>CBDBBY010000002.1:0-29293 GCA_965203215.1 Paracoccaceae bacterium | reverse complement strand
GAGGTGAATCGGCGCTTTGAGGGTATCGTGGCTAATCTGCCGCAGCGGGTGAGCCTGCGTCTGGCGGGTCGACTCAAGGCGGGGGAAAGCGATTGGCCGGTGCGTACCGGCTACAGTCAGTCTCGCTTCACGGGAGATGAGCGCGGTATCCTGAATGATGCGTCTTATGCGCCGGGCTTAGAGACGGAAGGCGCGCCTGACAATCCGGCCGGCACGGAATCGAAGCGGCTGTTCAAGGGTCAGAGTCGCAAGCCTTGGTCTGGCTATGGCGCGGCGCACCGCTTTGTCGATGCCAATATAAAGTTGGAAGCGGAGCGCATTGCGGAGGAATTGATTGATGGCGGTTAAAATACCGACTGGCGACACGGATGCCTTGCTGCGCTATGTGCTTCGGCGCGAGGGCTTCCCGCGCAGTCATTTCAGACGGCTTCTGCGAACGCTGCGCTATGATTTTTTTATTACTTTGGCGAATGATATTCGTGATGGGCGCACGGGTTGGCCGGTACGCACCGGCACCAGCCGCGCGTCCTTCTTTGCCCGCCCTGATGGGCTGTACAATCATCTGGACAAACCGCCGTACCCGTTATGGCTGGAACTTGATCATCGCTACATCAGGAACTATTTGCGGTCGGCCGGCAAGCAGCTGGCGCGCCGCGTCATCGACTTCGCTGGGCTGACGCCGGAGAATGTGCGGGCGCAGGACCGCGCCCGGCTTCAGCAGCGCCTGACCTTGTCGCGGCGCCTGTCTAGGCTGACGACGTTCTTTAGGGGGAGGTTCTTCGATGGCTAATCCTGTCGTCATTGTCGGCATCAATGCGGTCGACCGCACCGGCAAAGCGGTGCAGTCGGTGCAGGCGAATTTTGGCAAAATCGGTCGTACGGCTGGCGCGGCCTTCACGAAGGTCAAGGTGGGTGCCACGGTTGCGCTGGGGGCGGTCACAGCGGTGACGGCCGGCGTAGTGAAGCTGACGTCCGCATACGCCAAGATGGATTTGGAGACGGGACGAATCGCCAAGACCACGAAAGCGACGGTCAAAGAAGTGTCGTCCTTGCGTCAAGAATTCAAGCGGTTCAATTTAGAAGGCGATGACGTCCGCGATGTGCTTAATGAGATCAACGTCAAGCTGTTCGACGCGCAGGATGAGGCTTCGGCGGCGGCGGAGGCTTTTAACGTCTTAGGCTTAGACGCATCGGCCTTGGCGGACAGTGGATCGTATGAAGCCTTGTTGGACATCGCCGATGGGTTGAATCAGATTGAAAGCGCGGCGGACCGCGCCGGGGCCGCCGATGCGATTTTCGGCGGGGATTTGGCGCAGAGGCTGCTGCCGATACTGGAACAGGGCAGTGAGGCTTTACGCGCCAATGCCGCCGAATATGAACGGCTGGGGCTAGTCATTGATGAACGCGCGGTCGCGGCCGCCGAGCGGTTTCATGCCGCGCAGGGGCGGGTTAATCAGGCGGTTGAGGGTTTAGGGCGCACGATAGCGACTACGGCTCTCCCCTATGTAACCGCTTTCACGAATGTGTTTGCGGGTTTTCTGAATCAAGTGCCGCAGCTGCTGAAGGGGCGAGACACACTACAAACGGCCTTCAGCACGATGTTTAAGAACCTGCCGGCTGAAAGCAAGGTGACGTTCGCGCAGGTGTATTTAGGCATCGTGTCGGCTTTGCAGTCGGGTGTGAATAACATCTATGCCTTTGCCCGCGAAGGCGAACTTGTATTCCATAACATGGCGGCTTCGGTCGCGAAGTCCTTCGCCGATGGCTTGAATCCCATCATCGAGGGCGCGAACCGCATCGGCGCGCTGATACCCGGCTTTCAGCCGATTGACCCCATTACGGTGGACACGGGTGGTTTCGTGTCCAGTATTGGCGATGCGCCGATCATTCCGACCGATGCGGCGATTATGCAATTCGCCAAAGAAGACTTTGAAAGCGTAGCGCGGTATAATGCGACCGCGCGACCATGGGATGGAGTAGGGCAGGGACCGCTCGGCATGGCTTACGGTCATCTGCTAGCGACGCAGTTAGAGCGGTCGCCATCATCGGACTATCAGGGTCGTGTGGCGGCGCATCAGCAGGGCGATTTCACGGCATCGCCGAATTTCCCTGACCTCACCCCGACTGCTGGCGGGCTTGCGATTGCGTCCTTGGCGGGGCTGGGGATTTTGAATGCGGCCGATGCCTTGCTTTTGCGCGTGCCAAGCACGGTGGCCAAGAAGGGCATCAGCATAGCCAGCAGTGTCGCCAAGGGGGCGGCGCGGTATTTGCCGCGTGTCTATAACAATCGGCTAACGGGAACGCTGGCTCGGGACGCGGCGACGCGAGCATCCAAGTTTTATGGATCCTTCACGGATGATTTGGCTGCATTAGGCGATTCGGCCTTGCAGCGTCAATGGCCGCGGTTCAGTGGCTCCTTCACGGATGATTTGGCTAGGCTGGGCGCACAGGGGCTGAGTCGTCAATGGCCGCGGTTCAGTGGCTCCTTCACGGATGATTTGGCTAGGCTGGGCGCACAGGGGCTGAGTCGTCAATGGCCGCGGTTCAGTGGCTCCTTCACAGATGATTTGGCTAGGCTGGGCGCACAGGGGCTGCGTCGTCAATGGCCGCGGTTTGGTGCCTCCTTCACGGATGATTTGGCTAGGCTGGGCGCACAGGATAGTGGCTCGACGGGGGCGGGGCAGGTAGGAAGGAGCGTGATCGACGATGTTGCGCGGCATATCTTTTCAGCCTTGGATCGACGCGGCGGTCCGCGGTTCATGCCCCTCAATGCTCCCGGGGAGATGAGTCGGTGGTTTAACAATCCTGGTGTGCCGACGCAAGCACAGGCGCGAGCACAATTAACGGGTGAGGAATTTCTAAGATGGATACGCGCGAAAAACAGCAACACCGTCTTCGCGCGCATCAATCGCAACACGGGTCGTTTCCTGCCGCGGTTGGTCGGGTTAGGCGGTGACATCTTGGGCAGCGCGCCGGCCCAGGCTTTGTTGAACCCGTTCGCTAGACGCTATCTGCCTGGCGCATCGCCGTTCGACATCGCCCTCACAGGTTATGACATGTTCTTTGGACAAGGGGCGCCTCCTGCGCGGGCGATGGGCTGGCATGAATCGCCATGGTCAACCTATAGCGTGAAGGGCGACACAGTACGCGGTCGGGTCGGACTGGACTATCTCACTTATCAGCCCTACACCGACGCCTTGGGGCGGACCTTCGGCACGAACCCGGCTTTCGCCAATCCATCGGGCTGGTATTCAGGCACTGGCGGCCCGCCGCCGATTATTATTGAAAACATTCATGTCGCTGATGGTGAGGACTTCGTGGACAAGGTCACCGACGCATGGACGGAAGCCTGGCGCGAAGGCCGCTTGGATGAGGAAGCCTATCGCAACCGATGAGACTCTATCACCCTAGGTCACTCCAAATCTTAGTCGACTGGGACGATGATGGCCGCTACGGGAATCCGCAAGCTGACCTGCGCCCCTTCGTGAGCGAGTTCCGTTTTCGGCATGGCGCGACCATCACGACCGGGCGCGACTTTCGCCTAGCCCGCGCCGGCGGCACACTGCGCTTCTATAAGCCGTATGAAGGCATCGGCGAGCCTGAAATCCTAGCGCAGCATCAAATGAAAATCGTCGTCGATGGGGTCACGATATTCACTGGCGTGATGGACCCGATCAAGGATGAGCGAGTCCGCTTCCACAGCTTGATTAAAGATGCCATGCGCGAGACCATCGTCTTAAGCCAATCGGCTTCCGTTCCCATTGCGCGGCTCTGGCATGACTATTTTAGCCAATCCCCTATCGCTTCGGGGTCGGGTCACTTCGATACCTACATGACCGCCCCCTTTATCCTAGACAATATCCGTCCCGTGCAGTTCCTGAATGAATTTGGCAAGCTGTTCGGCGGGCTGGCCAGTGAATTGTCCGATGGGTCGGTATCCTTTCAGAGCTTTGCCTTGGCGAATGCCAAGCCAGATGATTTGACCATCAATGCCGACCTCTATCCCGTGTTCGACTGGTCGATAGGTGGCAAGCCCGAAAGTTCCGTGTCGCGGGTCAGCGGTGAGATAGTCCGTGTGGCGAGCGAGCTTGGTCAAATCGCGACGCAGGCAGTGATGCAGTTGGCGCCGGGCCGGCCGCAGGTCTTTCGCACTAGGGCGCCGGCTGGGGCGCGGGTGCTGAATTGGTCCTTGGCGATCCAGGATCCAGACGAGACCGACGTGCGCTTAACCATTCTTGAGCAGAACGCCTTTGAACTCACCTGGCAAGCCACGAACCTAGCGAATTACATCAAGCCGTCCGAGACAGTGGTCATATCGGGCATTCGTCAAACAGGGGAGTCGGCGCGCATTGTGGCCGCGATTAACCTGCAAGGCGAATATCAGTACGGCCGGCAGGACATGAAGGTCAAGCCCTGGGCCGCCGATGCCGTCCCCATCAATGCGATTTTGGCGCAGCGGAGCGAGCCGCTGAAGGTCGCGCGCATGGAAATCCCCGTGCTGGCTGAAAACAAGGATTTGCTTACGCTGGACAATCTGTCGGTCGTGTTCCTGAATATCAAGCCGTTAGATGGGGAGGACTTCGCCGGGCGCATGCTGCTGGGCTTTAGGCAGGTGACTTACCGTCGCCGCGTGTTCACGTTGCAGTGGGATTTGATCGCGGCGGGTGTGGGGCAGCTGGCGGTATGGCGCTTCGATGACGCGGCGATACGACTCGGCGTGAATTCTTATCTGTCGGGTCCGGTGGATGTGACTGGCAATCTGGTCTATCTGGGCGGTGTGCCGCTTCTGCTAGGCGGCGAACAAGTGAGCCTGACCTATAGCGCGCCAGCGAATTATGTTACACTAGGTGGTGTGCCGCTTCTGCTGGGCGGCGAACAAGTGACATTGACGAGGAGCTAGCATGACGAAAGAAGCCTTTGAATCGAGTATCACCACGATAGCCGAGGCGCCGGTGACGGCCGATGAGCGTCTTGTCACGGTGGACGGACAAGCGAACGTTTTGTATAACCGCGGCTTGCAGGACACGCTGGACAATGCGTCCGGGGGGGGCTTAGATCAAACAGCCGTAGATGGGCGCATCAACACCCTTATTCCATCTAAGCAGCGTGTGCCAGCTTATGCCGCCCATGACGCCGGTGAGGTGCTTACTGTTGCGTCCGATGGCAATTCCATCGGCTTTAACCCGCTGCCCCACAGCATGACGCTGGCACAAAGAACGGCGGCGCCCGGTTCCTTAGACACCACCAACAATTTTACCGTCGGCGACATTATTAACATCGACGGCGTGCTGTATGAATTGGTGTCGAGCAACGAAGACAATAATGTTTTGCGCGGGACAATCGCAGCTGATGCCGGCGGTCAGACTGGCTACTTTGGCGATGATGCCTTTAGATGGCAAACCGTAAGTCCCTATAACATGCTGCTGATGGCAGACCAAGTGCCTCTTGGCCATTCGCCGCCAGACAACCTGTGGGTAAAATTCCACTCTGGCACGGAATATGCCGACATCAAATTAGCCCGCGCCGCCGCCCGGGATACCGGCTTGTTCCCAAGCGGAAAGTTCGCGTATGTGCATGCGCCCGGCACACCGGGACTCAACTCGAACACGGTCGGCGCTACTTATGACCTAACGGTCTTTTCCAATGACGCTTATACGACGCCACAAAGCATGCACAGTTTGAACCGCTGGGAGCGGGACGACCGCAATGACCCCGATGTCAACCCGACTGCATTAAACGGCAACACCGACCGCTGGACAAAAGCCAAGCTGCCAAGTGATACTGCCTATCAAGCCGATTTGCCAAGCGTAACACCCTCCATAACGCTTTTGACCCGCAATCCAGGACTCACCCTCACTTCCACGACACCTGACTTCAATGTGGGGCAGGCGCCCTACTACTGGGCTAATCCCGGCATTGATTTGGATGACCATCCGCATGGCGAATTCCATTGCAGCCTGGAACTCACGATAGCCCCAGTCAGTGACGTGAATATGGGGTTTGTCAGGAACAAGGCCAATCAAACCGTCGCCGACCGCAACGTCGCCCTTTCAAACATCGTCTTTGCCAGCGACCTAGCCGATGAAGACGATTTTGTCGTGTCTAACAGTATCGCCAGCTTGAATGGGCTAAACATTTTCCGCCAGACAGTGTATTCAGCAAATACCATTGTCGGACATTACAATGTCATTCTGACTCACAATGCGAATAACGAAGTGGGCTATCATGTGTATTGGGATGGTGAGGCTGGCGCTACGGGAGCGACCCTGACGGCTGAACTTCGGGTTACCTTCACGCCAAGCGATGCGTCAACTATACCGGCCAAGAACAGCCGCGGCGCGCTTCAGGCGACGTCATCCATCCTGCCAACGACGGGACTGGTGAATGGGCAGGTGATATCGGGTGTTTCGTGGACGCTGCCGATGGGAAGTGGCTTAACGGTCGATGGTGTAACCCTGACTGAAGCGGCGATGCGGGTTGTGCCGGGTCAAATCGGCTGGTGGGTCGTGGTCGAGGTCAACGGCGTAGAAACCTATGAGACTCTGGACCCGATGAATAATGCGGGCTCGATTATCATCCGGGCGGGTCAGAACGATGTCAAATTCATCTTCCAGTCGACCAACGTCAATAGATGGCGGCTGGCTGGCGGCAATTCGCCGACCTTGCCAGCGAATACCCGTGTCAAGATCTATTTGGCGGTTACATAATGCCTTGGACGACGCCGGAGACCTACGTGGATGAAACCGCGCCCGCTTTGACGGCGGCGCAGTTTAACACCATTGTCGCCAATTTGCAGGCCATTGGCGAATTCATCGGGTCGGACGGACTCGACTACAAAGGCACGTCCCTGCCCGATGTCGGCGGGACGTGGACGACGGTCGCCACGAAAACCTATGCCGCCTTACGCAGCACCGGCTTCGTCGCTATCCTGGCCGTCGCCAATCGCAACCATACCTCCGATGTGGCGCGGGTTACCGTCGATGGCGCGGCTCTGCCGGCCGGACCCTATGTCACCATACCGCCGCCGGCGACCGCCAACGCAATGCGAACCGTCCGCTTGCAGTACCGCCAAGCGCCGACCATCCTGGCTATCAATTTTAGGGATCGTTGGTAATGCCTTTCTATTACGGACACGAATTCGCCCGCGGCGACATCATCACCGCCGACACGCTCAATAAATCCGTGCGGGACAATCTGAACTTTCTTTACGCGTTGCGGGACTATACGCCAGTTAGCGTCAGCCGTTCGGGGTCCAGCCAAATCTATACGGCTGAAAATCTAGGTTTCCAAGCTGGGCATATCCGTCGTATCGTGCGCGGGGCGAATCGGTATGCGCTGGGCGGGTCGACCTTTGCCTTTCGCGGCGGGTATCTGCGTATTCGCTCCGGCATCGACGATTACCAGGCCGGCGCCAATACAAGCGGGCATTTGCGGAATGACCTGACCGAACGCACATTCACCACGACCGCGGCCGAGACCATGACCAGCACGAATGTGTTTAACATTCAGGGTTTGACCAATGGCATGCTGGTGTCGACGCCGCAGGAGGTGAGGACGACATATCACACTGTATCCTGGCAGCGAGCGCCCTTGCAGCGGGATGTGGCCATACACGGTGACCGACGCTTCACGAATCGACTCATCGCGCAGATAACTGGACTGCGGCCGGACATCAACCTAGACGGCGATGATACCCTCCTGCTGCCGCCGGGGAGCTACACGATAAACATCTATGCCATCACGGGGATTTATGACTATACATGGCGGGACAGCCCCCGCGCCACCACGCCAGCCAAGACGGATTGGAATTGGCGCATTGAGGAGGTGCTGTTTTGACGCTGCCCTTCGCTAAAATCACGGATGCCGCGCCGGCGCGGGCCGGCGACGAAGTGTCATCCACGCTGTTCAATGATTACCTTGTGGATGGCGGGGACACCTATTTTCGCGCGCTAAGCGGCTTCCCGAATATCGGGCAGGCAGCCGACATGGTCGCAAGCAGCTGGGATGGGGCGGCCATCACCCGGCAGATGGTGATTGAGACGCTGGGGAATGCGGTCGCGGTGGGCTTCTGGCTAAGGCGAATCACTGGGACTGTAAGCCTGACGCTGGCGCTGAACGGGACGAGTCAGCTGGCGGGGTCATTCAGTCAGATTGGCCGCAATCAGGAGAAGCTGGTCGTGCTGCCGGCCGTGGACCCGGGTGTGAACACGATAACGCTGACCTTTACCGGGGGGACACTATTGGAGGTACGGCGGATAAGGTGTCGTGAATTACCGCATAGGAATTAAAAAGCCCCAATAATGGGGCTCATCGGCTCACGGTGTCCCGCCGCGCCGCCTGCTTCGCTCGATGATACGCCTTCAAGCAGTCGTTGCGCTTGCGTGGGGAAAACGATTGGAGCGGTCAGGGCAGCGGTAGGTAAAATTGTGACGCTCAAAGCCTAGTGTTTCAATCAGCTTGATGTCATTAGCCCAGTCATCAAGGTCTTCATAGCGATGTAATTCATAATGACCGTCTTTCCCGTAGATTAGGACATAAAGCCCATTCAAACACTGAATTTGAAAGATGTCCAACGGCGATTTGTACCTGCTTTGTCCTTCTAGCATCCATTTCTGTAGTCCCATCATGCCTCCTTTCGTGTGCGTCTCCTATACTCCCGCATGTACTCCCGCCGCGCCGCCTGCTTCGCTTTGAACGCAGGGCTTTGCCTGTATGCCCGCATGTATTTCCGCTGCTTCGCTCGATGATACGCCCGCAAGATGATGGTGTGCTTGCGGGAAAGATCATCGAACAGTTCGCTCTTACTCAAGTCTTTCATCTTGCGTCCTTTCGTGTGCTGTCCCGATGGCGGCGCGGGCTGCACCGGGACAGCGATATAGGCGAGTTTCAATGCTTCCGGTTTCCTGTTAGCCCGCGCCTAACTGATAAATCGATTCAGTCATTTGCAACATCACTCTGCCTCCTTGGCAAAATTTCCAATAATCCGATTTTTGCCGGGGTTAGTCCAACCCCGGCCAATCCTCTGGCATATTCCACAGGCACACTGTATAGGCGCCTCCATCGCTCACAACCCGCTCATCCTTCCGCAAACGACCCAGCGACTTGTTCACGATATTCACCTTCATGTTCATCACCTCCGCAATCGCCGCAGGCTTGGGATTGATCCCGCGCTCATTCATGTCCCAAATCGCACGCGCCACCTCATCATCCCGATCCTCCGCCGACGCGTGAACAGCCGCCTTCGGCACCTCCTTGTCCGTGCTTATAATCACGCGCTGACGACCTACGTCCACACTCTCATAAGCCCGCGCGCCCCAGCGCTTCATGTAACGATTGGTCGCATTCTCCGCCACCATCAAGCCCTTCCGCCAATGCAAACGAATGGATATATCAGTCAAATCCAACCACGCAGACGAACCCCGCGGCCGATCCTTATTCCCATATCCCGTGTGCGCCACCAAGACAACCGCGCAACCCACACGCTCTATGAACCAGCGCAAGTTCGACACGACCTGCGACGGCGTAGACGAACCATCCTCATCCGCATTCCCCAACGCTATCCGTAACGGATCCACCACAAATAAATCGCATGGACGAACATGCTGCAAGCAGTCAGCCAGACTTGTGCGATCCAACAAGTCCAAAGAACCTTCCGTGCATATACTGAAATCCGTGTCACCCAAATCCAGCCCCGCAGACTCCTCATAATGCTTCACGCACGCCTCGGCGCGAACAGGAACAATATGCTTATCCTCCAACGCCACCAAGTACACACGCCGGCCCGAATACGCCACAGGCATGATCACCTGCGAAAGCAGCCAGTAACCCTTCCCGACTTTACGTTCACCAAACACCAAAGTTATCGACCGCTCCGCAACCATCCCAGGCACCAAAAACTTCGGCTCCACTAAACCACTATCCCACACCGAACGAAATACAAACCTCTTCACTTCAACCCTCCAATCAATCAAAATCAGGTCTCAAGCCTGCCTGCCGTCCTTAAGGACGGCAGGCAGGCACTGTTTGACCGCGCGATGGAAAATATCCCAATAATGGGAAAATTGCCGGGGTCAAAACGGGGGGACATCAATCAATTCGGCATGATTGATTTCCCACCAAGGCGGCCGACTACCCTTCGCATTCAATCGCTGAATGTATCCAGCCGCTTCTAATTCCTTCCAAGCCTTGGCAATCGTGGGCGGGTTATACCCTATGCTGAAGCCCAAGTCCAACACCCGCTGACGAAACACCAGCTTGCCCGCATCCAGCCCTTCGCGCGCAAAGCTGCCACTCTGAACCATCGCGGCCAAGACCATCTTGTTCCGCTGTGAAAGGTCACTGTTATAAACCGCATTCACAGCCTCCAACTTCCAATCCGCGACCGAACGCGGCTCCGCGTTAATTGCAGTCATAATGCGCCTCCTTCAGAATCGAATCCATAACCTTCTGCTTGCTAGAAACGTCCTTCCGTTTCGCATCCTCCTCTGCATAGATCCAATCAAAGATCGCCTTCTGCCGCTCTTCCAGCTTCTTGATACGCAGCAGAGCCTGATGCATGGCGGCACCCAGTTCCTTCGGCTTAGTGGGTTTCTTCATAGATTTCTTTCAACCCCCATAAGATAACGATGACTATACAAAGGATGAACAAGGGGACGATCAAATGCGGATTGACTTTCGAGAGTTCCCTTAACGCTAGATAGACCATCATCATATCCTTTCGATGAACCTTACTATGCTATAGATGATATACCAAGCAGATATATCTGTCAAGGGGAATCGCATCGAATCTGGACGAATCTGGGATTTTACAAAGATTTTACATTCTGCAATTCATTCCCCGGCAAATTCCCCATTTTTGGGATTTTTGCCGTTTGAGACCTATTCGACTTGACATCGGCTAAAAATGGGGTACAATGTGGTCACATATCGCACATGAGGGGAAATCGCATGAATCTGGTGGCGACGCTCAAGGCATTCTTGTCTTTGCGTGAAGCATTCAAGAAGTTCGATCTAGAAGCGGATGACGTGAGTGACGTCCTCAATGCAATCAATGTCAAACTATTCGACGCAGATGAAGGGATAGCGCATGAATCTGAATGAACGCATGATTAAGGGCTATCATAACAATATGACCGAAGCCGAGTTATGGGTGTTGCTCAAACAGAAGTGCGAGGAAATCGACAAAATCTATGAGGCAATTAAGGAAAGGCAAGAGGAGATGGCTGAACAGTGGGAGGACGCGACCTTAAGAGGCCTAGAGGCATTCGGCAAAGCCGCCAAACGATCCGCCGCCGAACTCCGGCAGGCTTTCGACGAGAAACCGAACAATAGGCTAGACGCGGTCTTAAGCGACCTAGAAGCATTCGGCAAAGCCGCCGAACGGTGCGCCGCCGAACTCCGACAGGCTTTCGCCGAAAAACCGAACAAGGAGACGAACGATGATTAAGGGCTATCATAACAACATGACGGAAGCGGAATTCAGACTCTTGTATCGGCAGGAACCAGATTTGACAATCAAGGCTTGGCTAGCGTCTGAATACTTCGAAACCGATGACGAACGATACGCATTTGTAGAAAGTGAGTTTGACCATGAACGAAACTCAAGTTTTAGCACATGAGGGGATAGCATGATGACTGAACTGAAACGACCCTACGTCGACCTCACCAGCTGGGTCCAAGCCTTATGGGACGCCATCAACGAATTGCGGGACGAGAGCAAAGCCCAACGACGCATCGCCGCCGAAAACAGCGAACGCATCACCCGACTCGAAGAGGCCGTCGGGAACGGCGTCTATGATGAATATGCCGCCGGACCCGAAGGGCGCACAGTATGCGCCGCAGGAGAAGACGCATGACTGACGCTGAAATCGACACCGCAGTAGCCAAGCTGCACAACCGTGACGCCGCGCTGATTAAGAAGCTGCACCGCATCACGCACGCCTTTATCGCCGCCGTCCTAGCCGTGTCCGTCCTATGGGGCGCATCGGTGCATATACGCCTCAACGAAGCCATTGAGCTAGCGCAAGCCGTGTGCCAAGAAATTGAAGCTATCCCCGCCGAAACCGAAGCGGCCGATTAGGGGTAGGGTATAGTGGATAAGGAGGCGCGCTTCGCTGTTCTTAGACAGGCCCTAGTCGATGGCCGCTACTATGGACTGCAAGTCGGCGAGTATCGCTCGCTACTCGGCACTGGCTGCACGCTGTCCGACCGCACACTACGGCAGGATTTGCATGAGTTCAGAGAGATGGCCTTAGACCAGAACCTTGAATTTCTCGCCTATCAGCGCGGCAACATCAATGTCGCGTTGGGCGCTACGAACCGATTAAAAGAATTACAAGAGGATGATCCCAATGACGGAATCCGAAAAGACTACACCAAACCCATCGCCGAAGATGGAAACCAGCCCGGCGGCGAAGACGGAAACTGACCCCGCCATTCCACCCGCGCCCGCGGACCAATCCGCGGAAGCGCCAACCGACGAGCAAGGCGATCCCGTCGCCTTGCAAGGACAAGTCGATGACCTTCGACTCATCCTGTCCAAAATCGCCCCGCATCTCGACCTCGACCGCGAGGTCAACCGCATCACCCGCGGCGGCGATTATGACCCGCCCGCGCCACCGACACCGGACACGCCACCGCCTGCCCGACGCGCCGCCACCAAGCCGCGCGCCCAGGGAACCGCCGACTTGAGCGACGCTCAAATCATGCAGATGGTCACGCAAGCCCGCGAGGCCCGCAGCACGGGATTTCAACCCCTGCCGAATTAGCCTTAACCGATAGGAGGGAGACATGGCTATACCAACCGCGAATTTACCCGCCGCCAATTCCATCATCACCGATGGCAACGTCCAGCGGCGCATCTATGCCGCCGCCTTTCAAACTAAGCTGCGCCAATCGTACAAACTCGTCCCGCTCTGCAACCGCGAATACGAGGAGATGTTCCAGACCACCAACGTCATCCAAATCCCGCGCGACAAAGAAGTCGTGTCCATCACGGATCCCTGGGTGGGCAACACCTACCCCGCCGTCACGCAAACCGCCGACCTCGAAGCGCGCGTGCTGCGGATGGGGAACAAAATATACACCGGCGTCAGCATCGACCCTGAACAGAATATGGTCGTGACCCCCGACCTCCTGACCAACCGTGCCGACAACAAAGCCTATAAGGTCGCCGGCGTATTGGATGACGACGTCGCCGCTAAATGGGATGCAACCAATCTCGGCGCCGTCACGCAAGACTTCGCGGTCGGGTCAAGCACGAACATCAGCCAGGTCAAGACGGTCGGCACAGCGACGAACTACTTGCAAACCGACAGCACGGATGCCAAGTACGGCACATTCACCGGCACCGGAGCCGATGACCAGAGCCTCCTGTTTGAAACGCTCTGGAAACTGACACTGGAACTCGCCGACGGCCCTTACCCGAAAATCGGACCCGGCGCCGCCACCATCTACCCATGGACCTACGTGACCTCCCCCGTCGGCTTTTGGCAAATCCGCAACTATCTGGGGAATAAGGATACCGGCGACAGCCGCCTGTTCTTTGAAATCCTGGAAGGCGAGAACCGAGGCCGGCTGTTCGGCTGGCTGGATGTGATCCAATCCAACAATCTGAACGAAATCACGGTGGGCGGGAAGAAACATGTCGCCACCTATCTTGCCAACAATGCCGCGACGGCCTATGCCGAACGGCACAAGGTCGAGAAGCAAATCGGCGTTCAGGAAAATCAGCTGGGCGACGACATCCGCATTCACAGCAGCATGCGGCGCGTAGTCGACACGGTCGACGAGCGTTTCCTGTATCGGATTCAGATCCGCACGGAGGCCTAATGGGCTTTCAAACCGTCGGGCTGGACGTCTGGCTTCAATGGGGCGATAACACGGTCAATGTGGCCGAATTCCTAGAAGACCAGACCTTAAGGCTCATCCATAACCTGTTTGCGAAACAATGGATTTCCAAGTCCTATATGTTTCGCGGCGGCGCCAGCTTGGATGCCACCCTAAGCCTGGACGGCATGCTCATGCGCTCGCCATCCACTCCGTTAAAGGCGATACTGGACGGCGCGGACAAGGAAATCGCCGTCCTGTATCACCATCGTGTCGGCAAGGTTTTCATTCACCTTCCCATGCTGCTGTCCAATGCCGGCGTCGAGCCTAATGACGGCATCTGGACCATGTCAGGCGAACTGGAACTGAATGGCGATTTCGTAATCGGCGATGCCTTTACCGGCGCCGACCCGAATTGGACCTTTGTCTCTAGTGGCTCACAGCAAGGCGGCGGCGCCGAATTGGACACGGATGTGGCCGTCGATTTCAACGTCCACGACACCGCCTTTGTCATGCTCATATCGGACAAGGACGGCGCGCCGGGCGATGTGAATATCGGCAGCAGCCACGAATTTGGCGTGGTGGTTACACCCGAACCCAAGCTAGCCAGTCCAAATCAAGGCGCGCAGTTCACATGGGCTAATTCCGGCGCGGACGCACTGCCGGCCCGCTTCGATGACGCCACCGACGAATACATCATCTATCGCTTTCAAGTGACCAATCCCGTAGAAGCCGTCAATGCCGCCACGCAAGCCGTGCGCGGCTATCACGTTAGCTTCTACAACGGCTCGACAGGAAGCACTTACAAGTTAGACGGCCCCAAGAATATGCTGGGCTATGGAAGGATCATACGGCTATGACCGATTCTTACATTACTAACAAACTCGCGTTCAGGATGCGACCGAAGTCCTCGACGTCGACCATCGTGACGCTAAGCGGCGAAAATGGGCTGGTCCCCTTCACCATCCCGCGCACTTCGCCGAACCGCGTCATCCCCAGTCAGACCAGTGGCAGGCGGCGGCAGAAGACCGGGCGGACCGATTCCGTTTGGTCAGTGACTTGCGACTGGAATCCCGAAACCAAGGTGATCGCCCAGTACATCGATGACGTTTGGGAATTTCAGTGGCGCCCGGCCGGACCGGACTTCCCGGCGACGGAATGGGTTGACTCGACGACGAGTCTTCCCGGGAACACGACCAGAGACTTTCCCCAGGCGCTTGGCGAAATCTACCTCGCCGGGCTTACCCCCGGCGCCGATGACAACGGCGGCTTGACCATGTCCTTTGACTGCGAAATGACCGGGAAGGACATCGATTGGAGCGATCAGGTCTGATGTGGCGGCATAAGCGCACTATAGAACTGCGGGAACAGCAGCACGAATACGCTTTCGCCAATCCATCGCGGCGGCGCTCGCTGCTCCTGACCACGATGGACAAGGACCCGGAATTCATGCTGGACACCGAACAGGACTGGACGTGTATCGTGCATAGCATTGATGGCAAGCCCCTGTTCACCAATGGCAAGCCGAATCATGATTTCCTGCTGATGGAAGCCTGCTGGCTGGACGCCGTCAATTTTTTATTGCAGGACTTGGTGACGGTGCCCAGTCTTTTCGAGCCGCCATCAGACGAAGCGGCGGCGACCTAAGCAAGCTGACGTTGGAAGCCCGCCGCGCATTCGATTGGCAGCTAGCTTGCCTGAATGACGTGCTTCTAGCCCGGTCGCTGCATATCACCTTGGACGAGTTGGATGCTATGCCGGTCATGCACCTGACCGCCTACATCGCCTATCTAGAAGGCGGAGGCCAATGAGACCCTGGAGCGTGAAGCAGTGGCCTATCGTGGACTTGAAGTCCTCGCCGCATCGTTTCGTGATGGTCTATGGCGCGCCCGGCGCCGGCAAAACCGCCACCGCCGTGGCCGGGCTGATTCGATTCAGCCGCCAGTTTGAGAATCATGACTTCGCCCTGCTAGCGAAGACGTCGCACCAGACGAACCGCGTCATCCTGCCTGAAGTCCGTATCGTATGCCATGAACTCGGCATCCCCTATCGGCGGCGCTCGCCGAAAGAATATCGGGTCGGGCGCAACAATTTTTTATTCTTTGACGGCAATAACATCACTAGCACGTCCCGCATACAGGGACTGAACCTCACCGGGATTTATGTCGATGAGGTGTACAATATCCCTGAAGAGATGATGTGGGAATTGGACAATCGGCTGCGGGGGTCGGACAATGCCAAGATGGTGCTGACTGCGAATCCGTCGTTGACTTGGCACTGGTTTAGACGGGAATGGGCTAGCCGCGCCGATGAGATAGACATGGTCATCCATCGGCTGTATCTGGCGGACAATCCCCGCTTGAGCGAACGGTACAAGCAAAGCATTAAGGACACGAGTTACGGTCATTGGTACATTAACCGGGTGCTGGTCGAAGATGCGGACCCAACCGGTCCGGTATGGCCGGAATACAAGCCGCCGGTTAAGCTGCCCTTTGACAGCCGCGAGGCGACGCAATGGGGCTTGGCGGTGGATCCTGGCAATCATAGTTCGTCAACGCATGCCCTGCTGTTTGGCCGCTTTGAAGGCGATTGGTGGATAGTAGGCGAATGGGAGCATAATCATCGCAAGCTGGGCAAGCTGACGCATCAGGAGCAGGTGGACAAGATAGCTGGCTGGCTGGTGTATCACGGCGCCGCGCCGCGGTTCGCGGTCATCGATTCAGCCGATCAAGCCTTTCGCACCGCGCTGGAACAGGTCATTGCCTGCCGCGTGGACAATGCGGACAAGCGCAAGGAACTCGGCATTGAGCAGACTTATCATTTCTTGGCGAATGGTCGCATCAGGTTCACGGATAACGTCCCCGTCGCTTATTCGCAGTTACGCGGTTACCGATGGGACCCGGACAAGGACAAAATGGGGGTTGTGGCGACTAAGAAGGGGCATGACCATGCGATGGATGCCTTGCGGTATTTCGCTATGCGAGTCAGGAGGCGGCGTTAATGTTATTTCAAGACTATGAACGGAATTATGATCAGTTAGGCGTGCTGGACGGCTTGACGCATGCGGAAGCGGAATGGGACAAGCGCGTCGACTATGAAATTGACGTCCCCTTGGATTACTGGCAGGCCGGCGCCGATCTCATTCCCAGTCAAGCGCAGTCGCGGGTGGCGCAGCTGAAACGCTTTCAGACGCTGTTCGATGGCGATTACGGCTACAAGCCGGTCAAGATCAACTACCACCAGATGACGGCGCAGTTCCTAGCCGATTTACTGATGTCCATGCCGCCCCGCTTAGTTCGCTTGCAGGATGGTCAGCCCACGCAAGCCCCCTATGAAAGCGACTTTATCACGCCGCGTTTCGTGCAGATGGCGCATGAGTCCCTGTACAACGTGCTGGTCGACATGATTCGGTTTGGCACCGGGCTGTTTCATCTGATGGAAGGTGAATGGGGGGCTGAGGTCAGCGCGCCGATGCCGGTGTACTGGTATCCGGCCGACAGCAAGGCGGATGTCTTGGCGACCATGCAAGGGGAAGACCGCGTGGTTCTGGACTATTCCTATGCCGATGGGCAGACGAGACAGCAGGTATGGTCGGTCACTGGCATGAAACTGGATCGGCTGGTCGAAGAGGAATCCGTGATGCCGATTGGCTCGGCGGCGCATTGGGATATCATTCAGCGGTCGGGCATCGGTCGGGCTGGCTCGATTATTCCTGTGCAGCGCCGGCCTAGCACTGGCGATTGGGGGCGCAGTTTGTATCGGGACATCACCAGCTTGGCGCTAGACATCAACCGTCGTTTTTCAGCCATCACGATGATTTTGAACCATGATCGGCCGCGGCTGAAATTGATACCGGCGATGGACAATGAGCGCACGGGGGACGTCGCCGATGATCCGTCGCAGTCGGATGAATCGCTGCTGCGTTCCAAAACAAGGCAGCTTAGGCTGGAAGAGTGGGCGCAGGCGGAGGTGCTTACGCCGCCGGTTTATTTTGATGACATTCAGACGCTGGAGCGTCAAGGCACGCTGCAGGACCATTTCACACATATTGAAGAGGACACGAAGCAGATGTTCGCGGCCACGAACATTCCGGCCGCGCTGTATGGGATTGGCATTGAGAAGCATGCGATTTCAGGCAAGGCGGTCAAGGAACAGTATAAGCGCACTTACGTCTATGCGCTGTCGGCGCAGACCACGACGCTGCCGCGGTACAAGAAACTGATGATGGCGGCCGCGAGTCTGGAAGGCGCATCGACTGCCGACTTGCAGCAGATGAATGACGAAATGGGCGTGGTATGGCCGAATCCCTTTGACCAGGATGAGAACGTGAGTCAGGTTGAAATAGGCGATGAGGGCGCGGGGATTGGCGATGAGAGCGATTTAACGGCTGATTTGGACACTAGGGCGCAGGAGCTTGTCTAAACGCAGACACGGCTTGCGTGTGCAAGCTCAGGGGGATTGAGGAGCAGACGATGTGGTGCAGACCGATAGACATAGGCAAAAGCGCGACGCTAGGCACGGTTCACGAAGTCGAGACCGCGTTTTATAATCAGAAACTGATTTTCTATGAGCCTGAACAGACGATTTATCGCTACAATGTGAACTATCTGCTGCAAGGGAATGATGAGTGGAAGTTCGACTTGGACTTGCCGGTCATCGACCTCAAGACGGTGCGCGGCTATGTCGGTCGCGGCTTGCTGTACAATGATTTAGAAGTCGTGCGGGTCGACCGCAACCGGTATGCGGTGGTGCGAGCCCCATTTCTGCCGCCCTCGAACCTGGAACTCGTCCTGACGCCGGGGCTGGCGGTCTTGACGGATCTAGACGGCTCGGAGACGCTGGCGCAGGGGGACAGCGTGATACGCAATGGACTGGAAATGATTATTGACTGGGTCGACCGGGAAGCGGATCCGCTAGTGCCTGATTACACCTGGAAGTCCGGCGATCAGCTGGCTAGTCCGCCGCCGACCTTGCGCGAACTGGCGATTGAGATTGGCGGGGCGCTGCTTGAAATGGGCGACGATGTGAAGCGCAAGCTGGAGCGGGGCCCTACGCTGTTTGACGGTTACGCCGATGTGCTAAGGGGGTTGTATGAACAGCGTTAAGCGCGGATTTGTGCCTTTTTTAATCGCGACCTTGGGTAAAGAGGAGGACATCGATGTGTTTCATGATGAGCCGAAGTCGAAGGATGCGCCGATCCAGGTCTTCGTGATGTACCATGGCATTCGCATGCGCGGCACGGGGTTTAGGGCTTTGGCTAGCGTCGATGTATGGCGTCATTATGTAGAAGACGACTGCGCCGAGCAGGACTTGGAGGAGGCGGTGGCTAGGGTGACGGATTTGCTTTGTCCGCATGTGGCGTTTCAGCAGTGGCAGCGGCTGCCCGACCTGGACAATTTTCAGGGGGTTCGCATACTGGTCTGGGATTTGAACCGCTGATGGTGTTCCTAACGCAAGGCGAGCAGCGAGTCGAATTCGCCACAAGATGGTTTGACACCGAACGGCGTCACCGCGGCAATTTTAACATGCGTACGACCGTCGACTATGCGGATGCGCTTCGCGAGGTGAATCGGCGCTTTGAGGGTATCGTGGCTAATCTGCCGCAGCGGGTGAGCCTGCGTCTGGCGGGTCGACTCAAGGCGGGGGAAAGCGATTGGCCGGTGCGTACCGGCTACAGTCAGTCTCGCTTCACGGGAGATGAGCGCGGTATCCTGAATGATGCGTCTTATGCGCCGGGCTTAGAGACGGAAGGCGCGCCTGACAATCCGGCCGGCACGGAATCGAAGCGGCTGTTCAAGGGTCAGAGTCGCAAGCCTTGGTCTGGCTATGGCGCGGCGCACCGCTTTGTCGATGCCAATATAAAGTTGGAAGCGGAGCGCATTGCGGAGGAATTGATTGATGGCGGTTAAAATACCGACTGGCGACACGGATGCCTTGCTGCGCTATGTGCTTCGGCGCGAGGGCTTCCCGCGCAGTCATTTCAGACGGCTTCTGCGAACGCTGCGCTATGATTTTTTTATTACTTTGGCGAATGATATTCGTGATGGGCGCACGGGTTGGCCGGTACGCACCGGCACCAGCCGCGCGTCCTTCTTTGCCCGCCCTGATGGGCTGTACAATCATCTGGACAAACCGCCGTACCCGTTATGGCTGGAACTTGATCATCGCTACATCAGGAACTATTTGCGGTCGGCCGGCAAGCAGCTGGCGCGCCGCGTCATCGACTTCGCTGGGCTGACGCCGGAGAATGTGCGGGCGCAGGACCGCGCCCGGCTTCAGCAGCGCCTGACCTTGTCGCGGCGCCTGTCTAGGCTGACGACGTTCTTTAGGGGGAGGTTCTTCGATGGCTAATCCTGTCGTCATTGTCGGCATCAATGCGGTCGACCGCACCGGCAAAGCGGTGCAGTCGGTGCAGGCGAATTTTGGCAAAATCGGTCGTACGGCTGGCGCGGCCTTCACGAAGGTCAAGGTGGGTGCCACGGTTGCGCTGGGGGCCGTCACCGCGGTGACGGCCGGCGTGGTCAAGCTCACGTCCGCATACGCCAAGATGGATTTAGAGACGGGACGAATCGCCAAGACCACGAAAGCGACGGTCAAAGAAGTGTCGTCCTTGCGTCAAGAATTCAAGCGGTTCAATTTAGAAGGCGATGATGTCCGCGATGTGCTTAATGAGATCAACGTCAAGCTGTTCGACGCGCAGGATGAGGCTTCGGCGGCGGCGGAGGCTTTTAACGTCTTAGGCTTAGACGCATCGGCCTTGGCGGACAGTGGATCGTATGAAGCCTTGTTGGACATCGCCGATGGGTTGAATCAGATTGAAAGCGCGGCGGACCGCGCCGGGGCCGCCGATGCGATTTTCGGCGGGGATTTGGCGCAGAGGCTGCTGCCGATACTGGAACAGGGCAGTGAGGCTTTACGCGCCAATGCCGCCGAATATGAACGGCTGGGGCTAGTCATTGATGAACGCGCGGTCGCGGCCGCCGAGCGGTTTCATGCCGCGCAGGGGCGGGTTAATCAGGCGGTTGAGGGTTTAGGGCGCACGATAGCGACTACGGCTCTCCCCTATGTAACCGCTTTCACGAATGTGTTTGCGGGTTTTCTGAATCAAGTGCCGCAGCTGCTGAAGGGGCGAGACACACTACAAACGGCCTTCAGCACGATGTTTAAGAACCTGCCGGCTGAAAGCAAGGTGACGTTCGCGCAGGTGTATTTAGGCATCGTGTCGGCTTTGCAGTCGGGTGTGAATAACATCTATGCCTTTGCCCGCGAAGGCGAACTTGTATTCCATAACATGGCGGCTTCGGTCGCGAAGTCCTTCGCCGATGGCTTGAATCCCATCATCGAGGGCGCGAACCGCATCGGCGCGCTGATACCCGGCTTTCAGCCGATTGACCCCATTACGGTGGACACGGGTGGTTTCGTGTCCAGTATTGGCGATGCGCCGATCATTCCGACCGATGCGGCGATTATGCAATTCGCCAAAGAAGACTTTGAAAGCGTAGCGCGGTATAATGCGACCGCGCGACCATGGGATGGAGTAGGGCAGGGACCGCTCGGCATGGCTTACGGTCATCTGCTAGCGACGCAGTTAGAGCGGTCGCCATCATCGGACTATCAGGGTCGTGTGGCGGCGCATCAGCAGGGCGATTTCACGGCATCGCCGAATTTCCCTGACCTCACCCCGACTGCTGGCGGGCTTGCGATTGCGTCCTTGGCGGGGCTGGGGATTTTGAATGCGGCCGATGCCTTGCTTTTGCGCGTGCCAAGCACGGTGGCCAAGAAGGGCATCAGCATAGCCAGCAGTGTCGCCAAGGGGGCGGCGCGGTATTTGCCGCGTGTCTATAACAATCGGCTAACGGGAACGCTGGCTCGGGACGCGGCGACGCGAGCATCCAAGTTTTATGGATCCTTCACGGATGATTTGGCTGCATTAGGCGATTCGGCCTTGCAGCGTCAATGGCCGCGGTTCAGTGGCTCCTTCACGGATGATTTGGCTAGGCTGGGCGCACAGGGGCTGAGTCGTCAATGGCCGCGGTTCAGTGGCTCCTTCACGGATGATTTGGCTAGGCTGGGCGCACAGGGGCTGAGTCGTCAATGGCCGCGGTTCAGTGGCTCCTTCACAGATGATTTGGCTAGGCTGGGCGCACAGGGGCTGCGTCGTCAATGGCCGCGGTTTGGTGCCTCCTTCACGGATGATTTGGCTAGGCTGGGCGCACAGGATAGTGGCTCGACGGGGGCGGGGCAGGTAGGAAGGAGCGTGATCGACGATGTTGCGCGGCATATCTTTTCAGCCTTGGATCGACGCGGCGGTCCGCGGTTCATGCCCCTCAATGCTCCCGGGGAGATGAGTCGGTGGTTTAACAATCCTGGTGTGCCGACGCAAGCACAGGCGCGAGCACAATTAACGGGTGAGGAATTTCTAAGATGGATACGCGCGAAAAACAGCAACACCGTCTTCGCGCGCATCAATCGCAACACGGGTCGTTTCCTGCCGCGGTTGGTCGGGTTAGGCGGTGACATCTTGGGCAGCGCGCCGGCCCAGGCTTTGTTGAACCCGTTCGCTAGACGCTATCTGCCTGGCGCATCGCCGTTCGACATCGCCCTCACAGGTTATGACATGTTCTTTGGACAAGGGGCGCCTCCTGCGCGGGCGATGGGCTGGCATGAATCGCCATGGTCAACCTATAGCGTGAAGGGCGACACAGTACGCGGTCGGGTCGGACTGGACTATCTCACTTATCAGCCCTACACCGACGCCTTGGGGCGGACCTTCGGCACGAACCCGGCTTTCGCCAATCCATCGGGCTGGTATTCAGGCACTGGCGGCCCGCCGCCGATTATTATTGAAAACATTCATGTCGCTGATGGTGAGGACTTCGTGGACAAGGTCACCGACGCATGGACGGAAGCCTGGCGCGAAGGCCGCTTGGATGAGGAAGCCTATCGCAACCGATGAGACTCTATCACCCTAGGTCACTCCAAATCTTAGTCGACTGGGACGATGATGGCCGCTACGGGAATCCGCAAGCTGACCTGCGCCCCTTCGTGAGCGAGTTCCGTTTTCGGCATGGCGCGACCATCACGACCGGGCGCGACTTTCGCCTAGCCCGCGCCGGCGGCACACTGCGCTTCTATAAGCCGTATGAAGGCATCGGCGAGCCTGAAATCCTAGCGCAGCATCAAATGAAAATCGTCGTCGATGGGGTCACGATATTCACTGGCGTGATGGACCCGATCAAGGATGAGCGAGTCCGCTTCCACAGCTTGATTAAAGATGCCATGCGCGAGACCATCGTCTTAAGCCAATCGGCTTCCGTTCCCATTGCGCGGCTCTGGCATGACTATTTTAGCCAATCCCCTATCGCTTCGGGGTCGGGTCACTTCGATACCTACATGACCGCCCCCTTTATCCTAGACAATATCCGTCCCGTGCAGTTCCTGAATGAATTTGGCAAGCTGTTCGGCGGGCTGGCCAGTGAATTGTCCGATGGGTCGGTATCCTTTCAGAGCTTTGCCTTGGCGAATGCCAAGCCAGATGATTTGACCATCAATGCCGACCTCTATCCCGTGTTCGACTGGTCGATAGGTGGCAAGCCCGAAAGTTCCGTGTCGCGGGTCAGCGGTGAGATAGTCCGTGTGGCGAGCGAGCTTGGTCAAATCGCGACGCAGGCAGTGATGCAGTTGGCGCCGGGCCGGCCGCAGGTCTTTCGCACTAGGGCGCCGGCTGGGGCGCGGGTGCTGAATTGGTCCTTGGCGATCCAGGATCCAGACGAGACCGACGTGCGCTTAACCATTCTTGAGCAGAACGCCTTTGAACTCACCTGGCAAGCCACGAACCTAGCGAATTACATCAAGCCGTCCGAGACAGTGGTCATATCGGGCATTCGTCAAACAGGGGAGTCGGCGCGCATTGTGGCCGCGATTAACCTGCAAGGCGAATATCAGTACGGCCGGCAGGACATGAAGGTCAAGCCCTGGGCCGCCGATGCCGTCCCCATCAATGCGATTTTGGCGCAGCGGAGCGAGCCGCTGAAGGTCGCGCGCATGGAAATCCCCGTGCTGGCTGAAAACAAGGATTTGCTTACGCTGGACAATCTGTCGGTCGTGTTCCTGAATATCAAGCCGTTAGATGGGGAGGACTTCGCCGGGCGCATGCTGCTGGGCTTTAGGCAGGTGACTTACCGTCGCCGCGTGTTCACGTTGCAGTGGGATTTGATCGCGGCGGGTGTGGGGCAGCTGGCGGTATGGCGCTTCGATGACGCGGCGATACGACTCGGCGTGAATTCTTATCTGTCGGGTCCGGTGGATGTGACTGGCAATCTGGTCTATCTGGGCGGTGTGCCGCTTCTGCTAGGCGGCGAACAAGTGAGCCTGACCTATAGCGCGCCAGCGAATTATGTTACACTAGGTGGTGTGCCGCTTCTGCTGGGCGGCGAACAAGTGACATTGACGAGGAGCTAGCATGACGAAAGAAGCCTTTGAATCGAGTATCACCACGATAGCCGAGGCGCCGGTGACGGCCGATGAGCGTCTTGTCACGGTGGACGGACAAGCGAACGTTTTGTATAACCGCGGCTTGCAGGACACGCTGGACAATGCGTCCGGGGGGGGCTTAGATCAAACAGCCGTAGATGGGCGCATCAACACCCTTATTCCATCTAAGCAGCGTGTGCCAGCTTATGCCGCCCATGACGCCGGTGAGGTGCTTACTGTTGCGTCCGATGGCAATTCCATCGGCTTTAACCCGCTGCCCCACAGCATGACGCTGGCACAAAGAACGGCGGCGCCCGGTTCCTTAGACACCACCAACAATTTTACCGTCGGCGACATTATTAACATCGACGGCGTGCTGTATGAATTGGTGTCGAGCAACGAAGACAATAATGTTTTGCGCGGGACAATCGCAGCTGATGCCGGCGGTCAGACTGGCTACTTTGGCGATGATGCCTTTAGATGGCAAACCGTAAGTCCCTATAACATGCTGCTGATGGCAGACCAAGTGCCTCTTGGCCATTCGCCGCCAGACAACCTGTGGGTAAAATTCCACTCTGGCACGGAATATGCCGACATCAAATTAGCCCGCGCCGCCGCCCGGGATACCGGCTTGTTCCCAAGCGGAAAGTTCGCGTATGTGCATGCGCCCGGCACACCGGGACTCAACTCGAACACGGTCGGCGCTACTTATGACCTAACGGTCTTTTCCAATGACGCTTATACGACGCCACAAAGCATGCACAGTTTGAACCGCTGGGAGCGGGACGACCGCAATGACCCCGATGTCAACCCGACTGCATTAAACGGCAACACCGACCGCTGGACAAAAGCCAAGCTGCCAAGTGATACTGCCTATCAAGCCGATTTGCCAAGCGTAACACCCTCCATAACGCTTTTGACCCGCAATCCAGGACTCACCCTCACTTCCACGACACCTGACTTCAATGTGGGGCAGGCGCCCTACTACTGGGCTAATCCCGGCATTGATTTGGATGACCATCCGCATGGCGAATTCCATTGCAGCCTGGAACTCACGATAGCCCCAGTCAGTGACGTGAATATGGGGTTTGTCAGGAACAAGGCCAATCAAACCGTCGCCGACCGCAACGTCGCCCTTTCAAACATCGTCTTTGCCAGCGACCTAGCCGATGAAGACGATTTTGTCGTGTCTAACAGTATCGCCAGCTTGAATGGGCTAAACATTTTCCGCCAGACAGTGTATTCAGCAAATACCATTGTCGGACATTACAATGTCATTCTGACTCACAATGCGAATAACGAAGTGGGCTATCATGTGTATTGGGATGGTGAGGCTGGCGCTACGGGAGCGACCCTGACGGCTGAACTTCGGGTTACCTTCACGCCAAGCGATGCGTCAACTATACCGGCCAAGAACAGCCGCGGCGCGCTTCAGGCGACGTCATCCATCCTGCCAACGACGGGACTGGTGAATGGGCAGGTGATATCGGGTGTTTCGTGGACGCTGCCGATGGGAAGTGGCTTAACGGTCGATGGTGTAACCCTGACTGAAGCGGCGATGCGGGTTGTGCCGGGTCAAATCGGCTGGTGGGTCGTGGTCGAGGTCAACGGCGTAGAAACCTATGAGACTCTGGACCCGATGAATAATGCGGGCTCGATTATCATCCGGGCGGGTCAGAACGATGTCAAATTCATCTTCCAGTCGACCAACGTCAATAGATGGCGGCTGGCTGGCGGCAATTCGCCGACCTTGCCAGCGAATACCCGTGTCAAGATCTATTTGGCGGTTACATAATGCCTTGGACGACGCCGGAGACCTACGTGGATGAAACCGCGCCCGCTTTGACGGCGGCGCAGTTTAACACCATTGTCGCCAATTTGCAGGCCATTGGCGAATTCATCGGGTCGGACGGACTCGACTACAAAGGCACGTCCCTGCCCGATGTCGGCGGGACGTGGACGACGGTCGCCACGAAAACCTATGCCGCCTTACGCAGCACCGGCTTCGTCGCTATCCTGGCCGTCGCCAATCGCAACCATACCTCCGATGTGGCGCGGGTTACCGTCGATGGCGCGGCTCTGCCGGCCGGACCCTATGTCACCATACCGCCGCCGGCGACCGCCAACGCAATGCGAACCGTCCGCTTGCAGTACCGCCAAGCGCCGACCATCCTGGCTATCAATTTTAGGGATCGTTGGTAATGCCTTTCTATTACGGACACGAATTCGCCCGCGGCGACATCATCACCGCCGACACGCTCAATAAATCCGTGCGGGACAATCTGAACTTTCTTTACGCGTTGCGGGACTATACGCCAGTTAGCGTCAGCCGTTCGGGGTCCAGCCAAATCTATACGGCTGAAAATCTAGGTTTCCAAGCTGGGCATATCCGTCGTATCGTGCGCGGGGCGAATCGGTATGCGCTGGGCGGGTCGACCTTTGCCTTTCGCGGCGGGTATCTGCGTATTCGCTCCGGCATCGACGATTACCAGGCCGGCGCCAATACAAGCGGGCATTTGCGGAATGACCTGACCGAACGCACATTCACCACGACCGCGGCCGAGACCATGACCAGCACGAATGTGTTTAACATTCAGGGTTTGACCAATGGCATGCTGGTGTCGACGCCGCAGGAGGTGAGGACGACATATCACACTGTATCCTGGCAGCGAGCGCCCTTGCAGCGGGATGTGGCCATACACGGTGACCGACGCTTCACGAATCGACTCATCGCGCAGATAACTGGACTGCGGCCGGACATCAACCTAGACGGCGATGATACCCTCCTGCTGCCGCCGGGGAGCTACACGATAAACATCTATGCCATCACGGGGATTTATGACTATACATGGCGGGACAGCCCCCGCGCCACCACGCCAGCCAAGACGGATTGGAATTGGCGCATTGAGGAGGTGCTGTTTTGACGCTGCCCTTCGCTAAAATCACGGATGCCGCGCCGGCGCGGGCCGGCGACGAAGTGTCATCCACGCTGTTCAATGATTACCTTGTGGATGGCGGGGACACCTATTTTCGCGCGCTAAGCGGCTTCCCGAATATCGGGCAGGCAGCCGACATGGTCGCAAGCAGCTGGGATGGGGCGGCCATCACCCGGCAGATGGTGATTGAGACGCTGGGGAATGCGGTCGCGGTGGGCTTCTGGCTAAGGCGAATCACTGGGACTGTAAGCCTGACGCTGGCGCTGAACGGGACGAGTCAGCTGGCGGGGTCATTCAGTCAGATTGGCCGCAATCAGGAGAAGCTGGTCGTGCTGCCGGCCGTGGACCCGGGTGTGAACACGATAACGCTGACCTTTACCGGGGGGACACTATTGGAGGTACGGCGGATAAGGTGTCGTGAATTACCGCATAGGAATTAAAAAGCCCCAATAATGGGGCTCATCGGCTCACGGTGTCCCGCCGCGCCGCCTGCTTCGCTCGATGATACGCCTTCAAGCAGTCGTTGCGCTTGCGTGGGGAAAACGATTGGAGCGGTCAGGGCAGCGGTAGGTAAAATTGTGACGCTCAAAGCCTAGTGTTTCAATCAGCTTGATGTCATTAGCCCAGTCATCAAGGTCTTCATAGCGATGTAATTCATAATGACCGTCTTTCCCGTAGATTAGGACATAAAGCCCATTCAAACACTGAATTTGAAAGATGTCCAACGGCGATTTGTACCTGCTTTGTCCTTCTAGCATCCATTTCTGTAGTCCCATCATGCCTCCTTTCGTGTGCGTCTCCTATACTCCCGCATGTACTCCCGCCGCGCCGCCTGCTTCGCTTTGAACGCAGGGCTTTGCCTGTATGCCCGCATGTATTTCCGCTGCTTCGCTCGATGATACGCCCGCAAGATGATGGTGTGCTTGCGGGAAAGATCATCGAACAGTTCGCTCTTACTCAAGTCTTTCATCTTGCGTCCTTTCGTGTGCTGTCCCGATGGCGGCGCGGGCTGCACCGGGACAGCGATATAGGCGAGTTTCAATGCTTCCGGTTTCCTGTTAGCCCGCGCCTAACTGATAAATCGATTCAGTCATTTGCAACATCACTCTGCCTCCTTGGCAAAATTTCCAATAATCCGATTTTTGCCGGGGTTAGTCCAACCCCGGCCAATCCTCTGGCATATTCCACAGGCACACTGTATAGGCGCCTCCATCGCTCACAACCCGCTCATCCTTCCGCAAACGACCCAGCGACTTGTTCACGATATTCACCTTCATGTTCATCACCTCCGCAATCGCCGCAGGCTTGGGATTGATCCCGCGCTCATTCATGTCCCAAATCGCACGCGCCACCTCATCATCCCGATCCTCCGCCGACGCGTGAACAGCCGCCTTCGGCACCTCCTTGTCCGTGCTTATAATCACGCGCTGACGACCTACGTCCACACTCTCATAAGCCCGCGCGCCCCAGCGCTTCATGTAACGATTGGTCGCATTCTCCGCCACCATCAAGCCCTTCCGCCAATGCAAACGAATGGATATATCAGTCAAATCCAACCACGCAGACGAACCCCGCGGCCGATCCTTATTCCCATATCCCGTGTGCGCCACCAAGACAACCGCGCAACCCACACGCTCTATGAACCAGCGCAAGTTCGACACGACCTGCGACGGCGTAGACGAACCATCCTCATCCGCATTCCCCAACGCTATCCGTAACGGATCCACCACAAATAAATCGCATGGACGAACATGCTGCAAGCAGTCAGCCAGACTTGTGCGATCCAACAAGTCCAAAGAACCTTCCGTGCATATACTGAAATCCGTGTCACCCAAATCCAGCCCCGCAGACTCCTCATAATGCTTCACGCACGCCTCGGCGCGAACAGGAACAATATGCTTATCCTCCAACGCCACCAAGTACACACGCCGGCCCGAATACGCCACAGGCATGATCACCTGCGAAAGCAGCCAGTAACCCTTCCCGACTTTACGTTCACCAAACACCAAAGTTATCGACCGCTCCGCAACCATCCCAGGCACCAAAAACTTCGGCTC
>CBDBBY010000001.1:2730000-4893651 GCA_965203215.1 Paracoccaceae bacterium | reverse complement strand
CGAGAATCCAATCCTCCTGTGAGTAAGCGAATCGGAACCGCTTTTCGCGAACTCGAACCTCGCAAGAAGTATTGGTCGGGAACGCGATCTCGGCTTCGAATTTTCGCTGCCGGCTTTCGAGCTGCACCTTCGCGCGATGCGAGGCCCAAAGCGCGAAGCCGGCGTCCGCCGGAAATCGCCCCCGCCGCGTCGAAACCGCGAAGGCCGCAATAGCGATCGCTTCGCCGGATGGATCCGCGTCGGGGCCAACCGGGCAAAAGTCGCGCTCAACAAACTCGGTGTCGCAATTTCCCTGCAGGAATTGTTCGCTGCTGGTCAGCGCGGACAGAAACAGCGCATTCGTTGCAAAGCCGGAAACTTCGGTTTCGCTCAATGCCTTTCCGAGCGCGCCGATGGCGTCCGCCCTCGTCTCCCGGTGCACGATCAACTTCGCGACCATCGGGTCGTAACGCGCGCCGACAGCGTCGCCTTCATCGATGCCCCTGTCGACCCTTGCGTCATTCGGAAGGGACAATCTCGTGATTCGTCCGCCGCTCGGAAGGAAATCCCTGCCGGGATCCTCCGCATACAGCCGCGCTTCAACGGCATGGCCCGAAGAGCTGATTTCGGATTGGAGCGCAGGCAGCTTTTCGCCCGCGGCAATCCTGAGCTGCCATTCGACGATATCCACGCCGGTCGTCAATTCGGTGACAGGGTGCTCGACCTGTATCCGCGTGTTCATTTCCATGAACCAGAATCCGTCCGGCCGGAATCCTCCGTCGAATTCGGCGATGAACTCGAGTGTTCCAGCCCCGACATAGCCGATGGACTTCGCCGCCTTGACGGAAATCTCGCCGAGCATGCGCGCCTGTTCGCGCGACAGTCCCGGGGCTGGCGATTCTTCGACAATCTTTTGAAAGCGGCGCTGCAGCGAGCATTCCCGTTCGTAGAGGTGAACCGCGTTTCCGTGGGTGTCGCCCACGATCTGAATCTCAATGTGTCTCGGACGCGAAATGAGCCTTTCGATGAGGACGCGGTCGCTCCCGAAGGCCCCGGCTGCCTCGAGCTTCGCCATTTTCAGCGAAGCAATGAAGTCCTCGCGCTTGAACACTGAGCGCATTCCCTTGCCGCCCCCGCCATCCACAGGCTTGATCAGCAGCGGGAAACCGATGCGGTCGGCTTCCTCAAGCAAACGCTCGGAACCTTGATCAGAGCCGCTGTAGCCCGGAACCACCGGAACGCCCGCCTTTTCCATCGCGAGTTTTGCCTCGTCCTTTCGGCCCATGAGGCGAATCGCATCGGGCGGCGGCCCGATGAACTCGAGTCCGGCATTGCGCACGGCCTCCGCGAATTCGGCGTTTTCAGAAAGAAACCCGTACCCCGGATGGATCGCGCAGACCTCTGCGGAAGCCGCCGCTTCAATCACTCGGCCGATATTCAGGTAGCTCTCGCTCGGCTGCGCCGGTCCAATCCGAACCGCGTGGTCGGCCAACGCGACATGGCGCGATCTGCTGTCGGCATCCGAGTAGATGGCGACCGTTTCCACGCCCATCCGACTGGCTGTCGAAATGATGCGGCAGGCGATCTCGCCGCGATTGGCAATGAGAATTCTGTTGAACATTTCGCTCAAACAAGTCCTGGCTTGTTGGGATTTGCACAATATTGTTCCATCGCGCGCCTGCCGGAAGCTACATTCGAAACACGCCGAAACGCGTATCCTCGATCGGACTATTCATCGAAATCGCAAGCGAGAGAGAGAGCACTCCGCGCGTCTTAGCGGGATCGATGATGCCGTCGTCCCATAAGCGGGCCGATGCGTAAAGCGGATCCGACTGTGCGGCGTATTGACCGATGATCGCCTCTCTGAGCTCCTGTTTTTTGATCTCATCGGCTTCGCGCTTCGCCGCGTCGTCCGAGGGGCGCTTCCCTACATTCACGAGAACATCCGCCGCCTGCTCGCCGCCCATGACCGCGATTCGCGAATTCGGCCAAGTCCAGAGAAAGCGCGGACTGTAGGCTCGTCCCGCCATTCCGTAGTTTCCGGCGCCGTACGACGCCCCTACGAGCACCGTGATCTTCGGCACCGCCGTCGTGGCGACCGCAGTCACAAGCTTCGCGCCATTCCGTGCGATCCCTTCTCGCTCATGCTTCCGGCCGACCATGAATCCGGTGATATTCTGCAGAAAGACGATCGGTATCTTGCGCTGCGAACACAGCTCCACGAAATGCGCGCCCTTGATTGCGCTTTCGGAAAAAAGCACTCCGTTGTTCGCGATGATTCCCGTCAGGCGTCCGCGAATGAATGCGAATCCCGTGACCAGAGTGCGTCCGAACCGCTGCTTGAACTCATCGAATCTGGAGCCATCGACGATTCTGGCGATCAATTCGCGAACGTCGTAAGGCTTGCGCATGTTTGCAGGAATGATTCCGAGCAATTCGGCCGGATCGTAGGCCGGCTCTTCCGGAGAAGACACGCATTCGTCGTCGGCAGGCTTCGCGCCGGTCGATGCGACCGCCTGCCGGGCCAAAGCGAGCGCGTGCGCGTCGTCCTCCGCAAGATAGTCGGAGACGCCCGAAACATCCGCATGGACTTCGCCGCCCCCGAGCTCCTCCGCCGTAACGGTCTCGCCGGTCGCTGCTTTGACCAAGGGAGGTCCGGCAAGGAAAATCGTGCCTTGGTTGCGAACGATGATGGAGACATCCGACATCGCCGGAACGTACGCTCCGCCCGCCGTGCATGATCCCATGACGGCCGCGATCTGCGGGATTCCTGCGGCCGACATCCGCGCCTGGTTGTAGAATATCCGTCCGAAATGCTCGCGGTCCGGAAAGACTTCGTCCTGCCGGGGGAGGTTCGCGCCTCCGGAATCCACCAAGTAAACGCAAGTCAATCTGCACTGTTCGGCAATCTCCTGCGCGCGCAAGTGCTTCTTGACGCTCATCGGAAAGTAAGTGCCGCCCTTCACGGTCGCGTCGTTGCAAACAACCATGACCCATTTTCCGGCGACGCGGCCGATGCCGGTGATCAGCCCCGCGCCGGGCGCATCTCCGGAATACATGCCGTGGGCGGCCGTCGCCGCGACTTCCAGAAACGGCGATCCGGGATCCAGCAAATTCGAGACCCTGTCGCGGGGAAGCATTTTGCCGCGAGCCGCATGCCGCTCCCTTGCCCGCTGCCCGCCGCCTTCAGCCGCGTGCTCGGCCGCTTTTCGCGCCGCGTCCAGCTTTTCCTGATTCGTTCGGAAATTTTCGAGGTATTCGTCGGAACCGAGCGTGATCGACGAGTCGAGCCGCTTCATCTCAGACGATCGCTCTGCCGAAATGAGCAAGAGGCTCCGTCACGCCGTGATCCGCATGATTTCGCGACCGATCAGGAGCCGCCGGATTTCCGAGGTCCCCGCGCCGATTTCCATGAGTTTGGCGTCCCGGAAAATCCGGCTCACCGCCGACTCCGTAAGGTAGCCCGCGCCGCCCATCGCCTGCACTGCCTGATGCGCCTGCCGCATCGCCTGTTCCGAAGCGTAAAGCACGCAGGCGGCGGCGTCCTGTCTCGTGACATCGCCGCTGTCGCAAGCTTGGGCGACCTGATAGACATAGGCTCGGGAAGAATTCAGCGCGGCGTACATGTCCGCGATTTTTGCTTGCATCAGCTGGAATTCGCCTATCGAGCGGCCGAACTGCTTCCGGGAATGAAGATACGGGACGACTTCATCCATGCAGGACGCCATGATTCCGGTGCCGATGCCCGACAGCACGACACGCTCAAAATCAAGGCCTGACATCAGCACGCCGACTCCTCCGCCTTCCTCGCCGAGGACGTTTTCGAACGGCACCTCGACGTTTTCGAACCGCAATTCAGCCGTATCCGATCCGCGCATGCCGAGTTTCGAAAATCCCTGCGAAGCCGAAAACCCGTCCATCTCTCTTTCGACGATGAAGGCCGTGATCCCGGCGGATCCGGCGGAGGGATCCGTTTTGGCGTAAACGACCAGGACATCCGCGTCCGTTCCGTTCGTTATCCAGAACTTCCCGCCGTTCAGAAGGTAGTAGCCGTTTCGTTTTTCGGCCTTGAGGCGCATCGACACCACGTCCGATCCCGCTCCCGTTTCGGACATAGCGAGAGCGCCGACATGCTCGCCCGAAATCAGCCGAGGAAGGTGCGCGGATTTTTGTTCTTCGTTGCCGTTCCGCTGAATCTGGTTGACGCAAAGGTTGGAATGCGCCCCGTATGACAAGGAAACGCTCGCGGAGGCTCTCGCAATTTCTTCCACAGCGACGGTATGGGCCAGATATCCCATGCCGGCTCCGCCGTAATCCGGGTCCGCCGTAATTCCAAGAAGTCCGAGATCGCCCAGTTCACGCCAAAGCTCTCTCGGAAAGCCATTTTCGCCGTCGATTCGGGCGGCGGACGGCTTGAGTCTCTCCTGCGCCCAGCGGTGCACCAGATCGCGCAATTCGTCGATCTCTTCGCCGAAATCGAATTTCATTGACGACTCAAACATTCGCATCGTCCTTTCGTCTCGTTCTGCCGTCCGCGATTCGGCTCACCGTGCCCACGATGATGTTCGCGATTTTTCGGCAATCCGAAAGCGAAAACGTCAGCGGCAGCCTCATGTCAAGGAGCGCCGCAAGAACCTTGTCGGTTTGAGGGCAGCTCTGCCGATCAAAATATTTCCAATTGACGTATCGGGACGTGAATCCGACCGGTTCCTTCCTGCCGAACCATTTCAATTCGACGCCGCGGGCTGCGCATTCGGACACGGTTTCCGCAATTTCCTCGGCGGTGAACTCGGGCAACATGAACTGCATGGAGGAACCGACAAATTCCTCTTTCTCCTTCCGCTCGATCACCCGGATTGCATGCGCGGATCGGAGTATTTTTTCAACCGCGAAGTATCGGTCATTCCAGGATGCGCATTGGGCCGGCAACTCCCGGAGCTGCGGGCGCAGCAATGCCGCTCTCAAATTGTCCATCCGGCCCGAACAATTCGGAACCTGCTCGCTCGCCTCCCGAAAAAATTCTTTCGGCGGCGCTGCAAGATGCTTGTCGAAATGCATGTAGCTGCCGGAATGAACCACGGCCCTCGCCATCACCTCGGCGTCGTCTGTCGCGATCAATCCGCCTTCGCCTGAATTGATGTGCTTGTAGGTTTGAGTCGAATAGCACGCCAGCGCGCCGTGCCTTCCTGAAGGCGTGCCGTTCCATTTCGCGCCCATGGTGTGGGCGCAGTCTTCGATGACGGCAATGCCTTCGGATGAACAGATGCGCATCAGCTCGTCCATGTCGCAGATGTGCCCCCTCATGTGCGAGAGAAGCAGAACGCGCGCTTTCGTCCGCCGGATCTTCGCCTTGAGATCGTCCAAGTCAATCACAAGCCCGCTCGTCGTCTCGACGAGAATCGGCTTTGCGCCGACGCTTGCGATCGCGCCGGGAACGGGCGCCAAGGTGAATGAATTCATCAGCACGGGCTGGCCGTGCCGAACGCCCATCGACCTGAGCGCGCACGAAATCGCGTAGCCGCACGAAGCGACGGCCAAGCAAAACTTGGCTCCTACCGACGCGGCGAACTCCTGCTCGAGCAGTTCCGTCTCGGAATGTTCGCCCGGCAGTTGGTTGTACCGGTGCAGCCTGCCGTGACGCATGACCGCAACCGCGCGTTCAATCGCCTCTTCGGGAATCGGCTCCTGCTGGGTGAAGCTGCGGTCGAAAACCTCACCGCTGCTCGGAAGCCCATTGCCGTTCGCAGTTCGCATTCTTGATTCAGGTCCTCTGGATCTCACCTGCCTCGCCTGTCAGGCGACCTTATGCGAAACCGGGCTTGAGCGAGCATTCACGACAATCTCCGCGAGCTCGGGAAGATCATCGTAATGATCGAGAAGCGCATCCGGCTCCAGCCTTGAAATGCCCCTGCCTTCCGGACCGAACGCAACCAGCACCGATGCGGTCCCGGCCGCCCGGGCAGCATCCGAATCGGTTGCTGTATCGCCCAGAATGAAAGACTTGGCCAAATCTCCCCCTACCATCTCGACGACCTTTATGACCGGAGCAGGATTCGGTTTGCATACCGGAAGCGTGTCCCCGCCGACGAGCGCGCCGAACATTGGGCCGATGCCCAGATTGTCGAGCAGCAGCCGCGCCAGCCGTTCCGGCTTGTTCGTGCAGACGCTCAAGCGCCAGCCGTTCTGTTGCAGCGTCTCCAACGCATTTTCGACCGCCGGATACAATACCGAGCAATGGTCGATCGCATTCTCGTAATGCTCGAGAAGACGTCGGTACCGGGCATGAATGACGTTTTCGCTTTCGGCATTTCCGGTCAAGCGACGATAGCCTTCCCTCAACATCGCCCGTCCTCCCCGGAAGGCGAGCAATTGATCTTTCGACTCATCGAGGGGCACATCGAACCCGAGCTCCCGGAAGCACTCGTTCGCAGCGGCGATCAAGTCCCCGCTGGTATCGGCGAGCGTGCCGTCCAGATCGAAAATCGCAGTCTTCATGAAGCCAGTGCCACCTGTCCCGTCGTTGAAAGACTGTCCGGAACCGAACAGATTTCGCTGGATCGACCGTTCGATTGTTGACGGAAAAATCCAGAACGCTAAATATAGCGATATCCGGGATATTGGAAGGCGGTACCCATGGCAGTGGCAGTGGTCTTGCTGGCCGCAGGCAAGGGTCGGCGAATGGGTTCCGACCTCCCGAAAGTTCTTCACGAAATCGCCGGAGCGCCGATCATTTGGCATGCGCTCAGTTCGGCGTCGCCGTTGAAACCGGATCGAACCGTCATCGTCGCAGGCCATGGCGCGGAAAAAGTGCAGGAAAAATTGTCGGAGTTCGGCATCGACGCCGACCTGGCAATTCAGGAAGAGCAACTGGGAACGGGCCACGCGGCAATGGCCGCAATGCCGGTTCTCGACGGTTTCGACGGAGATATCATGATCCTTTACGGCGATACGCCGTTCATCAAGCCGAGCACTCTGAAGAAACTCGTGCAGGGTCGCCTCGACGGAGCCGCGCTGGCGTTTCTCGGCTTCAAAGCTCTGGATCCTTCAGGATACGGGCGCATCGTGCAGGACGATCTGGGACAAGCGCTCAGAGTTGTCGAATCGAAAAACGCGAATGAGGACGAAAAAAAAATCGACCTTTGCTTCGGCGGCATCATCTGCTCGCATTCCGCGACGCTTCGGGGACTGCTTAATGAAATCAAGGTCGATGAAATCAGTCGAGAGTATTATCTGACTGAAATCGTGGAACTTGCTTCCAAACGCGGAATGCGCTGCGACGCGATCCTATGCGAGGAAAGCGAAACGCTGGGGGTCAACTCGCGCGCGCAGCTCGCTGAAGCGGAAACGGTATATCAGGAAGGCGCGCGTGGCCGCGCGCTTGAGGACGGAGCCAACCTGCTTGCTCCCGAATCGGTGTATTTCAGCTTCGATACCGAATTGGGTCGAGACACCGTAGTCGAACCGAACGTGTTTTTCGGGCGCGGCGTGAAAGTCGGCGAAGGGTCAAGGATCAAAGCATTTTCCCATCTCGAGGAATGCGAAGTCGGACCGGGCTGCACGATCGGGCCGTTCGCGCGGCTTCGCCCGGGCGCTGAAATCTGCGAAGGCGCTTCCATAGGGAATTATGTCGAAGTGAAAGCGTCCAAGATCGGCGCGGGTTCCAAGATCCGGCACCTGTCGTTCGTCGGGGACGCCGATGTCGGCGAACGCACGAACATCGGCGCCGGAACGATCACGTGCAATTATGACGGAGTCAGCAAACATCGAACGATGATCGGCGACCGCGTCTTCATCGGTTCCGATACGATACTGATCGCGCCAATTCGAGTCGGAGACGAGGCGATGACCGCCGCTGGTTCGACGATAACTTCCGACGTGCCCGACGGCGCCCTCTCAATGGCCAGAGCGCGACAGGCCAACAAACCTGGATTGGCGCGACGGATCATGTCCAAGCTTCGCTCCGCAGCAAAGTCCTGACAGCCCATGTGCGGAATCATCGGCTATTTGGGAAACAATGAAGCGGCTCCGATTCTCGTCGATGCCTTGCGGCGGTTGGAATACAGAGGCTACGACAGCGCAGGCATAGCGACGCTCCGAGACGGCGAACTCGGCAGGCGCCGGGCAGTCGGAAAACTGGTGAATTTGTCCGACGCGCTCGTCCATTCGCCGCTCGCGGGCAAGACGGGCATCGGGCACACCCGCTGGGCGACCCACGGCCCGCCGACCGAGGCGAATGCTCATCCGCATCAAGCGGAGACCGTTTCGGTTGTTCACAACGGCATCATCGAAAACTTCCGATCGCTCAAATCGGAGCTGGAGGACCGCGGCTACCGGTTCGAAACCGAAACGGACACGGAAACCGTGGCCGTGATGTGCCAAGCCTTCCTTGATGACGGGTCGAATCCGAGCGCCGCAGCGCTCAGCACGGTCGGTCGGCTCGACGGCGCATTTGCATTGTGTTTTCTGTTCAGCGGACACGACGACCTGATTTTTGCGGCTCGTCGGGGATCGCCTTTGGTGGTCGGGCACGGCACAGGCGAAATGTTCGTCGCTTCGGATGCAATCGCGCTATCCGGTCTCGCAGAGAAGGTCACCTACCTCGAAGAAGGCGATTGCGCGGAGGTCTCCCGGTCCGGAGCGGTTTTTTTCGACGACGCGGGCCGGACCGCAGTTCGCTCGCCTTCGCCCATGCCGTTCGATTCGTCCGTCTCGGACAAGAGCGGCTACAAGCACTATATGGCTAAAGAAATTTTCGAGCAGCCCAAGGTGTTGAACCACTCGTTGGGCCGCTTTGCCTCCGGTGATGAACGGATTGTCCGGCTGCCGGGAGCGCCGAATTTCGCGGAGTTGGACCGAGTAAACCTTGTGGCCTGCGGGACGGCGTACCTCGCTTGCAAGATTGCAAGCTATTGGTTCGGGGGGATTGCGAAGATTCCGGCGGAGGTCAGCATCGCATCCGAATTCCGCTATCGCGAGCTACTGATCGACAACCGCACTCTTTCGATATTCGTCAGCCAATCCGGCGAAACCGCCGATACGCTCGCCGCGTTGCGATATGTCAAACAGAAGGGGCTGCCCAATCTGGGGATTCTCAACAATTCCTCAAGCTCCATGGCTCGCGAATGCGAGAATTTTGTTGAGATCGGCGCCGGGGTCGAAATCGGGGTCGCGTCCACCAAAGCCTTCACCTGCCAGCTCGCCACGCTTGCTTTGCTCTCGGTCGCTGCCGGGCGCGATCGGAATCGGGTCGGCGAGGTCGAGGAGGTTCGAATTGCCCGCGAGATAATGGCCTTGCCCGGTTTGCTGAATGCGGCGCTCGCTACGGATGATGCCATCCGAGAACTGGCGGAAGAACTGGCGGATTCGCAAAGCGCGATCTTTATTGGCCGCGGCACGATGTTTCCGCTGGCTCTTGAAGGCGCGCTTAAACTCAAGGAGATCAGCTACATTCATGCGGAAGGCTTCCCGAGCGGCGAATTGAAGCATGGACCGATCGCTCTGGTCGACAAGAGGCTTCCGGTGATCGTTTGCGCGCCGTCGGGGCCTCTCTTCGAGAAAACCGTTTCGAATATCGAGGAGGTGAAGGCCAGAGGCGCGAAAATATTGCTAATTTCCGACGCGGACGGAGTAGCGGAAGCGGGTGCAGGGTTGTGGAAAACGATGGTTTTGCCGAGCGTAGACCCGTTGCTCGCGCCTATCCTTTATGCCGTGCCGCTTCAATTGCTTGCCTATCACACGGCCGTCGTCAAAGGCACCGATGTCGATCAACCGCGGAACCTCGCGAAATCCGTTACAGTCGAGTGAGGTTTGAAATTACCGGATGCGCCTTATCCAGACTCGACCGAAGCAAAAATCCCCGGTGACTTTGAAATTCAACTGAGTGTGGCAAACACACGCAATCTCCTGCGACAAATGAATCCGGATGCGATAGCCGCAGATTTTGTATGCCATCATCATCGTCGTCTGATTGAGCGGCGGAGGCCCTGATCACCGGCGCGATGGCCTTCGAGTGAGGCCAATTTACTCCTAACCAATTCACGAATGAACAGTGCCAAATGGTCGCCAAAGCAAACGTACTCATCGACCAATGGCGTCGATTCAGGAACCTGATCGCCAGTTGCGAAATTTCTTGTCAGTCATTCCAAATCATCCGATAATTACCGCATGCGTCGAACTTTTCAATTTCAGGGAAAGGCTCGTTCTGAATTTGGACCATGCAAATTTTCTCCCGCTACCGACGTTCGCGACGGTCAGTGACAGGAAGAGCAGATTTTTAGCCCTGCCCCAATCGCTGCGGCGGCAGGCGTTCTCGACCCGCGCATCAAGCGAGGCGCAGCGGTGACATCCTTCAACGCAATCGATGTGGAAACCGCGAACGCGGATCGATCCAGCATTTGCCAGATTGGAATCGTCCAAGTCCGGGATGGAAGACTCGGCGATGAATGGTGTACGCTGGTGGACCCGGAGGACTGGTTCGATTCGTGGAATGTCTTCATTCACGGCATCGACGAAAAGGCGGTCAAGGGCGCGCCGACGCTTCCAGCCCTGCACACAGAACTGAATCGCTGGCTGGAAGAAGCTGTGATCGTGAGCCATACTTCCTTTGACCAAGTCGCGCTGGAGCGAGCATATGCAAAATATGGCCTTCCACAGCTAGATTCCGAGTGGCTGGACAGTGCGAAGGTCGCAAGACGGGCTTGGCCGGACAAATTCGGCACTCGTGGATACGGCCTCAAGAAGCTTGCGAAACATTTTGAAATTGAATTCGAGCACCACAACGCTTTGGAGGACGCCAGGGCGGCGGCGCAAATCCTATTGAAGGCCGTCGAGGCTTCAGAACTGGACATCGTAGGCTGGCTTGAGCGAGTCAAGGGCCCAATTCGCCCTTCGAAAGGGAAAAATCCTGCATCTGTGGCCCGAACCGGGTCTGAGGATGGACCGCTAAACGGAGAAACTGTTGTCTTCACGGGAGCGCTGCAAATATTGCGAAGCAAAGCGGCTGATCTTGCTGCCAGCGCGGGTTGCAACGTTTCAGACAGCGTGGGCAAACGAACTACAATCTTGGTAGTTGGAACGCAGGAAACTCATAGGTTGAATGGTTACGACAAAAGTTCCAAACACCGAAAAGCCGAACGGCTGAACCGCGATGGAGCAGGAATCCAGATCCTTACCGAAGAAGATTTCCTCTATTTGGTTGGCAGAAATCGCATTGAAGCCAATGCGAACGGTGGCCAAAGATAAATTTCCCGATCGCGTCAATTGAAGTAGAGGTTGGGGCGGTCATGCTGAACGCCATCTGCGACGCAGCGATAACGAGTGCCATCTTTAGCCGCCTCGCGCACCTTTGCAAGATCATTTGGGTGCATCCCATTTTCTTGGGTTGGGCTGCTGCGGTGTGAATCGGCATGCAAACATGCCCCTTTTGAGGACACGACCGGCGCTCAAGGCTGATCCCCTATTCGATGCGTGTTCTACTGCTCTCTTGATGATTCGGAAGAGCGGGGCGGGGGATGCTCGGGGTGGACGAGATCGGAAAGGCGCGGCGGGTTTATTTCCGTGAGGGCCGTTCGACCAAACGGGATCAGCCGGGATCTGGATACATCGGCATGGGTGACTTCATGCGTGCTCTTTCCAGAAATTTTGCAATATGTTTGCAATATGGCAATAAAATTCTCATATTATGCCAAAAGGCAAAAAATGGTTTCGCAATGCCCCAACTGCAACTTGTTGAGAAAACGCCGTTTCGGCCAAGTGCGCCGGAAATATCGGATGCCGAGGGCGAGGCGATGGGCCGCGCCGTCGTCAATCTCTTTGCCCGCTGGGGACTGACGGACGCGCAAGCATGTGTCTTGTTGGGTGGATTGTCCGCACGCACATGGGCCCGATGGAAAACCGGAGCCATCGGCCGCGTCCCGCGGGATCTCAAAGCTCGGCTGTCAAACCTTATGGGCATACATAAGGCTCTGCGGATCATCTTCAATGAAACTGAGCGCAGCTATGGATGGATCAACCGACCCAATGAAGCGTTTGGCGGCTCGCCCGCACTGGACATCATGCTTGCAGGAGAACTGACCGACATCATGAGGGTGCGCCGGTATCTGGATGGCGTCAGAGGCGGATGATTTTGCACGATCCTGACGTTGCACGCGTCAGTTGGGCTCGCACCTATCGGGTCACCCGCTCCCGTTTTCCGTCCATTTATCCATTTGACGACATAGCAGACCCGGCTGATTGGGATGCAGTCCTGTCTGCGGAAGCGAAGACCAATCCGCGTGTTGCGGAAAGCGTGGGCATGCTTGATCTAGTGCCGAAAGACCGGCGCGTTGCTGGCGAAGGCGCTTCTCGGGTTATGGCTCCTTTCGTTCATACATCGAAGGATCGTCCGAGCCGGTTCAGCAACGGATCGTTCGGCATCTACTACGCCGGAGACCGGATCGAGGTCGCTCTCTTTGAGACCACTCATCACCATGGACGATTCATGGCGGCTACCGGCGAGGAACCCGGATGGACATCTGATTTTCAGGAACTTGTTGGAACGCTCGATGCCACTCTTCACGATGTGAGCGATAGCGGTCTGTTCGAAGAAATCCACCAACCTGACGACTACGCCGTGCCGCAGAAACTTGGCGCCCGTTTGCGCGGTGAAAACTCCGACGGTCTCCTCTACCGAAGCGTTCGATATCCTGATGGCATGGCCGTCGCACTCTTCTGGCCGGATGTCCCTGGCATTCCCGCGCAAGGCCGCCGCGTCTCCTATTTTTGGGACGGCAATCAAGTGTCCCGCGTCAGGAACCTGACAACCGGTGACGTATTTTCGATTGCGGAGTGACCCGGTTTGCCGATGGGAGATATCAGACGGCCGCTCAGGCAGTCGCCGGAGATCAATTCGCAAACCGCGTCAAAGCACGTGGCGGCTTGCGCTTCCCAATATCGTCTCGTCAATGCGAACGGCCTATTCAGCGGCTTCGCCCGCGGTGGAACAGTACAACTTTGCGAATGCCAATCGCCTTCGAAAATTCCCCAAAAACGCCGACATTGGGAGGGCTTCGCGGACATGCCGCCGCGCCCCATGAATCTTCGCATGCAAATGCAATTCAAGGAAAATTCATGTCTTTCTTTCAAGCCCTTGGGTATGCAGCCGGATTCGCGCAAGGAATCATGGAAAACCGGAATTCAGATGAGTCGACATAAAAAAGATGATTGGTTGTCTCGCGCGAACGCTTAGTTTATGGTATTGTCGATCAGTATCGAGCTTGACTGAAATTCATTAAGGGTTCGCAATGTATCACACAATTCGAAGGCATCAGCGGCTGACCAGAAACGACGTGATGAAAGAGTTGGAAGAATTGAAAAGAAATATCGGCGCAGCCCGTCGGCCGTCGGACCTGCCACGGTATCCCCGCGATGCGATGCGGAATGATCTGAACCGTATCGGACGGGACATGTACAAAGCAATGGAGGACTACAGTGCGGAAGCCGCTCCGACAAAGGAAGGAGAGGATAATTCTTAGCGAACAAACTGGCACATTGTCAGAAGTGCCCCAATCACCTGTACGTGAAGAAATTTTATCCGCACAGTACTCTGGGCCGCTCCCGCTGCCTTCAAGTTTCCGCGAGTACGACAAGGTTTTGCCCGGCAGCGCTGACCGCATACTCAAAATGGCCGAGAATGAGCAAAATGGTCGGCGCGAATGGGACAAGAAGCGCTTGATGGCGCCTTGAACGAAAATGCGCGTGGCCAATATTTGGGCGCGGTCCTGAGTGTCATCTTTGCGGTCGTTGCCCTCATTCTGGCCTTGCTTGAACGAGAACCTGCCGCGTCCGCCTTCGCGGTCGCTTGTGCAACGTCCGGGATTTTTCACTTCAAGTCTTGGAGGCCCAAGTAACCGACCGCTAAAGAGATGCACTCCTAAAAACGATCATATGCGACGATACCGGTCGAGTTTCTCCACCGAATCAACGTAGACTCCGTGCCTTGCTAGCGGTTGGACCGTCCGCCTGTCAACATGCGCTCTTCGCACTATTTCGTTTGTCGCCAGACCTCCTATCGGCGATTCTCAAACCCGCCGTTTGAATCGCCCCGAATTTTCCGGAGAGCGAAATGTACCCTCCTAACCCCGAATAGACGCTTGGCGGCGGGTTGTGCGCCGCCCAAAAATAGGGATTTTACTTTGGTATCGACAAATGAAAAATTGCCTTGAAGCTCACTACGCGAGGCCGCGCCCGCATCGGAGATGCGATGGGTCGGCCCTGATCCGGTGTGGAGCAAAAGGGAGGACATAATGGATTCTGCTGAGGCACATGGCAAGGTTCAGGATTGGCTCGACCGGTTTGGCGCGGCACTCGACGCCCAAGACACCGCCAAGCTGACAGCCTTGTTCAGCGAGGATTGTTACTGGCGCGACCTCATCGCTCTAACTTGGAACATAAAAACCATGGAGGGGCGCGAAGCCATCGGAGACATGGCAACGGCTTGCCTGTCGAGCACGCATCCTCGTAACTTCTCGATTGACGGCGACGCGACGGAAGCCGACGGCGTTATTGAAGCTTGGCTCACGTTTGAAACCGACGCCGCGCGCGGCATCGGCCACGTCCGGCTGCAAGGCGACACGGCATGGACGTTGCTGACGACCGCGCAGGAGTTGAAAGGCTTCGAAGAGCCGACCGGAGCCAACCGCATCAACGGCGTAGCCCACGGCAGCCATCGCGATCGCGAATCCTATGCAGATGCTCGGGCACGCGAACTGCGCGAACTCGGATACAAATCGCAACCCTACGCGCTGATTATCGGCGGCGGCCAGGGCGGTATTGCGCTGGGTGCTCGGCTGAGGCGATTGGGCGTGCCCACGATCATTGTGGAAAAGAACGACCGCCCCGGCGACAGCTGGCGCAAACGGTACAAGTCGCTCTGCTTGCACGATCCGGTCTGGTACGATCACTTGCCCTATCTGCCGTTCCCGGATCACTGGCCGGTGTTCTCGCCCAAGGACAAGATTGGCGACTGGCTGGAAAGCTACGCGAAAATCATGGAGTTGAACTACTGGACCAGAACCACTTGCAAATCCGCCCGCTTCGACGAAACCGCCAAGACTTGGACAGTCGCGGTCGATCGGGATGGCAAGGAAGTCGTCCTTAAGCCCGCGCAACTGGTGTTGGCCACCGGCATGGCGGGCGTACCCAACATCCCCGATTTCCCGGGCCGCGACAACTTCAGGGGCGAGGTGCAGCATTCCAGCCAGCATCCGGGGCCCGATGCCTACAAGGACAAGAAGGTCGTCGTGGTAGGTTCCAACAACTCCGCGCACGACATCTGCGCGGCGCTTTGGGAAGCGAGGGCCGATGTGACCATGGTGCAGCGAACCTCCACCCATGTGGTGAAATCGGAAACGCTGATGGAGCTGGCGCTTGGAGCGCTTTATTCGGAAGAAGCGGTCGCCAACGGAATCACGACCGACAAAGCCGACTTGATTTTCGCTTCGATCCCTTACGCAGTTTTGCCCCCCATCCAGAAACTGCAGGCCGACGAGACGCGCGTCCGCGACAAGGGCTTCTACGACCGGCTCGAAAGCGCGGGCTTTCAGCTTGATTTCGGGGCCGACGATACGGGATTGTTCTTGAAATACTTGCGGCGTGGATCCGGATATTACATCGACGTGGGCGCCTCCGAACTGGTAGCCGACGGAAAGATCAAGCTCGTCGCCGGGCAAATGACGGAATTCACCGAGAGCGGCATCCGGCTGGACGACGGCGCCGAATTGGAAGCCGATCTAGTGGTGCTCGCCACCGGCTACGGATCCATGAATGGCTGGGCAGCGCAACTGATCAGCCAAGAGGTGGCGGACAAGGTCGGCAAGTGCTGGGGGCTTGGGTCGGACACGCCCAAGGATCCGGGGCCATGGGAGGGCGAGTTGCGAAACATGTGGAAGCCCACGCAGCAAGAGTGCCTGTGGTTCCACGGCGGCAACCTTCACCAGTCCAGGCACTACTCACAATTTCTATCTTTGCAGCTCAAGGCGCGGATGGAGGGTCTGGCGACGCCGGTCTACGGCCTTCAGGAAGTGCATCACGCCTGCTGAGCGCGGCTTTTGATTATCTCGGTCCGGCAGCATCTGCTGTCAGGCCGACAAAGTAAGGCGCCAAACCTTCGAATCGGCAATTCAGGTACTGGCATTGCGTCGTGCGGCCCTCTGTCGAAGAGCATGAACGAGTAGCGTAAAGAAGCGGTCCGAACCTTCGGCATCGCCGGGGTCGGAGCGGCCGATACGATGGCGACCGCGGCGCATGGCGCGGAGCCATTGCGCCGGCTCCTCAGTCTTGTCAAACTGCTTGACCGCATCGTGTTCGCTTGAGGCGGTCGAAACCGGAATTGGCCCAAATCTTGCTATTTTGATTTCGCATCTGGCCGGAATTCGACCGAAACTCATGCCCGCAGGCCCGGAAGGCTGCTTCAATCACTCCCACAATCTGCCCAGCATGAAACTCGACGATTGTCGCCGGTGTTCAAATTTGCACCAGAGGAAGGCTCAGCCGATCTCGGAACCGCAAGATGTGCTTCAGTAGAGAGTTCTATTGCTCCGTCCCTTCGCAGCGACGCTATTTCGAGGATAACTCACTCGCTTCTGAACACTGCTTGCAGCAGCCCAAAATCTCGATGGCGTGGGCAGAAGCCAGAAATTCTTGCTTGCCGCCGTGATGCTGACCAGCCTCCGCAGCTGATTCGAGCGAACAGTAACTCCCGATGCCACCCGCGATCGCCTCCAAGTGCGGCGTTCGCAACTCTTTGACCTCATTGCATGAATCGCAAACGAGAAGGACAGGGCCATGCGGTTCGCTTGGAGACGTGCAGGCGACGTAACCTTTCATTCCCTCCACTCGATGAACGAAGCCGTTCTCTTGCAAAAACTCCAGCGCTCGATACGCGACCGGCGGTTGGTGCCCGAACCCGTCCCTCCTCAAAGATTCCAGCACTTCGTACGCCCCCAAAGCGCGCCCGGCTTCAAGGAGTATCTCAAGCACCCGCTTTCTGACGGGCGTCAGCCGAAGGTTTCGTTCCTTGCACAACCTTTCGACTTTTTCGAATGCTTCGTCTCGGCCAGAATTTGCCATTCAATGCTTCCATTCAATTAGGAGACCACAAGGCGTCCGGGAAAGAACCTGCTCCTGATGATATCTCAGATCAACCATGGAAAGAAGTTTCGACAAACCCAAACAGCACGTTGAACTCCATTTTGTTATAAGATAACATAACGCAATCAAATTGCAAAACAACTCGAGGAAAACAATGCTAAAGTTAAAGTGGCAAGGACTCATTGCCGCCGTCATCTCGGCGGCGGCGACGGCGGCGCCCGCTGCCGAGGGACCTGCGGTCGTTACCGACATTCGACCTGTTCACTCACTGGTCTCAATGGTCATGGAAGGCATCGGCGAACCTTCCTTGCTGATGCCGAGCGGGAACTCGCCGCACGGGTATTCTATGACTCCATCCACCGCCCGCTTGTTGGAAAGGGCGGATATCATCGTCCGCGTCGGACCGGAGCTGATCCCATCGCTGGAGCGAAATATAATGTCCATTGCGCCGAATGCCGTCGACGTAATTCTCTTGGACGTAATTGAGAGCAGCCTCTTGCCGGTGCGAGGAAATTTGATTTTCCGGCACGATCTGGAGGGCGATGACCACGATCACGAGGCGATGGAAACTGCCCTTGATCACGATGACGGCCACGACGACGGACATGATGACGGGCACGGCCACGATGACGGCCACGGCCATACATTTGATCCCCATGCGTGGCTTGATCCCGACTTAGCGATTGAATGGCTGGAGGCTATTGCGAGCGGCCTCGCTGCGACGCATCCCGAATATTCGGCGACCTATTCGCAGAACGCCGAAAGCGCCATCAATGCGATTCGAGAGATGTCGTCAATCTTGAGCGCGGAGCTGGAACCTTATGTCGACGACGAATTCATCGTCTACCATGACGCGTATCAATACTTTGAAATCAAATTCGGTTTGAACCCGATCGGAGCGATAAAGAACGAACACGCCGGAGATGCGTCGGTCGGGCACTTGAGCAAATTGTCCAGTTTGATTCAGGCGCGCGAGTCAATCTGCGTGTTCGCCGAACCCCAATTCAATCCCGGGTTGGTCAATGCGCTTAGTGACCGCGCGACCGTCATGACTACGACATTGGATCCGATCGGAATTGATTTGGAACCCGGGACCGGACTTTATCAAGAACTCATCGGGAGTATTGCACGGAACATTGTCGATTGCCTTTCTTCTTCGCATAGCGAACACTAGACACCGTACTGCCCAGATGAAAATGGCGGAGGCGACGCAACGCCTTCGCCACAAATCGAAGGTATACCGAGCAGTTCGATTGAAAGTATTTGTCACGATTTTCGGGATTCACGGTTTGCGGGTCGAGCAACAGGTTTTAGGGTCCATCACAACAAAGGTGGGTCCATCACAACAAAGGTACATGACGCGACATGAGGTCGGCTTCGATCGTTTTCGCGCGCAATCTGTTGCTGACCGGTGACAGCGCAGGCGGTTTTCCGTCGACTTTTGCACCCAACGGCCCGGCTTGCGCGCGAATCAACATGCTCGACAGGTTTGGCTTGTCAGACGAAAAACTCCGCGATGCCCTCGACTCCTCCGCTGAAGTCGCGTCGTGAAGCAGCGCCGGTCCCAGGTGCTGCCGAGCGCGAAAAAGCCGGGCACATCAAGTCAATGCCATTCAGGAGGGGCATCCCAATCTTGTTGGTCAAACGGCGGCGCGATGCGGCCTCCAATCGGGGAAGTCGGCCCGACGGTTGTTTTCAATGCAGCATTCGAAGGCGATCAGAGCGTTGGCCACGCTTTCGACCAGCGGCGCCTCTCCCTCCTTGTCCCCGAAAAATAAGCCGCACCCCAGTCGGGCTGCGGCTGCGCATGCCTTTGTTGGATGAACCGAGACCTCTCTTGGCTTCATCGCGCGCCCGCAGGCCGAGCCGTTGAGTGCAAAAGCGGACGGAAACCGCCTGCGCTGTCACCGATCAGCAACAGACCGCGCGCGAAAATGATCGAAGCCGACCTCATGTCGCGCCATGTACCTTTGTTGTGATGGACCCAAAGTCTCATTTGCCTACAGGGGTCCCCAACCCCCTATCGCCGTGCGGCAAGAACAAATTGCCGACGAAAATCAGATCTGAAATCTGTTGCGGATTTGTTCTTGTCCGTGGCGATCGACACGGCCCCGGCCAAGCCGGTTGTTCGAGTCCAGGGTACTTGCGCCGGAATTCGCAACTGGACGGGCGAAGCATCCAGACGTTCCGGCCGGTGTCAGTGTAGAGACTCCGAAACTCCATACTCGGTTGTTGGGGGTAGCCCTTCCAAGCAGCTATGGTAGGGGTCCCCAACCCTCTATCGCGGGCAGCAAGGAACCTAAGCGCAGTCTGAACGGATCGGCTTCAACCGAAGTTGGACAATCGGGCACATTCATGCGTTAGACCTTGTGCGACCTTTTGGCAGGAATTTGCTCGGTCTTACGCCTGAACGACTATCCAGAAAACGGAACTCGCACGTCGGTAGGTCACGAAGTTCCAAACCGGATTTGGCATAGGGTCCGATCCGCAAGAGGCTGACCAAAGTTTCATCCACCGTCCCCGCCGCTTGTGCTGCCGACCTGTCGAACCAGCCACGCACCGTAAACGTTGGACGTTTCGACAATCCCGGCGGCCTCTTCCAAGTTCGGCCCGTAGAAATTGCCCTTGATCCCGAAGAGGTTGGTCGGCGCTCCCGGCGGACGAATATCGACGAACGACCCGTCGTTGTTCACCGCCGCACTGGAAGAATGGCTCCACTCCCGGCCTGTCGTAGCCTCCAAATTGAGTCTGAGCCGGTTGCCGGTTTCGGTGCTGGTAAAGAGCAAAACCGCAGTTCCTGTGAAGGTCGTGCCATCCGGATGGTCGAAGTTTCCATCGGCGAACCAAACCCCCGCCATCGCGCCGCGATAGGAAGCCGAAAGAAGATGGTTCGAAACTCCGGGCGAACGCTGCCCGAACGCGCCACTGTGCCCGCCGGTGTAACCGCCGCCCGAGAGGGTCCAACCCGGCGGCCGGGCGACCGGGCCGGTCGTTCCGAATCTGATCACTTCGAACGCGCTGTAATCGCCGCTGCCGACGAAAGTATCGGTCCGTAAGCCGTACAAGCTCCTTATATACCTGCCGATTTCTAAGGGCGAAGCATCCGGGCTAGGTTCGGGCAAGGGCCGCGCCGGAATCATGGAGGTTTTCCGCGCGACCGCGACGCCGTTGGCGAGCGTGACCCGGCTGAAACCATCGGCAAGATTGCGGGCGGCGCGGAGGGTCGGCCGATAGGCGTCGCCATACTGATTCCGGTCGGAATTTCGCGCCGCTGTTGGGCCGATCCCCCCCGACGACGGGGCGTAGATCGAGCTCCACACTCTGTGCGTCGTCTCGAATTCGCCGGGCGGCGATGAAGGCTGCTCCGGCGGCCTTGCGATCGGCAATGAATCCAGAACTCGGGTTTGCGCGTTTCTGTAGTTCTGCGCTTCGGCCAGCGCGGATTGCGCCGCATCCAAATCGTCTTGCGCGGCGGTCTTGAACGCTCCCGCCGTTTCCACCGCTTCCGAAAGAGCGCGGCGGGCGCGCTGGATCGCGGCGGCGGTTCTTGTGGACGTCGCTGCGGCAACAGCGTTCCTAGCCGCCGCCAACGCCGCCGCTGCTTCCGCCGCTGTTGACGCTGGTTTCACTGTCGCCAAACTCAAACTCGCGGCGGTGATCGGTTGCAGTCCGTCGAGAATTGCGGCTTGCGCAGTTCTGTAGTCCTGCGCTTCCGTCAAGGCGGCTTGTGCTTCCGTCAAGGCGGCTTGCGCGGCGGTCTTGGCCGCTTCCGCCGTTTCCACCGCTGCGGAAAGAGCGCGGCGGGCGCGTTGGACCGCGGCTTCGGTTCTTGCCGAATTCGCGTTGTCCACGGCGGTCTTGGCCGCATCCAACGCCGCGGTTGGCGTTTGCGTTCCGCCGGAAGGCGTTTGAATTTCGCCGGAAGGCAAGCTTGCGCCGCCCCCGCCCCCGCAGCCGGAAAGCGCAATGGGCAAGCAGCCCGCGAGCGCCAATAACAATTTCTTGGACATGGTGTTCGTTTCCTTCCTGTTGGCCGTTGCGGATAGCAGGAACGGCGGGCGCAACGCAACCAGTCGAAAATCGGGTTTGCCCCTAGGAGCGTGTCCGAGAAATAGCCGTCGCTGAATTTGACGGGAATTTTCGGTACAGCATCTAGGAAATGGTGGTCGTTGTATCTATATGTTGCGCTACACAACATCAATTAATCTGCGTATATTGACGACTTTACGAATACTCGGACACGCTCCTAGAAGCCGCGTAGAGCGCCGTACAGCGCCCCTTTTCGGGTCCATCACAACAAAGGTACATGACGCGACATGAGGTCGGCTTCGATCGTTTTCGCGCGCAATCTGTTGCTGACCGGTGACAGCGCAGGCGGTTTTCCGTCGACTTTTGCACCCAACGGCCCGGCTTGCGCGCGAATCAACATGCTCGACAGGTTTGGCTTGTCAGACGAAAAACTCCGCGATGCCCTCGACTCCTCCGCTGAAGTCGCGTCGTGAAGCAGCGCCGGTCCCAGGTGCTGCCGAGCGCGAAAAAGCCGGGCACATCAAGTCAATGCCATTCAGGAGGGGCATCCCAATCTTGTTGGTCAAACGGCGGCGCGATGCGGCCTCCAATCGGGGAAGTCGGCCCGACGGTTGTTTTCAATGCAGCATTCGAAGGCGATCAGAGCGTTGGCCACGCTTTCGACCAGCGGCGCCTCTCCCTCCTTGTCCCCGAAAAATAAGCCGCACCCCAGTCGGGCTGCGGCTGCGCATGCCTTTGTTGGATGAACCGAGACCTCTCTTGGCTTCATCGCGCGCCCGCAGGCCGAGCCGTTGAGTGCAAAAGCGGACGGAAACCGCCTGCGCTGTCACCGATCAGCAACAGACCGCGCGCGAAAATGATCGAAGCCGACCTCATGTCGCGCCATGTACCTTTGTTGTGATGGACCCATCCTTGTCGCGGTCGATTTCGAAAGATCGCGGGGAGCGGGTGGACTTCATGATCGTCTCGTTCAGCGATCCATTGCTCCAATCGTTTCTTGAGCAATGGAACTCCGACATTTCGCTAGCCATTTGTCTGAATCCAAAACATGAATTGAGCAAGACGCGGCTCAACTCACGCGAATAACGGCGAAGCGGTTAGCAACTACGCCGCAAAGATGCCTACGGATTCAAGTCCGGCCGATACCGAAATTCGTTCTGCGAACGCCGCATCCCGAAGGACGCCGAACCTCGCCGCCGCTCAAAACGGCGGATGCATCGCCAACGCAAGCGAAGCTTCGATTTCCCTGACCGCATTCGTCACTGCCTGCCCGATCAAGTCCATCTTGCGGACTTGCCTGATCCTGGGCCTTGCTCTCTTGTGCTCGCGCTCGGACAAGATGTGCTTGAACAAACCGCAGGCGTCCACGAGACTAATCATGACGACATCGCGCGGATCCGGAACTTCATCGCTGAACAAGATGCCGACGATCCGAAGCTTTGCCTCCCGCTCAGCTTTCCCGTCAATCATCGGGTAGCGCCGCGATCTGAAAACCCAAAGGAATCTGTCGTCTTCCCGGCGCAATATGCCCTTGGTGATAAGTCGGTCAAGCGCTGTTCGCCGAATGTTGTCGGCTTCGCGAGCGCTGAATTCAACCCAATATCTCGCGTCGCGGTCTTCTTCAGATTCGACTATGTGCTTGAGCGTCGGATCCAAAAGATCGTCCCCGGTCGGCTGCGGATTAATGACGACCAGTTTCTCGAGATCGGTGTCGATGCGATCTTTCATCGCCAATTCCATCAGGACCGCGCCGCCAAGCACGCAGCGCATGCAGAGTTCGGGAACATGCGCGAAACGACCGTTTTCGTCTTCAAGCATGAGCAACATGACTTCTTCAGCGAAATTTAGCATATTTGAAGCGAACTCCCTCTCGGCTTCCGACACGGCCTGCCGTCTTTGTCAGCAGCTATTGCCTGCAAAGATGCACTTTAGCCGCAACCTGCGCTGACCGCAACAATTTCGTGAAATCCCTCACTGGGCATCTTTCAAAGCCTCGCACGCAATCCTCGTCGGCGCGGCTATCGGATGTTCAACGCAGCTGCGCTCAGATGCTGCAAGCGCTGACAGAATCAGCATAGCCACGAACTTGAAATGCTAAATGGCCTGCTTCCGGGTTTCAGTGCGAATTCCTGCGGACATGCCCGGCGGCGTCCGGCAAGAATGCCGATTTGCCGGGCTCCCGCAGGCCGGGAACTGTTTCCTGAGCGCGGGCAAAAGCCAAAATCAAACTTGGCGGCGTGAAAGCGTTCGCACGCCGATTCTGCAATTCCTTTCGCGTTTCGACTTAGAATCATCAAAGCCTTGCGACAGAGCGAGGCTCCGTCTGAACCCGCTTCCTTGTTGAAATTACGGGATAAAAGTTGATGCGTATTGCTGCCGTCAGATATTGAGCCTATGTTGAGCGCATGAGGACGTGTGAAAAATTGATGGATCCATTCAGGCGCGCGATCACTTATTTGCGTGTTTCGGTGACAGATCGATGCGACTTCCGATGCGTGTACTGCATGTCGGAAAAAATGAAATTCCTGCCCAAGAAGGAATTGTTGACCTTGGAGGAGCTCGACCGGCTCTGCACCGCGTTCATTACGCTCGGGGTCAGGAAGCTTAGAATAACCGGAGGAGAGCCTCTGGTCCGGCGCGGAATCATGGAATACTTCGAGTCGATTTCGCGGCATTTGGAAAGCGGAATGCTCGACGAGCTGACGCTCACGACGAACGGTTCGCAGCTCCGCAAATTCGCCGGCCGCCTCAAATCGTGCGGCGTCAACCGAGTCAATGTCTCCTTGGACACGCTGGACGCGGAAAAATTCGCGATGGTCACCCGGTGGGGTCGGCTGCCGCAGGTGCTCGACGGAATTGAGGCCGCGCTGGAAGCGGGTCTCGAGGTGAAAATAAACACCGTTGCCTTGAAGGGTTTCAATGAGGACGAAGTCGGCTCGCTCTTGGACTTCTGCAAGGCGCGCGGAATGAAATTGACGTTCATTGAGGTCATGCCGATGGGTGATATCGGCAACGAAAACCGCCTCGGCCAATACTGGCCTCTGACCGAAGTCCGAGCGAAGCTGGAGGAGCGATTCACGGTCGTCGACATGCTGGAACGCACCGGCGGTCCGGCCCGCTACGTGAAACTTGCTGAAACCGATCAGACTGTCGGATTCATCACCCCGCTGACTCATAACTTCTGCGAGAGTTGCAACAGGGTTCGCCTGACCTGCACCGGCGAATTGTTCATGTGCTTGGGCCAGGAGGATAAGGCGGACCTCCGGACACCGCTTCGGCTGCATCCGGAATCCGACCGTGAGTTGTTCGATTCCATCGTCACCGCGATATCGAAGAAGCCCAAGGGCCATGATTTCGACTATTCGCGCCGCGACGTCGGCGGCAAAATGTCTCGGCACATGAGCCATACTGGAGGGTAGTCCACATCCCGCCTTCAATGCCGCGGCGGGAAAACCGATTCGCGGACATGAATATTGACCGAAGGCACGGACAATCAGCCCGAGCAATTGGTCGACTTGTCGCCAGACATCGATTCGGGACGACCGCGCCGCTCGGGTGTTGAAAGCGATGCCGAATGGTAGTCAAATCGCCGCGTTGGAATGAGTTCATTCAGGAAGTCGAGACCGAGATGATCAAGAAAGTAACCAAAACCGATGCGGAATGGCGCGACCAGCTGTCGAACCTGGCATTCCGCGTCACTCGGAAGAGCGCCACGGAGCGACCGTTCACAAACGATGACTTCCCGAAGGCCGCGGGCAAGTTCCAGTGCATTTGCTGCGACGCCGAACTGTTCGATTCCAGTTCAAAATTCGACTCTGGAACCGGTTGGCCCTCCTTTTTTCAACCGATCAATGACGAAATCATCGGCGAGAAGGATGATCGCAGCTTGTTCGTTCGGCGAACGGAAGTGATCTGCAATTGCTGCGATGCCCATCTGGGACACGTATTTCCCGACGGGCCGCAGCCTACGGGATTGCGTTATTGCATCAACGGAGCTGCGCTTCGCTTTGTCGCCGAATAGGCCCGAACGCTCTTTGCGTCTTTCCGCCAGTCATCGCGTTCGACGAGTCGAGAACCGCCAAGGCCGGACGACGCGGCTGAATTGGCAAAGCAAGCGCAACACGGAATTCAGCCGCGGTTCGTGCTGCGGCGGCTATGCGTCCTCGTCATTGGAAACTCCGGATACAGGATTTGAGTCGCCCGGGTCGTGCTTTCGCCGCCCCGAATCGGCGGTCACTCTCCGGTAAGAATGGCGCCCGGGTCGACCCGCCCGAAGGCTCTGCCAAGCTGCTCCAAAATCGTGACTCGGCCGAGATTGTTTTCCGTTACGCGCCGGGTCAATGGAATAACACGCCCGTCCTCAAGCGAGTAGGTAGCGACATTCGAGACCATCCCGCTGTCGCTGAAAGCGACTTCGACGACGCGCCGTTCCACTTCCTCCGGTTCGTTCGCGCCGGAAATTTGGAAGCGGCTGCTGACATAAAACCAGGATTCGCCGTATTTTTGGTCAATGTGCGCGGGAATGCCCGCGATATCCACGACGCCCTCCTTTCCGGTTGCGCCAACCTGAATTTGAGACAATTCGGGATCCGAAGGCGTGTATCCATGTACGCGAACTATTTCCGTGCAAGCCGCTGCCAAAAAAAGAATGGCTGTTGCAAGACCAATCTTGGCGGTTCGCAATGCAATAGACATATGGAATTCCTTATTCGGCGCCGTTTCAAACTAACATGTCGTTCGCGGGCAGTCCATGAGCGGCATGCGCATCTGCGCGAATGCCGAACTCCAAGCACCGACTTGAAAACCCGCGTCGCAAGAATATAATTCGCGAAGCGTTCAAAAAAAATAGTCGGCATCAATGGATTCCCGTCGCCGGGCGAAATCCAAGCAATGGACGGGGCTTGAGCAGTCATGCGCGCTTCAGTGAGAAATTCTGCGAAGGATGGCGGCGGACAGAACTGCGCGGACGGCAGCAACTCAATCGCCCGCGACCGGATGGACATCGAATCCCTTTATCTGAAACAGCCCAATCCCTTTCTTTTGGTCCCGCGGCGAAGCGCTGCCGCGGCGATGGCCGCAGACATAGGCGCGATTGAAATCAAGAAATTGCGGTTCGAAGGAGTCGTCGTGTCGACCGGAACGTCAAGCTGGCAACTCACCGGTCAACTCGGCGCCACCGTCATTCAGGAGTGCGTTGTATCGCTCGCCCCCGTGAAAACGCGTCTGGACGTTAAGGTCGTGCGCAATTTCACTACGGAGGAGGCCGCCGGAACAACGCGCTCATATGCGCCCGTGCCGGAACTCGACATCGAGGTCGTCGCAAGATCGATCGACCTTGCGGCGGTCGCCCGCGAAGCACTTCTGCTGGAACTTCCGATCTATCCGAAAATCGAAGGGGCGGAGGCGAAAATGTCAAAATTCCCGGGCGGAACCGGGCCGGAATTTCATGAAGAAGGACGAAGGCCCTTCGCGTCGCTTTCCGAACTGCGAAACAGACTTTTCGGTTGAATTGACAGGCCGTTGAATTACTGTGTAAAGGGCAATTCGCTCAAAACCTTATGGCTGAAGCAGGCTCTGGCATTGCATCGCGGAAATTGGTCGATTACCTGCAGGCGCGTCGGTGCTTTACATGAACAGAAGGACCAATCATGGCGGTACAACAGAACAAGGTCACCCGTTCGCGCCGAAACAAGCGACGTTCTCATGATTCGCTTGCGCCGGAAACCAAGGCCGAGTGCCCGAATTGCGGTGAATTGAAGCGCCCGCACCATGTCTGTCCGGATTGCGGATACTACAACGGCCGGGAGGTCGTCGCCTTGAATGAAATGATAGACGACGAAGACGAGGAGTGATCACTGCCAGCTTCACCTCTGTACATGGCTTCCGACAAGACACCGAACTCGAACGACGCCGTGGCCGTAGTGTCCGTCGACGCAATGGGCGGAGACAAGGGTCCCAATGCCGTGATCGACGGTTTGTCCCGCGCCGCGCGAATGCATCCGAACTTGAAGTTCGTCGTGCACGGCGACAAGGCTTTGCTTGCCAAGAGAATTGCCAAGCGCAATCTGGAGAAGAAATGCGAAGTCCGTCATTGCGACGGCGTAGTCACGATGGCGATGAAGCCCAGTTCCGTGCTGCGCCGTGGAAAAGGCACTTCCATGTGGTCCGCAATCGAGACGGTGCGCCAAAAGGAGGCCGAGGTCGCGATCTCCTGCGGGAACACGGGCGCTTTGATGGCGGTATCCATGGTGAAATTGAAACGCGCGCCGGGAGTCAATCGGCCGGCGATCGCGTGCCTATGGCCGTCTCGAAACAAGAGCGGTTTCAATGTGCTTCTTGACGTCGGCGCCGACATCAGAGCGGACGAGGACGATTTGGTCGGATACGCGAAAATGGGCGCGGCCTATGCACGGAACGGAATCGGTCTGGAGTTGCCGAGGATCGGTTTGCTGAATGTCGGAACGGAAAGCCACAAGGGCCGTCCCGAAATCCGCGCGGCCCATGAAACCCTCTCTTCTGCAGCCGAGGAAAGCGGGTTCGCGTACGTCGGATTCGTGGAAGGAAGCGACATTCCGTCGTCGCGCGTCGACGTCATCGTGACCGACGGGTTTACAGGCAATGTCACATTGAAATCGGTCGAAGGAACCGCCAATCTGATCAATCAACTCCTGCGCGAGGCCTTCAGCGGCAATCCATTGTCGCAGTTGGGCGCGGTGTTCGCGAAAGCGTCGCTCCGGCGGCTTTCAAGGCGACTTGATCCGCGAAGGGTCAACGGCGGAGTTCTGCTCGGCCTCAACGGAATGGTCGTGAAATCGCACGGCGGCGCGGACGCTGTCGCGGTCGCTGCCGCCGTCGACTTGGCGGCCCGCCTCTCCAACATAAGCTGGGGCGACGAGGAGATCCCGGATCCTCAATCCGGGAATAGCGACGTTCCTGCAGCCTCGGACGGCACTCTAGCAAGCAGGGAAGTTGCGTGAGCCCGGTGCGCGCGGTCGTCAAGGGCGTCGGCCATTACCTGCCCGAGCGTGTCGTAAGAAATTCCGAATTCGAATCGTCGCTGGACACGAACGACGAGTGGATTCGGTCGCGGACCGGAATCGAAGCCAGGCATTTCGCCTCGGACGGAGAAACGACGTCCAGGATGGCCGCGGCTGCCTCGCGCAATGCGCTTGCCGACTGCGGAATCGAGCCGGACGAGGTGGATCTGGTCGTTCTCGCGACATCGACGCCCGACAGCACATTCCCCTCCGTCGCGACCCAAGTGCAGGGGTCGCTCGGCATAACGGGCGGCTTCGCCTTTGATTTGCAGGCCGTTTGCGCCGGATTCGTTTATGCGATGGCAAGCGCGAATTCCTTGCTTGTCGCCAGGCAAGCGACCTGCGCGCTCGTCGTCGGCGCCGAGACCTTTTCCAGAATTCTCGACATGTCCGACCGAAAGACATGCGTCCTCTTCGGCGACGGAGCCGGCGCGGTCGTTCTGAAGGCCGAAAACTCTTGCGAATCCGGGGAGGGCCGAGGAATCCTCGCCACGGACATACATTCCGACGGTCGATACAAGGACCTGCTTTACGTGGATGGCGGAGTTTCAACCACGCAGACGGCGGGCCATCTGCGGATGGACGGACCTGAGATATTCAAGCATGCCGTCTCGAAACTCGTATCCACGACGCGCGAACTGATGGGCAAATCGACTTGCTCGATCGCCGATGTCGATCTCGTGGTGCCTCACCAGGCGAACATCAGAATCATTCGCGCGACTGCCAAGCGGCTCGGATTTCCCGAGGACAAAGTCGTCGTGACGCTCGACAAGCACGGCAACACTTCCGCGGCGTCGATTCCGCTGGCGCTTTCGGTCAACAATTGTTCCGGCAGGCTGAAGAAGGGCGATCTCGTCGTTCTGAATGCGATCGGCGGCGGCCTGACCTGGGGATCGATTTTGCTGCGGTGGTGATCATGCATGAATTTTTTCATTCGCAATATTTTCTAGCGAACCAAGGTATGCGACTATCCGGCAAATTGTCGCGCCAACAATCGACGGAGTGAGCAGATGAGAACGCGGACCCGACAGGACCTTGCCAACGCAATATACGAGAGAGTGGGATTATCGAGGGCCGAATCTTCGGAGATGGTGGAACTGACGCTGAAGCTGGTCGCGGACGAACTTGTGAAAGGCGAATCGGTGAAATTGTCGACCTTCGGCACGCTCTCGGTGATCAAGAAGCGGGAGCGAATGGGGCGCAATCCCAAATCGGGCGTGCCCGCAAAGATAACGGCTCGGCGAATTCTGACTTTCAGGCCGTCCAGGCAATTGAAGAAATCGGTTGCGGCAAGACCCGTCGTCGAGACGCACTGACACCCGATGGCCAAAGGCAAAATTCTTTTCCGCCAAGTCAGCGACGTCGCGGAGGAGCTGAATACGCCGCAACACACTTTGCGGTATTGGGAAAACCAATTCAACGAGGTGATGCCGCTCAAGCGCGCAGGCAACCGACGTCATTACAGACCCGAGGATGTCACCCTTCTCGCGGGCATCAAAAAATTCGTTCATGAGGACGGCCTGACCCTCAAGGCGGTCAAGCGGATTTTCTCGGAAAATGGACCCGACTACGTCCGGGATGTCGGAAGCAAGTACCTTGATGGTCCGAAAACTCCAAGCGAGGCGGAAGCCGCGCCGCGGACGCAGAAACCCGGTTCTGCCGATGCCTCGAGCGCGGCCGACGACCATTCGACGGATGCACTTCGGAAAGCGAGCGATGCATCTCGTTCCAAGGATCCAATTCGCAATGGCCCCGTCGATGAGCGCGGGGCGGGCAATCCGATCGATTTGAATGCGCTGCGGTCGATTCTGGGAAGGCTCAAGGATCTCCGGGATCGAATGGCTGCCGAAACGGCTTGAATGATTCATACATGCCTGCCGCCTTGCCAGCATGTCGCGACTTGGAGTATGAAGCGGGCCGGCCGGGCCATAGCGCAGTTAGGTTAGCGCGTTCGTCTGGGGGGCGAAAGGTCGCGAGTTCGAATCTCGCTGGCCCGACCATGAAAGCATCGCGGCTGCCCAAAACGATAAAGGAACGTCGATCTTGGAGTTCCCGAGAATGACGATTGGAACGCCAGGGGTTCTGCCGGACAGCGAAATCCTCCGCTTCGTCGATGGCCCGGTCATCGAAAGCTGCAATCCGGTCGAACCGGCTCAGATTCAGCCGGCCAGCTTGGATCTCAGGCTTGGCAGCGTCGCATATCGCGTGCGCGTGTCGTTTTTGCCGGGCAAAGATCGCACGGTTCGCGAGCGGCTCGAAGAATTCCAGATGCACCGGCTCGACATCGACGGCGGCGTCGTTTTGGAAAAGGGTTGCGTCTATGTCGTTCAGCTTCAGGAGCGAGTCTCGCTGCCGCAGGACGTGCACGCGGCGGCGAACGCGAAGAGTTCGACCGGTCGATTGGATCTGCTCACGCGGCTGGTCGCCGACGGCGGAACTGAATTCGACAGAGTCGACGATGGCTATTGCGGACCGCTTTACGCGGAAATCTGCCCCCGCTCTTTCTCGGTTCTGGTGCGGACGGGTTCGCGATTGAACCAGATTCGGTTTCGCCGGGGCGCGACCTCCCTCTCCGATGAAGAGCTGCGCAACCTGCAGCGCGACGCCGGACTGGTTTCGGGAGACGCTTCGATAGACGGCGGCCTAGGGTTTTCGGTCGGCATCCAGAAGGACAATTCGGAGACCGGATTCAAGGCGAAGCCGCACGCCGGAATCATCGATGTCGACCGCGCCGACCTCTACGACCCGTCCGAGTTCTGGGATCCGGTCTATGCCTCGAACGGAAGCATCATTCTTGACCCCGGATCGTTCTACATCCTGGCGAGCAGCAATGCGGTGAGCGTGCCGCCTGAATACGCCGCCGAAATGGTCCCGTACATTTCGATGGTCGGCGAATTCCGGGTGCATTACGCCGGATTCTTCGATCCCGGATTCGGCCACGGAAGTTCGGGCGGCGCCGGATCCAAGGCCGTTCTTGAAGTTCGGTGCCACGAAGCGCCGTTCCTGCTCGAGGACGGCCAACTGGTGGGTCGGCTTGTATTCGAGCGAATGGCGGCGAAGCCGGATGCGCCTTACGGAGTCATCGGCGGTTCAAACTACCAAGGACAGGGTCTCAAGCTTTCCAAGCATTTCAAAAGATATCAGCGTCCGAGCGCCGGGCGCGGATGATGCGCAAGCGCCGTGCCCCGGTGTTGCGCCGGGACCGAATCCGTCGGCCTTTCGAAACCTTCCGGCGGAGTGCGGTTTAACAAGCCCGTCTCGCGCAGCTCCTTCAGACCGGGAAGATCGCTCAACGATTCCAGACCGAAATGATCAAGGAAGTGTCGCGTGACCACGAATGTAACCGGACGGCCCGGCGTCCGGCGGCGTCTGCCTACGCCGACCCAGTTCAGCTCGATCAATTGATCCAATGATCCCTTCGAAACAGAGACGCCGCGAATTTCTTCAATTTCCGCACGCGTCGTAGGCTGATGGTACGCGATGATGGCGAGCGTCTCCAACGCGGCTCTCGACAGCTTTCTTGGAACATATTTTTCATGCGTCATCAGGTGACCGAGATCGGGCGCTGTCCGAATTGCCCAAGCGTCTCCAACGCGAACAACCCGGATTCCCCTGCTCGCATAGTGTTCGACGAGCCTTCGCAGCGATGCCTGCACATCGCAGTCCTCGCCTATGCGGTCCCTGATCGCGCCAGCCGTCACCGGCTCCGCGACCGCAAACAGGATGGCCTCCACCATTCGGTCCAGTTCGGCTTCCTGCAGGGCGGTGCCGTAGCCGTTCATATGCATCAGCTCAGCATTCATCGTGCAAAGCCTTTCTTCTCAATTCAATGGGTCCGAACGGGCTGCCTTGCCGCAGCTCCAGATCGCCCGACCTCGTCAATTCCAGCGATGCAGCGAAGTGGGACGCGATGGCCGTGCGCATCCTCGACGGGTCTTCCTTGCAATCGGCCGGCAAGAAGCGGCGCAGGTCGGACCAGTCCGCCGCATCTTCAATCAGACCTCGCAGGTTTTTCAGAGCCTCCTCCACCGAAAGCACAAATTCCCTCGACGCATTGTAAGGTTCGAAGTGATCGCGCGATCTCAGTCGAGCGTAGGCTTGCATCAGATCGAGCAAGGTTGCCCTGCAATCCGATATCCGGACGATCGAGATATCTTCCGGATCGCCTCTGCCGAAGAAATTCTGCCCTTTCTGTGTCAATTCCATGATGGACTTCGCCGCGCCCTGCATCGCGTCGAGCCGCATCAACCTGAATGCCATCCGCGAAGCCAGCTCGGTTTCAAGCGTCTCTTCCTCCGGCGGCGGAATCAGCAGACGGGACTTCAGCAGCGCAAGCCACGCGGCCATGACCAAATATTCCGCTGCGAGTTCGATCCGAAGAGTGCGAACGCTTTCAATGAAGGCCAAATACTGCTCTGCAAGCTTCGATATTGAAATTTGCTTCAAATCCACCTTTTGCCGCCGAGCGAGATCCAGAAGGAGGTCCAACGGTCCTTCGAAACCGTCTATGTCGACAAAGAGTTCATGGGAGTTCGCCGCTCGCGCCGTTCGGTCATCGCCCCACATGTCCGTCCCGGAAAATGTCATTTCACCGCATGCGCATCCATGATTGATTCGAACTCCTCGACAGCCGCGCCGACATCCGTCGCCGCTTCCCTCCTCGCTGCCGCCGCGCGCTCCGCTCTCTCCGTTGCGGAGGTTCCGCAAACGCCGGCCTCCGAAGCGACTTCCTGCATTTCTTTCATGTCGCCGTTGCAGTGCAGCACGATGTCGCATCCGGCGTCAATGGAGCTTCTCGCTCTTTCGCTCATGCCGCCCCTAAGCGCGCGCATGGAAAGATCGTCCGACATGAGCAGCCCGTCAAATCCGATTTTCGTTCGAATCAATTCGATTACCGCCTTCGACTGCGTTGCAGGGCGTTCCGGATCAATGCTGCTGTAGACCACATGACCGGTCATGCCCATCGGCAAACCGCGCAATTCGCGGAACGGCACGAAATCGGACGCCTGCAATTCTTCAAGCGGCGCATTCGTGACCGGCAGCTCCAGATGGCTGTCGGCGGCCGGTCTTCCGTGGCCCGGAACGTGTTTGAGCACAGGCAGCACCCCTCCCCGCAGACATCCGTCGGCAACGGCGCGTCCATAGACCGCCACCTCCGCAGGGTCTCGCGAGTAGCATCGGTTGAACAGGATCTCATGCGTTTTGGGAGTCGCGACGTCGGCGACTGGCACGCAGTTCACATCGATTCCCAGAACGCGGAGCTCCGAGGCGATGATTTCGTACCGCAGCCGCAACGCTTGGACCCCTGCTTCGCCGGGAAGCAAGGCGCATTGGTCGTATGGAGGAAGCCAGTCCCGCCAAGGAACGCCCCTGAGCCTTTGGACCCTGCCGCCTTCCTGATCGATCAGTACGGGAGCATCGCGGCCTACCGCCGAACGCACATCGTCGACCAGCCTGCGAATGGCCTCGGAATCTTCGAGATTTCTGGCAAACAATATAAACCCGAACGGCTGGCAATCAGCAAAAAACGCGCGCTCCTCGTCGTTGAGGCGAGACCCTTCGCAACCGAAAATGAATGCGCCGATGCCTGTCATCTCATTATGGTCGCAATGCAAATTCCTTGCCGCGCATTCATACTTGAACAAAAGCTTTCGGCGGCGGCGCGATCTTCAAAACCCGAGACTCGAAGCCTGTAAATCTGCCTTCCGCCGCTTGTCGCCTCCTGAATGAACCAGCTTGATTCGGACAGCAGGTCGGCAAAGACAGTCCTTAGCTTCCGCCATTCGCGCCCGGCCTCATTTTCCGTCGTGAAATCGCCAAGCTGCACGACGTGCGAGCCCATCCGCACATCCGAATGATCAATCCTGTTGTCTTTGAATTCAACCAGATCGGCTTCCTGCAGATCCGCATACTTTCCGTCAATTATCAGCAATCGTCCTCGTTTCGGCACGACCCAGACGCTCTCCGCAGGTTCGGCGGACTCCGAAGCCAATGACCTTGCGAGGAGGTTTTGGATGCTCGGCTCCGATTCCGAAGTCTTGCTTTCGCCGCCCGGCACTCCATGCCGCTCTTGCATATCTCTCGGTGACAAGTCCGACTTCAGCAATTCGGCGGAGGCAGGCGCATAGGCGTATGCCGGATTTTCGGGCAGATCGTTGCTGTTGCCTGCGATCAATTTGTTGATCTCGCGGCCGATGTACGGATTTTTGCGACCGCCGGGGTCGGCAGGCTGCGTCTTGAATGGATTGCCGGAAGGATGAATTACGGGAATTCCGCCCGCGCCTTGCGAGGAGCCATTGTAGTTCGAAGTGCCGACAAGCACGATCGCGCCCAGCGAGAGCAGGACCCCCGCGAATTTGAGGACAAGCCCGACAGGCCGTCTATTGTACTGCCGTATGCCGAAACTCCCGAAAGAGTTGGCCGAAGATGCCGCCATGCCCCTGCCTCACAGCGCGATAGACCGCCTATCGCCGCCCGCGCGCCTGCTCGTGTTGTCGGAAGGCTGTGCCCTCACATCTCTTTAATCGGCGCGACCCCCAGTATAGCGAGCGCGGCATGAATTACAACGCCTGCGCCGCGAGCAAGCGCGACGCGTGCAACATTGCCGGCCGCGTCGCCTTCCTGCACGAATTTCAATTTGGGATCCGAATTGCCGAGCGCCCAAAGCGAATGAAAATCCGATGCCAAATCCGACAGGTAGAAAGCGATTCGATGCGGCTCGTGGTTTATCGCCGCGATCTGAGCGACGCGCGGCCACTCCGCGATCCTGCGGGCGAAAGAAAGCTGCTTGTCGTGCGCGAGAAGGCTGAGGTTCGCCTTGGCCAACGAGGCGTCGTCCGCCTCGGCTCCGGTTTCAGCGAGCTTTTGGACGACAGAACAAATGCGCGCGTGCGCATACTGGACATAGAATACCGGGTTGTCTTTCGATTGCTCTAGAATCTCGTCGAAATTGAAATCCAGCGGCGCATCGTTTTTGCGGGTGAGCATGACGAAACGCAATACGTCCGATCCGACCGCGCCGACCGCGTCGCGAAGCTTGACGAATTCTCCAGCGCGCTTGGACATCTTTTGCGGTCCGTCCGCCGAAGCGACGCGCACCAGCTGGATCAGCTTGATGTCGAATGGCATCCTTCCTTCGGAGAGCGCCGAGACAACCGCCTTCAATCGCTTGCAGTATCCCCCATGATCGGCGCCGAAGATATTGATCAGCTCGTCGTACCCGCGCGACACCTTGTCGTAGTGGTAAGCGATATCGGGCGCGAAATAAGTCCATGAGCCGTCGGATTTCTTGATCGGCCTGTCGACGTCATCGCCATGTTCCGTCGACTTTAACAGAGCTTGACGTCGAGGTTCCCAGTCTTCCGGCGCGCGCCCCTTCGGAGGCTCCAAAATGCCTTCGTAAATCAGGTTCTTCCGTTCGAGCTCGTCGATCGCGGCTTCAATTCGGCCGCTGCCGTATAGGGATTTCTCGCTGAAGAACTGATCCATTCGTATATCCAGAGCCCCGAGATCTTCGCGAATCAGATCCAGCATCTTCGCGATCACGAACTCTCTGACATGCTCGAGCCAGACGGCTTCCGGCTCGCCCACCCAACGATTGCCGAATTCCTCTTTCAAGCTTTCGCCCACCGGAATCAAATAATCGCCCTTGTAGGCTTTGTCGTCGAACTCGACGTTGCGGCCATTCGCTTGCAGATATCGAAGGAAAGCCGACCTAGCGAGCGAATCCACCTGGGCCCCGCCGTCGTTCACGTAGTACTCGCGATGCACCCGGAATCCCGCGAACTCAAGGAGGCGGCCGAGGGCGTCGCCGAACACCGCGCCGCGGGCATGGCCCATATGGAGCGGCCCCGTCGGATTCGCCGAGACGAATTCAAGGTTGACTGCCAAGCCTTTGCCGGCTTCCGACCGGCCGTAACCGAGCCCCTGCTCGAGCGCGGAACGCACTTCGCTCATCCAAATGCTCGGCTGCAGTTCAATGTTCAGAAACCCTGGACCGGCGATTTCAACCGAAACGATCCTTTCGTCGGACCTGAGTTTCGTCGCCAGTTCTTCGGCGAGCTCGCGGGGATTTCTCTCCGCAGATCTGGCGATCACGATCGCGGCATTGGTCGCGAGTTCGCCATGCGCTTGATGCTTGGGCCGTTCGACGGTGACATTCGAAAGATCGACGTCCGCCGGAATCAAGCCTTCATTCGCGAGTTGTCGAAGCGAATCAAGCACCAAGCTTTTGACTTCGGAAAAAACATTCATTCCGTATTTCGGTCTTGACATCCAGCTGTAGAATTTTGCCTCTTTCCCGATGTGCTCCTCAATGAAATTCCAAATTGATGTCTCGAGCAGCTCGACGGAATCGCAGAAGCCGAGCCCGGGCCGATGGCGGTGGCCCAGCTCGTTGAAGAATACCTCGACGTCGTCCATCCAAAAGCGGTTGGCCGACGTGAAGTTGAAGGTCCAGCGGAGATGCTTCGCCAGCCAGTTCCTGACAGGTCCGCGTCTGTGTAAGGCGTGGTTGTCCAGAATGGCGTGGATCGACCGTTCGGTTGGTACCGCCTTGTCGACCTGGTCGAGGAACGTGATGAAATTCTTATGCTTGGCACCGTGTCCGATGATCGTACTATCCAAAAATTTCAGGGGGTTGAGCAGGGTCAAGATTTTGTCCTGCCCATAGTCGTGCGTTATCAATGCGAGCTGTCCCGACTTCATCGGTAGGCTCTTATGCGTTCGCTCGAGCACTTGGACCTGTGTCTTCTCCTCAATCGACAACACGACCGCACGATCTGGTGGATCTATGTACACCCCTATGATGGCACAGGATTTCTTTGCGAAGTTTGGAATGTTCGAAACATTGAAATACCGCCAACGGTGCGGCACGAGCCGGTAGCGGACGAGGATGCCGTGCGCCGTCGACGCACTAATGCCGACCTCTTTCGCCAAGGCACGCACGGTCCAGCGCGGCTTCCCGTCCGGTGGAGGGCTCAGTGCCAGCTCCTCGAGCTTGCGGACTGTCTTCTTGGGCGTCCGCGATGTCCCCGACTTGCGCGTCTTGTCGCGGTGAAGACCGTCGACGCGCTTATCGATGAACCGCTGCTGCTTGCTGCTATCGTCGTTCGCGATCGCTTCAATCCCCTTGCGCCGCTCGCCTGACACTTCGAATTTCATTGCCGTCTGCCTCTCGTTAGCCCCGCGCTGAAGTCGTGCCGTTCATGCAAGCCATGTAAAGCAGACTCCACCGGTAGTGACAAAGTACTTGCATCAAGTGACTTAACGCCAGCCACGCGAATGTGCGCTAATGAACAAACTTCAAACAACGGCGCCAGTCGAAATAAGCGCATCCGCGAGAGCGGCAGCCCACTCGGCAGCCGTACGGACCGACGCCGGCCATCGCCGCGCTTTACCAAACATTGCGGCGGGATCAAGAATTCAAGTCGCCGCCATAGATCAGTTCGGAATAGAAATCGCGATCCTTCCCGCGCGTGATTTCGTTATGCTTTCTGATCGCATACCAGTCCGTCATTCCGGAGATGTAGTCCGCTGCGCACCGGGCGCAGGCGGTTTTGTCTCCTCGTTTGCTCTCTTCCGGCCGCCAGTTTTCAGGAAGGCGGTCGCTGTCTTCCATGTAGTATCGGAAGAGATCGTCGACGAAGCCCTTCGCCAATTTCCTGACTCTTTTCATCGAATCGGACCGATACATGCGTCTGAAAAGAAACTTCCTGATTTCGTCCAAACCGCTTTTCACTTCGCAGGAAAATGCGACCAAGGGGCCGGAGAATTCCCGGACGTCATCCGGACGCCGCAATCCGGCATTCTCGATGGCCGCCCCGGAGGTATCGAGCACATCGTTCACGAGCCTGTCGAACAGCTTGCGAAGCGCCGCGTGCGCGATTTCGGATGTGCATTTGCTTTCGTGTGTTTGAATGACCTCTTCGAAAGCTTCGCCGACCAGCGGCAGCGCGGCTATTTCCGATTGCTTGAAGCAGTCGGCTCTGAGCCCATCCTGCAGATCGTGGCAATTGTACGCGATGTCGTCCGAGATCGCGGCGACCTGAGCCTCTGCACTCCCGTAAGTATCCAGACGCAATTTCATGTCCGCGTCCAGTTCGCCGACCGCATACGCGGGGTTTTCGAGAATTGGTCCGTTGTGCTTGACTATGCCTTCCAGCGTCTCCCAGGAAAGATTCAGTCCTTTGAAGTCGATGTAGCTGTGCTCGAACCTTGTGACGATCCTGATGGCTTGGGCATTGTGCTCGAAGCCGCCGTAGGGCTTCATCAAGCATTCAAGCTTGTCCTCGCCGGCATGTCCGAACGGCGGGTGGCCGAGGTCATGCGCCAAGGCGACCGCTTCCGCCAGATTCGGATTCAGCGACAAGTTTTCCGCCAACGACCTTGCGACGCGCGTCACTTCGATCGTATGCGTCAAGCGAGTCCGGAAATGATCCCGGAACGGCGCGATGAACACCTGCGTCTTGTGCATCAGCCGACGGAATGCGGCGGAATGGACAATTCTGTCGCAATCGCGCTGGTAGACGGATCTGCGCGGGTCTATCGGCTCCATGTACCGGCGCCCCCTCGAAGCGCTGGAAGCACTCGCATATTCCGCAAGCCGCGACCGAGGAGTGCCAAGCTCCCCATTCATTCGCCGTACGCCCTTGCTAGCATTGACTCGCATCAATATATTGCAGACGTGAACCGAGGGAAAGGCGATATGGAAGCGCTCGCTGAGTTGAAGATACCACCATCCGTCTCCGACCGGGCATTCGAACGTTTGGCCGAGATAAACGCCGACAGTCGGAGCAAGAAGTGCCTGCGTGTGGAAGTAAAGGGAGGCGGGTGTTCCGGATTCCAGTATGAAATCGGCTGGGACGATGCAGGCGACGACGACCTAGTTCTGGAGCAAGACGGGCAATCGGTGCTGATCGATCCTGTATCGCTGCCGTTTCTTGAGAACGCCACTATAGATTTCGCCGAAGAATTGATCGGTTCCCGCTTCGTGGTCCGCAATCCCAACGCCAAGTCGACTTGCGGCTGCATGTTGAGTTTTTCCATTTGATCAACTTCATGTCGCACGGCCTCTGATGAAAATCGCTACCTTCAACGTCAACGGCATTCGCGCGCGTCTCCCCAGAGTTATTGATTGGATCGACGAGTGTTCCCCCGACGTCGCGCTACTTCAGGAGATCAAGTGCCAAGACGGGGTGTTCCCCGCGGCCGAATTCGAGGACAAGGGATACAACGCGGCGGTTCACGGACAAAAGAGCTTCAACGGGGTCGCGATCCTGTCCAAGTTCCCGATCGAGGACGTGATTCGCGGCCTTCCCGGCGCCGATGACGATCAAGCGCGCTGGATCGAGGCGACCGTAATCGACAAATCCGCCGTCCGTGTCTGCTGTCTTTATCTGCCCAACGGCAATCCCGCTCCCGGCCCGAAATACGATTACAAGCTAAGATGGATGGAAACGCTTGAAGACCGCGCGAAGACATTGATCGAAAGCGAAGAGCCGACTCTCCTTGCCGGCGACTTCAATGTCATTCCCGAGCCGCGGGACGCGTATTCTCCGGAAAAGTGGGAGGACGACGCATTGTTCCTGCATGAAACCCGCACCGCCTGGCGAAAAATCGTGAATCTGGGTTTCGCCGATGCGTTCAGGCTGAAATGCGACGCGCCTTTGAACTACACCTTTTGGGATTTCCAAGGCGGGGCATGGAACAGGAACGACGGAATCCGGATCGACCACTTCCTGCTGAACCCGCAATGCGCCGACTTGCTTGAGGATTGCCAAATCGACAAGCATGTTCGAGGCGAGGAAAAACCATCGGATCACGTCCCGATCTGGGTGAAGCTGGACGCATAATCAATTCCAGCCGCTATTGGATATCGTCGGAATGCGAACGCAGGACGATGCTGCCCCCGCGCAAGCCGCCTGCCATCGGTTTTCGACGACGATATCAATCGGCTGCCGCATTCTTGCCGAAAAGCCAGTCGAAACGCGCAGCCAAAACGGACGGAAGCGCAACGCCCGCGACGGCCAATGCAACGGCGAGAACTGAACGAGCCAGCGGATTCGACAATTGGTGGATGCGCGACTGACGATCAACCGCGCGAATCGTTTTTTCCAAACGCCTGATCCTTCGTCTCTTGTATTCGCGGAATGCATCCTCGACCAAGGAGTTCCGGCTCAAGGCTCTCGACAGCTCCCAAGCGTCTTCGAATGCCATGTTCGCTCCTTGCGCCAAAAACGGCAGCATTGGGTGCAGCGCATCGCCCAAGAGCACCATTCGATCGTCGTGCCAATGTCCAGGCAGCCCATTGCCGGACAAACGCCATTTGGTCACAGTCGCAGCGGCTTCAATGATGTTCGGAACGCAGCCGCCGAAATCGCCGAAAGTTTGAACCAATTCCGCTCGCAAATCCGCGGAGGAAGGCAGCGGACTTTTCAAAATGCGATTGTTTGCTACCAGAACCGCGTTGAGTTCAGACCGTTCTCGGAGCCAATACGACACGACATGCCTGCCCGGCCCCGTTGTCAGGCGGACGACGTCAGATCCTTGATCCGTGCTCATTTCGTCCCGCCCGATCAAACACCGCCAAGCGATGTGACTTGGCAAGGTTTGATTTTCGGTCGGATTCAACGCCGCTCTTGCTTTCGAGCGTCCTCCTTCCGCAGCGACGACTGCAGCAACCCTGCCAATCCCCAATTCGCGATCGAATGTTTGCTCTTCGAAGTTGAAGGCCCTGCTGTCGAATTCGCATCCAAATTTGAATTCGACGCCCTGTTTCTTCGCGAAATCGATCAGAACCCGCTGCAGGTCCGCGCGATGCGCCAGCAGGTACGGCGCCCCTGCTCGCCGGACGTAACGGTCAAGCTCAAAACGAAAGATCACCTTTCCGGATTTGAAGTCGCATAATTCCACCGCAGACGCTGGAGTGCCGATTTCTCGCACTGCGCCGCCAAGACCGATGCCATCAAGCGCGGCCATTCCATTCGGAGTGAGCTGGATGCCCGCCCCTTCGGCCGCCGCTCCGGCTTCCCTTTCAACCACGACGACCTGCAAGCCGATTCGGGATAGAGCAACCGCGGCGGCGGTTCCGGCCGGCCCTGCGCCGATTACTAGAGTTTGATCATGGATGGATGTCATTCATCGGCCTTGTTCAAGTGGAATCAGGAACGATTCCGAAGCGAGGCCGCAGATTCGAGATGGCGGCATTCAATCCGCTCGAAAGATTCGCTCCTTTCGCTCGTGCTTTTCTTGCGCCTCCAAGCAAAGAGTCGCGATCGGGCGGGCGATCAATCTCTTCAATGATATCGGTCGCCCGGTATCCTCGCAGTAACCGTATTCGCCGTCATCGATTCGTTTGAGAGCTTCGTTGATTTTGCCGACCAGCTTGCGCTGCCGGTCCCGCGTTCGAAGAAGCACCGTCCTGTCCGATTCCTCCATTGCCAAATCGGCGATGTCCGGAACGTTCCGGGTTTCCTTCTTCATGTTTTCAATGGTGCCTCGGCTCTCCGCCAGAAGGTCGTTCTTCCAATCGACAAGCAGCTTCCGAAAAAACGCGAGCTGCTTTTCATTCATGAAAGGCTCATCTTCAGACGGAACGTAATCGGAGGTCAGCATTGTCGTCGAATTCATCTGCTAAGTCCCCAACATCCAAGAAATCGCAATGACCGGCACGCCGTCGCATTTAAATTTGGGCCAAGACGAAAAAGCCGCATGACGCCGCGACGTGAGTGCGCTCCATACAATTCGCGTTCCTTGCAGACAACTTCAATTTGCGATTTTTCGATGAATCGAGCACTGCCAGCGCATCGCCGCGCAATTGCAGCCAGTCCGGCGGCGCACTATATTGTCGGTGGTGTTCGACGATAGTTGCCTTATGTGAACCGGCGAAGCGGCCTTGGTCGGAAAGATCGGAAGTCCATCAAATGCTTGTGATGATCGGCCTGCTGGCCGGCGCATACTACGGCTATTCGTATGCCAAGAAGCGCGGAGGCACCCGGCTTGATAAACTTCAATATTCTACGGTGTACGGAATCGCTTTCGGTGTGCTTTCCGTACTCCTCGACATGGCTTTGGGGTGGATAATGCCTCTTTGACCTAAGCGACGCAGCGCCATTGCGCGCGCTATTGGCAATGCCCGAATTTGAGAGATGTCAGCCCCATGCATAAGAGCAAGCGAATTGGCATCAGTCTGCCGATGGAACTTGAAATTGCCCCGTCCGCGCGGCAGCGACTGCTTCGGCGTTCGGGCGCTGAAATCGAACCGTCATGATGAAATTCGCCTTCATTCTGCTTCCCATTCTCTACACGGCGCTGATCGTGGCCGTCTCCGCTTGGAAGACTCGGCTCCAATTCGAAACGAATTCATGCAAGCTTTCCGACGACCGCGTCTGCGCTCTGAATCGCCTAATGGCCGATGCTGCGGGCATTCGGCAGATACCGGTCAGAATTTACGAAACCAGCGGAATAAACGGCATGGCCTTGCCCGGCGGAAAAATTTTCATCACGAGAGGACTTTACGACTGCCTGCATGCGAAACAGATTTCCGCGGAGGAGCTTGCGTCCGTCATCGCGCACGAACTCGGTCACGTGGCTCTGGGGCATTCCAAGCAGCGATTCGCGATCTTCGTCGGCCAGACCGCAGCAAATCAGGCTGCCCGCATGTTCCTTTGGCGAATGCTTCCGGGCATCGGACCAATCGTCGCCTGGTTTGTCGGTGCGCTGGTCGAAAAACACATCTCAAGGTCGGGCGAGTTCGCTGCCGACCGTTATGCGTCCGGCCTCCTGATCAAGGCGGGAATTGGAACCGGGCCGCAGATCAGCCTCTTGCAAAAGCTTGAGCGGCTGACCGGAGCTACCCGGGGCGGTTCCGAATGGATGAGCAGCCACCCGCCGACCACGGCGCGCATTGAAGCGATCAAAAAGTGGGAATCAAGAATTGGGCGGCAGTCCGCGTGACGAATCAAGCGAGCCTCGCAGGCGTTCCGGTTTCGTTGAAAGCCAACAGGCTTGACACGCCCGACCCAAATTACAGACTTATCGGCACACAGCTCGCGCTTGGATGAAGGAATACGGGATCGACCATCCGGTCGCCAAGCAGGCAGCCTGAAGGAAGCCATGCCCTCTGCAGCGAGATCGCCCGCAGCCGCAATCCCGTCGCAGGGGAGCGGTAGAAGCGTACCCGAAGGAGGAGATGTTTCACGCCAAATCAGCGCGGAAAACGTTACGGCCTAATTTTCCGGCATCAGACTAACCGAGACCTCGGGCTCAAGTGCCGCCTCGGCGCGCGCAAAAACGCTGCTGTCCGGAATCAGCTGCTCGTCGGTTCCGCCTATCCACTACGCCAAGCTGCAATAAGTTACACGGCTTCGGATGCGCCAGCCACGCGAGAAGCTTGCCATTCATCGTAGGCAGCTTGCATCCTAAGCCAAAGACCCGCACCGTTGCCGAATTGTTTTCCAAGATTAACAGCAACTTCGCCGCCGACAGGCTCTCGCTCGAACAAAATATCTTGCAAATGCTGTGGCGATATACCCAAGTCTCTTGCTATCTCGGTTTCCGTCTTTTTCGTTGCAGGCAAGACGTATTCTCCCAGCAGTCTGCCGGGATGTGTTGGGCAGCGATTTGGATTTCGTGCCATCTCATTACTCCTAGTGATAATGCTCGAGATCCACCGCGTAGGCGTCTCCACTATCAAACTCGAAAGTCACGCACCAAGTTTTATTGGCTGATGTTGTATATCGAATAGGCTTATGACCCCGCAAAACGTCGAAGTTGAATCCTTGCATATTCATATCTCCCGGCCGTACAGCTGTATCCAATGCATCCAACATTGTCAGTATTCGCGTATGCAATCGCCGTCGATATTTGACTTTCCGGTTTCCCATAATGCTCTCGGACCTTCGCCCTGCGCGACGCATGACGCCGAACCGCGTCGTCGCCGCCCTCGCAGCCAAGAGCCTGCAAATCCTCGAAAATCCGCATCAGCGTCCTGCGCTCGTAAACGAACTCTGTCGCGCCGGTCCACAAAACCTTCCGGAACGTCGCGCGCGATACGCCCGGAGGCCGACTGATCCCTTTGATCGAACGGCCCTCTCGACAATGGGCCCGCCGAATCTCCCCGATCTTGTCCACTCCAAGCATCCCCCGTCCCGCTCTCCCGAATCAACGAAAGAGCGGTTGTACGCATCATCGAATGGGGGTCAGCCTTGAAGCCCGGTCATGCACCCGAAAGGGACGTAGTTGCATGCCGATTCACATTGCTGTCCGCCCAAAAAAAGCAGGGCCTCCCGTGCAAGGCCCCGCGTACCTTGAAGCCAATGCCGCAGGGGTGGCTTATTTCCGCCTATGCATTGCGATGCAGAATGCCAAGAAGCATTTTGCGCCTGACAACTGACATCAGTGGTTCATCAAGTGTTCTGCGAGATCTTGGCGTCCGCACACGAAATTACCAAGGGATATTAGATCGCAAGCGACAACCGGCGACCAGGCATAAACTTCACAAAAATTAATACTTCAGTGTGGATGTGATATATATATATATATATGATTCTCAATGACGGGATGGATTTTTCTCGGGAGACAGAGCCATCAGCGACATCGCTCAACGTTCCGAATTGGCAGTCGCGGCAGTGCTGCCGCCATTGGTCCGGATTCGGCGCGGCCTCAGATGCGGCAACGCCGTAGACTTGCATGTCAACGGAAAGCGCCTAAGGGTTGCATGGCTTGGCGAAGGCGGACTCCGCCGGGCGCGGGAACTGATCTCCGGTCCTGATCGCCGCCCGGATGTCGCGGCGGCGCGGCGCATGTCGCCGGGCGCGCGCGCGGCGCTCTCTGCAGAAGGCATCGGCTGGGTGGACGAGACGGGCGCAGCGGAAATCGTGACTGGTCCGCTGATCATCTCCCGCAGCGGCAGGCCGGTCGATGCCGCGCCGAAGCAGCCCAAGTGGACGCCCTCGGTCCTTGCGGCGGCCGAGGCATTGCTCTGCGGCACTCGAGCCACTGTCGCCGGAATCAGGCAAACCACCGGCCTCTCCGCCGGAGCTGCCGCCAATGCGCTCCGCGCGCTCGTCGAGTTCGACCTGTTGGAGGAGTCGGCGAGCCGAGGGCGCAACGCCGCGCGCCGAGTGCGCGATCCGGACCGCCTGCTGGCCAAGTACGCCGATTTCGCGGTCAATCCGGCCGTCTCCCTGACAGTCGGCGTGGCTTGGCGGGATTTCCTGGAGAAGCTGTGCGAAATCGGCCGCCGGTGGGACCGCGCCGAGATCGAATGGGCGGCTACCGGCGCCGTCGCGGCATCCGTGCTCGCGCCCTGCCTCACCACGGTTTCAACCGGAGTGGTCTACGTCGACAGCAAGACCATCTCCGGCATCGAGTCCATTGCCAATCGGGCCGGTTTGAGGCCGATGCATGGCGGCCGTCTGACACTGCGCCCTTTTCCCACGGCGACGTCCAAGCGGCTCGCGGCGGCGCGGCAAGACCTTCGCATCGTTCCGTGGCCGCGCGTTTATGCGGACTTGCGCCCCGTCGGCGTGCGCGGCGAAGAGGCCGCCGAGCATCTTCGCGAGGTTGTTTGCGGCTGGTGAGCCGCCGCGGTCCCGCCGAAGCCGAAGAATCATTGCTGCGAATTCTTGCCACTACGGACAAAGGCCGGAATTCGTCGTCCTCGGCGGGCTTGTCCCGGATCTGCTTTGCGCCGACAGCCGGTTCCCGCACGCGGGGACGACTGACGTGGACGTGCAGATCGATCTCGAGAGCGCCTGCGGGTCGGTCAATGCAAGCCGGCTGGAGAGAGCGCTTCGAGACTCCGGGTTCGTCCCTGAGGGAGAAAGATCCTGGCGTTGGGTCTTGGACGATGAATCCCTCGGACAGGAGGTCAAGATCGAGTTGCTGGCCGATCTTGAATACGAGCGGGCGGGGTCGACAGTTGAATTCAGCGATTGCGAGAATTTAGGAGCAATCAATCTCCGAGGCACTGGATTTGCGAGCCGCGACTTTGAAGTGCACGAACTAAGGGCATTTTTCGATGGCGACATCCGTCGCGCCGAGACGAATGTCGCCGGCTTGGCCGGGTTTCTTTTGTCCAAGGCGGCCGCTGCGCGTTCTCGGCAACTGCCTAAGGATTGGTACGACATTGCATATGTGCTCATGCACAACGATGCCGGAGGTCCCGTCGCTGCGACGGAACGCGTGCAAAGGCAGTTCGCCGGACAAGCAGATGCGTTCAGATCGTCGTTGCGCGAATTGCAAGCCAACTTCGCAAATTCTGATGCTCAAGGGACGCAAGCATTCGTTCGGCAATTTCTGGTCGACAATCCCCAAAGCGACCCAGGCAGGTTGGCCGCGGATGCCATTTTGGCCGTCGAAGAATTTTGCGGCCTCTTGCTCAAAAAAGTCGACTGAATCGCATCTCGCTTAACAGTCGCACCTGTTTGGGTTCAGCATGCTTGCGACCGGTCGGGATCCGATTCGACTCCTCTCGCCCTGATGCGCGGCACTGCTGTTCGCGGATCTTCGACAATCGCATCGGGTCGGGACCGCCTCGTGCCAAACCTTGAAACACCGAAATCGGGCGACGCGAGAGAGGACGGAAGCATCATGACCAAAATAATGGGATGCACCCCTTCTCGTACGGCAGCTTGCGGAAAAACTGAATTCATGGCAATTTCATCCGATGAAAACGACTATCGAACTCCCCGATACTATGATTCGGCGGGCCAAGGCCCATGCCACCGCCCGTGGCGTTTCCTTGAAGCAAGTCTTCATCGAGGCGCTTGAAAAACAGCTCTTGCACAGCACCGCTGAAACCCGCTCTGGGAATGGGCAGCGTCCTTGGATGGCGACTTTTGGCGAACTGTCCGATCTCGGAGATGAACATCGTCGCGTCCTCGGCATAATCGAGGAGGAGTTCGAGAGGATCGAAAACGAAGACCTCGCGTGATCGTCGACACAAACGCCCTCTCCGCGTGGGCAGCAGGCAATGCTTCGGTCGAGGTCATCCTCAAGTCAGCTGAGCAGCTGATCGTTCCCAGCATTGTCCTTGGCGAATATTACTTCGGCATCCGCCAATCTCGGTATAGAGACCGCGCCGAGGATTGGCTTGCCCGGACTCTGCCGTTGATTGAGATTGCGTCCATCGACTCATCGACCGCAGATTTCTATGCCGCCATTCGGCTGGAATTGAAAGAGCTAGGGCGTCCCATCCCGGCGAACGACACATGGATCGCGGCGCTCGCCCGCCAGCACGAACTTGCCGTATTGAGCAATGACGGCCATTTCGACTTCGTCGAAGGAATCAATAGGGTGTCATTTTGAAGCAGAGGGTGCCTGACGCTGAGCAAGGCGAATCAATGGATCTCGCACTTCCACAATGCGATTCGGGGCAGTCTCTCGGACTCAGCCCGACCGGTGTCGGTTTGAGCTATTTCGCACTCTCGGGAACAGACCAAAAACGGCGGTGCATCATGCCATGACCAAGGGTGCGGAATCGGCAACCTCAGATCACGGCGCGTTTTACGCCAAATCCTGTTCCGCGGCTCTGCGGGGCGTTTTAACCGGAAACTATCGAATTTCCGGGTTGCTGCCGAAATTGCGCCGAACGACGCAGCAGCATGTGATGCGTCTCGACGGCGGAATTCCAAACGTCGCGGACGAAATAGCCGATCGCCTTCAGACCCGTGCGAGTGGCCTGCGCCCTGATTTCGGCTGCGCGTTGCCTTACGGCAAAATGATCCAAGGGATTGAATTCTGAATTTTCCATGTCCAACTCCGATTGCTCGATGTCAGACACTTAAGCGCTCCGCCGGACACTCCAAACAGACAAATTCGCATAACCGGATTGACCCGGACGCAATGCTAGATTCGAACGTCCTGTCACTTCGGTCCGAAGTAGAGCTCGCTTCCTTCCGTCGGAGCCATTTCCTGAAGCCAAGTCAACAGGTGGTCCGTTTCAGATCTTCTGCACAAGAGACGCGCCGTCTGCTCGCCGACCAGCCAGAACGCAGCTTGAATCTGCGCGAACAGAGTTCGGCGGAATTGTCCGATACGGAATGCCTCGGGCGAAACATCCGCCGGCGTTCCTTTTGCCAGAAGATCGCGCGAACCGCTGCCGCTGATCTCGACGCAGGTTCGCATGTCCGAGACATCGACGCAAAGGAAGTGTTCGCCCTGCAAGGCTGATTCCAGTTTGTCGGTCGCGTCCCGGACCTGATCGGCAGGCAGCATGACAAGAATTTCGTCAGGCGCCATCCATCCGGCAAGAAGATCCGGGCCGCCGACGATTTCGCATTTGCCCGGAACCGCTCCTACGATCGACTTCATAGCATCTTGGAGCTTGGGCGATTCCGCATCTCCGCGAATCGCGATCATGCCGGTTCGGTCCAATTTGCGAATCTCAACCATCGGATTGCTCGCGCGCGCTTTATCCACGAAGCTTTGCTCCTTCAGGATCGTAGAAGACGGGTCGGACGATCTTTGCCTTCATGGAACCCTCATCAAGCGGAAACTCCAATATCTCGCCCATCCGCTCCGGCCCTCGCTCGACCAAGCCGAGCGCGATGGGCCGCTCCAAATTCGGGGAATAGTAGCTCGACGTGACCCTTCCGACGGCGCGGGGCCGGCCGTGCATGTTTCTTTCATTGGAGATCGCGTGGACGCCGCAGGGGAGCGGATCCTTTCCGTCGGTCAATTCCAAGCCGACAAGCTTCCAGCGCGACGGATTCGTCAGATATGATCGCTCCTGAGCTCGCTTCCCCAAATAATCGTCTTTCGACTTCGACACGGCCCAATCGAGCCCAAGATCCTGGGGCGTGACCGTTCCGTCGGACTCATCTCCGATCATGACGTAGCCTTTTTCGGCTCTCAGCACATGCAGAGCTTCAGTCCCGTAGGGCTCCGCGTCGAATTCGCGCCCGCATTCCAGAATCCTGTCCCACAGCTCCCTGCCCTGCGAGGCGCGGATCGCGATCTCGAAAGAAAGCTCGCCCGAGAAAGAGATGCGGAACACGTTCAAATCCAGTCCGCCGCCGGAAATTCTCTTCCAAGCCATGAAGGGAAATTCGTCGGCTTCGATCCCGCCGCCGGTTATCTTTTCAAGCAGCCTCCTCGAATCGGGGCCGGCGACGACAATTTGAGCGAATTGCTCGGTGAGATTGACGACATGGACCTTCCAATCCCACCACTCGCATTGCAGCCATTCCTCCATCCAGGAGTGCACGTGGTCCGCTCCGCCTGTGGTCGTATGGCAAAGAAAACTGTCGTCGCTCATGCGCGCCACGACGCCGTCATCCATAAGGAAGCCGTTCTCGTTGCACATCAGGCCGTATCGACATCTTCCCGGGTTCAGCGTGCTGATCTTTCCGGTGTAGATCACATCCAGAAACTTGCCGGCGTCCGGACCCGATACGAGCAGCTTGCCCAGCGTCGAAGCATCCATGACCCCGACCGAAGTCCTGACGCGAACCGTCTCCCGGTTGACCGCATCGGCCACCGACTCGTCGGGCCGCCGATAGCAATACGGACGCCTCCATGATCCTACCGGTTCCCAGAACGCTCCATTCCGATCATGCCATGCGTCAATCGGCGTCTTTCTTGTCGGCTTGAACAGCTTCCCTTTGGCGTCGCCCGCGATCGCTCCCAAGGTGACGGGAACGTACGGCGGCCGGAAGGTCGTCGTCCCGACTTCGCTGATCGGCGCTCCGAGTCTATCCGCGAGCACAGCCAAGCCGTTGATATTGGAAAGCTTTCCTTGATCGGTCGCCATGCCGAGCGTCGTGTATCGCTTGAGGTGCTCCACGCTGCGGTAGCCTTCCTGCGCCGCGATCTCGACATCTGAAACCTTGACGTCATTCTGGAAGTCCACCCAAGACTTGCTCTTGCTGCGAGGCTTCATGCCTTGGGGCACGAGCCATGCATGCTTCACGACATAGTCCGGATCCGGCTCAATCCCGGGCTTTTCGAACTCTTCCGTCTTGAAGCCCAGCTCCGAAAGAGCCTTTGCCGCTGCGTACTTGGCATCCTGCAGGATTCTACCGGTGGACATCTCGCCGTTCGCGGCGCCGACGACTTGCATGGCCGGCTGCCCGTCATCGTTGACCGGCGGCCTGTCTTCCAGCGGTCGGAACATCGCTTGGCGCTCGTCCCATCTCAGCTTCCCGCCGCAATGCGACCAAAGGTGGACAGTCGGCGACCATCCGCCGGACATCGCGACGGCTTCGCACTCGATTTCGCTCAGGACCGCGCCCTCGCCCGCATATGCGCAAACCGCGACGCCGGATACTCTGCTCCGGCCCTTCACCGAGGCGATGCCCTTGCCGAACTCGACGTTTATGCCCAGTTCGCGCGCGCGTTGGAAGTTCGGTCCGTTCGCGCTTTGCCGCACATCGAGCACCGCAGGAACGCTCAATCCGGATTCGGCGATTTTAACGGCGGTCAGGTATGCGTCATCATTGTTCGCAAGAACGGCGACGCGATCACCGGGCGATACCCCGAAATCGCTCAGATAATCCCTGACTGCGGACGACAGCATGACTCCGGGCACGTCGTTTCCGGCGAAACACAGCGGGCGCTCCAGCGCGCCTGCGGCAAGAATCGTCTTGCGGGCGCGAATCCGCCAAAGCCGCTGGTCGAAGCGACCGCCGGCATGCTGCTGGCAGGCAAGGACGTACCCATGGTCGTATGCGCCGATGCCGACCGTTCGCGCAGCCATTCGCACGTTGCCGAAGGCGTTCAGCTGGTTGATCGCATCGGCAAGCCAAACCTCGGCGGACTGCCCTTCGACCTGCGCTCCGTCCTTTGCGGCCCGGCCTCCCCAGGATGCTTCCTGTTCGATGATCAGGACGCGCGCCCCGGCTCCGGCCGCAGCTTTGGCGGCGGACAATCCCGCAACGCCTCCTCCTATCACCAACACATCGACGTGCGCGTGGAAGTGTTCATACAAGTCCGGATCGCGGCCTTTCGGCGCTTGCCCCAAGCCGGCCGCCCGCCTGATCATCGGTTCGAAAAGGTGCTTCCAAGCCGGGCGCGGATGCATGAACGTCTTGTAGTAGAATCCGGCTGGCAGCAACGCCGACGCGGCGCTGGCAATCTCTCCGACGTCGAATTCCAAGCTCGGCCAATGGTTTTGGCTGGAGATCGTCATTCCGTCCGAAAGCTCCGTCGTCGTCGCGCGCTGGTTCGGAGTGAATGTCGCGCCCTCGCCGACTCCGAGCAGCGCATTCGGCTCTTCGGGCCCGCAGGAAACTATGCCCCGCGGACGGTGATATTTGAAAGAACGGCCGACCAGCAGCTGATTGCTCGCCAGCAGCGCCGAAGCGACAGTATCGCCGCTGTATCCCTTCAGCTTCTTCCCGTTGAATGCGAACTTCAACGGAGCGTCCCGGTCGATCCGTCGTCCGCCCGAGGCGAGCCGCGTGCTCATCGCGACATCCGATGCGTTGGCGCCGCCGGAAGGATGGAATTGCAAGCCGGAACATTCGACGGCAGCCGCTGCAAGATATGCAGATCCATATCACTCATTGCCGTCCCAATCCGGTCGCCGTTCCTTGATCGCGGCGACAATTTCGTCCGGCGGCCCGAAGGTCTGCGCAGGATAGGTCCCGAACACCTCCAAGGTCGCCGTGCATCGCGCCGCGTGAAACCATTTTCCGCAGCCGTAGCTGTGCCTCCAGCGTTCGAAATGCACGCCTTTTCGGTTCTTCCGCATGAACAAATAGCTCTCGAACTCCTCATCGCTCGAGCCCGGTCCGCATCGCTTCAGATGCGCTTCGCCGCCCGGGGAAAGCTCGGTTTCCTCCGCCTCAATCCCGCAATAAGGGCACACGAGTTTCAGCATGCGTTCACTCCGGTCTCTGCCGCCGGCGCGGCATCGCCCGATTGCATCCGGCCGCCCGCACTTGTCAATGCGCCACCCCTGCCGCGACGCTTTCGTCGATGAACCTTCCTTCCCTGAAACGGTCCAACCCGAAATTCGCCGCCAAGCTGCCGGGCTCGCCCTTGGCGACAAGCTCCGCCATGGCCCATCCCGAGCCAGGAATCGCCTTGAATCCGCCGGTTCCCCAGCCGCAGTTGACGAACACGCCTCCGACGGGCGTCTTGGAAATGATTGGGGAGCGGTCGCCGGTCATGTCGACGATACCTCCCCATTGCCTCAGCATTTTCAACCGCGAAATCAGCGGAAAGGTCTCGGTCAAGGCGCTGACGGTTTCCTCGATATGCTGGAAAGATCCCCGCTGCGTGTAATTGTTGTAGCCGTCCGCACCGCCGCCGATCACGAGTTCGCCCTTGTCCGACTGGCTGATGTAGCCGTGGACGGTGTTCGCCATCACCACTATGTCCAAGCAGGGCTTGACGGGCTCCGAAACGAGCGCCTGCAATGCGACGGATTCGATCGGTAGCCGGAATCCCGCCAACTCGGCAAGCACGCCCGAGTGCCCCGCGACGACGATTGCAAGCTTCTTGCACGAGATTGAACCCCGCGTCGTGCGAATCCCCGAGACGCCTTCTGCATCGCGCTCAATCCCGACGACCTCGCAGTTCTCGATGATGTCCATGCCCATGTCGGAGCACGCTCTCGCATATCCCCAAGCCACCGCATCATGTCGAGCGGTTCCGCCTCGCGGCTGCCAGAGCGCTCCGAGTATCGGGTAGCGCGGACCTTCCACGGATATGATCGGGCAGATTTCCTTCACGCGCTCGGGCCCGACGTACTCCGTCTCCACGCCTTGATTGATGTTGGCGTTGTTGATCCTCATGTACCCGCGCACCTCGTGGTGGGTCTGCGCGAGCATCATGACGCCGCGCGGGCTGAACATCAGGTTGAAATTCAGCTCCTGACTCAGCGTTTCGTAGAGACCCCGGGCTTTTTCATAGATGGCGGCGGAATCGTCTTGCAGGTAGTTCGAGCGGATGACGGTCGTGTTTCGGCCGGTGTTGCCTCCGCCGAGCCAGCCCTTTTCGACGACCGCGACATTCCGGATGCCGTGATTCTTGCCGAGATAGTAGGCTGTGGCGAGACCGTGCCCGCCGGCGCCGACAACGACGACATCGTAGCGATCCGCGGGTTCAGGCGAATTCCACGCGCGTTCCCATCCGGCATGCCGACGCAGCGCTTCCCTAATGACAGCGAATGCCGAATATCGCTTCATCTTTCGCACGACCCCGCAAAATCCAATCCTGGCCACTCGCGCACAATAGGCCTCAGTTTGCCGCCAAATCTGCAGATTTGCCCAAAACGTCGCGCTGGAGAACCGCGAACAAGTTGCCATATATAGCAGTGAGCGGGAACGCGCTATAATTATTGGAGCGTTGCTGAGCGGCGCGGACGAGCTTGCGCGGCGTCGGAAGGCGTTCCGATCGCTGCAAGCGGGCACGACTGGGGATGCCTATGGAATTCTACGCGGTCGCAGTCGCGATCGGCCTTGCAGCGGCGGCGGCGATCATCGTGCCCATGATTCGAGGACGCGCGAAGCCGGACAAATGCACGGATTTCGATGTGCAGCTGTACAAGGATCAGTTGCGGGAAATCGAACTTGAAGCCGAGCGCGGCGGAAGGGATGCCGAAGAGACTGCGCAGGCGAAGCTCGAAGTTTCGCGGCGGATACTTAGAGCCGGCGCGGACGAAAAGAGCGAAAGGACGAAAAGCGCGCCTCGTCTTGCGACGCGCATGGCCGCAATTGCAATTGCGATTGCGCTGCTCCCCGGCGCTTTGGCGCTGCACTCCCATATCGGACAGCCCGGGACGCCGGGTTTGCCTTTGGCTCAGCGATTGGCCGACGCCGCCGAGTCGCGTGCAAATCGGCCAAGCCAGTCCGAGGCGGAAAGCCTGATCCGGACCGAGCATCCGCCAGTCGATGCGGATGCAGAATATCTTGCGCTGGCGGAACAACTGCGGTCCGCGGTCGATCAGCGCCCGAATGATATCGAGGGATTGCAGCTCCTGGCTCGACACGAAGCGAACCTGAACAATTTCGCAGCGGCGGCGAATGCCAAGCTGAAGGCAATCAATCTTCTGCAGCAGCGGGCAACAGCGGACGACCATGCCGAATATGCTGAACTTTTGGTTCTGAACGTTTCAGGATACGTCTCGCCGGAAGCGGAGGCCGCCATCTTCAGGGCGCTCGAAATTGATCCGGAACAACCCATTGCCCTCTACTACGCGGGCGCGATGTTCGCGCAAACCGGAAGGCCCGATCAGGCGTTCCATATTTGGCGAAGCATGCTTGAGAACGCGCCTCGAGACGAACCTTGGGTTCTTGAACTGGAAAACCAAATTGAGCAGGTCGCGCCGTTTGCAGGCCTCTTGCCGGCGGAGTCGGCGGCATTGCCCTCGGATGACCTGCCCGGGCCGACCAGAGAGGATATCGAAGCAGCGTCCGATCTTACGGATCAAGAACGGGACGCGATGGTCGCAGCCATGGTCGACGGCCTCGAGGAGAGGCTCATGAGCGACGGAGGCGCTCCCGAAGAATGGGCGCGGCTGATCCGCGCATTGGGCGTTCTGCGGCAAAAAGAACGCGCGAACGTCGTTTACGAACAAGCGAAGACCGCGTTCAGCGGCGATTCGGCGGCGATGAAGACTATAGAGTCCGCTTGGCGACAATCCGACCTCGGCAATGATTGAACCTACCGACGACATCGCGCAGCTTAAGGACTCGCTGCCCAAAGGCCGTGCATTGATCGGCTTGGACTTGGGATCGAAGGTCGTGGGCGTTGCGGTTTCCGATCCGCTTTGGACGGTTGCGTCGCCCTTGGTTTCGCTGAAGCGCGATCAATTCAAGAAACTTGCCGCGAGCATTCTGGAGATAGCGGATGGCCGCGACGCAGGCGGATATATTGTCGGGCTTCCCCGCAACATGGACGGCTCCGAAGGGCCTAGCTGCCAGTCCGCGCGGGCGTTCGCGTCAAACCTTGCGTCGGTTTCGAATGCGCCTGTCGGCCTTTGGGATGAGCGGCTTTCGACTGTCGAAGCGGAGAGATCGCTCATCGCAGCGGACATTTCCAGAAGCCGACGCCGCGAGGTCGTGGACAAGATCGCGGCGTCCATCATCTTGCAAGGCGCGCTTGATCGATTGTCGCTATTGGAGAGCGCGGCTTGACCGACACGACCTGGAAAAGAGACGAGCCGGATAGTCCTTGCAAACAAATCTGCGTAATCCATTCGGCTGCCGGCATCTGCGTCGGATGCCATCGGACGGCAGACGAGGTGAGGAATTGGGCCTCGCTCACGCGCGACGAGCGCGTGTCCATCCTGGCCGAGCTGCCGGGCAGAGGGCATATGCTGCGCCGCCGTCGCGGACGGCGACAACGATCTTGATTCGCGCCTTCGAGGCCGGACCACATCAATAACCGAACGCCTCCGAACACCTATCGGTTTGCGCTCGCATCGACGCGCCGCAGGATCCGGACATTATTGGCCGCCCGGATTCGGAAACGCCCAAATCCCACTCAGTCCAAAGAACGGCGACAGCATGAATTTTTGAGTCCGTTCATCATGCATCGCAAGGCTTTCTCAAAGCGAGAGCTGGTCCATGATGCCTTCCAAGCAGGAAGCCCCCTGAGCCATGAACTTCGCCGGATCCGAGAGCGCCCTGCGCCACTGCTTCGCGCCCGGTCGTCCGGAAAACAGCCCCAGCATGTGCCGAGTCACATGTCGCACCTGACCGCCTGATGCGACGTGCTCCTCGATATAGGGAATCATGGCGGAAACGGCTTCCCGCAAGTCGGTCCGCCGTTCGTCGCCGAATATCCGACTGTCGACGCCCTGCAGCATCGCCCCCGGCGATTTGTATGCCGATCTCCCCACCATCACGCCGTCCAGACCCTCCCGCAGAAAACTTTCCGCCTGCTCAAGCGTTGAAATTCCGCCGTTTACGCAGATTGACAGACCTGGATAGGAGTCCTTGATCTGGCGGACGATGTCGTAGTTCAAAGGCGGGATTTCCCGGTTCTCTTTCGGACTCAGTCCCGCCAGCAAAGCCTTGCGGGCGTGCACCGCCACCCGCGAGACGCCTGCGGCGGAAACGGCCTCGATGAAGCGCGGAAGCGCTTCGTACGGATCCTGCTCGTCGACTCCGATCCGGCATTTGACGGTAACTTCCGTGCCCTTGGCTGATTCGACCATCGCGCGAACGCACTCCGCAGTCTGCTCTGGCCGGGTCATCATTACAGCGCCGAAGCAGCCGTCCTGCACGCGCTCCGACGGACAGCCCGCGTTGAAGTTTATCTCGTCGTATCCGAATTGCGACGCTACGCGAGCCGCCTCTCCCAGCTCCTCCGGATCGCTTCCGCCGATCTGAACCGCAATTGGGTGCTCCTCCTTCCTGAAGAAGAGGAGACTTTCCGGATCTCCGTGCATGATCGCGGCCGAGGTCAGCATTTCCGTATAGAGCAGAGCATGGCGCGTAAGCAGCCGATGGAAAAACCGGCAATGCCTGTCCGTCCAGTCCATCATCGGCGCAACGGCGAACCGCGAAGATCGTCCGAGACCGGTCTTCGCTCCGCTTATTTCGCTTTCCCAGGGTGCCATCGATGTTTCGTTTTGTCCCGCTTTCGACCAATTTGCGTCCGTTTACCCACTCTGCGAAAAACTGTCATTCCGTACAAGCAAGTTTTGAGGGAGTATCGAGCCTTCCTTGCTCGGATGTCGCAGCGCAATCCGCCGTACAGTCCCAGCATTGCTTCATCTGCCCATGCTGCATGAACTTTTCTTCGCCCTTCGTATACAGGGCGCAGACTAAGTTCAGAGCCGGATCTGACAGTTTCGCATGGAGGCAGTAAATTTATAGCGTCGCTTTCAACTGCCAAGGGAAGGATTGATTCTTGCGGCAGGAACCTCCCGATATCGAGGGTTATGCACCCAACTGGCCATAGGCTCGAGTTCCGATCAAGGTATGGCGTCCTTCGACGGGCTACTCCAGGCATAAGCTGCGGTTGGCACCTGTTTCCGATAGATGCGCGTTCATTCGCGCTATCGGCGTCGAATAGAGATCGTTGGCGGACCGTCCTGACTCGGGATGGCATCCTCGCACTGCGATACGGAAGTGTGTCGACTGGACGGACACCATCATTGTCGGAAGAGGCTTTTTGAGCAATGATTTGAACAATAATCGGGCGGCTCGGAGCCCGCGAAGTTCAGGCTCGGAAAGCAATTCCTGCGATCTGGCAATCCTTGGATAACTGCCAAACCGTTTCAAATGAATCCGAAGCGCATTCGAGAACCGGACTGGGCCGGGCGCATCTTGGGAATTGGGCACCGGAATGATTTGGAACGGAAGTCGATTTCGGGGCATTTCCGCTGGACCCTGATCCATCCTTTTGATTCCAAGCACCTTATTTGATAGGGTCAATTCACCGAAATTGAGGAATTGCTCGATGAGCTCAACCGAGACTCAAGCCGAATTCGAACAAACGTCGGTTCCGGATACAGGTCGGTCGCTTGGGATTTCTTCAGACAGGCGATCCCGAATGCAGGGAGTTGCCGAAACAGCCGAAAGCGCTTTCGTTCCGGATTCAGCATGCAATATCGTGAAGGAGAAGTGCGAAGACGCGCTGAGTCTGTGGCCGAACGCCAAGGCTGCGATCCTCTATGGTTCAAGGGCGCGCGGAGACCGCCGCGCCGACAGCGACTGGGACATTGCCTTCATTACAAGCACGAAAGACTCGCTTCCCAGCGAAGTGCTTCAAGACTTGAATGAACTTGGGACAAGCAAAGAAATAACTATTCACGGGCTGGCAATTCCACAAAATGAATTCCATGACAACGCGAATTCCCTCGGTGATGTCGTCTCTTCGATTGCGCGAGAGGGCTGGTTGATTGCCGGGCACTGCAAATGGCCGGATACAGAAAGCAAACTAATTATGAAACCTGAAGTGTATAAGGAACGTCGTGCGATGGCTTTAAGAAATATTTCGGTGGCTGTCGATGGCTTTGTAAAGGGCATTATTAATGCCCGTACAAGCAGTGATCAAACTGCATTCAAAATTTTCATAAAGGGCACTGCAGATGCTGCAGAGGATTTTGCTAAAATCGCGTTTGAAAAAATCGCTTCCGGATCCAGTGAAAAATATCCTTACTCGCATAAAGTCGATGATATTGTCAAAGAAATCGACAATAAAATTGAGCATTTTGACCAGAAGAACGCCAAATGGTGGCTATCTGCCCGCGGCAAGGAATTCCGCGGCATGCTTTGCGAAATGAACGGCCATAGTCGTGAAGACCACCAGTATGGATACCAAATTTTGGCACCCAACTATAAAGTGATTGCCCGTGCTGCATATCGCCTCCTTGCTACTGTGAACTTCGCAATTCGGGAGGTTGAAGGGCTTCCCGGCCCTGGATGCTTGCGACAGGCCGCGATTGAAATTGCCGAACCGCATCGGTCCGAATTGCTCGAGTTAGTCAACCTCCTGAGACAAGTTTTGGAAGATCTCGATCTTAACGAGTCAACTTTCTCGGCGGCCGGCCCGGTAATCGCCAGATCCGCTATGGTTGCAGTAAATCTCGGCTGGAAAATCACCCAAGCACTGGAGGAACTTGCCGACAGCCTTTCTGAAGGGGAATCCTCTCAGGATCGTGCTTAAACCTCCGCCAATCCTTGCTGCCGAAGTCACCCCGGTTTTAAACTGCCTATTCCACCAGAAACGTGACTTCCGCGACTCATCCGGCCGCAGCAAATGCCGAGGAGAAACCCGCAGCGGGCCGGAATGCACGCGCTGTCGGAATTGTCTGCCGCCTTGTCGCCTTCATAGGCACGGCCCATCGCCGGTGGCATGCCGCTCCTGAAACGCGGCGAACAGCCGGTCGATCACGCCGCTGCGGAACCGGCGGCCAAACCGGCGTAGACCGCAAACCAGTTGCCGAACCGTTTCGGCAGGACACCCCGTTTGCAGCCGTTCTCCAAGACGTGCGGAAGCGTGTCTATGAAGATGATCTTCGAAATCCGCACGTTCCCGTGCTGAACCGGTAGGAAGGGGTGGATTTGGGTGCAACGTTTTGCCGTGATCTGTTTCCTCACAGCGCACCGCTCGATTGCCGTCTCGTTGTCGACAGGCACTTAAGCATGGACCCAAGCAAGCATTGGCGTAGACAGGACCTGGCTTCCCGTTCCGTTGATTTGGTTGGATTTCAGGGGCTCAGAGGTGTTCCCTGCAGCGTTTCGGAGAATTTGGCCGCGTTCCGGTTTCTGGTTAGAAATATCCGGTGCGATAGATTTTGTCGGAGCGGATTCGCCCTGTCTCCGGGCGGCGCCCGGTCAGACTCGAAGTCCAAGAATCGGCCATCAAATTCCTGGAGGGACAGCGGCTTCCGACAGATGATTGGAGTCATCATGCATTGCGTTCGTCAGGAGCGCAAGGAACGTCGACCGCCCGTCATGCGAAATGCGGAGCGCGTGGATTCATAGGAGCAAGCATTCATTGGAATACCCGGTGCGCTATTCTCCTGTCAGCGCCGCCCGGCGGCACTGATGCCCACAGCCCCGAGGATAACCAGTCCGGTCGTAAGGTCTCTGTAAAACGGGTCCGCGTTCAGGATGTTGAAGCCGTTGTTGATCAGCGCCAAAAGCAGAACTCCGGCGACGCTGCGCCATACCGCGCCCACGCCGCCGTAGATGCTGGTACCGCCAAGAATGACTGCGGCGATCGCCTGAAGTTCCATGCCCGCGCCTGCGCTCGCTTGACCCATCGAAATCCTCGAGACCGAAATCGCGGCGGCAAGGCCGGCGGCAAGACCGGCAATGACAAATGTCGCGACTTTTATCCTGTCGGTTCTTATGCCCGAAAGAATAGCCGCCTCCTCATTGCCGCCGACGGAAAAAATCTTTCGGCCCAGAGTTGTTCTGTTCAAAACGAAGGTCAGTATCAGCGCGAACGCCACCAACACATAGACGGCGATGAAAACGCCGAGGAACTTGTCGCGGCCGAGCCAGGTGAATTCGTCGATCCTGACCGGAATCAGCCGCCCGTCCGAAATGACTATGGCGACTCCCTTGAACACCAGGCTCGTTGCGATGGTCGCCAGGAATGAATGCACGTTCAGTCTTGTGATGACCACGCCGTTTACAAGTCCAAGCGCCGCGCCGACGAGAGGCGCGACAAGCAGTCCGACATAGGGATCAAGATTCAATGCCACCCATGCAGCGGTGACGCCGGCCACCGCGAATATGGCGGCCACCGACAGGTCGAAGCCGCCTCCGATGATCACGAGCGTCATCGCGCTTGCCATGATCGCAAGCGGAGCATTCTGATTGAGAATGTTCTGAAGATTGCGAAGCGTCAGAAAGCTGTCGCTCAGCAGGCTGAGCATGATGATAAGAATTACGCCTATCACCAGAACGGCGTAAGCTTGGAGGAATCCCGCCACCCTGTGTCGGTCGAAATTGATCATTGCACTCCTGCCGAACCCAGCTGCGGCCCGTTGCTCCTTTGTAGATCGAACAGAAGCTCCAGCATCTCGCCTTCCGTTCTGCCTTCCGGATCTATTTCACCTGCTATGCATCCGTCCGAAACAAGGTAGGCTCTGTGGGCCAGCCCCAAAACCTCATCGATTTCGCTGGAGATGAGCAGCACCCCTGCGCCGTTCGCCGCGACCTCCGCGATCGCTTCATGAATCCGTTGCCTTGCGCCCACGTCGACGCCGCGGCTCGGCTCGTCAAGTATAACGATCTGCGGATCCCTCAACAGCCATTTGCCCAACAGCACCTTTTGCTGGTTTCCGCCCGAAAAATTGAAGACGTTTCCTTCCGTGTCGGAAGGCTTGATCTGGAAATGCTCAATCACCTCCCGCGCCTCGCCGACCTCCCTATTTCTCCGCACCCGCCCCAGCCGGTCGGCGAATGACCGCAGATGCGGCAGCGTGAAATTCGCCCGCACGGGCATCGTCATGACCAGCCCTTGGCGCCTTCTGTCTTCCGGAGCCATCACAAGTCCCAACCGTGTCGACGCGGACGGGCTGCGCGAGTCGTAGCGAGCGCCGTTGACGCGCACGCTTCCGTCGGCGGCTTGATCGGCGCCGATCACGGCTCGGGCTATTTCAGTCCGCCCGCTTCCGACGAGTCCGATAAATCCGACGATCTCGCCTCGATTGACCTTGAAGGACGCGTTCCTCGTTCCGTTCTGCGCACTCAGGTTGTCCACTTCCAGCACGGCTGGACCATCAGGAGCTCTTGCTTTTGCGGGAAACGGAGTTTCGGTCTGACCCCCGCCGAGCATGGCGGATACCAAAGACGCTTTCCTTTCTTTGCGCCCGTCCGCCGTCCGAACCAGGCGCCCGTCGCGCAAAACCGTAATTCGATCGCAAACTTCAAGTATGTTGTCCAGAAAGTGCGAGACGTAAACGACGGTTCCGCCGGAGTCGCGCAGTTTCAGCATCGTCGCATGAAGCCGGTCCGTCTCTTCGGCGGAAAGCGACGAAGTCGGCTCGTCCATAACGATCACTTTCGCTTCTCTGGCAAGCGCGCGCATGATCTCGATTTTCTGGCGATCGGCAATGGAAAGATTTGCAACCTTCTCGGAGGGGTCAAGTTCAAAGCCGGTCGCCTTGACAATGCGCGGCATGCGCTCCTCTTCCGTATTCGAGAGAACGCCCCATTTATGGCTTTCGATGCCGAGGAAGACGTTTTGCGCGACAGTCAGCTCGGGCACAAGCTGAAGTTCCTGATGCATGATTGCGATTCCGCGGTCCAACGCCTCCTTTGGCGACCAAGTCGATATCCTCGACCCGAAGACCTCCAGAGTGCCTTCGCTGGCGCTGTAGTATCCGCCGATGATCTTGCCGAGCGTCGACTTGCCAGCGCCGTTTTCGCCGACCAAGCCATGTATCTCGCCCTGCCCGACATCGAGATCGACGCCGGAAAGCACTCTGATCCCGCCGAAGGACTTGCCTATGCCCTTCAAACGGACGAGAGCGGTTCGGTCCCTTGGCTCCGATTGCACTAGGACGCTCCTAAATCGGCGTCCGCGGCTCGGTTTCGTGCTTGTTCACCGACAAATCCGCGCGAAGCTTGACGCCGTATTCCGTCCAAGCCGCCTCCCGTGACACAAGGCCCAGCAAAACGTCCGACTGCACCTCCTGCAGCGGCCGGGCCTTCGGATTGCCGTATCCCCCGCCTCCGCCTGTCCGCGTATCGATGACGGTGCCCGCCGGAAGCTCCCTCGCCCTCATTTTCAATGGCCGCTCCTCTCTGCCGTCCGGAAACGCAATCCTGTTGGCCGGGCCTTGCCCTGAAGATCCGCCGCGCAAGCCCCACGCAGGAGACTTGGACCGCTCGAACCACAGCGCTCCGTAGCAGCCTTCCAGCAGTTTGTATATTCGCACGACACCGCAGCCGCCACGCCAGCGCCCGGCGCCGCCGGAATCGCGCCGCAGCGAGAACTCCTCCACCCGAACAGGAAACTTGGTCTCGTAGACTTCCGCGGAAATGTTTCGGAATCCGCCGTTTACCAGATTGATCAATGCATTTTCGCCGTCGCCGTCGGACCGCGCGCCCCAGCCGCCGGCGGTTGGCTCAATGGCTATCCACTGCCCCCTTCCCGGATCGACCGAAAAGAACGCGGCGACCATTGAATCGCCGTAATGCGCCGCAGTCGCCCGCTCCGGCAAGGCTTCCGACATGCAGGAAATCATGAGATCCGCGAGCAATCCCAGACCGGTGAAATACCACTCGCACGCAGCGGGTTCTTTCGCATTGAACATGCACTCGTCAGGAATGTTCACGGTCATGGTTTCGAACGAGCCGCCGGTTATTGCCCGCTCCGGATTGATCATCGTCTTGTAGGCAAGCCTTAGGAGCGATTTCGTTTGGACCGCCCCGCAATTCACCGAACCTGCGACCGGCCCGGAAGTGCCTTCGAGGTCGACGATCATCCTGTCTCCCTCGATCGTGAGCTTCAGCGCCACTTTCACGGGCTCATCGCCGACGCCGTCGTCGTCGAGATAGCCTGCCCGCGAATACGTGCCGTCCGTCAAGCGTTTGATCGCCTCGCGGTCCATCTTTCGCGATTGTTCGAAGATATTGCGGCAGGCCGACCGGTAGACGTCGGTCCCGATCCGGTCCAGAAGCATCGACAACCGCCTCTGCCCGGTCTTGATGGAAGCAATCTGGGCATTCAGATCGCCGATCGAAACATCGGGGAGCCGGGTATTCAACCGCAGATGATCGTACCATTCCCTGATCGGGCTGCCTTGTTTTACGATCCTGGTCGGACCGAGGCGCAATCCTTCATGGTAGATGCTCGTCGAACCCATTGTGGACCCCGGATCGATCGCCCCGATGTCGTTCCAATGCGCCCTTGCCGCACCGAATCCGACGAGTTCGCCTCCATGGAACACAGGACCGATCGCCGTAATGTCATGCAGGTGGGTGCCCTGCATGTAGCTGTCGTTCATTATGAAAATATCGCCTGGCGCCATGTCCTCGCCGTAGTAGTCGAGCACGTGGTGCACGCAGGCGTCTATCGCCCCTACGAACAGCGGAACGCCGGTGGATTGCCCCAGCATATTGCCGTCGGCGTCAAGAAGCGCGACCGCGCTGTCGCGGCCCTCATAGATCACGGCCGAATATGCCGAGCGCCAAAGCGCAGCGTTCATGTCCTCCGCGCATGATGTGACGAAATTGCGAACAACTTCGGTTGTGATCGGATCGGCTTCCGCAGTCATCTATCCGTTCTCCGCAGGTCCCAGAACGAGATGCCCGCCTCCGATCAGCTGCGCTTGCCAATTCGGCGGGACCAGCGTCGTTGCGGTGGTTTCCTCAATGATCGCCGGCCCCGAAACGACGTCGCATTCGCTCAACCCCGATCGGTCCAGCACCGCCGTTTCATGCAGCGCGCCCGCAAAATACACGTCGCGAGACCGCGGTTCAGTCCTCGCGAGCGCAATCGGTGGGGCCTCGGACGGGCGAGCAAGCTTGCCTATCGCGGTCAGCCGTATGTTCGCCATCTCGATTCGAGCCTCAGGGCTGTTGTGCCCGTATTGCCGCAAGTAGGCGTCGTCGAAGCTGCGGCGAATTATTTCCATGTCCAAATTTCCTCCGGCAATGGGAACCGTTAGGACATACTCTTGGCCGAAGTAGCGGAAATCCGCGCTTCGTTCAAAGCGGATTTCGCCGCTCTTCACGCCTTCGCCCAAAAGATGGTTCCTTCCTTCTTCTTCAAGACGCCGGAATATTTTTTCCACGTCGGCCGCATTCAAGGAATCCCAGAAGCCGTAGCAAGTCTCCTTGCAATCGTGCCGGATGTCCGTCTGCAGCATGCCCCAGGCGGAGAAGGCGCCCGGGTGCACCGGAACCATGACCTCCTTGATCTCAAGCTCTTCGGCCAAAGCGACAGCCTGCGCCGGACCCGCGCCGCCGAACGCGACGAGGGAAAAATCGCGAGGGTCGATGCCTCTCCTTATGGTAATGGTCCGAATGGCATCAGCCATTTTCGCGTTGATGATGTCGAGAACGCCTTGCGCCATTGCGCGCGCATCCATTCCGAATCTGGAACCCATCCGACTCAGCGCGTCCTCGGAGGCGGTCCGGTCCAGAGCAATCTCCGAGCCGGAAAAATTGGAGCTGTCGAGACGGCCGAGCACCAGGTTGGCGTCGCTGACCGTCGGCTCGTCGCCCCCTCGCCCGTAGCAGATGGGGCCGGGCACGGAACCGGCGGATTGGGGACCCACCCGCACTGCGCCGGCTTCCTCCCATACGATGGATCCGCCGCCCGCTCCGATGACATGAATATCCACAACGGACATCTGGACTGGAAGACCTTCAATCTTGGTCTCGTTCGACGAAGACGGAACGCCGTCGATAATGAGGCTCGCATCGAACGACGTGCCGCCCATGTCGATGCAAATGAGATTCGGTCGGCCTGTCGCCGAAGAGAGCGCTCTCCCTCCGATTGCGCCGCCGACCGGCCCCGAGAGAAGCGTCTGCAGCGGCATCTTGCTCGCGGATTCCGCCGACATCACGCCGCCGTTGGACTTCATGACATGAAGGCCGCGGCCGTGCGGGAACCGTCGCTGCAGCTCGTCGACCAGCAACTCCAGATATCCGCGGATCACCGGAGCCAAGTAGCTGTCCATCACAGTCGTCGATGTGCGCTCGAATTCGCGCCATTCAGGCGACACTCTATGCGACAGGCCGATGGCCACTCCGGGGAGGCGTTCGCGGAGATAGGCTTCGACCCGGAGCTCATGGTCCGGATTCTTGAATGAAAACAGCAGGCAGACGGCTACGGCTTCGTAACCTTCGCTCCGCGCCGCATCTGCAAGCGCGTCGAGATCTTCAAGATGAAGCTCTTCAGCGACCTCGCCCGACCCCGCTATCCGGCCCCGTATCGCATATGTATGCTCAAGCGTCGCCAACGGCTTGGGCTTGTTCCAGCGGATAGAGAAAATTTCGCCGCGGTCGTTGCCCTGAATCGTATAGATGTCTCGGAAATTCCTGTTCGTGACCAAGGCGACTTTTGCGCCCGTGCGGGTCAGCAACGCATTCAGGCCGACTGTTGTGCCGTGCACAAAAAATTCGACCGCAGCCTCCGGCGAAACAGCGACTTCGATTCCCCGCAGCACGGCAAGCGCCGGATTTTCCGGCGTCGAAAGAACCTTGACCGCCTTGCAGACCCCGCTTGCCGTGTTCTGGCAAACAATGTCGGTGAACGTGCCGCCTATGTCGGCTGCGATTCGGTAGTTCATTGTGCGGTCGTCCCCGATCCCGTGAGCCTTGAGCAAGTCTTGGGGGCGGCACATTCACGGCCGCCCCGCGCCAACGAGGATTGACCTACTGCTCCCACTCGCCGGTGAAGTCGGGATTTTCGTCCAGCTCCTTTTTGGTGATCATAGGCGGCATCGGGCCTACCAAGTCCATGTTGATCGCGACCGGCGGGTCTCCGCCCTGCAGCCTGGTGACGATCGCGTCCAGCGCGAGCACGCCCATCGTCTTGGGAAAATACGCGAGAGTGGCATCCCAGCGCCCTTCCCTGATGGCATCGACCGCGATGCTCGCCGCGCCGCCGCCTGACAGGTACACTTCTTCGACATCGTACCCGGCGGCTTCCAGCGCGATCTCCACGCCGACAAGATGCTGGTCGGCATTGGACAGCACGGCATGCACATCGTCGTTCGCCTGCAGAATGTCTGTCATCGCCGTCAGGGAGGTATCGGGATCGTACCATCCTTCTCCCGTCGCGACGACGACGATATTGTCGTGCTCGCCCAGAACATTGAGAAACGTCTCGAGCCGGAGATTGTCGAACGGGAAAATCTTCGCGCCGATGATGGCGACGACGTTGCACGGATCCAAGCTTTCGCAGAACTTCACCAGCGCATTCGCCTGTTCGGTCGCGCCGTCGACAGGCGGCGAAGCCAGTGTCGCCGTTATCCCGGGCACCTGCGGATCAAGACTGTTGAGATCCGGACCGATTGGAAACAGCGTCGTCGCGATCGGAATGCCCGCCGCGATCACTTGCTCGAATGCGCCTGCGATGCCGATGCTGTCGTTCGGCATGACGATGAAGCCGTCGTAATTCCCGCCCGCGAGAACATCCTCAATCTGGTTGTACTGCTTTTCCGCATCGAATTGACCGTCGAATATCGCGGTCTCGACACCGAGCTCGGCCGCCCTCTCCTCAATTCCCGCGTACGTGGCTTGGTTGAAACCGTTTTGCGACGACGCCGCGAAGAACGCGATCTTCCAGTCCTGAGCGTTCGCTCCGCCCGCTGCAAGCGCGGCGGCCAAGAACGCGGTCGTGATATGAATCTTTTTCATAGCCTTCCCCTGTGAACAAATGTTGGACATCAGATTATCGTTATGCAATCATTATGCAAGTTCAAATTTCAGGAGGATTCTGTTGCGAAAACTGGCCGGCGGGTTTGGCGAGGCAAGCGGTGCAAACCGCAAGCGGCGCGGTTCCTTGAGCGTGTACGAAAGCTTGCGGGAAGACATATTGTGGCTGCGGATGATGCCCGGAGCGGCTTTGGACGAGATGGCGCTCGCGAAGCGATTCGGAATCTCCCGAACTCCGATTCGGGAAGCGCTGCTGATGCTCGCAAGCGAGGACCTCGTGCAACTCCTTCCGAATCGCACAAGCGTGGTCGCCCCGCATTCAATGGACAATCTCGGCGAGTATTTGGATGTGCATCTTGTTCTTTCGAGGTCCGTCGCCCGCTCAGCCGCTCTTCGGCGGACTTCGTCGGACCTTGAGGCGATCCGCGCTTTGGAACGGGCGTTCCAGATTCAGACCCCGAAGGACGGATCGGAGGAATTGCTGCGCGCCGACCTGTCCCTTCGCCAGCGCATCAGCGATGCCGCCCGGAATTCGTTTCTGGACAAGTTTTACAGGCTCATTCTGGACTACGGCATTCGAGCCAAGGTTCTCCACTACATCCCGAACGCCAGCGCCAGCGAATTGCTGGACGCCGCCGAATTGGCATCGGCGCTTGTGGATGCGATCGAAGCAAGAGACGAGGAGGAATGCGACCGCGTCGTGATAACGATGCTCGGGCGGGAAAGACGCATCCTTTCCCGCTGCTTGGAGCCGCGTTTCGGCGACGAAATCCGTTTGCCGCCTCCGTTCGCCGAAAAAAGCGCCGCGGCGTAGCTCGGTTTGGAGCGGTTCTCGTTTTGGTTTGAATCATCAGGTTCAGGAACTCTCTTGTCTGTTCCGATTTGGTGTCCGTAGTTTCAGGACGGAGGGCGGGACGGAGACCCCAGCCTTGCGTCAAGCGGTTTTTCGGGATTCAGGGCGCGCATTTCGATCGCCGTTCCTGGTCGAAAGTTTGTCCGGTTTCGATCGTTTTGCAGACGACGCCGAGGAGGCGGCCGGCGACGGAAACAGGATATCGCAGTTGAATTCTTCTTGGTCATCGCAGGCAACGCATCGATTGCCGCAAACCGAAATCCAGCATATTGATCTCAACGCCATAATTCCAGATTATGATCCTTAATTCATATTGACAATTTATGATCTGTGGAACAAATTCTCCGGGCAGGAGAAACGAAATGCAACACTTGGCGCGGCTCCCGAAAGATGTCGGCCATGCGATCCGCGAGGAGCGCAAGGCGAAGAAACTGACGCAAAAACAACTCGCCGATCTGAGCGGCGTCTGGCAGGAAACGATCTCCAAGATTGAAACCGGCGCTGCGAACGCCAAGCTTGAGACCCTCTTCGACCTGCTTGCGGCGCTTGATCTCGAAATCACCATCCGCGATCGCAGCAAAATATCCGCGGCGGAACTGGAGGATATCTTCTAGAATGGGCCGGAAACGCAGCCATAAGCCGCTGAATGTATTTCTGAACGGCCGGCTCGTCGGACAGATCCTGCGCGGACGGGCAGGCGCGATAAGCTTCGCCTATTCAGAGGATTGGCTGGGCTGGGAACATCGCCTTCCTGTTTCGCTCTCTTTGCCTTTAAGTTCGGACCGCTATGTCGGCGCGCAGGTTCTTTCGGTGCTCGAGAACCTGCTCCCGGACAACGAGCGCGCCCGCAACCGAATTGCCGTGCAGGTCGGCGCGGCCGGTACGGATGCCTTCAGCCTGCTCTATGAAATCGGACGCGACTGCATCGGCGCACTGCAATTCTTACGCGACGGTGAAGCGCCAACTTCCGCGGATCGCCCAAGCGGCGAACCGCAGACCGAAGCGCAGATCGCAACCCTATTGACGAACATCGACGAAAATCCACTTGGCATCCGACGCGACCACGACTTCCGCATCTCTGTGGCTGGCGCCCAACACAAAACCGCACTGCTCTGCCATGGCGGACAATGGATCAAGCCGACCGGCACGACTCCGACGACGCACATTGTCAAACCGCAGATCGGCAGATTGCCAAACGGCATGGATTTATCGAACAGCGTCGAAAACGAATATTTTTGCATTGAACTCATCAAAGCTTTCGGCCTGCGCACGGCGAAAACCGAGATTGCAACATTCGGCACGCAAAGAGCGCTCGTTGTCGAGCGTTTCGACCGCCGCTGGACTCGCGACGGCCGCCTGATTCGTCTGCCGCATGAGGATTGCTGCCAAGCGCTTTCGGTTCCGCCGACCAGAAAGTATCAGAACGAGGGCGGGCCGGGAATCGTTGAAATCATGGACTTGCTGCGCGGGAGCGACGAGCAGAGCATGGACCGCAGCGACTTCCTAAAGGCAAACATACTGTTTTGGTTGATCGGCGCTACGGATGGCCACGCAAAGAATTTCAGCCTCTGTATTTTTCCCGGCGGCCGATTCAAAATGGCCCCGCTCTACGATGTGCTTACTGTCCAACCGCTGGTTGATAAGCGTCAAATCGAGCGAAAGCACTTTCGCCTGGCAATGCGCATGGGTAAGTCCGGAAAATACCGGGTGACCGATATCATCCGGCGACATATCGTCGAAACTGGAATAAGAGCAGGGTTCTCCAAGGATGCCGTGCACCAAATTTTTGACGACATAAGCAGTCAAGCGGACACGGCATTGGAGAGCACCATTTCAGCTCTCCCCCAAGGCTTCCCTATGGAAATCGCGGATTCTGTCGCAAATGGATTCATGGAGTGCGCCATGCGCCTTCAGGATTAACGAAGCAGCAAAATTCATTCGTCAAGGACGTGCGCCCGTGACGAACACCTTGTTGTTGAACTCAGATAAATTCACTGTCCCGTCAAATCCGTGATGCCGTGGATCAATCGATGATCTAAATTTTGCCTCGATCTTCAGTCGCCAACGCCATCAAATACCCACTTCTTCAAGGAGTTTCTCAGCATCTGGTATTCGCAATTCACCTAAAATCAATTTTGGCAAGAGAGTGTCCCGAATTTCGGAGAGCGTTTCAATCTCTTGATCGTTAATCAATATCCTTTCAAATATATTGCTAACGACTTTGTGGAATTCTCCAATCAATTCAATCGGGGGAGAGCTGATCAGGAGTTGTTTAAATGTCTTCTTGGTAATAGTGTCAAAAACTGAACCATGTGCGTTTGACTTCAGCACTCCAACAAAAAACAGGAGTTGCAGATACACCCAAAATTCAGAGATCTCCGGCAATGCGCGCAAAGCAAAGCACGACTGATTGGTCGTCATCTCTTTGCCCGCAATAGCAACTCTGCCGACAGTTCCCCTGACAGTTATGATTGTTGTTCCTTTCGGCAACAGTTTGGCGGAGCTATTATCCAAACCTTGTTCCGTGATAAATTTTTGAGTTTGATTGAGCCAAGTGCCGTTTGATTTCAGATCGGCAATGGAAGCCCAAGGGATTTGACCGTTCCAAAATCTGCTTTCCGAAGTTCTTGGTGTTCCACCGGATAATAATTCGAAAAAAGACATGAACTGCCCTACCTTCCAACCGTTCGGTATTTTGCCGATTTCGGAATCAACGAGGCGATCCGGAAAGAGGGACAGGATGTGCTGGGGAAGGAACTGCCGACGATTTGCCTGTTTGGCGCGGACAGGTCCGAAATCGACGAACCAGTCCTTGAAAATTGTCTGGGCTATTGCTTCCAGCGTCTCGTTCATACATCGATTGGCCTCGATCTTCTCGTCCAGAGAGCCTAGAACGTGAGCAATGGCCTGCTGTTTGGGAAGAGAAGGAAGGGGAATTTCGACACGCAGAATATCGTTCTTCCGCAACGCGAATCTGGTAACGCCGTTTGCGTAGGCGCGAAACTGATTCTGGACATTTCCGATTTGCATTGCGTAGAACAGGTATGAACCGAGGGTCGAATTGTGCAATGGGCGCAGCATCGCCAGATGGTATCCGCAGACAAGATTGTCCACGTCATCGCGAACGAGTGCCGGCACGCCTATATCGTCGTGTCGTTCAGAATCCTTCGTAAAGACGACGTCGCCGGCCCGTAGCCTGAATCTTTGAATCTCGCGCTCGGTCGCGGTTGCCTTCATGAAATCAAAATCGGAGCGAATGAACCGGTTGGAATAAACATCCATGTAGTTGCACAGCAGCACCGGGCATTCATCAGGTTTGGTCTTTTTGTCTACGCTGCTCAACGTCAGTTCCGCGACTTGACCGAGAGGAACCGTCAACCAGCTTCTTCTCGAATCCGGCCTAGTTTCTCCGACCAATTCCAAGTGATCGCGCTCACTCTCCGATTTGAATCTCTCCGGCAAGCGCGCCCAATCGTACAGGTTCATTCGAATGGGAACGGACGAGGCGCACATCTCCTGTTTGATATCAGCCAACCGGTCGTCCGGGATATCCCGCAGGTTTCGTGCGCGCAGTACCAGATCCAATTCGCACTCGTCATCGTCGTCGCCCCTGCGGTACCCGCAGACCCATGCCTCGGCACCGGGCAGACGTTCCCGCAAAATCGCTTCAAGCATCGTCCGGTGTCGGGGCAAAAGGCGCGGCAACTTCGTTCCCTCGTTCCCTAGCCGACGATACCACTCGATTCCTTGCTTATCGATGTGCTCTTGCAATGTGCCGTTGTTGATGGTCGCGTAAAGGAGCAAATCAACTTGCTGGGGAACCGTAAGCTCCTCTATAATAGCGTCGAGGCGTGCTAGATCGTCCAACGTGAGGTGCTCACCGATCAGTGCGATGTCCACGTCCGAGACAGAAGTATACGTCTCCGTAGCACGCGAGCCGAATAATACGGCCCGTTCCACTCGGTCGTTGGTAGCGAAGGCATCAATAATCGCTGCTCGATGTTTCGCCTTCAGGCCATCGGTCATTCGGAGCATTTTTGATTCAACGTTTGCCACAATCTGCGCAGCATCGGATGATATCGACTTTTAATCAATGCTTCCGCGCTCTGGGCCGACGATTCATCGTACGTATGTGTTAACCGATTACGGTTGCCTAATGCGCCGAGAAACGTCTCGCAATCGCCCTCGCTGATGAAGCCTAATTGATAACTCTTGCGGATCACCTCACGAGGGCTGTTCAATTCGTGTCCTTCATAAAACAGTAGATCCTTCAGGACTTTCCAGCCAAGTTCATAGGAGAACACGAAGGTTTGCACCAACCCGGCACGTTCGAGGTTGGTATACGAATCCAGCTTGCAGGCCTCATCCAACTGCACAAGTGCCAAGCCGAATCTTTCCAGGCGTTGCCGCCACCGCCTTTCGTCAGTATTGGTCATTTCGTGCGGTCCCAGAGTCCAAGAACGGTTAGGCTTTTTGCAATCGTGACATCCAGTCGTGCGCCCTCGGTCTGTAGTTTGTGAAGTTGTGAGACAAGACACTTTGTCTTGTCCTCAAACTCCTCGCCATCATTCATTGGTGTTTCTGCACCGACATAGCGGCTAGGTGTCAGCACGTGGCCGTGATCGCGAATTTCCTCTAGAGTTGTGCACTTGCAGAAACCCGGAACGTCGGCGTAATTGCCCGCATCTTTCTCTCCCCGCCAAGCGCGGTAAGCCGCGGCGACTCGTGCGATATCACCATCTGTCAACTCACGGCGGGCGCGGTCTACCATATGCCCGAGCCTACGAACGTCGATAAACAACACTTCGCCACGGCGGTCGCGGAATCCGCCGTTCGACTTATTTTTTGCCAAAATCCAGAGGCAGGCCGGGATTTGTGTTGAATAAAACAATTGCCCCGGAAGCGCGATCATGCAATCGACCAAGTCGGCCTCGACCATTGCCTTGCGGATTTCGCCTTCTCCTAATTGTTGGGACGACATTGAGCCGTTCGCAAGCACTATTCCGGCTGTACCGTTTGGGGAGAGATGCCAGAGGATGTGCTGGAGCCAAGCGAAGTTGGCGTTGCTAGGCGGGGGCATCCCGAATTTCCAACGCGCATCCTCCCGGATCCGCTCACCTCCCCAGTCGGAATCGTTGAACGGCGGGTTGGCGAGAATGAAGTCGAATTTCTTGTCGTGCCACTCGTTCTTGTGGAGCGTTCCCTCGTTGTTCCAAGCAATGCCGCTCCCATCAATGCTCCGCACCGCGAGATTCATCTTGCAGAGCCGCCAAGTCGTGTAATTGCTTTCCTGCCCGTAGATGGCAAGCTGGCTGGTCCGGCCGCCATGTGCTTCAAGAAACTTCTCAGTTTGAACGAACATTCCGCCGGAGCCGCAGCACGGGTCGTAGATGAGGCCCTCGACACCACGCTCGCGATCGGGGAAAGGTTCGAGCATCTCAACGAGAACGCGCACTATTGATCGGGGCGTGTAGAATTCTCCGCCGCGTTTGCCCTCCGATCCCGCAAATCCGCCGAGGAAGTACTCATACACTTTGCCAAGCAAGTCATGCGCCTTGGCACCTTCTTGGTGCAGAGAGATGCTTGAAATCAAATCAATCAATTCGCCCAACATTACTTTATCGAGTGACGGCCGGTTGAAGTCTTTGACCAGCACCCCCTTTAGGGAAGGGTTTGATGCCTCGATGGCAATCATTGCGCCATCAATTAACTTGCCTATGTCCGGCAGCCTGGCTTGGGCTTGGAGGTACGTCCATCGGGCTTCCTTCGGCACCCAGAACACGTTCTCGGTGATATATTCATCAGGGTCTTCCGCAATTTCTGGGTCTTCCCCTAAAAGCGCCTCATGTCGAACCTCAAAGCTATGTGAGACATGACGAAGAAATATCAATCCAAGAACGACGTGCTTGTAGTCCGAAGGTTCAAGATTCTTTCGGAGCTTGTCAGCCGCACGAAATAGCTGCGCTTCAATCCCGCTATTTTTCTCTCTGCCGCTAGAATTCGTGACCACGGCACCTCGCTTCTCGCCTGTGCGAATTCGTCCCACACGCACACTTACGGTGAATCACGACAAACTGATACGTCAACATCCAGCTTTCCGTAAATTGTCCTTCCTTGCAAACATCGCCACGTATCCTGAACTTGTCTTTTTTTGTCGAGATTGGATACGGCCGCGAATGCATCCACTGATTGCCTGGAACACTTCTTTACTGCCGAACTCCCGCGCGGTAGAGCGTGTCCGGCTTAGGTTGACGCTTACTCGGCGTTTGCGAGGCAGTTGCATAAACATGCTACTGTTTCAACTTGATACGGACGCGCTCTAGCGGCGCAGTATTGTCGTAGCGCCATTGCCTGATCGCTTGGCTGCGTCCTCTCAAACGAATCGCATTGGAATTTCTGAACTTAAGCGATACTCGGAATTCATGCGATGCGAGAACTCGGCATATGCTCTGGAATGCCCAGCCCGTGCAGTCCAGAGACTTGGTCCGGCCGGGGTTTGAGACTCAACAGGCAGGCAATTGCCAGATGCGACAGGCAGTCTCACACTCCGATGATCGAATCATCGCGCGTTTCTGGATGGAAAAAGGCGACGGAAACCCGTCATGCCGAACGGATTCGGTCATGCTGGCATTCGACCCGAAACAGGCCGAAATTGAGGCGATCACCAATGTCGATACCGGCCTTCTAGTCCTTCAGCCCCAACGCGCTCGCGTAACCTTGAGCGAGCGGTTGCGAAACAGTCTGCTCGGAGACGAATTGGCGTCTGATCTTGACCTTGTGGCTCAGGCTTTGGCTCTGGCCGTTCTAGCGAGTTCGACATCGCTCGAACTGCGCATTTGCAATTTGCAAGAAAGCAAGGCGCGCGAACCTGACGTCGGCATGGATGCTTTTCAAGCGCTTCTGTCCGCAACCGGGAACGTGGCCAATGAAAGTGAACTGCCGTCGCAGAATGATCGGAAAGAGTTCATTGAGGTTCCGGAGCGCATTGCGGCTGTCGGAATTGAGTCGGGACTGTTCCGGGCCAACGACGACTTCTTGCGCCTTGAGGACGCCGTGGAAGTATCGTTCGCATCTTCGGTCTCCGCCCTTGATGCCGCGAAATCCATGGAACGGGACAAGGTCGAATTCGACATCGACCTTCCAGAGGGCTTCCGCGCCTTTGACCTTCAATGCGCGGCGAAAGCCTTGCAGGCCGTGAGGAACCCATCGGCGTCATCGGCATGCTATTTCGGGAACCGGTCGCACCCCGCCCATGAAGTCAGAATGCAGGCCGCCGAAACTTACCCGCTGCTCGCCGAGCAGTTCGCCATGATATCCGAATATTCCGAAGCGATCGACAACAAGCGAAGGCTGAGTTCCGTCATCTGCGGGAACGCCAATCTGCAGCCCGGCCAATTGAAGCGGATCGCGAAAATCACGACTCCCTTGCCCAGCGGCAGAATTTTCGAACCATGGACGCCGATCAGAGGCGCGGATTTGGTCGGCGCGAACAGGGCAAGACGGCATTCGATCAGCGGGGAACTCGACCTCCACAGGTTTCTGGACATCGTGCGCGAGATGGATTCCGGATGGATTCCGAACGACGAGGTGGCGTGGCGGCGATTCCTCGATATCGTGTCCGGTTGCGCGCTGCCGATCAACAATTTGTATCGGACGCCGTTTCCTCAATTGCTCGGCAGCGCGAAAGGCAATTGGGAGAGGTTTCACGCCAGTTTGGCCAAATCGGCCAATATTGCCGCGACCGAGTTCGACAGGAGCAGATTGGGACTGACGACTGTCGATGCGCTCGACATGATCGACGACTTCAGCCGAACAGTCGTTCTGCCGCAGATTCTGACCATCATATCCGAAGCGGGCGAGGCCTTGCCGCATCCGACGTCTTCGGACCTGTCGGACGCTTCGGACGTATCCTACAGGCTCATCGTCGGAAATTCGGAAAATCTGGTCGGCGCTCTCTATGAAACGGCGCGGAAATGGATGAGCCGAATTCCGAGCTTGATCGAAATTGACGCCCGGCACAGAGCTATAGAATCCCCGGACGCGCACGACAGCGACGAGGCTTGGCCACGTTTGGTGACCGAAGACTTCACGACCGAAAACGGAGCGGTCGTCCGGAACCTCGCAAGCAAGTCCGAGCTTCGAACGGAATCATCCCGCCTGTCCCACTGCGTCGGTCGCTTGTATGTTCGGAGTTGCCTCGCGGGCGAGTCCCACATCTTTTCGATTCAGACAGTCGACGCAACCAAGAGCTATTCGACCTTCGAAGTTTCTCCGCCGGTCTCCGGCGCCGAAAGCGTCGCCAGAGGCCAAGTCTCGATCGCCCAGCACAAGGGGCACCGAAACAGGCCTCCGCCCCAGATTGCGCTGGACGCATTGGACGAGTGGCTGTCGGCCGTCCGGAACGGGCGGCTTGAGTTGAACTTGGACGAAACAATCGCTTGGCGGGACCGAATGCGCCGACGCAGCGATCAAGCGCCGGGCTCGGACGCCCGCGGCGGGCAGCTCAATCAGCGGCGATGGGAAGGCATTCTTGATTTCGGGTTTTCAAATGAGGAGCTGCGTTCAGCTACCTGGGAGGAATGGACGGAAAGAATACTCGGCCGGAAGCGAATCAAAGGAAGCCTTTCGGATGCCGTCCTGTCGAACGCGGAGGCAAGAAACCTGATCCGCCGCTTGAGTCCGGTCGCGGCCGGACGCATTCACAAAGCTTCCGACAAGGCAAGTTCAAACTGATTTGGTCGGCGCGACAGCGCCCTCCGACTGAGTCGGTTCTTGCCGACAGGAGCCCTCTGCGCGCCTTGCATCCTTCTTTTGCGCGCGTGAAAAAGAAGTCGGCGATTTGAAATCCATGCATTTGCAAGCCCGGTTTCCGGCAGCGCCCCCGAATATCGCGGGCGTGATGCAATATTGGCACCTTTCCCAAATCCGCCGAGTCCATTGTTGTCAAAAGATCCATGTCAACATTCTGTTAATTCAACGTTTCTTTATCAGGCGGAGAACCCCGCGGAATTTTCCGGCAATCTCCGGCTTTTGAATTCGCTATTGAACAATTCGGAGGCTTCAGCCAACGCGTCGGCAAGTTCGGAAGTCAGTCTTTTGGACTCCGGACCAATTCATCCTGAAGGATTCCCATATCATGTTCAATCGGTTCGGGGCCGATCCGGCTCCGATACGCGCTCGCGCTCTATTCACCGCTGCAGTTGCCTGGCTTCCGTTCTTCGCAACCGCGACAATACCCGATCAATCCGCTGCTCAGTCCGCGCCCACCTGCACCGGTTCGACATTGGAGGTCCAAGCTTCCGGAAACCCACATGGGTCAGGAATTTCATGTGAAAACGTCGAAGACTTTTCGATCAATCTCGAGAGCGGGGCAAGAATTGAGACCGAAACCGAGACAGGAATTCACCTTACCGGAACGGGCAGCCTGAGCATCCGCTCGTCCGATCCTGGCAAGACAGCCGTAACGACAAGCGGAGACAGCGACAACGGCATACTCGTCACCATGCCTTTCAATCCCCTCCCCGACCCCGGATCGGTCGCGATAACAGTCGGCGATGTGCGCACGACCGGAGAAGGGGCGAGCGCAATTTCAGCCAGCCGGATCACCGGGGCCGTTTCGATCACCGCGACGGGAACAATCCACACTTCCGGGGATCTTTCCGACGGCATATACGTCGTGATGCCGTTCAACCCCGCGCCCGGGTCGGTCACGATATCCGCTCCCGACGTGCGGACGACCGGCGAACGCGCGAACGGGATTTTGGTCACTCAAATCAGGGGCGACGCATCGATCACTTCGACAGGAACCATCAGGGTTTCAGGACCCGGATCCGAAGGCGTCTATATAGACAACGTCTGGAACCAGAACGGCAACTCGAGGACCCGCATCCGAGTTCACGACGTCATTTCAACTTCGGATGCCGGGGATCTCGATCTGGCGGCCATCAACGCTCTTGTCGCGGGAGGCCTGAGCATCGCATCCACCGGAAGGATATCGACGACTACGGATTACGGCTTCGGAATCCGCGCCTACAGGTATCAAACGAATGACAGGTCCGTCGGACCCGTGGAGATCAATGTAAACGATCTGACGACGACCGGAACAGAAGCGCACGGAATAGTTTCTTCCGTTTTCCAAAGCGACAACGCAGACATTCGAATCCACGTCAACGGAGACCTGTCCACGAAAGGATGGGGCTCGCACGGCGTCGCGGTCTCCGGCGACAAGGCGGATGTGCTGGTCAACATCGGAGCCGGCGGCTCGATCACCGTGCGGGAACCCACCGCGGCTCTCCCGCAAGAGTTCACATCGATTCCCGCGACGCATGCGGTTTACATCAAAGCGGACGGAACAACCCAGATCCATAGGTCCTTGATCGTGAATCGCGGCACTTTCGTGGGCAGCACTTATATCGAGGGCTGCCGATCCTCCGAATTCCGAAACCACGGACTCATAACGCCTGTAGGGGTTATTGAAATCGTCAAGGAGGATCCTTGCCTGACGACCGAAGACGAGGAGACGACGCCGAGGGCATCCTACGGCATCTTCAAGAACTACGGCAAAGTGTCGCCCGGCGGATCGGGAACGATCGGCGAGGCCGATTTCATATCCGATTTCAGGCAATTCGCGGGAGGCGAGCTGCAAATCGAAGTCGATACTGAAAGCAACGAGGCTGACGTCGTCCAAGTAAGCGGAGACGCCAATCTGCGCGGTTCAGTCGTGACGAATTTCAACGCCATTCCCTTCGCCGTAAGCGACGACCCGCTGCGAGCGACGTTTTTCCGGTCCGGCGGAACGATTACGAACGGCCTCAGCACCGGCCTCATGGACTCGATCCTCGTGGACTACGGATTGGCTCATGAGCGCAACGAGAGCGGCACTGAACAAATCCTTGCGCTTACGGCGGACCTCGACCTGACGCCTGACATTCTGAATCCCAATCAGACGAACGTTCTTGGCGCGATCGCGGCGGGACGCAGATATAGCTTGGATCTGCGCTCGGCTTTCGTGGAGTATCTTCGCGAGCAGGACGGAGAGGCGCTGAAAGAGTCGCTTGATCAATTCGGCAACGAATTGCTCGGCGCCACGATCCAGATGAATCTTGTCGATTCCTTCAATGCGGTCGCACCCGGCATCGGTTGCAATAAAGCCGCGGTTGAAAAAGACCCGGAATCCGCAGTCGGCAAATTGTCGGTTTGCGGATGGCTGTCTCCTCGGAGGTCGAATCTTGTTTCTCCGGGCACGCATTTGCAGTTGGCCTCTACGAAGCATTCCGAGGGAACGGCGGCAGGCGTGCAACTCGGCTGGAGCCGGTTCCCGCTTGCTTTCAATTTCGTTTCGCAAAACTCAAAATCCTCGATCAGCTTGGGAAAATTCGGGCGCGCGGACAGCGCAGTCGACCGCACCGCCACAGGCCTGACGTTCAAGGCCGGAAACCTCGACGCGTCGTACTTCGCGACCAAGGGTTCGGGCGATCACGGCCTCTCCAGACAGCTGCCCGAACAAGCAGGCGACTACACTTCGGCCGAGGGATCATTCAAATCGAGAGAGTCCGGTTCGCACAGTTCAGTTTCGTACGGAATCGCTTTAGGAACTTGGCGCATTACTCCCGCGTTCAGATCCGGGAAAACACGGCTCGGAACCATTGAGTACTCCGAGCGCGGCGCGGGGGATTTCTCTTTGAGCGCCGCGACTGCCGGGTTGCATTCGAAATACTCCGGAAGATCGCTCGAGGTCGCCAAGGAATTCCGCTTCAGCAACCGAGCGACGCTTACGCCGCGCGTCGGGATGTCGAAAACGAAAATTACCGGTTTGGACATCGAAACCAACTCGGAATTCGGCGGCGGGATATCTTCGTTCAAAACGACTCGAACGATGCCGGCTTTATCTTCCGGCTACGAATTCGGGGCGGATTTCAGTTCGGGATCGGGAAACTTCAACGTCGGGATCGGAATGAGCCGACATAAAGCGTCCGGCGGGCATTCGCGCGAATCCGGATATCTGAAGGTCGGCTATCGATTCTGAGCGAATCTACGTTCGCAGCGCTTGGCGGGAACAAGGCGTCTGACGGTAATCGCGAACAGTTTTCCTTGCTTCGGCCGCGATGGACGGGGACCTATGAAGCGTCCACTGAGCCTTCTGAATGCTTGCGAGTGCGCCATTCGGTCAGGGCCTCGCCGAATGCTTTGAACAACGCTCTCGAAATGGAATTTTCCGCAGCTTTGTATTCGGGGTGCCATTGGACGGCGAACGCGAATCCGGTCGCTCCGTCTATGCGGATGGCTTCGGGAGTCCCGTCTTCGGCGAAGCCCTCTATCCGAACTCTCGGCCCGGCGGTCTTGATTCCCTGCCCGTGCAGCGAATTCACCGTGACGACCTCATCGCCGAAAACGTCGACAAAGATGCTCCCGGGCTCGAACGAAACCTTGTGCCTGAGCGCGAACTTCTCTTCGATGGTTCCGTCAGGAGGCATCCGGTGATTCATCCGGCCGGGCAGTTCGCGAATTTCAGGATGAAGCGTCCCGCCGAATGCGACATTGAATTCCTGGAATCCCCGACAAATGCCGAGCACCGGCTGTCCCCGCTCCACGCAAGCCCGAATCAGCGGGAGAGCCGTCCTGTCCCGGCCCCGGTCGAATGTTCCATGAGCCTCGGTCGGAACTTCGCCGTATTCTTCCGGATGAACATTGGGACGACCGCCCGTGAGCAGAATGCCGTCGCAAATTCCGAGAATCTCATCCACGGGACAGTGCTCCGGTTTTCCGGGAAAGATCACCGGCACCGCGCCCGCGACATCCGCTATGGCGTCGGTGTTCATGGTTCCCGACGCATGAACCGGGTATTGCCCGTCAACAAGAAACGAGTTTCCGACTATGCCAACTACTGGACGCGGCACTTTCCTACCCCGTTTGCCACTCGACAATCAGCAGCCTGTTAATTCATTGCGGATCGACTTTGAAGTGTCTTTGTTCTGTGGAGTGCGTTTCACGATTCTTGGTCAGGCGACAATCGCAGTCCTCGAAACGCGGAACCCAAGCGGATGCGCGAAAGCGCGGAACCGACTCAACCGAAAGCAAGAGGGGCGCACAAGCCCGCCGCAAGTTTCGTGCCCGGTCAGAACGGCCAGCGAATCAAAGCACTCAAAACAAGAACGGCAGTGACCCACATGCCGATCTGCCATCGCGAATTGTCCTTGTCACGCTTCGCCATGTCGACATCGCGCTGCGCCTCTCGCCTTGCGGCTTCGGCGTCGCGCTCTGCGGCTTCGGCGTCGCGCTTCGCTGCTTCGGCGTCGCGCTTCGCTGCATCGGCGTCGCGCTGCGCATCGCGCTTCGCCATATCGGCTCGCAGCCTGTCCAAGGCACTTTCGTACTTCGCCTGATGCGTGCTCATGCGCTCTTCCTGTTTCGCCATCCGCTCGGAATATTCCAACAGTGTCCGGTCGGTCATCGCTCGCATCCCATCACAAAAGTTCTCGTCGGCATTGCGCGGGCGGCGGTTCATGCCGAACAGCCATGCGGTGCGAATGGCCCAAGTCAGGTTCGGATCACTCTATTTCCGTTCGTGTCCCCTGTCTACCCACTTTTTGGCCAGACGGCGGCGCGACAAACCCTCCAATCAAGGAATTCAGCCAACGATTGCATTTGATGCCGCATTTGAAGGCGATCGGAGCGTTGGCCCGCTTTCGACCAGCGGCGCCCCACCCGTCTCCATCCAAAGAAAATTGGATGCACCCTGTTCTGCGTCCCTGCGCAAAGCCGGGCACCAAGCCGGATTTGACTTGCGCCGGATAAAATTGAATATCTCGCCGATTGCGCGCGCGGGTCGAGGACAAGTGGCTTGAATAGACGCGGGCGCGGCGGATTGGGACGATCCTGCATGACGAAGATTGATTACAAAGAACCCGAGCCCACGCTTGTTCGCGGAGCATCCGGCGATTGGGAGATTATCGTCGGCCTTGAGGTCCACGCACAAGTTGCCTCCAACGCCAAGCTTTTTTCGTCCTCTTCAACGGAATTCGGGGCCGAACCCAACAGCAACGTGGATTTCATCGACGCGGCCATGCCGGGCATGCTCCCCGTCATCAACGAATTTTGCGTCGAGCAGGCCGTCAAAACAGGCTTGGGACTCAAGGCGAAGATCAATCCTCGGTCATCCTTCGACCGGAAAAATTATTTCTATCCGGATCTGCCGCAAGGCTATCAGATTTCGCAGCTGTACCACCCAATCGTCGGCGCGGGAGAGGTCATCGTCGAAACGGATCCGGGAATCGCGCGGCGGGTGCGAATCGATCACATTCATCTGGAGCAGGATGCCGGCAAATCGCTCCACGACATGGACGCGAATCATTCATTCGTCGATTTGAATCGATCAGGCGTCGCCCTGATGGAGATCGTATCCTTCCCCGATCTCAGAGGCCCGAAGGAGGCCGCCGCCTACATCCTCAAGCTTCGGCAGATCATGCGCTACCTGGGAACCTGCGACGGCAACATGCAGAACGGCAATCTCCGGGCCGACGTCAACGTATCGGTGCGTCCGGCGGGCTCGGGCGAATTCGGAACGCGCTGCGAAATCAAGAACATGAACTCCACCCGATTCATCCAGCAGGCGATCGAGCACGAAGCCCGCAGGCAAGTCGGCATCATCGAAGACGGCGGAAACGTCCTGCAGGAAACGCGGCTCTACGATCCGGCGACGGGAGCGACCCGGTCCATGCGGTCGAAGGAGGAAGCGCACGACTACAGGTACTTCCCCTGCCCGGACCTGCTTCCGCTGGAGATCGAAAAGGAATGGGTCGACGAAGTCGCCTCCGGAATTCCGGAGCTTCCCGACGAGAAGAAGGCCCGATTCGTTGGAGAGTACGGCGTGACTCCCTACGATGCGGACGTGTTGGCCGCAGAAAGGGAGCATGCGGACTATTTCGAACTGGTCGCGAGGGGGCGCGACGGCAAGCTGGCCGCGAACTGGGTCATCAACGAATTGTTCGGGCGTCTCAACAAGGAAGGCGTAGAATTCGCGGAAAACCCGGTTTCCGCCGACCAGCTCGGCAAAATTCTTGACCTGCTCGCAAAGGGGGAGATTTCCGGCAAGATCGCGAAGGATCTTTTCGACGTCGTGTGGACCGAAGGCGGCGACCCGAACGAAGTTTTCGAACGATTGGGCATGCGCCAAGTCACTGATCCTGCGGTTATCGAATCTGCCGTCGACGAGGCGTTCGCCAAGAATCCTGGGCAAGTCGAAAAGGCAAGAAGCAATCCGAAAGTCGCCGGATTCTTCGTGGGACAAGTGATGAAAGCGACCAAAGGCAAGGCCAACCCGAAACTTGTGAATGACATTGTCCGCAAGAAGCTCTCCGCTTGATGCATGGACGCACAGCGGCAGTCCGCGCCGATCGATGAGGATCGGCATCGCGGAACCGTCCGGACCGGCTGTTCGGATTGCGCTCCATTCGGCTGACCGCCTCAGACGGGCGACAAGCCCGTCACTCGGCTGAAACTTTCAACGAAAGCGCGTGTATCTTTTCGAGCGGATCCGGCGAAAGCGCGTCATGGACGGCGCGGTGCATTTCAAGGCGGGTCATCCCGGCGAAAGAACGCGAACGGATTTCCACGTGAAAATGCGTCTCTCCGCCTTCCCGCCAGCCGCTATGGCCTTTGTGGGCATCGCTTTGGTCCTTCACTGAAAGACTGGACGGCTCGAACGCGGCGGCCAGCCGTTCTTGAATCAGGTCTGCTGTCTTCATATCCTGCTGGGTGCTTCCAATTTTGCTTGCAAGGCGATTGCGGCACGGCAATCTCTCCAATCGATGATTTCGAGCCTGCGCTTGTCTTCCAGGCAGCATTCGCGGCGAGCAGAGCGTTGGCTTCGGCTTTCGAACGGCGGCATCCTGCCCGACCAAAAAGCATGGGATGCACCCCGCTCGCCTCCCCATCGAACTCCTATATGCTTGCGTCGCGCGCAAGCTGGTCGCGGTGGAATTTTGCTCAACATGACATCCCTGCGACAACTTCGCCTTGATCCGGCGCCGACTGTCGTGCACCGAAAGCAACCTGATCGCCGAAATTACCCGCTTGATCAACAAGCTGAAAGCGCAGCTCAGGCGCTGCCGACCCATCTTCCTACAAACAGTTCCGGACTTCCGACCTATAGACTCCGTTCTCCGCCCAAGCAGACCCGCCAAGTGCTCGCGTCTGCTTCAAAGCGGTGCTCAATGGAAACGGCCCCGATGGAAACCTTGGCGTGCCGACCGTTCCGAAAAGGAAATCGAACAGGCAGCGAGCCCCGAGACAGGCCAAAACCTGTCGAGCCGAGACAGGCAATTGTCCGAGAGGGTTCTGTTTTGCGGATGGAAGCCCGCTCAGGCTTTTGTTGGACAAGCGACGGCCGGGTCGGCTTTCCGGCGCAATCCGTTCCGGCGGAGCCGATCTGCCGCCTAGGAGCGTGTCCGAGTATTCGTAAAGTCGTCAATATACGCAGATTAATTGATGTTGTGTAGCGCAACATATAGATACAACGACCACCATTTCCTAGATGCTGTACCGAAAATTCCCGTCAAATTCAGCGACGGCTATTTCTCGGACACGCTCCTAGAGCGTTTTTCACCAAGGTGTAATCGTACCACTTAGGGATTCCCTTTGCTGTTCCGACATGGTTTGTGTCCTTGGTTTCAAGACGAAGGATGAAGGACGGAACGGATGCCCAGACCTTATCCGGACGATTTGCGGATGCGCGCGGTCAAGAAGGTGCTGGCGGGCGAAAGCCGCCGGGGTGTTGCGAAGGAGTTGCGGGTGGCCCCGTCGAGCGTGATCAAATGGGCTCGGCGATATTCCGACACGGGATCGGTCAGTCCGAGCCGGATGGGCACGCGCCGCGCGCCGAAGCTGGCGGGATGCCGGGCTTGGATCCTTGAGCGGATCAAGGCCTGTCCGGCAATCACGCTGGCGGGGCTGCAGGATTGGCTTGGCGGGCGAGGCGTCGCGGCGAGTCTCGCCTCGATTTGGCGCTTTCTGAGAGTCTGCGGCCTTACCCGCAAGAAGCTGACGCCCGTCGCGGACGAGCGCGACCGACCCGACGTGCAGCGCCGCCGCGAGCGGTGGAAGCGCTTTCAGGGCCGGGCGAACCCTCGCAAGCTGGTCTTCATCGACGAGACCTGCATGAAGACCAACATGTCGCCCAGGCACGGCTGGGGCCCCAAGGGACGAAGGGTTCACGGCTCGGCCCCCTTCGGCCATTGGGGAACTTCCACATTCATGGCCGCTCTGCGGCAGGACCGGATCGACGCGCCCTGGGTTCTGGACGGCCCGGCCGACGGCGACGCCTTCCGGGCCTATGTCGAAACGCAGCTGGTTCCGACGCCTGATCGCGGCGACATCGTCGTCATGGACACTCCGGGCAGCCACAAGATCGATGCGGTGCGCGCCGCGATCCGGGGCGCGGGCGCCCATCTTCTGTTCCTTCCGCCCTGCAGCCCCGATCCCGATCCGATCGAGCAGGCGTTCGCCAAGCTCAAGCACTTCCTGAGGAAGGACCAGCCGCGAAACCGGGACGATCTGTGGAAAAATGTCGGCTCCATCCTGGAAAAGTTCACGCCCGAAGAATGCTCGAACTACCTCGCCAACTCGGGGTACGCAGTGGGTCAAACTTAGTGAAAAACGCTCTAAATTCACTGCGCGGCAAACGCGGTCGTTTGTTCGGCCAATTCGTCCGTCATGGAGCTGCGGGCAGCCGCTCCTCGATGCCGGTCACCCGGTCTTCAATGTGGGTCACCCGTTCGCGGAGCACGCCAACTTCGGACCGGAGATCGCCAATTTCGGCTCGGAGATCGTCAATTTTAGCCTCGACTTTAGCCTCGAGACTTCTGATATCTTCGCGCATGTCGCTGCGGAGCTCACTGATCTCGCTGCGAATTAAGTCACTAAGCCAATAGATCGTTCCCAGTTGCACGGTCACCACGGCGGCGAGAGCGATGATGCCTGTCAAGACAGGGATTGCCTTTGAAGAAGGACGCTGCGCGGCTTCCTGCGGCCGGGATCGGGCTGCAATCTCAAAGGATTTCAGTGCCTTCTCGACCGCGTTGTCGACTGCCTTCTCGATTGATTTGTTGACTGTCTTCTCGACGAATTCACCAAGCGCTTTCGCGGTCTTGGGATCCACGCCGCTAGATGCAGGCAGTTCCATCGACGGTGGATTGGCCATGATTGGTCAATATAAGTAGGACGGCAGGACTTCAAGACGAAATCCGTTCTCCCGCCCGCCGAGATCGAACGCGCTTGCTCCACGCGCACGCTGGTCAGGACAGAATTTCGCACTGCATCGTGCCCGCGACGACTTCGCCTTGATCGGCAAGCGCGGACGCATTTTCGAAATCCTGCACGCGAATCGATGCAGTCGTCAACGCGAAATCCGTGGGAGCCGCCTGCGCCGAATCTCGCTGTCCGCCGCGAGGCGGCAACGGACTGCAGCGCATTGGCAGAAATACGGGACGGTGGCTCATGGATGCGGGGCCCGCTGCGCATGATGCAGCGGATTCTCGATTGCAGGCAGAAAGCCGCCGGAAGCGGAATGCATCCCATATTTTTTGGGTGGGTGATTGCAGCGCGGCGATCCCTCCAATCAATTATTTCGGGCCTGCGATTGCTTTCCAAGCAGCACTTGCGGCGAGCAGGCAAGGCGTTGACTTCGGCCGTCTACCAGCGGGCATCCTGTCTAACCAAAAAGCATGGGATGCACCCTATTTTGCTCAAATTTTGCAATTAGGGCTTTTGGTACGCGGCCAAGTTGGATTAAACTAGCGCGCCTTCTCGCGAAAGGAATTTAGGGGAACATGGTCCACAGTCCGCCATTCGAATTCGACATCTCAGTGTCTGCCGACAAGAAGCGTCGGCAGCGGGGTCGAAGATCGTCTTCCGGGGCGGTGGAAACATCTTCGCGCGAATGCGAGCACCCAAGCTGCTCGAAGCAAGGCAAATTCCGCGCTCCCAAATCCCCCGATCAACTCGATGAATACCATTGGTTCTGCCGCGAGCATGTCCGCAAATACAACTTGCAGTGGAATTTTTTCAAGGGACAGACCGAAGAGGAGGTCGAACGAAGACTGCGGTCCGACAGCAACGGCAAATCGAAAGGCACGAAATTCAACCAGCAGCCTTGGCAGCGCCACGGAATCAACGATCCGTTCGAAATACTCGGCGACAAGGGAACGAAAGAACGCGGGGCCGCCAGCTCGCGAGGCCGCCGACTGACGCCCAGCGAGAGGCGCGCATTGGCGGTTTTGGATGCGAACCAGGATTGGGAAAAGTCCCGAATTCGCAAGCAGTACAGAGCCTTGGTGAAGTGCCTCCACCCGGACTTGAACGGCGGCGACAGGTCCGATGAAAACCGGTTGACGGAAGTGGTTTGGGCGTGGGACCAGATCAAGGACAGCAGGAACTTCAGCGACTGAGCACTCCGCAACAACGCCGCCATCCCCGTGCGCGGGGACGCTGTGCCGCATTTGCGGTGGTCGGCTTCGACATTTCCCCGCCATCCCCGTGCGCGGGGACGCTGTCCAATCGCCAGTGGAAACGTCTTCGCTCGTCGGCGTCCGATCATTGGCCACAAGGCGATCAACGTTCGATCTTGCGTTGGAACTCAAATTGCTACAGTAGAGCCGTTCGCTTCAACGCTGGACGGGTCTTGGACTCGATAACCACTATGGACGACATCAATTCGAACTTCGTCGCTGAGCCGACCCGCAGCATTTCCGTCCGCGAGACATTCGGAATCGACACCGATTGGGTTGTCTCGGGCTTCGTCGAACCGTCAGATCGTGTGCCCGAAGTTGACCCCACCTACAAATTCGATCCGGACACGACCTTGGCGATCCTCGCCGGGTTCACGCACAATCGGCGCGTGATGATTCAAGGCTATCACGGAACCGGAAAATCCACGCACATCGAACAGATCGCCGCGAGACTTCGCTGGCCATGCACGAGGGTGAATCTGGACAGCCATATTTCCAGGATCGACTTGATCGGCAAGGACGCGATCAAAATACGGGACGGAATGCAGGTCACGGAATTCCAAGAAGGAATTCTGCCTTGGTCGCTGCGGAACAGGACGGCGCTGGTTTTCGACGAATACGACGCAGGCCGGCCGGACGTCATGTTCGTCATTCAAAGAATTCTTGAATTCGACGGGCGCCTGACTCTCCTCGACCAGAACGAGATCATCGTTCCCCACCCGCATTTTCGGATTTTCGCCACGACCAATACCGTCGGGCTCGGAGACACGACCGGCCTCTATCACGGAACGCAGCAGATCAACCAAGGCCAAATGGACCGCTGGTCGCTGGTCGCGACGCTCAATTACCTCTCGCACGACGCCGAAACGCAGATCGTGCTTTCGAAGGCGCCGAACTACAATACCGAAACGGGACGCAGCACCGTCGCTAAGATGGTTTCAGTCGCCGATCTTTCGCGCACCGCTTTCATGAACGGAGATCTGTCGACCGTCATGAGCCCCCGGACGGTCATCGCATGGGCCCAGAACGCGGAAATATTCCGGAGCAACGGCTACGCCTTCCGGGTGAGCTTTCTGAACAAATGCGACGAGTTGGAGCGCGCGACAGTCGCGGAATTCTACCAGCGATGTTTCGGCGAAGAGCTTCCCGAGAGCGCAGTCGGCAGCAGTGTCGCGTAGCGCCGACAGCTTGGGCTTGACGCTTTCAAGATGTTCAGTTGGCTCGGCGGCCGTCGAACAAAGGGATTCGCGCATAACCTGCCGCAACCTTGCAACGAACAATGTCCAAACTTGATGCCCAACAAGTAGACGCATTCAAGAAGGCGCTCACCGAGGCGACGAGAACGATCGCCGATGATCCGGAAATCGCCATTCGGTTTTCCGTGGATCCGCCGGGAATCACGGAGGACGCCATCCGGCTCCCTCACGTCGGGACGCGGCTCAGCGCCAACGATCTGACGGCGGTTCGAGGCTATGCGGATGGCTTCGCGCTCCGGAAACGCCATCACGATCCAGCCACGCATGCGAAGTACCTTCCTGTGGGTCAGGCGGCGAAGGACATATACGAGGCGATGGAGACAGCCCGTTGCGAAACGATCGGCGCAAAAGAAATGCCGGGATTGGCGGCGAATCTGGATGCCAAGCTGGAACAGATAGCTGCCGCGAGCGGCCATGCAAGATTGAACGAACCAACAGCCGGATCATTGCCCGAAGCGGCGGGATATTTGATTCGATGCGCAGGGACCGGCAGGATCCTGCCCCCTACAGCAGCCAGAATCATGGCGCTCTGGCAGAGCACAATCGAATCCAAAGCGGGCGAATCACTGAACAGCCTGACAGAGGCATTGAACGATCAATCGGAATTCGCGAGATTCGCTCGGCAGATGATCGGAGACCTCGGCTACGCCGATCAATTGGGCGACGATCCGGACCGGGAAGACGAAGCGCACGAAGAGGAGGAAGCCGCCGAACAGCAGGATGAAGATGATCCCAGCAGCGAAGCGGACGACGGCAGCGACGACTCCGATTTGGACGAAATCAGCGACCAACTGCCTACGGACTCCGACGTGCAAGATGCGCAGCCGATGGACGGCGAGCCCGGAGATGCGGAAGCAGCGGAAGACACGAATGTCGATCAGGATGAACCGCCGCGGCAAATCCCGATAGCGCAGCATTCCGAAGCCGACCCGAATTACGGCGTGTTCACCACGGAATTCGACGAGGAAATCCAAGCCACGGACATCGCCGAATTGAACGAACTGGAACGGCTTCGCGCAAATTTGGACCAGCAGCTGGAGCCGTTCAAGGGCGCGGTCGGCAGGCTGGTCAACAAGCTGCAGCGAAAACTGCTGGCCCAGCAGAACCGATCTTGGGAGTTCGACCGGGAGGAAGGAATTCTTGATGCCGGACGGCTCGCGCGAATCGTCGCCAACCCGACGACGCCGTTGTCATTCAAAGTGGAGAAGGACACGGAATTCAAAGACACCGTGGTTGCACTGCTTCTCGACAATTCAGGCTCCATGAGAGGCCGTCCGATCACCATCGCCGCGATCAGCGCCGACATCCTCGCCCGGACTCTCGAAAGGTGCCAAGTCAAAGTCGAGCTTCTCGGATTCACGACTCGGGCGTGGAAAGGTGGAAAGAGTCGCGAGAAATGGATGGCCGGCGGGCGAACGAAAACTCCGGGCAGACTGAATGATCTCCGCCATGTCATCTACAAGAGCGCTGAAACGCCTTGGCGGCGGTCCAGAACAAGCTTGGGGCTGATGCTCAAGGAGGGCCTGCTCAAGGAGAATATCGACGGCGAAGCGCTGGAATGGGCTCATCGCCGACTCTCCGCAAGGCACGAATCCAGAAAAATCCTCATGGTGATTTCCGACGGCGCGCCGGTCGACGACTCGACCCTTAGCGTGAACCCGGCGAATTATCTGGAGAACCATCTCCGCAATGTCATCGCAATGATCGCAAAGCGGAAAGCCGTTGAATTGATCGCAATAGGAATCGGGCACGACGTCACCGGATATTACGACCGCGCCGTCACGATCTCGGACGTGGATCAACTTGCCGGAGCGATGACCGAACAACTGGTCGAACTTTTCGAGGCCGGCGCAAATCTGCCGCTTCGCAGCAAGGGCAACGTTTCAGTTTCAAAGGCGGCATGACACTGCCCGAACAGCACGGGAAGAGCCGCCATCCGATCGGCGAGAGGCTGGCGGGTCTTCGCGAGGCCATGCGCTGCGTCGGCATCGACGCTTACCTGGTACCTCGAACCGATAGGTTTCAAAGCGGCATGATCGCTCCGCAGGACGAGCGCGTGGCGTGGTTGACGGGTTTTACCGGATCCGCCGGATGCTTTGCCGCGACCGCCAGATCAGCGGCGCTGGAAGTCGACGGTCGATACGACGTTCAAGCGCGGCTGCAGGTCGACGCTGAAAAAATCGAAGTTCTGGTCGGAATGCAGGACAAGCTGCCGGCATGGATTGCTCGAGCGCTGCAGTCAGGCTCTGCTGTAGGTTTCGACCCTTGGCTGCATACGCGGCAAGATGTGAGGCGAATCAGGAGGAAATTGCATCCGAACGGACTTGAATTGCGGTCGGCCGCCGGCCTGGTCGACAGGATTTGGACTGATCGTCCCGATTCGCCGACCGGTCCCGCCTACGACTATCCGATCAAGCACGCGGGCGAACGGCGAGAAAAAAAGATTGAGCGCATGTCGCGCGAATTGAGCGAAGCCAGAGCCAATGCGGCAATCCTGACGAAACCGGAGTCAATTGCGTGGCTCCTGAATATTCGCGGATCGGACGTCGACTATTCTCCGATTGTCCAAGCGTATGCGGTGCTTACCGAAGATTGCCGCGTCGAACTTTTTGCCGATCCGCGCAAGTTCGGTTCCGATCTGGCGGACGCGCTGAAACCCGACGTGCGAATTCGACCTTTCGACGTCCTGCCGTCCGCATTGGCAGAGCTGAGCGGGAGAACGCTTATCGATCCTCGTTCCGCGCCTGAGCGCTTGTTCGAACTGCTTGAGGAGAATGAGGTCCGGATCGTCGAGGCAGCCGACCCTTGCGTCAACGCAAAGTCGATAAAGAACGAGGTCGAAATTGAAAATCATAGATCGGCTCAGGAGCGGGACGGAGTTGCTGTTGCGAAATTCCTTGCTTGGATTGACAGGCGTGCAGCAGATTCCGTTACGGAGCTCGAAGCGGCGGCGGAACTTGAAAGACTCCGCCGATCAAGCGGAAAGCTGAAGGGGCTAAGTTTCGCGACGATAGCCGCGTCCGGCCCGCACGGCGCAATCATCCATTACCACCCGACAGCGGACACGAATCGGAAGCTGAAGCCCGGCGACCTGTTTCTGGTGGATTCGGGCGGCCAGTATTTGGACGGAACAACCGATGTCACGCGAACCGTCGTCATCGGAGAGCCGACCGAAGATCAGCGCAGAGACTATACGTGCGTGCTCAAGGGCCTGATTGCGCTTTCAACTGCCAAGTGGCCGCCGGATCGCACCGGTCGGGATCTCGACACGATAGCGCGGTATCCGCTTTGGCTTTCCGGACGAGACTTCAAGCACGGCACGGGGCATGGCGTCGGCCACTTTCTTGCCGTGCACGAGGGTCCGCAAAGCATATCGACGCGTTTCGACGAGCCGTTGATGCCCGGAATGATCGTTTCCGTCGAGCCGGGCTTGTATCTTGAAGGACGCTACGGAATTCGGCTTGAAAATCTTGCTCTTGTCGAGGCTTGCTTGACGGATAACTCGGACAACGGCGAATTCCTGCGGCTGGAGACGCTGACCTTCGCGCCGTTCGACAGGCGATTGATCAATGCGTCCGAACTGAGTCGAGACGAATGCCAGTGGCTCAACCAATACCACGCGAGCGTTCTTGCGAAAATTGGCCCGCACTTGGCCGACGCAGATTTGGATTGGCTTAAGCAAGTTTGTGCCGCGGTGCGCTGACAACGCGAGGAGAATTCGCGCTCGCCCGATATCGGTTGGCCCGAACAACTGCACGTGCAAAGACATAGCACGCCCGGCATTGAAGTGATGCGTGTGGCTGATTCCGTGTTCCGCAACCCCAGAATTCGGCGTCGGGTGCGTTTGATGTTTTTTGGCTAAACCGATTCCGAACTCTCGCCTATCGCCCGGATTCGGCGTTTCAACGGTAGACGGAGGATACGAGGGGAATTAGAGTGATCCGAACCTGACTTGGGCCATTCGCACCGCGTGGCTGTCCGGCATGAACGGCCGCCCGCGCAATGCCAACGAAAACTTTTGCGACGGGATGCGAGCGATGACAGACCGGACACTGTTGGAACACTCCGAGCGGATGGCGAAACAGGAAGAGCGCATGAGCACGCATCAGGCGAAGTACGAAAGCGCCTTGGACAGACTGCGAGCCGATTTGGCAAAGCGCGATGCGCAGCGCGACGCCGACGCGGCGAAACGCGACGCCGAAGCCGCAAGGCGAGAGGCCGAAGGCGCAAGGCGAGAGGCGCAGCGCGATGTCGACATGGCGAGGCGAGACAAGGACAATTCGCGATGGCAGATCGGCATGTGGGTCGCTGCTATTCTCATTTTGGGCGCTTGGATTCGCTGGCCGTTCTGATCGGGCGCGGAACTTGCGGCGGGCTTGCGCGTTTCCGCCTGACAAAAATGGCGGTTGGGCGCGCCTTTTGCTTTTGGTTGAGTCGGTTCCGCGCCCTCGCGCATCCGCTTGGGTTCCGCATTTCGAGGGCTTCAATTGTCGCCTGACCAAGAATCATGAAACGCACCCTTCGGCGTTTCTTACTCGGCTGATTTTAGGGGGAGGATTCCGAGGGAATCGCGGAGTTTTTCGTCTGACAGATCATACTCACCGAGCATGTTGATGTGCGCCCACGCCACGGGCGAGCGACCGGCAATAGAGTGACGCAGGCTTTCCTCGGCTTCGGTGTCCGGAGCTTTCTCCAACTGACGTTCGAGATAAAGGTAGTTCCAGCAAATAATGCTGTTCTTGATCAACCGGTTGCAGGCTTCAGCGATTTCCTGCTCCTCCTTTTCAGCCTGAATGAACTCACGGGGACTGCCAACGGCAACGGCTCGGGTGAAACGGTTCACCAGTTCGACTTTGTTGAGCTGCTTCCCAATGGTTTGGCGCAGTTCGAGGTCGTCGACATAGCGCAGGATGAACAGCGATTTGATGATTTGCCCGAAAGCTTTGAGGGTTTGGTAGAGCGCATGTTGGCGCGAGTAGGAATTCAGCCGCCGGAAGATATCGGATGCGGTGTTCTCCTTGAGCTTGATGGTTGCAACCAGACGCAGAAGATCGCTCCAGTTCTCACGGATCAGAGTATCGTTAACCGTCTTGTCGGGCTGGATTGTCCAATCTTGCCACGCCTGTTTTTTCGGCTTGAAGATGTAGAAGGTCTGCTTGCCAATGCCCTTGATTCGCGGAGCGAAAGAAAAGCCCAGAAGGTGCGCAAGTGCGAAAACGGCTTCAGTGTAACCGTGCGTGTCGGTCGAATGGATGTCGCTCTTGACTACATCGTTGTTTTGCATCAGCCCGTCGATGACATAAGTGCTTTCACGGGCAGCGGCACTGATCACCAGCGAATGCCACAGAAGGTGACGTTCATCGACGAAGGTGTAGGCGCTGACACCCTGTCCCTGCCCAAAATACTTGAACGACCGGCTGGCATGCAGTGAATCCCCGCGCACTTCGAATTTCTGGCCGTCGCTGGCGGTGTGAAGTCGCTCGTTGTCGCGGCGGAACAGGTTGGGCAGGTCCATCTCGTCCACGGCTTTGACCACGGCGTCATTGGCGGCGCGGATATTGTCGAGCGAAAAACGCCAATTGACTGCATGCTCCACCTCTCTTTCGGTAACGCATGAGGTAATCCGCGCCATCTTGCGCACGCCGATGCCACAGCCCAACCCTATGATTCCTGCAAGGATCGCAGAGCGAGATACGACTTGTCGGACATAGGTTTGTTGCCAGTGTTCGAAAGCCCCGAGCATGCCGCAGTGGTTGTTCACGGTCTCCAATACCTGCGCGATCGGGACATCGTGTCGGCTGGGAAACAGATTTCCGAATGGATTCCCTTCTTGGGCATCGAGTGCCGGAGTGGAGATGTAAAAACCGCCACCGGCGAGCATCTTCAGATGGGGGTTGGCCGCGGTGTTGGCGTTCGTGCAATGATATTGCTTCGTCAGCGCATCGTTGAGCGTCGCAAGTACCGGCTCCGGGTCGGCAAACTTGGTCAATCCCGCCCGCTCCAGCAGGCGGTGTTTCTCCTTTTTCCATCGCTCAGGCTCAATCAGATAGGCATCCATTGGGCGGTACTTGTAGGATTTAGAAAGATTGAGGTCGCCGGATTTTATTGCGGCGGTGATATGCTGAAACAAAAACACCTTGTAGAGAGATATGCGGACGGTCCCATCGGCGCGGATCGAGGCCGCCCGCTCCTTGAGGCCGAGGAATCCCGTCGGCGCGCGCGAACCGGTATTCCCCTTATTGGCCTTGAAATGATCTATGGCCGCAGTCAGTTGGGCAGCACGGTCATTGGGCTCAAAAGTGATCGCCAGCAAGATCGGGCTGAGTCGGTTTTGCAGACGAAAAGAACGTGCTTCCAGCACGGCATGCCAAGTTCGATCCTGCCCGGCTTCATCCAAGTTGGTCTTCAGGCGCTCCAAAGCACCGGTTTGCCTGCGGTCCAGCAACGCCTGAATGGCGATGATTTTTTGCGCGTCCGACAAACAACCAGCCTCGGCAACACCACGGATTTCGCGGATCAGGCCGAACACCATTGCGTCCAAATCATCTACGACAGATTTGATCTGATCCTGTTGTTCTCTGCGTTGATCCAGCAGACGTTCTTTGTGTTCGCGTACGGCAGTTGTCTGAAATGAGGCCATGACGCTTAGCCAAAGATCAACCAGATTATCCTGCATCCGGTAAAACTGATGCCCGACAAAAGCGGCGGCATGAATATAGCGGTCGTTGGCTTCTCGCCGCTGGATTTGAAATACTTCGGACTTGAGCACGCTGCCTGCGTAGTAGCGAAGACCCGCGGCACCAAGGTCGAGAACGGACAAGACATCCTCAAGTTGATTATGCAGAGCCTTCAATATCTCGAAATCTGCTTTCGCCTCCTTGATCCGCGTGGGCTTTGACGATTGTGAGAGTTTCTTGAGCAGAGTCAGTCGATAACGGTTCTGATCGCACGGTGTCGCGAAAAGCTCATCCAGCAGCTCGCGAGTATTATCCGCAAGATGAGCTTCCATTAGCGCAATCAATTCCGCCTTGCGCGCATGCAATCCCGTACGGATCAGTTCAATCAGAATTCCCGACCTTGGAACCTGAACGCGGCGCTGCTTGAGAAACTCGACGCAACGGTCGAATATCAGCCGCGGCTTGAGATACATCTCCGCCATCGTGGCGATTTCAGCAGCCAGCGCGGTTTCAGCCTTAGCATCAAAAGGTGCGAAACCGTAGAAATCCAGAATTAGCTGCTGATGTCGTTGTCGGGTGCGATTTGGATAAGTGATCGCGGATGTAACATCCGCTCCGAGCTGGTTGGCCGCATAGGTGACGTCAAGGGGTTCAAAGTCCTCGGGCATGAAGAATTGCCGCGTCGCCCGAAAGTACCCACAGTTCACAAGAAATCCGGCCTGATGATCGAGGCTGCCCATAGCCAACGCAATATCCAGAAAGGCTGTAGAGAACTCGAAAAACTTCTTCCGCTTGCGATGATCAAATTGAGGCGGTTTGTCGAAAGCCTGTTGTTCGCTTGATGAGAGAATTCGCATTCGTGGCATAAGGATCTCGTAAATTGGTGCCCGAAAAGGAATAATTCCGGACAGGCTTCAAAACATGAGGTGCGTCCCATGTCTTTTCGATGGCATGGGCGATCCATGGGTCCATCACAACAAAGGTACATGACGCGACATGAGGTCGGCTTCGATCGTTTTCGCGCGCGGTCTGTTGCTGACCGGTGACAGCGCAGGCGGTTTTCCGTCCGCTTTTGCACCCGACGGCTCGGCCTGCGGGCGCGCGATGAAGCCAAGAGAGGTCTCGGTTCGTCCAACAAAGGCATGCGCAGCCGCAGCCCGACCGGGGCGCGGCTCATTTTTCGGGGACAAGGAGGGAGAGGCGCCGCTGGTCGAAAGCGTGGCCGACGCTCTGATCGCCTTCAAATGCTGCATCGAAAACAACCGTCGGGCCGACTTCCCCGATTGGAGGCCGCATCGCGCCGCCGTTTGACCAACAAGATCGGGATGCCCCTCCTGAATGGCATTGACTTGATGCGCCCGGCTTTTTCGCGCTCGGCAGCCCTTGGGACCGACGCTGCTTCACGAAGCGACTTCAGCGGGAGGCGTCGAGGGCATCGCGGAGTTTTTCGTCCGACAAGTCAAACCTGTCGAGCATGTTGATGCGCGCGCAAGCCGGGCCGTTGGGTGCAAAAGTCGACGGAAAACCGCCTGCGCTGTCACCGGTCAGCAACAGATTGCGCGCGAAAACGATCGAAGCCGACCTCATGTCGCGTCATGTACCTTTGTTGTGATGGACCCCACGTGGACGGGATCGGCTGCGGCTTCATCCTGTCTCCCAACAATCCCGAATACCGGCGGAAGCTCACGCTGACGGCTCCCTACCGGATGCTCGCGGCCAAGCCGTCGAGGCAGCGGATCTGGCGGGAGTTCGACGCTTGGCGAGACGCGGCCGCATGAGCGGCCATGCCGTCGAATTCGCGGCGAACGAGAACGCCGCGGACTGGTACCGGGTGACATTGGTCACGCCGGACGGCAAGGTTCCGCTCGGCGAAATCGGGCTGGACTCGCGGAGCGGATGGACATTCGACAGGGCGAAGGGATCGCGGGCGGCGGCCGCCATCGACGCGCTCGGCGGAGCGGCGGGGCTGCTGCGGGATTTCCGCGCATACTGCAAGCGCGAGCTGGAGCGCGGAATCATCCAGACGTCGAAGCGGATGAGCGAGGCCGTCCAATGGATGAACGAGGCCAATTCCGCATTGGCGGCCGCTCCCGACATCAAGAAGCTGGAGCGGCTCGCGGAAGCGATCAGGCACATCAACGCCGTCAAGGCCGAACTCGATTGGCACCACGAGCGGCTCGCGCTGCTGGACTGACGGGCGCGGGACGGGCGGAAAGCGACATCCGTCTACGCAAGCGGGGCTGCGGGAAAAACTTTGTTATAAGTATAGTTATAGAGCGTTTTTGAAAAAGAGTCCGAAAACCGCCGCTCCGCGAGCCGGAAGCGACTGCAAGAAAAACGACACGGAAGGACACGGAAATGCCATTGGAAATCGTCTTCAATACGACGGACGAGGGAGGGGTCTACGACGCCTTCCACTGGACGAATTCGCCCGAATTCGCGGAATTCATCGGCACAGTGAAGGTATGGGATCGAGGGCCGCCGACGCTCCGGCGGACGGACGGGAAGGGATGGCCGCCTGAGAGGGACGTGCTCAAGGCGTTCAGCGTCTATTTGGACGGCTTGGCCGCGGCGCGGGCTTGCGAGCGCGGGATCGATGAGGAGCTCGAAGCGATGGACGACGCGAACCGGTGGGGCTGAGCGCGGAAAAATGGAAGCAGGACGATTGACATTCACGCTCGTGGAGGGGCGTATCTACGCCGTGTGCTGGCACTTGGGCTGCCCTGAGCATTGCTCGGCCATCGGCATTGTCGATGCCGACGACCCGCCGCTGCGCGTCCAGTACGCGACGATCCACCGCTCCATCCCCCGCGAGAGCCGCATCCTGCGGGAATTCGCAGCAGCGACCGGCGGAAGCGGCGGGAAGGAAAAGGCTGCGGCCGGATCAAGAACCGGCGGGCCGTCAGTCGGAGCCCGCCGATCCAGTCAACGGAAGGATTAACCATTGAGACTCCGGCATATCAGAGAGGAAGGGAATAGATCAATGACAAGCGCGATCCTGATTTGGATCGGCCGCATGTCCGACGCTTGGATCGATGCGGCGGACATGATTGCCGTCGAATTCGACGGCTACGCGCTGCAAGGCGATGGCCGGGGCTGGTTCGTCGGCAGCCCGTCCGCCGAGGCCGAGCTTCTGGCGAAGCTTGAAGCCGCCGGATTGTGGCGCGGCAGCGAGCCGTCCGAATTCGAAGGCGGCTGAGGCGCATCGATGCGCGAGCACAGAGGAAAATCCGAAAATGGAGAATGCGAAATGACCACAACGACGGAACCGATCACGCTGGACGAAGCGCGGACGTTCATCATGCATTACACCGGCTGGGAGCCGATCAGCGAGGATCCCGAAGACGACGAGGCCGACGAGGCCGCCGCGCAGCGGCTGGTTGCGGCGGGCGTCACCGGCGCGGATTTGGACGCGATGGGCTATGCGACAGACTGCGGCTTCGCGGTGCAAGAGCGGATCGACAAGCTCTTGTACGGCGAGGATTGGGAATCGGAATACAACGCCCGCCACGGATTGACGCCGGGAGACGCCGGATATTTGGAGCCGTCCGCCGAGCGCGCGGAAGTCCGCCGGACATGGCCGAGGCGGAGCGGGCGGACGGATGGGAAATCATGCCGAGCATGACCATCATCAGCGGCGGGCGGGCAAAAGACGGCAAGGAAAAGGTCGAGGCCATGACCATCGAAGCGACTGCGACGCACGGCGCGGCGCGGAAATTCGCATCGAAATACTGCGCCGACAGCCCGCCGCCAAGGTTCGGCGGCAGCGAAGCCGACGCTCTCGACGGGGCGGCGGCAAGGATCGTTGAGGCCAATTTGACCGACACCGATCTAAGGCTCGCGGAAGCCGGAAACCGCGCGGCCAAGCTCAAGATCGAGGAGGCGATCTGGCCGGTGAAACGGAGGGTCAAATGAACGCTCTCGAACTGCACGAAAACACGCTGGCGGCGTGCGCAAGGCACCGTACAGGCGCGAGTCCGGAAGGGATGGTTGGACATGCCGTTTTCGGCGGGCTCGCGCCCTGTCTCGCCGCGCGGCTTCACGGGCTTCGATGCGCGGGGCAAGGAAAAGCCCCGCCGCCGGGCGGGGCTTGAATGAGGCCGGGGCTTGAAGCAAGCCCCGGAACGCTCCCGAAGGAGCTTAGGAACATCCCTGCGGTTGCAGGGAACGGGCCGGCCGCCGGAACGCTCGCACGCTTCCGCAAGGCGGTCAAGCCCTTTTGCCGGTCATTATCGTTTAGCGACAAGCGCGCCGATTATCTTGCCGTGGTATTCCACTCTGTTGCTGAAATAGCTAGGAATGCTGTGCTGGAAAATCGCGGCGGCTTCCGCTTGGTTCGGCCCGGCCAACGCCCCGTAAAGAAAATCCTCGCCGTTTTCCTGCGCATCGCGAAGGATGCGCGAGCTTTGCGTGTTGCGTGTTCCGAACTGATAGCCGCCCCGCACCTCCAAGCCCGTCCAGCTCAACCGGCTCGGCCCGCCGTAGCCATATGTGGGAGCGTCCGACGCCGTTCCATCCGCCACCGACCTAACGTTTGAAACCACAACGTCAACGACATCGTCGCGGCTCGTACTGGTTCCGCCCGTTCGATATGTCACAGTAGCGTTGCCCCACAACGACCCGCCTCGCGAGACATGGAATCCCGTCATGACTCCGCGCCAAGTGTAATCGCCCACCCTTTCGGTCGTTTCCCTTCCCGGCCGGTCCCAAACCATGCTTGCTTGGGTGTAATTACCGTCTGATTCGCAGTAATTGCCGAGGCTACTACCCGTTCTGCAAACGAACGAGCCACTTGCAAAGCCTAAGCTGTAGTCCCCCGTAACCAAGCGATCGATATCGTATCCTTGGAAAGTTCCGGCGTTGATGCGGGGATAAACCTCACCGAAAGATAGGTATCTGCCATCGCTAAGCTGAGCATTGGGAAGGTGATGATCGGCTACAAATGGGCGGGCGGTTCCATCCGGGGGGCGGTTGCGCGCTTCATTGGTAAGGCGTCCGTCGGCATCAGCATACAAGGCGATAGTTTTTCGGTAACTTCTTATTCCGCCATTGCTGCCTTCAAGTCTATATCCGTCGGCGGTTAGATTGCGGCTGCGAGCGGCCGATGCGACGTATCGGTTAAAAAGACTGTTGCGCCCCCTCCCCGCGTCGTTCAGAGCCGTTCGGTCTCTGGCAATCGAAGAACTCAAATCGGAGATTATTGTGCCATCCCAAACAACCGGATTTGGACACCCCGGCCGAAGGCAAGCGTCCGCCTCCGCCAGCACAAGAAAAGACCACCTTGCTGTTAGCACATAATGATCAGCTTCAGCTTGGTAATCGCTGAAATCGCTGCCGCCCGATCCGCCGTTGTCGCTTCCGCCTGATCCTCCGAACCTGTCGGCAACAGTTGTTCGCCATTCATTTCTCGAATTTTGCCAACTCTGCAATTGCGATTGAAGGGTAGCCAAATCTTCGGGGAGGCCGCTTCCGCGCCAGTTTCTCGCTAGCGTAACGAGATTTTCTTTTAGACTTATAACTGTTTCGATTGCAGCAATGGCCGCTTGGCCGCGAGCTTGCGATGGGGCGGCATTGTATGCGCTGGTAGCGGCACGTGAGGCTGTGAGCGCGGCCTCGTGTCTGGCGACTGCCGCGTTCCAAGTCGCCACCTGTTCTCTATCGGCATCACCGGGATCAGCGCGCTCAATGCCGGTATCCGATGGCGAAGAACCGCCGCCGCCCGATCCGCTGTTGGATCGCGCCGCTTCCAATCGGGTTATTTCGCTTTGCTGATCCCGCGCTCTTTGCAATTCCCTTTGGGCCGCCGCCAATTGCTGGTTGGCGTTCGGAACGCCCGCGCTTTGCAGTCCCCGCGCGGCTGCGACGGCGGCTTGCGCTTCGCTCAAGAACGCGGCGTTGGTTCTGCGGGCGGCGGCGATGGCTGTTTGCGAGCGCGCGGAGCGGGCTTCTGTCAATGCGCTGGTTGCGCGGCTGCGAGAGGCTTCGGTTTTATCGACTGCGCCGTTCCAACGGGTGATAGCCTGATTTTGGGCGGTGGTGGCTTGATTTGCTCGCAACTGCGAAAACGCTTGCGCCAAGCCCGGAACGTCCACGCCCCCGCCGCCAAGGCAACCGCCTAGCAAGAGGGGCAGACAGGCCGCGAGGGCCAATAGAAATGTTTTGCGCATGGATTTTATCCTTCCTGTTGGCTCCGTCCGGCTCCGGAGCCGGACGGAGGCAGAATGCGACATTTGCGGGCGGAGCACAAGCGTTCGTGATCGGCCGCGTCCGCGGCGTTTTAAAGCGGCTTGGCCATGCCGGATTCTTCCGCTACCAATTGCGCCCTCGGCAACGGAAGGGACTGAGAATGATCTTCAACCGGACTTGGATCGCGGCGGGCGCGGTCGCGCTGGCCGCGGCGGCGAGCCAAAGCGCGGCGCAGGAACTGGAACGGCGATGGACGTCGTTCGGAGACGGAGAGGCCGAGGCAGCGGATCTCGCGCTCATCCTGCTTGAGGCGGGAGCCGACCCGGACGCCAAGGACAACACCGGCGAAACTCCGCTGCACGGCGCGGCGAGGGAGGGCGAAGCTGAGGCCGTCCGGCTTCTGCTTGCGCGAGGCGCGAAGGCGGACGCCGCGAACGTCGTCGGGATGACGCCGCTGCACGCGGCGGCTTGGCATGGCCGGACCGAGGCGGCGAAGCTTCTGCTTGAAGCCGGGGCGGCCCCGGACGCCGCGATGGCGGGCGGCCGGACGCCGCTTCATTTCGCGGCCGAGGGCGGCGGCGCGGAAGCCGTCCGGCTTCTGCTTGCGGCCGGGGTCGACCCGAACGCGCGGCGCACCCAAGGCGAAACCCCGCTGCACGGCGCCGCCGAGGATGGCCATGCGGAGGCCGTCCGGCTCCTGCTTGAGGCCGGGGCGGACCCGAACGCCAAGACCAACGAAGGCGAAACTCCGCTGCACAAGGCAACGGAATCGCGCGATGCGGAAACCGTCCGGCTCCTGCTTGAGGCCGGAGCCGATCCGAACGCGAGGAACGGCGAAGGCGAAACCCCGCTGCACGGCTTGGCTTCGGAGATGCGGGGATGGACGGCCATTGAGCCGGAAACCCGAAATCGGCAGCCGCCGCGCGTTCGATGAAGCGGCGGCTCCGCCGTTCAAGGATCGAAGCCCCTCGTCCGGCTGAATCCGGTTGAAACCCCGAAAGCCGCAAATCCCCCACAAGCCGTTTTAAGGCGTCGCACAGGCGCAGTTTGGAAAGCGACAGTCGGACATGCGGGTTTCGGCGGGCTCGCGCCCTGCCTCGACGCACGGATTCGCTCGCGGCAAGGGCGGGGAAGGCGCGTTCGCGTGCGGGATTTCGGCTTGAACGGAGTGCCGCCGACATCGCCTTCGACGGCGTTGGCGAGCTCCGGTTTCGCGGGCATTGAACTATCCGTGACCGGCAACTAAACGGAAGTTCCTTGGGATTATTTTGAACAACTCTTTGAATGTCCGGCATATTTTGTGGATTCCGGCTGTGCGTCCACTGGACACGGCGGGCTGGGAGGGGCTACCGCATGGGGATCTTCGCGTTCAGCAGCCTTAGCGCTTGCGCTTGGATCGGCGTCGGCGAGGCGGGAACGTCGAATCCCGGCTTTCCCGGCCCCGAGGGCTCGATCCGGTTCATCGTGAGCGTTCCGAGTTGCGCGAGCAGTCCCGTGAAGTCGTGGACGTCCTCTCCTGAGCTCGTGCGCTTGGTGGCTGCTTTCCGCTTGGCCTGCGGCGAGCGCTCGGCCTTGGCGACGGGCGAGTCCCGGACCGGGCCGCGCTCGTCGTCGAACAGCATCGGGGCGAGCGCGTCGCGCATGTGCTTTTCGACATAGTAGGCGAGCATGCAGATCAGGAGATGGGCGCGGACCCGCGGCTCGAGGCGGTGGCGGATCGGGCGGATCTGGAGGTCGGGCGCCTTCATCGTCCGGAACGCTCTCTCGACCCGGCCCAGTCTCTTGTAGGTTTCGACGACGGCGGCGGCGGACATCCGCTTTTCCTGCACGTTGGTCCGGATGACGTAGAATCCGTCCAGAGCCGCCTCGTCGGCGATATTTTGTTTTTTGCGCTTCCAGGAGAAGGATCCCGTTCCGATCTTCAGATCGAAGTGCTTCCGCATCTTGCGCTTGTCGAGCGCGCGCTCGGCGCGCCGCCGGATCGCATCCGCGTTCCGGAGCGGCCGCTTGTCCCGCCGAACCGCGCGGCGGATCTCGATCAGATCTTGCGCCGCCGCCGCGATCAAGTCCTTGCGCTTGCGGGTCCGCTCTTCGGCCAGCAAAGGATTCCTGCAGACGACCAGCCGATCGCCGCCGAACAACTCCCGGCATTCGATCTCCGCCATGTCCTGCTCGTCGAACAGCGTGGGCTGAAGCGCTCCGTTTTCGGCCAGAGCGCGGACCCCGGCGGCCCTAAGGGCGAAGATCCAGTCGTAGCCGTTGGGCTCGAGGTCCTCGCGGACGCGCGCCTGCGTCACCATGCCCCGGTCTCCGACGAACACCGCCCGCTTCAGTCCGAAGCGGTCGCGGAGCTTGCCGACCTGGGCGGCCACTGTGGAGGGGTCGGACGCGTTCCCGGGGAACGCCTCGACGGCGACCGGCCGTCCTTCGGCGTCGCACAGCAGACCGAATTCGATCTGCGGCAGCCCTTTCTTGCCGTCGCGCGAGTATCCTCGATTGACCAGCGAGCAGGTCCGGCTGTAGCTCCAGACCGAAGTCAGATCGTAGAGCACGGGGCTTCCCTCGCTCAGGTGCTTCTCGGCCAGCGCCTTCTCGATCCTCGGCTGGCGCTCGAGGAGCCAGTCCATGGTTTCGTAGAGCCGGTCCTCGCTCACGTTCTCCGGCAGTCCGAGCTGCGACGCCAATGTGGAGACCGCCGTCTCCGGCCGGAAGAGCCGGGCGGCGGCGAGCTTCGATCCCGGCTCCAGAATCCGCTGCGCGACCAGGGCGACCGCCAGATCCCGCGAGCGCGAGCGCCGGGACGCGATCGCCTGCTCGACGCCGCAGCCGCGCAGCGCCGCGAGGACGGCGGCGGCGTTCCCGTGCTGCAGCGACCGGGAGATCTCGAACGCGTCTTCGAGCTTGGCGGGCGCATCGGCAATGTCGGCGCCGCGCAGGACCTCCCGGATCTTCTCGATCATCTCCGGGGGAAGCTTGGTGATGTTGGAGAGGGTACGCTTCTTGGCCTTTCCGCCTTCCCGGTAGGCTTGGCGGATCAGGATCGTGGGCCGCGAGTTGCGGTTGGGGACGACATCGACGAACATGGATACCCAATATCATAATAATATCATTAAATATACGGAAAAAATATCACAATATGGTGAAGAATACATGGATACATTTTGCAGCCGGGAAAACGGCCTGAGTCCGCCGCAACCCGTTGCTGAGGAAGGAAAAAATGAGCGAAGAAGCTTCAAAATCGCACGGAACTTCCGACTAAAGTTTGAGACTTCTGCAACCGCTTCAACGGAAGGGATCAAAATGAGAAAGTTTCTCGCAACAACCATCGCGCTTGCAATCCTTGCAAGCATTACGACTACCAAGACAGCCAACGCGTGCTACGAGTCGGCTGGTTTACCCGTACGGTTTATACCGGCATGGGAGACTTGCCTACGGCGGCCAACAACAAGCAACTGGTTCAAGTCGTACAATGAAAGTGAGCTGCATCAAGATTATGTAAGGAGTTTCGAGGGCTGCTCAAGAGCAGTAGAGAACCAAATCCTGTGCATTGACACGCTGATTGGACAATTCGGTGAAGCAACAATTCGCCAAGTGCAAGCACATTATAGAGGTATGGTAGCTCAATGTCAGCAGATGGCTGATAGAGACTACAATAACCTCAAAGGACAAATGTGCGATAGCAGATAGGGATTTACGGTTCCATCGCAACACATGCACCTTTGTTGTGATGGAACCGATTTCGCCGGGGCGGGCGGAACCAAGGTTGAGGGTCTTGAATTTCCGCCAAGCTGAAAGCTCGCGCCGCTGGATCGGCCGCGAGCGCGAGCGGCAACAAGGGCGTCACCGGCAAGCCGCACTGTGTTGATGGCCGTATCGAATTCGCCTTTCCCTTGATTGCAGATTGAGCGGTCGAGAGTCCGCGGTCAATCCGGTCGTCGAATCCGGATGAAACCCCGAAAACCGGAAATCCCCCACGTGCCATTTGATGCGCCGTACAGCCGCAGTTTCGAAAGCGACAGTCGGACACATGCGGGTTCCGGCGGGCTTGCGCGTGGAGCGACGCACTGCCTTGTGATAGGCAACGCGCAACGCAAACCGAAACGGAACAATGAAATGGCGGGAATAAGCGAGGCTGAATTTAAGCTGCGGATCAGCGATGCAAAGGTGAAGGCGTTTTTAATTCTTGAGCCTCTCGTTGACCTTAACAAAAATCCGCATGAGTCCGAAATTAAAGTTCGGGCGGCCGCCGCGATCCTAGGAGCGTGTCCGAGTATTCGTAAAATCACCAATATACACAGATTAATTGATGTTGTGTAGCGCAACATATAGATACAACGACCAACATTTCCTAGATGCTGTACCGAAAATTTCCGTCAAATTCAGCGGCAGCTATTTCTCGGACACGCTCCTAGCGGTGGATGCGGATCAATTGTTTGAATGCGGCAAGATTGCCGGTGACGTTTATCCCGATTGAGCGGCGTTCAGACGGCAACCGAAGGATCTGCCGGAAGACTCCGCGCGAGGGTCAGCCGCCGTCCGCGAGCCATCCGGCTTCGACGGGATCGACAGTTTCGAAGACCCGCTCAAGCTCGTCGAGGGGAAAGGCGGCGATGGCCGCGCACGCTTGGACTCTCCGCTCGGTCTTGTAGCGGCGGTCGTTGAGGATCCGCACGCACTCCATGAAGGCTTGCAGCTTCGCCGCGTGCGCCTTCTCCATCGCCCGCCGGATATCGCGTTCCATCGCTTCCAAGACTTCCTTCGGCTCGACGGCCGGTTGCGGCGGAAAGTGCTTGGCGTTGAGGGTTTCGACCCCGGACAAACCAGTGCTTCAATGAGGCCGCCGCAACCGAGGGCAGCTTAAGCGTTCGGGAATCTGCGAGTCAAGCCGCCGACGCTGGACTCGGCGGGAAAGACCGGCGATGCCGGATGCATCCAGCTCGGCGGCCTTGAGGGAAATGACGCGGAACGAAGACGGCTGCGACGCTTCAATCGAATTCGTCTTCTGGATGAATTCGCAGTCGCTCGAAATCTACAGCGCGGCGGCCGGGAACGTGACGTGGATTTCGTCGGTGATTTCGAGCGTCGATGCGCCGCTGGTCAGAACGCTCAAGCCGTCCCGCGCCGCCAAGCGGCGAGGAACGTGGCACTGGACGCGGCTGCGCCGGGAGACTGTCGATTTCTGGTGGCGGGCCGAATTCCTTCCGCTGCGCGAGTTCACGCATTCGCGGCTGATCCTGTCGGAGCGTCCGAGCGTTGAGATCGTCGGACGCTGGCGGTAGATAGGGGCATGGCGGAGGGGAGAATTTGCGGCTTCGAAGGATGCGGCCGGCCGCACGCGGCACGCGGCTGTTGCCGGGCGCACTATCTCCAGCTCGCCGCCGGACGGCCGCTGACTCCGATCCGTCCGAAGACGCGGAACAAGGGCAAGCTCTGCTCGTTCGATGGCTGCTCGCGCCCGGCCGAGGGGCGCGGGCTATGCTCCGCCCACAGGCAGCAGTTCTATCAAGGCAAGCCTCTCGCGCCGGTCGGCGATGCCAAGCGGCCGCGCCGCACGAGGGCGGAGCTGGAGGCCGAGCCGCATCGCGGATGCACAGTTTCCGGCTGCGGCCGTCCGGCTCACTCGCACGGGCTTTGCGACCAGCATCGGCGGATGGAGGCGGCGGGCAAGCCGCTGCTTCCGATCGGATCGCGCGGTCGCCCGCGCCGCCGCAGGAAAGAGTGCTCGGCGGCGGGCTGCCCGAACCGGCCGGGAGCAAGCGGACTCTGTCCCGACTGCTACGCCGCTCAATGGGAGACAGGAATCCGCGCCAAGCCGTCCGGGAGAGAGGCGAGGCTTTGAAGCGGCTCTGCGAGTTCCCCGGCTGCGGCAAGCCGCACAAGTCGAGAGGGCTGTGCCGGGGCCATGCGGCGCAGAGGGACAAGGGCTGCGAGCTCGCGCCGCTGCGCGTGCCGATGAATTGGGTCCATCACAACAAAGGTACATGACGCGACATGAGGTCGGCTTCGATCGTTTTCGCGCGCGGTCTGTTGCTGATCGGTGACAGCGCAGGCGGTTTTCCGTCCGCTTTTGCACCCGACGGCTCGGCCTGCGGGCGCGCGATGAAGCCAAGAGAGGTCTCGGTTCGTCCAACAAAGGCATGCGCAGCCGCAGCCCGACTGGGTGCGGCTCATTTTTCGGGGACAAGGAGGGAGAGGCGCCGCTGGTCGAAAGCGTGGCCAACGCTCTGATCGCCTTCAAATGCTGCATCGAAAACAACCGTCGGGCCGACTTCCCCGATTGGAGGCCGCATCGCGCCGCCGTTTGACCAACAAGATCGGGATGCCCCTCCTGAATGGCATTGACTTGATGTGCACGGCTTTTTCGCGCTCGGCAGCCCTTGGGACCGACGCTGCTTCACGAAGCGACTTCAGCGGGAGGCGTCGAGGGCATCGCGGAGTTTTTCGTCCGACAAGTCAAACCTGTCGAGCATGTTGATGCGCGCGCAAGCCGGGCCGTTGGGTGCAAAAGTCGACGGAAAACCGCCTGCGCTGTCACCGGTCAGCAACAGATTGCGCGCGAAAACGATCGAAGCCGACCTCATGTCGCGTCATGTACCTTTGTTGTGATGGACCCCAGATGCCGGAACGCCGGTTGCGAAAGGAAAAGCCCCGCCTTTCGGCGGGGCTTCCAAGAGGCCGGAGCTTGAAGCCGGACGATTCCGCAATCCGGTCAAAACCCTTGCCGTCCGCTACCGCTTCGCAAGCCACGCGCCGATCACGTGGCTGCCGTTTGAACTAGGCGTCTCGAACGTGCCGCTGAATTCCTCTGCGTTCGGTCCGTAGAATGATGCGCGCAAGTCCACTTCGTCCCCTTCTGAGTAGTAAAGAATAGTGTCGGTTGTATCATTGGAAGCACCCAGCGACACGTCGTTCCACCGGAATTCGGAGTCGCCTCCATAGGTTCCGGCGGTCACGTCGTCGTCGTCTCGATACTGCGTTATGCCGTAAAGCCGAATGTCGAGTTCGTTGCTCGCAACGGAATAGGTGATGCTGGCCTGACCTTCCAACGCGGCGCGGGTGATCAGTTCCGTTCCTATCATCGCGCCGCGATAAGTTGCGCTTATCGTCGGTCGCGAGGGAGTATAATCGCCGTAACTGACAGCATATATATCGCTGCCGCCGCGACTTGAAGCGGGGTCATAATGTCCTGTCACCGCCGCCGCGCTGTACCTTCCTGCGGCTAAAAGAACTCGGTGAGTCTCGCCGTTGTTGCTATGGTCGTGAGTATCTATGAAAAGAGGAACTCGGTTGATGGTGCGCCACGAGCTAAACCAGTCCGGGTTGGGGCGGCCATCCACAAAATGCCAATTATAAGTGGTATCGTGATCGTTATTTCTCCGCGGTCCAGACAGGGAAATTCTGACTTCGTTGCCATGCCGGTCCGTATAACTCTCTACAGTGCGCCCGCTCGACTGGGTTGGCCGTTTGGTAATTGTTCCGCTGCTTGTGACGTCGTATGCTAGGGCGATGGCTAGCAGAAGGTCCGGCGGCCGACTGACGTCGTATATTGCCGAGCCGCTTGCGCTGGAGCCGCTGCCTGATCCGCCGCCGCTTGATCCGCCGCCCAACGGCCCGATCCACCCGCCGCCGATGCTTCGTGACAGCGTGTCCAAAGTGTTATGCCACCCTCGCGCTGTATCAATGCCATCTCTTACGTTGCTGATACTTCGGGCGATTTGACGTTGGTCGGCGGCCGACACCCCGGCGCGCGGCGCAAGGCTTTGCTGACGTTGACCAGCCGCCAACGCGGTTTGCGCGGCGTTATAGTATCTATTGTTCGCGGTGACGGCTGCATTGATGGAGCTCTGCGATTGATTGCTTTGAGCGGCATTTACCCTGCTTAGGGCCGCGTCTTCGGCAGCGTCCATTGCTCGAATTGCGGTGTTCCAAACATCGACCGCGGCGTTGTAACGATTGACGTCGGCGTTGCGCGATACTCCGCCCACCAAATTTGCGACATCGCTGCCGCTGCATCCGGCGAGCACGATGGACAGACTGGCCGCGAGCGCGAATAGAAATTTTCTGTACATGAGGCTGTTGAAAAACCCCTCGTTTCGTGGTTCATGATACCGGATGTTGTTTCTGGAATTGGGAAGGCCACGAGATGCTGAAGCGAAAGCCGCCCGCCCAACTTGAGCTGTTCGTCGCCGGGCCTCTGGAGCAGCTGGTTCCGGACGACCACGTCCTGGCGCGCGTTGACCGGGTTCTTGATCTGAGCTGGCTGCACGAGGAGGTCGCCGACTGCTACTGCGCGAACAACGGTCGTCCGGGGATCGATCCCGAGGTCGCGGTTCGCCTGATGCTGGCCGGGTTCCTGCTCGGGTTTGTGCATGACCGCCGTCTGATGCGCGAAGCGCAGGCGGACATCGCGATCCGCTGGTTCATCGGCTGCGGTCTTGACGAGCGGCTTCCGGATCATTCGAGCTTGACCCGGATCCGCCAGCGCTGGGGCGAGGCGCGGTTCCGGAAGATTTTCCGGCGCACGGTGTCGGCCTGCGTTGATGCGGGGATCGCGAAGGGCGAGGTCGTGCATGTGGAAGCCACGCTGATCCGGGCCGACGCGGGCTGGAAGAGCATGGTTGACCGCCATGCGGATGCGGTGGTTGCCGGGAACGGCGACGCGGCGGCCGAAGAGGGCGCGTCGGATGGCGAGCGCAAATCGGATGGCGTGAGCAAGACCGGGGTCGCCGCGGACGGCGAGCGCGGGAAGGCGGACGCCCGGCCTGCCGGCAAGCGCAAGAAGGCGGGCAGGACGGACGGCGACGCGAGTCTGGCGACGAGCCGCAAGGGCCAGCGCCCCGAGCCCTGCTTCAAGCAGCACACGGCTGTCGACGACGAGAACGGGGTTGTCCTCGACGTCGCGGTGACGACCGGCGAAGTGAGCGAGGGCGACATGATCGAGGCGCAGGTCGACGAGGTGCGCGCGGTCACCGGGCAGGAGATCGGCACGGTGACCGCCGACGCGGGCTACGCCTTCGCCAAGGTCTACGGCGGCCTGGAGCGGCGGGGGATCGATCCGCTGATCCCGGCGAAACGGGAGCCGGCCAAGAGTCGCGTGCCGCTTCGCCGGTTCCGCTACGACGCGAAGCACGACATCATGAAGTGCCCTCGGGGCAAGGTGCTGCGTCCGGGCAAACCTCAGAAACACGGGCGGTTCTTCCACGCCAAGGCGAAGGACTGCGCGCGCTGCCCGCTCAAGGGCGACTGCCTGTCCAAGCAGAGCCGGTGCAGGACAGTGATCATCGGCGACGACTATCCGGCGCTGCTGCGCGGCCGTCGGCGGACTCTTCGAAGAAGCGAAGAGGATCGGCAGCTCTACCGGCGCCACTTCTGGCGGTCGGAGGGCTTCCACGGAGAAACGAAGACGCAGCACGGGCTGCGCCGCGCCGTTCGGCGCGGCCTCGGAAACATGAAGATCCAGTCCTGCCCGACGGCCGCCGCGATCAACCTGAAGCGGCTCGCGGCCGCTTTCGACGCGCGATTCCCCGCCTCCGGCTTGATTCGGATGCGCGAAATGCTCGTTTCCGCGGTTCTGGCGCGATGGGCGGGCCGGATTCACCAAATGCGCGCCGGATTCGCCTGACTCCGCCCGGCGGACCTCCGACCGAACGCGCCGCGTCAGCCGGCCCGGAAATCGCCGAGGGCCGGGTTGTTCAACGGCCTCATTCTCTCTTCCTTCCGGTGCGCGGTCCTTGATGGCCGCAACCGACTGTTCGAGACGATGAAGAGAGGCGGCGCTGGCCGTCTTGGCAGCGTGGTCATGCCACAAAGTACTGACGCCGTGCACCGCCCCGTCGCCGGCCCTCGCGAAGGCCGGCGACGGAAACGCAATATCACAGTCGAGATACAGAAGAATCATGAGACGCACCCGCGTCCAACTCGATCTCCCAATGGGGACGGATCCCTACGGACCGTCGCAATTCGATGACACTCCGCACGCAAAATCCTACAACCCTTCGCAAGCAAAATTCATAAATTCAGTCATAAAATTCAAAGAATTGAGGGGTTTTCTTTCGGACACGAAATAGAGTTGACCTACCCCCCCCCATGCTAGCTGTCATGCGTCTTGAGTCCATTCGCCGAGCAGCCTTGAGCAGTCGACGAAGATTTGCGCGTCACCATGCTCAATTGGCCTGTTCGCGTCTTTGGAGGAGGAAAATTCAATGTTCGTGAAAAACTGGCCTGCATGCCGAAACCTTTATGGCTGCTCTCGTGTGCTTCGTCGTGCCGCTTTCGGCGGCACACGCCGACAACATCTGAATTTGCCGTCGGCTTCAAGCTTTCGTTCCGGCCTTCGGGCGAAAGCACCAACAGAAGGAAGAAGCATGTCTAAAAAATTGCTATTGGCCCTCGCGGCCTGTCTGCCTCTCGCTCTCGCCGGGTGCCTCGGCGGCGGCGGCGGCGATCTGACAAGACAAAATCAGACAGGCGATAACTGGGGCAGTACGGTTATTATTGCGGAACGCACCCGAACCACAGCCGAAGAAAAACTGGCGACGGCCCGCCGGACGGGTTCGCCGAGCGACATTTCCGCCGCCAGCTCAGCGGTTAATGAAGCCATCGCCGCATTGGACGCCGTAATCGAAGCGGACCGCCGCCGCCGAAGCGCAGGTTTGCCGGGCAAGCCCCAGTCTGTAGCCAATGCCAGAGACTCGATGAACAGCTTGCGGGCTAGTTTGGCGCGATTGACAAGCGGAAGCGGATCGGGCGGCGGCGGTTCTTCGCCATCGGATACCGGCATTGAGCGCGCTGATCCCGGTGATGCCGATAGAGAACAGGTGGCGACTTGGAACGCGGCAGTCGCCAGACACGAGGCCGCGCTCACAGCCTCACGTGCCGCTACCAGCGCATACAATGCCGCCCCATCGCAAGCTCGCGGCCAAGCGGCCATTGCTGCAATCGAAACAGTTATAAGTCTAAAAGAAAATCTCGTTACGCTAGCGAGAAACTGGCGCGGAAGCGGCCTCCCCGAAGATTTGGCTACCCTTCAATCGCAATTGCAGAGTTGGCAAAATTCGAGAAATGAATGGCGAACAGCCGTTGCCGACAGGTTCGGAGGATCAGGCGGAAACAACGACGGCGGATCGGGAAGCGGCGGAACAACCGAACGCGGCTTGCCAAGGGATACCGGATATCGGGAACGCCTCTACACACACCACAGCGCGCAGCTAGAGTTTTCCATGAATGTCGAATGGTGCTGCCGCGCCGCAAGCGGCGAATACGTCGATGCGACGAGCAATGGCTTGCTGTGGATGGCTTTCAATGAGGTGTCCGGCGTCATCAATACGCCTCCCGAGAGCGTTACGGACAATGTGCGATCATTAAGGACGGCCCTGCACCATGTGGGCGCCTCCTCCTTCTCCCGCCGCCGCGATTTCTCCCGCGCGATCCGCGCCAGTGAAGATGAGTTTGAAGACAATTTCCGGAAATACCTTGAGAACAATGGAAGACCGTCGCGCGATGGTTACAACGGGTTTGCTCGTAAATACGGGGTTGAAATTCGTGAGGCTGCAATCAGAGTTACCGGCAATGAGAGGTACATTCAAGGCTTTATAGATCCCTTCACCGCTACCTTTAGGGGCGCCGATAGAGTTTGGCCTAATAAGCTTGGAAGGTATACTTATTGGGATTACATATTGAAATCATGGGGGAACGGGGATTACGCAGCGATTTCCGTAAGCGGGCAGTTTCATTGCAAAAACTCTGCAAATTTCGGCAAACATTGCTTTAACTATGCGCCGCTCGCATCATTCCAACGCCAAGAGCCTTTGAACAGCCGCACATATAACGAAGAGTCCAATTCTCCCTATCGGATAACCGCCGCACATTCGGGGGGATATAATTACGATCTTTCGCCCAACATAAATGCCACTTGGCGCGGGCGGGCGACGGGCATTGAACTCACCGGCGGCCAATTGCTTCGCGGCGAAATTCAACTGACATATTCCCGCAACGACAACGAGTTTGAAGCCGTGATTTCCAACTTAACTGCTATCGGAGAAAAAACCGGCTTTCCTTACAACGGCCCAAGCGGTTTCACGTATTCCGATCTTACCACTGAAGACGGGCAGATTGGCGAGGCGTTCAGCGAGGGCTTTGAGGGGCAACTTTACGGCCCGAACGGCCAAGAGGCCGCCGGAACCTTTCACCGACGCATCCGCAGCGGCTATCCTTCCGGCAGCGCGGGTTACATCATTGGCGCATGGCTGGCGAAATACCAAGATTGACCGGCAAAGGGCTTGATCGCTTTGCGTAATCGTGCGAGCGTTTAGCCTAAGCTCCTTCGGGAGCGTTCCGGAGCTTGCTTCAAGCTCCGGCCTCATTCAAGCCCCGCCCTGCGGCGGGGCTTTCCTTTTCCGCGCATCGAAGCCTATGAAGCCGAGGGTCGAGACAGGGCCCAAGCCCGCAGGATAACGCATGTCCGACTGTCGCTTTCGAAACTGCGCCTGTACGGCGGCTTGAAACGGCGCACGGGCGAAATCCCGCGTCCGCGGCTTCATCCGGAATCCGCAGGATCCTGCGTTCCGCGCCCGCGCTTGCCGTCCGACTCGCGATAGATCGCGATCCCGCGCTCGCGATGGAACTGGACGGCGGCGGCGTCCAGCTTGGCCGCCGATGCTTCCGCCGCTCGGATGCGCCCGGCGGCGGGCGCGGGCTTCGCATCATCCGTCATGGTATAGAATCCTGTCGATCATCCATCGCAGTTCGGCATTTTCGGGCTTGTCCAGCCTGTCCAAGCGGTCGGCCAGGATCCCGGCATCCGCCATGCGTTTGGCCGCCGCCCGCTCGCCGCGCACGGGCAGGGTTTCGCTGCGCTCGGCAACGTAGGCCAAGGCTTCATCGAAGGTAAGGTGATCCTCGTTCTTCAAGGCACACTCCAGCCGTCGGAATCGCAGCCCGCGAGCCGTCGATCCCAGCCATGCCGCTCGCCTCGGACATGGCCGGATTCGTCGAGAGCGGCATACGACACCCTCGCGAGCGGCCAGCCGTCCATAGCGTGCGCCAGAGCGACGGAGTGCTTGATGCAGCGGGTATCCCGCGCCGCCTTGATTTGCCGCTCGTAGGCGGCCACGGCGTGCTCAGGGGTGCCTTCCCGCGCCTCCAAGGCTTCGATCTTGGCGCGTAGCACTGCGCACGCCGCCAGCGTGTTTTCGTGCAGTTCGACGGGATTCATTCGGCCTTCCTTCGAACCGGCCAAATCGCCTCCTCGATCCGAAGCTTCGCATCGCGATTTCCTGCGACGGCAAGCCGAAGATCGGTGTCGGTGATCTTGGCTTCGACGATCCGCCTCGCAGCCCCGTCGAGAGCGGCTTCCTGATCGCCGTCGAATTCAGGCGGCGGGCTGTCGGCGCAGTATTTCGCTGCGAATTTCCGCGCCGATCCGATGCTCGCGGCCGTCTCAAGTTCGACGGCCTCGACCTTTTCCTTGCCGTCCCTGCCACGGCCGACGCTCACGATCGTCATGCTAGTGGCTTGTTTGCTTCACTGGAGTCCAGTATGGTCTTGGCAGGAACCGCGCGGCGACAGCGCGGAGCAGACGAGAGGCGGGACGATGCGGACGGGAGTGGACTTCGATGTTTCGGACGAGCAGCGCGGGCGGCTCGAGGCGATCGCGGGAGACGGCAACAGCAAGGTGAAGCACGCGCGCCGGGCGCGGATCGTCCTTATGACGGACGACGGTTTGGGGACGGTGGCGGTCATGGCCGCGACCGGCTCGGCGAAGGCGACGGTGTGGCGCTGGCAGGAGCGGTTCATGCGGGAGGGCGTGGACGGCCTTCTGCGCGACAAGACGCGCCCGCCGGGCAAGCCGCCGACGTCCGAGGAGAAGGTCCGCGAGGTGGTGGAGCTGGCGCGGAGCTCCGCGCCGGAGGGGGAGACGCACTGGACGGTGCGCGCCTTGGCGAAGAAGGTCGGCCTCTCGCCGACGACCGTGCACAAGATCCTCGTCCGCCACCGTCTCGCGCCGCACAAGGTGCGGCAGTTCAAGGTCTCGACCGATCCGAAGTTCGCGGAGAAGACCCGCGAAGTCATCGATCTGTACATGAATCCGCCGGACCGCGCTGTGGTTTTTTCGATCGACGAGAAGACGCAGATCCAGGCGCTCGGGCGGACGCAGAAGGCGCTTCCGATGAAGCCGGGACGGCCCGCGACGATGACGCACGACTACTGTCAATGCCGAAGTAAAATTCCCCAAAAGTGCCGAAGTAAAATTCCCCACTTTTTCGGTGTTTTGGTGACGAGCCAGATCAGTCGTCGGTTCGGGTCTCCTTTCTGGGCCGGCCTCGTTTTTTCGGCGCGGGCGGCGGCGTGATGAGCGTATTCGCTCGGACGTGTTCGGGAATGAGGTCCGCGTGTTTTCTGAGTCTGTAGCTTGCGCCTTCGATTCGGACGACGACGGCGTGGTGGAGGAGTCGGTCGAGGAGTGCCGTCGCGACGACGGGGTCTCCGAAGATGTCGCCCCATTCCGCGAAGCTTCTGTTCGATGTAAGGATCATCGCGCCTTTTTCGTATCTTGCATTTACGATTTGGAAGAACAGGCTTGCTCCGCCTTTGGAGATGGGCAAGTATCCGATTTCATCGACGACGAGCAGCGCGGCCCGAGTGAAGAAGCGGATTTTTTCGGCGAGCCGGCCTTGTCGCTCGGCTTTGGCGAGGCTGTCGGTGAGTTCTGCGAGCGTGGTTTTGTAGACGCTTTTTCCGGCTTTGACGGCGGCGACGCCGAGTGCTGTCGCGAGGTGGGACTTTCCGGTTCCGGGCGGTCCGAGGAAGTGGACGGTTTCGCGTCTCCGGATGAAGTCGAGCTGGGCCAAAGCGGCGATTCTCTCGCGGTCGAGTGAGGGCTGGAATGCGAAGTCGAAGCTTTCGACCGTTTTGGCGGGGAGGAGCTTCGCGGTTCGCAACGCGATGTCTATTCGTCTTGTTTCGCGCAGTGCGTATTCTTCGCTGAGAAGGGCGTCGATGGCTTCGACGGCTGTGATCTCGCCCTGCTCGAGGCGCCGCAGCGTGGGTCCGAGCGCTTCGAGCGCCCGGGGCATTTTCAGTCCGACCAGGGCGGCGCTGATGCGGTCGACGAGTTCGGTCATCGGGCTGCTCCCTGCCGTTCGAGGCGACGTCCGACGGCGTCGTAGAAGGCCAAGGACCGCTTCGGCGCCTCCTCGAGTTGCATCGGGTCGGGACGCGGCGGAAGCGGCCTGCGGTGGCCGGGATCGACCCTGCGGCGGTTCCGGCCTTCAAGGATCGGATGCCGGGCGATCAGCGTCCTGTCTTCGAAGATCCGCACCTCGGCGGGATGCCGCTGCACCTCCAGCACGCGCTTTCGTGCGGCGTCCGGCACCGAGTAGAGGTTTCCGCCGACGGAGACCATTCCGTCGCGGCTGACGCGGCGCTCGACGGTCAGGACCGCGTCGTAGGGATGCGCGGGCAGCGGGATCAAATAGCCCTGCTCTTCGGCGAAGGCCTGGTCGACGATCCGTCCGGTGGTGGCGTGGACGCGGGGATTGGCGACCTTGCCGCGCCAATCGTCGAATTGCGCGTTGAGATCGTCGAGGCAGCGGAAGGTCCGGTCGAGGAAGAAGTCCTGGCGGATGTATCGGAACGGCCGCTCCACCTTGCCTTTGGTCTTCGCCCGGTAGGCTTTGCAGGCTTTCGGCGCCGATCCGTAGTGGTCGAGCAAGGCGACCAGGGACGGGTTGTAGACCGCCGACCGGTCGGCGTCCTCTCCCAGGACGGCGGTCTTCATCCGGTCGTAGAGCACTTCTTTCGTCGCCCCTCCGCATGCGTCGAATGCGGAGACGTGGCATCTCAGCACCGTCTCGAGCTTCTGGTCGGCGCAGAACCGCCCCCACAGCCATCGGCTGCATCCGAGGACGAACGAGAACAGGTGGACTTTCCTGAAGACGCCGGGCTCGTCGGCGTATTCGGTTTTGAATTCGGCGAAGTCGACCTGGGCCTGCTCGCCGGGCCTGGTCTCGAAGCGCCGCTCGAACCTGGGCGCCTCGTCCGGCCGGATCGCGCGGAGATAATCCGTCACCGCCGTGTAGCCGCCTTCGTATCCAAGCTCCTGTATCTGCCGGAACAGCCGGCGTCCGGACAGATCCGGGCAGTTCCCGATCTTGTCGGCGAGATAGTCCTCGTACGGCTCCAGGAGCCGGGGCCGCGGCTTCCGCGGCGAATAGGCCGGAGCCGCGAGGCCCCGATCCAGCAGCTTGCGGACCGTCTTGCGGTCCAGGCCCGTCCGCCGCGCGATCGCGCTGATCGAAAGGCCTTCCCGTTTCAGTTCTTGCAACATGACAATCTTCTCCAGTTTGATCACCCGACCCGAGCCTCCTTCGGCAAAAAAATCGGATGGAATTTTGGACTGCTTTCGTTCCGGGGGGCATGCCCCCCGGAACGAATTCGCAGCCCCCTGACTGGGGAATTCTGCTTCGGCGCTTTTGGGGAGTTTTAACCCGGTAGTTACAACTACAAGCGGAACGGAACCACGACGCTGTTCGCCGCGATGAACATTCTGGACGGGACGGTCATCGGCCGCCACTCCGAGCGCCACCGGCACCAGGAGTTCATCGCGTTCCTCGAGCAGGTCGACAAGGCGGCGCCCGCCGGGCGGATGATCCACGCCATCGTGGACAACTACTCCGCCCACAAGCATTCGGCCGTCGCGGACTGGCTGGCGGACCATCCCCGCTGGACCCTCCACTTCACGCCGACCTCCTGCTCCTGGATGAACGCGGTCGAAGGCTTCTTCGGGAAGCTGGCCAATCGCCGTCTCCGGCGCGGCGTCCACGATTCCCTCGAGGATCTCAAGGCGGCGGTCGACGGCTTCATCGAGCTGCACAACGGGAAGGAGGCGAAGCCGTTCAAATGGACGGCCAGCCCGGACCGGCTGATCGCCGCCCGTCAAAGAGGGTTCCAAATGATTCGGACAAGCCACTAGGCATGATTTTCCCTCCCCTCATTGAAGGCGGATGATTCCGGCAACGCCCGTGCGCGTGTCGTATTCGCAAGCGTAGCTCATTCGCCTCCACGCGCCGAAGCCGTTCTGCATTTTGATTTCGTTGCCGGTGTAGGTGATTGTCGATCCGCTCCAGACAATCGAGCGGTACCGGCTTTGCAGCAATCCGGCCGTCCAGTCGTAATCGTATTGCGCGGAGCGTTCGATCAGGCGGGAGCAAAGATAATGTCCGTCCGTCTCGTGCGCAGCCTTGGACTTTCCGGGCGGCTCGGCAGGGCCGATATGCGGAAGCTCGGCGAGCTTCGTTTCCGGGTCGTATTCGCAAGCGTATTGGGGTCCATCGCAACAAAGGTACATGACGCGACATGAGGTCGGCTTTGATCGTTTTCGCGCGCAATCTGTTGCCGATCAGTGACAGTGCAGACGGCTTTCCGCCGACTTTAGCACTCAACGGCCCGGCCTGCGCGCGCTCAATAAAGCCGAGAGAAATCTCGGTTCGTCCAACAAAGGCATGTGCAGCCGTGGCCTGACTGGCGGTGCGGTCCATTTTTCGGGGACAAGGAGGGAGAAGCGCCGCTGGTCGAAAGCGGGGCCAACGCTCTGATCGCCTTCAAATGCTGCATTGAAAACAACCGTCGGGCCGACTTCCCCGATTGGAGGCCGCATCGCGCCGCCGTTTGACCAACAAGATTGGGATGCCCCTCCTGAATGGCATTGACTTGATGTGCCCGGCTTTTTCGCGCTCGGCAACCCTTGGGATCGGCGCTTCTTCACGAAGCGACTTCAGCGGGAGGAGTCGAGGGCATCGCGGAGTTTTTCGTCTGACAAGTCAAACCTGTCGAGCATGTTGATTCGCGCGCAAGCCGGGCCGTTGGGTGCAAAAGTCGACGGAAAACCGCCTGCGCTGTCACCGGTCAGCAACAGATTGCGCGCGAAAACGATCGAAGCCGACCTCATGTCGCGTCATGTACCTTTGTTGTGATGGACCCAGCTGGCGGCGCGCCAGCTTGAATTGAACCATACAATGGTCCATATCGGAGCAATATCGAATCCTTGCGAAGGAAGAAGACCCATGCAGATTTCCGTTACGGAAGCGAAAGGACGTCTGACGGAGCTCGTCCGCCGCGCGGAGGCAGGCGAGGAGGTGGTGTTGATTCGTCATGGCCATGCCACAGTCAAGTTGGAGCCTGTGCGTCGACGGCCCAATGCCGGTTCGCGGCGCGCGGCGATCGCTCGGATCCGCGCAGAGGCAGCTGGCAAACGGACGGCGGGCGCCAGTGCCGCCCGCAGCCAGGATTTTTTGTACGACGGTCGTGGCTTGCCAAAATGATCGCGGTCGACACCTCTGCATTGATGGCAATCTTGCTGGACGAACCGGAGGCTGCGACCTGCGCGGAAGCTTTCGCGACAAATGATCGGATCGTGATCTCCGCTTTGACCGTGACAGAGGCGTTGATCGTTGCGGGACGGCGGGGCCTTGGCGCAGAAATGAGCGCACTTCTAGACGGACTCGATCTTGAGATTGCAAGCGTCTTGCCAGCCACAGCGAGGCAGGTTGCCGATGCCTACGCGCGATGGGGCAAGGGCGTCCACCCCGCCGGATTGAACTTCGGCGATTGCTTCGCCTACGAAGTCGCCAAAACAAGGGGTTGTCCACTGCTCTATGTAGGGGCGGACTTTGCGCGAACGGATGTCGCAAGCGTGCTGTGATTCCTGACCCTATTTCGGTCGAATGGATGTCGCTCTTGACGACATCGTTGTTGTGCATCAGCCCGTCGATAACATAGGTGCTTTCGCGGGCAGCGGCACTGATCGCCAGCGAATGCCACGGAAGGTGTTCAGCTTTTTCGCGCTCGGCAACACCAGAATTCGGCGTTTCTTTACTCGACCGATTTCAGGGGGAGGATTCCGAGGGAATCGCGGAGTTTTTCGTCTGACAAGTCATACTCACCGAGCATGTTGATGTGCGCCCACGCCATGGGCGAGCGACCGACAATAGCGCGGCGCAGACTTTCCTTGGTTTGTTGCCAGTGTTCGAAAGCCCCGAGCATTCCGCAGTGATTGTTGACAGTTTCCAGCACCTGCGCAATCGGGACATCGTGTCGGCTGGGAAACAGATTTCCAAATGGATTCCCCTCTTGGGCATCAAGTGCCGGAGTGGAGATGTGAAAACCACCATCGGCAAGCATCTTCAGATGCGGGTTGGCCGCAGTGTTGGCTTCGTACAATGATATTGCTTCGTCAGTACATTGTTTCAGTCGTTTCGGTTTGCGTTGAAGTCGGGCTAGACGGTCTTGGATCAAGAGTGAATCCCTTGCCGCGGGTAAAGTTTTCAATGCGTTCGGCCGTGTCTGCGCGGTCGCTTTCCCCGCAAGTGGCCAACACCAACGGCTGGCCAGAGACTCACCGCCAAAACCCATTTGCCGAATTTCATTTCACACTCACTCCCTGCGTAGCTGAAGAGGCTGTTCTATTGGGCAAGCAACCCGGGGCAGTTTATACCTTTGATTGCGGGAGCGACGTTAAGCTTGGCGATTCACGGTGTCAAGCGCATGTGCAGGCTCAGCAGGGTCTTCGTGTGTGCATCGCATCGGCGAGGACGGCGCCGCGCAGGATCTCGCGGATCTTCTCGACCGTCTCCGGGGGAAGCTTGGAGATGTTGGCGAGGGTGCGCTTCTTGACCTTGCCGCCCTCGCGGTAGGACTGGCGGATCAGGATCGTGGGCGGCGATCTGCGATTCGGAACGACGTCAACGAACATGTCTACATTAATTATCATGATAAATCATTATTAAAAATACATAAAATTATGATCAATCGAGAAAAACATGGTCACATTCTGCAGATGGAAATGCGGCCTGAGTCCGTATCATCCCATCGTTTTGTAAGGATAAAATGTGAAGAGAAGCTTCAAACCCGGACGGAACTTCCATCTAATGGGTCGAACCGGCCACTTGGTCTGATGAGATTTACATTTGCTCATTCTGTCGAAGCGACAATCACGGAAAGGAATACGGTCGGCAGATGCCGAAGCTCCAGCGGTCCGTGTGGCACATCCGAATCGAAGAACAGCGAATCGCCCGGCTCGAGTTCGTAAACCTGGCCACCGTGCCGGTAGGCCATCGACCCTTCCAGCATGTATATGAATTCCACGCCGGGATGGCTGAATATCGGGTGGGCGTCGGAGCTCTCGTCCAAGGTGATCAGGAACGGCTCGACCGAAAGCGCGCTGCGCAGGCTGTGTCCGAGAAGCTGATACAAGTGGCCTTTGCGAGATCCCCGTCTCTCGATGGGCAGCCCCTCGCCCGCCTTGACGAACGTCGCCTCGCGCTTTTCGTCGAATGTGGAGAAAAACGACGCGATCGGAATGTTGAGCGACATCGCCAAGCGCTGCAGGGTCGAAAGCGATGCCGAAGTCTGGCCGTTTTCAATCTTCGACAGCATGCCGGCCGAAATTTCCGCCGAGTCGGCAAGCTCGGTCATCGTGAGTCCCAAGGCGGCGCGCAATTCGCGGATCTGGGCGCCGATGAAGGTCTCGAGGCGGCCATCGGCATCCCGGTCGCCGCCCGCGCCGATCTCACGAGGAAGCGACATTGTGTCTTTTCCGGGTTGACGCTGCTTTGAAATCGCCTTCAAACCGCGGCGCAGCCGTCAGACATCCAGAGCGTTCTCCAGCTCCCAATCCGAAAAGTGGTGCATGTACTCGTTCCATTCCTGCAGTTTCAGTTTTGAATACGCGGTATGGAACTCTTCGCCGAAATGCGATTTCGCAAATTCCGATCCCTCGAAAAGGCGGATCGCGTCAAGCATGTTGAGCGGCAGTTTCGGAGCGTCTTCGACCGTATGGCCTTCCGCGTACATGTCGATGTCGAGCCGCTTGCCCGGATTCGCATTCCGCCTGATTCCATCGAGCGCCGACGCAATCATCGCGGCCTGCAGAAGGTAAGGGTTCGCAGCGCCGTCGGCGAGACGAACCTCCACCCGATTGTTGGCCGGTATCCGAATCATGTGGGTTCTGTTGTTGCCGCCGTACGTGACGGTGTTCGGAGACCAAGTGGCTCCTGACGTCGTTCGGGGAGCATTGATCCGCTTGTATGAGTTCACGACCGGGTTCGTGATCAGCGTCAGGCTCTCGGCGTTGCGCAGCAGTCCGCCGACGACATTGTAAGCGAGGTCGGAAAGCCCGAGCTCGCCGCTCCCTTTCATCCGGTTCACCCCCGACGAGCCGTCCCAGACCGAAAGATGCACATGGCAGCCGTTTCCGGTCAGGGTCGCCACGGGTTTCGGCATGAAGGTCGCCCGGTAGCCGTGCTCCTCGGCAAGCGACTTGACCATGAACTTGAAAAAGGTGTGCCGGTCGGCAGTCGTCAAAGGATCGGAAAATCCCCAGTTCATCTCGAACTGGCCGTTCGCGTCCTCGTGGTCATTCTGATACGGCTCCCAGCCGAGCTCAAGCATGCTGTCGCAAATCTTCGCGATCAGATCGCAGCGGCGCATCAGCGCCTGCTGGTCGTAGCAGGGCTTGCTCCGCTTGTCGTTCTCGTCGGAAATTGCCCGTCCGTCGGCGGACATCAAGAAAAACTCCGGCTCGACGCCGGTCATGATCGAAAACCCTTCCTTTTCGCCCTCGGCGATCAAACGCTTCAGCACCGTGCGCGGGGCATGCTCCACGATCTCTCCATCCATGTGCAGATCGCCGGGAATCCAAGCGATTTGGTGATTCCATGGAAGCTGCGTCATCCGCGCGACGTCCGGAATGGCAAGCATGTCCGGATGGGCTGGAGTCATGTCCAAATGGGCCGCGAATCCTGCGAACCCTGCGCCTTCTTCCGCGATTTCGTTGATCGCCGCGGCGGGCACAAGCTTGGATCGAACCACGCCGAACAGATCCGTGAAGCTGATCAGGAAGTATTTGATGCCTTGCGCCTTCGCCGCCGCCTCCAGATTTTGGGTCATGTTCGCCACCTTCATTTCAGAGTTGCAATTCGTTTCTTCGCCGACCGCATCGCATCATTCGCCCGGCACCCAATCGGTTCCTGCAAGCGGAATGCCCGACATTGCTGCGGCTTCAACCGTCAAAGCCGCCATGTCGTCCGGCTCAAGGTTGTGGACGTGGCTTTTGCCGCAAGCGCGCGCGATCGTCTGGGCTTCCATGGTCATCACGCGCAAATAATTCGCAAGCATTTTCCCTCCGGTCACCGGATCAAGGCGCGCCGACAATTCTGGATCCTGGGTCGTGATTCCGGCCGGGTCGGTTCCCGCCTGATAGTCGTCCCAGTAGCCTGCGGCCGAGCCGATTTCCCTGTATTTCTCGTCCAAAGCCGGATTCTGATCTCCGAGCGCAATGAGCGCCGCGGTGCCGATCGAAACGGCATCCGCGCCCATCGCGAGCGCTTTCGCGACATCCGCGCCCGATCTGACGCCGCCTCCGACGATCAAATTGACTTTCCTGTGCGCGTCGAGGTCCATCAAGGCCCGGACGGCCTCCTTGACCGCGACAAGCGTCGGGAGCCCGACGTGCTCGATGAAGACGTCCTGGGTCGCGGCGGTTCCGCCTTGCATTCCGTCGATGACGACGACGTCCGCGCCCGCTTTCACGGACAGCGCCGTATCGTAGTAGGTCCTGGCCGCGCCGCACTTCACATAGATCGGTTTTTCCCAAGCCGTTATCTCGCGCAGCTCCTGTATCTTGATCGCCAAATCATCGGGCCCTGTCCAATCGGGATGCCTGCAGGCCGATCTTTGATCGATTCCTTCTGGCAGCGTCCTCATTTCCGCGACGCGCTCGGTGATCTTCTGGCCAAGCAGCATGCCGCCTCCGCCCGGCTTCGCGCCTTGCCCGACAACGACTTCGATCGCGTCCGCCTTCCTGAGGTCGTCCGGATTCATCCCGTACCGGGAGGGCAGGTACTGATAGACGAGCTGGCTCGAATGCTCCCTTTCTTCCGGCGTCATTCCCCCGTCGCCGGTCGTCGTGCTCGTGCCGACCTCGCTCGCGCCGCGTCCGAGCGCCTCCTTGGCGTTCGCGGAAAGCGATCCGAAGCTCATGCCCGCGATGGTGATCGGAATCTTGAGTTCTATCGGCTTGTTCGCGAAACGCGCTCCGAGCGTCACGTCGACGCCGCATTTCTCCCTGTATCCTTCAAGCGGATAGCGCGACATCGACGCGCCCTTCATAACCAGGTCATCGAAGTTCGGAAGCCGCCTTTTGGCTCCGAATCCGCGAATTCGATAAATTCCCGTCCGGGCAGCGCGGCGGATGTAGTCGATCGCATGCCGATCGAAGCTGCAGGACTCGCGCAGGCTCCAGTCTTCTCTCGTCATTCCGCCCTCAATATTCGCCGACATTCTTGACATCGAAGTTGTACAGGCGCCTTGCCGAGCCGAAACGGCGGAACCTTTTCAGATCGGCGTCCGCCATGCCCGCGCAATCCAAAATCCGGCGAAGCTCTTTCCGATGATCCTCCTCCATCGGCTTCTCTTCGCAATCGGCGCCCAAGGTCCCAGTCCTCCCGCCGACATAAATGCGCGCTTCGTAAATCGAATCGCCCAGCGAATCGCCCGCGTCGCCGAAAACGACCAACGTTCCGGCCTGCGCCATGAACATGCTCATGTGGCCCACATTGCCCTTCACGACGATTTCGGCGCCCTTGAGGGAAATTCCGCAGCGAGCTCCTGCATTTCCCTCGATGACGAGAGTTCCGCCGTGCGCGGTCGCGCCCGCCGACTGGCTGGCATCGCCCATGACTCGAACGGAACCGGACATCATGTTCTCGGCCACGCCCTGCCCGGCGTTGCCTTCGACCAGAACATTGGCGAATTTGTTCATTCCGGCGCAGTAATAGCCTGCGTGGCCGGCGACCTCCACGGAATGGGGCGCGTCCAGCCCGCACGCCAAGGCATGCACTCCTTTGGGATTCAGGATGCGGAAGTGCCCGCTTTCGCCGGTTCCGTTGCGCGATTGCAGAACGGCATTGGCTTGCCTGAGCGTCGACTCGGCCAAATCGATGACGTGCGCATTGGTCTCCGCAGCATCCATCAACGCGCGCCCCAGCTGTATACAATTCCGGGTTCCGGCTCCCAAACCTTCGCGGACCGGATTTCCGGCAGGTTCGCCAGAGCCCGGTATTCCGAGCCGAACGCGACGAAGTCGTCAGTTTCAGCCAGCACCGCAGGCTTGCAGGCGATCGGATCGCGCAGCACCGCGAACCCATGGTCAATCCCTGCGACAAAAGTATAGAAACCGTCCAGTTCCTTCAGGCAATCCTCGAACGCTCCCTTCAGCGACCGCCCCGCGCCGAGTCTCCAAGCGACGTAGGCAGCCGCAACCTCCGTATCGTTGTCGGTCCTGAACCGCATGCCTTCCCGCTTCAATCGAATGCGAAGTCGATTGTGGTTTGAGAGCGAACCGTTGTGGACCAGGCAAATGTCCGGCCCGGTCGAGAACGGATGGGATCCTGCTGTCGTGACCGCGCTTTCGGTCGCCATCCGGGTGTGGCCGACGGCGTGGCTTCCCATCATCCGGTCGACGCCGAAACGCGAGACGATATCCTGCGGAAGACCCGTTTCCTTGTAGATCTCCATCGCCCGCCCGATGCTCTTCAAATTGATGTCCGGATCGAAGCTTTCGACAAATTCGGCCGCGTCGGCGACAGGCGCATCCGTCAGAATGACATGGTGAGTGTCGTTCGGACGGTCGATGGCCAGGGCATCCAATTTTTTCTGCATCGCGAGGCAAAGCGAATTCCAGTCGAAACGGGCGTCGGGATGCCATGCCGTGATTTTCGACATGCCTTCGGCTTCGTCGCGATAGACGGCCACGCCCGCGCTGTCCGGCCCGCGTTCGCTCATCTCGACCAGCATCGGCGCGAACATCGAGCCGAGCCTCGGCGTGAGTTCGTCATTCTTCAGAAACAAGCCGACAATTCCGCACATGAGCTCAATCTCCCTTTTTCACTGCATTAAAAATAGTTGAATTTCAATCAATGTCAAGTTATTTCGACGACATTGCGGACAATAGATGCTACGAAAGAGCAAGGAGAGGCAGCCGTTGAAATTCGCCGCGCGCGCACTCATGTTTCCCCTGCGAAGCGGCTCTCTCGACCCGCCTCGCCAACGCTCGGACTGCAAGGAGTAAGCCTTATGGCCAATGAACCGAACCCGGCCGGTGCCGTGGACGTCACGCTCTACAGGTGGGCGGGCTCGTGGGGGCCGTTCAAGGTGAAAATTCCGTGCGGCGAATGCTCGCTCACTTCGGACATCATCAAGGACACTCTTGAAAACGAGCTGGCTTCCGTCCCCGCCCGCGTGGAAACCAGGGAATGGCTGTCGGAATGGTGGCGCCCGCTGGTCCGCGGCGGCTGGCACGCGCCGATCGTCCAGGTCGAGGGAAAGGTCGTCAGCCAAGGACATGCTCTCAACCGGGGCTTGTTCACCGAAGCGGTCATCGACGCGCACGCTCGCAGAACCCCCTTGTCGGGAAATCGCATGTTCGGAAAGGAAACCTGCCCCCACTGCGCGCGCGCGAAAACTTATCTGGAGGACGCCGGTCTGGACTACGAATACCACGACGTGGTCAAGGATCCGCAGGCGCTTTACGAAATGCTGGCGCGCGTCAAACCCATCATCGGGCCGAAAACGCCCGTCACGGTGCCGCAAATCTGGATCGGCGGGGATTACGTGGGCGGAGCCGACCGGCTCGGCGAAATTCTCGACAGGGACGTCGAGCCGAATCCGGACCGAGGCCGGTGCTCGCTCTCGCCGTCCGCCGCGCAAGCGGGCTGAAAGCGGGCGAGAGTCCGGCTTTCGCAACGAATGGTTTCGGAGCGGGCGTCTTGATTCTTCGCGCCGGATCGGAACACGTATTGCGACGCGGCGCGAATTCGGCCGGGACCAACTGAGGTTTCGAACTCATGCGTTATTCCGCTTGGAGGATATTCAAGGAAGGATTGACCGGCAACAAGGGCTGGCACCGCCTTTGGCGCGAGCCCGAGCCGAAGCCGCGCTATGATGTCGTCATCGTGGGCGCCGGACATGGCATGGCCGCAGGATACTATCTGGCCAAGGAGTTCGGAATTCGGAACGTGGCGGTGCTCGAGAAGGGCTGGCTCGGCGGCGGCAACGCCGGAAGAAACACGACCATCATCCGCTCGAACTACCTGCTTCCCGAAAATCTGCCGTTCTACGAATTCTCGCTGAAGCTCTGGGAAAACTTGGAGCAGGATTTCAATTTCAACGCGATGGTGTCGCAGCGGGGGGTCATCAATTTGTTCCACAGCGATCCGCAGCGGGACGCCTTCGCGAGACGCGGCAACGCCATGCGTCTCGCCGGAGTCGACGCGGAACTGCTCGGCCCCGATGCGCTCAGGCGCCTTTGTCCGATACTCGATTTCGAGAATGCCCGGTTTCCCATCAAAGGCGGACTTCTCCAGCGGCGCGGCGGCACCGTCCGGCACGACGCGGTGCCGTGGGGATACGCGCGCGGCGCCGATGCCTTGGGCGTCGACATCATCCAGAATTGCGAGGTGACCGGCTTCAAGATTGCGAACGGAGCGTGCACCGGGGTCGAAACCAGCAAGGGGCCGATCGACGCGGGCAAGGTCGCCGTATGCGTCGCTGGATCGTCGAGCCGGGTCATGTCGCTGGCGGGAATGCGGCTTCCGATCGAGTCGCACGTGCTGCAGGCTTTCGTTTCGGAAGGGCTGAAGCCGGTCCTGCCCGGCGTCGTCACATTCGGAGCCGGCCACTTCTATGTGAGCCAATCCGACAAAGGCGGCCTTGTGTTCGGCGGGGACATCGACGGATACAATTCCTACGCGCAGCGAGGGAATCTGCCGGCGGTCGAGCATGTCTGCGAGGGAGCCATGGCGTTGATGCCCGCGCTCGGCCGGGCAAGGCTGCTCCGAATCTGGGGCGGCGTCATGGACATGTCGATGGACGGATCCCCCTTCATCGACAAAACGCACATCGACGGCCTCTATTTCAACGGAGGATGGTGCTACGGCGGATTCAAGGCGACCCCCGCGTCGGGATACTGCACCGCGCATCTCCTGGCGACGGACTCTCCTCACGAAGCAGCGACCGGGTTCCGTCTGGACCGTTTCCGGAGAGGGCAAATAATTGATGAGAAAGGTGCGGGCGCCCAGCCCAACCTGCACTGACTCCGGAATCGAACGACTGCCATGATCATCAACCATCCACTCCTCGGACCGCGCGATTCTTCCGAATTCGTCGTTCTCGGCGACGCAAGCCTGATTGAACGGCCGGATTGGTCCGATGCCGATGCGGCGGAGAAGTTTCACGACTACTTGCACGTCCGGGAAAATCCGGCGGGCGCGCACAGGGAGTTGTGGTATCACGAGCACGGAGACCGATCCTGGCTGATCGTCACCCGGGACACGGTCACCCACGAGATTTCGGATGTCGAGTTGGCGAGGGACGCGGCGCTGAGCGCCGGACGCAGCAAATGAGTCAGAACTTCAGGATTTGCGACGGCCTGATCGACCGGGGGCAAACGCTGAGATTCACATTCAACGGGCGAAGTCTGGAGGGGCATCCGGGAGATACGCTGGCGGCCGCGCTTCTTGCGAACGGCCGTCGCCTTGTCGGGCGCTCATTCAAGTACCATCGGCCGCGCGGCGTATTCAGCGCCGGATCGGAAGAGCCCAATGCGCTGGTTCAATTGAGAAGCGGCCCGTACCGGGAACCGAACACCAAGGCGACCACCGTTGAATTGTTCGAAGGATTGGCCGCGACGAGCCAGAACCACCGACTTTCCCTTGAACACGACCTCATGTCGGTCAGCGACCTGTTTTCGGCGTTCTTGACCGCAGGTTTTTACTACAAAACGTTCATGTGGCCCAAATCGTTCTGGGAAAAACTCTACGAGCCGATCATCCGTGCCTCCGCCGGCTTGGGCCGCTTGTCGCCGGAGCCGGATCCCGACGTCTACGACAAGGGCTTCCGGCACTGCGACGTCCTTGTGATCGGCGCAGGACCCGCAGGTCTGAGCGCCGCTCTGGCGGCCGGACGGACCGGAGCTCGCGTCGTCCTTGCAGACGAAGACTTCCGCATGGGGGGACGACTCAATTCGGAGTCTTTCGAAGTGGCCGGAGCGGCCGGATCAGAGTGGGCGAAGAAAGCGGCCGAGGAACTGGCCTCGCTGCCGAACGTCGTCCTCATGCCCCGCACTACCGTCTACGGCTCATTCGATCACGGAATTTTCGGAGCATTGGAGCGCACGACCGATCATCTGCACCAAGCAGCCGGGAAACCGCGCCAAATTCTTTGGCGGATGTATGCGAAACGCTCGGTGCTCTGCGCGGGCGCGACAGAACGACCGACAGCGTTCGGCAACAACGACAGGCCCGGCGTGATGCTTGCGGGCGCCGTCAGGTCGTACATGAACCGGTACGGCGTCGCGGCGGGAATGAAGGTCGCGGTCTTCACGAACAACGACGACGGATGGCGCACGGCTTCGGACCTGTTGCGGCACGATGTCGAGATAACGGCCGTGATCGACACCCGGGCCGGACCGGCGCCTCAGCATATCCCCGGCGCAAGCATCGTCATGGGAGGCCGCGTCTCCGACACAACCGGCCGCAAAGCATTGCGCTCAATCACGCTTTCGGGAGGCCAAGTCGTTCCTGCGGACTGCGCCGCCGTTTCAGGCGGCTGGAGTCCGAATGTCCATCTGACCTGCCACACGAGGGGGCGGCCGGCCTGGAATTCGGATATTTCCGCGTTCGTGCCCCATGGCGAACTGCCGTCCGGAATGTCCGTCGCCGGAGCCGCGCGGGGATCCTTCGGATTGGCGGCCGCGCTCAAGGAAGGCGCGAAGGCCGGGTCTGAAGCGGCCTCGGATTGCGGATTTTCCGCCGCGAGTTTCGATCCGCCGAGCGCGGAAGACGAATCAGTCTCGATTTCTCCGTTCTGGCACGTCAGCCAGAGCCGCGGAAACGCCTGGGTGGATCAGCAGAACGACGTGACCGTCAAGGATGTCAGGATCGCCTTCAGGGAGGGATTCCGCTCGGTGGAACACCTGAAGCGCTACACGACCCTCGGAATGGCGACGGATCAAGGACGAACCTCGAACGTTGTGGCTCTCGCAATCATGGCGGAACTTACAGGAAATTCCGTCGAGGAAACCGGAACGACAATTTTCCGCCCGCCATACTCGCCCGTGCCGATGGGCGCGTTGGGCGGCAGGTCGCGAGGAAAGGACTTCAGACCGTACCGCAAGCCTCCGAGCCACGCTTGGGCGGAGGAGCAAGGAGCCGTTTTCGTCGAAACGGGAGCTTGGCTTCGAGCACAATGGTTTCCCCTCGAAGGCGAGACGACCTGGAGGGAAAGCGTCGACCGCGAGGTGCTTTCAACTCGGCGGTCGGTCGGCATTTGCGATGTTTCCACATTGGGCAAGATCGACATACAGGGGCGCGACTCGAATGCGTTCCTGAACCGTGTCTATTCAAACGGCTTCACTACGCTCAAAGTCGGAAAGGTCCGATACGGATTGATGCTCCGCGAGGACGGCATGGCATACGACGACGGCACGACGGCAAGGCTGGGCGAGCATCACTATGTGACGACGACGACGACGGCGAACGCCGGGCTCGTATTCAGGCAGCTCGAATTCGCAAGGCAGTGCCTGTGGCCGGAAATGGACGTCCATTTGATTTCCACGACTGACGGCTGGGCGCAGTTCTCCGTCGCGGGTCCGAACTCGCGAAACCTGCTCCGCAAGATCGTGGACGAAAAGTGCGACATCTCCAACGAGGCTTTCCCGTACATGGCGTGCGGCGAGATCACGGCGTGCGGAGGCGTGCCAGCGCGATTGTTCCGCATCTCGTTCTCCGGCGAACTCGCGTACGAGATCGCCGTCCCCGCCTCGTACGGGCGGTCAATGATGTCCGCGCTGATGGCTGCGGGCGAAGAGTATCACGCCGTGCCTTACGGCGTGGAAGCGCTGGGAGTCATGCGGATCGAAAAGGGCCATCCGGCCGGCAACGAACTGAACGGCCAGACGACCGCCCTGAATCTAGGGCTCGGCCGATTCGTGTCGAAAAAGAAGGACTGCATCGGGAATGTCCTTTCGCAGCGGGAGGAGCTCAACAAGGACGACGCTCTCAAGCTCGTGGGATTTCGGCCCGTCGATTGGGAAAAGTCGTTCAATGCGGGATCGCATTTCATCGCCGTCGACGCCGAACAGAAGCTGGAGAACGACGAGGGATGGATGTCTTCGGTCGCGTATTCGCCCATCCTCGGACACATGATCGGCCTTGGATTCATAAGACGAGGCGATGCCAGGCTCGGCGAAACGGTCATGGCCGCAGATCCGGTCCGCGGCGGCAACGTCGAGGTTGAAATCGTCTCGCCGCATTTCTTCGATCCGGAAGGGAAAAGACTGCGTGCCTGAATTCCAGCTCGTTTCCGAGCCGCTGCTTGGCGGCTATTCGCAAGAGTTCGACGGAACCAGGATTGAAGAAGTCCAGAATCTGGCGATCGTTTCCATCGCGTGCCCGGCGGGCGGAAGCAAACGACTTCATTCAGCGGTTTCCAAGGCTTGGAGCATCGATCCGCCTCGCCCCGGAACCGCCGAGGTTTCCGACGAGTCCGGCGTCACTCTCATGTTCATGGCTCCGGACATGCAATTCGCCTTGTTTAGAAACGACGGTCCGCCGCCTGTCGAGCGGGTCGCGGGCGAACTGGGCGACGTGGCTTACTACACCGATCAGTCGGACAACTGGGTTGCATTGCGTCTCAGCGGCGCGCATTCAGCCAGCGCTTTGGAACGAATCTGCCCTGTCGACGTAAGTCCGAGTTCGTTTCCGGCAGGCTCGGCAACACGCACGGTGATGGAGCACATGGGCAGCGTCGTGTATTGCGAATCCGAGCTGCGCTATCTGCTTCTGTCAGCGAGTTCGTCAGCCGATTCGTTTCTCCACGCCGTAGAGACGTCGGTAAAATACGTCACTTGATCTTGGCTGATTTGCCAGCCGCCGCGGAAAGGCCGATCGTCCGAACGCGCAGGTTTGCAGCTTCAGCGAACGGCTGAGCGCAACACGCAAGGGTTTTTCGGAGGCGTCCAATGAATGTCAAGCCAATCATGCGGGACATCTATGCCAATGATCGCCCGGGATGCGTTTTATGATTGCTGGTCAAACAACTGCCGCAGACCTCGAAACACCGGACCAAGGCGGCGCGACAGCATGGAACCGACTCAACCCAAATGAAAAATGAAACGCACCACACTTTGATTCTTTTGGTTGCTTACTACAAATATCATGTGTTATGCATGCGATTTGCGGCATGCCCGCGGAAGGCATTCAGGCAAATTACCTAGACGGAGAAATGAACGTGAATTGGAAACTCACAGCCGCGCTCGCTTGCAGCGCGGCACTGCTGGTCGGCGCATGTTCCGGCAACAACAATCCCGCTGCCGGAACGGCGAGCGACAGCGAGAACGGCGGAACCAACGGAAACGGAAACGGCGGAACCAACGGAAACGGAAACGGCGGTTCGAACGGTGATGGCGGCGCAGGGTCGCCTCTGGGGACTGCGGATTCTCGATACACGCGGGCCGGAGAAGCCGTTGCCGCCGCGATTCGGGCGGCGCAAGGAGCGACTACCGAGGCAGAGAGTGCTCGGGCGCGGGGGTTGATTGAAACGGCCCGCGCGGCGCTTACTGCCGCGGTGACAGCGGCGAATGCTGCAGTCACAGCGGCTGCGGACGGAGGAAGCCCGGCGGAGATCGGAGCGGCGGCAAGAAGTCTAACAAGAGCGAACAATTACTTGCGCGAGCAGACTTTGGTATTGGACAGGGCGCGGGCCTCTCTCGCTTGGTACGGAAGTACGCTCGTGCGGTACAAGCTGGCGGACGGCGAGGCTTTGGAGCCGAACGACGGCGCCAACACCATAAGGATCTCTAGGACGCCGCGAACGAAGGATGCATCCAGCACTGACGATACTCAGATCGCCAATACGGGAGATGATGTCATCACAGCCAACAAATTCAAGACCATCAGGTATTCCGCGGGCAAAGGTGTCTTTCGGGGCAGCGGAGACGAATTCAAGGTCGACGGGTATGTTGCTCACGCGCATGGGCGGGTCAATTTCGATTCAAGCCTTCAAACCGGGCTGACAATCACAAATTCCGGACTTCAAATCCGCAGCGGCGGACTGCGCACCCGCTCAACCGGAGGCGATTTTGAAACCGATTACTTGGATATGCGAAAAAAGGTCAACGTAGATGTGGGCGATACCTTTGCCGATGTGGCCAACGGCGGAAACGCATGGGATCTCAAGATCACGTTCAATGAACCGCTCACCAGAACATACGGCGGACAAACAGAAAGAACCAATTGGTTCGGAAACGGCGATTTCTACTGGAGGGGCATCGCGAGACCGGATTCGACGCAACTGAATTCGAACGCAAATCATGTGGCGGGCACCTTCGCGCGTCCTGCGGGCGAGGAGCGTCTAGGCATATACGAAGTCTGGTTGTCCAATAGCGCCGGCGTCGACGATGTTCTCGAGCCGGATGCGAACTCGGGAGTTGTAACCTGCCCTGACGGTTCGCTTTCGAGCGCGAACCGCGGCGCTTGCCCCAGCGACGACAAGTATTTCTACCTGAATTACGCAGCGTACGGGCTGTTCGTATTCAGCGGGGATCCTCGCGCCCTTGGAGCTCGTGGCACTGTCGGCTCCGGAACCGGCGGCGTCACAACCTATGAGTCGGACGGCACCACTGAAACCTCGGATTCGACTTTGCAAATCGATCGCAACACCGACTATTACCGTATTTTAACCTCGCGAGTGCAGGGCATGCATTTCGGGTATACGGCATTCGCAGACAGCGACGGCCAGCGGACCAGGGACATAGGGACAGCGATCACTGGCGGAACATTCCATGGAGCGACTCTCGCGAGAGCGTTCACGGGCACAGCCGATAGTGCTTCGCCAACAGTCGTCAGCCCTGCCAATGTGGCCAACAGGTTTTTGCGCGGGGATGCGACTTTGACGGTGAACATCGCGAAAGGGGCAACCGGAGCAACTAATCTCAAAGGCGAATTGTCCAACTTTGAAGAATGGAGCAACTTTGACAAGTTGTGGGTTGCGTATCCTACAGGGTTCAAGGTTTACATGAATGCAGACGGCACCGCGAACGGCGCCGCGGTCGCCATAGGTGCGGACGGCGCGTTCAACGGCGTAGCGAAATTCAATCGATCCGGTCGGGCGGATGATGCGGTCAACGGCCCAAACGGCCCATCTGTCGACGGCTGGGCCGGTTTGAGGCCAACTACAGATTTGATAGACCCTGCCGCGTCCCTCACGCGCCCCACCAACTCCAACCCCCTCGACCCCATTGCGACGGCGCGATACAATCAGGCATTGGCGCGATACAATTTGCAAGCGGCGCTGCTAGAACAGCTTACCTATGGTGGTTACGGCGCGATCTACGGGGCCGGCCCGGACGGCGCAGGGGGCGTATTCCAAGGGAATTTCTACGGCAATCGCGAATCAAGTTCCGATCTTGAAATTGCCGGAAGCTGGGGCATGGGACCAAGGGATGCAACTGCTCCCTTCAATACCAAGTTTCAGTACAACATTATTGGCAGCTTCGGCGCCAAGCAAAGGCCGGAAGACTAGTCGCGGTCTTCGCTGAAGAAGCTGACTGCCGCGCCGAAAGGCGCGGCAGTTTTTCTTTTTTTGATCCGGGCCTGACGGAACGCGAAACTAAAGTTCGAATAATCGTTCCGCTCCATGAACCATTGCAGCGCCGGGGCTTCGCGAGCGGAAGCCCTATGCGACACGGTTTTTCCGTTTCCACTCCGGGCATCGGATCAAGCGCCGACGCGTGTCCGGCCTGTTTGATGCGGCGAACGCGTTCCGCTCGCCTGCATGGAGAAGCGCAAAATTTGGCACTTTTGCCTGCGGCGACATCGTCCTTGCTTGATGCGATGGAGCTCATGCCGAGCGGTCACGGCTTTCAAACGGTCCCTATCGATCCAGAATTGACGACTCGGCAAGTCGCCGACCTCTTGAACGTTTTCCGGCCATATCTTGTAAAGCCGCTCAAAGAGGGTGGAATCCCGCACGCAAAACCGGGCGGCGGCGCGTCCGCGCCGACGATCTTTTTGCTCGCAAGGAGAAGCGCGATGAAACCCGATCGAAGGCGTCGGGCGGATTGGCTCGGATGGATTGCGAGGCGGATATGATTTGAGCATTGGCCGCGGCCGCTCGGGCGCGGCGAGCCGCGGGTGCGTTTCATGTTTTTGGTCAGGCGGCTGCAGCGCGACAAGCCCTCCATCCGATGAAATCGGGCGACGCATGCTTTCGGGGAAGCATTCGACTGCGAGCAGGACGTCGGCTGCGTCGTTCCTGCAGAACGGCCGGGCCGCCGCAACGGAAAAACCAATCGTTCGAATGCGCAGGTTCGCCGCTTCAGCGAACGCCTGATCGCAAATGAATCAATGTCGGCGAATTCCTCGAGAAAGCGCTTTTAATCGCTGCGGGCAGTTCGGACAGCGCTCCGGGCTCGATCGCATCGATTCCGTAAGCTCCCGCCAGCACGGCAAAATCAGGGTTCCTGCACCGAAGCGCATCTGTCGGGATGTCCTCGCGCGCCATGGAGTCCTCGATTTCTTTGAGACCTTCGTTGTTCCAAAGCAGAACCGGAAGCGACAGCCCCAACTCCGCGGCGACGCCCAATTCCTGCATCGTGAATTGAAATCCGTAATCTCCGGCGACCGCAATCACTTCGGCGTCGGGGCGACCGATCTTGCCCCCGATCGCCGCCGGAAGCGCGTAGCCCAAGGCGCCGAAACCGGACGGATGGTGCCATCTTCCGGGTTTCTTAATGTCGATCAGTTCTGCGGACGCATACGCGAACTGCGTCATGTCGGAATAAACAATCGCATCTTCAGGCATGGATCTGGCCAGCGCATCCGCAGCGGGCGCGACATCCGGTCTTTCCGACTCGCAAGATGCGCGCATCGAAAGTCGAATGCGCGCGATTTCGTCGGCGCGCCATTCGCTTTCCTGCCGGGCGCTCGAAAGCTCGTCTTCAAGCATCTCGAAAAACAGCTTTGAATCTCCGACCACCGGAATGCTGCCGGCCTCGTCCTGAAACGCCACGCCGGATTCGACATCCACCCTCACCATCGGCGCAGTGTGGCCCAGTTCATCCCGCCATATGTCGACTTCCGACAGAGAGGTTCCCGCCGCGATCAGCAGATCCGCTGAAGCCAATGGAGCCAAGCTTTCCCTTCGCGCGAGGAATGCGCCGAAGTTCAAGGGATATTCTTGCGGCACGACACCCCGTCCGGCAATGGTCGTGAAAACGGCTCCCTGCGTCAATTCGACCACGCGCCGCGCGGCCGCCGCGGCGACGGCGGAGCCGCCGCCGAATATGAACAGCGGCTTTTTCGAGTTTCGAAGCAGTTCGGCGACTTTCGCCATGCCGGACCTTTCAGGCGCGGCGGGCCTCCCGACCGGCGGCGGGTCCGTCGGCTGCCCGGATGGCTTCGGCAACTCGTCGAGCGGCACTTGAATTATCTTCGGCCTCGGGCGGCCCGTCGCAAATTCCTTGAACGCAAGGTCCGCAGCTTCGCAGAAGCTTTCAATGCACGGAGCCGTTTCGCACCAGTCGGCCACCGATTCAGCGCACATGCGCTGAGATTTCATTTGGTGGAGGCGTTCGCGCGGCGCGCCTTTCGGAGAATCGCTCAAGCATGCGGCGACGACAAGCATCGGCACCGAGTCGGCATAAGCCTCGCCCGCAGGCGTCAGAATGTTCGTCAATCCCGGTCCGCTGATCACGAACGCGACTCCCGGCTTGCCCGCGGCTCGCGAATATCCGTCCGCCATGAAGCCCGCGCCTTGCTCGTGCCTTGTCAGGACATGCCGAATGCGGGCAGCTGACAGGCCGCGATAAAGTTCTTGATTGTGGATTCCGGGTATGCCGAAAACCGTGCGAACGCCGCGATCCGCCAGCGCTCGGCAAATTTGGGACCCGAAGGTTTGCCGTCGGAGACCGCCGTCCGACCCAGCCATCTCAGCCCCTCCAGAATCTTACGCTCAAAAGTGCGTAAACAGTCATCAGCTCGAGCCTTCCGATCATCATCGCGGCGATGAGCACCCATTTGCTGAAGTCGTTAACTTCCGAATAGTTGCCGGACGGTCCAATCTCACTGCCGAGTCCCGGCCCGATATTTGCCAGTGCCGCCGCGGCGCCCGACACTGAAGTGATGAAATCCAGTCCGGACAGCGCAAGCAGCACTGCGACGCCTGCCAGCGTGCCGATGAATGCGAAAAAGAACGTAATGACCGAAGTGAGGACTTCGGGTTTGACCGAGTGTCCGTCGTATCGAACGGCCGAGACGGCGTTTGGCATTCTGAGCCTTTGGATGCGGATTTTTATCGCCGCGACAAGCAATTGGAATCGGAAGATCTTTATCGAGCAGCTCGTAGAGCCCGCGCAGCCTCCAATGAGGCCGATCAGAAAAAACATGACGACGGGGAAACTCCCCCATAGGCTGTAGTCGGCGCTTGCATAGCCGGTCCCGGAAATTATCGAAACGCTGTTGAAAAGAACCTTCCTCACGACGAATTCAAGTTCGGTCTCGCCTCGGTTGAACTGCCAATAGACCAAGACCGCGAAAATCACCGCGACGACAAGCAAAAATCCTTTGATCTGGTTGTCCTTGACGAGCGGCTTCATGGTTCCCTGCATGGCTTGCATGTACCGAAAGAACGGCAGAGAAGCCAAAATCATGAACAGCACCGCGACGTACTCGGCCCATTTGCCCATTTCTGCGAATGAACTGTCACGATTGGCGAAACCGCCTGTCGCGATCGTCGTAAGCGAGTGCACAAGGGCATCGAACGCCGACATTCCGACCGCGATGTAGGTGAAGGCGCAAGCGATCGTCAGGCCGATGTAGATTACGGAGATCGACCTCGTGACCTCGACCGCGCGGGTCTGGATCGTCCCCATCGTGTCTTGGCCGTCCCACCGGAAAAGCTGCATTCCGCCGACCCTCAGAAGCGGAAAAACGATGATCGCAACGACTATCATCCATGCGCCGCCCAACCATTGAAGCATTCCCCGCCACAGCAGCAAACCTTCCGGCATGTCGTCCAGTCCGACGAACACGGTCGCACCTGTCGTGGTCAGCCCGGACATGGATTCGAAGACCGCGTCCACGAAGCGCGCATCCGTCGCTCCGAACAAGAACGGAATCGCAGCGAAAATCGAAATGACGACGAATACGCCGGTCGTAAGAACGAATGTCTGCCTGATGGTCAGACCCTCGCCGACGCCGTTCTTGCATGCGATCGCCATCGCGACGCCGATCGCGAACGTGAATGCGGCGGAAATCGCGAACGTGCTCCAGTGACCGTTGGCCGCAATCAAATCCGCAAACAGCGGCAGCAGCATCGTCGTCCCCAAGCCGGCAACGAGGATTCCAATGAAATATCCGACGGGCCTGATATCAAACATTGTTCTCAATAACGCTCAATGCGCTTTCGCCAGCCCGCTTGTTCGGCCCGCCGGCCGAAATTCCGATCATCGAGCGCATGCGAATTGCATCGGGATGTCGTCCGCCAACGGTCATGTTCAACTACGCTGTGCTCAACGCGGCTTCCAAGTCGAAAATCAGATCGTCCGGATCCTCCAAACCGATCGAGAGCCGCACCAAGCCTTCCGTTATTCCGAGATGCTCGCGCTGCGCCTCCGAAAGACGCTGGTGCGTCGTGGTCGCGGGATGCGTAACCAAGCTTTTCGCATCGCCCAGATTGTTCGAAATCTTGATAATTCGGAGCGCATTGACAAACCTGAACGCCGCATCCTTTCCGCCGTTCAAATCGATGGACAGCACGGTACCGCCTTTCTCCATCCGCTCCTTGGCCAGCTCGTATTGCGGGTGGCTGGCGAGATGAGGGTATATCGCGCGCCCGAGTTTCGGATGCCCATCCAAATGCCTCGCAATTCTCAACGCCGCATCCGCAGAGGCATTGCACCGGAGCGAAAGGGTTTCGATTCCCTTCAGCATTATCCAAGCGTTGAACGGGCTCATCGAGCCGCCGGTATGCTTCATGTACGGTTCAAGAGTGCCGCGAACATAGTCCTTGGATCCGAGAACGACGCCGCCCAAGCATCTTCCTTGGCCATCCAAATGCTTCGTGGCGGAGTAGACCACGACGTCGGCGCCGCATGCAAACGGATTCTGGAACAGCGGCGTTGAAAGAACATTGTCCACGACCATCAAGGCGCCGCTGGCATGAGCGATTTCGCCAACCGCCTTCAGGTCAATGACCTCAAGCGTCGGATTGGAAACGGATTCCATGAACACGGCCCTGGTGCCGCTGCGAACGGCATCCGACCATTGGCGCAACTCGGCGCCGTCGACGAAAGTAACCTCGACCCCGAAGCGCGGCAGCAATTGCTCCGCGATGTAAAAGCATGATCCGAACAAGGCTCTGGATGAAACCACATGGTCTCCGGCTTTCAGCATGGAAAAGAGCGATCCATTCACCGCGGCCATTCCTGAAGCCGTTGCGAAGGCGTCTTCGGCGCCTTCCAAGGACGCCATGCGCTCTTCAAACATTCTGACGGTCGGATTGCCGTAGCGGGAGTAGACGTACTCGTCTTCGCCCGACTCGATGAAACGCGCTTCCGCGTGCTCCGCGCTTTCGTACACGAAGCCTTGGGTCAGAAATATTGCTTCTGAAGTTTCACCGTAAACGCTTCGTTTGGTTCCTTCATGAACCGCACGGGTGTTCCGTGAGCGTGGCGTGTTCATCCGACTCCCCGCGTCCCAAGCGCGACCGACCAAATCCAGACGCTCCGCAAACAACGGGCGTCGTGAATTCCGAGTTGCAAATCATGCGATACAAAGGGCGTGCAATAACTTTAAATACGCGACAGTCAAATCAAAATCCGGGAAGTCCGGTGGCGAACCGCAAGCAAATTCATCGGCATCGCCGCCGGTCCGCGGTCCAATTCGCCGAATGTCGCTTGAATCGAATTCTTGAGCCATCGATGCAGAAACGGGCTGAGGGGCGCGTCCCCTGTCCGCTCGGAAATCGCAAGCGCCCCGCGCTCGCCGTCGTCGGCATGCAATTTGCCTGCACGACCGCTGTCGCCGCCCGGGCGGGCAAATTCGACTTGTGCGCAATTCGGATTGAATCCGATTCCCGATCGCGTGTATGACCCCGTTCTTGATCGGAGGCGCGCATGACCAAACCTATTGACTTGCACTACTGGCCGACGCCCAACGGCTGGAAGATATCCATCGCATTGGAAGAGTTCGGGCTGCCCTACGACTTGCATCTGGTGAACATCGGAGCAGGCGATCAGTTCGACCCGGATTTCCTGAAGATCGCGCCGAACAACCGCATGCCTGCAATCGTCGACCATGAAGGATCCGACGGACAGCCGATAAGCATATTCGAATCCGGCGCCATCCTTCAGTATTTGGGCCGGAAACATGAGCGCTTCTACGGTTCTTCCGAACGCGAGCGCGTCGAAGTCGACATGTGGCTCATGTGGCAGATGGGCGGAGTCGGTCCGATGGCAGGACAAGCGCATCACTTCATTCGATATGCTCCGTCCTTGGAGCCGCCTCAAGATCTTCCCTATGCGAAGGACCGCTACAGAAACGAAGTTTCCAGACTTTACCGCGTACTCGACCGAAGACTCGCCGACCGTGATTATGTCGCGGGCGATTATTCGATTGCCGACATGGCGATCTGGCCTTGGGCATCGCTTTGGGAGGGGCAAGAACAAGATATCGGCAAGTTCCCGAACATGGCCGACTGGCTGAGGCGGGTCGGCAACCGCCCTGCCGTGCAGGCCGGCAGGGCGCTGGCAGAGGACCGGCGAAGCAATATTTCGAATCAGCGGGACGCCCAAAAAATCCTTTTCAACCAAAAGGGGTGAAGTTCCGACCGTGCGCATGCGAGCACAATCAACCGACGCGTCGACGCCTTGGCGACAAACTGACGATCGCCGAGGCGTCCGCGACTTTGGCGACAAAAAATGCCGCGGAAGCAGATACGGTCGAATTGCGCTTCAAAACTCCGTCGCGAATTTCGTTGTTCCGCTGATCAGAACACTTGATGGCCCGCCGACTTCGATCGCCAGTCGAACCGGGGTTTCGCGGCATTCGCCAACCCTCGCGGAGGGCTGGAGCGCGCAGCGCGGCAGGCGGAGGCAAGGATTTGAACCCCTTTGAATTCGGCGATGATCGGCGAGCTTCGCCGGCTTCGGGCGGAGGGGCGGCCAATCGGGAGCAGCCCCTATGACTTTCGGTACCTTCGAATGCCTGAGAGGGACCAACGCCATGATCGGCGGGCGCGGCGACGCCCAGCTGCGTATCCGCGCCCTTGAGCGCCAGCACTGGAATTGGCGAACGCCGCGGCCTGCCCTTTTCCGCAACGGAGCAACGCAATGACGCAATTCGAAATCTTCGTCGGCATCGACCTACCAACCGAGACCCGACAAACCGCTGTCATCGACCCGACCGGAGAGGTTCTCGCGAGTGCGTTCGCCCACAGCGGCGACGGCCTGACCAGATGGCCGACTGGATCCTCGTGCACAACCCCGAAGGCAAGGCACCGCCATCGAGAAGCCGCACGGCCCGGAGGTGAACGCTCTTCCAGAGCGCAGCGCCCTCTGTTCGCGGGTCTTCGGAAACCGCGCCGGGGCCGCTCCACGCTGAACGCTTGAAGGTCACGTCGCCCCTCAGACACAGAACTCGAGCGGCACGCGAGAGCACGGAACCCATATTCACGCCAAATGGCAAATAGGACGCACCCGCAGAGCAAAGGCTGTTAGAAATGTTGGCTGCAAGTGAAATTATTGGTACTTTCAAACGCTTCGTGGTAGACTCTCGGAAAGCATTCAGGCAAGTGAACTGTACGGAGAAATGATCATGAATTTGAAACTCCTGGCAAGCCTCGCTTGTAGCGCGGCACTGCTGGTTGGCGCATGTTCCGACGACAAAAATCCCGCCGCCGGAACGGGGAGCGAGAACGGCGGAACCGACGGAAACGCGAATGGTGGAACCGACGGAAACGCGAATGGTGGAACCGATGGAAACGCGAACGGCGGTTCCAACGGTGGTGGCAGCGCAGGGTCGCCGCTGGGGACTGCGAATTCTCGATACACGCGGGCCGAAGAAGCCGTTGATGCTGCGATTCGGGCGGCGCAAGGAGCGACTACCGAGGCAGAGAAAAATCGGGCGCGAGGATTGATTGAAACGGCCCGCGCGGCGCTTACTGCCGCGGTGACAGCGGCAAATGCTGCGGTCACAGCGGCTGCGGACGGAAGCCCGGCGGAGATTGGCGCGGCGGCAAGAAGTCTAACAAGAGCGAACAATTACTTGACCACGCAGACGGTGGCATTGAACAGGGCGCGCGCCTCTCTAGCTTGGTACGGAGGTGATCTCGTGCGATTCAAGCTTGCCGACGGCGCGGCCGTGGTGCCGGCCGAGACCACCGTGGAGGTCGTACAAACAAACATTAAGACGGCGAACGCCCTTGGCGGTGCGGCCGGCAATGTCAATCCGTTCAAGGCGATCAAGTATTCAGTCGGGAAAAAGGTATTTGCCAACACCGGAGATGAATTCGAAGTGCAAGGGTATGTGACGCAAATTGACACAAATAATCCGCTTGACCCGACTGTCCTCTCCGGATTGAAGTTGACAAATGACGGGCTTGAAATTCGTACAGGCTATGTGAGCGGAGCAAGAGACTTCGACGGCGACGGCACTCCAGACACGGCTTTCTCTTCTTATGATTACCCAGATCTTCTTCGCAATCTAAATAGAGGCGGAACCGACGACAATCGATGGGATGTGAAGATAACGTTCAAGGAGCCGCAGACCATGACCGTTCCGGGTGCCCCGGACGGCGAGACTTGGGTTTCCAGCTGGAATGGCAACGGGGATTTCTACTGGAGAAGCCTTGTCCCGTTGGATGACACCCAGAAGTCCGGAGGATCGAACTATGCTGGCGATGCCTTTCATTCCAATCCCGCAGGTTACAGGAACGTCGGCACTTACGAAGTCTGGCTTTCCAATCACATTGGGCTGGATCCGAATCTTGAGCCCTCTCCAGGCGAGACGACCCTTTGTCCCGACGGTTCGAGGGGGACCTCCTGCCCTAGCGACGACGAAAATCTGTATTTGGACTATGCCGCATACGGGTTGTTCGTATTTATTTCTGACCCCGATGTCTTCGACAATCGAGGTTATTACGGACGAGTTCAGAGCATGCATTTCGGGTACGAGGCTTTCGGGACCGGGGACGGCCAAAGGACCACGGATATCAACGAGGCGATAACTTCGGGGAGATTCCTCGGTGAGACCATCGCTTATGCATTCCAAGGCGATCGTGGCGTTGGAAGACACAACGACAACCCTACCAAAACGCTGCCGACCAAATTGCTGAGAGGAGATGTGTCGCTGACCGTCTCAATTCCGAAGACATCAGGCACTGGAACTTTGACCGGGGAAATGACCAACTTCGAAGAATGGTTCGGTAACCGCGTCTGGCGGACATACACCGAGCCCGGCGCCGATTTCAAAGTCACATTGAATGACGGCGAAAGCACTCCCGCGGCCGTCGATATCGGGACGGACGGATCATTCCGGGGTGTCGCGACTGCGACGCCCAGCAATCGTCTGAACCGAAACGGCAAAGGGTATTTCTATGGAAACTTCTATGGTCCCCGCGGCAACGCCGATGATCTTGAAGCTGCAGGAAGCTGGGAAGTAGGAGTCCATTCCAGCGGCAGTGCGATTGCACGAAATTATTACATTTTTGGCAGCTTCGGCGCCAAGCAAAGGCCAATATCGACGCCAGGGAGCTAGATGCAGCTTCCCGTCTTGAAACCATAATATGAGGTTTGCCCCGCGCTGAACGGCGCGGGGCTTTTTATTGGAATCGAACTGAGCTCGGCGGCCATTGATTTTCGAAACTGTATATCCGTTCTGATTTGTCAGCCGTTGCAGGAAATTGCGACAAAGGCCATTCCTTGAATTTGCGAACTTCAGGAATAGCGAATTGCGGTGTTTGGTGGGCTGGTTGTCGCTGCCGCGATTCAAGCCGGATTGATAATGTCCAGAATCCTCACTATATTTGAATTGCTTGACAAGAATCCTTTCGGGTGTCCGAGGACGGATGAATGAACGATAAGGACGTGCTCGAGCAGATTGGGGCGAGCAGGAGGCTCAAGGCCATACGCGCCCGGACGGACCGCCAAGTCGGGATCGGAAAGGTGGGAACAGCGATTTTAGTCGGTGCCCGGTTGCTGGTCGAGCATTGCCCTGAAACTTCAATAGATTGCGGGTTCTCCGATACCTCCTGAACACCGAAAAACCGCTTGACGCCAAGCTGCGTGTCCTTTCCGCACTTTCCGCGCAGCGACGACGAGGGCACCCGTTCCATCGGGGAAGCGCGGAAAAAATTCATATCTCCGACCTTGCTCGAGTGCCATGGGCCACGAAACCGGTTCTTGGCATGTCCGACTGAAATTGCAGAATTATCGGCACTCTACCGACCGCAAAGCGGAGTAGGACGGACTCCGGGTCGTCCGCGCCAGCCTCGACGCGGACAGCATCGGGCCGAACCAAGCGGTGGAGGCGCATAAATGAGCTTGGCGCGGGTCGAGCGGGCCTTCAGGCAGATCAAGACCGGGCGTCTGAGAGTCGGGCCGATCTTCGCCTACAGCGAAGCTCGCGTCCGCATCCACGTCTTCTTGTGCATGCTCGCCTGCCTCGCCAAATGGCACATGAAGCGGAGGCTGGCCCCGATCCTGTTCGATGAGGACGATCCAGAGGACGCCCAGGCGCAGCGCGCCTCGGCGTCAATCCGGCTAAGATGTTCCCAGAGTCTGGCAGGCGGGATTCGGCGAATCGCGTTCCTGCCAAGGGAAATCTGCGTTTTTGCGCCGTTAAGTTCAACTGAATGGCGCAGCGGTACGACCGGATGATGCCAAACATGCGGACGGCTTTATCTCGGCGGCCAGTGAGTTCCATTCAGATCTGGATGGACTGACTCATATTGCGGAAATGCTTTTGCCGCCTGCCGGGGATCAAAGCATTCTTTTCCCGCGATGGAAAAGCCGCATGGCATTTCCGATCAATCCGGTCGAAAGCGCGTGGATGATCGAAATCTCGAGAGCATCGGCGACAGCGCTCCGGTCGTCGAAGCGAGGTCGGTTCGGCGAATTCGACCATGCGGCTGCTTGAATGCGCCTCGCGCCTTCCGATGGAAAAGCCATTCCGCCGACTTCTTGCTTATTCCCTTGCGGGCACAGCGCTCCGCGTTCGCGGACCTGCCGCCCGTGCAGATTTTGTCCGCGCGGAACTTGGCTGTCCGGAGGGGCCCGAAGAAGCTCCGCCGCGCAGGAGCGCGGCGGTCCGATGCCGGCTCGGAGAGCGCCGGGCCGATCCGGCGTCGGCCTCTATTGCGCGGCTCCGAAGCTGCCGTAGACGGGGCCGGTGCGCAGCAAGGCGTTGTCGCAGCTGCCTCTGTTGCAGGCCGCGTCGGCCGAAAGAAACCAGTGCCCGGCCGTCTCCAGGCCCGAGAGGTCGTCAGTGACGGGGCCGTAGAACGTTCCGCGGAAGACGGATTCATCCGCGGTGACGTAGGTGTCGAATTTCGCGGTCTTGTCCTTCCACTTGCTGTCGGAATCGTCGTAGTACTGCAGATACACGCCGCCTTCGTAGCTGCCGTCGGCATTGATCGCCGCGGCGTCCGCGGCGTAGTTCCCCGTGGTGAACACGCCGTCGTTCGGCGCCGCCTCCCTCCGGGTCTTGTAGTTCGTTCCGGTCATGACAAGGCGCTCCCGCTTCTTGGGATCGATGATGGCGGCGTGCGGATGCCAGGTTCCGTCCGGTCCGAGCATTTCGAAGCCGGAGACCACGCCGGAGATCGTGCCGCCGCCGGTGCCGCCGATGCTCGCGCTGAGCTCGATGTCGCCGCGCAGGTCGACTCTGAGCGGTTGCGAATTGCCGGCGCCTGTCAGGTGCATGACCATCTGCGCCATCGTCGCGCCCCTGAACGTCGCGGACACGGCGTTGTCGATGTCCGTCGTCCTTGCGTCGTCCGAGTCGGCGAAGGCGTCGTAGCCGAAATGGTATCCCGTCAGCCGGCCCACGGTTTTCCATGAAGAGATGTTGTCGTTGTAGAGGAGCAGGCCGTACGCGGCATGCGAGAGGAACCGCGCCTCGTCGTCCCTGGTGTAGGGCGGCCCCTCCGCGTTCTCCAGATTCTTGTCGATCCGCGCCAGGTTCGTCATCCACAGCTCGTAGGAGCCCAGGTCGCGGGCCTCGACGTAATCAACGTCCCACGCCGCCTTGATGTTCGCGTCGCTGGCGCTCGTGCCGGACGGCAGGGGGATCCTGGTGTTCCAGTACCACGCGTGGTGGCCGTGCGGAGCGGGAGAGGGCCTGCCGAACGTGACCTTCACGTCGTCATGGATCCAGTTCCCGCAGTCCGCGGTCGCGTCGGGAAGGTCCGTGTAGCACCCGTCCCATTTCCCGCTTCCGGGGCCGTCGTCGTCGGTCCCCCGGACGCCGTCGGGCCCGCGGCCGTACCAGTCGTTCACATCCACCCCCATGTCGAACCTGCGCTGGAAATCGAAATAGATCGCGTTCCCGGCAATCTTGAAGACAAGCCCGTCCTCCGTCACCTGGGCCGAGTAGAACAATTCGCCGTCCGTGGCCCCCAGACCCGTTGTCGCGGCGCCCGCAGTATAAACCGGGGCGCTCCCGTCGTTCCCCTGCTCGGAGACGCTGCCGCGCGCATCCGCCACCCGGATCGTGATCGCCCGCAAGGGCAGCTCCTCTATCGTTCCGGATCCGCCGGGTCCGAACATGGTCTTTCCCGACGCGTGCCGAACTCCGTCCTTCCGGATCTGCAGCCTGTCGCCGGCGGCGGTGCCCGTGCCGGCGGAGTCGGTCGCCGCGGCTCGCGCGACCCGCTCGAAAGCGGCCTGCCTCGCGGCAGGCTTCGCCGTGACCGCCCCGGAGGGAGGCCTCGACAGCGCCCATCCGTGCGACTGCGATTCCGTCACCCCCAGAAGCGCCTCGGAGGCCGGATCGGCCGTCCCCGACAGGTCCGAACCGGCCTCCGAGGCCCCTCCCGACGGACCCGACGGCCCGCCGGAGCAGGCCGCCAGCGCCAACCCGGAGATGCTCAGTAGTGCCAAAGCTCGCGATTTCATTTTTCTTGCTCCTGTTCGTCGTTCCGCCGCGACCGGCTCGGAGCTCCCGCTCCGGGCGGCCGCGCCGCGAGAGAGGTCGTCATCAATTGGTTCCGGCCGTCCCCACCGCTCCGAAGCTGGCGACGATGCCGCCCCAGCGCTCCCGGCGGGCGTCGCCCTCCAGATACCAGTAGCCGGCGGTCTCGAGATCGTCGCGGGGGCCGTAGAGGGTTCCGCCGAACTCGGAAGAATTCGAGCTGTGGGAGGGGTTGAAGTCCCAGGTCTTCGGCTTCCAAACGCTGTCGGCCGAGTCCCAGTACTGCAGGTACGCCCCGCCCTTGTAGCTTCCGTCCGCGCCGATCGGCGCGCCGGCCGCCGCGAAATCCTGGCCGTTCAGACCGAAGCCGTCGCTGGCGAACACCAGCCGGTCCGCCCGGTCCGCATCGTCTTTGATGTTCACGGCCCTCTCGAACCGGACCCACCGCCCCTCGGGTGACAGCTTCTCCAGGCTCGTGACCTGCCCGGAGATGGTGTTCGCGCCCGAGCCGATCCGGGCGTTGAGAACGACGTCTCCCCTTATGTCCGCCCGGACCGGGTTCGGGTTGTTGAAATGCTCATACATGAAGCCCATCGTCCGGCCGTCGAACCGCACATTGATCGGCGTCGCGAGGTCGGTGGTCCTCTTGTCCGCCTTGTCCTCGAACGCGTCGTAGCCGAAGTGGAACGCCTGCACCCGGCTGGGCAGCAAATAGTCCGTCAGCGTGTCCGTGTGGACGAACACCCCGTAGGCCGCGTACTTGAGATGCCGCGCCACGTCGTCGGCGCGGGACCGCTGGCCCTTGCCGGCGGCCGGCTCCAGATTCCTGTCGTAGCCGCCGTGGTTCGTCACCCAGAGCTGATAGAGCCCGAGGTCCCAGTCGTTCCGCCCGTTCTGGAACGTCGGCAGCAGATTCGGCTGCGAGGGGGACTGGCCCTGCGGAAACGGAACCCGGGAGCTCCAGTAGTAGACCGGCTCCCCGTTCGGGGAATTGCGGCCGCCGCTGTCGCCGGCCTGCCAGGCGATCTCCAGATCGTCGGAATTCCACGCCGAGCACCTCGCCAGATCCGACTGCCAGCAATTGCCGTCGTCGGACCCTCCCGCTTGCCCGTCCGCGCCCAGATCCTTCCAGGCGTCCTTCGTGCTCCCGATGTCGAAGCGGCGCTGGGTGTCGTGGAAGGCCACGCCCGCCCCGCCGAACTTGTACGTGATCCGGCCGGAGCCGAGATTGATCGACGAGACAGGAACCCCGTCCGTCTCCGTGTAGGTCGCCGCCGTGCCGTCGCGCCCCTGGATCTTCACCTCCCCCGCCGTCGTCGTCCCGATGCGGAGCGTGAGATCCCGGAGGGGCAGCTCGTCCGAGCCCGACCTGTCCGCCGCGATCACCCGCTTTCCGTCCGAGTACGGCACCGCCGCCGCCGCGATTTTAAGCCGGGCGGATTCCGCCAAGGCCGTCCCGTCGGCCCCGGCGCGCGGATAACGCTTGATCGCGGCCGTGCCTGCGGACCCCGCATCTCCGCCCGTCTCCGTTCCCGGATCCGGCGCCGCGGGAACAAGCCGCCGAGCTGCCGCGATCCGCGTACTGGCCGAAGTCCGGAACTCCCGGGCCTGCACCAGAATTCTTGTCGCCCGGCCCAGCGCCGTCTGCGCCGCCGTTCTCGCCTCGGCGCCCGCGCCGTCCGCGCCTTCAGCCTCCAAGGCGGCCTCCGCTTCCTGAAGCCCCCTCGCCGCGACTTCGACCGTCGCGGACAGCTGAGCCTCCGCAGCCTGGAGGCGCGTCAGCGCCGCGCTGCGCTCCTCGGGAGTCGTCGCTCCCTGCGCAAGAGCCTCGGCGGCCTGCACCGCCGCTCGGGCTCTCTCCAGATCCACTCTCGCGGTCAGGGACGTCACGTCCGCCCGAGCCGCATCCCGCAGCAGCGTCGCGTCGGCGCGCTCCGCCGAAGTTTGCGCGTTCTGCAATTGCTGCTCGGCAGCCTGAAGACGCGTCCGCGCATCAGCCTGATCGCGTTCGGCCGCCTGCAGCGCTTCCGACTTCGGCTCCGCCGGTTCGCCTCCGGATCCCGGATCCGCCGGTTCGCCTCCGGATCCCGGATCCGTCATGCCGCCGTCCGTTCCCGGATCCGGCGCGCCCGTCCCGGCGGGCGGCGTTCCGCCGCCGGAGCATGCCGCAAGGCCAAGGCCCAAAATGATTACCCACAGACCGTTCTTCGCCATCGTCGCCGCCTCAATCGATTCACACTATAACGTCCCCCTCGACTTCCAAAGTGGAGTTCAAGCGGATTTCGGATTAATAGCGACGGACAATAGTTCAGTTTGGTTGATTTATCAAATCAAAAGTCACCCCCCCCATCACCCCGCCGTAGCGGGGCGAAAAGTTACAAAATTGCAACAATGACCTGCGCTATGCGAAATTACACAGCCTCACGAATAGTGATGCTTGACGCGTTGGATTCAAGGATTAAAAGGTTGAAAAAACTGATCAGTAATTTGAGACCGTCGAGGCGATTTGCCTCGACGGTTCGAATCCAAAGAGGCGGTGAAAATGGCAAAATTCGGTTTGTTGAAAATTCCGATCTTCATTTTGGGCCTTGGCCTTGCGGCATGCTCCGGCGGCGGCACGCCGGGGACGGGCGACGGCATGACGGATCCGGGATCCGGAGGCGAACCGGCGGAGCCGAAATCGGAAGCGCTGCAGGCGGCCGAACGCGATCAGGACGCTGCGCAGACGCGTCTTCAGGATCTCAATGATCAATTACAGAACGCGCCGGAGGATCAGCGCGCCGACTTGACGTTGCAGCGGGACGCGGCCCAGGCGCACTTGACGTCCCTGACCGCGAAAGTGGATCTGGAGAGAGCCCGAGCGGCGGTGGGGACCGCCGAGAAACTTGCGCAGGAGGCGACGACTCCCGAGGAGCGCAGCGCGGCGCTGACGCGCCTCCAGACCGCTGAGGCTCAGCTGTCCGCGCCGGTCGAAGTCGCGGCGAGGGGGCTTCAGGAAGCGGAGGCCGCCTTGGAGGCTGAAGGCGCGGACGGCGCGGGCGCCGAAGCGAGGAGGGCGGCGCAGACGGCGCTGGGCTTCGCGACGAGAATTCTGGTGGAGGCCCGGGCGTTCCGAATTGCGGCCAGAGCGCAGATCGCGGCGGCTCGGCTGCTTGTCCCCTCGACGGAAGATCCGGATCCTGATGCACCTTCCTCTCTTACGAGAAGGCTCGGACCGGTCGCGGGAACGCCCGGAACCGCTCCGTACGTAGGGACAGCCACGATCATCGGCCATCGGCGCGCCGCGAGCGACGGCACGGCATTGGCGGAATCCGCCCGGCTGTCGATCGCGACGGCGGCGGTGCCGTACTCGGATGGCAAGCGCGTCATTTCCGTTGACAGTCCGGGGTCGACCGACGAGTTGCCGCTCCGCCAAGTGACCGTCCGCATCGGGACGACCACGGCAAGCGAAGTCAAGATTCAGGGGCAGGACGGCACAGGCGAAACTTACAGCAAAACGGACGGAGTGCCGGTTTCCTCCATTCAGATGGACGGGAACAGAATCGTCTACAAATTCGGCGGCGCCGGCGTCGCCTTCCATGACAATCAACGCCGTTTCGACATCGGCAGCAGCATCGACGCATGGGAGTCGTTGGGAGCAGACCGTCAACCCAACACGGCCGACGACGACAATTGCTGGCAAAAAGACCTCGCCAAATGCACCGCGTGGAATTTCGACGACTTGTCCGTAACTTGGACAGGAACCCCGGGAACCGATCCCGGCGGAGAGCGTTCGTACTATTGGAATTCCCGAGTTCCCCTGAGGGAGGGGCAAAGCGCGCAGCACAGCAATCTGCTGACTTACTTCCAAAAGGGCCGGACCTTGTGGGATCTCGGGCTCTACGAGCTTTGGGTGACCAATTACGGAGGGGTCGACAGGCAAACGGAATATCCCAAGGGCAGGCGCTACGCCGAAGACGATGTTGAACAGTTCCTGTCTTATGCCGCCTACGGAATGTTCGTCCATACGGACACTTTGGCGGATCTCTCCACTGGGGCGCTGCCCAGCAGGATGCAAGGTTTCCACTTCGGCTACGATGCGTTCGAGGATGCCGAGGGCAAAAAGACGACCGACATCTCCTCGCCCGTCAACCTGAGCTTTCAAGGCAAAACCATGGCGCTGATGTATCAGCACTTCGACAACAAGAACCCGCTCAGGGTCGATCTGCGAGCGGACATCGTCTTGAACGCGAGGATCGGTTCGGGCGCCAACACGATTTCCGGCGAGTTCCTGAATTTCGAGCAATTGGCGCCCGAGGGCGTTTGGGTCAGGTGGGACGAAGCGATAAGGATCCGCCAGACAGGTGAGAACGAACCTGACAAGCACCATCGGCTGGTCTTGGCGAGCAGGGACTACAAGTCGACAAGCGGCATTTGGCCGCAGGATTATTCGGCAGATGGAGCGAAGATCAACGCCGACGGGAGCTACGAAGGAGGGATATTTCACCAGTATTGGACTGGTTCGCAGTGGCGGACGATTAGCTGGGTATTCGATTCGTCCGCAAGCTGGACGGAATGGTGCGCCGACCCCGCCAACGGCTGTTACGACGATTATCCGACCTCATTCGACGCCAGTCCTGCGACGTTCAGCGGTACGTTGTACGGTCCCAGGGACAATTTGAACGAGCTTGAGACAGCCGGCTACTGGTATCTTCCCGGCGATACGCGAAAGAAGCGCTGGGGCGGAATTGTCGGCAGTTTCGGCGCGGTTCAAATACCGTCTGAAGAATGACAAATCGCGCGGAACGGGCGGGTGGACGGACGCTCCGCTGCACTTGGAAATGCTATTCAGGATCGAATGAGGTAATGACAATGGGTAAGCGATTTTGGGTAAGTTCGAGCATTGCTGCCTTCGTTCTTGCAGCTTGCAGCGGGAGCGGGCAGTCTCCGGGGACGGCCGAAGCGACCGGACCCGTTGCGCCGAAACTGGTTGCGCCGAAACTGGCGGACGAGCACTCGAGCCTGATTTGGGCTGCGAGGGAGCCGACGACAGGGCCTTTCATTGAAACGCCAGCGACGGTCGCCGCATCTGAAGCATCCAGCATGTTTGCACGGACTCCGCGCGCTGCCGCGACCGACACTCTTGGAACCGGGACGGCAGACAGTGCGCGGCTTCAGGTGTTGAAGACTGCGGTCAGGTATGAAGACGGGAAATCGCTGTTCGTGCCCGGCGCAAGCGCTGCGACGGAAGAATTTCCGGTCAATTCGATAACAATTCGGATGGGGAACTCCGGAGATCTTGAATTTATTCAAGGCGACGACGGAACCCCGCCTGTACCTACCGCCGGCGGATTGACCACCAACCTTTACTATTCCGACGGAGTGCTGAACTACTCGCTGCAGCCGACGGCCAACGGCCTCGTCTACAAAATGCGCGGCAACGCCGTTTATTTCGATTTCCAGCGGCGATTCGACATCGGAGAATACTTCAACAGCTGGTACTCGACCGGCCCGGACGGCATTGCGGGAACATTGGACGATGGCCTGGACACGCCCCGGGCCACCCGCGTAGGTCCGGACGGCATATTTGGAACCGATGACGACACCGGTACAGGTTTGGACAACCACCCAGACCCAGCCAAGCGTCTGGAAGGGTGCTTTTCCGACTTGACCGACGCCACCGCGGATTGCACCAACTGGAATTTCGACGACGTCCAGGTCACGTTCGGGCTTCCGGCGGCGGCTCCCAACACCTATCCCGCATGGTACTGGAATGTTCGAGTGCCGTTGCGGGAAGGAACCAGCGGCCTCGACAGAAATATCGCAGCCCAGTTCGATTACACTTACAACTCCAACCGGGAGGATTTGGGGTCCTACGAGATGTGGCTGACCAACCTCGGAAAAATCGACCTGAATTTGGAAGACAGCGATCATCCGCCCAATACAGGGGACGACGAAAATAGATATCTGTCCTACGCCGCCTACGGATTGTTCGTATATTCCGACAATTTCGGCAGTTTCCAGAAAGTCGCCCGCGCGCAGGCGCTGCATTTCGGCTACGAGGCATTCGCCGATTCCGAAGATGCCCGGACGACCGACATCTCGTCACCCGTAACCGCGACTTTCACGGGAAGAACGATGGCCCACCGCTACTTGCATTTGGCCGGCGGCGACCAGCGGCGCGGCGAACGGGAAGAGTTGATCGCCGACATCACTCTCAATGTGCAAATCGGCGGATCGGGAGGCGGCGGAGTTACGGGCGCAATCTCCAATTTCCGCATGATCGGGCCTGACGGAGTGTGGCACAGGCACTTCGGAATCGTCGATCCCGACCAGACGGAGCGCTTGGTGCTGGCGGGAGCAGCTTACAAGAACAATGCGGATGCGAACGGAGTTTTCAGTGACGCAAACGATGACGCCTACAAAAGCTCTCCGGCTACAATCAACGCGGACGGAACTTACAAGGGCGGCGTGTTCCTTCAGACAAAGACCGGCGGAAGCTGGAGAGACAAAACCGACATGTTCGACACGACCGTGACGACTGCGTACACCCCCTCCGGAACAACAACGCTCCAACCCGGAACGTCGCAGTTCGGAGGAAGATTTTACGGTCCCACGAACAACGACCTGAAGGACCTCGAGACAGCCGGCCACTGGTTCTTGAGAGGCGACGAAAGGTGCAAGTACTTCGGCTCCGGTTGCTCGAGAGATTTGGAGCGCTCAGGCGGCGTCTACGGAAGCTTCGGAGCGTTCAATGCCGCAAAGGAATTCGATCAGGAATGAACAGTCTTCTTCATGCCTGTTGAAAGTTGATTTGCCGGCTTGTCGCGTCTTGCGCGACTGGCCGGCAAGAGGAATTTCTGCATTGAATGAGAGAGGTGGGTGCAACCATCGCAGGATGGGCTTGCACTCGCCGGTTTTTCAAAGCCGAAAAGGCGCATAGCAGTTTGATGCCGCTGCTCGGCTGAGGGAGTTCCAAGGGCATTCCGATAAATAAATGGATCGGCCTGCGCCGCAGTAGGAAAGCTGCGACCCGGGACAGCCCTGCCCCGGATCCGGATCAAGTTCAATCGGACCTTAATGGCCGCGGCCTTGAGCAAGCTCCGGTCCGCCGACTCCGCCTATGCGCAAGCCGCGATAGCAATTGCTCTGCTGCTTTCGTCATCGACATCTTCGTCGGGAAGATCTTCCGATGGCGCGTGTCGAACTCGATGATAGCGAGCTTCGCGCCCGACGCCTTCAAACACGTCGTCTGCCGCCGCCGCTCCGCGCAAGACGGCGTGATTCAGCTCCTCCCTGGACCGCAGCATGCGGCACTCTTCATCCAATGCTCCAAATGCAGCTGGCGGAATTCGGCATCGATACCTCGGCGCGCGGAAAAGCGCCGCCCAAGCCGGATGGAAAGCCTCGAATGGAGGAGCCGGAACGACGAACAGCGACCTCGCCCGCCGTCGGCGACCTCGCGCCGACGGAATGGAGGAAGCATACCACCGGAAACGGAAGGAACTTGAAATAGCGGCGCGACTTTCGAACGGATTGCTCCCCGGAAAGCCTCGGGTCGATTCCCGAAAATATCTGCCTTCCGAAACAGGTTCGTTCAAATAGCCCGAGCTGCCGACGGCGTTGAATCTCCGCGTGGCGAGGCCCTGAGCGTTGCAAAGCGCCGTCGCGCTCATGCCTCAATTTCCGGCGCTTGCCGCGTGTCGCGCTTCAAACCGCCGGCAAGAACGGGATTGATCGCCGAAACTATCCCATGCCCGGGTCGGAGCGCGGGATTCACTCTTCGGTGCCGCGCGATTCGACGGAATGGGTTGCCGCCAGCCGGAAGATGTTGATTCCGAAAAACAGGAAAACCGCCAAGGTCACCCCGAACGTCTTGAAGTTGACCCATGCGTCCGTCGACATGGTGCGCCAGACCACTTCGTTGGCCAATGCGAGCGCGGCGAAGAACGCTGCCGTCCTGCGAGTCAGCTTCATCCACCCTTGGTCGTCCAAATGTATCGCTTCATCCATGACGTACCTCAGCGCCGACTTGCCGCGGAGCAAAGCCGCGCCGAGTATGATCGCGAACAAGGCGTACAATACGGTCGGCTTCATTTTGAAGAATCGTTCGTCGTTGAACCATACCGACATGCCGCCGAACGCGACAACGATCACCGCCGTGGCTGCCTGCATTCGCGAAAGCTTGCCGCTGAGGCGCCAAAGAATGCCCATTGCCGCCAGCAGCAGCGGAATGAATGCCGCCGTGACCGCGACAAACCCGCTGTACTCGATCCCGGCGACTGTGAACGTCTCATCTTTCAAAATCGTGTAGGCGACAAAAAACAGGAGCACCGGACCGAGCTCCAACGTCATTTTGATCCCTTGGCTGACTTGCCTTTCCGACATGTATCCTCGCTTACTGCGTTGCCGTTGATCCGTTCGTCCAAATGGCTTCCGCGACTCCCGCGCACGGCGCGCATGCGCGCCTCGTCTGCCCGGGCAAGCGCCTGAAAACCGGCCAAGTACCGAAGTTCGTTCCGTCTTGCGCAATGCGCCCCCGCATCGTTCAATCCGAGCCTGTCAATGCTTTCGCAAAATCGTCCGGATCGAATGGCGAAAGATCGTCAATTCCTTCGCCTATGCCGATCGCATGAATCGGAAGCCGGAACTTGTCAGCCAAAGCGACCAGTATTCCGCCTTTCGCGGTTCCGTCGAGCTTGGTCATGACCAGACCGGAAACATCCGCGATCTTCCTGAATATCTCCACTTGCGAAATCGCGTTCTGGCCGGTGGTTGCATCCAGCACCAGCAAGGTGTTGTGCGGCGCGGTCTCGTCGCGCTTCCGAATGACCCGGATGATCTTGGCGAGCTCCTCCATCAGATCCTTTCGATTTTGGAGCCGGCCGGCCGTGTCGATCAAGAGCAGGTCGGCATTGTCGCCCTGCGCTTTCTCCAACGCCGTGTAGGCCAAAGCCGCCGGGTCCGTGCCTTGGGCCGCCGTCAGAACCGGAACGTTCGCGCGATCGCCCCAAATGCGGAGCTGGTCGACGGCGGCCGCCCTGAAGGTGTCTCCGGCGGCGATGATCGTTTTCTTTCCCGATGCTTGGAACTGGCTGGCCAGCTTTCCGATAGTCGTGGTCTTGCCGGACCCGTTCACCCCGACGATCAGAATGACCTGGGGCTTTTTGGCATACAAAGGGATCGGCTTCGCGACCGGCTCCAGCAGGTTCGCCACTTCTTCCGAAATCAATTTCTTGATTTCGCTCGTCGCAACCATCTTTCCGAAGCGGCCTTCGGAAAGATATGCACAAACTCGGGACGCCGTATCGACGCCCATGTCGGACGAGATCAGCAGATCCTCCAAGCTTTCAAGCATTTCGTCGTCCAGCTTGCGCCGAGGTTCCCGAGAGTAGCCCTGCTGCCCGCCGAGCAGCTTTTTCAGCAAGCCGGGCCGTTCAGTTTCCGTTTCCGCGGTTTCGGAACCGGACTCGGCTGTGTCGCCTGTCTCGCCGTTTCCGGCGCTGACGATTTCGTCCAGCCCTTCGTCCAGCTGCGCCGACGAGCGGAGGAGCCGTTCCTTGAGATTCTTGAAAAATGCCATCAGCGCCCGCGCGCGGCTGTCGTTGGGATGCTCAAGCCGAACAAGCCGTCGGCAAGGCCGACGGTCGGCGACGGAGCTGTCGGCGTGAACAGGGCATTATTGCGCATCGGGCGGACTCGCTGAGTTCCTGAGAGCCACCGGCACCCGCCCATCCTGGAATTCGATTTCCAGATTTTCCGCTCGGCATGCGTCGGCTTGGCGAACCACCACGCGCTCCCCTGACCGAATGACGGCGAACCCGCGTTTCAAGGTTTGCGGATAGCCGAGCGACTCGACAAGTCTGCCCGACGCACTCAGCTTGTCGTTCAAAGTTCGCAGACGTGCGCGGACTGCGATTTCCGCGCTTCTGGCAGCATTCGACAGCTCGGTTTTTTTCCTGGAGACGCTGGCGGAGATCAAACCGGGTCTTGCACGTTTGCCGACCGCTTCAAGCCTGTGAATCATTCGGTCCATCCGACCGGCCATTGCGCGTTCCGCGCTGTCGCCGACCCGATCCAGACGCCGCATCGCAGTGCGAAGCGAAGCCGGAAGCCTGAGTTTCGCGTCGATTTTGGCAAGCCGAATTCTTTTGTTCTGCACATTCGATTTCAGGCTGAACTGGAGGCTTGCGGCAACCTGATCCATTCTTTGCTGCGGAAGCGCGATCAATGACGCAGCGGTCGGAAGCGCTCGGCTCAAGTTCCGGTGCTGCTGCTGTCGCGAGGCGAGGCTTCGATTGATGCCGCGGATGATCCTGGAGTCAAGAGACGCCGCTTTCGCAGCCAATTCCGAGCGCACTGGCACGGCCAGCTCTGCCGCGGCGGTAGGCGTGGGCGCCCGAACATCGGCGGCAAGATCAATCAGCGAGGTGTCTGTTTCATGACCGACTGCAGAGATCAATGGAATCTTGCTGCGATGCGCGGCTCGAACAACTATTTCTTCGCTGAAGCCGAACAGTTCCTCAACGGAACCGCCGCCTCGGGCGACGATCAGCACATCGGGGCGCGGGACGGAACTTGCCGGACCGATCTTGTTGAACCCGTCGATCGCGGCGGAAACTTCGGTCGCGCAGTTCTCACCCTGAACAGCCACCGGCCAGAGCAAAACATGGCACGGGAACCTGTCCCTCAGCCTATGCAGGATGTCCTGAATTGCTGCGCCTCTGGGCGACGAAACCACCCCGACAACTCTTGGAATCAAAGGAAGCTTCTGCTTGCCGGCGTCGTCGAACAACCCTTCCGCCCGCAGCTTCGCCTTCCGCTCTTCAAGCATCGCCAGCCATTCGCCTTCGCCGGAACGCACCAGACGCTCGATCACCATCTGGTATACCGAGGTTCCGGAAAAAGAAGTGATTCTGCCGGTGGCGACGTACTCGATTCCCTCTTGCGGTTTCGTGGCTATTCTGACGGCGGCGCTTCGCCATATGACGGCGCGCAACACATGTCTGCCCTGCTTGAAGCTGAGGTAGATGTGGCCGGACCCCGGCCGTGACACGCTGGAAACCTCGCCGCGCACGCGAATCCGATTGAAGCCCCTTTCAAGAGCCTGCTTTATCGCGCCCGACAGCTCTTCCACCGAAAACTCCGGAATGTTGTCTCTTGCCGGCGGTCCGCCGACATCTCGGGGCGGCATCCTCGCATCGGGCGCGCTTCGCGGCTCGCTGAACAGCGACCGCCCGTATTCGCTCGAATTCGATTGGGACATGCGCGGCGCTTCCTGACTTCTTCGGGCCGCGGTCAGATCTGGCGCTCGGGCATTCGCACGACGAGTCCGTCCAGATCATCCGAGACTCTCAACTGGCAGGTCAGGCGGGATTTCACCGGATCGGGCTCCCAAGCGAAATCAAGCATGTCTTCTTCCATCGCTTCGATTTCCGGCAATCGATCGACCCAAGCGTCGTCAACATAGACGTGGCATGTCGAGCATGCGCAGGAGCCGCCGCAATCGGCCTCGATTCCTGGAATGTCGTTGTCGCGGGCGCCTTCCATCACGGTCAGCCCGCTGGGAACGTCGACCACGTGCTCCGTTCCGTTGAATTCAATGTATGTAATTGTCGCCATGCCGATCTCAGCCGTTTGAATCCGTCCGCTGTCTAATGCATGCTCCCGAATTCCGCCATAGCTATTCCGTCTTGATGACGCAGGAACCTGTATGCGGGATATACAGAGTGCAAGCAGGGAAGCTGAGTTACTTGCTCCCCGTGCGGAATCGTCTTTCCCCGTAACATGCGGCGCTCGATCTGGTCCGCGAAGCGGCGCACATGGGCGATGAGCCGGGCGATCCCGTCCAGAGCCGACTCGGGGCAGTCCGTGCGCTTCAGTGCCTCCAGCGATAACGTCGGCTATGCCCGCAAAAGGGGCATGTTTGCATGCAGATTCACATCCCAAGAAACCCACATGATCGGCCTTTGGCCGCCCCCGCCCCCGACCATGAAACGGACTTCGCCGCTTCCCCTTCGACCGCTCACTACCGAATGAATGCCGTCCGTCCCTGCGCGGCGGGCTTCAAGCCCGGCGCTTGACATGCCCGGCCGAACCTGCGGACTTGCCAGCCCGAAACAGATGAAGGACTGCAGACTCGAACATCCGGCCGCCGGACGGGCGGCGACACAATCGGCCTGCCGCAAGCCGCGCTCTGCGCAACGGGATCGCCAGCGGCCGAAACGGGGGCCGTCCGCGAACGCCATCCCGGTTCCGGGGAGCGCAAGCCCGCAGACGCCGTTCGACCCCGGCAAAGCCGGGGAGCGGGTGGGTTTGCCCAACGGAAGAAAAGTTTCATGCCAAATGCGATGCATCGGAAGCTCTGGTCTGCCTGGACGGCCTTCGCACCGATGATCCAGCTCTACCGGGACTTCAGGAAATACAAAGTGGACGACGAGTCAGCCGCTGAAAATTGATAGCTCCCTCCGGCTCCTGACCACCCAAAAAGACTCCTTGCAAAGGGATCACTTTTGGATGCCTGAAGGGGATCATTTTGAATGCTCATTGACAAGCCCCGGAGGTTGCGGGTTCGTCCGCCTCGCACATTGAGAGGCGGGGCACAGGCTGTGACGCGTTGAATCTGTAAAGAGCCATACGCAATGATTTCACAAAGAAATTTTTGCCAAATTTTCTATTGCCAAATCTTTCATTGTCTGAACTCACCCATTGTTGCGACTCCGCCCAGACGCTGGGGCGGCGGGACCGATCCAAGCTGAACCGTGCAGGTTCCGATTGCAGCCCTTGAACGCAAAACCCGAGCGATACCCGAAAGCTTGGAACCGCCCATCTTACCAAAAATGGGACGCACCCCCGGATTTCGGTCTTCCGGCACCATCGCGAAATCAACAAATACGCAATGGTTTCCCGAGCGAATCCGCGCCGTTCTCGGGCTCTGCCGAAAGCGGCGCGTTCAAGCTCGGGACGGAAGCGGTCACTCAAGCGAAAGGGCCAAATAACGGGTGGTGTCCGATCTTTGCACAAAAATCAGCAGCGATGTTGATCCGGCTTCTTTCGCCTCTTCAATCTTGGCAACGAAATCTTCAGGGCCGGCTACCGGCTCGTAGTCGACCTCAAGTATCAAGTCGCCTCTCCGGATGTCCTTGGAATAAGCATCGGATTCAGCATCGACCTCGACCACGACAACGCCTTGGACATTTTTGCCGAGACCCAAACCGTCGCGAACGTCCGGAGTAATCTCAGCAACGACGATTCCCAGGACGGCGCTCTCCGTTTCAGGCTCAGCAGGAGAAGCCGATGCGACGCCTACAGCCTCAGCTTGCTCGCGGCTGGCAAGCTCGACTTCGATCATTTGCATTTCCCCTTGCCGAAGCACCCCTACCGTCACTTTGGTGTCGGACTCCGTCTCCGCGATCATCAGCACAAGATCTCGGCTGCTCGGCACGTCTTTCCCGTCAAAGGTCAAAATGACGTCGCCTCGCTGCAAGCCTGCTTCAGCGGCAGGACCATCGAGCAATTCGGCGACCAGAGCGCCGGACGGCGCGTCCATCCCCAGCGCCGCTGCCAGATCTTCCGTCACCGATTGGATTCTGACGCCCAGCCAACCGCGCCGGGTCGCTCCGAATTCTCGCAGCTGATCGACGACATTCGTCACGACGTTCGACGCCATCGAAAATCCGATGCCGATTGAGCCGCCGCCTGACGCTCCGGGCTGGGAACCCAGGATCAGCGTGTTGACGCCGATCACTTCGCCGTCGGTGTTGAATAGCGGGCCGCCGGAGTTGCCTAGATTTATGGCCGCATCGGTCTGGATGAAGTCATCGAACGGACCGGACAGCTGCCGGTTTCGAGCGGAAACAATTCCGGTCGAAACCGAGAATCCCAACCGATGCGGGTTGCCTATCGCAAGGACGGTGTCGCCGACGCGGACCTCGTCGCTGTTTCCGAATCCCACCGAAGAAAGCGGCGTTGCGCTCTCGACCTTCAGAAGAGCGATGTCGGTGTTTGGGTCGGCGCCGACAAGGGTCGCCTCCATGTATGTTCCGTCGAGGGTTTCAATCTGGATTTCGCTCGCATCGACGACGACGTGGTGGTTGGTCACGATGTATCCGTCTTTCGAAATGATGAAACCCGCGCCGGCCCCGACCACGGGCTGGGTCGGCAGCCTTCCCTCGTCCGGATTCATGAATCTGCGGAAATACTCTTCGAACGGCGTGCCTTCCGGCAGGTTGAAACTGGGAATGTTGGCGACCTGCTCTTCCTTCGTGACGTTGATGTTGACGACCGACGGCATAAGCTTCTCCACCAGATCGGCGTACCCGTCGTGAGCGGCCGCGGCGCTCCCTAGAACCGCTTGTCCAGAGACCAATGCGAAACTCGCAAGCACTCCCTTCAATCCGTTCATACCGCTTCTGAAATCCAAGTTTCTGCAAAAACTTGTTGGTATCATGCCTGTTTCTCCTTATCTGGTGCCGCTGGACGGCATTCTCGCATATCCTTCCCAAATCGGATTTTGGCTCGCTGCGTTCAAGGCGAACAGTCTAAATCTTTTGTTATGGAAGACTATCGCTTCCAACTGGCGATCTTCCATCTTGACGGGATCGGAACCAAGGCGCAACGCAACCATCGACGGAAAGACCGGCGCTGGCTACAGCAGGTTCCGCGCAATCCAAATTATCAATACGCCCAGCGACAGCACGGCAAGTCCGATCAACCTGCGGGCTTCGGGCGACATTGCCGCCAGAACGCGCATTGCATCTTCAACGCGCTTAGGGGCCAGCGCAAGCACCAGCCCCTCAATCGCTGCGACCAGCCCGATCGCAAGTACGAGTTCGCTTATCACTCTTCGACGAAATCTCCGACAGCTTCGAGATATTCGAAAAACTCGCCGTCCGGGGCTATGACGAACGTCGTGTTCTCCGATTTGAAAGCTTCCGAATAGGCGTTCAAGGATCTGTAGAATTTGAAAAATTCCGGATCCCGACCGAAGGCGTTCGCAAAAATGCGGTTCCGCTCGGCATCCGCTTCGCCTCGTGTGATCTCGGCCTGCTTCTGAGCTTCCGATACGATCTCGACCTGCGTCCTATCGGCTTGCGCGCGTACCTTCTGAGCCGCTTCTTCGCCGCGGGCGATTTCATCGGCTGCCTCGCGCTCCCTTTCCGCCCGCATCCTTGCGAATGTCGCCTCCAGATTCTGCGTCGGAAGGTCGGTCCGCTTAAGACGGACGTCGATGATGGCGACGCCGAGATTGTCCGCCTCGCCGATCGCAGTATCTTTGATCTGCCCGATCAAAGCTGCGCGGTCAGCCGAGAGAACGGTGTTGGACGCAACGGAACCTAGGACTTCCCGGGTCGCAGCATTCAAAATTCGTTCAAGCCGGCTTTCGGCGGAGCGGACTCCCCCGACGCCTACGGCTTCTCGGAACCGAACGACGTCTACGATTCGGTATCGCGCGAAAGCGTCGACGACCAATCGCCGGTCGTCGAGCGGCGTAACCTCCAAAGGCTGCGTCTCCAAAGACAATATACGGTCGTCGTATCGCACGACTTCCTGGATGAGAGGAATCTTGAACGACAGGCCCGGATCTTCCTTGACCCTGCGAACCTGGCCGAATTGTAGGACAAGCGCTTTTTCGCGTTCATCGACGATGAAGACGGAACTCAGCACGCCCGCGACAAAGATCACCGCGATGGCGAGAATAATTGTTAATCTGCTCATCAGTTCGTCCCTCCCTTGCGGAGTTCGTTGAGGGGAAGATAAGGAACGACCCCGCTCCCTTCTCCGGTTGCGCCCTGATCCAGTATGACTTTGTCAACGGATCCGAGCACGCGCTCCATCGTTTCGATATACAGCCGCCGACCGGTGACTTCCTTCGCTTTCTCGTATTCCGTAAGAACTGCAAGGAACCGCTGCGCTTCGCCTTCGGCCTGGTTCACGACCTGCGCCCGATAGCCTTCCGCTTCTTCAAGCAATTGCGCCGCCTCGCCGCGAGCGCTAGCGGTCACTCGGTTCGCGTACGCGTCCGCTTCTTTTTCCAGTCTGTCGCGCTCCTGCTCGGCGGCCTGGACCTCGCGGAAGCTGTCGATGACCTCTCTAGGCGGATCCGCGCGGTCGAAGTTCACGCGAACAACGTTCATTCCCGATTCATATCCGTCCAAGGTCGATTGAATCAGACGCTGAAGATTCGCGGCCACGATTCCCCTGTCCCTGTTGAGGATCGGGGCAAGATCGCTCTGCGCCATGATCTCGCGCATGGCGGATTCGGACACCGCCCGGATGGTTTCCGTAGGGTCTGCCAGATTGAACAGGAACTTTGCCGGGTCGCTGATGTTCCATACGATCTGGAAGTCCACGTCGATGATGTTCTCGTCGCCGGTCAGCATCAATCCTTCGTCGACCCGCGCTCCGCGCCCAACCCCGATATCTTCCGTTCGCTCGCGGGTCACGGAAATGATTTCCTTTGTGACCACTGGCCAAGGCGCAAAATTCAATCCGGGCTGGCCGGTTTGGGAGTATTCGCCGAGAAGCAATTCGACCGACCGCTCTTCCGGCCTGACCGAGTAGAATGATTGGAATGCCCAGAGCCCGATCAAGCCCAGACCAATGATCACAACCAATCCGCGCGGAAACTTCGGCGCTTCCCCTTTCGGCCGCCTGCGTCCGCCGCTCCCGCCGCCCATGATGTCCTTGAGCCGGTCTCTGCCGCGCTCCACTATTTTGTCGATTTCAGGGATATTCGGTCCTTGATCGCCGCCGTAGCCTCCGCCACCGCCGCCCCAAGGACCTCCCTTGTTGTTTCCCGTCATTGGAAAGTTCCGCTCCTGTGTTCCGACTCAGATGAGCCATTGTGTTCAAATGGGCGAGTCGCCGCAATGATTCAAGTGGAACGCGCCGGTTCCTTGAATGTCACCAGTTCCTCAGCCGCCGTGGGGTGGACCGCTACCGTGCGGTCGAAATCCTCTTTCGTCGCTTTCATCTTGACCGCGATCGCCGCGAGCTGGATCATTTCCGCCGCGCCCTCTCCAACGATGTGAACACCCAAAACGCGGCGGTCCGGCCTGCCGACGACAAGTTTCATCAGGACTTGCTCCGTCTTTCCCGAAAGCGAGCCCGAAAGCGGCCGGAACCGCGTGAGGTAAACATCGACCGGCCCTGCCTCCGACGCCTGCGCCTCCGTCAATCCGACCGTTCCCACTTCGGGACGAGTGAACGCCGCCGTCGGCACATCCGCATGGTCGACCGGAGTCGGATTCCCTTTGAATACGGTCTCCACGAATGCGGCGCCTTCTCTGATCGCGACCGGCGTAAGATTGATCCTGTCGGTCACGTCGCCGATCGCGAATATCGACGGCACAGCCGTCTGCGAATATTCGTCCACGACCACCGCGCCCTTGGGCGTCAGCTCAACGCCTGCGGACTCCAAGTTGAACCCTCCGGTGTTCGGCGTCCGGCCGGTCGCGTAAATCACGGTATCGACAACAATATTCCCTCTGCCGGACACTTCCACTTCGAAGCTCGTTCCGGACAGGGAGATTTTTTCGACCCGAGTTTCAAGCCGCAGGTCTATTCCGCGATTCGACATCGCTTCGGACACGTGCGATCTGATGTCGTCGTCGAAGCCGCGCAGAATTTGCTCGCCCCTGTAGCATTGCAAAACTTCAGATCCCATTCCGTTCAGAATTCCTGCGAACTCGCAAGCGATGTAACCGCCGCCGACGATCAGCACGCGCGCCGGAAGGCTTTCGAATTGAAACACGTCGTTGGAGGTTGCGACATGCTCCGCTCCCGGAATCTTTGGAACGAACGGCGACCCGCCGGAGGCGACGAGCATAAATCGCGAGGCAATTCGGCGACCTGATCCCAGCAGAACGGTGTGCGCATCAGCCAGGACGGCGCGTTCGCTGAATACTTCGACGCCGGCATTCTCGAGATTCTTCCGGTAAATGCCCTCAAGCCGGTCAATCTCAAGATCTTTGGCGGCGATGAAGCGGGACCAATCGAACTCGGGCCCCTCGACGCTCCATCCGTAGCCGCCCGCGTTCTTGAAGGCATCGGCGAAATCCGAGGCGTAAACCATCAGCTTTTTCGGAATGCATCCGCGAATGACGCAGGTTCCGCCCAGCCTGTATTCCTCCGCCAAGGCCACTTTCGCACCTTCCGCCGCTGCAAGCCTTGCAGCTCGTATCCCTCCGGATCCTCCGCCGATTACAAACAGGTCGTAGTCGAATGTCATTGGCTCTCCGCGCAACCTCTCGCCCGCCGCTCTAGCAAGTTTCGTCGGGCGGCCAATGATTTCAAGCATATGCCCGCCAAAGGGATGAGCGTCAAGGCTTCACCGGCTCAATTGCGGCTGGCAAGGCTGATTTCCAAGCATCCTTCGCGGCCGGACGGCAAAATTGAACGCCGCCGGAACGATGGCCCGTTTGAATTCAATCAACGAGTCTGACGCTGCCGTCTTCGCTCCCGACCGCGACGCAGTCGCAGAGACCGCAGAACAAACCATGTTCGAATACGCCCGGCACTTCGCTTAGCGCTTTGGACAAATCTCTCGGATGATTGATCTCTCCCATAGCCAAATCCAGAATGTAATTTCCGCCGTCGGTTTCGAACGGTCCCGCATCGGCAAATCTAAGCATCTTGGTGCGATTCTCGTATTGAAGATCAGACAATGCCTCCTCGACGCGGGCCGCCGTCGCCCGCCAAGAGAACCGCGCGATCTCAACCGGCAGCGGGAAGCGGCCGAGACGCCCTACCTCCTTGGCTTCCTCGGCGATGACGAGCATCCTCTTTGAAGCCGCCGCTACGACTTTTTCTCGCAGAAGCGCGCCGCCGCCGCCCTTCAGGAGATTGAGACCGGCGTCGAATTCATCCGCTCCGTCGACAGTCAGGTCCAATTTGCCTTCGATTTCGTTCAATTCAGCCAGCGGAATTCCTTCATCGCGAGCAAGTTCGGCCGTCGCAACCGATGTCGGCACCGCCAGCAGCCGCAGCCGTTCGCGTCGAACCTTTTCGCCGAGCAATCTGACGAACCAGGTCGCTGTCGACCCGGTGCCCAAGCCGACGCGCATTCCGTCGCAAACTTCATCAAGTGCTCGCCTCGCCGCCGCGATCTTGGCCCTGTCGGAGGGATTCAATTCGGATTCAATTCCCTTGGCCGGCAATGATTTCGTCCTCCGAGACAAGCATCCGAATCCGCAAAACCTGATTCGGAGGCGGATTTGGCGGAATTGCAGTTTATCCGTCGCATTCGTTACACCATGTTCTCGCTAACTGGAATCGGTTGCGATACTTTCAACAGGGTTTGCTTCAATGTTCCTCAGCGTCTTCGATATATTCAAAATTGGCGTCGGTCCGTCGAGTTCGCACACATTCGGACCGATGATCGCCGCTGCGCGATTTCTCGACCTGCTGCGCAGCAGCGACTTCACGCCTTGGGCCTTGCGCGTTTCGCTGCACGGATCTCTCGCATTTACTGGGCGCGGCCATGCGACCGACAGGGCCGTCACTCTCGGCCTCGCGGGATTCGCTCCCGAAACATACGACGCCGAAAAAGCGGAGACGGCCCTAGCGCTGATCGCGTCCCAAGGTTCGGTATCTCCGGACGGCTTTGAAAGGCTTCGCTTCAATCCGGCCGAAGATATTGAATTCGCTTACGGCGACCGATTGCCCGGTCACACGAACGGGATGACATTCACCGCGCTGGACAATCAGAACGACGTGATCGTTCAAGAGATATATTATTCCACAGGCGGCGGGTTCGTCGCGACAAGCGCCGAACTCGGCTCGCAGCGTTCCCGCCCCGCCGGATCCGAAGTGCCGTTCCCGTTCCGGAATGCCGCCGGTCTGCTCAAGCAGTCGCGCCAAAGCGGGTTGGGCATCGCGTCGTTGATGCGCGCCAACGAGCTCGCGATTCGAACAGCGAATGAAATCGACGACGGAATCGAATCCATTTGGAACGCGATGAACAGGTGCATAGGCCGCGGTTTGACCGCAAACGGCGTTCTTCCAGGCGGCCTCGGCGTGAGGCGGCGCGCATGCTCGATTCATGAAGCGCTGATGCAGGAGCGAGGAAACAATCTGACCGCGCCGCACTCAATCAACGACTGGATTTCGGTCTACGCAATGGCGGTGAACGAGGAAAACGCGAGCGGAGGTCAAATCGTGACCGCGCCGACCAACGGAGCAGCGGGCGTCGTTCCCGCGACGATCAAGTACTTCCTCGACCACGTGCCGACTGCGCGGCGCAATCAAGTCGCCGATTTCCTTCTTGTCGCCGCGGCCATCGGCGGCATTGTCAAACGCAACGCCTCGATTTCCGGAGCGGAATGCGGCTGCCAAGCCGAGGTCGGAACCGCGTCCGCGATGGCCGCCGCGGGACTGTGCGCGGTTCTCAGCGGCACGTCGGAACAAATCGAGAACGCGGCCGAAATCGCGCTGGAACACCATCTGGGAATGACGTGCGATCCCATTGCAGGACTTGTCCAGATTCCCTGTATTGAACGCAACGGCCTCGGAGCCGTGAAAGCGGTCACATCGGCTTCCCTCAGCCTGAGAGGCGACGGCATGCATTGCGTGCCTCTCGATTCATGCATCGAAACGATGCGGCAGACCGGCAAAGACATGAACGAAAAGTACAAAGAGACTTCACTGGGGGGACTCGCCGTGAACGTTCCGAACTGTTAATTCGCCGCCCGTCGGCTAATCCGGCTAGTGGAGGCGGTAGAAAATGTTGGTCTGGATGCGCTTGGGACAAAAGACATCAAGCATCTCGAAGGTATGCTCTGGGAGATTCCGACTCGTTTGTTTAGCCGATTGCTCTCTGGAAAACCCGGAGCAGTTCAATATCATGGTTGATGGTTTGTTTGCTTGAATCCGCAGAGTCTACATTTTGTGCGTTCGGCACTATCTAAGTTCACCCATTGATGCGACTGCGCCTTGACAAAGGGGCGGCGGATCCTTCTAATTCGTGCCGAAAGCCCGGCGAAACGGTCGAAATATGATCAATTCCGTACGAATTTTCGAGTCGAAAACCCAGTTCCGGTGAGAATCAGCATCTTGTGTCCTCGGACTCAAAGCAATAAGCCATCATTGTTGACCTACAGAAGTAGTAGCAACAGATGTGGATGCGCGCCCATAAATAACCTTTATGACAATATCATCCATAATTGAAAAAGTGTCGCTGATAAGGCAACTCCCCGTCGTATTGTCTGAGGAATTCTCCATTAGCACCTTGAGGCATTGGAAATTATTGTACGTAATAATGCTGTGATTTCTAATTTGATTCTCAAGGCTTTTAGTTTGAATCTCAAGGCTTTCAGTACGTTTGATGTCTTGAACGAGATTGTCTATACCAACGACACCGTGATATAGTAAGATAGCAAGAGTCAAGAACACCGCCAAAATACTGGCCACAGCAACAACTCGCTTCCATATGAACTTCCCGACCTGAGCAGATTGACGATCTTCGGTATTCTCTGGATGTAAGGGATTCGGATTATCGGTCATTAGCGTTCCTTATTGTAAAGATTTGTTTAGAATGAACATTTCAAGCGGCACATTGTCGCCGTTCCTGCTCTATCAACTTGCGCCCGCAGCGCTCATCCCGACCCTTGGATCTGGGATCGCATTGCCATGATGGGTGGGGCGTCGGAGATGGATGCCGGACGGACGATTCCAGAGGTATCTCCGGGTGAAACGAAAAATCGCGTATCGGCTGCTCTCCAACCCGGAGGTATAGGCATGGAGGACATCTTGGAACCGCATCTGGAAGCGACGGCGAAGTGCCGCTGCTGGGAGTCTGGCCGTTCTGGCGATCCAAGACACGACGACCCTGAACTACAACGGTCTCGAGCGCGCGGAGGGGTGGGCCTACACCTGCCGCTCGCAAGCGCCGGACACGTACTGGCGGACGTCCGCTGATACCCAAAGCGGTGAACCATTGAGGAGTTCCTCAGGGGCCTGAAGACCGGGCTGCGCGTCCAGCAGCGGAGGTTCGACAACGCCGAAGGCCTGCCGCAAATGCCTCGCCTTCGAAGAAGCCTAATCCTCTGGAGAGCTCTGCGTCGCCGCGGCGTGCGCCCGAAAGCCCCGCAGAATCCGACAATCCGGGAGTTCGGGGTCGAACTCGACCGACTCACCAGATTCCAAGAGTCGAATCGGCGACCGCTTCCCAAACTGTGGAAGCTCTGGTCCGTTTGGTCAACTGTGGGAAATTGATCGACACAGGATTGCCTCCTTCGCGACGTTTCCGCGCAAGCACTCCAAAGCGGAGGCGGCAGCAAACCCTGAATCGACAGGTTATCTGCCAGACTTATAAAGAAGGCGCGCTCTTCAGCGCATCAATCACGTCAGCACTGGCCCTTGCTGAGACAAAATCTAGCGGCATCAAACCGTCGAGGTCTCTCAAATTGGGATCTGCTTCAGCAATAATCAGCACATCAATCACATCAGTACTATTGATGGCGTTCGCCGCGGCAAAATGCAGCGGCGTCAAACCGAGGATGGATTTTGAATTCGGATCTGCTTCAGCAGCAATCAGCGCAGCAATCACGTCAGCGCTCGCGGCGCTCGCCGCGGCAAAATGCAGCGGCGTCAAGCCATCGACGTCCTCCAACGTGGGATCTGCTTCAGCAGCAATCAGCACATCAATCACATCAGCGCTCGCGGCGCTGTATCTCGCGGCAAAATGCAGCGGTGTCCAATCGAAGATGGATTTTGAATTCGGATCTGCTTCAGCAGCAATCAGCGCAGCAATCACGTCAGCGCTCGCGGCGCTCGCCGCGGCAAAATGCAGCGGCGTCAAACCGTTGGCATCTTGTAAAGTAGGATCTGCTTCAGCAGCAATCAGCGCAGCAATCACGTCAGCGCTCGCGGCGCTCGCCGCGGCAAAATGCAGCGGCGTCCTTCCGTAGCGATCTATCAAAGCTACCAAAGGTTGATTCTCGTCTTGGTTTTTAATACACTCCTGCACAGTATCACTCGTTGCTGTTCTAAAGAATTCATTGCTGAGCAAATTCGTGCAGTTAAGCTCCTGTGCTTGAAGTGGTACTGCCACAAACGCGAAAAACGCAGGCACCAAAAAAACCTTAAGTTCACATTTCATGGAGATTACCCAAATTGTGTTGCGAAGCTGCATGATTCTGCTGAATCACTCTCGTTACCAACATAGTGTCATGCTCAATCAAACGCAATTCAAAATTGAGCATCTCCAGCAAATATCTGATTTCGTGCTGGATCGCTTGCGAGCACGATTGAAACGGATTCGCCGCCTGACCAAAAAAGACGGGACGCACCCTCCGGACCAACCCTGTTCTCGCGAACGATGAGCAAGGGAGGCAAAAATATGAATATTTCATCGCCTGAATCTGGGGCTTTGCTTGCCCGCATCGAAAAACCCGGAGCGGGACCTTGCCTCGCAGCCATTCGGAATGGCGCAGTTGTGGACGTGACCAGCAAATCCGCCCCCACTTGTCGAGACATTTGCGAACTCCCCGACCCTTCCGACTTTTTGAACGGGTTGGAGGGCAAGCGAATTGGAACTGTCGAGGAAGTCTTCGCGAACTCCGTGGAATCCGATGCAAAGCCGGATGGCTCGAGATTTCTTTCTCCGTGCGACCTGCAGGCAATAAAGGCTTGCGGCGTTACATTCGTGGGATCCATGGTCGAGCGGGTGATTGAAGAGCGAGCCGAAGGCAATCCGGGAGCGGCGAAAGAGATCCGCTCGCGAATCGGGAGCAAAGTCGGCATGCAGCTCGACAGCATCGTTCCGGGATCGGAGGAAGCCGGCAAAATCAAGCAGGTTCTGGTCGAAGAAGGGCTGTGGTCGCAGTACTTGGAAGTCGGGATTGGTCCCTATGCGGAGGTCTTCACCAAATCGGCTCCCCTGTCGTCGGTCGGCCCGGGAGCGCGGATCGGAATTCACCCCGACTCGCGATGGAACAATCCGGAACCGGAATTGGTTCTGATAATCAATTCGGCCGGAAAAGTCGTCGGTGCAACATTGGGTAACGACGTCAATTTGAGGGATTTCGAAGGCCGGTCCGCTTTGCTGCTCGGCCGCGCGAAAGACAATAACGCTTCATGCGCCCTAGGGCCGTTCATCCGATTTTTCGACGCGAGCTTCGACATCGACGCGTTGCGAACGATGAAGATAGACATGCTGATTGAAGGTCCGGACGGCTTCAGACTCGAGGAGCGGAGCAACATGTCGGAAATCAGCCGCGACCTCCGTGATTTGGCCGGGCAGACATTGAACGAAAACCATGCGTACCCCGACGGGCTGGCGCTGTTTTGCGGAACGCCGTTCGCGCCCGTCGAGGACCGCGATGCGCCCGGAGGCGGATTCACGCACCATATCGGCGACATCGTGACAATTTCTGCGCCTGAAATAGGCGCGCTATCCAACACGGTTGCCCTGTGCGCAGACTGCGAACGCTGGAACTTCGCCGCTTCCCACCTCATGAAAAACCTTGCCCGACGCAATTTGATATAGGCCGGAAAGAGGCTCCTTTCGCTCGGAGTTGCGTCGGGGAACTTTCAGAATTACATGCCGACGCCGCTCTCCCGCCAGCGGGCGGCTCGGCGCAAGGCAGTTGCGACCTCGCCAATCCATTTTCTGCCGACCAAGACCAGCATTCCGGGCTTTTCGAACGAGAGTTCGACAACTTCAGCGGTTGCCTCGTTGGAGGTTCCGATTCGGCCGGTCGGCGAAAATCTGATCCCGTCGATTGGCCATTTGAGACCCCGCCCGCTGCCAATTGTTTCGTGCAAAGGGAACAGTGACAGCCTCTCGCCGACGGCCAAGCGAAGCGTGAGCCTCGGCGGCGCGAGGAAGCAAGCATCCGAACCCGACAGAATGATGACGCGCTTGCGTCGATGCTTCGCAATTGCGTTCAGCGACGCGAGTCCGTGATCAAGTCTGGGAGCGGTCACGCCGACCGCGACGATCAGCGGCGCGCGAATTCGCGTCAAACACTTTTCGAAGTCCGTCGAATCCTGCTCGTCAACGACGTGCCATGAAGCTTCCGGAATTTCGTCCGATGCCTCGCGCGCAATCGAATCCATGTCCCCGATGACCGCGTCGACTGCAAACCCGAACTCCAGCGCTTTGGCAGCGCCGCCATCCGCCGCGACGAGTCGAGGAGCAATCCCCAATGCGACTTCGACATCCTCCCGACGCGCATCTCCGGCTCCGAGTATCGTCACCCCCGCGTCGGACTCAGCTGGCTTTGACCGATTCGCTTTGCGTCCCTCCGGCATGCGTTTTCCTCCGGACTGCACTCGAGAAAATGCTCGTCTAACCGGAAACGATCAATTGAGATTCAGGCAATCCAATCATCGTCCCGAAAGGTCCGTCGTCCAGCACGCCCGGCCAATTCTCGTCCGCCGCCTCGATATTGCCCGGAACGTCCCAACGCCAAATTCTCTGAACGGCAAGATCGTAATTGAGATAAAGCTTTCCGTCGTGAATCGTGAAGGCATCGGGCTCCGTCTTGGCAATGCTGCCCTGCGATACGGCATACGCGCAGTAGCCGCCGTAATGCGGCGCGAACAACTCCGGATTTTCCAAGAAACGCGACCGGTTGGCCTCGCTTGCGAAATGCCAGGCTGTTCCGTTCCACTCCGCAGTGAATTCCGGCAATCCCTTAACAGGCTGAAGATGATCGAAGTAGCCGACCGGATCGTATCCGCCGATCGCGACGCCGTCCACGGAATAAACAGACGGCTGCATCGCGTTGGCCAATGATGCGGCGCCGATGAAAAAAGCTAGAACCAGCCATTTTGCAAAGGACATTCGTTGATCTCCTTGGATGTATCAGAGTTCACATCTCAATGCGATTCCGTGCGCGGGATACAAAATCCGCAGACAAATCAACGCCCTGAATCTAGAGATTACACCAAGCGAGTCTGCTCGATCGCCGCGCGTATGAAATCCGCGAACAGAGGATGAGGATTGAACGGCCGGGACTTCAATTCCGGATGGAACTGCACGCCGATAAACCAGGGATGGTCCGCGATCTCGACGATTTCCGGCAATCTCCCGTCCGGGGACATCCCCGAAAACCTGACTCCGTGCTCCTCCAGCCTCGATCTGTATTTTGTGTCTATTTCGTATCGGTGCCTGTGCCGCTCCGAAATTTCCGTGGCACCGTATATGGAGGCAGCTTTGCTCCCTTCTTCCAGCGTCGCGGGGTATGCGCCAAGCCGCATCGTCGCGCCCTTGCCGTCGCCGGGACGGCGGATGATCGTTTCTCCGTCTTTCACCCATCGACCCATGTAGTAAACGACATGGTCGAATTTTCCGTCTCCGATGCCTTCGTCGTTTTCGAACTCCTCGGATCCTGCGTTCTCAATTCCAAGCAGGCTGCGGACGGCTTCGACGACAGCCATTTGCATGCCAAGGCAAATTCCAAGGAACGGGACCTTCCGCTCCCGGGCGAAACCGGCTGCCTTGATCTTCCCTTCAATGCCGCGATCGCCGAAACCGCCTGGAATCAGGATGGCATGACATTGCTCCAAGTATGGTGTCGGATCTTTCTCTTCAAACACTTCGGACAATATGACGTGGGACTTGACACGGACCTTGTTGGCGATGCCGCCGTGGCACAGAGCTTCGTCGATTGACTTGTAGGCGTCCTCCACATCGCTGTATTTGCCGACGACGGCGACCCGAACCTCTCCTTCCGCTCCTGTGATCCGTTCGGAAACTTCGGTCCAAGTGGACAGGTTCGGCTTTGGCAGAGGCGCCACCCCGAACGCCCTGAGAACTGCATCATCCAGACCTTGATCGTGGTAAGCGAGCGGCGCGTCGTAAATCGAATTCAGATTCGGAGCGGAAACCACGTCCTCGGGCCGGACATTGCAGAAGAGCGCAATTTTTGATCGTTCTTTCGCAGGAATAGGCTTGGCCGAGCGGCATAAGAGCACGTCCGGGGATATTCCGATGGAACGCAGCTCCTTGACGGAATGCTGAGTCGGCTTCGTTTTCAGTTCGTTGCACGCTTCGATGAAGGGAACCAAAGTGAGGTGAAGGAACGCGCACTGGCCGTTCGGGCGATCATGCGCGAACTGGCGAATCGCCTCGTAGAACGGCAAGCCTTCAATATCCCCGATCGTGCCGCCAATTTCGCACAGCATGAAATCGGCGTCGCCTTCGCGGTCCGAAATGAATGCTTTGATTTCGTTGGTCACGTGAGGGATGAACTGGATCGTCTCGCCGAGGAACGCGCCCTGCCGCTCTTTCTCCAATACTGTCGAGTAGATCTTCCCGGAGGAAATCGAGTCGTTCCGGCATGCCGCCACGCCAGTGAAGCGCTCGTAATGTCCGATGTCCAGATCGGTTTCGGCGCCGTCGTCCGTGACGAACACCTCTCCGTGCTCGCACGGGCTCATCGTTCCCGGATCGACGTTCAAATAGGGGTCGAGCTTGCGCAGGCGGACCGAGTAGCCTCTGGCTTGAAGCAGCACTCCCAGCGACGCCGCCGTCAAGCCTTTGCCCAAAGACGACACGACGCCGCCGGTAATGAATATGAATCTCGTCAAATGATTCTGATCTCCCGCGTTGGCCTGAGCCGCATCTGCCTCTTGGATCGCTCACTGCGAACACGGGATTCATTCGGTAATGCACAGTCGCCGGGATGGCAAACAGGATTTTGGTCCGAAGTCTCTCGCCTGACGACCCCGGCGCCGACCGTTTCCCCTTATTCCGCCGGGGGCGGAAGGGTCGGAGCGTCAAGAACGGGCGGGGGCAGCAGATCTTCGCCGGCGATTGAATTGTCGCCTCCCGCATCCGGCTGGTTTTCGCCTGCGCTCTCGCCAAGGCGCTCCAGCACGGAATCCCCTGCTTGTTCGCGCGCCGTTAGAATCGTCAGCGCCAATGACGTGCAAAGAAACGCGATGGCGCATACCCAAGTGAGCTTTCCAAGTGCGGTCGCGGCCTGACGGCCCGACATCACCCCGCCGCCTCCGCCGCCAATGCCCAAGCCGCCGCCTTCCGACCGCTGAAGAAGGACGATGCAAATCAGCACGAGGGCCAGAATCAGGTGAATGACAAGTGTTACGTTGCTCATCGGAAAGCGTTGCTCACCAAGAAAGGCATATATGACGGACGTTCTGCGACGCAACTAAACAATACAGGTTGCTAGCGCAAGCGATAATCAATACCAAGCGACGCTTGGCCGCCGTAACGGGGCACGACTTGGGATCGGCATCGGCGCGGCGAAGCGATATCCTCCGGAGTGCACTCCAAATGACAGACACAGTCGTAGTCGGCGTTCAATGGGGCGACGAAGGCAAAGGGAAGTTCGTCGATTGGCTTGCCGAAGAGTTCGATGTTGTCGTTCGATTCCAAGGCGGCAACAATGCAGGCCATACGCTGGTCGTGGAGGGCGATACGTACAAGCTGTCCATGCTGCCTTCGGGGGCGATAAGGCCGGGCATCCTTTCCATCATCGGAAGCGGAACCGTCCTGGAACCTTGGGCAATGCTTGACGAAGTCGACGATTTGCGGAGCCGAGGCATCCCGATTGATCCCGATAATTTGGTGGTCGCAGACAACGTCGCCTTGATCCTGAAGCTTCACAAGGAGCTTGACACCCTGCGCGAAAATGCAGCCGGCAGCGCAAGGATCGGCACCACCGGCCGCGGAATCGGACCCGCGTACGAGGACAAGGTCGGCAGGCGAGCCGTCCGTCTGGCGGATCTCGGCGACGATGCTTCGATGAACGCAGCCGTAAGCCGGCTTTTGCGGCATCACAACGCGCTTAGGAAAGGCCTGGACGCCCCCCTTGTAGACGCGGAGAATTTGATCCGCGAGCTTCGACAAATCGCTCCCAAGATACTCCCGTTCGCGAAGCCGGCTTGGAAGGCGATCGGAGAATCGCGGGATCTGGGCCGCAAAATTCTATACGAGGGCGCCCAAGGCGTTCTTCTCGACATCGACCACGGAAGCTATCCTTACGTCACTTCTTCATCGACCGTTCCAAGCAATGCGCTCAGCGGATCCGGATCCGGCATAGGGACAATCGGAACCGCGATCGGGGTCGCCAAATCCTACACGACCCGTGTCGGCGAGGGGCCGTTTCCGACTGAACTCCGCAACGACGTCGGGGCCTATCTTGCGAAAGCCGGTCACGAGTTCGGAACCGTCACCGGACGGCCCAGACGATGCGGATGGTTCGACGCATGCTTGACGAAGCAAATGTGCGGCATCGCTGGGATCGACTTGCTCGCACTGACGAAACTGGACGTCCTCGACAATCTGGATGAACTCAAGATCTGCGTAGGCTACAGGATCGATGGCGACTTCCACGATCATTTTCCCGCAGCGTCCGCCCTGCAAGCGAAAGCCGAGCCTGTTTACGAAACAATGCGAGGATGGGCCGGAAATACCGCTGGCAAGCGAAAGCAATCGGACCTGCCTTCCGAAGCGCTTGAATATGTCAAGCGCATCGAAGCCGCAGTCGGAGTCCAAGTCGGGTACCTTTCGACGTCGCCCGAACGAAATGACACCATTGAGTTGAGCGCAACCTAATGCGGCAGGCCGCGGACGCAGTGCGCGGACAACCGGGTTGAAGCCTCGCAACCTTTGAATTATCGCGGAAGGCATGCTCCGATCATTTCTGGCAAAACTTGCTGCCCCGGATCCAGAACCGCTATCCGAGGAAGACTGCCGCCTCGCTCTTTCCGTTTTGCTGGTCAGGATCGCGCGGTCCGACAGTTCCTACATGGAGGTGGAACGGGAACGCATCGATCAAATTCTGTCCGCGCGATACGGACTTGCGGCGACAGGCGCTGCGGAACTGCGCTCGGAAGCCGAGATTATCGAGGCGGATGCGCCCGACACCGTCCGGTTCACTCGGATGCTCAAGGACGTCGTGCCGTTCGAAGAGCGCGACGCGCTAGTGGAAGCCCTATGGGACGTCGCATTGTCCGACGGCCGCCATGCGGACCAGGAGCATGGCCATATGAGACTGATCTCCAGCCTCCTTGGGATTTCCGACCGCGAAAATGCGCTTGCAAGGCGAAGGGTCATTGCGCGCTCGCAATGATCGCTTCCCTTCCGATGTATGATTTCCCGGAGGCGGCCGCCGCGAACGACAGATTGTGGCATTCCATCCGAACCGAACTGGCTCGCGAGGGCATAGAAGCGCCTGCCAAGCTCCAGCGGGAAGCGAGCCGCTACGAAGTCTGGAGAAATGAAAAACTGCTTCTTTCTCAGACCTGCGGTCTGCCGTTCCGCAACGAATTGCACAATTCTCTGACTCTTGTCGGCACGCCGGACTGCGAGCTGGAGGCATGCGAACCGGGTTACTACCGCAGCGCCTTCGTCGCATCGAATGCTTGCGCACAGTCTTGCTTCAAGGAATTCGACGGTGCGCGGCTTGCCTTCAACGGCGAAGATTCACAGTCCGGCTGGGCTGCTCCGATGCAGGAAGCGGCGGCCAATGCGATCGCCTTCTCCGAGTTGCTGGAGACCGGCAGCCATGAAGCGTCGGCATATGCAGTATTCCGCGGCAATGCGGAGATTGCGGCGATCGACGCTTCCTCCTGGAGACTCCTCTTGATGCTGAAGCCGTGGGCGATGGATCTGAAAACTGTCGGTTTCTCGACGCCGACACCCGGCCTGCCCTTCGTCACCGGTTTTCCAGAACTCGCGGACGTTCTGTTTCATGCCGTTCGCGCCGCCGTGAGTTCAATCGGCGACTGCGACAAGAGGCTCATTCCGTACCGCGGATTGGTCCGAATTGCGAAATCCGAGTATTTGAAAATTCCGCCGCCGCCAGCCCGTCCGCCGTAAGGGTCAATCGGCAGCTTGCCCGGAGAGCCGACATTCCGGAACGATCATCGCACGCGACTGGCAGTCCCTTCCGCATTTGACCAATCGGGCGGGCTATCCTAATCATGAGGCAACGCGTCCGAATTGCGCAAAGAGCGGATAATGAAAATCGGCATTCTGCAGACAGGCCATTTCCTTGAAGGCAAGGAGCATGATCACGGCGAATTCTCGGACATGTTTGCCCGGTTCCTCGACGGAAAAGGGTTTGACTTCGCAATCTGGAATGTGGTCGACAGCGAGTTCCCCGCGTCGACGAGCGACGCGGACGGCTGGCTCGTGACCGGTTCGCGATACTCGGTATACGACGAATTCGACTGGATCGGTCGCCTCCTGCGCTTCTTGAGGCAATGCCATCGAGACCAAGTTCCCGTCGTCGGCGTATGCTTCGGGCATCAAGCTCTCGCGACGGCACTCGGCGGGACGGTCGAAAAGTTTTCCGGCGGATGGGCGGTGGGTCGAACCGAGTACGATTGGAACGGGCGACGGGTCGCCCTGAATGCTTGGCATCAAGACCAAATCGTCGTTCCGCCCGAATGCGCGGATGTGATCGGGACTTCCGATTTCTGCAAATATGCGATGCTTTCTTACGGCGACCGCGCGTTATCGATTCAACCGCATCCCGAATTCAGCGCCGATGTCATCGACGCTCTGATCGAGAACCGCGCCTGCGGAATCGTCCCCGACGAATTGCTGGATCGCGCCCGCAATGGAATGGCAAGCCCGACGGACAGCAGCGAGTTCGCCGATCTGATTGCAAGCTTTTTCAACGCCGCTTCCGCCCGAACTGCGACGTCGAACGGCGTCTGAACGCGCGCTACTGTCCAGATTGACATCATGCTGGTCCAATGCCCGGGTTGACCAGATATCTTCAGACGAATTCCAATCTGATGGAACCCAATGCTTCGAAATCCGCGGCCAGCCTGTTTCCCGCGGAAATTCGAGCATACTTGGTTGAGGACCCCGACTTGATGATCGATCCGTCCAGCCCGCCTCCGACAAACGCCCTGCCAGCCGGGCTGCCGAAGCGGCCGGATGCCCCGTGACGTCGGACGCCATCCCGGAAAGGGATTCGCCGTCCGTCTCAATTGTCACCGGCAGCCTGTCCAACTCAATGTCCCGCGGGGTGCGTCCCGTTTTATCTGGTCAAGCGGTGCGACAAGCCCTCAAACTGAGAAAGTCGGCCCAACGACTGTTTTCGATTCAACATTTTACGGCAAGCAGAGCATTGGCACCCGCTTTCGAAAAGCAGCGCCGCGCCCATCTCAACCAGGAGAACTGGGATGCACCCTCGAAATACCAAGTGGCGATGCCGGTGGCAGAGCAGGATGAAGGATGCCGGTCCTGACGAATTGCCTTCGGCCGAAATTTCCCATCCAGCCACCTGTAAGCGGCACCAAAAGATACTTTAGCCCGGGTCGTTCCTACCCTATATTGCTCATCATGGCTAACAACCGGATAGACGAGCGCTTCATCTGCGCCGCCGAGGCCCGGGCGGCCCAGCAGGCAAGCTTGGGGGTCAAGGTAAGATACGAAGATATCGGCGAGCGGCTGATGGAACTGCGCAAGATTGCTTGGGACCGCTACGGCGCCACGGCTCTCTGGTACGTGCCGCCCCATGCGACCTACAGCACCATGGACGAAGTTGCCAACGGTTTGCGCCGAAACGGCGACCTTGAAGCGGCTTACTTGGCTGCGGCGATCCTCAAGGAGATCGAGGCAAGAACCGGCCATGCCCCTTGACGAGTTCCAGAGGAGCGTCATTGCGGTCGTCAGCCGGATCCCGAATTCAACGCCGACATCATCGATGCCCTGATCGAGAACCGCATGCAGGGTATCGTCCCCGACAATTTTTTGGACCGCGCCCGCAATGGAATGGCAAGACCTACGGACAGCAGTGAGTTCGCCGACTTGATAGCAAGCCTTTTCAAGGCCGCCTCCACCCGAACTGCGACGCCGGCCGGCACCTGAACGCGCGTTGCTGTTCGGATAGGAATCGCGCCGGTCCAACGCCTGAATCGATCCGGCGTCTTCAGACGAATTCCAATCTGATGGAGCCCAATGCTCCGAAATCCGCGGCCAGCTTGTTTCCCGCGGAAATTCGAACATACTTGGTTGAGGATCCCGACATGATGATCGCTCCGGCTTTGATCGATCCATCCAACCCGCCCGCTTCCGACAAGCGCCCTGCCAGCCAAGCGACCGAAGCTGCAGGATGCCCCATGACATCCGACGTCATCCCGGAAAGGGATTCGCCGTCCGTCTCAATTGTCACCGGCAGCCTGTCCAACTCGACGTCCCGCGGCCCGAACGATGCTGATCCAAGCACGGCTCTCGCCGCGAGCACATTGTCCGCAACCATGTCGGCGGCTTGCGACCGCCGCAGCCCGCACCGCGAATCCACTATTTCAATCGCAGGCCGCACGCACTCGACGGCGTCAAGCACATCTTCAATCGTTGCAGGACCGCACAGATCATGCGCCATTTCGAATGCGATTTCGGGTTCCGCGCATGTCTCGCAGAATTTGCTGACGACAACTGGGTCGGCATCCCCAAGAATGTAGTCGTCGAACAGGAAGCCGAATTCGGGTTCGCGAATCCCCAACGAATCCTGCATGACCTTGGAGGTGAATCCGATCTTGTAGCCGCAATGCTTGCATCCCCCGGCAACATGCAACTCCGCTAGCATGCGCCGGACGACCGCGGCATCGGCGGCACCCATCCCGCGCGTCGTGCTGGGCGGATCGATTGGCCTTCCATCTCGATGGGCGTTGAACAGTTCTTCCGCAATCAAGCGGAGAACGGATTCAGACAAACCGGTTTCGGTGCTCATTCGCCGCTCGATTCATTGTCGTTCTCAAAACTTGCAATTTTTGCCTGCAAGTCGGAAAGCGTACGCTTGATCTCATCCAAATTCGTCGACGCATCGGGTTCAGACGACCGTTCGGCGCGCGTTTCAGGCGGTTGCGGCTTTGCGTTTCCGGTTCTCAGCATTTGCGCAATGAAAGCCTGCTGTTGATTCTGCATTGCATCGAATGCCGCAATCGGCGACATTGTCGCAAAGTTCTCCATCAGCTTGGTTTGGCTTTCCCTGAACGCTTCGAGCGAACTCTCGAGAAACTTCGGAAAGACGTTGTAGGCTTGATCATTGTATGACCGTACGGCCTCTGTAAGCAGATTGACCGGCAGAACGCCGACGCCTTGCGATTCTTGTTCCGCGATAATCTGAATCAGGTACTGGCGGGTCAAATCTTCGCCTGTCTTCAAATCAACGATGGATACGTCGCGCCCGTCCCTGATAAGTTTCGCTATATCCTTGAGCGTCACGTAATCGCTTGACTCAGGATTGTAGAGTCGGCGGCTCGCGTACCTCTTGATTACCAGAGTTTCACTTTTTTTACTCATTCGTGCCTCGCACAATGGCTTCTCCTTGCAAGCAGCGGTCAAGCTGCGATTCTTTCTCCCGACTGCCCATCGTCCAAGCGGGATTGAAGGAAAAGCGTCTCTCGATTTCGATTCCAGCCCAACGGTAAGCCGGTTCTGCCCGCGTCGCAATCATGCTCAATGCACGGCTGATTCGACCACGTAAATACCTGGCGCGGGAGCAAGAACTTCTCGGTCCCGTTCCAGAATGTATTGGGCGGATTGTTTCGCGCCGGAGCGGCGAGCCGCCCACGCTGCCCACCTGTTCCACCACGATCCCTTGTGGAATTCAGATTTTTCCTTCCATGAATCCGGACCGACCGACAGGTCTTCGCAGGTGAAATGCCCATACTTGTCTTTGGAGGGCGGGTTGATGATCCCTGCGATATGGCCCGACTCGGAAAGAACGAATGTCTTGTCGCGACTCCCCATTTTTTGAATGCCTTTGAAAGAATTCTTCCAGTCCGCGATATGATCGGTCTCGCATGCGATCGCGATAAGAGGCCTCTGCACGTCGCTCAGGCTGACTTTCTCTCCCATCAATTCAAACTTGCCTTTCGCAAAACTGTTCGACTGGCAAAGCCCGCGAAGATATTCGATGGCCATCCGAGCAGGAAGGTTCGTTGAATCGCCATTCCAGTAAAGCAGATCGAAGGCTGGCGGTGGCTCTCCCATCATGTATGAACGAATCGCGGGACCGTAAACGAGGTCTCTCGCGCGCATGAACGAGAATGCCCTCGACATGAAAATCGACCGGAGCATTCCCTTTTCCTCGACTTCTTTCTCGATGTTGTCCACAAAATCGTCGGTGACGAACACCGAAAGCTCTCCCATGTCGGTGAAATCGGTCAAGGTAGTGAAAAAAGTCGCGGAACGGACGGATTTGTCGCCCACCTTCTGCATGTAGGCGAGCACAGCCGCCAGCAAGGTGCCGCCGATGCAATATCCGATTGCGTTGACCTGCTTCTCGCCGGTCAAATTCTTGATTGCCCCGATCGCAGCCATGCACCCGTCGGCCGCATACGCTTCCATCCCGGCGTCTCTGAGTTCCGGCCCGGGATTGACCCAGCTCACGACGAACACAGTGAAGCCCTGCTCAACCGCCCATTTGATGAAGCTGTTTTCCGGCTTCAGATCCAATATGTAGAATTTATTGATCCAAGGGGGAACGATGACCAGCGGAACTTTGTAAACGACTTCCGTTCTCGGCGCGTACTGAATGAGTTCGAACAGGTGATTTCGAAATACGACCGAGCCTTCGGTCGAAGCCAGGTTTTCGCCGACCTTGAACGCATCCGGATCGGACAATGTCACCAGCAGCTCGCCATCGTTCTTCTCAATGTCGCGGACCAGATTTTCCAGCCCCCTCACAAGCGAGTCGCCCTCGGTTTCAATGGCTTTGGACAATGCTTCGGGATTGGTCCCCAGGAAATTGGCCGGGCTCATCATGTCGATGATCTGCTGGGAAAAGAACTTGACTCGACGTTTTTCCCGCGCATCCAGGCCATCCATATCGTTGACGGCTCTGGACATGGCTTCCGCGTTCAAGAGGTACTGGTCCTTAACAAGCTTGAAATACGGATGCGCTTCCCACAGTTCGTTCTTGAACCGAGCGTCCTTCGGACCTTCGTCATCCGACCCGGTTCCGCCGCGCTCGACGAGCGATTTCTGAGCATCCATCCACAGCTGGAGCGATTGCCCCCAGTAGCTGACTTGCCGTTCAAGCAGTTTCGCCGGATCTGAAATCGCGTCCCTGAGGTACGCGGACATGGCGTTGACATACAGATCCTGTCCCGGGCCGAGCAAGCCGGGTTTGGGCTGCTCCTTCCGCGCCATCGCATTGATGAATCGCTTGTTCAGATCCTCTATCTTCCTGAGATTTTCGTTGATCTTGTCGAATTTGGCGTCATTCGCCTCCGGTATGCTCGGCATGTGAACGTCTCCCTTCTGGCAAGATTGCCGCATTGCAGCTATATGCGGTCGTTTGGTCCGATCATACGGCAAACAACGCAGAAGTTTAAGGTGCCGCCGCGCATGAAATCATTGCCCACATACGACTTCATTGAAACCGGTCGCCTCGCGAGCGAATGGTGCGGGGCCACCGCCCGGGCCTATTGGTCCTCTCCGGCATTCGGGGTTGCTGCGAACCCCTACCCCGGAATCTTCGCGGCCTGGGGCACTGTCGCGGAGCGAAGTTTCAGCAGAATGGTGGAGAAGCCCGACTGGGGAATTGAAACCGTGATCAGCGACGGCGACGAATATTTGGTCAATGTCGAATGCGTGATCGCCAAACCGTTCTGCGATCTGATCCAGTTTCGGGTCCGCCGAAGAAAGCCGTCGGTGCGCAAGGTGCTGCTGATCGCCCCGATGTCCGGGCACTACGCGACGCTCCTGAGAAGAACCGTAACAAGCTTGCTGCCGACCTGCGAAGTTTACGTTACCGACTGGAAGAACGCCCGCGACATCCCCGTTTCGCAAGGCAAGTTCGACGTGGAGGATTTCTGCCGCTATCTCATCGAGTTTATTCTGCATTTGGGCAGCGACACCAACGTAATCGCAGTCTGCCAACCGGCGCCGCTCGCTCTTGCCGCGGTCGCCAAGATAGCCGATGAGCAGCGCGACAAGCAGCCCCGCACGATGACTCTGATCGGCGGCCCCATAGATCCGGACGCCTCTCCGACCGAGGTCACCGACTTCGGCAAGCGCTACACCATGGGCCAGCTTGAGCATCTCGCCGTCCAGCACGTCGGGGCAAGCCATGCCGGAGTCGGGCGGCTGGTCTATCCCGGAGTGCTCCAATTGGCTTCGTTCATCGCGATGAACCTGCCGTCCCATTTCGACGCGTTCTTCAATCAGATCATGAGGGTTTCAAAAGGCGAAGCCGCCGATCACGACCGGCACAACATCTTCTACGACGAATATTTGGCCGTCATGGACATGACGGCGGAATTCTACCTGTCCACCGTGAAGCGGATCTTCAAGGGGCGGGAAATCGCGGAGAATCGATTCAAGATCGGCGACTGCAAGATCGACATCGGGAAAATCTCCAAGACCGCCGTCAAGATCGTGGAGGGAGGCAAGGACAACATTTCCGCGCCGGGCCAATGCGCCGCGGCCCTTCCGCTCCTGTCGGGCCTGCCGGAAAATCGGAAAGCCTATCATTTGGAGCCGGAGGCAGGACACTACGGGATTTTTGCCGGCAAATCGTGGTACCGGAACATCCGACCTCTTGTCTTGGACTTTATCGACGGGAATTCGTCGGCGCATTAGCGTCTTGTCTCTGCTGCCGACATTTGAGCAGGCAGCGCGAACGGCTGTTTGAATGCCCTCGCCGCTTCGGACCCTGCTTGACCCCGCCGCTACCCGGGAACCAAGCGCTGCTCGTGTCTTGCCGCGAAGAACCATGCTTAGCGAGCCGAACGTCAGCAAACGCCCGAGCGCTCGATGCATCGACACACCTTTGTTTCAGGAGAGAATTGCAATTCATTCAAAGGGCTGCGGGAGGCTTGCACCGGCTCGACGCTCGCGTTTACCCTTTCCGCCTGCGCCGCGGCGGCAAGTCGCATATTCCGAATTTGAACTACGGAGGTCCGAATGAGCAAGGAGGAGATCCGAGAGCTTAAAAGCGAAATCAAGCGCCTCAAGCACCTCTTGCGATTGAAGAACGATCCGAATCCTGTTTCTCCGCTTGCGCCGAAGGGAGGATTTCCGGATTTGCCCGAAATTGACGGCGTTGAATTCGCGTCTGCTGCGGCCGCCGTGCACTGCAAGAACCGAGATGACGTCATGCTGGCGAGGGTCGCGCCGGGCAGCACGGTGGCATGCGTCTTCTCTCGTTCGGCGATGCGTTCGGCGCCGGTTTTGGACTGCGAGAGCAAAATCGCCGAGCTGCAATCGAAAGAACCGGATGACGACGGTTTCGCAATCCTGGCGAATTCAGGAAATTCGAACGCCTTCACGGGCGCTTCCGGGATCAACGCCGTCGAGAACCTGACCGGCTTGGTCTCCGAGTCTCTGGGGATCTCTCAACGGCGCGTCTTCACCGCTTCTACGGGCATAATCGGCGTTCCGCTTCCGAGCGAGCGAATCGCGGCTGTCGTAGGATCATTGCGTGACGGATTGCGGTCCGACGGAATTGAAGGGGCTGCGCGCGCGATCATGACGAACGACACCTTTCCGAAGGGCGTCGGCGACTCAGTCGAAATCGGCGGGTCGACGATCAGGATGGCCGGGTTCGCAAAAGGATCGGTCATGATCGCGCCCGATATGGCCACGATGCTTGCTTTCATATTCACGGACGCATCCGTTGAACGGCGCGCGCTCCAATCCATCGTGTCGAGAGCCGCCGCCGCAACCTTCAACAGCATCACGGTGGACGGCGATACCTCGACGTCCGACAGTGTTTTCGTTTCGGCGACGAACAGGTCGGGCGCGCCATGCATTGAAGACGAGAAATCAAAGGAGGGAAGACTGTTCGGCGACTCTCTGACTCGCGTCATGGACGACTTGGCCAGGCAGATTGTCCGAGACGGAGTCGGGGCCACGAAGTTGGCGGAAGTAAGGGTGACCGGCGCCGATTCCGACAAGGATGCCGTCATGGTCGCCAAGTCCATTGCAAACTCGCCGCTTGTAAAGACGGCGATACATGGCGAGGATCCCAATTGGGGACGGATAGTGATGGCGATCGGGAAGTCGGGCGCGAAAGCGGAGCGCGACCGAATATCGATCAGTTTCGGCGACCACATTGTGGCGGAATCCGGATTTGTTTCGCCGAATTACGAGGAAGAGGCCGCAGCGCGCCACATGCGGAACGAAGAGATCCTTATCAAGGTCGACCTCGGGATTGGCGATGGTTCAGCCGCTGTCTGGACCTGCGACTTTTCCGACCGCTACGTTTCCATCAATGCCGATTATCGCTCATGAAGAGTGCCCTTGCGGCGGCCGCACCCTGTTGAGCGGCGGTTGTCGGCAAGCATGGAGGTCGTCGGCTTGCCAAGCGATTCTCAATGGGACGGTTGAAAAATGAATTGCCCGATGCGCAGGCCCGCGTGAAGAAGCGAATTCCGCATCGGCAGCTGCGGGATTTCCAAGAGGGAACCTTGGATTCGCGTCGCTGGACACGCCCGAATTCAATATGTCGGATTCGAGGGAATTGCATTCTTGAAACAGCAACTCCGCCGGACGGTGCTGCATCGTCCGGCGCAGTTGCATTTCGGGAGGGTTTTTCGACGGCGGCCCGGTATCAAAAGGCGCAGACGACTTGGTCCCGCCAGGTTGCGCACCTGCCATTGAAGAAAGCGGTGCTGTCGGCGGTATCGGCGATTGCTTCAAAGCTGGTCGTGGATTCCGCGGAATGCGCGGGCAACGTGAGGAACATGAATGCGAAAGCGATTGCGATTGCGGAGGCTGTTTTCATTGGTCTTTACTTTCGTCTCTTGAGTTGTCTGATGGCGAATCAATTAGCATGACGAAAATATCTTTTCAATACATTTTTTAAATATCATTTAAAAAAAACTCCAATTATCACGAATTTGTGAACGGCAGGGTGCATTGCGGGACAGCCGCGTCAGATTGCGCGGACGCCGGGCGCAGCGGGAATCTGTGCGGACAAGGGATCTTGATGTTTCCGCTCGTGAATCGGCATGCGAAAGCGGCCTCTTTCAGGGTGGGACTGGCTTTCAAATGCCCTTTCGCTGATTCGAAGGGGCGGAACGGAGATGCTGCGCGCGGAAACGATCGGAACGATTCGGCGGACTCGTTTTCGGAAGGATCGTCCGGTCAGGGGGATCTGTCGCTATATCCAAGTCGATGCGATCGACAGGATCGAACATGCCGCCCGCCTTGCGAGAATGCAGGCAGCTCGGCCCTCGATGCACTTGCGTCAAGGCGAAGTCTCAACGGGCGATTGACCCGGGCCGCAATTCGGTCGTCGTCTCAAGCGACCGGATAGAATCTCCGACCGCATGAGCCGCATGTGAATCGGCGTGCAAGATCTTTGGAGTTCCTTTAGTTTCCCGGTGCGAGCGCGTTCAATTGCAAGGCTGTTTGGAGAAAAAACGATCCAGTGGGAAATTTCGATGAGCGCTGCCCGCCGGACGCGTCGTCTGATTGGGCGGCTCTTTTGACGCGCCCGGCGGGCAGCGCTCATATTTGGCTGCGGTTGGCGTTCTCCTGACTGTCGCCGCAGTCGTTCGGCTCGATTTTGTCCGAATTCATGGGTTCGCGGAAAATCGCCGACTTTGCTGACGCATTGACGAACGCGGGCGGGGCGGCCGCCATCTGCGCGGCGGCATCCTTGAAGGTCGGCAAATCGGCGGCGAATGCAGCGACAGTCGTCATAGGTTCAGCACCTTCTTTCATTGCTAATTCGTGATCATTGAATTTTTCAATAACATATCTTTTTATGTTATTTAAGTAGATAATTTAAGAATCATTAAATTTCACGAATTTGTGAACATCCGGCTTCCTTGCGCGGCGAATTCGCCGGTTGCGGAGAATTGTGCGGCAGGGTCTGCCGCCTCCGCGACTTCGACGGTTCGGGCTGATTTGCGTCGTTCCGGCTTTGCGGAACCCTGCGCGCGACGGAATCGCGGTTTCGGCGGACCGGAAGGGCCGATGTAGTGCCTCATTTTCACATTTTTCTTGATGCCGCTTGAATTCCATGCCAAGTGCATGAGAAACGACGAAACAGGAATCGCCTCATGTTCATCCGCGTCAAAACCAAGCCCGGAACCCGCCGCAAGGCCGTCCAGCTTGTCGAATCCGTGCGCAGCGGCAAAAAGGTCAGCCAGCGCATCGTCCGCCACATCGGCATCGCCGAAAACGAGACCGAACTGGCCAAGCTGAAGGAGCTCGGCGAGCTTATGAAAGCGGAAGCCCGGTGCGAACGGCAGCCGTCCGTGATCCCGCAGGAGGATCTCGTCGAGCTGGCCATCAAGGCCCGGCGGACCGGCGGGAGGAAGGGGCCGCGGGTCGCGGTCGAAGAGACCAGCGAGGAGCATCGCGTCGTGACCGGATTCCACGAAGCCTACGGAGCCGTCTACCGCCAGCTGGGATTCGACGGCCTGCTGCCGAGCGGTCGCGACCGCTCGGCGCGCGAGACGCTGCAGCGCATGGTTATGGCGCGAATCGCCAATCCCGACGGCGAGCGCGACAGCGCATGGCGGCCGGAAAGCGAGCTCGGAGTTTCGATCCCGGTGCCGAGAATCTGCCGGATGATGGACCGGCTGGACGACGGAACGGTCGAAAGCATGAAGAATCTTGCGGGCGGAACCACGCTGAGCCTGCTGCCGGAGCCGGAGAGCGTCGTCTTCTTCGACTGCGCGACGCTGCATTTCGAATCGGTCGAGGAGAACGGCAGTCATAGCCGAACCGAGGTTCTGCTGGCGCTGATGGTGAAGCCCGACGGGCTGCCCGTCGGCTACGAGGTGTTTCCCGGATCGGAATGCCAGGGGAAGAGCCTGATCCCGGCGTTGGAGAGGATGCGGGAGCGCGAAGCGGTCGAGACGGCGATCCACGTCGCCGACCGGGGCATGTTCGGCGAGGAAAATCTCAAGGACATGGAGGATCGGGGGCTCCAGTACATCGTCGGCGCCCGGCTGAAATCGCTGCCGAAGGAACTGAAGGAGCGGATTCTCGACCTCGGCTCCTACCGGCCGGTCGGCGGCTCGGAGGGCTCCTTGTCGGCGGAGTTCGAGCACAAGGGCCGCCGCATTGTCGTCGGCTGGAGCCGGAAGCGGGCCAAAAAGGACGCCGCCGACCGGACGAAGGCGGTCGACAAGCTGAACCGGAGGCTTGGCCGAAGCGCCGACCCCGCGCAGGCGCTCTCCGGCCGCTGCTTCGGGCGGTTCGTCAAGCTCGAGGGGACCGCCCGGCTCGAGGTGGACGAGGACAAGATCAGGGAGGACGCCCGCTGGGACGGGCTGAAGGGCGTCGTCACCAACGCGCCCGGTATGGGCCATTCGGAACTGCTCGCCCGCTGCCGCGAACTCAGGCGGGTCGAGGAGAGCTTCCGGATCACCAAGCAAGACATCAAGGTGCGGCCGGTGTTCCGCTGGACGCCCGAACGGGTGAAAGCGCACGTCGCCATCGCCTACATGGCGTTCGCCTGCGTGCGCCACCTGGCCTATCGGGTCGAGCTGCAGCAGAAGAAGCGGATGTCGCCGGAAACTGTCCGAACGGCCCTCTCCGCCCGCCAATGCTCGATCATGCGCGACACAAAGTCGGAACGGCGCTACGCGCTCCCTTCGACAACGACGCCCGACATGGAGCGCATCTGCCGGACTCTGGGACTCCCGCTGTCCCGAACGCCCTACTGGATCGATTGAAGCCGCCAAGAGCGACATGAAACACAGCCGGATGTAGTGCCTGAAAATAAACGGAAACAAGTGTTTATCGAAAAAATTTCCAAGCCGGGATTGCAGAAAATTGAGCGGCGATGACGGCGACCCTGATGCAGCCGAAGCGTCATTTTGGATGCCTCTATCAATAATTTCTGCTTGTGCGGACTGTTTTGAGGCTTGCAAGAACCCTCTGCCGTCTGAACGCGACCGTTGCGGAGATTGGCGCCGCAAAACCAGCGCATGGCAGCAATCCGATCTCCGTCCTCGCGCCGGTCGCGGCTGCTCGTCTTCGGACGCAGGCGATGTTCGGAGGCGCGCGCCGACAACCAAGCATTTCACTCTTGTTTGCGGTAATGTGACCGATATAGCGGATGCGGCAACGCGGCATAGTCGGCGGACACCATGATCATTGACGCTTTGATTGAATATTGGCAGGCGCTCGCGGTCATTCTGGTCGTGGCCGCCATGTTCGTGCTTTTCGTTCGCGACGCGTTTCCGACAGAGGTCGTAGCGCTGAGCGGAGCGGCGGTCTTGCTTGCCAGCGGCGTCCTGCCCTATGAGGAAGCGCTCCGGGTGTTCTCCAACCCCGCGCCTTGGACAATCGCCGCCATGTTCATCATGTCCGCCGCGCTTCTTCGGACAGGCGCGCTGGCCGCCTTGACCGCTTGGGTCACGAAGATCGGCAATGTCCAGCCCATATTGATGCTGGCCGTGCTGGCCGCGTTCGTCGTTTTCGCCTCCGCATTCATGAACAATACGCCTGTGGTCGTCATCATGATTCCGATCACGATCCACTGCGCCAAACTGCTTGGCACGTCATCCTCGAAACTTCTAATCCCGCTGTCCTACGTCGCGATCCTCGGCGGCACATGCACGCTGATCGGAACCTCGACCAACCTGCTCGTCGACGGCGTGGCGCGAAGCGCCGGGCTTGAGCCCTTCACCCTGTTCGAAGTGACCCCGCTCGGCTTGGTGCTCGTCGCATTCGGCATCGCTTACCTCGTCGTATTCGGACAACGGCTTCTTCCCGAGCGCGACTCGATGGCTGAACTTCTCCGCGACCGGAGTCGGATGAAATTCTTCACCGAGGTGATCCTGCCGCAAGGCAGCGAACTCGCGGGGCAGAACGCAATGCAGGCCGAGCCCTTCAAGCGGGACGGCGCGCGCGTCATCGATGTGATCAGGGCGGAAGAATCGCTCCGGCGCGATCTAAAGAACATCGTTCTCAAGGAAGGAGACCGCATCGTACTGCGGACGAATGCGGCGGAAGTGCTCGATCTGCAGCAGCGCAAGGACATGCTGCTTGCCGACAAGGTTTCATCAAGACAATCGAAAACGGTCGAAGCCTTGATTTCTCCCCGGTGCAATCTCGTCGGCAAAACACTGGGCGATCTGCATTTGAGACGGCGATTCGGCGTCTACGTGATCGCATTGCATCGCCCTCGCGCACCGCAGGCGTTCACCCAGCTCGACGAAGTCGCAATCCGGATCGGCGATACTCTTCTGATTGAAGGCGCGCCGGAAGACATCCAGGCTTTGGCCCGCGAAACCGAACTGGTGGAGATTACCGAACCGACGGTTCGGTCGTTCCGCAGAGGGAGAGCGCCGATCGCGATATTGACATTGGCAGTTGTCGTCACTCTCGCCGGACTGGGCTTCGCGCCGATCGCGGCGCTGGGAATGATCGGCGCCGCGATCGTGCTTATAACGGGATGCATCGATGCCGACGAGGCGTTCGCAGCTGTCGACGGCAAACTTCTCGCTTTGATTTTTTCCATGCTGGCCATAGGCGCCGCCATGGAGGAGTCCGGGACAGTTGCCCTGATCGCAAACGGCGTGGCTCCTTATCTCAGCCACGTCCACCCGTTTCTGGTCGTCTGGTCGATCTATCTTTTGACTTCGGTATTGACCGAACTCGTATCCAACAACGCGGTGGCGGTTGTCGTTACGCCGATCGCGATCGCGGTGGCGTCGTCGCTGGGCATCGACCCCCGTCCGTTGGTCGTAGCGGTCATGGTCGCCGCATCCGCCAGTTTCGCGACCCCCATCGGATACCAGACGAATACGCTCGTGTACGGCCCCGGCGGCTACGAGTTTTCCGACTATTTGAAAATCGGAATTCCGCTCAATCTTTCGATCGGAATTCTGGCGAGCTTCATGATCCCGATGTTCTGGCCGCTTTGATGCAGCGCCATGCAATTGTCATGTCGCGGCCGTCGGCGACCGCGCGCCGCGCCCGAAACCAGCCTTTGCCGGGGAGAATCAGCGTCCGAGCGCGTTGACCGGCACCTTCAAGTAAACGTGGCCTTCCCGGTCCGCTTCTGGCATGTTGCCAGCGCGCATGTTGACTTGAATGCTTGGAACAATGAGTTTCGGCATGCCGAGTTTCGCGTCCCTCTCCGTCCGAAGCTTCACGAACTCGTCCTTGGGGCGGCCGGAACCGACATGCACGTTGCGGGCCTTCTGCTCGGCCACAGTGGACTCCCAAGCAAAGTCCTCGCGCCCCGGCGCCTTGTAGTCGTGGCCGACGAACAGGCGCGTCTCGTCCGGAAGCGACAATATTCTTTGGATCGAATTGTACAGGTCTTCGGCGGAACCGCCGGGAAAATCCACTCGGGCAGTCCCGAAATCGGGCATGAAAAGAGTATCGCCGCAAAACGCGGCATCGCCGATCACGTAGGTCAGGCAGGCCGGAGTATGGCCCGGCGTGTGGAGAACGCGGGCTTGAATGTCTCCGACCGAGAATTCGTCTCCCTCCTTGAACAGGCGGTCGAACTGCGAGCCGTCCCGCTGGAACTCTGTTCCTTCGTTGAAAATCTTGCCGAATTGCTCTTGAACGACGGTGATGCAGTCGCCGATGCCGATCTTGCCGCCCAGCTGCTGCTGAACATACGGCGCGGCGGAAAGGTGGTCCGCATGGACATGGCTTTCTAGGATCCAATCCGCCGTCAATCCTTCTTTCCTCACGAAACCGATTAGCCCGTCCGCGAACCCGGTTCCCGTGCTGCCCGACGCGTAGTCGAAGTCCAGAACGGAATCGATAACCGCGCACATCTTGGTTCCGGGATCGCTCGCGACGTATGAAATCGTGTTCGTCTCCGCGTGAAAAAAACCTGTCACCTGCAGTTCCATGGAGTCCTCCATCCGTTCCCAAGATTTCGCGTCAGGCTCCGTTCGGCATAGGTAAGCATCACGACTGCGGGGGCGGCGAGCCTCGCGAAACGATTCCGGGCGCTTGCCGAATTCACTGCCGACTCGCCGTGAACGCTTCCCATGACCGCCGGAATGTCTCGAAGTCGTACTGCTCCGAGTTCCGAGCGGGATCAAGCACGATATTTTCCTGCTCGATCAACGAGCGAATTGCGTCCGGCAATTTGTCCAACAGCATTTCAGGCACGACGAGCGCTCCATGCCTGTCGGCATGAACCAGTTCGCCGGGCTGCACATCCATGCCGAATATGCTCACCGGAGTATCGAATTCCAGCACATGAACGAATGCGTGGCTGACTCCGTGCGCGCCCGCAAGGATCGGAAACCCGCTCGGGAGGGCGTCAATGTCGCGCGCCGTGCCGTCCGTAACGACGCCTTCGATATTGAATGCCTTGTGAACCGTGGCGTTGATCTCCCCCCAGAAAGCTCCGTGCGGTTCCGGCGAGTCGAGGTCCTGCATTGCGACAACTGCCGGTTTTCCCGCTTTCGAGACGTATTTGTAATAGTCCATCCTGATTTTGCCGATCTCCGCCGCAGGACGCGTCGGCGGAGATTTCGCGCGAATTTTCGCGGTCAGCGCGCGACCGACGATCGGCGGGTCGCCGGTGCGGACGGGAACCATCTGCCGCTTTGTGAATCTGCGGAAATCGCGGCTGCCTTGGGTGAGCTCTATCGCGTTGCAAACGGTTGGCGTGTCCGTTGCCTTCAAGATGTCGTACAGATCCGGCGTCATAATGCTCTTTCCAGCCATTCCGCAATCAGTTCGTTCGTGCGCTCGGGCTGCTCGAGCGGGACCAGATGGCCCGCGCCCCGCACCACTTCCAGCTTTGCTCCGGGAATCAGGCCGACCATGTCTTCGTGAGTCTGGAGAGTGCAAAGCTTGTCCTCTTCGCCGCAAATCACGAGCGCCGGCACGGCGGCGCGGCGAAGGGTTTCGGCTTGATCAGGCCGCGACATGATCGCGCGCGCCTGCCGCCCGAACACTTGGCTGCCGAGGCTCATCGCCATCGCCATCACGATATCCAATATCGGCTTGTTCCGCGGCCCGTCCGCGAGATAGGCGGGCTTCATCTCGTCCCTTACCACGGATTCGAGCGCAAGCTCCCCGCGCTCGACAAGCGCGATCGTGCGCTTGCGGGCTTGCGCGCGCTCATGGGATTCCGCCCGGTAGTTGGTGTCCATAAGCACGAGACCCGCAATGCGTTCAGCCGACGTCCGCAGGATCTCCATCGCCACGATTCCGCCCATCGACAATCCGCAAAGCACGAAGCGGGGCGGCGCCGACGCAAGCGCATTCGCAGCGAATTCCGCGATTGTCGCCCCAAGCTTGAAATTCGCCAAATGCACGGCGCGCTCGGATGAAAACGCTTCGACCTGATGCGTGAACAACCTTCCGTCGCACATGTGTCCCGGAAGGAATACCAACGGCTCGTTCATTCGCCCGCCCGATGCGCTCCTTCGGACAAGGCCGCCAGCTTGGCATAAGCGATATCCGGGTCCACCGCTCCGAATCCGGCGAAAGTGCCGAATCCGCAGTCGGAACCGGCGACAAGGCGGTCCGCGGGCACGATGCCGAGGAACCGATCAAGTCTCTGCACGATCAAATCCGGATGCTCCACGAAGTTTGTAGTGCTGTCCACGACACCGGGCACCAGCACCTTGTCGTCGGGAATCTCGGATTTCCTGTCCCGGAAGACCGTCCATTCATGGGCGTGTCTCGGATTGGAGGTTTCGAACAGCAGATAACGAGCTTTCGCCTTCATCAGCGTAGCGAACACCTTGTCCATGCCGATGTCGCAAACGTGCGGACCTTCGTAGTTTCCCCAGCAGATATGGACTCGTATCCTGGCCGCATCCAAGCCGTCCAAAGCATGGTTCAGAGCTTCCATGTTCTGTTCCGCGACCTTCACGAACTCGTCGTCGGACAAATCCGTGAAGTACATGTGCCGAGACAAGGCGAGATCCGGACAATCGAGCTGAAGGTGCAGGCCGCTGTCCACGATTATCCGGTATTCGTCCTTCAAGGCGCCGGCGAGTTCCGAGAGATAAGCTTCGCGCGTGGGCCAGTAGGCGTTGGGAAGAAACAGGCTGACGACGCCTGGAGACGCGGCGTTCATGAAACCCTGCGTCGCGCCGTGCTCGGCCATTCCCGCCTTGAGATTCGCAATGTCCTTCTGCAAATCGCCATGACCCCTCGGCCGTATCGGACCGGTGCATTGCGGACGGGAATATTGAGGGGTGCCGCCCGATTCCGCGATTCGCTTCAAGTATTGCGGGAACAGCTTGAGGTCGGCGGGCGCGTTCCTGGGCGAGTCGCCTTCGAAACCCGTGTACCTGTCCTTCACATAGGTGGCGTAGGAAATCTTCGAAGTTTCTCCGTCGGAAACAATGTCGATGCCGGCCTCGACTTGTTTGCGGACGGTTTCGGACGCGGCGGCGGTCATCGTGCCGTCGAATTCGGTCCGGTCGAATTCTTTCCCGTGCTCGCGGGCGAAAATCATGTCCACGACAGCCTGGCTTCTGGGCAGGCTGCCGACATGGGTGGCCAACAGGCTCATCTTTGAAACTCTCCTTTCCGCATCCGGAATTCCCAATGCCGGGTCGTCATTCCGTCGGCGCTTGCCATGTGGGACCGGCCGCATCGCCGGTGCTCAGCACCCTGAAAAGGCCCGCCTCGCCCGAAACCGCCGGAGCCAGCGAATGCTCCATGCCTTTCGGCACCGCGCAGGTGTCTCCGGGTCCTAGAACGGCTTCGCCTCCGTTCCATCCGATTTTCCAATGCCCCTCCGATACCATGAGCACGACATCCTGCCGCGCGGACCAAGGATCGGCCGAAACCGAGCCGCGCGCAAGGAATTCGACTTCAAAGCCCGGCTTGTCGACGATCATCGCGTCTTCGCCGATGACCTTCGCAGGACGCTTCGCCGCCAGCGCCTCCATGTCGAGCCTCCGTCCTATGTAGCGCGGAACGACCGAACTTGCGGGAAGTTCGGGGTACGATGCAAGCTCTTCGTCCGTGAGAAGCGGCATCGGCCCGACCCCTTCGGGAAGGCTCTCTCCCTTCTTCGAGTCGTAGAGCCGCCCCGTCTCCGCGAGGATCAATCCGTGATCCTTCGCCTCCTCGACGACCTGCGGCGCCCAGACGACGCCTCCGCCGGCGTCGTCTCCGCCAATGATCGCCATCAGCATGCCGTGCTTGAGGCCGATGTTTTCGAATCCCCTGAATATCCCGGTCGGAATGTTGAATATGTCGCCTTCTTCAAGCACGACTTCGCCCGCCGTGCCCCAGCGGCCCCAAAAGAATCTCCAGCGTCCCTTGAGAACGAAAAAGACTTCGGCAGTCCTGTGCGAGTGGAGAGAATTTCTGCACCGAGGCGGCTGGCCCGCGGCGCCGATGTTGAATCCGGGCGTCTCGCGTATGTGGACGTGCTGGTCGGCGCTTTCCGAAACGCCGCCGCCGATGATCGTGAAGTTCTCCTTCAGGTCCGATCCGGGCGTATGCGTGTCGATGAACGCAGTCCTGCAGGGCACCAGCTCCCCGTAGCGGACGATCCGCTTTCTCATTTCTTCAGGCGTCATGGCTTTGCTTCTCTGTCCTTCCGCTTTGAATCCAGCAGGTCGGGCCGCAGCGCGGCGCTCAAGAATTTTCCAATATCTGCTTCCAAACCGCGACTTCATCGTAAAGGATGAACTCGCGGCGCAGGCCGCGCGGGCCGTATTCCGCGTGGGACATTCCCATTACATGGACGTCAGCCTGCGAGGGCGTCCCGAACGCTCCCAAACCGTCATGCTTGCCCGTCAAGCTCCATCTCACGGCGGCGCGCGGCAAGCGGCGCCCATCTTCTTTGCCCATGCGATGCTCCACCCGGAACGCCGCGTTCGGGAACGAGGCGCGCAACCCGAGCCAAAATCGTTCAGCTTCGCTCCAGCCGTGGCCAGTTCGCCCGCCGGGCATCTCGATCTGGCATGCTCTGTCGTACTCATTTCTGATCGCCGAGATATCCGCGTCCATGATGCGGTCGAGCATGTCGGCGTAGCGCAGCCCGGGCTCCGCATCATTGCCTTTGCCCTTGTATGGGCCGAGCGGTTCATCGCCTCCGGGAATGAAGGTCCCTTTGGACCGGCCGTAGCCGCCTTCCCTTCCAATGAGCTCCCGCGCGAAATCCGAAGGCTTGCTGCCGATCTGCCGTACGATGGCTCCGAGGTCGCGCACGAGCCATTCGTCATTTATCTGCCAGCCCCACTTCGGATCCGCCGAAGCGTGGCAATCCGCAATGATCCGATAGGACAACCGCTTATTCGTCGCCCACCCGAAAAAGCCGTCTTCCGCATGCGTCGCCAGCGATATGATCCTGTGCGACGAAAACCAGCTGTCTTCTCCCATTCGATCCCAAATCACGTCTTCGCCCAGAAGTTCGCGGTCGGGAAACTCCGAAAGCGTCGCAAGAGTGGCGCTGATGACCTCTTCGTTGCCGACAACCAGGGACAAGGGAGATCGAACCGGGATATCGTCCGAGTAATTCTCGCGCAAACTGGCGATATTGCGGCCTTCCCAAATCGTTTCGGTGACGCCCAATATGTATTCAGCGAAATCCGTGTATTTTGGCGGCGTCATGCGCTTTCCTTTCAACTCCCGAATCCGGCGGATACGCGAAAGATCGACCGGCCGGCCGGCACGGCCTGCGAAATCTCGACATCGGATCCTTCAATCCGTCCAAGAAATTGTTCCATCGTCACGGTGAACGCCATGGCGTCGCCGTGAGCGAACAGGGCGTCGGACGCCGCGCTTTCGGACAATCGAACATCCGGAGCGCCAAGCGGCTGTTTTCCGGTTCCGTCATCCTGCCGTCCAACCGCCGTCGATCAAGATATGCGTGCCCGTCACCAGAGACGACGCATCCGAAGCGAGATAGACCACCGCGCCCATTACGTCCTCGACCTCGCCGACCCGCCCGAGCTTGATCTTCGACCGAATCCACGCGGCCTTTTCCGGGTTTTCAAGGGTCTTCGCGCCGAGATCGGTCTTGATGAAGGTCGGACAAATCGTGTTCACCCTGATGCCGCGATCGGCCCATTCGATCGCCATCGCTTTGGTCATGCCCTCGATCGCGTGCTTGGACGCGCAATAGACCGAACGCTCCCGCCCGCCGACAAACGCCATCTGGCTGGATATCTGAATGATCGATCCGCCGGCCTCGCGCATGCCGAGCGCCGCCTCGCGAGCCAGAAAATACGCCCCTCGGGCATTGACCGCCATGACTTGGTCGTAGTCTTCGTCCTCGGCTTCGAATGCCGGGCTGTGCCGCACGATTCCGGCGGAATTCACAACGACGTCGAAACGGCCGCGCGTGTCGAAGAACCTGCGGATTGCCGCCGTGTCCGCAACATCGAGAACATCCCCTTCCGCATTGGCTCCCGACTCGCGAAGCGACGCGGCGGCGCCGGCCACGCTCGCCTCGGATCGCGAAGCGATCACTACATCCGCTCCCGCTTCAGCGAGCGCGGCGGCGGCGGCGAATCCGATGCCGCGCGACCCGCCCGCCACAAAAGCTCTGCGGCCGTCCAGTCGAAACGAGGGAGTTCTGGGAATGCTCATTGCGAATTCCGCAGAATTCCGTCGGCCACGCCGAGCCGTCCATCGCCCGAACGGTGCGGCGCGGCAACGCCGTAAGGCACATTCAGCCCGCCGAGCCTCCGAAGCCGGACGTTCGACTGCTCGGCGTGGCCGACGAACCCTTCTAGCATGCAAAGCCTGGAGCAATACTCGCCCACATGAACGGCCGCTTCGTCGGAATTGATCTTCTGATAGCTGTGCGTCTTGAGGAACTTGCCCACCCAAAGGCCGCCCGTGTATCGTCCGGCCTTGCGGGTCGGAAGAGTGTGGTTCGTGCCGATGACCTTGTCGCCGTTGGCGACATTGGTCCGGGCACCGAGAAACAAGGCTCCGTACGACGTCATGCGCTCAAGGAACCAGTCGTCGCGATCCGTCATGATCTGGACGTGTTCCGAAGCAATATCGTTGGCGACGTCGAGCATTTCCTCATAGGTGTCGCAGAGGATGACTTCGCCGTAGTCCTTCCAGCTCCGACCGGCCGTTTCCGCCGTCGGAAGGATCTCCAAAATCCTTTCGATCTCGGCCATCGTCGCTTCAGCCAGCTTCCTGCTGTTGGTGATCATCGAGGCAGGGGAGTTGTAGCCGTGTTCTGCCTGCCCAAGCAGATCCGTGGCGCAAAGCTCCGCGTCGACCGTATCGTCGGCAACCACCATCGTCTCGGTCGGGCCTGCTAACAGATCGATCCCCACCCGTCCGAAAAGCTGTCGCTTCGCCTCCGCGACATAGGCATTGCCCGGTCCGACGATCATATGCACGGGGTCGATGGATTCTGTTCCGAGCGCAAGCGCGCCCACGGCCTGAATGCCGCCGAGGACGTAGATTTCGTGCGCCCCGCCGAAATGCATCGCGGCGATCACCGCCGGATTCGGTCGGCCGTTGAACGGCGGAGTCGCAGCCGCGATTCTTGGAACGCCGGCGACGCTGGCGGTCGCGACCGACATGTGGGCGGAAGCGACCATCGGAAACTTGCCGCCGGGAACATAGCATCCGACGGACTGGACAGGAATGTTCTTGTGACCCAAGATCACGCCGGGAAGCGTCTCCACTTCCACGTCCGTCATGGACGCGCGTTGGATCTTGGCGAAGTTGCGCACCTGCTCTTGCGCGAACTTGATGTCGTTCAGATCATGATCGCTCACGGTGGAAATGAGCGAGTCGATTTCCGATTGGGAAAGCTTGAAGGAGGGCGGCGAATACTTGTCGAATCTCTCCGAATATTCGCGAACTGCGGTGTCGCCTTTCGTCTCGATCTCCTTCAAGGCGGATTCGACCACCGCCTTGACGCCCTGCTCCTCCGCATTTCGCGCGATGTCCGAAATGCCGCGCTTGAGATACTTCACCGGCACCACTCGACTCCTCTAACCCTCTTTTGCCGTTGGCGGCATCTTTTCGCCCCGGTCGAACGCTTCCCAACCTTCGCCTCGGAAGACGTCCACGCCGATCTGGCGCAGGACGTCAGGGAAATCCACCATCACCCAGTTGTCCGCTATCTTGCCGTCGACAACCTTCCAAAAGTCCATGTAGCGGATTTGAACGCGTTTGCCAGTCGGTTCAACTCCGAAGAACGTCCCGGAATGCGTCGCTTCCTGCCGTCCGAACGCGGCGGCCCACTCGCCCATGAACAGCCTTGCTTCGTCCACGCAAACCTTGTCCGAAAACGCCGCTTGAAACGGCCGCTGCCAATTGTCCTGGAATTCCCGCAGCCCGTTCTTCAGCCCGCAACCGCAATTGCCCATCCATCGGAAGCCGTCCGCGAAAAACTCGCCGATATCGCCGATCCGATGGTCGTTCAACCCGTCCACCATCGCTTCAATGACGCGCCTTGTATCTTCCGTTTTGGCTGGGTCCGCTCCGCGTGTAAGCACCGCTTGCTCCGGACGCGCGTTCACCATTCGGATTTTCCGCCTATCGTTTCGACTGCGTCTGCCTGCCCCTAGCCCTTTACCGCGCCAGCGGTCAACCCGCTGACGATCTGCCTCTGGAACACCATGACCAGCAGGAGCAGCGGAGCCGTGATGGAAACGGCCGCGGCCACGGCTTCGACTTGATCGGTGGTTGTCGTTTCCATGTTGAAATAACTCACGATCGCCGGAACCATGGTCTGATTCTGCGCGTCAAGCAGCAATGAAGTGACGAGAAAATCGTTGTATGCGAGAAGAAAGCTGAACAATCCGGTCGTGATCACGCCCGGCCACATCACCGGCATGATGACCCACCTGAAAGCTTGGAAGTGCGTGCATCCGTCCACCCGGGCGGCTTCGTCCAGATCCGCGGGGATATTCTGGAAGAATGAGCGGAGCATCCATATGGTGAAGGGCTGGTTGATCGAAACCAATACCGCGATCACCGCCAGCGGCTGTCCGTAAAGAGTCGGAGCCGCCTCTCCGAGGATCGGTCTGAGGATCTCGGCGGAGTTCACGAAGACCGGCAAATATCCGGCGACCAGCACCGAATGCGGCAGCGCGCGGAAGATCAGCGCGGCGACCAAAATCCAGAAGGCGATCACGGAACCGGAGCGGGCGAGGCCGTATCCTGCCAAGGTGCCGACCGTCAGGGAAACCACGACGACGCCCGTCGTCACGATCAATGAATTCATGAAATTCCGCGTGAACTGGTTTTCGATCCACACTGCTACGTAATGCTCGCCGGTCACGCCGATAATCGGCCTGCCAATCGGACCGAGCAAATTGTTGACCGCGCCGAGAACCGGCGGAAGAAAAACGAAAAATACGGCGACGAACGCCAATCCCAGCAAAATCGCGCCGGCCAACCAGCCGAACGCGCCGTAACCGGTCGGAGTGAACTGCCGGACGTAATTCGGAAGCTTTCTGGAGGCAAATCGGACGAAACCGTAAAGCACGACGGCTCCGACCGCGATGTCGATGACGGAAAGGCCCTTTCCGCTTGCCATGGTCGAAGCGCCGAAAATCACGTGAAGCGGATTCGCGGAAAACGCGTCGATCGGCAGCTTGACGCTCATCACTGCGATCCAGAAGATCGGGAACGCGGCAAGCAAGCACCAGAATGCCACGAACGCGCCGGACGCCACCTTCAAGGACGGCGACAATCCAAGTGCTCTCGATCCCTCCATCAGAACCTCCCTGCCCGATGATCGCGCCACGTCTTCATCAAAAGCGGCACCAGCAGAATCACGATGCCGACCATGGTCAGCATCGCGCTCGAGGACGCTCTGCTTATGGCCCTGTTGCCGGCATCGTCGGGCGTGAGAAAATCGTAGGTCAGCCACTGGAGCGAAATGACGTGCGCCTGCGACGAAAATCCGACAATTTCCTCGAATACTCTGTATGCGTCCATCAAGTGTATCAAGGCGACGAATACGATCAGGGGCATGAGGTGCGGAATGACCACGTACCTCAGCCTTTGGAATCTGGTCGCTCCGTCGACCACCGCGCTCTCAAGCGTATCGTGGTTCACGGTCTGCAATCCGGCGTAGAACACGACGAAAGCGAACGGAGCCACATGCCAGACCCGATAGAAGAGCATCAGGATTTCTATCGTCCAGCCCTGCGCGAACATCGCGATGTCGCGCTGCAACCAGTATTCGAGCAGAGCTGTAAGTATTCCGTCGCCGATGAAGAGCCATCGTATCGACAGGGCGCCGATCACCGGCGTGATGATGAAGGGCAGCAGCGAAACAAAAATAATCTGGCCGCGAATTGCCCGCGCCGCGCTGTTCACGGCGAGCGCGATCAACAATCCCGTTCCCACCACCAGCGGCAGCGTCAGAAGAGTGAATGTCAGCGTGAAGCGAAGAGCCTTCCAAAAATCGATGTGCGCAAGGTCTTTGTAGCTCAAATTGGAGATTGCCGCCCATGCTCGCTCAGGCTCGATGACATTCCAGTAGCTTTGCAGTCCGACGAACTCGGTTCGGGTGACGATCTCCCCTTCGTCGTCCAGCACCATTTGCATGCGGGACTCGACAACGCAGGTTTGACCGGTGAATCCGGGCGTGCATGCCTCGACTTCGACAGTCTCGAAGATCGGCTGCGTGACGTAAAAGCTTTGAAAGAAAACGCTGATCAGCGGAGCCGCAATGAACAGGAGCATCATAAACATTGACGGACCCACGAATGTTGCAAAGGTCCGAAACTTCATCTTTCACTCCCAATCCGGCTCGCCGATGCGTGCGCTGACGCATCGAGGGACGCGCCGGCATGCAAAGCCGACACGTCCTCAAATTCCCTTGGCTACTGTATCACGCCTGCTTCTCGAGCAGCCGTGATGTAAGCAGCTTCGATATCCGCGAGCGTGGTCGGCGCATCCTTTGCGCCGGTCAGGTAATCGGCGACGCCCTTTCCAAGCTCATCGTGCATCAGGCTCATGGCGGAACTTGCCGGATACGGCACCGCCCCTGCCGACGCTGTTGCGGAAGCTCCTGCCGCGGAACTCGTCGGGACGTAGCCGTCGATAAGCCAAATCGCCTCGTCGTTGTTGGCTGTCACCATCTCTTCGTCCAAGCCTTCCATCGCGACGCGGAACGCGGCGTCGGCTTCCTCGTCGGTGATGTTGGCAGCGATGACGATGCCGTCCCACCAAAGCGTGGATGCCGGACGCACCGACGCGCTCGGAGCCGCATCCATGATCACCAGCCCGACCACCTGGCTTTCGTCCGGGTTGTCCATTGCGCCCGCGCGGGAAGCCCAAAGGTTCGCCATGGCGATTTTGCCCTGCTGGAATTGCTGCTGCACGTACGTTGAATCCGAGACGAGGTATTCGGGATCCATGTATTCAGAAAGGGCCTTCAACGCTTCGAGAGTCGCGATCCCGGTCTCGTCGTTGATGGCCGGGTAGTTGTCCTCGCCGACGAAGTCTCCGCCGTAAGCCAAATGCATGTTCACGAATTCCTCGCCGAGATTCCATCCGGTCTTGAACGTGCCGCCGAGAGCGTATTCGACCGCGCCCGCCTCTTGTATGGCAGCAGCCGCTTCAAGCAATTCGTCGATCGTCGCCGGCGGCTCAAGCCCGAGTTCCTCGAAAATGTCCGAACGGTACATCAGGTGCTGCGCATTCACCATCATGGCGATGGCCCATGTCTGGCCGTCGAGCTTGATCAATTGGTTCGGAAGCAAGTGCTGGCCGTATTTCTCGATGAGATCGTCCAGCGGCCTGATCGTGCCTTGCTGATGGAGCGTATTGAATGTTCCGTTCGCCACCCCGCCGATGTGGTAAAGAGACGGGTTGGCCGCGAACGCGTCGGGCTGCTTCTCCCGGAATTCCTGATCGAGTTCGGATTCGATATTGCCGCATTCGGCCCAAGCCGCTGAGACGATTTTCCATGCCGGAAAACCAGCAGTCAGCGATTTGAGCGGAACATTGTTTTCAAAAGCGCAACCCGCCCAAGCCGCGCCCGCCGATACTGCCACTGCCGCTGCAGCAGCAAAATTAACGATCTTCATTCTTTCTCTCCAATCCAATGAACGCACGCCATTCCGACGTAGCTCCATCATCCTACCTTTCCATTTTTGCAGGAATTCCAATTTCCTCATCCGGCATTCAAAACTTCGCCGGTTTCCTTGTCGAACAAGTGGCATGCGGACGAGGGCACGGAAACCGAGACGACATCGCCGATCTCGGCGCGGTAATCTTTAGCCGCTTTGACCGAAACCAACGTTCCGCCAACTCGCATCGTCAGCATCGTGGCTTCGCCGAGAAGCTCCATCGTGAATACGGGCGCCGAGATTTCGGCAGACGCCGAACTTATGGCGGCGTCCTCCGCCCTGAAGCCCAACTTGACGGAACCGTTCGGCGCATTCAAGCCGCCGATTTTCACGCCGTCGGCGACGAAAGATCCATCCGAGATTTCGCCGTCGACGAGATTCATGGCAGGCGATCCAATGAATCCGGCCACGAAAGTGTTTTCCGGGCGATCGTATATGTCGGCCGGGGTGCCGACCTGCTGCACTTCGCCGCGGTTCATGACGACTACGCGGTCTGCAAGCGTCATCGCTTCGATCTGATCGTGCGTGACGTAGATCGTGGTGACCTTCAGTTCGTGGCTTAGGTTCTTGATCTGGGCGCGCGTGGACACGCGCAGCTTCGCGTCCAAGTTTGAAAGCGGCTCATCCATCAGGAACACATTCGGCTCTCTGACGATCGCCCGCGCCAGCGCGACGCGTTGACGCTGCCCGCCGGAAAGTTCCGCAGGCCGCCGATGCATGAAGTCCGTCAACTCCACCATTTTCGCCGCCGACATGACGCGCCGCTCATGGGTGGACGGATCCACTTTCCGCACCTTGAGCGGAAAGCGAATATTTTCGAACACGTTCATGTTCGGATAGAGCCCGTACGACTGGAAGACCATGGCCACATCGCGATCCTTCGGCTCCAGATCATTGACGATTTTTCCGTCAATCTTGATCTCGCCCTCGGTAACGTCCTCAAGACCTGCGATCATTCGCATCGTCGTCGTCTTGCCGCATCCCGAAGGACCGAGCAGCACGAGGAATTCCTGGTCCGCAATGGTGAGATTGAAGCTCTCCACGCCGGTGAACGACCCCCAGCGCTTGGAGACTTTGCTCAATTGGATCTCAGCCATCACCTCCCCCTTGGCAAGCCGCATCTGTTGCATGCGGCTGCGCAACCACTATCATTATATCACAAGTTTGTGCAAGCAGTCATTGTCGGACCCGAGAGGAGCTTTCATGGGCGCGCAAGCATCTCGAGCAAATGAAGGTTCGGCAATCAAGGATTTCCTTTGCTCGCTGGTCAGAGTCGACGACCGGGAACTGAACCGTTTCGCGCAAAGCGGTTTGACCGGCGATACCGTTTGGGACGTTGCTCATCCGCTTAACCGGATCAAAGGCATCAATGAAGTGATCGAACAGTTGATACTCCCGATCCGGCATGCGCTGACCGGCGTTTTTCGCCGCGACGAGCTATTCATCTGCGGCAGGAACACGCGGGAAAACGGAGGCGACTGGTGCGCCTCGGTCACTCATTACGCGGGCAATTTCTCGAACCCGCTGTTCGGAGCGGAGCCTTCCAACAAGCTTGTCTACCTTCGCTCGGGAGAGTTCTACCGCATCGAGCGCGGGAAAATCGCCGAGGCGAAGTTGATCCTCGACTTTCCGGATCTGATGCGGCAGGCCGGACGAAATCCGCTGCCGAATTCGCCCGGGGTTGAGATGGCGTTTCCGAGTCCCGCGACCCATGACGGAGTGCTTCCCAACGACCCGGCAAAAGGGGCGGAGAGCTTGAAACTCGTCGAGCGCATGCTCGAGAATCTTGGCATGTCCTACGATCCCGTGACTCTCGAGTCTCCCAAGCAGACCGGGCCGGACGGCTGCTGGCATCCCGACATGCAATGGTACGGGCCGGGAGGCATCGGCTCCAACTACCGCTGGGACGGATTCGTCAAGGATCACCGAAGATCGTTTCTTGAAGCGTTTCCGGACCGGGCGGGAGGAGATCACTTCTGCAGAATTGGGGATGGCGCCTATGCTGCGGTGTCCGGCTGGCCCTCCATGGCCATGACCCATGCCGGGCCGTATCTCGGCGTCCCCGCGACCGGCCGAAAGCTGACGCTGAGAGTCATGGATTTCTATCGCTGCCAAGATTCGAAAATCATCGAGAATTGGGTTCTGCTCGATTACGGAGACCTGTTCCTGCAGATGGGCGTCGATCTCTTCGCACGGGCGCGGTCGCGACGGATTCCTGATTGAGAGAGTGAGGGCGGAGCGGAATTGTCGGATAGCAAAATCAACATGAAGTGGAGATCCGCATTTGCTTACGCTTGGGATCTTGCAGAGCGCGGCACGGCGGATGCAGCGGCTGAATTGCGCGAGATCGGACTGAACGCGATAACGGTTGCAGGCAGCTATCACGCGGGAAAATTCTTGCGGCCGAGAGCGGCTGGGAAAGTATATTTCCCGGAAGACGGAACGATCTATTTCCGGCACGCTCCGTCGCTCTACGGCAGAATTCAACCTTTGCGGAATTCGATCCTCCAGTCGAGCGATGTTATCGGCGAACTTTGCGATGCGGGCAACATTGCCGTCGGCGCCTGGCTGGTGCTGCTTCACAATTCGCGGCTTGGCTTTGACCACCCGTCGTCTTGCGTCCGAAACGCGTTCGGCGATCCGCTATATTACAGCCTTTGCCCTTCCTCCGGGGAAATTCGCGCCTATGCTACGGCGCTCGTTCGCGACGTCACGACAAATTACCCCGTTGCAGGCGTATCGCTCGAGACGCCCGGCTTTCTGCCCTACGTGCACGGGTATCATCATGAATTCGCCCTCGTGCGCGGGAACAGATGGCTCGACAATTTGCTCGGCCTCTGTTTCTGCGAGCACTGCGTCAGAAATGCGAACGCGGACGGCTTGAATATTCGAGCATTGAAGGATCGCGTCGCTGCGGACGTTTCGAACTATCTTTCCGGCGATGCGGATTTCCCGGACGACATGGCGGAAGCATTCTGGTCGGCGGATCTGGCGACTGACAGCGAACTGTCGAATTTCTTCGCTTGGCGGTGCGGCGTTGTGACTTCGCTGGTGGAAGAACTCCGCAATTCGGCTCCTTCCGATGCGTTCGTTTCCGTCATTCCTTCCGTCGGGCGACCGACTGCCGCATCTTGGTATAGCGGAAGCGACTTGAAATCGCTGACGGCGGCGGCCGGAATAGTCGAAGCATGCTTCTATGAGCCGTCGCCGAAGCGCGTTTTGGCGGATTTGTTCGATGTCAAGAGGCGAATGCGGGGAAATGGCGAGTTGAGAGGAATACTCAGGCCGAGTTTTCCCGACTTGGACAGTGCCGATGACGTAGCGAGCGCCGTAAAACTGCTCGCGGATGGCGGCGTCCAAGGAATATCCTTCTACAATTGGGGTTTTCTGCGGCAACGCAATTTGAATTACATTGCGCGTGCCATGTCGGAATTTTCCTGATCAACCGCTCGCGCCGGTGCATCGCCATAGCGGACACCGCCGGAAGGATCGGACGTTCGCTTCGCAAGCGGTTTTTCAGAGCCGCCGACGGAGGGGCGCTGATTGGTCGCCGAAAGAAGGCTCAAGTCGGCGCAAATGCAGAACCGGATGGGCAATGTATTTGCAGGGCAACCTTCCGTACTTCAAATCAAAAATATGCAGTTGTCCCTTGGCAGCAAGGAGATTCGGAGATTCTTGCCTGCCAGCTTCCGGGAACATTTTCGCCGAATCGATACCCAAGAGCTCAGAGGCCTGCAGTTGTCAAACCTCTTCACCGGCCAAATCGCGGGTCATTGCGATGTTGCCTGCGGACAGTCCGCAATCGACGGGAACCATTGCGCCGCTCACTGCGCTGGCCGCATCGGAGGAAAGAAAAAACGCAACCTCGGCGACTTCTCTCGGCTCCACGATCCGTCCGAGCGGATACCAACGCTCCAGTTTCTTGAGAATCTGAGGATTCTCATTTCGCCTTTCATCCCAGACCGGAGTCCGAACCGTTCCGGGAAGGACGGCGTTGGCGCGCACGCCGAAATGGCCGTATTCGACTGCGATCGACCTGGTCAACGACATGAGGCCCGCCTTCGCAGCGCTGTACGCCGGATTGCCCAATGCGGACACGCCGTTGACAGACCCTATCGACAGCACGACGCCTTTTTGATTTTCAGCCATCGCCTGAAGAACTGCGCGCGAGCAATTGTATGCGCCATTGAGGTTGCCGGACACATGCTCCGCCCATCCGGCGGGCGTTGAACTCGCAAGAGTCCGTTCAAACGTGAATCCGGCGTTGTTCACCAGAACGCCGAACGCGCCGAATCTTTTTCGGAATGCCTTGAACGCATCGTTGACTGCTTCGGCGTCGGAAATGTCCACAACGGAAGCCTCCGCATCCACGCCGCTTCCGCGAAACTCTCCCGCGACGTCCTCGACTTCTCTGCGCCGGTCGATCAAGGCCAATGAATCGCCCGCTTCGGAAAATCGCTTGCACAGCGCGCGGCCGATCACTCCAGCGGCGCCGGTTATGACGGCAAGCCTGCCCGAACCGCTCATGAGGAAAATTCCGACACGGCTCGCACGAACACCGCGTCCGGCAATCTAATCACGCAACTTTCCTGCGGAGACCTCCGGACAGGCGCGAACCTGTTCCGGAACCCATTCCCGATGCGGTTCCCGACATGCGCCGCGTTGCCCGCCCATCCTGTCGGAGCCGACCGATTCCGAAAGGAAGTAGCATTGGGGAATGCTTCGACTGACGCGGAATTGCTATCGGCTGAACACATAGTTCGGCAAGCTCAATGAAAGTTCGGGCCAGTAAGTGATGACGACCAGAAAAATCAGGAGCGGGAGATAGAAGGGCACGGTTGAGCGGAGGAGCGGCTTGTATTCGACTTTGGCCACTTCCGTCATAACGAATAACAGGATGCCGAATGGCGGCGTCAGCGTGCCGATCAGAAGATTGACAACCATGACCAAGCCGAAATGGACCGGATCAATCCCAAGGGTCTTCATGACCGGCACCAGCACCGGCACCGCCACCAGCAGAATTGCGGTGGTGTCCATTACCATGCCAAAAATCAGCAGCGCGATGTTGACGATCAAAAGCACAACAAGCGGGTTCTCGCTGATTGACAGCAAGAGGTCAGCCATCATTTGCGGCACTCCCTCGAAGGCAAGGATCGCGCTGAAGGGTGTTGCCGCAGCGATGATGAAGACCAGGACGCCGCAGGTTATGACCGTGTCCTTGATCGAATTCCATAGGTGTTCAAGAGTAAGATCCCGCGTCGCGAAGCCCAGAAAGATGGCATAGACCACCGTCAAAGCCCCGAGCTGCGTCGGCGTCGCGAAGCCGGACAGAATGCCGGCAATCAAGAAAACCGGCGCCGCCAAGGCGGGGAGCGCACGCCAGAACACCCTCCCGATTTCCACGGGCGTTTTGCGCGGAACGACGGGAGCGACAATGCGTCCGGTCTTCGCAAGCCAATACACGACTGCCATCAGAAAAAACGACATCAGCACGCCGGGCACGATGCCTGCCAGAAACAGGTCCGGAACCGAGACATTGGCAAGCACCGCGTAGATGATCATGATGCCTGACGGCGGGATGATCGGTCCGATGATGGAGGACACTGCCGTGATGGCGGCGCTGAACTCCGGGGAAAAGCCGTGCCGTTTCATCTCGCGAACTTCGACGGCGCCGAGACCGGCGGCATCCGCTTGGGCTATTCCGGACATTCCCGAAAAGATCACGCTGGCAACGATGTTGACGTGACCGAGGCTGCCCCTGATATGCCCGACGCAGGCGACTGCAAAATCGAAAATTCTCTTGGCGATGCCGGCTGAATTGAAGAGGTTTCCCGCAAAGATGAACAACGGGATGGCCAAAAGCACATAACTTTCCAGGCCGCTTGCAACCCGCTGCACCACAAGCATCAGCGGAATGCTGTCGGCAATAATCAAATACATCAATGTCGATGCCGGCAGAGCAAACGCGATCGGCACTTCGAACAGTACCATCGCTGCCAGAATGAGCAGCAGAAGCCAGATCATGGGAGTTTGCCGGAGACTGGCGAAAGAAAAGTCTCGTCGGCGTCGCGCCCAAATACGCCTAGTATGGCCTCGAACAAGAACAAAAGCGCCGTCAGCGTCATTGACGCGCAACTGACCATCAAGGGAACAGAGAAGAAATAGGATCGAGGAAAATCAATGGGCAATGCAACCGTGGTGGTACGGGCTTCAATTGTCATGATCGGCGAGAGCTCTCGCATCAGAATGTACAGCGTCCAGAGAATGATCCCGAAAACCGCCGCTCGGATGGCGTTGCGGACGCGGGCGGGAGTCTTGCCGACGAAGGACACGATCGTGACATGCCGCATGTATTTCAGTGCAATCGATGCCCCGATGAAAGTCAGCCAAACCAACGCGTAGGCCCCCGCTTCCTGCTCCCATGTAATGGGACGCCCCAAGCCCGCGTTGAGCATGACTTGGACGACAATCATCAGGACGATGCCGACAAGAATCGCGGCGGCCAACAGCATCTCGATCTGGCAGATGCGGAAAAGCATTATGCGCACGTTTCGCCGCATGCTTTCCATGGGCATTGTCTTCGAGAGTGTTCAGGGCGGGACCGGCCCGCCCTGAAAATCGCTTAGCTTTGTATATCGCGAATGCGCTGCCAGAGTCCGGGGCTCCACAATCCTTCCGCCTCCATGTCCGGCACGGCCTCGCCCGCCTTTGCGGCGAACGGAGCATTGTCGATCTCAGAAACCGTGGCGCCTTCGGCGACCATCTGATCAAGCACTGCTTGAGATTCAGATCTTGCGGTTTCAGACGCCCAAGACACGGCCTCGACCGCTGCTGCCTGCAATATCGCCTGCTCGTCGGCGGAGAGGCTGTTCCATTTTGCCTCGTTGACCGAAATATGCAGCGCCGACATCAGGTGATTGGTCAGTGTGATGTTCGGCGCGGCGACGTGGAACTTCTGGCTGTACGCGCCGGAAGCATCCGCCTCGGCCCCGTCGACAGCCCCGGTCTGGAGCGCCAAAAAGGCTTCGGCCCAAGCGACCTGAGTCGGCACTGTGCCGACCGTTTCCCAGAGGCGCAGGTAGGCTTTGATGCCGGGAACCCGCATCTTGATGCCCTGAATGTCGTCCACGCTGGATACCGGCTCCCGGGTGTAAAGGATTCGGGGCTGATCCACAGCCGCTGAAAGCACCCGGACGCCCATCGCATCGACTGCCTTTTGCGCCATTTCGCCGAAGATGTCGCTGTTCAGGAAGGCTGTCATGTGATCGCGGTCGCGGAACGTGAATCCCCAACTCATCACTTGAAAATCGGAAACGCTGGCAGTCAGCCAGTCGGGCCGGGAATACATCACGTCGACCGATCCCGCCTGATGCTGTTCCATGACTTGCTGGGCGTTTCCAAGCGATTGCCCGCGGATCAAATTCACGTCGAACGCATCGCCGCCTTCGGCCTCAAGCGCTTCCGCGAATTTGACCGACATGCGATCAATCAATGAATCGACGGCCTCAGATCCCGCGACAACGAGCTTGGTCTGCGCAATTGAAGGCGCCGCCAGCATCGCGGAAAGAGCCGCCGCGGCCCCGAGTACTACTGTCCTCATTCTTCTTCTCCTTTGTTGTTCAGATTGAGGGTTTTTCGGCAAACCAGTCGGGTCGGCCGGGGTCGAGATAGGCGGACTTGATTGATTCAGTTCGCCAGGTTTCGAGTTTGTCAGGATCCACTTCGACGCCAAGCCCGGGCCCTGTCGGAACATGCGCATGTCCGTTCTCGAACACGATGCGTTCCTTCAGGATATCGTCGGCGTGATGCTGATAGATGGTGTCCAGCGCAATCTTGGCGTTCGGCATTGACGCGGCCAAATGCAAATACGCGGCCTGCGTCAGACCCAATTCGCCGCCTGAATGCATGCCGACATGGATGCCGGCTGCTTCGCACACCGCCCCGGTCTTGAGACATTGCCATAGCCCGCCGGCTTCGTGGGGGTCGACCAAGACCACATCTGCGGCACCCATCCGTATGGCGGTCATCGTCTCTTGAAGAGTATAGGCTCCTTCGTCGATGCAGATCGGCACCGGGGAGGATGCTGCAAGCCGGGCAGCGCCGGCGAAGTCCTCCACGAGCAACGGCTGCTCGATGTATTGCAGATCGAATTCCGCAAGTTTCGCAATCATTCGCTTGGCAGTGCTTGGCGTCCAAGCTCCATTCGGGTCGATGCGGATGTTGGCCGTCGGTCCCAGCACTTCTCTGGCGGTTCGGACCAATTCGACGTCTTGATCCGGATCAAGTCCGACCTTCAGCTTGAAGGATGAAAACCCTTGATCGCGATATTCCTCTAGCATGCCCGCGACGGTCTCAGGATCCGAGATATAGACGTAGGCGCACATCTCGATCCGGTCTCGATACGCGCCACCCCACATGTCATGCAGCGCGAGATCCGCGATTTTTCCCCGCGCGTCCCACATGGCCATCTCCAAGGCCGAAAGAGCGAAGACCAATGCGCGCTTGTGATGGTAATAGCCTGCGCCTTCAGCCGCTCGCGTCAGTCGCTCGACGTCCGCAATCCTGCGGCCCAATCCCAAAGGAACGACGAGCCTTTCGAATACAACCGGAACGAAATCCAGAAGGCAGATGGTTTCCCCGTAACCCTTGGTTCCGGCCGATGTCGTTATCTCGCATATCAAGCGGGTCGAGCCGCTCCGCACCCCGGACGACCACGAAATCGCTGAAGTCAGCGGCACATGGACGATCCAATGACGGATATCCGTTATGGTCGCAGGCCCCCGCATCATCAATCCATGCACAGACCGCCGTTGATATTGATGACCTCGCCGCAAATATGGGCGGCCCGCTTTGACGCAAGAAACAGGGCGAGGTCGGCAATCTCGGAAGGTTCGGCGAAGCGGTTCTGCGGGATGAAGCCCATAATTTTCGCACGGGCTTCGGCGTCGTGGACAGATCGAATGAGATCGGTATCCACAACTCCGGGGGCAATGGCGTTCACTCGAATTCCTTGGGTTGCGCCCTCGAAGGCAGCGGCGCGGGTCAGTCCGGCTATTCCATGCTTGGCAGCGACATAGGAACTGTTGTTGCCGAACAGCGTTGAACGCTTGGATGCGAACGATGCCAGATTCACGATCGAGCCGCTTCTTAAAGCCAATTGCGTCCAAAGGGCGCGAGTCAGGCGGAACGCCACGCCCAAGTTCACGTTCATTACCGCCGACCAATCTTCATCGGTTGTTTCCGGCAAGGGGGCAGGACGGGAGATTCCTGCATTGTTGATCAGGACATCCGCGCCGCCGAGCTTTTCGGACGCATCGGCGACTTGTTGCGCGGCTCCGGACTCGGCAAGATCGATGACGAGGCTTTCGCCGCCGATTTTTGCCGCCACTTCTCGAACGATATCGTTCAGATCCACCAGCAAGACTCTGGCGCCCTCCTCGACAAATCCCGCCGCGATCGAAGCGCCGATCCCGCGGGCCGCGCCCGTCACGACAGCAAGCTTCTCCCCCAAGCCTAAGTCCATATATGTCTCATTATTCGAGATGGCATCTTGATTATCAAGATATTTAGTTTACATCTACATTTGCGGCATCTGCCTGTCAATTGCTCTGCGTGGATGAACAATGACCGAAACATCGACCAAAGCCCGGTCAGCTACACTTGCCAAAGGTTTGAAGGTGCTAGATTATTTGGGATCATCCTCGTCGCCCCAGACCTTGCGGCAGGTTATGGCCGGCTTGGGGATGACGAAGCCGACGGCGCACCGGCTGTTGGCTACGTTGGCCGACCACGGATTGATTCGGTTCGATACGAACGACAACACCTATCGATTGGGCATGCGTCTTTTCGAGCTGTCGCGGCAGGTGTGGCAAGACTTCGATCTTCGCGGATCCGCGATCACGGAAATGCAGAAACTGCATGCCCGGACTTGCGAAACGATATCGCTTGCGATCATGACGCCCGAAGGCGGCGTCTATATCGACGAGCTTCAAAGCAGCCACCACCTCAGAGAGCAATCCCGCGTGGGGCAGCGCGTTTCCAAGTGGCACAGCGCGATCGGAAAGGCCTTGGTTTCAGGTCTGTCGCATGGCGAACGGATGTCGCTTCAGGAGTCCGACCAAGCGGAAATATTGTCCAGCGGGCGATATGGCGACCTGTCCGACCTCAACCGCCACCTCGACCTCGCGAACGCACGCGGCTACGCGATCGACCTTGACGAGGACGTGGATGGAGTTTCCGGCGTGGCTGCTCCAATCGTCGATCACAGAGGAATTACAGTGGCGGCAATCGGCCTTAGCGGTTCTTCGCTGAGATTGGACCGCGAAGCATTGCACATGCTTGGACCGGCGGTCATTGAAGCGACACGCTTGGCTTCGCTGAAGGCCGGAGGATCTCCAAGACCGGTATCGAGCGCACCCATGCCCGCAAACCTGCCGCGACCGCGATACGAGGTGATGGCAGACGTTCGGAACCTCATCGGCGAGGGATTGGCATTGGGCCGCGACGGCCAGTCGATCCATTGGGTCGATATTTGCCGACCCTGCATCTTCTCCCTGAATCTCGACTCGAACGAGCTGACCAGATTCCCTCAGGAAGAGATGGTCACAGCCATCAACGACACCGAGAGCGGACTTTTGGTAGCCAGTTCGTCCGGGATCAGGCTCATCGAGCATTCATCCGGACGAACATTGCGAACTCTGAGCGATCCGGAAGCCCACATTCCCACAAACCGCTTCAACGACGGCAAGTGCGACAGCAAAGGGCGGTTCTGGATCGGTTCGACCGCGTTCAATCTCGAAATTGGCGCCGGCTCGCTTTACCGGGTGGACCGGGATGGAACGACCCGCACCGTTGAAACCGATCTGACGTTGCCCAACGGGATGGGCTGGTCCTGTGACAACCGCACTATGTACCTTATCGATACCGCTGACCGTTTGGTTTACGCCTACGATTTCGACGAGGCAGGCGGTGAAATTTCAAATCGACGAACGCTTGTCGAAATGGACGAGAATTGCGTCGGGAGTCCGGATGGCATGGACGTCGACGACGAAGGAAATCTTTGGATTGCCATGTGGGACGGCTGGAGCCTTAGGAAATACTCTCCGGATGGCGTCCTTCTGAATGAGGTCACCGTACCGTTCCCTCGCCCCACGTCCTGCCTATGCTTGGGCAATGACCCGAAACGACTGATTGTCGCGTCGGCCCGGATTCGAGTGTCAAATGATCTCTTGGAGAAGCATCCCTTGGCTGGAAGTGTAATTTCACTGCCGCTGGGCTGATCGCTTGAAGCGGCCACACGGAGTTGCCTCGCAACATTGTCGGCAAGCATCCAACAGTGATTCCCTGAACGAATTCGCAGTCACCGGACCGGGAAATGTTACTTCGGCGCTTTTGGGGAGTTTTAACCCGGTAGCAACAACGGGGGCCTTGGATCCGGACTGCCTGCGAGGAGATCACTACTGCAGAATAGGAGACGGTGCATATGCCGCGGTATCCGGCCGGCCCTCCATGGCCATGACCCTTGCCGGGCCTTATCTCGGCGTCCCCGCGACAGGCCGGAAGCTGACGCTGAGGATCATGGATTTCTATCGCTGCCAGGATTCGAAAATCATCGAGAATTGGGTTCCGCTCGATTGCGGAGACCTGCTCCTGCAGATGGGCGTCGATTTCTTCGAAAAGGCGCGGCCGCAACGGATTCCTGATTGAGAGAGCAGGGGCGATTCAATCTTCGAAAATCAACGAACATGTGCGCCATTCCACGGATTGACAAGACGCAGACCTGCGCTTTCAAAGTCTTGGGTATTCCGCGTGGCGATTGACATGTCATGCGCCAACGCGACTGCCGCTATCAGGTCGTCGAACCGCTTGACCGGCCGGCCGACGGCTTTCCGGGCGGCGGCAAGCTTCGCATAAACTCCCGCCGCGGCGCTATCGAATGGCAAGATTCGATTGGCGAAGCCGATCTGCAAAACACGCTCAACGGATTCACCCAGACGTTCCCGCGCTTTGCCCAACGGCTTGATCTCATAGCCGTAGCGCATCTCAGCCTCGTTGATGGAGGTCAGATACAGGCTCGTCAGTTCTTGGCTTGATGCCCAAGCTCTGACTGCTCGATTTGGATTGGGGAGCATCAATTCAGACACAACATTGGTGTCGAGAATGTACATGGATGACGTCTAAACCGAAATCCGCAGATTAGCGAGGCGGTAGTTCAAGCTCCACGCCTCCGAGGGGGGCAACGCAATCCTCAATGATTTGCGCCAAGTTTTTTGGCTTGGATTCACCATCGACCGCTTCATGCAAGTTGGTTCGCGCTTCTTCCTCCGCTGCACGGCTGCTTCTTTTCGCCCGTGGGCGCAAGCAAGGATCCACATTTTCCCCAAGTTTGGCGATAGTATTGCCTGCCACGTTTGCCTCTCGAATCATCGCATGTCCCGTTCAATCTATGTGGCAATAACAACGTAATCAATTATCGTCGCCGGACTAGTGCCTGTCTACGCTAAATCGGATATCATTTCGACGAAGAGAGCAAAGTTCAGCGAGCCCGGAAACATCGCGTCGAGCTTGTCGGACCGCGTGCAGATGCGCCGACAGCCATTGAGTCTGCGGAACAGCCGTTCGAACTCGTTCCGAAGTATCAATGCGCATCCAATCACGCCCCTTTGGGTACCCGAATGCGCCCCGGCGAGGAGTGGGTTTTCGGGCGGGGTCGAAGCGGGAAGGCTGTCGGACGACGTGCCGCTGTTCGAATGCGAACGCTCTGCTCGCCATCAAATGCCGCTTTGGAAACAACCGTTGGCCCGACGTCCTCGATCGGAGGGCTTGTCGCACCGCAGCCGCCTGACCGAAAAAATGGAATGCAGCCTTCTTGGACCTGAATATTGACAACCGCGAGAGGCAGTTGCTGAATGAAATCCGCTCTGGCTACTGCGGTCTCATGTGTTCCGGCTCGAGCGCTATCGGCAGCTTGTCCCGCAGCCTCGCATCGACATCCAACGGCACCGGGTTGGGAAAATGGCTGGACAAGATTTCCTTCACCTTGGCCTCGGCCCGGTCCAGAGCGAGCTCCCGATTCCGCTCTCCCCATTCCTTCGGGCTCAATCGGTCGCACACGACGGGATACTGGTATTCGGTCTGCATCAGCTTCAAGGTTTGATTCGAACCGAGGTAGTGATTGGGGCCGTTCATCGTGACGTCCGCGATGACGTCGACCGAGAGCGTGTCGTCGTTCACTTCGATTCCCCGGACGGTTCGCATCGCGGCGCCCAATGAATCGTTGTCCAAGACAAGCGACTCGTAGCACGCGCCCAGCAGCGACGCATGCATTCCGGCGCTCTCGTAGATCATGTTGGCGCCTGAATTCCCGATCAGAGTCTGATTGCACGCTTTTTCGAATCCCGACTGGATGTCGGGCATTTTCGAATCCGACATTCCGCCTGCGACGCTGACGGGAATCCCGAAGGAGTTCGCCACCTGCGCCGCCGCGCACATCAGTATCGCCTGCTCGCCGGATCCGCCGCACATGGCCCCTGTCCGAAGGTCGGAAACGAAAGGCCAAAGCCCGAGTATCGCCGGAGCGCCGGGAACCATCGAATTCACGTAAACCAGCGCCGCCAGACATTCCGCCATCTCTTGGACGACGGTGCCCGCCAGCGCTGCCGGCGCGGTCGCGCCGGCCTGGCCGGCCGCAAGCAGGTTCACGGGCATCCCTCCGTAAACGGCTGCCTCCAAGCAATTGCAGGCGTCTTCAGCGAAAGTCATGGGGGGAACGATGAAACACGAGTTCGTGGAACAGAAAGGACGCGCGCGCCACGCGTCTTCGCCTCCGGCCACATCGTGGAACATGCCGAGCGTGGCATGCACGCTGTCGGGAATGGAGAATGAACCGCCGATGTGCTTCGTCGTTCCCTGCAAGCATGCGTAATGCGTGTTCACATCCAGCTCGAACGGATCGGGAAGATCGCGTGCAACCACCGTTCGATAGTAGTAGTGCACATGCTCGCAGCAATCCACAACGCGGGCCATGTCGTAGATGTCGCGAAGCACGGAGTCGCGGTAGTCCCCGGTTCGGGAGTCGACGATGTGCACGGCTGCGCCGCCCGTTCCGAAATGAACGCGGCTGCCCTCCAGAACAAGGTCTCTTTCGGGGTCGCGCGCATGCAGCGTAATCTTTCGACAGGCCGTTTCCATGACGTCGGCCACGACTTTGCGCGGAAACCTGAGCCTGCCGTCGTCGCCGAGAACGGCGCCGACGCGGGTGCAATGCTGCATGATGGATTTCGTCGGATTGGCGAAACCGACATCTTCCATCACCGCCAAGATCGCTTCATGGATCAGACCGATGTCGGATTCGGAAAGAACCTTGTATTTTCCGCTGACGAGCCCCGGTCGAACCGGCTTCAATTCGTCGGGGAGAGCTGCCTTCCGTTCGGCAATCCTGGAGGCGCGGCCTGCGCTTTTCCGCCTGAGGGTGCCGCCCGGACGAGTCGATCGCATGATTTCGCTGTCAACCGCCATCTGTAGCTCCATTGAAGCGCAGCATTGCAAACAGACTTCGGAGTAGAAACCGGCAAATCTTCGTATGTCCAGACTTTTTTTCGGACTGCGCCGCATCCGCGGAAATTCGCGCGATGTCGGAGCTGGCCGCACCTCCCGCTTCGGACCGAATTGATGCCGAAAGTTTGCTCAAGCCGCGACCGCGCGGTGCCTTATTCGGAGGCTGCCCCGTATCGGCTTATCGATGTCCAAGCGCCGTTTGCCGCCGAACTGTCAAGACAGGCTTGTATGAATTGCATTCCTTCCACGCCGTCCTTGATGCCGGGCATTTCGACGTCTTGCGGAATGGGCTTCCCTGCCTGATGCGCCCGGATCGCTGCCGCCGCTTCGGCATAAATCACCGCGAATGCCTCGAGATATCCTTCGGGATGCCCGGCGGACACGCGAGCGACCCGACGAGACGCAGGACCCGCGCCGTTTCCCGCGCAGGCGATGATCTGCTTGGGCTCGCGCAGCGGGGTATGGACCAGGTAATTCGGGTCCGCCTGCACCCATTCCAATCCGGCCTTTTCGCCGTAGACGCGAATCTTCAGGCCGTTGTCGTGGCCCGGCGCGACCCGCGACGCCCAAAGCATGCCTTTCGCGCCGCCCTCGAAACGGAGAAGAACTTGAACATCGTCGTCGACGCGGCGCGTGCGGACGAATGTCGACAATTCCGCGCACAATTCTTCGACGCGCAACCCCGAAACGAAACGCGCCATATGGTAGGCATGCGTCCCGATATCCGTCACGCAGCCGCCCGGACCGGATCGGGACGGGTCCATCCGCCATCGCGCCATTTTCAGGCCCATGTCCTCCAGCGGTTCTGAAAGCCTGCCTTGCGGATACTCGACATGAACCGTTCTGATCCGGCCAAGCTGTCCCTTCCTGATGCGGTCGCGCGCTTCGCGAACCATCGGATATCCCGTGTAGCAGTAGGTGACCGCGAAGACGTTTCCGGTCCGGAGCGCCGCTTCTTCGACGGCCGCGGCTTCGTCGAGCGTGGCCGTCAGCGGCTTGTCGCAAATCACATGGATTCCGGCTTCCAGAAACGCCACGGCGGGTCCGGCGTGAAGGTGATTCGGAGTCACGATCACCACCGCTTCGATACCGTCGGACCGGGCGGATTCCGCCTCAGCCATTTCTTGAAAGGAATTATAGCTTCGCGCCGGATCAAGTCGCAGATCCGCGGCCGAAGCGGCAGCGACGCCAGGGTCGGAAGACAACGCGCCGGCGACAAGCTCGAAATTATCGTCCAGCCTGGCGGCGATCCTATGCACATGTCCGATGAAGCCATTCCGCCCGCCTCCGAACATGCCGTATCTGATCGGTTTCAAATGACTTTCCATAGCATCGCCCGTTTGTCTTTAGCTGAATCCAGTATTGGCGCCGCATCTTTCTAGCGACGGCGCGATTTGCGCGCAAACAGGTCGGCCTGCGACCCTGAATGCGGTCTCCGGTCACTTCTTCGCAGACATTCTTCCTTGCGGCACGCCATGTTGACAGGAATCGGTACGGCGGTCGTACGCTTGATCGCAAAGTTTCCGGGCGGCGACCTTCGCTGCCAAGTCTCTTATTGAGCAAATTTGCTCCGACTCTTCCGCAACCAATCTGTCCTGTAGATAGGCGGCTTCTTCGAGGGCATTCCGGATTCCGCTTCTCTCCGCTGCCGGTTCAAAAACCGACCGACAGAGGCAGCTGTCCGACAGGGCGGGACAACGCTCGAAGCCAGGCGGGTCGCGCGACCGCTTCGGCTGCTCGGCCTCGAAATGACGCGGCTTGATTTGGCGCCGGTCTGCCTTCTGGTCTGAAATCCTGTTCGCCGCACGGCTGAAATAGCAGGTTGCCGCAGCATGGCCATCGGTTCCTGATGCAAGGCGGCGGCAACACGTGATCGTGAAAAATCGCATGAGCGGATGCTTATCGAATTTCGCTATTGACCTGCGTACGGACATCGCGAATCTACTCGCGACCGCTAGTTCACGTTCCTCAGGTGCGACAAGGGGTGGCGCTATGGATTTCGACCTGAATGAAGAGCAAGAGCTGATTGTCGAGTCCGTTCGATCCTTTTTGGATAAAGAAATTTATCCCCACGAGGCAATGGTTGAACGAACGGGTTCCGTTCCGCGCGAACTCGGCACGGAAATCGCCGACAAGTGCAAGGCGGCGGGGTTTTTCGCTTGCAATCTCCCCGAGGAGGCGGGCGGCGGAGGGCTCAGCCATCTCGACTTCGCCCTCGTTGAGCGCGAGCTCGGCCGGGGCTCGCAAGCGCTTACCGTATTTTTCGGCAGGCCGTCCGGGATCCTTATGGCCTGCACGGACGAGCAACGCGAACGCTATCTCTACCCAGCCGCGCGTGGCGAAAAGTTCGACGCGCTCGCAATGACCGAGCCCGGCGCCGGTTCGGACGTGCGCGGCATGCAGTGCGCGGCCCGCCAAACGGCCGGCGGCTGGATCCTCAACGGCACGAAGCACTTCATATCGCACGCGGATTTGGCCGATTTCGCAATCGTCTTCGCCGCGTCGGGAGAAGAGCAGACGCCCCGGGGCATAAAGAAAAAGATCACATGCTTTCTGGTGGACCGGGGAACGCCGGGATTCGAAATCGCGCACGGTTACAATTCGATTTCCCATAGGGGTTACCAGAACTGCATACTTCGTTTCGAAGACTGCAAACTTTCGAACGATCAAGTTCTCGGCGAACCGCACAGAGGATTCGAATTGGCGGAGGAATGGCTGTTCGGGACGCGAATCACAGTGGCGGCAATGAGCGTCGGCCGAGCGCGCCGCGCTTTCGAACTCACTGTCCCCTATGCGGCCGAGCGCAAGCAGTTCGGCACCAACATCGGGCGTTTTCAAGGCGTCAGTTTCAAGCTTGCCGACATGATCACTGAAATCGACGCGGCTGACTGGCTGACTTTGGCCGCGGCGTCCAGAGTCGACAAAGGGCTTCCGGCGAATCGGCAGATCGCCAGCGCGAAGCTTTACGCGACGGAGATGCTTGCCCGCGTGACCGACGAGTGCGTTCAGATCCACGGAGGCATGGGCCTCATGGATGATTTGCCGTTCGAACGCTTCTGGCGCGACGCAAGAGTCGAACGGATTTGGGACGGCACATCCGAAATCCAGCGCCATATCATCGGGCGTGAGCTGCTGAGGCCCCTTGGGGGATGACTGGGAGGCCATCCCGGCTGGGCAGATTGCTCAGGCCGAGCCACATAGCCGCATTCGGAGGCGGTTGGGCAGAGCAAGTTGTCGACCAATGCAATAAAATGGGATTCGATGGCGATGTCTGGCCGGTCCATCCGAGCAAGGAAACCGTTCACGGTCGCAAATGCTACAGGAGCGTGGACGATCTGCCTTGCGCTCCCGATGCCAGCTTCGTCGGCGTCAACAGAAATCTCACGCCCTCGATATTGACACGTCTGTCCGAACGAGGCGCCGGGGGCGCAGTTTGCTTCGCTTCAGGTTTCGCCGAAGCCGAAAAGGAGGATCAGACCGGCGCGGAACTGCAGGCTGAACTGCTGAAAGCTGCGGGGGAAATGCCGTTTCTCGGTCCGAACTGCTACGGCTTGATCAACTTCCTCGAAGGGGCTCCGATCTGGCCCGACCAGCACGGAGGAAAGGTTTGCGGTTCAGGGGCAGCTATTCTGACTCAAAGCAGCAACCTCGCGATCAATATCTCGATGCAAGCCCGCGGCCTGCCGATTTCCTATCTGGTGACTTCAGGCAACCAAGCAAGCGTCACGCAGTGCGAAGTCGCGAAGGAACTTCTGGATGATGATCGAGTCACGGCGATCGGCCTGCATATCGAGAGCCTTTCTCCGGCTTCGCACTACGAAGAACTGGCGGATTTTGCGCGGAGGCGGCGAAAGCCGATCATCGCGCTCAAAGCGGGAAGCAGTCCGGAAGCGCGCGAAGCGGCTGTCTCGCATACGGGCGCTATTGCAGGAAGCGATGCGTATGCCTCGGCGCTCTTCAAAAGGCTGGGAATTGCGCGGGTCGGGAGCATTTCCGTACTTATCGAAGCACTCAAGATACTGCATGTCGGCGGACCTCTGGCGGGCCGAAACGTCTGCTCGCTTTCCTGTTCCGGAGGCGAGGCATGCTTGATGGCGGACGCGGCCGAACCGACATCGCTGCGCTTCGGAGAGCTGAAGCCCTCGCAGACAGAGAAGCTTCGCGAAGCGCTGGGGCCCATGGTGCACCTTGCCAACCCGCTCGACTATCACACCTATCAGTGGGGAAACGAACCGGCGCTGCGGAGAATTTTTTCGGCGATGCTGTCAGGCGGCTATGATCTCGGGTTTCTCGTAATGGATTTTCCAAGAACGGATCGTTGCGCCGATGCTCAATGGGAACCGGCGGCGAACGCGATCGAGCAAAGCTGCCGCGATACAGGCATAAGGATTGCCGTAGTCAGCTGCCTCCCGGAAAATCTGTCCGAAACTTGGTCGGAGCGGCTCATGCAGCGCGGCATCGTTCCGCTGCATGGCATTCCGGAAGCGATCGAAGCCGCCGAAGCCGCTGCCGAAATCGGAGAATGCTGGGCCGCGCCAAAACCTCCGCCTATTCAGCAGGTTCAGAGTAATGCAGGCCCAATTCGGACGATGGACGAAGCCGAGGCGAAGACAGCTTTGAAAGCGCACTCGGTTCCTGTCCCTTACGGAGCGACGGCGCCCGATGCGGCGGCAGTCGCCGACGCGGCTGAACGGATCGGCTACCCCGTCGTTCTCAAAGCCCTCGCATTTCAGCACAAGACGGAAGCGAACGCCGTCGCGGTCAATCTTGCGAGCCGGCAGGCAGTTGAAACCGCTTTGGCGGCGATGCCGGACGAAAATGGCTTTCTTGTCGAGCAATTCATAACGGATACTGTCGCTGAAATGCTGATCGGCGCAATGCGCGAGTCGGGAGGTCAAGGATTGATGCTGACTGTCGGAGCGGGAGGCGTATGGACCGAATTGATGGCCGACGCGCAGTTTCTGCTTCTTCCGACAACGCGCTGCGAGATCGAAGCCGCATTGAAACGATTGCGCATTTGGAAGCTTCTGGCAGGATATCGAGGGGGAAAAGCCGCCGACGTCGATGCTTTGATCACCGCCGCCATGTCGCTGGCCGATTTCGCTTTGGCGAGGGCAGACACACTGATCGAAGCGGAAATCAACCCCTATCTGGCGCTGCCTTCAGGCGGATTCGCGGTGGACGCTTTGATTCGGGAGATTGAAAATGAATGAAGAAGTTCCGTCGCCCTTGGGCTTGCGCAAATCCGGCGGCATTCTTGAGGTCAGTCTGAACAGGCCCAAGGCGAACGCCATCGACTTGGCGACCAGCCGGGTCATGGGCGATGTTTTCGCTGAATTCAGAGACGATCCCGACATGCGCGTGGCCATCCTGAGAGCCGAAGGGGAACGTTTCTTCTGCGCCGGATGGGATCTCAAAGCGGCGGCTGAAGGAGACGCCGTGGATGGGGACTACGGGGTCGGCGGCTTCGGAGGCCTTCAGGAACTGGGAAACATGAACAAGCCGGTCGTCTGCGCAGTCAACGGGATCTGCTGCGGCGGCGGGCTGGAGCTCGCCTTGTCATGCGATTTGCTGATCGCAAGCCAGACGGCGACATTCGCCCTGCCGGAAATCCGATCCGGAACGGTGGCGGACGCGGCCTCGATCAAGCTGCCGAAACGGATTCCCTACCATGCCGCCATGGACCTCCTGCTGACCGGGCGCTGGTTCGACGCTGAGGAAGCCCGCGGATGGGGGCTGGTGAAAGAGATCGTCGACGCTGAGGATTTGCGGGAAAAGGCTTGGGACCTTGCCCGGCTTTTGGAAAGCGGCCCGCCGCTCGTTTATGCCGCGATCAAGGAAATCGTGCGCGAAGCTGAGGACATGAGGTTTCAGGACGCTTTGAATCGTGTCACGAAACGGCAACTCGCGACGGTCGATCGCCTTTATTCCAGCGAAGACCAGATCGAGGGCGCGAAAGCATTCGCGGAAAAACGCGAACCCGTATGGCGCGGCCGATAGCGCCCTGAATTCGACATTTTTTCCTATAAACATTTCATAACAATCACTTGGCGTAGATCAGGATTGAACGCTGGAGTAAAGGCCCCAGATTGAGCTGCGGCATTTCCTGAGTCCGTGAGATCGTTTGCGTATTCTCCGGGCCCGAGTTTCACAAGACGGCACCGGCTTTGTCGGCGGCTGTTCCGTCCGACAGCGGTGCAGCATTTGACGGGCGATCAAGATTTCTGAAACTCTTTATTTCTTTCGCTTTGACGATTATGCGCAGTAAAGGCCGCCTGCTCCGGCACGAAGGGTTCGGTGCCGCCAAGTTCAAAATGCGACAGCAAAAAGCTGGCCTCCGCGCGGGATATTTCGCGAGGCATTCCTTCGGCGGGAGCGAGAATCTTTCGTCTGCGCGTCGACCCGAGGAGGCCGGGCGTCGTTTTTGCGTCATTGGCGACGGCCGGAAGATGAGTCGCATGAAGCGATGCCCGTTGAGGGATAAATGAGGACAGAACATGCCGAATTTCATCGAGTCTTTTCGCGTTAAAGGTTTTCGATCTCTTGCCGACGTCGAGATCGGCGACATGCCTCGTGCCGCGTTGCTGATCGGCGCAAATGGTTCTGGAAAATCCAATCTCGTTCGCTTCTTCGAGATGATGAGCTGGATGATCCGCGTCCGTCGCTTGAACGAGTTCGTTCAGCGCTACGGCGGCGCCGACGATCAGTTGTTCGGCGGCAGCAAAACCTGCCTGCGGATGGAAGCCCAACTGGCCATACGGACGGAGTCCGGACGCAACGATTATCGATTCACGCTTGAATACGCGCAGCCGGACCGTTTCCAGTTTGTGGATGAGGCATTTCGATTCACCCGCGTTGGATCCGGCGCCGAGGCACCTTGGCAGGAACTTGGAACAAGTCATGTTGAGGCGAAAATCGTTGAAGCCGGACAGTCGGACAAATTCGTCGACTTCGAACGGAAGGCTGCAGGAGTGCTTGTCCATCTTTTGCGGCGTTGCTCCGCGTATCAGTTTCACGACACCTCTTTCAATTCTGCGTTCATGACGAAATGTGATCCGACGGAAAACAACTACCTTTTGTCCAATGGCGGGAACTTGGCTGCAATCTTGCTTCGCCTGGAACGCGAATATTCGCGCCGTTTCGAATCCATTTGCGACTATATTGGGCGATGTCTGCCGAATTTCGATCGGTTTCAAATTGAAGAGGACGCAAGGGCGGTTTTGCTTCAATGGAAGGCGAAGGGCATGAACAAGACTTTCGGCCCCAACCTGACATCGGATGGCTCTCTGCGCCTCTTCGCGCTGGTGACGCTGTTGAACCTCCCGCCCGAGATGCTCCCCGACGTGCTGCTCATGGATGAACCGGAACTGGGGTTGCATCCTTCCGCCATCGCCTTGGTCGGAGACATGATCAAAGCGCTCGCAGAGGAGCGGCAGGTCATCGTTGCAACCCAGTCGCCCCTGCTGGTCGACGAGTTCGACTTCGACGAAATCCACGTTCTGGAGTTGAAGGACGGGCGGACGAGGATTCTTAGGCACGACAAAAGAGAGTACCGGCACTGGTTGGAAAAATACACAACGGGCGAGCTCTGGCAGAAGAACTTGATAGGGGGCCGTCCTTGATTCGGCTCGCCATTTCAGTGGAGGGTCAGACGGAGGAAGGGTTCGTCAAAGAAGTTCTCGCCAATCATTTGTGTCCATTGGGAGTCTACCCGTTTGCCATTCGGATCCACCGCGCCAGAAGCGCCAGCGGTTGCAATGCCGGCGGCGGCAACGTCAGCTTTGAAAAACTCGTATCGGACATGGTTAATTTAAGCTGGAATTTCAACGCCGTAACGTCGCTGGTCGATTACTACGGCTTTAAGGACAAGGGAGAGCGGTCGGTTGAGGGTTTGGAGAAAGATCTCGGTCAGGAAATCCATAGAAACAATCTCGGCACGAAACGGGGGTTCCCTTATGTTCAGAGGCACGAGTTCGAGGGGCTGCTGTTTTCTGACACGTTTGCATTCGGGGCAATTGAACATGTGGCGGAGCATGAAATCGCGGCACTTTCGGATATCCGCCGACAATTCGAGACGCCCGAAGATATCAACGACCATCCGGAAAGCGCGCCGAGCAAGCGAATTTTGAATGCGGTGCAAGGATACCGCAAACGCCGTGACGGCCTGTCGGTTGCGCGGGCGGCGGGATTGACGAAGATCCGCTTGGAATGCCCGCGGTTCAACGGTTGGTCGACGAGCTTGGAAGGGCTGGCGCCGGATTCCCGAGCTTTTGGAAACACATGATTACCTCGAGTCCGGCAGAAGCTTTGAAATTGCGCGCGAGATGTTCCGCGACGCGCTGCTCCTGAAGGAGTCTGAATTTGGGCTCGCATCCGGCCGCCACCGCCTTTTGCGGCCATATGAAATTGAGCTACTCTCGACCCGTATCAGCCGCCCCTCCACCCGAAGCGGGCGGCACTCGTTGATCACCGCCGAATTCGGAAGGGGCTGCAACCCTTGCCTTGACCGGTCGCGCTGCGCACTCCAGCCCACCGCAAGGGCTGGCGGGTGCCTTGAAACTCTGGCTCGACTGACGACCGACGTCGGTGGTCCATCAAGTGCTCTGTGAAGTACTGGATTTTTTTGGCGAGCTGTCCTTGCCGTTCGGCTTTGTTGAGGCTGTCGGGAAGTTCGACGAGGGCTGTTCTGTAGACGCTCTTTCCGGCTTTGACTGCTGCACCTTGAAGTTGCGCTTGACGATCCAGAAGCTTTCCTCGACGCTCCAAAGCTCGCGATAGCGGATGGAGCCCCCGAAACGAAAGGTGCGGAAGGCGTGCCGCCAGCTTCCGCAGTTTGACCCTGCGCTGACGAACAACAGTTCTTTCGCCGTCATCGCGGTGTCTGCATCTCAGAACAAGACTTTCAGGCATCTGGCTGGAGCGCTTCACTTCGACCATTTCAAGGAAGATTCACTCGGTCGTCACCGATGATCACCATTGAATTCCGTCTGACATGCTCGTTTGAATGCCGATACTTACCTCAATCAAGATGATTTGGTCGCCGTAGTTGGCATCTCAAGATGGACAGGAAGATGCCGAAAACTCAATCGCTGGAACAGATTGCCGACCTTTTGGCCGAAGAGCTTGATGCCGATATAATCCACTTTAACGGGCCAATCCAGCGACCTACAGACCAGCACTTTATCGATAACTGCATCGCCCTGCGAAGTCGGAAGAATGTGCTCCTGATGCTCGTGACGATGGGTGGAGATCCAGATGCGGCGCATAGGATCACGAGATGTCTTCAAACGCAATATGAGCGTTTTTTTCTTTATGTGTCTGGTTTTTGCAAGAGTGCAGGCACACTCGCTGCTTTGGGCGCGCATGAACTCATCATGTCGGATCATGGGGAGCTTGGGCCGCTTGATGTGCAATTGTTGAAGAAGGATGAGATTTGGGAAACGCAGTCGGGTCTTACGGTAATGGACACATTGTCAGCCTACAAACTCCAAGCGTTTGAAGCATTCGAGGAGTTTTTTTTGCACACCAAAGTGAAATTTGGTAGCGCCATTACCTTGAGGACGGCATCTCAGAGTATGAACGGAAATTCATGAATCCCATTTTATTGTTTATTATCAGCATGTTGTGGCCCTTGCGATCCGGCGCATCATGAAGCGGCACGCGGCCAGCTGCGCCCACGCCAGCGAGCTCTCCAAGCTCCGCTCGTAGTCCTTCGCCAGACGCCGGCAGCGCGACATCCAGGCGAAGGTCCGCTCCACGACCCAGCGGCGGTAGAGAACCGTGAAGCCTTTGACATCCTTGGGTTTTTTGATGATCTCAAGATCGGTTCCGATCCCGAGCTTCGTGAGCGCGGACGCCAGCTTCTTTCCTTGATATCCGCCGTCCGCCCAGATTTTCTTGATGTGCGGCGCCTTCTCCAGCACTCCGAGGATCACCGCCGGAGCTCCGTCCCGATCCTGCACCGAAGCCGCGTGGACGGCGAGCCCGAGCGGGAACCCTTCGGCGTCGACGACGAGGTGGCGCTTGCGCCCCTTGACCTTCTTGCCCGCGTCGTAGCCCGAAGGCCCGCCGCTCTCCGTCGTCTTCACCGATTGGGTGTCGATCGCCGCAGCGGTCGGGGTCTCCGAGCGTCCCGCCAGCTTGCGCCCGAGGCTGCGAAGCTTGTCCGTCATCCGGTCGATGACCCCGTTGCGACTCCAGAGATGGAAATAATATTGGACCGTCGTAACTGGCGGAAAACAATGAGGAAGTGCCCGCCACTGGCCTCCGGTGGCGAGCACAAACTGGATCGCATTGAACACCTCCCGAAGGTCTGTCTTGCGGGGGCGTCCTCTCTTGGCCGGAGGCGGAAGGCACGGTTCGACCAAATTCCATTCCTCATCCGTCAAATCGCTTTCAAACCGATCCCGAGGGCGTGTATACTCGGTCTTGGTGGTCTCGTTCCAGGGCATGTCCGGCATCCTTTTGTCGGGTTCAAAGTTGACAAAAGATACCACATCTTGGCGAGGCCACTCAATATCTAGGCGAAGCTGCTGAATTTTCGTTCAAGCTCTCAGATTGCAACAGAAATGACAGCCGGCTTGTTTACACCAATTTACAGACAGATCGACCCGCTTTATGTTGGCGAAGCGTATATGGCTAATTTGATTGCATCCAAGTACGGTGTGCGATTGCTGTCTGAAGGCAAAAACATTGAGGCAAGCAAATTAAATTCAATGTTAACGGCATATCCTACTCACGGGTACGTGATTGATCGGAAAGAGGCAAGCGAGTGGTTCCATACGGTGCTTGAACCGACATCAACAGGAAAGCGTTTGGAGGAAAAGCTCGGTAACGGAGCCAGGCTGCCCGATTACTCGGTCTCCGAAGGGCGGAAACCGTATCAATTTCTGTCAAGCAGGCAATCCATGAATGCGAGCAAATTCAGCCGAAAAAATCGAGAGGACGACGAACATGCAAGACTCGGAGACGTTGAAAGCCCCGGATCTGAGGACGCTGTTGAGGCTGCGCCAAGACAGCATACGGAAGATATTGGGGAAAAGGGGACTATCACGCAGCTTGACACTGCCCGTGACAAACGCACCTCAACCTGAGCAAAAATCTGCTGGATCCAAGCAGAAGAAACGTTCAAGTGCAGTTGAGAGCGATTGAAACTGCAAAATTTTGAATCACCCCGGGTTTCCGGAGAGTGTTTTGGTCAACACCTGCGCTGCTTTGCAATTGATCGAACCGGGAAGCCCAAATGGCAGATGCAGTTCGACTTTTCTTCGACTATTGCGCATTCAAGTCGAGACTCCGCCAGATACTGTCATCGGCGTTCTTCAAACCATATTCGATGCTGGAGCGATTCCTATCGGCTCAATCGGCGCAAAAGCGTGATTGCGATTTCCTATCGCGTCACCACGAGATGGCAGCCCAAATCCAACGCATCCTTTTCGAGCAGCCAGCGGTACTTTCTCTCCCACCTTCCGCTTCGAATATCGTCCTCCAAACGTGCCAGAGGTTCCTCCAAGTCGCCGATTTTCGAGAATGTGGATATTGCCCCGCGAATTTCCGGATCCAAATAGGCCGCGGGGCGACGCCAATATGCGCATAGCATGCCATCGACGCAGTCGTGCGGAATAGGAACTTCAATGCGGTCGACTGGACCGAGCGCATTTTCAAAATCCGACAAGCAGGGTATCTGTTTTCGATCTGCCGCTTCAATTGACGGGAGATAGTCCAGCAACCAGAAGTCCGCATTCAATGGATCAAACGTCAGGATCACGATCTTGCCGCGCGTTGCACGCCGCATTTCCGCAAGACCTTTCCGGAGATCGGCCCAATGATGAACAGTGAGTATCGCAAGGGCGGCGTCGAAAGATTTGTCCCGGAACGGCAACTCTTCGGCGCTGGCTTGAATGACAAAGGCATCACTTGGCAACCTCTGATTGATCATCACCGCGGAGGGTTCGACAGCGGTGACCTTGAGATGGGGCGGTTCGTACGAACCGGTTCCGGCCCCGACGTTCAAAACGGTTTTCGCATCGCCCAGATGGACGTGGACCGCTTCGGCAATTCTCGGATCGGTTCGGCGGGCTTTGGAGTAATTGATCCCGATGGTGTCGTACAGTGCGCCCATTCCATCCAAGTCAGGAAATAGTTGCCCTGAGCCATGGCAGATTCAACCAGCTCAAGTTACTCTGCGCTCCAAGCCAATATCACCTTCCCCCGGAATGGTTAAGACATTCCCTATGACCGGCGGTTGATTCAAACGCGCAGTCGCGGTCCGCTCCGCCTGCCGCCATCGCGACAGCAGACGGTCCACAAATGAGTCCGCTCAGAAAATCCTGCCGAATGCGAATTCAACGCGCGTCCGATTGTATCCGATCGTCGGAATATTCGATTCATTCGTCTCGTAAACAAGCGTCACAGTCGGTGCGAAGTCGTAAACTGTGAAGTTTACGTTCGAAATCGAAAGCCGGGCCGCCTTTGCGCGGTCCCTGCGCGCATTCGGACTCAGAATGAAATATCCGGGACGCTCGTAATTCGTCAGCGAACGGTCATACGCGACGCCCGTCCGGAATCCCGATATGCTCAATATCGGGGGCAAATCGAAATCCGCGAAGACGCCGATCGATTTCCTCTGATGCTTGCCCGTCAGGCTTTCGGTTCTGATTCTGTCCAAACCAAGCCGCCCGCCGACAAGGATCGCAGGAGTCAAAGTGTATGCAAGGTTCGTACTGAAGTAGTATCGCGGCCCGTTTCTGCCGGAGTCGTTTCGATACCTGCGATTTATCGCTTCAACGCTGCCGCCCCAAAACAATCTGTCGGTCAAACGAACATCGCCGTTCAACTCCAAACCCAAGCCGTATCCTACTCGGCTGCCGGACGCCCAGCCGTAGTCGCCCAAAGCCAGCAGGCTTGCCCGCGCACGCTCAAAAAGAACTTCCGGTCCGGCTCGGAGATAAAGGGACGTCGTATCGAACCTGTTGCCTTCATACTCGCTCCTCGCAAGCGTCGTTCCGATCCGAATCCGTGTCGTGGAATTAGGGAACAAAGACCTTTCCAACGGATGCCTGTAATCGGCCGAGCCGGAAATCCTCAATCCGATTCCCGAGGTGGCTCTGTCTTGCTCGTTGATGTCGAAGTACGGAGCGATCGGTATAGCGGGAATGAAGCGCGTCGCCGAAGTGGCCGCATTGATGTTCGTGTCCGGTGCAGCCGTCACCTGCAATCTCGCGGTCATTCTCTTTCGGGCCCTGATGATGTTCAGCTGCCAATTCGTGACTTCCGCGAGGAAGTCCGGCAACGAATCGGTCGCGAGCGCCCTGCGGTAATGGTGGGCGGCTTCGTCGCAATCATCGCCCAAGATGTGCTCGAGCAGGTCTTCCGGAGGAAGAGTGCATTTGCCGCGAACGAAAAGCGCCCTTGCAAGCTCCAACCTGGCCCCGGCAAGATTTGGTCGCAATTCCAAGACCTTTCTGAAGCTCTCTATGGCTTCCTCCAGTAGCGCGGCTTGCTCGTCTTCGGTAAGCGGCTGCTCCAAGAGAGCCGGATCAAAAACCGATAAATTCAACGCCGCCGTTCCGCGAAAATAAAGCACATCAATGTTTTCCGGGTCGCGCTCCGCCAGCGCCCTGAAAGTTTCCAATGCGGACGTCAACTCTGCCGGATCGCCGGTAAAGATCAATTCGCGGGCAGCGGCGATTTCGTCGGTCATTCCGTCCGCGGCGTCTTGCGCGTAAGATGTTGCACAAGCCAAAGAAACCATCGCCGCGGCGATGATCCTGCGAAACACGCCGTTGTTAATCATCATATTGTCCTTCTCGTGCTGCTCGCGCGCCCGTTCCAGAGACTCGCTCAGTTACGGCCGCTTAAAATAAATGCGGCTAAGTTATCGCTTGCAGCTAATGCATTTGCGTGGCTCTCGCAAGTGCGCCATCCGCCATAGCGATTTTTTGAACGGACGTTCGTGGATCATCCGGCTGGCGCCTTCAACTTCACGATACCCGTCGTCAGCGCAATATCGTCGGCTCTTGCCGAGGCCGATCCGCGAGCCGTCGAAATCCGCCGAATGTCCAATCGCGGTCGCTTTCGAAAGATCCCAATCGCCCGCCCGGACAGCGACCAAACGCTGATGCCGATGCTCGGCTATCCGCGACAATCAGCGAAGCTGAGGGTTGCGACGCGCCATCCGCCAACCTTGTCCAAACTGATTTGAGAGCGGCGCGAAACGATGGCAACTTCTGGTTGCCGAAGCGTACGACCGGCAATAGAAGCACTACCGGTTCCAAGCGCAGAGAGGGCGTTCCGGCGCAAATGAGAACGCAGCACGATGAGCGAAGAAGAAAACATCCGATCAAGATGCGAAACGGGAATATCGATTTGCCGGGATGCCGGCGCCCGGGCGTTGGAATATTTTCGGAATGTCGATGCGCTTTCGGTTGAAATCAAAGCTCCTCAGGATCTTGTTTCGGAAGCGGACAGGAATGTCGAATTGTTCATCCGGCAAGAAATCGCGAGGAGATTTCCAGACGACGGCGTTGTCGGGGAAGAGCACCCGGAGGCTGAAGGATCGACTCCCTACACTTGGATCATCGACCCGATAGACGGCACGTCGAACTTCGTTCGCGGGCTTCCGGCTTGGACCGTCGTGCTCGCTTGCCACATGGACAAGCACACCGTCGTCGGAATCATATACGACCCCGTGCATGGCGAGTTGTTTCATTGCATGCGCGGGCGAGGCGCGTTCCTCAACGGCAAGGCTACGCGAGTGGCGGAGGCCGAGAATTTCGCCGACGGGCTTATCGGGCTCGGAACCGCGACCAAACGAAGAAAAAATCCGGCGCCCAAGTTCATTGAGCAATTGAAGTCGCAAGGCGGCGAGTTCGTGAAGAACGGATCCGGCGCGCTTTGCTTGGCGCAAGTGGCGGCGGGCAGGCTCATCGGATATTTTGAGGACAACATGAATTCTTGGGACTGCATGGCGGGGCTGCTGCTTGTTCGGGAAGCTGGCGGCCGGGCCATGGATCTGGATGAAAGCGGATCGCCGACAGCGGTTGGAAGGGTCGTCGCAGGCTCCCCTGCAATAGCGGATAAAATCTTGAAGATTGCCGAGGATTTGGACGACGACGCGCGATCCCCTTGATCAATCGGACATGAACCTGCATTCGACAGTTCCGAACGAACCGAAGTCCGCTCTGAATGAGCTTCCGGGAGGCGCTTCGATCGGTCGAATGAAACTGCCGGACAGCACCAGGTCTCCGGCTGAAATGCATTTGCCGATGCGGGCGAGACGGCGAGCGAGCCACAACACGGACTCGAGCGGATTGCCGAGCACCCCTGCTCCCAATCCGGTTTCCTCGACGACGCCGTCGCGTCTGACGATCGCGCCCACCCATCGAAGATCGAAATCGCCGATCTTGTGAAACCGGTCGCCAAGCACGAAAGCCGCGTTCGCAGCGTTGTCGGATATCGTGTCGCAAACCGTCCGGCTTTTTCCGGTCTTCGGATCTTTGCGGACAATCCGCGTGTCGAGGATTTCAAGAACCGGCGCAACCTGCCGCGTCGCGGCGGAAACGTCCTCCAAGGAAATCCGGTCGCCGGACAGCGAGGAACTCATCTCGAACGCGATTTCCGCTTCCACCCGAGGTTGAATGAAGCGCGTGCCCGGCAAGTCCGAACCCGACTCGAAACGCATGTCGTCGAGCAACGCCCCGCTGTCGGGCGTCTCGATGCCCAGAGCGCTCTGCATCGCTCGGGAGGTCAAGCCGATCTTCCAGCCGACAATCCGCCGCCCGGCTTCGGTTTTCTTCCGGATGAACGCTTCCTGAATGCGATAAGCGCCGTCCAAATCCAAGTCGGGATGCCGACCCGAAAGCAGCCCGATCTGCTTGCGGCTCCGCTCGGCCTCGCGCAGGTCGGCGGCGGCTCGATCAATTTGTTCAGCGGTCAAATTCAATTCGAACGATCCTCGGCGAAGAATTCCATTCCATGGAAACGGTCGGCGTTCGCGACTGGGCGAAGTGTCGGAAGCACACGTCAAGCGGCGATGCTAAGGGGCGACGATCGGCACGCCTGCATTGACCGGCTCGCTGGTTTCGGCGCCGTGGAAGCAGGTTCCTTCTTCAAACCAAGATCGCGGAGCTGGCGCGCCCCAAAGCGTTTGCCTCTGAGGATCTTTGAGATCCCACTTGATCGGTTCGTGGTCCGGGTCGACCGTTTGGTAGTCCGAACTGTAAATTTCAATTCTGTTTCCGTCCGGATCCCGCAGATACAGAAAGAAAGCGTTCGATATGCCGTGCCGGCCCGGCCCGCGCTCGATGCATGAAATCCTGCCTTTCGCGGCCAGCAAATCGAGCAGATCAATAATGTTCAGCGGCGTGGACACCCAGAATGCTGAATGGTGGAGACGCGGACCGCGGCCGTTGGTCATGGCGATATCATGGACGTTGCCCTTGCGGTGCATCCAAGCGGCCCAGCATCGCCCTGTCTCCTCGTCCTCCGTATATTCGGTCAGCCGAAATCCGAGTCGTGTGTAGAACGCCACGGACTTGTCGACATCCGGAGAGAACATGTTCGCATGGTCGATGCGCAGCGGCTTGACGCCCTTGTAAAGATCGTACCTCTGATGGATGGCAGGCAGCCGGTTCATCTCGGCATAGAATTCTATCGGCACCCCGAACGGGTCGCGCGCGCGAAGCGTCCGGCCTTGGAAGGGCCTGTCCACCCATTCCGTCGGAAGATCCTCCTCGCGGAAGAACTTGTTCAGCTTGTCGAGATCGGCATCGTCGAACACTTTGAAGCCGAGCAATTTGACCGTCGTCTCGTTTGATTTCGAGAGCACCATCGAGTGATGCCCCCGCTCTTCCATCGCGCGAAGATAAATGCTGTCTTCGTCCTCGTGGCTTGCGACCAGCCCTAGTGAACCGACATAGAATTCCTTCGACGCCTCCAAATCCGAAACCCCGTATTCAACATGGCTGAAACGCACGATGTTGAACGGCGGATAAAGAACGGGCGAGTATCTGGTCACGAATCCGCCTCCTGTTCAATTGCCGAGCTTCGGAATGCGATGCCCGCCGAGAGCCAAGCCGACATGTTTCTGCTCCATGTAGAATTCGAATGACCAGTCGCCTCCGTCGCGCCCGATGCCGCTTTCCTTTATGCCGCCGAACGGCGTCGGCAAGTGCCGAACATTTTCGGAATTGACCCAGATCATTCCGGCTTCCAGCCTGTTCGAGACGCGGAGGGACCGTTCCAGATTTTGCGTCCAAACATAGGCGGAAAGCCCGTATCGCACGTCGTTGGCGATCGAAATCGCTTCATTTTCGTCGCCGAATGTCATCGCAGTAAGGACGGGCCCGAATATTTCCTCCTGCGAAACGCGCATGCCCGGCGCGGCATCGGCAATCAAAGTGGGCGCGACGAAGCAGCCGGATGCATCGATTCGCTTGCCGCCGACCACGATTCTGGCGCCTTCTTGCCGGGCGATATCGAAATAGGAAGCCACCTTCTCCAAATGTTGTTCATGGATGAGCGGCCCGAGCTCCGTCGCTGGATCCAAGGGGTTTCCTGTGCGAATTCGCGAAGCCCTGTCTGCGACGCGCTCCATGAATTTTTCTGCGATCGTTTCCTGCACGAGAAGCCGGCTTGACGACGTGCAGCGCTCTCCGTTCAGCGAGTAGATCATGAACACGACCGCATCCAGCGCCCTGTCGAGATCCGCGTCGTCGAACACGATCACCGGGTTTTTTCCGCCCAATTCGAAATGCACGCGCTTGAGCGTATCCGCTCCTTGCCTCATAATGTCGGCGCCTGTCCGGCTTTCGCCGACGAATGCGATTGCCTTGACGTCCTGATGCTTGGTCAGTGCCCGTCCGGCTGTTTCGCCGAAACCGTTCACGACATTGAGCACGCCTTTCGGGAGCCCCGCCTCCTCCGCAATTTCGACAAGGAGCCGCGCCGTCAAAGGGGCGAGTTCGGCAGGCTTGTGGACCACCGTGCATCCGGCGGCCAACGCCGGGGCGATTTTCCAGGTCGAGAGCATGAACGGCGTGTTCCAAGGCGTGATTACGCCGACAGGACCGATCGGAACTCGCGAGGTCAGGTTCATGAGCGTCGGCGAGCGCAGCGCTTGCCCGTCGCGAGCGGACGGCGCACGGTCCGCGAAGAACCGGAAGTTCTCGGCCCCCCTGATTGCGGCCTTCGACATGAAACGAATGGCTTGGCCTGTGTCCCAGCACTCGCACAGGGCGATCTCTTCGGCCCGTTCCACAATCAAGTCGGCAATCCGGTGAAGGATCTGCTTGCGTTTCGCGCCCGGCAGATCCCTCCATTCCGGAAACGCCTCCTTGGCCGCTTTTGCGGCCAGATCCACGTCGTCGGAATCGCTCATCGCGACTTCGCAGATTGGACTGCCGTCCACTGGCGACGCGGTCTTGAACCATTTTCCGGCGGCCGCAGGCTTCGGCTCCCCGGCAATCTGGTTGAGCACGCCCGATTCCCTGAACCTGCCGAGATGCGAGTCGAGTTTCTTCAAATTGGCATCAAGGTCGTTCATGTTCAGACGCTCGCCTCAATTTTTATGGAGCTTTCCTTCGGGCTGAGTTCAGGATCAATATCCCGCATCTCCATCGAAAGCGCCAGAGGTCGCTTGCAGAACGCGCCGGACAAATAGGACCGGCAGGCTTCAAACAAGTGCTCGACGGCTTTCCTTTTCGTCTGGAGCGGCCGGCCGCCTCGCAAGCGGACAGAAACGTCGATGAAGCAGTTTTCGGGACTTCCATCCGCAACTGCGAAGTGATCGCATCGAATTGCCCGCACACGCACCCCTTTGATCGCGAACACTCCGGTTTCGATGGCTGCCAAGCGCAGAATCTCGCAAAACTCGGAGAAGTCGACAACTTCTTCCGCATTCGCGGAGTACTCGACGATCAAGTGCGGCATTCAAATCGTGCCTTGGCGAATGCAGTCGCGGCCCGGCAAACGAGACATGCGCCGGACAGCCAATATCGATTCAATGCGAATCTCGGAGTCAAGCTGCGGCCAACCCTATGTCTACGGCATCCAGAATCGACTGGACATCAGTTGACGATATGATCAGCGGCGGAGACATGAGAAGGTTCGCTCCCGATATGCGAACCATGACACCCGCATCGTATGCGGCGTCATGGATCCGATCCATTGCATCTGGACTTAGCGGCTTCTTCGTCGTTCTGTCGGAAACGATCTCGGCCGCGCTCATCAAGCCGTATCCGCCACGAACATCTCCGATGATTTGATGCCGATCCTTCAGTTCAAGCAGACCTTCGTACAACTGTCGGCCCCGCTCCCGAGCGTTGTCGTGCACGCCGAGTCTTCTGGTTTCCTCAAGGCATGCAATTCCTGCCGCCGCTCCCACGGGATGCCCGCTGTAGGTGTAGCCGTGCCCGATGAATGCGGAGGAATCCTTGCCGGATTCGAAGGCTTCCGCGACTTTCTCGGAAACCAGCGTTCCGCCGAACGGGAAATACCCGCTGGTGATCGCCTTCGCGATCAGCATCATGTCCGGCTTCACGCCCCAGAGCCTGGCTCCGCACCAAGCGCCCGTGCGCCCGAAACCGGTGATAACTTCGTCCGACAGCAAGAGAACTCCGTGCTTGTCGCAAACCTCCCTCACCATCGGCATGAAACTCTTGTGAGGCGGAATCACGCCGCCTGCGCCGAGTACGGGCTCCATGATGAATGCCGCAACTGTTCCCGGACTTTGAAATGCGATCTCCTGATCCAGCGCCGCTGCGCATTTTGATGCCAGTTCCTCCGGATCATCCGCGCCGAACGCATTCCTGTAAGGGTTGGGAGCAGGGATGTGAAAGCACCCGGGAAGGAGCGGTTCGTAAGCCTCGCGAAATTTACTGTTGCCGTTGACGCTCGCGCCTCCGAAATGCGTGCCGTGGTATCCGCTTCTCATGCTGATGAATTTCGTGCGCGCAGGCTCTCCGCGCAGTTTGTGATACTGCCTTGCAAGCTTCAGTCCGGTTTCGACGCTGTCCGAGCCGCCCGACGTGAAGAATACTCGGGCCATTCCTTCTTGCGAGAAGAATTCCATGAGTTCGAACGCAAGCTCGATGACCTTGTCGTTCGTGCTTCCCCTGAACGCGGAATAATATGGCAGATCTTCCAACTGCTTCGCGATCGCCTCCTTGATCGGGCTGCACGAGTAGCCAAGGTTGACGTTCCAGAGACCGCCGACTGCATCAATGAGTTCCCGGCCCTTCAAGTCTCGAATCTTGACGCCTTCGCCGCCGACGATTATCGGCGGCGGCCTTCCGGCGACTTCGGACGGATTGGACATCGGCTGCCAAAATTGCTTGCCGTTGTAATGAGCAAGTAAATTGGAGTCTTTCATTGCTGCCTCCCTCCGATGCCGGAGTTCATTGAAAATGCGCATTCATTCACGGATTTTCGATTAGCCAGCAAATGTTGAATTGGCAACTCCGGCGTGACCCCGCGGCATATCAGATAGGATCGCTCGTCGAACATTTTGGAAGCTCGGTTCGCCGTTGGTTGCCGATTGACAACGGGATCAAGCGGCAAAAAATTTGGACGGCCCAAATCCACAACCGACCAACCGGTCGAAGGCGATTCCAATTTGCCGTGATGTGAATCGCTGCTTCCGGTCATTCCATTCGTGAACTCTCTTGAACGCTCGTTTTTCCTTGTGCAGCATCCAATGAACTGTCGCCAAGAGTTCCATTCCGAACGGTGACTCGAAACCGTCCATCAAATTGCATACGCGCTCGAATCTGGCGTTGGTCTCCGGATGCTCACTAAGCAAAGCTCTTGCATCATCGACTGCGCCAGGAACAAGCTCAATTTGCTTATGCAGGTTATCGCCGCCATCGACGTAGCCGGAAATGAAATGCCCTTCGATCGCGTTCAAGACGTGCCGAAGATTGTCAGCATACGGTCCATAGTGCCTCTTCTTGAACTTCAAGCTGAGCGGCTCTCCCGCTGTCTGCATGAAGTACATCAGCTTTTGGAGTTCGACCGGCGTAATAAATGGATCAAGAAAGCCTTTCAGATATCGATCCATCAACATGATGAGTGCAGCCCGCCCCGCCGTCATCTTCGGCGATTCCTTGGCAGAAGCCGCTGATCTCGCATTGGGGACTTCACATGGTTCGTATACGATGATCTCCGCGATCATTCCTGACAGCTTATTTTCGATCAAGCGACGGACATCGGGCCAATCAAATCCTCCAAGACCGCTTCCCAGCGGCGGAATGGCTATCGATCTTATGTCACGCGCCTCTATCTCGTCGCGCAGCATGATAAACCCGGATTCAATGTCGCCGATCCTGCTTTTGCCCCGTCAGTGACGCTTCGTCGGGAAATTCACGATGTATCTTGGCGGGTTCAGCGCATTCCGTTCGGTAATGAACATTTTGCCCGGCACGACCTCTCCTCGGTCGCAGGCATTCTTGTATTCTTCGAAATTCTTGGGAAACTCCTTCTTGAACTGAAGTGCGATCCCGCGACCCATTGCGCCGACGCAGTTCACTGCGTTGACCAGCGCATCCGCTTCGCTTCGTAGAAGGTCTCCCGAAGTAAATCGAATCATTCGAGTTGCCCATTCATTAGACTTGCCGATCATTCTTGACCCTCGCGACCGGCATGCATGCTTGGCCGGAAAGCATTTCTTGAACTGCACTTGTTTGCTGGACAGCCGAAGCTCAGAACTGCGCAAAGGACGCAATCAAAGGCAGAAAGACGCTCGCCTCATCAGACCGGTTTCGCAGGAACTCGCCGATGAGCTTGCTGCGGAATTCACGTTGATCCGGTACGGCAGGGAATTCAAGTTCGGGCGCGCAAATTCTATAACTTCTCCCAAGATTGGTTTCCGCCGGACCGCAGATCAGGAAAGGATTCGCCATGCCGACATTCGCGGACGGACTCTTTGAAGCAGCCCGCTTGGTCTACTCGCTTGATTCCTCGCTCGTGGAAATCGTAACGCTCTCGCTGCAAGTCACGTTCTTCGCTGTAACCATCGCATGCCTGATCGGGTTTCCGCTCGGCGCCTTGCTCGCCGTCCTCCGTTTTCCGGGAAGAGGAACTTTGATCGTCACCGTGAACGCATTCATGGGGCTTCCGCCGGTGGTCGTCGGGCTCGCGGTATATCTGATGCTTTCCGCGAGCGGACCGCTCGGACCGCTCGGCTTGCTGTACACGCCGACGGCTATGGTGATTGCCCAGACTGTTCTCGTGACGCCGATTATCGCGGCCATCACCAGGCAAGTCATCGCGGATCTCGCTGAAGAATACGACGAGACTCTTCGCGCGATGAAGGCGACCAGGACCGACGTCATCGGAACTCTGCTGTGGGATGCGCGTTTCGCGCTCTTGACTGCAGTGCTGGCAGGAATGGGACGAGCGCTAGCCGAAGTCGGGGCGGTCATGATAGTCGGAGGGAACATCAACCATGCGACACGCGTAATGACGACCTCGATCGCGCTGGAAACATCCAAAGGCGACATACCCTTGGCGCTCGGACTCGGATTCATCTTGCTGTCGCTCACGCTCGCGATCAACGCGTCCGCGTTCATTCTTAAAACGGCAATGGAGCGGAAAGCCTATGCATAGCGCGCAAATCGTCGCATTTCCGGGTCGAGCCGAGCGCGCCGAGCCTGAATGGTCGGTTCTGTGCGACGGAGCCACTGTCGAGGGAAGCGGACGCCACATCATCAAGAACATCTCATGCCGGATGTCGCCGCGCGGGATTACCGCGATAATGGGAGCGAACGGCGCCGGCAAGTCAACGCTCCTGAAGGTCATTGCCGGGCTGTCGCGTTTGACGGCCGGACATGTTCAAATCCATCCGCAATTCGCAGGCAAATGCGCCTTGGTTTTCCAGAAACCAATCCTCTTGAGACGATCCGTCAGGGCGAATCTGGCCCATGCGCTTCGCATAGCCCGCGTAGCGAAAGCCGAAAGACGAAGAAAAATGCGGGGGCTCCTCGACATCGCCGGCTTGTCAGGCTTGGAATCGCGCCCCGCGCGCTCGCTGTCCGGCGGCGAACAGCAGCGCCTTCAGATCAGCAGAGCGCTGGCGGCGGATCCCAAACTGCTGTTGCTGGACGAGCCGACCGGAAGCCTTGATCCGCAAGCGACCGCGACGATCGAGGCATTGCTGAGAACCACAGCCGCCGCCGGCGTCAAGATCGTTCTGGTTAGCCACGACATCGGCCAGGCGCGCAGGCTCGCCGACGAAGTTCTTTTTCTTCATGCGGGCCTGCTGGCCGAAAGGGGAAATGCTCCCGAGATGCTTGAACGGCCGAAATCGAAGGCCGCAGCCGCTTACCTTGAAGGGAAGCTCGAGTTTTGACGCGTGTTGGAGGATGGTTGCTCGCCGCGGCCTGCATGACGATTGCGCTCAAGGCGCAAGGAGATGAAAAGGGTTTCATTCTACTCCAGTCGACGACGTCGACTCAGAATTCGGGACTGTATGAGTGGATTCTGCCCAAATTCTCGGAGGCGACCGGCATCGAGGTCCGCGTCGTGGCGGTGGGCACCGGACAGGCTCTGATGAACGCGGCGAATTGCGACGCCGACCTGGTCATCGCCCACGACAGCGAGGCGGAAGCCGAGTTCGTCGATTCCGGTTACGGCATCGAGCGTTTCGACCTGATGTACAACGACTTCGTCATAGTCGGTCCAAGCTCCGACCCGGCGGGGATAGCAAACTCCGGATCGGCAGCGGAAGCATTCGCGACGATCTCTGGAGCAGAACACGAATTTGTCTCGCGAGGCGACCTGAGCGGCACGAACAAAAAGGAATTGGTGATTTGGCGAACCGCGGGCATAGAGCCTTCGGGCAGATGGTACTTGGAAACGGGCTCCGGCATGGGCACGGCGCTGAACATATCGGTAGGCAAGAACGCCTATACGCTGTCGGACAGAGCGACTTGGCGCAGATTCCGCAACAAGGCACAACACGCGATTGTATTCGAAGGGGGAAAGGACCTTTTCAACCAGTACGGAATCGTCGCCGTCGATCCGGACCACTGCCCGTCCGCCAAGACCCGGCTGACAGCAGTATTCGTGGAATGGATGCTATCGAAGGAAGGCCAGCGCGCGATCGGCGAATATTCACCCGACGGAATTCAGTTGTTCGTGCCGAACGCGGTCCAAGCCGAATAAATCACCCGACTGATTCGCACCCTGCCCGCTGGCGAATTGGCGGGGCGACTGCGAATCCCATTCACGGTCGGTTTTCAAATTTGAGCGAATGAACAAGCCGCCGGTTTCGGCTCGGCGGCTTGCTTGCTTTCAATCTGGTCTTCCGCTTCACGCGGCCGCGACGGCTCGTCGGGTCATCACCTTCACCAAATGCGCGCGGTAGGCCGCCGATCCGTGAATGTCGCTGATCATCCCGTCTTCGGCGAGTGATAGCCCTTCAACCGCCGACCCATCGAAATTGGCGGACAGGGCTTTTTCCGCTTCACTCCACCGGAACACGCCTCCTTCCGAGGCGCCGGTCACAGCCACCCGAACATCGTTTCCAAACTTGGCAACGAAAACGCCGACAAGGGCGAACCGCGACGCAGGTTGCTCGAACTTCTGGTAGTTGGCCGCGTCAGGCACAGGAAACCGCACTTCCGTAATGACTTCTCCGCTGCCCAAGGCGGTCTCGAATATGCCGGTGAAAAATTCGTCAGCGGACATCTCCCGTTGATTGGTTACGATGGCGGCGCCGGTTCCCAGCGCGGCTGCAGGGTAGCAAGCCGACGGGTCGTTGTTGGCGAGGCTTCCGCCGACCGTGCCGCGGTTCCGAACCGCCGGGTCGCCGATATTTTCCGCCAATTCGGCGAGCGCCGGAAACTTCCCGGCGGATTCGGCTGCGACGTCCGCGTGCGGCGTCGCGGCGCCCACGCACAGATTGCCGCTGCCGTCGTCGCAGACGCCGCGAAGCTCTTCAATTCCGGTCAGGGAAACCAGCTTCGACGGATTGGCGAGTCTATTCTTCAGGGTCGGGATCAAGGTCTGCCCGCCGCTGATCGCTTGCGCGCCTTCCGATCGAAGCGCCGCGACGGCATCGGCAACGGTGGAGGGGCGTTCGAATTCAAAATCGTACATCTGAGTTGTCTCCTAATGCGATTGGATATTGGAGAAGGCCCTTAAAGCGCCTTCTCCTCCGTCTCTGTCTTTACCCGTTGATCGACGTCCAAACCCTGGACGGGCTCAAGGGCATGTCTATGTGGCTGACGTCGTGCCCGCCGCGGCAAAGCGCGTCAATGACGGCATTCACGACCGCCGGCGGCGATCCGATCGCGCCGGCTTCGCCGCATCCTTTCACGCCAAGCGGATTGTGCGTGCATGGCGTCTGGCAGGAATGGTCGACCACGAAGCTCGGAAGATCGTCCGCGCGCGGCATTGCGTAGTCCATGTAAGAGCCCGAAAGCAGCTGGCCGTCGCTGTCGTAGAACGCGTGCTCCCTCAGGGCTTGGCCCACGCCTTGGGCGATGCCGCCATGGACTTGCCCGTCGACAATCATCGGATTGATGACGTTTCCGAAGTCGTCCGCCGCAGCGAATGAACAGACATCGACCTTGCCGGTTTCGGGGTCGACTTCCACCTCGCAGGCGTAAGCTCCCGCCGGGAAGGTGAAATTCGCCGGATCGTAGAACGCCGTTTCCTCAAGACCGGGTTCGATCTCTTCTATCGGATAATTGTGGGGAACGTATGCCTGCAGACAAACATCTCCCCATCCAACGGACTTGTCCGTTCCAGCGACCGTGAAGTTCCCGCCGCTCAATTCGATGTCGTCGGCCGACGCCTCCATGAGATGGGCGGCGATGCGCTTCGCCTTCGCGATGATCTTCTCCGTCGCTCGAACCATCGCCGCCCCGCCGACCGCGATGGATCGCGATCCGTAGGTGCCCATGCCCATCGGCGTGCTGGAGGTATCGCCATGCTGGATGTGGACCTGGCTCTCGTCGATCCCGATCATCTCGGCAATCACCTGCGGGAAGGTCGTTTCGTGGCCTTGGCCATGCGAGTGGCACCCCGTCATTACGGTTATGGAACCGGTCGCGTTCACTCGGACCGTGGCGCTTTCGTACAAACCGGCGCGAGCGCCGAGCTGGCCGACCAAACTGGACGGAGCTATGCCGCAAGCCTCGATGTAGCAGTTGACCCCCAGACCCCGAAGCTTGCCGTTGGCTTCGGAAACCTTGGCGCGCGATTGGAAGCCATCAAGGTCGGCGATCTCGACGAGCTTGTCCATCGTGGCACCGTAGTTGCCGGTGTCGTACTGCAGAGCGACCGGAGTCGTGTATGGGAACTGGTCGGGCTTTACGAAGTTCCGCCGTCTGATTTCGACGGGATCAATCCCCAATTCACGGGCCGCTTTGTCGATGACCCTTTCCAATTGGAAGGTCGCTTCCGGCCTTCCGGCGCCGCGGTACGCATCGACCGGGACGGTGTTTGTGAAGACGGCCTTCACATTGACGTAAATTTGAGGCGTCGCGTAGTTGCCCGCCATCAGAGTGCCGTGAAGGTAGGTCGGCACGGACGTCGAAAAGGTCGAAAGATACGCCCCCATGTTCGCCATCGTCTCGGTTCTGATGGCGAGGAACGTTCCGTCCTTTTCGAGGGCAAGATCGATCTTGGTGACATGGTCGCGGCCATGCGCGTCCGAGACGAACGACTCCGAGCGGTTTGCCGTCCACTTGACCGCGCGCTTCAGTTTCCGCGACGCGAATGTGCATAATGCCTCTTCGGCGTAATGGAATATCTTCGATCCGAAGCCTCCGCCCACATCCGGCGCGACAACCCTGAGCTTGTGCTCGGGCAGCCCGAGCACGAACGCGCCCATGAGCAGCCTGATGACATGGGGATTCTGGGAGGTCGTGTAGAGCGTCGTCTCGTCGGTCGCGGAATTGTAGTCGCCGATCGCGACGCGCGGCTCCATCGCGTTCGGCGCAAGGCGATTGTTGACGAGTTCCAAGGTCGTGACATGCGGCGCATTCTTGATCGCCTCGTCAACGGCCTCGCGGTTGTCTTCAATGAAGCCCCAATCGTAGCAAAGGTTGGTTCCGATATCGTCGTGAACCAGCTGGCCGCCTGCGAGCGCGACGCCCATGTCTACGACCGCGGGAAGCTCTTCGATTTCGACATCGATCGCTTCCGCCGCATCCCTTGCCTGCTCAAGCGTCTCCGCGACGACCGCGGCAATCGGGTCGCCGACATGCCTGACTTTGCCTTGGGCAAGCACCGGGTGGGCCGGCTCCTTCATCGGCTCTCCATTGCGGTCCGTAATCAGCCAGCCGCAGGGAAGCCCCCCGACGCCTTCGAAGTCCTTGCCCGTGAAGACGGCCAGAACTCCCGGCATTGCTTCCGCTTTCGACGCGTTGATCGACTTCAGCGCGCCGTGCGCGATTTCCGATCTCAGAAAATAGGCATGGGCTTGGCCGCTGATGTTGAAATCGTCCGTGTACCGCCCGTTTCCAGTCAGGAAACGCACGTCTTCGCGGCGCTTGCTGCTAGCGCCGATACCGCAATCTTTCGGCATTGTCTCCTCCGTTCATTTGTCTTTGGCTTCTTCGCCTATTGAGCAGCCGCTGCCGCCTGAATGGCTTTCACGATGTTGTGGTAGCCGGTGCAGCGGCAAATGTTGCCTTCGAGGTAATCCCGGATTTCCGCTTCGGAGGGATCGGGATTTTCTTTCAGGAGCGCCGCCGCCGACATGACCATCCCCGGCGTGCAGAAACCGCACTGAAGCCCGTGATGATCCATGAACGCTTGCTGGACGACGCCCAGCGAGCCGTCGGGATTCGCCATCCCTTCAATCGTAGTGATCTCCGAGCCTTCGGCTTCAAAAGCGAACATCGTGCATGATTTCACTGCTTTGCCGTCGGAATGCACGACGCACGCGCCGCACTGGCTTGTGTCGCAGCCGATGTGGGTGCCGGTCAGGTTCAGAGTGCCTCTTAGAAAATCGGAAAGAAGAGTGCGCCCCTCCACTTCGCCCGACACCCGTTTGCCGTTGACCGACATGCTAACTTTCACCATGATTTCCTCCATGTTCCGCCGCGCCCGATTGCACAGCATTTTTTCACGCAAGGCAACTCCAAATTTGGCGCTTTCGGCGACGAAGTCATTCAATTTCGAAGGCGAACTCCCGTTGATCGGCCGCGAGCCGCTCCATGCCTCTCTCGTCGTGCAATGCAGATAGCGGCTCGAAGAAGCGGCGTCCGAACACGACGGGACCGCCGCGGCGGAGCGAATTTTCGGAAACATAGCAAATCTCGCGGCCGTCGGCAGGGCTGAATGCTGCGATCAACCGATTCAATAATTCCGCATCGGGCGGCGGCGAATCGCTGCGAATCACCAGCACTGCGTCCGCGCCGGTCTCGACCGCTTCCATCCCCATCCTGAATCCATGTGCGTATTTGCCGATCCCGTCGGCGGAGGGCATGAAGGCAATATTGGATCGAGAGGGCAAATCCGCATCGGCCAGCACGGCATCGGAAGCAATGACGCGGACGCTTTCGGCATCCGATGCCGAAGCAGCGGCCGCCATCGCCGAAGCATCGCCGTCGGCATCGAGCAAAAGTGCCAAAACCGCTACGGAAGGACGCGCCGACGAAGCGGCGGCGACTCTCGGATGCGGGCGAACCGGAATCTCCTTGAGCAATCCGCCGACGCCCATCGCAGCGAAGTCTTCGTCATTGATTTCAATCCCGCAAACGAGCCGTTCAAGCACCCAGTCCGCCCCGTTCAGGGCCGGCGACCGAGCGCATCCGGGCAGCCCGACAACCGGACGGCGGCCCAAAGTTCCGTGGAACAGGAGATTGCCAGGGTCGACCGGCATTCCGAATCGGTGGAGCGTCCCTCCTGCCAATATCAAACCCGCCGGCCCAACGTCATTCGAGTCCGATGTGGCCGACCCTGTCAACAAGAGAAGGATCGATCCTCGGCATTCCGACAATGCTTTACGCACCTCCAGCGTTTCATGTTTAACGACCAAGGTTTCGGCCAATCGGATGCCCAAGGCGCCGAGACGCTTCTGGACAGCCCGTTTTCCCTTCTCGACAAGGCTCGGCTTCTGGCCCGGAATTTCCGTGAATATCAAACCGGCATCGTCGAGCATCACTTCGCGAAGCCGCAGGGCGTCCTTGGCGGCCTCTTCCGCCGCAGCCACGAACTGCTTGGAAACCGCATAGGTGATGATCTTGATCGTCGCGGCCATCGAACGTGACGAAACGCGCGACAAATTCGGCAAGGTGGCCAACGTGATCGCAGGGTCGATCCGGTTGATTCGCAAAACCGCGTCCGGATTCAACTCGATCAAGCCGGGCCTGTCAGCATAGAGATTGACCCTGCCGGTAAACGCCGCGGATTGCGACAAGCCCCGGGTGTCGCGGAGCAGCGCTTTCGCAATTCGGTCCGCAGCGGAATCTTCGCCGATGTCGCCATCCTCCAAAACCGCGACGGTGACGTCTTCGATCCCTGCCGCCTTCAGGTTTTGCGCATCCTTTTCGGTGAGCGGGCGACCTTTGCGAAGTCTCTTCGACCCCAGCACGATGGAATGCGCGAGGATTCCGCCTACGCAATCGCCTGTTGAAACCGGTCCGAACTTCATTTCGCCCCGGGAGGCCGCCTCAGCGATGCGGTGACTTCCGCCATGACCGCAACCGCGACTTCGGCAGGCGATCTGGCGCCGATATCCAAACCGACCGGGGCGTGTATTCTGGCCAGGTCGGCTTCGCAGGTTCCAGCCTCGGCCAGCCTGTCGATCCGCTTCGCATGCGTCCTCCTTGATCCCAAGCACCCCAAATAGAACGCATCGGAATTCAGGGCGGATCGGATCGCAGGATCGTCGATCTTCGGATCGTGGGTAAGCGTGACGATCGCCGTCCGCGCGTCGGGCGACTCCGAATCAATCGCCTCGTCAGGCCAATCGTGAATGATTCGCATGCCCGGAAATCGCGCCTCGGACGCGAACGCTTCGCGCGGATCTACGATCACGCACTCGTATCCGGCGATTTGCGCCAACTGGACGAGCGGCTGCGCGATGTGGACGCCGCCCACGATGATCATTCGCAGCGGCGGATTATGGACGCATATGAACCAATCGCCGGCGAAGCCTGATCGATCCAGACGCATCATTTCAATCGCCGCATCGTCGATTTCGGTGCCCCCGGTTCCGTCGGTCATTCGGCGCTCCCATGTGCGGACATTCGTCATGAGAGCGACAGCTCTTTTGTTCGACCGAGCCTCGACAAGCTGAGCGAGCAGCCCCTCGCTCAATCCTTTGCCGATTCCGGTCGGCTCGACCAAGATTTCGATTTGCCCTCCGCAGGCGAGACCGACCGAAAACGCGTCGTCATCGGAGACTCCGAAATCGACAATTCGCGGCATCCCGTCGATCAAGGCGTCCAAAGCCTCGGCAACGACGGCCCCTTCCACGCAGCCGCCGGAAACGGATCCCGCGATCTTGCTGTCGGATGAAACGGCAAGCTGGCTTCCGACCGGCCTCGGCGCCGACCCCCAAGTCCTAGTCACGGTCGCCAACGCAGCGCCGCCGTCCCGAAACCACTCGAGCGCAATTTCGGGAATCAGATCGTGGTCTTTGGACGGCATTGCTCGTTGCTCCAAACCGTTAACGCGCTCGGCGGCGGTCGTGCATTATATTGCATATTGCATATTGCGATTATTCGCGGCACGGTCATTGCAATTCGGCGACCCGCATCAACCTGTCTCTCTCGCCGGAATCGAATGGACGGGAAATCGCATCCGCCAATCCTTCGAGGGAGTCGATCGAATGGCATGCTCTGAAGCAATCCACATTCGGCAGCATCGCTCTTATTCCAAGGGCTTTCGGTGCAAAGGACTCCCACCTCAACAACGGATTCACCCACATAAGAAATAAGGACGAGAGCCTAAGCCTCTGCATTTCCCTTTCAAGCATTTCGGGATCTTCGCTTTCCAAGCCGTCGGTTATCAAAAGCACGATCGCGCCCTGCCCCATCACTCGGCGGGACCAAGCGACATTGAACATTCGAAGGCATGTTCCGATGCGCGTCCCTCCTTCCCAATCCTTGGCTTCGGACCCGGCCGCGTCCAAGGCCACGTCCGGGTCGCTCAAGTTGAGATGGCGCGTTATGTTCGTAAGCCGCGTTCCGAAGGTGAACACATGCGTTTTCGCCCAAGCCGATCCGTTTCTTTTCGAGACCGAGTGCATGAAATGGAGCAGCGTTCGCGAGTATGCCGACATGCTGCCGGAAATATCGCACAACGCTATCAGATTCGGCCATCGTTTGCGATTGCGCCGGCGCAGGATATTCCGGATCTCGCCGCCCGTCCCGGAAGCGGCGCGCATCGTCGCCCTCCAGTCTGGGTGGCGCCCGTTCGGGTCGGAGCGCTTGCGGCGCGAAGCGAGCGGAGGCACGGGCATCTCGAGAGACGAAATAATGCGTCTCGCTTCAGCCATTTCCGCGCTGGACATCTGCTCGAAATCCAGCTCCCTCAGCCGCTCTAGCGATGAAACGGTCGCCGAAGCATCGATGTTCACGACGGCATCGCCATCTCCGCGGTCCAGGTCAGGCGCTTCCGAGCCCGCACCTTGAAGCAGCGACTCCGCTGCCCGCTTCGCAGCCGCTTCAGCTTTCCGCTCTTCCTGGGCGCCCCGCACGATCGGGCGAAGCATCGACATCATGTGTTCAAGATAGCGAGGATCGCGCCAGAACAGCCTGAATGTCTGGGCGAATATTTGACTGTGCTCGGGCTTCGACGCGAAGCACGCGTGGAGCGTCCAGAAAAAGTCGTCCTTGTCGGAAAAACCGGTCGCTTCGACGGCTTTGGCCGCGCCGACTACTTGACCGGAGGTCACCGGAACTCCGGCATGGCGCAGCGCCCGCGCAAAATGCACTATATTTTCAATAATCTTGCCGCTGGCCGCAAAGCTTGCGCTTCGTTTAAGCACTCCGTCTCCGGATTCCTGAACTGCACCCGTCATGCCGCTTCAAGCGCGTCTCTGACTTCGTCGAGTATTCGTTTCGATTCGGAGCCTTGCAGTTTCTGGATGTCGTCCCGGTATTTCAGCACCGCTCCGACGGTGTCGGCGATCACATCCGGAGACAGCGCCACGGCATCCAACGCAATCAGGCATCGGGCCCAGTCGAGAGTTTCCGCAATTCCCGGCTTCTTGAACAGATCTTCCGCTCGCAGCCGATGGACGAACGCGACGATTTCCCGGCTGAGCGCTTCCGGAGCGTCAGGCGCCCGCTCCCCGAGTATCCGCATTTCGGTTTCGAAATCGGGGTATTCGACCCAATGGTAAAGGCAGCGCCGTTTCAGTGCGTCATGGACTTCGCGCGTCCTGTTCGAGGTCAGCACTATGATCGGCGGACGGTTCGCCTGAATCGTTCCCAGTTCCGGAATTGTGATCTGGTAGTCGCTGAGCGCTTCCAAAAGAAATGCTTCGAACGGCTCGTCCGTCCGGTCGATTTCATCGATCAGCAGGACCGGCGGTTTTGAGCCGCGGTGCCTGAGCGCGCTCAGGAGCGGCCGCTCGATAAGGAATTCCTCGTCGAACAGCTCCTTCTTAAGCATGGAGCGATCGACGTTCCCTGATGCTTCCGCAGTGCGGATGGCGATCATCTGAGCAGGAAAATTCCATTCGCAGACGGCCGAGGCCGCATCCAAGCCCTCATAGCATTGAAGCCTGATCAATTCCCGATCCAAGGATGCGGCGACCGCCTTTGCGATCTCGGTCTTGCCCACGCCCGCTTCGCCCTCGAGGAACAGCGGCCTGCCCAGCTTGATCGCCAGATACGCGACCGTCGCAAGCGGCCGTTCGCAGACGTATCGCGCACTCGCCAGCTTCTCCTGAAGCGATGTTATCGAGTCGATTTCGTGGTCCAATTGGAACTCCTCGCGGAACAGCCGCCTTTGCAACACGGAGCTGGCCGGTGGTCAAGCGACTCCTGTTTGGCGGTGTCTCATGATGAATCGCCCCGGGGGTTTTGGAGAGTAATCGGCCCAACGAACGAGCCGGAGGCTCAAAGGAGAGATTTCGTGCCGGATAGAACGCACAGCCCGAGGCAACCGGACGAGCTCCGCGCGTGCGGAGTTCGGCTGTTCAAGGAGTTGCGCACCGCCAACGAGATCCTGAAGAAAGCGTCGGCCTGTTTTGCCCAGGCCGAGCTCGACCGCCCGTTCCGCAGATGATCGCTTTCATCGAGAAGCGTCGCGAGGCTGCGGAGTCGAGCCGGTCCGCGTTTTGCGGCGACCTATTATGCGCATGCCGCCGTCGCCCGCGACCCCGGAAAAGCGTCCGACCGGCCCAAAAAGGACGCCGAAACCCTCAAGACGGTCCGAAACATCCACGATGAAAGCAGAACGGGACACCATGAAATAGGTGCATTGATGCAACAAGGACAGATTGCATGGTACGACCGGCTGCCAAACCCCGAATGAAAAGCAGAATGCGTTCCGCCAGCAAACCAACGAGCTTGAAAAAGCAGCCTGAATGTTGAACAAAACATTCTCCGGAAAACCCGGGGCAATTCAGAGTACCAGTTCTGAGCAAGCCTTTGATGACATCAAGCTCTTTGTGAATACAGCAAGCTTTATTGCAAATGCTCTAGACACGCGTCTAAAGGAAAAAAGAATGTAACGCCAAAATCAAAACTTTCAAAGCTTGTGGAGCAATCAAAACTTTCGATACCTGCTATCCCAAAGGCTTCTACTACGCCAAAGCAACGAGACGCCGGGACTGGAATGCCAAGTGAAACCAGCACCGCGATCTCGCAAGCGGATTATGACAGGTTAAAACTTAGAGCCACTCAAGCACCCCTCGGCAGCAGCTAAAAATCTAACAGCAGTAAAAACTACGTCGCCTTTTTTCTGAAACCCTACAGTATTGATCCTCCGAAGGTGAATAAGTCATTTTTTTATCTTTATCTTGAAAGGCATAGTAGAAAAATTTTAGGGCGTGAATTGGTTGAATTGAGCCAAGCACATTTTTATCAAAAGTCAGAAACTGCACCTCTTGCAATTCAAGGCAATGTCTTGTTTACTTAAGTCCGCTGAGTCTAAATTTTGTTCGTTCGGCGCTGCCTGAGTTCACCCATTGATGCGATTGCGCCTTGGCGCGGGGCAGCGGATCCTTCGAATTCGCGCCGAAATCCGGGCGAAACGGTCAAACTCCGATCAATTCGGACCGAATTTTCGAGCCGAAAGCCATGCTCCTGCGAGAATCAACATCATGTGGCTGCGGACTCAAAGCAATAAGCCATCCCTAGTTTTTGAATTTCGTTCACCGTGAAAATATTTGCTCAAATCCTCGGCGAACTTCGCATACATTTTGACTACTTCGCCGCGGCTTGGAACTTCGATATCGTCTTTCCTTTTTACAAATGGACAGTTGACGGTAGCGGCGGCGTTTCCAAAGGAGTCAAAAACGGGAAAGGCAAGGTTTGTTACGCCAACCGTTGTGTCGGAACCTGCAATCTCGTATCCGCGTTCTCGTATCGCTGGTAATCTATCGGTCAAGTCTTTCGCACTAAATTTTGGTTCGCCTTCAGCCAATCGATGTGATTTGATTAACAATTCAAGATCATTGGGATCTCGAAACGCTGCCAAAACCCTTCCCGATCCTGTATTATGCAATCCGATGACAGAGCCAGTTCGCAATGCCAATCCCCAGTTGCCTGGTGCAGTTACCGACGCAACCACGACAATGTCCCCGTTGTCTTCCATTGCAATGTGGCAAGACTGCCAGGATGCGAGTGTCAGCTCCCTCATTTGTGGTATTGCGTGCTGCAAAAATCGGTTGAGAAGCGGACGCCTCAGAGCTGTTGCGTAGAGCTTAAGCGAAAGAGAATATCGATCATTAGAACGTGAGCGACTGACATAGCCTCTCTCGACCAATGTCATCACCATTCTGAAGATTTCGTTGGGCGACCGTCCGAGCCGTTCAGCAATGTCCTTTAACAGAAGCTCGTCTTCGGACAGAGAGAGCAATTCAATAATGTCTAAACCCTTGTCCAGTGCGGGAGCACTGTACTTCGTTGCCTTGTCGCTAGCTTTCGCCATTTCGTTTCCCTTTGCTTTTTCAATTGAGAGTTCATTTGTCGAGCAAAGTAAACCGACAAAAAAGACTTTCTGAATCGCCCCGGGGGTTCCGGAGGATGTTTTGTTCAACATTCAGACTGCTTTTTCAAGCTCGTAGTTTTGCCGGCAGAATGCGTCCTCCTTTTCGTTCGGGGTCTGCTAGCCGATCACGCCATGCAATCTGTCCTTGTTGCATCAATGCACCCATTTCATGGTTTCCCATTCGAGTTTGCCTTTAGTTTTCCACGGGTCGGGATGCTTGACGACTTCGGTCTTGAACAGTCCGATGACGGTTTCAGCCAGAGCGTTGTCGTAGGTGTCCCCGGCGCTTCCGACCGACATGTCGATGCCGGCGACGGCGAGCCGCTCGGCGTATCGGATGGACAGACAATGCATGGCGCGGTCCGAGTGGTGGGTCAAAGAGCCCATCGCGGAACGCCATTGGCAGATGGCCTGGTTGAGGGCGTCGAGGACGAAGCTGGTCGTCATCGAGGTCGGAGCGCGCGACCCGACGATCTTCCGGGTGAAGACGTCGACGACGGAAGCGGCGGCGGTCATTCCCGTAGCAGTGTGCACGTAGGTTAAGTCGGCGAGCCTGATCGGGGCATCGGCCTTGAACTGGCGGTTGACCTTGTCTTTGGGGCATGGCCGGGCCGGATGTCTATAGGCATCTAATCATGGCCCCATTTAGGGATTCAAAAGGGGCCCCGGCGAGGAGTGGTGTTCTGAAGTGGGCAGGAGCCGGAGGGGCTTTCGGGCGGGACCACCCTCCTTCCGCCGAAATTGTCGCCAGACCTTGCGCCCTCCGCTTTCATCGTGGATGTTTCGGACCGTCTTGAGGGTTTCGGCGTCCTTTTTGGGCCGGTCGGACGCTTTTCCGGGGTCGCGGGCGACGGCGGCATGCGCATAATAGGTCGCCGCAAAACGCGGACCGGCTCGACTCCGCAGCCTCGCGACGCTTCTCGATGAAAGCGATCATCTGCGGAACGGGCGGTCGAGCTCGGCCTGGGCAAAACAGGCCGACGCTTTCTTCAGGATCTCGTTGGCGGTGCGCAACTCCTTGAACAGCCGAACTCCGCACGCGCGGAGCTCGTCCGGTTGCCTCGGGCTGTGCGTTCTATCCGGCACGAAATCTCTCCTTCGAGTCTCCGGCTCGTTCGTTTAGCCGATTGCTCTCCGGAAAGCCCGGGGCGATTCACGATTCCATGCAAAAAGACTTTACATACAAAAAATATTTTGACATACAAAGATTGAGACTCGCGAAAGATTCTCGATCTTGTGTCTGGGTCTGAGGATAGAAACTGACAATGACGCTCCTTAAGTGTTCGGAGCATTGGAATGATGATCGACCCGCTGCAGCGCGAATCCTTGGTCGCGCGCGGACGGTCGAAGCGGTAAAAGCACTCCAAAGTTGGATTTTATTGTACTCAAGCTCTCACTTGGCAAGAAGCCGTGCATCATTGCTTGGAAGGCCAACGCTCACCCCTCCCCGTGATGATTTGGCTGAAGGGCTAGAAATCTTGGAAAGCGTTTTCTCCCCAACTTTTTCTTCGATTTTGATTGGGTACCGCTTCTTCATTGAAGATTCAAACAATACCTGAAGGGCAATTCATCTTGACGACGATTAAAGATGTAAACTTTGTACGCCTCAATGAGCACGACAATGTCGTTGTTCTCACAAGCGCAACTGAAGCAGGTGCCACTGTTTCAAACTGCGCGGTCAAGGATGACATCCCTCCAGCACACAAAATGGCGACCAGCGAGATCCCTACAGGCAGCGCAGTTATCAAGTACGGGCAGATCATTGGCTACGCGACCGAGGACATCCACCCAGGCCAACACGTACATTCGCACAATCTGGAATTTAGGTCAGTGGATGTTGAGGCAGACGTGGGAAGCGTACAGCACATGATCGAGCTCCCAGAGGGGTTGCCCACTACGTTTCAGGGTTATCAGCGAAAGAATGGTGCAACTGGTACGCGAAACTTCATTGCAGTTTTAACGTCCGTAAATTGTTCAGCAACAGCTGCGCATATGATTGCTGCCGCCTTCTATGATGATCAAATCGCACAAGAATACCCCAATGTTGACGGTGTGGCCGCCTTTTCTCACGGTACGGGTTGTGGACTTGCGACGAATGCTGACGGATTTGCTAACTTGCAGCGTGTCTTGTGGGGCTATGCCACCAATCCTAACGTCGGCGGCGTCTTGTTTGTTGGGCTTGGCTGCGAGGTCAATCAAATCGACTTCTTGCTAGAGGCCTACGGCTTGCAGCAAGGCCCAACTGTTCAAGTCTTGAACATTCAGAATTCCGGTGGTCTTCGCAAAACAGTCGAGGCTGGCGTTGAAATTGTCCGCTCGATGTTGCCTGATGCCAACGGGGCGAAACGGACGGAATGCCATGTTTCGAAGCTGGCCGTGGCGTTGCAGTGCGGTGGATCGGATGGATGGTCAGGCATCACCGCAAATCCGGCATTGGGCTACGCATCTGACCTCATCGCGGCGGCGGGCGGATCTACCCTGTTGGCTGAGACGCCAGAGGTTTACGGCGCCCAGCATCTTCTGACCAGCCGAGCGACCAATCAAGCTGCGGCAAATAATCTGATCAAGCTCCTGTCTTGGTGGGAGCACTATACCAAAATCAACGACGGTTCGATGGATAACAACCCGTCGCCGGGAAACAAGCGGGGTGGTTTAACGACGATCCTAGAAAAGTCTCTTGGGGCCGTAGCCAAAGGGGGAACCGCCCCTTTTCAAGCCACGTACCGGTATGGCGAGAAGATCAAGGCCCCTGGATTCAGTTTCATGGACAGCCCCGGATATGATCCGGCATCAATCACCGGTCAGATCGCGTCTGGGTGTAACATGGTTGCGTTCACCACAGGCCGAGGGTCTGCATTTGGCTCAAAGCCTGCGCCAACCATCAAAGTCAGCTCGAACGATGCGCTATGGGTGCGGCAGGAAGAGGACATCGACGTCAATGCGGGCACAATCGTGTCACAGGGCAAGACCATCGAAGAGTTGGGCACTGAGATTTATTTGAAAATCCTTGATGTTGCCTCCGGCACATCCAGCAAATCCGAAGCACAAGGTTTGGGAGACCATGAGTTCGTACCGTGGCAAGTCGGTGCGGTTATGTGAGTGGAAAAAAAGAAATGACCAAAGACTATTTTACCTACGAAGGCGACGCGACGCGGTATACTTCATTCCCATTGGGCGGCATCGGAGCTGGTTCGATCGGAATCGGCGCAGATGGCAGATTGAAGGATTGGGAAATCCACAACCGCCCTGCGAAGGGCAGCCGGAACGGGTTCACGCATTTTGCCATCAAGGCGATGCGTGGCGACCAGCTGGTTGATATCCGCCTGCTCAATGGTGAGTACAAAGGCAATGCGGCCGGTGAGTTGCAGGGCACGCCTTACAACACCTTCGGTTTCGGTCCACAGCGCGAAACAATGGCCGGGTTTCCTTGGTTTGAGGAAGCCTCGCTCAAGGGGCCTTATCCGGTCGCCGAACTGTGCTTTGACGACAAGCGTTTCCCAGGTCAGGTGAAGATGGAAGCGTTTTCGCCGTTTGTCCCATTGGATTCTCGCCTGTCGTCCATGCCAGCGGCACATTTCGAAATAGAGATCACAAACGACAGTGAAGAAGCGCTTGATTACTCGATCTACGGCTGCATCGGGTTTCCTTTCGACGACGCGGTCGTCGAAGCCAAAACCGGCGAGTTGAGCAGCCTGACAGGGCGCGCCGCCTGCAAGAAAACATCTGTTGATTACGGCGAGGTTTGTATGGCCACAGACCATGCCGACACCAGCTATCAACGCAACACCTTCCGCGGCAGTTGGTTCGATACGATGGAGGTCTATTGGCAGGACATTTCCGCGCCAGGAAAACTGAAAGACCGTTTTTATGGCGTTGACGGCGAAAAAGCAGTCGACATGCCGCTCAGCAATTCTGAACACGGCGTTTCTGCCAGCCACATGACGCTTCTGCCGGGTGAATCCAAGCGCATCCGCTACATCATTTCGTGGTTTGTACCCAACGCGACGAAGTATTGGGAAGGCCAGTCTGAACTGCTGGAAGAGCCCAAGCCGGTTCCTGAAGTTTGGACCAATTACTACGCGTCCGAATGGTCGAGCGCAGAAAACGTCGCGCAAGAAGCCTTTGAAAAATGGGACTACGCTATTGATCGCACCAAGCGTTTGAAAGAACTGCTGGTCGGCACGTCTGCACCTGTGGAAGTTGTCGACGCGATTTCGGCGAACCTCTCGATCATCAAAACGGCCACAACGATGCGTCTGCAGGATGGCACGTTCTACGGTTGGGAAGGGTGTCACCCGAACGAAGGGTGCTGCGAGGGGTCTTGCACCCATGTCTGGAATTATCAGCAGGTTCTGCCGTTCCTTTTCCCGGATCTGGAGCGCTCGATGCGCGAGGCGGACTACACCTATAATCAGGTGCCCGACAGCGGCGGCATGGCATTCCGCTTGAAGCTGCCTTTGGGTATCGGAACCGGGTTGGCCCGCCCCTGCGTCGACGGGCAAATGGGCAGCGTCCTTAAAACCTATCGCGACTACAAGCTCTTTGGCGAAGTGGAGTGGCTGAAACAGATTTGGCCAGCCACCAAAGCGGCTCTGGAATATGCATGGCACCCTGAAAACTACGACAATTGGGATCCTGACCAGACCGGCGTCATGACGGGCCGCCAGCACCACACGCTTGATATGGAGCTGTTTGGCCCCAACAGTTGGTTGAACGGCTTCTATCTGGCCGCTCTGCTGGCAGGCGCCGAAATGGCGGAAGCCATGGGCGAGCCCGAATCGGCAAAGCTCTATCGAGACATCTATGAACGCGGTCGGAAGTGGACGAACGAAAACCTGTTTAATGGCGAGTACTTCATTCAACAAATTGACCTTGAGGATAAAAGCATCCTCAAGGAGTACAACACGACCAGGGGCCACGTGGGTATCTTTGATGCCGACATCTATGGCATGTACTGGTCCGACGAAACAGCCGAGGTGAAGTACCAGGTTGGCGAGGGTTGCGAGATCGACCAAGTGCTGGCCGAATGGCACGGCGCGCTATACGGTCTTGAGCCTGTGTTTGATGAGGACAAGTTCAGAAAAGCTGTCCTGTCGATCTACAAGTACAACTTCAAGCCACGTTTGGGTGACACCGCAAACCCGTGTCGCGTGTTCGGTATGGGGGACGAGGCGGGCACCATTATGTGTGCTTGGCCTGAAAATGTCCGTCGCCCGCGGATTCCGGTGCCGTATTCGCAAGAAACCATGCACGGGTTCGAATATGCATTCGGCACCCAGTTGATGATGATTGGCGAGCTGGAGAAGGGTTACGAAGTCTTTAAGGCGGTTCGTGACCGGTACCGGGGTGATAATCGGAATCCATGGAACGAAATCGAATGTGGGTCGAACTACGCGCGATCTATGGCGTCATATGCTGCGCTGCTTGTCCTGTCTGGCTTTGAGTTCGACGCTGCCAAAAAGACATTGGGTTTCAACCCGGTAACCAGCAACAACGGAACTTACAGCTCCATCTGGTCCAACGGTCAATCGTGGGGATCGATACGGATTGGGAAGGACGGAGCGACACTCACGGTAGAGGGCGGAAAGCTAGAGCTGACCGAACTTAGAATTTGCGATGCAACTTTAGACGTTGGGGCATTGCAGATGGCAGGCGCATCAATCGTGGACGGCGATTTGGCGGTCGTGACCGAAGGTCGGGCGCTGCGCGTGTTGGATGAAGGATTCAATCTGCCTTCGTAAACAAAATAGGCATCATCACTAGGAGGGTAAAATGAAACTTAAACTACTCACGGCTACTGCCTTTTCAGCGCTCGCAACTGTTGCGACGGCGTCTGATATTCCGGCGGACATCGAAGCAACTCTGACCGTATGGCAGTGGGACAACCCACAGATCATCGCGTCGACCGACAAAGCTATCGAGCGTTTTACCGCGCGTTATCCAAACGTCACCGTTAATCCACTGTTTGGTACGCCTGCCAACGGTTGGGGTGAATACTCGAACGCGTTCTTCAACGAAATCGCAACAGGCAACAACATCGACGTGTTCGCGACCGCTATCGAGGGCTTCGAAGAAGTTGCAGGCAAAGGCCTTCTGCTGAACCTGGACGCTCTGGTTGAAGCAAACCCGGCTGCTGGTGCGGTATTCGACGAAATCGAACCAAACCTGCTGGCCGGTATGCGTTCGCGCGTTTCGGGTGAGCTGAACTATCTGCCAACCGAGTGGAACAACATCGTTGTTTACTACAACAAAGATATGTTCGACGAAGCAGGCATTGCTTACCCGGCAGACGACTGGACCTGGGACCACTTCCGTGAAACTGCAAAAGCGCTGACCGTTAAAGATGAAAACGGCAACACTTCGCGCTTCGGCTTCGCACTGCCAGCCGGCAACTTCGGCCTACAGCCATGGCTGCTGACCAACAACACCGGTTACCTGGACAGCACCTGGACTGAAGTCACCGTAAATCAGCCTGAGTTCCGTGAAAGCCTGCAGTTCATGCATGACCTGATCCACGTTGACGGTTCGACCGCGGCGTTTGAAATGACTGGTTACCAGGACGACAAGCTGGGCGCAGGCCTGATCGCAATGTCGACCGCGGGTCACTGGCCGGTAAACGGCCTGCGTGCTGCTGGCATCGAGAACCTGGGCGTTGCAAACTTCCCACGTAACAAGTCGAACTCGACGGTCTTCGGTATCGGCGGTGTTGGCGTAACTTCGCTTTCGGCGAACCCTGATCTGGCTTGGGAATTTGTTCAGGAGCTGACTGGTGAAGTTTACCAGAAAGAACTCGCAGACTCGGGCGTATCGATCCCATCGTGGCGTCGTTTCGCGACCACTGAAGAGTGGACAGCGTACCCAGACAACTCGGCGATCTTCTACGAGAGTGCCAAGACCGCGATCCCAGTCCCATCGCCAGGCAACTTTGCTGAAATGGAATCGATCTTCATGCGTCATCTGGAAGCGTATCTGACCAACAACCAGGATCTGGATACGACCATTGACTCGATGAACAGCGAAATGACCCGTTCGATGGAACGCGCTTCGCGCTAATATAGCCAAAAGCCGACCCAAAACATCTTGGGTCGGCACCCCTCAGAGCTTTCGCTCTTAAAATTTTTGTTTTTCATTTCCGCCTCATGATGCCACTCTTCAATCAAAACAACAACGAAGAGCGGCATTCGGAGGCAAAAGATGGAAGGATTCCGCTCTATTTTTCAAGAGGTTGAGGATCCCCGCAAAAGCGACGCAACAAAGCATGATTTGACCGACATACTGGCGATCACCCTTCTGGCGACGCTCTCGGGCCGGTCGTCGTGCAGTTCGTTCGCGCGCTACGCGAGGTACAAATGGGAGTTTCCGAGCGGATCATGGAGCTCAAGGGCGGCCCGCCGAGCCACGACGCGTTCTCCGACCTGTCCGACGCTCTCGATCCAGAGCAGCTGGAGGTCGCCATGACGAAGTTCGCGAACGCGCTTTTCGCGGCGCTTCCGAGCGATCAGGCGGCGATCGACGGCAAGGTGCTCCAGGGCGCAATCCTGGATGCCTCGAAGCGGTCCGCGCTGCATCCGGTGCAGGCGTTCGAGCCCGGGTCCGGCCTCGTTCTCGGCCAGGCGGAGGTCGACGGGAAGTCGAACGAAACCGCGGCGATCCCCGGCCTTCTGGAGATTCTGGATCTGTTCAGGCGCACGGCGGCCGACGCTATGCACACCCGGCGCGAAGCGTCGGCGCGGATCGTGGAGAAGGGCGGCGACTACGTCTTTCCGGTCAAGCGCAACCAGAAGTCGCTGCACGAGGACGTGCAGGGCTGGTTCGCCGATCCCGAGGCGCGGAAGGAAATGCTTTCTTGCCGGCATGTCGGCGGCGGCCACGGGCGCGTCGAGACGCGCATCGCGACGGTCTCGCACGATGTCGGCTGGCTGAGGGACCGGCATGATTGGCCCGGCCTCAGAGCCGTCGGCAGGATCGAGGCGGTCCGCGAGCGGAAGGGCAAGGAGGAGCGGTCCGTCCGCCACTTCATCATGAGCGCGGAGATTCCGCCGGAGCGGCTTCTGGAGCTCGTCCGCAACCACTGGGCGATCGAGAACAGCCTCCACTGGGTTCCGGACGTCGTCACGGACGAGGACCGGACGAGGACCGGATGCGGACCGGATGCGGACCCGAACCCTGAATGGTCCGGAATGCCTCTCCGCCCTCCGGCGCATCGGCCCGGACATCGTGCGCCTCATGGACGACAAGCACTCGCTCAAGGGACGGATGGAGATCGCCGCCATGAACGACAAATGCATGCTCGGCATGCTGGCCAACGCAATCGGCAAATTTTAAGAGCGAAAGCTCTGGGCACCCCTGAACAGGAAGGTCATCAACCGTGTCGGTCTTATCCAGAAGAGAAGCGCTCGCGGGCTATATGTTTCTTGCCCCAGCCTATGTGCTCTACGCACTCTTTATCGCCTTACCTCTGGTCGCAGCGCTTATGTTGTCCGTTCTCCAAGTCAATCGACTGACATTGGACATCACCTTTGTGGGTCTCAAGAACTATGAATGGGTTTTCGGCGATCCACGCTTCTGGACAACCTTCAAGAACACCTTCTTCTTTATATCGATGGCTGTCATCGGCAATGTGGGTGGCGGGCTGATCCTTGCGGTCATGATGGATCGCAAATACCCGAACTTCATCCTGTATCTGCTGCGGCTGGCCTACTTCTTACCGGTCCTGACCTCGCTGGCTTTTGTTTCATTCATTTGGAAATTCCTGTTCGCGACGGACTTGGGTGTTATTAATTATTACGTGCAGCAACTGGGCTTCACTAAGATCGGTTGGCTGTCGGATCAGAACGTTGCGATGTATTCGATCATCCTAGTAGATGTCTGGAAAAACGTCGGTTTCTTCATCATCATTATCCTTGCAGCGCTGCAGGGTATCCCGCGGTCGCTCTTGGAAGCTGCCAAAATCGACGGCGCTTCGGAATCGGCCATCATGTGGCGCATTAAGGTGCCATTCATCGCACCTGTGCTGTTGTTCCTTGTGACGTTCGCCACGATTGGCGGTCTGCAAGTGTTCGACTCGATCCGCATAATGACCAACGGTGGTCCGGGCGACGCTACACGATCGGTTGTCATGTACATGTTCGAGGAAGCCTTCAGTGCTGGCGACAGCGGTGCTGGCGCGGTAGCGGCACTGGTTCTTCTGATCGTAATCTCAATGGTTGTCGCAGCGCAGTACGCGATTGCACAAACCTTCTTGCCAAGGAAGTAAAATGTCCGACGTTCGGACCCTTTCACCGAATGCTTCCGTGACAGAGCGTCTGCAGTCCGCGATGCAAGCCATTCACTGGCGAAACACTGTCTTGCTGGTCATTCTGATCATTGGCGCCGTTTTCATGCTGCTGCCGTTCCTTTGGATGTTTGCAGCATCGATGCGGCCGGCCGCCGAGGCATACCAGCTGCCTCCAAGTTTCTTCCCGAAAGAGTTCAATCTGGAATCCTACCAGCAACTGCTGAACAGCCCCGTGCCGTTCCTGCGCATGTATTGGAACAGCTTTGTTGTTGCGAGCGTGACGACCGTTGTCGTGATTATCACCTCTGCAATGGCGGCATACTCATTCTCTCGTCTGCGTATGCCCGGATCGAACACCTTGTTCGTGATTCTACTGGCTGGCCTGATGGTCCCCCCTGCAATGCTGATTATTCCTTTGTTCTTCGGCGTCGCTTGGGCCGGCCTGCACAACACACTGTGGGCGATCATTCTGCCCGGCTTGGCAAATCCGTTGGCCATCCTGATGATGCGCTCGTTTATGCAAAGCCAATCGCGTGCATACGAAGAAGCCGCCTTTATTGACGGCGCATCCTACTGGACCATCTTCTGGCGTATTTCGCTTCCGCAAATGGGGCCACCTATCGCAGCTCTATCGATCATCGTGTTCACGACCAGCTGGAACAACTTCCTGTTGCCACTCGTCTTTGCACGAAGCCCGGAAGTTATGACACTTCCAATCGGCATGGTCGCAATTTCGAATGTAACATTGGGCGTCGAGCTTTCAGTCCTAATGTCTGCCGTAACACTGGCGCTTTTGCCACTGACAATAGTTTTCTTGTGCGCCCAACGCTTCATCGTCGAGAGTATCGCGAGCACGGGCATCAAGGGTTAAGATTTAAATCTGAGGTAGGAAACGTGAGTGAACTCGAACTTAGATCGCTGAATAAGCGCTTTGCTGACTTTCATGCTATCAAAGATGTGAACCTAAAGATCAACGAAGGTGAATTGGTCGTTCTTGTGGGCCCCTCGGGTTGCGGAAAATCGACAATGCTTCGGCTTATCGCTGGACTTGAGGATATTACGTCCGGCGAATTACTGATCAACGGCGAAGTCGCCAACAATTGGGTGCCAGTCAAACGCAAGGTTGCAATGGTATTCCAAAGCTACGCGCTTTATCCAAACATGACCGTTGCAGGCAATATCGCGTTTGGTCTTCAACAGGCGAAACTGCCCAAAGATGAGATTAAGAAACTGGTGGCTGAAGCCTCGGCGACGCTCAAACTTGACGAGTTGCTTGATCGCCGTCCGTCGCAGCTATCCGGAGGACAATCTCAACGTGTCGCAATCGGTCGCGCGATTGTTCGCAACCCTGGCATTTTCCTTTTTGACGAGCCCCTGTCCAACCTTGATGCTGAGCTGCGAGTACATATGCGTGTGGAACTTGTTGCGCTGCATCAGCGCATCAGAAAGACAATGATCTACGTGACGCACGACCAAGTCGAAGCAATGACGATGGCTGACCGGATCGTGGTGTTTAATTCAGGCGTGATTGAGCAAGTCGGCACACCATTGGAATTGTACAACTCTCCAACCAATGAATTTGTAGCGGGCTTCATCGGTTCACCAAAGATGAACTTCCTCGAAGAAACGGGTCGACACGGGGATGCCATCCTGGTTCCGGGAGGTCAATTTATGACCACGGACCTGACGCAAGGTGTTTTGCCAGCAAAGATCAAAATTGGCATTCGCCCCGAGCACACAGAGATCGGGTTGACGGGAGACATGCCTATCACAGGCCAAGTAGAATTAGTCGAGCGCCTCGGCTCCGAATCGTTTGTATACGTGGATGTTGGGCTAGAAAACGCTCTGGTTGCACGAATTTCTGGTCAGGTCGCCCCGAATGCGGGTGAGACAGTTGGATTGGGTCCCCTAGATGGCCTGACATACTTGTTTGACGCAAATGACGGAGCCTGCGTCTCAGATATTTCGTCAAAACTTGATGAGACCAATTCATGACTGGCGGACTGCAGTGCAAGCGATCATTGATTACCGCTGCGTGGCGGGGACCGGCAAAGCAAGCGTTAAGGCGTATGTCGCCGAGGATGCATCTGTCATTGCGTGTGACATCAGTCAGGCTGCGTTGGCTGAACTGAGTGCAGTTGACGGAGTTGACGCCAAGTATTTGGACGTGACGGATGGAAGTGCGATGATCGAACTTCTGAACGACGTCGGCGCACTCGACGTATTGTTCAATTGCGCGGGATTTGTAGCCGTCGGCTCGATCTTGGATGCGACATGAATAATTGGAATTTTTCTTTCGATTTGAATGTCGCAGCCATGTTCAACGCGATTAAATCGGCATTGCCTGCGATGATCGAAAATGGTAGTGGATCGATTATTAACATGGCTTCGGCGTCGTCTTCCATCAAAGGCGTTCCCAATCGATTTGCATATTGTGCCTCAAAGGCTGCTGTCGTTGGAATGACCAAGTCTGTTGCCGCTGATTTCGTCACTCAGGGTATTCGCTGCAATGCTATTTGTCTTGGAACAGTTGAGAGCCCGATCCTGCATGACAGGCTTCGCGCGACAGGAAACTACGAACAAGCGATGAAAGATTTCATCGCACGCCAACCTATTGGGCGCATCGGGAAAGCCGAGAAAATCGCTGCTTTGGCTGTGTATCTGGGCAGTGACGACAGTGCATTTACTACAGGGCAAACCCACACAATCGATGGCGGTTGATCAAACTAAACAAACGGATTGAACTGCCCGGGTTTTCTGAATTCCGCTACGCAGTTTCGCAAAAGTTTACAACATCTCCAATAACATTTTTGATTTTCGGTTTCATAAAAATAAAGGACGTATTCTCTCTTCCAACGCATGGCCCACTTTGAAATTCATTTGTCAGATTTTCTTGAGAAATTGCTGCACTTTTTCAGTTCGATGAAGGTCTACGTGGGTAACCACCCAGATCGGGACGGACCAGTCCTGTCCTGACTTCGACAGTTTGACTCGATTTCAGCGCCGTTTCGGCTTTTCGGGGCGTTGCGCGCAAGGGGATTCCGGCTCCGTCGTGCTCCAGCGGAAAATGTAGTGCTTCAAGGACAATAATATTGCGTAATCCGGGAAAGCATGCTAGCGGTTCGGAAAGCAGCGAATCAGGAATCGCCCCATGTTCCTCCGCGTCAAAACCAGGCCGGGAAGCTCCAGGAAGTCCGTCCAGCTCGTCGAATCCGTGCGCGAGGGCCGGAAGGTCAGCCAGCGCATCGTCCGCCACGTCGGCGTCGCCAAGACCGACGCCGAGCTGGAGAAGCTCATGGAGCTCGGCGAGACCATCAAGGTCGAACTCCGGTGCGAGCGGCAGCCCTCCCTGCTTCCGCAGGAGAAGCTCGTCGATCTGGCGATCGAGACCCGGCGGGAGAAGGCGAAGGCGGGTCCGCCGGTCGTCATCGAGGAGACCCGCGAGGAGCATCGGGTCGTGACCGGCTTCCACGAAGCCTATGGAGCCGTCTACCGCCAATTGGGCTTCGACGAGCTGCTGCCGACCAAGAGGAACCGCACGGCGCGCGAGACGCTGCGGCACATCGTGACGGCGCGCATCGCCAATCCCGAAAGCAAGCTCGGCACCGCAAGGCGGCTGGAAAGCGATCTCGGAGTTTCGATCCCGGTGCAGAGGATCTACCGGATGATGGACCGGCTGGACGGGAAAGCGATCGAACGCATGAAGGATCTCGCGGCCGGGGCGACGCGGCGGCTTCTGCCGGAGCCGGCGAGCGTCGTGTTCTTCGACTGCACGACGCTGCACTTCGAGTCGGTCGATGCGGACGGGCTGCGCGAGTTCGGCTTCTCCAAGAACGGCCGCCATGGCCGGACCCAGATCCTGCTTGCGCTCATGGTGACGTCCGACGGGCTGCCGATCGGCTACGAGGTGTTCCCGGGATCGGAATATGAAGGAAAGAGCCTGATCCCGTCGCTGGAGAACATGCGGGAGCGCGAAGGCATCGAGACCGCGATCCACGTCGCCGACCGGGGCATGTTCGGCGAGGCGAACCTCAAGGACATGGAGGAGCGGAATCTCCAGTACATTGTCGGCGCCCGGCTGAAATCGCTGCCGAAAGACTTGAAGGAGCGGATTCTCGACCTCGGCGCCTACAATCCCGTCGGCGGCTCCGAGGGTTTGCGTTCGGCGGAGTTCGAGCACAAGGGCCGCCGCATCGTCGTCGGATGGAGCCGGAAGCGGGCGAAAAAGGACGCCGCCGACCGGAGGAAGGCGGTCGACAAGCTGGTCCGCAAGCTCGGCCGAAGCGCCAATCCCGCGCAGGCGCTCTCCGGACGCGGCTTCGGGCGGTTCGTCAAGCTTACGGGAAAGGCCCGGCTCGAGTTGGACGAGACGAAGATCAAGGAGGCCGCCCGCTGGGACGGGCTGAAAGGCGTCGTCACGAACGCGCCCGACATGGGCCATTCCGAACTGTTCGACCGCTACCGCGAACTCTGGAGGGTCGAGGAGAGCTTCCGGATCACCAAGCACGATCTCAAGGTGCGGCCGGTGTTCCACTGGAAGCCAAACCGGGTGATGGCGCACATCGCCATCGCCTACATGGCGTTCGCCTGCGTGCGCCATCTGGCGTACAGGATCGCGCTGCGGCAGGGGGAGAGGATGTCGCCGGAAAGAATCCGGACCGCCCTCGCCGCCCGGCAATGCTCGATCGTGCGCGACATGCGTTCGAAACGGCGCTACGCGCTCCCTTCGAAAACGACGCCCGACATGGACCGCATCTGCCGGACCCTGGGACTGCCGATGTCCCGCACGCCCTACTGGATCGAATGAGGCCGCCGAAAGCAGCTTGAAACCAGCGGAATGTAGTGCCTAAAATTTAGGCACAAACACGAAAAAACAAGTGTTTAGCAAAATAAATTGTCGAAGTCAGGATTTTCTTGAGAAATTGCTGCACTTTTTCAGTTCGATGAAGGTCTACGTGGGTAACCACCCAGATCGGGACGGACCAGTCCTGTGAGGGGTGCACAATCTCTATCAAATCTGGATCATCCGCCGCATCGTGATCAGCCAGAAACCCGAGACCGATGCCCTCTTTGACGGCGGTTTTTATGACGTGTTGATCTTCTGTTTTTAATGCGAGATTTTCGGTGCCAAGATTGGTCTTCATCCACCGAGCATAAGGCATACGGGAGGCCTCATCCGTTGAACCAACAAATGCGTGCCCGGCCCAATCACCTGGTTCAGGCTGCCCACAGCTGCTGACGTAGTCTCGGCTCGCAAACAGCCCGAAACAAATGCGCCGAAACAGTTTGACGACGTAGTCGGGCGTGTCCGGTTTTGGCCCGGCTCGAAAAGCGACATGCGCCTCGCCGTATTCAAGTCGAGCGAGGTCGGAGCTTGCTGCGAATTCCAACTCGATTTGCGGATGGGCCAAATGAAATTCCCGCAAGGCCGACACGACAAGCGGCATCACGCCGGACAGCGCGGTCACTACAAGGGTGCCGGACAACTGCCCGGACCGCCCGCGACTGCGACCGGCAAGATCAGTGAACATCTCATCAGCGCGACTGACGACGTCCAACATTTCCCGACCGCTTTCAGTCAGCGTGTAGCCGCGCGCATGACGTAGAAAAAGCTTTGTCTGAAAAGCCGTTTCCAGCGTGTCGATGTGACGATTGACAGTCGCACGATGTACGCTCAGAGCCTCGGCCGCAGCACTGACGGTTCCGTGGCGGGCGAGCATGAGGGCAGTTCGCAGTTCTGTCCAATGTTGCATATCTACTGACTACCAAATCAGTAATGTCGCATCAACGCGCATCTGCTGCGCGCTTTGATGTCTGGTGCACGATTTGTGCTCTTGCGATCATGTGCGTGAATTCAAAGGAGACCAGGCATGCAAAGATATCATCCGGCACTCGTCGCGCTGCACTGGCTGATGGCGTTGGTGATCCTCTTGGCGCTCGTCGCAGGGACACTGCTTGCCAATTTGCCACCGGAAAGCCCGGACAAGGTCCTGGGTCTTGCCGGTCACATGACAGTCGGCATTGCCATCGGCGTGCTGCTGCTGATCAGGCTTGCGGTCCGCCTTAGCACCTTGCATCCGCCCGACGCCTCGACGGGAAACGCTTTGCTGGACCGGATCGGGCGTTGGACGCATTGGGCGTTCCACCTGTTTGTCGCAGGTATTGTGTTGTCCGGGCTGGGCATGGCCTTTGGCGCGGATCTGTTTTCCATCGTTTACGGCGGTGCAGCCGAAACGCTGCCACCAAAGCTACAAGAACTCCCACCCCGAATCGATCATGGCATCATCTCAAAGGCGCTCATTGCATTGATCGCTTTGCACGTGGCGGCAGCATTCTACCACCAAATCATCCTCAAGGATCGACTGCTGGGTCGTATGTGGTTCGGCAGGCGGACCAACAATCCAAAGTAAGGCTTTCATCATGAAAATTCTCGCTTTCGCGGCGACCGACAGCCGCAATTCCATCAACCGATCACTTGTCGAATTTGCAGCGGCACGGTTGCAATCACAGGCCACACCGGAGACCGGGGTCGAATTTGCTGACCTGAACGACTTCGAAATGCCGATCTACTCCATCGACCGAGAGACTCAGGATGGTATCCCGCAAGAGGCTCGCACATTCTTTGACAAGACCGGCACGGCGGATGCGGTGCTGGTCTCCTTCGCCGAACACAATGGCTCGGTTGCGGCGGCATGGAAGAACATCTTCGATTGGATGAGCCGGATCGACATGGAGGTCTGGCACAACAAACCGGTGGCGATGCAGGCCGCCACACCAGGCCCGCGTGCCGATGCAGGTGTATTGGGAGGCCAGGAACATATGGCGCCGTTCTTCGGAGCAGACCTGCTTGGTGCACGGGGGATCGGCAACTGGGCAGAGGCTTGGGGTACGGCGAACCTAACGCTCTTGCAAGCCGATGATATCGCGGCGCTGGATGCTGTCCTGAATGCGCTGGTCGCCGCCCCAGCTATCGAAGGAGAGGTCGCGTGAGCACTAATACGAACAAACCAAGGCTTGTCATCGTCGGTGGCGGCTATCTGGGCAGTGGTCTGGCCAAGTCGCTGGAAGCGGAAATGGACGTCACGCTGATCGAGCGGGCCACGCATTTCACCCATGCCCCCGCGATGATCCGTGCGATGGTGGACCCAAAGCTGCTGGATCGGGCGCTAATCCCTTACAACCAACTTCTTAAACGGGGAAAGGTGGTTCAGGGCGAAGCCGTCTCGGTTGACGGCACTGGCGTGGCTCTGGCCGACGGGCCGCTGATCAAGGGCGACTACATCGTGCTCGCGACCGGATCGTCAAACCTCGTACCCGTCAAATCGGCTGCCGGCGACATTAACACCCTGCGCGAGGACAATGCGCGCTGGAACAGGGCCGTACGACAGGCACGCCGCGTTCTTATCATCGGAGCAGGGGCCGTGGGAACGGAACTGGCCGGTGAAATCGCCCACGCACATCCAGAAAAAACAGTGACGCTTGTCGCCAGCGATCCGGCCTTGTTCCCCGGCTTTCCCGCAAAGCTCGGCACATCGCTGCATGCCAAACTCGAAGCGATGGGCGTGGAGGTCATCACTGGCGCGCGGGCCCGAACCTTGCCGGGGCGGGATGCGCCGGAAGGCGGCGCCGTCGCGCTCTCGGATGGTCGCGAGATTGAAGCCGACTTGATCGTGCCTGCCGTCGGCTCGCGCGCGCTCACATCGTTAGCCGAGACACTACCGGGCGTGGAACGCGCTGCCGATGGTCGGATCAAGGTTGATGGCTACTTTCGCCCTTCGTCGTTGCCGAACGTCTTCGCTGCCGGAGACGCCGCCGCCGCCGGCGATGCCATGACCATCGTCGCGATTTCGCGCCAGAAACCTTGGTTGGAAAGAGTGCTCAAATCCATCGCATCCGGTAAGCAACTCAAAGAGCTCAAACCCTATGCGCCTTGGGGCGACAAATCCCCCATCCTTGTACCGCTTGGTCCTGAACGCGGCAGTTCCTTCCTCATGATCGCCACTCTCGGAGACTGGGTCACACGCATGATGAAAGGCAAGGACCTGTTCCTCGCCAAGTACCGCAAGCTGCTTGGTCAGGGCTGACCGAGCACAAACGTTTTGGAGACAAAACAATGACACAAGCACAATCAACAGCACTGAAAATCGCAACCGTTCTTTGGGTCATCTGGGGGGCCGTGCATGCCTTCGCTGGGGTGATCGTTCTGACCTCCGACGCCTCGGGCGGGTTTGCCGCCATCGCCGATGCGGTTGATCCAGCCCTTCTCGCAGGGGATTACCATCCGGCCGCTGGCGGCATCCTGAACCAGCACGGATGGAACCTGCTCTGGTTCGGCATGGCGACCCTCATCGGCGGCTTGATGATCTGGCGTGGCAACATGACGGCAATCTGGTTCACCGGCATTGTAGGCGGTCTGGCCGACCTCGGCTACCTGCTCTTCGTTGATTTCCCAGGCTACGTAAACTTCTTCCCCGGTACCGTGATGACCTTCATCTCCGGCTCGGCCATCCTGCTCAGCTTTTGGGTTTGGCTATCGAACCGAAACTCGTAAGCGGTCAAGGCCGAACCACGCAATTGCGGCTGCCGGAGAATTTGTCCTGCAGCCGTATCCCAACGTCACGAGCTACCAATGACAGATCAAAACCGCGGCATCGACAAAGCCCCCTTTGGCGCGGTCTACGGCTCGATCATGGTCATGACCTTCCTGATGGCCGTGCGCCAACCGATTGATGAGCCGGGAAGACAGACGCTCGCCCGGTTCGGAACGGTGGCGGTTGTGGCGGTCGCCAAGGCTTACGCCGAAATATTCAAACGCGTGCTCACTTCGGGCGAAAACCGGAGTAGTGTGCCGATATAGGCACCGCTTAACAGCACAGCCAAACCGTTCTGTTGGCCGCCAACGGGCCAGCGTTGGCCTTCGCCTTGTCTTGGGCGGGCACCTTCGATCCGGCGACGGCGTTTTCCATTGCCCAAACATTTGCAATCAGCGTTGTTCGCCTATTTCGGCACCCGAATTGGGTGGCGCGTCAGAGGCAACGTTGCAAGCGCATTGGTGGGCGCAGGGATTGCCGGCGGCCTTGGGTTGGCAATCAGCCTTCTGAAACAAGCAGTCCACTAGATTTGAGCTTCAAGTTGAAAGGACAAGGAATGACACGATTGTCTTGAATGGTGCTTGTCGGTTTGAACTTGATCCCCTTGACGACCAGTCTATTGGCCGCGTTCACCGGAGCGGCGCTTTTTGTGCCCGAAGGGCAAATCACTGTGGATTTCGATGCACAAGTTCGTGTCTACGGACTCCGGTTCACGGCGATTTTCTTTCTCGGCCTTCGGATGGCGTTCATCGTAGAGACCTGCGGACTTATGCTGAAGATTGTGTTTTCAATCGTCGCGCTTGCATGTGCTTTGTGCATCTACGCGATGTTCGCGATGTGAGAGTTCCCCATCTCGACGCTCATAGGTGTCATTGTCGAGATTGCCATGCTGGGCTTTATTCCTTGGCATGGTCATATTCTGCGTCGCACTGCGGGCGCGTGCGCAAAAGACACTGAAACCATTTGAACCGAGGACCCTCCCATGTGGGACAAGCGCTACGATACGCAAGACTACGTCTACGGCACCGAACCGAGCCGCTTTCTCAAATTCAACACCGAATTCCTGCATGCCGGAGACACTGCTCTTGCCGTCGCTGATGGCGAGGGTCGCAACTCGGTCTTCATGGCCGAGCAGGGCTTGAATGTGACGGCCGTGGACAGCTCGTCCGTCGGTCTGGAAAAGGCCCGCCGCCTTGCCGCGGACCGCGGGGCCAAGGTGGATTTCAGACTCGCAGACCTGCGGGATTGGGACTGGGACGCAACCCAATACGATGTGGTCGCCGCAATCTTTATCCAATTCGCCGACCCTGCCTTTCGCGCGGAAATCTTCGACGGCATGGAGCGCGCCCTCAAGCCCGGCGGGCTGCTGATGCTGCACGGATACACGCCCAAGCAGCTCGAATATGGAACCGGCGGCCCACCGTTGCCCGAATTGCTTTACACGCGCGATATGCTGGCCGAGCGCTTTTGCGATTGGGACGTTCTCCGGCTTGAAGACTACGAAACTGAACTGCAAGAAGGCCCTGGTCATTCCGGCATGTCGGCTCTCATTGATTTGATGGCCCGTCGCCCAACTAAATGATGTCGATATCGCGGCTTGGGTCGACCGCGTGAAAAGGCAGCGGAAAGGAGGCGATGTGACAGATACCAAAAGCTGATGAACAGACTCCGCAAGGGTGCGTGCATCATAATTGATGGTGGAACCGGAACCGAGGTCGGGCGCCGCGTCGGGTCCGCTCCATGCTGAATTTCAAAAACCCCGTTTGCGACCCTTGAAACACTCGACCCGGATGACCAAGAGATCGCGGAACCAGCTCAAAATCAAGAGATGCGCATAAGACGCACCCACATATTGAAAAGTGCTTATAGAAGCTCTAATTAGTGCATTATAAAAAGCACTATGGAGGATACATTGCCACATTCTATGCATGCCAGCGTGACCGCCAGCGTAACGGAACTGAAGCGCAATCCAATGGGCACAGTGGCCGCTGGGGACGGCGCAACCGTAGCGATCCTGAACCGTAATGAACCCGCGTTCTATTGCGTTCCGGCAAAGGAGTACGAAGCCATGCTGGATATGATCGAGGATGCCGAACTGAATGCCATTGCCGACGCACGCGCCGAAAGCCCGGAAATCGCGGTGTCGCTTGATGAACTATGAACTTCGCTTCCGCAATGATGCGAAGAAGGAGTGGGACGGACTTGGCGCGACGGTCCGCGCTCAGCTCACGAAAAGGCTCGCGGAGAGGTTGGAAAATCCGCATGTGCCATCCGCCAAACTTTATGGGGCAGCGAACCGCTACAAGATCAAGCTACACTCATCCGGCTGCCGCCTGGTCTATGAGGTCAGAGATGCCGAGTTGATTGTCAGCGTTGTTGCAATAGGAAAGCGCGAGCGGAAAACGGTCTATCGAAGCGCTTTCAAACGGCGGCTGATGGAGCATCGCGCATAAAGTATTGAGCGTCGCTGGTTCTTGCCGACGCGGCATTCGCCGCGGCGCACTTGATTCGGACGGTCGAAATCTTCCCGTTCGGACAATTCGCAGCATTGACGCGACAGGACTGCAGGGGTACACGGACGACGTCTATTCGACAGCTTCCGAAATTGGTTGGCTGTGCGCAGCTACCCGGAGGCGAAGGAAATTTGGCGGAGTAGCTCAGTCGGTTAGAGCAGCGGAATCATAATCCGCGTGTCGGGGGTTCAAGTCCCTCCTCCGCTACCACTTCCCCATGCAACACTGAATTTGCTGAAGGGCGGTCTCTTTGGAGGCTGATGTGCCCGCCGGTTTCCGGTCGGCATCATGGCGATACCTGCTGGACATGAAAAGGCGGCATTTTCGAACACCGATAACGCGGGCTGCATGCTGCGTCGCTTGCCGAGCCAATTTCATGCAGCCGCAATCTGGGCAAATGGGGCAACTCGGGATGTTGCCGATTGCGCCGTCCGTATTTCAATCATGGTTTCATGCGATCAGGCCAGTGCCTCGAAAGTCGCATTTCCTGAATTCTGCAGCGCAATTTCGCCAAAATTGACAACTTCACTTGTAACAATCTTCTATTTCTCGGCTTCATACGAGTATTTTCTACAACCGGAACGTGCAGGAATGCCCGTCATCATAATTCCTGCGCAGTGATTGGTTTGCAGCCGGCCGCCATGAGCCGCCAAAGAGAGAGCGCCAAGCGGATGACGCACTCAATACGAGAAAGGAACGGAACGATGCCTTCGACAGCCATTTCCAGAAGCATCAAGGAACTTGAGACGGTCGGCGGTCTGAAGGGCACGGACATCGCCGACGCAACAGGCGTGTCCAAAGCAACCGTTTCGAGGTGGCGCACAGGCGCCAAGCGACCGCACCCCGCCAGCGAACGGGTTTTTTCGGATCTGGTCCATGTCGTCAAGCGTCTTGAAGACTACTACGCGAACGACGAGATACGGACATGGCTTTATGCGCGACACCTGCAGCTCGAGGGCCGGCGTGCGATTGATCTGATCCACAAGGGCCGGGTGGAAGAGATCTTCCGAGTTCTGGACCGACTCGATGCGGACGGATACCTGTAACCGATGGCTGCAGGCCCATTTTTTGGCCGTCCGCGTTTTTGCGGCGGCAGCGTGACCGGCGCGCTTGAGCGACACGCGTTCGGAAAGGCGCTTGGCGACCCGCTCGAAAACGACGTCCGAAATGGATCGCATCTGCCTGACCTCGGGGGACGCCGACTGTCCGGAACGCCCTGCCGGATCGATTGAGGCTGCCGTGAGCAACCTTAAACGCAGCCGGAAGTAGTGCCTAAAAATGAGGCGGAAACACCCAAAAACAAGTGTTTAGAGCTTGTCCGATTCAGGTTGAAACAGTAGCATGTTTGTACAACTACCTCGTGAACACCGGATAGGCGTCAACCTAAGTCGGACACGCTCTAGCGGACAGAAGCGTCGAAGTCATGGGTGGAGGGCTGCTTTGCTGGACAAAGCGGGCTTTCGCCGCTCATTCACGAACGACCGCTTGAGTGGCATAGGCTTTACATCATGGCCAGCTTGCCCTTTTCCGGTTTCCCGGTGCTCGTTCGCAGCATTTCGTCGAGGACAACCACATGCTTGGGCACCATGAAAGGCGCCATCCGCTCGCCGCAATGTGCCCTGAGCGCTTCAATATTGATATTGCGACCGTCCTTGAAGATGACAAATGCCTTTATGTCCTCCTCGCCTGTCTCGCCCGGCACGCCGGTCACGGCGCAATCCTGCACGTCAGGGTGTGAAAGCAAGCCCTCTTCGACCTCATAGCCCGAGACCATTTCGCCCTTCACACGGATGCGCTCGCTGACCCGGTGCATGAAATAGAATCGGCCCTCTTCATCCAGCCGCCCGATATCGCCCGTGTGGAACCACAGGTTGCGGCGGCTTTCCAGCGTGCGCTCGGGCATGCCGAAATAGCCATCGGCCATGACCCCGGGTTCGTTGGGGCGAACGACCACATGTCCCGGCTTTCCAGCTGGCAACGGTTCGTCATTCTCGTCGAGAATGCCGACCTCGAAATGCGGCAGAACGACTCCGCCTTCGTGATCCCATTGCGGCGCCACCGCCCAGCCCGCGTCAACCGAGCCATAGCCGCCGCCGGGGATCAGATGGGTGTTGAAACGAGCGTCGAATTTCTTTTTCGGAACCGGCGCCGGCGTGGACCAGCAGCGAGTCATCTTGTGGGATTTCTCCAAGTCGCTAGGCGGGTTGGCCCAAAGGAGCTGCTGCACAGAACCGAGCATCATGAACCAGGTGACGCCATAGTCATTCGCCTCCTGCCAGAAGTTCGACCGGCTGAAGCGTTGCCGGAGAATGACCCGGCCGCCTGTCATGATGGTGCTCAGGATGTCGTAATAGGCCGCCCCGGTGTGGCTGAGAGGATAAGGCGAGTAAATGCAATCCTCCGATGTCACGCGAAACGGTCCAATCATGTTCTCCGCCGCGCGCACTGCGTAGCGATGCGACAGAAGGCAGCCTTTGGACACGCCGGTAGTCCCCGAGGTGAACAGGATGATTGCGGTATCTGTATCCTTCGCAGGTGAATTGATATGGTCGTCGCGTTCCGGCAGCAGAGCGTCGAAGCCGATCACCTCGAGCGCGGGAAACAGGCGTTTGGCCTCTTCGACCCCGCTCAGCATCACCAGAGTCTTCACATGCGGGATCTCGTCCCGCACATCGTTGAGAGCCTTGAGGTGGTCCGCGGAAGTAAACAAAACGGGCGCCCGGGTCTGATCGATCATCCGCGCCAGCGCTGCGCCGCGCATGGCCCGGTTCACCGACACCTCGACAGTGTTGATCTTTTTCAAAGCATAGGTCGTGGCGAGGTATTCGACGCTGTTTTCCAGAACGATCGCCGCATAATCCGGCGCCGCGCCGAACCGATCCCGCATGCCATGGGCAATGCGGTTGGTCAGGCGTTCAAACTCTGCATAGCTGTGGGTTTCGCCGGTCTCGGCAACGGTGATGAAGGGCCGTTCCGCAAAGCGCTCGGCGCAATCGTGCAGCAGGTCTTCCAGAGTGATCTTGAGCGCCATCCTGTTCTCCCGAAGCCGGTCTGAATCTTCCTCGGCAAATAGCGCCGCGAAACTGCAGCCGTATGGGCACAAATTGCTACATCAGAATAAGGCTGTGTCCGAACAAAACCTCTCAGTGCTCTGGATCCTATAATTGAATCTCTGCATTTCGCCACCGGGAACGCACGATCCTGGTCTGATTCTGCGTCGTTTCCCTGCACCGAGCGGTTTTCGTGCGGATCTTCGGAGGATTTCGCATGCGGGATGTAATCGAATCGCGGTATCCGAAGCCGCGCCGCGGACGCCTGTCCGATGGCAAACTCGGCGAAGATCGGACCTGAATGCCAGATCTGTAAGCTCTTGGATGGAGGCGAGTACCGGAATCGAACCGGTATACACGGATTTGCAATCCGCTGCGTAACCATTCCGCCAACTCGCCTCTGCGGAAATGTATAGTTCCGGCGAAACCGTCTTGCAACCGGCAGCCTTGCCCACCGCGGTTTCACTCGCGGCAGCTCTGCGCGAAACGATCCCTTGCCCTCGCCAACTCGGCAATTCTTCAAACAACTCTTGAACGCGGATGCGCGACAGTTTTCTATGCGGCCGAACGGCGTTAAACGATTTTCGTTGCCCCTTTTGAAGACTCGGAAATTGGCTGGTCCGAATTTGCAATTTTCTCGTCCGGCTCCTGAATGCGACTGCACCGCTTCGACCCGCTCGGACGGCGCGTTCCGCGACGGAAATGAATGCTGGAAAGTCCAGCCGGCGCGCCTTTGACCTCCCGCAACCGACGGCGCCGCTTGCATCGCTCGTCAGCGGCCGGACCGTGCAGTCGTGAGACTGATCTCCTGCCGCAGCCATTTTCGAGCTGGTTCGAAAAAAATGGCTGGACCGTCAGGCCGCACCAATTGGAGCTCGTCCGCCGCGCCGACGAAAAGGCGCTTCTTCTCGTTGCGCCGACAGGAGGCGGAAAAACGCTCGCCGGATTTCTTCCCAGCCTGATTGAATTGTCCGAAACAGTTCAGACGGGCCTTCACACGCTTTACATATCGCCGCTCAAAGCTTTGACGGCCGACATCGGCCGCAATCTCGCCCGCCCGATCAGCGAACTTGAACTGCCGATTCGGGTCGAAGAGCGCACCGGCGATACGAAGCAGACGACGAGGCTCCGGCAAAGGGTCGACCCGCCGCACGTCCTGCTGACCACGCCGGAGTCTTTGAGCCTCATGCTGACCTATGCGGAGGCCGGCCGAATTTTCAAATGCCTGAAGCGCGTTGTCGTCGACGAGATCCATGCTCTCGCAGAATCCAAGCGCGGCGATCTGTTGATGCTTGCCTTGTCCAGGCTTCAGGGGATCGCGCCGCAGCTTCGTCGCGTCGCCTTGTCGGCAACAGTCCGCGATCACGGCGAAATCGCGGAATTCTTTGCGGACCATCCCGACGTTTGCAATATCGTCCGCGCGGATCCGGGTCCTCGACCCGATATCGGAATGCTCGAGACGAAGACTGCCCCGCCCTGGCTGGGCGGCGGAGGGCGCCACGGAGCTCGCGCCGTGCTGGAGGCCGTAAAAAATTCCAAGCTCGCGCTGATATTCATCAATACGCGGGCGCAGGCGGAGCTGTTTTTCCAGGCCCTGTGGCACGAGAACGCGGACGATCTTCCGATAGCCATCCACCACGGCTCGTTGTCGCTTGAGGCAAGGCAGCGGGTCGAGAGAGCAATGGCCGAGGGTTCTTTGCGTGCAGTCGTATGCACCGGTACGCTCGATCTCGGCATCGACTGGGGAGACGTCGATCTCGTGATTCAGGTCGGCACTCCGAAGAATGTAAAGCGGCTCGTTCAACGGATCGGCCGCTCCAACCACCGATACGACACGCCTTCCCGGGCGCTGGTTCTTCCGGCCAACCAATTCGAAGTGATTGAATGCAAAGCCGCTTTGCAAGCAGTCCGAGACGACGATCTGGACGGCGAGCCGCGCCCGGACGGTCCGCTGGAAGTCCTGTGCCAGCATATCCTGATCGCGGCATGCTCAGGTCCTTTCGATGCCGATGAATTGTACGCTGAAATAAGTCGTGCCGGACCCTACCGCAGTCTTGCGAGGCGGGATTTCGACGAATGCCTGGAGTTCTGCGCGACCGGAGGATACGCGCTCCGCGCCTACGATAGATGGCGCAGGCTGATGAAGACCGAAGACCGCAAATGGCGGCTGCGGGACCCAAGGACGACCAGATCGATTCGGATGAACGTCGGAACAATTGTCGGGACTGAAACGCTCAGCGTACGGCTTGGAAAGAGCCGCGGCGGCAAGAAGCTCGGCGAAATCGAAGAAATGTTCGCGGCGACGCTGAGGCCGGGCGACACTTTTCTGATCGGCGGCGAGGTCGTCCGATTCGAAGGGCTTTCCGAATTGGAAGTGCGAGTCAGCAGGGACGCCGGAGGACCGCCCAAGATTGCTGTTTTCAAAGGAACCAAGTTCGCGACATCGACGCTTTTGTGCGACCGGGTGCTTCAGTATCTGCAGTCCGGCGAAAGGCGCGATCTGCCGAAATCGGTCGCGAACTGGCTGGAGATGCAGGAAAAAATCTCGAAGTTTCCAAGTCGAGACAGGATTCTGGTGGAAAGTTTTCGCCACAACAGTCGGGAATTCACGTGCTTCTACGCATTCGCTGGATACAATGCCCAGCAAACGCTCGGAATGCTGCTTACGCACCGAATGGAGGAAGCCGACTTGAACCCGCTCGGAATGGTCGCCAACGACTATGCCGTTCTCGTTTGGGGGCTGAATCCGGTGCGCGATCCGAGTTGCCTCCTGAACCGAAAGCGGATTTTCGACGACATCGAAGACTGGCTTGCCGGAAACGCGGTCATGAAAAGAAGCTTCAGAGGCGTGGCAATCATCGCCGGTTTGGTGGAACGCTTGATTCCGGGGCGGCGCAAGACAGGGCGGCAGATGACGTTCTCCACCGACATTATTTTCGACACGCTGAAAAAGTACGACCCGGATCATCTTCTGATGCGGGCGACGCGCGAGGAGGCGAAGCGAGGATTGATCGACTTTTCGCGGATTGAAGAGATGCTTGCTCGAATCGAAGGACGGATCGAACACGTGCATGCGCCTCACGTCACGCCCTTCGCAGCGCCGCTCCTGCTCGAGGTCGGAACGGTTCCCATCAAGGGGAAAGCGCAAGAGCGGCTCATTGCGGAAGAAGCGGAAGAATGGCTTCGAATGACCGGAACTCGAAAGCCTTCTGCCGCTGTTTGAAATCCGTAGGAATCCCTTCGAATGCAGCATTTCGAATTCATGTTCCAAGGCGAGCGGCTGCAAGCCCTCGCCAACGGCGCTCTTTACTGGCCGAGGAAACAATTGCTCGCGGTTGCCGACCTTCATATGGGCAAATCCGCCAGAATGGCGAGAACCGGACGCGGCCTGCTCCCGCCCTACGAATTGATGGAAACCTTGGACCGCTTGGCGACGGAGGTGGATGCAGTCCAGCCGAGGATGCTGGTGTGTCTCGGCGACAGCTTCGACGACGATGCCGTCGCGGCGGAATTGAGCGTTCCGGCCGAGCAAAAGCTTGAAACCATCTTGCGGGACCGTCGATGCGTGTGGATCAGCGGGAATCATGATCCGCGCGCGCACCGTTTCGACGGATTGCATGCCTCGGAATACAAGGTTCCGCCGCTCTCTTTCCGCCATATCGCCAGAGGCGGGGGCAGCGGAGAAGTCACCGGTCATTTCCACCCGAAAATCGCGATCAAGACCAAAGCGGGCAGCTTCACCCGGCCGTGCTTCCTCTTGGACGACCTGCGGCTGATTCTTCCGGCATACGGCACCTACACCGGAGGTCTGCATTGCGACCAGCCGCCGCTCAGCGAGCTGTTGGCGACCGGCGCCACGGCGATCGCGCTCGGCCGGCCGCCCAAAGCGATTCCGCTGCCGAGCCCGCGGAAGCGGTCGCGGCGGCCTTCAATCCCCTTCGCAGGCTGATGCAGTTCCGGTCGACGTTCAGGAAAGCCGGATGTCCTCGACGGGCAGTCCGAGCGACATGCGGCACGCATCGAGAGTGTTTGAAAGAAGGCATGCGATCGTCATCGGACCGACGCCGCCCGGCACCGGCGTGATCGCGCCCGCGACGCCCGACGCGGCTTCATACTCGACATCGCCGACAAGTTTCGCCTTGCCTTCGCCGAGGTCGGGCGCCGGCACGCGATTGATGCCCACGTCGATCACCGTCGCGCCCGGCTTGATCCAGTTCCCCTTCACGAAATCCGGCCTTCCGACGGCGACGACCAGAATGTCGGCGGTCCTGCAAAGGCCCGGCAGGTCCCGCGTCCGGCTATGGCAAATGGATACCGTGCAATTCTCTTGAAGAAGCAGGCTGGCCATGGGCTTGCCGACAATGTTGGAGCGGCCCACGACGACGGCGTTCAGTCCCGTGAGATCGCCGTGCTCCATGCGGAGCAGCTTAAGGCATCCCAGCGGAGTGCAGGGCACGAAGGCTCGCTGCCCGGTGAACAGTCGGCCCGCATTGGATACGTGGAAACCGTCGACATCCTTCGATGGCGAAATATTGTTGATGACCGATTCAGCATCCAAGTGGCTGGGAAGCGGAAGCTGCACGAGAATTCCATGCACCCTCGAATCCTCGTTCAGGTCCGCAACCAGCCCGAGCAGCCGGTCGTTGCCGACGTCCGCGTCCAGGACATGCTTGAACGAAGCCATTCCCGCTTCTTCGGTTTGGCGGGCCTTGCTTCGGACGTAGACTCCGCTTGCCGGATCGTTTCCGACGAGAACCACCGCCAGCCCAGCCGTGACGCCGGTTTCCGCCTTGAGTTTCCCGACGCCGGTCGCGACTTTGGTCCGAAGCTCCAGCGCGACGGCCTTTCCGTCAATGATGTCCGCAGCCAAAGAATGTCCTCCCTTCAGCGCAAGTCATGCCGAATTCCGCAATTGAGTTCAAACTGCGCCACACAGCGGAAACTGGCCCAAGTCAACAGGAAAAATCAAAATCGGCGCGCGCAGTCCGAATTTCGTCGGCGCCGGCGAAGGAAACGGATCTCTGCAAGGATCAAATTCCCTTGCCGTTTCAATGCGGCCATGCCGGCTGCGCCGGAACGAAGAGCGCGACGCGATCATTCCGCTTCACGACCCCTTCGCGCTCGACCCATGCCGTGATGCCTCGGCGCCGCATGGCGGCCATCTTGAACGCGCGCCCGAATCCGGGCATTTCCTTCTCGATTTCCCGCGCCGGGAGATTGCAGGGGTGGTTCTCGAGATCGACGACCAGCGTTGCGCCGGACGCGAACTGAAGGCGCGATGCAGGAGGAACCAACGTCAAATCGGGTATTCCGGACGTCAAGATATTCGCGCCGAGCAACGCAGGCGGCAACTCGTCGATTCCCATATCCCTAGCGATGAGACCCAGCTCCTCAGCGGATAGCACGGATGCCTGACGCGTATTCCGAATAGGCGTATCCAGCGCGTAGAGATCTTCGACTCGAACGCATGAGGGACGAGTCAGCCCGCCGTGGGAGTCGCCTGCGATCCCTTCGAATATGAGCTGGATTGCGTTCGCAGATTCGGCGCGCAGCGATTCTTCGCGGTTTCCGACGCTGCCCACCCATGCAACCTTTCCGGAGAAGCCGGACTCAACCAAAGCCGTCATTCGAAACACTCAATTCTGGATGCATGCGCTTGGCCGGCGCATATCTCAAGCGATCGCAAAAACGGCCAATGCGAATTTGGTCGCTGCAAACCCTTCGGACTTTCAGTGCTCCGGCGCTGCCTCGGCAGGCGGGCGCCGACGCCCGGCACTCGGAAACTGCGTCACGGTCGCCTTTCGCTTCGGAACGGAAGGCAAGTCGGTGTGCCGTTCGGAACGCAAGTCGTCGCCGGCAAGAATCGTTTTGATTTCATCGCCCGTAAGCGTTTCGTATTCGAGCAGGCCGTTCGCAAGCTTTTCCAAGTGTTCGCGCTTTTCCACAAGAATCGACTTGGCGGCATCCCAGCACTCCTCGACAATCCGGCGCGTCTCTTCCTCAATGAGCCGCTTGGACTCTTCGCTCGTCGAATTGCCTCGGCCCATGCCGCCGGGAACCAATTCCCCATCGTTCGTGTAGCTTATGTTGCCGAGCCGAGGCGACATTCCGTACTCGGCCACCATCTGGCGCGCGATGCCGGTTGCTTGCTGCAGGTCGCTTTTGGCTCCGGACGAGACGTTCTCAGGCCCGAACACCAGCTCTTCCGCAATCTTGCCTCCCATCGCCATCTTTATCAGGGAAAGGAATTTCGTCTTGGTGAACGAATACTGATCCCGTTCCGGCAGGCTGACCATGATTCCGAGAGCCGCGCCGCGGGGAATGATCGATACCTTGTACACCGGATCATGCTGCGGAACGCTCATGCCGACGATCGCGTGGCCGGCTTCGTGGTATGCCGTCAGCCGCCTTTCGTCCTCCGTCATGACCAAAGATCGACGCTCCGCCCCGAGAATGACCTTGTCCTTGGCCTTCTCGAAATCCTCCATCATTACGTGCTGGCGCCTTGCGCGGGCGGCCCTGAGCGCCGCCTCGTTGACGAGATTCGCAAGATCCGCTCCGGAGAACCTCGGCGTGCCCCTCGCCAGCGTCCGAAAATCGACGTCATTGCCGAGCCGAACCTTGCGCCCGTGAACGACGAGGATGGATTCCCTGCCCTTCAGGTCCGGCAGCGAAACATACACGCGCCTGTCAAACCGCCCCGGGCGCATCAATGCCGTGTCCAGAACGTCCGGCCGGTTGGTGGCGGCGACGATCACCACGCCGTCGTTGCCTTCGAATCCGTCCATTTCGACGAGCAGCTGATTCAGAGTTTGCTCTCGTTCATCGTTGCCGCCGCCGATGCCGATTCCCCGCGAGCGGCCGACCGCATCGATCTCGTCGATGAACACGATGCACGGCGCGCTCTTCTTCGCCTGCTCGAACATGTCGCGCACGCGGGATGCGCCCACGCCGACGAACATTTCAACGAAGTCCGATCCCGATATCGTGAAGAACGGCACGTCCGCTTCGCCGGCGATCGCGCGCGCGAGCAAGGTCTTTCCTGTTCCCGGCGGCCCGACGAGCAAGGCTCCCTTGGGTATCTTGGCGCCGACCCGCGTGAACACGTCGGGGTTTCGCAGGAATTCGACGATTTCCTCGAGCTCCTCCTTCGCCTCGTCGATGCCCGCGACGTCGGCGAAGGTCGCCTTGGTACGGTCCTCGGTCAGAAGCTTCGCTCGCGATTTCCCGTATCCGAACACTCCGCCGGGGCCGTTGGCCTGCTTGCGCATGAGATAGATCATCAGCGCAAGGAATAGCAGTCCCAGTATGAAGGAAGTCATGTTCGTCCAATTCCGCCCAGTTTCGCCAACCGGCAGCGCCGCGACTGCCGAACATTGCTCGTCGCCGACCCGGTCCCGACCCGTCCGCCGACGACGGTCCGCTTGAACGGTCCCGACGAAATGCGGCGTCGGGACCTTAGGTCGGCTCCGGCTCCAGCTGGCCGCCCGTCCCCCGCGCCCGCGGCTTGCTGGTCTTCGGAACAGCGGTCGCCGTCCCTGCGTTGCTCGAGGAGCTGTCCTCGCCGTCCTTGTCCAAAGACTCTCCGGCAAGGATCTGCGTGATCTCCTGACCGGTCAGGGTTTCATATTCAAGCAGACCATTGGCGAGGCTTTCAACCTCCGACCAGCGCTCCCTGAGAATTGTCGTCGCGGAGTCCCAGGATTCGGTGACGATCCTTCGGGTTTCCTCCTCGATCAGCTTCTTTGACTCTTCGCTGGTGCCGCCTTGCCCGAAGGCCGCGGAGTACATGTCGCTTTCATCCGAATAGCTGATATTGCCGAGCTTCGGGGACATTCCGAACTTCGAAACCATTTTCCGCGCTATCTTCGTCGCCTGATCAATGTCGCTTGCCGCTCCGGACGTCACGTTTTCGTCTCCGAACTTGATCGACTCCGCAGCCTTGCCTCCCATCGCCATCGTGATCGTCGACAGATATTTCCTGTAGGTCACCGAAAGAGGATCGCGTTCCGGCAGGCTCATCATGATTCCGAGCGCGGCTCCGCGAGGGATGATCGAAACCTTGTAGATCGGATCGTGCTGCGGAACATTCATCCCCACGATCGCATGGCCCGATTCGTGGTAGGCGGTCAGCTTCCGCTCGTCTTCGGACATGACCATGGAGCGCCGCTCCGCCCCGAGCATGACCTTGTCCTTCGCCTGCTCGAAGTCCTCCATCGTGATGTAGCTTCGATCGACGCGCCCGGCCCTGAGCGCCGCCTCGTTGACGAGATTCGCCAGATCGGCGCCCGAAAAGCCCGGCGTGCCTCTCGCGATGACGCCGAGATCGACATCCGGTCCCAGCGGACGCTTCTTCGTGTGGACGCCCAATATCTTCCGCCGGCCGCCGATGTCGGGGTTGGGCACGAAGATCTGCCGGTCGAACCTGCCGGGACGGCGAAGTGCGCTGTCGAGCACGTCGGGCCGGTTGGTCGCGGCAATGATGATGACTCCGTCGTTCTCCTCGAATCCGTCCATTTCGACGAGGAGTTGATTGAGCGTCTGCTCGCGCTCGTCATTGCCGCCGCCGATGCCGATGCCGCGCGACCGGCCGACCGCATCGATCTCGTCGATGAACACGATGCACGGCGCGTTCTTTTTGGCTTGCTCGAACATGTCCCGGACGCGAGAGGCGCCGACGCCGACGAACATCTCCACGAAATCCGACCCGGATATTGAAAAGAACGGCACTTTCGCCTCGCCGGCGATCGCGCGAGCGAGCAGCGTCTTTCCGGTGCCGGGCGGCCCCACGAGGAGCGCGCCCTTGGGGATCGTCGCCCCCAATCGCGAGTATTTCCTCGTATCCTTGAGGAATTCGACGATTTCCTCGACCTCCTCCTTGGCTTCGTCGATCCCCGCGACGTCATCGAACGTTATCGGATCTCGCCGCTCGTTGAGCAGCTTGGCTTTGGATTTCCCGAATCCCATTGCGCCGCCGCGGCCGCCCCCCTGCATCCTGTTCATCAGGAAGACCCACACGCCGATCAGAATGAGGAACGGCAGGAGCGGACCGACGAAGGCCATGAACCCGCTCGGCTCCTGGGATTTCGCCTCGATCTGGACGCCATTGTCCATCAGCAGCTCGGTGACGTCGACCTCCCTCGGCTTGATGGTCGTGAATTCGGAGTTGTCGGTCGTGGAGAACACGACCTTCTCGCCGTCGAGGACGGCGCGCGACACCTCTCCGGCTTTGACCCTTTCAACGAAATTGGAATACGAGATTTCCCTCGGCTGCATCGCCGAAGGACCTCCGGTGAACACATTGAACAAAACGACGACCAAGCCAATCAGCAGAAGCCAGATCAGCAAATTCTTCAAAGTCGACGGCACGTGGGAGCCCTCCGAATAAATCCGCCAAGTCCGCAGGGGAATGCGGCCAGTTCAAACTCGTCAGCGACGAGCGCCCGACCTGAACCGTCCAAAACAATCGGCGCGGTCGGCTTCATAAACAACAAATAGCGATAATGAAGGAATTTTCAATCCGGCAAAACGGATTTGAGGAAAGCGGCCGCGTCGGCGGACAATCTCGCCGTCCAGCCACGCCCTTCCCCTGCAAGCGGCGCCGACAGAAGCTCCCCCTCTCCGCTCCAAAGAGCGGGAGAGCACAGCATGCTGATTCGCGGAAGATCGAAGCGCTTCCAATCCGCGCACTGCCTGAGGCCTCTTTCGCCGAGCGCGCCGACGACGGCGGCGTCGTACGGATTTCGGTATCCCTCGATCATCCAGCGGCCATCCCATTCGTCTCCGAACTCGACCGGGGGCGGACAAGCCGCAAGCTCGCGAGCCACCAGCAAGCCGCCGCCCGAAGTTCGCGCCATCGCGCATCCCGACAGAGTGGCCGAGCCGCCGCCGCTCACCGCATCCAGGCATCTGCGCAATGTCGTGAAGCGCGGCTTATAAATTGCGCCCGACCGAAATCTCAACGCTTGAGCGGCCAGCCGGTTCTTCAACTCCTCGGGAAGGTCCCAAAATTCCGGTTCGAACTCCACATCCCCCGCCGTTCCGACCTTGGCGATGCGGCACGCAGCGTCGTAAGCGGCGCCTTCAAGCGCTCGACGAGCCCTGCCCATTCTCTCGGCGGTCGCGGCGAGGCGCTCTGTGCTGGCCCCCAAAGGCGCAATCAGATCCAATATCCGCCGTGCCTTGACCCGGTCGTATGCGCTGTCTTCATTCGAAGGGTCCTCGGCCCAGCGGATGCCGCGTTCCGACAGGTATTGCCGCAGCTCGGCACGGCTTGTCGAAAGCAGCGGCCTGATCCACAAGACATCATTCCTGCGAAGCTGCTCGGGCATCGCCGCGAGGCCGTCGACTCCGGACCCCCGCGCAAGATTCAGCAAAAGGGTTTCAGCTTGGTCATCCAGAGTATGCGCGAGAGCGACGACGCCGACCCGGTTGAACTTGGCCCAGTTGGCGATCAGACGATAGCGGGCGTCGCGCGCATCGCTTTGGACGTTGCCCGTGCTTTCCGAGCCGCGCTTCCACACGAGCGTCTTGTGCTCGTGTCCGAGCGAGTGCGCCAAGTCGCGCGCAAGACCGCATTCGGCTTCGGATTCCGGGCGCAGGCCATGATCCACGCTTACGGCAAAAAGCTCAGTCTCGCGGTCCGGAAACTGCTCCGACAACATTGCGAGCAAAGCCATGGAGTCGCCGCCGCCCGAAACCGCAACCGCAATCCGTCGGCAATCCTCCGGAAGATCCAGCTCGGCAAGTCCCGCATTCATGGAACGGATGCTTGTCTCGCTCCGGCGCAACCGATTGTCGACCTGCCGAGCCGGGCGGCGCGCGCCTCCTCGGTTTCCGGAAATTCTTCCGTGATCACATCGAATATCTGGCATGCTTCGTTCAGCTTGCCCATCTGGTTCAAGCTTTCCGCCAATCGCAAAGCCGCTCTAGGCTCCAGCGGACTGTTGATCGAGGTCTGATAGCTTTCCAGAAACGATTTCGCGGCTTGCTGCCACCTCTGTTTGAGATACAAGGATTCACCCAAGTAGAAATGCGCTTCCCCTGCATAGGCGCTTTCGGGAAACTCGGCGATGAAATTCGAGAAATGGACTTCGGCCGCCGGATGATCGCCCGACGCGAAGGCCGCCTTGGCGGCCTGAAAAGAGCGCCGCTCCCTCAACTCCTGCTCGTCGGAAGCAATGTCCGGTTCGACAGGATCAAGCGCCGGCATCGACTGTTCTATCGACACGCCGCCCAAGGTCATGCCCCAGTCGATCTGCGAAACATCGCCGCCTTCCAGTTCCACGAGCCTCAATTCAAGATCGCGCAGCTGAATGGATCCTTGGCGAAGGACAGTTTGGATTTTGGACTCCAACCGTTCGATCTTGCCGATGTTCCGCCTGAGCTCGGCTTCCAACGCGTCTAGTCGAAGCAGTACGCTCTCCGGAACCGATCCGGTTTCCAAATCCTGCGCTGCGCGCTGGTCGGCCCCCATTCTGAGTTCGGACTGCAGCGCGAGGAGTTCGCCGCGAAGTTCTTCCAATTGGAACCGAACGTCCGTAAGCGTTTCTTCGCTCGGCTGTGCGCCGGCAATGCCGACGCACAGCAGGATCTTCAGCGCGAAAACTGCTGCAATTCCGCGACTTTTCATTTTCCGGAACGCCTGTTTCAGCTGCTCGGCATCAGCAATATGGCAGTAACTGCCCTCCGATTTTGCGACCAGCAGGATTCATTGGAGCAGATGGCCACGGGACGTTCCTTCCCGTATGTGACGGTCTGCAGGCGTGCATCCGGAACGCCTCTGCTGACCAAATATTCCCTGACCGCGCTCGCGCGGCGGGCGCCCAGCGCCAAGTTGTACTCCCTCGTGCCGCGCTCGTCCGCATGCCCCTCGATCAGCGCGGTGTAGCCGGGGTTCGCAATCAGCCAGCTTGCCTGCGTTTCAAGGATGCCGGCCGCATCGGCGTTGATCGTGCTTTCGTCGACCAAGAAGTAAATCTTGTCGCCAATCGTATTGCTGAAATACTCGGGCGATGACTCTTCGTAGCCATCCAACGCGCCTTGTTGGATTGAATCATCTGCGCCAACGCTCCCTGATGCACTTCCGGTTGGGTCACCGGCGCCTTGCCGCTCCATGTCTATCAGACTCCGGTCCGTGCAAGATGCCAATGCCACTACTGCTACGGTCCCAATACCAATCGCAAATTTCGTGATTTTCATAGTTCTGCTCCGTTTGCCTCACGTTGCGCGTCTCAACGGCGTATATTGAAGACAGGCTACCACAATTCAGTTCCGCTGAAAATCCAATTAATTTCTTAGAGGTCCCCAAGCCGGATCGGAGGCGAACCGGTTTCCGGGCGTGTCCGAAGCAAGGATCGGAATGTTGACTTTCCGCAAATTCCGACCGGTCAAGTCCACGGAATACAGCTCCGGGCCGCCCTGCTCGCCGGGCGTCTCCCGGAAAAACATCAGCACCCTTCCGTTCGGCGACCACGTCGGCCCCTCGTCCAGAAACGAGGACGAAAGCAATCGCTCCTCGCTCCCGTCCAAGCGCATGACGCCGATATGGAAACGGCCGCGCCTCTGGTTGGTGAACGCCACGTAATCCCCCCGCGGCGACCACACCGGCGTTCCGTACCGTCCTTCGCCTCGACTGATGCGCCTCGCTTCCCCGCCGGACAGATTCTTGATGTAGAGTTGCTGCGTTCCGTTCCTGTCGGATTCAAAGGCGATCCAATCTCCGTCTTCGCTGTAGCTTGGCGCAGTGTCGATCGCAGCGCTTTCGGTCAGCCGTCTCGTAGACCGCGTATCAAGATCGGTCTCGTATATGTCCGTGTTCCCGTTCCGCGTCAGAGAGAAGATCACTTTTCTGCCATCTGGAGAAAACCGCGGAGCGAATGTCATTTCGTCCGCGCGAAGGTCGACCAGCGGGCGAATCTCTCCGGTTTCGATGTCCATCAGCAGAACGCGAGGGGAGCCCGATTCATAGGATGTGAAAATCAGTTGCGAATCGTCCGGCGAAAATCTGGGCGAAATTACGATTTCGTCGCCGCGCGTCAGATATCTGAGATTGGCGCCGTCGTAATCCATGATCGCAAGTCGCTTCGTCCTTCCGTCTTTCGGACCCGACTCGGAAATGAATGCCACGCGCGTATCGAAAAATCCCGTCTCTCCGGTAACCCTCGAATACACCGCATCCGCCACTTTGTGCGCAATCCGTCTCCAGATGCCGCTTCCGGCTTTGAACCGGACGCCGTCTCCGAGCGACCGTTCCGCGCGGATGTCGAAGAGCCTGAATTTGACCTCCAAGCTGTCGTCTTCATCAAGCAGCACTGAGCCGATGATCAGGATTTCCGCGTTGATCGCCTTCCAGTCGATGTATTGCGGAGGCGAGTCGATATTGGTCACGTCACTGATGTGGGCTTCCCTCGGAATTTCTCTGAACAACTGCGTACCCACGAGGTCCGCGACGACGACCGCCGACAGCGCTTCGGCAACCTGCGCCGATTCGGCGGTTTCCGCGATGAAGCCGGGGGCGGCCAGCGGAAGCGGCTCGATCACGCCTTCGGTGATTTCGATCTTCAGCGGATCCGATTGGGCGAAGGCGTCGCCCGCAATACCGGAGCTGAACGCTGAAATTGCCAGCATGAAGGTCGCTGAAATCCTTGAAAGACTCATTTCGGTCACATCTCCTCGGTCAAAGGATCGATTCAGAATTCCGCCGAAGCAGCGTCGGAAGCGAAGCCGAATCTCGAATTCGCCTGTGCTCGTCCCGTCAACAATACATTTCTTGCCATGACAACTGAATTGCTCGAACGCCAAAATCAGTGCGGACGGATTCGGTTTCCAATTGTCGCCCTAGTCCAGTCGGAATGCAACGAAATGGCCGTTCCGCCCAAACCGCGGCGTCGATGCTCACTTGTCACTTGCTTCGCATTTGCTCCGGGTCGAACCTCATCTCGATATTCTGCCAGCGCGAATAGCTTTCCGGCGGGAATTCTAAGCCCTTCGCAAATCCACAGATTATCGCCCGCCGCGCGGCCTCGAAGGCCCTGCTTGTTGCAATTTCGGACTCGGATTGCGCATCGACAAGCTTGATCGTTTCGCTCCTGAGTCTCCCGTCGATATCAAGGGAAAAACCGACCGTCAGGACAGTGCGCATGCCTGCCGTCGACAATGCCCCCACATTCCAGCAATCTCGGACCGCGCGGCGCAGACCCTCGCTGATGCTGCTCGGAATCTGGGCGCCTTCATCGGACAACGCAATCAAAGGCTCCGCCGCTGCCTCCTGCTCTTCTGCGCTTTCGACTTGCTCCAATTGCGACTGTGCAATCAAACTGTCGATTTCCGTCTGGTCGGGCGTCGAACTGCTCGGCGGGTCGTTTGCATCCTCAGATAGAAGCTCTTCTTCAGGTTCTTCCGCCCTGTCTTCAGGATCGTTCGGCGAATCGGCAAGGGATGCAATGTAAGTCGGACGACGAATTGGCACCGAAGCGGGCAATTCCTCCGCCTCATCCGCTTCAGTCACAATTTTCGTGGCGGCTTGTTCAGGCGCCGTGGACTCCTCCACTTCCTCCTGCGGCGGCTCCGTTGAGTCGTCGGGACTGGTTGCCACCTTCACTTCGTCATCCTGAACGATATCCGGTTCCGGTTCGGGCGCAGCTTCGCTGCTGATCTTGGGCGCGGCTTGTTCCGCCGGATCTTCAACCTCTGGCACCTTTTCCGGCTCTGGCGGCGGGGGCGGAGGCACCACTACAGGAGATCGCATTCTGGAGGGTGGCTCGGGCGTCGACGGAACTGTGAATCCAGGTCTCGGCGGAGCCGCGGGGGCAACTGCGGAAAGCGTAGGGCTCGGCGGAATTTCGGGTTTCGTCACGACAGGTTCGGAGATCGGAATAGCCGGCGCAGGCGCATCCTGATCAAGAACGTCGGCGCTCGACAATTGCGTCGGTTCTTCAACCGGCATCGGAGCCGGCGTCGAGATAGCGACCCAATCGTCCAACTCTACGATTGAAACGTCGGCGAATTCAAATTCAGTCTCGATGCTTTCGGGCGTCGCAATGTTCGCGAAATACCCGAACAACAACAACGACGCATGCGCTGCCAAGGAGATAATGAAGCAAATGCGCACCTCGGCCTCTAGCTTCCACCTCCGTCGAACGTCGGACCGCCGGGATCGGTTACAAGTCCGATGTTGCGAAACCCGGCGTTGTTCAGAGCTCCCATCACCTGCATGATGACTTCGTACTGGAGTTCGCGGTCTCCGCGTATGAAAATCTTGTCCGACCTGCGTTCAGCCATCACCGCGCTCAGACGGGGAATCAGCTCGTCGATGGAAATCTCCGTCGCCTGCAGAGCAACGGAGCCGTCCTTGGAAATGGAAATCGAAAGCGGCTCCTCATCCTCGGACGGCAGCGCGCTGGCGGCGGACTCCGGCAGCCGAACCTCCACGCCCACAGTGAGCAAGGGCGCGGCGACGATGAAGATGATCAAAAGGACAAGAACGACGTCAACGAACGGAGTGACGTTGATTTCCGACATCGGCTTGTGGCGCGATTTCCCTCTGCGCCTCCGCCGTTTGGTCGTGTCGGCTGATGCGAACTGCATTCCTAGTTGTCTAGCTGCCGAGAAATGATCGTCGAAAACTCGTCCGCGAAATCCTCGAAATTGGCTGCAAGCCTGTCCGAAGCGGCCGAAAGATTATTGTAGAAGACGACGGCCGGTATGGCCGCGAGGAGTCCCAACGCGGTCGCCGCGAGCGCTTCGCCGATGCCCGGCGCAACCGCCGCGAGGCTTGTATTCTGCTGAATGCCGATTTCGCGGAAAACCGTCATGATCCCCCAAACGGTTCCGAACAGCCCGACGAACGGCGCAGTGGCGCCGACTGTCGCAAGGAATTCAAGTCCGCGCGTAAGCTTGTTGTTCTCTCTCGTCACGGCGAGATCCATGGACCGTTCGATTCTCGATCTGACCCCTGCTATCAGCACGCCGTCCGAACGATGCGAACGCCGCCACTCGTCCATCGCGGCGCAAAATATCCTCTCCGAGGCGCCGAGGCGCCGGTCGCCCATGTCCGCGTGCATCTCGTCAAGAGGCTCGCCGGACCAGAACGCCTTGTCGAACTTGGTAGTGTCCCTCCGCACGCGCCCGTACGTGATGAACTTGAAAATGATGATCGCCCAACTCCAGACGGATGCGAACAGCAGGAGCAGCATGACGAACTTCACGACGATGCCTGCCCTGAGAAACAGGGTCACAACTGAAAAATCCAGCTCCTGTACTGCCGATAGCGCTTCAGTTTCCATGCTCTGCCACCGTCTGCATCAATGCACAAAACGGAGTTTTCTGCTCTTTCGGGCGACCTTAACCCATTTCTGACAGGAAAGAAATTGCAAATGCGCTTATCGGTTTCCAAGGGCACGCCGCATTGCCGCCGCCGCAATCTCCGGAAACCTGCAGGGCCTTCCGGATTCGGCGATGCAAGCAATGGTGACGCGCGATGAGAAAAGTCGATCATTGTTTCTGAAGAGATCCTGTTTCAATGCGGCGCGGGCGCCGGACAGCTCTTCCAATGATGTGACCACGGTCAGTTCGTCGTCGAACTTCGCCGGCTTCAAATACTCCGCTTCGAGCGACCGAACCGCGAACACCAACCCGGTTTCAACCCGGAAACTCTTCTGGTCGATGCCGAGCGAGCGCATGAATTCGGTCCGCGCCCTTTCGATGAATTTGAGGTAATTCGCATAATATACGACGCCGGCGAAGTCGGTGTCTTCGTAATAGACCCGCAGTTCAAAACGATGCTTCAATTTTCCTGTCGGAACAGTTCGTCTTGTTCCGGCCCCGTTTCAACACGCGCCTCGGACATCCCGAGGTGGGTCCACGCCTTGTGCGCGAGCACCCGCCCGCGGGGCGTGCGCTGAATGAACCCTTCTTGCAGCAAATACGGTTCAATGACGTCTTCGATCGAGTCTCGCGATTCCGACATCACCGCCGACATCGTTTCAATGCCGACGGGGCCTCCCGAGTAGTTTTCGGCGATGATGCGCAGGTAGCGCCTGTCGGCCGCGTCCAAACCGTGCTCGTCCACGCCCATGCAATCAAGCGCTCTTTTGGCGATTTCCAGATTTATCCGGCCGTCGCCTTCCACGACCGCGAAGTCGACGACCCTGTTCAGAAGACGGTTCGCGATCCGCGGCGTTCCGCGCGACCTCCTTGCGATTTCCAACGCTCCCGCCTCTTCGACGCTTAAGCCGAGCAGCTTGGCTCCCCGCACGACAATTTCATATAGCTCCTCGGTCTCGTAATACTCCAGACGGACCGGAATGCCGAACCTGTCCCGAAGTGGCGTGGTCAGGAGTCCGAGCCGGGTCGTCGCCCCGATCAGAGTGAATTCCGGAAGATTGATCCTGACCGTGCGCGCGGCCGGGCCGGATCCGATTACGAGATCAAGCGCATAATCTTCAAGCGCCGGATAGAGCACTTCCTCCACCAGCGGATGAAGCCTGTGTATCTCGTCGATGAACAGCACGTTGTGCCGTTCGACATTCGTAAGGATGGCCGCGAGATCCCCGGCTTTCGCAAGTACGGGTCCCGAAGTCATCCGGAAATCCACGCCCAGCTCCCGCGCCAGGATTTGCGCCAAGGTCGTTTTGCCCAGTCCTGGAGGTCCTGAAAACAGGATGTGGTCCATTGCCGCGTTGCGCATGCGCGCGCTTTCAACGAAGATTCGCAGATTGGATCGCGTTTCGCGCTGACCGATGAATTCGGCAAGCGAGTTCGGCCTTAGCGCGCGGTCTGGTTCGGCAGGCTGCGCTTCGGGCCGAAGCGCCGGATCCGGTTCGGGCATCGCAATCTACCTGCGGTCAAGCCGCTTCAGCGCGGCCCTGATGAGCGCCGATGCATCAAAATCCGGATCGCTTCCCGCGATTTCCGCTACGACGCGCGCGGCTTCGCTGCGGGCATATCCGAGATTTGCAAGCGCGGAAAGCGCGTCCGCGCTTGCACGAAAGGCCTCGTCATCCAGTTCGCGAGCCGGTTCGTCCGTTTGCGCGGGCTCCTGACTGCCGTCCGCCTCAACCGTTCCGTCGACGATTTCAAGGATCGACTCAGTTTTCCCCTGAAGCTCATTCGCCACGCGCTGAGCGAGGCGGGGACCGACTCCGTAGGCTTCCTTTATCGCTTGCCAATCTCCAAGAGCAATGGCGCGCAGGCAGCCCTCTACGCCCAGCGCCCCGCTGATAGCGAGCGCGGCGGCCGCGCCCACTCCTTGAACTGTCATCAGCAGTCTGTGCAGCTCCCGTTCTCTTCTGGATCGGAAGCCGTAAAGGCGAACTAGATTTTCTTTGACCAACAGGTCGGTAAAGAGCGCCGTGCGACCGCCGGGTCCGGGAACCGCCGACAACGTGCGTTCCGAACAGTATACCTCGTATCCGACTCCCCCTGCGACGATCATCAGGTGATCTCTCGATCTGTAGTCAACAACGCCTTCAAGTTTGCCAATCATTGCGTCACTGCTCAGCTTGGGCGACAGCCCGTTCGAGGTTTCCCGAATATCTGCCCAAAAACGCATGCGTCAGCGCGACAGCCAAAGCGTCCGAAGCGTCTGGTCCGTTGATTTTCGCGCCTCCCAGCTGCATCTGCACCATGTGCTGGACTTGTTGCTTGTCCGCGTGGCCCATTCCAACGACCGCCTTTTTGACGGAATTCGGCGCGTACTCAGCAACCTGAATACCTGCGCGAGCCACGACCAAAAGCGACATCGCACGGGCGTGTCCCAGTTTGAGCGAGGCCGTGTTGTCCATGTTGACAAACACCTTTTCGACCGCTGCAGAATCCGGATCACAACTCTTGACGACTTCAGAGAGCTGGTCGAAAAGGGTGAGGAGCCTGTCCGGCAGCGACGAGCCGGACGAACTGCATGCGCCGTTCGCCACATGGCTTATGCGGTTGCCCGAAATGTCCACAACGCCCCATCCCGTCACGCGAAGCCCGGGATCAAGTCCGATTATCCGCATCGCAGCCTCATCTCGCGGCAGTGTACGGAGGCAGCCGAACCAAGTTCAGCAAGCTGCTGCCTCTACTTGCGCCGTTATGTCGGCAATTGGCGCACATGTCCATCAGAAGTGCTTCCCGGCCTTCGAAGTGCGGCTTGAACGATCTGAACGCCGCCATCCAATTGCTTGAAAAGGGCCCGTGCCGTGCGCGCAAAACTTTGTCCGGCAAAATCGTTTCGACACCAGACACTGCCGAAACTGAATGAATCGTCGATGAATTGCACGCAGACAGACAGAAAGCGGCGGGAACAGCTCCGAATGTGTCGAATTTGTTCCCAAGGCATTCGAAAAACGCAACGCGGAATTGCGGAATTAGCAATTGTTCAGCCGGAACTCGAACATATATCTCGTTCTCAAAGATGTTCCACATCACTCACGAAAGGAATGAACCATGTCCGCTATTGTTTCCGCACCCAAGTTTGGAAGCTTCGAGTCGGTCGCTTCGCAGGCGGTGAGCTATGTAAAGTCAACTGTCAGTTCCGTGATTTTGTGGGAAAAAAATCGCAGAACGCACAATGCGCTTTCGAGGCTCAGCGATCACGAGCTTGACGACATCGGTTTGACCCGCGGCGATATCGACGAATTGACGTTCAAGATTGCCCGCGGGCGCTGACACGAGACACTTTTCATTACGATGTCCTCCGGGAACAGCGGCCTTCGGGCCGCTGTTCTTTTTTTGAGCGACAGCCAATCGCGCAGAAATCCTCAAGCGCAGATCCTTGGCGGCATCGCTACAGCAAAAGACGCTGATAATTTTGCGGAGTCATCGGCACAAAACTCCCGCCGACCTCTCGACCATTGCCCTGGACGATATCTCCGCTCGCCACTCCTGAACCTTCGCGGCGGTCACGGCCCCGAAACCCGGAAAGTACGGCGCCTTCGAACTCCGGGCATCGTTCCAGCGGAAATGTCCGCAGCATCAGGCAGCGGGTTCATCGGGAATTTGAAGCGGAGAGGGAACATCCATCGATTGCGGCTACGCGCTTTCCGTCGAATTTGCAGCGGTTTCTCAAGGGGATGGGCATGAGCCATGCGCGAATGCAGTCGGATGGCCGTCGGGCTCATGCGCGAGCCTACGGCGTTCGTTGCGTGACCGCTCGGCCGGCAACAATGATTCTACCGGCACAATCGACATGCCGCGCACCGGCGAAGTCGCATTCAACAGTTTGTTCGCCGAAGTCCTCCGCGGCAAGCATCCGCTGTGGCGGGACCATCTCCGCGTCGAGCAGAGCGGCGTGTTTGCCGACTCGCCCCGGCTCCGGCCGGACTTGCTCGTCCAAAGGCCCGACACCCAGCCCGTCGCGATCGAAACCGAGTACGAGCCGGCGTCCTCGGTCGAGTACGACGCCAAAACCCGGCTCGGCAGAACGCCTGTCGGATCCGCCGAACCTATCGAGCAAGCCATCGCTGTCCGCATCCCTCCGCCGCCGGCCAAGCCGACATGGCCGGACACAGGCTGGCTCGTCGGCGATGTCGACGATATCGCCCGGCCCATCGAGCATGCCGTGGTTTCGGAGCGCAAAATTCGCGAATTTGCCAAGAAAAACAGGTTGCGCAGAGCCGATCTCGCAGCACGTTCCGGGACAAAGTCCACAAAAGAGAATGAGAACACCGCTCCAATGCATGCAACGGAATTGGCACGAAGCCGAGCTTGAGGTCGAATGCCTTGGATGACGACCCCTTTTACGCGCTGCATTTTTGTGAACCCGCATTGGTCAAACAGCGGATGCCGTCATCGCTCCGCTTCGTCAGTTCAAACTGTTGGACGGTTCACAAAGGAGTGCATTCGAGCTCAAGACTGGAGTCCTTCAGTGCAATTGATAATATTGGGCGCTCGACCAAATGAATGAGGTGCAACATGCTCACACGAAGATTGTTCGTCGCGGCGTCCATCGCTGCAATATGCACTCCCGCGCTGGCAGCGAAGCCGCCGGTCTATTCCGCGCGGGGCGCGGCGATCCGCGGTTATGATCCGGTCGCATATTTCACGGAACGCAGGCCCGTAAGAGGCTCGGACGAGTTTACATTCGAATGGAACGGCGCGACCTGGCGGTTCAAGAATGCCGAGAACCGCGACTTATTCGCAGAAAACCCTGAAATGTACGCGCCGCAGTATGGCGGTTATTGCGCTTGGGCAGTATCGCGAAACTACACGGCCCGGATCGATCCGGACGCATGGTCGATATACGACGGGAAACTTTACCTGAACTACAGCCTTGGAGTCCGGCGTCAGTGGAGCGGAGACATTCCAGGCAATATCGCTCGCGGCGACGCCAATTGGCCCGGGGTCCTAAAGTAATTCAGCATTGACATCGACTGGTCAGCGATCAGCAACTTCGCCACTAAATTCCTTCGGCGAGACAGCCACTTCTGCGCTGCCGCAGACCATGCGCAAATTTCCCGATGACTCATGGCGCACTGTTCTCGGGCGCTTCGGTTTCGTGGAAGAAGCGACGCTATCGGGGATCTCGCGAGTCGGATGAACATTGAGGCATTCAATGCAAAATGCCGTGCGCTTATCGCCGAGTTGGGCATTTGCGACAGCGATGCAGTCAGGTCAATCGAAACACTTGGAGGCGGCGTCTCCTCTGAAATCGCAGCCGTCGATCTTGGCTCCTGCAAGATTTGCGTAAAGTTTGCGCTCGGGCAGCTTCGCGTCAAACAGGATTGGCGCGCACCTGTCGAACGAAACAAGGCCGAATACGACTGGCTGGAATTCGCTGCTAAAGTCGTCCCGGGATCAGTGCCGGCGGTATTGGGGCGCTCCGAGAGCCTGAACGGCTTCGCGATGGAATATTTCGGCCCCGCGAGCTCAACCCAATGGAAAAACGAAATTCTGGCAGGAATCTTTCGAAAGGAGGATGCGACGGCCGTCGCTGAGTTGCTCGGAAGGATCCATGCTGCGTCCGCTGCCGAAAGTTTCGATTCGACGAAGTTCCAGAATCTCGAGGACTTCCGACAGTTGCGCGTCGATCCCTATTTGGTTGCTGCAGCCGACCGCCATCCGCCATTGGCCCGAACCCTGCTCAGGCTGGCCAAGAAATTATTGAGCGGGAAGTCCTCCATCCTGATTCATGGTGATGCCAGCCCGAAAAACATTCTGCTCCGCGACGGCGGGCCGATACTGCTGGACGCGGAATGCGCGACCGTCGGCGATCCTGCCTTCGATGTAGCGTTTCTTCTCAATCATCTGACGCTGAAAGCGATTCACCTTCCGCAACTGAAGGTGAAACTTATCGAGTCATCCGCAATGGTTTGGCGGGTGTATCGCGGTTTTGTTGACTGGGAAGACAGCCGCGACTTGGAGCTGCGGATCTCCGAACTGCTTCCGGCGTTGATGCTTGCGAGGGTACACGGCAAGTCCCCGGTCGAGTATCTGTCAAAAAGCGAGATGCAAAAAGCATTGCATGCTGCGGAGACGCTCTTGATCAATCCGCCGCAATGCATATCGGAGTTTCTCGAACGCGCTCACCCAAGTTGCGTTTCGGATTGATCAGGCAAGAAGCGCCGCGTCGCAACGCTGCCGAACACGAACGATTCCTTCTTGCTTGAGCGACAATGCTCTGGCTTGTTCAACGAATGGCAGTTTGTCGGGGAATTCAGAATCAAATGAAAATCAAGGACGCCGCAGCGCGCAGGATTTGGGACTCGAGGGGCCGTCCCACTTTGGAAGCGATCATTCGCCTTGAAGGAGGCAAATCGGGCAGAGCCGCCGCTCCCGCCGGCGCATCCCGCGGCTCGCGCGAGGCGGTCGAGCTTCGTGATGGCGGCAACAAGCTGCTCGGCTTTGACGTGCAAAGGGCAATCAGGTCTGTCAAAGAAAAAATCGCGCCTCGGCTTGCCGGAATGGACGCAACGGATCAAGCGGCCGTCGACGCCGCCTTGATCGAGCTGGACGGCACGTCCAACAAATCGCACTTGGGCGGAAACGCAATCACTGCGGTTTCGCTTGCAGTCTTTGATGCTTGCGCATCGGCGTTGGAGGTTCCGGTCTGGCGGCGGGCGGCGATGCATGCCGGGCGGAAGCCGTCGGTGCCCCTCCCGGAAATTCAGATCTTCGGCGGAGGGTCGCATGCCGGCCGCCGCGTCGATATCCAAGACTTCATGGTGATGGTTCCGGGAGCCGCATCGTTTGACGAATGCCTCGAATTGACAGCGGAAATCTACCATGCAGCCGGATCGATCATGCTCGAAAGGGGCCGTGCAGCCGGCGTCGCGGACGAGGGCGGCTGGTGGCCGGACTTCAAAAGCAATGCGGACGCGTTGGATACGCTCGTACTTGCGATCGAAAAAGCCGGCGAGAAGCCGGGAAAGAACGTCGTAATCTCTCTGGACGTCGCCGCGTCCGAGTTCGGCAGCGGCGGCAGATACAAGCTCGCGCTGGATGGATTGGAATTGGGCAGCGACGGGATGATTGATCTTTTGGGCGACTGGGTCAAATCCTATCCAATCATCTCGGTCGAGGATCCGCTTGCTGAGGATGACGAGATCGGAATGCAGGCATTCACCAAGCAATTCGGCGAAAGCGTGCAAATTGTCGGCGACGACTTTCTGGTTACGAACGAGCGTTTGATTCGAAAGGCCGCGAGCATCGGCGCATGCAATGCCGCGTTGCTGAAGGTCAATCAAGTCGGGACGGTTTCCGAAACCATCGCAGCGCTTGAAGCGGCTGAGAACGCCGGCTGGCGAGGCATCGTCTCCGCGCGTTCCGGCGAAACCGAGGACGCGATCGTGTCCCATTTGGCTTCCGGCTGGAACGTCGGCCAGCTAAAGGTCGGGAGTTTCGCCCGCTCCGAGCGCACGGCCAAATGGAACGAATGCCTTAGGATCGAAGAGGAAATCGGAAAGAAATATTTCGCGGGTGGTCGACCGCTTGAAAATACTTGGTGGGGACGCGAGCGACGCGCTGATGAAAGCGCCCGGCCGCGGCCGCTGAATTGAAGATACTCGACAGATCCGACCGAGGACGAATTCAAACCAGCCTGAAATGCGGGCCTGCCGCCTCCTTCCGCCGCAAACAGCGCCGGGAACAGCGCCATTCGACAGTCAGACCATGAAAAGGGGTGGCAAGACTATTGCTCATGTTCGTGTTGCTCGTACTTCGCCATAACGCTTTCCAGCCAATCATCGAATTCCGACCTCTGCTGATCTGTGAGATGGTAGGAATGTTTCGTTCGTCGTTCCAGAATATCTTCCGAACTGCGAGCCCACTCGTTTTCGATCAGCCAGCGCGCCTCTTTCTCGAACAGGAGATCGCCAAATTGGCGACCAAGCTCCTCGATTGAATGAATTCCTTCAAGAATCTTGAAAGCGGAAGTGCCGTAGGTCCGAGCGTAATGATCCGCCAGGGCATCGGAAAGCCATGGTCGCCGGAGCTTGAATTCGTTTGCCCACGCCTCAAAATCGGAATCCATCATGTCACCCCCGGGCAGGGGCTCGCCGGCAGTCCAAGACGAAGACATCTGCGGAAAATGCCCCTTGAGCATCTTCATGACATCTTCCGCGAGTTTCCTGTACGTCGTCAGCTTTCCGCCGTACACCGTCACCGCGGGGCATGCGCCTTGGTCCATTTCAAGGGAATAATCCCGAGTGGTCTTCGAAGCGCTTTCAGCCTGATCCTCGAATAGCGGACGCACTCCGGCAAATGCGTCCGCCACTGAAGAACTCGAGAATTCCGCTGTGAAATATTTGTTGATAATCCCGATCAGATAATCGATTTCCTCTTCGGAAATCGCAGCATCTTCCGGCGGGCCTTCGAATTCGACATCGGTAGTTCCTACCAACGCGAATTCGTCCAAATAAGGATAGACGAAAACAATCCTTTTGTCCGCCGCCTGAAGGACGTAGCCAAAATCGCCGTCCCACCATTTTCGAATTACGACATGGCTGCCTTTTACAAGCCTGATATGCCGTTTCGCAGCGACTCCTTCCATTTTTCCGACAACGGATTCCACCCATGGCCCCGCCGCATTCACGATTGCTCGCGCGCTCAGCACCCGGGATTCGCCCGTGACGCCGGAGCGCAAAGTTGCCTTCCAAAGACCGTCCTCCTTGTGCGCCGCAACCATTTCGTTGCGGACCAGAATTTCGCCGCCTTTCGAACGCGCGTCCAGCGCGTTGGCGACAACCAGCCGCGAGTCGTCGCACCAAAGATCCCAGTAAGAAAGGCCGCGTTTGAATCCCGGCCTCAACGGCTTGCCCTCGGGGGCGCTGGACAAATCAATCGAATTCGCCCGCGGCGTCGGCTGCCGTCCGCCGAGAGTGTCGTAAAGGAGCAAGCCCAACCTGATGAGCCACCACGGGCGCATGTCGGGACTATGAATTAGAACGAGGCGCAGCGGACGGGCAAGGTGCGGCGCGATCTCGAATAGAATTTTCCTTTCAATCAAGGATTTTCGGACGAGCCCGAATTCGTAGTTCTCAAGATAGCGCAATCCGCCATGTATGAATTTCGTGGATTTGGACGACGTGCCCTGCGCCAAATCGTTCTTTTCGCAAAGCGCAACCTTCAGTCCTCGCCAAGCCGCATCGCGCGCGATTCCGGCTCCGTTGATGCCGCCGCCCACGACCAGAATGTCGAAAACGCCGCTCAAGCCCCCTTGGTCATGACCTGCTTCGATATTCATTCAGAACTTCCCGTACATCTGGTTGCGCACCCTGCCGCGAGTAGCTAATTCGGCTGCCGAAGACATCCGGAATCACCGCGGCCATCGCGACGCGCCGGGATCAGCCAGCGGGTTCCGCAAGCGTTTGGGGGAAGCCGTCGCAACCAGATTCTGGCTTTCGGCGATCCTTATAGCTGTGGTTAAGCGTATCAGTCAAAAAATCAAGGAGACGTTATGAAATTTTTGCGAATCGGACATCCGGGCGAAGAAAAGCCCGCTGTCCTCGACGCCGCCGGTCGTGTCCGCGATCTTTCCGGCAAGATCGACGACATTGCTGGAGACGCGTTGGCCGATCTGTCGTGGGCGAACGGCCTCGACATCGAAAGCCTTGACGTCGTTGAAGGATCTCCCCGAACCGGTCCTTGCGTCGGCTCGGTCGGAAAAGTGATCTGCGTCGGCCTGAATTACTCCGATCACGCAGCTGAAACCGGCCAGACCCCGCCGAAAGAACCGATTCTGTTCGGCAAAGCGACTTCGGCAATCGTCGGTCCGTATGACAACGTGGTGCTTCCTAGAGGCTCCAAAAAAACAGACTGGGAAGTCGAACTCGGCATCGTGATCGGCAAGGAAGCGAAATATGTCAGCGAAGAAGACGCGCTGAACCATGTCGCCGGATACTGCGTTGTCAACGACGTCTCCGAACGCTCGTTCCAGGCGGAACGGTGCGGGCAATGGATCAAAGGCAAGAGCGCAGACACGTTTGCGCCCATCGGCCCGTGGCTTGTGACCGCGGACGAGATTGCGAACACTTCCGACCTCCGCATGTGGCTTGAAGTGGACGGGCACCGCTATCAGGACGGTTCGACCAGCACGATGATCTTCGGGGTGGCATTCCTTGTAAGTTACATCTCGCAATTCATGTCCTTGCAGTCGGGAGACATCATCCCGACGGGCACTCCGCCCGGTGTCGGAATGGGCCAGAAGCCGCAGGTCTACCTGAAGCCGGGGCAGACGATAAGATTGGGCATCGACGGTCTTGGCGAGCAATGCCAGAACGTCATCGCGAGCGACTGAAAGCAAGTGAAATCATGCCGGCAGTCCTGAACAACAAACTTGGGCGCGCGCAGCTGCGCGCGCCTATCCGAGACGACCTTTCCGAAATGTGACCGTTGCCCAATCGTTTCCTTCCTTTGATTCAATCAGCTTGAATCCTCGGCTCCGGTAGGCATCGACGACATCGCGCGCTTGCGTTTCAAGCAAACCTGACAAAACCGCCGTTCCGCCCTCACGCAAGAACTCACTGAATTCGGCGACGAGTTCCAGCAGCGGATCCCTATGCAAGTTTGCGAGCGCGAGATCATACGGGCCGGCGCGGCGATGAACAGGATGCTGGAAGCCCGCCGCCGCGTGAAGCTCTATTCTTCCTGAAATTGAATTGGCGGCGAAATTCGCCGCGGCAACTTCAATCGCCACGGGATCGATGTCGGTCGCCACAATTGCGCCCGGCCAAAGCTTTGCCGCAGCCATTGCCAATACTCCGGTGCCGCAGCCGATATCCGCGACCGCGACAAACTCTCGTCCTTCTCGCGCGAAATCATCAAGCACCGACAAGCAGCCGGCCGTGGTTGGGTGGTGCCCTGTTCCGAATGCCATCGAGGATTGGATCTCCAGCGGTATGACGCCGTCCGGCACAGCATCGCGAAGGTGGCTTCCATACACCCAGAACCGGCCAACTCTGACGGCTTTCAGATCACGCTGAACTTTCGATACCCAGTCTGTTTCGGGGAGCTCGGAGACCGCAAAGTCCGTCGTCCCGAATGCCGACGAAAGGAGGGCAAGTTCAGAGTTGTTCGGCATCGCACCGAAATAAGCGCCGACTTCCCAACATCCGGAACCGTCTTCGATCTCCGTCGTTCCAATGCAGGTCGGCTGCGGATCAATGCGCTCAAGCACCGACGCGAGCGCCTCAGCTCGCTCGCGGCACGACGCAACAGAGATTGCCGAAAATGTTTGCGGCGCGTCGGAGGAGCTCAATCCTGAATCGCCGGACATTCGACTCCCGTTCCGCGGAGGTTGCAATATCCGCCCGGAATCTTGGCCAAGTATTGCTGGTGATAATCCTCGGCGAAATAAAACTCCGGCGCGTCGGCGACTTCCGTAGCCACCTGCCCAAGCCCGGCCGCCTTCACGCTTCGAGAATAAGCATCTTTGGACTGCAGCGCCCTCGCGCGCTGCTCCTCGCCGAATACGTAAATCCCGGACCTGTATTGCGTTCCGACATCATTGCCTTGGCGCATTCCCTGAGTCGGATCGTGATTTTCCCAGAATGCCTTGAGCAGCCCACTGTAGTTGAGCATGGAAGGATCATAAACGACGAGCACGACCTCGTTGTGACCCGTCAGTCCGGTGCAAACTTCCTTGTAGGTCGGGTTCGGCGTGTAGCCGCCTGCGTAACCGGACGCCGTAACCCAGACGCCCCGCATCTTCCAGAACATCCGTTCAACGCCCCAGAAGCAGCCCATGCCGAACATCGCCTTTGCAAATCCCTCCGGATAGGGACCTTTCAGCGCCCGCCCGTTTACAAAATGATTCCGAGCCGTGGGAATCGGACCTGCGCGGCCGGAAAGCGCCTCGTCCTCCGAAGGCATTTTCGATTTGGTCGATAGAAATGAAAACATGCTATTCGCCCCTCATGGTCGCCGCTTGGCTTGCCGACGGCAGTGAGCCCCGGCTCATACGAATTTGCCGCCTGCCAGCTTGGAAAAGATCGTCTCGTTTCCCGGCGCCGGATTTCTCGGGATCATGAGCGCCAACAGCAGCGAGGCAACCGCCATGGCTGCCGCGAGGCCGAACACGGCGCCGGGAGACGTGATCCAAAGGTATCCGAGCAGCGCGGGCAAGAACACTGCGGCGATGTGGTTGATCGTGAACGCGACCGCTGCTGTCGGAGCAATGTCGCCGACGTCAGCTATCTTCTGAAAATAGGTCTTGAGCGCAAATGCAAGCGCGAAAAACAAGTGGTCCAGAATGAACAGGATCGCTGCAAGCAGCACGCCCCAACCGAAATAGTAGATCCCGCCGTAGGCAAGAAATACGGCGGCGAGGCCGACATATTCAAAAGCCAGAGCGTTCCTTTCGCCGAACACGCTTATGGCCTTTCCCATCAGCGGAGCAAAAATCATGTTCGCGACGAAATTCACGAGGAAAAGCGCCGTGAGTTCGTGAACCTCAAGCCCGAATCGTTCAACCATCATGAACGCAGCGAAGACGACGAATATTTGCCTCCGCGCCCCCGACATGAACTGCAGAGCATAGTAGAGCCAGTAGCGCCAGCGAAGCACCATTCTCGTTCGCTGCGGATTCGGCGATTCGAATTGAGGATATGCGAGGATCGAGAAAACGGCGATGGCCGCGGTGGTAAGTCCGGCGGCGAGATAGACCGAATTGTATGACAAGTCGAACATCTGCCAACCGATGATCACCAGACCGTAGGCAACAAGCGACGCGCCGGAACCGATCGCCACGATCCAGCCGAGAGTTACGGGAGCCTTGTCCTTGGAAATCCACTGGAGCTGCAGAGATTGGTTGACCGTCTCAAAATAATGAAACCCTATGGAACTGATGATCGTCGTCAGCAGCAGGCCTTGATAGCTCGGAAACATGGCGACGACCGCCGTCGCGCCGCCGAGCGCGATCAACGAGATGATCCCGAGAACTTGCTCTCGAATGACGATGATCAGGGCGATCACTCCGATCGCGAGAAATCCGGGAACTTCGCGCACAGTGTGCAGCCAGCCGATGCCGACGCCGTCGGTCTGCACGACCTCAACAACGAAGTTGTTCAGCAGCGCGCTCCAAGTCGCAAAGGATATCGGCATTGCCGCCGCGAGCAGGAAAAGCAGAAAAACCGGCTGCCGCCAAATCGGGAGACCGCGCGCGTCATCCAAGAGAACGGTGCGGAACAAACCGGCTTTCAAAGACTTCACTTCAGCTTTCCAATCAATCCGAAGCCATATCCCAAAGCGGATCGCTCAAAGATCATTCCGACGCGTCCAACCGGTCCGGAAGCGGAATTCCGCGCACGGGATGCAAATCCGCTGCACCCGAAGACAGCGCGCACGGCAGAGAGAGCCATCACGGATTGGGAACTGACACGATGCCCTGCAACGCGTCAATTCTTGGCGTAGTATTCGACCACCAAGTTCGGTTCCATGATTACGGCGTACGGCACGTCGTCGAGTTTCGGAACCCGGACCAGTTCCGCCGTCATATTCGAGTGATCGACTCGAACGTATTCGGGAACCTCCCTCTCTTTATTGTTGATTGCTTCAAGAAGAACCGTGAGCTGCTTCGATTTCTCGCGGACCTCCACGACATCGCCTTCCTTGAGCCGGTAGGACGGAATGTTCGCCTTCCTGCCGTTGACAAGAACGTGCCCGTGGTTGACGAACTGGCGGGCCGCGAACACGGTCGTCACAAATTTTGCTCGGTAGACGAAAGCGTCCAGCCGGCGCTCCAGCAATCCGACCAAGTTTTCGCCCGTGTCGCCTTTGATTCGCTCCGCCTCGGCGAAAGTGCGCCGGAACTGCTTCTCGGTCAGGTCGCCGTAGTAGCCTTTGAGTTTCTGTTTGGCTCTAAGTTGAAGACCGAAGTCGGACAGCTTGGCCTTTCGGCGCTTTCCGTGCTGTCCGGGGCCGCCTTCACGGATGGTCACAGGGGATTTCGGGCGTCCCCAGATGTTCTCGCCCATGCGGCGGTCGAGCTTGTACTTGGCAGACGTACGTTTGGTCACGGCTGTTATCCTTCAAATTTGCGAAGGGCGTTGTCCTCTCCGGATCCGACATTCCGAATCCGGCGACAGGATTCCTCTTGCGAGGCCCGCCAACACCAAGATTGAACCGCGCGACCCGCGCGGCGCGGCCTTTTACCAGCACGAATTTCGTATCGTCAAGGCGGAGTCGCATCAATGGGTGAACTTAAGGATCCATGGCAGGCCGGCCTGTTCGAGACATCCCCGCACTGCGTCGAGGCCGAGCACATCCTGAAACACAGCGCCCCGAGTTGAAGCTTGAGGATCAATGACGATTTGCTCGCCAAACCGCGATACGCCTGTAGCGTATTCGCCGATTGAATCGGATACCGGCTTCGCCGGCAGACGTCCGGAATCCGGCTTCGCTGCTCTCCCCGCAGACGGTTTTGGAGAAAGGTTGACGACAGGAGGGCGATCCGTGCTGCAATGTCCGATCCCGCGGTCTTTCTACCGCTTTCCGTGCCTTGGAATCCCCGACGCGAACGCGCAGCTGGTCGGGTACTCGACGATTTGATCGCTCGCGGCCTCGATCGCCCCACCCGCGGCGAAACACATGACCACTCGCAAATTGCGTCCCTTCGCGCGCAGCCTGCAATTTGCCGTAAAGATGTCCGACTCCGGTCCGCAACGCAGGAATTCACGCGAAAACCAAGCGGATGTTCACAAGTTCGTGATAAAAGAAAGTTATTTAAAATAACTATTAAAAGATCATTAAATGATATGCGATTGATGGTTCCAACAGACATGCAATACTAGGAAATGAAAAGGACTGAAACAATGAAGACCCTCGCCGCATTCGCCGCAGCCTTGTCGCTCTTCACTATCGCTGCTGCGCACGCTGCAGTTTCTCCGCACGTGCTCTCCAGCGGGGCGAAAACTTCGGCCATCTTCCTTACGCCCCCGCCACCGCCGACTGGGTCGGGGCCAGCTCCGAGTTGGTATTGCGAACAGGAGGGTCGGGATCCGACACGCTGTTAAATTCGAGCTCTGCCCGCCTGCTTCGCGCATGCGGGCAGCCGGAGTCGACATCGGACGCGATGTCGATCTAGTCGATGGATTCAAGTGAACTTGAGCGTCTTTGCGCTCCAGGTCGACAATAAACAGAACCGGGGTCTTGAGCCGACAAGACCGTTTTCAACAATAAATCAATATGTTACCGATTCTGCTATAAGGGAGCGGACCATTTTTGACACATAATTCGGCAGCAATTTGAAATGCGCAGTCCAGCAGGATTCCATGCGGAAAGGCGATTATCGATGTCGAAAGATATCCGATTCAATAAAGTCAAGGAGCCAAACGGCTCATGTCGATGCAAAGCTTCGCCGATGCGTTGACATGGGAGCCTCGTTGATTGACTGTTTCATGGCTTGGGAAATAGTTGAGCTTGAAATTCCACTTCAACGGTTGCGCGTAGCCTCAAATGGACGAACAAGACGGCGGTCTGAATCTGATAAAGCTCTGCGTCGGCTGCGATTCCGTCGAGCAACTGCGGCAATGGCAATCTGAACGAATTCGTTCCGGCGCGTTCGCCAACCCCGAACATGTGACTCGAATGCGCCCAAGGCGTTCGGCGGAACTGCTGGAAGGCGGTTCGCTTTACTGGGTGATCAAGGGCTTCGTGCTCGCCCGACAGCGGATAATCGATTTGGATGGCCGCGAAAGTCCGGACGGAATCACGCGGTGCGCGATCATTTTCGATCGCGAAATCGTGCGAACGGTCGCGGTTCCGAAGCGTCCTTTTCAAGGATGGAGATATCTTCGGTCGCAAGACGCTCCGCTCGACCTGTCCTTGCAGGGTTTCGCCGAACGCGAACTGCCGCCGAAGCTGGAGGCGGCATTGAACGAGGTCGGAGTCATTTAGGGCGCGTTGGTTGCGGCAGTGAAGCCGCCGATGCGTTTCTTGATTTCGGCCAATACGTCCCTGCCTGCCGCGGAGAGTCGTTTCTCCGTCGACAAGAACAGAGCCGCTTCCGACTTCAGAATCACGCCGTCGGCCAATGGCTTCAAACCGTTCGCTTTGAGCGTTTCGCCGGTGGAAACGATATCCGAAATCGCCTCGGCGCTCTGGTTCGCGACCGTGCCTTCGGTCGCGCCCTTGCTGTCGACCAGCTGGTAATCCGCCACGCCGTTCAAACTCAAGAATTCTCTTGTGAGATTGTGATATTTCGTCGCGATTCTCAGCCGCCACCCGTGCGTCCTGCGGAATTGCGCCGCCACCTCGTCGAGGTCGTGAAGCGTGTCCGCATCCACCCAAACCCTCGGAACGGCGACGAGGAGGTCGGCCTTTCCGAATCCGAGCTTTCGCAATTCGGTCGCCTTCAATTGCCAATTCGGAACTCTTTCGCGCATCATATCGATGCCGGTGATGCCCAGATCGATGCTGCCTGTGGACAGTTCAGACGGCATGTCGCTTGCCGAAAGAAGCACCAGTTCCAGATTCTTGATCCCGCGAACTCGCGCGGAGTACTCTCTGCTGTTCTTGCTTCGCACGACGTGCATGCCGACGGTCTCCATCCATGAGATGGCTTCGCTTTGAATTCGGCCTTTCGCGGGAATTCCGATTTTCAATGGCATCAGGTCAATCCCATAAGGCTGACCGCGGCCTCCGGCCTTACGACGCCTCCCACTGCCGGAAACAAATCCGCGCCGGACAATTGGCGCGTAAGGTAGTCGTACCGCCCGCCCGAGACGACAGGAGGAGCCTCATCGCCGGATTCAGGAACGAAGCCGAAGACGAATCCGTCATAATATTCCAGCGTCGTCCGCCCATAACTCGCTTCGAAATAAATTCTGGACGGATCAATCCCGTGCGATTTCAACGCCTTCAAGCGATCTTCGAAACCATCGAGAGACAATTCGATTCCAGGCAGTTTCCGTTGGATCGCTCGCAGTTGATCAAGCGCTGACTGGGCGCAGCCGCGCACGCTCAAAATTTGGCTCAGTGCCTTGACCTCAGTCGGCACCAGCGGCGCAGCGCGCGTTTCGTCAGCAATGGCCTCAATGCGCTCGAGTATTTCGCTTTTGCTGCGAATTCCAATCATTGGTCCCGCGCTGTCGACCAGACGCTCGGCGGCCGACGGATCCAAGCGTCGCACTCGCTCGGCGTCACCGCCGCCCTTGCCCGAATATGCATCAATCAGCGACTTGAACTTGAACGGCCGCCAAATGTGCCGCTTCAGAGCGGCTTTCCTGGCTTGCGTCGTGGACAGGCTGTCGACAGCCGACAGAAGGACTCCCAAATCTCCTGCGACAGCGTTCAAACGCAGCGAAGCGACCGCCTCATGCATGAGCGCGAAGACCTCCGCATCCGCAACCGACCGGCAGGATTCTCCGAATATCTCGCAACCGACCTGCAGGAACTCGCGCGCGCGGCCGCTTTGCGGAGCCTGCTTTCTGAACACCAGCCCGGCGTATGTGACGCGGGCCGGACCAGCGGCACCTCTGATCTGCATTTCGGCGACCGGAACCGTGAAGTCCGGGCGAAGCATCAATTCGCCCCTGACGGGATCCGTCGTGACGAACGCGCGGGCACGGATGTCTTCGCCGTAAAGATCCAGCAGCGTGCCCGCGGGCTGCAGCACGTCCACGTCGATCCGAATCGCCCCGGCTGACTCGAAGTACCGCAGCAGACGTTCGGTCTCGGCCCGATAAGCGGCGGCTGAAGATGCCGACATGTCAGCCTGCTGAAGACTTCAGCATATTCGAAGCTGCTTCGACCAGCGATGATCGCGGCACTTCAACTTGCGCTTCGTGCTTCTTCCACTCGTCCAGAGTCGCGCCGGACGCGATTTTTAAGCCGAGCACAAGATCCTTCAGTATGACCTTATCGCGCGTTCGCTCGTTGTCGCCCTGTATCACGGCGATGGGCGAGTTTCTCTGATCCGCGTATTTCATCTGGCGGCCTAAATTCCTGGCATTGCCCAAAAACACTTCGGCCTTGATTCCGGCACTGCGCAACTCGCCTGCCATCTTCATGTATTCCGACATGCGGTCGCGGTCCATCACTGTCACAACAACCGGTCCGACCTCTTTGGCAGCGATCCCTTGGCGCGCCTCCAACGCAGCCAGCAACCGATCTACGCCGATGGAGACGCCTGTCGCGGGAACCTTTTGGCCTGTAAAGCGCTCAACGAGACCATCGTACCGACCGCCGCCCGCAACGGATCCGAATCTGCGCGGGCGGCCCACTTCGTCCCTGATTTCAAATGTGAGTTCGACCTCGATTACCGGTCCGGTGTAGTATCCCAAACCCCGCACTACAGTCGGATCAACTTTCAGCCGTCCAGAACCGAAGTCTTCAGCGTCCAGAAGTTGGACGATTTCCGCCAGTTCGTGCCAACCTTCCATTCCGATCTCAGATCGCTGGTCGAGATATAGCTTTATTTCATCAAGCATGTCCCATGGCTCATTCGATGGCGCGTCCAATTCCGCATTGAGAAATTCCAATATTTGTGCCGCTTGATCGGGCGAGAGCTCTGCCCCGCGCGTAAAGTCGCCACTTTCGTCTTTGCGGCCCTTCTGCAGGAGAGCCGATACACCATCCACCCCGATCCTATCGAACTTGTCCAATGCTCGTAGAACGGTGTCTCGTGTTGCATCGCCTTCTTCAGTCGATAGGCCTGCGTTCTCGAGAATTCCGTCAAGCAGCTTGCGGTTGTTGATCCGAACCAAATATTCGCCTCGGACAATGCCGGCAGCTTCAACCGCGTCGCTGACGAGCATGCACATTTCTGCGTCCGACGCCGCAGATGCTGAACCCACGGTATCTGCGTCGCATTGGTAGAATTGCCGGTAGCGGCCAGGTCCGGGCTTTTCGTTTCTCCAAACCGGTCCGATCGCATATCTGCGGTAAGGGGAAGGCAGCGAATTCCGATGCTGCGCGGCGACGCGGGCGAGCGGCGCAGTCAGATCGTACCGCAATGCAAGCCAGCCGGGCGTTTCCTTCCAAGCGAATACGCCCTCGTTCGGCTGATCGATATCCGGAAGAAACTTCCCGAGCGCGTCCAAGTTCTCAACCGCTGGAGTCTCGAGTGCTTGGAAGCCGTACGCCTCGAACACCTCTGCGATTGCCCCAAGCATTTTCGTGCGCTTGGTGACCTCGTTTCCGAAATAATCCCGGAATCCTTTGGGCGTTTCAGCTGCTGGCCGACGTGCGGATCCCATTTTCGCCATCGTTGATTTCATTCGCGCAGGCCGACAAATCGTGCCGCCGGTTAAAATGGGCAACTAGCCCAAGGCGCAATGAACGGCAAGCATTCCGGCAATTTTGGCAATGCCTTCAATCGACCCTTTGAAGATCCGCGACCTGCGACTGCATGGCAAGCTCAGACCGTGTCGACGTGCGCGACTCCCTCCAAGCTTCCGATGGCTTGCCGGATCTTGCGCCCGACAAAGTAATCGCCCGGCACCTCGATTGTCGTCTCCGAAGGCAGATCGTCGGCTATCGGGCAGAAGACGAGAAATCCCCGCTCGCCGCCCCTTCCGCTCCTTTTCTCGCGATCCATCAGAGCGCGAACGGAGGCAGGAGCGGCGTCCGAGTTGAAATAGATCTTCAGCCCATTGGGCCCTTTGGCCTCTTCCAGCTTCAGGGGCCGTATCCGGTTCGTTTTCAACCGCATGGACCCGTTTTCGGCCGAGGTTTCCACGTCGAGCAGCACGCGGGCGCCGACTTTGAGAAAACTGCTCGATTGTTCAAGCTCATCCGAGAACACCGTGACCTCGTAGACGCCGGTGGCGTCGGACAACTCCACGAATGCGTAGCGTGACCCCTTCCCGGAGATCCTCGATTGCACCTTGGAAACAGATCCTGCGAGCTTCGCCGTTGCTTGCTTGTTTTCCGCGCGCTCGCACAAATTCAAATACGTCTCGACCTTCGCCTGCTTGAGCTGCGGACCGAACTCGTCAAGCGGATGACCCGACAAATAAAATCCCAATGCTTCCAATTCGCGCTCCAAGCGTTCCAGCGCAGTCCAATCGCCGACAACCGGCAGCTTTGGAAGCGGCAGTGTCACCTCGGCATCTCCGAACAGCGACAGCTGCTCCGATTGGCGTTCCGCAAATACGGACTCCGAATACCCGATGAGAGTGTCCAAGCTCTCGAGCACCCGTTTGCGATTCTTGTCCAATGAATCGAGCGAGCCGGCGCAAACCAGCATCTCGAGCGCGCGCTTTCCGAACTGCTTGAGTTCCACCCGGCTTGCCAAGTCGAAAAGATCGCGAAATTGCCTTTCTTTGCGAGCTGCTACGGCGCCGTTCGCCGCTTCGCGTCCGACGCTCTTCAGTGCGCCCAAACCGTACAAGATTTTGTTTCCTTCAACGGCGAAACCGGTTTCAGAACGGTTGATGCACGGCGGGACGAGTTCAATTCCCATCCGGCGCAGTTCCGTTGAATAATTGCTCAGCTTTTCGGCGTCGCCGCTGTCGCAATTCATGACGGAAGCCATGAACTCCACAGGATGGTTGGCTTTCAGCCAAGCCGTCTGGTAGCTGACGACCGCATATGCGGCAGCATGCGCCTTGGGAAATCCATACTCCGCGAATTTCGCCATAAGCTGCCACACCTCTTGAGCGTCTTTCGTCTTGACTCCGTTTTTTTCCGCTCCAGCCAGGAATTTCGGCTGTTCCGCGTCCATCTCGGATTTTTTCTTCTTTCCGATCGCGCGCCGAAGCAGGTCCGCGCCGCCCAGAGTGTATCCAGCCATCGCCTGAGCGATTTGCATGACCTGCTCCTGATAGACCATGATCCCGTGGGTCTCCGCCACGATGTGATCGATCGAAGGATGCTGGCTCTTTCTTTTTTCCTTCCCGTTCTTGACGGCGCAATACTGCGGAATGTTCTCGATCGGACCCGGCCGATAAAGTGCGACGAGCGCAACAATGTCCTCGATGCACGTCGGCTTCATCATTCGGAGCGTGTCCTTCATGCCCGAGCTTTCCAGCTGGAACACGGCAACCGTTGAAGCGGACGAATAGATCCTGAACGTCTTTTCTTCGTCCAAAGGTATGTTGTTGATGTCAATCTTCACGCCGCGGCGGGCGATCAGGTCGACCGCGTTCTTGATGACCGTAAGGGTCTTCAGCCCTAGAAAGTCGAATTTCACCAATCCCGCCTGCTCAACCCAGTACATGCTGAACTGCGTGGCCGGTATTTCGGACTTGGGATCCTTGTAGATTGGAACGAGTTCGTCGAGAGGCCTATCCCCTATCACGACGCCGGCCGCATGCGTCGAGGCGTTCCTTAGAAGACCTTCGATCTCCCGCGCGTTGGCGAACAACCGGCGGATGGTAGGATCGGAATTCGCCGCCTCCTGCAGCTTCGGCTCGCCCAGCAGCGCCTGTTCAACGGATACGTTCTTGGCGCCGTCGCGCGGGATCATCTTGGCCAGCCTGTCCACCTCGCCGTAGGGCACGCGCATCACTCTGCCCATGTCACGGACGGCCACACGCGAAAGCAATCCGCCGAAAGTAATGATGTGCGCGACCTTTTCCTCGCCGTACTTGCTCCGGACGTACCTTATGACTTCGTCCCGTCGTTCCTGACAGAAATCGACGTCGAAGTCCGGCATGGACACCCGCTCGGGGTTCAGGAAGCGCTCGAACAGAAGATTGAACCTCAACGGATCCAGATCGGTAATCGTCAGCGCGTAGGCGACGACCGACCCGGCGCCGGATCCCCTGCCCGGACCGACCGGGATGCCCTGCCGCTTGGCCCATTTGATGAAATCCGCGACAATCAGGAAGTATCCCGCAAATCCCATTTCATTGATGACGTCCAACTCGTAGTTCAGACGGTCCACATATTCTTGCTTGTCCGCGGCAAGCGATATTACCTTCAGCCTTTCCTCAAGGCCGCTGCGCGCCTGATTGCACAGTTCTTCAGATTCATTTTCAGCGAATCGCGGCAGGATCGGCGATCTCTTCTCCGCGCAATACGAGCACCTGCGTGCGATTTCGACCGTGTTTTCGATCGCCTCAGGCAGATCCCCGAACAATTCCGCCATTTCATCCTGGGATTTGAAGTAGTGTTCCGGAGTCAATGTCCTCCGGCCGTCGGTCTGATCGACATAGGCGCCGTCGGCGATGCAAAGCAGCGCATCGTGCGATTCGAACTTCTCTTTCGACTGAAAATGTACGTCATTCGTTGCGACCAGTGGAAACCCGTCTCCGTATGCAAGCGAAATCATCTTCGATTCGACTTCGGATTCGATAGCCGCAAATGGAATGCCGGGACTCAAATGCCTTTGGATTTCAACGTAGAGTCTGCCGTCGAAAATCTCGCCGAGCTTCCGCAGAACGACGCTGGCCTCGTCCATCCGTCGGTCCAGCGCCAATCTGCCGATCGGACCTTCGGAACCTCCGGTCAGACAGATCAAGCCGGATCGATGATTCGCCAGGTCATCCATCGTAAGGCTCGAAACTTCTTTCTGTTTCAGGTAGATGCAGGAATTGAGCTTGAGCAGGTTGCCGTATCCTTCGCGGTTCTGCGCAAGCAGCACGACAGGCGCGGACGCCGCCGATTCGGCGTCGTAGACAAGATTGACCTGACAGCCATGGATGGGCTGAACGCCTTTTGCGCTTGCGACCGTCGCGAATTCCAAAGCGCCGAACATGTTGTTCGTGTCGGTCACCGCCACGGCTGGCATGGAATGCGTCGCGCACAAGTCGGGAAGAGTCTTTACGTGAACGGCGCCTTCCAAAAGCGAGTATTCAGTGTGAACGCGGAGATGTATGAATTTTGGATCATTCGTCATGAAGGCACCTTATCCGTTCGCTGGGGACCTCAAAAGCACAGTCGGCGGGCGATGACAAAGCGGTAGGCCGGAAAATGATTCTGCTGGAGTTTTGCCATGAACACGCCTAGTCATTGTCCGCATGCTTTCCCGATCAAACCGGGCCAAGCTGCGCGAGGATGAGACATGGCGAGTGTAGAGTTCACTCTCAACGACAAGCAAGTCTACGTAGCCGATCCGGACCCGACGCTCACTCTGCTCGAATGGCTGAGGGAATCCCGAATGCTCACCGGAACGAAGGAGGGCTGCAACGAAGGAGACTGCGGCGCCTGCACGGTTATTGTGACCGGTCTGGAGAACGGCAGGGCGCAGTCCCGCGCGGTGAACTCCTGCATCCTTTTCGTGCCGCAAATCGACGGGAAGGCCGTCCGGACCATCGAAGGGGTGTCTGCGCCCGACGGCCGCCTGCATCCCGTGCAGCAAGCGATGATCGACAACCATGGCAGCCAGTGCGGATTCTGCACGCCCGGTTTCGTGATGTCCATGGTCGCGGCGCATGCGAACGGAAACGTCCGGCACGACGACGCGCTTGCTGGCAATCTGTGCCGGTGCACCGGATACGCCCCCATCGTCCGCGCGGCAGGCGTCGCTGCGAATCAGCCGAGAGCGGAGTGGCTCGAGAGCGATTTGACGAAAGTGTCGACGCGCAATTCATCGACAACATCCGAACGGATGTTCATCCCTGCGAATTCGGACGAACTGGCCGATTGGTACATGGAGCACCCGCATGCGATCCTGGTGGCGGGCGCAACGGATGTCGGACTTTGGGTCACCAAGCAATTCAGGCGACTGCCCTTGGTCTGCTTCGTGTCTCAGGTTCCGGAGCTTCAGACGATAAAGACCAGCCGGAAAGCGATCGAGTTCGGAGCGGCCGCAACCCTGGACAGAGTTAGGGAGGCCGTCGCGGAACGGCATCCGAGCTTCGCCGAGCTGTTGAGAAGGTTCGGATCCGAACAGGTGCGCAGCTCCGCCACGATCGGAGGAAACATCGCCAACGGGTCGCCGATCGGAGATTGCGCTCCGGCGCTGATCGCCCTCGGAGCGGAGCTGAAGCTTCGTCGCGGCGCGGACAGGCGAATCGTGAAGCTGGAGCATTTTTTCGTGGATTACGGCGTGCAGGATCTTGCAGAAGGCGAATTCGTCGAATCGGTCCTCGTGCCGAAGCAAGCTGATCGACTCAAATGCTACAAGCTTTCAAAGAGATTCGATCAAGACATCTCCGCCGTTTGCGGATGCATCAACCTCCAAGTCGCAGGCGGACGCGTGACCAAGGCGCGGATCGCCTATGGCGGCATGGCGGCAATTCCGAAACGGGCGCGCGAAACGGAACGGGCGCTGGAGAACGCAGCTTGGGATCAAGTCCGTGTCGAGGCCGCGATGAATGCCATGGAAGACGATTTCGCGCCGATGTCGGACATGAGAGCGTCGGCGCGGTATCGCATGGAGGCGGCGAAAAACATGCTGCTGCGCTATTTCCTGGAAGATACGAACGAAGCGAATTCGCTTCAGGTGCTCGAGGTGCAAACATGACTTTGGTCGGCGCCGCGGTTTGCCACGACGCCGCCTTGCTGCACGTCACGGGCGGCGCGACCTATGTCGACGACATCCCGGCGCCCAGAGGAACGCTTCACTTGGCGTTCGGCCTTTCCGAGATCGCGCATGGCAGAATCAGGCGGATGGACCTTTCGCAAGTGCGGGCGGCGCCTTCGGTGGTAGCGGTGATCACTTCGGAAGACCTGCCCGGCGCAAACGACGTTTCCCCGGTTCCTGCGCGGGAACCTCTGCTGGCGGAAGGGACGGTGCATTTCGCAGGCCAGCCCCTGTTCATCGTTGTCGCCGAGTCGCACCACGCCGCGCGGGCAGCAGCGCGCAAGGCCGAAATCGATTACGAACCGCTCCCGGCAATCATCACCTTCGATGAAGCGATCGCCGCGAATGCCGATCTCGATGAACCGATGATTTGCGAGAGAGGCAACCCGGACGCGGCGATTTCGTCGGCGGCCCATGTCGTTGAAGGAAAAGTCGAAATTGGCGGCCAAGAGCATTTTTATCTTGAAGGCCAGATTGCGCTCGCCCTCCCTTCGGAGTCGGGAACGATGGCGATCCAATGCTCCAGCCAGCACCCTGCTGAAATTCAACATCATGTGGCGAACGCGATCGGCGTCTCCATGAGCTCCGTCAAGGTGGAAGTCCGACGAATGGGCGGCGCGTTCGGGGGAAAGGAGTCGCAATGCAACTCGCTCGCTTGCGCATGCGCGATCTCGGCGAAGCTGACGGGCAAGGCTTGCAAGATGCGTTACGACAGGGACGACGACATGATCGTCACCGGAAAGCGCCACGAGTTCCGCATCGAGTACCGGGCCGGCTTTCATGACGACGGCAGGATCGACGGCGTCGATTTCAAGCATTTCGCTCGCTGCGGATGGTCGCACGATCTATCGATAGCGGTCGCCGACCGCGCCGTGCTCCACTCGGACAACGCCTATTTCCTGCCGGACTTCAGGATCGTGTCGCGTCGGCTTCGCACCAACACGCAGTCCGCAACCGCGTTCCGGGGCTTCGGAGGTCCGCAAGGAGCGATCGGCATCGAGCGCGTCATGGATCACGGCGCGTCGACGCTCGGCCTCGGCCGCGAGGTCGTTCGCCGCGCGAATTACTACGGGGCTTCCGATTCGGCCCCGCCGCAGACCACTCATTACGGCATGGCGGTCGAGGATTGCGTCATCGCCGAGATCACGGACGAACTCCTGGAAAAGTCCGAGTTCGCCGCGCGGCAGTCGGAAATCAGAAAGTGGAACGCCGCGAATCCCTGCATCAAGCGCGGCATCGCCCTGACGCCGGTCAAATTCGGAATCTCGTTCACCCTGACTCATTTGAATCAGGGTGGCGCGCTCGTCCAAATCTATCAGGACGGCTCCATTTGCATGAACCATGGCGGCACCGAGATGGGACAAGGCCTGTTCGTCAAGATCGCCCAGATCGCGGCGGACGCATTCGGCCAGCCGCTCGCCGCTGTCAGCCTCACCGCCACCGACACTTCCAAAGTGCCCAACACCTCCGCGACGGCGGCCTCGTCCGGATCCGACCTGAACGGAATGGCCGTAAAAAACGCCTGCGACGAGCTGGTCGGTCGCATGCTCAAGCTGCTCGCCGAATTGCACCAGACCAGCGTCGATGAAGTTCGATTCGCGGACGGAGTGTTCCGCGTCGGAAACGAGTCGTACGAGTTCCGCGATGCCGTCAAAATGGCTTACGAGCACCGGGTGTCGTTGTCCGCGACCGGATTCTACGCCACGCCCAAGGTCGGTTGGGACCGGATGAAATGCCGAGGCCGTCCCTTCTACTATTTCGCTTACGGCGCCGCGGTGTCCGAGGTCGCCATCGACCTGCTCACCGGCGAAAACCGGTTGCTCCGCTCCGACATATTGCACGAAACCGGCAAATCGTTGAATCCGGCGATCGACATCGGCCAGATTGAAGGCGGATTCGTGCAATGCGCGGGGTGGCTCACGACGGAAGAGCTTGTCTGGGACGAAGACGGCCGGTTGAAAACTCATGCCCCGTCGACCTACAAGATCCCGGCATGTTCGGACCGGCCGCCGATTTTCAACGTCCATCTCTGGGAAAAAGGCCTCAACCGGGAGAACTCGATCTATCGGTCGAAAGCGGTCGGGGAACCGCCTTTCGTTCTTGGCATCTCCGTCCTCGCAGCCATTTCGGACGCGATCGGATCCTGCGGGGACGGCTCGACGTTTCCCGAGCTCGACGCTCCGGCGACGCCGGAGCGCATCTACTGGACGGCGAAACGCCAGCGCGGGAGCGCTTCGTGAGCTTCAACGTCGATGAATTGGAACGCAAGGTCGCCGAGGCGGGACGGGTGGCGCGGGTGGTCGTCGCCAAAACCCGCGGATCAACGCCGCGCGAGGTCGGCGCATCGATGCTGGTCTGGAACGAAGGCGAAAGCGGCACGATCGGCGGAGGTGCTTTGGAACTCCAAGCCATCGGCGGCGCCCGCAGCCTTCTGGAGAGCGGCTCCGAATCGGCGACGCTCAGGCAATATCCGCTCGGCCCGGGCTTGGGCCAATGCTGCGGCGGGGCCGTCACCCTTTTGACGGAGATTTTCGACCGAGGCGGCGTCGATGAAGCAAAAAAGGAAATGGCGCGAACCGGCAGTTTCGCGCGCCGCGCGGAAGTATCGGAAACGGACCCGCCGAATTCCGTGAAACGCGCGCTCCGCCGAATCAGAGACTCTCAGGGCGACTCGCGCCCGGCATTGGCGGCAGGATGGCTGATTGAACCGGCTTGCTCCCCGGAGAGGCATGTTTGGCTTTACGGCGCGGGCCACGTCGGCCGGGCGGTCGCGGACGTCCTCGGTCCGCTGCCGGGCTTCCGTACGAAATGGATTGACGTGGCGACAGAGCGCTTTCCGCAGAAATGTCCTTCCAATACTGAAATTTCGGTTGAAAAAAACCCGGCTGACGCCGTAGACTGCGCTCCCGAGGCAGCGGATCATCTGATTCTGACCTTTTCCCACGCGCTTGATCTGGAGATTTGCGGAAGATTGCTGGAACGTCCGTTCAGAACTGCGGGTTTGATTGGCTCCGATACCAAGTGGGCGCGATTCAGGAAGAGGCTGGTTGAAATCGGCCATCCCGAATCGTCGGTCGATAGGATAAAGTGCCCGATCGGAGACCCCGCTCTCGGAAAGCATCCGAGGGCGATCGCCATCGGCGTCGCTGCGAGCCTTCTGGCAGACCCCGGCGCTTAGCCGCGAACTGGAGAAACAGGCCATTGACCAAATTTTTCTCAGTTGACGGGCTGACCAAATCCTATCCCGGCGTCCTTGCCAACGACGGCATTGCGTTCAGCTTGGAGCAAGGCGAAATCCATGCCTTGCTCGGGGAGAACGGGTCCGGAAAGTCGACGCTTGTGAAGACGGTCTACGGCGTGATCAAGCCGGATGCCGGGCGGATGTGGTTTGGCGAGAACGAGCACGTTCCTGCCGACCCGAAAGACGCGCGGTCCGCAGGCGTCGCGATGGTGTTCCAGCATTTTTCATTGTTCGAAGCCCTCACCGTCGCCGAGAACATCGCCTTGGGCATGGAGCATCCGCCGGTCGCCAAGCAGCTCACACGGATGATCATCGACACCGCGGAAAAATACGGCCTTCCGCTTCGCCCCGAAGAGCGGGTGAGCCGTCTTTCGGCGGGCGAACGGCAGCGCGTGGAAATCATACGCTGCCTGCTGCAGGAGCCGAAACTGCTGATCATGGACGAGCCGACTTCGGTCCTGACTCCGCAGGAAGCGGACATCCTGTTCAGCACGCTCAGGACTCTGGCGAAGAACGGAACGTCGATTCTTTACATTTCGCACAAGCTTGAAGAAATCCGCGCGCTTTGCAGCGCCGCGACAATCCTTCGCGCGGGTCGCGTCGTCGCGAGCTGCGATCCGCGGCGAGAATCCGCTCGCCAGCTTGCCGAGCTGATGGTCGGCGGTACGTTCAAGTCCCCTGTGACGAGCAGGAGAACCAAGTCGGAAAACCCGATTTTCGCGGTTGAGTACCTTTTGACCTCGAAGGATTCGCCGTTCGGAACGAAAATCAGGAACCCGTCGTTCGCCGTGAAGGGCGGGCAAATCTTCGGAATCGCGGGAGTCGCGGGCAACGGGCAGGACGAGCTTATCGCAGCGATTTCCGGCGAAGCGCGGGTCACCGGCGGCCGCATTCTGCTGAACGGGGCTGAAATCGAAACGCTCGGCACGGACGCCCGGCGACGCATCGGCTTGATGACCGCGCCTGAAGAGCGTCTCGGCCATGCGGCGGCGCCGGAAATGAACTTGATTGAAAACGTTCTCCTTGCCGGAGCGTCGCGGAAGAACCTGGTCAAGCGCGGTGTAGTGGATTGGAGCAAAGCGCGCAGATTTGCAGAGTTGATCGTGCACCGGTTCGACGTCAGAACGGCCGGCGTTGAAAACGCGGCGAGCTCGCTTTCGGGCGGCAACCTCCAAAAATTTCTGATCGGCAGGGCTATCCTTAACGATCCGCTTGTACTAGTGGTAAACCAGCCGACTTGGGGGTTGGACGCGGCGGCGACCGCCGCCATCCGGCAAGCGCTGATCGATCTCGCCCAGAACGGATCGGCTGTTGTGGTGATCAGCCAGGATTTGGAAGAGCTGATTGAGATATCGGATGTCATCGCTGTGCTGAACGAGGGCCGCATGTCGGAGGCGAAGCCGTCGAACAGGCTGACGAGAGAAGAAATAGGACTGATGATGGGAGGATCCCACGGGATGGCCGTCGCGGACAGTGCCGTTGCGGAGAGCATCGTTGATGCTTAGACTTCAGCGTCGCCAGGAAGCCTCGAGGGCCTGGACCGCCGCGACCCCATTGATCGCGGTTGCGGCCACAATGATCGCGGGTGCGATCATGTTCGCGGCACTGGGAAAGGATCCCTTCGAGGCGATCAAGACAATTTTCTGGTCGCCGCTGTTCGATCCCAACCTTGCGAGCTATGCCAGACCCCAAATCCTCGTCAAGGCCGCGCCTCTTATCATGATCGCGATCGGTCTTTCATTGGGTTTCCGGGCGAATTTTTGGAACATCGGCGCCGAAGGCCAGTACATCATGGGCGCGATCGCCGGAGGCGCGACCGCGCTCGCCCTTTATCCGCTCGACGCATGGTGGATCTTCCCGCTCATGATCATCGCGGGAACCGCAGGCGGATTCGCTTGGGCGATGATTCCGGCCATTTTGAAGAACCGGTTCTACGCCAACGAGATACTTGTATCGCTCATGCTCGTGTATGTCGCCGAGCATTTCCTGGCGGCCATGTCAGTCGGCGCGCTCCGGAATCCGGAGGGATCGGGATTTCCCGGCTCGCGCAATCTCCAATATTACGACAGCGCTTCCAATCCCGAACTTATCCCCGGAACCGGGATTCACTTGGGCATCCTGTTCGCCGCCGCCGCCGTGCTGGGCGCGCATCTTCTCTACAAGAGGCACTTCATCGGGTTTCAGATCAAGCTTGCGGGCGAGTCGCTGCGGGCGGCGGCCTACGCCGGCGTCAAGGTCAATTGGCTCGTGGTGTTCTGTCTGGGAGCCGGAGGCGCCTTGGCAGGCCTGACCGGAATCATGGAGCTCTCCGGACCGGCGGGCCAGCTTTCCATAGACTTCAACGTGGGATACGGTTTCACGGCGATAATCGTGGCGTTCCTCGGGCGGCTCCACGCCGTGGGCATCACGCTCGCAGGAATACTCATGGCCTTGACCTACATCGGCGGCGAACTCGCCCAGCTCATGCTCGGGCTGCCGGCCGCTTCGATCCAGGCCTTTCAAGGAATGCTTCTGTTCTTCCTGCTGGCGCTGGACTTCCTGTCGGTATACCGCATTCAAATTCGGCTGACAAAGACGGAAAGCGCCTGATATGGACTTTTCTTCCATCGATCCGCTAACGCTGATTGCCACGATTCTCATCGCATCGATACCGATACTGCTCGCGGCGATCGGCGAACTGGTTGTCGAGAAGGCCGGCGTGCTCAATCTCGGGGTCGAAGGCATGATGATCACGGGCGCGGTTTTCGGATTCATCGCGACGATCGAATCTGGAACGCCGTGGCTGGGTTTGCCGGCGGCGGCGCTCGGCGGGGCGTTGCTGGGGCTGCTGTTCGGCGTGCTTACGCAGTATTTGAAGTCGAACCAAGTCGCCACGGGCCTTGCGTTGACCATGTTCGGCCTCGGGTTTTCCGCGATGCTCGGCCAGTCGTACGCAGGCATCAAGCCTCCGAATTTTCCATCTCCGGAAGGCTGGTTCCTAAGCGACATTCCGATCTTGGGAAAGATCCTGTTCAGTTACGATTACTATGTCTATCTGGCGCTGGCGATCGTCGTGGGCGTCTGGTGGTTTCTGAAATACACGCGCGCAGGTCTCGCCCTGCGGGCGGTCGGCGAAAATCATGATTCGGCTCACGCGCTCGGTTACGGAGTCGTTTTGACGCGCATAGCGGCGATCATGTTCGGAGGCGCCTGCGCGGGGCTCGGCGGAGCGTATCTTTCGCTGGTGAGGATTCCGCAGTGGACGGAAGGCATGACCGCCGGGGCGGGATGGATCGCGCTCGCGTTGGTGGTCTTTTCGTCGTGGAAGCCCGGACGCCTGGTCATCGGCGCGATGCTGTTCGGCGGAGTGACCATGCTCCAGCTGAATCTGCAGGCTGCCGGCGTCGATATCAACGCCGCCTACATGTCCATGGCACCGTTTATCGTGACAATCGTCGCGCTAGCCGCTATGTCTAGGGCACGGTTCCGGCATATCGCGAGCGCGCCCGCTTCGCTGGGCAAAACGTTTCACGCGTCCGGATGATTGGTGCCAGTTCCGGCAGTTCCGCCGGATTGCAAAAAGAGGAGAACTCCATGATCAATATGAAAACACTTGCGGCAGCCGCGTGCTCGATCGGGTTGGTTGCTGCCCTTGCGGTCAGTGCTTCGGCCCAGCAGGCGAAGGTAGGTTTCGTGTACGTTGGCCCGATAACAGACCTTGGATGGACAACCGAGCACAACAACGGTCGACTCGCGGTTGAGGAAGCATTCGGCGACAAAGTGGAAACTACCTATCTCGAAAACGTTGAGGAAGGTGCAGACTCCGAGCGAGTGCTAACTCAGCTCGCGCTGACAGGGCATGATCTGATATTCACGACTTCGTTCGGCTACATGGACCCGACGATAAATGTCGCCAAGAAGTTCCCGAATGTTAAGTTTGAGCACGCGACCGGTTTCAAGCGGGCACCCAACGTGTCGACATATTCCGCAAGATTTTACGAAGGCAGGGCCATCATCGGGCACATCGCCGGAAAAATGACGGAATCGAACGTCGTGGGCTACATCGCCTCGTACCCGATCCCCGAGGTTATCCGCGGCATCAACTCGGCGTACATCCATGCAAAAAAGGTGAATCCGGATATCGAATTCAAGATCGTCTGGGTGAACACCTGGTTCGACCCTGCAAAAGAGGCGGATGCTGCGATCACGTTGATTGAACAAGGCGCGGATATCATCATGCAACACACTGACAGTGCTGCTCCCATGACGAAGGCGGAAGAAAACGACATTTTTGCGTTCGGTCAGGCTTCGGACATGTTGGAATACGGACCAAATGCCCGTTTGTCTTCTATCATCGACAATTGGGCTCCGTATTACATCGCGCGTACCCAAGCGGTTATTGACGGAACGTGGGAAAGTGCGGACACGTGGCATGGAATCAATGAAGGCATGGTCGAGATCGGCGAGTTTTCCGAGAGGATTCCGCAGGAAGTCAGGGACGAGGCGCAAGCTCTTTCCGACGCGATCGCCGCTGGCGAATACCATCCTTTCACCGGGCCTTTGAACCGCCAGGATGGCTCCGTTTGGCTGGCCGAAGGCGAAGTCGCGGACGACGGGACGCTGCTCGGCATGAATTTCTATGTTGAAGGCGTCGAGGGAAGCATCCCGCAGTAGCGACGGCGATGCTTAGCCTGACCTCTGGAAGGTTCGGCGAAGCAGCGAATTCCGAACCATTGAAGGGCGGGAACGACCCGCCCTTCTTCATCTTTGGATATTTCGCGCTGATCGCTTCGAGGCCGGAATTTCAATCGTTGTCCGAGGCCTCGGAACCTGCTCCGGCTCGTCTGGAATAGTCCGTTGCAGGCACGTAGGATTTGGCAGCCATGGCCTCCAAGTTCGCCCAAGATGAATCATCAAGCTCGAATCCGTCAAACGGGATGCTTGATTGAATTTGCGATTGGACCGGTTCCGTGCAGACAAGGGTTTCTCTCGCCGAAATTGCTTTTGTCTGGAGGATGTCGCAGCAGGCGGGACCTACAGTGAAAATCATGCCTCTTGAGTTCGTAGCGACAATGCGAACTCCGCGAGTCTTGGCGGCGACCCCGGCAAATGCGGCCAGTCCGACCACTTCATTCGTCGCTGCCAGCAAAACGCAGTCAATCCTTGGGTTGGCAAGCCGATCCATTGCTGAAATCATCGCTGCCGCACCCTCTGGAAACTTCATCAGATCTCCTGCTCGGCACGGCGCGGCCGACGCCAACCCGGGTTTCATGCAGTCCAAAAGCGCAGGAATTGCGTTGACGCCAAGCCCGGCCGCCCACGATGCGGCGCGCCCGAATTCTTCGGCGATACCATAGGGCCAGCCGCAAGCAGTCGCCGCCTTCCGGATTGATAGCTCGATTTCATTGATCGAAAGACGCAGCGCTATTCTCCGAAGACCGGAAAAAACCAGCCGTCTGGGTCGTCGTCGGCAACTGTCTCGAAGGTCGGCGCGCCTTGGAACATCGTAATTCGCGTCCAGAGATCCGATTTGGGATCAAACTTGGTAGCTCCGAAGAACGAAAGCTTGCATCGCAGCATATCGATCGGACGGCAAGAGGAGCCCGTCAGGTTGTTGCGGATCTCGGAATAGGGGAAGTCTGCCGAACATTGAACTCTTCGAACGGCATGGCGATGCTCGGGGAAGTCGGAGAGAAACTCCGCAACGGTCCCGCCGTTTCCGGCGTGCAGGTCGTTTGCGAGCCGATTCACCCTGAATGCGACGTCGAGCGGCAATTCCAACTCCGACCCCGGTTCCCGAAATCGATCGCCAAGTCTAGGCTCCAGCTTTTCCTCGGACACGTACCAGAACAGCCGACGCGATTCGGCATCTTCAAAGTTTGAGGCTTTGGCCCAAGCGTAATTTTCACTTATCAATTCATCGAGTCGCGAAAGCGTCATGTTCGGATCCACGCAAGGCATGCTGCTGCTGGACATGGACTCGGCAAGGCCGTCGACGGTCTCACCGTTGGGCTCGAGCACAATCGAGACCATCAGCTCTTGCGTTTCCAGCGACCAATCCTTCGATGCGCGCATCAGCCTCTCCCAAGGAAATTCCAAAGAAAGCGCATTGCCGGAGACCAGCGCCATCGCATTTTCGAACTCGCGTCTCGCCGTCTCAATGCGAAACATCTGACGCTCGTCTTCGACATTCCATTCCCGAAGATGCTTTGATGCCCGTCGGCAAATCTCCGGCATGCTGCAAATCGAAGCCTCGGAGGCCCGTTCCATTTTGCGAACGCGCGCCAGAGCGGTTTCGCGCACAATCATCCAGTTGTTCAAGAGCATTGGATGGCTGACCAGAAAAGGCGCCATGCCCAGCCCCGTCGCGTTGCCGATGCCGAGGTGCCGTCTGAACTCCCGGCGCAACGGAGCGAATGAGCCGGAGCCTCTGGACTTGGCGATATGCTCCACGAGATCGAGAGTGAAACCCCTGATCAGCCACACTGTCAGGAGTTCGGCTTGGAACGGCTCACGGAATCCGGCACGGTCCGCGATCGCATGTCGATCCGCTATTCCGAACTTTCCGTTTCCGTATACTGCGGTGGTCCGCATGAGATAGCCCGTCCGCTTCACCAATTCCGCATGCGGCTGCAGGCCTTGCGTCAAACGATCGACGACATGTTCGAACAACCGCACGCTTTTGTTGGCGCGGCTGATCACAAGTTCTTTCGGACTATATCGGCCTTGCTCCTGCCGACTTACGTTCCGCTTGATCCGTTCCAAGTCGGACGCGGTCGGCAAACCGTCGTACAAAGCGAATGTCGCGTCCCATCTCGTCGCGATCACCCTGTCCGTACGCTCCGATTCCGACAGCGGCGCCGTGAATGCGCACAGGCTGTAATTCCGGCCGGCGAGATTCAGTGAATAAACCGCACTTCCGTAGCCATCGGCGTCGAATTCCCATAGCCTTCGTGAAACGCGAGCACTTTCCGAGCTCAATCGCCTGATCAGAATGCGCATGAAGCTCAGGCGCGTAGGATGGAATGCGCCCATCCGCTCGAGTCGCATGACTTCGGAAGGAGGCCTCAAAGCGGGCGCAGTCGAATCGACCGATTCGGCAGGTCGTATAATCAATCTGGTGCTCCGAAGGACGATTCAAAGAAGCGCATCCAATTGCCGCCCATGATCTTGCCGATTTCCTGGCCGTCGAATCCGACTCCCGCCAGCGCTTCGGCAATGTTGGCGAAGTCCGTGTTGTCCTTGAACCACGCTGGCTGCGTCGGAAATTCCGCCCGATCATGATCCGACTTTTCCGCGCTCGTTTTTTTCCATCTGCCTTCGCGCATCCAGCGTAGAACGCTTCCCGGCTGGTTCTGGCAGAGATCCGATCCGATTCCCAAAATATCGATCCCGAAGGTCTCGGCGCACCGAGCGATCATCTCTGCGAAAGACTCGGCTTTGCAGTCGGAACCTCCGGCGAGGTGGAGCGGATATATTGACAAGCCGATCATGCCACCGGTATCGCTCAAGACTTCAAGCAGCTCGTCGGAAACGTTGCGTTCAACATCTTTCCACCATCGCGGATTCGCATGCGTAACGGCAACCGGACGCTTCGAGTATCTCGCGACCTCCAGCGCGGATTTCCGGCCGCAATGGCTCAGATCCACAACCATTCCGACCCTGTTCATTTCATCGACAACTTCACGGCCCATGCAGGTCAGGCCGGAATCGGATGATTCGTAGCAACCCGACGCGAGCAGCGATTGATTGTTGTACGTGATTTGCATGAAGCGGATGCCGAGCGCGTAGAGGATTTCCACCAAGTCGATGTCGTCTTCGATCGGCGAAGGATTCTGGAGTCCAAGAAAAATCGCCGTCCGGTTCGATTCATTCGCGCGCTCCACGTCGAGCGAAGATCGGCCGGGAATAACCAGGTCGGAATTCATTTCGAACAGTCGGTTCCAGCGGCAAAGACCCCTTACGGCATCGCGGAAGTTGCCATGGTAGGAAACAGTAGCATGCACCGCATCCACGCGACCTTCTCGCATCTGCTCGAAGATCCGCCTTGACCATCGGCAGTACTGAAGGCCATCAATCAGATATCGTCGGCCTTCATGCACCAATCAACGATTCTCGTGTCATAGGTTCGTGTTAAGCGAGCGAGGCTGGTTCAAATACACGAATCTCAAGGCCGACCTCTCGCGCCATTTCCAATGATACTTCGAAACTTCGCAGAAAGTATAAGTCTTCACTAGGCGGTTCGTATGTATTAAGTGCGACCATGCCACTCTGAACGATTGCTCGCAGGCAGTCGGAACAAGGAAATAGCGTGCAGTACATCTCACACCCCAATGTGCCAATACCAACGCGAGCGGCATTGTAAATTGCGTTTCGCTCGGCGTGTTCAAACCAGTGATATTTTTCACCATTTTCTGCAGAGTGCCGTAGTTCTACATCTGCCGATATACCTCGTGGAAGTCCGTTAAATCCAATTGACCTGACTTCCTTGGCCTTGCCAACGATTACCGCTCCGACCTGACGACTCTTGTCTTCACTCCATGAACCAACTAGATGTGCCATGGAGAAGAGCCTACGATCCCACCTAGTAGGGTTTGAGACAATCTTTAGCGGAAGGTGAATTTGTTGCATGACTAACTTGATTACGGGAACGGAAATTCTTTCACGGAACTTGCTATATGAGGCCGATGAATCGAACTTGAAGAACAGCACCTACGACCTGACTATTGGCGACATATTCGCACTCGGACCGGAGAATGTAAAGGAGCGCCGTCGCAAAGGGCCTGAACAGAGGTACTTCATTAAGCCACAGGAAATGGTTTTTGTACTCTCAAAAGAGTGCTTCAAGCTTCCTGAAGATGTCACTGGCGTCGCTACTCTGCGCACCACCTACACGAAACGCGGACTGCTTGCCCTCAATGTTGGTATAATTGACCCAAAATTCTCAGGACCAATCAGTACTGCGTTGCTCAACTTTTCAAACCGGGATGCCGAGATCCACGTTGGTGAGAAGTTTTTCCGTGTTTTGTTCCTTCAGCACGATGATGTCTCAGAGTTTCCTCCTCCGCAGAACGAGCGGATTAACAAACAAGAATACATCCGCGAACTGGAAAGAAAAGCCCACCGTGACTTTCCCAGAACATATCTTAACATACCGTCGAGTGATACTGAGTTCTTCTACCGCAACTTCTGGAAGTTGCTACGTTACGGCTTTACATATAATAAGGTTGTCTTATCCTTCACCGTATTTTTCGTTGCAGTAATAATTTTTTATGTTTTTTCTGATTATACATTTTGGGAAGCGCTCGTTTTGCTCTGGGAATATTTTTCCTCAGTTTTTTAGCAAATTGTCCTCCGGAAAACCCGATGCAGTTCAGATAATGATTCATTTCCAAGCAAATGGGGTATCCAAAATCAATGCTGACAATATACAGTCTGCTGGAATTTTAACACGCTTTAACTCAAACACCAAGATAGGATTCCAATTTGGATGGGTAGGATTTGAGTTCGCCGGCATCGACAGTCTCTTTGTTCATGCCGTTCTCAATGAATACGGCAACGTCCGCGACCGGAAGCACGGCATCGAAACGCTGCTCGACCAGAAGCACCGCCAATCCGTCGGACTTCATTCGCAACATGACTTGTTGGATCGATTCAATCATTGAGGGCTGAAGCCCTTCCGTTGGTTCGTCCATCAAGAGCACCCGGGGTTCAAGGCAAAGGGCTCGCGCCGTCGCAAGCATTTGGCGCTCGCCGCCCGAAAGTGTCTCCGCGGGCTGACCAAGACGGTCCCGAAGCCTTGGAAACATCTCCAGCACCCGTTCACGCACTTCGCGTCCCGCCCCTCGCGCCATCAACCCGATCTCAAGATTTTCTGAGACGGTCAGTTCCGCGAACAGCCTCCGGCCTTGCGGTATGTAGCCGATCCGCCGTTTCGGAATCTCATGCGGGGGCAACGCGCTGATTTCCTCGTCGTCCAGCAAAATGAGGCCTGAACTGAGTGGCAGCCACCCCATGATCGATTTCATCAAGGTTGTCTTGCCTGCGCCGTTCCGGCCCATCAAGCAAACGATTTCTCCCGGCTTGACCGTCAGAGAAACGCCGAACAGAACGCGCGAGCGACCGTAGCCCGTGTGGATATCTCGAACTTCAAGCAATCAGGCGGTTCCCAGATAGGCGTCTTGGACCGCGCGGTTGCTCCGAACCTCCTCCGGAGCGCCTTCCGCCAGCGTCCTGCCGTTGTTCAGAACAGTGATGTAATCGGCAGTTTCCATGACGACCCTCATGTTGTGCTCGATTAGGAGAATCGTGGTTTCGCCCGATAGGCTTCGGATGAGTCTGTTGAATTCCTCCACTTCGGATTCAGACAAGCCTTGCGTGGGCTCGTCGAGTACGAACAGCTTGGGTCGCTGACCGAGACCCATTGCGATTTCCAACAGACGCTGGTGGCCGTAACTCAAATCCCCGGCAAGCCGATCCGAATGTTCGTCCAGCCCGACCCGCTCCAATGCGTGGTCCACCGCTTTGCCGGCTTCAGCGCCCTCGGCTCGGAGCGCCCGTCTTACGCCCAAGGCCACGTTTTCGCGGACCGGCAATCCGGCAAAAACGGAGGTTATCTGGAATGTGTAAGCAATGCCAAGGCAGATGCGCTTGTGGGCCGGCAATCGCGTGACGTCCGTTCCAGCAAACCGGACGCTTCCCCCCGAAGCCGGAATGCGGCCGCACACGGCTCCTACGAATGTGGATTTTCCTGCGCCGTTCGGGCCGATCAGCGCGCGTACCTGACCCTCCGGCAATTCGAAATCGACATCGCGAATCGCGTGCAGTCCTCCGAAGGACTTTGACAACCCCCGGGTGGAAAGCAGGCTCATGGCAGCCATGCCGCGGCCCGCTTGCGGATTTCGCCGGCGATGCCTTGCGGCGCGAACAGCGTGAGCAGCATGATGGCCGCTCCGACCACGATCAGATAGGCGGTCGTTACACCGCTGGACAAATCGATGAGATAGAATGCGAACGCCGTTCCGATCAGCGGGCCTATGGTGGTTCCGGCACCTCCGAGCAAAACCCAGAGGAGCGGAAATATGGAATACTGGACCGTAGCGAACGTCGCTCCCGCATAACCGAACAGGAGCGCGTAAGCGGCGCCCGCGACGCCGGATATGGTTCCCGACACGATGACGGCAAGAAGCTTATGCGCCGAGACGTCATATCCGATCATTCGGGTGCGCTCTTCGTTTTCGCGGATTGCAACCAAGCATCGACCGAATTTCGTCCGGACGAGCCACGCGGACAATGCGAAGCAGACGGCGAATACGGCGAACGCCGCATAGTACCGCGCCATAGGCCCAGTCAGGTCGATGCCGGACAAGATGCGCTCGGATTGCTGGATGACGAAGCCTTCGTCGCCCCGCGTGTATTCGCCGAACAGGAGGATTGCCAAATATCCGGCTTGGGAGAACATCAAAGTTACGATCATGAACGCGACGCCCGACGTCCTCAGCGCAAGAAATCCGACGGTCGCGGAAACAGCCGCAGCGGACAGTGTTCCTGCCAGAAATGCCGTTGTCGGCGCGAATCCCAAAAACTTGATCGAAAGGCCTAGACCGTACATGCCGGCCGCGAAGAACAGCGCGTGGCCGAGACTCAGAAGCCCCGTGTAGCCGAATAGGATATTGTAGCCGATCGCGTAGGCCGCAAGCACCATGATTCGGGCGAAATTGCCGACATGATACTCCGGCAGGATGAAGAACAGCACGGCCAGAAGCGCGAGGACTCCGCCGTGGAAAAGTGTCGAACGGCGAGACGAAATCAAGCGATTCGCCTCCCGAACAAGCCCTGAGGCCTGAAGATCAGCACGAACGCGACCAGCAATGTGGCCAGTATCTTCGCGAGCGTCGGCGAAAAGAATACTGAGACAATTCCGTCGCTCATGCCGATCAAGACTGCCGCGGCGACCGTGCCTCGCAAGCTGCCCAATCCGCCGATGATCACGGCGATGAACGAAAGCAGCAGCGGATCTCCGCCCATGAGATAATGCGCCTGCTTGACGGGCACGATGAGCACCGCGCCCAGCGCGGCAATTCCGGCTCCGAGTCCGAACACTGCGGCATAGACCCGATCGACCGGAATTCCGAATGCGAGCGCCATCTCACGGTCGAGCTGCGTGGCGCGCATGACAAGACCGAACCGGGTCCGCGAAATCACCATCCAAAGCAGGATCAGAACTGCGACCGCCGCTGCTATGACGAACAATTTGTACGTTGTCGTCCCCAATCCCCAAGGCCAGACAAGCTGCAGCCCGGACGAGCTGAATTCCGGCCAAGGGATTGCAATCCTCGAATTGAACGGAGGCTGAACCGGCATCGGATCCGGCCCGAACGTCATGAGGGTGGCTTGCTGAAGCACGTAGAGCAGCCCGATCGTGGCCATGATCGTGCGCTCCGGGTCGTATCCGAGCCTGCTCAGAAGAAGGCGGTCCGCGACCGTGGCGAGCGCGGCCACCAAAGCTGGCGCGATGATCAAAGCGGCCACGAATCCGACAGCCGGATGGCCGCCGAAAGCGGATGTCACCCACCAGGCGGCTACAGCGCCGAGCATGAAGAATTCGCCGTGGGCAACGTTCACCACGCGCATGATCCCGAAAACGATGCTCAAGCCTGCGGCGGTGAGTGAAATCACCGCCGCTGTTATCGCTCCTTCAAGGATCGCGAGGAAAAGATGCGGGCCGAAATCCATCTTCCGCCAGTATCGGCTGTTCCGTTCAAACTGCTCCAGAGCAAACTTGGTTCAAGCGGAAACGCGGACGAAGGATTCCACTGAATTCAGATCCGCTCTAGAGCATCTGAACCGTGTAGTCGGTTTCGTCGTCGTAGAAGGTGTCTTCAATCGATGTCGTGTGCACGAGATCCAGCCTCCCTTCGGAAAGCTTCGTAATGTATTGGTGTCCGAACACTTGATGGGTCCGGCCGTTGAAGACCTTGGCGCCTTGCGGGTGACGAATTGAATGAGGCAAATCCGTCATCGATTCCACGGCTTCAATCAGGGCGGGCCTGTCGGCGGGTCCTTGATAGTCCGCCGCCTCCATCGCCGCCTTCACGACGTGCAGCGTCTCCCAGCATCCGAACATGTGGCCGTAAGTGGAGACGTCGCGGCTATCGGAAACCGATGCGCCGTTGGCATCCACCCCTACCGCCGATCGATAGGCGGCTTCGAAATCAGCTTGCCCGGCTTGCTCGTACCGAGGATACCCCTCCCAGAAATACGTCCCGTCAAGGAACTCAAGGCCGGGGCTGCCGACGTCCACCGCCTCCAGGCTGTCGATGAAACCGAACAGTTCCGGCTTGTTCGGCCCGAAAAACTCGCCCAGCTCCTTTACGAAGGTGAGCACCGCGGGCCCGACCATCACATGGTAGATGACTTCCGTCTCGCGCGGAATGTTCGGAAAATAGCGGGTGAACGAAGTCTCGGTCGGCGGGATTGCGATCTTCGCCACGACCTGCCCGCCCAGCGCCTCGAAGGCAGGAGGGAAATTGTCGCGGTGGTCGTATCCGAACGCATAGTCCGGGAACATCATCGTCACCTTCTTGCCGAGATTCGCATCCACGAACGGAGCCATCGAGAGCGCCTGGCTCTTCACGTCCGTGATGCCGGGCTGAAGCGTGTACCGGTTGAGCGTTCCGCTGGCGACATGGTGCCCTTCGGATACCACGAAATAAGGAATCTTCAGTTCGCCGGCGCGCGGCGCCGCTCCGATCACGACATGGCTGAACAGCGTGCCGAACGCGATGTCGCAATTGTGCTGCGTCGCGAATTTTTCCACCACCTCCGCACCCCGCTTGGGATCGGTTCCGTCGTCTTCCGCGATGATTTCGACAGGCCGTCCGTTGATCCCGCCTTCGTCGTTGATCTTCATGGCGGCGGCTTGGGTTGTCCGGTCGTACCAGCGACCGTACGCGGCGCCGATGCCAGTGCGGTGCACTTGAAAGCCGATTCGGATCGGCTCCGAGCTCTGGGCTTGGGCGAAGCGGGTCAACCCCGCGCCGACAGCCGCCCCTGCGCCGATCGTCTTCAATGCCGAACGTCGGCTGATATTCGAAATGCTGTCGTTTTCCATGTTGGCCTCCTCGGTGTTCACAGACTTGGGAAAGTGATTTCGCTTGGAAAAGTTTGTATCGGACTCGCTTCAATGTCCAGTTTTTTCGCCTCGCTTCGTGTCAATTCATGCTCCGCGCGGCGATGCGAGGAGCCAGAGGCTGAACAAAGTATACAGAACCATGAGCGCAGCGAGCGGGATTTGGCTGCCCGCGGCTCGTCGCGCTTTGCCGTAAAGGTCAATGGCGATAGCATGCGCAAGCAGGACCGCGAGGATATGCCCGAGGACGATGGCTACGCACTGCGCGAGCCAAATCATCCGTACCGCGGCCAGAGTGTTGAAGAACCCGGTCGTCACGTGGAAAGTGCCGAGACCAAGCATATCGAGGCCTGAATCGAGCGGATCCGACGCAACGGCGATAGCGTATTGCCCGTTGACCATGAACGAAGGCAGGTAATGTGCGATATGGTAGCCGAGCGCGATCGGAAGAATCGACAATGCAAATCGCCCGATGCAGACCGGCAAGGTCGTTCCCTCCGAAGCATCCTGTCCGGCCATCTTGTGCCCAGCCCAAACGCAGCCGACGAATACTGCGGACAGCAGTATGATCGCAAAAGCAATTCCAATGACAGTTTGAACAACGACGGCGGAACGACCCGGAAACTCGAGCGGATTGATGTCGAGCCGAGCCAGCCACCAGAATGTTTCGTTCAATCCGTCGAAACTGCCGAATGCAAGAAGGGCCAGTGCGAACACGGCAGCTCCGAACTCCGAAGGGGGCGAGTGGAAAGCCTTCCATCCCGGCGCTCCGATTCGGAGCGATTCGCCTTCCGCCCGGACCGGCGCAAGCCGGGCGAAATATCCGAGCAGCATCGTCAAGCACTCGCACCTCGACAGCCACTCGTCCTTGCCGAACGCAACCATCCCCGCGAAGGTGAATGCCCAGTAGCCTGCCGCAAACCAGGCCAAGCGGTCCGGATCGTCCGGCGCGGGATATGCGAGCGTGAACGATGCAAACCCGAACAGAGTCGCGACGCCAGGCCAGGCGCCGAATATTTCCGGCAGCCTGCCGCACGCGCGGCCCGATGCTGCGCGGGGCAGCAGATCGTAAAGGCCGGTCCAAGGATTCAAAACCTTCCAAACGTCCCCGAACGCCGCTTGGATGATCGGCATGAGGATCCACCAGATCGTCCAGACGAACAGCGGCAGCGGATTGTGCAGCGGATCGCGCGACCCCGCGAGTCCCAAAATCAGCAAGCCGACGAAAAGGGCTAGAGATGCCAAGCTGATTGCGGTTCCGACATGCCGCCGCAGCGGTCGGCGAGACCGATTTGCGGTTGCGAAAATCCGAAGCGTCGTCTTGGGCGGAATCAAGGCGAGCGCAACGACCGTCAATACGACGGCGCCAACCCCCGCAGCAGTGTAAAGTTCTGTCGGGAGCAGCAAGACAAAACTCTGTTCCGTCGCATGCGCGGCCGCCTGTCGCGCAGTCGCGGCCAGAGCGAATGCGCTGACCAGAGCTAGAATTGCAAAAATTCGGTTCATTCCGGGACGGAGGTCGTTTCGCAGAAAGACCTGCAAAACTGACAGTATTCGACAGTATTGCAAGATCGGCCGCGAGGCAAAGCAGGATTGGAGATCGACGGGCGAAAGCGCGTCGCTTCCATCGGCTCCGCTTGAAGGATGCCCGTTGAAATCGTTTGAATCGACGGAACCGCCCTATGCCAAATTGCGGAACCGTCGAGCAGATGCGCCCGACGAATTCAAACCCTTCGTCTGAATGCGACGGAAGCAAACCATCCGGCAAATACCGCAAGCAAGACGCACAACGCGCCATAGGCCAGCGGCTGCTGATGGGCCAAGGCGAAAATCCAGCGCTGAAGCCCGACCTTCCTTACGAAGATCCCGGTTTCCTCCTTGTCGACGATCCGTCCGTCGCGCACGAGGAAAAGCCGCACCGTATAATCTCCCTCCAGCAGATTTGCGGGCAGCGCGATGCGCGTGCCGATGAGCGTCTCCTCTTGGAAATCAATCTTGACTGCCGCCGACGAATAAAGCCCCATTCCTTCGCGAATGCGGATGAGCGCGTCCGTGAACTGCTGCGAATCCATGATGGATTGCGGCGCGCCAACGGATCTTATCAGCCTCTCGACGCTGATCTTGTGCCTAAGATCTTCTGTTTCCGCCAGAATGTCCGCCAGCGGCCCGCCGGATGTCGCGACGGCATAGAACGACGGAGCCAGGTCGATCTCGACCGCATCCAAATTGACCCAAATGCCGAACATTCTGCGCTTCCGCCTGACCAGCACCGGCTCCATGGGTCCGGCGACGGTCACGATCGCGTGCAGCGGCTCGCCGTCCCGGACAGGCGCATCACGCTTCACGGCGCCGTAAACGAAGATTTCCGAGCCGTCGAAATTCGCGGTGATGGAGACCCGGTTCTGGCTGAGCGCGGCGATGATTTCTTCATCGGCGCTCGCGGCCGTCGCGAACAGCGCGGCCAGTGCGGCGAGCAGTCGCGGAATCATTCCGCTCCGCCTCCGATCGAGTACAGCTCCGCCGGCTGCGCGAGCAAATCAAAGGCCAGTTTGCCGCACACCCCGAGCACGAGCAGAGCGAGCAATATCCTGAGCTGCTCCGCCGGCAGCTTGACGCCGATCCTGGTTCCGACCTGGGCGCCTATGACGCCGCCGATGAAAAGCAGCACCGCGAGCACGATGTCCACCGCGAAATTCGTCGTGGCATGCATGACGGTCGTGAATGCGGTGACGAACACGATCTGGAACAACGAGGTTCCGATGACGACTTTCGTCGGCATTCCGATGATGTAAATCATCGCCGGAACCATGATGAAGCCGCCGCCAACGCCCATGATCGCGGCAAGAACGCCGACGATCATGCCTATCGCGAGCGGCGGGATGGCGCTGATGTAAAGGCCTGACGTCCGGAACTTCATCTTGAAGGGGAGGCCGTGCACCCAATTGTGCTTGTGCAGCTTGCGAGCTGCGGTCTTCCTGCGCGATCTCCCGATCGCCCGTGCGCTCTCGACGAACATCAAAGTACCGATGACGCCGAGGAAAAGCACGTAGCAAAGCCGGACGATCAGATCGACCTGTCCGATTGCCTTCAGCTCCGCGAATGCTTGAACGCCGAAAGCCGAGCCGATTATGCCGCCGAAAAGGAGCACCAGCCCCATCTGCAGATCGACGGTCTTTCGCTTGTAATGGGCGAGCGCGCCGGAGAACGAAGAGGCAACGATCTGATTTGCTTCGGTCGCGACTGCAACCGGCGGGGGAATGCCGATGAAGAACAGCAAAGGCGTCATGAGGAATCCGCCTCCGACCCCGAACATTCCCGACAATATTCCTACCAGCCCGCCGAGACCGAGCAATAGGAATGCGTTTACTGACACTTCGGCAATTGGCAGGTAGATCTGCATATGCTGGGAGCTGCGCGCAGGAGTGGGAACTTGCGGCGACGGCCAAAGATTTGGCGGCCGCGACGTCTTTAATTCCCAAATCTTGCAAAGCGCAAGGCTAGTTTCGGCTGAAAGCGAAGATTCCGCATTCAAATTTGGTTGCGCCGCAATGTCGCTTGACGCAAATGCCAAATTCGATCCCCGCCGCCTGGCGGATTGTCGCCGCATGGTTTCGTCCGAATTCCCGCGACGATGCAGCGCCCGACTCGGCGGTGAACTTTCGATAGCGCTCCGTTTGAAGTAATACGGCTCCGGGCCGCGGCCGCGGAATGGATCGCCGCGAAATTCCGCGGAAGAAATGCTCATTTTGAACAATTCACCGGGATGGAAGCGAGCATGATCAATGCATGAAGCCGACTTCATCGTAATCGGATCCGGCAGCGCCGGTTCCGCGGTCACATCGCGCCTTTCGGAAGACCCGAAGACTTCGGTGCTGGTTCTGGAATGCGGAGTTTCGGATTTCGGCCCGTTCATCCAGATGCCCGCCGCCCTGTCCTATCCGATGAACATGCGGCGGTACGATTGGGGATTCACAACCGAGCCGGAACCGGGGCTGGGAGGGCGCAAGCTTGCATGCCCCCGCGGCAAAGTCGTGGGCGGGTCGTCGTCCATCAACGGCATGGTTTACGTTCGAGGCCACGCGATGGATTTCGACGGGTGGGAAGCATTGGGTGCCGCCGGCTGGGCCTACCGCGACGTTCTTCCCTATTTCATGAGGATGGAAGCTTGGCACGGTGCCGACGGGGGCGGCGACCGCAGTTGGCGCGGTTCGACCGGCCCGCTCCATGTGACGCGCGGAAAGTTGGACAATCCTTTGTTCTCGTCCTTTGAATCGGCAGGAGAGCAGGCAGGATTCGAAACGACTCCGGACTACAACGGCGAAAAGCAGGAAGGATTCGGCCCCTTCGACAGAACGATCTGGGAAGGGCGGAGGTGGTCGACTGCGAACGCATATCTCAAGCCCGCGCTCAGGCGCGGCAATGCGGATCTGCTTCGAGGCTTTGCTCGCCGCGTGCTCATTGAAGACGGACGCGCGGTGGGAGTGGAAATCGAGCGCGGCGGGGCCAAAGAGGTCGTACGGGCAAGGCGCGAAGTCATCGTTTCGGCTTCATCGATAAATTCGCCCAAGCTGCTGATGCTTTCCGGGATCGGACCCGGTTCGCACCTGCAGGAATTCGGGATCGAAGTTGTGAGCGATCGGAGGGGCGTTGGAGCAAACCTTCAGGATCATCTGGAAGTCTACATGCAGCAAGCGTGCAAACTCCCTATAACGCTGCACAAATACTGGAACCTTGCGGGTCGTGCCAGGACGGCCGTTCAATGGCTGTTGCTCGGATCGGGTCCGGGCGCATCGAATCATTTCGAGAGCGGAGCGTTCATTCGATCTCGGCCCGGCGTCCAATACCCTGACATTCAAATCCATTTCCTGCCTATCGCCGTAAGCTACGACGGCAAATCCGCGGCAGGCGGGCATGGGTATCAAGCGCATGTCGGTCCGATGCGCTCGAAGTCCCGAGGCCGCGTGGCGCTGAAGTCCGCAAGTCCGAAAGAATCGCCATCGATTCGATTCAACTACATGTCGAACGAAGACGACTGGCGGGACTTCAGGCGCGGCATCCGGGTTGTTCGCGAAGTATTCGCGCAACGCGCGATGGACCCATACCGCGGCGAAGAGATTTCGCCCGGATCCGGCTGCCAGTCCGATGAAGAGCTGGACGACTTCATCCGGAACCACGCCGAGAGCGCTTACCATCCTTGCGGGACTTGCAGAATGGGTGCAGCCGACGACGATCTCGCCGTGGTGGATCCAGCCTGCAAAGTCATTGGCATCGAAGGTCTGCGCGTTGCGGACAGCTCGATCTTCCCGCGCATCACTTACGGCAATCTAAACGCGCCTTCGATTTTAGTAGGCGAGAAGGCGTCGGACCACATCCTCGGCAAACCTGTTCTCCCTCCGGATGATCGGCAGCCGTGGATCAATCCGCGCTGGGCGGAAAGCGACCGTTGAGTGCCGGGAACGCGGACTCGGGATTATGGCCGGGCAATTCCCGCAAACGCCGAATTTCGGCCCTGTCAGTTTCTCGCGTCCGGCCCAACACCAAGGGACGTTCTTGCGGCAATGGCATGACGCATTGATTTCGACGCCCGCCCGTCCCGGCGCGATCATCGGCATCCGGCCCATTGCCGCTGTTTCCTGCAAACCGCCCAATCTCAATTTGAGTTGTGATACATTATAACATTCTATAGTGTTGCTGATCCTGCTGCATACGGTTGTGGGCTGGATCGTCGGCGACATTCCAAAGGCGTGAATGCGCTGAACTCCGAAAAATTGAGGAATTGCAAGGCGCGCCATTCGGACAGGGCTAGCTTCGATTAGCCATCTTCAAAACTGCGCTGAAAGAACAAATGCCCGGACACTCAATTATTCCAATTGGACTTCGCATCCGGAACAAAGCGGAAAAATGCTGATTTCAGTCAATGGAGCCAGCTTGGCGTTGCCCATCGGCAATGTGCTCGAAGACATCGAGCTTTCCGTGGAGAAAGGCGAAATCGTCACGCTTGTCGGTCCGAACGGCGCCGGCAAGTCCACATTGCTCAAGCTCATCATCGGGCTGGCGGCTCCGTCGTCCGGCATTGTGACCAAATCGCCGAATTTGAAGATCGGCTATCTGCCGCAGCGCATTTCTTTGAATCAAACCATGCCAATGACAGTTGATCGATTTTTGAAACTTCGCTCAAGCGCATCGGACAGCAATGCGCAAGAAGTCAGGGATCTGACCGGGGTGTCCGCACTTGCTCCGCGGCAAGTGCATGCTCTTTCCTTCGGACAATTGCAGAGAGTTTTGCTTGCCCGCGCGCTCCTCGGTTCGCCTGATCTCCTAGTACTGGACGAGCCCACTCAATCTCTGGATCGGAACGGAATCAGAGACTTCTACCGCATCATTCGCAATTTCAAAGCCGAGACCGGAGGCGCCGTGCTCAACACAAGTCATGAACTGGACATCCTCGTCGCGTACGCGGACAGGGTCATTTGCATGAACAAGCGGATCGTTTGCCAAGGACCTCCGAGCATAGTTGCCAAGTCCCAGGAATTTCTGTCCATGTTCGGCGGTGAAGTTGACGGAGTCCTGGCGATATTTCCGGCGGCCGAGAATCAAGCCTCTCAAGCTTGGAATTCAAATCATGATCATTGACGATTTCATGATTCGGGCGATCATCGCAGGCATCGGAGTGTCAATCGCCGCCGCGCCGATCGGGTGTTTCGTCGTGTGGCGCAATTTGGCGTATTTCGGCGACGCGACTGCCCATGCCGCCATTCTGGGTGTTTCGCTGGCTCTTTTGTTCGAATTGTCGGTATTCGTCGGCGTTTTCGGCGTCGCAGTGGCGATGGCGCTGACCGTATCGACAGTCGGTCAACGATTTCTTGGATCCAATACGGTCCTGGGCGTCGCGTCGCAAACTGCGCTCGCTGTCGGAATAGTGGCGTTTTCGCTCGCGGCGGACTCCCGCGTCGACCTTGATGCGTACCTTTTCGGGGAGATTCTGGCGGTCTCAAATGCGGACATTCTGGTGATCTGGATCGGTTCAGCTGCGATTGTTTTCTTTGTTGCTACGCGATGGACCGCGCTGCTGCTGTCCACGTTCAATCCTGAAATCGCGCAAGCATCGGGGCTGCATCCCCATCGAGAGCAGATCTACATGAACGTCGCGCTTGCAGCGTTGGTGGCTGTGGCGATCAAAGTCGTGGGCGCATTGCTCGTCACCGCGATGCTGATTATTCCGGCTGCGGGAGCTCGGCCCATTTCGAAATCCCCTGAAGGAATGGCGGCAGCTGCCGTCGCGATTGCGAGCGGCTCCGTACTGGCCGGACTCTGGATATCGAATTTGGTGAATTCGCCTGCGGGGCCAACGATCATTGTCGCAGCTGCGGCCGCATTCTTGTTGTCCATGCTGCTTTCGGCTGCAAGGAATCGTGAAATCTAACGTTTCGAATTCTCCCGGATTCGGGAAGCGTACCGCAGACCTGAATCGATTGCTCATGCTGGCGGTGCAACATTCGTTGCTCAATCCACGAATGCCCGCTCAACAACGAAATCCCCGGGCGAACTGTTGGAACCCTCAATCATTCCGATGCCCTCAAGGATCGACTTGACGTCCTTCAGCATCGCCATTGACCCGCAGATCATGGCCCGGTCCCCCATCCTGGACAAGCTCGGCAAATCAAACTCCTGGAACAGCGTTCCGGAGCCAAGCATTTCCGTTATCCGCTGGCCTCGCTTGAATTCCTCCCGAGTCGCGGCCGGAACATAAACCAGCCGACCCTCCGAAGCGTCGTCGCCGACCAGCGGGTCGGTCAGCGTGGCATCCACCAATTCGCGCCCGTATTCGAGTTCGGCAACCAACCGACAGGTATGCGTGAGAATGATTGTCTCAAATTTTTCGTAAGTTTCAGGATCGCGAATGATCGAAGCGAACGGGGCGATGCCGGTTCCGGTAGAAAATAGATAGAGCCGTTTTCCGGGCGTCAATGCGTCGTTCACAAGCGTGCCCGTAGGCTTTTTCCGCATGAGGACGACGTCGCCCGATTTGATCTTCTGCAGATGTTCCGTGAGCGGCCCTCCGGGAACCTTGATCGAGTAGAATTCGAGCTCATCGTCCCAGCTCGGACTCGCGATGGAGTACGCTCGGTAAACCGGACGTTCCGCGTTCGGCAATCCGATCATCACGAATTCGCCGGAGCGGAATCGAAATGTCGAAGGCCGGGTCATGCGAAACTTGAACAACCGGTCCGTGTAATGAACAACGTTCGTCACAGTCTGTGCAAAAACGCCGGGCGGCAACGGAAAAGTCTTTTCCTTTTCCTTGACGGACAAGGTCGAGTTCATGTCGTGCTTTCTTAATGGAGCGGATTCGTCAGGCGACAATTCAGGCCGTCGGTCTGCTCATTAGGCTTCACTTGGACGCTACGGACGGACTAATTCCATCATGTTGCCATGTCAATGTGGCGCTGCATCACCGTCTTGCGAGCGGACGCATTGGTAAGGCGAATGATCGGATGCGCCGTCACCAATTGGGCAAATTGGCTCCACCCGCAAAAGACGTCAGCAGGTCGCTGCCTTGAAAAGCTGCCATCTTGGCTTAAGCTGGCGAGGTGAGCAACGAAGTGCAGGAGATTGAACTGATGGGAGGAGACAAGAAGAAACTCGCAGTCCGCAATATAGGGATGATTCTGTCCGGAAGGATCGAACAACCAGTTTTGGACGGAGATTGCGTTGTCGCCGTCGGCGGGCGGATCGAAGCATTCGGATTCGAGAAGGATTTGGACATTGATAATTCCGACGTCATCATCGACGCGAATAGGGTCACGCTCGCCCCAGGGCTGATCGACAGCCACGTCCATCCGGTCGTGGGCGACTACACGCCGCGACAGCAACAACTCCACTGGATCGACTCGACGCTGAACGGCGGAGTTACAACTCTGATTTCGGCTGGCGAAGTCCACATGCCGGGCCGGCCCAAGGACATCGTGGGCTTGAAAGCGATGGCCATCGCGGCGCAGCGTTGGTACTCGAATTTCAAACCATCAGGCGTGAAGGTCCTCGCCGGAGCACCGGTTGTCGAACACGGCATGGAGGAGAAGGATTTCAAGGATTTGGCGGACGCGGGCGTGACGCTGCTGGGCGAAGTTGGCCTGGGGTCGGTCAAGGATGGACCGACAGCCAAGAAAATGGTCGCTTGGGCGCGCAAGTACGGAATTCAGAGCACGATTCACACCGGCGGCCCGTCAATTCCCGGCTCGGGCCTTATCGACAAGGATGTCGTTCTGGAAGCGGACACCGACGTCATCGGACACGTGAACGGCGGGCATTCGGCCCTTCCAGACGATCAGATCATCTGCCTCTGCGAGCAATGCAGCAGAAGCTTGGAAATCGTGCACAACGGAAACGAGCGAGCCGCGCTGTTGACGGTCAATACCGCGCGCGAACTCAAGCAGCTTGATCGCATCATTCTGGGAACCGACGGTCCGGCAGGCTCCGGCGTTCAGCCACTCGGCATACTTCGAATGATCGCGATGCTATCGAGCCTGGGAAACGTCGCGCCGGAAATCGCCTTTTGCTTTGCGACAGGAAATACTTCGAGAATGCGGAACCTCGACGTCGGGTTGATTGAAAACGGATACGCCGCCGATTTCGTTCTGATGGATCAAGCGCAGCATTCGCCGGGCGCGACAATGCTCGAGTCTGTCCGGCAAGGGAATCTTCCAGGCGTCGGCATGACAATTATCGATGGCGAAGTACGCTCGCATCGCAGCCGAAATACACCTCCAGCCCAAAGGCTCCCCGAGATCATCGTTGGCTAAACTCTGTTGCACCATGCTCAATCTTTCCAAGTCCTCACTACGGCCACCATGCGTCTTGCACGCGGCAAAAAGTTTGGAATATCCCCGAAACGGGCTACGCGAATCACTCCATGGCAGCAGCCGTCCTTGAGCGAACGGTCGGCACCGATTCAAGTTGCGTGCTAACTGAACCAAAGGCTAATCCTCATGTTCGCACTCGACAATTCTTGAAAGGATCCGCGATGGTTGCACCTCTACGATGATGTTCCGTGGCCGACGCTCGCAGCCCATCTTTGATTTGGGAAAGACATTGCTCGGCTCGACTAACGGCCAAAACCATTGCTAAATTTTCCCAATTTATTCAGTGTGTTAATCCACTTCAAGCTTGCTCATAACATCGAACTCCAAGTAATCTTGTTCGGATTCCTTCATTTCCAATTCTTGACTAAAAAGGGGAATTTGATCCAAAATGCTTACAAACATGAGGGGCGTATGTCGTGAGGCCCGTAGTTCTGGATGTCGGAGCAAACAAAATGACAGAAACGAGTTCTTGCATTCTTGATAAAAATCGCATATTCGCTTCTTCAAGGATTGAGGTTTCTCGGTCGACTACACGTTCAGGGATTGGGTTGTCCGGTCGACAATTGGGCTCTGGCTCGCCAGAGCCCAATTGTATGTGAAGAAATGTACAATATAAATCTCTCGAATTTCCGTTGCTTCTATCGCGAGCAACATGTGCATTTGGCTCCATTGACTATATTAGTCGGAGAGAACAGTACAGGTAAATCGTCATTTTTGGCATTGATCAAAACTTTATGGCATATCTTAAAGGAACAAAGAACCGAAAATTTCAATAGTTCACTTTTCCCACTTGGAAGATTCAATGAAATAATCTCACGATGCTCGACAGCGGAATCTCAAGAGCAGAAATTTGCTGTAAAAGTTCAATTGAAAATTCCATGCGCCAGCCATGACGGCAAGTTAATCGATGTAGAAGTAGAATTTAGCGAGCACTCAGAGGCTCCGTGCCCAACAAAATTCCGAATAATCGATAAAAAGAGAAAAAACGAAATTCGCATGGAATACCTTGATGCGGATCGCATTACCGCAACGATTTTAACAAGACACAATGAAAAAAAACTGCATTTTTCTATCGGAAGCAAAGCTTTGCTTATTGAAGAATATTATTGGTGTTTAAATGCAATTAGACGAGAAAGTGAACTGTTCAAAAGATTAGGCGTCAATCCATCATTGCACGATCAATCGCAATTGCCAATTTTTGAATTGATCGATTCATTGGAAACATGGCGTAAATCAGGAATGCCACTTGGCGGCTTAAACGCAAGCGCACCGATTAGGTCTCGTCCAAAACGAACATACGAGCAAACGGGAAGCCTTCGCGATCACGAAGGCGCGCATGCACTTGAGCTTTTGGCCAATATACATAAGAATAGCCGAAGCGAATGGAACGATACGAAAGAAAAACTGATGCATTTTGGAAAAAACTCTGGTTTATTTAAAAATATAGATATTGCAGAAAGTGATCAAGGTTCTTTCAAAATTTATTTTCAAAATTCTGGAGAGCAAACGAAAAATTTTTATAACATAATCGATATGGGATACGGGGTAAGCCAAGCTCTTCCAATTCTTGCGGAGCTATCGGCAAGCGAAACAAACGGATTGTTTTTGCTGCAGCAGCCAGAAGTGCATCTTCACCCGAGAGCGCAAGCTGAGTTGGGAAGCTTGTTTTGTCAGCTTGCATGCGAGGGCGCAACGTTGTTGGTTGAAACGCACAGTGATTACCTACTAGATCGAATAAGGATAGATGTTCGTGATCAAAACACAACGTTAACTCATGAAATGGTTTCTATACTATTTTTTGTAAGAAAATCAGATGGTGTTGATATCAGAACAGTAAATTTGGATGAAAATGGAAATATAATTAATGCGCCACCAGAGTATGGTGATTTCTTTATGGATGAAAAGCGAAAGTTACTAGGTCTCTAAATGTGTACGATATTGGACGCTAATGTCAAACATGAGGTATTTGGACAATGTGAAAGACCAAGCGCCGGTAAAGAGTATTTTGAATGGATAAATGGCAAAAAAGGAAACAAAAGTCTAAAGCTGGTAATTGGTGGTAAGCTGACGCACGAGTTGCTAAGAGACAAAAGAGTGTCGGATTGGCTTACGGAAGGATATCGCCGCGGAAGAGTGGTCCAGATACCGGATAAACATTTGGATAAAGTGAAGAGTGAAATTAAACATGTAAAAGTGAAGTCAAACGATAGACATGTAATCGAATTAGCCATTTCGAGCGGTGCTCGGTTGCTTTATTCAAACGACAAAAATTTGCAGGATGATTTTACATCGGGAAAAGTAATCAAGGAGCCACGCGGCAAGGTATACTCAACTATGATAAGTCGAGACGTGGACAATAGAAAACGTAAATTGCTTAGATCCGCGCAGTGCAAAAGATGCTTAGAGGGTGTAAGCGGCTAGTTGAATTAATTCCATTATTGGGGATTCCCATTTTTATGAGGCATGGTTCATTGCAGGTACTGGCGATGAGACAGACGTGGCGTTCGCGCAAGCCCCCAATGCGTTCTCGCGAAGTGGCGGCAACACCTTTGAAATATTCAAAACCGAGGAATGCGCAAACGACCTCATGAGCGCCGGATATGCGTCAACTTGAGCCGAGTAGGCTCCAGCAAACAAATTAAGTCACCACCTGAATGTCAATGAACTAATCAGAGGAAACTCCGTACGCGCGCCTTTATAGCAATCGCATCTATCAACTTAATGTATCGAATTCAATCGACAAAGTTATTTGGACCAAACGGCGGCAACCTTGTCCAAAGTGGAAAGACATCGGGTGTCGCTAAGAACTCGTGCTTCGCTCTGTTCAGTCGCGTGTGCCAGAAGGGATGCCGGCAGATCGTGAATCGAACCGCACCAGACCGATGTTCAGCGAAGGCCGTCCTCGCCTTTTGCGTCCGCGGCTTTCAGCCCGCCTACGCGCGGGAGCGGGCGGCCGCTGTCCGTAACTGCGACGGCGACCATGATCTCGTCCGCTCGCGGCGCGTCGCAGAGTCTGACCTCCATGCCGTCGAAATGGGACCTGACATAAGCAGCATCCTTGTGACCCAGCGGCACATCCAGCGGAATGCCGGGTCCGCCCATCTTCTTCGAAGACGGCACAAGCGCGGCTCCCTTCTCAACCGCTTCGCGCAAGGGCTTGCCGAGCTTCGGATGGAGAATTGCCGCCGCATGCTCCAGTTCGCCTCTTTCGCCAACCATGGCCGCCTTGCCGTAGCTTTCCGCCTGAGCCGGCTCAATCCGCAGCGCCGCAACGCATTTTTCTCCCAGCAGTCCGCCAAGCTCCGCGCCCACGTCCATAAGCGGCTCCAAGTCCTCGACAAAAGCACCGGCAAACGGATTCGCAATTACCGCCACCGCCGCCGCCTTTCGCGTCGGCGGATTGATGCCCCGCCCGCACTCGCAACGGATCTCCTCAACCGTCACAACGATTTTCCGTATGTCAGCCTTCATCTCAATCCATCCTCGCCCTTGACGTCTTTAGCTTCGAGTCCCAAACTGCGGTTGTGGATCCTCGCTCCTGTGGACATGACCAGCACAAGGCACATCTCACCTGCGCCGGGACCGTCGGGAACTCCTGCCTCCATGCTGCCGAAGTGGCTGCGCACGTACGAAGCATTCACATGGGTGATCGGGACGTCGAGGCGCGCACCGATCCCGCCAACTTTTTTCGTCGATGGAACGATTGCCTTCGCTCCTCCGAGCAACTCGCGCATCGCGTATCCACCTGGCGCGTGCCAGAGCGCCCCGTGTTCAAGCTCTCCGTCGGCACCGATGATCGCACCTTTGCCGTAGCCTTCCACAATCGAGGGGTTCCCGCCCAAGATGTCGATCAAGCGCTGAGCCATTTCCAAGCCCAGCGGCTTGAGATCCTCCATGAAGCCAGCGATTTCCGGTTCGTAGCGCCCCGCGAACGGATTTTCGATGACCGCCAAAACTGCCGCGCATTTGAGCGATTCCGAAGGAGGCGGCCCTCCTTCATGGAAAATCTCCTCCAAATGCGACACGATTTTCCGAATTGCCGGTTCAGGCATTCTTGCCTCTCTGCGCTTGCTGTCCTTCTCCCATACCTACGAACCGGGAAACGCCTCTTAGATATAGTGCAGCCGAGACTATCAAACCGGACTCCGCCATGCAAAGCGCAGAATTCTCCCCGTAAGAAAGGGCTTCCTGAATCTCGTCATCGGCAAGAATGCCGCGCTGCGTGACAACCATGCGCTTGCCCAAATCGGATTCGGGATTCAATTCGTCCGCAGGCCTGCGAACAATGGCGGGATGCTCCGGCAAGTCGACGGCATTCGCGATGAGCGTCGCCGCTGCGTCGGCTGCGGCTGCGCTTGAAGCGAACACGGTGACCGAATCCGCTATGCCGAGCGTAAAGCTTCGACCGCCGACGCCGCTGGTGGCAAGTCCGCCGATGCCTTGATCCGCTTCTATCGCGACGCGAGCCAATTCCGTCCCGCCATGCGTGCGAATGGCGGTTTTGAAGATCCGGCCGTCGGCAAGCGCAAGCGCAATATCGCCTCCGTTGTTGACATATGCCCTCTGCAGACTTGCGGAACGCGCGATCGCTTCGAGGACTTCGTCGGCGACCGAGCCCGCCACCGCCGCCATCGGCGTTATGAAATTCCCATCGGCGTGCGGATGAACGGCGTTCCACATCCGCTTCGCGACCTTTCCGGTCGGGAACCGGCTATATGCAGGTCGTTGTTTCAGGAGCGGAAGCTCGGAAACAATTTCTTCCAGCAGTCCTTTGAACCGCATCGCCGCCGCGCGATACGCGACCAACCGATCCTTCGCGGGATCGGTTTCGGCGGAGATCAACAAGTCGATCGGGCCATGGTGAAGATGCAGTTGATTGCCGCCGCGAAGAAGATTCGATTCGAAATCCGTCAAGGCGGACTTCCGTCTCTACTGCGCCCGCAATCCGGGATCCCGGCGAGTTGCGGCAGCACGATCATCTCCAGCGGCAACCCGCCTGACCTCGGGCGTTATCACGCTTTCAACTGGCTGAATTCGTTCCACGTGCCCTCCGAGCCGCTCGTAATTCGCCAGCGGAAGAGTGAACTCTATCGGAGCAACCAACGCAGGCGTAGGAACGTAGCCGAACGAGTCCTCAGGCATCTTCATGACGTCGGCCATGAAAGTGATACCGCCGCCCGGCCAGATGTATGCCGGAGCGCCGCCGCAAGTCACTCGCGTGAGCGATTCCCGGACGGATACGGTCAGGTTGACGGGATTCACTGTCACCCCGGCGCGCAGCGATCCGCCGGCGCCGCCCATGAACAGCACGGAGCACTCGGACGGCTCGCAATTCTCGGCGACGCGCTCGACAGAGATCATCAATTCCTGCGGGAGTTCCGCCTTCTGCGGGGACAAGGCGTCATCCAGCACAAAATAGGCCCATTGCTCTCCTGTCGTCGAAACCATCAACATCCGCAATCCTGGCCAAGCGACCTTGGCATCTATGCGCTTGATGATTTGCAGCGGATCGTCGATGTCGGTCCCGCCCCACCCGGCGCCGGGCTGCGCGACCTGGAAATAGCGCCCCGGCGTTGACCGCCGCCCGCACACCCGGATTCCGGCCGGAGGCATATCAAGCTGCTTGCCTGCCTCGTGCTCGGTGAGCACCCCTGTGATGTGGTCGTCCACAACGACGACTTCGTCCACATGCGATGCCCATTGCTTCGCAAACATTCCGATCGCAGCCGACCCGCACCCGACGCGCATCAACCGCTCCTCGATCCCGTTCACGATCGGCGATTTGCCGGCTTGGACAGTCAGCTCCGCGCCTCCGTCCACGGTCAAATCGACCGTTCCCCGGTTGCAAAGGCGCAGCAGCGTGTCGCAAGTGACGCGACCCTCATTCTTGGATCCGCCGGTCAGGTGCTCGACGCCACCTAGCGAAATCATTTTCGAGCCGTATTCGCTTGTGGTCACATGGCCAACGGGCTCGCCTTCAGCCCGCACGACATCGCGCTCCTCTCCGATATGGCGATCCGTATCGATTTTCACCTTCGCGCCGCAATAGCTGAAAATGCCCTCGGTCACCACCGTGACCATGTCCACGCCTTCGACTTCCTGGCTTACGATGAACGGCGCCGGCTTGTAGTCCGGGTAGGTGGTTCCCGCGCCGATCGCGGTCACGAACGGCCGACTGCCCTGCAGCATGTCGCCGTCCCAGTCCGCGCCTGATTCGCCGAGCAGAAACGGAACCGACTGGCCGCCTTTTTTCTCCGTCGATTCGATGACGGTCAGAGGATCCAGACGTACGAGGCTGCCGTTTCGGTTGGCGTACCGATCGCATGCTCCGGACATCCCGTCGGCGATGAAACACATGACAGGGCAAGCGTCGCAGCGGATCTTTTCGGGTCGGACACGCGCAGCCTCATTCATTTGAGCAAGCCTCTATCGCCTCTAGAAGCCTTGACGGCGTCACGGGAACGCGCGTCATGCGCACGCCGCAAGCGTTGCCGATGGCATTCAATATCGCGGGCGCTGTCGGAATCAGCGCGTGCTCGCCCAATCCTTTCGCGCCGTAAGGACCATGCTCGTCCGGCTCCTCCACAATGATCGTTTCGACAGGAGGAACGTCGCCAATCGTCGGAATGAGATAGTCATGCAGGTTTTCGGTGCGACCGGGAATGTATTCTTCCATCAGCGCCATTCCGAGACCTTGAGCAATTCCCCCTTGCACCTGGCCTTCGATCAGCAGCGGATTTATGGCTTTTCCGACATCGTGCGCGGCGGCGATGCGGATGGTCTTCACGGTGCCGAGAGCCAAGTCAACTTCAACCAGCGCGAGCTGAGCGGCATAGCCGTACTGAGCGTAGGGCGAGCCCCTTCCGTTCGCGTCGAGCGGTTTGGTCGGCGGATTGTAGGTCTCTTCCGCCCGCAGAACATAGCTGTCCGGATCCGCCTTCATTCTCCCAAGATCGATCAAGTGGCTTCGCATTCCGTCCATAACCTCGACGACTCCGGGCCGTATTCGAAATTTCGCGTCGCTCGAAGCGTTGCAGCGCTTGAGGATTTTCGCCCGCAAGGCCTCTCCCGCAAGGCGGGCGGCATTTCCGCTTACGTAGGTCTGTCGCGAAGCGGAAGTCTTGCCGGCATCCGGGGTGACGTCCGTATCGGCGCCCACCAAGCGAAGGCTTGCAACAGGCACGCCGAGCGCATGCGCAAAAATCTGCGGAATGACCGTATTGGCGCCTTGGCCTATATCCACAGCGCCTTGATGCAGTACGACCGTTCCATCCTTGCGTATTCCAGCCTTTATCGTCGACGGATTCGGAAGCGCCGTATTCCCGCAGCCGTACCAGCCAGCGCCGAGTCCCGCTCCTCTTCTCAACGAGTTTCCGGATGTTTCCGCGCTGCGATTGAATGACTCCGCTTCGTCTTTGGCGGCCTTCCAATGCTTGCGAAGCGCCGCCAAGCACTGCTTTATGCCGACGCCTTTATTGAACACTTGTCCGCAGACAGTGGGCACGCCGTTATCCAGCGCGTTGAGCAACCGGAATTCCAAGGCGTCCAGTCCCAGTTTCGAGGCCAGTTCGTCGAACAATGATTCTTGCGCGATGGCCGCTTGCGGAACGCCGAAACCCCGGAACGCTCCCGACGGCGGGCAGTTCGTATGGATTCCGCTTGCCTCCGCAAAATAATTCGGCACGGCGTACGGTCCCGACGCGTGCACAGGAACTCGATTGATGACTGTCGGCCCCCAAGACGAATATGCGCCTGTGTTGTAGCGCCCGCGGAAATGGATGCCGCGGATGCGACCGTCCTTGTCCGCTCCAATGCGCATCGAAATTTCCGCCGGATGGCGCTTGGTCGTGGACTGCATGGACTCTGTACGCGAATAGGCGAGTCGAACGGGCTTGGCTGTTTTCAGCGCCGCAAGCGCCAAGTAGGGCTGCACGGATATATCGAGCTTGGATCCGAACCCGCCGCCCACGCCGGTCGGGACAATCCGGATATTCTTTCGGTCGATGCCCAGAATGCTCTCCAGCGATTCCAAGTCCATGACCGGAGTCTGCGTCCCGACATGGACTTCCAGCCGTCCGTCCGCGACCCGCGCAAATCCGGCTTCGGGCTCGATATACGCGTGTTCCACGAACGCGGTATCAAATTGTCCCTCCACGGTCACGCAGGAACCGAACAGACCTTCCTCGACGTCGCCGGTTCGGACGAATCCGCTGCACAAGATGTTTTCCCGGCGGTCCTCGTGGATCCGGTCCGCGCCTTCCGCAACCGCCGCCTCCATCGCATCGACGAACGGCAGCGCGTCCCACTTGATCGGGAAATCATCTTCGTCGAAAGCGCTTACTGCCGCTCGCGTTCCGACGACCGCCGCGACAGCTTCACCTCGGAATCGCGACGCGGATACGGCGAACACAGGCTGCTCGGAATATCCCGGTATGACTCCGAAATTGTTGCGGCCGTCAATATCCGCAGCCGTGAAAACCGCCTCGATTCCCTCTCTTTTTTCGGCGAACTCCTTCAGATCGCCGAACTTGAAATGCGCGCGCGGATGCGGAGATCGAATGATCCGCACGAGGAGCGCATCCGGCGGTCCGACGTCGTCGCTGAACCGTTCGGTTCCCTCCACCTTAAATTTTCCGTCAAGCCGCGGAATCGGATCGCCGACGCTTCCGCTCCAATTGGCCGTCGCGCGGGATGAGTTGGCGCCGCATGCATCAAGGACAGCGTCGATTATTTTTCTGTAGCCGGTGCACCGGCAAAGAACGCCCCCGAGCGAATCTTCGATTTCAACCGAATTGGGTTCGCGGTTCGAACGCATAAGCGCTACGGCGGAGACGAGCATGCCGGGCGTGCAGATGCCGCACTGCGCAGCTCCATGCTTCAAGAACGAAGTGGCCAATAGACCGGCCAGCGGTTCGCTGGCTGTCAATCCGGAAAGAGTCTCCACCTCGCGGCCGGATGCTTGATGAACTGGCGTCAGGCAAGCGCAGACCGGATCGCCGTCGACAAGAACCGTGCAAGCGCCGCAGTCGCCGGCGTCGCAACCGACCTTCACATCGCGCGTAGCAAGCCGCTCGCGGAGCGCTTCGGACAATCTTTCGCCGGTCGGGGCCGACAGGACGACGGCTCGTCCATTGAGCCTGAATCCAAGTTCTTGCTCCGGATTTTCCAATTAGCCGTCCCTCCCTGCCAACGCGTCCGCGACACCTCGCCTGCACAATTCCGCGGCGGCGGCAAGACGATATTCCGCGCTTCCCCGGATATCGCCAATCGGCGCCAGATCCGAAAGATCCTCCGTTGAAATCGGCACGCCGCCGCAAACGTCTTCGGCTCGCATCCCGACCAGCTTGGCTTCCAGGTTCTTCAAGCGCAAGGCTACCGGAGAGCAAGCGCCGACCGCAATCCGCATTCCTTCAATAATCCCCCGGTCGTCGGTCCATGCCACCACCGCGATCATCACGATCGAAATCACGAGATACCTGCGGCTGCCCAGCTTGAGGAACGAACTGGCTGAATGCTCGGGCACCGACGGAATTCGAACGGCGACAACCAGTTCGCCAGGTTCCAGATCGACCTTTCGGATGCCTCGCACGAAGTTCGCCAATTGAACCCGCCGGAATCCTGACGGAGACGCAATTTCAACCTCGGCGTCAAGCGTAAGAAGCGGAGGAACGCCGTCAGCTGCAGGCGAGGCATTGCATAGGTTGCCTGCAACTGTTCCCGCGTTCTGTATTTGGATGGATCCGACTTCGCGACCTGCGGCCTTCAGCCCGTCGAAATATCGCGGCAGCGGCGTTCGGATCAGTTCGTTCCAAGTCGCCGCCGCGCCGATGCGCCAACCTGTCCCGGTCCGGGCAATCCCTTTCAACTCTCGGATATTCGTAGGATCCAGTATGACGCGCGGCGGCTTTCGTCCATTCAAACCCGGATAGAAGTCCGTTCCCCCGGCTACGATGCTCGCATCGTTCCGTCTGAGAACATCAAGCGCTTGGTCAAGCGCAACCGGAGCAAAATAACTCACGGCCCAATCCTATCTGCATTCGTCGCTCGGAACGAGCATTGGCATGAAATTACAATTCAGGAATTTGAAGGCTAGCACCAACACTTTCGTACAGCAATCGGAAGATCGGACAGCCGTTTCCGCAAGTAAATTACGTCGCGTTCAGCCATGGGCAAAACTCATTTCCATCGATTTGCGGCTGGAGGCGAAGTGCTCACAGTTGCGCATTGCGCTTCCTCAAGAGCCAGATGAAGAAAGTTCCGCCTGCCAGACCCGTTACAACTCCGATCGGTATCACTTCTGGCGCCATAAGAGTCCGCGAAACCGCATCGCACCAGACCAGAAGCAGCGCTCCGACCAGCGCGGCGCATGGAATGACTCGCGTGTTGTTTCCCCCTACGATCATGCGAACGATGTGCGGCACCATCAACCCTACGAATCCAATCATGCCGGAGTAGGCAACCATCACCCCGGTCAGAAGCGCCGACACGACAAAGACCTCGAGCCGGAAGCGCACGACGGGTATGCCCAAGGTGGAGGCCGACTCGTCACCGATGGTCACGGCGTTGAAATCCTGCGATTTGAACCAGAAATACGCGCCGCAGACAGCGAGCGCGGCAAGCGGTATTGGAAGACGTCCCCATTCAGCCAGCCCCAGTCCGCCGAGCATCCAGAATAGGACCGTATGCGAAGCGCGGGGATCGCCCAGAAAAATCGATATGTTGGCGCATGCCATCAAGACGAATGAAACCGCGACGCCGATCAGGACCAGCCGCTCGGCTCTTGAAGCTCCGGCAAATGACGAAAGCCCCAGAACCATCGCTGTTGCGCACAAAGATCCTGCAAATGCCATTGCGGGCACCGTCGCAGGTCCCAAGAACATCCCCGTGTGCATGATCGCGAGAATTGCGCCGAATGCGCCGCCCGACGAAATTCCCAGCAGGTGGGGATCGGCCAGCGAGTTCCGCGTTACAGGCTGAAGCGCGGCTCCGACCAAGGAAAGACCGGCGCCGACGAGGCAGGCCAGAAGAATTCGCGGGAGCCTGATTTCCCACACGATGGCTTCCCTTCCTTGAGACCAAGTCTGCTCGACAAGTCCGGGCACAACCTTGTTCGCGAAGATGCCGACAACTGTGGAACTAGGGACGGATACGGCACCCAATCCCGCAGAAATCGAAATTGAAACGAGAAGAGCGGCAACGCAACCGACGGCGAGGATGCCTGGATTGACCGGAATTGCGTCTTTATGCACGGGCGTCGGTTCGCCGGCATCCGATGAAGCCTCGTGCGTGTGATTCATTGCCATTCAGCGGATGGATTAACGTTCCCTGAACGCCGTCGCCAGCCTCTCGGCCGCCTCGATGTTGCGCGGTCCGGGCGTCGCTTCTGCGTAGTCCAGCACGAAGAAGCGGTTGTTCTTCACTGCCGGGATGTCTTCGAACGCCGAATTATCGCGCATGAATTCGATTTTCTGCTCGGCAGTCACCTCGCCGTAATCCACGATCACGATGACCTCCGGCGCGCGCTCGACCAACGCCTCCCAATTCACAGTGGCCCAACTCTTTTCGAGATCATCGAAAACGTTTTTGCCGCCGGCATATTCGATCAACGCGGTCGGCATCGCATATTTACCCGCAGTGAAAGGCGCGTCGATTCCGCTGTCGTAGATGAATACGCGAACGGGCGACTTCAGTTCAGACAACCCGGCCTTGAACGCGGCGAGCTCCTCGCGGTAACTCGCAACAAGCGTTTCAGCACGTGCCCGGATATCGAAAATCGTTCCCAGATTCAGCAAGTCGGCATAAAGGTCTTCCATCGAAGCTTTCGACTTCGGTCCGACATGTATGCAAGACTCGGTCAACTCGTACACTGTAATTCCGAACGGCTCCAACGCCTCAGGCGTTACCTCGCCGCCAACTTTCAGCCCGTAATTCCACCCGGCAAAATAAAAGTCCGCATCGGCGCCGACAAGCACCTCCTTCGTCGGGTAATCCCGCGAAAGTTCGGGCAAATTTGCCACGCGCTCAGTGAATTCCCCCATTTTTCGCAATCCGGAAACGCCGGTGTATCCGACTATGCTGGCTTCCAATTCGAGTGCCAGCATCATCTCCGTCATGTTGGAGTCGTTCGACACCGCACGTTGCGGAGGCTGTTCAAATTCGATTTGCCGACCGCAGCTTTCCACCGTGACGGCATCCGCCAAGGCTCCGGAGGCGATTGTCAAATATGCAAATGCGCAAGCGAGCAGCCGCATAGCTCCTCCACTAGTTCAATTGGAATGAGAAGCGCCGCCGACCGCTCACGGAAAGCTCTTCAAGCTTTGCGGATACAAAGTAGACCGACGACACGAGATGGGATGAAAGCGCGCTTTCCGGATCTCCGAAAGCAGCGACGCGGCCTTTCGACAGCACGAGCGCCTTGTCCGCATGCTCGACCGCCGCATCCAGATCGTGGAGGCTGCACACCACGGTCAATCCCAACTCTTTGACCAGCTCCAAGAGTTCCAATCGATATCGGATGTCGAGATGATTCGTCGGTTCATCCAGAATCAAGACGCGCGGCTCTTGAACCAATGCCCGCGCGAACATGACGCGCTGCCTTTCGCCGCCCGACAAGGTGCCGACGCATCGGTGCGTCAGCATTCCCAGATTCAGCCGCTCCATGGCGCTTTCAACGAGTTCGGCGCTCCTGTTCCCGCCTGCTGCGAACAGCGAACGAAATGGCGCGCGCCCAAGCTCGACAACCTCGCGGACAGTCAGCGAAAACGTCGCCGGCTGCTCCTGCACGACCACGGCGGACAACCGGGCTGCCGCGCGGGCGCTGATCGACCAGATGTCCGTTCCGTCAATCAAGGCGCGCCCGGCGCGCGGGCGCAGATAACGATAAAGCAGGCGAAGCAAAGTCGACTTGCCCGCGCCGTTCGGGCCGAGCACGCCGAGGACTTGACCGGCGGGCAGCGCGAAGCTTACGTTTTCGAGGATGTTCGCCGCGCCCGGCGGCCCCCACGACAAATCCTCCGCTACCAGAGAGGCCGGCACCTTTGCAAATTTCGTACCGCAGTGCCGACCATCGCAAGCGGTCAAGCGCGATGCCGTTCGATTTTGCTGCCCGTCATCGGCCTGCATTTCAATTGCCGCTCGGCCCGCTGTAATCCGGCCGGCAATGACAACGAAAACCGAGAAGTGAAATTGCAGATGGTTTCAAGCGAAAACTCCCCGGGCCACCCCGCCCGAACAGGTTGAAGTCAGACGGCAGGTCTCCTGGCTTGCGGGTCCAAGCAATCCCGATCCTTCCCGGCCTGAATGCCAGTGGTTCGCTCGGGACGCTCACCGCTCACAGTTGCGGGGGCAGCCGCGGATTCGGTGGCTGGTGGCTTCACCTCACCGCGTTCCCTTTTCATCCTCAGCGCTTTGTCGACACTGATGAAACCGTCGCTTTGCTTGTTACCAAACCGGGCTTGCTCGGTAAAGGCGGAAGATGGCGCTCGAACAAGTTTTCTCGAAAGCTGAACTCTGCAGACTTCGGGCTTGCCAATCCAGGAATCAAATTGCCGTCGTTCGCGGAACATCTTCAAATGCGAACATCCGCCTCGTTCGCTCCGAAAACGCTCGCGCGCCGACGCCGAACGAGCCGGATCAATTCCGAAGCAGCGTTTTTTTGTGAGAAATCCCGCGTCGCGGTCGGGATGGTGGAGCCAAGGGGGATCGAACCCCTGACCTCTTGAATGCCATTCAAGCGCTCTCCCAGCTGAGCTATGGCCCCGTCCGATTTGAGTGCAGTTTAATGCAAGTGACGCAGTTGCTCAACTCTCGTCCTCAGTGGAGACGTTTTTGATATCCTCCAGCGGCACTGTGTCGCTGTCATCGTCCAATACGTCATCTTCAAGAGCGATGTCGGCATCGTCCAGAATATCGTCGTCGACATCGGGCGCTTCCGCCTGATCTTTCACAGCGGCATCCGAACCCGCACTGTCCAATTCCGCGTCGTCGGCAGCCTCCTGCTTCGGCCCATCTTTGACTTTTCCGCAAACCGGGCAAACAATCGGTTCCCGCAGCAGGTCGTAGAACTTCGCGCCACATTCCTCGCAGCGATGCTTGATACCCCACTCTTCCTTCGGCATTCTCGTTCCTTCACCAAAGCGACGTCTCGGAAAGCGCCAACTGCCACATTTGCGCGATCAATGTCAAAGCAATTGGCTTCCCGGTCGTCGGCATTCCCACGAGTTATTGCTGGCCACGTCCGGTCGGACGTTCTCGGCTGCCATGGGCATTGAATGTCGCACGCTACGCCGAAATTCCGGCACCCAGAACTCCATGATGCCGCAAGCCGTCTGAAGCAATTCGCCGAATTGCCCGATCCGGGCTGCGGTCGCAGCGCAATTGCGGATTCTTGTCTGCTTTCCTGGTTCCAAGTCTATCCGCGCGGCATATTGATCCATTCGCACCAGTCCGACTGCTCACTTGGGCCCAGTCGCATTGCGCGCGCTCCGCAAGCCAGATCTTTGCCCGTTCATGAAGAAAAAAGTCTTGCGAAGTATCGCACATAAATTGCGCTTGAGGCGACCCGCCATCCGATTCGCGGGTTCAGCGCCGCATGCGCCGGTCGCGGACAATTCGGCGCCGAATCTTCCTTCTCGCAAGCAGGCGATGTGAAGAAATCGAGACATCACCCGATCACTTATTTTAAATGACTGTTGTATTTTTGTTTCACAAGACTTCCGATTCGCGACGGATCGACCCGCCCTCCGTAGACACGAAGCCCATTCGTCATTTTGAGCAAAGAAGTAGTGCTACGCTTCACGCCAAATTCACAATTTCGTGATAGCCGAAGAAATTTTCAGATTTCTGTTAAATATCATTTGAAATATGTTCTGATTTATGATATAAGATGATTCACATGAAGCGCAACACCGAAATAGGAAGGATAAGAACAATGAAGACCATTGCTGCTTTCATCGTCGCCTTGTCGCTCTTCTCGGCTGTCGCAGTGCATGCGACGACCGACACCGGGCCTGCGACATACGAAGCCGGGCCTGCGGCGGCGGCCTCGCCCGTATTCATGGATAGCGCCGAAATTCCGGACGCATGGCTTTTGCCTGGCGGCCCTGATCAAATTCGCCAGCCGGAGGACACTGCGTTTCTCTTCTTTCTTTGGCTCATAATGTGCTTGGACGGCACGGCGTGCTGATCACGAGCGCTGCCCCGGTCGCTCCCGGACCGCCCAACCACTTCCGGAGCGACCGACGGCAGCGTTCCGCGCGAACTCCCCTTCAATCTCCCGGTTTTCGTCGCTTGCTTCCAGTCAATCCATGGCGGGAACGCATCGACCCCTCGTCGCCTTCGATCCAAGAGGATCTCCGTCTTCGGGAAAACTGATCAAGGCTCCGCGGCGAAACCGCAAAAATTCCAATATTCACCTGCGCAAGCCGCAAGAAGCAACACCCAACTGCTTTGAACGAAAGGAATTCGTGCGGGAAGCTTGCACCTATCGGTAGACTCAACCCAAGTTGAGTACCTCTGCGCTGTATCTGCGATGTCTTCGACCAAAACACTTTCAAGAAACCGTATTGCCGTCCAAAAAACTGAAATGATGTCGCTCCGAGCCGCACTTTGCCGATCTCTATCGACAAACTAGCTTCATCGCCTTGAAAGCGGCATAATCCGCGTCCGCCAAACTGGAGGCCTCAATGTCACCACGCAATGTCTTATGAAACAATTGTCCGGCACTGCTCCAGTTTGAACTGCAACTGCAAAGACAAGACTCATTTCGGCTGAAATTCCCAGCTAGTCGTCGGCCCAAGTCAAGGTTGTCCGAGAGCCGAGGGCGCGCAGCAACACAAGCGTGGCAGCCCAAGCTCACTTAAGCGTTCAGTAAACTGGAAGAAATGGATGCCGAGATGACGGTTTGTTGCAGAGTGAAATTAACCCTATAAGATCTTACTTAAATGTATCATCTTAATCTCCACCGAAAGAACCATCCCAATAAATTCCCTACCAGTGCAACAAAATAAGAGACACATCTCCGCAATTGAATTTAACTCATTTCCTACATCACTGCATTCTACAAATTGATTGATTCAACAAAGCTGATTTTGATTTACTCGAATTACATTATCTATAAGAATATTATTTTTGAAATCCGTAATTAATTTTCGATCTTTCGTGTATAGAACGCGGGCACCAGTAAATTTGGCTAAAGCCAAAATATGAAAATCGTCTGACTTACACAGCTTACCCATTTTAATATCGCACTCAATCTCATGAAACTTCTCCGCGCCAACAAAAATCGCATTTCCTTTGCTCGCGAGTTTGCCCAATTTGACTTTCGCAGACGCGCTGACTTCATATTCAAATTGACTGCCCGACGAATACAGAATCTTGCCACCATTCCCTAGTGGCTTGTTTGCTTCACTGGAGTCCAGTATGGTCTTGGCAGGAACCGCGCGGCGACAGCGCGGAGCAGACGAGAGGCGGGACGATGCGGACGGGAGTGGACTTCGATGTTTCGGACGAGCAGCGCGGGCGGCTCGAGGCGATCGCGGGAGACGGCAACAGCAAGGTGAAGCACGCGCGCCGGGCGCGGATCGTCCTTATGACGGACGACGGTTTGGGGACGGTGGCGGTCATGGCCGCGACCGGCTCGGCGAAGGCGACGGTGTGGCGCTGGCAGGAGCGGTTCATGCGGGAGGGCGTGGACGGCCTTCTGCGCGACAAGACGCGCCCGCCGGGCAAGCCGCCGACGTCCGAGGAGAAGGTCCGCGAGGTGGTGGAGCTGGCGCGGAGCTCCGCGCCGGAGGGGGAGACGCACTGGACGGTGCGCGCCTTGGCGAAGAAGGTCGGCCTCTCGCCGACGACCGTGCACAAGATCCTCGTCCGCCACCGTCTCGCGCCGCACAAGGTGCGGCAGTTCAAGGTCTCGACCGATCCGAAGTTCGCGGAGAAGACCCGCGAAGTCATCGATCTGTACATGAATCCGCCGGACCGCGCTGTGGTTTTTTCGATCGACGAGAAGACGCAGATCCAGGCGCTCGGGCGGACGCAGAAGGCGCTTCCGATGAAGCCGGGACGGCCCGCGACGATGACGCACGACTACAAGCGGAACGGAACCACGACGCTGTTCGCCGCGATGAACATTCTGGACGGGACGGTCATCGGCCGCCACTCCGAGCGCCACCGGCACCAGGAGTTCATCGCGTTCCTCGAGCAGGTCGACAAGGCGGCGCCCGCCGGGCGGATGATCCACGCCATCGTGGACAACTACTCCGCCCACAAGCATTCGGCCGTCGCGGACTGGCTGGCGGACCATCCCCGCTGGACCCTCCACTTCACGCCGACCTCCTGCTCCTGGATGAACGCGGTCGAAGGCTTCTTCGGGAAGCTGGCCAATCGCCGTCTCCGGCGCGGCGTCCACGATTCCCTCGAGGATCTCAAGGCGGCGGTCGACGGCTTCATCGAGCTGCACAACGGGAAGGAGGCGAAGCCGTTCAAATGGACGGCCAGCCCGGACCGGCTGATCGCCGCCCGTCAAAGAGGGTTCCAAATGATTCGGACAAGCCACTAGCTATCGACAAATTGGATCGCAGTCTTCGTTTTCCGGCTCACGCAAGAATTTTCCCACTACGTTTGCATCAATAATCATGCACATCCCATCTTCCTTAATTACGAAACCCTAGAACTGTATCTGTTTCAGCAACAAAAAAATCACGATACGAGTTCGGCGCATTGAGGATATTTCCGTCAGAATCAACATCAAGATTAAATATTTTAACTGAATTTCCATCCGGTTTTCGTTCAAAATATATGATTGATACATCAGATTCTTTAATAATTCCTTTCCTGACCATGACACGAACACGATCCAATATAAAGTCGCTATGCGTTTCGACTATGAATCTATTTCCAAACTCTGCGTATGTATTGCAAATCAAATTTCCGATTTCTGCTTGCGCTCTGGGATGCAAGTGTACCTCAGGCTGTTGCAGGAGAAACAAGATGTTCCCCGACTTTCCGTTGATGTTTTTATTCAGGATGTTCGTTACCATCGGAAGGCACTGGCTTACGCCATAGCCCACATCCATCACATTTATGAATTTTCCCGAGCGGACCTTAAACTGTATCTGAAACGGGCTGCTACCTTCATCTGTGTAGTCCCTAATTTTGATGTCGGAGAAAAGTTCAGCGGACATTCCAAATTCAATCAACCGTCTGCGAAACTCCTCCCAATACGGCTTATTCGTCTTGCCAAGCCGCACTAGGACCATGGGAATGTGATCGCCTTCAGGATTGGGTAACTCACTAATCGGATCGTAAGTTCTTTTGGGCCTCGAACGAATCGGCGCAATTGCGACCACTTCCCAAAGTCTTGGTATCAAACTGGCAAGATATCTGCGTTGACTAAATACCTGCACCAAGTGGGTTAAAATTTGAGTGGTTTCCATCAACGATTCCTTGTTATCGTCGACTAGATGACTCGCAAAACTTTCTATGGCCCTCTCTGAGCGATGTTTTGAACTCGGTCCAACCGAAATTTCACCAGCGGCAAAATTAATGAAACTATGAATGCTAGGCAGTGACCAATCAAGTACTACCGATTGTCCAGATGTATTTATTTTTGTACCGCTAGATGTGCGCTCAAATTCAACATATCCGTTCGAGCCAAAATTGTGGACGATCTTATTTATATAAGGCGATGCGCAATTTTTCCTGAAAGTTACATTTACGTGATATATATTGTTCCTTTTGTTGCTCTCAGTACTAAATCCAATTTTGAATTCGCCCGAATCCTCGCCATGTCCTCTAAAATTATGAGCGATGTCTTCAAATGATCCTAACACAAACGGCTCAAGATTGAAATCTGGTTCATCATTTATAGTTGGCCCTTTAAAACACTGATCCATGATTACGTAGCTTGCCATAAACGATGATTTTCCGGTGCTATTTTCACCGACTAATAGCGTTATTGGTCGCAGACGACCGCTCTGTTCGTCACAGAAACACCTAAAATTCTCCAATGTCAGCTCGTTGAATTCGTTCATGGCAAAATCCCGCATGTGGTGTTCATGTTCAATATACATTGAACAACGACGTGATAAGTCAGCGTTTTGAGAATTTAGCAAACCGATATTGATGGTGGTACTTGCGCCTATTCTCACTACATATTGCGGTTTTCTCAGTATGTACTACTAGTGGTTTGCAGAAAAAAAGGGAATTTTGACCTCTTGACCTATTTCGGGATGATTGAGAGTGAGTAGCAAAAAATTTTAGGGCTGGCTTGTCGATTACGTTTGTGTTTTTCCGCAATCGTTTGTGCTCCTTGACCGCCACCCGGACCCGTATCTCATCGCCGAGCGTTTCGACGCGCTAATCTGAGTCTGCGTGCCATCGAGCACAAACGATTGCGGCAAGGCGCTCATGGATTTGATCGCGGTCGTAGCAGCTTCACAGGACGTTAAAGCTGTCCGAAAATGAAATAAGATCGCTCTGAGATGCGCTTTGAAGGTCTTCATCGCGAAACAAGCATCACCGTTTTGGTAGTGGCATTATCCGCGCCTACCAAATACAGTGCCTCGGATTCGCCACGCAATGTGTCACGAAGTCCGTGAAGCGATTGTCCGGCATTGCGACAGATTGGACTGAAACGGCACAGATGAAATTCACTTCGGCAGAAATTCCCGGCGAACCGCCGATCCCGGTCAAGGTCGCCCGGTCGCCGAGAACTCGCAACATCAAGCTGCGAGTTTCGCGCACCGACGGAATCGTGACGCTGTCGATGCCAGCCCGCGCCGATCTCGCGGAAGCGCTTGAATTCGCGGCATCGAAACGCTCGTGGATATTCAAAACATTGGAAAATGTGGAGGCCGTGATTAGTGTTCGCTACGGGATCGATTTTCCTCTCAAAGGCGTGTTTCGAAAAGTATCGCCCGCGACTTCTCCGGCGGTGTGCCATGACGCGTCCGATATTTTCGTTCCCGGTCCCGAGGCCGACGTGCCGAAGAGCCTTCTGCGCTATTGCGTGGAGATGGCCTCGCAAGAGCTTTTGTCCCGGTCGAATGCCTACGCGGAGCAAATTGATCGCAAGATATTCCGAATCACGATTCGCGACACGAAGTCGCGCTGGGGATCTTGCACCAAGGTGACGGGCACCCGCGGAGGCAGGATCAACTATTCCTGGCGACTGATCATGGCACCGCTTCCCGTCCTGGATTATGTCGCGGCCCATGAAGTCGCGCATCTTGTGGAACCCAATCACTCCGGCAGATTCTGGTCCGTGGTTGAAAAGATCTGCCCCGACTACGACGACCACAGGGCCTGGCTGAAAAAGAACGGAAACCAATTGCAGCGATATGTGTTCTGAGGCGGCTTTCAAGCAGGACTGACGACCGGAATCGGATGCAAATGCCGTTCATTCCTAAAAAAGCGCCGTTCGGCAACTGAATTCCAGCCAAGATTCCGAATGTCCAGCGAATTGACCGTCGATCCGAGCAATGCCTTTTCGCCTTGGAAGGCGCGAAGATAATTCAGGCATGAGCTGAAATCGACGAAGCCGCCGCGCATTCAGGAATGAATTGGCCCGTCTCCGCAGGCCAGCGCCGCCTCGCGGACGGCCTCGGAATATGTCGGATGCGCATGGCAAGTCCTTGCAAGATCCTCCGAGGCCGCGCCGAACTCCATTGCGACCGCCACTTCATGGATGAGATCGCCAGCGGCCGGCCCCAATATGTGGCATCCCAATACCCGGTCGCTCCTAGCATCGGCCAGAATCTTGACCATTCCGTCCGACGCGAATGTCGCCTTCGCGCGGCCATTTCCTTTGAACGAAAAACTGCCCGCCTTGAATTCGACGCCTTGCGATTTCAAATCCTGTTCCGTTCGACCCACCGATGCGACCTCCGGATGCGTGTAGATCACCGAAGGGATCACATTGTAATTGACGTGGCCCGCTTGCCCGGCAATGGATTCAGCGGCGGCCATGCCCTCATCTTCCGCCTTGTGCGCAAGCATAGGGCCGTCCGTCGCGTCTCCTATCGCGTATATTCCAGGAACAGACGTGCGCATATGGCCGTCCTTGCTCACGAATCCCCTGTCAGAAATCTCCAAGCCGACATTTTCCAATCCCAAGCCTTTGGTGAACGGTCTTCGTCCCGTCGCAAGCAGCACGACATCGGCATTTTCCTGAAGCACCTCCGAGCCGCCCCGCAAGGCGTAGTGCACTTTATGCCCGCCGTTCGATTTTTCCGCGAGTTTCACCTCGGCGCCGAGAACGAACTTCATGCCCTGCCTCTTGAGCAGCCGCTGGAATGCCTTGGTCACTTCGGAATCCATTCCTGCGGCGATCAAGTCCAAGTATTCAAGAAACACGACTTCGCTTCCCAGTCTTGAGAACACCGAGCCGAGCTCCAGTCCAATGACGCCGGCGCCGATTACGACCAGTTTCTTCGGGACGGATTTCAGTTCAAGGGCTCCGGTCGACGTCACGACCGACTTCTCGTCGACTTCGACGCCGTTCAATTCGGCAGGCTCCGAACCTGTGGCGATGACTATGTTTTTCGTTTCGCAGCGCTGGCCGTCGATTTCGACCGCGCCCTGTCCGACGATTCGCCCCCATCCTTTCAGCCAGTCGACTCCATTCTTTTTGAAAAGGTACTCAATCCCGGACGTATTCGCCTTTATCGTCTGGTTTTTGTACGCAAGCATCTTTCTCCAATCGAACGAGGCTTCTCCCAGCTTGATCCCCATCTTGCCGAAATTGTGTCCGGCCTCGTGAAACATGTGGCTTGAATGCAGGAGGGCTTTGGACGGGATGCACCCCACGTTGAGGCAAGTGCCCCCCAGCGCACCGCGCCCTTCGACGCAAGCGGCTTTCAACCCGAGTTGCGCCGCTCTGATCGCGCAAACGTATCCTCCGGGTCCGGCGCCAATGATCACGACGTGGTAGTTCGACATTCAGCCCTCCACAAAATTGGCGGCAAGCAGCGCCGATGATTCCGACTTTCTCGGGTCACGCTTGCCGGCATGCCTGAATTGGACAAGCGCGGGTGCGCTCACCATCTTACGCTCGATTTCCGTGCTGATGCCGCCGCAAACATCTATCGACGGAATCAAATTTCCATGAGCAATCGGCGAGGATCTTCTATGGCCTCCTTGACCCTGACCAGAAAAGTCACTGCGCCCTTTCCGTCCACGATGCGGTGGTCGTACGACAAGGCCAAATACATCATCGGGCGGATTTCGATTTTGCCGCCCACGGCGACCGGCCGCTCCTGGATCTTGTGCATGCCGAGAATTCCGGATTGCGGCGGATTGAGTATGGGAGACGACATCAGGGAGCCGTAAACGCCCCCGTTCGATATCGAAAATGTTCCGCCTTGCATATCGGACAGCGCAAGCCTGCCTTCGCGAGCCATTTTGCCAAGTTCGGCGATGCGCTTTTCCACTTGGGCGAACGTCATTCGATCCGCATTGCGGACCACTGGAACGACTAGCCCGCTGGGCGTGCCCACCGCTATGCCCATATGCACGAACCGCTTGTAGACGATATCGGTCCCGTCGATCTCCGCGTTCACGTCGGGAACTTCCATGAGCGCTGTGCAGCAGGCTTTCACGAAAAACGACATGAAGCCGAGCCTCGTCCCGTGCTTTTTCTCGAACACTTCCTTGTATTCCGCGCGCATCTTCATGACGTTGGTCATGTCCACTTCGTTGTAAGTGGTCAGCATCGCCGCCGTGTTCTGAGCTTCCTTGAGCCGCGTGGCGATCGTGCGCCGCAGACGGCTCATTCGGACCCGCTCGATTTCAACCGGTTCGCTTTCGACTTCTGCTGCGGGGCGCTGCTCGCCGACGGAAACAACGGCAGCGCTGGCTTCGATCGCGCGCTGGACGTCTTCCTTCATGATTCGCTGGTCTCGCCCGGTGCCTTGAACCGTTCCCGGATCAATCTGATGCTCCGCCATCAGCTTTTTTGCTGAAGGCGCATGCTCGACGTCCTTGGAGGGCACTTCAGGATTGGGTTTGACGGAAGCAGCGGGCATTTTGGGTTCTGCCGCCGTTTCTTTCTTGGCTGCTGGCTTGGAGGAGGCAGATTTTTCGGCAGGTTGCAGCTTGGCACCGGCGTCCGCGGCAGCGCCCGTCGATATGGTCGCCAAAAGCGCTCCTTCCAAAACGGTGCTTCCCTCCGGGAACAGGATTTCGCTCAACCGGCCTTTCGCCGGAGCGGATATTTCGAGGTTGACCTTGTCGGTCTCAAGCTCGCAGATCAGTTCGTCGGTCTCGACCAAGTCTCCCATGTTTTTATGCCATGCGCCGACCGAGGCTTCCGACACGCTCTCGCCGAGCGACGGAACGCGCACCTCAACAGACATCTCAGCAATCCTCCTTGAGCGTTAGCGCTTTATCGACCAGCTTCCCTTGCTCCCGCCGGTGGTCTGAAGCCAGTCCGGTGGCGGGGGACGCCGCTGCCGGCCGGCCCACATACTCAAGACTCAATTTCTTGCGGCGGATCTTGTTCAGCACCCAGAGAATATTCGGTTCCATGAAGGTCCAAGCTCCTTGGTTTTTGGGCTCTTCCTGGCACCAGATGAATTCGGCGTTCTTGAATCGGGAGAACTCCGTCCTCGCGGACAGGTAAGGGAACGGATAATACTGCTCGAAGCGCATGATGTAGACGTTGTCGATCCCACGCTCCTCGCGCTCCTGGAACAAATCATAGTACACTTTCCCGGAGGTCAGCACTACGCGCTTGATCTTCTCGTCGGGGACAAGCTGGATTTCCGAACGGCCCAGCTCCGCATCGTCCCACAGCACTCTGTGGAAACGGGAGCCCGGCAGAAATTCGCCGATATGGGATATTGCGAGCTTGTGCCTCAGCAGTGACTTCGGCGTCATCAATATCAGCGGCTTCCGGTCGTCGCGGTGCAGCTGGCTGCGCAGTATGTGGAAATAGTTCGAAGGCGTCGTGCAATTCGCGACGCGCCAATTGTCGTCCGCCGACATTTGAAGGAACCGTTCCAGCCGCGCGGACGAATGTTCCGGCCCCTGTCCCTCGAAGCCGTGCGGGAGAAGAACGGTCAACCCGGACATTCGCAGCCATTTCTTCTCGCCCGGCGATATGAACTGATCGAACATGATCTGCGCGCCGTTGGCGAAATCCCCGAACTGCGCTTCCCAAAGCACAAGCGCATTAGGCTCTGCGAGAGAATAGCCGTACTCGAAGCCGAGCACCGCGAATTCAGACAGCATCGAGTCGATCACCTCGATCTTCGCCTGCTCTTTGTCGATGTTGTTGAGAGGGAAATACCGCTCTTCGGTGACCTGATCGATGATCGCCGAGTGCCTCTGGCTGAATGTGCCCCGAACCGAATCCTGTCCAGACAATCGAACCGGATAGCCTTCCAGAAGCAGCGTCGCGAACGCCATGGCTTCAGCGTCGGACCAGTCGAAGTTCCTGCCGGACTCGAACCGCTTCTTCCGCCCTTCCAGCAGCCTGGCCAGCGTCCTGTGGATGTTGAACTCCGCCGGGACCGAGACAAGGGCTCTTCCGATCTGCTTGATCTGCGACTCGGCCACGCCGGTGTCGCGGATGTCTATATCGGGATTCGCCGGCTTCAAGTGCGACCATCGTCCGTCCAGCCAATCCGCATCGTTGGGCATGTAGGACTTCGCGACTTCGAATTCCTCGTTCAGCCTGATCTGGAATTCGGTCTTCATGTCCTCGATGTCGCCTTCGGGAACCAGGCCTTCCTCAACCAGCCGGTCGGAATAAATCTGCAGCGTCGATTTGTGCTTCTTGATGATGGAATACATTTTCGGCTGCGTGAACATCGGCTCGTCGCCTTCGTTGTGGCCGAAACGCCTGTAGCAGAAGATGTCGATCACGACGTCCTTGCTGAAATTCTGCCTGAACTCCGTCGCCACCTTCGCCGCATGGACGACGGCTTCGGGGTCGTCGCCGTTCACATGGAATATCGGCGCCTCGGTCATCATGCCGATGTCGGTCGGATAGGGCGACGATCTGGAATGGTGCGGCGTGGTCGTGAAACCAATCTGGTTGTTAACCACGATATGGATCGTTCCGCCGGTCTTGTGTCCGACCAGTCCCGACAAACCGAAGCACTCCGCTACGATCCCCTGTCCGGCGAAAGCCGCGTCGCCGTGAAGAAGCACCGGAAGAACCCTCTTGTGCTCCTCGTCTCCCATCTGATCCTGCTTCGCGCGCGCTTTTCCGAGAACGACCGGATTGACCGCTTCCAGATGGGAAGGGTTCGCGGTCAATGAAAGGTGGACCTTGTTGCCGTCGAACTCTCGATCCGAAGATGCGCCGAGGTGGTACTTGACGTCGCCGGAACCTGAAACATCTTCGGGCAGCGAACTGCCGCCCTGGAATTCATTGAGGATTGCGCGATAGGGCTTCCCCATGACGTTGGCCAGAACGTTGAGCCGGCCGCGATGCGGCATGCCGATGACGATCTGCCGGACGCCCAGCGCCCCGCCGCGCTTGATGATCTGTTCCATCGCGGGGATCAATGATTCGGCCCCGTCAAGGCCGAAACGCTTCGTTCCGGTGTATTTCACGTGGAAAAACTTTTCCAAGCCCTCCGCTTCGACGAGCTTGTAGAGGATGGCTCGGCGGCCTTCCTGAGTGAACTGAATCTCCTTGCCGTAGCCTTCGATTCGCTCCTTGAGCCAACCGGCTTGCTCAGGGTCGGAGATGTGCATGTATTGAAGCGCGAAGGTCCCGCAGTAGGTGCGCGTGACCAGATCAAGGATCTCGCGCACCGTCGCGATCTCAAGACCCAGAACGTTGTCGATGAAGATCGGCCGGTCCATGTCGGATTCGCGGAAACCGTACGTCCCCACATCCAATTCAGGATGGGCGACATGGTGCATCATCCCCAACGGGTCAAGTTTTGCGATGCGGTGGCCGCGAATCCGGTATGCCCGGATCAGCATGAGAGCTCTGATGGAATCGAGTACCTTGTCGCGAACGTCCTCCTCGCTCAAACCGACTCCGCCTTCCGCAGCCTTCTGTCGGATCTTCAGGTCCAGAATCGCCGCCGACGGGCCGTCCGCGGCATCGGTCCAGTCGCCGTCGAATGCCGCCGTCGTCTCGTCCGCAGGAACTCGGGGCCAATCGCTCCGCGCCCAGGAAGGTCCCGGATAGGATCGGACCTCGCGGTTCGCTTCCCTGCCCAGCGCGTCGAAATACCGTTTCCAGGTCGCTTCGACGGTATTCGGATTGCGCGAGTATTTTGAATGCAGGCTCTCCACGTACGCGGCGTTGGTGCCGTGCAGGAAACTCGTGGCTTTGAGCAAGTCGCTCCGACTTTCGTCCTTCATTGTCGCACCCCCGTATTGTGGCCCTTCGGGAAAGCATAGCACGCGGAGGTCGACTCGCGCCTGCAGACCGCATCCAGCCAGCCCGTCATGTTGCAGCGTTTCATTTCCGGTTCGCAATCGCCTTCTTCACCGCGGCTCCCAGCGCGGCCGGACTCTCCGCTATCGCGATCCCTGCCGACTGCATGGCTTCGATCTTGTCTTCAGCCGTGCCTTTGCCGCCCGACACGACCGCCCCGGCATGGCCCATCCTGCGTCCGGGCGGGGCCGTGAGTCCGGCGACGAATCCGGCTACCGGCTTCATCCGACCGCATTTCGCTTCACCCTTCAGCATCGCCGCGGCTTCCTCTTCCGCGCTGCCCCCGATCTCGCCGATCATTATGATCGAACTCGTTTCATCGTCGGCGAGGAACAGCTCAAGCACGTCCACGAATTCCGTCCCCTTGACGGGGTCGCCGCCTATGCCGACGCACGTGGACTGTCCGAGTCCGGCGTCCGACGTCTGTTTCACCGCTTCGTAAGTGAGCGTGCCCGACCGCGAAACGACGCCGACCGAGCCCCTGCGGTGAATTGGGCCGGGCATGATTCCGATCTTGCATGCGTCCGGAGTGATCACGCCCGGGCAATTCGGACCGACCAGTCTGGATCCGGAGGATTCCAGCGCGCTTTTCACCTTGATCATGTCCTGAACCGGTATTCCCTCGGTAATGCAAACGATCAGCTCGACCCCGGCGTCGATCGCTTCCATTATTGCGTCTGCGGCGAATGGAGGCGGCACGTATATCGCGCTGGCGTCGGCTCCAGTCCGCTCTCTCGCTTCGTGCACCGTATTGAATACCGGCAGCCCCAGATGCTCTCGTCCGCCCTTTCCCGGCGTGACGCCGCCGACGACATTCGTGCCGTAGGCGAGCGCCTGCTCGGAATGGAAAGTCCCTTGGGCTCCCGTGAAGCCCTGGCAAATCACTTTCGTGTTCTCGTCAACCAATACAGCCATGAACCAGATCCAAGTCCTTGTCCTGAGGGATATGAGGGCAGCGGACTCCGCCGAGCGATTTCGCGGACGCGCCGGTCAAGCGGAATTCTCCCGCCCGCCGACTGCGGCCACGATCTTCTTGGCGGCGTCATCCAGATTGTCCGCCGCGATCACGTCAAGCCCGCTGTCGTTGATTATGGCCTTGCCCTTTTCGACATTGGTGCCCTCGAGGCGAACCACGAGCGGCACGGAAAGGCCTGTCTCCCGAACCGCCTCGACAACGCCGTTCGCGATGACGTCGCATCGCATGATCCCGCCGAAGATGTTCACCAGAATTCCCTTGACCTTGGGGTCGGACGTGATGATCTTGAATGCCTCCGTCACCTTGTCCTTGGACGCGCCGCCGCCGACGTCGAGGAAGTTCGCGGGCGCGGATCCGTAGAGCTTGATGATGTCCATCGTCGCCATCGCCAGGCCCGCGCCGTTGACCATGCATCCGATGTCGCCGTCCAGAGATACGTAGTTCAAATCGAATTTCGACGCCTCGCGCTCCCGCGGGTCTTCTTCCGTCTGGTCGCGCAGATCGACGATTCCCGGATGCCGGTAAAGCGCGTTCGAATCGAAGCTCATCTTGCAGTCGAGGCATTTCAGGTCGCCGGATCTGGTCGTGATCAGCGGATTGATTTCCAGAAGCTCGGCATCCTTTTCCGTGAAGAGCCGGTACAATGCGTTCGCAAGAGCCACGCACTGCCTGACCTGCCCGCCCTGCAGACCGAGCGCGAAGGCGATGCGCCGGCCGTGGTAAGGCTGAATTCCCGACGCAGGATTGACTGGGATGGTCAGGATCTTTTCCGGCGAATTCTTCGCCACCTCCTCGATGTCCATTCCGCCCTCCGTAGAGCACACGAAAGACACCGACGAGCTTTGGCGGTCGACGAGAAGCGCAAGATAGAACTCGTCCGCGATGTCCGCGCCGTCTTCGATGTAAATCCGGTTGACCTGCCGACCCGCAGGACCGGTCTGGTGGGTGACGAGCGTTCTGCCGAGCATCCGTTTCGCTTCTCCGGCAGCCTCCTCCACCGACTTCGCGATGCGCACCCCGCCCTTGTCGCCGGCGCTGCTCTCCTTGAACGATCCCTTTCCGCGCCCGCCCGCGTGGATTTGCGCCTTCACGACCCATGTCGGGCCGTCCAATTGGGCCGCAGCGGCCTTGGCGTTTTCGGCCCTCAGGACTGATCTGCCGTCCGCGACAGGAGCACCGAAGCGTCTCAGCAGTTCTTTCGCCTGGTATTCATGAATGTTCATGCTGATCGTCCGCCTATCTCTGCAAAAGAATGCATGTTCCGAAAACGATGCCGCCGGCCGCCGAGTTCCTCCCTTTCGCGATAGCGGGCATCCTTGCCTGCCGAACCGCGAAAGGCACTAAAGCGCAGGATCGATGGATTTGCATGCGTCCACGAGCTTTTTGACGGAGTCGGCCGATTTCCCGAACATTTCGCGCTCTTCCGGATTGAGCTCGATTTCCACGATCCGTTCGACGCCGCCCGCGCCGATGACAACCGGAACGCCGACGAAAATGTTCTCCTGCCCGTATTGGCCGCTGAGGTGGGCCGCGCAGGGAAGGACTCGTTTCTGGTCGCCGAGGTGCGCTTCGGCCATTTCGATGGCGGACGCCGCCGGCGCATAGAATGCGGATCCGGTTCCGAGCAGATTTACGATCTCTATCCCGCCGTCGCGGGTGCGCTGCACGATTTCCTCCAATCGCTCGCTCGACACCCAGCCCATTTCGACCAGGTCGGGGAGCGGTATGCCCGCGACGGTCGAATAGCGCACGAGAGGAACCATCGAATCGCCATGGCCGCCGAGCACGAACGCCGTGACGTCGCGCATGGACACCCCGAATTCCAACGAAAGGAAATGGCGGAACCGGGCCGAATCAAGAATTCCCGCCATGCCCACAACCCGGGAGTGGGGGAGGTCCGAATACTGGCGGAGGGCCCAAACCATCGCATCAAGAGGATTCGTGATGCAAATGACGAACGCGCCGGGCGCATGCTCGGCGATGCCTTCGCCGACCGATTTCATGACTTTCAGATTGACGCCGAGCAGATCGTCCCTGGACATTCCGGCCTTTCTGGGAACGCCGGCCGTCACGATGCAGACGTCGGCGCCGGCGATCGCCGAGTAGTCGCTTGCGCCTTCCAGCCGCGCGTCGAACTTGAGGACCGGGCCGCTTTCCGCAATGTCCAGAGCTTTGCCGCCCGGCACGCCCTCTTGTATGTCGAACATCACGACATCGCCCAGCTCGCGCATCGCGGCGAGATGGGCCAAGGTTCCGCCAATCTGACCGGCCCCGATCATTGCAATCTTTTTTCTCGGCATTTCGCAAATTCCTGATTCAAGGAGCGTCAAGCGTTTCGACTCTACTTGCTGGCAAGCTTCCACGCAAACACTGCGGCGCGTCCTTTGCCCCGCGACATGAAGTAAAGACATGAAACCTTGCAGACAAGCGTTCCATATTGCCAAAATTCAAGTTTACTTGCGGCGAAACAGAAAATATTTTCCTCTGCGCACGGTTCCGCGGGAAACAATTTCAGTTTCGGATTGCGAATCGCGATTCAAGTTGGCGCGATTCGACGGGCCTGCAAAAGCAAGGAAGCAGGAAAAACAATGTTGTCACTCAATGCCAAACTGATCGGCGCCACAGTCGCTGCGGCAATCGCAGCAAGCGTCGCGACCGCGCAAGACATTTCCGAACTGCAGCGCGACCTCAGGGTTGTCACCGGCGAAATCGCCGCAGCCGAACGCGTCGTCACCTCCCGGGAGCCGGAAGACGTGCGCGAGATCGCCCGCATGCGGCTGGAGGTGATGCGCCTGTCCAAAGCTCTGCTGGAATACAGGATCAATGTGATTCGCTCCGGGCAGGAATCCGTCATCGTCCCTCAGGCGGTCCAGCCGGATCCCTCGGTCGCGGGCGAAATCGAACGCGCGATTCGGGATGCGGAAAACAGAAGCGCGCAAGCGACGCGGGATGCGGATCTGGAGATCGGCGACTTGCGCGAGGCAACGCTCACCCGGGCGGAAACGGAAAAGCTGACCGCTGCGCAGCTCAGACTGGCGCATTACCAAGCCGCCTACGGCTTCTACATTCCCGCTTCGTTCGACGACCCGGAGGCGGCATGGGAATCCGCAGCTGCAACGGCTCCCGTCACTTACGCCTGGTCGGACCGCCGCTATCCGCAAATCGACTATTCGCACCCGCTGTTCCAGCGCGCCTATCAGGAAGGAGCGCAAATCGCCGGATGGTGGACGATGGCTGCAACCGAGACGAACGTTTTCGCGAACAATCTTTCCTACTACAGCGCCGCTCGCGACCCTTCCCGCCTCGACGCCCAGCTGCATGTCCAGTGCTTCGACGGCGTGACGTCCGTGGCCTTCGTTCTATCGGGCTATCTCTCCAGAAACTTGGGTTCAGCCTCTGCCCGGAGTTCCTTCGCGGTCAACTACAGAATCGACGGCGGACCCAGGGTCAGCGACACGTGGAGTTCCGCAGTCGCAGGCCAGGGCGCAAGCTTGGACGGCGCGCCGGCGGAACAACTGATTGAACGGCTTGGCAGAGCGCACACTTTCCAAATCGAACTTACTGATTCGGACCGGACGAGGCACGAAGCGGTGTTCGATCTGGCAGGAATCGAGGATGTCGCGTTCGAAGTTGAACGAACCTGCGTCGCATCGCAAGCGGCTCGCCCGACCCCGCTGCCGCCGCTGACGCGCGACGACTACCGCAAGATTCAGCAGGCCCTGAACGTCGCAGGCTACAGCGCCGGCATCGAGGACGGAATTTGGGGCGTCAGATCGAACACCGCGCTTCGCAATTATCAATCGTCGGCAGGTCTTTCCTCGACAGGAAGTCCGGACCGGGAGACCCTTCTGCTTCTGGGTCTAATCGACTGATCAACCGCGTCGGCGAGTCCGTTCCGCTCGCGAATTCGGTCAAGGCAGGCAGCGGCCGCGGAATGCGCGGCCTCATTCGCCGTACGGTATCCAAACGTTCTTCACCTGCGTGGCATTGCGCAAAAACTCGCGCCCCTCGCCTTCGTTCTCGTCCATCCAGTCGCGCGGTTCGCTCTCGGCCCAAGTCGGCTTCAAGTTGCCTGCGGAAGCCGACTCAAGTTCGCGGATCAGATCGACCTCGCCGAAGTACCAGATCCCGTCCACATCGTAGTGGCCCGCGAGCGGGCCGACGAGATCCGCCCTCAACCCCGTCACGATGTTCACGACGCCGGGCGGCACATCGGACGTGTCCAGCACCTGATAAAGATCCGTGGCGGACGACGGCTTGGATTCCGACGGCACCAGCACGCAGGTATTGCCTGTCGCGATTATGGGCGCCATCAAGGAAATCGCGCCGATCAACGGATGCTCATCCGGGCAGAATGCCCCGATCACGCCCAGCGGCTCGTTCATCGCCAGTACGGACCCGCGAAGCGGCACGCCGTGCACGGCTCCGTCGAATTTGTCAGCCCAAGCGCCGTACGTGAAAAGCCTGTCGATCGAGGCTGCGACTTCCGCATCGCAATCCGCCGCCGGCGCGGAAGTCAGCTCGGCGATCCTCTTGCTGAATTCGGACGCCCGTGCGGACAAGTTCTCAGCGATGAAATAAAGTATCTGAGACCGCAGATGCCCCGTCGACCGCGACCAGCCGGCTGCCGAGCGCGCCGCTTCTACCGCGTTGCGAATGTCTTTCCTGTTGCCCCTGCCGACGTGACCCGCGATCCTGCCCTGCGCATCCCGCACCGCGAGCGAATAACCGCTGTCGGGCCGAGCCTGCCGGCCGCCTATGTATTGTTTCGCCGTGCGATCAATCCCCTTCGAAACCGCCGAATCGGCCTCCGCGCGAGCCCTGTCGCGGGGAGACGCGGCTGCTTGCGAGACATTCCGGCGGCGCCGTTTCAGATACGGATGGAGTCCCTCCCATCCGCCTTCACGCCCGAAGCCCGACTCGCGCCGGCCGCCGAAACCCGCCGCGGCATCGAACAAGTTCGTCGAATTCACCCAGACCACGCCGCAAGCGAGCTTCGGAGCAATGCCGAGCGCGAGATTTATGTTCTCCGTCCATATCGAGGCGGCAAGTCCGTATCGCGTGTTGTTGGCGAGCTCCACTGCTTCGCCCGGCGTGCGGAACGTGGTTCCGACCAGGACCGGCCCGAAGATCTCTTCCTGCATCAGCGGCGATGAAGGGGTCGCGCCCGTTATCAACGTCGGCGGGTAGAAGCATCCCGCGCTCGGAAACTCGATCTCAGGCTGAAAGATGCGGCTTCCTTCCTCTCGGCCTGACTCTACCATGTCGTCGATCGCCTTGAGCTGCACAGGGTCGACGATGGCGCCGACATCGATGCTTTTGTCGAGCGGGTCGCCCATCCGGAGCGTGCCCATCCGCCGCATGGTCTTCGCATGAAATTTCTTCGCGATCCCTTCCTGAACCAGCAGCCGCGAACCCGCGCAGCAAACCTGTCCCTGATTGAACCAGATCGCATCGACCAGCCCTTCGACGGCGGAGTCGAGATCGGCATCCTCGAAAACGATGAAAGGCGATTTTCCGCCCAGCTCAAGGGTCAGCGCCTTGCCCGAACCGGCTGTCGCCTCCCGGATGCTTCGCCCGACCGAAGTGGAGCCGGTGAACGCAATCTTGTCCACGCCGTCATGCGCGGCGAGCATCGCCCCCGTCCTTCCGTCTCCGGTGACCACGTTCAGCACGCCCGGCGGCAGGCCGGCTTCCGCCGCGAGTTCGGCGAACAGCAGCGCGCTGAGAGAGGTGTATTCGGCCGGCTTCAGAACGACCGCATTGCCGGTTGCCAATGCGGGCGCGACCTTCCACGCCAGCATCAGCAGCGGAAAATTCCACGGAATGATCTGGCCGCACACGCCGTGCGCCTCCCATCCGGGAAATTCGGATTCAAGAAGCTTCGCAGCGCCGGCGTGGAAATGGAAATGCCTTGCCACGAGCGGCACATCGATATCCCGCGCCTCCCTTATCGGCTTCCCGTTGTCCAGCGTCTCGAGAACCGCCAGCAGCCGCGAATTCTTCTGCGCGGACCGCGCGAGCGCATAAAGGCAGCGGGCGCGAAAGGCGCCGCCGGCCTCCTGCCAGCCCGGCTGAGCCTCCTTGGCGCATGCGACGGCTTGATCGACATCTTCGGAAGATCCTTGCGCGACTGCGGCCAGCAATTCTCCAGTGGCCGGATTCCTGGATTCGAATCGCGCGCCGTCCTTGCGCTTGACGAACCGACCGCCGATGAAATGGCCGAATTCGCCTCCATGCTTCCCGATCCAATCCATGGCAGGACCGCCGGACTCGGGCGCGGGGCCGTATTCGATCAACTCAAAATTCGAGAGCACGTCCATTCCTTAGCCCATCGCGTGCCGATGCTTCGCCGAATACTGTCCTGTCGCGAAGTGCTCCAGCTGGCGTTCAATGTCGCCCAGCAAACTCGAAGCCCCGAATCTGAATAGCGTCGGCGACTGCCACCGCCCGCCAAGCTCTTCCTTGATGAGGATCAGATAAAGCAGCGCGTCCTTCGCCTTCGAGATCCCGCCTGCCGGCTTGAATCCGACGCGAAACCCGGTTTCGTCGAAATACTCTCGAATCGCCCTCAGCATCGTGAGGGACACGGGAACCGTCGCATTCACGGATTCCTTGCCGGTCGAGGTTTTGATGAAATCCGCTCCCGCCATCATGCAAACCCAGGACGCCTTGGCGACGTTGCGCAAGGTCCCCAGCTCGCCGGTGGCAAGTATCGCTTTCAGGCGGGCGTCTCCGCAGGCTTCGCGGAATTGGCGCACCTCGTCGTAGAGCGCGCTCCAATTGCCGCCGAGAACATGCCGACGGGAAATGACCACATCAATTTCATCGGCGCCGGCGTCCACCGATTCTTTGATCTCCGCGATACGCAGCCGAAACGGCACGAGCCCTGCCGGGAAGCCGGTGGAGACCACCGCGACCGGAATGTCGCTCCCTTCCAACGCCTTGACGCAAGCCTCGACCATGTCGTGATAAACGCATACGGCGCCGACCGTCAGCCCGCGTCCTGCCATGCCGAGCGATTCGAGCAAATCCCTTCGAATCGGATTGCGGGCCTTCATTGCAAGTCGCCGAACGCGCTCCTCCGTGTCGTCGCCCGAAAGCGTCGTCAGGTCGATGCAGGTCACGGCCTTGAGAAGCCACGCGGCTTGCCAGGACTTCTTGACGGAACGGCGGCCGGGCAGCGATCCGGCACGCCGTTCCACCGCGCTCCTATTCACTTGCAAGTCCGTCAGCTTGGCAACGTCGAGCGGGAGGCCGGGGTTTCCGGCGCAGCTTTCGGCGATCCCTTGATCTCCGGAAGCGGCCTGCCGATCAAAGCTGGTCAGAGATCGATTCTCTCTTGGAGCGGCGGTCGATTCCGCTTGTGCTGGCCTGCGATCGGAGTCCATCCGCAAACTCGGCATTCCTTCGCGTGAGTTGCCTGCCGGAATATTCGAGAACGAGAATTCCGTTGGCGGTCAAGTCGTGCGCTCGACCAGCATTTTTTTGAGCTCCGCGATCGCCTTCGCGGGATTCAATCCTTTCGGACAGGTCTCAGCGCAATTCAGTATCGTATGGCATCTGTAGAGCTTGAAAGGATCCTCCAATTCATCGAGCCGTTCGCCGGTGATCTCGTCCCTGCTGTCCAATACCCAGCGATAGGCGTGAAGAAGGGCGGCAGGTCCCAAATACCGGTCGCTGTTCCACCAGTAGCTCGGGCACGATGCCGAACAGCAGGCGCACATGACGCATTCATAAAGTCCGTCGAGTTCCTTGCGATCCTCGATCGACTGCCGCCATTCCTTCCGCGGCGTGTTGGATTTCGTTTCCAGCCAAGGCTTGATCGACGCATGCTGCGCATAGAAGTGGGTCAGATCGGGGACCAGATCCTTCACGACCGACATGTGCGGCAGCGGGTATATCCTTATGTCGCCCTTGATTCCGTCCATCCCCTTCGTGCATGCCAAATGGTTCCGCCCGTCGATATTCATCGCGCAGGAGCCGCAAATGCCTTCGCGGCAAGATCTGCGAAACGTCAAAGTCGGATCTATCTCGTTCTTGATCTTGATAAGCGCATCCAAAACCATCGGTCCGCAGTCTTCAGGATCGACGAAATACGTGTCGAGCCGCGGGTTGCCCCCTTCGTCCGGATCCCATCGGTAAATTTGCAGTTTCCGAAGGCTTTTGCCGTTCTCCGACGGGTTCCAAGTCTTCCCGACTTTGACCTTCGAGTGTCTTGGGAGTGTTAGTTCAACCATCGGCTACCCTTTCATGGACGGATTTCGGAGTAATCCGCGGATGGCTTGCTGCCAGAGCGCCTTACGACGCAGCGTTCGTAGACTTCGTCCGGATCCCGCCCGGCGATGTAGTCGGTGGAAATCCCGATTGACAAGCTGGTGCTGACTCTGCCGTGCGAGTTCACGCCGATCGCGGCGGTTCCGGTCGGAGTCGTTGCCGCCCTTGCGGTCTCCATGCAGTCGTCCATGGCTTTTTCGACCGACACCAAATTTGCGGTGCAGGCTCCGAGCGCGGGCGCAAGCACCGAGCAAATGATCAATCGGCGCAATTCGACACCCATCAGTAAACCCTTGCCTTCGGCGCGATCTTGCCCGGATCGATGCCTCCGTTCGACTCATCAAGCAATGTATCCGTGTGGACGGGTCTGTAGTCGAGCTCAACATCCGATCCGTTCACCCGAGCCAAGCTGTGCACGCGCCAGTTTTCGTCGTCCCTGTCCGGGAAATCCTCATGCGCGTGGGCGCCCCTGGTTTCCTTCCGGGCTTCGGCGGACACGATCGTAGCGAGCGAATTCGCCATCAAATTCTCCAATTCGAACGTCTCCATCAGATCCGTGTTCCAGACGAGCGATCTGTCGGTGACCTTCAAATCCCGCAATTCGGCAGACATGCCTCTCAGTTTTTCAACGCCTGCCGCAAGCGTTTCCGTGCTTCGGAACACGGCGGCATCCTCCTGCATCGCGATCTGCATCCGCGATCTCAAATCCGCTGTCGGGACGGCGCCGTCCGCATGCCTGACCGCGTCGAATCGCTCGATCGCCGCCTCTACCGACGGGACGTTCAAATCCTCGTTGGGTTCTTCCGGATCCAGCGTTTGACCGGCCCGGACCGCCGCCGCCCGGCCGAAGACGACCAAGTCGATCAAGGAGTTGGATCCCAGCCTGTTCGCGCCGTGCACGGAGGCGCATCCCGCTTCGCCCACGGCCATCAATCCGCGATGCACCGCGTCGGGTTCGTCCGCTTGGGGATTCAGCGCCTCGCCCCAGAAATTGGTTGGTACTCCGCCCATATTGTAATGCACGGTCGGCAGGACGGGTATCGGATTCCGGGTCACATCGACGCCCGCGAAAATCTTCGCCGATTCTGAAATCCCCGGCAGCCTTTCCGCAAGAACCTCCGGCGGCAGGTGATTCAGGTGCAAGAATATGTGATCGCCCTTCGGGCCGACCCCTCTGCCCTCCCTTATCTCCAAGGTCATGCAACGCGAAACGACGTCGCGGCTCGCCAGATCCTTGTAGGTCGGGGCATAGCGCTCCATGAAGCGTTCGCCCTCGGAATTCGTGAGATACCCGCCTTCGCCCCTCGCGCCCTCGGTAATGAGCACGCCGGCCCCGTAGATGCCGGTCGGGTGGAACTGAACAAACTCCATGTCCTGAAGCGGAAGCCCCGCCCTGGCGGCCATCCCGCCGCCGTCGCCTGTGCAGGTATGCGCCGACGTCGCCGAGAAATAGGAGCGGCCGTAGCCGCCTGTCGCGAGCACGACGATCTTCGCGTTGAAGGAGTGCAACGTCCCGTCATCGAGTCTCCAAGCCAACAAGCCTTGGCACGATCCGTTTTCGGCCAAAATCAGATCCGTCGCGAAATACTCCACGAAGAACTCGGCCTTCTGCTTGACCGACTGGCCATAAAGGGTGTGGAGCATCGCATGGCCGGTTCGGTCGGCAGCAGCGCAGGTCCGCTGGACCGGCGGTCCCTCGCCGAACTCGGTCGTATGGCCGCCGAACGGACGCTGGTAGATCCTGCCGTCTTCCGTACGGCTGAATGGAACGCCGTAGTGCTCAAGTTCATACACCGCCTTCGGGGCTTCGCGCGCCAGGTATTCCATCGCGTCCACGTCGCCGAGCCAGTCCGAACCTTTCACCGTGTCGTACATATGCCATTGCCAATGGTCGGGACCCATGTTCCCGAGAGAGGCGGCGATGCCGCCTTGGGCGGCCACCGTATGCGAGCGGGTCGGGAAAACCTTGGTGACGCAAGCCGTGCGCAAACCTTGCTCGGCCATCCCCAATGTAGCTCGAAGTCCTGAGCCCCCGGATCCGACAACAACTACATCGTACTCGTGCTCGACGAGCTCGTAGGCCTTTGTCATTCGAGTGCCCCGTTCAACCCGCCAACAACGAAATTCTGGCGACGGCGAAGATGCCGATGATCGCGAATCCCCAGCACAGCAGGGAATTCAAGATCAACAGCACGGTTCTCGTCGATTTGGCGTGCGCGTAGTCCTCGATAACGACCTGCAGCCCGTCGCGCAGGTGATGGAAGCCCACGAGAAGAAACATTATCGCGACGAGGGCGTTCCATGGTTTCGAATAGGTCTCGATGACCGCTTCGTAACCGCTGCCAAGCGCTTGTCCGAATGTGTAGATGAAAAGCAGGGACAGCGGAACAAGAGCTATCGACGATAGCCGGACCATCCACCAATGCCGCGTCCCGTCCTTGGCCGATCCGAGTCCTGCTACCCGCTTGTATGAAGTCTTGAAGCTCATAAGTTCGCAAAAGCAACGAATGCCAGGAATATGATCGCGGTGCCCGCCATGCCCGCGATTGCGCTGAATCTGACGTTCCGACTGCTGAATCCTGCGCCTGCATCCCACACCAGATGCCGCAGCCCGTTGCACAAGTGAAACGAAAGCGCTGCCAGACAACCTAAAATGACCAGATCTCCAAGTACCGAGGTCATGAGGCCGTCGACGAGCTCGAAGTAGTCGCGCGAGACCGATGCGGCGAGGAGCCACCAGACGACAACAACTCCTCCGACGGCCAATGCCACGCCCGTGATCCTGTGCAGGATCGACAGAACGGCATTCAACGGGAAGCGATATATTGTTGCGTGCGGCGACAGCGGCCGACTGCTGTGCTGAGTTGCTTGCATTACATCACCCGACGCCGTGGTTCACGAAACCTGCGCGTACCTCGCATTTGAGGCCAACAGGCCGCGCAATCAATATGGCGCATCGATTCCGGGATGGCAAGTTTCCGCTCCGCCACCGCGAAGGCTTGCGGGCCTGCAAGCCCTCAAGTCCGCCGACGCAAAAGATAATCGAGGCAATGAAGATTGTCTTTTCATTCTTGCTCAACAGCGCCCTCCAAGCGTACGAAACGGGCACTCGATTTCACGTCAGGTTGACGAACGCCCGGACAGTCGGGGTCTTTCGGAAAGAGACGCCGGCATGCGTCAAGTTTTTAAAGGTCAAGAATGCTTCCGTTCCGGCGTCGAAGGTACAGGCGCTCCAAGTGCCTCAAAACCCCGGTTCCACTGAAAATAGAAAGCGGCGGTCCACCGGTTGCTCTCCGAACACTCGAGGCCTTTCCGCCAAGAAAGCACGTCTTCGCACGACCGGCGACCGCGCTGTTCCAACCCTTGGACGGAGAGAAGGAATGTTCACCCTTCAGAGGTCAAGGACTTGCCGAGTCGAGATGGATTGGTCACGGATTTTTGCGGGAAACACTTGCGTGCCCGGCAAACATGCCTTTTGGCAGCATTCAAGGATTGGGGGATGCTCGGTCGACGTTGGGGCTCTGAATCACCGGAGCCCATTTGTCATTATGGAGAAGATTTCTTGCCAATCTTCTGCAGGAAGCTGGAACACCGCATAAAGTTGTTGCCACGGCCTCCGCTTACGAGGTCGTCAATCCCTTGCAAAAATTACGCAAATCATGAGTGGCGAAAACCGGATGTCGGACATCAGCATGGGATCTCGACCCCGACCCGCATTTCAGCCGATGCGCTTGGCGCAGTGCGAATACCGCCGCGACGAGTATTGAGCTATGCACGCCGGGTTTGCTGGTCGGCTAACCGCTGATCAAAGCGAGATAGCGACGGCAGCGCAAAACTTCAGACAAACGGTATGCGACGGTGCATACCCTTGAATACTGCTAGAAATCCGAAGCGGGGCGGCCAAGAACCCAATTCTCAAAGAGCGGATCGGCAAAACGCCACACGTTGCCCCACTGATCGACAATTCCGAGACGGGCCAGCCGGTTGACCGCGGCCTGGAGTGCTGACTTCGAAGGCGGATTTTCGTTGGTCAAATCTCTGATGAAGTCAACGCCGTTGCGGCCATAGACCTGTTCAACGCGACTCGCCAACATCCGCGCCATTATTCTCTGATTCTGATTCAGTTCGAGCCATATTCGGTTGAATCCGAATTCCAATGCGAATTCTGCTTGAACCGCATCGACCGCGTCGGAATCCGACATGTTCGGATGAATTGCGATCGTCATGAGCCACCGCTGGAAGAACATGGGGTTGGAATTGAACAGGTGGAATGCTTCCAGCGCCTTGGCCCTTTCGATAGTCTTCTTCGACACGGAGCGAAACGCCGTCAGTTGATGATCGACAAATTCATCCGTCAGAGGCGGAAGATCAATCGGGAGCGCGAATCTGAAAAAAGGAGCGTCGCGCTCAGAAAAAACCCGTTGGAGGCCGATTTGGGAGGATCCTGAAAAGACTGCCGCCAAACCGTCGGTGCGCTTGTCGAGGCTTGTTCTAAGCGCGGCAACCACGGTCCTCGCATTGTCCCATTTTTCCAACTCTTGGAATTCATCAAAGAAAAGAAAGGCAGGCTTTCTGTCGCTTGCCAGGCGCTCGCAATACTGATCAAGCAAAAGCAGATGCTGTTCTGGCGCTTTGCCTTTCAATTTGGCGAGATCTATTTCCATCTCCGATGTGCCGTCTGGCGTCCTGATCTTGAATTTCGGCGCGATGCCGCCGGCAACCGACTTCACCCTGTCGAGAAATGACCCTGCTCTCAATGCGCGATCAAATTCGTACAGCAAGATGGCGAGCGGCGATTCCAGCGTCTGCCAAAGGCTTGCGTATACAACCCGATGCCCTTTGTCCTCTGCTAGCGGCGCCAGATCATGGGTAAGGAACTGGGTCTTTCCGGTCCTGCGAAGCCCAAATATGCTGACTCCCTGTATCGGCCCTTTCGCAAGCAGATTGTAAACCTTGTCAGCAAACTCTTTGCGAGGGTAATGCCAATTCGAATTGGTCATTATGCGCCAGTATTTCATTCTAAATAAGTATGCAATCGTGCATACTGGCAAATACCTGCTCACGCGTCAAGCGCAAATTGGGACTGCGATCACAATCGGGTCGCTCGCGCGGTGTCTGCATGCGACCAAATCGACGCGCCCTAGCTGCCGACCTCCAGTTGGCACGACAGTGCCAACGGAACTTGAATTGCAACATGCAATTGTGCGAATTGGCATAGCGGAAATTTCAGTCCGTCCAACAGGGGGAAGCGGAAACAATGAAATCCGGAGACAATGCGGGATCTTTGATCGAGTCGGCGACCGCGGATCCTGATGCCGACCTTTCGAAAGAACCGAATCCGCGGACCGATCCGGAATTGTCGAATTCGGTGGATCTGAGGAGCGATACCGTCACGCGGCCGTGCGCCGGCATGCGCAGGGCAATGGCCGAAGCGAAAGTCGGCGACGATGTCTTTGGCGACGATCCAACCGTCAAGGAACTCGAAAGGCGCTCGGCGGAGTTGCTCGGCAAAGACGCGGCAATCTTTTTTCCGACAGGAACGCAGAGCAATTTGGCGGCAATTCTATCTCATTGCGGTCGCGGCGATGAAATGATTGTCGGGCGATCATATCATACTTACGCCTACGAGGCTGGCGGCGCCTCCGCATTGGGCGGCGTCGTATTCTGCCCTTTGCAGGTCGACACGGACGGAGCGCTTGATCCGTATGAGATCGCCTCCGCGGTCAAAGCCGACGATCCTCACAATCCCCGGACACGACTTCTTTGCCTTGAAAACACGGTTTCCGGCAAACCCCTTTCTCACGCCGCCATGGAGTCGTCGGCTCGCGCAGCACGGGAGCATGGACTCGCGATCCACCTCGACGGCGCGCGGATATTCAATGCCGCCGCCGCCCTCGGCACGAGCGCTTCAAAAATCGCTTCGGTAGCGGATTCGGTCTCAGCATGCTTGTCCAAGGGATTGGGCACGCCTGCGGGAACGATGCTCGCAGGATCGGAGCCGTTCGCGCGGGCGGCCCGCAGAAACCGGAAAATTCTTGGGGGCGGAATGCGCCAATCCGGGGTCCTCGCAGCGGCCGGCCTTTATGCGCTGGAGCACAATGTCGAGAGATTGCCGGAAGATCACAGGAGGGCGGATCTGCTCGCCGACGCGCTGAGGAAATTGCCTGCGTCCGCCGAGCTGGATGTTCGGCACGCCACTAACATGTTGTTCGTTACCCCCCGGAAAGAGGATCATGCCTCATTGATTTCTTTCCTGGCGCGACGATCAGTGCTGGTAGGAAACAAGTTTCCCACCATCAGGATCGTGATGCATCTGGGCATCGGCGATGACGAAGTCGAGGCTGCCGCAGCTGCTTTCAAAGAGTTCTATTTCGGCAACTCGGACCGGGCAGCGAGTTAGGCCACGATGCCAAGGTTGCATTCAGCAACTGCATCTTTGCTCGTCGGAATTCAGGTTGAATCCGCTTTTTGAGGCCGATTGCCCCAGAAAGGAGCAACCTTTCAAGCCGATGCACAAACTCGCGAGTGCGCGAACTCGTCTGATGAAGTTGCCGACGTCTTTCGCCCGGCAGATTCCGCAAGCAGCAGCAAACATGCACCTATCAAGCGGGACAAATTGGGCGTAGTCTGCAAAATTGCCGCATGGATTGCTGAGAGGCAGGGCGGTTCCCGCCGACAAGGAATGAGTGAATGAAAAGCAACCTGAAGGGCCGCGTAAAAAACGTAGCCCTGTCAAAGTCGAACGGATTAATGCCATTGTTTGAGGCAGTGGTGAATTCAATTGAAGCGATTGAAGATCGGTTCCAGTCCGAAAACAAAATCGGCGAATCCGGCCGGATCGTCGTTGGCATTCGGAGACAAGGCGATCTTCAGCACTTGGAGCTTGGGTCCGGATGCCCGCCGGAACGACCCATTATTTCTTTCGAGGTGACTGATAACGGCATTGGATTCAACGAATGCAACTGGACGTCCTTCCAAGAGTTGGACTTCACGCGCAAGGAGGGACGCGGTTGTCGAGGCGTGGCGCGCCTGACATGGCTCAAAGCGTTCGAGAAAATTCGGATCAAAAGCTGGTATGAAGAAGAAGGCATTACCAAGGCGAGATGGTTCGACTTTACTGCCGAAAACGAAGTGCAACCAATGGATGCGCCGAAAAGTGAAGATGAAATTGGGTCGTCGGTTGTGCTTGATGGCTTTCGCACAAGGTATGCGCGGTCTGTCGAAAAGACAGCCGATTCAATCGCCTTAAGGTTGATGGAGCACTTGCTATGGTATTTTGTGCGGACCGCCGGTGTTCCCCAGATCGAAATTCATGATGAAGACGCCGAAGATCCGCTTTGCTTGAATGACATGTTCAATACGGGTTTGCTGAAGGATTGGAAGGAAGACTCAGTAGAAATCAAGGGCGTCAACTTCAATATCACACATGTCAAATTGCGGAGGAATGCGACTCCAAAGCACTCCATCGCATACTGCGCGGCGAGGCGATTGGTGAAGAAAGAAACTGTCGAGATGCCCGGGCTGACATCCAGCATTTCTGATTCCAGCGGCCCATATCGCTATGCGGGCTATGTGGAAAGCAATTATATTGACGAAAGGGTCAATCAAGAGCGTACGGATATTGACATCGATGAAAAATCAACCGGATTGTTTGCGGATTCGGAGGTATCCCTGTCTGACTTGAGATCAAGCTTCAAACCATTGATCCAAAGCTACTTGAGAGATGATTTGGAGAAAAATGTGTCAGCCGGTCGAGAAAGACTGGATACTTATGTCAGAGTGGCCGCGCCGCAATATCTGCCTATCGTCAAGAATCTCCATTCAGACGATTTTCCGGTCGATCCTGGAATTTCCGATGCCAGTCTAGGCCGACTGCTGCATGAAAAAAAATATGAAATCGAACAGGGGTTTCTCGAGAAGGGAGAGAAACTGCTGCAGCCTGACTTGTCGGAAGATTACGACGACTATAGCGAACGTGTCGGGAGTTATCTAGCCGAATTGGAGCAGGTGAAGCAATCGGACCTGGCCTCGTACGTCGCGCACAGACGCGTAGTCAATCGATCTTTTGCGGAAGGCGATGGAAATCCAGAGCGACGGAAAGTATGCCCGAGAAAAGGTGCTTCATTCGTTGTTGATGCCCATGGGGCACACCAGCAAGGACTTGGAATGCCTGCGGGGCAGCAATCTCTGGCTAATCGATGAGCGACTGGCATTCCATCAATACTACCTCGGATCCGATAAGCCGTTTTCTTCAATGCCGGCTACGAGAGCAGGCAGTGGAGAAAGACCTGATTTGATCGCGATCAACAAATACGAGAATCCGCATATATTTTCCGAAACGGACAACGGTCATCAGACAGCAATTACGATTATTGAGTTCAAGCGGCCGATGAACAATAGATCCGGTTCGGGAGAAGAAACCGACCCTATTGCCCAAGCGTATGGATATCTCAGGAAAATCAGGAGCGGCGGCGTGCTTTGTTCGACCGGCCGCCATGTTTCCAACGCAGAAAATTTGCCGGCACACGTATATATCGTCGGCGATCTTACGCCGCTGATGAAGGAGCGTTGCGACAACGTAGGGCTGCGAATGACGCCGGACGGCATGAGCTACTTCGGCTACAACGCGAGTCCATCAATACGTGCATATACCGAAGTGATCGATTTCCAAGGACTCTTGTCCCATGCCACGGAAAGAAACGCTGCGTTCTTCCACCAGCTCGGGATGCCAACGGTGAATTAATTCGCTGTAGTTTCCATCGGTTTGAGGCAATATCATTGGCTCTTGCAGAATGCTTCGGCCAGCAATCTGCAGTAATGCGCATTCTTAGTAGCTGTTTCGCGAACATGGGCGAGCAACGCCCAAATCTTACCCGCGCGGCGGGCTTCAAAGTTCAGGTTGACAGCTTGACTGCAGATTCGTGCCGCCCCAGCGCGGCAAAGGCAACGAAATTTTACCCCTGCATCCTCAAAGGTGAGTAATCTCGACATTTCCCCATTTCTTGTCCAAGTATTCGGCAACAAGCCGACGATGGCAAAAGTGTGGGGTATCTTCGCTGCAAAGTAGGCAACAACCGTCAAAATCCGATGGGCGCAGCTTTTCAATCTGACGCTTAGCCAATAAATTTAAATATTGGTTTTCGTAGCTGGGCCAATCAATTTGCTTTTTCTTGTAAGCGTCAAGCATTGGCTTTGTCGGCGCTAGATCGGCGGCGTGAAAATAATCCATGTTACACAAACTCTTCGCAAAGAACCTTAAGTCATCACGTTTGGCAAACCCAGAAAGCTGTGATACATTATTCAGGCGAACATCTACGAGCCTTCGTGATTCGGATTCCTTGAGACGTCCAAAAAAATGTTCTGCGGTCGTTTTGGTAAAACCGATGGTGAATATTTGAATCATTGGATGTTCATCCTTCCCGACGATAGGCGAATTTTTTCTCGCCCTCCTTGTATGCTAGCTCGATTTGCTCTTCCTCTGAAAAAAGCATGTTTCCAGCAAACATTCTTTCACGCGGCTTTAAGGTGTCGAGAACTCGAAGCATCGTTTCTCTATGGGTTTCAAGTTCGCCAGTACCGAGAATATGACTAATTTCAAAACCTCTTTCTGATAGGAATTTTGAAATCAATATTGTCCTATGACAATGAGTTGGATCTTGCTCTGAGCACATGAGGGCAACGCTGTGCCGAGCGCTTCCATCTTCAAGCCTTTGGATGCCTCTTCGGAAGAGAGACGTTTGAGCAAGTTTTTCGTAGCTGACCGTATTGCCTACGTAACAGGAGTTGTCATCGGATCTCGCACCAAGTTCTGCGCCTAGAAACACGTAGGCAACATCTTCCCTTTTGAGTTCAATCTTCAAAGTCTCCTTGTTGAACTGTGGGGCATACCGACTGTACGGCGATGATCGAACATCAGCCACAGCAGTAATTTGGTTCCTGCGCAAAAGACGCAAGAATCGTTCGAACGGCTGTGTCGAATGTCCGACTGTGTAGATTTTATGTTTGCTTGGCATCGTTCTTCAGACTATTAAACCAGCGACTAGCTTGTAAGCTGCGTTCTGAGGGATAAATATCTCACCAACGCTAACACACATTGTCGGGTTTTTGAGACTATATTCACCCGAGCCTACATTTTGAAAACCGGAGGATTTCTGCAAATCGGTCAATTTCAGATTGTTTGGCTCCCCTCCCCATTCAAATCGCACACGTACATCAAGTTTTCCTTTCTGTTTGTAGCGAGATTGAAAAACTCGGACCATTGCTCTGGCTGGCCTAATTAAGGCCAAGGAAAATTTAATGTAAGGCAGTTTGCCCGCTGGGATTTCGTCGTTCTGACCGCTGGCAGTGCTCTTAGCGTAAGGCCAAAGCGGTTCATTCCCATAATGCAGTATTTGGGCAAGATTGGCTGGTGGGAATCTTCCAATCTTCTTCCATTTTTTGCCAGATTTAATTAGGATATTTTCAGACTGATGGTTTTCTGGAAGCGCATCTCCAAAATCAATATCGAGGATGTCGAGCAACCTGCTCGGTGTACCGTCTGTGCATGTTTGCTCGAAGTGGTTGATTGCTCTGCTTGACCGATTGGTGACTGGCCTGATCCACTGTCCGAAGCTGCCATTAGGCATTAGTTCAATTCCAGCTACGCAAAGTCCACCAAATTTGTAAGAGTTTGCTAAACACACAATTCGCCTTACTGCCATATATTCCAAGGCCCAAAAAAACGCGCACAATTTAAGATAGTTACAATACACCTCTGCACAAGTCAATCTAATGAATAACGATAGGATGCGTTTCAAGTTTTTGGCCAGGTGGCTGCAACGCGACAAGCCCTCCAATCGAGGAAGCCGAGCCAACGCATGTTTTTGAGACGGCATTTGACGAAGAGAAGGGAGTTGGCACTCGCTCTCGGAACGTTCCATGCTGAACCGTACGGACCACTATTGCAATCCTCGGAATGCCGGAGTCGGACGATGCCCGAAAGCGCAAGACGGACTACACCAAAATACGTGAAACGCACCCGGCTTCGAAACCGACGCTTGACATGCCCGACCGAACCTGCGGAATTATCGGCACACCACTATGCAATCCCGGCGCCGGGGAGTGAAAGCCCGCAGACGCCGTTCAACCCCGGCACAGCTGGGGACCGGATAAGGTGCGCGCGAAGGAAGAAATGTTTCACACCAAACAAGCAACCCGCCGGGTGCGCAGTGTGGACGCGAAGTTCCGTCCGAGGCGTGGCAGGTCTTGTTGATGCGGCGTATTGGATAAAGGTTTCTGCCAATGTAATACCCTGTCGCGCTGTCGATAAACGAGAAACCGCAGATCGAGACACTCGGGCAAACGCATAAGAGCCTGCCGATGAAGCTAGGAACGAGACTTATCGCCATCCGCCAAGAGGATGACATATGCTTAAACATGTCACTACGATGGCGAAACCAGCATTCACCGGCGAATCTTTCGGCGAACCCAGTCGAACCTTTCGTATGCCCAGTCCTTGAACATCGTCCACAGCCGCCAAACCATTACCGCGAAAAGCGCCGCAACAATGAACCCGGCAATCCTGACCAAACTAATGGGATTCTCTTCGGGACCGGCGACCGGCCAAAGACTCAGCGCGTTTGGGTAGATTGACAGTATTGTCGACCGCCACCCGTAATGCCTTACAGCAACCCATTGCTGATCCGAATCCTGGCCCTTCAAATGCAACTCGGCATCGGCCTGCAAATCTCCGCTGTCGAACTTGAAATAAGGCGGCCAGCCCCAACCTGTGTCTTCGTTCCGGTAAACGCGCGGTCGATCATCGGGAAAGGCGGAGTTGATGAACCTAATGTCCCGGTTTCCAGCGGCGTCGGTTGAACCGGAATTCGAAGACCAGAACAAGCTGCGATTGCTGACGTCCGTTCTGACAACTTCCGTACCGACGATCTTCACCACGTCAATCGAAGGCAGATTGTAATCCAAGCAGGCGATGAACACTGCCGCCAGCAATATCCTGAATCCGTATTTCGCATATCTCATCATTGATGCTCCCGAAATCCGCTCGGCACGTTGCAGGGTTGAGCGAATTCGCGAAACTCATGGCCGTTTGAGTCCGCGAATGCAAGAATGTCGTCGGCAAGGATTGCCTTCATTGATCCCCGTTTCCAGCAATATGGAGCAAACGTGTCGATGGAGCGAGGGGGCTGAATCACGATCTTTCAAATTCATGCGACTCTCTTCAGACACATCATTGGCGAAAGACCGGTGGTTGCATTGTTTGGCCGGATAGAGCTTGCCACGCGCAACGGCGGTGTTGGCAATGCCCGGCACCATGGGTGCATGGCGACCTGTCGGCGCTGCCCAAAGCCACGGGTCCGCCTCGACGGGTTTCTTTTCCGCCCCGCGGCCATCGCAGGACTTGCATTGGTTGAGATGAAACCGACGCACCCAGCTAGCGCGGCCGTTCGCGTGAACTACATCGCAGTTCCGAAATGGCCAGAAATCCGTACCGCAACGGCGCCAACGCCATATGACTTCGATAGCGGGACTGCATTGGGCATCGCCGGTTGCGCAACCAGCTGACCAGCCCTCCTTTGCCGTCCGTAGTTGCGACGGCACCGATGCCGCTGTCCGTTTTCGGTTCCGCCTGGTTTTGCGCGTGTTGAAGGATGGTCAGGCAATCAGTATGCGTCTGCCGATCAGCACGAAATTGCATTGGCAGGTGGGTTTCAAGAATTGCATTCCGTCAAAACGGCCAGCCGAAGAAGGCACCCAAGGCAAACGTGCAAGTGATCAAAAGGCCGAATATCCACTTCAGTTCCGCCCTATGGCGCTGACTCATATCCGCGTCGCGTTTTGCCATATCCGCATCGCGCCGTTCCGCATCCGCTCTGTTCTCTGCGTCGCGCTTCGCTATGTCCGCCCGCAGCTCGACCAAGATATTCCTTTCTCCGCCAAGATCCCGTCTCGGTGCGCGTCACGCCGAGCTTGATCCGTCTGCATCTTGTCAAATGCGCCTTTTTGCTGTGCCAGATTCGAATTCATCCTTTCCTCTAGTAGCGCTTGTACTTTGGACAATTCTTGGAGCGTCGGCTCGCCCGTGGTCTGCATCCTTTCGCGAGAACAATCGCTGACACTTGGCGAACCGCAGGCAACGCCGCTCGGCCATGCGGCGCAAACGATTAGATTTATATCAACATAACATTGTTTCCCTCCGTTTCGCCTGTCAAACGCTGTTCCGGATCCGGGTGCATCCCACTTTCGGTTAAGTTGCTTCCGCGCGCGCTCGTGCCGTCCGGTTTCAGCATTTCAAGAGTTGCAACCGGGATCTTCGGGCAACTGAGTTTCGCGCTCATCAAAATTCAGGTCCGCGGAGCCCAGCGAGGTCGAATGGCCACAATCGGCAGATGCCGCATATCCGGTTGAGAAAATTCGAGGGAATCATTGCCCGGGAAACAGGATGCACTCTTGGCGAATCGGCGCGTTGCTCAATCAACATTTCAAGGCTAGGGTTGCAGACGGCCAAGAAAGGACACATTGCTGAGAATGGCGAATATTCAGCGTTTGATGCATGAGATCGATCAGAGGCGAAGCGATCTGATCCAATTGACCAAGGATCTGATCGCGATACCAACGCTGAACCCGCCCGGGCTGAATTATCGTGAAATCTGCGAGTTTGTTCATCGAAGATTGAGCGAGTCGGGATTCGAAACAAACCTGCTTCGCGCGGTCGGTTCACTCGCGGATAGCGACAAGCACCCGCGTTGGAACGTTTTGGCGCGCAAGTCCGGCGTACGGTCGGGAGAATGCGTTCATTTCAATTCGCATATCGACGTCGTGCAGGTCGGGCATGGCTGGTCTGTCGACCCGTTCAACGGTCCGGTCGCAGACGGGAAGATCTTCGGTCGCGGCGCATGCGACATGAAGGGCGGCATGGCTGCTTCGATCATTGCTGCTGAAGCCTTCTCCGACTGCTTTCCCGATTTCAGCGGCGCGATTGAGATTTCGGGAACCGCCGACGAAGAGTCGGGAGGATATGGCGGGGTGGCTTGGCTTGCCGAACAGGGGTATTTCGCACCGGGCCGAGTTGACCACGTCATTATTCCGGAGCCGCTCAACAAGAACCGCATCTGCTTGGGACATCGCGGCGTGTGGTGGGCCGAATTGGAAACGAAAGGCCGAATTGCGCACGGATCAATGCCGTTCCTTGGAGTCTGCGCCGTGCGCAATATGGGAGCGGTCATCTCGGAAATTGAACAAAAACTCGTCCCGGCCTTGGCCGGAAAACATACGTCGATGCCCGTCGTCCCCGACGGCGCTCGGCAATCCACGATCAATCTGAACTCAATCCATGGCGGGGAACCGGAGCAGGACGAAGACTACACCGGACTCCCTGCCTCATGCGTTCCGGACCGGTGTCGGCTTACATTGGACCGCAGATATCTGTTCGAGGAAACGGCGGACGAGGTGCGCGGCGAAATTCGGGAGATCATCGACCGGCTGTCTTCGAATCGGCCCGGATTCGAGTGTGAAATGCGCGAGTTGTTTCATGTGGAACCGGTCATGACGGAGAAGAACTCCCCGGTCGCACGGACCGTATCGAAGGCGATAGAACAGGTGCTGCGCACCCAGCCTGAATACGTGGTGTCGCCCGGAACCTACGATCAGAAACATATTGATCGGATAGGCCGCATGAAGAACTGTATTGCCTATGGCCCGGGAATCCTTGATCTTGCCCACCAGCCCGATGAATGGATCGGCATCGAAGACATGCTCGACAGCGCCAAGGTCATGTCGCTGACGCTGGCGGAATTGCTTTTGCCGAAAAACGACTAGGCAGAAAATTGGCGCGAAAACGGCAAACGAAGGAGAATGAAAATGTCGCTCAAGCACAAATTTACCGGACTGGCCGCGGGGCTCGCGCTCGTCGCAGTCTGCGGATCCGCGAACGCCGCGAATACGTCGATTACGATCGTCATGCCGCTCGAGCCGCCGAATCTCGACCCCACGGGCGGCGCTGCTGCGGCAATCGACGAAGTCGTCTACGCGAACATTTACGAAGGACTCACCAGATACGCCCCCGACGGCTCCGTCCGCCCCGCGCTGGCGCATTCGTGGGATATCTCGGATGACGGGCTGGTATACACCTTCCACCTGCGCGACGGCGTCACCTTCCACGACGGCTCCGCATTCGATGCGAACGACGTGAAGTTTTCGCTTGACAGGGCCCGAGCCGAAGATTCCACGAATGCCCAGAAAGCGCTGTTTGCGGGCATCGCCGACGTGGACGTCGTCGACCCGTTGACCGTACGGGTCACGCTTTCGAATCCGAACGGAACCTTCACAACGAACATGGCGTGGGGCGATGCCGTAATCGTCGCGGAAGAATCCGTCGGCTCAGCCGCAACCAGCCCGATCGGGACCGGCCCGTTCAAGTTCGTGGAATGGCGCCAAGGCGACAGCGTGGAAATCGCGAGGAACCCCGACTACTGGGGCGAGCCGGTCGCATTGGAAAAGGCGGTTTTCAAATTCATCTCCGATCCAACGGCCCAATTGGCGGCGCTTATGGCTGGCGATGTGGACGCGATCCCGAACTTCGCCGCTCCGGAAGCCGTCGGCCAGTTTGAAGCCAACCCGTCATTCGACGTCATTTTGGGGTCGACGGAAGGCGAAACAATCCTCTCGACCAACAATCAGTCGGAACCGCTCATGGATGTGAGGGTGCGCAAAGCGATCGCTCATGCCATCAACCGCCAAGAAATCATCGACGGCGCGATGTTCGGCTTCGGCACTCCGATCGGAACCCACTTCCCGCCGCACCACCCCGATTATGTGAATTTGACCGGAAATTCGGCGTACGACCCCGAGATGTCCATGCAACTGCTCGCCGAGGCGGGATACGCCGACGGCCTCGAGCTGAGGCTGATGCTTCCGCCTCCCTCCTATGCTCGCAGGGGCGGAGAAATTGTCGCCGCACAGCTTCGCGCAGTCGGAATCCAAGTGGAGGTCAGCAATTTGGAATGGGCGCAGTGGCTTGAGCAGGTCTTCCGGAACAAGGACTACGACCTCACTATCGTCAGCCATACGGAACCGAACGATATCAACATCTATGCTCGTCCCGAATACTATTTCCTTTACGACAGCGCCGAATTCCAAGAGATCAACGCCGAACTGTCGGTCACCAACGATCCTGCGAAGCGTTCCGAACTGCTGGCTGCCGCTCAGCGCCGGATTTCCGAAGACTATGTGAACGGCTACCTCTTCCAGTTGGCGAAGATCGGAGTGGCAAATGCGAATGTGGTCGGGCTCTGGCCGAATTCGCCCACCCAAGCGAACGACTTGACTGGCGTTTATTGGACCGATTGATCGGAACCTCAATCCAAGCAGGGCGGCGCTTCGCCGCCCTGCCCGCCTTGCATCGAGGCTCCGGTCTTCAACCCGGCGGCAGGCAGCCCTAGTGGCTTGTTCGAGTTATTTGAAACCCTCTTCGACGGACGGCGACGAGCCGATCCGAGCTGCCCGCCCATTTGAACGACTTCGCCTCTTTCTCGTTGTGCAGTTCAATGAATTGCAAACGCGGCTTATCAATCCGCCTGATGGAATCGCAGATGCCGCACCGGAGCCGGCAAGCATCAAAGGGACTCTTGTGTGTTGAAGGTGCCACTAGTTTTCCAGCCAATCCGACGGAATGGCCGGAGCGGCATCGATGAGCTGTTTCGTGTAGCGCTGCTTGGGATTGTCCAGCACGGATCTGGTTTCGCCTTCCTCAATGATCACCCCGTCGTGCATGACCATGACGCGATCGGTGATCGCCCTTACGACGGTGAGATCATGGCTGATGAACAAATAGGAAAGCCCATGCTGAACCTGCAGAGCAGCCAGCAAATCCAGAATCTGCGCTCGGATCGAGACATCCAGCGCCGAGACCGCTTCGTCCAGCACGATAAGCTTCGGACGCAGCACGAGCGCTCGCGCAATGGCAATCCTTTGGCGCTGGCCGCCCGAAAACTCGTGGATGAACTTCTCCATGTCGTCAGTCCGAAGACCGACGTCTTCCAGCGCCGCGGCGACGCGCTCGTCGCGCTCGGAGCGAGCGATGCGCCTGCTTCTGATGAGATGGAACGGTTCGGCAACCAGACGTCCGACTTTGTGGCGCGGGTTGAATGAACCATGCGGATCCTGAAAGACGGCCTGCATTTTCATGCGGACTTCCCCCGAGAGGAACGATTCCGATCTGACCGGCTCTCCATCGACTCGGATTGCTCCGCCCTGAAGGGGATCGAGGCCCAGTATGGCCCTGGTGAGCGTCGATTTCCCGCAACCGGACTCGCCGACCAATCCGAGGCTCTCCCTTGATCGCAGCTCGAAACTTACGTTGTCCACCGCCCTTATCCGCTTCGGTCTTTCGAACAGGCTCGTTCTGGGCAATGCGTATTCGCGCACGGCGTCGCGAACCTCCAGCAGCGGCGATTCGACAGGAACGGAGGGCCGATGCGGAACGTGGCTCGATGCAGCAAAAAGTTTCTTCGTGTAGGGATGGCGCATGCGGCGAAAAAGGCTTTCGGTCTCCGCAGCTTCGACGATCCGCGCGTTCTCCATCACAGAGACGAAATCGGCCATGCCGGCGACCACCGCCAAATCGTGAGTAATCAGCATCAGCGACATTCGCTCCTCCCGAACCAGCGATTCGAGGAGACGCAGGATTTGAATTTGCGTCGAGACGTCCAATGCGGTCGTCGGCTCGTCCGCGATCAGCAGTTTGGGTCGAAGCGCGACGGCGAGGGCAATGCACACGCGCTGCCGCTGCCCTCCCGACAACTGGTGCGGGTAAAGGTCCAGCGGAAAACGGGTTTCCGGCATCCCGACCCTGCCCAGTTTTTCGCGAGCGACTTCGCGCGCGTCGGCCGCGTTCATCTTTCCATGCACCAGAAGCGTTTCAGCGACTTGGTCCCCGATGGTCTTGACCGGATTGAGCGCGCTCATGGGCTCTTGGAAAATCATGCCGATCTCGCCGCCGCGAATGGCGCACATTTCCCGTTCGCCCAAGTCGAACAAATTCCTTCCGTCAAGCTCGGCCGAGCCGGCGCGCACCGCGCCCTCCGGAAGAAGACCCATGATCGAAAGCGCCGCCATCGATTTGCCGGAGCCGGATTCGCCGACGACGCCGAATATCGATCCAGGTTCAATATCCAGCGAGACATCTTTCAGGACGGGCACGTCTCCGATCGCCACATTCAAGTTCCTGACCGAAAGCAGGGCCATCAGCGCGCCCGCCTCACTTTCGGGTCAAGGTAGTCCCTGAGACCGTCGCCCATCAGATTCAGTCCCAGCACCATCAGAATGATTGCAACCCCGGGCATGACAGCCAGCCTCGGGTCGGTGTAGATGAGCGTTTGCGCATCGGCCAGCATGCGCCCCCAGCTCGGGGTCGGCGGCTGAGCGCCCAAGCCGACATAGGACAGCCCGGCTTCCGCGAGAATTCCCAGCGAAAACTGAATCGTTCCTTGGACGACAATGAGGTTGGCAATGTTCGGAAGAATATGCTCGACCGAGATTCGGAACGCCCGTTTCCCGGCAACCCGGGCCGCAAGTATGTAGTCCAGCGTCCAGAGGCTCAACGCGCCGCCTCTCGTCACCCTCGCGAAAACGGGAATGTTGAAGATTCCGATGGCCAGAATCGCGTTGACGGCGGACGGACCGAACACGGCTGTGATCAGGATCGCGATCACCAGCGACGGAAAAGCGAACACGAGATCGTTGCTCCGCATGATGATCTCGTCAAAAATGCTGCCTCGGTTCGCCGCGGCGGCGAGGCCGAGCGGGATGCCGAGCGCCATTCCGATTCCCACGGCAAGCACGGCCACACCTATGGACGTCCTCGCTCCCACCATCAGCATCGACAGCACATCCCTCCCGAAATGATCGGTGCCGAGCAGATACTCGCCGCCGGCAGGCCGGAGCCGCGCCGAAATGTTGAGCGTTTCAACCGGATAAGGCGTCCAAATGAAAGAAAGCAGCGCGGCCGCCAGGAAGAACGCAGAAATCGCCGCGCCCGCGACAAGAACCGTCGGCAGTCTCATTTTCGGATGCGCAATCTGGGGTCGACAACGGCGTACGCGATATCGACAAGAAAATTGACTGTGACCACGGCGAAAACCAGCAGCATCACGACGCTTTCGACGACGACCAGATCCCGCTGGGTGATTCCTTGGAAGATCAGCCGCCCCAATCCGGGAAGGAAAAAGACATTTTCGATGATGATCGCTCCTGCAAGCAGGAACGAGAATTGCAGGCCTATGATGGTGAGCACGGGTATCAACGCATTGCGCAATGCGTGCCTGACGACAGCTTGGCGCTTGGTGAGACCTTTCGCCCTCGCGGTTCGAATGTACTCTTGGGACAAGGTTTCGATCAACGCCGACCGCATGACTCTGGAAAGTATCGACGCTTGCGGGAGCGCCAGCGCGACCGCCGGGAGCGTCAAAGCCTTCATTCCAGCGAAAAAACCGACTTCCCAACCGGGAAAGCCGCCAGCTGAAAACCATTTCAGGCCGATCGCGAAGAATACGACCAAGAGCATCGCGAACCAGAAATTCGGCAGCGCGATTCCGAGCTGCGTAGCGCCCATGATTCCGAAATCCGCAACGCCGCCGCGCTTCGCTGCCGCGATGAGACCGACGGGGAACGCGATCGCCGTCGAAAGCGTCAACGCATACAGCGCCAACGGCAGCGAAATCATTATCCGGTCGCCGACGAGTTCCGTCACGGGAACCCTGTAGGTGTACGATACGCCGAAATCGCCCGTCAGCATGCCGCCGACCCAAGCGAAATACCTGCCCGCGACGTCGTCCGTCAGACCGAGTTCGCGCCGCAACGCGGCCACCGTCTCCTCTGAAGCGTTCAGCCCGAGCATGAACGCGGCCGGATCGCCCGGTATGATTTCAATCACTGCGAAGATTACCAGACTCGCGGCGAGCAGACTGGCGGCAAGCGACGCGAGCCGGGACAAAGCGTAGCGGAGCATCCTTCGATGGAGCCTTCAACCCGTTTCCAGAATCACGGTCCGCCCAAAAGGAGACAATGGGGAACCGGCCGGAAAATGCCTCGCGGCTGGCAATCCGGAGAATGAAGCAATCGCCCATTTGCCGCGCATCTTGATCGCCGCTGCCAAACCCGGGCGCTCGATCTTTCCAAGCACTGATCCCCAAAAAGGCGGCGGCATGGGCGGCGGCTCGGCATTATCGGCCGCTTCAGGATCGATCTGGCTCCAAGCGAAAGTCATCGGCTTTCGCGATTCCCTTCCGGCGGCGCCAAGATCCTCGCCGACAAGAACCAGTCATTTGCGCTTCCAGATCGGATGGGGAACCGGATCCTTCGCCTTGAAAAAATACTTCGCGAATATTTCCGAATATCGTCCGTAGCTGTAACCCTCGTTATCCTCCAAGAAGCGCTCCCGGTTCCGGTCGAACAATGCCGGAAGCCGATACCACGGTTCAACCGGATGCATATGGTGCACGAGGTGGAAGTTGTTGTTGAGGAATATCCAAGACAAAAACCCGCGATCTTCCACAATCGCAGTTCGCCCTCTCGGGCTTTCGTGCGCCCGGTGCTCCAGAAATGTCCGAACCTTCAGGATCGACAGCCCGCCGTAGGCCGCAGCCAAATACCACCAAAATGAGAGCGCGCCGGCCTCGACGATGATCGCGACGACCGGCACGGTTCCCGCGACATGGAGAAACCATGCCTTCATCACCGAGCGGTTTCCGGAAAGAATCAGAGCGAAGTCCGACTTCATGAAAACCCACTGCGAAATCAACGGGCCGATGAGCATCCGCCCCGCCAGCGAGTTGTTGAATTGAAGCATGCTCCTGCGCGCGCGAGGAAGGTCCGCCCAGACCTCCGGGTCGAGGAAGTTGGTTTCCGGATCCTCGTACGGATCGGTCAGGTTCGGGTCGATATGGTGCTGCAGATGCAAGTCGCGGAATCTTTGGTACGGAATGAACAATCCCACGGCGGGAACGACCAGCATTTCACTCCAGAACTTGCTTGGCAGCGGATGGCCGTGAAGAACTTCGTGCTGCAGCGACGAATGGAACGCGATTATGAAAGCAAGGGAGACCGCGGCCAGCAGCCACGAAAACTCGGCAATCCACAGCACCGCCGCGAACCAAAGGACGTAGCACAACGCCATCAGCAGCAATGTGGGAACTTCGATCGAAGAGTACGGACGCCATGCCATGCCAAGACCTCAAATCGTTTCGCCGCCCCGCCGTCGAACTCAAAATTCCTTCGCAATCGGCGTCGAGGCTGGCGCGAATGCCGAATTAGCTTAGTTGCGACTTATTCGCTATTCAACCGTTCCGCTCGTTTGCAAGCCGCCTTCGGCACCCCGGCGCGCGCGATCTTCGGAAACTCATTCGCGTTCGCTCTTGATCTGCTCCCAAGCCCTATTGATTGACGCCATCCGGATTTCCGCCAGCTTCACCGCCTCTTTCGGCATCCCTTTCGCAGTCAGCACGTCCGGATGGTTCTCCTTCGCCAACGCTCGCCATCGTGCCTTGATTTCCTCTGTCGGCATGTCCGGATGGACGTTCAATATGTCATAGGGAGACTCGCGCTTTTCGTATCCGAACCGGTTCATCAAGTTCGCGAAGTTTCTTTCGGGAACTCCGAATATCTGCCCGATCTTCCGCAGAACGTCCGCTTCCGCTTGAGAAATCGTGCCATCCGCGTCCGCGATCACGAACAACCCTTCAAGAATCAGATCGAGCATCCGATTTCCAGGTCCGAAATGCCGGGCGACGCGTTTTGCGTACTGCTCGTACCCTACGGCGCTCCGCTTTGCATAGTTGTACACCTTGGCCGCGAGCGGAGCATCCGCCTCGCCGATGATGAAGATCTTCCGAAAAGCAGTCACCTCGTCCTTCGTCACAAGCCCGTCCGCTTTCGCGATCTTCGCGCCGAGACAAATGATCGCAATCATGAAGGATGCGGAATGCTCCCGCGGCATTTCTCTTCGGCTGGATGAATCCGATCTGCCCGCTGTCGCCTTCGGACCGGTGAAAAATTCCAGCAATTGACTCCAAATTGATTTCCGGGAGGCGCTCGAACGGGCATCCTGCGGCAACTCGGCGACCATCTTCTGCATCAGGACAAGGTCATGCCAGCGGCCGAACTTGTATCCGACCTCCGGCATTCTGCCGACCTGCACGAATCCTTGCGCCCTGTGAAAGAGGATGGCCGCATTGTTCGTTCCGCTTATTCCGGCGACCAGCGAATGCACGTTGTTTTTCTTTGCGATTTCTTCGATCCGTTCCATGAGCATTCGGCCGACGCCGGATCTTTGCGCACCGTCCCTCACGATTATCGTATGCTCCATCGTGCGCGCGTAACCCACGCTCGATCTGAACTGGCCGTATGTCGCAAAGCCCAGAATCCCGTTCCTTTCGGCAACAATAAGCGGATGGCCTTCGCGGCCTTTCTCCGCGATCATCGCGGTGATGTCGGACGGTTTCATCTCTATGCTGTTGAACGTCCTGTCCGTCTTCAGAATGACTTGGTTCCAGACGTCTGCGATCGCCTCTGCATCCCATAATTTCGCGGCGCGAATCTTCATGCGCGAATCTCCTTTGAAGACGTCGTCCGACGCCGATGCCCGAGCTTTCAATCTCGCCCGGGATGTCGAATTTCGAACGGCATTCGTTAACTGCGGATCGGCCTACATTCAAACGATCAAATCATTTTCGTGTCCGCAGGCTGAAGTTTCAGCGAACGCCGCGCCACAAATCGCTGCACTTTCAACAACGCCGCGATATAGTGCGCCGAATCCGTCGACAACCGTTCATGGTTGCGCCGGCAATTGATTTGCATGGAGGCAAATTGTGGCGAAGACACTTTATCTTGCGAGCCCTTACGGGTTTTCGAAGATGCAGAAGCAGACACTTCTTCCCGAACTGCAGCAGGCGTTGGAATCGCTGGGAGCGGAGGTCTGGGAGCCGTTCGCCCGGAACAACCAGATTGCCATGATCAAGCCAGGCTGGGCCTACGAGGTCGGGCAAGCGGATATGAGGGACGTAAGGGATTCAGACGGAATTTTCGCCGTCGTCAACGGTTGCCCGCCCGATGAAGGCGTAATGGTCGAACTCGGAATGGCCATCGCGTGGGGCAAGCCGACATTCCTGTTCAGGGATGATTTCCGGCGCTGCACCGACAGCGAGAATTACCCGCTCAACCTGATGCTCTATACCGGACTGCCCGAAAATGGATGGAGGGACTCCTGCTACGACTCCATCGAAGAACTGTCCGATCCCAACAAATCGCTAGTCCGCTGGCTTGCCAAGAAGTAAACGGGAAGCGAGCGCAAGCATTCCATCGGGATATCGCTCAAAGCCCTTTAAGGCGTCGGCGGAGCTCGGTTGCAGATCATCCTTTTGACCGGCTCGACATGCACTTCAAATGTCGGGTTGTCCCTTGGAGATTTTTTGCGTTGCGCCTGTTTCGACAACGTAGGCCATGGAGGGTCAGAACGTGCCAAATGCATTCAGGGATTCTGGATTCACTCCATTGAAAACCGCAGCGATCATCGGCGGCGGCGTCATTGGAGGCGCGTGGGCCGCACGATTCAGATTGGGCGGTTGGAACGTCAAGATTTTCGACCCATCGCCGGCGTCATTCAAAAGAGCGGATCGAATGATGGAGAACGCCCGGCGCTCCTACCCTGCTCTTTACGACGGCAAGCTGCCGGACGAAGGGAGCGCGACTGTCTGCGGGAGCATCGACGAAGCCGTCCGCAATGCGGATTGGGTGCAAGAAAGCGTTTCGGAACGTCTGGAAATGAAGCGAGACGTTTTTCGGCAGATCCAGCAAAGCAGTCCGGCAGGCATCACCATCGCGTCATCGACATCGGGATTCAAACCATCCGACCTGCAAGGCGGCACCCTCCGACCGGAAGAAATCATCGTCGCGCATCCATTCAATCCGGTCTATCTGATCCCGCTCGTAGAAATCGTCGCTAGCCCCGCGAATGCGAAAGAAACTGTCGCAGCCGCCAGCAAATTGCTGAGCGGCGTAGGCATGCATCCCGTCACGATCCGAAGCGAAATCGATGCGCATGTCGCAGACAGGCTGCTTGAAGCGGTCTGGCGGGAAGCGCTTTGGCTGGTGAAGGACGGCGTAGCCACCACTGGCGAAATAGACGATATCATCCGGTTCAGTTTCGGACTCCGGTGGGCGCAGATGGGACTGTTCGAGAGTTACAGGATAGCCGGCGGCGACGAGGGAATGGCTCATTTCCTTGAGCAATTCGGACCGTGCCTCAGCCTGCCTTGGACACGACTCATGGACGTTCCGGAACTGGACGCAGGCCTGATTTCATTGATTTCGCGCCAGTCCGACGAGCAGTCCGGGAAACACTCGATCAACGACCTTGAGCGCATGCGGGACGACAACCTCGTCACGATCCTCAGAGGTTTGAAAAATCGGAACTGGGGCGCGGGCAAGTTCCTGCTCGAATGCGAGAAACGAGTTGTCGGAGACGTCCTTTTCGCCCCCGGCAAGCCCATCCTGACAGCGGAACGCAAAGTCCCGGTGGATTGGACGGATTACAACGGACACGTCAACGAAACCCACTACCTGGAACTGTTCAGCAAGGCTACGGATCGATTCATGGAATTCGTCGGATGCGATGATGCGTACATCCAATCCGGGAACAGCTTTTTCACATTGGAGACCAATCTCCGTCACTTGGGCGAAGTCTTCGCAGGCGAAGACGTGCGCGTCGAAACCGTCTGCGTCTATTCGGACGGGCGGAAACTGCACCTTATTCATGGGTTGTTCGGCAGCGACGCGACCTTGAAGGCGACAGGGGAACATCTTCTGCTGCATGTCGACCTCGAAACCCGGAAATCCGGCGAGCCGTCGCCCGAAGTCAAATCCAAGCTGATCGAAATCTCCGAAGCCCACTCCCGGATGGAAATTCCGGACTGGGCCGCGCCGAAACTCGGATTTCGAAGAGCCGATACTTGAATCGGACCCGCAACCCGCGCTGAACTTGGAAACAGAAATGAAAAAACAGAAGCGGAAACTTGCACTCGGGCCTCTTCCCGAATGGAATCTCGACGACCTTTACCCGAGCACGGACTCCAAGGAACTCAAGCGCGATTTTGAATGGCTGGAGAAGGCTTGCGCCGACTTCAGCGCCTCTTATCAGGGCAAAATCGCTTCCCTCGGTCCTGACCGGCTGCTCGAGTGCATCCAGGCACGCGAAAAGATCGATTCTGTCGCGGCCCGCATCAAGGCATTCGCAGACCTTAGATTCAGCCTGGATTCATCGGATCCGGAACGCGGCAAGTTCTCCGGCGACTGCAGTGAGCGCATAACCGGACTCGTCAGCCCGTTGGTATTTTTCGAAATTGAGTTCAACCGGATTCCGCAGGCCGACTATGAAGCAATGCTGGAGGCCGAGCCCGGACTTCGGCGATACCGGCAGGCTCTGGACGGATGCAGGAAGCTCCGCCCTCACCAGCTTTCCCCGGAACTTGAGCGCTACATCAGCGAACGGGCCGTGGTTGGGCGGTCGGCTTGGACGCGCCTGTTCGACGAGACGATTTCAAGCATGAGATTCCGCGTCGGGGACGCGTCGTTGAACATTCAGCAGGCGCTTGACCGCATGAATTCGCCGGCGCGAGCCGTAAGAGAGGAAAGCGCGAAAGCGTTTTCCAAGGAGTTCGCCGAACGGCTTCCGCTATTTGCGCTCATCACCAACACGCTGGCCAAGGACAAGGAAATCGACGATGGCTGGCGCAAATACGAAACGCCGCAATCGGCACGCCATCTTTCGAACGAAGTAGAGCCGGAAGTCGTCGATGCCATGACGAAGGCGGTCGCCGACGCTTATCCGGCCGTATCGCACAGATACTACTGCCTGAAGGCCAAGTGGCTCGGTTTGGACAAGCTTGAAATCTGGGACAGGAATGCGCCGCTTCCTGATTCGGACGACCGGCGGATTCCTTGGAAAACGGCGAAGTCCATTGTTCTGGATTCTTTCGATTCCTTTTCACCGCGCATGGCTGGAACCGCCTCGGACTTCTTCAAAAACGGATGGATCGACGCGGGCGTCAAGGATGGGAAATCGCCAGGCGGATTCTGCCACCCGACAGCCGCAGCCGTCCATCCATACATTCTGGTCAACTACCAAGGCCAGCCGCGCGACGTGATGGTGCTGGCCCACGAACTTGGGCACGGCGTGCATCAAGTGCTCAGCGCAGAGCAAGGAGAATGGCTTTCGCAGACGCCGCTCACCTTGGCGGAAACCGCGAGCGTGTTCGGCGAGATGCTGACCTTCAGATCACTTTTGGAGCAAGTCAAAACCCCGATCAAGCGTCGTTCGCTCCTCGCGGGGAAAGTCGAAGACATGATCAACACCGTCGTTCGGCAGGTCGCATTCCACATTTTCGAGTCGAGGCTTCACGAACGCCGAAGAAAGGGAGAGCTCACGAAGGACGAGATCAATTCGATCTGGATCGAAACGCAGCGCGAATGCTTGGGACCGGCGTTCAACTTCATGGACGGATACGAAGTCTTCTGGGCCTACATTCCCCATTTCGTCTTCGCCCCGTTCTACGTGTATTCATACGCTTTCGGCAGCGGATTGGCGCAAGCCCTTTTTGCGAGGTCGCAATGCAGCCCTGAAGGATTCGCCGACCGGTATCTCGAACTCCTCAATGCGGGAGGATCGCGCCCCTACAGAGAGATGCTCAATCCGTTCGGCATTGACGTCGCCGATCCCAAGTTCTGGGATGCCGGCTTGACGACGGTTTCGGACCTGATTGACGAACTGGAGGAACTGGAAGGTTCGCTGGAAAACGCGAGTTGAAGCGTCGCCGTATCGCCCCGGTTCAATCCGCGGCGAGCCGATGATGAATCCGCTTCAGGATGCGGGCTGATCCAAGCCTCTTTCCGCTGCAAGCTTCAGCGTATACTGCTTCACCTTCTCGAACGCGCGAATTTCCAGCTGACGGATCCGCTCGCGGCTGACGCCGTATTTTTGGGCCAAGGACTCCAAAGTCTCGGGAGTTTCGCTCAGCTTGCGCTTTTCCAAAATGTCGCGTTCGCGATCATTGAGCTTCGCCAGCGAGGCGACGAGGAGGCTGCTCCTGACCCCGGCTTCCTCGGCGGCGGCAATGCGCTCCACATGATCCGCGTTCTCGTCAGGGAGCAGGTCAATATGCTCCGCCGACTGATCCGCGTCTTCCCGAACAGGGGCGTTCAAAGACGAGTCCTGCCGCGAAAGGCGTCCATTCATGAACTGGATATCTTCTTCCGGCACAACAAGCATCTCCGAGAGTCGCTTGAAATCAGCGGGCTTCATCTCCGCATCGTCCGTCACGCCAATGGAGGCTTTGGCTTTCCGCAAGTTGAAGAAAAGCTTCTTCTGCGTTCTCGTCGTGCCGAGCTTCACCAAGCTCCATGAACGGAGAATGAATTCCTGCACGCTCGCCCTGATCCACCACATCGCGTAGGTCGCCAAGCGAAACCCCTTGTCAGGGTCGAACCTCTTGACCGCTTGCATGAGTCCGATGTTCGCCTCGGCGATCACGTCGGAAGCCGGGAGTCCGTATCCGCGGTAGCCCATCGCGATCTTCGCCGCGAGCCGAAGGTGCGACGTGACCAGCTTGTGCGCTGCATGGGCATCTTCGTCGATGGTCCAGCGCTTCGCCAGCATGTACTCCTCCTCCGGGCTCAACAGCGGAAACCTGTTGATCCTGGCCAAATAATTGGACAAGCCTTCATCATGATTGGCTACGGGGAGTTTAGCGCCGCCATTGCTCATTCGGATACCCTCGCTGATCCCTTACAAGGGATATAGTTCGCTCCAATGCCTTTTCAACGTGCGAGCGAAGATTTTTCCTCGCAAAAATTTTTGATCTCCAAATTTCGAGCGCCGCGCCATTCGACGCACACGCTGTTGCCCCTGCAGAGGGCGAAAAAAGGAGATTTCGGAACGGTCTTTACCATGAAGCAGCGTGGAATTCAATGTTTTGTTTGGCTTCAAAATTTTTGTGACGGGGCGGACGCAGTTCGGCTGCCCTCGCAGATAAGTCATCGGTTTCGGGGGTCGTCGCTTCCCTGCGCCCGCATCAAATGATCACCTCCGACAACCATCGGAATTCATGCCGGGTCGCTTTGGAGCGCGGTCGAAGCGAACGCGCAGCCTGACGTCAAGCACTTTTTCGGGGTTCAGGGCGCGTCTTTCAGCCGTCGTTCCGGATCGAAGGTTTGTCCGGTTTTGATCATTTTGCAGACGACGCTGAGAAGCCGGTCGGCGACGCTTCTCGGGGGTCGAAGCGCAGGCCGCGCCGTCGCTGGAGCAGTCGGCGCGATTTTCTTTGAACAGCCGAACTCCGCATGCGCGGCGTTCGGCTGGTTGCCTCGGGGGTGTGCTTTCTCTCCGGCATGGATCCCTTCCTTCAAGTTTCCGGCTCGTTTGTTTAGCCGATTGCTCTCCAGAAAACCTTGGGCAGGCCACTGAACCTCATCGGAACGGAAGAGGAATTCCTAAATCAAAAGATCCCACACAAATGAAAAACGCTTCAAGTGACAATTATCGATCTGCTGGCGCATATATGGTCAGCAGAAGTTCTGCATCACCAATCAGTCGGTACTCGGGAACCCTGCCTGACAGCATTTTACTGTTTTCGAGGATCACAGGCACGCCCTCGCCGCGCTTATCCATCATTGTCCGGCGATGCGTCTCAAGCGTCGGCATCTCCGGCGGCACGGGGCACTTAGCAAGGATGCTGACGATAACTTCGTTCCGGGTCGATTGCAAATGAGGCAGATCCTGCAGACTCATAGCATGCGGCATCGCGCCCGGCGAGTAGAGTTCGAGACGGTCCTGAAACAAATGTAATCGGATCTTTGATCCGTGAATGGAGTAATCACGGTGCGCCACGGCATTGACGACAGCTTCGAAAACCGCCTCCATGTCGAATTGCGGTCGGTTAATTCGATCTTGATCATTGAAGGCTGCCACCTTCATGTTTCTTGCGACAAACCGACAGGCTCCCTCTACTTGTTCGTTCAATGGTCCGATAATGTCGGAAGCATCCATTTGGTAGGGATCGTCCATGTGTGCTCGGATCGTCGTACCTCGATACGCGACGGCCTGAATGAATGCGTCGGGAAGCCGTTTCGTCGGATCCGAGGAAGCCATGAGTACTCCGGCGACCGTTGGTCTGAGCGAACCGTTCTCGTCACTGCGAGCCAAATGGAGTTTGGCCAACACGTCATCGCGATTGTCCCCGGTACGTAGGGTCCTAAATCGACCCCATATTTTATCGGAGAGATCGTCCAAAGTCGCATTGGGGACTGTTTGTTCATCAAACCGGATAAGACGACCCTGGCTTCGTTGCTGGAACAACCGTGCGAGAGACTCAGGAGACATCGCCCGATTTACGCCGCGGATCCGGTGAAAGTAACCACCCGAAGATCGATGAACAAACAGGCTACTTGGAACATCAATCTTGATAATCGCTACCTCGTCACCATTGGTTGTAGGCAAAAACATGCGTTCAATAGCCGGCATCATCGGGGGCTCTACAGAATCGAGGCAAACCTCCTGAATGCAACGCTCCACAGATTCGAGGCGGTCCAGAGGGATCCCGACGATTTCGCGTGTTCCGTCCTCCACACCCAACAAGAAGGCGCCTCCCCGGCTGTTGGCAAAAGCCACCAATCCATCCGTCAAGGCGGCAATGCGAGGAGCCGTGATCCGACTTCCAGAAAATCTTACCTCCTCAAATTCCAGGTTCGTGTCCTCTCCCAGCCGGATCTGTTCCAGCATTTCCTTGCGGCTTTCATACATTGGTCTGCTCCGGCGTAAGGTTGCGGTGCTTGAGCGCCGCCTGCTTTCCGTCAAACGACAAAATTCTTCAGCGCCGATCCTTATTGCTAGAAGATAAATTGCCCACTATTGCGGCCACCCACGCGCAACATCTCTGTATCGCCGCTCACATGCTGCGCGCTCAAGGTTTTCGGCCAATGGCGGCAATAACAATGTCAAGGGTCAACATTTTCGACACTGTGCTGGGCACGATTCGGCTATGCCCAAAAATGAGCTATATGTTTTATAAGCACGGTTTTCCAGCGTCCGTATTTTCGGTTTTAAAGGATTATGTTTGTTTGGGAGTTGTCGGCGCACGGACAAAGCGAAGGCTTTTGGATGGTCCGGGAGGTATCCCGGCTGCGGAAGTGGCCGATGATCGCGAACCCGGGTCCATGCCGAGGTCTTACCTACCAAGGAGCGACGGTCGCCAGCCCGTGGTTCTTAACTTGATGACTAATCAAAAAACTAGAAACGCCAAATTCGTTTGCGAGGTCATCCAATGTTTCTTCGCTCACTACCCGCGTGCCACGCAAGCGACAGCGTAGGTCCGAAGAAGGAGCGAGGAACTCCGCGGCGAAAGCACGGGATAGCGCCTGACGGTCTGTCTCCATAGAACTCAAGAGCCCAGCACCTGGCTCCGGTCTGCACATAAAGTCGCCAAGAGCTCGCGCAACAAGAAAACGCTTTCCAGATTCTCTCCGGGAAACAACGATGCATGCCGGCGATTCAGCCGCCACAAGTCCTTCAACACGGGCAACGGGCCGCTTTGCAGTACGAGGGGAGATTGCCAATCGCCCCTCAGTGCCAAAATTGAACCGGCCGCCAGATATCCCAAGTTCACTGCGAACGATGCGTGCGAGTTCGTACCCTCGCTCCCACTTTAGAGGATTGTCGATCTTCGGCAGCTTTGTACGCAACTCCGCCCAGTCGCCGCTCTCCGCACCACCAAGCTTCTTAAGATTTTTGGCCAGCCAAATACGAACTTTGGTCAATCCGTCCGCATCCGTGGCAGCGAGGGCTTCTTCTCGGAGCGATGGTTCGGTAGCTTCCCAAAACGCCGAAATCTCATCGGCGAGGGCGTCTTCCATGTCAAAAGGATCCGCACCGAGAAGTGCCGCCGCACGACAAAATTCCAGTTCTTCCGGATCAATATCCTTGATAGCTCTCCATTCCGCTTCAAGGTGCTGCACATCAACATCGTGCTCACGGAGCCGATCCAACACGGCTTCAATGATATTCCGTGCCTGTTCTTCAAAGTTTTCGCGCCTTACGTACTCGGTTCTCTCACTGACTGCACCAGCATGAGGCGACTGGTATTGGCGCCAGCTGAGCTGCATCAGTTCCAACATCGGCCTCAATGTAAAATTTGGAAATTCAAAATCATCCCCTGCAAACGCGAGATCATGCCGAGATGCGAAATCCCGACTCTGCTCTCCTTTGTCTACCTCATAAAATATGTGCCACCAGTTGCAGACTAGCCATTCGGCAATGCTGAACATCGGAACAACGATTCGGTCCTGTAGATCTCGGTCGTCTTGGTCGATTGATTTCGTGACGACGTATCCGTTCACTTCAATGCGAAGCGTCGCCATTGAGCATCGCGAACGGAGGTCCGGCCAGCGAGGCACGTCAACCCACTCGAAATCAAAATGAATCTTCATGGCAAACCCCGAACGACCTGATTGGGCATTAGCGGATAGCCGTGATACTCGCCAGATCCCGGCGACCCTTGGCGTGCTTCGTATACTGTATCCTCATCGCGATGCCATATGTAGCGCGGGAACCCACCTTCCCACAACGCACCCACTTGACCAGACATCAACGCATTTCGAAGCCAACATTCCATGAGTTCGCGCTTATCCTTGAGATCTGCCGGGCATTTGCTGGTACGAGGCCGACTCCGCGGGGGTCCAGCGAAACTAGGATGATTTTTGTGGTATGGACTCCCAACATAGCGACAAGCGCCCGCGGCCCGCGTTAGGTTCTCGTCATTCGACGGCGGCGTGACTGTGCGCACCCTCCAATTGTCTCGTGTATGGTTTGTTCTCTTCATGTGTCTTTCCAATGATTTCTTGTCTATCTTGCCAAGGGCAGGCAGTGCATGCTCGATTTCACGTCGTGCCGCGCAAAAATATTCAGGCGTTGCACCTGCATCGCCGAGAATCGCCAATGTCGCGAGTCGCCCAAGCGAACCGGACAGAACCTGCTTGCCGAGCTTAACGCACCGTCTCTCTCTTTGACATTTGCGCATGAAATTCACACTTTGCCGCAATCAGCGTTGGAATTCGATTCCGCGATTTCTGCTCATTAACTATTGATTCACAGGCGCGTTGGTTTTCGGCGACCGATTGTTTTGATTTTGCGGCTTTTACTCAACAGTTTCCGCCAAGATGTCACGCATCCTTGCGTGATTATCTGAATCAGCGAACAAAGCCGCCGCTCGAAAGCGCTTCGCGAAGCATGCGCATGTCCTGAGGCAGATCGGACTCGAATTGCATACGCTGCTCTGTACTAGGGTGGGTCAAGCCCAGCGACGCTGCATGAAGCGCTTGCCTGGGGAAACTTTCCGCGGCGGCACGCATGTCCGCATCCAAGGAAGTCGAAAACAGCCTGGCTCCTCCGCCGTAAAGCGGGTCGCCGATCAACGGATGACCGATGCACTCCATATGAACACGAATCTGGTGGGTTCTGCCTGTCTCTAGGCGGCATTCAACCAAGGACGCATGCCCTTCGGCCAATGGCGCCACGACTCGGATGCGAGTTACGGCCCGCCGTCCTCTGGTAACAATCGCCTGCTTGAGTCTGTTTGTCGGATGCCTCCCGATCGAGCCTTCGATCCGAATGACACCCCCATCCTCGAACTGAATGGATGAAAGGCTGCTGAAACCGCCTTTTTTGCCGGGCACGCCCTTTGCCAGCGCGATGTAGCGCCGGTCCACGCTGCGCTCCATGAACTGCGCGCTCAGGCGGGCCATAGCCAACTCCGACTTGGCGACCACCAGAAGCCCGCTCGTGTCTTTGTCCAAGCGATGCACAATCCCGGGATGTTTGCCGTCTCCAGAGGTCGGCATGACGCCGCTGCAATGATGCAGAATCGCGTTGACCAGAGTCCCGCTTCTGTTTCCCTTCGCCGGATGAACGACCAATCCTGGTTGCTTGTCGACAACGACGATATCCTGATCCTCGAATACGATTTCAAGCGGCAAGTCCTCCGCGACGTCGATTCGCGGTCCGTCATCCGGCACCACGACTGTCAGTTCGTCGCCGAAAGCAGCAGCCGCGCTCGCGCCTCGGACGACGACCCCGTTGCGGGAAACAGCCCCGGCTTTGATCAACTTGGCTGCGCGGGTTCTTGTCATCAGCGCGTGATCCGGCGCATACTTCGCCAATGCCGAATCGAGCCGCGCAGGAGTGTCTGCGCCGATTCGAACAACGAATTCTCTCTCGACGTGCTGCATGAACGAATTACCGGACCAACTTCAGGACGCCGCCACGTTGAAGTGGCTGAAAATTCTGGTCGTCGTCCTTTCGTGCACTTTCATTGCTGGATTCATACTTGTTTGCGTTCTTTTTGTCATTAGGTTCAGCGATTTCGGGCGGCCGACGCCCGCCATGGCGCTGCCTGCCGAAATAAGACTGCCGTCGGGAGTCACCGCGACCGCCTTCACGCAAGGCACGGATTGGTATGCCGTAGTGACGGAAGCCGATGAGATTTTGATATTCGACGTTGACACGGGTCGGCTGAAGCGAAGAATTCGGTTGACGGAATAGTCGCTTGCCAGGAACCTCCATTTCGATGCATTCATTCGCATGAACTTCCCCTCGACTTTCATCGACGAGATCCAGTCTCGAGTCTCGCTCTCCCGCATTGCCGGGAAGCTGGTCGCGTGGGACAAGCGAAAGTCCAAGCCGGCCAAGGGAGAGTATTGGGCCAATTGCCCCTTCCACCACGAGAAAACGCCGTCCTTCCGCGTCTCCGACCACAAAGGGCTCTACTATTGCTTCGGCTGCCAAGCCAAAGGCGGGCTGATCTCGTTCGTGCAGAAAACGCGGAACATGGACTTTCGGGAGGCGGTCGAGTTTCTGGCCGCCGAAGCCGGCTTGGAGCTTCCGGCCCGCAGCCCGTCCTACGAGAAGAAGCAATCCGAAGAAGATCTGCTGTTCAAAATCAACGAGTCGGCCGCGGAATTCTTTCGCCTGCAGCTCGGCACGTCGGCAGGCATGGGCGCTCGGGAATATTTGGCCGCACGCGGAATTTCGAATGCGACGATCAAGTCATTCGCGCTCGGCTTCGCGCCCTCCGGCGGAAACCCGCTCATCGGGGAATTGCGGAAGCGCGGATATTCAGATGATCAAATCGTCAAGGCGGGGCTTGCGGGAGGAGAGACGAGCGAAAACAGCATTTACGACCGGTTCAGAAACCGGATCATGTTTCCCATCAAAGACTACCGGGATCGAGCCATCGCATTCGGCGGTCGGGCGATGGATCCGGATGTTCCTGCAAAATACCTGAATTCGCCCGAAACGCCGATCTTCCGAAAAGGATCGCTGCTCTACAATTTTCCGGCAGCCAGAAACGCGTTCGCCAAAGCCGGAGTCATGATCATGGTGGAAGGCTACATGGACGTGATCGCGCTTTTCGAAGCCGGGTTCACGGCGGCGGTCGCACCCATGGGAACCGCGGTGACCGAGCAGCAATTGAAATCGATGTGGCGGATTGCCGACGAGCCTGTCGTCGCGATGGACGGCGACACTGCGGGGCGCAACGCTGCGATGCGCATGATCGATATTGCGCTGCCGCTTCTTGAACCCGGAAAATCCCTGCGATTCTGCAATTTGCCGCCGGGCAGCGATCCGGACGACTACGTCAGGGCGTACGGCGCGCAAGCTTTCGTTGAATTGCTGCAATCCGCGGACTCGATGGCGGAGCTTCTCTGGCGAAGGGAGGTCGGCAACGGCTCCTTCAATACGCCTGAGCAGAGGGCCGCGCTTGAAGCCTCTTTGGAAAGGGCGGCCTCGACGATCAAGGACGGCAAAGTCCTCAAGCGATATCGCGAGTATTTGCGCGAACGCGTATTCTGGCATTTTCGCGGAGAGAGGGGCAGCCGCTCTCCGTCCGGCGGCTTCTCGAAACCATGCGCCCGACCGAAGGATGAGACGCTTCGAAGCGTGCTCGCACGAAACGGCAGGGAAACAAGCAATCTTGATGCCGACAGGTGCCTCGAAGCTGCGGTTCTGGCGATTTGCCTGCTGCACCCCGGGATCATTTCCAAATTCGAAGTCAGGCTGGAGTCTTTGGAATTGTCGGATGCCAGCCATTCCGAAATATTGAGCGCCATTCTGCGTCTGAACGCTCTGAACGACGGCTGGGAGCATCGGGACTTCCGGTCCAAAGTCGAGGCGGACGTCGGAGCCGAACGCGTGGAACGGCTTTTCGCGGCAGCGGGCATGAAGAACATACCTGCGATAGAAAATCCGCAGGCGCATGATCCGAATACGGCGCTTGAAGAGGAAATTCGGAAGATCGAGGCGCAGCATGCGGCTCGCGCGCTGTATGTCGATTTCCGCGAGCAATACGAGACCATTCATCCAGACTACGATACCGCGGCGACATGGAGCGCCGGGCTGAAGGAAGCGGCCCAACACCGGCGCAACGCCCAGCGCGGCATAGACCCGCTTGAAGGCGGGGATTTCATCGAGGGGCCGAACCGAATTCCGATCAATCGCTCCGATGCTGAGGAGCTGGACGCGTGGCTCAAGGGCTGAATCCGTCTCCTCTTTAATCGCCGGGTCCGAGCACCTATTTTCCGATTGAGCGGATCCTTTTCGAGCCCGGGCACAGGCTCGCAAGGTCGGGGAATCGGATCGCTGCAGCTGCATGTTGCACGATTGCCGGAATTTGGGAGAATCAACGCGAAGGCGGCAAGATTGACTCTTGCCCACGCGGTAATATGCCGGTTAGCGGACATGATTCGCGAAATTTGATTCGGAGTCTTCGCTGCAGACGGCCGGTCTGCCGCGCCTTCGACAATTGAGGATGACTCGCATGAGCGAAACGATTTCCGAAACCAAGAAACCTGCGGAGCGGCCTGAGCCGAAAGACGCGCTCAGAGGCGGGCGCATCGCGCAAGTCAAAAAAATGATCGCGGACGCGGAAGAGCGGGGGTACCTCACCTACGAGGAATTGAATTCCGTGCTCCCTGACGATCAGACCACGTCCGAGGAAATCGAAAACGTGATGTCCTTGCTGTCGGACAGAGGCGTCAACATCGTCGAGGCCGAGGCCGAGAGCGAAGAACAGGACCTCAATGCCAATGCGCTCATTCCCGTTTCGGGATCGCGCGAACTTGCGCTGGCCACTCCGGTGCCGGACAATCTCGACCGCACCGACGATCCGGTCCGCATGTATCTTCGCGAAATGGGATCGGTCGAGCTTCTCTCGCGAGAGGGCGAGATTGCCATCGCCAAGAGAATCGAGGCGGGTCGAAACACGATGATTTCCGGCCTCTGCGACAGCCCGCTGACCTTCAAGGCCATCACGATATGGCTCAACGAGCTTCTTGACGAGCAAATCTACCTGCGGGACGTAATCGATCTCGAAAGCACCGCCGGTCGATTGCACGGAGCCGACAACGAAGCGGACGGTCTTAACGACGAAGACATGGCTTCCGGCAACGGCGAATCCCGGGACGATGACGACCAGGGCAACATGTCCGTCGTGGCTTTGGAATCAATGCTGAGAGAAACTTCGGTCGACGCGTTGAAGCAGGTTGCCTCGCAGTACGACGCCTTCTTCAAGATCCAGGAATCGCGCATGAAGCGCCGCATCGGACTCATCAAACGGTTTTCCGCCAAGCAAGAGCACCGCTACCAGGAAATGAAATCCGAACTTGTTCAGAAGGTGAATGCGCTCAGTTTCCACAACAACAGGATCGAGGCGCTGCTGGACCAGCTGTACGGCTTGAACAAGAAGCTCGTATCGATCGATACGGAAATGGTCCGCCTTGCGGACCGGGCGCGGATCAATCGGCGGGAATTCGTCGCGGCATGGCGCGACCATGAACTGGATCCGAACTGGATGGAGGCGGCGGCGGCGAGGAAGGGCCGCGGCTGGTCCGCGCTGCTCGCGAATTCGTCGGCCGAAATCACCACGCACCAAAGCCAGATCCGCGAACTTGGAAGATACATCGGCTTGGACATAAGCGAGTTCCGGACGATCGTGGCCAAAGTGCAAAAGGGCGAAAGGGAAGCACGCATCGCGAAGAAGGAAATGGTCGAAGCCAATCTGCGGCTCGTGATTTCCATCGCCAAAAAATACACGAACCGCGGACTTCAATTCCTGGACCTCATCCAGGAGGGCAACATCGGACTCATGAAGGCGGTCGACAAGTTCGAGTACCGGCGCGGATACAAGTTCTCCACCTATGCGACATGGTGGATCAGGCAAGCCATCACCCGTTCGATCGCCGACCAAGCGCGAACGATCCGCATCCCTGTGCACATGATCGAAACGATCAACAAGCTGGTGCGGACGAACCGTCAGATGCTCCACGAGATCGGTCGCGACCCGACGCCCGAGGAATTGGCGACAAAGCTGCAGATGCCGCTCGAAAAAGTGCGCAAGGTGATGAAGATCGCGAAGGAGCCGATCAGCCTGGAAACCCCGGTCGGCGATGAAGAAGACAGCCAGCTCGGCGATTTCATCGAAGACAAGAACGCGGTTCTTCCGTTGGACAGCGCGATACAAGGCAATCTCAAGGAAACGACCTCGAGAGTGCTTGCCGCATTGACGCCGCGGGAGGAGCGGGTTTTACGCATGCGTTTCGGCATCGGAATGAATACCGACCACACTCTTGAAGAGGTGGGCCAGCAGTTCAGCGTGACAAGAGAGCGGATCAGGCAGATCGAAGCGAAAGCGCTTCGCAAGCTGAAGCACCCGAGCCGGAGCCGAAAGCTGAGACCGTTCCTCGACGGTTGACCGTCCGGCAAATCGGAAGACGCGGACGCATCGCGAACTCGAAGGGCTGCGAACCCCGCGGCGGCCGTCGGGCGCTCGACGGGATTTGATCGAATTCCAACGCCTCGACCGCTCATTCAAGGCGGACAGGAACGCTTGAGCCGAATGCGGCGGCCGACTCTTGCATGAATGTCCCGGCAAGGAGGGCATTTCAAATTCTGTTGTTGATATTGTGATGATTGGTCAGATAATGCGTAAGGCACAAGATGCAGAATAGGGACTCGACATGCGTTGCCCATATTGCGGAAGCACCGAAACCCAAGTCAAGGATTCACGACCGGCAGAGGAGCATGCAACGATACGGCGGCGCCGAATGTGCAGCGCGTGCGCCGGCCGGTTCACGACCTACGAGCGAGTCCAATTGCGCGACATGGTGGTTCTGAAAGCAAACGGCCGACGCGAGGACTTCGACCGGGACAAACTGGATCGGTCCGTCAGGATAGCAATGCGCAAGCGGCCGATTGAACCGGATCGCATAAACCAGATGATATCCGGCATCGTAAGGCGGCTCGAGTCCGCCGGAGACAACGAAATTTCTTCCAACAAGATCGGGGCGTACGCGATGGAGGCCTTGGCGCGCATCGACAACGTCGCTTACTTGCGCTTCGCCAGCGTCTACAAGAATTTCCAAGCTCCGGACGATTTCGAAGCGTTCATTGCGGAACTTCGCCCGCCATCGAATCCGCCGAATTAGACATGCGCCGGGCAGAGGATGACGCGAGGTTCATGCGCCTCGCGCTGACTCTCGGCAACCGCGGCATGGGCCGCACATGGCCGAACCCTTCGGTCGGCTGCGTGATCGTCCGCGACGGCAAGATCGTCGGGCGCGGATGGACCCAGCCCGGCGGACGCCCGCATGCCGAGCAGAAAGCGCTCGAGGACGCCGGACCGCTGCAGACTCGCGGAGCGACGGCCTTCGTTACGCTGGAGCCGTGCGCGCACCAAGGGAAAACGCCGCCTTGCGCCGAATTGCTGGCCGAAGCCGGAGTCGCCCGAGTTGTCTTCGCGGCTTCCGATCCTTACCGCGCCCAAAATGCGGGATCCGGGCAAATGCTGCTGAAAAAGCACGGCGTAACCGTGGATCAAGGATGCCTCGCCGCCGAAGCAAGACGTGCAAATCTCGGATTTTTTCGCAGGATTCTCGACCGCCGCCCCAAAGTGGCGCTCAAACTGGCGATGTCCTTCGACGGACGCATCGCCGACCGAGACGGGGCAAGCAAATGGATCACGCGCGACAAGGCGAGGAGGCTGGTTCACCTGATGCGAGCAAAGCACGACGCCGTCATGGTGGGCAGCGGAACCGCCGCGTCGGATGATCCGATGTTGACGCCCCGCGAGCTGCGGGTGGATTTTTCGCCGATCAGACTGGTTCTGGACTCAAATCTTTCGGTCCCTCCGACCAGCAAACTCGGCGCCTCGGCGAAGCAAGCTCCGGTATGGATCTGCCATGCCCGCAATGCGCCGCCTGAATCGGTCGAAGCGTGGTCGGATGCAGGCGCGGTCCTAATTGAATGCAAAACCGCGAAAGGCAAGCGCCTGGATCTGAAGGATGCGATGTCCAGCCTTGCTCGAAAGGGACTTACCAGGGTGTTTTGCGAGGGCGGAGCCAAACTTGCCGCGTCGTTGATAGAAGACGGCCTGGTGGATGAACTCGTCGGTTTCACTTCAGGACGAATACTCGGCACGAAAGGAATTCCGGCCGTTGACCTTCCGGTCTTCGACGAGCTGACCGCCCCTTTTCGGTTCAGCCTGGAGCAGGCGGAACGCATCGGCGAAGATGCCATCCATCGCTGGGTGCGAATTGAAGGCAGTTGATGCCAATTCGTTTCTTGAGCCGGCGGCGCTCCGAAGAACACTGCCTTGCGCATAGGTTCCCAATCATATAACTGTCCGTCGAATTTCAATCCCGTAGGCTGCGGAAATGTTTACCGGAATCGTCCAAGAGGTCGGCACCGTCAGCCTGATCGAAAATCCGAACGACATGCTGGTCAGGATCGAGGCGCCGAACAGCGCTTCAGGACTCGGCATCGGGTCATCCGTCGCCTGCGACGGAATCTGCCTCACCATGATCGACAGCTCTCAAGTCGATCGCGGATGGTTCGAGGTTCAGGTTTCGAACGAGACCGCGACCAAGACCAGCGCGTCAGGCTGGACAGTCGGCCGAAAATTGAACATTGAGCGGTCACTGCGAGTCGGAGATGAGCTCGGAGGGCATATCGTTACCGGCCACATCGACGGAGTCTGCCGCATTGTGGGGATGGAGGAAATCGGCGGAAGCGTCAAATCCACAATTCGCATCCCCGACGAATTCGCCGAACTGGTCGCGGCAAAAGGATCGATCGCGCTGAACGGCGTATCCTTGACTGTGAATGAAGTGTCCGGGAACGAATTTTCGGTGAACCTCATACCGCACACCCGCAAAGTCACGACCTGGGGTGAAGCCAAGGCGGGCGATCTGATGAATTTCGAAATTGACGTGCTTGCGCGCTACCTCAAGCGAATGACGGAGGTCCATCGAGAATGAATTTGACGGATTTCTCCAGCGACGCGACATCCAGCGTAGAGGAGATCTTGGAAGAGGCCAGGAATGGAAGAATGTTCATCCTGGTCGACCACGAAGATCGAGAGAATGAAGGCGACCTGATCATCCCTGCGCAGATGGCGACGCCCGAAGCGATCAACTTCATGGCGAAGCACGGCCGCGGGCTGGTTTGCCTCGCATTGACGGAAGAGCGCACGCAGGCGCTCGGCCTGCCGCTGATGCCGGCGAAAAACTCATCGCGTCACGACACGGCATTCACGATCTCCATCGAGGCGCGGGAAGGCATTACGACCGGCATTTCCGCGCTCGACCGAGCGCGCACGATTTTGGTCGCGATCGACGCGAAGTCCAAAGCGGAAGACATCGTCACGCCCGGCCATGTCTTCCCGGTGCGGGCGCGGAACGGCGGCGTCCTGGTGAGAGCGGGCCATACGGAGGCGGCGGTGGACATCGCCAGAATGGCCGGGCTCAACCCGTCCGCCGTGATTTGCGAGGTCATGAATGAAGACGGCACGATGGCGCGGATGCCCGATCTGATCGCATTCGCGCAGAGGCACGGAATCAAAGTCGGCAAGATTTCCGACCTTATCGCGCATCGGCTGAAGGAGGACGGCCTTGTCCGCCAAACGGAAGCGCGTCCCGTCAAGTCCGAGCATGGCGGCGAATGGCTCCTTCGAATTTTCACCGACGACATGCAGGGAGCCGAGCACATCGCCTTGACCAAGGGCGACGTCTCCGACGGAACGCCTGTCCTTGCGAGAATGCATGCCCTTGATCCCGTAGCCGATCTGCTTGCTCTCGCCCCAAATCGCTCGAACTTGCTTGCGGACGCGATGCACGCAATCGGGAAGGAAGGCCGCGGCGTTGTCGTCCTGTTGCGGGATACGCGGATGAAGCTGAATTTCGGCAAGGGAGCTTCGCCGCAAACCCTTCGCCAGTACGGCTTGGGAGCCCAGATACTGCTGTCGCTGGGCGTGCGGCGAATGACGCTCCTTACGAATTCGCCGAGTCCCAAGATTGTCGGTCTCGAGGGCTACGGCCTCACGCTGGAGGGAACGCGACCGATAGAGCGGGCCGACTGAGCAATGGCCGAATCCAACCCGGACGACGCGCTTCCCCTGCCCGAGTTCGAAACGCCGCCGAAAATCCTGATCGTGGCCGCCCAGTTCGACCGCGAGATCGCAAGCCTTCTAATTCAAGGCGCATCGCGCGTATTGGAAACAGTGTCGGCCATCCATGAAACCGTGGACGTGCCCGGCTCGCTGGAAATCCCCCCGGCCATCAAATTCGCGTCGCGACGGGACGAATTCGACGGCTTCGTGGCTTTGGGCTGCGTCATCCGCGGAGAGACAACCCATTACGAGACAGTCTGCCGGGAAAGCTCCCAAGGCTTGACCATGCTGGGCCTCGCCGGCCATTGCATCGGAAACGGCATCCTTACCGTCGAAGACCGCGATCAAGCGCTTGAGCGGGCGGATCCCGAGCGGCTGGACAAGGGCGGGGCGGCAGCGGCCGCTGCGCTCCATCTTGCGGCATTGGCCCTCAAGTTTCGCCCCGGGCCGAAGGGCGTCGGATTCAAGCTCGGCTAGCCGCCGGGCATGATTGGAAACGGTCGAATGTCGCCGAAACCCAAAAAAAGCGCGGGCTCTCTCACGGGAAGCATTCTTGCGAAACGAGTCGCGCGCTTGAATGCGATACAGGCGCTGTTCCAGATGGAAGCATCCGGCCAGGCGCTCGACAACGCGAAATCGGAATTCATCGAGCGGAAATACGGCGCTCAGCTTTACGAGGTCGAAATTCATGCTCCCGACGACAAATTCTTCCAGATGCTGGTGGAAACGGCGGTCGAAAGCCAGTCGAAAATCGACCAGATGACGAACCGCGCCCTCTCACCCAAATGGCCGCTCGCCGCGATCGACCCGACTTTGCGCGCGCTCTTCAGATCGGCAGGCGCGGAATTGATCGAAAAGGTGACGCCCGTCCCGGTCGCGATCAGCGAGTTCGTTGAAATCGCGAATGCGTTCTTTCCCGACGGAAAGGAACCCAAGTTCGCAAATGCCGTTCTTGAGCAGATGGCTCGGGAAGCCCGTCCGGAATTTTTCGAAAAAAGTTCGCAGCCGAACTAGGCATTGCTTCCAAACGACAATTCGTGTCGAAAACCGAACAAGCCGCAGCATCCGCCCCGAGTTAGATGCGATTGATCCTGCGCGGAGGCGCCCTTGATGATCGCAATTTCATTCACTTCGCTCTTCCTGTCGGTTGCGCTCGTGCAGCTCAGTTCCGGCGGGCTCTCTCCCCTTGATGCCCTTTCCGGCCTTCAGCAGGGGTTCTCCACCGAGCAGATCGGCATGCTGGGGTCTGCGCATTTCGTGGGTTTCTTCGTGGGTTGCTGGTGGGCTCCGCGGCTTATCGGCGTGATTGGCCACTCGCGAGCTTTTGCTGTGTTCGCCGCTTCGGGCACGACCGGAACACTCGCGCACATGATGTGGGTGGACCCCTACGCATGGTCCGCGATGAGGCTCATGTCGGGCCTCTGCGTCGCGGGCTGCTTCACGGTGATAGAAGGATGGATACAAGCGAAAGTCACCAACGAGAACCGCGGCCGCATGCTCGGGATTTACAGGGTCGTCGATCTGGTCGCCGGGGTCGCGGCTCAATTGCTGATCGGCATTCTGGAACCCGCCACCTATCTCTCCTACAACATTCTTGCCATATTTTGCTGCGCATCTCTGCTACCGCTCGCGCTCACAAGGATTCCGGCGCCGCAGACGGAACCGGCGCTCCGCTTGAAGCCGTTGATGGCGGCCAGAATCTCTCCTGCCGCCGTCGCGGGGGTCGTGGCTGCCGGCGTCACGTCGGCGGGATTCCGGATGGTCGGACCGATATTCGGCGAGCAAGTCAATCTGACCGCGGAACAGTTGGGGTACTTTCTCGCGGCATTCGTCCTGGGCGGCGCGATCGCCCAATATCCCGCCGGCTGGCTCGCGGACCGGTACGACAGGCGAAAAGTTCTCATTGGATTTTCCATCGCGGCGGTCGGGTCGAGCGCGCTCACGATCGCGATTTCGGGGATGGGTCCGCAGCCCCTGCTGCTCTCGACCGTCTTGTTCGGAATCACGACGTTTCCGATCTATTCGGTATGCGCCGCCCACGCGAGCGATTTCGCCAAGCCGTCGGAAATGGTCGAACTCAGCTCTTCGCTTCTGTTCTTTTTCGCCGTCGGCGCGATCGCAAGCCCTCTCCTCGTTTCGGCGCTGATCGCGAGCTTCGGCCCGTCCGCCATGTTTGCGTTCATCGCAGTCGTGCACGTGCTGCTGTCCGTCTTCACTTTTTCTCGCATCAGAAGCAGACCCACCAAGAAAGACCGCACCGCATACATCTACATGCCGAGAACCAGCTTTTTGATCGGACGCCTGCTCAAGCGGAAGAGAAGCGACAAAAACTAGCGTTCCGGTCTTGCGTCCTATAGTAAGACGTTCTGCAATGTCTGCGCGGCGAATATGGCACGCATTTTGATCACATCGGCGATTCCGTACATCAACGGAATCAAGCACCTTGGGAATCTCGTCGGCAGCCAACTGCCGTCCGATCTGTGCGCTCGGTACATGCGTCTGCGCGGACATGAAGTCCTGTTAATATGCGCTACCGACGAACACGGCACTCCCGCGGAGCTCGCTGCCTTCAACGCGGGCATGCCGGTCGCGGAATACTGCAGGGAAATGCACGCGACGCAGAAGAAGCTGAGCGACGGATTCAGGCTCTCGTTCGATCACTTCGGACGATCCTCGAGCAACCGGAACAGGGATCTGACCCAGCATTTCGCGGCTCGGCTGGCGGACAACGGATACATATCCGAAGTCGAAGAAGAACAGGTTTATTCGCCCGCGGACGGACGGTTCCTTCCGGACCGCTACATCCGAGGCGAGTGTCCGGCATGCGGATACGAACGAGCGCGCGGGGACCAGTGCGAGAACTGCACAAAGCAGCTCGAGCCGAAAGACCTCATCAACCCGCGCTCCGAAGTCTCGGGTTCGACCGACTTGGAAGTGCGCAAGACGAAGCATCTTCATCTCAGGCAGTCGAAGTTCCGCGACCGGATCTCGGATTGGATCGACACCAAGACCGACTGGCCGTTGCTCACGACTTCGATCGCGAAGAAATGGCTGTTCGACGGCGACGGGCTGCAAGACCGCGGAATAACGCGGGATCTGGAATGGGGCGTACCCGTGCGCCGCGGAAGCGAACCGTGGCCCGGAATGGAAGGCAAGGTGTTTTACGTTTGGTTCGACGCGCCGATCGAATACATCGCCGCCACCGCCGAATGGGCTGACGCCAACAACTTTCCCGACGCCGAATGGGAACGGTGGTGGCGCACGGACAAAGGCGCCGACGACGTCCGGTATATCCAATTCATGGGCAAGGACAACGTCCCGTTCCACACTCTTTCCTTTCCGGCGACGATATTCGGATCCGGGGAGCCTTGGAAGCTTGTGGACTACATCAAGTCGTTCAATTTCCTGAATTACGACGGCGGGCAGTTCTCCACGAGCTTGGGCAGGGGCATCTTCATGGACCAAGCTTTGGACATTCTGCCGCCTGACTATTGGAGATGGTGGCTGCTCTCGCATGCGCCGGAGCATTCCGACAGCGAGTTCACCTGGGAGAATTTCGTCGACAGCGTCAACAAGGATCTGGCGGACGTGCTGGGCAACTACGCGAGTCGCACGACCAAGTTCTGCAAGGCAAGGTTCGGGTCCAAGATACCGGCACCTATGATACACGACGAGGGAACGGATGCACTTGCGAAAGAAATGGATACAAGGATCCGGGCCTACGAAAAACTCATGGATGCGATGGAAGTCCGAAAATCGGCGCAGCAGCTCCGCTCGATCTGGGCCGCAGGCAACGAATTCCTTCATACTGCGGCGCCTTGGTCGGATATCCAGAACGCCAACCTGCTGCGGGCCGCGAGGTCGACTGCCCTCGCCCTCAATCTGCTGCGAATATTCGCCGTCCTGTCCGCGCCGTTCATTCCGGACGCATCCAAGGCCATCATGCGCGCGTTGCGCACCGACGACTGGTCGTGGCCATCGGATGCACGAGTCGCGCTCGGTACGTTGCCCAATGAGCACGAGATTTCAGTACCGGATAATCTGTTCAAGAAAATAACCGACGATGAACGCGACGGGTGGCGCGAACGGTTCGCAGGCGACGCCGATGCATAGAATTCGGACATTCTCGCATTGCAAGCGCGACCCGCAAAGCGAGCAATTTGGAAGTGCATGAAATGGCGAATGGAGTCGCCTTGATCAAGCCGGAAAGACATGGCCAGCAAAATTGAAATAACCTCTGAATTCGAGGAGGTCGCCGAATACATCCGGAGCGGCGAAGGACACCTCTTCGTCACCGGCAAGGCCGGAACCGGCAAATCGACGCTGCTTCAATTAATTCGAGACCGGATGGAGTCGGAGCCGGTCGTGCTTGCTCCGACCGGCGTTGCAGCAATCAACGTCGCGGGACAAACGATCCACCGCTTTTTCGGCTTCAACATCGAAACGACTCTGAAGACCATAAAGGCGAAGCGCGTAAGGCCGCGCTATCCCCAAGTGATCAAGGAGCTCGAGACGATCATCATCGATGAAGTCTCGATGGTGCGCGCGGACGTTCTGGATTGGGTCGACAATTTCCTGCAAATTCACGGCCCGGTTCCCCGCGCTCCGTTCGGCGGAGTGCGGATGGTGTTCTTCGGAGATCTCTTCCAGCTCCCTCCCGTCGTAAAGAACGACGAAAAAGAAATCTTTTCGACGGTTTACGAGTCGCCCTATTTTTTCAGCGCGCCCGGAATCATGAATTCCGAACTCAAGGTCATCGAGTTGACCAAGATATTCCGGCAAACGGACCGGATCTTCATCGATCTCCTGAACAATTTCAGAAACAACGCGGTTCAGGATTCCGACCTGGAGCTCCTCAACACGAGACTCGATCCGGATTTCGTTCCGCCGCCGGATGAATTCTACATTTCGCTGTCTTCGACCAACGCCCGAGCGGATGCGATCAACGCGGACCGATTGAATTCGCTGCGAGCGAAAAAGGTGAATTCGGAAGCGGAAATCAAGGGCGAATTCACCAAGGACTACTACCCCGCGCCCAAGAGCCTGTCATTCAAGCCCGGCGCGCAGATCATGATGCTCAACAACGATGCGGACCATAGATGGGTCAACGGAAGCATCGGCAAAATTGAGTCGATCAAAAAGAACAACGACGGCGAGCGTGTCGTCGAGGCACGACTCAACGACGGGTATGCCGTGCAGATCGAAGCCCATGAGTGGAAGCTCGGGCGCTACATGCTGGTCGACGGGAAGATCGAGTACGAAACGATCGGCCGTTTCAGCCAGCTGCCTTTCCGCCTGGCGTGGGCTGTGACGGTTCACAAGAGCCAAGGCAAAACATTCGACCGCGTGATCATTGATATCCACGTCGTGTTCAGCCCCGGCCAAGTCTATGTCGCGCTCAGCCGCTGCACCTCGCTCGACGGGATCGTCCTTGCCCGGCCGATCAAGAAGCAATTTTCCAAGGTCGATTGGAAAGTGCACGAATTTCTGGCGGTTCGAACCGGCGCGGAAGTCACTGAAAACCTGACGGATTCGAAGGCAGCAGAGATCGTCAACGCCGCCATCAGGGACTCTCGCAGCATCAAAATCATCTACCTTGACGGGAAAGGCGCCCAGACTGAAAGAGAATTGATCCCAGAATACATCGACGACATTCAATACGGAAGCGTCACGTTTTTCGGTTTGCGGGCCTTCTGCAAGACCCGACAAGATGATCGAACATTCAGGGTCGACCGCATACTGAAGATGGAGATCGTCTAGCGTTCGCGCGGCAGATCCGCATGGATGATCGCGTCGTCGGACCGGACATGCCGAATTTCCACCAAATCGCGATCAGACATGAACACGACCGAATCTGCTATCTATGCCCTTGAAATCGTCGCGAGCGCGGCTTTGAAATTTTGGGATCTTCCCCAAGACGCCCGACCGACTCTCGTCAACCGCGCGGAAAACTCGACGTTCATCGTCGAAGCTGCAGGAATGGACCGCCGAATCCTTCGGCTTCACCGCAAGAACTATCATTCATTGGATGCAATCCGCAGCGAACTGGCCTGGACGGAAGCGCTGCGGGCTTCCGGGACGGTCGTCACGCCCAAGGCGATTCCCGGAAGAGACGGATGCTTGGTCCAAGTTTCGCGAAACGGCCCTGCCTCCGAACCTAGATACCTCGCAATGTTCGAATTCGTTGAAGGACGCAATCCGGACGAGGAACAACCCTTGGACGAAGTCTTCGAATGGCTCGGCGAAACGTCGGGGCGCCTCCATCGGCATGCTTTGGCGTGGGAGCGGCCTCCGCATTTCACGAGGCCGACGTGGGATTGCGACGCCGTTTTCGGTCGAAATCCGAAATGGGGACGATGGCAGGATGCGCCGAACATATCCGCAGGCGCGGCGAAACTTATGGCAAGGGCGCAGGACGAGATTGAACGGCGTCTCGGCGCATTCGGCAAGGCCGCCTCGCGCTACGGGCTGATCCATGCGGATATGCGATTGGCGAACCTGCTCGCCAGCCGAGATCAAACCGCCCTGATCGATTTCGACGATTGCGGCTTCGGCTGGCATCTCTACGATTTTGCGGCGAGCGTTTCGTTCATTGAAGACAACCCTCAGATTCCGGCCTTGAAGCAATCGTGGATAAATGGCTACCGCAGAGTTCGGCCGCTTTCTGAAGCGGAGGCAATGGAACTGGATACCTTCATCCTGTTCCGAAGGCTGGCGCTGCTCGCATGGGTAGGCAGTCATGCGGGCGACGCGACTGAAGCGACAGCACTCGCTCCTGCTTTCGCGCAAGGCACTGCCGGTCTTGCGGAATCCTATTTGCGGCGATTTGGCTGACATCCGGCACCAACCTCGTCACCTTATTCTGAAATTCGCGGGCTAAAATCCACCGATCTGCGTCCCAAGACTTTGTTAGATAAAGATTAGCTCCGGGAATACCGGATTCTGTCTTGAAAAAAATTTCCCAATCTTATTCGCAATTGATTTGCTTTTTGTCCTGAAATTGGCGTGAAACGTCTTTACTCTCGGGCACAATTCATCCACTCTCCAGCAGTGCCGGGGTTGAACGGCGTTTGCGGATCTTCGCTCTCCGGCGCCGGGATGCTGTCAGTACGCGAACTACAGTGACGGCATCCCGGCGACCCTGATTGGACTTCAGATGATCGACAAGTGCAAAACGACTCGGACGGAACCGTTCCGCATAATCGTGCGCTACTTGGCACTCGCAAGCAATCGACCATCGACGACATTGATCTACTTGAAGCTGACGCCGCGATTTCGCGAATAAATTGCTTCGACCAACGGAGGGGGATCGAATTGAGGAAGAATCTTGCGGAATAGCTCAACCCCATGATGGCAGCGGGCGAATTCGCGCCGGACGTGAATGCCTCGACCCGGTGTCGCTCAAGCAAATCGCTAATTTGCGGAAACAACTGCGAAACCTGCGGAATCGCGCGGCAAGCCAGTTGACTTGCGAACATTTCATGGCGATGCTTGCTTCAAATGGGAATTAGGAGGAAACCATGAAGAATCACGGCAAATTGATAACGCGCCGGGACGCTTTGAGGACGGCGGCTGGCGCTGCCGCCGCGACGGGGCTGGGTGCCAAGTTGGCCGCGCCGGCTCTCGCGCAGCAGCAGTCCGTTCGAATTCTGACGGTCGGCGACCCGTTCTACTTTTCGCTCGAGCCGCTGCTCGGGGACTTCGAAGCGGAGACCGGAATCAAGGCGGAAATGGAATCGCTTGCGTACGATGCGATGCAGGCACGGCTCGTCTCGTCGTTTGTGTCCAAAACAAGCGACGCCGACGTCGTCACGGTCGATCAAATGTGGACGGGGCAGTACATCGACAACGGATGGATCATGCCCTTGAACGACTTCGCAATGAACGACAGTTCGTTGGATATCGGAGACTTCTACCCGGAAGTGCTCTACTCGTTGAACACTTGGCGCGGGCTCCTTGCGACCCTGCCTGTCGCTGCGTACGCGCAAGGCGTCATGTATCGGGATTCGGTATTGGCAGCGATGGGTATGGGCGACCCCATGTCCGGTCCCGATTGGACTTGGGATGCCTATCGTACCGCCATCGAAGAGATCAACGGGTCTATGGTTGACGGCACGAGCATGTACGGAACTGTCGTGTGCGGCGCGCAGCCGGTGCCGATCGTCCACATGTTCACGCAAGTGGCGGCCAGCTTCGGCGCAAGATGGTTCGAACGGTTTCCGGAAGGCGACGAATGGGACTTCACGCCCAGAGTGAATTCCCCGGAATTTGCCGCTGCCGTCGAACTTTATAAGGCGCTTTACGCCCTCTCGCCGCCGGAAGCGATCAATTACACTTGGTTCGACGCGGGCACGCGCTTCTCCCAAGGCGACATAGGAATGTTCTACTGGTGGACGCCGTACTTCTATCTGATCAAGAACAACGGCTACATGACCGGAGAAAGATCCGTAATCATCGACGATTACTCGGTTGCCGACCTGCCGGTCGCGGGTTCCGTGCCTCAAACCGTCAGCTTGGGCGGATGGAGTTTTGGAATCCCGTCATCGACCGCGAATGCGGAGGCGGCGTGGGAATTCCTGAAGTGGTCCACCTCGGCGGCGGTTCAGAAGAAGATGGGGATGGACGGGACCTACAACTACCAGTTCTCGGATTTTTCGAGGAAGTCGAATTATGCCGACGCGGATCTGAAGCAGATCTATCCCTACCTTGATGCTCAAGAGAAAATGATGCTTCAAGGCAACGGCAAGATCGCGCGCCCGCCTGCGCCCATCTACACGACGCTCGAGGGAATACTCGGGCTGCAGCTGAACAAAATCTTGATCGGCGAACAAAGCGTTGCGGACGGCCTGGCGACCACGGAGAGCCTGTTCAGCAACACTCTCAATGGGAACTTCATGCTTCCGTACATGCTGCCGAGCTACAATGACACGCTCGACGCGACGAAGCAGCTCATCAGCAATTTGGCTTAGCAGAATTGCGCGGGCCGCGTTCGGCCGTTCCGAGACAAATCGGGATAAAACCGGCGCGGCCCAATCAGACCGGATATTCGCTCCCGGAGCTTGGGGGCATCGTTGATCGCGAACCCGGAAGCGTCGGGCCTTAGTCGGCGGAAGCGAGGAGCTACGTCGTGGCTTCCCTATCTGCTCGTCGCGCCGTCGGTCATCCTGCTTGTGGCCCTCATCGCTTACCCGCTCGTATTCGCCCTGAAGAACAGCTTCTACTTCTGGAACCTTCAGATGAGTCCGGATCCGGTGTTCTTTGTCGGCTTGCGGAATTACGCGATGGTTCTTCAGAGCCCGGAGTTCATCGCTTCGATCTGGAACACGATTCTGCTTTCGGTCGGCGGAACGGCGATCGAATTCGTGCTGGGCTTGTCCATCGCGCTGCTTCTCAGCAACCGGCTAAAGGGAATGAATGTCGCGCGCGCGATATTGATCATGCCGACAACCATCGCGCCGATCGTGGTCGGTTTTCTGTTCCGCTATCTTTACGATCCAAGCGGCGGTCTTGCCGCGTGGCTGCTGGGATCAATCGGTTTGGACCCTCCGCCGCAAGGCCTGTTGGGAAGCACGAGCACTTCGCTGTTGGGCGTCATGTTCGCGGACATCTGGCAATGGACGCCCTTTTTCGCGATCGTGCTTTACGCCGGGCTGCTCTCGGTTCCGCAGAGCCTGCTGGAGGCCGCTCGCCTGGATGGCGCGTCGCATTGGACGATACTCCGCAGAATCAAGCTTCCGCTTATCATGCACACCGTGCTGATCGTGATATTGCTGCGGTTCATGCAGCTCTTCAACACCTTCGACCTCGTGCTGGTCCTTACGCGGGGCGGACCGGGAACTTCGTCAAGAACTTTGGGGTATACGCTCTATCAGCAGGGGCTGGTGGACTTCAACATTGGCATGGCGAGCGCGATGACCTGGCTCATCGTGATTATGGTCAATGCGATAGTGGGGATCTACGTGTTCTTCGCATTCAGGAACTGGGACTGGTAGCATGCGCGCGCAAGCCTCGGCATTGAAACCCATATTGATTTACGGCGCGCTGGCGCTGTTCATGGTGCTCTTCGTCGGACCGTTGATTTGGTTTTTCATGCTCGCGATCAGGCCGCCTGCGACGGCCTTTGCGATGCCGCCGGTGTTCAAATTCGAACCTACATTGAAATCGTTCCTTTTTACGCTGCTCGACCCGGGACCCAATTCGCCTCAAGCGCTGAATAGCCTGATCGTTGCGGGCGGCGCGATACTGCTCAATCTTCCGTTCGCGGTTCCCGCCGCGTACGCGCTTTCGAGATTCCGCACGCGGACAGGCAAGTACGTAATGCTCTGGTATTTGGGGCTGCTGATGGCCCCGCCAGTGGCCTTCCTTATTCCCTACTTCATCTTGATGACTCGAATTGGGCTCTCCGGGACATATCTGTCGATGGTGCTGGTGCTTCAAACTTTGACGGTGCCGTTTTCGGTGTGGCTGTTGAAGAGCTTCATCGACGAAGTTCCCAAGGACATAGAAGACGCCGCGCGAGTCGATGGCGCCGCGTGGCACGTAGTCTTGGTCCGGATCGTCCTTCCGTTAATCCGACCCGGATTGATCGTCACCTCAATGTTCGCATTCGTATTCGCGTGGAACAATGCGGCGTTTCCGTTGGTCCTGTCTTCGCAATCGACGGCGACGCTGCCGATCGGAACATTGGGCTATTTCGCGACCAGCGGCGTTTCGTGGAGCTACATCGCGGCCGCGGCCGTCGCGGCCATGCTTCCCCCGATGGTCATCTTCCTGTTTCTCGACAAATATGTCGTGCGAGGGCTAACATTCGGCGCGGTAAAGGAGTGAATAATGCGAGATTCAGTCATCGGCATCGGCGTGGTCGGCGCAGGCCGCTGGGGCGCCCACCATGCGCGTGTTTTCAGCACGCTTCCCAAGTCGCGAGTCGTCGCGGTCTGCGACTCAAGCCGCGAGGCTGCGAACGCGCTGGCTCGCGACGTCAATGCGGAGGCATCCTTCGCCGACCACCGGGAACTGTTGGAGCATCCCGGAATTGATGCAGTCTCTGTCGCGACCCCGGATTTCGCGCACTCGGCGGTGATTCTGGATGCTTTGGCGGCCGGCATGCACGTATTGACTGAGAAGCCTCTTTCGACCGACGTAAAGGAGGCCGAAGCGATCAAAGCCGCAGTGGACGGGACCGACCTTGTATTGATGGTGGATTTCCACAATCGCGTGAGTCCGGCCTTTGCTGCGGCGCGACAGGAAATCGCGTCCGGAGCCATCGGCAAGCCCGTCCATGTCTCCGCTCGCCTATCGAATTCAGTCGAGGTGCCGCTCGAAATGCTGAGTTGGTCGGCCAAATCGTCGGCGCTCTGGTTTCTTGGGAGCCATCTGGTCGATATCCTCAGGTTTTTGCTTGAAGACGAAGTGGCGCGCGTATTCGCCGTTTCGGGCGAGGGCGTGCTGCAGGCGCGCGGCGTTGACACCAAGGACTTTCATCTGAGCATATTGGAATTCCGCGGGGGCCCGAAGGCGATAATTGAAAACAGCTGGATCCTGTCCAAAGACAACCCGATGATCTTTGACTTCAAAGTCGAGTTGGTCGGCACTGCCGGGCAGCTGATGCTGAATCCGTCTCACAGCGGTTCGTTCCAGAAACTGGACGGTTCCGGCTTGAGCTATCAAGACATGTTCGGGATTACGCCTGCGGGTCGGCACAGAATCGGAGGCTTTGTGCAGGAATCGATCGCGCGTTTTTTGGACGCGCTGGACGGCGCTCCTTTGCTGGCGTCCGCTGAAGACGGATTGGCGGCAACTCGAGTCTTGCATTCAATAGAGCTTTCGGCGGCGACCGGCCTTCCCGTGGACGTCGGTTGATCGGGGTCGGATGATCGAAATGGCGTCGTTGTCGATCCGAAACGTGTCGAAATCCTACGGCTCGGTGTTGGCGGTCGCGAATGTGTCCATCGAAATTGAAGACGGCGAGTTTCTGGTGCTTGTCGGACCGTCAGGCTGCGGGAAATCGACCCTATTGCGAATTATTGCCGGCCTTGAAGCTATTGAGGACGGGAACATCCTCATCGGCGGCCGCGACATGTCGACGACGGATCCGAAGGATCGCGACGTCGCGATGGTGTTCCAGAATTATGCCTTGTACCCGCATATGACGGTGTTCGAGAACATGTCTTTTTCGCTGGAGCAACGGCGGACATCAAAGGCGCAGATCAGGGAAATCGTCGCGGAGACGGCGCGGATTCTGGGTCTGGAAAGCCTGATCGATCGCAAGCCGAGCGAACTTTCTGGCGGGCAAAGGCAACGGGTGGCGATGGGTCGGGCGATCGTTAGGAACCCGTCGGTATTCTTGCTTGACGAGCCGCTTTCGAATTTGGATGCGAAGCTCCGCGTTCGCATGCGTTCCGAACTGAAGCTCCTGCGATCGCGGTTGGGCGTTACGACGATATATGTGACGCACGATCAGACCGAAGCGATGACGCTCGGCGATCGGGTTGCCGTGCTGAAGCCGGTATCGAACCCGAATGAAACAAACCTTCAGCAGATCGACACACCCCAAAATCTGTACTTGCGCCCGAACAGCCTGTTCGTGGCTGGATTCATCGGCTCGCCGGCGATGAATTTTCTGTACGCCGATATCCGACACGCCGGCCGCGAGATCTCGGCTAGGATAGTTGGAACTGAACACGAGATCGTTTTCCCGGCATCGGGCCCCGACGGGCACAAGGCGCTTGAGGCATACGGCTCAAAACGAGTCGTTGCGGGAATTCGCCCGGAATTCCTTTCCATATGTACAACTCCGGTCGAAAAGGGCTCGCAAATCCTTCCGGCGGACATTCTGATTTCGGAACTTGTCGGTCCCGACGCCTATCTCCATTTCGATTTGAACACGCCGGAGGTGGGGCTTGGCGACATCGCGGCTTTGAAGGAAGAAAGCGAAACTGGAAAACAGTCCTCTCGATTTGTTGCTCGCGTAGAATCCAGCACGCTTCCTGAACATCTGGACGGAGTAAGATTCAGCATCGCTCATCGCGGGCTGCATTTTTTCGATAAGGAAACCGGACTGGCGATTGATTAGCGACTGGAAGAGAGCATCTCAATCTTTCATATCGGCAGTACCTGACCGCCGCGTTGGCGGGCGCAGCTCATGGCCTGTGACCGTCGAGGATGTCGACTGCTTCGGCCTCAACTCAACAGCACCAGCGTCGAGGTGCATCCCGACGGCGCCGAGGCCCAATGAAAACGGTGCGCAAGGCATCGACAAGTCGCGCGGCGCATGGAACACGAAGATCCGCATGGTCGCGGCAAGTGACCGGATGGCTATGATTGTCCGCCTGTCCGGCGGCCATGCTCGCGACGCGCCCGTTTGCCACCCGCTCGGAATGTTCCGGCAGTGTCGGGTCGATCATCGCTCGCATCCCGTTGAAAAATTTCGTAGGCATTGCGCGTGCGGCAGTTCATGCCGAACAGCCATGCGGCGCAAATGGCCCAAATCAGGTTCAGTTCACTCCACTTCCGTTCGCGTCCCCTGTCTATCCGTTGACGGATGCGAGGTGCATCCCATACTTGGCGTGAAACAACTCTAACCTCGGCACTCTTCACCCGCTCCCCAGCTGTGCCGGGGTTGATCGGCGTCTGTGAGCTTTCGCTTTCCGGAGCCGGGATGGCGTTTGCGGGCGGGCCCCGTTGTGGCCCGCTGGCGATCTCGTCGAGGAGACCGCGGCTTGCGTCAGGCCGGTCGTTTCGCCGCCTGCCCGGCGGCAGGATGCTCGTTGCCGTGGTCCGACACCTGTTGTGTGCCGACAAGTCCGCAGGTTCAGTCGGGCATGTCAAATGCCGGAGTCGCTGCCCGCCGTGCATGGATGAACGACATTCATGGTGTTCGGGTCCGCTTCGTCGATCATCATTCCGCTTGCCCCTGTCTTCAGGGGCCAATGGTGGGAGCGGGGGACGGCCGGAAGGCCGATCATGTGGCCTTTTTTTTGGTTAGGCGGCCGCAGAGCGGAAACCCCTTCAATCGTTGATTTCGGACCTGCGGTTGCTTTCGAAGCAGCTTTAAATGGCGGGCAGGGCGTTGGCATCGACTTTAGACCAACGGCATTTTGCTCATTTCAATCTAAAGAAATGGCTTGTTTACTTGAATCCGCAGGGTCTACATATTGTGCGTTCGGGCGCTTGACGTTCCCTGCATGTTCATGCCGTAAGCGGCGCATGACGAATCAATCCGAATTTCCGAATGCGATGTCCGCCGACCGGTTCGAGCAGGTGTTCCCGGACGACGAAGCTTGCGCGGAGGATCTCTCCGACGCCGCTGGCCGGACGGCTTCGTTTGCCCGGACTGCGGGAGCGGGAACGCGGTCCGGCTCAAGCGGCCGCGCTGCGTCCGCCAGTGCCGCGACTGCAGGAAGCAGACCTCGGCGGCGGCCGGGACGTTCATGCATCGCTCGCACGTGCCGCTGAGGAGCTGGCATCGGGCTATCCACATCATGACTTCGCGTTCGAACGGGATGTCGGCCTTGCAGCTGCAGCACCGTCCGGGCCTGGGGAGCTGCAAGTCGGCCTGGATGCCGGAGCAGAAGATCCGCCGGGCGATGGAGGTCGCCGACGGGTTTCCGCTGATCATGAACGTGCAGGCGGACGAGACGAGCATTCCCTACCGCCTCAAGGGCTCCGAGCCGCCGCCGGGCGGGCGCGGCCGCGAGGGCCGGCTGATGATCGCCGGGGCGGTCGAGGTGTTCGGGGAGAACGGTCCAGGGTGCGCCGAGCTCCGCAGGATCACGGACCAGTCCGGCCCGACGCTGAAGGCGTTCCTCAAGGATGCGACCGATCCGGGAACCTGGATCGCGGCCGACGGCTGATCCGGCTGCGACGGGCTGGAGAACCGCACGGCGGTGGCGGTCGGAGACAGGCCGGCGCATGAAGTCCTCGAGTGGATCCGCCGCGTGTTCTCGAACCTCAAGCGCCGGGGCCTCGGCGTCCTGCACGGATTCCGATGCAAGCACCTGGACTGGCGGCTTGTCGAATGGTCGTTCCGATGGAACTGGCGGCGGCGGCGCGGCGAAAGCTTGTTCGCGCTCCTCGACGCGGGCCTCGCGTCGGGCCCGGCGATCTGGACGGACACCGCCGCCGCCGGATCCTTCGAAATCGCGCCGGAAGCCGGGCGAAACGGCCGGACTCCGATCATTCCGACCGAATTTTCGAACCGAAAGCCATGCTCCGGCGGAAATCAACATCTTGTGGCTGCGGACTCAAAGCAATAAGCCATCCAAAGAAAATGGGATGCACCTCTCCCCAAACTGCTTGACGCAATTCAGTCTTGCAACTATTAAACTGACATGGCCCGTTCTTTGCCGACAAACCAAACGCTAAAGAGCTTCCTGCCGCTATTCTTGGCGGCAGTCGGAACAACTGTCGCGACGGCAACCTTGGTCACAACGCTTGTCCAAACGCAGGTCGGGAGCCTTCAAACGCAGATCACGGGAATTGACCAGCGCACGCAGAGCCAGTTGACAAGCCTCCAAACGCAGGTCGGAAGCCTCCAAACGCTGATCACGGGAATTGACCAGCGCACGCAGAGCCAGTTGACAAGCCTCCATACGCAGATCACGGGAATTGACCAGCGCACGCAGAGCCAGTTGACAAGCCTCCAAACGCAGATCACGGGAATTGACCAGCGCATTCAGAGCCAATTTGAGAACGTCAATACTGCAATCGAAAGCGTTCGCTACGACAGCGACAATAATATCGAAACGGTCCGAGCGGAAATTCGTGCGATTAAAGAGGAAACGGCGTGGCTGATCACGCAGATTGGCTCAGAAACCTCGTTGTCGGGTCAGTAGCCTTTCGATATTGAAGAAATGCCCGCATCGCGGCGCGGCTTATTGGAGTGCGTGGCAAGATGGTGAGTCGTCCGACGAGTCGCCCTTGCAAATTTACCCTCACCCCCCCCCCCGAAAATATGCTGCCAACCGTTTTTTGGTGAAGTTTGTTTTTCGCATTTGCACCTTGCCCGATTTCGACGTTGCTTGCGTTCAATGAGTCTTGGCCAGCAAATTGAAGCCTTGGAAACGCCGAGTCCAAATGATGCGGGAATGCGTGAAATCAAATTGGCCAAAAAATACGAGGCGCACCCAAGGATTCCTTCCAAACTTATTGGCCGGACGGCAGAGCGACGAGGCCTCCAATTGAAGAAGTCGCCGCCACGATTGTTTTCGACGTAGCATTTGCCGACAACCAAAGGGCTGGTGCAAGATCTCGACCAGCGGAACTTCGCCACTCTCAATCCAAGGAAAATGCGATGCGCCCATCCGTGGAAACACCGAACTCGGGCGAAGTGCGAGAGTTCAGAATCAGTTCAACCAAAAATTGAAACGCACCCAACCGCTATTTTTCTAACCGGCGGACGCGCGCAGGTTCGCCGTAAGTTTTGCACCCAATCAGAACGGCCAGCGAATCCAAGCACCCAAAATGAGAATGGTAGCGATCCGCATGCCGACAAACCACCGTAGATTGTCCTTGTCCTGCTTAACCATGTCGGCTTCGCGCTTCGCCGTTTAGGCTCGCAGTCTGTCCAAGGCGCCTTCGTACTTCGCTTGATGCGTGCTCATGCGTTCTTTCTGTTTCGCCATCCGCTCGGAATGTTCCAACAGCGTCGGGTCGGTCATCGCTCGCATCCCGTTGTAAAAGGGTTCGTTGGCATTGCGCGAGCGGCAGGCCATGCTGAACAGCCATGCGGCGCAAATGGGCCAAATTTAGGTTCAGATCACTCTACTTCCGTTCGGGTCCCCTGTCAATCCGTTGTACGGGTTCAGCAGCTTTGCAACGAGTTGGGGTCCGATTCGATTGCGTCCGAGGTTGGTTTATTGGGGTTGGGAGGGTTGTTCTCCAGCGTTCCAGATTTTTGGTTTTTTGGGTGTTCGATTTTTCGGCGTTCGCGGCGGCGGGCCCGCGTGGCCTCGGAGCCTGGCCGCGTCCGCCGGTTCCATCCGGATCAGAAACACGAAAATTCGAATGCATGACCCCGGCCACGACCGAGGGCGGCATGCCGAGAAACCTGGACTTGGAGTGCATAACCGAAATTCCGGAATTGTAGGCACACTACTGATCGACGCCGAACTGACCGCCCGGTTCATGGCGTTCCGCCCGGAGACCGGACGCCGTCTGCCGAGCGGGAACCCGCGCGAATTCAGGCGCGGGCAACCAAGCGCAAGCAACTTGCGACATGCTCAAGCGCCATTCGATGCATTGCAAGGCCGACGAGAAGAACGGGACGGCCTGCGAGTTCGAAGACATCGACGCCAGTCTCCGGGAAGTGCTGGACCGGCCCATCAAGGACTTGGAGCAACGGATCAGGTCCCAACTCGACGCCGATGAAGGCCCGCAGTCACCGCCGTCGCCCGCAAGCTCATCACGATCGCCAACGCCTTTCGCACCTCACGCAAATTACGGGCGGCGCAAGCCGGATGACGGACCTTTCGGTGCCGGACGCGCCACGCATGCGCCGCGCGGAGCGGACCGGAAGGCGAGGGCAACCCGCGACCCGGAAACAGCGCCGGCATGGATCGCCGCGCGCATTCCATTCCGTCCGCGCGCACCGACTCCGACAGGGTTTGTCGCGGCGCAGCCGCGTGATCATAAATCATGAGACTTGCCCCTGACATTCGCAATCGGGAATCCGATGCCCGCTGCAGGCAATGCACCCAAGCCGTCGCTCAAATTCCGGTGACTGCGCGGAAGTGGAGCCATTTCGGGACCTCTTGCGCAAGACGATTCCAAGCTGTCGGCTTCCCGGGATTTCCCCGAAATTTTCAATTCCGCAAGTTTGCAAGGCGGACGCTTTTCCGTTAGCGTCTCTTTTTGGTTGTTGTTTGCCACGACTAAATATTGCCGGGGAAACATCATGCATGTGCTGGATGGCGTTACGCGCGGCGACCAATACCGCGCACTTGGTTTAAGCACGTTCGCATTTACGGTCTGTTTCGCCGTGTGGACGATTTTTTCCATAATTGGCGTGTCGATCAAGGAGGAACTCGGCCTCAACGACACCCAATTCGGATTGCTGATTGCAACCCCCGTTCTGACCGGCTCCGTCAGCCGGATATTTCTCGGAGTCTGGTCGGAGCAATTCGGCGGACGGATATTGTTTCCGCTGCAGATGCTGGTCACGGCGGTCGCCGTCTGGCTTCTTACGTCGGTTACGACCTACGCTGTCTTCCTTATCGCGGCGTTGGGGCTCGGCCTGGCCGGCGGCTCCTTCATCGTCGGCGTCGCCTACACGTCGAGATGGTTCGAGCAGGAGAAACAAGGAACGGCACTCGGGATTTTCGGCGCAGGCAATGTCGGCGCCGCGGTAACGAATTTCGCGGCCCCTTTTCTGGTCGTCGCGGTCGGGTGGGAGGGCACCGCTCGCGTTTACGCCGTCGTATTGGCGCTCACCGCGGTCCTGTTCTACGCGCTCGCCAAAACCGACCCGGTGCACGAACAGAGAACCAAGTCCGGGTCGAAACCCGTTTCGGCGATCGAACAGCTCGCCCCGCTCAAGAACATTCAGGTCTGGCGGTTCGCCACCTACTATTTTTTCGTTTTCGGAGCTTTCGTCGCGCTTGCTTCGTTCCTTCCACGCTATTACGTCGGCGCATACGGCCTTGGATTGACGACAGCCGGCGTACTCGCCGGACTGTATTCCTTGCCGGGGTCGGTGTTCCGCGCGCTCGGCGGATGGATGTCCGACAAGCTTGGCGCCCGCTGGGTCATGTACTTCACTTTCATCGTGTCGCTAGCGGTGCTCTTCATCATGAGCTACCCGAGCACAACCTACACGGTGCAGGGGATTGACGGTCCGATCCAATTCCAATTCGGCATCGGACTCGAAGTCTTCGTCGCGCTCACGATAATTCTCGGGTTCGTGATGAGTCTGGGAAAGGCCGCCGTCTACAAGCACATCCCCGTCTATTACCCGCATCATGTCGGTTCGATCGGCGGCCTCGTCGGCATGATCGGCGGGCTCGGCGGATTTTTCCTCCCGATCGCATTCGGGGTGCTGCTGGACGCGACGGGCGTATGGACCGCCCCGTTCATGCTCCTTTTCGGACTGGTCGCCGTCAGCACCGTATGGATGCATGTCGCAATCCGGTTGATGGAGCGTTCCCGGCATCCCGGGCTTGCCTCGGAAACCTATCTGTCCGACGTTCCGGACGCGCCGCTGCCGAAGCCCGGCTCCGGTTCCGGCTCGGCGGACAAGGGCTGAGCAAGCGGGCATCCCGAACCGGATTGCCCCGCTTGACCCGCCAAACAGAATCTGACGGAGACCGTCATGGGCAAAGACCTGAGAAACTACACGCCGGACGATGAAGCGTTCTGGCTCTCGACCGGCCGTTCGATCGCCAACCGGAACCTCTGGATTTCGATTCCTTCCCTGCTTTGCGGATTCGCGGTGTGGCTCTACTGGGGGATCATCACCGTCCAGATGCTCAATCTCGGGTTCCCGTTCGAGAATTCCGAACTTTTCACCCTTTCCGCCATAGCCGGGCTCACCGGAGCGACGCTGCGCATTCCGTCGACGTTCTTCATTCGCATCGCGGGCGGACGAAACACGATTTTCTTCACGACCGCGCTGCTGATGATCCCGGCGGCCGGGACCGGCATAGCGCTTCAAGATCCCGACACGCCGCTATGGCAATTTCAAATTCTGGCGCTGCTCAGCGGAATCGGCGGAGGCAACTTCGCGTCTTCGATGTCGAACATCAGCTTCTTCTTTCCCAAGAAGATTCAAGGCTACGCCTTGGGGATGAACGCGGGCTTGGGCAATTTCGGCGTGACGACGATGCAGATCCTGATTCCGCTCGTCATGACGTTCGGCATTTTCGGCGGCGAGCCGATGCTGCTCGAAAACACCTCCGGCACCTTGATCGGCAAGATTCCCGCAGGTTCTGAAACCTATCTGCACAACGCCGGCTTCGTCTGGCTCGTGTTCCTGATTCCGCTGGCCGTCGCCGGATGGTGGGGAATGAACAACATCCGCGACCAGCACGTATCGCCGGATATCTCCAACCCCGGCGTCAGCTTCGGGATCATAGCGGGAATGCTGGCGATCGGGCTGGTTTGCGCCTCCTTCGGCCTTTGGCTCATGCTTCCGGCCGCGGTCGGGGGTTCGGGATTCGGCGTATCCAAGTGGATCGTTCTGGTCGTCGTGATCGCGCTCACCGTCGGCTTTCTGCGCCTCATTCCGGGCCAAGTCGGCAGGAACCTTAAACGGCAGTACAGAATATTCGGCAACAAGCACACGTGGGCGATGACGGTGATCTACACGATGACCTTCGGATCATTCATCGGCTACTCGGCTGCATTCGCCCTGACCATCAAGGTCGTGTTCGGCTTCCAGCATTTGGAGGTCGACGGCGTGCTGACACATGACACTGTCAATCCGAACGGCCCGTCCGCGCTCATGTACGCCTGGATGGGGCCTTTCATCGGCGCCTTGATCAGGCCGGTGGGCGGCATGTTCGCGGACAAGATAGGCGGAGCGAAAGTCACTCAGGCCGTTTCGGTCGTGATGGTGATCTGCGCGCTCGCGCTGGCATACATTCTGCAGCGCGCGTACGTCTCCGCCGCGCCGGAAACCCTGTTCCTGCCGTTCATGGCATTGTTCCTCGTTCTGTTCGCGGCCACGGGCATCGGGAACGGATCGACGTTCCGGACGATCGCGGTGGCGTTCGACGAGGAGCAGGCCGGCCCCGTGCTGGGCTGGACGTCCGCCGTCGCCGCTTACGGCGCGTTTGTCATCCCTCAGGTGTTCGGGGAACAGATGGGAGCCGGGGCGCCGGAGCTTGCGCTTTACGGTTTCGCGGCTTTCTATGCTATTTGCATTGCGATCAATTACTGGTTCTATCTGCGCCCGAACGCGTACATCAAGAACCCGTAGCTTTCCGACGCGCGGCGCCGCATCGCGCCGCGCCCCACAGGATCCGAGGCGACTGAAATGAGTCATCTGCTCGACAGACTGAATTTCTTCCAATCGAAGGAGCTGGAGCAATTCGCGGACGGCCACGGCCAGGTCACGCGCGAAAGCAGAGATTGGGAGGATACTTACCGCAACCGTTGGCAGCACGACAAAATCGTCAGATCGACGCACGGCGTGAATTGCACCGGCTCCTGCTCTTGGAAAATCTACGTCAAGTCCGGGATCGTGACTTGGGAAACGCAGGAAACCGATTATCCAAGGACGCGGCCCGACCTGCCGAACCACGAACCTCGCGGCTGTTCGAGAGGAGCGAGCTACAGCTGGTATCTTTACTCCGCCAGCAGAGTGAAGACTCCCTTGGTGCGCGGCAGGCTGCTCAAGGCATGGCGCGAATTGCGCGAAACCAAGTCGCCGACCGAAGCTTGGACCGCGCTGCAGCAGGACCGGGCCGCGCGCAGCAGCTATGTCAAGGCCCGAGGAAAGGGCGGTTTCGTTCGCGCCGGCTGGGACGAGGCGAACGAGATCATCGCGGCGGCGAACGCATACACGGTGCGGACGCACGGCCCGGACAGGATCATCGGTTTTTCGCCGATCCCGGCGATGTCGATGGTCAGCTACGCGGCCGGAACTCGCTATCTCAGCCTGCTGGGCGGCGTGTGCAGTTCGTTCTACGATTGGTACTGCGATCTTCCGCCCGCCTCGCCGATGACTTGGGGCGAACAAACCGATGTGCCGGAAAGCGCGGATTGGTACAACTCAGGCTATCTGATCCTTTGGGGATCGAACGTGCCGCAAACCCGGACCCCGGACGCGCATTTCTATACCGAAGCGCGGTATCGCGGGACAAAATCGGCCGTGATCTGCCCGGACTACTCGGAAGCCGCCAAATTCGGCGACATCTGGCTGAATGCGAAGCAAGGAACCGATGCCGCGCTGGCGATGGCTTTCGGCCACGTCATCCTGCGCGAGTTCCACATCGACCGCGAAGTCGAGTATTTCGCGGACTACTGCCGACGCTATTCGGATCTGCCGATGCTCGTCCGGCTCGACGAGAAGGACGGGCGCTGCGTGCCCGGCCGCTTCCTCCGCGCCGACGACCTGGTCGGCAAGCTCGGCGAAGAGAACAATCCGAAATGGAAGACGGTGGCGTGGGACAGCGCTTCCGGAGGTCCGGTCGCACCGAACGGGTCAATCGGATTCCGGTGGGGCGAACACGGCAAATGGAACTTGGAAGCCCGTGCCGCGGGCGAAGACGCGCAACTCGAAATGTCCTTCATCGACAGCCGCCACGAAGTTGCCGCCGTCGAATTCCCTTACTTCGGCAGCGGAGCGACCGCATTCTTCGCGACCGGCGACGAAAGGCCGAATGTCCTGACCAGAAATGTTCCGGTCAAGCGGATCAGCTGCGCGGACGGGGACGCGCTCGTCGCGACCGTTTTCGACCTCGTCTGCGCGAACTACGGTCTCGACCGCGGCCTTGGCGGCGATTGGGTCGCCGAAGATTATTCCCAGGACGTGCCTGGAACGCCCGCGTGGGCGGAGAAAATCACCGGCGTGCCCGCCGCCAAAATCATTCACGTGGCCAGAGAGTTCGCCTCCAACGCGGAAAAGACCCGCGGCAAATCCATGGTCATCATCGGGGCGGCGATGAATCACTGGTACCACATGGATATGAACTATCGGGGCGTCATCAACATGCTGGTGCTATGCGGATGCGTGGGACATTCCGGCGGCGGCTGGGCTCACTATGTGGGTCAGGAAAAGCTCCGTCCGCAAACCGGATGGCTGCCGCTGGCCTTCGCTCTGGACTGGTCCAGGCCGCCGAGGCAGATGAACTCGACTTCGATGTGGTACGCCCATTCGGACCAATGGCGCTACGAAACCCTGACGGCGGGCGAGATCGTCTCGCCTACGGCGCCGGAAGGCGACTGGAACGCCAGCCTGATCGATTTCAATATCCGCGCCGAGCGGATGGGCTGGCTGCCGTCCGCTCCGCAACTGAAGACGAACCCCTTGACGGTCGCGCGCCGCGCGGCGGAGGCCGGAACCGAAGTGCCCGCCTACGTCGCCTCGCAATTGAAATCCGGCGAGATCCGGATGTCATGCGAAGATCCGGACGCGCCCGAGAACTGGCCGCGCAATCTGTTCGTTTGGCGGTCGAACCTGCTCGGCTCATCCGGAAAGGGCCATGAGTACTTTCTGAAGCACCTGCTCGGAACGGACCATGGAGTGATCGGGCGCGATCTGGGCGCCGAAGGCCGAAAGAAGCCGAAGGAAGCTGTTTGGCACGACGAGGCTCCGCGCGGCAAACTGGACCTTCTGGTGTGCATCGACTTCAGGATGAGCACGACGGCGGTTTACTCGGACGTAGTGCTTCCGACGGCTTCATGGTACGAAAAAAACGACCTCAACACCTCGGACATGCATCCGTTCATCCATCCTCTGCAGGCCGCGGTGGATCCGGCCTACGAGTCGAAGTCCGATTGGGAGATTTTCAAGGCCATCGCCCGGAAATTCCAAGATATCGCGCCGGAAATCCTCGGCAAGGAAACGGACGTGGTGGCCTTGCCGATTCTCCACGACACGCCCTCCGAACTGGCGCAGGACGAAGTTCTGGATTGGAAGAACGGCGAATGCGACCTCGTTCCGGGCAGGACCGCGCCGAACTACATTCCTGTCGAGCGCGACTACACGGCGGTCTACGACCGGTTCGTCGCGCTCGGCCCGCTTATGGACCGCCTCGGCAACGGGGGGAAAGGCATCGCCTGGAAGACCGAGGACGAGGTCCAGCATCTGAGAGAGCTGAACGGCGTCTGGCAAGAAGGCCCGGCAAAGGGATGTCCGAAGATCCTGAGCGACATCGACGCGGCGGAGGTCGTCCTTATGCTAGCGCCCGAGACCAACGGAGAAGTCGCGGTCAAGGCGTGGACGGCGTTGGAAAAGGCCACAGGACGCAACCACGCGCATCTCGCTGCGGCGAAGGAAGATGAAAAGATCCGATTCCGCGACATCGCCGCGCAGCCTCGGAAGATCATTTCGTCTCCGACCTGGTCGGGCCTCGAATCCGAAAAGGTCTGCTACAATGCGGGCTACACCAATGTGCACGAGCTGATCCCTTGGCGGACGCTCACCGGGCGCCAGCAGCTTTACCAGGACCACCTGTGGATGAGAGCCTTCGGGGAGGGGCTTGTTTCATACAGGCCTCCCGTGGATCTCAAGACGATCACTGCGGATCTCGGCTTGGAGGAGGACTGGCCGCATGTGGTGCTCAACTTCATAACGCCGCATCAGAAATGGGGAATTCACTCCACCTATTCCGACAACCTGCTCATGCTCACCATGAACCGGGGCGGCCCCGTGGTCTGGGTTTCGGAAAACGACGCGAGAAAAGCCGATATCGAAGACAACGACTGGGTCGAAGCGTTCAACGCGAACGGCGCGCTGATCGCTCGCGCCGTCGTCAGCCAGCGCATGAAGGACGGCACCGTCTTCATGTATCATGCCCAAGAGAAGATCGTGAACACGCCCGGCTCGGAAAAAACCGGCCGCCGCGGCGGCATCCACAATTCGGTCACCCGAGCGGTCCTCAAGCCTACCCATATGATCGGCGGCTACGCGCAGCAATCCTACGGCTTCAACTATTACGGGACGGTCGGGTCGAACAGGGACGAGTTCGTGGTCGTGCGGAAAATGAGAAAGGTCGACTGGCTCGACCGGACGCAATCGAAAGAGGAGGCGATGCTATGAAAGTGCGCGCGCAAGTCGGGATGGTCTTGAATCTTGACAAATGCATCGGTTGCCACACCTGCTCCGTAACCTGCAAGAACGTTTGGACCAGCCGCGACGGCGTCGAGTATGCCTGGTTCAACAACGTCGAGACGAAGCCGGGAACCGGATATCCTACGGATTGGGAAAACCAGGCCAGATGGAACGGCGGGTGGGAGCGCACGAAATCGGGCAAGCTTCAGCCGAAGCAAGGATCCAAGTGGCGGATCATCGCGAAGATATTCGGCAATCCGGATCTGCCCGAGATCGACGACTACTACGTGCCGTTCGATTTCGACTACGACCACCTCAAATCCGCGCCCGAGATGGAGGCCGTCCCGACGGCCCGGCCTTTTTCCAAGATCACCGGCGAGCGGATCGAGAAAATCGAAAAAGGCCCGAACTGGGAGGAAATCCTCGGAGGGGAATTCTCCAAGCGGAGCCGGGACTACAATTTCGAGGGCGTGCAGAAGGATATCTACGGCGAATACGAGAACACCTTCATGATGTATTTGCCGCGCCTGTGCGAGCATTGCCTCAATCCGTCCTGCGCGGCGAGCTGCCCGTCGGGAGCGATCTACAAGAGGGAAGAAGACGGCATCGTCCTGATCGACCAGGAGAAATGCCGCGGCTGGCGAATGTGCGTTTCAGGGTGCCCTTACAAAAAGGTCTATTACAATTGGGAGACCGGCAAGTCCGAAAAATGCACCTTCTGCTACCCTCGGATCGAATCCGGAAACCCGACGGTCTGTTCGGAAACCTGTGTCGGCCGCATCCGTTACATAGGGGTGATGCTCTACGATGCGGACAAAATCCAGTCGGCTGCGAATGTCGAGCGCCAGACCGATCTTTACGAGGCCCATTTGGGCGTCTTTCTCGACCCGAATGATCCGCAGGTGATAAGGGACGCATTCGACAGCGGAATCCCGGGCGACTGGGTCAAGGCTGCGCAGGCAAGCCCGATCTGGAAAATGGCGATGGACTGGAAAGTGGCGTTCCCGCTCCATCCCGAATACCGCACTCTGCCGATGGTATGGTACATACCGCCGCTCAGTCCGATTCAGAATGCCGCGGAAACCGGCGCGATCGAAACGACAGGGGTGATGCCCGACGTGCGGTCTCTCAGAATCCCGGTCAGATATCTCGCCAACCTGCTGACCGCCGGGGATGAAGAGCCGGTTGTTCGGGCGCTGGAACGCATGCTCGCGATGCGCGCCTTCATGCGCTCGAAATTCGTCGAAGGAGTGATCGACGACAGCATTCCGGCCCGCGTGGGACTGACAAGCAGAACCATCGAGGACATGTACAAGATCATGTCCTTGGCGGATTTTGAAGATCGGTTCGTCATTCCGACGACCCATCGGGAGCATGTCGAGGAGGCGTACGATCTGCGCGGCGGCTGCGGGTTCACCGACGGAAACCGATGCTCCACCGGCATGACGCATGGATCTCTGTTCGGCGGAAGCAAAAAACCGCTGAAAATACCGGCAAGGGCTTAGCGATGGCGGCTCGAATCGCAGACCGGACCCTCAAGGCCTTCTCGTTGCTGCTTAGCTATCCTACGTCCGAGCTGCAGCAGGCGATGCCGGCAATCCGCGAACTGGTTCTCTCGGACCGCCGGATTGCCGGAAGCGCGCGTCGCGGTCTGGCCCGCCTGACCGATCGAATCGCCGCGAACGACATCTACGACCTTGAAGAACACTATGTGACGCTGTTCGATCGCACCCGCTCATTGTCACTGAATTTGTTCGAGCATGTTCATGGCGAAAGCAGAGATCGCGGAAGCGCTATGGTCAGCCTGCTGGAAACCTACCGGAGCGAGGGATTCGAGCCTGCCGTGAGTGAGCTTCCCGACCATCTGCCCGTTCTGCTGGAGTTCCTTTCGACCCGAACCAATGCGGAGGCCAAGGAGATGCTCGCGGACGCGGCCCATATCCTTGAAGCGCTCAGAGAGCGCCTTGAGAAGCGGCGAAGCGATTTCGGTTCCGTGTTCGCAGCTCTGTTGAATATTGCGAATTCCCGGGCCGACAGCGCCGCGGTCGCGGAACTGATGCGCCGACCCGACGACGACCCCGACGACTTGAAATCCTTGGACGACGCTTGGGAGGAAGCCGAAGTGACATTCGGCCCCGATCCCAACGCCGGGTGCCCGCAGGCCCGCGAATTGCTGTCTCGCATGGATCTGCGCTCGGACAGCCGGCGGCCGGTCGCCGCCAAATAACGGAGGCACGCCATGCACAACTTCCTGTTCGGAATCTATCCTTACATCGCGCTCGCCGTAATGATCGTGGGATCGGTCGCGCGCTATGAGCGCGACCCCTTCACCTGGAAGACGTCCTCTTCCCAATTGCTCAGGCGAAAGCAACTCATCACGGGATCGGTATTGTTCCACACAGGCGTGCTCATCGTGTTTTTCGGCCATCTTGTCGGCCTGCTCACGCCGATATGGATATTCGACGCCATCGGCATAAGCCACGGCGCCAAGCAGATCATGGCGATAGTCGTAGGAGGCATAGCCGGCGCATTCGCGCTCGTCGGCGGCTTGATGCTGTTCCATCGTCGGGTGGCCGACCCGCGCATTCGCAAAACATCAAGCATCGCCGACATCGGAATTCTCGCCCTGCTGAACGTGCAGCTCATCCTCGGCCTCGCGACCATCGCGGTTTCGCTCGACCATCTCGACGGCCACGAGATGACCACGTTCATGGCATGGGCGCAGGGCATCTTCACATTCGACCCCAATGCGGCAAGCTACATCCAGGACGCGGCGCTCATATTCAAGCTCCACTTGTTCCTCGGCTTGACGATCTTCCTCGTATTTCCGTTCACGAGGCTCGTGCACATGTTTTCGTTCCCGTTCCGATACTTCTTCCGGCCCGGATATCAAGTTGTGCGCACGCGCCGCATCAAGCCGTCGCCGTAGGCGAATTCCGGGTTGCCGTCTGAATCGCCCGAGCCATCGGAATGGCAAAGCCGCTCTTCGCCGAAGTCGTCGTCAACGGCGAGGTGATCGAGCCCAACGCCATCGCTCGGGAAGCGCAGAACCATCCGGCTCCATCCGACAAACCGGGACTCGCATGGCGGAAGGCTGCCAATGCGCTCGCGATCAGGACATTGCTTCTGCAGGAAGCCAAGCGTCGCGGATTGGCTGCCGATCCTCGGAATGTCGGGACAGGCAAGCGCGAAACCGATGAAGAGTCGCTGATCAGGATGCTCTTGGAAGACGCGGTCCGGCCGCCCCATCCCGAGCGCGAGGCCGTGGAAGCGGCATGGCGATCAAACCCCGAGCGTTATCGCTCGCCGCCGCTGTGGAAAGTTTCGCACATTCTGGTTGCCTGCGACCACGCCGACGAGGAGGGCCGCGCCGCGGCGAAATCGCACGCTGATGCGATCTGCGCCCGAGCAAACGCGAATCCCGACGACTTCCCCGCAATCGCCTCGGAATTGAGCGATTGCCCTTCCAGATCAGCGGGTGGAACGCTCGGGCAGATCCGCCCAGGCGATACGCTCCCAGAATTCGAAGCAGCGTTGCGCGAACTTGCGGAGCGCGAGATCACAGCGCGCCCAGTTGCCACAAGGCACGGATGGCACGTGATCAAACTTGACGCCCACAACCCCGGCCGCACCCTGCCCTTCGAAGCAGTTCGTGACCGCATTGCGGAAGCAATGGAGAAGATGGCATGGGCGCGCGAATCCAAACGCTTCGTAGATGATTTGATCAAAAGATCGGATATTGCGGGAACCGATTTCTCCTGACTTTGAATCAGTCTTGCTTCCTGAAAATGCGCATCCGCCATTGGCGGTGCGGAGTTGATGCCTGCACCTAGGTGGCAGGTTCGACTCGTTAGGGTCCATTTGATGCTTGCTGGTTCCGGCGCAGCATCTACAATTCCATCAAGCGGACTGAGAAGCCGATTTCGGAATTCATTGAACTGTACGAAGGAAAAGGTGCGAGGACCTGCGGCTGGTCGGCAAACTTTGAACGTCACCTTTCCGTCCGCCAAATACGGTACTATCTGACTAAAATATGCCACTAGCACGTTGAACTCAATGCGAATGCAGTCGATCAGGGAATTTCGGCGCTTGAAGCAAACTCGGCGAAACGGCTCATTCATCTCCTTGCTTCGACACTTTTTTCCGATAAACATTTTTTTCAAATGGTTATGCCCATTTCTTAGGCACTGCATTTTCATCGGTCGCCTCGTCCTCGGCGACCTCAGTCCATTCAATAGGGCGTTCGTGAGAGCAGGAGTCCCAGAGTCCGGCTGATGCGCTCCATGTCGGCTTTCGTCAAAGTCGACGACGGGAACACAATACCACGGTCGAAATACAGAAAGTATTGGAGGCATGCCCCCCGGAACGAATTCGCAGCCCCCGGACTGGGGAATTCTGCTTCGGCGCTTTTGGGGAGTTTTAACCCGGTAGTAACAACTGAACGTCAGGGGCGCGGCCGTCACCGCGGACGCGATGCACACGCAGCGCGACGCCGCGGAGCCGATCATCGGCAAGGGCGGGAACTGCGTCCTGGCGCTGAAGGGCAACCAGGAATCGCTCCGCAAGGACGCGAAGGACTGGCTCGAGGATCCCGGGAAAATGCCTTTCCATCAAAAGTCTGGCTGCGGACACGGACGCGTCGAGACGCGCACCGCGACGGTCTGCTACGACATCGGTCCGCTGCAGGACGCCTACCGGTGGCCAGGCCTCGCGGCGGTCGGAAAGGTCGAGGCCGTCCGCAAGACGGAAGGGCGGACCGAGACCCGCACCTACATCATGAGCCGGAAGATGTCACCCGAGGACTTCCTGAAGGGTGCATCCCATTTTCTTGGGTCAGGCTGCTGCGGCGCTGCAATCCCTCCAATCGAGGAAGTCGGGCCAGCGCCTGTTTTCGAGGCAGCATCCGATGGCGAGCACGGCGTTGGCACCCGCCTTCGACCAGTGGCGCCCGGCTCCTTTGAGCCGACTTCCGACGATGCGCTTGCAGGCGCTTTCCACGATGCCGGATCCGACCGGCAAGCCGCGCCTCCGGCAGGGGTCGCAGCGCATCCGGTCCATATTGGCCTCGTAGTAGCGGATGCAGGCCGCGACCGCTTCAAGCCGGCGATGCCGCTTCAGAGCGGCGACGACCCGTTCGGCCCGCCCGGCGTCCAGCTGCTTCCTGATCCAGTCCATCCACGCCGCCTGTTTGCCCTTGTCCGGCGTCACCGCCTGCACGGCGTCCGACGCATATTCGAGGGCGTGATGCAGGTCGAGGATGAAGGTCGTTTTCCGTCCGGGCAGGATCTCCTCGCAGACGGTCCGGATCCACGGCGCTCCGTCGGACAGCACCGCCACCTCCTCGGCCGCGAGCACGCCGTTCCGGTGCAAGAACTGCTCCAGGCGGGCGGCGAACTCCGAAACCCGGCTGACCCCGTTCACGGCCTGCGCGCTGTCGATGCGGACGCCGGCGGCCTTCGGATCCAGGCTGTCGGCCGCGCGGCAGACGACGGCCTTCGCCTCGCGGGTCTTCGCCGTGCCGTCCGCCTGCTTGCCGGCCACCCCCTCGACCTCGCGGGCGGCCATCGGGACTCCGGTGCCGTCGATCCCCGGCAGAACCCGCTCCGCCGGAGGCGGCGCCTCGGCGTCCTCCCGCTCGAACGCCTGAATCTCTCCGCCGATCCCCGCGGCATGGCGCTGGAGAGTCGACGCCGACACCTCCACGCCGGAGAGATTCTTCAGCTTGCGGCTCGCCTGGCCGTAGCTCTCGGAACTGGCGACGTCCGCGTAGAGGCTTTCCGCCCCGGGCGTGACCGTCTTGCCCTCCAGACCCAGCGCGCGGTCCAGATGATGGAAGGCGACGCCGCACGCGCGGCGGCGGACATAGGTCCGCTCGATCCGGACCGGCCCCATGCGCGCCTCGAACGTCTTGCCGGCCCGGCCGTGCCGCTCCATCCGCCGGCCGCAGCTCGGGCAGGCCGGAGCCGGAAGAGCGGCGTCGCGCGCCTCCGGAAGATCCGCGTAGACCTTCGCCCCGACGGCGAGCGAGCGGTCGCGGAGCCACGTCTCGATCGCGTCCAGATCCGGAACCCGGCCGCCCCGCAGCTCCGCCTCCAGCCGGCGAAGCGACCGGCCGAACTCCGACTCGACCGCCGCATGCAGCGCCTCCGTCCCGGACGCCGCCTCGCGGCAGCAAACCCGGCCGCCCTCGCGCCAATAGTGCCACGCAACGCCGTCCTGCTCGCGGACCAGGGGAGGCTGCTTCGCCGCCTCCTCGTCCGTCAAACCCCGCAAACAGGCCGCCGTGTCCGGATGGCGGAACTCCGTGTCCTGTGCCTCGATTGCCATGATGCCCTCTGCTGCTCGTGCCCCGGAGGCGCGGCGCCCGCCGTGCGCGGGTCTTCGGAAACCGCCCCGGAACCGATCCATGCTGAACCGCGAAGGCCGCGATTGCAACCCACCCAACGCAGAACCCGCGCGAAACGCGAAAACGCAAAACCGGATCACCCAAGAAAATGGGACGCACCCCTTCCTGAAGGCCGTCCGGATCCGCCGGGTCCGAACATGGTCCTTCCCGATGCGTATTGAACTCCGTCCTTTTGGATCTGCAGCCTGTCGCCGGCGGCGGTGCCCGTGCCGGCCGAGTCGGTCGCCGCGGCGCGTGCAACTCGCTCGAAAGCGGCCTGCCTCGCCGCGACCGCCCCCTACGGAGGCCTCGACAGCGCCCATCCGTGCGACTGCGATTCCGTTACCTCCAGAAGCCCCTAGGCGGCCGGATCGGTCCCCAACATGGCCGAGCCGGCTTCCGACGCCCCTCTCGTCGGTGTTTGGGTTCAGCATTGACATGCTTGCCGTTGAGTCCATATGTCCCGTTGTCAATTGCCTAGATTTGGAACAAACGGAGCCTGGATGCCAGTTGTCGTCGTCGAATCGCCTGCAAAAGCCAAAACAATCGAACGATATTTGGGATCGGACTATAAGGTCCTAGCTTCGTTCGGACACATTAGGGATCTTCCCGAAACCGACGGTTCCGTAGACACTTCAAACAATTTCGGCATGAAGTGGCAGGTGCCAAGCAGGTCGCAAAAACACATTCGTGCGATCACCGAAGCGCTCAAGACGGACAGCCGCCTCATTCTGGCTACCGATCCGGACAGGGAAGGCGAGGCGATCAGCTGGCACGTCAGCGAAGTCCTGAAATCCAAGCGCGGCATCAAGCGAATTGAATGTCCGGAGCGCGTCGTTTTCAACGCGATCACGAAAGCCGCCGTGCTTGATGCGATGGAAAATCCGCGCCGGATCGATATGGAGCTCGTTGAAGCTTATTTCGCGCGGCGATCTTTGGATTATCTGGTTGGCTTCACGCTGTCCCCGGTCCTATGGCGGAAACTTCCCGGAGCCCGCTCCGCAGGCAGAGTGCAATCCGTCTGCCTGCGGATCATTGTCGAACGCGAAATGGAAATTGAAGCCTTCAAGCCTCGAGAGCATTGGACGGTCAATGCGATTCTCTTCAATCGCGACAAGCAGGAGTTCACAGCCCGTCTTTCCATGCTGGACGGCAAAAAGCTCAAGAAATTCGACCTTAAGGACAAGGATGCAGCTGAAAAGGCCGCGAAAGCAGTCGGCAACAGCGAACTGCATGTGGAATCGATCCTTTCCACCCCGAAGCGTTCATTTCCACCGCCTCCCTTCGTCACGGCGACGCTTCAGCAGGAGGCAAGCCGCAAACTCGGCTTGAATCCGCGACGCACCATGAGGGTCGCGCAAGCGTTGTATGAAGCCGGACACATTACCTACATGCGGACGGACGGAGTCGACATCGCTCCCGAAGCCGTCGCGACGGCGCGAAAGGAAATCTCTCGCCGTTTCGGGAACGACTACCTCCCTGCTAAAGCCAGAGTTTACAAGACGAAGGCCAAGAATGCGCAGGAGGCTCACGAATGCATCAGGCCGACTGATATTTCCGTGGAATCGCGATTCCTGAAGTCGGCCGACACCAATCAGCGAAAACTATACGATCTGGTGCGTACTCGCGCGCTGGCAAGCCAGATGGAACCAGCGAAATTCCTGCAGACAACCGTCGAAATCAGGTCCGAGGACAACGGCGTCGGCCTCGTCGCCAACGGACGAGTCATGCTCTTCGACGGCTACAGGCGCGTTTATATCGAGGGCAATGACGAAGCCGACAACTCCGCAGTTGCCGCGAAAGCAAACGGAAAATCCGATGTCGATTCAGAGACCGGGGCTAGAGCCGATAATGCGAAACTCCCGAAGCTCGAAGAAGGTGATCCGCTTTCCCTGAAGAAAGCTGAACCGGAGCAGCATTTCACGAAAGCCCCCGCGCGCTACACCGAAGCCTCGCTCGTCAAAAGGATGGTCGAACTCGGCATCGGCAGACCATCGACATACTCGTCCATCGTATCCACGATCCAAGACAGAGGATACGTCAAACAGGAAAAGCGGCGGCTCCGTCCGGAACCCATGGGTCGGCTCCTTACGGCCTTCCTCATCATGCACTTCCAAAAATATGTCGAGTTCGAATTCACCGCGAACCTGGAGGAGGAGCTCGACGAAATCACAAGCGGGAAGCGTACCCGCATCAATGTTCTTTCTTCCTTTTGGAGCGATTTTTCGGCCGCCGTCGACGAGATTTCGTATCTGCGGATATCCGACGTCCTGACGGAATTGACAGATTGGCTGGCGCCGCATTATTTTCCAGACGCAGCAGGCGCGAACGGACATCGCACTTGCCCGAAATGCGATGAGGGTCTACTCAGGATCAAAACGGCCAAGGCAGGCGGCGCTTTTTTCGGATGCGACCGCTATCCGGATTGCGGTTTCGTCCGCGCGCTGGACGGAGCCGACGATCATGATCCCGACAAATCCAATGCGGAACGCTTGCTCGGCACGGATCCGCGCGGGACTCCTGTCACTCTTCGCACGGGCCCCTTCGGGCCGTACGTCCAATTGGGTCCCCTTGAAGGAGACACGCAGAAACCCAAAAGGGCCTCGCTGCCGAAAGGGGTCGACGCGGAGACTGTCGATCTTTCAAAAGCCCTTGAATTCTTGTCGCTTCCGCGAACCGTCGGTGCGCATCCGGAAGACAAGCAGATGATCGTCGCGTCGATCGGGCCGTACGGACCTTATTTGAAACACGGCGAGAAATATGTGACACTTCAGGATTCAGCGGAAGTCTTCACCATCGGAATGAACAGAGCTGTTGAACTGATTGCGCAACAGCCAGCCCGCGGAACTCGCGGGTCAGCAACCGCCTTGAAGGAACTCGGAGAGCATCCCGAAGACGGCGGAGAAATTCGCGTGCTCGACGGCCGTTACGGGCCCTATGTCAAATGGAAGAAAATAAACGCCACTCTGCCGAAAAACGCCGACCCCAAAGAGATCACGCTGGACCAAGCTCTTGATCTCATAGCGGCGAAGGCGAGTCGGGGCGGCCGCAAGCCGGCTCGCAAAAAATAGTGTGAGGGCCGCCTGCGAGCTTGCGAATCCCTCGGCAATTTGGGATGGAGGCTGGCGTTGCGGCGGACGACCAAGCGGCGCACGCCGCGAAGTGAATCAGCTTCAAGACGAACCGAAAATGCTCTCCCGACATCGGATGCGGATAAAGTAAAGCATTGCATTGATTGAACGCTTGAACCATGTGGCGATCGCCGTGCCGGAACTGGGCTCTGCGTCAGCCAAATATCGCGATGCGCTCGGCGCGAAAGTGTCCGAGCCGCAGGACTTGCCTGAACATGGAGTGACCGTCGTCTTCATTGAACTTCAAAACGCCAAGATCGAATTGATCGCGCCGTTGGGAGAGAATAGTCCCATCGCCGGCTTTCTGGAAAAAAACCCGTCCGGCGGAATTCATCACATTTGTCTCGAGGTTCCCGACATCGCAGCCGCGAGCGAGGCGTTGTCTTCGCAAAACGTCGGACTGCTGGGCAGCGAGCCGCGTATCGGCGCGCACGGAATGCCGGTAATGTTCGTGCACCCCAAGGAATTCAACGGAACTTTGATCGAAATCGAGGAAGCTTGAAGATGTCAATCGTGTCCGCGCTCGTACTGTTCGCCGTCATCTGGTTCCTCTGCCTTTTCATCGTCCTTCCCATGCGGGTGCGATCTCAGGAAGAATCTGGGGAAGTTAGTTTGGGCACGCCTCCTTCGGCGCCCGCCAATCCGTTGCTGAAGGAGAAAGTCAAATGGGCGACCATTGCTGCGGTCCTGATTTGGATGCCCGTCGCCGCCGTGATTTGGTCCGGAATCGTGTCAGTTTCCGACATCGATCTTTTCGACCGCTGGGGAGACGGCCAATATGGCTGAACGGGCGCTGAATCTCGACGAAAGCCTGATTGATGCGCTCAATCTGATATGTCGGATTGCTTCGCAATTCCGGTTTCTTGCCTGTAGCGGCAATGACCTGACAAAGTCCGAAGCCCTCGCTTCGTGCAAAGACGGGGATGTCGAAATGTCCGTTCCTGCAAGCGACGGCATGATCGGCTGGTCCAAGTCGAGCGACAGGGGCGAGCGCGGGAGCTTTGTTGCCGACCTTTGAACTATTGAAACCTCTTTCCGAAGGCGGATGAATTTGCGGCGAACGCAGGACCGAATTGGGCTGCCGCCAAGTCCTTGTCGGCCGTTGGCCCCGACGCAGATCTGAAAGTGCGGTCTCCGGTTCGCCCTTGAACCGATGGATTGTGGCTCCCGGACATGCCGCTCGCGATTGCAGCAAGCGATGCCGCGGTGGATGCATCATCAAGACCTTTGCTTCGGCAAAAACGATCCGCAGTGCTTGGACTTGAACCTCGCCTCAAATATACGCTTGAACTGAGACGAAACCAGATCCGGCGACCATGTCATGGCGACAATCAGCATCAATCATGTGGCGATCAGCGCGCGCAACTGGGAAGAGACGATCGCGTTCTACGAACATGTCTTCGGAATGGAGCGAATACCCACATACAATTTCGGCTTTCCTTCGCAATACTTGCGATGCGGCGACCTGCAGCTTCACATATTCAAGCTCGAGAACCCCATCCCGCCGCGACAGCACTTCGCGCTCGACGTGGACGACTTCCATGCCGTGTACGATGCCGCCAGGCGACTGCGCGCGATCGACGAAAATTCCATCCTGCATCCGATCATCGAGCTGCCGGACGGGTCGGTCCAGATGTTCCTGAAAGATCCCGCCGGAAACGTCGTCGAAGTCGATTGGCCCGACGCTTCGACTCTTCCTGACTTCGACAGTTTGACTCGATTTCAGCGCCGTTCCGGCTTTCCGGGGCGTTGCGCGCAAGGGAATTCCGGCTCCGTCGTGCTCCAGCGGAAAATGTAGTGCTTCAAGGACAATAATCTTGCGCATTCCGGAAAAGCATGCTAGTGATTCGGAAAACGCCGAATCAGGAATTGCATCATGTTCCTCCGCGTCAAAGCCAGGCCCGGAAGCTCCAGGAAGTCCGTCCAGCTCGTCGAATCCGTGCGCGAGGGCCGGAAAGTGAGCCAGCGCATCGTCCGCCACGTCGGCGTCGCCAAGACCGACGCCGAACTGGAGGAGCTCATGGAGCTCGGCGAGACCATCAAGGTCGAAATCCGGTGCGAGCGGCAGCCCTCCCTGCTTCCGCAGGAGAAGCTCGTCGATCTGGCGATCGAGACCCGGCGGGAGAAGGCGAAGGCGGGTCCGCCGGTCGTCATCGAGGAGACCCGCGAGGAGCATCGGGTCGTGACCGGCTTCCACGAGGCCTACGGGGCCGTCTACCGCCAGCTTGGCTTCGACGGGCTGCTGCCGACCAAGAGGAACCGCACGGCGCGCGAGACGCTTCGGCATATCGCGACGGCGCGCATCGCCAATCCCGAAAGCAAGCGCGGCACCGCAAGGCGGCTGGAGAGCGATCTCGGAGTTTCGATCCCGGTGCAGAGGATCTACCGGATGATGGACCGGCTGGACGAAAAAGCGATCGAAAGCATGAAGGATCTCGCGGCCGGGGCGGCGCGGAGGCTTCTGCCGGAGCCGGCGAGCGTGGTCTTCTTCGACTGCACGACGCTGCACTTCGAGTCGGTCGATGCGGACGGACTGCGCGAGTTCGGCTTCTCCAAGAACGGCCGGCACGCCCGGACCCAGGTCCTGCTTGCGCTGATGGTCACGTCCGACGGGCTGCCGATCGGCTACGAAGTGTTCCCGGGATCGGAGTATGAAGGAAAGAGCCTGATCCCGTCGCTGGAGAACATGCGGAAGCGCGAAGGGGTCGAGACGGCGATCCATGTCGCCGACCGGGGCATGTTCGGCGAGGCGAACCTCAAGGACATGGAGGACCGGGATCTCCAGTATATTGTCGGCGCCCGGCTGAAATCGCTGCCGAAGGACTTGAAGGAGCGGATTCTCGACCTCGAAGCCTACAAGACGACCGGCGGCTCCGAGGACTCGCTTTCGGCTGAGTTCAAGCACAAGGGTCGCCGCATCGTCGTCGGCTGGAGCCGGAAGCGGGCCAAAAAGGACGCCGCCGACCGGAAGAAGGCGATCGACAAGCTGGTCCGCAAGCTCGGCCGAAGCGCCAATCCCGCTCAGGCACTCTCCGGACGCGGCTTCGGCCGGTTCGTCAAGCTCACGGGAAAGGCCCGGCTGGAAGTCGACGAGACAAAGATCAAGGAGGCCGCCCGCTGGGACGGGCTGAAGGGCGTCGTCACCAATACGCCCGACATGGGCCATTCCGAGCTGTTCGCCCGCTACCGCGAACTCTGGAGGGTCGAGGAGAGCTTCCGGATCACCAAGCACGACCTCAAGGTGCGGCCGGTGTTCCACTGGAAGCCCGACCGGGTGAAGGCGCACATCGCCATCGCCTACATGGCGTTCGCCTGCGTGCGTCATCTGGCGTATAGGATCGCGCTGCGGCAGGGGGAGCGGATGTCGCCGGAAAGGATCCGGACCGCCCTCGCCGCCCGGCAATGCTCGATCGTGCGCGACATGCGTTCGAAACGGCGCTACGCGCTCCCGTCGAAAACGACGCCGGACATGGACCGCATCTGCCGGACCCTGGGACTTCCGATGTCCCGCACGCCCTACTGGATCGAATGAGGCCGCCGGGAACAGCCTGAAAAACAGCGGAATGTAGTGCCTAAAATTTAGGCACAAACACGAAAAAACAAGTGGTTGGCAGAAAAAAATGTCGAAGTCAGGATCCCGCCGGAAACGTCGTCGAAGTCGATTGGCCCGACGCTTCGACTCTTGACCGCAGCCGCATGCCTGAGATCAAGCTGCTCTCCGAATTCGCTCCTCAAGACGGCGACGCTTTGAATGCTTCGCTTTACTTCGACCGACCTCAACTCAAATCGCGAGGCGCGGACTGCGAAAAGTCTTGATCGCGACGTAAATCGCCGCCTTCGAAGAGCGAGCCCGCGATAATTTCGGGGAACAGCCGTTCGGCCGGCGAACCGATCTTCAAGGCAGCTCGCCGCCCCGGTAGTCCCGATAGTCCAACAGCTCTTCGCACCAATCGAATTCGGATTTGTCCTCCAGTTCTTGTTTCGAGTACTCGATCGCTTGGGCGGTGCCCAATTCAATCTTCATCTACTTGATGATGTCGACGACGGAATAAAGTTTGCGGCTTCCGTCTTCCGCGACGTTCTCGCCGAAATGCCTGTCGTAAATGTGATGCTTTGTTTCCGGCACCCCTTTTGCAAGTCCGAAAAGCTGCAGCTGCAGAACGAAGCCGCAAATGACCCGGCCCAAATCGGAATCCCGCCCATCCGGAGAAACCTTCCTCGACAGCAGGGTCACGGTCAGCGCGAGCTCTTCGAGCTTGCCCAATTCGTCCGCATCCAGATGCCCGTCCAGCGCGGCGCAAATGTATTCGGCAATGAATTCCCGGTACAATCCGAGCTTCGCCTCGAATACTTTCGTCAAGCTCGCGGCCGCCTGCACCTGCCGAATGTTGCCCTGCCGCCGGATCAGCAGCATGGTGATCAGCACGGTTATGATCGAGCCCATCAATGCAGCCAGGATTTCGATCGTGAAGTCGCTCGGCTTGACATCGAAAAACCCTTTGAAGAAAAGAAATATGCCGCCGCAAAAGATGATCGTCGCCAGCATCAGCAACGCGTCAGTGATTATTATCCGCTTATTTTTTTTCCATACGCTCGCGACACTCGTGTTCATGCTGATCCTCCCTCTGCCTGCATCGGACAATCTTCGCTTAGGCCTGGTAGAACATCGGACCGACCGCCTGCGCCGCCGAGATTCGCGCGATCATTCCGGCGCAGCGCCCGCGGCTTCACGGCGAAAGCCCCTTTGATTGACACTGAATTCACATTTCCGATAATCCGGCGAAGAAAGGTGCAATCAAGTTCGGCCGCTTTTGAATCGGCCGTCGCTGGCAAATTCGCTACCGCTCTTGGCAATTTTGCAACGCGTGACGGCGGTAACGGCCGAGCCGACGCGCGGTTCGGGCCTTCCGTGTGGGGTTGCGCACATTCGACCAGCATTCGGAGCGCATTGTGAAGCGATCGGATTTCCATCTGTATTCAAGGCGGCACCGGCGCGCGCCGTGCCGACCGAATTGATGCGGGCATCATCGCATCGGATTCGCTCGAAGTTTCCACGCCAAATTGAATCGCGGGGCTTTTTCCTCGCCGGACCCGCGCTCCTCTACTCCGGCATTCTTTTGGCCGCGCCGCTTGTCGGCATCGTCGCGCTGAGCTTTTGGACGCAGGATTATCTTGAGTTGGTTCGGACATTCACGCTCGACAACTTCCGCGAAGCTTGGACCGAACCTGTTTATCGGGTCCTGATGCTTCGGGCATTGGGGGTTTCAGCGGCGGTCACGGCGATTACCGTCATCGCGGCCTTTCCTGTCGCGTATTTTGTTTCGTTCCATGTCGCGCCCTCCAAGAAGCATCTTTGGATTTTTCTCATCATCGTTCCGTTCTGGACGAGCTATTTGCTTCGCATATTCATGTGGAAGGTCATTCTCGGTTACAATGGATTGATCAATGGAACGCTGACTGGATTCGGATTGATTCCGGAGCCTCTGCCTTTCTTGCTTTACAATGCCGCCGCCGTGATCATCACCCTCAGCCACGCATGGCTTCCGTTCGCTGTGCTGCCGATCTTCCTCGCTCTTGAAAAGATCGACCGAACTCTCTTGGACGCGGCGAAGGATCTCGGAGACAACGCGGCCCGCCGGTTCGCGCGCGTAATCGTTCCACTGGCGTTGCCCGGAGTTGTCGCCGCCGCTTTAATCGTCTTCATTCCGACAGTCGGCGATTATGTCACGCCAAGGCTCGTCGGCGGTCCCGACGGCCTTCTGATCGCCAACATGATCGAGCTCCAGTTCAAGAAAGCGAACAATGCGCCTCTTGGATCGGCTCTCGCCGTTTCGGCGATGCTCGTCGTCGCCGTTTTGGCGGCGACATTCCTTCGCATCGCGCGAAGAAATGTCGCGAAGCTGAATCCGTGAATGCAGGCGCAAAACTGCTTTGGATCTACGCGGCATGTCTCGTCGTCTTCCTTTACGCGCCGGTTCTTCTGCTTCCGGTCTTCGCATTCAACGCAAGCAGCGTTGTCGCCTTTCCGCTGAAAGGCTTCACGCTTGAATGGCTCATGTCTTTGCCGGACAACACTGCGCTTCGCGACGCCGCGCTGAACAGCCTGAGCGTAGCGGCAGCAGCCTCGGCTGCCAGCACGTTGCTGGGGATTGGCGCGGCAAGGGCATTGACGCGCTACAGCTTCCCGATGAAGAAAGCCGTCGCTGGCACGATAATGGTTCCTCTGTTCCTGCCGGAGATCATCATCGGCGTATCTCTTTTGGTGGTTGTCTTGCAGCTTGGCATCGAGTTGTCGCTGTGGAGCATTGCAGTCGGCCACATATTGATCTGCACGCCGTTCTCCGTCGTGATTCTGGCGACGGCTTTCGAAGGCTTGGACAGGAATCTGGAGGACGCCGCCATCGATCTCGGCGAAGACGGATGGTCGACATTCCGACTCGTAACGTTCCCGCTTGTCCTTCCGGGAATTGTCGCGAGCCTGCTGATGACATTCACGATCTCCCTCGACGAATTCATCATCGCCTTCTTTCTGGCAGGAACGGAAACGACGCTTCCGGTATACATTTGGAGCCAGATTCGCTTTCCGGCCCGCTTGCCGAGCGTGATGGCGCTCGGAACGATATTGCTTGCGGCCTCCATCGCGCTGATCGCGGCTGCGGAACTGTTCAGACGCCGCACTGCCCGCCTTTCGGCCGGGCGCGCGGACGGAGGCCTGGCATGAGCGCAGTCATTGTTGAAACCGATCGGCTCAGGAAGCAGTTCGGCGGCACATTGGCGCTTGACGATGTGAGCATTGAAATCGCCGCCGGAGAGTTTTTCGCGCTTCTCGGGCCCTCGGGATGCGGAAAGACGACCTTGCTCAAAACCATCGCCGGATTGATCCGGCCGGACGGCGGAAGCGTCCGCATCGACGGCCGGCGAATGGATGGCGTCGCCGCCAACAAAAGGCCGACAAACATGGTGTTTCAGAATTACGCCATTTTCCCGCACCTGAATGTCGCTCGGAACGTCGGCTTCGGTCTGAGAAGACTCAGGCTGGGCCGGGCGGAACAGGACCGACGGATCGGAGACGCGCTGGAAATGGTGGGCCTTGACGGCTACCGGATCCGCGAAGCCCACACGCTTTCGGGCGGCCAGAGACAGCGGGTCGCGCTTGCGCGAGCGCTGGTCTTGAGGCCGAAAGTCTTGCTGCTCGACGAGCCCATGTCCGCATTGGACAAACAGCTGCGCCTTCAAATGCAGGGCGAGCTGCGCAACCTCCAGCGGGCCGTCGGCATCACATTCCTGCTGGTCACCCATGACCAGCAGGAAGCTCTGTCGTTGTCGAACAGGGTAGCGGTCATGTTCGACGGAGCTGTCGCTCAGGTCGGCGACCCGCAACAAATCTACCGGATGCCGATTTCGCGCAAAGTTGCCGAATTCATAGGATCGATGAATTTCCTGGACGCCCGCCTTCTGTCCGAGGACAGCCGAAATTTGCGACTGGAGGTTCAAGGCTTCGGACAAGTTTCCGTGCCGAAATCCGCCAAGGGCGACGCCTGTTTGCAGCGGCGCCTTTCGATCGGAATCAGGCCGGAAATGCTCGCATTGCGCGGAGACGGCCGCGACGGGCCGGAGCATTGCGCTCAAGGTCAAATCAGGGATGTCAAATTTCTGGGAGAAAAAATCGTCTACGAAATTGAGCTCAAGAACGGCGAAGGTTCAGTCAGCGCGGCGCTTTCGAATTCAGATCCGTATTCAGGTCTCGCTGTCGGCGCGCCTGTGGTCCTGAAGTTGAATCCTGAGGCGGTGCGGCTTTTCCCGGATTGACCGACCGCCGGTTCAACTTGGCAAAACTGCCCTGAGCGGTCTGCCCGCGAAGCAGATCAACCATGAATCCGAAACCGAATGCCGCCGAAGATATCGGTTCGTCCGGGCCGCGCTCAGAATCCGGCTTTGATCAATTCGAATTCCCGAATCATCAATTCGTGAATTTCGCGATTCATGGGGGATTGGTCGAGCAAGGGCACGCTGACAGCGCCAAGTCCGACCTCATTCAAAGCCTCTTGTCCGAGATCGTTCATGGCGACTTGATTGCCGTGCCCGTATCCCCATTCTTCAACGAGGTAGCGGGCGGATTCGGGCTCAAGCCAAGCGTTGAAGAAATCATACATCTTGTCTTCCGGATTGGGCCCGTTCGCAACATTTACAAAGCCGCAGGACCAAATCGACGATCCTTCGACGGTGTTCCTGTTCGCCTTGATGGCATGGCCTTCCGCAATCATCCGTATGTAGGTCTCGTTCCATGCCCAAGCCAGCAAGACTTCGCCGCTCGCCATCAGCTGGGACAACTCGGCGCCGTCGACCCAATAGGTCCTTATACCCTTGTGAGCTTCCCGAAGCCATGCGGATGCCTTTTCAAAGTCTTCCCGCGTTGCCGTCGTCCAGTCCGTAACGCCCGTCGCGAGGAAGGCCAGAGCGTACGCATCATCGACATTGTCGGCGATTGATGTGCGCCCCTCGAACTTCGGATCCAAAAAAACCTGAACCGACTGCACCTCGGCTTCGTCAACCAGATCCGATCTGTAGGTGACGGCCGAGGATCCCCAATCGGTCGGCAACAGGTAGTACTCGCCGTCAAACTTGAAGGCTTCTTTCATTTCTCGGTCAACGTCATCCCAGCGATCGATCCGCGACGTGTCGAGCGGCTCGATCAAGCCTGCGTCGAACCATTTGCCGACCGATTGCGAGCACGGATGGGATGCGTCCGCCCGGAATCCCGCCCTTAGCTTTTGGAATGCTTCTTCCTCCTCGCCGAACAGAACGAAAGTCGGGGCGGCGCCATGTTCTTCGATGTAGGCATTGAAAAAGCCGGGATCGTCGAATCCGGCCCAGTCGAGAATGACCAGATCCTTGTCGGCGGCGAAGGCGGACGCATTGGCCAGCACGGCCGCAAGGACCGCTGCCGGGACGCGATATTGCTTCATGTTGTTCCTATCCTTGCTGAACATGCTTCTGCGGCAGGCATTCCAAGGCACTGATCACCCGATTTCGGCAAATTCGACAATGAACGCAACCATCCATTGCTTGCCGCAATGTCATTCGGCAACCCATGTCGTGATTCGTTCCAAATCCGGTCGAGGGCGGTCGGGAGGCGACTTCCCCGAAGTCCCGATATGGATAAATCCGGCAACGAATTCATGATCTTCAAGGCCGAGCGCCTTGCGGCGGAACATCGGGTCGTGCGCGCCGAATCCCGTGACCCAGTTCGCGCCCCAACCCGCAGCGAGCGCCGAATTCAAGACCGACAAGCAGACTGCGCCCGCCGAAAGCGTCTGCTCGATTGAAGGAATCTTCGCGCTTTCGTCGGGCGAAGCGACCACCGTCACGACAAGGCTCGCATCCGAAAAAACAGCGGCGGCCTTCTCGACCAAGGAAGGAGCTTTGCCAAGTTGCTCACCCCGTTCCAAAAGCAGAGCCGCAAGCCGCGGCATCGCCGATCGTTCAAGAATGATAAACCGCCATGGCTCCAGTTTGCCGTGATCCGGAGTACGAGCGCCGGATTCCAATATCGCCATAAGCTGCGCACGATTCGGGACCGGCGGCTTGAGCAGCATCGCGGGATGGGACCGGCGAGCGCGCAGGAATTCAATTGCTTGGGGGTTGTTCTCGGGCATGGCGCTTCCTCACTTTTCGGCCGTGCGTTTCCATCATTGCATGGGTGCTGTCAATTCGCCGATTCGCATGAACGGGGCGGTTTCAATCCAATTCCGCCAAATTGTTCGCTTTCGAATGGACTTTTCGGCTGCGTCTTTTCGAGGACGCGGGATCGACGAACTCAATGAGAACGGCGGATATCGCGCAGACGGGGTCGATGAGCTCGATAAGTCCGAACGACTCGTCGATAGCCGGCGCGCTCGTTCCGACGCCGGAAACGAATTCCGCCGACGGAATCCATGCCCGGACGGCCGGTGTCGCGGCAACTGCTTGGAAGAATGTGCTCGTCCGGAAGACGGAACAGCTCGGTCCGCGGCGCCTTGTCAGCATAGGTCGCTCGGAGACCGGCCGGAAGCGCCGGGATGTCGTCGTGGGGTTTCGCATCCAGCCTGATCTGCTCGATGGGTGCCGACCCCGGCGGACGCCGCAATTCGATGGCATTCCGCATGCAAAATTCTCCGAAGATTCGCCCGAAAACCGCCCGCAGCGCGCCAACATGCCGGAATCTTGCCAAATCCGGAGATTCAGTCAAAGGATTCAAAGAGTTGAAGGGTTTTCTTGCGGACACTGAATAGGCTCGAGAGAATGCGAGCTTAATTTGGATATTGGCGACAATGCGAACCAATAGCAGCAGTACGCATTCCGGAGCACCTCAACTGCGGTCGGGTTTTGTGTCTTCCCGTGAGTGTGTCTTTTGCTCAAAGATAGGCAGGTAAAGGCCATCCTCGGAGGCAGCCGCATCGTGACCGTCGCAGTCTCAAAAATGCTGACAGCATGCAAACACTGGAAAACTGCGCGTCCAAAACTTACATCTTGGTGTCAAAGGCAGTCGAATCGATCCCGCATAACTCCTGAAATGATGACCTTAGAACAACCGATTGAATTGCGCGAATAACAGAAACAAGGAATGCATCATGCAAAAGATCAGGAAATTGGAAGAGCCAGCGAAAATACCCGGGTTTCCGGACGATTGGCGTGACCAGATCAAGGCTCATCTCGCATCCCAGCTTGAAGCTGGAGGTACCCTATACGGTTTTCGGTCGGACGGTGCATATATCGCACGAACCGAGGACGGGGACCGGGTGCTTAGTCATCCCGATCCGGAATCTGATTGACCCAACCTACCCTGCCGACCCTCCTGATTGTTGCTGGCCCCAACGGGTGCGGAAAATCCACACTGACCCGCATGAGCGGATTCAGAGGGTTGGAAGTGATCGACCCTGATGCCATTGCGCGCGACATGTCGCTCGGCAAAGCGGCGCGCGAAGCGTTGCGGCGTCGAAGACTTGCTCTTGGGGAAAGTCGGTCTTATGTGATCGAGACAACTCTCTCAGGCACCGGAATGCTCCGCCACATGAAGGCTGTGCGCAGTGAGGGCTACCGGACAGCCTTGCACTATGTTTCGCTCGGTTCACCGGCACAGGCACTCGACCGCATCCGCAACCGAGTAGCACTGGGAGGTCACGATGTCCCGGAAAATGACGTGCGCCGGAGATTCTTGCGGTCTCATTCCAATCTTCCGACTGCGGTTCAGTTGGCAGGCGAAGTCGTTTTATACGACAATTCCTTTCCCGAGCAGCCGCATAGGGTAGTTGCGATCCTCAAGGGGAAAACGCTGAGAGTTTCGGATGACGTTCCCGATTGGGCATCAAGCATTATTGCGCGTGCCACGACGCTGCGTGCTGGATGATGCCGAGGGATGCCCACAAGCAAGTGCACACTTTGATCAACGAGAAGCAAATCAAAGCCGCCCTGATCGCCTCCGAATTTCCGGAATGGTCATCAAGCTTCGCGGCGGCGCTGGGTCAAGGTTCGAGGCCGAAAAGCCGCCATCCGGTTCGCACCATCCATAAATCGGCTTATTTGCAAAGGATAGGGCAATCATGACCAATGCCATCGCATGCGAGTGTCGATTGCTTCAGGGTGCTCTCCGCAACGGCGGGCGCACGCCGTACGTGAGCCACCGCCAAACCCACTCGACCGGTCCGAAGCGAAACCGGCGAAGCCAGAGCGGCGAAGCGACGAGTTGCACCAACCAGACGGCGGCAACCACTCCGATCTGCTCAACACGGTCCACGAACCCGAACCAGCCGAGGCCGTGACCGTAGAAAATCGTCGTGCAAAGGATGGTCTGCAGCAGGTAATTTGTAAGCGCTGTCCGGCCGACGGCCGCAAGTGAATGGGTCAGACGGCGCAGTGTTCCCGCGCGGCAAACCAACATGACCAAGCCGACGTAGCCGAGGCTGACCGCGATGCTCGGCCAGTAGATGAACTGCGTGCCAAAGAAGAACGACCAAGCTTGCCACCCGCGCGCGAAATCGACGGCGATGCCGTACGCTTGAAGCGGAAGTCCGACCGCGACAGCCGCCACGATCAGCGCTGCGTAGAAGCGGGACGGAAGGCGCGCGCTGAATACGCCGCGCTTGAAGAGCGCCATCCCGATCAGCATGAGTCCGCCGGCACGCCAGACTCCCCACGCGGCTAGAGTGGAAGTCTCGAATTCGAACGCCCCCGCCGACCGGACAGGCTGCTGGTCGAGCCAGCCGCCGCGCCAAGCGGCAAGCTCCGCTTCAACTGCTGCCGCCGGCGGCTGCCAGGTATCGGCCGTGAACATCGCGCGCTCATTCTCCGGCCAATGCGGAAATGACACGCCCAAGGCGAGGGAAAACGCCGACCCCACTGCGAGCAGCAACGCCCCCAAGACCAACAACCGCCCCGGCGGCTGCCCGCGCAACGGATAGACCAGCATCCCGCAAACGGCGTAGAGGAAGAGGATGTCGCCGTGCCAGAGGATGTGGGCATGGAGCAATCCGATGACCATCAGCCATCCCATCCTGCGGTAGTGCACCCGGCGGGCGTTGCCGCGGGCATCGGCCCGTTCCGCCATCAGGACGATGCCCGCGCCGAAAAGCATCGAGAAGATCGCCATGAACTTCTGGTCGGCGAGCATCCGACTGGCTACCCAGACATAGAGGTTCGCCCCTTCGAGGTCGCCGTACGCGGTCGGATTGAAATACGCTGCCTGCGGCATCGCGAACGACTGGATGTTCATGATGAGAATGCCGAGAAGAGCGACGCCGCGCAGGATGTCTATGGCGTCGATGCGCGTTGTCTCGGCGATGGGGCCGGTTTCCCGTCTGTTAGGAGGATTGAGCATGAGACGCTGGCCGCTTTGGCTGCCTGGCATAGTCCTGCGCCCGGACGCTTTGCAGGAAGAGCGGTTTGGGGCAGTTCACCGACGGATGGCGGCAAATTCCGCTCTCCGGCCGTGCTGGACGCATTGAATCGCAAAATCTCAAATTGCCACCGCCTTGATGACGCGCAAGGCAGGGCAAACCCCGAGATGTTCGTCTGCGACACTCAAGGAACTCAGTTGTCCGCCGCCGGAATTCGCGCATCCACTCATTGCGCATTCCGTGCCCGGCAATTCGTCCGGCACTTGCAACCCTAATTTTCCAATCGTTTGAACCAGCAGCCATTTGTCGAAGGCCGTGCTGAAAAAGACAAGTGGCGATTCCGCAATCAAGCGGCAGAATTTGTCATGTATGCCGCTTCAACAGCAGCACACCCCAAGATCTTCATCGGATGTTCCGTGAATATGCTTCGCAGCGGAATGAATCAGAGCAATCGGTCCAATCAACTCGTGAAACACGGCTGAGCCTTGACATTCGCAATAGCTGATTCCGATACCTCATCATGCTTTGCAAATCCCGCTGTTTCGGTGTCGCCAATCAGATCATTGTCGCTCATCCGACGGCGCGCTTCGCCATGAGCCTCGTTGCGATTGAATATCGGCTCCTTTTGGTTCCGTCGGGGCGAATCTTCGATGTTGTTCGTTTGTCCATAAGCCGACTTCGATTTTATGAATCGAATCTCTTTTGGGCGGTAATTCAACCAGCTAATCTTGCCAATAACTTTGACGCCCAGCACGGCCGCCTTCTTGGCCTTTGAACCTGTAGCCACCAATTCGGCACTTTTTGAATCCGATCTTGATGCCCGCTCGTCCAACTGCTTTGCGAGCGATTACCCATCGGCTTGCGTCAAGCTTTGACGCGTTCCTGCAAACACAGCGACCTTGCCGACAATCATACTGCTTGCTTGAATTTTCTTGAATTCTTCACTTCTCAAGATGCGGATGGCCGCAGCCTCCTTGCAGCTGCGCAGGATCAACAAGCGTTGTGGAAATCCTTTCAGGTTGAAGCTGTCTGACGCGCCGACGGCCAATTCTATGTTTCGTCGCGACACGGACGGTATTCCACCAACGCCGTCCGACCCTCAATTGCTGCAATTCGCGCCCACAATTCGTTCCCATCGTCATCGGTCAAACGCAGGTCTTCGTCAAACGTGAAATGAACGGGTTGGGGCTGCCCCTGATTAATTGCGATTTTGGAAGCATAAAGATTGGGTCGGCCAAGATTGTCTCGAATGGGATGCAGACGGCCTTTAAGACCGGGCAGAGAATCGCCCTCGTCAACAATTATTCTGGCACCGCCTCCCGGCAATTCACGCAGTTCAATTACGAGCCTGCTTTGAACCGGCACCCAATCCCGCACTACCTGCCCCGCGCTGCCCCGAGCGGCGGCAAATACCGTCATCGGGAGGGCGGTCGTATACAAATCGACGGCTGCTTCGCCGTTTTCGTCTGTCGTTGCACGCTTCCAGGAATTGTTGGGATACAGAATTAACACGTCGGCTCCGGGCAACGGACGACCGTCCGACCATACGACCGCGACGGCGCGGGCGGGGCTCGGGTCCAGCGGAGCGGCGGGAATGACAAGAAGAATCTCCGATCCGTCCACCACGCGGTACTCCGGCAGTCTGCCGCAGAGCGCCCGGGTTTCACTCTGAATGATCGGAACTCCGTCGCCACGCCGCTCCATAAAATACAATCTGTCTTCGGAACCGGGAATGCTGCCCACCGACATCCGCCCAAGCAACGACGCCAAAACTTCATTGCGGGCAGCTTGCCGAACCTCCATGCTATCCACAGTCAGGTTGTTCGGGAGCGCGCCCGGGGACTGGATCTCCAGTCGATCCTCAAACATGGAAAGGCGGATCCGGCTGCTCCTTATCGAATAATCGCGATGCGCAACCGCGTTGACCAAAGCCTCGAACAATGCCTTTTCGCTGTATTGCGGCATGTCCACGCGAGCTGGCTCTTTCCTTGCCGCGACCTGCATGTTTCGAACGGCAAAAGAAACTGCTTCGGTGATCTGATGGTTCAATGGTCCTGCAATCTCTTTCGCATCGACTTGGCCGGAAGCACGATCTCTTCCTCTGTACCGGGTCGCCATGATGCTCGCATTGGGCAGCCATTGCCTTGGATCCGGCGTGCAAAACAACAGGCCCGCTACTGTCGCGCGCGTGACGCCAGCTTCGTCGGGCGCAAGAAGCGCAAGTTTTTCCAGCGCAGATTCGGGATTCCTTGCACCTTGAGGGCTCAGCAACGGTTTCCACAGCGCTTCGCTCAAGGATCCAAATCCTGTCCCCGGCACAATCTGCTTGTCGAACCAATTGCAGCACGCTTGCCGCCGCCGCTGCGCCAAGCGCAACCGTTCGTCGTTCGTCATTCGATGTATAAATCTTCCCGCCCGCATAAAACTGTCTTTGGGGCTATCATGCTGTGCATCACCTTTGGGAATTTCGAGAAGGAGGATTCGTTCGCCGCCGGGAAGCGTTTCATGCTGTGTTCGGATACGCACGGGCGGGGTGATAGAATCAGTACATAACTCAACCAACAGCGAATCCAATGCGACGAGCTGTTCGCGCGACATGCCGCGCGGCGTGCCGTCGGCGGCGACCCCGCAAATGACGGTGCCGCCATCCGAATTGGCGAACGCTACAATCTCCGCTGCCCAGTCGTCTCGTTTCGGACTGCTTGGCCGGTTTCCTTGGAATTCGATCCGTTTGAATTCCCAATAAGTGTCTTCGCCTGTTTGCAGTCGACGCATGATGTCGTCGACGCTATGTCCCATCTCCGTTACCGGACGCCTCGGACTCGTCTGCGATGATGCCGTCGATCATTGCAGTCTCGATCCACTGCTTGTGGGACCGTCCGTTCAGCTTGTTCATTTGCCGCGCACGGCCCGCAGCCGTTCCGGCGTGACTTAGCAATGACATTGTGTCAATCGGCAATTGCCTCCACTTCCGCCAGTACGAAATATTCGCCTTCTCCCGTCGGCTCAGCAAGGAATTTGAACGATATTGACCGCACTTTACGGCACCATATGACGCCGGTCACTCAAGATTGCTTTGGTTTGCTTCAAGGCCAAGGGAGGCCATGAATGGCGTATTTGGGCAAGACGGCATGCGGCGGAGATCCAAACGCGGCAGCCCCTACGGAACAAATCAAAGCGTTCAGAAGAAACCTTGGGATAATGCCGGTTGTATCGCCAAAGGCGAGCCGGAAACGCAAATGAGGCATCGACCTCGAGATTTGCAAATTGCGGAACGAGGCCGAACGAACGTTCCGCAGACTTTGGTACTGCCGACGCATATGGATAAGCTTTAAAAAGCTCGACGGGATGTTTCCGGCATTCGTCGAAATGATCAATGATTTAGTGTAGACAGACCTTGGTGCCCGCGTTCAACGTTTCGATTCGCGATTTCTCAAATCGCCATTGCCTCGATAACGCGCAAGGTCGTCATGCAATCGTCCAGAGCATTGTGCGCCTGGCCGACAGGGCATACGCCGAGGTGCTCGGCCGCGGCGGTCAAGGAACCGGGACGTCCACCGCTGTACTTCTTGTATTCAAGCATTGCGCATTCGGCGCGGGTCAGCTCGTCCGGCACGCGCAACCCGAATTTGTTTATCGTCTGGGTCAGAAGACGCTTGTCGAAAGAGGCGTTGTAGAAGACAAGCTGCGATCCCTCGACCGAGCGGCGGAACTCGTCATGCACGCTGTCCCAGCAGCAGCACTGCGCGACCTGTCTTTCGGATATGCCGTGAACGCGCATCGCCGAGGAATTGATCGGCACGGTCGGCTTGACGAATTCATGAAACACGGCCATGCCGAGCGAGTTGACGATCGCGACCTCCACAACTTCATCATGCTTTGCAAATCCTGTCGTTTCGGTGTCGGCAATCAGCGCATTTCGAGAGATCCATCGACGCGCTTTCTCTTTGGCTCTGATGCGGCCAATCACTCAATCGGCTCCTTCCGTCTTGGACGAGCGCTTCTCAACAGAGCGAATCCCTCGCCAGATCAAACGAACCCGCCAGTCATATTCCAGTCACGACCCGCAGGCCCAGATCCCTCAATGCGGCGTTCTCCGGAATGGAAGGCGCGCCAAGCATCAGGTCTTCAGCTCGCTGATTGAGCGGAAACATCGTCACCTCGCGAATGTTGTCGACGCGAGCGAGCAGCATTACGATCCTTTCGATGCCCGGCGCGATTCCCGCGTGGGGCGGCGCGCCGTACCTTAGCGCGTTCACCATGCCGCTGAAATTCGCATCGACGAACTCGCGATCCCGGCCGGCGATCTCGAATGCCTTGTACAGCACGTCCAGCTTGTGATTCCTGACCGCCCCGGAAGAAAGCTCCACGCCGTTGCACACGATGTCGTACTGATAGCCGAGCACATCCAAAGGCTTCGACTGTTCAAGCGCGTCGAGCCCGCCTTGCGGCATCGAAAACGGATTGTGCGAAAAATCGATCGCGCCGGTCTCCTCATCCGACTCGAACATGGGGAAATCCGTGATCCAGCAGAACTCGAACCTGTTCTCGTCCAATAGCTTCAATTCTTTTCCGATTTCATCCCGCGCCTTCGCCGCGACGGCCTCGAACGAGGCGGGCCGCCCGCCCAGGAAAAACGCCGCGTCGCCCTCCTTCAAGCGGAGCTGCCGTCTGATCCGCTCCGTCCGTTCAGGACCGATGTTTTTCGCGAGCGGTCCCGCTCCCGCGGCACCGCTGCCTTCGGATCGCCAGAATATGTAGCCCATGCCCGGCAAGCCCTCCTTCTGGGCGAAGGAGTTCATCCGGTCGCAGAAGGCCCTGCTGCCTCCGCCGGGAGCGGGAATCGCCCTGACCTCGTTTCCTTCCGTTTCAAGCAGCGAAGCGAAAATCTTGAAGCCGGATCCCGCGAAATGCTCCGAAACGGTCTCCATTTTTATCGGGTTGCGGAGATCCGGCTTGTCGGTCCCGTAGTGAAGCATCGCCTCCCGCCAAGCGATCTTCGGAAAGGATTGTGTGACGGGCGCGCCGTCCCCGAATTCTTCAAACAAGCCCCGGAACACGGGCTCGATCGCTGCAAAGACGTCCTCTTGCGTTGCGAAGCTCAGCTCGACGTCAAGCTGATAGAATTCGCCGGGCGAGCGGTCCGCTCGCGGGTCTTCGTCGCGGAAGCAAGGGGCAATCTGGAAGTACTTGTCGAACCCGGCGATCATCGCGAATTGCTTGAACTGCTGCGGCGCTTGCGGAAGCGCGTAGAACTTTCCGTTGTGCAGCCTTGACGGCACCAGGAAATCCCGGGCTCCCTCCGGAGACGACGCGGTCAGAATCGGCGTCTGGAACTCGGTGAATCCAAGTTCGGTCATCCTGCGGCGCAATGAAGCGATGATTCGGGACCGCAGCATGATCCTCTGGTGAAGTCCGCTGCGCCGAAGGTCGAGGAACCTGTATCTCAGTCGAGTCTCCTCCGGATATTGCTGATCGCCGAACACGGGGAGCGGCAATTCGTCGGATGGTCCCAATACTTCCAGATCGCGGATGAACACTTCGATTTCCCCTGTCGGGAGCTTCGCGTTGACAAGCTCTGCGTCGCGCAGGCGGACATCGCCGTCGATGCGAATGACATGCTCTGCGCGCATGCCTTCCACCGCCGCGAACAGCGGGCTTTCCGCGTCGGCAAGCACCTGCGTGAACCCGAAGTGGTCGCGAAGGTCGATGAACAGCACTCCGCCGTGATCGCGGATTCGATGAATCCAACCCGAGAGCCTTACGGATTTGCCTACGTCGCTCGCGCGCAGCTCGCCGCAGTTGTGCGTTCGGTATGGGTGCATGTCCGCCTCTGGAGCAAATGTGAAGCCAAGCGCCGCCATTCACTCTTTAAGCCCTAAAGAGTCAAGGAAACGGGGCGGCTTTCAATCGCCGCCTCATTTCGATTTTGCCAGTTCGTTCCCGGCGCCAAGCATGGAGCAGGTTGCCGACGGGCGATTCCAATCCGTCCGAAAGTCCAACGCGCGACCGAAATCCCACTGATCGCAACTCTTGACGGAAAAATCGTCGCAAACGCTTGGGATGGGGCGGTTTTGGCGCTGTTTGTTTGACCGCTTTTCTCCTGTCACGGGGTGCGTCCCATTTTCTTGGGTGATCCGGTTTTGCGTTTTCGCGTTTCGCGCGGGTTCTGCGTTGGGTGGGTTGCAATCGTGACGGCCGCAGTTCAGCATGGATCGGTTCCGGGGCGGTTTTCGAAGACCCGCGCACGGCGGGCGCCGCGCCTCCGGGGCACGAGCAGCAGAGGGCATCATGGCGATCGAGGCACAGGACACGGAGTTCCGCCATCCGGACACGGCGGCCTGTTTGCGAGGTTTGACGGACGAGGAGGCGGCGAAGCAGCCTCCCCTGGTCCGCGAGCAGGACGGCGTTGCGTGGCACTATTGGCGCGAGGGAGGCCGGGTTTGCTGCCGCGAGGCGGCGTCCGGGACGGAGGCGCTGCATGCGGCGGTCGAGGCGGAGTTCGGCCGGTCGCTTCACCGGCTGGAGGCGGAGCTGCGGGGCGGCCGGGTTCCGGATCTGGACGCGATCGAGACGTGGCTCCGTGATCGCTCGCTCGCCGTCGGGGCGAAGGTCTACGCGGATCTTCCGGAGGCGCGCGACGCCGCTCTTCCGGCTCCGGCCTGCCCGAGCTGCGGCCGGCGGATGGAGCGGCACGGCCGGGCCGGCAAGACGTTCGAGGCGCGCATGGGTTCGGTCCGGATCGAGCGGACCTATGTCCGCTGCCGCGCGTGCGGCGTCGCCTTCCATCATCTGGACCGCGCGCTGGGTCTGGAGGGCAAGACGGTGACGCCCGGGGCGGAGAGCCTCTACGCGGACGTCGCCAGTTCCGAGAGCTACGGCCAGGCGAGCCGCAAGCTGAAGAATCTCTCCGGCGTGGAGGTGTCGGCGTCGACTCTCCAGCGCCATGCCGTGAGGATCGGCGGAGAGATTCAGGCGTTCGAGCGGGCGGACGCCGAGGCGGCGCCTGCGGCGGAGCGGGTTCTGCTGGGGATCGACGGCACCGGAGTCCCGATGGCCGCCCGCGAGGTCGAGGGGGTGGCCGGCAAGCAGGCGGACGGCACGGCGAAGACCCGCGAGGCGAAGGCCGTCGTCTGCCGCGCGGCCGACAGCCTGGATCCGAAGGCCGCCGGCGTCCGCATCGACAGCGCACGGTCGATGAACGGGGTCGGCCGGACTTCGGAGTTCGCCGCCCGCCTGGAGCAGTTCTTGCACCGGAACGGCGTGTTCGCGGCCGAGGAGGTGGCGGTGCTGTCCGACGGAGCGCCGTGGATCCGGACCGTCTGCGAGGAGATCCTGCCCGGACGGAAAACGACCTTCATCCTCGACCTGTGCCGCGCCCTCGAATATGCGTCGGACGCCGTGCAGGCCGCAGCTTCGGACGAGGGCAGGCGGGAGGCATGGATGGACTGGATCAGGAAGCAGCTGGACGCCGGGCGGGCCGAACGGGTCGTCGCCGCTCTGAAGCGGCATCGCCGGCTTGAAGCGGTCGCGGCCTGCATCCGCTACTGCGAGGCCAATATGGACCGGATGCGCTGCGACCCCTGCCGGAGGCGCGGCCTGCCGGTCGGATCCGGCATCGTGGAAAGCGCCTGCAAGCGCATCGTCGGAAGCCGGCTCAAAGGAGCCGGGCGCCGCTGGTCGAAAGCGGGCGCCAACGCCGTGCTCGCCATCGGATGCTGCCTCGAAAACAGGCGCTGGCCCGACTTCCTCGATTGGAGGGATTGCAGCGCCGCAGCAGCCTGACCCAAGAAAATGGGATGCACCCCCTGTCACGACCGTACGGTTGTCGCGATCCGCGAGCGCGCATGCGATTGGAAACGGATCGCGACCGACCGCTTCAATCTCAACTTCGGTAAGATCCGGCGCGTAACCTTCCCCGATCACTTGTCGAATGAGCGCGACATCAACTTCCTCTTGGAGTACAAGGTCGCCTTTGCAGCTCTTTGCCCATTCCGAGAGTTCATCTTTTCCGCGCGTAATCTCCTCATGGATTTCGAGAGGTATCTTTGCTTTTCCTTGCTTGGCATGAAAGGCAAGCCATTCCCAATATTGATCCACGCGGCCGAATTCGTAGTACTGGTTTTTGGCCGTGATCAATACATTGGCGTCCAAAAGGTACAGCATGCGAGCTAATCAAAATGCATGATCAAGCCGACCATTCTCGAAAAGAGCATGAACGTTATGGGCTCCCACTCCCAAGACTTTTCCTGCCTTCGTCGTGGAGAGGTATCCCTCGTGCAGCATTCGTTCGACGAGGTTGATCAGAGTTGGCCCGGCGCGGTGTTTCCGGACGACGTAGTAATTGGGGCCGCCGCCTTTGCCTGCGTTTCTTTCTGTCTCAGCAGCCTTCCGGTCAAGGTACTTTTGCCGATAGTACGCATCCAACCGCTGATACTGCCTCAAACTGAACACCCCTTCCGTGTGCAGCTTGTAGGCGACCATTGTGCTGCTGACTTTGCGCGCATTCGCAAATTCAGTGATTAGCGCCTTGGCTTCCGCGAAGGGTGTAGCCTTGCTTATGTCCAGGTTTGCCGTTTCGGCCGAGGGCATAAGAAAATCGCTTGCGACATCATTGCAGAATTGCTCAGTGGCCTGCTCGGCGATACGGCCGCTCACGCCAGTTGCGCCGATCCACAAATGCGCAAGCTCATGCACAAGCGTAAAGCAACATGCGCTGGGAGAGTCATTGGCATTGATCGCGACAAACGGAGCGACGTCATCGGCCAGCGCGAACCCGCGGAAAGCCTCCAAGTTGATCGTGGAGTGCCAACTGCCCAAGTTGTCTATGAGAATGACGAATATCCCTGCCGCTTCTGCGCATTCTCGCAAATAAGCAAGAGAATCTTGCGGCTTGTTTTTGACTCTGAATGTAGCGCGTTCGAACTCGAGAGTTTGCTCGATCGAGCTGACGACCGCGCGCTTGCCGACCTTGGGGCGCAGGGATCCGATGAACGGAAGAGATCTGGATTCGCCGGCCGCCTCGAGACTGGCGCGCACGAGAGACTGACGCGTACGGATATCGCGAACAACCGCGTCAACGAGACCGGCTTCGCGCGATTCTACTGGCTTCGGAAGCGTGCGGAAATCCTCGCCCCAATCCTCCTTCGGCGGGATGTCGTGCATATAAAAAACAAGTAGAGGCCGACGATAGCATTTTGCCATCTTGGCAAGCATCGAACGGCTAGGGCTTGTTTCACCCGCTTCAAGACCGGCCAGCCGATCAGCTGCGCCAACGCCGCGCGCGCTCTTGATGTCGAGCTTTTTGACCGCTTCTTCCAAAGTAAAGCCGGCGGTCTCTCTTGCCCATCGAAGGATATTCGCGTTCACGTTCGGCATGTCGAGCATATAAACAGCGCGAACTCGCGATGTCTATTTGTGAATCCGATTCCCGGATGAAGCCAATTTCATGTCGCGGGCGGCGTGCGCGCATTCTGCGGAATTGGCGCAAGCTGCTGTACCTGCGCTTTCTCAATCATTGGATGCGCGAAGATTTTCAGCAATTCTAAAATGGCCGGAGCTCCGAAAGGCCCGGCCATCGCGGGTGCCTAAAAAAGAGACGATCGTCTACAATGTCGGCGCCTGCGAATTCAGCGCCGAATGAGAGTTCAAAGGCCGAGAGCCGAAACCAAGGACTTCAGGTCAGCGAGCCTCTTGTCGGCAATGTCCTTCTCGCCGCCTTCGCATGCTTGAGACGCTTGCTCCGCTTGCCGGACGGCCTCGTCGAGAAGTTCCCGCGTCGCGTCTTCGCGCTTCACCGCCGTCTCCGCCAGAATTGTGGCGCTGTCCGCGGTCACTTCCGCGAACCCGCCCGTCACAACGAATTCGGAAACCCCGTCGGCGGCATGCGCCCGCACGACTCCGGGCCGAAGCGTGGCCATGACCGCCGCGTGGCTCGGCATGGCCGTCATGTCGCCTTCGCTTGCCGGCAGGTCCACTGCCGACACCTCGACGGACGCCATCATCCGTTCCGGCGAAACAAGGTCGAATTGCATCATTTCCGGCATCGGCGGATCCGTTCCTAGGCGGCTTCAGTGGCGAGCTTCAGCGCTTTTTCCCGCGCTTCCTCGATGCCGCCGATCATGTAGAACGCGGCTTCCGGCAAGTGATCGAATTCGCCCGCCACGACGCGGCGGAAGCTGTCGATCGTGACCTCGAGAGGAACCTGCACTCCCGGCGATCCCGTGAATACTTGGGCCACATCGAACGGCTGCGAAAGGAACCTTTGGATTTTCCTGGCGCGGGAAACCGTGATCTTGTCGTCTTCGGAAAGCTCGTCCATTCCGAGGATGGCGATGATGTCCTGCAAGGATTTGTACCGCTGAAGAATGCCTTGGACGTCGCGCGCGACGGTGTAGTGCTCGTCGCCGACGACCGCCGGATCCAGAATCCGCGAGGTGGAATCCAAAGGATCGACCGCCGGGTAGATGCCCAATTCGGATATGGCGCGCGAAAGCACGGTCGTCGCGTCAAGGTGCGCGAACGATGTCGCCGGAGCGGGGTCCGTCAGGTCGTCCGCGGGCACGTAGATGGCCTGGACCGATGTGATGGAGCCGGCCTTCGTGGAGGTGATGCGCTCCTGGAGCGCGCCCATGTCCGTCGCCAGCGTCGGCTGGTATCCGACCGCCGACGGAATGCGTCCGAGCAGCGCCGACACCTCGGAGCCGGCCTGCGTGAACCGGAAGATGTTGTCGACGAAAAACAGGACGTCCGTCCCCGACTGATCCCGGAATTGCTCCGCAAGGGTGAGTCCTGTCAATCCGACGCGGGCGCGGGCGCCGGGCGGCTCGTTCATCTGGCCGTAAACGAGCGACACTTTGGACTTGCCCAGATCTTCCATATTTATGACGCCGGATTCGATGAACTCGTGATAGAGGTCGTTCCCTTCCCGGGTGCGCTCGCCGACGCCCGCGAAAACCGAAAACCCCGCGTGCACCTTCGCGATGTTGTTGATGAGCTCCTGGATCAGAACCGTCTTCCCGACTCCTGCTCCTCCGAACAAGCCGATTTTGCCGCCTTTCGCATAAGGAGCCAGAAGGTCGATGACCTTGATTCCGGTCACGAGAATCTCGGTTTCGGTCGATTGCGCCGCATATTCCGGCGCGGGCTGGTGGATGGCCCTCGCCTCGTCCGCTTCGACCGCGCCCTTTTCGTCTATGGGCTCGCCGACGACATTGATGATCCGTCCGAGAGTCGCGTCGCCGACAGGAACGGTGATCGGGCCTCCGGTATTCTGGACGGTCTGCCCCCGGACGAGACCTTCGCTGGAGTCCATCGCGATCGCCCTGACGGTGTTTTCGCCCAAGTGCTGCGCCACTTCAAGCACCAGCCGCTTCCCTTGGTTCTCGGTTTCCAAGGCATTCAGGATTTCAGGCAATTCGCCGTCGAACTGAACGTCGACGACCGCGCCGATAACTTGGGCAACCCTGCCTTGCGACTTCGTTTCAGCCATCTAGCCTCTCCAATTCGTCAGAGCGCTTCCGCTCCAGAGATGATTTCTATCAGTTCCTTGGTGATCGCCGCCTGCCGCGAACGGTTGTAGACGATCGTCAATTTGTCGATCATTTCGCCGGCATTCCGGGTGGCGTTGTCCATTGCGGACATCCGCGCCCCTTGTTCGGAAGCCGCGTTTTCGAGCAGCGCCGCGAACACCTGATTGGCGACCGCCTTGGGCAGCAGTTCCGCGAGAAGTTCCGATTCGTCAGGTTCATACTCGTAGTGCGCCCGCTCGTCGGTCTCGCCCGACTCCACCATGACCGGAACGGCCTGCTCGGCCGAGGGCTCCTGAGCAATGACCGACTTGAAGCGGCTGTAGAACAACGTCGCGACGTCGTATTCGCCGGCTTCGAACATCTCCAGAATGCGTTCGCTGATTCCGCGGGCCGCATCATAGGTGATCTGCTTGTGCGCCGTGAGGTCGACATGCCCGACCATCGCCGATTCGAATTCGCGCTTGAGCTGCTCGCGGCCCTTTTTGCCGATGGTCAGAATCTTGACCGTCTTTCCTTCCTGCTGCAGCTCTCGCGCCCGGTTTCGGACGAGCCGCACGATCGAAGAATTGAACCCGCCGCACAGACCTCGCTCCGCCGTGGCTGCAATCAAGAGATGAGTGTCGTCGCGCCCGGTTCCCGCAAGAACTTTGGGTGCCGAACTGACATCTCCGACGGAACCGGCCAGGTTCGCCATCACCGCTTGCATGCGCTCGGCGTAAGGTCGAGCCGATTCGGCGGACTCTTGCGCCCGCCGCAACTTGGCGGCGGCGACCATTTGCATCGCTTTTGTTATCTTGCGCGTCGATTTGACGCTTTCGATGCGTATCTTGAGGTCTTTGAGGCTGGGCATGGTTCAGGTCCGGTTTCGAGCGTCAGACGAAGCTCGCGGCGAACTCTGTTATGGCGACGTTGATCTTGTCCTTGAGTTCCCCTTGGACCTTCCGGTCATTTTCAGTGATGTCCGCAAGGAGATCCCGGCAGTTCGCCCGTAGATGGCCGATCAGACCGCGTTCGAAGCGCACCACGTCGCCAATCTCGATCTTGTCCAGGAATCCGGAGGTTCCGGAATAAATGACGCATACGATCTCCGCGTTCGTCAGCGGCGAGTACTGCGCCTGCTTCATAAGCTCCGTCAGGCGGGCGCCGCGATTCAGTAGCCGCTGGGTCGCCGCATCCAAATCCGAGCCGAACTGGGCGAACGCGGCCATTTCGCGATACTGGGCCAACTCCAGCTTCACGGTACCCGCCACGGACTTCATCGCGCCGGTCTGCGCGGACGATCCCACGCGGGAAACGCTCAACCCGGTGTTCACCGCCGGCCGGATGCCCTGATAGAACAATTCGGTTTCAAGAAATATCTGTCCGTCAGTGATCGAAATCACGTTCGTCGGGATGTAGGCGGAAAGGTCGCCGGCCTGGGTTTCGATGATCGGAAGGGCCGTCAGAGAGCCGGCGCCGAAGTCGGAATTCAGCTTCGCCGCGCGTTCAAGCAGGCGAGAGTGCAGGTAGAACACGTCTCCCGGATACGCTTCCCTGCCGGGAGGACGCCTCAGCAACAGCGACATCTGTCTGTACGCGACCGCCTGCTTTGAAAGATCATCGTAGATGATCAGCGCATGGCGGCCATTGTCCCTGAAGTGCTCCGCCATGGCCGTCGCGGCGTACGGGGCGAGGAACTGCATAGGCGCGGGGTCGGACGCCGTCGCGGCGACGATGATCGAGTAATCGAGCGCGCCGTTCTCCTCCAGCTTCTTGACCAGCTGGGCGACGGTCGACCGCTTCTGCCCGATGGCGACGTAAACGCAATAGAGCTTTTTGGATTCGTCGTCTCCCGCCGCGTCGTTGTAGGATTTCTGGTTGAGGATCGTGTCCAGCGCCAAAGCCGTCTTGCCGGTCTGGCGGTCGCCGATGATCAGTTCGCGCTGGCCCCGCCCGATCGGGATCATCGCATCCACCGATTTCAGTCCGGTCGCCATCGGCTCGTGGACGGAACGCCGCGGGATGATGCCCGGCGCCTTCACATCCGCGACGGAGCGGGAGGAGGCATTCACCGGCCCTTTGTTGTCGATCGGATTTCCGAGCGCGTCCACAACCCTGCCCAGCAAGGCGTCTCCGACCGGAACGTCCACGATGGCTTCGGTCCGTTTGACCGTGTCGCCCTCGCTGATGCTCCTGTCGTCGCCGAATATGACGACGCCGACATTGTCGGTCTCCAGATTGAGCGCCATCCCTCTGATGCCGCCCGGGAACTCAACCATTTCTCCGGCCTGGATATTGTCCAGACCATGAACCCTGGCGATGCCGTCGCCCACGCTGAGCACCTGTCCGACCTCGGCGACTTCCGCCTCATGGCCGAAATTCTTGATCTGCTCTTTCAGAATCGCGGAAATTTCAGCTGCTTGAATGCTCATTCAAAATACCTCATGCATAACGCTCTTGAGATGGAACAGCCGTGATTTGACCGAACTGTCCACCATCTTCGACCCAAGCTTCACGACCAGCCCGCCAAGGAGTGAAACATCCACCGAGTGGTCGATTCTGACATCCTTCCCGGCTTTCCGCCGGAGCAGGTCCGAAAGCCGCTCGATCTCTTCGGCGGTCAATTCGCGCGCGGAAACGACTTCGGCCTTAACGATGCCCTTTCGCCCGTCTATGAGAGCCTCGACGCGCGCGAGCACCGCCGGCAGCGCAGGAAGCCGACGCTTCGTCGCCATCAACGCCAACGTGTTCGCGAGCGATGCGCTCACGCCCATTTTGTTCGCGACCTCGACGATGGCGCGCGTCATATCCTCGCGCCCGTATACAGGCGAATTGATCAGCGTTCTCAAGTCCGCGCTGTCGGAAATCGCGGCGCGCAAATCCGCGACGTCCTTTTCCAGCGCATCCAGGGAATCGGATTCGTCGGCAAGTTCGAATACAGCCTGCGCGTATCTGGACGCGATGCCGGCAGACATCGAAACGGTTTCAACCAATTTGGACTACCTCTAAGCCTGTCGCGAAGTCGACCTGCACCCGACCGCCGAGGCGCGGCAAAGTCGCGCGGTTACTACCAAAGTAGGCATGGCATCGCAACAGCGTCGAGCGACACCCGGAAACCGCTGCTTGCAATTATTTTTCAATGTTCCGGTTCATCGGCGCCGCGGCGTTTCCGCCGACAGGCGCGTTGTTCCCGACAGTCGGCTGCATCGCGACGCTCCGCCCGGCCGCGGGGCGCGGCTCCGGACTGGCGATTCCTTCCAGGGCCTTGAGCTTTCTCCGTACCGCTTCGCTCAATCCGGGCCTCATCGGCGCGTATATTCTCTTCGTCGCCTCGATCAGGAGTGCGCCCGATGCAAACCCAATGCTCGAGCGGCTGCCGAATTGCTCCAGTCTCGGTCCGGCGCGCAGCCAGAATCGCCTTGAACTCGGAGGAGCGAAAAGCGCAGCCCGCTGGCATTCGGGGTCGAAGCGATGCTTTATGAGCTGGCTCTCGAGCTGTCCCGCAGAATACGGTCGGCCGTAGCCGAACGGAGTCGCGTCGCGACGGGCCCAAAGTCCTGCCCGATTCGGGACGATGAACAACGCTCGGCCGCCGGGCGCAAGCACACGCCAGCATTCATCCAGAAGCATCGAAGGGTTCTCGCTCGTTTCAAGCCCGTGCAGAAGGACGACCCGGTCCGCAAAGCCCGTCGGAATCGGCCACTGCGCCTCGGACGCCAGCACGGATGCGTTCGGTCCTTCCTCCGGCCAAGCGGCGACGCCCTGCTGCTCGGGCATAAGGTTGACGACTCTCGCGCACTGGGAGGCCAGCGAATCGAACACGGGAACCGCAAAACCGAAGCCGACCAGTGAGCGTCCTCTCAGATCCTGCCAGAGCGCCGATGCCTGATCCGAAAGCGCATTGGCCGCGTATCGTCCCAGCTGCGTCTGGAAATAGAAATTTTTCAGCTTCACCACGTCGAGATGCATTGCATCGAAGCCCGCAATTGTCGAATATCCGGTGCAGTGCCGAGACCATGCAATGCGAGGACCCGAGACATGCCGCTTGAAGTCATAACCGTGCCGTGCCTTTCCGACAATTACGCTTTTCTCATTCGATCCGCCGAATCCGGGGAAACCGCCCTAGTGGACGCGCCGGAGGCGGCGCCGATCATGGCCGCGCTCGCCGACCGGGGGTGGGGTCTGGATTGGATTTTGCTCACGCATCATCATGCCGACCATATTGACGGCGCGGAGGAGCTACGCAAGAGATACGACGCGAAGGTCGTCGGAAACGCAGCGGACGCCCAACGTCTCCCTCAGCTTGACGTTTCCGTGTCCGAGGGCGATTCGCTGACGGTGTGCGGCGAACGATTCCGGATACTCGACGTTTCGGGCCATACGATCGGCCATATCGCATTCGTCGCCCGAGGCCATGCGTTCACCGCTGACAGCCTCATGGCACTGGGATGCGGGCGCGTTTTCGAAGGCACTCATGAGATGATGTGGAACAGCCTGAGGAAACTGGCTGCCCTGGATCCGGATACGATCATCTATTCGGGCCACGAATACACCGAGTCGAACGCGAAATTCGCGCTTTCCGTCGAACCTGAGAACGATGCGCTCATCGCGAGGTCCGAAGAGATCAAGACGCTGAGGAAAGCCGGAAAGCCGACGGTGCCGTCGAAGCTCGCCGACGAGCTTCGGACAAACCCGTTCCTGAGAGCGGGCCTTCCAGAAACAAAATTGTTGATAAACATGCCGGACGCTTCGGACGCGGAAGCCTTTGCTGCAATAAGAATCCGAAAAGACAACTTTTGATTGTCGTACAAAACGCAGCCGCTTTTGACTTGACCAATCGCCGCCGGACAATGAACTATGCCCTTGCGTGCAGACCAGGCGTGAGTATCACGCCGCGACCATGACAATCGGAGCGATACCCAAGTGCCTTCCTTTTCCAAGAATCTAGAACAAGCGATCCACGGCTCTGTGGAGATCGCTCAAATCCACCGTCACGAATACATCACGCTTGACCATCTGCTGCTTGCGCTGGCCAGCGACCCCGATGCTTCGAAAGTCCTGTGCGCATGCGACATCGACTTGGAGGTCCTGAAACGAACCGTTGAGGACTATTTCAAGAAAAACGCAGGTGAACTCGAGGCGCGAAGCGACGAGTCCGGCGGGGCGGTGCCGACCAAAGGTTTCCAGCGAGTTCTTCAGCGAGCAATGACGCACGTGAATTCGTCGCGAAAGGAAGGCGAAGTCACCGGCGCGAATGTTCTCGTGGCATTGTTCGGCGAGGGCGACAGCAATGCCGTTGAAATCCTGAAGTCCTTGGGAATGACCCGGTACGACGCCGTGAAGTTCATCGCCCATGGAATTGCGAAGAACCCTCAGTACCAAGAATCGCGGAATGTCGTCGGAGCCAAGGAGCAACTCGAAAGCGGGCAAAAGAAGAACAGAGACGGAAAGTCGGGACCATCTGCGCTGGACCAGTTCTGCGTCGACCTGAACAAGAAGGCCAAAAGGGGAAACATCGACCCGCTCGTGGGGCGAGAAACGGAGCTGGCGCGCTGCTGCAAAATTTTGCTGAGGCGCAACAAGAACAATCCATTGCTCGTGGGCGATCCGGGAGTCGGCAAGACTGCGATCGTGGAGGGCATCGCGAAGCAGATCGTGGAAGGCCAAGCACCGGAGCCATTGGCGAAATCGGTCGTTTATTCCTTGGAAATGGGCACCGTCCTCGCCGGCACGCGGTACCGCGGAGATTTCGAAGAGCGGCTCAACAGCGTGATCTCTGAACTTGAGGAGAAGCCCGGCGCCATCTTGTTCATTGACGAGATTCACACCGTCGTCGGCGCCGGCGCGACAAGCGGCGGCTCGATGGACGCATCAAACCTTCTGAAACCCGCGCTCCAGAATGGAAATCTTCGGTGTCTCGGTTCGACGACGTACAAGGAATACAGGCAATATTTTGAAAAGGACCGCGCTCTTTCACGAAGATTTCAGAAGATCGACGTCAATGAGCCGACCGCCGAAGAGACGATCAAGATCATCAAGGGCCTGGCTCCGCGATTCGAGGTCCACCACGAAGTCAAATACACGGACGGAGGAATCCGCACGGCGGTGGACTTGGCGGGACGCTATTTGAACGACAGGAAATTCCCGGACAAAGCGATCGACGTGATCGACGAAGCAGGCGCGACCCAGCGGCTCTTGCCAAGCGGAAAGCGGAAGAAAACCATCAGGGCCAATGAAATCGAGCAAGTGATCGCCGCGATGGCGCGAATACCGCCGAAGCGGGTCTCCAGATCGGACGAGGAGCTGCTCAAGGATTTGGAGAAGAACCTGAAAACCGTGGTATTCGGACAGGACGACGCGCTGGTGGCGCTGTCGTCCGCCGTCAAGCTCGGCCGCGCCGGACTCAGAGAACCCGAAAAGCCGATCGGTGCCTACCTGTTCGCGGGACCGACCGGAGTCGGCAAAACGGAGGCGGCGAAGCAGCTCGCCGAAACCATGGGGGTGAAACTGCTTCGCTTCGACATGTCCGAATACATGGAGAAGCATGCGGTTTCACGGCTGATCGGCGCCCCGCCGGGATACGTGGGATTCGATCAGGGCGGCTTGCTGACCGACGGCGTGGACGAGAATCCGCACTGCGTGCTTCTTCTCGACGAGATCGAAAAGGCGCATCCGGATGTGTCCAATATCCTGCTGCAGGTCATGGACCACGGCAAGCTCACCGACCACGGCGGACGGACGGTCGACTTCCGAAACACGATCATCATCATGACCACGAACGCCGGAGCGGCGGAGCAGGCGAAACCGGCGATCGGATTCGCGCGCGAACGAAGAGAAGGCGAAGACACGGCGGCGGTGGAGCGGCTTTTCTCGCCGGAATTCCGCAACCGGCTGGACGCGGTCATCAGTTTCCGGCCGCTCGACCCCGCGACCATTCTCCGCGTCGTCGAGAAATTCATCCATCAGCTCGAAGCGCAGCTGTTCGATCGCAACGTGCAGATCGAGCTGACCTCCGGCGCAGCCGAATGGCTGGCGGACAACGGCTACGACTCGAAGATGGGCGCCCGGCCGCTGGCAAGACTCATCCAGAGCAAAATCAAGGAAAAGCTTGCGGACGAGATACTCTTCGGCAAACTGAAGAAAGGCGGACTTGTCCGCGTTCATGCGATCGAAAATGAACTCGAGCTTGAATTCGAGGCTCCCGAGCATCCGAAGATTTCAGAAACGAAAACGCCTCTGCTGACCACGAATGGCAGATAGCGCCCGGACGTGCGCCGGGCTCAAATTCGGAACTGATAGGCATCGCTGCCGTCACGCGGCCGCCCGGAATGAATTGCCTTGATCTGTTTGGATCGGACCCGGAAAGTCGTTCGTTTTTGAATATTTCATTGAAGCTCAACACCTTGCCGCCGCGCGGTCGAGACCAGGATGACGACCGCGCGACGGCAAGCGGCAGCGTGAGTCCAAGCACGACCCCGCCAATCAGCGATCAATAGCGGCGACCGCATTTCAATTCTCCAGATGCGCGCCGGCTGTCGCACTCAGCAAACTCTTGAGTCGGGACACCCTGCGGTCCTTCGGCAATTCCCTTACGGCGGTCGCGACCGCCTTCGGTTGGCCGACGAGTACGACAAGCCGCCGTCCTCGGGTCAATCCGGTATAGAGCAGGTTCCTCTTCAGCATGGGGAAATGCTCGGTCAGCACCGGCATCACGACCGCTGGAAACTCCGATCCTTGGCTCTTGTGGATCGTCGCAGCGTAGGCGGGCACGATCGAATCAAGCTCTCCGAATACGTATTGCACGTCCATCCCGTCGAAATTCGCAATCATGATCCCTTCAGCCGGGTCCACGGCCTTGATGTAGCCGACGTCGCCATTGAAGACCGACTTGTCGTAATCGTTGCTGATCTGCATGATTTTGTCGCCGGAGGCGAAATTCCACCCGAACCTCTCGATCGCGCCGGTCCGCTCGGGATTGAGTGCCAGCTGCAATTCGGCATTGAGCGAGCGAACGCCCGCCCGCCCGCGGTTCATCGGGCAGAGAACTTGAATGTCTTGAATCGGATCAAGCCCGAACTTCGCAGGAATCCTTTTTTGCACAAGCGTTGTGATCACGGAACTCGCGGTTTCAGAGTTTTCGGCCGGTACGAAATAAAAATCGCTGTCCGAGTCAGGTTTTCGCAGCTCGGGCATTTGGCCTGAATTGACACGGTGGGCATTTACGATGATGCGGCTTCGCGCGGCCTGACGGAACACCTTGTCCAAACGAACAACCGGAACCGCGTCTGATTCTATAATATCCGCGAGAACGCGTCCCGGACCGACCGAAGGAAGCTGGTCAATATCGCCAACCAGCAGAACGGCTGCCTTTTTCGGAATCGCGGCGACAAGTGCATGCATCAAAGGGACGTCGACCATCGAGGTTTCATCCACGACCACCAGTTCGCACTCAAGCGGCTTGTTTTCGTTGAATCTGAATCGTCCGTTTCTTGGATCAATGGCCAGAAGCCGGTGGATCGTCACAGCGGACCTGCCCGTGGCTTCGCTCAGTTTTTTGGCCGCCCGTCCAGTCGGCGCGCAAAGCAAGATTTGCGTTCCGAGCGCGGTCAATATCTTCAGGACGGAATTCAAGATCGTGGTCTTGCCGACGCCCGGCCCGCCGGTGATCACCAACAGCTTCGATTCTATCGCGAGCCGTACTGCCTCCGCTTGGCTCTCGGAGAACTCGATCCCAGCCTTCTCTTCCGCCCACGGCAGCGCTTTGAGATGGTCAATTTTCCGCCAAGGAGGCGCGCCACTGCCGAGCAGACGGATTTTTTCCGCCAGCGCCTTCTCAATACGGTGCGACCACGCGGTGAACACGCAGGAAAGGCCTGAAACCTCCTCCGGAACCAGATCGCGCGATTGGAACTCCTTTTGCAATGCGCTTTCAACGAGTTCCGAAGTGACAACAGGCCGCTGGTTCGGCGAATCCCCGGATTGCGGCGCGATTTCGAGCACTTTGAGCGCTTCTGATTGGAGCTGGTCGCGAGGCAGCCCAAGGTTTCCGTCATCCATCGCCTTCGTCAGCACGTAGTGCAATCCGGCTCGCAAGCGCACCTCGCTGTCGGGCCGGATTCCAAGCCGTTCCGCAATCTCGTCTGCGGTCCGGAATCCGATGCCCCAAATGTCTTTCGAAAGACGGTAGGGGTTCTCGGAGATCGTCTCCACGGCCCGGTCGCCATAGGTTTTGTAAATTCGCACCGCCCTTGCCGTGCTGACGCCGTGGCTGTGGAGAAAAACCATGATCTCGCGAACGTGCTTCTGCTCATTCCATGCCTCGGTGATAGAATTCGCGCGGATGGGACCGACGCCGCTCACCTCTCGGAGCCGTTCCGGCTCGTTCTGAATGACTTCGAAAACGTCTGTTCCGAACTCATCCACAAGCTTTCTGGCGAAATGCTTGCCGACGCCCCTTATCATGCCGGATCCCAGATACGACCGGATGCCCGATTCGGAAGTCGGAGCGACGGAATTCAGGACGCGCGCCTTGAACTGAGGACCGTATTTGACGTCATTCACCCAGCCGCCGGTAGCGGTGACAAATTCGCCGGCGGAGATTGATCCAGCATATCCGACGATCGTCACGAGGTCCCTGATTCCTCTCGCCTTGACCCGAATGACGCAGTAGCCGGACTCTTCGCTATGGAACGTGACGCGCTCCACAGATCCCGAAATCGTCTCCGGCCTTTCCCCGCGATTCGCCGCGCGGCTTGAACCGGTCGCTCCGGCAGATTGCCGCCGGTTGGCGGTATATGGGGCCTCGGCGCTCATCGTGGATCACGACCCCGTAAGCTTCAATTCGATTCTGCGATTTCTTGATTTGGCCTCTTCCGAATCACCGGGCGCGATCGGTCTGTGTTCGCCAAATCCCGTCGCAGCGAGCCTTTTCGGCTCAAAGTCGAATTCGTCGATCAAATACCGAACGACGGACAACGAACGGCCTTGGCTCAACTCCCAATTGTCCTTGAAGAGCCCTCCGTCTCGAATCGGATCGACGTCGGTATGCCCGTCCACTCGCAGAATCCAATCGATGTCCTGCGGAAAATCTTCGGCTATTTCCGTCAACAATCCGGCGACGTTGCTGATTTCGGCCTTTCCCTTTTCGGAAAGCGTGGCGTCGTTCGATTCGAACAGGACTTCCGACGAAAATACGAACCGGTCGCCTTCAATCCTCACTCCGTCCCGCCCTTCAATCTTGTCTCTCAGTCCGCTCAAGAAAGCCGACTGGAATCGCTCCAATTGCTGGGCTTCTTTCTCCAGCAGTTCATTTCGCTCCTCTTCGGCCTTAAGCCGGCGAGCGCCCTCTGCAGCCGCCCGCGCCAGCGCGCTGTTCAGCTTGTTTCCGAGCGATCTGATCTCGACTAGAGCGTCCTCCTCTTTGGAGATTGCCAAATCCAAGCTTGCTTGCAACGCTCTGATCTGCTCGTTGAGCTCAGCCGCTTGCATGTTTAGTTCCACAATGAACCTGCTGGCGTCAGCGTCCCTTTCCGCCTCGGCTGCCGCCAATCGGTCGGCCAGAGCGTTTCTTTCGGCTTCCAGCCGCGCGGTGGCTTCGAGATTTGAGTCAGCGCGAGTTTCCGCTTCGGAGATTTTCAGAAGCGCGGCGGCAAGCCTGACGTCGAGATTGTCGCGCACTTCGCCAAGTCGAACGATTTCGGATTTCGCGTCTTGAACTTCCGTCTCAAGTTCCTTGTTCGCTTCCAGCATCGCGGCCAAAGCGAGTTCTCCGGCCGAAACCTTCTTTCGCTCCTCGTCAAGTTCGGACTCCAGCCGCGCGGCGGCCTCGAGATTCGAGTCAGCGCGAGTTTCCGCTTCGGAGATTTTCAGAAGCGCGGCGGCAAGCTCGATGTCGAGATTGTCGCGCACTTCGCCAAGTCGAACGATTTCGGATTTCGCGTCTTGAACTTCCGTCTCAAGTTCCTTGTTCGCTTCCAGCATCGCGGCCAAAGCGAGTTCTCCGGCCGAAACCTTCTTTCGCTCCTCGTCAAGTTCGGACTCCAGCCGCGCGGCGGCCTCGAGATTCGAGTCAGCGCGAGTTTCCGCTTCGGAGATTTTCAGAAGCGCGGCGGCAAGCTTGACGTCGAGATTGTCGCGCACTTCGCCAAGTCGAACGATTTCGGATTTCGCGTCTTGAACTTCCGTCTCAAGTTCCCTGTTCGCTTCCAGCATCGCGGCCAAAGCGAGTTCTCCGGCCGAAACCTTCTTTCGCTCCTCGTCAAGTTCGGACTCCAGCCGCGCGGCGGCCTCGAGATTCGAGTCAGCGCGAGTTTCCGCTTCGGAGATTTTCAGAAGCGCGGCGGCAAGCTCGATGTCGAGATTGTCGCGCACTTCGCCAAGTCGAACGATTTCGGATTTCGCGTCTTGAACTTCCGTCTCAAGTTCCTTGTTCGCTTCCAGCATCGCGGCCAAAGCGAGTTCTCCGGCCGAAACCTTCTTTCTCTCGTCGTCAAGCTCGGACTCCAGCGTCGCGAGGGCGATTTGCAGACTGTTCCTTTCGTTTGTCAAACTCTGCACAATTCGATCGCGTTCATCCGACACTTGCCTTTCCATGTCGAGCACTTGGGCTAGCGCCGACAGGTCCTCCGTCAATTCCTCGACTCGACCATCGCTATCTCCGAGCTTCGCGCTCAGCGCTTCAATCTCCAGCGATTTTTGCACGAGGTCTTGCTGGAACCCTTCACCGTCGTTCCGAGCTTGCAACAGTGCTGTTTCGAGACCCGATATCTGTTCATTCAACGCGGAAAGCGCCAGAGTGAGCCGATTGATCTCGGCGTCTCGCGATACGACCTCGGACCCCAGCGTTGCGATGGAGTCGGCTCTTTCCGACAAGGAACTTTCCAGTTCGAAAATTGTCTCGTTCAATCGTTCCAGCTCATTGTCCTTAAACAGAAGTGCTTGTTGTTGGGTTGCGGTCCGTTCTTGTGCGCCCGAGAGCCGCAACTCCAGATCGGCGGCTCGGGCGTTCAAGTTTGAGATCGCGTCATCGCGGGATGACAAGTTTGCGGCAAGGGATGCGATCGTGCTGTCGCGAGACGCCACCTGATTTTCAAGCGCATTCACCCGCTCCGTCAAGGAACTGATTGAGGAATCGCGAACGGCAACTCTGGTTTCCAATTCGGCAATCGTTGCATCACGAGCGGTGATGCGATCCCGAAGATTCAAGACTGTATTGTCTCGAAGCGCAACATCCCCTGTTAGCACGACGATCTGCGCGGCATTGTCCGAAAGCTGCTTCTCCAGTCCGGCGATTTCTGCGTCTTTGCCCTTGATCCAGCTGTTCAGCTCGCTGACTTCACTGTCTCGTTCTTCGACCTGCGCGTTCAACTCCGCGATGCGCAGCTCATTCGATTCAATTCGATCCTGAAGAGCGGCAATATCCGTTTCCCGGCCGGCAACCTCCAGATTCAGTTCCTGTATTGTTTCGTCCAGTGCCGCTACCTGTCGCCCTAAAGCGTCGATCTTCAATTCGTCCGACGCAATTCTCGCCGACAGCATTTCCAGTTGGCTATTCCTATCGACAAGCTGCAAGTCCAATTCGGCGATTCTGTCGTCTCTCGCAACAACTTGCGAGCCAAGCGAAGCAATCTTTTCCCTGTTCATGCTCAACGCTTCGTTCAGACTCGTCACGATTGTATTCCTGCTCGATATCTCGCTTTCTTGAGCGGCGATGGTTTCGCTGAGGACGAATTGAATGATCATGAAGATCGTCAAGACGAACATGAACACAAGAAGCAGCGCCGCCTTTGCGTCCACAAATCCGGTCCAGATGCTCGACGTGACTCGACGTCCTGACCTACCAAAACGTGTCATGCTGTTTCCCGCAATTCAGGTGCGATCCATTTCCAACCGCTTGGCGGCGCCCGCAGGGCGATTGCCCGATTGTTCTCGAATCGTTTCCGCCAGCTTGTTGAATTCAGCGCTGATCTGCTGCTGAAGTTCGTTTCTCGCCAGCAAATTGTCTTCGTACGTTCGCAATAGCTGAATCTCTATCTGCTTGAGATGCATCCTTGATTCCGCATCGGTCAGATCCACCGCCAACTTCGAAAGCAAGCCTGCGGCCATCGCCTGCGCCTCTGCAAGTCGCGCGATCTGGCCTTCGGCCTTCTCCATCGCCTCGGCGCTGGACCGCTCCTCCGCAATCCGCGCGTCCATTTTCTCGACAAGACCCTCGACCGAATTCGCAAGCTCTTCCAAGCTAGAAGCAATTCGCGAATTCTCTTCCGACGATCGAATGAGCAATTCGCGAAAGCCGGCGAACTCGGCCGCAAGGACGCTTGCAGACATATCGGTCTCTTCGACGCGCCCGGATTGCGCATCCGGACCGACCAAGCCGACAGAAGTGTTTCTGGAAAGCCAGTCCTCCAATTCTCTATAGAATCCATTCTGGCCGTGACCGGCGAAGAGATCCAGCAAGCCGACGACCAAGGATCCGGCCAAGCCCAACAGCGAAGACGAAAACGCGGTCCCCATTCCGCCGAGCTGCTTCTCGAGACCGTCCATCAATCTGCTGAAGACCGCCACGCCGCCTTCACTTTCTTCGGGAGCGAGAGAGCGGATCGTTTCAACGACGGCGGGAACCGTTATCGCCAAGCCGTAGAATGTTCCTAGCAAACCGAGGAAAATCAGCAAATTGGACAGGTACCGCGAAATGTCGCGCGATTCATCCATCCGCGACACGACGGAATCCAGCATGGATCGCGAGGAGGTCGGCGAAATAAGCTGTCGAGCGCCGCCGTATCGAAGCATTCCCGCGATTGGCGCAAGCAGCCTGGGCGGTTTCACCATATCGAAGTTCGGTCGATCTTCGATGAATGCATCTATCCAAATCACAGAAGTGATGATCTGGGAGATTTGCCAAAAGCAGGCAAGAAGCCCGACTAGAAAGACTCCCGCGATCACACCGTTCAGATACGGGTTGGCAAGAAAGAACGACTTGATCTGACCGAAGGCCAAAAATGAGCCGATCGCGACAAAGCCGAGAATCACCAACATGTATGTGATCTGACGAACAGGCTGCGTAAACCGCGCGGGCTCGTCGTACTTCGAGAAATTCATGCGATCAACTCCTGACGCCACCCTGCCCTGCGAGCATACTTTGCCAGCAAACGCCTAACAACGTTCACATTCAATTCCGCGACCGGTAAATCTATGCCGACTCGTCGACCTGAAGCGATCAGGAACAGAAAAGGAATTCGGTCATGGGCAGTGATATATTCGGCTCGGCGGCTGCGGAAGCTGGCGCACTCACGGTCTCCATTATCGTGCTCTTGGTATTTGCGGCGATTTTGGTCGCGATCATGGTGAAATCCGTCCCGCAGGGGGAAAATTGGACCGTAGAGAGGTTCGGCCGGTACAATAGGACGCAAAAACCTGGATTGCGACTGATTCTGCCCTTCATCGAAAAGGTCGGGGCACGAATCAACATGATGGAGACCGTGCTGAATGTCGGATCGCAAGATGTGATCACGCGCGACAACGCGATGATTTCCGCCGATGCCATCGCGTTCTACCAAGTCATCGAAGCGGAAAAGGCCGCTTACGAGGTTCAAAATCTTGAGGGCGCGCTGGAAAATCTCACCCAGACAAACATTCGCTCCGTGATCGGGGCCATGGACCTCGATGCTTCGCTTACGAACAGAGATCTTATCAACGCCAAATTGCTTTCTGTCATCGATGAAGCCGTTTCGCCTTGGGGCGTCAAAGTGACCAGAATCGAAATCAAGGACTTGATGCCTCCGCCGGACATTTCCAATGCGATGGCGCAGCAGATGAAGGCGGAACGTGAAAAGCGCGCCGAAATCCTCCAAGCCGAAGGCGAGAAGCAGTCCGCAATCCTTCGCGCGGAGGGACTGCGCGAAGCGCAGATTCGGGAGGCGGAAGGCCGCCGCGCGGCGGCCTTCCTTGACGCGGAAGCACGGGAGCGCTCGGCCAAAGCCGAGGCGAAATCAACTGTGCTTGTATCGAACGCTGTCTCGGAGGGCGATGTTCGCGCTCTCAACTATTTTGTCGCGCAAAAGTACACGGAAGCCGTCGGCGCGCTCGCTGCATCGCCGAATTCGAAAACGATCATGGTGCCGCTTGAAGCCGGCAACCTGATCGGCTCCGTGGCGGGAATCGCGGAGATTGTCGGCGACGCAATATCGAACTCCAAAGCGAACAAGCAAGACAGTTAGGGCAGCCAATGTTCGCTTTCCTCGAGAGCATTTCGCCAATCTGGTGGCTTGCGTTCGCCCTAGTCCTGGCGGTGTTCGAATTGCTGGCCGTTTCGACCTACTTCCTGTGGCCAGCGCTCGCGGCCGGCTTGGTGGCAGTCTCGCTCTTCGTTTGGCCGGAAATGATCGGCGAGGTTCAACTTGCGATTTTTGCGGCAGGCACCGTCGCGATGTCGCTTGCCGGGCGATGGGCATTTTCACGATTTGGCAGAAACAACGACAAGGCGGCGGATTTGAACAATCGCGCCGCTCGAATGGTCGGCCGGAATGCAGAAGTCATCTCCTACGCCAATTCACGCGGCTACGTTCTGATCGACGGCGTCCGCTGGAGCGCGACATGGCCGGATGACAAGGTCGCGAAGGAAGGCGATACCGTAAAGATCGAAGGAGTCGATGGTTCCACTTTGATCGTCTCCCGCAATTGAGGTCGCGGATCCCCGTTCAGGCGCGTTTCTCCACCAATTCATGGAGCGCCTCCAGTTCGCTGTCGCAGATTCCGAGTTCGTTGAATTTCGCGACGGTATTTCGGAGGTAGTCCCTGTTGGTTCCGCGCTTCCCGGAGGCTTCGCCGATTATGGACGCTTGCCGGGAAAGGGATAGCGGTTCGCAGTATTGGGAATGCTGTCGGTCCACGACATATGCGATCGCTTCGAGAGCCTGCCCGTCGTCCAGTTCAAGAGAAACGATCTCCTCTTTGTAAGCGTACGAAATCAATTCGCGCTCACGCAGAAGTTTCAACGCCTTATCCGCGCCGGATTGAGCAGATTTGAGCGCGACGCCTCTGCACCAAGCGCCGCGCTCTCGATCCAAGGCAAGCACGAGCCCAGGACGCTCGGGCGTGCCGCGATGGTGAATTGAGCGCATGCAGAAAGACCGGCGAAAATCCCGAAGCGATGCCAATCGGCGCTCGACGACCTCGAACCCGGGGTTCCACAGCAACGAGCCATATCCGAAAACCCAGAAACTTTTGCTCATGCGCTATTCCACTTGATGCAATGAACCAATAACTTTCCGGGAGCAGCAGCAAGCAATCTTGTAATGATTCGAATTCTGATCATCGCCGTCGTTGCTTTGTCCTTGATCTGGTCGGGATACTGGTTCCTAGGAGGTCGCGCACATCGAGGAATGGTTGTCGGGCAACTCGAAAGGGCGGAAGCCGATGGCTGGAAGATAACTCATTCCGGAGTGGAACTGAACGGATTTCCCAATCGGTTCGACACGACGGTCACCGAATTGAGAATGGAGTCGCCCGAGGGCGAGTTCATCTGGGAAACGCCTTCGCTTCAGTTGCTGACTCTCAGCTACCGGCCCAACCACCTGATCGCCGTGCTGCCGGACAAGCAAAGATTCTCAATTTTCGGGAATTCGGTGGAGCTGACTTCTCAAGGGATGAACGCGAGCATTGTGGTCTCGGACCCGGACAACTTGAATATCGAGCGTTTTGTCTTCGAATCTTCCAAAGCCGAACTCGAAATCTCGACAGGATGGAAAGGCGTCTTCGACAACGTCCTGTTTGCGGTGCGCAGATCAGATCAGGATCCTGCGAAGGTCGATGCCGCGATTCGGCTCAGTTCAAAAGAAACGCGTTCAAGCAATGACGAAGCGGACGACACAGAGGATTTGATCAAGCCAACGACCATGACCGGAGAGGCGTCGCTTCAGGCGAGCCGGGAGATCGGCTTGAACATGTGCAAGGACGGCCATGCGGAAATTCGACGAATCGATGTTTCCGAGCTCAAGCTTTCACGCAGGCAGTCGGAGCTTGGCGTCGCCGGGTCGCTGGCATTCGATTCGAATGGAGTATCGGACGGCCAACTGGACATCACGATCACGAACGGACAGCCGTTGGTCGACGAAGCCGTCGAAGCCGAATTGATAGATGCGAATGTTGCCGCGAATATCGGCACCGTGCTGTCGCTGCTTGCATTGACCTCCGCGGACCCGGCCTCCGCGACCGCCCCGATATCGATCAACAACGGGCGTGCCGGAATTGCTGGCATTGGGTTGTATGACATTCCAAGGATTCCTCCGATCTGCTATTGAATTCAATAGCATTGACACCTGCAAGTTTTCGAGGATTTTTCAAGATGGGAAACACTCCCCAGAATGCGAGTTTGATTTGAGAGAGCGGGCATGAGCGTGAAAGCCGCAGACGATCTAAGGCTTTATCTTGGGTCCCAAAGGTTTGCGACAGTCATGGCCGACCCGCCATGGCGGTTTGCAAATCGCACCGGAAAAGTCGCGCCGGAACATCGGCGCTTGGCACGCTATCCTACGATGACTCTCCAAGAAATTTGCGAACTTCCTGTTGCCGAGCATTTGGACGAGATCGCCCACTGCTATCTTTGGGTGCCCAACGCCTTGCTGCCGGATGGATTGCGCGTATTGAACGCATGGGGTTTCGAATACAAGTCGAACATCATTTGGCACAAAGTAAGGAAGGACGGCGGGTCCGATGGTCGAGGCGTCGGGTTTTATTTTCGAAATGTAACCGAGATGCTTTTGTTCGGGGTCAGGGGCAAGAACGCGCGCACGCTCGCGCCAGGCAGGCGCCAAGTCAACCTGATCGGCTCCCGCAAGCGAGAACACTCCCGAAAACCCGATGAACAATATCAGATCATTGAAAATTGCTCATGGGGCCCGTACCTTGAACTGTTTGGCCGCGGACGTCGCGAGAATTGGACGGTTTGGGGAAATCAGGCAGTCGAAGACTACGAACCAGTCTGGAACACGTATAAATTCAACTCCAGCATCGCCGCCAAAGAAAAAGATGACGCAGCCCGATCCTTCTGAAAATTTTGAAAAGTTTTTCAAAGAAGAAATTTTGAAAAAATTTGAAATTCATAGCTATAGGAACGCCGCCGCAATCTTATCAACCAACTTTGAGAAACAGTTTTTAGATCTTATCAGTGCATTGGAGCGATTCGAAATCACGTCTGACATGATTCGCCTACGTGGTGGTGGGAAAGGGCCAGTTACGGAATATGTGGAAACGCTATTTCCCGAACCATATTGGGTTGAAACGCGCATTACAGCCGATCTCTTTGTGCGGCTTGAACGGGCAAAGAAACGCGGGAGTGTTTACAAACAATACGTGCGCAAAGGTTTTTTGGATGGCCACCGAATCGACTTCGTGTCAAGCAAAGTCGCTCTAGATTTTGAATGGAACAGCAAAGATCAAACCTTTGACCGGGATCTTTATGCATTTTCAACTTTCTACAATGCCGCCGCAATCGATGTTGGAATTATTTTGACTCGAGGTGGGTCGCTGAATAATGAATTTTTTAGCAAACTCGGAAGAGTTCTGAACAAGGATGGGAGCGAGGACGAGGGCAATGTTGTGGATAAATTCAGCGCATCCACGACATCGATGCCAAAGCTTTTGCCCCGGCTAAACGCTGGTCGCAATGGCGGGTGTCCGATTCTGGCTGTCGGAATAACTGCGGGTTGCATAAAAAACGGTGATTGACCAAAATTTTGATCGACTTGTGATTCGATAGTTCAAAGATTTGATTATGAATGACAACCACCGCCAAGAAATAATCGATCTAGTGCTTTCGCGCTCTTCTTCCAATATGTCTTATAATGTATCATGTGGGCAAACAAAAAGTCTTCCAATTTGCAAGCAAAATTGCGGTCTATTCGATTGAAACGCTTCGCTCTACTAAGTCCCAATAGCGGTTGACGGGCAAACCTGCCGCGCGACGCCGTATGTCTTCCAACTGAATGGGCTTGAAGCCCCACACATCGACTCCGACGTTTACGCTGTTTCGTGAACCCTCCCAATCGTTGTGTACATGGCCGAACAGCTGCAGCGCTCCGTCTCTGGCCCGGTTCCAAGTCAGCATGGGAAAATGGCAGAGGGTCAGGTGCGTGTTTCCGTCCTTGATCTGGGCGATATCATGCACCGAACTCCACGGAAGTGCTCGCGTCCGCCTGTAGTCGTGATTGCCCGCAACCAAATGCTTTCTGCCGGGAAGCGAATCAAAAACGCGGGAGAGATAGCCTGCGGCTTTCGTCTGCCTTCCGAAGGCGAAGTCTCCGAGTATCCAAAGATCATCGTCGTCATCCACTGATTCGGACATGCTTCGGATGATGAATTCGTCCATCTCGTCAGTGCTTTCGAATGGCCGATCGCAGTACTTTATGATGTTCGCATGCCCGAAATGGGTGTCTGCCGTATACCAATTCGACATGGGCGCTTATCCAACGCTATCGGAATATTTCCTGCGCAGCGGCGGCATCGCCGTGCGCAGCAGGGCCGATATCTCAATCGCCGAACTCAGATCGCTAATCGTCGGATTTCGCATGCTGCGCCGCGCCGCGCCCGAAATCCACTGCCGGCGTATCCTGACCTGCTTCGATTATCCGACGTCGGACCGAACGCGTTCTTCTGAAGTAGGAATGCAGCTTGTCGCCGCGGCCAGTCCTCACCGCCCGCTGAAGAGAAATCAGCTCCTCGACGAAATGGCTCAGAATATCGAGCGTGGCTTCCCGGTTTGTAAGGAACACGTCCCTCCACATGGTCGGGTCGGAGGCCGCGATCCTAGTGAAATCCCGAAATCCGGCGGCGGAATACTGGATCACTTCTGAGTTCGTGACGCTCTCCAAATCATCCGCGACGCCGACCATCGTGTAGGCGATCAAGTGCGGAACGTGCGAGGTCACAGCCAGCACGATATCATGATGGTCGGGGTCCATGACCTCCACATGAGCGCCGAGTTTGGACCAGAATGCCGATAGGCGTTCGACAGCTTCAGGGTTGAAGCCGCGTCTGGGAGTCAGAATGCACCACCTGTTGTCGAAAAGCTCGGCAAACCCCGATCTCGGCCCCGAATGTTCCGTTCCCGCAATGGGATGAGCCGGAATGAACTCAACGCCGTCGGAAACATGCGGCTCAACCGCGTCCAGAACGTATCTCTTGACCGATCCGACATCAGTCAGCGTTGCCCCTTTCTTGATGTGCGGCGATATTCGCTCGGCGATTTCGCCGAAAGTGCAAACAGGCGTGCAAAGGATCACGAGATCCGCTCCCGTGACTGCGTCTTCAGGAGCGGCGAGCATTTCGTCCGCCAAGCCCAGTTCAAGCGCGACGTCTGCGGTTTCTTGCGTCTTGGAGTGACCGACGATTTCTCCGACGATCCCGCTTTTTCTTGCGGCCAGCGCGATGGACGAGGCCACCAAACCCATGCCGATAAGGGACAGCCGCTCGTAGATGATTTTGCTCAAGCCCCTCTCCCGGAAAATTCGGTCATCGCTTCAACTACCGCGCTGCACGCCTCTTCACCTCCGACGGTTATTCGAAGGCAATTCGGAAGCTTGTAGCGTTCCATCCTTCGAACGAGAATTCCCCGGCTTCGGAGATGGGCGTCGCACGCCGCCGCGTCGCCGGGACTCGGAAATCTTGCAAGCACGAAATTCGCAAAGGACGGATCGGTCGGCACCCCGGTCTGCGCAAGATCGTTGGCAAGTCGACCGCGCAACCTGGCGTTTTCCGCGCTGCATTTGTGCACGAAACTCCTGTCCCTTACGGCAGCTTCGGCAGCCGCCGCAGACGGCCTCGTGATATTGAACGGAGGGCGGATTTTTTCCAGCTGCCTGATTATGCTTGCAGGGCCGAAACCGTACCCTATCCGCAATGCCGCCAAACCATGCACTTTCGAAAACGTTCTCGTCATGACGACGTTTTCGTGTTGCCGCGCAAGCTCCGCGCCGCCGTCGTAACCATCCGCGTATTCCGCGTACGCGCCGTCAAGTACAAGGATGGCCTGTTCGGGAAGGTTTTCGGCCAGCCTCGAAAGTTCCGATTCGCCCACCATCGCGCCGGTCGGGTTGCTGGGATTCGCAATGAACACCAATCGGGTGCGATCTGAGACCGACGCCAGGATTGCGTCTACATCGACCCGTCTGCCCGGCTCCTCGACTTCCACTGGCTCCGCGCCCGAAATCTGCGCCAGTATTCTGTACATCAGGAAAGCGTGGGCGGTATGCACGACCTCGCATCCAGGCCCCGCGAACGCTTGGCAAATCAGCGCAAGAATTTCGTCGGAGCCTGCTCCGCAAACGAGCAGCGAACTGTCCAAGCCGTTGACTTCTTCGATCGCGCATTTCAGCGACGAGTGATCCGACGGCGGATACCTGTTGAGCGATCCCGCAGCGGCCTTGTACGCTTCGACCGCCGCATCGCTGGCGCCGAACGGGTTTTCGTTGGAACTGAGCTTGTAGATCTTCGAGCGGCCGGGAATTTCGCTTTCGCCGGCGACGTAGGTGTCGATTTCCGCCGCTCTAGGGCGCATTTTCGGCATGGCTTGCTTCGAGTAAGCTAAATTTGGGCGCTATGCCTACTCCCGCCCGGCACTTCCGGCAAGAGTTTATCGGACAAGACCGGCAAAACCGGGGAAGGACTCCGCGCGACGGAAGTCAGACCAGCCCGGCTCGACCGGCTGGATGTCTCGTACATTGGCAGGGCCGGCAATTCACAAGCCGTATTTCGAAATGATCTCGTCGAAATGGGCAAGCCTATGCTCATCCGAAGGATGGGTATTGAAATATGATCGGAACGAAGCCTGGTCGAGTCCGGGCACGACTTCCTCCCCTTACCAGTCCGCGCGCGAGGCGAATGATTAATGCGCGCCCTGCGCGGGGATCGTACCCGGCATAGCTTGCAAAAGCAATATCGCGTACTCATCGGCTTCCAACTCACGCTCAGGGCTGTACTGGAAAGCACCTGATACCGCGCCGGGTTGCATGCCAGTTACGGTCACATCGGAAATGGTCTGCTGCGTACATTCGGGGCACAATAATGCGGCAAGCCCGCCAGCCAGCACTCCGCCAACCGCCGCGCCTTGCATTGCCCCTTGCTGCTGTTTTGCGAAGTGCTCAGCAAATCCGTGTGCCATTTCGTGCCCGCAGAGTTTGAACAAAATTTGAGTGGCTTCGCCAAGATATTGAGTGGCCTCGCCAAGATGTGGCAGCTTTTGTCAACTTCGAACCCGACAAAAGGATGCCGGACATGCCCTGGAACGAGACCACCAAGACCCGGTATGCATGCCCTCGGGATCGGTTCGGAAGCGATTTGACGGATGAGGAATGGATTTTGGTCGAACCGTGTCTTCCGCCTCCGGCCGGGAGAGGACACCCCCGCAAGACCGACCTCCGGGAGGTGTCCGACGCGATCCAGCACGTGCGCGACACCGGATGCCAGTGGCGGGCACTTCCTCATTGTTTTCCGCCGGCTGCGACGGTCCAGCAATATTTCTATGCGTGGAGCCGCAACGGGATCTTCGCCCGGATGTCGCGCTTCCGACGTCTGACGAAGGACTGCGAGCGGAGCTTGGAGAGCTCTTTGGCATGGGCGCAGCTGGCCGCGTGCCGCTTCATGATGTGCAGGATCAAAATAGCCGCAACATGCTGATAAAAAACAATAAAATTGGATTCATGAATTTTCGTTCATACTCTAAGACGTAGGCCACCTCGTCGTCGTTCGCCGCCGCCTTGAGCAAACCCGAATAGAATACGATCTTGCCTTCCTAGTGGCAGGTTCGACTCATTAGAGTCCATTTGATGCTTGCTGGTTCCGGCGCAGCGTCTACAATTCCATCAAGCGGACTGAGAAGCCGATTTCGGAATTCATTGAACTGTACAAAGGAAAAAGTGCGAGGACCTGCGGCTGGTCGGCAAACTTTGAACGTCACCTTTCCGTCCGCCAAATACGGTACTATCTGACTAAAATCTGCCACTAGCTCACGGATCCGTTCGCATCATCCTTGCCGAAATCGATTTGCACATTGTCGAGCCATCGATTCAGGTTCGCCGTGCAGTCTTCGGCGCTTCCCAGATGTTCGAATTGCCCCTCAAAGCACATCTGTGCCGAAGCGGAGCGCATTCGCAGTATCACCCTTTCCAGCGATCCGGTCTGCTCCGCATAGGATTGCCAGCCTGCCGGCGGCGGCACCCATTCGTACTCCAGCTGGGCACGCGCGTCCTCCAACTCCGTTTGGTCGCCTTCCGGTCTCGGAATATCCGGCCCGCTATCGTCGCACACGCCGACCAGCATGGTTGAGGCGAGAGCAAACGAATTCCTTCCCATTTCAGTGCCGCCGTGACTCTCCGGTGGACGAAACCTGCCCGACGAAACAAGATTGGTCCGTGCTATTTTGCACCGCAGCGTAAACAGGTTCACGGCAGCCGATTTCACATGGACGAAAATTTCGATGCTTCAGAGAAAGCGCTGCGGATCGATATCCACCGTCAACCGGATGTTGGATGGAAGCTTGAACTGGCGCATCCATTCGATGATCGCCTGCTGGAGCGGAACGGATTTTTCTGCCTTGATCAAAAATCTGTATCTGGTCCGCCCCCTGATCCGGGCGATCGGAGCCGGAGCCGGTCCGAACAATTGAGCTCCGGAATTCCTGAGCGGCGCGGCGGCCCGCGCCATTTCGTCGGCAACAGCCCTGACCGCGGCTGGATTGACGCCCGAGAGAATGATTCCCGCGTAGCGCCCGAACGGCGGCGCCCCGGCCACTCGCCGCTCCGCCGCTTCAGCTTCCCAGAAGCCTTCATCGTCGCCTGAAATGATCGCTTCGAAAATCTTGTGATCGGGCTGCCAAGTTTGAATCATTGCGACGCCTTCTTTCTCTGCGCGGCCTGCGCGTCCAGTCACCTGCCTGATGATCTGGAACGTCCGCTCTGCGGCCCGCAGGTCGCTGCCGTGCAGTCCGATGTCCGCATCGATCACTCCGACAAGCGTGATGAGCGGGAAATTGTGGCCTTTAGCCACCAGTTGCGTTCCAATGACGATATCGGCGTCACCGCGCGATATCGATTCCAGTTTGCGCTTCAATTCATTGGGCGCGCCGGAAAAATCGGACGACAGCAACTCAATACGGGCGCCGACGAATATCTCGGAAGCTTCTTCCGCCAAGCGCTCAACGCCCGGTCCGATGGGCACCAGTTTGTCGCGGGCACCGCATTCGTCGCATGAATCCGGAAATGGACGATTGGCTCCGCACTGGTGGCACACCAATCTGCTGGTGAAACGATGCTCGACCATTCGGGCATCGCACTGGCTGCAGTGTATCTGCTGGCCGCATGCCCGGCACAGCGTGATCGGCGCGAACCCGCGCCGATTGAGGAACAAAAGCGACTGCTCGCGCAGCTCAATCCGCTTCCGCACTTCCAATGCAAGCGGCCCCGAGATCCATTTCCCGCTCGGAAGGCTTTCCGCCTTCATGTCCACTGTGACGATTTCGGGCAGAACGGCTGACCCGAATCTCGAAGGCAAGTCGACACGCTCGTACTTGCCGGATCGCGCGTTGGCCCAAGTTTCAAGCGACGGCGTCGCCGACGAGAGAATCACGGTCGCGCTGGACGAAGATGCGCGAAGCACCGCCATGTCGCGCGCATTGTACTGGATTCCGTCCTCCTGCTTGTAGGAAGAGTCGTGCTCCTCGTCGACGACGATCAATCCGAGATCCTTGAATGGAAGAAACAACGCCGACCTTGCGCCGACGACCAGTTGGACTTGTCCCTCGCCCGCCTTCCGCCAAAGCCGCCGCCGTTCTGACGACGTCACGCCGGAGTGCCACTCGCCCGGCCTGGCACCGAAACGATCTGCGACCCTGCCCAGAAATTGCGCGGTCAGCGCGATTTCCGGAAGAAGCACGAGCACCTGACGGCCCTGCTTGAGCACGTCCGCAGCCGCATCCAGATAAACTTCCGTCTTGCCCGAACCAGTGACGCCCTTCAGCAGAATCGATGAAAACCTGCCCTCGGCAATCTTCGACTTCAGCTTGCGAACAGCGCCGAATTGATCCTCCGTCAAAGCGATCGAATGCCGGTCAAAATCCAATTCCGGATATGGTTTGTCTCGAGGAATCGACTCCCGGACAAGCACTCCGACTTTTTCGAGTCCGGCCACTACGGAGTGCGATACCGATGCGGCTTCCTCGATTTCCTTGGCCGACAGTGAGGCTCCGGCGCAGTCTTCAAAGAGTTCGATCACACGGCTGCGCGCGCGTGTCATTTTATCGGGTCGGCGGTCCAACAGCTTGAATGCCCGCATGCCGGCGGCCGGCACGCCCAATCCCTGCACCCGAGTCGCGAGGCGGAGCATCGCGTGAAGGGGCGTCACGGTGTAATGGGCTGCTTGGGTCAGGAACCGGCGCATTTCCCGGCGCACCGGAGGGTTTTCGAGCACGCGAGATATTGCCCGCGTTTTGGCGGCAGCCACGGTCCCTTCGCCTTCGCCCCAGACCACGCCCGCCGTCGTCGTGGCGCCAAGCGGCACCTCCACGAACGTGCCTTCCTCAACACCGCCACGCGGCGCGAAATAATCGAGCAATCCGTCGACAGGCCGGGTCGTGAGGACGCCGACCCGTTCGCCCTCCTTGAAAAATCTCGCGCGTTCCTTAGCGCATTCGGACAATGACTTGTTCCATCTGACAACCTGTTGCGCTAAAACCTCCGGGGGCCATTTTTCGCTTGATACGTGCAAGGCGCAAACAAATGAAATTTTTTGTCGACACCGCGCAAACGGATGAAATCGCCGAAATCGCCGAAATCGGCTTTCTCGACGGCGTCACGACGAACCCTTCGCTCATCATGAAATCCGGACGCGGGATGGCCGAAGTCATCGCGGAAATATGCGGGATCGCGGGGGACGCGCCCGTAAGCGCGGAGGTCGTCGCCACCGACTTCGAAACCATGATCAGGGAAGGCAGAAAACTTGCCGGAATCGCTGCGAATGTCGCTGTCAAGGTTCCCCTCACTTGGGATGGTCTAAGAGCGTGCAAAGTTCTTGCCGCCGATGGCACAATGGTCAACGTGACGCTTTGCTTCAGCGCCAACCAAGCACTGCTCGCCGCCAAGGCCGGGGCCGCATTTATCAGCCCGTTCATCGGTCGGCTAGACGACATCGGATTGGATGGAATGGAATTGATCGAGGATATCCGCAAGATTTACGACAACTACGATTTCAAAACGGAAATACTCGCGGCGTCCATTCGATCGCCGCGGCATGTCGCTGAAGCGGCCATGGCCGGAGCGGATGTCGCCACCCTCCCTCCATCGGTGTTGAAACGCCTCGCTTCGCACCCTCTGACCGACGCTGGCTTGGAAAGTTTCCTGGCGGATTGGGCAAAGACCGGAAGTTCAATCCTGTAAGGGGATTTTCGGTCCCGGTTGCGAGAAATTCGAATGGCCGACAACTCGGAAAAGACAAGCGGAACGCTGAGGGACTTGATCATTGCCGACCCCGGCTCGGTTCTAAACGACATCGAGGTGGTCAAAGCGCTGGCCGCCGCTGAAAACATAAACCTCGGGGAAAACGTCATAGACGCTCGTTCAGTCGCGTTGAAGACTCTTTTGACGCGACTCGAGCGATTCCGCGAAGCGAAAGAACAAGTCGTCGAAGTATCGCGCAGGAATCATTCCAGCGCGATGCAAACCCACGACGCGGTCCTCGCGTTGCTGGATGCGGACAATTTCGGCGCCTACTGCAGGGCGGTCGCGGGCCAAGCGACGGAACTGCTCGGAGTCTTGCGGATCAAGCTCATTCTTGAGGACCGGAGCATGGCCGGCCTGAATTCGGAACGCTTGAGAGTCGGTAAGGCGCGCGGATTGATCAGCCGGGTGCCGCGCGGCTACATCGCGGAATATGCCGGTGCTCAGGACGACGGAACCGGCTGCGGAATCGTCTTGCGAGAAGTGAGGTCCGGCGAACGGGCCGTCTACGGCGACGTGGCGGCCGTTGTGCGCTCGGAGGCGCTTATTCGGATTTTCGACGGTCGGTTGAGACAGCAATCCATACTTGCATTCGGTTCGCGCAAACCTGATCAGTTTCACGTCGAAATGGGGACCGACCTCGTCAAGTTCTTCAGCGAGGCATTTTCAAGAATAACGCTGCGCTGGCTGAAGAACTGAACGACGAAACGGCTGCATTGCCGCCGACCGGCTGTTCATTGAATGCTGCAGCTTGGCCGTCCGATTCCGGCTGAACTCCGGTTGTTGCGCATTTCCATCACTTCGCCAGCCCCTGCGGCGACGGGGCTTGAGAATTAATTCGACCGACCGCACTCATAGTTCCAAAAAATGAGGCAATCGAGCGGATTGGCTCTCCGAGTTGCAATGCCCGGGCCTAACCGAGACTCCGGCATGAACGGAATCGGCGAAAGTCGTGCATGCGCCGCGTTCTGCGGCAAGTCTTGCATGATTTTTGCTAATCGCTCGCGGCGGCTCGTGTCCGTTCAAAGGAGGGAAGGAATTGACGAACCCAGTCGAAGCTCAAAAGGAATCGGCGTCCTTCTGGATTGAGGCATGGCTTGAATCGCAAGCCAGAATCAGCGGCGTTTCGGAAAACACGCTCCGAGCGTACAGGAAAGACGCGACGAGGTTTCTTGAATTCATCGGACAGTACAAAGGCGAAGACCCGAAGGTCGGCCGCCTCGGCGCGACCGGTCTGCGCGACGTGCGGGCTTGGATGGCGGACGAACGGAGGCGCGGCGTTTCCCCTAGAACGCTGGCCCGTGAACTGTCCGCCGTGAAAGGCTTTTTCCGGTGGCTCGGAGAACGGCTCGATTTCGATCCTGTCGCCGTGCTGAATGCAAGGGCGCCCAAGTTCCAGAAGAAACTCCCTCGGCCGTTGGACGAAGATTCAGCCAAGGATGTTCTGAAGTTCGCGGGCAAAAGCCCGGGAACAAAATGGATTGCCGCCCGGGACGAGGCGGTGGTTTCGCTTCTTTATGGATGCGGTTTGCGAATTTCGGAAGCGCTTTCACTTACATGGGGCGACCATCCGCTCCCCGAAACTATCAAGATTCGCGGCAAAGGAAACAAGGAAAGAATGGTGCCTGTCCTTCCTGTCACTCGCGACGCGGTATCAAGATATGCCGAATTGTGCCCGGTCCAAAACGGGCCGAATGCGCCGCTGTTCGTTGGAGCAAGAGGAGGACCGTTGAACCAGCGAACGGTCCGGAAGACCATGGAACAAGCGCGAATCGGCTTGGGGCTTCCGGCTACCGCCACGCCTCACGCGCTCAGGCATTCGTTCGCCACCCATCTGCTGAAGTCCAGCGGCGATCTCCGCGCGATCCAAGAATTGCTGGGGCACTCGTCGCTTTCCACAACTCAAGCCTATACGGCCGTCGAAAAAGCGCAGCTTCTGAAAATCTACGAACGCGCTCATCCGAGAGCATCGTAGCCCTGCAATAACTGTATTGCCAACAACGAAAAGCGCAACCGAAATCAGCAGATGCGCCGCCCTGTCGAGCGAAAGAGCATTGCTCGTCCATCCCACCTTCTCGACGCCTGAAACACGGATGGCGTTCGGCTGATCCTCGCCCCGTATGGCATATTTGTCTGAGTTCACCCATTGATGCGACTCCGCCTTGACGCCAGAGTTACGGGCCCGCGAGATGCTTCCGCTTCAAAATCCACAACTGAGCCGGAGGAAGCAAAGATACAACCATTTGGAATGCCAAGGCAATCTGCAAAGGCCGCGATGGCCGCCTCGGCTTGTCGCGCTACGCGAGGATTCGCGGGGCCTCGAAACCCCGGTTCGACGTACAACCGACGGGAGCGGGCCATCAAGTGCCACGAGAGCTGCCGGCGTCCATGCACGAAGGCGTCGCACCCAGGATGAACACCCTTGATTCGAATACCCTGATGCGTCATTCATTTTGCCATGAGTGACAAAACACCGGACGTGCATGCCGCATACGCGCTGGAAACGCCCGAGGATCACAAGCGTCTCTATGCCGAATGGGCCGAAGATTATGACGAGGGGTTTGCAGAGCAGAAAGATTATCAACTTCACATCCGCACCGCTCAAGCCTTTGTCGGCGTAGGCGGGCAAGGTCCTGTTCTGGATGCAGGGGCCGGCACCGACCTGTGCGGTGAAGTTCTGACCGATCTGGATGTGGGACCGATCGATGCCGCGGACATCAGCACCGAAATGCTGGGGCAGGCAATGCGCAAGGGAATTTATCGAGACGTCATCGAGGCTGATTTGAACCGGGGCATACCTGTTCCACCCGACAATTACTCGGGAATCGTTTCTTCGGGTACCTTTACTCTTGGCCATCTGGGTCCCGAAGTGCTTCCAGCTTTGCTGCGCGTCGCCAGACCCGGCGCACAGTTCGCTCTGTCAATCAACACCAAACACTTTGAGGTATCACGGTTTGCCCACGCCCTGCAGAACATGGAAAGGAGCCAGATCATAAACTTGAAACTGCCGAAAGTGCGCATTTACGGTCATCAGTCCGCAGGGCCGAACAAAGACGATACGGCCTATATCGCATTGTTCAAAAAAGCCTGAGAACTATACGCCAACACCATTTCCATCCCGGATCGCGATTTGCGGCGAATGCGAGCGCACATTCCTCGTGGCCCTCGGACCCGTAGGCCACATCGGCCATGCGCAACCGCCGCGAGGTGATCCGGTTCATCATATCCCGAAAATTGGTGTCCTCGGATTCACGCGCAGTCTTTTTTTGGTTCCGGCGCAAGCCGGCAGCGAGCAACTTTTTTTTTCTGGAAGGCGAGCGAGATTCCATGCACGGCCAAATAATTGACCGCCAGATGCGAATTCGTGGATGCGCTGTCTCTGCGCCACCTCAGAATTGAATCAACGCCCCTTCGGCAGCAATTCCATCGCGATGTGACGGTACACGCGTTCCGACAGCTTCGCACAGGTGCAATTTGCCATTTGCCCGATCGGATCAGGCGACCAAATGAACCGTATCCGGATACCTTTACGGTTTTGATGGTGTAACGCGTCAATCTATAGAGTCCGACGCTAGCAACAGGCATGCGCCTAGTATCTTTCTCGTGTCGTCAAACACCGATGGCTTCTCTCCTTTCCATCTCGAATACAACCTGTGCGGCACTTGCCGGCCGTCGATCAAATGCTCCAAGCATTCCCCCGTCTCTCCGATGAACGCCTGCAACCGTGCAGCCATGTTGGCGCGATAGGCATCCCAATGCTTCGCCTCCATTCTAAGGTGAAACAATGAACTCCGGGCGCGTGAGCGGATTTCGATGGAGTCCAGCGATCGGCCGACGCTTGGCCATCTGCCGAAGGCGCGGCCATACGCACGGCGGGCGAGCGTCTCCGCGCCCATCAGCCGCAGGACGAAACCGGCATTCGCGATGCTTGTCCAGATCCTCGCATCGCCGCTCCTGAAGCAAAGGCAGGCGATCAAACAGCCCGCCAAAAATCCTGCCGCTGCGCATGCAAGGCGCTTTGAACGCTCGCATTCGTTCGACCATTCCTGAAGACGCTCCCAAATCAGGTCGGAGCGACGCCAACCCGAACTAAGGGCCGCGCGCATTTCGGCGCGGTTCGAGCTAGATCCCCAAATACGCGGCTCGGACATGGTCGTCGTCATGAAGGGCTGACGCCTCTCCTTCCAAGGCGACAGCGCCGGTTTCCAACACGTAGGCATAGTCCGCCAGACCGAGAGCCAATTCGGCATTTTGCTCGACGAGAACGATAGAAACGCCGGTGCCACTGATCTGTTGAATGATGACGGCGATTTCGTCCACGACGACAGGGGCCAAGCCCATTGACGGCTCGTCCATCAAGAGAAGCCTCGGCTGCGCCATCAATGCCCTTCCGATCGCAAGCATTTGCTGCTCGCCGCCGGAAAGCGTCTTTGCAAATTTGCGCCGCCGCTCAAGCAGCCTCGGAAATCGCTCGAAAATCGAAGCAAGGTCGAAACTCACGGTTTCCTGATCTTTCCGCAGATACGCTCCTGTCCGAAGATTCTCCTCGACGGTCAGGTCCGGGAAAACCCTGCGGCCTTCCGGGACATGCGCAATCCCCTTTGCGACGACGACGTCGGGCGGCAGGCCGTCGATGCGCTCGCCATCGAAAACGATCTCGCCGGCCGAAAGCTTTTCCAGTCCGGAGATCGCGCGAAGCGTCGTCGTCTTCCCGGCGCCATTCGCCCCGATCAGGGTTGCGATGCCGCCCTCGCCCACCGAAAGCGATATTCCGCGCACCGCCGCGACCTTGCCGTAATTCACAACGGCATCGCGCACCTCAAGCAGCATGCCGCGAACTTCCGAGATACGCTTCGATCACAGTCGGGTCGCGGCGGATTTCCTCCGGCGTGCCTTCGGCGAGCAGCTTGCCGAAATTCATGACCGTGATCAGATCGCACAACCCCATGATGGCGTGCATGTCGTGCTCCACGATCAGAATCGTGACTCCGGCCTCCTTGATCTTGAGCATCAAGCCCATCATCGTTTTCGTCTCTTCCGGGTTCATCCCCGTGAACGGCTCGTCCAGAAGAAGCACCTCCGGGCGCGCAGCCATCGCCACCGCTATCCCAAGCGAGCGCTGGTGACCGTGAGCAAGATCGCCCGCCCTGGCATCCTTGAGATGGAGCATCCCGAAAAAGTCCAGCACTTCGTTCGCGCGAGCGAGGGCTCCGCGCCGGTCCGCGCTGTCCCAGCCTGCGATGGCGGCGAAGATGTTTGGACGAAATATCAAATGCGTGCCGACAAGAACGTTCTCCAATACGGACATTTCTGAAAAAAGCGTCGAATGCTGGAACGTCCTGATGACGCCTCTCCTTGCGACTTCAAACATCCGCAAACCGGAGATGCGCTCGCCCTTCAGCGCGATTTCGCCCTCTGTCGGAATATAGAATCCCGAAATCACATTGAATGTCGTGGTCTTTCCCGCTCCATTCGGACCGATGAGGCCGTGGATCGAGCCATGCTCGACGGAGAATGAAAGGCCGTCTACAGCCGCCAGCCCACCGAATCGCATGCACAGATCCGACACCTGCAGGAACGGCGCGCTCACGAGCTTCCCCGCGTCTGAGCACCCAGCACGGATTTGAGCGCGGAAGCCGAAACCGCCTTTTGCACCATCCCCTCCAAGCCCTTGGGAAGAAAAAGCACAGAAGCAATCAGCACGAGTCCGTAAACCAGCGGACGCCCTTGCTCCAAACCCATTTCGCGCAAAACGATTTCATTGAGCGTCATGAGCACGATGCATCCGATGATCGGTCCGTAAAAGGTTGCGGTCCCGCCCACGATCGCCCACGTAAGCACGAACACCATTTGCTCGATATCGAAGCTGTTCGGATTGATCGTCCCGATATAGTGGGCCAGCAGCGCGCCGGCCAGCCCGGCGAATCCGGATGCGATGACGAATGCGAGCGTCTTGTAAGCGCGCGCATTGATGCCGGCGGACTCCGCCAGCCGGTCCTGCCAATGCACGGCGTGGAATGTCAGGCCGACCGGCGATTTCTCAATCCTCCATAAAATCCATAGGCTGGCGCCGACGACGGCGAGCGAGAAGTAATAGTAGCTGGTCGGCTCGAAAAAATCGAATTGCCAGATGCCGATGTCGAAGTCAGGCATCGGATCGATTTTCTTGATCCCTTTCGGTCCGCCGAACGGATCCCGGAAACGCTTCCAAAGAAGGCGGATGACCTCGCCCGCCGCGAAAGAGCCGATCAGAAAGTAAAAGCCTTTCATTCTGAACAAAGGATAGCTGAGCGCCATCGCGATCAATGCCGCCGTACATGCGCCGAGCACCATCGCGACCGGCACGAACACTCCGAATTCCTTCGAATAGAGAGCGGAGGCGTAGGCGCCCACCCCCATGACCACGACGTGCCCCAGCGACCATTCGCCTGTCAGGGCAAGCAGACGGTAGGATGCGACGACAAGCACGTTGATCGTCAGGAAAACGAGGATTTCCTGTTGCGAGAAACTTAGCCCGAACGGCAGCGCAAGCAGCGCGGCAATGAGGATCGCGGCGGAGGCCGCGAGGACTGCAGCTTTACGCACGATCAGCTGTTCCGAACAAGCCCGTCGGCTTGATGATCAGGACTCCCAACATCAGCAGGAGGCCGACGATATCCGCGATGACGCCGTCCCAAATGGTCGTGACCGCCGTGTGGACGAATGCATACGCGAATGCAGCGACAACCGCGCCCTCCAACGATCCCACGCCGCCGACGATGATCACGATGAACGCGGCCACGATTACCGAATGACCCATATTCGGATTGACCGAGATGAGCGGAGCCGTAAGCGCTCCGGCAACGCCGGCCAGCGCTCCGCCGATGAACATCGCCATCATCGAGGTTTTCCGAATCGAAATGCCTTGCAAAGCGGCTGCCTCGGGATCTTGCGCGCTTGCCCGCAGCGCCCAGCCGAAACGGGTCCGCCTCAGGAACAGCCAGAGAGCCCCCAAAAATGCCGCAGCCGCGACGATGACCGCGAGGCGTTGCGCTGGCAGCCTTATTTTTTCGGAGAAGACGATGACCTCTTGGGTCACCGGCGGCACGTGCTCCATCCGCACGCCGAAGCCCATCGATACCAGCGCCTGCAGAACGACGAGAAAGCCTATCGAGGCCACGAGGCCGCCGAGCGGATTGCTCCGGAGCGGCCTGAACATCGTGAATTCCATCAGCAGTCCGACGCATCCGACAAACATGAGGGCGAGCGCCGCGACGAGCACGAACGGCATTTCAAGTCCGGTGTAGAGCGCGACTACCACGTACGCGCCGAGCATGAAAAGCTCGCCGTGCGCGAAGTTGATGACGCCCATCACGCCGAAGATCAGCACGAGACCCACCGCGACGAGCGACAAATAGGCAGCCGCATAAAGTGCGTTCAGGCCCGTCTGGGCAATCAACTCAATCATGGGCAAGCAGGTTCTGCCGATGGAATCTTCCGCGCGGCGCAGCGCCTTCGCCGGGCGTGCGCCGCGCTCGAATCAAAGGATCAGCGCTGGTCCCACATCTGTCCGTATGCGGACATATGTTTCTTAAGGAGCTCGCCGTGGCTGTCATACCAATCCGGAATCGACCGGAACTCCTTGACCGTAGCCTTGCCGCTTTCGATCGCGACCACCGGCCAGTTCCCGACAAGCGCGTTGTCGATGCCGAAAAGGTCTTCGCCCCACCAGTCGGCCGTTCCGAACGCATGCTCGCCCGTGCCGCCTTCCTTCATTGCGGTCAGCACGGCATCGGGCTCGATGGATCCGGCTTTTTCCGCGGCCGATTTCCAAAGCTCCATGATGGAGGCGTACTCCCAGCTGACCGCTCCCCATTCTCCGGGATGGCGCTCGTTGTAGACCTCGTAGAACCTGTTCGGGTCCGGAAAGTTGATGAAGCTTTCGTTCAGGGCCGGATCGTCGAAATCCGGGAACTGGAAGAGGAACCCTTCCATGAACTCGACCGATGTTTTTTCGATCATCTGCTCGTAGAAGTCGGCCGTGCAGGAAATGATCTGGCCTTCGTAGCCCTGCTGGAAAAGCTGCTCCGTGATCGGATGGACGTAATCTGCGTAGCAGGTGTCCAAACAGAAGATATCCGGATTCTGCGAGAGCAATTTCGTCACAACCGGAGCGAAGTCGGTCGTCGCCGGATCGAACAGCAGCGGATCCTGCTGCATCGATATGCCCGCGGCTTCGAACGCAGCCAGATATGTTGCGACCGACGGAAGGCCCAAGGCATCATCCTGCGCGCACATGACGGCCGTTTTGAGGTCGGGCTTGTTCTCGGCGAGCCACTCGACGCCGGTGACATTGTAGATCGGATGGACCTCGGCGGGCGCCAAGAGAGTGGTCGTGTCGGGACCCAAATCCGAAGGCAGGAGCGTCGAGAACAGAACGCCCGTCCTGTCGGCCACGGGCTGAGCGCCCGGCCAGGTGTCGCCGCCCAGCATCATAACGAATACGACGCCGTCCTCGCGGATCAGCTTGGTCGCGCCGGTTCTGGCTTTGGCTGGATCGTATTCGTTGTCGTAGGCAACGAATTCCACCATTCGGCTCTGGCCGCCTATGTTGATTCCGCCAGCCGCATTCACCCATTCGCCCCAAATGCGGCAGCCGTCGAGTCCTGGCTTTCCCCACGCGGCGACAGGCCCTGTAAGCGGCGCGAGAAAACCTATCTTGATCGTTTCGCCTTCGCTCGCAATTCCGCGTCCGGGAATTCCGAGGCCGAGCGCGCCGAGTCCGGCCAATGCGGACGCCGACTGGATGAATCTGCGGCGCGACTGCGTTCGGGATATGAAGTTCGCAAACATTTTTCCTCCTATGGCTCTTATTCAAACTGCGGGCGGTCGTTCAGTTGGTCGGCCGCATCCGCTGCGAAGAGTCAAGGCTAGCAAATAAATGCGCGGTTTCAACTGCAAGTTGGAACTGGATTCCGATCGCCCAACGAATTCGGAGTTCCCTGCGCCGACGGATGATTTCTTATCGCGAGTCAAAAGTTCCCGTCGCATTGAAAAAACGATGGAAGTTCGCGACTCAGGACGGCGACCGTTTCGCTTGATCGACCAATCCGGAACGCCGGACGCAGATTGGACGTGGCAAGAATGCACTCAACCCGCCACAATCGGCATTGTTTTGCCGGAAGCGCTTTTGACAGGAACGCACTAACCGAAATAGTCTTGAAGCGGCCCGGACGAGCAGACCGCGCCCAATAAAAAAATATAAATTGTAGGCAGAGCAATGAAAAAGGCGCACTTCCGCAATAGCGGGCCTCGCCCGGACGTCGGGCAGGCCGGTTTGTTCGCTGTCTGGCTCCTGGCGGTCGCACTCGCCGCGCCAGCGTCGGCGGAAACGCATCGGGGCGATTCCGGCGGCGGGACCGCATATGCAGGGATTTTTGCGGGAAGCGCGAAATCCGTGAACGAAGTTCTGGACATCACTGGATTCGCCAACTGGGGCAACCCCGGCTACACCGTGAAATTCCCAGGCGAAGACGTTGTCGGCGGCGCCCTCATCGGCAAATCTTTCGAATCCCACGGAATTCCGCTTCGGATGGAATTCGACGGGACGTTCGGGAGCATCGTCGGCAGTTCGGACATGCTGGATCCGACAGACAAGGACGAAACCGGCAAGGTTGACATCCGTTGGGTCACGACTGCGAGGATTGGTCTAGAGCGGGATATCGGAAACGCCACCGCGTTCGTGACCGGCGGCGTCGCGATGGCGCAGATCAGAAAATCAATAACGGACATCGATTTCAGCGAAAATGCTCCGTCCGCAGTCGATCCCGACGACTCGTTCACCAATTCCGGGACGGATCTGGGCTGGGTTGTCGGCGTTGGCGTCGAAACGCCGATTTCCGACGCTTGGTCGCTAAGGCTTGAAGGCCTGTATATGGAGTTTGAATCGTCGACCCACACCGTGAATCATTCGGGCGACGGCCGTTGCGGCCCCGGAAATGCGAGAATGGCATGTCCTTTCAGATTCGACAGCGATCTCACGATCGTTCGATTGGGGGCGATCCGAGAATTCGGGCTTTGAACGATCCGCTGCCCGGGGGCCATTGATCACCGACCCGAACGCAAATTGAAATCCTGAGCGCGCCATGCAGGCACCGTCGCTTTCAATGCGCCGCTCTTTTCGAACTTGAAGTCCAAGATCGAATCAAGGCGAATCCTTGCAATCCAAGGCCGCCGAGGCCTGGAATGCCGCCGAGAGCAATTGACTCGCCTGCACGTCATCGCGATGATCAGCTTGTCATGATCCTCTCGCCAAAAAAAGGCAACACATCCCGCGATGGCGAGATTTCAAGCCGTTGCATAAGCATCCGCTGCGCGGCATCCGGAGAGATCTTTTGCCAGCGGTTCGCGGCGGAAGGGCCGTTTCAGGATAGAGAGATCGCGCATGGATGAACACCGGTCGGCATTGGTCGTATCCGCGCACTCCGCCGATTTCGTCTGGAGATGCGGAGGGGCGATCGCCCTTCACCGAAGCCTCGGATGGAACGTCACGGTCATTTGCCTTTCATACGGCGAGCGCGGCGAAAGCGCCAAGCTATGGAAACAGGCGGGAATGACCTTGGACAAGGTGAAAGCCGCAAGGCGGACGGAGGCCGAGAGAGCCGCGAACGCGCTTTCCGTCAACGACATTCGTTTCTTCGATCTGGGCGACTATCCGCTTGAATTCAGTCGCGAGGCCAAGCACCGCCTTGTGGACGCCATGCGCGAGATCAAGCCCGAATTCATTCTGACCCATTCAAAACACGATCCGTACAATACGGACCACATGCATACGTCAAGTTTCGTTCTGGAGGCAAGAATGATCGCCCAAGCTTGGGGACACAACCCGGGCGAAAGCGTGCTCGGCTCACCGCAGGTCTATCTGTTCGAGCCGCACCAGACGGAGCAGATGGATTGGAAGCCGGACACGATTCTCGACATTACATCCGTTTGGAATCAAAAGCGGGCGGCTATCGAGTGCATGGAAGGCCAAACGCATCTTTGGGACTATTACACGAACGTTGCCCAGAACAGGGCCAACCATTTCCGTCGCAACTCGGGTGGCCAAGCGGGCGGCCGCCCGGCAGAGTATGCGGAGGCATTTCAGTCAATTTTTCCGCGTACGGTGGATGCGCTTTAGATCATGCTTGGCGACATCTCGCATCTCGGACACGTCGAACTTCTCACCGACCGCTTCGATGAAAGTCTGGATTTCTTTACCAGAGTTTACGGGCTTTCGGTTTCCGCGATGCGGGAAGATTCCGCTTACCTGCGCGCTTGGGACGACTACGAATTCCACACTCTCAAGCTGACCGCATCCGATACGACGGGCGTCGCGCATGTCGCATATCGAGCCTCGTCGGCAAATGCGCTGAATCGTCGGGCTAGAATGCTTGATGCGATGGGCTGCGGCGAGGGGTGGGTGGCCGCCGACATCGACCATGGCCCAGCCTACCGGTTTCGAAGCCCGGCGGGCCACATGTTCGAAATCTACTACGAAACCAGACGATTCGAGCCGGAAGCGGAAGAAGTTCCGGCGTTGAAAAACATGGCATCGAGGTTTCATTCCAAAGGCGCCGCGCCTCGCAGGATCGATCACGTGAATCTGCTTGCGCCCGACATTGAGCCGATCGAGGAGTTCATGGTCAAGGCGCTCGGTTCGCGGGTAACGGAAAAAATCGTGCTTGACGACGGCACGCTCGCAGGCAGCTGGTTCACAGTAAACAACAAGACCTACGATTTGGCATGCACGAAGGATCACACGCGCGCGCCGGGCCGCTTTCATCACCTGACCTATGCGGCGGACCAGAGGGAAGACATCCTGCGCGCTGCGGACATTTTTCTCGAGAACGGCGTCCACATCGAAACAGGGCCGCACAAGCATGCCGTCCAAGGCACGTTCTTTCTCTACGTCTGGGAACCCGCGGGAAACCGCGTCGAGATCGCGAACTCGGGCGCCAGACTGTTGCTCGCGCCGGACTGGGAGCCGATCATCTGGACGGAAGCGGAACGGAAAAAGGGCCAAGCTTGGGGAATGAAGACAATAGAAAGCTTTCACACGCACGGGACGCCGCCGATTGGAGAAAACGAGGACTGACATGGGGATCGTAGTTCAGAACATAGAACGGCCCGACATGGGTTTGGTGGAAAGTCTGGGCAATGCAGGCGTGGCGACAGTCCACGAGGCGCAGAATCGGACAGGACTTATGCGGTCGAGCATTCGTCCGATTTGGCCGGGCGCCCGGGTTGCGGGATCCGCCGTCACCATCTCGGCTCCGCCGGGCGACAATTGGATGGTCCATGTCGCGATCGAGCAAATCGAACAGGGCGACGTCATGGTGCTCGCTCCCGCCGCGCCCTGCGACATGGCTTACTTGGGTGACCTGCTCGCAACCTCTGCGAAAGCCCGAGGCGGCGCGGGGATGGTCGTCGAGGCGGGCGTGCGCGACGTTCGGGAACTCAGAGAAATGAAGTTTCCTGTATGGTCCTCCGCGATTTCCGCGCAAGGGACCATCAAGGGTTCGATCGGATCGGTCAATGTGCCGATCGTTTGCGGCGGCGTCCATGTGGAGCCGGGCGATATCGTCGTCGCGGACGACGACGGCGTCTGCATCGTAAAGCGCGAGAATGCCCGGGAAATCGCCGAAGCCGCAAAAAAGCGGCTTGATGCCGAGGCCGACAAGCGCCGAAGACTGGAAGCGGGCGAATTGAGCCTCGATCTCTATGGCTTCCGCGAACAGCTTGAAAATAAAGGTCTCAAATATGTCTGACGGCCTCAGGGCCATGTGGATGCGCGGCGGAACGTCGAAAGGCGGCTATTTTCTGGCGTCGGATCTCCCGGCGTCGCAGTCCGAAAGGAATGCCTTGCTCATGCGGGTGATGGGGTCGCCGGATCCGCGGCAGATTGACGGGTTGGGCGGCGGAGATCCGTTGACATCGAAAGTCGCGATAGTCGGTCCTTCAAGCAGCCCGGACGCCGACGTGGATTATTTGTTCCTGCAGGTTTTTGTCGATCGACCCGTCGTTTCGGATTCCCAGAATTGCGGCAACATTTTGGCGGGCGTCGGTCCATTCGCCATTGAGCGCGGTCTGGTCGAGGCTGAAAAGGACGAGACCTCAGTGGTCGTACGCATGATGAATGCAGGCAAGACGGCGGCAATCAGAGTGCCGACGCCGGGCGGCAATGTGCGCTACGGCGGGAACGCGCGAATCGACGGCGTACCGGGCACGGCCGCGCCCATCCGGATTGAATTTCGCGATACGGCCGGATCCGCTTGCGGCGAATTGTTTCCGACGGGCCGCAAGGTCGACGAGATGGACGGCTTGCCCGCGACGCTCATCGACAACGGAATGCCTTGCGTAATCCTGCGGGCCGCCGATCTCGACATCTCCGGCGATGAGGAGCCTTCAGCGCTTGAGGCGAATTCGCACCTGCGCCGCCGCCTCGAAAGCGTTCGGCTGAAGGCCGGCCCCGCCATGAATCTGGGCGATGTGCGAGAGAAATCCGTTCCCAAGCTGGCGCTTGTATCGCCGCCGCGAGAAGCCGGCGCAATTGCAGCGCGGGTATTCATTCCGCACCGCTGCCATACGAGCATCGGAGTTCTGGGCGCAGTAACCGTCGCGACCTCGGCAGCCATTCCCGGCACGGTCGGCAGCGAGTTCGCGGTCGTGCGAGGCGGCAGATCGAAGGACATTTCGGTGGAGCATCCTACCGGCCAGATTTCGATCGTCTGCCACGTCGGCGATGGCGGAAACATAGTGAAAGCGGAAGTAATCAGAACCGCTCGGAAATTATTCGACGGAACGGTCTTTCCGTCGCGGGTTCACGATTCGAACCAGTGCGGGGCTCGCTAGCGAAAGCGAGGCCGCGCGGGCCGATTGGTTCAGGATTTGCGGTCCGCCCTGCGGGTTCAGGCTTGCCATCGCTTCCGCAGCCCGAAAGACAGCGCCGGAATCAAGGTGTTTCAAACGGGCTGATTTGCCGACCCGCCCATCTTCGACGCCCGGTGAGCAGCCGGCCCGCTGCGGCTCCGGTTGCTTCGCCGTTCGCGAATACGGTCTCGCCGTTCACGATCGTCATGTGAACGCCTTCGGATTTTGATTTGGGGTTTTCATAGGTTGCCGTGTCGATGATCTTTTCCGGATCGAATATCACCAGATCCGCTGCGCAGCCGGCCGCAATTCTGCCCCGGTTGCGAAGTCCGAAAACATCCGCCGTGAGACCCGTCATTTTGTGGATGGCTTGCTCGACAGGAAAAAGCTGCAGTTCGCGCGCGTATTTTCCCAGAACTCTCGGAAACGTTCCCCACAACCGAGGGTGAGGATGCTCGTCGTGCGGAAGACCGTCCGACCCGATCATTGAGAGTCCGGATTTCATCGCCCGCTGGACGTCGTCTTCGCGCATTTGAAAGTAGATGGCGCCCGCCGGCTGGAGTCGTCGGGCAGCTTCAAGCAGCGGCATTTCCCATTCGTCGGCGATGTCGGCAAGTTCGCGGCCGCTGGCTTCGGGATGCGATTTCGACCATGTCACCATTATGCGTATCTTGTCGGTTACGAGATCGTCGCGAAGGTTCGTCGATCCCGCGGTATAGGGATACACATCGAAGTTCACCGGCATGTCCCGGGAAAGCTGCTCCAAGAGCTTCACCGTTTCCTTCGTTCTGCCCCAGTTCTCGACGCCCGAGCATTTGTGGTGCGATACGATCAAAGGAATTCCTGCTTCTGCCGACGTGTCCGCGGCCTCGCGAATGCTTTCGACGACGGCATCCGACTCGTCACGCATATGGGTCGCGTAGACTCCGCATCGATTCGCGAACGCGCTTGCGACGCCGGCAACCTCGCTGATGTCGGCCGCTTCATTCGTCGGGTAGAACAATCCGGTGGAAAACCCGGTCGCTCCGTTTTCCATGCATTCTGCCGCAAGGCGGCGCATGGTAACGATCTCCTCGCTGTCGGCACGACGACCCGGGTCGTCCATTGCCGCAAGCCTGAGCGCCGAATGACCGATCAGCGCAACGACGTTGACGCTTGGTTTCCGCGAATTGAGCCGCCGGGAATATGCTTTCATCGAGGTGAATTCGTAAGCCTCGCGGCCCCCGAGCAGATTCATGGGCGGCGGCGGCTCGTCCTCGAACGACACCGGAACCAATGATATTCCGCAATTCCCGATGACGACGGTCGCGACGCCCTGGCTGACTTTCGGGACCATTTCAGGGCTGTCGACGATTGCGCGGTCATCATGGGTGTGCGCGTCAATGAATCCCGGCGCGATGGCAGCTTCTTCCAGATCGACGAGGTTCGCGTAATCGGACTTGGGATGCAGTCCCAATTCGCCGACGGAAGATATCGTATCGCCGACCGTCGCCACTTCGCCGCGAACAGGAGGGCGACCGGTTCCATCAAAAATCAACGCATTGCAAAACAATGTCGAGCGAGGAGGCACTGCACCGCAGCCGTTTTCCATACTGTCGCTCCTTGGACGAGCGCCGGATGCTCAGAAGACGCTGGCTGGCGCAGACGGTACAGAAGACTGCGTCGAAAAGCAAATCTCAGCCGAATGATGAAAGGGCTTGCTCCTCCGAGTCCGCGAGCACGAACTCTCGGTTTTCGCTGAAACAGGTTTTCAGGGTTGCGGTCTCAGCATTGCAGCATTCGGCGCGGGGGAGACCTGCACTCTTGGATGCTGCGCTCGCGCGAATCAATTCGCCATGCCCACTGCCGGAATGGTCATACGGAAAGCGAAACGCGACAATCACGCGAGCATGGGACACGAGAATTCAAACATGGCGCAGTGCGCGGCTTCAGGTCGGAGAGCCCGGCTCGACCGCGTCATTCCATAGAGACAGCCCCGGATGAACGCTCGCTGCTAGCCGAAATCATGCGTCGGGAGTCCGCGCACTCCCGGTTCCGCGACAAACAAATGGCCGTCAAGATCGCATTCGCTCAGCCCCCAACGCGCGGTCGTGATGAACAGTTTGTCGAGATTTTCACCGCCGAACGCCACGCTCGTCACCCTCGAGGCCGGAACTTCGACAACCATGTCCACCCGCCCATTCGGATCGAAACGAACGACGCAGCTTCCGTCCCATCGCGCATTCCAAAGCCCGCCCTCGGCATCGACGCACGATCCGTCGGGATGCCCTCTGTCGAACCTCGCGAAGTCGCGCCTGTTCGAAGGCGTGCCTGTCGCCAGATCATAGTCGTAAGCCCAAACGACTCCGTTCTTGGTATCGCAGAAATACATGACGTCGTTGGCCGGGCTGAAGCACAGCGTGTTCGAAATCCAAATGTCGGACTCGAACATCGTAAGCTTCAAATCAGGATCCAGCCTATACAGGCAGCCGGACGGCTGCACGAGTTCGATATCGGTCGCGCCGGGCGAAATGTTGTTTTGCATCGTTCCGAACCAGAATCGGCCTCCGGCGTCAGTTCCTCCATCATTGCATCGGTTGAAAGGCTTCAGCGGCTCCGGATCAACGACGCGCGCGAGCTGTTTCGCATTCAGATCATACTTGTGGACGCCGTTGTGCGCGGCGATGATCAGATCATTTCCCCAAGGGCGCACGCATGTGATCATTTGCGGCATGCCGTGATATCGGATTGAACCTCCAGCAGGATCGTAAACTGTCAATTCGGAAGGCTGCGGGATGTCCAGCCAGAACAACTTCTTCATTCTGGGATGCCAGAACGCGCTTTCGCCCAAGTTGTTTGAACAGGCAAGCGCAACTTCAGCTTTCATTTCAAACTTCTCCGTTCGCTTAGCGAATCAGTTCGTTGGCAAACAGCCGATCATAGTGATTTCAGCGCATTGAAACAATATTGATGGTTCGAGCGACCGCATCTTTGTCTACCGGTTGAATTCTCCATTCGAAAGCGGAAAGCCCACTCGATTGGCGGAGGGAGCGATTCCAACGATTGAATTCCGCCGATCTACCTGCCAACCGCGACCTGTTGCGATTGGCTTCCCTAAAATCGCATCCATGCCATTCGAGCGAACCTTCGGAATTGTTCCGAAGAAATTGAATTCAACGCCCTTCGCGATGCCATGCACCGCAAGCAAGCCCCAAGATCAGAAGTGCGAACACGACCGGTCGGGTGAGTGGAACGAATTCAATTCCTGAGACCGTGAAATTGTTCCTCGGCAGCACCCCGGCCCATGTCCGCCCGGCGGCGGCGCGGCCTTCTTGAACAAGCCTGGCATCCGGAAAGCCGTTCTCGACAGCGAACACGCCGCCCATGTTGGCGACAAGGCGCTCGACCGCGCTTCCGCCGGAAGAAGCCGCACCTTCAAATTCCAGCGGGTGCTGCAGTCCTACGGAAACGGCGGCGGCGAGGCCGCCATCTCGGACAATGTGGATGCCCGGTTCTGGACTTTCAATCAGCGCCTCGAATCTTCCCGGCGATGTTGCGGCTGCGAGCAGCGGCACTTTGCCGCCGCTCGGCGTGAAAAGCTCAAGTTCGGGCACGTCATCGGACATCGATTGCCGGATAATTCTCAATGTCGTTCCGTCCGCCGAAGCGTACAGCGCTTCCTCTTCCAGCCCCGGTTCCTTCATCATCCAATGAACGAGGCGTTTCAAAAGCTCCTGCTGCGGACCCCCTCCCTCGAAGCCTCGATGCCAAAGCCAAGCCTGATCGGATGCAAGAAGCGCCACGCGGCCTTGTCCGGCGCGGAAAAGCACCAGCAAAGGCCGTCCGTCGGCTCCCGCCATCAATACATCGCCATTTTCAACCCGGAGCTCGACCTGCCTGAACCAACGGCCCCATTCCCGACCTGCGCCGGATTCCGACGAGCTTGATGCATGGAGCTCGGCTGTAACGGGGTGCCGCATCCCGGCCAAAGTTGGCGCAGGCCTGAAGGCTTTCTCCGCAATGAAGCCCGTGGGTTCAGCAGGGAGCACCCTTCCGACCGCGGTATCATGCAGATTCCTCGGGTCGGCAAGCTCGGGACCGCCGGCAATGAGAAGGGCGCCTCCACCCTCCACATACTCCGCGAGTCGCTCGAAATCCGCGTTCGTAAGCAGCCCGATGCGTCGGTAACGGTCCAGTATGACCAAATCGAACTGCCCCAGCTTTTCTTGGAAGAGCTCGCGCGCCGGGAACTGTATCAACGCAAGTTCATCGATTGCCGTGCTGTCGCGGCTTTCCGGATTGCGGAGGAATGTCAAATGAACAAGTTCCACCGAAGCGTCCGACGTCAGGATGTTGCGCCATGTCCGCTGTCCCGCGTGGGGAATGCCTGAAACCATGAGTACGCGAAGGCGCTCCTGGACCCCGTTGATTTCGACGGAAGCCTCGTTGTTCAGATGCGTGAGTTCGCCCTCGGCAGCGGCTGCCTTGAAATGAATCACCTTCGGCCCGGCCGAATCGATCCGGACAGGCGCGCTGAACGGTTCGCCCGGAATGGCGCGAATTGTTCCCTGCAAAGTGCCGTCGAGGTAGAATTCGACGCCGACCTTTTCATTCCGCGGCATGGAGCCGGTATCTTCGAAGGAAGCGACAACGTCTGCGGTTTCGCCGACCAGCGCGAATTTCGGAGCGTTCCGGATCAGGATTCGGCGATCCATTTCAGCATTGTCCGTCGTAAGCAGGATGTGGACGGGCGCAAGCGACTCAATTCCGACCTCCGCGTCATGAATCAGTCCGTCCGTGACGACGAACGCAGCGGCAAGTCTTCCGCCCAGATCTTCAATCTCGCGGCGAAGCGCGGACGCCAATCGAGTTCCGCCTTCCGTGTCGAGCAGCTCCGCCTCTCGCAGTTCGAAACTGCCGAATTCGGGAATTGAGCTCCTGAGCCAAGCCAAGGCTTCCTCCGTTCTGGCTGTTCGCTCGCCCAGCTTTTGGCTTGATGTGCGGTCGGCGAGTATCAGGATGTAATCCGTCTCCCTTTCCCGCGACTCCATTCGAACCGAGGGATTGAGGATCGCCGTCGCCAGTACGGCGGCGAGGCAAGCCCTCGGGATCCACCCCGCCATTCTTGCGCGAATTGCCATGCCGAGCGCGATCAAAGTCGCGGCGAGGCAGACGGCGGACATCTGCCAATGCATCTGCGGATCGAGAACGACTGAATATGCCAAGTCAGGATCCCAACCGCCCAAGTATGGCGTCGATGTGGAACGGCGCCGATTTGTAGTTGCCGGTCAATGCGTGCATGACGAGATTGACGCCGAAACGGTGGGCCTTCTCGCGGCGGCTTTCTCCCGTTTCTCCTTGTCCGACCAGAAGCAAGGGTACGGCATCTTCTCCGACGGCCCAAGCTGCCGCCCAATCGTTTCCCCCGACGACAATCGGAGTGACGCCGTCGTTCTCTGTCCCCGAAGCCCAAGGGGCTCGCGGATCCTCCGTTCCCACTGACGCTTCGACCCAGACGGCGCCGGAATGCCTGCCGGGGAATTCCGCCAAAAGGTAATAGGAGCGCGAAAGAACGTGTCCTTGCCGGAGCCTTTCCAATGTCGGAATTTCAAGATGCTCCCCCATGCGTCTCAACGCGTCGGAGTTGTCCGTTCCGATCTGGAAGCCGCCGACATCCGAATCCTTGGTGTCGAACAGGATCATCCCGCCGCTGCGCATGTATTCATTGACTCGCTCGAACGTTTCGACGGGAAGCTCCGCATGCGAAGGCGCGACCGGCCAGTAAATCAACGGAAAGAAAGCGAGTTCGTCATGTTCGATGTCGATGGGAGCGGGATCCGCAATCTCGACTGCGGTTCGCACGCGGAGGACGGCGGCGAGACCGGCAAGTCCGGCCGCCGACATGCGATCCGTTTCGGAGTCGCCGGTAAGCACATATGCAACAGTGGTCTCTCTGGTCGCGGCAATCGCGAAGGCGTCTTCGGCGCTGCTGCGCTCCGTGCCGAAGACGAAAACGGACGTCATTGCCAAGATGCCCGCCGCGCGGACGCCGAATGCCGCTCCGGCCAGCCAGAGGGTCGCTACGATGTCGGCAGCAAACATCAGCACCGCCAATCCAAGAAGGAGTCCAGCCGCCGGAACCGCGCCGAGGGTCGCAAAATCCATTCTGGAAATGGTTTCAGGCCATTCAGCGGGCTTCAGTTCGCGATTTTCGTCGATAGCATGCACGCCTGCGGAGACCCGTCCCGAACTGTAGAGGCCCGGCGGCATGTCCTGCGCGGAGGTCAAGCGCGCCATTCGCTCACCCGGAATCGTGGTTCCGGGATCTGCCGTGCGGACTTCACCGAACGCCGTCACCAGCTGCTCGAGCGTCCAGCTGAGCTTCTCGGCGTTGACCGGCAATGCGTACTGATCGGATTTGGAAGTGATCGCCAAGCGTTCCAGAATATCGACGAACAAACCTGAGAGCGGCAAGTTCGACCATTCCGCGTCTGCCGAAATGTGAAACAGCACGATGCGGCCCTGCCCGACCCGCTTGGCGGTCGCCAAGGGAGTGCCGTCATCCAGTTCCGCGATGACCCGATCCGAAAGTTCCGGTCCGGGCTGGGCGAGCACTTGCGATCTGATTTCGACATCGCCCGGAACCTCCAAGCCGTAGAACGGGCTGCCTTCTTCGAACGGGGCTACGCGTTTCGGAAGTTCCCAAGACAGCGTGCCGCCAACGGCCATTGAACCAGCCCTGATTTGAACGGGGAGCAGCGGGTCATCGACGTCGCGCGCAGCCGTTTCGGCTGCGAGCCTCGGACCTGCGAAACGTACGAGCAGACCGCCGTCGTCCAGCCAATTGAGCAATGACTCGGCTTCCTGCCGGGAAAGGACCGGAGTATCGGCCAAAATCACGACATCGGGATTGGTCGAAAGATTGGCTCCGGATGGAATGCTGATCAGTTCAACTTTGGTTTCGAGTGCTTGCCTCAGGTAGTGGTACGGAGAGAGCAGCGGGGTTGCTCCGTCGGCGTCGTCGCGTTCCAACAAGGCGACTTTCCTTCTTGACACGCTGTCAGCAGTTAGAATCACGGCGCCTGCAGATCGCGCGTCCCGCAATTCAAATCTGCTTATCCTGTTCAGGACCTCGGTCGGAAGCGAGAATTCAGCGACGGCCTCGGCTTCTTCATCGGCAAATTCGGCCGTCGCGGTGTCGAGTCTGCGCTCGATTCCGGACGCGTCGGAACCGATCGCGTCGACCAGCGCGACGGCATTTCCCTCAATGCTTGATCGGGAAACGCGGACGGTTGCGGCGACCGGTCCGCGCTTGGGGCGGCGAAGCGCCATGACGCCGCCGCCGCTCTCATAAACAGTCACGCTTCCGCGTTCGGCCAGCATCCTTGCCAACTCCGACTTGTCGTCGTCATGCAACCCGTCCGAAATCCAGAAGCTATCCAATTCGTCCGGCAGTTCCGTTTCAACCCACTCGGACACTCGGTCGAAATCCGGGTCCCAAGGTCTCGGAGAGAGACCGGATAGTTCGCCCTGCCAGTCGTCCGCGCTCCTGAATTCCGCGCCGAATACCTTTTGACCGGCGATATGCGCGAACGCGGCAATCCGTCCCCGTTGCTCCAGCTCTTCCAAGATTTCTTCGGCTTTGTTCAGACGCTGTTCCCAGTCGGCTGAACTCGCCCAGCCTCCGTCGACCAGAACGAGCGCAGGCACGACGGAAGCCTGATCAGCTTGACTTTCGGCATTGAACACCGGTCCGGCGAGCCCAAGAATCGCCAAGCCGACAGCGCAAATCCGAATAAGTCTGAGCCAGAACGGAGACGTGTCCGGCAACCTCTCGGTGTCCGGCAAACCCGCCAACAGAGCGACCGGCGGAAAGGGTCGCCGCGCTGCCGGAGGCGGCACCGTGCGGAGAAGCCGCCAGACGAGAGGGAGCGCCAGAAGACCGAGCAGCGCCATCGGAGCCGCGAAACCGATCAAGCCGATTTGCAGCATCGACTATCTTCCATCCGCCAGTGCGCGATGCAGCGCCTCGACCGCGGAACCGGCGGAATCAGCGGTTCCGTGGAAAATCCATTGCCATCCGGCATTCTCTGCAAGCGCCGCGACGTCCGCCTTGCGCCGCTCAAGACTTGCGAGGTACTGCTCGCGCAGACCCCGCGCGCTGAGCGTTTCGAAACGGATGCTTCCGCCCATGCTGCGGAATTCCGTCCGCCCGACGAATGGAAACGATTGCTCCTCCGGATCGAGAACTTGGACCAGAGCGCCGGAAAGTCCGGCAGCCGCAGCCGATTCGACGGCGTTCGCGATGGAATGCCAAGGACCGAGGAAGTCGGATATGTACACGACGATGCCGTTCGCAAGGGACGGGAGCGGCGGCATTCCGTATTCTTTTTCATCCGCAGGCAAGAGTTCCAGCACCATCCTCTCAAGCCGAGCGCGGCCCGTGCCCGGGGCTTCCGCACCTTCGACAAGCCCGAAAAGCTCTTCGGCGCGGTCAAGCAGCATAGCAGTCGCTAGCGCAATCAGCCGAGCGCGGTCCGCTTTCGGCCGATGCTTGCCGCTGGAAAAAGACATGGACACCGACCTGTCCGCCCAAAACAGCACTCTTCCGGGCGCGGTCAATTCCGTTTCGCGCACGAAATGCATATCGGCGCGAGCGGACCTCCTCCAATCGATCAGGCGGAGCGGGTCGCCTTCGCGAGCGGCACGAATTTGCCAGAACTCGTCTCCGGACCCTTTGCGTCGCCTGCCATGGGACCCGCGGTGCATCGCGGATGCAGCCGCGTTTCGGCGCATGGCCAGCGACGGCAACGCGGCTGCCGTTCTCGCGGCTCTCGCCGCAAGTTCATTCGCTCTTCTTTCGTCGTCCATCAATCGACGGCCTCCGCTCCGAGCACCTTGCGCACCGCATCGTCGATGACCGCGCTTGTGCTTGAGCCAAGGGATCTAAGAGCAAATCCGAGCTTCATTCGGTGCGCCATGGCGGGCTTCGCCAAAGCCGCGAGGTCCTCAATGGAGGGGGAAAGCCTTCCGTTCAAAAGCGCCCTCGCTTTCGACGCCAGGAAAAGCGACTGCGTCGCGCGAGGTCCCGGCCCCCATTCGACAGACGCGCCTGCGCCTTCGGAATCCATTTCGTCCGGGCGGCACGAGCGGACGAGATCAAGAGCCAATTCCACGAAGGTTTCGCCTACCGGCAATTTGCGGACCATCGCCTGCGCCTCGAGGAGTTCTTCCGCGCTGAAAACCGCTTGCACATCCGGTTCATCAAAGCCGGTCGTTTTGAGGACGATCTCGCGTTCTGTGCCCCGATCCGGGTAGTCGACTTCGATGCTCATCAGGAAGCGATCAAGCTGCGCTTCCGGCAACGGATAGGTTCCGTCGAGCTCAATTGGGTTCTGCGTCGCCAATACATGGAACGGCGTCGGAAGTTTCCGCTCCTCGCCGGCGATCGATACGGCGTTCTCCTGCATGGCCTGAAGAAGCGCCGATTGAGTCCTCGGACTAGCGCGGTTGATTTCGTCGGCCATCAGCAATTGGCAGAACACCGGCCCTTCATCGAATGCGAAATGCCTGCTTCCGTCTTTTCGCGTTTGCAGGATTTCAGACCCGAGAATATCCGCCGGCATAAGGTCCGGCGTGAATTGGATTCGGCTTGTCGTGAGACCCATCACTTGCGACAAGGTGTCGACGAGTCTGGTTTTGCCGAGTCCGGGCACGCCGATAAGCAGAGCATGCCCGCCGCACAGCATTGAGATCAGCGAGAGTTCGACGACCCTGTTCTGGCCGATGATCCGTCTGCCGACCATGTCCTTCACGGAGTCAAGCGAATTGCCCAAAGACTCAATCCGGCTCAGCAATTGTTCAGCTTCGGAGGCCATGACAAAATTCCTTCGAACGGATATGCTTCGGAGGCGCCGTTTCCGGCGCAAGGCAAACTAAACCAGATCGCAATTTCGGCAAGTCGAACATGAACCAAACGGAAGAACGGCCCGGTCCGGCGAAACCGTCCGCCGAGACGCTCGTCGCAGCGGCGAAGGCATCCTCGAAGAAGGGTCCGCCGCCTGTCCATCTTTGGAACCCGCCCTTCTGCGGCGACCTCGACATGCGCATAGCGCGGGACGGCAACTGGTTCTACCTCGGGACGCCAATCGGCCGGAAGCCTTTGGTGAAGCTGTTCGCTTCAATCATTCGCAAGGACGTCGACGAATATTTTCTTGTCACCCCGGTCGAAAAAGTCGGAATCAAGGTTGACGACGCTCCGTTCGTCGCGGTCGATTTCGACGTCAGCGGCTCGGGTCCAAGCCAAGAGGTGACGTTCACGACCAACGTCGAGGACGAAACGACAGCCGGGCCTGATCGCCCTTTAAGGGTCGCGAGGGACCCCGAAACCGGCGAGGTTTCGCCGTACGTCCTCGTTCGCGCGAATTTGGAAGCGCTGGTCGACCGCAAGAGCTTCTACAGGCTCGTGGATATTTGCGTCCACGAAACGCGCGAAGGGAGACGTTGGTTCGGCCTGTGGTCGAAGGGCGCGTTCTTTCCATTCATACCTTCGGCCGAACTGGAATAGGCGGCTTCAGTGAGCTTCCGCCCAGCTTGATCCGAAGCCGGCGTCCACGACGAGCGAAGGCTTGATCTGCGCTACGGGACGGTCGGCATTTTCCATCACTTTCCGCACTGCGGCGACGGCGTCTTCAACCGCGTCGCTCCGCACTTCGAATATCAGTTCGTCATGGACCTGCAAAAGCATCTTCGCCGGCATCTTTTCGATGACCGGAGGGATCCGGATCATCGCGCGCCGAATCAAATCGGCCGCGCTCCCCTGGATCGGCGCGTTTATGGCCGCCCGCTTCGCGAACGCGCCGTGCGGACCCTTCTCGCGGATGGCGGGAGTATGGATTTTGCGGCCGAATATCGTGCTCACGAATTCCCTCTCCACAGCTTCCTCCACGATCCGGTCCATGTAAGCTCGGATGCCGGGAAACCGCTCGAAATACTTGTCGATGAACTCTTGCGCCACGGCTCTCGGAATCCGCAAGTTGCGCGCAAGGCCGAAGCTTGAAATCCCGTAGATCACACCGAAGTTGATGGCCTTGGCCTGGCGCCTGATATTCGGATCCATGCCTTCGATCGGAACTCCGAACATTTGCGACGCCGTCATGGCGTGTATGTCGAGTCCTTGTTCGAATGCTTCCCGCAAGGATTCGATATTCGCGACATGCGCCAAGATTCTGAGTTCGATCTGGCTGTAGTCCAGCGAAACCAGAACATGTCCCTCTTCGGCGATGAATGCCTCGCGAATTCTGCGGCCTTCATCCGTGCGCACGGGGATGTTCTGCAGGTTCGGATCGTTCGACGCCAGCCTGCCCGTGTTCGCGCCAGCGATGTTGTAGCTCGTGTGAACCCGCTGGGTTTCAGGATTGACGTGCTGCTGCAGCGAATCGGTATAGGTCGACTTGAGTTTCGACATGTGGCGCCAGTCGAGCACCTTCGCCGGAAGTTCGTGGCCCTCCGCCGCCAGATCCTCAAGAATGTCGGCGCCTGTCGCATAGTTCCCCGTCTTGAGCTTCTTTCCGCCGGGCAGCTGAAGCTTGTTGAACAGGATTTCTCCGAGCTGCTTGGGGCTGGCGATGTTGAATGCCTCGCCCGCGTCTTCATGTATTTCTTCCGCGAGCGCTTGGATTCCCTCTTTGAACTTTTGCGACATGATCGCGAGGTGATGGCGGTCGATCTTGATTCCGTCGCTTTCCATTTCCGCGAGCACGGGAATCAGCGGGCGTTCCATCGTTTCGTAGACCGATGTCACGCGGCCCGAATGCAATTTGGGCTTAAGATCTCTCCAAAGCCGGATAGTTATGTCCGCATCCTCAGCGGCGTACTTGGTCGCTTCCTTGATTTGCACCTTGTCGAATGAGATTTCGCTCTTGCCCGATCCGATAAGCGACTTGATCGGAATCGGCTCATGCCCCAGGAATTCCTTCGACAGGTAGTCCATGGCGAGCCGGTGCTTCCCTCCGTAGAGCGCGTACGCAATGAGCATCGTGTCGTCCACAGGATCCATCCGGACTCCGTAGCGGGCGAGTATCTTCATGTCGTACTTGATGTTGTGGCCCACTTTCAGAATTGATCGGTCTTCAAGAATCGGTCTCAGGCCGTCCAGAACGGCTTCTCGGTCGAGCTGAGCGAATTCGCGGTTTTCCGTCTCCAGCAGATTCGGATTGTCCCGGGTGTGGCCGACGGGAATGTAGCAGGCTTTGCCGGGCTCCAATGCCAAGCTGATTCCGACGAGCTCGGCTCTCATTTCATCCAGACCGGTCGTCTCGGTATCCACGGCCGCAATCCCGCGCTCCCTGATCTTTCCAATCCACCGATGCAGCGACTCTTCAGTCTGCAGACACTCGTAGCTGTCCCGCTCGAACGGTATATCCGCGCGCTCCTCGACGTGTTGCCGCGCGGCAGCCTGATCCTGCGAAGGTCCTTTCCGTTCCGGGATCGCCGGAAGCTCGATGCCGAGATACCCGGCGGCGCGCTTGGTCAGCGTCCTGAATTCTTGCTTGAGCAGAAAGTCCATCAACTGGTCGGCGGCAGGGCGGGCGATTTCGAGGTCGCTCGGCGAAATGTCGATCGGAACATTGCGATCAAGCTCGACCAGCTTGCGCGAGACCCGGATTTGATCCGCGAAATTGATCAGCGTCTCGCGCCGCTTCGGCTGCTTGATTTCGTCGGCGCGCTGCAGGAGCGATTCAAGATCGCCGTATTCATTGATGAGCTGCGCGGCCGTTTTGATGCCGATGCCGGGCGCACCCGGCACGTTGTCGACGGAATCCCCAGCGAGAGCTTGCACGTCGACGACGCGTTCCGGGCCCACTCCGAACTTGTCGCGAACCTGTTCCGGTCCGATCTCGACGTCCTTTCGAGCATCGATCATGCGGACCCCGTCGCCCACCAACTGCATCAGATCCTTGTCGGAGGACAGGATCGTTACCCTGGCGCCGGAATCCCTGGCCCGGATCGCAAGCGTTGCAATGATGTCGTCGGCTTCGTATCCGTCCAACTCCACGCAATGTATGTTGAAAGCGGTGGTCGCCTCTTTGGTGGCGGGAAACTGAGGAATCAGATCGTCGGGCGCGGGCGGTCTGTGCGCTTTGTATTCGGGAAATATCTCCGAGCGGAACGTTGCCGCCGACGTATCGAACGCGACCGCCGCATGCGTCGGGCGATCATCCGCCTCGTCGGCATTGATGATGTGTTTGAACAGCATGTTGCAGTAGAAATGCACGGCGCCCACCGGCGTGCCGTCGCTTCGATATCGATAGCGCGGGGCAAGACTCCGCTCCGCTTGGAAGAAAGCGCGGAAGACGTAGCCGAACCCATCGACAAGCTGCAGATGATGCCCTTTGCCGAATTCCGTCACACGGCTGCTCCGGCGGCGGCCATTCTATTGTTCGCTTCCGGTCGGTTCTTCCGCCTGAAAAACGAACCTTTTGTCGCAATAGCCGCACTCAACCCATCCCACGTCCTGCGGGATTTCGTACCAGACCTTCGGGTGTCCGAGCTCGCCTCCGTCGCACGATACCCGCGTCGTGCGGACCGTTTCGATTTCGGGCGCTTCGTCCGCCATGTCCAAACTCTCCATCGTTGCGATTGCCCGCAGGCCGCGCGCCGGAACCTAACTGCGGGAGGGCGCAACTTCAAGCGCGCGATGCGAGCGGTCAGCTCGCGCGCCGTCGGCGGCGAACGACCCTCGATCAATTCGAGTCGCCGGTCTCGTCCTGTGCGACGCGCGTCCAAGTCTGCGATTTGCAAATGAACAGAATGCAGCCCTTGACGGTCAGCGTGCTTTCGTCTTGCTCAACCAATCGCGAGTCGTAAGTCCGGCCGTCTTCCGGATTGTAAATCCTGCCTCCGGTCCATCTGCCGGGCCGAGCTTCAGTGAAACCAGACATCAATTCTATTCCGATCAGCTTGCGTTCACGCAGCGACTCGTCGGCGTTGTTGGCGTCACGCATGTCCTCTCCTGCGGCGTTCACAGGATTCCGGAGCCAAACGATCCGTCCGCAGAGTCCCGACTCGCAAGTTTCGATCTTCACTCTCGATTTTCCGCTGTCGGTCAGCCATGTGCCGCCCGGATCCGCGTGGGCGGCGATGCCGAAAAGAACGGCGGTCGCCGCGACGGAAGCGATCATTGAAATTTTCATGGTCAATTCCTTTTCAGGCATTCGGCTCAAAGCCGAAGATGGACGTCGAATTCAAACAGTTCGGGTAAAGCAAATCCCGAGCGATGCCGCAAACGGCGCAACGGCGCCGTCCAGATCCGGGCTCCCGCCGGCAGGGCGGCCGCGGCGAACTCGGCGAATCATCCGGCTCCCAATTTGAATATTCGGCCCTTCTCGACCAATCGCTGCGGACATGAACTCCGGTTAAGCCAAGTCAATCCTCGACGCAAACCGTGCGCCGGCAAAATTGCCGTGAACGATCGCACTGCCGCAATGCGCTCGGTCGTGAGCAGGAATTCGATTCCCCGCGATTTCCCGACGGACCGAAATTGAACTCCAATGCAGCGCGAGCGGAAAAGGATCATCTGTCCGGACGGTCAGCCTACTTGAAGCATTCTGCCGAGTTTTCGTCCTCCCACTACGTGGACGTGAAGGTGCGGTACCTCCTGGATGCCGTCCGCCCCTGCATTGGACAGCAGCCGATAGCCGTTGCCTCCGGCGTCTTCCGCCACGCCGGCCTCGCGGCTGACATCGCCGATGGCTCTTGCGAAATCCGCCAGTTCGTCGGCGCTGGCCTCGGATGCGAAATGGTCGAAGCAAACATATGCTCCCTTCGGAATGACCAGCACATGGACCGGCGCTTGCGGGCTTATGTCCTTGAATGCCAAGCTGTGATTCGTTTCGTGCACTTTTTCGCAAGGAATCTCGCCCCGCAGGATTTTCGCGAAAATGTTCTGGTCGTCGTATTCGTAAGCCATTTGCTCCTCGGCGTTTCAAATGTCGCAGCGTCGCGGATTATCCGCAGCAGCGGTCGCTGCGCAAGGCAATTCAATCTCGAGTTCAAACGACGTGCGCTTGCGTTTCACAATATGCCCCTTTCCCGGAACGACTCGATCATGCTGCGCTTCGCGCGCGCTCCAATATGCCCCACGACCTCCGCAGCCGCCACGCAACCCATCGCGCCGCATGTCTGCAGGTCGCGCCCCGACGCCAGACCGCAGAAGAAGCCCGCAGCGAATATATCGCCTGCGCCTGTCGCGTCCACGACTTCGACGCGCGGCGATTCGGCGGTCCATCGAAGCGGTCCTTGCGCGACGATTGCGCCTTCTTCCGACAGCGTGCATGCGACGATATCGATGTCTTCGGCGGCCTCGGCCAGCGCACGCTCGAGATCGTCGGTGAGATACATGGAAAGCAGCTCGGCCTTGTTGCAAAACAGCAGATCGAGCTTGTCGGATATGAGTTCTCTGAATGCACTCCTGTGCCGCCGCACGCAAAAAGGGTCGGAAAGCGAAAGCGAAATCCTGCCGCCCGCGGCGCGAGTGCGCGCGATGGCCTTGCGAAACGCATTCTGGCATTTGGGCCCGTCGAAGCGATAGCCTTCCAGATAGAGCCAGTCGGTGGACGACAGCATGCTTTCGTCCATGTCTTCCGTCGAAAGCAATTCGGCCGCTCCCAAATAGGTATTCATCGAGCGCTCGCCGTCGGGCGTGACGATCACCATGCATCGGCCGGTTTCGCAGCTCGCTTCTCCGGTTTCGAACGGAGTGCGGAAATCCGAATTCAGCTTGCGGAAGTTCTCGGCGAAGACGGATCCCAGATAATCGTTCTTCACCTTTCCGATGAAGCCCGTCGAGATTCCGGATTCGGCAAGTCCTGCGATCGTGTTTGCGACGGAGCCGCCTGAAACCTCGCTTGACGAATCCATGAGCGAGAAGAGTTCTTGAGCCCGCTCGAGATCGATGAGCTGCATGATCCCTTTGTCGATGCCATGCGCCGCGAGGAACTCGTCGTCCGCGTGGCTCAGAATGTCCACCACGGCATTGCCAATGCCGATGACGCCGTACCGTTTCATTGACATTGCGATTCTCTCGGCGACGGTCGGGGGCATGCCATGCCTTCGCGCGCTGTCGCGAAGCGGCGGTGTGATCGATCAAGAGTCATTTCGCGGCGGAAACGATCTTTTCTTCGAACGGGCAAAGGTCTTCAATCAGGCAGGTTTCGCACGCGGGCTTCCGGGCCTTGCAGACGTATCGGCCATGCAGGATCAGCCAGTGATGGGCATGCTGCTGGAATTCGGCCGGAACGTTGTCCTCAATTGCGCGCTCAACCTGTTCAACATTCTTTCCGGGCGCGATGCCGGTTCTGTTCCCGACGCGGAAGATATGAGTATCCACAGCTTGCGCCGGATGGCGGAACCACATGTTGAGGACGACATTCGCAGTCTTTCTTCCTACGCCGGGCAACGACTCCAATGCCTTTCTGGATGCAGGAACCTCGCTATTGAACTCGTCGATGATCGTTCGGCTCAGCTTGATCACGTTTTTGGCCTTGTTGCGGTAGAGACCGATCGTCTTGATGTACGGAATCAATCCTTCCTCTCCCAGCGCCGCCATCTTTTCCGGCGTATCGGCGACAGGAAACAATTTTCTTGTAGCCTTGTTCACCCCGACGTCTGTAGCCTGCGCCGACAAGGCGACCGCGACGAGAAGCGTGAACGCATTCAAATGCTCCAGCTCGCCTTTCGGCTCGGCTCTGTCGGTCCGGAACCTCGAAAAGATTTGATGGATCCGGTTGTACTCGCTGCTGACACTTTCCTGTGTGCCGCGATTGCGCGTATTCACCTAGTTATTCCTCGGCTGAGATTTTCCGCAAGAATCGGGTCGAATGCGTTCAACTGAAGCAATAGATTTCGCGCGAAAGGAATTGCCGATGCACTCTCGACCTGAAGACAGCTACCATTACAACGCAATCGCACGCGCGATCAAGATTATCGATGCGGCGGAGGACGGCAGGCTTCCGCTGACCGAACTGGCCGCAAGAATGGACATGAGCCCTTCGCACTTCCAGAGGGTGTTTTCGCAATGGGTCGGAGTATCGCCGAAACGATACCATCAATACCTTACGCTGCAGCACGCTCGTCTGCTCCTTCGGAGCAATTTCACCGTGCCGCACGCCGCCGACAATCTCAGGCTCTCCGGATCCGGCAGACTCCACGATCTTTTCCTTCGCTGGGAAGCGATGTCGCCGGGCGAATACGCGAAGGCGGGCGCAGGACTCGCAATCTATTGGGGCTGGTTTCCGGGTCCCTTCGGGGAAATGCTGGCGCTCGGGACTGACCGGGGTCTCTGCGGCTTGGCATTCTCAGCTGCTTGCGGACGGGACGCAGCCTTTGAAGACATGACGAACCGTTGGCCGCAGGCCAGTTTCGCCGAGAAGCCTGAAATGCTTGAATCCTGGGTTGAATCCGCCGTTCTGGAAAAGGGAGAAACATCGCTTTTCCTTATCGGCCCGCCATTCCAAATCAAGGTTTGGGAAGCGTTGATGTCCTTGCCTCCGGGTTGCGCGACCACGTATTCCGAGATCGCGCAAGCGATCGGCAAGCCGTCCGCGATTCGAGCCGCAGGCACCGCGGTCGGCCGGAATCCGATCAGTTGGCTTATCCCGTGCCACAGGGTCCTCAGGAAATCCGGAGAACTGGGCGGCTACCATTGGGGGCTGGAGGTCAAGCGGGCGCTGCTCGCGCGCGAATCGGCGCGACGGGATGCAATGAGTTGACTTGAAGAAACTGGGTGCGGAGGTCGCCGAACCTTAGTTCAAGTAGGCGTCGATGTTTTTCAGGGACCGGTCGATCATCTTTTTTCGGTCGCCGGAATCCGTCTTGGCCTCTATGACTTCTCCCGCGACGGAGACCGCGATGTCTATCGCGCTGTTTCTTATGCTGGCGACAGCTTCCGCCTCGGCAGCGTGAATTTGCTCCTCCGCTGCTTTCACTCGGCGCTTGACCGTGCGTCCGATTTCCTTGGAGGCTTGATTGATCTGGATTTCCGCGTCTTTGTTGGCGCCTTCGACGATTCGCTTCGCTTGAACCTCCGCCTCCGCTCTTTCCTTTTTGACGCGCTCCAAGACATCGTGAGCTTCGGACTTGAGGGACGATGCGTCCCCGATTCGCTTTCGAATCAGATCAATCCGGGAATCGATCAGCTTCCCTGCGAAATGCGGCGCTTTGAAATAAATCAGCGCGCCGATGAAGATGATGAAGGAAACAAGTACGATGAAGTCCGTGTTTCCAAGAGAAACGAATGTGTCGCCTGCCCCGTGGACGGGCGCGGCGGGGAATGTCGCAAGCGCAGAAGCTGCGAGGGCCGCCAAATGCTTCATCGTGCTTCGATCCTTGATTTCAAGGCAGAATCGATTGACTCCCTGCCGCCCTTGCCCGGCAGCACGGATTCCACGATTTCTCCGGCCAATTCGCTCGCGATTTCAGTGATTTTTTCCTCCGCTTCGCTTTGAATCGATTTGATTCGCGCTTCGGATTCCGAAGTTTTCGACGCGATCAGGGTATTCGCGTCTGAGATGGCGATGTTCTGGCTCTTGACAATTTCGGCCCGCGTCTTCGCGGAAATCTCGCCGGCCTGCTTCTTCGCGTCGGACAATAGCTGTTCGATTTCCGCCTCCAGCTTTTCCGCCTCCGCATTCACCTCCTCGGCTTCCCGCAGATCGTCCTCGATGCTCTGCCGCCTTTGTTCGAATATCCCTTCAATTCGCGGGATGGCAGCCCGCTTCACGACCAGAAAGGTCAGGAGGATGAAAACGGCAAACCAGAAAAGCTGGTTGGGAAACGCCGAAAAATCAAGCTGCGGAATTCCCGCCTGCTCAGCAGGCGGAGCCGCGTCTTGAACAACTGTCGAAGTCGCGTCTTCAGCCATTCTTCATATCCCTGGCTTCCGAATCCTGCAGCGTTGCCCAAAGAGTTTGGAACGTCGCAGCAACGCCGACCGCCTCAGAGAGCAAACATCAGCAGCAAAGCGACAAGGAACGAAAAGATCCCGAACGCTTCCGCGAATGCGATGCCGATGAACAGCATCGCGGTCTGCGACGCCGCGGCCGACGGATTTCGGAGCGCGCCCGACAAATAGTTGCCGGCGACGTTTCCGACGCCTACGGCCGCGCCACCCATGCCGATGCACGCGAGGCCAGCGCCGATAAATTGACCCATTTCAGTCAAATTTCCTTCCATCTGATTGCTCCTTGTTTTGGGATGGAAATGGTTGAAGCCGCTCCTAATGGTGAGGATGCAGCGCGTCCTTCAAGTAAACGCACGTCAGGATCGTGAATACGTAAGCCTGAATGAATGCGACCAGCAATTCCAAGGCGTATACGGCGGAGATGGCGACGACCGGAACGACGGCCCCTACGCCCAGAACACCCGCGAACGCCGCGAAGACCTTGATCATGGCGTGTCCTGCCATCATGTTTCCCGCCAGTCGGATCGAGTGACTGACCGGCCGGACGAAATAGGACATGATTTCGATGACCGCCAAGACCGGCCGAAGCGGCAGCGGCGCCGACGAGATCCAGAACAAGCTCAAAAATTTGAAGCCGTGTTTCACAAAGCCCAAAATCGTGACGGTCAGGAAAACCGCCAAGGCAAGCGCCGCCGTGACCGCGATGTGCGAGGTCGTCGTGAAACTCATCGGGATGAGGCCAAGCAGGTTCGAAAGCGCAATGAACATGAAAATGGTCATGATGTAGGGAAAGAACCGAAGGCCCTCTTTGCCCGCGATGCTTTCCACCATGTTGCGAATGAATCCGTAGGACAGTTCGACAACCATCTGAACTCGGCCCGGAACAGCGGCTCTCCGCCTGGTGCCCAGAATGAGAAATGCGGAAATGGCGATCAAAGTGAGGAACATCCAAAGGGTGACGTTGGTCGGCTCGTACCAAAGAACATCCGCACCGTCCCCGCCGCTGCGAAATAGCGGGCTCACCACGAACTGATCCATCGGATGGATTTCCAGCCCGGACGAATTCCCGTTCGTTTCACCAGCCACTTCGTTCGACTCCTATATCTTCAGCGCGGATCAACAGTTTCAGCCATCTGTTCCGCTTTGCGGACCATTTTCCTTGTTAACTTCTTTCGCCGTCCTGAGCATCAGATTGACGCCTCCGGCAAAACCCAGCAAAGTCAGCGTCGCCAACATCAGCGGAGTCGTGCCGAACAATGCGTCCAGCCCGAAGCCCATGGCAGCGCCGATACCAACCCCCGCGACCAAGTCCACCACCATGCGCCAGGCGACGTGCGCTTGGCTTGCTGCTTCGAACTGGCTGGACGTCGGACTCTGCTCTTCTTTGGCGGCATCAATTCTCTTCCGAATGGATTCCGTCGAGTCCCGTCCTGTCGGTTCCAGCATGGCAAGTGCCCATTTGCGCGGACGGCACCAATTATTTTTCCCCGCCGACGGTGTCAAGTACCTAATCTAAACTTGTTTTGCCTATAAATATTTGATTTTAACAACATCTCTGTCAGAATCGCAGAAAATTCCGTTGGATTTCGAGTTGCGCTTCCGGCTCTTTTCTGCGCATGAAAATATTCAACCAAATCGTTGAATTTATGCGAACAGCCGCGATCTGATGAACATGGTCCAAAATCTCGATGCCATTTTCGGCGCCTTGTCCGACAATACCCGGCGCAGAATTCTGACCTTCCTTCTTGAAGAAGACCTGACGATTTCGGAAATTGCCGCCCACTTCAATCACAGTCTTGCCGCGACCAGCAAGCACATCGCAGTGCTGTCCGAAGCCGGGCTGGTGCGGAAGCGAAGAAAAGGTCGCATTACGACCTGCGAGCTTGAGCCTGACTCTTTGGCGGATGCAATGGTTTGGATGGAGTCCTTCGGATATTATGAGGCGTCAAGCTTGGAGAATCTGGAGGACCTATTGGCTTCCAGCGGGGAATAGGACTGCAGCGACGCACTGAGCGTTGAGCCCTCGTCCGTCCGCAATCAGAACCGCGCGGTCGCGGACAACGCCGTCCTCGCGAACCTTCCCGTCGCGGGCGGCCGAAGGCCGATCATGTGGTTTTTTTTGGGTTGGGAAGGGCAAGGCGCCGCTGGTCGAAGCCGACGCCAACGCTTTGCTTGCCGTCGAACGCTGCGTCGAAAGCAATTTTTGGGCCGACCTCCGCGATTCGAAGGTTTGTCGCGCCGCCGCCCGACCAAAAAAGATCGGCCGCACCCACTTCTGAACACTTGATTTGCAATAGTCGTTCGTGCGAAGTTCACGTATGAAGAATCGGTATAGACATCGACAAACCCACTTACGCCGTCGCCAGTTGAATGTCGTAGTTGCAAGGACGGAGTCTGCACAGATCAAGCACATCAGTCCTTGCATCGGTATCTCCAGCCGCAATCATCAGAATTCGCTAAATCAAACGTTCTTGTCTCACTAGCATTGATTCTGGCGTCAAATTACTCGCCAACAATGAGCACTGCGCGTGTTGGCATACAATAGTCGCGCGAGCCACGATGGAAGGAAAATTTCAGGTGAAAAAAATTATTCATGAGATAAGAGACCCAATTCATAATTTCATAACACTAAATAACGACGAAAGAACAATCTTAAACTCAAGGCCAGTACAGCGTTTACGAAGTATTCATCAGCTCGCGTTGACTTATCAAGTTTATCCGGGTGCGTCACATAAGAGATTTGAACACTCCTTAGGGGTAATGGAACTTGCAACCAGGACATTTAATGTCGTTACCAACTCTCAAAATATTACTGATAAAGTTCGGGAGCACTTTCCGGAGCTCAAAGATCGAAAAGCACTCGACTATTGGCGGCAAGTCTTAAGATACGCTGCGTTATGCCATGATATCGGTCATTTGCCTTTTTCTCATGCCGCAGAGGATAAATTATTAAAAAGTAACACCAAACATGAACACTTTACAATGGATTTAATTAAAAACGGAGAAATTGGAGAAATGCTTTCGAGTTTTGTCCCTCCAATAAATCCAATCCATGTATTGCAATTGGCCGTTGGGATGAAATTCGCAAACGATATCGAATTCACCAATTGGGAACGAATGTTATCGAATTTAATTATTGACAACAATTTCGGCGCCGATAGAATGGATTATCTCCTGCGAGATTCGCATCATATTGGCGTGGCGTATGGAAAATTTGACCACTATCGCTTAATTGACTGTCTTAGATTTCTTGTACCCGACGAAGCGGACAATGCAGATTCAAATGTCGCGCCGGAGCTAGGCATTGAACAGGGCGGCATACACGCTGTAGAAGCACTAAATCTAGCAAGATATTATATGTACAAACAAGTGTACTTGCATGCCGTTCGTCGAATTTATGATATTCATTTGACGGATTTCTTGGTCGACTGGTTGCCAAACAAATGCATTAGTAATAGTGCCGAGCTGCTGGAACTAACAGACAACGAGATTATAGTTGCACTTCATAAGAAACTTGAGTCTGAAGATAAATTTAGAAAACATGCGGATCGGATCCTAAATAGAACTCACTTTAAAGTTGTATATTCACCTGCATGGAACGCAGAAAAAATTCGGGAGGGAGGCACAGCGAATATGTTTGAAAGATTATGCGAACAATTTCCAAGAGATATGCTGAAATTGGATCACTTCATTGAAAGAAGTCTAGTCAAAGATTTCCCGGTTTTAGTTAATAGTGATAAAATTGTCTCGTCAGTCAGTTTATCGGAGTTGTTGAATAAGCCACTCGTGGCGGCGGTTTCTCGTATCTATGCGGGTAGAGCCATATCTGATGAGGTCACGTCGTGGGTGAATAATGAGGCGAACAAAAACGCAACAAACTGAGCAAGGGGAAACGGCAATGGAACATCGCGATACAATATCGCTGCTGCTGAAGACGATGGACAGCATGTGGGATAAATCTAGCTGGTGCGGAGAAACGCATATTCAAAAGAATATGTTTTTTTTGCAAGAACTGATGGAAGTTCCATTTGAATGGAGTTTTATTATTTATAAATTCGGACCATACTCTTTTGATCTCTCATATTTAATTGGAGAGATTCACAGTTACGGGTTAATTGAATTAGTACCGCAATGGGGATTTCGCCCAAAAATTAAGGTCACAGAATACGGCAAAGAATTCTATGAAGATATAAGTGAGCTGTGTTGCAAATACGGTAAGCAAATCGAATTTGTGGCAGATGAGTTTGGATCAAAGAATGTAAGTGAGCTTGAACGATTGGCGACAGGGTTGCATATCACGTTGGATAAAAAAGTGGAAAACAAAACTGTTGAAAATAGAAGTCGGAGATTAAATTACCTGAAACCTCATATTAAATTAAATGATGCACATGTTGTGATGAATGAAGTTGATAATATTATCGATAGAGCGCGGATGGCCTGAAATGAAATGTAAGCGCAAATTGGCAAATTCATAGATCAGAGCTTTCTGTGTTTTGCGTTGGCGAAACTTGCATTAACAATACGGGCCATAGTGGGATAGCGGTTTAATGTCATTAGCCATTCGATTCGTTGCGATCTTCGCTGCTGACGCGCGACAAAGCGGATGCCATGATGCCGGCCGGCACTGCGACGACGGCCAGGCTGCATACCATTACCACGCCGGTAAAAAATCGTCCGCCGGTTGTGACGGGGACAACGTCGCCGTAGCCTACGCCGGACAAGGTTGCGATTGACCACCACATGCTGTGGAACACAGATTTGAATGCTTCAGGTTGAGCCTCGTGTTCGAAAAAATAAATTCCCGCTGAAGACAAGAACAGAAGCATGGCGGTGATGACAAGCACCAGCACCAATTCTTCTTTGGCTTTCACGAGAGCCAGATGAAATCTGCGGGTCGCGCTGCTGTATTTGGAAAGCCTCAATATCTGTATGAAGGCGAACAAGCGGAACACGCGCGTGGCTTCCAGCCCGATTCCCAAAGAAAGATAGAAAGGAAGCAAAGCGATCAAGTCCAGAACGCCGAAAAAGCTGAATATGTATTTTCGCTTGTTTGGCGCCGTCGTGACTCTTAGAACGTACTCGATAGTGAATAGCGCAAACACGATGTAATCGGAGATATTAAGGTAGAATTTCACGGATTCGGGAAGATTGGGGAGCGTGCTCACGCATAAAGTCAGAATCAAGTATATGATCAAAAATATGACGACAGCATCGAATGTGCGTCCCAACGCGGTGTCGTTGCGCTGAACGATATCAGTCAGTGTCATTGCTATGCTCCAACAGTCCCCATTCGATGTCTTCTTGATTCCAGCCTTCACTCGCTACGATTTCGCATAATTTGACCGAAGGCGCCTTGCCAAGCTGAAACAGCCGGATGGGAACAACAGACGCAGGGCAAGATATCTCCGGCTATTCCGGCATGTCGGCGGGCAAAAAAATAAATTGTTCCAAGACTGTCCAGTGCGGCAGTAGGATTGCGTTTTTCGCCGTGTGATCACCATTAGCCCTCGTTACGCTCTTCCGGCACTTTCTTCGCTTCGCAAAAGAATCAGCAATGCCAAGATTGTCGCCGCGACGCCGACGAACACAATTGAACTCGGAAGGCCGTTTCCGAGCAGGCTTTCCCACACAATGACCCAACTCGGAGTCAGGTAGGTGTATGCCATCACTTTCGCTGAGGGCAAACGCAGCGACCCGTAGTTCAGCAGCCAAAAGGAGACAATGGTCGCAAACACGGTCAGATAGGCAAGAGCCACCCAAACGGACGTCGGCAACGAAGCCCAATCCGTCTCCGCAATTTCCTGCCATCCGAATGCCACGAGCAGTATCGTGCCGAATGCGATCATATTGAGAGCGAACACGGCTGCGGGCTCGCCTTGATGGAATTTACGAACGAACGGCGCGTACAACGCGTGCGCAGCGCAGCCGAACAAGAAGATGGTCTCGCCGCGACCGAGGCGAAATTCAAGCATGGAGGACAGGTCTGCCCTAAAAATCACCCAAACCGCTCCAATTCCGCCGATCAGAAGCGCAATCTTCATTCTTTTCGTCGCGACTTGGCGCAGAAGAAACCATCCGAACACTGCGGACATGGCAGGAGTCAGCGTAAGGATGGCGCTCATGGAAACAACAGGCGCAGTCTTCAGCCCTTCGAACATCGTGACGAAATACGCAGCTATCAAAGTCCCGGCAACGATGTGACGCCATGACGAGACAGACAATCGAAAACTGGGTCCGGTTCTGAAACGTGTCACCACGAACAGCAACGAAGCGGCGGCAGCGAATCGAACCGCCGTCAGCGCGATAGGATCAATGTCGTTCGCGATGCGTCCGCCCAAGCTGAAGGAGCCGGCAATCGCCAACGAGAAACCCAGCATCGCCAAATGACCGCGAGCCGGCTGGCTCAGTCTCCTTCGACCATTGGACCGGCGATGATCAAGGTTCCGGCTTCGCTCTTCCTGAACGTCCATCTTCCATGTCTCAACCATGATACCACTTTCCCGTCGCAGACGGCGGAAAACAAGGATGGAGCGCCCGCCACTGGCATCCGGTGCCGAGCCTGTACTTGACAGCGTTGACCGTCTCCCGAAAGCCCGTCTTGCGGGGCGCTCTCTCTTTGCCGGAGGGGTAAGACACGGTTCGGTAAAAGACCATTCCTAATCCGTCAAATCGGTCCGAACCGAGCCCGGGGGCATGCAAGTTGAGTCTTGGCGGCCTCGTTTCTGGACATGTCCGTTATCCTTTTCAGGTTTTCAGATGACAAAAGATTCCGCATCTCGACGGGGCCACTCAATTTTCGGTCAAGCTCCTAAACTGAACTTCACGGCGCAGAAAGGCAAGTTTCCTTTGGCAGGAACGCGATTCGCGGAGTCCTACCTGCCAGCTTTTGGGAACATTTTCCTCGGATTGACGCCGAGGAGATCGAATGCCTTTTGTTGTCCGGTCGTCGGGGTCGTGACCAGTTTGAAGCTTTCGGATTCGCCGATGGAGACGTCGTTCAGAACGACGGTCGAGAGATCGGCGAGCAGGGTGTGGAAGCTGTGCACGGCCGTCGCGTCCGGCGTGCTTTTGCCCGCGGCCTTGGCCCGGGCCGAGGGGGAGGGCCTGGCGGGTTCGACCGGCGAGGCGCGCTGCGCCCGGGCGGCCTCCGGATCGTCCTCGTCGAACAGGATCGGGGCCAGCCGTTTTCTCATGTGCCATTCGGCGTAGTAGGCGAGCATGCACAGGAAGACGTGGGCGCGGACGCGGGCTTCGGCGTAGACGAAGATCGGCCGGATTCTCAGGCGCCCGGTCTTGATCTGCCGGAAGGCCTGCTCGACCTGCGACAGGCTTTTGTATGCCTCCACCGCCTCGTCCGCTCCGATGCAGTCGGCGTCGAGGCTGGTGCGGACGACCCAAAGTCCGTCGAGCGCGGCTTCGCGGTCGATCCGGTCCTGCCGGCGGCTCCATGAGAGATCGTCGTCCCCGCATCGGATCTCGAAGTGCTTGGAGACCTTGAGGCGGCTGACGGCTGCGCCGACGCGCCGGGCGATCTCCGCCTTGCCGCGAAGGCGCGATCCTTTCCTTCGGACGGTCCGGGCGATCTCTTCGAGCCGGCCCTCCGCGGCTTGGAGCAATTCGCCGCGCTTGCGCCGTCGCTCGTCTCGGAGCCGGGGATTGAAGCAGACCATCAGCCGCTCTCCGGGGAAGTCCGGGCTGGCGATCTCGGCGACCGCGTCCGGAACCGGGATGTCCGGCGTCAGCGGGCCCTTCGCCAGCTTTCGGATGTCGCCCGACTTCAGCGCGGAGATCCAGTCGAGGCCGGCCGGAGCCAGCTCCTCCCGGATGCGCGCGCCCGTGATCATTCCGCGATCGCCCGCCAAAGCGACGCGGCCGAGGCGGAAGCGCCGGCGGATCTTGTCGACCTGCCGGCCGACCGTCGACGGATCGGACGCGTTGCCTTCGAACACTTCGATCGCGACCGGGCATCCCTCGCGGTCGCACAGAAGCCCGTACGTGATTTGCTTCTTGTCGCTCCGGCCGTCGCGGCTGTGGCCGCGCGCGGCCATCCCGATGCCGCGCCCCTCCACGTAGCTCGAGCTCAGGTCGTAAAGGATCAGCGCGCCTTCCGCCAAGCGCCGGTTCGCGAGGCTCCGCTCGATCCAGGGCTGGCGCCCGAGAAGCCAGTCCAGCATGGCGAGGACCTCGTTCCCGGACACCTCGCCCAGCCCGAGCAGGGCCCCGAGGCTCGAGGAGGCCGTGCCTTCGGAAAGCAGCCTCGAGGTGGCGAGCTTCGAAAGCGGGTCGGCGATCCGCGCGGCGACGGCCGCGAGCGCGATGCGGCGGTTGCGGCTGTCCTCGCGGGCGAGGATCCGCTCGAAGCCGAGGCTCTTCAGCGTTCCGAGGATCGCGGCGGCGTGGCCGTGCGGAAGAGACCGGCGGATCTCGACGGTCCCGGCGCGTCCCGCGCGTCCGGTTCCGGCGTCGACCACGGAGCGGATTCCCTCGGCGAGCCAGCCCGGGTGGCGGGTGAGGTTGGCGACGGTCTGTTTGCGGATGCGCTTTCCCTCGCGCCAGTGGCGCCGGAGCAGGATCGCCGGCTTGCCTCTCCGGCCTTGGATTTCGTCGATTCGGTATGTCATGGGATCGATTCTATCATGAAACAGTTCGTTATTGCAATTGCTTGAAGTAAACAATCTTGTGAATTTGATTGGGAACATTTGACCAGTTCAGAATCCGAGATTCCCTGAATTTATCGCTATCGAACAACGTCTTGGGAAGCGGATCGGCGGAATTTAGCCCGTGAAGTTCAGCCTAAATTGCGGGTGCCTGTGTTTTTCCAGCCATGAGTGGAAATCAAGTCTGGAAACTCGTGCCTGAGGCCCGAGGACTTGCGTGCCGAAGGGGCGTGGCTCATGATTCTTCTGTATCTCGACTGTGATATTGCGTTCCCGTCGCCGGCCTTCGCGAGGGTCGGCGACGGGGCGGCGCATGGCGCATGATTCTTGTGGCATGACCACGCTGCCAAGACGGCCAGCGCCGCCTCTCTTCATCGTCTCGAACAGTTGATTGCGGCCATCAAGGACCGCGCACCAGAAGGAAGAGAGAATGAACACTGCAACACATCCGGAGATCATCGGCTTGGACGTCTCGCGCGATTGGCTCGACATCCATTGCTTGAGCGACGACCGCCGGATTCGCCTGCCGAACACGGACGAAGGCCATTCGAAACTGGAGGAGATCGCCGCCGGCCGGGAGGCCCTGGTCTGCTTCGAGGCCGCGGGCGGCCACGAATGGCGTCTTTGGGCGAGCCTGGAGGCGGCGGGGGTCGAAGCGCGGCAGCTCGCTCCGGCGCAAGTCAAGGCGTTCGGGAGAAGCCGGGGCACTTTGGCCAAGACGGACCGGATCGACGCCGAACTGATCGCCCGGTTCATGGCGTTCCGCCCGGAGGCCGGCCGCCGGCTGCCGAGCGGAAGGCTGCGCGACCTCAGGGCGCCGGCGACCAAGCGCAAGCAGCTCGTCGAGATGCGCAAAAGCGCGCGGCAGCAGGCCAAAGCGGATCTGCGGAACGGCACGGCCGAGCCGGTCGAGGACTTGTCCGGCGAGCTTCTCGAGCTGCTGGAGCGCCAGACCGCGGAGGTGGAAGAGAGGATCGGAAGCCTTCTTGCGAACGAAGCCGTCCTGGCCGAGACCGCCGCCATCCTGCAGTCGGTTCCCGGGATCGGCCCGGTGGCGTGCGCGATGCCGGTCGCGGAGATGCCCGAGCTCGGCCGGATCTCCGGGGAGCAGGCCGCCGCGCTCGCGGGGCTCGCGCCCGTCGCGCGGGACAGCGGACAGATGCGCGGGAAGCGGATGATCGGCGGCGGCCGCCGGGCGCTCCGATGCGTCCTGCATCAAGCCGCGCTTGTCGCCTCGATCCGCAACAAGGACTTGAAGCTGTTCGCCGATCGGCTGCGGAAGGAGGGGAAGCCGCACAAGGTGGTCGCCGCGGCCGTCGCCCGCAAGCTGGTCGTGATCGCCAACGCCTTGTGCAAATCCCGCCAGCCCTGGGCGGCGCAATCCGGATGACGGATCGCGGCCCGAGCGCCGAGGCCGGATGGGGCTGTGGGAATGTGGGCAATCCAGGCCCGGACCGAGGCACGGCCGAAAGCGACGGAAAGGATTGTCCACATTTCCACGGCCCGACACAAAAAAGAAATTATTTATTGAAAGCCCCGCAGGGCTGTTGCGGAATGGAAAGCGCCGAACCGGGACCGGCCGCCGACAGCGGGGAGTGTGGGAAGCGTGGTCAATCCGGCCCCCGAACGCGAAACCCGAACGCGGCGCGAACAAGGATTGTCCACCGCTTTCCATGCTCTCCGCGCCGCCGCGAACCAAAGACGCCAGTTCACGAATAAACCGCCGACAAGCGGAAGTGTGGGAAGAATGTGGTCAATCCAGGCCCCGAACGCGAAACCGAGAAATGGCGCGAATAAGGATTGTCCACAGGCTTTCCACGCTCTCCGCGCCGCCGCGAACGAAAAACAGCCGAACGCTCCGAGAGACCGAAAAAAAAACGGAACGCAGGAAAACAAGCCGCCCAAATCCTGCAACCCAGCCGCGGACGAAAACGGACCCTCAACAATCCGCTCCCGACGCGATTCCACCAGAATTTCGACGACCGAGAGATACAGTTGCTTGGTTGGCCACTATCGCAACCCTTGAAACACTTGGGCCGAGCGACATGCGAGAGCGTTGAACCGACTCAATCCAGCAAACATGAAACGCACCCTTCCTCGATTGGAGGGCTTGCAGCGCCGCAGCCGCCAAACCAAGAAGCATGAGATACACCGTGCGGAAATGCAAATATTGACGCGCCGAACACCGTCTGGTAACCGCTGCGCGACTGTCAGTAGGTTTCAAAGAATTCCGGTCCTCAGGCCGACGCCAGGATCGACATCCGCCAGCGAGTTTTCGCCCGCGGATGAAAATGTTGTGTGATCAAATCGATGCGCTCGCCGATGCGGGCCGCACGGATGCAGGAGAAAATTTGGGATGTTCGACGATCTTTCCGAAAAGCTATCATCCGTTCTGGACAAACTCACGCGAAAAGGTGCGCTGAACGAGGATGAAGTCTCGGCGGCGATGAAAGAGGTCCGGACCGCGCTTCTGGAAGCGGACGTAGCCTTGCCGGTCGTTAGGACATTCGTTCGATCAACGCAGAGGAAAGCGACAGGCCAAGCGGTGATGAGATCGGTTGCGCCGGGCAACCAAGTCATCAAGATCGTTCACGATGAACTCGTCAAGACGCTGAAGGGCGACGAGACGGAACCAACCCAACTTAAAATCGGGAATCCGCCCGCTGCGATTCTGATGGTCGGGCTGCAAGGTTCGGGCAAGACGACGACGTCTGCGAAAATTGCGAAGCGCATTGTCGAAACCAACGGCAAAAAGGTCTTGATGGCTTCCCTCGATACTCGGCGCCCCGCAGCCATGGAGCAGCTTGAAATTCTGGGGCGGCAAGCGGGAATCAGCACCTTGCCCATCCGCACGGGCCAGTCGGCGGTCGAAATCTCTTTGAGGGCAAAGCGCGAGGCTGTTGTCAACGGCTACGACGTCCTGATGCTCGACACCGCCGGACGCCTCCACATCGACGACGAGTTGATGGACGAAGTCGTATCGGTGCGGAATTCCGTGAAGCCGAACGAAACGCTGCTCGTTGTCGACGGTTTGACGGGTCAGGACGCCGTGAATGTGGCAAGCGAATTCGACGGCAAAATCGGGATCTCGGGCGTCGTCCTGACCCGGATGGAAGGCGACGGCAGGGGCGGCGCGGCGCTCAGCATGAGAGCCGTTACCGGCAAGCCCATCAAGTTCGTGGGTCTCGGCGAAAAATTGGACGATTTGGGTGAATTCGATCCAGAGCGGATAGCCGGGCGGATACTCGGGATGGGCGATATCGTCGCGCTGGTCGAAAAGGCGCGGGAGACTTTCGAGGCCGAGAAGGCGGAGCGCGCGGCCCGTCGCCTTCAAAAGGGTTTGTTCAACATGAACGACATGCGCCAGCAGCTCGAGGCGATGCAGAAAATGGGCGGAATGAGTTCGGTTATGTCGATGATGCCGGGAATGAAGAAACTTGCTGCTAAAGCGGAAGCTTCAGGCATAGACGACAAGATGGTCGGCAGGCAGATCGCGCTGATCAACTCAATGACAAGGAAAGAGCGATCCAATCCGAAAATTCTGCAGGCAAGCCGACGCAAAAGGATTGCGGAAGGCGCGGGCCTGGACGTGACCGAACTCAACAAGCTTTTGAAGCTCCACAGACAAATGGCCGATATCAGCAAAGCGATGTCCAAAGGCAAGGGTTTGGGTGCGCTGGGCGCAATGTTGGGAAAGGCGGGGCTTCCGGGAGGAATCTCTCTCCCCGGCGGAGCAGGCGGGAATTTGCCTGCGGGCATGCCGAACATGATGCCCGGGAACATGCCTATGCCGGACTTGCTCGGCGAAAGGGGCGCCAAGAAGTGACGGGATTGAATTTTGGGACATCGAACCCTTCGCCGGCGCCTGAATATTGGCGGGACTCGAATTGACAGACCAGGAAGAGAAGGCGCACGCGATACTCAAAGAGCATCGCGATTCCATCGACCGGCTGGACGCCATCTTGATCTACACGCTGGGCGAGCGGTTCAGGCAAACGCGGCATGTCGGAAGGCTGAAGGCGAAGCACAATCTTCCGCCGTCGGATCCGGCGCGGGAAGCCAGAATGGTGGGACGTTTGGAAGAGCTGGCGGAACTGGCGGACTTGAATCCGGAGTTCGCCAAAAAATTCATCAACTTCGTGATCCAAGAGGTCATCCGGCATCACGAGCAAGAGAGAAAGTAGAGAAATGCAACGGACAAGCGTTGAACAAGGAGAAATCTCGACATGGCGATGAAAATTCGGCTGGCCCGAGCTGGGTCCAAAAAAAGGCCCTTTTACCGGATCGTTGCTGCGGACTCTCGCATGCCGAGAGACGGGCGGTTCATTGAGAAGCTCGGAACCTACAATCCTTTGCTTCCAAAAGACAGCGAGGAGCGCGTCAAGATGAATGCGGAACGCGTCAAGCATTGGCTCGGCGTGGGAGCGACTCCCACCGACCGAGTGGCGCGCATGCTTGAAGCGTCCGGCATAATTCCGGTGAAAGTGCGGGATAATCCGATCAAGGGCCAGCCCAGAGCGAAGGCGAAGGAGCGGGCCGCGAACGCAGCAGGAGCGGCCTGAACCGGCGCGTCTGCGCCAGTTCGGCCTTCTCGTTCGGGAGTTGCCCGGAAATGCCCCAATACAGAGGTGAATTGGCGAAGCGTCCGATTGACGGACTGGTTTGCGTCGGGCGCATAAGGGGCGCTTTCGGCATCCGCGGAACCGTTCGGCTGCAAAGCTTCTGCGAGCATCCCGAAGCGATCGCCGATTACCTTCCGCTCTTCTCGGAAGACGGTGCGCAGGAATTCCGCATTGAGATCGAAGGTCATACGGCGGACGGACTGAGCGCAAGGATCGACGGAGTCGATACGAGGGAGCAAGCGTGCGCTTTGAGCGGAACCAAGCTTTTCGCAGAGCGCTCACGGTTCCCTGAGTTGGAAGACGACGAGTACTATGCCGCTGACTTGATCGGCTTGGCCGCGTTTGGAGCGGCGGGAAAAAAGCTGGGAACGGTCAAGGCAATCCACAATCACGGCGCAGGCGACATTCTGGAAATTGCCGGCGGGGACAACACTTATTTGCTGGCGTTCACGAGCGAAGCGGTGCCCAATGTAGCGATCTCCGAGTCCAGAATCGTGGTGGATGAAAATGCGCTTTAAGCCCGATTCGAACGAAGAGCACTGGACAGGCATGGAATCCCGCCGCGATGTTTGGACGGCGCGGGTCGTCACGCTGTTCCCGGAAGCATTTCCTGGCACGCTCGGATGCTCGATAATCGGCAAAGCGCTTTCGGACGGGATTTGGTCGCTGGAAGTCGCGGATCTTCGCGAGTCAGGGATCGGGCGCCACAAAGACGTCGACGACGCGCCCGCGGGAGGCGGAGCCGGAATGGTGATCCGGCCGGACGTGATCGGGGCGGCTCTCGACGGTTTCGAAACGGAAGGATCCCGGCTGCCGATATTCTGCCTGTCAGCCCGAGGCGTGCCGTTCACGCAAAGCACTGCAGAGGACTGGGCGAACTCGCGCGGCGTCACGCTGCTTTGCGGGCGATTCGAGGGAATCGATCAACGCGTGCTGGATCACTACGGAATTGAAGAGATTTCAGCCGGCGATTATGTGCTCTCGGGAGGCGAAATCGCTGCGCAAGCCTTGATTGAGGCAACAGTGCGCCTTATACCGCGCGTTCTTGGGAATCGGGACTCGGCGGCCAGCGATTCGTTTTCTGCCGACGGGCTCCTCGAATATCCGCAGTACACGCGCCCACGGGTTTGGCGAGGTCGGTCGGTGCCCGATGTGCTGGTGTCGGGCCATCATGGTCGCGTTGCCAGCTGGCGGAGGGAACAGTCCGAAAAGTTGACGAAAGCGCGCCGGCCGGACTTGTGGAAAGCATATGTTGAAGGTTGCGGCGACCGCATCGAAAATTGAGAACGAAACGGCGGCGCTTGTCGCAAAGCAAGGGAACGATGGTTATGAATCTGATCGCTGAATTGGAAGCCGAGCAGATCGCAGAGCTGAAAAAGGACATACCCGACTTCAAGGCCGGCGATACTATTCGCGTCGGCTACAAGGTTACGGAAGGCAGTCGAACGCGGATTCAAAACTATGAAGGAGTCTGCATTGCCAGAAAGGGCGGCAATGGCATCGGCGGCTCTTTCACTGTTCGCAAGATTTCCTTCGGAGAAGGGGTTGAACGAGTTTTCCCTCTGCATTCGACCAACATCGATTCGATATCGGTTGTTCGGCGCGGCCGGGTCAGGCGCGCGAAGCTCTATTTTCTGCGGTCGCGGCGCGGCAAGTCCGCCCGCATTGCTGAAAAGACGAATTACCGGCCCAAGAAAGAGAAAGCCAGCTAGGAGGCCGAGATGAAAAAAGAAATTCATCCGGACTATCATGAGATCAACGTCAAGCTTACGAGCGGCGAGATCGTAAAGATGCGCTCAACCTACGGGTCGGAGGGCGATACGCTCACTCTTGACGTCGACCCGTCCGTGCACCCGGCCTGGACGGGCGGCACGGCGCATTTGATGGATACCGGCGGTCGAGTTTCGAAATTCAAGAAGAAGTACTCAGGGTTCGGATTCAAAATCTGATCGCTTGAGGCTCTTCAATTCGGAAGGGCTGCCCAGCTGAGCAAGAGAGGCGGATCGGGGCGTTCCGCCAAGAGCGCATTTATCCGCTGACGTGGTCCCGTCATGAGGCATCTCGTGGCACTCGATGTCGGCAAGCCCAATGCAAAAGCCGCGCTTGAAGAAAACAAGCAGCCCGTTCTCGGATAATCTTCCGTTTGCCCATTTCGATACCGAACGGCTTCGGCGGTTCCTACTGTAGTCTCTTGAAGAATTCGGCAGACGAAGTCGCCAAGCACCGGTCAAGCAATAGAGGTCAAGCCAGTCAAGCAGAACGTCCAAGCCAATGATCTCCAGTTCATCGACAGAAAACAATATCACAATCGAAATACTGAAGATACAAGGGCTGGAAAACCGCTCCGGAGCCAATCAACCTCCGGTATAGGCAGATTCACAATTCAGAAGACTAGAGCGTTTTTCACTAAGATGGAACCAGTTCAGTCTGGGACTTCTCCAATGTCTGTTGGGTTTTAACAGGATACGGGATGGGTACCGTGGTTTCACCGAAGTGAAAACCGCTCTAATCTTCCCATGGAATATTTTGCAAAAAATTTACTAACTCTCTACAGACACCAGATGTTCGGAACTTCTCGTCTGGAATTCCTTTACTTCCGTTTTTGATTATCGAAATAAGTGAATCGCCTGGAAAATTGAATTGCCCAACAGTCGCAATTATTGCCTTCAGCTTATTTGCCTCTGTTCTCAACACCTTGTCGTCACCATCACTATGTGCTTCAATAAAACCTCTGGCCTCTCTATGCCGTTCCGGCCAGACCGATTTACTCATCGATCCTACATGGTTCTCTAGTGCCCCTGTTCCACTGTCATCACAACAAATGTATAGTCCAACTGGACATCTGTCTGACTTTACCCAACTTTCAAAATTCCCATTTGAAAAGTAGCCAAAATATTTACGGTAATTTCGACAAAATTCTTGGATCACATTCTCTTTGCCACGATCATTAGCATCAAATACAAATGCAGTAGCACACTCTTTAACATCCAAATCTCCGGAATTACCGAGATCTTTTATCGGAGCGTCGACCGATTCCAGAAGATTGATAACCCCATTATGCTGATCCCGGCCACCTGAATCTACGAAAAGATAAATGATATCTCTTTCATTGTTTACAACAGCAGCATCGAATTGCGGCCTTGGCAAGATCGCCGCGCCCGTGAGTTTCCGGGACTCCGCTGGATTGTCTTTGAAACTATTCTCAATGTACCGGGCAATTACTCCCTTCGGGAAGCCGGGCGGTTTTGCACCGAATGGTGTAGAAAGATTATCAATTCCTTCATTGAATTGCTTGCATTCAGGAATTATTGCCAGTGAGCTTCTTCGGACAAACGCTATATCACAGCGCCCTTCGCAAATTACAAAATTGGCTTTCACTGGAGGCCCCTCAGATCTAGGTCCAGAGCTTTGTGCAATCGCGAAAGTTCACCGCCGCCAAATCGTTGCACAGTGACACCACCTTTGGCCGAACGAATGGCAAATGCCGCAATATCCCCGGTCGGGACTCCATCTTGAATAAATGCGTCAAGAGCCTCCTTGCTATTCGTTGTAAGAAAGACTTGTACATTCAAATCCTCCGCCAATTCCTGAACAAGTCGCGTGAATGGAACAATAAGATCCCGGTGAATCGCGTTCTCAAATTCGTCAATCAGCAGAACACCGCCCCGGACGCCGGCAAGCAACAGGCATATCTCGAAAATCCTACGCATGCCGTCACCAAATGCCGAAAGATCCGGTGCATGATTGAAGGTTGAATAACTCACGATGAACCGATTCAATTTGTCAGCCAGTTCGATATTTTCAATTTTGTCGTCAACATGCTTCTTGATAAATTGGATTACTCTAGTCTTTGTACCGGCTTCCAGCGCTGCTTTGTTTGCTTCGGCTAACGCTTCAGTGCGACTTATCCAGGACGGGCTTGTAAATGCTGAACGACATAGCCAATGCCGACCAGAGTAATTCACCCGTCTGGGTAGATTCGAGTAAAATACCGCATTCGGATGTTGGTTCTGACCACCATAACTGGAATTGAGCATTAACTTGGCGAGGAATGTCGAATGATCACAAATTTCTTCATCTGGCTCGGTTGCTCGCTTGATGTCAAGGCAAGTCGAGTTAACGTTATTTGAAACCTTATCGAAATGTCCTTCAATCCGAACGTCTGTTGGAATTTGCTCTGCAAGCCATATATTTCCAGGGTGTTCTTCAAAGCGTGCGCGCCAACGGATCACATCAAGCAAAGCATTTTCGTCGTAAGGAGATAGATTGCTTCAAGCAAAGATGTCTTGCCTGAATTGTTGATACCGACGATGAGATTGATGCGTGTCAAATCCTTCAATTCAAGTCCGCCAATTTTTCGATATTGTCCTACCTGAAAACTTGAAAATTGCGATTCCGTAAATTCGTTGAACGGATGCCAAGGCAAACGGCCATTATTCATCAGCGGATGCCGCTTGTGCGCCAATGCGAGCCCTTGCAGTTTGCCAATTAATTGATCTATGCGTTGCAGTTTCGCCTCCTCGAAGTTACTAACGCGCTTGTTCAACTCCTGTATACCGCTGTCTGCCATCCCAAACGCTCGGCCAATTTCGCTCTTGCTAGAAGGCTGCTCGATAACGTTGCCTCTTGCAGGCTGCGCGTCTCATCCAGCCGCTTAACTGCATCCGGATCGTCAATAATCTTTGCAAGTTCCCGAATGTGGCCGACTGTGGTCAATACCGGTTCGATTTCTGTTTGCAGATCCAATGCCTCGTCATCATCGCTAGGTTCTTGTTCGACTTCCCGCGACATCCAACGGAAAAGCCTTTCAAGATTGATCGTTTTGCCTGCCTCGCATGTTTGTTGGTTCCAATGCAGCCATTCACGAATTGGGCCACTTTGTATGATCTCTCGGAAAAGATTGAATTGGCCAGATCGAAACTGGTCACCGTAGTCACTCTCTTTGTACGCCTCAACAAGAGCAAGTGTTCTGCTGGACAGATTGAATTCGCGTTTGCTCATGCCAAGCGCATTGCAAACGGCATCCGCGTTACCGTTGAAATGTTTCTGCAGTCGCCTTATGGCTATTGCGCGATTTACAGCAGGCCAGCGACGCTTGCCACTGATGTGGTGAAGCCCCATCATCACTAGCTGCTGACTTTCGTCGGCGAACTCGTGAAAAATTATGGGAACCCTAGAAAAAACTGCGGGATCCAACCTGCCCAGATCTATAGACGCATCTTTGTACCGTTGCTGTAGATACCGGAGTGTAGCAACACGCCGGTTGCCTTCGAGAACCAGGTTTTTGCCGCTCCTCCGTTCGACCAGAATTGGATCAAGGTCCAGCCAGCCGTTCGCTTTGATGCTTGCGATCAGATCCCTAACATTTTCTTGATTATGTCCAAGAATGATGCTTTCCGTCCGACGCTGCACCTTTGGGTCGAATACGTTGTCTGGCTCCACAACCTGATAATCCGGGTTGTCCACAATTCTGAAGTTGTTGGGATCCAAAGAGAGATTTGCGATTGATACATTTGCCCGCTTTCCGCGCGGATTTTCGGCGGATTCTTCATTCATGCTTCAAACCTCATCGACGCCAAAGTTAGCAGCGGGCAGCTCCAGTTTCTCTTATCCAAACCTCTTCTAGAGCATTTTTTACCTAGTTGGAACCAGTTCAATCTGGAAATTCTCCAATGCCCGTTAGGTTTTAACAGGATACGGGATGGGTACAGTGGGTCAAACTAAGTGAAAAACGCTCTAGTGAACAATCCCGTTCTGCAAAGCTTGGTAAAACTCTCTCGAATGGACCCTATTTCCAGATTCTCTATCTGGAAATAATCCGCACGGGCGAACCGTGCGACGGTGCCGGAAACAGCATGGATTTCGACGGCAATGGATCATCTTGCGGTTGCTACGCAGAGCAACGCAGTCACGAATCCGGCGGTCGCTCCAATGCTGAGCAAATTCGTGAAACAGTTCATATGAACCGGATCAAGAGTTCCAAGCGGACACTTTCAAAAACCTCTGCCAGCGCGCGCATCGAAGAATTGCAGACTGCCGGCTCCTTGGACGCCTTGCAAAACCCTTTTGATCAAGCGCATCCGACGTTTGGCCCGAAGCTTCGAGCAGTCGGCATGGAAGCCATTCGATTCCGAAAAGGCCGCGCTCCGCGCAACAGCACTATATGTCGAACACGAGCGGCCGCACCTGGTTGAATTGTCCGGTCGCCCTCAAAGCTTCGCAGATCGACCTGTCTGCCGGGCTGTCAATGGCCAAAAGTGCGATCGCGTCTTTCCCAGCCTTGGAACGGCCCAAATTGAAGCTCGCGATGTTTACCTTCCTGTCGCCGAGCATCGTGCCCAAAACTCCGATGATTCCGGGCACGTCTTTGTTGGTTGTGTAGAGCATGTACCTGCTGATCTCAGCGTCCAGATTGATTCCCTTGATTTGGATGAATCGAGGCCTTCCGTCCGAAAAAACCGTCCCGGCGATCGAACGCTCGCGATCCTCCGTGACCACTGTCAGCTTGATGTAGGACTCGAATACGCCCGATTTCGCCTGCGTAGTTTTCGAGACCTTGATTCCGCGTTCCTTCGCGGTAATTTCGGCGGACACCATGTTTACGTCCGGATTGGCGATCTTGAGCATGCCGGCCGTGACGGCGGCGTTGAGGGCGCCGGTGTTCATTTCGGCGATCGCTCCGTCGTAAAGAACGTTGACCGCCTTGATCGGGTCGTCAGTCATCTGTCCGACGAACGCGCCAAGGTGCTCGGCCAATGTGATCCACGGAAGCAGCCGCTTTGACTCCTCCGCAGTGATTGACGGCATGTTGATCGCGTTGGTGACCGCGCCGTTCAGAAGGTGGTCCGACATTTGTTCCGCGATCTGTTGCGCGACCTTTTCTTGCGCTTCGGTCGTGGATGCGCCGAGATGCGGAGTCGCCACGACCTGATCCAGTTCAAGCAGCGGGTTGTTTTCAGGCGGCTCTTTTTCGAACACGTCGAAGGCCGCGCCTGCGATGTGTCCGGACCGAATGGCCTCTGCGAGCGCCAACTCGTCCACGACGCCTCCCCTGGCGCAGTTCACGATCCGAGCGCCCTTCTTCATTCGAGCGATGGCTTTCGCGTCCAGTATGTTCCGCGTCTTGTCCGTCAAGGGAACATGAAGCGTGACGAATTCGGACCGTTCCAAGAGTTCGTTCAACTCAACCTTTTCAACACAAAGATCCCTTGCCCGCTCAACGCTCAGGAACGGATCGTAGCAGACCACCTTCATCCCCAACCCCAAAGCTCGCTTGCAAACTGCTGATCCGATATTTCCGCATCCGACGACGCCAACCGTTTTTCCGAACAACTCCACTCCGGTAAACCGAGATTTTTCCCATTTCCCTGCGCGCGTGGATGCGTTCGCCTCCGGTATCTGCCGCGCAACTGCCATCATCATTGCAATGGCGTGTTCAGCAGTCGTGATCGCATTACCGAACGGCGTGTTCATCACGATGACGCCTTTTCTGGTCGCGGCACGGAGGTCGACGTTGTCGACGCCGATCCCTGCTCGACCGATGACTTTCAAATTGTCTGCGCGGGCCAAGAGCTTCTCGGTGACTTTGGTCGCTGACCGGATTGCCAGACCGTCGAAATCTGCGATCGCCTCCGCCAGCCTTGGCTTGTCCTTTCCCAATTCCGGGTCGAACGTCACGTCCACGCCGCGATCATGGAAGATTTGGATCGCGGTATTCGACAGCTTGTCCGAAACGAGTACGCGTGGTTTCATGGCTGCAACCTGCTCCGAATTTTGTTTCCGCACATTGATTGATTGCTCAAGCGGCTGCGAACATTTCAGATGCGCACACTTCGTAGGCCCAGCCGACCCAAGGCATCAGCGCATCCACATCGTCCCTTTCGACGGTCGCGCCGCACCAGATGCGGAGGCCCGGCGGCGCATCTCGATAGGAGCCGATATCGTACGCCGCGCCCTCGAGCTCCAGTTTGGCGGCAACGCCTTTGGCGAACGAAGCCGCCCGCTCGGCGGGAATGCGGTCGTCGCTGAATCGCAAGCACACGCTCGTATTTGAACGAGTCTTCGGATCCTTGGCGAGGAAATCAATCCATTCCTGTCCTTCGACGAAATCGGATACGGCGCGCGCGTTCGAATCGGCACGGGCGATCAACGCATCAAGACCGCCGACGGACCGGGCCCATTCCAAAGCGACGAGATAGTCCTCGATGCAAAGCATCGACGGCGTATTGATGGTTGCGCCCTCGAATATCGCCTCGTTGAGGCTTCCGGCTTTCGTAATCCGGAATATTTTCGGTAGCGGCCACGGCGGCACGTACGTTTCCAATCGCTCGACGGCTCTCGGCGAAAGAACGAGCATTCCGTGGGCAGCTTCGCCCCCCAGGACCTTCTGCCAGGAAAAGGTTGTCGCATCCAGCTTGTCCCAAGGCAAACGCACGGCGAACGCCGCGGAAGTCGCATCGCAAATCGTCAGACCGTCCCTGTCCAAGGGAATGAATTCTCCGTCAGGAACTCTCACGCCGCTTGTCGTGCCGTTCCATGTGAACACCACGTCGCGTCCGAAATCGACTTGTTCCAAATCCGGAAGTTCGCCGAACTCGGCTGAATGGGTCCTTGCCGGAATCCTGAGCTGGCCGACGATGTCCCTCGCCCAGTCTTTGCCGAAGGCGTCCCAAGCAAGCACGTCGACCGGCCGTTGGCCAAGAAGCGACCACAATGCCAATTCGACCGCGCCGGTGTCCGAGGCCGGCACGATTCCAATTCTAAATTCGCCGGGAACTCCCAAGAGCTCTCTTGTAGCTTCGATTGCGTCTGCGATTTTGGATTTCGGGCCTTTCGCCCGATGCGAGCGGCCAAGCGCCGCCGCTGAGAGATTTCCAAGTTGCCAGCCCGGAGGCTTCGAGCATGGTCCCGACGAAAAGCAAGGATTGCTCGGCCGCTTGGACGGCCTGATGAATTGCGCCATGGTATCCTTCCAGATATGCGCTTCTCGTTGGGGAGAAGTGACCCGCTGACGCACTTATTGGGAATTGCGCTATGGCGCAAGGGACTAATTTGGGCTAGAGCGGCATTACGATTTACGCAGGCCTTCCCCGTCATGACAAAAGCACAAATTGTGGTTATCTCCGCGAACCCGAACGGTTCGATCATCACAGACATCGATTTCGATTACATTCGGAGATTTTTCGGCGCTGATCGGGCAACATGGCTTGATCCCGGCTTTTCCTGCGAATTTGAAGTCGACGAGATCACGCAAGACTTGGATCAAGCGCATGAAGAATTTCGTGATCGCAGGCTTGATTTCGCGGTGCTGCCGAACGCCAACCGACGAAAGCGGCTGCTTGTCGCCGACATGGACTCGACGATCATAGAACAGGAGTGCATCGACGAGCTGGCTGCGGAAGCCGGGGTCGGAGAAGCCGTGTCAGCCATCACCGAACAAGCGATGGACGGAGTCATCGACTTCGAAGACGCGGTCCGAGAGCGGGTTGCTCTGCTCGCCGGCCTTCCGGAGGAGACCATAGAGAAGGTCTGGAGAGAACGGGTAACCTTGACGCCCGGCGCGGAAACTTTGGTTAGAACCATGAGCGACGCAGGCGCGCGTACTGTATTGATATCCGGCGGCTTCAAAGACTTCACCGGGCGGGTCGCTGAACGGCTCGGTTTCCATGAGCACTATGCCAACGAACTCCTGCGCGCTGACGGAAAGCTGACAGGAGAGGTCGGCACGCCGATACTTGGTCGCGACGCGAAGCGGCGAATTCTGACGGAATTGCTTGATCGGCACGGGCTGAAGCCGGAAGATGCCATGGCGGTCGGCGACGCTGCGAACGACCTGGCGATGATCCAGCTTGCGGGTTGCGGGGTTGCGTTCCGAGCCAGGCCGCTTGTCGCGGCGCTAAGCGATGCGCGGGTGGATTTTTGCGATTTGTCCGGACTGTTGCATCTTCAAGGATTTCACCGAGGCGAGTTCGTCACCTCTGCCTGACCGTCGGAATCATCTGCCGGTTCGCGTGGCCCTCAGCCGACATTTGACGGTTTTGGCTGTCCCCGCAAGACGGGAGCCGATTGATGCTGGATTTCCGGCAAAACATCGCTCCAAACGCGTTGTGCTCGGACGATTTGCTAGTCCTGTCCAAGCTTCTCCGCGTTCTCTTCAAATGCCGCCGCCAATCGCGCCGCGGCGATGTCATACGCTCCCGGATCATCCCAAGTCGTTTTTGGGTTGAGCAAGCCCGAGGGCAGCCCCGGCACGTCAACCGGAACCCGGAAACCAAAATTCGGATCTCCGCGGAATTCGACCTCGGAAAGCGCCCCGTCCAGCGCGGCCTTGACCAACGCCCTTGTGGCCTCCACCTTGATGCGGCGTCCGACTCCGTACGGCCCGCCGGTCCAGCCTGTATTGACCAGCCAGCAGGCCGGGCCGTGCGATTGGAGCTTCTCCCGAAAAAGACGGCCGTAAACGCTCGGTTTGAGCGGCAGGAACGGGTGCCCGAAACATGGCGAAAATACCGGCTGAACGCCAGACACGGATCGTTCAGTGCCGCCGACCTTGGAGGTGAAGCCGCTGAGAAAATGCGCCGCGGCCTGATCCGAATCAAGCCGGGCGATCGGCGGAAGAACGCCGAAAGAATCGCAAGTCAGCATGACGATGTGCGTCGGATGGCCCGCCCGTCCTGTGGGCGATGCAAACGGTATGTGCTCAAGCGGATAGGCGCAGCGCCCATTTTCGGTCAGCGTGCCGTCGGCAAAATCGATTTTCTTCGACCCTTTGTCAAAAGCGACGTTTTCCAGAATTGTTCCGAACATGGACGTCGTGGCGAAGATTTCAGGTTCGTCGCTTCCATTGAGATTCAAGGTCTTTGCGTAGCAACCGCCTTCGAAATTGAAAATGCCGCCGTCCGACCACCCGTGCTCGTCGTCCCCGACCAGAACGCGCCGGGGGTCGGCGGAAAGTGTCGTCTTGCCTGTTCCTGACAGCCCGAAGAACAATGCCGCGTCGTCAGGGTCGCCGGGCGCGTGGTTCGCCGCGCAATGCATCGGCAGAACGTTTTTGCGAGGCAGGATGTAGTTCAGCACCGTGAACACGGATTTCTTGATTTCGCCGGCGTAGCCGGTTCCGCAAATCAAAACCGTCCTTTCAGCGAAGTTCAAAGCGATCACGGTTTCGGAACTGCACGAGGTCGTTCCGGGCGTCGCCGAGAAGCCGGGGCAACATATGATCGTCCAGTCGGATTCAGATGAGGCCGGTCTGTCTTCAATATCCGCTCTAAGCAGATGTCTAATTGCCAAGGCTTGCCAGGCCAATTCGCAAACAACGCGCACATTCAGCCTGTAGACGGGGTCAGCGCAAGCAGTCAGAGCCTGGGTGATCGCGTTCCTGCCCGACAAATAGCGATCAAGGTCGCGGCGAAGCTTGCTGAATTCATCCGCCGTCATCGGCTTCTGATGCTTCCACCAGATGGATTCATCCGAATCCGGACCGGCGACGACGTATTTGTCCTTTGGAGAGCGGCCGGTTTTCTTTCCAGAGTAGGCGAGCAGCGCACCGCCGGGAGCCGGCTCGCACTCACCTCTGTCGAGTGACTGGCCTGCCAGAAACTCCGCGCTTGGATTGACGAATGCTTCGCGTTCGGACGATCGTCGGGAGTGCACAGTTTCTTTTGAAATTTCCGGGCAAACTGCTGCCATGGTTCCGTTCCAATCAGTGTTTTCCGATGACTCGATTGGCCGATGCGGACAAAGAGCGATTCCAAGAGTGCTGTGCTGCAGCAATTTGTCGTTTCAATAAAGCACGCACAGCAAATATTTCAACCGGAAACTCCTCAGTTCGCGCCAAAAACGAAGTTTTTACTTGTCGGAGCGACTTACGCGGCGGTCGCAGTCGACAATCTCTTGGAGATCGTCCTGAACGGACCCAGCGCAACAAGCGCAATGGATGCTTTCACCATCAGGTCGGCGAGCGCCAGCCCAGTCCAAATTGGAACCGGCGGGCCAATTCCGAAAAGAGGGATTGGCTCATTGGCCCAAGAGACATCGTTCGACGGTTCAACGAAAGAAAATTGCGCCGAAAACGCGATTCCGAAAAACAAAAAGGTGTCGACTGTCGATCCGGCCGCTGAAGAAACGAGCGGAGCTCTCCACCATTCGCGGTCGCGCAACTTGTCGAATACGAAAATATCCAGCAGCTGCGCAGCCAAAAACGCCGTGCCTGATCCCAAGGCGATGCGCAGAGTGACGAGAGGCCCATACGGGCCTTCCAATAAAGATCCCGCGAGAGAGCACAGCACTCCGACCGCGAATCCCGCGACAACGACTTTCCGCGCCGAGCGAACTCCGTAGACACGGTTCATTACGTCCGTGACGAGAAAGGCGAACGGATAAACGAAAGCGCCCCAAGTCAGCCAGTTCCCTACGAGGAACTGGACGAGCACATTGGAAGCCACAATGATCGCCGCCATCGCGGCGATCCCCCAAGCGACGGAACGGTTCATTTCCATATCCAAATCTGATCAGCGAATCGGACGGGATTTTCAGTTAAAAAAGAGCGGCCTGCTCCAAGGCGAAAGTTCAGAGACCTGCCTCCATCATGGCTTCCGCGAGGATAGGAACCGAGTCTCCATTGAGTCCGGCAATGTTCACGCGGCTGTCTTCGACCATGTAAATCCCTTTTTCCCGGCGCATGAAGGCGACCTGTTCCGGCGTGGCTCCGAGCAGCGAAAACATGCCTTTGTGCGACTTCAGGAACGCGAACCGGTCCGAGTTCGACCGGCGCTGGAGCTCCTGCACGAGTTGTGCTCTCAATTCCTGCATGCTGGTCCGGATATCCGCGATTTCGCTTTCCCAGTCGGCCCTGAGCTGTTCGTCCTGGAGAACCATCGTCACCAGACGCGCGCCGTGGTCCGGAGGAAAAGAGAAATTCTGCCTATTGATGTGCGCGAGGTTCGACTGGGTCAGATCGCGGGTCTTCCGGTCGGGCGCGACCGCGAACAGTATTCCTGTTCGCTCCTTGTATATGCCGAAATTCTTCGAGCAGCTCGCGGCAATCAACGTCTCGGGACATTGGCCGGCGAGAATTCGCAGGCCGGCGGCGTCCTCTTCCAATCCGCCGCCGAATCCTTGGTAGGCGATGTCCATGATCGGGAGCAGCTTCCGCTCGATCAGCAGTTCGACGAGGGCTCGCCATTGCGGAAGATCGAGGTTCGCGCCCGTCGGGTTGTGGCAGCACCCGTGCAGAATGACTGCGTCGCCGGGCTCTGCTTTCCCGAGATCCGAAAGCATCGCTTCGAAAGCGACGCCCTTCGTCTCGCTGTCGAAATAACTGTATTCGCTCACGCGGAACGAAAGATGGCGAGCCATGGTGTTGTGGTTCGGCCATGAAGGCGACGAAATATGGACCGTCGCGTCCGGCGCCGCGAACTTCAGCAATTCCAACGCCTGCCGGACCGCGCCGGTTCCGCCCGGCGTGTGCGCGGCCGCGATTCGATCTTTCTCGATTGCGCTGCCCAGCACCAGTTCGGTCATGGACCGCAAATAACCCGGGTCTCCTGCCATCGAGGTGTAAGCCTTGGTCGTTTCGCGGTCCCAAAGCGTTTTCTCGGCCGACTTCACCGCTCTCATGATCGGCGTGTTTCCGCTGGCGTCGCGGTACACCCCGACACCCAGGTCGACCTTCCGTTCTCTGGGGTCGTCCTTGAATTCTTGAATCAGCGCAATGATTTTGTCAGGCGGGCGGGATTCCAGTGAGCCTAGCATTGTTCGACCTTTCTCGGCATGACGGAACGGTAATCGCGCTTGAGCACGCGCTCCCTTGATTCGGTGCGAATCGGCGTGAATCCGGAATTCACATAAAGCCCTATAGCCCTCGGATGATCCAGTGAGCAAGTGTTGACCGCGAGTTTGCTCACGCCTCCTTGACTCCATCCGCGCTGGACCGCGGCGCTCAGAAGCCACGATCCCAGCCCGTGCCCGACGGCTTCCGCCACAAGCCCGAAGTAAGCGATTTCGCAAACGCCCTGCGCGCGCGAATCCAGCAAATAGAACCCTTGCGGCCACCCGTCCCGTATCATCGCGCCAAGCAGCATGCCGGGGCTGCGGAGGAACCCGGCCGCTTCCTCGGGGTCGAGTTCGTGCATGTCATCCCATGCATAATCGCGGCCCACCGCGTCATAGAGGCTGAAGAACCACCACGCGGGCGGCTCGCGGCATTCAATCAGATGAACCGTCTCGCCCTGCGGAGGTTCGCGAGGCTTCGACCTCGAGGGCGATGTCATTTCGAGCCAAGTGATTTCGTATCTGACTGTTGAACCTGCGGGGAAGACCTTCATCCGACAACGACTTCAGTGTTGCCGTCCTTTCCCCATTCCGACCAGGAGCCGTCGTAGAGCGAATGCATTTCGTGGCCCAGCACTTCGAGCGCCAAACTGATGATCGCAGCGGCCACTCCCGAACCGCAGCTGGTGATCGCGGCCCCTTCCAAATCGAATCCCGCGCGCTCAAGAACGGCTTGAAGTTCTTTCGGGTTCTTCAAGGTCTGGCTCGGGTTCAGAAGCGCAGTGAACGGCACGTTGATTGCGCCCGGCATGTGTCCGAGCCTCAGCCCCGGCCGCGGTTCGGGCGCTTCGCCCTTGAACCGCGCGGCGGGCCGAGCATCCAGAATCTGGGTGTCTCCTGTTGCGCAGGCGCGCTCGACGTCGCCTTTTCCGCAAACCATTTCCGGGCGAGGATGAGCTTTGAATTCCGTCGCGTCATGAGGCCGAGTCGGTTCAGGCTTGATCGTAGGCCCGTCATCTCCCTGCGCTGCCATCCCGCGAGCCAGACCCGTGACGCTCTTTGGCCCGGTTTCAATCTCGCGTCCCTCAGCTTTCCACTTCGGCAGGCCGCCGTCGAGAACCGCCACATTTCTGAGCCCCATATGCCGAAGCAGCCATCGGACTCTTGGCGCGGAAAACAAGCCGGACGCGTCGTATACGACAACTTGGCTGTCATTGCCGATGCCGAACTCGTTCATCCAGAATTCGAAGTCCGCCTCGTCGGGAACCATGTGCGGAAGATCCGAATCGGCATTTGCGATTTCGTCAATGTCAAAGAATTGCGCGCCTGGAATTCGTGCTTCTTCGTATTCGGCTTTAGCATCCCGCCCTGCCGCAGGCAGATGCCATGACCCGTCCAGAATTCGCAATCCACGTTCGTAGAGATTCTCCCCAAGCCATTCAGTCGAAACCAGCGTTTCGGGATTGTCTGTTGCCATTGCCATCTTGTCCTCCATGCTTGCATGATCGCGGCGATGCTGAATCCAAGTGCGGACGGCGTTTGAATTATTGCCTGCGCAGGAGACGCGCTTTTTCCAGGTTCCAGTCGCGCTTTCGCTCCGCCTGCCGCTTGTCCGTCAGCTTTTTGCCTTTCGCGATGCCGATCTTAAGTTTCACGACTCCTTTGTGGTTGAAATAGAGTGCCAGCGGAACCAGCGTCATCCCTTCTCGCTTGGTAGCCGACCAGAGTCGTGCAAGCTCGCGCTTTCTGACCAGCAGTTTCCGCTTCCTCCTTTCGTCGTGCTTGAAAGATTTCGCTTGCTCGTAAGGCGCGATGTAGCCGTTGATCAGCCAAAGCTCGGCATCTTCGACAGAAGCGTAGCTTTCCGCTATGTTCGCTTCACCGCTCCGAAGAGACTTGACCTCGGAACCTTCGAGCATGACCCCGCACTCGATCTCATCCTCGATCGCATAATCGTAGCGAGCGCGCCGGTTGCGCCCGACGACTTTGTAATTGCGTTCTTCTTTCGACTTGGACATTTGACAAGGCATGCGCCGACAATGCGCATGGTCACCTCCGCAACTTTTGCTTCGAGTTCGCCGTCGGCTATGTCACGCCCGCGAACTTCATTGCTTCGCGAATTTTCGATTCGGTTTCGGGCGTCACCGGAACCAATGGAAGCCTGACACGGTTTTCGCATTTTCCAAGAAGCGACATCCCGTATTTTGCGCCGGCAAGACCGGGCTCGATGAAGATCGCCGTATGTAGCGGCATGAGCCGGTCCTGATATTCGAGCGCGGCGGCGTAATTGCCTTCAAGGAGCGCGTTCTGGAACTCGGCGCAGAGCCTCGGAGCAACGTTGGCCGTGACCGAAATGCAACCGATTCCGCCGTGGGCGTTGAAGCCGAGCGCGCTTGCGTCCTCGCCGGAAAGCTGGATGAAGTCGCTGCCGCAGGTCTGCCGTTGTTTCGACACTCGCGTCACGTCGCCAGTTGCGTCCTTCACTCCGACAATGCGCTCGAGCCGCGCGAGTCGTCCCATCGTGTCGGGGTTCATGTCGATAACCGACCGACCGGGTATGTTGTATATGATTATCGGGATTTCGCACGAGTCGTGAAGCGCCTTGTAGTGTTCGTAAAGTCCTTGCTGGGTAGGCTTGTTGTAATACGGCGTAACGACGAGGACCGCGTCCGCGCCGACCGATTTGGCGAATTTCACCAACCGGAGCGATTCGTCGGTGTTGTTCGAGCCGGCCCCGGCAATGACGGAGATCCGTTTCGCAGCGGTTTCAGTGGCCACCTTTACGACCTCTTCATGCTCCTCGTGGGTGAGCGTAGGGCTTTCGCCGGTCGTTCCGACTGCCACCACCCCGTGCGAGCCTTGCTCGATATGCCATTCCACGATCGCCTTCAGGGCATCGAAGTCCACGCCGTTCTCCCAGAACGGCGTCACCAGCGCTGGCATGGATCCCTTGAACATTGCGTCGATCCTTCGATTCGCGACTCGTTTGGCCGCCAATCTGCGGAATAATCCGCCAAAGTCGCGGCTTGTCCAGTGCTATCGACGAAATATGATTAAGTGTTTCAGAATTGGATGCGGTCAAGCTTCAATCAGCTCTTGGAATCGCGAGCTTTGCTGCCGATTCGGGGCATCGGCGCTCGCCGAAAGCCGGCTGTGCCTGAAATCTGTGCAATTAGGGCTTGCGCTTGCAGCATCAGCCGCTACACTCGCAGGTAACAAAAAATAATCGAGCGGTGTAGCAATGCTTTCTTCGGTAATTCCGCGGTGGGCGCTTTCGGTGCTTGCGGCTGCTTCTGTGGCGGTCGCATCGGTCGCAGATGCCGCCAACACTCGGGAACGGAATGGATTGGCCTTCAACGAGGCCATCAAGGACGTCAATCGAGGACACTGGAACGACGCGCGCGCCCACGCCGCAGAAATATCGGACCCTGTGGCTTTGGTTGCGGTGGAGTGGATGCGCCTTCGCGACGGTTCTGACGAATGGGGCGATTATCTAGCTTTTTTGGAGGACCACGGAGATTGGCCGGGCTTGAGGCTTTTGCGGCGAGCGGGCGAAGCTTCGATCAGGTCGGAACACAGGCCGAAGCAGATTGTCGCGTATTTCACGGATCAGCCGCCGCAGACCGGGCATGGCGCAGTCCGATATGCAGTTGCCCTCAACAAGCTCGGGCGTCGCGCGGAAGCACGGGAAGCGATCCGAGATGCTTGGCTCAGCCTCCCGTTCGACGAAAAGGCGGAAGCAGAGGCATTGCGCAGATTTTCGAGCCAGTTGAAAAACTTGCATGAGGATCGTCTCGACGGGCTGCTTTGGAACGGCAGTACGGAGGATGCCGAACGGATGCTGCTGTTGGTCGGCGCCTCGCAAAAACGGCTGGCGCACGCAAGGATCGCACTGCGTAAAATGGATAGCGGCGTGGATGCGCTCATCGCGAACGTTCCGCGGCGATTGAGGAATGATCCGGGACTCAATTACGAGCGATTCGTTTGGAGGGATCGGAAAGATTACGACGACAGCGCCATTGAGATGCTCTTGAGTGCGAGCAAGTCGAGCAAGTCGCTGGGACGCCCGGAAAAATGGGCGCCTCGGAGATTCAAGTTCGCGCATGCGTCGATGCGTGACGGACGATTGAGCACGGCGTATCAGCTCGCGTCGTCGCACCATCTTGAGGAAGGATCGGATTTCAGCCGTCTGGAATGGCTGGCGGGATACATCGCCCTTCGCAAGCTCAACGATCCGGGCCGAGCCGCCTATCATTTCGAACGATTCAGCGAAAAGGTTGAATCGCCGATCAGCCTCGGCAGAGCCGGCTACTGGCTTGGGCTTGCATATGAAGCATCGGGCAAGCTCAACGCTGCGAAAAAAGCGTTCCGGTCGAGCGCTCGCCACCAAGGCACATTCTATGGGCAGCTCGCCGCTGAGAAAATCGGCGCTCCTACGGATCCGGGGCTTGTCGGCCGCGATCAGTTCCCGAATTGGCGCAAATCCGATCTGGTCGAAGATCCGGTGGTCAGGGCGGCGGTCTTGTTCCATGATTCGGGCAGGCAGCCGCATACTGCTTGGTTCTTGGCGCATCGCGCCGAAACGCTTGATAAGAAAGGCGTGGCTCAGCTCGCAGGATATGCCCGCGCCGTCGGCGCCGAATTCGCGGCGATCAAGGTTGCGAAACAGGGCGTCAAGCAGGGCGACACGGTAGTCGAATATCTTTTTCCGCTTACGGGAATTGAAGTTCAGGACCTGCCGATTCCGCCCGAGCTCGCGATTTCGATTGCGAGGCAGGAGTCCGAATTCAATGAGCGGGCAATCAGCCCTAAGGGCGCGATCGGCTACATGCAGTTGATGCCGCGCACGGGCAAAGAGCTTGCAAGCGAACTCGGACTGAGCGGATCGATTGAAAAGCTGCTTCGGGATCGGGAAACGAACGTATTGATCGGCTCCACCTACATCCGCGAGCGGCTGGAAGACTACGGCGGATCCTATGTCTTGTCGCTTGCAGCATACAATGCCGGTCCGGCCCGGGTTCAATCTTGGCTTCCCGAGATCGGCGACCCGAGGGATTCGCAGGTCGATGCGATTGATTGGATCGAACACCTCCCGTACAACGAAACCCGAAACTACGTGATGCGCATTTTGGAAGCGATAACGGTTTACAGAATGCGCATGTCAGGGAGTCCAGGAAAAATACACCTCAACGAAATCCTCGGCCGGGGTTGACGAAGCGCTTCCGCGCCCCGCGAGACGCAATGCCGCGCGTGGAATTCGCGACGAGCTAGAGCGGTTGTCACTCAGGGCAAACGCACTTCAAAGTTTCTCGGCGAGCTTCGCGGCGTTGGCGATGAGCTCGAGGCGATATTCCGGCACCTGAGCCGTCCGCAGGAGGCGCCGCCGGATCGACAGCTTGTCGTCCATGAGGCGCGCCATGCTCACGACCAGGCGGCGGACCGCCGCGAGATTCTCCGGGCCGTGTCCAGTCCGGTTCCGGAGGTCGTCCTCCCGCATCTGGACGTCCAGAACCCAATGCAGCTTGTTCTCGATCGCCCAGTGGTTCCGGACCGCCTTCAGGAAGTCCTCGGGAGACATCTTCCGGCTCATGATGTAGTGGCGCGTTTCGGTGCGGGTCCGCCCTTCCGAGACGCGGACCGACTCGACCTTTCCGACCGCCGCAAGGCCCGGCCACCGGTGGGCGTCCTGCAGCGGGCCGATGTCGTGGCAGACCGTCGCGGTGCGCGTCTCCTCGCGTCCGTGCCCGCGGCCAGCCTCTTGATGCGAAAGCATTTTCTTCGCATTCCCGGGATCCTCGAGCCATGCCTTCGCATCCTTGCGGAGCGATCCCTGGTTGCCTTTCAGCGCCAGGACATAATCCCCGCCCTTGCCGATGATCAGTTCCGCGGCGTCGCGCTGCGTGTGCATCGCGTCCGCAGTGACGACCGCGCCCTTGATGTCCAGCATCTCGAGCAGCGCCGGCAGCGCACGGATCTCGTTGGACTTCTTGTTGTCACTACTAAGTTAAAACTCCCCAAAAGCGCTAAAGTAAAATTCCCCAGTCAGGGGGCTGCGAATTCGTTCCGGGGGGCATGCCCCCCGGAACGAAAGCAGTCCAAAATCCCATCCGATTTTTTGCCGAAGGAGGCTCGGGTCGGGTGATCAAACTGGAGAAGATTGTCATGTTGCAAGAACTGAAACGGGAAGGCCTTTCGATCAGCGCGATCGCGCGGCGGACGGGCCTGGACCGGAAGACGGTCCGCAAACTGCTGGACCGGGGTCTCGCGGCTCCGGCCTATTCGCCGCGGAAGCCTCGGCCCCGGCTCCTGGAGCCGTACGAGGGCTATCTCGCGGAAAAGATCGGGAACTGCCCGGATCTGTCCGGACGCCGTCTGTTCCGGCAAATCCGGGAGCGCGGCTACGAAGGCGGCTATGCCGCGGTGACCGCCTATCTCCGCGCGCTCCGGCCGGACGAGGCGCCAGGGTTCGAGCGCCGCTTCGAGACCAAGCCCGGCGAGCAGGCCCAGGTCGACTTCGCCGAATTCAAAACCGAATACGCCGACGAGCCCGGCGTCGTCCGGAAAGTCCACCTGTTCTCGTTCGTCCTCGGATGCAGCCGGTGGCTGTGGGGACGGTTCTGCGCCGACCAGACGCTCGAAACGGTGCTGAGATGCCATGTGTCGGCGTTCGACGCCTGCGGAGGGGCGCCGCGCGAAGTGCTCTACGATCGGATGAAGACCGCCGTCCTCGGCGAGGATGCCGACCGGTCCGTGATCTACAACCCGTCGCTGGTCGCCTTGCTCGACCATTACGGATCGGCGCCGAGGGCCTGCAAAGCCTATCGGGCGAAAACCAAGGGCAAGGTCGAGCGCCCGTTCCGATACATCCGGCAGGACTTCTTCCTCGACCGGACCTTCCGCAGCCTTGACGATCTCAACGCGCAATTCGACAAATGGCGTCGCGAGATCGCCAATCCGCGCGTCCACGCCACCACCGGCCGGATCGTCGACGAAGCGCTGGCCGAAGAGCGACCCGCTTTGATCCCGCTTCCCGCGCATCCCTACGACGCGGTCCTGACAGTCGAGCGGCGCGTCAGCCGCGACGGAATGGTCTCGGTCGGCGGAAACCTCTATTCGGTGCCCGACGCCGCACGAAAGCGCGTGCTGGAGGTGCAGCGGCATCCCGCCGAAGTGCGGATCTTCGAGGATAGGACGCTGATCGCGCGGCATCCGATCCTTGAAGGCCGGAACCGCCGCAGGGTCGATCCCGGCCACCGCAGGCCGCCTCCGCCGCGTCCGGATCCGACCCAGCTCGAGGACGCGCCGAAACGGTCCCTGGCCTTCTACGACGCCGTCGGACGCCGCCTCGAGCGGCAGGGAGTGCGCCAATGACCGAACTCGTCGACCGCATCAGCGCCGCCCTGGTCGGACTGAAAATGCCCCGGGCGCTCGAAGCGCTTAGCCCCACGCTGCGGCGCCTCGAGCAGGGCGAGCTCACGGCCGTCGAAGCCATCGACGCCCTCCTCAGCGAAGAATACGCCCTGCGCGAAACAAGACGAATCGACATCGCATTGCGAACCGCGAAACTCCTCCCCGCCAAAACGGTCGAAAGCTTCGACTTCGCATTCCAGCCCTCGCTCGACCGGGAGAGAATCGCCGCGCTGGCCCAGCTCGACTTCATCCGGAGACGCGAAACCGTCCACTTCCTCGGACCGCCCGGAACCGGAAAAAGCCACCTCGCGACCGCACTCGGCGTCGCCGCCGTCAAAGCCGGAAAGAGCGTCTACAAAACGACGCTCGCGGAACTCACCGAAAACCTCGCGAAAGCCGAACGGCAAGGCCAGCTCGCCGAAAAAATCCGCTTCTTCGCGCGGGCCGCGCTGCTCATCGTCGACGAAATCGGATACCTGCCCATCACGCAGGGCGGCGCAAGCCTGTTCTTCCAAATCGTAAATGCCAGATACGAAAAAGGCGCGATGATCCTCACCTCGAACAGAAGCTTCGCCGAATGGGGCGACATCTTCGGCGACCCCGTCGTCGCGACGGCCCTCCTCGACCGGCTCCTCCACCACGCCGTCGTCGTCCGAATCGAAGGCGCAAGCTACCGGCTCAGAAAACACGCCGACCTCATTCCCGAACACGTCCGAACGAATGCGCCAATCACCCCGCCGCCGCCCCCGAAAAAACGAGGGCGGCCCAAAAAGGAGACGCGAACCGACGACTGAGCTGGCTCGCCGCCAAAACACCAAAAACTGGGGAATTTTACTTTAGCACTTCTGGGGAATTTTACTTTAGCATTGACACTTGTCGACCGCCACCTGGCCGAGCACGATCCCGGCCTCCGGGGCGAACGCGCTCACGAGATGCAGCGGCGAGAGCTCCGCCGCCTTCGAGAAGGTGCGCCGGAGCGCCTTGCCGTCGACCGCCACCTGCCGGACGCCCTCCGCCTCCAGAGCCTTCGCCCAGTCCGCGGCGAACCGCGCCAAGGCCGCCGCGAACGGGACCGGATCCAGCATCCGGAACAGCCGCGAGAACGCGTCGTGGCTCGGCGGGCCGTGCTCCAAACGCATGAATCGGCGCAGAAACACCTCGTTGTTCTTCGCGAAATCCGCCATGTCGACGCAGGTCTGCCCGCCGCACAGGCTCGAAAGCACCGCGACCGCCGGCATCTCGTGAAAGTCGTGGAGCGTCGCGTTGCTCTTGCGCGGATCCTCCAGCCCATTGAATATTCGGCGCAATTTTTCCATCGCCTGCCTCTTCGCTCTGCTCCGGGCGGCTGGCGCCGCCTCTTTCGCAGAGCAGCATGAAGCAAGGAAACCTCAAATGCAATCGCCCTGGTTGTCACTTGAGTTGGACCGCGACATCAAAGGTCGGCGACTTGCTCGGCTCCGACTGCACAAATCAGTTTATTTTGGAGATCGCAAAGGAATCCGGTGCTGCGAATAAACCACTAGCTGCGGCCCGGCGTCCTGCGGGACCCTTTCTTTTTGGCTTGCCTCCAGAAGACGAAAAGCCCTGCGGAAATAACGATTGCCGCGCCGATCACCATGTTTTGCGTCAAAGCATCTCCAAAGACGACGAGGCCGACCGCCGAAGCAAAGACCAGATGAAGGTATGAGAATGGCTGAACCACGCTCGCTTCGGCAACCTCGTAGCACTTGATCAAAAGATAGTGCCCGGCGAGGGCAGTCACGCACAAGATCGCCATCCATACCCAGTCCGCCGCCGGCATCGGCTCAAGGGAGGTCAGACCCATGATCGTCATTCCTGCCGCACCGGCGACGCCTACCCAGAAATGACTCGTATCGGCGGAATCCCAGTTCGCGACGTAGCGCGTCAACAGGCTGTATGTAGCGAACATCAGAGTCGCGGCGAGCACTAGCAGAGCGAAGGGGGAAAACAAATTTCCGCTCGGATTCAATATGACGAGCACGCCCGCGAAGCCCACTATGATCGCGGACCAGCGCCTCCAGCCGACTTTCTCCTTGAGGAAGGGGCCTGACAGCGCAGCTATGATCAGCGGACAGCACGCGAAGATCGCATGGCTTCCGACCAGACCGATATTGATTACCGCATACACGAAAGTGCAGATCTCGGCGGCAAGCAGAAGTCCGCGAATGATCTGCAGAAATGGGCGTCGAGTCGAGGCGACGCGGGCGATGCCTCCTTTGCGCATCGCTGCCAAGGCCAATACGAATGCGGCGAAGAACCAGTACCGGATCATGACGACCATAAGGACGTTGTGTTCAAAGGCCAGGTGCCGGGAGATTCCGTCTTGCACTCCGAACAACATGGCCGTGGCGATCATGTAGCCTATGCCGAGTTTGTTGTTTGTCTGCCGGGAGCCGTTCATCGGAGTCGTCCAGCGGACATGTGTCTCTTGCGGCCAAATCCCGAACAGCGAAAGACATTGAAGCCGGCATCCGCCAATGAGCGCCGGATGTCTCCTGCGGCGGTGTAAGTCGCGAACGTGCCGCCGGGCGCAGTATGTCTGGCGACTTCGGCAAGCAGTGCAGGCTCCCAAAGCTCGGGATTGCGAGTCGGCGAAAATCCGTCCAAAAACCATGCGTCGGCTTTGCCGACCCACTTCGGAAGCGTTTCCCTCGCGTCGCCCAATACGATCTCGGCTTTCAACGGGCCGATCTCGAATTCGCGTTTCCCGCTGGCAAGCGATTCAACCATTGCTTCCGCTTGAAGGTTCAGCGAATCGAACGGCAGCAAGGCACGTCGAATCTCGCCCGCCTCCAAAGGATATGCCTCATACCCGACGTATCGCAGGGTTCCGCTCTGGCCGCTGAATATCCAGCAAGCGAGCGCGGCGAGCATGTTCAATCCTGTTCCGAATCCAAGCTCGGCGATTTGAAACTCCGGTCGAAATCTGCGGGGCAAGCCATTTCCAGCCAAAAAGACATGATTGGCTTCGCCCAATCCATCTTCGGCCGAAAAGTAGACGTCGTCGAACTGAACCGAGCGCGGCGTACGCCCGTCTGGCCAAGCGAGCATGGGATTCGCGGCGTTGCTGCGGGAAGTTGCCAAAGTTCGCCTTCTATTCAGGATCGGCGCCGCCGTGCGCAATCCCGCTCGTTAAGGTATTGCTTGGGCGAATTCCATTGCCGTCGCACCTTGCGCATGGCGCGGCGGCCATCAAGATTCGGCATTCGAAGCAAATTGCAATCCGCGCAATAGCGAGGCGAGGCAGAGATTGGCAATCCCGGACGTGGAAATTCGAGGCGCAGGCATATTCGGACTGGCGGTCGCATGCGCATGCGCCAAGAGAGGTGCGGTCGTCCGTGTCGTTGAAAAACGCCGCATTGCGGCAGGCGCGAGCGGCGGGCCGGTCGGCTCGCTCTCGCCCCATGCGCCGGACAATTGGAGCCTGAAGAAGCAGTTCCAATTCGAAAGCCTTGCCATGGCGAAGGAGTGGTGGAACGAACTTGAAGCCATGTCCGGGGTGAACACGGGATTCCTGCGCAAAGGTCGGGTTCAACCTGTGGCAACAGAGCGCGGGTTGGAGTTGTCAAGACATCGGGCTGAACATGCAAAAAAACATTGGAAACAATATGCGGACTGGCGCGTTTTGCGGGTTGAAGAACTTGATGGCTGGAGCCTACGGGCCCCTATCGGATGGGCGGTGCACGACACGCTTTCAGCCAGAATCAATCCTGCAGAGGCCTTGAGGTGCATGGCAGAGGCTCTTTGGTCTCTCGGCTGCTGCGAAATCATCCAAGGCGAGGATCCGCCGCCTACGGGAGGCGCCGTGGTCTGGGCGACGGGTTATGAAGGGCTGATCGAATTGAGCGAAGAATTCGGATTGGAGCTCGGATCGGGTGAAAAAGGCCAAGCGCTTTCGCTGGAATTCGACGCGAGCTTTAGGCCGCAGGTTTATGCGGACGGCGTGCATGTCGTGCCGCATGCGGACGGCACCACCGCGATCGGGTCGACATCGGAGCGGCAATTCGAAAGCGCAGACGATACGGACGAAAGACTTGACGAACTGCATGCCAAGGCGGTCCGCATGCTTCCCGAACTGAAAGGTGCCCCTGTTTTGAAAAGGTGGGCAGGCATTCGGCCTCGCTCGCGCAGCAGAGCGCCCTTGCTGGGCAAACATCCGCGCAAAAATGGGAACTTCGTCGCAAACGGCGGGTTCAAGACAGGATTCGGAATGGCTCCGCTGGTCGGCGAGGTCATCGCGGATCTTGTGCTCGACGGCATTGACCGAATACCGGAACCCCTTGATCTGTCCGCAGCAATGCGAGCGGCATAGCGACGCGCGCTTGCGTCACTTGGCGGTCGCCGTCATGCACAACCGGCCTTCGGGACCTCGCACCCACAGGTCTAGGCATCCGTCCCCCTCGCGCGCGCAGAATTCCGCCGATTCGCCGCTGAACAAAGGAGCTGTTCCGCGATAATTGAACTCGCTCACGCGTCCGAGAAATGACGTCGCCAATCCGACCAGACAAGCGCTCTGCAGAGGGCTATGGACGACGAGCCCAGGATAACCTTCCACGTCGCGGCAGTAATCCGCGTCGTAATGGATGCGGTGGCCGTTCAGCGTGAGCGCCGAAAATCGGAACAATCCCACGGGATCGAAAATCATTCGACGCGAGACGGACTCGCCCGTCGGAGCGATCAGCGGTTTCGGAGGCCGCGCGCTGCCGTCGGGCGCCCCGCGGTAAACGAGGTTCTGTGTTTCACGCAGAGCGACGCGCCCCTCTTGACGGAACTCGTGCTCAAGCTCGACGAATGCGAGTTTTCCTGACCGTCCAGATTTGCGCGATATGCTCTTGATCGCGGTGAGTTTCTCAGCGGTCTCGCCAAGCACGAGCGGCGTTTCGCACCTGCATCTTCCGCCTGCCCACATGCGTCTCGGCAAGCCCAGATCCGGAATGAAATCGCCCTTCTTGGGATGACCGTCCGAACCTGCCGCTTCTGGGCGCGTCGGCTCCCAGAAGTAAATGTGATGCCAGAAATCGGGAAGCGGATCGCCTGATCTCGGCGGATTCCCCTGACAATCGAGAGCAAGGTGGAGCGCAGCGGCGCGAGCGGGGTCCAGACAGTCCGTCGATGATTTTGATCGATCAAGTTCCGATTCCATTTCCATTCGCCCTGCCAAGTTCGATTTCAACGCGGGTCGCGCTTGCGGATGTTTAGATCATGTGTCGAAGCGAGTCACCGGTTTCAAGCGAACGGCGTTCAACCTAATCGGACGCAACTCGGACTGCATCCTGTTCATCAGCCAATTCGAACGAGCCATTGCGAAAACGGGCGCCGCCGATATGTCGGCAGAATTCCATCCATCGACCCGTGATCCGCAGCGCCGGGGTTGACGGGGCCCAATTCATTGCCAAAGCATGCGAAGCTATTGGATTCGCGGTTTGGAGAGCGATATGGGAACTCGATCCGGCGGGGACATGCTTGTCGAACAACTCGCCGAGTTCGGTGTGAACAGAGTATTTTCGGTTCCGGGCGAAAGTTTCCTTGCGGTATTGAACGCGCTTTACGGAAGCGGAATCGAGAATGTCGTTTGCCGTCACGAGGGCGGAGCGGCGATGATGGCCGAAGCGCATGGCAAGCTCACGCACGAACCGGGCGTGGCTTTCGTCACCCGTGGACCGGGCGCGCTTAATGCCGCGCACGGCGTTCACGTCGCGATGCACGATTCGACACCGATGCTGCTGTTCATCGGCCAGGTCAAGCGCGAACACCGCGATAGGGACGCCTTCCAAGAAGTGGATTTCGTCCGGATGTTCAGCCCCGTAGCCAAATGGGCGGCGGAGATCTCCCAGGCTGATCGCATTCCGGAGTACCTTTCGAAGGCTTTCCGGATCGCTTGCTCGTCGCGGCCCGGCCCGGTCGTGCTTTCTCTTCCGGAAGACATGCTGCACGAGCGGAGCGTCGCAGCTCCGTGCCGAAGTTCGGCGGCTCCGGTCCAAGCTATCGCGAAGGTGGACGCCGAAACGGTCGCCAAAGCATTGCAGGATGCGGCGCGGCCGATGGTGGTCGTCGGCGGTTCCGTCTGGTCGAAAACCGCATCGGCGGACTTGGCGCGCGTCGCGGAGAAATTCATGCTGCCGGTGGTTTCGAGCTTTCGCAGGCAGGATTATCTGGACAATCGTCATCCGAATTATGTCGGGGATTTGACTCCCGGCATAAATCCGCGTTTGTCCGAAGCCGTCAAATCATCGGACTGCCTCTTGGTCGCAGGTTCCCGGCTGGGCGACATCGCAACGGTCGGCTACACGCTGCTCGACGCTCCCGAAACCGGCAAAGCCTTCATTCACGTCCATCCGGACCCCTCAGAACCCGGACGCCTTTGGCATGCCGACATCTCGCTGGCGGCCGCGCCGGGCGCATTGTTCGCCCGATTGGCCGAACTTGACCCGCCGCCCCCAATGCGAGGATCGGGCTGGCTTGATCGCCGTGTTGCCGAATATCAGGAGTGGCTGAAGCCCAGACCGCTCCCGGGGGCCGTCCAGCTTGCTGAAGTTGTGGCGTGGCTATCCGATAACTTGCCGGAAGACGCGATCATCGCGAATGGCGCCGGAAATACCGCGGCTTTCTTGCACCGCTTTTTCACGTACAAGACCCACGGGACGCAAGTCGCTTCGACATCGGGTTCCATGGGCTACGGCCTGCCCGCCGCGATTTCCGCGAAGCTTGAGCACCCTGACCGCACCGTCGTCTGCGTATTGGGCGACGGCTGCTTTCAAATGACCATCAACGAATTCTCGACGGCATGCCAATTTGGCGCCAACATAGTTGCCGTCGTCGCAAACAACGGTTCTTTCGCAACGATCAGGATGCATCAGGAGCGAATGTTTCCGGATCGCGTGTCCGGAACCGATCTCCAGAATCCCGACTTCGCGGCATTGGCCCGTTCATACGGCGGCCACGGCGAAATCGTATCGTCGACCCATGAGTTTCCGAGCGCGTTCGAACGGGCATGCGCGAGCGGCGTTCCCTCGATTATTGAACTTCGATTGGATCTCGCCGCGATCACCACCGAGTTTTCGATTGAGGAGCTGCGCGATAAATGAGTTCGACGGAGTCCCAAGCGGGTTGCCCTGAGAAATCCATTTGCGATTCGCCTATGATCGCATGTAGCATTTTCCGGCTCCCCGAAGAACACTATTGATAAAGAGGGGTTGTGATATGCTGCGCATTATTCTAGCAGGCGCCGCTGCGCTTCAATTCAGCGCGGCAGCGGCCGAAGTGCCGTGCGGAGGCGATTTCGGCATTTTTGTCGAAGAACTCAAGCGGGAAGCATTGGCGAAGGGCCATTCGCGTCAAACGCTGGATGCTTTTTTCGCTGACGTGCGGCACGATCCTGATGTCATCCGGCGAGACAACAGTCAGGGCATTTTCAAGAAGACTTTCATCGAGTTCTCGAAGCTCGTCATGTCCGAGTACAGAATAATCAAGGGGAAGGAATTCAGGGAGAAGCACGGCGAACTGCTGGCGAGCGTTGAACGCCGCTTTGGCGTTCCGCCGGGCGTCATGCTGTCGTTTCTGGCCCTTGAGACGGACTACGGCGCGGTTCAAGGCGATTTCAACACTCTTGATTCAATCGCAACTCTCGCGCACGACTGCAGACGGCCGGAACTATTCCGGCCGCACGTCTTCGCTGCCGTCAGCCTGTTCGAGAGAGGAGATTTCGACCCGAAGACCACCGTGGGGGCGTGGGCTGGCGAAATTGGCATGATCCAAATGTTGCCCGAGGATATCCTTCTGCACGGCATTGACGGCGACGCAGACGGCCGCGTCGACCTCAAAAACTCGCTTGCGGACGCATTGATGACAGCCGGGAACGTGCTTCAAGGTCTTGGATGGCGTGCAGGCGAACCTTGGATGGTGGAAGTCGTCGTGCCGCAGAATCTGGATTGGAGCCAGACCGGACTCGACATTGGAAAATCGGTGGCGAATTGGAACAGACTGGGAGTCGAGGCGCGAGCCGGCGAACTGCCCGACGGCAATCTCCATGCGTCGATGTTGCTTCCTCATGGCCGTCGCGGGCCAGCGTTTCTGGCGTTCGACAACTTCAAGATTTACTTTGAGTGGAACAAATCCTTTGTATATGTGACCACGTCAGCTTTTTTCGCCACGCTACTCGACGGCGCACCGATGTATGCGGACGGCGACCCGCCCCCACCATTGTCGGATGCAGAACTGAAAGAGCTGCAGCGTTTGCTCGCTGGCGTCGGCCATGACGTCGGCAAGATCGATGGGATCGTCGGCGCGAAGACGCGCGCCGCCGTTCGGGTGGAACAAATGCTCAAGGGATTTCCCGCTGACGCTTGGCCTACGAAGGAATTGCTCCGGTCCATGCGTTGAGCTTGCAAAGCCATAAATTGAACTCGAGTTCGGCTGCCCGACCCATCCAAACAATGTCGGTCATCCGCCAAGAAGCTTCGGATTGATCTGAACTTCACGGGCTTCAAGGTGTTTGGTCTCGGTTCAGTTCATCGTTTGAAAACGATTTTTCCGGCAGGATCGACTTTGATTCTGCAATATCCAGGGCAAACGCATTTCAAAGTTTCTCGGCGAGCTTCGAGGCGTTGGCGATGAGCTCGAGGCGACAATCCGGCGCCTGAGCCGCCCGCAAGAGCCGCCGCCGGATCGACAGCTTGTCGTCCATCAGGTGCACCATGCTCACGACCAGGCGGCGGACCGCCGCGAGATTCTCCGGGCCGTGTCCAGTCCGGTTCCGCAGGTCGTCCTCCCGCATCCGGACGTCCGGAACCCAATGCAGCTTGTTCTCGATCGCCCAGCGGTTTCGGACCGCCTTCAGGAAGTCCTCGGGGGACATCTTCCGGCTCATGGTGCGGTGGCGCGTTTCGGTGCGGGTCAGCCCTTCCGAGACGCGGACCGACTCGACCTTTCCGATCGCCGCGAGGCCCGGCTGTTGCCGTCTTGTCCCGAGAGTAGCATCAAGCAAGGGAAAATCAAATGCGATGGCTCTAGGCAATATCATTGGGAATTAAATATTTGACCATGCATCTGGACTATTGCACGTGATCTGGGTCGTTCGAATCTGTTTTGCGACCCGGAGGTAGACCTTGTCGCCCCGAAACAGCCAATGCAAGGAAGCCGAAGGCGGAGCTGCTGCATGGAGCACCCCTGCTGCCAAGCTGAAATTTGCTGCATAGTTAAATATATAAGCCCCATATTATTCCCAAGTTCAAGGCCGCCGAAAGCGAGTGCAAGCGGATGCGGCGAGATAATCGAAATCCGACAGGCTGTCTGCCAGACATTGGGTTGACCGAACTCTTCAGATTGCGAATTATCTTTGAGCTCCCAAATTTCGGCCCCCAATCAAGATGTGGTCGGCAGCAAAGATTGCGGAGCAAAGCCCGCTGGCTTGCGGGCCACCTGTTTCCGCACTTCAGGAACCGGCTGAAATCCCCGGATGAAGAAGCGTCTTCCGCACACCAGCGGCCTGTCGGCGCCGCGCTGGCAGGCAAACCATTTTTAGCTGAGAATCACAGGCAAAAAACGCGTGGAGGCACAACCTTCGACTTTGCAGCTCAAGAGTTCTGAACGCAGGGTTCAATTACTTAATTTTGCCTTCCTTGTATTCGACATGCTTGCGGACGACTGGATCGAATTTCTTAATTTTCATTTTTTCGGTCATCGTTCGAGCGTTCTTTTTGGTTACATAGAAATGCCCAGTTCCTGCCGTGGAATTCAGTCGAATCTTGATCGTTGCCGGTTTAGCCATGTCATCATTTCCTCTGGATCCCACCGAACGGCAGGGCGAGCTTTTGAGGGATGCACCTACATCGTTGCGCTTGGAGTTGTCAACTTTCCGGTCCTCCGGATGGCGGAACTTCGTTAGAGCAAGGCTGATGGGCAATCAGTCCCTGCGCGGACGGTCTGTAAGCCGGATTCTGTTCAGAGGCCAAGCCTCCTCGATGACCATTCGTCTTCGCGTCGCGTTGCCGCGATCACTCAAGCTGCCTACCCGGATCAATGAGAACTAGACACTCCCTGCGGCGTCCGCCGCGCTTGACCCCTATTCGGCATTGCTCCCGGTGGGGCTTGCCATGCCGTTTCCGTTGCCGGAACCGCGGTGGGCTCTTACCCCACCGTTTCACCCTTGCCTTCAATGCCGAAGGCGGTTTGTTTTCTGCGGCGCTTTCCCTCGGGTCGCCCCGGCCGGGCGTTACCCGGCACCGTCGTCTAGTGGAGTCCGGACTTTCCTCGCAGAACGATGCCTGCGCGGCCATCCGACCGTCCGCGCTCCTGAGATCTAACAGCGACGCGCTGAAAAATCAAACAACTTCCGCCATCCGGCTTCGTTCCATCTTTTTTGGTCAGGCGGCTGCGACGCGACAAGTTTTCCAATCGAAGCGGTCGGCCCGGCGATTGTTCCTGATGCAACATTTGATGGCGAGCAGAGCGTTGGCGCTCACTTCAGCTCCCGATTCCTCAACCCAAAATCATGGAACGCACCCCACCCGACTCGAGCGCTGCCGAGAGAACGGATGTCGCTCGGCAAGGTCGGTTATTGCTTCGACATCGGCAAGGTCAAGTTTTTCACCCACAGCCCAAGGCCGAAACCTGAGCCTGAATGCGGCAAGCACATCCTCGAATCGCATAGGGCATCTGGATTCGTCCGGAATCGGATAACCAAACACCTTTGCCGCATCCAAGAACGCTCGTTTATCCGCTGCCAATCCGGGGCGCGATTTCGGCCACACTGAAAGCCCCTGCGATGCCAGACGTTTCCAGTCAAATTTTGGCCCGGGATCGGTTTTCCGACTGATCGCGAAATCCGAATGCCCGATCACGCCTTCCGGACGAATGCGCCAATCCGCCATGATGCCGCGGAGCAAGTGTTCCAGCGCAAACATTTGCGATGCGGAAAACGGTTCAAATCCGGAATTGGACAATTCAATGCCTATCGACCGGGAGTTAAGGTCTCCTTCGCCGCCCCATGAACCTGATCCCGCATGCCAAGCTCGCTTGGTTTCCGCCACCAATTGAAATGCGCACCCGTCGCGTGCAATCAGATAATGGGCTGAAACTCCGTATTCGCGGCTGCGAAGCCGCTCCAAAGCTGATTCCGCTGTATCCATCGCCGTGTAATGAATGACGACGAGAGAGGGACATACGCCGCCGCGCCGTTCGCCGAAGTTCGGCGACGGCACCCAGACAGGCTTATTGCGAAATCCGGTCACGTCCGACCTGCGCAACAAACATTGTGATCCAAATTGCATATGAAGCAATATCCGTCGACAAAATTCGGCAAGCGCGCCAGCGTTGAAAATTCAAGCCCATTCCATCGCCGCCAACCAGCCTATCAATTGCAAAAAGCTCACCGGCAATGAGGAAACCATGCGTTGGCGAGCTTTTCGGTCATTTCAGCACCGCGCGATAAACATCGGGGTCCCAGCCGCACACGAAACCATCTCCGTCGGGGTCAATCCGCAATTCGTCCTTTTCCGGCCCGCCCGCGTCAAGAAAAGCCTGCTGAGCCGCTTCGGAATCCGGATACTCCGCGCATCGATTCCGCACGCCCGCCTCGAAAACGAAAAGCCGCACGCGCCTGTAAACTTTGGTTCCGACATCGTGGGTGGTTTGAAGCGCAAACAAGGCGACATTTGAATCGCCTGCCCGCTCAGGCAACGGAGTCGGGACGAATTCATGTCTCTCGGTCTCCTGAGCCTTCAGTCTCTCGGCATCCGACTCAATGGTTTCACGGCTGGAAACGGCCTCGAAGTCCTGTTCATCCGAAATATCGTCATCGTTGTCCGCCGATGCATCGACAAGTCCGTTCAACGCCTGCACGCCGTCGGCTGAGCCGGCCAGCTGTCCTTGCGCATCGTCTGTGAACAACAGTTGATCGCTCCCTGGTTCGACAGGAACGATAGGGGAAAATGTTTCCTGTTCCGCGCCGCCAGCTGCGATGTCATTCGATGCCCGAGGGTCGCCGTCTTCTTCTTGGGTGCGAACCACGAGTTCGAGAATTATGAACTCCATGCCCGGTTCAAGTCCAAAGCTGGCATCCGAACTAGGATCCAACGCAACGGCGGGTTCAGCATTTTGCGGGGTCGGCAGCTCTTCAGGGTCTCGCTGTCCGCTTCCGGGCGCGGCGAGCGAAGGGCCTCCGACCCGGGCGAAGTTGTCCGGCTCCTGCGAAATATCTTCCGATGCACCCGCGCCAGCGTCGAACGGCTCCGCCCACTGACTTTCCGACGAGAGCAACGAGATCTGGATACCGTCTTCCGCAACCGGAATGATCTCATCGGTCCCGACGGATTCTCCGCTTTGGACGCTTGCGCCGTTGCCGCAGGCGGTCACGACGAGCGCTCCCATAAGAGCCAACGAAACTCCCACCCTCATTTCGGATTCATCCCGACGATTGCCGCTTCCACCATTTGTTGGGTTTCTCCTTGAATTGCGCAGCCGTTTCCAGGGCATAGGCGGCATTCAGCAGTTCGCCTTCCTGCATTGGCTGCCCGATCAACTGAAGCCCAAGAGGCATTCCGCTTCGATCAAGTTTCGCGGGCACCGAAACTGCGGGCAATCCTGCCATGTTTACAGTGACCGTGAAAACATCGTTCAGATACATTTTTACGGGATCATCGTCCGGAATTTCGCCAATGCGGAAAGCCGAACTCGGCGTTGTCGGCGTTAGTATGACATCCGTGCCGGAATTGAATGCATTCTCGAAATCGCCAAGGATCAGCCTCCGGACCCTTTGCGCCCGCCTGTAGTATGCGTCGTAAAATCCCTGCGACAGCACGTATGTGCCTATCATTATGCGGCGCTTCACCTCGGGTCCGAAGCCTTTTGCCCGGGACCGTTCGTACATCTCGACGATCCCGTCGCCTTCTTGCGGCTTCGCGCGAAATCCGTAGCGGACGCCGTCGTACCTCGCCAAGTTCGACGACGCTTCCGCGGGGGCGATCACGTAGTACGCAGGAAGCGCATATTGCGTGTGCGGAAGGGAAATATCCACGATGCGCGCGCCCGCGCTCTTCAGCATCTCGGCGCCCTCGGACCAGACCGCCTCAATCTCATCCGGCATTCCGTCGATCCTGTACTCGCGCGGAATTCCGATCGTCTTTCCCTTTACGTTTCCGCTCAGATAGGACTCGAAATCGGGCACCGGGATTTCAGCCGACGTCGAGTCCTTGGAGTCCGGGCCCGCCATCGCCTCAAGCATGATCGCCGAGTCTCGAACGGATTTGGTCAAAGGACCTGCCTGATCGAGAGACGAAGCGAATGCGACAATGCCCCATCTTGAGCAGCGCCCGTAGGTTGGCTTCAATCCGACGGTGCCAGTGAATGCGGCTGGTTGCCGTATTGAGCCGCCCGTATCGGTTCCCAGCGCCCCGAGACAAAGGTCCGCGGCGACTGCGCCCGCCGACCCTCCGGAAGACCCGCCCGGGGTGAATAGGGCATCGCACGACTTCGGTCTCCACGGGCTGACCGCCGGTCCGTACACGGAATGCTCGCTCGACGACCCCATCGCGAATTCATCCATGTTGAGCTTGCCCAGCATGACGGCCCCGGCCGATTTGAGTTTGGCGGTGACGGTTGATTCATAAGAAGGCTTGAATCCCGAAAGCATCTTCGACGCGGCTTGGGTCGGAACGCCCTTCATGCAGAACAGATCCTTCACTCCGATCGGAATGCCGCACATCGAGGGCGGTTCGCTTTCCTTGAGTCTCCGGTCGGCAGCTCGGGCATGTTCGCGGGCGGTTTCAAACGACTCGTGGCAGTAAAGATTGAGGTCTTTCGCGTCCTGCGATGAGTCCGCGCACGCATCCGCAAGTTCGACAGCGCTGATTTTCTTCTCGCGCAGATGCCGCCTTGCGTCCGCAATTGTCAGAGATGCCAGCTCCTTGGTCATTCGACCACCTTGGGAACGACGAAAAACCCTTGCCTTGCCTCCGGCGCGTTCGCCAATATCTCGTCCTCGCAACTGCCGGACTCAACTGCGTCAGCCCGCTTCTTAAGCCTCATGGGCGCAACGGATGAAAGGGCCTCCACCCCTTCGACATCGACTTCGGCAAGCCGCTCCATGAACGCAAGTATCGCTGAAAGCTCCTTTTGGATTGTCGGCAGATCCCGATCATCAACGCCAATGCGTGCGAGACGGGCAACCTTGCGTGCATCATCGGGAGTGATCGCCATGAACTACCCTTCCGTCCGTCGCTGCCGGGAATCAAAGTTCTCCGATTCATACCCATCCCGCAGAACCCTTATCATCCACGCCAGCATGATGGCGTTCAATATGTGCCATGCCGTATGGGTCCCGTAAGGATTCACGGCGCAAAGCGGTTCGTCCAAAGCCCTGAATGCAATGGAGGCCGAAAGAATGACTGCTCCGATCAGAAGTCCGGGAGCGACGTCGGGGCGCCTACGCCAAAGTGCCGCCGCGTACAAATAGATCAGCAGAGCAATGGCGCCGTATCCGCTTGAATCTCCAAGTTGAGGAATCACAAACGATATGCCCTGCGCCGCCAGGAAGGCGTAGGGAAAAAACAACACTGTGAACGCCAGCGACCAGCCCCAATGCAGCCCGAAGAAAAATCGGTTGGCAGTGTAAAGGTACACCAGCACGAAAGCCAAAATGGGCAAGAAGTCCGCAGTGGCGGCCCAAGCGGTGGCGAATGTGTGGAACAGAAAAGATCCGACGCCAATCAGAAACAGAATGATCGAAAGAACGTAAAGATAAGGCATGCAGTGGCCGCGGATGCTTCGCCACGAAATGAACGCCGCGATGATGAATGCCAAATTCGTGACGGCATTCAGCGGTTCGCCCCAAAAACCCGGAGCAATCCGCTCGCAGTAGCCGTCAATGTAAGTATCCAAGCCGTCCATGCGGTTACGCCCGTTTCAATTCAATCGTTTCTGGACCTGGCAGGCGCGTCCCGAAGCCGAGAACCCGCGGGAAACTCGGAGCGTATAGCTTGCGCGGCGTCGAACCGCAAATCGACGACGCGGCCGCAGCAGCCCCAGTCGACAGGCATGCCTAACGATCCGACGTCTTCTGTCGCAGATCTCTGAAGAACTCGGAAAGCAAACGCGCGGACTCGCGTTCGCGGATGCCGCCGTAGACCTCCGGCACATGGCCGCACTGATTGTGCGAATACACCATCACTCCGTGCTCGACGCCGCCGCCTTTCGGATCGGACGCGCCGAAATACAGCCTCGATATTCTCGCATGCGAAATCGCCGAAGCGCACATCGGACAGGGCTCGAGCGTCACATAGATGGAGCAGCCGACAAGCCGGTCCGAATTCAAGACGCCGCATGCTTGCCTGACGGCCAGCACTTCAGCATGAGCCGTGGGGTCGCAACGCTCTCTGGTCCTGTTGCCTGCCGATGCGAGCACGCGCCCGTCCGAATCGACAACGGCAGCTCCGACCGGCACTTCGCCTCTCGCCGCGGCAAACCGCGCTTCTTCCAGCGCCACGTCCATATGGCACTCGAACGGCTTCCGCTCGAGAGGTTCATAGGGGGCTGGCGCTTCGCTCGGCAGGGATGCGGCCTCGCTGTTTGAATTCACGCGATTGGGAACAATACCTACTTTGAATTGGATGTATTTCAACCGCAGCCGTACAATGCAATCGTGTTTCAAACTCATTCGGATATTGATGACCGAGCGAACCAGACAAGACGTGCCGCCTCGCAAGAAGAGTCGCCCGGCAGTCAAAGCAAAGGGCGCCAGAATCGCGAAGGTGATCGCGGCCTCCGGCTCGGCGTCGCGCCGCGAGGCCGAAAAAATGGTGGAGGCAGGCAGAGTGAAAGTGAACGGCCAAGTGTTGTCGACGCCTGCATTCAACGTGTCGGATTCTGACATCATACTTTTGGATGGAGTTCCAATTCCCGCGAAGGAGCCGACCCGACTTTGGCGATACTATAAGCCGACTGGCATCGTTTCGAGCACCAGAGACGACAGGGGACGCCCCACCGTATTCGACAACCTTCCCTCTGATCTGCCTCGCGTCGTTTCGGTGGGCAGACTCGATTTGAACTCCGAAGGCTTGCTTTTGCTTACGAACAGCGGCGAACTCAAACGATGGCTGGAATTGCCTTCGACCGGATGGCTGCGCAAATACCGGGTCCGGGCAAAAGGAAACCCGACCGGAGCTGGACTGGAGCGGCTGCGTCAGGGAATTGTTCTGGACGGCGAGACATTCGGCTCAATCAAGGCAACGCTCGACAGACGAACCGGAGCAAACGCATGGTTCACAATCGGAATCCGGGAAGGCCGCAATCGGGAAATACGAAGGGCATTCGAAGCGATCGGATTGCAGGTCAACCGCCTGATCCGGGTATCCTACGGGCAGTTCAGGCTCGGCAACCTCGCTCCGGGCAAGGTCGAAGAAGTGCCTAAACGGGTGTTGCGCGAGTGCGTCGGGAAATCTTTTCCGGCGGGCGGACAGCCGTCTTCGGATATCCAAAGAGCTTCACCTCGCTGAATGCCAAGCCTAAAAATGAACAATCCGATTCGCCCGATACCAGCCCCGGTTCAATCGGCTTGGGCCGACAAAGGACGCATCGACGCAAGCCGCCGGTTCAAAAACGCAATTCCGAGGCCGGGGCGCGGTGTTGATGTTCGCTCAATTGACGGTTTCAAGACCGTCCGGATTCGAAAAGTTGAGATCGGATGACGAATCGTCGACTCAATTCCGAGCGGAGCGCGCGCTTCTCGGCCTTCGCGGCGGCGCTGATGCTGACCGTCAACGCAGCTTGCACGGTCGTCAAAGGAGAAGAGACGAAGGATGCGCCGCCGGACGAGAGACTGACCTCGGCGGAACTGCAGCAGCATTTTTCGGACCGGCAATCGCTCCTGCTCAACGCAGGGCTGCTCCGCACCGACCCGCCCAGCCGCGGCGAGGATTTCGACGCGGCCGACCTGGCAGCAAATTTCGAGCAAATCGCGTTGCGGCGGGAATTCGAGCTGGATGACGGCAAATTCGTCAGAGCGACGGAGCCGAACGTCATCCTTCGATGGAGGCGCCCGGTTCGCATCGCCGTCGTATTCGGAGAATCTTTGAAGGATCATGAACGCGAAGCGGAGTATTCGAACATAGCGGGATTCGCCGAACGCCTTCGAAGAATTACGGGCCATGACATCGCCATGTCGGAGGACCGGCCGAACTTCCATGTCTTCGTCATCGACAGCGACGAGGCGGCGGACATCCAGAATCGCTGGCCGGATTCCGCAGGCAGGCTTCCCAGCTCTTTCGCCGAAGACATCAGCTCAAGCCCGCCGCAAACATATTGCGCCGCGTACGCGACCAACAAATTTTTCGAGCAGGAATATTTCTTGTCGCAAGCGGCAATCCTCATCAAAGCGGAAAACCCGGATCTGATCAGGCTTTCGTGCATCCACGAGGAATTGGCCCAAGCACTCGGATTGTTCAACGACAGTCTGGATGCGCGGCCGTCCATCTTCAATGACAACGAAGAATTCGCACTCTTGACCTACCATGACGAGCTGCTTCTGCGAATTCTGTACGATCAGCGGCTGGAGCCCGGGATGGACGCTGCGGAGGCAATGCCGATCGTGCGCGAAATCGCCCTTGAGCTCCGCCCGGACGCATGATTTTCAACATCGCCGCGCCCGGCCTCAAGGAAGGTTTTCAAATCCCGAATTGATGGCATAATTGTTTCGAGGTTGTTCCGAATGCGGGGAAGGTCTTGTGATACTTTGTTGCGGCGAAGCCCTGATCGACATGATGCCGAGCCATGCGGAGGACGGAAGCCATTGTTTCGTTCCTTGCGCCGGCGGCTCCGTGTTCAATGCCGCCGTAGCTCTTGGGCGGCTAGGCGCGAGCACGGGCTTCCTAGGCGGCGTTTCGACCGATTTTTTCGGCGGCCTTTTGCGCGAGACGCTTGGCGGAAGCGGCGTCTCCGCGGAACATCTCATCATGAGCGACAGGCCGACGACGCTCGCTTTCGTCAGGCTTGTCGACGGAGAGCCAGCCTACGCGTTCTACGACGAAAACACCGCCGGTCGCATGCTTTCGCCCGAAACGCTGCCCGACATTCCGGACGCGGTGTCCGCCTTGTTCTTCGGCAGCATCAGTTTGATCAGCGAGCCCTGCGGCAGCTTTTTCGAGGCTTTGGCGAGCCGCGAAAGCGGGCGGCGAGTCGTGATGTTCGATCCGAACATCCGCGCCGGATTCGTCGACGATGAAGAAGCGTACCGCGCGAGGCTAGACAGGTTCTTCGGCCTTTCCGACATCGTGAAGCTTTCGAGCGAAGACCTGAAATGGTTCGCCGGCGGGAGCGGCAGAACCGAAATCAATTTGATTCTCGAGCGCGGGCCGCGACTCCTGGTCGTCACGAGCGGCGGCGACGGCGCTGCGGCGCACACGAGGAGCTCGACCGTCGAGGTCGCCGCGAAAGAAGTGGACGTCGCCGACACGGTCGGAGCAGGCGACGCCTTCAGCGCGGGAATGCTCGCGGCGATTTCGAACAAAGGATTGCTTGGAAAGGAACGGCTCGACGATCTGTCCGAAGAAGATCTGACGTCGCTTCTCGAACTCGGCTCCGTTGTCTCCGCAGTCACAGTTTCGAGAACGGGGGCGAATCCGCCCTACCGATGCGAAATCCCGGAATTGGCCTTAGCCGCGGAATTCAATTGAATCCGCCTGAAATCGCTTCGTAATCGTCCGAAGCGGCGAACGCCGCGTCCGGCGGAGCGTCCATTGCGATTTCCGGACCCGGCGCAAGAAGGCGACCATCTGTGGGCATCGACGCTCCATATCCCCGAATCCAATTCCAGAGTTGCCAAATGCAAAATATGCTGCGTCTTTGCGAGACCGCTCAATATCCGGTCAAGCTTTTGGAGATGCAATTTGAACTGCCGCGCCATGGATGCGATGTTCCGGGCGAACAACGCAGAGGATTTGGCCAATTCGCATGCGAAAGACGAAATTATTCACTCTGATGAAGCCCGAAATAAGTCGAGCCATCGCCAATCCGTCGTCGAAGGGGAGACCCATTCAAAGAATTGTCGCAGGGTCAGCAGCGATTGCGTTCGCATTCGTCTTGGGGTCCAACGGCGCGTCCGCATCGGATAACCTGCAGTTCTGCGCTTTGTCCAATCCGAAAAAGCCGGATTCGGCATTCGAGCGAATTCAATCGGAACCGACCAAAACCGGCGATTATTGGGTGCGCTACTCCTGCAAGGCGCCATGCGAAGTTTGGCAGGAATGTTTGGCTCCATCTTTCACGCAGTCCGGCCGCCCCCTTATGCTGGGAGATCGACCCAAGCAGGCGCTGGCTTTCGTGGTAGACGGAATGGGCGGTCATCTATCCTTCACCGACCCGCGCGCAAAGGACGCAACCGTTTTGTTCCATAGCGGAATGGGCGGCACGAGCTTTTGGCCGAACGCGAGAGCACTTGAAGACCGGGCCGACGTCGGTACAGTTATGATCCGCTGGGAACGCGGATTTGTCGATCGCGGCATGTTTTCCCCCGCCTGGGGCTGGTACACGCGCACATCGCCCGAACCCGCCCGCGTGCCTGAGCTGAACAAGCGCGTGGCGACCGTCATATCTTGGGTTCACGACAATATCGCCGGAACAGGAGCGTTCGGGACTGCGGGATGCAGCATGGGCGCGCAAGCGACATTCGGCGCTGTTTATTGGAACGAACTCGACAGCATAATCGACTACCAGTTCTTCATGGGCGGCCCGCCCCTCTGGGACATAAATTCCTTATGCGGACGGCGAACGCATGAAACCGGCTATTGCGACGCAGACGGTACGACTGCATGCGCACGCGATGCCGACTGCGCGGTTGCCGGTCCTTACGCCCGATGCTTGTTTCGAGAGCCGATCACATACTCGCCCCTATTGGAATCGGTCGTGAACCACGTTCACGGAGGCGGTGAACAATGCCGCCCCGACAAAGTGGGCGATACCACGCAACCATATGGCCCATTCGACGAAAGCAGCATCGGATACACGGACGGCGACAGGGAATTCGACCATCCTTTTGATTTCCAACTCGACTTTCACAGGTCGGATACCTCATCCGCAATTGGAAGGGATGGGGACGAGGATTGGGCCGGCGGACAATTCATGCATGTTTTCAATGCAATAGAGTCAACCCGCTGGAAGCGCTGGATTGCGGCATACAATTCCGCTCATTGCGCTTCGTGGTACAACGGCAATGCCGTCGGGATGATCATCGAGGGAATGGGCTTGGAGTAATCTCGACCTCAGGAACTGCCGGCTTGCGAATGTTCACTTGCTTCGAGCATGAGCCAACTCCCCGCCGCGTGATTTGCGGCAGCCTTGCCCGAAAGTATTCAGCAGTTCGAAGCGAACAGTCCGGGTTCCGGCGCGGAGCCGAATTCCGCCGGATTTTGTCGCGGATTGCTTTCGCGTCCAGCAGCAGCCATGTAAATTGCCATGGAGGAGCGCAAATCGCGCGGACTTCGATCAACAGCCGGTCCGAGAGGGAGAATCGAAATTGGGACGACTGGACGGAAAGCGCTGCCTCGTTACGGCAGCAGGCCAAGGCATAGGAAAAGCATCCGCTTTGGCGATGTCCAAAGAGGGCGCGAAGGTCTTCGCGACGGATATCAACGAGCCGGTCCTCAAAGGATTGGCGGACTTGGGCGTGGAAACATTCCGGCTCGATGTGACGAACGCGTCGGAGATTTCAGCGGCCGTCGAGCGGACCGGCGTCCTGGATGTATTGTTCAATTGCGCCGGCTTTGTTGAACAAGGATCCATTTTGGAGTGCGACGACGATCGGTTGGACCGCTCGTTCAACATCAACGTCAAAGCAATGTGTCGAATGACGAAGGCATACTTGCCGTCAATGATCGCAAACGGCGGAGGCTCGATCATCAACATGTCCTCGATCGCCTCAAGCGTTATCGGCGTCCCGAACAGATTCGCATACGGAGTAACCAAGGCAGCCGTCATCGGCCTGACCAAGTCGGTTGCTGCGGATTTTGTGAAGCAGGGCATCCGCTGCAACGCCATTTGTCCGGCAACTGTTCAAACGCCGTCGCTGGAGGAACGCATGCGCGCCAGCGGAAACTACGAACAGTCGCGGGAAGCCTTCATTGCCCGGCAGCCGATGGGCCGTATTGGAACACCCGAAGAAGTCGCCGCGTTCGCGGTTTATCTTGCGTCGGACGAGTCCGGCTACATCACCGGCATCGAGCATGTGATCGACGGAGGCTGGTCGAACATGTGACGAACGGCTGGCGCATTCGATTTGCTGCCAAGCAGGCGCGACGCGCCTCCGCCGAGGCGAAATCCGCCGACAGAAATTCTTTGAAACCCAGTCAACTTCAGGGCATTGCCATCGGAACGAAGAGCCGCTCTTTTGACTGTAGACGCCTAGGCGGTTAGATTAACCAGAGTGCAACCGAGGACAAGACCGATGGGCGCAACCGAGGTCCAAGCCGCATTCAGGCCAACCTCGGCTCTTGACCGGGATCGATCAGTGTCGGATTCCGTGAATGGGCAATTCCGTACGGGGCAGGCTGTCGAAACAACTGCAATGGCTCTCCCTGCCGAACCGGCGTGCAGGACGGTCGCAGACCTTTGCAAGGATTCATTGATCAAGTGGCCGAACGCAAAGGCGGCGATCCTATTCGGTTCGCGGGCACGCGGCGACCATCGCGACGACAGCGACTGGGACATAGCATTCATTACCGACTCGGAAGAATCCTTGCCGTCTGCGGTCCATCGAGATCTGGAGGAACTCAGGGCGCGCGAGAGCATAGTCGTTCAGGGGCTGGCATTATCGCAGACGCGGTTTTGCGAGGGCGCCTGTTCCCTCGGCAACATCGCCGCGCCGATTGCGCGGGAAGGCCAATTGATTGCCGGACACTGCAGATGGCCAAAACTGGAAAGCGAGCCAATATTGAAGCCTGATGAATACCTGGATTGGCGACGCGGCGCCATGTTACGTATTACCATTGCAGTTGATATTCTTGCAAAAGCCATCGATGATGCTCGAACAGCCAACTCCCGGATTGAATTGGGAGAATTCGTGGCGGCCTCTTCAGATGCCGCGGAGCGTTTTGCGAAGATCGCGTTCGGAAAACTTGCCTCCGGCACGGGCGTCGACATTCCAAGAGTGCACCAGGTCAATGAGATCGTGAAGGCGCTTGATCGCGTTTTGGAGCGGAGCGCCGGACCGAATGCCGCGTGGTGGCGGTCGGACCGCGGCGGGAAAGTCCGGGATTTGCTCCGCATGATGAACGGGCATGGGCATGAGGACCACCAATCCGGCTACACGGGATCGACGATCAATGCCGAGGTGATAGCCCGCGCGGCAAATCGTCTTGTCGCCGCAATGTCATTCGCTGTCTTGGAAGTTGAAGAGCTTCCAGATTCTGAAGACCTGCGGCAAACCGCGAAGGAAGTGTCCGGCAGCTACTGGGCTTCCATGCAGGAGTCGGCGAGTCGTCTGCGCCGAGTGCTGCAGGATATTGATCCAGGCAACTTGACGTATGCTTCCGCCAGTTCGACCTTTGCTGAATCCGTTTCTGCCGCTGTGAGTTTCGGCGAAGAAATCGCGCAAGCGCTCGAAAAGCTCGCCGAAAGCCTCCGCGAAGAAACGCGGGGCTGAGAGCCGCGCCGAAGCCATGCCGTCTCCTTCATTCGCGGACGTCGTCCGGGCGGGAAGCGCAGCGCGAAGCTCGCCCTGTCCAGATGGCGCATATCCGGCGTCCGGTTTGAATCCGTCGGGGATTCCGCCGGAAGGCTTGCAAGGTCGCGCCCGAATCGACCCCGGAACAGCCGCAAAAATGCTGAGCCCGAACAGTTGCTTCACCCGCGGCGAAGAAATTGAACGCTTGCGGAAGCGGATCGCCAACCATGGAGTTCAGCCTTGCGAGGACGCGGGACCAAACCAGAATGAGAATTGAAACAGATACGAACTCCGAAATTTGGAAAGCCAAAAGTGTTGCATGGCAATACGCCACGGCCGTATGGCCGGGCAGCAACGAGCTTTCTTCAGAGGTTGAGTTTTACGGCCCGGTGCCAATTGAAAGGCTCTCAGGGAGAGATGACGTTGCGGACGGAGCATACGGACCGCTGAAGCGAGCGTTTCCGGATGCAATGAAAGTGCCGTATTTGTTTTGCGGGGGCGTTTGCGACAATCGCATCTGGGTCGCGAGCACCGGCAATATAATAGGCCGGATGGATGCGAATTGGCTCGGCGTTCCCAAGTCGAACGAAGTGCGACAGCTGCGTTTCGGCGAGTTCTACGCATTTGAAGACGGCAAAATCGTGGATATTCGATGCTTGCTGGACATTCCGGAATTGGCTGCCCAAGCGGGAATCAATTTGTTTCATCCTTACGAAGGCCGAGTCGGGTTTCCTCCCGGTCCTGTCAATGGAGACGGAGTCGTCAGCGGTTGTTCCGATGCAGCCGAAACCGAGTTCACCAGAAATCTTGTCGCCGAGATGATCGGCGGCTGCAACCGGCTTGTAGGCAGCGATCTGGCCAGCCAAGGCATGGAGCGATTTTGGCACGACACCATGGTTTGGCACGGTCCTTGGGGGATCGGCAGCTCGTACGGACTCGCTGAATTCTACAAATGCGCGCAAGGACCGTCCGTAAAAAGTTTTCCGAATCGGAGGGGAGCATGGCCCAAGGTTTCATTCGTCGCGGAAGGCCGCGTGGCGGCCCACACCGGCTGGCCGGGGTTTCTCGGCGAGTTCAAGGGCGAACCGTTCCTTGGAATGCCGCCTACGCAAACGCCGATCTCCAAGACGGTGATGGATTTTTACATCCGCAGAGGCGACAAATTGGCCGAGAACTGGGTGATGATTGATTTGATAGGATTCGCGCGCAGCATCGGGTTGGATCTGATGAGCAAATTGCCTTTGGACCCCAATACTCAATGACATATTCTGGATTGCAACGAATCTCTTTCTGTGCGTCGCGCTGGATCAGCTCCTCGCCGCATGACCGGGCGAATTCTTGGACATGCACCCTGCCGAGCACAGCATGATCTACTCCCGTTGGTTCTATAGGCAGCAATTCAGGAACGGCAGCTAGCGAACGAAGCAAACATTCACATGACTTTGTAATTTGGTATATTCGGAAGAAGCGGTAGGCGAAGACAAGTTCGCGGAACAATATGTCCGACAAGCTTCTGAAAGGATGGAATCATATACCCGAGGTGCCGATTCGGGTTTCGCCGTTCTTCACGCTTCCGCTCAGACCATTGGAAATGGCTCGCTGGGTCTGGAATTCCTGGTTCTTGATCTCGGAAAAGCTGATCATCGTCGGCATTGCATTCCTTTGCTACCTTTATTTCCAGCCTCCGCTTGAGGAAGCGCGCGAACTTGCGTTCGGATGGATTGCCCAGATCTATGTCCGCAATTTCCTGCTGATGCTGTTCGTGGCGGGAAGCCTGCATCTGTATTTCTACACTTGGTCGAAGCAAGGCAAGAAGCTCCAATACGACGCCCGGCCCCTCATGAAGAACGGGCGCCAATTTTCGTTCAAGGGCCAAGTCCGAGACAACATGTTCTGGACGCTCGGAAGCGGCGTCGCATTCTGGACCATGTACGAGGCGGTGCTTTACTGGGCGATGGCCAACGGCTACGCTCCAGTTCTGACCTGGGCGGCCAACCCGGTCTGGTTCGTGCTGCTGTTCCTGTTCGTCCCTGTTTGGGAGAGTTTCTACTTCTATTGGATCCACCGCCTTCTGCATGTCCCTTTTCTGTACAGGCATGTGCACGCGGTCCACCATAGAAACATCAACATCGGGCCATGGTCCGGGTTGTCGATGCATCCGATCGAGCATCTCATCTATCTCGGCTCGGTGATGGTGCATTTCATCGTCGCAGCCCATCCCGTCCACATACTATTTCATCTCCAGTACTACACGCTCAGCGCCGTCACGACGCACAGCGGCTTTGAAGGGCTTCTGGTGAAGGACAAGGATCGCCTCAAGCTCGGCACTTTCCATCACCAGATGCATCACAGATATTTCGAGTGCAATTACGGATCGTTGGAAATCCCGTGGGACAAATTCTTCGGTTCATTCCACGATGGAACGACGGAAGCGGATGCCAAAATCCGCGAGCGCCGGAAGCGAATGGGGAATAATCCGACTTCGTAAGTCGCCGTCGGACGCGCCAAGTTCCTGCAACCAATTCGTTGCCCGGCATTTCTCAGACACTCTTGCCTTCCAAGTTGCCGGAACGTTCAGAATAGCGACATTTGCTGAGGGCGGTGCACAATCCACTGCAACACATTCCTATCAGCCAGCAGCTGAAAAATCCTCGTTTTACTTTCTTGCGCTGACAGCGGCCGCGGCTTGCCATCCGCGGAAAGTCTATCCTGCAATCATTGATCGAGTATTGCGCGGAGGAACGAAACAGGCCCCGACAAATGCGAGGGCGCCGCATTCCGTCAAGCTCTCTATCGGGCTCATTCAGGTTGCAGCCGATCGGTTGCAACCTGAATGTCAATTCCCGAAGACGGCGCAGCTCCTCGCTTAAAATGCGAAGCTGATTCCGCCGGTAATTCTCCGACCGTTGTTCAAGCCGCCTTTAAATCGGCCGGTGAATTTCGCAAATGCAGTGGCGTTGTCCGACACTTTGGCCGTGACTCCTATATCGGTGAGAAACCACTCTTCATCCGAAGCCCCTGCAGGCACGGCAAATCGCCTTGAAAGCGCGTTTGATGAAGCCCAAGCGGGCGTCACTGTACTGTCGACTTCTGTTTCATACGCAATTCGTGCGTAAGGTCGAAACATTCCGTCGGCCGAAACTGCGTTGAGGCGGTATCCGATCCGGGCGATAACTGATTCACGGTTGAAGGCGGAGAAATTCAGCGCAGTGGAGGAATTGCCGGCCTCATTGTAGCCCTTCACGGCCTGGTCAAGCCACGTGGCTCCCAAGAAAATACCGTGATTCAATTCAACCGTTCCGGCGAGCGGCACATCCATGCTGAATTCCGCGCTGGTCTGGCTGACGCTCGTGGACCCGGTTTGCACCCTTGTCGCCGTGCCCAATCTGATCAAGCGATCAATATTCACCGAAGTCCTGCCGAAGCTTACATCCCCGACCAGCGTGACCACCCCGTACCGAGCTGTCGCCTGAAGCGATCCATTCAAAACACGGTGTTCAAAGGAAGCACCACGCACATCGTAGTCGTAGTTGCCGATGCTTGCCGCCGTCCCGAAAATCATTGTGGGGCTTGCGGCATAATTCGTTCCCAAGGTGATCAACTGCGCTCCGGCACTGGCGCTGCCGAGCCGCGGAAAATCGGCGGAGGTGTCTACGGTGAACGAGCCGCCGACGTACGGGTGCCAAGAACCGGCCTCGGCCTCTTGTCCCAGCATTGAAAGCAGATCGGTGTTCGCAAAAGTTCGATGAGCCTCGGAGACCGCCTTGCCGCCGGCTCCTGCCATTGCAGCTTGCAGCGGCGCGGAAATGGTGGCGAGCACAGCATTTGCGATCAACTCGTGCGATGCACCGCTCGGATGCAAGCCGTCTGCGAAGAAATACGTTTCTGACTCGTCGGGAGCCCTCAAGTAACCGTCTGCAGTCGGGCCGCAAACGAGCGACTCGCCGCCGCCTCCAGGTCTTTCCGGATTTATTCCGAACGGGCACGCCACTCCCTGAGTGCTGGTAAATCCGTAAGCATCCGCATCCGCGAAGACTTCCGCGGCAAGGGCGGCGGCATCAACAAAAATCGTGCCTTCTTCCACCATTGGCAAGCCTGATATGAGTCCTTGATTGAAACCCTGTCCCATCAATGAAAGCTGACCCTGCGCCGTCCTGCTTTCCCTTGCCGCGAGCGGCGTGCGTCCCGGATCCGGAACGGTGAGCACGACGACAAAGCGCGCGCCGGGCTCACCGGGTGCGCTGCTGGCTTGCTTGAGGCGTCCGATTTGCTGCAGCAAGGCGGCCACCGCGCCGCGGATCTCGCCATTCGCTTCGGTGCTGGACAATGAATCTCCGGCAGCAGCTGTAGCGATCGCTTCAATGTCGTTGCCGCCGGCCCAGATCATATACAACGCGTTCGGGTCGGCGCTCCCGCCCCTCTTGGCCAAATGTTGAGAAATTTGCCGGGCGATGTCGGGCACTGGACTGCTTTGTGAGCAAATTCCCGAAGGATTGGCGCAAGCCTGCCCCCAAGCGAAATTTGAGCCGTCTGCCACGGAATTCGTCCCGTTGTTGCCGAATTCTCTCGCGACGAGTTCAGCCCATACGGGGTCGGGATTCGTAGTGAAGCTTGTTCCGAGCGGAAGCGACTGGGTACTTGCAAGGTTTCCCGAATCCGAAAGGCTGTCCCCAAAGACAACGACGGAGCTGAACTCCTGCGCTATGGCACTGCTGGAAATAAACGCAATGCCAGCGCAGGCCGCCATAAACTGCAAATGTCGCATGATCAGAAGTCCTCCCCGAAGTATTTTGTTCAAGTCAGCCTTAAATTATCACAAGCAATGCCGATGAGATAGCCTCGGAATCGCATTCGCGACGAGCGGATATCACCAGGCTGACCAGCAAACTTTTGTGCCCGATCTATTGATGCGCATTGGCTTCAGCCTCCAGCATCGGAGTCGAATTCACTCCTTTTGCGACAAGGCATCGCTCTGTTCGGATTGCTCGCGGCAGGTCGCCGACTATTGAATTGCGGTTTCCAAACTTTCTATTTCGTTCAGTTGTCTCGGTGTGGTCGCCAGCGGCTGAGCACTGAGTCGGAAGCGATTCGGCGGACACCTCGACGGAAACATGCCGCCGTTGAGCGGGCCACTAAGTCGCGGCCTTGCCCAAAGCAGACACCTCCGCTCGAACGAACAATCGAGTGTACTCCGCTCGTCCATTTTTCCGGAATACGGTCGCCTTGATCTCAAATTTCCCCAGCCAACTCCCAACTGTTTTGGCTTGGAGCCGATTCACGTACCCGACCACGGCACCATCGCTTCGTACGAAACTAACCGCGTTTTGATCATATTCGTTTTGTTTTTCTCTCTCCAAGCGCAATTGTTCGCCGACTTCAAGTGCCGTGTGGTTGTCCTCGTAGTGTCGGCTGCCCGCGACATCAAAAATGAAAGTAAATGGAGCTTGGAATCCGTCAAAGGTTTCGCAAATTGAAAAGCTGTCGCTGGTTGATCGTGCCCCCGTATACGCGAGTAGCGTAAGGTCTGGTAGCTCTTGACTCCATGGAAGCCCGAAGGTCTCCAAGTACTCCCCGAAGTCTGCTCGGCTTTTCGGCGGCAATCGGCGTATCAAGACGCCCATGGCGATCCGGTCCAAATGCTCAGACCCAATTGGAAGTCCTGGATAGCCACTGAACCCTTCGTTCTCGGCATTCAGAATATGACCGCCGTCAAAATACCGAAACGAAACCTGCCCCTCGCCCTGCACAAGCTCCGCCACCGCAAACCTATCGCGGCGTTCGTCGCATTGTCCGAGAGGACGTTGCCATACCAATAGCGCACGCTGCGTATGAATCGGGTTCTCAATCATTGTCTTGGCTCCGCGCAAGGACGTTCCTAATTCGTTCTTGCCCGATTTGCAACATGGCATATATGTGTTTCTGCCTCCGTATAGAAAGACCGTATGGTTCGCCGATTTCGCTTTGCCTTCCGATCACATCCATCAATCCGTCGACAGCATCAATATCAGCATTAACGGCTTGTCTGAACCGGCACCTGCCCTCGGGGTATATCTTGAGGAACTCCTCGCAGATTTCCTTGAAGAATGCCCCCTTTTTCGCCGGCTCTTTCGCCCTGACGTGATGTCGGCCGTTCTTGCGCTGCTTTTCAAGATGAGCAACCAATACGCCCTGATTTTCATCGAATGCTCTATCCAAGCCAATCTGATCCAAACCGCAACCCAAACTTGATCCGTTATCGTAAAGCGGAGCCATTCTTGCGCCAGAGCGACCTTCAATGATCCCCCAGTTTTCGGCATGACGATCCGTGTTCGAGATCAAACAATCAAGCGCGAACGCTTGCGCCCAGAAATCAAGGAAACATTTCCGACTGATGTCATATTTGGGTACTGCGACCTCGTCGCATACACGCACCAAGAGTGGCAACGTGTGTCGAGTTCCCTTGTCCACATCAAAATCAGCGTCAATCTGAGTGCAAAGAGTCCAACCTCCAGTAAAGGTTTCTTTGGCAGACGTATTTTTGCTTGATTTACTCCTTGGATCAAAGAAATACTTCAATATGTTGCCTATTTGGCCTCGAAATTTACCAATGCTAGTGTGCTGAACATCCCATCCCAACAAATCTACAGCGATGAAGGATCCGAGCAGTTCCGACCAAATCTGATGCTCTCTCTCTTTTCCTTTGGAAACTTGAATATATGGTGCTTTCCGGTGCGGGGATCGATCAACGTTGTCTTTTCTCGGGTTCCGGTAGGTTTTTCCACTTCAGGGACCCAACCATCTACATTAGGTACCGGAGCAAAGGATATAAACTGAAATTCTGATTCGGGCATTTTTGATTTGCATTTCTGTCGAAACTGTCAGCATTTGATTGCATAACCCATTCAATGCCACTCCCAGACTCGGTCCGGCGAGAACACATATTAACTGCAAATTTTTGAACAAAGCGTTCGTTCAGCATTGCAATATCACGGTCTTACGTGGCGCGCCGCAATTGCCTACAAGCAACGACGGGCAGCCCAAGGCCGTGCATCAGCTTCTGAAAAACGGCGGCAGCGAACAGAAAAGTCTTCAGATCAAATCTCCAAAGCCACGGAATGCGAGCGTGAATCGGCGTTGCCGCGAGCAGCCGGCCCGTCGTTCAGCTGCTCCTTGATCCTCTACATCCGCGCCTTCAGCTTGCCATTACGCCTAGAAGGCCGGTCGGCAACGGCCACGAATTCGAAAGCATGAATCTGTCTTAACCCAAAATCATGAGACGTCCCACCGCGCAATACGCAAGTGAAAATTTGATTCTTTCTCTCAGATTTTTTCTAGACCGCACCAGTCGGCGATGAACAGCGCAGCGGACTGGGTGACGCGACGAACCGAGTCCAAATCCACCCGCTCGTTGAAGCCGTGAATGGCTTCGGCTTTCGGCCCGTAAACCAGCGCGGGCGTATCGCCGTAAAGCCCGAAGAATCGCGCGTCCGTGGTTGCGGTGATCGCCAGCTTGCTCAAGTCCCGGCCGGTGACGGCGCAGTGCGCCCTTTCCAGCGCGCCAATTGCCGCTCTGGCGGCGGCGCCGGCATCTTCGGAAAGCGCATATCCTTCGGCTTGGAAGCCATGATAGACGATTTCCGGCGCATTGCTGCGCAAAAACGGATGGGTTTGCGCGGCAGCCATCAGCACGTCTTCGATCTCGCACTTGGCCGCGTCGATGTCTTGACTTGGAAACAAGCCCATGCGCACGTCGAATACACACCAGGCAGGCACCGAACTGGGCCAATCTCCGCCTTGGATCTTGCCCACATTTAGGTTCAGCGCATGACTGTGGTCGCGGTAAGCCCCGTGGCGCCGGTCGGGGAGATTCCAGCGCGCCTCCATCTCGTGCAGCGCGGCGATCAGCGGAATTGCTGCCTCGATCGCATTCGAACCGCTGCCCGCATACGCGACATGGGTCGGCATTCCGCGCAGATGCACTTGAAACCACAAAACGCCAAGCTGCGCGATGACCAGCTCCTCGGCAAAAGGTTCGGGAATCAGCGCCGCATCTGCGGCATAACCTCGCTGCAGGCACGCCAGCGCGCCGTTGCCTGTACATTCTTCCTCGACAACCGACTGAAAAAATACATCTGATGCCGGTGCAAAACCCAGGTGCCGCAACGCATCAAGCGCAAAGAGGTTCGCCGCCAGCCCTGCCTTCATGTCGCCGGCGCCGCGCCCGTGCATCCAGCCGCCGTCGATGCGCGGCTCGAACGGGGGCGTGTTCCACATGTCCGGCGGACCCTCGGGCACGACGTCGATATGGCCGTTCAGGATTAGACTGCGGCCTTTGCGCGAGGCCGAGCGGTGGATGCCTACAACGTTCACCACATCATCGTAATTGCCGATCACCGGGGAAAAACCGGGCAGATGTGCGATATCGCTGAGGTCAATTCGCCAGCGGTCCACTTCCAGCCCGCGCGCGGCCAACTCGCGGGCCATGAAATCCTGCGCCGGCTGCTCGTTGCCGCGTGTCGAAGGGTAGCGGCTGAGCTCGAACAGAAACTCGATCTCGGCGTCGAACAGAGCGTCGACGGCACTCAGAATGGCGGTTTTGTCCTCGGAGTTCATTGGCCGGTTCCGTCAGAAAGTTGGCAAGGGCCGATCAGGCACAATCAATTGCGCGCCGGTGGCGACGACCACGTCTTCGACAGCGACCCCTTCGGCGATTTCAGTCAGGCGCAGCCCCTCGGGCGTGACATCGCAGACTGCCATGTCCGTATATATCCTGTCGACGCAAGCACGCGCGGTCAGCGGCAATTTGCAGGCGTCGAGGATCTTGGGATTGCCTCTCTTGTCGGTATGCGTCGTGATCACGCCGACCCGGCGCGCCTTTTGAGCCAATTCAATCGCGCCGCCCGCGCCGGGCGAGAATTTTTCGGGAATCATCCAGTTGGCCAGATCGCCGTTGCCCGCCACCTCGAACGCGCCCAGCAGCGTCAGGTCGAGCCGACCCGAACGCACGATGGCGAAGCTCAGCGCGCTGTCGAAATACGAACTGCCGGGAATGGGCGAAACGTAGGCCCCGCCCGCGTCGATCAGATTGCGGTCGACCTGCGCGCGCTCCGGCATAGGCCCCACTCCGGCGATGCCGTTTTCCGAATGCAGGCAGACCGGCAGGTCGGCAGGTACATAGTTCAATACCTGCGTGGGCAGGCCGATGCCCAGATTGACGACCATTCCGGCTTCGATATCGGCCGCCGCGCGGCGCAGCATTCGCCTCTTGGAGTCCAACGGCACTTTACGCCTGCATCGATTCACGGAGCGGCACGACGTCATCCACGAAGGGGCCGGGCAGATGCGCGTCCTCAGGCGCGATGTCGCCCAAGGGCACGAATGTATCGACTTCGGCGATTGTCCTGTTTGCGGCCATGCCCATCAAAGGATTGAAATTGCGCGCGGCGGCGGCAAAGCGCAGATTGCCGAACGGGTCGGCGCGGTCGGCGTGCAGGAGGGCGAAGTCCGCACTTAGCGCAGGTTCCACAATCCCCTCAACGCCGCCGACAGTGACACGCTGCTTGCCCTCGGTCATCGGCGTGCCGATGCCGATATCAGTGACGAACCCCATGACGCCCGCCCCGGCCACACGGATTCGTTCGGCCAGAATGCCCTGAGGCGCGAATTCGACCTCGATCTCGCCGGCGTTCATCATCGCAACCGCGTTTGAGTTAAGCCCGATATGGCTAGTGATCAGCTTGGCGACCTGCCCGTTCTTCAGCAGCCAATCCACCCCGATATCCGCCTCGTTGGCATCGTTCTTGATGACGGTCAGGCCGGTCTGGCCCTGTCGCGCCAGTTCCCGGATCAAGCAGAACGGGGTGCCCGGCATGCCAAAACCGCCCAGCATGACGCTGGCGCAATCGGGGATTTGCGCAACGACCGCCTCAATGGCGCGGGACTTGTCGGGCAGCGGCATCAGCGGTCCACCGGCAGGCTCATCTCGGCCGCCATCGCGTCGAGGCTTTCAATCAGAATGTCCATAATCTCATTCACCTGCTCGCGGGTGACGATCAGCGGCGGGCAGACCAGAAAATGATCGCCCTCATGTCCGCCTCTCGTGCGGCGGGAATAGATAATGAGGCCGCGTTCATGGGCAAGATCGACCAATCGGTTGAACGCATTCAAACCTTTGGGCAGCGGCGTCATTGTCTCGCGGTCGGACACCAGCTCGAAGGCCAGCAGCAACCCTTTGCCGCGCACGTCGCCGACAAACGGATAACGCCGCATCAACCCTTTCAATTCGCTCTTCAGCGCGCCGCCCATGGCCGCAGCGTTGCCGATCATGTCCTGCCGCTGTAATTCGTCCAGCACCGCCACTCCCGCGGCGCACGCCAGTGGATTGCCGGCGTACGTGAAACCATGCATGAACCCGCCCGCATCCATGACCGCGTCCACGAGCGGCGTTCTCGCCACCATCGCCCCGAGCGGCGCATAACCGGCTGCGAAGCCTTTGGAGAGAACCAAAATGTCGGGCGTCACGCCCCAATGTTCGGAGGCGACGAACTTGCCCGTGCGACCGGCGCCGGTCATCACCTCATCATGGATCAGCAGAATGCCGAACTCATCGCAAATCTCGCGGATGCGGCCGTAATAGCTGTCCGGCGCAACCAGCGCGCCGGTCGAGGCGCCGCCCACTGGCTCCATGATGAAGGCCAATACGCTTTCAGGGTCTTCCTCGATGATCCTGTCGCGCAGCAATTCGGCGTATTTCAGCCCGCGCGCTTCGTCGCTCAGGTGGTCGCGGTCCAGATAGCAAAGCGGCGCTGCGACCTTGGGCATGCCACGCAGCATCGGCTCGAAAGGCTTCGACAGGGGGTCGTATCCGCTCAGCGCCACTGCGCCCAGCGTGCCGCCATGATAGGACGGAAAACGAGAGATCACTTTCCATCGGCTTTCTTGCCCTTGCGTCACCGCGTATTGCCGGGCAAGCTTGATCGCACTCTCCACGGCCTCGGATCCGCCTGAGACGAAGAACACCCGGTCCAGACCCTTGGGCATCAGACCGGCGGTCTTGCGCGCCAGCGCCTCGGCCGGCCCATTCTGGAAATGCAGGCGGTAGCCGAAAGTCGACTTGTCCATCTGCGCCTTCATCGCGGCAATCACTCGCGGGTTGGAATGGCCGATATTGCTGACCATCGCGCCGGAAGACCCGTCAATATAGCGCTTGCCCGCCGTGTCCCAGATGTAGATCCCCTCAGCTCGGTCCAGCATCGGGCGAACCAGCCGGGACTGGTAAAACAGGTTCGACTCCGCCATTGCGACGTCTTTCACTTCAGTTCTGTCCTTGCAGGTGCTTCCGCAGGAAATTGCGGGTGCGTTCGTGTTTCGGATTGCGGAACACGACATCGGGCGGGCCTTCCTCGACCACGTAGCCGCCATCCATGAACACCACCCTGTCGCAGACGCTTTCGGCGAATCCCATCTCATGCGTGACGATGATCATCGTCATATTCTCCTCGGCGAGTTGCTTCATCACTAGATTGACCTCTTCGACCAGTTCGGGGTCGAGCGCCGAGGTCGCTTCGTCAAACAGCATTACCTTGGGTTTCATCGCCAGCGCCCGCGCGATGGCGACACGCTGTTTCTGGCCGCCTGACAACTGGCTCGGGTAATAGTCGATCCGATCCAGCATCCCGACCCGCTCGAGCTGTTCTTCAGCCAGCTTGTCGGCTTCTGCATTCGAAATCCCCTTCAACATTTTGGGCGCGAGCGTGATGTTGCCGCGCACCGTCAGATGCGGAAACAGGTTGAAGTGCTGGAACACCATGCCGATCTCCTGCCGCACCCGGTTGATGTGCCTTTCATACCGGCGATGAGGAAGGGTTTCGTTGACCACGGCATTCTCCAGCCGGACCTCGCCGGAGGTCAGCGGATCCAGGTCGTTGATCGCACGGAGCAGCGTCGATTTGCCCGAGCCTGACGGGCCGATGATGGCGACGATCTCTCCCTTCTTCACTTGGAGGTTGACGTCGTGTAGCACTTTGAGTTCGCCGTAACTTTTGGCGGCGTGGCGGATGTCCACAATGTGTTTCCCGGTCATGGTCCCGTCTCCTCGATCGCTCAGCGGGCGGCGGCAATGCGGCGCTCGACCCGGCTGAGCCCGGCCTCGAGTCCCAGGTTGATGATGTAGTAGCAAGCGGCGGCGGCAATGTAGAATTCGAACGGCCGGAAGGTCTTGGAAATCGCCAGCTGCGAACTGAGCGTCAGTTCGGTCACGCCGATCACCGAGACCAGCGCGCTGTCTTTCAGCAACGCGATCATGTTGTTGCCGATGGGCGGCACCACGGAACGCACGGCCTGCGGCACCACGATCTTGCGGATCGCCTGCCCTCGACTGAGACCGAGCGTGCGCGCGCCCTCGTACTGGCCTTTGTCGACCGCCAGAATGCCGGCTTGAATGATATCGGAGTTGTAGACCGCGAAATGCAGGCCAAGTCCGATCACCCCGGCCACGAAGGCAGGCAGATCGATTCCGATCTGGATCAGGCCGAAATAGATCAGGAACAGCTGCAGCAGCAGCGGCGTGCCCATGAAAAGCCAAGCGAACGCTTTGAACGGCCAGCGGATCGCGGCGGGAGCGTAGAGCGCGACGACCGCGAACACGATGCCGCCGAAAAAACTGAGCAGCGACGCGAAAAGCGTAATGCCTACGGTCCAAAGCGCCCCCAGCAAAAGCCGGTCGATGTAGGCGGGGACGACTGAGAAATCAAGACCCATGGCGGCCTCGGGTCGGGGTGGGCTTGCGGATCATTTGAGCGCCGCCCTTCTGTCCAGAAATGAAACGCCCAGCCCGACGACATAGATGATGACCAGGTAAAGCGCGCCGGCGAGCATGAACATTTCGAATGGCTTGTAGGTTGAACCGATATAGCGTTGCGCAGTATAGGTGAGCTCCACAACCGAAATCGCTGCGACCAGCGCGGTGCCCTTAATCTGGGCGTTGATATTGACGCCCAGCGGCCGAATCATCAGCCGGGCGGCCTGGGGCAGGATCACTTTGCGCATCGCCCGGACATGGCTCAAACCCAAGGTGCGCGCGGCCTCGAATTGGCCCTTGTCCACGGCGATGATGGCACCGCGCATCGTCTCGGCCATGTAGGCCCCGATATTGACGCCCAGCCCGATGACGCCCGCTTCGAACGCGTCCAACTGGATGCCGACCTGCGGGCCGCCGAAATAAAGGATGAACAACTGTATAAGCGCCGGCGTGCCTCGGATCACCGACACATACGTCGCTCCGACGGCACGCAGCGACCGATGGCGCGACAGCCGAGCGGACGCCCCGAGAGCTCCGCAGACGAGGCCGAGCGCGGTCGAATAAACCGACAGTTTGATCGTTATGATCGCGGCCTGCAGAAAATAAGGCAGGACGCGCAGAATCAGATCAAAGTCCATCGCGGCGCTTGGGGCCGGCCGACGGAAAATCCAGATCTGGCGGAAGGGTAAACCGCCAGATCCAGAGGCTGCTCAGCGGATGTCGCCGCCAACCCATTCTTCAGCGATGGCCATGTAGGTGCCGTCAGCCTGGATGGCATCCAACGCATCCTGCATTGCTTTGCGCAGTTCAGGATTGCCTTTCCGGATGGCTATGCCGGCCTGGTCGGCAATGCCCGCAAGACCCGACGTGTCGAGCTGGGCGATCGCATTCCCGTTTTCGCGGATCGCCAGAAGAACCGGGATGTCGTCGGTCACGATGGCATCGACGCGGCCATTGTCCAGCTCCAGCAACAGTTCCGGCAGGCCCTTATACGTGCGCACGTCCCAGCCGGGTTGCTCGTTGGCCCACTGTTCGTGGGTTTCCCCCAGCGTCACGCCGATCTTGCGGCCTTCAAGCCCGGCAATATCCGCCACGGCGGATCCTTCCTTGACGAAGATGCCGCGGCTCATCCGATAGTAGGGGCCAACGAAATCCACCACTTCTTTGCGCTCCTCGGTAATCGACATCGAACCGACGATCGCGTCGTATTTGTTGGCCAGAAGACCGCCGATGATGCCGTCCCAAGCGGTGGTCACGATCTCGACCTCGACGCCCATGCGTTCGGCGATCGCCTTGCCGATGGCAGGGTCGAATCCGACGACTTCATTCTGCTCGTTGACGAAGTTGAACGGAGGATAGGCACCGCTCATGGCGATGCGCATCACGCCGTTTTCCTTGATGGCGTCCAGTTCGTCCGCCAGCGAGGGCGACGATGCGGCCAGCGGTGCGATGGCCAGCGCGCCGGCCACGCCGGCGGCTTTGAAGATGTTCGAAATAGCGTTCATGCGGAATCCTCTCTTGAGTGTCGCGAGCACGCCGTTCAAAGATAAACGGCAAGCGCTTCCATCGGACCGGATGCTTGCACAAGCCCTATAGATAGGGCAAACAAATAATCTCAATGCAAATCATAGATTGATTTTATGATGAAGCCCTACGAGCAACGCTTTCCTTGGCGGCTGGATTGGAACCTGCTTCGCACGTTCATGGTTGTGGTCGATCAGGGCGGGATCACCCGCGCGGCGGAGTTTCTGGGCGTGACCCAGCCGACGATCAGCAGCGCCTTGAAACGGCTGGAAGATTCCGTCGCGCAAAAACTGGTGACCCGCCGGCCGAACTTCTTTGAGATTACGGACGCCGGCCGGATTCTCCATCGCGAATGCAACGTGATTTTCGGATCGGTCTCTCAGATCCCCAGCCTGATGACCGAAACGGACGGACGCGTCAGCGGCCATGTTTCCATCGTGATGGCCAGCCATGTCGTTTCATCGCATTTCGATGATCTTTTGAAAGGGTTCAATGTCGACCACCCCGACGCGACATATTCGATTTCCATCGCCGAGAGTTCGGAAGTGCTCAACCGGGTGCGGCAGAACCGGGCTTCGTTCGGCCTCTGCCTCATGCGGGAACCGGATTCATCACTCCGTTCAACTCCTCTTTTCCGCGAGTTCTTCGGCCTGTATTGCGGACCTTGCCATCGGCTTTTCGGCGAAGGCAATATCGGGCTCCTTCAGCTGAGGGGAGAATCGTCGATCTCGTTTCAGACGGAAAGCGAAAGCGGGCCGCTGCATTCGGTGAGCCTGTTGCGGGAGCGGGCGCTGCTCAGAAGCGCGCCCAAAGGCATATCGGCGAATCTGCCGGAAGTCCGCAGGATGATCATGGCAGGTCTGGGCATCGGCGCGCTGCCCGTGCATATCGCGAAAAAGGACGTCTCTCTCGGAAATCTCCGGCAGCTTCCGCCCTATGAAGATCTGCCAGCGATCGATGTGCACTTCGTCCGCAACCCCAAGCGCAACCTCAATCCGGCCGAGAGCACGCTTATCCGGAAGTTGCAAGATTTCATCAAAGACACTCCGCTGGCCGGGCGGACATACGACTGAACGGTCCGGAAACCTTCCATCTGAATTGCATCCGGGACGGCGCTCCGAATTTTCCATCAGCGACCGACTCCGAGAGCGCGCCGAAATCATGCCCAAACATGTCCGCGCAAATGCGCTGATCGAACCGCCGGCACGAACAAAGCAGCCGCTTTTCTTCCGGTAGAAGCCGAGGCGCACGAGCGGATTGCGGCCCGCCCGCCGCTCGCCTGAAAAGTTTGGGCATTGCGGACCTAAGTTTCGGGCATTCTGGCGTTAGGACGCTTTTCACTTGGGCGGAACCAGTTCAATCTGGGAAATCTCCAATGTCCGCGGGGTATTAAGGGAAGATGGCATAGGCACCGCGGTTCGACCCAGTGAAAACCGCTCTAAGGAATCGCGGCAGCGAAGCCGATCCTGATCCCTTCTGCCAGCTCGGCATCACGCGGACGGGGGATGAATGAAAGGAAAATGAAACATGACGAAATTGAACACTGGAGCGGTCCGCGCGGGCATTGGTCGCCGCGGCGTTCTAAAGGGCGGCGCGGCGGCGCTCGCCGCAGGCTCCGGGATGTTAGGCGCGCCGATGGTCTGGGCCAACACACTGAAAGACGTCACGATCCGGCAAGTCGGTCCGTCATATTCGGTCTATCCAGACATTGCCGCCAAAGCTTCCGAGGATCTCGGGTTCACAATCGAAACCCAAGGCGCCAGAACCGATGCGCTGATGGCGCGCGTGGCCACGCAGCCGGAAACCGCCGATATTGCAGACCTCGAATTCTGGGCGCTGGCGAAGGTCTGGCGAAGCAAGCAAATGCACGCGATCGAAACCGCCAAGATCAAGAATTGGGAGAAAATCATCCCGCTGTTCCGTGAAGGCAAGAACTTCGACGGATCGGAGGCGTCGCGCCAAGGTATTTTGCCTTACGAGGTGCAGTATACCGACGGTCGGGGTTCCGACGGGTTCGCAGACGGCCCGACAGACTATGCCACAATTGTTCCCACTATCTACAACGCGGACACTTTGGGCATTCGACCCGACCTGATCGGACACGCGATCGACAGCTGGGCCGAGTTGCTGAATCCGGAGTTCGCGGGCAAGACAGCTCTGCTCAACGTTCCGCAAATTGGGATCATGGACGCCGCCATGGCAATTGAAGCCCGCGGCGATTTTGTCTATGGAGACAAGGGCAACATGACCCGCGAGGAGATCGACAAGACGATCAAAATACTGATCGCCGCTAAGCAGTCCGGCCAATTCCGCGCGTTCTGGTCGTCGCTTGACGAATCGGTCGATCTGATGGCCTCGGGAGAAGTAATCATTCAGTCGATGTGGTCGCCTGCCGTGACCGCGGTGCGGGCCCGCGGCATCGACGTCTCATATGCGCCGTTGAAAGAAGGATATCGCGGTTGGGGTGTCGGCATGGGTCTGATGAAACATCTGGATGGGCTGAAGCTGGAGGCGGCCCACGAGTACCTGAACTGGATCCTTGACGGGTGGCAGGGCGCGTTCATGGCCAAAACAGGTTATTACAGTTCGGTGCCGGAGACCGCCAAGTCCAACCTCAGCGCGGCGGAACGGGATTTCTGGTACGACGGCAAGTCGGCAGCCGAAGATATTCTGGATCCGTTCGGCAGTCTTCAAGGCAGCACTGGATTGATTCGCGACGGCGGCTCATTTGAAGATCGGATCGGCAATATCGCCTGCTGGAATACGGTTATGGACGAAGACCATTACATGGTGAAACGCTGGAATGAGTTCATCTCGTCGTAAAGCAGCATTGCAGCCGCGCGAACAAACGCAGCAATCGGTCAGTCTTGTCCTTTGGCGGGGCCGACCTGCAATCGAATCGGGGCAAGACCCGGCATGTTCCCACGAAATCTCAAACCCTTCTGTATTTCGACTGCGATATTGTGTTCCGGTCGCCGACGTTGGCCAAGGCCGACGACGAGGCGGTGCATGGTGTGGGCGTCTCAAGAGCGAACGAAGAGCGAAGCAATCAAAAGTTGCCGTCCGCGGACGAAGCGGCAAATAACTCCCGACTGCGCAGGCTTGAACGAAAATTGCGTTGATGATGCGCATCTCCCAATCTGGAGGCAGGAAGTCGATCTGACCGCGCTTTGCAAACATCTCGGTGGGAACCTGTGCAAACGGAAAACTGGTCCGCGATTCAGTTCGCGATCAGCATCGCCGAAGTCGCCGCCGGAGAAGGGGCATTGCCGACACGCAGGCAACGCTCGCTTTGAACGAACAGAAATTCGTCGATGATCTTGCCGTTGGGCGCAACCGCCTGGGCGCGCACGCCTGCCGGGCAGGATGCCAGGTCGGAAAGTTTTATCCGCGAGCAATCTTTTTGGACGCGCTTCAGATAAGCTCGTTTCGAGGCTGAAGCTTCCAATTCCGAAACAACCGAACCCGCGTTTTGCGCCAGCATGCGCCAAAAGCCCGGATAAGTCAGCGTTTCAGCCATGCCGCACGTCGAAACCTGTTTCAGCTTGTAGCCTTCGCGTTTGAATGCCAGCACCACATTGGGCCCTACCGTGAAATCACCGGCGATTTTACGGGTCAGGTGGACGCCCAAGAAAGGTCTTTCGGGGTCCGGAACCGGATGGATCAGGTGCCTGACCAGATTGTCGGGCTGATTCGTCAGGCGGAAATACTCGCCCTGAAACGGCATAACACGATAGCCCGGCTCCTGCCCGAAGGCGCGGACCAGCCGGTCTGAATGCAATTCGGCGCAGGTGACGACGCGGTTCGCCTTGATGGCGCCTCTGCCGGTGGTTACGGGCACATGCGCGGCAGTTTCCTGGCCGGAGACCGCTCGCTCGCCATAGCGCACCACTCCGCCACGGGACGCGAAATGGGCGGCCATGACCTCGGTCACGCGCTTGAAATCGGTGATGCCGGTCGCAGGCGAATAAAGCGCGGCGACGCCGTTGATATGGGATTCCATCGCCCGCAGCGGCGATTGGTCGACATCTTCGATAACGATGCCGTTCTGCCTCGCGCGCCGGCCCAGATTTTGCACCGGTACAACTTCCGCCTCGCTGGTCGCGACGATCAGCTTGCCGAACCTCTCAAACCGGATGCCATGTTCAGCGGAGAAAGCTTCGGTGGCCTTCACCCCCTCACGGCAGAAGCGGGCCTTCATGCTGCCGGGCACATAGTAGACACCCGCATGGATGACTCCGGAATTGCGCACGGACTGATGCACCGCCGGGACGGGCTCCTTTTCGAGCACCGTGATCCGGGCTGAAGGGTCGCGCATCTGCAATTCCAGAGCGACGGCCATGCCGATAATGCCGCCGCCAATGATCAGGATGTCGGTCGTGTCCGACATGGTCAGGCGTTCTGTTCCGGACCGCTGGCGCCGGATGGTTTCCGCAACGCTCCGGCTTTGGCTTTCGTGCGGAAGAAAACGAGCAGGACCAATGCCGCTCCGCCCAGATTGGCCAGCAATTCGAGCGGCCAGAACGCCAGGACTGCGCCCGCGACAACGGCCGGATAATCGAAAATTCCGAGCGAACCCTCGCTGTAGTTCTGGATCAGGACATTCGTTGCGTAGATGCCGAACAAACCGAAAAGCCCGATCTGCGCCACCTCCAGAAATTCGCCGGAAATGAGCGGGGTATAGGCGAACATCAGCGGCATGATGTAGAGTCCCTTGGCGATCTTCCAGCTTTCGAAGCCTGTCGCCATCGGTCGCGAACCGGCGATGCCTGCGGCCGTGAAGGCAGCCAAGCAGACGGGCGGAGTGACGTTCGAGTCCTGGCTGAGCCAGAAGATGATAAGATGCGCGGTGAGCAGGAAAGTGGCGGCGATCGCCGGATCGACCAGGACCGGTCTGATGGTGACGGCAATCTCGAATGGAATCGCGGCGACAAGGTCACGGGCGTCAGCCTGTGTCATTCCGTCGGCGACGCTCGCCGCATTCGGGTGGTCAACGAGGAGGAAAAGCGCGGATTTGGCCGGATCTGAGATTCCGTCTACCAGTTGATCCACGATCAGCGTGTCCGACATGATCCCGGCCAGCGCAGGCGCGGTCAGAATGGCGAGAATGATGTAGGCGGCGGTCACGGGCAACCCCATGCCGAGTACCAACGAAACCAGACCGATTAGAACGATTGCCAGAACCAGCGATCCTTGCGACCATTGGGCGATCATAAGCGAGAAGCCGTTGCCGACGCCGCTGGTGACGATGGCATTGTTCATGATGCCGATGGTCACAAGCAAAATTGCCGTCATGACCGATGAACGGACGCCGGATGCCAGCGCCTCTGCGATTTTTTTCGGACCCATGGCGACCGGCTTGAACATGCCCTCCGGCAATACAATCGTCAGCAGGCTGGTTGCCCATGACGTCGCGATCAAAGTCGCAATCGCCCAGCAAGCGGCAAAAGACGGGGTTACGCCTGAGAGCAGCAGCCAGATCATAACCGTCAGCGGAACGACGAACACGAGCCCGCCGGACATCAGCTTGCCCTTGTCGACCGTCATGTCGATCTCGGATCCGGCATCGTATTTGACCGCTTCGATCCGAACAACGAAAGCAACCGACAGGAAGTAAAGGAGGGCGGGCACGACCGATACGGTCACAATCGTGGCATACGGAATGGACGTATAGCTGGCCATTACGAAAGCGCCCGCACCCATTATCGGCGGCATGAGTTGTCCGCCGGTCGAAGCCGCCGCCTCTACGCCCGCCGCGAATTTCGGTCGGAAACCGTTGGCCTTCATCAGCGGAATGGTGATGACGCCTGTCGAGGCGGTGTTGGCGATCGCGGAGCCCGAGATCGTGCCGGTCAGCGCAGACGACAACACGGCGACAAAGGCCGCACCTCCCTTGATTCGCCCTGCGACGACTTTGGCGAGTTCTATGACGAAGTCGCTGGCTCCGGACGCGACAAGAAAGCCGCCGAAGATCATGAAGAGCGCAATGTTGGTGGATGAGATGCTGGCGAGGATGCCGAACAAGCCCTCGTCGTTGTACAGAGTGCGGAACAGGACGTCGTTGAGCGGCAGGCTGGCAGAACGGAAGACTCCCGGCAAATAGCCTCCAAGGAACAGGATGTATGACAGCGACAGCACGACGAGAATGGGAATGACCCAGCCCGAGACCCGGCGCGACAGGTCTATGCAGGCGAAAATCAGGATGAACCCTGCCGCCCAGTCGAGGAATGTCAGCTGCCAAGCCAACCCGGTCACGGCCAACGAGCGCTCGTAAACCGCGTTCTCGGCATTCGCGACCCACAATGCGGCCGCGGCGATCAACAGACCGTAGGCCAGATCAAAAGCCCAAGCGAAGGACGCGTTGGCGCGCGAACCGAAGGGGCTGAAGATCGTCGAGGCCAGAAAGGCAAATCCTGCAAAATGGATTGCGTTCTGCCAACGCCCCGGCTCGATGAAATAGACATTGGTAACGACGTGCCAGAGTCCGAAGAGCACTGCGAACGCGATCAGCAGGTATGACCTTGCCTCCTTGTTCGACAGATCCAGCGCATCGCCCCGCCGGCGGGTTATGGTCGCGTCGATGGCTCTACCGCTCTGTTTTGGTCAGTTTCGCGGCGGCGCGCGACCACGCGCCGCCGTTCCATTATTCGTTCAGTTTTTGAGATGGGCCGGGATTTCAAGCCCGACCTCTTCATAGTACCGCTGCGCGCCGGGATGCAGGGGGACCGGCAAACCCGCCATGGACTTTTCGACGGCCATCGCCTTGGTTGCCGGGTGGATCGCCTGCAGGAACGGCAGGTTTTCGTACATCGTCTTGGTCAGCAGATAGACATGGTTTTCGTCCACGTTGTCGTTAACCGCCAGAAAGTTCGGCTGGGCTATGGTGTTCACGTCCTCGTCCTGACCCGGATATGTGCCGGCGGCGATGGTGTAGGGCACCCAAAGGTTGCGCCCGCCGTCCATCGCGGCAAGCTGCTCTCCGGTCACGTCGAGAATTGTGAAGCGGCCTTGGTTCGCGGCCATCAGCTTGGTGATCGCGCCGGTCGGGGGACCGGACGGAAAGCCGCCGATGACCGCCTGTCCATTCGCCATGGCGTCGGCCGTCGGTCCGTATCCGGCGAAGACCAATTCGTAATCGCTTTCGATGTCGACGCCGAGACCGGAAAGAAGCACTTTGTTCGACCCGAGCGTGCCGGAGTTCTTGTTGCCCATGCCCGCCGACTGGCCTTTCAGTGCAACCAGATCCTCGACCGTTCCCGTCGCGGCTTTGTCCGACGGCACCACGAACTGCTCAACATTCTGCCAGAGCATGGAAACCGAACGAATGTTCGGCTGCGGCTCGGTTACCGGTCCCGTGCCGGTTGCGGCATACGAACCGTAAAGACCTTGCAGGATCGCGAAGTCAGCAGTTCCGGCTCCGAGCGCCTGCACGTTGGCGCCCGATCCCGCAGAGTTCACAGCTGTCAGCGAGAACCCTTCCTTCGGCAAGAGTTTCACTTTCGTCAACGTGGAAATCGCCGTCCCGACCGGGTGGTACGTGCCCCCGGTCGACGCCGTATTCAGAACGTAATCACTGTCTTGGGCATTCGCCGACGCGGCGGCCAATACAGTCAAGGCGGCGGCCGCGCAGGCCGCCAATCGGAATTTTTTCACAGGTGAACCTCCTTTTCGTTTCCCCGGCACCTCGTGCGTGACGGGTTCAATGGATTCGAATGCGCTAAATTATCAATAATTATGTCGATAATTAAATCGATAATTGACGGCGAGAAGCCTCTTTCCCTTGAATGCTGAAAACGGTGTTGATTCATGAAGGCAATGAGCGAACGCGAGAGGTTCGCCGCTGCTTTGGAGGAAAGCACCGTCCTCGGTCGGCTGAAGTCTCGGAAACGACTGGTCGAACAGGATATCCTGGATCGCCTGCAAATCCGGCGGCGAATCCGGTTTCCGACCGCAAAATAAGCACTGGACATCGCGCACCCCCCGGTAAAAGGGGCGCGGCCGTCCGAACGCGTTGGCACCGCTCCCGCGAAGGCTGAAGTCCGTTCCGGACTGGACGCGTCGGCGAGATGCGGAGCGGGCACGGAACCAGCATTGACGGAGAAGCATTCATGGACATGAAACTGATCGCAGCTCTCGCTTGCGCAGCGGCGCTGGCGCTCGGCGCTTGCTCCGGCAACAATGCTTCGGGAACGACCGGAGGAGGGGACCGACCCGGCGCAGGATCAGGTACTGATGGCGGCGCGGACGGCGGAAACGGGAACGGCGGAACCGATGGAAGCGGGGGCGGAGGCGGCAATCCGGACGGCAATGGCGACGGCGGCGCAGATCCGACCCCGCTGCAGACTGCGGAGAGACTATTGTCGAATGCCCGGAGCGCTGCGACGCGAGCGGTTGCAGAGGCGCGTCTGGCAGTGGCGGCGGGCACCGAGGGCGCGCGCGACAATGCGGAAACGCTGATCCGCTTGGCCAGCACGGCGCTTGACGATGCGGTGAAAGCGGCGGAAGAAGCTGAACGCACGGCAGCAGCCGACGGAAGCGCGGCGCAGTTCGGCGCGGCGACGAGAGCGGGCAGCCGAGCGCGCGATCTCCGGGCCGAGCAGACGCCACTCCTCGACGGAGCGCTGGATTCCCTCGCTTGGTGGGGAAGGGCGCTCGCGCGCTACGAGCTTGCGAACGGCGAGGCCGTGACGCCGAGCGAAGGCACCAATGTAGTGACGATCTCGAGGATTGATCGGACGATTCCAGACCCGGACAACCCCAACATGCAGATACGCAATCCGAAGGCCTTCTGCCAAAGATCACACGAACCAGCGACCTGCAATGAAGACACATTCAAGACCGTCATGTACGAGGACGGCAAGAAGCTGTTCTCCGACGTCGACGTCGAATTCAAAGTGGATGGATGGACCCGTGCCACTTTCTCACACTGGGGTGGGGAAAGTTATCTCTATACAGGAGTGAAGCTGACGCGCGACGGGCTTGTCATCCGCACCGGCGGAGGGACGCCTGTTCCCGCCAATGCTAGACGTGGAGATTTCACCGACGCGCGGAGGAACATAAAGTATCCAACGGAAGATTCCAATAAAGACTACGGCACTCGGAACGAACCCGCCCCTTCGGGCCGGAACGGTTGGGATCTGGAGATCACGTTCGACGCGCCGCGGACCATGCCCGTTCCGGACGCCCCGGACGGCGGCAATTGGGTTGCCAGCTGGCAGGGAAACGGCGACTTCTACTGGAAAGCCGTCGTCCCCGCTGCGGAAAGCCAGCTGGAAACGGACGGGGAGTACTATGAATCCGATGCATTCCCCCAGCCCGACGGCTACAAGGACCTCGGCACGTACCAGGTCTGGCTGTCCAACCACATCGGCGTGAAGCGGAATCTAGAGCCGGCTGCGGGCCGGGAGATCGCCTGTCCCGACGGCTCGAGAGGGACCTCCTGCCCCGAGGACGACGAGCAGCTCTATCTGGAGTACGCCGCATACGGGCTGTTCGTATATACCGCCGATCCCGAAACATTTCCCGGAAGATTACGCAGATCAGGCAATCACCAAATAGGCCGCGTGAATAGCCTTAATTTCGGCTACTCGGCTTTCGCGGATGAGGACAACAAACGGACCACGGACATCGGCAAGCCTGTCACCGACGGAAAATTCCACGGGCAGGCTCTCGCCTATGCTTACAAAGGCAACAACGTTGCTCCCCCCGATCCCAGCCAGCCCCCCCCCCGTTACCGTATTTCCCCAAGAATTCAAGATGCTGCGCGGCGATGCGACCTTGACGGTGACAATTCCGAAAACGGGCGACGGAACCATCACAGGGACTTTGAACAACTTCAAAGAGTGGACCGCCGCCGGATGGAAGGTCTACGGCACCGATTTCAAAGTCGATCTGACGAGCGGCGTCATCACGACCTCGGGAGAGTTCACGGGCACTGCGACAGCAACAAGCACAGACAACGTCCTAGGCACAGTACAACAGACCCTTGGGGGCACTCCCACACCCTCAGGCACAGGCGAGTTCAAGGGGGCGTTCTACGGCCCCAGCGACGACAGCGCCGATCTTGAAGTTGCAGGAACTTGGACGACAGGTTGGAATAATTATAGTGCCGCGAACTTTGACGTGGTCGGCAGTTTCGGCGCCAAGCAAAGATCAGCGGCGGCGCCCGGAAGCTAAGGCCTGTTCACGCTAGATCGTAGATCAACTCGACGGCGCGGGCGAAGTTCAGAAAGCCCGCAAACGTCACGTCGAGCTTGTCGAACTGCGTGAAGATCCGCCGGCAACCCTTGAGCTTCCGGAACAGCTGTTCGATTTCGTTCCGAAACTTGCAGGTTTCCCGGTCGGTTTTTCGGTTCGACTTCGGCGGCACGACCGGCGTCATCCCCATCCCCTCGACCAGGCGGCGGGTCTCGCCGCCTTCGCAGGCGCGGTCCGTCGCCAGAGGCGTCTTCGCGACCGGATCGTCCCAGCCTCCAGCCAAGCGCGACCTTCGGACGCGTCGTGGGCATGGCCGCTTCCGCTCTCCGCGACCGAATCCGAAACGCAGAAAAACGAATTCATGCCTCCGGCCTCGCCCGAAGGGCATCGAACCCGAAACCAAGTCTTGACATGCCTGATCAAAATTGTGGAACTTCTGTATCTCAACCATGATATTGCGTTCCCGTCGCCAACCTTGACGAAGGCCGACGACGGGGCGGTGCATGACGCGGACCGCAGGGTTGTGCGACGCGCATCTCAATCGCCGCGGCCTTGAAACTTTGCAGCCGGGCAGCGGCTTTGAACACCAGAAGCGAATGGGCGGAGGGAATGAGCTTCCGGAGATCAGACATGACTTCAGTTAATACCGGCATCAGAATCCAATATCTGCAGCCCATGTCCGGTTTTGCCTAATCTGATGGCATGAAAATCATGCCTGTCCATATGGAGCCGACGGTGTCGGGCTGGTATGCTGCGCTGGGCACGAAGCCCGCCCCTCGTTCGCTCGAATTCGATTTGACCTGCGACTATCTGGTTGTCGGAGGCGGCTGGATGGGGCTGCATTGCGCCCGCAGGCTGGGCGACCTTGCTCCCGATGCGCGGGTGGTTCTGGTCGACGCGGGCCGGATCGGAGACGGGTCGGCGGGGCGTTGCGCAGGTTTCGCCATCGACCTGGCGCACAACCCGCGCAACAAGCATTTCGCGGAAGACAGGAAGGGCAACGAGGAAGAGTTCCACGTCAATTCCGAAGGCATCGCCTATATGCGAAGCGCGGTCGACGAGCTGGGCGTCGAGTGCGATTGGGACCCGTCCGGAAAATATCACGCGGCGGCAACGGATCGGGGACAACGGTGCCTCCGGGAAATGTCGGCGGCGCTGACGCAGATCGGAAAAGACCATTCCTGGGTCGGCGAAGATGAAATCCGGTCAATCACCGGCTCGCGTCACTATGTGGCGGCCGTGCACACGCCGGGCACGATTCTGCTTCAGCCCGCAAAATACCTCGTCAACATGATGGCGCGGCTGCGGGAAAACGTTGAGGTTTATGAAAAGACCGCCGTCACGGATATCACGTATGCGCCGCCGCAGCATGCCTGTGAAACGCCCGGCGGCGTGGTCCGCGCGGGCAAGGTGCTCTTGTGCAATGCCGCCTATCTGACCAAGTGCGGATTCTTCCGGAACACCGCCATCCCGGTCTATACTTACGGTTCCATGACCCGCGTGCTGACGGAAGACGAGCTGCGGACCGCCGGCGCCCGCGGACCTTTCGGCGCAATCCCCGCCGAAAGCTTCGGCACCACCACGCGCCTGACGGCGGACAACCGGCTGTTCCTGCGCAACGTCTATTCCTATGCGCGGGGGTTCCGGTCGCGGCGAAAAGATGTGGATTATGCCAAGGGGCACCATCAGACCGCGTTTGACCGCCGATATCCTGAGCTGTCGCATATCGGCTATGAACATAGCTGGGGCGGGTTGCTGACCATGGCGCACAACGGCGGCATGGTGTTCGGAGAGCTTTCCGAGGGCGTCTTTGGCGCAGCCTTCTGCAACGGCACCGGCGTGGCCCGCGGCGCAGGTTTCGGCAAGGCTCTGGCCGAGCTTGCGCTTGGCCGCTCCTCGCGCACTATCGACATCCTGAAAAACCGCCCCAAGCCCAATGTCGGCTGGCCCGAGTGGATCACCGAGATCGGGGTGCGGGCAACAACCAAATACCGGTTCATCTTGGCCGGCAAGGAAACCTGACAGGAGACAGCCATGGCAGATCTCGCCGGCATCAATCTCGCAATGCAAACCCCGTTCGAGGCGGACGGGTCCATCAATTTCGACGAATGGGAGCGTTTGATCGATATCTATATCGGTGCTGGCGCGCACGGGCTGGTGATGGGCTCGGGTACCGGGCAGCACCCATATTTGACCGAAAAGGAATGCAATGAGCTCTACGAAGTCGGCATCAAGCGCATCGACGGGCGCTGCAACGCGATCTGCCAGACTTCGGCACTGAACATGGACGAGGTCATCCGCCGGTCGAAGCATGCCGAGACCGCCGGGGCCGTCGCGCTGATGATCCTGCCGCCTTATCTTGAGGGGCCGGCGGATGACGACGGAATCCTTGAGTTCTACAGCGAAATCGACGCGGCGACCGGGATTGATATCGTCGGCTACAACATTCCGCAGGCGACGGGGCTTTCGATCTCGCCCGCCTTGCTGGCCCGCCTGAGCGCGTTGAAGAACTTCAACTACATCAAGGACAGTGGCGGCGACATGACCACCCATCAGCAATACCTGCAGACCGACTGCAAAATACTGAACGGGACCGACACGATGGCTGTCCATGCCCTTATGGCTGGCTCTGTCGGCTGCATATGGGGCGGAGCCAACTATATGCCTCATGAATGCGTTCGGCTTTATGATCTGGTGCAGGCGAAGGATCACGCAGGCGCGCTGGCGTTGTGGCAGAAGATGCTGCCGTCGCTGCTGCACATCTGGACCAATGACTACGTGCAATGCGTGGTGCGGGCCTCGCATCATCGCGGCTATGGGCTGGGTCATGTGCGCAAGCCGCTGCGCCCTCTGTCGGCAGAGGCCGAGGCGGCGATTGTCGCCACTCTGGAACCGCTGCTGGAAGGCTGAACATGGCCAGCCGCGAGGCCGGAGCGACACCATCCGCCAAGTCGTTCAAAGATAATTCCGCAATTTCGCGCGTGGAGGCGGCCAAGCGCCGAAGCCGCGCCGGCCCGACGCTGCGGAGACCGTGTTCAAAGCAACTGCGGAGGGCCGGCATTTTGCCGATCTGCGCCGGATGAGCCCGGATTTCACATGGCCGCGGGCTGTGCCTGCGAGCCTACGGACATTCCCCTGCCCTGCCGGCATCCGCATATCAAACACACCAACCCTGTTGATACCGACCCGGCCTATTTCGGCCTGACCGCCGGGCAAGAGCGGGCCGAGGTTGCACAGACCTCATTCCCGAACATGTCCGCGCAAACGCGCCCATTGCATCGCCGCCGCGGAAAAGACGTGGCAGAACCAAAAAGGAAAGCCACATCGGCGGCTGAACTGGCTCGTCACCAAAACGCGAAAGCCGGGAAATTTTACTTTGGCATTGACAGCCGATATCGAGGCGGTCGCTGATGCCTCGATGACAATTCGCGAAGGCCAGACCGACATGGCTGTGCCGCACACCCCGAAATCGCGGTCCGCGCGGCGTTGACGTCGGCCCGTGCCGTTCTTGTGTTGGAGGGGCTATGAAAATGATGCCGCAACGGGAAAGTAGGCGCTGACATGAAGATCAAGGAAATCCATATCTACCGGCACGATCTTCCCGTTCGGAATGGCCCCTACACGATGGCGAATGCTGAAGTCTGGGATGTGGATACGACACTGGTCAAGATCGCAACGGACAACGGCCTCACAGGCTGGGGCGAAACCTGCCCGGTCGGCCCGATCTATGCGGAAGCCCACGCTGCCGGCGCGCGGGCCGCGCTTTGCGAGATGGCGCCGGGCCTGATCGGCGCCGAGGTCTTGCCGCTCGCTGTTCAGCGCCGGATGGCCGGCCTCCTCAATGGTCACAACTATGCAAAGGCAGCGGTCGATATCGCCGTGCACGACGCCTTGGGCAAAGCCCTCGGACTGAGTGTCAGCGCATTGCTTGGCGGGGCCGCGACGGATCGCGTGCCGTCCTACTACGCCACGGGCGTCGGCGAGCCGGACGAGATTGCCCGGCTGGCGGAGGAGAAACTGGCCGAAGGCTATCCGCGCTTGCAGATCAAGGTCGGCGGGCGTCCGGTCGAGAGCGATATCGAGACGGTCCGCAAGGTCTGGGAGGTGATCGAGGGCAGCGGCATGCGCCTTGCGGTGGACGGCAACCGGGGCTGGACCACGCGCGACGCCCTGCGGGTCAGCCGCGAGCTGCCGGATATTCCTTTCGTCATGGAGCAGCCCTGCAACACCATTGATGATCTGCGCAGGCTTCGCCCCCAAGTGCGCCATGCGATCTATATGGACGAGAATTCGGTCGACTTGCCCACGGTTATCCATGCGGTCGGATCCGAGCTCGTGGACGGGTTCGGGATGAAGCTCACGCGGATTGGCGGGCTTCAGCCAATGCGGACCTTTCGCGACATCTGCGAAGCACGCTCTCTGCCGCACACATGCGACGATAGCTGGGGCGGCGATATCATTGCGTCAGCCTGCACCCAAATTGGCGCGACCGTGCAGCCTCGGCTGCTGGAAGGGGTCTGGCTCGCGCAGCCGTATATCGAGGGTCACTACGATCCAGCCAACCCGGTCAGGATCGTCGACGGCCATATTGTCCTTCCCGAGGGGAAGGGGCTGGGTATCAATCCCGACGCCGCGCTGTTCGGCGCGCCGGTCGCATCGTTCTGATTGGGCCCTGCGGACTTCTCGGTAAAGCACGCACTCGTGACAGAGGCGGCATCGGCGCTGCTCCGGCCCGGGCGCTCTCCGGCGTCACGCTCCGCCTGAATGCACCATTCGCGAAGCGGGAGCATCCAAGCTTCTCCGCGATCGACGCGTAGGCAGCACTCGTCTTGGATAGGGTGGCGCCGACGGTTTAGGAACTTCGGTCTGAAACCGCCGGGCGGAAGCCGACAACTCGCTTTCGACAATTATTGTCACGTTATTCAAGCTTCCATGGGCGGCCAAGGCTTCGCACTGGGTTGGATCAGGATGTTGGGCGATCAACTGAAAAACAGGCAGCTTATAGCCCCGCTTTCAGAGCAGGTTGAAACGGACGACAAATATTACCTGGCCTATCCATGTCACAAGAGTCCGCAGTGGGACTTCTCACCTTTCCATGATTGGTTGATCGCAGAATTCGGGCAACCGACACGCGCTGTGCCGACCCCTGAAGCGCAGCATGAACCGCACCCCTTCCTCAAATTGCTTGATTTTTCGCATGCAAAATCCGCCAATCAATCATTTTGACGCGCGTCCAGCGTTGTTCTAAGGTCTTCTGCAAAGCTGAAATCCAAACAGCCGAATTAGGTTGAAGCCAAGGAGACACACATGAAACTTAGAACCGCATCTGCGCTCAGCCTGTCGCTTGCGCTCGTCGCCGGGCCGGCGCTGGCGGCCGAAAAAGAGGCGAACCCCATCTATCAGGGCGTTACCGAAGAGCTGTTCCAGACGTACATCGTCGGCATGGGCCTGGAGGCGCTTGGCTATGATGTCGGGGAACCGGACATTGCCCAGATGCAAGCCAGCTTCCTGGCCGTTTCTAACGGCGACGCAAGTTACTATCCTGTGTTCTGGTGGCCTCTGCACAGAGGCTTCTGGGAGCAAAATGGCGGAGATGAGAAATGGCAGCGTGTCGGCAAACTGGTCGACAATTCGCTGCAAGGCTACCTGATCGACAAAGCAACGGCCGATGCTCACGGCATCACCTCGCTGGCACAGCTCTCAGATCCGGAAATCGCCAAGCTATTCGACATTGATGGCAACGGGAAAGCTGACCTCTACGGCTGCGAGACCGGTTGGGGTTGTGAGATTGTCATCGAACATCATCTTGACGCCTACGGCCTGCGCGATACTGTCGAGCACCGTCAAGGCGGCTATTTTGCGATCATTCCGGACGCCGTTGAACGGGTCAAAAGCGGCCAGTCTACACTATATTACACATGGACGCCTTTGTGGCTGAGCGGCGTGTTGCGCCCGGGCGAGGAAGTCATATGGCTCACTGTTCCCTTTACATCCCTGCCTGATCGCACTGACGACGAATCCGCCACGACGGTCGATGGAATCGGGAATCTTGGATTTGCTGTGAATTCGCAGCACGTCATCGCCAACACCGATTGGTTGAACGAAAACCCGGTCGCCAAAAAATGGTTCGAATTGGTGCACATTCCAATTGGGGACATCAACGCACAGAATATGAAGGTCAACGGCGGCGAAAGCTCGGATGACGATGTTCGCAGGCACGCCAAAGAATGGATCGCGTCGAACCAGGCGCAATGGGATGGCTGGATCGCCCAAGCGCGCGCCGCTGAATAATTCTTCCCTTTGACTTGGCCCGCGCCGCCTGCAAAATTGCACGGTGCGGGCTTTTTATTTCCTTGAGCGGCAAGTGACAGATCGCGTCATCGAATGCCGGAACCTGTGGAAAGTTTTCGGCGACAATAAAAAAACGGCCATGGAAGCCATCCAGTCCGAGGGGCTGGGCAAAGCGCAGGTTTTCGAACGCTTCAAGTGTGTCGTGGGCGTTCAGGATGTCAGTTTTTCGGTCGCCGAGGGCGAAATCTTCTGCATTATGGGCCTATCAGGCTCAGGAAAATCCACGCTGATCCGGCATGTCAACCGGCTTATTGAACCGACCGCGGGTCAGGTTTTTATCGAAGGAACGGACATCAACGGCATGTCCGAGACCGAATTGCGCATCTTGCGGTCCACCAAGATCGGAATGGTGTTCCAGAATATGGCTTTGCTGCCGCATCGCTCGGTCGCAGACAATGTATCGCTAGGGCTGGAACTGCGCAGAGTCGATGAAAAGGAACGCCACGCGACGGCGCGAGAAATGCTGGAACGGGTCGATTTGGCCGGCTGGGAAGATCGTTTTCCCGATGAATTGTCGGGCGGCATGAAGCAGCGCGTCGGTTTGGCTCGCGCGCTGGCAGCCGACCCGCCCATCCTGTTGATGGACGAGCCGTTTTCTGCCCTTGATCCACTTATCCGGCGGGATCTGCAGACCGAATTCATGCGGATTGCCGCTGAAATGGGCAAGACGACGCTGTTCATCACTCATGATCTGGACGAAGCCATTCGAATCGGCAACCGCATCGCCATCATGAAAGATGGCGCTTTGATCCAGATCGGCACGCCCGAAGACATCGTGACCAGTCCGCAAGACGATTATGTTGCGGACTTCGTGGCGGGAATTTCGAAACTCAACTTCGTGACCGCTGCCAAGATTATGGAAAGCCCGGAAGAGTACGTTGCCCATTCAGGGCCGTTTTCCGAAGAAGGCGCTGCAACAGCCCAGCTCAACGACAAGCTGGGGACGCTGGTGTCCCTGGCGGTCGGAGGGGATGGCCCGATTGTCATTCGAGATGGCGGAACAACGGTCGGGGTCGTATCGGTAAACGCGCTGCTGAAAGGCATTCAGAGTTCTTCTTTAGACCGGCAGGAGCAGGATCATGGCTGACAATTGCGGACTTCTGAACCCATTCGAATGCGCCACGATTCCCATGCAGAGCTGGGTCAAGGACGGGCTGGGCTGGATGGTCGACAATTACCGCCCGTTGTTCCAGGCGATGAAGTGGCCTGTCGATCAGGTTCTCAGAAACTTCGAATGGCTCCTCAGCGGCGTGCCTCCGCTGCCAATGCTGATCCTTTTGGCGCTGATCGCTTGGCAACTGGCAGGCCCCCGCTTGATGGGAGTGGTTTTGGGCACCCTCGGGTTTCTAGGTTTCATAGGTGTCTGGGAAGAAGCCATGATCACCCTGTCGGTTGTCCTGACTGCTCTCACACTGTGCTTGGTGATCGGCATTCCGCTAGGCATCCTCGCCGCCCGCAGCGACCGGTTTTATGCAATCATCCGACCCATACTGGACGGCATGCAAACCATTCCCGCCTTCGTCTACCTTGTGCCCATCGTCATGCTTTTCGGCATCGGCAACGTGCCGGGCGTCATCGTGACGGTCATCTTTGCATTGCCGCCGGTCGTTCGCCTGACCAATCTTGGCATCCGCCAAGTGCCGGGTGAAGTGGTTGAGGCGATGATCGCCTTCGGCGCGTCGCGCAAACAGCTTTTGTGGAAGGCGCAATTGCCTCTGGCGATGCCTTCCATCATGGCAGGCGTGAACCAGACCCTGATGATGTCGCTGTCCATGGTGGTGATCGCCTCGATGATCTCGGTCGGCGGTCTGGGACAGATGGTATTGCGCGGCATCGGCCGGCTGGACATGGGAATCGCCACAGTTGGCGGCCTGGGCATCGTGATCCTGGCCATCGTTCTGGATCGATTGACGCAAACTATGGCCGAGAATGGCCGCAGGCGAGGGCAGCGGTCGTGGAAAGAACGCGGACTAGTAGGGGCCGTGCGGTCTGCATTCGGAAAGTGATGCCGACGTAAAATTCCCAAAACTCATGCTGAAACGCGATTTCTTTCATTTGTGCAGCATTCCAGCATGAGATAGTTTGACCCTTGAGACGCCCGGAACGCGCCATGTTAGGGGATTGCGAGGATGACGCGTGAAAGAGAATATTCACTTTTGGCCATCAAGCCGCCCAAAGAAACCGGACGGGTGCGGACATACGGGCCACAAATGAAAAATTCCTGACTTCGACATTTTTTTCTGCCAACCACTTGTTTTTTCGTGTTTGTGCCTAAATTTCAGGCACTACATTCCGCTGTTTTTCAGGTTGTTCCCGGCGGCCTCATTCGATCCAACAGGGCGTGCGGGACATCGGAAGTCCCAAGGTCCGGCAGATGCGGTCCATGTCCGGCGTCGTTTTCGACGGGAGCGCGTAGCGCCGTTTCGAACGCGTGTCGCGCACGATCGAGCATTGGCGGGCGGCGAGGGCGGTCCGGATCCTTTCCGGCGACATCCTCTCCCCCTGCTGCCGCGCGATTCGGAAGGCCAGGTGGCGCACGCAGGCGAACGCCATGTAGGCGATGGCGATGTGCGCCTTCACCCGGTTTGGCTTCCAGTGGAACACCGGCCGCACCTTGAGGTCGTGCTTTGTGGTCCGGAAGCTCTCCTCGACTCTCCAGAGCTCGCGGCAGCGGTCGAACAGCTCGGAATGGCCCATGTCGGGCGCGTTGGTCACGACGCCCTTCAGCCCGTCCCATCGGGCGGCCTCCTTGATCTTGTCCTCGTCGACTTCCAGCCGGGCTTTTCCCGCGAGCTTGACGAACCGGCCGAAGCCGCGTCCGGAGAGCGCCTGCGCGGGATTGGCGCTTCGGCCGAGCTTGCGGACCAGCTTGTCGACCGCCTTCTTCCGGTCGGCGGCGTCCTTCCCGGCCCGCTTCCGGCTCCAGCCGACGACGATGCGGCGGCCCTTGTGCTCGAACTCCGCCGAACGCAAACCCTCGGAGCCGCCGGTCGTCTTGTAGGCGTCGAGGTCGAGGATCCGCTCCTTCAAGTCCTTCGGCAGCGATTTCAGCCGGGCGCCGACGATGTACTGGAGATCCCGCTCCTCCATGTCCTTGAGGTTCGCCTCGCCGAACATGCCCCGGTCGGCGACGTGGATCGCGGTCTCGACGCCTTCGCGCCCGCGCATCTTCTCCAGCGACGGGATCAGGCTCTTTCCTTCATGCTCCGATCCGGGGAACACCTCGTAGCCGATCGGCAGCCCGTCGGACGCCGCCATCAGCGCAAGCAGGACCTGGGTCCGGGCGTGCCGGCCGTTCTTGGAGAAGCCGAACTCGCGAAGCCCGTCCGCATCGACCGACTCGAAGTGCAGCGTCGTGCAGTCGAAGAAGACCACGCTCGCCGGCTCCGGAAGCAGCCTCCGCGTCGCCCCGGCCGCGAGATCCTTCATGCTTTCGATCGCTTTCCCGTCCAGCCGGTCCATCTGTCACTACTAAGTTAAAACTCCCCAAAAGCGCTAAAGTAAAATTCCCCAGTCAGGGGGCTGCGAATTCGTTCCGGGGGGCATGCCCCCCGGAACGAAAGCAGTCCAAAATCCCATCCGATTTTTTGCCGAAGGAGGCTCGGGTCGGGTGATCAAACTGGAGAAGATTGTCATGTTGCAAGAACTGAAACGGGAAGGCCTTTCGATCAGCGCGATCGCGCGGCGGACGGGCCTGGACCGGAAGACGGTCCGCAAACTGCTGGACCGGGGTCTCGCGGCTCCGGCCTATTCGCCGCGGAAGCCTCGGCCCCGGCTCCTGGAGCCGTACGAGGGCTATCTCGCGGAAAAGATCGGGAACTGCCCGGATCTGTCCGGACGCCGTCTGTTCCGGCAAATCCGGGAGCGCGGCTACGAAGGCGGCTATGCCGCGGTGACCGCCTATCTCCGCGCGATCCGGCCGGACGAGGCGCCAGGGTTCGAGCGCCGCTTCGAGACCAAGCCCGGCGAGCAGGCCCAGGTCGACTTCGCCGAATTCAAAACCGAATACGCCGACGAGCCCGGCGTCGTCCGGAAAGTCCACCTGTTCTCGTTCGTCCTCGGATGCAGCCGGTGGCTGTGGGGACGGTTCTGCGCCGACCAGACGCTCGAAACGGTGCTGAGATGCCATGTGTCGGCGTTCGACGCCTGCGGAGGGGCGCCGCGCGAAGTGCTCTACGATCGGATGAAGACCGCCGTCCTCGGCGAGGATGCCGACCGGTCCGTGATCTACAACCCGTCGCTGGTCGCCTTGCTCGACCATTACGGATCGGCGCCGAGGGCCTGCAAAGCCTATCGGGCGAAAACCAAGGGCAAGGTCGAGCGCCCGTTCCGATACATCCGGCAGGACTTCTTCCTCGACCGGACCTTCCGCAGCCTTGACGATCTCAACGCGCAATTCGACAAATGGCGTCGCGAGATCGCCAATCCGCGCGTCCACGCCACCACCGGCCGGATCGTCGACGAAGCGCTGGCCGAAGAGCGACCCGCTTTGATCCCGCTTCCCGCGCATCCCTACGACGCGGTCCTGACAGTCGAGCGGCGCGTCAGCCGCGACGGAATGGTCTCGGTCGGCGGAAACCTCTATTCGGTGCCCGACGCCGCACGAAAGCGCGTGCTGGAGGTGCAGCGGCATCCCGCCGAAGTGCGGATCTTCGAGGATAGGACGCTGATCGCGCGGCATCCGATCCTTGAAGGCCGGAACCGCCGCAGGGTCGATCCCGGCCACCGCAGGCCGCCTCCGCCGCGTCCGGATCCGACCCAGCTCGAGGACGCGCCGAAACGGTCCCTGGCCTTCTACGACGCCGTCGGACGCCGCCTCGAGCGGCAGGGAGTGCGCCAATGACCGAACTCGTCGACCGCATCAGCGCCGCCCTGGTCGGACTGAAAATGCCCCGGGCGCTCGAAGCGCTTAGCCCCACGCTGCGGCGCCTCGAGCAGGGCGAGCTCACGGCCGTCGAAGCCATCGACGCCCTCCTCAGCGAAGAATACGCCCTGCGCGAAACAAGACGAATCGACATCGCATTGCGAACCGCGAAACTCCTCCCCGCCAAAACGGTCGAAAGCTTCGACTTCGCATTCCAGCCCTCGCTCGACCGGGAGAGAATCGCCGCGCTGGCCCAGCTCGACTTCATCCGGAGACGCGAAACCGTCCACTTCCTCGGACCGCCCGGAACCGGAAAAAGCCACCTCGCGACCGCACTCGGCGTCGCCGCCGTCAAAGCCGGAAAGAGCGTCTACAAAACGACGCTCGCGGAACTCACCGAAAACCTCGCGAAAGCCGAACGGCAAGGCCAGCTCGCCGAAAAAATCCGCTTCTTCGCGCGGGCCGCGCTGCTCATCGTCGACGAAATCGGATACCTGCCCATCACGCAGGGCGGCGCAAGCCTGTTCTTCCAAATCGTAAACGCCAGATACGAAAAAGGCGCGATGATCCTCACCTCGAACAGAAGCTTCGCCGAATGGGGCGACATCTTCGGCGACCCCGTCGTCGCGACGGCCCTCCTCGACCGGCTCCTCCACCACGCCGTCGTCGTCCGAATCGAAGGCGCAAGCTACCGGCTCAGAAAACACGCCGACCTCATTCCCGAACACGTCCGAACGAATGCGCCAATCACCCCGCCGCCGCCCCCGAAAAAACGAGGGCGGCCCAAAAAGGAGACGCGAACCGACGACTGAGCTGGCTCGCCGCCAAAACACCAAAAACTGGGGAATTTTACTTTAGCACTTCTGGGGAATTTTACTTTAGCATTGACACCATCATCCGGTAGATCCTCTGCACCGGGATCGAAACTCCGAGATCGCTCTCCAGCCGCCGGGCGGTGCCGCGCTTGCTTTCGGGATTGGCGATGCGCGCCGTCACGATGTGCCGCAGCGTCTCGCGCGCCGTGCGGTTCCTCTTGGCCGGCAGCAGCCCGTCGAAGCCAAGCTGGCGATGGACGGCCCCGCAGGCCTCGTGGAAACCGGTCACGACCCGATGCTCCTCGCGGGTCTCCTCGATGACGACCGGCGGACCTTTCTTCGCCTTCTCCCGCCGGGTCTCGATCGCCAGGTCGACGAGCTTCTCCTGCGGAAGCAGGGAGGGCTGCCGCTCGCACCGGAGTTCGACCTTGATGGTCTCGCCGAGCTCCATGAGCTCCTCCAGCTCGGCGTCGGTCTTGGCGACGCCGACGTGGCGGACGATGCGCTGGCTCACTTTCCGGCCCTCGCGCACGGATTCGACGAGCTGGACGGACTTCCTGGAGCTTCCCGGCCTGGTTTTGACGCGGAGGAACATGAGGCCATTCCTGATTCGCTGCTTTCCGAACCGCTAGCACGGTTTCCCGGATTCCGCAAGATGCCTATCTTTGGAGCACTACATTTTCCTCTGGAGCGCGACAGAGCCGGAATTCCCTTGCGCGCAACGCCCCGGAAAGCCGAAACGGCGCTGAAATCGAGTCAAACTGTCGAAGTCAGGAGAATATTCACTTTTGGCCATCAAGCCGCCCAAAGAAACCGGACGGGTGCGGACATACGGGCCACAAATGAAAAATTCAACTGACCGAAGTTAAAGCAATGAACGGCGAGCAAGCCGCAAATGCTGCTGCCGGAATTGACACGCTCATTGCAAGGTTGCAGATGCTCGCCGAGATCCGCGCGGCCGCACCCAATCCCTCTGTTGCAGCCGGGCTAATTCTGGCGGATTATCCCACGGAAAAAGATGCGTTGGATGGCGCGATGCGGGCAATTGATGAAAGCGCGGATGAGGCGATGGGCTTGTGGCAGCGTTTCCGCGCCATGCCTGCGCCTACGGCGATGTGTTGAAACCGCAGAAACAAATGAAGCAGCAACGCATCGAAGCGCTGTCAATGTTCCAGTCCAGATTGCGGAATGGCAGTTTCCCTTGCGGCCAAGTCATCAACCAGGTGGAACCTGACGAATTGAATACCTTCCGAGACACTTCGGCAAAGTATGGCTCCGGCGGCAAATAGGCATAAAGTGGCAAACAAAACCGCAAACGTTCCAAATCACGCCAACCCCGGCGTAACGCTTCCAAGCAAAAAAACTTGGAATTGGACCCCGGATCTTCCACTCAAGGATGAATCGGCCTTCAATCTGTCGCATCGGCCGATAAACGCTCTGAAAGTGCTTTACAATTCCTGGCTGCCTATCACCGACCGGCTGATCGTTGTCGCCGTGTCTGCCTTGACTTGGCTGCACCTGTCTCCATCCTTGGAAACAGCGCGGACTTTTTCGTTCGATTGGGTGGCTCTGGTCTATCTTCGCAATCTTGCGTTGATGGTGCTGCTGGCCGGGGGCATGCACTTGTACCTCTATACCTTCAAACGGCAGGGGAACCACCTGCGGTACGACGCGCGCCCCTTCCACAAGAAAAACGCTCTGTTCACGTTCAACAGTCAGTTCCGAGACAATGTTTTCTGGTCAATCTCAAGCGGGGTTACCATCTGGACGGCCTACGAAGTGGCCGGGCTTTGGGCATACGCCAACGGCTATATTCCAACACTCAGCTTTGCCCAGCATCCGGTTTGGTTCATTCTGTGGTTTGTGCTTCTGCCTATGTACGGCGTTTTCCATTTCTATTGGATTCATCGCCTGCTGCATTGGGGACCGCTTTACACGAAAGTCCATTCGCTACATCACCGCAACGTCAATGTCGGCCCATGGTCAGGCATGTCCATGCACCCGGTCGAACACATCGGATACCTCAGTTCCGCTCTGATCCATGTTGTTCTTGCGTCCCATCCGGTCCACTTCATCTTCCAGTTGCAAATGAAGGTGCTGCTCGCAATAAGTTCCCATGCGGGCTATGAAGCAATTGCGCCCGGCGACGGAAACGATGCGGGATTGAAGGTGGGCGACTTCTTTCATCAGCTGCATCACCGATATTTCGAATGCAACTATGGTGAACCGGAAGTGCCGTGCGACAAGTGGTTCGGCACGTTCCACGATGGCACCGAGGAGGCAACCGCGCGGACACGTGCAAGGGTAAATGAGATGCGCAAGACATAGGCGGTTGAATCAAAAAATGGGGATCCGGGTGCCAAATTCCTGTAAAACAGGAAGAAGTGCATCTTTCTCCAAGCAAACACTTGGGAATTCTGCTTTAGCATTGACACCCGGTCCGGGACTCCCCCGTCGCAAAGGCGGAGCGCTCGCCTCGGGGGCGGACAAGCCAGCATTCGGCATCCCCTCGTCGCCGATTCAGGATCAGGCGCTGCGGCTGCTGAACGCGAAAGTCCCCATGCGGTAGCACTTGATGGACCGCCGGCGTCGGTCGTCAGTCGAGCCGAGGTTTCCGGGCGCACGCCAACCCTCGCTGAGGGCTGAAGCGCATAGCGCGACAGGCCGAGGCGAAGATTTGAATCCCAATTGCGAGGAGGTTTCGTCTGTTGCGTGTTCGCTTCAGTTGCTGAAGTTCAAACTGCTTCAAAAACCAACTCGGGTATGACGACCTCCCAAGCATCGCGCCTGCGCATGTGGTGAAACGCTTCGTCGCCATCTTCTTTGCGCTGCTGAAGGATCGCTGCGACCTCGCCGCGCAGAAACTTAGTACCGGCCGGCGGTGCGAAGCGCTTGGCCATGCGGCCGAGGTTGCGGCCCGTCGCGTCTTTCATGTGCCACCGGTCTCGCTCATGAACCAAGGTTATCGGGTCTCCGGACCGAGCGTCTTCAATGGCGTTCAGCGCTGGATGGTTCTGGTGTATGCGGCCAGCGAAGGACAGATCAACCATGCCGGCATCGGCAGATTGAAAATACCGCCTCGGACCGGGGAAGGCAGAAAGGTCGGGAGCTACAGACCGACTGACGATCGCCGTTGATTGCGTGGGAAGATACTCGTGGTTGTCATTGCTCATCACTACGAGATTCCGCCGCGCACGGGTCATTGCCACATAGAACAGCCGTCTGGGAGCATCTACATCCTCGTTCCGGGAGAGACGCTCCCATCCTCCGTCGAGAATCACCACATCGTCGAACTCGAGCCCCTTCGCGCGATGTGCCGTCAGAAGCTTCAGACCGCGCTGCTCGCTCCACGACTCCCTGGACCATTCAGCCAACCATTCGATGACATCCGCAGCAGGGAGACTGCGGTCATTGATCTCGCGAGCGAGCAAGCCCACTCCCTCGCCGATCCGATCAGTCCAGCGAGAGCTTGGGATGGTGTTAAGAATATCGGTCAGACCAGACACTGAAACCACACCGCTCCGGTACTCGCGAAGCGCGTCGATGAACGCTTGCATTTCGCGCATCCGCCACAGGCCCGGCAGCCGTTCATTGGCAACCTCGACCGGGACGTTCAGCGCCTCCGCGAAGTCGCGGACTGGAGCCAGCCTGCTCCATTTTCGCGAGATGACGGCGGCTTTTGACCAAGTCCAGCCAGGAATCATGCGGGACAGCCGCACGAGTTCATTGAGCGCAGCCATCGCTTGGGCATCGTCGCCTTGCGGACACTCGAGGATTTGGACGCGTCCTTGAGCCACCGGATCAAGAGCCGTCATTTCACCGCCCGGCGCTTCGTGGTGTCGCGCCTGGTCGACAGTGATGTCGTGACCGGTCTTCATTCTCACCGCAGCATGTTCAATAACGGCATTCGCGGCGCTGATGATGTTTCCCGCTGATCGGTAGTTTTCCGTCAGAAAGACAGGTTTGGCGGAATAGTCCTCCTCGAACTTCCGAATGTACCGGATCGAGGCGCCGGCGAACGAGTATATGTTCTGATCGTCGTCACCGACCGCGAAGAGACTGATGCGAAGGTCCGGGTCATCGAGGCTCCGACCTGCAACGGCGGAAATAAACGCATACTCTTCCGGTCCGACGTCCTGGTATTCGTCGACGAGGAGCCACCGGTAGCCCTGTATCAAAGTGTCTCGCAAAGACTCCGCGGCGATCTTGTCCATTCCGTCGCCGCGCAACAGCCCGACGGCTTCCATCAAGAGGCTGCTGAAGTCCGCGTTCTCAGCAGCGGCATTCCCGGCAAAGCTTGCTCCCACCAAACGCATTGCGAGGGAATGGATCGTGGAAACCGTCACGAAGCGCGCTTCGTCTCCAACCAATATCCGCAGTCTTTCGCGGATTTCAGCGGCGGCATGGCGATTGTAGGCCAGCACGAGAATGCCGTTCGGGTCTTCCCGCTTGATCTTGACCAGATAGGCAATGCGATGCACCAAGACGCGGGTCTTGCCCGAACCCGGACCCGCCAGAACAAGAACATTGGTCTGCTCGCGCTCGTCGCGGACTATGCGTTCCTGAGTAGCATTGCCCAACGATCCGACAATGCGGTCCCAAGTTTCCCCTGTCGCTTGCCGACGAAACTCGGTTCCTCGTCCCGGCATCCAGCGGCGCATGAATGAACCCCGCTCCAGGACGAAATAGTCGGATGCCAGTCTTTCGGCTTCTTCAATGCGTTCGAGACCCTTCTCGGCATACGCGGCCATGACATGCGTCTGGATTGTTTGCTCGGTATAGTGCTCCTCAAGCGGGGTGAAGTTCTGAACGGTGAAGTTCCCGCCCTTGGGGTCGAGATGGATTGTTATGGCGGGACGGAATACCGACAGCCCTTTGCCGAGGGTGACGACCTGCTGTTCGTGCAACCACAGCAGTGCACGGTCCATCAATTTGTTCGGATCGCTGACTTCAGCTCGAAGCATGGCGTCGCCATTGATAGCGGCCAGCAGACCACCCAATGTCGTTTCCACTGGGATATCTTTTCCCCGAATACCTTGCGGGACCTTCTCGATCAGGTGCGACAAAAGTCGCTCGGCCCCATTGCGGCGGATTTCTGCGGTCTTTTCGACGACAGACCATTGACGCTGCAACCGCACGAAGAAGCTTCCGCGCGAGGCTTTCCGTATGTGCAGGTTGCCGCGCCCGCCCTCCATGTCGCGGCCGTCTTGCGCCATGCCCCGCAAAAGACCCTCGACGATATCCGGCCGCACTGATCTGTGGCCAGCTTCTCGAAGGATCTGGCTGATTGCCGCCAGATTGACTGGCGTTCTTTCGCCGTCGTCGGCGTCCGGGGCTTCTTCTCGCAATCGAGAGACGAGATCGGCCTCGAGCTTCGACGCTTCTTCAAACCGCGCTCGCGAGGCGTTCCCCATGCCGACATGAACGAAAATCGTGATATTCGTATCGTCATTGGCGATGCCCAAGGCTTCCAGATCGGTGAGCGCCCTTCGCAGAGCCGGCCCGGGCAGACCGCTTGCGCCAGCAAGCACGTCGGTGGAAATGCCCTCTTCAGGGTGTGCATCGATGATGTGTTCGACGATGCACAATAGTTGTCGCCGCCGCGAGTCCTTGATTTTCGCTTGATCAAGGATCGTTTTTGCTTGGTCGAGGTTGCGAACCAGCAACGAGGCGGGAAACACCTGGACGCGGTTTTCCTCGCGCCTCAAAAGCTTCGACTCTTCGAGCCAAGCCACAGCGGTCTTTACCCGAGTGTCGTCCGTCGCGCTGTCGCGCTGGAAATCGTAGTCTTTTTCTTCTTTCACGATCTCGCCGGACGTGGCGACCACCTCCCCATTCTTCCGCGTTTTGACGTCGAGCCTGCGCAGCGCCTTCAGGATTGCACCTATTTCGTGTCGAGCCAAGCGCGAGCGGGCGCTCAAGCTGAACTGGCGATCAACGTCTTCTTTGTCGAACAGAAGAACGCACTGAGCCGGGTTCCGGTCGCGTCCAGCCCGACCGGCTTCCTGAAGATAGTTTTCAAGGGAGCCGGGGATGTCGCCGTGGACTACGAGGCGGATGTCCGGCTTGTCGATGCCCATGCCGAACGCGTTGGTGGCCGCGATGACGCGCAGGTCGCCAACCCTGAAGGCTTCCTGGATATCGCGCTTTTCTTCCGCGGAGAGTCCTGCGTGAAAGCGTTCGGCAGCAAGGCCTTGCTGCTTCAGAAATTCTGCCACCCGTTCCGTGGCGCTGCGCGTGGCGCAGTAAACAACCGCTCCGGAAGCCCCGCTCGCCGGCAGATGGCTTTCCACAATATCGAGGATGTCGGCCATTTTGGTGGACTTCTGGGTTGGCAGCACCAAGAAGCTCAAGTTCGAACGCGAGGCTCCGCCGTCATGCAAGGTCAGTTCAAGCCCGAGCCTCTCTCTGAAGTGCCCGCGGATGTCTTTAACGACATCGGGTTTCGCGGTGGCGGTAAGACATAGCACCTGCGCGGTCTGGTCGCCTGATTGTTCCTTTATGAATCGTCCGACGTACCGATAGTCGGGTCGAAAATCATGACCCCACTTCGAGACGCAATGAGCTTCGTCCAAGACCCACAATCCGACCTCGCGCTGGGCGAGCACGGAACGCACCGAGGTGCTCCGCAACTGCTCCGGTGAAATCAGCAGAATTGCCGCATCCCCCAGCCGCACCTTGTCCAAGGCGTCGTGGCGCTCCGGCAGAGACAGCATTCCATTGATCGTGACTGCTGAGGAGATGCCTGCTCGCGCCAACCCTTGGATTTGGTCCGCCATGAGCGCGACAAGCGGCGATATGACGACCGTGAGGGCGCCGGTCTTGTCAAATTGGGAGAGTGCCGGAATTTGGTAGCAGATGGACTTGCCGGTGCCTGTAGGCAGAATCCCCAGAAGGCTCTCTCCCCGCATCGCACTTTCAACAATCCGTTCCTGCAGCGGGCGGCCGAACTCGTCGATGGGCTCCGGCCGGAAGTCTTCAAACCCGAACCAGCGGCGTAGAGCCTGTTTGGGATCATTGCTTGTTCGGCAATAGTTGCAGTTGGAATCGCCGCAGTTGGAATCTCTCAGGGTTTTCACGATGCGCGACGCATCCCGGAACTGAGCGCGGACCCAGGGCGGCATGACCGAGTCTCCGCCCGCCACTGAAATCCACGACAGAGCATAGGCCATAGGCCAGTAGAGACGCGCGTCGTCGAGTTGCTCAAGGGTGCGCTCCACCATCTCGGAGCATGCAGAAGAAGCGAGCAATCTGCGAATTGCGCGCCAAGCTTTGCTCCGCGCCGGAACTGCGGAGCTGCGAATTTGCGAGAATAGCCTGTCAAAGCCGCAGCTTTGCGGACCGCGGCAGCACAGGTAGTGATAGGCGATCAGAGCATCTGCCGACTGCTCGTTGAGCTGCCGGAATTCCTTGATCTGGTTCTCAAGAACCTCGAACACCAACCGTGCATCAAACTCGGGAACCTGCACATTCCCTGTTTGCAGTCGACCGTCTTGGTAGTGCTTGACAAGGTGGTGGTAGGGGTTGCGAGGAAATGCCAGCGGATTGAGCCAAAGCGTATCGATCGGCGCCTCTGCCAAACGCGCGAATTTGGGTGACACCGCCGCCAGATGCGGCAAGTCGTGACGCAGGATGTTGTGTCCAATGACATGGTCAAAGCCTCGGCAAAAAGCATCCAGCCTCCGCAAACCTTGGTCGACATTGCCTTTCACGACCAAGCTTGGCTTCTCAGCATTTCGCGCCACAGCCGCGAAGGCGAATATCTTTGCCTTCGCGGGATCGACTTCAAGATCGATGGAGACACATCGATCCAGAAAATGCGGGCGTCTTATGCGTGCGGCGGTATCCATTCCCAAGCTGTTCGCTATCGGGTGCGTTTCATGTATTTCGGTGAAGTTTGCATTGCGTTTTCGTGCATCGTTCGATTTCGGCGTTCCGAGAGCTGCGTGTGTTGGAGGATGCCGAGAAGGCACGGTAGTCCAGCACGTAGATACCGCCCAAGACCCAAGAGGCAAGCGGCTGATGGGCGTCAGCGGCTTTCACGTGCGTCGGCTGTTGGCTTAGAGCTCGAACGAAAATTCAGAAGATTCGCCTAGATGTTGAGTGGCCTCGCCAAGATGTGGCAACTTTTGTCAACCTTGAACCCGACAAACGACCGGACGGCCTTTGACATCCGCCGCGAAGTCTTCGTAGCGACGCAGTGATTTGACTTCGACCTGCACATGGTGGCCTATCTTTTGCATAATGGGCAAATCGAATAGGATTTGATCAACAGGGTCAAGTCTTAATCCCTAAAAACCCACATGGTCGGCCTTTGGCCGCCCGCCCCCGACCATGAAACGGGTTCCGGGGCGGCGGCGCGCTCCGGGTGGCGATTTCCTGCGGGATCGTCGAAGATGCGCGGCGGAAGCGGACAAAGTGGACGTCTTATTTTCGGTGACTGTGTTCCCGCTCAAAAAACTGTCCCGGACGCGGCGGCATCGAACCCCCGATTGTACCCGGCCGCCAGGCCGTGGACGCATGCCAAATCGACCCGCGCCCGCTTGCCGGCCGCGTGGCGGCCTTCCGCCGCGTCCTCCGCTTCCGCCTTCAACCCCTTTGGAACAAGGAGCAAGCGGCATGATAATTGATGAAGCGTCGCCGGACAACATGAATGTCGTCCATCCCTGCGCGGCGGGCTTGGACGTCCATAAGCTGTCGATCACGGCGTCGGTGCGGGTCTGGAAGGGCTGCGGCGAGGACGGGGAGGTCGCCACGCGGACCTTTCCGGCCGCGGCCCGGGGCTTCCGGGAGATGGCGGACTGGCTTTCGGGCTGCAAGGTGACGGCGGCGGCGATGGAGGCGACCGGGATCTACTGGGAGGCTCCGCTGGACGCGCTCGAGGCGGCGGGCATCCGGCCGCTGGTTCTGAACGCGCAGCACGTCAAGCAGGTCCGCGGGCGCAAGACGGATGTCGGGGACAGCGTGTGGCTGGCGCGGGTCTGCCAGTTCGGGCTGGCCCGTCCGAGCCTTGTCCTTCCGAAGCGGTACCGGGAGTTGCGGGCGCTGAGCCGGCACCGGCGGCAGGCGGCCGAGGATCGGGCGCGGTTCCGCAACCGGGCGCACAAGCTGGTCGACCGCGCCGGCCTGCGGGTGGGCGGCGTGCTCTCCGACATCTTCGGCAAGAACGGGCGGCGCATCCTCGACGGCCTTGCCGAAGGCTTGCCGACGGGCGACATCCTGGCCGGTCTCACGTCCCATGTCACGCGCAAGCGGTCCGATCTGGAGGGCGTCCTGTCCCTTGAGCTGCACCCGCATGCCCGGGCGGCGCTCAAAGATCTTCTCGACCAGCACGACCGGGCGGCGCGCGTGATGGCGGACTGCGAACGCGCCCTCCACAGCGAACTCGCCAAGAACCGCGAGGACGCGCAGTCGCTGCGCCTGCTGCAGACCATCCCCGGGATCGGGGCCGCGGCGGCGGGCGCCATCCTGGCCGAACTCGGCCCCGACATCGGCATGTTCGCTTCGCACGCGCACTGCGCCGCATGGGCCGGGCTCTGTCCGGGCAACAACGAGAGCGGCGGCCGGCGGCGGAGCGGACGCGCCCGGAAGGGCAATCCGGCGCTCCGGAGGGTCCTCGTCGAGTGCGCGCACGCCGCCTCCCGAACCAAGGACTGCCAGTTCCACAGCCACTTCCGCGCCCTCAGGGCGAGGAAGAGCCACAAGCAGGCCGTCTTCGCCACCGCCCACAAGCTGGTCCGCGTGATCCATGCGGTCCTGAAGAACCGGAAGCCCTACGCGGATCCCGGAACCGACTACCAGGAGATCATGGCGCGCAGGAATGCCCCGCGCTGGATCCGCATGATGAAGGCCTACGGCATCGAGCAGCCGGCCGCCGGACAGGCGGCGACACAACCGGCCTGACGCAAGCCAAGCCTTCCGCAACGGGATCGCCGGCGGGCCAAAACGGGGGACGCCCGCGAACGCCATCCCGGCGCGGGGAGCGAAAGCCCGCAGACGCCGCTCAACCTTGGCGCAAGCCGGGGAACGGTCGAAGTGTGCCCAATGGTGGAGATGTTTCATGCCAAATCAGTCCTCACCTCTTCATGCGGCGAGGACCAGAACCGATGCATGACACAGCATCACATCTACCTTCTCATTCATTTGCGCAAACCAAACCCAACAGCCCCAAACCGCTTATTTTAGCAGCTGGGCCCCATCGGACTTTGCCAGCGATTGATCAAAGGTGACAAGGACTTTGCTTTCGGATGCCCGCGCCGCTGCGAGGATCATTTGGTCAGAAAATCCGGGTTTGCCAGCAGCATATAGTGCGAGTGCCTCGCCCACACGTTCCGCTTCTTCGACTATGAGTTCTCGGCTGCTCAGCAAGCCTTCAATCGCAGGCACAATCTGCGCACGTCCCAGCTTGTACGCACGTTCAAGCACCCAGACGAGTTCAACAATGACCTCTCGACAGATGAAACCAGGCTCTTCCTCGGAAAGGCCATTGATCAGATCTTCCACGGCTTTTGATTGGTTGGGATTATCTTGGGCCAAGAGGCGGACAAGCACATTGGTGTCCAGAGCAATCACTCGGACGCCCCTTCAACAATCGCAGCTTCCATCTGCTCAAGGGAGACCGGTTTCTTGGCTGGATCCGCCAACATACCCATCAGCCGTTTGACAGAGCCAATCTTCAAAATTCGAACTTCACCACCTGGAAGCATTACATAGCGGATCCTGTCACCGGATGTTAGTCCAAGAGCCGCACGTACATCTCTGGGTAACGTGGTTTGACCTTTGACGGTGACTGTTGACTCAAGCATTCAAAAATTCCCTTTGTATTTACAAATAGCACCAAGACATTACCAAAGCAACAAGCGCATTCCAGAGCTAGCACCGCAAGCGAGGGCACAAACAGCTGATCACCACCCAGACAAGCAGAGACCCTGCGCGGTGGAGTTACTGTTGGTTTTCCTGAGAAAATTCTCCCAAAAACTTTCCGCAGAAAACTTTCAGTGAGTTTTTTCTCAGGCCGCCAACCAAATCCAATTGCTGACTGGATGTCCTTGCTGCTATGATGTAATACGGACTCGGACATGTTTTCTGCGGCAGTAGGACAATACATGAAATTTCGAGTTAATAAAATAAAATCAACGCCCTAGACCCGCATCATCACTCCCAAAGCACCATAAGCACGGCAAGAAGCGTTGCTACCGAGCTGTGCTGGGGGATTTTAAGGACATCGGCGATTTACGCCGCGACGCAGAATTAAATTAAACCATTGTTTTTTCTTGATTTTGTGGCGCCTGGGGGCGGAATCGAACCACCGACACGAGGATTTTCAGTCCACTGCTCTACCCCTGAGCTACCCAGGCGCTGAACGATGCCGCTCATCAAGAGCGGACCGGTCAATTACGGCAATGGAAACGCGCTGTCCATAGCATTGCACATTTTTTCGAAGTTCCCGTGATTGGTTCTCAGACGAACGCCAGCATGCAAAAAATTCAAACCCGTGTCCGAATTGCGCTGGAATCAAGAAGCCGGGACATCGGCATTGAACGACGCTGTCTGTGCAACTTGTCCATGCCGACGCACGGGATTTTGAAGGACGCGAAAGCCGATGAACCTCATGCTCAAAAACGGGGCGCGGGCGGTTCAGCCGGCGGCTCTTGCGTCGGCAATGAAGCCTCGTCATCTTCAAACGGGAATTTGTACCTGCCGGCAAGCCAGTTGTGCAGATCAATTCGCTGGCATCGGGAGGAGCAGAACGGCGAGTACTTCTCCGTAGGCTCGGAGTCGCAAATTGGGCAATTCATTGCGGCAACGCGGCTCTCAGCGGCTGCCTAAGCCGCTTTCTTCTCAGTTCCAAATTGCCGAGCGGAGTCCACCCTGCGAGATCGATCAACGACTTGTCGTGAGCCAGATTTGAAACCATCGCATCGGTCACTGCGCGCCTATCGTTTTTGGGCATCGGCGCGAAGTCGACGAGGATCTGTCCGCCCAGCCCCCGCAATCTCAGCTCTTTCGGCAATCTTCTTGCGGCTTCAAGATTGGCGTTTCGGCCGGCCTGCCGCGACACGTCGGATTTGGTATCGACATCAACCGCGACGAAAGCGCTGGTTTCCTCAATGCGCATGCAACCTCCGCTGGGGAGTCGAACAGTTGAATCGAGATGCGTTTGAATCAACTCCCAGATGCCGTTTTTCTCAAAAGAGCCATCTTCGTCAATAATTTCGGTTGCCTCATGATCATGCCATTCGCGGCGTGCGATTTCATCCGCATCCGGGGCGGCGACCAGAAGTTTCGGACTTTCCGTGCAGCGGCAGATGCGACGCGCTGCCTCCGAAAGCTTCCGAACCTCGTGCGCGACGAGATCCGGCGGCGCGGATTCGCTTGAGGTTCTTACTATGAAGCCCGTGCTGCCCGGGGCTGCCTTTGAATTCGAACCTGCCAACTCCTTCAAGCTTTGTCGCGCGCTTTCTGACGTTATCGACCTCGAAACATTGATCCCGGGCGTACCGAGCGTGGCGATCACGAATTTGCCTTTCAATTTGACTTTGGTCGTCAGCGGCGGATGCTTGCCTTCGTCCGGATATCCGGTCACCTCGACTATGACCGAACTTCCGACGGCGGCGCCTTGGCCGCCCCTGAGGAAGCCTCTTTCACCGCCTCCCAGCTTCACGACAATGCCTCCCAGCGTTTTCAGCGGCCTTTCGGCAATAGCGCTGAACACGGCTCCGGGAAGCGCCCGCGCCTTGCTGCGCGGGTCCACGACCAAATCTTCCAGTTCGCCGTCCTCAACCAATGCGGCAATCCGGCGGTCGCCGATACGATCCAGATATATCTTGCGCATCCGTCTCTGAGTCAGCCCGGCCGAATTCCGGCGGTTCGCAACAGCGCTGCCGCCTCCGCCAGCGGAAGCCCCACGATTCCTGAAAATGAACCGCTGATCCAAGGAATGTAAGCTTCAGCAAGCCCTTGGATTCCATACGCGCCCGCTTTGCCGCGCCATTCTCCGGATGCGATGTATTCTTGAATCTCGGCGTCGCTCAATCGCTTGAGTTTGACTGTCGAGACGACATCGCGCTCCCTGCGGATATTCTCGTCCCCGACGAAGATGGCCGTGACGACCTTGTGGCGGCGGCCGGACAGCATGCGGAGGTATTCTTCCGCCATTTCCTCATTATCCGGTTTGCCGAGAATTCTCCTGCCCAGAGCCACAATCGTGTCCGCCGCCAGAACGACCTCGCCTTCTTCAAGCACTACGCTGCGCGCTTTGGTTTCGGCCATGCGCCGACAGTATGCGCGAGGCAACTCGCGAGCATGCGGCGATTCGTCGATGTTCGCCGATCGTATCGCGTAGGGCTTGATTCCGATCTGTTGAAGCAGTTGCTCTCGACGCGGGCTCGCCGATGCCAAAACCAGCCGAGGTCCAGTCACTTGAATCGGTAGTTGATCCGGCCTTTCGTAAGGTCGTACGGCGTCATTTCGACCTGGACCCGGTCTCCTGCAAGAACTCTGATGCGATTCTTCCGCATTTTTCCTGCCGTGTGCGCGATGATCTGATGGCCGGTATCAAGCTGAACCCGGAATGTCGCGTTCGGCAGGAGCTCTTTCACGACGCCGGGAAATTCGAGCATTTCTTCCTTTGCCATCTTCGCTCCTAATTGCCTTCGATTGGATCGCCGAAGCGATCAAGCGCCTTATATGCAATGGCCGCTGAACTTTCAACGCAAATTCAGCTGGAACCGCGCGCGACATCGCAAAGCGACCCGATTGTTCCGCCCGCCTTCCGTCGGCTGCGTCAATTTTTTCGATCCGCCCGAAATCGTTGCGCAGATGCTTGATCGGTTGTTCCAGCAACTGCCTTCGCGATGTTGAAGACGGGCCGCAACGAAAGACAACCGCCCGCGTCTTTGCGCTTTAGGCGGAAGTTCCTTGGGGCTGTTTTGAACAACTCTTTGAATGTCCGGCATATTTTGCGGATTCCGGCTGTGCGTCCACTGGACACGGCGATCTGGGAGGGGGCTACCGCATGGGGATATTCGCGTTCAGCAGCTTCAGCGCCTGTTTCTGGATCGGCGTCGGCGAGGCGGGGACGTCGAATCCCGGCTTTCCCGGCCCCGAGGGCTCGATCCGGTTCATCGTGAGCGTTCCGAGCTGCGCGAGCAGTCCCCGGAAGTCGTGGACGTCCTCGCCCGGACTCGTGCGTTTCGAGGCCGCCTTGAGCTTGGCTTGCGGCGAGCGCTCGGCCTTGGCGACGGGCGAGTCCCGGACCGGGCCGTGCTCGTCGTCGAACAGCATCGGGGCGAGCGCGTCGCGCATGTGCTTTTCGACATAGCAAGCGAGCATGCAGATCAGGAGATGGGCGCGGACCCGGGGCTCGAGGCGGTGGCGGATGGGCCGGACCTGGAGGTCGGACGCCTTCATCGTCCGGAACGCCCTCTCGACCCGTCCCAGTCTCTTGTAGGTTTCGACGACGTCGTCGGCGGACATCCGCTCTTCCGGCACATTGGTCCGGACCACGTAGAATCCGTCCAGGGCCGCCTCGTCGGCGATATTTTGCTTTTTGCGCTTCCAGGAGAAGGATCCCGTTCCGATCTTCAGATCGAAGTGCTTCCGCATCTTGCGCTTGTCGAGCGCGCGCTCGGCGCGCCGCCGGATCGCATCGGCGCTCCGGAGCGGCCGCTTGTCCCGGCGGACCGCGCGGCGGATCTCGATCAGATCTTGCGCCGCCGCCGCGATCAAGTCCTTGCGCTTGCGGGTCCGCTCTTCGGCCAGCAGGGGGGGGGTTGCAGACGACCAGCCGCTCGCCGGGGAACAGCTCTTGGCATTCGATCTCCGCCATGTCCCGCTCGTCGAACAGCGTGGGCTGCAGCGCGCCGTTTTCGGCCAGGGCGCCGACCCCGGCGGCCCTAAGGGCGAAGATCCAGTCGTAGCCGTTCGGCTCGAGATCCTCGCGCACGCGCGTCTGCGTGATCATGCCCCGGTCTCCGACGAACACCGCCCGCTTCAGTCCGAAGCGGTCGCGGAGCTTGCCGACCTGGGCGGACACGGTGGAGGGGTCGGACGCGTTCCCTGGGAACGCCTCGACGGCGACCGGCCGTCCTTCGGCGTCGCACAGCAGACCGAACTCGATCTGCGGCAGCCCTTTCTTGCCGTCGCGCGAGCAACCGTGCTTCGCCAGCGGGCAGGTCCGGCTGTAGCTCCAGACCGAGGTCAGATCGTAAAGAACGGGACCTCCTTCGCTCAGGTGCTTCTCGGCCAGCGCCTTCTCGATCCTCGGCTGGCGCTCGAGCAGCCAGTCCATGGTCTCGTAGAGCCGGTCCTCGCTCAAGGTCTCCGGCAGGCCGAGCTGCGACGCCAAGGTGGAGACCGCCGTCTCCGGCCGGAAGAGCCGGGCGGCGGCGAGCTTCGATCCCGGCTCCAGAATCCGCTGCGCGACCAGCGCCACCGCCAAATCCCGCGAGCGTGAGCGCCGGCGCGCGATCGTCCGGTCGACGCCGCAGCCGCGCAGCGCCGCGAGGACGGCGGCGGCGTTCCCGTGCTGGAGCGACCGGGAGATCGTGAATGCGTCTTCAAGCTTGACGGGCGCGTCGGCGGGATCGGCCCCGCTCAGGATCTTGCGGATCTTCTCGACCGCATCCGGGGGAAGCCTGGTGATGTTGGCGAGGGTGCGCTTCTTGGCCTTTCCGCCCTCGCGGTAGGCTTGGCGGATCAGGATCGTGGGTCGCGAGTTGCGGTTGGGGACGACATCGACGAACATGGATACCATGTATCATATAAAAAATTATCCATGCAAGGAAAAATATCATAATATGGTGATGAATGCATGGATACATCCTGCAGCCGGAAAAACGGCCCGGAACCGCCGCAACCCGTTGCTTCGGAAGGAAAAAATGAGCGGAGAAGCTTCAAAATCGCACGGAACTTCCGTTTAGGCTTGGCGAAATGCGGACCGCGGTCAGCTGGCCATCCCATTCAAACTTCAAGTCACGAATTCAATGTCGCCGACTCGTTCTCTCGAAACCGGTTCATTACCCCGATTCTTGAGACATCTTCCGGTCCGAAAATAAATCTGTAAAGACCGGGATCATGGCCTTTGCCGCTCTTTTCGTGAATCAAGAACGCGCTGTACGCGACCGTTATGTGCGCATTCTCTACCGTCAATCCCCCCTGCACGAGTTCGGCATAAAGTTCGGTGCTATTGACTATCCGGCCTTTTCGAATGCACACTCGCAGAAGGTCGACGTCGCGCACGTTCATGGAATCCCACTTTTGCCCCTTCTTTCGGAGGATCATCCCGTCGGCGATATCGAAGAGTCCTGATTTGGAAGCGATGCCTGTCAGAACTTCTTCCGGAACGGTGCTTCGAACTGTTCTGAACCGCGGAACCGATTTCAACAGGTCATCAACGGATGCCCGCTCCGCCACAGAGAAGACATTGCACAAGCAGGACAGGATCGCATTTCCCGCAAGCCTGTAATTTTTAGGCGGCAGCCGAGGTATTTTCCATACGTACCGTTCATTCTGGTCAAGGAATTCCCATCGCTTGTGCGCGAGCACCAGTTTCCTCAAAAGACCCCTGTTGCAATTTATGAGTTCCGACAAATCTTTCGCTGTCAGATATGTGTCAACCGGTATTCTGTTGAGGATGTTGATGGTTCGACGAGTGCCGATATCGTCTTCGCGCATGATGATCGTTCCGTCGAATGCGGGGACCATCTCGAACGGGTAAGGAAGGCCCAGCACCTTCGCTACGGATTTCAGAGCATCGAATCTCGCTGCGGCGTTCGAGACCGGGCTGTAACCGAAGCAGCCGAGGAAATCTTCGGCAGCCATCGGCAGCTTCTTGGTCACGAGGTGCACAGATTCATGCCACTTTCGAAATTCCAGCAAGCCAGCTTTCGCGCTCAAACGCTTCGTCGCATTTTCAATGATCTGCCGGACTCTCTCCCGAGTGACCGGCTGGTCAAATCCGTAATCCACGGCTTCCTCGGCGATGCTGCGGAGCGTCAGTATCGCCCCTCCGGCCAGTCCGAAATAACCGACAAAACACGCCCGCAAATTCGGCCTTGAATCGGAAAGCAGATTTTCGATGTAATCCAGAAGTTCATGCTTTGCATCGACGTGGTCCCGCTTGACCTGCGTCAGCGCCTTCGTCAGTCTCTCGAGCATTCCGGCCTTGAGACGCCATTTTTCCAAGCCTCTCTTCACGATTTCCAACTGCCTGCGGTCGCAGCCTGTGATCGAGAGAATTTCATTGTCGGATTTTTCCAGCAGCATTTGCGGCGATTCAATGCCTGAACTCAAAATTTCGTTGAATCCGCTCAGAAACTCGTTGAATTCCTGCCCGGCATTCCTGGCCGCCGGCATGTCCGGGTCTGAAGTCTCCGGCCTCAATTCCAGACCGAAGTCAGCAAGCGCGGATTCAATCTGATCCACGCTGTGCTGACCGAGGTTCCTGATCTGTCGCAAATCGTCCTGGGACATCTTCAAAAGATCGGAAACCGTGTTGATATTCTCGCTTCGCAGCCCATTGGCAGCACGGACCGAGAGGTTGAGCTTGTCAATACTCAAGAAAAAATCGACCATTAATTCCTTCTTTCGAATTCATCGACTTCGCCTGTGCAACTCTGACTGGATAATCTGCCGACTTCGCCCTTTCTGTGGACGTTCAAGCTCATGGGCAGGTTAAACATTATGGCTTTATAGCATATCCTTCCTTATCTTTCAAATGCTCGCATCGATCTCGGCTCCCGTCTCGGTCCGCGTCGTACGCCGCGGCCGCTCATGGTCCGGGCGGACTGAATCTTTCGAAGATCCGCTTGCGGATCTGGTCCCTCGTTTGTCGGTAGTATTCCAGTTTCTCATCGCGCGTCTCTCCGATTCCGGTCGGGTCGAGAATGGGCCAATATTCCACTTCGAGAGCGGCGTAGCGCGTGAGCTCCAAGATCATGCGCAACGCGGCGGGCGAAAGCGCGATGATCAATTCAAAGCTCGAAAGATCGTCGCCCCAATCCTGCATTTCCTCGACTGATCTGGACCTGTGCCGAGCCAGCTCGACATCGATCTCCTCGCAAGCGGCGATCGCGAATCCGTCGATCTCCATGTCGCTTTGAACGCCGGCGGATTGAACATAAATTTGGTGGCCGTAGATCTTCTTGGCTATTCCCTCCGCAATCGGCGATCGAACAGAGTTGTGGTCGCAACAGAACAAAACTGACGAAGGGCAACGATTCGGCACGCCGGTCGTCCCTATCTCTCCGATTGCAGCACGCAGATCAGCGTGAATAGCCTGCGGGCGGTCGGATCATCCACGACGGCTTTGCTTTCGAGCCTCTCCTTAACGAGTTTTGCGCCTTCGTTGTGTATTCCGCGCCGTCCCATGTCGATCGCTTCGATTCTGCTGCGAGGCAAATTCTTCACGGCATCGAAATAGCTTGCGCAGATCGCGAAATAATCCTTTATCACATCGGCGAACGGCGACATGGAAAGATGGAATTCCGCGGCGACCTCTTCCGATGCCGTGCCGACATGGAACACGGCGCGCCCGTCGCGCGCCGACAGGCTGAGTTTGTACGGACCGACAGGAGGAATCCTGCCGCCGCGCGGCTGCAATGCGAATTTGTTCTGCTCCAGCAGATCGAAAATCGCGACCCGTCTTTCCTGCTCGATCTCAGGCGTCGCGACCGCCAGACACGTGTCGTCTATCGAGACGTCGATCAACTTGTCGGTCTCCTTCAACGGATCCAGCCTCGCCTGACGCCGAACCCGAGAGCCGGAACGACATGCCTTGGCGAATCGGGCCGCGATCGACGCCGACCGCGGGCCGCCCCGCCGAAAACGATCCGCCCGCGCAGGCGCGCAGAGCCGTCCGCGCCCTGCCTGCTTCCAAGCATTCGAAAATCCGGAAAATCATCCATGGATTCTTCGAATCTCCGCTCCGCAAGAAGAAAGCTTTTCTTCAACGCGCTCATACCCGCGGTCCAAATGGTAAACCCGGCCGACATTGGTTTCTCCCTCCGCCGCCAGTCCGGCCAGAATGAGCGAGACCGAAGCCCTTAGATCCGTCGCCATCACCGGAGCGCCCTTGAGCGCGCGAACTCCGTTCACCGTGGCCGTCCCCCCTGAAATCCGGATGTCGGCGCCCATGCGCATGAGTTCCGGCGCATGCATGTAGCGGTTTTCAAAGATCGTCTCTTCCAAAACGCTCTCGCCGTCCGCGATGGCGAGCGTGGCCATCATCTGCGCCTGCAGATCCGTAGGGAATCCAGGGAACGGAGCAGTCGAAATTCTCGTCGCGGTCAGCCGCCCGTTCAGGCGCTTGATGCTTATGCCTTCCGAAGTCTCGCTGATTTCTCCGCCTATCTCATGGATTTTTTCAGCGAAGGCGGGAATCAAATCCAGCCGGCCGCCGACGAGATCCAAGTGGCCTCCGGTGATGATCGCCGCCAACATGTATGTGCCGAGCTCAATCCGGTCCGGAATCACGGAATGCGTGCAGCCGTGCAGCTTGTCTACGCCTTGAACGATGATCTCACTTGTCCCGTCGCCTTCGATCCTCGCTCCCATGGAGCGGAGGCAGCGAGCCAGATCGAGGATTTCCGGTTCGCGAGCCGCGTTCCGGATGGCGGTCTCGCCTTTCGCGAGCGTCGCCGCCAGCATGATGTTTTCCGTCGCTCCGACGGAAACCGTCGGAAACTCGACGCATGCTCCGGTCAAGCCGTTTCGGGCATTCGCATGAATATAGCCGTCCTTGAGTTCCAGCTCCGCGCCGAGCTTTCTCAGACCTTCCAAGTGCAAATCGACCGGACGCGCTCCGATCGCGCAACCGCCCGGAAGCGAGACGGCGGCGTGGCCGGATCTTGCGAGGAGCGGCCCGAGAACAAGTATCGACGCCCGCATTTTTCTGACGATATCGTACTCCGCCTTGCATCGGTCGAGTCCATGCGCGCTGAGCGCGAGGACATGCCCGTCCTGAAGCGATCTGACTTCAACGCCCAAGGATTGAAGGAGGCGCGACATCGCCGCGATGTCCGCCAGCTTCGGCGCATTCGTCAACGTCAGAGGCTGTTCCGACAAAATGGCCGCAGGCATCAGCGTCAAGCAAGCGTTCTTCGCTCCTGCGATCCGTACCGAACCCTGCAGCGGCCGACCGCCGCGAATCGTGATCGAGTCCATTCAATCGTCCTTGTTCCGCTCGTTGCCCGACGCTTGAAGCTTTTTGATTTTTGTCTGCTCCTTGCGCCGACTCAAGTTCTTGCGCAAGGCCGACTTCAAGCGCTCCGCCTTTTTCGGGTCGTTTCCGCCGGGCCGGCTTTCAGCCGCAACTCGCGATTTTCGATTCCGCATCCCGACAGATATCCAATGAACAGGTGATCGTCCATAAACCTGGAATTCGCGCTGCTTGCATCATTGCTCGTTCAAGCATAATCATCAATGAGGGACGCCGCAGTAGCTCAGTGGCAGAGCGCACCCTTGGTAAGGGTGAGGTCGGGAGTTCAATCCTCCCCTGCGGCACCACTTTCACCTCGGCGATATCTCCTGCGCGTCAGGAATTCGCGGACCAAGCCCACGGCACAATGTACTCGCCGAGAACTTCGCTCAATTTTCCTTCTTCAGCCTCGCCGGACCTGCCGACCATCGCGACCAGCCCGCGACTCGGATCTTCCACGACTTCGACGACTGAAGCGCTCAACCCCTCCGAAGCGAGTCTCTCGTTGAATACCCTTTTGATGGCCCGCTTTCGCAGATCCGGCTTGAATACCTTCCCGACGGCCGTCTTCGGAAGTTCGTCGAGTATTTCTATATGCGCCGGTTTGGCGATGGCGCTCTCTATGCGCTTTTGCGCGAAGCCCATCAGCTCCTCGGTCGAAGCGGAAGAACCGGCGACGAGTTCCACGTACGCGCAGGGGATTTCACCGAGCTTGGATTCCGGCTGGCCTATCGCTCCCACGAACGCGATCCCTTCGTGGCTGGCCAACGCTTCTTCAATTATGGCGGGGTCGATGTTGTGTCCGCCCCGAATGATCAAATCCTTGGCGCGGCCCGTGATCCAGACGTAGCCGTCCTCGTCCACCTTTCCGAGATCGCCGGTGCGCAGCCATTCCGAATCGGCATACAGACCGACGTTCTTTTCAGAATCGACATAGGTTCTGTCTGGAAGTACGCCCGGGCTCGACACGCAAATCTCGCCCACCTCGCCCGTCCGGCATTTCCTGACTACTGATCCGTCGTCCTCGCATTCGAGAATGCGGACCTGCGTATAGGGCGCCGGAATTCCCACCGAGCCCACTTTGCGCTCCCCGTCCAGCGGGTTGACAGAAACCAGGCAAGTCGCTTCGGTCAGGCCGTATCCCTCCAGGATTTTGACGCCCGTAGCCTTTTCGAAGCGGTTGAACAATTCGACCGGAAGCGGAGCGGAACCGCAAAGCGCCGTGTGCAGCGTGGAGACGTCCGCATCGATCGGTCGCTGCATCAACGCGGCGGCGGCAGTCGGAACGGTTGTCAGGAAGCTGATTTTCCACCTTTCGATCAATTTCCAAAAATTGTCGAACACTCCCTCGCCCCGATACCCTTGAGGGGTCGGAAGCACGACGTGGGAGCCGGATGCAATGCAAGACATGAGAATCGGATGCGCGGCGAAAACGTGAAACAGCGGAAGCGGGCAAAGAATATTCTCCCGAGAGTTGAGCACCACCTGCGCGCCGCACCAGCCGTTGTAGATGATCCCCGAATATTGGTGCTGCGCCAGTTTGGGCATGCCGGTCGTTCCGCCCGTGTGGAACAACGCCGCGACCCTGTCCTCCCTGATGTCTTCGAATTTCAGCTCGCCTGAAGGCTGCCGGTCCGCCAACGCGTTGAAATCTTGCACCTTGGCGGAATGCCGCGCTTCGTTCTTCGGTCTGACGAAGGGCACGATCCAGGATTTCGGAGGGGTCAGGTAGCGATTCAGATCTACTTCAAGGAGGTGCTTTACATTCGGCGCATTCTCGAGCGCCGTCGACGCGAGCTGCGCCACATTCGATTTCGGAAATGATTTGAGCGCCACGAGCACTCTTGCGTTGGAGGCGCGAAGGATCGCAGCAACCTGATCCGCGTCGAGCAGCGGATTGATCGGATTGACGACGCCGGCCACCGCGCCTGCAAGCAGGGTTACGACAGTTTCATTGGCGTTTGGAAGGAGGAACGCGACAGGATTTCTCTCGTCCACGCCCAGCGAGCGGAGCATGTTGGCCGCTTGCGTCACTCTGGCGTTGAGTTGCCGCCAAGTCAGGGTTTTTGCGGACGATTTCGGGTCCGAGAGCAATTGGAACGACACCGCCGGCGATGTCCCGTGCTTTTCCACGGTCCGCCCCAAGAATTCATAGAGCGTTGCCGGGTTGTCCCGTTCGGACCAAAGCGCTTCATTCTCGATTCGCAATTTGTCTTCAATCGTCGCCAGTTTTGACATCCGCAACTCTCCAATCCAGATCAACGCGCGTCGGTCGCGCGTCGCCCAGATTGAATGACTGCCCCGCTTTGGTCAAGTCGGCAAGCCGCCGGCCCTTTCGGTCGCATCGCGTCCGTTCCCGGAATCGACGCTCTTGGAAATCGGGACGCCTTCAGTGAATTGAAGTCTCGCAAGCCGAGCATACAGCCCGCCCTTCGCCACAAGCGATTCATGCGTCCCTTCGTCGACGACTCGTCCTTTGTCGAACACGAGTATGCGGTCTGCGTTCCTGACAGTCGCCAACCGATGGGCGATGACCAAAGTTGTCCGATGCTTCGACATCTCTTCGACCGCTGCTTGCACGGCGATCTCGCTCTCCGCATCCAAGGCGGACGTGGCTTCGTCGAGAAGCAGGACTTGCGCGTTTCTCAAAATCGCTCTGGAGATGGCAATCCTTTGCTTTTGCCCGCCCGAGAGCAGCACACCGCGCTCTCCGACCAATGTTTCGTATTTGTCCGGAAGCTCTTCCAAAAACTCGTGCGCCGCCCCCGCTTCGGCTGCACGGAATATTTCTTCATCCTCGGCGTCGGATCGACCGAATCGAATGTTTTCCTTCGCGGTGTCGGCGAATACGACCGAATCTTGTGGAACCAACGCGAGCCGCGAACGGAATTCAGCCTTCCGCATCAAGCTCAAATCCGCGCCGTCCAGCAGCACGCGCCCTGCGGTCGGATCGTAAAATCGCAGCAGCAATTGAAAGACCGTCGACTTGCCGGCTCCCGACGGACCGACCAGAGCGACAGTTTCCCCGGGGTTGATCTTGAAAGACACGCCGTTCAACGCGGCGATTTCGCTTCGCATCGGATAACGGAAATCGACTCTTTCGAACCTGACCTCGCCCTTGCAAACGGCGGGCAACGGCAGCGGAACCGGAGGGTCCACAACCGTGTCGACGGCGCCCAGCAACTCGACCAGCCGTTCCATGGCGCCCGCCGCGCGCAGCAGCTCGCCCCATATCTCGCTCAAGGCCGCAGCTGACCCGGCGATCATCACCGAGTAAATCACGAATTGCACCAATTCGCCCCAAGTCATGCTCCCGTCGCGGATTTCCGCGGCGCCGATCCATGTCACCGCAACGACCGCCGCTGTCGCGAGAAACATGATCAATACCGTCATGACCGCTCGCACGGCGATCCTTCCATTCGCCGCCTCGACGGAACGATCAACTATTTCATTGAATTTCGAGCGGCTTTCCTCTTCGTGCGTATTCGCCTGGACGGCCTGCACTGAAAGAAGGATCTCGGATGCATTGCCCGATCCTTCGGCGATCCGGTCCTGGGTATCCCTGCTGAGTTTCTTGAGCTTGCGGCCGAATGCCAGAACGGGGATCAGCACGACCGGCACAAGGACGACCACGTATCCGGCCAGGACGGGGCTGGCGACGAACATCAAGGCAAGCCCGCCCGGCAGCATCAGCATGTGCCGGATCGCGACGGAAATTGTCGAGCTTATCAGAGCAAGAACCAAGGTGGTGTCCGTGTTGATTCTCGACAGCACTTCCCCGGTCATGTTTCGCTCGTAGAACGCGGGACTTAAGGAAATTGCGTGGGCAAATGCGGACTTCCGGATGTCGGCGACCACCCGTTCGCCCAATCGGGAGACCAGAGCGTACCGAATCCCGGTCCCGACCGCGAGAAGCGCTCCGAGGACCAAGGCCGCGGCGAAGTAGCGGTTTATCTGCTCGATCGATTCCTGGCCGAACCCGTCGATCACCAGCCTGACCGCGACCGGCATCAAAAGCGAAACAGCGGCGGTGAACAGAAGTGCGAGCAGCGCCGCCAAAGCGGACGCCTTGTATCGGGCCAAGTACGGCGCCAGCGCTCGGAGCGGCCTTATCGACTTGGATTTCTCGCGATCGACGGTTCCATTGAGCGGGTTCCGGGTGTCCTGCGGAGGGCGCTGCGACAAGTAAAGCTGTCCCTATGTAAATGCCGTGCGCAGTCCAGCGCGGCCGAGGCACGAACCGCCCGAGCTATTCTTTTTGGATGGAGCGGGTGATGGGAATCGAACCCACGTCTTTAGCTTGGAAGGCTGCTGCTCTACCATTGAGCTACACCCGCAGAGGCCACCGATATATTCTGCAGACAGCCGCAATTCAAGGGAAGGCCCGAACAAATCTGCGGGCTGCGATTATTCTTCGGATGTCCGGCCGGTCAATTGCCGTCCGCAGCGCTGCTACCAGCGATCCCGGCCCAAATCGACCAGTGTTGCTTGGATGGAGTCCGCAGCGCGAAGTCCGAGTTCGAGCGCGTAGACGTACGACTGCGTCAAGAAGAAGCATCCCTCCTCAACGCGGCCGCATTCCACCATAGAATTGCCTGCCCTCGAATAGAGTTCGACCAGTTGTGCGGCGTCGCCTTCGTCGTAGGCGGCCAATACCGCGGCATTCAATTCATCGAAGTTCACTGCGGCGCATTCTCCTGCCGACGGCCGTCAAGCTGCTCCGCCGCCCAACGGTGGAACAAGTGGGTCGGGCCATCCATCTTGGGAGCGAATTTTCCGCCGTCGAAATATATTCCCTTGCGCCCCTTCTGCATTCCCTCGACCACGAACAGGTCTTCCTCCAGAACGCCGCGCCATTGTTCGGCATTCTTGTCGATCAAGTCCGCGAGATCGAACCGGTCCGCAGGATCGAACGGGTAGTAAATCTCGTTTCTCTCCACGGTCCGGCCCGGCCCCTGCGGCAGCAAAATGACCGCGAAGCCATGATCCCTCTGGGCGGCGAGCAGAACGTTCGGGAACAAAGCAATGTATTCGGCTCCCTCGTTCCAGAACTCGGAAAGTCCTTCGAAATCCGGAAACCGTTCGCCGCGCTCCCCTTTGACCTGCCTGTAGACCTTCGTTCCTTGTCCCGCGAACTTGCCGGGCATTTCGATATGGTAGTGATCCTCCAGCTTGGAATAACTGTTTAGGCCGGGATGAATCCAAGGCAAGTGATAGCTCTCGCAAAAGTTCTCCACGGCCAGTTTCCAGTTGCAAGCGACGTCGAATTCGAACGACGAGCTTTCTCCGCCGTGAAAGAGTGGACGCTCATGCTCGTCCCATCGCTTGAGCAGATCGGACGCGTAGTCCTTGAATTCCGGCGCATCGCCCGAAACATTCACGAATACGATGTCTCGCCAAATGTGCGAGCGGATGCGGAACAGCCCGAAATCGTCACGATGCACGCTCTCGTCGTAATTGTTGCCGGGGCCGCCGACGTGGGGCGTTGCTCGCAACGATCCGTCAAGACTGTAGCACCAGCTGTGATAGGGGCACCTGATCGTGCCGCGCAAGTTGCATTTTTCGCGGACCAGAATCATGCCTCGGTGCCGGCAGGTATTTTGGAAAACCCTGACGATTCCGTCATGATCCCTGACGACCAGCAACGGCATGCCCGCAAAATCCACCGGGCGGGCGTCGCCCGGACGCGCCACATCTGAACCGAGACCGATTGCCGCCCAGTTCTTGTACAGGAGCGCTTCGCATTCCTCCTCGTAAGTCGCCCAATCCGTGTAGTGGCTGTTGGGAAGCCCTCTTGCGTTCTCGATCGGGCGCAAGACCCGTTCCAAAGCGTTCGCCGTCATCCTAGTCCGGTCCTGTCCTTGCTCTCCAAATCATTCTCCTTAAGCGAGTTGGTTCAATTTGAATCATGAGCACCGCTCCAATTGATGGAAAACGACATTGTTCGGGATATTTCCGCCAACAAGGAATGAAGTCGACAAACCAAGTGCGTTTCATGTTTTTGGTAAAGGCTGTTTTGCGCTTTCGCGCGTCGTCCGATTTCGGGGTTCCGAAGGTTGCGATCGGAACGTTCCGGGTTCAGCATTCAGCGCGATCAGGTGGTTCCGGCGTGCGGACAGGTCTTTCCGTGAGTTGGCAGGGCTAATCTGTTCCCACTTCCCACCGCTGTTTCTCCACCAAAACTACACGTTCCGCCTTGATGCGACTGCGAAAATTGTTCGGAACCTCGTCCCAAACGAACAGGTCTACCTGAAACGGCAAATCGCTTTCCTCGAACGCTTCCCGTAGGTTGCCGACTTGGCAGCCCCGCTCCGGCGGCGCGAACACGACCAAGTCCAAGTCGGACGTCGGTCGCGACTTCCGCTTGACGCGGGAGCCGTAAGCCCAAGCCGTCGTGCCCGGCAGGTGCCGTTCAAGCAACGACAGGATGGTCTTGCGCTGCTCGACAGTGACGTCGATGGAAGGGGTCATTCCCATGTATCGCCGCTCATGATTTGGTAAAGGTCAATGGCATCTCTGATGAAGTCGGTCATGATGCCGAGGCAAGCCTCGGCCTTCTCGCCATCGTAGTCATGCGAAGTGGCGTTGCGACTGTTGGCGTAGAGCAGCCATCGCTCAACCGGCGCTCGCAACAGGTGGTTCTGATGCGCGAGTCTCAATACCGGCTTCGGGCTGTTGGGCGGGTCCACAACGCCTAAGGCTTGGACAAGATATCGCTTTAGAACTTTCCACATGCAATCGTAACACGTCTCGAAGCGCTGAATCACCGATTCGGCAATGGCCTCCCGCGTCAGGATAGGCAGGTCGGCATGGGTTTCCCGATAATGCTCGTGCTGCTCTTGGAGCCGCTCAAGTGATTTTCGGAACTTGCTGTAGTCGATTTCGCTTTGCATTCGAATCGCCTCTTCATCGGAAGACCAAAACCTCCCCAGGATTGGTGTCACCGGATTTTCCTCGCGAGGCGGAGCAAAAGTTTTGCTACGACCCGTTTTCCTATCCGGGTGGGAGTATGCAGCGGAGTGGCAAGCGGTTGCAAACCCTTTGCATACGATCACAGACTTTGCGGCTTGCCGACCTCTATCGGATGGATGAGTCCCGATCCTTGCGACCGGTTGGAATTCACTTCTCGCCCGACCTCGTGGAATTCGAAATACTCGTCGTCGGCCGGACGCATCAAGCGGGCGGCCCCTTTGCCTTCTTCGCCCAGCCAAAGCCCGTAACTTTCCGGCCGAACGGTGACCGGCATGCGGTGATGCAGATCCGACAAGGTTCGGTTCGCCGAAGTCGTGACGATTGCGCACGTGACATGCCGCTCGGTCCCGGAATTCCAGTCCTGCCAGACCCCGGCGAACGCGAAGACCTTCCGGTCGGACGGAAAAATGTACCATGGAATTCTTTGGCCGCTCTCGGACTTGGTCCATTCGTAAAAGCCTGACGCCGGGATCAAGCACCTGCGTTTGCGACATGCCTCGCGGAACGCTGGCTTGTCCGCGATCGATTCCGCTCTCGCATTGATCAAAAGCGGACCGCCGTTGGGCGACTTGTACCATTTTGGTATGAACCCCCATCGCATCGATACGACTTTCCTCTCGCTGCCGTCGCGGACAACGGCAGCCACCGCATTCGTGGGACAGATGTTGTAATTTGGGATGTCCGGCAGTTCTCCGGACTCCAGAGCGCTGAAAAGGGCGTCTATTTCAGGCCAATCATAGTCGAACAAAGCGTATCGTCCGCACATCGCTGCAACTCACTCTCGATTCAGGGAAACGGTCGAAATCTATGCAAACTCCGCCTTCGTCAATCTCGGCGGCAAGACTGGGCGCAGCGATTCAGCGGGCGCTTCACGCATCCTCAAGATACTCCGCAATCCGGTCCGCAAGCGATTCGTCCGATTGGATTTCGCACTCCCAAATGACAAGAAAGCGCCACCCGAGTTCGGTCAGTTTCGACTGGTTCTCTTTGTCCCGCTCTGCGTTCCGATCAAGTTTCGGAATCCAGTATTCCTTGTTGGAATTCGGGTACCGGAACTTCTTGCACTTCCCGTCGTCGTGCCTGTGCCAAAAGCATCCGTGGACAAAGATCGCCTTTTTCCTGCTCGGAAAAACAAGATCCGGACTGCCTGGCAAATCCGTTCGATGCAGGCGGTAGCGATAACCCATCCCGTGCACGAGACGGCGAACCGCCCATTCCGGGCGCGTGCCTTTCCCCTTGATGCTCGCCATGATTTCGCTCCGGCGTTCGGGGGAGACGGTGTCGGTCATGGCGGCGGTGTCCTCATGCGTGGCTGCATGCCGATTTCAGACGGATACAGAGCCAAATGACTCAGAATCGCGAGCGAAGCTTGCCGACTCTATCATTTTTCTGCCGATCGCTCCAAAGACAAGTATCTGGCGGCGAGCGTGACGGCCCTCGCGACCAACATGATCAACATCGACAGCCAGAGGCCGTGATTCGCAAAAGGCGGCACCAATACGGCGACGGCGATACCGTAGACCGCACACGATTCCAGCATGGCTTTGCGCATTTCCCGCGCGCGGGTCGCTCCGATGAATATTCCGTCGAGCATCCAGGACGGCGCTCCTATCAGCGGCAATGCGACCACCCAAACAAAATACTCCCTCGCTTCGACCCGAACATCGCCCGCAGTGGACATGAGGTCGATGATCGCAGTTCCGCCCAGCGCGAACACAATCGACAGGCCGACCACTACGGTCAATCCCCAACAGCTCGTCAGCACGACCGACCGCCGTAACGCGAACCTGTTCAGCGAGCCTATCGAAAACCCGACGAGAGCCTCGGCCGCGAAAGCGAAACCGTCCAGCGCGTAGGCTGTGACGTAAAGAAACTGTAGAAGAATTTGATTCGCCGCGAGAGTGACGTCCCCGAACCTCGCCGACAAGAAGAGAAAGGACGCGAAGGCGACAAGCAACAGGACGGACCGGATCATGATGTCCACGTTCACGGACGCCATTCGCTTGAGTCGAACCGTGTTGAAAACGCGCGTCCAGTCGCGCCAATGACCGTCTTTGAATCCGTCGCGGCAAAGGTACAAGCCGAGCGCCAGCCCGCTCCACTCCGAAATCATCGTGGCCCAGGCCACGCCTGCGACGCCGTAGTCGAGCAGAAGCACGAATGCGAAATCGAGCGCGATGTTCAGGCAGTTCATGACGAGCTGAATCGCGAGCACGGAGCCTGTTCGCTCGAGCGCGACCAGCCACCCGGTTATCCCGTAGACCGCGATCGCTGCGGGAGCCGAATAGATCCTGATCGTTCCGTATGTCGAAGCGAGACCTTCGACCTCATCGGACGCGGGCGAGAGCGCAAAAGCCAGCCGGAACATTGGATCGCTGAGGAGCATCAGCAACGCGCCGGCGGCCAAGCCGAATATGAGAACTCGCATGAGCAGCGCCGCGACCTCCGAGGAATCGCTCTGCCCCCTTGCTTGGCTGGTCAGCCCGGACGTTCCCATCCTCAGAAATCCGAATATCCAGTAGACCGTCGAAAGAATGATCGCTCCGATGCCCACCGCGCCGATCGGAGCGGCCTCGCCAAGTTGTCCCACAACCGCGACGTCGACGGCGCCGAGTATGGGAACGGTCGCGTTCGAAATCACGATAGGAAGGGCGATCGCCAGAATCCGGCGATGGGTCACCCCTTCCGCGAGTCCTGTATTCCGCCTCAACAAAAACAATCCGGCACCTCGATTTGCCGCGGCCTTGCGATCTACAACACCTTCATTGCGAATTCCGCCAGAGCGAACCGGCGACTCCGGCAACCGAACGCGTCATCGGCATTGCAGCGCGCGCCAGCTTGTCCAAATCCGCCAATCCGTTGAACTTCGCGGCGGAAACACAACAGCTTTACACCTTGCGGGTCGCAATTTCCTTTTGATTTGAACGAATTCACTTGAAATCAAACCCGTCCGGCGCTTAATGTCCGCTTTTGATAATGATTCGCAAGTGCAGGAAGCGCGATGAGCCTAACGAGGAATTTTTCGAGCAGCTATCTGGAAATGCCGCATATCGATGCGGGCAAGTTCGGGAAATGGCGCCCCCGTCGGGCAATGTTTTGCGCACTGCTGGCGGGGCTTGCGGCCTATCCAGGGTTTCTCGGCGAACTGACGCGCACGCTGATGGTCGATGCGTATGTCCAAGTCAGCGTGTTCGTCGCCGCGACCATGTTGGTATTTTACGGCGCCGAACGATTGTTCCGGCTCAATATCGGCGAGCTTCTCAAGAACTCGCGGGCCGAACTCCCTATCGCGGCGCTGCTGGGAGCCACCCCGGGGTGCGGAGGCGCGATCATCGTGGTCGCCGCCTACACGTCCGGAAATGCAAGCTTCGGAGCCGTTGTGGCCGCGCTTACTGCAACCATGGGCGATGCCGCCTTCCTGCTGATCGCGACTCGACCGGATGCGGCGGTCGTCGTGCTTCCGCTGGCGTTCTTTGCAGGGATCGTCACGGGCTGGGTGGTTGATCGAGTCCTGCCGCAGATGAATCGCGAGTTGAACAAAGGCCGTTGCGAGATTGTCCCGCTCATCGGATCTGTAAGAATAAGGGACATCGCGCATTTGGCCATAGCGCTTCCCGGACTCTGCCTCGGAATCCTGCTGTTGCTGCAAGTTGAGTTGATCGGCATTCTCTCGTCGGCGGTGACGGTTGTGGGCTTGGCCGGCGCGTTCCTTGGACTCGCAATCTGGGCTTTGTCTCCCATCGCCGCGATGTCCAACAGCGACGACGCTCCTGTCACCCGATCCGCCGAGGAGACGAGCTTCATCGGCGTTTGGGTCATCAGCGCATTCTTGCTCTACGACTATCTTGCGGCATTTTCGGGGCTGGATCTTGAATATTTGTTCGCTCTTGCGGCGCCGATGCTTCCGCTGGCCGGAGTTGTTGTCGGATTCATTCCAGGCTGTGGCCCCCAATTGCTTGTGACCACGCTCTACATCAACGGCATGATTCCGTTCGCCGCCATTGTCGGCAACTCGATTTCGAACGACGGCGACGCGCTCTTCCCCGCGATCGCTCTCAATCCGAAGGCGGCGGCGCTGGCCACGCTCTATTCAGCGGTGCCGGCATTGATCGCGGGCTACGGGTTTTACTTTTTGGCCCCCGGCTTCATGAACTGAACGGGCTGATTGGGCCGCTCCGCCTCGCGACACGAATTCGCGCATGAAGCTCTGAAATCCGCGCGAACTGTTATTCAAGAAGATTGCGAACTCCGGCACCGACTCTTGAGACAAGCAAGGCTCCGAACCGGAGCAAAGCGAATCAGAGACGCGATCATGGCGATTTCACCTCCATTGCCGACCGCAGACGCGCACTTTGAGGGATTGCCCCGCTTGCGATAATGCCGCGACGAATTTAGGACGCATTCCTTGGAACGGTTTCGGTACGGCTGAACGCTGCGATTCGCGAACGGGCGGAAGAAGCCGCGACCGGAATGAACCGCGAATTCGCGGAAAATGGGAGACAGGCGCCAATGACGATCAAGCTCCACTGCTTCGGGGAAAGCGGCAATTCCTACAAAGCCGCTCTTGCACTCGAGTTCGCAGGATTGGAATGGGAACCCGTGTTCGTCGATTTTTTCAACGGCGAAACGCGAACGCCCGAATTCAGGAAGCTGAACCCGATGGGCGAAGCGCCGGTCATGCAGGACGGCGGCCTGGTTCTCAGCCAGTCCGGAGCCATCCAAGACTATGTCGTCGAAAAGTCGGGGAGGCTCGGAGGGCGGACAGCCGACGAGAAACGGGAAATCCTGCGCTGGATTCTTTGGGACAACCACAAGCATTCGTCCGTCTGCGGCATGACCCGGTTCCTGTCGAACTTCATACCCGAGGAGAAGCGTCCGCAGGAGGTGATTCGCTGGCTCCAAACGCGCTTGAAAAGCGCATGGTCGGTGCTTGACTCCGAGTTGCAGGATCGCGATTGGGTTGCGGGCGGCGAGCTGACCATCGCGGATCTGTCCTGCTGCGGATACCTCTACTATCCGGAGCATTTCGGGTTCAGCCGCAAGGATTGGCCAGCCATCGACCGCTGGCTCGACCGCATCGCCGACCAAGCCAGGTGGAAACACCCGTACGACCTGATGCCGGGCAATCCCAGCGAAAGAGCCCTCGGCTGAGCGGGCATCGGCAAGCGACACATGGAAGCACGATGATTGGATTGAAGGAATGAGCGAAGCCTACATTTACGATGCGGTCCGCTCGCCGCGAGGAAAGGGTCGCAAGGACGGAGCGCTGCACGAGGTCACCGCCGTTTCGCTTTCGGCCAGGATGCTTGACGAGGTGCTGGATCGAAGCGGAATTGAATCGGATTCCGTCGAGGACGTAATTTGGGGAAATGTAACCCAGGTCGGCGAACAAGGCGGCTGCCTTGCGCGGGCCGCCGTTCTCATGTCGAACCTCTGCGAAAGCGTTCCGGGCGTCGCGATCAACCGCTTTTGCGCGAGCGGGCTGGAGGCCGCGAACATGGCGGCATGCCAGATCAAGGGCGGCGCGGGATCGGCATACATCGCTGGCGGCGTGGAAATGTTGAGCCGGGTTCCGCTTGGATCGGACGGCGCTGCGATCGTCGTCGATCCGCTGCTGGCGATGGGGGCGCATTTCGTGCCGCAAGGAATCTCGGCGGACCTGATCGCAACGGAGTACGGATTTTCCCGCGAAGACTGCGATGCCTATGCGGCGGACTCCCAGAGCAGGGCGGCGAAGGCATGGAACGAAGGGCGGTTTTCGAGTTCGATAATGCCGGTCAAAGATCAGAACGGCCTTTCGATACTGGATCGGGACGAGCACATGCGGCCCGAAACCACCGTCGAAGGGCTGTCGCAGCTGAAGCCTTCGTTCAAGGACATGGGAGAGACCATGCCCGGCTTCGACAAGGTCGCGATTCTGAAATACCCGCATTTGGAACGCATCATGCACGTGCATCACGCCGGCAATTCCTCGGGAATCGTGGATGGCGCAGCGGCCGTGCTGCTCGGCGACAAAGCGTTCGGGGAGCGGTCCGACATCAAGCCCCGTGCTCGAATCGTCGCGACTTCGAAGACCGGTTCCGAGCCAACGATCATGCTGACCGGCCCGATTCCCGCCGCCGAAAAGGCGCTTGAGCGCGCCGACATGAAGATCTCGGACATCGATCTGTTCGAAGTGAACGAGGCCTTCGCCTCGGTCGTTCTCAGATTCATGCAGAAATTCAATTTGGATCGCGATTCGGTGAACGTGAACGGCGGCGCGATCGCTATGGGTCACCCGCTCGGAGCTACGGGAGCGATGATCCTGGGCATGGCGGTCGACGAACTGGAGCGATCCGGAAAATCTACAGCGCTTGTCACTCTTTGCGTCGCAGGCGGAATGGGCGCCGCCACAATCATAGAACGCGTGTGAGGTAAGAGCCATGGCAGATTTCCATTATTCCGCGGACGACGAAGGAATCGCCACGATCACATGGGACGTCGACGATGCCCGCATGAACGTGATGTCTCAGAACAGCTTTTCGGAGCTTGAGCGCTATTTCGACGAGGCGCTGGCCGACGACAACGTGAAGGGCATCGTAATCACGAGCGGCAAAAAGGATTTTGCCGCCGGTATGGACCTGAATTTGCTCGCCGGTATGAAAGAAGGCGGGGGCAGCGATCCGGCTCGCGGCATTTTCGATCAGATCATGCGGATTCACGTTCTGCTGAGAAAGATCGAGCGCGCAGGCATGGATCCGGCGACCCTCCAAGGCGGCAAGCCGGTGGCGGCCGCACTGCCGGGAACGGCATTGGGGCTCGGATACGAAATTCCGCTGGCTTGCCACCGGATTTTCTGCGCGAGCAATTCGGCAGCAAGAATTGGCCTCCCCGAGATCCGCGTCGGCTTGTTTCCGGGAGCAGGCGGAACGACGCGGCTTGTTCGGCGGCTCGGCTTGATGGCCTCCGCGCCATTTCTGCTCAGGGGAAAGACTCTGGCGCCCGCAGACGCTCTGTCCGCCAATCTCGTGGACGAGGTGGTCGAACCCGGCGAACTTCTTTCGAAGGCCCGAGATTGGGTCAAGGCGGAAACCAGCCGGGATTTGGCGAAGCCTTGGGACAAGAAGGGCTATCGGATGCCCGGGGGCCGCCCGTACGACAGAGACGGCTACGCGGTCTACACAGGCGCGTCGGCAATGGTCAATTCCGAGACCCAAGGAGTCTATCCCGCTGCGAAGGCGTTGCTTTCAGCGGCGTACGAAGGCGCTCAGGTTTCCTTCGATACCGCGCTGAAGATCGAGGCGAGGTGGTTCACGCACCTTCTCATGCAGCCGTCGCCTTCGGCGATGATTCGGACGCTTTTCGTGAACAAGCGGGCGTTGGAGAAGGGCGCCCGCAGACCCGCAGGCATCGAACGCCGCAAAGTTGCGAAGCTCGGCGTCGTGGGCGCCGGCATGATGGGCGCCGGCATCGCGCTCGTCTCCGCGCGGGCGGGTATGGAAACGACGATCATCGATCAGGATGTCGATCGCGCAAATGCCGGAAAATCCAGCGTCGAGAAGTTGCTCGCGGGGGAAGTCCAGCGAAGAAGGCTTTCCGCAGAAGAGATGGACGCCTGCCTTTCGAAAATTCGCCCCGCTTCGGAATACGGCGAACTCGCCGACTGCGAACTCGTGATAGAAGCCGTATTCGAGGAGCCTAGCATCAAGGCCGACGTCATCCGGAGGATCGAAGAAGGCGCAGGCGGCGGTTGCATGATCGCCACGAACACATCCACGCTGCCGGTCACCGGTTTGGCTGAAGCAACGGCGCACCCGGACAGATTCATCGGGATCCATTTCTTCAGCCCTGTGCACAAGATGGCGCTGGTCGAAATCATCAGGGGCCGCGAGACCTCGGACAGCGCTGTCGCATTGGCGCTCGATTACACGGCCGCGATCAGGAAGACGCCTATCGTCGTGAACGACGCCCGGTTTTTCTACGCGAACCGCTGCATCATTCCCTATCTCAACGAAGGTATCAGGATGATCGGCGAAGGCGTCGAACCTGCGCTGATTGAAAATTCCGCGAAGCGGCTGGGCATGCCGGTCGGGCCCCTCCAGCTGGTCGACGAAACTTCGATCGAGCTCGCCGTGAGCATCGCCAAGGCAAGCAAAGCCGCGATGGGCGAAGCTTATCCTGACGACGACGTCGACAAGGTCATATTCGAGATGTTCGAAAAAGGTCGGCTCGGCCGCAAGGCCGGCGCCGGATTTTATGAGTACGACAGTTCCGGACGGCGAATCAGGCTTTGGCGGAATCCGGATCGACAAGCCGCTGGTTCCAGACAGCCGTCCGACGCCGTCGAGGTCAGGAGTCGGCTTCTCATGGCGCAGGTTCTGGAAGCGGTCAGGGCGCTGGAGGAAGCTGTACTAACCGATCCTAAAGAAGGCGATGTCGCGGCCGTTCTGGGCTGGGGTTTCGCGCCATGGTCCGGCGGGCCGTTCAGCTGGCTGGACACATCCGGCCATCGGAACGCGCTCAGGATTTGCCAGGAACTGGAAGCCAAGCACGGCGCGCGGTTCCGCGCTCCTGAACTTTTGGCGCGACATGCGGAAGAAGGAACGTCGTTCCACTGATCGCATCGTTTGCCGATCTCCGTTCAGGGATCGGCACTTTTCGTGCGGATCCGAAAAGTCGTCGGGCTGCTGCCCGTCGCGTTTGAGCAATTGAATGCGGCAGCACCAAGCCAATACTGAGCATGAGCGCAAGCCGCGCCTGCATTGACTCTGCGTCTTAGTTCCGGTTTTGCAGAATTCTTTAATTTTTTTCCATTTGCAGCGTTTTCAATGCAGAAAATGCGGATACTGTGAAGATTGCTGTTGCATGCGCTTTGAATTTGTATTAGTATAAGCGTCATGGGTGCTAAAAGAATGCAAAACTTGAAGATGATCCTCAACACGGTGCCTGCCGGGTTTCTGGTTGATGCTGCGTGGCTTACCGCAAGGGGAGTGGCTTACGAGTCCTTGCGCGACTATGTCAAGCGCGGCTGGCTTGAGCGCGTCAGTCGCGGCGTGTTTCGCCGCCCGGTGTCGAACGCCTCGACAACGAACAAGATCGACTGGAAGACTTGCATTCTTTCCGCCCAACATATCATGAATTACGACGTCCATGTTGGCGGCATGACGGCGCTGAATTTGCAGGGCTACTCCCACTACCTTTACTTGGGCGGCCATCCACCCGTCTCAGTTTACGGCAAGACTATGCCGAACTGGCTTCACAGATTGCCGCTGGACGCGACGATCAAAATGCACAATGTCTCCCTGTTTTCCGATCCCTCGCTCGGGCTCAAAAATGACGACGTCGATCCATCGGACATGCTGCCTTGGGACTGGCAACTCAAGATGTCCACACTGGAACGGGCGGTAATGGAAACCATGGATGGGCTGCCTCATCGTGAGAGCTTTCACATGCTCGATATGGCGTTCCAGAGCCTGATGACGCTACGCCCGGAGTTGCTATCTGTGCTGCTGCACAGCTGCAAAAAAATCAAGGTTAGGCGATTGTTCTTCGCATTCGCCGACCGACACGATCACCCTTGGCGCAAGTATCTTGATCCGAAGGAATTCGACTTGGGCCATGGCGACCGAGCATTGCACAAAGGCGGAAAAATGCACCCTCGCTACCGCATCATGGTGCCGGAGGAATTCGCAACGATTGAGGCTGACTATGCAGCGTGAAGATTATGAAGCTCAGGTCGCACTAGTCGTGCAGACGCTGCCGTTCGTCGCGATGGAAAATGTATTCGCGCTCAAAGGCGGAACGGCAATCAACCTGTTTTTTCGCAATTTTCCCCGCCTTTCGGTGGATATCGACCTTGCATATCTGCCGATCAAAGGCCGAAACGAAAGCCTCGCCGAAATTAATGATGCGTTGGATCGTATTTCGAGCGCGGTCGAAGACGGCATTCTGGACGCAAAGACCCTACTGAACAAAGGCGGCGGCAACGCCACTCGCTTTAGTGTCTTTATGAACGATATTGCGATAAAGATCGAGGTTTCACCCACCGCACGCGGTGTTGTCCACGATACTGCAATGCGCCGAATCTCGAAAGTCGTTGAGGCAAAATTCGGGTTGGCAGAGATACTGACAGTCTCCTTCGAAGATCTTTTCGGGGGCAAGCTGAACGCGGCCTTGGACCGCCAGCACCCGCGCGATCTTTATGATGTCAAACTCCTTTACGAGAATGAAGGTTTGACGGATGAACTTTTCCACACGTTTTTGATCTATGTCGCAAGTTCGGGCCGCCCGCCGCATGAGCTGTTGAACCCGAACCCGTTGGACATCGGCCATCTGTTTTCAGAGGAATTCGAAGCCATGGCCTATATTCCCGTGAGTTGCGAGGATCTTTTGAAAACCCGCGCGCGACTTATCGCGGACATCCAATCCCGCTTTGATGAAAACACCAAACGGTTCTTGCGGAGCCTGCATGACGGCGAGCCTGATTTCGATGCGATCAACCGCCCGCAGGCTGCGGCTCTGCCCGCCGTGCGATGGAAGTTGATCAATCTGGAGAAACTGAAGAACAACAATCCCGACAAGCACGCAATGCAAAGAAGCCTGTTGGAAGAGCTGTTCAGCAAGTAGCGATAGGCAGGCAAATGCGCCCGTGCGGGCGTTCACTTGCAAGGATTCATTGTTCGAGCGAAACGGAGGCGATTGGCAATCAGAATATGCGCTGCAACTGCAGAATTATGCATGCGCAATGCCGGAAGGTCGTTCAGCCGCCGCGACGGATTGCGGCGCGGCTTGGGCAGAAGCGCGCAAATCCCGGAATCGACCGCGCAAAACCCTCCCTGATGCTGGGTCCGGAAACCGGGCTGCGGAAAGCAATGGACGAGGCGAATCTTGATTCCGGCGACCGCGTCGCGCTTCGGCAGCGCGGGCAGCTGCAAGTCATCCGCTTAAACGGTCGGGAACTGATATCCAGACTCAACACCAGTTCAAAGCTTGGCAGGACCGTCGGGCGCAAGCTCGGCACACGGGCCGCGCGCATGACGACCGGCGGTCTCGGCATGTGGTTCACTCCGCGGGCAACCCCCGACGCGATCGCTCCGGGCAGTCGTGTTGAAATCTGCGAGATCATTCCGCAGGTCGTGGAATGGAATCGCAGCTTTGGCAGGCGTCTTGCCGGCTGGCCGATGCGCAATGGCCGGGCGATGGCGCCACGCACCTGATGACAGGCGCGTGGCGCGCGTCGTTACTCCAGCAATTCGTTGATACGCGCGCTGGTGGCAATGTCACTTTCGATCTGAGCGGCGGCTTCGTCAGCGCCTTTCCAGTAGATGACGGCCCCGGTGTCCTTGGCGACCTGCTTGGCCTCGTCGGATTCGAGTGCCTCGATCGCAATGGCTGCGACCACATCCTTGACTTCCTGCGGTGTTCCCACCTTGACGAAAAGGCCATTCCACAGCCCCAAGCCAAGGTCCGGCACAAACTCGGATACGGTGGGCGCATCCGGAACGATGGGAAGCCTGTCTTCGGTAACGGCCGCCAAGATGTTCACATCATCGATACATGGCAGGATCGTGATGATGTTGGTATTGATCACATCCACATCGCCCGAGGCCAGAGTGTTGCAGTCAAGCGCGTCGAAGGCCGCTTCCGTGTCCCATTCAAAACCCATTTCGACAGCGGCGGCAAAGGTGATCTGAGTGGGCAGCAGGTAGTTCCCGAAATGACCAAGCGAAACAAAATTGTCCTTCGCGTGAGCGGCCAGTTCATCTAAGGTCTGATAGGGCTGCGAATCGAGCGCCGCGATCACGAACGGAAAGGTCAAAAATATGCCGATCGGTTCAAACGGGTTGGGCGACAGTTCCGGGATGCCGATATCCGGGCCGATCACCGGCACATCCAGCACAAACGATCCGATCATCGTCCCGTCCGCAGGTCCTCCGGCCACATCCACCGCACCCGGGAACGGCCCGCCGCCTCCGCCAGGCTTGTTTACAACCGCTGCCGATACTCCTGTCTTGTCCTGAAATTTCTGGGCGATCAGCCGGGTCAGGACGTCTTCCACATCCCCCGGCGGAAACGGCACAATGAAAGAGACCGGTCTTTCGGGGTATTCGGCCCACGCGCCGCCGGGCACCATGCCGGCTATTCCAATCAGGGCCGCAACCCCCGCCATAATCGCTTTGGTCATGTTCATGGTTTTTCTCCCATCTTTGCTTGTTGCTGTTCTCATGTAGTTTCTTCGTACCTCTGTTTCGGTCTATCGCCTGCCTTTTTGTCGCTGAAGTCGGGCAGGCATCAGGGCGGCGTCTCATCATTCCATCATCGCTCACCCCACTTTCACGACCAAAGCTGCTCCGGTGTCGCCTGCAGCGCAGCCGGTGAACAGGCCATAGCCGCCCCCGGCGATCTCAAGCTCTTCGATCAATTCGATCAGAGATCGCAGACCCGTCGGCCCTTGCGGGTGTCCGAAAATCAACGAACTGCCGAAGTTGTTCATCCGCTCGGCGGCGAAACCCGTTTCGCGCGCGAAATACAGGTCGTTGACCGCAAAGGGATTATGCGTCTTGACAGCGTCAATCTGATTGATGCTCAGGTCAGCGGAACGGAGCGCCCGTTGCGCCGCAGGCACTGGCGCGATGCCCATATGGGCTTTTTCCGCGCGCGCCTCGCCGTAGGACAGCAGCCGAACCTCCGGGCCATCCGGGTTGATCTCTGCCAGCGTCGCCTTGCTGGCCAGCAAAGCGCCGGCATTCCCGTCCGCCGGGTGGGTCTGCGCGCCAAAGCTGACGGTGCCTCCGTCCATGACGGGGCCAAGCCGCGCCAGCCCGTCGGCCGTCGATTGGGTCACGCCCTGATCTTCGGACACGAAGTGCAGCACCTTTCGGCCGCGCCCGTCACGGATTTCGATGTCGGACTGCATGTAACGGCGCTGAAACGCGCGGTCCTCCGCCACCGCTGCCTGGTATTGTCCGTAACGGCGCAGTACCAGCGCATCCTGTTCGGCCTTTGTCGCTCCGCAGGCCGCGGCGACGTTTTCCGCAGTCTGCACCATCGCGCAGCGGGCGTAGGGGTCCTTGTTGAAGTTATCCAGCACCCACACCTCGCTGCGGCCCGTCCCGCCTGTCGCAAGAGGATCCGGATGATACAGCACCGGTCCATTCGAGGTGCGATCCCCCGCCGCGGCCAGCGCAAGCCGCGCCTGACCCACCTCGACCTCGCTGGCGGCGCTGGCGACGACGCGGGCAGATGTGGCGCAGGCCTGTGAAATCGTCGGGCCGGTGATCCGGTCATTGCCGATCATGGCCGCGACCCAGGGCGCTCCGAAAAAGCTCTGCTGCTGCGGCACCGTCAGACCGTAATGCAGCCGGTCGAGCCGTTCCGGCGCGATGTCGTTTTCATCCAGCATGCGCCGGGCCGACCGCGCGGCGAATTTCAGCGAATGTTCGGTTGCGAACGCTCCCTGCCATTTGACGAATGGCGTGGACCAGTAGCGGCCGTAAGGGATGAAGACATTCTCAAACCGCATGGATCACCCTTCGCCGTCGATATGGATCAGCTTGGTTTTCATTTCCGACCGGGGGATTGCGCCCGGCGGCACCAGTTCGACCCGAGAGGTGAAGATCAGCTTTTCCCGCAAGGTCTTTTCCAGTGTCTTGGCCAGACCGGGCAGATCCTCCGCGCCTTCTCCGTGTTCGACCTCGATATGAACCGGCGGATCGACCATCGGACCCGGATGCGGCAGCCTGATGCGCATGGCGCCCGTCGCATGGGGGCGCATGGCGGTGATGACGTCCTTGATCGCCGCCGGCCAGACATTGACCCCGCGCACGATCATCAGATCGTCGGTCCGACCCACAACGCGAATGCGCGGACCGGTGCGGCCGTTTTCGCAGGGGGTGGTTTTGATCTGCACCCGGTCATGGCTGCGGAACCGCACCAGCGGCACGGCGTCCCGCGCGATATGGGTGAAAACCATCTCGCCTTCCAGTTCGGGCCGGTCCGGCGACAGAACCGCGCCTGTGGCCGGATCGATGATCTCCATGATCAGCATGTCGGGGACGAGGAAGTGATTGCCGTCCTGCAAATCGCTTTCCGCGCTGTGCAGCGGGATGACATCGGCATTGCCGACCGCTTCGGTCACCGTGGCGCCCCATGCTTCTTCGATCTGGCGGCGGATCTCGGGCACGCCGCCGCCCGGTTCGGCCCCGACCATCAGGCGTTTCACCCCAAGGTCTTTGACATCGACGCCAAACTTGGTTTTTGCCGCCTCGGCTAGGAAAATCGCGTAGGAAGGCGTGCAGGCCAGCACATCCGCGCCCATGCGCGGGATTGAATCCAACAGCCTGTCGGTCGCACCCGTTCCGATCGGCAGAAAGGTCGCGCCAATGTCCTCGACCCCCTGAGCCAGAGGAATGCCGCCGACGAAAAAGCCGATGCCGAAGCCCATCGCGAAGGTTGAGCTGGGCCGCAGCCCCTGACACCAGAACGCCCGTTGCACCGCGCGCCGCCAGTTCTGCGAATCCTGCGCGGTCACCGGGATATAGGAGGGCGTGCCGGTGGTGCCTGAAGAGGCGTGGACCCGGACGATATCGTTGCGACGCGCCGCGACGTGATTGCCGAAGGGCGGATGGTTCGTCTGGCTGTCGCGCAGTTCCTGCTTGGTGGTGAAGGGCAATCGCGCCAGATCGTCCACCGAACGGATATCTTCGAAATCTGCGCCCGCCTGCCTGAATTTCTCCGCGTAGAACGGCGCGCTTTCTTTCAGATAGGCCATCTGCGCGGTCAGCTTGGCGTCCTGCAAAGCGCGGATTTCATCGCCGCTCGCGGTTTCAATAGGATCGAGGGTCTGCTTGTCCATGCTCACGCCTTCTCCCTCTGTCCGAGTTCCGCGCGGTATTCCTGCGAAAGCCGGGCATATTCTTCGGTCGCGAACCGGTTCCACCGCAGCACGTTCTCGGTCATTTCCCGTTTCCGCTCGGCCGGAACGCCCGCGATCAGGCTGCCGTCCTCAAACGATTTGCCCTGCGGCACCATGGCGCCCGCTCCGACCATGCATCGCTCGCCGACGGACGCCCGGGGCAGCACGACCGCGTTCATGCCGATCACCGTGCCCGCCCCGATGGTGCAGCCTTCGACCACCGCCCCATGGCCTATCGTCACGTCGTCGCCGATGACGGTCGGGCATTGCACGTCCGGCGCGTGAAAGACATGGACAACCGCGTTGTCCTGAACCGACACGTTGGACCCGATGCAAATCGGGCCGTAATCCCCCCGGACCACCGCGCCGAACCAGACGGACGAGCCCGGCCCGATCTCGACGTCGCCGATGATGGCGGCTCCGGGCGCCACGAACACATCGTCGGCGATGCGGGGAGATGCGCCGCGATAGGTCAGAATGTGGCCTTTCATTTCGACTTGGCCGCGCGGGCCTCCTCCAGCCGGCTTTCGGCCTCGGCCTTCAGGTGCTCGAACCGGACCGTCCGGCGCAGCTTGCGGGTCTGACGCTGCGGCATGTAGGGATCGCCGTCTTCCGCCTCTTCGGCGCAACAGGCTTTGCGGGTCGATGGCGGCACGTCGAGACAAGGCGCGATGTCGAAGAAATTCGACGGTTTCAGCATGAAGCCCAGCTTGGCCGTCGGCATCATCGGCCAATCTTCCAAGCGCGGCACATGGTGATGTCCGAAGACGTACCAGACCACGATGTCTTCATCTTCGATATTGCGGTCCGCCTCGGTCCATTTGGGCAGCCCGTCATGCCCGTCGGACTGGTTGACATATTTTCCCGCCGGGTAGCGCTCATTTTCGTTGTAAGGCGTTACCCAGAGGTGGTTTTTCAGATAGGCGGCCCGCCGCGAGACCGACGAGCCCTCCTGAAAGAACGGCAGCACGACTTCCATCGGCTGAATGCGGTATCCCACATTGGCGCCCATGCGGTTTTTCGAATTCCGGTTCTGAATGCTCCAGGTGCGCACCGAGCGGAAATCGTGGATGCGCTGCGCCTCCTTCTCTGTCTTGAAGACCCGGCTTTCGGCGTAGAACGCGTTGCCATAGGGGTTGTCGGGACCGATAGGGTCGGCCTTGCTTTCGGTCTCGACCACCTGGTTTTTCCGTCCGTCCACATGCATGTCGAGGCGGGCGCAGAAAAAGTGCTGGTGATTCGGCGCGTAGCAACCTTCCTCCACCATCGTGCCGAACTTGGGCTTGTCCCCCGGCTTGACCGCGCCGGTCTGCATGATGCCGATCGCCTTGACCTCAAGTTCGATCGAGCCGTCCTGACGCAGCACCCAGTAAAACCCGTATTCATAGTTTCCAACCGTCGAGATGAACGAGACGATCAGCTTGCGCGACCGGCGCAACTCGACCTTTTCAGAGCGCAGATCGGTATGCTTCCAAAGGATCGAGTCGTCCTCTTCGTGCATGCAGACGGCGTTGGGAATGCTTTCAACCTCGCCGAAGGTGTTGATGTAGTCATAGTCGAAATATGTGACTTCACCCAGACAATCGCAGCCCAGCGTCAGCGAGTTGGTCAGGGTGCCAAGCCCGTATTCGCCGACATCAAAGGCATTCTTGCGCGACGTCGTCGGCGAGGCGTCGCAATAGGGCACCGTCATTTCGGCGATTGATGCGCGATAGCAAATCTCGCGCTCTTTCCCTTTGTCCACGTCGTTGTAGCGCAGGTCATGCAGCACCAGCCCTTCGCGCGCGTTGAAGCCGACGCGAAAGTTCCAGCGTTGCCAATCCACACGCCAGCCATCGACGGAGAAGCTGACGCCTTCGGGTTGGGTAATCCGGATCGGTTTGATATCGTCGCGGAACTTGTCGATATACTGGCGCTCGTAGTTCCGCATGGTCTGCGGCACCGGCACGACCCCGGCGTCGTCGACGCGCACGACCTGTTGCTTGTGCAGATCGACCAGCGCCGAAAGCCCTTCGATCGGATGCGCATAGGCATTGTCGTTCGCCTCTTTCCGCATCAGGAAAAACGCGCGGACCAGACGGCGCTTGGGGTCTTCCTCGTCACCGAAATTCCCTGCCGACAGCGGATCGACGGTGATCTGTCCGCGCTCGGCAATATCAAGGCCGCGCTTTTCCAGCGCCCGAGACACCTCTTCATCCTGCATGCAGGCGATGGTCATCTCGACGAATTCATCCTGGCTCAGCATCGGCTGGCCCGGCTCGCTCACGCCCGCCCATTCGGCGACCTCGCCGCGCGACAATGACACCACAGCCTCGATGGAGCTTTCGGCGTTGTTGTCGATCAGAACAACCTCGGCCTCGCGCTCATAGGGCTGGCCGCGACGGTAGGATTCCATGAAATCCTTGGGCGGCTCCTTGAGCGAGATGTCGATAAAGCGCATGCCCGACCGGAATCTCCCGCTTTCATGCACAATCGCGACCACGGTTTCCAGTTCGTCATGGGCAACAGGGTCGAACGGATAGTCGGTGCCATGGCGCGGATACCGGGCCGCGCGGGATTTCGGGGCGCCTTTCTTTTTGTCAGCCATGCTCTCGTCTTTCCAGATTTTTCAGCGCGTTTGTTTCAATAGGCAATGCAAACCGTCTTTTCCTCGGTGAAGAGATCGATCGAGGCGCGGCCATGCTCCTTGCCGACGCCGCTCAGCTTGCGACCCCCGAAGGGCAGATTCGGATCGAAGACGGGGTGACAATTGACCCAGACCGTTCCCGTCTGAATGCGCGGTATCAACATGTTCACCTTCGAGATGTTCTGGCTCCAGACCGAAGAGGCGAGGCCGTACTGGTTGTCGTTGGCCTTGGCGACAAGATCGTCCAGATCGTCGTATTGCATGACGCACAGAACCGGCCCGAAAATCTCTTCGCGCACGCATTCGAAACTGTGGTCGACATCGGTGATCACGGTCGGACGAATGAAATAGCCGTCCGCGCCCTCCACGGCCTCGCCGCCGGTTTCCACCGTGGCGCCGGCATCCCGGCCGCGATCAATGTAACCCAGCACCCGCTCGTGATGCGTTTTCGAGACCATGGGCCCGATGTGGATGTTGCGGTCAAAGCCCGATCCGACCTTCATATAGTCGGCGAAATCCAGCAGCCGGTCCATGTACTGATCGAAGCGGCGCTTGGGCAGATACAGACGCGACCCGGCGACACACTGCTGGCCATGGTTGAAGAAAGTGGCCATCGCCGCGTTCGGAGACAGGAAATCCGGATCAATATCCTCCAGAACCAGAACCGGCGACTTGCCCCCGGTCTCCAGCGAAAAGCGCGTCATGTTCTCGATCGCCGCATGGCCGATGGCCTTGCCTGTCGCGGTCGATCCGGTGAAGGCGACCTTGTTGACGCCGGGATGAGCGGCCATGGGCGCGCCGACCTCGAGCCCGGTTCCGGCAAGCACATTCACGACTCCGGGCGGAAACCCGACCTCGGCGCACATCCGCGCCAGATACAGCGCGGTCAAAGGCGTGTCTTCGGCAGGCTTGAGAACCACGGTACAGCCGCAGGCCAGCGCCGGAACGATCTTCCACAGCGCCATGAGATGCGGAAAATTCCACGGCACGATCGCCGCTACGACACCCACGGGCTCGCGCCGCGTATAGGCCTGAAACTGGCGCCCGGCGGGTTCGCGCACCGACAGGTCGAGGTTGGAGCCGTCCAGCTTGGTCGCCCAGCCTGCCATGTAGCGCACGAAGTCAACGGCCATATCGACCTGAACCATCTCGGCCACGTCCAGCATCTGCCCCTGATCGAGCGTCTCCAACTGGGCGATGATGTCCTTGCGCGCCTCGATCATGTCGGCCAAGTCAAGCAGCAGCTTTTGCCTGTCAGCCGGCAGCATGCGCGACCAGGACGGATGTTCCAGCGCGCGGTTTGCAGCCGCGACCGCCAGATCGACATCCCTCGCGCCTGCCTGCGGAACGTCCGTGATGCGGCGCGCGCTTGCTGGCTCGCGCGTCTCCATAACCTTGCCATCGACTGCATCGACGAAATTCCCGTCGATCAGCAATTTGTGCTCGGTGTCCCTGGCGAATGCCAGAGCTTCGGGACAAAGCACAGTTTCGAACCTGGGAATAAACACGCGCCCTCCCAAATGCCATGGCGGCCGTCGAATTTCACGCAAGACGGCAAATCCACTTCAAAAGTCAATATCATTCGCCATTGTGATTCAACGGAAATATGCTGAACTGGATATTCGTTTCCTTGATAACCGGCCCCGACTGAACGACCTCCACAGCCACCTATGACGGGAACAACTCCCCGATGCAGGTAAAGAAGACGCGGTCCGCAACAAAATCAGGACCGCGACGATGCGGCTGCTGGAACGGAACCGTTATCTGGACACGACGATTCCCAAAATCGCAAAAAAGGCGAACGTTTCGCCCGCCAATATCTATCGCTATTACTCTTCAAAGTTCGAACTGTTCTACGATGTGCTCGACCCTTGGCTGAACGCCAAATTCGACGCGTTCGAGGAGCAGGCAATCACGTGTCCGACCCGAAAGAACGGTTTGAACTGACGCTTCGGTTCATGTGGATCGATCTGCCCGAGGCCGACAATTGTTTTTTGCTCAACCTGATCGAAGCTTTGGTTTCAAAACGAGAGAAGGACAGATACTCACGGAATCTTCTGCCGGCGCTGGAACGCAGAATCGAGAAGATTCTGGCATCCTGCCTTGGGAAAACTCGCCAGCGCACTCGGGCGTGGCGGATGCGACCCATCTGATCTTCATGGCTCACGACGGTTTTGTTCTGAATACGCGACTCGCGAAAGATCACCTGCGCATCAAGCGCCTGATCTCTCTGCTCAGTGACTTGTTTGCGGAGCGATTCGGGACAATCGGTTCTGGCGCGAACACTGATTCCGGAGATTTTGCGAGCAAATGACCATATCCGGACACGTCATGTCTTGATGATCCCTTCCCCGACCCATTCATCGAACAGCGCCAGCACCGCCTCGCAAAATGCGTCGTCATTGATGTGCGCATCGAGTTCGGTCATGGGCACCCGCCCCGGCATGGTCTTGCGGGCCTCATCGACCATAGCGGCGAGACCTTCGGGATCATGGGCTTCCTGGCCCTCTTTGTCCCACTCCTCGACACCCCGGGCCGGCAGGAAGAAATGGGTGGGGCCGCTCGCGGCTTCCAAACGGTCGGCCAGTTCCCGGATACAGGCGCGGCGTTCGTCGCCGTTGAAGACCGTGCTTTTGATCAGCCGGTTATGCTCATGCATCGGGCGGTCGGCATAGTTCGCCGGAATGTCCTGCCACCCGGCAAAGTCCAGCAGATCCAGCGCGCCCGGAGCCACCATCTGAGGCGTGCCGGCGCGCCCGGCATTGGTCACGCGATCCTCGCCGGCGGACACCAGTGAGCCCGCCATCAGGTTTCCGAATTCCTGCAGGCAGAAATCCATAACGCAGGCGAAGGCCCTTTCGCCCGCCAGTTTTTCGAAGGCCATGCCGCCCATGCCGGTGGAATGGAACACGGCGACTTCGAAACCACGCTCTTCCAGCGCCGGCTTCAAGGTTTTCATATAGCGCAGGCAGGTCGACCCAAGGCTGGTCATTCCGATCAGGGGCTTGCTGCGGTCCGGCGCGGTCGCCGCACTGACTGCGCCCGCCACAGCGCCCGCCGCCTGGCTGAGCGAGGATCTGCAGATCGAGTTCATCCCGTAAAGCCCGCCAGCCCAAAGGATCATCTGAATGTCCGGAGCCAGGCGGTGCGGCGGGATCAGCAGCGAGAAGCTGACGGTTGAAACGATGTATTTCGGCACTCCAATGGGCAGAGCCTGCGCGCAATCCAGCGCCAGATCGGTGCCCATCGTGCCGCCCGTGGCCAGCATTCCGTCAAAGCGTCCTTCCGCATGGGCCCGGGCCACGACCGCCGCCGCGCCGGCGGACATCACGCGGAACGCCCTGTTTTCATCGCCCAGTGCGACGACCTCGTCAATCGTCATACCTCCGGCGGATGCGACGTCATGTTTGGAGATATCCGTGGGGGTCATCGGATCGCCCAGCACGGATACATCCATTGTCAGAACATCCGCACCCTGTTCCCGGATGACGGATTCGATGAATCGCATCTCCGGATCCTTGGTATCGTAGGTGCCGATCAGCAGAATTGTCTTATTGCCCATGCGCTCCTCCCAAAGCGTGCCGCAAGAGACCGCTCACAATTTGATCCAAGCGGTTTTCAGATCGAAGTATTTCTGCAGCGCGTGCAGGGACTTGTCATGCCCATTGCCCGACTGGCGCACGCCGCCCAGCGGCACGGTCAGATCCGACCCCCCATAGGTGTTCACATGCACCACGCCGGCGTGCACCCCTGCCACCATGCGATGCGCGCGGCTGAGGTTCGATGTCCAGACGCCCCCCGCCAGCCCGTAAACGGTGGAGTTGGCCAGACGGAGCGCCTCTTCCTCGTCCCTGAAGGGCGTGACGGCCAGAACAGGGCCGAACACCTCGTTCCGGAACAGATTGTCCGTTTCCTTCACCCCGGCCATGACCGTCGGGGCCATGTAGTAGCCGCCGGTCTCTGTCAGGATGCGGCCGCCGCCGGTGCGGAGCTCCGCGCCTTCGGCTTCGGCCTTGGCGACAAAGTCCAGGTTGGCCTCAAGCTCGGGCAGGCTGTGGACCGCGCCGATCTGGCTGTCGAGATCAAGCGGATTGCCGACGCGGAAGCTTTCGGCGTGGCGGGAAATTTCGGCGACGAAGTCCTCATAGATGTCCTCCTGCACCAACAGGCGCGATCCGGCGACGCAGACCTGACCCGAGTTGCGGAAGATGCCGGCCGCCGAAACTTTCGCCGCCTCGGCCAGATCGGGGGCGTCGGCGAAGACGATGTTGGGGGATTTGCCGCCCAGCTCCAGGTAGCAACGTTTCAGGTTCGAACGCGCGGAATATTCCAGAAGGCGGCGGCCCGTCGCGCCCGAACCGGTGAACGCCATGATGTCCACATCCATGGACAGCGCCATCGCCTCGCCCACGACAGAGCCGCGCCCGGTCACCACGTTGAATGCCCCGTCCGGCACGCCCGCCTCGGCGGCCAGTTCGGCGATTTTCAGCAGGCTGAGCGAGGCGCTTTCCGCCGGTTTCAGCACGATTGAGTTGCCGGCCGCCAGCGCCGGCGCAATCTTCCAGCTGCCGATCATCAGCGGGAAGTTCCAAGGCACGATCGCCCCCACAACGCCAACCGGCGCGTGATGCACGAGGCCCAGAACGTCATGGCCCGTCGGCGCGACCTGCCCATAGAGCTTGTCGATGGCCTCGCCGTAATAGCGGAAGGTCGCGGCGGCCGACAGCGCCTCGGCCTTGTAGGCCATGTTGATCTCGGTGCCGTTGTCGCGCACGCCCAGAACGGCAATCTCCAGCGCGCGCGACTCGATCAGATCGGCCAGCTTCAGCAGGACCCTCTTGCGCGCGGCAGGCGCCATGCCCGTCCAGCGGCCATCTTCGAATGCCGCCCGCGCAGAGCGAACGGCCGCATCCGCATCCGCGGCGGCGCCGGCGGCGATGCGCGCAAGCGGCCGACCGTCAATGGGGGACAGCACCTGCCGTTCCGCGCCGGTTTCCGATGCCCGGTGCGCACCGTTGATGAAATGGCCGCGCGGGGCGAGTTCCTGCGTCCGCAGCGCGTCAATGGAAGGCTGATCCAATGGAGATTATCCTTGCTGGGTCGTTTCTTCGTCGGCCGGGGGCTGCGGTCTCCGGCGATCCCGATGCTCCTGAACGAGTGTCCGGATATGCAGCGCGATGATGACCAGGATCATGACGAACAGGATGGCCGCGATCGGCCGGTCGATGAAGTCGAGCGGCGTTTTGACCCTTGCCATGGCGCTGCGCAGCTTGACCTCCATGATCCCGCCCAGAACCATGCCCAGTATGATCGGCACAATCGGCAGGTTCAGGCGTTTCAGAATCAGTCCGAACACCCCGAAACCGGCGGCAACGGCGCAATCGGTGATCGAGTTGCGCAGGCTGAACACGCCGACAAAGGACAACGTCAGGATCATGGTGCCCAGAAAGCGGGTCGGAATCTGGATGATCTTGAGCAGCAGGTTGGTCGAAAACAGCAGGAAGACCAGCACAATCACGTTCAGCAGGATCAGCGCGATGTACAGAGCCATGACGAAATCCAGCTGATTTGCAAAAAGCTGCGGACCGGGGATGACGTTGTGCACGTAGAACACCGACAGCATCATGGCCGTCAATGCTTCGCCTGGAATTCCAAGCGCAAGGAGAGGAATCATCGCCGCGCCCGGCACCGCGTTGTTTGCGGCCTCGGACGCCACCAGGCCTTCGGGCGATCCGTCGCCGAACTTGTCCGGATTCTTTGAGGTCTTCTGGGCATATGTATAAGACAGGAATTGCGAGGTGAATTCCCCGGTGCCCGGGACCATGCCCATCAAAACCCCCAGCGACGACGACACGGTCGCGATGCGCTTCAGCCCAAGAAGCTCCTTCAGGCCACCGAAGATATTGCCTCCGACGTAGGTTTTTCCGGGCGCGTGATCCTTGTCGACCAGCAGAAGCAGGGCCTGGCTGATCGCGAAGAGACCCAGAACGACGACGATCAGGTCGATGCCGGACGCAAGCCAGCTTTGATCAAAGGTGAAGCGCTTCGTGTACTTGACCGGTTCAAGCCCCACGGTGCTTAGAAAAATGCCGAAGCAGGCCAGAACCGCTGCCGGAAAAGTTTGACCGCGATGGGCCAGGATCACCAGCAGGACGCCCATGAACGCGGCCAGAAAAATCTCTCGACTGCCGAAATGCGGGGCGATCATCGCAAGGACGGGCGACAATACTATCAGGCAGATGATCGAGAATATCCCGCCGAAGAAGGACGCGGAATAGGCCAGTGAAAGCGCGCGGTTGCCCTCGCCCCGTTTGGTCATGGGGTAGCCGTCGTAGGTCGTCAGCGCATTGACCGCCGTGCCGGGAGTATTGATCAGAATGGCCGGAATCGCGCCGCCATACATCGACGAGCCGTAAATCCCCAGCAACAGCGTCAGGCCGACAATGGGTTCGAAAGCAAAGGTGGCCGGCAGCAGGATCGCGATGGCGACCGCCGCCCCGACGCCGGGCAGCGCTCCGATGATGACGCCGCCGACCGAGCCGATGATCAACGCGATCACGACCGGCCATTGGGCCAGAATCGCAAATCCTGAAATCAGATTTTCCATGGCGGCCTCACAGATATGACAGCGCGAAGACGCGCAGCGCGTCCGGCAGGTTCTCATAGACGCGGCCCGCAGGAATGTTGACCTGCAACAGCGCCCGGAACAGCACCGCCACCACCGCGCCGAAGGCGAGAGCGATGCCGAGCGTCGCGGGGGCGCGAAATCCGGCGCGCACGGCCAGGAAGACGGCAAAGAGCATGGTCGAGGGCAAGTACCCAAGCCAAGGCACGGCAACAACGTAGATCAGGAAATAGGCGACGTACTCGAGCGACATCAGCCAGAAGCCGACCTCTTTCCAACGTCCGGGAATGCGGGGGGAAATCGCGGAGCTCAGCAAATGCAAACCGCCGAAGATCACCATGCCCCAAATGGCGATCGTGGGCCACAGCGACGGCTGGGCAAACCATTTGGTGCGTTTGACCGCTTTGGTCTCGGTGCCTATCTGACTGAGCAGAAACAAAGCAAATGCGAAGAATAAGATGGCAAAAACAATGTCCCCGGGTCGGCGATAGCGCCGGAACATGTCTTGCAGCGTCTTTGCGATCATCGCGCGGGTTCTCCTCTCGATGGAGCAAGGCCCGGCAACTGGTTCATGCCGCCGGGCCTTTCCTGATCCTATTCGCCGACGAGTTCAGAGACCCTGGCCAGAACCTCGGTGTCCGATTCGATCTGAGCCTGGGATTCGGCCGCATCTTTCCAATAAATCAGAACGCCGGTTTCCCCGATGAGGTTCTGCGCCCTTTCAGACTGCAAGGCCTTTTGCGCGGCGGCGGAAATCTTGTCGCGCGCATCCTGCGGAACGTCCTTGTGGACGAACAGGCCGTTCCACAGCGAAACGGTCAGTTCAGGGGCCAACTCGCTGACGGTCGGGCTGTCCGGCGTCAGGCTCAGGCGCTCGCCGCCGATATTGGCCAGCACGTTGACATCGTCGATGCACGGCAGGATCAGCTGCAGCGTGGTGTTGATCACGTCCACATCGCCCGAGGCCAGCGTGTTGCAATCCAGCGCGTCGAAAGCGGCTTCGCTGGCAAAATCGAACCCGGTGTTGAGCGCGGCGGCGAAGGTCACCCGGGTGGGCGGCAGGAACGAGCCGAAATGACCCAGCGCGACGTCGTTTTCTTTGGCGTATTCCGCCAGTCCCGCCCAGTCCGAATAGGGCGCATCAGCCGACGAGGCGATGACGAACGGATAGGTCATGAAGATCCCGATCGGCTCAAACGGGTTCGGCGAAAGTTCGGGAATGCCGATTGCCGGCCCGCCGATCGGAACGTCGGTCACAAAGGATCCGACCGTATAGCCGTCCGCCGGAGCGGTCGCGACCTCGACAGCGCCCGGGAAGGGCCCGCCTCCGCCGCCGGGCTTGTTCACCACGGCCGCCGGCACGCCGTACATGCCCTGGAATTCATCCGCAATCAGCCGCGTCAGCACATCCTCCAGATCGCCCGGAGGCCATGGAACCACGAAGGTCACGGGCTTTTCAGGATATTCGGCAAGGGCCGCCGTTGCAGAAGCCGCAAATGCCGCAGCTGCGAGAAAGTTCTTCATTGAGTCCTCCCAAGATATGGTTCAATAATTGAACCGAATTTGCAGTATTATTGTTGCTTTGTTAAGTTCGACCTGTCAAGCATATCCGCATCGACCAAAGGCGAACCCATGGGTACTGCGCTCAACGCATTGAGATTGCTGGAATATTTTTCAAGCTCTCTTCCGGAAATCGGATTGAGCCAGCTCGCGCGTTTGTCCGGAACGAATAAAGCGACGGTCCTTAGGCATCTCCGAGCATTGGAAGAGTTTGGCCTGATCGAACAGAATCCGATGACAAAGTCGTATGCCATCGGGCCGGCATCCCTTCGGCTGGCCGCTCTGCGCGAAATCGCGAATCCGGGGCTGGAATCGGCCCGCCAGAAAATGCAGGCCGCCATGCTTCAATCCGGAGAAAGCCTGCATCTTTCCATGCTGGAAAAAGACATCCTGCAATCTGTGCTGGTAGTCGAAACGACGCAGCACAGCGTGCGCGTCAGCCTTGATCCCACCGAGGTTCTGCCGCTGAACGCCACGGCATCGGGCCTGTGCATGCTGGGTTTCGGCCCCGACCATCTGATGGATGCCTTTCTGAGCACCGAAATCATGCGCTTCACCGAAACGACCCTGACCGACCCCGACCGCATTCGGGACCGCGTCGGTCTGGTGCGGCAATTCGGCTGGTCCGGCAGTGACGGGAGTTACGAAGACGGCGTGCACGGGTTCGCGGCCCCGATTTTCGGCATTGATCGGGTTGCCATCGGCGCAATATCCATCGCGGTTCCCGCAATCCGCGCCACAGACGCGCATTTGCCCCTGCTGCTGCGCACGCTGTCGACCATTTCGGATGAGCTGACACAAAGTTTCGGCGGCCAGCGGCCCGAAAACTTCCCGACCGAATTTCACCCTTTTCCATGAACGGCCGACAGGACCGAAGCCGAATTGCGGAAACGGTGGAAGCGGCCGCGCGGGAGGCTCCCTGATGCCGGATCAGGAAACCGAACGGTGGGAAGTGCTGGACGAGGCCGTTCTCGATTCCGGCGACCGCGTCGCGCTTCGGCGACGAGGCCCGCTGTACGTTGTCCGCTTCAACGGCTGGGAACTGATGTCCAGCCTCAACCCCGGCTCGGAGCTTGAACTTGGCAGGGCCGTCGGGCGCACGCTCGGCAAACGGGACGCGCGCGTGCTGGTCGGCGGTCTCGGCATGGGGTTCACTCTGCGGGCAGTTCTGGACGCGACCGCTTCGGGCAGTCGCATTGAGGTCTGCGAGATCATTCCGCAGGTGGTGGAATGGAATCGCAGCTTTATCGGCCATCTTGCCGGCTGGCCGCTGCGAGATCGCCGCGTCACCATTGTCGAAGCCGACGCAAGCCAATACCTGTCGCGAGCGGAACAAGCCTTCGACGCGATACTTCTCGATACGGACAACGGCCCGGACCGGATTCTCCGACAAGAAAATGAAGGACTTTATCAAGAAGACGGGCTTCGCCGCGTGACGGACAGGCTGAATCCGGACGGCTTCGCCGGGTTCTGGTCAGCCACCCGCTCGGAGGCGTTTGAAACCCGTTTGACGAGGCTCGGCATGTCTTGGCATGCGGATCGCATCGATCTGGGGAAGCCGGGCCAAGAGCCCTTCCATATCATCTACCATATCCGCCGCCGTCCTTGCCGACAGGACCGACACGACATGGATGCAGCTTGACATGCGCCGCCGCTCCGGCGGCGGGCTTGAATTGTGTACGCCGCATGCGCTCGCCCGGGGCGGGCGCGCCGGACCGACCCGATGGACGTCCGGATGTTGAAGGAAATGACCGAGAAGCATCGGAACAGAAAATTCAGCGGATCCCTTGCACATCGTCCATCCGCAGTAGGAGGCCATGTTCGCGCGCCGGACTTGGCTCATCGAAGCGTCCATGTTGAGCGTACGATTCCGGCCTCGCGCGGATCAATTCCTGAGATTTACATGTCCCTCCGGATGCGGCATATGGCGAGTTGGACATATTGCGACTAATCATTCAAGCGAAGCTGCGATGGGATGGTTGGAAAACGAATCTGGATTGGACCGTTGCGAAGCGAATTTCGTTCCGCTTACGCCGCTTTCCCACCTGAACCGCGCCAAAATCGTATACCCGGAGCGCGAAGCCCTCGTCTACGGCAATCGGAGGTTCAGCTACGCTGATTATCATCGGCGCGTTTCTCAATTGGCGTCCGCGCTGTCGAAGGCAGGCGTTGCGCCCGGAGACGTCGTCTCGAGCTTGCTTCCGAACATACCGGCGCAAGTTGAAGCCCACTTCGGGGTTCCCGCGTGCGGGGCAGTTCTGAACGCGATCAACTTCCGATTGGACCCGGACACGGTCGCCTACATTTTCAGCCACGCGAAGCCCAAGATTGTTCTGGTCGACAGCCAGTGCGTCGAATTGGCCGAAGCAGCGGCCGCGAAGTTGTCGACGGGCTCCCCCCGGATTGTCGAAGTCGCTGACGAACCGGCCGGCTTTCCGGCAAGCGGCCGCCATCCGGAATACGAGGAGTTTCTCGCGGGAGGAGACGGCGCCTTCCAATGGGTGATGCCGAAGGACGAGTGGGAAAGCATCGCGCTGAATTACACGTCCGGAACCACCGGGAAGCCGAAAGGGGTCGTCTGCCACCACCGCGGCGCTTACCTGATGACAATGGGCACGGTAGTCAGCTGGCGCTTGACGCTGTATCCCAGGCTGCTGACCGTAGTGCCGCTTTTCCACTGCAACGGCTGGAACCACACTTGGATGACGCCCGTTCTCGGCGGCACGGTGATCTGCTGCCGCGAAATCCGGGCCAAGCCCATTTTCGATGCGATCGCGGAGGAAAGCGTCACTCACTTCGGCGGAGCGCCGATCGTTCTGAATCTGCTCGCCAACGCAAGCGCGGACGAGCGCCGCGTGGCGAAATGCACGATAGAAGTGTTCACCGCAGGCGCGCCGCCCGCGCCCGCCACCCTGCAGGCTGCGGAAGCCCTGAACTTCAACGTGACGCAAGTCTACGGATTGACCGAGACGTACGGGCACGTCACCGAGTGCGTCTGGAAGGACGACGAATGGAAATCGCTTTCCGCCGAAGAACGGGCATCCGTCAAGGCGCGCCAGGGAGTGGCATTTCCGATGATGGAGAGCATTGCCGTCGTCGACAAGGAAAGTCGGCAGCCTGTGGCGCCGGACGGCGAAACCCTCGGCGAAGTCGTGATGCGCGGCAACTCCGTCATGAAGGGATACTATCGCGACCCGGACGCGACCCGCGAAACCTTCGAAGGCGGCCACCTCAATACGGGCGATCTGGCGGTCCTTCATCCGGACGGCTACATACAGATTGCGGACAGGTCCAAGGACATCATCATATCCGGCGGCGAGAACATTTCTTCCGTCGAGGTCGAGTCGGCCCTGATGCGCCACCCGGCGGTTTCGCTCTGCGCGGTTGTCGCCAAGCCCGACCCCAAGTGGGGCGAAGTGCCGCTCGCATTCGTGGAATTGAAGCAGGATGCCGAAGTCGGCGCGGACGACCTCGTGGCGTTCTGCAGGAAATCCCTGGCGGGCTTCAAGATTCCGAAAGGCGTGATTTTCCGGGAATTGCCGAAGACCGCCACCGGCAAGATTCAAAAATTCGAACTGCGCAATGAAGCCAAATCACTCTGACGCAGGATTGAACTTCCGGAAGAACGCAAGTTTCAGAGAGTAGCGGATGGTTTCCGGCAGTCGTCTTTCTTGCGCGAATTTTCAATGATTTCGAACGCAAAATTCGTTCGTTTGGAAGCGCCCGGGTACTGGCGCCAAAATATCGAAAAGCCCGGTCGCCATGTCGCCGTCCACTTGGGCGATACGTCGATCACGCTGTACAGCAAGAGCAATGTCGCGCTGGGCCATTGGTCGCTCCATGGAATCCGGCGCATCGATGGCGGCGGAAGTCCGGCAATCTATGCCGTTGACTCAAGCGAAACCGAAGTCGTGGAGATCTCCGACGAAACGATGATCGACGCGATCGAACAGTGGCAAAATGAAAAAGCCGCAGCACCGAAGAAATTCAAATTTCCGGTCAGAGGCGCAGTGGCGGCATTGCTCGCCTTGGCCGTCGTTGCGGCGATCGCGCATTTTGTGCCTCGAGAGGGACCGAGGCTCGTCGCTTCTTTCGTCACGCCCTCGAGCCGCGAAAAAATCGGCGAACGATTGTTTGAATCATTGAAACCGGAACTCGCCCGGCATTGCGAATCCGAAGAAGGCGCTGATGCATTGAAAAAGCTCGCTGCGAGGCTCTATCCGGAGGACCGCGTTGAAATCAAGATCGTAGACGGCCTGGAGCCTGAGAGCGTCCATCTTCCGGGCGGAATGATAGTCATCGACAAAGGCCTGCTCACGCGCCATGACGGGCCCGAGGCGGTTGCCGGACATGTTCTGCTTGAACATCTGATCATGGCCGAAAACGATCCTGTCGCGCGGCTGATCGACAAGGCGGGTTTGCCGGCGGCACCGAACATCGTATTCGAAAGTTTGATTGAAGACGAGTTGCTGCTCGATTTTTTCAGGTCGATGCAGGCCGAGCCGCGGCCGCCGGTCGCGACCGGGGAGCTTTTGGAACAATTCCGGGCTTCAGGATTCCCAAGCACGCCGTTCGGTTTGACCTTCGAGGGAAATCGGGAAGTTGCAGATGCTGCTGTCGAAAGCGATCCGTTCAAGAACGCAACCTATCAGCCTTTGCTATCCGATGGCGACTGGATCAGGCTCCAAGGCATCTGCGACGCCTGACTTTCCGATCAATCGCCCGCCTTCAAGCTTGACCGCGCGGTCCAGCTTGTCTACCAATTCGAGATTGTGAGTGGCAATCAACGCGGAAAGTCCAGTCGCTCTGACGATTTCCGTCATCGTTTCAAAGACTTGGTCCGCCGTCGCAGGATCCAGATTGCCGGTCGGCTCGTCCGCCAACAGGACGCTCGGACCATTCGCGAGCGCGCGGCAGAACGCGACCCTCTGCTGCTCCCCGCCGGAAAGCTCCGCTGGTCTGTGTTTTGAACGGCCTCCCAATCCGACCTTTTCCAGAAGGTCCGCAGCGCGCGCCGCAGCCGCAGCCTTCGTCGCTCCGTTCGCCATCTGCGGAAGCATGATGTTTTCGCCCGCAGTGAATTCCGGAAGCAGATGATGAAACTGGTAGACGAAACCCAATTCGCGTCGCCGGATTCCCGTCCGCACCCGGTCGGAAGCCCCTGTCACGGTCAGCCCTCCTATGCGGACCGCGCCCGAATCCGGAGTATCGAGCAGGCCGGCTATGTGGAGAAGCGTCGATTTGCCGGCTCCCGACGGGGCCAGCAGACCTACGGTTTCGCCCGGCGCGATTTCGATCTCCGCGCCATCCAGCACTCTGATCTCGTTTGCCGATCCCTTGTTGTACGATTTGGATATCTCGTAAAGGCCGAGCGACGGCTCATTCATACCGCAGAGCCTCCAGAGGGTTCATCCGGGCCGCGCGCCGGGCGGGAAACAGAGTGATCCCGAACGAAAGGAACAGCGAAAGCCCGACCGCGGACATGATGTCATTGAGTTCAAGCTTCGCCGGAAGCGTCGAAAGCAGTCGCACCTGAGGATCCCAGACTCCGCCGCCGAACAGGTAATTCACGAATTCGAATATGGGATCGATGTATATCGCGAACAAGCATCCCATCACGACTCCCGCTGCGGTTCCGACCAGTCCGACGGATGCCCCGCAAATGAAGAACACCCTCAGCACGGCGCCTTCGCTCAGCCCCATCGTTCTCAGGATGCCGATGTCCCGGCCCTTGTTCTTGACCAGCATCACAAGGCCGGACACGATGTTGGAGGTCGCGATGAGCACCAAGATCGACAGGATGATGAACATCACGTTGTCCTCCATTTCCAGCGCCCTCAAGAACGCGCCGGAGGAGTCCTTCCATGACCAGCCCACATAGCCTTCGCCTGCTGCCGCGAGGACGGCCGGCTCCAGGTCTTCGACCGCTTCGGGATCCGATATGAATACTTCGATCTCGTCCGCCACGCCTTCCCGATCAAGAAATACCTGCGCTTCTTCGAACGGCAGGTAAACGCGGACGCGATCGATGTCGTATCGTCCGACGCCGAATATGTACACGACTTCGTACGTGTTGATCCTTGGAGACACGCCGAACGCCGTCTTCACCCCGTCCGGCGAAACAAGCCTGATCTCGTCTCCGACGCCCACCCCGAGAGTCCTTGCGACTTCGACGCCGAGCGCCGCTCCGTGCGCAATATCGTAGTGGTCGCCCGACGCCGTCTCCGGATCGGAAATCAGCGGAAGGGCATTGAAATCATCGAATCTCATTCCGTACAATTGAATGCCCGCGTTCCGCGCTTCGGAAGACGCCAGCAATTGCGACTTGATGATCGGCGCGACGCTTACGACGCCGTCCACCCGCTTGATGCGCTCGACAACGTCCTCGTATTCGGCGACGGCGGTCGTGCTCCTTCCGTCCGCGTCCTCGTGAAGCGACGTTGTAATGGACAAATGGGCGTTCGCGCCGAGTATGGTGTTGACGAACTCCGCGCGGTATCCCGACCGCACCGCCAGCGTCGCGATCAGCGCGAACACTGCTATCGCGATGCCGAGCAAGGAGATCACGGTCATCGCGCTGACGCCGCCGTCGCTCCTTTTTGAGTTGAGGTAGCGCCACGCGATCAGCCATTCGAACGGCGCAAACGGTGCGGTGCGTTTCTCCAACCTGAATTCCTTTCGACTCTGCCGGCGAACGGGGCAACGAAGGCCGGGCGTCGCCGTTGAGCGACTACGCGGCGGAATAAATTTCCTTCACGCGCTCGACCGCCCGAGACGGCGGAAGCTCTTCGGTCTCGCCTGTCTCGCGGCAGGTCAGCTCCACTGCGCCCATCCGCAGGTTTTTCGGGCCGACCGTGATCCGCCACGGCAGGCCGATAAGATCCATCGTCGCGAATTTCGTGCCCGCCCGCTCCGGCCTGTCGTCGTAAAGCGGCTCCAATCCCATTGTTTCAAGGTCCCGGCAAAGTTTGTCGCATATCGAGGCGCAGTCGTTGTCGTCGACGGCCAGATTGATGATCCCGACATGGAAAGGCGAGACCGATTCAGGCCAAATGATGCCCTTCTCGTCATGCTTGGCTTCGATGATGGCCCCTGCGAGCCTCGAAACGCCGATTCCATGGGAGCCCATATGCACCGGGACTCGTTCGCCGTCCGCATTGACGACGAAAGCGCCCATGGGTTCCGAGTATTTGGACCCGAAATAGAATATCTGGCCGACTTCGATCCCTCGCGACTTCCGCCTGGCGGCCTCCGGCACCTCTCTTTCGAAAGCTTCCTGATCGTGCGTCTCGTCCGTTCTGGCGTACGGCCTCGTCCATTCCTCCATGATCGCAGCGCACTCGTCGCGCGAGTCGAAGTCCACGTTCCGGTCTCCGAGCCGCAACTCCAGTATGCTGCTGTCGAAGTAGACTTCCGACTCGCCCGTATCCGCGAGCACAAGAAACTCGTGGCTGTGCTTGCCGCCGATCGGCCCGGTGTCCGCGCGCATCGGCACGGCCTTGAGACCCAGCCGCTCGTAGGTTCGAAGATAGCTCACCAAGTGCCTGTTGTAGGAATGGATGGCCGCGTCCTTGTCCACATCGAAGTTGTAGCCGTCCTTCATCAGGAATTCCCGTCCCCTCATGACGCCGAAGCGGGGACGGATTTCGTCCCGGAACTTCCACTGGACGTGGAACATCGTAAGCGGGAGCTGCCTGTATGAATTGACGTGGCTTCGGAATATGTCCGTGATCAACTCTTCGTTAGTGGGGCCGTACAGCAGATCTCGACCGTGGCGATCCCTGATTCGCAGCATTTCCTCGCCGTAGTCGTCGTATCGGCCCGACTCGCGCCAAAGCGACGCGGGCTGGAGCGTCGGCATAAGCATCGGAATATGTCCGGCCCGCATCTGCTCCTCGCAAACGATCTTCTCGATTTTTTGGAGAACCTTCAGGCCCAGCGGCATCCACGAGTAAATTCCTGCGGATGCCTGCCGGATCATGCCCGCGCGAAGCATTAGCCTGTGGCTGACTATCTGCGCTTCCGCCGGCGTCTCCTTGAGAACCGGCAGGAAATAACGCGACATACGCATCGACGCTGTCTCCGCTGATCCATCCTTCAAAGCCGCCCATTTAGGCGATCAAGCTGCGATGGGCAAGAATTCCTATCCGAGCCTGACGTCCGGGACGCACTCCATCGCGTCCGCCAGCCCGTTCAGCCGAGCCTCCACGACTTCGCCGTACATATCCCGGACGGCCGGGGGCAGCACCAAGGTCAGGACATGCTTCTTCGGCTTGAACTTCAGGCGGCCCAGCGTGTCTTCGGCCTCGGTCGTGAACGTCGCTCCGAACCGCATCGCCTTCCCAAGGATTTCCGCCGTCCGCGCCTGGTCCTCCGTCAAAAGGCTTGTCGTGCGGTGGAGCGAAGTCCTTGCCTTGCTGTTCCGATACCGGTGGAAGAGAGCGAGTCCGAGAAAGACCCTTCCGGGATGGTCGAGACCGCCGAGATTGGCTCGGGTCGCGCTGTCGAAGCAAATCTCGGCGCGGTAGTCCGGATGGGCGCGCCAATTCGCGTCGTGGAGCAGACATGCGGCGCGGACCAGCCTGAGCATCGCGTCGTCCAAATCGCTGAACAGCGGCCGCACGAATTGGAACAAGCGGTCGCCGAATCCCGGAAGCCGCGAAGAAAGCCGTTCCATATGCAGGCACGCTTCAATCAACGGATCTGCGCTTTGCTGATTCTTCGTCATCCGATCAAAGAGCAGTCCTTCCCTGATCCCGGAGGCGGACACGATCAATTCATCAGGACGAAAGGCGTCGACCAACGATCTGAGAACCATGCCTGCAGATTTGACGAGACGGAGCCGTTCGGGCGAAGTTCCCGTGATCTCTTTGAGGTGCTTCGGATCCCGTTCGCTGATCCAATCGATCGTGCGCAGAGTTTCTTCGCGCGGCATCTGGTATTCATTCAGGACCTTCAACGGGTAGCCGCGGCGTTCCATATCGATTCGGCCGATAAGGCGCCAAGATCCGCCAACCAGATGAATCTTGCCGTATCGGCCGTCCATCCGGCGCCTGAGATCGGCCATGGATGCGGAAATCATCTGCGGAGAGGGTTCGCTGTTTCCGTCGCCGTCCTGCAAAGCAAGCGGACCCAGTGGCGCCGTCAGTCGCCGCCCCGTCGTGCCGCCGCCGATCTCCGCAAGCTCGAGCGACCATCCTCCGATATCGCATACCAGTCCTTCGGCGACGGGCCAGCCGTAGATCACGCCCATCCCCGCGAGGCGCGCCTCCTCCTCGCCGGACGCCACGCTCAGCCGCAGGCCGGTCGTCCTCTCGACTTCCCGGCAGAATTCCGAACCGTCCGAAGACTCGCGAACGGCGGCGGTCGCAATTCCGACCAGATCGGCGGCCATCCCCTTTCCCACCAGAACGAAACGCTTCAATGCCGCGAGCGCTCGCCGCCTGCCTTCGGGATTCAATTTCCCCGTTTGAGCCATTCGCGTGCCGAGGCCGCACAAGACTTTCTCATTGTAGAAGCACGCAGGCGATCGCACGGCGCCGTCGAAAACGACCAGCCGGACGGAATTCGAACCGACGTCGACAACCCCGACCCGGTGCGGGCGGTCGCGGTCCTGCGCCGGAGTCTCCGGGTCGCGAACGCCGAAAGGCTCGCCGCCTTCAGCAGGCACCGTTTCGGCGCGGCCATGGGTCGAATGCATCGCGATGTCAGTTTCTCAGCCGGGCCAGCGCGACCACATCCTTCGCGCCGGCCGACCCCCGCCCCGAAAGCGACGGCGTATTGATGAAGAATTCATGGCAATTGAATCCCTTCCGCTTGTCCGGCGCCTTGTGCCGGGCGTAAGTTCCGTCGGGCCGCAGGATCCAGCTTTGCTCCTGGTCGGCCAGGTTGGCCGCCATGATCTGGCTCATGATTTGTTCCCGGACTGTAGGGTTCTTGATTTCCACAAGAGTTTCGACGCGCCTGTTCAGGTTGCGGTCCATCCAGTCGGCGGACGATATGAACACCAGAGCCTTGTTTGAAGGCAGCAATTCGCCGTTGCCGAAGCAGACGATCCGCGAATGCTCCAAAAACCGGCCGACGATGGATTTGACACGAATGTTTTCGGAAAGTCCTCGGATTCCGGGCTTCAGGCCGCAGATTCCGCGAATGACGAGGCTCGTGCGGACGCCTGCCGCGCTGGCGGCGTACAGGGCGTCGATGACGCCCGGATCGATGAGCGAGTTCATCTTCGCCCAAATCTCCGCAGGACGTCCCTTCCGGGCGTTTTCCGCTTCGCTCTCGATGCATTCAGTCAATCTCGACTTGAGATTGATCGGCGATATGGAAAGGTTCTCCATGCTTGCGGGCCTTGCGTAGCCCGAGACGTAATTGATCAGTTTCGTCGCATCGCGGCCGGCGGCGGAGTCGCAGGTCATGAAGCTCAAATCGGTATAGATGCGGGCCGTTATCGGATGGTAGTTGCCGGTCCCGTAGTGGGTGTAGGTGACATGCCGGCCCCCTTCGCGCCGCACTACGGTCGACACCTTGGCATGCGTCTTCAGGTGGATGAATCCGTACACGACGTGCGCTCCGGCTCTCTCCAGCTGCCGCGATTGCCGTATATTGGCCGCCTCGTCGAATCTGGCCTTCAATTCGATGAGCGCAGTCACGGATTTGCCGTTTTCCGCCGCTTCGCAAAGCGCTTCGACGATGGGGCTTTCGTAAGAGGTTCGATAAAGAGTCTGCTTTATGGCGACGACTTCCGGATCGCTCGCGGCTTGGCGCAGGAACTTGACGACCATGTCGAACGTTTCGTACGGATGGTGAAGCAGCATGTCCTTCTGCCGAACCGCGGCGAAGATGTCTCCGTCGTGGTCCTGCACCCGCTCCGGAATGCGCGGCGTGAATTTCGGCCACAGGAGGTCGGGGCGCTCGTCGAGAACGAGCTCTCCGAGCGCGGCCGCTCCGATCATTCCATTGAGTTCGAACACTTCGGTCTCGCTCACCCGCAATTCCTGCATGATGAGATCCCTAAGGTCTCCGGGCGCGCCGGCCGAGATCGAAAGATGGATGACCCCTCCCCGCCTGCGCCTCTTGAGCGCGGTTTCGAACTCGCGGACGAGATCCTCCGCCTCCTCTTCAAGCTCGAGATCGCTGTCGCGGAGAACCTGGAAAGAGCATTGCTCGGCAACTTCGTACCCGGGAAATATTCCGCCGATCTTTTCAAGCAGCAGCTCCTCCAAAGGAAGAAACCGCATCTGACCTTCCGGTCCATCCCCCAAGCGAACGAAACGGTCTATCTTTTGCGGAATAGGAAGCAAGGCTTGCAAGGTCCTGCCGTCATCGCACTTGGTCAGACGCAATGCGAGCGCGAAGCCCTCGTTCGGAATGAACGGGAAAGGGTGCGCAGGATCAATCGCCAGCGGCGTCAGCACTGTGAAGACGCTGTTGATGAACACCTCGTCCAGAAAGGACTTGTCCGCCTCCGTAAGATTCGTCCTGTCCAAGAGCGCGATCCCCTCGCTCTCCAACGCATCTTTCAGACCGTTCAACACGTTCTGCTGCGCAATCAGGAGCTTGCGCGATTCGATCTCTATGGCCTCGAGCTGCTGCGCCGGAGTCAGCCCGTCAGCGGCGGCGCGGACGCTTCCCTCTCTCTCGAGCTCTTGAAGTCCTGCAACCCGGACTCCGTAGAATTCATTCAAATTCGTGGCGGATATCGCAATGAACCGAACTCGTTCAAGGAGCGGAACGGAGGGATTTTGCGCTTCCTCGAGCACGCGCCAGTTGAAAGCGAGCCACGAAAGCTCCCTGTTGATGAAACGCTTGGGCCCCGAACGCTCGCTGTCCGGGAGATCCGTCGCCGCGGCGAACTTGCCGTGCAAAAAGTCGGCGTCCGCCGGAACGGCCGGATTCATCTTCTGCTTGCCCATATCCTGTCCCGTTCAGCGCGCGGAATGTTTTTCAAGTGCCGTCGACGCCATCGCCATCGTCACCGAGCGGCCTGCCGACAATGACAGCCTGTCCAGCTCGTCCACCAATGCGAATGCTCCGGCATACGATCTGGCCATCCGCGGCACAACGAATTTAAGTATTCTGGCGGAAACCGCAATCTGGCGATCGGAAAACAGCTTCACAAGAAGGGCCTTCAGCAAATCGTCGTCAGGGGGGCCGAGCACCGCGGTCCGGCTGCCCTCCATCCTGCTGCGCAAGTCATTCAGCCGAATGCCCCAAGCCGACGGATTTGACCGTGCGGTAAGCAGCAGCATCCGGCCTGCGGCCGCCGCCGCATTGCAGAGATGGAACAACGCCACTTCGCGACCAGGGTCGCGCGCGACGGCGTCCGCGTTCTCGATTGCGAGATCCGTGCCGCGGAGCAATTTGCGCGTCGTTTCCGCATCCAATGCCTCCGGCGTCAAGAGATCGGCTCCCCGCTCCGACGACCAAACGCTCGCCAGATGCGATTTTCCGGATTTCGCCTCGCCGACGAGAATCAGCCTGCCGTCCGGCCAATCCGCGCATCCGAACAAAAATTGGAATGCGAGGGAGTTGGCCGAGGTTACAATGAAATCGCCGCGCCGGGTGGAAGGGGCGACGGAAAGATCCAGTAAACCTTCGTCCATGCCAAACTGAACGATGCCGCTTCGCTCACTGCCCTCCCTTGTACAGTCTGCTGTCCAGATACTGCCTGACGCCGAAACGGAGGAAAACGCCTATCGTAGCGGCCGTGGGCACTGCGATCAGCAGCCCGACAAACCCGAACAAGCTGCCGAAGGCCGACAGAGCGAAGAGCAGCCAGACGGGGTGGAGTCGCACCGAGCTGCCGACCAGCCGAGGAGTAATGAAATTGCCTTCCAGTATTTGTCCGGCAAAAAATATCACGCCGACCACGACGATCCATGCCGGCTCCGACCAGAATTGGAAGATGGCGACGCCGACCGCGAGCACCCCGCCTCCGATGGATCCCACGAAAGGGATGAACGAAATCAAACCCGCGATGCACCCGATTACGAATCCGAATTGCAAGCCGACCAGCGAAAGGGATGTTGCGTAAATCGCAGCCAAAATCGCGCAGACCGTGACCTGGCCTCTCACGAACCCCGCAAGCACGCCGTTGACCTCCCTGAACAATCCGCGAATTGTTTCGGCATGGTCGCGGGGCAGCATGTGGTCGATCTTTTCGATGACCTTGTCCCAATCGGCCAGCATGTAGATCATCACGACGGGAACGATGATCACGATCATCAATACGTTTATGGCGCCCATCGCGGACGAGGCCACCTGATCGATGACTTGGCCGGCTTGGCCGCTGGTCGCCGATCCTATGGTCCCGATCGCCGAAACGACGATCGGCACGTATTTTTCCCAGCCGGGGACGTACTTGTTCAACAGCGGCCTGACAGTCTCGTTGATGAATGTCTGGATGTTTTCCGCAAGTTTCGGAATGAATTCCACGAATTCCACGAGCTGATTGGTGAGGAGCGGTATGAGCAGAAGCCCGGCAATGATGATCATGAGGAGGGCGATGAGCGCGATCACGGTCGTCGCAAGTATCCTGGACAATCCGGCCCGCTCGAGTCGGTCCGCCAGAGGATCAAGCAGATAGGCCAGCGCGCAGCCGACCACGAAAGGAAGCAACGTGTCGCGCAACACCCAAAGGCAGGCGAAAAATACGACGGCGCTGACGCTCCACCACGCGGCTTGCTGCTTTACCGACAAGCTCATTGCATTCCTCCCACTCGGCTTGCGTTCAAAGAGGTTCGCGCCGCGAAACGAATTGCGATGGACTGAAGGCCAACAGCGCGACGGCTCGCGGTTTCAATAAGCCATCTCTTGGTCCGATGCATCCAAAAAGCGCGTTTGGACGACCTAAGCCTACGGAATTTTGAACTCGAAGCCAACAACTCAGACGAATTGCTCTCTGATGAGTCGCTCCTGAAGGCCGCTGCCGTGGTCGAACAGGATCTTGTGGCGGATGTCCGGCCTGCTGGCCACGTCGACCCGAACGACCTCCCTCGCGGGCTGTCCGTCGGCATCCGCCATCGCGGGCCGCTTTTTCGGTTCAACCAATTCGAATCGAACCTTGGCCGTCATCGGAAGCAAGGCTCCGCGCCAGCGCCTCGGCCGAAATGCCGCGACCGCGGTCAGCGCCAGCACCGCCGATCCAATCGGGAGTATGGGGCCGTGCGCTGAGTAATTGTATGCCGTGGACCCTGCAGGCGTGGATACGATAGCCCCATCGCAAATCAAGTCTTCAAGCCGGACCTTCCCGTCGACCGATATCCGGAGCCTGAGCGTTTGCGAACCGGCCCGAATCAGTGAAACCTCGTTGATCGCCAAAGCGCTGCGAATTTCGCCGGACGAATCCTCAGCTTCCATTTCCAGCGGGTTGATTACCGCCTGTTCGGCCTGCGCAAGCCGTTTCGGCAGGTCGTCATCTCTATATTCGTTCATCAGGAATCCGAACGTTCCGCGATTCATGCCGTAGACCGGGCAATCTAGCTTCAGCTCGCGGGTGCGGCGCAGCGCGGTGAGCATGAAACCGTCTCCGCCCAATGCGACGATCACTTCCGCCTCTTCGGGCGGGCAGTTTCCGTAGCTGTTCGCCAAGCGCTCCAGCGAACTCTGCGCGAATTCAGCGTCGCTCGCGAGAAAACAGATCGACTTGATCGATTTCATGTTTGCTCCGTTCAGACTTGCGCGAACTCTCTTTGGTGCGTCCGAGCGCCGAATTCAAGCAAGGCGGCCGAGTTTGAGCAAGCGGCAATGTTGCGCGAGCGCGATGCGGCCGAGTTTCGCGGAAACGTGTCCGCTTGCGATCAAGCGTTCCCGAGGAGGAAGCATTTTAGGTGTTTCAACCGGGTTCAGCCGCCTTTATAGGCTTCAATGAGTTCGCAGCACATGTTCAGGGGGCTGGAATGAACCGCCAGAGGCGCGAAGATTTCACGAAGGCCGGATCGCTCCGGAGCGGAGACCCGGACGCATTCGAAGCGATCCGGGCGGAATTGAGGAGGCAGCAAGACGGGCTGGAGCTGATCGCATCCGAAAACATCGTTTCGAAGGCCGTGCTGGAGGCTCAAGGATCGGTCATGACGAACAAATATGCGGAAGGCTATCCCGGTCGACGCTACTACGGCGGCTGCGAATGCGTCGACATCGTTGAGTCGCTCGCGCAGGACCGCGCTTGCGAATTGTTCGGCTGCAGCTTCGCGAATGTGCAGCCGCATTCCGGCAGCCAGGCGAATCAGGGCGTGTTCAATGCGTTGATCAAGCCGAGCGACACGGTTCTCGGCATGAGCCTGTCGTCAGGCGGTCACCTCACCCACGGCGCGGCTCCCAACCAGTCGGGAAAATGGTTCAATTCGGTCCAATACGGCGTCAGGCGGCAAGACTTCATGGTCGATTACGACGAGGTCCGAAACCTGGCGCTCAAGCACAGGCCCAAGCTCATCATCGCGGGCGGTTCCGCCATACCGCGGGTTATCGATTTCCGGAAATTCCGTGAAGCCGCGGACGAGGTCGGCGCGTATCTGCTTGCCGACATTGCGCATATTTCCGGGCTGGTCGCGGGCGGAGTCCATCCGTCGCCGTTCCCGCACGCCCACGTCGTAACCACCACCACTCACAAGACGCTTCGCGGACCGCGCGGCGGCGCGATCCTGACGAATGATGCCGATATTGCGAAGAAGGTGAATTCCGCCATATTTCCTGGAATTCAAGGCGGGCCGCTGATGCACGTGATCGCCGCGAAAGCGGTCGCATTCGGCGAGGCGCTGCGCCCGGAATTCAAATCCTACGCAGCGCAGGTCGTGAAAAACGCATGCGCTCTTGCGGACTCCATCCAAGCCGGCGGCTTGGACATCGTGACGGGCGGCACCGACACGCATCTGATGCTGGTGGACCTGCGTCCGAAAGGGGTCAAAGGAAACGCTGCGGAACGGTCGCTGGAGCGCGCAAGCATGACGTGCAACAAGAACGGAATTCCATTCGACGCCGAAAAGCCCGCAGTCACTTCGGGCGTCAGATTGGGAACCCCAGCATGCACGACGCGCGGCCTCGGCGTCGCCGAATTCAAGCGAGTCGGGGAAATGATTGTCCGGGTCGTTGACGGGCTGTCTCAACACGGAGAAAACGGAAACGCCGCTGCGGAAGAGTCCGTCAAAGAGGAGGTGTCAGAGATCTGCGCCATGTTCCCGATCTACCGAGACATGTAGAGCGCTTCGAAACACCGCTGCTTGCGACAGGGTACGGATTGGACTCCGCGGCAACTCTCTTCAGAAAATTCGATGGAAGCCGGGTGCAAACAGCGGCCGGCCATGGCCAAGCGCCGCATCGGCGCAACCGGTCAAAGCGCGACTCAGCGAGCTGGCTCCGGGCATTCTCCTCGCGCAAGAACCGTGAAAGACTTTCTTGAGGAAAGTCCTCGCAGAAATTCTGACGAGAAGGCAAACGCCGGGTTGCCGACGTGCTGCCGAAATCAGCTGCTTGGCTTCCCCAAGCGCGCATCAACATCCGTGCGCTCGTGCAGGACGCGCGCAACCAGACACTGATCATCCGCCTGCATTCGGAAAGCAATCAAATGCCGGCCCTGCCGAAATTTGAACATGTCTTTGTGCCGTGAAGCCAAGGGGCGAACAGCTGCGGTTCCGTCAGAGATGCAATTCATCGCCAACCTGAGACTGTCCAAGCAGGCATTAGCCTGAAGCTGACCCCGCTCCGCATATGTGTAGGCATGGATTTTGCGCAGGTCGGCTCTCGCCGCCTTCGACAGCAATAGCGATTTCATGGTTCAGGAGTCGCGGGACTTCCGAGCCAGCGCCTTGCCTTCGGATTTAACTGCGTCCCAGGAAAAGTCCTCGTCGACGCCACTGTCAAATCCAACTTGGATTGCGGCTTCCAAAGCTTCCATCTGCCGGTCTCGCATCTCGACCAACCTGAGCCCTTCACGGATTACCTCGCTGGCTGAGGCGTCGCGGCCCGCATTCACTTGAAATGCAACAAAATTGTCGAAATGCTCGCCAAGGATGAACGACGTGGTCTTTGCCATTTCTGCCTCCGCAATGTGCATAGCAGAATATAGTATGGTGGCCGAACGGATCAAGGCGGTCTTCGACGGCGCGCTCGGGACCCGTTTGATCATGCCTGATGCTGAACCTCCGTATTGTGAATCGGTGTGCAAAGCTTGGGATTCGCGTGCAGTCAAACGGAAACGCGGTCGAATTCCGCTGCGCAGCCAGAGCCCAGGCGCCGAAAAGGCCTCGCGCGCTGACCGACGGATGCGGCCCGAGTCGAACGGTGGCATTATCGACGCGCGAGAATCCGGCTGTCGACGCGTTCGACATCGCAAAGGCCGACTTGCGCAAGCGCAATGCTTATCCCCTCGGAAAAACCATCGAGAAAGAACGCGAGACCGTCTTCTCCGCCGGCGGCCAGCGCATACAGAACGGGCCTTCCCAAGAGAACGAAATCCGCCCCGAGCGCCAAAGCCCTGAGCACGTCTTCACCGCTTCTGACGCCGCTGTCGAACAAAAGCGGATATTCCGATCCGACGGCGCGCCGGATCTTGGGCAACGCATGCAGTGCGGCTTCCGCCGCATCAAGCTGACGCGCCCCATGATTCGAAACGCAAATCGCGTCGGCGCCGGAATCCTTGATTTTCGCCGCGTCCTCCTCCGAAATCACGCCCTTCACTATCAAGCGGCCCTTCCAGGATTTTCTCAGCCAATCGAGAAACGCCCAGTCCGCGCCCGCTCGGGCAGCGTAACGGTCGTATCCGGAACTGTCGCCGTCGTAGTTCTTCGGACGCGGCACCCCGTTGATCAGCATGCCGAGAGACCAGCGCGGATGAAGCGCGAATTCGAAAAACTGGCGAAAGCCCATCCGGAACGGCAATGTGTATCCGTTTCGGACATCCCTGTCGCGCCTCGACAAAACCGGAACGTCAACCGTCAGAACGAGCGTTTCATATCCTGCCGCGTCCGCGCGCCGGATGAGCCGCTCGGCTTGGGACGTGTCGCTGCCGACGTAGATTTGGAACCAAGCGCGATGTCCGGCCTGTTCGCGGGCAGCTTCCAGCGCGGTCGACGCCGCTGACGACATGCAAATAGGGAAGTTTCGCCGCACGGCTTCGCGTGCCATCATCCCGTCCGCGCCCGGCCACGAGAGGCCGCACATGCCCATCGGGGCAATTCCGAACGGCAAATCAAACTCGCATCCCAGGAATTTTTTGCGCAGCGATCGAGCGGAAACGTCCACCAGGCCGCGAGGCAACAGCCGAATGTCGTCGAATGCGCGCATGTTGAGTTCAATGCCGGTCTCGCGACCGACGGCCCCGTCTATGAAATCAAATGCTATCCGCGGAATCCTGGATCGGGCGCGGACTCGCGCAACTTCGGCGTTCACTGTCGACAGGCATGTTTTCCTTGCGAATTTCTCAACCATTGAATCGATCGAACCGGACTTCGCAGTCTCGAACCTTTTGTCGTTCCATGCCGATCTATAATCCCGGCATTCCGAAACCGCTATGCCGAATGCCGGACCGGCGGGTTGGTTGCCGTCGAATCGGCAGGTCCGATGCCGCTCCATCCTTGGACGCATCCTCTCATTCGGCGGAAGTTGTTGAATCCCGAATATCAAGCCGGTAAGCAGCCCGACGTATCGGCACGTCAACAGAGGACCGCTTCTTGCCCGAACCGATCAGACTTGGAATCGCAGGACTCGGAACGGTCGGCGCCGGCGTCCTGAAAATTATTGCGAAGCACCAAGCGCTCCTCTCCCGCCGCGCAGGCCGCGGAATCGAAGTCAAGGCCGTATGCGCCCGCGACCGAAATCGGCAACGGGACGTCGATATCTCGGAATTCGAGTGGGCGTCCAGCCCGGTCGATCTGGCAATGCGGCCAGACATCGACGTTTTCATTGAGTTGATGGGAGGCGACGGAGACCCTGCAAAATCCTCCGTCGAAGCCGCGATCGCATCCGGAAAGGACGTCGTCACAGCCAACAAGGCGCTGCTTGCTCTCCATGGTCAGGAGCTCGCCGAGGCCGCCGAGCGGAACGGCCGCGTCCTGCGCTTCGAAGCCGCCGTCGCCGGAGGAATACCCGTCATAAAGGCTTTGACCGAAAGCATGGCTGCGAACCAGATCACGCGCGTGATGGGCATAATGAACGGCACCTGCAACTACATCCTGACACGGATGGAAAAAGCGGGGCTGAGCTACGAAGAGGTGTTCGAAGAAGCGAGCAGCCTCGGATATTTGGAAGCCGATCCGAATCTCGACGTCGGCGGAATCGACGCCGCCCACAAGCTCGCGCTTCTCGCGTCCGTCGCTTACGGATCGCGCGTCGATTTCGGCAACATCCGAATCGAGGGCATCACGAGGATTTCCATCGGCGACATAGAGCAGGCGCGGGACATGGGATTTCGCATCAAGCTCCTCGGCATCGCGCGCAAAACCGACCAAGGTCTTGAACAGAGGATGCAGCCGTGCCTCGTGCCGGTCAACTCTCCGCTGGGGCAAGTGGAAAACGCCACCAACATCGTCGTGCTTGAAGGCGATCAGGCCGGCCCGATTTTCCTTCGGGGCGCGGGCGCGGGCCAAGGACCGACCGCATCGGCCGTTCTGAGCGACGTCATGGACATCGCCAGGGGGCAGCGCATTTCGACATTCGGACAGCCGGCGAAGTCGCTTGTCCAATTGAAGCCCGATCACGGGGAAACCCCTGCGGCATTCTACTTGCGGCTACTGCTCAGAGATCAGCCCGGCGTTCTGGCGACGGTCGCGGGCGCGCTCGGGAATTCAGGCGTCTCCATCAACAGAATGCGCCAGTACGGCCATGACGGCGAGGCCGCGCCCGTGATCATTGTGACGCACCAGACAACCAGATCGAAACTCGATGACGCGCTCTCCGAAATCCAGCGTTCCGAAGTCGTTCTGAGCGATCCCGTGTCCATCCGGATTCAAGAAGTCTAGTCGGCGAGTTGCGGCCTCTCGCCGTGCAGAACCCGATCACAAGGCAAACAAGGTGAACAGAGCCACAGAATTCCGCGACAGGCTGCTGTCTCTCGGCCTTGCAAGGGTGTCGGAGGCGGCGGCGCTGGCCGCCGCGCGGTTCATCGGCCGCGGCGATCAGAACGCCGCGGACCAAGCTGCGACGGACGCGATGCGCTCGCAACTGAATATGCTCGACATTCAAGGCGTCGTTGTGATCGGAGAGGGAGAACGCGACGAAGCGCCAATGCTCTACATCGGAGAAGCAGTTGGAACCGGCGCCGGTCCGTCGGTTGATATCGCCTTGGATCCTTTGGAAGGAACCGCTCTGACCGCCAACGACATGCCGAACGCTCTGACCGCTATCGCCATGGGCCCTCGCGGTTCCGTCCTGCATGCGCCGGACGTGTACATGGAAAAACTGGCCGTCGGCCCGGAATATCCCGAAGGGATCGTTTCGCTTGAAATGGATCCTGCCGAAAGAATACGAGCCTTGGCCGGGGCGAAAGGATGCGACCCCTGCGAAATCACCGCCTGCGTGCTGGACCGCGCGAGGCATGAGCGAACGATTCAGGAAATACGTTCAACCGGAGCGGCCATCCGATTGATCACGGACGGCGACGTGGCGGCGATCATGCATTGCGCCGAGCCCGTCTTGACCGGAATCGACGTCTACATGGGCATCGGAGGAGCGCCGGAAGGCGTCCTTGCCGCAGCAGCGCTCAAATGCTTGGGCGGACAGCTTGCCGCAAGACTCGTGTTTCGAAACGACGATGAGCGGAAGAAAGCGGAAAATTCCGGCATCTCGGATCTCGACAGGATTTACAGCCGGGACGACTTGGTCGCCGATCACGTGATATTCGCCGCAACGGGCGTTACGGACGGTTCTCTTCTTCAAGGCGTCAGGCGAGGTCGCGGATATCTGGAAGCGGACACCATTCTGCTCAGGTCGAAAACGGGATCACGCCGGCGCATGACCTATCGGCACCCTGTGCCTGACTCGTAGCGCGACCTCAATGCTGAACGAATCCGAGCGCGACTTCAATCGAAAAGCTTACCTGGGGGTCGAGCAATCGGCGACAGGCCGCAAATGGGTCGGACCAACACTGTTGGAGGACCGCCGCGCTCTCGCTATCGCGCAAAACACCGGGCTGCCGGACATTTTGTGCAGAGTGCTCGCGCGTCTGGGCGTGCCGCTTGGCTCGGAGCACAAGTTCCTTGAACCGAAGCTTCGGGACCTCATGACTGATCCATCGGAACTGTTCGATATGGATGCAGCCTCCCGGCGATTCATTTCGGCAGTTCTGCAGAGGCAGAAGATCGCGATATTCGCGGACTACGACGTCGACGGAGCCAGTTCAGCGGCGCTCCTGAGCTTGTGGCTGCGCGAGCACGATATAACGCCGTCAATCTACGTTCCGGACCGGGTGTGCGAGGGCTACGGACCCAACGTCAAGGCGATGGAGGATCTTTCCAAGGACCACCAGCTGATTGTGTGCGTCGACTGCGGAACTTCGGCATTTGAACCGATCGCGGCGGCTTCGGCGGACGTCATCGTCCTTGACCATCATCGCGGCTTGGATCGCCTTCCCTCGGCGGTCGCGGTCGTGAATCCCAACAGGCAGGATGAATCCTCTGATCTTGGTCACCTGTGCGCTGCAGGCGTCGTGTTTCTATTCCTTGTGGCCCTGAATCGGCTTATGAAGGCGAAGGGGCTTCACGCTCCGGATCTGATGCGGATGCTCGACATCGTTTCGCTTGCCACGGTAGCGGACGTTGTTCCGCTGATCGGCCTGAACAGGGCGTTCGTCCGGCAGGGGCTTGCGGTGATGAGCAGTCGGAAGCGTCACGGGCTGACAGCTCTTGCCGATCTGGCCGGACTTTCCGCGCCGCCCGACTCCATGGATTTGGGTTTCCAGATAGCTCCTCGGATTAATGCCGGCGGAAGGCTTGGACAGTCCCATCTCGGAACGAAGCTGCTTTGCGCGGAAGATCGCGATACCGCCAAATTGATCGCGCAAGAGCTTGACGCGTTGAACCTTCGAAGGCGCGAACTGGTCGACTCGGTTTCCGAGGAAGCGCTGCGGCAAGCGGAGCTGCGCGGTCTCGACGCCCCGCTGGTGTGGGCGGCAGGCAAGGATTGGCACCCCGGAATCGTAGGGATAGTCGCCGCGCACTTGGCCGAAACGGCAGGGCGCCCGGCGGTGGCGATCGGGCTGGACGGCGCGGTCGGACGCGGCTCCGGCCGATCCGCGATGGATGTCGATCTCGGTTTCGCAGTCGAGAAATGCTTGCGTGAAGGCCATTTGGCCAAAGGCGGCGGACATCGCATGGCCGTAGGACTCGAAGTGGAATCGCGAAAGCTGGGAGCGGCGATGGAGCGGCTGAGCCAGATCATCGATTCGCAAGGAACGCCAAGCGTCGGCCAGAAGGACTTGCGGATTGATGCGACGATTCTGCCGAGATCGGCGACTATTGAAATCATCGAGACCTTGGCTCGCGCCGGACCTTTCGGAGCGAAAGCGCCGCAGCCGAGGTGGGCTTTGGCCAGCCAGAGAATCACTTTCTGCAAAGTTGGCGAAAAGCATGTCAGCCTTTCGCTTGAGGACGAAGTCGGAGGCAAGATCAAAGCTGTCGCGTTCACGAAGCCAGACAGTCCGCTGCGCAGCGCGCTTCCCAAATTTCGCGGCAAGACGGCTCATTTTGCAGGAGTTCTCATGATCGACAACTACAAGGGACGCAGGAAGCCGATGCTCAAGGTCGAAGATGCGGCCTTCCCGTGACTCTTTGAACAACGGCATGATCCTCGCGTGAGCATTTGGACCGAGAGCGGCAACTGGCAATTGGGGTCGGGTTGGATTCGGCGTTCGGAACTCTTGCAAGCAACGAAGCAAGCGTATATCTGTCCGGTCAAGCCGATGCGCGGTCCCTTCGTCTATCGGTTAGGACGCCAGGTTTTCAACCTGGAAAGAGGGGTTCGATTCCCCTAGGGACTGCCAATCGATTTGAGCAACTCCCAATTGCCGAAGCCTTTTCCCGACCAACGCTGCGGAATCACGCCGGAGCGATCAGCCAATTCGAACAGGCGGGAACTCTGCGCCGCGTCATGCCGAACCGGATTCCTGTTCTGAACCGCGTTCGCGAAGCGCGAAGCTTCGTGGATTGGCACATCATCCCGGATTGATTCTGTGTCGGCTTGCCGACTGTTCCTCTTGCGTTGAATTCGCCGCCGGAGACCATCGCCGCAATACGGGCGGACGCAGCGTACTTGCGCGCGCGATTGCGGAATTCTAAAGGATTAGGCGCAGGGATTTTGCGAAAGCAAGTTACTGCTCAACTTTCCGGCTGACCGATCAATGATCGCGACTCGGCTGTCCGCGCGTTGAAAATCGGCGTTCAACTCATCCAAGGGACTGTCGCTATGCAGAAAAAGATGAAATTCACGATCGGAATCGAAGAGGAGTATCTTGTCGTTGATCGGAGCACGCTGGACGTCGTTCGGTCGCCCGAGCCGGAGTTCATGGAAGCATGCCGCCATTGCGCGGATGACCGGGTCACCAATGAATACCTGCAATGCCAAGTAGAGGTGGGCACTCGGCCTCACAGCTCCATCAAGAGCGCATCGGCGGAGCTTCTTGAGCTGAGGCACTGCATAGCGGAAGCGGCGGAAAAATTCGGCTATGCAACCGTAGCCGCCGGCACCCACCCGTTCGCTCGATGGCGGGAGCAAACGCATACGCCGAAGGAGCGCTACACCGCACTCAGGCATGATATTGGGCACCCCGCGCGAAGGCTCCTGATCTGCGGCATGCACAACCACATCGGCGTCGAAGACGAGGATCTGCGTATCGACCTGATGAATCAGGCGACTTACTTCCTGCCGCACCTGCTCGCCCTTTCCTGCTCGTCGCCCTACTGGGAAGGCGAGGATACTGGCCTCGCTTCCTACCGCCTTTCCGTCTTCGACGCGCTTCCGAGAACGGGCCATCCGGACCCTCTTTCGTCGTACGGTGAATACAGGCGCCTGATCCAGCATCTCGTCGAGTCCGAATGCATTGAGGACGCCACGAAGATCTGGTGGGATATTCGCCCTTCCGCGAAATTCCCGACTCTGGAGCAGAGAATCACGGATGTCTGCAGCAAGCTGGATGAGGCGATCGCCATCACCGCGACGTTTCAATCGCTGATCGCGTTCCTGTACCGGCTCAGATCATGGAACCAGCGCTGGCGGGGCTATTCGCCCACGTTGGTCAACGAAAACAGATGGCGCGCGCAGCGATACGGAATCAGAGAGAGAATGGTCGATCACGGCAAGGTCGAGCTCGTGCCCTACGCGGACTTGGTGGAAGAAATCATTGAACTCGTCAAGGAGGATGCGGAAGAGCTTGGCTGCATGGAGGAAGTGCTGAACATCAGAAAAATTGTCGAGGAAGGGAACTCGACCGACCGGCAACGGCGAGTATACGAAGAAGCGACCGCCGCCGGATACTCAAGCGAAGACGCGTGCCGCCGAATTGTCGAGCACCTCATCGCCGAGTTCGATCAAGTTTGACGGAACGAGCAATTCGATAGGCGCGTCTGAACCTGATGCCCCTTCCGATCAAGATAGTGGTCGTCGCAAGGAGGGCGCGCTACCGTCGCTTGCGTTTTCTCCTGACTTCGACATTTTTTTCTGCCAACCACTTGTTTTTTCGTGTTTGTGCCTAAATTTTAGGCACTACATTCCGCTGTTTTTCAGGCTGTTCCCGGCGGCCTCATTCGATCCAGTAGGGCGTGCGGGACATCGGAAGTCCCAGGGTCCGGCAGATGCGGTCCATGTCCGGCGTCGTTTTCGACGGGAGCGCGTAGCGCCGTTTCGAACGCATGTCGCGCACGATCGAGCATTGCCGGGCGGCGAGGGCGGTCCGGATCCTTTCCGGCGACATCCGCTCCCCCTGCCGCAGCGCGATCCTATACGCCAGATGACGCACGCAGGCGAACGCCATGTAGGCGATGGCGATGTGCGCCTTCACCCGGTCGGGCTTCCAGTGGAACACCGGCCGCACCTTGAGGTCGTGCTTGGTGATCCGGAAGCTCTCCTCGACCCTCCAGAGTTCGCGGTAGCGGGCGAACAGCTCGGAATGGCCCATGTCGGGCGTATTGGTGACGACGCCCTTCAGCCCGTCCCAGCGGGCGGCCTCCTTGATCTTTGTCTCGTCGACTTCCAGCCGGGCCTTTCCCGTGAGCTTGACGAACCGGCCGAAGCCGCGTCCGGAGAGTGCCTGAGCGGGATTGGCGCTTCGGCCGAGCTTGCGGACCAGCTTGTCGATCGCCTTCTTCCGGTCGGCGGCGTCCTTTTTGGCCCGCTTCCGGCTCCAGCCGACGACGATGCGGCGACCCTTGTGCTTGAACTCAGCCGAAAGCGAGTCCTCGGAGCCGCCGGTCGTCTTGTAGGCTTCGAGGTCGAGAATCCGCTCCTTCAAGTCCTTCGGCAGCGATTTCAGCCGGGCGCCGACAATATACTGGAGATCCCGGTCCTCCATGTCCTTGAGGTTCGCCTCGCCGAACATGCCCCGGTCGGCGACATGGATCGCCGTCTCGACCCCTTCGCGCTTCCGCATGTTCTCCAGCGACGGGATCAGGCTCTTTCCTTCATACTCCGATCCCGGGAACACTTCGTAGCCGATCGGCAGCCCGTCGGACGTGACCATCAGCGCAAGCAGGACCTGGGTCCGGGCGTGCCGGCCGTTCTTGGAGAAGCCGAACTCGCGCAGTCCGTCCGCATCGACCGACTCGAAGTGCAGCGTCGTGCAGTCGAAGAAGACCACGCTCGCCGGCTCCGGCAGAAGCCTCCGCGCCGCCCCGGCCGCGAGATCCTTCATGCTTTCGATCGCTTTTTCGTCCAGCCGGTCCATCATCCGGTAGATCCTCTGCACCGGGATCGAAACTCCGAGATCGCTCTCCAGCCGCCTTGCGGTGCCGCGCTTGCTTTCGGGATTGGCGATGCGCGCCGTCGCGATATGCCGAAGCGTCTCGCGCGCCGTGCGGTTCCTCTTGGTCGGCAGCAGCCCGTCGAAGCCAAGCTGGCGGTAGACGGCCCCGTAGGCCTCGTGGAAGCCGGTCACGACCCGATGCTCCTCGCGGGTCTCCTCGATGACGACCGGCGGACCCGCCTTCGCCTTCTCCCGCCGGGTCTCGATCGCCAGATCGACGAGCTTCTCCTGCGGAAGCAGGGAGGGCTGCCGCTCGCACCGGATTTCGACCTTGATGGTCTCGCCGAGCTCCATGAGCTCCTCCAGTTCGGCGTCGGTCTTGGCGACGCCGACGTGGCGGACGATGCGCTGGCTCACTTTCCGGCCCTCGCGCACGGATTCGACGAGCTGGACGGACTTCCTGGAGCTTCCGGGCCTGGCTTTGACGCGGAGGAACATGATGCAATTCCTGATTCGGCGTTTTCCGAATCACTAGCATGCTTTTCCGGAATGCGCAAGATTATTGTCCTTGAAGCACTACATTTTCCGCTGGAGCACGACGGAGCCGGAATTCCCTTGCGCGCAACGCCCCGGAAAGCCGGAACGGCGCTGAAATCGAGTCAAACTGTCGAAGTCAGGAAGTTTGACGGAACGAGCAATTCGATAGGCGCGTCTGAACCTGATGCCCCTTCCGATCAAGATAGTGGTCGTCGCAAGGAGGGCGCGCTACCGTCGCTTGCGTTTTCTTCTTGGCCAATCGTATCGGTGCTCCAGCCGGCTCGCCAGATCTTGGCGTTCTTCATCGGTCATCGACTTGATCAGGTCTCCAAGGATTAGCTGGCCTTTTTCCATCCTTCCCGTAAACACGTCCCGCTGTTCGGCGAATCTACGGTCCAGTTCTTCAGGCTGAAACGGCGTCGCCTTCAATGTTGCCATGAAGGCTTCGAAATACCCTTCGACCTCGGACGAATAACCGATATGCTCGAATCCGCCCTTCCTAACATTGACTGCCAATTTTCTCCGCATATCCGGGTCCAAAGTGCCGACGATCACTCCTAGACCTGCCGGGCTCAGCATTCTGTCGACAGCCCGATCATATCGGAACATGCCGTACGCAAGCACGCCTGCTATGAGGCCCACCAATACGAGGTTCAGGCACAGCGACGCATAAAGCAGGATTTTCGGCCAATTCCGTTTGCGGCCGGATGGTTGCTCCTCGTTATCAGACATCCGAAGCTCCTCCTAGAAGCATAACCTCGACATCCGCGAACATGTCCGGATCCGAAGCAGATTCGTACTCTCCGAAAACGATGTCGGGAACAAATCCGATGCTCCCGGCGACGGCATAGCCGGCGCCCAAGCCCGCAGCGGCGGAAAGCGCGAACACCACCGATAACCAAAGTCTCTCGATCCCGGCCTTCGCGCCCGACCTGCGCTTTGTTTCCGCCTCTTTCGCGCCGACCTGCGCGGCCAATCCTTCCATTGAGCAGATTTCGCGCGCATCCTGAAGAATAGCCCGCCTCAATTCGGCGGAAGGCGCAACGTCTTTCGACTTTATCGCCTCGAAAAACGGCTCGAGTTCGCCGATCTCATCACCCGAATCACGGGCTTGATTCACTTTTCCCATCCCAAGTCCCCTTTTCGACCGAGAAGCTGCGATTTCAGGGCGAGGACGCCGCGCGCAATCAAGCTTTCCACGGCATCAATGCTCGTTCCGAGCGACTCGGCGGTCTCTTTGTTCGAAAGCCCCTCCAAATGCCTGAGCGCGACTGCTGCCCGCTGCCGCGGCGGAAGCTTTTCAAGAGCCCGCCGCAACGCCGCGGCCCGATCATTCGACAGGAGTTTTTCATCGGCACTTGGCAGATCATCTTCGGGTTCGTCGATGGCGTCGATCGAAATCGTCGCCTGCGCGCGAAGCCGGTCTATGCAAAGATTGGAAGCCACGCGCCAAAGCCACGTTGAAACCTTCGCGTTTCCCGATTTCCAGTGCGGCGCGACCTTCCAAAGTCGAAGCATTGCTTCCTGCGTCACTTCTTCCGCATCTCCCGTATCGCCAAGCATCGACTTCGCAAGCCTCAATATTTTGTAGACATGCCGATCCATCAGCACTCGCGCTGCGTCGGGATCACCTTCGGCGAATTGCCTCAGCAAAGAATCGTCGTCTGGGACTGCCATCAAATCGTGCGGCATTTCCGCCGATGAAACCTTGTCCGTTCAATCAGAAAAAAGCGAATTGCCGTCCGACCTGTTCCAGCCGGACGGCGAGCACACTTTCCGTGCCTCTCGCTACTCGTCTTCAGCGGTCCCCGTCATCACGGTCTTTGTTCCGACCGCCACGCCGACCATCCATCTTGCTTAAGGCGGATTCGAACTCCTCCGCCGACACCGTGCCGCTGTCGTCAGAATCCAAGCGATCGAACATCCGGTCTTCATTTCGGGATTTGCCCATTTTCTGCTGGAGTTCGGCCTCGCTGACCGCACCGTCGCCGTCGGCATCAAGTCGATTGAACATCGACTCGGATTTCCTCTCGACCATCGCGCGAACTTGCTCCATGATGTGTGCTTCAAGCTCTTCTTTCTGGAGCATTCCGTCGCCATTCGCATCCGCGGCCTTGATCCATGCGGAATATCTCGCATCGAACTCTTCTCTGGAGATTTCTCCGTTGCCGTCGGCATCCAATTGCTCGAAGCTGATAGGATCGCCCATCATGCCCCGGCCGTCATGGTGTCCCTTGTTCCAGAGACCGCCCTTTCGGCCCCCGTCGGCCGCCGCCGTCAACGCGGTGCCGACCAGGATGCCGGATGCGGCAAAGCCGGCGATGAGGATATTGGTTGCTCGTTTCGTCATTCCTACTTCCTTTGTTATAGTTTCAAGGCCGCAAGCTGCGCCTTCCATCGTATAACGAAGGGACATGAAAATTCCGTCGCAAGACGAAAAAAAAGTTCAGAAAATTCCGAATTGCGCTGATCGCGTCTTGCTGCCTTGCGAACAATCCAACCCGGCGGTCCGCCTTCGAAATTCCGTTCGCTCCTTGCCAAGCCGGCTCTCGGCACTCTAAACGGCTCGGCGAGAGGAGCGGTTTGCCTCGGGCGATGCAGTCGACATGAGTAACCGGAAATACCGAAAGCAAGAAGGGCCAGACGCTTCCAGCCCTTCAGTCCGAGATGCGGCAAGCGTCCTCCTCTTTAGAAACGCAGACTCCTGTCCTCGTGTTCTGATCGGGCAGCGCAGCAGCGCAGCGGCTTTCATGCCGAACAAATTCGTTTTTCCCGGCGGCGCGGTCGGCAGGGAGGACCGCGACGTTGCCCTAGCCACTCCGCTTGGACCGTCGTGCATGTCGCGTTTGGCGCAAACCGCACCACTTGGGATCGTGTCCATGCTTGCCCCATGCGCTGTTCGGGAGTTGAGCGAAGAAACCGGCCTCATGCTCGCGGAAAAATCCGAACGGCGCCAATTCAATGAGCATCCGAGCTGGAGAGCGTTTTCCGATTCAGGCTTGGTTCCAAGCGCCAAAGGACTCGTTTACTTCTACCGCGCACTCACCCCTCCCGGTCTTCCGCGGCGATTCGATACGCGGTTTTTTCTCGGCGTTCTTGGCGAGGTCCCGCTTGAGGGCGACCCGGACAACTTCTCGGACGCATCCGATGAACTCGGGCGGCTCCAATGGTTTCCAGTTTCGGATGCGCAAGATCTGGATTTGCCTTACATCTCGCGCGTTGTGCTCAATGAGGCGATGCTGGTGCTGAAAAACGAACGGCCCCCGCCCAGCGTGCCTTTTCATTTCTTCGAGAACGGCCGGAAGCGGATCGTCCGCGAATAGACTCGGTCTGCCTGGAGTCGGGAACGCTCAGCCGCCTTCGGTACGCGCAAACCTTTCCTTCCACGCGGGAAGAGCATCCCCGTCCTCTGGTTCAGCAAGATAAACCGCTCTGGCGGTCGCGCGCGTAAGGCATGCCGCCGCCGCATGGCAGATTGAGAACATATCGCGGTGCGGCTCCTTCAGCGGACGCTTTCCGGTTGAAACCGCGAATATCAAGTCGCCGTCGAACAATGTATGGGACGGAACTATCGCTCTCGCGAAACCGTCGTGGGCGCAGACCGCCATTCTGGTCGCTTCAGACTGGGTCAGCACGGCGTCCGTCGCAACGATCGCAATTGACGTATTCGCGTTGACGGGCGGATCGCCCGTCGGCAGCGAAGCCTCTTCCAACGGATTCGACAATTGAGACGCACCGAAGCCGCCGAATTCATTCCCGATCTCGAATGGCGCGGCCCAGAAGCAGGGTCCGCCCGCCTGCAGGACCGATCCGAGCGAATTGATCGCGGCCAGACTGCCGACCGTATAACCGCCGGAAGTGACGACCGAAGCTGAACCCAGACCTCCCTTGACCTGCATCGTAGTCGCTCCGCAGCCCGCTCCTGCGGTCCCCAGCCGGAAATCTTTGCCTGCGGATTCCAGCGCATTCGCTCCCAGTTCGAAGTACGGGCTCTCGTCCCAGTTTTTCATGCCTCCGTTCAGCAGATCGAACAAAATCGCGGCGGGCACGATCGGAACGGTAGCGGATCCGACCTTGAAGCCCCGTCCGCGCTTCGCCAATACGCTGGTCGCTCCCGACGCCGCGTCCAAGCCAAATGCCGACCCGCCGGACAGGATGATCGCGTCAACCTGCTGCACCAGCCTATCCGGGGCCAAAAGGTCGGTTTCGCGGGTGCCGGGAGCACCGCCCATTACATGAACAGCGGCCACGAACGGCTCGGCTCCCGTCAGGACGGTCGTCCCCGTCTTGATTCGCGCGTCCTCAGCGTTCCCGACCAGGATGCCCTCAACGTCAGTAATCAGATTTCTTTCGCCGACTTTCATCGAATTTTCCTGTCTTCGCGTGGACAATGTTCGGAGCATTCCGTCGGCCAATCGTCAGCATTGGAACAGTTGAATGCAAGACGCGGCTTTTCAAGGGCCAGCCTTGCATCCAAGGTCGCAACCGAAAGTTGCGAGGCGACGATGGTTGCATTGCTGGGATCGAGTCAAGCGAAATGCAAATGCGATTATTGCCGACGAACGATCCGCTGGCGGCTATTGCTGCCGTCTGCTCCTGATTTTGTCGACGACCGAAATTGTTATCCACACCGCCCACGCAGGAACGCTGGCAACGGCGCAATAGGCGAAAATTCCGACCGGCCCGAACAACCCGCCTATGATCGCAGCGAGAACGGTAACGACTCCTACAAGCAGGAAGGTTATGATTGCCGCCCGGCCGTTGCCGCGCTTGTAGATAAGCCAGCAAGCCGCCGCCAACGGCAGCCCGGCGAAAATGGTCGGCCAAAGCGACAGCCAAATTTCTGGATCAAGCGGGATGGAAAAGCCGCGCGCCATCGTCGAAAACATGATCGTCACCGGCAGCCACAGCAAGGCTATGAGCACGACGGCAAAAACTTTGCCGGCCTTTACCGTTCCTTGTGCCACTGTAGATTCATTCGGTTCGAATCCGATGTTCAGTGCAAAATTGGCCTCATCCGAGCTATGGCGCGACGCAACTCGCGCGTCTACAATCGCACATGAAGAAACCGCCGCCAAAATCACAATGATGTGCCTAAAACTGCTGTGAACTCACGATCCTCGGCGCGCACCGAGCGTATAGAAAATTCCTTGCGGTCGAATATTCAGTGGTCAAGAGTTCTGTCTTATGTGGAAAAGTCGAAGTGGTTGCCGCACGGCAGCCCAACCGGAATTCAGAGCAAACCTGCGTTTGTTTACTTCCGCGGACGAGGTTCTCGATTCCAGGATTTCACTTGAATCCGTTCGCCTTCAAGAATTCGTCGACCGTATTGAACGCATTGAAGAACAAGGGCGCACCCGCAAACGACAGCGGGCTGACAGGCCCAATCGACATGAACGAATATTGCCTGCTGGACGCGCTAAAGGACGAATGCGGATCTCTGAACATTCGGTACAATCCAAGTGATCTGTCGGACGTGCCAACCAATTCTTGAAGAGAACGGAATTCTTGTCCAAGCCCCAGTCCGAATCCGAAAAAAAGTATGCGGAGTTGCTGCAGGATTTCAGTATGAATGCTTGAAAGCGTTTGACTTATGAAAAGCCAGCCAAGCCCATATTTTCGCGTTGTTCGCGCCGCGTCTATCAATGCAGAGCGCACGGCTGCGCTTTCTTCATCCTCATTGTCGATAATTCTAGGCGCCAATCGGTGGGCTTCGTCTATAACGACCAACGTATTCAGGCTTTGATTTTCCTTGTAGTGTCTTTCCGCATGGAACGACAATCCCTCGATCAATCGCTTGATCACCAGCGATTGAATTTTTTCATTCCAAAACACTCTTTGATCGCGTTGGCTGGAAAGGTCGATCACGAGAATCGGACGGCTTTTTCCCGCGCTGGTCAACAACCATTGAAGTCCTCGATCTACGCTTCTGGCTTTATTGCGATTCCTGAACAGCTCCGTCACCGGTGCCCAGTATGCTTGGTAGAACGCTTCAGAGTCTGCATCAATTATCGCCTCGTTGAAGCGACTGCGCGATGCTTCGGTTCGATAGAACAATCTTTGGAACTTATCGTCCTGCAAAAGCTTCCACGCCCTTTCAAATGATCCGCGCTCGTGCAGCAACTCCAGCTTCACTCTCTGTTTATCAAGGCGAGTGGCAAGATTCCTGCACGCCAGCTCGCGGTTTTCGCCTTTTGGAACGGTCAATTGCTCAAAAAACGGTGATTCAAATAGAATTTGTTGAAAAAGCTCCCAGCGGTCGAGCACAAGATTTTGAACGGAAAGCACCACCGAATTCTTCCCAAGATTGCCGGAAATTCTACCCAATGGAAGCGCGAACTCATGCTCTGAATCCAAATTCCTGAAGTCGCGCGCAAATTCGCCTTGCGGATCAATAACCAGCAAAGCCATATTGGGATGCCTTGAATAGGCCAGCAATATCTTCTTCGCCAGGACTGATTTTCCGGAACCCGTTTTGCCGAATATTCCCAAGTGATATGCCTCGCCTGCTCCGTCATGCCCTTTGTCGAAATGCTTGAACCAAAGGGGTAGCTTCGGATTGGAGCCGTAAACGCGGCCCAGATAGTAGATTTGATCCTTGCAGGGTTTAAGCAATTCGTCGAGCACGCGGTCCGTCGCGATATGAATGCGCGTGCCTGTGGGCGGTACCGTGCCAAGGATGCTTGGCTCGTACCCGGCCTCGCCGCCTTCACGAAAGACCGCGCTGATGATCATTTTGCCCAGATGGGTATCCTGTCGCTCGCTAACCGCATCCACGCGACCTCGCTGGCGAATGAGGCTCCGCATCGTCGCGTCTTCATGCCAAATGTTGCGGAGCTCCACCTCGGTGATTTGACCCAATGCGCAATGGATTTTGAAGTCTTGATTGAAGCGGAACAATGCGAGCTCGCCGATGAGCTTGCGCGAAACCGCCGTGCCCAGGATGTCGAGACCGAGGCTGACCGTTGAAGACGGAGAGCCGATCACGCCTATGCAATCGGACTCATCCACGAAATTCGCTATTTTGGGCGTGCGATCCATTTTCACATTCCTGAAATCCGGCGGTATCCGTTCATGGCATAGAATACCTCTTCGATATCCCCGTCGTATTCTTCCGCAATTCGCTGCGTGGTGACTTGTCTGAAAGCCGGTACTGAACGGGCCACGGCTTTCACGGTTCGGTCTGCGAGATAGATCGGGAACGGCTCCAGCATCGACGGAGTGACCGTCTGCAGCTTGATGCCCTGCACCACAGCAGCCAAGCGGCTTGCATCGGTCGTGATGTTCTTCGCATATTCAATTCGATACGCCGGCAGCCAAGCTCTTGGTTTGTAGTAGATCACATGGACCTGTTTGAGTGCGGACAAAACTTCGGCCGCGACCGTAGCGACACCCCGATCATGCGGTTTCGGCAGCTTGTTTGCGTCGAATTTCCAGTTGTCGCGGGCAAGAGAGCGAGGTCTGGTCAATTCACCTTCATTCAAGAGGATCGAAAGTATTCCGCGGTCGTCGTAGGATACGGGCCAATCCAAGGCAGCGCCTATTTCACGACGAGTCGAATATTTCGGGAGAGCTACATATTGCTTGTCCGCGCTATTGGACTTCAGCACATGCAGATAAGCCTCCAAATAAGCCTTGCAGTTTCCAATGAACTCACGCGCGCTGCCCAGATGCTTCGCAACCCGGGATAAATTTACTGCTTGATCGAATCGAATGATGGGCAACGCGATCGTACCGTCCAGCATGGGCAAGTCGTGCGGCGCTTTCGCCAGCAGTCGGAGTTCTTCGCCCAGCATCACAGCACTGAGCAAGATTGGCGTCTCTTGAAAGTGCGGTTCGGAAGCAACAAAGAGCCGATGGCGCGGCCGTTCCCAATGGATCGTTTCCGACGGCGCGGCAAGTCCCTCCACGACAACGGCAGCGGCAACCGCAAGATCGGTCGCCAAGAGACGCTCAATTGCATAGGAACCGTCTGCCGCGCAGGTCGATTGCGGCGGAGCCAGACCCAACGCAGCCTCATTCATGAGCATGCCGGAATTCACAAGCTTTGCTCTAAGTGAGTCCCTTTCCTCCGCGACCTTGTTGAAGGATGTTACGATTTTGCGCGCAACTGTCGTTGTATTGCCCAATATCTCGTCCAAGAGCGCCGCGGGCAGATCTTCAAAGGGCGAAGTCAGCATTTTCCGAGAAGTTGCCTGCTATCCGGTCCGAACATCCGAAAACTCATAACGCGGCGCGGAGGAGGCAGAAACCACTTTTCGCCGAACCATTCGAACAGTTCGAACTCTTGCCGTTTCGGATTGCTCCGGCCCCGCCAGACGGCAGCGCTCAACTGCCAATCGATAGAAATTGCGGAGCTTGCCCTTGCCTGCGGCATTGGTCCAGTTGATCGTTTCGCCATCGCATTCAAATCTTTTAGTCTTCGGCTATCAGCAAATATTCGCGCGGCCGCCCTGCGTAGAATTCCGACATCTTTCGGAGTTCGTCATGCGCAGTTTCCGACGGTTGTCGCGAGAAATCTTATTTCCCAGATGACCTAAAGAAAACACCGGTCATATCGGCTTCCGGTTTGGCATAGCACTCAGGATGCCGAACCGGGACCGCCGAACGGCAGAGTTGCAATTTGGGCCGTTCCAAATTCCGCAATGTCGCAGGCTTGACGGTTGCAATTTCGCCAATCTGGAATATTTATCGGCGTCAATCATTGCGCGGCTTCCTTCGCTGCGTTGCTCGCCCCGATCTCAGATTGAGACAGAAGCTATTCTGTGAATGCTCTCAGCCGACTCAATTCCTGGCCGGGCGGCAAAGCTGAACACATTCGAAAGAGCGGAAACATGCTAGACAACACGAACCTACCCTTGATGCTCAACGACCCCGACTTGCTGGCGACCAAAGCGTTCGTCGCGGGCGAATGGGTCGATGCGGATGACGGCGCGACATTCGACGTCATCAATCCGTCCAGAGGCGACGTCATCGCCAGCGTTCCCGACTTGGGAATGACCGAAATCAGACGCGCGATCCACGCCGCTCGCGATACTTGGCGGCAGTGGGCTGCCAAACCTGCGAAAGAGCGGTCGGCGGTTCTCACGGAATGGTATCGCCTGATGATGGAAAATCAGCAAGACCTCGGGGCGGTCCTGACGGCCGAGATGGGGAAGCCGCTGCCCGAAGCGAAAGGAGAAATCGCGTATGGCGCATCGTTCCTGCAGTGGTTCGCGGAAGAAGCGAAGCGGATCTATGGCGAGACGGTGCCCGGGCATCAGGCCGACAAGAGATTGATCGTCATCAAGCAGCCTGTAGGCGTTGTGGCGTCGATAACCCCTTGGAACTTCCCGAACGCGATGATTACCCGCAAGGCGGGACCCGCGCTCGCGGCCGGATGCGCATTCATTGCGCGCCCGGCAAGCGAAACGCCCCTTTCGGCTCTTGCGATGGCGGTGCTCGCTGAGCGGGCCGGTTTGCCGAAAGGACTGATGTCCATTGTCACTTCGAAGCGCTCGAGCGAGGTCGGCAAGGAATTCTGCTCGAATCCGATCATCCGGAAGATTTCGTTCACCGGCTCGACAGAGGTCGGCCGAATTCTGCTCAAGCAGGCCGGAGACCAGATCAAGAAGGTGTCGATGGAGCTCGGCGGAAACGCGCCGTTCATCGTTTTCGACGATGCCGATGTGGATCAAGCGGTCGAAGGCGCGATGATCTCGAAATACCGGAACAACGGACAAACCTGCGTCTGCGCGAACCGAATTTACGTGCAATCCGGAATTTACGACGAGTTCGCGGAGAAGCTCGCCGAGGCGAGCAATTCCCTGAAGCTCGGCGATGGATTTTCGGACGGCGTGAGCACTGGCCCGCTGATCAATGCCGACGCAGTGACGAAAGTCGAATCCCATATTGAAGATGCGGTGGGAAAAGGCGCCAAGATCGTGACCGGCGGGCAACGGCACGCGCTCGGCGGAACCTGGTTCGAGCCGACCGTCCTTTCAGGCGTAACCCAGGACATGCTCGTCGCGCACGATGAGACTTTCGGTCCGGTTGCTCCGCTTTTCAAGTTCGAAACCGAAGAGGAAGTCATCGAGCTTGCGAACGATACGATACACGGGCTGGCTTCCTACTTTTTCGCCAAGGACATTTCGAGAGTCTGGCGCGTGGCGGAAGCGCTGGAATACGGAATCGTCGGCATCAACACCGGGCTGTTCTCCACGGAGGTCGCGCCTTTCGGAGGCGTGAAGCAATCCGGGATCGGCCGCGAGGGATCGCGGCATGGAATCGAGGACTACCTCGAAATGAAGTACCTTTGCATGTCCATCTGATTGGCCGAATTCGTCGCAATTTGTCTTGAAATGCGGTCTTGCCGGGCGCTTCGCTGAGCGGTGCGCCCGATGCAATCCGGTCGGCGGCCGACACCGAAATGGCTCGCCGGGCCGCGGCGACCGCCGCAGAACAACTGAATTCGGCTTTGGGGAGGGTTTGAAGTCCTTGCGGAATTCATTGCCGGAAATTCCGCCGTTGCCGCGTTGTCGAATTCATCGCCGCAACTTTCATTGAATCAATCTTCCCGTTGGTAAACCGGATGAATTCGACCAACATTCGAGAGAACAACCAAGTGTGCCGAAAAGAGTGTCGGCGCATTTTTCAGTTCAGCAATGCCAAGGGGTTTGCCGGATTATGCTTCAATAAAAAGCGAAGCTGAAACCGGATGGCTCGCCGTTTCAATTATTCCGGGAAATCCGATTGTAAGTCGATGCAAACAGTCTTTTGACATGAAACTCAGAGATGGATAAATTCAGTCCAAGGCAGCCAAGGAAATGGTCGATGGACAAATCTGAGGCCCAAGCCGAATCCAGGCGCACCTTGGCTCTCGATTCAGTCCGGCCGTCCGCTATTGCTTCAAACCGGCGATTTCGGACGTGGGGCAAGGTTGCAGCAGTTGATTCTGCACTCGTTCCCGCTCCCGGCTGCAAAACAGTCGAGGATGCCTGCAGGAAAGCGCTGGCTCTGTGGCCGGATGCGAAAGCGGCAATCCTATTTGGCTCCAGGGCGCGCGGCGATCACCTTGCCGACAGCGACTGGGATATTGCCTTCATAACCAGAACTAAACAATCGCTGCCGAAATCCGTAATTCGTGTTTTCGGCGAACTGCGAGAGCACTCAGGATTCGACGTGCAGGCGCAGGGGATTTTGCAATCCCGATTTCTCGAATGCGCTGATTCCTTGGGCAACATCGCAGCTCCGATTGCACGCGAGGGGCGTTTGATCGCAGGGTACTGCGAATGGCCGGAAACAGAAAGCGAGCCAATATTGAAACCGGATGATTACCATGATTGGCGAAGCAGCGCCTTGAGCCGCATAGTTAACGCGTCTGAAAATCTCGCAACGACCATTGATTTAGCCCGTGAGCACAGGATTCGAATCGTATTGGGAGATTTTGTGGCGAACTCCTCGGATGCCGCAGAGCGTTTTGCTAAAATCGCTTTCGCGAAACTCACTTCCGGCACCGGCGCGGACATTCCAAGACGCCATCAAGTCGACAAAATAGTAAACACATTGGACCGCGTATTGAAAGAAGACGCTGGACCGAGCGCCGCATGGTGGCGGTCGGAGGGCGGCAAGAATTTCCGCGACTTGCTCTGCATGATGAACGGATATGGGGATGAAAACCACCAGTCCGGATACCCGGGATCACAGCTTGATGCCGACGTGATTACTCATGCTGCAAATCGCCTTATCACTACAGCTTCATTTGCTATTTTGGAAGCTGAAGAACTTCCCGCTCCCGGAGGTCTGCGAAAAGCTTCGAGAGATGTGGCCAGAATCTACTGGACCCAAATGCGGGCGGCGGCGCGACGTCTCCGCCAATCCTTGCGGGATTTCGGCTCGAACGATTTGACCTTTTCGGTGGCCGATCCTGAATTCGCCGAATCCATTTCTGTTGCAGCAAGTTTCAGTGACGAAATTGCGCAATCACTCGTCAAGCTCGCCGACAGCCTACACAACGAATTGGAGGTCTGAGAACCCGACCTAATGCGATTTTCTCAAGAAGATATGGTATATTTTTTGTCAACACAAAGTAAGCCGCGCCCAGTACTACGGCAGACATTCTTCCCGGCACAATATATCAGCAATGGCTTGTTTACTTAAGTCCGCAGAGTCTACATTTTGTGCGTTCAGTGCCGTCTGAGTTCACCGATTGATGCGGTTGCGCCTTGACGCGGGGCAGCGGATCCTTCTAATTCGCGCCGAAATCCGGGCGAAACGGTTGAACTCCGATCAATTCCGACCGAATTTTCGAGCCGAAAGCCCTGCTCCGGCGAGAATCAACATTTTGTGGCTGCAGACTCAAAGCAATAAGCCATTGATCGCGTTTTAATCTTAAGGGTGCGGTTTTACTTGGTTAGATTATTTTCTGATCTTCCTTTTAGCGTTGCCATTGTTTCTTTGAAGTATGCAGGGGTCTTGCACTTCTTCTTTTTGGTCTTGATGGCCATTGTAGATCTTAGCCATCCTGTTTGTTGATACCGTAGCGAGTGTTTGTCGTGTTATATTAATGTGGACATGACCCGCAAAGTGCTCTATAAATGGTCGATGAAAAGTCCCATATTGTACTGAATAAACTTGTAGCTGGCCTGCTGATAATGGCTTATTGCTTTGAGTCCGCAGCCACAAAATGTTGATTCTCGCCGGAGCAGGGCTTTAGGCTCGAAAATTCGGTCGGAATTGATCGGAGTTCAACCGTTTCGCCCGGATTTCGGCGCGAATTAGAAGGATCCGCTGCCCCGCGTCAAGGCGCAACCGCATCAATCGGTGAACTCAGACGGCACCGAACGCACAAAATGTAGACTCTGCGGACTTAAGTAAACAAGCCATCGCGATCAAATGTTACACTGTACCAGCCTAAATTACATTAATAGTGCAGTGAAGTCTCCTTAAAAAGCTTAATTTCACTTGGATCAATAACTTCATCCAAAGCATCTTTTGAACTTACAACGATTTTTCTAACGGACAAAGCCTTCTTCAACTTTTTACTGGCAACCCAGCCGTTGTTCCAAATTGACACATTTTCACCGTTTACAATTCGGCAAAGGCGTTCTTTGCTCCCAAAAGATAGCTGAACTGCCTTATTCTCTGTTACACGCTGCAACCAAACTTCCAAATGACCATTATGTGGGACATTTTTCATCTTTGAATGTACGAGTTGCCATAACTGCCCCTTCTCATGTTCACTCGCCAATGAGATAAGATGGCTAAGAATTCCTGCAACTGCCGGAAATGTTAAAGGTGATACGAACCCAATATCCGTTGCAATCGCAACTTGCACACGAAGATCAGGCGGTTTTTCCTTTACATCCCGGATCGTTGTTTGCATATCGCTTAAAAACCGCCTCAACGCACCACTATTTGGGAATCTTCGGCCAAATGCATGAAGCCGAATGAGTTGTTTTTGAATTGTTTTTGCATTTGCATTACCAAGATCCTCAAAATTTATGCCTGCGAGCTTATCTGGCTTAATTGAACCTTCTATAACATTCGTGCTAGCGTGAGTTTTCGATACACTTAGCTTCATTCCAACAGTTCGCAGCTTATCACTTATGGATTTTAGTATGAAGTTTGCTCGCGTATCACTATTTGTAAATATCCTGTAATCGTCCCTGTAGCGAAGTATCATAAAGTCATCCAATTGCAATTGAGCAAGGTTCATGCTAATTTTACTGTCCACATAGCCCAAAACTAATTCAGCAATGAAGTCCATGAGGACCGATCCTTGACAAATACCGTTTGTTTGCCCGAATCTGCTATCTCTCAAATGAATGTCAATTTTATTCCCCAATAGCGACTTGTCTCCTTTTAGCTTCTTTGCTTTTTTCTGTCCGTGAAGGGCCCATGGTATGCTATGTGTATAAAGTGAACCGTAACAATCTGTAACGTCGGTGTGTAAGACATGCGAAAATTTTAAGGAATGCTCTAGCGATTTCTGTTCGACTTGATTCCACCAATTTGTCACTTGTTCTGCTTTATCTGTCTGAATACCACCGGATTGGACAGGAATACTGCAACATATGATCGCACCTTTTTCAAAGTTTTTGAATCTTTTGACAATAGTATTCCAGTTATTTGGCTCGCAAATCAAATTGACTAAGGATACGTAAATCGCGGGATGCATAAGTTCATATGGACGCCATGCGAATTTACCATCTTTATTTGAGTCCAACCGGTAATTTACATCGGGAAGGCTATTTGGCTTATTATTATTACCAAAACTTAGATACGATTTCCCAGACATCGCATTATTGACGGAATCGATAACCGGGTCAAAGCTGATGTATTTTGGTAAGTCGAGATTGAAATAGCTGGTACCTTTTAAGAAGTGCTGTTTCGCTTCGTCGGGCTTAAGATCAATTATACGCTTCATTGCTTTGCACCTTTCATTGGTTTACTTTATTATCTCGTCAGCTTCACTATTATATCGAAGCGATATATTTCCTAGTTTGAACCAGCTTAACTTAAAAATTCTCTTTCCTGTCCTAATTCGGTTTTAATATCCTTTATGCTTATAGATAGATAGATAGCGGAGTGGATGCAGTGTTCAGTCTAAATAAAAATCGCCGGGCAACTAGTTTCCCGCAAGTATTTTTTTGTAACGTTATTCGGGGCGCGCCCGACTGGGGCACCCCGAGTTTACGGATTAATTTTGGATTACGCTTCCAAGACGGCGGCACTTTGATCAACGCGGTTGATCTTGATCGTGCGCGGCTTCAAAGCTTCCGGAACTTCCCTCTTGAGGTCGATGTGGAGCATCCCGTCCTCGCAAGCCGCCTGGGTGACCACGATATGGTCCGCCAAGTAGAATTTGCGAGCGAAGCCCCTCTCGGCGATCCCGCGATGGAGATACTCGACGCCGTTGCCCTCATCGGACTTCTTGGCCGTTACCAAGAGTTGGTTCTGATGGACTTCGACCTTGATGTCCTTCTCGGAAAGACCCGCGACCGCGATGGAAATCCGATAGTCGTCATTGGATTTCTTCACGATGTTGAAGGGCGGGTAGCTCGCGCTTGAAACGTCGTTCCCTGTGACCGTGCTGATCAGGTCGGCCAAGCGGTCGAATCCGACAGTCGATCTGTAAAGTGGGGTAAAGTCAAAGGTTCGCATATTGATCCTCCTTCTGAGCGATATGTTGCGATGCGCCCTCCGAAATGGACGGGCTGTTTCGAAATTCCCGGAGCCTGTCGGCCTCCGGTGCTATCAATATCGGAACGGGTCGGCGATGCTTCAAGGGCCTGAGCAAGAAATTTTTTTCGTTGCCCGACAAATCTTGCGCGAAGGCGACGGTGCGCGGCTCAGCAATATTCCAACTTGCGAAGAACGCTTGGCTCAGGTCCGCCGGTTGCCCAATCAAGGAGTTCGACTGTGTGGACAACCGGTATGGTCGTTCCCGTGCTGATCTGCATCATGCAGCCGATGTTCCCCGAAGCGATCACATCGGGAGATTTCGCTTCCAAAGCCCGTACCTTGTTCGATTTGAGTTTTGCCGAGATTTCAGGCTGAAGGATATTGTACGTTCCGGCAGACCCGCAGCATAAATGGCTGTCTGCGGGTTCAACTACTTCGAAGCCCGCTTCCTCCAAGAGATTTTTCGGTGCGGAGACGATTTGCTGGCCATGCTGGAGTGAGCATGCGGAGTGGTAGGCGACTTTCAGACCATAGCTCGATCCTTCCGGCAAACCGAGTTCCGCCAGCAACTCGGTTACGTCGACGGCGAGCTCGGAAATCTTGCTGGCCCGGTGCTGGCCCGGAAACCCGCGGAATATCTCGCCGTAATGCTTGACCACCGTGCCGCACCCGCTTGCATTCACGACCACCGCGTCCAAACCGTTCTCCTCAAACTCTTCGTGCCATGCGTCGATGCTGCGAATCGCCGTTTCCCGGCTGGACTCGGACTTCCCCATGTGATGCGTGAGCGCACCGCAGCAGCCAGCCCCTCGGGCGACCACGACTTCGCAGCCGAGACGTCGCAGCAGCCTGATTGTGGCGTCGTTGATGTGCGTGTTCAGGGCGCGCTGCGCACAACCTGTCATTATCGCGACACGTTTCTTCTTCGTACCTTCCGCTTGGAATACCTGCGGGTCGTCGTTTCTGCTCACCGGCGGGATTGTTTTCGGCGCGAGTTCAAGCATGGCTTTCAGCCGTCGATCCGGCATGATGCCTCTGAACGGGCGCGCGGCTTTCGCCATGAGCATGGCTACGCGGAAGCGGGTCGGATAGGGAAGCACTTTTGCAAGAATCCAACGCAGCGCAGCATCGCCGATCGGACGCCTGTAGGTTCGTTCGATGTGCTCTCGCGCGAAATCGACCAACCTCATGTATTCGACGCCGGAAGGGCATGTCGACATGCACGCGAGACAAGACAGGCATCTGTCGATATGGCGTACCGTGCGGCTGTCCGCAGGGCGGCCGTTTTCAAGCATTTCCTTGATCAAGTAGATCCGGCCCCTTGGACCGTCGAGTTCGTCGCCTATCACTTGGTAGGTCGGGCATGTCGCATTGCACATTCCGCAATGAACGCAAGACCGGATGATCTGGTTGGCGCGGCCGATTTCCGGGATTGCCAACTGATCTGCAGTGAACCGCGTCTGCATGCTTCAGCCGCCCATCAGCCCGGGGTTGAGAATGCCGCGCGGATCGAACATTTTCTTCAATGACGTCGAAATCTCCTTTGCCCGAGCGGATCCTTGCTGAAACGCGGGAAACCGCTCCCGCGTTTCGTTGTTTGCCCTGACGAGCGTAGCGTGCCCCTCGTATCGGCCTAGCCATGACCGTACATCCGATCCTTCCGGTACGAGGAGCCAAAGGAGTCCGCCGCCCCAGTCGTAAACAACGTCCGGATCGCATTGGCGACGAATTCGATCTGCGAGCGAGGGACCATCGCTTGGTTTTGCGGCTATGCGCCAGACGTCGCCTGCGAGGCCGTGGAACTTCGCGACATCCCTTATCCACTTCCATCCCGCGCCCGTCTTGTCCTGATCGTATTCCGTGTTGATATCGCCGAATTCTTTTAGCTGTTCGGAAAGTCTTTGGATGCTTGACCGCACGATTTCTTCAAAGCCCTCCAATCTGATCATGGTCGCGGGATGCCCGTCCAGTCCGCGCGGCGCATGCGCGGCGCCGGTAATGTTGAACGGCGTGCCCAACGCCGCCGACATTGCGCGAACCGCTTGGGGATCGGAAAGACCGTAAATCAGCAGTACGCCTTGAAAATCCGGCTTCGGAAGAACCTTGAAGGCGATTTCGGTGATGACGCCGAGCGTACCATAGCTGCCTGCAAGCAGCTTTACGAGGTCGTAGCCCGTCACATTCTTCATGACGCGGCCGCCATTCTTGATGACCGTGCCTCGGCCGTCGACAAACCGCACTCCGAGCATATGGTCCCTGCACGCGCCGACTTTGATCCGCCTCGGTCCGGAGATATTCGCCGCAGCGACCCCGCCGATTGTCGGCACCCCATCGGTTTGAAGCAATCCTCTGTGATCCGTCGGCTCGAAAGGCAGACATTGTCTTTCGCCGGCGAGCACATCTTCCACTTCGTCGAGGGGAGTTCCCGCCTCCGCGATCAGCGTCAGCGCCGCCGGCTCGTAGAGCTTGACGCCGGACAGCCCGCAGGTTTCCAGCACGCCGCCGGCAACAGACCCGCCCATCGGTCGAGTTCCGCCTCCCTTGATGCGCAGCGGCCCAACGGATGCTGCGACAACTTCGGCAAGTTCCTGTTCGCTGGCCGGCGTCACGCCCTGCGCCGCTCAGTCAATTCCAACGGAAAGACCTTGGACGGATTCAGCAGCCACGCCGGGTCGAATACATCCTTCACCCGCAGCTGCGCTTCCAAATCCGCTTCGTTGTACTGGAAGTGCATCAGGTCGCGCTTTTCCGCCCCGACCCCGTGCTCACCTGTCAGGCAACCTCCTGATTCTACGCAAAGCTTGAGGATTTCCGCCCCGAGCAATTCGGCTTTTTCGATTGCCCCGGGCTCATTGGAATCGTAAAGGATCAGGGGGTGCATGTTGCCGTCGCCCGCGTGGAAAATGTTGGCAACCTCAAGTTCGAAATCTTGCGCCAGATTCCCGACCCGGTTCAAAACGAAAGGCAACTTCGAAACCGGGATCGTCCCGTCCAAGCAAATGTAGTCGTTCAGGCGGCCCATCGCACCGAAGCCTCCCTTTCGGCCTGCCCAGATTCTGCGCGATTCCTCTTCGGAAGTGCTCTCGCGAAGCGCTTCCGGTTTGTGCTTCGCGGCGATCTGCTTGATTATGGAAAGCCCTTGATCGATCTCGTCCTCGGAACCGTCCACCTCGACAATCAAGAGGGCTTCGACATCAGGATATCCGACGCGCGCGAAATCTTCGCATGCCCTGATGCACAGCCTGTCCATGAACTCGATAGCCGCAGGAATGATTCCGGCGCCGATGATGTCTGAAACGCAGCCGCCTGCGGCTTCCGAGGACGAAAACCCCATCAAGATAGGCCGAGCCCCTTCCGGCTTGGGCAAAATCTTAAGGACGGCCTCTGTAACAATTCCCAGCTGGCCTTCTGACCCGCAAACGACGCCCATCAGATCGAGCCCGGACGAGTCGAGGTACGGGCCGCCGAGTTCAAGGATTTCGCCGTCCATCGTCACCATCGTCAAGCCGAGCAAATTGTTGGTCGTAACACCGTACTTCAGGCAATGGGCCCCGCCGGAGTTCATGGCGACATTGCCCGCGATGGTGCAGGCCAACTGGCTCGACGGATCGGGAGCATAGAAAAAGCCCTCCGCTTCGACAGCCGAGGTGACGGCCGAATTCGTGCGCCCGGCCTGCACCCGAATGAAGCGATTTTCGTAATCGGTCTCCAGAACTTTTGTCATTCTGGCCGTGCTTAGCACCACGCAATCCGCAGTCGGCAGCGCGCCGCCGGCGAGCGATGTCCCGGCGGCCCTCGGCACCACCGGCACGCCGGCATTCCTGCAGGCTTTAAGGACCGATTGGACCTCCGCAGTCGTCGACGGCAGGGCAACCGCCATCGGAGGGCATGCGTATGCCGTGAACGCATCGCATTCGTATGCTTTCGTTCCGAACGGGTCGCAGATCACGGAACCCGGCGGGAGCGATGCTTCAAGTGCAGCGATGATGCTCGCTTTTTTGGCAAGCACTAGTTGATCCGGAACCGGCATTTCCATATCGCCGAACCTCAGATTATCGAAGCGTGGCAATAATTCGCTTATTGAATCGCATGGCGATTGTCCACCATTGCCGAAAATGCCCGTTCGGCGACAAGACAGGTGACCGAACGCTGGCGCGATGCTAGGATCGGGTCTCAGCCACGCAATTCGGACAAGGATTTGGCGATGCCCAAGACAATAGGCAAAGTTTCGAATATCCCGCTTTCCCCTGCACTGATCCAAGGAAACATGGTTTTCGTATCCGGGCAGGTTCCCGTGGACGACGATGGCGCGATCATCGACGGAATCGAAGCGCAAACCCGCCTCGTACTCGACAAGATCAAGGAATTGGTCGAAGCAGCCGGAAGCTCGATGGACAAGGTGGTGAAAACTACCGTGTTCCTTACGGACAAAAAGGATTTCGCGGCGATGAATTCAATCTATTCGGAGTACTTTCCTGCGTCGCCGCCGGCGCGGTCCACAATCGAATGCGGGCTGATGATCGACATAAAGGTCGAAATCGAGGCCATTGCCGCAATCTGATTCTTGAACGCAAGAGCCAGATGGGCCGGACTCTTGGCCGACGGCCCATGCGGTCATTCACGTATTGAATTCAGTGCGCAATCGGTCCGAGCCGTAGCGCGATAATGAATTTGCACGATGTGCAGTGCGCCGCATCGGCTGAAGGACCGCCGTCGGTCGCGGACGGGTGGATCGCAGAATCCGACGCAGGATTTTTCGGTTGATCCCCGGAATGCCGGGCAGGACTCGTCAGCGGTTCGACGACGGCTTTCCGTAGACGGGCGTAGGGATTCCCTCCATGCGCGCCTTGATCTGGAGAGCAACATACTTGGAAAAGAAACGCGAAAGATGCAGATTGCCGCCGTGAAGCCAAAGCCCGTCTTGGGCATTGGGTTTCCATAGGTTGCGCATCTCTCCTTCCCAAGGTCCCGGATCGCCCGGCGTTCCTGAACCGTAGCCCCAGCAGTGTCCGATCTTCTCCGCCACTTCCGGGGAAATCAGATCGGAAATGGTTCGCTGCATCGTATGGTAGCCGGTCGCGAATACGACCGCGTCCGCTTGAAGCCGCGTTCCGTTCCGGAGTTCCAGACCATCGCGCAAGAAGCGAATCGGTTCCGTCCCTGCGTGCAACTTGACCTTCTTGTCCGCAATCAGTTCCGAGCACCCAACGTCGATGTAATAGCCGCTTCCGGTCCGAAATGCCTTCATTACAAGGCCGGTTCCGTCCGTGCCGTTGTCAAGGAGGAACCCCGCCGCTTTCAGCCGCTCGAGCAGAGAGGCATCCCGTCTTTCCATCTCGTCGGCCGCGGGCTTCATGCGTTCTTCCAACATGGCGAAGGGCAGGGAAGAGAAAAGCACGTCCGCTCTTTCGGTCGATATTCCGTTCTGAAGCGCGCGCTCCGAATATAGATCGCCGAAAACAACCTCGAGCAATGTATCGGATCGCACGACGGTCGATGGCGAGCGTTGAACCATCGCGACGCTTTCCGCCCCGCACTCCCAGAGATCGGCGCAAATGTCGTGGGCGGACGTGTTGGATCCAATTACGACGCAGCGCTTGCCTCGAAAATTCTTACCGTCGTCATAGCCGCTCGAATGCAGCGCCGTTCCTTTGAACAGTTCCGCGCCGTCAAGCTCGGGCATTCGAGGAGGCCCGTATGCGCCGGTGCACAGCACCAGATGCTTCGGGCGAAGCGTCACCGGCCGTCCTGATCGAACCGCCTCGACGATCCACTCCGAAGATGAATCATCGTATGTGGCCCGAGTGCAATTTGTCGAGCTCCAACAATCGAGCTCCATGATGGTCGCGTACGCTTCGAGCCAGTCGCCCATTTTGTCCTTGGGCGTGAATACCGGCCAATTCTCGGGAAACGGCATGTAGGGCAGATGATCGTACCATACGGGATCGTGCAGTACGAGAGTTCGATAGCGATTCCTCCACGAATCTCCAAGCCGGGCATTCCGCTCGATTACGAGAGCCGGTACGCGGAGCTGTTTGAGCCGGGCCGCCAACGCAATGCCGCCTTGGCCTCCGCCTACGATCAACGCGTACGGCTGCCGATCGATTCCCAGCTGTTCATTGGTACAGATCCGATCTTCAAGCCAAGTTGATCGGCCTTTGATCGCCCCGTGTTCGACGCCGGTCGGCCGGTCCGGCCCAAGGGCTTCTTCGTGGCCTTTCAATTCATCCATCGCCGTAAGCAGCGTCACCGCTCGATCGCGGTCTATCCGCAAATGCCCGATCCCGCGGGCGGCGCCGGTTTCGAATCTCAAAAACGATTCCGTGCAGCCGTCGGCCACCGCCGCTTCGCCGTCCATTTCGAATTTCCGAGGCGCTGCCTGTCGCATCGTCGCTTCAAGCATCCGTCGGACGCCTTCGGCGCCGCCGACGGTTTTGACGTTCCAAGTCAGCGCGACAAGGTCGCGCCAGTAGGATTCAGCGGCGAATAGATTTGCCGCTGCCGCGGGCGAGCCGGCTTCCAATGCGGCATTGAATTCGCGCAGCCATTCGCTGATCCGTTCGCCGGGGCTTCGGCAAGACTCAGTCAAGTGGAATCACGCGCCGTTCGCTTATTGATCGATCCGCGGCGGACACGATCATGAGGCTCTTGACGGCATCATCCATATGGTCCGACAAATCGATGTCTTCGTCGATAGCCCTTAGAAGATATCGCTGCTCGCGCTCGCAAAGCTGATCGTGATCCGGCTCGTCCGCCATATCGATACGCTCGTCATCTTTCGACAAGTCCGCATGATGCCATAGGATCTGGTTCGTCTTGGTATGGGCGTTGATGTCGTCCGACTTCACATCTCCGACCGTTTCCGCCATGACAATCGATACGGATCCCTTGGGCCCAATGACGTCCTTTACGAAAAAGGCCGTTTCGCTCATCATCGGCCCCCATCCCGCTTCGTACCACCCGACCGATCCGTCTTCGAACGTGACTTGAAGCATCCCGTAATTGTTGACCGCGACCTCGTCCGTCAGCCTGGCGCCGATCGCATGCACGCTCAGCGGCTTGGCTCGGGTCATCTGGCACATGACGTCGACGTAATGCACGCCGCAATCGACGATCGGCGGAAAGCTGTCCATCAGGCGCTTGTGCCAATCCCAAGTTTCGGCGTTGGACTGCTGGTTCAGATTCATCCGAAAGACCAACGGCGTTCCAAGCTGCCGGGCGATTTCAATGAACTTTATCCACGACGGGTGCTGCCTGAGGATGTAGCCCACGACGAGCTTGCGGCCCGTGCGGCGAGCGGTCCGAACAACCTCCGCCGCAAGCTCCACGCTCTCCGCTAGCGGCTTCTCCACGAAAACGTGCGCTCCGGATTCCATCGCCTTTATGGCGAACTGCCCGTGAGTATCCGGAAGCGTGTTGATCGAAACCACGTCGGGATCCAATGCCGCCAACGCTTTGTCGAAATCCGCAAATCGTTGGGCGGCGGCAAATGGAACGGGCAGATCCATCTGATGAATGCGGCGGGCGCAGACGCCGACGACTTCAAAACCGTCAATCCGGGAGTACGCCAGCGCATGGCTCATTCCCATGTTGCCCAAACCCACTACAAGCACGCGCTTGCTCATTTTTGTTTCCTCCCGTTCTCTCGAAGCTTCATGGCGCGATGTCGATCGCATGCCCGACGCGAGCGGATTCCTCGGCTGCCAGCGTCGCGGCCAAGGCTGCGACAGCGTCCTCGGAACGCCCGATTTCCGGACGCTTGCCCGATAAGGCGTTCCTCGCGAAATAGGCGAACTCCTCCCGCAGCGCGCCGCCCCTCACGCCTTCGAACATCGGCCAATACGTCGTGTCGGGGCTGTGGAGCTTGGCGGAATCAACGATTGCGAGATTGGGAAACGTGTCTTGGACATGAATCAATCCCTCCGTTCCGATGATCGTGAACCGTTCGTCGATATCGAAGGGCGTCTTTTCAGGCATGCACCAGACCGTCTCCAGCGTCGCCGTCGCGCCGCAGGAAAACCTGTACATCGTTTGGCCGATATCAGGGTGTTTCAATCCGCGAACGCTGACCGTCTGGGCATACGCCCTGACAACCCGTTCGCCCGTGAACCATACCATCAGATCCGTGTCATGGACCGCATCTCCGACGATCGGACCAATCTTGCCGAGGATTTCCGGCGTCCAAGCCGCGGGAATGTTCCGCCTCGAGCTCATCGACACGATCTTTCCGATCCGACCGTCCTGAATAGCTTGCTTCGCCATGCGGTAGCGCGGATTGAATCTGCAAATATGGCCGATCTGAAGAATTCCATCCGCCTTTTTCTCGGCCTTCAATATCTTTGCGCAATCCTCGAGATTGGAGGCTATCGGCTTCTCAAGGAAGACATGCTTTCCGGCCTCCAGCGCCGCGATCGTCGGTTCCGTATGCTGATCCCACATCGTAACGATCGAAACGGCGTCGATTTCCGGGTCGCTCAATAATTCGCGATAGTCCTGCGAACGCTTCGCGACGCCGAACTTGTCGCCCATTTCCGCAAGCCGTTCAGGCCGGCGAGTGGACAAGGCCGCAAGCTCCAATTCAGGGACTCCGACGATCGTCTCGCAATGAATTTCTCCGAACCAGCCGAGTCCGACAACTCCGATTCTCAGTTTTCGCATGGCGGCGCTCCTATATCTCTTCCACGGTCAGTTCGCGGGTCATGACAATGTTGCCTGCGGACAGGCCGCAATCGACGGGAACCATCGCGCCGCTCACCGCGCTGGCCGCGTCGGAGGCAAGAAAAAACGCGACCTCGGCGACTTCTTCCGGCTCCGCGATCCGTCCGAGCGGATACCAGCGCTCCAGCTTCCTGAGAACTTCAGGATTTTTCTTTCGCCTTTCGTCCCAGATCGGCGTCCGAACCGTTCCGGGGAGCACGGCGTTGGCGCGCACTCCGAAACGTCCGTACTCGACCGCGATCGACCGGGTCAATGCCATGAGGCCCGACTTCGCGGCGCTGTAGCCCGGGTCGCCCAAGGCGGAAACGCCGTTGACGGATCCAATCGCCAGAACGACGCCTTTTTTGTTTTCCATCATCGCCTGAAGAACCGCGCGCGAGCAATTGTACGCGCCATTGAGGTTGCCGGACAAATGCTCAGCCCAGCCGGCGGGCGTCGAACTCGCAAGGGTCGGCTCGAACGAAAACCCGGCATTGTTCACCAGAACGCCGCAAACGCCGAATCTTTTCCTGAATGCCTTGAACGCGTCGGCGACCGCGTCGGCGTCGGAAATGTCCAGAACGGACGCATCCGCATCCACGCCGCTTCTGCGAAACTCCTCCGCAACCTCCCGGACCTCGATGCGTCGATCGATCAAGGCCAATGAATCGCCAGCTTCGGAAAACCGCTTGCATAGCGCGCGGCCGATCCCTCCCGCAGCGCCCGTTATGGCGACACACCTGCCCGAACCGCTCATGTCGAACATTCCGACATGGCGCGCGCGATGAAGTCCAAATTGCGCTGCCGCAGAAATCCCCAATTATAAAATGAAATTCCTCGGACGCCGCCTTCGGCGAGCGCTTTCACCGCGTTCGCCACGTCGTCGGCGCTGTCCAGATCCGGAAAGCTCGGACGGAGTATTCCTCTCAATTCGCCCCCGCCCCGGATTCGCCTCTTCACGTCGAACAAGTCCGCCTGCACCCGCCCGGGAGACGGCTCGTAAAAGCAAGCTTCGACGATTCCGGCGGTCTCCGCCAACGCTTTCAAATCGCTGCCTTCATACCAAGAGCCCGCAGTCGGCCGCGCGACCGAAGGAATGACCGAGACGAAGGCGTCCGAGCGTGCCGAACTGCGAATTTCTTCCACCAACGATGTCACCACGCCGCACCGCCAAGCGAGAAATGCCGACAGCTCGCGGTCGGTCGCCGCATCCGCCGACCAGAACGCTTCCGCCATGTCATCCGGAAAGTCGGCATCGCCGGAAAGATAATCCGAAATGTCGGATGCGACGCGATTTTTCAATGTCCGGACGTCCACGCCGCCTGCCTGCGCTCGTCTGGCGCAATGCTCGCAAAAGCAAAGGCCAAGCAGGTTATCAAGCCACCTGTTTCCGCGCACGAGAGCAAATTCATGGTGATAGCCGTGGACGAACGGCAGGAAGCCGGGGGTCTCGAGAGACACGCCGGCCACCGGATAATTGGTCGTCACGTCGCGAACAAGAGCCGCCGCGTAGGCGCGAACTTCCGCGGATGACGGGCAAAGGCTGTAAATGAGCGGATCGCCTAAGGCGTTTCGGACGCAGGAATGCGGATGTTCGAAGCCGAGCCGCGTATTGTGAAGCAGCACCATCCACGCGCAGACGGCAATCTCCCCTGAATCGCAGAGTTCGCCTATGACGTCCTTGGATCGGAGGATTGAATTCGGCGCAGGCCGGATGCCGCCGTACAGAGATGGATCGTGCCGGAAATAGATCGTGCCGTCTTCCGGGAAATAGATCTTCCCCGCCGCTCGGGGCCGCAGGAATTTTCCGGCGTGATAGCTGCCGGCGATCGTTACTGCGTTCAGGCCGATCCCGCGCAGCTCGCTCGCGGATTCTGCGGTGCCGCGCTCCGCAAGATCCCATGCGTACGCGAATGCGGACCTCCATTCCATATTGACCTCGTGATCCGCCAATTCCGGCCTGAACCTATTGCCCCAACCAAGAATCCTTGAGGTATCTTATGTATTCGAAGATCGCGCCGTGCTTCCTGACGAAAGCGACTTCCACGTGCTCGTCGACAGTGAAAGGCTGAATCAAAACCTCCTGTCCCTCCAAGTGCGGTGCAATCTCATCGACCCGGTAAGCGACGTGCGGGTTCTCCCGAACGGGCAGCGGAACTGTCGAGTCTTCTCGAAACCGAAGGAATTCGATTTTCTCCGGGTGCGCGTGCGGGTTGGTCACCCAGCATCGGCTCTTGCCGACCCACGTCTCGCCGGGCTGCGGCTTTTCGGTGACCAAGCCCAAATGATCGAATACAAGCATTTTCTTCCCCATTCTTGAGCTGCGCCGCCGGTTGCGGCGCAGCTCAAAGACTCAGATGAGCTCGCGGATCGCGGCCACATCCACGTCTTGATATTCGGACGACAGCTGATACCCGGCCGCGTCGCTCTCCACCTTGGCCTGATCGAAATCATTCGCGCCGGGAACCAAATCGTTGCTGATGACTTCGTCCAGATCGATATCGCCCTGAATTTGCCCGATTTCACGTCCGACATCGAAGAAGAGCTGCCAACTTGAACGAAGATGGAATCCCCACATCTTCCGCTCCGACCAGCGACCCGCGAAAACGGACGCAAGCTGCATCATCGATTCAGTCGCGACCTCGGGAGTCATTTGCGTGGCGAGGCCGGGGAACTGGTTCATGACGATTTCAGTGGCGGCGCGGGGATTGATTCGGCCGAATTCCAAGCCCATGGCCCATGCTCTGAGGTATTCGGTGTAAAGCCCTCGCAACGACATGTCTTCGAAATCCGATTTCCTGATCACGAAGCTGTTGGCAGGCAACTGTGAAAAGTCGGTGCCGATGAAGTAGTCGAAATCAAGGCCTTGACCCTTCCACTGAGCTCGCAATCCCGCCCAGGCAAGCGCAGCGTCGCCCTGCCCGGCTGCAAGGGCGGTGCCCCAGGTCGGCCAGCCTGCCGCGACATAATTGACTTTGGACACGTCTACGCCGACCGCATGCAGCATCGGGTCGCAAATCGACTGCCAGCCCGCGCTGCCGAGCAGGACGGTTTTTCCCTCCAGATCCTTGATGCTCGCAGGACGCTCGCCTTTGCGGAACGCGAAATCGAACACGTCCGCGCCGCCCATGTGGAAGACCGACACCAGCGGAATTCCTTGCGCGAGCCCGAGCGAAAACACTCCCGGCGACGGGAAGCCCATGTCCGCCTGGCCTTGGTCCACGAGCTTCACGGTCGCCGTCGCGTCGGACGGACCCGGCTCCAAGGTCGTCTCGATATCGCCGAAATACCCGAATTGCTTCGCTACCCAATACGGGTAGTCGTCCAACACCTCCACGGTCCCTCGCGGCGATACCCACCGCACGGTCCCGGAAGCGAGCGCTGCGGACGGCAGCATCGCGCCTCCGAACGCGACCGCGGTCGCGCCTCCAGCGCTGATTTTCAGTACGCCGCGCCGACTGACGCCGTGCGGCGACGCTATGTTGAGTTCCTTCATTGGTCTCCTCCTTGAAGTTGCATGTCCCGCATGAGGGACTTCCGACATGTCGAAGCGGCGCTCAAGCTTGCCACCCCGCCCATTTTTTGCCGACCCAGTAGAAAAACGCGTAGAACGAGATGCCCATGATGGCCAGCAGGATGATCACTGCGAAGAACTGCGGCATTCGGACCATTGACGAGTAGTAGGTAAGCCTGCTGCCGAGCCCTTCGGCGCCGCCGACCATTTCCGCAGCAATCGTGGTTAGCAGCCCGAAAATCGAGCCGACGAGCAGTCCGACGATGATCATCGGCATTGCCATTGGAATTCGGATTTTGGTGAAAATTTGCAAAGTGTTCGCGCCGAACGATCTGGCCAGCGCGATCTTCGCAAGATCGACGCGCCGGAAACCCGTGGCCGAGTTGATCATGACCATCGGTCCGCTCGCCAAGGCGACCGCAATGATCCTCGGCTCGCTTCCGAATCCGAAGCGCAAAATCAAAAGCGGCACGAGCGCAAGCATCGGCGTCGTCACCAAAAGAAGTATGTACGGCGTCACAATCTTTTCGACGAAAGGGAACTGCGTAATAACAGCCGCAAGCACGAATCCGATCGATGCGCCGATCGCAAATCCGAAGGCCAGCTCGTATAGAGTGACCAGCACATGCGGCTGAAGAAAGCCCCATTCGGTTACGAGCGCGACAGCGATCTGACTGGGACGCGGCAAGACGTATTGCGGAACCTCCATTGCGAAAATCAAAAGCTCCGCGCCGCCGATGATGAAACCGGCAACGAGCAGGATGACCGCAATCTCGAACATGTTCCGCCGCCTGGCGCGCGTCAGCATTGTCAAGCCGGCGAAACCGGCGACGTTCTCGTCCCCGCTCTCGCGGTTGAACTTGGGTATCTCGTTTCCAAGAACGTTGGTCATGCGTCACTCTTCCATCGCTGCGCGTTCAGCCTTCGATCATTTGCTTGACCTCAAGCACCTTGCCGATGAATTCGGGCGTCGTCATGATGTCTATCGAGCGCGGTCGCGGGACATCGATTTCGAACACTCGCGAAATCCGGCCGGGGCGCGCAGACATGACGGCCACCCTGTCCGCCAAGAATACCGCCTCGGGAATCGAGTGCGTCACGAAGACGATAGTCTTGCCGGTTTGCATCCAGATGTTCTGAATCAATAGATTCATTTCGTCGCGAGTGAAAGCATCCAGCGCCCCGAAGGGCTCGTCCATCAGCAGAACGGAAGGATTGACCGCGAGGCTTCTGACGATGGATGCCCGCTGCTGCATTCCTCCGGAAAGCTCGCGCGGATATTTCTTGTCGAATCCGACCAGTCCGACTTGCTCGAGCAAACTCTGGATCAATTCGGCATCGGGCTTCTTCCGCTTGATTTCGAAAGGGAGCCGGATGTTGCCGATCAGGTCCCGCCAAGGCAGGAGATTCGCGTCTTGGAAAATCATGGCGATTTCCGGGTGCGGTTCCACGATCCTGTCGCTGCCGAGTCGAACTTCGCCCGCGCTGAGGTCGTGAAGCCCCGCCATGCACCACAACAGCGTCGTTTTCCCGCAGCCCGAGGGACCCAGGACGCAAAGAAATTCGCCGTCGCGCACTTTGATCCCGACATCGTCCAACGCATGGACATGTCCTGATTCGGTTGCGTAGAATTTGCTGGCGCCCTCCACCACCATTTTTGCGGAATCAGCCATTTTGGCGCGATGCGCGTTCACTTGCACGATTGCCAACCGCTTTCCGAATGCATTCGGATATCCTCCCCTCGCGCGGATGATTATTCAAGGGCGACGAAAAAGCAATATGCAGATTCCGGCACCATGACGAATCTCGCGGGAAATCCCGACCGTTCGGATCTTCCGAAGCGAGCCGTTGATCGTTGCCATCGCCATTCGAGAGAGCAGACTTCGCGAATGAAATCGCGCGTACCGTCGAAACAAACATCGCCTAACCGGCGGAAATTGACGATTTGTCGATAAATTCCAAGCGAGAGGCGAACCCATTCAAATTCGACAGGAGTGTGAATGCCTGCATCAGGGAACGCCGAATCGGCCGGGAGGTGAATTTTTTTGAGCCATATTCCGCAATGGACGGATCGGATTGTAAGTTTCCGCTCGTTGCGCCTAGTATTGAGTTCGCGGTCGCTCCGCCCGCTGGACCGGACGGGCCGCGAATGAAAAAAGAAAATGGAAGGAAATGCCAATGTCAGTACGCGTAGCCGTAATCGGAGCGGGGCCGTCGGGTCTTGCGCAGTTGCGCGCGTTCCAGTCGGCCAAGCAAAAAGGAGCGGAGATACCTGAAATAGTATGCTTCGAAACTCAAAGCGATTGGGGCGGCCTCTGGAACTATACCTGGCGGACGGGCTCGGACCAATACGGCGAGCCGGTGCATTGCTCTATGTATCGATACTTGTGGTCGAACGGACCGAAAGAAGGATTGGAATTCGCCGATTACACCTTCGAAGAGCACTTCGGGAAGAACATCGCATCCTACCCGCCGAGGGCTGTCCTTTGGGACTACATCAAGGGCCGGGTCGAAAAAGCCGGCGTCCGCGACCTCATCAGATTCCGCAATCCCGTTCGGCGAGTTGAATACGAAGATTCGTCAGGAAAATTTCGGGTTGTCGCTCAGGACATTCCCAACGACGGCGAAACGGACGAAACTTTCGATTACGTTGTCGTCGCTTCCGGGCATTTTTCAACACCCAATGTTCCTGAGTTTCCCGGCTTCGAGACATTCAACGGCAGGATTTTGCACGCCCACGACTTTCGGGACGCGCGCGAGTTCATCGGGAAGGAGATATTGATCATCGGCACGAGCTACTCAGCTGAAGACATCGGGTCGCAATGCTGGAAGTACGGATGCAAGTCCGTGACGGTGAGCCACAGGACCGCGCCAATGGGATACGATTGGCCGGACACTTGGAAAGAAGTCCCGCTGCTCGAACGAGTGGATAAGCAGACCGCTTACTTCAAGGACGGTTCGTCCAAGCGCGTCGATGCGATCCTGCTTTGCACCGGCTATCTTCACCATTTCCCGTTCATGGAAGACAAGCTCAAGCTCCGTACGGCCAATCGCTTGGCGACGGCAGACTTGTACAAGGGCATCGTATGGGTGAATAATCCCAAGCTTTTCTACCTCGGGATGCAGGACCAATGGTACACCTTCAACATGTTCGACGCCCAAGCTTGGTATGCCAGGGATATCATGCTCGGGCGAATCCCCGTCCCGGGCCCTAACGAACGGGCGGCCGACGTAGCGGCGCGCGTTGAAGCGGAAGATGCGATTGAAGACGATTACGGCGCAATCCGCTACCAAGGAGATTATGTGCGCGAGCTGATGGCGGATTCGGATTACCCCGAGTTCGACGTCGAACTTTCCAACGAAGCGTTCTTCCAGTGGAAGAAGCACAAGAAGAAAAGCATCATGAGTTTCAGGGACAACGGATATGTCTCGCCAATGACCCGTGTCAAAGCCCCGCCGCACCATACCAAATGGGTCGACGCCTTGGACGACTCGCTTGAGAGCTATCTCGAGGCACCGGCCTGACAAAATTGCGTGGCGTTCGCTCGGAGTGCTGCAGTCCGTTGACTTGGTACGAACGACAGGAGGAGCCGTTATTTGAAGAGCGATCAGAGCGGAACCCGCTTAAGTTACATCACGCACGTACAGGGTCGGCGAGGAAGTTAGCGCATTCGCCGGGATTGAATTCTTTGAGGATGGTGTCTATCGTTCTCCGTCATTGGTAAAGAGTGCCTGCTCGGTCATGAAGAACATGAACGTACCCGTGAGAGAAAAGACCCGCCTGCCCACGCAAGAACAGGCGGCCAACCTTTGCATGTCCGCGCCCGAACCGATGGGCGGTTACCCGCACTCATTCGTGCAGGGGAATAGAGACGAGAGCAAATGCGACGGGCTCGCGGAGGGAGCCGTCGCCGAGCGCCGCAGGAGCTTGCTGAACAAGATGTTCGCAGATTTCGACGCGCGAGGAGTCGGGTTGAAAATGTCTGAGAACCTGTCCCGGGACGAATTGTACCAACGCGGGCGCATCCGGTTTTAATTGGAAAACAAGTTCCTTGCCCCAGCGCATCGCCCGGATTACGTGTTTCAAGTCATCTGAATTCACCTGCTACTGTGTTCCGCCGCTCCATGGTGCCAACACTTTTCCACCGCTTCGTGACGTGCGCACCGCCGGATTCCAAAGTAGCTCAAATCCGCGCATTAAAGATTTCCGGCATAGCGTCAATTACATTTCCTTCAATCCCGCACTGACTCCTATAAATTGACTTCATCGTTCCACGATAACTGATAGCAGCCTTCTCAAATTTTTTCCGCTCCGTTGAATGTGGACCTCTCTTGCGCAACAACAACGGACGTAAAATAAGTTTGACATTTAGCCCGCTTTCCAAATCCAAACACTTATCCAAGTATTGCGCAGTGCATTGCAGCTTCTCCACCACGTCATCAACACGGTATTCGCCGCTCTTCAATTCGATTAAAACACAAATTACCTTATCGATAGGTTTGTTTTGGAAAAATAGGACATAGTCACACCGTTTTGAAGCACAATTCAACTTCCGCGTGTAGCGATCCACATCGACAATCAAACGATTACATTTGGAAATCCCCTTTAGGCTCCCTATACATCCTTGGGATGAAATTCTATCTGTAAAATTATCCTGGCCAAAAATCTTTAATATTCGGTCACGAACCGTGCCATCCATTAATCAGACCTCTTGTAATCGGCGTTCTTTTTGTTCCTTATCGTAACTGACTCATTGTACAAAGAATCAGAAATTCGCTCTATCTCCGATGGTTCAATCCCATCAAATTCATCAAACGTAATTTCCTTAACTTTCGTTCCGTCAAATTCACTAGAGGCAAAAAATTCCCACGCACCAACCTCACTCCTTAGCAAATAATTATCATTGGATGTATCTTGATCGGAAAGCCCCAACTCAATCAAATCGCCTTCAAGTATTAGATTTCGCAAAGATTTCAACAACCAATCACTGTGAGTTGTAATTAAAACTCTTACATTGCTTCGAACAAGTTTTGCCAAGCATTTGGCAATCAACGGCAATGCGCCCGGATACAGATGCGCCTCCGGCTCCTCAATGATCAACAAGTCATATGGATCCAAGTGAGACCGAGCGATCACAATTATTGGCGCGAGCTCAGAGACCATTGAAGAAGCAGCGTCGAGCTTCAATGGTCTCTTCGCGTTGGACGGCACGTATTCAAAAACCGGGTATGCGATTTCAGTTGACGTATTGGTCTTTAATTCTCCGCCAATTAATTCGTCTTCAATAAATTTCGCAACACTCTCAAGAGGGCGGGATTCGCTGGATTTTGGTCTTCGCAAGAACAATTGCGAGCGACCTTCGATCATCAGCATTGTTCGAATGAAATCCACAGAAACCTTTGGCAACGGCTGCAAAGCTGGTAAATGCTTTAATCCTAAAGTCGGTATTTGTGATAACCAAACGTCTGCAACAAACTTGTGGCTTTCAAGAATCCCGCCACGATTTGCCGGTAGAAAATAAGAACTTTCATAGCCGCCGGAATCCGGATATGCTAGTTTAAGAAGGAAATTCGAAAACTCGAAAGAAACATATTCCAAAAAACTCTCTTCGCTGTTTGACGATGCCAAATCGACTTGTTGTTCAATTGTTGAAATGAGTTCTTCGTACGGAGATTCAAAAAATTCAATCGCGCTTGGGTTGAATCTCGATTCTGCGGATACTTTTTTTCTCTGGGAACCGACAGATATGTTCCATGTTTCCGTCGACAGTGTTCCGTACGATATTTTTATTTTGAAATTTTTTTTAACGGAGTTTAACCGTCGTGTGGTCAAAATATTTGTTGTGCTAAAACACTGTCCAATTTCCTCTAATATCTGGTCATTAGTTTTTGGTAGACTACGATTGATAAAATCGAAGATAAGATTTCTGATTTCGTGATGCCTGTTTTCGGTTTGCTGATAGTCTTTAAGTGCTGATATTAGCGGATCCGTAGGTTCAGTAAAATTAAATGGAAAGTGATGCCTTCGAATGAACGGTATTTGAGGGAGACCGGAAAAAGTCTTGTGTATCGCGTAGATAAGCTTAGAAAAGTATGTTTTTCCAGTATTGCTTCTACCAACGAAGATTGTAAGGGGTCGAAGGTTCACCGTCGCTTGTGCAATCGGTCCGAAATCTTGAACGCTTACGGTCATGAGGTCGGCGTTTTTTGCCGACGGAGCTGATGATGGAGAAGATGGAACGTAGTTGTTGGACATGTTTGTAGCGATTGTTAGCCTTTGGCTGCTTATTGACAGTCATGGAGCGATCCCCGTGTAGCCGCCGAAGGCCCGCGAGCGGGGAGCACCGCGCGCCTGACGCGGGAGCATTCAAAGGCATCATGAACGAAAAAATGGGATACGCGCCGCCATTCCGCGTTCCTCCGCAATTTCTGCCGAAATTCAATGCTCAAACTGCCCCGCGAACTCAGGGTTTGCGATAACTTGGCCGGGTTGAATTACGCTTCATGCGCGGAAATGTCAAAATCAGCCGTAGCTCTTCACGGACGTCCCGGCGAGCGCGGCCACATTCAGCAGGCCGCGGGCCGTGATGGCGGGCGTCACGATATGCGCGCGGTTGGCCATGCCCATCAATATGGGTCCGACTTCCAGACCCGACGCGGCGCCCTTCAAAAGGTTTCTTGCCGCGCCTGCGCCGTTCGTGCTGGAGTAAATCAGTGTGTTAGCCATTCCGGAAAGCCGCGAGTTTGGGAAGAGACGCTCCCGCAACTCCGGATCCAAAGCAGTGTCCGTGTTCATCTCGCCTTCGTATTCGAAGTCGTAGCCGGCGGCATCCAGAATCGCCAAGGCGTCGCGCATGATGCGGCCTGACCTGCTGTCGAGATTTCCGAATTGGGAGTCCGAGCATAGTGCGATCTTCGGCACGATTCCGAACCGTCGCACATGCCGGGCCGCCGCGACGACGGTTTCAGCGATCTGGTTCGGTGAAGGATCGTTGTGGACATGGGTATCGGCGATAAAGAGCGTTCCACGGTCGAAGATGATCAATGAGAGCGCTCCGACGGGATGCAGCCTGTTGTCGCTGAGGATCGACCGGACATGTTGAAGATGCCAAAGATACTGCCCGAACGTGCCGCAAATCATGCTGTCCGCTTCGCAGCGGTCGACCATGATCCCCGAGATGACGGTCGCGTTCGACCTGATGGTTGCTTTGGCCAATTCCGGAGTCACGCCATTCCGATTCATGATCTCGTGATATCGCTTCCAGTACTCGCGATATCTCGGATCATCTTCGGGATTCACGACATCGAAATCCACGTTAGCCTTGATTGAAAGCCCTGCCCTCTTCAGCCTGGCATTGATCACATCCGGACGCCCGACGAGGATCGGCTTGTCAAGAGTTTCTTCGATCATCGCTTGCGCGACATGCAGAACACGGGAATCTTCTCCCTCCGCAAACGCTATCCGACGCACCACGGACCGCGCGGTTTCAAACACGGGGCGCATAGCGAACGAGGACCTGTAAACCAAGGATTCGAGTTTTTGTTTGTACGCGTCTAGATCCACCGGCCTTGTCGCAACGCCTGTTTCCATAGCCGCATTGGCAACGGCATGCGCAACTCGAGGGAGCAGGCGAGGGTCGAACGGTTTCGGAATCAAGTATTCCGGGCCGAAACTCAGGCTTTCGCCTCTGTAAGTAACTTCTACCTCCGCAGACGTCGTCGCCCGGGCCAATTGGGCGATTGCTTCGACGCAAGCAATCTTCATCGCATCATTGAATTCAGTCGCGCCGACGTCGAGAGCTCCCCTGAAGATGAACGGGAAACAGAGCACATTGTTGACTTGGTTCGGATAATCCGAACGCCCGGTCGCGATGAGTGCGTCGGGAACCGCTTCGTAGGCTTCTTCCGGCATGATTTCGGGCACCGGATTCGCCAATGCGAATATGATCGGCCTGCGCGCCATTTTCGATACGTTTTCTTTGGTCAGCAGATTTGGACCTGACAGGCCAAGGAACAAATCGCAGCCTTCGATCGCTTCCTCCAAGGATTCAATTCGGGCATCGCATGCGAATTCACGCTTTTCGGGCGCGATATTTTCGCGGTCCTTGCGCACGACTCCTACCCTGTCGCAAATTATGATGTTCTCGCGGCGAACCCCCAGCTTGGTCAGCATCTTCAAGCACGCGATACCGGCAGCTCCCGCCCCGAGAGCGACGACGCGTGTCGATTCGAACTGCTTTTCCGCCACTCGCAATGCGTTCACCGCGGCAGCAGCGACAACGATCGCCGTCCCGTGCTGATCGTCATGGAATACAGGTATGTTCATTTGCTCCCGACAGCGCTCCTCAACAAGGAAGCAATCAGGCGCTTTGATGTCCTCAAGATTGACCGCGCCAAAGGTCGGTTCAAGCTTCGAAACCAACTCCGCAAGCTTTTCCGGATCTTGCTCATCAATCTCGATATCGAAGCAATCGATGTTCGCGAATTTCTTGAACAGAACGGCTTTGCCTTCCATGACGGGCTTTGCCGCGCGAGCGCCGATGTTCCCAAGGCCGAGCACTGCGGTACCGTTCGATATCACCGCGACGAGATTGCTTTTGCTTGTGTATCGAGCCGCGCTGAGTGGCTCGTTCGCGATTTCGATGCATGCTTCGGCAACCCCAGGCGAGTAAGCGAGCGTCAAATCCCTCGCGTTCGCCAGCGGCTTCGTCGCTCTGACCTCCAGTTTTCCCGGCCTGGGCAACTCATGATAGTCTAGGGCGTTCTGGCGCAATGACTGGCCGCCGGTCTCATTTGACTTCATTTTGCTCTCCTGCTTCGTCCCCCGGAAACCGTCGCTCGGACGGCAGCCGATGCCCGCCCGATTCCGGCCGACGGCCATCGGCAGCCCGCGGCTGGCGTTTCACTCTGGCATCGGAACGGTTTGCTGTTGAATATGTAGGCTTAACCACAGACGCTCGGCAAATTCAATTCGACGAGGGCAGCGTGTCAAGTTCAGCCTGGCCGCAGTAGATCGGTTCACTCCAATCCTCATCTTGGCGAAAGTCCTTTGATTGCCGTGCTGCGGTCGAAAAAGTATTTCTCGGCTGTACAATCAATTTCATTCGCAGCCAAAACAATCTCATTTCGCGAATGATCGTTTACTCACGTACAAGCAAGATTTGGTCGACACTTTCTGCGTCAATGCCAAAGCAGAATTCCCCAAGTTCGGTGTTATGGTGACGAGCAAGCTCAGTCATCGACGTGCGCCGGACGTATTCAAGTCGTTGAGGATTGATGACTTTCGGCCGGATCGGCAAGATGGAATCTCCAAGCCGGTTGCTGGAGGCTCGTCCGCCCCCGGCCTGCGGAATGACAGCGCAATCCAATTCCCCGACCCGCTCCAGCAGCAAAAATCCCTTCAATAGCACCCGATCAACGGATATTGGCCGGACCTGTGCTTTTGCCTCCGTGGACCGAAGGTTCGCTGCACCACTGGAGTCGCAGGTTCTCGAACGCCTCCAGCGCCTCTTCGGGCAGCCCGGCAAGCTCGACCAGGACGGCGCGGTCCAGCGCGTGCCGCGCGTCGTCGCGATAGGCCTCGTTCGCCGGCTTCAGCTCCGCGTCCCTGAATCTTGCGAAGATTGCGGCGGCCCGCGCCAGCCAAGCTTCGGGCCGTCGGCGCGGATCCAGAACCATGAGCTTCGGCAATTCGGAGATCGTCATGACCGCCCGGCCTTGTTGCTGGCGCGATCCCGCCCACCAGAAGGCCATCAGCCCGAGCGTGCAGTTGGCCCAAAGGGCCAAGGCCTTGTCCCAGCACGCGTCTTGAAGCCGGAAGTTCGGCCATGCGCGGCCGCCGATAGCGCGGGCCGGCGTCATGCATGCGGCAAGGCTTTGGGAGTTGATTTGAAAATCAAGGTTGAAGTGCAGGCGCGTCGCCGTTCTCCAGACGGCCGCCGCGCGGCCCTCGCAATCGGGGCGCACCTCGCCTTCGCTGTCCGGCCGCACAAGCATGCGCCGCTCGCGGGCGGCGTCATGTCCCCAGAGGATCGGATAGCTGGGTGCCGCTCTTGCCGGAACAATCTTGAAGGGCCCGCGGAACGGCGGCGTCCCGTCGTTCTTGTTTCCGATGTCGCGATGCAGCAATCCGCGTTCGCCGAGTTGGCCGAGAGGGACGATAGGCAGGGCTTGGCGCCTGCCGCATCGGGGCATATGCAATTCGCCGTTCCGCAATGCCATCATCGTTTTGGCGAGCGCCGACTCGCGGAGGGCGGAGCAGCCGCCCTCGCTCAGCGGGGCGCGGATGTAGCTTCCGAGCAGCTGGCCGCCGGCGCTGAGGCGGCCCGTCTCCGAATGCGCAGCCACCCGGCCGGCGATCCGCGAGGTTTCCGCAGCTTCCAGCAGCGTGGCGGGGCGGCGCCGCAGGTTCACGAACAGAGCTTGTCCGGCGGGGCCGTCCCGATCGAGCCGCTTCGTCGCGACGATGAGGACCTCGGCCATTCCGGTATCGGCGGAGAAGGCGCGGTCGAGGCTGCCCGAAGCGGCGATCGCGACGACCGCGACGTCCTTGTACCGGTCGGCGAGCAGCTCCCGAGCCCTCCGCCAGGATCCGCCCTGCACGGCGGCCATGGGAAGCACGAGCGCCACCACGCCGCCGGGCTTGACCTTGGCGTGGGCAAGGTCGACGAAATTGGACGCAAGACCGGCGTTGCCGTTGCCGACGGGATGCACCAGTCCGCGGCGGATGTCCTTGAGCCGGCCGGACATCGCCCGCTGCTCCTCCCCGGTCGTCTGGAATCCTGCGAAAGAGGGAACGGGAACCTCCGCGGTCTCGTGGTTGGTCGGGCGCGTGAAAGGCGGGTTCATGATGACCAGATCGACCGACTCGTGCGGCACCTCCACGTCCGACACCTCCGCGTCGCCCTCGCCGCCGCGCGTCCGGCGCTGCCCGGTGGCGAACAGCGACTGCATCTGCCCGGCGCCGGTCAGGTCGAGCGAGCCGATTGCGGTCCCGCGGTGGCGATCCTCCCCGCGGCCGGTCCCGTAGGGCATCGTGTAGACGCGGGTGTTGTTGAAAACCATGTGGGGATGGACGCTCGACAGCTGGGACGCGCAGAGATGGGCGGCCGCCGGCATGATGTCGGCCGCGACGATGGCGCGCTCCATCATCGCGCTGTGGATCGCGGCGTCGTCGCCGCCGGCCCGGCGGAAGCGCCCCAGGACGGCGCGGTAGGCGGCGGTGAGGAGCGTGCCCGTTCCGCAGGACAGATCGGCGACGCTGAGGCCGGGATAGGCGTCGAGGTCGCTCCAGTCGAAGTCCAAGCGGGCGACCGCCAGCTCGGCCAGCAGCGCGGAGCTGGCGGGCATCGTGTAGAACGTCGCGAGGAACTTCCGATCGACGATCATGTTCTGGAACATCCTGCCGGACAGGTCGTGCCGCGTGGTCACGCCTATGTCCGCAAGGCGCTCCGCCGCCTCGCCGAGCGCGAAGAGGACGCGCCGGGACGTGTCGGCGCGCATATGGGACAGCAGGTCGGACGCGACCTTGAAGATGGGCCAGTAGTTGATGTCGCGCAGGATCAGGTCCCAAGCGTCGAGAACGCCGAACTGGAAGGATATCCGCTCGGTCCGAATACGCGAGATCGGCGGGATGTCGTGGCGTCCGGAGATGGCGGCATGGAAGGTGAGCGCGTTGGCGATGATGGTCAAAGCCATCCGGTTGGTTTGCTCGCCGACGCGCTGGTTGAGAACGCGGCCCATGTCGCGCTCAATGTCGCCGAAGCCGCGCGCCACGACGTCCCGGATGGCGTAGGCGGCGGTCCGGACGCCGCTCTCAAGGATTGACATGCCCCTCCGGATTTGGCGCTCCGAAACCATGGCATGCTCGATGGACTGGGCGACATCGTCGATATCGCCGACCAGCCAGCCCGCGTCCGGCCAGCGGTCCGGTGCCGCCGGGTCGCCGGAGAACACGCAGTAGCCGAAGTCGACGGTGGAGATGCGTCCTGCAATATCGGCTTGGCCGCGGCGGAGGGATGCGGGGACGCGGACGGCGATTGCTTGCTCGATAGGTTCGGCGGATCCGACGGGCGTTCTGCCGAGCCGGGCCTTGGCGTCGTCCTCGACCGAGGACGCCGGATCGTACTCGGTTTCGATCGCGACCGGCTGGGTGTCGGGTCCTTGGACGAGCAGATCCGGCCGGAGCCGGGGCGAGTCGGCAAACACGCCGCTCTGCTCGACGCGGAGATGGTCCCGCCACAGCGGATGCTTGCCGCGGAGGACCTCGGCGAACAAACCGTTGAATGCGACTTCGCCGGTGCGCGGCATGTCGATTGCGCCCGCAGAATCATTGTTGCCGGCCGGGCGGTCACGCGACGAACGCCGCAGGCTCGCGCATGAGCCCGACGGCCATCCGACTACATTCGCGCAAAGCTCATGTCCATCCCCATGAGCGACAGCCGATTCGGCGGCCGCATGGCCGTTCCTCCATCGGCAGATGCTTCGTGGCCGCTTTCGAATCCTTGGCGGATCCGCCATCTGGCAATCGTTGAAACTCGGACCAGCCGACACGTTTTCGATGCCATGCGCATGGGCCGACCTGCACGACTGCCGCCGCGGCGCCGCGGGTGAATTCTCCTTGGATGCGCCAGCGATTTGTCTCCCTCGACGGACGAATGCCGTCCAACAAAAAAGGGGCCCTGCGGCCCCTTTTTCGCAGTTTCATGGATGATCGCGATTACATCATGCCGCCCATGCCGCCCATGTCCGGGGCTCCCGGCGCAGGCGTCTTGGGCTCAGGCTTTTCAGCGACCATGGCTTCCGTCGTAATCAGCAAGCCAGCGATCGACGCCGCGTCTTCAAGCGCTGTTCTTACAACTTTCGCAGGATCGATAACGCCGAACTTGAACATGTCGCCGTATTCTTCGGATTGCGCATTGAAGCCGAAGTTGGGATCGGATGATTCGCGAACCTTTCCTGCGACGATCGCCGCGTCGACGCCCGAGTTTTCGGCGATCTGGCGCAGAGGGGACTCAAGTGCCTTGCGGACGATCACGATTCCGGCTTCCTGATCGCTGTTGGCTCCCGCCAAGCCGTCGAGCGACTTTGCCGCCGCGACGAGAGAAACGCCCCCTCCGGGAACGATGCCTTCCTGCACCGCCGCCCGAGTGGAGTTCAATGCGTCGTCCACGCGATCCTTGCGCTCCTTGACCTCGACTTCAGTCGCTCCGCCGACGCGGATGACTGCTACGCCGCCCGCCAGTTTCGCCAAGCGCTCCTGAAGCTTTTCGCGGTCGTAGTCGGATGTGGTCTCTTCGATTTGCTGCCGGATCTGCGCGACACGGCCTTCGATCTCCGATTTTTCGCCGGCGCCGTCGACAAGAGTCGTCTCGTCCTTGGTGATGGAAACCTTCTTGGCGGAACCGAGCATTTCGATGCCGACATTCTCCAGCTTCATGCCGAGATCTTCCGAAATCACCTGGCCGCCGGTCAGGATCGCGATGTCCTGCAGCATGGCCTTCCGGCGATCGCCGAATCCCGGCGCCTTCACCGCAGCGATCTTGAGTCCGCCGCGAAGCTTGTTCACCACAAGCGTGGCCAGCGCCTCGCCTTCCACGTCTTCCGCGATGACGAGAAGCGGCTTGCCGGACTGAATCACGGACTCGAGAAGCGGAACCATGGGCTGGAGAGACGAAAGCTTCTTTTCGTGAAGAAGGATGTAGGCTTCCTCGAGTTCCGCCGTCATCTTCTCCGGATTGGTGGCGAAGTAGGGCGACAGGTAGCCGCGGTCGAACTGCATGCCTTCGACAACATCGGTCTCCGTTTCGAGACCCTTGTTTTCCTCCACCGTGATGACGCCTTCGTTTCCGACTTTCTGCATCGCGTCGGCGATCTGAGTGCCGATCTCTTCCTCGCCGTTGGCTGAAATCGTGCCGACCTGCGCAACTTCGCCCGAATCCTTGACTTCGCGGGAAGCTTCCTTGATCGCCTTCACGACGCTGCCGACCGCAAGGTCGACTCCGCGCTTCAGGTCCATCGGATTCATGCCTGCGGCGACGGACTTCAATCCTTCCCGCACAATTGCTTGCGCGAGCACGGTCGCGGTGGTTGTTCCGTCGCCCGCCTCGTCGTTCGTGCGCGATGCGACTTCCTTGACCATCTGGGCGCCCATGTTCTCGAACTTGTCTTCAAGTTCGATCTCCTTGGCGACGGTCACGCCGTCCTTGGTGATTCGGGGAGCGCCGAACGATTTGTCGAGCACAACATTGCGCCCTTTCGGCCCGAGCGTCACACGAACCGCGTCGGAAAGCGTGTTGATGCCCCGAAGCATGCGGTTGCGCGCATCCGTTTCGAACTTTACCTCTTTGACTGCCATTTAGGTGTCTCCTTCAATGATGGGTTGAGTTGTCTGCTTCGCGCTCAGCCGATGATGCCGAGGACGTCGCTTTCCTTCATGATCAACAGTTCTTCGCCGTCGATGGTGACCTCGGTGCCTGACCATTTCCCGAACAGGATCCGATCGCCCTTTTTGACTCCCATAGGAATGAGCTCGCCGGAATCCTTCCGTGCTCCTTCGCCGCAGGAAATGACTTCTCCTTCCGCCGGCTTTTCCTTCGCGGTGTCGGGAATGATCAAGCCGCCCTTGGTCTTTTCGTCGCCTTCGATTCGGCGGACGAGCACGCGGTCATGCAAGGGTGTGAACGACATGCTTTGCCTCCATTTTCAAACGCACAATAGTGCAGATTAAGATTCACGCGTTGTTAGCACTCGATCACGGCGAGTGCTAACAACGGCGAGATAGTTGCGCCGACGCGCCCTGTCAATGGAAGCCGGAAATTTTTTTGCAAGCGCTTCGCGGAAGGCCAAGGGAACCCGGACCGGCGGGCAAAGCGCCTCCCATTAGATATCGAGTTCTTCCAAAATTACTGAGTACTGTGCCCCGTGAAGATCCCGGTCCCGCCTGTCCCCCTGCGGAACAGGGCGTCGGAAGCTGTACTTCAAGACCTGGAGACTCGGGATCTCATGCCGTTTCACCTCGGAGCGGCAGATCTTCAAAAGGTCTGCGGCGGCATTGCTTGTCGCAGCGCTCCGGATCCGGCCGAATGCCTCGACGGAACCGCAAAACACGTCGATCGTCACGGCGAACGGCCCGGCGTTCTTGGACCGCACGGATTTGGCGATTTCGCGCAGCTTAGCCACGGCCGACCTCCATCACATCAATCCGAAAAGCGTCCATCGGATCATCAAGCTCAAGCACGTGATTGAGCCGGAACTCGTACTGGCGCCCCCGTTCGGTTTCCGCCGGCGAATAGGGAAAGGCGAAGGTCGGGAGCTCCTCGTCGCCTTCCAGAGGGAAGTGAAGCAGAAATGGATTCGCAAGCTTCGCCAGTTCGTTGGCCGCCTCTTGCGATTCAGCGGTCACAATTGCGAGCACGCCGACCTCCGCGGGAGCGGATCTGCTGAACTCAAGGTTTCCCAGTGCCGAATCCAACCCGATCAGACGGAATTCGAACGCATACGTGTCTTCCTCACGCCCGGTTCTGGACTTGATCTCCGCTTTGACGAACGCCTGAAGCCTTTCCGACCAATCGCGGACGCGCTCAACGTAGCGCGGGTTTCGCACGACGACCAGAATTGTCGTTTGATATCCGGCGAGCGCGGCCCCTTCCAGTTTGACCGCATATCTTTCCGCCGGGATCCATTCCGAACCCGTCACCCTGACCCGACGACTGTCCATCGCTTCGTAACGAGCCCGGGACGCGTCGAGCATCCCCCCAGGTTCGTGCAGCCGGAAGGGATCGGAGTTTTCGTAAAGCATATGGGCCGAAACCGTTTCCGGCGTGCAACGCGCGTCGCGCGAGACCGGCTCGACGGAAAATCCGGATTTGTCCACTTCGACGACCACGACTCCGCTGAGAGGCTTCGTCGAGCACAAAGCGCCGCATTCGGCGACCTTTGCCGAATGCCAAGCAGCGCCGCTGTCCTCGCCGTTCATGAGCGGCATCGCCGCGATTCCGGCCGTGTCGGTCGCTCTCCCGGCAATGACCAGATCGGCTCCCGTCGATATTGCCTCCCCCATCTGCTCCGCGCCGGCCAGCGCAACGATGTTGGCGCACGAGGAAATGGCCTCCGCCGAAACCTCGGGCGCGTAATCGAGAGCGCGAATCCTGCCTTGGCGAAAGGCGTCGGCTGTCGCCCGGGGATCCTGAGAGCATTTCAGGACCGCGACCATGAGTCGCCGTCCCGCCTCGTCGGCCAGCTCCTCGGTCATGCCGAGCATCCAATCCACCATCGCGTCGACGCCGCAGGTTCCCGCCGAGCCGACCACCAGCGGAGCGCCGGAAACGCGCTGCGCCTCGAGAAGCAGCCTCCATTCCGCCATCGTGGATGCGCGCGAATATTTGGAAACCCCCGCCCCGAGGTAATGCGGGCCGCTGTCCGTCGAGCCGCCGTCGATGCAGATCAAATCCGGGCGGGTTGCCGCGCCCTCCATCAGGGCTTCTCGGTCGAACCCGAGTCCCAGTACCCCCGAAGGCACCAGCACTCTCGTCGGCATGATCAGGCCGGCCTTTCGGGTTTCTTGAGAAACTTGCGAAGAAACATCGGAGCGACGAATCCGGCGATCGCCGCGACCCAAAGCCCTACGGCAATTCCCGAGGAAAACAGGAACTTCCAGTCGCCGTTGGAGATGATCATCGCCCTTCGGAGATTGTCCTCCATGCTGTTCCCGAGCAGTATTCCGAGGATGATCGGCACCGTCGGGACTTCGAGCTTGCGCAGGATGTAGCCGCCCAAGCCGAACAAGATCATCAGGATCAGATCGAAGCTGCTTCCCGAGAGCGAGTAAATCCCGGCGAATGAGACCATCATGATGCCGGGAAGCAGGAGCCAAGGCGGCACGGAAAGTATTTTCACGAACAGCCGAACCATCGGAATGTTCATGACCAGAAGCACGAAATTCGCGATCAGAAGCGCCGCGATCAAGCCCCAGACCACCTCCGGACGCTCATCGAACAGCACCGGCCCGGGGGTTATGTTGAGCGTCAGCAGAAGGGCGAGCAGAACAGCCGTGGTGCCGGAACCGGGAACGCCCAGTGTCAGCATCGGCACAAGCGCTCCGCCGGCCGCCGCATTGTTTCCCGCTTCGGGCGCGGCGACTCCGCGCGGATTGCCCGTGCCGAAGGTTTCCTTGTCCTTGGCGATGGACTTTTCAGCCATGTAGGCGAGAAAGCTCCCCAGCGACGCCCCTGCCCCGGGAAGGACGCCGGCGAAAAATCCGATCGCCGTCGACCTGAGCATCGCCAGGAAACTGCCGACGATGTCCTTGACCGGCACAGTGACCTTCTCCAGCTTCACCCCGATCGCGGAGCTTCTGCCGTGGCTCTCGATGAAAACGAATATTTCCGAGACCGCGAACAAACCCACGATCGCAACCAGAAAATCGACGCCGTCCATCAGGTGCAGGCTTCCGAATGTCAGCCGAGGAATTCCCGTCTGGTTGTCCAGCCCGATCATCGCGATTCCCAAGCCGACCACGGCGGCCAAAGCAGATTTGATCTGGTTCTTGGACGCCAGGCCTCCGAGCGTGCAAAACGCGAGCATATAGAGAGCGAAGTATTCGGCCGGGCCGAACAAATACGCCACGCGGGCGAGCACCGGAGCGAGCAGCATCAATCCGACTGTCGCAAGAAGTGCGCCGACGAAGGAAGCGACTCCTGAAAGCACCAGCGCGTCTCCGGCCCTGCCGCTCTTCGCCATCGGATATCCGTCCAGCGTGGTCATCAGCGCCGGCTCGTCTCCGGGAATGTTCAGCAGAATGGAAGATATGCGCCCGCCGTACATCGCGCCGTAATAGACCGATGTCATGAGAACCAATGCTTCCGTCGCGTCGAGGCCGAGGGAAAACGCCAGCGGGATCAGGATGGCGACGCCGTTCGAAGGCCCCAAGCCGGGAAGCGCGCCGATTATGGTGCCGAGGAAGCAGCCGCAGACGGCTAGGAACAGCGTCGACCAAGTGAGAGCGACGGCGAAACCTTGTCCGAGATTGGCCAATATATCCATCGGTTACCCGAACAGCCCGACAATGGAGCGGCCGAACGGCGCGAGGCCGAGACCGAGGCCGTATTTGAAGATGACGAACAGCACGACTGAAAGACCGATTCCGGATATCGCGGCTTGCTTCGGTTTCGGACTGATTTGGTAGCTCAGAACCGCGGATGCGACGGCCGCAGGTATCAGAAAGCCGAGGGGCCGGAGCGTGATCGCGAACAGATACAGGACGAGCGCCGCGAATGCGATTGAGCCGATTGTCTTGAGCACCGGCCACTCCGGATCGGGGTCGGGCCGGAATGCGATGAGCGCGCCGCAAATCGCGGCGATTCCGCTAACGATGTATGGAAAGGTTCGCGAGCCGACTGGATCGGAAAAGAAGCCCTGCTGGATTTGCGCCGCGCTCGCCGCGTAGGCGAGCGCGGTCAATAGAACGACAAGACCGAATATGCGGTCGCTTGCCACTTATTGAATAACCCCGATCTCCCGGGAAAGCTGCTCAATCTCGCCGATCACCCCATCGAGCCACCCGGCAAATTCAGGCCCGACCAGATTGAACGGCGCCAAGCCGTTGGCGGCCATCGCCTCGGCCCATTCCGGGGAATCGCCGACTTGCCTCAGAGCGTCGGACCATCTCATGTAATCGTCGTCCGAAATTCCTTTCGGAACGTAAAGACCGCGCCAATTCACGGAAACGATGTCGATTCCCTGTTCCATGGCCGTGGGGATCTCCTCGAATCCGGGCACCCGTTCGTTTGTGAAGACTGCCAGCACGCGAATGTCGCCTGCCTTGAGGAAGCCGACCACCTCGGACATGTCGCCGGTCATCGCCTGCGTGAAACCGCCGATGGTCTGAGTAAGCGCGTCGCCGCCGCCGTCAACGCCGATGTATTTGACGGACTTGACATCCGTGAAGCCCAAGCGGCCGAGAGCCATGAGAACCTTCAAGTGATCAAAGCCGCCGCCAGCGGACCCGCCTGCGAAAGTGATTGAACTCGGGTCGGCAATAACTGCATTCAACAAGTCGGTCAGCGACATGTAGGGCGAGTCCGCCGCAACCGCAATAACGCCCGGGTCAGCGCCGATGGCGCCAAGAAAACGGACCTGATCGGCGGTCATTCCTGCATACGCATTCTGCGCCAGCCGCGTCGCGGTCGCTGAAGAAGCCGCGACAATCAGTTCGGCGTCGTCGTTGCGTTCGTTGACGACATGGCTGAAGGCGAGTCCGCCGCCGCCGCCCGCCATGTTCGTGACTTGAATCGGCTTATCGACTGCTCCAATGTCGTACATGATCTTGCCGATCGTGCGACAGGTGAAGTCCCAGCCGCCGCCGGGGTTTGCCGGCGCTATGCACTCCGCCGCGAACGAAGAGCTCGCAGTGCCGAGGGCAATCAGGGAGCCTGCAGCCAAACACTTGATTCTGGATAGTTTCATTTCATTCCTCCGGTTTCTGACTTGGGGCCGACTCGAGTCAGACGGTTTAGACCGCGTTTGACCTTGGCGCTGCCCGTGCGGCGCGATTACCAATTCCTTCACCCCCCTGCAAGCGTCTGCCAATGAGCTGCCGACTCGCGTTTCGTCTGCGCGAACCCGCCGCCCGACCATTTGCCTCGGCAAAACGAGCGGCACGCGATTATCGTCAACCCGTACTCCCGGCAGCGAACTGATCCGCCCGATCCTCGCCGGGGCCGCCGTCCTTCCCGTTCTGTGATTTCCAGCTTGCGCAGAGAGCTGCTCCGTCGAGCCGACGCTCAAGTTGATGCCTGACGTCGTTCCAACGGAATCTGACCGAATTTTCCACGATGCGCCTGTCGAGCCTTCTGAATTCTTCGGAGACCGGAGAGGCGTCCGCGAGAGCTTTCGGACTGCGCGTGAATGCATTGGCGCCTATGGCGGCATTCGACCAAATGACTGCGCGGCACCGCTGTTCGAAGTCTTCCATCGCGGCCGGCGCCAATCCGGCCGCCAAGTCGCCTTTGAAAGTTTGCTCGACGCATTGGCGATAGCACTGCCGGGCCAATCCGGCAGCTTCGTCCGCATCCAACTGCCCCTGCTTCGCCGCCAATGCGACGGAATGCACGCAAAGGTCGGACAGGCACGCGGCGAATACCTGCCACTTGGCGGTATTCAGCGACGGCGCGAATTTCGCATCCTTGAAAATCTCGACGTATTTCCTTCCCATTCTTGTTTTGAGGTATCCGTACAAAGATGTCTGCGCGACATACGCGGAACGCGTGTGAACGAACTGAACCAGACGGTCCGCGTTGTTTATGGTTGATCGGTCCGAGCGAATTCGCAGCGCGCGAAGCAAACTCGACGCGAATTCAAGCATGTCCTTCAGCATGGGAGCAGCTTGCTTGCGTCAAAGGGATTGAAACGGCCGGTTCGCGGGCTTTTCAACACGCGCATGCTCCAGGTCATTGCAACCAGCATGCGCGAAGCGCGGCTCGCCGCCTCTCCGGTTCCAAATGTCGTCCGGCACTCTTGAATGCGAAACACCCGCAGCTCCCTTCCCTTCGCAAACTCATTCAAGTTCGGCGTATCGCATCCAACCTGCGATTCGCAATCTTACGTTTTCATTGCAAGGCACGAACAACCAATGTATACGGCGCCCGCCAAAGCATGACTTGCCTGGCTCCAAAGAAACCTTAGTCAACAAGCGCGCTGCGCGAAACGATAACGGTAGCCTTCTGAAAATAGGGAGAAAAAATGCCGGACAAAGCAAGCAATCGCCAAGAGCATTGGCGGCGCACGAGGAACCTTACGATCACCGTGCTGGTCCTCTGGTTAATCTTTTCGTTCGTGGTTCATTGGTTCGCGAGAGACCTCAACGGAATGTCCTTCATCGGATTTCCGCTCGGGTATTATTTCGCAGTCCAAGGGTCCTTGGCGATTTTTGTCCTGCTGATCTTCGGACAGAACTGGATGCAGGACAGAATTGACGACGACACCGGCCTTCATGGCGAATAAGGAAAGGTCATCAAGATGCTAAGTAGATGGAATTCGTCAGATTTCATTGACAACCTCCCGAAGGTGTACGGCCTGTACACCGGCGGCTTCATCGTATTCATTCTGTTGATGGCGATATTGGAGCAACTGGGCGTCGGCGCTGCGACAATCGGCATTCTGTTCGTCGCGTTCACCATCGTGATCTATGCGGCGATCGGCTGGCTTTCGAGAACGATGCAGGTCGATGCCTATTACGTCGCGGGGCGCCAGGTGCCGCCCGTATTCAATGGAATGGCCACGGCCGCGGACTGGATGTCCGGCGCTTCTTTCGTCGCGCTGGCAGGCGGCATTTATTTCGGCGGACACGGCTACCTCGCGTTCGTGGTCGGCTGGACCGGAGGATACGTCCTCGTCAACTCGCTGATGGCCCCTTACCTGAGGAAGTTCGGCTGCTACACGGTGCCCGACTTCATCGGCACTCGATACGGCGGCAATTCAGCGCGTTTGGTCGCGACGATAATTCTCGTGGTCGCCTCGTTCACTTACGTGACCGCGCAAATCAACGCGACCGGAACGATCGCTTCCAGAGCCCTCTTGATTCCGTTCGAAGTCGGCGTTTGGTTCGGACTCCTCGGCATTCTGCTTTGCTCCATGCTGGGCGGCATGCGCGCGGTCACCTGGACGCAGGTCGCGCAGTACATCGTTCTGATCATCGCGTACTTGGTGCCGGTCATCTGGATGTCGAACGTCCAGAATTTCGGCATCATCCCGCACTTCAGCTACGGCGACGCCGTGACGCGCATCACCGAACTCGAAGCGCAGCTGGGCGTAGGAACTGCTGCTACCGAATCCATTCCAGGCGTTCGCGTACTAACGACTCCGCACAATGCACCGGGCACAGGAATGGCGAGCTGGAAGTTCGTGACGCTCGCATTCTGCATGATGGCGGGCACTGCATCGCTCCCGCACATCCTCATGCGCTACTTCACCACGCCATCCGTCCGCGCCGCGCGCAGGTCGGTTTCCTTCTCGCTTCTGTTCATCTTTCTCCTGTACTTCACGGCGCCCGCGCTCGCGACTCTGACCAAGCTGCAGGTGCTCGACCCGAACCTTGCCACAAGCATCATCGGAAAATCGATCGAAGAAGTGCAGTCGCTCGCATGGATACAGAACTGGGAAGCCGTGAATTTTCTAGCCATCTCGGACAGCAACGGCGATGGATTGCTGCAGATCAACGAGTTCTTCATGAGGCCGGATATTGTCGTTCTCGCCACGCCTGAGATCGCAGGACTGCCTTATGTGATCTCGGGTTTGGTGGCGGCAGGCGGAATGGCCGCGGCCATGTCGACCGCCGACGGACTCCTGCTCGCGATCGCGAATGCGCTTAGCCACGACTTGTACTACAAGATCATCGACCCCGAGGCCGATACGAAGAAGCGGCTGATCGTCGCCCGCGTATTGCTGGTCGTAATCGGGGCGCTTGGCGCGCTCGTCGCGAGCTTGCAGCTTACCGGCATCTTGGGAGCGGTCGCATGGGCGTTCGACTTCGCCGCATCGGGCCTGTTCTTCCCGCTTGTCCTGGGAGTTTGGTGGAAACGAGCCAACCGCGAAGGCGCATTGGCCGGAATGATACTGGGCTTCCTGTCGGGATCCGCCTATCTGTACTATGTATATACAGGCGGCGAACCTTGGCTCGGCATCGACCACTTGAGGTTCGCGATCATCGGCATGCCCGTCAGCTTAATTGCAATGGTGGTCGTGAGCTTGGCTACGCCCGCGCCTGATGCGGAAACGCAGGCGATGGTCGACGAAGTTCGCGACCCGTCGGGATCGACGATCCTCGACGCGCAGCACAAGCAAGCGTAATCAAATATCGGCAAGGGCGGGAAGCATCCCGCCCTTCCTTGCCTTGTTCCAGTGCGAATGAATGCAAGAGACCCTCGGAGCCTTTCCTTGGTGGATCATCGCCATCGATTATGTGCTCGGCCTGATAATGTGGACTCTCGTCGGAAAGGCGCCGGTCGAACTGTTCAGGCACAGGATCAGCGAATCCGTATTCGTCAAAGTCTACGATCAAATCACGAATCCGATCCTGCGGTTGTTTCGGCCTGTCACGCCGAGCTTCCTGCTTGAACCGCTCGTTCCGCTGTTCGTCGCGTGGTTCTTCTTCATGTTCCGCTTCTACCTGATGCCTTGGCTGCTGGGCTATTCGGTGATGGGCATGCTTTCGTTTCCCTTGGAAGGTGAGGTGGCTGCGGGACTCTATGAATTGTTCGGAAGCAACTGATCCGTCGGCGAGCAGGGCTCACCGTCTTTCCGTCGCGGCAACCGACTGACTGCATTCGGCTTTCAGGAGGTCGCATTTTTCCGATCCGCTCTCTTGACCTGCGCGCTGCCTGTGGGATGGCCGAGCAAACAATCGGCTACTCGGATATTGGAATCGCGGGCGCGGAGGCGGCCAACCGCGAATGCGATCTTGTCATGATCGGCTCGGGCTCGGCAGGATGCGTCCTCGCAAGCCGATCAGGCGAAGACAAGATTGCGTCTGCATTAATTTTGGAAACCGGCGAGCACGATAGAAACAAGCTGTTTCACAGGCCTGCTTGTCTTGCCGGAATGACAAAGGGAATTGCAGGCCGGGGTGGTCGGCCGTCCATCGGGAGCACATTGAGAATCGTGAACTTCGGCACGCGCAGGGCAACGCTTGAGGCGATGCACAGAACCAGGATGCACCGGCGAACGCGGACGGATGCGGATGCGGCAAGAACCGCAAGCCGCGGCACGGCAAGGTTTGTCGCAAATTCGCTCCTGACTTGGAACGCCTCCGGAAAGAGCGAGTCACCGCGTTCAAAAAGTTCAAGGCGGACGCAGACTCCGGCGGTTATTCCGCATCCGAGCGCACAGCTCAGACCGCGGGCGATCAATCCGACGGTCTTCTGACCGCTGCCGAAACCTCGTCCGCCGCTACGGAAAAACCAGATCCTATGGCGGGATCAAGAATTGAAGGAGGAACAGCATGCTTAAAGTCGGGCTTCTTGGCGCCGGGCGAATTGGCCAGGTTCATGCGGTCAACATTGCGGCGAATAGGGGGAGCGCACTGGTCGCGATTTCGGATATCCGCCTCCCTGCAGCAGAGTCACTTGCGGAGAAATACGGCGCGGCTGCCCGAAGCTCAGAGGCAATCATCCAAGATCCGGAGGTTGATGCCGTGTTGATCGCGACCTCTACCGACACCCATTCGAACCTGATCGAAATGGCGACAGCCGAGGGCAAGGCGGTGCTTTGCGAAAAGCCCGTGGACCTTGATCTTGAACGCGCGAAAGCCTGCCGAGCGGTTGCCAGAACAAACGGGCAGCCGGTGATGATCGGATTCAATCGCAGGTTCGACCAGAATTTCGCCGCCCTCAAGAAAGCATTGCAGGACGGCGAAATCGGCAAGCCGGAACTGCTTTCGATTACTTCCTTCGATCCTGCGCCGCCGCCGATCGAATACGTCAAAGTCTCCGGCGGACTGTTTCGGGACATGATGATCCACGATTTCGACATGGCGAACTTCATCATGGGCGAACGGCCCGAAACCGTGATCGCGACAGGATCATCCATCGTGGATCCGGGAATCGGCGAGGCAAGCGACGTGGACACAGCTGTCGCAACGCTCACCTATTCCGGCGGCCAGATTGCCGTCATCAAGAATTCGCGCCGCGCGGTCTACGGCTATGATCAGCGCGTGGAGATCCTGGGTTCAGACGGACTTCTGCAAGCGAAGAACGTGCTCGAAAGCACCGTCGTGAAGTCATCAACTGCAGGCGTCACGTTCGCCAAGCCGAAGTACTTTTTCCTGGAACGGTACATGCAAGCTTATGCCGCGGAGTGGTCTGCCTTCGTCGAAGCAGTCGCAGGCGGCGGCGCAATGCCCGTAACCCTCGACGACGGCGTGGCTGCTCTCGCGATGGCCGAGGCGGCGACCAGATCCGCCGGATGCGGCAATCCGGTGCGCCTTGATGAATTATGAACGCGGGCATTGCGGACAGAGGAATGCTGTCAGGATGATCCCCGCGACCGCAGGCGGAGTCCGCTTGGATGCCGCAAAGATCCCGCGTCCCGGGAAACAATAAAATTTTTGTAATCAAAGCCCTTTTGACTGCTGGCCCGCGGCTCGGATTTCACTCGACATCACCGCCGTCCGACACTCTAATTCATTGGAACGAAATGTTTATTTCTGCGGAATTCGCCAACGCGGCAATGAAACATCCTAGTCGCGAGAGAGCGAAATGATCGGAGGATGCGTGCGATATCTCCAAGCACAATGTCATTGATTGTCATGCGGAGTTTTCATAGGAAGCGGGCGCTCGCTAGGAACAAAGCTTTGCCAGTGATGCCAGAAATACGGGATTGCCGTTCAAAACTGGCGGAATTTCTGGTTTCGAATCTAAACCTACTTCGCACTGTCAGCGGATATTTGAAGCGCCGTCGGCGAGCCACAGTGCAATTGAAGGAGAAAAAGATGCGCGGTTTGCTATCGATTACGGCCGTTACCGTCGCGTTGAGCCAGTCGCCTGTCCACGCGGACGGCCATCTGCGCGGCGCCGATCTGAGTGCCGTTTACGCGGCAGGCGTCGTTACCAACTTCGTCCATGACATCAATCAGCCGTTCGATGCATGGGGCATGAAGTACAAGTCCGAAGAGTATCGGTCTTTTCTGAAGGAAATGGCGGCGCAAGGAGTGCCTCACACGACCTTCACTCAAATCTACTACCCCGCAGTCAAGGGAGAAGGCGTTGTATCCAACAGGGCAGCGACGACAATCCCGGCCCCGCTGCCTGCAGCGGCGTCCGGGCGACAGGTGACGACTGCAGACATGCTCGCCGGCAGCGAGATCCTGGCAGGAGTGCTTGGCGGCAACCCGATGACGGTAGGCATGACATTCCAGGATTGGGACGGCAATCCCTACCAGGCGTTCGTAGACGCGCCGATGGCCGAAGGCAGATTCCCGCTGATCATCCTGGTGCATGGCCTGGGAGGTTCCGTTCACACTTTGGCATCCGCAGCTGAATACTTTGCTTCGCAGGGATATATCGCCGTGACCGTGTCGTTGACATCGGACAGCGCGTCATCTCCGTTCGCCGAAGATCCGTCTTCGCCGGCATTCGGTTTTTCCGATGAGGAGAAAAAGCGGATATACGAGTTGAGGCTGCTGCAATCCGGCTTTTCGGTTTTCACGAACTTCTACAAGTTTCTCTTCGGCTACGACAAGCCCCTGCCCGAGAGCGGCAGCCCGCCCATGTCGGAGCTCGTCGCCCCGCCGGACGGAGCCGCGCGCTCAGGACAGGCCCAGGCGGATCTGTTCGAACAGCGCGTTGCAGATGTGGCGCGCGTGATCGCCGAGATGAAATACCTCAATGAAAGCGAAGCCCTATGCAAGGCCGCGCTCGAGCATAGCGGCTACAGCGAACCGCTTTGCGGCCGGTTCGCCGGTCGAATCGACGTGGGCAATATCGGGATGATCGGCCACTCGCTCGGTTCGATGACCTCGCAAGCCGCCGCGGCGTTCTATGAGGATGTGGATACCGCCATCGGCTTCAACAACGGCATGCCGCGCACGTGGGAGCCTTGGGGCGGTTTTCCGGGCGACCAGGTCGGCGACCTGCCCGCAGGCGTCAGCAAGCCCGTCATGCTGGTGATCGGATCGGACGACCACTTCGTGCACGGCGTGTTTCGAGGAATGCATTGGCAACTGTTCAAAGCTGTGGGCGGCGATCCGAGGGAGAACTATCCGCTGCCTCTGGAGCAGCCTTGGCCCACCGCGGACAATCCGCAACCCGTCGCCCGAGCGGCCTACGAGCGCGCCACGGCTGAAAAGATGCTTTTGACATTCCGTGACGAAGGCCACAGTTCCGCAATGGACGACGTGAAGGATCACTTCGTGCCCGGCACTGTCATTCAAGGCAACCGCGTACCGCTCAGCCCAGACATTGCTCAGTCTGAAGCCTACGAAGTTCTAGGCTGGATCAAGGACGGCGGTTACGATGTCTACCTTCCCCATCTGATGCGGAATTACTTCGCGGTGAACTGGTTCGATTGGATCCTCAAGGGCGACGAGAGCGCTCGCAGCAGGCTGATCGATCATCCTTTTGCGCACGGCGTTCAAGCGATGATGCAGAGCGGGGTCGCCCCAGAATAAGGAATTCCGCCGGCAATTCGGGCCGCTTGGGAAATTCCGGGCCATGATCGCGCACCTGCCTGTGTCCGCGATCGGAATATGCACCGACGGCAATTGCTGCCGTCGGTGTTTTGCCGCCTTGCGCAACGCGTAGCGGGAAGTCGGATGCGGCCTGAATCGCCAAACACGCTGCCATTGATTGGGGACAGCGGCCTGAATACGTAGCGTGTTGAAACAACGAGTCGGGTTTTGCCAATCATGTCGGGAATTTTGGATTGCCGCTCATTTCCATCGGACGATACGAGTAGAGCCCGGAACTGTTTTACAGCGCCAACGGACATTCGAAGGACCGGCGGCGCGGAATCCCGCGGTGCAAATGATGGAAATTAGACAACGCGCGGTTTGCTTTCAGTTCCGGCAGTCTTCGCCGCGGCGTTTGCCTTGAGCCAGTCGCCTGCCCAAGCGGACGGCCGTCTGTTCGAGGCTGATCTGCACGCCGCCTACGCGGTAGGCGTGGTTCCCAACTTCGTTCGGGACTTCAACCAGCCGTTCGATGCTTGGGGAATGAAATACAAATCCGACAAATATCGGGCTTTTCTCGCGGAGATGGCGGCGAAAGGCGTGCCGCGCACAACCTTCACTCAAATCTATTATCCTGCTGTAAAGGGAGAAGGTGTCGTATCCAACAGGGCAGCGACGACCATCCCGGCCCCGCTGCCTGCGGCAGCGTCCGGACGACAGGTGACAATTTCAGACATGATCGCGGGCAGCGAAATCCTGGCAGGCATGCTTGGCAGCGATGAACTGGCAGAAAGCCCGACATTTCAGAACTGGGACGGCTATCCCTACCAGGCGTTCGTAGACGCACCCATGGCCGAAGGCAGATTTCCGCTGATCATACTGGTGCATGGCTTGGGCGGTTCCGTCCACACTTTCGCATCCGCAGCTGAATACCTTGCTTCGCAGGGATATATCGCTGTAACCGTTTCGCTGACATCCGACAGCGCGTCATCCCCTTTCGCCGAAGATCCGTCTTCGCCGGCATTTGGCTTGTCGGATGAGGAAAAACAGCGGATTTACAGGTTGAGATCGCAAGAGGCTGCTTCGACGGTTTTCGCAAACTTCTATAAACTGCTCTTCGGCTACGACAAGCCACTTCCCGAGGGCGGCGGCGCGCCCAGCATGTCGGAACTCGTTGCCCAGCCAGACGGAGCCGCGCGTGCCGGCCAGTCCCAAGCGGATCTGTTCGAACAGCGTGCGGCAGACGCGGCGCGCGTGATCGCCGAGATGAAATACCTCAATGAAAGCGAAGCCCTATGCAAGGCCGCACTCGAGCATAGCGGCTACAGCAAGCCGCTTTGCGGTCGGTTCGACGGTCGAATCGACGTGAGCAAAATCGGGATTATGGGCCACTCGCTCGGTTCAATGACCTCACAAGCTGCCGCTGCGTTCCACGAAGATGTGGATACCGTCATTGGCTTCAACAATGGCATGCCGCGCATGTGGGAGCCTTGGGGCGGTTTTCCTGGTGATCCGGTCGGCGACCCGCCCGCGGGCGTCAACAAACCCTTCCTGCTGGTGATCGGATCGGACGATCACTTCGTGCACAATGTGTTCCGAGAGATTCATTGGCAATTGTTCAAAGCTGCGGGCGGCGACCCGAGGGAGAACTACCCGTTGGCCTTGGAGCAGCCTTGGCCAACCGCCGACAATCCGCAACCGGTCGCCCGAGCGTCCTACGAGCGCGCCGCGGCCGAAAAGATGCTTTTGGTATTCCGCGACGAAGGCCATGATTCTGCAATGGACGACGTGAGGGAGCACTTCGTGCCCGGCACTGTCATTCAAGGCAACCGCGTGCCGCTCAGTCCTGATATTGCTCAGCCCGAAACCTACGAGATTCTAGGCTGGATCAAGGACGGCGGTTACGATGTTTATCTTCCCCATCTGATGCGGAACTACTTCGCGGTGAACTGGTTCAATTGGATACTCAAGGGCGACGAGAGCGCTCGAAGCAGGCTGATCAATCATCCTTTTGCACACGGCGTCAAAGCGATGATGCAGCGCGGGGTCGCCCCCGAATGAGGAATTCCGTCGGCAATTCGGACCGTTTGGGAAATTCCCGGGTCATGGTCGCGCACCGACCTGTGTCCGCAATCGAAATCTGCACCGACGGCGTTTGCTGCCGAGGAGCGCCGCATCGCGGAGGCGAGAGGCGCGCGCGAGAACCGCGCAGACAGTTGGCGGACCAGATCGTGAATGGCGCCATGGCCGGCTGTTCAATTTGCAATCCCGGTTCGCGGGATCAGGCGCATGGTCTGCGATGTGTCCAATTGGACCTGCGGATCGGCTGCAACCTGAAAACGCGTTGCTCTCTGCCGCTGCCGGGCGGGCGAATTCCTTTGGAACGACATCCGCCGAAGTTCGAGAGCGAGAATGCCTAAAATCCTTTATGAAAAAGACGGACGGATCGGCCGGATCATCTTGAATCGCCCGGAAGTCATGAATGCTATTGATGACGACATGCCGCGGGAATTGGAAGCGGCGGTGTCCGAAGCCGATGCCGACCGCGAAGTGCACGCGATGGTGCTGTCCGGCGCGGGCAATTCGTTCTGTTCCGGCTACGATCTGACCCATTACGCGCAAGCCGACACCCGGAAAAGAGCCGTGCAGGACATGCCTTGGGACCCGATGCAGGACTTTCAGTTCATGTGGGCCAACACCCGCGCGTTCATGTCGATTTTTCAGGCCATGAAGCCCGTGATCTGCAAGATTCACGGACATGCGCTGGCTGGCGGTTCCGACATCGCTCTTTGCGCGGACATCGCGATCATGAGCGACAGCGCAATGATCGGATACATGCCCAGCCGCGTCTGGGGCTGCCCCACCACGGCCATGTGGGTTTATCGCTTGGGACCAGAAAAGGCCAAGCGGATGATGTTTACCGGAGACAAGGTTTCCGGCCGGGAAGCGGCTGAAATGGGTCTCGTGTTCAAGTCTGTCCCCGATGACCAACTGGACGAGGAAGTCGAAACCTTGGCGGCGCGGATCGCGACAGTGCCGATCAACCAGCTTGCCATGCAAAAAATGGTGATCAATTCCGCCATTGAGGGGCAAATCACCCAAACGCAACGCTTGGCCACCGTGTTCGACGGCATTGCGCGCCATTCGCCGGAGGGTTTGACTTTCAAGAGGCGCGTGGAGGAGGTCGGATGGAAGCAGGCAGTCAAGGAACGAGACGAAGGAACGTACGACTGGACTGCCAACTGTTCCGTCAAATCAAACGACTGAGCTCGAATTCGTGGCTGCCCTTGATCTCCGTCATGCCCCCGAACCGAGCACAGCGGGGGCGGATGCTCGGTTCGAGGCTGCGATTTTTCCGCGCGCGTCCTCATCATGTCGACGCAATTTCTCGGCCGACCGGCTTGATCGCTCGAGATCTCGCGCGCGGTCTTTCTTGCAACCTTTGTCCTGACACTCAAATTGAACATGACATGCTGCAAGCCGATGGCTCCTGCAGCCCATCCGATGTTCCGCATGCCGGATGTTTCCAGCCCGGACGATGGCGGGAATCGCCGCGACTCGATATCGTTCGCCCGATGCGGCGTTGCCGCAATCAGCTTCGTGCGAACCGAAACGCGCAAGCGTCCGGGAAAACCGCGCCCAATTATTTTATTGCGCAATGCAATTAATTGCAGTACGCATTTATTGGGGCGATTCGAAAACGCTCCTGCAAAATCACATCGCAGACGTCTCTTGATGGAGGAAAGAATGACAATGACGATCATGAAAACATTGCTTGCGGCGGCGGCGGCCCTTCCGCTCGCAAGCGCCGCTTTTGCGGATGGCCATGCGCGGACCGATCTGGTCATCGCCGATCTCGGCCAGCCGGAAACCAACCCGTGGGTGATCAATCGCCACCGCTTCGAGCGCTGCGTCGCGGATGCGCTGAGCGTTGAGCTGAGAGAGTTCGACGACCAGAACTCCGAAGAGCAGCACGTCGCCCAAGCGGAATCCATCATTGCAAGCCAGCCTGATGGTCTGATCTTCAACCCGTTGACCTCGCCTGCGGGCATTCAGGTCGCGCGGCTCCTTGAAGACAACGACATTCCGGGAGTCGCGGTGGGGCGGCTCGTCGTGTCCAATTACGACACCGACTACGAGGGCGAAGACTTCATCGCGCAGGTCACCCAGAACAATACGACTTGGGGCGAAGCGATCGGCCAGGCGGTTGTCGATCTCGGCCACAAGAAGGTCGCCATGATCTGGAACCAGAAGGGCGTGACCTCGGCCGAGGAAATCTGGGCCGGCGTCCAGTCCGTGCTCGACCAGCACGACGACGTCACGCTTCTTGCAGAGGCGTGGGATCGGCTGAATCGCGAGAACGGTCAGAAGTATGCCGAGCAATTCATCGCTCGTTTCGCGCCCGGTGAAATCGACGCGATCATCGTCCTCGGCGCCGTCGCCGGCCTCGGCAGCCAGTTTGCCGCCGACCAAGCGGGCCGCGACGACATCGCGATCGTCACCACCGATATCGACGAGCAGGTCGCGCAGTTCATAAAGACCGGCAAACTCGCATTTTCGATCGGCGGACACTGGATGGTGGGAGGCTTCGGACTGGTCCAGCTTTACGACTACCTTCACGGCCACCCGGTCGAGGACACGCAACCGCTCTTCAGCCTGATCTCGGTCACGGCCGAAAACGTCGACACTTACGCGAACGGTCTGCTGAACGGATGCATTCTGTCGCCGGAGGACATCCGCAGCCTAAGCCGCGTCCACAACCCGGATGCCGACCTGCCCGGCTTTATCGACAATTTCTCGAAAAACTGGGAAGATTTCGTGCAATAAGCAACGATTGCGCGCGAGGTCCCGGCCTTCCGGGCCGGGGCCTTCCAGCAGGCAATTCTGACGAGGTCCGTTTATGAGGCTCTTCGGCTACGCTCCCGAACGAGGCGCCGCCGCAGGCGACACCATGCCGTTCCACCATGACGGCAAATGGCATTTGTTCTTTTCCCAGCCGCCCGTCGGAGCCTGGGAGTACGTGGAGCGCGCCCGCGTCTCGACCGCCTATCTGCGTTCGGACGATCTGGTGACTTGGGAGGTCATGCCCGACGCTTTCGGCCCCGGCGAGCACGGCGAATGCGACGGCGACGGGATCTGGACCGGTTCGGTCATCGAACATGAGGGCGTGTTCCATTTCTTCTACACCGGCTACAATCGCGAGTCCGCCTCGCCGCAAACCATTTGCAAGGCGACCTCGACCGATCTGCGATCATGGACGAAGTCCGGCGCGAACCCGCTGATTTCTCCTGATCCGCGATGGTATGAAACAGTCGATTGGCGCGATCCGTTCGTGTATCGCGACGAAGCGGCCGGATGCTTCAAGATGCTGATCTCGGCCCGCCTGAAGGACGGGCCGCAGTTCCGCCGGGGATGCGTGGCGGTCGCCACTTCCGACGATCTGGAAAACTGGGAGGTAGGCAAGGCGCTGGCCTCCTCCATGCTGACGCATTGTCCGGAATGTCCTGAACTCTTCAGGTTGGGAGACTGGTGGTATCTGGTTGAGAGCCGCTACTCCGAGCGAATGCAAACTGTCTACCGGGTCGCGAAATCGCCCGAAGGGCCATGGGAAAGCCGCAAGCTCGACAGTCTTGACGGCCGCCGCTTCTACGCCGCGAAATCCGCTGGCGACGGCAATCGCCGGGTGAGTTTCGCCTGGATACCGTTTCGCAAGCATCATGATCCGAAACGCAATTGGGTCTGGGGCGGAGAGCTCGGCAGCCCGCGCGAATTGATCTCGCTTCCCGACGGGACGCTCACATGCCGATTGCTGCCGGAGGTGGACGACAGCTATTCCGCGCCCGCAGCTCATGCGCTGCGTCCGATACTTGGAGATTGGGCCGGCGAGGCCAGTCCGCGCTGCAACGCGACCGGCGCCTTCGGCTGCGCTCGACTGGATGGGCCGGACCGCGACGACATCCTTCTGGATGTCGTTGTCGAACCCGCGGCGAACACCGAAGCCGCGGGCATCCTTATCGAACCGAGCGGCGGAGATCATCTGGACAGCGGCTACAGCCTCGCCATCGAACCGATGAAAGAGCGCGTTGTTTTCGACCGCTGGCCCGCCTCGATGGATCCTCTTTGGGACAGCCTGGTGCTGAACGAGCGCCACGGAATCGCGGTCTCACAGGAAATCGACAATCCGCTGGTTGAACGGCGTTTGGCTTTCACCCCCGAAAACGGCCGCTACAGGGTGCAAATCCTGCGCAAAGGATCGGCTGTCGAATGTTTTGTCGCCGGGCAGGTGGTTGCTTCATTCAGAATTTACGATGTCTCGAGCGACGGCGCCTGGGGCCTGTTCGTGCAGGAAGGTTCGGCTGTCTTCCATGATCTCAAGTTTCGAAAGTAAGGACCTTCCTTGCCATTGGTATCACTCAGACAACTTCTAGACCACGCTTCTGAACACGGATACGGCGTACCTGCTTTCAACATCTCGAACATGGAACAGGGCCTGGCCATCTTGAATGCCGCTCGGGCGTGCGACGCGCCTGTGATCTTGCAGGCCAGCCTGAAAGTGCGCCGCGAATATGCGGGCGACAGGATGATCGTCGGCATCGTCGAAGCGCTGGCCGACATGTATCCCGAAAATCCCATTTGCCTGCATCAGGATCACGGACACACCGAAAGCGCCTGCATCAGCGCGCTCAGCGCCGGATTCACTTCCGCGATGATGGACGGGTCGCTTCTGTCCGACGGAAGGACGCCCGCGAGCTACGAGCACAACGTGGACGTTACTGCGCGCGTTGCGCAATTCGCCCATTGGACCGGAGCTTCCGTCGAAGGGGAGCTCGGCGTTCTGGGTTCGCTCGAAACCGGCGAAGGGCATGACGAGGACGGTTCGGGCGCGAAGGGAATTCTTGACCGCGACCAACTGCTGACCGATCCTGATCAGGCCGCGGAATTCGTGGCGACCACGAATGTCGACGCGCTGGCCATTGCCTGCGGCACCTCTCACGGGGCTTATAAATTCGCTCGCGCGCCCGATGGGGAAGTCCTCGCGATGGACCGGATAGAGGCGATCCACCGCCGCCTGCCGGACACTCACCTCGTCATGCACGGATCCAGTTCGGTGCCGCAGGAATTGCAGGACGTGATCAATTCGCACGGCGGCGAAATGGCGCAGACCTGGGGCGTGCCGGCTGAGGAAATCGAGCGCGGCATTCGTCATGGCGTACGCAAGGTGAACATCGACACCGATTGCCGCATGGCGATGTCCGGGGCAATGCGCCGCTTTGCGCAGGACAACCCGAAAGTCTTCGATCCCCGCGCCTTCATGCTTGCCGCCATGGGCGCGCTTGAGACGCTTGTTCGGGACCGGCTCGAACGTTTCGGAACGGCCGGGCACGGCCGCAAGATCAAGCCGATCTCGCTTGCGGATATGGCAAAACTTTATGCTAAGGGCGCGCTGGACCCGCGCGTTGCGGCTTCTTGCGCCGTGCACTCTTCATAGGACGTTCGGTACTTGACGCCGTGGCGCTGGTCGAGGACTTTCCCGGCCTGGACGAGAAGACGACTGCGTTGGCCAATGACCTGCTTCCGGGCGGATCGGCGCTCAATGCTGCGGTAACCTTCGCTTATCTGGGTGGCGACGCCGCATTGGCGACATCGCTGGGCGCTCCCGGGCTGATGCGCGAATTCATCACCGACGACCTGTTACAGCATAGGGTCAAAGTCCACGATATCTGCGATGATCCGGCGTACCGCGTCCCGATTTCCATTGTCGTGTCGACGCGCAGCGTCGGCGCGCGCATGATCGTGAACGGGGCGGACCCGGAGTGCGGGCGGTTCAGGAATTGCGCGAAGCTGCTGGCAGGCGAATATGACCTTATCCAGCTTGATCAATACGAACGCTATTTCGTCGTGCAAAATTACGATGCGATCCGGTCGTTCGAAGGGCCCGTCATTATGGACGGCGGCAGCTGGAAAGAATGGTCGCTGGAATATCTGCATCTTGCGGACATCCCGATCGTTTCGGAGGTATTTTGCGCAAACGGACCCCATGGCTTTGCGGAGCTGTGCACGGATCTGGGCATCTCCCGCTGGGCGATGACGCGTGGAAGTCGCGGGGTGGTCTGGCGCGACGGCGACCGCGACGGCGAAATCCCCGCGCTGCCCGTCCAAGCCGTAGACACGCTCGGGGCGGGCGATATTTTTCACGGCGCATTCTGCTATTCATTCGCCGAAACAGGTTCATTCGTCGACGCGCTGGCTGCAGCCAACCGGGTCGCCGCCGCTTCCTGCGAAAGCGTCGGCACGCGGCATTGGATGCATGTCTAGGCAACCTTCCGATTACGCAAAGCTGCTGAGGACGATCAGAGAACGTCACCAGAACGCGCCATCGCCGCTTCTGGTCGGGGTCGCAGGACCGCCTGCGACGGGCAAATCCACCCTTTCCCAACGGCTGGCGAACGATCTGAACGAAGCGGGCCTCAAGACTTGCGTCTGTCCGATGGACGGCTTTCACATGACCAACGCCCAGCTCGACGCCGCAGGTCTCCGCGACGCGAAGGGGCGCATCGATACTTTCGACGGCGCGGCGTTCGCCCGCGCCGTGGCCCGCTTGAGGGATGGCGCGCCGTTCTGGTGGCCGCAATATTCGCGCCGAAGGCATGATCCGATCCCGAAAGGCACGCGCATCACCGGGAAACAAGCGGTCTGCATCATCGAGGGGAACTATATCCTGACGGATTCGGAACCATGGCGGTCCGCCGCCAATTTCTTCGATCTTCGCGTCATCATGGACGCGTCGGATGCGGTTCTCCGGTTTCGCCTGTTGCGTCGTCATCTGCGAGGCGGGCGCTCGGTGAAACTGGCGATGACGAAGATCAATCTGACGGACATGCCCAACGCTCTGGAAATTCGCAATGGATACGGCTACGCGGATATCCTGTTCACAGGGGAAGCGCGTGTCTAATTCGGCCCGTCAGTTCGTTGCGGTTTGCAATTCCACCACAGAACGTCGCGCAGTCCGGCCGTCTGAGAGCAGCATCGAATGAGAGCGGCACAGAAGGGATTATCCATCGAGGGCGTTCAAGGCCACAACCGACGGGTTATCCTGGCGGCGCTTCAGGATTTGGGAACATGCTCTCGAAAGGAAATCAGCGTGGCGACGGGCTTGGATCAGGCAACCGTCACCCGCGCCATCGGAACCCTGCTGAATGACGGAGTCGTTGAAGAGGTGGGGCTGGTACGGGGCGGTCGCGGCAGGCGTTCGATCAACCTCGATTTTTCAGCCTCCGGGCGGCATATCCTCTGCCTGCGTCTTCAACGGCGCAGCTTCTCCGTCGCGGCGTTCAATCTTCGCGGAACTCCGTTCGACGCCACCGAGTTTCCTATTCCGCGCGGCCAATCCGCAGTCTCGACCTTTGCTGACATTACCGACGCGATGGATGAAAGGATCGCTCGGCTCGACCGGATTGACGGCATAGGCGTCGCGGTCCCCGGACCGTTCCTCGAGCGCGACGAACGGGTGATCCTCATGACCGAAAGCCCGGAATGGCAGGGATTTGATCTCATTCCCGCGCTGAGGTCGAGATATCCTGGAATTCCAGTGCATTCCACGCATGACGCCAAGGCCGCCGCTCTCACGGAATGGCGCGACCGCGCGCGCAGGTCGGGGATCAAGGTGCTGCTGTACGTGTCGGCCGGCCAAGGCACCGGATCCGCCCTTGTGATTGGCGGAGAGGTTTACCGCGGCGCGCTGGGACTCGCGGGGGAGCTGGGCCATACTTCAATCAATGTGGACGGCCCCATCTGCAAATGCGGCAATGCAGGATGCCTGGAATTGTACGCGTCCCGCATATCTTTGCTGCGCGCCATTCGCGAACGGGCCGCCGGCGAAACCGGCACGCTCCTGACGCCGAGCGCGGATTTCCCGCAAGTGGTTGAAGCCTATGCCGAGGGGGACGCCTTGGCGGTCGAAGAGGTCAATCGGGTTGCGCGCTATTTGGCGCAGGGCACGACCAACTGCATCAATTTCGTGAACCCGGATCTTGTCGTGATCGGCGACGAATACGCCATGTTCGGAGAGCTGTTTCTCAACGCGATCAAGAAGCATGTCGAAAAGGCCGTTCTGCCGCGCGTCTACAGCTCTGTCGAAATCGTACTGAGTCGGTTGACGGAAGACACCGTTCTGAAAGGCGCGTTTCTGGACGTGTTCTCCGTTACTTATCTTGGACCTCCGAGAGAGGCTCATGCGAATTTCGCCTTGGAGTTCGGCTGAAGGGGAGGAGCAGAATGGCCGGAGGAAAGCCCTCGCCGCTATTGTCGGTAGAGAATGTTTCCAAGTCGTTCGGCGGCGTGGAGGCTTTGCGCGACGGTTCATTCGACCTCGAGCGAGGCGAGGTCGTTGCGATCGTCGGCGGAAACGGCGCGGGCAAATCGACATTGGTCAAAATGGTCGCAGGCGCGCATGTGCCCGACAGCGGACGCATCGCGGTCAACGGGGTCGAAGTGCCGCGCTCCGATCATAGCGTATCGCACATGCAGTCCCGCGGCATCGAAATCGTTTATCAGGACCTCGCGCTGGTTCCCAACATGACTGCCCCCTACAACCTCTTTCTCGGCCGAATACCCCGAAAATGGGGATTTTTCGTCGACGAAGCGAAGATGCGCAAAAAGACGCGCGAGGTTCTGAATCAACTCAACGTCACGACCGTCCAAGACCTAACTCAGCCGATTTCGTCCATGTCGGGCGGGCAGCAGCAGAGCATCGCCATTGGCCGCGCCATCGCCTGGGGCAGCGAGATCGTCATTCTTGACGAGCCGACGGCTGCTCTCGGACCCAACGAAACGGCGGAGGTTGAGCGTCTGGTGGAAGACGTCAGGGAGCAACATCGCACCGCTTTCGTCTTGATCAGCCACAATCTCGACCAAGTGCGACGACTGGCCGACCGGATCGTTGTCACGCACCACGGCGTTACTTCGCGCGAGTTCAAACGCGACGAAATCACCTCCGACCGGTTGGTCAAGGCCATCACTCTAGGCGAATGAGATGAACCGACATGTCTGACGCGACTGCACCCCGCCTGATCCTGACCCCCAAAAGAATTGAAATTCTGCGCGACTATGTGCCGTTCATCGCCATAGCGCTGGTCATTCTTCTCTTCTGGGCCATTTCCGGCGACCGTTTCTTGTCCGTGCGCAACTGGACATTCATCGCCCAGCAGACCCCGGTTCTGATGCTGCTCGCCTTCGCCCAGCTGATGGTGGTGACCACCGGATCCATAGACATCTCGATCGGCTCAAGCCTTGCCTTCTCGGCTTTCCTTGGAGCGTTGGGGATGCTCTGGCTTGGGGATGTCGGACTGATCCTTGGCATTTTCGCCGGTGGTTTGGTCGGCATGGTCAACGGCCTGATCATTTCGTTCCTGAAGATTCCTTCGTTCGTGACGACTTTGGCCATGCTCATCATCGTGCGGGCCTTGGTCATCATCGTCTCGGACGGAACTGCAATCTACATTACCGACAGCAGCGTGACCGGGGGAACCAACATCACGTCCGTGGCGGCCCCGTGGCTGCTGTCGATGGGCAAATTCCCGGCAATCTTCATCTTGGCGGCCGTCGTCGCAGTTCTCATGTGGATCTTCTACGAGAAGACCGCGTTCGGCCAGCAATTGCGGGCGGTGGGCGGCAATGAGAAGGTTCTGCGCCTCGTCGGAATCAACGTCACGATTTTCAAGGTCAAGGTCTTCGCGGCGGCGGGATTGATGGTAGGGCTGGCGGCCTGCGTAAACCTGGCCCGGGCCGGAGCGGCAACTCCGCAAGCAGGATTGATGATCGAACTTGATGCCATCGCAGCCGTGGCCCTTGGCGGCACGCCGCTTACTGGCGGCTACGGCAGCGTCGTCAAAACAATTATCGGTGCCTTGACTCTGACGATCGTACGCAACGGATTGACCATCGCCGGCGTGCCGCCGTCATGGAGCCAAGTTGCTCTCGGCGTGCTGCTGATAGCTGCCATCGCCATCTCGCTCAATCGCAGCAAAATAGATGTGGTCAAGTAGCGAAAAATGGGAGTCTCCTTTGAACGTCGAAACCGTCATTTCTGAATATCAGTCGTCACTAAGAGCGTTCCTCCAATCCAGATTGCGGCATGCATCGGATGTTGACGACGTGCTCCAGGACGCTCTCACGAAGACGTTCCGCAATATTTCGTCGTTGAAATCCGGCGACAAGATAAAGCCCTGGCTATTTCAGATCGCCAACAACGCACTGATGGATCACTACCGGCGGGTGGAGCGCGACAACTCAATTTCGGCGGAAAACCTTTGGTACGACGACGAAGAGAACTCTCAACACGCCTTTGAAGGATGCCTGGACTCCTTTCTGAGTGCCCTGCCTCCGGAATCTGGCGACCTGCTGAGAAAAATAGAAATCGAAGGCGTGTCGCAGAAGGACTACGCGGAAGAAATCGGTATCAGCTACTCAACACTGAAATCTCGTGTGCAATCCAGCCGTAAACAGCTTCGAGGGCTGTTTGAACGCTGCTGCTGCATCGCGTTCGCAGCGGACGGCAGTGTTATGGACTACAGCCAAAAAACCGGCGGCTGCGACACCTGCTAGTCACATCTTGAGACCGTCTCCATGCTGAATTTCTGTCGGCAGCGACAGGAGCGTTTCGTCTTTTTGCTTCGTCTCAGTCTCGCCAACAAGAGCCCATCGGCTTCAAAGCCCTTGAAAGTAGGGAAACTGCCTAGCTCAAGCGAGACAAGGAGTGAGACAAAATGAGTGACCACCCGCTGAGAAGGTTTTTCGCAGAAAGCGCGACGAAACTGTCCGAGAACCCGGCATTGGCTGACACTGTACATGATATTGTGCAGATGATGTCCACACTCGTCGATGCGGCTGACCCTTACCTTCGTCCAAAGCATTACCGATCTGATCCAGACCACTATGCTCGCAACCTCGTCTATGATGACGAGGAGACCGACATTTCGTTCTACAGGATCGTATGGGAGCCAGATCAATGGATGCCGGTTCGCGATCACGGTACTTGGGGCGGGGTCGAAGTCATCAAGTACCGGTTGGAAGAACAAAGTTGCATGCGGCTCGGTCCGGACCAGAGTGCTGATCAGCATGACGACATCAAGCCTGAGCGCAGGAGCCTCGTGTTGTCGCCGCCGGGGCCGGTCTCGGCTTTTGTACCAAACCCGGCTGTGCCGAGGATCGGCCGCGCTATGTGAACCTCCTCCTTTAAGGCCGAGCGATGAACCCGTTTATTCCTACGACTTCAAGCCGGAACGCGAGAACTCACTGACGTAGCACACAAAGAAACGCGGCTCGGGCAATGTGATTAAAGCAATCCGAAAAAGTTTCGCCTGAGCTTCGTCCATTTCGGCCGCCATCCGTCATACCCACAGATCAAGACATGAAAGGATCAATGAGATGATCAAAATCGTTAGCTTCAAAATCTGCCCGTTCGTTCAACGGGTCACCGCGCTCCTTGAAGCAAAGCGAGTGCTTTATGACATAGAGTTCATCAACCTCGGCGACAAACCGCAATGGTTCATGGACATCTCGCCCACCGGACAGGTGCCGATGCTGATCACCGAGGAGGGCGAAGCTCTGTTCGAATCTGACGCCATCGTCGAATACATTGAAGAAGTTACACCGCCCCTGATCGCGGACGTTACGCCGGTGCAACGAGCCAAGGATCGCGCTTGGAGCTATCAGGCATCCAAGCACTACCTGGTTCAGTGTTCGACAATGCAAAGCAAGGACAAGGCCGTTTTGGCCGAACGTGAAACCAAGCTGACCAAAGCGTTCGAGAAAGCAGAGAAGCAGTTGGGCGAAGGCCCCTTCTTCAATGGCGAAACGCTCGGCAACGTCGATATAGCCTGGCTCCCGCTGTTGCACCGGGCTCAGATCGTGAAAGAGCATTCGGGCTATGATTTCCTGGCCGACTACCCGAAAGTTCGGGCATGGCAGGGTGCCCTAGCCGAAACCGGGCTCTATGCCAAATCGGTGGCTCCGGATTTCAACGAGAAGTTCTCTGATTTCTACTTGGCCGAACGCACTTTCTTGGGCCGTGGCGCCGATTTCTCGGAGCCCGCTGCTGAGCAAGAACAGAAGCAACCTGCAAGCGGCTGCGGCTGACAACTCCAAGCAGGCCATCGAACTAAATGGAGGCTTGTCACTCTCGACTTAATCTTCCAAAAGCCCCGCCAAATGACAGACCGTACCTTTGATGTCATCATAATCGCCGCAAGCATCTGGACTGGCAGCTCGTCGAATGGTCGTTCCGATGGAACTGGCGGCAGCAGCGCGGCGAGAGCTTCTTCGCGCGGCTCGTACCCGGGGCGAACTCGCCCCGAACGGCAGCCTGGCACTTGAATTCGCATTTCGGCCCCGGAGCGCAAGCAAATCCTTCGAAATCGTGCCGGAAGCCGGGCGTAACGGCCGGACTCCGATCATTCCGACCGAATTTTTGAGCCGAAAGCCCATTTTCGGCGAGAATCAACATGTTGTGGTTGCGGACTCAAAGCAATAAGCCATTCCCCAAAAAAAATCGGTTTCACCTTCAATCTTTGAGTGACGGAGGTAACCCGTCGATGATTTTTACCGTCTCCACGCTCAAATGAACTATGCGTTGAATAGCACTGAGCAGATCTCTTGGTTTTGCGAACCATTTGTTGGGGTCGTCAACTATTCCGCTTCGCTTGTCAATGGTAACTCTATATCGGTCGATAAACCATTCCAAGGGAGTCCGGCCATTTACCACATACTCATTCGCCTCCGGTGGGATTCCGCGCAAGATCAAATGATCGTTCACGCGCAGGGAGGTGCGTTTTTCGTCGAGGTACTTCATTTTCCTGTGGGTTATCTTGAACATATCTGTTTCCGGAACGTCACCAGCTGCATCCACATCAAGTGGCCATATAGGTCCGTCCCGGTAATGAAGATGCAGATCAAACAATCGGCGCCCCGCTTCAGAAAACGCTTCGAAATCGGCCGCAAAAGGTATCCGGGGCAGTTCTTTGGAAAAATTATTCTTGAACCGCTCGCGATAATCCGGGGCATGCAATATCCCGTAAATGTATTCGAAAACTAAATCTTTGCTGATCATGTTTTTTCGGTAATGCGATTGAAACTTGCCCAGCGCTTCATTGGTGATATTGTCTTGGCAGTCATCGAGTGGAGATAAACCCAAGTCATCTGATTGCGATCTGCCGAATTTGGCCAGTGTTGGCCGGTAGATCCAACGCGGGAAACATTGTCCCTTTGAAATCAATTCAAGGTCGGGCAATGATCTTGTGGCAAGGACAGAAAATGGCTTAGTTGAACCCACGCCCGTCACGCAAACAGCGATGTTCTTTCGGCCGTCGAGCGGGAAAAACTGATCCTGTAAATATTTTTGGCTGATCATCCTCCATTCCATATAGGCAGAAACAGTTACGAACGGTCGATATTGGACTTGCGAAAGCAAGTTCGCATTGAATTTGATCACCTTGCAACGCTTCAAAATATTCTCGAGTTCGCGGTCCCAACGCAAATGGCGGCCATGCGCCCTTGAAATCTCATTCCTGCAGTCCTCGAAAGCGATTCCAGCAGCCTGCTTCGTCTGCCATTCCTCAAGCGCACCACAGTAACATTCGATTGCGCGCTCTGCATTTCCCGCGCAGGCGTCCCGATCAAAATTATAAAGATACGCGTCTCGATTTGTTTTCACGCCACCACTAAATTTGTGGAAGATGGCAATGCCGCCTTTACCTGCCTTAGCTTCTTTGGTTCCCATGGGAATAAGATTGGCGAATTCAGGGGCCCGCTTCTTGATCCAGTCGTTGGTTTCGTCGGGTACTATTTCCTTCCAGCCTACGATTCCGCCTATGGATCCGGCTTTCGCGAGGAACGCTAGCTTTTCCTCTCGGGTCAACCCGTCTGTTACGGAATAGTATCGTATTTTATTGTTTTTGTCAAGGGATAGGGGGGGGTAAGCGAGGAAGGCCCGCTCGGATTCTTCGTAAGAACGGTTAAGGAAACAGGGGCTCTTGATCCTGATCCGAAGACCTTTCCACCTTCCATGCGGGATTTTTCACCCTGTGTCCGCTGGTTGCCCCTGAGGTTGACGACATCGATTTTCGTAAATTCTTCCGCAAGACAAGCACGCAGACCGGAGTCCGCATTCCCGTCAATCCACGATGCATTTGTGACAATCGCGATAATGCCTTTCTCGCCAATTCGATCTGAGGCCCATCGGATGGCCATCTTATATTGATCATATAGGCTGTTCTTATTCGTTACTCGCGAGCGGGCAGCGTAAGTAGTTTCGATCCGGTTCTTGAGCACGGGGTAATTGACGTTCGGATTAAAGTCAGCGCTGCTGCCTTGCTGCGCTCGCCAAGGCGGATTTCCAATGATTACTTGCAGATCTAGTTTTTTCTGTGTTGCGATCCGGTCCGAATTTGCGGGCATAATCTCCCGCATCAAGTCGCTTTCCTCGGCTCCTGCAAAGGTGTCAGTCAGGCAAATCCCATCAAAAGGAAGCCTGTCCGAATTTCCTGTCACTTTGCGAAATGTCGACTCGATTCCTTTTGCGGCTATGTAATATGGCAGGAGCATGATTTCATTCGCATGCAATTCCTCCCTATACTTGCGCTCCAAGTCGGCTTTTGGAATCAGCCCCAACTCCAACAACCGAACAAGAAAAGTGCCAGTTCCAGCAAAGGGATCAATTATGTGGACATCCGGTGCGCCAAGCCCCTCTCCGAACGCCTCGCGGCAAGCCTCGTCTGCAGAGCGTAGAATGAAATCAACAATTTCGGGTGGTGTGTAGACAATACCGAGCCTGTCCGCGTGGTCAGGGAACGCTTTGCGGAAGAAGTTATCGTATAATTCCGTGACCAGTTTTTGCCGTGCTTCCGCAGTCTGAGCGCCCTCAGCGCGTCGGCGGACAGATGCGTAGAAGTTTTCGAGCGACTCAGCCTCGACATCAATGCCGGACGGTCTCAGGACATCCAGCATAAGTTGCATTCCTTTGCCGACGGGATTGCGGTCTGCAAACTCGTCGTCCTCGAAAAGCGCTTCAAACACCGGCTTTGTAACCGCGTGCTGCGCCAACATTTCTATAGTTTCGTCCTCCGTTATCGCGGTGTTCAAACTATGTCTCAGTTCATTGACGAAGCTTCCGAACAGTTCCTTGGCTGCCTCGTCGGCTCTGGCCATTTCTCGAATGCGCTGGATATGAGCTTGCGCAATATGTGCGACGTCGCCTGCCCACTCTTGCCAATACACCCGATTTCCACACTTTTCGACAATCTTCGCCCGGATCGCTTCAGGAAGACCATCAAACTCAAACTCCATCTGGACCGCCTGAGCATGTTCAGAATCTGGATCCGCCGCAGAGCCACGACCGATTCCTGGGCCGTCCTCGCACGCATCGGGAGGCGGATTCCAATCGCGGAGCGTAATGATCGAAATTCGATCTCCTGGATCGCCTCCAACCATTCGTTGAATCATTGCATCAAATCGCTCGTCGTGGCTGCGAAGCGCGTTCAGTGTTTGCCATACCGACTTGAATGCCTCGTTCCGATCAAGGATTTGTTCCGGCTCTTCCCTTCCCTCAGCCACGACCACGGGAAGAACGACATAGCCCATTCGCTTGCCTTCGGCCTTGCGCATCACCCGACCGACAGCTTGGACCACTTCAAGTTGGCTTTTGCGCGGGTGCATGAATAGCACTGCATCCAACGCTGGAACGTCTACGCCCTCGGCAAGGCAGCGAGCGTTGGTTAGCACACGGCACTCACCGGATTCCGCTGAAGCAAGCCAGTCAAGTTTCTCTGTTCGTGAAACAGCCTTGAAGGTGCCGTCGATGTGCTGGGCTTCTACAGCATGCGCGACAAGTCCAGAATCGTTCTGATATTGCTTTGCTATGCTGCCAAGCAATTCCTCAATCTGCCTTGATGACTTGATCGTATTGCAAAATGCAATCGCTCGCCGCATCGGCGCATATTCCGTTTCGGGGAAGCCCGCACGCTCTGCATCGACCTTGGCGAGCGCGCGCCAGCAGCCGATTAATTTGGCGGCGTCATCAATCGTAATCTTACGGTTTGTCAGATCGCCATGCAAAAGGCGAGCTGCTGCCTCCGTTGGTACCGTAAGAATCACGACCCGGAAATCTGACAGTAAATCTTGCTCTACCGCAGCCCCGAAACCCAACTCGTATAGCACAGGCCCAAAAATCTGCTTATCATCCATCGAACACAACGCTCTCTCAAGCTCGCCTGCCCTCCGCCGCGCGCTCGCCGCGTATACTTTTGGCGTTGCAGTCATATAGAGGCGCCGCTTCGCACGAATGCATTCTTCGTCGTGAACCCGGACAAAATCGCTATGCTCCTCGCCTTCGACAATAGCACCTGCCGTACGATGGGCTTCGTCTGCGATCGCTAGGTCGAAGCGTGACATGCCTAATTCCTGAGCTTGCTGGACTACCTTGGATGACTGGTAGGTGGCAAAAAGGACAGTTAGACTATTGTCAGCGGCATCCTTTGTGCGCTTAAAAAGTTCTTCAGCGCTCGTTGTCGCGGGAAACGCAAGATCAAGAGCATCCATGTCGATCTTGTCGTCAGATGTCCTTCGCTGCCTCCCGACTTGTGCGTCAGAACAGACGGCAAATGCTCGGATTGGAACTTCGGCGTCAGTGCACCATTCGCGAACAGTTTGTGCCATCAGAGCAAGACTCGGAACAAGATATAGCACCCGGCCGCCCGGACCAGCCAACCGTTCGGCGATTCTAAGTGAGGTCAGGGTTTTGCCAGTGCCACAGGCCATCAATAGTTTGCCTCGACTTTCCTGCTCCTCTAACCCCGTTTCGACAGCCTTGATCGCGCGCTCTTGGTGCGGTCGAGGCTGCTTTTTGTCACTGAACGCAAATTCGCTCTCATCCTTTAGACGGAAGTTCCTTGGGGTTATTTTGAACAACTCTTTGAATGTCCGGCCTAATTTGCGGATTCCGGCTGTGCGTCCACTGGACACGCCGCTTTGGGAGGGGCTACCGCATGGGGACCTTCGCGTTCAGCAGCCTTAGCGCCTGATCCTGGATCGGCGTCGGCGAGGCGGGGACGTCGAATCCCGGCTTTCCCGGCTCCGAGGGCTCGATCCTGTTCATCGTGAGCGTTCCGAGTTGCTCGAGCAGTCCCCGGAAGTCGTGGACGTCCTGTCCGGAGCTCGTGCGCTTGGTGGTTGCTTTCCGCTTGGCCTGCGGCGAGCGCTCGGCTTTGGCGACGGGCGAGTCGCGGACCGGGCCGCGCTCGTCGTCGAACAGCATCGGGGCGAGCGCTTCGCGCATGTGCTTTTCGACATAGTACGCGAGCATGCAGATCAGGAGGTGGGCGCGGACCCGCGGCTCGAGGCGGTGGCGGATGGGCCGGACCTGGAGGTCGGACGCCTTCATCGTCCGGAACGCCCTCTCGACCCGTCCCAATCTCTTGTAGGTTTCGACGACGGCGGCGGCGGACATCCGCTCTTCCGGCACGTTGGTCCGAACGACATAGAATCCGTCCAAGGCCGCCTCGTCGGCGATATTTTGCTTTTTGCGCTTCCATGAGAAGGATCCCGTTCCGATCTTCAGATCGAAATGCTTCCGCATCTTGCGCTTTTTGAGGGCGCGCTCGGCGCGGCGCCGGATCGCGTCCGCGCTCCGGAGCGGGCGCTTGTCCCGGCGAACCGCCCGGCGGATCTCCATCAGATCTTGCGCCGCCGCCGCGATCAAGTCCTTGCGCTTGCGGGTCCGCTCTTCGGCCAGCAGGGGGTTCCTGCAGACGACCAGCCGCTCGCCGGGGAACAGCTCTTGGCATTCGATCTCCGCCATGTCCCGCTCGTCGAACAGCGTGGGCTGCAGCGAGCCCTCGTCGGCCAAAGCGCCGACCCCGGAAGCCCGCAGGGCGAAGATCCAGTCGTAGCCGTTCGGCTCGAGGTCCTCGCGGACGCGCGCCTGCGTGATCATGCCCCGGTCTCCGACGAACACCGCCCGCTTCAGTCCGAAGCGGTCGCGGAGCTTGCCGACCTGCGCGGCCACGGTGGACGGGTCGGACGCGTTCCCGGGGAACGCCTCGACGGCGACCGGCCGCCCGTCGGCGTCGCACAGCAGACCGAACTCGATCTGCGGCAGCCCCGTCTTGCCGTCGCGCGAGTATCCGCGATCCACCAGCGGGCAGGTCCGGCTGTAGCTCCAGACCGAGGTCAAATCGTAGAGGACCGGGCTTCCTTCGCTCAAATGCTTCTCGGCCAGCGCCTTCTCGATCCTCGGCTGGCGCTCGAGCAGCCAGTCCATGGTTTCGTAGAGCCGGTCTTCGCTGACGTTCTCCGGCAAGCCGAGCTGGGACGCCAAGGTGGAGACCGCCGTCTCCGGGCGGAAGAGCCGGGCGGCGGCGAGCTTCGATCCCGGCTCCAGAATCCGCTGCGCGACCAGCGCCACCGCCAAGTCCCGCGACCGCGAGCGCCGGGATGCGATCGCCCGGTCGACGCCGCAGGCGCGAAGCGTCGCGAGGACCGCGGCGGCGTTCCCGTGCTGGAGCGATCTGGAGATTGTGAACGCGCCTTCGAGCGCGGCGGGCAGGTCGGCGACGGCGGCGCCGCGCAGGACCTCCCGGATCTTCTCGATCATCTCCGGGGGCAGCTTTGTGATGTTGGAGAGGGTGCGCTTCTTGACCTTTCCGCCTTCCCGGTAGGAGTGGCGGATCAGGATCGTGGGCCGCGATTTGCGGTTCGGGACGGTTTCTACGAACATGACTACCATTTTATCATTGTACTTTTATGTTTCAACGATAAAAATATCACAATATATTGACCAATGCATGACTACGTTTTTGCAGGCGGAAATGGGCCGGAATCCGCCTTATCCTATTGATGTTAATGGATAAAATTTGCGAACTAGCTTCAATATCGCACGGAACTTCCGTTTAGATAATCATCCCACCTGATGCTGCTGTTGCGCAGATCGTGAATTCCAATCCGAACGGCTGGCGGCATAAGTCGGCGCAATTCATCTTCGGCATGCGAAGACCACTTTCGCGCGGTTGTATCGATCAGAACGCGACGGCCAAATTCAAGTCGCGAGGAGCACATCAAAAAAGAGGCGATCTCCAACTTGGAGACCGTTCCCGTATCCGCTCGAAACTTGCACTGTATTGCAGCAAAGCGGCCAGGCTCCCGTTTCAATTCCGCGACAAGGTCTATGCCTGTATCCGATTTCGGTTCGCCCTTGCTTTCAGCCCACTCAGCATATGTTTGGACATTGTGGTAATGGTCAGACTGAACCGGGTCGTGTTTCAGATAGGCTGCGCAGAGCTTTTCAAATGCCGTTCCAGCATGCCGTGCTGCACCAGGCTCTCCCGACGCCATTCGTGCGCGCCAATTTTCCAGTGCGTCATTCAACGCCCGGATTGATCTCGCGTGTTCCTTCAATACGTCGTTCCTCGTATCCTCTAGACGCAACACAAATTGCTGAACGCTTGGGCCACCTCTTGCCAACAAAAATCGACCCTTGGCCTGACGTATTCACATGCTGTCAATCCAAGCAAACGTAAATTGATTTTGATGGTTTATTGCTTTGAATCCGCGGCCACAATATGTTGATTCTCGCCGGAGTTGGGCTTTCGGCTCGAAAATTCGGTCGGAATTGATCGGAGTTCGACCGTTTCGCCCGGACTTCGGCGCGAATTAGAAGGATCCGCTGCCCCATGCCAAAGCGCAACCGCGTCAATGGGTGAACTCAGATAGCGCCGAACGCACAAAATGTAGACTCTGCGGACTTAAGTAAACAAGCCATCGACGCCAATACCGTGTCCTGCATCATGCCAAGCCGTCAACCAATCCCGGAATGCAAGGCAAAAATCCATTTCGCAGCAATGTTTCCATGCTTGAATGAAAACGCTGGCATCAAGGTGATTAGCCATGGTCCATGCCCAGGTTCCTTGCCAGTTTGTGGAATGTTTCCATTTTCGAAAAACCGAACATGCGAATGGCATCACGGAATAACGTTCGACCTTCCAATGTGTCAGCGACCAAGGCGCGGGCAAAACGCTCGCCAAGGCGAGCGCTCTGCGTCGCATGGAAACTTCCCCGGCTCTTTGCGGGCTTTTCCTTCAGCAGTTCGACTTCCTGAACGTAGGCCTGATGGAATTCCTTCAGCGTCAAGCCATTCGCATCGTATATTCGGCGCAATACGACCAGCGAACTCACTTTGAACTGATGCGCTAAACGGGCGAGTTCCTCAGGCATTTCTGCATCCTGCCGATACTCTTGGCGCAACACGTTCAGCGGTACCAAAAGTTCCGCCGCAACCCTGTCGCACCAAGATTCGACCTCGTGTTCAGTGAAAGTATCAGGCTGGTTGTTCGAAAGCGCAGTCGTGCCAACCCAAAGATGGACCATCTCGTGCGCCAAGGTGAACATCTGCGCTGCCTTGGAGTCGGCGCCGTTGACGAATATGAGCGGCGCAAGGTCGTCGGACAACGCGAACCCACTAAATTCCCTCGGGTCGAGACGGCGGTGCGAAATGTTCTTGACAACGCCGGACACCATCACCAGCACGCCAAGCGCGTCCGATTTTTCAATGAAATGTCGTAGCGCTTGCGTCCAAGTCGGTAAAGTTCGACGTTCCTCCAAGTCAAAGTCGAGAGCGCTGCGAATTCGCGCGGCGACTGCCTCTACATCTTCGCCCAATTTTGCCGAACCAACGAATGGATGCGGATACTCGCCTTCCGTAACGGCGAACTCCCGATACCAATCCTGACGTCTTTGGCAAAGATATACAGTATCAAGCAAGTCGACACTCGGCCGCCGAAGCGGCTTGTCGCCAGCGGTACGAAAATCAGGTATCGGAAAGCGTTCTTTTGGAGGTTCCGACAGGAAGAAGAAACCGACCCCGGCATGAACTGTCTTCGCATATTTCTCAAGCTGCCTGTATGTCGGCTTAACATCGCCGCTCTCCCACTCACGGTACTTGGGAAACTTGTGAACCAGCGAGTCGATGTCTGCATCGGCGCGTTCACGCGCCCAACGCAGCAGTTCTGGCTTTACTCCGACGCGATAGGCCATCGCTGCCTCCATGCACAGAAATGTCGCAACACGCCACTTGGCCGCTTTGCGAAGTCCCAGCCTTCGCAAAAGGTCTTAAAAACAGGCAAACTCAGAGCTTTGCTGGAAAGCGGGCATGCCAGCGCCTGCCGGGTCTTTATTTGCAACGCTCGCACTCGCACGCAAGCCATCATCCAACGTTCGTGCATTTGTCGAGCATCACTCGTTCCAAACCAAGCGCCAGTCAGTGCAATTGCGTTTCAAGCTTCGGCGGGCTTGATCGCCCCGTTGACATGCCTCTCGCGCAGCTTGGGCGGATGAAGTCGGCGGACATGCTCCGCGCACGCTTCGCCGCCAAGAAACCGGCCTCCGAATCCCTGAAGGGTCGGCATCGGATATGTGTAGCGGTTCGTCGATTCTGCATATATCACGAATATATGAAAAACTTAAACTGAACAATATAAGAAATTAGGAGTTCAGGAATTCAAGTGATTGAGCCCTTTCAAACAAATTCCGACTTGGCTTCCTGCCCTATCCACAGTAGGGAGATGCAACACATCGTGCATAAATACTCAGCTTGGGGCTATCATGGAAAGCATTGAGAGCAACGTGATTAGGACTGAAACAGTTGATTTTTCCTTTGGAGAAATCCTTAACCTCCATCTGGCCAACGAAATCATCATCAGCCCGGAGTACCAAAGACTATTTCGCTGGACGGTTGAACAACGGTCACGCCTCATCGAGTCTATTCTGCTTAAGCTGCCGATACCGCCAATTTTCCTTATCGAGAACGGTAACGGTGTTCTTGAGTTAATCGACGGGCTGCAACGCACAAGTTCGGTTTTGCAATTTTTGGATCATAATGCAATTAAGCAAGACGAACTTGTTCTTCAGGGATGTGATATTCTCAAGGATATCAACGGAAAGAAGTATAGCGACTTCAACGCCCCAATTCGGTTTCGTCTGAAGAGAGCACCAATTCGCGCAGTAATCGTCATGAGTAGTGGCGATGAATATGTAAGGTATGAAATGTTCAAACGCTTGAACACGGGAGGCTCTTTGCTATCCGCACAAGAAATTCGTAATTGTTCTTCTCGCATGTTGTCCGGTGGAGAAAAATTCTATCAGCGTTTACAAGAGATGGCCGCAGATAATAACTTCAGAACTGCGATTAGACGATTACCACAACAAGACATGGACAGGCGGATGAACGAGGAGTTAGTGCTTCGATTCTTTGCTGTTCGCCACTATCGAGATGAATTTTCGGGTAATGTCCGGGAATGGCTGGATAACTTTATGGAAAATGTACTTTTACGCCGAATCGAAGTTACATTGAATCCGGATGACTTCAAAAGTTTTTTTGCCTTTGTCGTACGTAAATTCGGTGACTCATCGTTTTCTCGCTTCCGAAATGGGCAGGCACTTGGACGGCTCGCCCCCGCTTATTTTGAAGCCGTTGCGGGAGCATTGGGAGATCATTTCGAAGCGCTGGAAAATACTCCCGAAGCTGAATTGAAGGAGAAGTTGAGCAACGCATTTGAAAGCGACAGCTTCAAAGGGGCAACCGGATCAGGCGCGAACTCGAAGCATAAAATGGAGCAGAGAATTGAAGTCGTTCGGGCGGCCCTTTTGGACTCATGACACCCTTTGAGAAAATCACAGGTGATCTGGATTGGCGTGAAACGGAGTTGGCCGAACTTCGCATATTGCTTGCCAACGACGATCTCGCCAAGTGGCAAAAGCTGATTCTATTCCGTGCAAGCTGGACGCTGCTTTATGCGCATTACGAGGGATTTTGTAAGTTCGCCCTTACCGTCTATTTCAAGGCCTTGGAGTCTTCTGGTGCAAAGTACAGTGAATTTAAACCAAAAACTCAAGCCTTCGCCTTAACCGGAAAGCTAAAGGAACTGCGTAAAAGGGACGATGTGGAATTACTGTTGGCTATACGCGGCTTTGAGGGTGACGTCCTTGATAATCCCGTTACTTTCTCAGAGAAAGTCGATACAAAATCGAATTTGCGACCCGCAACGCTAACTTGGCTACTCGAAGCAGCGGATTTAGAAATCAAGTCACTTCGGAGCCATAATCATACCCTTGAAAACTTAGTGAATCGAAGAAACAAGATTGCGCACGGGGAGAGGGATGTCATCCAAGGATTCGGCTACTACAGCCCCTGCGAAACAGCGGTGAAGGAGATCATGGGTGATCTTGCGGAAGCCATAGGTAAAAAGATTTCATGAGCTTGGGGCTTTTTTTCATGCGTCCGATTTGGATTGGTGCAAGGAAATTTACTTTACGTTCCAAGTTGCTTCGCGTTCTGAGGTTGTCGGGCGCGGGGAGAACGGCCGCTTTCGATCACCCGTCGGATTAGGTTGAACCTGCATGCTGCTTCGCAACAATATCTCCACTCGAATTACCCGCCGCATGCCGCCACCTCTGCGAATGAAGCGATCAGGCGCATGGCGAGGATCCGCAAAGGAAGTGTGTCTCAATTCACGCCTGCGAGGCATGCTCCGACCGTCCTGCAATTGTCAACGGTCTGACGAACCGGCCAAGCGATAACCGCGTTCCCACTGCCTCGACCATGCGTTGCGCTGCCCTCGCCGGTTGCCGCGAAAACCACATTTTATCGCCGCTATCGCGCGATGCGCCAGATGATTCGACGACGCGCTGGCGAACCGGTTGAAGACCGTTGAAGGAACGATCAAGCGTCTGCTCAACTTTGTTCACTGATCGCCTATTGATCAAGTTGTTGCGGATCTTCACGATTTCGGACAACAGCTGGTGATGGTGATACAAACTGCGTGGGACGTTCCATGTTTTAAAGTCTGATTCCGAACGCTTCTTCGAAAGAAGAATTCAGTCGCGCAAGGCGATCTTCGCGGCTCTTGCAACCGCCCCGGAAAATCCGAATATTCGCATCTTGGGTTCCTCAAGTTGTGGATTTTTTTCTTGGATGCGGCTTGGGAGATCAATCGCCTTGGCATCATGGCGGTTTCGCATTTAGAAGGAAATCCAGACACTTCGGGCATTTTGGGATTCAATGATTGGAGGTGACAAGAATGTCGGAAACAGGGGAAATCTCTTTCGGCTTCGATCCCGATCCAGCGCGCTCGAAATCGTTGCAGTCCAGAGCGTACACTGATGCGAACTGGTTCGATACGGATCTCAAATCCATCATCGCCAAGTCGTGGCAATGGGTTTGCCATGTCGAAAAAACAAGGGAGCCGGGATCCTTCGTAACGGCGGACATTGCCGGAAACCCTATCGCCGTGGTCAGAGGAAACGACGGCGCGCTCAGGGCGTTCTACAATGTATGCAAGCACCGCGCGCATGAGCTTTTGTCGGGCGAGGGAAACGTAACGCGAATTATGTGCCCTTATCATGCATGGGTTTACAAGCTTGACGGCCGGCTTGCCCGGGCGCCCCACACTGAGAACCTTCAAGATTTCGATCCACGCGACATCTGCTTGGAAGAGGTTCAGGTGGAAGAGTTTTGCGGCTTTGTTTTCGTCAATCTGGACGCGGATGGACCGTCATTGTCCGAACAATCGGGCGATCTTGAAACCGAAGTTCGCCGTTGGGCGCCTGACGTCGACCAACTTACCTTCGGCCATCGCCTGACCTACGACATCAAGTCGAACTGGAAGAACGTCGTCGACAATTTCCTGGAGTGCTATCATTGCCCGACCGCCCATAAGGACTTTTGCGACCTGGTGGATATGGACACCTACAAGGTGGCCACCTGCGGCATCTATTCGAGCCATATGGCCGACGCCGGGAATTCTCAGAATGCCGCCTACGACGTTTCCAATGCGACCGTCAGGACGCATGCGGTCTGGTGGCTTTGGCCGACGACTTGCCTGATGCGGTATCCCGGCAGATCAAGCATGATCGTTCTCAACATCATTCCGGCGGGGCCTGACAGAACGCTTGAGACCTACGACTTCTTTCTGGAAACCCCGGAACCGAACGAAATGGAACTCGACGCAATTCGATATCTGGATGAGGTTCTGCAAGTGGAAGACATCAACCTCGTCGAAAGCGTTCAGCGCGGCATGAGCACCCCGGCTTTCACGCAGGGCCGCATCGTCCATGATCCGGACGGTTCGGGAAAATCCGAACATGCCGTTCACCACTTTCATGGTCTGGTCTTGGACGCTTACGCGCGAGGTTCTGCGTGACGCGCCCCAATATCGTCGTTGTCATGGCGGATCAGTTGGCTCCGCAATTTACCGGCGCATACGGGCATCCGGTTGCCAAGACGCCGCATCTGGATGCGCTGGCCGCAAGGGGAATGCGCTTCAATGCGGCCTACTGCAATTCGCCGCTTTGCGCGCCATCCCGGTTCGCTTTCATGTCCGGGCAATTTATCAGCCGGATCGCAGCCTACGACAATGCCTCGGAGTTCAAAGCGTCGATTCCGACTTTCGCTCATTATCTGAAGGCATTGGGTTACAGGACGTGCTTGTCCGGAAAGATGCATTTCGTCGGCCCTGATCAAATGCACGGATTTGAAGATCGCGTGACGACCGACATTTACCCTGCGGACTTCGCATGGACGCCGGATTGGGAAGCCCCGGATGAGCGGGTCGACAAGTGGTATCACAACATGCGGACCGTCAAGGAAAGCGGCGTTGCGCAGGCCACGTTTCAAATCGACTACGATGACGAGGTTGGTTTTGCAGCTCGACGATGGTTGTTCGACGTCGCGCGGGACGGGGCTTCGGGCAAGGAAGCGCCATTCGCTTTGGTCGCCAGCTTCATACATCCGCACGACCCTTACGTGGCACGGCCTGAATGGTGGGACCTTTACGCTGATGAAGAGATTGAGCTTCCCAAGCATGTTCCAAGTCTGGAAAATCAGGATCCGTTCTCGCGGCGGCTGATGGATGGCATAGAGGCGTCGTACGTGCCGCTCGCCGACGAAGAAGTGCGTCGTGCGCGCCGAGCCTATCTGGCGAATGTCAGCTATTTCGACAGCAAGATCGGGCAAATTGTCCAAACGCTCGATGAAATAGGGGAACTGAACGACACAATCGTGATTGCGGCGGCGGACCATGGGGACATGCTGGGCGAGCGCGGGCTTTGGTACAAGATGAACTTCTTCGAGCATTCCGCTCGCGTTCCGCTTGTCATGGCGGGTCCCGGGATAGCCCATGGAAGCACCGACAACGCATGTTCTCTGGTCGATATGCTGCCGACGTTCATCGAGATTGGTGGCGGCAGCGAGGAGATGCTGGGTGAGCCGATTGATGGTCGAAGCCTGATGCCTCTGGCGCGTGGAGAAGACGATCCGCTTGACGAAGCGATTGGCGAATACTGCGCGGAAATGACCGCCTACCCCGTGTTCATGATCCGCCGCGGTTCGTTGAAATACATCCACTGTGATGCCGATCCGCCCCAGCTGTACGACTTGAAGTCGGATCCGTTCGAGAAAATCAATCTCGCGGCCGATCCGAAGTACGAATGCGTCGCGGCCGACTTTGCCGATGAAGTTGCCGAACGCTGGGACAGCGAAGACCTCCGCAAAAAGGTTATCGCTACGCAAAAGGCTCGCCGCGCGCTGCATGCGGCGATGGAAGCCGGCGCCGGGGAGCACTGGGATTACAACCCGCCCTCGGATGCCAGCCAGCAATATGTTCGAAACCATATGGATTGGACCATTGCGGCCAACCGCTATCGCTTTCCGCCTTTGAAGGATATCAACGGATGATGCTTGAAGGCAAAACGGCTTTGGTTGCCGGAGCAAGAGGAGGCATCGGGCGGGCGATTGTCGGACGCTTCCTGAAGGAAGGGGCCGAGGTCTACGCCGCCGATCTGACTCCTGAGGGGTCGCTTGCGACGCATGTCGACGACGGCAGTGTTTTCGTCAAGCTTGATGTGACGCGGGAAGCCGATGTCATTGCGGCCATGGAGCAGGTTCGCGACGAACGAGGCAAGCTCGACATACTTGTGAACGCCGCCGGAATAGAGATCGAGAAGACGGTCGAGGAAACGACGCTGGACGAGTGGAATCGCTGCTTCGCAGTCAATTCCACGGGCACGTTCCTGACCTCGAAATACGCGCTGCCTTTGATGCGCGACGCCGCAAAGGCGGGAAGCAGCGCCAGCCTCATCAATTTCGGATCTTACGACGGTTTCATCGCCGATCCCGGACTCGCCGCGTATTGCGCGACCAAGGGCGCAGTGCACGCGCTGACCCGCGCCATGGCCTGCGATCATGGGCCGGAAGGCATCCGCGTGAATGCGATTTGCCCCGGCTACATCGACACGCCGATGCTGCAAAGCTTCTTCAACGGCGAAGGGTCCGGCGGCGGTGGCGGGAACATCGAAACCCTCCAGAAGGCGGTGCGGGATGTGCATCCGATGCGCACCTACGGTACGCCGGAGGACATCGCCAATCTGGCGAATTGGCTGGCTTCCGACGAGGCCCGATACGCCTCGGGACAACTCTGGATTCTGGATGGCGGACTTTCCGCCCAAGTGCAGCAGATGAAACACTAATGTCAAAGCCCGTCATCATAACCTGCGCGCCCACCGGCGGAATTCACACGCCTTCAATGTCTCCGCACCTGCCTGTGACCCCGGCCGAGATCGCAACCGCCAGCATCGAAGCGGCGGAAGCCGGCGCATCCATCATTCACCTTCACGCGCGCGATCCGGAGACCGGCAAGCCGGATCCTCGACCCGAGACGTTCAAGCAATTCCTCCCGGTCATCAAGCAATCCACGGATGCAGTGATCAACGTCTCGACAGGCGGCGGCCTCGGCATGAGCATCGATGAGCGCCTTTCGGGAGCGACATCCGCAAGCCCGGAGATGGCGTCGCTCAACATGGGGTCGATGAACTTCGGCATTTTCCCGATGCTGCGGAAATACACCGAATTCCGGCATGATTGGGAACGCCCTTTTCTTGAAATGACGGAAGACTTCATCTTCCCGAACACCTTCAAGACAATCCGCTACGCAATCGAAAAACTGGGCGGCGAGCACGGTACGAAATTCGAGTTCGAATGCTACGATCTGGGCCATCTCTACAACGTCAAATGGTTCGTCGATCAGGGGCTGATCAAACCGCCGTTCTTTGTCCAGATGGTTTTCGGCATTCTTGGCGGAATGGGGGCGGACCTGGACAACCTCATTCATCTCCAAAAGAAGGCGGACGAACTTTTCGGACCCGACAACTACGAATGGTCGGTCCTCGCCGCAGGCCGGAATCAGATGCCTTTTGCGACGCAAAGCGCGATGCTCGGCGGCAACCTGAGAGTCGGGCTTGAAGACAGCCTTTACATAGGCAAGGACGAGCTTGCCACATCGAATGCGCAGCAAGTGACCCGTATACGCGAAATTATCGAGAACCTTGGCTTGGCGGTCGCGACGCCCGCCGAGGCGCGTGGACGGCTGGCCCTGAAGGGCGGCGACCGGGTCGGGTTCTAAGCAGGATCGTCCATGCTAGCGAGAATGCCGACAGTCGTCGAATCGGTCGCAGGAACGGGCAGCGACATGCCTGCCTGCGCTCTTGATTCTTTCGCAGCGACCCGACGGGTCATGATGGCCCGCTGATGCGGCTGGCTGGCAAAAAAGCCTTCGTGACCGGCGGACGGCAGGGAATCGGCAGAAGCATCGTGGATGCGTATCTTGCCGAAGGAGCCGAGGTCGTTACTTGCGGCCGCGGGACGGTCCCGATTGACATGCCGGCGGATTGGCTAACTCTGGATGTTTCGGATTCTGAAGCCGTCTCATCCGCCGCGAGCACCTTGGGAGGACTCGACATCCTTGTGAACAACGCCGGCGTGCAAATTGAAAAAACCATCGTGGACAGTACTGACGCCGATTGGGAATTGGTGATGGGCGCAAACGCCCGAGGCGTGTTCAATGTATGCCGCGCCCTGATTCCTCGGATGCACGACGGCGGATCGATCATCAATATCGGATCGATCTCGGGCAACGCGGCTGATCCCTCCATGGCGCTTTACAACGCATCCAAGGCGTTCGTGCACGGCCTGACGCGATCGATCGCGGTTGATCACGGCCCTTCCATCCGGTGCAACGCGATTTGCCCGGGGTGGATTGAAACCGGCATGCTGGACGCAGGCTTTGATCTTGCGGACGACCCGGCCAAAGCGAAGGCCGACGCTCTTGTCCGTCATGCGATGCGACGCTTCGGGCGACCCGGCGACATCGCGTCGATGGCGGTTTGGCTGGCGTCGGACGAAGCCAGTTTCGCCACCGGCCAGCTCTTCACCGTCGACGGCGGCCTGACCGCCGCGTCGCCGCTGAATCCGGGATTGTTCTGATGAGCGACATTTCCCATACCGCGATTCTGGGCGCAGGCGTGATCGGCGCAAGCTGGACGGCGCTTTTGCTTGCCTCGGGCCGAAGCGTGTCGGTCTATGATCCCGACCCCGGCGTCGAGGGCAGCGTGCGCGGCTATATCGAGAAAGCTTGGCCCGCATTGGAAGAACTCGGACTTACAGACCGTGCAACGCCTGATGCGGTTTCTTTCGCGAAATCCGCAGGCGAAGCGGTCGATGGCGCGGATTTCGTGCAGGAGAATGTGCCGGAGCGTTTGCCAATCAAGCACGCCGCCTACCGCGAAATTGAGCCGATCCTGTCTGCGGACGCGATTGTTTCAAGCTCGACATCGGGCCTGACATTGGAGGCATTGCAGGAGGGCTGGACCGAGCCTGCGAATTTGATCCTCGGGCACCCTTTCAACCCGCCGCATCTCATTCCTTTGGTTGAGCTGACGGCCAATTCAAGAACGAACCCGGCGGTGCTGGAAGCGGCGGAAGCGTTCTACAACGACATCGGAAAGGTGACGATCCGCATCAGGAAGGGGCTGCCGGGGCACGTCGCCAATCGTCTCCAAGCGGCGGTTTGGCGCGAAGCCGTCCACATGGCCGTCGAAGGCGTCGCCAGCGTCGAAGACATTGATAAAGCGATGTGGGCCGGTCCCGGTTTGCGTTGGGCCGCCATGGGACCCACCATGCTTTTTCATCTTGGCGCGGGTGAAGGCGGTCTTCGGGCGTTTTGCGACCACTTCAAAGATACATTCAACGGATGGTGGGACGACCTCGGCGACCCTCGCCTGGACGAAGATGCGATCAAAAAGCTGGTTGCCGGAATCGCTGACCAAACGAAAGGCCTTACCACTGAAGACCTCGCTCAAAATCGAGACAAAATGCTTACGGCCCTTCAGACGGCGATCCGGAACCTGCGCTGATCGGAATTCCGGCTATGCATCGGGCCCTGCTTGGAACTTGAACTGAACTCCGTCTGCGATGGGGTCAAGCTCTTGGGGCGACCTCTTAATTCACTGACTGCAGCAGTCCATCAAGTTGTCCGCTCCAAAGAATCCATGTTTTGCTACAAAATTGGGGGCTTTTCCGCATCTCAATAGCGTTTTGTCCGAAAATTGCATCATCAATCAGACAAAATCTTGAAAATGCCGGATGTGCGCACTACGCTCCAAGCAACATGACCAGCAGTACGACCCTCCCCAAGTTGCGCGAGCAGGTAATGCAACGCATCACCAGCCGTCCAAGCATCGTCTGGACACCCGGCGATTTTGTTGATCTGGCGCGGCGGAACGCTGTAGACAAAACGCTGCAGCGATTGGCGAAAAGCGACGATTTGCGGCGAATCGACCGCGGCTTGTATGACCGTCCGGCACGCAACACGCTAACGGGTCGGCCGACGGTGCCGGATTACCGTGCGGTCATTGATGCAATGACAAGGCGCAACCAAGCCAGATATGTGATTGATGGCATGACCGCCGCGAATGAATTAGGTTTGACAACGGCTGTTCCGGCGAAGATCGAAGTTCTCGTGGATGCACGCTTGAGGCGCGTGATCCTCGGAAAGCAAGAGATCATATTCAAAAACGCTGCTCCAAGTAGACTCTACTGGGCCGGACGATCCGGAATGGCGGTTGTTCAGGCATTGTACTGGTTGAATGATGTCATGGACAACCACCAAGAGCTCAAGAAAATCCGGAGCAAACTTCTTGCTCGGCTTCGCGCTGAAACCAATGGAGCGAGACTCGCTGCAGATCTTAAAGACGGTTTGATCGCCGTGCCAATTTGGATGCAGGAATTTCTGCGTGCATTGATTGCGGAAGCGGATCAGGGAATCGGCGATGCAAAAAAATGAATGTTCCTGAAACAGCTGCGAATTTACCGGGTAAAATACATCTCTGGAAAACAGGAGCAATTCACCGCTTCGACTCTTCCGCGCAATATTGAAGCCATAGCTGTAGTGATCGCCGTATTTCTTGTAGACAGCAATCTCGGAAATCTCTGCATCAATAATTAATTTTTGCGTCTTCACCGGTGTGCTTGACCATAAACGTGCTGAAGCGAGCCAGTAGAGGGTCGTAGTAGTTGTCAATCCAGCAAGATGCAGGGGGGTGCATCTCATGTTCTTTGGTCAAGAGGCTGCGACGCGGCAAGCCTCCGTTCAAAGAGGTCGGGCCAACGCATGTTTTCGAGGCAGCAGCAGACGCCGGGCAGAGCGTCGGCGCTCGCCGTTCGCGGATATTCGGCAGCCGCCCCGGGATCAATCCATGCCGAACCGTGCTGGTCGTGACCGCAACCCCCGGAACGCCGAAATCGGACATCGCGCCAAAGTGCGAAACAGACTTCACCAAAAACGTGAGACGCATCTGGAGAAGCCGGGGCACTTTGGCCAAGACGGACCGGATCAAACCCGAATTGATCGCCCGCTTCATGGCGTTCCGCCCGGAGGCCGGACGCCGGCTGCCGAGCGGAAAGCTGCGCGATCCCGGGGCGCTGGCGGCCAAGCGCAGGCAGCTTGTCGAGATGCGCAAGCGCCATGCGCTGCATTGCAAGGCCGACGAGAAGAACGGAACCGCCTGCGAGTTCGAAGACGTCGACGCCGATCTCCGGGAGGTGCTGGACCGGCGCATCAAGGACTTGGAGCAGCGGATCAAGACCCGCCTCGACTCCCACGGCGCCTTGGCTGAAACCGTCGCCGTCCTGCGGTCCGTTCCTGGGATCGGGCTTGTGGCTTGCGCGATGCCGGTCGCGGAGATGCCCGAGCTCGGCCGGATCTCCGGAGAGCAGGCCGCCGCGCTCGCGGGGCTTGCGCCCGTCGAGCGGGACAGCGGACAGATGTGCGGGAAGCGGATGATCGGCGGCCGCCGGGCGCTCCGATGCGTCCTGTATCAAGCCGCGCTTGTCGCCTCGATTCACAACACGGACTTGAAAGTCTTCGCCGATCGGCTTCGGAAGGAGGGGAAGCCGCACAAGGTCGTCGTGATCGCCAACGCCTTGTGCAAATCACGCGAATCATGGGCGGCGAAAACCGGATGACGTACCTGTACAAATGCTTGACCTATGAGAAAAACCAAGTATTGTCGGTCAAGAGGTGGAAGGTGCCGAAGCAAACAGCGGTCGGGGGTTGAGAGGCCGAGATGTCAATTACGAAAGCATGGGATTTACCTAAGGGCGCAAGGCGCTTGGCGGATCCGTCCAGCTGGTACGCCTCCTACCCCGGTCCCGCCGATCTGAATTTCAACTACCGTAAGCTTCTGGACAATTCTTCTTCCAGCGGAATCGCGAAAATAGACAATCCGAATTTTCATGTTGCCATTGTCGGTGCGGGAATTGCTGGATTGACTGTCGCGCGCGAGCTCTTGCGATGTGGACTTAAAAACATTACCATTTATGAAGCTTCCGACCGCTATGGCGGCCGCCACTACACGGAAACGATATCACCGCTCACGACCACCAACATGCAATATACGGTGCAAGAAGGGGGAGCCATGAGAATGCCCTTCTTTGTTGCCGAGGAAACAGCCGATCCCGAGGATGGCTGCTCTATTCTTGCTTACTATTTGCAACAATTCGCTATAACGACAGAAGGCTTTCCAAACCCCGGTTCAAACTACGCCAATACTGGGATCTACTATAATAAGGGTTATGCGTCGGGCGAAAGCGTTCCGACGATGTTGATGTGGGATGCTGATCAGACAGAACCGCCTTCGGAAGCATTGCAGACTGTATATAAAAAATGGAATACCTTTGTCACCCGCGTTACTGATGTGGTTAAAGAAAAATACCCAACTTCTGAATGGCAGGGATTTTGGGAAGATATTGTCAAAAACTATTGGAGAAAAACTTTCCGAGACGTCGTATTAGAGGCACCTAAAGACTACAGCGATAATGATCCTGGAAATTGGGGTGGCGTCGGAATGACTGAAGATGAGGCGACTTTATTCTATATTATCGGAGCTGGGGACGGAAGCTGGGGAGCTTTTTTCAATCTGAGCTTTCGGACGTTTATGCATGGATTTTCAGACAGATTGCGATTGATCCAAGGGTTGTTTGACAGTCAGGGTAATTTTTCTCCCGGTCCCGATTATGGCACTGAGCCCATATATGACAGTTTGGGAAATCAAATACCCAATCCAGGATACCTAGGTGTGAAGTGCTTTGACGATTGCTTGTTTTTCCAACCAGTGAAGATACCGGGAGTGGAGAAAGAATACTCTCTCTACAGCGCATCAAAGGCAAACAGTGATGGTTTGAATGTAAAGCTGTATTTCTCGACGAAAGTTCAAGGCATTAGGAAAAATTCGAATTCTCCGCTCATTTCCGTCTCTTCGACATTCGGTGCTGTTAGTTATGATTCCGTAATTTTGACTGTACCGACTTGGCAGTTTTATACGGAAATTGATGTTGAGAATTTCGACACGACAACCGAATGGCCATTTGACCTTCAAACCTACTTGAAGCGAGCCCATTGGGAGCCCTGTGCGAAGATATTTGTAGGGCTGAATAAACCATTCTGGGAGGATCCCGAATGCAAGATACCGCAATGCATCGCAACGGATACATTTCTGCAGGACATTTACGGAGTCAAGGTTTCAAGGGGAGGTAGCGAACAAACTGGAACGCTTTTACTAAGTTACACGTGGTGGCGAGACGCTAACAAACTTGTGAGTTACGATGATAAAGATCTTGTCGCTCTAGCTGTTAAAGAAGCCGATCTTATCTGTATCAATTCTGAAAATGTCCAGCAGTCTATACAGCAATATATTGACGCAGAAAGCGGATATGTGATTCATTGGGAAAGGATGCCGACGTACAAGGGCGCGGCTCGCCTGTATGACGAAAGCGAGTGGAACGACACGCAAGTGCCCATGATGTATAATCAGCAATTCAGTTCAGCATCGCAAATATATTTTGCTGGTGAAGCCTACGGAGTGGATGCCGGCTGGACAGAACCGGCATTTCGCGGCGCGATCGATGCAATTTTGCATCTCTGCGACAATCATGGTTTTTCCTTTAATGATCCATCGTTCGACTTTAATACGGATTATCCAAAATATGATACGAAATTCAATCCGTCTGACGGTTAGGGAGACCTCTCTAACTCGAAGTACTGAATCACTCCACTGGAAACCGAAGCAAAGGAGGAGCTTGCAATGATCCAGACACAACGCCATATAAGGAAATTCGGTCGTACGGCGATATTCGCCCTAGCAACGACACTTCTGATAGGAGGGAGCGCGTATGCCGACGACAAGATCAAAGCTGGAGCCATCTTTGATCTCACAGGAGGATTGAACATCTATGGTATCCAGCAAAGCCGCGCGCTTCATCTTGCAGTCGACGCAATCAATGGGAGCGGCGGGCTATTGGGACAACAGATCGAGGTTGTAGAAAGCGATGCGCAGTCGGAGCTTGCAAAATACACCCAGTACACGAATGCGCTCATTCTTCGCGATCAGATCGATGTTCTGTTCGCCGGTCTAACTAGTTCATCCCGCGAAGCAATCCGGCCGATAGTACGTGCTAACGGGGTGCCTTATTTCTACAATGCTCTGTACGAAGGAGGCGCTTGCGACAAGCAGACTTTCGTGACCGGCGCATCAGCTTCACAGCAGATGAGTGTTCTCATTGAGTGGGCTATCGCCGAGTATGGACCGAAGATGTACATTATGGCGCCAGATTACAACTTTGGCACCATTTCTGCCCATTGGGTAGAATATTATGCGCGGCAGTACGGTGGTGAAGTGTTGGGAGCGGATTTCCTGCCGCTGACGCTTACAGACTATTCTTCGACAATTCAGAAGATTCAAGCGGCTAAGCCGGATTTCGTTGTATCGCTACCAGTTGGAGCCAACCAGACTGGATTTCTCGAGCAATTTGCTGCTGCCGGCCTGAAGGAAAAAATGGGTATCGTATCGACCAACTATGGCTCGGGAAACCAGCAGGTTGTCGTTTCTCCGGACGCCGGCGAAGGTATCGTTGCTTCGCAGGAATATTTCATGTGGATTGATGAGCCCAACAACGAAACTTTCAAGGCGAAATGGGAAGCTGCCTACGGTCTTGACGAGCCGATTGTCTCCGAGGCGGCAGATGTATGGAATGCCGTCCATATCTGGGCTGCCGCCGTGGAAAGAGCTGGGACTACTGAAAATGAAGCAGTGATCGCGGCACTTGAAAGCGGCCTGTCCTTCGAAGGCCCCAATGGCACAGTCGAAATGCAGCCAGGCTCCCATCACCTGAAACAGAATATCTACATCGTGCGTGGTAACCGCCAACACGGATTCGACGTTATCAAGACCTACACGTCGGTCGCTCCGAGTTTCGAAGACGAAATGTGCGATCTCGTGAATAATCCGGGCTTGATGGAGCATTTCGTCCCAGAAATGTAGATCATCCCATCCGCACCAGTTTTCCTTTTCGATAGGGCTGCACGGGTCGCCATTTCCTGGTGACCCGCGCAGCATGTCTTCCCCTCCGGCTGATAGAGCATTCAGGGACTTGGTGACGAAGAAAGGTAGCGCTAATGGAATTCGACTTCCTGCTCACAGTCGTGATTTCGTCGATAGCCAGCGCGTCTGTTCTATTGATTGCCACGATGGGTCTGGCCGTCGTTTTCGGATTGATGGGCGTTATCAATCTCGCTCATGGCGAATTCATCATGTTCGGCGCCTACGCCGCGTTGATGAGCACGAAACTTGGTATTCCCTTCCCGCTCGCGATTCTCGTCGCTACAGCAGCGACCGCAGTCTTCGGGGCTCTCGTTGAAATACTCATAATTCGTCATCTTTATGGACGCTTGTTCGATACGCTGCTCGCCACCTGGGGGCTGAGTCTCGTGCTTTATCAAACGGCAGTGCTAATTTTTGGAACTGTCACACCCGGCATCGGCATGCCCCTCGGCAGCCTTCACATCGGGAGCTACACGATCGCAGCCTATTTGGTTCTCATGATTGGCGTAGCGATACTGGTTGTCGGATGCATCTATTGGCTGATGACGAGAACAGGCTACGGCATCATGGCCCGCGCCGCGATTCAGGATAGCAGTACGGCTGCGGCAATGGGAATCAGAACCGGACGCATCAACATGATGACGTTCGCTCTCGGCTCTGGCCTGGCCGGGTTCGCGGGCGCAGTACTGTTGCCTGCCATTCCGGCTACACCCAATATGGGTTTTGCATTCGTGATCAAGGCATTCTTGGCCGTCGTCGCCGCTGGCCCGGTTACGCTCAGCGGTACGGTTCTGGCAGGCGGCGGTCTAGGTTTTCTGGCGAGCATCACATCGAGTTTTTGGATTACCGTTTTCGGGGACATTCTATTTTTCTGCACAACGATCATGATCTTGTGGGCTTGGCCAAGAGGTGTTTCCGAGCGTTGGCGAATTAGAATTTGATCTTCGCAAGAACCTTCATATCCAACTCGGCAAAGGCGCTGTCGGAGACGTAGAATGCGCGCGCAAATGCATCGTTGGTGGTGGGCTTTACCAATATTCGTCGCAAGCGCGGCCGGCATCATGTCGTTCCATGTTGATCCGTATCTCGCTTATGTCGCTACGTCATGGATCATTTTCGGGCTGCTGGGGATGAGCCTCGATATGGTATGGGGACGGGGAGGACTCCTTAGTTTAGGACAGACAGCATTCTACGGCCTTGGGGGATATGTCGGCAGCATCGTCGCGATCAACTTTTCCGGAACAACCGGAAACACACTCATCTGGTCGCTTCCAGTGGGTGCATTAGCCGGCGCAGTCATCGCCGGAGGGATCGGAGTTCTCATTTATTACAGCCGCATGGGACCGCTCCAATCGACAATTCTTACCTATACGCTGACACTCATTCTTTGGACTGGCTCCGTTTCATTCACCGCTGAGATCGGCAGCGCAGTTGTCGGCGGAGACAATGGCATGTCCAATATTCCGGGATTTAAGCTGAGTTTCGGAACGGCCGCAAAATCACTTTCGCCCAACGCCATGCTCCTTACAGTCGTCGTAATTGCCATCGCGGTCTATCTGATCGCCAAGCGTTTAATGTATTCGCCATTTGGCCTGATTATCGACTGCATTCGTCTTGACGCCGAGAAAACTGAGCTTCTGGGTTACGACGTCCGTAGATTCGGATTGATTCTTTTCATGGCGGCTGGCGGCGTGGCTGGCTTGGCCGGGAGCCTATTCGGAGCGTGGGCACAATATCTAAACCCCTCGATTTTCAGCGTGCAGGAAGCATTGCTTGTGCCGGTCTACGTCCTTGTTGGTGGTTTGGGAACGTTATCGGGAGCTTTCTTTGGTGCTGTTGCAGTAGGAGGATTGTCATTTTGGTTGGGCGGCGGTGTAATCGGCGGCCAGACTACTTTAGTCGTTGGAGCATGCCTTATTTTGCTGGTTCTATTCCTGCCAAAAGGGATCATCGGCGGCATTGGAACGCTCATGGGATTCCTGAGGCATCGGAATCCAAAGAAAACAGAGATAGAAGCGGCGCATGGTTTAAATAAGGAGATTGATTTCGGCAATTTGAGAAAGTTTATTCGATTAAACAGCAATCGAATGTCGAGTACGCTGGAAACTCACAACATAGCGAAACGATTTGGAGGCGTGACCGCAGTAAATCAGGTCAATCACTCCTTTAAATCGGGACATGTGTTCTGCCTGATCGGGCCGAATGGCGCGGGAAAAAGTTCGTATTTAAAAATCTGTACTGGTGCCTATAAGGCTGATAAGGGAGAAGTTTTGTTGAATGGCCAAGATGTTACCCGTAGCAATCCCTTTGCTCGTGTGAACCTTGGTATGGGCATCAAGAATCAGAAAGCACAGGTATTTCATGAGCTGTCGGTAAAGCAAAACTTATGGGTTTCCGCCTATGGTAAAAACCGAAATGCACATAAAGCTGAGGATATGGCAGATGAAATGCTGCATATGCTTGGGATCGCAGCCCTGTCCTCTCGTCCGGCATCGGAATTATCGCACGGGCAGCAGCAGTGGCTTGATATCGGCATGGTAATTTGTCTCTCTCCCGGCGTCGTGCTTCTAGATGAACCGGCTGCAGGCATGACTCAGATGGAGCGTCGGCAATTATCGAAATTGGTCAAGTTGTTATCTGAATCTGCAGCCGTTATTGTGATCGAACACGATATGGGCTTCGTCAGGTCACTCGACACGATGATTACAGTACTTCATCAAGGATCAATCTTCGCTCACGGAGACATGGAGGAACTTCGCAAAGACGAGCGAATTCTCGATATCTATTTAGGCCGCGACAAAAATGTTTGAAATTATCAATGCCACCTGCGGATATAGGAAGACGATCATCGTCCGAGATGCATCCATGCGCGCAGATAGTGGCGAGATCGTTGCTCTTCTTGGACGCAACGGTGTAGGCAAGACGACGCTTTTGAAGTACGCCATGGGACTTGTCAATGTTTTCGGCGGCTCGCTTTCCTTGGATGGCAGAGTGCTTCCCGACGATGCTGCGAATCGGGCGCGGAACGGGCTTGGTTATGTCCCGCAGGGTCGCTTCGTCTTCCCAAGACTTACAGTTGCCGAGAACATCGCTGTTCCGGCAATTGCTTGTGGGAAAGACCATAAAAAAGCGATTGAGCGCGCGCTTTCTGATTTTCCGATCTTGGCGGAAAAGGCCAATGCCTTGGCTGGCGGACTTAGCGGCGGACAACAACAAATTCTTGCAATTGCGCGAGCGCTGGCAATAGACCCGAAAGTGCTTTTGCTTGACGAACCGACAGAAGGAGTGCAACCATCAATCGTTGATGATATCGCTGATACGCTTCGTACTCTTCTACGACAGCACAATCTCACGATTATTGTAGCGGAACAGAACCTTGATTTTTGTCTCTCTCTCGCACAACGAGTCTACATCATGGATCAAGGTATGATCGCACGAGAAACAACCAAGGATTTGCTGTTGAATGATACAGACTTGATCCATGAATTGCTCGCTGTGTGAATATGCAAAGGAAAGCTAGATGAAAATTTGGACGCGAGAATCACTTAGAGCGTACCGGAGACAAATGGGATATCCCGATCTCGAACCAGAGGCCGAAGATGGAGTTATCGCTATCTTGAATACAGTATGCGATGATTTCGATGCGCAAGGCGGCCTTTCCTACGCGGAACCTGCTGTACGATTTGTTCCCTCCAATGATTCAGGTGGGTGAAACATACTGCGGTTCAGGAGGCAACCATGGCTAAACAGATCAAAGAAGTGCGTCGAATAGTTGAACTCAGTCGCCTCATCCAGAAACGAGAAATCTCGGCTCGAGAGTTGGCAGAGTCTTGCATCGCCCGTTCGGAACGTAGTCAAACTACGACTAATGCATTTGTGGCACTAGATGCCGCACGGATACTTGAGCAAGCCGATGCACATGATCACGACTTGGCGCAGGGCAGATCTAACGGTCCGCTTCATGGAATACCCATTGCAATAAAAGACAATTATTTGACGATGGATTATCCGACGACCGCGTGTTCAAAAGTTGATATGAAGCGGCCTGCAGGTATCGACGCTACCGTGGTAGCAAGACTGCGACAAGCAGGTGCAATCGTGTTTGGTAAAACCAACATGCACGAATGGGCATATGGAGCAACAAACGAGATATCTGCGTTCGGGGCAACGAGAAATCCGTGGAATCCACGACATATCACAGGTGGGTCGAGTGGTGGTTCCGCTGCCGTTCTCGCCACCGGTGTCGTACCGGCCTCTTTAGGAAGTGACACTGGTGGGTCGGTACGCATACCGGCCGCGGCCTGCGGGGTTTGCGGCATCAAGCCGACATACGGTCGTTTGTGCGGACGCGGCGTTTTGCCTTTATCATGGTCGCTGGATGTCCCGGGACCCATGGCCCGCTCCGCCGAAGATTTGGCAATTCTTCTGAAGGTGATGTCAGAAAATAACTCCTTAAGGTTGACGGCAGCCAATTCTCTGGACCTAGGGGGTAGACGGACCAAGCTCTCCGAATTGAAGATTGCTGTATTGAAAGGCGCAGGGTTGATTTGGTCGGAAAGTGTTGCTCGCTCTGTCGGTGAAGTCGCACGACTGTTCGAGAACGAAGGCGCAGCCGTCGAAGAACGAAATATTGATGGTGTGGAATCTGGATTTACGGCGTGGAAGGTTATCCTCCACTCGGAAGCCGCTACTTACCATGCCCATTTTTTGGAAAATCAAGCTGATGACTATTCGGAAAATGTGCGCGTCCAGCTTGAGGCTGGTAGATGTCTATCGGCTGTTACATATCTGAATGCCCAGCAGTACCGCACGAGATTCAATGAGTTATTCGAAATAAACTTTTCTGATGTAGACTGCTTGATATTGCCGACACTTCCCGTCACCGCCCCAAGGCTAGGCCAAACTGTCGTACGAATAGAGGATTTTGAGATATCGTCTCAGGACGCGATGACCAGCTTGGCTTGGATAGCAAATTTCACGGGGGCCCCATCAGTTTCGATTCCGTGTGGATTGGACGATAATGGGCTGCCGATTGGCGTCATGATTATGGGTGTCGCTGGATCAGACTATAGACTTCTGGAAATAGCATCGGCGATTCAATTTCGCACCGATTGGCATAAATCCGCACCAGACGAAGCGGATATACAATAAAACATATTGTCGCAAGTTTTTGATGAATGGATGGCCGGGGTTTCCCATATCCTGAGTTCCGTTGGCGAATGTAGATACTGGCGCCCGATGAGCGCGCGGACCGCGAAAGCCAACGGGCGCAAATCGTTGACTCGAACGAAGGTCGAGGCTGCGAGTTCGGATAAGCGATTCCGAAAAATTCGCGTCGGCGGGCCGGGTGCTTTTGTTGGTCAGTCGCAATCTTTTGATACCCTCTCTGGCGGGAGGCGACGAGCCGCCTCGGACCCGCCGTCCATTTGAACGGATTTGCCTCCTTCTCGTTGTGTAGCGCGATGAAGTCCAAAATCGACCACTTGAGATACTTGATGGAATCGTTGACGCCGCGCCGGTGCCGACGGCGGGCCAGCTTCCCGAAGAAGCCCTCGACGGCGTTCACCCACGAGCAGGGGGTCGGTGTGAAATGGAAGGTCCATCGGCGGTGATCCTTCGGCCAGTCTGTGACGGCCTCGTGCTTGTTGGCTGAGTAGTTGTCCAGCATAGTGTGCATCGGAAGGTCGGCCGGCCGGCACCGCCCCGGGAACGCAATATCATGGTTGAGATACAGAAGTTTGAAGTTTTGGCGACGAGCCAACTCAGTCGTCGATACGGGTCTCCTTTTTGGGCCGCCCTCGTTTTTTTGGAGATGGCGGCGTGATTGGCGCATTGGCGCGGACACGTTCGGGAATGAGGTCGGCGTGTTCCCGGAGTCGGTAGCTTTCGCCTTCGGTTCGGACGACCACTGCGTGATGGAGCCGGTCGCGGAGGGCCGTCGCTACGACGGAGGCTCCAAAGGAGGCTCCAAAGATGTCGCCCCATTCGGCGAAGCTTCTGTTCGAGGTGAGGATCATCGCGCCTTTTTCGCAACTCGCATTGACGATCTGAAAGAACAGGCTTGCGCCGCCCTTGGAGATGGGCGGGCGACCGATTTCATCGACGATGAGCAGCGCGACCCGCGCGAAGAAGTGAACTGCCCCGGGTTTTTCGGCGAGCTGCCCTTGGCGTCCGGCTTTGACGGCGGCGGCGCCGAGGGTTGTTGTGAGGTGGGACTTTCCGGTGCCGGGCGGTCAGAGGAAGTGGACGGTTTCGCGTCTCCGGATGAAGTCGAACTGGGCCAAAGCGGCTATTCTCTCCCGGTCGACGGATGGCTGGAAAGCGAAGTCGAAGCTTTCGACCGTTTTGACGGGAAGGAGTTTCGCGGTTCGCAGGGCGATGTCGATTCTTCTCGTTTCGCGCAGGGCACAACCCCCGATGAGGAGGGCGTCGATTGCTTTGACGGCGGTGAGTTCGCCTTGCTCGAGCCGCTGCAGCGTGTGGTTGAGCACTTTGAGCGCGCACGGCATTTTCAGGCAGACCATGGCGGCGCTGATGCGGTCGATGAGTTCGGTCATTGGCGCGCTCCCTGCTGTTCAAGGCGCCGTCCTACGGCGAGCAAAGCGGCGGCCCGCTTTCGACATGCCGCACTTCGCCTTTCTCAATCCAACGAAAATAGGATGCACCCAGATGCAGGCACAGGGAAGTATCCTTTCAAAACGAAACCATTGTCTTCAAGACGTCTGATTTTATCCGCTGCGGTGGTGATTTCCGAATACATGTCGGTCCAGTAGGTTGTGAGTTCATCGGGACGGCTTTGCGCCAGCCATGTGATTTCCGAGACGGCCAATATGCCGTCGGGCTTCAGGAAACGCTTGAAATAAGCAATGCCGCGACCGAAACCCATGTTGTAGACCGCGCCCTCGGCCCAAATGGTATCAAGGCTGCCTTCCTCGAACGGCAAGTCGTCCATGGAGCAGGCCAGCGTCCTGATCCCATCCGCCAGCCCTTGCTTCGCGGCCCGGTCCGTCAAAATCTCCAAGAAGTCCGAATGCAAATCGACGGCGACAATTTCCGCATCGAGATTTTCGGCAAGCACCAGGGTCGACGCGCCGGTTCCGCACCCAATATCGGCAATTCGCAATTTTTCAGGTGCTCTCGACAACCCTGAAAGCGCAATTGCCATTTTCGTATGGTCTTCGCTGCCTGGACCTTGCCGGGCATTGTCCTTGTGAAGATCGATCAGCAATTCGCAGTTCATTTTGTGCTCCAAACACGTTCATTCAGACTGATCCGGTCAGCAAAACGCGCCGGTCTGCTCCATTCTGCGAACTTGATGACTCGAGCTTCGCGCAAGCATTCGAGGAATCGTCGCAATGGCCAGCTATTCCATTGCGCTTGGGAATGGCAGCTTTCGGTCGATGCCTTCGATACGGTAACTCAATTTTGTGTTGCCAGCGTTTGTCTTCATTGCTTAACCGCAACCGGCTTCACTGGAAACCGAAGGATGATCGAGAGGATCGTCGATGATTGTCCGTCCAGCATCTGTAAACAGAGTGCAGAAACTGCAACCTACGCGGCGTCGAATCAGACCGTATTCACTCCGCGGGAAATCGGAGTTGCCGAAGATGAAACATCTTTTTGTCGCGTCATCCATAGGCCTGACGGTTGCTTGCGCGGCAACCGCTATGCAGGCTGCGGAAACCATCTATACCAATGCCAATATCTACACGGTGAATTCCGAGCAGCCGCAAGCGGAGGCAATGGCCGTAGAGAACGGACAGATTGCCGCGATTGGCGATATTTCCGATGTCGAAGCCTTCAAGACGGACGACACGAAGATGATTGATCTGGGCGGCCGGTTCGTCATGCCGGGGTTCATTTCATCGCATTTTCATCCGGGCGTGGCAGGCTTGATGTCAACGGGCGCTCAGCTCGTGGGGATCAACGATCCTGAAGAGATTCTGAAAGCCGTCCGGCAGTTCGCTGCCGACAATCCGGGCAACGGCGCAATCCTCGGCTTCGGTTGGTCGCCGTCGACTTTCGCGCCGAACGGTCCGCAAGCGACATTCCTGGATCGGGCGGTCAGCGACCGGCCGGTTTATCTGATCGCCTCCGATGCCCACAGCGCTTGGGTGAACTCCAAGGGGCTGGAACTCCTGAACATCACTCCCGACACGCCCGATCCGATCCCCGGAGTGCACTACTACAAGAGGGATGCGGATGGGAACGCAACCGGATGGCTGGTGGAAGCCAACGCGTTCTGGCCCGCGCTCAAAGTACTGGGGCTCGACACCAAGGAGCAGTTCACGGCCGCGCACCGGAATTTTCTGCCCAATCTTCCGATGCTCGGCATCACTTCGGTCTTCGACGCGGGAGTGCCGATGGGCGGCGAAAACTCTGCTGCAGCGTTGCTGGAGATGGAAATGTCCGGCGCGCTGCCGGTCCGCTACTTTGCAAGTCACTACCTGCTCAGCAAGGCGGATGCCGAAACAGCCGTCGAAGACTTCCAGCGTCAGCAGGCCGCTTACGACGGCGAATTGTTCGACTTCTACGCCATTAAGATTTCAAACGATGGAACGATCGAGGCCTCTACGGCTGCGCTCCACGAACCGTATCTTTCCGGCGACGGATCCCACTACGGCAGCGTAGTCTTCTCCCAAGACGAGATGTTGGCGATGATGCGCAGAATCGATCAAGCCGACATACCGGTGATGATACATGCGATCGGCGACAGAACGACCACTGAAGCAGTCAACGCCCTGGAACAAGTCAAAGCTGAGCGCCCCGATGGAACCGCGCGCCATGCAATCACGCATCTGCAGCTCATGAGGGACAGCGACATGGACCGGATGAAAGACCTCGGCGTTGTCGCTCAGATCTCGCCGCCTTGGGCGCAGGATGTGAACGCTTCGCTCGACACTTGGCAAGCCCTTGTCGGACACATGCGCGCACTGCGAATGATGCGTTTCCGCTCGATGTTCGAAAAAGGTCTGCACATCTCGATGGGAAGCGACTTTCCGGCCTCGGGCGTTGGTCTGGTCGAAAGCTCGCCGCTTCATGGGATTGAAGTGGGAATGACCCGCACCCAGCCCGGGCTGGACGGCGCGCGACAGCTGCCGGACGCCAACGAGACGCTGACAGTTGATCAGCTGATCTACGGCTATACCATGGGCAGCGCTTATCAGCTTGCGGCGGAAGACCGGATCGGCTCCTTGGAGGTAGGCAAAGCCGCTGATTTCATCGTTCTGGATCAGGACATTAGCGCAGTCGACCCCTCCTCAATCCATAACACGCTGGTGCTGCAGACGTTCGTGAACGGCACTCAAGTATACGCTTGCGAGCAGTAGCCTTCACCGGCCAAAATTGTGAATCGGCAGGATCGGCAATGCTCATCCCGCCATCGCCCTGATCCGGAGCAACTGGCTCAGTTGTTCCCGAAACGAACTCGCTCCGGCGAGCAAGCCCGACGTGCTGCTGGCATTCGAGCGGCTCGCAAGAATTTTGATGCCACAAAGAGAAAATTTCGATATTCGGACGGCAACAGTTTTGTGAATTCAACCTATGCGAATTCGCGACGGAGCGGTTGTATTGGAAATACCCGACGCCGGCATGGACCAAGCGCGGCGCCGCAAGGCGCGCCGCGGCCGCTTGAACCGCGACGCCGCGCGCCCGGAAACGCCTGCATTCATTGGGCGCAAAATTCCACCCTACGAGTTGCTGACCGCCTCCGCCCTTTCGCGAATCGAGGATCAGGCCGATTGGATACTGTCCGAGATCGGAGTCGAGTTTCGGGGCGATCAAGCGGCGCTGGATACATTTTCCGAGGCTGGAGCCAGCGTCGAGGGCGATCGGGTCCGGTTCGCGCCGGGCCATGCTCGGGAGCTATGCAAGACAGCGCCTTCGAAGTTCAAACTGCACGGGCGCGATCAAAACAAGACGGCAACTCTCGGCGGCAATCATGTCGTCCTGATGCCCGGCTACGGCTCGCCGTTCGTCACGGATCTGGAGAACGGGAGACGCTACGCCACGCTCGCGGATTTCCGGAATTTCGTGAAGCTTTCATACCTCTCGCCATGGCTTCACCATTCCGGCGGCACGGTCGTCGAACCTACGGACGTGCCGGTGAACAAGCGGCACCTCGACATGATGCTGGCGCATCTGACGCTGTCGACGAAGCCGTTCATGGGTGGAGTCACATCGCCGGAACGCGCGCAGGACTCCATCGACATGGCGAGATTGGTCTTCGGCGGCGATTTCATGGACGCCAATGCGGTAATGCAGGCCAATATCAACGTGAACTCCCCGTTGATCTATGATCACACCATGTCCGGTGCGCTGCGCGTCTATGCGGCGGCGAACCAATGCGTTTGCGTGTCGCCTGCGATCTTCGCCGGAGCAATGGGTCCTTTGTCGCCCGCCGCCGTGGCGGCGCAGACATTGTCCGAGGCGATGGCAGGCATAGCGCTCGCCCAACTGGTCAGGCCGGGATGCCCGGTCGTCTTCGGCAGCTTTCACTCCACCATGAACCTGAAATCCGGCTCTCTGACCTTCGGTTCGCCCGAGGCCAATATGACGACGATGGCGCTGTCCCAGCTCGGCCGGAGACTGGGCGTGCCGGTCAGGTCCGGCGGAGGACAGATTACCGCGGCCAACGCGCCCGACGGGCAAGCCATGCAGGACAGCACCGGAGCGATGTGGTCCACGCTCTTGTCCGGCAGCCACCAGATCTGGCATGCGGCGGGCTGGCTCGAAGGCGGGCTTGTTATGTCCTACGAAAAATTCATCATGGATCTCGACCATTGCGGCGCAATGCTCAAAATGCTGCAAGGGTTCGACACCGATGACGAAGCCTTCGGCCGCGAGGCTTACCTTGAGGCCGGACCGGGCGAGAATTTCCTCTCAACCAGCCACACGCTGCGCCATTATGCGTCGGCCAACTTCGCGCCGACGATTCCAGAGGCCGGCCCCTATGAAATGTGGGCCGAAAACGGCTCGTTGACTGCGGACCAGCGCGCCTCTGCGCAATGGCGGCAGATGCTGGCCGACTACAAGGCGCCCCCGATGGAACGCGGGCTCCGCGACGCACTCGCGGAGTTCGTGGACCAGCGCAAAGCTTCAATGCCGGACGAATGGTACTAGAGGAACTAAAAATGACCGAAGAACTCAGTCGCACATCTGCCCTGGCCGGCCGCCACGCCGCGCTGGGCTCCGGACTGGAGGATTGGAACGGTATGGGAACCGCCTGGACCTATGACACCGATCCCAACGACGAGCATGATGCCGTGCGCGAACGGGCGGGCATGTTCGATATGTCGCCTTTGAAAAAAGTATTTGTCCGCGGGCCCGACGCGCAGGCCGTTCTTGATCACCTGACGACGCGGGACATGTCCAAGATTGCGCCCGGCAAAGCGGCCTACCTTTGCGTGCTCACGGAGCGGGGCGGGATCGCCGACGACGCGATCGTGTCTTGCAACGGTAGCGGCGAATGGATGATCGTGCACGGGTCGGGCGATACGATGGCGCTCTTGGAAGCTTCGGCCGACGGGCGCGACGCGACGCTGGAATTTGCCGACGATCTGCACGATCTGTCCGTGCAAGGCCCAGGCGCCTTGGACATTCTGAACGGTCATTGCGACATCGATCTTGCTGCACTGGCATATTTCGAGCACGCCCCTGCATCGCTCTTCGGCCACGCCTGCCGGATCTCGCGCACAGGATACTCCGGCGAGCGCGGATACGAGATATTCGCAGACGGGCCGGTCGTCACCGACATCTGGGACAAGCTGGTCGACGCCCGAGTGATGCCTTGCTCCTTCACAGCGCTGGACAAGGTGCGGATTGAAGCGGGACTCCTGTTCTACGGCTACGACATGACCGAGGACAACACTCCGTGGGAGGTCGGTCTCGGCTTCACGGTCAGCAAGACCAAAAGCGATTTCCGCGGGAAAGAGGCGGTCATGGCCGCGAAGGGCAGCGGGAAGATCAAAAACGTCTGTTTGGACATAAATCACTCCGACATGGTGGCAGGCGGCGAAACCTTGTCGTTGAACGGTGAATCGGTCGGCGTGGTCAACAGCCCTTGCCATTCGCATCGTTTGGGCAAATCTTTGGCCCTTGCGCATGTGCGGCCGGACCTTGATGCGGAAACCGCATTGATTGTTTCAGGCGAAGGCATCGACACCACCGCGACAATCGTCGCCAGCCCGATTTACGATCCCCAGAAATTGCGCACCCACGCGTAACCGATCAGCAAGCGCCATCGGAAACAGGATCTGTCCCCTGCGGAAGTGCTGCCTCCCGATTCCGCGCTTGACCAGATCGGCGTTGAAACCCAACCGCTTGGGTCGTCTTCGCGGCATTTGCGGACGCCCCGGAAAATCCGGTCGCCTGCCTCCCGGGTCCCTCCGGCCGCGGATCTTCGGCCGGACGCAGCTCGGGAGCCCGCCGCCCCGGCGTCAGGACGGAATCGCATCGGCGGGCGAGCTCGGGACGGCATCCGATCATTCCTGTCGGATGATTGTCAGATTGTCGATCGGCCGGGCTTCCGGTTCGGGACGGACCGGCGCGCGCTCCGCAGGCATGACGCCCGAACGCCGCCGCGGCGCCGATTTCACAAATTCGTGATAATTGAGGAAATTGTGGATTTTACTTGAATTATCTCTTTACATGATAATATATGATATGGTAAATGATGTTTCACTTGGAACGAAACACAGGAATTGGAAGGATGGGAACAATGAAGACCTTTGCCGCTTTCATCGCCGCCATGTCGCTCGCCTCGGCCGTCGCGGCGCACGCGACGACCGACGCCGGGCCTGCGACGAACGGAGCCTGGCCGGCGGCGGCCCCGCCGCATCCGCGCAGAGCGCCGGACTCACGGACGCATGGCTTTCGCCCGGCGATTCCGATCAAGTCCGCCAGCCGGAGAACACCGCGTTGTATTTCTTCATGTGGCTCGCCGGATAGCCTTGGAGCCGGGAAGGCGGACAAGACTCCGCCGATATGCTTGAACGGGCCGGACGGGCCGGCCGCGACTCCCGGCCCGCCCGGCGGCGGCGGTCCTCGCGGACTCCCCTTCAATCTCCCGGTTCCGCCGCCCGCTTCCGGCCAATCCATGGCGGGAGCGCATCGGGCCCTCGCCGCCTTCCATCCGCGCGCCGGACGGTCCAAGAGGATCTCCGCCTTCGGGAAAGCCGACCGGGGCTCCGCGGCGAAAGCCGCGAGAATTCAAGCGATCGCCCGCCCGCGTCGCAAGGAACATCCTCCCGGGCGCATCCCGTCCTCGCGCGCCGCCGGATTTCGGCGCCTCAAGGGGTCCGATCGGGGCCTTCAAGAATCAGCGCGAGGCGACCCCGGCGCGACCGTCAGAGGTCCGCGGACGGCGGAGCCGCGCATCCGGGCGAAAGCGGCCGAATCGGACCTCCGCCAGCCGCAAAGATGCTGAACCCAAACACGCCGACCTCATTCCCGAGCACGTCCGAGCGAATGCGCCAACCGCCCCGCCGCCGAAGAAACGAGGGCGGCCCAAAAAGGAGACCCGAACCGACGACCGGGCCGGCTCGCCGCCGAAACGCCGAAAACTTCCGTATCTCAACCATGATATTGCGTTCCCGCCGCCGACCTTGGCGAAGGCCGAAGACGGGGCGGTGCATGGTGCCGGACAAGGGCAAGCGGAAGGCATGGATGGACCGGATCAGGAAACAGCCGGACGCCGGGCGGGTCGAGCTGGCCATCGCCGCCCTGAAGCCGCGCCGCGACCGGTCCGAAGCCGTCGCGGCCTGCATCCGCACCTGCGAGGCCGGGGGAGACCGGATGCGCTGCGACCCCTGTCGGACGCGCGGCCTGCCGACCGGATCCGGCATCGCGGAAAGCGCCTGCAACTGCATCGCGGGAACCGGTTCGAACAGTCGGGAGGCTGCTGGTCGAAAGCGGGCGCCAACGCCGTGCCCGCCATCGGATGCCGCTTCGAAAACATGCGTTGGCCCGACTTCCTCGATTGGAGGGCTTGCCGCGCCGCAGCCGCCCAACCAAAGAAAATGGACCGCACCCCACTCGGAGCGTGCGCTTGCGCGCGGTCTTGACCTGACCTATGTTCCGCCGTCGAGAATTCATTCGGTGCGCGAGACTGTTTTGCCGATATGTCCTTATGAAGCTGGCGGCTGCGGTCCGAGTGCGTCGAGGCGGCGCAGCTGATGTCCTCCGAATCGGCCCAGGATCCCGAGCCGCTGAGGCGCACCCCGCTCTACGACCTGCATAAGCGCATCGGCGCCAAGATGGTGCCCTTCGCCGGGTTCGAATTGCCGATCCAATACGGCAAAGGAATTCTCGAGGAACACCGATGGACTCGCAGTTCGGCCGGCTTGTTCGACGTAAGCCACATGGGTCAATTCGAAGTTCGATCCCGGGCAGGCTTGCCGCGCGGTCTTGCAGTCGCGCTTGAAACTCTTTCGCCGACGGACTTTGTCGGATTGCGCTCAGGTCGACAGGTTTACGGCGTCATCACCAACGAACTCGGCGGCATCGTGGACGATTTCATTGCCGGCAGGTTGAATGATCGCTACCGCCTCGTGGCGAACGGCTCGCGGCGGGACAAAGTCGCCTCGTTGCTGAACGGAGCGCTCTCTGAAAACGGCACCGTCGAATTTCACGGGAATCTTGCGCTGCTGGCATTGCAAGGTCCGGCGTCCGCCGTCGCGCTGGAACGCTTGGTTCCGGGTGTTCGCGGCATGAAGTACATGGACGTTTCCGAGTTCGAAGCGGACGGGGCCGAGCTGGTCATTTCTCGTTCGGGATACACGGGCGAGGACGGATTCGAGATTTCGATGAACGGCGATCATGCCGAGTCCTTCGCATCAAGGCTCATTGAAATGGATGAAGTCGAGCCCGCCGGTCTCGGCGCGAGAGACTCGCTGAGGCTCGAGAAGGGTTTTTGCCTTTACGGCAACGACATCGACGAAGACACCTCTCCCGTGGAGGCGGGCCTTGCCTGGACAATAGGCACGGCTCGAAAGCAAGGCGGCGATCGAGCGGGAGGTTACCCCGGATTCAAGCGGATTGACGATGAGCTTGGAAGCGGACCGATCCGCCGCAGGGTCGGCTTGGTCCCGGACGGTCGGGTGCCGCTGAGGTCTGGCACGCCTCTCTTTGAGGACGCTGAGGGGCGCAACGCCGTTGGGAAAGTGACATCGGGAGGGTTCGGACCGAGCGTAGGTTCGCCGATTTCGATCTGCTACCTTGACGCGGACTTCGCGCGGGACGCCGACAAGGCGTACGGCAACGTGCGAGGAAAGTTTCACCCGGCGCGCATCGTCGACATGCCTTTTCTGCGCAACTGACCAACGACTGACGGAAGGAACTGAAATTGCGGTATACTGAAGATCACGAATGGCTGACCAAGGACGGCAACGAATTCACGGTAGGCATCACGGAATACGCGGCGTCTCAGCTTGGCGACATCGTCTTCATTGAGCTGCCGGACATCGGCGCGAAAGTCGAATGCGGTTCCGAAGTCGCAGTCGTCGAAAGCGTCAAGGCGGCGTCGGAAATAAATGCGCCCGCGTCGGGCACCATCGTCGGCGTCAACGCCGCTGTCGCGGACGAGCCGGCAATCGTGTCCAACGACCCGCTGAATGAAGGGTGGTTTTTCAAAATGGAATTCGATGAGCCCGAGCAGTTCGACCAGTTCATGTCGGAAGACCAGTACAATGAATTGATTGCTTGACGAGCGACTGAACCAATGCTCCACGACATCAAGCATTTTTTCCCGGACGACTTCGCGAATTTGCGGCACATCGGTCCTTCGCCAATTGAAATCGACGAGATGCTGGCCTCCCTTGGCTTTGGAGAAATCGAAGGCTTCATCAGGAGCCTGCTGCCCGAAAAGCTCGGGCATAGCGAAGCACTGGACATCGGGAACCCGCTCTCGGAGCGCGAAACACTGGCGAGGATCCGTGCAACTGCTGAAAAAAACGTCGTGTTCAGATCATTGATAGGCGCCGGATTCTACGGAACCGACACGCCGTCCCCGATCATTCGCAATATCCTTGAAAGTCCCGCTTGGTACACAGCCTATACGCCTTACCAATCGGAGATCAGCCAAGGCCGCCTTGAAGTGCTTCTGATATTCCAGACGATGGTTTGCGATTTGACCGGTCTTGAAGTCGCCAACGCGTCGTTGCTGGACGAGGCAACCGCGTGCGCGGAAGCGATGACTATGGCCTACCGGTCTTCGAAGTCGAAATCCAAAGTGTTTTTCGTGGATCGCGATTGCCATCCGCAAAACATCGCAGTTCTGCGCACTCGCGCCGAGCCCATCGGAATTCAGTTGCGCATCGGCGATCCGAAGCAGGACCTTCGGGACGAGCCTTGTTTCGGCGCGCTGTTTCAGTATCCGGGAACCTATGGAGCAATCCGCGATTTTTCGGCGGAAACCGGGGCTTTGCATGACGCCGGAGGACTTGCGGTGTTTTCGGCGGATCCGATGGCGCTCATGCTGTTCAAGGAGCCGGGCGCCATGGGAGCTGACATTGCAGTCGGCTCGGCGCAGAGGTTCGGCGTTCCGCTCGGTTTCGGAGGACCTCACGCCGCATTCATTGCGGCGAAAGAAAAGCTGAAGCGTGAGCTGCCGGGCAGAATCGTCGGCGTTTCAAAAGACGGTCGCGACAAGCCCGCGCTGCGCCTTGCGCTGCAAACCAGAGAGCAGCACATCCGGCGGCAAAAAGCCAAATCGAACATTTGCACAGCGCAGGTGCTTCCCGCGGTAATGGCGGCGATGTACGCCGTCTTCCACGGCAGAGCTGGGCTGCGAACCATAGCCGAGCGAATCCATTCCAATGCCTGCGATCTGAGGGATGCGCTTGCAAGCGCCGGTCATCAGATCGGCGGCGAGCCGATCTTCGACACCTTCATGATCGAGGTCGGAGACAAGAAAGAGGAACTGCTTCGGGAACTTGGCCGAGAAAGGATAAATGCAAGAGACATTCCCGGCGGCAAAATCGGGATTTCGGTCGACGAACTCACCGATGAGAACCTGATGGAAGACGTGTGCAAGGTCTTCAAAGCCGGGCCGGGAACCGTGCGCAAAGGACGGAAGCCGCGCATTCCGGTGGAGGTCGAGCGGAGGACGAACCTCTTGACGCACTCGGTATTCCACTTGAATCGCTCGGAAGCCGCATTCACGAGATTCATTCGCGGCCTGTCCGATCGGGATCTTGCGCTGGACAGGTCGATGATTCCTCTCGGATCCTGCACGATGAAGCTCAATGCCGCGACGGAAATGATTCCGGTGACTTGGCCGGAATTCAGCCAGATTCATCCGCTCGCGCCGCTCAATCAGGCAGGGGGCTTTCTTGAACTGGTCGAAGACCTCTCGCGCAAGCTTTGCCAAATAACGGGTTTCGACAAGATTTCCATGCAGCCCAATTCCGGGGCGCAAGGCGAATACGCAGGGCTGATGGCCATCCGAGGATACCTGTCCAGCATCGGGCAAGCGCACCGCAACATTTGCATGATACCTGAATCCGCGCACGGAACGAACGCGGCTTCCGCCAGCCTCGCGGGCTATGACGTCGTCGAAATCGGCACGAGCGATGACGGATCCGTGGACTTGGACGATCTCGCCAAAAAGACCGAAACCGTCGGCGACGCATTGGCGGCGACCATGGTAACTTATCCGTCGACCCACGGAGTCTTCGAAAGTGGAATCAGGGAAGTCATCGACATTACCCACAGGTTCGGCGGACAAGTCTATCTTGACGGCGCAAACCTGAACGCTTTGCTGGGAATTGCAAAGCCCGGCGATCTCGGCGCCGATGTGGCGCACCTGAATTTGCACAAAACATTCTGCATTCCGCACGGAGGCGGCGGACCTGGCATGGGTCCGATCGGCGTGAAGTCGCATTTGGCGGAATTCCTCCCCGGCGACCCGGCGACTGGCGAGGCCGTCGGCGCGGTAAGCGGAAGCAGACTCGGCTCGGCTTCCATTCTAGTGGTGTCATGGGCGTATTTGTTGCTGATGGGCGGCGAAGGTTTGGAACAGGCCACGAAGATGGCAATTCTGAATTCGAACTATGTCGCCCGCCGCCTTCAGCAGAAATACAAGATTCGCTACGCGGGCCGCAACGGTTTCGTCGCCCACGAATGCATAATCGACATTAATGCCGCCGTCGAAGGTACCGCCATTACGGTGGAGGATGTCGCGAAGCGTTTGATTGACAACGGGTTTCATCCGCCGACGATGAGTTGGCCGGTTCCCGGCACGCTGATGGTCGAGCCTACAGAATCGGAACCGAAATCGGAACTGGACAGATTTTGCGACGCCATGATTGAAATTGCGGATGAAATCGAAGCGGTGCGCTCCGGCCAGTCGGATCCTGCGAACAACGTGCTGGTCAATGCGCCGCATACCGCAGCGGATCTGGTCGGCGAGTGGGATCGTCCCTATTCGAGACGAAGGGGGATTTTCCCTGCCGGGGCATTGGAGGATTCAAAATACTGGCCGCCCGTGAACCGGGTCGACAATCTGCAAGGCGATCGAAACTTCATCGGCAGGCTTGCGGAATAAGTCTGTTGGAGCAGTCCTGGCTGGGTTCGGTCGACATCGGTGCGATCGAGCTGGACGCGGAGTCTCGGGACGACATCCCGGCGCTCCTGATCGGGATTCAGGCGATCTACGAGGACGAGGCGACGCGGACGGCGCTGTTCCGCCTTCCGGAGGCGCACATCCTTCCGGGCCGTCGCCGGGACACGGGCCGCCCGGGGATGGATCTGTGGCGGATTCTGGCGGTGGGCCTTCTGAAGCAGGGGCTTCGGTGCGACTTCGACCGGCTGCGGGAGATCGCGGACCGGCATGCGGATGTTCAGTCGTTTCCGGGCCACGACGTCTGGTTCGATCCCTGCCGCTACGAGCTCCGGACCATCCGGGACAATGTGGCCCTGCCGGCGCCGGAGCTTCTGCGCAAGGTGAACGATCTTGTTGCGGCGGCCGGGCAGGAGATCTTGGGACTGGAGCCTGGCGCGGCGCTGGTCGGTCGCTGCGACTCGTTCGTGGCGGAGACGGACGTGCGCTATCCGACCGACGTCGGCCTGCTTCGGGATTCGGTCCGCTGCCTGATCCGGGAGGCGTCGCGGGCCTGCGCGGCGTTCGGCGTTTCCGGATGGCGCCGGCGGCGGCATTGGGAAAGCACGGTCGGAGCTCTGTCCGACGCCGTGAGGACGGCGTCGCTGCAGCGCTCCCGTCCGGGCGCGGTTCGGTCCTATCTGGCGGCGTCCTTGAAGCTGGCCGCCAAGGCGGAGGGGTCTCTGGCGGCGCTGAAGCGCGCGGGCTGCCCCGAGGCGGCTCTGGACGAGATCGGCCGGCTCGTCGCCCATGCGCGCCGGTTCGCGGACCAGATCGACCGCCGCGTGCTGCGGGGGGAGAAGATTCCGCAGGGGGAGAAGCTGTTCTCGGTCTTCGAGGGCCACACCCGGTGGATCTCCAAGGGCAAGGCCGACAAGACGGTCGAGTTCGGCGTTCCGGTCTGCATCGTCGAGGACGGGAACGGGTTCGCGCTCGGCCACGAGATCATGCGGACGGGCGGCGACGCCGACGTCGCGGTTCCGCTGATCAGGCGCTGCCGGGAGGCGTTCCCCGGCCTGCGGGGATGCAGCTTCGACCGGGGCTTCCACAGCCCGTCGAACCGCGAAGAGCTGGACAAGCTGCTGGATCTGAACGCCTTGCCGAAGAAGGGCAAGCTGTCGGCCGCCGAGCGTGAGCGCGAGGCGGAGCCGACCTTCGCGGCGGCGCGGCGCAAGCATTCGGGAGTGGAGTCGGCGATCAACAGCCTGGAGCGCCGCGGTCTGGACCGGGTCCGGCTGCGCGGCCCGGACGGATTCGAGATGGCGGTCGGCCTCTCCGTCCTCGCCTTCAACGTCCACCGGATCGGGCAGATCCTGCGCGAGCGCAAGCGGATGCAGCTGCAACGCAAGCGAATGCAGCGGGAACAGGGGCGGGAAGAGCGCAGCTGGAACGCAGGCGGATGCAGCGGGAATGCGAGAACGGCTGCAGCCAATCCGACGACAGCGCGCCGCCTGAGCGGCGTTTCCCCCGGAAACCGGCCGGAAGGCGGCCGACGGCGGAGCCTGCGCCGACGGCACGAAAAACCGAGGAAAACGCGGAAATTTTGGCCCCGGCGCCGAACCGGCCTTGCTCCCCCGCGAAAAAGCGCTTCGGAAGACCCCCGGCAAGCCGGTCGTCCGTGAAAACCGGCGCCTTTTCTGCCAGACACTAAGTATATAAGCCCATACTTTTCGTTGAAAGAAAGGCTATGGCGATGAGATCCGAACAACAATTGCTATCAGCGAAGGAAGCAGCGTATGTGACTGGGGTGCCGCTGAAGACGGTGCGTTGGATCCTCCGCGAAGATTTGTTGTGCAACTTCGCGGAGAAGCACAAAGGCAAGTGGATGATTTCCAAGTGTGCGTTGGTTGGGCTGAAACTCGCCTATGAGACAGCCGGTACCTTGACCTTGGAAGACCGACGACGGCTCGTGCGCCATGTCCTTGAATATCCTGTTACAGAGACGGTTCGCGAGGACGCCGTTTCCTTCGACGTGTGCTCAATGAAGAACGATGTAAAGCAACGACTTGCATCGTTGGATAAAGCAAAAAGAATTATTGTGAGCAAAAGGGACATCCTAGCCGGTGCACCGTGCTTCAAAGGTACGCGGATTCCCGCCCATGTCATTGCGGCAATGCGAGCCAACGGGGAACAAGTTGCTTCGATTATTGACGCCTACCCGAGTCTGACTGAAGAGCAAGTGGATGCTGCCACAATCTACGATATGGCGTACCCTCGTCGTAACTCTTGGCAAAGGAGACCCGCATGGTGGGAGACCAAGCTTCGCACTACGAAAAAGGGGAAACTCGACACGCTGCTTCAGGGCTCATAAGCGAAATTGCGTTAGGCAGGATTGAAGGATGTGGATTCATGCGTGATTGCCAATGAGATTTTTGATTGACGAGTGCCTTAGCCGCGATCTTGTCCCAATCGCAATAGATCGAGAGTTTTTTGCGACTCATGTCGTGTTTCTCGGCCTTCAAGGAAATCCGGATTGGGTCATAGTACGGCGCGCTGTGAGCGACGGATACGTGCTTGTCACCAATAATGCGAAGGATTTCATACCTCTCGTTGGCGAAGAAGAAATCCATTGCGGACTTGTCTGCCTGAATATCTCAGACGGCCTTGCTAGTCGGGACACCCAATGCCGCCTGTTCGAGCGCGCCTTGAATTAGTTGGGCGAAAACGAGCCCGTCAACAAGGTTATTGAGATCACCTTGGACAGTGATGCCGAGATCACCACGAGGCAATACGATTGGCCCACAGAAAACCAGGAACCCGAGAATGACGCAGAAGCAATTTGATATGTTGGGCGACGAGGGTGGCGACAAGGCATTTCGACGATATGCGGCGAGCCGGAAATCAGAGCGGTTGGAAGAGTTGTCGAATGCTCAGTTCACCATTCGTAAGGTTCGATTCGATCAGCCGAGAGGGCATAGCCGCTCTCCGCGAGCCGGGTGGACGTTGGATCTGTGCCAAGCACGCCAGTAACACTTACAGCCTTGAACAACCCGTCGAATTCGTAAGGCGTTTCGGTCGTCACAAACACCAACGCCGTTCTGGGTGCATCTCACGTTTTTCGGCGAAGTCTGTTTTTGCGCTTTCGCGCCTCGTCCGATTTCGGCGTTCCGAGGGTTACAATTGGGCGCATCAGGGTTCAGCATGGACTTGTCCCGGGGGCGGTTGCCGAAGACCCGCGAACGGCGGGCGCCGCGCATCCGGGCGCGAGCAGACGAGGGCATCATGACAATCAAGAGACAGGATTCGGAGCTCCGCCATCCGGAGGCGGTGGCGTTTTTTGCAAGGATTGACGGACGAGCAGGCGGCGAAGCAGCCGCCTTTGAGTCTCGAGCATGACGGCGTTGTGACGCGGTATTGGCGCGACAGCGGGCGGGTGCATTGCGACGAGTTCCCGACCTCCGAGGCGGGCGCGCTGGATGTGCTCATGCGGGTGGTGGAATCGGAGTTCGGCCGTTCGCTTCCGCTGCTGGCGGCGCAGCTCCGGAGCGGAAGCGATCTACGCCGACGCCGCCAGTTCCGACAGCTACGAGGAAGCGAGCCGCAAGCTCAAGAATCTGGTCGGCGTGGCGGTGACGAAGGCGACCCTCCAGCGCCACGGCACGCGGACCGGCCAAGAGATCCGGGCCGTTCGAGCGGGAGGATGTCGAGGCGGAGGCACCGGCGGAGCAGATTCTGCTGGGGATCGACGGCACCGGAGTTCCGATGGCCGCCCGCGAGGTCGAGGGCGTGGCCTGCAAGCAGGCGGACGGTCGGGACCCGAAGACCGGGGAACTTCGTGTCACTACTAAGTTAAAACTCCCCAAAAGCGCTAAAGTAAAATTCCCCAGTCAGGGGGCTGCGAATTCGTTCCGGGGGGCATGCCCCCCGGAACGAAAGCAGTCCAAAATCCCATCCGATTTTTTGCCGAAGGAGGCTCGGGTCGGGTGATCAAACTGGAGAAGATTGTCATGTTGCAAGAACTGAAACGGGAAGGCCTTTCGATCAGCGCGATCGCGCGGCGGACGGGCCTGGACCGGAAGACGGTCCGCAAACTGCTGGACCGGGGTCTCGCGGCTCCGGCCTATTCGCCGCGGAAGCCTCGGCCCCGGCTCCTGGAGCCGTACGAGGGCTATCTCGCGGAAAAGATCGGGAACTGCCCGGATCTGTCCGGACGCCGTCTGTTCCGGCAAATCCGGGAGCGCGGCTACGAAGGCGGCTATGCCGCGGTGACCGCCTATCTCCGCGCGATCCGGCCGGACGAGGCGCCAGGGTTCGAGCGCCGCTTCGAGACCAAGCCCGGCGAGCAGGCCCAGGTCGACTTCGCCGAATTCAAAACCGAATACGCCGACGAGCCCGGCGTCGTCCGGAAAGTCCACCTGTTCTCGTTCGTCCTCGGATGCAGCCGGTGGCTGTGGGGACGGTTCTGCGCCGACCAGACGCTCGAAACGGTGCTGAGATGCCATGTGTCGGCGTTCGACGCCTGCGGAGGGGCGCCGCGCGAAGTGCTCTACGATCGGATGAAGACCGCCGTCCTCGGCGAGGATGCCGACCGGTCCGTGATCTACAACCCGTCGCTGGTCGCCTTGCTCGACCATTACGGATCGGCGCCGAGGGCCTGCAAAGCCTATCGGGCGAAAACCAAGGGCAAGGTCGAGCGCCCGTTCCGATACATCCGGCAGGACTTCTTCCTCGACCGGACCTTCCGCAGCCTTGACGATCTCAACGCGCAATTCGACAAATGGCGTCGCGAGATCGCCAATCCGCGCGTCCACGCCACCACCGGCCGGATCGTCGACGAAGCGCTGGCCGAAGAGCGACCCGCTTTGATCCCGCTTCCCGCGCATCCCTACGACGCGGTCCTGACAGTCGAGCGGCGCGTCAGCCGCGACGGAATGGTCTCGGTCGGCGGAAACCTCTATTCGGTGCCCGACGCCGCACGAAAGCGCGTGCTGGAGGTGCAGCGGCATCCCGCCGAAGTGCGGATCTTCGAGGATAGGACGCTGATCGCGCGGCATCCGATCCTTGAAGGCCGGAACCGCCGCAGGGTCGATCCCGGCCACCGCAGGCCGCCTCCGCCGCGTCCGGATCCGACCCAGCTCGAGGACGCGCCGAAACGGTCCCTGGCCTTCTACGACGCCGTCGGACGCCGCCTCGAGCGGCAGGGAGTGCGCCAATGACCGAACTCGTCGACCGCATCAGCGCCGCCCTGGTCGGACTGAAAATGCCCCGGGCGCTCGAAGCGCTTAGCCCCACGCTGCGGCGCCTCGAGCAGGGCGAGCTCACGGCCGTCGAAGCCATCGACGCCCTCCTCAGCGAAGAATACGCCCTGCGCGAAACAAGACGAATCGACATCGCATTGCGAACCGCGAAACTCCTCCCCGCCAAAACGGTCGAAAGCTTCGACTTCGCATTCCAGCCCTCGCTCGACCGGGAGAGAATCGCCGCGCTGGCCCAGCTCGACTTCATCCGGAGACGCGAAACCGTCCACTTCCTCGGACCGCCCGGAACCGGAAAAAGCCACCTCGCGACCGCACTCGGCGTCGCCGCCGTCAAAGCCGGAAAGAGCGTCTACAAAACGACGCTCGCGGAACTCACCGAAAACCTCGCGAAAGCCGAACGGCAAGGCCAGCTCGCCGAAAAAATCCGCTTCTTCGCGCGGGCCGCGCTGCTCATCGTCGACGAAATCGGATACCTGCCCATCACGCAGGGCGGCGCAAGCCTGTTCTTCCAAATCGTAAACGCCAGATACGAAAAAGGCGCGATGATCCTCACCTCGAACAGAAGCTTCGCCGAATGGGGCGACATCTTCGGCGACCCCGTCGTCGCGACGGCCCTCCTCGACCGGCTCCTCCACCACGCCGTCGTCGTCCGAATCGAAGGCGCAAGCTACCGGCTCAGAAAACACGCCGACCTCATTCCCGAACACGTCCGAACGAATGCGCCAATCACCCCGCCGCCGCCCCCGAAAAAACGAGGGCGGCCCAAAAAGGAGACGCGAACCGACGACTGAGCTGGCTCGCCGCCAAAACACCAAAAACTGGGGAATTTTACTTTAGCACTTCTGGGGAATTTTACTTTAGCATTGACACTTCGGAAGGACAAGACCAACGGCGCGGTCAGTGTCCGCATCGACAGCGCGCGAGCGGCGGGCGGCGGGACCTCGGAGTTCGGCGCTCGGCTGCTGCAGTTCGGGCTCTGGAACGGCTTGTTCGAGGCTAAGGAATTGGTGGTGCTGTCCGACGGGGTGCCGTGGGTCCGAACCTCCCACGAGAAGGCCCCGGACGGAAAGTGACCTTCGTCCTCGACCAATGCCATGCCCTCGATCGCGCGGACGCCGCCCTAGAGCCGCACCACTAGCTTGAAGCGGTCGCGACCTTCATTCGCTACTGCAAGACCAACAGAGACCGAATGCATTACGACCTCTATCGGAAGCTCGGACTGCCGGTCGGGTCCGGCGTCGTGGAAAGCGCCTGCAAGCAAATCGTCAGCAGCCGCTTCAAGCGGGCCGGGTGCCACTGGTCGAAGGCCGGAGCCAAGCCCTGCTCGCCGTCAGATGCTGCCTGAAGAACAACCGTTGGCCCGACTTCCTCGAATGGAGAGCTTGCAGCGCCGCTGACGCATAACCAAAAAACGTGAGATACACCCAATCCACCTCCTCAACACCGGAGTCGCGCCGCCGACCCCAAATTCGCTTTTGCGGGTGTTTTTATTCATCAGATGGAGAGCAATGCGAATTACTTTGAAGCGCGTGCATGTATACATTCAAAAGATACTGTTTCATCGATACGAATGCGCACTAATTTATAATTGTCGCCTGAAAAAAACTTCAACGCGTTGAAGGATTCTCGGGCGGCCCGAATTTAGGTTTCAAGGATTGCAAGAGCATGAGCGCACACGGATACGAGAGCGGCCGACTGAACCTTCCTTTTGTCGGCATCTGCACGTTTGCCAAAAGCGAATATATTGCCGAGTGGCAAGCAATCGACGCCGACGTCGCAGTTTTGGGCGCGCCCTACGACTTCGGCTGCCAGTGGCGCTCGGGTGCGCGGTTCGGACCTCGCGCGATCCGCGAGGCGTCCACCTTGTTTTCTTTCGGGCACGGCGGCGCCTACGACTTTGAGGATGACGTCACGTACCTTCCTGCCGACGGCACCAAAATCGCCGATATCGGCGATGCAGACATCATCCATACCGATACCATAAGCAGCCACGCCAATATCGAGGCCGGGGTTCGCGAGATACTTAAAGCGGGGGCGTTGCCGGTCGTTCTGGGCGGCGATCATTCCGTCAACATTCCTTGCATCAACGCGTTTGACGATCAAGAGCCGTTCCATGTGGTTCAGATCGACGCCCATCTGGATTTTGTAGACGAGCGCCACGGCGTGCGTTTCGGGCATGGCAATCCGATGCGCCGCGCCGCGGAGAAGAACTATGTCACCGGCCTGACGCAGCTGGGGATCCGAAACGTATCTTCGACAGCCAAAGAGGGGTACGAGGATGCGCGGCGAATGGGGTCGGACATTCTTTCCGTCCGGCATCTGCGCAAACTCGGGGTCGAAGGCATTCTTGAAAGGGTGCCGGCGGGCAAGCGGTACTACCTGACCATAGACATAGACGCGTTCGATCCTTCGATCGCGCCGGGAACCGGCACCCCCAGCCACGGCGGGTTCCTGTACTATGAAGTTCTGGAATTTCTGGACGGGCTGAGCAAGCGCGGCGATATCGTCGGCGTGGACCTGGTCGAGGTCGCGCCGGATTACGACCGTACCGGCAGCACGGCAATCTTGGCCGCTCAGGTGCTGATGAACTTGATCGGGCGCATCCTGCACAATCGCGGCAGTTGAATTTATGGCTTTCCCGGCGGAACAGTCCGAACTGACTGGAAAGCGAGCCCTCGTCACGGGGGCCAGCCGCGGGATCGGCGCCGCCTGCGCGCTTGCGCTGGCGGACCAAGGGTCATGGGTGGCTTGCCTTGATCTCGCTTCGGTCGAGGAGACGGTCAAAACGATCGAGAGCGGCATCGGCAGAGCCATCGGCCTGCAATGCGACGTGTCCGACGAGGCTTCGGTATTGGCGGCCGTTTCCGAGCTGCAGGCACGGATCGGGAGGATCGACGTGCTCGTGCACTGTGCTGGCATAATGCACGAAAAACCATTGCTTGAGACCAGTACGGAGGAGTTCGACCGCGTCATCGCCGTCAATCTGCGCGGGTCTTTTCTTATAGGACGCGAAGCCATGCGCATCATGAGCGGGCAGGACGGGCGCGTGATCATGATTGCTTCGGATCTGAGCTATCTCGGGCGCGAGACGTTCTCTCCCTATGTTGCGTCCAAGCATGGCGTGATGGGCTTGGTGCGATCCTGGGCCAAAGAGTTCGCGCCCGGCATCCTGGTGAATGCGATCTGCCCCGGACCGATCGATACGGCGATGCTGGATCAACACAACATGTCGCCCGAATGGCGGGCGAAGGAGCTGGAAGTTCCGATGGCGCGCTTTGGCAAGCCGGATGAAATTGCAAAAACAGCCGTGTTTCTTGCCGGCGGAGGCGCAAGCTATATCACCGGACAGGGCATCGGCGTGAATGGTGGGAGCGTTATGCCATGATCCGCAATCCTGTGCCTTGGCCGAACGGCGCGAAATGCGCCTGCTGCATCACCTTCGACATGGATGCGGACAGCCTGATCCATGTGGCCCATCGCAATGACGGGCACAGCCGCGTCTCGGCGTTGTCAATGCTGCGCTACGGCCCCGAGGTCGCCATCCATCGCATCACTGAAACCTACAAGCGCTTGGGCATAACCCAGACGTTTTTCGTTCCCGCATGGTGCATCGAGAACTATCCGCAAGCGGTCGAGGCAATTCTGGAGGGCGGCAACGAGATCGCGCATCACAGCTACATCCATGAGCACCCCAACGAATTGCCGCCCGCTGATGAAGAGTACTGGCTGGACCGGGCCACCGATGTGATTGTGAAGCACACCGGTCAAAAGCCTCGAGGGTTTCGCGCGCCGCTTTACAATTTCTCGGACCGGACCGCCGATCTGCTGACCGCGCGCGGGTTCGTCTACGACGCATCGCTCATGGGAGACGACGTTCCCTATTTTCTCGATGCCAAGAACGGTTCTCTGGTCGAGCTTCCGACGCATTGGGGCCTCGACGACTGGCCGCAATACGTGCAGTCCATCGACTTGGACTACATGATGCCGATCAGGGCGCCCAGCGTGGGCTTCGAGACATTTCGTCAGGAGTTCGAATCCGCTTATCGCCACGGCGGGCTTTGGATACCGGTCGTGCACCCGTTCGCCACGGGCAGGCTGGCGCGTTGGGATGTCGCGACCGAGTTTCTTGAAGGCGTTCTGGAGCGAAGCGACGTCTGGTTCGCTCCGATGGAGGAGATCGCCGCGCATGTGACGGCCGTCACCGCAGACGGATCTTACAATCCAAGGCGCGACCGGGTGCCGTTCTACTCGGAACCCGTCAGCCCGACGCCGCCGAGCCGAACCGATCTTTGCGGTTCCTGATCTCATCCATCGCGATTTCGAGATCGGTGAGGAACGTGCTGACAATCACGGAATCTCGCACGTTCTTGCGGGTGACGACGAAGAAATCCGAAACGTATTTGAAGTGATCCTGAAGCAAGGGGACCAGCAAGCCATTGGCGACCCAGTCCTTGGTATAATGAATGGGCAGAAAGCCGACATGGCCGCCGCCCAGCAGCAATATGGCCGCCGCTTCCAAAAACTCGACCGAGGCATGCGAACTGCCCAATTCCTCGCCAAGAGGAAACAGGTCTCGTCCCTCAAGGTATGACCGCGTGACCTTCCGGCTTTGCTGGACGGCGCGAATAATGTCCTCTTTGTCGGACATTGAAGCGACAGGATGACCGGATGCGCAGTAAAGCGCATTCACTTCACTATATATCGGCGTATAGCTGAGATCCGGAAGTTTCCGGTCGAACGTGCCGATAGCGACGTCTATCTCCGTCTCCATGACGGCTCGCTCCAGACGGTTGGGCGTCATGATCAATAGGTTGATCGTGACTTCGCTCGCCTTGTTGTTCAAAAGCTCAATGCCCCGCACAACGGGGCAATTCGGATCCGTGATCGTGCTGTCGATAACGCCAAGCCTGAGGAATCCGCTGAGTTTGCCCTTCAGTTCGAGCGTCACGTTCTGAAAGCTCTCATGCGCCTTGAACACGGCCAATGCCTGTTTGTAGACGCTCTCGCCCTTGCGGGTCAGGCGAAACCCGGTCCGGCCCCGATCGCAAAGCCGGAAGCCCAACCTTTGCTCGAGTTTGCCTATGTGATTGCTGATGGTCGACTGCCCGACATTCAGGACGGCTTGCGCGTTGGAAAATCCGCGGCATTCCACCACCGCCTTGAACACGCGCAAAAGCCGAATGTCGATGTCGCTGAGCTGGTACATGCAACCAGTAAGCATATACTTCGATCAGCATCAATGTATTTGTGAATAGCTTTGCATCCATTCACTGAAAACACCTGTGCTACCCTTCTCATCTTAGCGAACGAATCACGGCTGAACCCGGCCCGAATGCGCAGCAGGAAAGACTGAGCCGAACGAAATGGCAGATACTCGCGCCGAAGCTGTCCCGGAAACAAACTCCGCGTCCGCGAACAAGAAACCCATTTTGAGGCTGCTCTCTCCGCTGGACCACCGGCAAACCATGATCCTCGGCATTATCGGCGCAGTCGTGTTCTTTGCGATCTGGCAGATTGCCCACATGATGACTGCGGAAGAAGCCAAAAGGTTTCTTCCATCGCCGGTGGCGGTTGTTCAAGCCTTGCTCGATCTGATCGTCGAAAAGGACTTCATGTCCGATGTGGCCGTTTCCGCGTACAGGATTTTCGGCAGCTTCATCATAGCCTGCATAATTGCGATCCCGCTCGGCGTGTTGATGGGCTGCTTCGCGCCGCTCAGGGCGCTTATCAACCCGGTCGTATCCGGCGCTCGCTACCTGCCGGCGGCATCGTTCATCCCTCTTTTGCTGGTCTGGTTCGGCCCGACCGACAGCCAGAAAATGGCGCTGCTGGTGCTTGGCGTGATCTTCTTTCTGATCGCGCTGATCCTCGACAATACCGAAGCCGTCGCCAAGGAGCTGATCGAAGCGGCGCAGACCATGGGCGCTTCGCGCAAGGAAATCGTGATCAATGTTGTCGGGCGGGCCGCCTCCCCTGCGATCATGGATTCAATGCGCAACATGATCGCCGTCGGCTACACCTATCTGGTGATCGCTGAAATCGTCGCCGCGCAGGATGGAATCGGCGCGGTGATGATGCGAGCGGGCCGCTTTCTGAAGGTCGACGTCATCATGGCCGGAATTCTGACCATCGGAATCATGGGGGTGCTGACGGATATCCTGTTTCGCCTTTGCGCCTACTACGCGTTCCCCTGGAACCGGAAACGCAAAGGCTGACCGGAGGGCCGCGCCATGGAATCCGCACGTGAAATCAGCGCCCGCACGGTCATCAGCATCAAGGATATGACCAAAACCTATCTGGGCGGATCATTCACCGCAGTCGACAACGTGTCGATGGAAATCAAGGAAGGCGAGATCGTGGCCTTCGTCGGCCCGTCGGGCTGCGGCAAGACGACGGTGATGCGGATGGTCGCCGGGCTCGAAGAGCCCACGGAAGGAGCCGTCTTCGTCAACGACCAAATGGTGCACGGACCCGGACCTGATCGAGGAATGATCTTTCAGGCCTATACTTCGTTCCCTTGGCTGACTGCTCGCCAGAACGTGGAATACGGCATGAAAATCCTCGGGATCCCGACCGCCGAACGCCGCGAGCGCGCCCAAAGGCTGCTGGAAGAGGTGCATCTGGGACCGGCCGCCGACAAATACCCGGCAGAGCTTTCCGGCGGCATGAAGCAGCGCGTGGCGATCGCCAGAACCCTCGCGCAGAACCCCGAGGTTCTGCTGATGGACGAGCCCTTCGGCGCGCTGGATGCGCAGGTCCGCTGGGAAATGCAGGAAATGATGATCGAGATCATCAATACCGAGAAAAAGACCGTGATCCTGGTCACCCACGACATTCAGGAGGCGATCTATGTGGCGGACCGCGTCGTGTTCTTCACGCGGACCCCCGGGCGGATCAAACAAGACGTGTACATGGAATTCAAAGACGGCCAGCGCTTCGTCGGCAAAGAAGAGTTGCTGGGGCAGCCGGGGTATCTGGAAATCGAAAAGCAACTCTTCGCGTGGATGCGCGAAGAAATCAAACAGTGAGCAACCAGGCGGAACGGTCCGCCGCGCAAAGGAGGGAATCAATGAGAATATCCAGCGGAAAATTGGCCGGCGGCCTTGCGACTGCGGCGGCGGTGTTCGCCGCGACGAGCGGAGCGGCGTTGGCCCAAGAGAAATTCACCGTGACGATGCTGTCGGTGTCGGTCTACGGACCTTGGTTCATCGCCAAGGAAATGGGGATGGCCGAGGACATCGATATCGAGGTCAAGATCATCGAGGACATCACCGCCCGCAACGCCGGCTTGGTCAGCGGAGACATCCAATGCATGATGACGACGATGGACAGCACGGTCGTGACGGTCTCGGCAGGCGTGCCGGTCAAGCACGTGGCCGTGCCGCTGATGTCGTACGGCCTCGATGAAATGGTGGTCGACGGATCAATCCAGTCCGAGGCCGATCTGGAGGGCAAGACCTATGCCGCCGACTACGGCTTTCTCAACCATATGTGGATGTTGCTGACGCTGAAGAAGAACGGCATTCCGCTGGACGGCGCCAACCATTCGATCATGCTTCCTCAGGATGCGGCGGCGGCGTTTTCATCCGGCGCGCTGGATGTCGATGTGAATTTCATTCCGTTCTCGACCCAGTCGGCGCAACGCGAAGGAGCGCATGTTCTGAAGAGCACATTCACCGACAAGACGTACGAGCGCGGTCTAGTTTCGGATTCCATCGCCTGCAGCTCGTCGTGGCTGGAAGAAAATCCGGAGGTGGCCCGCGAAGCGCTCCGCGCCTGGTTCGAAGCGGTCGATTGGTGGAAGCAGAACCCCGCCGAAGGCAATGCGATCGTCGCCGAAGGTCTCGATTGGCCCGAAGCGGACGTCCGCCTGACGCAGGCCGGCGCGGTGATGTTGAACATCGATCAGAACAAGGGCGCGCTCGGCATGGGCGAGGGGCGTCCGCTATGCGCATCCATTCCGGCTGAGGCGCCGCAGCCTGATGGCGAACCCAGCGGATGGGGCGCTCTGGTCGGGTCCGACAATGATTGCGAACCGGGCTACCTTTACGCGACATGGACGCTCTTCGGCGATGTTTATCAGGAGGCCGGCGTCATCGACACGATCACTCCCGCCGAAGAAGGCATCGACCCGTCCATCATCGAGTGGCTGTCGAATGAGAAGTACGACGAACAGTACGTCTCGAACAGGTGGGTGGGCCGTTTGCCGATTTGAATATTTCGCGGCTGCCGGGGCGGAAACGCCCCGGCGATTTGCCTGAATCCGGATTCAGGCGGGACAGACCAACAGTTACGGGCTGAGACATGAAATCACGCTTTACATATCAGCGCGCCAACAGTCCCGGCGAAGCGATCACATTGCTGGCGCAATATGGGAACGACGCCGGGATCTGGGCGGGCGGCACCGATATGACCCTGCACTGGCAGCGGGAAATCGTGGCGCCCAAGATCTGCATCGACATCCGCGGACTGAGCCATCTGGATTTCATCGCCGTGGAATCCGATGCGATCCGGATCGGCGCGATGGCCTCGCTGGCCGCTTTGGAACGATCCGACGGCCGGCATCATATCCTTGCGATGCTGAGCGACATCACCAAGCTGATGTGCACTCCGCAGACCCGCACCTTGGCAACTGTCGGCGGCAACATGTGCAACGCGTCTCCTGCCGCCGATCTGAGTCCGGCTTTCGTCGCGCTGGACGCGCGCATGGTTATTTTAGGTGCGGACGGCACCCGCGAGGTTGCGGCGGTCGATTTCTTCACGGGCGTGAACCGGACCGATCTGGGCGCGGCGGAACTGCTGCAGGAGGTGGTCATTCCCTTGCCGGCGGACGGGGACGTCCAAGGATCGTACCGGCGGATTGATCGAACTGTCGTCGACATCGCGCTGGTCAACGGATCCGCGGCTGTCACGGTCGGCAGCGACGGCGTCATCTCCAAAGTTGGGATCGGAATGGGCGCGGTGGCGCCCGTGATTCTGGACGCGCCGGATGCCTCCTCTGCGCTTCAAGGCAAGACGCTGGCGGACGTGACGCGCGACGATCTGGCCAACGCGGCGGCCATCGCCGCCAAACGCTCCAAGCCGATCACGGATGTGCGGGCCTCGGCCGGGTATCGGCGGAACATGCTCGAGGTCATGGTTCGTCGCGCTCTTGAAGACGCAATCATCAAACACGGAGGCACCCTGCAATGACGGTTCTCAGGGTCAATGGGCGCAATATGGAAATTAGCGATCGCGGAGACCGGACGCTTGCCGACGCCTTGCGCATCGATCTGGGTTTGATCGGCACGCGCGTGTCCTGCGCCGAAGGCGAATGCGGATCATGCACCGTCCTGATGGACGGTGAGCCGGTGACCGCGTGCCTGATGCTGGCGCCGCAGGCCGAAGGACACGAGATCACCACCATCGAAGGTCTGGCCGACGGCGACAAACTGGATCCGGTTCAGCAGGCGTTCATCGAGGAGCAGGGATTCCAGTGCGGTTTCTGCACGCCCGGTCTGATCCTCAGCGCCAAGGCATTCCTGAAGGAAAACCCGAACCCCACAGCCGATGAAGTCGCGGTGGGCATGAGCGGCAATATCTGCCGGTGCGGCGCCTACCCCTACATCGTCAAGGCCGTTCTTCGCGCGGCCGATGCGCCGCGCGCAAAGCAGCCTGCCTGAGACAACAAAGAATTAAAGCGCCCCGAAGGGCGGGAGGACGAAATGGGACGATATCAGAAAGATTTCAAAGTCGTAGGTCATGGGCTGCACGTCAAGGACGCGGTCGAGAAAGTCACAGGCACCATCCGATATGGCGTGGATTACGAGGTGCAGAACATGCTGCATGGCAAGATCGTGCGCTGCCCGCATCCGCATGCCCGCATCACCCGGATCGATACCGGCAGGGCCGAGGAGGTCCCAGGATATATCGGCATTCTGACCCACGAAGATGTGCCGCAGAACGATTGGGAGGCCGCCTGGTTCAATTATCGCGGGAAGGTCTTGGACGGCGTAGGGCGGTTTGTGGGCGACGACATGGCGGCCGTTGCGGCAACCTCGCCTGAAGCGGCGGAACGCGCCGCGGAACTGGTCGAGATCGAATACGAGCTGCTGCCAGCCGTGTTCGACATGGAAGAGGCGCGCAAACCGGACGCTCCGCAGATTCGCGTCGAGGGCAATGAGCGCCCACATTACGGCGTGTCCTGGGGCGATGTTTCAGCCGGCCGGGCGCAAGCCGATCAAATGGTCGAGTGCGACATTTTCTATGAAAGCCAGCAATATGCGCCGCTGGGCCGCAATGCTTGCATCGCGGAATGGATAAGCGACAAGGTGAATGTCATCACCTCGTCGCAGACACCGAGCGAGCTGCGCGACGGCGTCCACGAGGCTCTTGGAATTCCGCTGTCGAACATTCGCGTCCAAGCGCTTCCGAGCGGCAGTTCTTTCGGCCAGTGGTGGTCCAACAACTTCATGATCATCACAGTGCTGCTGGCCCAGAAAATGCATCGTCCGGTCAAGATTGAACTGGACAACGAAGAGTGCATGGTCACCGTCAAACGCCGCCATCAGGAGCGCACGCGCGGCGCGATGGGCTGCAAGGCGGACGGAACGCTGACCTTCTTTGAATTCGATCATCTGATCGACAACGGCGGGTACGGCTTCAAGGACGATGTGGGCTTCTTCTGCGTCGATATGTGGGGCAAGAACGGACACGGCGACTACAAAATCCACGGCATCAACACCAACATGCTTACTGCGGGTTGCATGCGCGGCGTGGGCGACTGCACGCTGGGCGCAAGCGTGGAGCGCTGCGCCGACCGGCTTGCCGAAAAGGTCGGCATGGATCCGGTCGATTTCCGCATCAAGAACCAGATCGTCGCCGGCGATGAGCTGCGGATGCAGCACAGCCGCGACAATCTCAAGGGCGGAGTCGACGACTACATCGACAGCGTGCCCGAGCATCTGCGCAAGGATTGGCCCGAACTGTTCAAGCTGTCGTCGGGCGGAACCCGCGCCTTGCTGGAACTAGGTTCGGAAAAATTCGAATGGAAAAACCGTTGGAAAGGCTGGGCCGCGCCGACCCATTCCGACGGTCCCATCCGGCGCGGCGTCGGCGTCGGCACTGGAGCCCATGTCTGCGGAGTCGAGTTCGAAGGCGCATCAAACTCGATGGTCCGCATGAATCCCGACGGATCGGTCAAGGTGCATTGCGCCGTCGGTCGGCAGGGTGCAGGGGCCGAAACAACGCAGGCAATGGTTGTGGCCGAGGAATTGGGTCTGACGCTGGACCGGGTTGCGATTGAAACCGGCGACACCGACAGCTGTCCTTGGAACCACGGGTCGCTGGCTTCGTCGACCATGTACCGCACCGGATGGGCCACCCGCGAGGCGGGGCGCGACGTGAAGAACCAGTTGCTGGCGATCGCTGCGCGCGAGTTTTTCGACGGCGCGGACCCGTCGGAACTGGACGTCGACAGCGGCGAAGTGGTGCACAGCGACCCGAACAAGCACAATCAGCGCATCCCGTTCTCGGATATCCTGCAAGAACTGAGATCGGAAACGCTGGGGCAGACATCTTCTATCACCGGCAGCCCGCGGGTGCCGATGCCGCCTTCCACGACTTTTGCCCGCCAGTTCGGCGCGCAGTTCTGCGAAGTCGAGGTCGATATTGAGACTGGCCAGATCAAGCTTTTGGATTTCGTTTGCGTGCAAGACAGCGGCACAGTCGTAAATCCGCAGGTTTTGAAGAACCAGGTTATCGGCGCCGCGACCTGCGGCGCGGGTTTCGCGATTTACGAGCATTTGGTTTTCGACGAGGAAAACGGCGCGGTCAAAAACGGCAATTTGCTGGATTACAAGTTGCTGCGCTGCGCGGACTTCCCGCACAAAGCTGAAGTGTATTTCGTCGAAGACCCGGATCCGGTCGGCCCATTCGGCGCGCGCGGGGCGGGGGAATCTCCGATCGCCGCAGGCATCTCGGCCGTTGCTCAGGCAGTGCACAACGCGACAGGCGTCTGGATCGACATGCCGATGACGCCGGAGCGCGTTGTCGCGGCGCTGAATGCGGCTGGCAAACGCTAAGAACTATTGGAAGCAATTAGATTCCGCTGCCGACGCCCAAGATCTGCGTGCATCCTCCTTTTGCGCCCGGATGCAGGCATTTTTTTGTTCCGCTGCTCAATTTAGCTTGCCGCTGCTCCGACAAGGATTGCCGCGAACACGAACACCGAAGCCGCGCCAATGATCTGCCAAGAGCTGATGCGTTCCTTGAGAATCAGGGCCGCCAAACCGACAGTCACAACCGGAAAGGTTGAGGCAACGACAACCGTGATCGCATTGCTGGCGCCGCCATTCGTACCCAATAGAATAAACAGCAGTCCGCCAGAATCGAGAAGGCCGTGAACGACGAAAACACTCAACCATTTCATGGAAACGCCGGAAATTGCCGATCCACGAATGATCAGGATTGCCGCTACTGTTAAAAGACCGGTAACTCGACCGAACCAGAGCACCTGCAAATCGTCGATCCTAAGCGAAGCCTCCTGCAACAGTATGATGGCAATGCCGTAGATCAGGCTGGCCGCAGCCGAGACAAGCACGACCCTGCGCGCGGAAGAATAGATCTTGTTGGACGCAGTCGAAGTGTTCTGGTCCTGGCCGAACCCTGCCACCAATCCGACACCGATCAGAATGCCTGCAATGGCGACGATCTGGATGAACGCGAAAGGCGTTCCTTTGATAGCATAAAACACGACGACAAATGCCGGATGAGCCGCGATGATAGGAGCCACAACGCTGATCTTGCCCACGGACATTGCGTAAAAAAACAACAACAGAGCAATTGCCATAACCGAACCGTGCGCAGCGGCAAGCGCGTTTCCGACTAGAGATTCATGCTGCAGAAGCGGCGCAAATCCTTCATTGGCGATCATCGCGACCGTCAATGCAATCGAGCTGACCAGCAGCATGCCTCCCAATGCACGAGCTGCTCCGAGTTTCTCGGAACTTTGGCTGGCGATGAAATCTGCAATTCCAAGCGATCCGGCACTCAGCGCGCCCATTGCAAATGGAAACATATCTTAATTCCGAGACTGATCGTCGCTGCGAAGTGAATAGCATGAACGCAATTTTGCAATGGCATTCATTCGTTCAGTATATCGACCTATCGCTTTCCATTTACGGGTGGCAACGTCAGTTCAAGTCGGCATGGGACGTCCCGGAGCTGGCACGAACTGCGAAGGCGATGGCGTTTGAAAGGTCGGGCGGATTTGCAGCGGCGGCGGATATGATATTACGTGCGCGGCAAGCAAGTCTCGCATTCAGGCAAATGAAATCGCTGGTATCAAGGGTTCCGGAAGCCCGGCAGGAAAACGTGCAGGCGCTTGAGGAGCTCCTGACTTTCAGGCTTTCTGTTCTCAGCAGGCGCCTTGACCATCAGGCCGCCACGCTCCTCGCAGGCACGTCCCTGACCCTTACCGCATACCGGATGCTCGTAGTCATTGAGGCTTTCGGGGAGATCTCGATATCTGACATCAGCCGCTTCTGTGCAATCGGAAGGGCGCAAATAGGTCGAACGGCGGCAGATCTGGAGCGGCGAGGCTTGGTCGAATTCCGGTCCGATGGCGGAAACCGGCGCAAAAAGCTGGTCGTTGCGAAGAAGGCGGGCTTGGAGATTCTCGAACGGATCAACCCTGCGTTCGGCGACCGGAGCCGGGCTCTCGACGAGTGCCTCGGCGAAGAACGTCGCAAGGCTCTCATGGATTCACTGAATCGCTTGTCCGAGCTGTTCCCGCGATAGCGGAGAGGCGCTCCGTTCAGCTGGCTTTCTTGAGGACGCCGCGCCGGATCTGATCCTCCTCGATCGACTCGAACAGCGCGCGGAAGTTGCCTTCCCCGAAACCGTCGTCGCCTTTCCTCTGGATGAACTCGAAAAAGATCGGCCCGATCACGGTCTTGGAGAATATCTGCAGCAGGATGCGCGTCACGCCGCCGCCGACAACGCCTTCGCCGTCGATCAAAATGCCATGCTTCTTCATCCGTTCCAGCGGCTCCTGATGCTCCTTTACGCGGTCGCGCGACCGCTCGTAGTAGACGGAGTGCGGCGGAGGCATGAAGCTAATTCCATTGTCGCCGATCTCGTCAGTGGAGGAGTAAATATCCTCGGTTCCGACGGCGATGTGCTGGATTCCTTCGCCTTTGTACTTTTGCAGGTACTCCTCGATCTGGCTGCTCTCGTCCGAGCTCTCGTTGATCGGAATCCTGATCTTGCCGCAGGGCGAGGTAAGCGCCCGCGAGGTAAGACCGGTCAGTTTCCCTTTGATGTCGAAGAACCTGATTTCTTTGAAGTTGAACGCGGTGGAGTAGAATTTGTACCAAGTGTCCATGTTCCCGCGCATCACATTGTGCGTGAGATGGTCGAGATAATGGAATCCGGCACCGCCGGGCCGCGGGTCCCGCCCGTTCAGCCATTCAAAGTCCTTGTCGTAGGGCGACCGTCCTTCATCGTAATCTTCAATAAAGTAGAGCAGCGATCCGCCGATCCCGAACACGGCGGGCGCGTCGATTGACTTTCCTCCGCCTTCATATGGCTCGGCACCATAATCCGCGGCGCATTTGAGAGCGTGCTGCGCGTTGACCACCCGCCACGCCATGGCCGGCGCGCAGGGACCGTGCTTCCCGGTGAACTCCGCGGCATGCGAATCCGGTTGACGGTTCACGAGGTAGTTGATGCCGCCCTGCCGGTAGACCGCGATGTCCTTCGACTTGTGGCGCGCAACCTCGGCATAGCCCATCCGGCGGAATAAATCGTCCAGCGCGGCCGGGTCTGGATGGGCGAACTCGACAAACTCGAAACCGTCGGTACCGGCCACATTGTATTCGTCGATCTTCGCTTTGGGCGCATTGTGTGGAAAGGGTCCCATGTCTATCTCCTGCTGACTGCCAGAACGACTGGCGGCGTGTGTGAGCATGACGCCCGCGGTTCTGAAGGATGTTCAGTGATGGAACGCCGATTTCACGCAATTTATGTCAATAATGTTGCGCGCGCAACATTATTTCAGATTCCTGATCACCCGCGAACAGAGTTTTCCACCGGAATAGTGCAGTCCCGTGCGGATTCAGCTGGTCGGAGCCACAGGAGTTTCGCGGTCGCGATCTATTGGCAGACTTACGGAGGCGGACTGCGCCCGCCAACTCGCGGGAGAACTTAGAAACACGGAAACGGATCTCCATAGGCAAAAAGGCATCAGGTGTCTGGATCCGTATTCTTTCCACAGGCAGCAAGATCGAACTAGGGCCTGTCTACGCTAGAATTCTTGCTTGAGCTTTGCTTGATTCCATGCTTAAGTGACTGTCTATAATGACATAAAAATCGAGCGGCATACAGTCATGAAACAGATCATGGCGAAACAGTGCGCCAAAATCCGCCCCTTCCTGCCGGTTCAGCGCGGAAACGTGCGGATTCCCAACATCGTCTTCATCAATGCGGTCCTGTACGTCCTGGAGAAGGCTGCAAACGGCGCGCCCTGCCGGAGCGCTTCGGAAACTGCATGCGCCCGGCGAGGATGCGAACTGCTTCGGCCTCGACGGCACCGGAGCGCGGAAGACGAACGGGCCGCAAAGCATCGGCAATTCGCGCGGCGGATGGTACGTGAAGAACCGCATGGTCTCCGCAAGCGGCCGGCAGGCAATGATTTTCCGCCTGTCCGGCGTCCGGGCCAAAGACGCGCCCGAAGGCCGCGCCCTGCCGGAGAGCTGGGCCGTCCCGGTCGCGAACGCGCCTCCGGCGACGGACCGCGCCTGCGAGGGCGACAAGACCCGCCAACTCGCCCGCGACCTCGGAATGACGCCGGTCGTGCCGCCGAAGGCGAACCGGAAAGCCGAATGGGAGTACGACCGGAAAACCTGCAAGTTTCGCAACGAGATCGAACGGCTGTTCCGGAGATTCAAGGGCTGCCGGCCCCTCTTCACGCGGTTCGACAAGCTCGGCGCGACGTTTCCGGGCTTCCTGAACCTCGCCGCCGTCTTCGAAATGGCGCATGATTTAGCATAGACAGGCCCTAGATCTCGCTCGCCGTCCGCCCCTCCTTGACCGCCGCCTTCTCCTCCTCGGTGGCGCGCTGGCGCGACATCACGGCAATCACAATTCACGATATGAAAGTGATCTGTGATCGCCTCAACCGCACCCCTCGCAAATGCCTCGGATGGAAGACCACTGCTGAGGTCTTCAGAGAAAGGATGATGGAAGAAATGGGACGATCCCCCTACCCTGAAAACCAATAGGACTCGCAGTTCAGGTATCGCTCACAGTCCAAGCCGCTTACCTTTTGCATGGGCAATAGTTTCATTCAGGGATTGGATCATATCGCCGCCAAAAGTGCTCATCTCGTTTCCTTTCAGGCCTTATCCGACTCGGCCTCTGCATTGCATACTTCGTCACGCAATCGCCTCAAGGCCTTTATTTTGAACCAAACTCAGCAGTTTCAGAGAGGGGCCAGCCGGGCGCTTCTCGCCGCGTTCCCACTGGCTCACGAGCCCCGTCGTCACATTGAGGTGTCGCGCGAACACCGCCTGGCTGACCCGCTCACGCGCGCGCAGGGCACGAATCGCAGCGGCGTTCATGGGCTCGACCGGGGTAAGGCACATCTCGTCGAAGCGCCGCAAGGTGCGCTTTTCCATGACGCCTGCATCGTGCAGATCTTCGGCCGTCTCGTGGGCTGCCGCCAAAATGTCGCTGCGATAAGTCTTGGTCATTCGTCCATTACCTCGATCAGTGCGCCAGCCTCCAAGGCCTGTGCGAGTTCCTCTTCGTTGTATCCAAGCAGTTCGGTCGCCAATTCGCGCAGTGCCGTCAGCTCATCCCCTCGAATGTTACCCCGATCGCTTTTTGCAAAGCCGTAAGCAAATACTGCCCGCTGTCCCAATTGCAGCAGAACCAATGTACGGTAGCCACCTGAACGTCCCTGCCCCGGTCGCGCCACCCGCTGCTTTATCACACCGCCACCAAGATCGGCGTCAATCTGGCCACGCTCGGCACGTGCTATGGCATCGCGAATGGCTGAGGTTTCGACCCTTTCCTTGCGCGCAAAGCGGTCGAACCATTTAGTCTTGAATATTCTCACCTAGGTTCCAAAGCTGCCGTGCCATCTGCTATAGAACTTAGTGTTATATTTCAACTGGAATGTGATACGCCCGCTCTGCGTGTAGTAGTTTAGCTACCTAATGGCATATTTTAGGGCCTATCCATACTAAATCATGCATCATTTCGACGACGGCAGCGAGGCTCACGAAGCCTGGATACGTCGCGTCGAGCTTGTCGAACCGCGTGAAAATGCGCCGGCAGCCCTTGAATTTCCGGAACAGACGTTCGATCACGTTGCGACGCTTGCAGGTTTCCCGGCCGCAATCCCATGTGACTTTCCGGTTTGCCTTCGGCGGCACGACCGGCGTCATCCCAATGTCACGGATGAGCCGGCGGGTCTCGTCGCCTTCGCAGGCGCGGTCCACCGCCAGAGGCGCGTCCGCGACTGGACCGTCCTAGTGGAAGGTTCGACTCATTAGAGTCCATTTGATGCTTGCTGGTTCCGGCGCAGCATCTACAATTCCATCAAGCGGACTGAGAAGCCGATCTCGGAATTCATTGAACTGTACAAAGGAAAAGGTGCGAGGACCTGCGGCTGGTCGGCAAACTTTGAACGTCTCCTTTCCGTCCGCAAAATACGGTACTATCTGACTAAAATATGCCACCAGTTCTCCAGCAGGGCGCGGCCTTCGGGCGCGTCGTGCGCTTGCCCGTCGGACAGGCGAAAAATCATTGGCTGCCGGTCACTTGCGGAGACCATGTGGATCTTCGCGTGCCATCCGCCGCGCGAATTGCCGATGCTTTGCGGCCCGTTCGTCTTTCACGCTCCGGTGCCGTCGGGATGCACCTCGGCACAGGCGCTGTCGAGGCCGAAGCAGTTCGTATCCTCGCCAGGCGCATGCAGCCGAAGCGCGGCGAACAGCCGCTCGAGAACGCCTCTGCGCGACCAGCGGCGGAACCGGGCGTAGACCGTCTGCCATTTTCCGAAGCGCTCCGGCAACGCGCGCCATTTGCAGCCGTTCTCCAGGACGTACAGGACCGCATTGATGAAAGTGATGTTGGGAATTCGCACGTTCCCCCGCTGAACCGGGAGAAAAGGGTGGATTTTCGCGCACTGTTTTGCTGTGATTTGTTTCATGACTGTGCACCGCTCGACTTTTATGTCTTTGTTGACAGTCACTTAAGCATGGAACCAAGCAAAATTCTAGTGTTAACAGGCCCTAGATTGAAACGAAATGATTTCTATGCCATATAATTTCATGATTTTTGAGCATGACCCTGCCAAGAGCGTGGCGAACAAGGTCAAGCATGGCATCGACTTCGATGAAGCATAGGAGCTGTGGGATGATCCTTGGATGCTGGAGGCGCCCACTCGTAACGAAGACGAGCCGCGCTTCTTGGTGATAGGGAAGATTAAGGGGCAGTACTGGACAGCAGTTTGTACATATCGTGGCGAGAACATCCGGATTATCTCGGTCCGTCAAGCCCGGAGAAAGGAGATTGAACTATGAAAGCACATGAATTCGATCAGAAGTTCGACTCGGGCGAGGACGTGAGCGATTTCGTCGATTGGTCCAAAGCGCAGCGAAAGAACATGCAGGCGAAGCGCGTCAATGTTGATTTTCCAGCTTGGATGGTCTCAAGACTGGACCGGCAGGCGAAGCAGCTCGGTGTTGCGCGCCAGTCGCTCATAAAAATGTGGATCGCCGAGCGATTGCAATAATATGGCAGCACGTCTTCCCGCTTGAAACACGCCAGCCGAGGTGATGGCTAAGCCAACGAAGGCCGCACGCCAGCCTTTCGCGAACGATGGTCCACTTCCGACTTCATCATCCCCTCGGCGAGAGTGGGATTTAGGTTTTCCCTACCTGCATCGGCTGAAATCCCGAGAAGCAAGACCGGTCATCCAGCACATGCGGAATGGCCACGTCAGCGCCAGACAAAGTCGCTCGCATGCGCCGAAGTCACCAATGCAGTCCTCTTGCTGCTCATTCTGATTTCCTCGCTCTATGCTGTCTCATGCCTGACCTGTCGGAAATGGGGCTCGGTCCACGGCAGCGATCTCCGCTCGGGCAAGCTCTTCGATCAAAGTCGCGCGCACGCTTGCCCACTCGGGATCGCTCCATAGGTTGCGGAATTCGCCGGGATCGCTCGCGATATCGTAAAGCTCTCCCCATTCGACACCGTCGAACAGGGAAAGCCTGTAGTCGCCGGAACGTATCGTGTGGACCCTTGGACCGATTCCCAGACCCGGGTTCGTCTTCTGATGATCGTATTGGATGAATGCATTCTTTCGCCCACCATTCAACAATGATCGGCCTTGCATCCCAATCGCAGGCTCTATCATCGCTCGTTCGAGGATAGTCACGCCAATGTCATGGGTTTGTCCGATGTCGTCCACGTCGCGCGTTTCGGGGTCGGCGGGGTCGGACCAAATGAACGGTACCCGCGTGATCTGCTCGTATTGCTCCGCACCTTTGAAAAGAAGTTGGTGATCGCCCAAGTGATCGCCGTGATCGGATGTAAAAATGGTCACCGCCGACTTTGCCTGTCCCGCCTCCCGAACGCGGCCTATCGCGTCGTCAATCATCGATATCATCCCGCAGGTGAGTGCCCGCGCTTCCAAGGCTTCGCGTTCGCCCGCCCCGATCGTTCCCATGCCTTGGAGTTTTGCGCGACCTTCTTCGCGGTCGCCAATGATGCCCGCAACGTGCGGAGGCGGCGACCAGTCATTGACCTTGAATGCTTCGGGGACTTGCATTTCATCCGGGTCGTACATGTCCCAATACCGGCCCGGCGGGTTGAATGGATGATGCGGATCGGGGAATGAAACCATTAGAAAATACGGCTGATCATCATCCGAGTTCGCATCAAGCCACGCCGCCGCTCGTTCCGCAATGTAGCTGGTCGAATACAATTCCACGGGCAACGCAGTGCGAACAGCCTGCGGGCAAGCGTAGTCATGGGTCAACTGATTGTCTGCACCCAAGAAGCCGTCGGCATTTGGTTCACGTTCAAGGAGCCATTTTCGATAATCTCCGCCGCACTTGTCGCCATGGCCGGATACAAGCTCAACATGGTCGAACCCGTAAAACGGAGTGGGCAGATTATGATCCTTTCCAGGGGCTTCTTGATTGTAGACCTGAAGATCATGGCGCACGGCTTCCGACATCGGCCCAATGGCGCGATGAAAGCCTGGTCTCGCAACTGGCCTCTTGAGCATGGGCGGCTTGCCCGAGGAATTCTGCAGATGGCTCTTTCCGATCAATGCGGTCCTGTATCCAGCCTCCTTCAATAGCTCGACAAATGTGACGTTTCTCTTGTCCAGCGGAATGCCGTTCGAGCGAACTCCATGGCTCGACGGCACGCGGCAAGTCATAAGGCTCGCGCGGTTGGGCATGCAAACGGGGCTTGCGACATAGAAGCGGTTCCATTTTGTCCCTCTCTCGGCAATTGCATCGATGTTGGGAGTCTTCAGTACCGGATGCCCCATGCATCCAAGATAGTCCGCCCGATGCTGATCGCTGATGAACAGAATGAAGTTTGGTTTCTTAGGCATTTGCCGCAGCCCCGCGGTTCATCATGGAACGTGTTCCGATCATCAGTGCGCCGGCAATCAGTCCGAATACATCGAGTGCGGCACCGCCAGGGATTGTCGAACCCGGAAGCAGGCAGGCGACCCCGGCAACCACAAAGGCTATTCGCCATGGAGCGCCCATGCGACCCGCCCAAAACCCGATCCAGCCGGCCGAGATCAAAAACACGCCGGCGACCGACAAAAGAAAGATTCTGGCGATCTCAAACGGCGTGCCTTGCCACAACATCTCCGGCGACAGTGCAAAGATGAAAGGCACGACGTAGGCAGGCCAACCGAATGCCACTGCCGCGAACCCGGTGCGCAGGAAGTCTGATTTGGCAACCGTTGCGGCGGCGAAGGCTGCTGCGGCCACAGGCGGCGTGATCATCGACAGGATGCCGAAATAGAAAGCGAACATATGCGCGGCAATCGGCGGCACGCCTGCCTCCACCATGGAGGGAATCACCAGCGTCGCCAACAAGAGATACACGCCCACTGTCGGCATGCCCATCCCAAGGATGATCGAGATCGCGCCCGCCATCAGAAGGATGATCGCAAGATTCCCGCCCGACAGCTGGATAATCGCTTGCGTCAGGGCGAAACCAAGGCCGGTGATGTTGAGAACGCCGATCACCACGCCGGCCATGCCCGAGACCATAAGCAGATTTGTAACCGCGACCCCGGTCGTGCCAAGCGCCGTGAAAGTCTTCTGCCAAGGCATGCGAACGCCTCGGTATCCCCAAATCAGTGCGATGGGGATGGTCACTCCCACGGCATACATCGCCGCCGTTTGCGGGCGCAGGTTCAACTGAAACAGCCCGAATATGATCACGAAGAACGGGATGATGTAGGGCCAGCCCTTGGATAGAACCTCCGAGGCGCGCAACGATACATCCTCGGCGGGCTTGATGTTCTCTCGGCCTGCATAGAGGTCGGCCTGGATGAAGAGCGAAACATAGTACAAAACGGCCGGGATCAGGGCCGCGAGAATGACATCTGTGAAAGGGACCGACAAAAATTCGGCCATCAGGAACGCCGCCGCCCCCATCATTGGCGGCATGAGTTGCCCGCCGGTCGAGGCCACCGCTTCAATGGCTCCAGCTTTTTCGGAAGGGTAGCCGCCCTTTTTCATCATTGGGATAGTGATGACGCCCGTCGAAACGACGTTGGAGACCGCGCTTCCGGAGATCGAGCCGAACAGCGACGAGGCCACCACGGCGATCTTGGCCGAGCCGCCTCGGTACCGGCCCATCAATGCAGTTGAGATTTCGGTGAAGAACCCTGATCCGCCGGACGCATTCAGAAGGCTTCCGAAGAAAATGAAGGCGATCACGATTGAGGCCACGACTCCGATCGGGAGCCCGATTATCCCGTTTGAATCCAGCCCGACATAAATCATCAGCCGATCCAGATCGACATCCCGGCCCTGGAAATGACCGGGTATCAGATGCCCCATGAGCCCGAAGGCCAAGAAGAAGAGAACAAATCCGAACAGAAGCGGCCCCGCCGTCCGACGAAGGCATTCAGCCACGCTTGCAATGATGATCGTACCTGAAACTACGGATGCTGTCGGCCGCTCAAATAGCGTATCCACGATCTCAAGATAGAAGACAGCAACGTATAGACATGCGCCAAAACACAAAATGGCGGCTGCAACATCGTACCAAGGCACCCGCAGTCGAGGCGAGTTTCGGACGAAAGGCTTGGCGACGAGCACAGTGGCCAGCGCCAACCCCAAAATGACGGCCAGAAGCTGCTCCTTGATAAGGACCATGCCAACGGTACGGTAGAGATCGAGCGCCTCGGCAAGGGCGAGGCAAACCAACGCGCCGCCCATGATCTTGGCGATCTGCAAAATGCGCGGATTGTCCGTCGCATCCTTCGGCACAGCCTCGCTGTTCACGGCTGGCTCGGCCATGGCACCCTCTCGTCATTGCAGATGACAACGGGAGCGGCGCGAACTCGAAATCATCCGCGCCGCTGATCGGCCTACATCATATCCATTTCGGAATAGAACTTTGCCGCCCCGTCATGGAACGGCACACCGATATCCGCGTTCATCTTGGCCGGGTCGAACCCCGCGAACGCCCCGAGGGAGGCCACCAAGGCGTCCTTGTTTCCGTGCAGTGCCTTGACCAGCGCATAGACTGCTTCATCGGAAACATTGGTGCTGGTGAGCACAACGAACGGCGTCGCGAATCCGCCTTGCTCCTGTTCGACTCCAGGCAGATTCGGTCCTGGCTTCAAAGGAGCAATCCATGCGCCGGGAACAGCAGCAGTCAATTCATCGCTTTGCTCGACCGAGAGCGGCAGAATGCGAATGCCGCCATCAATCGCGGCGGCGGCTTGTTTTGTCCGTCCCGAAGTGAGCGAAAAGAAAGTCGCATCCACTTTGCCGGCTTCGAAGTCCTCAACGCCGCGGAGGCCGTTCGGAACGGGAACGCCTTCCACATCCGCGTAGCTCAAGCCCGCCAGACCCATCACCGCTCCAGCATTCTTGGCGACAGTCTTTTGCTTCAGGAATTCGCTTGCGACACGTTTGCCCGCCAAATCCGCGACAGTCTCGATATCGCTGTCGGCGCGAACCATGAAGCCACTGCGAAGCAGGAACAAAACGGCCGCCACGCGAACATTCTCTTGAGCTGATTTGAAGCTGCCGTCGCCTTCGAATGCTTCGAACGACACCGCGCCGTTCGCAATCGAGAAATCCAATTCACCCGCATTGACCAGCGGAATCACGACGTTCGGGCCGCCTTGCGGCACCACCCGCATTTTCAGGTCGGCCTTTTCGATTGCGACCTTTGAGACCGCCGCCCCCGTCGCGTACGCCAGCGACCCCTGCGGGTTGGATCCCACGGAGAGTGTTTGCGCACTGGCCGCTGCAGCAGCAAACATGAGTCCCGCCGCAATGAGACTGTTCTTGACAATACCCATCAGTTTCCTCCTAAAGTTGTTTCAGGCGCGTTCATATCAGGTCAAAAAATGCATATAAAATGCAAAATTGCCCATTAAAATTACATTTTGATCAAGTTTCAATCGACGTTTGACGCACAATCTCCGCGAGTCGGCGGGCATACGAAGACAGCCTTGGGCCTTGCTGCGTCGTTATTCCCACGGTTCCACGCGTGGCCGCGGTGTCAATGTCCAGCACCGAAAGCTCTTCGGTCGCTATCTCGCGTGCGACGGTACCTCTTGGAGTGATCCAAATGGCGTCGGTCCTCAACACAAACGCGCGCCCGAATTCGACGGAAAGAGTCTCGATCACATCCTTCGGTTCGCTGCCGCCAATCGAAATAAGCAGCTGCTCCGCATCCTCGCGAATGATTGTTCCCTGCGCAGGCAATAGAACTGTAAACTCCTGCAAGCGGGCAGCAGCTTGGGGAATGTCCATGGTCGCCAGCAGCGGATGGCCATTCCGTACGACTGCCACGAGGTCCTCCTGAAAAAGAGGTTCGAAAGAAAGCCCTGACATGTCTTCCGGCGCGGCAAGCCTGCCTACCATGAAGTCGAGCTCCCCTTGCCTGAGGGACTGGGTCAGCTTCCTATTTGTGCCCGTAGCAATTCGGACGGGTATCTCCGCATATTCAGACTTGAAAGCTTCGATCGCTTCAGGAAGCACCCGCGCAGCAACGTTAGGCAAGACGCCGACATTGACGGATTGACGAGCGTCTCGCCTGCTTCGAGCGATTTGCCGCACGCCCTGATCCAGCGCCGAAGCGCTTGCGGAGGCATATCTTAAGAACGTCTCGCCTTCCGGCGTCAAACTAATCCCGGACCTGTTTCGCTCCATTAGACGCGCGCCGAGGATTTTCTCCAAGTCGGCAAGAGTTCGCGAGATGGCGGGTTGCGTGATAGACAGCTGCCGGGACGCACCCGCTATTGATCCTTGGCGAATTATCTCCAGGAAGCAGTCAATGTGCCTCTGCTTTGGTTTCACCTGCGGCCGCTTCTCCAGGTTGTCGGTTTTCCGTCCAGTAGGACTTTGACGCTATTTTCGTCGCGTTGAGCACGGAAGGGAAGGCCACCTGCGTCAACTGGCGCCGCGGACAGAGGCTGAACTGGCGAAGTTCGCAATGCCCAGAAGCGAATTCCGCTGCGGCTCACTTGCGTATTTGGTCAGTACCACTCTGACTTAAGATTGTGGCAGGCGTCCGGCTTGTCCACACAGCGGATTGTGCGACGATCATCGAAACGATTGAGTATGGCAAACGAGTCTGGCGGCAGCTAGCGTGATGATGCAAATTCTCGCATTGGAGCTACCGGATGGCGGTGTCACGATCATACGGAGTTGGAGTTTTGTTCGTGTTCGCCGCGGCTTTGGCGTGGAGCACCGCCGGTCTCTTCACGCGCGTTGTTTCAACGGACATACCGACGACGCTCTTGTGGAGATCGATGTTCGGTGGCGGCAGCGTCGCGCTGATCTACATTCTGGTGAAGAAGCCCAGAAGCTTTCGAGAACTTTTCCAATTCAAGCTTGGTGAATTCGTCATTGCCCTTCTGTCAGCCTTGGGAATGATGTGCTTCATTTCCGCTTTTTTCTTCACTTCAATCGCCAATGTTTCGTTTGTCTATGGCGCGATGCCTTTGGTCACGATGCTGATCGCATGGTTGGCATTGAATGACCCGCTGACCGCGACCGGCTTGATTTCAACCGTCCTTAGCGGTTCGGGCGTCGCCGTTCTGGTTTGGGGAGGGCAGAATTTTGGCGACCTGATTGGGATAGGTCTTGCGTTTTTGATGACGTTTTTCATGGCGGCAGTGACTGTTGCTGCAAAGTTCTTCCCGGACGCCGACGCGATGAAATCGGCATATTTGTCAGGCTTCATAGCCGCCATTCTTGTGCTCCCCTTTTCTCAGAGCATGTCCGCCTCCTCCCAAGATCTCGTGTGGCTCGCTCTGTACGGTTTGGTCAATGTCGGACTCGGGTTCGGCGTGTATCTGTTAGGCGTTTCCCGCGTTCCCGCGCTTGCCGCAGCACTAATTGGCCTCTCGGAAATCCCTCTTGCGCCGATCTGGGCGTTTCTGCTCTTTGACGAGCGGATCACCATTCCCATGATTGCGGGCGGCAGTTCAGTTCTTATTGCTTCAGTGATCTACATTTTGGCCAGCACTGCAGAAACGCCCAAAAATGGATTGGAAGCTCGCAATGCGTAGCGCCGTTGACCCGCGACGCAGGTGTTGAAAAAATCTCTGGAAAGCCCGGGGCGATTCAAAAACTCTTGTTGCGGATTGATCTGCAAGACGCGGCGGAGCCGGACAAAGGGATTGGGATGGATTTGATCGAATTTGGACGCATGATCGGCCATGAAAGCCGTGTGCAGATACTGTTGGCTTTGATGGGTGGAAAAGCGCTTCCCGCCGGCGAGCTGGCTTATCGGGCAGGTGTGTCCAGCCAAACCGCCAGCAGTCACCTGAATGATCTTCAAAATGCAGGAATGATAAAAGTGCGGAAGTGCGGGCGATTTCGCTATTTCGAGATTGCCGGCAGCGAAGTGGCCAGCCTCTTGGAAGGACTGGCTGTCAGATTGCCCGGCCAAACGCATCCGAAACCGCAAAGCCCTATTGCGCCAAGCCTGAAAAAAGCTCGGCTCTGTTACGACCATCTTGCAGGAGAACTCGGAGTAGCGGTCTCCCGGAGACTGGTTCAAATAGGAGCGCTGGAATTGCGCGATGACCGGTATAGCCTGCCGCAGGGTGGGCATCCCATCTACAAGCAGCTGGGAATCGACTTGGCAGCGGTGGTTTCAAAACGACGAAAGACTTCGCCGCGGTGCGTGGATTGGAGTGAGCGCTTGCCGCATGTGGCGGGTTCATTGGGTTCAGCTATCGCCAGCCAGCTTCTGGATCGCAAGTATATTTGCCGCTCGCGAGATGATCGGTCTGTCTCGGTATCCGATGAAGGCGTTCAGTTTTTCACAGGCACCCTTGGCCTTAACAGCATAATCTTTTCAGCTATCTGAATTGAGTTGCGAACGAGATCTCGGCTTATTCTTAGGCAGGAAATCAATTTATGGCATAGGTTATTCGGACCGAATTGCTCACATAAATTGTGGACAACGGGAGGAACCGGGGTTTTTTTGACACAGAGACGACGCGCAACGTTCGGCGCTTGACCCTCGACCGGCTCGATACAGGATGCTTATTGACACAGGGACGATGGGATCGACCCCGCCCGGGGGCAGCAGCCCCAATATTGAAGAATGCCAAGGCCGAGTGAGCACACTATTGCGCGTCGGTCTCCTGCCCTATCAGCAGATACTATGAGAGCCCCGCGCGGCTTTCCGCTGACTATCAGCAAAAGCGAACCTTACCCTTTGGGCCGAAACAAGCATGTTCGGGCGACCATTTGGCCGCGGCGGCTCGGGACGAGATGGTTTCCGGGCCCGCGCGCCAAAAAGGAGATGGGACGTGATTGGTTTGGAGCGGCGGCCGACATTGCCGGCCGGAGCATAGCACGCAGTCCCATGCCTTGGCACGGGATTTCTCTCTGCCAAGAATTTGAAATGACTCAGCTCTTGCAATGTGTCCACAAAACGACTACACGGCTCCTAGAGCGACACTTGGAAGGTCGTAAGGATGAAACCTATAGGTTTTGATCAAAGGGGTGCACGACATGACCAAAATAACTTACCTTCGATTAGGCAAATGCTATGAAATTCGAATGGGACGACGAAAAGCGTCGGCAAAATATCTCCAAGCATGGTGTGGATTTGATCCATGCTGCTTTGATCTTTGAGGGATCAACCCTCACTAAAATTGACGACCGGCTGGATTATGGCGAGGAGCGTTTCACTTCGCTTGGCTTGGTGGACGGGATGGCATTCGTCGTTGTTCACACCCCGCGTGGGGAAAATATCCGGCTCATCTCCGCTCGGAAGGGAGGTCGGAAGGACTATGAAAAATATCAAGAGAGCTTCCCTTGAAGAAATCAGGGCAATGCATCGCCGAGGCGAAGTTTCGGCGCCGGGCAAAGACGCGCAGGCTTTGGATATGCCAGAGGGTTTTTGGGACGATGCTGAGATTGTTGAACGTCAGCCGAAGCAATCGGTGCACCTTCGGGTTGATGCCGATGTGCTTGAGTTTTTCCGTGCTGGCGGCAAAGGTCACTTGACTCGCATGAACGCAGTGTTGCGCTCGTATATGGAAGCGCAGAAGAACCGGCGCGCGCAATAAATCAGAGCCATGCGGCAGCGGTCTTTGCGAGCAGCGGGTTTGCGGCTGTCTATCCGGATGCAAAGCAAGAACTTCTGAGTTCGATGCGTACGGAACACTTAGAGCGTTTTTCACTAAGTTTGACCCACTGTACCCATCCCCTATCCTGTTAAAGCCCAACGGAGATTGGAGAATTTTCAGATTAAACTGGGTCAAACTTAGTGAAAAACGCTCTAAACGGAACACGCCATCTGAGGCGGCAGTATTACCTTGATTTGCCATAGCCATCACGCGCAGATCCGTGAACTGTGGGCTTTTCCAAAGCGCAATGACATGCGGACATCAGATCAAAGAACGTTGGCGGCACAAATCGCCCTTTCCCGCAGGAGGAGGCTTCAGGCCACGCCATCGGCGGGACGCCGGTCCGCAACGGATTTCGCGCTCCAGTCTTTTGATGGCGCGTCAAGGGCGAGAAAGCTGATTCTTTCGACATTGCGTCGCCAGCAACCATTGTTGGACTGTTCAGCTTGGGAGGTTTGTTGATTAACCTTATGGGGTCCCGTCCGAACCCGATGCGGAAACGCAGAAAAGTGATCCTGAAAGACCGCTTTCCGTTAGAGGAAGAGTTTGACGACTACGGCTGCCGCGCCCATCAACCCGGCAGCCGCCAGAAAGGGCACGAAAAATGCACCGACACTGATCCGCCGTGTTTCAGCTATCAGCTTGACCACTTCGGCGCGCAGCTTTTCGTCCGCAAGTTCGACTTCAGCTTCGGTCATGATGTTCATGCTCATGATTCTCTCTCTTCGAATGTCGGTTGGAAGCCGGCAGAAATCAAGCAACAAGTGAACTTGCCTGCTTGCCAACCCCGCACGGTCGCGGGCATTTGGACATGCCGAGTCAAGGATTGCTGAAAGCGGCTTGCGAGCGGCGCGCTGCGGTTTCGATTGCGGCGGGTGTGCTGATCTTAGTCTTGGTCATGCCAAATCGGTCTTTGCGAAATCATCGCCTTTGTAAATGAGACCGACGCGATATGCCTTTGCGCAAGCATAGGCAAAGCAATCTCCGAAATTCAGATCTGCCGGGTGCCCTGTTGCGCGCCCGTATTCTCCTGCGACGCGGACCGCGGCGTCGCCAATGTCGCCCGTGATATGAATATCCTGCACCGAAAGCTCGTTGAGAAATCTGCTGACGACTTCAGCACATTCGGCAAGAGCCTCAGAGGACGGGGTCGCGTGTTTGCCAGAGCGGGACCGAGCAAAGGCAACGCTGGCTTCATACCGGGCGAGTGGCGATGTGTACAACTGACTAGACACATGCTCGATACGGCGCACCAGATCCTGATAGCCGGGCTCTTTGCGCAAGATGCCGACAACGGCAGAAGCGTCGATGAACATCACATATTGTCCCACATTTCGTCGGTGTATTTCTTCATGTCAAAGTCGGGATCAGGCTCGCCAATCTGGTCGGCGCGGTCCAATATCGGTTGCAGCCTGTCCAAGAGCGGCTTTCGGTTCATCTCTGCTTTGAGTTGTGCTTGCAAAGCCTTGTGAACTGCGTCGGTCTTGGTTTTGGCTCCGGTCGCCTTCATGACCTTTTCAGCCAGCGCATTAACGGCATCGTCGCGAATGTAGAGCGGCATTTTCTCGTCCTCCTGCTTGATAGGTGTATATCCTAAAAGGGATATTCAAGCAATGCAACGTGAATATTCACAAGGAATTTTCGCTGTTTTTCATAGACTTCTTGTTGTCACCTGCCGAATTGTTGCCGGCATGACGATTGAGCCTTGCGGCCCGGGTGTTCATCGCGGCAATGACCGGCTCGTAGTGTGGTCCGCTCCATGACCACGCTGCGGTCGGCATTGCATGAATGGCAGCTCTCAGTGTTCGGATAGCTGAATGCAAGGGGCTGGGACGAAATCGTTGTTGTCCAGCTATGCGCCCTCAAGGACTTTTCGTGCCACGCGAAAGCATTCCAAAGCTTGAGGCACGCCGCAGTAGATGCCGATCACGTGGATGATCGCACGGATTTCATCTTGCGTGACGCCGTTATTGATAGCGCCGCGACAATGGATTTCCCATTCATGCATTTTTCCCAAAGCGCCGATCATCGACAGGTTCATCATGGATCTCGTTTTGGCATCGATCACATCGTCGCCCCAACCGAAACCCCAGCACCAAGCGGTCATCGCTTCCTGGAAGGGGCGGGTGAAGCCATCTGCGGCGGCGAGGTTCTTCTCGACGTATTCCACACCGAGCGTCGATTTGCGTTGCGCCAATCCTTTCTGGAACAGATCCTCATCAAATAAACTCATGTCCTACCCCTTCAATTTGTGGCGACGGTCTTTGTCCGCACATGGTTCGACAATGCCTCGCGACCCTTTTCGCGGCCGCGGCGGAATTTTCCGCATCAACCGCAAGGCGGATCTATGATGCCCGTTTGGCATGGAAACACCTTTTGATCGCCGCTTCGTCGCCTCGGCTTTGCAAAGGTTTCAGCCGTGAATCGCCTCTTTCATCCAACGCTGGAGATGCATGACAGGGTGTTCAGAGTTCACCCCGCCGCATGGATCGATAACCAAAGGTCCGGGACGGTATCCGCGCGAGCCAAGACCGCGCTGAACGGATTCGACCAACTGGATGTCTTCCTCCACTGTCGTTTCACGATCTTGCACGGCCAGTTGTCGAATTTTTGCATCCTCCTCGCCGCCGACGGAATGCCAGCCCCGCCAGACAACCACATGACCGGCGTCAATTGCACGCCAATGATAGGTGTTCAGCACATTCCCGGGATAAACCTGAAACGAGAACATCGGCCATAGAAACCAACTGGAATACTCGTCGTGATGGGCAAAGCCGGACTGAATGTCATAGGTCATGTCATCGAGGCTTTGGCATTCTGTTGTGTGTCGCAGGCACATGCCTTGGGGCTGAATGTCATAGGTTTCCGGCTTCACCACGCCATTCGCGAATGTCGGATGGTTCAGCGAGCAATGATAGCATTCGGAATAGTTCTCGACCGACACCTTCCAATTGCAGCTCTCAGGAATTTCGACCCATTCCAACGGTGCGAGTTCGGCCCAATTCGGCACCCATTCCTGCAGCTCGGCCCGCGCCTTGGGAAACCATTCCTCCATCGGAGCCGCATCCGGGTCGAGGTTGACGAACACGAAGCCGAGGAACTCTTCGGCGCGCACTTCACTCAGGCGGATGCTGGACGCGTCGAAACCTTCGACCGCCTTGATATTGGGCCCGGCGCGCAGTTCGCCTGTCAATTCATAGGTCCACGCATGATAGGGACAGACTACGACGCGCTTGGTGCCGGTTCCGTCGACCAACTGGTGCGCGCGGTGCTGGCAGACGTTGTAGAAGACGCGGATTTTGCCGTCGCGACCGCGAATCGCGAACAAGCTCTCTCCAGCGATCTCGAAGGTCGCATAGTCTCCCGTTTGAGCCAATTCCGACGCATGGCACCCAAACTGCCATGTCCTTGCCATAAGGCTTTCGGACTCCAGACGAAACACCTCTGGATCGGTATAGTATTTGGCCGCCAGTGATCGGATCGGCTCAATCATCTCGGCTCCTTGTGGTAAAGGCCAAGCTGATGGCGGCGCCTGTGGAATGTTTCGACCCGCTCGACCACCTCGTCGCTGGCAACCGCGACCACGAAAGACAGCAGCGTCTCCAGCAGCGCGATGATGCTGACGGAAGACGGGAAGAACTGCTGCGTGTCCACCGAAACCACGAAGCCGTGGTCGGCTTCGAGGATGATCGGGCTGGCGGGGCTGTCGGACAAGGCGACGATTTTCATGCCCTGCTCGCGCGCGATGGTCACGGCCTCCACCACTTCGGAGCGATAAGGCTTGCATGTCAATGCGATCAGCACGTCGCGTCTGTCCGCCCATGCCAGATCATCGACGGGCGTGGATCCGGGACGCGGAATGGCGTGAAACTCGGTCATGCCGGTGGAGGCCAGATAAGTGAAATTGCGAGCGAGCGAATTGTTCACGCCGACGCCAAGGGTGAGCACGCGGCGCGCAGTCCAGATCGCATCCGCAGCGGCTTTCAACTCGTCTGTCGATATGTTGGCGAACGTTTCTTCGACATTCGCCAGCGCATCGCGCGCCATGTCTGCATAAAGCCCGCCCAAATGGCCCGACTTGCGGATGTCCTGCAACCAGCGCGCACGGTCGGGAAAGTCCGCAGCGCCCCGTCGGATCGCGTCCCGGAAAGGGGCGCGAAAATCCTCGTACCCCTCAAAGCCAACCTGCGAGGCCATGCGCAAAATCGTGTTCGGCTTCACATTGGCGGCTTCGGCAATCTCGCGCACCGTGGACACGCCCACATCGCGCGGATTTTCCAGCACGTAGGTGGCCGCCTTGCGCGCCTCGGGCGTCAGCTCCGACAGCTCGCCCGCCAAACGCTCCAGAATCGTATTTGAAACATTTGTCCCATTCATTGTTGACGACGGTATTTTTGTTCGCTTATGGTGTCAAGAGAAAATGCGTCTCGAACAGGAATGCCGCCGTGTCGAACGACTTTCCAACTCACGCGCGCGTTGTCATCGTCGGCGGCGGCGTCATGGGCGTGGGTCTTGCCTATCATCTCGGACATGAAGGCTGGGGGAGCGACACGGTTCTGCTGGAAAAATCGGAGCTTGCGTCGGGCAGCACTTGGCACGCTGCGGGCCAGATCACCCATTCCACATCCAGCTTCGGTCTGGGCAGATGCGTCGATTACAATATCGGCCTTTATTCCGGCGGGCTGGAGGCCGAAACAGGCCAGCCCGTCACTTGGCATGGGTGCGGCTCGCTAAGGCTGGCTTATGCCGAAGACGAGATGGATTGGCTGCGCCACACCTTGTCGGTCGGACGGTCGCTTGGCTTCAACACTGAATTGGTCGGACCTGACAGAATCTCGCAGCTGCATCCGTTCTATAACATCGACGGCGTGCTGGGCGCCCTGCATACACCCGACGACGGCCATGCGGATCCAACAAACATCACTTGGGCAATGGCCGCCGGGGCCCGGCAAAACGGCGTGAAGATCATGCGTCGATGCCGTGCAACCAATATCGCCCAGGCGCCGAACGGCGAATGGGTCGTCGAGACCGACAAAGGCGCGGTCTCATGCGAACATGTGGTCAATGCGGGCGGCACATACGCACGGCAAATGGGCGAATGGTCGGGGCTTCAATTGCCGACGACCTCCATGACGCACCATTACTTCGTGACCGAGCCCGTGCCCGAATTCGAGGCGCTGGATGCCGAACTGCCCGTCATCCGCGACGACAAAAAAGTCTCGGGCTACATCAGAATGGAGCAGAAGCGCGGGCTGATCGGCATCTACGAGAAAGAGAACCCGAACTCGGTTTGGCGCGACCATTGCCCGTGGGACTATGAGAACTGGTTGTTCGACGCCGATTATGATCGCGTAATGCCCTACCTCGAAGAAAGCCTGAACCGAATGCCGGTCTTTGCCGAGCTCGGCATTCAGCGCGAAGTTCACGGCGCCATCAGCCACCCGCCCGACGGCAATCCGCTGATCGGCCCCGCGCCGGGCGCTCGCAACTACTGGTGTTGCTGCGGAACGCAGATCGGGATCGGATGGGGGCCCGGACTGACGCGCGAATTGGCGCGATGGATGGTGCGCGGGGCGGCCGATATCTCGATGCGCGAGTACGATCCGCGCCGCTTCGGAAGCTATGCCTCAAAGGATTGGCAGGTGGTGAAGGCCGAGGAGGATTACTGCCTGCGCCACGAAATCCCGTTTCCGCATTTCAACCGCCTTGCGGGACGGCCGATCAAGCCCTCCCCGCTTCACGGCATGCTGAAATCAAAAGGCGCGGTGCATGAAGAAGTATACGGATTTGAACGGCCGCGCTGGTTCGCCCGCGGCGGCGTGGCGCAAGAGGATCACTATTCCTTCAATCGAACCGCAGTCGACGACATCGTCGCAGCCGAGGTGAAAGCCGTGCGTGAAACGGTCGGCATCATGGATGTGACCGCCTTTGCGAAAGTGCTGGTCGAAGGTCCTGATGCCTTCGCGCTCTTGGACCGCCTCACGGCGAACCGCATGCCGCGAAAAACCGGTTCGATCACGCTGACGCATATGCTCAACCGCGCCGGGCGCATCGAATTGGAAACGACCATCGTGCGCATGAGAGAAGACAAGTTCTATCTGGTATGCGCCGCGTTCTTCGAACAGCGTCTGCTGGATCATCTGAATCAGCACCGTGCTGAAGAGGATGCGACGATCACAGCGCTGTCTGCCGACTGGTCGGCCTTGTCATTGAACGGACCAAGATCGCGCGATGTTCTGGCCGCATGCACGGATGCAGATCTCGGCAATGCGGGTTTCCGCTGGCTGTCGGCCCGAGAGATTGCTGTGGCGGGGCACAAAATCTGGGCGCTGCGCATGTCCTATGCCGGTGAATTGGGCTGGGAATTTCACATGCCCGCGGATGCCTGCCTTGATGTCTACAATGCCCTTATGGACGCTGGCGCCGCGCACGACATCGCCGATTACGGATCGTTTGCGATGAACGCGATGCGGATGGAAAAAGGCTTCAAGGGCACCGGCGAACTGACCAATGAGGTCACGCTTGCCGAAGCCGATGTTTTGCGCTTCGCGCCTACTGACAAAAACTATCTGGGCCGCGACAAGACTCTGAACACGGACCTGCCTTGGATCTGCGCCTATCTGGAAATTGAACCGAACGGCAAGGCGGACGGCAGTGGCGGCGAGGCTGTGATGCTGAGCGGTCAAGTCGTCGGTTCGACCGCGTCGGTTGCATTTGGCCCGACAGTCGGCAAAATTCTGGCCTTCGCATATGTCAAGCCGGAAGCCGCAAAGCCTAGTACGTCGCTGGAAGTCGTAATCCAAGGCGAGCCTCGCGCCGCCCGCGTGCTGGGAGAACCCGCCTATGATCCGCAAAGCCTGAAACCAAGAAAGGACGCATCATGACTCTGCCCGGCAAAATGAGAGCGATGGTCACAATGGGCCATGGCGGTCTGGACCAAATGGTGTTGCGCGAAGACTGGCCGCGCCCCAAACCCGCAGCGGGCGAAGTGCTGATCCGCGTCGGAGCATGCGGATTGAACAACACCGACGTGAACACGCGCTCGGGCTGGTATTCAAAGACGGTGACCGATGCCACCACAGGCGGCGCATTCGATGAAGTCGGCGAAGAGGACCCGTCATGGGGCGGCACGGCGATCGCCTTCCCGCGCATCCAAGGCGCCGATGTCTGCGGTCGAATCGTCGCGGTGGGCGAAGGTGTCGATCCATCGCGCGTGGGGGAAAGAGTCATCACCGACGGCTGGCTGCGCGATGCCGATGATCCCGACGACATGAACAAGACCGGCTATTTCGGATCCGAGCGGGATGGCGGCTTTGCCGAATTTGCCACGACGCCCGCTCGGAACGCTTTGGCCATTTCTTCCGACCTGACGGATGCCGAGCTTGCAACGTTCTCCTGCTCTTATTCAACGGCTGAAGGCATGTTGACCCGCGCAAATGTGAACGCGGCGGACACCGTGCTTGTCCCCGGCGCGTCGGGCGGCGTTGGCGGCGCATTGGTGCAACTTGCGAAACGGCGGCGGGCGCGGGTTGTTGCGATGACCTCCGACGCAAAGCGCGGGGAGGTCGCGGAACTGGAGCCGGATATGATTGTTTCGCGCGCGCCGAAAGATCTGCGCGCCGCCCTTGGGAACGAGAAAATCACTGTCGTCGCGGATGTTGTCGGCGGCCCCTGCTGGCCCGGCCTCATCGATATTCTCGAACGCGGCGGACGCTATACATGCTCCGGCGCGATCGCGGGTCCGATGGTCGAATTTGATTTGCGCACCTTTTATCTGCGCGATCTGACTTTCACAGGCTCGACAGTGATCATGCCGGAAGTGATGCCGAGCCTGATCCGCTACATTGAAGATGGCGAGATCAGGCCGTTGCTGGCGGCGACTTATCCTTTGGACCAGCTGCGAGAAGCGCAGGCAGCGTTCATTTCAAAGAAACACGTGGGCAACATCGTCGTGATCCCATGAAAATCACGCGCATCCGCATCTACAAGACAGGCTTGCCCTATGTCGGCGGCGCTTACGTCTGGGGAGCGGGCAATGCAATCGAAGTGGCGCAAGCCAGCGTCGTGGCGGTCGACATGGACGCGGGCTTGCAAGGCTGCGGAGAGTTCACGCCCTGCGGCGAAAACTACATCGCCGCGCATTCCGAAGGCGTACAGGCTCTGGCCCGCCTGGTCGCGCCGGAACTGCTGGGGGAAGACCCCCGGCAGGTCGCGCGGATAGAGCGGATGATGGACGGGCTTGTGCAAGGCCACGGCTATGCCAAGGCGCCCTTCGATGCGGCCTGCTGGGACATCCTGGGCAAAGCCTGCAACCAGCCTGTCTGGATGCTGCTTGGCGGCAAATTGACCGACGGCGCGCCGATGTACCGGGTCGCGCCCCAAAAGGCCACCGACGAAACATTGGCCGAGATGCAGCGCTACCGCGCTGACGGCTACAAGCAGTTTCAGATCAAGGTCGGCGGCGACTGGGCCGGCGACATCGACCGGATCAAGGCCGGGGTCGCGCTGCTGGAAAGCGGCGAAAAGGCCATGGCCGACGCCAATCAGGGCTGGCGCGTCGACAATGCTATCCGTGTTGCGCGCGCCACCCGGGATCTTGACTTCATCCTCGAGCAGCCCTGCAAGACCTATGAGGAATGCCAGCAGGTCAGACGCGTGGCCGAGCAGCCGATGAAGCTGGATGAATGCGTGACGGGCATGGCCGCCGCCCAGCGCATTGCGGCTGATCGCGGAGCGGAGATTTGCTGTCTTAAAATCTCCAACCTCGGGGGCTTGAGCAAGGCCCGCCGGGTGCGGGATTTCCTTGTGGAGAATCGCATTCCCGTTGTCAGCGAAGATACTTGGGGCGGTGAAATCACCAGCACCGCCGTCGCGCATTTCGCCGCCTCGACGCCATCGCAATACCTGCATAGCACCACCGATTTGATGAACTACAACACAAGCTCCACGGGCTTGGGAGGCGCATGGGCGGACGGAGGCAAGCTCCATGCGCCGGATGCGCCGGGTCTTGGCGTCACGCCCGACTTTGACAGCCTTGGAGCGCCGATAGCGGAGTACGCCGTATGAAGATCACCCGCATCTCAGTCTATCAGGTCGACTTGCCGCTCGAGCACCCCTATTGGCTGTCCGGCGGGCGGCTGAAATTTGAAGTCCTGGACGCCACACTGGTGAAAGTCGAAACCGACGCGGGGATCACGGGCTGGGGAGAAGGCACGCCCTGGGGGCATACCTACGTGCCCGCCCATGGCCCGGGCATACGCGCGGGGATCGAGACAATTGCGCCCTTCATCACGGGTCTTGATCCGCGCCGCTTGCTGGAGGTCGAGCGGGCGATGGATCTGGCGCTACCCGGCCATCTTTATGCAAAAGGCCCGATAGATATGGCCTGCTGGGACATCGCAGGCCAGGCGGCCGGCCTGCCGATTGCCGACCTTATGGGGGGCGGGTCGCGGACGCCGCGCCCGATCGCATCGTCAGTCGGGGCGAAGACCGTGGAGGAAACCCGCGCCGCGATGGATCGCTACCGCCGGCGCGGCTATATCGCACACTCGGTCAAGATTGGCGGGAATGTTGAGCGTGACATCGCGCGGGTGCGCGATGTCGAGAACATCCGCCGCGAGGGTGAGATCGTGCTTTATGACGTCAACCGCGGCTGGACCCGGCAGCAAGCGCTGCGGGTGATGTCCGCCTGCGAAGATTTGAAAGTGGCGTTTGAGCAGCCCTGCGAAACGCTGGATGACATTGCGGCCATTTCCGGCAAGCACGCCGCGCCGGTGTCGGTGGACGAGTCTCTTGTGACGCTGCAAGACGCTGTCCGCATCGCGCGCGATGGGTTGGCCGAAATCTTCGGCATCAAGCTCAACCGCGTCGGCGGCCTGACCAAAGCCGCCCGCATGCGCGACATCGCTTTGGCCCACGGGATCGACATGTTCGTGATGGCCACAGGCGGGTCCGTGCTGGCGGATGCAGAGGCATTGCATTTGGCCGCAACCATTCCCGATGCCAACTGCCGCGCAGTTTGGGCTTGTCAAGACATGGTGACGGTAGATATCGCGGCTGGACGCGGCCCGCGCAACATTGACGGCCATCTCCGCCTGCCGGAGAAGCCGGGGCTTGGCGTTCATCCCGACGAGGACGCGCTGGGCGACCCGCGCGCGGCGTACTCATGAAGGTCACGGGCATCACCCTATGGTCCGTCGGTCTGAGCAGCCGCGAAACCTACTATATGGCCGAGGGCAAAACTTGCGATACGGTCAAAACCCACGTGCTTCGTCTGGATACCGACACCGGGCTGAAAGGCTGGGGAGAGGTTTGCCCAATTCCGCACTACCTGCCCGCATTCGCGGACGGCGTGCCGAGCGCGATTGCTGAAATGGCTCCCGAAATCCTCGGCGTTTCACCCTATGGGGTCGACGCGCCGATGCGCAAGCTTGACAGTTTCTTGCTGGGCCATCTCCACGCCAAATCAATCGTCGACATGGCGCTGTGGGACCTGTTCGGACAGGCGACCGGGCAACCGCTGTATGCGCTGCTGGGAGGACGCACGCGGAAGGACATGCCGCTTTATCATTCCATAACCTGCATTGCTCCCGACGATATGGCGCGGATCGCCAAAGAGGCCCATGCCACGGGCATCCGCCAGTTTCAGGTCAAGCTCGGCGCGGATGCGGATTGGCAGGCGGACGCCGAACGATTGATCAAAGTGCGCGAGGCGGCGGGCGATGGTCCGCTTGTCTATGGCGATTGGAACTGCGGCGCGACAAAACTGCAGGCGACGCGCACGGGCCGGGCCGTGGCGCATTTGGACATCATGCTGGAACAACCCTGCAAAACGCTCGAGGACTGCGCGGCGATCCGTCAAGCCACAGGCCTGCCCATGAAAATCGACGAATGCGCATGCGATCCGGCGTCTCTGATTCGTGCGCACGAACTGGGCTGTCTGGATGCTGTTGCCCTGAAACTTTCAAAATTCGGCGGCCTTTCCGCCATGCGTCGCGCGCGCGACCTTGCGGTGCATCTCGGGGCCGAAATTTGCGCGGAATGCACCTGGGGTTCCGACATCGTAACGGCCGCCGCCTTGCATTTTGCCGCCTCCACGCCGCAAGGCGCGCTGCTCAATACATGCGACCTCAGTTCCTATGTCGAACCGCGTTTGTGCCCGGATGCCCCGGTGCGCGCGCAAGGCCGGATCGCGCCGCCCGACGGGCCGGGCCTCGGCGTCGTCCCTGACCCGGGCGTCCTTGGAACACCGATTCTGGAAATTGCCTGAATGATGCGAAAGCTGACCTCGCAATCTGAGTGGATTTCACGCGCGCGCGCGGTTCTTCCCGCCGGAGGCTTCGGCAATTTCGACCCCGGGATCGTGATCGCCGAAGGCCGGGGCAGCCGCGTTTGGGACGAGGACGGCAATGAATACATCGACTACCTGATCGGATCCGGCCCGATGCTCTTGGGTCATGGCCACCCGGAAGTGATGGAAGCCGTTCTGGAGCAATTGCCCAAAGGCACGACGTTCTTCGCCAACAACAGCAAAGGAATCGAGCTGGCCGAGGCGATCACGGAGGCCGTCCCCTGCTGCGAGCAGGTGCGCTTCGTGGCTTCGGGCGGCGAGGCCGACATGTACGCCATTCGTCTTGCCCGCGCCTACACGGGCCGCGATAAAATCCTGAAATTCGAAGGCGGGTATCACGGCATGAGCTCCGAAGCGCAGATGAGCCTCGCGCCCGCCAAACTTGTGAACTTCCCCCAAGCCGTTCCCGACAGCGCGGGCATCCCGCAAGGCGTCGCCGATCAAATGCTGATCGCGCCTTTCAACGACCTCGCGGCGGTCGAGGCGCTGCTGGCGGAACACGATGATGTCGCCGCAATCATTGCAGAGCCGCTGCAGCGCGTCGTCCCCGCCGATCCGGGCTATCTGCAGGGCCTGCGCGATCTTTGCGACAAATACCATGTCCTGTTGATTTTCGATGAAATCGTCACAGGATTCCGCTTGGCTTACGGCGGAGCGCAAGAGCGCTACGGGGTGACGCCCGACATCTGCACCTTGGGCAAAATCATCGGCGGCGGCTTCGCACTGGCTGCGCTCGGCGCGAGCGCCGAGATCATGCGGCATTTCGACAAATCCATCGTTGGCGCGGACAATTGGCTGATGCAGCTCGGCACCTTGTCGGGAAATCCGATCGCCGCCGCAGCCGGCCTGAAGACGATGGAAATTTTGCGTCGCGACGGCAGCTACGATCAGCTCAGAGCGGCAGGTCGAGCCCTCAAAATGATGCAATCGGACGCGCTTTCGCAGGCCGGAATCGCCCATCAGATCTGCGGGGACGACACGCTGTTCGACATCTTCTTCACGAACGCCCCTTGCCGGGATTTCCGCACGGCGAAGCACGACGATCCGCGACGGAATGCCATCTACAACGACGTCTTGCGAAAGCACGGCGTGTTCAAGTCGCCGGGCAAGCTTTATCCATCATTGGCGATCACGGATGCCGACCTTGAACAGAGCAAGAACGCTGCATGGGCGGCGGCGCAATCGATCGCATCAACCTGCTAGCTGGCGACAGCGGAATGCTCGACGCCAGCGGGCATGCGCAAATCAACGGTCGGCAATCCGTGCCGTAGATCCACTGCGTCGACGACGTTCCGCTATCGACGCTTCTTCGCAGTCGGGACGTCGTGCAGCATCAGATGTTTTTCGCTTCGCGCCGTCTTCGGCAGATTTTTTGGCGGGAGGCGCCATCACACGAGCTGAAGCTCCAGCCGCCGACCTACGACACGCGCCGCTTTGATGATGGTCCCGAGAGTCACGCCTTCATGCTCAGGATCCAGAAGGCGGTCCACTTGACTGCGGCTGGTCTGCATCCGTCGCGCCAGCGCTGTCTTGGTGATCTTCCTCGCCTTCATTTCCTCGGCCAGCTGGCATGCGAGCACTCGTTTGACCGCGAGTTCAGTCACCTCGTCGAGAATGCCTTCGTCCTCGAGGAAGTCATCAAACGAACTTCCGACGCCACCAGCTTCGATCTCATGTTTGCTCATCACCTCGCTCCATTCAGGCGCTTCATCGCGAGATCCAGATCCTTGGCTGGCGTCTTTTGCGTTCTCTTGACGATTTCATGCAGCAAGACCATGGCCCCATCATGTCCGCAAAAGAATACTCGCGCGATCCGACCATCAGATATATCCACACGAACTTCCCAAAGACTCTTTCTTCCACTCACCGGACGACATGCAGGCATGCCTATTGGCAGCCGTATTCGACAGTTTTGACAGCAACTCCAATTGTCTTTCGATCTTCCGCGCTTAAACCCAGCAACCAGTCCCGAACCTATCAACAAGACACACTTGACTCTGCGTTCCGCCCTTCGGCGGCCTGCTGCCGGGCGACCGAAGGTTCCGCCGAACCCGACAACCCATAAATCAGCGGTCGAAGCGCCGGATTCCACAGGTCGAATCGGCAACCGCTCCTCGGAATCCTTGAGTTCCGGGTTGCGTGGACGATCTTCGCGCCACAGATGCAGCGAAACCGAAGCATAAGGACACACGGAATGATCACCGAGTCATGTGTGGGAAATTGATAGGTCCCGAACAGGTCCGGAACCATTCTCTCTTCTGAAGAAAGAGGCAGGCAATCACTTCATCTCTCTCGCATTCATATGTACCTTTTTTGGTGCTTCTGTCAATGTACTACAGATAATTTTTGCCGAAGGAGGTCCGAATCGGATCATCAAGTCGGAGAAGATCGTAGTATGGCAAGAACTGAAACGAGAATTCCTGTCGATCAGCGCGACTGCGCGACGGACAGGCACGGACCGGAAAACGATCCGCAAACTTTCGGGTCGAGGTCTCACGGACAAAATCGGAGCGTACACGGACATCCGCCGAAAGCGTCTTGGCCGCCCTTAGCGGCGTTTGAAGCATTGTTGGCGAAACACAACAACGTCGCCGCTATCATTGTAGAGCCATTGTAGCGCATCATTCCCGCCGACCCGGGCTATCTGCAGGGCCTGCGCGCTCTTTGCGACAAATACCACATCCTGTTGATTTTCGACGAGATCGTGACGGGGTTCCGCATGGCTTACGGCGGAGCGCAAAAGCGCTACGGGGTGACGCCCGACATCTGCACCTTGGGCAAAATCATCGGCGGCGGTTTTGGAATCTTCGGAGGATTTCGGCATGCGGACGTCCAGGCGTTTCCGGGCCGCGACGTTCGGTTCGACCCTTGCGGCTGCGAGCTCCGGATGATCCGGAACAACGTGTCTCTGCCGGCCCACGGCTTCGGGCAAGCGGCGTGGCCTCGGCACGAGGTCGCGTCCAACCCAAGCAGCCGGATCCGAAACGCGGAAAAGAATCCATGCACCCGGCCTCAACCGAAGGACATCGAACCCGAAACCAAATCTTGACATTTCTGATCGCAATTGCAAAATTATCGGTACACTACTGAATGGCATTCGCGGGCGACCCCCGTTTCAGCCCGCTGGTGATTCCTTTGCGCAGAGCGCAGCTTGCGTCAGACCGGCTGTGTTGTCGCCCGTCCAGCGTCCGGCTGCTCCTCGGTCTTGAGCGGAGGGCGCGGTGGAGGTGGCGGGTCCTTCTGCCGATCTGGCCGACGATCAGCGCGCCGCAATTCTTGCCAGGCAGGATGACATCCGCAACGGAACCTTCCATCCCTTTGCCGGACCGATCAGCGACAATGCCGGGGCCGAGGTTGTCGCGTCAGGCGCAAGCCTCGATATCGGCGGTATCAAGGGGATGAATTTCCTCGCGGCGGGCATTGATACAACTTTGCCCAACTGACCAACCGGGGTCGCTGCCGCGTGTTTGTTTGCGGCATTAGTCGGCATAGGCTCGTTGCGTTCGCTCGCAACGAGCCCCGCGCATGAATGCATGGGAGACAATCATATCAAAGCGAAACAGAACGCCTGATTCAGCTTCACTCGGGAATTCCGTTCCTATTGCAACAGCGGGTTGCGCTCGCGTCGGCGTAGGTGCGTTCGTCCAATCAAGCTATCGCAGGCGTTTCGCGTCGGAATATTCCCGCTCCTGACTTCGACAGTTTGACTCGATTTCAGCGCCGTTCCGGCTTTCCGGGGCGTTGCGCGCAAGGGAATTCCGGCTCCGTCGTGCTCCAGCGGAAAATGTAGTGCTTCAAGGACAATAATCTTGCGCATTCCGGAAAAGCATGCTAGTGATTCGGAAAACGCCGAATCAGGAATTGCATCATGTTCCTCCGCGTCAAAGCCAGGCCCGGAAGCTCCAGGAAGTCCGTCCAGCTCGTCGAATCCGTGCGCGAGGGCCGGAAAGTGAGCCAGCGCATCGTCCGCCACGTCGGCGTCGCCAAGACCGACGCCGAACTGGAGGAGCTCATGGAGCTCGGCGAGACCATCAAGGTCGAAATCCGGTGCGAGCGGCAGCCCTCCCTGCTTCCGCAGGAGAAGCTCGTCGATCTGGCGATCGAGACCCGGCGGGAGAAGGCGAAGGCGGGTCCGCCGGTCGTCATCGAGGAGACCCGCGAGGAGCATCGGGTCGTGACCGGCTTCCACGAGGCCTACGGGGCCGTCTACCGCCAGCTTGGCTTCGACGGGCTGCTGCCGACCAAGAGGAACCGCACGGCGCGCGAGACGCTTCGGCATATCGCGACGGCGCGCATCGCCAATCCCGAAAGCAAGCGCGGCACCGCAAGGCGGCTGGAGAGCGATCTCGGAGTTTCGATCCCGGTGCAGAGGATCTACCGGATGATGGACCGGCTGGACGAAAAAGCGATCGAAAGCATGAAGGATCTCGCGGCCGGGGCGGCGCGGAGGCTTCTGCCGGAGCCGGCGAGCGTGGTCTTCTTCGACTGCACGACGCTGCACTTCGAGTCGGTCGATGCGGACGGACTGCGCGAGTTCGGCTTCTCCAAGAACGGCCGGCACGCCCGGACCCAGGTCCTGCTTGCGCTGATGGTCACGTCCGACGGGCTGCCGATCGGCTACGAAGTGTTCCCGGGATCGGAGTATGAAGGAAAGAGCCTGATCCCGTCGCTGGAGAACATGCGGAAGCGCGAAGGGGTCGAGACGGCGATCCATGTCGCCGACCGGGGCATGTTCGGCGAGGCGAACCTCAAGGACATGGAGGACCGGGATCTCCAGTATATTGTCGGCGCCCGGCTGAAATCGCTGCCGAAGGACTTGAAGGAGCGGATTCTCGACCTCGAAGCCTACAAGACGACCGGCGGCTCCGAGGACTCGCTTTCGGCTGAGTTCAAGCACAAGGGTCGCCGCATCGTCGTCGGCTGGAGCCGGAAGCGGGCCAAAAAGGACGCCGCCGACCGGAAGAAGGCGATCGACAAGCTGGTCCGCAAGCTCGGCCGAAGCGCCAATCCCGCTCAGGCACTCTCCGGACGCGGCTTCGGCCGGTTCGTCAAGCTCACGGGAAAGGCCCGGCTGGAAGTCGACGAGACAAAGATCAAGGAGGCCGCCCGCTGGGACGGGCTGAAGGGCGTCGTCACCAATACGCCCGACATGGGCCATTCCGAGCTGTTCGCCCGCTACCGCGAACTCTGGAGGGTCGAGGAGAGCTTCCGGATCACCAAGCACGACCTCAAGGTGCGGCCGGTGTTCCACTGGAAGCCCGACCGGGTGAAGGCGCACATCGCCATCGCCTACATGGCGTTCGCCTGCGTGCGTCATCTGGCGTATAGGATCGCGCTGCGGCAGGGGGAGCGGATGTCGCCGGAAAGGATCCGGACCGCCCTCGCCGCCCGGCAATGCTCGATCGTGCGCGACATGCGTTCGAAACGGCGCTACGCGCTCCCGTCGAAAACGACGCCGGACATGGACCGCATCTGCCGGACCCTGGGACTTCCGATGTCCCGCACGCCCTACTGGATCGAATGAGGCCGCCGGGAACAGCCTGAAAAACAGCGGAATGTAGTGCCTAAAATTTAGGCACAAACACGAAAAAACAAGTGGTTGGCAGAAAAAAATGTCGAAGTCAGGAATCATATCAAAGCGAAACAGAACGCCTGATTCAGCTTCACTCGGGAATTCCGTTCCTATTGCAACAGCGGGTTGCGCTCGCGTCGGCGTAGGTGCGTTCGTCCAATCAAGCTATCGCAGGCGTTTCGCGTCGGAATATTCCCGCTCTCCAGCCGTGTGCAGCTCGACCGCGGCAACATTGACCCAGCGCCGGGCCCGACGCGCAGGTTTCGGTCGTCGTGGGCGGGCGGGAAGATCGGCCAGCATCTGGCGGGCCTTGATAAGTGCATCGACCTCCAACATCCCGCCACCGATCAACCCCGCGAACATGCCCGGCCCAGCAACCATCCACGCGCCAGCTTCCCGAGGCGCGGAGCTCCGGGATTCGGCCATGACGACCCCAACGCAGGCGGTTTCCTTTTTCAGCAACTGCAGGGCATCGCTGGGCCAGCTACCGGTCATGGTCATTGTCGGTACCGCTGCAGGGTCATCAGGACGTTCTCTGCCGTAGCGGGGCAGTTTAGCCCCTTGAAGTCGTTTCTTTGAACCGTATTCGCCACCGCATCGGACATCGCGCTCAGCACGCAAATGGCAAGGCAGAGCGGCGGCTCGCCGATAGCCTTCGAGCGGAATACGGAATCGTCGATATTGGTCGACCAGTCGACAAAGGCCATGCGAAAATCATCGGGCCGGTCACTGAAGGTCGGGATCTTGTAGGTGGAAGGAGCGTGTGTCTTCAAATGGCCATCGCCGTCCCAGACCAGTTCTTCGGTCGTCATCCAGCCCATGCCCTGAATGAAACCGCCTTCGAGTTGCCCGTAATCCAGCGCCGGATTCAATGATTTACCGACGTCATGCAGGATATCCACACGGGTGACCTTGCTTTCGCCGGTCAGAGTGTCAACCAGAACCTCGGCAACCGCTGCGCCATAGACATAATACCGATGCGGTTGGCCCCTCATGGCGACGGGATCATATTCGTTCTCAGGTGATTTGTAATGACCCGTTGCCGAAAGCGACACGCGATTCATGAAGGCTTGACCGGCCAGTTGGTCAAAGGAAATCTCCTGATTGCCAACCCGGACCCGGTTGGGCAGGAACACGACCTGCTTACGGGGAACGGCGTATTTTTCGCACAGGAAATCGGTCAGGCGCGTTTTGATCTTGCCAGCGGCGTTCAACGCGGCCGCCGCATTGATGTCGGTGCCCGACGAGGCCGCCGTCGCAATAGTATTTGGAACCTTTTCGGTCGAAGTGGCCGAAACTCTGATCCGTTCGACATCAACCTGAAGCTCTTCTGCTACGACCTGGCCAACCTTGGTGTGCAGTCCCTGGCCCATTTCGATGCCGCCATGATTGATATGCAGCGACCCGTCTGCATAGACGTGCAGCAGCGCGCCGCCCTGATTCAGGAAATTCAAGCCGAAACCAATGCCATATTTGATTGGCGTCAGCCCCAGACCTTTCTTCAGGCAGGGCGAGTTTTCGTTGAACGCTTCGATCTCTTCGCGGCGGGCGTAATAGTCCGAGGATTCCACGATTTCGGGAATCAATCGGTCGAGGATATTGTCGCGTACATCGGCGCCGAACGGCGTGGTACTGCGCCCGTTGCGCCCATAGAAATTGACCTTGCGCACATCAAGCGGGTCTTTGCCCAAATGTCGCGCGATCCGGTCCATGATCCTTTCGATGATCAGCATGCCCTGTGGAGAACCAAAGCCGCGGAACGCATTGGCGCTGACTGTGTGGGTTTTCCAGTAGTGGCAGGTCGCCTTGAAGTTTTCCAGATAATAGCAATTGTCCGAGTGAAACACGGCCCGGTTCACCACCGGTTCGGACTGGTCCATCGAACTGCCGCATTGGCCGTGGATTTCAAGCTCGATGCCTTCAACCCGTCCACTGTCGTCGAAACCAACGCTGAAATCGGTAAAAAAGGAGTGACGTTTGCCGGTCGCCAGCATGTCGTCGTCACGATCCAACCGCAACTTGACGCGCTTGCCGGTTTTTTTGGCCGCCACCGCTGCGATGGCCGCGATTTGGGTCGGCGTGGTTTCCTTGCCGCCAAATCCACCGCCCAGACGGCGGACTTCGACTGTGACGGTGTTGGAAGGCTGGGCCAGGATCCGCGCTATGATGCCTTGCACGGCGCTGGGGTCCTGTGTTGCGCTGTAAAGATGAACTTCTCCATCTTCTTTGGGCACAGCCACGGAAATATGACCTTCCAGATAGAAATGTTCCTGACCGCCATTGCTGATGCGCCCCGACAGACGGTGCGGCGCGGCTTCGATGATCCGGGCGCTGTCGCCGCGAGCCAGAGTGCGGGGAGGAGTGTGGAAACAGTTGGCAGCCTTTGCTGCATCCACCGACAAAATCGCCGGCAGGTCTTCGTATTCTATCTCGACGAGAGCCAACGCATCGCGCGCCTGAGCGCGCGTTTCGGCCGCGACGGCAAACAGGATTTGGCCGGAATATTCAACTAGATCACCAGACAACACCCGGTCATCGCCCAACCCGCCATGGCTGAAATCGTTGGTGCCGGGAATGTCGTCCATGGTCACGACACAATGAACGCCGGAGGCGGCTTCGACCCGGCTGAGGTCCAGCCGCGTGATGCGGGCGTGGGGCCGGGTGCTGAGATAGGGGTAAAGGTGCAGCAGGCCGCGCGGCTCTGGCATGTCGTCGATATAAGCCGCTGAGCCGGTTACGTGCTTTTCACCGCTTTCATGCGCCAGCCTGGTGCGAATGCCACCTGATATGGTGGCGGTCTGCGATTGCAACGGGGATGGGCTATTCACTTTGAGCTTCCTTCCGGTCACGCGAGAACGCGTGTTTTGTCCAGGTTCGTGGAATATTCGATGTGAAATTTGCGCATCAGGTTCTGCGCGACAATCATTCGATATTCAGCGGATGAGCGCATGTCGGTGATCGGTTGGAAATCGGTCTTCAGGGCTGTGCAGGCATCCTCGATCGCATCAGGGGTCCACGCGCGTCCAACAAGCGCCATTTCTGTCGATGCAGCACGTTTGGGAGTGGCCGCCATACCGCCAAACGCAATGCGTGCGTCCAGCACCTGGCCGCCTTCGATGCGCAGGTTGAAGGCTGCACAGACGGCGGAAATATCCTGATCGAAGCGTTTTGATATCTTGTAGGCCGCAAAGCGCCAATCCTGTGGTGGTTTGGGGATAATGATCTTTTCAAGGAACTCGCCCGGTTGCCGATCCTGTTTTCCGTAGTCGATGAAAAAGTCCTCGATCGGCAGTTCGCGGCGCCTGCCGCCCTTATTCAGCACCAACCGCGCATTCATGGCGATTAGCAGGGGCGGCGTGTCCCCGATGGGAGAGCCGTTTGCGATGTTTCCGCCCATGGTGCCAAGATTGCGCACCTGCCTTGATCCGAGGCGGCGCACGACTTCAGCAAAATCGGGGTAGGCTGCGCCCAGTTTGTCGGGCAGGTCGCTGTAGCGGACCGCACCGCCGATGTGAAAGGAATCATCGGTTTCGCGGATCTCCAGCAACTCCGCGACGTTGCCGGTGTAGATGATCTGCGGCAGCTTGCGATTCATCTTGGTGACCCACAGGCCAACATCGGTGCCTCCGGCAAGGATGGTCGCGCCTGGCGTCGCCTGATACGCGGCGGCGAAGTCATCCGTGTTTACGGGCGCAACAAAGGTGCTCTGTGCATTCTCAAGCCGCAAAGTGGTCTGGGGCCGAATGTCTTTCATCAACTCAAGAATGGCCGCTTCGCGCTCCAAAACCGCCGGTTTCGAGGCCGCCGCCTCCATCGCGTCGACAATTGGACCATAGCCGGTACAGCGGCACAGGTTTCCGGCCAGAGCATCCTCGATTTCCGACCGGGTCGGATTATCCGCACTGCGCCACAACACATACATGGACATGATAATTCCAGGGGTGCAAAAGCCGCATTGCGACCCGTGCGTGCGGATCATTTCCTGCTGGACCGGATGCAGCAATCCGTCCGGCTGGCGCAGGTCTTCGACGGTCAGCAGGTGGCAGCCGTCCAGCGTAGGCATGAACTGAATGCAGGAATTTGCGGCACGATAAAAAAGCTTGCCGTCCTTAAGCGTTCCAAGTGCCACGGTGCAGGCGCCGCAATCTCCTTCGGCGCAACCTTCCTTGGTACCCGGCCTTTCGCAATGCTCGCGCAGATATTCCATAACGGTCATTGTCGGTGCAACATCGTGCAACTCGACAACTTTTCCGCCAAGAATGAACTGTATGGAATTGCGATCGGTCATCTGCGTGTCCTTGATCGTCGGAGTTAAAACATCAGCATGCGTCAGCTGCGGCCAGACCGCGGATATTGGGCAGGAGGGCGCGAAAGGCTTCAGTATCGGCACGTTCCAGCCATTCGAACAGCACCATCTCGGCGGTGACCAGCGACAGGCCCGCCTCCCGCGCGCGCTCGACGGCAATCGCCTTGTCGGTGTCGGTGCGCGATCCGACCGCGTCGACACAAAAGCGGATATTGTACCCTAACGCAGTAAGTCCCAGCGCTGTTTGCAACACGCAAATATGGGATTCGGTTCCCGTCACGACGATTTCATGGCGACCGAGCCCGCTGATCAAGTCAGTAAAACCAGCCTCGGCTGCCGCGCTGAAATGGATCTTTTCGTAGACTGCGGCTTTGGGCGCCAGTTCCAATAGCCGGGGGTCCGTGTGCCCTAGACCCGCAGGGTATTGTTCGGTGAATACTACAGGGACATCAAGTATTTCGCTGGCCTCGATCAAGGCGGCGTTGCGGGTCACAATCCCGTCGATACCGCGGATGGTGGGCGCGAGCCGCTGCTGAATGTCAACCACCAGCAAAATTGAGCTTGAATGGGTCATTGTGCTGTTGGACGCGGGCATAGTGTCGGACCTCCGGTTGCTCTTTTTGGTTTACCTTGTGTGCAAAAATATCCACTATTGTCTACAAAAAGATGAGCCGCAGAGACACCGGAGATTCCAATGTCAGACCAAAGAGCGACAGATATCGCAAACCTGCGCAAGGCCATGGCCGTCGCTGCCCGGTCTCAGGCCGAAGGCGCGCATCCGTTTGGCGCAATTCTTGTCGGCCCGGACGGCAACGTTTTGCTTGAAGAAGGAAACGGCTTTCCAAAGGATGGCGGGCCGGGTCACGCGGAAACCAATCTGGCGCGAGCCGCAGCGCGCAAATATTCGCCCGGGTTTCTGGCGGACTGCACGCTATATACTTCGGTTGAGCCGTGCTGCATGTGTGCCGGTTCAGCTTATTGGGCCGGTATCGGCGCGATTGTCTTTGGTACGACCGAGCACGCGCTTGGTGAAATCACCGGCGATCACCCCGAAAACATGACTATGGACCTGCCGTGCCGAACCGTCATCGCAGCGGGTCGTCGCGACATTGATGTGCGCGGACCGTTCGAAGAACTGGAAGCCGAAATCCTGGATTCCCACCGCAGCTTCTGGACCTGATCTTTGGCCACCGGCCCTGAAACCCATGCCGTTAACTGTAGCGGGCTTTGCCGAATTCGGTGACATGACCGAATTGCCCGGATCAGAGCATTTTCCGATCAACAAGGGCTTCATCGTACGGCATCACGATCCGGCCACAGTGGATGTCGCAACCGAGGGCGGGCGCCATAGATCAACATGTTCCGCTGTCAGTCGCGCCGCTCCTTGTGGCCTTGAAAAGGTGATCTGGCGCACGGTTTCGATGGACTTGGGCACCGCGCCTTCCTTGCTGATTGTGATCTTGCCATCAGCGATCACGACCTCCGGGCCGCCGGCGGTGAAAGTGCCGCAGAACAGAACCTTTTGCGCGTTGGTGCTGATGTTCACAAATCCCCGGCGCCGGGCAGGCGGATGCCAAAGCGTGACACGCTCACATTGCCCTGCCGGCTGATTTCAGCCATGCCCAAACAGGTCAGGGCCAGGCCGTAGTGGCAGCCAACGCTGCGTTTGATCAGGCCATCGTGGGCCAGGCGGTTCGGCCCGCGACCCTTACCGTCCCGGGAGCGGCGACAAACAGCAACGTCAAATCATTCGGTGCCTGTATTTTCCGATAACGCGTCTCAATAGCAGCCAGAAATTCATCGGGAACGCCGACGCCAACAAAGCCTGCGATGGCGACAGTATCATTGCTCGTGATCAAATTGGCGGCGGCGGAAGGACTGATGATTTTGAAGCTCACGGTTCATATTTCAATGCCTGTCAGTGGGTAAGGAACAATGACATCCCGAACGGAGTGAATTTTAGTGGCAGGTGATGGTGCCGCTCCGGTTGATCAATTCCAAAAGGAAAACTCACCGCCTCCTGAAAAATCTCGCCCTCGTATCCTTTGGCGCGCAGATAATCCCCAATATGAAAGACCGCCAGAAAACGGCCCCGATCATGGTTCGGGGCCGAAATCTTGCCGGCGATGTCGGTGAAAGCATCGTGCAAAAGCTGGCCGCCATCCGCGCGCCTCAGTTCCAAGCGCAGCCCGGCTGCCGGGCAACCAAAAGCGATATCAACCGCATGTATGGAAATTCCTCCCGCCATCTCAGTTTCCTCTGAAACACGAAAACCCCCAAGGCGAAAACTTGAAGGGCAGATGGACGTGAAACCCGGGATCGTGGCTTTCAAACTGAAAGGGCACGATATCGAGAAAGGGCATATTCTGTGATGCTGCAAGTCCGCAGCGTCGGAAATAGTCGGAAACATGAAACCGGGCGGTGTAGACACCGTTCGGCTTTGGCTCCGCAAGACTTTCAGAGCAATCCGGCATGCCTTTCCTGTCGATATGACCGGATGCAATGATCCGGTCTTGGGAATTCAGCAATTCGATGAAAAGCCCGACTGCCGGTTCCCCTCGGGTCAGATCCGCGCAATGGATCGAGAAACCGCCCGCCATGATCATGCCGACACACGATCAACCAGCCTCCACAGGAATTTTTCGCATTTGACGATCTGGTCGAGCGTCAGGAATTCATCCGCCTTGTGGGCCTGATCGATGCAGCCCGGGCCGCAGATGAAAGTGGGCATGCCCGCCTCCTGAAAATGCCCGGCCTCGGTGCCGAATCCCACGCATGTTGAACTGTTTTGACCGGACAACGCCTTGGCAAGCTCCATCACTTCATCATCTTCTGCGGTGTTCAGGGCCGCGCAGCCCGGAACGAATTCCCATTTGAAACCGGTATTTGGGTCAACGGCTTTCATTTCCGGCTCGATATGTTCCTCGACGTAGCTGCGGCATTCGTTGACGTAATCCATCGGATCTTCACCGGGCAGAAAACGGATATCGAAGTCGAACGTGCATCGGGCGGCCACAATATTGACTGCAGTGCCCCCGTGAACCATGTCGGTCTGAATGGTGGTATGGGTTGGCTCTTCAAAGGCGTTGTCAAAAGGGCCTTCCTTACGCAGGCGGCGCTGAATTTGCTTCATCTTGGCGATGGCTTCGCCCGCTGCTTCGACCGCGTTCACCCCCAGATGGGCGACACCGGAATGCGATGGCACGCCCGTGACGGTGATATGGCCGCCGATCTTGCCTTTATGGGCGCGGACCAGCCCCATCCTGGAAGGCTCGCCAACGATGCAGGCCAGCGGCGCGATACCGCGTTGATGGAGATCTTTGAGTAGCAGGGGCACGCCGAGACAGCCGACCTCTTCATCAAAGGACATGGCAAGGTGAATCGGGGTCTTGAGTTCACGGCCTGAGAATATCGGCGCAAACGCGGTGGCAACGGCCAGAAAACCCTTCATGTCGCAGACGCCGCGCCCCACGATACGATCATCCAGCTTGGCCAGCGTGAACGGATCGCTGGTCCATTCCTGATCTTCGCATGGTACCACATCGGTGTGACCGGACAGAACAATGCCGGGGCGATCTTTGGGGCCGATCGTGGCAAAGAGATTGGCTTTTTCCCCGCTCTCGTCATGTGTCAGGACGGATTCGACGCCCAATTCGGACAGATAGTCGCGCACGAAGTGGATCAATGGCAGGTTCGAGTTGCGGCTGATCGTATCGTACCCGATGAAGCGTTCGATCATCGGGATGGAGAAAAGCGGTTCAGTCATGGCGTCCTCGTTCATGAGCCGCGATAGCAGGTATACCCCCACGGCGCGGCAAGCAGCGGAATGTGATAATGTTGGGTCGGATCGCTAACATGAAAGCACACCCTAGCGCAGGGAAAGAAGGATTTCGTTCCGTTGCCGGACTCTTGCCCGGTGAAGTACCGATCGAAATCGAACCGGATTTCATAAGTGCCTGTTTCCAGCCGATCAGGCGCAACCAGCCATTCGGTCGTCCTGCCTTCGGCGTTTGTGATCAGATTGCTCATCAGCGTGCCGGATGGTGTCTGCACTTCGACAGGCATGCCGCCCGCGCCGCCGCCGCAAGAGATATCAATGACATGGACTGTCATGCCCGGCCCCATCGACCCCGGGGGAGGGGCGGCCTGTTCCGGAATGGTCAGATGCGCGTTCTTTTTCCGAAATCCGGTGTTCGGCGCCCGATGCGGTGGTGCGCCGCGATAGGTCGAATACCCGTAGGGCGACAGCACCAATGGAACGTGGTGGTGTCTGGAAACGTCTGTGATTTCGAATTCGACAGGCACGGTGTTGAAGAACCCGTTGTTCACCGCGAACGCCAGACTGTACCTTCCTGTCTCGGCGGTCTCGCGGGTCAGCAGGGGGGACGGCAAGCGACCGTCGGAATTGGTGATTGCCGATGCCACAAGATCAAGCCGGTCAGGCAGGTGCCGCAGCAGGTCGACATTGATTCCATCCGCAGGTCGTCCGGTCGCGAGATCCAGCATATGGGCGGTCAGGCAGGCGTCTGACCGATGGAGATCGGATTTGGGCAGATCAACAGTTGTCATGCCACTCAATTTACATGAGGCTTAAAGATTGTCTACAATTTAGGCTGCACTTCACGGCGCGAAAACGCAAGTTTTCCTTTGCAGGAACGCGATTCGCCGAGTCCTGCCTGCCAGCTTCCGGGAACATCCCCGCCGGATTGACGCCGAGGAGGTCGAATGCCTTCCGTTGCGCGAGCGTTAGGGCCGCGGCCAGCTTGAAGCTTTCGGATTCGCCGATGGAGACGTCGTTCAGAACGACGGTCGAGAGATCGGCGAGCAGAACAAGGTAGCTGTGCACGGCCGTCACGTCCGGCGCGCGCTTTCGCGCGGCCTCGGCAACATGAAGATCCAGCCCTGCCCGACGACCGCCGCGATCAACCTGAAGCGGCTCGCGGCCTTTCCACGCGCGATTCCCCGCCTCCGGCATGACTCGGATGCGCGACATGCTCGTTTCTGCGATTCCGGCGCGATCGGCGGGCCGGAATCGCCTGACTCCGCCCGGCGGACCTCCGACCGGACGGTGCCGCGTTGGCCAGCCCGGAAATCGCCGAGGGCCGGGTTATTCAACGGCCTCATTTTCGTTTCATGCTATGCGTTGAATTGGGAAAAGCGTTTGGGATCAAGACGATGGATCAGGCGGAATTTCAGGATTGGATGTCGTCTTCGGACCGGCTGGCCTCGGCGCCGCGGCGAGGGCGCCGCCGTGCGGGCTCAGGCGTCATCTCTGCTAAACGTGCGGCTGTGGCGAAGGATGCCGTGCTGGTCACCGACGCGGCGCTTTGCTACCCGCCCTGCGCGCGGTCGCTCGGGCTGTCACACATCGCTCTGAACCAATCCGCAGATCTGCGCATCCAGCGGCCGTGCCACCGATTCGCGAAATGAGCCAGACATATAGACACGGGATGACAAAATTGTACATTATTTGAGGCAGGGTGGCTGCATTCGAGGAGCTTGCAGCCTGCGGGAGGGAAACATGAGCCCAATTGGATGTGCATCAAATCCAACCAACCGGATATTGACACCGGCTGAAAATGCAGGGGGCTCAACATGCCGCCGTTCCTGAAGGTTGAGAACGTCACCAAACGATTCCATCAGGTTGTCGCTAATGACCGGGTCAATTTCGACGTTGTGGCTGGCGAGATTCATTGCCTGCTGGGAGAGAATGGAGCCGGAAAATCCACCGTCGCCGAATGCATCTACGGGTTTTATAAACCTGAAGAAGGCACAATTTATGTGAACGGAGAAGCTGCCCGGCTGGAATCGCCGGCGGATGCGATCGCAAATGGCATCGGCATGGTGCACCAGCACTTTGTGCTGGTCGACTCCATGACGGTGCTGGAAAATATCGTCATCGGGACCGACGCTGCGACAGCGGTTCTGGACCTGAAATCGTCCGAAGACCGTATTCTGAAGATCTGCGAACGCTACGATGTCGAAATCGATCTGCACGCCAAAATCTGGCAACTGCCGGTCGGCACGCAACAGTGGGTAGAAATCCTCAAGGCGCTGTTTCTTGAGGCAAAGCTTCTGATCATGGACGAACCCACGGCGGTTTTGACGCCGCAGGAATCCCGCCGACTGTTCCAGATTTTCAATGAAATGACCAATGACGGCATGTCGATCATCCTGATCAGCCACAAGTTGGATGAGGTCATGCAATCCGACCGGGTCACGGTTTTGCGCCGCGGCAAAGTGGTCGGAACAGTTGCCACCACCGAGACATCCAAAAGCGAACTGACCAATCTGATGGTCGGTCGCGAAGTCGAACTGCGCGTGAAACGGGATGCGCACCGGTGTGGCGCGCCGATGCTTGAAATCAGCGGGTTGAAAGCCAAGAACGATTTTGGCGCCGAAAAGCTCAGCGGCATTGATCTGACCGTTCACCGGGGTGAAATCGTCGGAATTGCCGGGGTTGCCGGAAACGGGCAGGGCGAATTGTTCGAAACCCTGATGGGTGTGCGCCGCGCTACCGGCGGGACGGTCAAGCTGGATGGCATCGACATCACCAACAACGCACCGGTTGAGGTGCAGCATCAGGGTATGGGCTATATTCCGGATGACCGTCTTTCCGATGGTTTGATCGGCGGTTTCGACATTCAGAACGAAATCGTGCTGGGGCATCACCGGGAACCGCCCATTGCCAATGGCGGTTTTCTGAATTTCCGCAAGATGGGCGAGGTTGCCCGCCGTGCAATTGAAGAATTCGAAATCAAGACCCCGTCCGAGTTGACAACCACCCGGACTCTGTCGGGCGGCAACGCTCAGAAGGTGATCGTCGCTCGCGAATTTGCCCAGGCCACCAAGATGCTGCTGGCCAACCAGCCGTCGCGCGGTCTGGACGTGGGCGTTATCGAATACATGCACGAGCGTCTTCTGGAAAAGCGACGCAACGACTATGGAATCCTGATGGCCTCGGAAGAGTTGGAAGAGCTGTTCAGCCTCGCGGACCGCGTTCTGGTGATCTTCAAGGGGCGGATCATGGGCGAGTTCACCTCGGAAAAAGCGGACATAGAACAAATCGGCCTGCTGATGGCTGGCCACAGAACCGAACTGTCCGAGAATGCGAGGGCGTCTTGATGGCAATCACTCTTGAAAAGCGGGTGACGAACAACCCGGTCTGGCAGGTCTTTTCAATCCTGATCGCACTGGCGGGATCGGTGCTGGTCAGCGCTCTGCTGCTGAAAAGCGCCGGTTCAGACCTGCAGGTGGCATTCGGGGCCATTCTTGACGGGGCCTTTGGCGGTTTCCGGGCAACGACCAAGACCCTTGCCAAGGCCACGCCGCTGATCCTGACCGGCATTGCCGTGGCCGTCGCGTTCCGCGCCAAGATCTGGAACATCGGCGCCGAAGGTCAGTTGTTCGCGGGCGCGATAACCTCTTACTGGGCCTATCTGATCGTGGGTCCGTCGCCGGGCGTGTACCTGATCCCGCTGCTGTTCATGGCCGGTTTCGTTGGCGGTGGCCTTTATGGCGGTCTGGCAGGATATCTGCGCGCCAAGTTCCAGGTCAACGAAGTTCTGACAACCGTGATGCTGAACTACGTGATCACATTCTTCCTGTCCTTCATGCTCGTGTCAGGACCTTGGCGGGACCAGTCCAGCTTTTACCAGCAGACACCCCGGATCGACAAATCGGTCTGGCTGCCCAATCTGCTAGATTCCGGCAAGTTGCATATCGGTTTTGCGGTCGCGGTTCTTTGTGCCGTCGCGATCTATGTGATGCTGACGCGCACATCGTTCGGCTATGAAATCCGGGCGGTCGGCATGAACCCGCGCGCATCCCGCTTCAAGGGCATCAACATCCAGCGCACCGCGGTTTTGGTCATGTTGCTGAGCGGCGGTCTGGCCGGTTTGGCCGGGGTGATCGAAGTCTTCGGCGTTCACCACCGTCTGAAACCGGACGTATCCGTCGGGTTCGGTTTCACCGGCATCATCGTCGCCGTATTGGCGATGCTGAACCCGCTGGCCGTGGTGCCTGTCGCAATTCTGTTTGGCGCCTTCGCCAACGGCGGCATCAAGATGCAGATCGCGACAGGCGTTCCCAATGCAATTACATCGGCCATCGAAGCCATCGTCTTGCTGTTCTTCCTGGCAGCGGCCGCACTGACGCGTTTCAAGATTGTCTGGAGGGATAAAAATGGGTGATTTCTTTCAGGAAACAATCCTTATCGGCGTGTTCGCAGCGACGATCCGAATTGCGACCCCGCTTTTGTTTGCGGCTCTGGGCGAGTTGATTACGGAGCGCGCGGGCATCCTCAACCTCGGTGTCGAAGGCACCATGCTGATGGCCGCGTTTGCCGCATTTGTCGGCGCATATGCCACCGGCTCCACGATTGCCGGCGTCCTTGTGGCCATGTTGGCCGGAGCGATGATGTCGTTCCTTATGGTCTTCATGGCAGCAACCCTGAAAGTCGAGCAGGTGGTCACGGGCCTTGCGCTCAACCTTCTGGCTGCGGGAATGTCGTTGTATCTCTACAAAGCCTTTCTTGCGGGTGACGGCACCACTTTTCCCACAATTGACGTGATGCAGACCGTGCCGATCCCGTTCCTGAGCGATATCCCATGGATCGGCCCGATATTCTTTACCCAGAAGATACTGACATATCTGGCGTTTCTGATGGTTCCCGCGGTGTGGTTCTTCTTGTATCGCACCAAGTACGGTCTCGAAATCCGCTGTCTGGGCGAGAACCCCAAGGTTATCGACACCAAGGGCATGAGCGTCACATTGCGTCAATACGGCGCAGTGATCATGGGCGGCATGCTGATCGGCATGGGCGGCGCGTTCGTCACCATCGGCTCGGTGGCCAGGTTCGTGCCCGAGATCACCAATGGCCGGGGCTGGCTGGCGCTGGTCATCGTGATCGCGGCGAACTGGCGGCCGATGGGCATCCTTATCGCAACCCTGGTCTTTGCCTTCCTTGATGCCTTCCAACTGCAAAGCCAGGGGATCGGCGTGGACCTGCCGTACCAGATCTTCCTGGCACTCCCCTATGTTATGGCGATCGTTCTGATGATCTTCAAAAGCCGACTTGGCCAATCCGAAGAGCCCGCCCGGCTGGCCGTGCCTTACTTCCGGGGTGAACGCTGACTTCTCCCCTCAGCGTACCTTAAACTGGGCGCGGCATCGACCACCTACTTTCTCCTTCGATGCTGCGCCCTTTGTTCCCAGGAAATGAAACTCTCAATGAAAATTCTTGCCCTCAACCCGAATACCAGCGCCTTCGTCACTGATAAAGTGTGCGACATCGCCCGGAACGCCGCCGGTCCCGAAGTCGAAATCACCGGTGTGACCGGGCGGCATGGGCCGCCGATTGTGGGCACCCGGTCGGAATGCGTCATGGCCGCGCAAGAGACCCTGTCGCTGGCCGCCGAACATGCAAAAGACTGTGATGGGGTCCTTCTGGCGATCTCTTTCGATACCGGGTTGGATGCATTGCGGGAAATGCTGCCAATTCCGGTAATTGGCATGAGTGAGGCAGGCATGCTGGCTGCGATGACAGTCTCACGCCGTTTCGCGATGCTGACATTCGGCAACCGCGCGGTTCCGATTTACGAAGAACTGGTGGACTACTATCGCTGGGGCGACCGCTCGGCAGGGGTGATCTCTCTGCCGCCGCTCAGCCAAGCCGAGCTTGAAGATGCCACTTTGGTCATCCCTCAGCTTATCGACGCAATCGAAGCCGCGGCGCGGGAACGGGGCGCAGAGTCCGTGGTGCTGGCAGGGGCGGTGTTCGCGGGAATGGCCGATGCCATTCGCGACCGGGTTTCGGTCCCGGTCATCGACGGCATAGCCGCAGGCGTGCATCAACTCAGGATGCTGCACGATCTGAAACTCAGAAAACCCGCTTCAGGAAGCCTGGCCTGCCCGACCGCGAAAGATCTGCAAGGAATGCCCGACGGCCTGACAGAAGTATTCCGAAAATTCTGATCGCAGATTTTCGGCGAGAACCGGAGATAACGGAATGGACATTCTCTATGAATGGCTCGGTTACTTGGCACGATGGGGGCATGTGCTTGCGGGCATCACGTGGGTAGGCACGTCATTTTACTTCAACTGGCTGGATCTATCCGACCGCAAGCCAAAGAAGGCGACGCTCAACCCGAATGTACGCGGTTCTCTCAACGAGATGCACGGCGGCAGTTTCTACTATCACGAACGGTATTGGCCGACTGAATTGCCAAAGCGAATGCTGGCGCATTCCGGCCCGGCGCAGCTGACATTTCTGACCGGCTTCCTGCTGATCGTGCATATCTATTGGCTGGGTGCGGATGCCTATCTGCTGCCCCCAAGCGGGGACTCCCCGTCGTTGATAAATTCGATAAGCCTCAGCGCGACGATGCTATTTGTCCCGTACCTCATTTACGATGCGATCTGCAGATGCACGGACAACGAGCGCGTCGTGACCGCGCTGATGGCAATCCTTGTGCTTTTCGTCTCGTGGGTGGCTACTTCGCATTTCACTGCCCGCGCCGCATTTGTGCACGTGGGCGCGATGCTGGGCACGATCATGGCCTTGAACGTACATTTTCAAATCATTCCGAACCACATCAAGATGCGAAATCAGGTGGCAAACGGGCAAGAGGTCGATCTGACCTTCCACAAACGCGCCAAGCGGCATTCACAGCACAACAACTACTTCACGCTGCCTGTGGTGTTCTCGATGCTCAGCGTGCATTTTCCGCTGGCCTTGGGGAACGACTATGCTTGGCTGGTGCTGTTTTTCGTCATGGGATCAGGGTTCTGGATCCGCCACTACCGGAACGTGCTGCTGGCCACCGACCGAAAGGAGCGCGGCTGGGGATGGTTGTCGGCAGGGTTTCTGGCGGCCGGCATAGCGCTGACCTTCATTCCGGCCACCTCGGCCGTGCAGGACCGGGACGCATTTGCAGACGCGCAGGAGGCCGAGGTTTTCGACATCGTCCAGGTGCGCTGCACTGTGTGCCATTCCGCCAATCCGACAATGGAGGGTTGGACGGCGGCGCCCGCCGGCGTGCTGCTTGAAACGATTGATCACATGGTCGCGCAAAAGGACATGATCCACGCGCAGACCATCGCCGAAGACATTATGCCGCCCGGCAACTTGACCAAAATGACCAACGAAGAACGTGCAAAACTGAGCGACTGGCTGACGCGGCGGGGCGTGGCCGGAACAACCGCCGGAGAGTAACCGCCATGCCTGTCAATCAACCCTCATATCCCCGAGATCTGATCGGATACGGCGAAACGCCGCCCGATGCCAAATGGCCCGCCAACGCGCGTCTCGCCCTGAATTTCGTCGTCAACTACGAGGAAGGCGGCGAGAATTCAGTGCTTCACGGCGATGCCGCATCCGAAGCCTATCTGACCGAGATCGTGGGGATTTCTCCGCTTCAGAATCAGCGCAACCTGACAATTGAATCACTGTATGAATATGGCAGTCGCGTCGGGGTCTGGCGGTTGTTGGATCTGTTTCGGGACAAGGGACTGCCATTCACCTCCTTCGCGGTTGGCATGGCGCTGCAGCGCCACCCCGATGCGGCGCGCCGCATGGTTGCGGACGGACATGAAATCGCCAGCCACGGCTGGCGCTGGATTGACTATCTGAATGTGGATGAAGTGACCGAGCGACGCCACATGCAGCAGTGCATCGACCTGATACGCGATCTGACCGGCGAGCGTCCGGTCGGGTGGTATACCGGCCGGATAAGTCCCAACACCGCGCGGTTGGTTGCCGAAGATGGCGGATTTCTCTATCATGCCGACAGCTATGCGGACGATCTGCCCTACTGGGAGCGAACCGAGGCGGGCGACAATCTGGTGGTGCCCTATACCCTCGACGTCAACGACATGAAGTTCGGCGGGTATCAGGGCTTCAATTCAGGCGATCAGTTCTTTGCCTATCTCAAGGACAGCTTTGATTGGCTTTATGCCGAAAGCGCAAGAACCCCGCGCATGATGTCGGTTGGTCTGCACTGCCGGATCGCGGGCAAGCCCGGACGCATCGCGGCTTTGGCGCGGTTCATCGACCATGTGAAGCAACACAAGGATGTCTGGGTTTGCCGCCGGGCCGATATTGCCCGCCATTGGCGGATCCAGCATCCCAGCGACACCAATATTCAGAACAAGGCGGACACCCTCGCATGAGACAGAATTACGGAGAGACCCGGTCCAAAATTCGCGGCAATCACGCGCTGATGAGTGCGGATAGCCACGAAAGAACCACATTGCCGAACTGGCCGGGCAGCGAACTGGTTTTTACCATCACCCCTCATATGGGCGCGAAATTCAGCCAGCATTTTGCGCATATGCCCGCAGGCGCCGTCGCGAATGCGCCGCTGGCCGGAAATGAACGCTTCTTTTTCGTGCTGGACGGGCAGGTCGAGTTATCGGCCGAGGGCCGCGCGCACAAATTGGACGAAGAAGGGTATGCCTTTGTCCCCGCCGATCAAGATCACCGGATCGCGGCGCAGACTGTGGCCCGCCTTGTGGTGCTGGAGCGTCCTTATGCTCCGCTTGCCGGACAGTCGGCCCCGGGTCTTCATGTCGCAAATTGCAAAGAGCTGACCGCGGCCCCGATGAAGGGCGACGACATGCTGATGCTCAAAAAGCTGTTGCCTGAAGAACTGGCCTTTGACTGTGAAGTGAATGTCATGGACTTTTCCCCCGGCGCCTCATTGCCCTACGTCGAAACCCATTTCATGGAACACGGACTGCTCTTTCTGAACGGCGGCGGCGTCTATCGTCTGGACGACTGCTGGTATCCGGTCGCGCAGGATGACACGATCTGGATGGGTCCGTACTGCCCGCAATGGTTCGGCGCGATCGGCCGGTCGAACGCGCGGTATCTGATCTACAAGAACTGGAATCGTGACCCGCACGCGTTTTGAGCCGGGAATTTCAGGAAATTGCGTACAATTTTGAGATTCTTGCTTTACAATACAGTGCACAAAAGGCACCAAATGCAACACTAAACCGATAGGAGACCGGAATGCGAACTCTAGGATCGACATTCAAAGCCATAACCTTGGGTGCGGCGCTGAGCGTTGCCGCCATGGCCGCGGCGGCACAAGAAGTTCCCAAAACGCTGAAAATCGCAGCCGCCTTTCCCGCAGGCGTCGAAAATGCCTGGGTGAAAAGCTGGGTTGACGCGTTCAACCGTGTCAAGGAGGCGCAGCCGCACGGGGTGCAGCTTGAACTCGCTTATACCGAGAGCGTCTTCGGCGACAAAGGCCTGACCGTTCTGGAAGAATACGCAGACTCGGGTGAATACGGCATCATCTGGGCGCACAGCTCGTTCTCGGACGAAGTTGAAGAGCTGAAAGATGATTTCGAAGACACGATGTTTGTCACCGTTGGCGCCGGCAACCGCCCGCTGGGCGACAACTCATACCTGATCTACATGCATTTGCACGAACCAAGCTATCTGGCTGGGGTTTTTGCAGGGAAGATGACCAAATCCAACAGCCTCGGAGCTGTCGGATTGTTTCCTGCCGACGATGTCAACGACCAGATAAACGCCTTCCGGGCCGGGGCTCAATCGGTCAACCCGGATGTCAAGGTTGCCGTGACCTTCATCGAAAGCTGGTATGATCCGGTCAAGGCGGCCGAAGCAGCCAGCGCGCAGATCGCTGCGGGGGCCGATCTGATCTATCAACTGGGTGAAGCATTCCAGACCTGCCGTGAAAACGGAATCCTGTGCATCGGCAACTATATCGACAGCAGTACGATCGCACCCGATGTCGTTCCGACCAGCGCTCTGGTGTACTGGGATCCGCATATAAACTATGTCATCGACCAGTGGAAAGAACACAAGGAAACCGGCAACCCCTATGATGCACCGGGAGAGAGGGTCTGGTTCACAATGGCCCAGGGTGGCGGCGACATCGCACCCTATCACGGTTTTGACGATCAGATTCCGCAGGACGTCAAGGATGCAGTTGCAGCCGCTCGGGATCAGATCTTGTCGGGAGAGCTGACTGTGGAGCTGGACATGTCACTGCCGACATCCGACTGACCGGGCCACGGCACAATCATCACGAGAAAACTCCCGCTGCGCGGAAGAGACGCGCAGCGGTTTATTGCGGCTTCAACTGCAGACAGATGCACTGGCGTGAGATCATCGTTTATAGCAGCTCTGACCATTTGAGAACTTTATTGGATCGGTTTCGCAACGCTTGCGACTGAAGTCAGAACATCATCGAAGCGGAGACTCAATCGAAGTCGCCAAGCGGCGCGCGTACGCGATCCAATTTCATCAACGACTAGTATTGCCGCATTGCGCCAACGATTGCTTCGGCAACAAAGGAAGCGTGGGCTGACAGTGGACCATCCCGTCGTGTCAAAAGCTGAAGGGTGCGATCGAAGGCTGCGGGTTCAGAAAGAGGGATATGTGCGAGTTTGCCTTCACCAATTTCCTCCTGCAATCCGATTTTCGTCTGAATGCCAATGCCGTGGCCATAGGCTACAAGTTGCTTCATCAAATTGATCGACGATGAAATCGCGCGGATCTCCGGCGCAAGCCCCCGTCTGGCAACCTCTTTGTTCAACAATGCGCGCATTGGCCAGGAGCTGTCCGGCAAAATAAGCGGCCACTCGCAGCAATGGTCGAGTGCAACATGGTGAAACCTGTTCAGATCATGCTCGGGAGTGACAACGGCGCCGAGTTTCAGTTTGCGAGAATGGACAACCTCCAGATTTTCGGGAATCTGGAGATCAAAATGCAAGGCAAGATCAACGGTTCCACTTTCCAGATATGCCAACGCATCCGCGTCGGAGCATCCGCGAAACAGTGCAGATACCTCGGGATGTTCGGTCAGGAGCGCACTGAAACTTGCCGAAACTATTTCGGGCACCACGCCGTCCGGGCCGGCAACGGAAACGGATACACAGCGTTGCGCAAGCGTCTTGATCCGATCCGAGGCATGTTCTCCGTCGGCAAAGACGCGTTCCGCATATGCGGCCAGAACCCGGCCGGCGGGTGTGAGCTCGACACCTTTGCTGGTACGTTCGAAGAGTGTCGCGCCGAGTTCCAGCTCCGTATTCCTGATGCTTCTGTACACCGCCGAGGGGGCGATGTTCAGATGATCCGATGCCTTTCGAATGGACCCCAGTCTTGCCGTCTCCAAAAAGTATCGCAGGTGATTGGAAATCAGGTTCATTCTTGCGACCTTCGAGCGGCGTCATCGCGGACCAAATTACCAATGCGTTGCTGTTTCGGCAACGCCAGTCCCCGAGACTCTTCTACCGCCAGAGCACCAAGGCGTTTACCGTGTGAACCAGCCACTATGCATATCAAGGAGCCGACGATGTTGATGGGTCAATTCATCAATGAGAACACCTGGCGCTATTTCTGGCACCCGGTTTGCACGATGCGGGAACTGCGAGATGCGAATGCCGACGGGCGGGGCAATCGCAAAAAGGTACGTTTGCTGGGTGAGACGCTTGTCATTGCCGAGACGGATGCCGGCGTCATTGCGCTGGACGATCGATGTCCGCACCGCTCGGCATCCCTTTCCCTTGGCTGGGTGGAAGGCGCGTGCATCCGTTGCCCCTATCATGGCTGGAGATACGACGCCGAGGGCAAATGCGTTGAAATCCCGGCGGCGCCGGATCTTCCGATACCGCCGAATGCCAATACGCGCAGATTTGATTGTCAGGTGAAATATGATCTGGTTTGGGTTCTTCTGGAACCGGGGGCCGATGTTCCAATACCGGACTGCCCCGACTTTGGCCGCGAAGACGTCAAATGCATCTACTACCCGACATATGAATGGAAAACATCTTCGGCGCGCCGCCTCGAGAATTACGTCGATCTGCAGCACTTTGCCTGGGTTCACGACGGGACTTTAGGCGACCGGAACTTCCCCGAATACCCTGTGCCGCAGGTCGACCAGTCGAATGGGCAGTTGCGCACCCGCTATACGCCTTTTGAAGGCGCGCGCACCGACGGAACGTATGGAAATGCTGTTGCCTACACAGACTACACAATTTCCATGCCGTTCAATGTGTTCGTCGATATCAACAATGAGAACGGGTCGCACACTGGTTTGTGGATGATCTCGTCACCCATGGATTCTGCCAATTGCCGCAACTTCACCTATATGTCGCGCACCCCGTTCAACGATCCCGACGAGTTGCACATCGCTTTTGACAGCAAGGTCTATGCAGAAGACTTGCCCGTTATCGAAAGCCAATCCCCCGCCGAGATTCCACACCCCAAAGAAGAGATTGCGATCCCGCAAGACAAACTGCTGATCTTCTACCGGCGCTGGCTGAAAGAGATGTCAAACGCCGCGGAGCAGGGTCCTGCCGAGCTTAAACAGGCCTGGCTCAAGGAACGCTGGGAATCCAATTTTAACGACTCCGTCTGATTGGGAGAAGATGGTGCTCAACGGCGGCAACCAGGCTGGATTGGAAATGTTGAATTCCGCGACCGAGGTGTCGCGATGGAAAAAGGGCAGGTCAATCATGACCTGTACCGCCATCATAAAAGAAACCCATGACGTAAAGAGCTTCAGGCTCGAACAGGACGTCGGCACGCTGTTTCTGTTCAAGCCTGGGGATTCCGTCGTTCTGGAATTTACGGCCCGCGGCAAGCGTGTGTTCAGGAATTACACGATCGCGTCGAGTCCTTCGAAACCGCATTCGATCATTCTGACGATCAAACGCGACCCTCAAGGATTGGTATCCCGTTGGCTGCACGATCATTTCGTTGTGGGTGAAAAACTATCCGTCAATGGCCCGGCGGGCATGTTCAATTGCGTTGATATCCCGGCAGAGAAAATGCTGATGCTGTCCGGCGGCAGCGGGATAACTCCGGTGATGTCCATGTCGCGTTGGTTGTGCGATGCAACGGCGGGCAATCATGACATTCGCTTCGTCCACAGTACACGTACTCCGGCAGATATCATATATCGAAACGAGTTGGAGTTTATGGACCGCCAGTTCGGGGGCTTCGCCTACGATGCGATATGTGAATCGCCAGGCGGCGAGGCAGGTTGGGACGGAGCGACCGGTTTCCTGACGTCCGATTTGTTGACGTCGCTGGCACCAGACTTTTTGGAGCGCACCGTCTATTGCTGCGGGCCAGCCCCGTATATGGATACGGTAAAAAACATCCTTGTTGAAGCGGATTTCGACATGGCGCGCTATCACGAAGAGAGCTTTACCGAAGGCCGCGCCGCCATTGATGCGGTGGATCCGATCACGCCTGACGAGCTGTCCGTTTTTTTGCCCGGTGATGTGCTCCCTGCGAGCGGCACGCCCAAGCAGGCATCTGCGGAAGGCGTGCCGGTTTCTTTCGCTTCAAGCGGCGTTGAAGGTGTATGCCAACCCGGGATGACCATTCTGGAATCTGCCCATGCGCTTGGTGTAGCAGTGCCGACTTCCTGTTGCATGGGGCTCTGCGGAACGTGCAAAACCAGAGTTTTGGAAGGCAAGGTCGACTTGCCCGAGCGTGAGGGGCTGACCGACGAGGAACTGGCGGAGGGATATACGCTCGTCTGCGTCGCCCAGCCGGTCGGGGCGGTAAGGATGGAGCTTTGATGCGATGACGCAATCGGTCAAGTCTCTTAAAAGATGCGAGGCCGGTCCGGCTGTAGCGGCGATCAAAATTTGTGATGAAAATAGGCTGAAACTGGCCGCGAACCTCCATGTTCCCGTGGTTTGCGCCGACTTCAATTTGTTGACAAGCAGCTGGCCACGGCGGCGTGGTCAGTCGCATTTCCAATTCGCAATTGGCTATGGAAAGCATAAGAACATAGACCTTCTGTTGGACGAAGTTGAAAAAGCGATGGCATGCGGCGCATCATCGGTCTATTGCGTCTCAAGCCCAGAGGTCGTTCAGAAACTGGCGAACCGCGGGATACCGGTGTTTGCGCATACCGGGCTGGTGCCGCAAATCTGCACCGGGGCGGGCGGTCTTCGTGCGATCGGCAAAGAGCCGATCGAAGCCGAAAGGATTCGCGACGCCGTTCGGCGCTTTGCGGATGCCGGCGCGCAGGGCGTTTACCTGCAGCTTGTCCCGGCGGATCTGGCAACCGACGTCACTCGCGCTACAGATCTTGTTACGGTTTCGGTGGGATCGGGCGGCGGTTGCGACATTGTGTGGGCTCATGCAGAAGACATTCTGGGCGAGAACGCGGACTATGTGCCGCGCCACGCGAAAGTCTATGCCACATCGGCAGACAGCGACGACGACATCTGTTTCCGACAATATCTTGGGGATGTTCAGTCCGGAAGATACCCTGGCCCGGAACACTATGTTGCAACGTCCTGAAACTCTGGGATCTAGCCTGAACTTCACGGGATAGAATCGGCCAATCCAGCTCTTAATATTTTATTTAACAACGATTAATTCAGAAGAATCCGGATTTCAACCTGTCAGAATGTTCCCATTTCATTTTTTGATTTTTTTGCCTGTTGTACAAAGATTTGGGTTCTGATAGTTCGTTCCCATGGCTTATCGAATCGACGACATTCCGAACCTGGGCGGTCCGCAGATCGTCCTTCCCCGCCGCCGCCGGCGCGAAGGAAAGCGCGTCCGCAAGGAGACCATCGCCAACCTCACGCGTGTGAATCGGCGTGAAAAGCGGACTTCTTCGGAGGTTTGATCGGCGCCCAACGCCGACCCTCTTTGATTTGTATTCAACTGCTCTTTCGGTGGTTCGAAAGAGCGAAGCGGGGGATGCTTGGCATGGACGCAACCGCACGTTCGATCATTGCCTCATCAATTAATGCGATTTTGCGCGATGCCATGACGGGACCCTGCTTTCAACCTTATTTCCCTGAAAATCCAGGCGGCGCAGACACCCTCAAAACGCGATCTGGGTTTTTACTGATTTTGTGCGGTCTGAGGCGCATTCAAACGCGTCAATCGCATCATCAACAGCGAAGGTCTGGGTGATCAACGGGCTTGCTTCGATCCGCCCATCCTGCATCATTTTCACGGCCTGTTCGAACTCTTCATGAAAGCGGAATGTGCCTTTCAGGTTCAGCTCTTTGGCAATGATTTGCTGCATGGGAACAGTCGTGTCTCCCCTCATGCCCAGTTGAACGATGGTGCCTGTCGGCGCCATGGCGTCTATGCCGGCGACCAACGCCCGTTCAGCACCGGAACACTCAAACAAGATGCCAAAGTACCCTTTGTCCGCGTGATAGTCTTCAAGGGTCTCCCGCGTGACGTCCACTGTTCTGTCGGCCCCGGCTGCGCTCGCATTCTGGCACGCTGTCTCGACCAAGTCCATCGCGACGATCTGGGCAGCGCCCGCGGATCGGGCCATCATAATGGCCAGCAGCCCGATTGGACCACATCCCGTTACAAGCACGCGTTTCCCTTTGATCCGCCCGGCCTGTTTCGCCGAGTGGAGCACCACAGCCAGAGGCTCTGCGATGGCGGCCTCGCCCGGGGTCAGACCATGGGCTGACACGCATTGCGCCGGATCGACGGCCAGAAACTCGCGGAATGCGCCCTGAATATGCGGGAAGGGCATCGCGGATCCGTAAAACCGCATATTCTGGCAATGATTGAACATCCCCTCGTCGCAATAAGAGCAGGTTCTGCAGGGACGTGACGGAGAGATAGCTACGAGGTCACCGGTTTTGAAACCGGCAACCGGGGTTTCCACATAGCCGGACACTTCGTGCCCCAGTATCATCGGCTGCCTTATGCGAATTTGGCCAAAGCCGCCGTGATTGTAGTAATGCAGATCTGTGCCGCAAATTCCGCCATTGGCGACGCGCACCAAGACCTGACTCTCGCCCGGCGTTGGTAGCTCACGGTCTTCGATCTTCAGAATTTTCGGACCATGGACAACAATTGATTTCATGCGTTCGGCGGCCTTGCTATGGTTCCGCGGCCGTTTTGGATTGACTGCAATAATTGCGCAATCATAGTTGCATCTGTATGAATTTGCAATGTTATTCTGATTGCTTGGGCTGGAAGGTGCGGAAGTGAAACGAAGATCAATGTTTTCACTCGAGGGCAAGCGCGCCCTGATCACCGGATCGTCGCAGGGGATCGGGCTGGCTCTCGCCCGTGGAATGGCCGAATCGGGCGCAGAGATCGTGCTGAACGGGCGCAATCAAACCAAGCTTGAAGATGCTCAAAAGCTATTGCTGGAGGACGGCGCCGGACTGGTTGGCAGCCTGCCCTTTGACGTCACGGATATTGCCGCAGTTCGCGAGGCGATAGACAACTTCGAAGCGCTGACCGGTCAAATCGACATTCTGGTGAACAACGCCGGCATGCAGCACCGCGCGCCATTGGAAGACTTTCCGGCAGAGGTATTCGAGACACTTCTGACCAACAATATCTCCAGCGTGTTTTATGTCGGGCAAACTTGCGCAAGGCACATGATCAAACGGAAAAACGGAAAAATCATAAACATCGCCAGCGTTCAGACCGCATTGGCCCGACCGGGCATTGCTCCTTACACTGCGACCAAAGGCGCGGTGGCAAATCTGACAAAGGGCATGGCAACCGACTGGGCGAAATACGGACTGCAGTGCAACGCGATCGCACCAGGATATTTTGACACGCCGCTGAACAAGGCTCTGGTTGAAGACCCGCAGTTTTCAAGCTGGCTGGAATCCCGCACGCCTGCCGGACGCTGGGGGAAAGTGGATGAGCTTGTCGGCGCTTGCGTGTTCCTGGCGTCAGATGCGTCAAGTTTTGTCAACGGCCATACGCTCTTCGTCGATGGCGGTGTTTCGATTTCGCTGTAGGCGTCTTCTGGTGCTCTCACGGACGGACAGAAAGAATCCCAAATCGACAACTTCTGATTTCTGTCATCTGAATAAGTCCGCAAAAGCTCCGAAGCCGATTTGCCGATTTCGTATAGCGGCGTTGTGATCGTCGTAATCGACGGCACGCACACGCTGCTGAGCCCAAGGTCATTGAACCCGCATATTCCAAAATCGGTTGGAACATCGATCCCGCGCCGTTTGCATTCGAACAATGCACCCAGCGCGATGTCCTCGTTTACGCACATGACCGTGTCGCAATCAGAAAAATTCGCGATCTGGCGGCTGGCCCCAACTGCGTGATACGCCTTTACGCACAGGAACGCAGTGTCGATCAGGCCTTCGATGCGCAATCCGCGTTCGCGAATCCGCGCCACTTGATCGGCCGCGGCATCGACAAGGACAACCGAATGGCCGGCGCGATGCAGATAGGTGCCGACGGTCTCCCCACCGCCCCTGCGCCCCAAATGATCACAGGCGTTGTCATGGCCAGCCCGTTTCCTGCAGCTGACGCACTTCTTGCACCGCCACGGCCCACAGTGCGTCGGTGTCGGCGTCGGGGCGCTGGTAGGCGCCGCCGTAGTTGCCATCCCCGACATATTCGCGCACCTGCTGCGGGTTCAGCATGGCCAGATGGGTCGGATCAGCCATCGGTTTCCGACCTTCGGGCAGCGTGACGCCCGGCAGGCGGGTCCATGGGAAATTCTCCATCCACGAGGCATGCGACGCCACCGGATCGATCTCATCGACCTTCGTCTGGAACTCAGGCGCGCGCGCTCAGGTTTTCACCGAAACGCTTCAATTAGGAGATCATGTGATGGGCGCCGTATACTCGCAGCTCAGTTTTGAAGAACGCCGTAGGATCGGACGTAGGAGAAATGCAAAGATCCCTGCTCGAGAGATGGAGCGCGTGTTGAAGCACTCGCAAGCGACCATCCATCGGCTATGAAGGTGTTCCCGGTCGGCGCATGAAGATGCTTGATTGCAAAGGACGCACGGTTCCCGACAAAACCGTATTCAACATATGATCGCAAAGCCGGGCACCCCGCGGTGCCCGGCTTTGCGTTGTCATGCAGCCAGATCAAACCGGTCCGCGTTCATCACCTTGGTCCAGGCCGCCACGAAATCGCGCACGAATTTCTCGTGGTTGTCATCCTGAGCGTAAACCTCGGCATAGGCGCGCAGGACCGAGTTCGACCCGAACACCAGATCCGCGCTGGTCGCCGTCCATTTCGCCGAGCCGGTCTTGCGGTCGCGGATTTCATAGGACGCACCCTCATCCACAGGATGCCAGCTGTTGGCCATGTCGGTCAGATTGACGAAGAAATCCGTGGTCAGCTGACCGACCCGGTCGGTGAATACCCCATGCGCGGACCCGCCATGGTTGGCACCCAGCACCCGCAGGCCCCCCAGCAGAACGGTCATTTCCTGCGCGGTCAGACCCAGCAGTTGCGCCCGGTCCAGCAGCATCTCTTCGGGGCTGACGACGTATCTGGTTTTTTGCCAGTTGCGGAACCCGTCGGCCAGCGGCTCAAGCACGTCAAAGGACTCGGCATCGGTTTCCGCATCGCCTGCGTCGCCGCGGCCCGGCGTGAACGGCACATCCGCCGCAAAGCCTGCCGCCTCAATCGCCTGCTCCAGACCGACATTGCCTGCCAGAACGATCACATCCGCCACCGAGGCGCCGGTTTCCGCCGCAATCGGCTCCAGAATGCCCAGAACCTTGGCCAGCCGCTCGGGCTCATTGCCTTCCCAGTCCTTCTGCGGCGCCAGACGGATACGGGCCCCGTTGGCCCCGCCCCGCATGTCCGAGCCGCGGAAAGTCCGCGCGCTGTCCCATGCGGTTGCGATCAGGTCGACTGCCGGCAGACCGCTCTCCGCAATCTTGGCCTTCACCGCCGCAACGTCATAAGATGTCGCGCCCGCCGGGATCGGGTCCTGCCAGATCAGGTCTTCCGCCGGGACATCGGGACCGACATAGTTGACCTTCGGTCCCATGTCGCGGTGGGTCAGCTTGAACCAGGCACGGGCAAAGGCGTCCGCAAAATATTCCGGATCGGCCCGGAATTTCTGGCAGATCTCGTTATAGATCGGGTCCACCTTCATCGCCATGTCCGCATCGGTCATGATCGGGTTGTGGCGGATCGACGGATCGGTCGGATCAACCGGTTTTTCGTCTTCCGGCATATCGACCGGTTCCCACTGGCTCGCGCCGGCCGGGGACTTCGCCACCTGCCATTCATAGTCGAACAGATAGTCGAAATACCCCATGTCGAACTTGGTGGGCTCCTTGGTCCAAGCCCCCTCGATACCCGAGGTAAAGGCGTTGGTCGCCTTGCCGTCGAGACCGGGGTTGGACCAGCCGAAGCCCTGCGCCTCGATCCCGGCCGATTCCGGTTCGACACCGATATTGTCCACGGCCCCGCGCCCATGCGCCTTGCCGACGGTGTGGCCGCCACAGGTCAGCGCCGCAGTCTCTTCGTCATTCATTGCCATCCGGCCGAAAGTTTCACGCACATGCAGCGCGGTGCGGGCTGGGTCAGGTTTGCCGTTCACACCTTCAGGGTTGACGTAGATCAGGCCCATATGAACCGCCGACAGCGGGTTTTCCAGCGTTTCGGCATCGTCCAAGTCGCCATAGCGGTTCTCGGAGGGTGCCAGCCATTCGTTCTCGGACCCCCAATAGACATCGGTCTCGGGACCCCAGATATCCTCGCGGCCGAAACCGAAACCGAATGTCTTCAGCCCCATCGATTCATAGGCGACCGTACCTGACAGCAGGATCAGGTCCGCCCAGCTCAGTGCGTTGCCGTATTTCTTCTTGACCGGCCACAGCAGCCGTCGCGCCTTGTCGAGGCTGGCATTGTCCGGCCAGGAGTTCAGCGGCGCGAAACGGATGTTGCCGTGGCCGCCGCCGCCGCGACCGTCCTGCACTCGGTACGTCCCGGCCGAGTGCCAAGCCAAACGGATCATCAGACCGCCATAATGCCCCCAGTCGGCAGGCCACCAGTCCTGACTGTCGGTCAATGCCGCCTCGACATCCGCCTTGACCGCCGCGAAATCCAGCTTGCTGACCGCCGCCCGATAATCGAAATCCTCGTCCATCGGATTGATCCGGGCACCGTGCTGATGCAGAATGTCCAGATTGAGGGCATCGGGCCACCATTTGGTGACCGGCTTGTCCATTCCTGTATTGCCGCCATGCGCGACAGGGCAACCGCCCGCGGGGTTCACGTTGTTTCCGTCCATGATGCACTCCGTTTGCTGCGGGGACCAAAATCCCGAGTTGCTGGGAACGATTGATTCTTCTTGTCTGGAATAGTTCTAAGCCTGTACTGCGATTAATTCCAATTGAATCTTCTAACCAGAGTGATAAGTACAGCAAATGATTGGATTGACATTTAAACATCTTCGATATTTCGAAGCCCTTGCGAAACAGGAGCATTTTGGCCGCGCCGCCGCGGCATGCGCAATTTCTCAGCCCGCACTGTCGCTGCAGATCAAAGAGCTTGAAACAATGCTCGGCAGCCCGCTGGTGGAACGTGGCGCGCGCAAGATTCGGCTAACCGCTTTGGGCGAGGATTTTCTGGAACGCGCCCGCGCAATTCTGCGCTCGGTTGATGAGCTGGACGATCTCGTGCGAGCCTCGAATGACATGCTGTCAGGCCGGTTGCGGATCGGGATCATCCCCACCGTCGCCCCCTATCTGCTGCCGCAAATGCTCAAAGCGCTGTCCGCGCGTCTCCCGGATCTGGACCTTCAGCCCAAGGAATCCATCACCGAGTCGCTGATTGACCAATTGCTCGACTCCCGGCTGGATGCCGCCGTCGTGGCCCTGCCGATTTCGGAACCCGCGCTGCGGGAGTTTGCGCTGTTTGACGAGGATTTCGTTCTGGTCCGTTCGATCGAAGATGCCGCCAAACCCGTCCCGGGCCCTGAATCGCTCAGAAAAATGCGCCTGCTGCTGCTGGAAGAAGGGCATTGTTTCCGCGATCAGGCATTGTCCTTCTGCGACCTGTCATCGCAGCAACCGCGTCAGGTGATGGAGGGCAGCTCGCTCTCGACACTGGTCCAGATGGTCGGCGCCGGGCTGGGACTGACCTTGATCCCGGAAATGGCAGTGCCGCTGGAGACACGCAAAACGGATGTCTCGGTCGCCCGTTTCCCCGCGCCCTGCCCGTCACGGACCATTGGCCTTGTCTGGCGCAAAAGCAATCCGCTGGGTCAGCAACTGATGCAGATAGGTGCGATTGCGCGCCGCGTACTTCTGAATTCAGCGCCAAATGACGCAGCATTGCCTTCGCATTCCGACTGAATTTTTATTGCGACTGCCAGCGCTCGTCTTCTGGATCTCCTGTTTCAGCCTATATGACCCCGCGCGGTTGTACGGGTTCAGCATTTTTGCGACGTTTCGGGGTCCGATTCGTCTGCGTCCGAGGCTGGTTCATGGGGTTTGGCCGGAAGCCATTCGGCTGGACTACTGAATGTCCTTCACCGCGACATCAGTGTCGGTGAACCTGAGAATTTCGACATTCCTGAGCATATCGCTGCCAATTGCCGCGTTGGAAACACGGATGCCCTCATGATCACGCGACAGGTCGACATCCTGAGATGACACGGGGAATTGCACGACGTCGGTTCCCCCTCTTCCGTCGATCTCGTTATCGCCCTCATTGCCCAGAAGAATGTTGTCTTGCTCGTTCCCGTTCAAACCGGACGGCAAGGAGCCCAAAAGACGCGCATTCAGAATATACCGGGATTTGTGCGTGTACGGCTGGCTTTCATCGAATTGCATTTCGAACGTGCCTTCAAAACTCGGATCGATCCGCGCCATATAGGTGATGTATTCAGGCAAGAACTCCCGGATCAGCGCGATTCCGGTCGGGTCTGCCTCGATCACCTCGGCCCGTGTCTTCGGCACATACTCGCCCCACATCCCGCCGGGACCTTCGCTCCAGCCGCCCCAATATCCATAGTAGCTGTCGATAATCGAAACCGCATATTCCTGCTGAAGACTGCCTTCTTTGGTCAGCTCTTCAATCCAGACTTGCGCCTCGTCGAGCGCACCCCAGAGCCCGGAGTCAAGCGCAGCCTGCGTCGCGGCTGCGAATTCCACCTGAAAACTGTCGCTCAAAACCCCTGTGTTGAACTTCGTGCCGATCCCATGATCGTGCACCAGATGAAAGATTTCTTCGAACCCGGCATCGCGTTGATCATAGTCGTTCGTGAGATAGGGCACCGATCCTTCCACGGGAAATTCCAGCGCGTACAACGGCTGACCTTGCAAGGCCCGCCTGCGGATCGGGCTGTCCCCGTCTCTGCCGCCGGGCATGACGAGCGTCGCTCCGCTATCGGCCATCCAGTTGGCAATGACCGACTTGTCAGCGCCAAATCGCGTGCCCGGCACATCGGTCAGGTAAAAGTCGAGGATATTGTAAGCGCGCAGCAGTTGCTCATCGGTCACATCATCCGTGGCGACCAAGAGGATCGTGCCGCCGTTCGGCGCCACATAGGCAATATGCTTGCTATAGTTGCGGCGCAAAACTCTGCTGAGATCACTCAGATCACGACTGATCAAAGACGGATCAGGATAGGCGACGTAGTTTGGGTTTGTGACGCTTTGTGCCAGCGCCTGCCCGCCGAAACCGGCCAGCAGCGCGGCGGTGATCAACGTTTTTGACATCGAAACAGCCCCTTTTCTCTGAGTCTTCAGTCGACGAGCCCACGCAGCGTACGGATAAACCAACAAAAAACTCCATAGGGGGATGAGCAGCAACCAGTGCAATCGAATGAAAATGGTGGGTGGCGGAGAGATGTCAATAGGCATCCGATGGGAGTGAGTCTGACATGTCACGCGCTAGTCGGAAGTTCCGTGCGATCGCGCATCCCAGTCTTCCAGACCCTCTTGCAGCATGCGCCGCCCCATTCCATGCAGGCCTCCCAAGCCTGGCGTTCGCAGTGTTCATAGCGTTCGGCAGCGGGAGGAGCCTCGTTGTTTTGAATTTGGACGATCTTGGCGATGCTGCCGTCGACCGCGTCCCTGATCGCGGGGCGAAGGTTCGAAAAATCGGCGGACGAAACGGCTCGGGTGGGCAAGTCTCGCCAGGATCGATCCCGATCAAGCAGATATTCTCCAAAGCGGACGTCCGTTTTCACATACGGATCGTTCATTCCGGCACCGCGCTTCCGGATGCCGCCGGTAGGGGCATCCACTCCATCGATTCTCTCCCATTGTACAGTTCAATGAATTCCAAGATCGGCTTCTCAATCCGCTTGATGGAATCGCAGTCGCCGCTCCGGGTCCAGCAAGGGTTGAATGGACTCTAGTGTGTTGAACCGACCACCAGCGCACGGTCGCGCAAGGCCTCGCCGATCAAATGCTGATCGGGCCTTTCAACGACCTCGCGGCGGTCGAGGCGCTGTTGGCGGAACACGACGATGTCGCCGCAATCATTGCAGAGCCGCTGCAGCGCGTCATTCCCGCCGGTCCGGGCTATCTGCAGTGTCTGCGCGATCCTTGCGACAAATATCATGTCCTGTTGATTTTCGATGAAATCGTCACAGGATTCCGCATGGCTTTCGGCGGGGCGCAAGAGCGCTACGGGGTGACGCCCGACATCTGCACCTTGGGCAAAATCATCGGCGGCGGCTTCGCATTGGCCGCTATCGGCGCGAGCGCGGAGATCATGCGGCATTTCGACAAATCCATCGTCGGCGCAGACAATTGGCTGATGCAGCTCGGCACCTTGTCGGGAAATCCGGTCGCCGCAGCGGCCGGTCTCAAGACGATGGAAATCTTGCGTCGCGACGGCAGCTACGATCAACTCAGAGCGACAGGTCGAGCCCTCAAAATGATGCAGTCGGACGCGCTTTCACAGGCCGGAATCGCCCATCAGATCTGCGGGGACGACACGCTGTTCGACATCTTCTTCACGAACGCCCCTTGCCGGGATTTCCGCACGGCGAAGCACGACGATCCGCGACGGAATGCCATCTACAACGACGTCTTGCGAAAGCACGGCGTGTTCAAAGCTCCGGGGAAGCTCTATCCATCTCTGGCGATCACGGATGCCGACCTTGAACAGAGCAAGAACGCTGCATGGGCGGCGGCGCAATCGATTGCGTCAACCTGTTAGCTGGCGACAGCGGAATGCTCGACGCCAGCGGGCATGCGCAAATCAACGGTCGGCAATCCGTGCCGTAGATCCACTGCGTCGACGACGTTCCGCTATCGACGCTTCTTCGCAGTCGGGACGTCGTGCAGCATCAGATGTTTTTCGCTTCGCGCCGTCTTCGGCAGATTTTTTGGCGGGAGGCGCCATCACACGAGCTGAAGCTCCAGCCGCCGACCTACGACACGCGCCGCTTTGATGATGGTCCCGAGAGTCACGCCTTCATGCTCAGGATCCAGAAGGCGGTCCACTTGACTGCGGCTGGTCTGCATCTGTCGCGCCAGCGCTGTCTTGGTGATCTTCCTCGCCTTCATTTCCTCGGCCAGCTGGCATGCGAGCACTCGTTTGACCGCGAGTTCAGTCACCTCGTCGAGAATGCCTTCGTCCTCGAGGAAGTCATCAAACGAACTTCCGACGCCACCAGCTTCGATCTCATGTTTGCTCATCACCTCGCTCCATTCAGGCGCTTCATCGCGAGATCCAGATCCTTGGCTGGCGTCTTTTGCGTTCTCTTGACGATTTCATGCAGCAAGACCATGGCCCCATCATGTCCGCAAAAGAATACTCGCGCGATCCGACCATCAGATATATCCACACGAACTTCCCAAAGACTCTTTCTTCCACTCACCGGACGACATGCAGGCATGCCTATTGGCAGCCGTATTCGACAGTTTTGACAGCAACTCCAATTGTCTTTCGGTTTTCTGCGCTTAAACCCGGCAGCCACTCCCGAACAGGTTCGGAACCATTGTCTTTTCTAAAGAAAGAGGCAGGCAATCGCTTCATCTCTCTCGCATTCATATGTACCTTTTTTGGTGCTTCTGTCAATGTACTACAGATAACTTTTAACCGAAGGAGGTCCGAATCGGATCATCAAGCTGGAGAAGGTCGTAGTATGGCAAGAACTGAAACGGGAAGGCCTGTCGATCAGCGCGACTGCGCGACGGACAGGCACGGACCGGAAAACGGTTCGCTAACTTTCGGACCGGGGCCTCACGGACAAAATCGGAGCGTATACGGATCTTCGCCGAAAGCGTCTTGGCCGCCCTTCGCGGCGTTTGAAGCATTGTTGGCGAAACACAACGACGTCGCCGCTATCATTGTAGAGCCATTGTAGCGCATCATTCCCGCCGACCCGGGCTATCTGCATAGGGCCTTGCGCGCGGAGATCCACGTGAGATGGATGGAGGACGGCTTCCGCTACCTGAACATGGATCTTCTTCAGGAACGGCGGCGGGCCGATCTGCGCAGGCTGGCGGCATGACAAGCGCGCCGTTCGGTCCAAGCATTTTCGTCCGCGTCAAACGCATCCTCGGGCTGGGCCGCCTCCGATTACGAGGCCCCTATGGCGTCCAAAATAAATTTACTCTCGCAGCAAATCTCAGATGGCTAATTTGCAGGCCCCACAGAGAAGTCGACTTTCTATACCAGTTGCCGACCATATCGCTCGGGTGCGTCAAAGCTAAGTTTGGCCGCGTCCTTTGTGAAACCTTGCGATGCCGTTGTCTCACACGATGCGCACAGGCGGACGTCCAAATTGCTCCAGACCCGACCCGAGCACACGCTCGATCTGAAGCGCAATGGCCAACGCTTTTTCCTCTTGGCCGTTTGCAGTTATCAGATGTAGTCCAACGGGAATTCCACACGCATCCATCCCAGCCGGGATCGATGTCGCGTTGAGTTGCAGCAGGCTTGGAATATAGGTGTTGCGGACCCCAAGTGCGTTGGCTTTTTCATAGCTGGCAAGATCCGCAACCTCGGAGACCAGAGGCGCCGTGATCGGAACCGTTGGCGTGACAACTGCATCGACCGAAAGCAGTCGCTCACCGGCACTTCGGGCAAGGGCGCCCAGTTTCATGAGGTTGCGCAGATACTCCACCGCCGTCTGATCAGGCTTGTCGCTGCCGCTCATGCGGCCGCCAAGATAGGGATGAAGGACTTCTATGAATTCGGGCAGTTCTTCAGTCAGAAACGCATAGAATTCGGACGCAACGACACCCCCGTTGCGTACGACCTCGTAAGCCTGATCGACTTCGGGGATTTCCAGATCGACCAGAATCGCGCCTTTGGATTCGAGTTTGCTCAACGCTTCCTGAAGGCTTTCAGCTATGCCCGGAGAACAGTCATCCCAGAAATGGTTGGTGCATATGCCAATACGCAACCCCTCAACTCCTGACTGTCGTTCGGCCCGGTCAAGAATGCTGTCGTCGGGGTGCGGATCGAGACTGCGGAAGACCTCGATTGCGTCAGCGACGGTACGGGTCAGAAAGCCGGGCGTGTCCAGCGTTTGCGTCAGTGGAACCACGCCATCGACGGACCATCGCCCGAAGGTCAGCTTCATGCCGACCGTTCCGGTCATGGCGGCAGGGCGCCGGACCGATCCGCTGGTGTCGGTGGCCAGTGCGAAATGGGCGGTGCCGTCCAGCAGCGAGACACCGGCCCCGCTGGAACTGCCACCTGCCAGCCGGTGATGATCGACGTCCCATGGATTGCGCGGGATCGGTCCGTGGCAGACCGCGCCGATCCCGCCATAGGCGAATTCGTCAGTATAGGTTTTGCCGAGGATCGGGCAAAGTTGCCGACGCAAAGCCCCGATAACGGGACCTTCCTTATTGAATCGTTCCGGCAATGCCTTGGCGGCCCCGGCGTAAAGTGGTGCGGATTTCAGGGCAAAATTGTCCTTCACACTGCAAGGTATGCCCTGCAACGCGCCCAAAGCGTTCCCGCCTGACCGCGCAATGTCCGCGGCATCGGCCGTCGCTGCAGCGGTTTCGGACAGCCATATCCTGTACCCATCAAGGTAGCCGGAAACGCGCGCGTAAGCGGCCTGAGCTTGTTCCGCGAGATCTTTGGACCTGATCTGCCCGTCGTCGAGTTTTTGGATCAGGGTTTGCAAAGAGGGATAGTCTGCCCGCATGATTGCCTAATCCAGAATTCACCGATGTGAATGAAACGTACAATTTGCCTATTGTCTTTGGCAATAAACAAATTTCGGGTTTTGTTTGCTGCTGCCGATGCGGCTGATATCACGGTTGCAGCTAAATCCTGACTGCAGAACGAGGCTTGAGGCATTGAAGAACCTGATCGAGAATGCAGGAGAACTGGTGCGTGAATTGCGATTGCTGCAGAAAATCAGCCTGCGCACCCTGTCCAAACGCATTGACCGTTCCCCCGTGTTTCTCAGTCGGCTTGAGCGCAATATCTCGAAGCCGTTGCTGAAGGATATCTATGCGATCGCCGGGGTTCTGAACCGGCCGGCATCCCTTTCCTGCAGGATGTTCCGCTCGGCCCGCCTGAAGAAAAAGGCCATGCCGTGCGAAAAAAACACCGGCGCAGAATGGAAAGTCAGAGGATAATCGCCGAGATGCTGTCCCCAAAACTCAGCAAGGGTGTGGATTTCAACCAGACGACCTTTCTGCCGCCGACGCGCACGGAGCAGAAGAAATGCGATCAGCCCGGGTTCGAAACCGGCGTACTGGTCTCGGGTCAGTTGCAAATGCATTTCGAGGGTCGATCTTTTGACCTGAACGCCGGCGATTCCTATTCCCTGCGGGTGGATGAGGCGCATTTCTCCGTCAACCCGTCGCTCGACCATCCTGCGGTTCCGGTCTGGACAGTGACTTACCTTCAATCACGCGATTCACGATGCAATCCCAAGGCGTTCGGACCTCGGGTGACCGTCGATTGCGATGGCTTCCTTGAACATTGACGCTAATTTGTTCGCGAATGTGTTGACTGAAATACGTATGAGTGAAACTATCCCGCGTGCGGAGCGCGAAAAGGACAGGGTTCTTGCCGGAAGATCCGGCGCCGCGGTCCCGCACCGAATGTGAACTTGAGCGTACGGGAGGACAGCAATGTTCAAGAGGTTTTCAGGCATAGCGCTCGTCGCGACCGCCCTGGCTGTGGCGGCGTCGCAAGATGCGGCTGCCGACAAGCTGGATGATATCATCGCCTCGGGCGAGTTGCGCTGCAGCGTCACTCTGGATTTTCCGCCGATTGGCTTCCGCGATGAAAACAACGAACCCGCAGGGTTCGATGTTGACTACTGCAAGGATCTGGCCGCCTCGCTCGGAGTTGAACCGGCCGTTGTCGAAACGCCTTGGGCAGATCGCATCCCCGCGCTGATTTCCAATCGCGCCGATGTCTCTATCGCCGCGGCCTCGGACACGCTGGAGCGAGCGCAAACCGTCGGGTTTTCGATCCCTTACATGGCGTATATCTATCAGGTTGGCGTGCAGGCGGATTCTGATATTCAGTCCTTTGACGATCTGAAGGGCCGCTCCGTTGGCACGGTTGTCAGCACAACCAATGAAGGCTTCATGCTGGAACAGCTGGAAGCCTGGGGTGATGAGGCCGGCGATCACCTGTCCCTGCAGTCTGAGGCGGATATGTTCCTTGCGCTTCAACAAGGCCGTGTCGACGCCATTGTGTCCAGCAACACAACGGTGGCGAATTTTGTCGCCAATCCCGATTTTGACAATATCGCAGTCGGCCCGGCGGCGCCGTTTCCCGTCGATGTCGTCGGCATCATGGCGCCCCGCCAGGAATACGGGCTTCTGCGCTATCTCGATCTGTTTGTGAACCGTCAAGTGCGCAGCGGGCGGTATCAGGAGCTTTATGACAAATGGGTTGGCGGAGAAGCGCCCAACCTTGCGATCCCCGGCGTGCATCGCTGAACCGAAAGCTCGCTCTGAACCTTTGCGGAGCCCCGGTTTCCGGGGCTCTCTCACGGCAACGCACCGCGCGTAGGGAGGCGCATGGAAAGCCTGTTTGATTGGCTGCCCAGTCTGGACATTGCCTATACGTTCCATTGGCGTACCGTCTGGAAAGCATTCCCGAAAATGCTGGACGGCGCGTGGATTACCTTTCAGATCGCCGTGCTGTCGATGGTCTTCGGCACGGCGATCGCGTTGTTTCTGGCGGTGGCCCGGTTGCGGGAACGCGGCATTCTGTACCAGCTGGCAACAACCTGGGTCGAGGTTGCCCGAAACACCCCCGCGCTGTTTCAGATCTACATGGCGTTTTTCGGGCTGGGCGCCTTTGGCATTTTCCTAAGTTCCTACACGGCGGTGCTGGCCGCGATTACCTTCAACAATGCGGGATACCTGACCGAGGTGCTGCGCGGCGGGTTCAAAGGCATACCCAAAACGCAGATGTCCGCCAGTAAATCGCTGGGCATGACCTCGTTTCAGGCCTATCTCTATATCATCGTGCCGCAGGTTCTGCGGGCGGTTTATTACCCGATCACCAACCAGATGATCTGGGCGTTGCTCACCACCTCGCTGGGTATGGTGGTCGGGTTGCAGGAACTTGCCGGGGTAACGCAGACGGAACAGGGGCGCACCTTCCGCACCTTCGAATTCTTCATCGTCGCCGGTGTCATGTACTACATTATGGCCAAACTGATCATGCTGCTGGCGCATCTGATCGGCTGGCGCCTGCTGAGGAACCGGTGACATGATCGGAGAGTTCTTTGGCACCAGTCTCACCGCCAATGACATGTGGTTTCTGTGTCTGGGGGCATTGCGGACGTTGCAGTTGACGGCCGTCGCCGTAGTTGCAGGAACGTTGGGAGGGATCATCCTTGGCGTCATTCGCGCCGAAAGCGGATGGTTCGCGAATACGCTGCTGGGCAGCGTGCTGGATATCCTGAGATCCGTGCCGCTGCTGATCCAGTTGATCATCTTCAACAGCTTCGTATCGATCCTGGGCTATCCGATGTCTGCCTATGCCTCGGGCGCAATTGTCCTGAGCCTGTATATGGCAGCCAACTGTACCGAAATCGCCCGGGCCGGTGTTAAAGCCGTGTCCAAAAGTATGCGTTCGGCGTCGCGCTCGCTGGGAATGAGCTATTGGCAGGATCTGCGGTACGTGGTGCTGCCCATCGGGTTCCGGGTGGTGTTTCCCTCGTGGATCGGCGTGGTTCTGGGGGTGATGAAGGATTCCGCGCTGGTTTCGGTATTGGGCTATTTCGAACTGCTGAAATCCGCGCAGACCCTGATCACCCGCATGCAGGAGCCACTGTTCATCCTGATTCTGGTCGGCGCGTTCTATTTCGCCCTCAGCTACCCCATCGCCCGGCTGGCATCCCGGCTTGAGAAAGGGGAAACGCGATGATTGAAATCAAGTCCATTCACAAGTCGTTCGGCGCGCTCGAGGTTCTGAAGGGCATCGATCTGACCGTATCCAAGGGCGAAGTGCTGAGCGTCATCGGCGCCTCCGGTTCGGGCAAATCGACGCTGCTTAATTGCATCAACGGGCTGGAACCGATCCAGTCGGGCGAGATTGTGATCGACGGCGTGTCGGTTCACGACAAGTCGACCGATCTCAACAAACTGCGTCAGACTATCGGGATGGTGTTCCAGCAATGGAACTCCTTTCCGCATCTGACTGTTCTTGAAAATGTCGCCTTGGCGCCGCGTATCGTGTCGGGAAAATCCCGGGCCAAGGCGCGCGAGATTGCCGCCCTGCAGCTGGAACATGTGGGGCTGAGCGACAAGCTGAAGGTCTATCCGGATCAGATGTCCGGCGGTCAGCAACAGCGTCTGGCCATTGCCCGCGCTCTGGCGATGGAACCGCAATACATGCTGTTTGACGAGGCCACCTCGGCGCTGGACCCCGAACTGGTGGGCGAGGTTCTGGATACGATCCGGATGCTGGCCGAAGAAGGCATGACGATGATCTGCGTTACGCACGAGATCGGCTTTGCCCGAGACGTGTCTGATCGGGTGGCCTTTTGCCATCAGGGCGTGATCGAAGAAATTGGACCAGCCAAAGAGCTGGTCAACAATCCGCAAAAGGACAGAACGAAACAATTTCTCAGCAAGGTGCTGTGAACGGTCACCGGAGTGACAAAGATGAGCATGGAAGAATCGGGCAAGCTCTACGATCGGGCGATGCAGGTGTTGATCGAGGGCTGCAGCTCCGCTTCGCGCGGGGCAATGAACTACAAGCCCTATCCGCCTTATATCCGCGACGGCAAGGGCGCGCGGTTATGGGATGTGGACGGCAACGAATATATCGACTGGCAACTTTCCTTTGGCTGCCTGCCGCTGGGTCATGCGCATCCGAAGATCGTGGAGGTCGTGCAGGAAAAGGTGGCGGGCGGCACCCATTTCGCCACCGCGCTTGAGGTCGAGGTCGAAATCGCCGAACTGATGGTCAACATGCTACCGCATGTGGACAAGGTACGGTTCGCCAATACCGGGACCGAAGCCTGCATGACCGGCGTGCGCATGGCGCGTGGCATCACCGGCAAGCGCAAGATCCTGAAATTCGAGGGTCATTATCACGGCTGGTATGATGGGTTGCTGGTCAGTTCGAACCCGCAACCGATCACCACCATCGGCCACCCCAGCGATCCGGTGCGCATTCCCGACAGTTCCGGCCTGACACCCGGGTCATGGGAAGACACGCTTGTCAGCGTCTGGAATGACGAGGACGCACTGGAACGGGTGTTGGCAGCACGTGGACACGAGATTGCCTGCGTGGTGATGGAGGGGGCCATGTCGAACATGGGCGTGATCCCCCCGAAACCCGGCTACCTGCAACGGGTGCAGGAGCTTTGCCGGGCCTATAACGTGCTGTTCTATCTGGATGAAACCGTTACCGGGTTCCGGGTTGCACCTGGCGGTGCGGCCGAGCTCTACGGTTTGCAACCCGATATTGTCACTTATGGTAAAGCGCTGGGACAGGGATTCCCCGTGGCGGCCATTGCGGGGCCCGATCACATCATGGAAAGCATCGAATACGGCAAGGTGCTGCACTATGGCAGCCACAATGCGCCGAGGATGGGCCTCTATGCCGCCAAGACGATGATCGAGGAAATGACCCGCGACGACAACGCGGGGTTCAAGAAGATCAACGCAATCGGCGATGAGATGACAACGCGGCTTAACCAATTGGCCAAGGATACCGGACAGAACATGCGGGTGCAGAATGTGGGGTCGATGTTCCATCCGGTCTTCACCGATCTGGATGAAATCACCGGCTACCGCGATTTCTGCGGCACCGCTGATCTGGCAAAATACGCCGACTTTTCGCAAAAGATGCGGGATCAGGGCATATTCTTCACCGGCAACAAGATCCTGCACAACCTCAGTTGTCTGGTCCACACGCAGGGGGACATCGACCGCTCGATCAAGGCGGCAGGCAACGCGTTGGAGCAGATGGCGGCAGAAGCACGTTGAGCGATGCGGGTCTTTGCGGATGAACGGCATCTGAAGCACCGGCCCGAGACCTTTCTGATCCGGGGCCGCCCGCACAAAACCGCGAACAGCCTGAACGCGCCCTGCACCTGCGACGCGCGCTGGAACGGGCGAGATTTGCGATCTCGCCCGCGCGGGACTTCGGGTTGGAACCGGTTGCCCGGGTCCACACGGATCGTTGCCTGCGCTTTCTGCGACAGGCCCATGCCCGCTGGTGCGCGCTGGACGATGCTGCGCCCGAAGTGATCCCCAATGCGTTTCCGGTTGCGCCAGAGGCAGGCTATCCCGCCTCGGTTGTGGGGCAGGCCGGATTTCACATGGGTGATATGGCCTGCCCGGTCAACGCCGGAACGTGGCAGGCGGCCTATGGATCGGCGCAGGTTGCCCTTTCTCCTGCCGATGCCGTGCTGAACGGAGCATCCGTCAGCTATGGGCTGTGCCGTCCGCCCGGTCACCATGCCTATGCCGATCGGGCCGCAGGCTATTGTTTTCTCAACAACGCCGCCATTGCCGCGCAGCACTGCCTGGACCGCGGATGCGCGCGTGTAATCATCCTCGATCTGGATGTGCATCACGGCAACGGGACACAGGATATCTTCTACACCCGATCTGACGTCCAATTTGTCTCGCTGCATGCCGATCCAAGCGAATTCTACCCTTTCTTCTGGGGATATGCCGATCAGACAGGCGAAGGCTCAGGAACTGGGTCAACCGTCAACATACCGCTGCCATTGGGATGTACGGGGACACTTACCTGCATACCATGAAAACTGGCGTGCAGAGGATCGACACCCACGCGCCCGATGTACTGATCGTATCGTTGGGGCTGGATACTTTCGTAGGCGATCCCTATGCTGCGTTCGCGCTTTGCACTTCGGACTTTGAGAAGGTTTCATCCGAACTGGCACAGAAGTCTATGCCAACGGTGATCGTTCAGGAAGGCGGATATATTCGCCCGGAACTTGGAGAAAATCTGATTGCATTTTTGAAGAATTACAATCACTGAGACGACCCGACTGAACTTGTCCTCCACTCTCCTTGAATTCAGGACCCAAAAAATTGGGGGCTTATATACTTAACTACACAATTTCAATGTCTTGGTTTTGCATCAATCTCTCGACCACTGAATCGCCCCGGGGGGTTCCGGAGAGTGTTTTGTTCAACATTTAGGCTGCTTTTTCAAGCTCGCCGTTTTGTTGGCGGACACAACGACATCGCGACCAACTTCAAGCTTTCGGGCCTACCAATTGAGATGTCGTTCAGCGCGATGGTCGATAGATCGGCGAACAGAGCATAGAGACAGCGCACGGCTGCCTTGTCCAACGTGCTCTTGCACGAGCCTTGTACCGAATAATCAGCATTATTGATCCGCAGGTAAACCTTGATCTGCTCGCTGTCCCTGCGGATTCCTAACAATCAGTTCACCTACACTGAATACTTTGCCGTTGACTTCAAGCTCTACGCTTATGAATCCGGATTTATGCACTTCTGCGGGTATTCCGGTCCAAGTTAGTGAAAATCGATTTCCGTATTCATTTTAAATTCTTCTGCAATGCCGGGAAAAGCGATCTTTATGGCGAATGGGTGCTTGCCAGATTCGAACCCTGTTGCATTTATCCAGATACTAAGCGGAAACCGAGCTGGAAGAGTGTCAGGAACTAAATCGACCATATATACGCCAACTAGAATCGCTTTTCCATTTTCTTCTATACGAATATCGTCACAGAAGACTGTTCTAGCTTTAATTTGCACTGATCACACTTTTATTTTGTAATGAGCCTGTATTCGAAATCTCCGTGCCCTGCTTCTAAATAAATGCTGTCGAGTGGCTAGAGCTTGGCAAAACCTCGGTTTTTTTGCCTATCTTCACTTCTATAGCAGGATGGTTTGCTCTGTCAAAGCTTTTATGCTGAATTTTTGAGAACGTGATGTCCGGACGCAGCCCCAAAACCCAAGAAATGTCGCCGATTGTCTTCAACGTGAGATTTCCCCGTCCATTTATAATTCGGGAAATGTAGACTTATCGACTCCCATTTGATCTGCAATTTGGGACTGGGTGAGGTTTTTTCTCTTTTTACCGTAATTACAGCCTTCACCAATGCTCTATTGACTCGACCCTTGAACCCACCTGCCGCCCTGTCTTTCGGACTGACGTTCAAACTAAAGAGCTGCATTTTTTGATTCTCCTTTTACGAACGACGGCTTATCAAACCGGACACCTCGCCGATCTTTAACGCATTGTTGTCTGTATCCAGCATACAGACTGAATTCTTTGCTGTTTCCCGGCTGATCCACAGTTGAAATGGTGAACACTTCATTTTTCCAAAGCCACCCAAAGAATCGTAGAACGGCAGTAGGTAACTCCCATACCCCTTCCTTCGGAGATCGCATCACGTGCGGCGACCGGTCACTCTCAATGGAGCCACCCGAGACAAATGTGCAGAAGAGGTTTTCAGCTTGCTGAATCGGCGATTGGGCGTTTTCATGATACCCGTTAGCATCCCATGCCTCCCAACTTGTCATTCATCCACCGCGCTGCCCGTGGCATAGCATGGAGCAACTGCCATTCCTGCTCTGCTGCGTCCAAACCCGCCGACCTTGCGGAGCAGACCTTCGGCGTTGGCATTCATGTCAACCTCAAACATTATTCAAGTGCGAACTAACGCATCTTTGATAGCCATTCGCGAACGTAAGTGGATAAATCAACGAACATTGATTGAACTTCTCCAACGCAACCCAAGAGTCACGGATGTGGAGTGATGGCGGAGACGAAGGGACTTTCCTCCAAAACAATTTTATTATGAAAAAACAATATGTATAGGTGTATCGCTATTTTTCTTGTAGCACACTATTGTAGCAGATTTCTTTCTTTTGACCATGAGTTCGTTTTCTAAACTCGCATTCGAACCTTCGTCGGAACTATGAATTTACTTAGGCCCGATCACCGCAGTCTTTGGTTTGAAACCACCTCTCCGAAATATCCGTCCAATCGCGCTCTGAAATCTAACACATCCGGGCGGTCTCTGTCGCGTCTGCGGGACCACATTGCCACGTTGCGTTTGGGTAGCCTGGTCGCCGTGGGGAGAAACTTCAGCGAAGCTGAGAACGAAGAAAGCTCGGTCAGTTTCTTGGGCAGTATGCACAGGGAATGAGTGTTGTTCAGAATTTCAATTGCCATCAAGATGTCGCCAGTGAATGACAGCTTCGATGGTACATTCTTCGCGCCTAGTTGTTCCAAGACCTCCTTGTTGGAACCGTAAATGCCAGACAAAGCTCCCACCGAAATCCATGTCTGATTTTCAAGTGCTTTGGCCGATACTGGGCCTGTGTCTTTGAATAGTGGGTTCTCGGGGCCACCAAAAATCCCAAGCTCATCTTCCAGGATACGAGACTGGACGAGATCGTTCTGGAGTAAGCTGATTTGCTCGGGCGCAAGTACGATGTCCAACTCCTCGTTATTCAGTCGTTCGATCAAACGGGATGCCGTGGCGGAAACGACCCTGAGGGCGTAGTTGGGAGGCTCCTGGACCAATTCTGAGAAGAATTGGCCCATGACTGAAAAGGCAAGCATGGGTCCAACCCCAACGCGCAAATCCCGTTCGAGGCCATCTCGCCAAAGATCGACAAAATCCTCGGCGCTCGTTCGGGATCGGGCAATTTCCCGCCCGGCTGCAACAAGCCTTTCGCCGATCTGCGTTGGCCTAACCCCGTGACGTTCTCTGATCAAAACTCGACCGCCAACGTGGTCTTCGATGATCTGTACAGCCCTGGATAGTGTAGGCTGAGTAACATTCAGTTTTTCCGCTGCTCGGCTTAGCGAACCAATGTCTGAAATCTCGGCCAGCCAGAGCAAATGTTTTGCGTCGATCATGCCACCACCCTGCTATGCATTTTTCTATATCTTAGCTAAATTTTGCAATTTTACAAATGGCAGAGGTCTGTGCGAAAAATCCTCAAACAAAGGAATCTAGGGAGGATTCACATGAAGCTTGTCCGCACAACTTTTGCCGGGGCAATTCTTGCCGTGGCCACAGCGACCGCACCAGCGTTTGCTGAGACATTGAAAGCCGAAGGTGGCTCTGCCGCTGGGCTTTCGGCCTTGGTGCCGCAGTTGTTGTCGAAGTACGTGGCTGACAGCCACGAAGTTCGCGTCAACGTTGACCAAACCCTTACACGTGCAACGCTGAAAGTTGCGACCGGCGCTATCGATATTGCAAGCACACCGGCTGGTGCGTTCGCAAAAATGGAAGTCGGCAAAGGGCCCTATATAAAGCTGGGCGAAGAAGCGATTGAAGCGTCCGCGAACGTACGTTCGCTGTTTTCGTTCCTTGGTGGCCACGTGCACGTGATCGTTGATGCAAAAAGCGACATCACTTCTTGGGAAGACCTGCGCGGTAAGCGTGTCTTCATTGGGCCCCCTGCGGGTTCCTTTGGCGGTCAGACACAAGCTTTGATCAAAGCGATTACGGGAATGGAAAATGGTGCCGACTATGAAGGCATCAAACTGGCCTGGGGTGCCGCGAACCAAGCTTGGGAAGACGGAAAATTTGATGTCTTTATGCGCCCAGGCACCATGGGTTCCGCTGCTGTTGATCAATTCGGCGCAGCTCGTCCGTTCCGTTTGTTGGGCATTCCGGCTGATGTGCTGGGTACGCCTGCTTGGGACACCTATCTGGAAACACCTGGGTACGCCGCAGACACGATGCCTGCTGGAACCTATCAAAACCAGGCCAACAACGGTGAAGACCTGTTTGTGTCGGCTTACGTGATGTTCGTGTCAGTCAACAAAGACATGGACGAGCAAACGGCATACGACCTAACCAAGGCTATGTTCGAAAATCTGGACGATGCACATTCGGTCAGTGCTGGCCTGACGCCGTTGCGTCTGGACAATGCATTTGTATCGCTGGCGGCTCCACTGCATCCAGGTGCGTTGCGCTACTTCGACGAAGTAGGGGCAGACGTTCCTGACCATTTGCGTGGCGGGTCTTCCTAAAGGTACGCTTTGGGGCCGGACATTGCACCGGCCCCAAACCCTTTTCTAACACATCAAGTTCGGGAGTGGTGCGATGTCCGCAGCGACTGATGAAGTGCGGCCATTGAAGCAGACCATTGTTCTGCTGATTGGTTTTTGCTTTGCCCTTCTCGGATTTCTGAATGCCGTCCCGGACTTTGGTCCGTTACCGTCGATCGGCGTGTTCCGGGCCGTTGATCTTCACCCAACCGTTTTGGCCATTGGGTTCTTGATCTCAGCCATCAGCATTTCGCGATTTTCTGGCTCGGGCCTAATCGTGACAGCCTTCAACTTCGCCCTTCTGCTAACGGCGTTTTATGCCCTTTATTCGTTCAACGTCTCGGTTCGTGAAATCGAAGACGAAGGGCTTTTCTTCTTTGATGAATTCCACGCCTGGATGACGATCATTGGATGCCTGATCATCCTCTATTTCTGTTGGCGTATTTGGGGAATTCCTCTAGCCACTGTTGGTCTTTTGGCATTCCTCTATTTCTTCTTCGGTGAAGGTCTTCCTGGCATCTTGGGGCATGCCGGGATGGACTTTACTCAAGATACGCCAGCCGAACTCTGGTACAACACTGGCGACGGGGTGATGGGCAACATCCTGGCGATCCTGATCAATACCGTTTTTCCGTTTATCATTATGGGTGCTGTCTTAGAGGGAACCGGCGGTGGGTCCTCCATGATCAAGCTCAGCTTCCACGCGATGCGGCGTTTCCGTGGTGGCCCTGCCCACGCTGCGATCATGGCGTCATCGTTGTTTGGAACGGTTTCCGGTTCTGCCGTTGCGAATGTTGTTGGCACCGGCGTCATCACCATCCCCATGATTAAGCGTCGCGGATTCAGGCCAGCTTTTGCGGGCGGGGTCGAGGCGACGGCATCGACAGGTGGGCAGATCATGCCGCCAATCATGGGGGCTGCGGCACTTGTGATGGCCGACTTCATTTCGATCAGTTACCTGACAATCATCATTGCGGCGATTGTACCAGCAGCGGCTTACTATGCCTCGCTCTTCACCACTGTTGTTTTTGAATCTCGGTCCCTGGGTGTCGAGGCCGCAGCGGACACGGAACTTGACCCGATCACGGTTCAGGACTGGATCAATCTGATCCTGGTGGTCGTCCCAATCTCTATCGTTGTCTTCGCTCTGATCTCCGGGTTTTCGCCCGCTGGTTCGGCGATGATCGCCCTATCCGTCCTGTTGGTTCTGAGCTTCCTGAACCCAGAGATGCGCAAGAAACCAATCAAAGTTGCACAAAGCTTCGCCAAGGGCGGCGTGACATTTGGGCGTTTGCTGATGGCGATCTGCACGGTTGGCATGATCATCGCAATTCTTGGGGCGACCGGATTGCCGCTTGAGTTTGCCAAGGTCATCAGCGGAAGTGCAGGGGACAATCTTCTAATCGCATTGATTTTCGCAGGCGTTGCGGCCTTGATCCTTGGAATGGGCATGCCAACGCTGCCAGCCTATCTGACCATCGTCATCATTCTTGGACCGTCCCTGACCAGCCTGGGTTTGACCGATTTGAACGCGCATTTCTTCGTGTTCTACTTTGGCGTGGCTTCGGCAATCACTCCGCCTGTAGCTATGGCCGCTTTTGCCGCCGCTTCAATCTCTGGCGGAGGGGCGATCAGCACTGCTGTTCAAGCAACTCGCATCGGCGTCGTGATTTTCGCGATCCCGTTCCTGTTCGCCTTCAATCCGGTCATGCTGATCATGCCCGAGGGCGGGGCGGAGTTTAGCTGGGGCGCATTCCTCTACCTCCTCCTAAGATTGGCACTTCTGATCTACATGCTGGCGTCAGCCGCAAGCCGGTTTGACAAAGTGCGCATGCCCATTTGGGAGGTAGCACTGCGTGTTGGGGCGGGCTTGATGTTGATCCATCCCGATCTGGCGGTGAATGGCATCGCTCTTGTCGCGGTCGTTGGGCTGATCGTTCTTCACCGTGTGGCGGTTGCCTTGCCCGCCGGGTTACGGCATGGGTGAACGGCCAAATATCCTATATTTCATGACGGATCAGCATCGGGCCGATTGGCTGGGGTGCGCGGGACATCCCGTCGTTAAAACGCCCAACATTGATGGTTTGGCAAGCCGAGGTACCCGGTTCACGAACTTCTATGTGACCTCGCCAATCTGTATGCCCAACCGGGCGGCGGTGATGACTGGGCGGTACCCCTCCGTCAATGGCTCACGCCACAACGGATTGCCCTTGCCGCAGAGTGCAAATACGTTTGCCGATGTCTTGCGTTCGGCGGGATACAACACAGCCAGCATTGGGAAGAGCCACCACCAGCCATTCACAGATCGCCCATTGGTGCGCACTGATGAAGAGCCGGTGGTAAATGCGCAGGTTCCTGAAGCAAGAAAGCCGGACGGTGTGGATTACTGCCACGAACACCCAGCGACATATGACCAGCCAGAATTCCACGCGGTACCAACGCCATACTACGGGTTCGACCATGTGCGATTGGTTACGGGCCATTCCGACGAATGCGGCGGACACTACCTTCAATGGCTTCGCTCAAAGGCAAATGATTGGGAGGAGCTTCGTTGCCGCGATAACCAGCACCCCCACACCTACACCTGTCCACAGGCAAGGCGAACCACGATACCGGAAGACCTGTACCCAACTGCATATATCCGCGATGAGGCTAAGTCATTTCTGAAAGGTCAGGCGTCATCGGATGAACCATTCTTTGCCTTTGTCTCTTTTCCTGATCCGCATCATCCCTTCACGCCGCCGGGAAAATACTGGGACATGTATAACCCAGAGGATTTCGAAGTCGATCTACCCTACGAAGCCCACAAGACTCCGCCGCCACAGTTGCGGGTTTGGAAGACACTAATGGACGATGGGGTGGTTCCGAAAAACGAACAGCAAGCCTTCATGGCCCCAGACCGCCAGATCAAAGAGGCCATGGTGCTGACCGCTGGAATGATCACCATGATCGACGATGCGATAGGCGAAATCCTGAAAACGCTTGAGGAGACCGGACAGGCGGACAACACGATCATCATCTTCAATTCCGATCACGGTGACTATCTTGGGGCCTTTTCATTGTTGCTGAAGGGGCCATTCCCGCACTCTTCGGTTAATCGCGTCCCGTTCATCTGGGTGGAGCCAAAGCGAGATACAGCCCAATTGGCCGATGGACTTGCGGCCTCAGTCGATATCGCCCCCACCATCTTGGATCGCGTTAGTGTGGCCCCCTATTATGGTATGCAGGGTAAGTCTTTCCTGGGCCAGCTTGATGGCGGGGACGGCGAAAGGGATCACGTCCTGATCGAACACGAAGAAAACAAGGTCTACCCTGGCTTTGACCGACGCCCGAACATTAGGAACCTGATCACCCCGACCCACCGCTTGACCCTCTACAAGGGTCTGGAGTTTGGTGAACTTTACGAAACTGATAACGATCCCAACGAAACGGACAACCTTTGGGATGATCCCGATTTCGCAGGCTTGAAGTCCGAACTGCTTTTCACGCTGAACCAAGCGATGCTTGACGCCATTGAACCCGGCCCATGGCCCAAGAGGTTTGCATGACCAAGGAATTGAAAAACTTCGTCGCCGGAGAGTGGAGAGCATCAGACCAGACCTTCGAAAAGCGCAGCCCATTCGATGGTTCGCTGGTGGCGTCGGTACATGAAGCGTCCGAGGCCATGGTCAACGACGCCGTTCTGGCTGGTCGCGAAGTTTCAATCGGTGCGAAAAGCGGTTCATGGGGCGCACTGCCGATGAAGGAACGCCTCGCCATCATCCACGACTTCGCAGACAAGCTTTTGAGACGGGTCGATGATTTGGTAGAGGCGGATGTCGCCGACACAGGCCGCAGCTATTGGCAGGCCAACACCTTCGACGGGGCAAGGGCCGCTCGGCTTTTCCACGCTTATGCTGACGCCGCATTGACGATGGAAAACCGTTCCTCGCAATTCGGCGGTGAACTTGGCTTCAAAGGTATATGGTACACAACCCGACGCCCAAAGGGTGTGATCGCCTGTATTTGCCCTTGGAACGTCCCGCTTTTGATGGCCGCGATGAAAGTTGCTCCGGCTCTCGTCATGGGCAATGCGGCGATCTTGAAACCATCAGAGGAAACGCCGTCATCCGCAACGGTTTTGGCCGAGGTCGTCGCCGCGTCGGATATACCCGATGGGGCTTTCTCGCTGCTGCACGGCTTTGGACACGGTTCGGCGGGCGGATACCTGACATCCCATCCCAAGGTTGATGCCATTACCTTCACAGGAGAAAGCGGCACAGGGTCCGCGATCATGAAATCCGCCGCCACTGGCCTGCGAGAGGTGTCTCTGGAACTGGGCGGAAAGAACGCGGCCCTGGTGTTCGAAGATGCGGTTATGGACCACGTTGCCGAAGGCATGACCCGATCCGCTTTTTTCAACTGTGGCCAGATTTGTTTCTGCACCGAACGGGTCTATGTGCACCGCTCACGTTTCGATGAATACGTGGACCGAATGTCCGCCATCGCGAACGGCATTGTGGTTGGTGAGAAGTCCCACAACGGCTTCAACATTGGCCCGCTGATCAGCAAAGGCCACCGAGACAAAGTTAAAGGGCTGCTCGACACAGTACCAGAAGACGGCGGTGAGTTTGTCGCCGGGGGCGGCATCCCGGAATTTGGAGATGAACGCGATAGTGGGGCCTTCATCCAGCCGTCCATTGCGGTGGGTCTTCCCGAAGATGCCCGCTTTGTGAAGCAAGAGGTCTTCGGTCCCGTCCTGCACGTGGCCCAATTTGATGAAGAGAACGAGGCAATCGCGTTGGCCAACGACACCGATTACGGTCTCGCTACCTCAATCTGGACAGAAAACATCAGCCGGGCCCACCGTGTCGCCCCGCAAATCAGGGTTGGTCACGCCTGGATCAATTCCTGGCAAATTCGCGACCTGTTGAGCCCCCTTACAGGTGCTGGTGCCAGCGGCGTTGGAGACCAAGGCGGACGGCTTAGCCTCGAATTTTCGTCGCTGCCCCAAACCGTGACCACCCGCATTTATGGAGAAGGCCAATGAACAAACAACAAGTTCAAATCGAAGCCGACACCCGCGTTTCGGCCGGTGAGGCAATACTACGGTCGCTCAAATCTAATGGGGTGGACAAGCTCTTCATAAACCCAGGAAGCGATTTCGCTCCGGTGATTGAGGCATTGGCCGCTGCCGAGTCCGATGCAATCCCAGAAGCCATTCCGGCAGCACACGAGAATGTGGTGGTTTCCATGGCCCACGGCTATTTCTTGGCAACGGGCCAGATGCAAGCAGCGGCTGTCCACGTGAACGTGGGGCTGGCAAATGCGACCATGGGCCTTCTAAATGCCCATTCTGACAACGTGCCAGTTTTCATGATCTCAGGCAGAAACCCGTTGACCGAGGGCGACCGGATGGGCAGTCGTCATACCCCCATCCAATACGGTCAAGAGATGTTCGATCAAACCGCCCTGGTGCGTGAAGCGGTCAAATGGGACTACGAACTGCGCTATGCTGAAAACGCCGCTGACTTGGTGAGCAGGGGGTGTGCTGTGGCACGGATGGAACCGCAGGGTTCGGTCTACATGTCGCTGCCCCGCGAACCGCTGTGCGAATTGACGGACAAGCCGAATGATCCGGTTCAGGTCGCCCCGTCCATCACCCATCCCGATCCAGCGGCTATCTTGGAATGTGCAAAAAAACTTGCGAATGCAAAGAACCCACTGATCATTTGTTCGCGTGGCGATGCAGCGGGTGAAGTCAGCGCCGAGCTTCAAGCCATCGCAACTGAGAATTCGATTGCGATCAGCGGGGTCTTCGTTACCCGCAATGTGCTGCCGACAGACTTCCCGAATGCAGTCGGTGGCAACATTGCTGCCCACCTACCAGACGCGGACGTTGTTTTGGTCGTCGATGCAAGCGTCGCTTGGATCGAGGCAAAAGCCAGCCCAGCACCAGATGCTGAAGTTATTCATCTCGGCCCAGACCCACTTTTCACACGCATTCCTGTCCGTGGTTACAAGACCACACAGGCCATTCAATGCAACACCCTTGCCGGCCTGAGGGCGCTTCGAACCGTATTGCCGGGCTCTTCCAATCCCGAACGCCAAGCACATATCGAAGAGCGCCATAACACCTTCAGGGATCGCATCGACGCGAAGGTGGATGCGGGCCGACAAGGGCTTGCCAACAAACCATGGATTGCGAAGTGCATCTCGGACGTACTGGGCGACGGAACCATATTCGGTGAACGCGGTGGCCCGTTGCCGCTTTATCGCGTTCCTGGGCCCAACCAGTGGTTCGGCAATACACAAGCTGGTGGACTGGGTTGGGCGCTACCAGCAGCTTTGGGATACCAGCTTGCCAACCGGGATAAATTGACGGTCTGCGTTGTTGGCGACGGCAGCTATATGTTCGCCAACCCTATGGCATGCCATCAAGTTGCGGCGGCACAGGGTTTGCCACTCCTGACCGTAATCCTGAACAATGGAAGTTGGGATGCCGTTCGTATTTCAACGCTCGACATCTATCCTGACGGAGCGGCCTCAAAGGCGAACCATGTGCCCACTATCCCCTTCATGCCAACGCCTGCATTTGGCGACATTGCCGCTGCCAGCGGGTGCTATGCCGAGACGGTGGAGCTTGCAGAAGACCTTCCCGGTGCATTGGACAGGGCGTTGAAGGTGATCCGAGAGGAGAAACGACAGGTCGTGCTTGATGTTAAGGTCGGAATGGATGACGGGGAAAAGTAACCTCGAAGCGAAAGTTGTCCTGGTTCCTGGCCTCCTGTCGGATGGTCGCGTTTGGAAGTCTGTCGAAGATGCCTTGCCCGACGGTCAATGCTATCTGGCTGATGTCAAACAGGACGCCACCATTGAAGCGATGGCAGCGAGGATTCTCAACGAAATCGAAGGGCCCATGGCAGTTGTTGGACACTCGATGGGCGGACGGGTTGCGATGGAGGTCGCACACCAGGCTCCTGAACGGGTTCTTGGCCTTGTGCTAGCCAACACCGGGCACCACCCACTGAAACCCGGAGAAACAGAAAAACGCCAAGCTATGATTGACTATGGATACAGTGACTTTGAGGGGATGGTTCGAGAATGGCTTCCGCCTATGGTCGCCGCCAGCCGTCACAACGACAAGACTCTCATGGCAAACCTGTCAGACATGGCTCTAGAAATTGCCCTGAGGTTCACGAACGGCAGATCAAGGCGTTGGTCGCCAGACCAAATGCTGGTGAATACATCTCTAAGATTGCTTGCCCGATTTTGCTGCTGGCTGGTACTGAAGATATTTGGTCACCTGCGGCCCAGCACCGGGAGATCAAAGATATGGCCAGAAATGCCCGACTTCAGATTTTTGAGAATGCGGGTCACTTTCTACCGGTTGAGCAACCTGATGCGGTGGCACGGTCAGTGTCAAACTGGCTTGCTGTACTGAAAAAAGTTGGTTGACCCGCCCTGTCCTGGCGGGCCAACAAGTCAGAGTAATTTCAAGCAGCGTGGGCGTCGTACCACTCCACCATCTCTTCGGGATGATCAGAGAAGTACTGATACCCACGGAATCGTTGGGTAGTGCCTTCGATCCATTTTAGCTTCTTGTCTTCGACCGGGATGGCATCGAACACGCCTTGCACGTCTTCCTCGGCATAGGTGAAGGCGTCGTCGCGCACCTGAGCCACAAATGTTGGCATGGTCACGTAGGGCGCATCCAACTGAGGCGAGGAATCTTCGATCCGGAACCCCCAGATTTCGCGGTAGTGCTTCGCAAAGGCATCGTAGCCCTTTTGTCCGAGACGCATGTTTTTGCTAAGCTTGCGAACCAGCGCATCGCCTGAGATCGGTTGCAACAGCATCATCGATTTGACGCCTTCAAAGGCTTCGGGGTGTTTATTCATAGCGACCAACGTCGAGTTTCCGCCCAAGCACATGCTGAACAGATGAATTTCCATGTCCTTAGTCTTCGCGTTGGATCGCACAAAATCCAACGATCCAAGCACATCTTTGTACTCAAACAAGCTTGGATTGTATCCGCCGTTTTGGCCTAGTGCGCTCGTGCCGTGATTCCTCAAATCGTAGCAAAGAACGTTGTACCCAGCCTCGACCAAGGCTTTGTAACGTGGCAGGAAATTTACTTCGAAACCTCCAGCATTGCGCCACCCCTTCAAATGGCCTGCGTACCCATAACGGTTCGCCGGCGAAAAATGATTGCTGATAACGATCTTGTTTGAGGGTTCCTTAGCCGGGAGGTACCAGCCTTCCAAGGCGATCCCGTCTGTAGCAGGAAAGGTAACCCCTTCGAACTCTAGCCCATACTCGTCAGGGCGGCGGTAGATTGGGGACCTGCGGGATTCCGCGATCATCTTTGCGACACGTCTCATTATGAAATTCGCGATCATTTCGTTCTCCTTCATCACCACACCACCGGCGGTGATTTACATCCATATCGAATCTGTACAGTTGTATTTTACATTCTTATCCTACTTGTCAAGTCGTAAAGTCTGATATAAATCCACCTCATGACCAAACATGAACAAATCTCAATGTCTGACACCGAACGGAAGATCGTTGATGCAGCGATTCAGTGTTTCGTTCGGTTTGGAGCCACAAAGACGTCAATGAATGACATCGCCCGTGCCGCAGGGGTATCGAGGCAAACGCTCTACGATTTGTTTGGCAGCAAGGATGAGTTGATCCGAGCATCCATCAGGCAGATCAGCCTGCAATCAATGGTTGCCATCGAAGACCGCCTTGCAGGCTGTCATGCTTTGGCGGATCGGTTGGATGTTTATCTTGAAGAAACCACAATCAAGTCATTCGAGCTTTTGCAAACAGCAGGTGACCCAGAGGACCTTATCAGTGGACACAACGCAGCCGGTGCCGCAGCCATTGAGGAATCGCGGGAAATGCAAAGAAAACTCGTTTCCGCCATTTTAGTCGCAAGCGGCCTGAGTAGAGAGGATCGCCAAACAGAGGCCATTGCCGGTTTCGTTGTCTCCACAGCCATGGGACTAAAATCCGTGAAAGACCGATCCGAACTGGATGCTCTTATCAAAACGTTCAAAGAGGCGGTCGTTGCACTGGCTACGAAAACGACGCACTAGACATCATTGGAATTGAGGCGACTGGCTTCGAACAGCATTCGCAACCAAATCTCTAAACCATTTGTGTACAGCAGACCCGTGAGTTCGGGTCGTCCATACAAGATCAACCTGCAAAGAACTCGCAAACGGCAGGTCGGTGACATGCAAACTTGGTTCCAACGTTTGTGCATACAGACGCGGAACGATGGCAATCAGATCGGTGCCATGGATTATTCGCTGAACATCGCCGGGGCTCGGGACTTTAACAATTGCGGGTCTGCGTTCCTTCGCCAGAGAGTCGAGTTGTACCAGATAGTCGGAAGTCCAGTTCTCACCATACGACACCTCAACCATATTTGCGCTAAGTATGTCTTCTAGGCTGGGCCTGACCGCCGACAATTGATGGGCTGGGTCCATTACACAGACATACTCGTCGCGAAAAAGGGTCCGGCAATACTGATGTTCAGTTTCTTCCCGCATCGGCCCGATCAAAAGATCGGCCATACCATCTGCGATTAGCTTTGGGCCATCTGTCCCGGCCTGTAAGACTGTCAACCGGGCCAACGGTGCTGCATCGCGCAATGATCTGACGATCTTGGGAAGGACAAAGCTGCGTTCAAAGAAATTGCAACTGATCCGAAACGTACGGTCGATGCGATCCGGTTCAATCTTTGCGGGCGCAACCATCGTTTCGAAACCAGACAGTAGAGCCTCACTTTCGGACACGATTTCGGTGCATCGATCCGTCGGAACAATTCCTCCGCCCTGACGAATGAACAACGGGTCGTCAAAGGACTTTCGAAGGCGGTCTATGGTGTAGCTGACCACGGATTGACTTAGACCAATGCCTTCACCTGCTGCGGAAAATGACCGTTGCCGAAAGACAGCGCACAGCACCTTTAAGCTAAAAAAGTCGATCTTCTGTGGGTCCATCTCTTCCTATCCACCTGCTTTCACTACACTATCAGTTTTCTTGATTTTGACAATCAACGCCATGGCATTGATGGATTTTACCAGGTCTGGAATACCGAAATGGAACAATCGGTATCACGCCTGTCGTGATGTCGAAATAATTGCTTGGAGGACCACAATGCCCAGTTTGACCGATGTCATGGCCAATCACAAAAACCCGGTAGAGATGCTGCGAAACTCGAAACTAGGGATGTACGTCTACCCAGTCGTGGCACCGGAATTCCAGAACTGGCGGACCGAACAGGCTGCTTGGCGGGACAAGGCGGTCCTCTTCGATCAATCCCATCACATGGACGAGGTGATCGTCGAGGGGCCGCAGGCCGAAGAATTTCTCGCCTACCATGGCATCAACAGCTTCGCGAATTTCGATCTTGGTCGCGCCAAACACTATGTGCCTGTGACGCCAAATGGACATGTCATCGGAGACCACATCATCTTCCGTGAACGCCAGGACAAGTTCATTTTGGTTGGCCGTGCTCCCACCAGCAACTGGCTGATGTTTGCAGCAGCGTGGGGTAAGTGGAACGTACGCTTGCGTTACGATCCGCGCTCTCCCAGCCGTCCTGATGGCGAACGAGTCTTGCGTGAACACTATCGCTACCAAATTCAGGGCCCTGATGCCCCGAAAATCTTCGAAAAAATGAACGGTGGCCCGATCCCTGAGATCAAATTCTTTCATGTGGATTGGATCAACATCGGGCCGATGAAGGTTCAGGCTCTGCGTCATGGCATGGCCGGTGCACCTGGTCTCGAAATCTGGGGGCCCTCAAAAGACAAGTCTTACATTCACGCCACGATCCTCCAGGCTGCACGTGATGCCGGGGTAGAGTTGGTTGAATGCGGCAGCAGGGCCTATGCGACCAATACGCTAGAGTCCGGTTGGATACCTTCGCCGCTTCCCGGCATCTACACAGGCGACGGAATGCTTGCCGACTATCGCGATTGGCTGGGTGCGGACAGTTATGAGGCCAACGGACCCATCGGCGGGTCATTCGTTTCGGACAATATAGAAGACTATTACGTCAACCCGTTCGAGCTTGGATATGATTTCTACATCGGCTGGAAAAAGGATGATTTTGTCGGAAAGGCTGCACTGGCCGCGATGAAGGACAACCCGAAGAACCGCAAAAAGGTCACCTTTGAGTGGAACCGAGAAGACGTTTTGAAAGTCATTACTTCTGCTTTCGAAGAGGGTACCCCCTACAAGTGGATCGATTTCCCGATGTCGAACTATGCCTCATCCAGTGCCGACATGGTGCTGCGGGATGACAAAATGGTCGGGATGAGCATGTTCTCTAGCTATTCTTGGAACGAACGCTCAATGCTCAGTCTTGGCGTCGTATCCCAGGACGTGCAAGTCGGCGACGTGTTGACTATGAAGTGGGGGGAAACTGACGACACCGCCAAGACCTCTGCCGAGCCACACAAGCAGGCCGAAATTCGTGTTCGGGTCAGCCCGACCCCGTTTTCTAAGGAGGTGCGGGAAAACTACGCTGACAGTTGGCGTACCAAGGGTGACGCCTAGAGGGGGACCGCCATGGGAATTCCGACGAACCCATCCTTCGATCTTGCGCACCTCGGCCATGTCGAGGTGCTGACCAACAAATTCGACGAAAGCCTCGATTTTTTCACCAGGGTCTATGGTTTGAAGCTGTCTGCACAGGAAGGCGGCAGCGCCTATTTGCGGGCCTGGGACGACTATGAGTTCTGCACTCTCAAGCTCACTAGATCAGAAACGACCGGCGTGGCCCATATCGGCTATAGGGCGTCTTCGCCTGAGGCGCTCAAAGTCCGCGTCGCAGCCATAGAGGCCAGCGGCTACAAAACCCACGGTTGGGTCGAAGGCGACCTTAGCCATGGAAGCGCCTTTCGGTTTGAGGACCCTTTTGGCCATGTATTTGAGGTCTACTACGACACGAAACGTGCCCCAAAGGATGACCCCTCGGCACTAAAGAACATCGCCAGCCGCATGACTGGTGCCGCTCCACGCCGGATCGATCACTTAAATCTACTCGCCGAGGACGTAACCGAGTTCCGCCGCTTCATGGAAACCTGTTTGGGTAGCCGGGTGACGGAAATGATCCAGCTTGATAGCGGTCGTGTCGGCGGGTGCTGGTTCACCGTTAACAACAGGACCTATGACCTCGCCTGCACCGAGGAACATGGAGGTGGTCACGGTAGGTTCCACCATGTGACCTTTGCCACCGATCAACGCGAAGACATTCTCAGGGCGGCGGACATCTTCCTAGAAAACGGCGTTCATATCGAAACCGGCCCCCACAAACATGCAATCCAAGGCACGTTTTTCCTGTACGTCTGGGAACCGGCCGGGAATCGAGTTGAACTTGCCAATGCAGGAGCGCGACTAATCCTTGCCCCTGATTGGGAACCGGTTGTGTGGACAGAGGCTGAAAGAAAAATAGGTCAAGCTTGGGGTCTCAAGACCATTGAGACGTTCCACACCCACGGTACTCCACCTGCCTGACAATCAGTTCAGAGTTAGCTCACCTGGCAACGGGGTCGTCCTTCCTCCGTTGCTCAAAAACGGTCGTTGCCGGTGCTCGGAACGATGTCCTTGGGGAACACAGATTTCCCAAGTTTTGGCTTCTCGGAACTTCTGATCGAAACTTCCTGACGATCCCGGTATGATCAGATGAGTTTCAATAGATGAAGGAGATGCGATGCTAATAGGATATGCAAGGATTTCAACCGCTGGCCAAAACCTGGACGGACAGATCGACCGATTGAAGGAAGAAGGCTGCGAACGCATATTCGAAGAAATCGCAACTGGATCAAAATCTGACAGGCCCGCCCTGCGCGAAGCCTTGGATTACTGTCGCGATGGCGACACCTTTGTCTGCCTGAGTTTAAGCCGTGTGGCCCGATCTGTTTCGCACCTGATCCAAATTATGGGCGAGATTGAGGAACGTGGGATCGCCTTTAGGTCTCTGACAGAGACCATCAATACATCAACGCCAACTGGAAGGATGATATTTTTTGTCATGTCGGCTTGTGCGCAACTCGAACGGGATACTCTCATCGAGCGAACGAAGATCGGCTTGGAGGCGGCCCGACGGCGAGGACGAGTTGGCGGTAGACCCAAGAAGATGAACAGTCACCAAATCGAAGCCGCCAAAACGATGTTCAAGAACGGTACCCCCGCAATAGAGATTGCCACAGCGTTCAATGTGAGCATTCCAACGTTGTACCGGACTGTTCCGGCCAGTTCTCGATAGATGGCTTATTGCTTTGAGTCCGCAACCACAACATGTTGATTCTTGTCGAAAGCGGGCTTTCGGGCTCAAAAATTCGGTCGGAATGATCGGAGTCCGGACGTTTTGTGCGGCTGTCGGCGCGATTTCGAAGGTCCCGCCTGCGATCCGGCGCCGAAACCCGAATTCAAATGCAAAGCCGCTGTCCGGGGCGGGTTCGCCCCGGGTTCGGGTCGCGCGACGGGAAGCGGCGTCCTGTCAGGGTTCGGCGGCGGTGATGTCCGTCCAAGTCGCCGGGCCCGACGCGACGCCCGCGTCGAGCAGCACCAGTTGCTTCGGGTTCCCTGCCGTATTCGGCAGGTTTGGGAGACATGACAGACGTCGAAGGTCTACTCAATGACGAGGCTGCGCGGTCGGCAAGGACATGTCTGACCGCGACGCAAAGGGAACAGCGCGCACTCAATGGCCTCAAGGTCATTCATTGATCGAACCACAATCTAACCGGCTAACAACTGCCAATCAGCTTTATTGATCAGCAGGCGAGTCTTGATCTGATCACTGTCCCTGCGGATCCCTGACAGGCAATTTACCCGCACTGAAAATTTCGCCGTTGACCTCAAGCTCTACGCTTATGAACCCGGATTTATGCACTTCCGCGGGGATTCCGTTCCAAGTCAGTGAAAGCGGGCCTGGATCGTCGGGTACGATCATTTCTGCACGCATTCTAAATTTCTTTTCAACGCCGGGAAAGGCGATCTTTATGGCAAACGGATGCTTGCCAGTATCGAATCCTGTCGCTTGTATCCAGATGCTAAGCGGAAACTCAGCTGGCAACCTAATCGGAACCAGATCATCCATGTACACGCCAATCAGAAATGCCTTTCCGTTGTCTTCTCGACGAATATCGTCGCAGAAGATTGTTCTAGCTTCAATTTGCAACGATTGTACTTTCTTTTGCGATGACATTTTGCGATGAGGCTGTCCGCGATGCTTCCGCCGCTTCCGTCAAATTAAATGTCGCATTGCTTGGGTAACTGGAGTGCGGCAGCGATTCGGATTTGTTTCCTGTATTCGGTTGCATGGCAGGGCGATTTGCTCTGTCAGCGCTGTCATGCTGAATTTTTGAGAACGTGATATCCGGACGCAGCCCCAAAACCCAAGAAACGTCGCCAATTGTCTTCAACGTGAGATTTCCTCGTCCATTTATAATCCGGGAAAACGTGGACTTATCAACTCCCATCTGATCTGCAATTTGGGACTGGGTAAGATTTTTTTCTCTTTTTGCCTCAATTACCGCTCTTACCAATGTTCTATTAACCCGGCTCTTAAAGCGACCAGTCGCCCTCTCTTTCGGGCTCATATTCAGACTAAATAACTTCATTTATTGATTCCCCTTCTACGAACGACGGCTCATCAAAACCGAAACCCCCGCCGATCTTTAACGCATTGTTGTCTATATCCAGCGTACAACCTGAATTTTTTACAGCGCACCGCCTGATCCACAGCTGAAATGATGAAGATGCCTTTGCGCCAGAACCATCCGAAAAATCGTAGATCGAAAGTACGCAGCTCCCACACCCCTTCCTTTGAAGGCATCATCACATGCGGAGGCAAATCGCCGCTCTCAAGGTCTTCGCCTGAAACAAACGAGTAGAAGAGTTCTTCAGCTTGCTCCATCGGCGATGGAGCATTTTCAAAGAAACCGTCAGCATCCAAACCTTCCAACTTGTCATGCATCCACTGCACTGCCCGCGGCATGGCATAAAGCAACCGCTGTTCCTGCTCGGCCGCGTCCAAACCCCCGTCGATCTTGTGGAGCAAACCCTCGGCGAGCGCGTCACTTGGCGTTGGCATTTATGTCAACCTCTAACATTTTTCAAGTGCGACCTAACGCTTCCTTGACAGCTATTCGCAAACGTAAATGGATAAATCAACGAACATTAATGGAACATTTCAAAAGCAGCCTCAGCTTTGCAGATAAGGGGTGATGGCGGAGACGAAGGGATTCGAACCCTCGAGGCGGTTTCCCGCCTACTCCCTTAGCAGGGGAGCGCCTTCGACCGCTCGGCCACGTCTCCAAGGGCTTAATAAACCCGCATTGCCGTTGCCGGCAAGCGCGTTTTTGGAATCCGCTTCTAGAAACCGAAGAATTCGTGACAATTTCCGGAGAATATCGCCTATTCATCCAAGAATTTTATGGAGTCGGAAGACTTTGCAGGAGTCGACAAGAATTCCGTACTCTCATCCTATTCCAACTGAACTTGCTTGGAAGCATCGTGCCAAAGTGGCAACTCGGTTGCAGCGATTGAGAACGACGAAGCCAACAGACTCATTCGATGCGGGATGGCGCGGGCCGGAGCAAGTCCGCATGTCAATCCACTTGAATTTGCTGATGCTTCGCTGGACACCGCGCGGCGCTTTTCCTGTGAAGCGTTGCAGTTGCCGTCCACAACGAAGATGAGATTGATGCAATCAATTCTTGAAGGACAATTCTATTTCAGGTAGCCGACGGCAGCGGACGAACGGCTTGATGCGAATGCGTCGATTTGGGCTGCGAATCTGCTGGACAAGCAAGGACGCGCGACGGAGGAACGGCAAGTGGACGGCATGCAGGACAATTTCTCGCAGGCGCAAGCGGTCTTTCGCTGGGATGATCCATTTCTATTGCAGAACATGCTCGACGAGGACGAAACGCTCGTCGCCGACACCGCGCGAGCATTCGCGGACGCCGAACTTCGTCCGCGTGTGAAAGATGCATATCTGAACGAAACGCCTGCCCCCGAGCTGTTCGGGCTCATGGGAAAAACGGGCCTTCTGGGAATGACCATTCCGGAGGAATTCGGCGGTTCGGGAACGAACTATGTGTCTTACGGCCTGGTCGCCCGCGAAATTGAACGCGTTGACTCCGGCTACCGGTCAATGCTGAGCGTGCAATCCTCGCTCGTGATGCATCCTATTTTCGCCTACGGCTCGGATGACCAGCGCCGCAAATACCTGCCCTGCCTCGCTCGCGGCGAATTGATCGGCTGCTTCGGTCTCACGGAACCGGATTTCGGCTCCGACGCGGGCGGAATGAAAACGCGAGCCGAAGCCGTACCGGGCGGATACCGCCTCACCGGCACCAAGACTTGGATTTCGAATTCGCCGATCGCCGACGTGTTCATTGTCTGGGCGAAGTCCGCGGCCCACGGCGGCGAAGTGCGGGGTTTCGTGCTCGACAAAGGGACGAAGGGCCTTTCTGCGCCGAAGATTGAAGGCAAGCTCTCGCTGCGCACTTCGGTAACGGGCGAAATCTCGATGGACGGGGTCGTGGTTGACGAAAGCGCCATTCTTCCCGAGGCGTCAGGATTGAAGGCGCCCTTCAGTTGCTTGACCAGAGCCCGTTACGGGATCTGCTGGGGATCGATGGGGGCTGCTGAAGAATGTTGGCACCTCGCGCGGCAGTACGGCTTGGACCGAAAGCAGTTCGGACGGCCCCTCGCCCAAACGCAGCTGTACCAGAAGAAGCTTGCCGACATGCAGACGGAGATCGCGCTCGGCCTTCAAGTCTCGTTGCGGCTGGGACGGCTTATGGATGAAGAGCGCATGACCCATGAAATGGTATCATTGCTGAAGCGCAACAATTGCGGCAAAGCTTTGGACATTGCGCGCACCGCTCGCGACATGCATGGCGGGAATGGCATCCAAATCGATTACCACGTCATTCGGCATGCCCAGAATCTTGAAACCGTCAACACCTACGAAGGAACGCACGATATCCACGGGCTGATTCTGGGACGAGCGCAGACCGGCCTTCAAGCATTTTTCTGAAACCATCGCGTGAATTGAACGAAGCCTTGTCCGCCGTGCATGTCGTCGAGACCGCGCCACCCGGCGGAGAGGCCCCGGTGGAGCGGCGGCTGGCCGCGCTCGACGTCCGAACCGCCAAGGACGCGACCTAGATCGTCGTCTTCCATCTCCAGAGATGGAGGATGGAGAATTTCTTCCGCGTGCTCAAATCCGGATGCCGGACCGAGCTCCTCCTGTTCCGCACCGCCGCCCGGCTGTAGAGGGCAGTCGCGATCAACGCCGTCTTCGCCTGGCGCATAATGGCGATGACCCTGCTCGGCGGACACCGCGCCCCCGCAAGCACGATCCGGACCCCGGGCACCAGATCATGCGGCACGGTCAGACGAGGCTGGGAAGCGCGGCGATGGGCCACCGGATCGGCTTCAAGGCCGACCGGAGGCACGCCTTTCGGGAGGACGGAAAGGCTATCGCGATGCATAACTTGTCATAGCTCGGTAGAGCCAGTGAGTAAAAATCAGAGCAGGCGAATACAATTAGCCATTGCCCAATCTCCAACAAACCGGCATCACCTGTTTGTTGCAGAATTGTGCAACACATTGCAGGCCCCTGAAGAAACCGCTGCCGGAAAGCCGGATTTACTGATGGCTATTCGTGCTCGAGATTGCTCATGACCAACATCTTTGACAGCGCCTTCCGTGATTTCGCGTCCCTGCTGGGAGAGGTGGCAGTTTCTACGGCGCGGTCCGAGCGGATCCTGACGGACATTGAAATCAAGCCGGACGGCAGCCCAGTTTCCAATGTCGACAGGGCGGTGGAGCGCGCCGTGCGCGACAGAATCACGGCACAGTTTTCCGACCACGGGATTCTGGGGGAAGAATTCGGCCGCACCAATCCAGACGCTGATTTGACCTGGGTTATCGACCCGATTGATGGGACACGCCAGTTTGTGGCCGGTCTTCCCAATTATGGTATCCTGATTGCGCTCTGTCACGGAACCATCCCGATGCTCGGGATTATTTGCCAACCGGATACTGGGGATGTTTATTTGGGTGTTTCCGGCGTGGGCGTCTGGAAGAACGGACAGCCCATTGCGGCGGTCGATCCAGGCGGGGTGGCGCAATCCATCTGCGGTATTTCTGATCCAGACGCATTCGACGCCGCGACAAAGCCGGGCATGGAGCGGCTTCGCGCAGCTTCGCTCTGGAATGTATTTGATGCCGGGTGCATTGGGTTCGGGGCCTTGGCCGCGGGTCGCATCGGCGTCAATATTTGCGGCCCAAATCTGGACAATTTCGATATCTGCGCGCTGGTGCCCGTGGTCGAAGGCGCTGGCGGCGTGATCAGCGACTGGCAGGGAAAGCCTCTGACCCTTGAATCCAAAGGCGAAATCGTAGCCAGCGCATCAGAGGCCTTGCATCGCGAGGTTCTGGCGCTGTTGAATGACGGCTGATGCGCTCAGGCACGGGTGCTGCCCGCAACCGCGCTCACGATCCGGTCGACTTCCTGGGTCGTGTTGTAATGGGCCAGCCCGATGCGCAGCACACCTTCCTCCAGCGGCAGGCCAAGCTGCCGCGCCGGTTCATACGCGTAGTTATGGCCTGACCAAACGCAAACCCCGGCATCTGCCATATGCGCGGCCATCGCACGAGGATCCCGGCCGTCAACCCTCAGCGATATCGTCGGCACCCGTTTGTGCATGCGCCGGGGATCGGTGATGCCGAATATGCGCAGGCCGCGAATATCCAGAAGGCCACGGATCAAATTCTGGGTCAGCGCGGTTTCATACATGATCGACCGATCAAACGCCGTGGACATCTGATCCCGACGGGATCCGTTGTCGCCAAGATATGCCCCCAGCCCTGACATATAATCAAAGGTCGCAACGAGCCCGGCAAGCAGCTCCAGTTGCGAGGTGCCCAATTCAAAGCGCTCGGGCAATGCGTCGGAAACACAGCGACCTTTGTAGGGATGCAGTTCCGTTAGCAGGTCTTCCCGCGCCCAAAGCACCCCCAGATGGGGGCCAAAAAACTTGTAGGCGGAACAGACCAGTGCGTCACACCCCAATGCTTGCACGTCCGGCAAGTGGTGTGGCGCATATTGCACCGAATCCACGAAGACAAGCGCACCCGCATCCCGCGCAATCGCGGCAAGCGCCGGGATATCGTTGATCGCCCCGGTCAGGTTGCTGGCGTGGTTCAGACAAACAAGCCGCGTCCTGTCATTGATCGCCGCCGCCAGATCCGCAGGCTCTACCTGCCAGCTTTCGGTGCTGAAGGACACCCAGCGCACCATGAGCCCCTTGTCCGCAGCGATCTGAAGCCAAGGAGCGACATTGCCTTCGTGCTCCATGCGCGTGATGATGATTTCGTCGCCTTCCTGGAAATCGCGGCAAATGCTGCGCGACATGTGAAACGTCAGCGCTGTCATGCTTTGACCAATGACGACCTCGCGGCCCGACCGCGCGCCCAAAAACTCCGCGGCGCGGGCATGGGCGTCGAGATATAGCGCGTCGCAACTGCGACTTGCGTCGAATGCACCGCCGAGATTGGAATACTCGCCCAACATGCGATCTGAAATGGCGCGCGCCACACTAGCCGGGATCTGGGTGCCAGCCGGGTTGTCGGCATAGATTCGCGACACACCGTTATGTTCACGTTCAAGCGCAGGAAACTGGTCCCTGACAAAGGCGATCGGGAAGGTCATGGGCGATTTTGTCAATCCGGAGAAAAGGTTTTCATGCAGACGTAACCCCATCAGCGGCGCGCGGCGATCCGTATCATACCAGAGTATGACATGGTGAAAAGGGCCCGGATCCGGTGGTCATTCCAGGAATTGCGATATCGAGTTCAGGAAAGGATTGAACAGCTCCTGCTGGGTCGAGATGCCCAATTCGGCATAGAGGTTTTGACGGTGTGACTTGACCGTAGACAGCGACGCGCCCAGCGACAAAGCTACGGACTCGCCAGAATGGCCCTTGAGGGCGAGCCGGACCAATTGGCGTTCCCGCTCGGTTAGTGCGCCGCTTCCGAATTCTCCAAGCAGTTGATCCAAAACAGGAACCTTGCTGAAATTCTGGTTCTCGGTTCGGACACGGGCCACGTGTGTTGCCGGCAAACGCTGCACGCCCGGGAGCAAGGTTTTCAGGCGTGCTCCGGATAGACTGGAAAACCCGTCAGCTCTAGACCGGGTCAGGCCGAGTTCCAGCATTTCCCCACGCGCCAGTCGGATCAACAACAGAAGTTCCTCCTGCCCTTCGGACCAACCAGATGTGCGGTATCCCAGTTCTTCGCTCCCAAGCTCCACGGCGTTGAGGCTGCGACGAGTTTCCGAGGAAAAGCAAGCGTCCGGAGCAAGTTCCGTGATACGATAGACACCGGTTTCCACACCCGCAAGAAAGGTGTTGTAGACAGGGATAAGCACATGAGTTGCTTCAGAAAAGCGCCTTATACCTTGCCGCGCCCTTTCGGTGCGGATGTTGGGGTAGAGATGAACAGGACATGCCTTATGGCGATAGAGGAACAAAAAGGCGCATCTTGTCGGAACGACGGTTTCTATGGCATCGACAAGGCACTCGGGGAATCTTTTAATGCCTAACTCTCCAATAGCATAAGCGAGCTTTTCGTTCCATTCCTGCAGCGTTCGCAAGGACACAATTCTGTCACATTGATTGTCGGTCACTTCCATGTCTCTTTAAGATGGCAATCCTGCCGCCCAGGAAATTTTTCCACAGTGGCCGAACCTTTACATTATCTTCATCAAACCATTGTTAAAGCTGCGCTCAAATCGTATATATTCACAAACTTACTGCATTTTCTTTCCCGGAGACCAAACATGCCCACCAAACTGAAAACCTTGATTCTGGGCGCGGCGGCCTTGACCGTTGCCGCCACAACCTCCCCGGCCGAGACCATGCGCGTCGGTATGGAATGCACTTATGCGCCATTCAACTATCTCAACGAAGCCGGTGAACTGGTGGGTTATGATGTCGATGTCGCTAAAGGTGTTGCCGAGATCGCCGGTTTCGACGTCGAATTCGTATGCCAAGAATGGGACGGTATGATCCCGGCTCTGCTTGCCAACAAATTCGACCTGATCGTTGCTTCAATGTCGATCACCGAGAAGCGGCTGGAAAGAATGGATTTCTCGGCGCCATATCGTGTTTCGATCGGTCGCCTTATCGGTCCAAAAGACGCCGATTGGAATCTGTTTGACGACGCCGGCGACCCGATCGCCGACAATTTCGCAGGCAAACTTGTAGGACTGGAACGCGCCAGCACCTATGCCGATTGGTTTGAGGCCAAACTGCCGGACGCCGAGGTTGTCTATTATGACGGCAGCGAGCCGCTGTATCTTGACCTGCGAAACGGTCGTGTTGACATGATCATGACCAACCCGATGAAAGCCTACCTGCGGTTCCTGAGCCAAGAAGAAGGCGGCCAGTTCGAATTTGTCAGTCCGGCAGTGGCCGAAGAAGAATATTTCGGCATTGGCGTCGGTATCGGTCTGCGCCAGGGTCAACCTGAATTGAAGGCCAAGCTGGATGACGCCGTTCTAGAGCTGATCCGCACCGACAAGCTGGAAGAATACGCTCTGAAAATCTTCCCCTTCCCGATCCACAACGAAAAATGGGGCCAGTAAACCGGCCTGTTCCGGCCGCGGCCCGTTTTGGGTCGCGGCCATTTCCTTGACCATCGAAGGACTAGGATGTGAGCGCGCTCAACGGGTGGTGGGATGACTATTTTTGGGGTTCCGTGGTCGTTGCGCAGATTTTCGCCGTCTCTCTAATTTTAACGATTCTCCTCGGTCTCATCGGTGCCGCAGCCAAACTTTCGGGCAACCGTATCGCGGAGCGCCTCGCCGCAGCCTATACAGTGGTGTTTCGCGGCACGCCGGAAATTCTGGTCATTCTGCTGCTCTATTTCGGATCGGCGATGACCCTGACCGCGATTGTGCAAGTCTTTGACCCCTCCATTCGATATTTTGATATCCCGCCGTTCTGGGCCGGGTCTTTCGCGATTGCTCTCATCGTCGGGTCTTATGCGACCGAAACGTTCCGCGGCGCATTTCTGGGCGTCAGCCCCGGCAGCATCGAAGCCGCTCAGGCGTTGGGCCTCAGCAAGTTTCAAACCTTCGTCTATGTCCGCATCCCCGAAATGTACCGGCTCGCTCTGCCGCCCTTCGGCAATCACGCGCTTTCTCTGGTCAAGGACACGGCGCTAGTGTCGATTATCGGGCTTAACGAGACGCTGTTTGTCGCCAAACAGGCAATCGGGTCAACCGGCAAGCCCTTCACAATGTATATCTTCGTCGGGCTGATTTACCTCGCGTTCTCGACCGTGATCACCCTGAGTTTCATGGCCTTGGAAAAATCCGCCAATCGCCATCTGCAAAAGGCACGCTGATGTTCGACATCTCGCTTTCCTTCAGGGCATTGCCAGAGATGCTGAGCGGTATCGGCATCACCTTTTCCTTGTTGGTACTGTCTCTGGCCTTCGGTTTTGCGTTGGCGGTCGGGCTATTGTTGATGCGCATTAGCGGTCGCCGGTTCTTGTCCTGGCTCGCGCAGACCTACATTTACATTTTCCGCGGCACGCCGATCCTAGTGCAGATATTCATCATCTACTACGGGCTGCCGCAGTTTGAGCTGATCCGGGAGAGTATCTTCTGGCTAATCCTGCGCGATCCTTTTGGATGTACTGTTGTGGCGTTGTCGCTGAATTCCGGGGCCTACATGGCAGAGATCTTGCGCGGCGGTGTTCTGGGCGTTCCACAGGGCGTGTCAGAGGCGGGCGAGGCGCTCGGCCTGTCGCCCAGCCAGCGATTTATCTACCTGACCAGTCCGATTGCACTGCGCCTGTCGCTGCCCGCACTGGGCAACGAAACCATCAGCATGCTGAAGTCCACCGCCCTGGCCTCCACCATCACCCTGATGGATATGACCGGGATCGGCCGCACATTGATGGCCGAGTATTTCGCACCCTATGAAATCTTCATCACGCTCGCGCTCATCTACATGCTTCTGACCTATGTCCTGCAAATTGCCATGGCGCGGGTCGAGCATCAAATGGGTCGCTACACACGGAAAGAGCAATGACCCAGCATGCCCTGATCGAATTGCGTCACGTCGACAAGGTTTTTGACGACTTCAAAGCGCTCAACAACGTGTCCTTGAAGGTGTCCAAAGGCGAAAGGATCGTGATCTGCGGGCCGTCCGGCTCAGGTAAATCCACTCTCATCCGATGCATCAACAGGCTGGAAAAGCATTCGTCGGGCAGGATCATTGTCGATGGGCACGACCTTTCGTCCGGCACCAAAGACATTGACGCTGTGCGCAGAGAGGTCGGCATGGTGTTTCAGAGCTTCAATCTGTTCCCGCACATGACCATTCTGCAGAACCTGACCCTGGCGCAGCGCAAGGTCCGAAAGACACCCAAACCCGAAGCTGAAAAGCTTGCCATGCATTACCTTGATCGGGTTCACATCCCCGACCAGGCGCAGAAATACCCGATCCAACTGTCCGGCGGTCAACAGCAGCGCGTCGCCATAGCGCGGGCCTTGTGCATGCAACCCAAGATCATGCTGTTCGACGAGCCGACCTCGGCACTGGATCCGGAGATGATCAACGAAGTTCTGGATGTTATGGTCGATCTGGCACGAGAGGGCATGACCATGATCTGCGTGACCCATGAAATGGGTTTTGCACGCGAAGTTGCGGACCGTGTAGTGTTCATGGACAAGGGCGAGATCGTCGAAGTTGCGACCCCCGATAGCTTCTTCAATTCACCGAAACATACGCGCACGCAGGAATTTTTAGGGCAGATTCTATAAAATTCGGCTCGTGGCTACTCGGGCGGGATATTTGGACAGCTGCCATTTTCGCTCACGCAGCCAACGGCAGCTTCGTTGCGCACGGCCGTCATTGGACGGTGCATAAATGAATGTCCGGTCTAGTCGAGATTGGCTTGGCGAAGAAACGCAGCATGGTTTTTCTTTCTCGGCACGATGCTGGGTTAACCTTGTAGAAATCGCTTCTGCAGCTCGTCCTGCTGCCTCTGCAAGTCGCCCAAACGTTTCTCCAACACGGTTGAGATTGTTGCCCGCGCCCGACCGCCGCCAGTAGTCGGACAATGAGCGTTCTTCGGTGTGGGCCTTGGAAGCCAGTCGGCGCGTTCATTTTCAGTGCATCAAACCCGCAATAAAGGCTGGCGCACAATGCGCATTTTTGTTGCATGTCCAGCCATGCCAACAGCCGTCGACGCACTTGCGCGTCGGGTTTGGGGTGAAGGGGAAAGGGCTTGCCCATTCCCTTCCAAGGTGCATGTCGCGTAGCCACATGCGTAACCTTGCTCTTCTCCGGTGGGCCGAAGTACTTTGCTTACTAGGCACGACGCACCTCTTTCTCTTTGCGGGGGTTTTCCTCGCAACTCCAACGCTTATTTCCAAGCGCTCCCTGAAACCGAGTATCGGCTTGCGCGCCCGCTCGCGACGTGCATGGCGGGAATGGCATCCTAATCTATTGCCACGTCATTCGGCATGCCCAGAATCTTGAAACCGTCAACACCTACGAAGGAACGCACGATATCCACAGGCTGATTCTGGGACGAACGCAAACCGGCCTGCAGGCATTTTTCTGAAACCATCGCGTGAATTGAACGAATTGGCCGACCTCCGACTTTGACGGCGGCCCAAGGCGACAATTCCATACGTCTGCAGCGAAAAAGTCGCCGCGCGGCGGACTAGCCCAACCTTCAAGCGAACTGCATGATCCGAGCAGAGAGTCCGCTGCGTCGAAGGCACTGACAAATAAGACACAATTGCCGACTGTTCGTCTGTCCAAAAAATTTTACCAATTGATAAAATTTTGAATCCGTGCAAGTCTGTTCCTTCACGACGGATATTTCAATTTGATACTGACATGGCTCATTCCGTTGCTGCGCCCGGCGTGTCTCCCGGCCGTCTGCCCGCAGAGGAATACGAAGACAATTTCGCAGACCTCCACCCTCCGCTTTCGAAGCACGAGGCGGCCGTAGCAGCCGACCGCTGCTATTTCTGCCATGACGCTCCATGCGTGGACGCATGTCCGACCGAAATCGACATACCGTTGTTCATAAGGCAAATCGCCTCCGGAGTTCCGGATGCGGCGGCGAAGACCATCTTCAACAGCAATATCCTCGGAGGGATGTGCGCGCGCGTCTGCCCGACCGAAACGCTGTGCGAGGAGGCATGCGTTCGTGAATCCGCTGAGGGCAGCCCGGTGGAAATAGGCCGACTGCAGCGTTTCGCCACGGATTCTCTGATGGCAAGAGAAGGACATCCGTATACGCGCCCGGATCCAACGGGAAAACGCGTCGCGATCATCGGAGCGGGGCCTGCGGGACTGGCTTGCGCACACCGCTTGGCCATGAAGGGCCATGATGTCGTCGTCGTCGAAGCGCGCGGCAAAGCCGGCGGACTGAACGAATACGGCATTGCGGCATACAAGACGGTGGAAGATTTCGCCGCGCGCGAAGTTGAATGGCTCCTTCGCATCGGCGGAATATCCATCAAACTTGAGAGCCCGGTCACCTCAGCGGACGACTTCCGGGAGCTTTGCGCCGAATTCGATGCGGTATTCGTCGGCTGCGGTCTCGGCGGCGTCAACAAACTGAATGTCGACGGCGAAAATGCCGGCGTTGAGAGCGCGGTCGATTTCATTTCCGACCTTCGCCAGTCCGACGATCTTTCAGCTCTTCCGGTCGGCAGAAAAGTCGTCGTTGTCGGCGGCGGGATGACGGCCATAGACGCGGCCGTGCAATCCAAACTGCTCGGTGCTGAGGAAGTTACGATTGCTTATCGCCGCAGCCGGAATGAAATGGGCGCGTCCAAGTATGAACAAGACTTGGCTGCATCGAAGGGCGTGCGAATCCTCGCAAACGCCATGCCGGTGAGTGTGGAAAGCGAAGACGGTACAAAGATCGTCGTTTTCGAGCGCACAGATTCGTCGGACGGCCGATTGAAACCGGCGGGTGAAGCCTTTCGAATTCCCGCTGATCAGATCTTTCGGGCCATCGGCCAGCGACTTGAGCAGATTCCGGGCGGCCTCGAAACTGACGGCAGAAAATTGAAGACAGACGCCAAAGGCAGATCGGACCTGCCGAATGTTTGGGCAGGCGGCGACTGCATTTCCGCCGGAGAAGACCTCACCGTGAGCGCTGTCGCGCAAGGGCGCGATGCAGCCGAAGAAATCCATGCGGCCCTTTCAGGCTGCTGACCATTCCTCATCGGAAACCGCGCTCAATTAATTTTGGAAAGGACGCAGGCATGGGACGCTTGGCTTCAGAATTCCTCGGCATCCGCAGTCCGAATCCCTTCTGGCTGGCTTCCGCGCCGCCCACGGACAAGGAATACAATGTCCGCCGGGCATTCAAGGAGGGATGGGGCGGCGTCGTTTGGAAGACTCTCGGACTTGATCCGCACATCGTGAATGTGAACGGACCGCGCTACGGCGCCGTTTGGGGCGCGGACCGGAGGCTGCTTGGCCTCAACAACATTGAGTTGATCACCGACCGGCCGCTGGAAACGAACCTTGCCGAGATCAAGACGATCAAGTCGGAGTTCCCGGACCGCGCCGTGGTCGTGAGCCTGATGGTGCCGTGCGAAGAAGCGCCGTGGCAACACATACTCAGGCTGGTTGAGGATACTGGCGCGGACGGGGTGGAACTCAATTTCGGATGCCCTCACGGCATGAGCGAGCGCGGCATGGGCTCCGCGGTCGGGCAGGTCCCCGAGTACATCGAGATGGTTTCCCGATGGGTCAAGTCGAACACCAAAATGCCGGTCATCGTGAAACTGACCCCCAACATTACGGACATCCGGTATCCTGCGCGCGCGGCGAAAGCGGGAGGCGCAGACTCGGTTTCGCTGATCAACACGCTCTCTTCGATAACGTCCGTCAACTTGGAAACGTTCAGTCCCGAACCCATGATCGACGGCAAGGGAACGCACGGCGGCTATTGCGGACCGGCGGTCAAGCCGGTCGCACTGAACATGGTGGCCGAGATTTCCAGGGACCCGGAAACGGCCGACCTCCCGATTTCCGGCATTGGCGGAATCACGACGTGGCGCGATGCGGCGGAATTCATCGCGCTCGGCGCAGGCAACGTTCAAGTCTGCACCGCCGCAATGACCTATGGTTTCCGAATCATCCAAGAGATGGTTTCCGGGCTCGAACTCTGGATGGAGGAAAGAGGGTACGAGTCGATCTCGGATTTCAGAGGCCGAGCAGTTCCGAACGTGGTCGATTGGCAGTATCTTAATCTGAACTACGTCACGAAAGCGCGAATCGATCAGGACCTCTGCATCAAGTGCGGACGTTGCTTTGCGGTTTGCGAAGACACTTCGCATCAGGCCATTGCGATCAAGCCGAATAGGGTCTTCGAAGTCATCGACGAGGAATGCGTCGCCTGCAACCTGTGCGTCAACGTATGTCCGGTCGAAGATTGCATCACGATGGAAGAGCTTCATCCCGGCGATATCGATCTCAGGACCGGCAGCCGCGTCACCGACAAGCATCTGAATTGGACCCAGCATCCCAACAACGTCGCGGCTTGCGTCGCGGAATGATCATTCGGTCCGATTGGTCCGGCAACTGCATATTTCATTCGGCGTTGCGATTCACGCTTTCAGTCGCCTTGGCTGGGCTCAAGCATCTTCCTGAAGAGAGCGTCCAAATGCGCTGCGGCTTCGTCGAACGGATCGTCTGAACGATTCAGAACCAATCTGATTTGAGCTGAAAAATCGGCATAATGCTGCGTGGTCGCCCAAATGGAAAAGATCAAATGTCGCGGGTTCACATCCGCGATTTTGCCTTCCGAGACCCATCGCTCCATCAGCACGGCCTTTTCGTCGACCAGATTCCTTAGTTCGCCTTCCAGCGCCGACCGGATGACAGGCGCGCCGTCAATGATTTCGTTCGCGAACAACCTGCTCTCGCGCGGGTAATCCCGGGCCATATGAAGCTTCAGGCGGACATAATTCGTTACTTCTTGAATCGGTTCACCGTCAGGGTTCATGGCTTTGAGCGGATCAAGCCAAGTATCGAGCAATCGCGTCAGCAACGCCCGGTGCATGGCTTCCTTGCTTTCGAAGTAATAAAGCAAATTCGGTTTCGAAATTCCTGACGCGGCCGAAATCTGATCGAGCGTCGATCCCCTGAAACCGTATTGGGAGAACACGTCCAACGCGGCCTCCAGAATCCTTTCCGTGATTTCCGCCCGCTTTCGGGAAACTCTCCTCGGCCGGGTCGGACAGGGCTTTTCCGCCATCGAAATGCATTCCTGTTGTTCCGCTTGCGCCGTCGCCGGGAGCCGATTCGCGACCAAGCGTCATCTTGAGCGCGAGCGAAACGCTGATAGCGCGTTCGCAACTCGATGGTCAATTTACTTGCCGCGGCAACCGAAATTCCGAATGGGCGTGGGTCCGAGCGCTCTACACTCTGAAGCGAAACTCGACCGCCTCCGATCTGGCAAGGTCGGCTCGCCCGGCTTCAATTCCTGTTTATCTGCGGAAATCGTCGGCATGAGCGGGAACGCGACGGCGCATCGTCTTGACTGCGTGCGCAACTTTGATAGCGTTTCATCGACTTGATGGTCAAAACTTGGACCGCAGGGAACGATACTCCGGCAACGTGTCTTTCAAACTGAAAGGATTATAGCCATGGCGCTCGACACAAGCAGATGGCCCAACGACCTTCGGGCGTATTGGATGCCGTTCACGGCAAACCGGCAATTCAAATCATCGCCGCGCATGTTCGTCGGAGCGAAAGGGATGCACTACACGACCTCCGACGGCCGCCAGGTGCTGGACGGGACAGCCGGCCTTTGGTGCTGCAACGCCGGGCACGCCCGCCCGCGCATCGTCGAAGCCGTGCAGAAGCAGGTCGCGGAAATGGACTACGCGCCTGCGTTCCAGATGGGCCACCCGAAAGTATTCGAGCTCGCGAACAGGATCATCGACATCGCGCCCGACGGGATTGATCATGTGTTCTTCACCAATTCCGGTTCGGAATCGGTCGACAGCGCCCTCAAGATTGCGCTCGCCTACCACAGAGCCCGAGGCGAAGGGCAGCGGATTCGATTGATCGGGCGCGAACGCGGCTACCACGGCGTCAATTTCGGCGGGATTTCCGTCGGCGGCATCGTGAACAACAGAAAATTCTTCGGCTCGTTGCTGACCGGAGTCGACCATCTTTCGCACACGCACCTTCCGGAGAAGAACGCCTTCTCGCGCGGACGGCCGGAACATGGCGCCGATCTGGCGAACGACGTCGAGCGCATTGCCGCGCTGCACGGCCCGGAAACCATCGCGGCAGTGATCGTGGAACCGGTGGCGGGTTCCACCGGCGTCCTCATTCCGCCGGTCGGCTATCTTGAGCGGATTCGCGAAATCTGCTCGAAACACGGCATCCTGCTGATATTCGATGAAGTCATTACAGGCTTCGGTCGGCTCGGCAGCTCCTTCGGAGCGAAGCATTTCGGCGTAAGGCCGGACATGATCACCTGCGCGAAGGGACTTACGAACGGCGTCATCCCGATGGGCGCCGTGCTCGCGAGCGCGGAAATCCACGACGCGTTCATGACCGGGCCGGAACATATGATCGAGCTTTTCCACGGCTATACGTATTCCGGCAACCCGGTCGCGTGCGCCGCCGGCCTCGCGTCTCTGGAAACCTACAAGGAAGAAGGCTTGTTCGAGAATGCCGCCGCGTTGGCTCCCTACTGGGAAGACGCTCTGCATTCGTTGAAGGGACTTCCGAATGTGATCGACATCCGGAACTTGGGATTGGTCGGCGCGATCGAACTTGAGCCGATCCAGAATGCGCCGTCCAAACGGGCGTTCCAAGTGTTCCTCGACGCCTACCAGGAAGGGCTGTTGACCAGGACGACGGGCGATATCATCGCGCTTTCACCCCCGCTGATCGCGGAAAAAAGCCACATCGACCAGATCGTTGACGTCATGCGCAAAGTGCTGTCGCGCGCCGCGTGACCGGTGCGCGACTGCGGCGCTGGAAGGATTGCGGCCCGCTGAACGAGATCGGCGTCGGAAAGGAGCTTGCAGGATGACCGCGCCCTCATCCAACCTGAAGGTGAACGGCCAGCGGCTTTGGGATTCCATAGCCGAAATGGCGAAGATCGGACCGGGAATCGCGGGAGGCAACAATCGTCAGACCCTGACCGACGAGGACGGAGTTGGCCGCGCGCTGTTCAAGGATTGGTGCGAGACGGCGGGATGCACTGTTTCCGTGGACCAAATGGGAACGATGTTCGCGCAAAGGGCGGGCGAGGATTCCGATGCCCTCCCCGTTTACGTCGGATCGCATCTCGACACCCAGCCCACAGGAGGCAAATTCGACGGCGTGCTCGGCGTGCTCGGGGCGCTGGAGATCGTTCGAACCTTGAACGATCTCGGCATCAAGACCAAGCATCCGATCGTCGTTACGAACTGGACGAACGAGGAAGGCACTCGATTCGCGCCGGCAATGCTGGCATCCGGGGTGTTCGCAGGCGTGCACGACCAAGCTTGGGCGTACGATAGAACGGACGCCGAAGGAAAGCGATTCGGAGACGAACTCGAGCGAATCGGCTGGAGAGGCGACGAGCCGGTCGGCCAACGCAGGATGAAAGCGTTCTTCGAACTTCACATTGAGCAAGGACCGATACTTGAAGCCGAAGGCAGGTGGATCGGAGTCGTCACTCACGGGCAAGGGTTGTCCTGGATGCAGGTGACGATCGAGGGCAAGGAAAGCCACACCGGCTCCACGCCCATGCCCATGCGGAAGAACGCAGGCTTGGGCATGGCGAAGATCTTGCTGCTCGTCGACGAAATAGCGTGGAGCCACAAACCGAAAGCAGTTGGCGCGGCCGGGCATATCGATGTTCATCCCAACAGCCGGAATGTCATTCCCGGAAAAGCGGTGTTCACCGTCGACTTCCGTTCGCCGAACGCCGATGTGATCGCGGACATGGAATCCCGGCTGAAATCCGGCGGCGCCGCGATTTGCGATGAGCTCGGCCTGACGATCGACTTCGAAAAGGTCGGCGGTTTCGATCCGGTCGAATTCGACGGAAACTGCGTTTCCGCCGTGAGAAGCGCCGCGGAACGCTTGGGCTACAGCCATATGGACTTGGTTTCCGGAGCGGGGCACGACGCCTGCTGGATCAACAGGGTCGCGCCTTCCGCCATGGTGATGTGCCCGTGCGTCGACGGGCTTTCGCACAACGAAGCGGAAGAAATCAGCATGGACTGGGCGGCGGCGGGCACGGACGTTTTGTTCCACGCGGTCGTTGAAACCGCGCAGATCGCAGAATAATGCGGCCGTTCCGCCGCTTCGTTCCGAGGAGGGAAAATCGATGAGTCGCGTAATCAAGGGCGGAACGGTGGTTACGGCCGACCGCACGTTCAAGGCGGACGTTCTGATCGAGGACGAAACGATCAAAGAGATCGGACCGGACCTCGCCGGCGACGAATATGTCGATGCCGAGGGAGCTTACGTGATGCCGGGCGGCATCGATCCGCACACCCATCTCGAGATGCCCTTCATGGGAACGACGGCGGCGGAAACCTTCGAATCCGGCACGTGGGCCGCGGCCGCCGGGGGAACCACCATGCTCGTCGACTTTTGTCTGCCGGGACCCGACGGCTCTCTGAAGAACGCCATCAACGAATGGCACCGCAAGTCCGAGCCTCAGATCTGCGCGGATGTAGGCTACCACATGGCGATCACGGGCTGGAACGAGACCATTTTCAATGAAATGAAGGACGCCGTCGACATGGGCGTCAACTCGTTCAAGCACTTCATGGCCTACAAGGGAGCGCTCATGGTCGAGGACGACGAGCTTTTCGCGTCTTTCAGCCGATGCAAGGAACTCGGCGCCCTTCCGATGGTGCACGCGGAGAACGGCGACATCGTGGCGGAGCTCCAGCAGAAATTCCTCGCCGACGGCATAACCGGACCTGAGGGCCATGCCTACTCGAGGCCCCCCGAGGTCGAAGGGGAAGCCGCCAATCGGGCCATCATGATCGCGGATGCCGCCGGAGTCCCCCTCTACATCGTGCACGTATCCTGCGAACAGGCGCATGAAGCCATCCGGCGAGCGCGGCAGAAAGGGATGCGGGTTTACGGGGAACCGCTGATTCAATTCCTAACTTTGGACGAAGGCGAGTATTTCTCGAAGGATTGGGAGCACGCGGCGAGGCGCGTGATGTCGCCGCCCTTCCGTTCGCGCGAGCATCAGGACGGGCTTTGGAACGGATTGGCGGCCGGATCGCTCCAAGTCGTCGCCACGGACCACGCGGCATTCACAACGGAGCAAAAGCGCATGGGCCGCGACAACTTCACCCTTATTCCGAACGGAACGGGCGGGCTCGAGGAGCGGCTGGCGGTCCTCTGGACGGAAGGCGTCGAGACGGGACGGCTGACGCCGAATGAATTCGTCGCGGCGACATCCACGAACATCGCCAGAATCCTGAACATCTATCCGAAGAAGGGCGCGATGCTGCCGGGAGCGGATGCCGACATCGTGGTGTGGGATCCGAATCTGAGCAAAACGATCACCGCGACAACGCAAAAGTCGGTGCTCGACTACAACGTGTTCGAAGGCTTCGAAGTCAGTGCGCAAGCCCGATACACATTGTCGCGGGGCGAAGTGATCTGGGCATGGGGGAAGAACTCGCAGCCGAATCCGGGACGCGGAAAGTTCATTCCGAGACCGGCGTTCCCTTCGGCTCACGAAGCGCTCTCGAAATGGAAAGCGCTCAACAGCCCCCGGAAGATCGAAAGGGATCCGCTCAACATTCCTGCCGGAATATGACCCGCCTCGCGCCGAGAGAGACTCGATGCAACGAATTCGCTCCGGCTAGGGACACAGCTTGCCTTACGATGCGGTCATAGATGCGGAAGAGCTGGGTCTTGATTTCCCGACTCAAGACGGCGTTGTCAAAGCGCTCAGCGGCGTCACGCTGAAAATCGAGCGCGGCGACTTCATATCGCTGATCGGGCCGTCCGGCTGCGGAAAAACCACTTTCCTGCGGGTCGTCGCGGCGTTGGAAAACCCGACTTCCGGCCGGATATCCGTCAACGGCATGACGCCCGAAGAGGCGCGCCGAAAGCGGGCGTACGGATACGTGTTCCAGTCCGCGGGGCTGTACCCGTGGCGGACGATAGCCGCCAACGTGCGGCTGCCGCTTGAAATCATGGGATACGGCGCCGACGAGATGAAAAAGCGGGTCGACCGGGTTCTGGAACTGGTGGAGCTCTCGGGTTTCGGAAGGAAATATCCTTGGCAGCTCTCCGGCGGGATGCAGCAGAGAGCCTCGATCGCCCGGGCGCTTTCGTTCGATGCGGAAATCCTTTTGATGGACGAGCCGTTCGGAGCGCTTGACGAGATCGTTCGGGACCATCTGAACGAGCAGTTGCTGGTCCTTTGGAGGAACACCGGCAAGACGGTGTGCTTTGTCACGCATTCAATCCCTGAAGCCGTTTTTCTTTCGACGAAGATCGTCGTCATGAGTCCGCGGCCGGGGCGAATCACCGACGTGATCGACAATCCGCTTCCGTCGGAGAGACCTTTGGAGATCAGGGATACGCCTGAATTCCTCGAAACGGCCCAGCGCGTGCGGAAGGGGCTTCGCGCAGCGGAAAGCTATGAGTGACGCCGGGATCGGGATGTCGGCGTGACGGCCGCGGGAGCCGCTGCCGCGAGGACGGCAGTCCCGGTGGCCGTCGTGACCGCCGCGATCATCGCGGTTTGGTACTTGTTCAGCGTTGCGCTCAATTCCGCTTGGACGCTGGACAAGGCGCAACGGGCAGGAGAGGAGCCGACCTTCCAAGAAATCGTCTCCGACACGATGTCCCAGGATTTGCCCATTCTGCCTGCGCCGCACCAGATCATTGCGGAGCTTTGGGATTCGACGGCAAACAAGAAAATCACGTCCAAGCGGAGCCTGGTTTACCACGGGTGGGTCACGCTTTCGGCTACAGTCGTCGGGTTTGCGATAGGAACGGCGCTGGGGATTCTGCTTGCGGTCGGGATCGTGCACGACCGCGCGATGAACATGGGCGTCATGCCGTGGGCCATTGCAAGCCAAGCCATTCCCATTCTGGCTTTGGCGCCGATGATCATCGTCGTGCTGCACTCGATCGGTTTGAGCGGCCTGCTGCCCAAGGCGGTGATATCGGCATATCTGAGCTTCTTCCCGGCCGTCGTGGGCATGGTCGCGGGATTCCGCAGTCCTGATCCGATTCAGATCGACTTGCTCAGAACCTACAACGCCAGCCGCTGGCAGACCTTTTGGAGGCTCAGGTTCCCTGCTTCGATGCCATACCTGTTCACGTCCCTCAAGGTAGGCATAGCTGCATCATTGGTCGGCGCCATCGTAGGGGAACTGCCGACCGGCGCTGTCGCGGGACTCGGGGCGAGGCTGCTCACAGGAACCTATTACGGGCAGACGATACAGATCTGGGCTGCGCTGATCGGCACGGCGATCCTCGCCGCATTGCTGGTGGGACTGATCGGCGCGGCGCAATCGTTCACGCTCAAGCGGATGGGATTCTCGCGGTGATTCTCGTCTTGATCGGTTTGGCATTCTGGGTCGCAGCATGGCGGGCGAACGTCTTGATCGCGCGGCGTCCGGCGACGCCGCTCACCCGAATCGCCGTTCCCGCCATATTCGGCGCAACTTTGCTGGTCGTTTGGGAACTCTTGGTGCGCGGCTTGGACGTGCCGGGCGTGATCTTGCCCGCTCCAACGGGCATCGCCGCGCGATTCGCGGACAGCGCCGACATCCTTTGGGCGGATTTCATCCAGACATTCGTGAAGGGCGCGCTATCGGGATACGCCATCGGATGCGGCGCTGCCTTCGCCGTCGCGATTCTGGTCGACCGTTCGCCCTTCCTGCAAAGGGGATTGCTTCCCGTGGGCAACTTCGTAGCCGCTCTGCCGATCGTCGGAACGGCGCCGATATTCGTCATGTGGTTCGGATTCGGTTGGCAATCGAAGGCAGCTGTCGTGGTCGCAATGGTGTTTTTCCCAACTCTGGTGAACATGGTCCAAGGTTTGAAATCCTCGGAACCCATGCACCGGGAACTCTTGAAGACCTACAACGCGACCTACTGGCAAGCGCTGCTCAAGCTGCGGCTCCCGGCCGCGATGCCCTTCGCATTCAATGGCTTGAAGATCTCGACGACCCTCGCCCTGATCGGCGCGATCGTGGCCGAATTCTTCGGATCGCCGATCATGGGGATGGGATTCCGCATTTCCACGGAGGTCGGACGGCTTGCGCTCGACGTCGTTTGGGCGGAAATCGCGGTAGCGGCGCTGGCCGGCTCCCTCTTCTATGGACTTGTGGCCCTTGTGGGGATACGTGTCACTTTTTGGCACCCGGCCATCAGGAACTGACGGTGCCGCTTGAAAAATAGATCGGGAGAACTAGCATGAACAAAATTGCATTGGCAGCGGCGAGCGTCGCGCTCGCGCTTGCCGGGGGAGTTGCTGCGGCAGCGGACAGCGTAACGCTGCAGCTCAAATGGGTGACCCAAGCCCAATTTGCCGGGTACTATGTCGCGAAGGACAAAGGCTTCTATGAGGAGGAAGACCTTGACGTGGAAATCAATCCGGGCGGTCCGGACATTGCTCCGCCGCAGGTCATCGCCGGCGGAGGCGCGGATGTGATCGTCGACTGGATGCCTTCCGCGCTCGCGAGCCGGGAACGCGGTCTTTCCATCGTCAATATTGCGCAACCGTTCAAGTCTTCCGGGATGATGCTCACTTGCCTGAAGGACACCGGGATCGCGTCCCCAGAGGATTTCAGAGGCCGCACGCTCGGCGTCTGGTTCTTCGGAAACGAATATCCGTTCCTCAGCTGGATGAGCCAGCTCGGGATTCCGACGGACGGCAGCGACAACGGGGTGACGGTGCTCAAGCAAGGCTTCAATGTCTCGCCCCTCCTTCAGAGGCAGGCGGACTGCATTTCCACGATGACCTACAACGAGTATTGGCAGGTGATCGACGCCGGGTTCACACCCGACGATCTGGTCGTCTTCAAGTACGAGGATCAGGGAGTCGCGACGCTGGAGGACGGCCTCTACGTGATGGAGGACCAGCTGAGCGATCCCGCGTTCGTCGACAAAATGGTGCGTTTCGTGCGCGCGTCCATGCGCGGCTGGAAGTACGCCGAGGAAAATCCGGACGAAGCCGCCGACATCGTGCTTGAAAACGATGCGACGGGCGCGCAGACCGAGAAGCATCAGCGTCGCATGATGGGCGAGATCGCGAAGTTGACCGCCGGATCCAATGGATCATTGGACCCGGCCGACTACGAGCGGACAGTCGACACCCTTCTCGCATCCGAATCGGACCCGGTCATTACTCAAAGGCCCGAGGGAGCTTGGACGCACCTGATTACCGATCAGGCACTGTAGTCGAGTCCCGGCATCAATGGCCGGCTCATCAAACCGGCCATCGACGCTTTTGAACCGAACAATGCGCGCGCCGTTGCGGCGCGCGCAGTCCGTTCCGGTTCTCCGCCGGCCGAGCCGGGCAGAGCGCAATCAATCGGCGAACGGATCCGGTTCGTAACGCACTCTTGCCAGATAGAGCCCGTGCGCAGGCGCAACCGGCCCGCATCTGGATCTGTCCCGCGCTTCCAGCGCCGCCAAGACATCGTCCGGCGTCCACGCCCCTGCTCCTACCCGCTCAAGCGTGCCGACAAAACTGCGCACCTGACGGTGAAGAAAGCTGCGCGCCTGGAATTCGAAACGGTATTCCGTTCCGTCAGGGATGCGCTTCTGTTCAATATTGACGACGGCAAGCGTCTTCTCCGGAGATTCGGCCTGACAATGGGCGGACCGAAATGTCGTAAAATCGTGGCGACCGATCAAATGCCGCGCTGCGTCCCGCATCGTCGCGACATCAAGCTCGTGCCTACGATGCCACACCAAGCCTCTCGCAAGGGCCACCGGCGCGCGGCGCGAAACAACGCGATAAAGATAATGCCGCTCCGCCGCCGAGAATCGCGCGCTGAACTCGCCGCCGACCAAGGCGACCCGCAGCACTGAAACCGGCTTCGGCCACAGTTTGGAGTTCAAGGCTTCCCGCAACTTTTTCGGAGACCAGTACGAACGCAGTTCGCAGTGAGCGACCTGGCCGAGCGCGTGCACGCCGGAATCGGTTCGACCCGCCGCCACGACGGGCGGCGCTTCCGGCTCAAGCCCGCCCAATGCGTCTTCGACGGCCTGCTGAACCGAAAGACCATTCTTCTGTCTTTGCCACCCGACAAACTGGCGGCCGTCATATTCGATTTTAAGCGCGTAGCGATTCATGAGTGAACGAATCCAAAGATGCAAATTTCCGACATTCGCGGGATTTGCCGGCAATGCGATCAGACGGAATAAGCCAATGCGGTTGCAAAGCGTCAATCCGCAACTGTAATTGGTGTGTCTGCAATTCGACAAGATCCACGGAAAGACGCCGATGAGCGCTGAAAATAGAGATTACAGAAGCACTCTCCAACTCCCTAAAACCGATTTCCCGATGCGGGCGGGCCTTCCGAAGCGGGAACCCGGCTGGCTCGAAAGGTGGGAACGGATCGGCGTCTACGACCGGCTGCGCGAAAAGCAAGGCCGACCGCCCTTCATCCTGCATGACGGGCCGCCTTACGCCAACGGACATCTTCACATCGGCCATGCATTGAACAAAATTCTGAAAGACATGGTTGTCCGGTCCCAGCAGATGATGGGCAAAGACTCCCGTTACGTGCCGGGATGGGACTGCCACGGACTCCCGATCGAGTGGAAGATCGAAGAGCGTTACAGAGAACGAGGCACCCAAAAGGACGAAGTCGAGATTATCGAACTGCGGAAAGAATGCCGGCGTTTCGCCGAGCATTGGATTGACGTTCAAAGGGAGGAGTTCAAGCGACTCGGCGTCATCGGGAAGTGGGACGATCCGTACCTTACCATGGATTACCACGCCGAAGCGGTCATCGCTGCGGAATTCATGAAATTCCTGATGAACGGAACTTTGTACCAAGGCTCCAAGCCCGTTATGTGGTCGACAGTGGAAAAGACCGCTCTTGCAGAGGCTGAAGTCGAATACCACGATCACAAGAGCAATGCGATCTGGGTGAAGTTCCCCGTGGACCATGCGGCATCCGAGGTCGACTCGAAAATCTTGCCTGAAGGCGCGTCAATATTGATCTGGACGACCACGCCGTGGACGATTCCGTCCAACCGCGCGCTTTGCTTCAATCCCGCCATCGAATACGGGCTTTACGAGGTCGTCGATGCGCCCGAGGGCAACTGGTCCCGGAAAGGCGATTTGCTCGCTATCGCCGACAAGCTCGCCGAAGAGACGATGTCCGCTGCAAAGGTGACGGACTACAGGCGCATCCGAGGCATCTCTGCAGATGCGATCAAGATGGTTTCCTGCGCCCACCCATTCCGCGGCCTGGTCGATGCGAAAGCCAAGGAAATCAACAGGTGGGACTTCCGGGTTCCGCTGATTTCGGCCGAGCACGTGACCGAAGACGCGGGAACCGGGTTCGTGCACACCGCTCCGTCGCACGGCGAGGACGACTACTTTATCGGCATCAAGCACGGGCTGCAGATTACCCACAACGTCCTCGAGGACGGCCGCTATCGGGACGACCTCCCGTTTTTCGGAAGCTTGGACATCTTCACGGAGCGAGGCAAAGAGGGAAAGGCCAATTCGGCCGTCATCGAGAAATTGATCGAATGCGGAATGCTGACCGCGCGCTCCTATCTGACGCATGCTTATCCGCATAGCTGGCGGTCCAAAGCGCCATTGATATTCCGCAATACGCAGCAGTGGTTCGTGTCGATAGACAATGATGTCGAAGACGGGATGGACGGCCTGGGCAAGTCGATCCGCGAACGCGCCTTGACCGCTATAGACAAGCACGTCGAATGGACTCCGCCGACCGGTCGAAACCGTTTGCATTCCATGATTTCGAACAGGCCGGACTGGGTGCTTTCCCGACAGCGGGCATGGGGCGTTCCGCTCACATGTTTTGTCAAGAAGGGCGCTGAACCCGGCGACTCGGATTTTTTGCTTCGGGATCCTGCCGTCAACAAGCGGATCATCGACGTATTTGAAAGGGAAGGCGCCGACGCTTGGTACGTGCTTGACTCCAAGGCTCGTTTTCTGGGCGAAGACTACGACCCTGACCAGTACGAACAAATATTCGATATTCTGGATGTTTGGTTCGACTCGGGCTCGACACATGCATTTGTGCTTCGGGACAGGCCGGACGGTTCCAGCGACGGCATCGCGGACCTTTATCTCGAGGGCACCGACCAGCATCGCGGGTGGTTTCATTCGTCGATCCTGCAGGCATGCGGCACCCGGGGCGGCGCGCCCTATCGAGGCGTTCTGACGCACGGCTTCACGCTCGACGAAAAGGGCATGAAGATGGCGAAGTCTCTCGGCAACACCGTCGCTCCGGACGAAGTCGTGAAGATGTACGGCGCCGACATTCTGCGGCTGTGGGTCGCACAGGCGGATTATACGTCCGACCTGCGGATAGGGCCGGAAATCCTGAAGAATGTCTCCGACAGCTACCGACGCCTTCGGAACACATTTCGCTTTTTGCTCGGCAATCTTGCGGGCTTCGACGAATCCGACTCCGTCAAGCAGCAGGAAATGCCGGAACTTGAGCGCTGGGTCCTGCATAAAGTGGCCACTCTCGACCGCAGGGTCAGAGCCGGGTACGGCCGATACGATTTCCAAGGGGTCTTCCAGGAAATATTCAATTTCGCCACTGCGGATCTGTCCGCATTCTATTTCGACATCAGGAAAGACGCGCTTTACTGCGACTCCCCGAATGGAGAGGTGCGCCGAGCAACCCTGTCCGTTCTGGACATCCTCTTTCACCGACTTGCGACATGGCTTGCCCCGATCCTGACATTCACCATGGAGGAGGTTTGGCTGAACCGTTTTCCGGGAGATTCGAGTTCAGTTCATCTTTTAGATATCCCGCCGTCTCCAGAGGAATGGATTGACAAACAGCTTGCCGGCAAATGGCGCACGGTCAGACGCGTTCGGAGATTGGTGACGTCGGCTTTGGAAGTTCAGCGCCAGGACAAGGTCATCGGAGCCAGTCTTGAAGCGGCGCCAGTTGTGCATATCGAAGATTCGGATGATCTTGGAGTTTTGCGCTCGGTGCAGTTCAACGACGTCTGCATCACATCTTCAATTACGCTTACGGACGACCCGGCTCCGGCGAATGCCTTCAGGCTGCCGGACGTCTCAGGAGCAAGCGTGGTTTTTGAAAAGGCCGAGGGCAAAAAATGCGACCGATGCTGGAAGATTCTCCCGGACGTTGGCCACCTCGATAATCCCGATATTTGCAAACGCTGCGCCGACACTCCTACCCGAAAACTGGAAATGAAAATAAATTTAAACGTCTTAGAACATTGGGGATTGAATTTATACAATAATGTTCCTGCGGTTCTTTCCGAACTTGTTGCCAATGCTTGGGACGCAGACGCAACTGACGTCAAGATTAAGATTAACTCACAAAAAAAATGGATTGAAATTCGAGACAACGGCACCGGAATGTCCAGAGACGAGGTAATTGATAGATTTCTGACGATAGGATTTCAACGCAAGAGCAAACAGCATCTAAGCAAATTTGGTCGAGCGCCTATGGGACAAAAAGGCATCGGAAAGCTTTCAATTTTCTCAATTGCCGACAAAATATCCGTATATACGAAGTCCGAAACCGACAGCACCGCATTTTCTTTGGACGCCAATAAGATAAAATACGACTCACAATCAGATTCTCCCGATACATACCAACCATCTGAATTAAGTTGGAATAAAAAATTCGCTCCAGTCAATAAAACCGGTACCACATTAAGATTGACGGACTTAAAGACTAGGAATATCCAAGATATCAAAAAAAGAATTCTGCCGCGTTTGGCAAGTCACTTCACTGTTATAGGAGAAGCACATAATTTCAAAGTTTCGATCAATAGTCATCCTGTAGAACCCATTGATCACAGGTACAAGAGGCATATAGAATTCGCTTGGATATATGGGGATATTAAGAAAGAGGAAAACTCATTTACCGGTTTGGCTAAAAATGGAAAAACTTACCGTAATACCAATATAGATATGAAATTAGATAAATTTTCAGTAAACGGTTGGATTGGTACGGTTAAAAACTCAGCATCATTAAAAGAAAAGGAAGTAATAAATTTAAACCGCATCGCCATCTATATCCGAGGAAAATTAGTTAAAGGAGATATCTTAAGAGAGCATATAACTAACGAGAATTATGCCAACTACATAGTTGGTGAGCTTCATTGCGACGAGTGTGACAGCGATGATCAAGACGATATCACAGCGAGCAACTGGCAAGCATTGGAACGTGACGACGTGTGGGCGAATGCACTTGTCAAATTTATTACCAAGGAACTGAATTATATCGGGCGACGTTGGACTAACTTGCGTAGAGCTCCTGGAATTATTGAAGTACGCGAGATCCCAGAAGTCGAAAATTGGTTTAATACCCTGAAGGGCGACGCAAAGTCGAAGGCAGAACAGTGGATTGGCCCAATATTTTCTATTCCGTTTGTTGATGATCGACAAAAAAATATGTTATTGAAAGCTTCGATTTTAGCGTTTGAAAGTTATCGAAGAAAGAATCAATTGGATGAGTTTAAAATGAATAAAAATCAATCAATTCAACGGATTCTGAAAGAATTTAAAGATGTCGATAATTTGCAGGCCAGTTATTATGGGCAAATCGCGTACATGCGCCTCCGCCTAATTAATAGACTAATTACCCTTTACAAACAAAACTCTCTTCTTGGAAACGACGTGAGTGAAAAGAAACTGCAAGATTATCTGTGCCAAAACTTATGGCTTATGGATCCTTCATGGGAGCGAGCAGGTGGGTGTAAGTTGATAGAAGAAAAAATTTCTAGTCGGCTGAAGAACTCAACTGGGGAAGTGAATAAGAAAGAAGCGAGATCAAAAATTGTTATTGGGTATAGAGGTGTAGCCGAGCATCATGTAATAATTGGATTGATGCAGAAATCAGCACCAATCGATCTCGGCAATCTGGTTAATCAAATCGATAAATATCAAAGCGGAGTATTGAAGGTACTTTCCGATATGAATCATAAATATAAGAGTTGGCCAATTGAAATTGTTTGTGTGGTAGGAAAACGACCGCAAGGTTGGGATACACCGGGTGGTCCACAATATGTGCAAAACACCTTAAAAAGGTGTAATGCTCGTTTGGTGTTGTATGATGAAATTTTGGAAAATGCAAAGAATGTATATTCCGAGTATTTAGATTCAAAGAAGGAAGTAGATCCTTTGTGGGGAATATTCGAAGGGATTGATAACTATGAGAATTAGAATAGTGCTCAAAATTTATAATAGTTTTCTGATCATTTGATTGATCGAAGCCAATGCAATTCTCATTGCGGGGAATTCGGTATGGCAAGGAATAAGTTTTTAAAATGCACCGTTTGGGTAGATGGGGCAAATTGAACATATGGGCTTCAAAACTGGAATTGTCGGACTGCCAAACGTAGGAAAATCGACTCTGTTTAATGCACTCACGCGAACTGCCGCGGCACAGGCGGCTAATTATCCGTTTTGTACAATCGAGCCCAATACGGGAGAAGTTGCTGTTCTTGATCAGAGATTGCAAGAGCTTGCGAAAATTTCAAAATCGCGAAGGACGATCCCGGCTACGATGACTTTTGTGGATATCGCCGGCTTGGTCAAGGGCGCTTCTCGAGGTGAAGGACTTGGGAACCAGTTTTTGGGAAGCATACGAGAGATCGACGCGATCACCCATGTGGTGCGATGCTTCGATAGTGATGACGTCGCCCATGTCCATGAGCAAGTCGATCCGGTAAGGGACATTTTGGTTGTTGAAACTGAACTCATGCTCGCAGATATTGGATCCATCGACAGGCACGTTGAACGACTCGCTCGAAAAGTCAGAAGCGGTGACCACGATGCAATCATGATGGATGACCTGCTCAAGCGGGCTTTGAAAGCTCTTGATAGTGGTCATCCAGCTCGAGTAGTAAAAATTTTGGATCATGAACGCACAGCATGGAAGCACATCCAATTGATTACCGCAAAGCCTGTGCTTTATGTGAGCAATGTAGAGGAGTCATCAGCATCGACTGGAAACGAAAATTCTGGTTCCGTTGAGAAGTTCGCCCAACAAAATAGTGCGGCACACGTAGTAATTTCGGCCGCTATCGAAGAAGAAATCGCCCAACTTGAGGATGATGAAATAGCTGAATTCCTGCGAGAAATTGGGTGCGCCAGATCTGGCTTGGAACGTTTGATTCAACAAGGCTATGAACTGCTTGGATTACGTAGTTTCTTCACGTCAGGTCCCAATGAGACTAGAGCTTGGACAATCCCAAATGGCACCCAAGCACTAGATGCAGCCGGAGTTATTCATAACGATTTTCGGCGAGGCTTTATCCGGGCTGAAACGATCAGTTACGTTGACTTCGTGGAATTCGGAGGCGAGCAGAGAGCAAAGCAATACGGAAAAATCCGTTCGGAAGGCAAAGGTTACGAAGTCCAAGATGGAGACGTCATCCGAGTACTGTTCAAAGTTTGAATTCTATTGGCCTTGACTGTCAGTTCCAACGCCGAAAGATACCTCGCATCATTGGAGAACAGGTTGGAATTGTTGTGAGCGGAAATTTAATTTTCAGCCAAGTGATTTGCGATGCATTTTGCAATTGCTCTTGAAAGGGCTACCGGCACGGCGTTCCCAATCATGCAACACAGCTCCTTAATGGAGACTTCTGAACTTTTAGCGCAAAATTCATAATTCTTCGGGAAGGTTTGCAGCAGCGCACCCTCTCGCAGGGATATGGCGCGATCTTGATCCGGATGTCCGAATCGTCCGTTCCCGAACCCGTTAAATTGAGTCGTAATAGTCGGTGCGGGCCGGTCCCAGCGCATTCTTCCATATACGTTTCTATACGAGTATCCTGAGCTCTTTCTATGGCAGTTCGCTACCAATTCTTGGTCCCAATCTTGCCATGTGCCCCCCGGTTTCGACGCTTTGATTCGCCGCATGTTTGTTTGCGACATTCGACTAGCCCTGTGCAACGGGTCTTCCGGACACACTTCTCCCGCATTCAACGGCGGCATATTCTCAATCGTGTCTTTGACGGTTAGGGGATTCTTTCGGTCAACCTCTGGGGTTGGCAGTTTTGGATCGCCTAATCTGGATCCTATCAGGACCAGCCGCGAACGTGCTTGAGGCGTGCCGAATTCCGTGCAATCCACAACCTTCCACCGAACGTGAAATTCGGCGTCTTCAAGTTTCCGGACGAAATTCCTGAATACCCTTCCGCCGTCATAATGGGTCAATTGAGGAACGTTCTCCATCGATACGATGTCAGGCAGCACTCCTGCGATCAACTCGGAAAAATGCCCCAATAGCTCCGGGTTGGAACGCGACCGACCCTGGGTGTACTTGGAATAGCGTTGGCATGGCGCGCATCCAATCAGCACGCGACGCAGGCCGGGCGTAAACTCACGTTTCAACTCAGCGGAACTGACCTTCATGATATCCCTGCGCACGAATTTGGCGCAATTGTTATGCTCAAAGGGATATCGACAATACTCGTTTACGTCATAGCCACAGGAGATCTTGAAATTTTCAAGCAGGAAGCCATGCGACAGCGCACCGGTGCCGCAGAACAAATCAACGACGCTGCCGACCGGTCCAGATGAATTCAGGCACTCTGTCGAAACCGAATCCTTCGTGAAATTTCTGCCTGCTTGCTTCATGTGACCTCTGCCGCGTGATCTTCGGAGACTTCGGTCGTGGCATGTCCGATCGAATTGATCTCTCTTGGCTGAATGCTTGATTCGTGAACATCGTTCCTTCGTCACAAAGCCCAGCCACTGAGCAATTTGCGTACAGGCAATTCCGTGAATTTACAACGAAAGATAAAGCCGGACCATTCATTTTTACCCAGCGAGCAATCACTCCCGCGTTTTGATGGCACTGTTTTGCCTCGGACTCCGGTTCCGGGAAGTCGGCAACGGACCGACGCAAGGATTCAAGCAGCGGCGCGCCATGCCGTATCGGATGTCCTCGGCACTTCCCCGAGGTGCTGCTCTTCGCAGCCGAGCCTCCGCATTGATGCTCCTTGGCATCTGGTATACCAGACAAGGTGCAAACTGATAATCACCCAGCTTTCGAGGAGGGCATGGCGGCATCGATCATGTTGAGGCCGGTGGAAGCGAGTTTTTCGCTGAAGGAGCATATCTACGGCGTGCTTCGCGATGCCTTGCTCGAGTTGGACGTCTACAGCGGCGGAACGGTCCTCAAGCTGGACGAACGTCGCATGGCGGAGCAGCTCGGGGTGTCCCGAACACCGGTCCGGGAGGCGCTGACCCGCTTGCAGCAGGAAGGCCTCGTCACGATTCAAGCCCGGAAAGGAGTATTCATCAACAAGAAGGAGCTTCCCGAAACGCTTGAGTTGATAAAGGTTTGGGCGGCTCTCGAAAGCATGGCCGCGCGGCTCGCGTGCGAGGAAGCGACCGATGAGGAAATTGGGAAATTGCGACGGATTGCGGCGCAGTTCTCTCAAGTCCGGGCGAAAGCGAACTTGAACGAATATTCGGAGGCGAACATCCAGTTCCACGGAACGGTCATGCGCATTTCAGGATGTTCGAGGCTTCAGGAACTCGGCGACAATGTGTTCGCCCACCTCAAGCCGATCAGAAGGCGCGCCATGCGCGATTCAACAAGAACCGACCGGTCGGTTGTCGATCATATGAACATTATCGAAGCGATCGAATGCCGCGACGCCGATTTGGCCAGCCAATTGGTCCGCGAACACACCTTTCGGCTGCACGACTACCTCGAATCGGAATGGGAAAACTTCGTGGACTCCGGAACCGAGGATAGTCTGGCATGAGCGCAACCTCTGCAACCGCCCATGACACGCTTGCCCGGAAAAGCAAGGACGAGAACATTGTTTCCGGCGGGCGCCTTGTTGCCAAAGCGCTCAGGAACGAAGGCGTCGACACCATTTTCACGCTCTGCGGCGGACACATCATCGACATCTACGACGGCTGCATCGACGAGGACATCCGCATCGTGGATGTACGGCACGAACAGGTCGCCGCCCACGCGGCGGACGGCTATGCCCGCCAGACCGGCAAGCTCGGCTGCGTGGTCACCACGGCCGGTCCCGGATGCACAAACGCGATGACGGGCGTCGCGACGGCCTTCAGAAGCGAAAGCCCCGTGCTGCACATCGGCGGCCAGTCTTCGCTGACCCAGCACAGGATGGGATCGCTGCAAGATCTGCCTCATGTTGACTTGATGGCGCCGATCACCAAATTTTCCTCCGGCGTGTTTTCGACGGAACGCATTGCCGACATGGTTTCGATGGCCGCGCGCGAGTGCTTCTCCGGCGCCTTCGGGCCGAGCTATCTCGAAATTCCCAGAGACATACTTGACGCCGAAATTCCTATCGAACGGGCGCGGATACCCGCGCCCGGGCATTACAAGGCGTCCTCGCGCAATCTCTGCGACCCGGACGACATCGAGCGGCTCGCCGACTTGCTCGTCAGAGCCGAACGGCCTGCGGCACTGTTCGGACAGCAGGTTTGGACGTCCGGATCCGTCGATGAATGCATCGAATTCGCTCGCGCTCTGGACATTCCGGTCTACACGAACGGCGCCGCCCGCGGAATGATGCCTCCATGCGACGAGCACAGCTTCGACCGCACCAGATCGGATGCATTCAAGCAAGCCGACGTCATTCTGATCGTGGGCACTCCATTCGATTTTCGCATGGGTTACGGAAAGCGGATTGCCGCTCCGACTTTGGTTCAGATCGACCTTAGCTACAGCACCGTCGGCAAGAACCGCGACATAACGCTCGGGCTTCCCGGCCATCCCGGCGCAATCCTGTCCGCCGTTGCCCAAGCCGCCACCGGCAGGATCGTTGACACCGCAAAGCAGGCGCGCCGGGAGTGGATGCGGGAATTGCGCGGGATTGAAGCCGTCAGGCTGGAAAAGCTGATGCCGCTCTTCAAGTCGGACAAGCAGCCGATTCACCCTTACAGGCTCGCTTGGGAAATCAACGAGTTTCTCGAAGAGAATACAATCTACATCGGCGACGGCGGCGACGTCGTGACGATTTCCGCGCAAGCGGTGCGGCCGCGCAGCCCAGGCCAGTGGATGGATCCCGGAGCGCTCGGCTCGCTCGGCGTCGGAACAGGGTTTTCGATGGCGGCCAAACTGGCGCATCCTGACAAGGAAGTCGTGTGTCTTTACGGCGACGGCTCATTCGGCATGACCGCGTTCGACATGGAGACAGCGCAGAGGTTCGGAGCGCCCTACCTCGCCGTCGTCGGGAACAATTCCGCGATGAACCAGATCAGATACGGGCAGATCGCCAAATACGGCGCGAATCGCGGCGACGTCGGGAACAAGCTCGGCGACGTCGAATTCGGAAAGTTTGCCGAAATGATCGGGGGCTACGGAGAGGAGGTGCGTTCGCCCGACCAGATCCGGCCTGCGTTGAAGCGCGCGCGCGAAGCGATTGCCAAGACCGGTAAATGCGCAGTGGTCAATGTCTGGATTGATCCGAACGAATACGCGCCCGGCACCAAGGCGCAAACGATGTACAAGTGATCAGGATGCATTTTCGGCAGTGAAAGTACAAGCAGGAACGAAATGCAAATGAAAGCTCTCGACGGAATAAAGGTACTGGATTTCACGCATGTCCAGTCCGGCCCAACCTGCACGCAGTTGCTCGGGTGGCTCGGCGCCGACGTGATCAAGGTGGAGAAGCCGGGAACGGGCGATGCGACCCGCAAGCAGCTCGTGGACGTTCCGGGAGCGGACAGCCTTTATTTTACGATGCTCAACCACAACAAGCGTTCTATCGAACTGGACTCCAAGTCTCCGGAAGGAAAAAAGGTTTTCGTCCGGCTGATTGAGACATGCGACGTCCTCGTGGAGAATTTCGCGCCGGGAGCCTTGGATCGGATGGGCTTCGGATGGGAGCGTATCCAAGACATAAATCCACGCATGATCATGGCATCCATCAAGGGTTTCGGCCCTGGCAAGCACGAGTTCTGCAAGGTCTATGAGAACGTGGCGCAATGCGCGGGAGGGTCGGCATCGACCACTGGCCACTGGGACGGCTTGCCGTTGGTCACCGGCGCGCAGATCGGAGATTCCGGAACCGGCCTTAATCTCGCGATCGGCATTGTCGCGGCACTTTTCCAGCGCGAACGCACAGGCCGAGGCCAACGCGTGCTCGCCGCGATGCAGGACGGCGTGTTGAACCTTTGCAGGGTGAAGCTGCGAGATCAGCAGCGCTTGGAACGAGGGCCGCTGGTGGAATACTCCCAGTTCGGCGATGGCGTTCCTTTCGGCGACGCGACGCCTAGGGCAGGAAACGATTCGGGCGGCGGTCAGCCGGGGCGCATACTGAAGTGCAAAGGATGGGAGAGCGATCCCAACGCGTATACCTACTTCGTCACGCAAGCAGCGGTATGGACCAAGATTTGCGATCTCATCGGAAAGCCCGAATGGAAGGAAGATTCCGGTTTTGCGACGCCGAAAGCGCGGCTGAAGCGCCTCAATGAAGTTTTTTCGACAATTGAAGCTTGGACCATGACCATGACCAAGTTCGAGGTCATGGAAGCGTGCGACCCCTTGGGCATTCCGGTTGGCCCGATTCTTTCCATGAAGGAACTGGCGGAAGATGAGGATCTCCGAGCGACGGGAGCAGTCGTGGAGGTTGATCACCCTGAACGCGGGCCCTACTTGTCGGTCGGTTGCCCGATAAAGCTCTCCGACAGCCCGGCGGAGGTCGTCAGGTCGCCGCTGCTCGGCGAGCACACGATGGAAATTTTGACTGACTTTCTCGGGTACTCAGGAGACGATTTGGACCGGATCACGGCTTCCGGAGCCGTCGGAGACGTGAAGAGGGAGGCTGCGTAGTCTATGCCAGTGAATTCCGCAAGCACCCTCGCATTGCCGAAATGCGCTTGACCGTCATGGACCGGCAGACTTTCAGCATGGATGCGGCTTGCCGTGACGCTTCATGCCGACAAGGAAGAAACCATCGCGGTCCGTTGCGCGCCGGAAACCGAAGGTCCCGGAAGAAAACGTTGAAATCGGCGATGCATAACTAATAGAGGAAGCCGCCGGCAGCAGAGTCTTCATGAAACGAGTCAGGGCAGACGGCGGAAAGAATATCGCGGCCGACGAGCGGGCCGAGCTGAAGCGGACAGCGAAGGCGCGGCACTCGGCGGACGGCAAGGAGCGGAAATCCAGGGAGCGACGGAATGGCTACGGATATTGAAATCGCCCGGAAAGCGAAAAAGCTTCCGATCCAGGATGTGGGCGCAAAGCTGGGAATTCCGAGCGAGCACTTGCTTCCATTCGGGCACGACAAGGCGAAATTGAGCGACGAGTTCGTCGAGTCGGTTCGCGAAAGGCATGACGGCAACCTGATATTGGTGACGGCCGTCAACCCGACGCCGGCAGGCGAAGGCAAGACGACAACCACCGTCGGCCTCGGCGATGCCTTGAATGCAATCGGCAAAAAGGCCGCAATCTGCATCCGGGAAGCGTCGCTCGGCCCTTGCTTCGGGATGAAGGGCGGAGCGGCGGGGGGCGGCTACGCGCAGGTCGTGCCCATGGAGGACATGAATCTTCATTTCACGGGCGATTTCCACGCCATTACTTCAGCGCACAATCTTTTGGCCGCCATGATCGACAATCACGTCTACTGGGGCAACGGTCTCGGCATCGACGTCCGCAGAGTCGTCTGGAAGCGGGTCATGGACATGAACGACCGGGCGCTCAGGCAGATCACGGCGTCTCTCGGAGGAGTCGCGAACGGATTCCCCAGAGAAGCCGGCTTCGACATCACCGTGGCCTCGGAGGTCATGGCGATCCTTTGCCTCGCGAAGGATCTGGACGATTTGCACAAGCGGCTGGGAGACATCATCGTGGCGTACCGCCGCGACCGTTCTCCCGTTTACTGCCGCGACATCAAGGCCGACGGCGCGATGACGGTCCTGCTGCAGCAAGCTCTCAGACCGAACCTCGTGCAAACGCTCGAAAACAATCCCGCGTTCGTGCACGGAGGGCCGTTCGCGAACATCGCCCACGGCTGCAACTCGGTCGTCGCGACGACGACCGCGCTGAAGCTCGCCGATTACGTCGTCACCGAGGCGGGCTTCGGCGCCGACCTCGGAGCGGAAAAGTTTTTCAACATCAAATGCCGGAAAGCAGGACTTGCGCCGAAAGCGGTTGTGATCGTCACGACCGTAAGATCCATGAAGATGAACGGCGGTATCGCGAAGGCCGACCTCGGCGCGGAAAATGTCGCGGCCGTGCAGAATGGGTGCGCGAACCTTGGCAGACATATCGAGAACGTCCGGAAATTCGGAGTGCCGGCGATCGTCGGCATCAACCATTTCGTCACCGACACCGACGCCGAAGTCGAGGCGATCCGAAGCTATTGCGCCGCGGAGGGAGCGGAAGCGTACGTGAACACCCACTGGGCCGACGGCGGAAAAGGCGCAACGGCCACGGCCCGCAGGATAGTGGAAATCATTGAGGAAGGTAGCGCGAACTTCGCGCCGCTTTATGCTGACGAAATGAGTCTGTTCGATAAGATCGAAGCCATTGCGAAAAGCATTTACCGAGCGGACGAAGTCGTCGCGGATCAGAAAATCCGCAGCCAGCTCGAGCAATGGGAGAAAGCCGGGTACGGACGCCTGCCGGTCTGCATGGCCAAGACCCAATACAGCTTCACGACCGATCCGAACCGGCGCGGAGCGCCCACCGGGCACAGCATCCCGATCCGGGAGGTGCGGCTTTCCGCAGGCGCGGGCTTCGTGGTCGCAATTTGCGGCGAAATCATGACGATGCCCGGACTTCCGAGCAGGCCGGCTGCCGAAGTCATCGGTTTCAACGCGGATCGCCAGATCGAGGGCTTGTTCTGACACAGGAATGCGTTCTCGGGCATATGCTTTTCAATCGCAGGGAAACGGGGGCTTGCGAACGCATGCCGAAATCGAACGGTTGCGTCCGCGGGAAAACGAACATCGGCGCGAATGGCGCGGATGCTCGGCATCGCGCACTTTTCGGTTGGAGAGCATCCGGTAGGCATCCATCATCACCTCGTTTAAAAGCTTCTCGGCGTTGCCCGGACAGCCGGGCAATCGCGAGGATGGACGACAGGCGGACATGAACGAACATTCGATGGATACGAACATCGCCAATCCGGGAATCTGGAAGAAGGGCAAGGGAAAAGGCCGCAGAACGACCAAGGGCCGACAGCTCCGACCTGACGCGCTCAAGCAAGTGCGGACGCTATTGGGGGAACGTCCGCGGCGCCGCGATCTGCTCATCGAATTCCTCCATTTGATCCAAGACGAATTCGGACACATCAGCGCCGCCCACATGCGCGCGCTGGCTGAAGAGATGAACATTCCGCAGGCCGAAGTCTTCGAGGTCGCAAGCTTCTATGCCCACTTCGATCTGGTCGGCGAAGGCGAGGCTCCTCCCCCTCCTCTCACCGTCAGAGTCTGCGATTCGCTGTCCTGCGAACTGGCGGGTGCGCTTGAATTGAAGAAAGCCTTGGAACAGGCTTTGCCTGCCGACCGGATTCGCGTCGTCCGGGCGCCCTGCATGGGCCGTTGCGACACAGCCCCGGTCGCCGAATTGGGGCACCGGCACATTGATTTCGCGACCGTCGGCGGCATCAAGGCCGCCGCCGCGAACGGAGACGTTCATCCGCTGATTCCCGAATACCAGAACTTTTCAGAGTATCGCGAAGGCGGCGGATACGCCGAACTGGAGGCGCTCAGGTCCGGATTGTCGAAGACGCGGGACGAGCTTCAGCGCGAGATGCTGGACTCGGGACTGCGGGGAATGGGCGGAGCAGGCTTTCCGTCGGGCAGAAAGTGGAAATTCGTCAGGGACGGGAGAGCGCCCCGCTATCTTGCGGTGAACGGCGACGAAGGCGAGCCGGGCACGTTCAAGGACCGCTATTTCCTTGAGCGCGAACCGCACATGTTCCTTGAGGGGATGCTCGTCGCGGCGTGGGCCGTCGAAGCGGAAAAATGCTTCGTCTACATCCGGGACGAATACCCGGCGGCGCTGGAAATACTCGCTCGGGAAATCTCCGAGCTGGAACGAGCCGGAATCGCCGCGAAGGGCAGCATCGAGCTTCGGAGAGGCGCCGGCGCTTACATTTGCGGCGAGGAATCCGCGATGATCGAAAGCATCGAAGGCAAGCGCGGACTTCCTCGGCACCGCCCTCCTTACGTCGCGCAAGTCGGCGTCTTCAACCGGCCGACGCTCGTGCACAATGTCGAAACTCTTTACTGGGTCGGGCGAATCGCCCGAGAGGGCGGCGATGTCTTCGGCGCGTTAGGCGTCAACGGGCGCAGGGGCATGCGCAGCTATTCCGTTTCTGGACGCGTCAAGAGGCCGGGCGTCGTCATCGCCCCGGCCGGTCTGACCGTCCGCGACCTGATAGACGATCATTGCGACGGAATGCTGGACGGGCATGAATTCAAGGCATACCAGCCGGGCGGGCCGAGTTCGGGACTGCTGCCGGCCGAATTGGGCGATATTCCGCTCGATTTCGATACGCTGCAGCCTCACGGCACCTTCATCGGGTCCGCCGCGGTCGTCGTTCTTTCCGACAAGGACTCCGTGCGCGCCGCGGCGCTGAACATGCTGCGGTTTTTTGAAGACGAGAGTTGCGGGCAATGCACCCCGTGCAGGGTCGGATGCGAAAAGGCCGTGAAACTGATGAGCGAGGACGAGTGGAACACGGACCTCCTTGAAGATCTTTGCCAGGCGATGGCCGACGCATCGATCTGCGGACTCGGGCAAGCCGCCCCGAATCCCATCCGTCTCGCGATCAAGCACTTTCCGCGCGAAATCTCGAAGGCAGATCCATGACCGATTCCATAACCTTCACTTTGGACGGCAGGAAGGTCGAGGCCCGTTCCGGCGAAACCATCTGGGAAGTCGCCAAGCGGAACGGCACGCTCATTCCGCATCTCTGCCATGCCGATCAACCCGGATACCGCCCCGACGGCAACTGCCGCGCCTGCATGGTGGAGATCAGCGGCGAAGGCGCGCTGGCCGCATCGTGCATCCGCCTGCCGACGGAAGGCATGACGGTCACGACCGGTTCCGAACGAGCCGCGAAAGCCAGGAAAACGGTCATCGAGATGCTGGCGTCCGACCAGCCGGAGCCCGGCGCCGCCCACGACAAGTCGTCGCATTTCTGGGACATGGCCGGACTGGCGGGCGTGCAGGAGCGCCGCTTTCCGAAACTGGAAAGCGCGCGAGTTCCGCTTCTGGACAATTCTCATGTCGCTATGCGCGTCAATCTGGATGCCTGCATACATTGCAGCCTCTGCGTCAGAGCCTGCCGCGACGTTCAGGTCAACGACGTCATCGGGCTCGCTTACCGGGGCCATGACGCCAAGATCGTGTTCGATCTCGACGATCCGATGGGCGAAAGCACCTGCGTCGCTTGCGGCGAATGCGTCCAAGCCTGCCCGACAGGCGCCCTCACGCCCGCGACGCTGGACGACACCAAGGATCGCGGAGCGATCGACAAGGAGGTGAATTCCGTCTGCCCCTACTGCGGCGTCGGCTGCCAGATCACGTACAAGATCAAGGAAGGGCGCATCAAGTTCGTCGACGGCCGCGACGGCCCTGCAAACGAGCAAAGGCTGTGCGTCAAGGGCAGGTTCGGGTTCGACTATGTCAGCCATCCGCACCGCCTGACCAAGCCGCTCATCCGAAGGGAAGGCTTGAAAAAGGACCTGGACGTCGATCCCGCCGACCCCTCGACGCACTTTCGAGAGGCGACGTGGGAGGAGGCGATCAGGGTTGCGGCGGCCGGGCTCGCCAGGATCAAGCATGATCGCGGCGGCGGCGCGATCGCCGGCTTCGGGTCGGCGAAATGCTCGAACGAGGAAGCGTATCTATTCCAGAAACTGATTCGCGAGGCGTTCGGACACAACAATGTGGATCACTGCACGCGCCTTTGCCACGCGTCTTCCGTGGCCGCGCTGATCGAGAACGTCGGATCGGGCGCGGTCACGGCGACCTTCAACGAAATCAGAAATTCCGACGTCGCCATCCTGATCGGATGCAACCCCGCCGGCAACCACCCCGTCGCAGCGACCTACTTCAAGCAGTTCGCGAAGCGAGGCGGAAAGCTCATCACCATGGATCCGCGAAAAACGGGCATGTCCGGATACGCGTGGCGCGACCTTCAGTTCAAGGCCGGTTCCGATGTCGCGCTTTTGAACGCGATCATGAACGCGATCATCGACGAGGAGCTTCACGACGAAGCCTACATCGCCTCCCGAACCGAGAACTTCGACGAACTGAGAGAGCATCTGAAGACGTTCACTCCGGAATCAACCGAGCCGCTCACCGGGATCGACCCGACCGTCGTCCGCGAGGTCGCGAGGGCTTTCGCGACCGCCGGAGCGGCCATGATTTTTTGGGGAATGGGCATTTCGCAGCACACCCACGGCACGGACAACTCCCGGTGCCTGATTTCGCTGGCCTTGATGTGCGGCCAAGTCGGACGTCCCGGAACCGGCCTGCATCCGCTGCGCGGACAGAACAACGTCCAAGGGGCGTCCGATGCCGGTTTGATTCCGATGGTCATGCCCGACTACGAGCCGGTCGACAACAAGCGGACCGCAGAGAAGTACCGAGAGCTTTGGGGAGTCGAACTCAACCCGAAACCCGGCCTGACGGTTGTCGAAATCATTGAGGCCGTGCACGAAGGCCGAATAAGCGGCATGTACATCCAAGGCGAAAATCCCGCCATGTCGGATCCCGATCTCAAGCATGCGAGGGAAGCGCTCGCCAAGCTCGAGCATCTGGTCGTGCAAGACCTGTTCCTGACCGAGACGGCTTGCTACGCGGACGTCGTTCTTCCCGCATCCGCCTGGCCGGAAAAGACGGGCACCGTCACGAATACGAACCGGCAAGTCCAGATGGGCCGGAAAGCGCTCAGCCCGCCGGGCGAGGCGCGCGAAGACTGGTCCATCACGGTTGATCTCGCGAGGCAGCTGGGACTCGACTGGAACTATGAACATCCGAGGGACGTCTTCGCGGAGATGAAGCTTGCCATGGGATCGCTCGACAACATCACCTGGGACCGGCTGGAGGCTGAAAATGCCGTGACCTATCCGTCCTTGTCGCCGGACGATCCCGGCCAGCCCGTCGTCTTCGGCGACGGGTTTCCCCGTTCCGGCGGGCGGGCGCGGTTCACGCCGGCGCATTTCACTCCTCCTGCGGAGGAGCCGTCCGACGAATTTCCGTTGATTCTTTCAACCGGCCGGGTTCTGGAACATTGGCATACCGGCTCGATGACCCGCCGGTCAGAAGTTCTCGACGCCGTGGAGCCGGAGGCGTCGGCTTCGATCAATCCTTCGACGCTGGCGGACCTAGGGATCGAAGCTGGAGAGCAAATCAACGTGTCGACGCGCCGCGGCCATATCGAGATCATGGCCAGAGAGGACTCGCGGGTGGCAGAAGGATCGATTTACATCCCGTTCGCCTTCGTGGAATCCGCCGTGAACATCCTGACCAACCCGGAACTCGACCCGTTCGGGAAAATTCCAGAATTCAAGTTCTGCGCAGCGCGCATCGACAAGACAGCCGAGTCCGCCTTCGCGGATTGACGGTGCGCGGGCGGAGCCGTTGGCGGCATCGCGAGAGGGCTTCCAAGCATTCGAGGCTTCAAGCGAAAGTCGGGCGAATGCATTCGTCATTTTCGCTGAAATTCGCGCTTTTCACGTTCGCGACATTGACTCTCGCCGTGCGTTGAGAGACATTCGAACAGCAAATGGCGGCGGCATTCAGCCCAATGAGGTCGATCCATGGAAATCATGCCTTATTTGATGTTCAACGGAGACTGCGCCGAGGCGATGGAGTTCTATGCGAAAGTTCTCGACGGCGAAATAAAAGCCATCCAGCATTTCAGGGATGCCCCTCCCGACGAGGGACTTCCTCCTGCCTTGGCAGACAAGGTCATGCACGCTCGACTCGAGTTCAATGATCAGATCATCATGGCATCGGACGATCCTTCTGAGAACTACAAGGCTCCCGCCGGAATCAATCTCCAACTTGACTTCGAAAATCCCGAGGATGCGCAGCGGACATTCGACGGCATCGCCGAGGGCGGCAGCGTGATGATGAAAATGCAGTCCACTCCGTACGCGAAGTGTTTCGGAATGGTCACCGACAAGTTCGGCGTCACATGGATGCTGAACTGCTGGAACGAAGAGCACGCTTAGTCCCGGCAAGCAGCGCGCAGAGGCTTATCCAATGAAACTGATTCCCTATCTGACCTTCAATGGCGACGCGACGGAAGCGTTCGAGCGCTACGCGGAAATCTTCGGAGGCGACTTCGCATATCGGCTGACCTTCGGAGAATCGCCGTTCGCTTCAAAGATGCCGCCGGACACGCATGACAAAGTGATGAACGGCCGGTTGCGCATCGGCGGGAACATGCTGATGGCGTCGGACAACCACCAAGGCAACTATGCACAACCGAACGGGGTGAGCTTGTCTGTCCAAGTGGGGGAACTCAGCGAAGCAAGGCGCATATTCGAAGATCTTGCGGAAGGCGGAGACGTCAGGATGCCGTTTGAAAAGACCTTTTGGGCCGATGGCTTCGGAATCGTCGTCGATCGATTCGGGATTTCCTGGATGGTGAATTGCGAGTCGCCGCAGGAGTGACCGCGGCCAAGCCCGAAGATTGCGCGTTCCAGTGACGGATCGACTGAAAGCCAAATTCTCCTCGCTTCAAGCCGAAGGCAAGAAAGCCTTCGTCGCGTACGTCATGGGCGGCGACCCCGACTACGCGACATCGCTTCAACTGTTGAACGGCCTGCCCGGCGCGGGAGTCGATATTGTGGAGCTCGGCATTCCGTTCACCGACCCGATGGCGGACGGTCCGACCATCCAGCTTGCGGGCCAGCGCGCGCTGGCAGCGGGTCAATCGCTGGAGAAAACGCTGGAGTTGGCGGGCGAATTCCGGCGCGCGAACGTTTCGACGCCGTTAATCCTGATGGGCTATTACAATCCCATCCACAGCTGGGGTCCGGTGCGTTTTCTCGATGACGCGAAGCGTGTCGGCGTCGACGGCCTGATTGTAGTGGACCTTCCGCCCGAAGAGGATGAAGAACTGTGCATTCCGGCTTTGGAAGCCGGATTGAACTTCATCCGTTTGGCGACGCCGACGACCGACGATCGCCGCCTGTCGAGGGTCCTTCAGAACACGAGCGGATTTGTCTATTATGTCTCGATCACTGGAATTACCGGCGCGGCTGCAGCCAAACCCGACGACGTTGCGCCCGAGGTAGAGCGCATAAAGGCCGCGACTCCTCTGCCCGTTTGCGTGGGATTCGGAATCAAGACCCCTGAGGCGGCAAGAGCCATCGCCAAAGTGGCGGACGGAGCAGTTGTCGGCTCGTCCATCGTCAAAATGGTGGAGGACGGCGAACCTGTCGAGAAGATTCTGGGGTTCGCGCGTTCACTCGCGGACGGCGCGCATTCCGCTTGACGCGCCGCTCGCATCGGCTGCTTGCCGCGTCTCAAATTCATGCCGGGCGCATGCGCCGAACCGTTTTTGATCCAACGCGATAGCACTTGAGCGTCCATTGCTTGAGAATGTTCTGCGAAGCGGCAACGACAGCCGCGCCGAGCAGAGCAGAGCGAAGAGACCGATCATGGAAGGATTCCGTCAATTTTTCAAAGAGGGTCGAGGATTCCCGGAAAAGCAACGCGATGCGCCACGATGTTCTCGAGATGATCATGATTTCGCTGCCTTCGAGCTTGTGCCGCGGGCGGGCCTGCTTCGACATGGCGGAATTTTATGAGGGTTTCACGGGAATTCCGTAAATTTAAAATCGGATGTCGAACAGCCCGCCGTTAGGTTCGTCAGTCAGTACTGTATCGATTATAAAATTATTTGGATCAAAGCCGTCTTCGTCATGTTGAACAGCCCCGAGGTTTCCAGAGAGCCATCGGCCAAACAAACGGGCCGGATGCAGCTTGGCATTCGCCATCTGATACTTGGTTTGTCGCGCCTGTTTCCCTCTGATTTTGGTCTCCAGCGGGTCGCTGATGAACCGCTTCGGGTCGCGCCCGAGCTGTAGTCCCTTGATCAACAATGGCCGCGCTCAAAAGCCGTACTTTCGGCGCCGCCGCTCGAAAGCAACTTCCCCTCCTTCCAGTAGCTCTCCGACAAGCTCCTTAACGGGCGCGGCGTCTATTGAACCTTGGTGCTTCGGAAGGATTTTCGCGCTTCCGCTCGCAGCATCGCCCGACGCGCTCAGGCCTACTATCAATTCTGCATCTCCCAATACGGGAATGTTTGCGTTGTGGGTCGCAAAAATGAGTTGCCGACGCTTCTTCTCACGACGAATGAGTGGAACGATTCCGTCTGTGATGAACCGATTGTCCAAATCATCTTCGGGCTGATCAACCACCAGCGGTGAATCTGACTCCAGCAGCAGCAGCAAGAGAACCGCCGTGGCCCGCTGTCCTGTCGAAAGCTGATCGAGCGACTGCCATCGGTCCTTCTCGCCTTCGCTCGCTGTGTTGAGTTCGACCCTCGTGATCAAGGGAAAATCAAGGCCCTCAATAGACATTAGCGTCTTTTCCGAAGCTTCAGCAAGCCTTTGCGCTTGGCCCCTCGTTACTCCATACATCTTTTCCAACGCCGCCGCGCCTTGCCGGCACGCCTTTGCAAACTCTTTCGGATTCAAATGCTCCGCTGCCTCCAAGGCTCGCATCGCCTCAAACAGCCTTCCGCCCACATCAGCCTGCAGGACTTTGAACAATGATTCACGATTCCGGCCGGATTCGACCTGAACCCGGACGCGACCTTTCAATTTCCTAGTTACATCATGGCTCACAAGCGCCAATGCCTCGAACTCCTCGTCCTTGGCTTCCTCCCATTCGTCAAGCAACTTGCGGCGGCGCTCCTTTAGTTCCGAACTCGTGCGTTCAAGGACTTTCATTTGCCTGCTGATTGGTTCAAGCCTCTCAATTTTATGTCGAAGGCGAATGAATTCTTCACCATCGATTTGAGATTTTTGCAGCAGTCTGAGCTTTTCCTCATAATCTTTTTGAACTTGAATTTTACGCATTTCAAATTTTCTTCGGACAACCTGAATCTCCAAGTCAGCCTTGTCGATTGACTTCTTCATTGCCGCGAAATGCCGCGTAAGTTCACTGTTCAATTGTTCCAAAACCTTGTCCGCATCTTGCAGAATTTCCCTCCCGGGGAGATTTTGGAGCGATTGTTCCGAGAGGAATGCTCGATCGATCGGCAACTCCTCCTGCAGTCTGTTCAAGCCTCCGCGGAAAGGCTTCATTCGTTCCGAAACAGCGGCAAGCTTGTGCTCTTCACTAACAATTTGACTTTTGTCTTTGAGGTCCTGTTCTAGCCCGGCGTCCTCATAACGCTTCAGCGTATCTTTTATGCCCGACAATTCCGCCAAGCGCTCTTCGGCCTTCAAACGCTCCTCTGTTGTTTCGGCAATTTGCCGCTTTGATTTTTCAAGTTCGCGACGCAGCAAGTCCTTCCGGTGGTTGATTTCATCCCTCTCGACCAGGAACCGTCTGAGAAGTTTCGTCAACATTTCCGGACTCTTGGCCAATTCCGAAATTTCGTGCTGCCCGTACACCTCGACGCCGGGAAAGACTTCCTTTGGCGAGACGTCCAGCCGCTCTCCGTTTTCCTCATTGCGCACCACCGCAGGATTCGGAATTGTCCGCTCAATCCTATATAATCTCAAATCCGGCTGGGGCGATCTGACAAGCAGCGAGATCTTGGTGCCGCTTCGAAGCACGTGCTTGCGAATTCCTTCGCTATTTTCACGGGCATCACTTCCGAGAGATTCCAAGCCGAACGCAATACGCAAGCTCTCGAGAAACGTAGACTTGCCAGTTCCGCGCCCTCCAACAAGCACGTTCAAGTTCTGATGGAGGCGCACGGTCGCGCCGTCTAGAAACCCGCCGTGCCAAGTGATTGCAGAAATTTCCGAATGGTCAAAACATTGGGATTCATGATTAGGCCGAATCCGCGAGCCTGGATCGAGAAATGCCTGCCGCAAACCTTCAATTCCGACTTCAGACATCTTGATCCAACTCGTCGTCTCCGGTTTCGAAAGATCATTTGGTTCTGTCACCTCTCCGGCATTCACAACAGCAATTGCAAGATCCGGCTCCGGCGCAAATTGCCGCTTGTAATCTTGGTTCTTGTTTTTGAATATCGATTTAAAACCTTGGGGCAAGTCATCCACGATGCCCCGGATTTGCACTGCAAAGAGATTGTTGTCTTTCCAAGCTTGAATTCGGGGTTCACCCTGCAACACTTCCAGCAAACCGCCATTGTCCGTGACATGAGGACAAATCGATATTCCGCCTGTCTCAACGACTTTCGCCAAGATTTCGGAGAGCGATTTCGTGCAGGGATCGTTTGACGGCTCGGTTGCGTCGACGCCAAATCCGCCAAGATAGCGGTTCAATTGGTCAATAGCCGTTTCCAACGGATACAAACAAAGGACCTCCACGCCCTCACTTGATTTCAACTTGAATCCGGGAAACACGTATATGCTTAGGCCCTTCGCCGCGGTACGGATGGTTTCTACGCCGCCCACGTGATTGAAGTCCGTCACGGCTAGCACGGACACTCCGTTTTCCACGGCCTTGCGGATCAATTCATCCGCATGACGCTGTTCGTCAAACTCTGTGGCTTTCCCGCGAAATCTCTTTCCGCTGCGGCGCGGATTCATCTGCAGCGCACATTTGCGGAACTCGGCTCCCGCCGAATTGGTCGAAACAAGGGAACCTTCCATTCTCACCTCGATGTTCCATTCGGTTGCCGTCGCGGCCAAGCCGATCACACGAAATAACATAAACTCCAAACAACTTGAACTTTGTATTCCGACGGGGGTGCATCCCATTTCTTGGGGATGAGGATGGAGAGGCACCGCTGGTCGAAAGCGGAGCAACGCTCTGCTCGCCTTCAAATGCTGCATCCAAAACAATCGCAGCGCTGGGTTTCTTGATTGGAGGATTTGTCGCGCGAGCCGTCTGCCCATAAAATGGGATGCACCCTTCCGACGGGTTGAAGCCTTGTCAGGATTGGGTCCACGGCGCATCAATCACCCATCGGCGCAAGTCCGGCGGATAGTCTGAACAGATATCGGTTCGGTCGGCGCATCCGGTCCGCGAGTCCGCTCGATGCTTCGCCGTTTCGCCGTTCGGTCGACAGAAGAATCCCAGGGTGAAACGTTCGTCGACCATCTGCAGGCGAGCGATCAAGGGCAGACTTTTGTCGTCGGCCTTATCGCCAGCAGGGTACGACGGCTCCTCTGCAGACATTTCGAAGAGTCTTAGGTTTCCAGTCCGCTGCTGTTGTCCAAACACAGATCCGTTGAATTGAGACACAGGCAGACCGCCTCGCCCCTTCCAACTTGGTCATTCGCTATCCGGCCATCCGGCAAGACACGAACCCGCCTCCTCGGTGCTCATCAAAATATGAAAGCCCGGCAGATTGCAGTCAGTCTGACATCTGAACTGCCCGGGTTTTTGGGAGAGCAAAAGAGCCTGAAACCGAAATGAGGGTTCCGATGGAAGGGTGCGTCTCATGATTCTTGGCCAATCACCATTGCGACCCTCGAAACACGTAGGCCGAGCGACATGCGAGAGCGTGGAACCGACTCAATCCAACAAACATCAGACGCACCCCCAATGGAAGAGGGAAGGCGCAACCCGCGGCAACCACCCGAAGTCATCGCGCATCATTGGACTTCCAAAGCACCACGCGAAATCGATGATGCTCCTCAATCAAGTCGGGCTCGGTCCCGTTGTGTTCCCGCATTAAAGGAATGATTTTGTTCCTTACCCCCATTCCCCGAGCCTCGACGTATCCATAATCCCTCATTACGTTCACCAAGTTGTGGTTGCGCGTGTAGCGCACTCCCGCCTTCATGCTTTCGACCGTCAATGTATTCGGCAACTTGCCGGGACTTTGGACTTCCATCCGGTCGGAGTATATCGCCAACATCACATCCGCGCCCGCAATGCTGTAGTCTCGGTGCACAAGGGCGTTCAGCAATGCTTCTCGCACGACTTCCTCCGGGTAGTCCCATGTATCGACCCGTCGGGCTTCTTCCAGTCGTGCATGTCGATCGGTATTCCTCCGCACAAAATCCAGCGCTTGCTCAATGAGGCCCCGCTCCTGAATCTGATCCCCGGCCGACCTGGCCAACGGAACCATCGGGCCGAACAGCGCCTCGTCAGCGCGGGCGGCCAATTCAGGTTGATTGCTCGCGTAGCAAACCGCGCGGACACCGGATTGCGGGAGTCCTCGACGCGGTGCGATTCCAAACAAGAGCAATCCGTCTACAGTCGCAACGCAATGGTCGCCTGAATTCGTCATCAACTCTTGGTTTCGAAGGAGTAGTTCCCATTCGCTTCTGTCGGTTTCCTCAGGTGCGCAGCCGCCCAAGACATCGGAGAAATAGATCCGAAGCCTACGCATATCCAGCGAGTCAAGCGTCGTGCCCGGCACCGGCTTCTTTCCGTAGTTTATTCTGCCCGAGGCTTGAAACATCCTTTCCAGCTCTTCTTGGGATGCTTCCCGAGACGTGCTGGCGACACGAATAAAATACGCCTTGCCCTCTCCGCGGATACAGGCATAGGGCTTGTTCGGCCCAGGCGTGACACTGACGGCCAAGATGTCGCGACCCGGTTCCACGTCCCTTGTCCACGACAATATCGGCACTATTTTCGGATCAATCATCCGTCTGCAGATATCTGCAATCCATTCGTCAGGCCGGTCCCTGGCAACGCCCGATATCGTGCGATCATCCTCGACGCCGAGCAGAACGGTTCCGCCGTCAAGATTGAGAAACGATACAAGCACTTTGGCAAGCGACTCGCGTCGAACTGTATCCCGCTTGAATTCCAGCTTGGAATCTTCACCATTTCGGATCAGTTCCAAGAGATCTGTCTTGATCATCTTCCTATCCCGCTTGTTTTCAGGATTCGACCGTCAACTGGTCTTGGCGATATAAATTGGCGTCTTCCAACGTTCGATCCGGTCTGGTTTGCCAAAGGCGAAGTTTCCACTTCACCCCGACCTCCAACTCCTGCCCCGTCCAAGCGGAGTGATGGTTCGCCATCGTCAGAAAGCCACTCGGTCCTCGGGGAACTCGAAAGTATACCCAAGCGGATTTGTGGGAAACAATACATGCGGTCCATACCCGGGCCGCGCTGCTCATCGCCGATGAAATCGGATACCTATCCATCTCGCAGGCAGCAAGCCTGCTCTTCCAAATCATCAGCGCGAGATACGAAAAATGACACACCCCTCGACGACGAAGCACAAGAAACCGCGCTTTGTTTTGATGAGCATTCAAGACGACGAACAACGGTTTCAGAAAGACGGGCGCCAAGCATTCGCGGCGGAGGACATGCCAGACGAGCATCGGGCGAGGCTCGAAGCCAGCCGCGCAGGCATCAAGGGCGAGGCAGCCATCCGAACTCCGCGCACGCTGAGTTCGGCTGTTCAAGGAAAACTGTCCCAATAACTCGATCTACGCTTCAATCGATCAGGGCGTCCGCACACAATTGGTTGTTGATCCTAGATGCGGCTGCTAATTCGGGATGTCGCGCTCCCAAAGGTTTGAAAGAATATGACAGCCGTCACCTGCATTGAGGACCTCAAGCAGATTTATTCTCGCCGGGTCCCCCGCATGTTCTTCGATTACACGGAATCCGGGAGCTGGACCGAACAGACGTTCCAGGAAAACACCGATGACTTCTCGCGGGTGAGGTTGCGCCAGAAGGTCGCGGTCGACATGTCGAACCGCTCCATCGCCGCGAAGATCATCGGCATGGATGCCGCGATGCCGGTGGCGCTGGCGCCGGTGGGAATGCTCGGAATGCAGTCGGCGGACGGCGAAATCAAGGCCGCGCGGGCCGCGAAGCGCTTCGGCGTTCCGTTCACGCTGTCCACCATGTCCGTTTGCTCGATAGAGGATGTGGCGCAGCACGCGGGAAAGGGTTTCTGGTTTCAGCTCTATGTGATGCGGGACAAGGAATTCGTTCGAAGCCTCATTCAGCGCGCCAAGGATGCGGAATGCTCGGCGCTGGTGCTTACACTCGATCTCCAAATTCTGGGGCAAAGGCACAAGGATCTGAAGAACGGCCTTTCCGTGCCGCCCCGCCTGACCATCGGAACGCTGGCGAACCTTGCGACCAAAATCCGCTGGGCGGCGGGCATGGCCGGCACGAAGCGGCGGAAATTCGGAAACATTGTAGGCCATGTCAAGGCGGTAACCGATACGAGATCGCTGATGGAATGGACCAAGGAGCAGTTCGACCCGGCATTGGATTGGAGCCAAGTGGAAGAGATCAAAAAGCTTTGGGGCGGGCCGCTGATCCTCAAGGGCATCTTGGATGTCGAAGATGCGCGAAGGGCGGCGGGCTACGGGGCCGACGCCATCATCGTCTCCAATCATGGCGGGCGACAGCTCGACGGCGCACTTTCTTCAATCAGAACTTTGCCGTCGATCGTCGATGCCGTCGGCGAGCAGATCGAAGTGCATTTGGATTCCGGAATCCGGTCTGGCCAGCATGTGCTCAAGGCGCTCGCGCTGGGCGCGACGAGCACATACATCGGCCGAGCATTCGTCTACGGGCTTGGCGCATCGGGCGAAGAGGGAGTTTTCAGGGCGCTCGAGATCATCGGCAAGGAGCTCGATACGACAATGGCGCTTTGCGGAGAAAGGGACGTCCGGAATCTGCGGCGCGAGAACGTCTTGCTTCCGGCGGATTTCGCCACCGAATGGACCTGAAATGCGGGAAGCTTGCGGCGGCATGTCATATTTCTTTGCATTCGGCGGCAATCCCGCGTAAACGCCATTCGATTTGCGGGCATGCACCCTTGGAGGATGCCTGCGGGATGAAATCAGGAGCAAGCGGATGGCAAGCGGAATACCGGATCTTGCGGCCGAACTGCGCACGGGGACGGGCAAGGGGGCCGCTCGGCAAGCAAGGCGCAACGGCTATGTGCCGGGGATCGTATACGGGGGCGGCGAGGTGCCGGTCCCGCTGAATCTCAAAATGAACGAGTTGCACAAGCGGCTGAAGGCCGGCCGCTTCCTGTCGACACTCTTCAACTTGAAAGTGGACGGCATGAGCGATGTGCGCGTGATTTGCCGGTCGGTCCAGCGGGACGTCGTGAAGGACCTGCCGAGCCATGTGGACTTCATGCGGCTCAATCGAGCCAGCGAGATCAATTTGTTCATTCCCGTCAAGTTCGTCAACGACGAGCTTTCGCCGGGCTTGAAGCGCGGCGGCGTGCTCACCGTCGTCCGCGGCGAAGTCGAACTGATCGTGACAGCGGGCAACATCCCTGAGGAAATCACCGGCGACCTTACAGGCCTGAATGTCGGGGACATCCTCACGATATCCGACATCAAGCTCCCGAAAGGCGCTCGTCCAAAGATCGCCGACCGGGATTTCGTCATCGCGAACATTTCAGCCCCGTCCGGTCTCCGTTCCGCCGATCAAGCGGAAACCGAGGAGAAGACTGAATCCGACGACGAAGCCGCTGCCGACTGAACAAGACGTATGCCGGCGGTCGGTACGGCACTCGAGGAAATCGTCGATATCCTGCGCATCGGATTTTGCGGGTGCGCCTGTCGGCGCGAGCGCCCGTTGAAACGAAGGGATTGCCCTGAGGCGAACAATTGAAACTGTTTGTAGGCCTCGGAAATCCGGGCGCGAAATATGCGGGAAACCGCCACAATGTCGGATACCGCGCAGTGGAGAAGATCGCGGAGGACCGCGGTTTCGGACGTTGGCGGACGAAGTTTCAGGGCTTGTTTTCGGAAGGCCGGCTCGGAAGCGCGCGCGTCGGCCTTCTGAAGCCCGAGACTTTCATGAACAATTCCGGTCAATCCGTCGGGGAAGCGGCGCGGTATTTCAAGCTCGACTGCAGCGATGTCATCGTCATCCACGACGAGATCGATCTTCCGCCCGGCAAAACGAAGGCGAAGGCCGGCGGCGGAAGCGGCGGCCACAACGGATTGAAATCGGTTCAGCGGCATGTCGGCGGAGAATTTCTGCGCGTGAGGATCGGCGTCGGACATCCGGGCCGCAAGGATCTGGTGATTCCGCACGTTTTGAAAGACTTCTCGAAAGGCGAGTTGGAGTGGCTTGATTCCGCGCTGGACAGCGTCAGCCGAGGAGCGGAACTGCTGGCGGCGGACGAGCTGCAAAAATTTCAACAGCTGATTTCGCAAAAAACGCTTGCTCCGAAGACGCCTTCCCCCCAAGATGTCAGCATGCAAAGCGAAGCCATGCAGCAGCGAAGGGCCGGCAGCGGAAACCGCTCGGAAGGCGGCGTTTTCGAGAGGCTGAAATCTTGGATTCGCGGCTGAACTCGCGATCTGTTCCGATGCAAGTCGGAAAATCAACAGCGAGGCGCTCCTCGGATTTCAGCCCAGCCGACGAACTTGTCCGATTTCGCCTCACGACGGGAATCATGGTTCAATCGCGTTGAAATGGCCTGCGCTCGGAGGAAATGATGTCGCTTGAAATTGAACCTTCAGTAAACGTTCTCGGCGGCGAGCTTCAGACATGCTCGGGGGATCCGCTGACGGGATTCTTCCGGAACGGGTGTTGCGACACCGGACCGCTGGACCGCGGCAGCCATACGGTATGCGCGATCATGACCGAGGAATTCCTGGCGTATTCGAAGTATGTCGGCAACGACCTGACCACGCGACAGGAGGAATACGGCTTTCCCGGACTCAAGGAAGGCGACCAATGGTGCTTGTGCGCCGCGCGCTTTCTGCAAGCCAGCGAAGAAGGAGCCGCGCCGAAAATCCGGTTGGAATCCACCCACGCGAAGGCTCTTGAAGTCGTTCCCCTCGAAGTGCTGAAAAGGCACGCCATCGATTTGCAATGAAAATGGAAGACGCCCGGCTCAGCCGAACCGACCCTTTCGAGCCCCGCCGAATCTTTGCCAATTCAATCTGAAGATCTGCTCGCGCTTCAAGACGAAGCGCAGTCGGGCTTGCGGTTGGCAAACCATGCGATTTGAAAAAAATTGAGGCCTATTCCAATTTTCCGGTCAAACCGTTCAACCGGATGATTCAGCCGCTTTCGTTCAACTCGATGCCGAATGATTTCGCCACCGTGAAGATATCTTTGTCCCCTCGGCCGCACATGTTCATGCAAATGATGTGATCGCGCGGAAGATCGCCCGCGATCTTCGCGACATGGGCCAGCGCGTGGGACGGCTCCAAAGCTGGAATAATCCCTTCAAGCTCGCAGCAGATCTTGAATGCGTCGAGCGCTTCGGCATCCGTTATCGCGACGTATTCGGCCCGGCCGGTCTCGTGCAGCCAGGAATGCTCCGGACCGATGCCGGGATAATCGAGGCCGGCGGATATCGAAAAACCTTCCAAGATTTGTCCGTCTCCGTCCTGGAGGAGATAGGTCCGGTTTCCATGCAAGACGCCGGGTCTGCCGCCGGTCAAAGACGCGCAGTGCTCCATTTTTGAATTGACGCCCTTTCCGCCGGCCTCCACCCCGATGATTCGAACATCGGCATCGTCCAAGAAAGGATAAAACAAGCCCATCGCGTTGGAACCGCCTCCGATGGCAGCGATGAGCGTGTCCGGCAGCCGGCCTTCGGCCTCGAACATCTGCTGCTTCGCCTCTTTGCCGATAATGGATTGGAAGTCGCGAACCATCGCCGGATAGGGATGCGGACCGGCGACCGTTCCGATGCAGTAAAACGTGTCGCGCACGTTCGTGACCCAGTCCCTCAAGGCATCGTTCATCGCGTCCTTCAGCGTTCCTCTGCCGGACGTGACCGGAATGACATCCGCTCCCAGCAATTTCATCCGGAACACGTTGGGCGCCTGGCGCTCCACATCGTGCACGCCCATGTATACGATGCATTCCAATCCGAACCGGGCGCAAACCGTGGCCGTTGCGACGCCGTGCTGCCCGGCGCCGGTCTCGGCGATTATCCGGGTTTTCCCCATTCGGCGGGCCAGAAGGATCTGGCCGAGCACGTTGTTGATCTTGTGAGCTCCGGTATGGTTCAGCTCGTCCCGCTTCATGTACACTTTCGCGCCGCCGAAATGCTCGGTAAGCCTCTCGGAAAAGTAAAGCGGCGAAGGACGGCCCACATAGTGCTTCCAAAGATCGTCCATTTCGGACCAGAAGCCGTCCTCCGATTTCGCTTTGGCGTATTCAGCTTCCAGATCCAAGATCAAGGGCATAAGCGTTTCCGACACGAATCGCCCGCCGAATTTGCCGAAGCAACCCCGTTCGTCAGGCCCCGTCATGAATGAATTCATCAAATCCGGCTTCATGTCATGTCCTCGCTGCAGTAACGAATTGCCTGATTTTCTCCGCGGATTTCCGGCCGGGCGCAACCTCCACGCCGGTCGAGACGTCCACTCGCCGAGCGTTGGTCAGTCGTATTGCCTCGGCCACATTGCCGCTATTCAGACCGCCCGCCAGCATCCAAGGGATCGGCCAGTCGAAGTCGGCAATCAGCTGCCAATCGAAAGGCACTCCCAAGCCGCCGGGACGAGTGTCGCCCTCAACCGGCTTGGCATCGACAAGCAACTGGTCGGAGACGTCGGAGTATCGCTCGATCCTCCCCAAATCCTCTTCGCTCCGAATGCTGATCGCTTTCATGACCGGCATGCCGAAACGCCTGCGAACTTCCAGAACGCGGTCCGGAGTCTCCTTGCCGTGCAGTTGAAGCATGTCAACTGGAACAACTTCAACGATCCGGTCAAGCACAGCGTCTGAAGCATCGGCTGTCAACGCGACTCGCTTCAGACGGTCCGAAGCTCGCCCGGCCAACCCTTGCGCATCTTCAGGCAGTATATTTCTGGGTGATTTCGGGAAGAACACAAATCCGACGTACGCGGCTCCCGCTTCGGCGGCGGCGTCCAGCGCCGCATCCGTTGAAATTCCGCATATCTTGACTTGCACTTCCGAGCAGATTTTCATTCGTGATGTCCAGCAGCTCACTCGAGCAGCGCGAGTATTTCGTCTTTTTCCTTGGAATCGCGTTTTTTCAGATCTTCGTTTTCCATCGCCAGCTTGGAGACCTTGCGCTTGTTCTGAACAGCCTCGGCTCTGTGGCGATGCTCCCGCATCCACTCCCAGACGAAGCCGATCATCAAGCCGATCAGAATCCCTGCGAAGATCAGGGCGAACGCCGGCACAGCGAACGCCGGAAGCGAAGGGAAGAAGCCTGAAAATTCCGCCGGCACGATCCGAACGACAACAAGTTCGCGGTTGGCGAGCGCGAACACGATCATGATCACCGCGACCGCAGCAAGCAATGCCAGTTTGAGCGGACGCATCAAAAAACCGCGCTATGTCGCTTCAATCGCCGCCTTCGCTATTCAGCCTGTCCCGCAGTCCTTTGCCAGTCTTGAAAAAAGGAACGTATTTGGGAGGAACTTTGACCGGCTCCCCGGTTCGCGGGTTGCGCGCGTTGCGAGACTTTCGCAACTTGGCGGAGAACGCTCCGAACCCCCTGATTTCTATCCGGTCGCCGACGGACATCGCGTCGGACATCTCGCTGAAAATCGCATCAACAATCGCATGAACTTCCTGTTGACGAAGATCCGGATGGATTTTCAATATCTCCTGTACGAGTTCGGATCGAACCATATCCACACCCTCATGCTGCCAGTTCAGGTTTTCCTAAAAATGCAAGTTCCGCAACTTGCCCCGTCTCGAGGCACATCCTTTCCTGCAACCTTCAAAGATCCCCGGTCAAAGGCAGGAAATTCCGCCGTGCTTCGCGCCAATTCAAGCCTGAACACAGTAATCCATGAGTTCACATGCATTCAAGGGATATATGGCATTTTCCAGACAATCCCGGAAAAAGGCAGGAAATTTCCGCATATTTTGGACAATTTTCAGCAAATTCACCCGCGAACTCTTGCGGAAACCACAAGCTCCGTCCATCGACCGGGCGGATGGATCCCGACACGAGGGGCGGCGCTACGAATGACGAGAGCGATTGCGTCTTCGGCGGAACGACTGCTAGCTGGAATCCTTGTCCCTCAGAGCCGCGCCCAGAATATCGCCGAGCGAAGCGCCGGAGTCGGAAGAACCGTACTGTTCGACAGCTTCCTTCGCCTCCGTGATTTCCCGGGCTTTGATGGAAAATCCCAGCTTGCGGGCCGCGGTGTCGATATTGACCACCCGAACATCCACAAGGTCTCCGGCATTGAATCTTTCAGGCCGCTGTTCGGAGCGCTCTCTGCTTAGATCGGATCTCTTGATGAATGCCTTGATTCCCTTGTAATCGACTTCGATTCCGCCATCTTCGATCGATGCGACCGTGACGGAAACGGTGTCTCCGCGCTTCAATCCCGATGTTGCGGAAACGAAAGGATCCGTGGTCAGATCCTTTACCGAGAGGGCAATTCGTTCTTTCTCCGCATCGATCTCCTGCACGACGACATCCACCATGTCGCCTTTCTTGTAGTCTTTCATGGCTTCCTCGCCGGGGCGGTCCCAGCTGAGGTCCGAAAGATGGATCATTCCGTCGATTTCGAATTCCAAGCCGACGAACAAGCCGAAATCCGTAATGTTTCTGACTTGGCCGCTCAGCCTGTCTCCAGCCTTGTATTTGTCCGCGAACTGCTCCCACGGATTCCGCATGGTCTGCTTCAGGCCCAGCGATACGCGCCGCTTGGCCACATCGATGTCGAGCACCAGAACTTCAACTTCCTGCGAAGTGGACACGATCTTGCCGGGATGGATGTTCTTTTTGGTCCAAGACATTTCAGATACGTGGACCAGCCCTTCGACTCCGGCCTCCAACTCCACGAACGCTCCGTATTCGGTGATGTTCGTCACGACTCCCTTGTGCTTCGTGCCGATGGGGAACTTCGTCTCGACCTGGAGCCATGGATCTTCCTGGAGCTGCTTGATGCCGAGAGAGATTCGGTGCGTTTCCCGATTGACCTTGACGACTTGGACATTGATCGTTTCTCCGATGGTCAGGATTTCGTTCGGGTGATGAACGCGCCTCCAAGCCATGTCCGTCACATGCAGCAGCCCGTCGACCCCGCCGAGATCGACGAAAGCGCCGTAATCGGTGATGTTCTTCACTATTCCTTCGACCACGTCGCCTTCCTTGAGGCGTCCGATGATCTCGGCCCGCTGCTCCGCTCTGCTTTCTTCAAGGATCGCGCGTCTCGAAACGACTATGTTGTTGCGCTTCCGATCCATCTTTATGATCTGGAACGGCTGCTTCATGCCCATCAGCGGTCCGGGGTCCCGGACCGGGCGAACGTCGACCTGAGATCCGGGCAAAAACGCGATCGCCCCGCCAAGATCGACGGTGAACCCGCCCTTGACCCGGTTGAACATCGAACCGTCGACCCTGCCGTCTTCCAAATACGCCTTCTCAAGCCGATCCCAAGCTTCTTCGCGGCGCGCCTTGTCGCGCGAAATCACCGCCTCGCCCCTGCCGTCCTCCACGCGGTCCAAGTAGACTTCGACGACATCTCCTATGTCGACCTCCTCCTTGGCGCCGGGACCCGAAAACTCTTTGAGGTCGACGCGACCTTCCATCTTGTGGCCAATGTCGACGATCGCCTGGCCGGATTCGATGGCGATGACTTTTCCGCCTACCACGCTGCCTTCAGCGGGCACCCCGGCCTCGAAGCTTTGTTCCAAGAGGGCTTCGAATTCCTCCATTGTTGCGGTTGCAGGCAAATCAGTGCGCTCCCAAAATCCCAACGCCCAAGTCGGGCGGCTCCAGTTTCAGGCTGCGGTTCGGCATGAACTCTGCAGCATACAATACCGACGCCGGTTCAATTTGCTTGACCAGCGACGATTCGCTTCTCAATTGCAGTGACTGCTTTTGTCACCGCGAGGTCTATAGTCAATTCCGACGTGTCAAGCAATACAGCATCGTCCGCTCGGCGAAGCGCGGCGCACCGCCGGCTGGAGTCGCGTTCATCCCGGCTTTGCAAATCCTTGAGAACGTCGGACAGAGTCATCTCCTCGCCTGCCTCCAGCAGCTCCTTGTGCCGCCGGCGGGCGCGGACGCCTTCATTCGCGGTCACGAACAGTTTGACTTCGGCGCACGGGCAAACGACGGTCCCGATATCGCGCCCGTCCAAGACCGCGCCGCCTTTCCGTTCCGCGAATCCGCGCTGAAATCCGATCAGCGCTTCACGAAGTTCCGGCATGGCGGCTACCCTCGACGCTTCGCGCGAAACCGCTGGCGTGCGCAATCCGGGCGCAGACAGGTCTTCGATCATGATCGAGCGGGCGATCGCGGCGGCATTCTCGTCCGACGCCGCTTTGTCCGCATCCAAGAGCTTTTTGGCCACGACTCGATACAGCAGGCCCGTATCCAAGTATGCGAAGCCGAATTTGTCGGATACCGCTTGCGCAATGGTGCCTTTGCCAGATGCGGCCGGACCGTCGATCGCGACGGTGAATCGCATTCTCTCGCCCCCAAAAACCGGCGTTCTGAGTCATTAGCCGTGTTGCCGGCCCGCTGCAATCGGCGCGCCGCGACCGCTGCGTCGAGATGCGGCGGAAGGTTGGACAATCAAACCAAGCTCAAATATGGGCACGGGCTTGAATGCAGCCGGATTCGGGAAGCGATGCGAACTCACCCGCCGATCAAGATGATTTCTTCGCCAGGCCATCCGCTCAGGGGCGCAATCGGCATTCCCGGAGACAAATCGATTTCCCACAGGGCGCTGATTCTAGCCGCCTTGTCCGCAGGCGAAACGCGAACGACAGGGCTGCTTGAAGCCGACGACGTGCTTGCGACCGCGAAAGCGGTCGAACGGTTCGGCGCGACTGTCGAAAGAAGCGCGCCGGGCGAGTGGAGCATTCACGGCGTCGGAACCGGCGGCTTCGCCGAGCCCTATGACGTCATCGACTGCGGCAACTCCGGAACCGGCGTCCGCCTGCTCATGGGCGCGATGGCGACGACCGAAATCGCCGCGACATTCACCGGAGACAGTTCGCTACGGTCCCGGCCTATGGGACGGATCACCAATCCGCTCGGCGAATTCGGCGCCAGATGTGAGGGACGCGCGGGCGGCCGGCTGCCCATAACCGTGCTGGGGCCGCGGGAAGCCGTCCCCATCACTCATCGGCCGAGCGTTCCTTCAGCCCAGGTCAAGTCCGCGATATTGCTCGCTGGCTTGAACGCTCTCGGCAGTACGACAGTGTTCGAGGCATCGACGACCAGGGACCATACCGAACGAATGCTTTCCGCCTTCGGTGCAGACGTAGCGGTGGAGCCCGAGGGCCGGGGTCGAGCCGTCACCGTGAAGGGGTATGCCGAATTGAAGCCGCAGACTGTCGCAGTGCCCGGCGATCCGTCTTCGGCAGCCTTTCCCGTCGCGGCCGCAATCCTCGCGGAGGGATCGGAGATTTGCGTGCGCGGCGTCGGGGTCAATCCCACGCGAACAGGGCTGTTCGACACGCTGAAGGAAATGGGCGCCGCCCTCGAATTCGAAAATTGCCGAATCGAAGGAGGCGAGCCGGTTGCAGACATTGCGGTGCGGCACTCTCAGCTCAAAGGCGTTGAAGTCCCCCCTGAACGGGCGCCTTCAATGATCGACGAATACCCGATTCTCTCTGCCATCGCCGCTTTCGCCGAGGGCGATACGGTCATGCGAGGCGTCAAAGAGCTTCGGGTCAAGGAATCCGACCGGATCGCCGCGATGGCGCGCGGGCTGGAAGCCTGCGGCGTGAATGTCGACGAGGATGAAGATACTTTCGTGGTTCGCGGCGGTCGCGGCGTTCCCGGAGGCGCGACATGCCGCTCCTTTTTCGACCACCGGATCGCCATGAGCTTACTTTGTCTGGGGCTGGCGTCCGACAAGCCGGTCGCGATCGACGACGGAACGCCGATCGCGACCAGTTTCCCAACCTTCAAAAAGCTGATGACAAGCTTGGGCGCAGACATTTCGACGGAAGCTGCCTGAGGCACGGCATTCAGAAGGCGAAACGGAGCGAAATTTCCATTCATCCTGAATCCTGCTCCGCGGCTTCCGCACGGGATTTCTCACAAGTCCGAATGAACGTCATGTAGATCGGCGTCCGTCCGTTCGCGACGGCTTTCTTTTCATACCTGGTGGGCAGCCATCCTTCCCAAGGCCGCGCCCAGTCGCGACGCCGACGCGCCGTCCATTCGAACAGGCCGTCCTTCAGCACCTGCTCCATCGTCTGCCTCGCATAATCCGGCACGTCCGTCGCAATCCTGAATTTAGCGCCGCAATCCAGCACGCGCGCCAAAGGCCGCAAGAATTCAGGCGTGACGAATCGCCTTCTGTGATGTCGCTTCTTCGGCCACGGATCCGGATACAGCAGATATGCCGAGCGGATCGACGCATCCGGCAGGATATCCAGCACGTCCCGGACGTCTCCGGGGTAAATCCGAATATTGCCTGTTCCTCGGACGCGGATTTTCGCCAGCAACGACGCGACGCCGCTGATGAACGGCTCGCACCCGATCAAGCCGATTTCGGGATGCGAGTCGGCGGTCCGGATCAGATGCTCTCCCGAGCCGAAACCGATTTCGAGGCGGAACTCCTCTTTTTCGCCGAACTGCCGCTCCAGTTCGACCGGGGCGCGACCAAGGTTTCCGCCGACCGGGACACCTTGGAAAAGATATCTCGGAAGATCGGTGTCCAGCAGCGCGGCCCTACTCGGCCTGAGTCGCTTGCCGCGACGACGCCCGTAAAGGTTTCGAGGCGCCGCGGGCCGGGAAGGCGTCATTCCCGCATTGCCGGAAGGAAGCGAAGCGCCCGGAATTTCAAACTAGCGACAGCAACCGGTCCGCCAGATCAAGCTTTTCCCAAGTGAATCCGCCCGCTTCGTTCGGCTCGCGGCCGAAATGCCCGTAAGCCGCGGTATTCTGGTATATCGGACGGTTGAGCTTCAGGTGGTTTCGGATTCCTCTCGGCGTCAGGTCCATCGCCGATTTGACCGCATTCAAGATGGATTTGATCGGCACAGACTCGGTGCCGTAGGTTTCCACAAATATCGAAAGCGGTTCGGCCACTCCGATCGCGTACGAGATTTGGATGCAGCAGCGCCGCGCCAGTCCGGCCTTGACGACATTTTTCGCGAGGTAGCGCGCAGCATAGGCCCCGGACCGATCAACCTTGGTCGGATCCTTGCCTGAAAACGCGCCGCCGCCGTGCGGCGCGGCGCCGCCGTAGGTATCCACGATTATCTTGCGACCGGTAAGCCCGCAATCGCCGTCCGGTCCGCCGATGACGAATTTGCCGGTCGGGTTGACCAGCCATTTCATTGACGGGCTGATCAACTCGCCGGGCAAAGATTCAAGCACGTAAGGCTTCACGATCTCCTTGATGTCGTCAGAGCCGAGATTCTCGTCGAAATGCTGGACCGACAGCACGACCGAAGCCACCTCCACCGGACGGCCATCCGCATAGCGGAAGGTGAATTGCGATTTCGCATCCGGGCCCAGGCGGGTTTCGGAACCGTCCTTCCTGGCCTGCGCCAATTTCCGCAGCACCTTGTGCGCGCAGAGTATGGGGGCCGGCATGAATTCAGCCGTCTCATCCACTGCGTAGCCGAACATCATGCCTTGGTCGCCGGCGCCTTCGCCTGCTTCTTCAGTTCCGTCGACGCCTTGAGCAATATCGCTGGACTGTTCGTGAAGATAGTTCTGGACTTCCATGTCGCGCCAGTGGAAGCCGTCCTGCTCGTATCCGATGTCCTTGACGCACTCCCTTGCGATCTCTTCAATCCTTCCGGATACCGCCTCCGGCCCCCTCACTTCTCCGGCGACGACGACCCGATTTGTGGTCGCCAGGACTTCGCAAGCGACCCTGCAGCCCGGATCTTCGCTCAAATATGCGTCAACGACGGCGTCCGATATCCGGTCGCAAACTTTGTCGGGGTGGCCCTCCGACACGGATTCGGATGTGAATTCGTAGTTTCCCGGCAGCATCGCAATCGCTCCAGCCAATTGGGCGCCGGTCAGGCGGAAATTCGCATGGGCGCGGCGTTTCGAGTTACCAACAGGCGTTTCGAGGGTCAACGCAGAATTCGCAGCCGACCGAGCATCGCCAAGATTGAGAGCAGAACAACAGCGATCGGCAGATCGCCGATCTTGCTGTAGAGAGTCGGCGGATCCGGCGCGGGCATAAATGAATCGACTGCGCCCTGCATTCCGAGCGGGAGCCGGGCGATCACCCTTCCACGTCCGTCCACAACCGCCGATATGCCGGTATTCGCAGACCGCAACAACGGCAAGCCGAGTTCAATCGATCTCATTCTCGCTTGCGCGAAGTGCTGTTGCGGTCCTGCAAATGTCCCGAACCAGCCGTCGTTGGTGATCTGCAGCATCCCGCGAGGACGGAATTCCGTTCGGATTTCCCTTGGAAAGATCGCTTCATAGCAAATTAGCGCGAGCATGTTTCCGAGCGCCGAACCGAGGTTCAGCGAGGCCGGCCCTGTTCCCGGACTGAATCCCCCGCCTTCGTCGGCCGCAAGGCCGTTGAACCCCAGATCGGACAACAGGTCGCCGAACGGCACATATTCGCCGAACGGCACCAAGTGGCGCTTGTCGTAGACGCCGATCAGGTCTCCGTCCGGACTCAACGCGATCATGCTGTTGTAGAACCGACCGCCATCGCGCCGCCTTACGCCTGTCACGATGTAAGCTCCGCTCGCGGACGCGGCCATTTCCGGAAAACGCTTGCGAGCGTCCTTGAGCAAATCGGTAACCGCGGTTTCCGGCCAAATTACGAGATCGACGGGATCGTCGGAAGGCCGGGAACTCAGGCTTAGCAAACGCTGGAAAAATTCTTCCGACATCGCGGCGTTCCATTTTTCCGCCTGCGGCACGTTCGGCTGCACAAGCCGGACGCGCGCTTGATCGGCGTGCTCGACATCGCCCGAAGCAAGCCTCCACGATCCGGCGGCCCAGATGACGGATATCCCCGCTGCGGCAATGGTCGCCCCGACCCATGGTTTCCGAGCAAGGAACGGCGAAAAGGCCGCCAATGCGGTCAGAAACGTCAAACCGTGCGGACCGACGACCGCCAACGCCTGAGCCACCGGCGCATCCGACCATACGTATGAAGGAAGCGCCCAAGGAAACCCTGTGAGCAGTTCTTCACGCAGCATCCCGATCGCCGCAATGCACCCCGCGAGCGCAAGGGCGCGGCTTCCGGGGCCGATTCCCAATTTCCACGCGGTCCAGAAACCGGCGCCCCAAAATCCGCCTAATCCGGCGGCTGCGAAAAAGATCGCGAACGGCGCCATCCATCCGTCCCTTTCCGGAAACACCATGAACGGCTCGACGATCCAAATGAGCGAAACGGCAAAATATCCAGCGCCGAAAAGCCAGCCGACCTTGACGGCATCAATTTGTTTTCCGCAATTGACCAAGGCAAAGCAGCCGGCGGCGAATGCGGCAATCGTGACCAGCGGCCACGAAAAGGGCGGATGCCCGAGTCCACCCAATGCTCCCAGCGCAACAAGCAAAGCCGAACCGCGCCAACCTTTGGCGGACAGCGCGCCCACGGCGCTTGCGGGATTCATCTGCGTCAGGGCTTCTGCGAAGCGCCGACCCTAATGCGGAGTTGTTTGATGCGCCTCGGATCCGCGTCGACGACCTCGATTTCCAGACCGGACGGATGAGATACCACCTCGCCGCGCACCGGAACCCGACCTGCCAGCATGTTCACCAATCCCCCTAGCGAATCAAATTCGTCCTCGTCGTCCTTTAAAGCCAATTCTTTCGAAACCAACTTTTCGAACTCGACGAGCGGCGTCGCGGCACGGCACAAGTAAACACCGGGCGCCTCTTCAATGCACGGGTCATCGTCTTTCACAATGTCATGCTCATCCTCAATGTTGCCGAAAACCTGCTCGAACAGATCTTCAAGCGTGACCAAACCGTCGACGCCGCCGTGCTCGTCGATGACCAAGGCCATGTGCTTCCGCTCAGCCTGCATCTTCTGCAGCAGCACCTTGATCGGCATCGAAGGCGGCACGTAGAGCAATTCGCGAAGCATGCCATTCAGGTTGAACGGCTCGTTCGAGACGTTGAAACCGTGCTTGAGCGCCAAGTCTTTCAGATGGATCAGACCGCAAGGAGTATCAAGAGAGTTCGAGAACACGGGCAGCCTCGAGAGTCCCTTTTTGCGGAAAACATCCACGAGCTCGTGGAGGCCTATGTCGATCGGAACCGCGACAATATCGCTCCTGACGAGAGCCACATCCTTGACCGGGCATTCAAGCACGCTTGCAGGAATAGCGTATTGAACGACTCCGTCCGCGACAGCGCTACCTGCGTCGCCATTCACGGTCTCCGTGCTTTTTCGACTGTCCTGGAAAAAATTTTCGATCCATCGACCGAAGAGTCTTTGCGGTTTTTCCTGTGGATTCAGACTGCTCGAATTCACATTTTGCGCGCCCCGCGCCGCGGTAGGGGAGCCCTCTGATGAACTTTCCATTTTCCTTTCCGTTCGCGACCCGCTTTCGCGGTTTTGCGTCTATCTACAATATGGGTTCGGAATGCCTAGCGAGGCAAGTACCCGGATCTCCATATCTTCCATTTCCGATGCTTCTTGATCGCGGTCATGATCGTATCCGAGGAGGTGAAGACAGCCGTGAACAAGCAAATGGGAGATGTGGTCCGCAAGTTCGATGCGCGCTTCGTCCGCTTCGCGGCGGCAGGTTTCCCATGAAACAGCGATGTTTCCCAAGCATTCCTCTCCGGCCGCGGAACCGCTTCCGGCATGCGACGGCCATGCGAGCACATTCGTAGGGGAAGACACCTTCCTGAAGGCTGAATTCAGTCCCTTCATGCGAATGTCGTCGCAAGCGAGAACGGCGATTTCATGGCCGCAGCACTCCGGAGCGGCTTGACGGACGGTCGCGACACATGCGCGATTCGCGAGTTCCGCGAATCCGACCGCCTCCCATCGCGAATCTTCCACGACCGCCTCCACCATTCCGGGACCGCTCTCAAGATCCTGAATCATAAGCACTGATTATTCTGCCCACGAGGGCATTCCTAACCACATCCTTCGACGAGAAGGAGCAAAAGGAGATGTCCTTGATGCCGTTCAGTTTCGCTTGCGCTTCGACAAGCCCTGATTTGACCCCTCGCGGAAGGTCGATCTGCGTGACGTCGCCCGTGATCGCCATCCTGGAGCCGACGCCCAGCCGCGTGAGGAACATCTTCATCTGCAGTTTGGACGCGTTCTGGGCCTCGTCGAGAACGATGAACGAAGAAGACAGCGTCCGTCCTCTCATGAATGCGAGCGGCGCGATTTCGATCCTACGCTCTTCAAGCAAACGTTCAACCTGCTTTGCGTGAAGGAACGAATACAAAGCGTCGTAAAGCGGCCTCATGTAGGGGTCGATCTTGTCTTTCATGTCTCCCGGCAAGAACCCCAGCCGTTCCCCCGCTTCCACTGCAGGACGCGACAGCACAATGCGGTCGACCTTGCCTGAAAGGTACATCGAAACGCCTACGGCGACGGCGAGGTAAGTCTTGCCCGTGCCTGCCGGGCCAATCCCGAATACCATCGTCTCATCGAGCAGGGCCTTCACGAACTTGGTTTGGGACGGCGTCCAAGTTTCTACGATTTTGCGCCTCGTCTTGATTTCAATCGCGTCATGCGGCCGTTCTTCTCCGCGATGCCAATCATGTTCGGCGCCGTTTGCAAATTGCTTTCCGAAACGAATCGCCGCATCAATATCGTACGGCTCGATGTTCCGGCCGTTTTCGAGCTTCGCGTAAAGGCTCTTCAACGCATCGTCACCCGCAGCGCACTTGGAGCTGTCGCCAATCAGAACAAGCCTGTTGCCCCGGCGGGCGATCTGAATGCCCAAACCAGACTCGATCTGCACCAGATTTTGGTCGTTCGCGCCGCAAAGCGCTATCAAATGTCGGTTGTCCGGGAATTCGACCAAGGTTTCACCGGATCCGCCTAAAGGGCTTAAAGCCAAACAATGCTCCGTATTGCAATCGACTCCGCCAAAGAGTTCCGTATTGATCCGCCAACATGCAATGAGCAAGGCGACGTTTCGTTCGCGCCAGTCAATATCAGATTTGAATGATCGGAGTCGACTCCAAGTGCAAGCAACAGGCGACGACCACTGCGCCGCGTTGCTCGGACTCCACAACCCTTGACGTGGTTCCGCACAATTGGAACGAAGCCGTCGCTCCCTCGGCTTTTCGCACCATGCGCGCATTGAGCGGTCTTTCTGCCTTCAGGTCTCGCGCTGACGGCCGATTACCCCGAGCGCCTCAAGAACGGGCAAATCCGGCCGTCCGGTTGTTCCGGATCCAACGGCGGTCCCGATTGCCCGGCCTGCCGATCATCCCGCAATTCGGATTCTTTGCACGAAGCCGAATCCAAGCGATGCGGATTCGACTACAACCGCTTGAAGGATTCGGACAGCTTCCGAAAGCGGCTCACCCTGAACTCCGATGGATCGCGCAATATTGAAGTTCTATTGAATTGCCACGCCCGCGAGCGAATTCGGCTCGGACCGAATCACCTTCACCGGAATGATTCTGCCGAGCAGAGACTCGCTGCAATCCGCGTGAACGGCGTGCAGGTATTCCGATTTGCCGGTCAGCTGGCCGGGGATCCGTCCTGAACGCTCGAACAATACCGAAACGGTCCTGCCGACCATGGATTCCTGCACCTTCCGCTGCTGGCGGCTGAGCAGCTCCTGAAGCCTCCGAAGTCGTTCGGATGCCACGCCATGATCGACCTGCTCCCGTTCCGCAGCAGGCGTCCCCGGCCTTGCCGAATAGCGAAACGAATAGGCTTGGCCGTATTCGACATCCCGGACGAGCGACATCGTGTCCTGAAAGTCGCACTCCGTTTCGCCCGGAAACCCGACGATGAAATCGCCGGACAGGAGCAAGTCGGGCTTGGCGGACCGGAGGCGTTCGACGATCCGCTTGTATTCGGCGGACTCATGCTTGCGATTCATGAGCTTGAGTATCCGGTCGGAGCCGGATTGGACCGGCAGGTGCAGATAAGGCATCAGCTTCGGACAATCGCGAAACGCATGAATCAAGTCGTCGGACATGTCGTTCGGGTGCGACGTCGTGAACCTTATTCGCTCCAGCCCTTCGATTTCGGCAAGCTCCTGTATGAGTCTCGCAAGAGACCATTCCTTTCCGCGCAATCCTTCGCCGTGATAGGCATTCACGTTCTGCCCGAGCAAGGTCAGTTCGCAGACGCCCCTTGAAACGAGGCGTCTCGCTTCTTCAAGAATCCGTTTCGCAGGTCTGCTCGCTTCGACACCGCGCGTGTAAGGGACGACGCAAAACGTGCAGAATTTGTCGCACCCCTCTTGCACAGAAAGGAATGCGGAAGGGTTGCGGAGCTTGAACGTCGGATTGGGCAGCTTCTCGAATTTGTCTTCCGCCGGAAACTCCGTGTCCACCAGTTTCTTGCCGCCCTCCGCGTTTTCGAGCAAAGTCGGCAGTCTGTGATAGGATTGCGGTCCGACGACGATATCGACCATCGGCTGCCGGCGAATGATTTCCTCGCCCTCGGCTTGAGCCACGCATCCGGCGACAACGATCTTCAGGCCGGGGTTCTCGGCTCTCATTCGCTTGAACCGTCCGAGTTCGGAGTAGATCTTTTCGGTGGCCTTCTCCCGGATATGGCATGTGTTCAGGAGCACGAGATCCGCTTCTTTGCGAGACTCGGACACGCTGTACCCGGCCACAGCCAACGCATCCGCCATGCGTCCGCTGTCGTAGACGTTCATCTGGCATCCATATGTACGGATGTACGCTTTCTTCGACGTCTTCACCGGTTCAGCATTCCGCGGCAATTCAAGAGTTTCAGTCGTCTACCCAAACAAACGTTCCGAAACAAGACGGGTCGATCCTTGCTAAACCATGACGCTATCGGAGTTCAGCGTTTGCGGGACGATGAACTGCATTCGCGACTGCATCTGTCACTCGGCAAAGTGAAGGTCAATCTCGTCCAGATTCTCGACAATTCAACTGCGGTCGTTCCGGACCAGAAGCATCTTCTCATGCGTGTCGGCGGATAACCGACCGGCAAATCCGGCAGCATCGAGAGCATTCCGCGCCTTCGCTTGCGCCGCGCCGCCCAGCCGAGTCCGGAAACGGCATGAGGCAAGCGCCGGTGCGCAGGGCATTGGACATTATTTGACGAAAGACAAAAAAATCCACTCCAAAGGCTTGTTTCTTTGAGTCCTCATGTTTGATATATGCATCACTCGGAACTTTTCGCCCGCGCGGACCAAATACACATTGGACATTGAACACATTCCCCGGTAGCCTAGCCGCGGCTGGCAGAAGTTGGCAAGAACATTGCCCCGCCCAGCCCATCCGCTGCCGGAGGAGGCGACACAGGAAACTGACAAGGATTCACTCATGTACGCTAAACTGATCGCAGTTCTCACTTGCGCCGCGGCGCTTTCACTTGGTGCCTGCTCCGGTTCCGGCAACAATGCTTCGGGAACGACCGGAGGAGGAGGGGACCGACCCGGCGCAGGATCAGGTACTGATGGCGGCGGGGGCGGCGGAAACGGGAACGGAAACGGCGGAACCGATGGAAGCGGGGGCGGAGGCGGCAATCCGGACGGCAATGGCGACGGCGGCGCAGATCCGACCCCGCTGCAGACTGCGGAGAAACAAAGAGCGGATGCCAAGATTGCCGCGGATGCTGCGATTGAAGCGGCGAGTCTGGCAGTGTCGGCGGGCACCGAGGGCGCGCGCGACAATGCGGAAACGCTGATCCGCTTGGCCAGCACGGCGCTTGACGATGCGGTGAAAGCGGCGGAAGAAGCTGAACGCAAGGCAGCAGCCGACGGAAGCGCGGCGCAGTTCGGCGCGGCGACGAGAGCGGGCAACCGAGCGCGCGATCTCCGGGCCGAGCAGATGCCACTCCTCGACGGAGCGCTTGATTCCCTCGCTTGGTGGGGAAGGGCGCTCGCGCGCTACGAGCTTGCGAACGGCGAGGCCGTGACGCCGCGCGAAGGCACCAATGTAGTGACGATCAACAGGATTCCGCGGACAAGAACCGCGGCGGGCGGCGGCCAAGAACGCAATCCGAAGGCCTTCTGCCTAAAATCACTCACACCAGAGCCCTGCGAGGAAGATACATTCAAGACCGTCATGCACGAGGACGGCAAGAAGCTGTTCTCCGACGTCGACGTCGAATTCAAAGTGGACGGATACGCCCAACTCAGTTTCTCAGCTTACGCTCTGGCTAGAGAAGAATACGTGCTTACAGGAGTGAAGTTGACGCGCGGCGGGCTTGTCATCCGCACCGGCGGAGGGAAACCTCCTGGCGTTGATTGGACCCATGCAGATTTCACCGACGTGCGGAGGAACCTCGCATATAGAACGGATGACACTAACAGAGACGGCCAAACCCGCCTCAATGACGGTCTTCCGGGACAGAACGGGTGGGATCTGGAGATCACGTTCGACGCGCCGCGGACCATGCCCGTTCCGGACGCGCCGGACGGCAGGAATTGGGTTGCCAGCTGGCAGGGAAACGGCGACTTCTACTGGAAAGCCATCGTCCCCGCTGCAAAAAGCCAGCTGGAGACGGACGGGGACTACTATGAATCCGATGCGTTCCTCCAGCCCGACGGGTACAAGGACCTCGGCACGTACGAGGTCTGGCTGTCCAACCACGTCGGCGTGGATCGGAATCTCGAGCCGGCTGCGGGCCGGGAGATCACCTGTCCCAACGGCTTGAGAGGGACCTCCTGCCCCGAGGACGACGAGCAGCTCTATCTGGAGTACGCCGCATACGGGCTGTTCGTCTATACCGCGGATCCCGAAACTTTTAGGGCATATTGGCCTAATGGCCAACCAGTGGGGACCAATGGCCGACAGGGCCGCGTACAGGGCTTAAGTTTCGGCTACTCGGCTTTCGCGGATGAGAACGACAAGCGGACCACGGACATCGGCGAGCCGATCACCGGCGGGAAATTCCAAGGGCATGCTCTCGCCTATGCTTTCAAGGGCACCAACTCCCTCAGCAATGAATTCAAGATGCTGCGCGGCGATGCGACCTTGACGGTGACGATTCCGAAAACGGGCGACGAACCCGGAACCATCGAAGGGAATTTGAACAACTTCAAAGAGTGGACCGACGCCGGATGGACGGCTTACGGCACCAATTTCAATGTCAATCTGGGGAACGCCCGCATCTCGGACGCAGGAGTGTTCTCGGGCGCCACGACATCGACAGGCACAGTCAATGATCTCCAAAGCAGCGCAGGCTTGTTCCGGGGGGCACTCTACGGACCTCGCGACAACAGCGACGATCTTGAAGTTGCCGGGAGCTGGACTATGGGCACCGATTTCAGAGGCGGGGCAAATACCGATGCCAGCAGATGGGAAATAATCGGCAGCTTCGGCGCCAAGCAAAGACCGACGGCAACGCCCGGAAGCTAGATGTAGCTTCCCGCGGGGTGCGACCAGAGGGCCGCATCGCTGTCTGATCTGGAGTCGCCCCGTCCTGAAGGGTCTAGGATTTCCGGAATCGCGTCGCCGCTACGATACGGCGGCCCATGCTGCAAATCGCGGCATGGGTCGACGGATAGCGGATATGGCGGATGGGGCCATGGATCCCGAGTCCACGAATATGGGTTCTTGCTGGCCGCAGAAAGATTTTCCAGCTTCTGAATCCGGTGGGATGATCGGATTCCGAGGATCTCCGCAGCCGGGGCACGGACCAGCGCTTCGCTGGTCCGCGTTGCATCGAATGGAGATGCATTCGCGCGGCCGTCAACACGGGGAACTGCGCTTCGGCACTTCCGGGGAAGATTCATAGTGCTGGCGCAAACCGCCATCTCCTGAAGAGTTCGATACATTCGTTGAAAACATGAAGCTGGTTCTGCTTCCGACCGCGATTCCCGCCCTGCGCATTGCCGCTGGGGCGACCAAGCCCCTGAAACCGATCCGGAGCATTCGAAGATCCCGGAATCCGATCAAATCAACAGCTTTCAAAAGCCGGAAACCTGTTTCAGCGGTCGGCAAGATCTCGCATTCGCGGACTCAAAAGAACAATCCGTCCACTCCAATATGTGAATTGCATTTGATTGAACCTTGATATTCGGATCGATTTCGCAATGTTTTTCTCTTTGAGTTGCATTGTTTTTTGATTCCCGAAGAGTCATGAATCAGTTCAATTCGCTTCGGTGGGCTTCAACGAATGCGGCCAAACTGGGGAATGTGAAATCGATTTCGGGCGTATGCTTCGGTTTTGAAGCCGCTCCAAAGCCGCTCTTGCCGCATCTTCTATGTATCCAGCAATTTGAAAGCCCCATCGCGCGCGCAGTTTCGTGGTCATGAAACATGCTTTCCGCGACGTGCAGGATTTCTGACCTCCGAACGTCTTGTCGTGCCAATTGATCAAACATGTACTCAAAGTTTCTTCTTTCAGGCTTGTAGCTTCCTATGTCTTCCGCAGTGTAGACTGCATCGAATTGGATGCCGAGCTTTTCCCGCGAAGCCTCGAAGCTTGCGTTGTCTACATTGGACAAAACGACCAGCCGGTAGTGCTTCTTCAGATATTCAAGCGCCGATGCGCTGTCATTGAATGGCGGCCAGCTTCCGATGGATTTGCCGTATTCGAGACATTCGGCCCACGATGCGGGAATGCGCAATTCTTCAGCCAGCCGCTTGTAGACGACTGCCAGCAATCGCCCGTACGGCATGGAGGGCGTTGCCGACTGCTGCGCTGCTTCCAGCCGCGCATGCATCTCCAGAAGCTCGTCGGTCGAAACGGCAATTTCGGCGCGGCTGATCAATGGTTCCAGACCTCTGGGGATGCCGGTTTCCCAATCGATCAACGTTCCGTAGCAATCGAACGTCAGCACCTTGAAGTCTTTCAGGGACGGGCATTTCTTTCGGTCGGGCATTTTCGCTTTCCTGGTCAAGAGGACTGATTCGAGATTTCGCCTTGCGTTGCATTCAATAAGAAATTGATGAAACTGATGCAGTCATTGCCCCATTTTGGCAACCCATGCATGCGTCCGGCAACCCGCATTCCGCAAGATCATCCCTCAGAAACACGCAGAGTCCGCGCAAGCACGGCGGCTCAGGCCATTGCGACTATTTCAGCGCACCAGAATTGCCCGGAAATCGTTGACATTCGTTCCAGTCGGACCGGTTGTGAAAAGATCTTCGATCATTTCAAACGCGTGCGCAGTATTGTTTTCATTCAAGATCGAAACTGGGTCCATGTCTTTGCTTCGCATCATCGCGATCGTGTTTCCGTCGGCGAACGCTCCCGCGTTCGACCCGCTTCCGTCGATGCCGTCCGTATCGGCGGACAACGAAACAATTCCTTCCATTCCGGCAATCTCTCCGGCGAAGGCGAGCTGGAATTCAGTATTGGGGCCGCCTTTCGCGCTCTTGCCCGTCGATCTTTGAGTCACGGTCGTCTCGCCCCCTGACAACAACGCCGCAGGCGCCTTGAAAGGACGGCCCCGTCGGCGGACTTCTTTCGCGATCGCGGCTAAGACGCGTGCGACCTCCCGCGCTTCTCCCTCTATCGAATCCGAAAGGACGCAGGCGTTCAGGCCGAGCTTGGAGGCACGGGCCGCTGCCGATTCCATGGAAATTCTCGCCGAAGCCACGACTTCCGTTTCGTTGCTTCGGAACGCGGGATCGTCAGGCGCCGGAGCAGGCTCGCCGCCGCTCGAAATGAACCGCTCGATGTCCGAAGGAAGGTCGATATGATAACGGTCAATGGCTGAAACCGCATCGGCGTTCGCCGAATGGTCGGGAACCGTCGGCCCGGAAGCCACCATGGAAGGGTCGTCGCCCGGAACATCCGAAACAACAAGAGTAATCATTCGGGCTGGCGCTGCGGCTGCCGCCAGCCGTCCTCCTTTGATGGTCGAAAACTGCTTCCGCACTGCGTTCATTGCAGATATGGGAGCGCCGCAACGAAGCAGCTTTTCATTCAACGCGATCTCGTCGGACAGCGAAAACCCTTTTGGAGGACCGGGCAGAAGCGCCGACCCGCCTCCCGAAATCAAGGCGACGACCAAATCGTCGGCGGCAAGCGGACGAACCAATTCAAGCAGCGCCGCCGATGCGGCAAGTCCGCGCTCGTCAGGGACGGGATGGCCTGCCTCGATGACCCGAATATTGTCGCAATGCGCCCCGAAGCCGTATCTTGTCACGACCGTCCCTGTGAGCGGCCCTTCCCAAATCTCCTCCAGCGCTCTGGCCATCTGCGCCGATGCTTTTCCTGCGCCTACGACAACGGCGGATCGGGATTTTTCGTGACGGAGGCGGGCTTCGATCGCGGCTTTCGGATTCGCGGCATCAACGGCCGTGCGAAACAATTCGGCAAGTATTTCTCTGTCTGTCATGATTGGTTAGCAAAATCTCATCATATTCCGGATGCTCCTGCCGGTCCCGGTTTTTCGAAGGATCGCCGTCGTCCGATCTCGGGATCTGTTCTGACGGCAACGGCCTGGAATCCCCAGCGGCGAGCGACCTCACTCATCGGAAACGCGTCGAAAGAGTCCGCCAATTTCTTTCTTCGCAACCCGGCTCGTAACCGCCAGCGCAAGCCCCAGTCCGGCAATGACACTGGATGCGATGCCGAACCATACGCCCCAAGTGTCCATGCCCAGCACGAGCACGAACAACGAAACGAACGCCGCGATTCCCAGACCTTGCCGGAACACGCCGATCCAAAGCGTCCAGATCGGCCGCTTCAAAGCTTGCAATAGCGAATTCATCGCGAACAGAAGGATGTAAACAGGCAGAATGAATCCATCCACATTGAGGTAGTCTCCCCCGATTCTCACCACTTCGGGATCCGAGCTGAATAGGCTTACGGCGGGCCGCGCCGCCACCCACAAAATCAATGACGCGACCAGCATCACGACGACTCCCGCCTTGCAGCAGAACGCGAATGCTGCGCGAACCCGGCTGTATTCGACCGCGCCGAAATTTTGCGCGGCGATAGGAAGCAATGCGATCGTCAGTCCGAATCCGGGCAACAGCAGCATTTGCTCAATGCGAAGTCCGACGCCGTACGCGGCGATGGCTTCCGGACCGAATTCCTTCAGAAACATCTGAACGACGAATGAGCCGAACATCATCACGATCATCGCCGAGCTCGTCGGAACCGCTTGCGCCGTTATCGCCGCGAATGTTGATCTCGCCGGCCTGTAGGCTGGCTTCGTCGCGTGGCGCAGCACGTCGGAACGATACACGCGGAATAGAATGAACGACATGACGCCCGTCTGGCAGATCAGCGTCGAGAGCGCGATCCCATTGAAGCCGATGCCTTCGAAGATGCCTGGAATTCCGAAAACAAGAAGCGGATTCAATGCGACATTGCCGAAAAAGGCCGCGATCTGCGCGCGCTGCATGCTTACCGCGTCTCCTTGCGCGGTCAGGATTCCGTTGGCTCCGAAGGCGATGAGGAAAGACGGCGTGGCCAGAAGGAGCAATTGCAGGTAGTCGTTCGCTGCATCCCGATAGGGTCCGCTTTCCGAAACTGCCGCCACCAAGGCGGGCGAAGCGAAAAAGCCCAATGCCCCGATCAGCAGCGAGGCGATGGCGGCATAGCTCAATCCTTGGCAAGCGACGCGCTTTGCGCGCCTCGGCCGTCGCGCGCCGATTGCGTTTCCGACCAGCGCTCCCATGGCCGAATTCACGCCGAACCCGATAGAAATAAGTATGAAGAAAACTTGGAACGAGATTGCCAGCCCCGCCAATGCATCCGTGGAGATCAAACCCGCGAAATACATATCCACGACGTTGTACAGCGTCGTGAACACCATTCCGATCGCTGTAGGAACTGCCATGCGGCGAAAATGCCCTGGTATGGAGCCTTTGCTCAAATCGTAGGTTTGGCTCATGAATCGCCGGAACGCTTTGCCTGCGGAACTGTCAATTTCGCTGGATGGTTCATCCTTGAGCTCTGCGCGCAAATTTCAGATTGCGCCGCGCACCATGCAGCAACAGGCCGCTCCGTTTCATGATTCGGACTGATCATCAATAAGCGGCACCGCAATCCCGCCGGATTGCCTATGCGTTGCGCTGGCTTCAAAGGCGATCAAACGGATTGGGGTTTGCAAGTGCGAATGGGGTTCCCGAATGAAATCGGCAGATTCAAGCGCCGGGCATCCACAAGTTTGCATTGCCTGATTCTTGGTCAGGCGCAATTGCAATTCTCGAAACGCGGAAGGAGCCTTTCCAAGCAATCGCGATATCGCCGAAATGTGCGAATCAATTGCATTTCGACACTGAATATCGACATGGCCCCATGTCTCTCGAGGTATTGCGCTGTAAATCGCCATTGAATGCAAATGCGGCAATTTCCCGGAAACGCTCCCGGGGCGGAGCGGCCCGCCGCCGGCTCAAACCTGTACGGATCGCGCAACTGAGCCCGAGCGGGCGCGTCCCGTATTTTTTGGTCGGACGGGGTGCCGCCGGTCGAATGCCGCGTCGAAAACAGCCGCAGGCCCGAAATCATCAATTGAAGGGATAGCCGGGCCGCAACTGCCTGACTAAAAAATGGGATGCGCCCGACCCGGCCCGGACGATTGCATGCGGCCGGATTCCGTCGTTTTGCCGCAAATGCGGAATCGCGATAATGCCTGAATTCAGGCACCGGCGTCGCGAAGTCAAATCCGTTCTCAATTGGACGGATGATCGGGGCGTGCTGATCCGCGAATTCGTTTCAGCTTGCTGCCCGATCAATGACGTAGTTCATGAGGCTGGGAATTCCGGGCTCGCAGCGGTCTTCATTCCCGAACTGGCTCCAAATGAAGCCGACGTTCCGAAGATTGGCCTCAACCCATAAGGCCGGCTCAATCCCGCCGCTTGTCTTCGCCCTTTCTTCCAGTTTTTTGTCAATGCTCCGGCCGATGGTCGATTTGATCGCGGAGGTGGAAATCGATATCGTCTTCTGCGCCACGAAGAGTTGCGCAACGGCTTCGGCCGAGGCCAATATGCCCCCAGCTTCAAGCTCGCTGTGGCGATCGGCATAGTAGGTATTCCTCGCAATGCGGAATGCGTTCAATGCCTGCTCCAGGATTGCGTCGCCGATTCTGTCGCCATCAGCAAGCTTGTCCGGTTCAGCCTTGGCGGACCGATGCAATTCTCTGCCGACAAGCTGAAGAAAATAGGGATAGCGCTGCGCAGCAGCGGCCGCTTGATCCAGCGTGTCAGCCTCAATGCGATAGCCCATCCGCTCCAAGGGCGCCCGGAGCGCCTCCTGCGAAGCCGCCATGTCGAGGAGCCCGATGCCGATCTTGTCCAAGCGGTTCCAGAACGTAGCCTCAATCCCGTTCAAGCGCGATGAAGTGTCCGGAGTGCCGGCGAGGATCAGCAGCAACGGCCGCCCTTTGCCGATAAGCGCCTGCGCATTGTTAAAGAAAGCTCGCGCTACTCTTGGATTGTGATGCAGAGTATGCGCCTCGTCGACCAGCAACGCCAAGCCGCTATTTGAACACATTTTCTCCAGGACGGGTCCGAGCAATTTTTTGGCGGCCTCTTGTCGCGAAAGGCTGATTCCCGTTCCGAGCAAATTTATGCTTGCCGAATGCACGTCGCTTATGAGGGTCGCGAGCATCCCGTGATCAGCGAGCGCATCCACGAGGTCAGAGTGCGAACTGAAACAATCTGGATGCAGTACTACGCATTTAATTTTGCCCTCGCATTCTTCGACATGCGCCTCCGCCCATCGGAGCAACGCTGTCTTGCCGTTGCCGCGCGGGCCGATCAGAGCGATGTTCGCCGCCGGATTGCACCCCTCCCCCAAGTAATCAAGCGCCTCGATGATCACGGCCTTCTCGCGCTCGCGCCCGGCCAATACCGGCGGGGTCGTTCCTGCGCCGGGCGTGAACTTCAGGTTTGGGCCTGTGGTCATATTCGGTTGCGGCATAGTCGCAGTCTTGGGGCTGGCGATTCAAATATAGCGGATCGCTCGACCAACTGGTAGCGGAACCGGCGCCAATTTCAACGCCATCGGCGGGAAGCGGTCAGTTCCCCGACTGATTTGAGTCCTTTCTACGCCAAACCATTAACCATCTCGACAATGAAAGCAAAGTTATCCGCACGCATGTTTCGGGGCGATCCTGCATCACGCCCGCTTTGCGGGCAGGAGGAATTCGAAATCGCAACCCTTGTCCGCCTGCAAGATTTGCTCCGCATACAGCCGGTCGTAGCCTCTCAAGGCCGCCGAGTCTTTGGATGCAGGAGACTGTTCTTTCCGGCGGCGATCCAGCGTTGTTTCGTCGACAAGTAAATCGATTCGCCTCTCGCTTACCGATATCTTGATCCGGTCTCCTGTTCTGACCAGGCCCAGCGGCCCTCCGGATGCGGCATCGGGAGCGACATGCAATACGACGGTCCCGAATGCGGTGCCCGACATTCGGGCATCCGAAATCCGCACCATGTCCTTTACTCCGCGCGCGGACAATTTCTTCGGAATGGGCAGATAACCCGCTTCCGGCATCCCGGATTCGCTGGTCGGACCCGCATTCTGAAGAACCAGAAAGTCGTCCTCGCCGACATCCAATTCCGGATCGTCGATCTTTTCCGAAAGACTCTTGAGCGACTCGAATACAACCGCTTTGCCGGTTTTTTCGAACAGCGCAGGATCGGCCGCGGACCGCTTCAATACTGCCCCGCGAGGCGCAAGGGTGCCGAACAATGACACCAGTCCGCCGACCGGTTCGATCGGGTCGGATGCCGATGCGATGACCGAGCGGTCCGCGGAAAGAGAATTCTCATCGAGCCGCTGGCCCAGCGTCTCGCCGGTCGCGGTCATGCAGCTCAAGTCCAAAAGCGGACGCAGTTCCCTGAGAACGGCGCCGACGCCGCCGGCATTGAAGAAGTCCTCCATGTAGTGGCTGCCGACAGGTTTCAAATTGACGAGGACGGGCGTCGTATCCGACAACTCGTTGAGTTGCTGCAACGGCATGTCTATTCCCAGCCTGCCGGCGATGGCTGCGAGGTGGAGCACTGCATTCGTCGAACCGCCCAGGGCCAAGAGCAGCCTCAGCGCATTTTCCACCGAAGCGGGCGTAATGATTTGGCTGGGTCTGATCGGGTTTTCAGCCAGCCTCGCCGCAACGGCGCCGGTCGCCTCTGCCGCCCGCAATCTGTCGGCGTGGACGGCAGGAATGGCTGCGGTGCCGGGCAATGACATCCCCAAGGCTTCCGCTATGCAGGCCATCGTCGAAGCCGTGCCCATGACAGCGCATGTGCCTGCGGTTGTCGCAAGGCGGGACTCGATCCGCCCGATTTCAGACTCGTCGATGCGCCCTGCTCTGTAGCTCGCCCAGAATCTTCGGCAGTCCGTGCATGCGCCCAGCCTCTCTTGGCCGTATTTCGCCGTCATCATCGGCCCCGCCACCAGCTGGATGGCGGGGACATCCGCCGAGGCCGCTCCCATCAGCTGCGCCGGAACCGTCTTGTCGCAACCTCCCATGAGCACGACGGAGTCCATCGGCTGCGCCTTCACCATCTCCTCGGTGTCGATCGACATCAGGTTGCGATACTTCAGGCTCGTAGGGTGCAGAAACACCTCCCCGAGCGAAATCGTGGGAAATTCCAAGGGCAGCGCGCCGGCGGCGAAGACGCCGCGCTTCACGGCTTGGAGCATCTCCGGGAAATGCCGGTGGCAGTTGTTGAAACCCGAATGGGTGTAGGCGATCCCGACGACCCGCCTGCCGAGCATTTCACGCGAATAGCCCATGGAGTTCGCGAACGATCTCCGCAGATAGACGGAAAAATCCAGATCGCCGTAGTCGGTGAGCCGGGTGGAAATGCCGTGAGGCTTTGCTGACATGGAAACACTCCCTTCGACTCCGCCGTTTTGGCTTGCCGCTCCTATATTCCGAACTCGCAGACGATGAGGGAGCAGCATTCCGTGCGACCGCCAAGGCCAAAACGGCGCCGTGCGGTTCCGGCGGATTCATGCATTAAGTCGGACACGCGCAAATCTCAAAGAGAATTTGCTTGCTGTTCTCCGTTCCGAAATGCGCTACGATAGAAACTTGTCGCCTCCGTCCGGACCTTCCGCTGTCCTCGACCGCAAATCCTTGTACTGCCGAAGCGCATGCATTCCGATGACGCCCGCAGCCATTAAATAAAAGATGATCGCAGTGCCTGAAGAGAAAAATATCGAATAATCGCCTTCGGAAAGTATCAGCGCCGTCCGAAACTCCCTCTCGAGAGTCGGGCCAAGCACTAGTCCGAGTATGATGGGCGTGATTGGAACTCGGGCCTTCAACAGCAGGTACCCGAGCAAGCCCACTCCCGTCATGAGATAAATGTCAAGGAAAGAGTTCCTTATGGCGAAAGCGCCGAGACCGCACATGATGAGGACGCCGACCGCCATCAGATGCGGCGGAACTCTAAGCAGCTTGGCGAACGCGCGGACGCCCAGGAACTGGAACGCGACCACTGAAACGTACGCCACCAGAATGGCCATGTACACGAGATAGACGTCCGCCTTGCCGTGCTGGAACAGCATCGGTCCGGGCACGAGCCCGTGGATCAAAAATCCGCCCAGAATGATGGCGGTCGCAGGGTCGCCCGGAATTCCCAAAGACAGCAGCGGGATCATCGCGCCCCCTGTCACGGCGTTGTTCGCCGATTCCGGAGCGACCACGCCTTCGAACGCGCCCTTTCCGAATTTTGATTTGTCCTTTGAGAAGCGTTTCGCATGGTCGTAGGCGAGGAAGGCCGCGATCGGTCCGCCTGTTCCGGGGATCGCGCCGATTCCGGTCCCGAGAGCCGAACATCTGCACATCAGCCAGAAATTCCTCGCCAACTTCCTCAGCGAGGGAAGTTCGCTTCGAATGTCTTTGCTCTCAAGGCGAACGGCCGTCCGATCCCGATGTTCAACGAAGGTTTGGATGATCATCGGAACCGCAAACAGCCCGACCATCGCCACAAGAAGGTTCACGCCTTGCAGAAGCGGCGTCCATCCGAAGTTCATTCTTGCGACTCCATCGACTTCGTCGAGGCCGATAGTCATCAGCAGCAGACCGATTACCCCTGCGATCAATCCGCGAATCAACGACTTGCCTGACAGGCCGCAGATCGTCGACATTCCGAACAGCACCAAAGCGAAGATTTCGACAGGGCCGAATCTGATTGCGATCCGGGCGATGAGGTCGACCGATGCCATCATTACGAGCAGCGAAAAGATTCCGCCGAATCCCGATGCCAATACGGCTCCGCCCAATGCCAATCCGGCATGTCCCTTCCGAGCCATCGCATGGCCGTCCGCGACGGTCGCCGCCGCTGAAGGAGTTCCGGGTATCCCGAGCAATATTCCCGATACGGAGCCGCCGGTCATGCCGCCGATATACGTGCCGATCAGCATCCCGATCGCGGCGCCGGTTTCGAAGCGGAAGGTAAGCGGAAGAACGATCGCAAGCGCCATGGAGAAGGTGAGGCCGGGCACGGATCCGAACACGATTCCGATTGCCGATCCTGCAAGTATTGCCAGTACTGTGAATGGATCGGACAAGACCGACAGTGCTGCGAGGACCGGATCCATTCTTGCGATCTAAAACGCCAAATTGACCAATTTGCCGTAAGGCAGATATACGCCAAGCGCCTTGCCGAGGATCAAATAGACTCCCAATGACAGTCCCAACGACATTCCGGCGATCAAGCGCCAACGCCATATCTTCAGGATCGGCCCGACGGCGATCGCGGTCGCAGCCGCCGTCGCCAACAGGAATCCGGTCTGCTCAAGCAAAACCGCGTAACCGACCAAAAGTCCCGCAGCCGCCAGAACCGGGCCTAACTCGCGATTGAATGACGCTGCGCCGCGCTTCGACGACCGCCGAAGCGCGGCATCCGCAAATACGGCAATCCCAAGCACTCCAAGAAGGACTCCCGCCATGAGCGGAAACCCTCGCGGGCCAAGACGTCCTTCACCTTCTACGCTGGGAATCGTGGCAAGCACTCCCCAGCACCAGAGCGCGGCGGCGATAGTCGCCAGGCCTCCGAGCAGGAGATCGGTTTGCCGGGACGGCATGCGTCGGTCGACGTTACTTGCGCAGGCCCAGTTCCGCCATCAGTTCGCCGATCAGCGCGTCGTCCGCCGCAATAAGCGTTCCGAAGTCCGGTGCCGAGAGGTAGGCCGGCGTGAAACCCATGTTTTTCGAGGCGTCCTGGAATTCGCCCGAGTCGATAGCCGCTTTGGCAGCATCCTGCAGCACGGCTACAACTTCCGGCGGCGTTCCTGCGGGGGCCGCCAAGCCCCTCCACATTGTGATGTCCAGATCCTGCGCTCCGCCTTCGGCGCATGAAGGCGTGTCCGGCAGGAACGGAATCCGGTCCATGCTGGTGACGCACAGAATCGTCAGTTCCCCGGACTCCTGCAGCGGCACGAACTGGCTCGGCCATTGTACAGCTGCATCAATCCTCCCCGAAAGCAATTCGACCGGCGCGGTGCCGCTTCCGTACGGAACATAAAGAATCTTGTCGCCGATGCCCAAAGCGTTGAACAACGCAGCGGAGGTTAGGTGGGTGAAGGAGCCGTTGCCGGAAATCCCTACTTTAAGTTTGCCTGAACTCTGCGCGACGGCGTCCGCCAGCGCGGCCAAGGAATCCCAGCCGGAATCCGGCCGTACGGCCAAAGCCGGAACTTCCAAACTCACCCGCGCAATCGGCGTGAAATCCTCGTAATTCAATGGCATGTTGCCGCGGTAATGCGATGTGCTTATTGAATTCGAATTCCAGACGATGTTGTATCCGTCGGCTGAAGTGCTCTCTACGTGGGTGTATCCGACCGCGCCTCCGCCTCCTGTCCGACTGACCGCCACAACCGGATTCGGGAGCTGATCCGACATCAATTGGGCCAGCAGCTGGCCAATTGCTTGAGCAGAGCCGCCGAACAGCACTGTCATTTCGACGGGCTTCTCCGGAAATTCCGCCCTCGCCGCCGAACTTAGGCCGCCGGCCGCCATCCCGGCCGCCGCGACCGCTATCGCAATGCGCTTCATGATTCCAAATCCCATATTTTCCTCCTTGGACTTGACAGGGGTTTATCCGGCCCGGACTTCCGCCGGACGTTTTCGATCAGGTATGCAAACTTGCTTGAGCGTCTTTCGATTCAGTTTTTTTTGCGGACAAAGCAGCGAGAATCTTCACGGGATTTGCGGGCAACGAGGTTATCCTGACGCCGACCGCATCGTAGATCGCATTCATGATTGCGGGCGCCGTGGGAATCAACGACGGTTCGCCGATGCCCTTCGCGCCGAGCGGACTCAGCGGGTCGGGATCTTCCACGATGACGCTGTTGATTTGCGGAATGTCCAGCGCGGTAGGAAGTATGTACTTCGCGAACCCGTGCGTTTTCGTCCGACCGTCCTCGAGTTCGTAGTTTTCCATGAGCGCTTGGCCGAGGCCTTGAACGACGCCGCCTTCGATCTGTCCTTCTACGCCGCGCGGATTGATTGCCCTCCCGACATCGTGCGTCGCCCAGATTCCCAAGACCTGCACTTCGCCGGTCAAGGTGTCGACCTCGACTTCGGCTACTTGGCAGCCGTAAACGTAGGCTTGCCAAGGGCATCCTGATCCATCGACCGGATCGAGCCCGGTGTGATGCGCAGTGAACGAACCCGATCCAACGGGAACCACGCCGCGCTTCTTGCAAATGTCTACGGCTTCCTCCATCGAAATCCGGAGATTCGTTCCTTCCGACCAGATTTCGCCGTCGAACGCCTGCAAGGACTCGACGTCGACCTCCCAGTGGTCGGCAAGTTCCTCGTCCAACCTCGAGCGCGCTTCTCGACAGGCGAGCGCGACGCAGTTTCCGATCATGTACGTCTGCCTTGTCGCGCCGGCGTGCGCCGCCTCGGGCGAACGCGCGGTATCGTTGTCGCCAAGAACGACCTGCTCCGGCTTGATCCCAAGCTCCGCCGCCGCCACCTGGGCAAGCACCGTCAGGATGCCTTCGCCGATTTCAGTAACGCCGGTAACGATCTTGGCCGTCCCTCCATCGTCCAATTCAGCCCATGCGCCGGCCCGGTCGACGGTTGCGGTGCGCGCGATCCCATACCAGCAGGCGGCCATGCCGCGGCCCCGGACTTTCCGCGTTTTCGTCATGCCACCTCCCGCTCCGCCGTCCGTTCAGCGAACCGGGCTCCCAAGGTGCAGGGCCTCCTCGTGTCGCCGCCGCCGAGATCCGTTCGCTCGTCCCCCCTGACGCATGGCGCGCCCGGCTCCCATCGCGAGGCATGCTCCGCGGCGTCGAGCACTCTCCCGAGCGAGACTGAATTCAATTTTTGGCGCGTGTGGGTCTCCGAGCCTGCGCGCATCATGTTGATCCGCCTGATCTCGAACGGATCCAACCGGAGTTTTTCCGCGCAGATGTCCAAATGCGATTCGGTCGCGAACTGCGCCTGCATCGCGCCGAATGTCCGGAATGCGCCGCTTGGGGTATTGTTCGTGTAAACGCCGAAAGTGTCGACCCGCACATTCGGGATGCGATACGGGCCGCAGGACAAAATCGCCGCCTTGCGCATGACTCCTTCGGTCGACATCCCGTACGCGCCGCCGTCCGAAATCATCCTGAATTCCGCTGCTGTGATCCGCCCTTCGCGGGTAAGGCCCATTTTCAGCGAAATCCGGGCCGGATGCCTTTTCGCCGTGGAGATGATTGACTCCTCGCGCGTGAAAACCAGCCGGACGGGCCGGCCCGTCTTCATCGCCGCGAGCGCAAGCATGCCTTGGTAGATCATGTCTTCCTTCCCGCCGAAGCCTCCCCCGACGGGACTCATGATGAAGCGCACCTTGTGTATCGGCTTGTCGATGATCTTCGCCAGCATGTGCCTGTGGTGGGTGATATTCTGGCTCGGCGAGACCACGGTAACGACATCGTCGTGGTCGACATAGGCCAATCCCGCCTCCGGCTCGAGATACGCGTGCTCCACAGGCTGAGTTTCGTAGTTCTCTTCGACCACGATATCCGCCCGGGAAAACCCGGCATCCACATCGCCCTTCCTGATCGGAATATGCTTGACCAGGTTGCCGGGCGCATATTCGTGCAGGACCGGAGCGCTTTCCTGCATCGCTTCGACCGGATCGAAAACGGCCGGAAGCGGACGGTAGGCGACACCAATCGCGGCGGCGGAGCTTTTCGCGGTCAATACGTCTTCGGCGACGACGGCCGCGACCGCCTCTCCTACATACCGCACGCGCTTCCGCGCCATCACCGGCTGGTCATGCACGAATACTCCGAACCCATCCGTTCCGGGAACATCCTCCGATGTCAGCACGGCCTCGACGCCCCGGATTGCTTTCGCGCCGGAAACGTCGATGGCCTCGATCTCGGCATGAGGGTGCGGGCTGCGGAGAACCTGCATGTGAAGCATGCCGCGCAAATCCATGTCGCCGGCGTAGCGCAATCGGCCGGAAACCTTGCTGGGCGCGTCCAAACGGACGACGTTGCTGCCGATGTATGAATTGCCGACGCCGTCCGCTTCAATGGTTGATCTCTCCGCTTTGCCAAGCAGCACATCCCGTGCGATCTCGACGGCCTCGAATATCTTGGTGTAGCCTGTGCAACGGCAAATGTTGCCGCCGAGCCTTTCCTTGATCTCCTCGAAGTCCGCGAACGGGTTTTCACGCAACGCCGCCGTCGCGGCCATCACCATGCCGGGAATGCAGTAGCCGCACTGGCTGGCCCCCGTCTTGCAAAACGCTTTCTGAATTTCCGTCAACCCGCCCGAATCCGCCGCAAGGCCTTCTATTGTCTCCACCGACGCGCCGTCGATCTTCGCCACCGGCATCAGGCATGACTTGACCAATTTCCCGTTCACGAACATGGAGCAGGTACCGCACTCTCCCGCGCCGCAGCCCTCTTTGGCTCCGGTCAAGCCGAATTCGTCCCGAATGAAATCCAGAACCCTTTGGTGCGGCATGGCGGTGCGCCGCTTCCGCTTGCCGTTGAGTTCGAATTCGATATCCAATTCACGCATACGCGGCCTCCCTGGCCATTGCATGGCCTTGCCTCTCGCGAGCCGAAACAAGGGCCTCCGAAATAGCGGCGACCGCGAAACCGCTCGATACGGACCGGCGGTATTCGCGACGCGTCCGGGACGCGATCAATTCACTCGGAAGTTGGCAGCATCGTTCAACGACGCTCTGTTCGGCGGGCTGCCCCCTGAGCGATTCCTCGACAGAGCCAAGTCGTACGGGGACCGGTCCGATTCCCCCGAGAGCCAGCCGGACATCCTCGAAACGCGACGCAGTCGGGTCCAAGCGGATGCAGGCCGCCGCGCAGACGGTCGAAATGGCTAGCGAACGGCGCTGGCCGACCTTCTGGAACGAGCCGCCGCTCCCAAGCATCGAATCGCAAATTACTGCCGTTACGATTTCACCGTACTTCAGGTCGACCTCGCCCGGACCCAATACGAATTCCGCCAGAGGCAATTCGCGCTCTTGCACCTCGCCACGCTCCAGCCTAGCGATTTCGACAACGCCGTTCAGCGCAATCATCGGCGGAGTGCAGTCAGCTGCCGGAGAAGCATTGACGATATTTCCGACGACCGTCGCCTGCTCCCTGATTTGATCGTCAGCAAACCAAACGGCGCATTTCGGCATGCAGGGAATCCGCCGCGCAAGCTCCTCATCGTCGAGAAATCGCCGCAACGCGACGCCGGCGCCGATGCGCACGCGGCTGCCGGAATCTTCCCATCCGGCGATCTCGCCAACGCGGCTCACGTCGATGATCTTCGGCAAAGTAACGTCTCCGGCCCGCCCCTCGCGCGCCCAAGGCAGCAAGTCCGTTGCGCCCGCCGCGATTCTGGCGCCGGGCGGAGCCGATTCCAAAATCCTCAGCGCCTCAGCGAGACTCGTCGGCGTCAGATATTCTTCGCAGATCAACATCCGGCATCTCCAGCTTCGCGGTCACTGCGACCAAAGCTCTCCCCGGATGGGGGCCGGCTGCTCGTTTTTCACGACGACCTTTATCGCATCGTCCACGCGCTCGCGCGCGTAGCGGAGAGCTTCCGGCAGATCGGCCATCATGAAGGTATGGGTATGGATTTTGGAGGCGTCGAATTTGCGCTGCGCCATCATGGCCGCAGCGCGATGCGTCGCGCTCCGCCCTTCGCCGCGAATTCCGAACAAATAAATGTTGTTGGTCACGATATGCTTGATATCGACGGGGACGTCGCTGTCCGGGAACGCCGCCAAGCAGACGCGGCCGCCCCTGTTGCACATGTAAACCGCCCCATTGACCGCGGAGGCCGCCCCGGAGCATTCCAGCACGTAATCGGCTCCGACTCCGCCCGTCAGCTCTCGAACCCGCTCAACAGGATTTTGCGTGCGCACGTTAACGACGTGGTCGGCGCCGAGTTCCTGCCCCATCCTGAGCCTGTTCGCCCTCGTTCCTGTAAGAATGACCGGCTGCGCGCCGAGCGCCTTCGCGACAGCGACGCCCATAAGCCCGATCGGGCCGGGCCCGGTTACGACAACGGATTCGCCGGCAACCAAGCCTCCGAGCTCCGTCAAGCCGTATGTGGCGGTGCCTGCGGTTACAATCAGGGTCGCCTCTTCGTCGCTAATTGCGTTCGGTACCGGCACAAGCGTGTTGATGTTGTTGATCGCGTATTCCCCGAAACCGCCATCTGTCGTGAAACCGTTCGCTCGATGGCCTTTGTCGATCTGCCCGAAGTTCTTTCCGTAATTGTGGCACGACGTGTACATGCCCTGCCTGCAGCGCTTGCATTGTCCGCAGCCGGCATGGATTTCGACCGCCACACGGTCGCCGACCTTGAATTCGTCCACCCCGGGCCCGACCGCCGCGACGTTTCCCATGTATTCGTGGCCCGGCGTGAACCCCTTGTTGAACGGCAATCCGCCCTCAATCATCGCCGGAGGCCCGTGGTGAATTATTTCCAGGTCCGTGGCGCAAATCGCAACAGCGTTGATCTGCACAAGAGCCTCCGACTTCAAAGGCAGGTTCACGGGCTTCGTGACCAGTTCCAACTCGCCCGGCCCGTTCAGAGCCCACGCGCGCATGTTTTTCGGTATGTCCATCACCATTCTGTCGGGTATCGCTTTGAGAACTCCGGTCATCGGGCATGCCTCCCTTGAAATGGCATGCGGACCAATTCCGCCTATTTCCCGCAAATGGCGGAAATGCGGCGGCTGGAATCCTTCACGCGCCGCTTGACGGCCTCCAGATGGGTCCCCTTGGCCCTCATCCTCGGCATTGAGACGCCAATCGCGCCAACGACCGCGCCGCTTTGATCGCGAACAGCGCCTCCGACGCAGACAACTCCAAGCTGGAACTCCTCGTTTTCCCACGAGTAACCGTTGCGCCGAACGAGACGCAGATTTTCATGGAGCTCCTCGCAAGACGGGATCGTCTTTTCAGTGAAGCTTTTGAGCGGGCCCGATCCGACAATCCGAACCATCTCCGTTTCAGGAAGCCAAGCCAGAATCGCCTTTCCGGCCGCAGTCGCATGCGCCGCATCGGATCTTGAATACTCGTCGTCGAATCCGACGCGAACAGGAAGCATCGAATCAAGTTTCGCCAGCGTAGCAAGGGATTTGCCCTGCATCGCAGCCAATTGAACACTTTCCCTTGTCACCTCGTTCAATTCTCTCAGCTCAGGGAGCGCGGCGTCCACGAAACTGAAATGCTTGAGTCGGCTCTCCGAAAGATGAGCGAGGCGAGGCCCGAGCACATAGTTGCGACCAACGCTCCGGCCGACCAAACCGCGCTTCGCGAGAGTCGCCAAAAGATGGTGGCAAGTCGATGCGTTGAGTCCGGATCTTCGAGCGATTTCCGTCAACGCCATCCCGCCGCCTGCGGATGCCAGGATCTCAAGCAGATCGATAGCGCGCTCCAGAGACTGGATGGTGCGGCGGCCGTGTTTCGGTCCCGCCTCGGCGACCCCGCGCGATTCGGCCGCGTCCGCCCGGAACCCTGAATAGCTGCGATCTGTCTCTGGAATTCCCATTCAATTCATTCCGAGCGGACTGCCTTTCAAATTCGAGACTGATGCTTCGCGCGAATTTTGTCAATGGATTTTTTCATAGACAAAACTCATTTCACATTATGAAATTTTCAAGCTTGCAACGATCACGATCAACAGCCTCCGGCCCATGCGCAATTTCTTGAACGGCGATAGAAGTGTTTGGAGCAGTCGCGAGCAAATGGCGGATTGACCGGACCGGTCCAAATGAAAAATCGGGAGCCGCTCAAAGCGAATCGTGAAGCACGCTGGACTTCGCGGTCATCAAGGACAGGGCGATCACTGAAACGAACACGATCGCTCCGCCCAGAAACTCCACTCTGGTCATTCCCTCGAATCCGAGCATCCACACCCAGACCGGTCCCAAAGCGCTCTCGACCAGCACGAGAACGCTGACTTCGGCGGCAGGTATGAACGGCGTGGCCCATGTGACCAATCCTATCCCGAGCCCCGTCGCGAGCGCACCCATGACCAGGATCAAAGCCAAATCATACATCTCGACATGCACGCTTCCTGCGAGCGCGATCGAGCAGATCAACCCGTAAATCGACGACAGGACGCCGCCGACGAACGTGCCTCCCAATATGTCGGTCTTCCGGTTTTTGCGCGCCAGAACAAGCATGATTGCGAACGCGCCCGCCGCGACCAAGGCACAGACGTTTCCGAATGTTCGACCGGTCGAAATCCCGTCTCCGATCATCAGGATCACGCCTCCGCTCGATGCCGCCATCGCAAGCCATGTGAATGGGTGCGGCTTTTCGCCGATCCATATCCAAGCGATGCTCGCGGCGAGCAAAGGAGAGACAGTGATTATGAACAACGTGGACGCCACCGAAGTGTACATGATCGAAAACACGAACCCGGTGAACGCCATCGAAAGGCAGAAGCCGATCTGCAAGTCCTGCCTGTCGAGCGATCGCAGAAGCGCCGGAAACGAAATGCGCCGGCGAATGCAAATCAAAAGAGCAAGCATTCCGCACAAGCCGATCGCCCGATAAAGGAGAACTTGGAACGGCCCCGCGTGTTCCAGCATTCGCATGAAGATGCCGGTCGTGCTCATGAAGACCGCTCCCGTCACCACTAGCAGGATCGCAATTTTCCTCGACATCATTGCATGCGACTCCGGTTCAATCGGCGCATAGCGCTTGCGGATGCTTGAACGTACCTCCGCAGATAGCTGTTTGAATCCCTTGAAACGGCTTGATCCGCCGCGTCAAGAACGAATTGAGGATTTCGAACGGCGCAAATCGATATCGTGCTGGAAATTCATCGATTCAGGCATTTGGCAAATCGAACTGCTTGTGAGTGAACGGTGCAGGGATTTCGGCCCTTTCCGGCTGACATGATTTTTTAAGCATTGCAGCTATGTGAATCGGCGACACGACTTAGCAGTCTGCACGGCGCTATGGAGTTGGCATGACGGACAGGCACCCATATGCGACTTCGGTTTGTTGAAAGAAATCGAACAAAAACACAGCGCGGGTTTGACCTCGGCCAAAAAGCAACGGCAGACGCGTTGAACTCCGGCAAGCTGCGCTTGTCGGCTACTGCCGCTCAATTCGCCGAAGCCGACTTTCTCGTCGACTCCAGCGAATTTCGGAAAGGCGGCGCGAAGCGCGCGACGCAATTGACGCTGCAAATCGGTGGAAACGGATCAGTTCCCCGTTTGAAGCATCGCCTGCTCTCTATCTGCATCGGACATGGTGGACAACGAGACCACTTTGGGCGGAAGATCTCCAGCGTTGGATACGCCAGCCATCAACGCGACAGAAAAAGCGGCCATGAAAAAGAACGCGGCAAATCTCTTGGTCATCTTGTTTCTCCTTTGGTTGCCCGATGTCAGTCGGGTGATTCGCTCGATATTGTCTGATTAGCATAAATTCAAATGTCATGTAAAGGGATTTACAGAGACATTTGAAATTTTTTTACATTGGAACGTGCCAATGAACCGAAACTCTCAAGAGGGATGTTGCACCAGGCGCGCCTTTCGGCATCCGGAACTCAACGCTCGCATATCCGCATCTTTCGTTCGGCCCGCCTCGCGGGCCGCTTGGTCTGCCTGATGGCGAAAGCGAGGAAGCAATATTCGTGAGGAAAAGTCGCTCGATAAAAAAAGTCTTTCAAAATAGGTACTTGGGAGCGAACAGGTTCATTCGCGCAAGCGAGGGCCGTTTTCCGCTCACAAGCACTTTGCGGTGGAAGTATCGGTTAAGAAATCAATCGCGGGATCGTTATTCCGGCTTGGACCGTGCTGCTGACGAACGAAGCCGAACGCCCAAGTTGGCCGGAATTGAAATCAAACCAAATCCAGATTCCGGCCAACTCAGAAATCACAAAAACTGTGACAAATTAGACGCACCCAACCCTTTGCAACGGGAATCCGGCTACTGCTCCCATTCCCCGGGAGGACTCAGGAAGGATCCGACGAAAACGATAGTTTCGGCTCCTGCCCCAGTCCCGGTCGTGAACGAACTTCCCAAGGTGCCCGCCACCGCTCGCGGACGCCCGTTGACGTTTCTATCGGAAAACCGTCCGCTCCAAGACCCACTGCTAGTCGAGATCGGCACATCCAAATCCGTTTCAGCGGTGATCCCGCCACCCTCGATCCGACCATTGTCTCGGATGGTCGCCGTTCCCAATCTCAAACGGTAAGGAACCCTCCCTGATGAGGATTCGTCGTCGTCGAAACCCTCTTCATATTCAATGCCAGCATTGTTGCAGCCGACGCACCCTCTGAGGATAGTGCTGTTCGTGAAGTTCGCCGTCATGCTAAAAATGGAATTGAATCTCCCCACGTCCAGTTCATCATCGGTCGACACATAAATGCCGGAAACCAAACCCGTGTAGGTGGCCGTCCCGCTCAGCCCGCTCAAGTCGGCATCCGATTCGATTTCAGGACCGTCTACAAATGCGCCAATCTCGATATCTTGCGGCGTAGGATTATCTGCGTCGGCAGTCTTTATCCAAACGCCTCGGGCAAACCACTCACTCTGAGCCGCCTGCTGGTTCCAGTTCGCCTCCACAAATGCAATTGAAATTGAATTTCCGCTTTCTTGTCCGCGCAGAGTCCAAGCTCCCTGACCGTCTTCTGTCGAGTCCAGGTCGTCCGATGCATCCGACGGAGGACGAAAGTTCTCCACAGACCCGCCGGAGCGGGTTACTGTAAAGGTCGGCTGATTTCCGCTAAAGCTGGCGCTTGCTGAATCCGTTGTAGTGCCGCTGGCGACGTTGCTGGACTGCGTTACGCTTCCGAATTTCGCTCTCGCTGCCGCCGCCCTACTAGCGGCACTCAGAGTCGTCTCGGACGGAGGGATGAGATCTCCTATCTGCGCTGAACCGGGATTTCCTTCATCACGGTCCGTAGCAGTAGAAACCACCGGCGACCCGCCTCCGCATCCTGCCAAAACCAGAATGCTCGCGCCGACCACTGCGATAGTATTTTTTTTCATGAACATTGCCTCTCTATTCGTGGAACCTGCGTTTGGTTTCCATACGCATTTCTTGTTTATACGCATCCCGAGATATAGGCGAACATAACATTTGAGCAAACAAATTTTTACTGAAGGCTTGCAGCGGCGCTTTCGGGGACAACCGGACCGGTCAGCCAACGGTCTATTTCTGAACCGCCAGATTTCATTACCGGCTTCGATAATCTCGCAATAGTGCGTGAACCGCTCGAGCAAAACGGCGGTCATCGTCGCACCGCCGAATACGCTCAGCAACTCGCCGAACGGCTGGTCCGCTGCGACGAAAATTGAACTGCGCTTGCAGAGTTCCCTGACCGGCTGCCCACCGACCGCCGAAAGAAAACAGCGAAAGGGATTCGGGCAAACCCGGGGCAGTTCGGTCAGGGAGAAAGATACAGTTGCTAATTGACCGGTGCACCCAAGAACGATCCAAGCAACACAACGTCCAATTGTGACCCAACCCTAAACGAAGTCCCGACTGTTCCGCCGACTCTACGCGGATTCCCGCTTTCAGCATTTTCACTCGAAAAACGCCCACTCCAAGATCCGCTGCTCGCAATAGTCCGGTCAAGATCTGTTCTGACGCTGACGCTTCCCGACTCAATCCTTCCATTGTCGTTGATTGTCGCGCTGTCCAAACTGATCCTGTAGGAAACTCTTTCTGGTGTTGCGTCGTCAGAAAATTCAATAATCTCGATTCCGTTTTCGGCGCCGATGCTCCCACTGACGGTGTTCGCTACAAAATCCGCTACCAATCTCAATTCGGAATTGAATATGCCCACTTGCGGTTCATCGGATTCCTGAGGCGAAACTGAATCAGGAAATTCCGCAACGTAGAGACCGGAAACTATTGCGCCGTAAGTCGCCGTTCCGCCAACGCCGCTCAAGTCGGCATCGCGCTCGATTTCAGGACCGTCAACGAACGTGCCAATCTCGATGCTCTCCGGAGTCGGATTTTCAATGTCCGGGATTCGTATCCAAACACCTTGGGCAAGCCAATCGGTTTGCGCAGCCTGTTGATTCCAATTGGCAGCTGCAAAAGCAATTGAGCGTGCGTTCCCATCAGCCGACCCAACCAGCGTCCAACTTTGCGAACTTCTTCCAGAATCTGAATCTGGCGCATCGAACTCATCCAATTCCTCCGACGGCGGAACAAAGTTCTCAACAGAGTCGTCCGCGCGAGTGACGGAAAACCGCAGTTGCCCCTCTTCAAATTCAGCATTCGCCGTATCAGTCGTAACTTCGCCCGCTACGTTGCTTGATTGCGTTACGCTTCCGAATTTGGCTCTTGCAGTCGCGGCAGTAGCCGCAGATTCGTGAATAACCGAAGAAGTAACGGCTACTCCACCCCCAAGCTCGATTGAATCTCGGGCGATCGAGGACTGAGAAGTAGCTGGCGAACCGCCGCCGCTACACCCTGCCTGCATTAGAATGCTCGCGCTGGCAGTCGCGACCATTATTCTCATCTTGCTCACTGGTCTAACCTCCTTTGGCATGGAATTTGCCTCTGGTTTCCATGCGCATTTCCTATTTATCCGTCTAGCATACGACATTTGGTCTATTGGGTAAATATAAGTTTACAAATGCTTGACGAAAACAAGACCGTCAGCATCTCTGCCGTGTCGAAAGATACGGCAACTCTGCGACCGGCGTTCTGCAGTCCTCAGCCTAATCCGTTTCCGAACGCAATCTTTCCGCTCTGTTGAGTCTTTGGACTGAATCACGGTACTTCTTTGCGACGATCTACAGCTTCGCGCATGGCTGCTGCTCGAAACGAAACAGAATTCGAAATGTCACCTAAAATTTTGGCAATTTTGACATCTTTTTGATCATTGGAGAATGGGTCCGAATCCTTCTGTTGGACATAGAGATCGAATTAGGCACTGCATTCTGCGACAATGCCGTGCATATGGATGCTCGAAAACTGCTCGGCCAAATAGCAAACGCAGAATATTTGCTGCTGGCGCGTGCATGCCGCACTTGTCGCTTCGGTACCGCGGCTCAAGCACCATTCTATGATCAAGCATTCGAAATTCGGTTTCGGGAGCGAAAAGCATCCGAATTGCCGATCAGCCTTACTTGTCAAGCGATCGGGCGATCAGCTCCTTCATGATCTCGTTCGTGCCGCCGTAAATCATTTGCACTCTGGCATCGGCATACAGGCGCGAAATCGGATATTCCGTCATGAACCCATACCCGCCGAACAACTGAAGGCATTCATTCATGACAACGTTTTGAGTTTCGCTCCCCCAGTACTTCGCCATCGATGCGGTTGCCGAGTCCAAAGCCCCTGCCTCCAGCCGTCCGATGCAATCGTTCAAAAAGGACCGCAGGACTTCGGCTTTGGTCTTGAGTTCGGCAAGCTTGAACCGAGTGTTCTGGAAATCCATGATCCTCTTTCCGAACGCCTTGCGCTCACGGACGTACGCGACAGTTTCCGCCAGAGCGAAATCAATTGCGCCAAGCGCCGATATTCCGATCAACAGCCTTTCCCACGGCAGTTGCTTCATGAGCTGATAGAATCCTTGGCCTTCTTCCTGGCCAAGCAAGTTCGTCAGCGGAACCGCGGCATTGTCGAAAAACAACTCCGAGGTGTCGTTCCCTTTCTGGCCGAGCTTTTCAAGCCTTCGACCCCGCCGGAATCCATCCAGCCCTTCGGTTTCGACCACGATGAGCGACACCCCTTTCGCGCCGATGCCCTTTTCCGTTTTCGCGGCGACCACGAGTAAATCCGCCGTTCCGCCGTTGGTTATAAAGGTTTTCGATCCGTTTATTCGATATTGGTTGCCGACGCTTTCTGCTGAAGTCTGAATCGATTGCACGTCCGAACCGCATCCGGGTTCCGACATCGCCAATGCACCGACGCGCGCGCCGGAAACAAGCTTGGGCACCCAGTGCTGCTTCTGCTCCTCCGTTCCGAAAGCAAGTATATAGTGAATCACAATGGACTGGATGCCGTAGCCCCATCCGCTGTCCCCTGCGCGGCCTTGCTCGTAAAGAACGACGGAATCAAACCCGATACCCCCGCCGCTGCCTTCGTATTCTTCCGGAACCGATCCTCCCATCAACCCGGCATTGCCCGCTTTCTCCCAAAAACTTCGGTCGACGCATTGCTGGTCCGCCCACCTTTCTGCATTCGGGATCATTTCGTCTGCGAAGAAGCGTTTGACGGATTCGGCAAACAGTTCATGTTCATCTTGCTTCCAAGTCGCGGACGGCGTGAATAGACCCATGCCAATCTCCCTCAAGACTTACCGGCGAGTTTCATGCAATGCGCGGCAATTATATGCATGTTCGAGAAATTCAACAGCCATCGACCGAATGGACACGCCATCCCAGACGCGAATCCGCAAATTTGCGTCCGCTGCCAGCGTCATTCGGCGGAAGCGGAATAAATCCAAGCCATGAATTATCCGAAGACTTCCTTGCGGGCGGCGACGAATTTCGAAGTGCAATTTCTACCCGCGATCTTCTTCCTTAAACGGAAGTTCCTCTGGGCTGTTTTGAACAACTCTTTGAATGTCCGGCCTAATTTGCGGATTCCGGCTGTGCGTCCACTGGACACGCTGCTTTAGGGAGGGGCTACCGCATGGGGACCTTCTGTATCTCGGCTGTGCTATTCTGCTCCCGTCGCCGGCCTTCGCGAGGGCCGGCGTCGGCGAGGCGGGAACGTCGAATCCCGGCTTTCCCGGCTCCGAGGGCTCGATCCGGTTCATCGCGGGCGTTCCGATCTGCGCGAGCAGTCCTCGGAAGTCGTGGACGTCCTCGCCCGGACTCGTGCGTTTCGAGGCCGCCTTCCGCTTGGCCTGCGGCGAGCGCTCGGCCTTGGCGACGGGCGAGTCGCGGACCGGGCCGCGCTCGTCGTCGAACAGCATCGGGGCGAGCGCTTCGCGCATGCGCATTTCGACATAGTGCGCGAGCATGCAGATCAGGAGATGGGCGCGGACCCTCGGCTCGCGGCGGTGGCGGACCGGCCGGACCTGGAGGTCGGATGCCTTCATCGTCCGGAACGCCCTCTCGACCCGTCCCAATCTCTTGCAGGTCTCGACGACGGCGGCGGACATCCGCTTTTCCGGCACGTTGGTCCGAACCACGTAGAACCCGTCCAGGGCCGCCTCGTCGGCGATGTTCCGCTTCCTGCGCCTCCAGAAGAAAGATCCCGTTCCGATCCTCAGATCGAAATGCTTTCGCATCTTGCGCTTGTCGAGGGCGCGCTCGGCGCGGCGCCGGATCGCGTCCGCGTTCCGGAGCGGCCGCTTGTCCCGGCGGACCGCCCGGCGGATCTCGATCAGATCTTGCGCCGCCGCCGCGATCAAGTCCTTGCGCTTGCGGGTCCGCTCTTCGGCCAGCAAAGGGTTCCTGCAGACGACCAGCCGCTCGCCGGGGAACAGCTCCCGGCATTCGATCTCCGCCATGTCCCGCTCGTCGAACAGCGTGGGCCAAAGCGCGGATCCCGGCGGCCCTAAGGGCAAAGATCCAGTCGTAGCCGTTCGGCTCGAGCTCCTCGCGGACGCGCGCCTGCGCCGCCATGCCCCGGTCTCCGACGAACACCGCCCGCTTCAGTCCGAAGCGGGCGCAGAGCTTGCCGACCTGTGCGGCCGCGGCGGACGGGTCGGACGCGTTCCCGGGGAACGCCTCGACGGCGACCGGCCGCCCGTCGGCGTCGCACAGCAGCCCGAACTCGATTTGCGGCAGCCCCGTCTTGCCGTCGCGCGAGCAACCTCGATTGACCAGCGAGCAGGTCCGGCTGTAGCTCCAGACCGAGGTCAAATCGCAGAGAACGGGGCTTCCCTCGCCCGAATGCTTCTCCGCCAGCGCCTTCTCGATCCTCGGCTGGCGCTCGAGCAGCCAGTCCATGGTTTCGTAGAGCCGATCCTCGTCCGTGTTCTCCGGCAGTCCGAGCTGCGACGCCAATGTGGAGACCGCCGTCTCCGGCCGGAAGCGACGGGCGGCGAGCTTCGAGCGCGGCGGGCGCATCGGCGGGGTCGGCCCCGCGCAGGATCCAGCGGATCTTCTCGACCGTATCCGGGGGAAGCTTGGTGATGTTGGCGAGGGTGCGCTTCTTGACCTTTCCGCCCTCGCGGTAGGACTGGCGAATCAGGATGGTGGGCGGCGATTTGCGATTCGGGACGACATCAAAGAACATGTCCACTTTTCTATCACGATAAAACCTTATTATAATATGTAAAATCGTGATCAATCGAGAAAAAACATGGTCACATTTTGCAGGCGGAAATGCGGGCCGAAACCGCCTTGATCCATTGTTTTGCAAGGACAAAAAGTGCGACGAAGCTTCAAAATCGCACGGAACTTCCGCTTAAACTTCGCTTGAAGGCCGCGGCGCAATCCGAGACGATTTCACAAAATTTTTGATGCTTGGAGTTTGTTGGCCGCGACAAATCAGATCGTTCATGGCGATTCTTGCCGGATCCGCGGTTCGCAAAACCCATTCGCCGAGCAATTTCGCGCCGATCATGCGAGATCCGACTATGTGCGGGTATTCGATGGCGCTTCGACGCTTGAGCAGTTTGGCTTTCAACTGGTTTCAATACGGCCAATCCTAAGCCACCAGTAGATCGCAGAACCCTTCCAAGAAGGTTCGGTTTCCCGGGCATCCACCAATTCGTAAGCCGTATTGCCGTTCACTGACCGCAATGTGGGGTCTGCGCCGACGGAGCGCAGCGAGTGGACGATTTCGGGATCATCGGCGAAGAACGCGGCGAAATGAAGCGGCGTCCATCCGTTCGTGTCAACCGCGTTCACATTGGCTCCCAGTTCCGCCAGTTCCCCGATGACCTCCGAGTTTTTGGCATACGCCGCTGCCCAATGCAGAGGCGTCCTCCCTAAATCATCCTTCGAATTCGGATTTCCGCCGCCTTTCGCCAGCGCCTCGAAGACAAGAGGGTTGTTGGATTCAGGCGCAGCTCGGTGCAACGGGGTCCAACCGTTGTCGGCGCGCGCGTCCGGTTCCGCGCCTCCTTCAATCAAGGTCTGAATGACTGAAACTGTCGCGTCTTCAATCGCCGCCCGATGAAGCGGCGTCCAATTGACTGCATCGCGGCTGTTTGGATCAGCGCCCCGTCTGATCAACGCAGCGATCGTTGCTTCATTCCCGCTGACTCCGGCCGCCAAGTGGAGCGCGCTTTCATTGAAACGCCCGGCTCGAGCATCAATATCCGCACCTGCATCAATCAGCGCATCGATCATTGCGGGACTCGCGTTCCCTATCGCTGCGGAATGAATCGGCGCGAAGCCCTGAACATCCGTGGCATTCGGATCTGCCCCAGATGCAACGAACATGCCAACCAATCCGTTTTCGTCGCTTAGTTCGGCCACGAAATGAAGCGGAGTTTTGCCGTCCGCATCGACTGCATCCGGCTTTGCTCCGAATGCAAGGCATCTGCCGACCACTTCGGCATCGGTTACTTGGAAAAATTCACTCGTATTCCACCCTGCGCACTGCGGCAGCGGGAAAACGCCGCACGAACCCGCGACCAATGCAGCGAGTACTGCGGCCAACATGCGCGCGCGAAATCTCAATGCTTTGGATCCTTCGCCTTCCGTGTCCGAATGCGTCGTTCAGGTTGCGATCAAATAGTGTGACGGGAAATCTCTGATTGGCCGCAAGCTGCGGTTCTTCCTCCAACCCATACGCGGGAAACCTCTTCGGCAGATTCACGGATCGCCTCTAAGGTTGGCGACTCAAGCAGAAATATATCCGCAAAACCCCAATGCGGCACCTACGAACATGAGCATCATGACAATGGTCGGAGTGAGAGGATTTGAACCTCCGGCCCCCGCCTCCCGAAGACGGTGCTCTACCAAGCTGAGCTACACTCCGATGAGAAAACGATCTATCGCATGCGCATGCTCAATTCAATCCAATGTTTGCGTTCAATCCTTCCAAGCATTCCAACCAAGCGTGAAACCGCGGGCATTCCTCGCGGATTTTCTCCAAGCCTGCTCTCCGCGCAACGGGCGGTCCATGATGGGCCTTGCGATATCCCCGCAAGGTTCTCATAATTCGTTTGCTCGGCGCACCTTCGGGATCCTCGTTGATATCTTCGGGCGTCTTGAATTGTTGGCGGATCTTCGAAAGCGCCTCGATATCCTGCTCCGATGCAAGAGCAATCACTCTGAACGCGTTCGTGTCGGAAAACAGCAGTCCCTCGAACTCGTGTCTCTGAACATAGGGGAACATCCGCTTGGCATCCGGAATCCTCCTTTGGATTTCCTGAGCAAGATGCTCCTGCAACGCTTCGACTGACCGCTCCCCATTGTCGCGAAACCCGTAGAAATCGACCAGTGACGTCACAGCGTCATAATTTTGCTTTCGCATACGAACCATATGCGTTACGAGTCGATTGACGCTGACATTGCCGCCGCCGACACCAACTTTGTCCCGAGGGTTGATCCGAATCGGAACAACCGGATCGACCCCATACCGCCACAAATGATTCAGGAGGACCTCCTTGACGAACGCTACTTCCGTTCGACCTTCCACAACGATTGCAAGTTTGATCATGGGCAACCACCGATCACGTTCTTCTGCCATAGTTCGCCCGTCGTATACTCCTCCAGCCAGTCCCGATACTCGATTTCGTTGTAACGGTGAATTTCCGTCCGCCTGTCCCGCAACTCTAGTACGAGGATTTCGTCGAGGTCGAACTGATCGACGAGCAAGGGCGATTGGGTCGCAACGATTACCTGCCGCTCCTCCGCGAGCACTTTGATCATGTCACCTACCAAGGCGACGGCGGCCGGATGCAAACCCAGTTCCGGTTCGTCCAATATCAGCACGTCTGGAAGCATCTTGGACGGCAGATTCAGTAGAGTCGCAAGTGCGAAGAGGCGAAGCGAGCCGTCCGAAGTGAGGTGGGCGCCTATGGTCTTGTCCATGCCCTTTGCCTGCCATCGAAGTAAAACCTTGCCGTAGTCCTCCTTGATCCGGAACCTATCGAAGATCGGCAAAACGCGCCGAATGTAGTCGCAAATTGACTCAAACCGGTCTAAGTTTATTTGTTCGAGACGAAGCAGAACCGCGGCCAAGTTTCCGCCGTCCGACCGAAGGCAGTTGTTGTCCTCCAATTCCCATTTCTTTTTTAGCGGAGAGTCGTCCGAAGTATCGTGAAACTGATACACGGCGCATTGCCGCAACAGATGGACAAGCACTCCGGCCGTCTTTTGATTAATGGCAACGGATTCAGCCGACTGCGCGGCTTTGACGATCTCCGCCTCCGTATGCCCACTTCCGATGGGCTGCCAAGGTGCATCCGAACCGAATCCATCGCGTGTGAATCGAAACGCTTCCTCCATGAAAATGAAACGATCCGGATGCGCGTGACCGAGCGCAAATCGATAATCGTTCCGCCCAGATTCGGTTCGTATGGCCAGTTCAGCTTCCATCCGCGGGCTGGTCCTGGTTCCCCCAAACAGTTGGTCATCAGCGCCTCCGCGACGCTGAACGAACTCGTCCAAGCGGCGAGCGCCGATCATCCAGCTCATCATCTCGAAGAAGCGAACAAGGTTGGATTTTCCGGAGCCATTGGCACCAATCAGCACTGCAGCTCTGGGCATTCCGTTGATTTCGACGTCGGCGAGAGAGCGAAAACCCTTGACACGCAGGGACTCGATCTGGTTCGGCATGATACCTCCTCTTTACTTTTCGATGGGTCGTCGCGTCGAACAACCCATCCCCCAACAGCTGCCAACGATGCAGAGACAACGGCCTAACTGAGCCGGCGCGCGGACGGAAAGCCCGGCATGCCCCTGGGTTTCGACAACCGCAAGATACAGTTGCGAACTGGCACGCAATTGCGTCTCTCAACTAAGTTCTTCGGCCAAGTGTTGGATTATCCTGAGAGTCTTGGAATCGACTCGAAATTGCAGTTCCTGAAGATGACGCAGAATCTGGCGGACGTCATCAATCAAGCCCTGCGCCTTCGCAAGAACCAAGACGCCGAGCGTGCCGGTGAAATTAAGGTTGGCGGCGTCCGCATGCCGCCGCGCGACAAGATCATCAAGCACAAGCAGATGGTTCGGCGATTCCAGACCGAGAGCCAATGCCTCCTTTTCTCCCTTGCCCAACCTCGTAACAAGAGGCAACAACGTGCGGTCCTGTACTGGCCGCACTGAAATCCACCTAAGTTCCGACAAATTTGGCAGATCGATTCCACGCCTCCTGCCTTCAGCCAATTCCGCGACTACGGCAGGGGGGCGTCTGCACCGATCCGAAAAGCTTCGGCAGCAGATGAATCAAGCCTAACTGGTGCAGATACTGCAGAGGCGACGTGTTACAGATGACGTTGCGCACTTTCTACATCTTTACGGAGCTCATCTTCCGACATTTCAAACGTATTCACGCCGTAGTCCGCCAATTTGACAAGAAACTAAGGGCTTGGGAAGATTCGCCAGCTCGGCCGCTGCCCCCGTCGACAATCGCCCCATCTCCAATAGCTTGACCGCGATCAGCGTCTTGGCTTCCTTGCTGAATTCATCATGGGTCATGCCCAATGCCGACAGTATATTTTCGCCGTAGTCGATGGTCAGGGATTTGGTCATTCATCCGCTCTCGGTCCGCTGCGCGCTTGGTCGCGAGCAGCCGGGCGGAACGAGCCGCATGTGCAGACCGATTCCGCCCCTCCGCAAAGCCAGGCGCGCTGAACCATTCAGTTTGCTTGATCCAATGAACCAGAGTTCGCTCTAGTTTTGAGTTCGGGACATGCCACACCGAACACTTCGCGTCCATGTCTGTCAAGCGGATGAACGGGTTCAGCATTTTCTTCGACTGTTCGGGTCCGATTCGCCTGCGTCCGAAGCTGGGCTATAGAAGTTGGACGGATTGTATTCCAGCATCCTGGTTTTTGGTCTCTTGGCGCGTTCGGCTGTTTGGTGCTCTCCGGCGCTGGAGGTTGCCTGCGATCAGCCGCTCAAGCCTATTCGTCGACCGCCTCCTGTGCTTCAGATCGTACCGGCATCCAGCTGACTGATGATGGCGTCGCCCATCATTCCTGTAGTGGCAGGAGTCGCGCCGTCGACCTGCAGCAAATCAGGTGTCCTTATTCCTTTTGCCAGAACGTCCTCCACAGCATTTTCCAAGCGAGTCGCGTAATCGGGCAAATCGAAAGAGTACCGAAGCGCCATCGCGAATGAGAGAATGCAAGCGCACGGGTTCGCTTTTTCCTGCCCGGCAATGTCCGGAGCCGATCCATGCACAGGCTCGTAAAGCGCCTTCGGAAACCCGCTTTCCGCAGGCGCGCCCAACGACGCCGACGGCAGCATTCCGAGCGATCCCGTCAGCATCGCCGCAACGTCCGAAAGCATGTCGCCGAACAAATTGTCGGTCACGATCACATCGAACTGCTTCGGCCAACGCACCAGCTGCATCGCGCCGGCGTCGGCGTACATGTGCGACAATTCCACATCTTCGTACTCATTGTCGCGAACCCACTGAACTTCTTCCCGCCAAAGCACGCCGGATTCCATGACGTTCGCTTTCTCCATGGAGCAAACCTTCTTGCTCCGGCGCCTCGCGAGCTCGAATGCGGACCTTGCAACCCTGCGGATTTCGCTGGTCGTGTACCGCTGAGTATTGACGCCGATCCGGCCGCCTTCGTTGTCCGGCGTAATTCCGCGCGGCTCGCCGAAATAGACTCCCGAAGTGAGCTCGCGGACGATCATGATGTCCAAGCCCGAAACGACGTCCTTCTTGAGCGACGAAAACTCCGCAAGGGCGTCGAAACAGATGGCCGGCCGCAGATTCGAATACAAATCGAGTTCTTTCCGCAGCCGAAGCAAGCCGCGTTCCGGTTTCACGCTGAAGTCCAAATTGTCGTATTTCGGCGCGCCGGCTGCGCCCAGCAGAATGGCGTCCGCCGCTTTGGCCCTTTCCAAAGTCGAATCGTGAAGAGGCGTGCCGTGCGCGTCATAGGCGGCTCCGCCGACAAGATCCTCTGAAATTTCGAATTCCGTGCCGTGCTTCTCGTTGAACCATTCAACGACTCGAATAACCTCGATCATGACTTCCGGGCCGATCCCGTCGCCCGCAAGTATCAGCAATGATTTTTTCGCCATTTCGTTCTCCGATCAGCAGAGGCAAATTCGCCAGTCTTAATTCGAGTGTTTCACCAGCGCTAAGTTGTCGCGAAGGCTCCATATCTGCAAAAGCGCAAATTCCATGAGGTTTGCAACCCTGCCGCTAAGGATTCCTGCGAGGATCCCCCAGCTCCCTGCGGAACCGTCTTGGCATGGAAGCCGCTTGCAGCCAACCGACCAAGGTATAGATTGAATAGACCGGCAGCCCGGTCAATCGCCGGATATCGTCCGCATACGGAACCATGTTGGTGCACTCCAGCAAGACGGCTCCGACGCTTTCGTTGTCGGCAACCAGCTCCAGCGCGGCGTCGCGCATGTCTTCCCGGCAAAGATCAAAATCCACCTCCAAGCAATCGCCGAGCAGCTTTTCCGTGAATTCGCGTCCGCCGTCAGTGCCTGCGACCGGAGTGTCCAAGGGAACGCCCGCGGCCAGCAAATGGTCGTCGGTCAAGGTGCTCTTGGAGATCGTCAATATCCCGACCTGCCTGCCGGGCGGCAGGATTGACTTGATCATGGGCGCCTGCATCAAGGCGGACGTGGCCACCGGCACGCCTGCCGCTTCTTTGATTTCTTTCTGAAAGAGCGACAGGAAGCCGCAATTGGTCGTGATGCAGTCCGCTCCGTGCTCTACCAGGTCGACTGCCGCATCGATGAATTTTTCAAGCAGACCTTCCGCATTCTCCCTGACCACTTTTTCCGGAGTGGCACCGCGCACGACACGGTACAGGACAGGAAACGGCCAAGTTCCGGCGTTGCCCATGTCGCCTTCAATGCGCGGAAAACGAGCCTCCAGCATCAGAATTCCGACGCATGCTCCGTAAACGGATTTCCCTCCGTATTCCAAAGTCATCGAGATTTCCCGCGGCAAAGCATCCGGCCGCCGCGCATGCGGCTGCAGAACGATCCTTTCCGTCCCGCGGGCGGCGGTGTCAAGCGCGCAATGCATTCGTCCGCCATGCAAAAATCGGCGCCGACACAGAAATCAATGGCATAGCGCGCAATGAATCCTTAAAAAGGCCAATCTGGATTCCGCAAAATATGAAGCGGCGATCTCAAGGAAGAATTTCGTCAATCAACCCAATCGAATGGAAAGAGGCCCGATGTCGGAAACAAGACGCCAATTCACAGTGGTCGGAGCAGGCATGGTCGGCGTTTGTTGCGGCCTCTACTTGCAGAACCAAGGGTTCAGCGTCGAGATCGTCGACAAAGGCCGGCCCGGAGAAGGTGCTTCGTCCGGAAATCTCGGAAATTTCGGGATCGCGTCCTGCCCTCCCTTCGCGACGCCCGGAATAGTGAAGCAAGTTCCCGGGATGCTTTTCAAATCCGATTCGCCGCTCAGAATTCGCTGGAGATATCTGCCTTCGCTGCTGCCTTGGTTCGTTGCGATGGCGCGCGCCTCGAAAGCGGAGCGGGTCGAGGAAATTGCAAGCGCCAGGCAGAGCTTGCTCGACAAAGTCCATGATGCGCTTGATCCGCTCATCGCCGAAGCCGGAGCGGCCGAATTGATCGGGCGCACCGGCCTTCTGTTCACGTTCGAGAGCGAAAAGGCCTATCAAAGCTCTCATTATGCCTTCGACCTCCGGGCGAGAAACGGCGTCAAGCAGGAGCTGCTCGACGGACACGAGGCCCGCCAGCTCGAGCCGTCGCTGACAAAAGACGTCGTGCGCGCGTGGTTCATTCCGGATCTTTCGCACACGGCGGATCCTGAAGCGCTCGTCAAATCCTTGGCTGAGCTCTTTCGGCGGAAGGGCGGAAGCTTCCTGCGGCGGAAGGCGACGGGATTCGAGGCCGGGAGCGCCGGCGTCGAACGGATCCTGACCGATCAAGGTCCGCTCGACGCGCACAACGTCGTCATCGCAGCCGGTGCCTTTTCAAGAAGGCTCGCAAAATCGCTCGGAACAAGTTTGCCGCTCGCAGCGGAGCGCGGATACCATACCGTATTCCATGATGCGCCGATGAAAATGCGCGTTCCGGTGATTTCAATCGATCGGAAATTGGCGGTTACGCCGATGCGCCGGGGCGTCCGCGCAGGCGGATTCGCCGAGTTCGCGACGCCCGACGCGCCTCCGGACATGCGGCTGGCAAAGCTGGCGCGGAAGAATGCGGAAGAACTGTTTCCGGAACTGCGGTCGGATGCCCACTCGGAATGGATGGGCGCGCGCCCGTCATTCCCGGACTCGATTCCGGTGATCGGCCGTTCGCCCAAGCACAGGAACGCATGGTTCGCTTTCGGCCACGATCACCTCGGGCTGACCATGGGCGCCATAACCGGAAAGATGATCTCGGAAATGGCCGCGGGCAAAACGCCGAGCGTCGATCCCGAGCCCTTCAAGCCGGAGCGGTTCGCTTAATTTCAACAGGGGGAAACAACATGTATGAATGGGATTTCTGGTTTGTAATCGAAGGCTATGACGGATGGTGGCTCAAAGGACTGCTGACCACCATCGCCTACGCCGTCGGGACGGTGGTGGGCGGCCTGTTCCTCGGAATAATTTGCGGAACGCTGCTGCTGCTGAACAGGGTCTGGCTGACAGTTCCGATTCATATTTACGTCGAGATTTTCCGCTGCACTCCGGTGCTGGTGCAGATCGTTTGGTTCTACTTCGCTCTGCCCATCGTGATCGACGTGAACCTGCCCGCTTGGCTCGCAGCCGGGATCGGACTTACGCTTTACATGGGATGCTTCGCGACCGAAATATTCAGGGGCGGAATCATTTCGATAGACAAAGGCCAATGGCAGGCCGCGCGGGCGATCGGAATGACCTATTTCCAATTGATGCGGCACATCATTCTGCCGCAGGCAGTTCGAAGGATGGTGCCTCCTTTCGTCAACCAGTCGGTCATTCAGTTCAAGAACACGGCGCTGCTCTACGTGGTCGCGGTTCCCGACCTGATGTACACCGGCTATCTGGTGGTTGCTGAAACCTACCGTCCGCTGGAAGTCTACTCGGGCGTCGCAGTCGCCTATTTCATAATGCTTTATCCGCTGACGCAGTGGGGCAAGAAACTGGAGGCGCGCCGTGACCAATGACGCAACAATCTACGAAGGTTCGGTCAAGCTGCGGCTTGAGAACCTGAAAAAGAACTATGGCGAAGTCCAAGCGGTCCGAGGCGTGTCCCTCGCGGTCAAGACGGGCCAGGTCATGGCGATCATCGGCCCGTCGGGCTGCGGCAAGTCGACATTGCTGCGCTGCGTGAACCTGCTGGAAGAACCGACGTCGGGGACGCTTGAAATCGGGAGATCGCGAATAGATTTCTCCGACAGGCGGAGCACGCCCACAGGGAGATCCCTCGCGAATTTCAGAGCGCAATTCGGAATGGTGTTCCAGCAGTTCGACTTGTTCCAGCATCTGAGCGCGATCCAGAACGTCATGATCGGAATGACGGTCGTGCAGCGCAAATCCGAGAGCGAAGCTCGAAAGAGGGCCTTGAACCTGCTGGAGCGCGTGGGGCTCAAAGAGATTCAGGACAGGCTTCCGAAGGAGCTTTCCGGGGGCCAGCAGCAGCGCGTGGCCATCGCCCGCGCGCTGGCGATGTCGCCGGAGGTGCTGCTGTTCGACGAAGTGACGTCCGCGTTGGATCCTGAGCTTGTCGGCGAGGTTCTCGACGTCATGCAGACGCTGGCCCGGGAAGGCGCGACGATGATCGTCGTCACCCATGAAATGGCGTTCGCCCGCGACGTCGCCGACTGGGTTATCTTCATGGAGAACGGCCTGGTCGTGGAGGAGGGTCCGCCTCAGGTCGTAATGGTGGACCCGGTGAACGCGCGCACGAAAACGTTCCTGGCCCGCTATCACAGGCAATGAACCGATGCTCGGACCCCATCGTCGCCCGCGACGAAGCATGGGGTCCGAGCCAACTTCGCAAAGACGAGTCCGAATGCGTCAGTCCGGTCGGCCCCAGCCTCCGCCGCCCGCTGTTTCGATGACAATGCGGTCGCCGGCTTCGACATGCACGTCGCTCGCGAAGGAATAAGATTTTTCCGAGCTGTCCCGGCGAACAACCTTCAATCCGTTCGTCCCTCCGTCCGCGCCTCCGTTGAGTCCCCAGACCGGCAATCGCGCGCGGCTGTATCCCGCCGAAAGCACCGCGTCGCCTCTCGCCCGGTAGCTGAGGGCCAACCCTCGCCCGCCGGAATTCCTGCCGATGCCGCCCGCGCGCTTGCTGATGCGCTTGTATTCGACATCCAGCCCGTAACGGGCTTCGCAGATCTCCACCGGGCAATTGAATGTGTCGCCGTGACTCGCGGAGAACATCGCATCAAGTCCGGCGCGTCGCGATGACGCTCCCCACCCGCCCATTTGAGGCTCGACCATCGTGAAGCGCCGGCCCGTGTCTGGGTGCGAACCCGCAAGCACCGTGCCGCAAATGGACGCGAAATGCCCTGCCGGCAAAACCTCCGGATGAGCATTCGCGATGCACCTCCACAACATGTCGTAAAGCCGGATTCGAGTTTCAAAATAGAAACCGTGCGGCGCCGTGCCTGTCGCATGGAACACGGTGCCCGGCTCAGTGAGCACGCGCAGCGGCTCGAACGATCCCGAGTTGGCGAAGAGGGAGGGATCCGACAAAGCCTTGAAAATCATCTGCGCCGAAATCACGGCGCCATCCCTGCTGGTGTTGTAAGGAGCTGCCCGCTGCTCCGGATTGTCCCTCAGATCGACGGTGAATGTCGAATCCGAGACCCGGATCTGCGCGCGCCAGACCGCGCCGTCGTCCTGCTCTTCCTCAATCGCGAATTCACCCCGTTCGAGTCGGGACAGGCCGGCGAGCGCCCGCTTTCGGCCTTCCGCGAACGAAGCATCCAGCGCGTCTTCATAAGCTTCGATTCCGTAGGATTCGACCAAGCTTCCAATGCGTTCGGCGGCGCGTCGGGATGCAGCGACCTGCGCCCACAGGTCGCCGCGCGAAAACTCCGGCAGCCGGGAATTCGCCTCGATGATCTGGCAGACCGGCAATACCAGCGACCCGGCGTCAAACAATCGCACTGCAGGAAGCCTCAAGCCTTCCTGATGGATTTCGGTCGCGTTCGAAGCCATCGATCCCGGCGTCCTGCCGCCGACATCGTTCCAATGGGCAATGGACGCCGCCCAAGCCACGCATCGGCCGGCGGCAAAAACGGGCATCGCGACAACAACATCGTTGAGATGCGTCACGCCGCCGAAGTACGGATCGTTGGTAATGAACAGATCGCCGTCCCGCACCGTGCTTTCAGGATGCAGTTCAAGAATTCGCTTGACCGCTTTGTCGAGCACCCCGACGAAGGTCGGGATGCCCGCGCCCGAGCTCACCAGTCGGCCGTTCTTGTCGGTAATTCCGGTCCCGACGTCGAGCACTTCGTAAATTATGGGACTCATCGCCGTCCGCCTGAGGACGGCGAACATTTCATCGGCTGATGCGATCAGCCCGGACTGAATCACCGACAGGGTGAACAGGCGATCCTCGCCATGGGGCGCGCGGCTAGACGGCTGCGACATGCACGGTTCGCGGAAGCGATGACAGGATTTCCGGGCCGTCCTCTCGAAGAATTACGATCTCTTCAAGCCTCACGCCGAATTTTCCGGGCACGTAGATGCCCGGCTCCACCGAAAAAACCATTCCCGCGCGCAAGATTTCGTCGGAGCCTGCTGTCAAGTAAGGCGGCTCATGGACTTCGACGCCGAGTCCGTGCCCCGTGCGGTGCACGAAAAACTCGCCGTATCCGGCGTCCTCGATAACGCTCCGGGTCGCGGCGTCCACGTCTGCGGCGATTGCCCCGTCCCTGACGGCGGCCCGCCCCGCTTCCGACGCCTTCTCGACAATCTCGTGCACCTCGTCGTACCCCTCCGGCGGCTCTCCGACGACCGCCATGCGGGTAATGTCGCTCCAGTAGCCGTCCTTGGTGCCGCCAAGGTCGATGACCACCGGATCTCCGTGCTGCAACGCGCGCTTGCCGGTATGGTGGTGGGGGTAGGCGCTGTTCGGGCCGGAGCCGACTATGCAGAATTCCGGACGCGCCCCCTCCGATCGGAATGCGGCGCTGACGACCTCCGCCACTTCCAATTCCCTCACTCCCGGCTTGAGCGCGGAGAAAGCCGCTTTCATCGCCTTGTCCGCAATCGCCGCGTTTTCCTTCAAGCTGCTGCATTCGGCAGCGTCCTTCGACAGCCTGAGCGCGCCGAACGTCGACGCCGAAAACTGCCGGGCCGCTCCCGGAAGCCTGTCCAAAAGCGGGAGCGCAAAGTCCGCCCGCATCGGATCGTCCAGCACGACCGAATTCGCATCCCCGTCCGCCGCCGCCCCCAATGCCTTGTCGAGCGCCTGCAGGGGGCCATCCGCGTCGGCCCAGACTTCGAAACCGATGTCCGTCTGCGCTCGCACGTCTTCGGCGTTCAGCGCGGGCATGACGAACACTTCTTTCGTTCGACCCACGAGCAACAGGCAGAGACGTTCGTCCGCATGCGGATTGAAACCCAGCAGCCACTGCATGTTGGCTCCCGGCGCGAGGACCGCGAGATCTGCGCCGACCGATTCCATTCGCTCCCTGAGCGCCGCGAGTCGATTGCCCGTCATGGTTTCCATTGCTGAATGTCCTTTCTTCAATCGGCTCCGACGACGATGCGGTTTCCGAACGCCTCGTCCACATCAATTCCGCCGAATTCCGCGATCTCGCTTTCGGGCGGCGCCTCGCACGACCACATGCGACTCGGCTCCCATCCGCATTGACGGCGGAGCATCGCCGAGTACTCCGCCCGCTTCAAGGAGGCGATCGCCGGATCAATGACGGGAACGCCCAATTCCGCCTCGACCTTCCGGTAGAATCCGATCTCCAGCGTGCAACCGAGTATCAGCGCTTCCGCAAAATCCTCCCGAACGAGCTTGCGCCCGGCTTCGATCAGCCGCCGTTCGGTCTCTTTGTGATCGGCCTGGAATTCGGTCACGCCAAGTTCGACATGCTGAAAAGCGGCGAGCATCCCTCCGTAGCCATGATCGTGAACGACGCCGGACATCTGGTTCACCCATTTGCGTCGGCCGACTATGACGCCGAACCTGTTGGCCAAGCTCGCGGCGATCTCGCACGAGGCCACGCAAGGCGCGGTGACCGCCATTCCGCCGGAGATTTCCCGCGCGTCGTGCAGCGCCGTATCGTAGAAGCAGCCGATAGCCAGCGCGTCGAAACCCTCTCGCGACGCCGCTCTTGTCGCTCGGATGATCCCTCGCGTGACGACCGCTTCATACGCGCGATATTCAATGTGCGGAAACGCTCCATCCTCCGGCAGGAGGCTTGTGATGTGGACCTCCGTTCCGGGCAATCTGAACTCGCGAGCCATGTCGGCAAAAACATGGTCGTAGTCGCTGCTCCCGAGAGGGTTCAGATACATGATTTTCAGTGGCGGCATTGCTTTCCTCCTTCGCTGTCGTCCTTAAGTTCCGTTCCGGCTTCGCGCCGCTATTCCCGTCATTCGGCTTCGACGATGATTCTGCCGCTGAAAGCGTCTTCGGCGCAGATAGCTCGGAACGCCTCGGATTCGTCGTCCCGCGGCGGCTCGCACGACCATTTTCGTCCGGGCCGCCATCCGCATTGCCGGCGCAGCATTGCGGAATATTCCGCCCTTTTGATCGCGGCGGCCGCTGCGTCGATGACCGGAACCTTAAGTTCCTTCTCGACCTTCCGGTAGAATCCGATCTCGCGGGTGCATCCCAATATCACTGCTTCGGCATGATGCGCGTCGACGAGCCTGCGTCCCGCTGCGATCAGCCTTCGCTCCGTTTCTTGATGGTCGGTCAGGAAATCGTTCACTCCGAGTTCAACAGGCTCGAAAGCCGCGAGCTTCGGCCCGAATCCATGCCCGTTCACGACCGCCGACATCTGGTTCACCCATTTCCGGCGGCCGACAATGATTCCGAAACGATTCGACAACCCCGCCGCAATCTCGCAAGACGCGACGCATGGGGCGGTGACCGCCATTCCGCCCGATATCTCGCGAGCGGCATGCAGCGCCGTGTCGTAAAAACAGCCGATGGCCAGCGCGTCGAAACCGAGCTTCGCAGCCGCCCATGTCGCCCTGACAATCCCCCGGGAAACGACGGCTTCATACGAGCGAAACTCGATATGCGAAAACTTTCCGTCGCGGTCCGAAAGGCTCGCAATGTGAACTTCCGTTCCGGGCAATTTGCAGCTTCGCGCCAATTCCGCGAACACTTCGTTGTTCGCAACAACGCCTACCGGCCGCAAATACATGATTTTCAAAGGCTTGTCGGCGATGGATCGTCCCGTGATCATTGCGTTTCGTAACCGTAGACGTCCTTTGCGCGCGCAGCCGTCAGCAGTCCGTTCTTGATATCCGTCTCGACTTTTCCCCGATCGCGCTCGAACGGATCTCCTGCGCCGCCGCCGTTCCCGGTCACGACCCGGATCACGTCATCTTCGGACGTCTGCAGCCCCGATACGAAAGCGAATCGCTGGCGCTCGCCGTTCTTCGGCCGAAATTCCACAAAGTTCGGCGACCCGTCGCGCCCTCCGTCGATTCCCCAAGCCGGAAATTTTGACCGGGTATACCCGACGGTCAGAAAGCCGCTTTCGGCTCGAACGCGATAATCCATGACGATCCCCCTGCCTCCGGTAAACCGTCCTTCGCCGCCCGGATCGAGGTTCAGCTCCATGCGATCGACGTAAAGCCCGTTCCGGGCCTCGTTTATCTCGGCCGGGCAATTGAAGGTCTCTCCGTGAAACCCGCAGAACATCGCAGTATTGCCGTCGCTGGATCTGCTCGCGCCCCATCCCCCTAGCTGCGGCTCGATTATGGTGTATTGGCGACCGGTGTCGGGGTGCGTTCCGCCGATGAAGGTCCCGCAGACCGATGCGAAGTGTCCGGCGGCAAGCTTGTCGGGAATATGCGGCGCCAAGCATCGCCACATGATGTCGTAGACCCGCAGTTCAAGCTCGTAATAAAAACCCAGCGGAGCCGGCTCCTTCGCATGGAAAACGGAACCTTCTCTGGTCAAAAGTCGAATCGGCCGGAAAGAGCCGCCGTTGGCGGGCGAGTACGGATCGGTCAGCGACTTGAACAGCATCTGCACTGCAACCATGACGCCGTCGCGGCTCGTGTTGACGGGATTGGCCGATTGATCCGGGTTGTCGCGAAGATCCACTACAAACTCATAGTCGGAAATCGTGATCTTGACGCCGAACACCCGATCATCGTCCTGCGTTTCCTTTATCTCGAATGTGCCTTTGGGCAAGTTCACGAGCGCTTCCCGCGATACCTGCTCGCCGTATTCCATGAAACTTTCCATTGCGCGCTCGAAAACGTCGGTCCCGTATTTTCCAGCGATCGCCGCGAGCCGACGCTCCCCGACCCGCACGGACGCGATCGCGGCCCACACATCGCCTTCCAGCGTGTCCGGCATCCGCGAATTCACCTTCATGATTTCGAACACAGGGTTGATGGGCTTGCCGCCGTCCACGATCTTTATGGCGGGGAGCCTGAGTCCTTCCTGGAAAATCTCCGTGGCTTCGCCGGTGAGCGATCCCGGGGCCATCCCTCCGACATCCGAATTGTGCGCGATATTCGCGGTCCACGCTATGATGCGCCCTTCGGCGAACACAGGCATTGCGATCACGATGTCGTTCAAGTGCGTCACGCCGCCGCAATACGGATCGTTCGTAGCGAATACGTCGCCCGGTGCCACGTCGCCGGGTTTGTCGAATTTCGCAATGAGCACTTTGACGGCTTTGTCGAGAACCCCGATGAACGCCGGAATGCCGGCTCCGGACGACGCCAGTTCGCCGTTCGCGTTCATCACGCCGGTTCCCATGTCCAAGACTTCGTAGATTATCGAGCTCATCGCCGTCTTCTTCATCGCGGCGAACATTTCGTCGGCCGCTGCCTGGAGCGAGTTCTGGATTATTTCAAGCGTGAATTGATCATCGGCGGTACCGGGCATTTCAGATCTCCTGTTGACCGACCTCGATGCGGATATTTCCGTAACCATCGATTTCGACCTCATTTCCGGGATGGACGACGGCCGTCATTCCCGCCTCCTCGATGATCGCCGGTCCGGTGAAGCGCATGCCCGGCGACAATTTCGCGCCGTCGTAGATGTCCGAGCGGAAGACGCCTTCCATCGCGAAATCGACGTCTCGACTTCCCTTGACTGCTGAAGCCGCAGGTTCGCCGGAGCTTTCGCGCTTGACCAGTTCGAGCTTGCCGATGTCGGCATGCGCTACGACATGGATCCCGACCATCTCCACTGGCGCATTCAGACGGTAAGTGTATTCGCGTTCGTAGACTTCGTGGAATGTCGACTCAACCGCCGCGATGTCGTCGCCCGAAAGTCTTCCGGACTGGACCGGAACCTCGGTCGTGTGTTCCTGGTTCTGGTAACGGAATCGTCCGAATCGCCGGGTCCGCACCTGCGTTTTCGGGACGCCTTCCGCGATGAATTGCCGCGCGGCAACCTCTTCCGTCTCGGCGAAGGTCGCTTCGATTCGTTCGGCTTCGCTCGGCTGAAGGTCAAGCAATCGGGTCACGAAGTAGTCGCGCCGCAGTTCCGACATCATCATTCCCCAAGCGGAAAATACCGATGCGCCGGACGGAATGACGACTTTCCGAACACCCAGCTCCTGAGCGAGGGCGACAGCATGCATTCCTCCACCCCCTCCGAAGGCCACGAGAGTGAACTCGCGAGGATCGTATCCGCGATTGAGCGAAACCAGCTTGAGCGCATTCATCATGTTGTTGTTGGCAATCCGAATGATTCCGCGCGCCGCCTCGTCCGGCCCCATTTCGAGCTTGTCTCCGACCTCGGCGATCGCATTCTCGACAGCCGCCATATCCGCCTCGACTTCCCCTCCGCAGAAATATTCGGGATTGATCCGTCCGAGCCAAAGATTCGCGTCGGTCGTCGTGGCTTCCGTCCCTCCCTTTCCGTAAGCGGCAGGCCCTGGAATCGCACCTGCGGATTGCGGCCCCACGTGCAGCTTTCCGAATTTGTCCACCCACGCTATCGAGCCTCCGCCGTTGCCAATTTCAACGAGGTCGACGACAGGTACCATGATCGGGTAGCCAGAAGACGTTCGGGTCCGCTCGATCCAGTAGTCCGTCATGATCTTGACCCGGCCGTCTTCTATCAAGGAGCATTTCGCAGTCGTGCCCCCGACGTCGAGCGAGATGACGTTCGGCTCGTTTATGAGTCTGCCGAGTTCCGCCGCCCCCCAAACGCCGGAAGCAGGTCCGGATTCCACCATGGTGATCGGCGTTCGGGATACGGAGTCCAGAGAATCCACGCCGCAGTTTGATTGCATGACATACATGCTGCCGCCGAACCCGCTTTCCTCCATCCGCGACCGGAGCCGGTTCAGATATCTTTCCGCGACCGGCTGGACGTATGCGGACAGGACTGCGGTATTGGTGCGCTCGTATTCGCGCCACTCCCTCGTCACCTGACAGGATGCGACCGCAGGAATCTCGGGCCAAATCCTCTTCAGTTCGTTAAGGGCCCTCATTTCATGCGACGTGTCGGCGTAGGAGTGAAGGAAGCAGACCGCGACCGCTTCGACGCCCTCCGCTTTGAAATGCGAGATGATTCCCGGAAGCGGCTCAAGGTCGAGCGCGTTCAGCTCTTCGCCCCTGTAGCTCATTCGGCCGGGCAGTTCCCGCCTCAGGTGCCGCGGAACGAACGGAGGGGGCTTCCGGTAGTGGAGATTGAAGAAATCCGGCCGGTTTCCGCGGGCAATCTCCAGGATGTCGCGGAAGCCCTCCGTCGTTATCAATCCGACCTTCACGCCGTTGCGTTCCGTCAGCGCATTTATGACGACGGTCGTGCCATGGACAAAAAATCCGATTTCGTCTGCGTTCACTCCGGCCTTGCCCAGAACCCTCAGAACGCCTTCTTCGTAGTTCGGCGGCGTCGTGTCCGACTTTGCCGTCGCAACCTCCTGCGCGCCTGTCTCTCGGTTGATCGTAAATCGAACCATGTCCGTGAAGGTACCGCCGACGTCGGTCGCCACCCGAACGGCCTCGACTGCCATGTTTCGCCTCCTATTCCGGATGCAATGCGATGAGCCTAGCCCGGTCCGCTGCGCGCGCCTGCAGACCGACGGCCTTCGTTTCGTCCGCTCAACGATTGCGCTGCCGAACGCACCTGTCAAGATTTTTTTTACAAATACTAAAATTTTTTGGTTTCATGACCTGCCCACCTGTGCAAAATTTGTCCAAGCCTACTGCTCGGCAACCTGATCATTCACGAAGGTTTCCAGCTTCATGCGGGAGGAAGTTGCTCCCTGCGTTCACTGTGCCGATTTGTTCAGAAACCGGGTGATGCAGTGAACCTGACGGTGCATGAAGACAAATCCGATGAGCGGAATTGGACACCTTCTGTATCTCGGCTGTGCTATTCTGCTCCCGCCGCCGGCCTTCGCGAGGGCCGGCGACGGGGACGCAATATCATAGTTGAGATACAGAAGGTGTACTGGATGTGGTCAATCCAAGCCCCGAAACCGAAACCCGAATGCAACGCAAAAAAGGATTGTCCACCGCTTTCCCTGCTCTCCGCGCCGCCGCGAACGCCAAACAGCCGAACGCCCCGAATGACCAAAAAACCGGACGCTGGAAACCAGCCCGGCCAAATCCTATTGGCATATTTCAATCAGATAGTTCCCTATTTGCGGGCGGAGAAGAGGCGTTCACAACTTGCCGACCGGCTGCAGATCTTCGTTTCTTTTCCCTTGCACTGTTCAATGAATTCAAAGATCTGCATTCTCAATGCGCTTGACGGAATTGCAGACGCTGCGCCGGAGTCGGCAAGCATAAAATGGACTCTAATGAATCGAATCTGCCACTATAAACCGTCCCAGAACGCAGAGGATCGGACCCCGAACCGTCGCATAAATGCTGAACCTGTACAATACATTGACTTTCAAACGCATGGCGACTAATCGACCGCTGATCGGCGGAACGACGTGCCTGTCGGCGCCGATACGTGTGGGCCCGTAGCTCAGTTGGTAGAGCAGCTGACTTTTAATCAGTAGGTCACAGGTTCGAATCCTGTCGGGCTCACCAGCATCGAATTTCCGACCGCAGCCGCTTTGTGCGCAAGGGTTGATTGCTGCGCGCACAACGTGCCTACGCCCGGTTCAGATCATCATGATATACAAGCGCGGGCATGTGCCGCCGCCCATGAACAATTACGCGCTTCCTGTCTCGACCGTATAATCTCGGAAATCCTCAAGATCGGCTCGGGCAAGGTCGGATAGCCGGATGGTCACGCATTACTGTTACTCAATGAAAGCATCGGGTTCAAAGGCGCGAGCATCGAAAGGCGCGAAAGCTCCCGCCTCGGCCTCGGCTGCCGCCTGTTCAAGCTCTGCCTTCAATGCATGGAACTGCCGTGCGTCGTCCTTCTCCATCATCAGCCGGATACCCGCGCGCACAACCTCGCTCTGGTTAGCGTAAGCACCTGATTTTATTTGCAACTGTACATAGTTTTGCATTTGTTCGGTCAAGTAAATTTTGGGCACGGGCTCGTTCTCCATATGCTTAATTCTATCGCATCCCGACATATCCGATCAATCACGCTCGACACAACTTCCAAGATAGAATTTGACTCATTTCCTGAACTGCATGCAGGACGCATCGACCGTGCTGCGTTCGGGACACCATTCAGTCACCGCCATTCCGAGAGGATTTCACGCGCGGCGTTGTGCCCGGGCACTGCTGACACCGCACCGCCCGGGTGTGTCGACGCACCGCACTGGTAAAGCGATTTCACGGGCGAACGGTAATCCGCATATCCGGGAACCGGACGCATGAAGAACAGCTGGTCAAGGGTCAGTTCTCCATGCTGCGTGTTTCCGCCGGGCATGTTGATGTCGTCTTCAATGTCTTTCGGCGTGAACAGCTTGTAGTCGATCACGGAATCCGAAAACCCCGGCGCGAAGCGGTTCATCACAGACATCACGTTTTTGACGAGCCTCGGGCCTTCGATCTTCCACGTCGAGTTCCTGAGCTCGTACGGAGATACGCCGCCTTGGAACGTGATGACATGCTTTCCGTCGGGCGCAAGCGAGTCGTCGTAGTAGGTCGGCACGATCGGGGACAGAAACGGCTCCGAGGAATACCAGCCGTATTTCGCTTCGTCGAATGCGCGCTCCAAGAATTCCGGCGTCGGGCAAATGTGAGCGTAAGCGGGATACTCGACACCGGTCTTCTCCTGTGAAAATCCCTTGTATCGAGGAAGGCTGTCGATCGCGCACAGAAGCTTGAAGCTCATGCCCCTGGTCCGGAATCCGTCGATATCCTCAATGAACTCGTCCGGGAGGTGCTCGCGCGCGACCAGATTGCCGAAGGTCACTTTGGCGGACAGGTTCGATACGACCCGCTTCGCGTGTATCTCTTGGCCGCCGGTCAGCAGCACCCCGTAGGCACCGCCGTCCCTGATCAGAATTTCCTCCACTTCCGTGCCGCACCGGACTTCCATCCCGTGCGCTTCGCCAGACTTCGCGATCGCGTTCGCGACGTTTCCCATGCCGCCTTTGGCAAAGCTCATTCCGGTCTGGCCTATCAAGTGGGTGACCAAGTAGAACGCGGTGCCCGGCGAGTAAGGACCGGTGTTTCCTCCGATGGTCGCCCAATACATGAACTTCGCCTTGACGATGTCCGTCTCGAACCATCGCGACACGTAGTCGTGCGCCGACAGCGACAGCGTTCTGATCAGATTGTAGAATTCCTTTTCGGAGTCGCGGTATCGCCAGACGAACCGGGCAGTCTTCCACAGTCCGGCGGGATCCTTCCGAAAAGGATTGACCGGTGTCTCCAGTTGCAGCCTCCGGAGAACTGAGATCGTCGACTGCAGCCTTTCGAAGAATTTGGGGTAGTTGTCGGCATCCCGTTTCGAGAACCTAGCGATCTGCTCGCGCGTTTTTACGGGGTCTTTGGAAAAGACGATGCAATCGTCGTCGGTGGGGTTGATGACGTTCGGGACTTCAATATTTTCGAGACCGTGCTTGCGAAGCTCCAGATCGCTTATGACTTTCGGATGGAGATGCCCCATGATGAAGGAATAGGTCGAGGCCTTGAATCCTGGGGAAAACTCCTCGGTGACTGAAGCCCCGCCGACCTGTTGCTTGCGCTCAAGCACAAGGACTCTCTTGCCGGACCTTGCAAGATATGCGCCGCAAGTCAGGCCGTTATGGCCCGCACCGACGATGACGGCGTCGTAAGAGTTCGTCATTCGCCCTTGTATTCGGGCGACCTCTTCTCGCCGAAAGCAGCGAGGCCCTCTTCCCGGTCCTTCGAAAACATTAGAAGCGCCGAGAGATCGCCCCCTGCGTTCAATGCTTCCTCGTAGCTTTGTCCTGCGGAGCGGCGTATCGCCTGCTTGAGAAACATCACCGACAGAGGACCGTTCCCGCCGATCTCATCGGCTATCTCCAAGGCCTTGCTCACGGCTTCGCCTTCGGCCGTCAAGTGATTCAGTATGCCCAGCCGGAATGCCTCCTCGGCCCCGATCCGCCGTCCGGTGTAGGCGAGTTCCCGCGCAACGCGCTCCCCGACCGCCCGCGAAAGCGACCAGGCTCCGCCCAGTATGGGAAACAGCGATAGCCTTGCTTCTGTCAGGCCCATTTGCGCCGACCTCGAACCCACGGCGAAGTCGCATCCCAGCGCGATCTCCAGACCGCCGCCCAGCGCGTAGCCTTCAACGGCCGCGACGACCGGTTTCGTGTAGTTGGACAGGAACCTCATGAACTCGTGCCAGACAGAGCGCGTGTAGCGGTACCGGTACTTTTCGAACGGCGGCATTCGGTTTGAGACCGTGCCTTTGAGATCTCCGCCGGCGCAAAATGCCGTCGCATCCCCTGTCAGCACGACCGCCGCGATTTCCGGGCCATTCTCCCACGCCTCCATCGCTTGGCGGGTTTCCGAGAGCATTCTGTCCGTAAGCGCGTTCCGCGCCTGCGGCCTGTTGAAGCGGACGACACCGGCCTTGCCGCTCGTTTCGGCCAAGATTTCTTGGAACTCGGGCATGGCCGTGTTCAACGGATCATACCGATCGCGTCGTCCGTCGTCCGCACATCGCCAAAGCTTTGATAGAAGGATGTAAGCCCCGCGAGATGGTCGTCGTCATAGCGGGCGGCATTGGCGTCTTCCACCATGACCACCTTGTAGTCCAGCATCATCGCGTCGCGGGCCGTGCTCTCCGAGCACATATTTGTCGCGGTGCCCGCCACGAGCAGGTTTTCGACCCCCATGCCTTGCAGTCGCTCGTGGAGATCGGAAGACCCGGTGATGAACGGGCTGAACCGCTTCTTGTGAACCATGAGATCGCTTTCGCGGAAATCGAGGTCCGGATAAAGCTCGTGCCCTTCGTGGCCGGGGCTGAGCTGAGTCAGATGGTTGTTCCCCTTCGCATCCGTGAAGAAATAGTCGTGATAAAGGCTCCACTGGCTGGAGCCGCCGACCTTGTCGGCCAATGTCATCACAACCCAGATCACGGGCACTCCCGTTTCCCGGCATGCCGCAGCCAGCCGGTTGATGTTCGGAACTATTGACTTGGCGGTGTCGACCTCCGCCACATAAAAGTTCTGCATGTCTATGACCAGAAACGCCGTCTTCGAGGCTTCGAACTCCTCGAACACGTTCAGCCGCCCTCGCTTGCCCATGATCCTCTGGATGACGTAGTCGGGAATTTTCACGGTGTGGGGCATGTCAAGTCTCGCAGAAGCCGCGGCCGCGCGATCAGCCGCACTCTGCCCACAATTATCCCACTAGCGCGAATTTGCAATCCCCGGAGCGCAGTACAAACATTCAATCCCGGTCGTCCAGATGCAGGGGTTTGCCGCCGACCGCGTAGTTGCCGCCCTCAACTTCGTTGATGACCACCCGGACTTGGTGCGGCTTCGCGTCGATCACGTCGACCATGACATCGGTCAGCCCTTCAATAATTCTGTTTTTTGTTTCCCGGCTTCTGCCCTTCAAAATCGTGACGTTGATGATCGCCATCTTGAACACTCCTTATTGAACGATGCCGCCGCCGTCCACGACCAGCGACTGACCGGTTACAAACCCGCTGTGGTCGCTCAAAAAGAATGCCGTCGGTCCGACCAAGTCTTCCGGATGCTGGTTCCGACCCAGCGACCTTCCCTTTGCGACCCGGTCCGCCCGCTCGACTATTCCTTCCCGCGCACGCACGCCTTCGCTGAAGGTCAAGCCCGGCAGAATCGTGTTCACGCGGATGTTCATCGGTCCCAGTTCCCGGATCAGCGATCGGGCCATGGCAAGCACAGCGCCCTTCGACGCGTCGTAATGCAGCAGCCCCGGGTATCCGGCCAGCAGCCGGTTGGTGCCGATCATGACGATGGATCCTCCGCCGCACCGAGTCATGGCGGGTACAGCAGCCTTGACTCCAAGCCAAGGCCCTTTGGCATTCACAGCCATCACGCGGTCCCAAAGGGTCTCGTCGATCTTGTCGAAAGACTCGAGCGGCAGTTCCGCAAACAGCGCCGCATTGCATACGAGCCCATCCAGGCCGCCGAATTCGCCTTCCGCCGCATCCACCATGCGCGCGCAGTCCGATGCGAGAGTGACATCCGCGGTCACGCTGATCGCTTTTCCGCCCTGCTCGCGGATTCGATCCGCCGCTTCGGCGGGATCCCGAACGTCGGCGAGCACTACCTGCGCACCCATCTCCGCAAAGCCGGAAGCCAGAGCCGCGCCGATGCCCTGTGCGGCGCCGGTGACGATTATTCTCTTGTTGCCAAGCATCGGAAATGCCCTATCCGTGCTTGATCATGGTGGTCTTGGCCTCCGTGAAATTCCGCCAACTCCATTCCCCGCCTTCGCGTCCGATTCCCGATTGCTTGAATCCGCCGAACGGCGCGTTCCGCTCCCGCAGGAACGCAGAGTTCACGACAACCGTTCCGGCACGGATGCGCTTCGCCACGCGCACCGCGCGCGAGACATCCCGGGTCCATAGGTATCCGGCCAGCCCGTACTCAGTGCTGTTGGCAAGCCTGATCGCATCACTCTCGCCGCTGAACGTCATCAGCGCCGCAACGGGGCCGAACACCTCCTCTTTCCAAATTCGGCTTCCGGTCGACCGGGCTTTGACGGCGCCCGGCCGCACGAACTGCCCGACGCGTTCGAAATCGCCGCCGCAAAGGATCTCGTCTCCGTCCGTCTTCGCAGACTCGTAGAACCCGAGAACGCGGGCCTTGTGCGCAGGCGAGATCATCGGACCCATCCGCACGTGCCGGTCGCAAGGGTCGCCCACGGCAATGCCTTCAGACTTCTCCTTGAAGCCTGCAAGGAACCGCTCCGCAACTGTGTCCTGAACAAGAATGCGCGAACCGGCCAGGCAGGCCTCTCCGTTCGCACCGAATGCGGCAGCCGAAGCCCCTTCCAGCGCGGCATCCAGATCCGCGTCCTCGAAGACCACGGTCGCCGATTTGCCGCCGAGTTCAAGTATGCAAGGCGCATGCCTGCGCGCCGCAGCTTCCGCAACGGCCTGGCCCCCGGCATGTCCGCCCGTGAAGGACACCATGTCGACGCCGTCCGAATTCGCGAGCGCCGCGCCCGTCGCCGCGCCCCGCCCGTTGACGCAGTTCAAGACGCTGTCGGGAAGACCTGCGTTTTGCAAGATTTCGACCAGCTTGCCCGCAGTGGCTGGCGTTTCCTCCGACGGCTTCAGCACGACGGAGTTTCCTGCCGCCAATGCGGGCGCGAGTTTCAACGCCGCCAGACTGACCGGGGCATTCCAAGGCGTGAAAAGCGCGCAAACTCCCACCGGCTCCCGGTCCACTATCGCGGTCGCGCCCGAAAGCCGACGATAGGTCTCGCCCGCTTCGAAGGTCAGGAATTCCCGATAGTATTCGAACCATGCGGCAGCCGATCGGATCTGCCTCTCGACATCGGCGCGCACCAGCCCGGATTCGGCAATCTGGACCGCCGCCAGATCATCTGCGTTCTCGATAATTCCGTCCGCCGCCCGGCGCAGGAATTCCCGTCTCTCGTCATGACCGGCTTCCGACCAAACGCTTTTTTCGAAAATGTCCCTCGCGGCCGCAACAGCGAGTTCAACCTGCGCTTCCGTCGCCTCGGCGAACTCGGAGACAGGCTTCCCGTTCGCCGGATTGGCCTTTGCGATCACCCGCCCCTCTCCCGGCACCAGCGAACCGGAGATGAGGTGCTGCACGACGCCTAACTCCGACTGCATCAGCGATCCGCCAAAAGGTCGACGCCGACGACGCGATTGCAGGTCACGAAAGCGGGATTGATTTCGAACGAAGGAAGCGACGGCGCCGCGATCGAAAGCGCGACAAGCGACCGGACCAGCAGCTGCCTGTCCGCAGGAGCGGCCCCTCGCCAGCCGGACAGCATCCGCCCGGCCTTCACTTTGTCGATCATTGTTTCCGCCTCTTCCTCTCCGAACGGAGCCTTGGCGTACGTCAAGTCGTCGAACAACTCCGACAGAGGCCCTCCCGTGCCCAGCACGACCAGCGGTCCGAAACTGGGATCGCGTCTGACGCCTATCAAGAATTCCACACCTTTGAAGTGCGGCTGCGCAATGATTTCGAGATCCCGCACTTCCGTGCCGGTTTTCGCGGCAACGCCCTCCAAATGCGCGAACGCCTTGCGGACTGCATCCGAGTCGGCCAAACCCGTTCTAATGCCATCGATCTCGGTTTTGTGATCCAATCCGGTTCCGTTGAGCTTGAGCGCAATCGCTCCGAATTCCGACAATGCCGCCAAAGCGTCGTCCGGCGAGCGGACGACCCGTTCTTCCGCCAAGGGCAAGCCGACACCGGACAGGCATTCCTGCAGATCCTCGCACGGATCCGAGGGCGCGGACGGAATTCGCGCAGGCTTGTCGTGCGCCTTTCCCGCGTTGACAAGCTTGGCCACCGCCTCCGTAGCTGCGACCGGATCTTCAAATACGGCGACGCCCGAGGCGACCAATTGCTTGCGGTCTTCCGGCAGCATGTTGGCCGCGATCGCGATCAACTGATCGGGGTGGCTCGAGCGGAATCCGAGAAGCTGCGGCATGATCTCGCGACGCGTACGGGGAACCATCGGGACATGGCTGATGTAGCCGATCATTGAAGGCTCGCCCCTCTCGAGTCCCCATTTCAGATGTCCGCCCGTTATCGACATGTCGCTCATGGAGGGTGCTGAGATGTCGATGGGGTTTCGGTCGTTCACGAAGGAATTCGCCTTCTTGAGCTCTTCCAGCGCGTCCGCCGGATAGTCGGGCAGTTCCAGACCGTGCTTCGACGCTGCATCCGATATCATCACGGCGCCGCCGCCGGATACCGAAATCGCAGCGACTTGGCCGGAAGAGGGAATCACGCCGGCGTCGCAGGCCGAGACCAGATCGATCAGTTCCGTGATGCTGTCCGCCCGTATCGCCCCGAACTGCGCGAAGATGTCGCCGACAAGCCTGTCTTCGGCATACATTGATGCCGTATGCCCGCGAGCCGCCATTCCGCCCAGCGGCGTTGTCCCGACTTTGAGCGCGACGACCGGTTTTCGCGCTTGTCGAGCGATTTCTAACGCCTGCGCCAGCTTGAGCCCTCGCCCCGCGTCCTCGAGATAAACCGCGATGGTCCGCGTGGCCGGATCGCCTGCGAAATACGCTATCGCATCCGCCACATCGATATCGGCCTGGTTGCCGGTTGAAATCCAGTTGGCAAGGCCGAGCCCGCGGTCCCGCAGCTGGGCGAACATCTGGATGCCTACCGCGCCCGACTGGCTCGCCACAGAAACCGCGCCGGGTTCCGGCCAGCCGTCGCCGTCATGGTGTTCGGGCGCAGAGGTGAAACTCGCAACGAAACCGGTCGCGAGCGAGATCACGCCCATGCAGTTCGGACCGATCATCCTCATTCCGTGTCGCCGGGCGATCCCCAGCAAGTCGTCCTGCTTCGCTTTCCCTGCCTCGCCTGCCTCCGCGAATTGGGCACCGTATACAATTGCGATTCGAGCGCCTTTCTCTCCCGCCGCCTCGAGGCTGTCTCGCACGAGCGGCGCGGGAACCGCGATGACGGCGATGTCCGGCGCTTCGGGAAGTTCCGAGATGTGGCGGTAGGCTTTCACGCCCTGTACGACCGCGTTCTTCGCGTTGACCGGGTAGAGCCGGCCGCCGAATCCCCGTTCGAGACAGAACTTGAGTGCGCGACCGCCGAACTTGCGCGGGTCAGCGGATGCTCCGATGATCGCCGCGCTATCCGGCGAAAAGCACAGCTTCAGCTTGGCGCTTTCCTTCGGGTCCAGCTGGAGCATTGAAGGTCAGCCTCGCCGCTTCCGCGTCGCGCTGAACATTTCGTTCACGAACCAGAGCCCGCCGTTGCGCATCAGAACATCCCGCGTAACCCCCAGATGGCGGGAGCGCTCGTCCAATGCCGACTGGATCAGCTCCTCTTTGACCTGCGCGTAGTAGACTGCGTTGTTCCAAGCGCTTGAGAGCGCCGAAGCGCCGATTTCGGTGCCCTCGAAAACTGGAAGCGTATGCATGTCGAACCGATAGAGCGAGCGGGCGTCGGTCAATCCGCCGAACGTGAATTCGGCTCGCTCGGCGCCGAGCGCTCGGCGGAACTCTCTGATGATGTCGTGCCTAGATACGGCGGGAACGGGAATCCCCGGCCACATCTTCTCAACGATCTCGTGCGCCGGATCCTGTCCGTACGACTGGATGACCGCCATTCGGCCTCCGGGGGAGAGCCGCTCCGCCAAAGGTTTCAGAACAAAGTCGGTCCGGAACTTCATCGTGTGGCTGTGGAGATACGGCCGGTTCAGCACGCCGTAGTCGTAATGCAACTCCGGCCCGCCTTTCTTGGGCAGGATTGCTTCCAAGGCTTTCGAACTGTCTCTTCGATGGATCACAACGACGCTCGGGCATTCGTAGACGGGCTGCGCGTACTCGCCCTGCCTGACCAGCCATTCCTTCGCCAGCTCGCCGTACTGCTCGGCGACCTGAAACTGGAAATCGTAGCTGCGCGAGCCTTCGAGGGCGATTTCGCGCCAGACAACGTCCTTTGGATTGTCCGGCGCTTGTTTTTCAAGATTGACAGCCTCGCGCATGTACATGTTGGTCATGACGAGCACGAGCTTCGGATGCTCGGCCAACCGGTCGACCATCCTGCTCATCGTGTTGCGGAGATCCTCCAGGCTGCGGCCCTTCACGACCACCAGAACGGGCTCGTCGGGGAAGTGAGCGTGGACCGCGCGCAGCATGCGCGTCAACGCAACGCCATTGTCCATGGGCGCGTAGAAAATGCGGATCCCGTCGCCATTCGGTCGAAGGGCCGCAAGATCCCCCGAAAGCCGATCCGCAAGCGCCCAGCTTTCGTTCGTCGTGTTCGCGAACACGTGGAAGCGCTGCCGCTGCTCGTGGAATGCGAAGCTGCCGGGCGTGCGGACCGAAGTCTCCTCGCTGATGAGCTCAGCCTTCTTTTCGGCGCTGGAGACCTCCTTCTTGCGCCTGGGCCGTCCTCGGAGGATGTAATCGCCCCTCTCCGCACGTTTCATGAAGTCGTACGCGCGGGCCGCAGTGTCCGTTTCAATTCTGCTTCCGCCGGCAATCCTCGTGACGAATTTGCCATCGTTCACGGCGAGTCGGCCGAAGGTGGACTCAGCGATGCCGTGGGCGGCGCAAAACGTCCTGATTGAATCGACAAGTTCGGATTCAACGGCTGATGCCTGCGTTTCAGTCAAAGGCAAGGTTCCGATCTATTTCCCACAAACGGCCCACTAGCGATACTTTGCCGCGTGAAAGCGGTCAACGGACGAGCGCGGCTCAATCCCTAATCAGGAATATTCCCTCGATCTCGACAGGCTGGCAGTCGACGAGTCCATCGACTCCGACAGACGAGCGCGCGTGGCAGCCCGCCTCCGGACCGAACACTTCGTAGAACAAATCGCTCGCGCCGTTGAGAACCCGGTTCTGCCGTTCGAACTTGGGATGGGCATTGATCATGCCGAGGATCTTCACGACCTGGGCGACCCGGTCGAGATCCCCCACTGCGTGCTTCACGGTCGCAAGCATCTTGATCGCGACGGCGCGCGCCGTCGCGACGGCCTCCTCTTCGGTGAGGTCGACATCCACCTTGCCCCGCCTCCGGACCGATTCGTCTTCAAGAAGCGCGGCGCCGTGTCCGGACAGATACAACATCTGGCCGACCAGAACCGAACTGGTCCGGTTTTTGCTTGGCATCGCAAGCGGCGCGGGCAGAACGATGCCCAATTCCGCAAGCCGCGATTCAACTGCTGCCATCGTCGTCTGACCTCCCTTGGACATGCGGTCGTCGCCCCGGGCGCCGAAAAAGTCGCTTGCGCTCTTGCCCATTTTCTGCCCACTAGCAAACAAGCGCCAGCATACGCAATGGGGCGAAGAAACGGAGAACGCAAAAATGCCCATCGAGTCGCTTGAGGACAAGATACGTTCTGTCGGGAATCCGGTCGACATGCTCAGAAACGCGCCGTCGGGCCCGTATCCGTTCCCGATCCGACCCGAGTTCACAAACTGGAGGGACGAGCAAAAGGCTTGGCGGGAAGGCGCCATCCTGTTCGACCAGTCTTTCCACATGACCGATCACTACATCGAGGGTTCCGGCACAAAAAGCTTCATCGAGAGCCTCGCCGTGAACTCGATGGCGAACTGGCGTCGCGACATCGCCAAGCAGGTCGTGTTCTGCAGCCACGACGGCCATCTGATCGGCGACGCGATCATGTTCATCCTTGAAGAGGAGAAGGTGAACATCGTCAACAAGCCCATTAACCGGAACTGGGTGCAGTTCAACGCCGAGCTCGGCGGCTACGACGTCCAGTGCACAACGGACTTCCGGGTGCTCGACAGCGACCAGAAGCGGCTCAGTTTTCGGTTCGAAATCCAAGGCCCCTCGGCATGGGAAATCTGCGAAAGGATGAACGGCGGCCCGATTGCTGGATTCAGGTTCTTCGGCATGGGCGAAGTCAACGTCGCGGGACAGCCCGTCCGGGCCTTGCGCCACGGCATGGCCGGAGCGCCCGGCTTGGAGATCTTCGGGCCGTTCAAGGACTACGAACGGGTGCGCGACGCGATCATGGAAGCGGGCAAGGACTTGGGTCTGAGAGCGTCCGGCTCGAGAACATACGCGACGGCGGCGCACGAAAGCGGATGGTTCCCGTCGCCGCTTCCGGCCGTGTATTCCGGCGCAAAGATGAAGAGCTACCGGGAGTGGCTTGACGCGGATTCGTTCGAAGCCAGCCTCTCGCTTGGCGGAAGCTTCGTCTCGAACTCCGTCGAGGATTACTACATTTCTCCGTACGACATCGGCTACGGCCACATCGTCAAGTTCGACCACGAGTTTGTCGGCAAAGACGCCCTGCAGGCGATGAAAGACCGGCCTCACCGCCGCAAGCGCACGCTGCGGTGGAACAAGGAGGACGTCTTGAGGGTCTACGCGTCGATGATGGAGCCGGGCGATGGATTCAAGTACATGGAGATGCCTGCCGCGCATTACGCGACCTGCCCGTATGATCTTGTGAGCTTGAACGGCGCGCCGGTCGGGATTTCGCACTACCCTGTCTACACGACGAACGTGCGGAGCTGGATTTCGCTCGCGCTGCTTGACGAAGCTGCCTCCGATCCCGGCACGGAGGTCGCGATAACCTGGGGTGAACCGGACGGCGGAACGGCCAAGCCGTCGGTCGAGCGGCATGTCCAGACAGAGATACGTGCGACAGTCGAGCCCTGTCCGCTATCTGTTGAGGCCCGCACGGGCTACAAGTCCTGAAGGCAATCTATGTCGCATCGAACAGGTCGGACACACGGAATTGGACGAGGAACAACCGCGTCCCATAGGGGCGTCTGCGCACGATGGCCCTGCGCACCGGTCGTTGACAGATTGTCGCAACCTGTGCCTAGGGCCTGTCTATGCTAAATCATGCGCCATTTCGAAGACGGCGGCGAGGTTCAGTAAGCCCCGATAGGTCGCGTCGAGCTTGTCGAACCGCGTGAAGAGGCGCCGATAGCCCTTGAATCTCCGGAACAGACGTTCGATCTCGTTCCGCATCTTGTAGGTTTCCCGGTCGTACTCCCATTCGGCTTTCCGGTTCGCCTTCGGCGACACGACCGGCGTCATTCCAATGTCGCGGACGAGCCGGCGGGTCTTGTCGCCCTCGCAGGCGCGGTCCGTCGCCGGAGGCGCGCCCGCGACCGGATCGGCCCAGCTCTCCGGCAGGGCGCGGCCTTCGGGCGCGTCGTTGGCCTGGCCGCCGGACAGGCGGAAAATCATTGCCTGCCGACCGCTTGCCGAGACCATGTGGATCTTCGCGTACCATCCGCCGCGCGATTTGCCGATGCTCTGCGGCCCGTTCGTCTTCCGCGCTCCGGTGCCGTCGGGATGCACCTTGACGCTGGTGCTGTCGAGGCCGAAGCAGACTGCGTCCCCGCCGGGCGCATGCAGTTCCTGAAGCGCGGCGAACAGCCGCTCGAGCACGCCGCTGCGCGACCAGCGGCGGAACCGGGCATAGACCGAATGCCATTTTCCGAAGCGCTCCGGCAGGGCGCGCCACTTGCAGCCGTTCTCCAGGACGTACAGGATCGCGTTGATGAACATGATGTTGGGAATCCGCACGTTCCCGCGCTGAACCGGCAGGAAGGGGCGGATTTTGGCGTACTGTTTCGCCGCGGTCTGTTTCATGATTGCATGCCGCTCGATTTTTATGTCATTGTTGACAGTCGCTTAAGCATGGATCCAAGCAAAACTCAAGCAAAAATTCTAGCGTAGACAGGCCCTAGCGGCAGTGGTGGCAATCTCGGTAGCAACCGGCTGGGCAATGACCGAGATCGGCTTTGTCTTCTCGGCGATCCCCGGAATGGCGCTCTTTCTCTGGGCGTTCCGGTATCGCCGCCCCGTCAACGGATTGCTCCTCAGCATCGCCGTACCTTTGGCGCTCTGGGCGCTCTTCACCCACGGGTTCGAGCTGCTGTTGCCCAGCTCGCCGTGGTTCCACCAGCTCTGAGGCCGCGGAATGGAACAATTCGTCCTCGCTCTCAGCCAGTTTTCAAGCCTCTGGGTTTTCGTCGCGCTCGCGATCGGCTGCGTCTGGGGAACAATCGCGGGAGCGCTTCCCGGCATGGGCACTGTGGTGGCGCTGATCGTGGCGCTTCCCTTCACGCTGAACATGTCGACCGAGACCGCCATCGCGCTGTTCCTCGGCATTTACGTAACGTCCGTATACGGCGGCTCTATCTCCGCTATCCTGATCAACACGCCGGGTACGCCGCAGTCGGCAGCGACGGTGCTCGACGGATATCCGATGGCTCGTGCGGGCAAGGCGGATCTGGCCATCGGCTGGGCCACCTTCGCCTCGCTATTCGGCGGCATCTTCTCGCTGGCCGTCCTGATCTTCGCGGCCCCGGCCTTGGCGCGGGTTTCCGTCGCCTTCGGCCCGGCGGCTATTTTTGCGATCGTCATCTTCGCGCTGACCTGCATCGCTTGGGTATCCGCCGGGTCCACGGTGAAAGGGCTTCTCGGCGGCATGATCGGGCTATGGCTGACGACCATCGGCCCGGACGATCTAACCGGTTACATCCGCTTCGACCTCGGACAGCCCGCGCTGATGGGCGGGCTGCATCTGATCCCGGTTCTGATAGGGCTCTTCGCGCTGTCCGAGGTCTTTCAGCGCGCAGCCACCTATTTCCCGGCCAAACCGCCGGATGTGACCAACGTCGGCTTTCGCCTGCCGCGCTGGCCGGACATTCGATTGCGCCTGCCGCAATTCCTGCGGTCTTCGGTCATCGGAACTTTCATCGGAATCCTGCCCGGCACCGGCGCCACGGCAGCCACCTTCGTCAGCTACTCGGAACTCCGCCGCACCTCTCCGCGCAGAGAGAATTTCGGCAAGGGCGAACCGGATGGCCTGATCGCCTCGGAAGCTTCAAACAACGCCGTCACAGGGGGAGCGCTGATCCCGACCCTCGCGCTGGGGATCCCCGGCGACGGCGGTACTGTAGTCCTCTTGGGCGTCCTGACGATCAAGGGCCTGACGCCCGGCTTCGATCTGATCAACAACAACCCTCATATCCTGATCGGCGCTTTTCTGGTGATCCTGCTCGGCAATTTTATCATGTTCGGCTTGGGCGCATTTGGCGCCAGAGTCTTTGCCCGCCTCCTGAACCTGCCGGAGCCGATCCTGATGGGCATGATCCTGATGTTCTCACTGGTCGGCGCCTTCACCGTGCGGGGCAACATGGTCGACTTGATTGTCTGTACCGTCGCAGGCGTGATCGGCGTGATCCTGCGGCTTGCGAAATATCCAATTGCGCCCATCGTCATCGGCATGGCGCTCGGCAAGATATTCGAGGGCAAGCTGCGCCAGGGTTTGATTTCGGCGCGCGGTGACTTCTTCGAATTCCTCGCAGATCCCATTGCAATCGGAGTCCTCATTCTGACGGCGCTGGTGATCGCCCGCCCGATCTTGGCGGGAAGGAGGCAAACGGGCGACTCCGCGTGAGCCGTAGGCTCAAGCCGCCGTTCCCGGCAGGTGTCGTTCAATCAACGACAGGATTATCTCGCGCTGCTCATAGAGCCGCTCAAGTGATGCCCGGAACTTGTCGTAATCGATCTCGCCTTGCGTCCGGATCACCTCGTCAATTGAGCACAATGTGGAAGGATAGCTCCTACCGGTCACTCAAATGAAGTGCGGCACGTCCTTTTGCGTCGGTCCCACCGAATATCGAGGCGGCGGAGCGGACCCTTCCCACCTGTCCGCGCCCGGAAGTTCCAAATCCACCAAGCAGGAGATGCTATGCACGCGCCCGTCCGCGTCGTTGAATCGAAGCTCCGCGGCATTGCCCTGTGGCCCAGTGCAAACAGCCATCGTGCCTCGCGGCAGAACGCCATCCGCACCGCCTGCCCGTTCGATAAGGCGGGCGGGCGAGGCCAGCCGTTCAACGCCGGTTCCGTTCAACGCAAGCTCGCCAATTCTATCCGCAAGCGAAGAGAGCCTCCAAGCGGTCCGGCCCGCCACCATGACGCCTGTTCCCAGCACAACCATCGGGCCAATGATGGCACCGCCGCCCAGCGCCGTTACCGCATATGCGGAACAGGTTCCGCCTGCGCTCTCCATTTGATGCGAAAGCTCGCTGGACAGCAGTCCTACGGGCTTCCAGCCATTGTCCAAATACACCCTGTCGACCACGACATCGGGAGTCGTGACTTGGCCCTTGTCGTTTTCGATGTGCGGCCGGAACAGAAACAAGGCCATTCCAAATCCTCCTTTGCGGACGCCTAAACCGGCGCCCAAGTGATCATCCGAATCTCGCCGAGCTCGCGGCGCATTTTCGTCCAAGACTCCCCGCCGTCTTCGCTTCTGAAGATCTGCCCGAATATCGTGGCGGCAAAAAGTAGATCGGGATCCGCCGGATTCGTGCCGATGGTCCAGATGGTGGAATTCGCTTCGTGGGACATCCCGGCGCGCTTCCACGTCTCGCCGAAATCCCGGCTGATCAGGAGCAGCCCTGCTTCTCCCGACGGCTTGTCTCCCACGGACGCGATAACCGTATCGGAGTTTTCAAACGGCTGCTTCAGGCTCCTGAAGTACATCCACGGCGCTTCGGGAACCAGAATCTGCTGCCAGGTCTCGCCTTCGTCGGTGGACCGGTGGATGCTCTCCTCTGTTGAGCACAGGATCGTCCGCCCGCCGCCGGAATTCCGAAACACGAGATCGTGCGTATCGTTGTCGTGGAGACCGGAGATCAGAAGCCGCCACGACTTGCCGCGATCATCCGACCGGAACACTCCGTCGATCTCCACGGTCACCCAGATTGTATCCGCATGGGTTGGATCGAAATGAATGGATGTGACGCGCGAGGTGTTGATGAACCAGCATTCCGTGGAAGCGTCGAGCTGCGCGCGCGTCCAACTCTTCCCGTCGTTCTCGGAAATGAATATCTCGCCGGGACGCGTTCCGCACGCGATGAGCTCCGGGTCCGACGGGTGTCTGGCGATCTTGAGTATGTGCAGCGCATCCATCGGCGACGGGATATAGTCGAAGCGACCCTTCTCTTCCGTGTAGCGATAAAGCCCCTGGTCGGTGCCCGCGAGCAGTTCGCCCGGTCGGTCGGGATGGGTGGTCACGGCCCAGCATCTTGCTTCATTGTAGAATCCGCCGGTTGGCGTGAGCAGCCGCGCCCAGCTTTCGCCCCGATCTTCGCTGAACCAGACGCTCTGCATCGTCGCCGCGTATGCCTTGAACTTCATGTTCCAACCTCCCGCATCCCGCCTGCCGGCAATTCGCGGCACGGCAATAGCATAAGTTTGCCCACTATTATCCCACTAGCGACGAAAGGCAACGCAGTTGACGTACCGGGATGCGCCCTGTTCCGTTCTCGTTTCCAGCAAATATGGGAATGTGAACACCTGCCCAGCCGCTCTTCGGGTAATCCGGAACAGCATGGACTGCGGCTGCTGAATGTGAAACTCGCCGAGCGCTAACTCCCCGCCGAAAGAAGCGTCCGGAAACGTCACAGACGGAATCCGGAAATGCGCCGAACATTCAAACTACTGTCTTCAAAAAACCTGCGGACCTTCCGCCTAAGCGCGATTCTCAGATTCGGCATGCAGGCTGTCGGCTAGCTTTTCCAGCGGTTGCGCGATTTCTTCGCCGAAGCTCGCGGCCATCGAAACGGATTCGACGAGATCTGAATTGGCTTACTTTCTATTTCCGGCCATTCACAGCGTCCTGCAATCAAACGACCTTCGCGTGCGATCGGTGCTGCGATCTTGCCAAGAGAGTTCGCGCTCTCGCAGAGCCGGACTTGCGATATCGCCAGTGCCTGAACGTCAATTTTCCAACGCTTTCGCAATAATTCAAAGACGCAACCGACGGAGTCAGGCAGCGACTCGTCCTTTCGGGTAATGAAGACCACGTCCCAATCGCTGTCTGCACGATGTTCACTCCGAGCCCGCGAACCGAAAAGGATGGCCGCTTTGGCGTTCGGCCACAACGCGAGCGCATATTCGCAAGCGGCACCGACTTCTTTGTAGGCTGGTTCGGAGACGCGATTGTTTTCAATCGGCTCGGCAACTTCACAAGCCCCGAATCGGCGGTTTGAAGTTCCGCGGAAAGCCTAGCCGGATCCGGAGCCAAGGTCCGCCCGATTTCGGCTTGAGCCCCGGCGGCACTCATCGACCAAACCCTTGTACTTCTCGCGCTGAACATATTTGACACTACGCTTGGCGTCAAAGAGCTATTTGAGATTGGGTGCATCCCATTCAACTGATCAGGCTGAACTCATCACGCGCATCCGAACGCCTATCGGCAGCCTGCTAATCGAGATACGCAAGCACGGCCTCGTACTTTTCTCTGTCGCTCCGGCTAACCTTCGCCAGCCAATGCCGGAGCGAAGACCCCGATCTCGACCGTTCCCCAATCAAGTCCTGAACGCATGTATCGCCAGGCAACGATTCGAGCAGCGCCGCCGCCCTCGTTCGGGGAGCGCAAACAAGCAGGTGCTTTCGGTTCGAATGCTTGAAAGTGATTACCTCAGTGCTGTTTCCTTCGGCCACAACGAAGGGCCCTTGCTCCGGGAAAAGCGCGGACAGCCTTCTGCAAGTGCGTGCCATTGCGCGGGGATTGAACCGCCGGTCAATGAATGCATTGCGAGGATAGAAACCCCTGTCCACATCCATGAATGTGTCGAAGATAAACCAGACGCCGTTTTCAGACTTCGACATCACCATGGCTTGCGCAGCGCGGGCCGCGGCCTCCCGGTCGCCGGTCCAGCGGTCCTCAGCTGCGCCGTGGAGCTTCAAAGAAGCCAGTATCCGGCACTGTGCTTGCGAGCACAACGCGCCCAAGCGACGCGACGCGGATAGCAGCGATTCGGAACGTTCCAACCTGACCGTGACGCCGTCGATCACCCCGTCTGCAACTGCTTCCGAGATGAACTCCCTGTTTCGTTCAGCCTGCTCAGGCTCAAACCCGGACTTTATTGCGTGGCTGAAGGTGGATCCTTCGACCCTGCCGCCGTGTCCGTCCCCAATTACGGAAAGGTACAAGTACGCGCCGCTTCGCTCCCGGGTCGCGCGCAGCATATCGCACGACAGCTCGAACTCCCGCAAAGTCAGATTCACTTCGAACGCAAGCACTCCGACGCCGGCGTCGCTCCCTGCAGATACCAGATCGGCACTCGGAGCACCGAGAGTCGTTACGACGAATTTATGCCCGAATTCCGCCATTAGCCGCATGCGGTCGCGCGTGTCGGCATCCGAAAGGTCCACGTCCGGCACCTTGGATAGCCGCGATCCCATTTCCAAAAGCGCAAGCAACGGATAGTCGTTCCGCGCCTCCTTGCGGCCGAATTCCTGCACGCCACCGGTCGAAGGAATCCGGACGACCTCCGCCCAAGGATGGCGAAGCTCGACCCCGAACGAATCGAATCCCGATTTGGTCGGATGCGCAAGCAGGAGGTCCAGCCCGTCTTCCGGAGCTTCATTCGGCGCGCAAGACCGCCCCCAACTGCGAACAAGACTCGCGACATGCCCGTTTTCGAAAACATGGATTTTGAAATAGCCAAGCTTGCCAACATCGTTCCGTCCGAACTCCCGCCCCGGTTGGGCAGCGTAAAACTCCGCAAAATCCTGCCGCACGAACGCGGTTGACGGCAGCACGTAAATCTTGGCCGACCCCCGGCAATGCAGCCAGAAATTATGCACATGACCGGCGAACGCGGCCTCCACTTCCGGCCTTCCGATCTGGGCCAACAGCCAAGTCCGCGCCGGTTCGTCGATGTTGTCGTAATTGCTTTCCTCGTCCGGAGAACACAGATAGGGCGGATAGTGCATGAAGAGGAACACGCGGCGGCCGGTCGCCGCGTCCAGCTGCTGCTCAACCCAGACTCGTTGCTCGGCTTCACCCGGCAGACCTGAGTTCAGCAAGAGCGAATTCAGCACGATGAACAGCAAGCCGTCCTCTTCGAACGCATAGTAGTCGCGCCCGAACTCTTCGCGGTAGGCTGCAAGGTATTCGTCGCAAACGCGTCCGGCGGGCATCCATTCGATCGATTTGTCGCCGACGTCATGGTTTCCGGGCGTCAAGCGGAGCGGCACGTCGAGCCGCGCCGCAAGCGACCTGAACTGCTTGATCGCGGTCCTATGCTCGGGCAGGGCTGGAACCGGATGCACCATGTCGCCGAGATGAACGACAAAGCGGCCACGCGGCCTTGCCGCCGCCAATTCGGCGAAGACCTGTCGCGCCCGGGGATTGGCTTTAAGGTTGGTTCTGTATGGCGAAGTCGACGCGTTTTCGCCCTCGTTCACGTGGGTGTCCGCCATGACGAAGAAGGAGAACAGCAGCCGACCGGAGACGGGCTTCCAGTCTCCTTTTGGTCCTTCGGGCATCCTGAACCTCGCGCACCGCAGCCGACGCAATTGTTCCATGTGAAACAGCCCAAACGCTCGCTGTCAACAAACCCATGGCAAGGCGAACGGTCTCGGCCGAGCGGAACTGCGTGGCAACGGGATTTCGCAAAGGATATCGTCGGCCCAGTGCGAGCATTTCCGCGTTCCATGCGGACTTCCCGCGCTTGAAACACTTATCCTTTGACAAGTGGGACAATAGTGGGCAAGACTGCGCTTTATGCTTGAATCCACAGTTCTACCCAGTTCCAGCGAACAGCATTCTGCTGGTTCGGATTTCGGCACCGGCCCGCGCGAACCGCCGGGACTCCCTGCAAAATGATTGAAGCGCTGATCGCCGGCCTGATCCAGGTCTTCAGCTGGCCCGCCATCGGGTACTTGGCGTTCGGGATTTTTCTAGGCATCTGGCTGGGCGCACTGCCCGGGATCGGCGGCGTCACGGGGCTGATCCTGCTGCTGCCTTTCACTTACACTATGGAACCGGTGTCCGCGTTCGCGCTGATGCTCGGCATGTTCGCAGTCACCACCACCAGCGATACCATCGCTTCGGTGATGCTGGGCATTCCGGGAACCGTCGCGTCCCAAGCGACTGTCTTGGACGGCTATCCGCTTGCGCAGAAGGGCCAAGCCAACAGAGCGCTAGGCGCCGCCTACACCTGCTCCGCGATAGGCGGGATATTCGGCGCGATCATGCTTACGGTTTCGATGCCGCTCATCAAGCCGATCCTGACGCTGTTCTCCACGCCCGAGTACTTCATGCTCTCGCTGCTCGGCATTTGCATGGTCGGTTCGCTTTCCGGCAGATCCGTCGCCAAGGGCCTTGTCATCGGCGCATTCGGCATGATGCTCGGAACAATCGGCGAAGGCACATTCAACGGCCAGCCCCGCTACTACTTCGGGGTGGAGTATCTGCTGAACACGCCGCCGCTGGTCGGCGTCGTGCTGGGCTTGTTCGCGATCCCGGAACTGCTTGAGCTCGCAACGAAAAACACGTCGATTTCGCGAGTTCCCCAAGACCAGAGCGGCGAAGGCGGAATGGGCAAAGGCATTCGCGACGCGCTCAACAATTGGTGGCTGATGCTGAAGAGCTCGGTTCTCGGCACCTACATCGGCATGCTTCCAGGACTGGGAGCCTCAATCGTCGATTGGGCAGCCTACGGAATGGCAGTACAAACCACAAAGGGGAAAAGCGAGTTCGGGCGCGGCGACATCCGAGGCGTGATCGCGCCGGAGAGCGCCAACAACGCCCAACGCGGCGGGGCGTTGATCCCGACCATAACATTCGGCATTCCAGGCGACTTCGCAATGGCGATCCTGCTCGGCGCAATGATGATCCAGGGCCTAAGGCCGGGCATGGAAATGCTGACCTCCAACCTGCATATCACGTTTTCGATGGTCTGGACGCTCATCATTGCGAACGTCGCATCGGCGCTTCTCCTGATGGTCCTCGGACGGCAGGTAGCCAAGGCGATCTTCATCGACGGCCATCTGCTCGTTCCGGTTGTGATTCTGTTCGTGTTCATGGGATCCTGGCTCGGCGCCAAATCCATGGGCGACTTGATTCTCATGTGGTCGATGGGCCTGCTCGGCCTAGTAATGAAGCGTTCGGGATGGCCGCGCCCTCCCCTGATCATCGCGCTCGTGCTCGGTCCGAACATGGAAAATGCGCTCGTCATTTCCAACCGGGTCTACGGAACGCTGGGCTGGCTGGAGCGCACGCCTTCGATAATCATCGGAATCGTGATTCTGCTCACGCTTGTCTTCACGAGCGTCGGAATCCTCCGGGCGCGCACCGTGGCTCCTACGGTGAACACAGCCCTCGACGGGAAACTGAGCATTGAAGGCGGCGAGCGGAATCCGCTGGTTTCGATCATGCTCGCTTCGTTCTTCGTGACGGCCTTCGCCGCGGCGGCGGCTCTCGCGATCGACTTCCATCCGACGAACAGGCAGTATCCCATTGCCGTATGCCTCGCTGCGCTGGCGCTACTTGCCACCATATTCGCCAAGGAATTCAAAGCGGCGAGATCGGACAAAGAACCGGGCCAGAGCTGGAGCGAATCGATGCGGGCGGCATATGCCGAGGCGGACTTCGAGACCGGGTTGCGGTTTGTCGCCATTGTCGCCGCGACCGTGTTCGGCTGCTGGCTCATTGGCCAGAAGCTGGCGATTGCCGCATTCATCCTGGGATATCTTTTGCTTTGGGCAAAACGCCCTCTTTGGCAGGCCGCGATCTACGCGGTCTGCGGCTACGGCTTCATCACGCTCTTTTACGACGAGCTGATGGCGATACCGTTCCAACGCCCGTACCTCGGCAAGATCTTCGGGGTGCTGTTTTGAATATGGGAATTCGGCTGAATCCACAGGCCGGATCGCGGGCCGCCGAACCGCGTGCGCAATTCGGCGCAAACAACAAAACCACTGACTCAATATGAGGAGACAATGACATGAATCTCATCAAATCCCTTGCATTCGCCGCATCGGGTCTGGCCGCGATGTTCGTCGGCCAAGCATCGGCACAGGAGTTCTATGAAGGCAAAACGATCACCTGCGTCGTGCCATACGCGCCGGGCGGAGGCACCGACAGCTTCTTCCGCGTGGTCGTTCCGCATCTTGCGCGTACGATCCCGGGCCAGCCCGAAATCATCATCAACAACATGGACGGCGCCGGTGGCCTGAAAGCGAACAATTACGCTTCGAACGAGATGCCGAACGACGGATCCGAGATGCTTTGCGCCCCATGGCTATCCATCGCTCAGATGACCCAACGCGAAGGCGTCCGGTTCGACTACTCCAAAATGCGCGTGGTCGGCGGCGAGAGCGCGATCGACACCGCGATCATCTCGAAGGAAGTTGTTCCCGGCGGCGACCGGACGAAGATCGGCCAAGCCGACACCCGGATCGTGATTGCCGGCCTGTCCCCGTCTTCGACGCTGGACCTTCGCCAGCGGCTCGGCATGGACATCCTCGGCGTGGATTACCACTACGTTCCCGGCTACCGCGGCCAAGCAAGGCAGCTTCCAGCGTTCATTTCGGGCGAAGTCCACGTGATCGGGTCGAACTTCGGCACCTACGCTTCGGGAGCAAAGGAAGCCTTCATCGACAACGGCCCCGGCATGCTTTGGGTCCATTACCCGAGCTTCGACGCCGACGGAAACCCGGTTCCCGCCCAGGTATTGATCGATCTCGGCGTTCCCAGACTTGACGAGCTTCACGCCGCCATCCACGGCACGGAGCCATCCGGCGAGCTTTGGGAGGCGTACAAGGTTCTGCAAGCGCTTTCGAACATGGGCCTTTCGGTATGGCTTCCGGAAGGTACGTCGGATGAAGCGTTTGAAGCGCTCAAGGCCGGGTGGGAGGATCTGCCCAGCGATCCGGAATTCATTGCCGCGCACGAGAAGGCATTCGGCAAACCCGTGAATTTCGTTTCCTACGAGAACGCTCTTCTGGCCCAACAGGCGGTCGCAACCGTTCCTGCAGAGATGGTGCAGTTCTTCCAGGATTACATCGCGCTCGGCGAACAATAATCGCAAGCGGGCTGGCCGGATCGGCCAGCCCGCAATCCCGAGGCAGGAATCGCCGTGACAGTTCACAAGCCGCCTCCGCTGCAGCGGAGCGCTTGGTACGCAGTCGCGGAAAGCGCGGAGGTCGCCCGCAAACCCTTCAGGAGGATCATCCTTAACGAACCCCTCGTGCTGTTCCGCACGGAAGCCGGCGACCCTGTCGGCCTTGAAGACATATGCTGCCACAGACTTGCGCCGCTAAGCCCGGGCCAACTTATCGGCGATACGATTGAATGCCCTTACCACGGCCTGCGTTTCGACACCGAAGGCAAGTGCACGCATGTCCCTGGCACCACTTCCGTACCTGCGAGAGCCCGCGTCCGCAAATATCCGCTATTGGAGCGTTACGGTTTCGTCTGGGCGTGGCCAGGTTCTCCCGCGCTGGCCGATCCGGCGCTTATCCCCGATTGGCGCTGGGCCGAGGATCCGGACTGGAGTTCCATAGTCGGCTCGTTCCAAATCGGCTGCAATTTCATGCTCAGCGTGGACAACCTGATGGACCTCAGCCACATCGGCTACGTCCACAAAACGACGATCGGAACAGCCAGCGACGGCGAACGCGCCGAAATCGAGATGATCGCAAGTCCTGACAGGGTCACCGTGCGCCGCTGGCTCGAGAAGCAGCCCCCGCCGCCTGCCTACCGAAAGTCGCTTGGGCGGGACACGCCTGTCGACCGGTGGCAAATCATCGAGTTCCGGCCTCCCTGCTATGTGCGGACCTTCAAGGGATTCGGCGAGAACGTCCGAGGGAAGCCGGGTTACGACTTCGAATCGGCCGACAGCGATCCTCCTGAAGGCGCGTTGGCGGTCAGCCGCGGCAATACGTGCGTCACCCCCGAAACCGAGAGCTCATGTCACTATTTCACGGTCCACTGCCACTACCGCCGGTTCGACAAGGATGCGCTCAGGTCGATATGGGCCAGCACGGTCGAGACCTTGGAGCAGGACATAGAAATCCTCGAGTTGACCCAGAAGAACATGGAGCTCGCATCGAACACGAGCATGGTCTACATCCAAGTAGACGAGGGAGTGGAAAAAGCGCGGCAGATCGCGCGCATGGCTGCGAAAGCTTCTGCGGATTGAAGGTTTCTTGGTTCGCCTTTAGTCGCAGTCCACATGATCTTGCGGCCGAGCGTGAATGCGAAACGATTGAATATTCTGTCCCGCGAATCGAACAGGGGAAGAGATCTCGACAATCCGGCATGCATTGAGCCCTGACGCCAAATCGGCAACCTCGTCTCCTTTGGGTCGATTGCCGGGAAGCTGCTCGATCCCGGCCGCAAACGCGGGAAACTGGCCAAATATTATGCTCAACGGCTCTCCAAGGCCTGCCGGATCTTTGAAGAGTCAGGCAACCAGATCGCACCGGTCCGCCTTCGCCACCCGAAACCGCCGCGGCCTTCCAGAAGTCGCATCAGAACAAATGGCTGCGCTAGCTCCGGGTCGACTTTGCCAATGGGTTCGGGAAGTACCGGCTCAACGACGCAATTGCCCGCACCCATGGAGGGTTCCGGCATCTCGACCGATTCTTGGCCAACGGCCGGGCGTGTCATGGGGAGATGGTTCGCACTACCTCGAATCTAATAAGAACAAAAACAGTATTTCTGATAGATAAAAAGCGCATAATGGAACATACGGAAACAAACGGGTATGCCTCTCTTGAAGACTGCCACAAAGGGTTATACAATCTCCCAAGACATTGGCTCATACAATCTTCAGAATAATGGAGACAGTTAGAAATGCCCAAAAAAAAGCAGAATGACAATCCCGATTCTCACGTTAAATATACTAAATTTGGCTACCCTTACATTGACGTTGATGAATTTCTGGCTAGCGATAAGGGTAAAGCATTAGATAAGCGGATGGAAATGGTTAGTGATATATTAAAAGATAAGTCAAGATTAAGTAATACAGAAAGAGAAGAATGAATCTTCTTGATTTATATAAATAATATAAATAGCACTTTTATCTGACAATAGATCTTGAAATAACGTGACAAATCTTTTTTTATTGATAATACCTTTGGTTAATGGATGCCTGTTCTTATCGATTTTGAACTTAACAAAATACAAGATTATCAGAACGGCTGGATATCGCCTTTTTTTCTTATCAGCTTTTGTTGGTATTGTTCTACTAATTATTGCAAAGATTATAATCAAATTCTTACTAACGTTCAATATTATGAACTTGATAATCTCCATTATCTCGGAATGGACTATTCCTACCGGATGGCTTGTTTACTTAAGTCCGCAGGGTCTACATTTTGTGCGTTCGGTGCCGTCTGAGTTCACCGATTGATGCGGTTGTGCCTTGACGTGGGGCAGCGAATCCTTCTAATTTGCGCTGAAATCCGGGCGAAACGGTTGAATTCCGGTCAATTCCGACCGAATTTTCGAGCCGAAAGTCCTGCTTCGGCGAGAATCAATATCTTGTGGTTGCGGACTCAAAGCAATAAGCCATCCTACCGGATTTGAATTGGAAAGCATGACAGCACTTTTAGTTGGCGTAGGACTTTCATTTCTTTTGAATCTTATTTTGAGGATTCGTTTTGGCAAGCATGAATTTGCTAAAGTTGCAGCGAAAGATCGGGGCGAGTCGCTGCATTTAATGATATATGAAGCAATCGAAAATAAACAACCAATTGAATTAACGATGCAAAACGAAAAAGTTTATATTGGTTTAGTGTCGATAACAGGTGATTTTTTCAATGAATGTGTTATCGTGACGCCATATTTTAGTGGATACCGAGATGAAAAAACGAACGATCTGGTCATTACCAGCAATTATAAGGGTGTGCTGACTGAAATGAGGAATAAAGAAAATTCATCGGTGATTGAAATAGAACACTCAGACCTCAACGTTACACTGAAGATGAGCGATGTGGCTACGGCTCAAGTATTTTACCCGGAGGTCTATATTGAATTAGAACGGTTAAGCAGGAGATCGATCACGTAAGTTCGTCGTGCGCCCGGAACTGGGCTAATTCTATAGCGGGTATTGAAAGTAATTTGGCACTGTTCGGTTGGATCCTGCGGGGTACATCTCATGAATATTGGTCAGGCGGTTGTTGCACGACAAGCCCTCCAATCAAGGAAGTTGGCCCGACGATTGTTTTCGATGCAACATTCGATGGCGACCTGTGCGTTGGCATCCGCTTTTGAACTGCGGCACGCCGACCGTTTGAACCGGCTCATGATAGTTTGATTTGGGGCATTTTCCACAACTCCGGGTCTGACCGGTAATCCGCATTTCCGGCGAGGACGGCAGTGCGCTCGTTGGTCGTCGACCTTGAAGCAGTTAACACAAGTCGCAACTGTTTCGCCCCAATTGCGGGTGCGTCTTCAGACCGGCGATATCGCGGGCAATCGGCCCACCGTTCAAATGCTGCTTAATTTCATTCATTCGCGCCTTGACCTCCTCGCCGGCATTTCGAATCCATGCTTCCAATCGGACAGCACCCCCAGTTCCTTGGCTGCGAACAAGCCCTCTCGGAATCCAAACCGTTCAAAGCAACCAGCGAAGTCCGATTCCCGGCTGACGCCGCACAAGGCCTGCGAAATTCTCGCCCTGAAGGGTTGGAAACCGCGTGAACTTATTGGAAGATGACAATATGCCTGAGATTGAACCGATCGAACAAACGCTCAAGTCCCTCAAGGGCATCCACTTGTGGCACGCACCAATGTCCAGCTGTTCGCAGCTCGTCCGGATAGCACTTGCCGAAATCGACAGACATTTCGAAAGCCACCTGATCGACCTCGAACAAGACGAGCACGCAACGCCGGAATATCAGCGCATCCACCCCAAGGGACTGGTTCCGGCGCTTGTGGATGACGGGCGACTGTTTATCGAGTCGATTGATATCATCGGCCACGTCGCGGGCGCCGAAAGCCCGCTGGCGCAGGTTGGCTCCGATAGGCTGCTGGCCATGGCGGATGCTGCGCAGCTCGATTTGAAACTCCTGACCTTCGAGTTCCTGTTTCGCGTCGGTCCGCCTCCGTCACTTGAAACCGCAGCGGCCTTCCAGAAGTTGCATCAAAACGAATGGCTGCGCCAGTTCCGGATCGACTTTGCCAATGGGTTCGGGAAGGATCGGCTCAACGACGCGATTGCCCGAACTGATGGAGGATTCCGGCATCTCGACAGGCTCTTGTCCGATGGCCGGACATATTTCGAAGGGCCGAACTTCACTCTCAGCGACATCGCGTGGATGCCCAACGTCCACCGCTTCAAACTGATGGACTGGCCGTTTGAGCGCACGCCGCACCTTCAGGCATGGTTCGAGAGGATAACTGAACGGCCAAGCTACCGCCAAGCTCTCGTGGACTGGCAGCCTGCGCCTGTCGTCGAAGCTTTCGAAAGATACACGAAGCGCCGCCAAGCGGAAGGCACCGGCGTCCGGTCGTTTCCGCACTTTCAATCACGCGATGATACCCGGACATGAGCGAGGTCAAAATGTCCTCTTCATCATGACCTATCAACCGATGCTGGACTGCCTCAGCTGTAGTGGGCACACCAACCGAAACGTCAATCATCGAATGCTAGGCACCAAAAGCGTCCGTATCGGGCGCGCTTGTGCCCAACCGCAGAAGTCAGACGAAACCGGCCCTACACGGTCCCAAAAAGTACCGAGCGTGTACAGCGGCTTTATTGTCGTTCGATACGGCTATATAGATCTCGCAACAACACACTATTGGAGGAGCCAATGAATACATCGCAAGGATTGTCCAGGCGCCGCTTCATGCAAGCCGCCGCATTCGCGGGAACCGCTGGCCTGACCGGCACGTTCCCTGGAATGTCGTTCGCCATCGAAGCTGGGAAACTGACCGTCCGATTCAACAGAGACATGGATAGCTTGGATCCGGGATACTACGTCGGCGGACACCCCGTGAACGACGTGAACTGGTGCTGCATGCCGTCATTGGTCCATTACTCGGATGTGCCGGGCCAAGGGTGGATGCCTGCTCCATTCACCGAATCCGTCGTGCAGACGGACTCGACGCACATAGAGTTTACGCTGAAGAAGGGTCTCATGTGGTCGAACGGCTACGGCGAGTTGACGACCGAAGACGTGCAGTTCAGCTACGACCGGATGGCGCAAAGCGAATGGAAGGGCGACTACCAAGCGTACGATCGGGTGGACATCAAGGATCGTTACAGCGGCACCGTGGTCCTGAACCAGCCGTTCTCTCCCTTCATGAACTCGACGCTCGCGTCGGGAACGGGCATCATTCTATGCAAGGCCGCCGTCGAAGCCGTCGGAGGGCGCTACACCAACGACCCGCCGGCGACTTGCGGACCGTACGTGTTCGAATGGAGGCAAGGACAATATGTCCGGCTGACGCGCAATCCCGAATGGACGGGAGAGCCCACCTACTTCGACGAGATCGAGTGCCGCCTGGTCACGGAGTACGAAACGGCCGCTCTCGCGTTCGAAGCGGGCGAACTCGACTGCGTTCAAGTGTCTTCCAATGCTTTGGCCAGATACGTCAAAGAGCTTCCGCCCAACAGCAGGCTCACGACGGCAGGCGCGCTTCAGTACATGTGGCTGGGCATGAATACCGAAAACCCGAAGCTGCAGGACATCCGGGTCAGGAAGGCCATCCAGCAAGCTGTCGATCAGAACGCCATAATTCAAGGCGCTTATTCGGGCGCTGTCGAACCGTCCTTCGGCATCGTAAGCCCGGGACTGGTCGGCAAGCGCGACAGTGCCGGATACTCCTATGACCCCGACGCCGCGCGGGCGCTCGTCAAGGAGGCCGGCGCGGAAGGGCTGGATCTCACGCTTCGGACGCTCAACAATCAGGAAAGGGTCCTTTCGGCCACGATCATTCAAGCCAATCTCGCGGAGGTCGGCATCAATGTGACTGTGATACCGTTGGACTCCGGTCCGTTCTGGGAAATGGGACAGGAGAGCAAGGGCGACACCTGGAAGGAGCTTGAACTCTGGTTGATGCGTTTCGGTTCGGGACCTGATCCGTTCGAACCGACCCAGTGGTTTGTCCGCGACCAAGTGGGCATTTGGAATTGGGAGCGGTGGTCTTCGGACGAGTTCGAAGAGCTCTACGCAAGGGGCATCGAAGAAGTCGACCCTGCGGAGCGCGCAAAAATATATGTGCGGATGCAGGAAATCATGGACGAAACGGGAGCGTACGTCTGGCTGGTCCACGAACCCGAGGTGTTCATCCACCGGGCTGATCTGGACGCCCAATTCGCGCCTTCCGGAGAAATGCAGCTGGCTTACTTCAGTTCGCGCTGAACCGTCGAGCCGCCGGGCACGGGACGCTCGGCGGCTCGAACAAAATATACTTGATGCATGTTGATTTATATTTTGAAGCGAATCGGTCTTTCCGCGCTGATTATCTGGCTCGCAATCCTGACCCTGTTCGCAATGCTCAACATGATTCCGGGCGATCCGGTGAGCATCGCGCTCGGACCTCGCGCGACTCCCGAAATCCAAGCGGCCTACGCCGCGAAAATGCATTTGGACAAGCCCGTACTGACGCGCTTCTTCATATTCTTCGGAAACGTTCTTTCGGGAGACCTCGGAACGGACGTATTCAGCAACAAAAGCGTATCGCTGACGATTTTGGAGCAGTTGCCCCACACGATCGCGCTCGCGGTCTCCGCCATCGCCTGGTCGGCTTTGCTGGGGATCCCGATCGGCTGCCTTTCGGCCGTGCGCCCGAATTCGTGGCTCGACAAGTTCACGGGCATCGTATCCATCGGCACGATAACCGTGCCAGCGTTCCTCGTTTCGATCTGGGCAATCCTCTTCTTTGCGATCTACCTCGACCTGTTTCCGGTCATAGGGGCTGGCGACGAAGGAGATGTATTGGACTTGGCTCGACACCTTGTGCTTCCTTCCTTCGCGGTCGGTCTGGGATGGGTCGGCTATCTTGCGAGGATGGTTCGGGCGTCGATGCTCGAGGTCATGGGCGAGAATTACATACGCTCAGCAAAAGCATTCGGCTTGAAGAACCGAACTGTCGTGTACCGCTACGCGCTCAAGGTCGCCATCCTCCCGACGATCACGTTGATGGGGGTAGGCTTCGGCGTACTGCTGTCCGGGACCGTTTTCGCAGAGATCATCTTTGCTCGGCCGGGTATAGGGAAGATCATCTACGACATGGTGCTGAATCGAAACTTCCCGGTCGTGCAAGGCGCCGTTCTGGTAACGGTCGTCATGTACGTCGCCGTCACGCTCGTGGCGGATCTTGCGGTGTCGCTGCTCGACCCGCGAGTCCGCGAGAACTTGTAGGCGCGCGTTCGCACCGATGGAAACTTCCGTCGCAACCCGACCCGTCGAGTGGGAAAAGCTTCGGCTGTTCCTAAGGAACGGCCAAGGCATGTTTGGTCTCGTCCTTGTCGTCGCGTTCTTTCTGAGCGCATTTCTCGCGCCGTTGTTCGCGACTCATGATCCCAACCAACTCGACATCGCAGCACGACTTACCGGGCCGAGCGCCGATCATTGGCTCGGCGCGGATCAGCTGGGACGCGACATCTATACGCGAGTGCTATACGGCGGGCGGGTCGCGCTCAAGGTCGCGGCGATCGGAGTGACGTCCGCCCTCGGCATCGGCCTGCTGCTGGGAATGATCGCGGGCTTCGGGCCGCGATGGCTCGATCACGGGCTGCTGCTCGTGTTCGACACGATCAGGTCCTTCCCTACCATCGTTCTTGCTTTGGCCGCCGTTTCGCTTCTCGGGCCCAGCCTCAACTTGGTGCTCGCCATCGTCATCGTGACGAGCATTCCGGGCTACGCCCGCCTTGCCCGGACAGCCACGCTCGCGCTCAAGAACACGGAGTTCATCCTCGCGGAGAAATCGATGGGATCGGGAGCGATCCGCACCCTTTTCCACCACGTCATGCCGAACGTAATCGGCCCGCTTCTCATACTCGCAGCAATGGATGTTCCGGTCGTCGTGACGATTGAAGCCGGATTGAGTTTCCTCGGACTGGGCGTGCTGCCTCCGACCGCCAGCTGGGGAACGATACTGAACGAAGGATACCTTGTGATCCGTTCATCGCCTTGGCCCGTCATCGCCGGCGGAATACCTCTGGTGCTCACGACTTTGGGCTTCACTCTATTGGGCGAGGCGCTGCGGGACGTGTTCGACCCCAAGCTGCGAGGAAAGCGCTGAGCGTGGAAACCCTGCTGGACATTCAAGGTCTGAGCGTGGACTTCAGCACGCCGAGAGGCCGCGTCCATGCGCTCCGGGACATCAACATCTCGGTTCGCAAAGGGCGAATTTTGGGGGTGGTCGGCGAAAGCGGGTCGGGGAAGAGCACGCTCATCTGGGCGGTCATGCGCTTGCTGGCCAACAACGGAAACATCGAAGGCGGAACAATCCTCTATCGCGGCGGCGACGTCCTCAATTTCGACGAGGGCGAAATCCGGCAGTTCCGGGGCGAAGAGGTTTCGATGGTGTTCCAGGATCCCATGACGTCGCAAATTCCGGTGCACGACTACCGGACGCAAATGGTCGATATCCAGTATCGGAGACGCGAAATCGGAATGCGCGAAAAAGTTGCCCGGGCGGCGAACATGATGCGCCGCGTGGGAATTCCCGACCCGGAGTCGAGGATCTACAACTACCCTCATCAGTTCAGCGGCGGAATGCGCCAGCGCGCCGGAATCGGGATGGCGCTGCTGATGGACCCCGCTCTGCTCATCACGGACGAGCCCACGACGGCACTGGACGTGACGATGGAGGCCCAGATCATCCATTTGATCAGGGAAGCTCGCTCAGAGTTCGGATCGACCGTCATGCTGGTGTCTCACAATTTGGGGCTGATCGCGGAATTGTGCGACGAGGTCGTCGTGATGTACGCCGGCGAAGTCGTCGAGCACTCCGATGTCCGCGACATCTTTTTCCATCCCCGCCACCCGTACACGAGGGCCCTATTGGAATGCGACCCAGCTCTGGAATTGGCGAAGTCGCGATCTTTCCCGACCATTCCCGGCGACGTTCCCGATCTGCATTCGCCGCCGACCGGATGCGTATTCGCCGCAAGATGCCCCCGCGCCGAAGCGAAATGCAACGCCGAAAGCCCGACCGACAGCCAGGTCGAAAGCAATTACGGAGGTATCGAGCACGGCGTCAGATGCCATTTCCATGCGTCGGGACCGGAACGCAAAACTCGCGACAACCGAGTTGAAGCAACCGCCGCGGAGGGCGCGCAGCCGACCGCTCCGGTACTGAGCGCGGACGAAGAGAGCGAAACGAAACTCCTTTCGGTAAATGATCTGCGGGTCCGCTTCAGGGCGATGGGCCTGATCAATGCCTTGGCCTCCGGCAGCTCCGACCCGTTCGTCGACGCAGTCTGCGACGCGACCATAAGTCTGGGTTCCGGGCAAACCCTCGGTCTTGTCGGCGAAAGCGGCGCCGGCAAGTCGACACTCGGAAGGGCCATACTCGGCCTTGTTCGCGCCGAATCAGGCTCGATCCAGTACAAGGGACAGGAATTGACCGGACTCTCTCAATCCGAATTCAAGCGGATCCGCCGACAGGTCGCGATGATGTTCCAAGACCCGGTCGGTTCGCTCAGCCCGAGGCGGACGGTCATGCAGCTGCTGACGGAACCCTTCCGAATCCACGGGGAACTTGAAGAAGATTTGGCGAAGCAGGCGCAGAAGCTGTGCGACATGGTGCGCCTTCCGACGAACTTCCTGTCCCGCTATCCGCACGAGCTCTCCGGCGGGCAAGCGCGCCGGGTCGGCGTGGCGCGAGCTCTGGCGCTCAATCCGTCCCTCGTCGTCGCCGACGAGCCCACGGCGGGACTGGATGTCTCCGTGCAGGGCGAAATATTGAACTTGCTCATGGAACTGCAGGAAACGCACTCGCCTGGCTACCTCCTGATCAGCCACAACCTTCCCGTGATCCGCCAAGTCAGCGACAGGCTTGCGATCATGTATCTTGGCCGCATCGTGGAACAGGGGCGCTGCGCCGACGTGTTCGAGCGACCCGCGCACCCTTACAGCTATGCGCTCGTGCGAGGCGCTCCGAGCCCGGACCCCACGCGAAGACGCAAGCTGGTCTCCATCGAAGGCGAAGTGCCGAGCCTTTCCAACCGGCCGAGCGGCTGCGAATTCCATCCCAGATGCCAGTACGCAAAGCCTGTCTGCCGGACACGAATGCCGACCGAAACCGAACTCCCGGACGGACGGACAGTCATGTGCCATTTTCCGATAGGGTTTTGATAAAGACGGAACTTGAATCGCAATTTTGCGGATCGACTATCTGGAGGCCGAAAGTTGGACAGGAACAAACGAAAGCCGAAATTCGCGGTCGCAGGATTCCAGCACGAAACCAACACCTTCTCTCCGATATTCGCGGGCCTTTTGGATTTCATGCGAGTGGACGGCTGGCCCGGCTTGACCGAGGGAACGGATGTTCCGAGCGTATTCAGGCCTATGAACATTCCGATCGGCGGCTTCATCGCCGCAGCCGAAGATGAAGCGAAACTGGTTCCAATTCTCTGGGCAAGCGCTGAACCCTCAAATCTCGTCAGCGACGAAGCCTTCGAAACCATCGCCGCCAAAATCCTCGCGGGCATATCCGACGCGATGCCCGTTGACGGAGTCTATCTCGATCTCCACGGAGCGATGGTGACGGAACAATTCGAAGACGGCGAAGGCGAACTGCTCCGGCGCGTTCGCGATTTGACAGGCGAAAGCATGCCGATCGCCATCAGCTTGGACTTGCATGCCAATGTCACGGAAGAAATGGTGGATGCCGCGGACATCGTAACCATATTCAGGACGTACCCGCATCTGGACATGGCGGAAACGGGCGCACGCGCCTTCAATTTGCTTGCAGAAGCAGTCAGAGCCGGCCGGAAACCCAAATCCGGTTTCAGAAAGTTGCCGTTCATGGTGCCGGTTCATGCACAATGCACCACCGAGCCGCCCGCCGACAAGCTGTACGGCATGCTGGGCTCATGCCAGTCGCTGAAAGACCCGACGGCGGACATCGCACTGGGATTTCCTCCGGCCGACATCGCCCAATGCGGCCCGGCGATTGTCGCTTCCGGGTACTCGCGCGAGTCGATCAATCAAAAGCTGAAGGAAATCGAAGCCGCGGTCGTCGCGGCGGCGAATGAATTCAGCGCCGCACTTGCCGAACCCGACGAAGCCGTGCGCGAAGCAATCGAATTCGGCGAGCCCGGCCGACCGGTCGTGCTGGCGGACATCCAGGACAATTCGGGCGCAGGGGCGACATCCGACACGACCGCCCTGCTCGCGTCGATGGTGGCTTGCGGGGCGACCAATGCCGCCCTCGGCGCGCTCTTTGATCCCGACGCGGCCGCCGCGGCCCACGAAGCCGGGGTCGGAGCGGAATTCGATTTCGCGCTCGGCGGTAAATTCGGCGGAGATGAAAATCCGTCCTACGAAAGCAGGTTCAAAGTCGTCGCGCTGAGCGACGGCAACTTCGAGTACGCGGGAGCCATGATGGGCGGCTGCGAGGCCGCGCTCGGACCGACAGCTGCGCTTGAAGTTGTCGACAGCAGATCCGACGTGCGCGTCGTCGTAACGTCCGCGCGAATCCAGTGCCTGGATCGCGCAGTGTTCAGCCATCTCGGAATCAATCCGAGCCGACTTTCAATCGTGGCGGTCAAAAGCACGGTTCACTTCAGAGCCGATTTCGAGCAGATCGCATCGCGCGTGATTCTCGTCGACGCTCCGGGATACAATCCATGCGTATTGGATCGGATCGACTACAAGCGCCTTCGGCCGGGGGTTCGGCTGCTATGACCTGCCTCAAGGCTATTTCCCGACGATCTGTAAGCTCGGGCATTCCTTTGGCCTTAGCCCGCCGGAGGATCAGCTTCACTCCCGATAAACGGATTCCCCGGCGAGCACAGTCTCAAGGACGCGCAAATCCTTCAAGCCGTCGCCTGCATCCAGCGGATTTCCCGACAGGATGGCAAAGTCGGCCCTCTTGCCGACTTCGATGCTGCCTCGTTCAGCTTCCGCGAAGACCTGCCATGCGGCATCGATCATATGCGCTTTGAGCGCTTCAAGAGGCGTCAACCGCTGATCTTCTCCGAGCACGCGGCCCCGGTTCGTTTTCCTTTCCGCTGCGCACCAAGCCAGATGCAGGGGCAAAGTCGGCGTAACCGTCGCATCGTTGTGGATGGTGAACCTGACTCCGCTCTCGACCGCCCAGCGAGCCGGAGAAATGTTTTCGGCTCTCGCCGGCCCGAGCGAAACCTCGCGGTGGTACTCGCCCCAGTAGTAAATGTGCGCGGGAAAAAAGCTTGCCGACACCCCCAGCTGCGCCATTCGATCCAATTGATCCTTTCTCACGGTCTGCGCATGGATCAGCGTGTGCCTATGGTCGGATCTCGGGACCGCATCCAAAACCCGGTCAAACGCGTCAAGCACGATATCCGCAGTCGCGTCGCCGTTGACGTGGATATGCACTTGGAAACCCGCTTCATGTAGCGGCAGAATCTGCTTGAACATGCCTTCGGCGGAAATCGAAGGTTCGCAGCGGTGGCCGGCATCTCCGTTGAGCGGCTTGAAATAAGGCTCTGTCAGGCAAGCCGTTTGAACGTGCAGCGACCCGTCCGCGAAAAGCTTTCGCGGACCGAACCGGACAGACGCGCTTTCGAGCAGCGCGAAATCCAATCGATTCTCGCTGAGTTCAGGCTCAAGATGCCCTGCAGGAAGCACCACAAGATCCGGCATCGTCGGCAAAGGATTTTCCGCGAGGTCGACGAAGTAGCGCAGCAGCGTCTTCGGCGCCCACGAGTTCTGGGCCATCGTCACGCCCTTGCTGAGATATTCTCGACCGGCATTCGCGGCGGCTTTTCGGAACTCGGCTGGTCCAATTCCGAACTCGGTATCTCCGAGCGCGCCCATGGCCGACATCCCTTCAAGCAAGCCGGTCAATCTGCCGCCCGGATGATCACGTCCGAGTCTGCCGCCGTCCGGGTCGGGGGATGATTCATCGACGCCCCTCCATGCGAGCGCAAGGGAGTTCGCGACCCCGGCATGTCCGGTGAAGTGCTCCGTCCAGACGGGATGCGTTCCGGAGACTTCGTCCAGTTCGTCCCTGGTCGGAAATCTGCGCTCGGGAACTCCGGCCGGGTCGAACATCGCGCCGAGCACCCACTCTCCTTCAGGCGTCGCCTCCGCTTGGGACGACAGACGCTCCAAAGCCATCGCGAGAGAGCGACAATCGCCCAGCGGGGGCGGCGCAAGATCGACCTTGAAAAGCGACATGATCCCGGAATCGGGGAAGTGCCCATGAGGATCAATGAAGCCCGGCACCATGGCGCATCCGCGGAGGTCGCGGCGAGCGCATCCCGGCTTCGCTTGCCAGGCGACCTCCTCGAAGTTCCCGACCTGCACGATGTGTCCGCCTTCCGTCAGGACAGCCTCGGCTTCCGACCGGTACTCATTCATAGTGAGGACAATGCCGTTGAAATAAAGGGTTTGTCGCATTGAATTCACTTGTCAGGTTTCCCTTGCACGGATTTGATCGCGCTCGCGCCGACTCGTTGCGTTTGTTGGTGCGTACGACTGCGTCTTGGACAACCCATGTAGGAGGTTCTTCTTACCTCGAATATGTTCGAATTCGTACGTTGCACAGGCGGATGCAACCCAGCAGGACACGATCATCCTCATGTTCCGGCGTCACAATGGTCGCGCCTCCCTCAACACTCGATCACGCAACATGGGGTGGAGGCCCGGCTCTGTGAGCACATCCACCCGGCGATTGAGGAGTGTTTGAACATCCATCAGCAAGGCTCCCAAGGCCAATCCCGACCGCCCCGGAGGAAGCGAAACAAGCAAATCGACATCGCTATTGTCGTCGGCGTCTCCTCGCGCCATCGATCCGAATACCCGTACGTTCTGCACGCCGTGACGCTTTGCGAACGCGAGAATCTCCGTGCGATGATGTTCAATTAGTGGATGCATATCTGCATTTTATTCCATGTAATTATGAATATCCAAGTGCTTGTCCGAGATCTGCATCGTTGAGACCGCGTCGGGTCCAATTCGTCCATCTTTGTTTCTGAAGAAAGGTTTTGCTGCCCGTGACTTCCATGCTGAAATTTTAGCAACGCTTTATCGACGCACTCTGTAAGCTCAATCGTCAGCATTCAGCAAAGCATTCAAGCAAGCAGCGCTTTCCTCAGTTGAAAGATAGCCCTCTTCGTGGGCTTCCCAAGCTTCCTTGGCCCAGATGGTGTCCTGAATGTCATCCATCGAAAAGAATACCCCTACAGGGCGATTTTTCTTGGTGACAATCACTGGCCCTCGCTGTGCCGCATCTATGAATTGATCAATGTGTGCCTCAATCTCCGCAGCGGAAATGATCTCCATGTTGATGACTCCAAAGTTAGACGGGATTGCCGATACAGGCATTGTGAACTGTGTTAGACGGAAGTTCCGTGCGATTTTGAAGCTTCGCCTCGCATTTTTTCCTTCCCCGGCAACGGGTTGCGGCGGTTCCGGGCCGTTTTTCCGGCTGCAGGATGTATCCATGCATTCTTCACCATATTGTGATATTTTTCCTTGCATTGATGATTGTTCATATGATACATGGTATCCATGTTCGTCGATGTCGTCCCCAACCGCAACTCGCGGCCCACGATCCTGATCCGCCAAGCCTACCGCGAGGGCGGAAAGGCCAGGAAGCGCACCCTCGCCAACATCACCAAGCTTCCCCCGGATGCGGTCGAGAAGATCCGCAAGATCCTGCGCGGCGCCGACCCCGCCGATGCGCCCGTCAAGCTTGAAGACGCATTCACAATCTCCCGGTCGCTGCAGCACGGGAACGCCGCCGCCGTCCTCGCGGCGCTGCGCGGCTGCGGCGTCTGTAACTACCGGGTTAAAACTCCCCAAAAGCGCCGAAGTAAAATTCCCCAGTCAGGGGGCTGCGAATTCGTTCCGGGGGGCATGCCCCCCGGAACGAAAGCAGTCCAAAATTCCATCCGATTTTTTTGCCGAAGGAGGCTCGGGTCGGGTGATCAAACTGGAGAAGATTGTCATGTTGCAAGAACTGAAACGGGAAGGCCTTTCGATCAGCGCGATCGCGCGGCGGACGGGCCTGGACCGCAAGACGGTCCGCAAGCTGCTGGATCGGGGCCTCGCGGCTCCGGCCTATTCGCCGCGGAAGCCGCGGCCCCGGCTCCTGGAGCCGTACGAGGACTATCTCGCCGACAAGATCGGGAACTGCCCGGATCTGTCCGGACGCCGGCTGTTCCGGCAGATACAGGAGCTTGGATACGAAGGCGGCTACACGGCGGTGACGGATTATCTCCGCGCGATCCGGCCGGACGAGGCGCCCAGGTTCGAGCGGCGCTTCGAGACCAGGCCCGGCGAGCAGGCCCAGGTCGACTTCGCCGAATTCAAAACCGAATACGCCGACGAGCCCGGCGTCTTCAGGAAAGTCCACCTGTTCTCGTTCGTCCTCGGATGCAGCCGATGGCTGTGGGGGCGGTTCTGCGCCGACCAGAAGCTCGAGACGGTGCTGAGATGCCACGTCTCCGCATTCGACGCATGCGGAGGGGCGACGAAAGAAGTGCTCTACGACCGGATGAAGACCGCCGTCCTGGGAGAGGACGCCGACCGGTCGGCGGTCTACAACCCGTCCCTGGTCGCCTTGCTCGACCACTACGGATCGGCGCCGAAAGCCTGCAAAGCCTACCGGGCGAAGACCAAAGGCAAGGTGGAGCGGCCGTTCCGATACATCCGCCAGGACTTCTTCCTCGACCGGACCTTCCGCTGCCTCGACGATCTCAACGCGCAATTCGACGATTGGCGCGGCAAGGTCGCCAATCCCCGCGTCCACGCCACCACCGGACGGATCGTCGACCAGGCCTTCGCCGAAGAGCAGGGCTATTTGATCCCGCTGCCCGCGCATCCCTACGACGCGGTCCTGACCGTCGAGCGCCGCGTCAGCCGCGACGGAATGGTCTCCGTCGGCGGAAACCTCTACTCGGTGCCGGACGCCGCACGAAAGCGCGTGCTGGAGGTGCAGCGGCATCCCGCCGAGGTGCGGATCTTCGAAGACAGGACGCTGATCGCCCGGCATCCGATCCTTGAAGGCCGGAACCGCCGCAGGGTCGATCCCGGCCACCGCAGGCCGCTTCCGCCGCGTCCCGACCCGATGCAACTCGAGGAGGCGCCGAAGCGGTCCTTGGCCTTCTACGACGCCGTCGGACGTCGCCTCGAACGGCAGGGAGCAGCCCGATGACCGAACTCGTCGACCGCATCAGCGCCGCCCTGGTCGGACTGAAAATGCCCCGGGCGCTCGAAGCGCTCGGACCCACGCTGCGGCGCCTCGAGCAGGGCGAGATCACAGCCGTCGAAGCCATCGACGCCCTTCTCAGCGAAGAATACGCACTGCGCGAAACAAGACGAATAGACATCGCGTTGCGAACCGCGAAGCTCCTCCCCGCCAAAACGGTCGAAAGCTTCGACTTCGCATTCCAGCCCTCACTCGACCGCGAGAGAATCGCCGCTTTGGCCCAGCTCGACTTCATCCGGAGACGCGAAACCGTCCACTTCCTCGGACCGCCCGGAACCGGAAAGTCCCACCTCGCGACAGCACTCGGCGTCGCCGCCGTCAAAGCCGGAAAAAGCGTCTACAAAACCACGCTCGCAGAACTCACCGACAGCCTCGCCAAAGCCGAGCGACAAGGCCGGCTCGCCGAAAAAATCCGCTTCTTCACTCGGGCCGCGCTGCTCGTCGTCGATGAAATCGGATACTTGCCCATCTCCAAAGGCGGAGCAAGCCTGTTCTTCCAAATCGTAAATGCAAGATACGAAAAAGGCGCGATGATCCTTACATCGAACAGAAGCTTCGCGGAATGGGGCGACATCTTCGGAGACCCCGTCGTCGCGACGGCACTCCTCGACCGACTCCTCCACCACGCCGTCGTCGTCCGAATCGAAGGCGCAAGCTACAGACTCAGAAAACACGCGGACCTCATTCCCGAACACGTCCGAGCGAATACGCTCATCACGCCGCCGCCCGCGCCGAAAAAACGAGGCCGGCCCAGAAAGGAGACCCGAACCGACGACTGATCTGGCTCGTCACCAAAACACCGAAAAAGTGGGGAATTTTACTTCGGCACTTTTGGGGAATTTTACTTCGGCATTGACAGCGTCGACCGGGCGATCGCATCCCGACGCTCGCGCTCGCGGGATTTGGCGGTGGCGCTGGTCGCACAGCGGATTCTGGAGCCGGGATCGAAGCTCGCCGCCGCCCGGCTCTTCCGGCCGGAGACGGCGGTCTCCACATTGGCGTCCCAGCTCGGCCTGCCGGAGAACGTGAGCGAGGACCGGCTCTACGAAACCATGGACTGGCTGCTCGAGCGCCAGCCGAGGATCGAGAAGGCGCTGGCCGAGAAGCACCTGAGCGAGGGAAGCCCCGTGCTCTACGACCTGACTTCGGTCTGGAGCTACAGCCGCACCTGTTCGCTGGTGAAGAACGGATACTCGCGCGACGGCAAGACGGGGCTGCCGCAGATCGAGTTCGGGCTGCTGTGCGACGCCGAGGGGCGGCCGGTCGCCGTCGAGGCGTTCCCCGGGAACGCGTCCGATCCCTCCACCGTGGCCGTCCAGGTCGGCAAGCTCCGCGACCGCTTCGGACTGAAGCGGGCGGTGTTCGTCGGAGACCGCGGCATGGTCACGCAGGCGCGCGTCCGCGAGGACCTCGAGCCGAACGGCTACGACTGGATCTTCGCCCTGCGCGCCGCCGGGGTCCGCGCCTTGGCCGACCGGGGCGCGCTTCAGCCCACGCTGTTCGACGAGCGGGACATGGCGGAGATCGAATGCCAAGAGCTGTTCCCCGGCGAGCGGCTGGTCGTCTGCAGGAACCCCCTGCTGGCCGAAGAGCGGACCCGCAAGCGCAAGGGCTTGATCGCGGCGGCGGCGCAAGATCTGATCGAGATCCGCCGGGCGGTCCGCCGGGACAAGCGGCCGCTCCGGAACGCGGACGCGATCCGGCGCCGCGCCGAGCGCGCCCTCAAAAAGCGCAAGATGCAAAAGCATTTCGATCTGAAGATCGGAACGGGATCCTTCTCCTGGAAGCGCAAAAAGCAAAATATCGCCGACGAGGCGGCTCTGGACGGATTCTACGTCGTTCGGACCAATGTGCAGGAAAAGCGGATGTCCGCCGCCGCCGTCGTCGAGACCTACAAGAGACTGGGCCGGGTCGAGAGGGCGTTCCGGACGATGAAGGCGTCCGACCTCCAGGTCCGCCCGATCCGCCACCGCCGCGCGCCCCGGGTCCGCGCCCACCTCCTGATCTGCATGCTCGCCTACTATGTCGAAAAGCACATGCGCGAAGCGCTCGCCCCGATGCTGTTCGACGACGAGCACGGCCCGGTCCGCGATTCGCCCGTCGCCAAGGCCGAGCGCTCGCCGCAGGCCAGGCGGAAGGCGTCCGCCAAGCGCACGAGTTCAGGCGAGGATGTCCACGACTTCCGGGGACTGCTCGAGCAGCTCGGAACGCTGACGATGAACCGGATCGAGCCCTCGGGGCCGGGAAAGCCGGGATTCGACGTCCCCGCCTCGCCGACGCCGATCCAGAAACAGGCGCTGAAACTGCTGAACGCGAATATCCCCATGCGGTAGCCCCTCCCAGCTCGCCGTGTCCAGTGGACGCACAGCCGGAATCCGCAAAATAGGCCGGACATTCAAAGAGTTGTTCAAAACAGCCCCAAGGAACTTCCGGTTAGAGCTTGAACGAAAATTCAGCAGCTTCGCCTAGATGTTGAGTGGTCTCGCCAAGATGTGGCAACTTTTGTCAACTCTGAACCCGACAAAAGGATGCCGGACATGCCTTGGAACGAGACCACCAAAACCGAGTATACACGCCCTCGGGATCGGTTTGAAAGCGATTTGACGGATGAGGAATGGAATTTGGTCGAACCGTGTCTTCCGCCTCCGTCCAAGAGAGGACGCCCCCGCAAGACGGATCTTCGGGAGGTGTTCAATGCGATCCAGTTTGTGCTCGCCACCGGAGGCCAGTGGCGGGCGATTCCTCATTGTTTTCCACCAGTTACGACGGTCCAGCAATATTTCCATCTCTGGAGTCGCAACGGGGTCATCGACCGGATGACGGACAGGCTTCGCGCCCTCGGGCGCAAGCTGGCGGGACGCTCCGCGACCCCGACAGCGGCGGCGATCGACACCCAATCGGTGAAGACGACGGAGAGCGGCGGGCCTTCGGGCTACGACGCGGGCAAGAAGGCCGAGGGGCGCAAGCGACACCTCGTCGTCGACGCCGAAGGGCTCCCGCTCGGGCTCGCCGTCCACGCGGCTTCGGTGCAGGATCGGGACGGAGCTCCGGCGGTGATCCTCGGAGTGCTGGAGAAGGCGCCGCAGATCAAGAAAATCTGGGCGGACGGCGGATACCGGGGAAAGAAGCTGGCGTCCGCGCTCAAGAAGCTCGGCATCGGATCCGATCTTGAGATTGTCAAAAAACCCAAAGATGTCAAAGGGTTCACGGTTCTCTACCGCCGCTGGGTCGTGGAGCGGACCTTCGCTTGGATGTCGCGCTGCCGGCGTCTGGCGAAGGACTACGAGCGGAGCTTGGAGAGCTCCTTGGCGTGGGCGCAGCTGGCCGCGTGCCGGTTCATGATGCGCCGGATCGCAAGAGCCACAACATGCTGATAATAAGTAATAAAATGGGATTCATGAATTTCCGTTCATACTCTTAGTACAGACGCGATCCAAGCTGGCGTTTGATTCCCGTTTTTCTAATCCGCCAATTTGCGAGCTGCGTACTGATTCCATAGTGCTTGGCTACGGCTTTTGTGTTCTGACCATTGCTACAATGATGCAGGAGGCCGTCGCGCGGGGCGAGCATGCATCCAGCAAGCCAGTCAGCTTCCTCTTCCAACTCGGGAGGGTAATCGCTCAACAGCAACAAGCCACCTTCAGAGCGATCTGCTCGACTGGGCTTGTGTCGTAACTCTATGTGAGCCCACTCGTGCATCAGAGTATTTGATTGTCTTGTAGCCGGATGAGCAGGGTTTACTATGACGAGGGTAACTTCGCCTTCTTTGATAGTAACGCCTGACCAACTGTCTGGATCAACAGTTGTCAGCTGAGTCAGATGATTGGGGTCTAAACCCGGGATATCGGCAGGAGCCCAAACCATTACACCAATTGAAGCCAAAAGGACCTTTGGGTCCAACCGATCACTAACAGATAGCCCAAGACTCGATCTGTGCTTTAACGAGAGTTTCTCTGCTTGTGTCTTGAAGCCGCGCCGCATGCTCAAAGGTTTTCAAGATCACGAAGGGCATTTTGGGCAGCAATAATCATCCCGCCAAGAGCCGTTGCGGTATCAACGCTAGTGGTCTTCTGCTTTCGAAGGTGGACCGTGACAGTTTCGACGGGCGATCCCGACGGCTGCATGCCAAGAAACCGATTTGGGTCCTCGCCAAGCCATTTGCAGATTTTCGCGAAGGTCATGAGGTCGGGAACATTACCATTTTCGATTCGTGAGAGCGTCGCTGGACTGATGTCGATCTCCTTTGCGGCAGCGCGCACCCCTAAAGTCCCCCGACGCTCGACAACAATTTTTCCAAGATTCTCAATACTTAACGTCATTGTGCTTTGATCGCACAAGAATCCTCTTGACGGGTCATGTCAGTGCTCCTATTTGTTTCACATATGAGACTTTTATAGTCTCTCTAATGAAACGATTGTCTCTTTCGTAAGACACTTGAATCATCGAACATGCTTGTCGTCAAGCACTTTGAAACAAGGCGCAAGAGCAATAGAATATGGAGATACGGCATGAAACAGGCCGCACAAGAAGTCGAATACCGGCTGATCATAGACGACCGCGATGTCCTTTCAGACGATCCTATCGTGACCGGACGAGACATTCTCGCACTCACCTCGCACAACCCCGCCTCAAACTTTTCAATCGTCGCGATCATCAACCGAGGTACTCAGGTGATTGGCCTCGACGAACAAATCGACCTTCGCGGCAAAAGTGCCCCGCAGTTCCGCGTATTCAGCGGTGACCGTCTTTTTCGGGGGCTAATGAACGAGCGCGAAATTGTTTGGGGGAATGATAAGATTTCCGCTGCTGAGCTTCGCAGAATAGGTGGTGTACCAGATGACCAGGATCTTTTCTTCGATTCAAAAGGAGACCGCGCTATCGAAGATGACGAGGTTCTTTCGCTAAAACATAGTGGCGTCGAGAGGTTCAGGTCAGGAGATCCGAAAGATGTGACTATCGACGTTGTCTTGAACGGTGAACTTATCTCAGTCGAAAAGGGACGCCTATCCTTTTCCGAACTGACTAAGCTCGCGTTTCCTAAACTTTTCGGCAGAGAGTTGATTTTTTTCACCGTTTCTTTCTCGCGTGGCCCGAAACGTCGCCGCGAAGGTGTTCTTTTGGAAGGTGGCAAGATCCGTGTTGTAGAAGGAATGGTTTTCAATGTCGCAGCAACTGATAAATCGTAGCATAGATCTTGGCCGCCTTGTGTCCGAGGGATACGCGGTTCGCATTTCTTCTGGCCACTTGCTCGTCGAAGAAATTCCCTACCTCGATCAGAACGGTATCATTCGCCGCGGTGTCTTCGCATGCCCACTTGATGCGACTGCCGAGCAAACTGTCCCACCGAGAGACCATGTGATGTCTTTTTCGGGTGGCCAGCCGCACGACAGATACGGAAACCCTTTGGCTGCGCTTGGAAAAACTAGTCCGCATTGCACATCGATTGGATCAATCCCATTCCATCGCGGTTTCTCAAACAAACTACGAAACGCAAATGGTGGCCATCGGAACTACGTGAATTTCTACGAAAAAGTCCGCACATACGAGGACATAATTCTCGGAGAGGTCCATGCGAAAGACCGATCTGCCACTGCGCGTGTCGGCGCGTTGCTGCAAAGCTCATCAGAAAAAGACCCTTTCGTTTTTCCTGATAGCGCGTCAGCTAGAGCAGGAATAACGGGATTGGTTAATCTTTTCAAAGACGAAGTCATTGCTCACATTGGGTTGGGTGGGACGGGTGGATACATACTTGATCACGCAACAAAGTGTCCGGTGCGTACGAACCATTTAATTGATGGTGATCGGCAATACCCACACAACGCCTATCGTTCGCCCGGCGCTCCGTCACGGTCAGAGATGCAACCACCACAATTTAAGGTGGACTATCATGCAACGCGCTATGGATTGATGAAACAAAACATCATCCCGCACGCCACTAATCTAGGCTCAGAGAACTTTCATCTTCTGGATGGCGTCACGTTCGCGTTTGTAGCGATAGATGCTTGTCCTGAGAAAGCCGACATCATCTCGGAACTTGAACGCAGGAATTTGCCATTTGTCGATGTCGGGATGGGACTGCAATTGGGTAGCAATGGTATCAGTGGAACGCTCCGTGCAGTCCTTAGCGCGGAGAACAATCGGGGGCAGGTTAGGCCTCACATACCTATAGACCCTGGTGGTCGTGACAATGTTTACGAGAACAACATCCAAATTTCGGATCTGAATTCCCTCAACGCCGACATGGCCATTCAACTCTGGAAAAGTTTTCGAGGTGTCTACGCAGATTTTGGTGGGCCAATTTGGCACTACCAGATTGAGTCACGCCAAATGATAAAGAGTGCCGCATGAAAACAGCAGCGAAAGAAGTGATGCCGAAATTCGTAGAATTTCTCCCCAAGGAGTTGGAAGAAGGCATTATTTATGTATCTGGTGAATACGCTACCACGGTTCATAAATGTGCCTGTGGCTGCGGCGAGAAAGTTGTCCTTCCGCTTCACCCAACAGATTGGTGGCTGAAGTTCGACGGCAAGTCAATCACAATGCGGCCGTCAGTCGGCAACTGGGGGTTCCCATGCCGGTCTCACTACCTGATCACTGCGAACCGTATTGAATGGGCTGGCAACTGGACAGATGCTCAAATTGCTGCCGGACGGGACCGTGATGTTCGGCGGAAGACATCGTGGAACGATCAGACACACTTTAAAACGCCGCAAAGACCACAGGAAAACGAATGTGGTAAAAACCGATTAGCTCGGGTATTGCGAGCGTTCTTACGGTTCCTACGGCGATGAACTAAGTATCCATCGCTCATCCGGACCGCTGTGCACCTTGGCCGAAAATCAGGACTCAATTATTGAACATCTCCCAAACCCAAGAGAAAAGGAAATACAAAAATGCCAAAGAAAACACGATCAGAATCGACTGGCAAACGTGCCGCGTCGGCAGCGAGCAGGACGTTGAGGAATCCTAAAGCCAGTAAAGCGGCTAAATCAGCGGCAGGTTCGGCACTTACTCAGGTACGTAGTAAAGAGGTCACTAGCAAAAAGGCCGCAAGCTCCGCCGCGAAAGTATTGAGAAGCCGAACAGCTTCGAAGGCAGCTAAGTCGGCAGCTGGTTCGGCCTTAACTCAGCGACCTCGCCGCAAGAGATAGTTGTTGCCAGAAGTTCAAAGACGCACCAAACCATCGGGTTGGCGGCATTGCTAAGTTTGCTTCCCGCACAGTTTGCAGGGAAGCAATATCCGTTTACGTTTGGTGTCTCATTGTAGTCCAAAAAGCTAGTGGCTTGTTCGAGTTATTTGACACCCTCTTTGACGGGCGGCGACCAGCCGATCCGATCTAGCCGTCCATTTGAACGGCTTCGCCTTTTTCTCGTTGTACAGTTCAATGAATTGCCAACGCGGCTTCTCAATCCGCCTGATGGAATCGCAGACGTCGCACCGGAGCCAGCTAGCATCAAATGGACTCTTATGTATTGAAGCTGCCACTAGCAAACACCAATATTTATAATGGAAACCGAGCGCTCAAACACCCGCGAGACGCCCCCTACGGACGAGCCTTACGGCCCAGCCCACGGGTGCCGAAACGCCGGTTCCAGTGTTCTTCGGTTCAGGTCCAACCCAAATTTGGACGCAGTCGTGCCAATTCGATGCATTGCTGTTCGGACGGCGCAGCTTGTCCAGCGTACACCAAAAGATTGGCATGGTCGAATATTGATTGACAGGCGTGGGCATTGGGTGAACAAATTCGCATCTGACCATAGGACGAACGGTGCCAAGCGATGAAGACTGTACGTGAATTCCCGCGAAACGTGAGAGTGCTGGACGGCGTTCGAATCAAGCTTTCCGACGGTATCTCTCTCGCTGCGAAGATTTGGCTTCCTGACGACGCCGAAGAGCGGCCCGTGCCGGCGATCCTGGAGTATCTTCCCTATCGATATCAGGACAGAACCGCGCCGCGCGATGCCCTCACGCACCCCTATTTCGCAGGGCATGGATACGCTTGCGTTCGGGTCGACATGCGAGGCGCCGGCAACTCTGAAGGATTGCTCCTCGGCGAATACCTCAAGCAGGAGCAGGACGACGCGCTCGAGGTCCTCGACTGGATTGCGAACCAAAAGTGGTGCACCGGCAAGGCCGGGATGATCGGGATATCATGGGGCGGATTCAACGGCCTTCAAGTTGCGGCCCGGCGGCCTGAACCGCTCAAGGCAGTGGTTTCGATTTGCTCGACCGACGACAGGTACGCCGACGACATCCATTACATGGGCGGCGCCATGCTTTGCGACAACATCGCTTGGTCCACCTACATGTTTTCGCTCAACACGACGCCGCCCGATCCCGAATTCTTCGGCTCCGATTGGAAGGACGTCTGGAAGCGCCGCCTAGAGGGAAGCGGGCTTTGGCTGGAACAGTGGCTTGAACGCCAGCACAGGGACGAATTCTACAAACACGGTTCCATTTGCGAAAACTACGACGATATCCAATGCCCGGTTTACGCCGTCGGCGGCTGGGCGGACGGCTACTCCAACACGGTGTTCCGACTGCTTTCCAACCTGAAATCTCCCAGCAAGGGCCTGATCGGGCCTTGGGCGCACAAATACCCGTATTTCGCGAAGCCCGGACCGGCCATCGGCTTCCTGCAAGAATGTCTGCGATGGTGGGATCGCTGGCTGAAGGATGTCGACAACGGCATCATGGACGAACCCGCGCTCAGGGTCTGGATGGAAGATCCGGTCCCGCCGAAGACGCATTACGACCATCGGCACGGAAAATGGGTGGCAGAAAAACGATGGCCGGCGCCTCGCATCAAGGAGCGCAAATTCCATTTCGTTCCAAACGGCTTGACCAACCGATCAAACGGCGCGAATGCCGAGTTGACGATTTCTTCGCCGCAAACCACGGGGCGGGCGTCAGGCGCATGGTGCCCCCACGGGGTTACACCCGACTTTGCGGACGACCAGCGCATCGAGGCGGGCGGCTCATTGAATTTCGAGACCGAGTTGCTTGAGCACGATCTCGAAATCCTCGGCGCGCCGACTGCGACGCTTGAACTGGCATGCGACAAGCCCGACGGCCAGATCGCGGTCTGCCTGAACGAAATTCTCCCTGACGGCGCCGCGACCCGAGTGTCCTTCGGCGTGCTGAACCTCGCGCATCGAAACGGCCACGAAAATCCCGAACCCTTGGTGTCGGGCGAATTCGCAAGGGTAGCGGTGCGCCTCAACGAAATCGGTCATCGATTTGCCGCGGGCAATCGAATCCAGTTGTCCGTCTCTACCGCATACTGGCCGATGATTTGGCCGTCGCCGGAGAAAACGACCGCAACAATAAGGCTGGCGGAAAGCTCGTTGCGGCTGCCAATTCGAGAACCTGATCCTGCCGACGAAGCTCTTCCGCCGTTCCAAGAACCCGAATCTGCTGAACCGCTTCGTCAAACCGTGCACCGCGAGCCGCGGAGCGGTTGGACCGTCACGACCAACATGTGCACTGGCGAGGTCGAAGCGAAGCTGCGGCAGGATGAAGGCACCGTGGAATTCGGCGAGTACGACGGCTGGACGACGCGCACAGTGCAGGACGAAAGCTACTCGATTCGGCCCGACGATCCCTGTTCGGCGCGATGCGACATAACATGGACGACAAACTACTCGCGTCGCGAATGGAATGTCTCCTCCATCACTCGCACGCAGGTCACGTCGAGCGCAACGCATTTCCATCTGGATGCTGAACTCGAAGCTTGGCATAACGGAGAGACGGTTCACCGGCAGACGTGGAAAAAGTCAATAAAACGCAAATGCTTATGACGGCATGAATCCCAACCGCCGTCCGCCGGTTTCGAATGCGATCCTCCCGCGGTCGGAATTCGGGCGAAAGAGCGGTTGAATCGACAAACGTTCGGAATTTCAATAAGCGGTGACTCTCAAGAATTTGCCGCCATTCAATGACTGCCGGAAAATCAATCGGAAAGAACAAGTTCGTGGTCTTGGGCCGGGCAGGATTGGATCTCTATCCGGAGCCGCCCGGAACGGCTATCGAAGATGCGAGTTCCTATGCCGCCCACTTGGGCGGCTCCTCCGCGAATATAGCGGTCGCGATCGCGAAGCTCGGCGGAGACGCATCGCTTGTCACGTCGGTCTCGGACGACGCCATCGGCCTCTTCTGCTTGAAAGAACTGGCGAAGTACGGCGTCGACTGCGGACATGTGAAGAAGGTCGGGGGACGCGCGAGCAACCCTTTGGCTTTCGCGGAAACAAGATGGCACGGATACAATTGCGTTCTCTACCGCAACGGCGCATCCGATATCGAAGTGACCCGCGAAGACGTGGAGGCGGTCGATTACGGGTCGTACGGCGCGTTGATCGCGACCGGCACGGTGTTCGCGGCCGAGCCCTCCAGAAGCTCGTCCTTTCGTGCGTTCAAACTCGCAGGATCGGCCGGGCTGCCGATCATTTTCGATCTGGACTATCGCAGCTATTCCTGGCCCGCGCCTGAAGCCGCTGCGGAGACCTATGCGCAAGTTTGCGATCATTGCGACATTGTCGTTGGAAACGATGCGGAGTTCGACATATTCGCGGGCGAATCCGGCAAGGGCCTCGGCAAGGCTCGCGAGCTGGCCGCGAACGAAGCGAAAACCGTCGTTTACAAAATGGGCGAGCGAGGGGCCGTCACCATTGCCGACGGCACGGAATTCAGGACCGGAATCTTTGAAACCGAGCCGCTGAAGCCAGTAGGGGCCGGAGACGGGTTCATGGGCGGATTCATCGTTTCGCTCGCGCAGGGCCGGGAACTGCGCGAATGCGTTGTCCGAGGCTCCGCGTGCGCAGCGATAGTCGTTTCGCGCGTCGGATGCACTCCGGCGTTTCCGCATGCCGATGAACTGGATGAATTCGTCGGCTCACATCAAATGCCATCAACTGCCGCATTCGACGAGGCTTAGCATGCACATCGCTCCGTACGACAACATGAACGAGCCGGTCGTTCCGGCCGACGGTCCTGTCGTTCCGCTGAATTACTTCAACATCGTCAAGCTCGCTGAAGGCGAAACCTTCGAATATTCCGTCCCGGGATTCGAAACCTGCGTCGTGCCCGCGACGGGATCCGTCGACGCGTCCACCTGCGGGAAAACCTTCAGGTCGCTCGGCAACCGGACTGAAGACGTATGGGACGGCGAGCCCGAAGGCGCCTACATTCCGACAGGCGCGAGCGTCGCGCTCAAATGCGTTTCGGAAAAGGCGGAGGTCTTCGTCGCAGGCGCCAAATGCGACGAAGAATTCGACCCGTTCGAAATCAGAGCGGACGATCTCGACATCGTGCAGTACGGCTCGGACGACACGAAAACGCACCGCAAGATCAAGCATATTTTGGGCCAGAAGCAGCACGGCAGGGTCGGCCGCCTGCTCGTATCCGAGCTGTTCACGGTCGGAACCGGCGGCTGGTCGGGCTTCCCTCCCCACAAGCACGACACTGACCGGCCCCCGCAGGAAACGCGCCACGACGAAACGTACAACTTCAGGTTCCGGCCCTCGAAAGGCTCCGGACTGCAGCTTCTTCAAGTCGGCGAAGACGGTCCGGGAGAAGCGTTCCACGTAGTGGACGGATCCACGTTCTGCATCGACCGAGGATACCACCCTTGCGTAGTGTTCCCCGGTTACGAAATGTACTATTTCACGATACTGGGCGGCTTGAGCCAGCGAGGCTTGAAGCAATACTTCCAGCCGGCCCACGCGGACCAAATACACACGATCCCAGGACTTTCCAAAATGATCGAGAAATTCAAATGACCTTGGCGACGCTTTCAGAAGTGCTTGAGCCTGCGCGCTCGGATGGATACGCGGTCGGCGGATTGGTCGTGCTCGGCTGGGAGGACGCGCGGGCTTACGTGAGTGCGGCGGAGGCCGAGCAGGCTCCCGTGATCCTTCAGGCCGGCCCGGGCTGCCGGGCTCACACGCCATTGCCCATTCTGGCTTCAATGTTCCGCGCGCTCGGAGAGTCGGCGGACGTACCGGTGGTGGCGCATCTGGACCACGGCTATACTTACGATGAATGCCGCGAAGCCGTCGAATGCGGCTTCACATCAGTAATGTTCGACGGGTCGAGAGCCGACTTGCAGCAAAATATCGACGACACTTCCAAAGTCGTCGAATTGGCGCATTCAGCCGGGATTTCCTGCGAAGGCGAGATCGGCTTCGTCGGATACGACCAAGGCGAAGCCTCCGCGACCAGCGACCCCGGCGAAGCTCAAGCGTTCGCGCAAGCGACGAAAGTCGATGCGCTCGCCGTTTCCGTCGGCAACGTCCATCTTCAGACAACGAAGTCCGCAAAGATCGATCTTGATGTTCTCTCGGCCATTGAAGCCGTGACGGATATTCCGCTTGTCATTCACGGCGGATCCGGCGTTCCGTCGGAATCGCGGGAACACATGGCGCGCAATACTGCGGTCTGCAAATTCAACATCGGCACGGAGCTGAGCATGGCTTTCGGCAGTTCGCTCAGGGTAGCCGTAGCCCGAGATCCAAAACGCTTCAATCGGATCCAGATACTCAAGGAGACGGAAGAAGGCGTTTCCGCAGCCGCACGGAAGGTCATCAGGTCGCTGCGGCACCCGCGCCCCGAAGCGACGCATTGAAAACGAGCTTGCTTTCCGGGACGCGGCGGACGGCAACCGAAACGCCGGCGTTTTGCGTCCATTCGAACTGAAAAACCGCGATGTCGCATTCATCGGCGGCGGACACGCGCATGCGCTGGCGCTCAAAGCCTGGGGCATGAATCCTGCTCCCGGAGCAAGGCTTACGCTGATCGATCCCAACCCGAAAGCGCCCTACACCGGAATGTTGCCGGGGCTCGTCGCGGGGCATTATCTCCGCGACGAGCTAGAAATCGATCTCGTAAGGCTGGCGCGCCATGCCGGAGCGCGGCTGGTGCTCGGCAAGGTCGAGGGAATTGATCGGACGAACCGCACGATCAAAGTAAAGAATCGCGCGGACATCGCTTACGATCTGGCATCCATCAATATCGGGTCGGCGTCCAAGCTACGAAACATTCCCGGATTCGATGAGCATGCCAGCCCCGCCAAACCGTTGGACCGCTTTGCCGACGAATGGGAAAGATTCGTATCCTCGGTCGCCGAGGGCGTCGCTCCGCCGCAGGCGGCGGTCGTCGGAGGCGGCGTGGCGGGAGTGGAGTTGGCGCTTGCGATGGGACACCGTCTCGCGAAGACGGCAAGCGTCGGCGCCGAGATTTCGATATTGGAAGCAAAAAATGATTTGCTCGGCGAGCTCGGATCGCGTGCGCGCAATTTGGTCAAGGCACAAATCGGTCGAACGGGAATCCGCGTTCTGACCTCCGAACGAGTTGCGGCATTCCATCCCGAACGGGTCGAAACCGAGTCAGGAAAATCCATCGAATGCGGCTTCGCCGCCGTCGCCGCAGGCGCGACGGCGCAAAACTGGCTGAACGATGCCGACATTGAACTGGAAAACGGCTTCGTTGTCGTCGATGACGAACTCCGTTCGACGTCGGATCCCTCGATCTATGCGGTCGGCGACTGCGCGCATTTCGGCGCCGCGCCTCTTCCGAAGGCAGGCGTGTACGCGGTGCGCCAAGCTCCGATACTTCTTCGAAACCTGAGAGCAGACCTGACGGGCGGCAGCCGAAGGCCGTATCGCCCTCAGCGGGATTTCCTGCGATTGGTTTCCATCGGCGAACAGCGTGCCGTCGGTCAAAGATTCGGCGTGGGAGTCGGCGGAAAGGCCGTTTGGCGATTCAAGGATCGCATCGACCGGAAATTCATGCGCAAGTTGTCGGAATTGCCGAAAATGGACGATTCCGATCCCCACTCAAAAGCGAATGAAAATGACAGCGTGTTGAATCCGCATCGGCTGTGCGGCGGATGCGGATCGAAACTTGGCCAGAACCGGCTTCAGGATGCACTGGCCGAATTGCCGAAGATCGGCCGGAACGACGTGGAATTCGGCGGCGGAGACGATGCCGCAGCCCTTCAAATCGGAGGCCGAACGCAAGTCATCTCGACAGACCATATCCGCGCCTTTGCAGAGGACTATTGGCTTCACGCGCGGATCGCCTCGATTCATGCCCTCGGCGACGTTTGGGCGATGGGTGCAACGCCTCAATCCGCGCTGGCGCAAGTCGTTCTGCCAGTCATGGCGGACCCCATGCACGAGGCCACGCTGAAAGAAATCATGCATGGAGCGGCGAGCGCGTTTTCGCCGGAGGGAGCCGAAATCATCGGCGGCCACACGAGCCTCGGCACGGAGCTGCTGATCGGCTTCACCGTCACCGGCATCGCCGAAGGCCGAATCATTCGCAAGGGCGGCGCCAAGCCCGGCGACAAACTGATCCTGACGAAGGCGCTCGGAACCGGAACGATCCTGGCCGGCGAAATGGACATGCTCGCAGACGGGCGCGACGTCGCGCGCGCCCTCTCCGAAATGTCGCGCCCCTCCGGCGACGCGTCCCGAATCCTTTCGGAAGTTGCGAATGCCATGACGGATGTGAGCGGCTTCGGCTTGGCCGGCCATCTGATGGAAATACTCGAGCAATCGGGCGTCTCGGCCGTGCTGGATTTGGACGCAATTCCATTCCTGCCCGGCGCGGCAGAACTCGCCTTGCGCGGCGTGCGTTCGACGATATGGCCTGCGAACTGCAAGGTTTCCGCCGCGATGACGTTTGCTCCCGGGCCCCGAGCGGATCTTCTCTTCGACCCGCAAACCGCCGGCGGCCTGCTTGCCGCGATTCCAAGCAATCTTGTTCCCGGGATCATGGACGATCTCGGAAAAGCCGGAGTGCAGGCAGCGCAAATTGGGGAAATTTTCGAAGGACGGCCTTGGATACAGGTCGCGGAAAACGCTTGAGCGCAAACAAATCAACCGGGCGGCCGGGGGTGCAATTCATCAACTGCAGCCGCAACGCTTGCGGCAGCTGTTTCGAGGCTGCCGCGAGACATGTCCTTCAATTCGATTGAGCGTTTCATCTTGCTTCGGCAAGCGTCCCTGTGCTTGGCGTAGCGCGGGTCGTAATGGCGTTCGATCAGTTGTTCCGCGAGCGGGCAAAATTCGCCGGAGTCCGCGAGAGCCAGCCATTCCGAGATCGCATTTCCCGAATGATAGGGGCGAAGGCTTTCGATAATTCGCTTTATCCGCGGCCCGTCGGTTCGGACCGGTTCAAAACGGGCGACCAGATACTCCGCCCTGTCCGCTTGACTCGCTTTGATCTCAATCCTGTGCGCCGATTGCATCGCTCGCCACATCGTCGGAGGAATGATGCGATCTCCCACTTTGCTTGATTCAGCTTCAATGACGACCGGGCGGCCGGGATCCAAAGACGCGATCTCCCAAGCCAGCGAACTCTCGAAGGATTTCTGCGAGGGCTGCGGCTCTCGCTTTGCGCCGAACAGCGATCCGCAGTGGTTCGCCAAGCATTCCAAGTCGACGGTCTGGACGCCATTGCGTTGAAGCAAGGCCAAGATTTCGGTCTTGCCCGTGCCGGTGTTGCCGTCGAGAAGCACGGCCTTGGCAGGAAATGGAACTTCATAAAGATACTTGGAAACGAGCTTTCGGTAGCTTCGATATCCGCCGACAAGAGTCTCCGCTTTCCACCCTACCCGCGAAAGAACCTCGCATAGCGCTCCCGACCTCATTCCGCCCCGCCAGCAATACACGAGCGGCGCGCAGCTTCCGTCCTTGTCTGCAAAATGCGTTTCCAAATGCGCGGCGATGTTGCGGGAAGCCATCGCGGCACCGATGCGTCGTCCATCGAATTTGCTTTGGCGCGTATAGATCGTTCCAACCCGCGACCGCTCTTCATCGTTCAGGACGGGAAGATTTATGGCACCTGGTATGCGATCCTCCGCGAATTCCGCCGGGGCCCTTACGTCGATCACTTCGTCGAAGGGCATGCGCAAAAAATCGGATACTGATTTTGGTGCAAAGTGCATTGACAGGGCTTTCCGAGGAACTACCTAAGATACATGGTGCCGACCAAGCAACACAACGTGCCGAACCAGCCGAAACGGCGCAACAAGCATGCGCCGACGGGCGGGAAGGCTTCGCTGACCTCCGATCCGCCGACCGCAAGCGCTCGCAATGCATGCGCTGAAGTCCGCAGCGCCCGGCTGCCGGACACGGACGCAATCACTCAAGAACGCAGAAAATGAAGATAGCCGCAGAAAACCCCGAAACAAATGAGAGATTCGAAGCAGAAATCGCTGATTTGAATCAAGACGACCTGAAAAATCTTGAAACGTTGCATTTTCCGGGAAACAAAAACCCCGAAAAAGCTGTTCGCAAGTACATCGAGAATCAAGACATCCCTGCCGACCAGAAAGCCCAAATCTGGAAGAAGCTGCAAAAATTTGCCCGAGTCACACTGTGGATCGGGAAGAAAGCAGTCCTGATCGGCAGAAAGATGTTCGACTTTGTATTGCATTTGGCCAAAAATTATCCCCGCACGACAATCGGCGTCGCTCTTGGCGCTGTCGTGGCTTCGCTGGTTGCCGCCATTCCTGTACTCGGATTCGTATTCGGCGGATTGGCGACCGTGATTTTGCCGTTGATCGGCGGCATTCTCGGATACAAGGAAGATCTCGGCGCCAAAGGCTACAGGAACCGGTTCTTCGATGCGATCAATGACCCCGAGATGAAGGACATGATCGAAAAGGAAGTGCAAAGCTACGGGCCGCTCAACTCCCGTTCAGGACCCTCGGGACAGAAAGGCGACACGTGATGCAAACAACCCGGCCGCTTCCTATAAGCTGCCGAAGGAGCAGGTGATGCAGACCGCCGCAGCGCAATCAAGACGGGCATGATTGAGACGAGATCAAAGCCGACCGCGGAAAAGAACACGAAACCGAAGGAACAAGAGATGAAGGTAATCGCTGAGGATCCTGAAACGAAAGAGAAGATCGAGGCAGAAGTCGACGGTCTGCAGCAGGATGATTTGAAGTTTCTTGAGACCTTCCATTTTCCTGAAAACAAGAACCCCGAAAGCGCCGTCAGGAGGTATATCGAGAAGCAGGACATTTCAGCGGACCAGAAGGCCAAATTCTGGAAGAAGCTCCAAACGTTCGCCCAGGCCACGATAAGGATCGGAAACAAAATTTTTCGGATTGGCAGAAAAATATTCGACTTCATATTGCATCTGGTGAAGCTGTATCCGAATTTGGCCATCGGGCTGGCGTTCGGCGCTGTCATCGCTGCGCTGGTTTCAGCCATTCCGGTCATCGGATTTTTGTTCGGCGGGCTGGCGAAGATCATTATTCCATTGATCGGCGGCATTCTGGGGTTCAAGGAGGATCTGGCCGAAAGAGCCTTCAAAAGACGAGTTCTCGACGTGATCAACGATCAATCTGTTGAGCAAACAATCGAAAAGGAAGTTCAGAACTTTGAGCCGCTCAACAAGCGCTCGTGACCTCTCGGCACGGAACGCTGGCCCGCGCCTGCTCTCTTGTTGACCGGTTTGCCGGATGGTCTTGCCTGATCAAGCTATGCAACCCTGCAGGATTCGGACGGAGCAGCGGGAGTTTTCGGACCGAAGCCGATTTGATCCCGCCGCAATGACCAAATCGAAGTGCCGCAGCCAATATTGGGCCGAGATTCAGATTGAAGCCAACGGTCGGCAAGTGCCTTTGCGATGCCGAGTGACACATGCGGTCTTCAAACATTCGGCAATTTGCGGTAGGGGCATTCCTGCGGCATGGATCGCCGCGTCAAGTTCGGCCTCGTAGCTCAGATGGATAGAGCGACCGCCTCCTAAGCGGTAGGCCACAGGTTCGAATCCTGTCGGGGCCGCCATCATTTTTCGGGATATTTGATTGCTCTGATAAACTGCATTGCAACTTGAACGCTGCTCGGTGGAATTGGAACTTTTGCTCATTGTTCGTGCTGCCGAAATTCCGCAGGAACTGGACGCGACTAATGATTTTCCTTGGTTTTTGATATCCAGCCCGTCAGTTGCGCTAAATCGTGCGCCCAAAACAGCGTCAGCCCGCGATCTTGAGCATCCCGCAGATTGTGGAGCTTGTAGACACCGCTGAGCACGACGCTTGGCACAACCTGCCGTCGGCCAAAGTCGGTTTTCCAGCTTACGGCCTTTACTGCTGCATCATTGTTCAGCCGCTTAACCGAGTTGGTCGAAGAGTTCGAAACCTTGCATTCTATCGGCATCACCCGATCATCCCAAAGTCGAACGATAATGTCGCCTTTCCGGTTCCCAAACATGCTCTCGCCGCAAAACTCGCCGGGTGCAGGCGCATGAGAGATCGTTTGGATTTTCCGAGATGACACCTCGGTGAATCCCAACTCAGCGAGTGCTTCTTTCAGTTGCCTTTCTTGCTTGTCTTTTCCAATATTGCGCCTTCGAGTCTGTGTCCGGCTGGCAGCCATCAATGCGGCAGAGGCCAGAACCGCCGCGCTGCGTTCCGCTTCGGTCGGTTCCCGGTCTTCGGCCATCCACACGAAGCGTCGAAAATCCAGCACTTTTTGCACGACCTTCAATAGGCGCTTCAGTAAGTCAGGATTCTTTTCAAGATTGCTACGTGCAAGGGACGGGGCATCGGCCAGAACTTTCAAGTCGTCTTCAGAAATTGGCGGGCCTGCCAGATAGCGAAAGACGTCCAGCAGCCGAGGATTACTCAGCACATCCAGCGCCGTTTCGCGGTTTATGGACCTCAAATTGGCTGTGGACTTCAAAAATTCCTCAATATGTCCAAGATACTCATCGAACGCTTTGAGATAGTCTTCCAACGGTTCTTCAAGACGCTCTTTTGAGAACGCGGCAATTGCCCTTGAGCGATCAGCATCAAGCTGTTCGTCTTCCCAAAAAGGCGGATCAATCAATTGGTCACTCCAGCCGACAGAAGCGAAGAACCAGGAACGATCAATCGTTCCATTTCTTTGGGTTCAAATTTAGTAAGACCGCCGGCATAAGTTCTTCCAGAGCTTTGGGATACATTGGTCTGAAGATAGGAAACCAGCGTTTTCAGCGCTGTTTCGCTGAGCGGGTCTCGCGGATAGAGGCCATGCGCAATATTGATGTGCCGGGCCGACGCCTTGTTGACGATGAAACCCGGAGGGCGGCGAGCCATATAAGTTGAGATGATCGGCGCAGCTGCGCGGAGTCCGACAGACCACCAAGCCTTTCGGTGGCGGGCGACATAACCTTTCTTTGCTCCCATGGCCTTCGCGACCTTGAGGAAATTCATCACAACTTTGCGCTCTGGCATTTCAAGTTCGTCCAAATCAGCAGGCAGGTCGATTACGCGGCGCAATTTGCGTGAATCATCCAAAAGCCCGTCTGCATCCAGAACCTCGCGTGCCCGCGTGATCGTCGGAAACAGAACCGTATCAGGCAAGCCGGCGCTGTGAGCCCCGGCGATCCAAACGCTATTGGCTCCAGTGACAGCGCCACGATGAACGCGGCAAATCTCACCCAATTCGACATATCCTTCCGGAGGTTTCTCGGAACTGCGCGTGAGGTGCGACCAACGGTGATTTGCCGCCAGATTGTCATGGTCAACCTGCCGTCCCTTCCCTGTTTCACCCAAAGCAGAAAGGTCTTCGACGCGCCTGAAATAAACCGACTTCGGTTTCGCACCGATCTCAAATGTCACGATGACGGCGGTCGAAGCGGCATCCGGAAACGGCTGAGCCTTCGGATCGATTACGGTGATGCTTCGGCCGCCTAGCCTGCCCAGCATCAGGGAACGAATCAGCGCGCCGTAATTCACGTCCAGCCACTCGGACGACGTAATGAAAGAACCGAAATCTCCAGCCTTCGCGTTGCGCGCGGTTGCAAGAAAGAAATGAACATGAAGCCCAGCGAGCTGGCTGGCCGTCAAACCAAGTTTTGCCGCCTCTGCCGCCAGCCATTTCTTCCACTTCAATGCGATAAGGTGGTGCCGCACATAAGGCGGGTTCCCGATGTAGAGGGTGTTGCCATCCACCCGTTCGGTGAACTGGCGGTAATCTCCAAGAATTATTCGCGCTTGAGCGCCCAAGCCGTTTACGGCGAGGTTCGCTCGGGCGATCAGAGTCGCCAGAGGATCAACGTCGATTCCGACCAGTTCCGCCTTTGGAAACAGCATTCCCGCACTGGCAAGGAAGCGCGCTGAGCCGACACCGGGATCTACAACCCGGCAAGGGGAGTGCGCAGCCGCCGCCCATCTGACCATGGTCTGCACAATTTGCGCCGGAGTGTAGGTCGCTCCCAGTTCGCGGCGCACATCCGGAGACCGGAGCGCGGAGAAAGCATCGCCAAGCGGATCTCTGCCGGCGATAATCCCGTTCCGATGATCAGCAACTATTTCTGGAGAAACCGATATTTCAGATGCGGTCCTGCACAGTGCGATTTCGGCTTTCGACAACGCACCGCCGAACTGCGTCGCGCCAAGCGCCAGCGTCAAGGCCGCAAGCTCGCTTTCGGTCCCGCAATTCTGGTGACCGGGCGGAACACTCCCAATCATTGTGCCTGTCTCACACGCAGGAGCGATAACACTTCACGAACGGCCAATACCCTGACTTCCTTCTTCTTTGTCGCCGCTATGCGGCGGAAGCTGTCCGGCATCTGCATCAAACGTCCCATCGAAAAAATCAATGCTTTCGCAGTCCATAAAAGCATTTTTGGCAGTGGATGCACGCAATCATTCAGCCACTTCGGCCAATCTGCCCGTGCCATCAAGTGGTTCTGCGACCTATCGTTTGCGAGCAAGCCAAGCGACGCAAAGACGATTGAATCGACAAACCCTACTCGGCGATTCGGAGATATTACACTCTGCATTCGGATTCATTCCTCGCAATCCAGCACTTCGGATTCAAATTTTTCGCTGCGCAATGCATGTCGTCATTTACAGTATTGTTCGTTTATTGTTCTATTTTAATATCAACTTCGATCAATAAATCAACAACAATTACACATCATAGTATTCTCTCGACGGTGATAATTTCTTCCGGAGTGCCACAGAACAACTCAGATGGAGCCGGAGACAATGATCTGTGAACTGGTCGCCGACTTGACAGGTGCGCGCCGCGCGCCGGTTCAGGACGCCGCAGCAGGAACCGGGCTCATCATAAATCACATAGGTCGGAATGCTTGTTCCAGATATCCACGCATTCCGGCGGCAGGACGCCCAGTTCGCAGCACTGTTCCGGGTCGAGCGTGATCGAACCGTGATATTTGAGCTTTGCCTCGGTCACGCAAATGCCGCGGAATTCGGCCTGAACAAATTTTTCATTGGGTGTCTCTATTCCTGGATCTGGAATTGGAGGCGGCGGTCGCGGCAAGGAGGCGGCGACCGAGCGCCATGGCCGAAACCGCAAATGCCGCGGCGCTGGTCAAGGCGAGCGTCCAAAAGCTGGGATCGACGAAATAGAGTTGGGCCGCAATGAAGCCCCCGGTCAACGAACCCAGCTGGAAGGCCACGTTCAGCAGGCTGTTGAAGGTTGCGCGCTGTGCGGGCGGGCTCACACTGTTGCCATGGCCCAGCAGCAACGCGACCACCGCCTGCCGCAGAAGCGAAAAGGCTGCCCAAACCAAGCTGATCACGGCGTAGCTGGCGATGACGCCCGGAAACACCAGCGCGATCGGGATGTTCGCTGTCACCGCCCATCCCGCAAGGGTCAGCGGCGAACGGTTGGGGAAGATGCGGCCCACGAGAAAAGCTCCGACAAGGCCGCTGATCCCCCCGAAGATAAAGATTGCGATGCGCCGCGTGGTGTCATCATAGGCGGAGGCGATGATGCTGGGAAAGACCGCGATGATCGTGAAAAAACCCAGCGATTGCAGAAAATAGGTGAAGAGGATGGCGCGGATCTCGGGATTGGCGACCAGAGTCACCCTGGTACGGGTATCGGAACGCGCCAGCCGCGTGCCGCCCTCCAGGCCGCGGATCAACCAGGACGCGGCGAGGGTGGCCAGCGCCGATACGGCCAGGACGAGGAAGACAAAGCGCCAGCTGAGCGTATCGGCGAAGAACATCCCGAAGGGCAGCATCACGAGCGGCCCGAAAGAGGCGGTGCCGCTGATCATGGCGATCATCCGCCGGCCCGGCGCTCCGGGGCTGTTTGCGGCCGCAAGCGCGTAGGCGGTCATCCCGATCATCGGGAAGGCCATCCCGCTGAGTACGCGCATGAAAATCAATGCGGTCCCGTTGGGTGCAACGGCGGATCCCAGGAAGCAGAGCGTCACCAGCAGCAGACCAAGGCGAAAGATATGCAGAATGCCCGTGCGGTCGACAATCGGGCCGATGCAGAAATTCGTCGCCAACGCTATTGCCGGAAAGCTGGTCAGAAGGGCCGTCGTCTGCCACGCGGTCAGCGCGAGGTCGCGGGTCACGAAGGGCAGGATCGGAGGAACGATCAGGATATTGCAGACCACCAGGAGCTGCCCGGTGAAAAGCATCGCAAGAAGCGCCGACCAGCGCCAGCCAAGGTGGCCCCGATGCGGCATGCGTTCTGGTTTTTGCTCGTCGTTGAGGGTCATGAAACCACCGGCTTGGGGTGTCTCATCTATCTCCGGTGCGGGGGTACTTACACACCCTTCTTTTCTGACTTGCCGACCGTGCGCACAGCATTCGATTCAAAAAATGGCAGTGCCTTCTCATACACCTTGCGCATCAAATTCGGCAGCGACCTCGGGTCGAATTTAGAACTGTCGATGAACATGCCGTCGCCCGCGTCAGCGGCGTCTTCAATGTCCGCAACTTTCACGCTCAGCTGCAAATGGAAATGAGTGAACGTATGCAGCACCTCGCCGTCGACTGATTTCCATCCATAGTCCGATCGAGTCATCCAAGACTCGCGGCCGTCCCAACCGCTGCAAGGCCAGCCCAGCATTCCGCCCAGAAGACCTTTCTCCGGTCTGCGTTCAAGGAGCCAAGCGCCGTCTTGCCGCCTCGCGACAAAGGCGGTCCCTGTCCGAACCGGTTTGGCGCTCTTGCGGCGAGGCTCCGGAATGCTGTTCTGAACGCCGGCTTTCCTTGCCATGCAGCATTCCATCCAAGGGCAAATTTCGCAGTTCGGATTCCTCGGCCTGCAAACGGTGGCTCCCAAGTCCATCAATGCTTGGGCGTAATCGCCGACTCGCTCTGTCGGCGTCATCTCTTCCGCGATCGCGCGGATTTCCTTTTTCGCCGACGGCGTTCGACTCCGAACCAAACGCATTCTCGCGATCACGCGTTCGACGTTTCCGTCCACGACGGTCGCGCGCCGGTCGAACGCGATCGAACTGATCGCAGCCGCTGTGTAAGGGCCGATGCCCGGGAGCGACAGGAGTTCCGACTGATCGGAAGGAAACTCGCCGCCTCTTTCCCAAGCCACGATTCGGGCGCATTTGATCAAGTTTCTCGCGCGGGAGTAGTAACCCAGCCCCGCCCATTCAGACATGACTTGAGCTTCGTCGGCACTCGCGAGCCCGCGAACCGTCGGCCACAGTTCCACGAACCGCTGGAAATACGGCTTGACCGCAGCCACTGTCGTTTGCTGAAGCATGATTTCTGAAAGCCACACGAGGTAGGGGTCCGGCTTCCGCTCGGAAGCGCCCCGAACGCGCCACGGAAGATTGCGACCGTATTCGTCGTACCATTCCAGAAGCTTCACGCTTAGTGATTGATCACGCAAAATTGGCGCTCCCGTCGAGATACTTTCGCATGACATTTCCAAAGGCAAGAATTACAATCGGTTTCTCCATCAAGGAAGAAACCCTTTTGGACAGCCCTCAGTATGCAGGCAGCAAGCGCAGAACTAAAGAGAACATCGCGGCGGAACAGGTTTGAACAGCTTTCCGTCACGCTTGAAGATCTGGTTGGCGAGACCGCGATGAAACGCGGCTTCACTTATGCTCGTCTGCTGACCAATTGGACTGAAATCGTAGGCGAAGCGATCGCGGCGATCTCGACTCCGCTTTCCGTCCGCTACGGCAGGAACGCCGTGTGCGGCACCCTCGACGTGTTGACGTCGGGCGCTCGAGCGCAAGAATTGGCGATGTCGATCCCGGACGTCGTCGAACGGATCAATGCATTCCATGGATACCGGGCGATTTCCGATATTCGAGTCACGCAGATCGCTCGGAACCCGACCGTCAAGCGGGAGCCTGTGGACGAACTCGCAACTCCGATCAAGCCGAGCCCAAGAATCCGCAAGATCGTGGCCGAAGCCATCGAAGGCATCGACGACGAGGCGCTTCGCAATCAACTGAGCGAGCTCGGCATAGGCTTGCTCACCAGACGTCACTCAAACTGAAAGATCATCCAAGAATGAAACCTGTAATTCCGCAAATTTCCCGCCGCGCGCTTCTTCCAGGGATCGCGCTCCCGTTCGTTGCGATGGCCGCCAGCCCGTTGCTTGCGCAAAGCTCAACTGAAGAATCTCCGGTTTACGAAGAGATGGCGCTTGGCGCCGAGGATGCGCCGATCACGATCGTCGAGTATCTCTCCTTCACTTGTCCGCACTGCGCCACCTTCCACAATGGCGTGTTCAAGCAGCTGAAATCGGATTACGTCGACACCGGCAAGGTCAGGTTCGTCTTTCGGGAGGTTTACTTTGATCCGCACGGTCTTTGGGCCGCAATTCTCGCAAGATGCGGAGGCGGCCAAAAATATTTCGGACTCATGGACATGTTGTTCCAGCGTCAAGCCTCGTGGTCGCGGCAGCCTGACGGGCCTTCGGTAGCCGCTCGTCTTTTTGAGATCGGGCGCGCCGCCGGATTGGACGACGGCACGATTCAAGCGTGTTTCCAAGACGGCCCGAACGCCGAGTTTCTTGTCGAAAAGTTCAAGGAATTTACGGAGGAGGACGGCATTAGTTCGACTCCGTCCTTTGTGATCAACGGAACGAACTACAGCAACATGGGTTTGGATGAATTCGTGGATGTCCTTGAGTCCAAGCTGTAGAATTGGCTTCAACCCGGATTGCGCTGCGGCTGGAGAATACAGAAATGGAAGGGGCAGAGAACCATCCATCGATCATGCCGGCGGGGCGGTTTGAGATACTCAAGTTTCATTGAGCCGCATCAAAGCGCGAAAAAGCAATAAAGTCCCTGTGGCTCTCCGGGCACTTGATGGCCAGATCCGTTCATGCGGGCGAGCCGAGCCGGGAGTCGGTTTGCGGCCTCGACAGGCGGACATTTGACGTTGCTTGATCCGACGAGTGGAATTGGGCGAAGAAGAGACTACGCGTCCCGGATGCGCGTCCGACAGGAAAGTTCCGGCAAAATACCATATGCAGGATAGACAGGGTGCACGAATGGAAGTAGTCTGACTCATACCTGAGTTGGGACATTCGCGTCGCTTGGCTGTTCGGGCCGAACTGTGGCTTGCAGAATACCAAAATGAATTTTTTCGATGGGATGCGGGCGATGAGCGATCAGAAACTGCTGGAGCACTCCGAGCGGGTGGCGAGACAGGAAGAGCGCATGAACACGCATCAAGCGAAGTACGAAAGCGCGTTGGACCGAATGCGGGCCGATATGGAAAGACTGCGAGCCGATATGGCGAAGCGTGATGCCGACGCGGCGAAGCGAGACAGGGACAATACACGATGGCTGGTCGGCATATGGGTCGCTGGCATTCTGATTATAGGTGCTTGGGTGCGCTGGGTCGCTATGATCAACTGAAAAAACTTGCAGCGCGCTCGCATGCGTTCGCCTGATGAAAATAGCGTTTCAGCATCAGTTGCGTCTCTTGATATTTGGCTAATCTGATTCCGAAATCTCGCGTGTCGCCCGAATTCGATGCTTCAGCGGTCTGACAAGGGACAAGAGGGGAAGCAGAGTTACTTGGCCCTGAATTGGGACATTCGCGCCGCTTGGCTGTTCGACGCGGAATGCCGAAGAGTCCCTCAACAATGGATGCGAGCAATGAGCGATCAGAAACTGCTGGAGCGATCCGAACGGATGGCGAGACAGGAAGAGCGCGTGAGCACGCATCAAGAGAACTGCGAAAGCGCGCTGGACAGGCTGCAAGCCTATATGGCGGAACACGAAGCGCGGCGCGATGCGGATATGGAGTATCACTTTTCGGACATTGAGAAGCAACACAAGGCCGATCTACGATGGCTGGTCGGCATGTGGATCGCTGGCATTCTCGTCTTTGCCGCTTTGGTTCACTGGCCGTTCTGATTGAATGAAAAGTCGCCGGCACGCTCGCACGATGCAAATTGAATTTCAACAAATGCATGCTTGAATTGATGCACCGCGAGGCGCCTCAAATCGGATTCGCGCACTCGCTGCCGCAGCTTTTGGATCGCCAGCGCAGTTTTGTGCTGACAAACAGACAGTTCCTGTTCGCCCGTCCGGCGAACTTCACAACCCGAGTCCCGGTTTGACTCGCTCGAATTGTCAAAGGAGCAACTTCCGGGCAATATTGCGCAGGGTCGTTTTTACGCGCAGATGCGCAACCGGATCAAATGAACGACTTGCTTCAAGCGTTATCGCATTCCAATCGCGCTCAATCGTTCATCCAGCATGCCGCAATTCTCGAACTCAAGTCGAACGGGAAGTGTCAGAACGCGCGTCCGCCAATTCGGCGGAAGGCGGACTGCATCCTTTTCGGTGGTAACCATTTGCGCCGACAACGACTTCGACTTCCGCTCCAGTCTAATGAGCAACCGTTCCGTCAGCGGCTGATGATCCGCAAGCGGGACTGCATGCATGACCTCCGCGCCCAAATTTCCGAGCGTAGCGAAGAACTTCTCCGGATGGCCGATTCCCGCAAACGCGACGACGCGCATTCCGCTCCAGTCGACGCCGACCGGCAACGGCTTCAATTCCGCTCCCAATGCGGGAACAATGATTTGTCTACCCCACTTCGCAAAAAACGCCTCTCGGTCAACCGGCGAACCGACGACAACGACCATATCGCTCCGGCTCAAGCCATCGGCCAGCTTCTCCCGCAAAGGCCCGGCCGGCATTGCCCGCCCGTTGCCGAAACCTGCGGAGGCATCCGCAACAATCAAGGAGAAGTCGCGCGCCAAGGACGGATCCTGATGACCGTCGTCCAAAATCAGCATTTCCGCCCCTGACTCGACCGCGCGTTTTGCTCCGGCAAGCCGATCATCCGAAACCCAAGTCGGCGCGAACGCCGCAAGCAGCAGCGCTTCGTCGCCCACTTCGGAAGCGCGATGCTTGCGAGCGTCCACGAGAATCGGTCCGGTCTTCGAACCGCGATATCCGCGCGATAAAAAATGGGGCGACATCCCGGCTTCGGAAAGATGCTGCGCGATGGCCGCCGCAGTCGGCGTTTTTCCCGCGCCGCCGACGGTGAGATTGCCTATGCAAACGACCGGAGCGCCGACGCGCTCCCACTTGCCGCGCTCTATCCTTCGCCTCGCTCCGAGCTCCCAGACCGCCGCCAGCGGCGCAAGCAGCCCGGATCTTAAGCCTGCGGGCTCGTACCAGAATCGAGGTTGCCGCATGCGCTCCTTCGCTCTTCCGGCAGATGGGACAGCACAACCCTCGCCGCGAGAGCCGTTATGTCTTCCAGTTGGGAACAAGCCACGGAAGCGGCCTGCGTCAACTTTGATGCCGCGTCCGGATCCCCCAGTCGCGAGACCGCATCCGCAAGCTCTTCCGACGACTCCACCTGCACAGCAGCGCCCGCCGACGACAATCGGTCGTAAATCTCCGAAAAATTTCGGACATGCGGGCCATGGATCACCGCCGATCCGAGCGCAGCCGGCTCGAACGGGTTGTGGCCGCCGACATCGACCATCGAGCCGCCTACGAAGCTTGCAAACGCCATCCGGTACCAAAGCCCCATTTCGCCCAAAGTGTCGGCGACGTACATGTCGTCGCCGCTCTCCGGAATTTCGCCGGATGAACGGACTTTAAGCCTGAAGCCCTCGTCTGCAAGCGACTTGGCAATATCCGGCCCTCTTTCAGGATGCCTCGGCGCGACGATCAGAAAGAGTCCCGGCACCCGTTTCGATGCGGCGGCATGGGCCGCTGCGGCAATGGAGTCTTCGCCTTCGTGGGTCGAAGCCGCCAGCCACACAGGACGATCCCCCAGCAATTTTTTGAATCGCGCGAGTTCATGCTCGTCGTACGGAAGCGCGTCCGCGTTGCCCTTGAGCGATCCTGTCACCTCCATCCGCGAGCCGGGAAGTCCCAGATTCTGAAGATACCCGGCGGTCTCGGAGTCTTGGACCAGAACCCGCGCGAACCTGCCGAGCAGCGAGGACGAAACTCCGCGCAGAAACCTCCATTTCCTGAAAGAGGCGGATGACATGTGCGCGTTCACGTAAAGCATCGGCACGCGCCGCTCGTGCGTCTCGCAGATCAACGCCGGCCACAGTTCGTTTTCCGTCCAGACGGCCGCCGCGGGACGCCAGTAGTCCAAAAACCTGCCGACGGCCTTGCGCACGTCGTAGGGCACGAATTGATGGCAGGTTCTTTCCGATTTTCGGGTCGCCAGTATCTTGGCCGAAGACACGGTGCCCGTCGTGACCAGAAACACCAGATCGGAGCGCATGCGGCCAAGCGTATCCACAAGCTTGAGTATCGACAGAGCCTCTCCGACGCTGGCGGAATGAAACCATACCAAGATCCCGTCAGGACGTCGGAGCGACGGCATGCCCAGCCGCTCGCCGCAGCGGTCCTTGTCCTCCTTGCCGCGCTTGAGGCGCTTTCGAAGCACTGCCTTCGCCAGCGGCTCCGCCGAAGCGGAGAACGCCAGATACGCCGCAAGCATGAATGATCCGCGCATTTCAATCAGACCAAAGCGTGTTCAGATACGCGCCGCCAAATGCAGAAACCGACAAATCGCATCCCGGCAAATACGGCGCGGCAGCATGCCGTTCGGCGCATTCGACTTTGGGCTCCGGCAATGGCGACGCAGCCCGGTCCAGCCCGAAGTTCGCGCCAATTCCGGTTGCCGATGCCGGATGCATTCCGCCGCAGGCAATTCGCCCGCTGTGAAGCTGACCGCGCTTCCGCGGACGACCGGAAACGGACGCTGCATTGTTCGACTCGCGCACTTGCAACCGAGTCATCGCTTTGTCGCTCCAATCGGATTCAATCGCCGGCGATCGTCAAGCCCTCGACCAGCAGGCTGGGAACGCAGTACGGCTTGAACGGGAGCGGATCGTTGGCGGGAATCAATGACTTCAGGAAGTGTTTCAGATTTCCGGCGATCGTGAGCTCGTTGACGGGGTATTTGATTTCGCCATTCTCGACCCAGAATCCGGACGCCCCGCGCGAATAATCCCCGGTCGTCGGGTTGATGGTGGCCCCGAGCATCGAAGTGACGATCAACCCTTCGCCCATATCCTCCATCAGCTCTTCGCGATTCTTCTCTCCGACCGTCAAGGCAATATTGCTCACGCCGGGATGGGGCGGCGAAGACGTTCCCCGGTAAGCGTTCCCTGTGCTCGCCATGTCCAGCTGGCGACCTGTCGCCAGATCCAATATCCAGGTCTTCAGTTCGCCGGAGGACACGATCGTCTGCGCTTGGGTGGCCAATCCTTCGCTGTCGAAGGGCCTTGACGCTCCGGATCTCAAGCGCCGAGGATCTTCGAAAACGCTCAATTCGGACGGCAGGACCTGTTCGCCCAAGGAGTCCAGAAGCCAGCTGGATCCTCTGGCGACCGCGCCGCCGTTGATTGCCGACATGAGATGCCCGATCAGGCTTGCGGAAACTCGCCGGTCGAAGATCACGGGATAAGCGCCGGTCCCGGGTTTGCGAGCGCCGGCGCGCTCGGCGGCCCGTTCGCCTGCAATTCTGCCGATTTCTTCCGGAGACGACATGTCCGAGGCGAAAATCCTGGATTCGCCGTAGTAGTCTATCTCCATTCCGAGACCCGAGCCGGAAATCGCTGTGCAGCTGGCCACTCGGTAATTCTGCCTGTAGCCGGCGGAAAATCCGTTGCTCGCATGCAAATGAACCGATGCGTCCCCGATGCCGAACGACGCGGACTCGACTTTCGAAACGCCTTCGACTCGGAGCGCGGAGGCCTCAGTCCGCAATGCCGCTTCCTCCATCTCTTCCGGCGTCGGACTTTCCTCCACATCGAAAAGCTCAAGCGACTGCGCATCGACATCAGCGGCAAGCTGGTCCTGCCGAGCCAAGCCCGCGTACGGGTCCGGCGCCGATTCCTTCGCCATCGCCAAGGCTTTCTCGACCATTTCAACCAGAATCCGCTGCCGGACGTCCGAACTCGATACGCAAGCCTGGCGAGGCCCGACAATCACCCGCAGGCCGACCTCCGTCCCTTCCGACCGCTCGGCGTGCTCGAGCTTTCCGTTCAAAACGCTGACGCCGACGGAATTTTCCTCCAACGCGATCGCGTCGGCGGCGTCTGCGCCGCGACGGCATGCCTCCTCCACCAAGAATGCCGTTCTATCGGCGAGCGCTTCTGAATTTGCCAAGTTCCAGACTCCAATTGTTTCGAAATGCTCCGCCCGCGCCTCGACCGGACCGCGAGCAACGGGCATTCCGTTCCTAAACCGGTGAATCCGACAGGTCAAAAGATTGCAAGTGGGATTGAATCGTCCAAGATCAGAACGGCGACGGATTTCCGTTCACCAGCAGCGGCCTGCCGGGCTCGAAATCCATGTGAAACATATAGCTGTCGGCTTTGTCCGCCGTCGGCTCGCCCATTCCTGCAATAAGAATGCGCAATCCCGCCGTGTCCGCCGCCGACATTGCGCCTGCAGCGACGAACAAATCCAAAAGCGCCAGCACGCCGTCCAGCCGGACGTCGAGGACGCCTGCCGGCGCGAACGACATGTTGCCTGCCGCGTCCATGGCCGGCTTGAAACGCATATCGCCGGCGACATCGACGGATGCGCCTCCCCAACTCGCATTGATGCCTTGCACCTGAAACCGCTTCAAGCCCGGAGAATCCGCTTCATTCCAAGTTTCGTCCTCCGACAGGAACTCGTCCAGCCAGCCGCCTCTGAAGTTCATGATCGCTTTCGCGCTGAAGCTGCCGGGCTCGCGCGGAATCTTGCCCGACCTGTCAAGAAGTTCAAGAAATGCATCGCGCAAGGCAAGCTCGTCCAGCGAAATGCCGATATTGAATTCATCGTCGCCCCCGTCCGATCTTTCGAGATACCGGGACGAAATGCCGACCGCTCCGGTTTTGAAGCCGAAGATCTCGCCGTATTTGAATTCCAATTCGGAATACGTCGCGTTGAATTCCGTTTCCTGCGGCGAATTTCTGCTGATGCCAATGTCGCTATTTTTCAGGAGGGTGCTGTACGGCGTGGCTCCGGGGGTCAAAGGCCGCACGGTGTGTTCCAAGCTGTCGAAGCTGAACTGGATCGACTCGGGAGCAAATTCGTCGTCATCGGATCTGGACTCCGGAAGCGCTCCCGACATCGCCATCTTTGAACGCAGATTTTTGACTTCGGTCGTTCTGGAAAACAGAGCTTCTTCCAAATTGATCGCAAAATTTTCGGCTTGAGACGACAACAGACAAGATTCGCCGTTTCTTTCCACAACCACCTTGTAGCCCGTCGTCGCAATCGTTCCCTCGAAAGCGCCCGAATCGGCATCGCCGGTCGCGCTGATCGGAACCTCATCAGGAAAGGTTACGGCGACGGTGCCGTCCCCCAACTCGGCAAACCGAATCCACTCGGGCTCGATCGCAATCGAGGCGCCGTCTTGCAAAATTGACAGCCGCGCATCTTCAAGGACAAGCACATTGGGCCCCGCTCGTTCATTCGCGTACTCCACGGTCAATCCGGAGGATCGCGCCGACTCCAGAAACAGGTCCACGACTTCCCTAGCGGTCACCTCTGCGAATGCAGACGGCGCGCAAACCGTCGCGGCAACGAGAATGGCGGCAAGCTTTTTGTTCAATTGCGCCTCCTTGGCTTCACCAACCTCGGATGGCTTGGCCGATCCGGATATCGAACTTGGCGGAAACAAATTTCGCCGTTCATACCGCATGCTTGCGAAACTTGCACGATCAGCCATCAGCAGGGCGCAACCCACTCTCTTTGGATGGATGAGGGGCGAGGCGCCGCTGTTCGATGCCGGGCGCAAACGCTTTGCTCGCCGCCAAATACTGCATCGAAAACAATTGCGGCGGCGGCTTATTCGATTGGTGTCTTCTTCGCGCCACCGACTGACCAAAAATTTGGAACGTGCCCTTGGAACGACGAGCCTTGCAGCGATTTCGGCGGGCCTGTGCGGCGGAACGCGTAGATTCTGTACTGCGAAAACATGCTGAAGCCAGTTTTCGGAAGGAGCCGCCCCGGCGGAATCGCGCTGCGGCAGGTCAAGCTGAACCGTGATAGTGAATGCAGTTGGCTCGGAAAAACCTTGCGTCTGAAACTGGGTCGCTCGGATTCATCCAACTCCAAGGCAACTGACAGTCGCGAAGCATTGGATTTGACCTCCTACGGCTTAAAAACCGTTTCAATCGTCAACGACTTGGGTTCCGGTTTCCTTTCGCGGGGCGAGCATCTTATTGCCTGATCCGTTTTTGGAGACGATCCGTGCGGCTTTTCGCTCCATCTTTCAGTTGCCACGGCAACGCCAGATGAAGGAGCTCGCAAGAATTTATTCCCTATCCGCACTCGGAAAACACCGTGCATGGTCGTCGCCGGAACTCAGGTCCGCCCGTCGGCAATTTCGTCGGAATTTTGATCGTCCTACGGCAAGACATCATGAACGCGGACACTGAAGGGGAGAAGGTGTGTCAATCCCCCGGCCAAGTCGTCCAACGAGATCTTTGTGTTTCAATCAAGGAGATCCGTACCCCGCGCCGCATACCGAAGCAGAGGCGACATCGGGGCTAACAGTTTTGTAATTTGGATGAAGGAGAAAAGCTTGTCAAGCGAAAAAGACTATTGCTGTGACTTGGAGTGTGAGAATGCGATATGGCTTTGATCCGCGCATCTATATGCAGACCAGCGGCGACCACCAATGCGTCGCATTAAACAGGCCGGACGCAGGAAAGCACTTGACCGTATGCCCTGCGCTGGAAAAGGAATGATTCCCGAGTCTCAATGAAGCAACCGCACACCGTCGCCAAGGTACCTCCATTTACGAAGACTGAACCGAACTGGGCACAAGCCTCCGACCGATCAGATTCAAAATAGATCGAAAAATGTGTATACGAAATGCCGTTACCGGATCTCTTCTGACATTTCTCTATTCCACTCAGACGCTGATGATTCTGGATTTTGTTGCACGATGATGCGATCTATTGCCCTAATACTTTGCTCAACAAGTACACGGAGATTATTGATATCATGCCTAGTATCCTCGCGAAGACTATTATTTTGCCAATAGACAAATCCCAAGATCAGGGCGATCACGTTGATGGCAGCAAAAATTGCTGGCCATGACATTCCAGCCGAAGCAGTTGGACGATCCTCGGCATTCGAAGTTTCGGGCATGTTCATTTTCTAAATCCGTTGTCTGGAACCAAGTGGTTTTTGCTGATTTGCACTACGCCTCGGGATATAAGTCATACAATTATCCAATTCCAGCATTAGTGTCCAGCCATTATGCCTCAGAACGCGTTGCCCGCTTAACTGCGGCTAACGAACCAGCCCGGAAACGCATGAGCGTATCCAAAGCCGACGGAACGCCACAATCGCAATCATTGCAACACTTTAATTTAGTTTCGTGCCGACAGGAACAGCAGAATCAAACACGCAACTATTGTCTCCTAACAATCCCGCCACTAGTTTCTCCATCTGCCATTGCAGCGATAAGAGCATCAATCGCGTAGCTATTGCCCTGAACCACTGCAATATGCAAAGGGGTTCTTCCATAGAGGTCTTCCGAATTCGGGTTTGCGCCTCCATTAATTAAACTTCTAATTACCTCTGGATTTTTGTTCCCGGCTGCTGCCCAATGCAATGATGTCCAGTCTTTAGAATCCAATGAATCTGGATCCGCACCCTCATCAATCAGCTTTTCAATAACTGAAGGATTTGAGTTGTATCTGGCAGCAATATGAAGGGGCGTCCACCCATTGGATGACGAAGAATTCAGTTCCACTTTGTCTATCAACGCAACGATCACCTCGGGATCTTCGTTTATAGCTACAGCAAAATGCAACGGAGTCAATCCGTGTTTGTCCGCCCATTTCCGGTTCGGATTCTCTTCGACTCCAATACACTCTTTTACATCTTCATTCGTTGCTGCTCTAAAGAATTCCAAGCTGAGCCAACTTTCGCAGCCACCTGCTTGCACTTGCCACGATGCCGCCATGATAGATAACGCGGAAAGCACCAACGCCCATAAAGATCTATTGGAATATTGCATGGAGCCCTGTCAATTTATGTGGCGCAGTGCAGTTCGACTGAAACACGCTTGAAATTACTTTGGGGTCTTCGGTCTCCGGTGTCAAGGCGGAGTCGCATCAATGGGTGAACTCAGACACCGTCAGGCCATGTCGATCAATTTGCGGAACGCCGGGCGGTTCTGCAGCTGTTCAATGCGGGTCGCCACCTTGGGCTCGCCGATGTTGAATTTCGCGACCTGCGCCCATCGTCCGCAATGAGCCAGTATGAAATCGGGCACAGTCATATGATCGCCCATCAGGAAGGGGCCGTCGCCCATCCTGGATGCCAGCGTTTTCAGCGAGCGGGCGAATTCCCACTTCAGCGTCGCCTTGAGATCCGGCACCCGTCTTTCTTCCGGCAATATGAAACTGTGCCGCGCGGCCGCCCAAAGGCACGCGTCGAACTCGTCCAGCAAGAAATTCGTCCAGCTGTCCTGCTTCGCTCTTTCCAGAGTGCCGGACGGCGAAGAAAACCGGCCTTTTCTGTCCGCGAGATACTCGATAATCGCCGTGCTGTCCGTGATTGCCGCTCCGTCTTCGACCAGAACCGGTATCTTTCCGGCAGGGTTCCACTTGAGCACATCGGCGGAATGCGGACTTGCCGCCCTGTGAACGTACGGCTCGCCGAGCTCTTCCAGCATCCAAAGCACTCTGAAGGCCCGGCTGCGCACGTTTCCAATCACTTCAATCATGTCGATTTCCCGGTTCTCGCGATTCTGACCAGCGTGCCTTCCACAGCTTCGAGCGCCGGAATCGGACGCCCTGAACGCAAATATCTGTCCGTGCGGCCGAGTCGAAGCAAAGCGGACTCAGCCCCTTTCGCTCCCCACCGCGTCGCGTGCTGCATCAGCCTTTGCTTCTTGCGGCCCAGCACGGGAGGGCGAATCCGCGCAACGCCGACTTCCGGGCCGGAAGGATCGCTGGCGACCAGAAGAATATTCCGAAACATCCTCTGCGCAATGATGCAAATCGATATCGGCGCATAGCCTTGGCTGCAAAGCCGCCTGATGGCCGCGCAGACTTTTTCCGGACGCCTGTCGGCAACAGCATTCATAAGGTCGTCAAGCTGCATTTCCCCTCCGTCGGACGCGCAAGCCTCCACGTCTTCCGGCACCAACTCGGAGTCGTCGCTCAATTTATAGAGCGCGATTTTATCTAGAAACAGCCTGAGAGCTTGCGGCGACATGGACTTGCCCAATGCTTCGATGTCCGACATCGCGGAACGGGACACACGCTTGAGACCGGCATTCCTGACGGCTTCCTTGATTTCAAAACTTGAAATCTGGTCCGCGTAGACCGGCGCGCAGTAGGCGTCCTTATGGCTTTCGAACAGTTTCCGAAGCTTTGAAGTCGGCCGCAGCATTCCGGCGGCAGCAATGATCGGCGCATCGCCTTCGGCGCGCTCCTTGAAAGCCCATTCGACCGCTTTCGTGATGCCGTCCGCGGCATTCTCGACGACGACCGCCCTCTGGCCGGGAAAAAAACTCTGCGATTTCACTGCAGCCGCAAGTTCTCCGCCATCCCGCTGCACCTCGTCGCCGGCCAGACGGAGCAGTCGAAACTCGTCTTTCCCGCTTGGCCCGACAAGAGCCAGAACAACCTTTTCGAGCAGCGCCGCGACGCGCAAGGTATCGGCGCCATAGATCAGCAATCCGGCCCTGGAAGGATCGGGCTTGCTGCAATAGCTCGAAACGTCCCTTGGATTGAGCTTCAATGCATCCAACTCTCTTCGAACACGGTAATTTGCTCGACGATCCTGTAAGCCAATTGCATGAGCACCCGGTCCTCCGCGTCCCGTCGTGCGGCAAGCGTCGCCGCGGTCTGGCGCGTCTCTTTCCACGATGTCCAGCTCGACACCTTGTCCGAGAGGAGAATGCTGCCGTCGGCGAGGTCGATGACCTCGAATTTCGCCGTCCCGTCCAAAGCCTGCCGACCGACTCCTGTCGCTCCCGGCGCCGCCGTTTCGAAAGTTTCGAACTCCAGCCCGACGACCAGCCGGTACGGCGGCGAGCCGACCGGCGCTCCCAGCTTGTCCAGAAGCGCGCTTTCCAGAACGAAGCCTTCGCGGCCGCCTGCAACCTGAACTTCAAACTGTCCGAAATAAGATCCCGCGCCGCCGCTGCCGACTGAAGCCGGGCTGAATCCGCATGCGCCGAGAGGAGCGCATGCAATCAGCGCGAGCGCTTTACGGCGATCGGGTGACGACATTCACGATCCTGCCCGGCACCACGACAATCTTGCCGACCTGCCGACCCGCAAGAATATTGCGCACGGCCGCGTCTTCAAGCACGAGAGCTTCAAGCTTCTCACGCGCCAAGTTCCGATCCACAGTGACCTCGGATCTTCGTTTGCCGTCCACCTGTATGGGCAACGTCACGGTCTCTTCGATCAGCAGTTCAGGGTCGGGCTCCGGCCAGTCGAGCGAAGCGACGAGCCCTTCGCCGCCGAGCACGCTCCAGATCTCTTCCGAAAGATGGGGAGTCATCGGCGACATCAGCCGCGCTAGCGTTCGCATCGCTTCGGCCTTCGCTTTCGAACCCGCATTCGAGCGGGCGATGGTGTTCGTCAGCTCGTAAAGCTTCGCCACTGACTTGTTGAACGAAAATCCCTCAATCCCTTTGGTAACCTCGTCGATCGTGCGGTGAGCAGCTTGCTCGAGAGTGCCGGCTTCGTCCTCGCGGCCTGCATCGTCGGCGTCGGCGACCGTCCGCGCCATGCGAAGCACGCGCTGAAGATGCTTCGACGCCCCCTCGACTCCTGTCGTCGTCCACTCGACGTCTCGGTCCGGAGGTGAGTCCGAAATGATGTACCACCTCGCGGTGTCCGCCCCGTACTTTTTGATCAGGTCTTCCGGATTGATGACGTTCTTTTTGGATTTCGCCATTTTGGCGGACGGGACGATTTCGACAGGTTCGCCCGTCTCCTTGAGAACCGCCCCGTCGGTTCCGATCTCGACGTCCGTCGGGAAATGGTAGACGGGCCGCCCCGATCCGTCCCGTGTCATGTAGATTTCGTGCGTCACCATCCCTTGCGTGAACAAGGCGTCGAACGGCTCGATCGCCTTTTCGGAGAGATGACCGGTCAAGGCCATGGCGCGCGCGAAGAACCGCGAATACAGCAGGTGCAGGATCGCATGCTCGATCCCGCCGATGTACTGGTCCACATTCATCCAATAATCGGCTTCTTCGCGCACCGTCGGGACTTTCGCCCGCGGGGCCGTGAACCTTACGAAATACCAGGAGCTGTCCACGAAGGTATCCATTGTGTCGGTTTCCCGCAATGCGGGTCCGCCGCACTCGGGACACTCGCAATTCCACCATTTCTCTATCTTGGCGAAAGGTTGGGCTGGAGTGCTGAAATCGGGTGTGTCTCGCAAATGGGAAAGTGAACTTTCAATATTCTTCAGAGAGTAGAATGCCTTAAGCGTGTGTTCGGGGACAGTGGATTCGATGTCGGGAAGAATGATCGGAAGGTTCTCCTTCCGCTCTGCGACAATTCCGCAAGCGTCGCAGTGCACGACGGGGATTGGACAGCCCCAGTAGCGCTGGCGGCTAATACCCCAGTCGCGAAGCCTGTACTTCGTTATGCCTTTTCCCACTCCGGCCCTTTCGCAATGGTCGATTGCGGCGGTGACCGCCTCCGACCCGGTCTGGAGTTCGCTGCCCGCGATCGGACGGACGTACCTGACCGGCTCTTCTTTGGCTGGCACGAAGGCCGTGTCCGCGACCGGCGCACCGTTTTCGACGGCTTCAAAGACGTCGATCACGGCGAGATCGTATTTCCGCGCGAACTCCAAATCCCGCTGATCGTGGGCCGGGCAGCCGAATATCGCTCCCGTTCCGTAATCCATCAGTATGAAATTCGCGATCCAGACGGGAAGCTCCACGCCTTCGTCGAACGGATGCTTCACTCGAACCGGTGTCTCAATTCCGACCTTTTCGGCCGTTTCCAGTTCCGCTTCGGACAACCCGGATGATTTGCAAGCAGCTATGAATTCCGCAATTTGGCCGTCCGAAGCCGCAAGATCTTCCGCAAGCGGATGATCAGGCGAGACAGCCGCGAAAGTCGCCCCCATCAGCGTATCCGGACGCGTCGTATAGACGCCGAGCCGTCCGTGCCCCGGCGGGGCACCGACCGTTTCGAATTCGAATTCCAGCCCCCGCGATCTTCCGATCCAATTCCTCTGCATCAGCCGGACTTTCTCCGGCCATCCTTCCAGACCGTCCAGTGCCTCAAGCAATTCGTCCGAATAGTCACTGATCCGGAAAAACCATTGGTCCAGCTTCCTGCGTTCGACTACCGCGCCGGACCGCCATCCCTTGCCGTCGATCACCTGCTCATTGGCAAGTGCCGTCTGGTCGACGGGGTCCCAATTCACGACCGCTTTCTTGCGGTAAACCAGGCCCTTGTCCATCATGTCCAAGAACATGGCTTGCTGCGGGCCATAGTATTCGGGATCGCAGGTCGCGAGTTCACGTTCCCAGTCGATGGAGAGGCCGAGCTGCTTGAGCTGCGTACGCATGTCGTCGATGTTGTTCCGCGTCCAGATCTCAGGATGAACTTCGTTGTCAATCGCAGCGTTCTCGGCGGGCATGCCGAACGCGTCCCACCCCATCGGATGGAGTACGTTGAATCCCTTGGCTTTGCGGTAGCGCGCAATCACGTCGCCCATCGTGTAATTGCGCACATGCCCCATGTGGATTTTGCCCGAGGGGTAAGGAAACATCTCGAGGACATAGTATTTGGGCTTCGATTCGTCTCTGCGGGTGCGGAAAATACCCGCGTCGTCCCAAGCCTTCCGCCAGCGCGGTTCAAGTTCCTGAGCGTCGTAATCCGGCATAAAATCGCTTTCGTGGAAGCGGCATCGCCGCTTTGGTTCAACCCGGCCGATTCAAAGTTCCGAGTCGGCTTTTCGAAGTTGGCGGGCTCTGGATAGAATCGCGTTTTCTATTTCTTCCACGACGTCGGCATCGACAGGCCCCGACCTGTCGTAGACGGACACCGACAATGCCCGCGCATCCAGCGCGGGATCCTTGATCAGCACCGTGACCCTGTATTCGGCGCGGCCGTTGGGCGGTCGGCCCCAGCCCGTCTCGATGACGCCGGTGAACGGCTCCACGGTCTCCAGCGGCAGAAAGTCCAATACATCAAGGGACGCATTCCAAATGTACCTATTCACTTGAAACGCCGTGTCGGGACTGTTGTTGTTGCCGAACAGATCCCAAACCGTCGATCCGCCTTCGGAATCGGAGCTTCCCGCGAAAAGTCCGCCGCCGCCTCCGGATCCGGATCTGTTGCCTCCGTTTCCGGAGCAACCGGCGACCGCCAAAGCGGCGGCGGCAAGCGAAGCGGCGATCAGGCGGGCAAATGCCATTTCAAATCTCCCGGATTGAATACGCCTGATTGATTAGCCGTTTCGACACATCAACACAAGATTTATCGAAAATCGGTTCGCCGCCGCAGGAACATCGCATCGGTCCTTACGGCCGCTTCAATGCCGCTTGCTCCTTTGGCGAGCGAATCGACGAATTGTCTAGGGGCAACCCGCGAACCGCCCGGAAACGATTTCACCCGGCGCATTGTCGCATTGCAGTCCAGCCGAGGAGCGAAAGCCGTCCCTGCCTCACCGCCAATATGTTTTCAGCCGCCGCCGGATACCACGACGACTTCGCCCGTCATGAAGCTGCAGGCATCCGAAGCCAAGAACAATGCCGCTCCGACCATCTCTTGAGGCTGTCCGGCTCGACCCATCCAATTCACGTCCTTGACGTAATTTTCCCAAGCGACCGGGTCGGAATTCTTCCTGTCCGCGTTGCGGTCCGTATCTACAAGGCCCGGAGCCAAGGTGTTCAACAGCACCCCTCGGTCGGCATATTCGCGCGCCTGGCTCTGGATGAGATTGTGCGTCGCGGCCTTGGTAGCGGCGTATGCGGCGACAATTCCCTTGGGCCGCAACTGATTGATTGAACCGATATTGACTACGCGCCCCCAACCGCGATCCGCCATCCCCGGCAACGCCGTCTGCAGGAGCTCTACCGATGCGCGAACATTGACGGCCGCCTGATATTCCAGATCTTCCATCGATACGGCGTCGAGCGTGGCGTTGATCTGCGCCGAGGCATTGATGACGAGTATGTCAAGTTTTCCCGATATTCTTTCCGCCTCTTCAACGAGTCGGCGACCGCTTCCGGCCAGAGACAGGTCGGCCGACAACCCGTGCGCTCTTCCCCCGCACGAACGGATGGACTCCGCGACCGGACGAACGGAACCCGGCTTCGTGCCGTGAACGAATACTTCGCCTCCAGCGGCTGCAAAAGTGTCTGCGATCGCCGCTCCGATGCCCCGGCTGGATCCCGTCACCAAGGCCGTCCTGCCATGCAGCCCGAACAACCGCTCCAAAACGGACGTCAAGCGAACAACTCCGCCGGAAGCCCGACCGGACCGGGCGTGCATGCGAAAATGCCGCCGGAAAGCGGGGCATCGGAAAGCGCCGACGCCGGAAGGCGCGTCCGAGCGGTCGTCACGTAGAGTTCCGAGAAGTCCGTGCCGCCGAACGCGACGCTTGTCGGCCGAGGCACGGGCAGGTCGACAATTCTGTCGATGGACCCGTCCGGGGCGAAGCGGTTCACACGCCAGCCATCCCAGATCGCACACCAGATTCCCCCGTCGGAGTCGACGCAAAGGCCGCCCGGGCGGCCTTCGCTCTCTGGAATCTCGGCGAAAACCCGCTTGTTTTCGAGATTGCCTGTTTGCCGGTCGAAATCGAACGCGTAGATCCTGCCCGGAACTGTATCGACGAAGTAGAACGTCCGCTTGTCAGGGCTCCAGTCCAATCCGTTCGATACCTTTATGCCGCTGTCCTTCCGTTCGACGCGCCAGTCCGGGGAAATGCGATACAAGACTCCGGTCGGTTTGCTCGCGTCGAGACGCATTGATCCTACCCAGACCGCCCCGTCCGGACCGACTTTCGCGTCGTTGAGCCGGTTTTGCGACTGCCCCGTTTCAGGATCGACATGCGGGATAAGCCGGCTGTTCTCGAAATCCAGTTGCTCAATTCCGTCCTGAGATGCCACGCGCAAGGCGCCGCCCTGTCCAGGAAGCACGGCGCTCACAAGCTTTTTCGGCGTGCAGGCGCGGTTGACGCCCGTCGACGGGTCGAAGCGAAACACGGCCGGATGCAGAATATCGACCCAGTAAAGACGCTGTTCGACATGATGCCAAACCGGAGCCTCGCCGAGTTGCGCTCCCCACGGCAAGACGCACTCCAGATTCGTCGGTTCGAAGCTCTTCAATCTGCGTCGGCGCGGTCTTGGCGAAATCGCCACGAATCCGGCCTGCCCCGTTATCCTGCGCGCCGCAGCGATCAGTTCCCGACCCGCGGGGTGAAGCCGCGACTCGTCAAATCGGGAGGACGGGCCCAAAGCGGCCAATGCCCCGAGCGGACTTCCGTCTCGGCCGGCGATGACGCAAGCGACGGAATTCACGCCGGGCAAGTGCTCCTCGTATGAAACCGCGTAGCCTCTGGCTCGCGTCAGCGCCATGTCCGCCTGCAGGGCTTCAACGGTTCTGACCGTGCTTCCGGTTACTCCGTCGAAATCGAGGCGCTCGATGAGTCCTTGGCTGGCGGTCGGATCCATGAACGCAAGAAGGACCTTTCCTGCGGCTGTGCAATGCAGCGGCGCCCGGCGCCCGGCTTCGACCCGCACGCAGAGACCGTCGCCGGATTTTTCATCCAGGTAAATCACGTTTCTGTCGTCGATTTTGCACAGCGCAGCGGTCTCGCCGAGTTCCAATGAAAGTTTTTCAAGTTCCGGCGCCGAGGCGGCGGCGATATCGAATGCATCCCAAGCCTTCTGACTCAACTCGAGACACCGCCGCCCGAGCGAGTAGGCGCCTTCCCCGTCGCCCTTGGAAACCAGTTCGAATGCGACCAGCGTTCGGAGAATTCGGTTGAAAGTCGCCTTCGGAAGGCCGGACAGGCGGTGCAACTCGGCGAATCTGATCGGGCTGTCCGCTTCGGAGACCAGATTCAGCACCTTCAGGCCCTTGGCGAGCGAAGCCGCTCCCACCGGAACTCTTGCGTCGTCACCCGCCATGGCCCGCCTTGGAGTTCCATGCGGTTTCCGCCTCCGCCAGCATTCGCTCGATCGTCCACTCCGGCGCGTAGCCGAGCATGTTTCGAATTCGAGCGTTGGACGTCGCATAGCTGACTCCGGGCCCGGGCAGGTCTACCGCGACGACAGGAAGCTTCGTTATCCCGGACATGGCCGCCAGCAACGAATCGAACCGCACCGGATCCGTAGAGCCGAGATTGAACGTTCCGCCCGCCGCCGAAGGATGATCGAGCGCCAGAAGCAGCCCGGACACGATATCCCGGGTGTCCGTGATGTGCATGCGGTAAGGCCGTCCGGTCTGGCTGCGGGCCAAGATGTGCGCCGGGCGGCCCGGGTCGCGTCTTTTCAGCAAGTCCGCGGCTTCAAGGTTTCCCAGCGAAATCTGCTGCCGGATGCGAGCCGCTAAAAAGAATCTCGGTCCTGAAAACGGACTGTTCTCGTCGAGCAGCTCGTCCGCATTCTGCGTATGGGCGAAACGCAGTATCACGGTCTCCATGCTCGTGCTGCGCTGGAAGAATCGGACAAGCTCCTCTCCCAGCACTTTGGTAAGGCCGTAGAACGAATTCGGCTTCAGCGGATGATCCTCCGTGATCGGCTCGCTCAATGGCGCGTTCTCCGGGTAAACTTCGCCCGAACTCGCAAAAACAAACCGTTTCGCTCCCGCTTCGAGCGCGGCCTCAAGCACGGCTCTGGTTCCGTTCACGTTGGAACGGAACATTTTTTCGCGGTCATTTTCGTTCCAAGACATGAAGGCGCCGAGATGCAGCACCGCATCGACCCCTCGAGCCGCGGTCGCCGCATCCTGCAGCGCCGCCGCATGCTCCGAATAGCCCCGCGCCGTCCACCGGCCCGACGGGACGCGGTCCAAGCCCGACACCTGATCGCCACGCGCCAGCAGGGCTTCAACCGCGACTCGGCCTATGCGTCCGGAGCTTCCTGTGACCAGAACCTTCATGGGTCAAAGCGCGAGTTCAGTGTTCGGATCAAACAGGTAGAGGTTTGAGGGATCCAAAGACAACTCCAGTTCTTCGGTTTCGCTCAAGATCCCCGAATGCGCGAGTCTGGCGATCAATCCCTTGGTTTCCTCTTCGCCGCCCGGCCGCTCATTCAGCGCCGCTCCATCGTCGAAGTAGACGTATTTTTCAGAGCCGAGGCTTTCCACCCGCGCCGGTCGGACGGTGAACGTCACCGGTCCCGCGCCGAGAGACAAGTGCTCGGGGCGAACCCCGACAATCACGCGCCCGGCGCCGCCGATCCGGCTGCTCGGAAAGCGGACGTCTTCGCCGAAAATCGAAATTCGCGCAGAACCGCCACCCTCCGTAACCGGCGCGTCGATGAAATTCATTCCCGGAGACCCGATGAAGCCCGCAACGAAAAGATTCGCGGGCAAATTGAACAGGCCGTCGGGATCGGAAATCTGCTGAACTTCGCCCTCCCGCAGTATGACGACGCGGTCGGCCATGGTCATCGCCTCAATCTGATCGTGAGTGACGTAGATCGTCGTCACGCCGATCCTTCTGTGCAGCGCGGTGATTTCGGCGCGCATGTGGACCCGCAGTTTCGCGTCCAGATTCGACAAGGGCTCGTCCATCAGGAAGGCTTGCGGTTCGCGCACGATCGCTCGGCCCAGTGCGACGCGCTGGCGCTGTCCGCCTGAAAGCGCGCGAGGCTTCCGATCAAGCAGATGCGACACGCCGAGGATGTTGCTCGCGTTCTCCACGCGGGCATTGATTTCCGAACGGCTCATTCCGCGCATCTTCAGTCCGAAACCGATGTTCTGGCGAACAGTCAGGTGCGGGTAGAGCGCGTAATTCTGGAAAACCATGGCGACGTCCCGATCGCCTGGCGCCGTGTCGGTGACGTCATTCCCGCCCAGATGGATTCGACCGCCCGACGCCGGCTCCAGACCGGCGACGATCTTCAGGATCGTGGACTTGCCGCATCCCGACGGGCCGACGAGCACAACGAATTCGCCGTCCTCGATCTCAAGCGAAAACGGCTTGAGGACGTTCAGGTCGCCGTAGTTCTTGACCAGATTTTCGATCCGGATGCGCGCCATGGCTACTTTTCCGCCCCTGCGGTCAACCCGCCGACCAGATACCGTTCAAGAAACAGATAGATGACAATGATGGGCAGCGCCACGAAGACGGCGGCGGCGGAGATTTCGTTCCAGTCGGTGGTGTATTCGCCGCGCATCGTCGCGATGCCGAGGTTGGCCGTCCAGTTGCTCTGGGAATTCACGAGAAAGGTTCTCGCGTAGGCGTAGTCCGCCCAACTCAGCACGAACGCATACAGGGCGGTCGCAGCGAGGCCGGGCGCGGAAACCGGCAATATCACGCGCCACATCGCTCCCAGAGGCGAACAGCCGTCAACCATGGCCGCCTGCTCCAGCTCGCGCGGAATCGTGTCGAAGTATCCCTTCAGCATCCAAGTCGTGAAGGGAACGATGAGAGTGGAGTGGGCGAGTATCAGCGTCCAGAGCGATCCGATCATCCCCAATTGCCGGAAGACCGCGAACAGGGGTATGACCAGCAGCGTGGCCGGAAGCATTTTCGCGGTCAGAATGAATATTCCGAGCGAATGCCCTCCGCGGACGCGGAATCGCGACAGCGCGTAGCCGGCAAGCACGGAAACGAACATGGAAAGCAAGACGGAGCCGAAAGCCGCGATGCCGGAATTCCAAAGCCAAAGCGGAATGGGGCGCTCCAGGAGCACCTTTCGGAATATGTGCCACTGCGGCGTCTCCGGAACGAAGCTCGGCGGCAAGCCGGACAATTCCGCTGTCGTCGAGAGCGCGGTGATGAACAGCCAGTAGATCGGGAACAGGATGATCCCGAGCGTCGCAACGACGGTCGAATAGAGCAGCAGCGATTGCAGGGGAGAACGCTTCATTCCGCCGAGCCCTCAGTAGATCGCTCTGAATTGCCGCCCCATCATTGCGAGGCTGGCGACGACGCAAATCACGAGGGTCACGACTCCGACCGCGGAGGCATACCCGAACTTGAAAAAGCCGAATGCTTGATCGTAGGTCATGATGGAAAGCGTCTGCGTGGACTTGATCGGGCCGCCGTCCGTCAGCACCTTGATGATTGAGAAATCCCGGAAGACCCAAAGCATCACCAGAACCAGCGTCACCCCCAATACGGGCATCAAACACGGCAGCGTTATCCAGCGGAATCTTTGCAAGGCGCTAGCGCCGTCGACTTTCGCCGCGGCGTAAAAATCCCACGGGATAGACTGTAGGCCTGCGAGCGTCATGATCGAGACGAACGGAAACCCTTTCCAAATCATCGTGACGGCGAGCGCCCAGAACGCCGCGCCGGGCGTGGAAACCCACGCGATCATTTCGTCGGTGATGCCGAGCTTGATGAACAGCCAGCTCATCAGTCCGAAAGAGCTGTCGAAGATCCACGCGAATATGACGACGGCAATCACCTCCGGCACGGCCCAAGGCATCGCCATGGCGATGCGGGCCAAGGTGCGCCCCTTGAAATGCTGGTTGACAAGAAGAGCGGTCGAAACGCCAGCCAGCAGCGACCCGACCGTGACCGCCGTCACAAGCTTGGCCGTCACCCAGCATGCCATCCAGAATTCGGAGGACGCGAGCAGCTTTTCGTAGTTTTTCGCTGTGAACGGCTTCCGGGTTTCGCCGATTCTGGGAAGCTTGACGTCCTGCAGCGACAGATCGACCGACACGATCAGCGGGTATGCGATGATCAGCAAGACCATGACGACGGCGGGGGCCAGAAGTATGTAGCCCAGAATGTGCTGGCGGCTCGGCCTTGCCAGATCAAGGCGCAACCGGAATCTGCTTGCGGCCGCAGCGTCTTTGTCCACGGTTTTTCGGTCCGGCGCGGCGATCTCAGGGTCTCATTGGCTGCCGGCGGGTACGGCTGTCCGAACCCGCCGGCAGAGATGTCAATGTTCAGCCGTCCTGGATCTCTTCGGCCCTGGCTTGCATCGTCTTCACGACATCGGCAGGATCGAGGTCCTCGATGAGCATGCGCTGGACTTCCTCCTGAACCATCTTCCCGAATTCTCCGTACTGAACTTCAAGCCCGGTCGGGATCCGGTCCACGCCGGCCGCCGCGGCGGCCTTCTGAGTTTCGACGATGATGGCGAAGTGAGGAACCATCTCTTCAACTCCAGAGACGTCCGCGCTCGGGCTCGGCGGCGTGTTGCTGCCGACCGTCGCGTACGCCCGCTGGAATTCCGGCGACATGGCGAGCTTGATGAAATCCCAAACGAGCTCCTTTTGATCGTCCGAAATCTCGCTTGCCATTCCGAGGACGTTGGACGAGCCGCCGACCGGCGGAGTGAACGGCGGCACCGTTATCCGAAGCGAATCGGCTGCTGCGCCTTGCTTCATCGTGTTGTAGAGCCAAGGCCCGTCGGGACGCATCGCGACCTTGCCGTCGGCGAACAGCTTGCGCACCTCGCCCGCCGACATGTCACGCGGAGTCAAGCCCTCGTTGTAAACGGTCTTCCATCTTGAAAGCCCTTCGACCATCTCCGGCGTGTCGATGGTCACATTGCCGTCCTTGTCCGTCCAGTAGGCGCCTGCGTCGAGGACGTAGTTCAGCATTTCCGTGAGGTACTGGCCCGCGCCGCCTTTGGTCTCGTGCCCCGTTCCGAACTGGTCGGTGATTCCGTCGCCGTTGAGATCCTTGGTCGTCGCCCGCGCGGCTGCGAGGAACTCATCGTAGTTGGTCGGAACCTCAAGCCCCGCGTCGGCCAGAATGTCCGCGTTGTAGGCGAACATGAACCCGAAATAGAGCATCATGATGCACGCGGTCTCGCCGTTCCAGATGCAAGTTCCTTGGCCGGCCCAACCGTCGATGCTGATTCCGTCGCGCTCCAGCCACGGATCAAGGTTCTCCATCCAGCCGTTCTCGGCGAAATTCTGGTATTCGAATGACGCGAGATGCACGATGTGGGGCGGCTGCCCTCCGGCGAACAGCGTGGTCATCGTGTCGGCGTAGGCCGCGCGGTCGACTTTGGTGAACTCGATGGTCACTCCGGGATGCTCTTCCTCGAAACGAGCGATGACGGATCTCCACCACTTCGACACGCCGCTTTCATCGACCTGCCAAGAAACGAACTTCAGCGTTTCCGCGCCGGCGGAAACGCTTCCGGCCGCGATTAGACCGGCCGCGAGCGCCGCGGCTGCCGCGATTTTGAATTTGGATCTCATTTCGTGTTCCTCCTTTGGTCAGAGAGATTCAAATTGGTACAAGGTTGCCGAGAAGCTCCTCGGTCGGTTCAACTCCCAGCCCGGGGCCGTCCGGCACCGTGAATTCGCCGTCGGAACAGTCCATGACGCTGTCGATCAGGCGTCTGTTGGGCTCGAAGATTGAATTTTGATATTCATGCGCGGTGACCGCAGCAAGCGCAGCGCTGGCTTGCAGGCTTGCGGCGAGGAAAATTCCTGCGCCGACGGTCGAATGGGGAATCACTTCAATTCCGCTTTCTTCCGCGATCCGCCCGATGCGCACGAAGTTCGTGATTCCTTTGTGTCCCATTTCAGGCTGCACGATGGCGATCGGGCAATGCGACGTTCTGTGAATCATATCGTAGTGCGTTCGCCATTCCTCACCCACCGCAATGGGAATTTCAGATCCGCGACAAACGGCCTCCAATCCTGCGATGTCCTCCGTTCGGACGGGAGCTTCGGCGAACCAAGGGCCGCATTCCGACATTGCGCGCAAGAGTTCCAACGCTTCGTCGGAGCTGCGCTTCCAGTGCATGTCCACGGCGATCCGGGCATTCGGACCCAAGGCGCCGCGCAATGCCTCGAGTTCTGCGACCATGCCGTCGTCCGCAACGGGCGCGGCGAATTTGAAATCGTTGAATCCCGCCGACCGCCATTCGAGCGCGAGCGCCGAACGCTGCTCGATCGTCGCTTCCGGAAGGCCGGAAAAATATGCCGGGATCTTGTCGCCATTCGCACCGCCGAGAAGCTCCTTGACCGGCTGATCCGCAATCTTTCCGGCTATATCCCACAACGCGATGTCGATCGCCGCCAAAGCGTCCACATAGAAGCCGCCGGTATATCCGCGCACGCGCATCAAATCGTAAAGGTCGTCATAAACCGCGGACGGGTCCGTCGGATCTCGCCCGACCAAGAAATCGGAAAGCAAGTCCCCGATGATGGCGCCGACGGCGCCCGGCGCGACGAGACCGTAGGTTTCTCCCCAGCCGACGATTCCGCTTGCTGTTTCAATGCGAACAACCACCGTCCGGTCGAAGACGGGGTACACGGTTCCGTTCGCCGCGCGAACGAAATAACCCTTTGAATTCGGAACCTCCCCTTTTCTGACGGGCCCGAGGTAGGGCGTGTCCCGCGGAATCTTCAGCGAGAAAGTTCGTACCGAGGCGACCGCATTGCTCATGCCGCGTCCGCCTGCCTTCCACCCGTCTCGGCAACGATGCCCAGATCCTCCAAATTCAGGTCGATTTGCCTCGTTCCGCCAGCATCGAGTTCGATCAAATTCGAACGCACGATGGAGTTCCGCAACACCCCGCGCCTTACGAGGACATGCTTCGTGAGCCGCATTCGGTACATCGCCTGGAGCGACAGCAGCGGCACCGTCCTGTCGAAGATCCTCTTCGCCTCGTCCTTGCGTCCGCTTCGCCAAGCCTTGTCAAGCGCGGCATGCACGTCCGCGATCTCGACCGCCGGCATCGCCGCGCAAGCGCCATTGGCGTATTCTTCAAGAATCATTCGAGCCCCGCCGCCGCCGATCACCCCTTTCAGCGATGGCGGGCGATTTGCCAGTATCTTTCTCACCGCCGGACCCGGCGGCAGGGTCTCTTCCTTGACGTAGGCAATTTCCGGCACCTGCTCGGCGATGCGGGCGATTGCTTCCGGCGGAATATCCGATCCCCGCGGCGCGGGCGCGTTCTGAAAAACGAACTTCATTCCGGGAAGGGTCTCCGCCACGCTCTTCATGAAGGAAACGACCGATTCAGCGCTTCCACCGAGACTGAGCGGAGGCTGGATCATCATGAGCCGGATGCCGAGATCGCCCGCTTGCCTCCCGCAGCGTACGACCGCCTTGATCGTTTCAGCGGTTCCACCGGCAATGACTGTCGCCGCATCATCGACTTCCTCGACGACCGCCCGCAGCATTTCCCCTCGCTCTTCCAAGGACAGTTCGCCGACTTCGCTCGCGAATCCCGGGTAAACGACGCCGTTCACGCCCGCGGACAATGCAAAGCGCACGACTCTGCGCATGGCCGCCGGATCAACTTCGCCGTCAACGGCGTAGGGCGTCGGGAGCACCGGCAGAATTCCTTTCAGATCCATGCCGAAAAATGATCCATATTATGATACCTAGTGTTTAAATTTTGATACTAGTTCAATTTTTGCCGGATTGCAAGAATTTAATCGCGTCGCGGCAGACGCATTTCCTGGAAACACCGCGAGGGATTCGCCTTTGCTGAACTCGCGCAAACCGCTTCGGCAGCAATCGCCCGCTTTCGGCCAAAGGCATGATTGGCGGCATATACTCGCTTTATGCGGGGCCGGATTCATGCGAGATTGCCTTTGGAGGGAATCGGCGCAATGGCGTTGGGCATGTCGCTACCAGATATTCTCGCACGGGTGCATGCGGCGGAAGCCGAAGCGGGCAAAGAGCCTGGCTCGACCAGTTTGATCGCGGTCTCCAAGCTGCAGCCGGAGGAAAGGATCGTCCAGGTTCTAAACCAAGGCCATCTAATATTCGGCGAGAACAGGGTGCAGGAGGCCGCTTCGAAATGGCCCGCGCTCATGGAGAGGCACCCGTCCGCTGAGCTTCATCTTCTCGGCCCGCTGCAGTCGAATAAGGTCCGCACGGCGATGTCGCTGTTCCGCGCAATCCACTCAATCGACCGGCTCAAAATCGCCCGGCGCATCGCGACGCTCTCACAGGAACTAGGCGAGTGCCCCGATCTTTTCATTCAAATCAACACTGGAGAGGAACCGCAGAAATCCGGAGTGCTGCCGGAGGACGCGGACGAATTCGTCGCCGAGATCCGCAAACTCGATCTGCCGGTCCGCGGCCTGATGTGCATCCCGCCGGTCGACGATGTTCCTTCGCTGCATTTCGCGCTGCTGGCGAAGATCGCCAAACGCAACGGATTGGAAGACCTTAGCATGGGGATGAGCGCGGATTTCGAGTCAGCGGTGAAGCTTGGCGCAACCCATGTTCGCGTTGGAACCGCCGTGTTCGGCGCACGACCCAAAACAGGAGATTGATGCGCGCAATGGCACTATTTTCAACTTTGCCGAAGCATAAGGGTCAGTCCGATTAGCGGGACAATGATCCCGCAAACGCAGGCCGCCTTCCGAAAACATGACCTTCTCCGTCCTGACACCCCTTCCTTGGAACGACAGCGTTCCGGACAGGGACGGCTTTATCGACGGCATCAGGAACTTCGCGGACTACGGGCAGGAAACCCGATACATCGAAAAAGACGGAATACCTTATTTTTCCAACGAGTATTGGACTTCATCTCAACGCCAGTCTCACTCTTTGCACGAGGTGTCCTACCGGGCGTGCTTCAAGGCACAGCTCCCGGAGTTCTTTATATCCCGGCTGACGGATCCCGGCGACACGGTATACGATCCATTCATGGGGCGCGGCACAACGCTTCTCCAAGCCGCGATCATGGACCGGGCGGCAATCGGAAACGACATCAACCCGCTTTCCGCAATGCTGATCCGGCCGCGCCTGAATCGGATCGATATACCGGAATTGCAACGCGCGTTGTCGAGTATTGATTTCGAATGCGCGGCGGCGGAACCGGAAGAACTGCTTGCATTCTATCATCCGACTACGCTTGCCGCCCTGAACAGCTTGCGAAGTTGGATCGCAGCAAACGGGGCGGATCAGTCGAGCGAAACGGGACGGGTGGCGGACTGGATCCGCATGGTGGCGATCAGCAGGCTTTCCGGACATTCGGGCGGATTTTTCTCCGGCCGCTCAATGCCGCCGAACCAAGCCGTGTCCTTGGCATCGCAGATCAAGATCAATGAACGCCTCAACTCATCGCCCGAGCGCAAAGATGTGCCTCGCCTGATTCTGAAAAAATCCATGTCCTTGCTGCGCGACGGCCCGGTAAACCATCAAGTCGAGCACAAGTTTCTTTGCCGCGATGCGTGGGACACGCCGGAGGTCGCCGATGCAAGCATCGATCTCGTTGTGACTTCGCCTCCATTTTTGGACATTGTCGACTATGCCACGGACAACTGGCTTCGGTGCTGGTTCGCCGACATCGACACGGCCGAAGTCAAGATTTCCAAGCATCGTACGACAGACGCATGGACCTATATGGTCCGAAACGTGCTTGTTGAGCTATCGAGAGTATTGAAGCCCGGAAGACATGTTGCGTTCGAGGTCGGCGAAGTGCGCAAAAATACCGTCTTGTTGGAGCGGCTGGTTTGGCAAGCCGCGGCGCAGCTGCCCTTCGATCGGCTCGGAGTACTGGTCAACGACCAGGAATTCACGAAGACTGCGAACTGCTGGGGCGTAACCAATGGGTCCAGAGGCACCAACACCAACCGGATTGTCGTATTGCGGCGGCATTAGCGCCAACTTATGCGGTTCCGAGCGGAAGTCGGCTCTATGGAGGTCGCGGGATCGGCAACAGCAAGCGGCAAACCGTTTCAACTGCGATATACCGGGAGATTTTCAAAAGTCGGCACGATATTGAAACCGATGCCATGACACGACTGACATCCAAGTGAGGTTTGAATATGGATTTGGGAATTTCAGGTCGCACAGCCTTGCTTTGCGCATCATCAGCCGGACTCGGTCTCGCTTGCGCCAAGGCGCTGGCAGCGGAGGGCGTCAATGTCGTCATAAACGGAAGGGATCCGGACAAGCTGAAACGCGCGGCCGATGAATTGGCAGCGCTCTCGAATGCGTCCGTGGATTCGGTCGCGGCGGACATTTCGACCCAAGACGGTCGGGAAGCGCTTCTCGGACGTTGCCCGGAACCGGATATCCTGCTGAACAACTGCGGCGGACCCAAGCCGAAGCTGTTCATGGACACGAGCCTGGAAGACTGGACAGACGTCCTTGCAAGCAACATGGTCGCGCCTCTGCAACTGGTTCACGCCGTGTTGCCGAGCATGGCGAAAAAACGGTTCGGTCGGATCGTCAACATTACATCCGCAATGGTTACAACGCCGAGACCTCACCAAACGCTTTCGTCCGGCGCGCGCGCCGGCCTGACCGCCTCGCTGAAAGCGCTTTCTTTCGATGTCGCGAAACACAACGTCACCATCAACAACATGCTACCCGAGAGGTTCGATACCCAGCGTCAAAGAAACCTGGCAAAAGCGGCGATGGTACGGGAGAATGTGACCTACGAAGAGGCGCGCCGTCTGCAAGTCCAATCGATCGCGGCCAAACGTCTCGGCCGGACAGAAGAATTCGGTTCCGCATTCGCGTTTCTGTGCAGTGCCCATGCGGGGTATATCTCGGGCCAAAACTTGCGGCTCGACGGCGGCTCCTATCCAGCTTTGGTTTGAAGGGACCATGCACTTACCATTGCAATCGGATTGGAAAATCAACCGCAGTAAAACGAAAAAGAGTCTTTTTGAACACCCAAGAAAAGTCCTTTCGCAAAGCCATCACCTCATAGAATTGCTTGCAGAAATTCCGAATGGCGCAACCGCTACAGCATGATCACCCCCCCCCGGCAAATCACAGTATTCGGCATCAAGGATCAAAATACAAGCCATATTTAAACCGATCTCTTCATTCAACCGAATGCGATCACTGTATCTCTTCGTTCTTGGACATGCATACATTTATAGAAAGTTTACACCTGCACTTAGATATAGTAAAATGCCGTAAAGCGATATAGGGAGCGGATTTGATGGAACAGAGATCAACTATTGAGTGGAACATTGAAGATCTCAAAAGTGCGTTGGGTATCACAGAGCATGGAGTAAAGAGTATATTCACTGACGGCCGAAACATGCCGTCGATATTAGGGCATCGATTGTGCAAGGATAATCAAGGTTGGAGTCTTGCACCTGGCTCCGGTCATGATTTACTAGGTCCTGATAATGGCAAATGGAAAATTCGGTCAATCACTCGCAATAAAGTAGACTTTAGCCCCAGCAAACACATTGGTATAGGGAGAGAATTTGACAGGGATGAATTTCTTAAAGACCTTGAATCGCTGGATGGTTTTATTCTCTTCGATATAGCGTGCTTCCCAACAGTAACTGTCTTTAAGGTTCCTGTACAGAACGTAATCCGTTGGTTTAACAACAATAAACTTAATTATAATGCAAGCGCATCGAGGAAGAAGTTTAAAGAAGAGCTTGAGAACGATATCCGATCTACTTAACGATCAAGCATAATTTTTTTATTATCTACTGTTTAAGCATATGGATAAATCATATCCTGTTTTGGCTTGACTCAATTATTGTTGTATGGATAAAGCACTGGCTGCTGCTGCGCTTGCGTTTCTGTCACGCCGTGTGAACGTAAACCTATCGAAGTAATTCGGAAGGAATAAGTATGTGATGCCTCGGATGTTTTACAGGAATTCCCTTGAATCGCTGGGCGAACATTGGCGACCTTGGAAAGCATTCCGACGCGAATATCTGCTGAATCCTCCAGCTCGGTCAATGAGAGGCCGACAACTGCACGAAGGGGCTTATAGGTGCCGGTGATACGAATTCGGGACCTTCGGTGAATGCCAATCTTTGCAATTGACCTTTCCCCCCGATTGCTTATCGTAGCTCCTGAATGACAAAAAGAAGGAGAGAGTATCATGGATAGACGCACAGTATTGCAGGCCGGTCTTGCAGCGGCCGGAGCTGCGGCAGTCGCATCCTCTGTCACGGGCGCAAGTGCGGGCGGAAAGAAAAAAACGAAAACAGGTTTTGTGCTCGTTCACGGATCTTGGCATGGCGCATGGTGCTGGGGGCTTGTCGAGCCAGAGCTGAATCAGGCCGGACACATATCGCTTGCCATTGATCTGCCCGGCCACGGTTTGGACGCAGTAATTCCCGATTCATTCCGCTCCCGGCCGCTTGACCCGTCGGCGTTCGCAACCGAGCCGTCAGCCATTGCAGGGATTGGAATCGACAGTTTCGCGGATGCCGTGATTGCCGCTGCGGATCGAGTCAGGGCAATGGGGGCGGATCGGGTTGTTGCCGTCGGACATTCTATGGGAGGCGTTCCGATCACTTTCGCCGCGGCGAAGACGCCGGAGAAATTCGCAAGCCTCGTCTACATTGCCGCTCTGCTCCCGACACCCGGAAAGCCCGCGGGCTTTTACACCACGCTTGAGGACCAAACGGCAAGAAGCAAAATCGGCGGGTTAATCGCAGCGGATCCGGCGGTGATCGGAGCCCTGCGGTTCGACCCACGAACCGAGGACTCGGCAATGCTGACGGCGGGAAAGGAAGCGCTTGCAGCCGATGTCGATGACGCGCTGTGGACCACGGCCATGCACATGTTCACGCCGGACGCGCCCGCGGCCATGTACGGCCAAATGGCCGATTTCACGCAAGGATTCGGAGCACTGGAAAAAACGTTCATCCGGTGCACGCAGGATTACATCTTGATCGACACGACCTGCGAGGTAATTGTCGAGGATTTGAACCAGGCGTGGCCTTCCAATCCGACGGCACTCGTGGACATCGAGTCTTCCCACGAGGTGATGTTCTCCAAGCCGGCCGAACTGGCGAACCTTCTCATCGCGGCAGCCTAACAGGAGTCCGACAGCCGCGCTTGGTTCCCTTACCCAGTCGCAGCGAAAGAGCCGACGGTTGCCGGTGATGCGAATGCAGCAGCTCGCGACGGACAAAAGATTTGCATTCTAGCTGTTGGCGCGATTGCTTGAATTTGCTGCTTGGAAAACTGAAACAAGGAGAATTTCATGGATAGCCGAGAAGCCTCTAGCACGGCGGAAAAACCGAAAGGGGACGGGCGGACCGCCTTCGTGCTCGTTCACGGATCTTGGCACGGAGCATGGTGCTGGGGACAGGTCGAGCCTGAGCTAAATCTGGCGGGACACATGTCGGTCGCAATCGATCTGCCCGGCCACGGCCTTAACGCGACGGTTCCCGAGTCGTACTGCTCCAGGCCGCTTGATCCAGAGGTTTTCGGGAAGGAATTGTCGCCAATCGCAGGGATCGGGGTCGACAGTTACGCGGATGCCGTAATTGTCGCGGCGGACCGCGCCAAGGCAATGGGTGCGGACCGGGTCATTGCCGTAGGCCATTCGATGGGCGGCGTTCCGATCACTTTCGCCGCAGCGAAGTCGCCAGAAAAATTTGCAGGCCTCGTCTACTTGGCTGCAATTCTTCCTACACCCGGAAAGCCTGGGGGTTATTACATCAGCCTCGAGGACCAATTGGCAAGAACCAAGATCGGCAAAATACTTGCCGCCGACGCTTCGGTCGTCGGAGCTCTGCGCATCGACCCGAAGACGGAGGATCAGGCCATGCTGGCGACAGTCAAGGACGCGCTCGCGGCCGATGTTGACGATGCGTTGTGGGCCACCGCCATGCGCCTTTTCTCGCCTGACGCCCCGGCGGCCATGTACGGCGAAACGGCTGATTTCCCGGATGGCTTTGGAGCGCTGGAGAAAACATTCATCCGGTGCACGCAGGATTCCATCGTGATCGACTCGACCTGCGAGGCGATTGTCGAGGACCTGAACCGGGCGTGGCCTTCCAATCCGACGGCTTTAGTAGATATCGCGGCTTCCCACGAAGTGATGTTTTCGAAGCCCGCCGAACTGGCCAAGCTGCTTGTCGCGGCGGCCTGACAGGTTTCCGAACGTCGGCACTCTGCTCGCTTGCCGTCAAAATAACCGATAGGATCCTCGCGGGAGGCTCTCTAGCAAGCTTTTTTTGGTTTTTGGCAGAGAACCCGCCGGGTTCGATATTCTGTCGAATTTTAACCAAACTCGACAGACCCGCCGGGACCTGTAGCGGCACCCTTCGAGTGGAGACGAGGCCGGGGGCTGGAGGCAGGGATTTCCGAAGCGGCGGTTTTCCAAGGTGCCGATGCAAGCTCAACCGCTTGCCGGCTCGCCACAGAGCAAGTTTTTGAGCGATGCGCACGCGGGTCTTGCCGCCTCGCTCGAACTCTTTCCTTCAGTGGGCAACACACTACGTCACCATCGGCGGCATATAGCCTGGAAAGATTGATACCGCATGTCGGTGAAAGATGGCCAAATTGGCAAGCGCATCCGATGTCGATAACGATAAACTATTGCGCTTCAACGGTTTGACCACCTGTGCCGAAGCCCGCAGGGCGATATTCATGCTCTGCAGGCTTCTTGCACCCGCCGACTCGAATTCTATCGCCCTTCGCGTTAAAGGACCGGCCAAATTTGCATTGTCGGGGCACCGACGATCAAAGCTACGGTTGGAGGAGACGGAAATTTGACCGATAACCAAACAGTTTCGCTGGACGCATTGCTCTTGCAGGCGCGAACGTTCAAGGCTTTCGAAGACCGCGAAGTCGAAGACGATTTGCTGACGCGAATCTACGATCTCGCGAAGTTCGGCCCGACCTCTTTCAACCTTTGCCCAATGCGTATCGTATTCGCCCGGTCGCCAGAGGCCAAAGGCAAAGTGGAGCAGGCGCTTGCTCCAGGAAATGTTGAACAAACGCGGTCCGCGCCGGTCGTCGCCGTAATGGCGTTCGACATGCAATTCTACGATCATGCCAATGTTCTTGCTCCCGCTATGAGCAATCCGGAAGGCATGGCGTCGATGCCCGAAGCGGCGTTGAAAACGATGGCGTTGCGCAACGCGTCGCTTCAGGCAGGATATTTCATTCTCGCCGCTCGGGCCTGCGGCTTGGATTGCGGACCGATGTCCGGCTTCAATCAAACGAAAATCGATGAGTTGTTCTTCAGTGGAACTTCATGGAAATCGAATTTCCTGATGAATCTGGGATACGGCATACGCGACAGTCTTAAGCCGCGTTGGCCGCGATTGGCATTCGGTGAAGCGTGCCGGATCGAATGACGTTGTTCGGAGTGCTTGAGCAGGATTTGCGAGGCTGAGGCGATTTCGGTCTCGCAATGATCAGCGAGATGGTCTGCAAACCGATTCATCCTTGAGCAAGGAAGAATTCTTTCAGGCGACGAAAGAACACCGCAGGGTTCTTCCTGGTCCGAAAATTCCAGCAGCCTAAATTCGCATCTCTCGGCATCGCAAGCGGCGAAATCCGGCCAGCCTTCCAAGATCGATCACGGCTTCGTGGCACCCGGCCTAGACGACATGGCAGGAAGGGCGACCGCCTGAAAGGATTCGGACACGCTCAAACTTGTCGCCGATGCTTGCCAGCGAAGACCGGCTCGAAACTGTCCGGGACTTCCGCGGGATAGAACTTGCTGGCGACGGATTCCGCTCTTGCTTCTTGCGCTACTGCTGGAAGGGACGTGCGTATTCGGGAATGTTGTAGCAAGTGTGAACGAAAAAATCCAAGATGCGACCACCGGCGCTGTTGCCGACGGCCGCCGCAGCGATCTTCGCGGCCTCGGAAATCAGCAAGGCGGGATCCTGCGCAATCAGGTAGTCGAAGACGCCGTCATGCAGCAACGGCAGAGTTACGGCGTTGACTTCATGGGAAATGATCGTGATGTCGTCCACCCGGCCCGCTTCCCTGACGGCGCGGGCAAGACCCGCATTGCCGCCGCTGACATTGTAGATGGCGCTGATCGCCGGATGCTGCCTCAACATTCCGAGAGTTTCCTCGTACGTGCGGTCCGGGTTGTCTTCGCCGTGCGCCTCCGCTGCCAGCACGACTTTGGGAAACCGGTCGCGAAGGGCGGATCTGAAGCCGATTTCCCTGTCTTGATGGCACCTGAACGCGTAATCGCCCAAAACAACGCCCACGCTTGTAGGCCGGTCCCCCAGCGATCGACCAACTATGAAGGCCGCGGCTTGGCCGGCGGCGCGGTTGTCTATTCCGACGAAGGCGTCGCGCGAATCCGAAGCCAGATCAGTAACCATTGCGATGACAGTTTTTCCGGCCCGTCGCAGCTTGGATAGCCGCGAGCGCATCCGGCTTGTGTCCTTGACCGCAACGATCAGGGGACGGTCCGCCGCTTCCGCAAGTTCGTCGATGTGCGCGAGAATCGCGCCCTCATCCTGCTGGAACATGTCATAGAGTCGGCACCCTGCAGAAAGGTAGGGCGCCATCGCGTCGCGGCATTGCTGCGCCATTCCGCCGCCGAGTCGCAGCACGGCGTCGAAGGGCCTGCCTCGGAACCCGCCTGTGGAATCGGGCGCGGCCAGGCGACGCATCGCCGTTTCCACCGCGACCCGAGTGCGGGGGCGCACGCCCGCCCTGTTGTTCAGGACTCGGTCCACCGTCGCCCTCGACACGCCGGATTCCAGCGCGATTTCCTTGATCTTGATCCGCCTCATTCCTCCAGGAACCGCATTTCGTTCTCCGCCGAATTCGGAGTTGCATCAAAATACATCATTCGCTTCTGCATCCAAGCGCAAATTCCGAACTTGCACCCGTTCTTGATGCCAAATGAGCTGTTCTCGCTTAGAATGAACATGAATTTAGAAACATATTGCCCCATTTTGTTTCATGGACTAAACTATCGCCGCGCCGAGTCCGGCGCCGCGGCGGCAATCCCGGTCCGGAACGGCGATGGTTAACAAGGGGAGAGGAGAGACCCGATGATGAATCTCAAGTTCGCAGCAGTCGCGGTTGCCGCAGCCGCAACCTTCTGCGCAGGTGCTGCAAATGCGCAGGCAAAGTACACGTTCTACCACGTCCTGTGGGGAATGACCGACGCGAATGTCCAATTCCACATCCGATCCGGCGAAGCCTACATGGCCTCCCACCCGGATGTGGAGATCAAGTTCGTGGGACCGGAGAATTACGATCCCGCCGAGCATGCGAAGTTCCTGGACACGGTCGTGAACGCCGAACCGGACGGGATCGCTATGCACATCTCGTCGGTCGACGCGATGCTGCCGGGCCTCAGGGCGGCAGCGGAAAAAGGAATTCCTTTCGTTTCCACCACGTCCCACCCGCCGCTTGCGGCAGACAACGAAAGGCTTGAGGGGCTGTACCTCAACTGGGTCGGAGCAAACGAGATGATCGTCGGGAAGGTAATGGCGGACTATGTGCTGCAGTCCGTCACGCCGAGACGCGTCGCCTACCTGATGAGCCATCTCGGCCATGCGGGCCAAGAGCAGCGGGCGGACGGATTCTTCGCCGAAATGCCGGACGGCGTTGCGACCGACAAGGTCGCCACAGGCGAGGAGCCGTTGAAAGCAATGGATGTCATCCGGTCGTATGTGCAGGCAAATCCCGACATCGACATAATTTTCGGGAGCGCTCTTACTCACAAATGGACGGCAGACGTGTTGGAAGAGCTCGGACGCGAAGACGTCCTCATTCTGACCTCGGACGAGGCGCCAACCTCACTTGAGTGCATCCTTGCCGGAAAGTGCTTCGCGTCTTTCGGACAGCAGCTTCCGATCCAAGCGCCGTTCTCATACGATCTTCTTTACCAGTACAACGAGACCGGAATGACGCCGGTTGTGCCGATCATCACCGGTCCGGCGATCATTGACGCGAGCAATGCCGAGGCCATCAAGGAAACCGTGCTGGGCGTGCTCGGCGAGGACGCTTATTACGGCATGTCTCCGTTCTGACGGCGGATGCGGACCAATGGCGGCCCTGTGTGCAATCGCGGATTGAAGCGCATGGCCGCCGCTTCTGAAACAGCCTGCCAGCCTCGGATGGACCGTCTGCGAAAACGTCGGACGCAATGACCGGACTTCGGGCGTTCTTGTACGGCAGGCCGGAGTCTGCGGTAATCATAGGTACCATCGCGATCGTCCTGTTCTTCACGGTCGGAACGGACGGTGCATGGCTGTCCACGCTTCCGAGCGTACTCCGCGTGACCGCGCAGGTCGGCATCATCGCGGTCGGGCAAGCGATGCTGATGTCGTCCGGCGAAGTCGACCTGTCGGTCGGATCGGTCTATGCGACTGCGGCGGTCGTTGCCGTGTGGGCGATGGATTTTCTGGGGCTGGGCGTCCTGCCCTCTGCTGCCGTCGCGATTGCCGCGTCCTGCCTCATTGGCTTCGCGAATGGCGTGTTCACGACCAAGTTCAACGTCCCGTCCATGATCGTGACGCTCGGCGCGATGTTCATATTCAGAGGATGCGCCTACATTGCGACGAAGGGGTTCAGCCTCACCGTCCCCAGGGAGTTTCGCAGCGACCCGATCATCGGGCTCCTGAAATACAAGATCTTCGGGATAAGCAGCCCGTTCTTCGCGCTCCTGCTGATTGCGGCGGCTTTTTCGTTCGTGCTCTTCAAAACCCGATTCGGCAGCCACGTGCTCTCCGTCGGCGGCGACAGCGCCGCTGCGCTCGCCAACGGCATTTCGCCCGCCGCGACCAAGATCAAGGCATTCGTCATTTGCTCCGGGCTGGCGGGCCTGTCCGGGACCATCGTGCTGCTCCAGCAGGCTTCGGTCTATTCGACCTCCGGCATAAGGCTTGAACTTGAAGCCATCGCCGCAGCGGTGATCGGCGGATGCACCCTTCGGGGAGGCAGCGGATCAATATGGGGACCCGTGCTTGGCGTCTTCGCGCTGTCAAGCCTGAAAGGCGGACTCATGCTCATGGGCGCCCCCTCGTCTTGGTACGTCGCGTTCGTAGGAGCGATGCTTATCGGCTTCCTTGTCGTATCGAGGGTTCTTTACAGCGGGCTCGCGAAAACTCGGATCGCGCCGTCGCCAAGCCTGTCGGGGGGAGGTTGAGGCATGGGCCGCTCTTTCCCAATCCGGAACGAGATGATCGCGCTAATCAGCCTGCTTGCGCTGTTTGCGGTCTTCTCCGCAATGATCGGCGAAACTTGGTTCAGGAACGTTCCGAGCCTTCTGCGCGACATTTCCTGGCTTGGCATCGTGGCCGTTGGCCAAGCGGTGGTCATCGTTTCGGGCGAATTCGATCTTTCCGTAGGCTCCGTCTACGCCTTCGTGAGCATGATCTTCGTTCTGCTGCTGAATGCATCCATCGGTCCGCTGCCTGCGCTCGTCCTGTCGATGCTGCTCGGCGGCCTGATCGGATACTTGAACGGCGTCTTGACTTGGCGCATGCAGCTTCCGTCCCTGCTTGTGACTTTGGGCTTCCTGTTCGTCTACCGCGGCCTTGTGGAATACGTCACCGACGGCTTCCCGGTCACGATCAGCGAATCGATCCAAGCGAACGCCACGCTAGTCGCGCTGGGCGGGAAAACCGCCGGATTCCACAACTCGATAGCCATCGCTGCGGTCATTCTGGCTGCGGTCTGCGTCGTCATGGCGAGAACCCGGTTCGGCAGCCACATCTACGCGGTCGGCGGGGCGGTGGATGCCGCGACGGCCAACGGCGTTCCGGCAGGGCGGATCAAGACCCGCGCTTTCATGATCTGCGCGGTCCTGGCGGGGCTGGCCGGCGTAATCACCGCATGCAACCTGAATTCCGTTTCGACTACCACCGCGACTGCGATGGAGTTCGAGGCGATAGCCGCCACGGTGATCGGAGGCTGCTTGCTGCTTGGCGGCTCCGGCACGGCGTGGGGAGCCATGCTCGGGGTGGCCACGCTTCTGACCCTGAAGCACGGCCTGATTCTTCAAGGCGTCAACATCTTCGCCTATCAGATCGTGCTCGGAGTGATTCTGGTCGGACTCGTGGCCGCCAGGATATTCGTCCCCGGAGTCTCGACGTCGCGATGACCGCCCGGGAACAGGAATCCGCAGCGATGGAGCCGATCGTGGAAGTCCGAGGCATTGTGAAACGCTTCGGCGCGTTCGAGGCGCTGAAGGGCGTAGACATGCGCGCCTACCCCGGGGAAGTCCACGCGCTGCTCGGCGACAACGGCGCAGGGAAATCCACGCTGATCAAGATTTTGTCGGGAGTCTATCCGCAATCGTCGGGAACGATCCAAGTGAACGGGACGCCCGTCAGCTTCCGGTCGCCCCGGGCCGCGAGCGCAGTAGGCATCGGAACCGTCTACCAAGATCTCGCTCTTGCACCGCTGATGTCGGTGTCACGGAACTTTTTCATGGGGCGGGAGCTCGTGAAGGGTCCCAAGTCCTTGGGCATATTGGACGATCGCGAGATGGACAGGATCGCTTCGGCGGAAATGAAGAAGATCGGCATCGAGATTTCGGATCCTCGGCAGCCGGTCGGGACCATGTCCGGCGGGCAGCGCCAGACGCTCGCGATCGCGCGGGCAATCTACTTCGGCGCCCGTGTCCTGATTCTCGACGAGCCGACGTCCGCGCTGGGACAGAAGCAGCAAATGGAAGTGCTGAAGACGATCATGGGCGCAAGGGCGCTCGGAGACATCGCCATCGTATTCATCACCCACAACATCCTCCACGCGCGGCTGATATCCGACCGCTACACGTTCCTTTCGCTTGGCGAAGTTATCGGCAGCGGAACCAAGCATGAACTCGACCGCGAGGACATCAGGAGGCTGATGGCCGGGGGTGCCGAGACGGCGAGTCTGGAGGCGGAGATCGCCTCAATGGGCGGAAGTGCGGCCCCGAACGCCCCTACGGCCGTCGCTGGCGAGGAATCGCCGACGGCGGGCCGCGCTGTCAGATCCGGTTAGGAGACCGCTATGGACGACCTGCAATTCGGAACCCGCGACAAGCGAGGCAACTGGAGGCCTTCAAAGAAGCTGACCACCGGACCGCTGTTCGAACTGCCGCCAAACTTGAAGAAAATCCTTGCCTGGCTGCCGGGCTACTTCGTTCCTTGGAACGCGCTGTTCTTCGGACTGGCGGCCGCGTTCTGGTTCTGGCTGACGCCGGCCAAAGAGACGATGGAAACGCTGGCCCCGGGCTGGATCGCGTTTCTTCTCGTCCGCAACATGGCGCTGGTGTTCGTTCTGTACGGACTGCTCGAACTGAGGCTCTACATCAAGCGCAGACAGAACAACCAGTTCAAGTACAACGGCAAATTCCCGGCGGACACGCCCTCAAGCGTGTTCATGTTCAAATCGCAGAACTTCGACAACGCGATCCGCACATTCGGGACGGGGCTGCCTATCTGGACGGCGTACGAGGTCATAATCCTCTGGTGCTACGCGAACGGATGGGGCCCGTGGGCGACCTTCATTGAGAACCCCGTCTGGCTGATTGCGTTCGGCCTTGCGCTTCCGATGTGGCACGAATTCCATTTCTTCTGCACGCACAGGCTGATCCATATCCCCTTCCTGTACAAATATGTGCATTCGGTTCACCATAATTCGGTCAACCCAAGCCCGTGGTCCTCCCTGTCCATGCATCCGGTGGAGCACCTGATCTACTGGTCGGACGCGCTTATCCACCTGGTCCTGCCGTCGCACCCGCTTCTCGTCCTTTACAACCTGCAGATCACAGGCACGGGAGCGTTCGTGGGGCACATCGGGTTCGACAAGATCGTAACCGGAGACAAGAGCGCGATGGATACGCATGCCTATGCCCACTACCTCCATCACAAATACTTTGAAGTGAATTACGCCGACGGCGGGATACCCTTCGACCGCTGGTTCGGAACGTGGCACGACGGCAGTCCCGACGGCGACGCGAAGATGGAGGCGCGCCTGAAAAAGCGGCGCGAACGGCTGGCGCGGAAAGGCGCGGGCGCTAAAGGCACCTCGGCATAGGAGCAAGCAATGAACTGTCCTCCGACCATAGCGGATATGCGGGCCCTCAAGGGCGTGCGCCAGATATGCACCATGCACGTCGAGACCGCGGACGAGGCCGCAGCAGCCGCGGAGGCCGGAATCGAGATGTTCACCTTCGAAGTCGACGAACGATTCGAAGCAGTGCGCGCAGCAGTGCCGGGCGTCTTCATTCAGGCCGGGTATCCGCAAGGGCAAATCGCGTCCGAGGAAATCGCGATTCGCGACGGATTCGCTGCAATGGAGCGCGGGGTCGACGCTATATATTTCGCGGGATCGCTTCGGATCGTAGAGGCAATGGCATTGGAGGGAATACCGGTCTGCGGACACGTGGGATACGTCCCGAGATGGAACACTTGGACCGGGGTCCGGGCGGTCGGCAGGACCGTCGGCGAGGCGCTCGCGATTTGGAGGAAGATCAAGGATCTTGAGAACGCGGGCGCGTGCCTTGTAGAAATGGAACTCGTGCCGGTTCCGGTGGCGGATTTCATCACCAGGAATTCAAGCCTGATTACCGAAGGTATGGGATGCGGCTCGGTATGCGATACGCAGTACCTGTTCAGCTGCGACGTGCTGGGCACGAACCGGGAACGAATTCCCCGGCACGCCAAGAAGTATGCGAACCTCGCAGAGGAAGAGGACAGACTGCAACGCATGCGAGTGGACGCCTTCAGATCGTTCGTGCAGGAGGTCAAGGACGGCAGTTTCCCGAGGGCGGAAAACGAGCTCAGCGCCGACCCTGAAGTACTCGAGGCGCTTCGCCGCGACTTGAGATGAAATGGTCGGTGGCCCACCGACCTGTATTCGTTTCTTCCTGAAATCGCGAAAAATTGCCCTGAACGCTCGGCAGATTCCGAATCCTTTCCGAAGGACCGGTTAGCCACAGACCACGCCGGGCTAACTTCTAATTCATACGTGCCCTCGTGGCGAGTACCACAACCATCGGACAGGTCGCTTTGTATTCGGGGCCGCAATTTGACCGCGTGTCGTGGGATTTAACTGCATTGCCGAATGCTCGCGGCATCTACCCGCGTAGGCTGAGTTTGGAAACACCGAAATTTCAAGCACATCCGATGCCAAAAATATTCCTGACTTCGGCATTTTTTCCGCCAACCACTTGTTTTTACGTGTTTCCGCCTAAATTTTAGGCGCTACATTCCGCTGCGTTCCGGGCTGCTCCCGGCGGCCTCATTCGATCCGGTAGGGCGTGCGGGACATCGGAAGCCCCAGGGTCCGGCAGATGCGGTCCATGTCCGGCGTCGTTTTCGACGGGAGCGCGCAGCGCCGTTTCGAACGCGTGTCGCGCACGATCGAGCATTGGCGGGCGGCGAGGGCGGTCCGGATCCTTTCCGGCGACATCCTCTCTCCCTGCCGCAGCGCGATCCGACAGGCCGGATGGCGCACGCACGCGAACGCCATGTAGGCGATGGCGATGTGCGCCATCACCCGGTCGGGCTTCCAGTGGAACACCGGGCGCACTTTGAGGTCGTGCTTGGCGGTCCGGAAGCTCTCCTCGACCCTCCAGAGCTCGCGGTAGCGGGCGAACAACTCGGAATGGCCCATGTCGGGCGTATTGGTGGCGACGCCTTTCAGCCCGTCCCGGCGGGCGGCCTCCTTGATCTTCGTCTCGTCCAACTCGAGCCGGGCCTTTCCCGCGAGCTTGACGAACCGGCCGAAGCCGCGTCCGGAGAGCGCCTGCGCGGGATTTGCGCTTCGGCCGAGCTTGCGGACCAGCTTGTCGACCGCCTTCTTCCGATCGGCGGCGTCCTTCCCGGCCCGCTTCCGGCTCCATCCGACGACGATGCGGTGGCCCTTGTGCTTGAACTCCGCCGAAAGCAGGTCCTCGGAGCCGCCGGTCGTCTTGTAGGCGTCGAGGTCGAGAATCCGCTCCTTCAGGTCCTTCGGCAGCGATTTCAGCCGGGCGCCGACGATGTACTGGAGATTCCGCTCCTCCATGTCCTTGAGGTTCGCCTCGCCGAACATGCCCCGGTCGGCGACGTGGATCGCGGTCTCGATCCCTTCGCGCTCGCGCATTTTCTCCAGCGACGGGATCAGGCTCTTTCCTTCATGCTCCGATCCGGGGAACACCTCGCAGCCGATCGGCAGCCCGTCGGACGCCGCCATAAGCGCAAGCAGGACCTGGGTCCGCCCATGGCGGCCGTTCTTGGAGAAGCCAAATTCGCGCAGCCCGTCCGCATCGACCGACTCGAAGTGCAGCGTCGTGCAGTCGAAGAACACGACGCTCGCCGGCTCCGGCCGCGAGATCCTTCATGCTTTCGATCGCTTTCCCGTCCAGCCGGTCCATCATCCGGTAGATCCTCTGCACCGGGATCGAAACTCCGAGATCGCTCTCCAGCCGCCTTGCGGTGCCGAGCTTGCTGTCGGGATTGGCGATGCGCGCCGCCGCGATGTGCCGGAGCGTCCCGCGCGCCGTGCGGTTCCTCTTGGTCGGCAGCAGTTCGTCGAAGCCCAATTGGCGATGGACGGCCCCGTAGGCTTCGTGGAAGCCGGTCACGACCCGATGCTCCTCGCGGGTCTCCTCGATGACGACCGGCGGACCCGCCTTCGCCTTCTCCCGCCGGGTCTCGATCGCCGGACCGACGAGCTTCTCCTGCGGAAGCAGGGAGGGCTGCCGCTCGCACCGGATTCCGACCTTGACGGTCTCTCCGAGCTCCATGAGCTCCTCCAGCTCGGCGTCGGTCTCGGCGACGCCGACGTGGCGGGCGATGCGCTGGCCGGACTTCCGTCCCTCGCGCACGGATTCGACGAGCTGGACGGACTTCCTGAAGCTTCCAGGCTTGGTTTCGGCACGGAGGAACATGATGCAATTCCTGATTCGGCGTTTTCCGAATCACTACCGCGGCTTCCCGGGTTCCGCAAGACTATTGTAGTTGAAGCACTACATTTTCCGCTGGAGCGCGACAGAGCCGGAATTCCCTTGCGCGCAACGCTCCGAAAAGCCGAAACGGCGCTGAAATCGAGTCAAACTGTCGAAGTCAGGATTTCGAACATCGCAATCATCAATGCGGTTCTGTACTTCCTGGAGAACGGCTGCAAATGGCGCGCCCTGCCGAAGCGCTTCGGAAAATGGTACTCGGTCTACGCCCGGTTCCGCCGCCGGTCGCGCAGCGGCGTGCTCGAGCGGCTGTTCGCCGCGCTTCGGGACCTGCATGCGCCCGGCGGGGACGCGAACTGCTTCGGCCTCGACAGCGCCAGCGCCGAGGTGCATCCCGACGGCGCCGGGGCGCGGAAGACGAACGGACCCGCAAAGCATCGGCAAGTCGCGCGGCGGATGGAACACGAAGATCCACATGGTTTCCGCAAGTGACAAGCAGGCAATGACTTTTCGCCTGTCCGGCGGCCATGCCCACGACGCGCCCGAAGGCCGCGCCCTGCTGAAGAGCTGGGACAATCCGGTCGTACCGCCGAAGGCGAACCGTAAAGTCAAATGGAACTACGACCGGGAAACCTACAAGCTTCGGAACGAGATCGAACGGCTGTTCCGGAGATTCAAGGGCTGCCGACGCCTTTTCACGCGGTTCGACAAACTCGACGCGACCTATCGAGGCTTCCTGAACCTCGCCGCCGTCGTCGAAATGATCTATGATTTAGCATAGACAGGCCCTAGTTACACAATCAAGTATATAAGCCCATCTTGAATATACTAAAGTAAACAGATATTTAGAGAAAAAAATGAGTATAGACAATGCCCAACCGATTGTCGCGTGACCTTATTCTCGACGCACCAACAGCCAATGACCTCTTTCAAGGTCAAGGTCATGAACGAATCGCAATGTTACTTGTTGATCTTATAAATAAGCATGAAAATGCTAATCTTTCAATTGGTCTTGAAGGATATTGGGGAATTGGGAAATCAAGCATAATACAGATAGTCGAAAAAAAAATCAATTCAGAACAACTCATTTCTAATCACAGATATCACATTTTTACTTTTGATATCTGGAAGTCCCAAGGTACTGAAATTCGCCGTTCAATATTAGAGGAATTCCTAAATTGGTCCATAGAAAACTTCCCCGATAAAGAAAATGAGATAGAGAAAATACAACGTGAAATTAACTACACTTCCAAGGAAATCGAAACGACAACCACTCCAATTTTGACTTGGTATGCAATCGCAATTTTAATTTCACTGCCATTCCTTCCGATAGTCTATCCTCAGCTCATTGAGTTTTTTAAATCTATTCAGGCGTTCAATTGGACTCTAATTGCTACAATTTCATTCTATCTTATTGCCATGCTTATAATATATCCTTTCTGGGACTACAAACGTAATAGAGATCAAGATAAGCCGAAAGAACGGTTTTTTAGTTCCTATCAAGCACGAATTTCAAAATTACTATTAAGTCCAAAACAACCATTGAACCATAAAACTACCTATCACATTCGTGAAACAAATCCCACCAGCTTCGACTTCCAGCTCAATATCAATAAAGCCTTAAATATCGTACAGCACAAAAATGACAGAATAATTTTTGTTTTAGATAATATTGATCGCCTACCTAGCAGCGAAATAATGACCTATTGGTCGCTAGTGCGCTCTTTAGTATCCAGAGGCAAATACTGTAGAGAGCACGCGCAAACCACAAGTTTAAAAATAATTGTTCCATATGATCGAAATTTGATTTCCTCGGCCGCTCATCAAGCGGATAAAGATACCAATGGGTTAAGTCATTTAGATATCAAAAGCTCCAGAAATCTTACGCCCATTTCGTCACGCGAAATATTTTCAAAAACTTTTCATGAAGTAATAGCAGTTGGACCTCCCGTTTTGGCTGATACCGAGCTCTTTTTTCGGAACAATTTGAGCCAAACACTAAAGAACGATGTACCAGATGGGGACGCCTTTCGGTGCTATAAAATTTTTTATCATTTACTAAAGTTTCAGGGAGGAAAAACCACACCACGTCAAATTATTTCATTTGTAAACGATCTAAGTATGCATTTCGTTTTACATGAAGCGGCAATTCCCCTTCCCACGGTCGCAGCGTTTCTTGCACATCGCGATTTGCTAACGGGTGATCCAACAGTATTGAATGATCCAAAAAAATTGGATCCGTGGATCGTAGAGCTCGCATCTGATCCAGATCTGAAGCAAAATCTTGCCGCTATGATCTTTAATGTTGACAAAAAAGTTGCACTACAGATTTTACTGGATAGCGAAATTGTTGATGCCGCAGAGTCCCAAGACAGTAATACCTTAAAGACTTTAAGTGAAACTATTGGTTTCGATTTACGGGTCGATGATGTAGTTCAGCGTAATGTTAATCATTGGGTAAACACATCCAAGTTCCCGACAGTTATTGAAAATTTCTCAAAATGCTCCGTGACTTCATCAGGTGGTCGCAAGCTTCGGTACCCAAAATTATTAATTAATGCAATGATTTTGATGAACGATGTAGATTTATCGGACCATCGATATAGATCTCTTTTTCTGGCGTTTGAACTTGCAAATTCAAAACAAAGAGAACTTCTGTTAAAGAAGCTAATCCAGCTTTCTGTGAGTTGGGCTAATACACATAGTTCGGCAAATAGCGGGATGCAATTTGCCTCCTTTTTAGTACATTTGGGTCGATTAGCTGCATCAAATGGCTTTACTGAGGCGCTAAAGTTAGAACTAAATGAGTATCATCTTAGTGTGTCAAGTGATTTTTTGTTTGAGTTAGGAGGACATATTCATAACGCAAATGTTGATTTTCAGCATTTCCGTGCAATATCAATGAATGACTCGGAGCATCGAAATTTTGAAGAAAAATCGGTAAAATCGCCTTTGATCGCAGCGCGTGCTCTGGTGCAACTTCAAAAAAGGGAGCTTGTTGCAAGTAGTGACTGGGTTTCTATCTCTAATTTCTGCCTTAATGCCTTACAAAAGGCAGATGTAAAACGAGAGGATTTGTTCTACCTGTTGTGTATTGTGTGCCTCTCAGTTCAATTTTGTTCGAAAGTTTCTCGTCGCCAAATACTAGAAAGTGATATGTTTGTTTCTGGTCAATTCTACATGAATTTAGGCCGTGATGATCAAGAGAAAGCTGGAAGATCTTACAAGATTGCATTTTTTATTTCTAATTTGATTGTCTTAAATTTACTGACTATTTCAACGTTATACTATATGGGTAGGGAGGTTATGGCTAGCGACTTTGAGGAGTTTTTAAAGTTCAAGGAATTTTGTAGCCGTCAAAGCAAGCCGATTGATTTAAAGCAAGATTTGTTTACTGAAATTCATACTGATTATATACATGACTAGTGAAGATTTTTAATTTATAGTCGGGATGAAGCAGTTCACGGTAATTCGTCATAACCTGTCGCACCGCCCCAAGTACTTTTCTCGGCACTTGACGGACCACTGTCGTCGGTTGTCAGTCGAGCGGGGGTTCCGAGGCATCCGCCAACCCTCGCTGAGGGCTGGGGCCCCCTTCAAACTCGGCGATGATCGGCGAGCCCCACCACTTCCGGCGGAGGGGCGGCTGATCGGGAGCAACCTTGTTGCCTTAGTGCCTTCGAGCACCAAGGTGACTAGCGCCTTGATCGGCGTTGTGAATCGGCATTCAAAATTGACCTTTTAGCGGCCTGTAAAAGTGCTCCCCTCCCGCGAGGAGTGGCTTTATGGGGTGGGCCGGCGGCGGCATCTGCCTCTACTCAAACCATCAATGCTTTGAATACTCCGTCTGGGCCATCCTTATAAAACTCGATGTTGATCCGTGTCCAAATTTCGTCAGGCAGATCATTGAGTTGCCGGCGTGCCGAAACGGGCATCAAAAGGGTTTGGGCTTGCTTGTCAACGGCAAGTTCTGCAATCTGAGTCGCATTCGGGACTGGCTCAATCGACCCACCGAGGTTAAGCGCTCCAGAGACGATGGCCCCGCCGCGAGTGTTGCGGCCGAGCACTGCACCGCAAAGGGCAATAAGCACCGGCACACCTAGCCCCTCGCCTGACTTGTCGGCATCCATGGGACGCATTTGCACGGTGAATTCGTCTTCCCTTGGATTGCGGTCACCAACCAGTTGTTTCGCTCCGGCATACAAATTCTGCTCGCCAATCCGTACGCTCTCGCGAAGGGCCGGCGGTGTTGGCTGGTTGAGGACACGCACACCACTGCCCGGACCCCGGGTAACCTCAATCCGGTAGAGACCCGGCCCGCTGGACCCCGTACCGACACCCCAGACCTGCCCGGGAGGAAGCGGGTCGCGGTCGATTGCCTCGTCGCTGTGCAGTTCCGGCGTCGCCACGAATTGTTCAATGCCTTCCGAACCTAAAGTGTAGCTGAAATGAGTGTTTCGAAACTCACTCTTGAAGATGCGCTTCTGCTGTTCCTTTACGCGGCGACGTGCTTCCAAGGACAGCCGCACGATCCATTCAATATCTTCCTCGGCAATCTGCATTTCCGAGTCGGGAAACAGCAGCTTGGCCAGGCCGCTGACGGTTTTGTTGACCGCTTCAATATCTCGCCCGCTCAATGCTCCGCCCAAATGCACCCGGCCCTGCATCGCAGAGAAACGGTTGCCGATGCGCAACCTGCTCCAGCATTCACTTAGGAAATCGCTGACAAGGCCGAAATGGTCGGTCAGATGTTCACCCGGCGCAAGTTTTGGGTAATCCCAGCCAGGGGCATAAGCGTGCAACCGATCCATGAACGCGGTGTCATCCCGCATCTCGGGCGGCAAAGGTTGCAGCAGGTGGCCGATCCGCTGTTGGTGCTCGATGTCGGTGTCCAGATTGCCGACCAGTACCAAACTGCCATCTGCGCGGATGTTTTCCTTGCCGCGGCTGAACTGACCGGAGGCCATGTACCCCTTCATAATTCCTACGCCGTCTTTCTGATCGAAGGAAATACCTGCGACTTCGTCGAAACAGACAACGTCGTAGCGGCAGACTAGCCCGCGCTGGCCGTTGGCGTTGTTCACAAACATCTTGGCAACGGTGGCTTTTCCTCCGGAGACCAAGTGCGAGTATGGTGATATCTGTTGGAAGAGGTGGCTTTTGCCGGTTCCTCGCGGCCCGAGCTCGACGAGATTGTAATTCCGCTCCACGAACGGGATCATGCGCAGCAGTGCCACTTGCTTCGCGCGATCATCAAACGCCGCTGGTTCCAGACCGACAGATCGAAGCAGAAAGTCCACCCACTCGCTCGTCGTAAACTCGCGTCTCGCTCGGGCGTAGACGTCAAGCACGTCCGGTTTCGACATCTGGATCGGCCTCAAAGCTTCCGCTTTGAAGGGTCGACCGTCTTTCTCTTGAGCGATGATTCCGTCGTAACCGAGCGTAACCTCGGCGTAGAAGCCGTCTGTCAACATTCGCTCGTTGTCACCAACGAGTGCGTCATCAATTCTGACTTGGCGCAGGTTCAAGCTAGGTAGCTCGGCAACATAGCAATCGTTACGCGCGTCCAAACGCGCCTTGACCAGATCAATTAGCTGAATCGAACCATGTTCCCGCGCCCGCGCCTTGATGAGTTCCTCGTCGCCGGTGCGAACGGTTCGGTCCTTCAATAACCTCTCGACAATCCGCAGTCCTTCGCCGATCTCCTCCTCATCGACGCTTGCGCAGTAGCGCCCAAGCAGGAATTCCACGACGTAGGTCGGTACTGGATATTGACGTGCGTATTTGCGAACCAAGTCTTTGCGGACCAAATAACCGTCGAAGGCTGCGGCACCGATCCTATCCAGTCGATCAAGTTCCATCGTCACGCTCTATCGCCGACAGTTGTCGATTGGTCGTCGAGCACCCGTCCTGCTTTGTCCAGAACCACAACGAGTGCTGCGGCACCTTCGTACTTGTCTTCGGCAACGACGAGGCTCGCGTTGCCGGCGTCGTTCACCTCCCGAACCGAAGCGGCTATGCTGGATTCTGACTGCCTACGGTTGAGCCGCAAATCGACGACTGCGTGCGGCGCGTTGGTTTCGACGGTGACCCGGCAGCGCATCCCGCGCCAGTCGACCTTCGTAATTCGTGCAGCGACGGCTGTCGTATCGCGCTCCGCGATCAAGTCGGGCACCACGCATTCTTGTGGGCTGATGCCGCCATGGGCATATTCAGTGCGGGCAAAAAACGAACCGATTCCTGGCGGAGATGCGATCCGGAGCAATGGATTCCAGTACCATGGGTAAGTAGGAACAGCGGGTATAGATCCGCCTTTGACGGCGGCGCAACGGGCCCATTTGGTTTGAACCAAGGACGGTGGCAATTCGACCTTCGGCAATCCACCCTTAAGCAACAGCCAGCCATGATCGGTTACTACCCGGACCTTTCGCCAGCCCGAATCGAAGAGTGCATCGACTTGGTTGGCGATTGCTTCAATTTCAACTTTCAGTTGACGGGGGAGTTTAACGCCTAAGGAATGGCCGAGACGGTCGATCTCGCCTGTTTCCACCCAACCGCCGACTCTATCGTCGAGCGCCATGAGCGTCTCGCCTTTGTCCTCAATCAAAATGCCCTGCTTTGCCATAAGCGCACGAAGCCGAGCAGCGGTCGCAGGTTTGCCTTCACTGGAGATATCGGGGCGGAAATCTTCCGCAGTGGCCGCACCGGTGCAATTCGGATAGGCTGGCGATGCCAAAGGCTTCGCGGTGGCGGTCACGGTCGGGACTGGCGTTACGCGATGCGCTAGCTTTACGCGGACGCCCCGAGCTTCCAGCCGCTTGCCAAGCATCGCACCAAGATCAAAGCGCAGACCATCGGCAAAAAGGATGCAAGTTCCGGGTTCGGCGTCAACACCGCTCGCGAGCTTGCTCAGGTCGACGTTCCCAGCGGAAAGCAACTCTTGGAAGCGTCGTGCCGCGCGATCAAGCCAAGGCTCATACAGTGCGTGTACAGCCTTCGCGACAACTTCAAACTCGATACCGGTCGTAGGTAAAGAAAGTGCCTCTATGGCTGCCCAATCGCAGCACCACCCACGTTCCGTATAATCAGCGACAAACGCATCGACCGAGGAGTTCGCGAGGTCACGCTTCGCGTCGCGCGCAAGGCGGCCAAGTGGTGCCAGCGCTAACGCGTAGGGGCTCTCGCCAATTCGCGCCCACACCCAGTCGCGCCGTTCCCCATGCTTGCTATCCAACGCAGCAACCTTGTCGCAAGCCTCGGCGTGAGGAAGCTCTGCGGCTTCTTCCAGCGCAGCGTGAACTCGGTCTTCCATCTGCTTATTCAGGCCAGGCTGCCGCGACGGATCAATTGGATTCAACAGATCCTTTGGGCTTGCATTGCGCAAAACGGCCGGAATGCCGGGATAGAGCGAAGGCGCACTGCTAAAGCGCTGCCAAGCGTCATTCCACTTGCCATCGCCAGTGGCCAGCGCGTCCGCAGCAGAACGGAGCCCCTCGTCCTCCGGGTCGAAGCGAAAGTCGCGTTCGCAAATCTTGCAAAAAGACCTCCAACGCTTGGGTTCGCGACCCTCCTTGAATGTCGCAGCATCGCTCATCCAGGTCAGCAAATCGCCGACCGGGTCGCCTATCGCAAGGCGGTCGAAATCCTCTGCTTCAAGCCGACGGCCTTGCAGCGCGGCGATCGGTTCCGTCGCCAATAATGGTAAAACGCGAAGCGCTGCATCACGCGTCGCTGCATCGCGGGCCATGTCGAGCCCGATAGCGTCATCGGAGGAAAGAAACGCTGCGACCGTCCAATCGTTGCCGTTGCTGTGATGCCAGACAGCACCCCGAAATTGCAACTCGACAAGCGGCTGAAGTAGAGCGTCGCAATCGTCGGTGGCCCGTAACGTTTGGCGACCTACAAAAGGCAAATATATGATCGGGATCTTGCCCTCCTGCGGTGCCGCGTCGGCTAAGGTTCGATCAACCACGCATTTGAGCCAGATTACCGGTCCCTTCCGTTCGCCCGGTGCGTAGGCGCCGAGCGTGTAGAGTTCTGGAAGTGCCTTCATTAGCGCAGGGATTACCGGCTGCCACTGGCCGTCCGGGTCAGTCCAGAGCAACGCAACGGGCGGTTCCGTACCGTCCATCTCGCGCAGACGTTCTGCCATCAATTTCTGGATTTCATCCAAAAGGGTAGAGGACATCACACGTTGTTCCTGATCGGCATCAGACGGACTGCCGTCCGAACAAATCTTTTGCGTTCGCAATTGAGAGCCGGCGATAGGCACCATCGAGTGCTTCCACCGCGCAGTGCACCTTCACCATGCAGCGAACGCTGCGTCCTGTACGCCGAGCCAACATTGTTGCCATCGTGTTGTTTCACGAGTGTCGCGACGCACGAAGGTAAATATGTCGACAAACCAAAGTTTCGTACTCTGTTTTGAGGCGAGAGCTCGCAAAGCAGATCGTTCGTATCCGGCCAACATGGAGAGATTCGCTGAGCACTCTGCAATCCAACGGATGCCTTTGCACAGCTGCCAGTATGTGCATTGATGACCTGACTGCGCAGGTTGATCTTCAACCCGCGCGTGCAGTGAACCACATCGGGCGATTGGTTGGGTGGTTTCGCGCTGAAGTTCATGATTCGTCACTGCCTTCTGCTCGTGCTCGGGCGGCTTCTTTGCATGCGCGAGTGTAGTGCAGGTCGTTCCACCGGTTGCCGTCGAACGCCGAACCGCCAGAGAAATCGACCTTGTGGGCTGGATCTTTAGGGTCGTAGCTCCAGAACCAAGGATAGGCTTCTTTCTCCCGCATCAGCTCCGTGCCACGATCCTTTTTCCAATTGACGTTTGGTGTTGTGCGCAAAATGCAGGCATTCTTTGCCTTGGCATCGTGAGGCCGGGCGGTCATAAAGGGTCGGATGTTAATGCGTACACCGTCGTTGATGTCCGGGTCCCAGCCAACGGGTTGTTTCTTAAGCGGCTTCCAGCGCACGAAGAGGTCATATGGCGGGTCGCCGTTGTAGATCTTGATGAGTTTATCTCGCAGATGTTCGGCATGGATTAGGCGAGCCTCGGCGCCAACGAGTTTGTCATCCACCTCTGCCTGCTTACGATCAATCCAAGCACCCAAAAAAGAATAAATCAGTTTCTCCAACGTGCGTCGCCCCTCGCCGCCGGGGGCGGCAAGGCGATGATAGTTGACAAGCGCGTGGAAACCGTCGCGACGACCGTCCCAGACGTGCCAGACGAAGGGGCGATGGTGGAATAACTTGCAGTGCTCGGCAAAAAAACCATCGTGGAGCCAATCGTCAAGGCTCTTGCCGGCGAAACCGGAAGCGGCGAGCAGGTCGGCGAGTCTCGCCGCCGACCAAGTCGTGCCGAAAGCGTCCGCAAGCAAAGCCAATAGCCGCTCACGTGCCGGAGTCTCACCCGCGATAGCAGAAAGGCAAACTATGCCGTCCTCGTCAACGTGGTGGTCTAACCCATCGAGGCCGACGGACGGGCAATCCAAGAAACTGGAACCAGACTGGCGTGGCCAGCGATAGCCGACCAGCCGGGCCACGACGACTTGAAGCGGCGCATTTGCTCGGGCAGGATGGCCATCGAATAGCCATTGTGTCGGGTCGTCGGAATGCGGTTTCGGTAGACCTTCAGGATAGCGTTCTGCCGCAACTTGCCGCCAATGATCAAGGTCAAAAGGGATTTTAACTAGGGTAGCATTAGTAACGTTTAGCTTCCGGTCGATTTTGCGAACGGCATCGTTGTATTCCGGGCTAGAGCAAAACGCCCAAATCGCCAGTAGATCTGAGGGGTCATTGGGAACAATGACCGCTGCGTTGGTATCGAATGCCTCGCCCAAGGAAAGCGACGCCGGCAGATTTCCCATTTGCGAAACAGAAATCCCAAATTTTCCCCATGAAAGTTCGCCGCGAACGAAGGCTCGTTTCTTGATGACAGCCTCTTGGAATAAATCGTCAATCCTTAAGACAAGGGATTTCCCTTTGAACGGGTGAGTTTCTTTTGTGGTTGATCCCCAGAAACGGAACTTTTCTGTGTCGAATCCTTCCCAAAATTGGCGCCCAAACTTTGGAAGATCCGCGGGCGAGATTCCCTGAAAGGCTGAAGCGTACTTTTGAAGCAACGGACCGGAGGCTCCTTCGTTTATGGAAATCCGACTGTCGGGATTTGTACATTGCCTTTCCTGAGCTGGCAGTGCTAGCGCACCGCGTGATAACTTCCGCGCGGTAGCGGGTCGATCCGCACTTTCATTAACGTCAAAGCCCGAAAAAACCGCATTACTCACGGGTAAAGTAGCAGTGAACACTACTAAAGCTGTGTACATGTCCCAAAGGTTAACTGTTTCAAACGCACGAGGTCCAAGTGCGGCAACCGTGTTTAGCGTAACTTCTCGCAGCAATTGCTCCCGCAACATTTTATAAGAGACTAAGAACAGCCAATTCTGCGGCGTGACCGCGGCAACCGTTCCTTTCGGGTCCACGAGGTCAAGGCAACGGCGAAGCATGGCAGTCGCGAGGTCACGCTTCGCGTTCCCGTAATTTGTCTCTAGATGATCCCGCAAGATCCTATTCTGCTTGCCGCGCCCTAAAAAAGGCACATTCGTCAAGACCAGCGTAAAGCACATTCCCAAAAGTTCTGCCGCCTTCGCCATCCCGCGCGCGGCGACGGCCATTTCCGCTGTCTCGTCACTTTCGGAAACGGCGAGAATCTTCTCCAGCAACTGTTTCAACGTCTCGAAATCCGCCGTCAGGAGGTCCCCGCCGGCACCACGCGGGTCAATCAGGCTGCCGAGCACAGGTAACTTGGCAAACAGATCGTACAGCGCCGCGAGTCCATTCTCGACACGCGTCTGATCGTCTGTCTTCAGCGTAATCTCTTCAATGCCTAATGGGTCGTGCGCGGCGTCTGTGTCGGTGGCCTGAGCAACATTCTTTGCCAATCGCAGCCATTCTGTTTTCGAAACCCCGACGGCCAGGCCCGAACAGGCGAGACTCAACTCCGGCAGCGAGCAGAATCCTGCCATGCGCCACGCGGTAAACGCCAAGTTGAATGCAGCGATCTGCGTACAGCGCGGATCGATTTCGAGGCCGAAAAGGTTGTCTCGCAACACCGCCTCAACCGCCGCCCCCAGCGGAAGCCCTTCTTCTGCCATCCGCAACTTGGCAAGGATCGGCAGAGCAAAGACCAAGAAATGCCCCGAACCCATGCACGGGTCGAGCAGCGTAATGTCCTTCGCCGCCTGCGGCCAGCCGTCGAAGGTACCTGCCGCCGGACGCCATGGCCCAAGCTTGTCATCATCCCCCTCTCGGCGGGCAAAGCGCAGATACGTCCAACCTTCATCGTTGACCCTGCAAGCCGCACGCAGCTCGTCTTCGTTCTCCGCGGAAATCGCAAGATGCGGCCGCGCTGACAAAACTTTTCCGGCCCACCACGCACCAAGCGTATTGTGGAGCAGGAACAGAACCATGTAGTCCTCTGTGAAGAGTTGGGTAACGGTTGGCAACTCGTCGGCACCAATCTTGACGCCAGAACGATTGACCTGATCCTTCCGGTCCGCTTGCCAGAACTGGTAAACCCAGCCAAGACTGTCGTTGGCGAGGAATATCTCTTGCGGCAAGTCCGCCAGCAGTGCCTCGAGCTTAGCGCGCGTCTCCGGCGGCAGAACGATCTCCAGCACCGGGTCGCCTGCGCGAAAGATTTGCGGCAACATGCACCCGGCCCAATCACTGGCCAACCCTAGCCAGTCGCAGCCTTGCTCGCGGGCGAATTCCTTTGTCTCGGCAAGGGTGATTGGTACTCCGGTGTCCGGTTCAATCAAAAGATGCGACTCGGCAAGGAAACGCGCGAAAAGCATTCGATGCCAATGTGAATAGGCGCATTCCTCCACGAGCCGGCTGATCGCTTGCTCCTTAGTCTGAGAGTCACGCTGATCGCCGAGATGCCGTCCGTGAGCGCGCAGCTTTATGCGCAGTTCACGCTGTTCTCGCGTCATCGACTCCCAAGGTTCGCGATGTTCGATGGCGTGGCTCTCCAGCGCCTTGCGCGCGCCGGCCTCGGCTGCGGCGCGGGCTTTACGGACAGTGCTCTCCAGCACCCCACGCAAGTCCCGCGAAAGTGGGCTCATTGCCTCACCCTGCCTCAAGGAAGGCGCCAAGTGTCAAGAACAACAATTCGCAGTGGCGGCATCTCCTTCGTACCTCGCCCGGATCAATCAATTCAAGAAGTTTGGAGGCATGCAGAATCTTGTGATAGCGGCCTTTTGTCTTCGTTTTCTTGGTCGCTCGGTCAAGGGCGTCCGCAACCGCCTTTTTGCTCACCTCTTCAAGATTCTCGTGCAAAGGGAGAGATTTCTCGTGAAAGCCCTGCCCGTAAAATTTCTTCAATGCAGTCATATCGGCGACGATCCAAGTTTCCATCGTCGTGACCATTAGGTGGACATGTTCTATTGGTACGCCAGTGAAATCCAATCCGTCTTCCTGAGTCTGGAGATGCTCGACAGTCGTCGATGCCTTGACAGGCACCTCGGCGTCCACGAGCAGGACGATTATTTCACTTTCTCTGGCACGGTAGCGAGCAATGTTGAACGTGTCGTAAGCCTCGTGTCTGCTGCCACATAAAGCGAGATTCCAGTGCCACCCTTTCGACCGTGCCGCAGCCCTGAGTTCGCCAAGGAACTCATTCATGCCACGGCGAAGGTCTGCAGCACCTTTGCCTGTACCGCCGCCCTCCATGTAAATCTCGACAGCGCTCACGGATTTCCTCCAATTCCCCCTCGCTGCCAGACATCCCCGAGCGTATAGTTCCGGTTCAACCAATGCGCCAACCTTGTAGGATCGAGTCGTCGCGGTACCGTTCCCGCGCCCGGCCGCTCGAAAACAACAACAGCTTCCGGTCGATCCGTTAGCGCGGAGACGAGCGTATCCGAGTGAGTTGTGACAATTATCTGCATGCGTTCCGATGCCTCAATTAGAAGGTCGGCAACCAAAGCCACCGCGTCGGGGTGCAAACCTAGCTCCGGCTCTTCAATGCAAACAAGCGGTGGCGGCAATGGTGCCAAAAGGGTCGCAAGAATTGCGACGAAGCGCACCGTTCCATCTGATAGACGCGTCGGAGGGATTGGTGACTTGAAATCCGATTCATGTAGAAAAAATTGTACTGTTCCGCCGGAAATCTTGGTTGACATCCGCTCAAAACGTGGGAAAAAACGCTTAAGGAGCTCGTTGAACCGTCTCGGGTCCCGGTGTTCGACCTGATTGAGAATCAAAGACAGGTTGCTACTGTCTGGAAGTAGTCGATCTTCCGGTAGGTCTGCATGCTGCGGCCGTCTCAATGGAGTATAACGCCCGAAGGTCCAGTTGCGGAACACTTGGATTTGTCCGAACTGACCGCCGATCCAAGTAATCTCGGGATAGAGGTCCGGTTCCTTGCGCTGTGCTAAGACCGATTGATCCGGCAACAGGTTGTCTCGCTTAAGGTGCCTTTCCACGTTTCGGCCATAACTGTTCTCCGCTGTTCCTTTGACGTTTATAACCGGGTGTCCCCGCTGGAACCGATAGTAGAAATACGGATCGTCATGTCCGCGGTCGGGTTTCACTTCCTCTATTGCCTCGTCTAGTACCTCAACTCGTGCGTTTGAAGACGTGAATTCAAGGCGATAGCGCAATGGCCGGCGCCGGCCGGAAGGTGTCATATCTCCTGTTACAAGGTCTAACTCCGCCGCATTCGCCGGGTTTTCGCCTTTCCACAACCATTCCTCCGCGCCGCCGCCATCACGGACCGCAGCGGCGAAATTCGTCGGCGTTGCGTGAAGAAGCTCAAATGCTTCAATCAGGTTTGTCTTCCCCGAACCATTCGGGCCGATCAAAACGTTCAGTGGCTGGAGATCCAAGGGCTCCATGTCGGGCGGGAAGGATAACAGGCCATTCAAGCGGATACGGCGGATGAATTGCATCGGAAGCCTCCATTCAGTTCACTAGTACTGGGCCCTCGGCAACTGCTTTGAGCAGCGTCTGCTTTTGGCGCTCAGTCCACGCTTCGACCTCAGCGGTATCACGCAATGTGGCCCGTTCCAGAGCGACCGGGCAAACCTGCGACTCTTTAGTGCCTTGCCCGCGCCGACCTCGGCGGCAGCACGGGCTTTACGGACAGTACTCTCCAGCGTCCCACGCAAGTCCCGCGAAAGCGAACTCATTGCCTTACCCTGCCTCAAGGACTGCGCCAAGTGTCGAGAACAACAGCTCGCAGTGGCGGCATCTCCTTCGCACCTTACCCGGATCGATCAGCCCGAGAAGTTGGGAGGCGTGCCGAATCTTATGATAAGGGCCTTTTGTCTTTGTTTTCGTCGTCGCTTGGTTAAGAGCGTACGCAACCGCCTTTTTGCTCACCTGTTCAAGGTTCTGGTGCAAAGGGAGAGAGTTCTCGTTAAAGCCCTGCCCGTAAAAATCGCTCAACGCATCTTTATCGGCGACGATCCAAGTTTCCATCGTCTGGACCATCAGGTGGACATAATTTTCTGGTACGCCGGTCAAATCCCATCCATCGCCCGCCCGATTCCTGAGATGCTCAACAACCGTCAATGACGTGACGGGGGCCTCGGCATCCACGAGCAGAATAACGACTTCATCCCCGTTGGCATATTTTCTCGCATTTCTGAATGCATAGTATGTTCTACGTCGGTCGCCGCAACAAACGATGTTCAACTTCCATTTCTTCGCATTTGCAGCTTCATTGAGTTCTTTTTTGAGAAAAACAGCCATTCCATCCCGCAGCCGACTCTTGGTGCCTTTCTTGTCACCGCCGCCCTCCATGTAGATCGTGACGGCACTCACGGGTTTCCTCCGATTTCACCAATCCGCCAAATGTCTCCGAGCGTGTATTCGTCGAGCCAGTGCGCAAGCCTCTTGGCGTTGAGACGTTTGATCTTCGTCCCGTAACCGTCGTTCTCGCATACAAGAACTGACTCCACTTGGTCATTCAATGCTGACAACAGCGCATCTGAATGAGTCGTTACGACGAGTTGCATTCTGTTGGACGCTTCCACGAGGAGTTCGGCCAGCAATGACAAAGCGTCCGGATGCAAACCTAGCTCCGGCTCTTCAATGCAAACGAGCGGCGGCGTAGTTGGCGCGTACAATGTAGCGAGTATGGCTAGGAACCGCAGCGCACCGTCAGAAATGCGCATAGCGGAGATCGGGGCGGTCAACCCTTGTTCACGTATATAAAATTCCATCGCGTTGCCGAAGATGCGGGTCCCAAATTCCTCGAAGCGCGGCAGGAACCGTTTCAACTTCTTTGCTATATCCGGACTACGAAGATACTTGATTTCGTTCAACACAAGCGCATAATTTTCGGCATTCGGCAGAAGCTCGTCCGGTGGATTGCTCGTGCGTTGCGGATTGCGAAGAACGGAACGCGGGCCGAACGTCCAGTCACGGAATGCTCGGATTTTTCCAAACTCCTTGCCGGTCCAAGTGATTTCGGGATATCGTTCCGGGTCTCTGAGCTGCGGCAAGACAGATTGATCTCGCAACAGATCGTCTCGCTTAAGGTGCCTCTCCATCAGCTCGCCAGAACTGTTTTCCGATGTTCCTTTGACGTTTATAATCGGTTGTCCCCGCTGGAACCGATAATAGAAATACGGCTCGTCATGTCCGCGGTCGGGTTTCACTTCCTCTATTGCCTCGTCGACTACCTCAACTCGGGATTTCAACGACTTGAATGCAAGACGATAACGCAATGGCCGGCCGGTCGACGGTGCCACATTTCCTGTTTCGAGTTCTAACTCAGCCTCAACCGCCGGGTTTTCGCCTTTCCACAGCCACTCCTGCGCGTCGCCGCCATTACGGATCGCGGCGGCGAAATCGGTCGGCGTCGAGCGAAGGAGCTCAAACGCTTCAATAAAGTTCGTCTTCCCGGACCCGTTCGGACCGATCAGCACGTTCAGTGGCTGAAGTTCCAAGGGCTCCATGTCGGGAGGGAAGGATAACAGGCCGCTCAAGCGGATGCGGCGTATGAATTGCATCGGAAGCCTCCATTCAGTTCACTAGTACCGGGCCCTCGGCAACAGCTTTGAGCAGCGTCTGCTTTTGGCGCTCAGTCCACGCTTCGACCTCAGCGGTGTCACGCAATGTGGCCCGTTCCAGAGCGACTGGACGAACTTGCGGCTCTTGTAGTCGGGCTGCTCGCTCGATCACTTGGGCAACGCGCGCCGGAACCGCGTCGGTCTCCGCGCGAGCACTCGCCAAGGAACGCCTATCAAGATATTTGACCAGATCTTCATCGGTGGAAACATTCGCCCTTTCAGGCGCGATCAAGCCCACATCGTTCGCAATCGCGTCTTGTTCGGCGGGCGAAACCTTCTGCCACGCTTCGTTCACGCGAAGCATTGCCATGGCTTTAGCGTATGCGCTTTCGTGCGCTGCGGTTCTGTCCTGAACCGCTGCGCGGAGTAAATCAGCCAGCGACTTGCGGATGCCAGCGGCAGGGTCGACACTGGTCAGCAGTTGCCGCCCTTCCAGAACTGCATCGACCTCCTGCAGTTGCGGGGTGGCTGCCTCAATACCGTCGACATGCCCTGCCAATCGCTCAACCATTTGCCATTCCGGCAGGCGCGTGGCGATCAACTCTGCCGTTGCGCGCCACTCTCCAATCTTAGCTTCCCAATCATCGGCCTTGGCCTTGATTGCCGCCAGCCGCTGGTTCCCGACCAACCTCTGCACGTCCTCAATTTCGACCAATTCAGGAGGGGCAGGAAGCGGCGGATCTCCGCCAGCGGACCGCGCGAGATCGGCAAGCAGGCTCAAAAAGTCGTCTGATCTCTGGCCTTCCTCGCCACTTTTGCAAGTAACGCCGGCGATCTGAAACAAGTTCCGTAGAACCAAGCGATCTTTGACTGAGAGGGCCGCGCGCTCGACTCGGAACTCCGCCTTCGAGACCCGGTTCTGGTCGAGCGCGCCTGGCAGAACCGCTGCGCCGTTAAGCGTTGCCGACAAGTGCTGGGATCGATGCAGCGCAATCAGCGCTGCATCGACCGCGTCACGCGGCCAGCCGAATGGTGAGCCCGACAAGGCTTTGCGTACCGAGGACCCGGTAGCACCGGTGCCGATCTCGGAAACCGCCTGTCTGCAGACTGGATGTTTTTCAACTGCATCCGAATGCCCTACGGGCCGGAGCGGGTTTTCGGCGCCTTCGCGGGCACGTTTAATGGCTGTCGACCACGCTGCGTTGTCGGCTTCTTTGAAGCGCGGAAACAGGCGCACTAGCGAGTCTTCGGCGGCCATTCGAAGGCGATCTTCCAGTGTCGCAGAGAAGACTTCGGTGCCGCCACCTTGAAAAACCTTGGCGCGGGCTACAACGTCTCGGACAAGAACGTCGCGTGCCGCCTCGGCACTGGCACGGCGGCTTTCCATGCTGCGTCGCGCCTCTAGACCTTCTGGCTCGGTTGGGTTGCCGCGGGCGTCGAGCGTCTGACCAGCGGCTTCGGCCTCGATAATTTGCCCTCGAATATCGTCCGCAGATTGGCGGGGAACGAACACATAGATCGTTGGGTCGTTGTCACCAGCCGAACGTGCCGCATTCATCACGTCCTTTTCCAACGTCTCCCAGCCGTCGCGAACCCAGACAGAAATCGTAGAGATGTCCGTTGCGGGTGACGGGACCGCCCCGCGATGGATGGCTAATTGCCGGGGCTCTTTCGAAACCCCTTGAAGCATGCGCAGGCCCCTTATAGACTTCTCGATCTCGCCATAAAGAAGCTCGTCGCGTCGAATCTGGATTGCGGCCGCATCGTTATTCAACCGGGTCTGCCGGGTACGGAACTCACGATCCCATTCAGCGCCTTGTCGGGTCTGAAGGCGGTATTCGTCGTCGACGCGCATCAGGATGCCGTCGCTGGCCAATTTGCCTAGCGCCGCGTTGACTTCGACGCGGAGCCGCGCGTTGTCGGCAGCGAGATCGTTTACGAGCAGGTCGGCGAGATGATCCGGAGTGGCGCGAACACCGGTATCCGCGCCTGCGTCCCGCGTTAACCGGCTGATCAAGAAGACCAGACCGCAGATACGGCGCGCTAGCAGACCTTCTGTCTCGCCAACTCTGACGATTCGCTCGTTGATCTCGCGGAGCAAGACGCCTGTGTTGACCATTTCAGGCGCGAGAGAATCGAACAACTCGTCGCCGGGAATTACCTGCCCAAGAGGAAGGTCGGCGAGCCGGGCCAGTGCGTCGTATAGAATGCGGAGCTGCGAACGCAGCTGGCTGTGGGTACCTGCAGCGTCGATTTGGCGGAAACAGGCGTCCCAAAAGCGCCGCCTAACTGGCAGCAACGGATAGTCCTCGACGAGCGTCGTGCGGTCCGCAGCGGTCTCGCCTAGCTTTGTCCCTTGCAGCTGCCGCGAAATCTCACCCGCGTACTGCTCGAGAAACTGCCTTACACCTTCAACTGCCGTGGGTTTCTTTTGGAGCAGTACCTTGCGGGTTACGGCCTCCACGTCAGCATCTGAGAGCGGAACCCGAATCGTAAAGCGGTCCATCAGCTTCATGAGGAGCGGTACGTCAGTCAGCGCGCTCTGGCCCGCACCAACAATCATCACGTGGCTGTCGAGGTGCTTTTCGATGGTTTCCGCAACCTCAGTGACGAGCATGGAACGGTCGGTTGAATCTCCGATGTACTGCTGTACCTCATCAAGCACGATGAGTGCGCATGGCATCCGACCGTCGCTGAGGGAAGCGTGCCGAAGCGCATCCTTGGCAGTACTCAGGAAGTCGGCTGTTGTGATGTCCGAAGTTTGGGGCGGGAACTGTGCCTTCAGCAACTGTTTCGCCTCGGCTTCGGATGCAGCAAAGGTGGTGTCGCAGGCAATTACGGCGCGGGCGAGTGTCCCGCTAACGTAGAGATTATTGAGTTCACGTTCAAACTGCCTGCCCTCTACCTCGACGGCGGATTTCACGGCGTCGAAGTGGCCTTCGGAGTGAAGCCATATGCAAAACCGCGCCTGCGGGTACTGCTCCGGCAGGTCGGCGGCGCGCAGGAGCGGCCCGAGGATGGTGAGGCGGACATGATCGGTGCTGCCGCTTGGCAGCGAGCCGGCTGCAGCCAAAAGGCCGCCGGTGCGCCGGCCCGCGACGTCAAGCTCCCGCAACAGCGCGTCAAGATCTTCGGGTATTGCCTGAACCAAACTTCTCGCCGTCGCGCCGTCAGAGAATTCGGTGTTGCGCCAGAGGTGGCAGAGCATCTTCAGAAGGTGCGATTTGCCGCTGCCGAAGAAGCCGCTGACCCATGCTCCGCGCTGGCTGGTCCGGTTCAGATCGTCGATAAAAGAACGTACGATCCTTTGGATGCCATCCGCATATTGCCCCTCGCAGACGAAGGTCGAAAGCTCGCCGCGCAACTCTTGCATCCCCTGTTCGTCTTCCCGGTCAGATATTCGTGCTTGACCCTTGTTGACGAGGGGATGTGCTGACGGGTCGCGCCAAAGGGCATCCTTGATCTTCATCCGAATTTTCCTTCGCTATGCGGCGTGATCGGCACGGCGAGATAATTCCATCCATCGCGCGCGTCCAGCAAGCGATAATTGTTCCGCTCGTATTGCCCGGGGAAGAAGACAACGAGGCGACCGCGAATGTCGCCTTCTACCATGCCGATAATTTGCGAGATTCGTGTGAAGCCGAAGATCGCGCCCACACCGAAGACTGCGACGACAGAAGCGTCCGTCGCGTCGGTCGAGATTAGTCGCTCGCGGATGCGGGCGGCTACATAGTCGGGGAACTCAGCGTCGAGCTTCAGCTTCAAATCCGCGGGTTCTGCGAAATAGTCCTCGCGGTATTCGTCGCGTGCCATCCACTCGGCGAAAGCGGGTGCCAGATCGACTTCCAGCCATGCGTAGCCAGCCTGGGTCGTTGCGGTTTCGAATGCAAGCTTGCGGGCGCGCAACATCCGCTCTTTCTCCTTGTCGTACACCACCATCACGACCCTTTGCGCGCCAGCGACCGTCCTTTGCCATGGCGTCGCAATATGTCGACCATAAGCCTCCGCGAGATCTTCGATGCGGGACACGGCTACTTACTTCTCCCAGTCGGGTCGAGGCGCGAGGTACCGAGTTCCACGACGTCGTCTGCCATTCTCAGGTCGATCAAATCGAGCCGCTTCGCCTCTGCAGCAAGACGGCGACCCTGCGAGGGATCGCAATCGAGCATCCGCAGCCACGCCGAGGAAAAAATGCCGATACCGCGAAAGCCCGCCGCGCACGCGAGATAGAGAGCGAAGGCGACAACCGGTGCCGAGGCAGTCACGCGGCGTCGCGTTTTGATCGTTCGGCCTTCAAGGTGGCCAGACTGCGTCCAGCTGCTCGCTGCATTTCGGCAGACCTTTTCGAGAATGGCTTCGTTCAGACGGTCGCCAGCAACATCACGCAGGGACGTCTTCATCGTCGAACGCTGAAGTTCCGTGCCCGCCGGGGTGAGCACGACCGCGGACGAGGTGGCGGCGAACAGCGGGTCTCTCGCGACCGCCGCCAACGCAGCCAAAAGAGGGCGACCGGATGGATCAATGGCCCACAATCGCCGAAGCACGCGAAACAGCGGCACTTTGGGCTCTAATCCATAGAGTTCGCGCAGTCGCTGGCCCGAGATATGGCGGGTCGCGACGGTCGCCTTCGACAGGCAGTTGCCTTCGACAATCGCCGAGGTGTAGTCGGCACGCGCGGCATCTACCGGGGTAGCCTCCAATACCGCTTTCAATTCCGCCAACATAATGGTCCGACTGGAATGGGTGCCTTTGGCCCCCAGCCGGAAACCGACTGCTTCGGCGTTGGAGCGCTGCTCGCCACTCAGCGCAAAGTTGATGAAATATGCAGAATATGCATTCATAACGGACACAGCATATTGCACCATAACAAGTTTGTCTATATGAGTTGCTTTTGCCGGCAAGTTTGCCGGCAAAAGCAACGAGTTCCAAGGCACAAACGCTTCCTTCAATTTGACTCACGGAGGCATACTGCGTGTCTCGACCACACATTACCCGCAGTCACAACAGAACGACGTTGGCATGGTTAAGGCAAAAGGGCGAAGCGGTTTCGCTTGGTTTCACTGCAACCAAAAGAGATTGATGGCAATCAACGGCACAAGAAACAAACGGTGACGAAAATCAAACGAGACTGGAGCATCCCTACTGACCTGATCAAAGCAGTTCAAAGGAAGGGCATAACTTTTTTGGTAGGAGCAGGTGCGTCGCAAGATTCGCCTGCACGCGTTCCCGCATGGGCGCAATTAGCCGGTCTTCTCGACAACGAAATTGGAGAAGGCCAGCATAGATTTGATAGTAACAAGCATGATCCAGCCAAGTACATTTGGGGGCGGATCAAGGAAGAACCAACGCGTCGGGATTGGATCATCGACAAGATTGAAGAAAAAGCAGAAAGGACGGAAAGTGAGCGCAAGATACCGTCAAGACTCCATGAGAAATTAATGCACATGGCATGGCGGTGGGGAGGAGAAAATGCACTGGTGCTGACTACAAACTACGACCTGCTGCTCGAGGCTGCCGCTGAACACGGAAGTGATTGGCTAGTCTCGCCAACGCGATGGACTGGGCCGGCAAATGGCAAAGCTGCCGCGGCCCGTGGGATCTATCACCTTCACGGAACTCTTGAAAACCGGGAAAGCATTTTGCTTACCGACGCGGAAATGCAGTGCCACTACAAGACTGAAGGAAATGTACATTCTAGGTATCTTCAGGAGATTTTCCGGGATCGTGTTGTCCTTGTGATTGGGTATGGATTTGGAGATCCAGAAATCAAACAGATACTGGACAATATTGACCCCTATTCGTCTGGGCAGACATACGCGATCATTGAGGAACCCCCGAACGGGAAAATTCCAGCAAGGCTCCCGGAACGAGTAAAAGCAGTCAGCTACGTGAATGGCCAACATCATGAAGTCAAAGAAATATTAGACAGGATCGACAAGATGGCAAGGACAACTAGCGCGACGGCACAGGCGAAGGCTTGGCAAGAGATCGGGAGAAAAGGTACGGGGTCGGCGACCCCGAAAATATGGGAACAGATCGGCGAATTGATTGAGACAGGGAACGAACAACTTGATCACTTCCTAGACGGTACAACGGAAGCAAAAAACCCCGACGAATGGATTGGCGTCGATATGCTGGATGCCGGCTTATCCGGTGTATTCAGGATAAAGGAGTTAACCGAAGGCGAACGAAAACTGTGTAGATGGCTAGCATTGAATCTAACGGGAGTACGCTTGAGAAAAATAATTTGGGCTAAGGCTGTTGCGGGCGGGCTTATGCACCCAGAATTACAATACAGTTTAGGCCGGGAGCTGCAGGACAAGGAGAGATACTTCTCAATTGAAGACCTACGGATCGGGATAGAAATCCTATGCAGCCAAGGAATCATTGGAGGATTACACGACCCTGTGTCTTCAAAGTTGGGGTTGATTGCGGAGCGAATACAAAAAATGGACCCTTTTGAAACTGATACCGGATTGGAAGTGATTCGAGTGCTGACCGAAGTTGTAGCCCAACCAGATGGGCGATGGCAGTATGAAGAGCACTTGCAGCCGACGAAAATAGGAATTGCTTTAGGCGCGGGAACGCGATCAAACGGGCACAGGATTGAAAGAACATGGAAAAAGATCGGAACAAGGCTAGTGGAAAACGTGCCGGAAGAATTATGGGAAATTGCGTCAACCGCATTACGAAGGCAGCAAAGGATTACCGACATCTGCGGCGGAAAGAAAAATAGTTTTAATAGTTGGAACTACTTTCTTCCAAGCATAGAAGAGCGAGACCAGTTACCCGACTGGGATAAAGGTGGGCGCTACGTTCTGTTGGATGCTGCCAGCCGAGGAATCTCAAAAATGGGCTGTGTACCAGATAGCAAAGAAAGGTGGGCTGCATGTGTGGAACGGGCAATCAAAGAAGACAGTCCGCTATTGCGCCGGATTGCAGTGGATTCCGTGCGGAAAGCGACACATTGGAATGCAGCAAGAAAGCTTGAATGGGTCGCGAGCCAAGATCGAATGAACGATTGGCATACTTGGCGTGAACGGTACTTGCTAATAAAACAAACATGGCACGATACGAAAGAAGAGACTAAGGAAGTTGCGGCGATGGCAATCGCCAAAATGGTGCCAAAGATAGGCAGCGAACGGCAAAATGGTGAGGAAGCCGATTTTTGGCGGGCGTCTATGATTAGCTGGCTAGAAAAACAAGGAATTGAACATCATACAATGGAAATTGAATTGAAACGGCTATTGAAAAAATATCCACACATGGAAAATAATATAGGTAAGGAAGATCGTTCCGAAGGGGAAATTACTGTACGTAGGTTTAAGCCGATCAGTCCCAATTCTCCTGACGAGCTGACCAATGATTGGAGGGAAAAAGGCGATGAAGCACTCGATAAATTGATAGAGGAGTGGTTCGCATCAATTGACGATGCGGATTGGTCCAAGGGGCCAAACCTTGAAGGGGCCACAAAGGCACTTGAAGAAGCAGTGGCTAAGTGCGTGACGTATGGTCTCGAACTTAGCCAGAAATTGAGTGAACGACAGTTATGGAATCACAGAGCGTGGAAGAGCCTGACTAAAGCAATGCCCATGCACTTCGACACTCTAGCGGGTCGAAAGTGGCTGGAAGAAACGAATTGGGCTGCTGTTAATCATGGGAATACCGAAGTGAACTTGGAGGAAATGCTGTATTTTGCGAGCCGGCGCGCTCTGGACGAGGAGTGGAGCAACGAAACAATGGAAGCAATTTATAACGTCTTGAAAGGAAGGACGACAACAGATTTCAAGGTAGACAAGAAACGGAAAATAATCTCGGACAACTACAACGGGGCATTGGAGCAAGCAATCAACAAGCCTGAGGGAAAATTAATTAACGCAATAATGAACCTTTGGAAGCTCCAAATAAAAAAGGAGAAAGCAGGTTCTGCGAGTGAGCAGCTGAATTCCAGAGAAATGATGACTGTTGTGGAGAATTTGGCAGTCCAAGAAGACACTTATACCCAAATTTATGCAACTGTACTCTTAGCAAGGGACTACGAGCTAGTACGACAAGAGGTTCCGGGTGTGGTGGAACAAGTTTTGCATAGGAAACTGGAATCGAGGGATGCGCTGTGGCGCAATGTGGTGTGGGACGGACTCTGGCATTGCAATGATTGGACAAAAGGCCAAATGGGGGAAAGCCTAAAAGCAGCAATGCGAAATGACCTTTTCGAACATGAGGGACCACCCGGCACAAGTTGGCGCAGATCAGAAGATGATCAAGTAGCAGACAAATACGGTTTAATCATGGCCATAAAGGTGTGGTATGAGAAAGAAAACTACAAGGACGAGTGGCAAATCGGTAAAATTACGAAGAGGCGGCGGCAGGCTGTCGTGGCGAGCATCTGCCACATCTTTGACAGAACGGATGCAATGCACAAAGATGGCTGGGAAATACTCATCGCACCTTTATGGGAAGATATCGCTGGAGAAAGCGGAACAGAAACGACCGAGGAAGAGCAACGAGCCTTGACGACATGTTTTCGCCATTTGAACCAGCGTGATCAGGATGAATTCGCTAATAGATTTGTGACAGGGCCCACCGTTGTTCCCGATAGGCTTATTGGGCACTTAGATAAAAACCCGAACATAGCAAATCGCAAAGCTGCACTAAGAATCCTAATTCATTGCAGCCAAGATCGAACATCCCGAAACCCGAAAGCCACTGATTTTGGGGATTGGGATCATATCTTAAATGTAGTGCAGAAGCACTGGAGCGGAACGACTATCAAGACAGAAGAAGATCTTGTAAACGATCTCCTCTCACTTCACGGAATAAAAGTGTAGACTGCGATAATAGCTCATTTGTCTTGACTGCGCCCTATTCAGTCTCGCGTGAAGGCGTTATTGGCACTTGGGGATTAATCAGCCTGCGAGTAGAAATTCATGGCCCAACCCACAAGTTCCACGGCGAAATTGGGTAGCCGTACGTCTGGTGAGGGAATCCATATCGTCTCGGCACCCCAGAAAATGCCGTAAGGAACGAACTTGCCGGGTAATGCCATCTCGTATTTCAGATCCCTTACGGCAAGCTTATTCCATACTAATGCTTCATTGAAAGTGGCGGGAGAGGCGTCCACAATTATTCCCTGACTACGACCTTTTTGAACTGCACTGATATATCGGGGAAGACAATCCTCATAGATGCGTTGAAGCGAGCAGGCGATGTCCGGTGCCAATTCTGTATAAAGACGCTGAATATCGTGAGTGCGACGCTCTTGCCTTGGGTGTGCGTTTTCCCAAGCATGTTTGAAAACAAGCTCAACAGTAAGAGCAGATAGCACCAGCCGGGTCCAAGCGCAGCTAAGTCTCTGGCGATCAATTTCCGCCTCAACACCAGCAAGCGATACTGCAGCAAGCGATACTGGATGTAACGGAGCATCAAGGCACTCAATCGCATCGACCAACATGATGGCAGACCCTAACTTATCCTGGCGAATAAGCGTTTGCGAATCGGAGTTCATATGAAAACTTTCTAATTACCGCAATCCTCGTACAAACACAGAATCTCATCCCGCATAAATGGCGTGTAGCAGAACGGCGAAACTATGGTAATTGAGGGTTAACAATCCTCCGATACAATTGCAATACCGGAAGATTGCCCTTTTCGTGGGAGGCATAGGGAAGCGTTACGGATTTCACGAGTGTAAACAAAAAGGTGTGAAAGGAAACCTTAGGGGACACGTTGGAATTGAATCCACTTGAATTTGTTGGTTAATTTTTCTCAATAGGTATCCAAGTGCGACTTTCGATCAGGGGGCAAATATCTATCGGCATGCCAATAACTCGACCAAATTTAATCATATGATACGAATATACTTATCACATTGATAGTGTCATGCCTGAATTCATCCAAACCGTACCTCTACGCGCAATTGCGCTGCCGAGCGGGTAGCATGACAAGATCGCAGCGATCATCCAATGCGTTGCGCGCGCAACCGACGCTGCAATACTTTTCGCCATGCTGCTGCAACTGGGAGCCGAATGAAAGCCGCCGCTTACAAGTGCGCATTGGACCAAGACAAGATGCCCGCGCGAGTCTGCAGATGGGTCCTTCCATGGACATCAGGCCGCCATTCAGTTGGCCACTGACCTATGGCTGGCCCACGACTGCAAATACGGAACCGGGCTTCGACGGAAAACCCCTGTTCGGCTCACGAGCGAGAGAGGCTTTTCAGCGACGGTGAAAACGCCCCAGCATATTGATGCGCTCGGGGGCGGAGTCTGATCAGAGCCGACGATCTTAGTGCATTCCCGGCATGTTGCGCAGGTTGTCGCCGATGCAGATGGTCCGGTCGGCCCAGTTACAATTCATCTTGGCATCTTCATTGAGTCAAAGGCTGCGCAATTCATTGCGCGGACGGAAACCTCAGTGCAGAACTGCCCTCATGACTCTGCATGTCGTGACAGCATCGCCCACTGCGCTGTGGGCGTTTCCCGCGTAATCCAAATCCAAGCACTCGGCCGCTGTGACCAACGACACGCGCTTCCCTGTCCATTGCTTCATCACTTGCATCGCGCATTCGGATTTCGATATCTCTTCCGGGGTCTTGAGGCCGTAAGCGTCCATCGTCTGCTTCAACAGCCTCTTATCGAAAGGCGCATTGTAAAAGACGACGGTTTTCCCTTTGATCGCTTTGCAGAAGGCGTCATGCACTCCATCCCATTTTGGCGCATTGGCAAGGTTGGCTTCCGATATGCCGTGAACCTGCTCTGCGTCAGGACTGATCCTTACCGTAGGCCGGATCCGTCTGTGGAAAATGACGTTTTCCCGACTGTCGACCACGGCGACCTCCACCACTTGGCTCTTCTTTCCCAATCCCGTTGTCTCGGTGTCGGCGAACAGCAAATGATTCCATTTGCTTGAGTCGTTTCTCGCTACCGCTTGTTTTGGTCTTCCGCTATTCTGTGCTGCCTGTTTCGGTCTTCCGTTTTTCGAACTCCGTTTGAACACCATGTAAATTGCAATGCAGATCGCTAGAAAAATTACAAACTCCATGATCGTTTCTCCCTGCTCTACAGCCTTCTCCGTCTCCCGCCCGACCTCGCAACCCCGACTCGACCGACCACAGACATCAGTTCTGCATCAAATGCTCTTTGAGGCAGAGGAGTCTAGCTGTTTTCGGTAAAACTTCGAGTCAATCCGTTGCGACTCTTGCGCCAAGAAATTTTGGATGCCTATTGAATCGCCCGTGGCTTTTCGGAGAGTGTTTTGGTCAACACCTGCACTGCATCTTCAAGTTCGTCCCATTGTTGGCGGAACGCGTTCTCCTGTTCGTTCGGGGTTCGGCAGCCGACTTCTCTCTGGAAAGCCCAAGGCGGTTCACCGACCGGATTTGGCTGTCGCCTTCAAACGCGCTGGGATTTGGCCGACATGCAAATTTGTTCATTCAGCCTTTGCATCGCACAAGACAATGGCGCGTTGACTCAGCTTTGCCTCGCACCCTACTGTCTATCGAAATGCCGAAGGGAGGGAACGAAATGGCTTCGGTTGATGGAAGCGCAATCATATTCGGCTGTGCGAATCCGCATGACGAATCCCGTAGCTTGAAAATCGGCGACCTATCATTCGAATTCAACGCTGAAACGGTCCGGGCGATCAGCTGGAAGGGCAAAGAAGTGGTTCGCGGGATTTCCTGGCCTGTGAGAGACCCGGACTGGATCACCATGCCGCAGGAAAATCCTAAAATTGCAGTACGCGAAAAAGGAAGCGAAACCTCAATCGAAGTGCGATTTTCGGTCGGCGGAGGCGCGTTAGAGTGCGATTTTAAATTGCGCGCTGATACGGGCGGACGGATAGACACGCTTCTGGAAATGGAGGCCGTTAGAAGCTTCAAGACCAATAGAGCCGGATTCACGGTTCTGCATCCGATCAAGGGAGTCGAGGGCGAACCGCTCCGCATCCGGCATTCGGACCGTTCGTATGAATGTACCGAATTCCCCGCTCTGATTTCTCCCGGGCAACCTGCATTCGACATCGATGGGATGGAACACACTATATCCGGCATCAATGTCAAAATTTCTTTCGCAGGTGAAATCTTTGAAATGGAGGATCAAAGAAATTGGTCGGATGGATCCTACAAGACATATTGCCGACCGCTGAAGCTGCCGTTCACTTACGAGATTCCTGAGGGGAAAGTCGTCCGCCAATCCATCCGCGTCGATGTCTCGGGCGATGAGCAAACCGCCAGCGGCAAGCCGACTTCGCAAGTTTCGGAACTGGAGGAACTGGACGCCAAGTTTCCCGAAATCGGTCTGGCGATAGAATCCGGGTGGATTTGCGCGGAAGAAAATGCCGCCGCCCTGAAGGATGAGCGACCGTCGTTTTTGCTCTTGCGGACGGGACCGTATGCGGATCGGAATTTCTTGGCGGAATCGTCAAGACTATCTGCGGAGTTAGGCGCCCCGATCAATGCTGAATTCGTGCTCCGAGACCAATCCGCTCCGGACGAGGAGCTTCAAGCAATCGCGGCAAGGCTTTCCGACGCCGGAGTTCAGCCGGAACGAGTGATGGCCCTTCCGCAAGCCTTTCTTGCCAGCCACCAGCCGTCCGGACCTTGGCCGACAGGCATGCAGCCGCAGGATGCCGCAATCGCCGCCCGAAAGGCGTTCCCCGGAGCGAAAATCGGCGGCGGGATGCTTACGAACTTCACCGAATTCAATCGCTGCCCGCCAGATCCGTCTGCATGCGACTACTTTACGTATGGCATGACTCCGTTGGTCCATGCTGCCGACGACCGGTCCGTAATCGAAACCCTTGAAGCCTACGGCGCGATCTTCGCGAGTGGAGAAGCGCTCTGCCCGAATTTGCCCTGCCGCTTGGGATTGGTGTCGATTGGAATGCGCTCGAATCCATACGGGGCCGGGGTAGCGGACAATCCAGATCAGATCCGGCAACCGATGGCGATGTACGATCCGCGCCATGCAAGCTTGTTCGGTGCCGCGTGGATAACCGGCGCGATCGCCGCCACGACCAAGCACAGAATCGAAGCTATGGCTGTCGGCGCGCCGGCAGGCCCGTTCGGAATTGTGAGCGAGCCCCAGCCTGTGCCAAGAATATGTTACGACGGCCGTCCGGAGCGGAAGGTGTATCCGCTGTATCATGTGTTCCGTGCGGCTTCCCGGCTTGCGAATTGCCCGCGGGTTCAAATTCGGAAACTTGGAAGCGGGTTGCACTGTTTCGCGGCCAAGAGACGCAGCCGGGTCGAAGCGGTCGTTTCAAACTTGGGCAACTCGGCGTCGGAGTTTGTTGCGCCGTCCGGCAAGTCGAATGCGGTTGTGATGGATGAAGCCACTTTCGCCGATGCAGTCGCCGACAGAAATTGGATCAAGAACGGTATGCAGATCGTCTCCGGGGGCATTTCCCTTCGGCCATTTGCAACGGCATTCGTGTCATTTGAAGCATGAAGCCGGTTTCTTCGGAGAATGCCGCGAAGCACGTCCAGACCGGAAGGATCGAAGCGGACTACATTATCGAAACACCGGTCGATCCCGGCACCGCGCTGGACGCCATGGCTGGCGAGCAGTCGTCTGGAACCTTCGTTCCTGTGCCCGGCGAAACGCCGGAGCTGAGGGAACGATCAGCGGCCCGCGTGGAGCGTTGCTCGATTGTCGGCACGACCCGCGCGCCTTCTCTACCGGGAGCTGCGAGCCCGAGCGACACCTATACGACGGCGACCGCGACGTTGTCGTGGCCGTTGGCGAACATGGGTCCCTCGCTTCCGAACCTTGTCGCCGCCGTTGCCGGCAACCTGTTTGAGTTGAAGCAGTTTTCGGGTCTGCGCATCACCGACATCCGACTGCCTGCGGAATTCTCGCAAGCATACGAAGGGCCTTCCTTCGGCGTCGAAGGCACCCGCCGACTGGCGTCCGTATTCGGAAGACCTCTGATCGGCACAATCATCAAGCCCAGCGTCGGACTTGATCCGTCCGCTACAGCTGATCTCGCGGCAACTCTGATCGATGCGGGGATTGATTTCATAAAGGACGACGAATTGCAGTCGGATGGCCCTGCATGCCCGTTCGCCGACAGAGCCCGCGCGGTGATGAAGGTGATCAACGACTACGCGGACCGCGCCCATCGGAAACCCATGTTCGCATTCAACATTACCGGCGATTTGGACCAGATGCGAAAACGCCATGACTTGGTGCACGAATTGGGCGGCACCTGCATCATGGCCAGCCTAAATTCAGTAGGGCTTGCAGGAATGATCGAAATCTGCCGGCATTCGCAGCTTCCGGTCCACGCGCACCGGAACGGCTGGGGATATTTGTCGAGGCATCCGATGCTCGGCTGGTCCTACAAGGCTTGGCAGAAGCTTTGGCGCTTGGCGGGGGCCGACCATATGCATGTCAACGGCCTTGCGAACAAATTCTGCGAATCGGACGAGAGCGTCATCGAATCCGCGAAGACGTGCCTGGAGCCGATGTTCGAGCATTTGCCCTGCATTGCGATGCCGGTATTCTCGTCCGGTCAAACCGCGCGGCAGGTGCCTGAGACATACGCCAAGCTGAAATCGACCGACTTGATTTACGCGGCGGGCGGCGGAGTGATGGGACACGAAGGCGGCCCGTCCGCAGGCGTCGCGGCGCTCAAGAACGCATGGGCCGAGGTTTCAGGCGATGCGGGCGGGCATTGAAAGAAGCCTTGCTCGCGCGCGACGCCGTGCCGGATTGGAATCTTTCGGCCGGAATGGACCCGGCCGAACGGAATGCAATGCAATGACTGAGAATTCGACAGTTTATTCAGCACTGGAATATCGGGGCGACTCTGCGCTTGGCGGGAGTCCTGCGTGAGCGCCTGTCGAGATGACATTTCCCTTCCCGACGGCCCGCTTGTAGCTTGGTACGGCGACGATTTCACCGGCGCGGCCGCCGTGATGGAAGTCCTGACTTTTTCGGGACTGCCGTCCGTCCTGTTCCTGAATGTGCCATCGCCCGAACGGATCAGCGCCTTCAGTTCCTGCCGGGGCATAGGAATTGCCGGAGTATCCAGATCCAAGCCGCCGGAATGGATGGACCGCCACCTTCCGAAGATTTTCGATGCGATGTCGCAGATTCCAGCACCGATATATCATTACAAGATATGTTCCACGCTGGATTCCGCCCCGCACGTCGGCTCTATCGGCAAGGCCGCTGAAATCGCCATGCCTCTGATCGGAAGCCAGTGGGTTCCGGTAGTCGTCGCCGCGCCGGCGATCAATCGCTACCAGGCATTCGGCAATTTGTTCGCCGCCGTCGGCGGGAAGACATTCCGCCTTGATCGCCATCCGACAATGAGCCGACATCCCGTTACGCCGATGACCGAAGCCGATGTTCTATTGCACCTCGGAAAGCAGACGGGACTGCCGCTGTCCCTTGTCGACGCGGCGGCGTTTTCGTCGGGAAGAGAGGAAGAGGTCCTTGCGGAGTTGTTCCGGAATCAGAAACCATTGGTCGCTCTTGACGTTGTCGACGAAGGCGCGCTCGCGGCTGTTGGAAGGCTCATTTGGCGCAACCGGGGCAGCCGCCTGTTCACCATAGGCTCGCAAGGCGTTGAATACGCGCTGACCGCCCATTGGCGCGAAATCGGCGCGTTGGAGGACGCGCCGACAGCGACCGTTCCCGCTTCCTCAGCGCGAACTGCATCGGTCTCGGGATCATGTTCGCCGGTGACCGCCGCGCAAATCGAATTGGCGCGGAAGAACGGCTTCAAGGCAATCCGAATGGATACTGCCCTCGCGGCGGATAGCAACGAATGGAACCGCGAGATCGAGCGGGCAAGCGAAAAAGCTCTGGCCGCCTTGGGAATTGGCGAGGACCCGATCATATTCACAGCGCTGGGACCCGACGATCCGAGCATCGGATCGCTCCGTGCAGCAACCGGGTCTTCCGGGAAATCCGAAGAAACGGTAAACGAATCCATCGGTGTCGGCCTCGGCAAAGTGCTCGCCAAGTTGATCGATGTCGGCCGGGTTGAGCGCGTTGCGATCGCCGGCGGCGACACTGCCGGGCGAAGCATTGCCGAACTCGGCATCGACGCCTTGACCGCAATGACGCCGATTTCTCCGGGCGTGGCTCTGTGCCAAGCCCATTCGGACAGCGAAGCGTTCTCGGATCTGCAGATCGCCTTGAAGGGCGGTCAGATGGGCGAATCTGGCTTTTTCAGCCAATTCAAATCGGTCGGAACGCAAAAACATGAGGGACAGCAATGACCAAGATCGCATTGATCGGCGCCGGCGGCAAAATGGGAGTCCGGATCGCGGCCAATCTCAAGGAATCGCGATTCGCTGTGGACCACGTGGAATTGTCATCGGAAGGGCGCAAGCGGCTGACGGACGCCGTATCCGTCGAATGCGTCGATATCGACTCGGCCGTCTCCGGCGCCGACGCGGCAATCCTCGCGGTGCCCGACAGGCTCATCGGGAAAGTCGCCCGAGAGATTGTCGACAAGCTTGACCGCGGAACGGCGATTATCGTGCTGGACGCGGCGGCGCCTCATGCGGGCGAAATGCCGGGGCGCGAGGACATAACGATTTTCGTCACGCACCCGTGCCATCCGCCTCTCTTCAGTTTCGATTCCGATCCTTGCGCGCGGAACGACTTCTTCGGAGGCGAACACGCTGCGCAGAACATCGTCTGCGCTCTCATGCGCGGCCCGGAAGAAGACTATGCCAAGTGCGAAGAAATCGCGCGCGCGATCTACGCGCCGGTCGAACGCGCGAATCGCTGCACGGTCGAGCAGATCGCGATTCTCGAGCCCGCGCTGTCTGAAACCGTAGCGGCAACGCTTTGCTACGCGCTCCGAGACGCGACCGACGAAGCGGTTCGGCGCGGCGTTCCGCGCCAAGCGGCGATGGATTTCATACTCGGCCACTTGAAGATCGAGCTCGCGATCGCGTTCGGCGCCTTCCCGCAAGGCAAGTTCTCCGACGGCGCGCTTCTCGCGATAGAAAAGGCGCGGCCGAAAATTTTCCGAGAAGACTGGCTGGATCGCGTGTTCGATCCGAACGCTGTGCTTGAGTCCGTCAAGGAAATCTGTGAATCTTGACGCTTGTTTGATGCAAATGCTTAGGAGGAGCAATCATGAACAAACTACGACTGGCAGTCGCGACGCTATCGGCGGTCGCGGCATTGGCTGCCGCCGCGACCTCGGCTTCGGCGCAGTCCGCAGCCGACCGGGCGGTCGAAGCTGCGAAGCAGTATGCGGGAGTGACGCTGAACGTATTCTACGAAGCGGGGCTTCAGCCGCTTGATCCCAAGAACTTCACGGGTCCGATGTGGGAGGACCTCACGGGGATCAAAATCAACGTCATCGAAGCGCCGCTCGATCAGATGTTCACCAAAATCATGCAAGCCCACCGAGCCGGTTCGGGCGCCTACGACGTGCTCAACGTCGTTCCGAACCAGATGCCCGATCTCGCTTTGGCGGGGGTCCTGGAGCCGCTCGACGAATTTGTCGACAAGTACAACTACCGTGACGAGCTGAATCTGATCGCGCCGGTCTACCGCGACAACCAGATGATGGTCGAAGGAACCATCTACGGCCTCCCGGACGACGGCGACGTCCTCGTTCTTTACTACCGCAAGGACCTCTTCGAGGATCCCGACAACATGGCCGAGTTCAAGGCAATGCACGGCTACGACTTGGCCGCCCCGAAGACTTGGGAGGAATTCGCCGATATCGGGCAATTCATCACCGACAAGTACGGACCCGACATTTACGGCGCCGGAATGCTGCGGCAGCCGGGCAACGCGCAATACCTCTTCCAAGAGCGTTTTCGCGTCGAGGGCGGACGGTTCTTCGATCCCGAAACCATGAAGGCGACGATCAATTCCGAAGTCGGCGTAAGCGTCTTCAATGCGATGCTCGAGGAGAACAAGTTCATGCCGCCGGGCGTCGAGCAATGGGGCTTCATCGAAGCGTTCAACGCGTTCCTCGCCGGCGACATCGCCATGACTGTCTCTTGGCCTCCGGTCGGCCGCTGGGCGGCGGGATACGGCAAGGGCACCGAAGCGCTGAACTGGATCCCCGAAACCAAGGTTGCGGACAAGATCGGTTACGCGCTTCCCCCGGGCGGCGCGCCCGAGCTGGCTGTCGGGTTTTCGCTCGGCGTGGCGGCGGGGAGCAGCAACAAGGAGGCGGCGTATTTGTTCGCCCAATGGATGAACAGCGAAGAAATCAGCTTGCAGCGGGTGCAGCTGCCCTTCGCGCTCAGGGATCCGTTCCGCACCAGCCACTTCAGCAGCGAAGAGTACAGGAATCGGTGGTCGAACGCCTCCGAGTATCTCGACACGCTGGCTCTGGGAGCCGAAACCGGACTGCTTGACCTCTCGCTCATCCAGACCGACCGCTACGAGGAAGGCATCCGCCAATCAATCAGCAGGCTTTGGGCAGGCGATGATCCGCAGGAAATCCTCGACGACTTGGCGAAACAGTGGGACGACCTGACCGAGCGCATCGGCGTAGAGAAGCAGAGACGCGTCTACTCGGACTGGGCCAGCAAGCCCAACGCTTATCCCGGTTGAATCAGAGCGCTGTCCCGGGCTTCCGGCCCGGGACAGCGCCGGACGTCCGGGCTACGGGTCGGAAAGGTGCATTCTGAACGCAGAATCGGCGGCGAGCGCCGGTTCAAATATTTGCTCGTCGCTCCTGCGATATTCGTCATTTTGCTGATTGGCCTCTATCCGTTCGTCAAGCTGATCCTGACCAGCTTCCAGAACATCACGATGTTCGACGATGATCGAGACTTCCACGGATTCGCTCACTACGCGCGGCTTTTTGAAGACGGCCGCCTTTGGGAATCGCTCATCCACACGGTCGGCTTCACCGCCGTCGCGCTGCCGATCGAATTGGTGCTCGGCTATCTCCTCGCGCTCCTGTTCCTGAGTCCGATGCCGTGGAAACGGGTTTTCGTCGCGGCGATTCTGCTGCCGACCGTCATTTCGCCCATCGTCGCCGGATCGACATGGCGATTGATGTTCGATCAGCGTTTCGGCCCGATCAATCAGATCATCGGCTGGCTTGCCGGAGGCGAAGTCAAAATACTCTGGACGGTGGATCCGCTGCTGGTCTGGCCCGCCATAATGGTGGCGGAGGTCTGGCAGTGGACGCCGTTCATGTTCCTGATTCTGCTAGCGGCCCTGAGCAACATCGACCGGGAGCAATTGGAGGCCGCGCAAATCGACGGCGCTTCGGGCTGGATGACCTTCCGCAGAATCGTCCTTCCGACCATTCTGCCGGTCATGTTCATTGCGGTCTTGATCCGCGCGCTCGACCTGTTTCGAGTATTCGACGTTATCTGGACCATGACCGGAGGCGGACCCGGAACCAGAACCGAAACCATCACGATCTACGCGTACCAGATGGCGTTCCGCGAATTCGAGATCAGCTATTCTTCCGCGATCGCCTTCCTCGTCATTTTCGCGCTTACGGCCGCAGTGATCTGGGCGCTTCGCAAGGTCGAGGTATCGCGGTGAAGCGCTGGGACCGAGGCTGGCGATTGGCGGTCCGCTTGGCTTGCGCGATCATCACGACCATTCTGTTCATTTTCCCGATCTACTGGCTTGCAGCGATTTCGGTCAAATCGCCCGAAGAGATATTCGCCTATCCGCCCGTTTGGATTCCTTCCGGCCTGCAGCTCAGCAGCTATATCACTCTGTTTCGCGACGGCGACGCCTGGGCGGTCTGGAACAGCCTCGTGACCGCCGGAGTCAGCACCGTTCTGGCGATGGCGATCGGATTCATCGCTTCGTATTCAATTGTCCGCTTTCGAACCGGAGGCGACCATTTGGCGATATGGATCATATCGCAGCGGATGATTCCGCCGATCTGCGTGGCGTTTCCCGTGTTTCTGCTGTTCGTGTCGCTTCGGATCGTGGACACCTACGTCGGATTGATCGCACTCTACACGGCGTTCAATCTGCCCTACGTCATCTGGATGATGCGCGGCTACATCCAGGAAATCCCGCTTGAGCTGGAGCAAAGCGCGCTCGTGGACGGCCTGACCCGCTGGGAGGTCCTTTGGAAAGTCGTCATGCCCATGGCGCGCGCCGGATTTTTCGTGACGGCGGTATTCACATTCATTTTCGCCTGGAACGATTTCTTGTTCGCGTTGATACTGACGCGGTCGGAGGTCGTCACCTACCCCGTTCAGGTTACGGGCTATTTCGGATCGCAGTCCACTTTCTGGTCCAAGATCGGCGCCATGAGCATGCTCGGGGTGCTCCCCATGATGCTCGTGGTCGGAACCATGCAGAAGTTCATAGTCCGAGGAATATCGATGGGCGCGGTGAAGGGATAGCGGGATGCCCGAACTCGAAATCAAGAATGTCGACAAATTCTACGGCGAGACGCAGGCCGTCAAAGATGTCTCGCTTGCGGTCGAGGCGGGTCAGTTCATCGTTCTCGTCGGCCCTTCGGGATGCGGAAAGAGCACGCTGCTTCGCAGCATCGCCGGGCTTGAAGAAATCTCCGCGGGCGACATCGTGCTGGGCGGACGTTCAATCGCGAATCTGGCACCCCGCGACAGGAACATCGCGATGGTGTTCCAGTCATACGCGCTCTACCCGTATTTGACGGTTTACGAAAACATCGCCTTTGGACTCAAAGCGCGGAAAACCCCGGAAACGGAACTCGATAAGAGAGTCCGGTGGGCATCCGATCTGCTGCACATCGGGGATTTGCTTGGACGATACCCGCGCGAACTTTCGGGCGGCCAACGGCAGCGGGTGGCGATCGGCAGGGCGATCGTGCGGGACGCCGACTTGTTTCTGTTCGACGAGCCTCTTTCGAATCTCGATGCGAAGCTCCGCGACGGAATGCGCGAGGAGATCAAGCGACTTCACCGGGAATTGGGCAAGACATTCATTTACGTAACCCATGATCAGATCGAAGCCATGACGCTCGCCGAACGCATCGTTCTTCTGCGCGATGGCGTGATCGAGCAGGAAGGCGGCCCGCTGGAACTGTTCGAAAGGCCAGCGAATATCTTCGTCGGCGGCTTTCTTGGATCGCCGGCGATGAATTTCATCAAGGTGCGCGTGGAAGAGAGCGGAAATCGAATCAATCTGCCCGACGGCCAGACGATTTCCGACGGCGGCAGCCTCGGGCTTCCTGACGGCGACTATCTCTGGGGCGTGCGTCCGGAGCACTTCTTCCCGGCAGGATCCGGCGAGGACTGCATTCTGGCCGCGATCGACGTCGTTCAGCCCACTGGCTCGCGCACATACGGGAGCTTCGCGCTCGCGGACGCCCATGTGGTCGCTGAACTGGAAGCCCACGCGCTCAATCCGAGCGTTCGCCAGAAAATCTCCCTGGGCGTCTCGTTCGACCGGACGGTCTTCTTCGATCCCGAGACAGGCATGGCGATGGCGAGGCCGCGCTCCTGATAGACCAGCATCGACGGAGGAAAAGCACGTGAGCGAATTCAGGCAGCTTGCCGACAACAAGAATTTGAAATTGGGAACCTACATCGGCGAATTCGCGACAGCCGGGTGCGGGCGCATTCTGAAATCTGCCGGATGCGATTTCGCATTCGTGGACATGGAGCACAGCGGCTTCACATTCGAGACGGCCAAGGCTTTGGTGCGCGGCATGCACGATCAAGGAGTCGCGACCTTGCTGAGGCCGCCGTCCAAGGAACCGCATCACCTTGCGCGCGCATGCGACATCGGTGCTCAAGGCATATGCCCGCCGATGCTCGGAAACATCGATCAGGCCGGGAAATGCGTCGAGGCCATAAAGTTCCCTCCCGACGGGATGCGTGGATGCGCGCTCGGAATTGCCCATGACGACTATATGCAGGCGCCGGTCGGCCAAGCCGTCGAAGCCGCGAACAGAAGAACTTCTTTCGTCGCTCTCATTGAGACCGAAGAGGGCATCCGGAATTGCGACGAGATCGCATCCGCCGAGGGAGTCGACTGCATCTGGCTCGGTCATCTGGATTTGAGCCTTTCGCTTGGGATTCCGGGCCAGTTCGACCATCCGCGTTTCGTCGAGGCCGTCGAAGCATTCATGGCCGCGGCGGCAAAGCATGGCAAAAGCGCGGGGCGGCTCGTCGGCTCACCGGAAGAGGGCGCGAAGCTTCACAAGGACGGCTGCGACTTCATCTGCTATCTCGGCGATATCTGGCTTCTGCAGCGCGCGCTTCGCGACGGTTTTGAAGCGATCAGGGCCGCCGCCGGCAATTGACTACGACAGGAGGAACCGACATGGCAAAATTCAGATTGGGATTGAGCGCCGATTTCGTAAAGCCGGACGGCGCGCCCGCGTTTCCATCGTTCGATCTTTCGCCCTTGGATGACGATCCGAGGATCGACTGGTCGTTCGTGCCTGTCACCGACGGCAAGATCGCGTCGGCCGACATTTCCGGTTTCGACGCATTGATATTGCTTGCCGCGCGGTTCGACGCCGATTCATTTCCGGGCGATGGCCGACTTGCAATGATCGCTCGCTTCGGCGTCGGCTACGACAACGTCGATATTCCGGGCTGCGACGCGAATGATGCGGCGCTTGTCATTACGCCGAGCGGAGTGCGGCGGCCGGTCGCAGTCGCGATCCTGACATTCGTGCTCGCTCTGGACGGGAAACTGTTCATCAAAGACGGGCTGACCCGCGAAGGGCCGGAGGGCTGGGCCAAGCGGGCGCATCACATGGGCAGGGGACTGATTGGGCAGACGCTCGGTTCGGTGGGAGTCGGCAATATCGGTGCGGAACTGTTCCGGCTGGCTAAGCCGTTCGGTTTCAAATTCATCGCCCATGATCCGTTTGTCGCGCCGGAAACAGTCGCCGCCATCGGCGTGGAGATGGCGAGTTTGGAGGAAGTATTCCGGCGCTCCGATTTCGTGTGCATAAACTGCCCGCTGAACGAGAGCACGGTCGGATTGGTCAGTGCGGAAAGGCTCGCGCTGATGAAGCCGACTGCTTACCTGATCAACACCGCCCGAGGTCCAATCGTCGATCAAGCTGCGTTGGTCGACGCGCTGCGTAAGGGTCGAATTGCCGGCGCGGGGCTCGACGTCTTCGAAGAAGAGCCATCAAGTGCCGACGAACCGATCTTGCACGTGGACAATGTCATCGCGACGCCGCATTCGCTTTGCTGGACGGACCAGTGCTTCGCCGATACCGGCGCGGCGGATGTGCGTGCGGTCATGGATCTGATTACCGGAAATCCTCCGGACGGCATCGTCAACACAACGATACTCGACAATCCGAACTGGAGAGCGAAGCTGAATGGTTTCCGAGAAGAGTTCAGCAACTTCTGAATTCAATCGCGAGCGAATTGGCGACGAGTTTGCACCGCGTTGCCAAGTTCCGAATGGTTCCCATTTGCAACTGTCTCTGAGTTCGCCAGCCTTTGCGATTTCGCCATCGGAATCAGAATCGAAGGTACGGGCTAACGATTCCGAGAACATGCCGACTTCATCCCCGAACATGTCCTCGCAAAAGTGCGACCACACCGACGCCGCTGAAACAACGCAGCTGACCGAAAACAGTCGCATATTTTTTGCATAGAGGCGGTATAAACGGACGTGCCATCGAATGCCTCACAGGGCGCCATATTCCGGATACGAGCAACGATTCGGACATCATGACGGCGCAACAAGAGGAAAATGCTGTCAAGGAAGCCGGCCGCGTTCTTGCGTTGCCTTGCGGTTCAGCGTGTTGCGTTTCTGCGAAGGTCCGATCCTTCGATCTCGGGGAGGATGCGGTCCGGCCGACTTTCGGAAAGGCAGGGCAACCCGGGGAAGAAACTGAACTTTTGCTTCAGGAATTCGCCGGCAAGATCAGCAAGGCTCCCCGTATCAACAAACATGCCGCCTACGACGAGTACGGGCTGGCCGTTACGTCGGGGTGGACCGCCAAGCTGGCCAAGTTCTTCGGCATCGTCGATGCAACAGATTTGCAACAGCGTCTCTTAAAAATGGCCATGGTGTCCGCCGCCCACGCAAGACGCCTTCGTGAGAATCGGCAACTGTAAGTTTCTGGAGAGAAGATAAGCTATGGTCATCCAAAGAGCAAGTAATTGCTTGGATTCGGGTGCATCCCACTTTCTTTGAATTGAGGAGGGAGAGGTCGCGGCAAGTCGAAGGCAGGTCGCCGACCTGTCCGCCTCCTGATGCCGCCTCGCAAACTTGCGTTGGCTCGGCTTCGTCAATTGGTGGCTATTCGCGTCGCAGCCACATGACTGCAAGGAATGGGATGCCCCTATTGCTTGGCAAAAAATCTTGGCGGGCTTGGGCTGAATGGGTGGGCCGTGCGATGACTGATTCCAGCTTGAGAAAGCCGAAAGTTGTTTTATGTCGCGCCGAGCCTTTGCGAAAGAAAAATGGATGGACGGCTCGCGCGGAGCGATATAGAGTGCGGGAATGTGAAGCAGCCATTCGCGCCGAATGGTTCGGCGATGTGGTGTCCGGCCCGATGCGCGCCTGATGAACTTCTTGCGACGGGAATTGGGCAATGAGCGTGCCGACGATACACGAGGTTTCCAAGGAACTGGCGACGCTGAGGGAACAGATGAACACACATCAGGCGAAGTATGAAAGCGCTTTGGACAGGTTCCACGCCGCTATGTCGAAAAACGACGCCGCCTTCGAAAGGCTCCGGACCGACATGGCGAAGCGAGATGCCGACGCGGCGCACCGCGAAATCATCCGCTTGCGATGGCAGATCGGCATATGGATCGCCGGCGTTCTCGTTACAATTGCAGCAATGGGAATTTTCATCCGTTTGGCGATCTGACACGGCGCGGCACGCCCATGCCTGCGCCCCTTGGCTGAACGCGCCGACAAGACTTCCGAATTCCATATCCTTCGCAACGCGCGGCTCCAAGACCTTCGGGGAACCGGGCGCAACCCGTGTTTCTTGGTCAATTGATTGCGGCGCGGCGATCCCTCCAATCGATGATTTCGGGCCTGCGGTTGTTTTCCAGGCAGCATTTGCGGCGAGCTCGGCGTTGGCTTCGGCTTTCGACCAGCGGCATCCTGTCGGACCAAAAAGTATGGGATGCACCCCTTGGCTGCCCTTCGTCGGCAGGACGCAGTCTCCGCCCTTCTCTTTGATCCGCGACGACGTCTCGCTCTGGGAGTGCATCGCGTCGGCCGCCGCCAGCGTCTTCGCGAAATTCGTTATGGCGGTCGAAAGCTGCTCCGGATCAAGGCCGTTGAACACGTCGGAGAAGGCGCCGTGGCCTGGCGAACCGCCTCTGAGATCCATGAATTCGCTCAAAAACTCTTGTTTGTACCTCGCGTAGCACGTGAGAACCCGCTGCACGACGACATGCCCGACATTGTCGACAGAAGCGCGATCACAAGCATCTCGATCAAGTCGTGCTTCGTGGAGTTGCTCTTGCGGGGATCCCCGACCCCTTGGAAAATGGTGCGGAATCCTTCCATTTCCTGCCTCCAAACACTGCTCTTCGTTGTCGTATTGACGGGAGTGTGCCATCAGGAGGCGGAAATAAAAAACAAAAATTTTTTAAAAGCAAAAGTGCTAAATCACTCTCTCTCCCTATTACGAATACGTTCAAACTCTGCATAAACTTCCGGGTAAAAAAATCCTCGCGGATATAATTTCTTTCACCTTTATATTGATGCTTATTTCCGAAAAACTAGTTCTTCGCTTTATACAGTATCTTGCGCTGAGCAAATTCGTCGAGCACCAACGAATATCTCGACGTCTATTTTAGTTCCTTAGGCTCAGAATCGTGAAACCCGTTAGCGTACCTAATGAGATTGAAAAACTTTTTTTCAAAATCCGTCAAACTTGATGGATACCCAATGTACACTTTTCCTCCACTCATCGTCAATTCGACGAGCACAACTTTACCGATTGCTTTGGTGATGGTCACATACAGTAAGTCACCCCGACCTTCCGCTGCAATTAGCGCATGCTTAGCTTGACTATAGAATATATTCAGCACATATGGTAACGCAACTCCCAATATCATAGATACCGTGCTTTCCAAATCGAGTTTAGTTGGGATGAAAATCTGTAAATCAAAGCAAATGGCGGTTAAAATATTAATAATATTTTAGCAACGAACAGAAATACAACTCCGAATAAAATGGTTTTGAAGAAAAGATGGTATCCTGAATCCCGACGCACCGTAAATCTTGTTCCGTACCACACCGATAGAAACCAATATCCGCCAACGAGAGGCATTATTAGGGAAATTAAATTCATCGTAGATGAACTCCTTTTATCTACGATTAATGAATTTCAATCAAAGCAAGGCAAAAGGAAACACTTGAATGCTAACAAGCACCCAACCTGCGGAATCTACCATTGCTCGATATCTGAGAATAGTATTTATCCGAAGAGCAATTTGATTCGAAGTCGAAAGAGCAGGAATACCGCACAATAGTTAGCGCAGCTCATGGCTGTTCATTCGAAGATTTATTGCCGTTTGAATTTCGATCAATAATTTTTTCAATTAATTTCATCCGTTCCGTAAGTCGTCGGCCTTTTTTACTGGTAAGGACTTCGTCGACATCGACAAACGGATCCCCGCGTTTAGTGTACTTTACGTGCGGATAGGGATTGTCCCATCGCTTTCCAAACATTACTTATTTCCTTTGCTAAGATTTTCGTAAATTTTAGAATTTACAGAATCAAGTTATCAGATCATGATCTGATCTACAAGGTACCCGGCGGATTGACTGAATGCAATTGTAGGTGCGCATCAATTACCCGTAGGTGCTCGTCGAAGTGCGGCAGTGACGACCGGGTCAGACGGAAGGAAGGGACAAGACTGGGTAGGACTCCGGACGGGTGTCCCATTTTGGGATGAGTAAGGAGAAATTCTCTCAGTCGAATGCGGGATCAACGCTTTGCTTGCCATCAAATTCTCCATCGAAAATAATCGTTGGGCAGGGTCCCCTGATTGGAGGGCGGGTTGTGCCGCCGGCTGGCCAAAAATGGGATGCACCCCACCACCGTACGTAACGGCAAGAACGTAAACCTCTTGCGCATCGTCATCCACCGTGAACGCGACCACTGCACGGCGGGCGGCTGGAATGGCGCGTAGACCAGGAAGATTATGATCGCGGCGGGTACCGCAGCGGGGCAGGTCGATCAGCGTCCGGGCAGTCGCATTGATTTTGTTCAGTTTTTGTTTGGCAATTCCGGACTGGCATAGTTGGCAATCAACTCGGCGATGATCGTCAGATCATCGGCTACGCTGGGATGGCAGCGCAGCCCGTAGTTCACTCATTGATCTCCAGCCGACTTAGTGCCCGGGCGAACACAACGTCATGATCAACGAACGCCTCTCGCGAGGTTGCGGAACGGCGCCGAATTTCGTCGGCCTTCGCGCCCAGAGCCGCATCGCACGTTTGTTCATCCTCGATCATCCGTTCCACAGCAACTGACACTGCGGCCGAGGTCGAAGCATAGACGCCCTCCCCTACGTGGCCGATAGGTTGTATGGGCCATGAAAATACAAGAAAGAAAGGCGATTTGCGTCCGGTTTTCAATGTTTACGGGTGCGGTATCTTTGAATCTGAACCGGGTCCGATCCGTTTGCTTCCGGTGATAATCTGATTAGCCTCGCGATAATCGCTTTAGCAAAATTAACCAGAGATAGGCTCGCGAAAAACGACAGTTATGAACCTCCTTTCGGCCGCTCTGGCGCGGACCAGCCCGTATTGCTGTGCGGGGCGCCTTCCGCCCGTATCAGATTCTCGGCTGCGCGCCCGCGAACTCGCGCTTCGACCAGCGTGCACTCCATGTCGACCGACGCGTATGCCTCCCGGAATTCCGGATCCTCCATGAAACGCTTCTTCAATTCCTTCAACTTCGTCATGGCGCCACCTGTTTCATCCGTTCACTAGCGACCGCAAGTGCTTTTTTTGGCGTCCTGCGCGACTTTTTTTGAAAAACATGCAAAACCACTACTCGCCGTCCGGCCACCGTCACGGAGATGCCTCTGGCAATTCCCTCTTTGGCCTTAACCCGAAACTCCCAGAGCTTGCCGTCGAGATGCTTTACATCTTTTGCGCCAAGGGCCTCCAGACCAACATTCTCTACTGCGTCCAATAGCCGTATCGGCCTACTGCGCAAAATCATAGGCAATGCTCCAATTCGGCGTCAACGGCCGAAACAGTTTCGACCGTCCAACTCTTAGGCGTTGGCCAACGCAGCCGCTATAAACTTTCAGGTGGCGGGCATGAAATGAGTGCGTTTCTTTTCTTGGTCAGGTGGCTACACCACGACAAGCCCTCCATTCGAGGAAATCGGACCAACGCATATTTGCGAGGCAGCATCGGATGGCGATCACGGCGTTGGCTCCTGCCTTTGACCAGTGGCGCCCGGCTCCTTCGAGCCGGTTCCCGACGATGCGAACGCAGGCGCTTTCCACGATGCCGGATCCGACCGGCAGGCCGCGCCTACGGCAGAGGTCGCAGCGCATTCGGTCCCTGTTGGCCCCGCAGGTGCGGATGCAGGCCGCGACGGCTTCGAACCGGTCGCGGTGCAGCTACAAAGCGGCGATGACTCGACTCGAGAGTAGTGTGCCGACATTTCTGCAACTTTGATCGTGCATGTCAAACTTGACTGAATTTAATCATATGATATGAATTTAATCATCATATGGAAATCATCATGTCTGAACTCAGCCAAACCGCACCTCCGAGCGCAATTGCTCTGCCTAGCGAGCAGAACGAAAAGATCGCAGCGATCATCAAAGGCGTCGTGCGAGCGACTGACGCGTGGGGATTGTCGAACGCCGAAGCCGCGATGCTTCTCGGCGTGCCCCCTGCAACCTGGAGCCGAATGAAAGCGGGTGCCTACAAAGGCGCATTGGATCAGGACAAGATAACTCGCGCGAGTCTTCTGATAGGTCTTTTCAAGGGCCTCAGGCTGCTTTTCAACGGCCCGCTGACCTATGGCTGGCCCAAGACTGCGAATGCGGGATCGGGTTTCGATGGAAAAACTCCTGTCCAAGTCATGTGCGAGGGCGGCATTCCGGCGATGATGAAAGTGCGCCAGCATATTGATGCGCTCAGGGGCGGAGTGTGATCAGAGCCGACAACCTCGCAACAATCGAATTCACCGACCCTTCGACCGTCAGGCTGATTTCCACGGCTTGCATCGACGAACCTGCAATGGCTCCCCTTGCGGACGACGAGGAGGACTTGGCAGTACTGGAAGACATCGAGGGGATCACTTCGGCGCGTCAATCCGTCAACCTTCCGGTTCCCGGAGGAATCCGGCCCGGCGAACTCCTCACAGATGCTGCGGGCTACGGCTGGACAATGGTGAATGCGGCTTTCTGCTACACTCGCAGCACGGGAAGCAGGTTCAACGGACCCGAGCGGGGAGCATGGTATGCCACCTACGGCGGTCTGGCGGTCGAGACAGCCCATGCGGAGGTCGCTAGGCATCTCACGCGCGAGCTTGAAGCGACCGGAGTTTACCAGAATGCTACTTGTTACAGGGAACTGCTCGCAGGATTCACATCCCGGTTTCATCAACTTGAGCCGACGCCAAGTGACGATGTTGGAAGCGCGGATCCAACGGTTGCTTATCCGGCCGGGCAAATTTTGGCCCGTGATGTTCTCGATTCAGGCGGCAACGGCATTCTGTATCCCTCTGCCCGGCTTCCGAAGGGACAATGCCTCGTCGCTCTTCGCCCGCATCTCGTGCAGAATATCCGGCCGGGAGCAACGTGGGAATTTGTCTGGGAAGGAAAGCCAACGCCGAGGATCGCTAAGCGCTAGCGACAACAGGTCAAGGCAATCCTGATCGCGATCGAATTGCCGGAAAATCTCGCTCCGCTCAACGGGATCGCGCTCTTACCGACCACCAGCCTCGTTCCGAATGATCATCGAACGGAGCGTAGCCAAGATTTTTTTTTGCGAGTTCAAAAAGAAAACTGCCATTCATATGTTGCGTTCCAATGCAGTTGCCGAAGAAATTCGCAGTTGCAAAAACTGAAGCAAAAAGGCCAAGCGCGACGCCGCAATTTCTATGGCGAAAAGCCAAAGCCATCCCCGCTAGAATCAGGCTTGAGAAATGTACGAATAAACTCTGCAATATTGGCTATGTTTTTGCCCAAGTCGGATTTGTTCCGGGTTCGCGCGTTCAGCTTGCGGGCTGACAAGGCGGATACGACGTTGTCTTGGAGGGTTGGTGGCACAAGCCTCCTCAATCGCGGAGATCAACTTGGCAGCGCCAGATCAGTGCCGGCCTCGCGCCCGCGAGATCCAGTCGGCACCACCGTACGTCATGGCACGAACGTAAACCGCATACGCATCGGCATCCACCGCGAACACGATCACTGAACGGCGGGCGGCGGGAATGGCGCGCAGGCCAGGAAGAATACGATCGCGGCGGGTGCCAATCAGACAAATCAATTAATCCCCGCGCGGCGGCATCGATTTCGTTCAGTTTTTATTTGGAAATCTCCGGGCTGGCATAGTTGGCAATCAACTCGGCGATTGTCGTCAGATCATCGGCTACGCTGGGATGATAACGCAGCCGATAGTTCACTCAATGCTCTCCAGCCGGCCCAGTGCTTGGGTGAACACGTCGTCATGATCAACGAACGCCTCACGCGAGGTAGTGGAACGGCGTCGAATTTCGTCGGCCATCGCGCCCGGAGCCGCATCGCGCGCTTGTTCATCCTCAATCATCCGTTCCACAGCCGCTGACACTGCGGCCGAGGTTGAAGCGTAGATTCCCTCCCCTACCTTGTCCTTGAGGTATTGATGGTGGCGATCTGTGAAGCTGAGCGTAGTCTTGATGGTCATTGCAATTCTCCTGCCGGAATACTTTGTAATGCTTGAAGTCGAAGTCAAGACATTGGAGCTTGGCCGAAAACCGACTGTCCTCGCGAAGACTTGGCATGTTTTGTCATCAATAGCCCTGACAAGGATGCCGGACATATCTTGGAACCAGACCACCGAGGATTGGTTTGCGCGCCTTCGGGCGCGGTTTGAAACCAATTCGACGGATGAGAAATGGTCTTTGATCGAACTATGTCCTTCCCGTCTCGCCAAGGTGCCTCTCTTGCACGCCCGATCTACAGGAGATGTCGCCGCGAACCGGCGCATGGTCGGGACCGGATGCCAGCGGCGGGCCATCCCTCTTTGTTTTCCAGCGTTTGAGACAGTCCAGCATTGTTTTCAATCCTGGCTCGCTACGAATCCGTTGAATTCACAACAGCTGACGTCGGCTGCTGCACGAAGAAGGATCGGCGATGCGGGCTCAGGCGCATTTCCAGAAGAACGATCAAACGGCTGCGGTGGCTGAGGCGGCGAATGATCCAATCAAGGTCCGCCCGATCGAAAGCAACGCATCCCGCAGTCGGATGGCGCGGGCTCCGCCAAGCATGGATGAATATCGCAGAACCCAGGTTCGGAACGGGATTCGGCCAATTGTATCCGACCACGACGAACAAATCGTAGAGCCTGTCGGCCTTGCAAGCCGCTCATGGCTGAATTCGCATCCCGACCTGCGATCCAATAGCTTGTTGTAGTCTGCGCGTCTTGGATCATCGCACCAAATCTGCCAGTTTCTGATTGGAACGCATTTTATCGCGAAGTGCGCCGCGCCCACCCGATCCGGCCTGAAATAAGCATGATGCAGGTTGAAGGCGCCGGAAGGCGTGCTCCCGTCCCCTTCGACTTTCGAGTCCCGGATTCCGCCGCGGCCGATCACACACTTAACCCTTCTTCAATCAAACTCTGAAAACGCATCCGCAGCGCTGATGGCAAAGGTGCTGACATGATCCATCCTTCCAAGCATTAGGAAGCACTAAATAATGCCCGTGGGAATCCTCACGATTCACGTTTTTGGCGGAATGCTTTAACAGCTTTGGAGGCGCTCTTGATTGGTTGCAGATTTGTAGTTACATTATTGCCATGACAAAAATCCGGTTTACGTGGGATGAGAACAAGAACATCTCCAATCAACGCAAGCATGATGGCATTGCATTTGAGGTGGCCACGCAGATTTTTCGTGATCCTCTGCGGCTGACCCGTCAAGACTGGATCGAAGGCTATGAAATGCGATGGCGAACCATCGGTTCCGTCTACGGCGTCACGGTTCTGCTGGTGGCCCATACGATCACAGACGAAGACGCAGACGGCACATTGATCGAAACCATAAGGATCATCTCGGCGCGAAGAGCAACTAGACGGAAGTTCCGTGCGATATTGAAGCTAGTTCGCAAATTTTATCCATTAACATCAATAGGATAAGGCGGATTCCGGCCCATTTCCGCCTGCAAAAACGTAGTCATGCATTGGTCAATATATTGTGATATTTTTATCGTTGAAACATAAAAGTACAATGATAAAATGGTAGTCATGTTCGTAGAAACCGTCCCGAACCGCAAATCGCGGCCCACGATCCTGATCCGCCACTCCTACCGGGAAGGCGGAAAGGTCAAGAAGCGCACCCTCTCCAACATCACAAAGCTGCCCCCGGAGATGATCGAGAAGATCCGGGAGGTCCTGCGCGGCGCCGCCGTCGCCGACCTGCCCGCCGCGCTCGAAGGCGCGTTCACAATCTCCAGATCGCTCCAGCACGGGAACGCCGCCGCGGTCCTCGCGACGCTTCGCGCCTGCGGCGTCGACCGGGCGATCGCATCCCGGCGCTCGCGGTCGCGGGACTTGGCGGTGGCGCTGGTCGCGCAGCGGATTCTGGAGCCGGGATCGAAGCTCGCCGCCGCCCGGCTCTTCCGCCCGGAGACGGCGGTCTCCACCTTGGCGTCCCAGCTCGGCTTGCCGGAGAACGTCAGCGAAGACCGGCTCTACGAAACCATGGACTGGCTGCTCGAGCGCCAGCCGAGGATCGAGAAGGCGCTGGCCGAGAAGCATTTGAGCGAAGGAAGCCCGGTCCTCTACGATTTGACCTCGGTCTGGAGCTACAGCCGGACCTGCCCGCTGGTGGATCGCGGATACTCGCGCGACGGCAAGACGGGGCTGCCGCAGATCGAGTTCGGTCTGCTGTGCGACGCCGACGGGCGGCCGGTCGCCGTCGAGGCGTTCCCCGGGAACGCGTCCGACCCGTCCACCGTGGCCGCGCAGGTCGGCAAGCTCCGCGACCGCTTCGGACTGAAGCGGGCGGTGTTCGTCGGAGACCGGGGCATGATCACGCAGGCGCGCGTCCGCGAGGACCTCGAGCCGAACGGCTACGACTGGATCTTCGCCCTGCGGGCTTCCGGGGTCGGCGCTTTGGCCGACGAGGGCTCGCTGCAGCCCACGCTGTTCGACGAGCGGGACATGGCGGAGATCGAATGCCAAGAGCTGTTCCCCGGCGAGCGGCTGGTCGTCTGCAGGAACCCCCTGCTGGCCGAAGAGCGGACCCGCAAGCGCAAGGACTTGATCGCGGCGGCGGCGCAAGATCTGATGGAGATCCGCCGGGCGGTTCGCCGGGACAAGCGCCCGCTCCGGAGCGCGGACGCGATCCGGCGCCGCGCCGAGCGCGCCCTCAAAAAGCGCAAGATGCGGAAGCATTTCGATCTGAAGATCGGAACGGGATCCTTCTCATGGAAGCGCAAAAAGCAAAATATCGCCGACGAGGCGGCCTTGGACGGATTCTATGTCGTTCGGACCAACGTGCCGGAAGAGCGGATGTCCGCCGCCGCCGTCGTCGAAACCTACAAGAGATTGGGACGGGTCGAGAGGGCGTTCCGGACGATGAAGGCGTCCGACCTCCAGGTCCGGCCCATCCGCCACCGCCTCGAGCCGCGGGTCCGCGCCCACCTCCTGATCTGCATGCTCGCGTACTATGTCGAAAAGCACATGCGCGAAGCGCTCGCCCCGATGCTGTTCGACGACGAGCGCGGCCCGGTCCGCGACTCGCCCGTCGCCAAAGCCGAGCGCTCGCCGCAGGCCAAGCGGAAAGCAACCACCAAGCGCACGAGCTCCGGACAGGACGTCCACGACTTCCGGGGACTGCTCGAGCAACTCGGAACGCTCACGATGAACAGGATCGAGCCCTCGGAGCCGGGAAAGCCGGGATTCGACGTCCCCGCCTCGCCGACGCCGATCCAGGATCAGGCGCTAAGGCTGCTGAACGCGAAGGTCCCCATGCGGTAGCCCCTCCCAAAGCGGCGTGTCCAGTGGACGCACAGCCGGAATCCGCAAATTAGGCCGGACATTCAAAGAGTTGTTCAAAATAACCCCAAGGAACTTCCGACTAGATCGGAAAGGAAACGTTATGAAGAAGAAAGTGGTCAACTACACGCTTGATACGCTGCCCCCCTTGACCGATGCGCAACGCAAGCATCTTGAGGGGCTGGCGCGGATGCCGGACGACCAGATCGACACGAGCGATTGCCCTGAACTGACGGGCACGCAACTAGCGGAAATGCAGCGCGCAGAGCACTATCGCCCCATCAAGCAACAGATCACCGCACGACTGGACGCGGATGTGCTGGCATGGCTCAAGGTCGGTGGCAAAGGCTACCAGTCGCGCATGAATGCCATTCTGCGACAGGCCATGCTGAACGCAAAAGACTGATGAATAGGGAAAGCAAATTCCTGTCGCGTGTCCTGCGCCACGAGCCGGAACTGGTCGACCTGACCCTTGGCCTTGGCCCCGATGGCTGGGTGCTGGTTGATGACCTACTGCACGGCATGAAGAAGGTCGGGCATCGGCTAAACTGAACTTCACGGCACAAAAACACAATCTTTGTTGCGATGGAACCAGGATTCATGTGTGCAGGCGGCTCGATTGCTTAGTCTTTTGCTTTCCGGAAAATCCGGGACAGTTCAACCAGTCACTAACAATCAACTTAAACATCAATCCAAGGATTGACAATGTTTAAACCCAAGTTTTCAAAGTCAGAAATATTCCTGGTAGCAACCATCATGCCGTACGACAGCGCGACCGCCCCAATCAGACCATCAAACTGCGCGATAGGATGCCCGGCCGCCCTCCGTCTGGCGGCAATCTCCGCATAAATCTCTGCCGCGGTGACATCAATAGACAAGACTCGATCCGCGAAACCAAATTTCAACACATGATCAAGGATTTCGCCTTTAATATTGCGATTTTTTCCAAGCGGCATAATCTCATGGCCATAGCGTAATTCCGCCACGTTGATCGCAGTCAGGTACAGGTTTGATCCCTCTTGATCTGCAACCCATGACCACACCGTGTCATCAGGTTTTGGGCGCATCAACTCGGACACCACATTGGTGTCAAGAATGTACATGGTCGGGCTTCAAAAAGATTCAGCATTCTTGCGCGACGGCAGATCAAGTTCAACACCTCCTACTGGTGCATAGCAATCATGGATAAATTGCGCCAAGTTTTTAGGTCCAGGCTCTAAACGAACCGCTTTGCGCAGGATTGATCGCGCTTCTGCTTCAGTCGATCGGCCGTTTCTTTCCGCTTGCGCACTCAGGCGATTCTTTACTTCGTCTTCCAAGTTGGAGATCGTAATGCTTGCCATGTTCGTGTCTCCATACATCTGAATTTCTCTCAATTTATTAGGCTATTGCAGCGCAATCAATTGCCTGTCAGGGAAAAAGTTCAAGGGCAATACGCGCCGGAACCGATCGTTGGCCGAACAGGACGTCCCCTTGTTCGGTGATCGTGGCGTCGCAAGTGCCGAATGTCGGTTCCATCGCAACAAAGGTACATGGCGCGACATGAGGTCGGCCTTGCAATCCGCCGGGCGTCTTCGAGGCTCCAATCTTGCAATCCGCTCCAGCGCTGTTTTTCCCTTGCCGCCAAGGAATCGAGATCGCTGCATGCGTGGGTCCGTCGAAACACGGGGCGCGCTTATGCGTACGACGGTTCATAAGTCGTCGGGCGGAACAATTCGCCAAGGGAACCCATCGGGGGTTCCCTTGGTCACAACGATCAAAGCCGACCTCATGTCGCGCCATGTACCTTTGTTGCGATGGAACCGTTGTTACACGGAGACGGGCTGGGCGATGCGGCTCAGGCGCGTTTCCGGAAGAACAATCAAACGGCTGCGATAGCTCAGGCGACGAATGATCCAATCAAGATCTGAAGCATCGAAAGCAACGCATCCCGCAGTCGGATGGCGCGGGCTCCGCCAAGCGTGAATGAATATCGCAGACCCCCTGTTCGGAACGGGATTCGGCCAATTGTATCCGACCACGACGAACAGATCGTAGAGCCTGTCGGCCCTGGCAAGCCGCTCATGGCTGAATTCGCATCCCGACCTGCGGTCCAGCAGCTTGTTGTAGTCTTCGCGTCCGGGATCGTCGCACCAAATCTGCCAAGATCTGATCGGAATGCATTTTGTCGCAAAGTGCGCCGCATCCACCCGATCCGGCCTGAAGTAGGCTTGGTGCAATTCGAATGCGCCGGACGGCGTGCTTCCGTCGCCCTCTACTTTCGCGTCGCGGATGCCGCCTCGGCCGGTTGCGCACGGAAATCGGCGGCCCAGAAACCGGGCGCCCCATCTCCCTACGACGATATCGAAGCGCGACGGCTTCACAGCAGATGGCCGAATTTCTCTGACTTGACGGCGAGGTAATCTTCGTTGAATTCCGTCGGCTCCGACTTGAGCGGAATCCGTCCGGAGATTTCGATGCCTGCGGTTTCCATCATGCGCACCTTTTCCGGATTGTTGGTCATCAACTGCGCCGATGCGAATCCGAGGTGCTTCAATATGTCGGCCGCGATCCCGAAATCCCGCTCGTCGCCTTCGAATCCCAGACGGTGGTTGGCTTCGAGAGTGTCGAACCCTTGATCTTGCAAGGAATAGGCTCTGACCTTGTTCCCCAGCCCGATACCCCTTCCTTCCTGATTCATATACAGCAGGATGCCGCCGCCGGCATTCGACATGTGGTCGAGCGCCAAAGCCAGCTGGGTGCCGCAATCGCATTTCAAGGAGTCCAGCACGTCGCCCGTGAAACAGGCGGAATGCAGACGGACGAGGACCGGCGCTTTCCGGTCCGGCCTGCCGATCTCGATGGCGCAATGCTCTTCGGACCCGGAATCGAGTCGATATACGAATATTCTCGTTTCGGAATGCACCCGGATCGGCAAATTCGCGCTGGCAACCATGATCGGGCCGCTCTTGATTTCATTGGGGCCTTCGGCAGCGGCGATATCGACTATGGTCAAGTTGTTCCGGGTTCCGAAACCGACCGGGTTCGGAATTTCATTCAGCACCGCAGCAGGAAGCAATCGTGCCCGGCGCGCGAGTTCGACGGCCATGCGGTGAAGGCTTGGATCGCCGCCGCGTTCAGTTGCGAAGGGACCTTTCAGGGGCACGCGAAGATCGCTGGCCGGGTCCGCGACGGCCCTGACCCAATTCGCATCTGCATCCGTCGGAACCGCGACCCTTGCAATGTCGCCGTCGTACGCCCTCGCTTTCAACGTGGACGATCTCCGCTCCGTCAGCGCAAGCGCGGTGGGGCCATCCATGCTGATCATGGCGGCCAGCCTGTCCTCGCGCACTGTTTCCGCCGAGATGGCTACGGCGCCTGAGTCGCCGTTCCGAATGACGATGGGAAGCGCCAATCGAAAGTCGCTCCTAGCGCGAGCGGAAAGTTCGCTCGCATCCGGCATGAACATCATCGTCCTTCCAATCGGTGCCTTGGCTCAGCACTTCGGCGCGGCTTCGCAGCGGGTCGAACTCCGCAATTCCGCTTCGTGCAGTCCGTCAATTTAGCGAGTTGTGCAATCGGGATCAAAATACTTTCGCAACGGCTTTTTCTGAACGGCAAGCGAGCCGAATCCTCGCGAATGCCGCTGAACAATGCGAGTTCAACAGACCGCCCGACTGCCGACACATGTTGCGCGGCAGCACCGAGCGGGCGGATGTCGAAAATTTCAATTGAAAGCGCGGCAGTACATGGTAAGCTTCCGCCGGAACCGGAGTTGAATTCGACATATCCATGAGGAAGCTCCTCTTAATCGCTCTTCTGGCCGGCTGCACCTTTATCGATTCGGGGCCGCCGCGAAATCTCGACGACGCATGCGGCATTACCCGCGCGCAGCCGGGATGGAAGCGCGAAATGCAGGCGACGGAGCGGAAGTGGGGTTTGCCGACCTCGGTGCAGATGGCGATCATCTGGCAGGAAAGCAAGTTCGAAGCCAGGGCGCGAACGACCAGCACTTATTTTCTAGGCCTGATTCCGATCAAGCCCCGGTCGAGCGCGTACGGCTATGCCCAAGCCATCGACTCGACTTGGGACTGGTACCGCGATTCGACAGGAAACCAGCGGGCTCGCCGGCACAATTTCGGCGATGCGGTCGACTTCATGGGATGGTACACGAACATCACGACGAAGCGCTACGGCGTGCCGAAGACCGATATTCGCAATCAGTATCTTGCGTATCACGAGGGACACGGCGGGTACAACCGGAAGACGTATCTGCAGAAAGACTGGCTCGTCGACGTCGCGAACAATCTGGTCGACCGCGAGCGGATGTACAGGAGGCAGCTGTCCACCTGCACCTGATCGGGCGCCTTCAGCTGCTCCTGTTTTCGTGACGCTTCTTTTCCGCGTTTATGCTGAACAGCTCATCCGGAATGTCTGCATCCCGATCAAGCGGCCCGAGCGCGAACGTCGTGCTGTTGTCGAACTCATCGACGAATATCCAGCCTCGAAGTGTCAGCGGTTCGTTCGAGAACACGAGCTTGATGTATCCCTTGAATTTCTTCCTCAAGCTCCTGAGATGGACTTCCGTAAAATCGTCCCCGACGATGTGCCTGATCAGGTATTCGCTGTCCGACAGATCCACTTCGTCGGCGAGGATGAAATAGATCGGAGTGCCTTTGACCGGATACATTTCCGGCCCGGAATTCGATTTCCGGTCGAAAATGGCGACGGTCCGTCCGCTTGCGATGAGAAGGGCGGGTTCGGGCGGGTCGTAGTCCAGCCGGGCGTTCCAAGGCCGCTGCAGATAGAATGTGCCCGTCGATTCCGAGCCGTCGGCGTTGATTTGCCGGAACGAGGCCTGCGCCGACGTCAATTCGCTCATGTAGGCCGAAATTCTGTCGAGCGCGGTCGGCTCGTCTTGCGCCGCCGCGCTCCCCCAGGAAAACGCGGCGGCGGCCGCGATCGCAGCCGCCTTCAAACGCATGCCGCCGCTCCATAGGGCCGCCCGGACGCCGTCGCCGAATGGCGCGCCTGGAAAGACGGCGTCACTCCGGCACGAGGATTTCCCGCTTGCCGACGTGGTTCGCCGGGCTGATCAGACCGTTCTCTTCCATCTGCTCCACGATTTTCGCGGCTTTGTTGTAGCCGATGCCCAGCTTCCGCTGGATGTAGGACGTCGAGCATTTGCGATCCTTCAAGACGATCGAGACAGCCATGTCGTACTGGGTGTCGCTTTGGCCAGCGGCGAGGCCGAGCACGTCGTTCAACGCGGCTTCGTTCTCCTCGCTCGGCCCGTCCAGCACCTCGGGCACATATTCCGGCTCGCCGAGATCCTTAAGGTGATTGACGACATCTTCGACATCCTCGTCGGAGACGAACGGACCATGGACCCGGCTGATTTTGCCTCCGCCAGCCATATATAGCATGTCGCCCTTGCCCAAAAGCTGCTCCGCGCCTTGTTCACCCAGAATTGTGCGGCTGTCCACCTTCGAGGTCACCTGGAACGAAACCCGGGTCGGGAAATTCGCCTTGATCGTCCCGGTGATCACGTCGACGGAAGGCCGCTGGGTGGCCATCACGATGTGGATTCCCGATGCGCGGGCCATTTGCGCCAGCCGCTGTATGCAGGCTTCGATCTCCTTTCCCGCGACCATCATGAGATCCGCCATCTCGTCCACGATCACGACGATGAACGGCAGCGTCTCCGGCATATACTCCTCGGTTTCGATGATCGGCTCCCCGGTCTCCTCGTCGAAGCCGGTCTGCACGCTCCGGGAGAACATCCTGTTCGCCTTCAGCGCTTCCTTGATCCGCTGGTTGTAGCCGTGGATGTTCCTGACGCCCATCTTGGACATCTGCCGGTAGCGCTCCTCCATTTCGCCGACGACCCATTTCAGAGCGACCACCGCTTTTTTCGGGTCGGTGACGACCGGAGAAAGCAGATGCGGTATTCCGTCGTAGACGCTGAGCTCGAGCATTTTCGGATCGATCATGATCAAGCGGCACTCTTCCGGCGATCTCTTGTAGAGCAAGCTCAGGATCATCGTGTTGATCGCGACTGATTTGCCCGATCCCGTCGTGCCGGCGATCAGCAGGTGCGGCATCGTGGCCAGATCGACGCAGATCGACGTGCCGCCGATATCCTTGCCCAATGCGATCGGCAGCTTCAGCCTCTTGTCGCCGAATTCCTTCGAAGCGATCAGTTCTTTCAGAAAGACATTTTCGCGCTCGGCATTCGGAAGCTCGATTCCGATCACCGAACGGCCCGGAACCGTCGAAATCCTCGCGGAAAGGGCCGACATCGAACGGGCGATGTCGTCCGAAAGCCCCATGACCCTGCTTGCCTTGAGCCCAGGCGCGGGCATCAATTCGTAGAGAGTGACCACCGGGCCGGGCCGGACGGCTTCGATGGTTCCTTTGACGCCGTAGTCGTCAAGGACGGATTCGAGCGCCGTCGCGTTCTCCTGCAATGCGTCAGGACTTTGCTGAGGCTGGCTCGAGCGGACCGGATGCTGCAGCAGATCGAGCGGAGGGCCGTCATACTCGGCCCGCGCGGGGGTCTTTTGGGGATTTCCGCGCTTCGGCGGCGGCGCGCCGACGGACTCTTGCGCAGGATCCGGCTCCTCCAGATCGCTTCCGACCGCTTGCAAGTCTGCGGGCGGTTCGAAATCATCCGCATCCGATGCCGGGTCGCAATCAGCCTGCGGACCTGTGAAGCGGGTCAAAGGCGGCTCCGGCGCGAGCGCTCGCCCAGCGAAGGCCTGCTCGGCAGCCGTTACCTGAGCAGGCATGTGACGAGGAGGCACGTCCTCCTGCGCCCTCGAAAACAATGATCTGATCCGGTCGAAAGCGCCTTGGGACGGAGAGGCGGACTCGTCCGGCTGCGCGGGTTCCGGCTCCTCGAAAACGGGATCGACTTTTTCGGGTTGCGCGCGCTCCGTCTTGCGGCCGAACAATCCGCGCGTCAGACCGCGACGCGTGGGCCCGGAAGCAGGCTGTTCGTCCGCGAACTCGCGCTCTTCCGGAACCGGTGCAGCTTCTGCTTTTCTGCGCCGGGCATTGCGCGCGGCGCCAATTTCCTCTTCGTCCTGCACGGCCGGGCCGCTGCTTTTTCTGAAAGGGTAAACCAGATCGCGAAGCGTGAAGCCGAGCGCGGCGTATGCGCAGACCGCGAGCGAAACTCCGGCTATCCATGCGATCTGCTCCTCGCCAGAACCTGCAGGCCCCGGCCAAGCGTACAAAATTGCCGCGAGAACAGTGTCTCCGAACATCCCTCCCAAACCGAAGTGATGCCCCCAGCTTTGGGAAGAGCTGATCGCCGCCAGGAAAATCGAGCAGAGCATCACTGCGAAAGGAAGCAGCAGCATGCGGTTCACGAATCGGCCATGTTCGGCGTGGATCAGGTACCTGAGCCCCCAGACCGAGAGGAATGCGGCCAGGAACCATGACCCGAACCCGACGGAAATCATCAACGGGCTTGCCACCGCCGCGCCCGTGGGACCAAGCCAGTTCCGAACCGGCAGAGTCGTCGACGAAAAGATGCCGGGATCATTCGCCGAATACGAACCGAGCGTCGCGGACAGCGCAATGCCCAGCGCGAACAGCGCAAGCCCGAGCAATTCTTTGCTTCGGCGCTCGATCACCTGCTTCCAATATCCGTCCAATAGCGGACCGTGCTGCCTTGCCTGATATGCCATAGTGCTCGAACCTCTTAACTGAACAGTCTTCTGCGCATCTTGGCCAATCCCGTCCGCAAGCGATCTTCGGACGGACAGAGCGCAACCCGGATGTAGCTCTTGCCGGGGTTTTCACCGTCGACCTCTCGGCCCAGATATGTGCCCGGAAGGACGCGAACTCCGTCGTCCCGCCAAAGCGAGAGGGCGGCGCTTTCGCCGTCGGGAACCTCGAGCCATAGGAAGAAGCCCGCCGTCGGCGACCGATATCCTTCGATCCCCGACAACAATTCGTCCGCCAGAGCGAATTTGGACCGATAGATCGATCTGTTCAATTCGACGTGATCTTCATCGCTCCACACGCGACTGGCCGCCTTCTGCAGCGGCAGAGGCAGCGATGCGCCGTTGTAGCCCCTCAGCCACTTGAAGCGTTCGATCGCTTCCCGGCCGCCGCAAGCGAATCCCGACCGAAGTCCCGGCAGATTCGATCTCTTCGAAAGCGAATGAAACACGACCATCCGCTCAATGTCGGATTCGTCCGAAGCGACCTCCAGCATCCCTACGGGCGGATCGCGCCTGTAGATTTCGGAGTAGCACTCATCGGCGAAGATCAAGAAATCATGCCGTTTCGCCAATTCGAGGAGCCGCGAAAGATATTCGAAAGACGCCGTCGCGCCCTGGGGATTGGACGGCGAGCAGATGTAGGCGACGGCGGCGCGCTCGAGGACGGATTCGGGCAGGCTCGCGTAATCGGGAAGAAACCCCGTCTCTTCGGTCGCCGGGAGATAGACGGGCTCGGCGCCGGAAGCGTGCGCGGCCGCCGCGTAAACTTGGTAGAACGGATTGGGGATGAGCACGCATGACTGTTTTCCGTTTTTCCGCTCCGGGCAAACAGCCACGCATGCGTTGAACAGGCCTTCCCGCGTGCCGTTCAGCGCAACGATATTGACGGACGGATCCACCTTGGCCGAATATCGCAGTTCCAGCCAGTCCGCGGCGGCTTCAAGCAGCTCGGCGTCGCCGACCGTGGGCGGATATTTCCCGAATCCGTTGAAGTTGCTCCCGATTTCGTCCAAAATAAAATAAGGAAACTCGTGCGTGGGAGCGCCGACCGACAAGTCAATCGGCTCCCCGCCCGGGTCGACGCCATCGATCAGCCGTCGCAACCGCGCAAATGGGTACTGTGGCAGTTCGGAAAACCGCTCGGGAATGATCATTTCTGCCTCGTTGCCGGAGTCGTAACGCTCCGTTGAAGAAAGGCTAGATGGTTTTCCCGGTTCCGTCCATAAACGCGTCTGCGGCCATTGCCGCAGGTTCGGCGCAATGTGTCATTTTTGCAATCCGTCGGGCGCGCGGGCGGCGGCATCATCCCAGTTTGGCTTCCAGCGCCCTTCCGATCCGCAATAGTTTCGCTTCTTCAAAGGGTTGCGCGAACAGCATCACTCCTGCGGATGCGACGCCGGTCGGCAAAGTAAGTGCCGGAACTTCCATGAGATTCGCAATTCTTGTGTTCCGCAACGCTATGAGATTCCGTTCAGCATAATACTCGCTGTCGGAAAGCAAGCGCTCTTTTTTCGGCGGCAGAATCGGCGATGTCGGCATGGCCATCGCGTCGTATCCCGACACGGCCTCCTTGAACTCCTCGCGCAAAGCTGCAAGCTTCTGCTGCGCTTGCGCATAATCCGTTCCCGAGAACGTCTTTCCGCTTCGGAACCTGTCCCGAATCTCCGGGAACATCAGTTCTGGGGCCGCTTCGATAGTCTCCATCCAGATCGAATATGCCTCTACGCAGTACAGCGGCGTAGCAAGCAAAAGCGCTTCATCCACAGCCGGGACGGATTTCGAGGTCACTTCCGCGCCGCAGGATTCCATCAGTTCAACTGATCTCTTGAACCCTTCCGCGCAAGGAGCTTCCAGTCCTTCCATCACGACGTTCTCCAAGGTCAAGATCCGCATGCGCTCAACGGTGGCTCCTTTCAGATCTATCCGTCGCTTTCCGCCCGTCAGCGCCGCGAGCATCGCGGCGGCGTCCTCCACGCAGCAAGTCAGCGGTCCGACAGTGTCGAAGCTCGGGCACAGAAGAACGCTCCCGTCGAGCGGAATCAGTCCAAGAGTGGTCTTCAAACCGACAAGATCGTTCCAAGCTGCCGGGCCGCGCACGGATCCCCCGGTGTCCGACCCTACGGCCGCGGCGGCAAGGCCGAACGCCACGGAGGCGGCGGCCCCGGAGGACGATCCTCCGGACACGCTGTCTCCATCGTTTACGCAAGGCGGAGTTCCTGTGAACGGGTTGATTCCGAGACCCGAAAACGCCAGTTCGGACATGTGGGTCTTGCCCAAGCAAACCATTCCCGCGTGCGAGGCGTTGCGCAGAACCGCCGCGTCGGCGGCAGGCACGCGGCCCTTCAGAAGTCGCGAGCCCGCTTCCGTCGCCACTTCGGCGGTATCGAACAAATCCTTCCAAGACGCCGGCACGCCGTCCAACGGAGAATTGGAACGCCCCGCTTTCGCCCGCGCGGAGGCCGCGCCTGCCTCGGCGAATGCCCTGTCCTTCGTCAGTCGGGCGTAGATGCTCGGAGCGACGTCGCTCGATTCGATTTTTTCAAAATACGCTTCCGCGAGATCGACAGGATTGATCTCCCCGCGCTTGATCGCTCTCCCCTGCTCGCAAGCGGTCAGCTCCAGCCAATCAGCACTCAATGACGCCCCCTTCGAATTTGCAAACTGGCTCGCCGAAACGCCGGAACCAGTGATTGGACAATTTCCTGCAATGCAGCATAATTGCGAAATGCGTTCGGAATTCAATGCGCTCATTGCGGGCGGCGGAGCAGTCGGATCCGCCTTGGCGCTCACGCTCGCTCGCGAAGGCTTGCGCGTCGGTCTGATCGACAGCGTCCCGGTCAGGAAGAAGATGTCCGCGGAGTTCGACGGTCGCGCGTTCGCGCTGTCGCTCTCGTCGTGCAGATACCTCGAATGGCTGGGATTCGGCGGACTGCTCGAAAACAAGGGGCAGCCGATTCTATCCGTCGCCGTCGCTGACGGCCGCCCGGAAAGCGGCGCTTGGCCGGTTGAATTGGTTTTCGACCGAGCAGAGCTCCAAACCGGCGATTTGGGCCGAATCATCGAAGCGCGCCATCTGAACGCATCTTTGGCACAGGCAGTCGAGACCGAGCCAAGCGTTGCGGCATGCTTCGAATCGCGGATCGGGCGAATCGAAAAAACCGGCGGAACGATCACGGCGGTTCTGGAAGAAAGCAATCGGCTTGAAGCCTGTGCGCTGATAGGCTGCGACGGCCGGTCGAGCTTGGCGGCCGCCAGCGCGGGGATCACCAGAACGACCAAGGACTACCGGCAGTCGGCGTTGGTATTCAGCGTCGACCACGAATTGCCGCACATGGGTAAGGCTCGACAACTCTTCATGGCGACCGGACCTATCGCGACCTTGCCGATGCTCGGCAATTCGTCCTCCGTCGTTTGGACGGAAAGCGCGGAAACCGCTTCGTGGCTCTTCGAATTGGAAGAGGAGGATTTTCTGGAGCAGCTCCGACCCCGTTTCGGCAAATTGCTTGGCGAAACATCCCTTTCGGGGAAGCGCTTCCTTTGGCCGCTGGCGTTCAGCTTGGCCGACTCCATAGCGGGAGAGCGCATCGCGCTCGCGGGCGATGCCGCCCGCGTCATCCACCCGCTTGCAGGACAAGGCTTGAATCTCGGCCTCCGGGACGTCGCAACCCTCGCCGAGGTGCTGGTCCACGCCGCCCGCAGGGGCGAAGACATCGGACGGGTCGAAGTGTTGGAACGCTACCAGCGGCGGAGGCGATTCGATTCGGCCTCGATGGCGGCGGCGACCGACGCATTCAATTTCATGTTTTCATTCGATGGCGACCTTGCGCGTTTGACCAGGCAAGCGGGAATGGCCGCGATCACGAAAATGCCTTGGGTTCGACGAGCCGCGATGCGCGAAGCGGCGGGCATCGGCGGCGACTTGCCGGCGCCGATGCGCAACCGTCCGATATGAGGCCGTTCGATCAGTCCAGCCGGCGAGCTTCCTCGACCAGCATTATCGGGATCCCGTTGCGAATCGGGAACGCGAGGCGGGCCGACTTCGACACCAGCTCCATGCGCTCCTTGTCGTAGGAAAGCTGAGCATGCGTGACGGGGCACACGAGCACCTCCAGCATGCGCCGGTCGAATGTCGGCTCGTTGTCGGTCATTGCATCGTTTCCCGTTCGCCGCCCTTGAGAATCGCGATCCTCATCAGAGCTTCCAGTGCGGTTCGTCTTTCCGCCAAAGACGGCGATTCCAAGAGAGCCTGTTTTTCCATCGTGTCGAACTGGCCGACGATCGAGACCGTATTGATGAGGGTTTCCGCATCGATCGACCGCATCTTCTTCAGTCCGTACTGGCTCTCCGAAAGGTTCATGTATTTGAAAAACAGATCCAAAAACGGTTCGCGGTCAAACCGCAGGTCGTTTGCGGCGGACGATAGGTCGCGTTCGAATTCCGACCAGTCCACTTTCGCCTTTTGGTAGGGCGTGAAGCCGGAAACCGTCTTCGTCAATCTGAACCGGGCCACGCCGGTGAGCGTGATCAGGTACCTGTTGTCGGACGTCTCGGAAAATCCGGAAACCCGGCCGGCGCACCCGACGCCGTGGAGGTTCTGCTCGTTCCCTTTCTCCATGGGCTGGATGCTTCCGATCAAACGGTTCTTCGTCTTGAGCACGTCGTTGAGCATGACGAGATAGCGCGGCTCGAAGATATTCAACGGAAGGTGCACCCTCGGAAGCAAGATCACTCCGGATAGCGGGAAAATCGGGATTTGCTCGGGCAGATCCGCCAGCCCGAATTCCGCGCCCTTCTCCGGCTTGCTGTCCGTCACTTTCGTCGAACCCTACATGAATACGAGCGAGGACAGACGTCTTCGACCCTTCAATGCCACAGGGTCGTTCGGCTCGAGCGCGTCGAATATCCGGAACAGCTGACTCCGGGCCGCCCCGTCGTTCCACTCTCGGTCCCGACGGAAAAGCTCCATCAGCTCGTCGATCGCCTCCTCGGTTTTGCCCGACGCATGAAGGGCCGACGCCAATTCGTACCTGACGCCATGCTCGTCCGGATTGTCCGCAAGCTTCGTCCGGAGCTCCGGTATCGGACCGGCTTCCGAGGCTTCCTTGGCGATCTCCAGCTGAGCGCGCGCCGCCGTGATCTCTTTCTTGTCGACAATTGACTCGGGAACGGAGTTCAAAAGACCTTCTGCCCTCTGCAATTCGCCGAGCGCCAGATTGGCCCGAATCAGGCCTCCGTACGCAGCGGCGTTTTCCGCCGAACGGCTGAGGACCATCGCGCAGATTTGCGCGGCCTCCACGGCAGCGCCGCTCTTGAGCAATGATTCCGCGCGCTCCAGTTCTTCCGAGTCAGCCCCGCTCCCCGCGTCAGGCGCAAGTTTGGCGATGAATTCGGCAAGCTGGGAAGCGGATTTCGCCCCCATGAATCCATCCACCGGCCTGCCCTCCTTGAAAGCGAATACCGAAGGGATCGACTGGACGCCCATCTGGGCCGCCAGCTGCCGGTTCGCATCGACGTCGATCTTGACCAGCTTGACCGAGCCGCCCGCGTCCCTGACCGCTTTCTCGAGCGCCGGACCGAAAGTCTTGCATGGACCGCACCAGTCGGCCCGAAAGTAAACGATAACCGGAGACTCGGCGCTGCCTTCGATTACGTCTTGAATGAACCCTGCTTCCGAACCTTCGATTACAAGTTCCGGATTCGCGGAGCCGATTAGGTCGGACATGTCCGGCACCCTGCTGCGATCAATTTGTCAGACGAATATATGGAAAACCGAGACGGATTTCCAAGACCGGCGTCAAAATTCGAATTCCGCCAGCACCGGCGCGTGATCGGACGGTCGGTCCCAGCCTCTCGCATCCTTCCGAACCCGCGGGTTCCGGCTGGAGTCCGCCAGATCGGATGTGGCCCAGATATGGTCAAGCCGCCGTCCTCGGTCCGAGAGGCTCCAATCCCGGGCGCGGTAAGACCACCAAGAGTACAATTTACCGTCCGGGATGCCTTTCCGCACCACATCGATCCAAGGACCGGCCGCCGTCAATTCGTTCAAGTGATCGACTTCCACGGGAGTGTGGCTGACCACATTGATCAGTTGCTTGTGCGACCAGACGTCGTCCTCCAGCGGAGCCACATTCAGGTCGCCGACCAGAATCGATCTTTCAGGCTTGGAGGCTCGCGACCAGCTCCGCATCGCGGCCAAGAAGTCCAGCTTGTCCGCGAATTTCCGATTGGCTTCCCGATCAGGGACATCTCCGCCTGCCGGGACGTAGAAGTTCTCTATCCTGACGCCGTTCGGCAGACTCGCGGCGACGTGGCGCGCTTCGGAGTTTTCCAGCAAGTCCAGCGAGCCCTCGTCCTGAATGGGAAGGCGAGAAATTATTGCGACGCCGTTGTAGCTCTTCTGGCCTCGGACTGCCGAATGCTCGTAGCCGCATTCCTCGAAGCTCCGGAGCGGAAAAAACTCGTCTTGGCATTTGAGTTCTTGCAAGCAAAGAACATCCGGCCTCTCTTCGCGAAGCAGCCTTTCAATGATGTCGCCCCGAAGGCGAACCGAATTGACGTTCCAAGTCGCGATTTTGAAATTCATTCGATTGCATCCCGGTTGAAGCGGTTTTGAGAATGCGCTCGTGCCAAAAGTTGCCCGCCGACGCAATGCTAAGTCGGCACCGGGCCGCAATCCCGCGAGTTGCCGCGCAGAGCGTCACCGGACGAGGCGGTAGCCTCCCTTTTCGGTCACCAGCAGTTGCGGGGTATTCGGATCCGTCTCCAGCTTTTGGCGCAAGCTGTAAATGTGCGTCTGCAGCGTGTGGGAATTCGCAGACTCGTGGTAGCCCCATACGTCGGCCATCAGCTCCCTGCTCGTCGCGAACCCGCCGTCTGCCGACGAAAGCAGCCGCAGAAGCCTCGCTTCCTTGTCGGTCAGGAAAATCTCGCTCCCATCGTCCATTCGGCGTAATCTGGATCCTTCGACAAGCTCGAAAGGGCCGAACCGGACATCCGAGGGAGACCGACGGGCGGCGCGGTCGAGCAAAAATTTGATCTGGCCGATGAATTCCCTGATCGCAAGCGGTTTGATTGCATGTGCGGCGAAGCCGGAATTCGAAATCAATTCGGAAGAATCGTCGGTTTCAACTCCGTTTCCCGCAATGAGCAAGCATTCGGCGCAGTGCCCGGCCGCTGCGCTCCGGATTGCGGTCAAATCCGCCGCAGTCATCGAGTCCATGTCGCAAATGACGACATCGACTTGAGATTCGGCGATAGTGCCCAGAGCTTCGGCCGCGCTCTCGGCCCTAATGGCCGCGAATTTCCCGGCCTGCGAAAGCAAAACCTGAAGCGACTTGAGTTCAAAGCCGTCGTTGCCGACGACAAGCACGGTTCCGCCTGATGACATCCGCTATTCGTCTTCCGCCTGCTTCGCGAGCGGCGAGGGAAACTGAGCGCTTTCCATCGCCAGATTCTTCGCGAAATCAATTCCGGCGTTTCAGCTTCATGGCGACCGACGCCGGGCTGCACTCGGGCGCCTAGCCTTGTTCCGGCATCAAATCCAATTCCGACACGACACCCAGCCGTCCGACTGGAATCGGAAAATTATTCAGCAAGCAAGTCTGTAGCCGCCCGAACTCGTCAGAATCAGCGCAGGATTCTTCGGATCGACTTCAATCTTCTGCCGCAGCCTGTAGATGTGCGTCTCCAGCGTGTGCGTCGTGACCTTCGGACTGTAATTCCAGACTCTCTTGAGCAGAATCGGCTTCGCGACCACCTGCCCTCTCGCCTTGTAGAGGAACTTCAGGATTCCGGTTTCCATCGCCGTAAGCGGCGTTCGACCTTTGGCGGGATGATCAAGCCAGTTCTTGGCAGGCTTGAACAGGAATTCCCCGATCCTGAACTCGGCGTCTTCGGACTTTTCGTAAAGAACCAGCTGCTTGTTTATCCGCTCCATGAGAACGCCCATGTTGAACGGCTTCCGGAGGTAGTCGTTCGCGCCCTTTCTCAAGCTGGAGCCCTCGTCTTCCGGCTTTATGTTGACGGCCGTCAGCATGATGATGGGTCTTGAAAAGCCGTCGCCTCGGAGCTTTTCGCACAGCTCTTCGCCTTGCAACTCCGAATTCTTCAAATGGCAGTCGAGAAGAACCAGGTTCGGCGCCGCAGAGTTGATCGCAGCTTCGGCGCTCTGCGAGTTTGCAGCCTCCATGACTTCGACGATCTTGAAATCAGCGAAATTCTGGTCGCCTTTGAGTTGCCGCGCGATGCTTTCGCGCTGCATGTCCTCGTCCTCAACGATCAAAACCGTGACGTCGGCCTTTATTTTCTCTGCTTCATCATAGATTTCTTGCATTTGAATTCCTCCAACTGCGAACTGTAGCTTGTCTGAACTTCTGCATTCGGAACCGTGATTCCAACAGGTCTTTTCAGTGTTCACGCAGAATTGTCAAATTTCACCAAAAAGGCCCAGCCCACACTATTGAAACATCTTGCCCGTTTTCAAGCCAATCTTGGCGGACAGCCAAGGTCGCCGTGCTTGGCCACACTCTGCAACAAGGGTCTTTCCTTGTCGAATTCTTCTTTCCGGTCAAGCGCTTATGCGTGTCTGGCCTGTTCGACGCGGCAACGCTCGTTCTGACGGCGCGCGAGCAAAAGCGCGAAAATTATTGAACATCGCCCGTGAAGTTGACACATCCAACTTCCAGCCAAGCACTCATAAAATATGCAATTCGAATATTTCGAGAATTTTGATTGTTTCGAAAAGTGAATTTCCTATATTCAGACGAAAGAAAAACAAGGATACCACGATGGCCAACCAGACGAAAAAGACGTTCTTTGATCGTTTGCCAGACAAAGTCGAGAGCGAGAACGCTGAACAGCTTAGGAAAATTGTCGCTTCCCGGATCGAGGAGGATGGATCTTCGACGCTGTCTGTTTCGACGGATGATGGAGAAGTGCAAAATTTGGCACTTTTGCCTGCGGTGACTTCATCCTTGCTCAATGTGCTGGAACTTGTGTCGAGCGGTCGAGGCTTTCTAACGATACCTATCGATTCAGAATTGACGACTCAAAAAGCCGCCGACCTCTTGAACGTTTCCCGGCCATACCTTGTGAAGCTTCTTGACGATGGTGAAATCCCCCACGTCAAAACCGGGCGGCACCGCCGCGTCCGTGCCAAAGATCTTTTTGCCTACAAGGAGAAACGAGATGAAATCCGGTCAAACGCGTTGAGCGAATTGGCTCGAATGGATTATGAAGCGGGCCTTATTTGAGCATTGACCGCATCCGCTCGGCGCGCCATTGCGGAATTGTATGCATCTCGCAATTGTGGTTTAGGCCCGAAATCCCGCAATAAACGGAAATCGCGACGGATTTGACCTACCGACTTCATATCGATGATCTCCCTGACGATTTCGTTCCGAACGAAGTCGTCGCCGTGGATACCGAGACCATGGGGCTCGACCATGCGAGGGATCGCCTCTGCCTTGTCCAGCTGTCCAACGGAGACGGCAAGGCGGAAATCGTTCAGCTCAGGTCGAATGCGGCCAGCGCGCCCAACCTCGTCAAAATTCTCACGGACGAAAAAGTAGCTAAGCTGTTTCACTTCGCAAGGTTCGACCTGGCAGCTCTCATGAATCGATTCGGCGTCATGGCACGCCCGGTTTACTGCACGAAAATCGCGTCGCGACTCACAAGGACGTATACCAATCAGCATGGCTTGAAAGCGCTCCTGCTCGATTGCTTGGAGCTTGAACTCAGCAAGGAGCGGCAATCGTCCGATTGGGGCGCCGAAAGCTTGACGGACGAGCAACTCGTTTATGCCGCATCCGATGTTTTGCATTTGCATCGTGTGAAGCAAGTGCTGGATCAGAGGCTGGCTCGCGAGGGTCGCGAAGACCTCGCGAAAGCCTGCTTCGAATTCCTGCCGATCAGAGCGCGCCTCGATCTTGAGGGCTGGGCAAGCCAAGACATTTTTTCCCATTGACCTGAGACCGTCGACTCGAACTCAGACCCCCGACTGATCAAGCCAATGCAAACCTGCTGGCAACCCCAGTCCGCAAAACCTATAACTCATTGCGGAAGCAGCCGAATCGGAACGGTTATGGCCTCATCCATACCGATCCGGTACAAATGTTGAATTCTCGCGAGTTTATCCTTACATTCGGTTCGACCACCGGGAAAAGATGCATTCAAACCGGGACATGTTCATGCTCAACACGCAAGCGAAGTTCAATATCGGACAGATCGTGCGTCACCGGAAGTTTCCCTTCCGGGGCGTCGTGTTCGACGTGGACCCGGAATTTTCGAATACCGAGACATGGTGGGAATCCATTCCTGAAGACATCAGGCCGGCGAAGGAGCAGCCCTTCTACCATCTGCTGGCCGAAAACGAGCAAGCGTACTACGTGGCTTATGTGTCGGAGCAGAACCTCGTTCTGGATGATTCGGGCAAGCCGTTGAACCACCCGGGCGTAAGCTCCATTTTCGGAAAGCTTTCCGACGGCAAGTACGAATTCGAACCGAGATTGAACTGAACGGCCGAAGCAACCCGGCGGCCAAATCTCGGTTCACTGCGAACTCAATACCCCAGAGCGCAGCCATCCTTGCGGCAATCCGAAGCGCCGACCAGCACTCCGCTGCCGTAGTCAATATGGATCGCTTGACCGCCCCCGATCGGATGTTCCGGGTCCACGACGTCATGGCCATACGAACGCAATAGATCGCGCACCTTTTCCGAATAGCCGCGTTCGACCAGCAGACTGCCGTTCTCAGGGAAGCATCTCGGGCCGTCCAATGCCGCCTGAAGATTCATGCCGTAGTCGGCGATGTTCGTTATCAGCCTGGCATGCCCGACCGCCTGGTATTGCCCGCCCATGACGCCGAAGGGCATCACGACCTTACCGTTCCTTTTGAGCATCGCAGGCAGAATCGTGTGCATGGGTCGCTTTCCGGGTCCGGCTTCGTTCGGATGCCCCTCGATCAAATTGAAGCCGGCGCCCCGATTGTGGAAATTTATTCCGAACTTCTCGGAAGCCATTCCCGATCCGAAGCTGTGAAACACGGAGTATATCAAGGAAACGGCCATTCGGTCCTTGTCGACAACCGTCAGGAGCACAGTGTCTTTGTGCACCGCTTCCGCAACAACCGCCAAATCGGAACGGACCTCGCGGCGGTAAACCTTGGCAGCAAGTTCCTTCGCCTTGCTTTTCGAAAGAAAGAACGAGAGCTTCGCCGAGGCGCCCGGATCCGCAATGTAGCGGTCTCTCGCATCCAGCGCGAGTTTTGCCGCTTCCGCCTCGAAATGCGCTCGTTCCGCCCCGAAAGGCTCAACCGACGGAAGATCGAACTGTTCCAGCATGTTCAGCAGCAGGATCGCCGCCGCGCCCTGCCCGTTCGGCGGATGCTCGACCACCTCCAGACCCTTGTAAGTGCCCGCGATCGGGTCGGTGTAGTTGCAGGCGCAATTCGAAAAGTCCTCTTCAGTGTGAGTGCCGCCGGCAGCGCGCAGGCTGTCCACCATGTCCTGCGCCACTTCGCCTTCATAAAAACCGCGGCGGCCTTCGCGCACGATCCGGCGCAGCACTTCGGCTTGACCGGGCGCGTGGAACACTTCGCCGGGCCGAAACGCCCGGCCATTATTCAAGTAGAAATTCCTTGCGGCACCGGTGAGCGAGTCGGCTGCTATTGCCCAGTCGAAGGCGACCCGAGGCGCTACGGGAACGCCGTTTTCCGCGTACTCGATAGCCGGAGCCAGACAAGCTTCGAGTCCCAAGCGCCCCCAGTCTTCGGCAAGCGTGCAAAATGCATCCACCGCACCGGGCACCGTCACTGGAACCGCGCCTCCAATCGGAGCGCAGTCATATCCCGCTTCCCGAAGAGCCTCTGCAGAACAACCGGCGGGCGCTTTGCCCGATCCGTTCAAAGCGATGATCCTTTCTTCGCCCGGCGGTTTCAACAGAACGAAACAATCGCCTCCAATCCCGGTCGATTGAGGTTCGCACAATCCCAGCGAAACGGCGGCGGCAATCGCGGCATCGACGGCATTTCCGCCGTCTTCGAGAATCCGCACTGCGGTCCTCGCGGCGAGCGGATGGGACGTCGCGCACATGCCATTCATCGCGTACGCGTTCGATCTGCCGGGGAGTTGGAAATCTCTCATTCGCGAATCGACTCCTTGTCGTTCTGCTGCCGGACGAAATCGCATCAATCCGATGATTGTTCGAGTCAATCCACAACGGCGATTTTGTCAAGGCGAGCGTTGTACCGGCTGCCGGATGGGGCGGGGAGAGATTTCGACCTACTTGCCTTTTCAAGGCTTGAATTCTGATTCCATGCTTGCGAAATTGATCCAATGAGCGGAATCGAATTCTTGGCGGCGCGTCGCGAGCGGAAATCCGGAAAGGGCGGCGGGCAGCCGAAACTCGTCAGTTTCCACAGATCCGAACTGGGCATAATTCTTTCGACTTACGGTCGGATGGTCGCGTGCGGCGAATGGCGCGACTACGGCATTTCGCACTTGGAGAACGCGGCAGTTTTTTCGGTCTTTCGAAGAACGTCGGAGCACCCGCTGTATCGCATCGAGAAGCGTCCGAATCTTGCATCCAAGCAAGGGATGTATCTGGTGGTCGGCATGGACGGCCGGATATTGCGTCGCGGCCACGACCTGAAACGCGTCATGCGCTTCTTCGAGCGCAAGCTTCTGCGGCTCGTTGGTTAGAGCGAACCTGAATTCAGCGGAATCGAAAATCAAGGATTCCCAATTCCGCTTGGATATGAGTCATTGTTCCAGCAAGGCAAAGAGGCCAGCATGGATTGCAGGACTCTTGGATATTGATCTTCGCAGGCGAACTGTTGAGACGATGCTGGCGGTCGAATCTTGCCGCAGCGTTGCTCGTCGATGGCGTCGAGGCTGATTCAGCGGGCGAAGCCGAATTGATATGCGCCGCCCGAGCGGGCGGCGCGCAAGCAGATAATTGAAGGCGAGCGGGACTTGATTCAATGGACAATGGAGGTTCCTCCGGAGATCACATCGAAATTGACTCGGCCAAAGCGGCTTCGACCCGCCGAAACCGATAATCACAATTGTGCGTCGGAAAAGCGGGAGGCCGTCTGTTCGAAAGCAGAAGGCAGAATCGCCGTATGGAACACCGAGAGTATCATTACAGCCTTGAGGGAGACTGCATTATGGACGATTTCAAGAGAAAAGAACTTTTGGAAATTTACAAAATCCACGCCAATTTAGCCGACAAGGTGAGCCAAAGACGAGAAGGCGCCAACCGACTCTACGTGTGTCTGTTGGCGGGGTTGGGGGTGTTTGCAGGCGCTTTGCTCTGGTTCGGCGACGGCAACGATTACGATAAGCCCGTCCTGGTCTCCTCAGGAGTTGTCGGCGCCTTGCTGTCCGTTTCGTGGTTTGTCGTCATCCGCTCCTACAGGCAGCTCAATACGGGGAAATTCCTGGCCTTGCACGAACTGGAGGAAAAGCTGGCCTACCCATTCTTCAAGCGCGAATGGGAACTGCTGAATGAAGGAAAAAATTTGAGCCGCTACTGGAAACTGACGAATGTCGAAACTGGCTTGCCTCTCATTTTCTTCCTTTTGTCTTGCAGTCTTGTAGCATTGTCGATCTTTTGATGCTTATCTGGACACTGAAGTCATTAATTGGATACCCTAGCGGCTTTGCGGATGGCATTCCGATTTCCGTTTGAGTGAACCGGTTCAATGAAGGCCCTGTAGGTACATCTGCAAAAGCAACCAGAGCGTTACTGTCTCGGGCAATGCTTTCCTGATCCGCGTGACCTGCGTCCGTACCGGGCAGGCGTGCATGCTAGTCATCGGACAGGCAAATGGATGCCAAGCCAATCGCAAGAGACGTTTGAGCTAATTTCAAACAATAAGTCAAAATTAGATGCGTTTTCACTCAAGCTTAACAGGTTCAATATGAATGAAAGTCGTCCATTATCGAAAACCTCTCTCGAGCGGCCTCTTTTAACGCTGGAGACAAAGACACCGATGTTTCGTTAGATTTATTCGTTTTCTTTTTGCTCTCTAGAATCACCTAGAAGCCAAAGTATAGGGAATTCGGCCCGTTGAGAAGTTTGCGGAACAGCTATCCGTTATCTATTATTAATTCCGACCCGATTACCATGACACCTCTTGTACTTTAATCCACTCCCGCACGGACAAGGATCATTCCGCCTTGGCTTCTTGGTATTTGCGGAGTGAGCAACTTTTTCCAGTTTATTGAGATTCACTTTCCGCTCCGGTTTGCCCATTCGCGCGGCATCTTCAAATATATGGGAATTTTCTACCGTTTTTTCTTTCGGTATGTGGACCGCGAAAAACTGTGCACTATGGTAGGTTCCATCGGCAGCAACCGCTGCCATGATGCCGATGACATTCGAAGCCTTAAAAGCCAATGCAGCCGCGCTGGCCTTGTCATTCAACTCTGTAAAGTCAATTCGGCGGTTAGCTCGTTGAAGCCAGATGAAGAGCGGTTCGCCGTCACCGAGCAGAATAAAGTAACGAGTGGGATAATGGTTAAGCGTTGCTCGGATGTCGGATAGCATCTTGGCAAAGTTAGCCCGACCTTTATCGTCAAGATTACGGATATAGCTCTCCACTGAAAGCCATCCGCGCGCTCGGGTGGCATCAAGCGCACTAAGCAGCTTTTGCACCTCTTTCGGGAAATCTTGCTTTGGAAACGGCTTGCTTTCCCAATCTTTACCCTCGAAACTGCTATCAACGATATCGCTCATGCTGTCCCAGAGGACCATGTGCACCTTTCCATCCTCCAACTGGTCGGCAAGGTTCTTATCAAAGCGGTTCATGCTCAGATACGCACCAAGATGATCGAATTCGTCGATCAGATGGGCTCCGCGTATAGCTGCTACGGCTTGCCGTACTTCCATATAATGGGCGAACTCTCCTGGTTTTGGTAGAAGACGCTTGAGTACGAATAAATCGTCGATTGACAGAGAAATGAAAGCATGCCTTCCAAGTAGCGGTTCAACCTCTGGCAGTTCCTTGCAGGACGTCGAGAAGGGTGAAAACGATTCGACCGTCAGCCCGATTGGCACCATCACACGGTAGTCGGCGCGACGGACACGGCAACACTCTTCGTATTTGCCGTTCACTTTGTGGTAAAGCAGCACTTCACCCGCCGAATTGAGATAATTGAAAAAACGCTTGCATTGTTTGTACGCTTTGAGAAACAAGTCCTGCACGGACCGGACGTGGCGATTGAAATCAAGCACTGGCGATGCGATGGTTGCGGCCGCACCGGCTTTGGCTTCAACCAAGAACAGCACGTCATCGAGCAATATAAGAGTGTCGTTTTCGAACCACTGCTTTGTTGCAGGATCCTTATAATAAACCTCCTGGAAAACCGCAGCACCTGGGAGTTGGCCAGTCAAAATATCTGCGAAAGCAGCTTCGCTCATTATTTTCTGCTGATCTTCAAATATCTTCTTGTAGTCTGGTTTTCGCTTCAGAATATTATGGAGAAGCGCACGATAGCCTCCGTCCCGGATAAAGTAAGGATCGACAGCGTAGTAATCCGAATCGATTTTGATCAAGGGTTTCTTCCGAGCAGGAAGCGTCCTGTAGGGCGTTCCCGCAAAGGCGCCAGCTGCGAAGAATTCAGTTTCTTCTCCGCGTTGATACGCTAAATCCGCCAGTAGTGTCGGTGGTAACTTCGTATGACGGCTCAAGTTGGCGATGCCGCCTCGAAACATGTCATCCAATGCCAGTTCGGCAATCTCGGCTTGATCCGTATTTTCCTCATCGCAAGCCCCCACGGTGCTTTCTGGCGGCTCTGTCTGCGACACGACAAAGCTTTTTTCCGCCTCAAACTGCTCTTTCAATACCTTGACAGCATTTACTTGCCCCATCGCATACCGTTGGAAATTGTCTGAAACCCTTCAGCAATATCAGCTGCGCCAACACCGTACAGCTCCGTCAATATGTCATCATGAGGCATCAAAACGTAACGATAAAATTCTCCCTCTAAAACTGGGTAACGGTTTCCCCGCACAGTGACCCAAGCCATTTTTGCGCGGAATTCAATTTGATCCATACCAGAACCGAAGACGCTTGATTTAGTGTCAGTGGATGAAAAAATTGCAAACTTCACGGCTTGAAAAAGTAGCTTTCGACCTAATTTAGACAGTTTTGCAAACTGAGATTTATCGAATTTCATTTCCTCAGGAGCGACATCTGACGCCAAGACCGCATGTACATACTCCAAAAGAAATTGGTTTTCGTCGAACGGACTTAGGATATCCGCTTCTTTGTGCTCGGTAGTGGCGCTTGGACCTTTTTCCGCTTTCATCGTACGCTGAGCGTAGAGGTAACCCAGCAGATCACGGGGAGATATAGTGACAATCAGTTCACGCAGATGCGCGGCGGTTATTTCCATGCCTCTCAATAAAGAGGCAATCTCCTTTGCCATATGATCTTTCATTCCCAAGTCCCAATATAATTCGAGATCATATTATACATCAGTGACGGGCCCACACCAGCGAATACGATTAATTTCCATAATCTACTTTCTGAACTACCGATAGCAAAGATAGTGACATCATGTAAATAATATTATTCCGCTTCAAGCATCATGTCTTAGAAGGTATTTAAATGGCCGGAGTTATTGGGTCAAAATTCTGGTTGTGACATACCTGAAGTAATCGGACATTGTAACTATCCCATTTTCTTTCTGATACGATTGCAAAGTATCTGCACTGCATATTGCGGAGAACTTTCTCTTGGCCTCTCGAATAGCAACGCTTTTTGATGGCACAACCAGTTTTTTGGCTTATTGTTTGTACGCTCTGGAGTCAACGTTGATGACAAAACACTCCGCATCTCGCTCTTTTGTTCCAACAAAAATTCTGGCCGCGCTAGAGTCTTTGGATCGCGCGTATCTGAAGATTTTCGTTCGCCTTGATGCGCGATTCTGCCAGTCGAAGATTTTCTTTGACGACCGCCATATGACTTGCGTTCGCATGCAGCAGTGTGTCCCCGTCCGCCATTATCCCCACGTGACCGGCCCAAAATATCAGATCGCCCCGAGCGAGGCCGTCGTGAGACGAAAGCGGTTCGCCAAGCGCCGCTTCCTGCATATCGCTGTCGCGCGGGCATGAATGGCCCGCAGAATGAAGCGCGAGTTGGACAAGGCCGGAACAATCGATCCCGTCAGGTCCCTTGCCGCCCCAAAGGTAAGGAGCGCCAATGAAGGTTTCCGCCGTCGCTACGAAATCCGAAACAAATTCGCCCAGATCCAGCAATTGGCTTTTCGGTACGTAACCGCCCCCGTGCACTTCGACAAAACTGCCCTCCTCCGAGACCGCCGACAGCTTCGACCCGAAAGGAAAAATTCTTGCCGGTATCGATTTGACGGATGGTTCCGGATAGGCATGCGCCTTCAAGCAAAAAACCCGATGGGTCGCGGGCGATGCCGGACCAAGGGCATTCTCCGGTACATAGCCGACGTAGCCATCTGATTCCGACTGCCCGAACGACCACCCCTGCCTCGTTTCGAACACTCGGATCGTTTCACCGTACGTTAATTGCGAAGCGAGGCCGCCATCGGGGCAAACTCTGATATCCGCTGACGGCGCAACGCATTGCAGCCTCTCGCCGTCAACGAATCGTTCGGCCTCGACCTTTCCCCTGAGATCGATTGCGGCGACCCGATCGTTCGCCGGCGTGAGCCTGGGATCCATCTCGGTTGTTGACATGCCTTGAGCGCCGGTCTTGCGATGGCGTCTTGTTATCCCTTCTGCAGGATGCGTCTTCCGAAAAGCTCGGCTATCTGGACCGCATTCAGAGCGGCGCCCTTCCGCAGATTGTCGGACACGCACCAAAGATTAAGTCCGTTTGCCACTGTCTCGTCCTGGCGTATTCGACTGACGTAAGTCGCGGACTCGCCAACGCAATCCATCGGAGTGATGTAGCCGCCATCCTCGCGGCGGTCCACGACCATGATGCCCGGCGAAGAGGTCAGTATGTCCCGCGCCTCGTTCTCGTCGAGATATTCCTCGAATTCGATATTGATGGCCTCTGAATGCCCGATGAAGACCGGCACCCTTACGCAAGTCGCGGCGACCGCTATCGAAGGATCAACGATCTTCTTGGTCTCCGCCACCATTTTCCATTCTTCGCGCGTATGCCCGTCTTCCAGGAAGCGGTCGATATGCGGGATGACGTTGAATGCAATTCGGGTTGGGTAAACCGACGGCTCGCTCTCGCTTCCCGGCATGTAGAGCGCCTTGGTCTGCTCCCAAAGCTCGTCCATCGCCGCGCGGCCTGATCCGGAAACGGATTGGTACGTCGAAACGACCACGCGCTTTATTCGAGCTCGATCATGAAGCGGCTTCAAAGCGACGACCATCTGCGCGGTCGAGCAGTTCGGATTCGCGATGATGTTGCGGTTGCGGAAATCCTCCACCGCGTCCGGATTGACTTCCGGAACGATCAAAGGAACGTCCGGGTCGTAACGATACAGGGAAGAATTGTCGATCACCGTGCAGCCGGCTTCCGCAGCAACCGGCGCGTAATTTTCCGTTGCTTCCGAACCGATGGCGAAGAGCGCCATATCCCACCCTTCGAAGTCGAAATCCGAGATGTCGCGGACGGTCAGCGACTTGTTTCCGCAATCCACATCGTCGCCGGCTGAACGGCTGGACGCCAAAGCGACGATCTCGTCCGCAGGAAAGTTGCGCTCATCCAGCACATTGAGCATTTCGCGGCCGACGTTTCCCGTCGCGCCGACGACTGCGATCCTGTAACCCATTTTTTTGACTCTAGCGCACCATTGAATCGAAAGGGCGGATTATCCAATTCGCAAGCAAAACAAAAGCAGGCCGGAACAAATGGGTTCACGCATTGTAGCGTGACCTTCGCGCACGCCGACGGAGTCACCGCTTCAAATTTGCGCCGAAACGGCGCTTTTGCCGCTTGACCCATTTCTGGAATCAGCCACGATTGCGCAGCGCCATCTTTCCGAAGGGAGACTAAAGTGTACGACAGGCCTATCGGCGTCGGGATATGGGGAACCGGCAGGATCTCCGACCTTCACGCCATCGAATACTTGCAAAACCCGGATGCCGGCATCGTGGCGCTTTGCGACATGAATCCGCAGACTGCCAAGGCAAAAGCGGAAGCATGGGGCATCGGTTCCGTTGAGATAACCGATGATCAAAATCAGTTTCTATCGAACGAAAATATCGATCTGGTGGAAATTCTGCTGCCGCACCACCTTCACTTGGAAGCCGCATTGGCTGCCATCAACGCCGGTAAGGCGGTCTCGCTTCAGAAGCCGATTTGCCCGTCGGTCGAAGACGCGGACAGGCTTGTGGAAGCAGCGGCGGCGTCCGATCGACCGTTCAAGGTGTTCGAGAATTTCGTGTTCTATCCGCCGGTCCAGAAGGCGATACGCCTGATAGGGAATAATGCGATCGGGGAACCGCTCTCAATCAGGATAAAAAGCAATCCGGGAACGAGCCGAACCGAATGGAAGATCCCGCAAGGGGCGAATGAGTGGCGTCAAGACCAGAACAGATCGGGCGGCGGCCCTCTTGTATTCGACGATGGACACCACAAGTTCGCTCTGGCGTGGCTTTTCATGGGCAACCCGGATTCGGTCCACTCCTACATCGGTAGCACAGTCCGAAGCGACGGGTATGTGTTCGACGCCCAATCCATCATCTCTTTCAGGTTTCCGAACAATCGAATCGGCAATCTCGAGATCGTTTATTCGCCGGAGCTGGCAATCGATACCTGCCATTACGCGCAGGACGACCGGGTCGAGATAACCGGCACCAAAGGAATAATATGGATAAACGGCGGGCATGGGCGCTTGGGTGATGACCCTCCGGTCGTTCTGCATCGCGACGGAACGCGGACTGAATTCAGAGACGTAGCGACAGGTTGGGAGCAAAGCTTTGTGCTTTCGACGCGTCACTACATCGACATTCTGAAGAATGGCGGCCAACCCGTTTTGACTGCGGACGAGGCAAGGCAAGTGTTGCGATTCGCGCTCGCTGCGGAACAATCGGCTCGCGACCGAATGGCCGTCGATTTGGATTCCGGCGACGAATGAATGCTGTTCGCTCTTTCACCGTCAATTCCGGTTCTGTCAGCAGGTCGCACCTGAATTGCTGGAACTGCGCGATCCCAAAAGGGGCGAAGCTTCCGTTCGCAGGAAATCAACATCTTGGATGCAGGGTCGTCTGATCAACCGTATGTCGCGGCATCATAAAATCGCATATTTCCGCCAACTCGCCGGGACGGAGCCCATTTTCTTTGGATTGCGAAGGGCGAAGTGCCGCTGGTCGAAAGCGGGCCAACGCTCTGACCGCCGTCGAATGCTGCACCAAACACATGCGTTGGCCCGACTTCTTTGATTGGAGGGCTTGTCGCGCCGCAGCTCCCTGACCAAAAAATATGGGATGCACCCAACTCGCCAACGGAATTTGACATCGCCATCACTGAATTATACGGATGCGCTCCTGCAACCAGCCCAGGTGGCGGAATTGGTAGACGCGCTAGCTTCAGGTGCTAGTGCCCGAACGGGCGTGGAGGTTCGAGTCCTCTTCTGGGCACCATAGTCTTTCATTCTTGTCGAACTCTGAACGTTTCCAGCAACTGAACTGCACTGGAATCGCCGGATGGACCGGAAACTAAAATGAAGGGCGCAATGACGGAGAGAAGGCACGCGTTCTTTCAATTTTCCTGCAAGCGCAATCCAGCGTTCACGTGACGCACCGCTCCTGTCAACTCGCTACGCAATTTTGCCCATTCCTTCGCAATAGCTGCTCAAACTGTTGACTTTGAGACTCATTTCCCGCGCACTATTCCGACATGGCGCGCTTTTTAGCTTGTTCATCGGCGTTAAACTAATTGAGTTGACATCTTCTACTCGCATACTGACCGACAGCTTGGTATTGTATTCAATGGCTTGAAAATTTACGGAAATGAAAGGCAAAACAAAAGATGGGCTGTGAAAACAGTAAGCCGGATATCGCAGAGCTGGAAAATTTTTCTTCCAGGATATTGACAAAAGATAGGGGCAGCACACCGTTCTTTTCGGGTAGACATCAAGAAATTGAAGATATTGAACTTAGTATTGAGGGCGTTATGGAACGGCATCGCAATGGGATTCGAATGCCGGCTGCCGACGAAACTTGGCTGTTTCAAGGCCCGCCCGGCGTCGGCAAAAGTGCCTTGCTCGCGCGGCTTGATGAACGATGGGGTTCCGAACCAAGCGAATCAGCTCCAATAACGCTGCCTATTCGTGTTGATCTAATCTGTAATCAGACCAAGTTGGTTGCTAAGATTGCTGGCGCCATCGCAATCGCCAATAACGACGCGGAAGCGTCCGATAAACTTAGACAGATCATTTCAATGGATCACAGCATTGCGACAAGAATTAGCGATGAATTTCTTATTAAAGCTGCTGCCCAATCAAGCGACGGAAAATCAGTAACAACAGAACCGCGCGAATTGACTTGGGAAACGTTGGCGAATCTTTTCCCCCCGGAAAAATGGAAAAGACCGGTTGTATTGATGCTTGATGAAGTGCAGAGTATGAGGGACTTGGCAGGCCAATCGGAAGTTTCAAACCTGCATCAGGGAATTCATGGCCTGCCGATCATCCCTATATTTGCCGGGCTATTGGACTCCTATGACGCGCTTCGCAAACATCATATTTCCCGAATGTCGAGCCGGCGCCGAGTTACTCTCGGCGCGCTGGAGCAGAGCGAAGCTGAAAATTCTGTCAAGAGGATGCTGGATGCCTTCCGTGTGGATAGTTCGAATCGTTGTGATTGGGCGCGGAGAATTGCCGGAGAGTGCAGTGGATGGCCGCAGCACCTGCACACAAATTTGCAAGCCTTGGCGAAGGTTTTGGCGGCCAACAATGGCATGCTTGGTCCAACCGACGGCGATTTCGCGAGATCCGTTTCCGAAATATCTGCGACATATCGAAACGAATACTACGAAGATCGACTTGACGATGATCTCGTCGGCTGCGTGGGTCTTTTGCATATTGTGCTTGATTCGGCCCGGCCCCCTGGCAAGACTCTGGCTGAACTTAAGAGAACAATTTCAATTCGCGCAAAAGATAGCGAGGACTGCAAGTACCAGCTTCCCGAAAACGTTGATGCTTCGGGATTGCTCAATCGAATGATCATGCGAGGCTTTCTGCAACGATCTGGGAACGGCCACCGCTATTTTTGTCCTATTCAATCCTTGACCGGTTATATCGGTGAATTGGCTCAAGATTGATTTCAAAAGCTTCCGTAATTCCGGAAATTTGCTCTCCACAAAGAATATCGAAATTGCCGAAAGTTCGGTTCATCGACCGCGCAAGTGACGTGGAGTATAATTTCTTTCGCGAATAGGATTTAGAATTCTCCAATTCAATGTTGTCCGATTCAATATTTCTGTTGGTGAAGGAAATCGGCGTCGATGGACAAATCTGACTATACCAGATCGATGAAAATTTGCTCCCGCTTTAATGCAATGAGCGTGTCATCTGGAATTGGGAGCGGATCTGAATCGTTCGCGTACTTCCGTTTTACGAATATAGCCGTAGTCTCTCAAAAAGCGTTCGCCCGGAACTATCGCCAGTGACATCAGCGACGATCCCGACGCCGCAAATAGGCCATCAAGCGCGGCATCCAAACCGTCGGCCTCGACGCAGTTGGCAGTGTCGCGATACCCCGCAACCGAGAGCGATCCCGGCGAAATCAAGCTTGTCCAGACTTTGAATGGGGTGCATGCCGTTCGAAAACACTAAATGGCAAAGATTGGGGGGATCCGCTCCGGCAATCGTCGCCTGCGAGCCAAGATTCATTGGAAGGCTCCCATCGCCGTCAAATACGAAAACGCAACGATTCGGTTTCGTCACAGCAAACTTTGTGAGTGGTCCATAAATTTCGCAACAAAAGTCTCGAGCGCCGCGAGCTGGCTTAGGTGCCGATGCCTGCCATTCGTCGCCGCGTCGTGAGGTGATGCAAATAGCGTCGCGCTCGAATATAGTTCTTCCTTCACAAGCCGTTGGCACAGCAGATCATGCCTCTGAGCGTAGGACTGGCCCTTGAAAGCGTGATCAACAGGGAAATGCGGCTCTCTTTCCGCAACCGGCGTGTTCGGCTCGGTGCAATCTTCAAGAAGCATAATCAATCCAATGAACGGTCTCGGCGCGCTCTTCCCAAAAGCGCCATTTCGATAGGCCATCCAGAGGTCGTGCGCGGTGCCGACGGCCTCTTCCGATCAGTTGTTGAAGTTGTTGCCAAAGGACGAGCCTGCCTGAAACTTGAATTCAAACGCCGCGATGAGCTTCTCTTGATGCATTGCGAGCAGATCCCAAATCTTCGTCGGCCGAAAAAATCCCGGCAGGGTCAAAGCACGCTGTTGCGTGCAAATGCCGACATTAGCGAACCCATTGTCTTCAATCAGCATTCGGGCGAGGGCAAGAAATCCGTCCATGTTCTTGCCCGCCGTCATAGCCCCGCGCGTGCCCATATCCGGAAGGTCGGCTTCAAGCTGCTTATTTTGCGCGGCTGCACGATTGTGCCAAAAGACTTTCACCGCATCCCGAGCCCGTGCCTCGTAGTGTGCAAGATCAAAGTTCATTTTGCTCTATCCGTTCAACAATTTTCTTTCATCGGTCGAAAGGCCGTAAAGATAAGCCACGGTCTCATTGAGCCCATCACGGTCATTGGTGACTGAATAGTGCTTCAAACATTCGCGCATCGGTTCGCTGACGCTTTCCCATCGGGGGAGCCTAATGCGCCGTAGATACTGCGCTTGGAATCGGAGATAGCCGCCGCGCATCTTTGTCGAGTAAAGGGAAACGAAAAGCCGAGCAATGCCGGACCGCATGAGTGCCTACAGTGCGCGCACGTCCCACTCGTCGGACGTGATGAAATAGAGATTGTGGTGCGGATAGAGCTTGCCGCCCTCATAAACGACAGATGCATCGCCCTTGATGTCCGGAATAAGAAGCTTTTCGCGACGAGCGAGATCCGGGTGGATGCGGTCAATGGTGCGATACCAGTTCTGCGGCGCTTTGATGGCTACATGCCGCCCCGCAATTTGCTCATAGCGCTCTTCAAGATAGCGTTTGACCTTTGGAAAGTCCTCAAGGCCGACAAGTTTGCCGTCAGCATCAAAGGGATTAATTACCCCCCTTGCCCCGCCACCTGACATGTCCCTTGAGAATGTCCTTGGTCATCACGAGGGGCAATTTTCGTGATGGCTCCACATCGAGCGCTTCGAAGTCTCCTATAAATGCCTTGTCAGCGCCGGTCGCAACACCGATGCCGACCTTGCATCCGGCATCCTCCAAGCACGAAAACTCGGCTTCGAGGCGGCGAACAAGAGCGAGCGCATCGAAATCCTCAAGAATCCAAGGCTCGTCACCTGCCACGATGTTGTCGATTTCGCGCACGGCACTCGAGGATTTCAGCTTGGGCGTCGTAAGTTCGCGAGCAAGATCGCCGAGCGCACAACTATCGATTTCGGGGCGTGCAAAGACCCGCGTGACATTGTTGCGCTGGCCTGTCGCTCGTCGCTTGATCACGGTGATTGCGGGATATGCGCTTACCTCCGAGTGGAAGGCATTCGTGTCGACCATATCGACATAGGATTCAAAGTGGTACGCCTTGCTGACAAGTTCTCGGAGCTTTTTGCCATAGCGGTTCTTCATCCACCGATCTGCGCAGATAAAACCAAGTTTGCCTCCGGCTCCCAAAAGGCGAAGCGATTGTTCTATGAACGGCACATAGATGTCCGCGCGATCAAAAATCGTGCTGTAGCGTTTCCGGTATTCGCCCATCAGCACATCGGGGATCACTTCCTGGCGTACATAGGGAGGATTGCCTACGGCGTGTGTAAAATCGTGGTCGAAGTCGCAAAGCAGAAAATCTCCTTGCGAGAGCCATGTATCGAGCAAAGCTTCGGTTTCCTTCTTGGAAACGCCGTGCTCAATCATTCTGGCGTGCATCGCTAGGCGGCTTCGCTCGAAAGTTTTGCGGTGCAGCTCAACGCCACGCAACGCAGGGGCGAGTTTTTCTAAGCCAAGCCCGCCAGACTCGCGCCGTGCGGCGAACAAGAGCCGCTCCACGGCCGGAAGAATGAAATCGCCGTTGCCAAAGGATGGCTCCAAGAGGCGATATTCAAGTAGGCGTTTGTCAGCAGTGTAACCGACAATGTCGAGAATGAATTCTACGACTTCACGCTTGGTATTGATCGCTCCCCTTTCTTCAATGCTGCTGTCGCGGGCCAACCGTTCAACGGCCTCTGTTATCAAACAGAGACCCGGAAAAGATGGCTGGACGGTCAGCGATTGCGTCATGATATGCCTTATTGAAATTGTACAATGCAGAAAAATCCCGCATTGCTTAGCATAGGTCGCCCGTCTTTGTACTGCCACCCAGAAACACGGCACGAGGCATCAATTATTCCGAGCCATACTCTTCCCGAATTTCAGAATGCCCCTTCAACAGAGAGTGTCAACAGGCATTGACTTCTGCAAGCCACTCTAGTTTTGCGACAAAGTTGTCCATGCCGAAATCCTCCTCGAGAATCTCCTGCGGCGCGCTCCGTACAAGCTCGCGAACCGCGTCGGCGACGCTATCAAGCTGAGCCTTGAACTCCGCGCGCGTCGAATCACTATGCATCCAAGTCATGGTGCCTTTCTTTGCTGATCCGGGGATGGTTGGTGGTGAAACCATATGACTTGCGATGACCGAACTTCTTCGAGAACTTTTTGCAGAATTTTGAAACATGATCGGCAGCTTCGGCGCGGCGCTCGTCGACGACGGCACCTGCGGCGTCGAGGCGGGGGCCGTCGGAGACTGATCCCGGGCCGAAGACTTCCGGCTGCCGCGCCTTTCCGGCGCGGCAGTTCCCGTTTCCAGACCAGGCCTTCCAATACATGCGTTCCAACAGAAAACATGCCTATAAAACCTAAAAATCGTAAGAAAAACACAAGGGACATTGACACTGGAATCGAGCAACCTTACCCACTTCCGATCCGACAATACATAGTCATGACTGTGGAACCACCCATGCCGATTCCTGACCACCAAACCTTGATGCGCCCCGTTTTGGAACAAGCCCTGAAGGGTGAAGTTCAGCTCGGAACTCTGGTCAGTGCTCTATCGGATGAGTTGGAGCTAACGATTGAGGAGCGCGAAGAAACGGTTCCCAGCGGCAAACAGACAAAGATCACAAACCGGGTTAGCTGGGCAAAAACCTACCTCAAGCAAGCAGGTCTCCTTGCCTCATCCCGCCGGGGGCATTACATTATTACAGACCGGGGAAAGGAGGCTCTCGCCGACAAAGATGTTCGGATCGATAGTGCTTACCTGAAGAAGTTCGACGAGTTTCGTGCTTTCCAAGACAGGAGTAGCGACAAGCATGCCGACGTCGCGAAAGTCGATATTCCGCAAGCCGACCTTACGCCCGACGAGGCGCTGCGGGAGGCTCACACTCAAATCAACGACAGCCTCGCGACAGACTTGCTGGACCGAGTGAGAAACGCCTCTCCGACCATGTTTGAATCCATGCTCGTAGACCTCTTTATTGCCATGGGGTACGGCGGTTCAAAGAAAGACGCGGGGCGCACTCTTGGCCGGACTGGCGACGACGGCGTTGACGGCGTCATCGACCAGGATCAGCTTGGCGTCGATCAGATTTACCTGCAGGCGAAACGTTATGCAAAAGGCAACAACGTCGGTGCTGGAGCCATACGCGATTTCTTTGGCGCGCTAAGCTTGAAGCGCGCTACGAAGGGCATATTCGTTACGACTTCGGCTTTCTCGGAATCCGCGATCAATACAGCGAAAGGGCTCGGAAATCGGATCGTGCTGATCGACGGCGTGCAATTGTCCCGCCTCATGCTTCGATACAGCATCGGATGCCGGGATATTGAAGTCCTGCATCTCAAAAAGATCGATGAGGACTATTTTGATCAACTCGGGTAGTTGAATAATCGAAAATTGCCTGCTGCTCTGCACAGCAAACCGGAGGGAAAGCTCAGTCGGCATCAGATTTCATGGCCTACTCAGTCGCCGAGGGCAGACGAGGCGATGCGCAGTATTGGTTTGCCGCAAAGCACGGCGGTGCCGACAACCGTATTGATTTTCCGAAGTCTTCCATCCGACCTCAGGGCCGGTCAGCGTGCTGATGGCCAATTGATCGAACTTCAGGCATGGAGACGATATGCTTTGCTGCAAGATGCCTCCGACGCATCAGCGAGCGTGTTGGTCGACTGATTGCCGTGCAATTTTTGGTTGGGTCGGCGGCGCTATCAAGCTCGACCTTGAACTCCGAACGCTTCGAATCACTGCGCATCCCAATCTTGGCGTCGTCCTTTCCTGTTTTCGGCGTGGTTGATGGTGAAACCGTATCACTTGGCCAGACCGCCTCTTCTTGAAAGCATGAAACGCAACCAAGGCATCCGCGCTCTGCGAATCCCGCCAGCGATAAAGATGCAACGGGTTTCCAGCGGGATCTGACTAATGCGACCAGTGGGAAACCGTCGGCCAAGTCAGATGCGAAGCCGTGAAATGGATCAGCTGGGGCGGTTCAAGTTTGCCGGGACTTGCAAAGCAGGACTCAAGTTCGCAGGCAATTCAATGCGTCCTGTCAACGTAACTGATGAGAGCGGAAACTTTGGCTGCCACCAGTGCGACCCGCTTCGGGTCCGGCTGCCAAGCTTCCGCCTGAAAGCACCCGCCGGTAGCTGTGAGCCAAAGATCTCTCCGAAAAACTTCCGTCCGTCGGCATGTCTCATTCAAGCGATTGCTTCTGTATTTAGGGTCGGTGAATTCACCCGAGATAAGTTGCTTTCTGGCGATTAAACGTGCTTCAAGCGTTCGATGTCTTTCCGACCTCGGGCTGTCCAAGGTCCAGTAGTCGGCCGATAGATCCACGAATTCGCGCAGTCTTCCCTTCAGGTCATCCAAGCTTCGGATAAGTCTGAGATGGCGGTGGAGCCGGTGCTGCACGTGGTAGTTGGCGAACCAAGCAATCCCCGCGGCGCAGAGGATTGCGACTGGAGATACAAAGACGATGATTGAGTTGACGCTCATTGTTTCTCGTCCGCCACCTTCATGCTGTGTTCTGCCAATTGGATATCGCCCTCGAGGCCAGGCTCGGTCGTGGAAAAGAACAATCTCGTGTCAAGGAAATTCTTGTCCATCCCCTCTTTCTGGATAAGCCCCCCGAACGCTTCTTCAAGGAACGAATAACCGAATCCGGCAACTCCGTCGAAATTGACTTCCACTTTGTCGAAATTCCGCAAGGCGGGCACCAAGTGCTCCTGCCGAAACGTGGTTCCGTTGAACGGTCCGTCTCGGCGGTATCGCCCCGCCGGATATCGCGTAAACTCTTCTGCGAAAGCGATCTTCTTCGTATTGTTGCGGTTCATTGCAGTGTCAACCTCCATTCGATGAGAGTTCCGGGTGGTGCCCGTTTATGGCGGCAGGTTGAGTCGCCGAGGTGGATCGCCCAGAGTTTCCAGAAAGTTCTTTTGTTCAACATTTGTAGCTTGACCGAAAATTGAGTGGCCGTCTAGCCTTCCGACCGATTCAGGGTTAGCGACGTTCTGCCTCACTATTGGACAGGGACAGCTCCATGACGCGCATTGTATTTCTGGACAGGGACACGATTGGCCCGACGGTTCAATTGAACCGTCCGAGTCATAAGCATGAGTGGATTGCATACGACAGATCGACGCCGAACGAAACGATCGAAAGGCTTCAGAGCGCTGACATCGCAATCACGAACAAAGTTCCAATTCGGTCTGAAGCGTTTTCCAAGCTGCCCTGCCTTAAAATGATTGCGGTTGCAGCGACGGGTTACGACGTCATCGATATCGCGGCGTGCGCGGAAAGAGGCATCACTGTTTCGAATGTTCGAGGCTACGCCGTCAACACCGTCCCGGAGCATGCATTCGCTTTGATTTTCGCCTTGCGCAGAAACCTGATGGGCTACAGATCAGACGTGATGCGAGGCAAATGGCAAGAGAGCGGCCAATTCTGCTTTTTCTCGCACGAAATTCGCGACCTGTCCGGATCTCGACTTGGCATTATCGGCGAGGGCGCAATCGGACAGGCGGTCGCCGGCATTGGTCGCGCGTTGGGAATGGATGCAGTCTTTGCCGCCCACAAGGGCGTTGAGGGACTCGGCCCGCTGTATACGCCGTTCGATGAAGTCATCGAGACCAGCGACGTTATCACATTGCATGCTCCGTTGTTTCCCTCGACCCGCAACATGATTTCCACGCCTGAATTCGAAGCGATGAAAAAGAAGCCGATTCTTGTCAACACGGCGCGCGGCGGATTGGTCGATGAATCGGCCCTTGTGGATGCCTTGGAACGGGGCCTCATCTCGGGCGCGGGATTCGACGTTCTGACGACGGAGCCGCCTGCGCCGGACAATCCTTTGCTTTCCGTGCTGGAGCGTCCCAATGTCATTGTCACTCCTCATGTGGCATGGGCGAGTCACGAGGCAATGCAGACTCTTTGGGATCAGACAATTTCTCACATCGACAATTTTCTTGACGGACGCCCGAGCAACGTCGTCGGCTGACCGTCGACGATCATTCGAATTGGCGATAATTCGCGACAACCGAACCGAATGGACAGGTGCGACTTGGCGAAACCGGTTGGGACTGCTCGCCAACTGTGAGCAAATCGCCCGCGTTGAAATACGAGATGGGCTTTCCTGCCTTATGCATTCGGTGAAACCTTTTTTTGTCGAGATATCCCGTTCAGAGGGGCGGCAACGCATTGTGCCGCGTTCAAATAATCGCATAGTGTTATGCAGGTATTTCGCATGCCGAGAATTGGACCAATGCGGCAACGCGTGGTCGTGTCGCCGAAAGCCACTTCTCACGCCCGTTCACTGCATTACAATTTGTGCTGCATTAAGGTAGTGTCTGGCAGAGAACCTACTGATTCAGGGCATGCCATCAAGGGCCGGTCGTAGTTCAGGGATCCGGTCGCGGGCATTGATAGCGGGCAGGAGGCCGATTCCGGCTCCCGAGGCCGCCGGATCCGCTTCAGCCTCGGTTTTCCGCAGCATTGGCGCAGGCTCCGCCGATTGCCGCCCTGCGGCCGTCCGGTTTTCGGGGGAAGCGCCGCTCAGGCGGCGCAATTTCGCCGCCGCCGCATCCGCTTGCGCGCCGCCGCGAAGGCCGGTTCCGTCTCGCGCTCCCGCTCGGCCGCCGATTTCCCGCCTTTCTTCGGCAAAGCATTCAATTCCAAGAGATCGTCCAGCGCCTTCCGGTTCGACGGGCTGTGGAAGCCCCGGTCGAAGCTGCATCCCCTCAAGTTGGGGAACGCCTTCAGGCAGCGCCGGACCAGAGGCGCTGCGACCTCGGTGTCGCCGCCTTTCCACATGATCTCGTGGTCGAGCACGAACCCGTTCCCGTCCTCGACGACCCAGACCGGAACGCCGAGCTCGACCTTCTTGCCGGCCTTGCCCTTGACGATCCACCGGTGTGCTCCTCGAAGATCGAGAACACCTTCTCGCCGTGCGGAATCTTGTCCCCCTGCAGCACGCGGCGGTCGATCCGGTCCGCGAACCGCCTTGCGTGGCGAAGAAGGCGGTCGATCTCGTCCAAGGCGGCTTCGGGGCAATCCCCGCCGGCCCGCAGCGTCGCGAGCGAAGCTTCCGCCTTGTCCGCGATCTTGCGCGAGGTGTCCAGATAGGCCCGGACATCGTCCGGCCGGGCACGCCATTGCTGCGACCTGCCCACCCGGCGTTGCAGCGTTTCGACAGTGCGCCGGCAGTGCTTCCACTGCCGCCATCCGGGCACGCCGAATTCGCCGCAGGCCCGCGCCGTCTCCCGAAGCAGGCAGCGGACCGAGTCCCGCAGCAGATTGAAGTCGGTCGGATGGCGGACGTCCGTCTCCGCCACGAACGAGCCGCAGCGCCCGACCAACGCCGCGCCAGGCTTTTTTCTTGAAAGCTTCGCGTCCGCCCGGGCGATCAATCGGCCCGCCTCCCGCAGAAGCTCCGGCGTCATCAGCTCCACGTTGTCGCGGATGGTCTGAATCTCGCATTCGCTCTCGTCCAGCGGGCCGTGGCCGAGCATCTGCCGGATCTTGATGTGCCCGTCCGCCTGATCCTGGAGCCGGTCGCAGTCGCAGCGAAGGCCCTGCTTCAGGACGCCCACCGCCAGGACCGCCCGGAGATCCATCCCCGGCCGGCCGGTGTCGCGGCGGCGGTCCGGCAGAATGTGCTTGTCAAGAAGAGCGAACAATTCGTTCCGCAGCGCCTCGTCCCTGTAGACCGCCTGGAGGCCGACCGGAAGCGCCGGGGTGTCGTCCCGCGACTTCGCGTCCGGCTTGATGTCCTCGATGGGGACCGACCCCGGCGGGCGACGCAATTCGATGACCGTCCGCATGCAAAATCCTCCGAAGATTCGTCCGAAACCCGCCCAGGGGGGGGCGGAAATCATCGGGAATCATGCCATGCCTTGCGATTCTCCGCAAGCGAAATCCGGAGATTCAGTCAATTAATTCAAAGAATTGAGGGGTTTCTTGCGGACACTAAGGTAAACTATTGCAAACAACCGAATAATCGGGAATAGATTTGGGCGGGAATTTTGACCCTAGCGTTTGAGTGAGCTTCGTGGAATGCGATGGACTTTCCCCGCAAGCGCTCGAGGTCATAGTGCTATATTGAGGCAGAAAGTTGTCGGCGGAAGGGTTCAAATGTTTCGATTTTCGATTCCGGCAAAGCTGTGAATCAGATCTGCGCCGATCCTGTGCGAACCCGAACTTGGAAACTACCATCCACAATCATCACGCAGAAAGAGGAGTGTAACTATGTTGGTTAGATCAATTGCGATTGGCGCTGCGTTCAGCGCCTGTGCCTTCGCCGCGCAAGCGGAATGCGCGTATGAAAACGAGACTGAAATTCGCGCGATCACGGGAAGCATGCCCGCTTGGGTCGCCGTTACCGAGGCGATGAAGGAGTGCGGAAACGTTCAAGCCGAACTGAACAACGAGTTTCTCGAGAAAATGCAGGAGGGGTTTGCGGCGAATCCGCCCCTGTATAACCTCGGCGGCCTTTACGGCTCGGCTACCGTGCCGCTGATGAACGCGAACTTGATTCGGCCGCTGGACGATTTGGTCGAGAAATACGGCCAAAACCTGCAGCCGACCCAGCTTTATCGCGTGGACGGCAAGATCATGGCGATCGCCATGATGGTCAATACCCAGCACCTGATGTACCGGGAAGACATCTTCAATGAGCTCGGCATCGAAGTTCCGGAAACCTATGTGGAACTGCTCGAGGCGGCGGAGACCATCAAGCAGGCCGGCGTAGTGGACTATCCCTTCGGCGCGCCGTGGAAAACGACCTGGCTCGCATTCGTGGACATGTATCTGGGCTATGGCGGAACGTTTTTCGATGAGAACTGGAACCCAACCATAAACAACGAAAAAGGGGTCGCGGCTCTCGAAATGATGAAGAGTCTCTCCGAATACATGGACCCGGAGTTCTTGGTCAGCGACAGCACCTATACGGCGCAGCAGCTTCAGCAAAAGAAGATCGCGATGGCGCATTTGTGGGCGTCTCGAGCTCACGCAATGGACGATCCCAACGAATCCCAAGTTGTCGGGCTCGTGCGGATGGCGTCCGCAATGGCTCCCGAAGCCGGAATGATCCCTGCTGCGTCGCTTTGGTGGGACGGCATCGTTCTTCCGTCCGGAATATCGGACGAGGAAGCGGACGCCGCGTTCCGTGCCGCAATGGAAGGAATCGACACGGAAATGGCAGTCGAGAATTCGGGTGCGGCAATCTGGCTGATCAAGGGTTATGAACCCGGCAGGTACGCGGAGGGCGCCGTAGCCACCGCTCAAAACGGCGGAGTTCCTTATCCGGCAAGCACTCAAATGGGTTTGATGCAAACGGCGATCGCGAACAACATTGCGGATTTCTTCACAGGAAACGCAGATGCCCGGACCACTCTCGCCGAAATCGAGGAAGCTTACATCGTTTCGGCAAAAGAAGCGGGTCAACTTTAGCAGCGAGGTTCACCGGGGGAGAGCAATTTCCGCTCTCCCGCCGGTCCGCCTACCTTTCCAAGTCTCGTTGGGGAGCGCATCGTGAAATTCCGGACCTTCGTTGCGTTCGTCGGCCCGTCCTTGTTCATGATGCTGGTCTTCATCGCGTACCCGCTTGTCGCTGTTCTCATCCAAAGTTTTCAAATCGAGCAGCCCGTCTACGACACTGTCGAGGTTGAGGTTTGCTCGCCGGGGTTCGTCAATCCGATCTGCAATGTCGAGCAGAAGTCGGTTCCAAGGCTGGATGAGAACAACAACATAATCACGAAAACAAGCTGGGTGGGGTTTCAGAGCTACGCGAACGTCCTTGAGTTCGGTCGCGCTTGGGAATCCGTGAAGTCATTCGATTTCGGCGGTTTGCAATCCATAGACTTCTGGAAGGCGCTGCGCTTCACCTTGACCTTCACCTTCATTACCTTGCCATTCGCCTTGGTTCTCGGGATGGCGATCGCCCTGACCATCAACAACGCGACTCCCGTCGTCAGGGGCCCGGTCATTTTCGTCTCCCTGCTTCCGTTTATCATCACGCCGGTCATCGGCGCGCTTTCCATCAACTGGCTTTTCAGAGGAGATGGAATCATCACGTCGTGGCTTGAGTACTGGCTGGGGCGCGATCTGTCGTTTTTCGCGCAGGCTTGGACAATCGAAACCTTGATGATGACTTATCGCGTTTGGCATATCGCGCCGTTCGCGGCGATCATATTCTATGCAGGGCTGCAAACCGTCAACCAGGATACCTTGGACAGCGCCGTGGTGGACGGAGCCAGCAGGTGGCAACGCCTGCGTTACGTCGTGGTCGCGCACCTGATGCCGCTGATCATTTTCGTTTCCATCATCCATCTGATGGACAGCTACAGAGTGTTTGAAGAGGTCGTGGGCTTCTCGTCGCAGAGCTATGTGATTTCGCTCCAGTGGATGACTTACGAATTCCTGATCCCCGACGATGCAGGCAACCGCGCGATCAGCCGAGCGTCCGCTTCGGCAATGCTGACGATGATCGGCGTCGTCATCATCCTGGTACCGCTGCTTCGGCGCACTTGGCGCGATCACAAGCGAGGAGCGCTGATATGACGTCTCGCGCATTGCGCCAGCCGTTTTCCCTTCGAATTTCCTCCGCAGGATTCCTTGCGCTCTGGTGCCTTGTCGCGGCATTTCCAATCTTCTGGATCACCGTGATGAGCGTGAAGCTTCCCGTGGATTCATTCCACGGAAACGCTCTGAACGTAATATTCGGCCCGGTTACGCGCGATGCGGGCAAAGGGTTTTCCGTATTGGACATCGTGCTCGGACTGTCCATCATCGGTGCCGCCATTTACCTGGCGGTTCGGACCCTTCCCAAGACCGTAGGATCGGGAAAGCTCGGACCCAATACCTCTTTGGCTTGGATCATCGGCGCCGGGGCGCTGGTTCTGAGCTTCGTCATCGTTTTCTTCGGGATAATGCCGCTGGTTCTTGATTTCCTGAATCCGGCATCCGGAGCTCTTGGTCGAACGGCAGTTGGCTTTACGACCGAGCATTACAAAACGGTCTGGATTGATCGGAACTTCATCAACAACTTTGAGAATTCACTAATCGTAACGGCCGGCGTCGTCGCCGTATCGCTTACGGTCGGCACGTTGGCCGGGTACGGGCTTGCGCGTTCGTCCTCGCAACTGTCATTCTGGATTCTCATCGCGGCACTGGTGTTCCGCGCGCTGCCGCACTCCGTGCTGGTGGCGGGCTATCTTCCGGTGTTCATTCGCTCTGCTGAATGGCTGGCGCCCATCCTCGGCGATAATGCGCCAACGCTTTACGGCAAGCCATTCGCCGTAATCGCGGTGCTGGTCGCGATCAATCAGCCATTCACCATTTGGATGTTGCGCTCGTTCTTCCAAAATATTCCAAGAGAACTCGACGAAGCCGCGCGCGTAGACGGTTGCAGCCATTTTGGAGCGTTCCGGCGAGTGATCATGCCGGTCATGTGGCCAGGCGTCATCACCACCGGACTGTTCAGCTTCCTGCTCGGATACAACGATTTTCTGGTTACGTCGTTGCTTCTCGATGCGCAGAACCAGACGATGGTCCCTGCGATCACCGGGTTGTTCAACCGCGAGACCACAACGACCGATCAAGTCGTCGCCGTTGCCGCGGCGGTCTCGATTACGGCACCTTTGTTCTTTCTTGTATTGGTTTTCCAGAGGCAGATTGTCAGCGGCTTGACGGCGGGCGCAGTCAAAGGCTGACCAGGTCGTTGACCGGTTCACGCTTTCGAACAACCATATCGGTGTTACATCGCATCAAGGTCGGCGGCGGCACTTGACCCAACAGACGGCATGGCGCGCGAAGCGCTGATGCAAGAATCATCGTTAAAAGCTATGTTGCTTCGCCGCCAATGCGTTCGAGGGATTTGATATGGCCGCGCCAGCCGAGCTTCAAATCGAACACGATCTCGAAACCAGAACGCCGCCGACTCCGTTGGCAGGGAACGAGCTGAACTCCGCCGCGCCAATTCGAACTGCGTGCAGCCCGATTTCGCATGCAAACGAAAATTGCATTGATTTTTCCAACGATACGGCAGTCTTGAAGTTGCCCAACGCGTTGCCTATTTGAAAATCGAGTACCTATTGCACTGACCCGGGCCGCTACTGGGGCGCAGGCATCGGCGTGGCCTGGACGACACGGCGGAATCCAAATGACAGCCATCAACTGCGCACGCTCCGAGCACAAGTCAAAAATTCCGACTCGCATTGCGCTTCGATGCAGACGAAATCCTTCATTCATGGAAATTTCGGGCTGAACTCGCGTCAAAATCGGAGAAAATCATGGCGGGCTTCGACGATGTAGATTCAGTTATTGAAAACACCTATGCGTTCAAGAAGAAGCTTGGAATCGGCGAGGACGCATTCGAATCCTTGCGACGGAAGAAAAATCTGGGGAAAATGCTCAAAGCCGCCGATACTATCGGAGCAGCCGGCGCCGGCATGTTCATTGCGAAGTCCTCGCTGGTCGCCGGCGCGCTGTTTCCCGCAACCGGCGTGCTTGGATTCCTCGGATTGGGAACGGCGGCCACTCCCATAGGCTGGGTGATTGCTGCAGGGGCTGCCTCGTCCTTGGCTTATTTCGGCATCAGCAGGTATTTTGCAAGCGGCAAGGACGACAAGATAGATGTCATACCGAAATGGATCAATACGCCGATGGACGTGCTGGCAGTCGGGCTTTTTGATTTTCTGGCGCCGCTTGGTTTGATGGTGGCATTTTCAGACAGGGTCATTTCGGATGCGGAACGCGAATGCATCCATGAATATTTCGTTGAAGAATGGGGTTATTCGGAAGAATTCATCCGAACCGCTCTTGTCGACGTTGAAAACAACATCGAATCTTTCGATATCGTAGAGCTTACGGACAATCTGATAAATTTTAAAAAGGAGAATCCGGACTGCAATTATGAATCCATGGCTGAAGAAATCAAGAAATTCCTTGATCGAGTTCTGCATTCCAACGACACGATTGATAATCAAGGCGCATTCATTGTGAAGTGGATTGAGGAACGGCTGAACCAAGCAAAACCTACACTGGTCGAAAATGCCAAATCCCAAGTTCGAGACTTTTGGAGCGGCGTGCTTCGCCGACGCCGCAAAAACAAAATAAACGTTCGTTGATTTGCGGAATATCGTTATCCTGCGCACCTGAACTCGGCCTGTGCTGTTCTCGGACACCCTTGCGGTCTGCCTCCGTTTTCAGCCTCATGCGCATCGCCTCGTTCAGCGATGCCGCCGAGTTCGCGGCATGCGCAAGCCTCCCGGCCAACGGGTCGAAGGCGAAGAACGGAATCTCGTGCTGACGAGGCTCGGATCGCGCCGAGGATGCGGAAAACCGCCTCTTCGGTGAAACATTGCAAGGCCCGCCGTCCGCACATTGCTTGCAACCTGTCCGATTTCGCAGACGCGGGGCGAGCGCCTGAACCGTGTTGATTGCATCTTCAGCGGTCAAGTTGAGCGAAGTCGTCCTGGCTCCGTTTCGATGGAAATTGCTCAATGAGAATTGCTGGTTGGCGGATCGGTTTTGATCAATTCCCTGAGCTTCGCGATCCCTTCTTGGGATGAAAGGAACACCAGCAAGCTCCTCGCCCGGGACATGGCGACATACAGCACCGACTGCGGTTCGCTGCTCTTGAACTCGTCGAAATCCAGCAGGATCGCCACCGGACTCTCGAGACCCTTGAACGAATGCGCTGTCGAAAATCTGAGCGCCGTTTCGGCGCCGGCGCCTCCCCGCGAAATATCCTGCAACGGATATTTCAAGATGCGCTCTGTTCCGGCCAAGCTCGTCTTTTCCAATTTGTGCGGAGCCAGGACCACGATGTCGCTGATCTGCATCCCGTCCTTGAGCAATCTCTCAATGACGGTCTCCAACGCCTCCTTCGCGCTTTGCGGAGGTATCCATGACCGAAAATCAACTGGAAGCCCGTCTTCATCACTGAATGAATACGGCGAATCCTCGAATCCTGACGCCCGCACTGTCGCTTCTGCGATCAGCTTCGTGTTCCTGCAATTGCGCTTCAACCGCGCTCTGGCAAAATGGCAGTCATGCTCCTCCAACAATGTCGCCGGATCAATCCTATTTCCGTACAGCGCTTGGCGCGTGAAGTCGCCGAATATCGCCCAGCGACCTTCGGCCAAGCCGCCCTTCAACATGAGGTTCAACGAATTGAAGTGGCCATTTCTGCAAACATCTTGCGCTTCGTCCATCACGACAACGTCGAACTGAGCGCCGAGGTCATGCAGCGCCAGTTCGTGATACGTCGGGTGAAGCTCGTTGAAAAAACGGTTGCGGCTATCGTTATCCGTAATTTCCTCTTCCTCGTTCTTAAACTCGTCCGCGAGGCTGCTCCTCAGAATGTGCTCCTTCGCGAGGCCATGCCATGTACCGGCATAGATTTCGGTATCGTCGGTTTTGGCTTTCAGTTCCTCGCTCAGCAATCTGTTGAAGCAGAGAAGAGCGATCCTCTGCCCGTTCAGGCTTGCTCGCCGAGCGAATTCAATCGCCAGAAGCGTTTTCCCGGTGCCGGCGGCCCCTTCAAACAAGCACCTCGGATTGGCCTCAAGCTCGTCCAGCCTTTCGTATTGCTCTTCCGTCAAGCTGATGAGTTTTCGCTCGCTTCGCCCGATTGAAACGGCTTTCGTTTCGATCAGATCGAAGTTCGGCCGAAAGAAGTTTCTGATTGAGGTCACCGTCGAAGCATCCGGCTCCCGCGGGCCGCGGCCCCGCTGGTGCTCGCGCAGCCTGGCGCGCGCAAGGCGCATCATGGATTTGGAGATCGGTTTCTTGAGGTCGCCGTGGTCGATGACGTCGCAACGTTCGAACTCGGTCGATTTCGGCGGGCAAACCACGTCGGTGAACACCACGCCGCAGCTCATCGGAACATCGTGTTCGGACGACCCGAAACCAAATTTGTCCTTCAGAGTGTCTTTCAAAGCGAACATGGATTCTCGCGACTGAATGAAAGGGCTTTTCTTAAGGACGGAAACCTTCCCTTTCCGATCCTTCGTGCGCCAGGTTCCGTCTTCGCATGTCACCCTGCCGCCTTTGACCTCGAGGCATACGATCCCTTCCCCAGGGATGATGACGACGAAATCGATCTCTCCGTACGGTCCCGCCTCGCGGCGGGCGAGGCCCAACGAGTGCAGCACCGTCCAGCCTTCGGTTTGGGGGTCGCTTTCGAAACGATTGAATACCTTCGCCTCCGCAGTGCTGACGTTTGCATCAAGGATTCGGGAGGGAATCATTTTCGCCATCGGTTGCGCCCTTTCGATATCCGCAATGGTTGGCTCTGGAAGACTGTATAATCGGCCGCCATGAAAAACCCGTTGCCGCATTGCGGGTAATTCCGGTTCTGGAATGTATTCGCAGCGAGCACCATCGTCGAAACATTGTAAGCCATTCCATCGATACGCTGAAATCCCGCATTTGCCGATTGCGAAACGGGTGCGGCCCTGCACCGTTGGCACGGAGCCGCCGCAATTCCGCATCGCGCCCCGTTGCAAACCCACTTGAATCACTTTGCGTCGACCGCGTCTGACCAACCCGCGCCGGGATTTTATCGCTTGCTCAAACAAATGTAATTATTTCAATCCGAGTTTGATCTATATTGCTTCGGAACTGTCGAACGAGATTCATATTCACGCAAGCTGAAGGCACGATTGTTGGATCGATTGCGTCAGAATGGCGGCGGACTGTCCGACACCATCCGCGTCGAGACGCCCGACGTCCCGTTGGAGGCAAACATGGCACTCGAGAACAAAAGCGGAAACAGCGACTGGAACTACCATCCTGATCTTCCGATTCCCGTTTCTCCCATATTGAGCTGGCCGCCCAAGCCTTTGGAGTGGCTGAAGTGGATTTCAAGCTATTGGCTGGCTGCCGGAGCTGTCACGCTGGAATTCGCGCTTGCTTGGGCCGTGTTCTATTGGCTCCAACCGGACTGGAGCAGCATGCAGGTGCTCGCATTGGACTGGGCGGCACTGATTTGGCTGCGCAACATCGCCTTGCTCTTTCTCGTCGCAGGCGGGCTCCACCTATGGTTCTACTCGTTCACCGCGCAGGGGAAGAAACTCAAGTACGACGCCCGCGACCTCGCCCGCAACAATGGCATCTACACTTTTCGCAACCAGGCCCTCGACAACATGTTCTGGACGCTCGCTTCCGGCGCGACCGTATGGACCGCTTTCGAGATTCTGTATTGGTGGGCCGCTGCGAACGGGTACGCGCCCCAAGTCATGTTCGGCGCGAATCCGGTATGGTTCGCACTTTGGTTCATCATCATCCCTATCTGGTCCAGCTTCCATTTCTATTGGATCCACCGGGTTCTGCATTGGCCGCCGCTTTACCGGCTCGCGCACTCCCTCCATCATCGCAACATCAACATCGGGCCGTGGACCGGCATATCCATGCATCCGGTCGAGCACTTGATGTACTTCTCGTCCGTGCTGATCCATTTCGTGGTTCCGTCCCATCCTGTCCACGTCCTTTTCCACTTCTACACGCAATCATTGAATCCGGCATTTTCGCATTCCGGATTCGACGGCATCGTGACATCGGGAACCAAGCGGGTGGAGGCGGGAGATTTTTTCCATCAGCTGCACCACAGATATTTCGAATGCAATTACGGAACGGCCGAAATGCCGTGGGACAAGGTTTTCGGCTCGTTCCACGACGGGAGCGACGAAGCTACAGCCGCGACGCGGTCGCGCAAAAAGAGAATGCATGCGAGGTGAATATCCGATCCGCCAGCTCGAAAAACCAGGAAATTGCGTTCATCGCAGGGAATCGAGTGAATTCTGCGGATTTCGGGATCAGGTTTCGGCTGCGAGGGATCGCCCGCGATGCAACCGGGAACCTTGCCGGCTGCGTCCTTTCGAAGCCTGTTCGGCGTTTGAATTCATGCGATCAACTTTCTATTGGTCCATGATGGCATGGACGCGGAATTGGGATATGAAGGGATTGCCGTTTCCGCATCGGAAAACGGCGCGCGAAATCCGGGCGAGCAGATAACCGCATGAACTTAAGCACTGCGCGCAAAGACGCGTTTCTGGCGACCGGGCGGCGCGTGATCGAAACGGAAGCGAACGCGCTGTTCGAGCTGTCGCGAACGATCGGGCGAAGCTTCGGCGACGCGGTCGAGCTCCTGTATTGCACAAAGGGCCGAATAATCGTTTCCGGGATCGGAAAATCCGGGCATATCGCCAGAAAAATCGCGGCGACGCTCGCGTCGACGGGATCTCCTGCGCATTACGTCCATCCTGCAGAGGCGAGCCACGGCGATCTCGGGATGCTTGGACCCGCCGACTCCGTGCTTGCGTTTTCCAATTCCGGCGAGACGCCGGAACTGGCGGATCTGGTCGCTTACGCAAGTCGGCTCCGGCTGCCCTTGGCGGCGGTCATCGGGAAATCGGGAAGCACATTGGAGAGCAAGTCGGATGTCGCGGTCGTGCTGCCGTCAGCCGAAGAAGCTTGCGGCATCGGCATCGTGCCGACGACTTCCACGTCCATGGCCCTTGCGGTCGGGGATGCGCTCGCGGTATCGTTGATGGAATACCGCAAGTTCACGCCCACGCTGTTCCGCGAGTTCCATCCCGGCGGCAGCCTCGGCCTTAGACTCTCGAAGGTCGGCGATCTCATGCATGTCGGAGACTCGGTGCCGCTGGTGGCCGAGTCGGCGTCGATGCCCGAAGCATTGCTGGAAATGTCGCGCAAAGGGTTCGGCGTAGTCGGGATTCATTCGGAGGACGGACGGCTGGCAGGAATTATCACCGACGGCGACTTGCGGCGTCACATGACGGGCCTGTTGGAAAACCAAGCGAGCGAAGTCATGACGAGGGAGCCGTTGACGATCAAGCCGAATGCGCTCGCGGAGGAGGCGCTCGCATTGATGAACGAAAGGAAAATCACTTGCCTCTTCGTCTTGGCGGAGGGCTCGGGCGGAGTCCCGGATGGAATTCTGCACATCCACGATTGCCTGCGCGCGGGTGTCGGATGAGAGTTCACCGCAACTTGGGCAGGGTGCCATTGCGCTCGAGGACGCTCGCGGCCTTTGCACTGGCATTGCTTGCGCTGCTTGTCGTTTTCTCAATCCGAAAGCCCGATGCCGTAGCCCCGCTCGGGCAAGAGAGCGAGATAAGCTCTGGAAACAGCATTATGGAAGGACGGTTCGCAGGCTTGACCGATGACGGCGCGACAATCGTAGTCGAAACGACAACCATAAATGCTTCTCTATCGGACACCGCTCAGTCGGATGCTACCGGCATTCAAGTTTCCCTTACCACCAAAGACGGAGCGTCCTATCAGGCGGAAGCTCGCGAAGGATCGATTGATCCGGTCGCCAAGTCCGCGCAGATTTCGGGCGATGCCGTTCTTTCTGCCGACGATGAATTTGTGATAACGGCAAAGGGATTCCGGTTCTCGCTTGACCGGACTCGGTTCAACAGCGTCGATAGAGTGCACTTCCGGTTTCCCGGAGGCTGGGGCCAAGCGGATCTGATGCGTTTTCTGGTTGCCGACCGGCGCTACGGAGCGGAGTCGTCAAGCCATCTGGTGTTCAGCCGGAACGTGATTGTGGTTTACAGTTTGCCTGACAAATGAAATGGAGCGCCAATGTCGATCCCGTTGAAATTCGCAGTTGCATTGCTCATCGCCGCATTGCCAGCCGTCGCCCAAGAAGATTCAATGAAGCTTGTCTTCAATTCGGCTGAAGAACATGAGGAGCAAAATGAGATCACGATCACAGCAAGCCGAGTCGTGTTCGAGCGGGAGCGCGGCGTGTCGACCTTCAGCGGCAACGTGGTGGTTTCGCAAGAAGGCTTGACGATATCTGCGGATACCGTGGAGGTTCATGCTGTCGGGGACAATTTTTCGGAAATCGACTACCTGTTCGCCGCGGGAAGCCTCGAGGTCGCCTCGGACGGCGGAACCGCGACGGCGGAAACCGGCACGTACGCCGTCGGGAACAATATGATCGAGTTGAACGGAAACGTCATATTCCGCACGGAAGACTCAACGCTTTCGGGCGAAAGCTTGTCATACAATGTCAAAACGGGCGAAAGCCGATTGACAGGTTCCGCCAGCGCGACAATAGACGCCAGCGGAGAGTGATGCCCGAGCTTGGACGGCACGGCGCCGGAAGTCTCTGGGCGAATCAGCTCACGAAAACCATCCGCGGAAAGCCCATCGTCCGCGATGTCAGCTTGTTGCTCAATCAAGGCGAAATCGTTGGATTGCTCGGCCCCAACGGAGCGGGGAAAACAACCTGCTTTTATGCGATCGCCGGCTTGCTCGCGACCGATTCCGGGGAGGTCCTTATCGACGGTTTGGATGCGACGCACTTGCCGATGTATCGGAGGGCGCGGCTCGGCCTCGGTTATCTCCCGCAGGAGATATCGATCTTCCGGGGGTTGTCTGTAGAGGACAACATACTCTCGGTTCTCGAGCTGTGGATTGCGGACAAATCCGAAAGGCGCGAGCGGCTTGAAGAGCTTCTGGCAGACTTTTCGATTTCCCACGTGCGGGACACGAAAGGCGCCGTCCTGTCAGGGGGAGAAAGGCGGCGCGCCGAAATCGCTCGATGCCTCGCCGCAAGGCCGAATTACGTTCTGCTCGACGAACCGTTCGCAGGAATTGACCCGATCGCGGTCGGCGACATCCGCAAACTGGTAGGACAGCTGAAAAACAGGAATATCGGCATTCTGATCACCGACCACAATGCACGGGATACGCTTGCCCTTGTTGATCGGGCTTACGTCATGCACGAGGGCGCCATCTGCGCGGAAGGCTCGCCGGAAGAGATCATGAACGATCCGATTGCCCGAAATGTCTATCTCGGCCATGATTTTCCAATGTCCTGAGAGAGTCTGCGAATCGATCCAGCGAACGCCCGTCCGTCCTGACGATGCCGAAACGGGGCGGCGCGCCGAATTCCATTGATGACAATTTCACGAATTGCGCCTAAAGGCGGAACTGGATTGCCCGGAAGCTGATTCGCGCTGCGGACGGGAGTCAGCCTCGCGTGCGAAGCAGCAGAAATGCCGAACCTGCGGACGGTGCGCGGAACAGAATGCGGAGGAATGATGCGCATCAGCATAAGCGGCCGGCATATCGACATCGGCGAAGCCTTGAAGACGCACGTCAGCGAGCAACTGAACGCGATCATATCGAAATACGCCGATCGTCCCATTGAAGCCGGCGTCACCTTCGCGCACGACGCCCACGAATACCTCTGCGAGACGACCGCCCATTTGTCGACCGGACTCCATGCGCAAGCGAAGTCGAAAGACGTGGAAATCTACGCGGCATTCGATTCATGCTGTGAAAAAATGGAAAAGCAGCTGCGCAGACATAAGCGCCGGCTGAAAAATCATCACGCGCATCGAGCCAAGCCGGTGGAGTCTTTCGAGGCGACCTCATACATTCTGGCATCTCCCGACGATGCCGACGAACCCGGCGAAACGGGTCCGCCGCATCCTGTCATCGTCGCTGAAATCGAATCAAGAGTCCCGCTGCTTACGGTCGCAGAGGCCGTGATGCAGATGGAGCTGGCGAATGCCCCGGTTCTTGTCTTCAAGAATCAAGCGCATGGGAACGTCAACGTCGTGTACGTGCGCGAGGACGGCAACATCGGCTGGATCGATCCCAGCAATTCGGGCTGAAATCTCACTATCGGGCATGCTGGCGTATGGACCTTGTAAAAATCCTTTCTCCCGACGCGGTTTGCTCAATCCGCGCAAGCCTATCCAGGGAAAAACTCCTGCTCCGGATCGGAACGCTCGCGTCGGAGACGTACGGAATCAACGCGAATTCCGCGACGGAGGCCCTTGAAAATCGGGAGAAAGACGTGTCGACCGGCCTAGGCCACGGCGTCGCGATTCCGCACGCGAGAGTGGCGGACATCGACCGCGTGGTGGGATTGTTCGTCAGGCTCAAAACGCCTGTCAAGTTCAAGTCGCCCGACCGACGCTTGGTCGACCTGGTTTTCGCGCTTTTCGCGCCTGCGGATCCGGCAGCCGATTATCTCAAGTTCATGGCGAGCATCGCGCGGAAACTGCGGGATCCGCAGATGCAAAACAATTTGCGCTCAACGTACAATCCGGCGCTGCTCTACCTAATTCTGACGGAAGGCGATACCGGGGCCATAGCTGCTTGATCCAATTGTTCGCCGGAGCTCAGCCGCACATTTCGAGCAGGGTGACGTTCGCTCGCCTGTAGCTGTGTCGTTTGAGAATCTTGAACGACGGCGGAGTTTCGAAGTCTGCTGCAGATTCAACCGAAACCACTCCTCTTGACGCAATCCAACCTCCCTCGGCAGCAGACTTCAATGCGGCCGCTTCAAGACCGGAGCCGTACGGCGCATCGACGAATGCCAGATCAAACGGAGCGTGCCGGTTCGCCGGAAGGCGCGCGGCGTCGGCGTTCAATACGATAGTCGCGCGCTCCACTCGGGCCAGCCGGATGTTCTTCCGGATAAGCTGAACCGCCAGACGGTGGGAATCGATGAACATCGCATGCGCGGCGCCTCTTGAAATTGCCTCCAAGCCCATCGAGCCTGTCCCCGCGAACAGGTCCAGGACTCTTGCTCCGACCACCGACTCTTCGCCGATGCCGTGCAGCAGCATGTCGAAAACACTTGCTCGAACTTTCGACGCGGTGGGTCTGAGCCCTTCAACGGAGTTCCTCGCGCCCGGGGTCGAAAGCCTCAACCCCTTGAATTGGCCTGCGCCGATGCGCATTCGCACCGCCTGAACTCAGGAGCGGCGCAGGAGCGACTTGAGATCGCAGGCCGGATCAGCCGCCTCTTCGGGGCTTGCGGCCTTCCCTGTCTCCAGCAAACGCTTGCCGACCATGTAAGCTCTCGGATCATTCACCGCATCGACCGCAAGCAGTTCCGAACCTCTGTAATACCAGTGGCTTATCGAATCGTCCGTTCGACCGGGGCGGACGACGACGCGATCATAGCCCGTGCAAAGTCCGGCGATCTGCAGTTTCGCATCGTATTGGTCCGACCAGAACCAAGGCGTCGGATTGTATTCCTTGTCCGCCCCCATGATGTTTTCCGCAACGCATTCGGCCTGGTCTATTGCGTTCTGGACGCTTTCCAGACGAATCCGCCTTCCCTTCCACGGAAAAGAGGCGCAATCGCCCGCCGCCCAGATGTCGGGATCAGCCGTGCGGCAGTTGGCGTCAGTCCAAATTCCGTTGTCGAGCTTCAATCCCGCCGATTCGGCCAAGCCCGTCGAAGGCACGATCCCTACGCCGATGATCGCCATGTCGAGGTCGAGCTCCGTTCCGTCGCTGAGCAGCGCGCCGGTCAATTCGTTCTCTCCCAGCAATCTGGTCAACCCGACGCTTTCCAGAAGCTCCACGCCGCGCGACAAATGCAGGTTGCGAATGAAATCCGACGTCTCCGACGCAGCGACGCGCTGAAGAATTCGTTCCGCCATCTCGACCACGCAAACGCTCAGCCCTTTCGCGACCGCCGCCGACGCTGCTTCCAAACCGATGTAGCCGCCGCCTACGACGAGAACTCTGGCGCCCGGCACGAAACCGGACGCCATGTCCTTGATGTCCGCGATCGTCCGCACCACGTGAACTCCCGGCAGAGCTCCCCCTATCGCCTCCGGCAGTTTGCGCGGGATGGATCCGGTGGCGAGAACCAGATCGTCGTATGGAATGGTTTCGCCGCTGACGGCCGCTGTGCGGGACGACCTGTCGATTCCCTCGCACGGCGCCCCTAGAAGCAGCCTGACGCCATGCTCTCCGTAATACTCCGACGGCTTCAGATAGAGGCGCGCCTCGTCCATCTCTCCCAGAAGGTATTTCTTGGATAGCGGCGGACGCTGGTACGGCCGGCAGGGTTCTTCGGCGATCAGCGAGATCTTGCCGTCGAAACCCAGACTGACCAGTTTCGCGACGACGGAATGACCCGCTTGGCCGCCGCCGACCACGACTACTTTGCGCATGAGGAGATCCCACCTGTTTCTGCTGGCGCACGAATGCCTTCAATTATATTGATAGGGCAATTCGAAACAACAACAGCAAAGGCATTCAAATGTCGATATCCACTGGCGATCAACTGCCCGACGCGAAACTCGTGAGAATGGGCGGGCAAGGACCTGAAGAAGTATCATTGCGCACTCTGACCGCTGGCAGGAAGGTCGCGATTTTCGCAGTGCCCGGCGCGTTCACTCCCACCTGCACTGATGCCCACATGCCCAGCATCATCAATGAAAGCGAAGCCTTGGCGGGAGCCGGCGTCGAGCAGGTCATCTGCATCGCTGTCAACGATCCGTTCGTGCTGAAAGCTTGGGATGAAGCCACGAAGGCCGCCGAGGCTGGCGTGACGGTGCTCGGAGACCCCGATTGCAGCTTTACGAAAGCAATCGGCATGGATTTCGATTTTCCGCCCGCCGGGCTTTACGGGCGATCTTCGCGATACGCCATGCTTGTTGAAGATGGCCGCGTTGCGGTCGTGAATGTCGAAGCCTCGCCCGGCGTGTGCGATGTCTCATCCGCCGCGACGCTGCTGGAACATATCGGCAAGCCTTGAGCCCGATGCCACGAGCCTGCCGCTGTAGCCCCTCCACAATGGCAGGGTGCGCGAACGGGAGGCTTGTTTCACTTCAGAGAAGGCGGTCCGGATCGCCCTGTCCGCTTCTTTTCAGACCAAAGGGAGAGAAAGGCAGCCGACGCTCCGTCCATAAGAAAAATGCTTTCGCAGAGTGGCATGACTGATGTCGATGAATCGACAGCGACACGCCTCGGGACTGCAAGGAATATGAGATGGTAGAGATTTTGCCGCCGCAAGATGAATTGCCTGCGGAAATCAAAAACGAAATAAGAAAAATAGCGGAAAGCTACATTGAGGCGGACAATCTGTTGGTTTGGATAATAAACCAAGCAGGGCAATTGGTTGAAAATTCTATGGATAGGTTGCCCGATAAAACTAAAATGAAGATAAACAAGGCGATCCAACCCGCATTGCAAAAGGTATTCGACATGGCTGTGAATCTTCATGGCCGCGAAGAAGAACTGAATCAAAACGAAAACATAAGGAAACTCAAGGCAAAGCTAAGGAACAGAGTGTTCAAAAGCAGCAACCAAGTGGCGGCAACTTTGTCAGGACTGGTGGGCGGGGTGGGAGGCGCGGCGACCACACTTTTGGAGCTTCCCGTTGCGTTTGGATTGATCTTCAAAGAGATACTCAAAGTTTCCGCCGAATACGGAAGAGATCCGAAATCTGAGAACACGCGAATGGAATGCTTGGCCATATTTTTGAGCGGCACAAGTCTTGAGGAGGATGACTATTCCGATAGCGGCTTCATTGCTGCCCGGATTGCTCTCACCGGTCCGGCAGCAGTCACTTTGATCAATCGCTTCGCACCGGGGTTGATCAAAATATTCGGTCCGAGAATTGTGTCCCCGCCTGTTCTCGGATCAGCGATCGGCGCGACAATCAACTATGTTTATATAGACTATTTCAGAAAGATTGCCCACGTGCAATTCAGAATCAATAAACTTGCGAGGTCATATGATCCCGTGCAGGTGCATGAAGAGTTCAAGCATCAGGTAAATCAGATTAAGGAAGGGAGGAAACTTTTGAAATGAAATTCGCTTGCTTCAAAACGCTCGCTTAAGCTTCAAGCGTTTAGATATCATTCTGCCAATCTCTTGCCGCGGTCATCCGGCGCGCAGTTGGCGAATTGATCCATTGTCAAGCGTGCGAAACGATCTGCTGAACCAGAGGACGCGTCCAAGCCGACACATGTTTGCTTTGCAAGCAGTTTCCGATTCTTGTCATCCAGCGCGCGGGCCAGTTTGCCGATCACCTGGCTGTCGACGCGATCCTTGCCGACATAACGCAGTGCTTGGAAAACTGCGCCCGTTATTCGGCCCGCGCCGACAAGCGTCTTGGGCGAGGAATGACGGAATCGGATCTCCAGCCGGCCAATTTTCGCAGTGCGGGTGGGACCATTGGTTATATAGGTCACTCTGGCCAGCACTTGGGTGGTCAGACCCAATTTGTTGGCTGCCATGGCGGGCGACCACTGCAAGACATGGTTGCCCTTCCTGGCAATCGCCTTGGCAAGATCATCGGGCGAAGGCAACAGCAGCCCGAAGATCGGGCTTTCCTTGGGATAGCCGTAGAGCCCGCGCGCCAGACGCCGGATCATGCCTTGCCGGGCCATCCGCGACAATGCCTGGTCCACCCTGGCGCGAGACCCGATGTCCATGAAGTCCGATGGCGCGAAGATTGCGCCGCGACCCTTACGGACCATGCGTTGTTTGATCTTTGATGCAATCATGACATATCTCAATGTCAGAAAGGATTATGGACTTTTCTGAATGTCCATTTCGTGTAAGATTTTGGGTGTGTTCCGCGATCTTTGTTCAGGCGGCGTCGACAAGTTTTCCGATCGAGGCAGTCCGGCCGACGATTGCTCTCGATTCAACATTTGACGGCGAGCAGAACCTTGGCACCCCTTCGGCCAGCGACCCCGAAAGCTTCGGACAGGCGCATCACCCCGTTGCCAGCCGATCCATAATTTTGGCCAGTTTGATGTCCAGCTCCGAAAGGCCGTCGATGCTGTGCGTGGCAAGCACGACTTCAACGACGTTGTAGACGTTGCGCCACTCCGGGTGGTGGTTCAATTTTTCAGCCGCAAGAGCCGTTCTCGCCATCCAGCCGAACGCCTCCGAGAAATTCCTGAACTTGTAGGTTTTGCGAATCGCATCCCTGTCCGCGCAGGCCGTCCAACCGAAATCTTCAAGGTCGGCAAGCGACTCGGCCCGCTCCTCAGCCGTCAGTTTGCGCGTCATGGCACATCGTTCTCCGGTTTTTTGAAAGGTCCCATTTCCGACAGCATATCTATCTCTCTTTGAACTTCCGCCGTTTCATCGTCCAAGAAATTTCGGACCGCCTCCCGGAACGACGGCTCCTTTATCCAATGCAAGGAGTGGGTCGCCACCGGCATGTAGCCGCGAGCCAGCTTGTGCGGACCTTGGGCGCCCGCTTCGACCCGCGCAAATCCGTTCGCGATCGCGAATTCGATCGCTTGATAATAGCATGCTTCGAAATGGAGGCAGTAGTGGTCCTCGATGCAGCCCCAGTATCGTCCGAACAAAGCGTCCCTGCCGATGAAGTTCAACGCGCCTGCAATGAAGCGTCCGTTTCGTTCGCACATGACCAGCAGGGTGTCGTCGCGCATGGTTTCGTGAATGCAATCGAAGAAGGTGCGCGACAGATACGGATTGCCCCATTTCCTTGATCCGGTGTCTTGATAGAACTCCCAGAAGGCGTCCCAATGCTCTTCCCGAATTCGATCCCCCGTCAGCGCGTGGATCGTTCCGCCGAATTCGGACGCGCGCCTGCGCTCCCGCCTTATGTTCTTGCGCTTCCGCGAGGAAAGGCCCGAAAGATACTCATCGAAATTCGAATAACCGGGGTTTCGCCAATGGAACTGTTCGCCCGTCCTGTGGAGAAAACCCAATCGCTCCGCGACCCGGACTTCGTCGCAAGTGCAGAACGTGATGTGGAAAGAGGAAAGGCCGTTGCTTTCGGAAATCTCGAGCGCGGCCTTGCTTAGAGCTTCGATCCCTGTCTTTTCCATTCCCGGCACCGTAAGGAAACGGCGCCCCGTTGCCGGAGTGAACGGCACCGACGACTGCAGCTTGGGATAATAGCGGCCGCCCGCTCGTTCGAATGCGTGGGCCCAGCCGTAATCGAATACGAACTCTCCGGCGCTGTTGGTCTTGGCGTAAAGAGGCATCGCGGCCACGGCGCGCCCTCCGGACCGCGCTATCAGATGCAAGGGGATCCAGCCCGCCGACCCCGCAGCGGAACTGGAATCCTCGAGAGCTTTCAAAAATCTGTGCGTGGTGAACGGATCGTTGGGGCGTCCGGTCGAGGCTTCCGGGCACGCGCAAGCATCCCATTCGGATGCGTCGACATCCGAAATCCGCCGCAGCACATTGACTTCAAGTACGTCCGAACCGTCCATTGCCTGCCATTCAGCAATCCGCGAATTCCCAAGAATGATTTATTCCCAAGTATTGCCGCGCCGCAACACCTACATTTTTTTCGTGCAGAGAATCCTGTTGGCTGGGGCACCCAAAAATCTTTCCAATTGTTTGATTTTACTGACTATTTATCTCGTAGAAAAGAACGGTCCGCCTGCGCTCAATCGAATTTGAATTGTCCCGCGCTGCCGGAAGCATAGACTTGGCCGGACCGAGCCGCCAACCGTTGGAGGCAAAGGCTTTGCGGACGGCGCAGCGGCCAGATACGTTGCCGTATGCGACTTTGAACATGCGCGCATCGAGTCGTCATGCAAACCAAATCCACGATTCCGTTTATCGATCACAATCCCGAAATGAGGTTACTACTGGTTGCACCGCTCGGCGCGAAATAAGAAAATCTCGGTTATATGACGATACGCCCGCCAAGGTCCCTAATCTTGCCACACGATCCCAACGCTATCGCCAAATCCTGCAATTGCAATCAGCGCAAGCTTTGTTCTGCAGGCAGTTTGGATTGATGCCGATTCGATCTGTCGAAATGATGAGCAGAAAAAAATTTGGCCTGTTCCGCAATGCGGAAAAGCGGCGGCGCAAGCGCTGCAATCCCAGTGGGCGGGCCGATATGTTCGCTTGCGCGCTGGCCTTGTCCATTTGCACGTTCCAACCGGTTGCCGCGGATGAAAATGATCCGTTCAAAGCCAACAATCGCTTGTTCCACAATTTCAACGTCACGGTCGATCAATTCGTCTACAGACCGGTCGCACACGCGTACGGCACCGTCACGCCCGGCGTGGTTATGCAAGGCATAAGCAACATGTCTTCAAATCTTTCAGTTCCTGGAATCGTGCTCAACAACATCTTGCAGCTGGACGTCGATTCGGCGCTGATCAATACGGCGCGGTTCGCAATCAATACGACGCTCGGGGTCGGGGGCCTGCTGGATGTCGCGGCAGGTTTGGGAATGCAGGGCCAAACGACAGATTTCGGGGAAACATTCTACACCTACGGCATATCAAGCGGTCCGTATCTGGTGCTTCCTTTGCTCGGACCGAGCAACACGCGGGATGCGGCGGGAACCCTTGCAGGCCTTGCGCTCAACCCTGTGAATCGGGTGCTTTCCGGCGATGCGCTTGCAGGCGCAGCGTTGGTGAAAGGGCTGGATTTTCTGGGTGCGCGCTACAGGAATTCGGATTTTCTGGATTCGCTTCTTCATGACAATGAGGAGAGCTACACTGAAATCAAACTTTACTTCGAGCAGAACAGGCGGTATCGATTGGATGGTGCTTACTCCGTTGAATTCATTGATCCGTTTGGAGTCTATGATGAATAGCGCGAAGTTCATCGGCAGCGGGGTCGCATTGATCACCCGACGGCGCGCGATGTCCGCCGCGCTCGCTGCGTGTTTGATTCCGTCGTTTTCCCTTGACTCGGTTTCCGCTGAAGAAACGCCGGAAGCTTTCATTGGAAAAGTCATCGGTCTGATCGCAGGCTTGTTGAACTCCGGGCAAGACGAAAGCGTGGTTTCGAGGCGGCTTGAAGAGGTGCTTTTGCAGTTCGCCGCGACGCAAATTATTGCGCGAACCACGCTTGGCCCGCCTTGGCGAAGCGCAACGGAGTCTCAACGAGACGATTTCGTCCAGGCTTTCCGCAAATATTTGGCCCGGAAATACCTGAAGCGCCTTCCGTGGTACGGAGATGGCCGATACGAAGTCTTGGGATCGAGGGAAGTCAGCGACAAGACTTATGAAGTTGTTTCGCTTTCACATTTCTCGGGCCAGAGGTCATACGAGCTTCGCTGGCATGTCGTTCGCTTGTCGGAAGAACTTCTGATCTTCAACCTGGTCATCAACGGCGTGAACATGCTCAGAGTGGAGCAATCGTTGATCCGGAACATGCTGCGCAAAAGAAACAGCGATCTGGATGTGTTGATCAGCGACCTTGCCGTGATGGGCTAGATCCGTCCTACTGATTGGCTCGGAGCAATTCGGCAATCGCATCGAACAGGTTCCGCCGCTTCTTCCCGGAAGTATCGTTTGCATTCGCATCCCGGTCCGCAGCGATCGCGACCATCGGTTCTGGAACGCTCATCGGAAGGTCTCTCGCGGGCTTGTCCGCGTGAATCCGGATCATCGTTTCACGCCATATCTCTGCGGGGAGTCCTCCGCCGGTCACGCCGGTCAGCGGCGTGTTGTCGTCGTATCCCATCCAGACGCCCGCGACGTAGTCGGCGGTAAATCCGATGAACCACGCATCCTTGGCCGCTTGCGTCGTTCCGGTCTTCCCGGCAGTCCTCCGTCCGGCAATCATCGCCCGTCCGCCGGTGCCGTCCTCGACAGCACGATTCATCATGTAAATCAGCTGCCGCGCGGAACTTTCGGAGATCACCCGCTCGCCGCGCTCATTCGCCCGCTCCAAAATCGGCCGCGAGTCCCCCGCCAGCCTGACGTCGATCAAACCGTACGGCACTACGCCGCGGCCTAGATTCAAGAACCCGGCGTAAGCGCCGGTCATTTCCAAGAGCGTCGACTCCGACGTGCCCAACGCGAGGGCCGGACCTTCGACAAGCTCGCTGCGGATGCCGAAACCGCGAGCGATATTCCTGACGCGTTCGCGGCCGACCTCTTCCGAAACCTGCACGGCGACCGTGTTGACAGAGTTCGCAAGCGCGTAAGCAAGGGTCATTCTGCCGGAAAACTCCCCGTCGTAATTCTGCGGGGACCATGGCCCCGAAACCGGATCGTGCAAAGTAATCGGCTTGTCCACCGCCGTGCTGTCGTACCTGTATCCTTGTTCCAGCGCCGCCGCGTAGACAAAGGGCTTGAAGGACGACCCGGTCTGCCGCATCGCGCTCGCGGCTCGGTTGAACTGGCCCGTCGCCTCGGTGTTCCTGCCGCCGACCATCGCGCGCACGGCCCCGTCGGGAGACATGACCACGATGGACGCCTCCGCTCGCGACCCCGGCCGGATCTTGGTTTTGAACACGTGATTGAGCGCTTCGTCGGCCGCGGCCTGTATGGATTTGTCGTACGTGGTCCGCACATACACGTCTTCCGAAGTGCCTCTGGTCAGCGCGGAAGGGCCTTCCTCCATGACCCAATCCGCGAAATAGCCGCCCGCGCGAGCCGAAGCGGCCTCGGACAGCCTTGCCGGATGCGCCATTGCGTCGCTTGCTTCCTCGGCGGTGAGATATCCTTGCGTCTCCATCAGGGAGACGATCAGGTTGGCGCGGCTGCGCGCCCGGTCGATGTCGTTCGTCGGCGCGTACCGCGTGGGCGCCGTGAGCAGCCCTGCCAGCATCGCGGCCTCCGCGGGAGCGAGCTCCGAGGCGGATTTTCCGAAATACCGCTGGCTCGCTGCCTGGAACCCTGTCGCTCCGGCGCCGAGATAGGACCGATTCAGGTAGATCGTGAGAATTTCGTCCTTGGTGAACTTGATTTCCAGAGCGATCGCGAACGGGATCTCCTTTATCTTCCGCCAGATGTTCTGGCGGCGGCAGTCCCGCTCGAATTCGGCCTCCGAAACCCCTCCGTTCGGGTCGAATTCGACTCCGAGGCAAAGCAGTTTCGCGACCTGCTGAGTGATCGTGGAGCCGCCATGCCCTCGGAACGGGCCTCTTCCCTCGCGCACATTGATGATCATCGCCCCGACGACCCCGCGCGGACTTACGCCGAAATGCCTGTAGAAGCGCTTGTCCTCGGTTGCGATGACCGCGTTCAGGAGATGCGGCGAAACGGAATCGACATCGACGGCCCCTCCGTATTGGTCGCCTCTCCACGCGAAGACCTTGTCGTCGCGGTCGAGCATGGTGACGGAACCGCGCGTCCTTCCGTCAAGCAGCTGGTCAACTGACGGAAGGGTTGAATAGCAATAGGCGACCGCTCCCGCAAAAATCAGGGCGGAGACAGCTCCGATTCGCCAGCCGAAAGCCCACGCCGCGAGAAGCATCGACCGGATTGCGGACTTGCTCCACTTCAGCGGCTTCAGCCCGAGCGCCTTCGTTCGCGCTGGCTTTCGAGTGCCGCGCGCATTTTTCTTTCCGGCGCCGGAAACGCGTTTCTGCGCCGGCCTTTTCGCTCCGGTACGGCTGCTCATCGCCTGCTCTGCCTCTTTAGGTTTTCTTATACGCTAAATGGTGCATCATGCGGCTGAATCTTGCGAACGGCCCCGCAAGCGCGGCGAAGTGTTGCAATTGCGACAGCCGGGCCGAAGCATCAGCCAGCCTGAATTTGCAAATTCCGGCGGCGTCGGAGTGATTCGAAGCATGCCTTCGCCTTCCGGCGAATAGAGGGCGCCCTTGCAAGATTAATCTTCAAGCGATTCCTGCTCCTCTTCCGCGGCGGCGCGACGAGATATCTCGGAAACAACGCCGAAATGGATTGTCCGCAGACTCTCCGCGCTTCCAGCGAACGCCAATCAACCGAACCCCAAGAGACCAAAAACCGGAACGCCGGAAAACAACCCGTCCGACGCCTATGACCCATCCTTCGACGCAGACGAATCGGACCCCGTACCGTCGCAAAAACGCTGATCCCGCACAACCGATTGAATCCGGAGGTTTCTTGAAGATATGCTGCTTTTGTTCCCATAGGTTTATCCGCAGTCTGGTTTCTTTCAGAGGACAAACGCGACGCAGAGAGTGCTGCCGCAGTGCTGATTGGGGTTGGACGCGAAATTCAGAAATGAGAGTTGAGGACTATGAATCCACGCATAGCAATTCGACCTGTTGAGCAGCCGGACGAAGCCCAATGGAGGAAGCTTTGGACCGGGTATCTTGATTTCTATGATGCCAGCGTATCCGACAAAGTATACGCTTCCACCTTCAAGCGCTTGATGTCGGACGATCCTTGGATGCCCTCGGGTTTCATTGCGGAAATCGACAGCCGGGCGGTTGGCATCGTCCATTATCTTTATCATGCGCATTGCTGGCGTCTGGAGCGCGTTTGCTATCTTCAAGACCTGTTCGCGGATCCGTCCGTTCGAGGTCGCGGCGTTGGCCGAAAGTTGATTGAAGCTGTTTATTCGCAAGCCGCCAAGGACGGGGCGCCGTCGGTCTATTGGCTGACTCAGGATCACAATCACGAAGCGCGCAAACTCTACGACCGGATTGCAAATCTGACACCTTTCATCAAATATCAGAATTAACCAAGTCAAGTGCCGTCGTGCTGCATCAATTGGGGCGCGTCTCACGTTTTTGGTCAGGCGGCTGCGGCGCTGCAAGCCCTCCAATCGAGGAAGTCGGACCAACGATTATTCTTGAAGCAGCATTTGACGGCGAGCAGGGCGTTGGCGCCCGGCTCCTTTGAATCGGCTGCCGACGATGGACCCATCGATGCAATTCTCTAATCAACATGAATAGGTCATCAAAATGACCATCAAGAAAACTTGGCTTGCCGTTGCCGCGATTGCGATTGCCGCCACAGCCGCGATGCCGGTTGCGGCGCTCAACCCCGACGAAGCTTGGCTTTATTGCAAGACAGCGGTCAATAACGGAAAAATTCTTTCCGACCTTCCAGACTACACTAATCCCTACAGCGCCGTTGACGATTACTTTGGATTAGATGCTTTAGGCGTTGAACATGGTATCTCCGAATGTCTGAATTCGGTGGGAGCTATTATGCATACGAATGAAGCAATGCGATTTCCGATTCCGGAGGGCCGGCCCGGCATTTCCTATGACGTGGTTAATTGGTTGATTTGCGAATTCCGATATAGATGGGCCCCATCGCCTTCCGTCGAATGCCTTGAACTGTTGTTCGCAGAATGAAAGAGAAGCCGCCTGAACTGCCCCGAGTTTTCCGAAGAGCAATCGGCGGCGCTAGACGATCAATTCGCGCTTCGCCCTGCGTCCGACCCCGAACACCTTTTTGTAACGAGCGATTTCATCGACCGGTCCCATTTCCTTCAAGGGATTGTCCGACAGCTTGACCGTCGGCCGCCCGTTCGCGCTGACGGCCTTGCACACCAGCGAGAACGGCGCCAGCCCGTCATCCGGGTAAATGTCCCTGAAATCGTTCGTCAGCAAAGTTCCCCAGCCGAAGCTGATCCTCGCCCGACCGGAAAACCGGCGGTGCAGCTTGATGATCAAGCCCGCATCCAGGCCGTCGGAAAAAATGATTCTCTTTTCGGACGCGTCTTCCCCGCGTTCGGCCCACCAACTGATAGCGGCTTCCGCCATTGCCGCAGGATTGCCGGAATCAATCCTTACGCCGGTCCATTCCGCGAGCCAGTCCGGAGCGTTCCGAAGGAATTGCTCCGTTCCGAACGTATCGGCAAGCACGATGAGCAAGTTTCCGGAATGTTCGCTTTGCCACTTCGCCAGCATTTTGAAAGCTGCGCGCCGAAGATCCGAGTCGCTCTCCGCCAAGGCGGCGTAAATCATGGCGAGTTCATGGGCGTTCGTGCCGATGGCTTCCACTTCCCTGCGCATTGCGATCAAGCAGTTCGACGTTCCGACGAATTTGTCCGTCATTCCCTCGATCATCGCTTGCACGCACCAGTCCTGCCACAGATGCGAATGCCTTCTCCGGGTGCCGAAGTCGGCGATCTGCAATCCGTCAATCTCGTTGAGCCGCTGGATCTTTTCCCACAGCCGCGTCATCGCCCGCGCGTACAGGACCTGCAATTCGAAACGCCCCATCGACCGCAGAACCGCGCGCGACCGAAGCTCCATGACGACCGCAAGCGCGGGAATTTCCCAAAGCATGACCTCGGGCCAAGCCCCTTTGAAGGTCAATTCGAATTGCCCGTCGCGCTTTTCGAGAACGTACGGCGGGAGCGAGAGCTCCTCGAGCCAAGTCATGAATTCCGGCTGGAACATCTGCCGGATGCCGTAGAATGTGTTGCCGCGAAGCCATGTGGACTCGCCGCGCGAGAGCCGCAACGATCGGATATGGTCCAGCTGCTCCCTGAGCTCCGTCTCGTCGATGAGTTCGGCGAGCTTGACCTTGCCGGACCGGTTGATCAGCTTGAAGACGACGTCCACGTCGGGCGAGTTCCGGAATACGAACTGGCACATCAGGAGTTTGTAAAAGTCCGTATCGATCAGCGATCGGATGATGGGATCGATCTTCCAGTTGTGATCATGGACTCGCGTAGCGATGTCTACCGTCGGCACGGACATTTCGGAAACGGAACCGCTGAATCGCGCTACAAGGACGACGTTTGCTCGATCGCGACTCCGAGCTCCCGCATTTCTTTCATCGCCGCTCCCAAAGAGCCGTCCAGATCGATCGCCCGGCAGGCATCTTCGATCAAGACGACTTCAAAGCCCAATCGGGCCGCGTCGACTGCGGAATAGCGGACGCAAAAGTCCGTGGCCAAACCGGCGCAGAGGATTTTTCCGACGCCGCGCGACCTGAGGTATCCGTCCAAGCCGGTCGGCGTCTCGCGGTCGTTCTCGAAGAATGCGGAATAGCTGTCGATCTCGGCTCGAAATCCTTTCCTGACGATCACGTCCGCTTTGGACGTCTCCAGCCCCGCATGGAACTCGGCTCCCTGCGTTCCTTGCACGCAGTGCGGAGGCCAAAGAACTTGCGTTCCGTAAGAGAGGTCGACTGTGTCGAAGGGCTGCTTTCCTGCGTGATTGGCAGCGAATGACGCGTGGTCGGCAGGGTGCCAGTCCTGCGTGAACACCTTCACATGGAATTTATCCGCGAGCCGGTTGATTTTTTCCACCACGGCGTCGCCGTCCGGCACTTCCAAAGCTCCGCCCGGGCAGAAGTCGTTCTGCACGTCGATCGCGACGAGAGCGCAGTCGTCCCCAAAATCCATTCTTCAATCCTGCCGCAACTTCAAGATGCTTTCATTGCGCGACCTGCGATCGCCCGACTGAGTCCGACAACAGCTTGACCGGGCGCACCATCAGCACAGCATCCGAATAATCCAATCCTTCCGACAAGCACCAGCCGGGCACATCATGCGCCCTCGGATCGTACGGCGCAAATCCTGCGTTTCGATAACCCGCGACGGCTCGGCGGTTCCGCGCCGATGGGCGAATGATCATCTGCCTGACTTGTCCCAGCTGTGCAAGCTTGTCGGCGGCAATCCGGATCGCGGCAGGGCCGTATCCGCGGCCCCAGTCGGAAGCGGAACCGATCCACAGATCGATTTCTGCGATGCTCTCCCTGATATAGTAGCTGATCGCGCCGATTTCCCGGCCGTCGACTGCGATCACGAAGAGTCGGAACGGCCCGAAATCGCGAAACGCCTCGTCATCGTAGTCCGCGCAGAACTCGTCGAAATCCGGAACGGGCGCATCCGAAAATATCGGCGGGCCGAGCATTTCCGGAGTCGCGTCGGAGCGCGCAAGCCAATCGTAGATCATTTGCCGGTCGGCGAGCGCGGCGTTCCTCAAATTCACTTTCATCTTTCGCTCATGGTTTCCGGCAGCCCCGCGCCGCCCGGCTTTCGCGGAGCGGCGCGCGCGTGACAATGCCGACAGCACGCACTATATGTATACGACAAGGCGGTGCGGGATACAAAAATGACACAAAGTCCAGCAATTGAGCAGAATTACAGTGCGGATTCCATCAAGGTTCTGAAAGGCTTGGAAGCGGTTCGGAAGAGGCCGGGAATGTACATCGGAGACACGGACGACGGGTCGGGTCTCCACCACATGGTTTATGAAGTCGTCGACAACGGCATCGACGAGGCTCTGGCCGGCCATGCCGACGAGGTCGTCGTCAAAATTCACAAAGACGGAAGCGTATCCGTCTACGACAACGGCCGCGGGATCCCGGTGGACATCCACAAAGGCGAGGGGATCTCCGCCGCCGAGGTCATAATGACGCAGCTGCATGCCGGCGGAAAATTCGACTCCAACAGCTACAAGGTCGCCGGCGGGCTGCACGGTGTCGGCGTCTCGGTCGTCAACGCGCTTTCGGACTGGCTTGAAATTCGAATCTGGCGGGACGGCAAGGAGCACTTCGCTCGCTTCGAGAACGGAATCACTGTCGAGCCGCTGAACGTCAAGGGATCTTCAGGGGGCAAGACCGGAACGATGGTCCGCTTCCTTGCCTCGACGGCGACCTTCAGCGACAGGAACTTCATTTGGACGACGCTGGAGAAGCGCCTGCGCGAACTTTCCTACCTGAACGCGAAGGTCGGAATCGAACTGCACGACGAGCGGCAAATGCAGCCGAAAAAGGCGAGATTCCATTCCGAGGGCGGAGTCAGCGAGTTCGTGAAGCATCTCGACAGAGATCGAACGCCGATCCTGAACGACCCCATACCGATGCGCGGCGATCGGGAAGGAATTGTCATCGACACGGCGCTTTGCTGGAACGACGGCTTGCACGAAACCGTCCTCCCCTTCACGAACAACATCCCCCAACGGGACGGAGGAACCCACCTCGCGGCGTTCAGATCGGCTCTCACGCGGACAATCAACAACTACGTCAAGACGAACGACATTCTCAAGAAAGAGAAGGTCGCGCTCGCCGGCGAGGACGCGCGCGAAGGACTGACATGCGTCCTGTCGATCAAGGTTCCCGATCCGAAATTTTCATCGCAGACGAAAGACAAGCTTGTTTCGTCGGAAGTCCGCCAGCCGGTAGAATCCTTCCTCGCCGAAAAGCTCGAGGAATGGATGGAAGAGAACCCGGCTGATTCCAGGCGGATCATCGGCAAGATCGTCGAGGCCGCCAAAGCGAGGGAAGCGGCGCGCAAGGCGAGGGAACTGGCGAGAAGCAAATCGCCGATGGACATCGCTTCCCTGCCGGGCAAGCTCGCCGACTGCCAAGCGAAAGACCCGGCGCTGTCCGAACTCTTCATCGTCGAAGGCGATTCCGCCGGCGGATCCGCCAAGCAAGGCCGCGCAAGGGAAAACCAAGCCGTGCTTCCGCTTCGCGGCAAGATCCTGAATGTCGAACGCGCCCGTCTGGAAAGGATGCTGTCGTCCGAGCAGATCGGCACGCTCATCACCGCCTTGGGAACCGGAATCGGCTCCGACGATTTCGATCTGGAGAAGCTGCGTTACCACAAAGTCATCATCATGACCGACGCGGACGTGGACGGCGCCCACATCAGGACGCTGCTCCTGACTTTCTTCTACAGGCAGATGCCCAGCCTGATCGAACAGGGCCATCTTTTCATTGCGGAACCGCCGTTGTTCAAAGTCGAGAACGGCAGGAACCCGGTTTATCTGAAGGACCAGGCGGCGTTCGAAGACTACCTGGTCAATCAAGGCGCGGACGGCGCCGCGCTGCGGCTCGAGTCCGGCGAGGCCGTCGAGGGCGAAAGACTGGCGGAGCTCGTCGCGGAAGCGCGGACCATCCGCCGGGTGCTGGACATTTTCCCGACCTATTGCTCGCGCAAAATCCTGGAGCATTCGGCGATCGCGGGCGTTCTCGAGAGGGGCAAGATAAGCGCCGACTGGCAAGCCGCGGCGGAGGCCGTCCGCCGCAGGCTCGACGCCGCTTCGAATGAGTACGAGCGAGGTTGGAGCGGTCGGCCCACGCAGGACGGCGGGCTGCGGTTCTCGCGCACGGTCAGAGGCGTCGAGGACGTCAAGAACCTGCCCGGCGGCATTCTGCATTCCAAGGAATGCATGAAGCTGGCGGAATTGGCGGAGGATTTGCCCAGGACGTATTCCGAGCCTGCGATCTTCGAACGGAAGCAAAAAACCAAGAAGGTCTTCACTCCGACCGAACTGCTGGACGCGGTTCTGGACGAAGGCGAAAAAGGCCTTTCGCTCCAGAGATACAAGGGCCTCGGCGAAATGAACCCTGATCAGCTTTGGGAAACCACGCTGGATCCGGAAGCCAGGACGCTCCTGAAGGTCAAGGTGGGCGACGCATCGGAAGCCGGCATCTTGTTCAACAAGCTCATGGGCGCGGAAGTCGAGCCGCGCAGGAAATTCATCGAAAGCAATGCGCTGAGCGTGGAAAATCTGGACTACTGAGCGGATCCGGGCCAATCAATATGACATGATTGACTCGCCTTTCCGCGTGTGCCAGTTTTGCGCGGATGATTCTTCAAGGCGGGCTTGTCATGGAAAAGCTGCAGCGGCGGTTCGGTGCCGGCATCGGGGTTTGGCTCCGGACGGCGGTCGCCGAGGAGGGCCGCACGCGCGGCTCCTTGGCGCGCGGGCTTTGCGAAGTCGCGGATTGGCGCAACGCCAAGGGGAAGCTCTGCCTGGCCTCGGCGCGGCGCGCGCTTCCGGCTTTGGCGGCGGATCTGGGCGTGCGGCTTCCAGCGGCGCGCCCAGTGCCGTCGGCCGGGCGCGCCCTGTCGGACCCAGTTCCGGATCCGCGGATCGAGGTGCCGCTCGGCGATCTCGGAGAGGTCCGTCTTGAGCCTGTGTCCGGCGCGGCGGACGGCCGGGCTTGGCGATCGATGATGGCGCTTCGGCATCCGCAGGGGGCGCCCTTGTCTCCGGGAGCGCGGCTGCGCTACTGGATCGTCTCCGAGCAGCACGGACGCCTGGGCGGGATCGGCTTCAAGGCCGCCGGCTGGCATTTGAAGTCGCGCGACGCGCACATCGGCTGGAGCCTCCGGGCGCGGGCAGCAAACATCGGGCGGCTTGTGGAGAACGATCGCTTCCTGATTCTTCCGGGCGTCCGGGTTCCGAATCTGGCCTCCCGGGTCCTGGCCTTGGCGGCGAAACGCCTTCCGGCAGACTGGGAGGCTGCGCACGGCCTGCATCCTTTGGCCGCCTGCACGCACACCGGCCCCGAGCATGCGGGCACCTGCTACCGGGCCGCCGGCTGGAGCCCTGCCGGGGAGACCTCGGGGAAGCGAGGGCTGAAGCGGCGGATCTGGGTCCGGCCGCTGGACGCCGGCTGGCGCGAGGAGCTCGGGCGCGCGCCCGTCCGGGCGATCGGATGGGCGCCGGAGCCGGCGCTTCCAGACGACGCCGGTTGGGCGGAGCGGGAGTACGCCCGCAGCGCGCACTCCGACACCCGGATCCGGGACCGCATCGCCATGATGGGCGCGGCGTGGGAGAAAAACGCCGGACGGAAGGTCCCCGAGATGTTTCCGGGCGCGACGGAGCGCAGGGCCGCGCATCGGCTGCTCTCCAACCCGGATGTGGGCATGGAGGACATTCTGGAGCCGCATCTGGAGGCGACGGCGGAGCGCGGCCGCCGCGAGCCGGTCGTCCTGGCGATCCAGGACACGACGATGCTGAACTACAACGGGCTCGGGAGTTCGCAGGGGCGGGAGCGGCTCGGTGGCGGGAGCGGAACGAAAGGGCTCGCCGCCCACTTCTGCCTGGCCGCCGGCGAGGATGGCCGCCCGCTCGGCGTGGTCTCGCTCGACGCCGACTTCCGCGGCGGCAGGCCGCCGGAGAGCGGCCGCTGGCTGGAGGGGTTCGACAAGGCGGACGAGCTGGCCCGCGCCTGCCCGGACGCCCGGACCGTGGTCGTGTGCGACCGCGAGGGCGACATCTGGGAGCTTCTGCGCAAGGCGGAAGGCGGCGGGACGGAGCTCCTGGTCCGCGCCTGCCGCTCGAAGCGCCGCCGGATCCGGCGGCCGGACGGCGGCACGGAGGATCTGCACGGCTTCATGGCCGCGCAGCCCGTCCTGGACAAGGCGGCGGTCGCGGTCGAGGCCTGCGGCGGACCCCGCGCCCGGTCCGGCCGCAACTTGAAGCTGGAGCTCCGCGCCGCCCGCGTCGCGCTCGTTGCGCCCGAAAGCCGGGCCGACGAGCCGGACCTGGAGATGCTCGCGGTCTTCGCCGTCGAGACCGATCCCCCCGCAGGGGCGGAGCCCGCCGCCCGGCTGCTGCTCGCGAGCGCCGGAGACGCCTGCGCCAAAGACGCGCGGGCGGCCGTCCGCCGCTACCGCAAGCGCTTGACCATTGAGGAGTTCTTCCGGATCCTGAAGTCCGAACTGCGCGTCGAGGAGCGCAGGTTCATCCGCGCCGACGACTTGCGCAAATGCCTCGCCTTCGACGCCGCCACCGCCTGCCGCGTCTTCGACCTCGCCCGCGCGACGAAGGAGACGCCCTGCAATCCGCCGGAGAGCCCTGCGCAGACACGGCGTGCGACCGAAAGCCCCGCTGAATCCGACGATCCGGGAGTCAGCGGTCGAACTCGGCCGACTCGCCAGCTTCCCGAACTCCGGAAACTCCGATCCGCCCGGACGACCTGCGCGCCGATGATGCAGCTCTACCGGGATTCCAGGAAATACGGCATGAACGACGAGTTTGCCGCGGGAGATTGATAGGATCCGGCCCTGGAAGTTGTCGCTCGGAAGCGCTATTCGGCGCGCTTTTCCATAAGCGAGCGGCCGCATCGGGACGAGACTTCCACGCGGATTGCATCGCTCCCAGCGTCGGCGAACAGGACGGCATCCGTTCCCGTCATCCAGACCTGCGCATCCATCAGGCAAATTTCATCGAACAAGTGCCGCCTCCGGTCTTGGTCCAGATGGGCGGCCACCTCGTCGAGCAGCAGAACCGGCGCCGCTCCGAGCTCGCGCGACAGAGCGCGGGCATTCGCCAAGACAAGCGAAATCAGCAACGCCTTCTGCTCGCCCGTCGAACAGCTTCTCGCGGCGACTCCGCGATCCTTGTAGAAGGACAGGACATCCGCCCGGTGCGGCCCTGCGCTGGTCCGGCCTGTGATCGAATCGCGCTTCCGGAATTCCTTGAACATGGCGGCGAGCTCCTTCGGCTCGTCGACATTGCCGCCGCCGTTCTCCGGCGCGGCGAGTTCCAAATGGGCCGCCGGAAACGAGGTCGTCGCGGAAGCGCTCTCCTTGAGCAGGCGGTCCAGCGTCTTCATTCGATTCGATGTGATCCGCGCGCCATGGTCCGACATCCGCGCTTCCAGAGCTTCGAACCAATGGCTGTCGATGATTCCTTCGCGGAACAGGCGATTGCGTTCCCGCATCGCCTTCTCGTAAGCCGCGACGTCCGCAGGATGCTCCGGAAAAAAGCTCATCGCCATCCGGTCAAGGAACCTCCGCCGTCCGTCCGCTCCCTCGGTCCAGAGGCGATCCATCGCCGGGGTTATCCACAGGATCCGGATCGTTCGGCCCAATTCCGTTTGCGCCGCAGGCTTGAAGTTGATTCGAACCTTTCGCCTAGTGCCTTCCTGAAGGTAGGTCTCAACCGATGTCGAACGCCCCGATATCGACAATTCGGCGAACACCTTCCAACCGATCCGCTCAGGAAGCCGGGAAGCGTCGTCGGCGCCGACGCCGCGCAAGCCGCGCCCCGGCGACAGCATCGACAAGGCTTCCAGCACGCTCGTCTTTCCCGACCCGTTCGCCCCGGACAGTATGACCGACCGGCCGCCGGTCGAGAGTTCGCCGGACAAATGCGATCTGAAGTGCGACAGCTTCAAATCGGAAACATGGTGTCCGGGCATGATGAAATCTCTCCGGCGGCGTACGGGGAACCGCCGCCAGCGAGCAGCGGGTTTCGAAGGATTTCAGTTCGGCGTCAAACCTTCAGGGGCATGACTACGAAGAGCGTATCCGTGCCCCCTTCTTCGGACACCACCGTCGCCGATTTGGGCGAATTGAAATTGAACGAGACCTGCTTCTTTTCCATTTCGGCAAGTATGCCGATCAAGTGCCTGTGGCCGAACTTGATGGTCGTCGTGTCGTGCGGGAATTCGGCAGGAATGACGTCGGTCGCGACGCCGTGCCCCGGCGCGGAGACGTTCAGTTCAAGCCGGTCCGGCTCCATCTTCATGTTGACGGACTTGACCTGCTGCAGGGAAACCGTGGACACTCGCTGGACGGCCCTCAGCAGCTCTCCCGGATCGACGGCAAGCTTGAATGCGGTGTTGTTCGGGATAAGTCTCTCGTAGTCGGGGAATCTCGCGTCGATCACGCGCGACGTGTATGAAATCTGATCGGTTTGGAACCGAATTTTGCCGCCTGAAACGGAAACGGTCACGTCTTCGGATTTCTCGTCCAGTATCCGGGTCACCTCGGCGACCGATTTTTCAGGAACGATCACGCCTTCCATTTCTTCCGAGTGTTCGGGAGCGGGCATCTCCGATCTCGCGAGGATGTACCCGTCCGTGGCGACGGCCGTAAGCTTTTTTTCGTCTTCGCCGCCAGCGAAGTGAAAATACACGCCGTTCAGATAGCGTCTCGATTCGTCCTTCGAAATCGCGATCTTCGATTTAGCGAAGATTCTCTTGATCGATCCCGAAGGCGCGCTGAAGGTCGTATCGAACTCCTCCTCGGCCATTTTCGGGAAATCGCCGGGGGGCAGAGTGCTGAGGTTGAATTCCGACCGGCCGGCGGAGACGATGAGCTGATCGCTTTCGTCTATCCAAAGCCCCACTTGGCTTTCATCCGGCAGGTGCCGCACCAGTTCGCCGAAAATGGCGGCTTGCACGGTCGTCGACCCGGCACGTTCCGTAGCGACGCCGACTTTGACTTTCAGTTCCACATTCAGATCGGTGGCGATGAAGATCGCTTCGTTCTCGTCCGTTGCTTCGATGAGGATGTTCGAAAGGATCGGCATCGTCTGGATCCTGTCGACGACGGCCCGCGCCGCGTTCACCGCGCTGCGGAGCCTCTCCACCTCGATCATGAGTTTCATTTCCGCCTTCCCTCTTGTTCCGCAGGCCGGAAAGTTGACGGCCGGCCTTGCCGGGCGCCCGGCAGCGGCTGCTATTCCTCGATGCGGCGCCGAAGGATCTCCAAATCTTCGGAGATCCGGCTCTGCTGCGCTTTCAGTTTTTCAATCATCCGCACGGAATGAATGACGGTCGTATGATCCCTGTCGCCGAACTTCCTGCCAATTTCGACGAGCGGCTCTTCGGTGAGCTGCTTTGACAAGTAGATTGCCGCCTGCCTGGCGCGGACGACCGGGCGCTGCCGCTTCGGCCCGACCAAGTCCGACTTCGGAATCGAATAGTGCTCGGCGACATGCCGGATGATGGTATCGACTTCGATTTTTCGATCCGTCTCCTTGATGATGTCCAGCAGCGTCTCCTTCGCGAAATTCAATGTGATTTCACTTTGCTGAAGCATTTGAGCCGTCGAAACCAGCCTGTTCAGCGCCCCCTCCAAGACTCTGACATTGCTCGAAATGCGCCGCGACATGAATTCGAACAAACCGTCTTCAAAGACGAGGGCGGGATATTTCTGCTTATGGGCGTGCGACTTTTGCATAAGAATGCTCAGGCGCAGCTCGTAATCCGTCGGGTGCAGATCGACGACCAGCCCGGCCTGAAGGCGCGAGAGGATCCGCTCTCCGATGCCTTCGATCGCGCCGGGAGAGCGGTCGCCGGAGATGATGATTTTTTTGCCTTGGTCAATCAACGCATTGAACGTGTGGAAAAACTCTTCCTGGGTCGAGTTCTTGTCCGCAATGAACTGCACATCGTCCACCATCAGCGCGTCCACCGATCTGAATTGGTCCTTGAACTCCATCATGGTCTTGCCGGACAGCGCTTGCACGAAGCGGTACATGAACGTCTCGGCGGACAGGTAGAGGACTTTCGCTTCCGGGTTGTTTTCGACCAACGCCCAGCCGATCGCGTGCATGAGATGAGTTTTGCCCAATCCGACGTTCCCGTGAAGAAACAACGGATTGAAATCGAGCGAATCCTCCTGCGCCATCCTCCAAGCCGCCGCATGGGCGACCGTGTTCGGCCTCCCGATGACGAACGTCTCGAAAGTGAAGCGCGGATCGAGATTGACGCCGAGCTGCTTGCCGCCCATCGAGGCGCGGTTGCGGTAGCCGGCGGCCGGGCGGCCGGTTTTTTTCACCGCGTCGTCGCTTTGTCTCGCTCCCTTGCGAGCCGTGAACTCGACGCGCCGGATGTTCGGTTCCGCTGAACTGAGCTGTCGGAGAAAGATGTCCGAATATGTGTTCGCGACCCAGTCGCGCTTGAATCTCGACGGCATTTCAACGACCGCCTTGTCTCCGTCGATCGAAATGAGGCGTGTTCCATCAACCCAATTCTCGCCAATGTCGCGACGAAGGCGGTCAGATACTCGTTCCCAAATTTCGGACATTATTTCGGTTCCTTGTTATTCATTTCTTCATCTACGACTGCCGCCATGGCAGGCCTCGGAACTTCCAGCCGTCTGTTTGGCTCCGATGGCCGGACTCGTCCAGCACGCCTTCGAATCCCTCCGACACATTGACGCAGCGCACAGCGCGGCTGCGCGCTTCGGAGACTTCCATGTAGTGGTGCGCCGCGGCGCGGGATCTCTGGCCCGATCTGCAGATGAAATAGACGCTTGAAGGATTCGATCCCGCCAATGCGTGATCAATGTTCTCGGCGAAGTCGGCGTTGAACTCCATCGTCGGGTATCTTTGCCACTCGGCGAGAATTGCCTTGCGGCCAAGCGCGGAGAGATCCGGAATTCCGACGAACGCCCACTCCGGCGGCGTTCGCACATCCACGAGAGCGGCATCCTTGTCCGACGACATTTCCTGCCAAACCGCATCCGGCCGCATTTCGATCACGCTTGAATTCTTCCCGCTGCTCATCCGGTCACCCTCGTCGAACTGAACCTAGCGCAGTCTGTGAGACCCTATGCGGGTTTTCAATGCGAAATTCGGGGGAAGACGCATAAATTCCGTGGAACGAATTTCGCGAAACTGGAATTTTCGTTTTTTGATTAACGCGTTGCTAAGCTCGCAACGCACGTTCAAAAGTCGCCGCCGCTCCGGATGCGCATTCGAATTTTTCCGGGACTTCGGGAATTCCGCGGTTTCGCGCGTCGCTTGCAGCCTGAATTCCATGCGAATCGCCTTCGGCAGCGAATCGGACGCATTCGTCTTCCTGCGGAAATCGAATCCTTGGGCCATTTCCGTGCCCCTCCCCTCAAGCGCCGCCCGAAAGCTCAATTCGACCCGGCCGCGACAGATCGGCTCAGCAGCGCCATTCAAATTTGAAAATGGAAACCCAACTTAAATTGAACTACTTCGGCATTTGATCGCTTTGCTTTCGCAAAACCGCAGAACGGACCGACCTGTCTTTCCAGAGACAGAGAACCGCCCCTCCGTGCCGCCTGCCGACGGCACGGCGCGATCACCGACTGCCCGCGATTGTCAGGCGGTCGCCTTCACCATTTTCGCAAGTCTGGAAATCTTTCTTTTCGCTGTGTTGCGGTGCAGCACGCCTTTGGTAACGCCGCGCATGATTTCCGGCTGAGCTTGCCGCAAGGCTTCAGCGGCGGCCTGCCCGTCGCCGGACGCCGCGGATTCCTCCACCTTGCGAATGAATGTGCGGATTCTGGACAATCTGGATTTGTTCACCGCATTCTTTTTGACAGCCTGCAGGGCACGTTTTTTTGCTTGGGGTGAGTTTGCCATCGTCGATTTTCCTGATCCTCGGGTTCCGCCGTTCGCCGGACGAGCCGCTATAATGACGCTTGGTTGCCGTGTCAACGAGGTTCATCCGTTCCCTTCAACTCCCTTTCGGAAACGATGCAAGACGGTCGGCACATTTGATGAATCGCTCGTCCGTTCTCCAAATTTTTCACATGGTATCAGATACTTCCGGATAAATTTTCCCGCATTGGAACGGCCGCGAGGCCCTCGTCAAGTCCGCAGACCCGCGGCGGGGACGGCGAGACAGGATTCTTCGGAGTCGGGTCGCCGCCCGATTCCCAATTCGTGCGAGCTTCGGAACTCGGCGCGCCCTGCCCGCGAGGATGCAGCCAATCACCGTCCTCGGAAATGCGGCACGCGCTTCTCCACGAACGCCTTCATTCCCTCCACGCGGTCTTCGGTCGCGAACAATGAGTGAAACAGTCGCCTCTCGAACTGGAGGCCTTCGCTCAGCGGAAGTTCTTCCGCACGGTTCACCGCCTCCTTGACCGCCATCACCGCAAGCGGGGGCATGCGCGTGACCTTGTCCGCCAGCCCGCGGGCATGCTCCAGATGCTTGCCTGCAGGCACGACCCTCGACACCAATCCAAGGCCTTCCGCTTCTTTCGCTGTCATTTGCCTGCCGGTGAGATGCATTTCCATTGACTTCGACTTGCCGATCGCGCGCGTCAGCCTTTGCGTTCCCCCAAGGCCCGCGATCACGCCAAGATTGATTTCCGGCTGCCCGAAAACGGCATCTTCCGCCGCGATGATCATGTCGCACATCATCGCAAGCTCGCAGCCGCCGCCGAGGGCGCGGCCGGACACCGCCGCGATGATCGGCTTGCGGCGGGCGGCGAACGCCCGCGTTTCCGCGCCGAATCTGTCTTCAATGAACATATCGGAAAAATCGTCCTTGGACATTTCGCCGATGTCGGCGCCCGCCGAGAAATCCTTTCCCGAACCGGAAATCAGCATGCATCGCACGTTGTCGTCCTCGTCGAATTTCTCCAGCGCTCTCAAAAGTTCGCTCAGCAATCCTCTGTTGAGAGCGTTCCGCTTTTCGGGCCGGTTCAGAACGATTTCGCCGACATGGTCCCGTACGTCGATAATTACGAATTCAAATGCCATTCAGAGCACCTCCGATCAGTTCGCCCGCATTCGAGCGAGCGCAAGAATCCCCATGCAACTTTCTTTCGCTTCAAACAACGCAAGAAGCGGCAAACCCCAATCCATCCGAGTGAGGACGGCAATTCCGATGCTTGCGCGAACGATTCCATCATGGCAATCACATTATGCTCATCGTGCACCGGACTAAAGCGCAAGCGCGAATACTAGCCATCTGCGGCTGATTTTGAAAGACGCGTTTCGCCGATGCCGGCATCCGATATTCATTGCTTAAAATTGCTGCCCGCAGCAAGGTTGGAAGATGATCGTCTGCTCAAGCACTCGGCGGCATCGCTTCGTCGGCGTTCGGGGCGAATTCGAATCGGCGGCCAGGCGGATCGCGGCCGAGCATCAAGGGCGACGGCTTGCGCTGCAAGCTTGGCCGGCATCTTGCGCCGCCGGATGCATGGCTCAACCTTGGCAATCGCTGCAGAAGCAAGTTGACCGTCCGCCTTGGCGAACGCTTCGGATTTTGCCTTCGCAACCAGATCTTCGGCATGGTTCGCCGGCTCGGCCGTAGACCTGGAAACGATGTTGGAAATACCCGAGCTCGCCGCCGGCGGTTCTGTAGTCCCGCAAAGAAGAGCCGCCCGCGTTGATCGCTTCCTCAAGGACGTCCTTGACGCATCGGACGATCTCCGCTGCCTTGCCATGTCCGATATCCTTTGCGATTCGCAGAGGCGAAACCCTCGCTCGCCATAAAGCTTCGCACACGTATATGTTGCCGAGACCGGCAACGACGTTTTGATCCAGAAGGACCGATTTGACCGCGGAATTCCTCCTCTCGAAGATCTTCCGAAGGTAGATGCCGGTGAACTCGTCACCGAGCGGTTCCGGACCCATGCGCCGCAGCAGCTTGTGCGACGCTTCGGCGCATGTCGGACACAGATCCATCGCGCCGAAACGGCGCGGATCATTGTAGATGATCGACGTGCCGTCATCCATCCGCAACAATACATGGTCATGGGGTCCCGGTTTCGCGTCAGGGCAAGTTGCGGAAGGCGGAAGAACCGAAATCCGGCCCGACATGCCGAGATGCACGAGCAGAGTTTCGGAAGTCGACAAACGAACGAGCATGTATTTGCCCGACCGGACTATCTCTTTCACTCCCGCGCCTTCAATGCGCTGTTTCATTCGCTCCGGCAGGGGCCAACGCAAATCGCTTCTTCGAATCTCCGCGGCGGCGACAACTCGTCCGACGACCGCGGTCTCGAGCCCGCGCCTCACGGTTTCGACTTCGGGGAGTTCGGGCATTCCGGTTCCTGCTGCAGCCGACCCGCATTGTAACAATCTTTCCCAGTCTTGTAAGATTGATATCCACGACATCTGGAACTGGCACTCATGAAAGATCGCCGCGACCGCACAGGGCGCACTGAATTTGAAGACCTGAACTCCGACGAGAAGTCTCGTTTCGTCCGGCGCGTCTTCAGCAGCGTATCGCCGAAATACGACTTGATGAACGACGCGATGAGTTTCGGGCTGCACCGGTTTTGGAAAGACGCCCTCCTCGATTGGCTCGCGCCGAGGGCGGACCAGAGGCTGCTGGACTTGGCAGGGGGGACGGGCGACATCGCGTTCCGGTTTCTTCAGAGACGTCCGGGATCATCGGCTGTCGTGCTGGACCTCACCGAAAGCATGGTTTCGGCGGGCCGGAAACGGGCGGCCGCTCTTGAACTCGAAGGCGAACTGGACTGGGTCGTGGGCGATGCCATGGATATGCCGTTTCCGGAAGGAAGCTTCGACGCGTGCACCGCCAGCTTCGGAATCCGCAACGTCGCTGAAATCAAGACAGCTCTGGCGGAAGTTCGCCGGGTCCTCCGGTACGGCGGGCGTTTGCTGGTGCTCGAGTTCAGCCGCGTCAGCCCTTCCGCGCTCAGTTGGCTCTATGACCGGTATTCCCGCAACATTATTCCGAATCTTGGGAAAGCTGTCGCCAACGACAAAGGCAGCTACGAATATCTCGTTGAAAGCATCCGCAATTTTCCCGATCAGCAGGAATTCGCGGCGATCATCCGCGATGCGGGATTCGAGAACGTCAAGTTCCGCAACCTGAGCTTCGGCGTCGCCGCCATGCATTCCGGATGGAAATTCTGAAAAATGCGCGGGCCTCACAATATTTGGCGCTTGCTGCGGATCGGCGCGACGTTCGAGCGGACGGGCGCGATGGACGCAGCTCTCGATGCGATGGATGTCCACCGGAACATCAAGGCGGCCGCTCGCGTGCTCGGATGGCCGGTCAAGTGGTTCGGGCTGAAGGGCAATCCCGACCACCCTCCCATTCTGCGGGCGCTGATCGCTCTCGGACCGGCCTACATCAAATTCGGCCAGCTGCTTTCGACCCGTCCGGACGTGGTCGGAGACGGGCTTGCCGCGGAATTGCGAGTGCTGCAGGACAGGCTGCCGCCTTTTCCTACGGACGTGGCGAAGCGCACTTTCGAGGCGGATATCGGAATGGATTGCGACCGGACGTTCTCCGAATTCGGCGAACCCGTCGCCGCGGCCTCGATCGCGCAGGTCCACAAGGCGCGGCTCCAAGGCGAGCATGGCCATGTTGCGGTGAAGGTGCTGAGGCCGGGCATCGAACGGGCATTCATGCGCGATATCGATGCATTCTATTTGGCGGCCTGGCTGGTGAGATTCCTGTCGCCGGCGTCCAGAAGATTGCGACCCCGCGCCGTAATCGCTCATTTCGAGGAGGTCGTGCTGAGAGAGCTCGATCTGCGGATGGAAGCATCGGCGGTCGATGAGTTCGCGGCGGCCACGAAGAACGATGACGACTTGACAGTCCCGGCCGTGCGATGGGCGCAATCGGGCCGGCGGGTGGTCACCATCGACTGGGCGGACGGAATCAGCCTTGGCGACGTCGAATCGCTGAGGCAAGCAGGACACGATCTCGGCGAATTGGCGAGGCGGCTGATCCAGATGTTTCTCCGCCAAGCTCTCCGCGACGGCTATTTCCATGCCGACATGCATCAAGGGAACTTCAAGATATCGGACGACGGCACGATCATCGCGCTGGATTTCGGAATCATGGGACGAATCGACGCCTACACGCGGCGGGTGTACGCCGAAATCCTGATGGGTTTCATCAAAAGGGATTACGGCCGCGTGGCCGCCGTGCATTTCGAAGCCGGGTATGTGCCGAAAGGCCAGAACGTGGACGATTTCGCCCAAGCGCTCAGGTCGGTCGGCGAACCCATATTCGGGATGGATGCCAGCCATATTTCGATGGCGCGGCTTCTCGCGCATTTGTTCGAAGTCACCGAGCGCTTCGGCATGGAGACTCGGACGGAATTGATTCTGCTGCAGCGGACCATGGTGGTCGTGGAAGGAGTTTCACGCTCGTTGGACCCCAACATAAACATGTGGGAAACATCGCGGCCGATCGTCGAGGACTACGTCAAGGAGCATGTCGGTCCGCGCGCGGTCGTTCGGGACATGACGGAAGCAGCCCGCGTCCTGTCGCGCCTCGGCCCGAAATTGCCGCACCTTCTGGAAGCCGCCGCAGAGCGACTTGAACAGAAGGAGCACAAGCGAAAATGGACCGATGCCGGCACGGTCGCGACCTTCGCGTTCGGATTCGCATTCGCCTTGGCGGTTCTAGCCGCTCTGGAAATCCTGATTTGAAAGCGCTCCAAGCTCTTTTCGGGCAACGCCGATCCAGCGAGCTCGGTTAAATGCATTCCGGCATCAAGCGGCTCGGACGGCGCGCCGTCCGGCGACCCCTACCGAACATAGCTCGCGCCGTTGACGTCAATGGTCGCGCCGGTCAGATGCCTGATTTTTCCGGTTGAAAGATACGCAACCAGTTCGCCGAGCTCCTCGGGCGGAACCCACTCCCGCATTGCAAGCCCGGCCGTGACCGCCTCCTCGCCGCCATGGATTGCGGCGAAATCTTCCGACATTCGAGTGCGGACAACGCCGGGCGACACTATGTAAGTCAGAATGTTTTCCGCGGCATAGGCACGGGAAATGGTTTTGGCGGCGGCAGTCACTCCCGCTTTCGATGCGGCGTAAGCGATTCCGCTCGGGTTGGACGCGCCGCGGTGCGCTGTCCAGCTCGAAATGCATATCAGCACGCCGCCGCCTCTGCGCGAGAATCCTCGCACTGCATTCCGCATCAACGTCACGGGCGACAAAAGATTGACCTGCAGCGCTTCGCTCCAGACTCGGTCCCAAGTCGCGTCGTCCGAATCGAGGCCGCCTTCAAGCCGCATGACGGCGGCGTTCGCGACAAGCACATCCACGTGACCTTGCCATTCAACCGCCGCCTTCCAAAACCGGTCCGGAGCGGCTGGCTCGCTGAAGTCCGCCTTGACGACCAGCGCTCGATTTTTTGGAATGTCTTCGACAGCGCTTCTTGCTCCGTTTTCGTCGCTGCAGTAATGAGCAACCACGCTGGCGCCGCAACGGCCGAGCGACCGGGCGATCTCGAACCCGATTCCTTTCGATGCCCCTGTTACCGCAATGATTTTCCCCGACAAATCGGTCATTTCATTCATCCGTTCAGTTCCGTTTCACAAATGGTTTGGAAGCCAGTTTCGGATTGCACCGGGCGTACGGGGGCGGGAGTTCAATCTCCGCGCCAAGCTCCAGCGCCGCCTTCCAAACCCAGCGCGGGTCCCACAGGATTCCGCGAGCGAGCGCGGCCATATCCGCCTGCCCTGTGCGGATGATCGTTTCCGCCTGGGACGGCGTCATGATTTGACCTACCGCCAGCGTCGCGATGTTCGCCTTCCGACGGATCTGCTCTGAAAACGCGATCTGGTAACCCGGCCCTGCCCTTATTTCCTGCTCCTGAACGAGTCCCCCGCTGGTGACGTGCACCATGTCGCAGCCCATTTCGTTCAACGTTCTGCAGAATACCGTCGACTGTTCCACGTCCCAGCCTCCTTCGACCCAGTCGGTCGCCGAAAGGCGCACCGTCACGGGGAGTTCAGACGGCGCCGCGCCGCGCACAGCCTCGAATACCTCCAACGGAAACCGCATCCGTCTTTCCGGCGAACCGCCGTAGCCGTCGGTTCGCTTGTTTGTGAGCGGCGAAAGAAAACTGTGGAGCAAATATCCGTGCGCCATATGCAGTTCGACAAGATCGAGACCGAGCCTCGCTGCGCGTCGAGCCGCTAGAACAAACTCTTCCTGGACACGCCGAAGGCCGCTTTCGTCCAATTCGAGCGGCGGCTCCCATGTCGGCAAGTAGGGAATGGACGAGGGCGCTTCAGGAACCCAATAGCCTTCTTCGTCAGTCAAGACTCCGCCGTCGAGCCAAGGGGCCCGAGTGCTTCCCTTCCGCCCCGAATGGCACAGCTGAATGCCGATCGCCGTCCCGCTCAAACCCCTGCAGAATTCGACAACGCGCTTGAGAGCCGATTCATTCCGGTCGGAATAGAGGCCGGTGCAGTTCGGCGTGATTCTTCCGATGGGCGAAACTCCGGTCGCCTCGATGATAAGGAGTCCCGGCCCGGAAAGGGCGATATGCCCGAGATGCATCAAGTGCCAATCGCCGACCGTTCCTTCAACGGCGGAATACTGGCACATCGGAGCCACCACGATGCGGTTTGCAAACTTGCTGCCGCGCAATGCGAATGGTGTAAACAGAACGCTCGCCATAAAGTACGGTCCCGTGTGAATCCGCCGAACGGCGACGTTAGCACACTGGCTGAAGAAGTTCCGCTTCGTTGTTGATTGTGCAAACCCGCAAGTTTCGTTCCTTGATATTCCGGCGGTCGCGCACTTTCGCGACACGGACTGCGGAAACACAGGCTGACGCCGACGACCCCGCCGGTCGCGGGTGCGCCGGAGGCGCCGAATTACTTCAGTCCGGATTCCACCGGAATCAGCTGCCCGGTGATTGCGTGCGAACGGCGGGATGAAAGAAACAGCGCGACTTCCGCGATGTCTTCCTGCCGGGCGAGCCGCCCGAGCGCGGTATCGCTTGCGAAGTCGGCCAGCGCCTCCGAAGGCGATGGTCCGCCGAACTCGTGGCGACGGCGGAGTCGATCCGCCAAAGCGTCCGTAGCAATAGGTCCGGGAGCGATGGCGTTTACGCGAACTCCGCGAGGCCCGAGATCAAGGGCCGCTGAACGGGCTATTCCGAGAACGGCGTGCTTGGTCGAAACATATAGCGTCTGCGGCGCGTGACCTTTGTAAGCATTGATGGAAGCCATCAGCACGGCTGAGCCGTTCCCGGATTCCGCCAAGGCGGGCGCGAAATGCTTCAGGGTGAAGGCCACGCCCGCGACGTTTATCCTGAACACCCTTTCCCATTCGCCGAAATCGAGGTCGGCAATGCCTCGCCAAGGCGGAACAACCCCCGCGTTCGCAACGAGCACGTCGAGCTTTCCGAAGCTGCCGGCGACCTTCGCGACGCGGTCCTCGAAGTCATCGGCGGCGAAATCCACAACTTCCGCGCGCCAATCATCCGGAAGACCGGCCTCCGCGATCGCCGGCTCGAGATCAAGAATCGTGACCTGCGCCCCGGCAGCAGAGAGCGTTTCTGCGATCGCCCGCCCGATTCCTCGGCAACCTCCTGTCACCACGGCATCGCAGCCGCGCAACGAATCGCCTTCCGCCAATTTGGAACCTTCCATCTCGTACCTTCACATTTCTGCTTTCGCGGTGAATTCTAGACGCGCACTGAAATGCCCGCCTCCGTCATTCAAGGAAGCCGACAAAAATGACGTCGTGCGACGCCGACAATATTGCAATCATCGGATGCGGTGAAATCGGACTTGCGATGGCAGCGGTCTTTGCGAATTCCGGACTGGACGTATTCGTTTCGGACCCGTCCAAAACGGCGCGTGAAAGCGCGCGAAAACGACTGGTCGAATATTTTCAGGAAATGATCGCTGCCGGTTTGGCCCGCCCGGGCGCTGAATCGAATGCGGGCCGTATCCGGATCTCGTCCGAACTGAAGATAGACAGCAGGTCGACGGCAATGGCGCTCGAATGCGGGCCCGAAGCCGTGGCATCGAAGCGAAGGTTGTTCGGGGAACTACGGCGTTGGGGCGGGGCGAACCTGAAGATTGCAACGACGTCGTCCGCGATTCCGGTTTCAGCAATTGTCCCGAGAGTCGAGGACAGGGCGAACTGCCTTGTCGCTCATTGCGCCAATCCGCCGACAATGATCCGAGTGATCGAAATCGTGCCTGCGCACGGAACGCTGGAAAGCTCCGTTGAATATGCGGCGAATTTGCTCGCGCGGGCCGGCTTCGTGCCGGTGCGCCTTCGATCTGAAATCGAGGGATTCGTTTTCAACCGCTTGCAAAGCGCTTTGCTGAGGGAAGCATACAGGCTTGTCGAAGACGGCATCGCGGACGTGGACAGCATCGACCGCCTCGTTTCCGACGGGCTTGGCCTGCGGTGGGCGCTATCGGGACCTTTCGAAACGGCCGACCTGAACACCCCCGGCGGGATATCCGCCCATGCGAATAGGCTCGGTCCCGCCTACCGGCGAATCGGCGAAGAAATTGGCGAAAAGCGGCCTGGCTGGTCGGAAGCGCTGGTTGCAGAGGTAGAGCGGCAGTGCCGCGCCAAAGTATCCGAAAATGAACGGCCGGAGCGCGTCAAGTGGCGGCGGAGCTCGTTGGCAAAGATCATCGCCGCCCGAAGGTCGGCGGATTCGGCATGGAGCAGGACGAGGAAGCGCTGATGGCCGAACCCGCGTCGTTCAATTTCGCATTCAATGGAGCGCCCGTTCCGGCCTGTTCCGGTCAGACGGTCGCAGCCGCTCTTTTGGCGGCAGGCATTCGCAGTTTTCGGAAGACGAATTCCGGACAGGACCGCGGCGTATTTTGCGGGATGGGGATTTGCCAGGATTGCTTGGTCGAAATCGAGGGGAAACCCAACAGGCGGGCATGCCTGTCTCAAGCCAAAGCTGGCCTTTCCGTACGGACCCAGCAAGCGCGGCCCGGCGCGATCGCCGGCCGAAACGAAATGTTCGAAATTCCGTCAACCCGCTCGGAATCGCCGGACATACTTGTAATTGGAGCGGGTCCGGGAGGACTCGCGGCGGCGGAAGCGGCAGCTTCCCTCGGCGCCGATGTGCTGCTTTTGGATGAACGGAAGTTCCCCGGGGGCCAGTTCTACAAGCAAACCGCGCCCGATCTGAACCGGAAAGCGCTTGATCGCCAACAGCGCAGCGGCGCGAAAGCGATCGACGCTGCGATCGACGCCGGAGCGCGGATGATCGGCGACGCCGCAGTCTGGGGAGTCTTCGACGGCCCCATGTTCTGCGTTGAAACAACAGGCGCGGCGTTGACCGTTCTGCCGGGAGCAACCGTCGTCGCAACAGGCGCGTATGAACGTCCGCGCGTCGTGCCGGGTTGGGAACTTTCCGGAGTGATGACGACCGGCGCCGCCCAGTCCCTTTGGCGCACCTACAGGTCCCTGCCCGGTCGAAAACTGGCGTTCGCCGGAAACGGGCCGCTGAATTTCCAAGTCGCGTTGGAGATCTCCCGCGCCGGAGCGGAGGTGGCGCTTGTCGCCGAGGCGGCCGCTTCACCTTTCGCTCGACTTCCATGCGCCTCGGCCATGCTCGCCAGCGATCCATTGCTTTCGTTGAAGGGGTTTTCGATGGTCGCGGAGCTCGCGGCGCGGCGAATTCCCGTTCGCTACGGCACCATGATCCAGGGAATTGAGGCAACCGGCGATCAGCTCGCGGCGCATTTCGCGAGCGAAAACGGACGCGCCGAAACGGTTCATGTCGATGCGCTATGCATGAATTACGGCTTCTACCCCCAGAACGAGATATTGCGGCTGCTGAACGTGCGATTCAATTACGATTCGATTCGTCGGCAATTGGTTCCGAAAAGAGATGCGCGCTTCGAGACAAGCGTAGACGGAGTCTTTGCGGTCGGAGACTGCTGCGGAACGATGGGAGCTCCCGCATCGATCGAAGAAGGCCGGATTGCGGGATTCGCCGCCGCGTCCTTGGCGACGGGATGCCCCGCAACGAAGATCAAGCCGCGGCGCCTGGCCAGAATCCGCAGGTTTCAGCGGTCGCTTTGGAAGTTGTTCGCGGCGGAACCGCAGGACTTCGAAGACATTGGCGAGAGCGCGTTGGTCTGTCGGTGCGAAGGTATCGACAAGTCGAGAATAGACAAACTCATTTCGAACGGGGTTTTCGATATGGGAGCCGTGAAGCGCGCGACCCGCATCGGAATGGGGCGATGCCAGGGACGATATTGCGCCCAGATCGTTGCGCCGCATGCAGCCCGGGCCGCGAGCCGAACAATCGACGAATACGCGTCGTTCGCCCCGCGGGTTCCGATCAAGCCCGTCGAAATTTCGACGATCGCGGCGACGAACGTCGCGAACCGCGAGTAACAATCCAGTACCCGGACATCGGAATGGAAGACGAGAAATTGCGACCGTGAGATCGTGTTACAATTGAAACCTGATTCCCCACAGAAACGCCTGCGCATCGGATTGATCGTGAATCCGATCGCCGGAATGGGCGGTTTCGTCGGCCTCAAAGGAACGGATGGGCCCGACGCAGTGGTCGAAGCCCGGCGCATCGGCGCAAGACCGACCGCTTCCGGACGGACGAAACGAACTCTCATGATCTTGAAATCGTGCAATGCCGATTGCGAATTCGTCGCTCCGGACGGCGAAATGGGCGGGAACATCCTGCGCGAACTCGGAATCAGGCATGATTCGTTTCCGCTCATGGGTGAATTGTCGGCGCGCGCCACCAAATCGGCGGCGGACGAATGCCGCAGGCGGAACGCAGATCTTATCGTGTTCGGCGGAGGCGACGGCACTGCGCGAGACCTGGCGCAAGTCGTCGGCCTGAATACGCCTCTGATGGGAATTCCTTGCGGAGTCAAAATGCATTCAGGCGTGTTCGCCGTCACGCCCGAAGCCGCCGGACGGCTTCTTGCAGATATCGCTCGACCGGACGCCGGGATTCCTGAATTCCGAGAGGCGGAAATCATGGATGCGGACGAAGCGTCGCTTCAGGAAGGGCGTCTGTCCGCGCGGCTCTTCGGATACGCAATGGCGCCCATCCAGAAACTTCGAATCCAAAATCCCAAATCATCGCCTCGCATATCGGATGAAGCAATGCTCGATGCGCTCGGCGAGGAAGTGGCATCGGAATTTCGACGCGGGGTGCTTTACCTGATCGGTCCCGGCACAACCGCGAAAAAGCCCATGAAAGCGCTCGGGCTGGAAAGCGCATTGCTTGGCGTGGATGCGGTAAGGGATGGCCGACTGATCGCGGCCGACATGAGCGGACCCGAAGGACTGGAACTTGCGAAAACCGGCCCTGTTCACATTGTCGGCGGCGTGACCGGAGGTCAGGGCTTCATATTCGGGCGCGGAAACCAGCAGATAAGTCCGAACGCAATCCGCAAGTGCTGGCCGGACGAGACCACGATCTTGGCGAGCGCCGAAAAGCTGATGCGGCTTCCGTCGGGGGCGCTGCTGGCGGACACCGGAGATCCGAATCTTGACGAGGCGCTCAAAGGTTACAAAGCGGTTCGTACGGGTCCCCGCAGAAGCGTCATGATGCGCATTGCTTGAACCGGCCATTTTCGCAGACTTCAAGATTTCGGAGCGAGCCGCGAGCGGATTCAATCGGCCGCATTGCGTCCAGCCTGCTCCGAAGGCAATATGCGCAAAAGGATGCATTGCTTTCGGCTTGGCCGCGCCGCGCACGTTCAAGAAGGACCCAAGCCGCCGAGCATCGAAAGCATCGACTGGGAGGGACATGTGACGACGCATCGAATATCGCATCCTTGGATGGGCAATTCCGCGCCTGGGCAGATCGAGGCCATGCTGCAAGAGCTGGGCGTTTCCAACGCGCGCGAGCTGTTCGAGCAAATACCGGACGATCATTTCCGCAAAACCGCTTTGGATCTTCCGCCGCCGCTGGTTTCGGAGGCGCAACTCCGTAGAGATCTGCTGGAAAAGCTGAAGAAGAATCGACACTGCGAGGACAATCTCAATTTCTTAGGCGCGGGCTGCTGGCAGCATCACGTGCCCGGCGTGGTCGACGAGATCGTCGGGCGCACCGAATTCGCGACGAACGTATGGGGGTCGCCCCAATCCGACGTTGGCCGCAACCAGGCATGGTTCGAATTCAACAGCCAGCTGGGCGCGCTGTTGAACATGGATGTGGTCCAGCTCCCCGTCTACAGCTGGGGCTGCGCCGCAGGGCACTCGATCAGAATGGCTGCCCGCATCACCGGCAGGAGAAAGGCGCTGGTCTATTCGTTCTCGGATCCCGAGCGGCTGGCGGTCATAAGAACCTACTGCGAACCTGAAGAAATGGCGGACAGCATCGCCGTGGAGCTTGTCGAGTGCGACCGGAGCACGGGGATGATCGATTTGGCGGATTTGGACGCGAAATTGGGTCCCGACGTCGCGGCGGTTTATTTCGAAAATCCTTCCTATCTCGGCGTGATCGAAATCCATGGAGAGGAAATTGCCGAAATGGCGCGGCGGGCGGGCGCGGAGACCATCGTCGGCGCCGATCCGATATCTCTCGGGATATTGAAAGCGCCGTCCGATTACGGCGCGGATATCGTCGTCGGGCCAACCCAGCCCTTGGGCATCCACATGCATTGCGGCGGCGGAGTAGGCGGATACATCGCGAGCCACGACCGCGAAAGCTACGTTCGCCAGTTCAACGGGTTTCTGGTCTCCATGGACACGACGGCCCGACCGGGCGAGCGCGCGTTCAACCTTGCGTGCCCGCACCAGAACTCCTACGGAATGCGCGAGAACGCCAACGACTGGACAGGCAATTCAGTCTATCTCTGGGTCGTCGCCAACGCCGCATACATGAGCCTGCTCGGTCCGGAGGGATTTCGGGAAATCGGGGAATTGATTCTCGCGCGCGCCCGGTACGCCGCCTTCAGACTTGACCAGCTTGAAGGCGTGAGCGTGCGTTGGCCCGACGCAAGCTTCAAGGAATTCGTGGTGGATTTCAGCGCTGCGGGAAAAACCGTCGCCGAGATCAATAGGCGGCTGCGCGCCGAAGAAATTTTCGGCGGCAAGGACATTTCAACGGAATTTCCGGAATTCGGGCAGTCCGCTCTGTATTGCGTCACGGAAACCCACAGCGCTGCAGACATCGACCGGCTGGCGGACGCAGTCGGGAGGGCCATTCAATGAGCAAGAACCCGACCCTTCGCGATTTCCGCGCAGCTCGATGGGACGAGCCGGTCGTCATGGAGCTTGGCCGTCCAGGCGCCCGCGGACAGATATTCGACAAGCCGGAGCCCGAAGTCGAGGCCGCCATCGGCAAAGCCGAAGACCTTGTCGATCCGGCCATGCGCCGACAGGATCGTCCCGCCCTGCCCGAATTGAACGAATTCGAAGTGCAAAGGCATTACCTGCACCTGTCGCAGCAGGTGCTCGGAATGATGGGCATCAGCCTATTCGGAACCTGCACGATGAAATACAATTCGAAGACGGTCGAGCAGCTCATCAACCGCCCCGAAATCGCTGAAACGCATCCGCTGCAGCCCTCCGACACGCTTCAGGGCACATTGGAAATTATCCAAGAAGCGGACAGGATTCTCCGGTCCTTGTCCGGCATGGATCAATTCGCATTCCAACCCGGCGGCGGCGCGGACGCCGCATACTGCATGGCGGCGATTGCCCGCGAGTATTGGCGCGGGCGCGGCCAGCTTGCGACTCGCGACGAGGTCATCACGACCGTCCAAGCCCACCCCTGCAATCCCGCCACTGCGGCGGCCGCAGGATTCAAAGTGATTTCGCTTCCGCTGGGGGATCACGGCTACCCGACCATCGGCGCATTGAAGGCGGCGGTCGGCGAACGCACGGCGCTGCTCATGACGAACAATCCCGACGACATGGGCATCTACAACCCCGAAATCAAGGAATGGGTCCGCATCGTCAAGGACGCGGGAGGATTGTGCTTCTACGACCACGCCAACTTCAACGGCGTAATGGGCAAGCTGTCCGCTCGCGAACTTGGATTCGACGCATGCATGTTCATGCTGCACAAGACTTTCGGAGGTCCCAAAGGCGGAGGCGGACCTGCTGTCGGGGCGTTCGGCTGCAGCAAGGAACTGGTTCCGTTCCTTCCCGGTCCGATCGTGACGGAAACGAATGGGCGCTACAGGCTTGAAAGCGCCGGACCGTTGTCTTGCGGGAAGATCCGGGAGTTCTTGGGAAACGTCCCGATAATCGTTCGCGCATACGCATGGGCAAGATGCATGGGCGCGGAAGGCATCGATCTGGCTTCAGACATATCGGTCGTCGCCAACAACTACATGGACAAGAAACTGTCGGATATCCGAGGACTCGAAAAATCCCATCCGAATTTCGGGAAATGGCGCATGGAGATGACCAGATGGAGTCTCGGTCCGATGCACAGGGACACAGGCGTCGGAACAGTGGCCGCCGCGAACCGCATGGCCGATTACGGGATCGATCCATGGTGGATGAGTCATGAGCCTTGGGTTGTGGACGAACCGTTCACGCCGGAGGCCGGCGAGCTCTGGTCGAAGGACGATATCGACCAATGGGTCGCGGCATTGCGGAAAATTTCCGACGAAGCCTACTCCGACCCGGAGGTCGTCCTTTCCGCTCCGCACAATCAACCGATTTCGAAGGCCAAGGGCGATTGGATGGAAGATCCCGATGCTTGGGCGATGACGTGGCGGGCGTACTTGCGCAAGCACGGCGACCCGCGACAATCGGGTTAAAGTCACGCGCCGCGCCAAGACAAGCCGCAGATGATGCGGTGAAGCTAAACTGGCATGTTGACGGAACCGGAAGCTTAGGACACTGTGTCCGCCAACGCTTCGCGCCGGACGTGATTGGGAAAAGGAGTTTTGCTTGATCGGCCGACGCGGAACAATTCAAATCTAGGGGGAGAACATGATCAAGAAAGTTATAGCAACGCTGGTTGCAACGCTAAGTATCGCCGCGTTGGCGACAGTATCGTCGGGCGCGAAAACGCTTGATGAAATTCTTTCGGACGGAACGATCAGAATCGGCATCAATCCCAACTTTCCGAACATGAGCACGAGGAACGACGACGGCGATTGGGAAGGCTTCGACATCGACATCGGCAGCATGATCGCTGAACAGCTCGGAGTGGACGTGGAGTGGGTGCCAACGGAATCGGCGCAGCGAGTGCCGTTTCTCGCGACCGACCGGATAGACATCTCGCTGGGCGCGCTTACCCGGAACTCGGAACGCGCGAAATTGATCGACTACACGCTTCCGCTCCATACCGAAGTGCTCGCAGTGCTCGCGACGGACCAGATCGAGGGAGACAGCTGGCAAGAATTCAACAAGGACGGCGTTGTTCTGGGCAACATGCGAGGCAACTGGACCGTCGGCTGGATTGAAGAGAACATGCCGAACGCCGAGCTCGAGCTCGTCGACACGATTGCCGATACGGTGCGCCTCGTCGCACAGGGCCGAGCCGACGCCATTGTCGAAAACATCGATTTCTTCATCGCGTTCACCGAGAATTATCCCGACACCAATTGGCGCGTCGTCGAGAATCCGATCTTTGTCGCCTATTGCGGAATCGGCGTGGGACAAGGCAACCACAATCTGAAAGAGGTGATCAACATCATCCTCGACGGCCTCCATTCATCCGGAACGGTGAATGCGACGTGGGAAAAGCATTACGGAGCGCCGATGCTCCAGGCTGTCGTGCCCAATCCATATTACTGACGGCTGAGACCGAACAACGTGAAGACGCACCGCGGGCGGATGCCGCTCGCGGCGCGGATCTGCCGTGAACTACGAATTCCAGTTCAATGTAGTCTGGCGGAATTTCGATGTCCTGATGGAGGGCGCCCTGCTGACCTTTCAGCTGGGCGTTCTCGCGTTCATGGGCGGGGCGATCATCGGCCTCGTCGGATCCGCGATAAAGACTTACGCGCCGAAGCCGTTCCGGCTGATCGTAGACTCCTACGTCGTATTCATCACCAACACCCCGGCATTGATTCAGGTGTACTTCCTGTATTTCGCGCTGCCGGAGGCTGGGATCCGATGGTCGAGCGAAGCCTGCCTGCTGATCGGGCTTACTTTGAACGCAGGGGCCTACCTTACGATCATCATGCGGGCGGGCTTCATTTCGGTCCGGATCACGGAAGTCGAAGCGGGCGCAACGCTGGGCATGTCCATCGTTCAGTTGATTCGCTACGTCATCGCGCCGCACATCGCGAAGACAGTCTATCCGGCGCTTGCCAATTTCTTCATCGTTCTTCTCGTCATGGGAACCTCCATCGGAGCGCTGATCGGAGTCGATGAGCTTACCGGATCGGCGATTACCCTATCGACGGTAAATTATCGCTGGCTCGAGTACTTTACAGTCATCGCCGGCATCTACGTCGTGCTGACTTTCGCCGCCAGCATCGGGCTTGCGCTTGCCGGGCGATGGGCGTTTCGGGTCAAGGCAAGGATTTTCTGAAGTGGAACGCGCCATCGCGCAAATCCCGGAGTTTTACACCTTGGGCAACTTGAGGCTGCTGGGCGAAGCGGCAGCCATGACGCTCTCCATGACGTTCGTAGGCTGCTTCATCGGATTTTTCTTCGCGCTCGTGCTGGTCTATCTGCGTCAGACGCCGGGGCTTTGGGCGCTTCCTCTAAGGGTGGTCTGCATAACCTACGTCGAGATTTTCAGGCGAATTCCGTTCATCGTCGTCATTTACCTAGTGCTGTTCTTCATTCAGACGATCACTACGGACGCCTCGCTTTTCAGCATCGCCGTCATTGCGATCTGCATATACGCGATCGCCTACACGGCCGACATCATTCGCGGCGGCGTCGAATCCGTGCCGAAAACCCAAATCGAGGCAGCCAGCACGATGAATCTATCGCGTCTTCAGACGATGGTCCGTATCGTCCTGCCCCAGGCGATGCCGGTCATCATTCCCCCGGCTATAGCCTTTGCCGTCGCATTCATCAAAGATACCGCCCTTGTCAGCCAGGTCGGCGTGTTCGAATTGACGTTCCGCGGGAAGGAACTGAACAACAAGGGGTTTTCCGGGATACTGGTGTTCGGGACGATCGCGATGTCCTATTTCATCATTTCGTTCCCGCTCAGCCTGCTGGGCCAGCATTTGGAGAAAAAGCTTGCCACACCTCGCGGTCAGCGACGTACGCGCAAAATACGGGTCGCTTGAAGTCCTTAAGGGCATCAGCTTCGGCGTCGTTCGCGGCGAAGTCGTCGCGATCGTAGGCCCCTCGGGTTCCGGAAAATCTACGGTTTTGAGGGTGTTGATGGGACTAACGCCCGTTTCGTCCGGCAACGTGCGGATTGACGACACCCAAGTCGATTATGGAAGCCGCTCGTCCGTGCGGAGCGCGCGGGAACGCATGGCCATCGTGTTCCAGCAATACAACCTTTTCCAGAACATGACCGTCATTCGAAACATCACACTTGCGCCGACAAAAATACAAAAACGAGCAAGGCGCGAGGTCGAGCGCGAAGGAAGGGAACTACTGTCGCTGGTCGGCTTGGCCGAAAAAGCGGATGCCTATCCCGACGAGCTCTCCGGAGGCCAGCAGCAACGGGTCGCTATCGCCCGAGCCCTTGCGCTTCGACCCGAGATATTGCTTCTTGACGAGGTTACTTCGGCGCTTGATCCGGAACTGGTCAACGAAGTGCTCGACAGCATCCGTCGGCTCACTTCGGAAGGAATGACGATGCTGATCGTAAGCCACGAAATGGCGTTCGTGAAGGAAGTCGCCAATTCGGTGATATTCATGGATGACGGCAAGATTGTCGAGTACGGCGGCCCGGCTGAAATATTCAACAGTCCACAGAGTCAACGCGCGAAAGAATTCTTCGGCAAGGTCTTGAGGGCTTGAATTTCGGGGACGCCGGCACAGATGCGTTTTAGTCTTTTGGCGCTTGTAACAGGTTGAACTTCAATAAAGTCTTTCTCTATCGCAGACTGTAGACCTCAATGCCGACGAAATTCGACAGCTTAAGGATTCCAAAATCTCTTCGCTCTGGATTGAAGCGATCAACTGCCGACAGGCAAGGAAAACCGACTGGCGCAGGAAGCGCGACGCGCTCAATGCAGCTCAAATTTGAACGAAGCACAGCTTGCATCAACCTCTGGGCGATATTGTTTGTTGCGGGGGCTGCGGCCGAGTTTACAATCACGAGTGGATGGCCAATCGGAACATTGGCTGTTGGGCTCTTCTGCGTACATCGGGAATAGGCAAGAAATCAAGCGAGCGGCATTTGGGTCGACAATCAAGGACGTCTGAATCTCGCTCATGGAAAAGCGTGCCCGTGTTCGATATGCCGGGACGGAGAAGCAAGGCGCGCCCAGATTTAGTGTGCTGGCCAAGCTGTGCCGCGGACGAGAGTTGCCACTGGCATCGCAATGGAGTGTGGGAACATGCGAATAGCCTGCATGCATTTGAAGAGGCAGAGATGATCTTTGCCGAGGTGGTCGAAAAACTTGCGAGGAGCAAAGAAAATAGCTGACGCTGCACCTCAAGATCCGTCCGATGTCCTGTTCGGGAATACAACGAAGATCAACGTCGATTTCCTGAAGCTCGACCGCGACAACCCTCGCTTGGCGGGCAGAAGTGCCTGCACGGCGGAGGAATGCATCATCGCGCAGCTATATCGCGGCGAAGATCTGGGTGAACTGCTTCAGTCGATAGCTGCCAACGGATATATGGACATTGAACCGTTGATCGTCTTGCTTGATGCCGCCGACCAAAGATTTGCAGTTCTTGAGGGCAACCGCAGGCTTGCCGCTATCCGACTATTTCGACAGCCAGAGCTTGTTGATTCCATCGCCAGGAAAGAGCATCTGAAGATCAAAGTTCCCGAGATATCCGCGACAGTATCGGCGACGCTGACCGAAGTTTCCGTTTATCGCGTTCCGGACCGCGCCGCCGCACGGTCGTTCATCGGCTTCAAACATATCAACGGCGCGGCCAGATGGGAATCTCATGCAAAGGCCAAGTTTGCAGCGGAGTGGCACAGGTCAGATATCTCGCTTGGAGCCATATCCGAAAAAATCGGTGATCGGCATTCCACGATCAAGCGAATGGTCGCAGCGATTTATGTTCTGGAACAAGCCGAAAAAGAAGGCGTTTACTCTCTCTCCGATCGAAAGACCATCAAGTTTGACTTTTCCCATCTTTACACGGCTCTCGCCCGTGCCTCTTACATGGAGTACTTGGGTCTAGGATCCGCATGGTCGGGATACGATCCACAGCCCGAGCCGGTTCCAGCAGACAGGCTTGACCGGCTTCGAGAAGTGCTAGTCTGGATCTACGGTTCCAAAGAGGAAAACCGAGAACCGGTCATCCAATCGCAAAATCCCGGAATAAAGCATCTTGGTGAAATACTTGAAAGCGGCGAAGGTCTCCTCGTTCTCCGGGCTGGCCGCACTCTAGCGGAGGCACATAGAAGTACCCGGCCCGCCGACGCAACTTTTGCGGAAACGCTTATTCGAGCTCGCAGCGTGCTTCACGAATTGTCTTTCAGTTTGCGCGGCTTTGACGGACATGATCGATATCTTCTGAATATAGCTGAGGACGTGTCCGAAACCGCGCAATCAATATTCGGTCAAATGAAGAAGAAATATCGCGACGTCAAGAGAGGCGACGGCGGCGGTTGAGTTGTATTTCCCTCATGACAAAATAGACCGTCAAAATCCGGACATTGATCTGGCAGCAGATTACCTTGAGTTGACTGCTTTCTTTTTAGTCAAACTTTTACATTCAAATTGCATGCTTGCACCCCCTAAAATGTCGCCGTCACGCCGCCGTCAACAGGCAAGTTGGCGCCCGTCACATAGCCCGCAGCATCGGAAAGCAGGAACGCAACCGGTCCTGCGATTTCCTCCGGTTTTGCCGCGCGCGCCAACGGAATTTTCCGGTGTCTGAGGTAGACGGTCTTGAAATATTCGGTTTCATGCTCGTGACTTCCGTCCTCCAAAGCGGCCATCCGCGTGTCGATAAAGCCCGGAGAAACCGAATTGACGCGAATGCCGTCACCGGCAAGGTCGACAGCCAGGCAGCGGGTCAGGTTCAACACCGCACCTTTCGCCATCGAATACGGTGTTGCTGCTTCCGAGCCGGCCATCCCCATGATCGAGGCCACATTCACGATCGCGCCTTTGGTGGCGCGCAGGGCGGGTGTCGCGGCGCGGCACATGACCAAAACGCTGGATTGATTGGTCGCGATCACCCGGTCATATCGGTTCAGATCAAGAGCGTCCCATGGCGAAATGTCCAGAATAGCCGCGTTGTTGACCAAACCGTGCAGACTTCCGTGCGCCTCCAACACTTCTGCGATCAATCTGGCGCAGTCGTCCCGATCGGAAACGTCACAGCAATGCAGGCTGGCGCGTTCCGGCAAATCGCTCAATCCGTTGAGTTCGTCGCGATCAATATCCGCCATTGCGACCCGTGAACCCCGGGATAGCAGGTGCCTCGCTATTTCAAGCCCGATGCCCCGGGCGGCTCCGGTCACCAGATATGTCCTGTCCTTCATCGTGGTCTCCATCTATCCGGCAAATCCATTGACCCGGTTGCGCGTCAAAAATGCCATCAATGCCGTCAGCAGCGCAGTAAATACCAACACCAGCGTAACGAGGGCCGAAATCTCGGGAGTGAAGCCATACCGCATCATGCCGTAGAGCCGGATCGGCAGGGTTATGCCGTCGCCGACCAGGAACAAGGTGATCATGGTTTCATCAAAGGAAATTGCAAAGCACATGATCGCGGAGGTCGCAAGCGGCAACTTGAGTTGCGGCAAAACAATCTGGCGAAAACTGCGCCAAGGTCCTGCGCCGAGATCGCGCGCCGCCCAAACAAGCGCCGGATCCAGCATGGATAATCGTGCCTGAATAGTGCGAAAGCCGATTGCCAGCACAAAAACCACATGACCCAAGATCGCCGCGTTGACTCCGCGAGCAATGCCAATTTCCTTCATGGCAACCAAAAGAGACATGCCTGTGATAATCGGCGGCAAGAGGAACGGCAGGAACACAAGCGCCGAAATCGCGCCAGCCTCCCACCGTCCGGTTTTTGCGCGGGTTGTGTAAGTCGCAAAGAGCAGGCTTAGAACAAGCGACGTGGCAACGGCGATGGCTCCCACCTTCAGCGACGACAGCACCGCCGCGCCGATTCCCTCGTTGGTCAAGAGCTTGCCATACCAGTCGAATGTAAAACTCGACCAGTCAATCTTGCCGCGGCGCACGATAAAGAAAGAAACCAGCACCACCATCAGAATCGGCGCATACAGAACGAATATGGTGAGTACGGCAATGGAATTTAGTATCGGGCGCGCCGGTTTCATCAGCCTGCTCCTCTCATCCAGCGCGGATTGCTTGCCCGGCCGGCCAAGGCGATGACGGCAAACGAAATGGCCATCAGAACAAGTGAAAGCGCGGCGCCTAGCGGCCAGTTGAATGCAATCCCGAACTGCGAGAAGATCAACCGCCCGTAGGTCAGGCCATTGACTCCGCCGACAAGTTCAGGCGCGAGAAAATCGCCGACACTCAGGACGAAAGTGAACATGACGCCGACAATCGCGGAGGGCAAAGTCAATGGGAAAACGATGCTCCAGAAGATCCGCGTACTGCTCGCGCCCAAGTCCCGAGCTGCATTGATCGTCGCGGCCGGAAGCCGCTCAAACCCGACAAATGTCGCGAGAATGCAAAACGGAACCAACGCGAATACAAGCGTCATGCGCACCGCAGTTAGGTTGAACAGAAAAATCGAAAGCGGCGCATCGATTAGCCCTGCCCATTCTAGAATCTGGTTCAGGAAGCCCGTATGGCCCAGCAAACCGCGCATCGAATAAATCTTGATGACGTAACTCATCATCAGCGGGATCGCGACCACGAAGATCAGCGTGTATTTTAGCGCCGTGCCGCGCCTCCATATGAACAGGGCCACAACATAGCCCAGCACAAAGCAAATCCCGGAAACCTGCGACGCGATCAGGATCGTCTTACCCAGCACTCGGCGGTAGACCGGATCGCCAAAAACCTCGACGTAGTTCTTCACGGACAAATCATGGGTGATCTTGCCCTCTTCAACCGAGAACAACCCGTACGTCAAAAAGGTTGCGATCGGGAGCAAAACAGCGATCAGCAGCACTCCCCAGACCGTGCAGCGCCATAGAATAGCCAACCCGTTCATGCGACTTGCCCTATGGGATGAGCGTGCAAGCAGCGCGCGGCAAGCCAAGGGTAGTCTGGCCACCCAACTCTATCGGCTCACCTTTTCCAGGGCGACGCACGGTCAGTTCGCGGCCTGCATTCGTACGGAAGGTCATAACCGTGTTGTCGCCATGAAACCGCCGATCAACCAAAACCGCCTCGGTCACCAAACCCTCTCCGACAGCACCAATTTGAATGGCCTCCGGTCGGATCGACAACGTCGCATCCACTGCGATTTCGTTAGCAAACTTGCCCAAATCTGTATCGCCGCGCGCGGTGACGGGGATCAGGTTGTTGACGCCGATAAACTCAGCCACATAAGTTGTCTTTGGCGCGTGATAGAGCGCATCGGGAGTATCCACCTGCTCAGTACGACCGTTGTTCAGGATGCAAATCCGATCGGACAGCGAAATCGCCTCGTCCTGATCATGCGTCACGAATATGAACGTTAGGCCAAGATCGCGATGAAGCTCTTTTAGAAACCGCCGCATCTGGCCGCGCAGCGATGCGTCCAGCGCGGACAAAGGTTCATCCAGCAGTATTACTTTGGGTTCGCAAACCAGAACGCGCGCAATGGCCACGCGTTGTTGCTGGCCTCCGCTGAGCTGTGCCGGAAACGCGCCGATCCGCTCGGTGAGACCAACGCGCTCGACCATTTCAGTGACGGTTTCCTTAATTTTTGCTCTGTCGACGCCTTTGACCCGCAGGCCAAAAGCGATGTTGTCGAACACGCTCATGTGCGGGAACAACGCATATCCCTGAAACACCGTGTTAAAGGGCCGCATTTCAATCGGGGTTTTGACGATGTCCTGTCCGTCGAACAGGATTCTTCCGCGGTCCGGCGTTTCTATCCCTGCGATGGATTTCAATAGCGTCGTCTTGCCCGACCCGCTTCCGCCGAGAAGTGAAAAGAATTCGCCTTCCTTAATGGTCAGATCGATATGCTCAAGCACCCAGGTCGGTCCATAGCATTTGCCAACCTTGTCAAGAACAAGATCCATTATCCTATTCCTGTGCAAATGCCTTCACGGCATCCCAGTTGAGATTGATGCCGTATCCCGGCGCATCATCCAGCCCGGCAATCACGCCGTCCTGCATGATCACGCCTCCAGTCGTCAGATCCTTCCGCAAAGTCTCGATGCAAAGCTCCTGGGGCAAATATTCAATGAACTTGCAGTGCGGGGTGACAGCGGCGAAATGCGCCGTCGCCGCAGTCGAGACCCCGGTCTTCCAACAGTGCGGAACGATTGGAAGACCTTTTTCAGCGGCCAAATCAGCGACGCGCAGCGCTTCGGTCAACCCCCCTACGCGTCCAACATCCGGTTGTACGACCGCAATCCCTCCCCGGGCTATCAGGTCGGCAAATTCGAACCGGGTGGCCAGCCATTCGCCCATCGCGATCGGAATATCGACCAATTCCGCCAGCTTGGCGTATTCGTGCAGATCGTCGCACCAGACCGGGGTTTCAACGAAGTAGAGATTGAATTCTTCCCACTCCTTTATGATTGGCGCAGCGGCTGCCGCATTGGGAAACATGTATTGGACATCAACCATCAACGTTACATCGCGTCCTACCGCTTTTCGAACCTCTCCGATCAATTCGGTATGGCGTTCATATGGTTCCCGCATTCCGTCATGCGCATACGGCCCGTTCATCGTGACTTCGGCTTTCATCGCCCGGAACCCCAAACTTTTGGCGCGTTCCGCCGCCGCGCAAAGCGCGTCGCGATAGTCGTGAAAGCCATGCCCATGCGGCTGCAGGGATGCGTAAGGCACAACCGGATCGGGTCTCCGATCACGGCCCAGCAGTTGCCAAACCGGTTTGCCTTCGCGCTTGCCTTTCAGGTCCCATAGGGCCATTTCCAATGCCCCAAGCGCATGGACGACCGCGCCACGCCGCCCATTCATCGCAGTGCCAATATATGCCCGTTCCCAGAAGGCGCGAATGTCCGTGACAGGCTCGGAAAGAAGCATTTCACGAAGCCCCAATCCCATCGTATGCGTACCCGGCGCGTCGATGCACGCCCGGCCAATCCAGGGGTTCACGTCGGATTCGCCGAAGCCTTGGACTCCATGTTCGTCCTCAAGAACCACCAACAAGCTGTCTTGTGCGGATGAAGTCAGGGTTTCATCAAAATCGTCCGCCAACAGGACGTGAATATCGAGGTTTTTGATCTTCATTGTTTTTCCTTGTCGAAATTGGGAGGAGATCTCCCGGGGCGCGCGATTTCAAATTAGCGACCGATTGAAAATCCCTCAATGCTTTGAATCTTTGGATTGAATCGCGGGGTTTTGCTTGCAAGGAATCGCACGATTTGCCATGCTTCCGCGGTGTTGCCGCACCAAAGGCCGTTTTTGAGCGAATTTTTGAAGGATTTTCGCGAGCGGAATGTCATCGATTTGCGGCGTTCGCTGGTGTTCGTCCCTATCGAGAAGGTCAGGCTGGACTGAAGTCCCGAGACGGCATCCCGGCACTTCTGATCGGTCTTCAGGCGATCTACAAGAACGAGGCGGCGCGGAGGAAGCATTCCGAGGCAGAGTCGGCGGTCAACAAGCTGGAGCACCGTGGGTTAAACCGGATCCGGCGGCGCGGCTCAGACGGGTGCGAACTAGCGGTCGACCTCTCCGCCCTCGCCTTCAACATCCACTGGGTCAGAATGACCCTGCGCGAGAAGGAACGCGAGCGGAGACGACGAAAATTCGCCGACTGAGCGTGGCACCTCACCCCGAAAAACTGGCGGCCGTTAGGCGGCAAGCGGCGGAGCCTGCGACGACTCCCCGGAAAATCGCGACGGACGCGGGAATGCCGGCCCCCATGGTCGGCATCGTTTCCGCTCTGAAAACATACTTGAAGACCCTCCGAACCGCTCCGGGCACCTGATGGCCTGTCCTGAATCGACAGCTTCTCCGCTGGACGCTACTTACTGAACCGCAGCTTTGACTTCGTTCCAAAGGCGAACGCGGGCGTCCATGTCTTCGACCGGTACCAGCCAGACCAGATTATCCGCATAGTCCATACCTTCTGCGACTACCGTTGTTGGGCCATAGCCATACTTGGCATTCAATTCAGCGCCGACATCGCGCCGAAGAAAGTAGTCGACCCAAGCGTGAGCGCAGGCCACATCCTCAGCCCCCGCCGAAAGCGCCCAGGTATCGAGCCATCCCACTGCGCCTTCCTGCGGGATCGAATAAACTGCATTATAGCCTTTTTCGCGCAACTGTCCGATTTGCGGTTCACCCATCGAGAACATCATTATTGCTGCGCCGCTTTCCCAAACGGCAACGCCTTCATCAAATCCGGCGTAGTAGCTGAGAAGATTGCCCTTGAGCTCGATCAGTTTATCTCTCGCCAGCGCCATCTGTTCTTCGTCCAAGTTGAAGGGGTCTTCAAACCCAAGCAAAAGTGACACCATGACAAAGTTATTGTTGGAATCGTCCAGCGCGATAACGCGCTGGGCATTTGCCGGGTCCCACATTGCCGCCCAGCTCGTAGGAGCTTCGGCCAGCTCATCCTGGTCATAGATCAGACCCAGCGACCCCCAAGCTACTGGGACACCGAGAAGGTTGTCTCCGTCCATTACCGCATCAACGTTTTGAAATGCGGGGAGTAGGTTGGCGAGATTGGGAATTTTCGCTTCGTCGTAGGGCTGGATCAAACCCGCCTCGGAGTATCGCGGGAACAGGCTGGTATCGATCGAGACCAAGTCAAAATCGGCGCCATCAGAGCCAGCCATTTTGGCGAACATCTCATCGACGCCGCCCACATAGCTGACCGATACGCTGCACCCTGAGGTCTCTTCAAACGGCACGCGCCACGAATCATCGGCGTAGCCCTCGAAAGACAGCAGCCGAACCTCGCCTGCCGCGGCGGCACCTGCGGCGCAAAGCGCGCCCATGCAGATTGCAATCTTGGAAGTCGTGCGGGAAGCCATTTTGGGTCTCCGTTGTTAATTGTGTGGATTATTTGGAACCTTAACAAATCGCCTCGACGCGCACAAGAAATTGTACGGGTTCGGGCAGGGCTCTCGCGTGTGGACGCCCCCTGCGAAAGGGGTTCAGTTTCCTTGTCTGGCTCCAAGCGGCGGAAAAAGCACTGTCGTGTGTCCGGCCTGTTTGTGATGCAGCGGCGCATTGTGGGTTGCCGCTGGCCCGCATAGAGATGCGCGAACCGGGTCCATATCGCTCTTGCGCGCTCGGAGGCGCCTCGAACGCCCACTGGTTTTCCCGATCCCGTCTCGACGACCGTTTGCCCTTGCACTGTCCTCGGTTTTTCCCGCGTCTCCGGCGCCGCCTGCCTCCGCTCTCGATTCCGGAGCGAAAGCCGAACCCCGGTCACAGCTCCTCCTTCATTGTCACAAGTGAGTGCCGAGAGTTCCGCATATCCGCTCCTTCCCTTCAGTTCGCGAACGACATCGATCTTGCCGCTGGCCTTGAGGCCGGGCCAATCATGCCGATCCTGTAGCCAGCCGACATCGTGCGAGACCGTCGTGACGCTCGTCTCGACCCGCCCGTGACCGCCGTCAACATGCTGACGAGAAGCCATTTCCTTCGGCGCCTCGGGATCGGAGAACCAGACCTGAACGTCCTCGTGGAGCGTTTCTTGGCTGCCCTTCGCCGACAGGACGCAGTCTCCGCCCTTCTCCACGATCCGCGCGAAGTCTCGCACTGGGAGTGCATGGCGTCGGCCGCCGCCGTGCGCCCGGCCAGATCCAGCATTTCCATAAGCGCGGGGATCGCAGTAATCTCGTTCGACTTCCCGTCGACCTTGACTTGGCCAAGAACCAGTCCGGCCCGGGGCTCGAACGCCTGCACCAGATGCGGCGGAGACTTCTTCGAGGCATCCATGATCGCGCCCTTGAGCTCCATGAATTCCCTCAAAAACACTTGTTTGTACCTCGCGTAGCGCGCGAACTATGATGAAGACGATAATTCGAGGATCGGGCGGTCGATCTTAGCCCGAGCGTAACAGGGCAGCACTTTCGACAAGATTTCATTGTCTGTGAACCGTTTCTTGTTCTCGCGCTTCAGCGCTTGGATCGAACATTCTCTACATGGGGCAGGCTGCAACGCTATTTAAGGGTAGTCTTCTGAAAGACGGCAAGCTATTGTCCGGACTTCCGAGGTGGCAGATAATTGACGTACGCAACGATCAAATTGGAAAGGCGGTCGAATGAAGGTCAGTTCTGTCCGTCAGGACACTGGCCATTGAGAGGTCTACAAATTTCAGCAATAGGAAGGACGAAAGAATTAGGGCCATCAACTGAGCAGAAAATGGCAACATGGTCGCAAGCAATGCACGTTTGAAGGATGACCGCTGTTGCTTTTATTCATATTTTGTTCGGTTCAGCTTGAAGAATAAGGTCTGACAATGAACGCGATTTCAGCAAATATTCCGGTTTCGCGGCTCCCAGCCGTCAATGTCGCAACGGTTCCGCAGAGAAGTCCTCTGCGTTATCCCGGCGGCAAGACATGGCTGGTTCCGCATATTCGAGAGTGGTTGCGACGCACCAAACCTGAAATCCTAATCGAGCCATTTGCAGGAGGAGCGATTGTCTCTCTCACCGGTGTTATGGAGGACTTGGTCAATACCGCAGTCATGATCGAGATTGATCGCGATGTCGCGGCGTTTTGGCGATCAGCACTGGAAAACAAGGGCGAACTGCAGGAACGGATCATGCAATTCCACCCGACGGTAGAGCGGCTTCGAGAGCTAGAGGAGTTCATGCCTTCGAACGTATTGGAACACGGATTCCGAACTCTCGTGTTCAACCGCACTAGACGAGGCGGCATATTGGCGCCCGGGGCATCGTTCTCCCGGGATGGTGAAAATGGGCGCGGAGTCAAGTCGCGCTGGTACCCGGAAACCCTTGCCGCCCGCTTGAGCACGATTCAGGAATATGTAGAACGCATTACCTTTCTTGAAGGCGATGGAATGAAGATCTTGCCTATTTTGGCTCGGGGTTGGGGGAGAAAAGCCGCGATATTTTTGGATCCCCCGTACACTGCGCGCGGCGGAAAGTGCGCCGGGTCCAGATTGTATTCCCATTCGAGCATTGATCATGCTCGACTATTTTCAATGATGAAAGAGCACAACTCCAATTTCATGATGACCTATGACGCAGCCTCCGAAATCTTGGAACTTGTCCGCAAGCACTCGTTCCATGCCGTAAGCTTGTCCATGAAGACCGGACACCACAACCTACTTCCGGAACTCGTAATTACCGCCGAGCCGCTGTTCGCGTGATGTTCCGTTACCAAATCGCCGAGTGGTACGGAGAACCATTTGTCCGGATGTCGCCCGCGCGTCGGCAGGAATTGGCGAACGCCGCCCTCGGAAACTCCCAAATTCCAAAATGCCCGTTTCAAAAAGACGACCGCGCATGCAGCAAGAAAGGTGGAGTCTGTTCTCTCCAAATCCCGGACAGCACGCCGGTAACAATCTGCCCAAATAGGTTCGCCGAAGATAATTTGATACCAAATTGGTTGGCCGAAATTGTGAATTTCAATGATGCCTATCTTGCTCGTGAAGTTCCCTTCATGCGCTCTCCTACCACAAATCGATCAGCAGGACGAATTGACCTTGTCGTAGCAAACGACGAAGAAGCGAGTTCGTGGTACGGATTGGAAATGCAAGCAGTCTATTTTTCAGGCGAGGGTATGCAATCAGATTTCCAACTTATTCTACGCAGCCACGATGTCGTTCCTCCCCAACCCACTGCATTACGCCGCCCGGACTGGCGTTCGTCCAGTGCAAAAAGGCTAATGCCACAACTTCAAGTGAAGGTCCCAACGCTTAGACGTTGGGGAACAAAACTCGCCGTAGCTGTAGACCAGCCTTTCTTCCACGCCATCGGCGGACCTTCAGAAGAACCGTCAACGGACTTGAATGATGGAGATATTATCTGGCTTGTTCCGAGAATTAATGATGACTACACACTTCAAAGGTTTCACTGGGAAGTACTTTCTCTTGAGGATTCAAGCAATAAACTTCTGTCAGCAAAAACAGTAAATCGTCAAGATTTCGAAAACACATTACGCAATAAGTTGATACCAATTGAGTAGCTGGCAAAGAAATTTTGTAATATATTTTTCGATCAGAAATTCTTTTTCTACTTCATTGGAACTTTGATTTTTCAAATAATCTATTCGCCAGACATGTAAGTTCTGCATTTGGAATGTGAACCACTTAAAATCTCCTGAGCGTTCATTCATAGCTCCCAAGTGTCGTTGAAGTAACCGCCAATTCGAACAGAGTGCTTGCATTGCCGCACTAATGCCAGCTGAATTCCGGGAGCTGCAAGACAACTTATGTGCTCGTTCAAAACCCGACCATTTTGGCCGCGTCGCAGATCTCGGCACGGTCTCGTCTTGGAGAATTCTTTGATCTTCAAACAATAGCAACAACGTTATGCAACAGTTGATTATAGGATGAAGCAACGCATTGTCTTTTTTGAACCAGCATAGGTTCACTTTAGGTATATAGATTGAAGGGATCGCAAACGTCATCGTTTATGCTTGCGATAACCGACAGTGTCGGGTACGCTGCGAACGAACTTTCGTTCCGAAATTCGCCTTTTCGAATGTCGACTATTTCATATCTTTCTACATTTAGGTCGTTCCGTCTGCCTCAATTGATCGATCCAATTGCTTTTCATTTATTTGTAGCCCTACGGGGTAAGCGACAGCGTTCTTTTTACAAATCTTCTATCGCCGAGCCGGTAAATTCGATTGAACCAGAGCGAGTGAATCGTTCAAATTCACGCCTCATAAGTCTTCAATGACGCCAAAAGAGTATTGTACGTTGACTTTAATGTGCTACAACGTTTTATTGCGTCTTGTACCTGTTCCTCCCCAAGCTGTGATTGTATTTCATAGAGATCCATTAAAAGGTTCTTAGCTTGGTTCTCGGACGCAATTAGGCGAGATCTCCAGTAATCTACGTCAGTGTCAGCCTTTGCTGAAGCTTGCTTAAAGTTACCAGTTATTTTCAGCGTCTCCGTCGCAGGAATATGAGTCAGTATTCGTTGCAGTTTAGGTACATCAAAGCTCTGTGCAGATATCACCTTTGAAACACCTTCCGTCCCAAATAGCCAACCTATTAAATACCTAAGATTCTCAACATATTCTTCTGATACGGGATCTGATTTTACGAGACAGACATTCAATACATCGGTTCCCCAGCCCAAAAATGATCGAGTAGCCGGGTGAGGTAACATAGTGTATAGGCGGGAGAAGTCCAGCCTGTTTGTTTCTACTTCCTCTCTTTCTACGAATTTGAGGCGTATTGCCTGTTCCAAGATTTCAGTCGCAACGATTAATATCAGCATGGAAGTAGTAGTCGAGTACCCGAGCGTCTTCGCGGTTGTATCGAGTGCCTTCTTTCCAAGTTCACCGGCCTGAACTAACCGCCGATACGTGCCGGCTGTAAATTTTGCCCTCGACAATGAGCCCCAACACGCTGGCCCTTTGATATGCTTAAAACCGACATATGCATCAACATCCCTTCTGTCATCTACGACCACTATATCAATTCGCTCAAGATCAGTGCAGAAACTTTTCGAAATACCAGGTACGCGATCCCTATAGGGCCTTTCGAGAAGCTCCGGATCTATCAGCGTCTTGATCGACGCAACTCGCCTATTGCCGTCAAGTACGGTGAAGTAGCCAGCATCCTCTTTAGATGCCATGCATACGATCGGCTCGAAGTCCAACCATCCTTGAGCCATGATTGAGTGCCAAAGTTCGCTAAGTCTTGCCCATTTTACAAGCAATTCAAGAGCTTCCTTCTGGGATGACACCTGTTTATAGCCAAAGCGCGGATTAAGCAAATCCAGTTGTAGCTTGCTAGGCTTTGTGGATACTCGTCGATATTCTATCTTATTCACCGTTTGCTCACTTCCAATGCGGCACCGATGCTTCCCTTTGCTGTCGTGAATGGCTCACAAATAGTCGAAGGGCCATTGGCCAACGCCTGTCCAACAGTCTCAAGTCGATTACCTTTCCAGTGTAACGGCGCTTCCTCGTCCGCTACCGACTGCCAATTCCTCCTGCCGCCGCACGAGTGCACGCGTTCCGAACCATTTGTCGGATTCCAACGCCGTGCTTGCGCCTGTCTTGCCAAAGCCTATTTGTTCCAGGAATCATCCAAACTCAATTCCACTGTTGAACACGGGGATTGCATCCCGTGGCACCTCTCACTTTTTCCATCCCGTCAAAAACAGCTTAGATCAATCGTCATCGCAATTGCAGCGCTCGAGGAAGTCTCGTCGTTTCCTCTTGTCAAATCTAAATCCAAGTTCAATGGAATAGATGGAGCTCCTTGGGCTACGAATCAATTTTCTATTCTTGAAGTCCTTCATCAAATCTCTATCGCCTGTACAAAGCAACCGCGCATGGCTCACTAGTGCTAACGCGATGATATGAGAATCGTTTGACTCAAGATTAGTTATAGTATCTTCACATTGTTTTACTTTAGCATCGTCGCAATCTTTCAAAAAACCGTAATTAACTGCTGTTGCAGCCCAGTCTTTAAACTTGGTGTTTTTGAAAAGTTCACGTCGCAACCTACCTCCAATAACTAACCTTCCTTTACCACTGTGAATCCACTCAAAAAATACCTTTCCTGCCTCCGGACGGTCGTCACCATCGAATACCATGCTGCATACGCTTGCATCAAGGATTGCGCACATTATAAATTCAACGATCTCTTTGTTTCATCCATAAAGAAACGGCCGTAACTTTGAGGCGCATCCAGCACGTTTCCCTGTTCGTCTATCCTTAAAGAATGAATCCTTGAACTCAAGTCAGAATTCTCAAAGTACAAAATCGAAACATCCTCCGGCTTCCGGCTACTCACCCCATCGCGCAAGTCCATGCGTATCCTATTTAGAAGGTGATCGCTATGGCTCTCAACTATAACAATTCGTTTTTTGTGCGCATTTTGCAACAACAAACTTCCTAGGGCAGCTTGAGCACTCGGATGCAAATGGACCTCCGGCTGCTGTAGCAGTAACAACTGTGTAGAGTCACTGCGCACCAACTCGATTACGATCGGCAATATCTGGCTGACGCCATAGCCTACATCAATCAAATTCCGGTTTTTACCTTTTACCCTCTTGCTGGCTTTACGAACCTGCACCTCAAATGGTCCGCCATCGTTCTGTCCAAATGTATGTATTAAAATCTCTTCAAAAAGACCGGATTCCGATCCAAATGCATCAATTTTCGCTTTAAGTGCATCCCAATTGCCTCGTTCCGTCTCAAAGAGATTCGCTAAGTACATCGGAGCAAAATTCCCTTCCGAATCCCAAGTAAGTAGCTTGGGTTGATATATCCGCATTGGTTTGGAGCGTATCGGTGAACTAGCGTAGGGAAGATGTGCATCTGTAAGGGAAAGAAAGGAAAACGTACTAGGGAATGTTGCCTCAAATAGCAACTTTTCAATTTGGCGCCAGTCATTTTCGCTAATGTGATTTGAACCAAGATTTGATAGCGATGTGTATTCAATTCCTTTATTTTCCCATAATTCAGAATTGGATGTGAGGGTAACTGGTTTCATACTTTCCAGAATACGAAGCAAGGGTGTTAATCGATTTGCTTCAAATGGTCTAATGTATCTTGGTACTGCTTCCGATCTCCATCTACCGCTTTTTGTTTGTATGCCTATGCGAGTTAGCGTATCGTCCAAAAATAATGTAAACATTAATTCCCTTTTTTCGCTTGATATAGTGAGTTTGTTTGGAAACGGCGCTGTTCCGCTTTTGCCAAATTCAACTCCGAACTCAATTGGTAGGCAATCTTTCGACTCTTCTGTTTCGTTTTCGATTCTAAATCCGGCTTCAAAAGAGTCGCTAGCCCGTTCGTTGAAATCTGAAAAAATTATATTATGGAATGTCCCAAAATCAAAAGGATCTTCATTAAAGTTGGGCACTTTATGATTATAAAATATATCCCATAGCGCTCTCACCATCGCTAAAAACGATGATTTTCCCGCGCTATTTTCTCCTACAAGGATTGTCAAAGGCGCTAGGCGCGCTCTTTGTTCATCCTTGAAGCAACGATAATTCTTTAACCTTATTTCGTCCATTGCTCATATCGGTTAATTTAGGACTGGTAGCACGCAGTGCTACGACGGCGATGTCTGCCGTTCCATATTGGCCCTCAGTTTGGGAATTCGAGTTACTTTTCTGCAAGCTCATTGTGTGTAGACAGCAGTGCTTGTCAAAAAATTTACCGTCTTCGTTGATAGGCGCTGTTCGGAATACATCTCATGCTAGGTTCACGGTTCCATGTCAAACCAAATATTTGATTGCCTGGTATTCGCGTGTGTTCAGTTTTGGGTCTTAGTTGACTGCTTCGAATGAATCGACCATTCCGTCAAGTTCACGAATTATTGGCATGAGTTTTTTCATTCTATCTTGTCCTTCTTCTCCTAATTCTCGAAAGGTCGTCAGCGGCGGGCGAACGTCCCCTACCGGATGTCCAACTGCGGCAGCCAGCGCTTTCGAGTAGCATTGATGGCCATATGTGGGATGGCCCTCGTTTATGATTTCCTGCATCTCGTCGATCTTGTGCTGAATCGCTTTGGCCTGTTCCACCCGTCCTTGGTCCATGTATTCGCAAAAGATCCAAGAAGCGCGCGGAATGTAGTTCCCGTACGGATTCACATATCCAATAGCCCCCAGCAGATAACTCTCAACAACTCGCTCTCCTGCGAATACATTCATCGTGCCCTCGGTTTCCTCAATGATGTCGAATACGCGTCCTACGTCCATTGAAGCTTCCTTGATGTACCGTATCTGATCGAACGCTTTGGTCAAACGCCCGACCAGCTTCGCGGACATGTCGACATTGGATGTGAACGGGTTGTTGTAAAGCATGATCGGCAATCCGACCGCATCGCAAATCGCCCGGTAATAGTTGAAAATCTCGTCTTCCGTTGGCGTGTAGTAATACGGCGGAATGATCATCAGCCCGTCCGCGCCGAATTCCTCCGCCTCTCGCGAATATCGCACTGCGGTCGGCGTGTGTGCGTTCATAGTACCGACAAGCACCTTCATGCGTCCCGCTACGTGCTGAACAGCCGTTTCCACCAACAGGCTGCGTTCGTCATCGCTCACCGTAAGGAATTCGCCGGTCGATCCGAGCACGATCACGCCCGGAACTCCCACGCTCATTTGCCAATCCAGAAAATTCTTCCACGCGCCTACATCGATGGAAGTTCCGCCTTCCGTAAACGGCGTAACTGTCACAGTATAGCTACCTCGAAACGTCCCCTTCATCTGTCCCCCCTTGTGTACAACCCACCGGCTTCGCAAGTTTGATGGTCGCTGCGGTAGCATCCCACAAAATAGAGAAGTCCGCCATGCCTAATCGGAACTCTGGAATACCAACTCGTGACGTGGTCGTGGTCGGCGGCGGTCTGGCAGGCTGCTCCGCGGCCTACTTTTTGGCTCGGGAGGGCGTTGATACGCTCGTTCTCGAACGGATGGAAATCAATTCAGGGGCGTCAGGGGCAAACGCCGGCTCCATTCATCTCCAAATTCCTTCGGTTGAATTCCGTGAACTCGGCAGCTCTTGGGTCGAGAGCTTCGTTCCCGCACTTAAGGCGCTGAAGGCCGGCTCAGAATTCTGGGAACGACTGGAGGGCATTCTGGGTGCCGATCTCGGTTACCGGAAAACGGGCGGCCTAATTGCGGCAACCAATAAATCCGGGATCCGCCTCGTTGCAGAAAAAGCGGAAGTGGAGAGAGCGCAGGGAATCGAAGTTGAAATTCTCGATCAGGACCAAATCTTTCGGAAAGCCAATTATTTGACTCGTCGGGTCGTAGGCGGCGCGCTTTATCCCGGAGAGGGCAAGGCGGACCCATTTCTAGCCACCTCGGCATTCGCATCAAGAGCGCGAGAACTCGGCGCCGAAATAAAAACCAATACGTCCGTTGTCGGCATCACTTCCGAGAAATGCGGATTCAGGGTCGAAACCGGATCGGGATCGGTCGGGGCACGCCGAATCGTATGCGCGGCGGGCGCCCACTCGCGCGAAATCGCAGCAATGGTCGGAATCGATCTTCAAATTCGAGAAGTGCCTATCCAGGTCGCAGTGACGGAGCCCACATCGCCGCTGGTCGGACATCTCCTGTATTCCGCAGAAGAAAGGCTGACGCTGAAGCAAATGAATAACGGCACCTGTTTGATCGGAGGGGGCTGGCCAGCCATCCGGAATCAGGACGGCAAACTATCGGTCAACTGCGCATCGCTCGCGGCAAATCTGAAGTTCGCTGCGGAGTTGGTACCAAGCCTTGCTTCTTTGCGCGTCGTTCGCGTATGGCCTGCGGCCGTGAACGGCACCGATGACTGGCTGCCAATCCTGGGCGAAGCGCCTTCTGTCCCGGGTTTTCACTTCAACTTCTTTCCTTGGATGGGATTTACGGGTTCGCCGGTCGCGGCTCTCGCGATGGTGGAAGCCATGATGGGCCGTACGCCGCCGTTCGATATCAGCGGGATGTCGCCGCCTGCGCCATTGAATCAAGAACGTAATTGACGCCGGCAAATCGCAAATGTCTCAACAGCGCGCCCGCTTGGATAACCAGCAAGCAAGCTCAATTTCTCCGTTGATCTGTGCCTTGACCGGGACCGGGCATTACTTGCGAGTCGACTATTGTCCGGCATCAATCATTGGACACCAATATGACCGAAGCGGAACCTCGCCGACCCGCGCAAAAGAAGCGGAATTCATTGATGCGGAAGTCCGCCGCGCGCGGTCTTCGGCCATAAGCATCGGATATTCTTCTTTGACGTATTCGGCCGGTATGAAGAATTGAATCTTGCCTCGCATCCCCGTCGGGCAATTTCCGATTCCTTTGTCGTGTTCAGAGGACTGTTCTCTTTATGTCATTGCCATTCGGGCTTGGCCTGGAGAGGCGAAGAGGAACAAAGTCACTGCATAACCATACCGCCGTTGATCATGATCAACTGGCCGGTCATGTAATCCGATTCCGGACTCGCAAGGAATGCGGCTGTTCCCACGACATCATCCGGGTACGAGTAACGCTTCATGAGGATCATGTTTTCCGCGAACTGGTCCATCGACTCGCCTTCTTTCTCGAATTTGCTGATCGCCACCAGATCTTTATCGAGCTGCTACCATAATTCGGTCCGCCCGAAGCCGCGATCCTGAACGTCTCGCGAATGTCTGTCGAGCCTATCTGGAACGGGATTGAATTCAGTCCCGAACCTGTCGTTCCTCTTGATCTCACCTATGATCATAGAATTAAAAATTGCGTTGAAGCTGCAAAATTCCTGTCCGGCATCGTCCAGATGCTGGAGGAAGCGAAACGATTGCTTTACTGACCTTGTGGCCCGCCGTGCCGCATTCGATTTGCTCGGCACGAAGAATTATCGACGAACTTCCACGTCCGAACGCTTCAGAAAACGAACCAAAATGAATCTATTTGCCAATCCTCAACGCAAATCGTTCAGCAAACGGCCTCGCCCTTATCCGGAATTCCACCGGGCAAGCTCAAGTTGCTTGTAGGCAGACGTGTTCCTGAGTCTTTCGTGCGCGCGATCATACGGAAGAAGACCTTCGCGGTCCCGCGCGGTCGCGTCCGCACCTGCTTCAATCAGTGCTTCAACCGCCGATGAATTGCCCGCAAGCGCGGCCCAGTGAAGCGGTGAACTGCTTGTCTCGTCGCGGGCGTCGACGTCTGCCCCGCCTTTTGCGATTTCGTTGATGACTGCGGGATTTCCTCCCAAGGCTGCGGCATGCAGGGGCGCCCAGCCGCCATCTTTTGCCTTGAGATCCGCGCCGAGCGCAATGAGCGACTCAACTGCCGGCGCATTGCCGGCCAGCGCTGCCCAATGCAGCGGCGTCAAGGCCACACCGCCAGGCGGCACGGTGCCTGCAGGAGCAGAAGCCGCGGTCAGAGATTGCGGCTGCTCTTCAACGGCGGCGTCGCCGACTACCTTCAATCCGCGGCTGATGACCCTTCTTGCCGCTTCTACGACAGGAATATCCGACCTGTCGGCAATCTCCTCCAAAGCGGTACGCATATCATTGGACATCGGAATGTTTAGATTGGTCGGATAGCGCGTCACGCGCTTGTAAGGTCTGCGCATTGCCTGATAACTCCGTGTCTGTTCGGCCAACTCTTGAGTAGATACAAACATGTCTGCTGACAAGTCGAAAAATGATGCTGGATTATGCTGCCGGCCGTCCAAGCGTCAAGTCGCATCGCCATTTCTGCAGGAATTCAGGTTGCAGCTTCAGAGACAATGCAACTGGTTGAATGCGAGATTCGCTGTTCGACACTTTTCATGAATCGCTCATTCAACCGCTATGGGCCGACAAAACTCGGAATCACCGGATTCTGAATTCGCAAAGCAGGACACGGCAGCCGTGGGTGCGGACCCCATAGTGAAAGCAATCTCTTTTCCAAGCGATCCAGAAACAGATTCGCAACTTCAGCCGCTGACGAATAGAGACAAAAGCCGCACTGCGTCTCTGATTTTCCCTTGCGACGCGGCATCCAACCAATCACCAATCGCGAATCGCCGGGCGATGGTGCCGGTGAAGGGACTCGAACCCCTGACCTAGTCATTACGAATGACCCGCTCTACCTGCTGAGCTACACCGGCGCGACTAGTGTCATATCAGATGCGGACGCACCAAAAAAGCCAGTGTTTGCGTGCATTCCATTTTTTGGGCTGAGATGGTTCGGCTCGCGCGCGTATCACCCGATTTTGATGTTTCAAGGGATGCAACGGAACCTTCAAGGTTTGGCACCGTGTAACCCCGTTGCAGTTGTCGAAGACATGCGAACGGCGGACGCTGCGCGTTCAGGCGAGAGCAGTAGAGGGAATCATGGTCGAAAAATGGGATGGGGTCGGACAGCGTATTGAATGAACCATGGAAATTCCGTAGGGCTTGAATGGGAATTCGATTTGGACGGTTTCGCGACAATGGTCAAAGCTTGTCTAAGGGAACTGCGCATAAGCAAGAAGGACGAAGTCTAGGTGGACGGCGGTGAAGCACTGAACTTTCAAGAAAGCAGCTTGATGCGCCTTGATGCGATACGGGCGGAGCTAATCGATGAGTACCGAAAGGATCATGACTGGCCGTGGATCATCGGCTTCTCTGGCGGCAAGGATAGTACGCTGGTCGTACATCTTGTCTTCGAGATGCTCTTGTTGTTGCCTGCTTCACAGCGCACCCGTACCATTCACATAGTTGCAAATGACACGCTGGTGGAAAGTCCGCTCGTTGTGTCGCATATCATTGAATGCATGGAAGAGATTGGCAACGCCGCCAGCGCTTTCGGCCTTCCGGTTGTCACCAAAATCACGCGTCCAGCTGCCGATCAATCGTTTTGGGTAAACCTTATTGGTCGAGGTTACCCATCTCCAAACCAAAATTTTCGCTGGTGCACCGATCGCATGAAAATTGCGCCGACAAGCCGCTACATTATGAGCCAGGTGGATAAAGGCGGTCAAGTCATCCTGCTCCTTGGGGTGCGCAGGTCGGAAAGCAAAAAGCGTGCGGCCATGGTGAGCAGGTACGATAATGGCAAGCGCTTGCACAAACACAGCGTTTTAAAGGGCTGCAGCGTGTTCAGACCAATTGTCGAACTTGCAACAGAAGATGTTTGGGAGTTTTTGGCATTGAACGAACCGCCTTGGGGCGGTTCACACCTCAAGCTCATCGGGCTATATCGCGATGCGAGCGGCGGCGAATGCCCGGTTGTAACCTCCAAAGACGATGCACCGTCATGCGGAACGACATCCTCCCGTTTTGGCTGCTGGACTTGCACGGTCGTAAAAAAGGACCGCAGCTTGGAAGGTTTTGTCGAGTCCGGCTACGCTGAGTTCAGTCCGCTTCTCGACTTTCGTGACTGGCTCGCTTCAATCCGGAATGAAAAGGAGCGACGGCAAGCGCGGCGCCGCGATGGGCGAATTACAATCACGAATGGGGGTGCACTAATTCCCGGCCCCTTTACCCTTACTACTCGTGCCGAAATATTCGAGCGGCTGCTCGCATTGGAGACGGAGACAGGAAATCGCTTGATTAGCGATGAAGAAATTGATCTCATCCATCAGATTTGGTCCGATGAAATTGCGGGCCATAGCAAGTCGTCGTTGATGATGGGTATTCGCATGATCGAAATGGAGAAATAAATGTCGCGCAACGCTGTCGTGCTTCTCGATAATCCAGATGGCAGGGCCATGATCAAGGAGGTTTGCAAATCCAACGGCATGAATTTTGCCGAATTTGAAGACTTGGTACAAGCCGAAGCGGAGCAAATGGGAAAGCAACATAAAAAGGGACTTTGGGATGCCTTTGACGATATTCTGGATCGCATTCAGATTGAAGATTGAAAAAGATGCATATCTCACAGATAACACTGCGGGATTGGAAAGCCTACGCGACGGCGCGCTTTGATTTTCCTGCTCCGTCATCGGAGGGGAATATAATCTTGATCGGCGCGCCTAATGGCTACGGAAAGACAAGTCTTTTTGAAGCCATTGTGCTCGGCATATTCGGGCGGGACGGTCTGCCACTCATCGCCCGATCGCCATTTTCAGATGCAGGAAAGGAGCAAGTCACATCATACAAGCGATTTCTCGAAAAATCTTTGCATCGAGGCGCGATCACAGCCGGACGCACATCCTGCTCGGTGAAGTTGGTATTCATTGATGATGATGATCAACCATTGGAAATTACACGTATTTGGCATTTTAACGATTCAGGCACTTACCGCCCTCAGGATGACGAAATACATATCTACGAAGGCTTGACTCGCAGAGCGGCGGGCCCTGGCCCACTTCAGGGAAATGACCGCGCGAACTGGACCCGCGAATATATCACCAAGATGCTGCTTCCATTCACGCTTGCACACATCTTCTTGTTTGATGGAGAACAGGTGAGCGTATTGGCAGAGCGCGAGAAGTCGGCACAGGTGCAGCACGGGATTGAAGGGCTTTTGGGAATCCCAATCTTAAAACAACTGGCGAAAGATTTGCACAGCTATGCTGTAGTGCGTCGGAGGGAACATACAAACGTCTCGAGTAAAACTATCGAAAAACTGGAGCGTGAGCACCGCATGCTTTCGCATGATTGTGAAAAAAAGCGTGTGCGTCTTTCGGAAATTGAGCCAAACAGGAACACTCGTAAGCGAAAGCAGGATCAATTGATTCGTGAGCTATCAAGCTATGGCGCAAGTTCGCAGGCGCTACTTAAAGAACAATTAGAGAAAAAAATATACTTGGAGCGTGTCATTGAAAGCAAGAAGGAACGGATCGAGCTACTGATGATGAAAGACTTCGCACTAGCTTTATCAGGTCTTGAACTGAGAAAAAGCGTCAAGGAACAGCTATTGAACGAGGGCGTCCGCGAGCGCTGGGAGAGCGGCAAGAGTCAAGGCGACAGCAATCTGGAACGATTCATTCGGTCGGTCGATTCTGGGATGAATAACATCAATCCTGCGCTGAGTGCCGGACAAAGGGAGGGTGTTCTGGAAAATGCCCGCCGCGCTTGGGAGAAGCTTTGGCATCCTCCGCCTGTCAATTGTGCGGAAGAATATCTTCATTCCTTCCTTAACGAACGGGAACGGCAAAATGCAGTTGAATGTCTTGATAAGCTGGATGAGTTGAGTGCACCTGCAATAGTCAATCTATTGAACGAAATTGCGATACATGAAAGCGAACTGTATCGTCTGCATGACGAAATTACACGTACGGAAAACATAGCTCCGCATCTGGACGAAAAACGTGCAAACCTTAAGAAAATTAGCGACGAGATCGGAGAGTATGAACAAGAGATCGGGGTGCTAAATCGCGAGATTGCCTCGTTGCAAGGCCAAATTAATCAAAAGAAAGCGGAATTGACAAAACTCTCTGGGCAGTTTGACCAAGCCATTCCATCTGCTCGCAGGGTTAATCGAGCGAATAAAGTCGCTCAGATGGTCGATAAAATCGTGGCCAAAGCAGTTCCCAGCCAGATCGAAGCAATCGCGGATGCGATGACGAACGCGCACCGATCTATGGCACACAAGAAAGACTTGGTGGAGCGTATAGCCATTGATGAAAATTGCGATGTAAGGCTTTTGAATTCCGAAAGAATGGATTTGCGGGATTATGATCTTTCGGCGGGCGAGAAGCAAATATTCACGCAAGCTCTGCTCTCCGCCGTTTCGTCGGTATCGGGACGGGGCTTTCCAATGGTGATTGATACTCCACTCGGGCGATTGGATATCGAGCACCGCAAAGGCGTTCTCAATCATCTGGCACAACGGGATCATCAAGTCATCTTGCTATCTACTAACACTGAGGTGGTCGGCATATATCTGCGCGAAATCGAATCTCGAGTGCAGAAGAAGTATCTGGTTCATTTCGAGCATGTCGGCGAAATCGGCCAGTCCACAGCGCGGCCGGGATATTTCGAAGAGACGGGGGCACAGTCGTGAGCATTTCGCTCGTCGAAGTAGCGGGTGCGAATTTTCGTACCGACTCCGACAGCGACAAGCTGAATACGGTGTTCATGAAACGACTCGGGATGGGAAAACGCTATCTCCCCGCCCGCTTGGCGATTTCACGCTCGCTCGCCATGAGCGCACCTGTCGAATTTCCCGTGGGGGAATTGGAGCCTGGCAAAGTTATCAAGGGTGATACACTCTTTGGCACTGGAACGGCGCTCTCGGTTTGGTTGGCTCTGGTTGTCCAGCGCACTGGCAAGACGGAAATCGATACGAAGCAGATGATTGCATTGGTAGGCGCGCATTGGCGGCGAGGTCTCATTAAACTGGACGAGGATTGGGAGCAGGCAGGCGAAGACGTCACTCAGTTTGTTCGTCGCTTGGTGGAAGTTGCTGACCTGCCGACGGCGGGCAGCCGATTGCCCTTGGACAGCGGCGTTGGCACCGCCGGAGCTACATTCTCCACAAGCGAAATCGAAGTGCCGGTCGGCGAGATTAGCGAGGATGTTTCCACGAAAGAGAAGATCCTTTGGAGCCTTAACGGCAGAGGCGGCTCGCCGCACAGCGCAATCATGGGTGCAAGTGGCTCAGGCAAAACCGTCGTTGCAGCCGCCATGCTTCGGGCAGTAAGGAGGCAGGCACCGGTTCCGCTTCTCGCCTTCGATTTCAAGGGCGATCTTGCAGACTTCACCGGAACAAAAGGACAAGCCGCACTTGGCGAAACCTTTGAAGCGCAGATAGTCGAGCCGCCGCGCATGCCGGTTCCGCTTGACGTGCTTTCGTTTTCGCAGAAGGACAAGTTCGGGATCAATGAAGCTGCAATGCGCTTCCGCGAATCTTTTTCGCGGCTGAAGGGGTCGCGGCTCGGCGACCGTCAACGCGGCTATTTACTCCAAGCAACGAGCTTAGCCCTGTCGTCGGCGGAAGAGGCCTGCGAACTGCGCCATATTCGCGACTGCTTGATCGAAATTTATCAAGACAATGAAGTTAAGGAGGACGGCGCGATTTCCTGCATAGAAGAATTGTGCCGCTTCCCGCTATTTGCACCGAAGCTCTCGCCGGCACAATTCTTCCAGAAGAGCTGGATCATCAAGCTGCCGCCAAATACGCCTGAAGATAGCAAGTCGATTGTCGTTAACTTGATGTTGGACGCTCTTGACCAGTATCTCAATGGTCTCGTTGACGCGGAAGCGGGGTCGGATGGCGTGCGCGGACTGCGTATTCTATGCATGATCGATGAGGCGCACCAGATACTCGGCACCAAGCTGCCATCGTTGTCCCGCCTTGTCCGAATGAGCCGATCAAAGGGTGGGGCCGTGATGCTGGTCTCGCAGTCCCCAGACGATTTTTCCGGAGAAGACGATGAGTTCCTTGACAATATGGGGCTTATCGCAGCACTAGCGACCAACGCTAAGCCCGGCGCCGCGGCCCGTGCGCTAGGCAAGAGTGCAAACCTTACCAGCCTTCAAACTGGCCAATGCTTCGTTCGGATCGACAAAATGACAAAAAAAATCATGGCTTGGTAATGTTCGGCGGCGGCAAATCAATAATTGAACAGGAAAGTTTTTGAGCCAATGACGACTAATTCTTTCTCGGAACTCTGTAAAGAGATTTGGCAACGCACAAAGGAGCCTTTAAAGGACGCAACTTTTGTCATGTACTTTATTTGCGCGATATTAATATGCGGTGGCGTTGGTTTCTGGATCGAAGTTTTGAAGATTATGATTTCATCCGGCACCACGGGTTTTGGCGGTATACAATCGTCACTTTCTGTCTTCTATCCTGCTCTCATTGGTACGAGTTGCCTGCTTTTGATTCTGGAGTCAGTAGAAAGATCCAATAAGCTAATGGCAAGCTTTTTTGTCTTAGTGATTTTTCTTACTTTTAGTATTGCAATCTTAATTGGCTTCTTTAACTTATTTGAACTGCATCCTAATTATACTTTTGGGGGAACAATTATATGCTCAGTGCTAGGTTTATGGGTGTGGTGTGTTGCCAATGGAGAAAATCCTCAGCTCAAAACGATTAATCCTGATTCACCCAGCGGAGGGGATACAAACCGACCTATCAAAGGCGATATCAACGAGGTTACTGTATGAGCGGACTTATTTTCCCATTCAATACCCCTGCGCTGCGTGTCGATCAACGCCTCGGAGTGTTCTACGTTGTATCATTGCCAGCGGAGCTGCTTTTGTTGGTCACCGCTTCAGATACAATACGTGCGGTAAAAGATGGTGGAAATGGCTACGTGTTGGACGGAACTCAACGTGCACTTAATGACAAACGCTTGAGTGAAATAGCATCCTATATCGAACGTGTCGATTCGGCATTTCCTAACTCGATCATCCTTGCCGCGAATTACAATCGTGAGGTTGGCTTTGATCAGGGCGAATTGGAAGATATTTTGTCGGAAGAAAACAAAAATATCGGCAGTTCACGTTTCTGGACGATCACTGAACCTAAAGATGGATTCTACGGACTGACAATCCCGACTTCGGATAAGCTAGCGGCGGTTATTGATGGGCAGCATAGACTGTTCTCCTTCGCACGAGCTGATATCGAGGCCATGAATGGCACGAACCTGCTGTGCTCGGTCTACATTGATTTACCCAAAGCGCTCCAAGCGCAGATTTTTGCGACAATCAATTCGACACAAAAGCGTGTGGATCGCAGCTTGACTTATGAACTTTTTGGTTACAACATCTCCGACGAGGATGAGAGGTTTTGGACACCGGAAAAGCTCGCCGTTTTTCTAACGCGGAAACTTGGAACAGATAATGGATCACCTCTTCGAGGTAGGATTATCGTTGCGCCAAAGCTTGACCCCGCTCTTGAAGAACTTACCGCACATGCAAATTGGCGCATTTCGACAGCAGTAGTAGTGGACGGCATTCTTCGGCTTTTCTCCAGCAAACCAAAACGCGATGCCGATCATATGAAAAAATATAGAGCAAATCTCCGCAGCAATTTAAGGGGAGTGCAGAAAGATCATTCACCTTTGCGTGATTCCTTTATCGAGGGTAATGATTTGCTGATTTACAGGATGGTTTTGAATTATTTGATAGCCAGTAATGATATTTTCTGGAGCCATGCAAACGAAAATTCGTTTATTGTACGCACTGTTGGTGTTCAAGCTATTTTCGATATCCTCCGGAAAATCGCTCCGCAGTCGCTTGAGGAGAAAAATATCAGCGTTCAATATTTTTTGAACCGCTTGGATAGCGCGCGGAATATTGACTTTTCCGAAGAGCGCTTCCGCAATCCCTCAGGATCCGGGCGAACGATAATCAGGCAGGAGATTGAAGAAGCTATTGGAGTAACTTATGGTTAAGTACATTTTGCAAGCGTGGCGACCTGAATTTGTTCCGTTCGAATTGCAAATCGTCTGGAAGGCCTATTGGACAATAGGAATGGTTCAAGACAGTACAGTTCGACTCCTTCGTAGCTCCAAAGAAGGATCATGGTGTATGGCATATTTCTTTGAAACCGTATCCACAACATATTCCTGATTTCGACTTTTTCCGCTAAACATTTTTTTACTTGTTTGTGCTTATTTTTAAGCGCTACATTCCGCTGTGTTTCGGGTTGCTCCGGGCGACCTCAGTCGATCCAGTGGGGCATTCAGGACATTGGGAGGCCCAAGTCCGGCAGATGCGATCCATGTTGATCGTTGTTTTCGAAGGGATCGCGAGTGTCCGGCTCCTTCCAAGTAGTCCGCGAATTCAAGTTTCAAACGGGAAATCTTGGATTCTAATAACCGCCACTGGCGTTCATAAGTCCTTCAAAGACCCCGAATTAATGCCCATTATGATCATTGAGCTATGCTCGCGGAGTTTACTGATCGGTTGTTCACCGATCATTGCGAGACAGTGCGGCGACCCGAGACAGCAACGGCCGAGGAGTCGCGGATAAGATCGGATTTGACCCGCATTCCATCAAGCAGAAAATTCCGTTGCTGATATGGATCAGTCGGCGCAACATAGAGCGACTTCACTGCGGCCGTCGCTTCCGCCCGCCCCAGAAAGTGGAGGACAAGATTCATGAAATCAAGCACGTTCTTGGAAAACACGCGGCAGTTTGGTTCAAAAATTTCGATTGCTGCGCATTACAATTCTTCAATGTACTCGACGGGCGCGAAGTCCTGCAGCCTTTGGTGGAATACCCGGGTATGGGCGTGGGCCAAGCTGTCGGCTCTGGCTTCGTCCTTTTCGCGGATCGCCTTGATCATCTGGTAGTGCTCGGGACTGAGCGGGAAAGGATCATCCGTATCGGAACGCCGGGCATAGTGCAGATGCAGCAGCCGTCGGCCCTCGTCGAGCAGACGGCCATATGCCTTTGCCAAGTAAGAATTGCGGCCCGCCGCGGCAATGGCCATGTGAAAATCTTTGTTGGCGCGGGACATTTCCAGCGGAGTGCCGTTCTCGCACGTCTGGTCATAGACCTCTGCAGCGGCATGCATCGCGGTCAGATCGTCGACAGACCGGTTTCTGGCCGCTAGCCGCGTCACTGCGCGCTGCAGATAGTCCAGCGCCTCAATGTAGCGCGGGATTTCCCTTATATCAAGCGGAGCGACTATGGTGGAACGGTTCGACAGCGTCCTCACAAACCCTTCGGCCGACAGCCGGACCAGCGCCTCGCGGACCGGCGAGCGCGACAAGCGGAAACGCTCTGCCAGCGTCGTTTCATCAAGCGCATCGCAGGGAGCAAGCGACAGTTCAAGGATATCATTCCGAAGCGCCTCATATACGTGCCGTGCGCCGCCGCCGCGCTTGAGCGCGGTTGCTTGGGTTGCCCCGCCCGTCTGACTTGAAAGTTTGCCGGACATTTTTCGTTCTATAGCCCGTTCCGGATCGCTGCGGAACAAGAATATTGACTTGTCGGCAAACTGTCGACTAAATTTTGAAATCTTGTCGGCAAACTGTCGACCAAATCATGTTCATTTTAGGAGACCAACATGAAATCCCTTCTTATGACCGCCGTCGCTGCGACGGCGATAACCGCCGGCGCCGCCGAGGCGCAAAGCCGGCTCAATACCGTCAAGGATCGCGGAACGCTGCTGTGTTCGGGCCACAATGGCAGCTATCTCGGATTTGCCGAGGTGGACGATCAAGGCAATTGGCGCGGGTTCGATATCGATTTTTGCCGCGGACTGGCCGCCGCTTTGTTCGGCACGTCCGATGGGAATCTCGACATTGTGCCCATTTCTTGGGCGCAGCGCTGGCCAGCGCTTCAGTCCGGCGATGTGGACGTGATCATCAAGCTGTCAGGCTGGTCGCAAAGCCGTGATACCGAGCTCAATCTCGCCTATTCAATTCCCTATTTCGTTGCGTCCTTCCACGTCATGGCTCACGCCGATATCGGCGCCGAACGCGTCGCCGACCTCGATGGCGGGTCGATTTGCGTCTCGGCCGGCACCACGACCGAGCGCTTCCTCGCCGCATATATCGAACAGATCGGCATCGAGGCCGAGCTCATCGTTTTCGAGGACGGCAACGAAGTGCGCAGCGCCTATTTCAATCGCCGCTGCGACGGACTGACCCTTCTGGCGCCGCCCTTGGCCGCTGCGCGTGCAACTTCGGAAAATCCGGAAGATCACGTGATCCTGCCGGATGTCATTGCGCTGGAACCTGAAGGCATCATCGTTCCCGAAGGCGATCCCGATTGGCTCGACGTGATGAACTGGATGATTTCGTCTCTGTTCTTCGCTGAAATCAACGGCATCACACAAGCCAATGTCGAAGAGATTCGTGCTGATCCGCCCTCGACCCAAATCGGCAAGTTCCTGGGCGTTACCCCCGGGTATGGCGAGCGTTTGGGCCTCTCGGACGACTGGGCCTACAATCTGATCAAAGAGGTCGGCAACTATGCCGAGATCTATGAGCGCAATGTCGGCGGACCCTATGCGTTGCCGCGCGCCATGAACAATCTCTACACGAATGGCGGCGTGTTCTTCCCGCTGATGGTCGACTGACCTTTTCTTTGCCGGGCGGCGCCAAGTTCGCCCGGCCTTGCCGCGCGCCGGACATGGATCGATGACCGCACTCCTTAAGTCCAAGCCCTTCCGCGATCACGTTGCGCAGGCGGCCTTCGTCGGCGGCATCTTGCTTGTGATCGTCCTCTTCGCCCTGACCGCCCGCTCCAATCTTGAGGCGCAGGGACTCACGTCGGGATTCGCGTTCTTGCAAAGGGCGACGGGCTGGGGCGTCAGCTTTTCGCTTATCCCGTTCGAAACATCGGACACTTATTTGAAGGTCATCTGGGTCGGGCTGCTGAACTCGCTCTTTCTTGGAGCGATCTCGCTCACGCTGGCTACAGTCATCGGCACGGCGATCGGCATCATGCGGGTATCGGGCAATCGCATGGCAGAGTTGATCGGCACAACATATGTGGAGATCTTCCGCAACCTGCCGATGCTTTTGCAGGTCTTTTTTTGGTACGCGATCCTGGTCTCTCTGCCGCAGCCGCGCGAAGCCGTGAGCATCGCCGACATCGCGTTTCTGTCGAGCCGCGGCATCTATCTGCCGGGCCTAAATGTCACAGGGTTGTCGGTTTTCATTGCGGCGCTGACGCTTGTTGCGGCCTTCGGTCTTCGGCTTTGGTTGTCGACGGGCCATGTCTTCCGCCGCATGGCTCAGAAACGCAAGACAATGTTTGCCCGAGCGATCTGGCTGGGCTGGCTTGTTCTTGCGATCATCCTTTTATGGAGCGGCCGCATTCCCGACACGCCGCTGCTGAGCATCGCTTTCCTAAAGGGCCTCAATTTCCGCCAAGGCATCCGTGTTTCGCCGGAGCTTCTGGCATGCATTGTAGCGATCTCAATCTACGGCGGCGCCTATATCGGCGAGATCGTGCGCGCGGGCTTCAATGCCGTACCGAAAGGACAGAGCGAAGCCGGTCGCGGGCTGGGTCTGACTGCTTGGCAAATCTTCAGCCGGATCCGGTTGCCGCTGGCGGTCCGCTCGGTGATGCCGACTCTGACCAACCAATATGTCTGGCTTTTCAAATCGACGACCATCGGCATCGCTGTCGGGTTCGTGGATTTCTTCTTCGTCATTTCGACCTCGATCAGCCAAGCGGGTCAGACGCTCGAACTGATCGCGATCTTGATGGGTGGTTTCCTCGTCATCAACTATTCCTTGGCCTGGGTGCTCAATCGCGTGAACGACGCGATAAAGCTCAAGGGCACGCAGCTGTGGACCTGAACAATCGCCAAGACCGATCACGCACCGACACTGATCGACCGGATCCGCACGGGCTATTTCTCGACGCGGCTCGATGCCTCTATGACTGTGGTCTTCGGCGCGCTGGCGCTCTGGGTGATCGGAAATATCGTCGATTGGGGCATCCTGCATGCCGTCTGGCAGGCCGAGAACCGCGAGATGTGCGTCCGCGGCGGCTCAGGAGGCGCCTGTTGGGCCGTGATCGACGCTCGCTGGCGTTTGATTCTGTTCGGGCTCTACCCATTCGAGGAACACTGGCGTTCGGGGCTGGCCTGCGCCGCCATCGTTCTGGTAGGCATCCTGTCCTGCATGCCGACGATGTGGACCGCGCGCCGGCTCGCCGGGCTGTGGGTCGGCGGGTTCGTCGCCTTCTACGTTCTGATGCGAGGCGGCACGCTGGGACTCGCCGAGGTCTCGGTGCAGGATTGGGGAGGGCTGAGCCTTACGATCTTCGTCTTCGCCAGCGTAACGCTGATCGGCATGCCGACGGCAATAGGTTTCGCGCTCCTTCGCCGGTCCGACCTGCCTTGGATCTCCCGCACTATGGGAGTGATCATCGACGCGGTCCGCTCGCTGCCGCTCCTGTCGATCATGTTCACTTTCGCCGTGGTCCTGCCCTTCGTGCTGCCGTCATGGATCCCGACCGAGAAACTCTATCTCGTGATTGTCGGCTACGCTCTTTTTTTCGCTTGCTACCAAGCCGAGATCATCCGCGGCGGGATGCAAGCGCTTCCGCCGGGGCAAGAGGAAGCCGCCAAGGCGCTCGGCATGGGCTATTGGCATCGGATCGGATACATCGTGCTGCCGCAGGCTTTCCTCAACGCACTTCCGCCGACCATCAACCAGCTTGTCATCACCTTCAAGGAAACTTCGCTTATTGTCATCATCGGCTTCTTTGAAATCCTTGCCTCGGGCAACGCCGCCTACGGCACCTCCGAATGGAATTTCGCCCATATCGAGGTCTACTGCTTTGTTGCACTCATTTATTTCGTCTTCGTTTTCGCGCTCAGCCGATACGGCGCTTATCTCGAAAGCCGCATGGCCGCGCCCGCGCGATAGGAGGACCCCATGACTGAAACCGCCGTCCGCATCGTCGGCATGGACAAGTATTACGGCTCGTTTCATGCTTTGAAGAGCATCGACCTCGAGGTCGGCGCGGGCGAGAAGGTCATCGTCTGCGGCCCCTCCGGGTCGGGCAAGTCCACGCTGATCCGATGCATAAACAGGCTGGAGGAGTTCCAGAGCGGATCCGTCAACGTGCTGGGCATCGAACTCGACGACAATCTCAGCAATATCGATGAAATAAGGCGCGAGACCGGCATGGTGTTTCAGCAATTCAACTTGTTTCCGCATATGACGATTCTTGAAAACTGCGTTTTGGCGCCGATGCTGGTGCGCAAGCAGGCGCGGGACGAGGCCGAGACGGTCGCGATGGAATTTCTGACGAAGGTCAAGATTCCCGAGCAGTCCGACAAATATCCGGGCCAGCTCTCGGGCGGGCAGCAGCAGCGCGTCGCCATCGCCCGCGCACTCTGCATGAAGCCCAAGATCATGCTGTTCGACGAACCGACCTCGGCACTCGATCCGGAGATGATCTCGGAAGTGCTGGACGTGATGGTGAACCTCGCCGGAGAGGGCATGACGATGATCTGCGTGACCCACGAAATGGGCTTCGCGCGGCAGGTGGCGGATCGGGTGGTCTTCATGGCCGACGGCGAGATCGTCGAGATGGACGGTCCCGAAGAATTCTTCGAGAACCCGCAGCAGAACCGCACCCGCGCATTCCTTGGCCAAATCCTGGGGCATTGAGAAATGACCGACAGCCATTCGACGCATGACGCCGAGGCGGACACCCGCAACGACGACCTTCTTATCTATGTCAACGGCGATCTGGTGCCCAAGGCCGAGGCCACGGTCTCGGTCTATGACAGCGGCTTCATGCTGGGCGACGGGATGTGGGAAGGTCTACGGCTCCATAACGGTCGGTGGGCGTTCTTCGACGAACACATGGACCGTCTTTTCAACTCGCTGAAATCGGTATCCATCGATCTCGGGATGGGGCCCGGGGACATCCGCGCCATCCTTGACCGGACCGCAGCGGCGAACGGAATGACGAATGAGGCCCATTGTCGCCTGATGGTCACCCGCGGCCGCAAGGTCAAGCCCTTCCAGCACCCGGGACTGTCGCGTTTCGGCCCCACCATCGTAGCGATCATCGAGCACTCCAGACCGGTCGAAAGCCTTCTGTCTCGGGGCATTCGGCTTGCCACCGTCCCGCAGGTGCGCGGACTGCCGATGAGCCAGGATGCCAAGTACAACAGTCATTCCAAACTCAACTGCGTCATTGCCTGCCTGCAGGCCGAACAGGCGGGCGCGGACGAAGCCCTGATGCTCGACCCGCATGGCTTCGTTAACACGACGAACGCCTGCAACTTCTTCATCGTGCGGCGCGGCGAGGTGTGGACCTCGACTGGCGACTACTGCATGAAAGGGGTAACGCGACAGAAGGTGATCGACCTCTGCCGCGCCAACGGCATCCCCGTGTTCGAAAAGAACTACTCGCTCTACGAAGCGTACGGCGCTGATGAGGCGTTCCTGACCGGCACATTCGGCGCACAAACCCCGGTGGCCAAGATCGACGGCAAGCCAATCGGAACCGGCGAGCGGCCGATGACCCAATGCATCCGCAACCTGTACAAGGCACTCGTGGAACAAAACACCCGGTCTTCATGACGGACGCGATCAACGAGTAGGGGCTGCGGCCTGCCATGCAAGGCATTGCTCGGCTGGCCGCTGCGTGCGCCGACCCGGTTCCGGATGAAGCTGCCCGGCGGAGAAACTGAGGTTCTTTCGGGCGTCATCCTCTCCGAACAAAATTCGGCCAACACACGCGGACGCCTTTCAAGCCGTGACGGCGTGCGGGGCAAGAATCTCGGATCGGCGGGATTCGATCAACGGACGCAGCGAAGGGCCCTCCGGCGCTCATCTCCACAAATCCTTGAACGAGCGATTTCCTATTGCGCTTGGAAGGCGAGGAACTCAAGCCAGCGTCGCGAAGGCCGCGGTCCGCGAGGCGGATGCCCTGTCGCGCAAGCTGATGAGGTCTTGCGGAGAGGGTTTCCGGTTCTACGAACCCACGGTCAACGAGCGTGCGGATTCAGCGAGAGAGAAGCGCGCGGTCGGGAACGACGCTCCTTAGGAATTCCTCCAGCGGCAGGCATGAGATCCCGTCCGACCGCAACCGTTCACGGCCTCGATACAGAATTGCCGCTTCGGCTTCCGGATAGTCCTCGCGAAAGGCTTTCAGCGGGCGCAAATCCTCGGGGCGCACTCTGGCGGAATTCTTGACCTCAATCGCCTGCAGCCCGCAATCTCCGTAGACGACGAGATCAACCTCCGCTCCGGCACGCGTCCGCCAGAAGAATATCTTCGCATCGAACGCGGAGTAGGCGGCCCATGCTCGCAAATGCTGAGCAACGAGGCCCTCGACCGCCTGCCCGCCGATCTCTTCGGGACGGTCGAGCGGCCCTTTGGGCCGAAGCGATCGGAACACGCCGGCATCGAACAAGTAGAGCTTCTCGTGCCTTACGGTCGCGCGCTTCGCTCGCTTGCGGAACACCGGCAGCCGAAATGACAGCAGGAGATCCTCAAGGATGCCGACGTATCCGGCGACGACCTTTCGCTCGACCTCGCAATCCCTCGCAACCGACGAGACGTTCAGAAGCGAGCCGTGGGAAAAGGCGATCGCTTCCAGAAATCTTGCGAACGCGCCGACGTTCCGGGTCAGGCCTTCCGCTCTCACCTCCTGTTCGAGATAAAGTCCGGCATACGCATCCAGAACCGCGTTCGGGTCGCGCGCGCTTGCCGCCAATGGAAGCATTCCTATTTCCAATGCCCGGGCCAGCTCAAACTCGGGCATCTCGGCGGCCATGAACGGATGCATCGTGCGATGCGCCGCCCGCCCGCCGAGCAGATTTACGCCTCCGCGGCGGAGCTTTCGGGCGCTTGATCCCGCCAGTACGAAGCGCGGCGGCGACGGCTCCTCTAGAACAGCGTGCACCACGTCGAGCAGCTCCGGAATTCGCTGGATTTCGTCGATGACGACAGTTCTTGTTTCGCCTGCCTGCCTTTCCGGCATTCCCGCGATCAGCTCCCGCAGCCGCTCGGGCCGGGCCTCCAGTCTGCGGTGCAGGCCGGGCTCAAGCAAATCCAGATGGAGCGAATCGGGGAGCTCGCTCTTCAGCCAAGTGGTCTTCCCTGTGCCTCGCGGTCCGAAGAGGAAGCAGCTATGTTCGGGCATCCGGAAGAATCGACTTAAAAGTTCCATTTTTCCACGCAAATTGGAATAATGAAATCCAATTTCAACCAAATCGCTGCGGCAATGTCAACAATGCTTGCTCGGGCGGCCCGCAACAGCCGCGCCCGGACACCCGGGCGGCGGCGCAGGGCGGGTACAAGCGGACTGGGGTCAATATATCCGGCGACCGCGTCCGGAACCGGGACTTTCGGCGTCAGCGGACACTTCGCCGGCTTCCGGATTTCGGTCGACTTCAGCGCGGAGATTGAATCGAAAACCGCTTCCCTGAACATTGGGTGCCGCCCACCTCTGCCCGGCACCCAAAAAAACTCCGGCTCTTCCACGCCCAAAAACGACCCTCCAGCCTTGCCCACCGGAAAAAACCTTCTCGCCGGTGAGGGCAGATTTGGACGCCTGTGACACTTCAACCATGGTGGCAGGCAATTTGCGCCCACTCGAAGTCAAAGGCGAACGGCCCTTGCCAAGGGACATGTTCGTCGTCCATCCCGGCCGCCCACTGCTTGTCGGAATTCGAAATCTGATCGAATTTGCGAAAATTGGATAAAGCGATAGCTCTTGGGAATATTCTCAAAATGCGCATATTGCGAACAATAGGAGTTTCCCGTGTCCGACATTCAAAACTTCCCCGCCGCTGATCTGGCCCGCAAAACCGGCGACATTCTCGATGCGGCCAGCCGCGCCCCGGTGGCCATCACCAAGCACCGCAAGCCCCGCTTCGTGCTGATGAGCCTCGAACGCTACGAGGCTCTGACGGGCGGATCTGACCAGCAAGCGCACACTCTTGACGATATGCCCACAGAGCTGAAGGCCATGATGACCGCGGCTTTGGAACGAGACTTGGCGAACAGTGGTGAACGGGATGCGCAGACCCGTCGTTGGTGATGTGTTCACCTATCCGTTTTTCTGGAAACGCCAAAAAATGCAGGGCGAAACCGAACCGGCCGCAGCCCGCCCCGAGCGCGGCTATAGCGTGGCATCGCCGATCTCGCGTTCCCGCCGCGCAATGAATTCCCGCAGCTCCTCGTCGATGGCCGCGTCCAGCGGCGGAGATTCATACTCGGCAAGCATCTTGCGCGCTTTCGCAACCGCCCGGTCGTTCGCGTCCTGCCGGCCTTCCGCCTCCCACTGCTCAAAGCTGTCATGGTGCATCAGTTCAGGGATGACGAAGGCGCGCTCGAAATTCTCCAGAGTGTGCTTGGTGCCGAGATAATGCCCGCCGGGCTCCACCTCGGCCATAGCCGACAGCGCTCCGTCGAGCTCGGAGAAATCTATCCCGCGCAGGAATTTGTGCGTCAGCTCGGCCTGCTCGGCATCAATCACGAATTTGGCGAAGCCTTGGCACAGGGCGCCTTCAAGGTATCCCGCGGTTGAAAGGATGAAGTTGGCTCCGGCCAAAGCTGCGCCGTAGAGGTTGCGGGCGGTCTCGTATCCGGCCTGCGCATCCAAGATTTTCGAGCTTGTGCATGCCCCGCTGCATCGCCAAGGCAGCTTGTAGTGGCGGGCCATTTGCCCGACCAGCAGATTGATGTGATCGATCTCCGGCGTCCCCGCCATCGGCGCGCCGGATTTCATCGACACGGCCCCGATCCACTGGCCGTACACGCCGGGAGCTCCGGGCCGAACGATCTGGGAAAAAGCGATGCCGGCCAAGGCCTCTGCATTGATCTGCACCAACGAACCGATGGTGCTGGCCGGGGTGCTCGCGCCGCTCAGGACAAAAGGGGTGAACAGAACCGCTTGATTGGCCGCTGCATAGGTCTTGGTCGCATCCAGCATGGTTTGGTCCCACACAAAAGGCGAGTTGCAATTCGCGAGCGACGTCAACACCGTGTTTTGTCGCAAGAACTCTTCGCCGAATACGATCTCCGCCATTCGAACCGTATCTTCGGCGCGCTCCCGGGCTGTGACCATGCCCATGAACGGTTTGTCGGAATGACGGATCAAGCTGTAGACCATGTGCAAATGGCGCTTGGGCACAGGTATGTCCATCGGCTCGCAAACCACACCGCCGGACATCTGCATGCCCGGGGACATATGGGCGAGCTTCACGAAATCGTGGAAATCCGAGATGGTCGGATTGCGCCGGACACCATCCAGATCGAGCACGTTGGGCGCGCCGTATGCAGGAGTCAGGATTTGCTTGCGCCTGCCCAAGGCAACGGTGCGGGACGGGTTGCGCGCGACCATCCTGTACTGCTCCGGCGCGGTCGACAGAAGCTGCATCAGCAGCGCTTCGTCAATCCGCACCCGATGCCCCTGAACATCGGCGCCGGCCTCTTTCCACAGATTGGCGGACTCGTCGTCCCGAAACTCGATTCCTTTCTCGCGGAGCAGTTTCGCAGTTTCGCGGTGGACCCGCTCCACCTGCTCGGGCGACAATAGGTCAACATAGGGAATGCCGCGATCAGTTTCGGGCAAAAACCGCAATACGGTCGATGTTCGGTCCACCCGACGCGCGCCGCGACCGCGGCGCTTGGCTGGCTTGGCGCCTAATTCCGACATGCGCCGCCCTCAGACTTGGAATGCGTCAGGAAGCGAAAGCTTGGCCATGCGCCCGCCTTCAACCTTGATGATTTGACCGGTGACGAAGCGCGATTGCGCGCTGGCGAGCCAGACCGCCGCATCTCCGATATCGGAAGGATCCCCAATGCGGCCAACCGGATGCAATTCAGCAAGCTGGCGCGCCGCAAGGTCCTGATCCGGCAACCCTTCCAAATAGACGCTGTTGAACTTCGTGTTGATCCATCCCGGTGCAATCGCGTTGACCCGAATGCCTTTGGGCCCGAGGTCGATCGCCATCGAGACCGTCAACCCGTGCACCCCGGCCTTGGAAGCCATGTAGGCGGAGTGGTTCGGATTGCCGCTGATCCCTTCAATCGAACCGATATTGACAATGGCCGGTTCGTTCTCCGCCGCCATATGGGGCACGACATGCTTGGCCATCAGGAAGGGGCCGCGCAGGTTGACGGCCATGACATGGTCCCATTCCGAGGCGGTTTGCTCCGTCAGCGGCGTGCCGGTCATGATGCCGGCATTGTTGATCAGAATGGACGGCGCGCCGTAGGCGTCGGCCACTTTCGCGACAAACCGCATCACCGATGCCTCGTCGGAAACATCCAGCTCCAAGGACGGCAGGCTTTCGGCGTGCTGCGGCTTGAGGTCGCCGATCACGACGCGCGCGCCCGCCTCCGCCATGGATTGCGCGATCGCCCGACCGATGCCTTGAGCCGCCCCGGTCACGATCGCAACCTTGTCTTTCAATATTTGAGTCATCCGGCTGTGTAACCTCCGTCGACCGACAGTGCCGCTCCCGTTACATGCGCGCTCAGATCCGACGCCAGAAAGGCGATGACGTTGGCAATTTCCACCGGCTTGGGCAGCCAGCCTTGCGGGATCGCCGTCCGGTTGGCCTCGCGCACCGCATCCGGCGCGACGTCGCCGTGGCCGGACACAAGCATCGGCGTATCGACTGCGCCGGGGTTCACCGAATTCACGCGGATGCCGTCTTCGGCATGGTCCAACGCCATGGCGCGCGTCAGGTTCACCACCGCGCCTTTGCTGGCGCAATACGCTGCCAAGCCAACGCATCCGACCAAACCGACGGTGGAACCCAAATTTATGATGCTTCCGCCTCCGGCCCGGCGCATTGCCGGCAAAGCCGCCCGCGCCATGAAAAAGGTGCCGCCGACATTGACCGACATCATCGCCGCCCAATCCTCGTCCGAGGTTTGCTCCGCAGTGCCGCGGCAGATCGCGCCGGCCGCATTCACCAAAACATTTAGGCCGCCGAAGGTCTCTTCGGCAGCAGCCGCGGCGTCGGTCGCAAATCCGGGCTTGGTCACTTCGCCCAGCACATAAGCGGCCGTTCCGCCGGACCTGACGATTTCATCGCACAGCGTCTTGGCGGCTTCCTCGCGGCGGCCCGCCAGCATGACCTTCGCGCCTGCCGCAGCCAGCACGCGCGCCGTTTCCGCTCCGATTCCCGAGGTCGCCCCGGTCACCAATGCAGTCTTTCCATTCAGATCAAGCATTCATAACTCCAATCCGGCGTCATAGCGCCGCTTTGCAAAGTTCATTCGCACTCCCCAGCCCAGAAACGGTTCCGGAGGCAGTTTCTCCGGCCTGCCCGCCTTCAGCATGACGTCAAGAAGATCCGATCGTTCGCCCGCGATGTGCTCCGCCAGAAGCTTCCCGTACGCGGTGCCGCGCGCGATGCCGACGCCATTCAGGCAGAAGGCGCCGAACACGTCTTCATCCAGCTGACCGAACACCGGCTCTCCGTTTCGCGACAGGCACAAGGGGCCGCCCCAAGTGTATTCAAGTGTCAAATCCGGAAGCATGGGAAAGCGGTTTCCGAGGGAGGATCGGTGCTTCGCGCTCGCCCAAGTCCGGTCGCTTTCGCTGGCATTCAATCCCCGGCTGTAGCTGTAGATATTGCGGATCAGGATTCGCCGACCCGGAATTCGGCGCACCGAAGTGCCGAAGGGATCGGCCGGAATGACGGCCCAGCTGTCATCGCCGCCCAGCGTTTCGGCCTCCGATTTCGTCAGCGGCCGCGTCAGGCTGCCCCAGGTGACAACGGGAATCAAGTGATCGCGGAAATACCCGAACTGCCCGGCGAACCCGTTGTTGGCCAAGATCAAAGTCTTGGTCTCAATTTGCGCATCGGGCAACTCCAATCGGTGTGGAGCGCCGGGGTGAACTGCCGTGACAGGACTGTTTTCGAGCACGGTCACGTTCCTGGGCATCGTGTCCGCGAGCCCGCGAACCAATGCCGCCGGCTGCATCAGAATGGTGCCCGGAGTGTGCAAACCGGAAATATAAAAGCTTGAGCCGGTGATGGCGCGCATCCTGTCTGCGTCGTGCCAGCTGTATTCGGCTTCCAGCAGATCGAGATTCCGGGAGTAAGCCTTCAGCTTGGCTTCTCCATTCGCCGTCGCCGCGGCATGGATTTTGCCGCCCTCGTCCCAATCGCATTCGATCTGAAAGGCATTGACCTGATCGCGCAGATAATCCTGACCCGCCCGGTTTATGGCGATCTGCTTCTTTTCCGCCCGCAGATTGCCCGCAAAGTCTTTCGCCCGGATATTGTGGGCTTGGTCAATCGCAAAACCTGAACAGCGGCCGGCGGCGTTGTTGCCGATGCGGCCCGCATCGAGCAGCAGGACATGTTTGGCCGGCAGCAGCTCCGCCAGCCGCCGAGCGGCGGCCAGTCCTGTGAACCCGGCTCCGATCACCGCGCAATCCGCTTTGATCGCCCCCTTGGCAACCGCAGGGGGCGGCAATGGCGGGAGGATCTCCAGCCACCCGTTGTTGCGATCCGCCCTCGGAAGGATGCCTATCTTCATCAAGCAGCTCAGCTGAGGTCCATCCAGACGGTTTTCAGCTCGCAATATTGGTCATGCGCCGCCAGCGACTTGTCTCGTCCGCCGAACCCGGACAACTTGTAGCCGCCGAACGGCGTGCCGTGGTCGCCTTCGCCATAGCAGTTGACCGACACCGTGCCGGCACGTATCCGGCGCGCGGCGTTATGCGCGGTCTTGTTGCTGTCGGTGAAGACGGAAGCGGCCAAACCGAATTCCGTGTCATTCGCCAAAGCAATGGCTTCCTCCGGCGTTTTGAAAGTCATGACCGCCAGAACAGGGCCGAAGACTTCCTCCCGGGCCAGCCGCATCTCAGGCGTCACATCATCGAAAATGGTCGGCTGGACAAAATACCCGCCGGTTTCGGTCAGCACCCGTTCGCCGCCGCAGACCAGCCTGGCCCCTTCGTTTTTGGCCTGTTCGATATGGCCGAGCACTTTTTCGAGGTGGGCTTTTTCGATCAAGGGGCCGATCCGGCAGGCGGTTTGCATCGGATCGGCAACGACCCAGTCCTGCGCGCGTTCCAGAATCAACTCCAGCAACTCGTCCTTGAGGCTTTCATGCACCAGCAAGCGGCTGTTGGAGGAGCAGTTCTCTCCCATGTTCCAGAAGACCGAGTTCGCCGCGTGATCCGCCGCATTGTCCAGATCATCCACGTCCGGCATCACGATCATCGGGTTCTTGCCGCCGCATTCAAGCAATACGCGCTTGAGGTTGGAGTCCGCCGCATAGTGCAGGAACAGCCGCCCGGTCTCCGTGGAGCCGGTAAAGCCGACGCAATCGACGTCCATATGCTCGCCAAGCGCTTTGCCGACGACTTCGCCGAACCCCGGCACGACATTGACGACTCCATCGGGAACGCCCGCCTCCGCCGCCAGTTCCGCAAGACGGATGGTCGACATCGAGGTTTGTTCGGCAGGCTTGAGAACCATCGTGTTGCCTTCAGCAAGCGCAGGACCCAATTTCCATGCGGCCATCATGATCGGGAAATTCCAAGGTAGCACGGCGGCGACCACGCCGACCGGCTCGCGCACGATCATCGACAGGCAGCCGGGATCCGACGGAGAGATCTTGTCACAGATCTTGTCGACAGCCTCGGCATGCCAGCGCAATGTCCCTACGGTTTCCGGGAGATCGATCCCCAGCGCATCACTGATCGGCTTGCCGGACTCCAGCACTTCCAGCTCCGCCAATTCTTCGGCATTCGCCTCGACTTCAGTGGCGAACCGCTGCAGGATCGTCTTGCGCTCAGCCGGCGACATTCGCGGCCAAGGGCCGTCGTCGAAGGCTGCGCGCGCCGCAGCGACAGCCCTGTCCGCATCGACCGCCGCACATTCTGCGATCCGGGCCAGAGGCTGACCGGTGGCGGGATTGAGCGTCGCAAAGGTCTTGCCGTCCTCAGCATCGACGGAACGCCCGCCGATAACGGCCCGGGTCGGAAATTTCTTTGTGTCTTCAGCCATTTCGGGAACCCTCAGTTTTTGCGGTAGGATTGGATGAGCCAGTCGCGCTCTTCCTGCCAGTCGCGCCAGACCAGACGCTCGGCCTTGGTTCGGTTCACCGGCAATTTGCTCAGCGCCAGTTTGATGTCATGGCGCGCCGCGCCCGGAACCGGCGGCAGGGGTCGCCGCGCCCCGCCCATATCGCGTCCGGTCAGGCGCGCCGCTGCCTTCACTCCGGTCAGGTAATCCACGTCGTGGACATTGCCCCACAGCCAAAAGCAGATGCTCTTCATCGCATGCCAAAGGTCCATTGCCTCCGTCAGATCCCCGGCGGCAATCAGGTCATAAAGTCGTGCGCATTCGTGGGGCATGAAGTTGGCCGCGCCCCAGATCATTCCAGCACAACCTGCCATCAGGCTGTAGGGCGCATACGGGTCGGCCCCATTCAGGATATGACCGCCGATGCCGATCAGTTTTTGCAGCCCCAGCATGTCGCCGGAGCTATCCTTGACATAGTCGAGGTTCTCAACGGCCAGCAGCTTGCGGTACAGGTCTTCGGTCAACGGAGCCGCCTGCGCAGGGACATTGTACATAACGATGGGAATGCTGACCGATTTGGCGATGGCCGTGTAGTGATACAGCACGCCGCGCTCATTCGGGGGCTCGAGATAGGGAGGCAGGATCATCAGCGCGCTGGCTCCCGCATCCTGCGCGAACAGCGCGTTTTCAATGCATTCATGGGTGCTGAGCGCGGTGACCTGCGCGACCGTGGGAACCCGCCCATCCACATGCTTGCAGCCTTCGACGATCAGTTCGCGCTTCTCACCGGCCGAAAGATAAGCGTATTCGCCGGTCCCGGACCCCAGCACCAGCCCGTGCAATCCGGCGTCGATCATGTCGTCGATGTGCGCGCGGTAGCGGCCGACGTCGACGGCGTCTCCCTTTTCATCCATCGGCGTGCACATGGCCGCGAAAATTCCTGTCAGTTTCTGCATGAATCAGTGCTTTCCATTGGCAGACTCAATCATTTCCAGAAGCGTAGCCCGCCGGAGCGATTTTCCAAAACGACATATATTCACTTCATGAAAACCTTGGGTTATGCAGGCAGCGTTTGGGTACCTCGCTTCGCCTTGTTTCGGAGGCGGTTGAATCCCGGAGACAACATGCAGAATTTCCTGCGCAAGCTGCCGCCGATGTCATCGCTGCGTCCGTTCGAAGCAGCGGCGCGCCACGAGAATTTCACTCAGGCCGCGGAAGAGCTGTTCGTGACCCAAGCCGCCGTCTCCAAACAGATCCGCATACTGGAAGAGCATCTGGGCGTGGCTCTGTTCATCCGGAACGGGCGGAATCTGGAGCTCACGGCCGCAGGCCGCGACTTGCATCACGCCGTCGCGAAAGGGCTCGACCAGATTGCCGGCGGCAGCGTCCGACTGCGGCGCGAGACCCGGCGCAACCGGGTGACCATCGCCATGCGCCTGCCTTTCGCCAACCAGTTCCTGTCCTCGCGGCTCCGCCGGCTATTCAACGCATTCCCGGACGTCGAGTTCAACTTTCAAGCCACTGAGGGCAACCCTGCCCATCTCATGGATTACGTCGACCTCGCGGTGGTGCTCGGCAACGAGCCGCAGCCCTACATCACAGCGGACCACTTGATCACCGAGGAGATCATGCCGGTATGCAGTCCCGGGTACCTTCGCCGCCATTCGGACCTGAGGATCGCGCAAGATCTACCCGGCTGCGACCTGCTGCATCTGGACGTCGGCCACTGGCGCGACCTGGCCTGGTCGCAAACCGATTGGCCGGTCGTCCTGAGCCAGTTCGGAGTGCCGGTAGAAGGCGAACTTGCTGGGCCAAGCTTCAACAGCTTCGAAATGCTGATCAATGCCGCGACCGCGGATATGGGGGTGGCTATCGGATGGCACTATCTGGTCGACAACCTGATTCAGGACGGCCGGTTGATTTTTCCTGTCGCGGATCGATACAAAATCGGACGAAGGCATTACCTGCTGAGTCGGGAAGCGCAGGCGCAACGCCCGTTGTTTCAAGCTTTGAGAGCTTGGTTTCTTGATGAAACCAGAGAGTTCCGGGCATGAGTGAGCACGCACAATAGGAAACTGTTTCAGCTACTTTTCCAAAAAACTACAGGCGTCCGATTACTCAGGCAATATTTCTCTGTTGCGCCGCCGTGGAGCACGGATCATTCATACCATTTGCCTCGACAGTCTTTTTGCTTTCTGAACTGCCTCAGGTCTTCCAGAGAACAAAAGGGCAAAGGTCAGACAAATGAGCCACACGCTTAAAGGAAATGACTAGGGCCTGTTAACACTAGAATTTTGCTTGGATCCATGCTTAAGTAGCTGTCGAAAAAACATAAAAATCGAGCGGTGCACAGTCATGAAACAGACCGCAGCAAAACAGTACGCCAAAATCCACCCTTGTCTGCCGGTTCAGCGCGGGAACGTGCGGATTTCGAACATCGTCTTCATCAACGCGGTCCGGTACGTCTTGGAGAACGGCTGCAAGTGGCGTGCCCTGCCGGAGCGTTTCGACAAATGGCAAACGGTCTACGCCCGGTTCCGCCGCTGGTCCCGCAGCGGCGTGCTCAAGCGGCTGTTCGCCGCGCTTCGGGAGCAGGAAGCGGACTGCTTCGGCCTCGACAGCACCGGGGCGCGGAAGACGAACGAGCCGCTGGCGATGGACCGCGCCTGCGAGGGCGACGAGACCCGCCAGCTCGTCCGCGACCTCGGGATGACGCCGGTCGTGCCGCCGAAGGCGAACCGGAAAGCCGAATGGAACTACGATCAGGAAACCTACAAGATGCGGAACGAAATCGAACGTCTGTTCCGGAGATTCAAAGGTTGCCGGCGCATTTTCACGCGGTTCGACAAGCTCGACGCGACGTATCCGGGCTTCGTGTGCCTCGTTGCCGTCGTCGAAATGATGCTTGATTTAGCATGGACAGGCCCTAGTGGCATTTTTCAGTCGGATAGTTCCCTGTTTTGGCGGGAGACGACGAGGCGCGCGGAACTTGCCGTTCAGTTTCAGGGCTTCGCTTCGTTTCCTTTGTCCAGTTCAATGAATTCCAAGAGCGGCTTCTCAATCCGCTTGATGGAATCGCAGTCGCCGCTCCGGAGCCAGCAAGCGTCGAATGGAATCTTGTGTGTTGAACCGACCACTAGTTGCAAGAAAAAACAAGCTCCAAGGCAATCATTCGAGTTCTGAACGCTGAGTTCGACAGGTCGATGAAAGTCGCCTCAACGGGAGTTCCAACGCCTCATAAGCTCGACCCATCTCGTATCGCTCCGTAGAGCTGGCTCAGCAATCACAAGGCACTCCAATGTTGCATCGATCTTATAAGGCCATCTGTTAGCATTTTTCGGAAGTGCGCGAACCAAGATCTCAAGTACGCGCTCCGGGTGCTTGTCCACAATTTTTCTTCCATTGGGCTCATTAAACGGCAGAGTTATGCAATCAAGCTCAAGCGGACAAAGCAACGGTAATATAATCTTAGATACATCCACGAACCTATAATCGCTAGAGAATGCTAACTCTATCAAACGGACCGAACTTTCTGGTGTCCGAGTTACTCTTTGAATAGGCCAGACTTCCTGTAGGAAACGCTCTTGATGCGCTCGCCAAGAATGGCCGCCGTTTTTCTTGCTCCATTGTTCCAAATGCCATAGCACTTGTGATCGGAATCGATCTCCTGCATCAAGCAATATGTTGCAGAATTCATCGTTTGAAATGCGTTCAATACCATTCTCTTGATGGGAGCATATCCAATTTCCCAGCACGAGACCTGCAAGACTTTCGCAATAGCCACCCTTCTCGTAATCTTGGCTCGAAGTCCTCATCAGTAAATAAGGCTTAATCGTCTGAAAGAGTTCATTCCTCGGAGGGTCGCGATATCCCTCCAGGTAGCCTGCCCACCAAGCCTCGAGTGTATCCCGATCATCGGTATTTAAGATGGAAAGCACATTATTTCTCGTCCACTCTGGATCGACATAGTTGAGCCAGTTCAAATTCCAGGTGCAGAAGAACAGCGCAAATCTGCCATCGTCACCCTGTAGAGCAAGCGCCCTTTCGACTAAGTGACACCAATCACTTGGAAACCCTTGTTCTTCTGTCAGATATTTCCCGCGTGGATCACGTTTCAAAATTGCTCGGGTTATTCTACCAGCGGGCGAACCGAGCGCTGCGTCTATCCAATTCGGGTTTCGGCTGTTTTTTAATATATTAGAACCACCGATTGTAGGGTTGTCGTACAAAAAATCAATTATTCTCCCAACGAAGCGTTCGAAGGTCGGTACGCATTTCTCAGGTAAGTTATCAGAAGCTATCAGTATCCAATATGTCGCAAGATCAATAATTTCTTCCAAAGCATCGTCCCAAGCCAAAATCAAAATCTCAGCTATGAAAATTTTCAAGCGTCCGCAATCGCTTTTCCGCTTCTGTGAACCTAAAAATTGTAACCATGCCCACCTTGGAAATCGACCACACTTGGCTTCAAGCCTCAATACAGAAATAGTCAAGATCGGGCGGTTTTCGCATAACCCGGTAAACGGATCACGCTTTACCATAATGTCATCTGTATATCCGAAAAGTTCCTGTGCCTTGATTAAAATATTTGATAAGGGCTCATCAAGAAGTGACGAATATCCAGTGTCACGATGAATTGATCCGCTACGGCCTTCCAGTGAAATATCTGCACTCTCTCCGTATTCTGGTTTCCATTTTGGAGCGGCACTTTGAAGTTGTTTCATTTCTGAATCGTAGTCAATGTTCAACGCGCAGCCATTGGAGTGCAACCAATGCAGTCGACTCGCCATTTCTGACGCATTTCTTTCGGCCAACCTGTGCCCAGCATCATATTCTTGATTGTCCTTTGGTCCTTCAAGAACTCGCTTCTCTATCAGTCGAGTGGTGGACATTGGCAAAGCTGCCCAGCGCTCTTTTAGTGTAAGCAATAAGTCGCGTTGGTGGTACGGATTCCAAAACGCCTCTTGACTAATCTGTTTAAAGAAAACGCCAAACGTCTCATTTGAAACGAGATTTTTAAAACGACTTGCCCAAATCTTCAATCGCAAAAAAATATTATAATCGTCCGCTGGCCAAGTTACAAATTCTCGACGTGCCTGTTCAAGGTCAATCTTAAGCAGTTTTTCGAAGAATTTAGCATATTTTAATACCGCGCCAGTTGTGCCGTTCGTTCGTGCATAATTGCTAATGTTTGGATCATTGGACGGTATGATTGGAGGTATATTCAGCCATCTGTAGTATCCGCACTCTATCTCAATCTGAATCGCAACTTCTAAATTTCTCTTTCGAGCGGCGACTACATCCGCAAGCCATTCATCTGGCACTTCAATTTCATCTGAGCATCTGGTGTAAACAACATTAAGGATTAACAAACGCCTAAGATCTATTTTAGCATTTCTTTGCGGCGGGATTACTTGGTCATTGAAATAGTTGTGCCTTACCAGCATGCGTGGGCGCGTAAGTAATTCATATTTTTGAATTGTATTATTGGTCCAACCTATGGATGCAATTTCGTCCGCAAATCGATACCACTCGAATTCGTCGAATCCCTTGTCGGCCCGCCAATGATCGAACAGATAATGCCATGCTTGCAGTATGTGGGGAGTACGATTGGAGTCATTTCGCTCCAGATTATTGCGAATCCGTCGCTGGATATCGGGGTGCAAGCCACGCTGCCGTGCCGCCCACCAAACAGAGGCACTCTGATTGGACACTCTTGCTAGCCAATTTCCAAGATGGTTTATTCGATCTGGAAGCTGAACGGAAGTCAGGGAAGCCGTGCCTCTAAACTGCGCCATGCAGCCGTCTCGGAGATCCATTCGGTCGCGTTGATTATGTGCAAAAGCATTCCAAACATCCGAAGGTATGTCATCTGCGGTGTGTTGATTTTTAAAGCTGACATTCGCAGGTGCGGGGTCGCTAGCCAATCCAAAGAGTGCGAACGGATCAACAAACTGTTCCCTACCTTTATCTTCTCGGTTAACTCTTGGCGGCCCACAGCGTATTTCGTTGTCGAATACGCACAGCCAGTTCGCCGGTGCAGGTGGGTCACTTTCAGCGAATTTTTGAGCTCCTTCCCTTGTAGATACAATGCGTGCAACATGCTCACGTTGAACGGGCGACAGATTCTCGGGACCGTTTAATGCAAGTTCGATTGTTCTCTTTTGCCATGCTCCCGGATCTCTTGCGCGTTCTGACCAAGCCTCCAACGTTTCCCACAGCGCGGAATGTTTTTTGTCTTTGTTGGCATAAGGAATCGCCGAAACCCCCTTGTGTTGCCATCTTGCACTTGCTTCTTCGCTGTCACCGGGCTGAAAGGCGTAGACGCCTTTGAGGCCGCCATACGATCTGTTTAATGCTTCCAGAAGATACTGTACCGGAGGGTCGTCGGCGGTGTAGCCGACGAAAACGACAACGTAACGGTCAATTACATCTTTGAAAAACCTTGTAGCCCAGCCTTCCGACAAATAAGCGCGACCAAATTCAGCGCTGGATAGGACAAACCTATGGTTCTCTGAACCATCGTAGTCTTCCGTGGCTCGTCCATGAAGATAAACAATGCCCTTTAAATCGTTTGGTATCGCGAGGTCGGGTAGTCGCGGCGGTTGCCACGTTTTCAGTCCTCGCCCGCAATCATCAAATAGGCGATCAAAATTTGTCGTTACAAGCTTTGTAATTCCTTCCTTCGAGGTCGCAAGGTCTAGAAGAATCTCATGCGCCCACAGATCAACGCCATTTTGTGGCATAAGCGTTTTTGCCACAGCGCGTTCAATGTCACGTTCAAAGAACTCCCGCTCTAGTAAACCAAATATTCGATCAGCCGAAATGACCCCCGACAAGCCTGTTCGGTCTTCCACGGTCTGAACTTCACGCAATAATTTTCTCGCGGGAGCGCCCTCCGCTGCCTTAAGTGTATTGAGAACTTGTTCCGCAAGACCAAAGAAATCTGGAAGTCCGGCCCTAGCTCTTGAAACGCCTGCCCCGCAGAAAAATACAACTCGACCTTCGTCCAAAGCTAGCAATAGCTCGTCCGGGATGTCTGGACCATTTTCTATGAAACGCATGCACTCTCTCGAGAATCGACTTCTTGAATTACAGCTGTATCTCGCGGTTACCGTTGTCAGGGTTCAGCGGCGGAAGCGCATCAATCGGAATAACCACTCTTTTCTGTTTTATTCCGCCATTCATAATCTGCGGCAACAAGTGTCGGGATTTTGGATACATCAACCGCCCGAGAAGCCTGCCATTCATCGTAAGCGGCTTGCATCCTGATCCAAAGACCCGCACCATTTCCGAACAGCTTTCCGAGACGCACAGAAACTTCAGCACTAACTGGCTTTCGCTCCGCCAAAATGCCATGCAAATGCTGGCGTGATATTCCGAGAAGACGTGCAATCTCCGCCTTCGTTTTTCTAGTTGCCGGAATGACATCCTCGCGAAGCAATTCGCCTGGATGTGTTGGACAACGGTCCGGGTCTCGTCTCATCTCATTCTCCTAGCGATATTGTTCTAAATTCACGGCACAGGCGTGACCGTTTTCAAACTCAAAAGTCACACACCAAGGTCCATTGACATGTACCGTGTGACGAGTTGGTCTATGGCCCTGCAAAGATTGGAACTTGAAGCCCAGCAGATTCATGTCTTCAGGTCGCTCAACCTCGTGCAAAGCATCCAACCTTCTTAGTATTCGAGAGTGCAGCCGTGCATCCATCTTGAACTTCCCTGCCTCCCATAAGGATTGAAGCCGCTTGCTGGTGAATGACTTGATCATCCCAAAGTGTAATCTGTTAGACGACATATGTCAACCAATAGGCTACATTTGATGTTGTGTCGCGAACAGCAGAGAGCATCTCAATACTTTCAGTCGGCGTGACGTTGGGCAACCGCCACCGAAGCGGCGGCAGTCCAGTAGATTTTTTGCGCGGATGAGGTCGGATGCGGCGCCCGAGGCTAGCTGATCTGCGTCGTTCGCGGCTTTGATTTAGGAGCATCCTTCGGCTCGCAATCGATCAGAAAGCCCATCATTTCAGTTGCATCCTTGCTGGTATAAAAACGAACCATCTTCTCATTGAATTCTTGCGCGCGGACTGCAGGCACCGAGATTGCGTCCATGCCGTGCGACATGAGAACGCCATTCATCATGAAGCGCGACGTACGCTTGTTCCCGTCAAAGTAGAATTGATGCAGAGAGCCGAAAAGGAAAAAAGCCATTGCGCGTTCCCGGGGATCGGAGACCTCAGCCTCAAGCTCGGCAACACCTTGCGCAAATAGCGCTTTCAAATTCTCGGCATCGGGTTCAGTCGAATGGGAGGGGGTGAATTCACCATCGCCGATTCCTACACGCGGCGTCGTGTCCGTATGCCTTCCCTCGCCTCGGAAATGCCCCCACTCCAATGCCTCCTCCCGCGCAACCAATCCGTGCAGCCGGTCGAAGACAGCTTTTTCAAGACGGAATGTGCCTGTTCTGACCAGCACGAATAGCTCCTTTGCGGCCTTCGCAAGATTGAGCACCTGTTGTTCATCGGACAGCTTGTGCCCTCCGACCGTCACCCCGTCCAGTAGAGTTTTGACCTCGGAAAAGGTGAAAGGATTGCCTTCAAGGGCGCTGGCATCATACACAAATTGCGCGAACATCTGCTTGTAGCGAAAGACCGAGCGGTCAACGGATGTCGGCACGCCCGTTGGAATTGCAGAGCGATCCCACGAAAAGCCCAATTTATCGAAGAGCCGCATTTATCGCTTCGTTTCAAAAAAACTAAAATTGCGGACTTCAATAAACACTCTCCGAACTTGTGCTCAACCATGAATTGCGAATGCCAACAGAACCTCAGCTGCATCAAGCTTGAGTCAACGCGTGATGTCCGTTCTTGACACTGGTTGTCATCAATTCGGAATCGGTGGCAAAGTCGCTTCAATCCTTTGACGACGGGGCTCGTAACGGGCAGGAAGCTTCAACGTCTCGCCTAAATGCGCGGTATCTTCGTCATGGTCGAAGCCCGGCTCGTTAGTCGCGATTTCGAACAAGATCCCGCCGGGCGTGCGGAAATAAATCGCATAAAAATATTGGCGGTCGATCACTGGCGTGACCTGATATCCCGTATCCTTCAGCACCTCGCGCATCTTGAGTTGCGCAGCACGATCTTCAACAGCAAACGCGATGTGATGCACCGACCCAGCACCTTGCCCGGCCGGAGGAGCATCGGGCAATTCTTCAAGGTCAATGGTATCCGCTGCATTGCCTCCCTCGACCAAATAGCGGGTAATACCACCTGCGGTTTCGGTCTTTTGATAGCCCATGTAGGTCAGAAGTTCGCCTGTTGCTCCGGCATCGCGCAGGCGAAATCGTGCACCCCGAAAGCCCAGTATCCCGACCTCCCCCGATACGTCCGCTCCCATCCAAGGCTGTCGGCCACGCGCTTCATTTTCAACCAGCGCGAACCTTTCGCCGTCCGGGCCATCGAAAGTCAGTCGCTTCTCACCCAGAAACGTGTCTTCGGCCAGTTCGGATACACGCCGGTCCGCAAGCCTCGCTTTCCAATATCCCAAGGATCCCTTCGGGACCGCGAACTCGGTCACTCCGACCTCGCCGACACCGCGCTTTCCGCGCGATATGTCAGCGTATGGGAAATAGGTCATGACGGAGCCAGGCGTGCCCACTTTATCGCCGTAGTAGAGGTGATAAATCTCCGGCGCGTCGAAGTTCACAGTCTTCTTTACCCGTCGCAGACCCAGAACCTTGGTGAAAAAGTCATTGTTTTCATTTGCATCCGCAGCCATCGACGTGACGTGATGCAGGCCCAGAATGTCCTTGATCATCATATTTCTCAATCATGCTTGTCCTGCAAAGGCAGATATAGGGCTGTCGGGGATCAAACAGAACAATAGTATGAAATTATGGCCAACTTTTCTTTCCGTGATCCTGTTAAATATAGTGAGCAATGCGCCTCGCGAATCATAGAGCCGCCGCTGGTCTCTCGAGAAGCACCTGTCGCAGCGGATAGAGTCGGTGGGCCTATGCCTGTTCGACGCTTCACGAACACAAAAGAGGAAAATGGCTTAGCGTCGGCTCGTACACGGGTGTTCAGTCACTAGCAAAGTGTTGAAACCGCGTTCATTCAGATAGACAGCTCCTTGTTCCTTGCCGCCTAACCATTTAGGTTTTACAAACTGTGCGTCGCACTCTTTCTGTTGTCAGCAGCGCAAGCCATCGCCAAGCGCTAAGGCTAGGAAAATTAGTCAGTGTTCGCGGCGGATGCGTTGGACAGTCGCGTTACCTTCTAGGGTGCGGATTTGACTGGACACACTGAGCCGGCACTCAAGCGCGGGTTGGCACCGCAGCGGCCGAAGTAGTTAGTTTGTGCGCAACGAAGCGGAACAGGAATAGACATGAGCGACTTTACAAGGGCCCCGCAGACAACCGGCGAGTTGACAGATAGATGGCCGCCAAGAAGGGTATTCCTATGGATATAGGGAAGCCCATTTTGCGAATCGGTAGAGCGCTTGTGGAAGTTCGGGTTTCATAGTGGCTCAGCCGGGATTTCAAAGCCACCCCAACGATGTGTAAAACGCCCGTGCGGAAGTTGGCGACGGAGGGAACGGAAAACGTGCGCGAGCGCGATAGGAGCGGCCTGTTTTTCGCCCAGAGGTCAAGAACGTGAACAGTCCCGTCAGAGCCAACGGCTGCGCATTCCGCGACCCGGCCTTCATGGCGAACCGTACCCAACCCGTCCATCGCTGGGTTCCTTGGATTGCCGGTTACTCCCGCGATTTCGTCGACGATGCCTTAAAACGGCACCTGTCCCGCCCCGGCGTAGTTCTGGATCCTTTTGCGGGTGTCGGCACTACGCTTGTGGAGGCTGACCTCAGCGGACATCGCGCACTCGGCTTCGAAATTAATCCATATGCCACTTTCGCAGCGCGAGTGAAGCTTTCAGCCCACCGACTTGATTCCGATGCATTGAAAGCTGCTGCAAATGATGTTCGCGATTTCATGGCACAAGCTGAGCGGGACGGACGGACTCCACACTCCGTGCCGCCTGAATCCTTTCGCACCCGCACGGCCTTCTATAGCCCGGCGGTCGAAACTAAAGTACTGCTGCTGCAGGATTATGCCGCACAGTTGCCGGAAGAAATTGCGCCGGCCTTCCGGCTGGCTTTCGCCTCGCAGATGATCGCGTTCTCAAACTATTCGTATGAGCCAAGCCTCGGCCGCAAATCATCGGCCGGTCGAGCCGAAGTCGATGACTATCCTGTAGCGGACGCCATAGCCAGCAAATTGCTGGCTATGGCGGAAGACTCCGCTTGGTACCGGTCCCGAAGGAAGGACCGGCGGCGAAAAAGTGGATCCGTCTACGCTGCATCATTTTTTGATGCGCATGCTAGGCTAGACGAGGGCAGTGTCGACCTTTTGGTGACTTCGCCGCCTTACCTGAACAACTACCATTACAACCGCAACACCCGCCCTCAGCTTTATTGGCTGGGATTCTGTGCCTGTCCGAATGATATGAAAGTCCTAGAGGAGCTGAATTTCGGAAGCTACTGGCAGAATGCCCGCGCCCGAGCGACGATTGAACTTGACGCGTCAATTCAAAGCACCGAGTTGCGCAGGACGCTCGCTACCATTCGACAACGAAATCCCGACAGGGGTGTTTACGGCGGGCAAGGCTGGGCGAACTACGCCGCGCGGTACTTCAACGACTGCGGCCGCTTCGCTGACGGTATCCGGTGGAGCATGCGCAGAGGCGGAACCGCTCTTGTCGTGATCGGCAATAGTATCCTGCAAGGCGTTCCTGTGCCGACCGATAGGCTGCTCGGCAGAATCGCGGAAGAACGAGGGTTGGAGCTTGTAGATATCCATGTACCGCGAGGAACGCGCGTCGGTAGCAGCATCATCAATTCAAGCGTCCGGGTCGGCAGCGCGAACGGACACCGACTGTACGAATCCATAGTGGAATTGCGGCGGCCATGATGCCCGACCTTTACGATCCTCTGACCTATGAAAATCTCATGGCCGGGCTCGTGAGCTATTTCGATTCAATTGAGAAAAGCCAGTTGGGAGAACTGGAAGGCGTTAACGTTGAAGGGCCAGGCATTTACGCCTTGTTCTACGCTGGGGACTTGGAAATCTATCAGTCAATCGCAGAAAGCCAGCCCATATATGTGGGCAAGGCGATACCTCCGGGAAGCCGGAAGGGTGAGAAACTGGATGTAACGAAACCGGCTATTTTCGGTAGATTGAGGGATCACGCCAAGTCGATAGAGGCTGCCCGCAATTTGGATTTAGCCCACTTCCAGTACCGAAGCTTGGCTGTTGTGCCGGTTTGGATCACGCTGGCGGAGCACTTTCTGGTCAAGAACTACATGCCTGTGTGGAACGTATGCTTAGAAGGGTTCGGCAAGCATAATCCTGGAGGGGCCAGACTCGGCGAGCGGAGCTGGTGGGACACACTGCACCCTGGTCGCGCTTGGGCGGAAAGCGAGCAGGCGGGAGCGAAAACGCCCGAAATTGCGGAAACGATGGTACGCGAATTCTTAAACAGCCAAGCGGATTTCTGATAAGGCAGCGCTCATCTTGGATTGCCGCTCGCCTCGGCCTCCGCTAGGAAAACGATAGCCGCTGCCGTCATATGCAGCACATAGCTGGCGATGTACATTTGTACTGGCTTTGGATCCGCGCCTTGGCCATGACCTGCCAGCCTGTTTCGGGCCGCGGGCACTCCGCTCTCCAATAAACTTTTCAATGCATTGAATTGGCCTTCCCAGAACGATGGAATGAGCTGGTTATCAAAACAGGTCTTGATCAATTTGCTGGCTGTGGCCCTGTCGCCATAGGCCCATTTTCTCTTGTCGCATATCGATTTCATTACGCTTTCAAGAGATTTCAGGCATTCGCTGATTGCTTCCTTCGTTTTGCCTTTTCGGTAGTGCTCATGAGCATTAAGGAACTCCTGTTGCGCGCCAGCATATTGCTTTTGATCGAGAATCTTGAGAGCTGGGCGGACGATTTCCGAATGAACGAATTCGGAACCGATGCGGATAATTTTCCTATTCTCGAAGCAGTAGCCGACGCCGTGTTCCTTAAATCTGTGGTTCAATTCTTCTATCGCGCGATCCGCATCATCCGAAGGATCTGTTTTTTCCAAATAATCAAAAGTTCGTGTAGAGCTGTCAATCGCACGAAAAGAAAGTTCAATTACGTCGATAGCTTTATCAGCACTTTTCTCTTGCATAAAGAAATCAATAAGATTCGTCATTTTGTTTTCATGAGTTTTGTAAGTTTTTGAAAGGCGAAACTCCCCGTATTCACGACATAATGCATCTGCTATGGCATCGTATAACAAATTGACGCGAGGGGCTCCGTAGCGTTGTCCTAATCTATACTGCTCCTCGCTCCCTAGAACATCATACATAATGAGGACAATCTGCACTCTCAATTTTTCTGGAATATCATCGTAGCGATAAGTATCGTGAACATCGCCTTGCAATGCTTTTTGACGCTTTGAGAAAATGTCAAATATGGGCATGATAGATATTTTTCTCCATGATCGCAGACCCAGAGGAAGAAGCCAATCTCTTCGACAACTATTTTCTGATCTGTAAGTTCTGTTCGCCTGTATTGACAATTACTGCAGTCATCGTTCAGTTGCTTCCAGCACTTTGGTCGGCGAGCGGCTTGCCGAATGGCATCTACAATAACAGAACGTCATGGTGTTAGCAACGACTCATCTCCAGTTTACCAACACGCAATCGGACCCAAGTGCCAAATCCGGTGCAGGACGGACACCGCTGCGGACATTGTATCCAACTCAAGTTCAATCGGACAATATTTATCTTCTTTGGACCATTGTTCACAATACCGATCAGCCGTTTCATTGTCGGCACCGTGCGAGGCCATGTGAGTTCTTCAAATACATTACATTTCAGCGCGTTCGTCCGGTTCCGACATGTTGCGTCGGTATTGATGAATAAGCCGTCGGGATCAAGTGCATTGTTAATGCGTTGGTACAACGTGCGCTTTAGATCCATTGTCGAGATATGTTGAGGGGTAAGCGATGTCGCGACGACGTCGCAGGGCGGCAAAGGCTCATAATAGGAACCTTGAAGCGGAACTTGTCTCCATACCGCACTAGACGGCTGGGGGAATGTTCAAGCGTTTCCGGATCAATGTCGATCGACTCGGTAGCGCGGAATAATCCATGCGTCAGGATTGCTTCCGATAGCGCCCCGGTTTCCACCCCGAGTTCAAGCAACAGGCAGTCGTCCCCGGTCCCCGCAGCGTGCTCGGCCGCCACCCGAAGCATCGTCTCGTAACCGAATACAAAATCGTGCGTCGCGCGGTCGAAGTAGTCGATTTCAACGCTCAGATGCCGACGTACTGAGTGCGACATGCAATGTCTCTTCTTCGAAATCCCGGGCAATGGATGGCACGATGGCTCGGTACGACGCATCGACAAGGCCAGGAGATACGATGCTCGCTTGGCTGACCCGCATGGCCACTTCGTTTGAATCCGACCGTTGTTGCGGCAAACGCGGGTGCCGATAAAGAGAGATCATAGCAAACTCGACATTGTTTGAGCACTCTCAATCTATCGCCAGAGCTGGTTCTTCTGGTGCTGCACAATCCGATGGGCGAGAGCTTCGAACTGAGCAACGACGTAAGCGCGAAACCGATGCGCGGCCGGGTTGTCGCGGAGCGTCCCCCGAGTAAGGACGCCGAGCATGCGATCAGGATGCCCGATTTCCAATGAAAGCGCTGTGATGCCGCTCTTTGCTTGCATCGTGAACACGACCGAGTACGGCAAGACCGTCAGACTGTCCGAACCGGTCAGCACCGTGATGACCGAAGCCAGCGAACCGCCGGAGAAACTGATCCGATAATCTTTGGCGCCTATGTTCGCCAAGGCCCGCTGCAGATCGCGATAAAGCGGGCTGTCCGCAGGCGGCGCGATCCAAGGGAACTCCGCGATGTCCTTCGTCGTGAGAAGTTTCCTGCGGGTCAGCGGATGACCCTCCCGGCATGCGACCACGTTCAGTCCGGGCAGGATCGGCTGAAACGCCAAATCCTTCGGAATGTCGTCCCGCTGGAGGGGCAGGATCGCGATGTCCAGCGTCTTGTTGTGCAATTTGTCGATCAGAGCGTCGGCGTAGCCGTAGGATTGCTCGACCCGCACGTCCGGCAGCTGGGCTTGCGATTTCGCGATGATGCTTGAGATCACGCCGTCGGTGAATATCGGGGTGCCTGCGACCCGCACCAGTCCTGAATGCCCGGTTCTGAACCGCGAAGCGATTTCGGAAGCCGCCAAGTTCGCTTTCAGGACCGTTCGTCCCTGCTCGGCAAGCGCTTGACCGAGCTCGGTCGGCTGAAGCGGACGGCGGCCGGGCTTGAAGATCGCCGCGCCCAGTCGCGCTTCAAGCTGAGCGAGGGTTCGCGATACGGAAGGCTGCGACTTTCCGAGCGCTTCGGCTCCTTCGGTCAGGCCGCCGCGATCAACGATGGCCGCGAGAATTTCAAGGTGGCGAGGATCCATCTTCATAACTTTGCGTTATAAAACCCTTCCGCCTTTCGATCAAATTCACATTTTACGCATGCTATTCATGCCGAAACATAACCAACAGTGAGACCGCGTGTCCTACTTTCAAAAGGAATTTGCAGCGAACATTGCGGCGGTCCGGGTCAGTTTCGGATCGGGCGTGCGTCACAAGGTTGCGGAAGAGATCGAGCGCCTCGGGGCTAAACGCGCCTTGATTCTCGCGACCCCGCATCAGGCGGAAACTGCGCTGGTCTTCGCCGAGGATGTGGGAGCGCTGGCCGCGGGCGTTTTCACCCGCGCAGCGATGCATACACCTGTCGACGTAACAAAAGAAGCCATGGCGCACGTCGAGGAAATTCGCGCCGATTGTCTTGTCGCCGTGGGCGGCGGATCAACGACCGGTTTGGGAAAAGCCATCGCCTATCGCACCGACCTCCCGCAGATCGTGGTGCCCACAACCTATGCCGGCAGCGAAGCCACTCCGATCCTTGGCCAGACTGAGGGCGGACGCAAGACCACGCTCAGCAGCTCCAAGGTCCAGCCCGAGGTCATTCTTTATGACGCCGAACTGGTCGCGACCTTGCCTGCGGCCATGACGGTGACCAGCGCTCTGAATGCGATAGCGCATGCGGCCGAGGGGCTTTATGCACGGGATCGCAACCCGCTGTCGACCACCCTTGCGGTTGAAGGAATGCGCGCCTTCGCGTCGGCCTTGCCCCGCGTGATAGCGGCCCCCGACGATTTGGATGCCCGCGGCGAAACGCTCTATGGCGCGTGGCTGTGCGGCACGGTTCTTGGCCAAGTCGGCATGGCGCTGCACCACAAGATTTGCCATACGCTGGGCGGCTCATTCGATCTGCCCCATGCCGAGACCCATTCGGTCATGCTGCCGCATGCCATCGGCTGCAACGCCGCAGCGGCACCCGATCAGCTGGCCTCGGTTTCCGAGATTTTCGGCGGCGGCACGCCCGGCAAGGCATTGCATGAATTCGCCGCCCGCATGGGCGCGCCGATGACTCTTGAGGAGCTCGGCCTGCAAAAAGCAGATCTGGATAAAGCTTCCGATCTGGCCATGCAGAATGCCTACTGGAATCCGGCGCCGCTCGACAGGGCGCGCATCAGAAGTCTTCTGGACGACGCCTTCAGCGGGCGTCCGCCGGAACTGTAAACCTCACCACGTCTCAAGGAAGGAGAAGAGATGCTCACTAGACGCAAATTGCTTAAATCCACCGCTGCCGCCGGACTGGGCGCCGCCGCATCGGGGCTTGCCGTTCCGGCGATCGCGCAGGGCGCGCGCATCCGCATCGGCTATGTGACGCCGCAGTCCGGGCCGCTTGCCGCGTTCGCCGAGGCTGACCGGTTCATTCTCGACGGCTTCAACGCCAGCGATGCGGGCGCGAATTTCGAGGTCATCGTCAAGGACAGCCAATCGAACCCGAACCGGGCTGCGGAGGTGGCGCAGGAATTGATCGTCGATGAAGAGATCGACCTTGTGCTGGTCGCCTCGACGCCGGAAACGACGAATCCGGTCACTACGACCTGCGAGAACGAGGAAATCCCCTGCATTTCGACCGTGGCCCCTTGGCAGCCTTGGTTCATCGGCCAGCAGGGCAACCCCGGCGATCCGGAAAGCTGGCAGCCCTTCAATTATGCCTATCACTTTTTCTGGGGGCTAGAGGATGTGATCGCCGTCTTCACCAACATGTGGGGACAGCTCGACACCAATAAATCCGTGGCGGGTCTATTCCCCAATGACGGAGACGGGAATGCCTGGGGCGATCCCGTGCTCGGCTTTCCGCCGGTGCTCGCCGATCTGGGCTACACCCTGACGGATCCCGGCCGGTATCAGAACCTGACTGACGATTTCACCGCCCAGATCAACGCCTTCAAGCAAGCCAATGCGGAAATCGTGACGGGCGTCGTCATTCCGCCCGATTTCACCACGTTCTGGACCCAAGCAAAACAGCAGGGCTTCACGCCGAAGGCCGCCTCGATCGGCAAGGCCATCCTGTTCCCGCAGGCGGTCGAAGCGGTGGGAGAGACCGGGCACAATCTCAGCTCCGAGGTCTGGTGGTCGCCCAGCCATCCCTTCGCCTCTTCCTTGAACGGAATGAGCGCGGGCGATCTCGCGCAAGGCTTCACCGAAGTCACCGGCCGGCAATGGACCCAGCCGATCGGCTTTATCCATGCGCTGTTCGAGGTGGCCGCCGACGCGATGAGTCGCGTCGACGATTCTCGCGACGCCGACGAGGTCTCGGCCGCCATCGCCGCGACCAGGCTCGACACCATCGTCGGGCCGCTGGCCTGGGACGGCGCAGGGCTGCCGCCTTTCGCTGCGCGCAACGTGGCCAAGACGCCGCTTGTCGGCGGCCAGTGGCGCTTGAAGGACGGCGGCGGTTACGACCTTGTCATCGTAGACAACAAGACCGCTCCCGCCGTGCCGACCGGCGGCGTCATGGAAGAAATTCCGGCCTGATCTTTCCGGGCGGGCCGTTCGGCCCGCCCTCGCCCCCGATGCGGCGTTCCGACGATCCGACGAACGGAGTCTCCATGCCGATGCTGTCGCTCCAGAAGGTCTCGAAGAGCTTCGGGTCGCTCAAAGTCGCCGATGACGTCTCTTTCGACGTGCCGGAGGGCCAAGCGCTGGGCATCATCGGTCCCAACGGCGCGGGCAAATCGACGCTGTTCAACTTGGTCACCGGCAACCTGATGCCCGACAGCGGGACGATCAGTTTCGACGGGCGCGACGTCACCAAAGCGCCGGCGATGCGGCGGTGCCTTGACGGGATCGGTCGCTCGTTCCAAATCCCGCAGCCCTTCGAAAAACTCACCGTCTTCGAAAATCTGGTGGTCGCGGCAACGCACGGCCGCGCGGCCGCCGAGACGGCCGTCACAGGCATTTGCGCCGAGGTTCTGGAACGCACCGGGCTCTTGCCCAAGGCCAATGCGACATCTGGATCATTGTCGTTGCTCGAGCGCAAACGGCTGGAGTTGGCGCGCGCGATGGCGACCGGGCCCAAGCTTTTGCTGCTTGACGAAATCGCCGGCGGATTGACCGAGGGCGAATGCCAGTCGCTGGTCGAGACCATCCGCGACATCCGCGCCGAAGGGGTCACGATCATCTGGATCGAACATGTCCTGCACGCGCTGAACAGCGTCGTCGAGCGCCTTCTGGTGCTCGATTTCGGCCGCATCATCGGGATCGGCGACCCGGCTGAGATCATGGAGAGCCGCGAAGTCAAGGAAATCTATCTGGGGATAGAGATCTGATGGCGCTGCTGGAAACCAGGAAATTGACGGCGCACTACGGCGATTTCCAGGCGCTCTTCGGAATCGATATCCGCCTCGGACCGGGCGAGACGGTGGCGATCATCGGCGCGAACGGCGCAGGCAAGTCCACTCTGTTGCGCTCGATCGCCGGCGTTCTGAAAAACGCGCCCGCGCAAATCCTGCACAAGGACGCGGAGATCGGCCACCTGACCTCCGACACGATCATGAAACGCGGCATCGCCATGGTGCCGGAAGGACGCAAGCTGTTCCCCTCGCTCAGCGTTGAAGAGAATCTCATCATCGGCGGCCAGCACAAGGGCGACCCCGATCTGGGCGACCGGATCGACTCCTTCGTGTCCCGCGTCACCGGCAAGCCCGACCCGGCGGCAATGGCCTCGGGCCATGACGGAACCGGCTACTGGTCGCTTGATACGGTTTTCGACCTGTTCCCGATCCTGAAGGAGCGGAGGCGCAATCCGAGCACCGCGCTTTCGGGCGGGCAGCAGCAAATGGTCGCGATCGGCCGGGCGCTGATGTCGAATCCCGACATCCTGCTTTGCGACGAGATCAGCCTCGGCCTGGCTCCGGTCGTGATCCGCGACATCTATGCCGCGATGCCCAGAATAAAAGAAAACGGCGCCAGCTTGATCGTGGTCGAACAGGACATCAGCCAAGCGCTGGACGTCTCCGACCGGGTCTACTGCATGATGGAGGGCCGGGTGACGCTTGAAGGGCGGCCTTCGGAGATTTCCCGAGAGGAGATACATGCGGCCTACTTCGGAGCGGCGGCATGATCTGGGTCGACACCATCGTGCAAGGTGTGCTGCTCGGCGGGCTTTACGCGCTGTTCGCTGCAGGGCTGAGCCTCGTGTTCGGCATCATGCGGCTGGTGAACCTCGCCCACGGCGATCTGATCGTGATGGGCTGCTATCTGATTCTCGTGCTGGTCACTGTGATCGGGCTGAATCCGTTTTTCGCGGCGCTTGTCGCCATGCCGGCGATGTTCCTGCTGGGCTGGGGGCTGCAGAAACTGGCTCTGAACCGCACGCTCGGCGACGATATCCTGCCTCCCCTTCTGGTGACGTTCGGGCTGTCCATCGTCATTCAGAACGCGCTGCAGGAAGGTTTTTCGGCCGACAACCAGCGGATTTCCGTCGGCGCGCTCGAGACCGCCTCTCTCGGCATCGGGCCGATCAATCTCGGCGTGATGCCGCTTTTGACCTTCGCCTCCGCAATCCTCGTGATCCTTGCGCTGAACCATCTGTTCTACCGCACCGCCGTCGGACGCGCATTCCGCGCCACTTCGGACGACGCGGCGACCGCCGGGTTGATGGGCATTCGTCCGGACCGGGTCTTCGCGACCGCGACTGCGATCGCCATGCTGGTCGTGGCGGTCGCCGCCCTCTACTTGGGCACGCGGGCCAATTTCGACCCGTCGATCGGTCCGGCCCGCCTGATCTATGCGTTCGAAGCAGTCATCATCGGCGGCCTCGGCAGTTTCTGGGGCACTCTCGCCGGGGGCATCGTGATCGGCGTGGCGCAGACCCTGGGCGCGGCGATCAACCCCGAATGGCAAATCCTGTCGGGGCATGTCGCGTTTCTGATCGTGCTGCTCATCCGCCCGCGCGGGCTCTTCCCGAGAGGAGCTTGAGCCATGGCCGAAGGTTACACCGTCTCCACGCGCACCTGGGCGTCGTCCATTGCGCTGGTCGGCGGGGCCGCGCTGCTGCTCATCCTGCTGGCGGCCCCCGCTTTCGCCAGTCGCGGGCTGATCCAGGATCTTTTCTTCATCCTGACAATGCTGACGCTGGCTCAGTTCTGGAACTTGCTCGCCGGTTACGGCGGTCTGGTCTCGGTGGGCCAGCAGGCGTTCGTCGGCATCGGAGCGTATTCGCTTTACGGCGCCGTGATACTCGGCGACATCGACCCCGTGCCCGCGATCCTGCTGGCCGGGGTCGCGGCGTTGATCCTCGCCGTGCCCGTCGCGTTCTTCGCTTTCCGGCTTCAAGGCGCGTATTTTGCAATCGGCACTTGGGTGATCGCCGAGATCGCGCGGCTGTCGGTCGCGCAATGGCGGTCGGTGGGCGGCGGCACCGGCACTTCGCTGCCGCGCGACGCGCTGCGCGAAATGATGCTGGTCGACTGGATCGAAAGCTTGTTCGGAGTCCGTGCAAGCGCCGCGCGGGATATTCTGGCCTATTGGCTGGCGCTGATTCTGGCAGTGGCGACCATCGTGGGAATCTATTGGCTCTTGCGCACCAAGCGCGGGCTCGCGTTGGCCGCGGTGCGGGACAATACCGAGGCTGCGAAATCAGTGGGCGTCGATGCCGGGCGAATGAAGTGGACGGTGTTTCTGACGTCGGCTTTCGGAACCGGCCTCGCAGGCGGTCTGATCTATCTGCAGAAGGCCCGGATTTCGCCCGACGCCGCCTTCAGCGTCACCGACTGGACGGCTTACGTGATCTTCATCGTGGTTATCGGCGGGATCGGAACCATCGAAGGCCCGATCCTCGGCATTCTCGTGTTCTTCGCCCTGCAGAGCCTGCTGGCGGATTACGGAACCTGGTACCTGATGCTCCTCGGCCTGATCGGCGTCGCGGTCATGCTGTTCGCGCCGCGCGGCCTGTGGGGGCTGATTTCGGAAAAGACAGGTTTGCAACTCTTCCCCGTTCGGCGACGGCTCGGCGGCGGGGCATTATCGGCAAGGGAGACCTGAAACATGGCGACAATCGAAACCGACGTGTTGATCATCGGAACCGGTCCGGCGGGCTCCGCCACGGCGGCGCTTCTATCGAACTGCGGCGTCAAGAACGTGGCGGTCAACCGCTACCGATGGCTGGCGAACACGCCGCGCGCCCACATCACCAACCAGCGATGCATGGAGGTGCTGCGCGATCTGGGGCACGAGGTCGAGGCGGAGGCCTACATGCACGGCGTGCATCAGGACCTGATGGGCGAGAACGTCTTCTGCGAAAGCCTTGCCGGGGAAGAGATCGGCCGCATGAAAAGCTGGGGAAAACACCCGCTCTCGCGTTCCGAACACCAACTCGCCTCGCCGTGCCACATGATCGACCTTCCGCAGACCTTCATGGAACCGATCCTGTTCGGCGCCGCGTGCCGGCGAGGCACGCAAGCGCGGATGTCGACGGAATACCTCAATCATGCGCAGGACGCCGACGGCGTGACCACCACCTGCCGCGACCGTTTGTCGGGAGAAGACGTGATTATTCGCTCAAAGTACTTGGTAGGCGCGGATGGTGGCAATTCGCTGGTCGCCGAACACGCGGGGCTTCCGTTCAAAGGCAAGATGGGCGTCGGCGGATCCATGAACATACTCTTCCGCGCGGACCTGTCCAAATATGTCGCGCACCGGCCCAGCGTGCTCTACTGGGTGATGCAGCCCGGCGCGGACGTGGGCGGTATCGGCATGGGGCTGGTGCGCATGGTGCGCCCTTGGCACGAATGGCTGATTGTCTGGGGCTACGACATAAACCAGCCCGCCCCCGAAGTGGACGAAGAACTGGCCACGCAGGTGGCGCGACAACTCGTGGGCGACCCGGAACTAAAGATCGAGTTGATCTCGGCCAACACCTGGACCGTCAACAACATGTACGCGACCAACATGCAGAACGGGCGGGTGTTCATCATGGGCGATGCGGCGCACCGGCATCCGCCGTCGAACGGACTGGGGTCGAACACCTCGATTCAGGACGGGTTCAATCTGGCGTGGAAGCTGGCCGCGGTGCTTGAGGGCGCCGCGGGCGAAGCGCTGCTTGACAGCTATTCGGTCGAGCGCGCCCCTGTCGCCAAGCAAATCGTGACTCGCGCCAACCAGTCGATCGCCGAGTTCGGCCCGATCTTCGAGGCATTGGGAATGGCCGAAGGCGCGAAACCGGAAATCATGCAGCGGAATCTCGAGGCTCGCTGCGATGCCACGCCCGAGGCGGAAAAGCAGCGCGATGCCATCCGCGAGGCGATCGCTTTCAAGAAATACGAATTCGACGCCCATGGCGTCGAGATGAACCAGCGCTACCGCTCGGGCGCGATCGAAACCGACGGCCAGATCGAGCCGGCATTCGAGCTGGATGCGGAACTGCACTACCAGCCCACGACCTGGCCCGGCGCCCGCCTCCCGCACGTCTGGGTCTTCAATCACGACAGCGGCAAGCAGCACTCGACGCTCGATCTGTGCGGGCGGGGAAGGTTCACGATCTTCACCGGGATCGGCGGCGAGGCTTGGGAGGAGGTCGCCCGCATCCTGGGCGACGAGATCGGCCTCAAGCTGCGCGTTCAATTGATCGGACCCCGCCGGGCCATCGAAGATTTGACAGGCGATTGGGCTCGCGCCCGCAAAATTACTGATTCAGGCTGCATTCTGGTGCGCCCGGACCATCACGTCGCTTGGCGGGTCGAAGCGATGACTGATGATCCGGCCGCGGACTTGCGGCGCGTACTGACCAAAATATTGGCCCGCTGATTGGAGAGCATGCAAATGAACGACCGCCCGATACTGTGGGGCAGAGGCAGTTCGAGCAATGTCCAAAAAGTGCTTTGGACTTGCGCCGAACTGGATATCCGTCCCGATCATCGCCCGCTCGCCGGAGAATTCGGCGGCAACGATGCCGATTGGTTTCTTGCCCTCAATCCGAACGGAACGGTGCCGGTTTGGCAGGAAGGGGACTTTTCGCTCTATGAGAGCCAAGCGATCATGCGGCACCTCGCGCGCCGCCGCGGCGCTCTTTACGGTTCCGATGACAGCACGATGGCGCGGGTCGATTGCTGGCTGGACTGGTTCGCTCTGGTCTTCTGGCCTCCCGTTCGAATGCTGTTCCTGGACGTGGTTCGAGAAAAGATTCTGCCCGCCGACGCACCGGCAGCGCAAGACGCCATGAAGCAAGCCGCAGAGTTCACTCGGCGAGCAGCGGACCGGCTGGAGCAGTCGCGATACCTCGCCGGTTCGGCGTTCACGCTGGCCGACATCGCGCTCGCCATCGGCCTGAACCGCATGCAAGGCATGGCACTCGGGATTCCGGTTCCCGACAAACTGGCAGACTGGCTGAACGAGCAGCGCGCAAGGCCAGGTTTCGCGATCGCCACGAAAGACGAGCCGGACCTGCCGGGACACCGCCGCGAACAAGCCGTTTGACCGAATTCGGGGCGAAGATCCCGCATCTGAAGAAAGGAGGCGTCATGGGCACGCACGAAAAGGGATATTTCACGGAGGCCAACAGCGCAGAGGTTGTGATCGGGAGCATGGAAAAATGCGCCGACCCGCGTCTGAAAGAGGTGATGGCGGCCATTGTCCGCCACCTGCACGCCGCCGTGAAGGAAGTCGAACCCAGCCGGGAGGAATGGATGAAAGCGATCCTGTTCCTTACCAATACCGGACACATGTGCAACGACTGGCGGCAGGAGTTCATCCTGCTCAGCGACATATTCGGGGTTTCGATGCTCGTGGATGCGATCAACTCGCGCCGGCCCACAGGCGCGTCGGAGAACACGGTGCTGGGGCCGTTCCACATCGAAGGCGCACCGGAGCTGGAGATGGGCGCGAACATCTGCTTGGACGGAAAGGGCGAACCGATGCTGGTGCATGGACGGATCCTCGACACGGACGGCAATCCGCTGCAGGGCGTGACCATAGATGTGTGGCAAGCCAACGACGAAGGCTTCTACGACGTCCAGCAAAAGGGCATCCAGCCCGATTTCAACTTGCGCGGCAAGTTCACAACCGGGCCCGACGGGCGCTATTGGTTCAAGGCGGTGAAGCCCAAGTTCTATCCGATTCCGGACGACGGACCGGTGGGGCAGCTTCTCGACAAGCTCAGGCGCCATCCGTACCGGCCGGCGCATTTCCACTACATCATATCAAAAGAGGGCTACGACCCGCTGACGACGCATATCTTCGACCCGGACGATCCTTACATTAATTCCGATGCGGTTTTCGGCGTGAAAGAGAGCCTGATGGCCAAGTTCGAGCCTATCGAGGACTCGGCCAAACAGGCCGAGAACGGGTTCGACGGGCTATATTACGACGTCGAGCACGACTTTGTGCTAGCGCCCAATGACGGCTGAATCAAATTATGCAATAACGAGTTCGGCAAGCGTAACTCTTAGCCATTTCTCGGTGTACGCCGGCCGCAGAGTTGTTTTTGGCTTATATCCGATATCAGCAAGAAGTTTTTCCAGAGATACCAATCTCCATCGAAATCCCATTTGAACTCCGAAACTAAGGCTGGTCCTATCCGGCCCGCAAAACACCCAAGCATCATTCCGATGGATTGCGTGCGCCCAAAGCGACTCCTCACCCATGTGCAATTCAAAGTTGTTAGACATTCGCATCGTCAAATCGGCGCGCTCTCCGTCGTCGACAGAATGGACCGAAGATAATGACTCGCGCAACTCACTGGTGTCGATCATTTGATGCCGCCGCCGAAAACCCGTTTGCGTTTCGATAACGCAGTCCTCCACGGTTTCAACTTTGTATCGGCTTGTGAGCGCGCGCCATGAACCAACCCGATGAGATTCCAAAATGACCATCGTGTCGACAAGCACACGGGTTTGATTTCGTGTCACTTCATAGATCGATTGAGTGGGCGATGCCGCGCTCTTCAAACAGGTCCGCCAAACTATCGATGGTCAGACCCAGCAGGCTGGCAACGCGAAGAATCGAAACATGGCCTCTAGCGATCGCAAGATCAAGTACCTCAACAAAGGGTTTTGAGAACAGCTTCGGCGGTGATCCAATAGGGACATCGTGCCCATTATTGCGCAAGGCATGCCTTGGCAAAGAATTCGCCACATCCCACTCCAGTTCACCAAGTGCCACTAGCTGCCACCTTAATGCCGAGGACGTCACTTGAAGCTCGTCCGCCGCGAAGTTCAACTTCGCGATCAAACTCTCCTCGGTTAGGTTCGACCAATCTCCGAACTGCTTCACCGTAAAAGCTGGCATGAGTACCGCAGCCGCGAAATTATTGGCAAGTTGTTCCACGCGGCTGCCCCCTGTTTCCATTGCTTCTTCGGAGTATTCCGGCGGCATCGTGTCCCAAGTCAGAATATGGAACAGCTCGTGGGCAAGGTCGAAATTGCGACGACCGCGGACTTCACCGCGCGCGACCAACACCGCGTCCAACTCGGGCAACCGGCAAGCCGCCCCCGAGATGCCGTCGACGGCATCGACCATTAGAACCAAGATGCCCAGTTCCCGCTCCATGACCTCGGCTAGTTGCAATGCCGGCACCTCGCCAAGGTTGAAATCAGCGACGAATCGTTCACCCGCGTACATGGCGTCCTCGTAGCTCGATTGGCTAGTGAGGTTGAATACCGGACGTTCAGGCGGTAGCCTGTGTCCGACTATGGGCGCCAGGAAACGGAACGCGGCGATCAAGCGTCCGGCATCGCGTTCGTACTCTCTAAGTTGCTCCGTACTTACGCCCGTTTGTCTCCAAGAGAAGCTTCCCTCGCCGGTAAGCCTGAAAGGATCGGTTAAATCTTTCAGCGATACACCCAACTTCTCTACCGCGAGCATAAGCTCGTCCGGTGTCACGCGGCGCGCTCCGGTTTCAACGTCCGAAATGGTCTGTAGGTCTTTGAAGCCCAGCGACTGCGCGAGTTCGCCTTGGGAAAGCCCTCGCTCTTCGCGAAGCGCTTTGATCCGCGTACCGATATATTTCGCCGTCATTTGAACTTCCTCGCCTCTCGCGAGATTGGGATTACAAAAATGTTTCTAGGTAATTTCATGACTTTTATCAACAATTGGTCGGAACTAAATTTCCGTTCGAAGCGCAATTGTACCGGCAACGATGCGATTCACAGATTCGTGCGTGCCAACCGGAAACATTGAACTGCACCGGGTTTTCCGGAGAGCAATCGGCTAAACAACCGAGCCGGAAACTTAAAGGAAGGGATCCATGCCGAAGAGCAAGTACAGCCCGAGGCAACCGGACGAACTCCGCGTACGAGGAGTTCGTCTGTTCAAAGAAAATCGTCCCGACTACTCCAGCGACAGCGCGGCCTGCGCCTCGGTCGCGGAGAAGCTCGGATGCTCCCGCTTCACGCTTCGCCAATGGTGCATCCAAGCGGAGCGCGACGCCGGAGAGCGGACGGGCCACGGCCAGGAAAACCTCGCGGCGGTCCGGCGAACCGCCCTGAAGGTCATTCGCCTCATGGACGACAAGCTCTCGGTTCGACGGCGGTTCCGATGGGCGGCGCAAATGCCGGAATATCGACTCAAGCTCATCAGAAACGCGGTTAAGCTCGCGCCAGAAGTTTGAAATGCAATTGCGCTGTTTGTCAGACGTGAATTAGCCCTTCCCGGAAAGACAGTTCCTTAACTCGTGAAACACTTGTTTCACTCGACCGGGTTGAAACTCAAGGTAGACCGTGCCTTCAAGATTGGAGGGAAGCTGGCATCCCTTCTCCAGCAGTATGATCGCGTTTTCCCAGCCTAAGCGGCCCTGAGCGAATCCAAGCTCGTGGATCACGTTTAGCCGGGGCTCACTGTTACTTGAATCATCAGGTGTCGCAACAAGGATGGCCCATCCGGCGTTCTGAAACATTTCCTCCAATCTATCCTTGATCTGGCGGCCGACAACGGGTTGTCGCTCGAACTCCTCGACCTCCAATCCGAGTTCTTGCTCCACAAAGTCCTTCACGGCCCGCCAACTATCGGAACGGCCATGTCCGATGAATACTTTGGATCCGCTGATTGTTCTTTCCTGCTGCTTGGTATTGTAGATTCGTGACGCATCGCGCAACGTCCCTGCATGTTCGCCCAGTTTCTGCACGCCCCGAACCAGCTGATCGATTACTTCTATCGATGCCAGCACTTGCAGGTGGCCTGCGACCCTTAACCCCATGCTCACGTTTCTTGCATCACGCGACATATTTGGCATGAATTTGTGAGCCATCCGTTCTTCCGTCTTCGGCACGGTCGAAATGTCGCCACCCAATCCCTTAACGTCATCAATCAGCCTTGTTCGGGTCTCCTCTTGCACTTCTCCTTTCGAATGCTCAAGGCAGGTCAACAGGCGACCTTCCGTACTCTCGAAGACGTTGGACAACCGGTTGCGGATTTCGGTGATCGACGATTTCGTCACCCCGCAGCGCGAGTAAATGAGTTCTTCGATTTCGCTGGCGGTTCTCGTTGTCCAATCTCCCCATGTTGTATTCGAAAAGGAATCCTTTCTGCCCCACTCAACGTCCCAGATTGCGTTAGCTGGAACCGGTACCAGACCGTCGTAGTACATGTTCGCGTGATCTCCCAAGCTCGAACCGCACCACGCCTCGCCAATTCGGTTGGCCTCTTGCTTCAGCGTCGCCAGCTTTGCGACCTCAGATTGCGAACTCTTCAGCGCGTCTTTGGCATAGGCTTCGATGTCGGCCGCTTGATGCTCTGCCATTTGCCGCTCCTTCTCCTTCTCCTTTTCCCAGCAATAGGCCTTCTCCGTCGGCATGACGTCTTCGTAAAGGGTATACTCCAATGTCTTTATCGGTTCCCGGCTCGACCAAAGATAGCCCTCGTTGAAAAGCCAATCGATCATGGGCTCGCCGGCCGGTGCGCCATAGGACCTCAAGATCCCGTCGTTATTTCGGCATTGCTCCATAATATTGGTCAGCACTTCTTTTGTCTTTCCGTCCATTCCTTTGTCCTATCGATCTATCTCCATTTTTGGTGCGATTCGCTTACGGATGCGGAGGTCGAAAAACCTCAGTGTTGCGCCGACGGCCTGAGTTCACGGCTTTGCTCCTAATCGCCGCGCGGCCATTGCCATCTCATCGCAGCTGATTCATAGAATAGTCGGCGTCTGACAGAAATATTGGCGTCGATCAATGGGAACTACGTAGTGTCCGGATGAAAACCCGCAATGTTTTGAATTTTTGTCCTTAATCCCCGTTTTTCGCTTGTGAAGATTCTCCGGAATCCGGCATGATTCGCCCGAATTCGCCAAGGCAATCGCTCGCACCGCGAGGGAGACGCCCGACGCCCCGCCGCTGCCCGGAATCCAGAAGCTCTGGTCCGCATGGACGAACTTCGCGCCGATGATTCTCCTCTACCGGGACTTCAGGACATACGGGATGGACGACGAGTTAACCTTGGGAAATTGATAGGATCCGCCCGCCGCACAGGCTTGACCGCCCGCCGAGTGACAAACTACTTTAATTCGGCATTGAGCCGGGAGGACAACTTGGACCGACAAACCGAGATCGCCCTCATCAAGGAAATCATCGGGCTGGCGGAGCAGAAATCCGCCCATCTCGACGAGGCGGTCGCTCATTCGCCGATCTCGCGCTACTCCAGCCCGGAGCGGTTTGAACGGGAACGCGCCATGATACTTCGCCGCAAGCCGGTCATCGCGGCTCAAAGCTCGGAGCTTGAAGGAGAACGCGCCTTCCTCGCAAAAAATTTCCTCGGCCTGCCGGTTCTGCTGACCCGCGACGAGAACAAAACCGTGCGCGCATTTCTGAACGTTTGCCGCCACAGAGGCGCAAAGCTTGAGCGGGAGACTTCCGGTTGCAAACGGATTTTCACCTGCCCGTATCACGGCTGGAGCTGGACGAACCAGGGCGAGTTGCGCGCCGTGCCGCAAGAGGAGCAGGGATTTCCCGACCTTCCGCGCGCGGAGCGCGGTCTCAGGCGTCTGCCCGCGACGGAAGCTCACGGCTTCATCTGGATCATTGCCAACCCGGAAAGCGCCGAGATGCCCGAAATCGACGACTGGCTGCCGGGTCTGGCAAAGGATTTCCAATGGCTCGGTCTGGCCGAACACAGGATCGCCGCCATGGACGAGCTCGACATCGCCGCGAATTGGAAGCTTCTGCTCGAAGGCGGTCTTGAAGCTTATCACTTCCGCGTCGCGCACCGGAACACGGTTGCGCCGTATTTCCCGGACAACCTTTCGACCTACCGCATGTTCGGGCCGCATGTCCGAACGGTGCTGCCCAGGATTTCCATGCCCGACATGCGCGACGTGCCCGAGACGGACTGGCAGATACGGCGCGATGCGAACTTGCTGTACACGCTTACGCCTACGACGCAGCTGCTGGTGCAGCAGGACCATGTCATGTGGATGCATTTGGAGCCGCTGGCCGAGGACCGCACCGGCGTGCGCGTGGCCACGCTGGTCCCGCGGTCGGTTCCCGATACCGACGAGACGCAGGGTCGCTGGGAAAAGAACCAAAAGATCACCATGGCCGCTCTTTCGGAGGATTTCGAATTGGGCGAGGAAATACAGGCCGGGTTCGCATCGCGCGGCAACCCAAGTCATCTGTTCGGCCGGTTCGAGGGTGCGCTCAATTGGTTCAATGTCGCCATCGAGGAAATGATCGCGAACTGAAGCCGGACCAGCAGCGGGCAAAGCCGGATTGCCCGCGATTCTTCAAGGAGAAGAGCCATTCAGAAAATCGACGCGAGCCGCCTCGCTCCTGTCCCCGCAGAGACGCTCCAAAATCTCTCCGGCCTGGAGCTGTTCCGGCAGATTATCGCGGGCGACTTGCCCGCGCCTCCGGTCAGCGCCTATTCGAACCAGTGGCTGATCGATGCCGACGAAGGGCACGTCGTCTGGAAAGCCAGTCCTCCCGACGGCTTCATCAACCCGATGGGCACCGTGCATGGCGGCTGGGCGATGACGGTGCTGGACAGCGCGCTGGCGTGCGCGGTGCAGTCCGCGTTGCCCGCGGGAAAGGGCTGCTCGACGGTCGAAGTGAAGATCAATCTGACCCGGGCGCCGAACGTCGGCGAAATCTACCGATGCGAGGGGCGGATGATCACCCTCGGACGCCGCACCGGCACCGCCGAGGCGAAAATGAAAGATGCGCGGGGCCGAGTCGTGGCTTTCGGCACGACGACCTGCCTGATTTTCGATTACTGAGCGGGTTCCGGCTCCGATTCCGGATGCCTTTTCAACGAGATTGATCCACGCGGAATGAAACCTGCAAGATGGTCGCATTGACCATTCGCAAGCCCTTCATTATTTATTTAACACTTTATATATCAGTTTTAAACGCAATTATTAACCGATATATAAAGCATTATGAGCAAGAGGCGGCTAACACCCAAAGCCAAGGCGGCGATTTCCCGCCTTGGCCAAGACATCAAGATCGCAAGAAAGAAGCGCCGACTCTCGCAGCGGGATTTTGCGGCGAAGATGGGCGTGTCCCTGAGCACCGTGCAACGACTCGAAGGCGGAGATCCCGGCATCTCGACCGGCGTCCTGGCGATGGCCTTCATTGCGCTTGGCAACTTGCGCCGCTTCACCGAAGTGCTCGATGTCGCCTCCGACGACATCGGACTCATCCGCGATCAATCCGAGCTGCCGCAGCGCATTCGGAAAAAGACAGCCGGCAAAAGCGACCTGACTGGATTGCCGACCGGCGACAAGATCGACGGCATGGGATTATGACCGAGAAGAAGCGGGTGCGAGTCGCCATCGGTGCTGCGCTGTACGGCGTCGGCGAACTGATCTTCGAAACCGACGGGCGCCGTGAGATGTCTGTTTTCAAGTATTCTGAAGAATGGCTGGACAAGCCGGGCGCTTTCGCCCTCGCGCCGTCATTGCCCCTGTCGGAACAGCCCTTCTATTCCTCCGGCGACCGAACCAATCAACGCGGAGCATTGCCGGGGCCGTTCTCAGACGCCGCGCCGGACTCATGGGGCCGGGGCATCGTTCGAAAGGCGCTGGGCCAACCGCCAAACGAGTTGGAATTTCTCCTGACGGCAAACGACCGCACCCGGCAAGGTGCGCTCCGATTCCTTGATGATGACGGGCGTCCAATGTCCTTCGCAAATCCGCCCACTCCCCGATTCAGCAACATCAATGACCTTGTGCACTGCTGTCGCGCAATCGAGACCAATGACCCGAATGCCCAAGCCTATGCGAACAAGATGATTGGGAACGCCGGCAGCCTCGGTGGCGCCCGGCCAAAATCGGACTATGACGATGAAGGCAAGCTGTCGATCGCCAAATTCACGTCGGACCGCGACGCCATGCCAGTCGAAAGAATGGAAGTCGCGACGCTGAACCTCGCTGCCAGCGCGGGTTTGCGAGCGGCAGGCGCGCGCCTCATTCTGGAACGCTCCGACAGGCCCATAGCCGTCATTGAACGCTTCGACCGGATCGGCGACAGACGCAAACACTACGTTTCCGCACGAACGTTTTTGGATCACGAAGGATCTGAAGGAGCGCACTACACCGACATCGCCGACGCGATGCGCGAACACTGCGGAGGCGCAGACCTGGTTGCTTCCGAACTGAAGGAACTACACGACCGCATCCTGTTCACAATTCTCGTAAGCAACAACGACGACCACCTGAAAAACCACGGCTTTCTCTACGCCGACGACGGCGCTTGGGTGCTGTCCCCGGCGTTCGACATCAATCCGCAGCCTGAGCGCCATCGACATCTTGAAACCGGCATCAGCCCGCTCAGCGGCCATGAAGCGTCGATCGAGGCAGCGGTCGAGGCGGCTCCCTTCTTCGACATTTCCGAGGACGGTGCCCGCGCTCGGGCGGCGGCGATGGCCGGGCAGATCGCCGAGGAATGGCGATCACAGTGCAAAGAGGTCGGCATGACATCGGCCGATATCCGGAATTATGCTCCGGCTTTTGAAAATGAAGAGATGAAACTTGCGCTGGGAAAGCTTCGCCGCAGCCCGGAACAACGGGCCAAGGTCAAGAGCGCTTTGCCGGGATGAAGTCGATCAATGAATCTGATCCGGCTGCGGTTGCTCAAGTCCTGCGGCCGCGTCGCTTTCGGCATTCGCAAATGCGGAGCGCCCGCGAATGATCTGCTTATCGGACCAAGGGCGATCACCAGCGTGCAGACGGCGGCAAGACGATGGTCGACGGTTCCATGCCTGATCGGTTCGCCTCGCCTACGTTTTCAGGATGACCGATCCCGCCCGCTCTCCGGAAGCCACTATGTCATGCGCCTTAGCGCAGTCAGCCAAGTCCAGGACCGTTGAAATCCGAATGTCCAGCGCCTTGCGCTCGAGCAGGTCGGCGAGGCTTTCGATAGCCGAACCGCGTTCGGCGCGCGAAAGCAGGTAGACGAGCACGAGGTCAATCGTCACGGCCTTGAACATCAGCGGATAGAACGGCAGCGTCGGCGCCATGTCCTTGGCCGATCCAAAGGCTGCGATCGTTCCGCGCTCCGCGATGATTCTGGCGTTCGTCTCGACATTCCTGCCGAATTCGACTTCGACTATTCGTTCGACAGGATTGCCATCAGTGGCCTCAAGTATCTGATCCGCGAGGTTCCCGTCGGAATAGTCGAATGCGCGCTCTGCGCCGGCCGATCTTGCGGCCTCCAGCCCCTCGGTTCCGCGCGCCGTCGCAAGCACTCGAGCTCCGGATGCCTTGGCGACTTGAACAGCCAAGCGGCCCACAGTGCCCGCGCCGCCGCTGACCAGCACAATCTTGCCGTCAACCGGCCCGCCGCCAAGTACTGCGCGAACTGCCGTGAGGCCGGGAATTCCCAGCACGGCGCCTTCCTCGAAGGAAACGGCATCCGGCAAGCGAACGGCCTGCTTCGACGGCAGCGCAATGCATTCGGCTGCGGTGCCGAATGCGCGGCGCCATTGACCGTTCCAGATCCAGACTCGCTCTCCAATCCGCGAAGCGTCCACATCGGCGCCGACGGCTTCAATCACGCCGGCGCCGTCGCTATGCGGAACAATCTTCGGAAACGGCGGCTCAGTGACGCCGGGTCGTCCTCCAGCCCGCACCTTGACGTCGGAAGGGTTCACTCCCGAGGTCTTCAGGCGCACGAGAACCTCGCCGTCGGCGGGGTTCGGAGCGGGCAGGTCTTCGAGTTTCAGCACATCTTCGGCGAAACCGAAACGGTCATAGGTTATTGCGCGCATGCCGTACGTCCTCTGCTTCTTATCTTTGCCTTCGATTGTGCCAATGCAATTGCAAAATGAATCTAGAAAATCCAGCGCATTCGACAATCGGATTCACATTCATGCCGTCACAATCGACCCAGTTTGTCGCAGTCGATGACAATGCATAGACGCGGCTTTGCCTCAAGTTCATCTCCAATTTTCGGCTCAAGGTCCGCGCCGCCATTCAAAATGCGCGTCGATGTTGATGAAGACCGGAATCTCGGCTGTTCAGTGAATGCTGCTTTCGGCGCGGGCAACCCAATTCATCCGTCTACTCGCGCTTGAACGCGGGACCCTCAGGGTTCGGAATGCGCTTGCGCCGCGCCATGGTCTCAATCCTGTCGCATCCTGACGGAGAAAAGGCCGTCGCTATCTTGCGCGCTGCTGCAGATGCTCGAAAGCTTGCGTGGCTCGTCATACGGCCACGGCGTACCGCGGTGCATGACCGCGCGCTGGTCCCACATCAGAACGTCGCCGACTGACCATGCATGCGAATAGACATAGCGGGGCCGGGTGCAGAATCCGATTAGCTCATCGAGAAGCTCCTCGCTTTCGGCCTTCGAGTAACCGTCCACCTTGTACGCATGACTCGCAAGATAGAGCGCTTCGCGGCCGTTGGCCGGATTGAGCCAGACTGATTTCCAGTGCTGATCCGGCCATTTGTTGAACATAGGCAATCGCGAAAGCTCCTCGGAGATTTTCTTTCGCGAATGGCTGAAGCGGTGCCGAATGCCGCGGCCCTCGATCCGCGCTTTGAGCATTTGCGGCATCTCGGCCCATGCGACGCGGGTCGAAGCCAGTTCGGTGGCGCCGCCCGATGAGAGGACGACGCGCGCAGTGATGACATTGACCAGTGCAGGGGTCGGCAGGAAAGTGCTGTCCGAATGCCAAAAGAAATTGGACTTGAGGTTCAATGTACGCAGGTCCGTTTCTTCGGTGACGGTGCCGTCTTCGCGGATGTTCGATACTTCGGGCACCTTGTAGGCTTCGTCGGGTTTGCGCACGTCGGCAAGGCGGTCCGCGATGGGGCCGAAGAATTTGCTCAGGCGGATGTGGTCTTCGTCGGCCAGATCCTGATTGCGGAACAGCAATGCCGAGCGCTCGTCGAACAAATTGCGCACCGCGCGGAAATCGTCTTCCGTCCTAACCCGAGTCAGGTCGAAGTCCTGGACATCGACGCCGAAACATTCGGTCAACGGGATCGTTTTCGGGATGCAGCTGGCTTCGGGCATGGATCATTCCCTTGGATTCGAATGCGCATCGACATGCGCCTTAACGAAATTTTCTCAACAAAGTGAAAAAGTTTGCAGTGTCGGATTTTTTTTGGACATTTGATCGCGCGTCAACTGCGATGTTCGGCGATCAGGTCGGCGAACCTGAAAGCGACAGCATTTGTGGCGCTACCGTTCCGGTGGAGGGTTGAGTCCCATGATCTTTGATAAGCGGCTACAGCGCAACAAGCCCTCCAATCGAAGAAGCCAACCCAACGTTTTCCTTCCAAGCAACATTAGATGGTAAAGATCGCTTTGCCAGCCGCGCTCGTGGCGAATTCGAGTTCGCAGAACAATCCCAACCCAAAATCATAAGACGAATCCTGTTTAAGCTGTACGGTTCCAGCACAGATGTACGATACCATCTTGTTTGTGGGCTGTATGGATGGTATTGGGCACGAGGCGTCGTGTATTTGGGTAGAAGCAATGATTATAGCCAACAAGAAATTTGGCACCGCTCTCATCAAAAAATGGAAAAGTCAGGGCTAGGATTGATGAACGACATTGTTGAAAATAAGCCAAACCAACTGGTTGATCCACAAGCACAGATAATCGTTGAATATCTAGAAAGCGCTGGTCTCCCGTCAGATAATATCATTGCTAACCTAGATCAACGCAAAGTTATCGGAGATATCCTTCCCGGTTTTATTAACCAACTTCCAGAAGAGATAAAAACCGATGCGACGTATCTATCAAAGTTTGTTGTCGGCGCTGGTTGTGGTCTCTTTGATTACTCGCTAAATGCAATTTTTAATGAAGTTGTTGTCGATCTTCGCAAGAAAGCGATCTCTTACGGTTTAGATATCTTTTTCGATGCTGCTGTCGGAGGTGGTAAGAATCGTGACATGTACTCTACTGAAACAGACCTTGAAAATTTCAAAGATATTGTACTTCTGGACACGTGTCGAAAACTTGAACTGATATCTGATCCGACATATACTAAGTTGAAACACATCTTGGATATGCGCAACAATGTTGGAATATCGCATCCAAACAGTTACAATATTGATGCATACGAATTAATGGGATGGTTATCCACTTGCGTACAAGGTGTACTTAAGGATCGACCAACCGAAGCTGCGCTACGGGTTAAAGAATTCATCAGAAACCTCAAGAGACAAACCACGCCGCTCGACAAGTCAAGAATAAAGATAATTGATAAACACATTAATGAACTACCAACACACTTCTGCGGCAATATTCTCCGCACTATTTTTGGAATATTCGTAGCGCCGGACACATCTTCAATTGTCCGTAAGAATATTTCAATTATTGCGCCATTTGTTTGGAACGTCTGTCTTGATGAGTCACGATATAAACTTGGCGTGGTACTCGAGGGTTATAACGCCAATTTACATACCGCCAAATATGAGCTTGGTGAGGGGTTCTTCAACGTAGTCGGTGGCAACGCTTACCGCTCAAAATCTGAACGTTTGATCATCGTCAATGACCTATTATCCGATTTGAAAAATAAGCATCATGATTGGAATAACTTTTATCATGAGGTGCCTATCGCACGAAGTTTAGTCAATTATATCCCTAATGCTTCTTTTATTATTCCAAATTTTGCCGAACCTTTGTTTAGGACGGTCCTACTTTGCAGAATTGGCAATGGAGTAAAATATAATAACGGCGTGTCGCCAGGTGCTCGCAGGCATTACGAGCAGATTCTATCCTATGCGGGTGATCAATACGCTCTGATAGTGATGAATCAGCTTGATCATTTTGAAATACGTGGCAGGTTAAATAAAGAAACTTGTCGTAGACAAAGCAAACTGGCTTTGGAGGCAGTTAAGCCGAATGTCATAAATTCCAGATTGAATGAATGCATCGACTATCTTATCGCTAATATTGAGGGAAATGCCAACTGTGTCGCTGATGAAATATTCAAGCGGCTTTCAGCGGGGTGTGCAAACGGATTCTAACAACACGAGCAGGATTTATATTTCTTATTTCCTGCATCTTGTGGCCGTTCCGGTTGAATGCATTATAATGCGGTATGCGGCAAGTTGTGTCCACCACCGAAGTCTCCAAAATTTGTTCATAGTGCTTAGCTAGGTGCAGGAGCGGCTATATTTAAAAAGGAATCCGCTCCACGATATAGAAACAATACAAAACCGTGAATCCCTCAGCATCCTTCGGTTTGGTGATAATTTCAAGGGTAAATCTGAACTTCTCAAGCTCGAAAGCTGGTTTCGGCTTCTAATATTTGCCATCCGCACAAAATTTCACGTCATTCTGCACCCTCTACAGTATTCCTAGTATTTCAGGCGGAACCCCGCCCCTACATCAAAACCTCATGAATTGTTTTGGTCAGCACCCCATTTAGCGTCAACAACGCGGCGATTGCACCCCTTGATTTTCTTTCCCGTATCATGCCCTGCGGCGGCACCATTCTGTCGTCTTCACCGACCTGCTATTGATCTCAGCCACTGTCGGTCCTGTCCGAAAGAGAACACCGGCTCTTGCCCTACTCCAAAAAAGACCTCTCCGTGCTGGAGGCATTTTTGGGTAATTAGTGACGCTGCTAGGCCGTGGCAGGCTGCAGAAAACAGATGAGGAATAGTTGGCCATGGCGCACAGCCTCGAAATTTCTGGATCGTGTTGAACACCTCCCGAGAGCCGGTGGCGTTACAACCACCTGACCAAAGAGTAAGGAACGCAGCCGGTCGAGGGTCGATCTCTGCGGAACCGGAAAAATCAAAGATATCTGATTCGGACACCGCTCAAGAAGTCTCGTTTCCTTTGATCGGCCCGGTTGCGGGTTTGCTTTCGGCGGCGTTCCCGAGCGCCGCGTTTGCGCCTTTGGATGAGATCACCAGCGGCAGCAATCCGACTGCTGACGAATGAATCTGCTCCGCGCTGGGAACGTCCTTCCACAAAATCGTGTCGAACCCCTCGCATTCCGAACATGCGGGCATCCAGTCCGAATGGACCGTCTGGCAATTTTCGCACACCCATTGCGGTCCGCGCGGCGCTGAGACGGCTTTGGTCAGCCAGCCCCGAACGACCGAGTCCGGCGCGCCTTGGCCGCGTTCGATCGCGGCCATGATCGCAAGAGACCTAACAGTCGGCTGCTCTTCGGGAAGTTTCCCCAGCACCTGCCGGGCGCCGAGAAAATCGTCGTTCGCCAGCAGAATTTCGGCTTGGGCCATTTTCGATTCCGGCTCGACGGCGTCCTTTCCGATCAGCTGGCGGAAGCGGTTTATCCGGGCTTGCGGCGGCTCGTCGGGTTCAATGGCTGCGAACGCCTTGGCAAGATCCGGATGGGGCTGCAAGATCCACGCCTTTCGAATGATTGCGGCGGCAGCGCGGCGCTCGTTCGAGCGCGTCTTGATTTCGGACGCGAGCACCGCCGCCGGAACGTGGCCGGGCAATGCCTTGTTCGCCGCCAGCGCCGCATCTTCTCCTTCCGCGGAATTGCCTTCCGCGATCATCCGTTTCGCTTCTTCGAACTTCAAGATCGCGTCGCGCCGCGCATGCACGTCCTTCGGCAATGCCTTCGATTTCAATTTCGCCGCCAGCGTCGTTCGCGCGCCCGACCAGTCTTCCATTCCCGATTGCAAGCGGAACAGCGCATTCTGGATTTCCTCATGGCGCGGATTGATCGCGAACGCCTTTTCAGCAAGCCTCATCGCCACTTCGATTTCATTGTCCTGCAGCTTTTGCTTCAGAACTCCGACGATGCCGACGAACTTGGTTCGCTCGTCCTTGATCAAGTCGCGGTAAGCCTGCTCCGCCCTTTTCTTGTCGCCGGTCTTTTCGGCCGCTTGCGCGATCAGAATTCCGGTGATCTCGGGACGGCTCAAATACCGTTCGGCTTTTTCCGCATCGCTGATCGCATTCTTCGGCTCGCCCGAAGACAGCGATATCAAGCTGTTCACGAGAGCCTCGTATCCTTTGCGCTCCCGATTCCTGTTGAGATACCGGGTCAACGCGGTTTCATCGCCTATCAGGAATTTCACAGCGGCTTGCAGCAGGCCGAGCAGGAATACCAACGACCAAACGACCGGCACGACGAGCACCGCCAAAATCAGCAACGCAAGCGGGGTCATCGATATTTCCCGGTTCGCGAATTCGATTCGAACAATTCCATCGGCTTCCAGCAGCAAAACCGCACCGAAACTGAGCAGCGCTACGGCTGCAACGAACGCGATTATTTTCGAGAGTGACCAGAACATGGGCGCCGCGGTCAACCCTCGCTCGCCAAGCTGGCCATTCCGTCGAGCGCTTCCAGAACATTCAAGCGCGCATTGGCCCTGTCCAGCCAGGCGTCCATTGCCAAGCGACCCGCTTCGGGAAGGGCATCAAGGACTTTTACCGCGTCGCGAAGTTGGTTCGCGCGAACAAGCGCTTCCGCTTGGGAAAGCAAAGCCGGCGGATCATCGCCCTCAATCGGTGTCAAAGGCCTGACTTGAAAAATCGAACGCAAAATCGAACCGATCCCGCCCGCGACGCCGTCCGGACCCGAGGCCATCTCCGCCGCCCTGACGGCAGCTCTGGATGCTTCCGGAAATGATTCCCGCAGTTCCGAGATGGTCGCGATGCCGACTTCCTGATGAGCGCGCACGATCTCCGGGAGATCTGCTTCTTCGAACCCGGCTTCAAGCAGAAGCAGTCCGTAAGGCGCGCCGGTCTCCGCCGCGGCTCGGACGCCGATCATCGCGATCGATCTGGACTGCGCGCTCCCGGCCGTGGAAAGATCCGCCGCAATGGACTCGACTTGCGCAGCAAGAGCTTCAATGCGACCCTCCAATTCCGGAGGCAATTGAACATCCGCCGAGGCATCCCGGATCGCTTGAACGCTTGCTGTCAAACCCTCCAATCTCTGCTCCATCTCATCGTATCGGCTTGCCTCGGCCTTGCTTTCTGCAAGAGCGTCCAGCCGCGCATTCAATTCGGCTATCTCGCCGTCCAGCCGTTCAACGTCTTTCGACATCGGGTCGGCATCCGCTCCGCTCGTGCCGATCACCGTCGCTGGCGGGGCGGTTTCAAGCCCAGCGCCGTTTTGACCGCCGCCTGTCGAAGCCGATTCATTCCCTCCCGCGGCAACGGCCGCTTGCGACAGCCCTCCGTAGGATTCTTCCAGTGCCAGCACCCGTTTGCCGAAACTGGAAACGAGGGATTCAAGTTCGGTCAATCTCTGGCCCAGTCCGCCGAGCATTTCGTCAGTCGAATCATCGGCCAGCCGTCCGGTTTCCGACAAGCTCGCCAACTCCGCTCTAAGCGCTTCAAGAGAGGTCGCCTGCTGGTCCGAGTTCTGCGACAACTCCGCAACCGCTGCTTGCAGTTCCCGGTTGCTTTCCGAAACGACCGCCAATCGCTGGATTTCTTCCTTCAATCCGGCAATGTCTGTCTGAAGAGAATCGATCCGCTCCGTCGCCGCCGCGATTGGATCTGGCTCGTTCACGGTATTCGCAGAGTAGTCGCGCAGCACGTATGCCGTCGCAATGCCGACAGCGCCCGCAACCAGGCCGAATGCTGCCGCTTTAGCCAAGAAAACAGCAACCCTGTCGACGATCCGGATAATTCCGGAGCTGGATTTATGCGATTTGGATTTGGACCCGGCCTTCCTTTCGGGAGCGGCGACCGGCTGCGACGGATTCCGCTGCTCATTGCGGGGTTTCTCGGGCGTCCGGCGGTCGTCGGCCGGCTCGATATTCGCGTCTGCGGGCGCATCCGCGTCCGCATTTTCGGCGTCAGGATTCACTGTACTGCGCTTTGAACCGTCGAGACCGACCGGCTTCTTTTCGCCGGACGCCTTTTTCGGCTCTGGATTGGTCGGTTCGTCGCTTTCGGCCACGATAATGATTCCCGAAAATTCTCCGCGCGACAGACGTTAAGTATCCTGCGGAATTCATCAACTGGATTCATTGCGTCCTGAATTTGTCCGGCTCTCCACGGGAGCGCCGGATTTCCGGGCAGCACTTGCGTGCAATGAGCAAACGCGGTTTTGCATTCGTCCCCGAACGCCAATGTGAAAGCGCCAATCAATCCGCAGCGGCGGCATCGGGACCGCGGGATGCGGCGCTGTCTGCGGCAGAGTCGAGAACCTGTTCGGCGACAGGTTCTGAGGTCACGCTCTTCCGCCAAGGAAGCGTGAATGCTTGCGCAACCTTCCCGCTGATGCAGTGCGCCGAGTGTCCGATATCCGGAATTCCCGCGGCCTGATCGCAGACGTGTCTTGCGGCCATTTCCGAAAACAATGGGAGCGCGCACCGCCGCTCCGTGAGAGCGCGCATGGCCGCGGGACTGAAAGGCTGGAGTTCTTGACGATATACCACGGCTTCATCGACCTCCCTTCCGCGGTCCGCCAGCCGCGCGCGCAAGTCGCATGCGACATGCTCCCCTCTCGCATAAAGCAATCGTCCCGAGTCAGCGGCGGCCGCGATCAGGTCCAGAAGCGACTTCGACGTGCGGTCCGCAACGCAAACTTGGAAACCGAGGCTGTCGGCAGCCGCGGCCGTTCTGGGTCCGACGCAATAAGCCGGCATTCTCCGATCAATCGATATTCCCGCGAATGCGTCCACACCGGATTGCGAAGTGAATATCACGGCTGAATATTCGGCCAGATCGGGAGCCGTCCCCGCCCGAACAACCCTTACGACCGGCGAAATTATGATCTGCGCTTTGCCGCCCAGAATATTCTCGAGATAGGCGGCCGCCCTGACGGACGACTCTTTCGGTCTGGTCAGAATGACGGCGGCTCGGCAAGCTGGCATTTCGAGTCCGGTCACGTTGCGTCGGTCAATGCCGGATGGTACCCGCAGGGCCGTTCGCACGCAATGAATTGGCCTGATGAACAGCACCCTGACAGTTCTCGGTCTCGAGAGCAGTTGCGACGACACCGCAGCGGCGGTCGTTCGCCATGAAATCGGCAAGCCGGCGGATGTCTTGTCTTCGGTCGTGCACGGCCAAGGAAAGCTTCATTCCGAATATGGCGGAGTCGTCCCGGAAATCGCCGCCCGCGCGCACGCCGAGCGACTTGACTTCTGCCTTGAAGAGGCGCTTGCCGAAGCCGGCAAGACGTTGGATGACGCCGATGCGATAGCCGTGACCGCCGGCCCCGGACTCATCGGGGGGCTGCTCGCGGGGGTATCATTCGCCAAAGGATTGTGCGCGGGAAGCGGGAAGCCTTTGCTGGGTATAAACCATCTTGCGGGCCACGCGCTGACCGCGAGACTGACGGACGGCGCGGAATTCCCCTATCTCGCCTTGCTCGTTTCCGGGGGCCACTGCCAGTTTCTGGCCGTGCTCGGCGCGGACCGGTTCATCCGCTTGGGCGGCACCTTGGACGATGCGCCGGGCGAAGCCTTCGACAAATCGGCGCGAACGCTGGGATTGCCCCAGCCGGGCGGTCCCTCCATCGAGGCGGCCGCCGCATCCGGAAACAAGGACAGATTCGCGTTTCCGCGCCCATTGTCCGGGAAGCACGGCTGCAACATGTCGTTTTCAGGGCTGAAGACTTCGCTGGTGAGAGCCTGCGAGGGCCTTTATCGGCATGACGGAAAATTGGCCGAAAATGACATCGCGGATCTTTGCGCAAGCTTCCAAGCAGCGATCACTGACGTCATCGTAGAGAAATCAGATACCGCATTCGAAGCGTATTTCGAAAGAACAGGCCGGCGAGCGGACACGTTCGCCGTTTGCGGCGGGGTCGCAGCCAACCGAACCATCGGGGCGGGATTGAACGCGCTCTGTTCAGAAAAGAATGCGATGTTCATCGCGCCGGAGCCTCAGTATTGCACCGACAACGGCGCGATGATCGCGTGGGTAGGGATCGAGCGCTATCGATTGGGATTGTTCGACGATTACAGTTTGCCCGCGCACCCGCGCTGGCCGCTGGACACCGAAAGCGCGCCTCTCGTCGGCTTCGGAAAGCGAGGAGCCAAATCGTAGGCGCCGCCGAGCGTTACGTCTGCAATCCACTCGATACTGTTCAACCTCATGGGAAAGGCTGAACGCAGACCCGCGCGATTGGCACGCCGCCAAGGCAATCCGCTCGTTTCATCAGGGACAAGCAAGCCAAAGCGAATAGGATCGGCCGGTCGATTGCATCCGTTTTCGGGGAGTTGCAGCGGCGGCCCTGCGCGAAGCCGAGGCATCCCTTCGATCACCCCTCGGCGGTTCGCGTTCAATTGGATTATTGTCGTTCAAGCTGTAAAGCAGTGCACGCAGATTCAGAAAACGGCAATCTTTGGGCGAGGAAACATGAGGTATTGGCTGTTGAAATCGGAACCCAGCACATGGAGCTGGAGCCAGCAGGTGGCGAAAGGCGACCAAGGAGAAGAGTGGGACGGGGTCCGAAACTATCAAGCGCGGAACTACATGCGGGAGATGAAGGTCGGCGACTTGGGTTTCTTCTACCACTCGCAGTCGGACAAAGCCGTCGTGGGCATCGTTGAGGTCATTGCCGAAGTCCATCCCGACAGCACGACCGAAGACCCGCGATGGGAGTGCGTGGACGTCAAAGCGGTCGCTGCCATGCCCAAGCCGGTGACGATTTCGGAATGCAAATCGGACCCGCGGCTGAGTGAAATGGTCCTCGTGAGGAACAGCCGGCTGTCAGTTCAACCGGTTACGAAGGAGGAATGGACCATCGTTTGCGAACTTGGCGGGTACGCTTGAGTCCGGCTGCAGTTCCGATGTTGTTCCATCGCTCCTTGGCATCCACTTCCGGGTGACGGCCGGAATCCCTGCCTGAGCGCAATTTGACATAAGAAATTCCGTTATCTCAAAAAACGGAATTTTTTTGAGATAACGGTTGAGATCTGTTCTCAAACTGCAGTAAGCTTGAACAATTCCAGAGAAGCAGATCAGTTTTCGAGATATGGATATTTCGGATTTCAAATCGGGGCGGTCCGAAAACAAATATGGGTACAAGGCATTTCTTCCCGAACGAATCTGCCACGAATGGGTGATCACCGATCCGGAACTGACAGAGTTGCTTGGCCGCGCCGACCGCGCGCTGGGGGAACTGAACGCCTATGCCAGGCTGATTCCCGATATCGAATTCTTCATCCGCATGCATGTGGCCAAGGAGGCAGTCCAATCCAGCCGCATCGAGGGAATACGGATCTATATCGAGGACGCGTTCAAGGACGCCGATGATCTGGCCCCGCAAGACCGCGACGATTTGGAAGAAGTGCAGAACTACATCAAAGCAATCGACTATGCGATTGATGCGTTGGAAGAATTGCCCCTTTCCAACCGGCTGCTGCGCAAGACCCACGGAATCCTGATGTCCGGCGTACGAGGCGAACGCAAGCAACCGGGACAGTTCCGACAAAGCCAGAACTGGATCGGCGTCAGCCTGAAGAATGCGGTGTTCGTCCCGCCCCATCACGATCATGTACCCGATTTGATGAGCGATCTTGAGGCATTTTTGCATGCCGACAATCTGTTCGCACATCCCTTGGCGCGCATAGCCATCGCCCATTATCAGTTTGAAACGATCCACCCGTTTCTGGACGGCAACGGACGCCTGGGGCGGTTGATGATCTCGCTGTATCTCGCCTCCGAGAGTCTGCTCATGAAACCGGCGCTGTACCTGTCGGACTATTTCGAGCGGAACAAAACCGCGTATATCGATCACCTGACGGCGGTTCGGCGAGGAAACCGCCTGCGCGAATGGCTGATTTTTTTCCTGCATGGCGTGGAAGAGACGGCGCGCGCTTCGACCGAAGTGTTCCACGAGATGCTTGCCATCAAAGGACAGATCGAGAGCAAAGTTCTGCCCAAGTTCAGTGCGCGCAGGCAAGAAAATGCGCAAACCTTCATGCGACATCTTTATGGCAACCCGGTTGTCGACGTGAACTCGGCGGCGGAAATCATCAGAGCGACAACAAATACCGCTTCAGCATTGATCGCCGATATGGTCGCGCATGGAGTCCTGATCGAAGCGACCGGAAAACGCAGGAACCGGCTTTTTATTTTCAACGAATACATCAAGCTTTTCAGGAGATAGGGATTTCGTCGCTGACAACTGGATCTATGCGGATCATGCCGAAGTCATGGCCTTTTGCCATCCGCGGAAAAGAAGGGGCTGTTCCCACAGCAAGCTGCCAGCAGGCATCTGATTGAAACATGAATCTAGACTGGTGAAGCCGCAAGCAACAGCACACAGAGGGTGCGCTACATTTTTGGTCTGAAGGCTGTGACGCGACAAGCTCTCCAATAGAGGAAGTCGGTCCAACACATGTTCTCGAGGCAGCATCTGACGGCGAGCAGGGCACGGGCGCCCATCTTCTGTTCCTTCCGCCCTGCAGCCCCGAACTCAATCCGATCGAGCAGGAGTTCGCCAAGCTCAAGCACTGGCTGCGGGACGCCCAGCCGCGATGCCGCGAAACGCTCCGGCGAAACGTCGGCGACACTCTCGACAAATTCAAACCCCGGGAATACGCAAACTACCTCGTGAATGCCGGATACGCGTCAACCTAAATCGGACACGCTCTAAGCGGGAAGAATGTGCTCGTCTGGAAGACCGAACAGCCCGGTCCACGTCGCCTCGCTCGTGTAAGTCGTCTGGAGACCGATCATAAGCGCCGGGATGTCGTCGCGGGACTTCGTGTCCAACTCGACCTCCTCGATGAAGACGGACCCCAGCGGACAACCGCAATTCGAAAAAACTCCGCATGCCGAATCTTCCGAAGATTCGCTCGAGTGCTGCCCGCAAGGCGGAAACACCGCTAAATCATGCCAGATCCTGTGATTCTTCCCAAGTGAAACCCATCGATTCAGTCAAAATACTCAAAGCTTTGAGGAGTTTTCTTTCGGACAAAGCAAAGAGTTGACCTACCCCCCCCCCCGTGCTAGTTGCCATGCGTCTTGAGTCCATTCGCGAAGCAACCTGAGCAGTGGCCAAAGATTTGCGCGACACCGTGCTCAATCGGCCTGTTCGCGTCTTAGAGAAAGGATTAAGTCCATGATTCAGAAACTGCTGTTGGCCCTCGCGGCCTGTCTGCCTCTCGCGCTCGCAGGATGCAGCGGCGGCGGAGGCGCAAGCTCGTCGGCCGCTCCGCAATCGCAGTCCGGCGGAAGCGGAACGCAAACCCCCGCGGCGGCGTTGACTGCGGCGGAAAACGCAGTGGCCGCCGCGCGGTCGGCAAGAACCGCAGCCGCTGTCCAAGCCGCTCAACGCGCTCTTGCGACAGCGGTGGAAACAGCGGAAACAGCGGTGGAAACAGCGGAAACAGCGGAAACAGCCGCGCAAGCCGCAGTGACCAGAGCGCGGAATTACAGAACCGCGCAATTGGCCATCCTCGACGGGCTGACGCCCATCGCTGCATCCGCGAGTCTCGCCGCAGTGAGAGCGGCTTCGACACCGGCGTTGGCGGAAGCGGCCTATGCTGCGGCGCGGGACGCTGTGGCCTACGCGATCGCTACGGAAACCCAAGAGGCCATCGACGCCGCCCGCCGCGCTCTTGAAAACGCGCTGGCAGTCGCGGTCGCCGCGGCCGCCGCGGCGCAAGCCGCGCTTGCCGAAGCACGCGGCGATTTGGAGGCCGCGCAGGATTACAGGGAAATTCAAGCCGCCGCCGTCGCAGCAATTCAGACGCAGCCGGAGCAGCCGGAATCGCAACCTTCGACTTCGGGAGGCAGCGTTTTCAGACTGCAAGGCGTGGCCGTCACTCATCTGGAAATGACTGACCCCTTTTTCTACTATGGAGCATCTTCGGATTATTCCGCAATTGTCGAAACCGAAGACGCAAATGTTGTTGTAAACGACAATTACCGTCTTGAAGTGATTTGTCCGGGCGATCCGCCGCGCGGCAGCGAATGCACGGCAGACACTGCGATAATTAGAGGATTAAGGTATTTGCTTGAAGAGCAAGAGGATTTCGGAGTCGAATACCATGATCTTATTTTGATCCCTAGCGATGTTCGGTTCGGCAATTTGGATGTTACCCCCAAGTACAGCCGTGACACCGCGCGGAATATTGATTTTTTCGCATCCACTACCGCGGGCATACCGAGTCCGTCGCAAACATTCGGCGGAAGAGGGCAATACAGCATATTTTACACGAACACCTATCGGCCGACGCCAGACAATCCTACACACACTTACAGCGCGGCACTCGGATATTTGCACGACGGCCGTCCGCGAGCTTTGGAAACCGAGACGGCCGGAACGGCAACTTGGGGCGGCGCGATGGTCGGAACGCACATGCGTACAGGCCGCCCCCTTCAGGGGCTTGCCCAACTTACGTTTTCGTTCCGCGACAACACTGTGGACGTCGAGATTTCAGACATTGGATACGCCGGCATAACAACCTTCGCAACCTTCAACAGAGAGGGCGAAGATGACGCACATGCATCGTACACCGGCCCGAAAATGTTTCGATGGGAAGATTTGACGGTCAGAAGCGACGCTTCCTTTTACAATTCGGGTTCCGGCAACCACAGGCGCGACACCGACCCCCATCCGACCTTGGGCTATATCGACGGCGATTTCTACGGGCCGAACGCGGAAGAATCCGCCGGGGTGTTCGAACGGGATTCGATAACGGGCGCATGGCTGGCAAAAAGAGGCACTGAAGCGGCATGGACGCCCGGCTTCGATCCAAGCGGCGGATCGGGCGGCGGCGATGGTTCGGACAGCAGTTCAGGCGACCGTTCAAGTAGTCCGGGGCTCAATCCGAGGCCCGGCCCGAGGCAAAGGCGCGGGTTGTTAATTTTTTGAGTCTGTACGAAATCACGGGCAGGGAAGGGCGGGCTTTCACCGGGTTGTCATTGTCGAACAAGATCATACGACGTCTTAACTTCGAGCCCTCCGCGCGTTTGTTTGGGATAGTTTCCTTCCTTGAAGCCGCTGTCAATTCTGCATGCATAGGAATCACAAGATGAACCTTTTTCTTTCCATATTGAGCATCATTCTAATGTCAGGTTTTGTCAATGCAAATGAATCCTCCATTAACCCCCCAGATCAACAGACCCTTGTTTCCTGCGAGGCAGCCAATCATGCGTTGTCACATGAATACACTTTTCGGAATTTGTAAACCCTAGAATAATAGGAATTTGCCCCAAGTTCGGCCTTACATATCCACAACACACTACAGATCAACAGCAACAAATAAATTTTTGCACGCTTTATGTAGATTCTGCAGATCCACGACAACAGTTTACTTCTTGTTATGTCCACCATCTACTTCATCAGAACTTAAGCACGCCAGAAGCAGTAAACCTAAATGGACCTGATTCTTGGTTTATGTGCCCTTACGAGCCCTGCCCAGAGCCCCTTTTGGACGGAGAATTCAATTTTGATGACTGGGATCGCTCTCTGGGTGTAAACCCCAATTTAAATGTAGATCTCCCTTTAGGCGTGGATGATTATTCAGACGGAAACACTTACAAATATATTAAACCGTGGCCGAACTTCGAGAGCAATGTAATTGGGCCTAAAGTTCAAAAACATTTTCTTCAAATTCCCCCTAAACTAAAATGAGAAGGAATTAATTGATGCTGTTAAGGTTTTTTCATTGCACGCAGCATGTTGGCGAAGTTATTGGAAAGTTTTTGGTATTTCTAACCCTTCCAGGAACAATGATTGCGAGTTACGCATATTTTGATGAAATTACAGGTTACTTGTTGGGGCCTAATGTTTCTGTAAAAATTCAGAAAGCAACACTTCGGTGCAACTATGTTTTTAGAGATGCAAGATCCTATAGTTTATATAAGGCCGGCGTAGTCAGCGAATTAACCAAAAATTGTCGAGCATCTCAAGTCGCAGTCTCCTTTAAAATTGAAATTGAAAATAGAGATTCAATCAACCGTAAACTAACGGAGCTTACCATTCGTGCAAAGATTCCCCCTTATGGAGATCTAGAACTTAAAGAAGTTCGGTTGATCGATCACCTGATTCAGGGTAGTGTTGAAACAAACATAAGGCGTGAATGGCAGGTTAAGGAATTAGGCCCTAACTCAACGACGAAGTTTGAAATTCTTGCTTTTGAATATACAGAGGACGGGTATAATGACAAGAGTAAAAACAGCTGGGAGCGGTTTGCGATAGCAATGGATAGAAATAAAAAAGAGGTTTGGGATTCAAATATTGTGATTGAGATAGACGCACATTTTAGTGGTTTCTTTGAATCAACGCTAACAATGTTAACCTGTAAATTTAAACTGACTCAAAAGGAAATTGATCAATGGATGAGTAGGTTTATGCATCGTCGAATACAAATCACAAAAGAATGTAGCTAGTGTTGTACCCCGCAAATAATTGTAGATAGTGTCTGGCAGAGAACCTACTGATTCAGGACGTTCCATAAAGGTCCGGTCGTGGTTCAGGGGTCCGGTCGCGGGCAACGGCAGCGTTCAGGAGGCCGTTTCCGGCTCCGGAGGCCGCCGGTTCCGCGTTCGCATTGGTTTTCCGCAGCATCGGCGCAGGCTCCGCCGTCTGCCGCCTTCCGGCCGTCCGGTTTTCGGGGGAAGCGCCGCTCAGGCGGCGCGTTTTCGCCGCCGCATCCGCTTGCGCTCCGCCTCGCGCAGGTTCAGTCCGAGCCGATGGACGTCGGGGGCGACGACCGAGAGGCCGACCGCCAGCTTGAACCCGTCCGCGCCGCGCAGCCGGACCTTGTCCAGCCCGCGGTGCTCCAGCAACTGTATCTCTCGGCCGTCAAAATTCGGGTGGAATCGCGTCGGGAGCGGATTGTTGAGGGTCCGTTTTCGTCCGCGTCCGCGGCTGGGTTGCAGGATTTGGGCGGCTTGTTTTCCTGCGTTCCGTTTTTTTCGGTCTCTCGGAGCGTTCGGCTGCTTGGCGTTCGCGGCAGCGCGGAGAGCATGGAAAGCCTGTGGACAATCCTTATTCGCGCCATTTCTCGGTTTCGCGTTCGGGGCCTGGATTGACCACATTCTTCCCACACTTCCGCTTGTCGGCGGTTTATTCGTGAACGTGCGTTTTGGGTTCGCGGCAGCGCGGAGAGCATGGAAAGCGATGGACAATCCTTATTCGCGTTGCATTCGGGTTTTGGGTTCGGGTCCCGGATTGACCACGCTTCCCACACTCCCCGCTGTCGGCGCCGGTCCCGGTTCGTCGCTCTTCGTGCCACAACAGCCCTGCGGGGCTTTTTCATAAATGATTTTTTTTGGTTCGGGCCGTGGAAATGTGGACAATCCTTCCGGCGCTTTCGGCCGTGCCTCGGTCCGGGCCTGGATTGCCCACATTCCCACAGCCCCATCCAGCTGCGACGTTCGGGCCGCGGTTCGTCATCCGGTCTGCGTTGCCCATGATTCGCGTGATTTGCACAAGGCGTTGGCGATCACCACGAGCTTGCGGGCGACGGCGGCGGCGACCACCTTGTGCGGCTTCCCCTCCTTCCGAAGCCGGTCGGCGAACAGCTTCAAGTCCGTGTTGTGAATCGAGGCGACAAGCGCGGCTTGATGCAAAACCTGCCGGAGCGCCCGGCGGCCCCCGCCGATCATCCGCTTCCCGCGCATCTGCCCGCTGTCCCTCGCGATCGGCGCCAGCCCCGCAAGGGCGGCGGCCTGCTCTCCGGAGATCCGGCCGAGCTCCGGCATCTCCGCGACCGGCATTGCGCAGGCCACCAGGCCAATCCCCGGAACCGACCTCAGGATGGCGGCGGTCTCGGCCAGGACGGCCTCGTTCGCAAGAAGGCTCCCGATCCTCTCTTCCACCTCCGCGATCTGGCGCTCCAGCAGATCAAGAAGCTCGTTGGACAAGTCCTCGACCTGATCGGCCGTGCCGTTCTTCAGGTTCGCTTTGGCCTGCTGTCGCGAACTTTTGCGAATCTCGACGAGCTGCTTGCGCTTGGTCGTCAGCGCCCCGGGATCGCGCAGCTTTCCGCTCGGCAGCCGACGGCCGGCCTCCGGGCGGAACGCCATGAAGCGGGCGATCAATTCAGCGTCGATCCGGTCCGTCTTGGCCAAAGTGCCTTGGCTTCTCCCGAACGCCTTGACTTGCGCCGGAGCGAGCTGCCGCGCTTCGATCCCCGCCGCCTCCAAGCTTGCCCAAAGGCGCCATTCGTGGCCGCCCGTGGCCTCGAAGCAGACCAGAACCTCCCTGTCGCCGGCGATCTTCGCCAGTTCCGAATGGCCGTCGTCCGTGTTCCGCAGGCGAAGCTGATGGCCGTCGCTCACGCAATGCAGGTCGAGCCAATCGCGCGAGACGTCTATCCCAATGATCTCCGGGTGTGCTACAGTATTCATGCTCTCTTCCTTCTGGTGCGCGGTCCTCGGCGGCCGCAATCAACTGTTCGAGACGATGAAGAGAGGCGGTGCCGGCTTGCTGGAAAGCGTGGTCATGCCACATGATTGTGTCGCCATGCACCGCCCCGTCGCCGGCCTTCGTCAAGGCCGGCGACGGGAACGCAATATCATGGTTGAGATACAGAAGATTGTTGATCGTCGACTCCACCCCGGAATGCTTCCTGCGCGCCGCCGCGAAGGCCGGCTCCGCCTCGCGCTCCCGCTCGGCCGCCGATTTCCCGCCCTTCTTCGGCAAAGCGTTCAATTCCAGCAGACCGTCCAGCGTCTTCCGGTTCGACGGGCTGTGGAAGCCCCGGTCGAAGCTGCATCCCCGCAGATTCGGGAACGCCTTCAGGCAGCGCCGGGTCAGCGGCGCCGCCACGTCGGTGTCGCCGCCTGTCCACATGATCTCGTGGTCGAGCACGAACCCGTTCCCGTCCTCGACGACGCAGACCGGAACGCCGAGCTCGGCCTTCCTGCCGGCCTTGCCCTTGGCGATCCACCGGGTGTGCTCCTCGAAGATCGAGAACACCTTCTCGCCGTGCGGAATCTTCTCCCCTTGCAGCACGCGGCGGTCGATCTGGTCGGCGAAGCGCCTTGCGTGGCGAAGAAGGCGGTCGATCTCGTCCAGAGCCGAGCCGGAGCAGGTTCCGCCGGCCCGCCAGGGCTTTCGCTTTTAAAATTTGCCGACCGCGTTCACGAACAGGCCGACCAGATATTTGTCGTTCCAGCCGGCGATGTCCATCCGTCCCGCGAGCAAGTGCCCGTCGTCCATGAGGCGCGCGATGTCCGGGGCGATGCGCCGGATGGCGGCGAGGCATTCCGGCCCGTTCAGCGTCCGGTTCCGCATCCGGTCCTCGCCCATGACGACGTCCAGAACCCAGTGGAGGCAATTCTCGATCCTCCAGTGGTTGCGCGTGAGCTCCAGCAGCCGTTCCGGAGAAATCTCCGCGCTCATGATGTAGTGGCGGACGGACCGCTCCGTCCTGCCCTTCAGCTCGCGGTGTCAATGCTAAAGTAAAATTCCCCAGAAGTGCTAAAGTAAAATTCCCCAGTTTTTGGTGTTTTGGCGGCGAGCCAGCTCAGTCGTCGGTTCGCGTCTCCTTTTTGGGCCGCCCTCGTTTTTTCGGGGGCGGCGGCGGGGTGATTGGCGCATTCGTTCGGACGTGTTCGGGAATGAGGTCGGCGTGTTTTCTGAGCCGGTAGCTTGCGCCTTCGATTCGGACGACGACGGCGTGGTGGAGGAGCCGGTCGAGGAGGGCCGTCGCGACGACGGGGTCGCCGAAGATGTCGCCCCATTCGGCGAAGCTTCTGTTCGAGGTGAGGATCATCGCGCCTTTTTCGTATCTGGCATTTACGATTTGGAAGAACAGGCTTGCGCCGCCCTGCGTGATGGGCAGGTATCCGATTTCGTCGACGATGAGCAGCGCGGCCCGCGCGAAGAAGCGGATTTTTTCGGCGAGCTGGCCTTGCCGTTCGGCTTTCGCGAGGTTTTCGGTGAGTTCCGCGAGCGTCGTTTTGTAGACGCTCTTTCCGGCTTTGACGGCGGCGACGCCGAGTGCGGTCGCGAGGTGGCTTTTTCCGGTTCCGGGCGGTCCGAGGAAGTGGACGGTTTCGCGTCTCCGGATGAAGTCGAGCTGGGCCAGCGCGGCGATTCTCTCCCGGTCGAGCGAGGGCTGGAATGCGAAGTCGAAGCTTTCGACCGTTTTGGCGGGGAGGAGTTTCGCGGTTCGCAATGCGATGTCGATTCGTCTTGTTTCGCGCAGGGCGTATTCTTCGCTGAGGAGGGCGTCGATGGCTTCGACGGCCGTGAGCTCGCCCTGCTCGAGGCGCCGCAGCGTGGGGCTAAGCGCTTCGAGCGCCCGGGGCATTTTCAGTCCGACCAGGGCGGCGCTGATGCGGTCGACGAGTTCGGTCATTGGCGCACTCCCTGCCGCTCGAGGCGGCGTCCGACGGCGTCGTAGAAGGCCAGGGACCGTTTCGGCGCGTCCTCGAGCTGGGTCGGATCCGGACGCGGCGGAGGCGGCCTGCGGTGGCCGGGATCGACCCTGCGGCGGTTCCGGCCTTCAAGGATCGGATGCCGCGCGATCAGCGTCCTATCCTCGAAGATCCGCACTTCGGCGGGATGCCGCTGCACCTCCAGCACGCGCTTTCGTGCGGCGTCGGGCACCGAATAGAGGTTTCCGCCGACCGAGACCATTCCGTCGCGGCTGACGCGCCGCTCGACTGTCAGGACCGCGTCGTAGGGATGCGCGGGAAGCGGGATCAAAGCGGGTCGCTCTTCGGCCAGCGCTTCGTCGACGATCCGGCCGGTGGTGGCGTGGACGCGCGGATTGGCGATCTCGCGACGCCATTTGTCGAATTGCGCGTTGAGATCGTCAAGGCTGCGGAAGGTCCGGTCGAGGAAGAAGTCCTGCCGGATGTATCGGAACGGGCGCTCGACCTTGCCCTTGGTTTTCGCCCGATAGGCTTTGCAGGCCCTCGGCGCCGATCCGTAATGGTCGAGCAAGGCGACCAGCGACGGGTTGTAGATCACGGACCGGTCGGCATCCTCGCCGAGGACGGCGGTCTTCATCCGATCGTAGAGCACTTCGCGCGGCGCCCCTCCGCAGGCGTCGAACGCCGACACATGGCATCTCAGCACCGTTTCGAGCGTCTGGTCGGCGCAGAACCGTCCCCACAGCCACCGGCTGCATCCGAGGACGAACGAGAACAGGTGGACTTTCCGGACGACGCCGGGCTCGTCGGCGTATTCGGTTTTGAATTCGGCGAAGTCGACCTGGGCCTGCTCGCCGGGCTTGGTCTCGAAGCGGCGCTCGAACCCTGGCGCCTCGTCCGGCCGGAGCGCGCGGAGATAGGCGGTCACCGCGGCATAGCCGCCTTCGTAGCCGCGCTCCCGGATTTGCCGGAACAGACGGCGTCCGGACAGATCCGGGCAGTTCCCGATCTTTTCCGCGAGATAGCCCTCGTACGGCTCCAGGAGCCGGGGCCGAGGCTTCCGCGGCGAATAGGCCGGAGCCGCGAGACCCCGGTCCAGCAGTTTGCGGACCGTCTTCCGGTCCAGGCCCGTCCGCCGCGCGATCGCGCTGATCGAAAGGCCTTCCCGTTTCAGTTCTTGCAACATGACAATCTTCTCCAGTTTGATCACCCGACCCGAGCCTCCTTCGGCAAAAAATCGGATGGGATTTTGGACTGCTTTCGTTCCGGGGGGCATGCCCCCCGGAACGAATTCGCAGCCCCCTGACTGGGGAATTTTACTTTAGCGCTTTTGGGGAGTTTTAACTTAGTAGTGACACGCGGACGGCTTCGATCCTGCCGACGGCCTTGAGGCCGGGCCAGCCGTGCCGGTCCTGCAGCCAGCCGACATCGTGCGAGACCGTCGCGACGCGCGTCTCGACACGCCCGTGCCCGCCGCCGACATGCTGATATTCAAGCATTTCCTTCTTCGCCTCGGGATCGGAGAACCAGACCTGGATGTCCTCGTGGAGCGTTCCCTGGTTGCCCTTCGCCGGCAGTACGTAATCTCCGCCCTTCTCCACGATCCGCGCCGACGTCTCGCGCTGGCAATGCATCGCGTCTGCCGTCACCGTGCGCCCGTCCAGATCCAGAAGCTCCAGAAGCGCGGGGATCGCCGTGATCTCGTTCGACTTCCCGTCGACCTTGACTTGGCCGAGAACGAGTCCGGCCCGGGGCTCGAACGCCTGAACCAGATGCAGCGCGGACTTCTTCTTCGCATCCATGATCGCGCCCCTGAGCGCCTTGCCGTCGACCGCCACCTGGTCCTGCGGAAGCGCGGCCGCCAGCGTCTTCGCGAACTCCGTCATGGCCCCCGACAACTGCTCCGGATCAATGACGTTGAAGACGTCGGAGAAGGCGTCGTGGCTCGGCGGACCGCCCTTGAGCTCCATGAATTCCTTCAGAAACTCGTATTTGCACTCCGCGTAGCGCGCGAATCCGGCGCACGACGAGCTGCCCGACAGCGTCGCCAGAAGGGCGATCACCAGCATCTCGATCAGGTCATGCTTCACGGCGTTGCTCTTGCGGGGGTCCTCAACCCCTTGGAAAATAGCGCGGAATCCTTCCATCTTCTGCCTCCAAACACTGCTCTTCGTTGTTGTTTTGACGCGAGTGTGCCATCAGGCGGCGGAAAGGAAAAACGAAAATTTTAAAAGCGAAGGCCCTGGCCGGCCCGCAGCGTCGCGAGCGAAGCCTGCGCCTTGTCCGCGATCCTGCGCGAGGCGGACAGATAGGCCCGGACGTCGTCCGGTCGGGCCCGCCACTTCTCCGATTTGTCCGCCCGGCGATGCAGAACTTCGACAGTGCGCCGGCGGTGCTTCCACTGCCGCCATCCGCGCACGCCGGCGCCGCCGCAGGCCCGCGCCGTCTCCCGAAGCAGGCAGCGGACCGAGTCCCGCAGCAGGTTGAAGTCGGTCGGATGGTGGACGTCCGTCTCCGCCACGAACGAACCGCAGCGCCCGACCAACGCCGCGCCAGGCTTTTTTTTGAAAGCTTCGCGTCCGCCCGGGCGATCAATCGGCTGACTTCCCGCAGAAGCTCCGGCGTCATCAGTTCCACGTTGTCGCGGATGTTCTGAAGCTCGCATTCGCTCTCGTCCAGACTGCCGTGGCCAAGCATCTGCCGGATCTTGATGTGCCCGTCCGCCTGATCCTGGAGCCGGTCGTAGTCGCAGCGAAGGCCCTGCTTCAGCACGCCCACCGCCAGGACCGCCCAGAGATCCATCCCCGGCCGGCCGGTGTCGCGGCGGCGGTCCGGAAGAATGTGCTTGTTCAGAAGCGCGAACAATTCGTCCCGCAGCGCCTCGTCCCTGTAGACCGCCTGGAGGCCGACCGGAAGCGCCGGGGTGTCGTCCCGCGACTTCGCGTCCGGCTTGATGTCCTCGATGGGGATCGACCCCGGCGGGCGACGCAATTCGATGACCGTCCGCATGCAAAATCCTCCGAAGATTCGTCCGAAACCCGCCCGCGGGGCGGAAATCATCGCGAATCATACAAAATCCGGAGACTCCTTGCAAGCGAAATCCGAAGATTCAGTCAATTTATTCAAAGAATTGAGGGGTTTTCTTGCGGACGCTAGATAATCTTTTGATCTTCTTTAGTATCAAATCGGCTGTCGCGACCCAGATGAAAGGGGCGCGCCGCAGTGACGCAGGCGGACTCAGTATCTGTAATGATCCGACTTGAAAGGACCGGCTGCATCGATTCCAATGTATTCAGCCTGCTCGGGCGTTAGTTCGGTCAGCTGCACGCCAAGCCTTCCGAGATGCAGCCGGGCCACCTTTTCGTCGAGGTGTTTCGGCAGAACGTAGACTTGCTTCTCGTATTTCTCCGGGTGGCGCCAAAGCTCCATTTGCGCAAGCACTTGGTTGGTGAAGCTCGCGGACATGACGAAACTGGGGTGTCCGGTCGCGTTGCCCAGATTGAGCAGGCGCCCTTCCGAAAGGAGGAGTATCCTTCGACCGGACGGCATTTCGATCATGTCGACCTGATCCTTGATGTTCGTCCATTTGTGGTTCCTGAGCGCCGAAACTTGAATCTCGTTGTCGAAATGGCCGATGTTGCCGACGATGGCCATGTCCTTCATCTGCCTGATGTGGTCGAGCCTGATGACGTCCTTGTTCCCGGTCGCCGTGATGAAGATGTCTGCAGTGGACGCGACGTTCTCCAGCGAAACGACCTCGTAGCCGTCCATGGCCGCCTGCAGCGCGCAGATCGGATCCGCTTCGGTCACCATCACTCGCGCGCCGCCGCCTCTCAAAGACGCGGCCGATCCTTTCCCGACGTCGCCGTACCCGCAAATGACCGCGACCTTGCCGGCCAGCATGGTGTCCGTCGCGCGCCGAATTCCGTCAACGAGGCTTTCCTTGCAGCCGTACTTGTTGTCGAATTTCGATTTCGTCACGCTGTCGTTCACATTGATGGCCGGAAACGGGAGCCTTCCGCTCTCCATGAGTTGGTACAGCCGGTTGACGCCCGTCGTCGTTTCTTCGGTGACGCCCCTGATCATCTCCCGCTGGGCCGAGAACCATCCCGGCGTTTCGGCCATCCTTTTGCGGATCGTCGAAAACAGCGCTTCCTCCTCCTCGGAGTCCGGATTCGCAATGAGTTCGGCCTCTCCGTCTTCCGCGCGCGCGCCCAGTATGACGTAAAGCGTCGCATCGCCGCCGTCGTCCAGAATCATGTTCGCGCCGCCCTCGGTGAATCTGAAAATGCGGTCGGTGAATGTCCAGTACTCCTCCAGAGTCTCGCCCTTGAACGCGAATACCGGAACGCCGCTGGCCGCGATCGCGGCGGCGGCATGATCCTGGGTGGAGAAAATGTTGCATGAAGCCCATCGGACGCGGGCGCCGAGCGCAATCAAGGTTTCAATCAGAACCGCCGTCTGTATCGTCATGTGCAGCGAGCCTGCGATCCGAGCTCCCGCAAGCGGCTTCTCGGATCCGAACTCCTCGCGGACGGCCATCAGGCCGGGCATTTCCGTTTCCGCGATTCCGATCTCCTTGCGCCCGAAGTCCGCAAGCGAAATGTCCTTGACGAAATGTTCTTCAGCCACGGCGCGATTTCCCAACGAATGAAATGAAGCCGTGGCCCTTAACATTTGCGAGGCGAAGCGACAATGCTAAGAGGTGCTCTTCGGAACCCCGTCCGTCGAGTCATGAGATGAAGCAATCGCGCGAGTGGCAACGCATGCTGTCCGGACGGCGGCTCGACCTATTCGATCCGTCGCCTGTGGATATAGAAATCGAGGACATCGCGCGCGGCTTGGCATTCGTCGCGAGATGGAATGGACAGACGGACGGCGACCATCCCTATTCTGTCGCCCAGCATTCGCTGCTTGTGGAAGAGATTTTCAATATTTTGGTCCCGGATGGCGCCCCGGTTTGGAAACTCGCCGCTTTGCTCCACGATGCCGCGGAATACGTCGTGGGAGACATGGTTTCGCCGGTCAAGGGCGCGGTTGGACCTAAATATTCCGAACTTGAGGCGAGGCTGATGACTGCGGTGCATATCCGGTTCGGGATTCCCGATCAGCCGCCTCCGAATATCGGGCGGGCGATCAAGAAGGCCGACAAGGCGGCGGCCCGTCTGGAAGCGACCCAGATCGCGCTGTTCACCGATGCCGAAGCGAATCGGTATTTCGGCCGACCGGCTAAAATTATTGCTGGTGGCATCGAAGTGCGGCCAAAACCGCCCGAAGCTGTTCGCAACGAATTCGAGGAGCGCACGAAAGCGCTTCTGAAGAAAATGGATTGGGCGAGTTCTCGATAGCGTCGGGCGCACTTCACGCGATGCCGGCTTCCTCAATGTAGCATTGCGCAGTTTCCGCGACCTGCTCCGGGGTATGCTCCCGGCGGAAGAACTCGACGACCTGCGGACCGGGAAACGCGAGATAGGTGAACGACGAATGGTCCATCAAATAATACTCGTCGTCGCCGTTCTTCTTGAAATAAACGCGAAACGCCTTCGCTGCATCGGCAACTTGACCCGCCGACCCGGTCAGGCCGACCATCTCGGGATGGAACAATCCCGCGTAGTCCCTGACAACGTCGGGCGTGTCGCGGTCCGGGTCAATCGAAATGAAAATAGATCCGACTTCCAATCCGCGTTCAGATAGAAGATCGACTGCGGCGGCATTTCTGGCATTGTCCAACGGGCAGACGTCGGGACAGAACGTGTATCCGAAGTAAATCAACGACGGTTTGTCGATCACATCCTTGTCGTCGACCGTCGCGGTCGTGCCGTCGACCAGTTCGAACGGCCCTCCGATTTGCGCCGTTCCGCCGACAATTCTGGACTCGCCGCATTCGGACAGCGACCCTCTTCCGGCCAGAACGAAGTAAGCCGATGCGCCCACTAGCCCGACGAGGCCGACGGATGCGGCTATTGCAAATGCCTTCGTGTTTTTCATCGAATCTCGAAGCTTTCGCATTTCATCAAGTGCCAATGATTGCAGTTTCGCAGGCCGGGGCCGCAAAGCAGCAGAGCTAAAAATCCGGCGATGCAGCCTTGATGTTATAAGCTCTGGAGCGCAAATCCGAAACCGCCGCTCGCAAGCTTTTGAACTCGATTCTCGGTATTCAGGTTCGCTGAAATAATCAATATGCTGCCGGGCTGAATGAACTCGCCGGCATTCGGCCAGTCGGGCGCGACGCAGAGCGGAGTCTTCCGGGCCGGATCCGGCGATGATCGACCGTTCCCCGAGGGCAAGCTCCGAAGTGCTTCGGTTGGCTGCAGAGAGACGTGAATCCGCAAGAGGCCGAACAATGGGATGAGCAAGGTTGAGAGCGAACCAACAGGCAAGTCGGCAAACTTCCTCGAGCTCCGGATGCGCTCGCCTTCGGCAACAGAATCTTTCGCACGCGTCGTCGCTGAATTCGCAGCGGCAGGCGACCATTTGCTGCTCAAAGGGCAAATCGGAACCGGCAAAACCGTGTTCGCCCGCGCTCTGATCAAGGCCAAGCTGAGCGAATTCGGCCTCGATGAGGACGTGCCTTCGCCGACCTACAACCTCGTCCAGATTTATGTCGCAGGCGGTCTCGAGATCTGGCATGCCGATCTCTACAGAATCTCCGATCCTGGGGAAGCGGCGGAACTTGGCCTTGACGATGCGCTCGAAACCGCGCTGTGCATAATTGAATGGCCGGAGAGACTCGGCGATTCCGATTGGCCGCGCGGAACCTGCATAGAATTCCGCATGGGCGAAAGTTCCTGTTGCAGAACCTTGGCAGTCGATGCAAGGAGCCGTCTCGGCAAGCAGTTGGTTGAAAGAATCAGGCAAACCAGTGTCGAACAGGGAACATCGGATTAGAGCGTTTCTTGCGGATTGCGGCTGGGCGAATGCGGATCGCAAGCCATTGTTCGAGGACGCATCAAACCGACAATATGAGCGGTTGCATTGGCGTGAAGCCGGCAAGAAAGCCATTCTAATGAATGCGCTTCCGGATTCATGCGGTTCGCTGCAGCCCTTCAAGTCGGTTACGGGCTTTTTGCGCGAACTAGGTCTCAGCGCGCCTGAAATTTACGAAGACGACGAAAGCGCAGGCTTGATGCTTCTTGAAGATTTGGGCGACAATCTCGTCGCACGGCTGCTGGAGCGGACGCCCGATCTTGAAACGGAGATATATAGCGCGGCAATTGACGTCTTGGCAATCTTTCGAAGCGGAACGGATCTAGGTCCGTTTCCGAAGCATTCCCCCGAGATGCAGTCGGAACTCGCTTCGCTCGCGATCGACTGGTATTTGCCGAACGCGACCGGGGCCGAACCATCGGCAGACCTGCGTTCGGAATTCAAAGGCATCGTCGAAGGCTTGGTCGCCGGAATGGGCGCGCCGAGCCTGTTCGTTCATCGCGATTTCCATGCAGAGAACATCATCTGGCTTCCCGAAAGGGACGGCCTCAAGCGTGTCGGGCTTCTCGATTATCAGGACGGCGCGGTCGGCTACCGCGCCTACGACCTCGTTTCGCTCCTTGAAGACGCTAGGAGAGATATTCCCGATCTGCTCAGGAGCGAACTTGTCATGCGTTTCGCGCAAGCGGCCGGTGTCGAAGCGGAGCTTATAGAAGCGGAGCTTGCGATTTCGGGCGCGCAGCGGAACCTTCGGATTCTGGGCGTTTTCGCCAGGCTCGCCGTCCGCGACCGGAAGCGCGGCTACGTCCGGCTGATGCCGAGAGTCTGGAACCATCTCCAGCGCGATCTTTGCCATCCTCGCCTTTTCGATCTGGCGAATCTGATCGAGCAGCATTTTCCGTTTCCGGACACCGAAGCAAGGGCGCGGATCGCCGCGCGGCGCAGTTGACCCCGGATGCGGTCATGATCTTCGCGGCGGGACTGGGCACCCGGTTCGGAGATCTCGTCAGGGACAAACCGAAGCCCCTGATCCGAGTCTGCGGCAAACCGCTGATCGATCATGCCTTGGATATCGCGGAAGAAGCCAGTGTCGCTTGCCGTGTCGTCAACGTCCACTACAAGCCGGACTTGATGAAGGATCACCTTGCCAAGCGCGGCGGGATAATCGTTTCGGACGAATCCGACCGGCTGCTCGAAACCGGAGGCGGGCTCCGTAAGGCGCTGCCGCTCTTGGGATCGGAATCCGTGATCACGATGAATTCGGATGCCGTCTGGCGAGGCGAAAACCCGATCACGAGACTGAGGCAAGCATGGGATCCGGACAGAATGGAAGCGCTGCTCCTGCTCATTCCGCTGCAAAGCGCCATCGGGCACATGGGGAAAGGCGACTTCCTGCTGGACAAGGACGGCAGGCTGAGTCGGAGCGCGCCGGGTGAAAACGGACTTGTCTACTCCGGCGTTCAGATCATCCGCACGGACAGTCTGAACGACGTCGGCGAGGAAGCGTTCTCCCTGAATCGCGTTTGGGACATGATGCATCGACGCGGCGGACTTTTCGGAATCGAATACGAAGGGCGCTGGGCTGACGTCGGCACGCCGCAGGGTCTCGAATGCACCGAAAAATTAATGTGAACTTACCCCTGTATCTCCCAAAGCATTTTTTGGCATGTAGACGTGCGTCGTCAGCCGAGCCGGGAGTTCAAGGCACCCGCCAATCCTCGCGAAAGGCTGGAGCACAGTGCCAAAGTGTTCACCCTCAACCCCAACCGGCTCGACGGTTTCCAACGCTATACACCGATTCCAGCACGGATCAGCCGCTTAAAATTAAACAACAAAAACCGCATTGCAGACGGAGTTCACACAAAACTGCCTGGATACCTGCAAAATCGCCTGCCCCCTTAACAAGATTCTCGAAATCCCGCACAGCTTCCCTTTTTGCCTCCGCAATCAGTTAACGTCGGCTGATTGATACCGAATTCTCTCAACAATATCCCTATCTGAAACTCATCTGATTTCCCCTCGACAAGAATGGTTCCCATTTCGAGGGGTCTTGTATTGACACGTGTTCGCACAATTAACGCACTTCAAATCCGTGTTTTTCGATTGATTTTAGACCATCTTCGTCAAATGAAACAGCTCTTGTCCGATCAGCGTCCTGCTCGATCCGAACCAGCACCCCGTCAACGTCCTTGTTAGCAATCGCCGCACGGGCGAACCCGGCTATGCAATCAAAGCTATGTGTCGTTGCAATGACCTGCACGTTACTCTCGCTGGCTGCATTCATTATCATTTTCCACAAATCTTCATGTATCGTGTGGTGAATCCCGTTTTCAGCTTCTTCGATTGCAAGAAACCCATTTTTGCTGCTCGACAAAGCAAGCGCCACACATAATAGACGCATGGCGCCCTCGCCAAGGCTTTTCAAGGGAACTCTGGGATTGTCTTTGTTGAGGCGCGCAATAATTCCCGAACCCGTCGATTCGCAACCGATCCGATCATGTACCGAAGCAAGACGTTCAACGTTCTCTTCGATGGCAATATTAATTGCTCTCGTTGCTCGGACCTCATGATCCGTCAGCCCAAATCTTTCCCAATATTTCGCGATGGTACCGCTTTCCCACAGTCCAGGTCCAAGTGAACCGCAAGCTACAGTTGTAGGTTCCGGAGAATCCGTCAATTTGCTCCTGTTGATATCAAATTCAGAATCTCTATAATCCTCAAAGTACTGTGCATATGGATATTCTTTTAAATACCTTTCTCTTCGTATGTTCCTGTCAATAAAATGCTGCCCACGCCAAATAGAATATGAATTCCTGTTTCCGAAGGTTGTGCAGATTAATTTTGCCCCCGTATCGTGGATATGGTGCCAGTTCGCCTTCAATTCGGTCGGCAGCGACTCACCGTCGTTCACTATTTTAATTGTCAATTTATGTAAGTTAAGCCGTTCGGCCGGTCCAATTTCAATTTTTGACCCTGAAGTCGGGTTTCGTCTGAAAAATAATGGTGCAATGGTTGAGGTTGCAGCTGTAGCGTCGTCATCGTCTATAGCCAGCCTGTATTCTCCACGTTCAGAAATGAGCTCTTCACGTTCAGACAGAATCTGTACCACGGACTCGCTCTTTCCGCGCTTGGCCCATAACTTGACTGCTTCCAATATCGTTGTTTTGCCAACTCCGTTTCTCCCAACCAACAAGGTAACTCTACCAAGATTTGGTATTGTGAGTTCGCGAAGGCCGCGAAATCCCTTGATCTGAAGGCTCGGCAAGTGCAGCTTTTGGTTCGCATTTTCGCTCATGGCATTTTTGTCCGATCATTTCGAGAGTAGGTTTTGAGCAATGCTCTGCTGATTTCTTATGATCTGATGCCGGTACTGCGATAGGATTACGTATGCTGCTTTAATTGGAATGGAAACCATTTGTTGCGTCCAATATGTCGCAGATCGCGTTGCCTTGATGCCGCACAATGCTGTCTTCGCCGTATCCAGTGATTTACGGCGAATCCCATGATCCCGTGTGGGTAGAGTTGGCCTATGCTGTTCACACCCGATCTTCGCCAATCCGAATGTGAAGGAGAATTGGCGGCTGGCAGAGAATTCTTCAATTTTCATTTCGGCCGGGTTTTGGCCGACCGCAACAGCGGCACGGCGACCGCCTTGGTGGGATTCAGGCCGGATTTTCGTGTGAGGCGCTGTTCCGGTGACACGGCCACTTGGATGCCTGCGACAACACTGCGGCCTTTTTTCAAAGATTTTTTTCAGGTCGGGCCGCTGGAATGCGAACGCTATCTCTCGATTGACTTGCGACTTGCTGCGCCCTCTGCCGTTCCGGCGTGACGGGCCGTCCGGCGCGTGCATGTTCTCTCAGTGCGCCGCTTCCAATCCATTTCCAAGTTGCCTGCTCCGACTGCGTCCGCTTGCCGTGAATCAGCGTGCATTGCGCAAGATCTGCGTCGGATGCCAGTACCCACCCAATGTTTCCGCTTATTCCTCTCGCCAGCACGAAAGCCCTGTCCGCCGGGCCGTGTAAGAGACGCCCTGAATTCGTGCGCTTCGTTTTCGCCGCGCATCAGTTTTACTTTCTCCGCTTGGCGACATCGATCTTTGCAATTCGGTTCGGCGAGTCCGAAACAGATCAAAGCCGGAATGAGTTCGATTCCTGCATTGCGGGCATCCGTTCCGAAAGCTATTAGGAGCGCGCGGACCCGTCGCATCCGCGAATGGGGACGTCATGCGTCAGCGGCATTCGGCTCAACGGCCGCCGACCCGTGCAAACACCCGTTGATCCATCCATGAAGATTGTCCTGACGCGCAATGGAGCGCCCGGGTGCCGAGGAGCCACTGTTGGGGATATTTGAACCTAAGCAAGGGCCGCGCGTCTATGCGCTGCCGCCCGGCTGCGATTTCCCGAGCGAACTCGTTTCGGGCTTTCTCTCCAGAGCCTCCGGATTGTCGCATGCCGAGGTCGCGCGCGCCGAAATTTTTCTGAACACCCAAGCCAACATGCGCGCGGTCGTGAACGAATTCGCGTCGAAGGGGCCAATGCTTCTCCCCAAGCTTACGCTGGTATCCCGCCTTTCCGACGACCTTCGATTCCCGGAGATCCCGGGCCCGGTTTCAAGGCTGCGACGCGTGCTCGAGCTCACTCAAGCCGTCGGCAAGCTTCTGGAGGCGGACGAGCGGTTCGGATCAAATTCAGCGGCCTTCGATCTTGCAAGAAGCCTCGCTGCCTTGATGGACGAGATGCAGGGGGAGGGCGTCAGCCCGGAGACGCTTCGGTCGCTGGACGTATCGAACCACTCGTCGCATTGGGCGAACAGCTTGGAATTCATCAGTTTGATCGAGCAACACTGGGGCGCGGATTCAATACCTGACGTCCAAGCGCGGCGACGGCTAGTCATAGAGCGGATGTCGAAGGAGTGGGAACGCAACCCGCCCTCCGACCCCGTCATCGTCGCAGGCTCGACCGGATCGCGAGGCGCGACCCGCCTGCTCATGAAGACCGTCGCGAATTTGCCCCAAGGCGCCGTCGTGCTGCCCTGCTATGATTTCGACCTGCCGCCCGAAGCTTGGACGGACCTTAGCGATTCCAATTCCGGCGAGAACCACCCTCAATACAGAATGAAGCAATTTCTGGAGGACGCGGAACTCGATCATTCCGAAGTCCAGCTTTGGCGACCGGCGGCTCCGTCCAACCCTGCCCGGAACAAGCTCGTTTCGCTCGCCCTCCGTCCGGCGCCGGTCACGGATCGGTGGATGCTTGAAGGGCCGCGTCTCGAGGGAATTGCGGATGCCGTTGAAGGCATGACTCTGATCGAAGCGCCGACGCCGCAGCTTGAAGCTGCCGCAGTTGCGCTGACAATACGGCAAGCCGTCGAAGACGGGACCACCGTCGCGTTCGTCACGCAGGACAGACATCTCGTGCGCCAAGTCAAAGCCGTACTCGAGCGGTGGGAACTCGTTCCCTTCGACGGAGCGGGCGTGCCCGTGACCGGAACCGTGCAGGGAAGGTTTCTGAGCATGATCGCCGATCAGCGCGGCAGGGAGGCATCACCGGCGGCATTCATTGCATTGCTCAAGCATCCCGCCGCGGCCGCCGACAAGAAAAAACGCCGCGGCCACATGCGATGGACCAGAAGGCTTGATCTGGAGCTCCGCCGCACGCCGGCGGGCGCAGGGATGGGCGAACGCCTTCAAGAAATTTCCGAAGACGAGGAGCAGCCTGAGGAATATCGGGATTGGCTGAGGTGGGCCGCAGGAATTCTGGACCGCCTCGCGCGGGGCGAAGAAGCCGAGCTCGCATCCCATGTCGGCGAGCATCGCGAAATCGCAGAGATCGTCGCGGCCGGATGCGGCGGCAAGAATCCAAGGCTGCTTTGGAAAGGCCGCGCGGGCGAAGCCGCGCAATCCGCAATCAGGAAGCTTCACGATGCGGCGGATGCGGGCGGACGCATGGATCCCGCCAGCTATGCAAGGCTGTTCAAGAGCTACGCGTCCGAATCCGTGATCTGGGAACCCTATGCCGCCCACCCGAATGTTCAGATACTGTCTACGATTGAAGCCCGGATGAGGAACCCGGACATCCTTGTGATGGGAGGCTTGAACGAGGGCATATGGCCGAGCCACCCTCCGTCCGATCCTTGGCTCAACAGGCCGATGCGTCGCGACGCCGGCCTGCTTTCTCCGGAACGCCGGATTGGATTGATGGCGCATGATTTCCAGCAGGCGATCGCGGCTCGCAAGGTCGTGCTCACGCGCAGCATTCGCGATGCAGACGCCCCGACGCTGCCGTCCAGATGGCTAAGCCGAATTACGAGCCTCCTCGACGGCATCGGGGAGACTGGAACGGCCGCACTTGCGGGAATGCAGGAACGGGGGCGCCGCTGGGTTGAGCTCGCCGAAGCCTTGGACGAACCGGATGCCCCGACCGTCCCGGCCGCCCGGCCAAGTCCGGCGCCGCCCGCCGAAGCGCGCCCGAAGACAATCTCCGTAACCGAGGTCGCCAAATTGATTTCGGATCCCTACGCCGTGTACGCGAGGCGGATATTGAAGCTCCGGCCGCTGGCGCTGTTGACGCAGATTCCCGACGAGCTCGCGCGCGGAAACGCGATTCACCAGGTGATGGAAGCATTCGCCGAAAATACCAAGGATGATCTCAATCCGGACGCGGGCATCTTGATCGAGCTTGCCGACCGGACATTCCGGAACGCTCCGATTCCCGAACGCATGGCAAGGCTGTGGTTCGCCAATCTCCTGCGGAACGCGGAAGAGTTCATGCGTTTCGAAACCATCCGGAGAAAGCGTGGGCTTCCGTTTCTGATCGAGCAGAAAGCAGAGTTCGAATTGCCCGATCTCGATATTGTTTTGGCCGCGAAGACGGACAGGGTCGATCGCGACGAATTCGGCAGTCTATGCCTTTACGACTACAAGACTGGAACGATTCCGACGCCCAAGCGCGTGCTGCATGAGGACAAGCAATTGCCGCTGCAAGCAAAAATGCTCGAGCTGGGCGCTTTCGGCGAAGAGGCGCAGGGAACCGTCCAGCGCGCAGCGTACATAAAGATCGGCAGCTCCACCGACGAAAAAGAGATCCCGCGCGAACTGAAATTGGAGTCCGGCACGGAAAACCTTTTCGAATCCACTTGGATCCAGTTCCTAGATCTCGTCGAAGCGTACCAAGATCCCAGCCAAGGCTATACCTCCCGCCGCTCCATACTGAGAGGCACCTACGGTCGCGACTACGATCATCTGGCTCGGTACGGGGAATGGGAAGATTCCGACGAACCCAAAACCGAGGCCGTAGGATGAAAAACGGTTCGCGATTCAACGACGCGACGCGGCCGCAAATCCGGGCGGCAAATCCGGAATCGGCATCGTGGGTCTCCGCGAACGCCGGTTCGGGCAAGACACGGGTTCTCACCGACCGGGTCGCCAGGCTTCTTCTGGCCGGCACCCCGCCTCAACGAATTCTATGCGTTACGTTCGCGAACGCGGCGGCGTCGAACATGCAGAACAGGCTGATCCAGCGGCTCGGCGAATGGTCGATGCTGCCCGACGGCGATCTGAAGGAGCGCCTGCTCGACCTCGGCGAGGCCGAGGGCGTGCTGACGCCTGCGAAGCTCGCGAGAGCCCGGACGCTCTTCGCGAACGCGCTGGAGACTCCCGGCGGCTTGAAGATCCAGACGCTGCACGCGTTCGCGTCGGCGCTTCTTCGACAGTTTCCGCTTGAAGCCGGGGTTTCGCCGCAATTCGAAGCCATCGAAAACCGTGAATCGAACCGCGTGCGGGACCAAGTGCTCGAGCGGGTCGCTCTTGTTCGACAGCGGGCCTTCGACGAGATGGCTAAGCATGCCACTTCCGCCATGCTGCCTGACTTTGTCGATCAAATATCCGCAAATCGGCATCTGTTCCGAGGCACGGCCAGCACCAAGGGAATTCTGGAGCTGTTCGGCATCGCCGAGGGCGACTCCATCGCCGCTCTGGCCCGCAGCATGTTCGGACCGGACGATGTCGATCTGCTCTCCTCGCTGTTGTCGGAACTCGAGCGCGGCACGAGTTCCGACAACAATGCGATGGATAAGCTTGCAAGGCTGAATTTGCGGACGCCGGGCGCGGAAGATCTGAAATTGCTTGAATCCGTCATGCTGTTCGGCGGTTCCGCGAGTTCGCCGTTCGAGCCCAAGGTCGGCAAGTTTCCGACCAAGAAAACCCGCGCGGCGATGGGACCGGACGCTTTCCGGTTGGACGAATACATGGAGCGCGTCGCGGCCGCGAGAGCGCCCCGAATGGCGCTCGCCGCCGCGGAAAAATCAATCGCGTTGCACGAATTCGCAGCTAGCTTTTTGGAGGAGTTCGAGGAACGCAAACGCGCGAACGCGATGCTGGACTTCAACGACCTGATTCTGAAGGCCCTGTCCTTGCTGTCCAATCCCGGAATATCGGACTGGGTGCTGTATCGCCTGGACGGCGGCATAGACCACATTCTTGTCGACGAAGCGCAGGACGTGAGCCCGGTGCAGTGGGAAATCGTCAGCCGGCTGGCGGAAGAGTTCACGGCTGGGTCGAGCGCGAGAGGGGATGTCAACCGGACCGTCTTCGCGGTCGGCGACGAAAAGCAATCGATCTACGGATTTCAAGGCGCGGCGCCCGAACAGTTCGCGGTCATGAGGAAGCATTTCCGCGAAAGATTCCAAGCAGCGGAAAAGAGCTTCATCAACGAGGAGCTGAATTACTCTTTCCGCTCCGCCGATGCGATCTTGAGGCTGGTGGACAGGGTTTTCGACGGCAGCCTGGAAATTGGCTTCGAGGGCCGTACGACGCACAAGGCTTTCAAATCCGACATGCCCGGCCGCGTGGACATCTGGCCCTTCATTGAAAAATCGGAGGACGGGACGCCTCCCGATTGGCATCGCCCTCGGGACACCAAGTTTGTCGAACCGCCTGCGCATGCCGTGCTCGCGGAACGGATCGCGGACACTATCGGTTGGATGATCGGAAGCAAGCTGCCGAGGCCGGACGGTCAGGGCGGCTCTCGTCCAATTTCGGCAGGCGACATTCTGATTCTGGTCCAGCGGCGCGCGGAGTTGTTCTTCAAGATCATCGAAGAACTGAAAGTTCGGAACATCCCGATCGCGGGCACGGACCGTCTAAGGATTTCGGAGGAGCTCGCGGTCAAGGATCTCACCTGCCTGCTGTCGTTCCTTGCGGTCGAAAGCGACGACCTCTCGCTGGCGGCCGTACTGAAGTCGCCCTTGTTCGGTCTAGCTGAAAGCGACCTTTACGAGCTCGCCGCGAACCGGGAAGAAAAAAGCCTGTACCGCTTTCTGCTCGAAAACGAAGAGAAGCATCCCGATGTCGTTCGAGTGCTCAAGGACTTGAAGGGTCGTGCGGACGTCTCCTTGCCCTACGAGATTTTGGAGCGGGTTCTGGGGGTCCACAAAGGACGCGAAAAGCTGGTCGCGCGGCTTGGCAGCGAGTCGACTGAAGGCATCAACGCCTTGCTGAATCAGGCGATAGACTACGAAGCATCCGAGACGCCGTCTCTGACCGGCTTCGTCGAATGGCTCGCGTTGGACGATCTTGAGATCAAACGCCAGCTTGACCAGGCCGGCGACGAGGTGCGCGTCATGACCGTGCACGGTGCCAAGGGGCTCGAAGCTCCGGTCGTTTTCCTTCCCGACACCGCCTCACGCTCGATCATCATGCAGAACGAGCTGTTTTTTCCCGAGGGCCGATTGCCGATCTGGAAGGTCGCCAAGGCCGAGCGCCCTCCGGCAATGGCGGAGGCGTGGGATGCCGCAGTCGAAAGCGAAAAACGTGAGCGGTTGCGGTTGCTCTATGTCGCGATGACCAGAGCGGAAAGCTGGCTGATCGTTTGCGGCGCCGGCCGGCTCACCTCCGACGGCGAAAGCTGGTACCAGCTGATTGAAGGCGGGCTGCAGAGTCTCGGAGCAAGCGAATTCGCAATGCACCAGTCGACCGGGCGACGGTTCGAGCTGGGCGCATGGCCCGAACACGCGGAAGATGCGCCTCTATCTGCAAAGCAGAAGGTTCCGCTCCCGGATTGGGCCGAAACTCCCGTCGGCCAGCCGGAGCCCGTCCTTGGGCTTGTCGCGCCATCCAGCCTTGGCGGCCTGAAGGCCATTCCGTCGCCGGAAGGCGAGGGCGACGAGAGCGCTGCTTTGCAACGAGGAAGGGATGTGCATCGGTTGCTTGAGCATCTTCCCAAGCATCCGGAAGAGAATCTGAGGTCTGTCGCGCGGGACCTGTTGAATGCCGGCGAGCGGGAGGTGGACGAATCCGAATTCGAGACGGTTTTCGAAGAAGCGAAGAGAAATCTCGGCATTGCGGGCGGAGCGCGGCTCTTCGCCGAGGACTCGCTTGCCGAAGTCGGCATTGCAGCCAGCCTTGATGAATTGGGTGGCGCGACGATACACGGCTTCATCGACAGGCTTCTGGTCGAAGAAGACAGAGTGCTTGCGGTGGATTTCAAGACCAATCGCGGCGTGCCGAAAAAGCCCGAAGAGATTCCGGAGGGCGTCCTTCGGCAAATGGGCGCGTACCAGGCCGCGCTGGACGGAATTTACCCCGGCAAAAAGGTCGAAACGGCCATTCTTTGGACTCGAACGGCCGAGTTGATGTTCATTCCAAGGGATTTATGCGCGGCTTCGCTGCTGAACGCCGAATTGCCCGGTCAGGCGGCGAGTGATTGATGCCGCCCAAGGCCCATCGGGATTTCGTCGGATTCGATGCCCTGCCGCCGTTCGATCGACCGCAGTCCTGAAACGCGATTGAGCAATAGCGGCCAACTGTGGTCTCAAGGCGGCTTCCGCTCCATTCTCCAATCCTGCCGACCATTTTTGTCGCGATTGAAGGCGCGTCACCCAGTGGTTTTCTTGCGCCGCTGCGCAAATTCTGGACAGGCAAACGGGAGCAGCAGTGCGTTTCATGATTCTTGGAGAGCAACAACTGCTGCTCCCGGAACACCGAACCCGAACGACGCGCGAGTGCATGAAACCGCCGCAACCTAAAAATCCAACGCGCCACCGAATCCGACAAACCACGATATTCCGGAATAACTACCAAAAATAGCCAAGATACAGAACTTATTGTGGCAGCCCTTTCCGGGCCCGAACTCTCGTCCGCATGGACTATCTTCGCACCACAGCAAACGTTCGCCGAACAATGACAGTACACGATTTGATCAGAGCAATTATTTCAGGGTAACCAATCACTTCCGCCCGCGGATCTTAGACAAGGTACGCAGACGAAAAGTTAATACATATCAATTTTACCTACCTTATACTCAACAAACATGCATGTGAAGCTCGCTTTTTTCCTCCTCTGTGATTGTTTCCGGCAGAACTTGAGAGCTAAGTTCATACAGTTTAGAGTGGTGCTTAAACTCACTTGCGTAAAAGTTCTTAAACACAAAGCGAAAGAATTGTTCCACTCTAATTGGGCGGGAAACAGGTATCCTGCTTGAAGACTTTCCTAGGTGTACATGACTGAACGGATGATCATCTTGTGTTGAATTTGGATCATACTCAAACCTAAAGCTCGGCCTAATTCTAAATCGACTAACAAGTTCCTTGTGCCAAAGTTCATCAATAAGTTCCATAAATGGAATCTCCGCATCTACCAATCCCAAATCAGTTTCATCAAAATATATTGGACATGGTACATATACGTAACGATGACCTACCAAATCGCTACCTAAATAATCAAGCGAAACCTGGATTATTCCACCATCTTTCAGCAGAATAGAGTAATCTCTATTCTCCAACATCGAATAATAGGTGGAATAACCTATATCATCGTCTCGGCTGTACGAGCTTCCTCCACTTGCCCGGTCCCAAGACATATGAAGTTGTCGGTGTTTAGTGCTCTTTACGTAATGCTCACTTATCCCAAATGCGAGCCCTTCACTCATCAAAAATGTACAAAATTCGTTAACGAACCGGCACAACGCTGGCGCGGTCAAGGTTTACTGCGCCTGTTTAATTCTGCGCGCATCTTCCTGTAGTGAAAGTGGCATGGCGCTGACGGGCAATTCACCTGACTTAATCAATTCGATAGTTTCAGAAAAATAATCTATTCTCTTGTTAATTTGCCTTTCCTCCTCTTTTGATCGATCTCGGTGTATTCGACGAATCCCCTTGAGTTGGTTGGTCGTTGGATAAACAAAATTCAGATTATAATCTGAATTAACTATTCGCTTAAATTCTTCGGTGAGCAAAGTACTTTTTTTCCCAACACCGCATACACGCACCCATGCTCGCGAACGTGTAATCCCCGTGAATAGAATGTTGCGTTTTCTGGCAAGCTGAAACCCATCGTAACACTCATGGGAATTTGCGAAGTAAACCATTGGCGCTTCATTTCCTTTTGCTCGAAAAATATGTGTAACCGCAATACTATTACCCTGAAATACCTTATCACGGCTAGAAACAATTCCAACTAGATGGGAAGAGATACTATATTTCCTCAAAGCATCGCAAATGTGACCATACTCAGAGCGAGCAGTATACGCATACGGTAAGACAATCAAAAAGTCTTCATGTACCAATTCCTGCTTCTCAAGCCCTAACTTAATATCCCGCGCAATCCACTCTGCCTGTTGTATAGAATCCGAAAACGTTTCAAACTTGATCGCGTCATCGGATTGAATTAAACTTTCTTTTCGATCAGAATAATAATCTGGCGTGTTGTTCGGGTCCCTACGCACTGAAACCTGAGATCCTAATTCTAGAGCTCCGCGAATTACCTCGTAACCGATCTCTTTCCAAAGTTTCGGATTGTCAAACATCTGTACAATAGGAGATTCGTCTTGGTTGAGCGTCCTTCGATACAGTCCAAAGCCAAGGCCGTGTGCAACAGTCAAAGCCCAAGGCGTATTTCGATAGCAAATCGGGAGGATGATGTCTTGCTTTGGTCGGTCTGGCCTGTTGCGTAGCTCCACTCTTGGCTGATCGAACTCGTCCCGTCCGAATAGTTCTTCAGGCGATGCCATATTGTAAGCACCTAAGTTCTGCAGTTCGTCGTATGCCCACACGATTCTTTTCGGTGGGCGGGTTGCCGCGTATATCAAACGAAAGAAGGAAGCTGGCAGGTCCTGAGATTCGTCAATTAACACGGCATCATATTTTGGATCTGAAATATTGTATTTTTTAATATAATCCAAAACATCTTTACAAATCCCGTCAAATGCCATGTCACCGTATCTATTATTAGCTTCCCGCCATGAAACTGGCTGGAGATTATAATGGTGCGCGATTTCACTATATAAGCCCGGCTCGCCTACACTGCCCCAAGAGTGAATCACTTGGATTTTACTCCAGTCTGGTTCGTCATTTGTTGTTTCGAACATGGAACGACGGATCAGGTCCCGAAACTGTTGGCGAAGTGCTTTGCTGTAATAGGTAACCACTATGTTCCATTCAGGATACGTTGCGTGAAGGTAAGCCGCTTTTAGTGCCAATACGATTGTCTTCCCCGAGCCCGCCAAGCCTCGAATTCTCTGGGGTCCCTCCGGGAAATTGATCGCGAACTGTTTTTGCCACGCGTCTAAATTTGCGATCTTCTTTTCGATTTCTTGAAGCGTGTGACCGTACGAAGATGCTGATTTTACATTTGTTCTTTTCATTCTGGGTTTAATTGTGGAAATGCGTTGTATTGAAGCATTCAACGCACGCATGTATTTTTCTGGAATGGGTTTGGGTTTGAATCCTTTGAATAGATCTGCTAGTGAATCGATAGTAACTATATTTAAGTCATCACCAAATATACCATCCGGCATTTCGTAAAGTATTGTGATGATTTCAGGAACAATGACCAAAGTGCGCTTCTCCACCAAGTCTCTATTTGAAAACAGCTTGCGCTGAATATTTCTGAAAATTTCATCTTGTCTGAAATTTATTTCCTCTATCCAATCGTTAGGATCATGACCAAGGTCCTTGCTGGAAGCGGAAAGGTCAAAAACGACCAATCCATATTCGTCGGAAACCAAAAGAGCATCAGCACTGGATTGCCCTTCGGCATCTTCGAAAATGGGGTAAGAAAAATAGAGCGTTCCTGTCGGGTTCAATTCCTGGATGGTCTCCCTTAGCTTAGCTTCAAGAGGACTTTGCCCACTTGATCCGAATACAATGTCCAGCATATGATTGCCCCTTTTTGTTCGATCTCAGCCTACGAAACGCCGATCAATAGCAATGGCTAGCACGTTATTGAAATTGATACCGCGAATGGCGCAACGTCCCGGATTGCAGATTGCATTGAGCTCCTGCGACTGGACCAGAATGCTCCGAAATTCGATTTCTTGTCAGTGGCAACTTCTTGCGGACATGTAGGCGCAGAACCGGCGCAATTGCAACACTATTTTGTGGACGTTGGAGCGTTTTCGATCCAGAACGGCACATATCTGGCGTTCACGAAGTAGTTTGCACAGTTCGCGGGTTTGATTTTTTCGAAGATGTCGGCGATGCTTCAAAAATACGTATTGCGGCATCGGCGGAGGGCTTTTCACCGCCGGTACAGGCGCTTGGCGAGGATCTGATCGGGGTCACCGTTGGGCAGGAAAATAAGGCGGATAGCTGCCTCTGTCTCCAAGCGATCCGCGTACGGCAAGGATTTCGCGGTACGCGAGATGGTCCATGACTATGATGTCGTCGAGTGCGGGCATCGCCGGGCTGGAACTTCCTGGAAATAGGCCGGAAAGCGTCGCCGTCGGTCTGGTCAAGAGAACCTGGACCTATCGAGTGCCCCTTGCAACTCGTCGATCATTCCGAGCAGTCTAGCGAGTCGCCAGAGTCGCATCTATGGCGCGGAGATCGTCCAAGCGGCCGCGGTCTTCAGGATCTTGGGGAGCGACCGTCGCCTATAGACTTGGAACCGAATCAACCCAAAGAGCATGAAACGCGCGCACGAGGCAGCCACGACCTTGACCGGCCAACGTCGTCCACATATGAATCGCTTTTTCCTTGAAAGGAGCGACTCGAAATGCCCGTAGTGACTGTCACGGATGAATCCTTCAAAACGGATGTCCAAAATTCGGCAACGCCGGTTCTGGTCGATTTCTGGGCGGAATGGTGCGGGCCTTGCAAGCAGATCGCGCCTGCTTTGGAGGAGCTTTCAAAGGAGTTCGAAGGCCGTTTGACAGTTGCCAAAGTCAATATCGACGAAAACCCGAATTCGCCGACCGAGCTGGGCGTTCGCGGGATCCCCGCATTGTTCATTTTCAAGGACGGAGGACCCATTGCAAACATGGTGGGTGTCCGGTCGAAAGCGTCATTGAAAAGCTGGATCGAATCGACAATCTGACGCCATTCCGCCGCCCGAAGGGATAGGGTCCATCTCTATCGCCGAACTCGCCTGAATCGGCAGAGCGCCGAATTCCGCCGCGGCTCCTGAGGCATTGTCGCCAAGCGCGTTTTCAATGCGGCGGTCTCGACATTCATTGATATCTTCGATTCTATGCAGGCGCGCAAGATATGCGCATGTTTCGGCTTTCGCCGCGTTCCGCCGGCGGATATCATCGAACATTGAGGAGGACAAAAAATGCTCAATTTCACCCTTAAGACTTTAACCCGCATCGCTGCGGCAAGCGCGTCAGCTGTCGTCTTGCTGGCCGCCGCGTCCCAAGCCGCGGAAATTCGCGTCTTGAATTGGCAAGGCTACGGCACCGACGAGGCGTGGTCGCTCGAAGCGTTCAAGGAAGCGACCGGCATCGACGTGGTTCACGAGTATTTCAATTCAGAGCAGGAAATGCTCACCAAGCTTCGAACCAACCCGGGCGCATACGACGTCGTTCTGATCAACAGCGCGTTCACCAAACAGGCTGCGGAAGAAGGACTCATTCAAGCCATCGACACGTCCGACATGGCGAACGTGGCGGACTTGTCGCCCGGATTCCGCGAAAATCCGAACCTTGTCATCGACGGCGAAACCTTCGGCGTCGCATGGGTCTGGGGACTCACGTCCTTCGCGGTGGACACGACCGATTTTCCGGAACTGCCGACGACGATCGAGGTTCTTTGGTCGCCCGACCACGCCGGAAGAGTCGGCTGGCGCGACGACGCGGTCGAAGCTGTCATGATGGCGGCCATCGCGACCGGACAGGACATAAACAACCCTGCCGACATGGACCTGATCAGGGACAAGCTGAGGGCGCTCAAGCCCCAGATCAGGACGTTCTGGTCGTCTGAAAACGAGTGGAATCAGTTCCTCTCGGCGAACGAATTCGATCTCGCAGTCTACTGGAGCGGGTCCGCGCTCCGGTCGAAGACGGCATTCGGGCTTCCGGTGGAATTCATCATCCCGGCCGAGGGCGCGATCGGCTGGCTCGACGGCCTCAGCATCGCGGCGGGCAGCTCGAATCCGGACGACGCAAGGAAATTCATCGACTGGATGATCGACCCCGATTTCTACGTGCCTTGGGACACCAACGTCGGCGCGCCTGCTTCGGCGAACGCCGTCGCGAATGCGGCACTGCCGTCCGATGCATTCAATCGTGCCGTCATGGGCAATCCGGCGAAAGTTGCGAACGTGCAGATCATGGGATCCATTCCCGACGACTTGAGGGAGCAAATGCTGGAGCTCTGGCAGGAGACGAAAACCTACTTCCAGGAGTGAACTTCCCTGCGCGACACGCGTAGGCGCATTTCCGCGACCGGCGGCATCCGCCGGTCGCGCGGCCTTGCCGTCGCGGGCATGCTCAGCCCCGCGTATCTATGGCTGCTCTTCACCATTTTCCTTCCGCTTTCGGCGATGCTGTATTTCAGCTTTCTTTCGGACGCGCCGTTCGGAAACAGGGTCGCCGTGCTGAGCCTGGAGAATTATGCCGCGTTCTTCGAAAAGGATTTCTATCGCGCGCTGATGCTGCGCTCGTTCGGATTGGGGGCGCTCGTCACCGGCCTTTGCCTGCTGTTCGGATTTCCGTGCGCTTTCGTTCTTGCGAAAACAATAAAGGGCCGTTCCCGCGAAGCGCTGTTCCTGCTGATCATCCTGCCGTTCTGGAGCAACGCCTTGGTCAGGATCTTTTCCTGGACGATGGTATTGCGAGGAAACGGCGTATTGGAAAGCAGCATTCGCGTTGTGTTTCCCGGCTTTGATTCGCTCGGTATCATGTTCACCTATCCGGCAGTCGTGATAGGCTTGGTTCACTCGTATCTTCCGTACATGATTTTGACCTGCTACATCTCGCTGCAGGCCGTAGACGACGATCTGATCGACGCCGCCCGATCGCTCGGGGCCGGATACGTCACGACGCTTCGCCGCATCGTCGTTCCGCTGGCGCTTCCGGGAATCGCCGCTGGCGGCGTCCTGATATTCGTGCCTGTGATTGGCTCGTTCATGGAGCCGCGGATTCTGGGAGGGCCGAAAGGCACGTTCATCGGCACGATAATCGAGGATCAATTCACAACGGTGTTCAACTGGCCGCTCGGCGCGGCGCTGTCGTTCATCATGCTTGCTTTCGTGCTGGCGATTTTCGCCGCCTCGATCCCTGCATTCAGGAGGATCGCCGGATGAGTCCTTCGGATCGGCGCTTGCGGTTTGCCGGCCGCATTTATTTGGCCCTGACGCTCTTCTTCCTCTACACCCCGATTTTCGTAATGGCGGCGATGTCGTTCAATGCTTCGCCATTCTACAGGCTGCCCGTGGAGTGGACGACGTCGTGGTACGTCAAGCTCGCCTCCAATGCCGGCTTGATAGATGCCGGGATCAACAGTCTGCTGGTGGCGCTCGTTACGACAGTCGTTTCGACGACATTGGGCACCGCCGCCGCAGTTGCCTTCTTCCGACACAGGTTTCGCGGAAAACGCGTCCTTCAAATTCTGCTGCTTCCTCCGGTCGCGATTCCTTGGCTCATAATCGGCACGTCCATGCTTGTGTTCTTCTTTTGGGCCGGCGTCGGCCGCGGGTTCCACGCGATGGTCCTTGGTCATGTCGCGCTTGCCCTGCCGTACGTCGTCATTGTCGTATCGGCCCGGCTCTCCGCTTTCGATATCCAGCTTGAAGAGGCGGCCCGCTCTCTCGGCGCCGGACATTGGCAGGTGTTTCGCCAAGTGACGCTTCCGTCTATCGCGCCGGGCGTCATCGCCGCCGCGCTGTTCGCTTTCGCTGTCTCCTTTGATCAGTTCGTGATCTCGTATTTCCTCGCCGTGCCGGGATTTTCGACGCTGCCGGTCGAAATCTACACTGCGATCCGCAAAGGCTTCACTCCCGAAATAAACGCCGTCTCCACAATCGTGATTGCGATCTCGATGCTGCTTCTGCTGATCGTCGCGCGTTTCTACAAATTCGGAAGCATTCGCTGATGGCTGAAGTTTCCCTGCGCGCGGTCTCGAAGACATTCAACGACGTGCAAGCGTTGCAGAACGTCAGCATGGAGTTCGCCAACGGCGGATTCTATGCGCTGCTCGGTCCGTCAGGCTGCGGCAAAACGACGCTGCTCAGGCTGGTCGCGGGCTTCGATTTCCCGACATCGGGCAGCATTTCCATTGCGGGCGAACCTGTTGAAGAACTCGGCGTTGAAAAGAGGGACGTGGGCATGGTGTTCCAGAACTACGCCCTTTTCCCGAATATGAGTGTCGCAGGAAACATCGGCTTCGGCCTGTCCGTTCGGAAGATTTCCAGGGCAGAACAGGCCCGCCGGGTGGGCGAAGCACTTGAACTCGTTCGTTTGAAGGGCCTTGAAGGCAGAAAACCGCACGAGCTGTCCGGCGGGCAGAGGCAGCGCGTCGCACTTGCCCGCGCCATCGTCATACGGCCGCGGGTGCTTTTGCTCGACGAGCCGCTGAGCGCCTTGGACAAGGCGTTGCGCGTCGAGATGCAGGTCGAGCTGAAGCGAATCCAGCGAGAAGTGGGCATCACGACAATATTCGTCACCCACGATCAAGAAGAAGCGCTGACGCTGAGCGATCGAATGGGCATACTTCGGGATGGAGTGCTAGTTCAGGAAGGCAGTCCGACCGAGCTTTACGAGCGGCCCGCGAGCGCGTTCGCCGCCACGTTCCTCGGCGACGCCAATTTGTTCAGCGGCAAGGTAGCTGGAGCCGAAGTCCAGCTTGAATGCGGCGACGTCATCGCGACGGCGCATCCGCTGAGCGACCCCGAGGCGACTTTGGCGGTCCGTCCGGAAAAAATGCAGGTTGTGGAGGCGACTGCAGAACGAGCCGCCGCGCCAAGCAGCATGAATGTGCTAAAGGCGAGAGTCGCGCAGCGCATATTCGCTGGCTCGAGCGTCACCTACCTTTTGGATTGGAATGGAGGCACAATGAAGGTTTTCGCGCAGAACAGCGGTGCGGAGATCGTCGAACCCGGCCGTCCTGCCTATGTGATATGGGATCGCGAACACACAATTCCGGTGACTCCGTGATGTTCCAACTCGGCCCGCTTGATCGAAATGCCTGCGTGGTTTGCGTGGACATGCAGAGACTGTTCCTTGAGCCGGGCGAATGGCATTGCCCAGCCGGACTCGACATATTGGCGAATTGCCGGGAACTGGCCGCGGCGGCGGGAAATCAAGCGTACTTCATCAAGTATATTCCGCCCAGAACGCCGGAGCATGCATTCGGCCAATGGCGCGAATTTCATCGTCGATGGTCGTCGGTGACTTTGGATGAAGTCGGCGAAGAGGCCACGGGCCTGCATCCCGCAATTGACGATCTTGCGGAACCGCACCGCGTGTTCGACCGCTTGGGGTTCAGCGCTTTCGCCAGCGACGGCTTTGCCGAACGAATCCGCGGCCGGACACCGAGCGCCATGATCGTCTGCGGGGTTGAAACCGACGTCTGCGTGCTAAGCACGGCCCTGAGCGCGGTTGATCGAGGGATCAGAACAATAGTTCCGATTGACGCCGTCGCCAGCGCGAGCCCATCCGGGCACGACGCCGTCCTGAACCATGTTCTCCCGAGATACGATCATCAAGTCGAGCTTTGCACTGCCGATGAGGCGATAAAGGCGCTTGAAGCGATATGAGCAGACTCGGCTGGGGAACTTGGACTACCGAAAGGCCCGCCGAACTGCGCCATCTGCAATCAGGCCTTTTGATTGCGCCCATTCTGTATTCGTCCAAAGAAGGCCGCTCGTATGCGTTGCCGCCCGGTCCAGCCCTGAAGCTTGGACCGCGGACCATCGGCGGAGGCGATGCGGCCTTCACCACTGAATTCGCGGGCACGGTCATCGAATGGCAATACCTGTTCAACGATCATTCCAATGCGCGGATTCAATGGCGGCGTGTTTCCGCGGGCGAATGGGGCTTGCGATACTGGCTCCTGCTTTGCGTCGAACATCGTCACGCCAAGTCTCTGCGATACGACAGGCGAACCGGCGGCATTTTCTCCCAAGAGGAGGCCGCCGATTTCAGAGTAATGCCGGATGCCGTGCCGTCCATGGCTACGTTCCACGACAGCGTCGACGCGGCTGCAGAGGAAATTGAAGAAAAAGGCTATTTCTACCTTTCGTCGCGCGGCGCCGAAGGAAGGGTGGCCGCGCTAAGGTTCAATCTGGAGCAAGCACCGTCGCAAGGCGTGTCGGCGCAAGTCGGAAATGCAGCACCCGCCGACCTGCCGACTCCTCGGACGAAGCCAACTCGCCGAGACAAGCGCGCTTGCATCTCGGCTCCGAGTCCAGAAACGGCGCAAGCAGCCCTCCAAGCGGTGCACGATGTGGTCGCTTGGAACCACGCGTACGACGAGATCAACGAACGCGACTACACTGTGCTTTCCAGAAACTGGAATCGCATGAAATTCGGCGGTTTCGGCGTTTGGCTGAACGACATCCTTTTCAACGGAATGATGTGGAGTCTTTTCGATCGCGGAAACGCGCAGCGGAACCTCGATGAGGCGACGCTCCGTCAGACCGAGCATGGCAATTTCCCATGCCTTGTCACCGGCAACGACGCTTGGCCGGATCGTTCGCAGATCCCCGCTGCCGCGTTTGCGGTTTGGAGCGCGCATTCCAGAATCGGCGACAGGGAATTCCTTGAACGGATTTACCCGCGCATCGCCCGCAACAACGAATGGTGGAGAAATCGCCGGAATTTGGCCGACGGCTTCATCGGTTACGGCACGAGCATCAATGTCGGCGACGGCCTGTACAAAGGGACCAAATTCGGCGCGCAGAATGAATCCTCAATGGACAATTCACCGCTGCACGATGATGCGCCATTCAACCCGAAGACGGGCATGCTGGAGTCGATAGATGTCGGACTGAACAGCATGTTCGCTCTGGACACCGAAATGCTCGGCCGCATGGCGGAAGAACTCGGAGACAGGGACGCGGCAGAAATCTACAGGGATAGACACAAAAAACTCGCAAAAAAGATTTCGGAAGAACTTTGGGACGCTGAGAGACAGGTTTTCGCCAACAAATTGCCGAACGGGGAGTTCATTCGGCAGATCGCGCCGACATCTTTCTACCCGCTTGCAGCCGGCGCGGCGACGCCACATCAAGTGAATTCGATGTGCGAACGCTACTTGGAATCGGATGACTGGTTTGGCGGGCGTTTTGGCCTGTCTTCGATTGCGCGGTCCGATCCTGCGTTCCTGGACAACGTGTATTGGCGCGGCCGAATTTGGGGACCGATGAACTTTTGGACCTACATGGGGTTGCGACGCTGCGGAATGGCGGAAACGGCGTCGCGTCTGGCGCGGCGCAGTCACGAATTATTCGGTCCCGAATGGCTGCATCGCAGATGCGGCGAGAATTACAATGCGGATACAGGCGCGATTGGCGACGGCGCGGACGCGGATGATTTCTATTCCTGGGGAGCGCTCTTGCCCCTGACCTTTGTGCAGGAGGTTCTGCAAGTCGACCCTTGGAGCGGGCTCAGCATCTCACCGTGCCTCGCCGGCGAATATTTCGGTCCAGTCGATACGCGTTTCGGAAGGATTGAAATCGAAAACGGCGCGAACGAATGGCTTGTCCTGCTGGACGGCAAACCGACAATGGCAGGCAATGTCGCGGGAACTTTTTCGGACGTGACATTCCGAAAATGCTCGTTGGAAATGACGCTTCCTCCGGGCGGCTCGGGTCAACGGCTATCCTTGCCCGGACGGACAATCGCGACGGTTGAAGTTCTCGGCTCAAAAGCCGGAACGACCTTCGGCACTTGCGACGCCACGATCACCGAACAAGGGGACGTCCTGTTCGGCCAACGATCGCTTCCGGCGCGCGTTGCCCTTGAACTTTATCCCTGACAGGCAATTGATTGCGCTGCAATTGTCAAATAAATTGAGCGAAATTCAGATGCATGGAGACCCGAACATGGCGAGCATTACGATTTCCAACTTGGAAGACGAAGTTATGAGTCGCCTGTGTGCGCAAGCGGAAAGAAACGGCCGATCAACTGAAGCAGAAGCGCGAGCGATCCTGCGTAATGCGGTTGATGTGGAGCCTGAACCGAAAAACTTGGCGCAATTTATCCATGATTGTTATGCGCCTTTGGGAGGTGTTGAACTTGACCTGCCGTCGCGCAAGAATGTTGAATCATTCTAAAGCCTGACCACGTGCATTCATGACACTAATGTGGTGTCCGAGTTGATACGCCAAAACCGGATGACGCGGTGTGGTCATAGGTTGCAGGTCAAAAGGTACCAAACCTTTACACGACTGCGATCAACGTGGCGGAGTTACGCTATGGTCATGAGATTATGCTGCCGAGCAACCGATTGTGCAATTCGACGGCCTGATTGGGGCGACCGCGCCGTTAAGCTGAATGTTGGCGACTTGCGGAAATCATTTAATAGTGGCTCCATAATGACAGTCCCTATTTTTGGGCTCATTCCGAGACGGTTTGGTTGAACGCCTGTACTTTCGATTTCGAAATCGCCGGTTCAGGCGTGCGCAGGCACAGCTGGAGGGCGGCTCTTGATGAGGTAGCGTGGCGTGATCCCACCGACCAGAAAGATGAAATCACGCCAAGGTCCCAATCGGCAAATGAGTGTCGCCAAAACTTGTTCACATGCGTCGATGACGGTTTGATTGTAACCATGAATTGCATTCAGGTTCCTCATTACCAATCCAGTTTCTGGGACCTTAAGTGCTCTGCCATCTCTTTCTAGCGCCCGTGATCTTCAAGCAGGTCGAGATAGACCTGAAGCGGCGTGGCCAACATTCGTTCATCCGCTTCGTCCCCTTGCGGCTTCGCTTATTGGAAACTGCATCGATCACGATGAGGTTTGCACCCTCAGAAACCTCGCGCACCCCAAGAATGGACAGAAGCCATTCGCGGTCTTATTTGCTTTGAACGCGCACGGTCAGGTCGGACACGCTGGATAGGAACGGCGCGTAGGACTGAGCAGCGAACTGTCCAGTGAACTCCAGATCGAAATTTGCATCGGATGCTTCTTGCCTGATTTGGTGAGCCATTTCCTCGGGTTTCTTGCGAGGGACGTAGTACCAACGTCTTTTTGCCTTGGGGCCTGCCAGAACGCTGTCGCGCCAAGCATCAAGCAATGTACGGGGTCGCGTCAGCAGCTTGCGCTTGGCCGGCCCTTCGCCCTTGATTTCAAGCCAGTCACGCCGCTCAAGGTTACTGAAGGTTTGCGATACTGTCGCAGGCGACACACCCACATCCTCGGCGGTCTCCTTTCCGGTGACCCATTCGCCGGGACGAGTGAACAGTGCGTGAAGAACCTGCGCGCCGGATCCCTGAAAGACGTTTGCATCGCGACGTTTCGCTCGCTTGGATTTCGGCTTCTCAATCAGAACGAACACATCGTCGGCACTGATGTAGAGGGATCCGCTCAGATCGTGATAGGCAACGTTCTCCTCCCGCAGGAATGCGCGGGCACCACCTGAGATTGATTGTGCAATGATCATTGGACAATTTAAGCTCTCTCTGGCGCAGCTTGATCTGCCAAGTCGCCTCGCGCGCATCCCTTGGATAAAGATCCCCTCGGGTTTCGACGACAAAATCCAGCGTGGGTCTCCAACTATTGTCCTGACGATCACGGCGGGTCTGAACCGCCCGCCAATCTCGTTTTCCTGCGACAAGTCGTCTATTCGAGCCTCCGGGATATCTGCAAAGCTGTTTTGCAAGCTTGCAAGAAGCTTTTGGTCTATATTTGCTGTGCAGAAAAGAGGACGAATAAGTGTGGCTGCCCTCTGCAACGCAGGTTTTACTTGTCTGATTCCGAGCGCCGGTCTGCATGGAGATGCGCGGACCGTACCCATACGGGCCTTGAGCATTCGTGGCTCCAGCAACAGAATCTCACTGCCGACAAGGATTGTCCGCACATCTCTACGCAGGCCAATGGAATCCGCAAGACGCATCCAATAGGTCGGACACACAAAAGTTCAGGGTGCGCAATTTCGTAGACTGTTCTACCAATGCATCCAAAGCATCCTAAATCTTTGAACCCAAAGAGAATCGTTCACGTAAAGTGACCGAAGCGCTGCGACGGGACACCCATTCCTCTCCCAACCAATGACGCTCGGTTATCGTCGAACTCAGTCTCGATTGCCGCTATGTTCTGAACACAATGCGGTCAGCAAAAAAACAGCGCCGCCGCGTGACTCTCCAAACATCCCTCAGCGTAGCCTATATCAAAACTTTCAATAGACATCAGACAACGACTTGTATACACATATCTCCTTAGGGCCTGTTAACACTAGATTTTTGCTTGAGGTTTGCTTGGTTCCATGCTTAAGTGACTGTCAACAATGACATAAAAATCGAGCGGTACACAGTCATGAAACAGACCGCGGCAAAACAGTACGCCAAAATCCGTCCCTTCCTGCCGGTTCAGCGCGGGAACGTACGGATTTCGACCGTCGACTTCATCAATGCAGTCCTGCATGTTCTGGAGAACGGCTGCAAACGGCGCACGCTGCCGGAGCGCTTCGGAAAATGGTCCACGGTCTACGCCCGGTTCCGCCGCTGGTCGCGAAGCGGCGTGCTCGAGCGGCTGTTCGCCGCGCTTCGGGAGCAGGAGGCGGCCGGCGAGGACGCGGAGTGCTTCGGGCTCGACAGCACCAGCGCCGAGGTGCATCCGGACGGCACCGGAGCGCGGAAGACGAACGGGCCGCAAAGCATCGGCAAATCGCGCGGCGGATGGAACACGAAGATCCACATGGTCTCCGCAAGCGGCCAGCAGGCAATGATTTTTCGACTGTCCGGCGGCCAGGCCAACGACGCGCCCGAAGGCCGCGCCCTGCCGGAGAGCCGGGCCGATCCGGGCGCGGGCGCGCCTCTGGCGATGGACCGCGCCTGCGAGGGCGACGAGACCCGCCAGCTCGTCCGCGACCTTGGAATGACGCCGGTCGTGCCGCCGAAAGCGAACCGCAAAGCCGAACGGGAATATGACCGGGAAACCTACAAGCGTCGCAACGAGATCGAACGGCTGTTCCGGAGATTCAAGGGCTGCCGGCGCCTCTTCACGCGGTTCGACAAGCTCGACGCGACGTGTCCGCGTTTCGTGAGCCTCGCCGCCGCCGTCGAAATGATGCATGATTTAGCATAGACAGGCCCTAGAAGCGACCAACCGTTAACAGAAAATATGAGGCTCCGAAATGTGTAATTTTTCTAAAATATGCAAACCATCGACGCAAAACGAAACTCGTAACGGCTTTTTTATACTAACGTGTTCAGAACATACTAGGTTACCGAAAATAACAAATTATAAGACTTCGGTGAATATTAGCATCAGGTGGACAAAATGAAGTTTAAAGTTATCCTCAGTCATCTACCTGTACCTTTGCGCGGGCAAAATATTGCCTATTTATGGGCTAACAACTGGAATGATCACGGCTTCAAAACAATGTATCATTTGAAGTATTTTGATTTAAATTGCGAACGGCATGATATAGGAACGCTCAAGATTGGAGAATTCAATATGAAAGAAAATCAACACTGTCCAAATATTCCGGATTCATTCGATCACTTATCCAATAATTTCTTTTCTCTTGGACAAGATGCCGAATATTATACCAATATTATGTCATTGGATAATGAGGAGATACGAAAAAATTTACTAGCTTCGTTGAACGATATCGCAGCCGATGAGGATCTGTATTCCCGTGTTTCAAATGAAGAAATCACAAATGTTTCGTTATTTCGTTTCCTGACAAATGAAACAGTAGAAGGGCAGTTCCGCCGAATTTTATCCGGCGGCGCACAATTAACTAGCTATAGTTTTAGTTATATTGGGATGCCGCCAATTGCGGAGCCGTTTAATGAGTTTGAACTTTACTTTGATGTTAAGCCTGAATCCCGACCCCCTACAAATTTACATGTGCTCATAGGTAGCAATGGCGTTGGAAAAACATACATTTTAAATTCCATGCTTCAAGCTTTAAGGTTTCCGAGAGGAGAAAATAGTAGCGGCAACCGTTTTCTTACAAATGGTGAAGAAAATACCTGCCCTTTTGCCAATTTAGTTTTTGTTTCTTTCAGCGCATTTGATGATTTTGGAAATTTTCATAGTTCTGAATTTGAGGCAGGTCAAATTCAATACAGCTATATCGGTTTGCAAAAAAAGGTAGAAAACTATCGAAGTAATGAAATGACACTAACGAAAACTCCGGAGGATCTCGTAGAGGAATTTGCAAGAAGCGCAAAGTTATGCACAGTTGGCGCCAAGTTAAATAGATGGAAGAAAGCATTAAACGTGCTAGAAGTAGATACTGTATTTTCCGACGCCGAAATCGCTAATCTTGTAGATTTATCGGAAGACGACTTTGAACGCGAATCCCGTGAAATCTACAGACGACTGAGTTCCGGACATAAAATTGTCTTGCTTACAATCACTAGGCTTATTGAGTGTGTTCACGAAAAGACGCTGGTTTTGATGGAGGAACCCGAAAGCCACCTTCATCCACCGTTATTATCCGCCTTTATACGAGCTCTTTCGGATCTTTTAGTTAATCGGAATGGTGTAGCAGTTGTTGCAACTCATTCGCCGGTTGTTCTACAAGAGGTGCCACGTTCGTGTGTTTGGAGAATTCACCGGCACGGGAATTATACAAGGGTGCGTAGACCGAATCGACAAACGTTCGCTGAAAATGTCGGTATTTTGACAGGCGAGGTTTTTGGCTTGGAAGTCACGCGATCTGGTTTTCATAAGATGTTAGATAAGGAATCAAGCGAGGCAAATAGTGTGGAAGAGGTTTTAGATAAATTTGATGATGGCGTCGGTACTGAAGGCCGAGCGCTGATCAGCAGCAAGGTTACACGTAAGCTGAGGAATAGGAATACATGTGGAGCGTAGTTTATCCTGCACTCGACGCTGGTGAAACGTTTCAAAGGTGTATAAAGGGATGTGGCGGTGACGAAATACAAAATAACCTGATGACATTTGAGGATCAGGTTAATGCAGCGGCAATGAATTACGTTGAGCGAGCAGTGGATAATCGACTCTATGAAATTAAAAACGAAATTGATTGTTCTATTGATAAAAAGAGATTGAATAGTGTTTATAAATATGGAATGCGTAATAAACATAGCCCTGGTCGTGCAATCTACGATAAGTTAATGAGTTTGCCAGACGATGATCGTTGCCCGTTTTGCGACCATTGGGATGTATCGAGTCTTGACCATATTTTGCCGAAGTCTAAATATCCGATTTTTTCTGTTGTGCCAGCCAATCTCGTCGCAATTTGCACGAACTGCAATCAGCGAAAGGGTGATACTTCGCCTACTTCACAGGATGACGGGGTACTTCATCCCTATTTTGATGATATCGATGGATGCCAATGGTTGCATGCTTGTGTGATTGAAGGGGATACTGCATCGGTAGAGTTCTATGTCAAACAAATCGAAGATTGGAGTCATGCACTGAATGCGCGGATTGTAAATCAATTTCAGATGCTTGAACTTAATGAATTGTATTCTGCTCAGGCTGCGCGGGAAGTGAGCATTATACAAACGAATTTGCAAGAACATTTTGAAAATGGTGGTGCTTCATTTGTTAAGAAAGAACTACATATTCAGTGGCGTTCATGCGAAAGTGTTAGATTAAATTCATGGCGGACTGCATGCTATATGGCACTCAAAGAATCTGATTGGTATTGCAGTATTGGGTATAAGTTTGCTTGAGATTCAAAAAATGCATTGATAATTGAATTGCCCGGGGGTTTGAATCGCCACGTGTTTTCCGGAGAGCAATCGGCTCAACAAACAAGCAACCGTCAGGCGAGAATCCTAAGCCGCCGACGCAGAATCACTCAAACATTCGGCTCGCTACGGGTAGAACACCTGATCTTGGTGCCACTTGATATATTCTTTGCATGGTGAAAATTCGACGTTGGCCGGCCGACGAAGCGGCTCTCCATGCAGATTTCGCAATCTCCGAGCGGCTTCGCCGCCGCAGACCTTGCTTGACACCTGCAATTTGACCGACTCGTCATTTTCGCGCTGGCTAAGGCCGAGAGCGCCACTGTCCAATGCCACGTGGTGAAGTGAGCAGAGCGCCAGCCCGTTTGGCACGATGTCAGGACCGCTTTGCGAATGCCACTTTATGTGGGCCGCCTCAATGCCGAATACAACTTCATTCAATCGAAGATCGTAGCCGCATGCTGCGCAGCAATTTCCATAGGCACCGATCACATCGGTCCGGAATGCGCGATCCCGTTTGGAAACTCGGGCCTGATATTTCTCGCGGACGGCAGGCAAGTTGCATGCCGCCCGAATGCGGTCGTGCAGCGTATGCGGAAAGTGCCTTTCGAGGATAAGTTGAGCTGCGTTGTGGACGATTCCGGGATTTTGCTTCAAAAGTTGGAATATATCCTCCGGAAACCCGCCCTTTGCAGAGTGCTCGCGCAGTCCGCCGACAAGGAGAGTGCCGGAAGAACTTGCCGGAAGAATGCTGTCGCCGGGAATCTCCCAAAGTCCGTCGGTGCGCAAATGACCGAACGGCTGTTCCGGGTGGATGGTTTTCCGCGGCGGCCCGAATTCCGCGAGCAGCTTTTTGAGCGGTTTTTCTATTTCGGTGTATGCAGCGAGGCGCTCGCGACCGTCCGTCACTCGACCGAGCGCCAGCAGCAGGAGAAGCGGCTTGTTCGGCGCACGACGATTCTTGTGTATGTTGACAACAACCCGACTCAGTCGGTCGAGGAAATCATCTTCATCGCTGCTCAACGCCAAGTGCCTTGTTCACAGCGCGTCCTTGACCGAGCCGTGCGATTTCCTTCGCGCAATCAGCTGCGTCGCGACGACCGGCGAAACGATGATCAATGCAGCCAGGTCCGCTCCTATCGACGGCGCAATGAACACGGCTCCTCCCAATGCCATCAACAACCGGAAACCGACTCCCATCGGCGCGAGCCAATACCCCACAACAGCCGAGGAAAGTGCGACCACGCCCAGAACGCAGGTTCCGGCCACCTGGACAAATTCGATCAGATTGAACCCGACGGAGGAAACCAGCAGCAATACCGGCGCGTACACGAATGCCATCGGCGCGACGACCTTGCCGAGACCCAGCGTGAATGCCGAAACTCCGGTCCTTAGCGGATTCGAATTCGCGATCGCCGAGGCCGCGTAGGCCGATGCGCAAACCGGAGGCGTGATTTCCGAGACGACGCCGTAGTACAGCACGAACATGTGGCTCGCTATCGGCGGGATTCCGAGCTGAGAAAGTGTCGGCTGGGCGACCGAAACGAGCATGATGTACAATGCCGTGGTCGGAACTCCCGCGCCCATCAGTATGCAGGTGACCGCGATGAACACCAGAGAAATGAACAATTGAAGGTCGGCAACCTCGGCGATTTCCAACACGCCGAAGGTGATGATTTCATGAAGAACCAAAGCTAGGGTGCCCGCCCCCTGCGCTACCATGTAGCCGAGTCTGAATCCGATTCCGGTCGTGTTTATCACGCCGACCACAATGCCGACCGCGGCTCCGGCTGCACCGACAGCCAAAGCGTATTTGACGCCGAGTTGCAACGCATCCGCCATCTCCGGAATCTTGACCCGCTCCTGCGGATTGAACGCGGCGATCACTGCGCCCGCGATCAGAACGAGACTCATCGAAGTACCGAAACCGCCGTCCACGTATTTCCAGACTACGAACGCAATGAATGCCAGCGGATAACCCAGCGTCAGCGGCTTGTGCGGCCTCGCCATCCCGGCGACCACGGCCAGCGAAATCCCGCAAAAGGCGGACATGAACGGCGTGTAGCCGGAAAACAGCACGGCGAGCAGACCGATCAGCGGGATTATGTTCGCCCACCCGTCCCGCCATACTTCTTTAAGCTTGGGCAAGGCGTCTTTGGCCAACCCTTTCAGATTCAGCTTTCTCGCCATCAGATGCACGACGGCAAAAACGCCGATGTAATGCATGAGCGCCGGAACGATGGCGGCGATGACGATGGTCGTGTAAGGCACCTCCAAAAATTCAGCCATTATGAAAGCGGCGGCGCCCATGATGGGCGGCGTAATCTGCCCGCCCGCCGATGAGGCGGCTTCCACGCCGCCCGCGAAGTGGCCCGGATATCCCAGCCGTTTCATGTTGGGGATGGTCAGGCTTCCTGTCGAAACCGTGTTCGCCGTCGCCGAGCCTGAAATGGTTCCGAAGAAAGCCGACGCGACAACAGAAACTTTCGCCGGGCCGCCGGTATATCGGCCGGCAAGTATCGTCGCGTTGTCAATGAACAGCTTGCCGAGCCCGGTGCGTTGGGCGACGACTCCGAAAAGGACGAAATGAAAGACGACGGTGGAAACGATCCAGAGCGTGACCCCGAATATGCCTTCCTGCGGAAAATACATGCTGGACACGAACGTATTGAACTTGACGCCCGGGTGCTGAAGGATTCCGGGGAAATACCGGCCCAGCAGCGCGTATGCCATGAACACGCAAATGATCAGGGGCAGAACCCAGCCGAGAGTCCGACGGGCGATATCCAGAACCAGAACGATCAGCAGAATGCCGAAGAACAGGTCGTAACCGTTGGGATTGCCCATGCGGTAGGTCTGCTCTTCAATTCCAAGCCATTCAATCCCGCGCCAAGCGAACCCCAAGTAAAGCGCTGCTCCCACTCCCAGAATCATGAACGCCAAATCGTAGATCGGAACGTTTCCGACCCGCCATTTCGTAGCCATCAGGGCGTAGTGATTTTTGGTCTTCACGAGCGGGAACAACGCATACGTCAGCACGAAAAGACCTGCCAAATGGATCCCCATGTGCCAGTGGTCCACCGGCACGCCAAATCCTGCGGTCAAGAAGTGATAGATCGCAAACAGGATTCCGAAGGCGCGCAAACCGGCTGCAATATTTGGACCTACGGCGCGAGTTGCCGTCCCTTCGTCGAATTTCCTTTCGATCTCTTCCAGCTTTTCCTGCGAAAGCTGGTCGTCTGGTTCATCCTGTCTGTCGTCGCTCAAGGGACATCTCCTCCACCGTCAAGCGATTGGACCCGCGAATTTACGCGACGGCAAGCGCTGCGCCTTTGAATGGCAATATCTGCGAATGCTTCACGCACGACAAATTCGACTTGCAGCGTAATGACCCATGAATCCGGCTGCATTTCGTTCAAAAGGCCAATTGATGAAGCATACGGCATTTTTGAATCGGCTCAGGCAAGCCTGCATTCGGCCAACCGCCGTTTAGCGGTCCCAAAAGATGCGGGCGCCGCAAGATCAAGCGGCGCCCATGGTTCAAGCGAACTGCCGCGCAGCCGCCCCGTGCGTCAGAGCAGCCCTTCTTCCCTGTAGTACTTATCCGCACCTGCATGCAGCGGAACGCCCAACCCCATTACGCCGTCAAGCGCAGTTTCAGGAGTGATCAACTTGCCCTTCGGATGTCCGTTGTCCAGCAGCTTGCGGGAATTGGAATTCCACAGCGCTTTAGTGATCCCGTACACCAATTCTTCAGACAGGTCGGACGATACGACCAGCATCGCGCTCACCGCCGGCGTATAGGTATCGTTGTCGATGCCCTCATACGTTCCACCGGGGATCATGGAAGGAATATAGGATGGGATGAGGTCTTGGATTCTCGCCATGTCATCTTCGGTGAAGGAATGGAGGTTCATTCCTTTCGTGGAAGCAAGCTGCACCATGGCAGCGACCGGCCATCCGGCGGCGTAGAAGTAGGCGTCGAGCTGACCGTCCGCCAGCCGCTCTGCGCTCTGCGAGTTGTTCAACTCGGCCTCTTCAATATTGTCGCGAGTGATGCCCCACAACTCCAGCATCTGCAGCACGGCCACCTGAGTTCCGGAACCGGCTTGGGCTATGCCTACGCGCTTGCCTTCCAAATCTCCCAGATCGTTGATCGTCTCACCCGCCGGCATTACCAAATGCAGGTCTTCAGGGAACAGATTCGCGATGACCCTGAGCTTGGGATGCGGCTTGCCCTCGAACTTGCCGCTGCCTTCATACATCGACAACAGCACATCTGCGGCGGTCAACCCCGCTTCCAGCTCGCCGTTTTGGACTGCGGTATTGTTGAAGACCGAGGCCGTGGTCGACTGGGCGATCGCTATCAGACCCGGAACTCCGCACTGGCCGCCCTTGTCGCACGGCCTTGCGCCCGGCGGAGCCGATATTCCGTTCGCGATGGTTCCGCCGATCGGGAAGTAGGTTCCCCCGGCGCTTCCGGTTCCAATTCGGAAAAACGTCGGGTCTTGCGCATATGCGCCTCCGGCGACGATCGCCGCCAAACCGGCGACTGCAGCAATTCTACTCGTGATGGGCATTGTGTTCTCCTTTTCTTCAAAGTTCTCGTTTCGCAAACAAATCATGCTCAAGCGGAAACAAGCAACCCAATTCTTGCAAAAAAAGGAAAACATTCTCTCGAAAGACAGGTTCCGGCCTTCGCACCCGAACCAACGCCCGCTCATTCGCTAGCCGGGCGGCCGACATTCGCCTTTGCATTCTATCAAATGCCATCGCGCAAAGATCGTCCCTTCAAGTGGCTTCATTCCGGCAAATGCGGATTGAATTTGCGATGCGGCCGAATGCTGCAGACAATAGATTGGATCTCGGAAAAGGATCCTAATCGATCATTTCCGCCTCTCGGTAGAATTTCGCGGCCCCTTGGTGCAGTGGTATGCCGAGACTGTCGACGCCGTCCAAGGCAGTTTCCAACGTGATGAACCGGCCTTTGGAGTGGCCGCTGTCCAAGATGTTCCGAGCCGAAGGACTCCACAGGTTCTTGGTCACTTCATAGACGATATCTTCGGAGACTTCGGATGAAACGACCAAGTAGGACGTAACTCCGGGAACGCGCGCTTCGTGCGGGATTCCGCCGTATGCGTTCGCTGGAATGACCGAAGGAACAAGCGTCGGCAAATCGGCCAGAATGATATCCATCTCATCTTCGTCGAACGAGTGAAGATTCAGTTCCTGGACTTCGGCGATGCGCCGCATCGCCTCGGCAGGCCAAGCCACGACATAGAAGAAGGCGTCCAGTTTTCCGTCGAGAAACTGCTCCGCGCTCTCGCTCATGTTCAATTCCGACTCCAAGATATCGTCACGGGCAACATCCCATAATTCAAGCATATGCAGCACAGTGACCTGCGTGCCTGAACCCAGCTCGGCGATGCCTACCCGCATCCCGGCCAATCCGCCGACATCGGAGATCGCGACGTCTTTCGGCAGCACAAGGTGCAGCTGCGACTGATACAGCGAAGCCAATATCCGAAGCCTCGGATGAGGATTGCCTTCGAATTCGTCTTCGCCGAAATACATGGTGCGCAACACGTCCGCCGTTGCCAATCCCGCGTCCAAATCGCCTGCTTGAACTGCTGAATTGTTGTAGACCGACGCGGCGGTCACGAGCGGCACCGCTTGGATGGAAACATCTTCGCAGTCGCCTTCCGCATTGCAGAGCTCCAATCCCTCAATCGGAGAAATGGCGTTCGCGATTGCCTTCCCAATCGGCAGATAGTTGCCTCCCGGACCTCCTGTGCCAATTCGAAAGTCGACAATCTCCTGCGCTGACAATGAGCCGGCAAGAACCGCTACCAATGCCGCAGCAAAAATTTTTTCCATCAATCGCATTCGTCCCTCCCATGCTCAGCCGGTCACTGCGGAACCAAGACATACGCGATTCCGCAAATACTGAAAGTGAATCAACCTTTACCCAAGAGCAGAGCATTCCCACAAGGACAGGGCCTGCAAGTCCCTTTGCACACACGTCCGACCGATGCGCATTCAGGTATTCGCGACCCATGCCGACGGCGTATTTCCAAATTCCGGATTGAAAGCACGCCTTGCGAATTGGCGACATTTGGAGGCTTGAAAGCAAGTGAAGCTCAAATTCCCTTTTCCGACAGTGATCGGAATCCGTATCAACGATCAGGGACTGAAGGGATGACGAAATCTCATTCCGATGACCGTCACGATCAGGCACCTTCCGCGATGCAGATCAGCAGCAGATCTCATGGCGGAGCCAGCGGTCTCGAATTCGCCGCCTTAAGTCCTGCCGAAGCCACCCATAATTAGGGTAGGGCAGGGCTACTTCGACTAGATATATGGGTAATGCAACTCAATTCTGAATTTGAACACGTGCCGATATCCGAAACCCAAAAGCAACTGGCGGAAACGTCATAGCGATGTTGCAAAAGATACCCGTTGATATTACATTCTAATAAATAGGAGATATGCTCATAGTATTGACATTTGTCAATTTGTCATTTATGGGCAAGAAAATATGAAAAATCAATGAAAGTCGAAAACGGACATGATGCCCTATTGATCACCAATAAGCTAATTGAAGGTGCCAAGGATAATGGCGGCGCACCGTTCACGCCAATACAGCTGATCAAAATGGTTTATATCGCACATGGCTGGATGCTCGGACTATTCGGCCGACCGCTTATCAGGCAACCAGTCGAGGCATGGAAGTATGGGCCTATTGTTCCAGATGTATATTACGCCATAAAACACTATAGGAATAAGCCTGTCAACGAATGTATTGGCGGCGTAGCGAAAGAGGCATTCGAAGATTATGAATTGGAACTTATAAAAAAAATTCGAGACGTTTACGGCGGATTTAGCGGAATAAAGCTTTCGGCGATCACACACGAGACCGGGACTCCATGGAGTCAGATTATACTTGATCAAAAGACGTTCGGCCGAGGCGTTGTGATTCCAAACTCGCTGATTGAAAAATATTATAGAAACCGAGCGGATAATCACTAGTGAGTTCGCTGAAAGAAAAATCAGATCCCGTTGACAAAGAATTAAAGAAATCGGACGAGTTTCGAAGTCCATCGCCGAACTTGGCAGCGAAGCTTATTGGGGCTGATCCTACCAGCAAAATTGAATTTATGGAAAAACAAGGCCTTGTATAAAGTGCAATATTTGACGAGAAAAATACAAGAGAGAAAAAACATGCTTGGCATTCGATTTCTGTAAACACTGCGTGGGTAGGATGGCTAGCTGCGGTAGCGGTATTGATTGTTTTTCTATGGAATTATTTGATGCCAGATCGTGCCACTTGGCTGAGTCCGGAAAAAATTTCTGACCTTAAATTCATAATTGGAGTAACTGCGATTAACGCTGCTGGACTCTACATTCAATGGCTAAAATCTAATAAGACAAAATAGAGCATCTTGGATAAAGCCGTGCAAAAATTGAAGTGAAATATGGTTATATTAAAGATACTGATGGAGCAGAGACTTGGTTTTGCTCGGGCCTTAATCCAGACGGCAAGCCCTGCACAGGTTCCTGAGCCCGTTGATCAGGAGGATTGTGCGGTCGTCCTAAACGACCTTGTCTCCCTCGTACTGTCTGCTTTGCCGATTGTCGCCCACGCCTCTTGCATTAATTGAGGTTGGCTCATCAGAAACTGCCTGAAGCCCGATACATCGTGCCGGAATCTAAAAACAAATTTTGGCGAGCCATTCTACTCGTGTGGACGGAGCGACATTGGGAGCATCCCGGCCATCCGCAGCCTAATCTTTGCAAGTTCAACGCTTGACAGAAACGGGCCAAAACTCAATTGGCTATTCGCTCAACGTCTTTGAAATTCGCCGAGGATTCCCCATGCTTCGTCTTTACGACAACCACCTTTCCGGCAACGGATACAAACCGCGACTCCTCCTCGCGCATCTGGGCGTTACCTTCGAGAGAATCGAAATCGATATCCTGAAAGGCGAATCAAGGACGCCTGAATTCCTGGCCAAAAATCCGAACGGCCGCATCCCCGTGCTGGAGCTTGATGACGGAACCTGCATTTCGGAGTCCAACGCGATCCTATTCTTCCTTTCGGAGGAATCGGCATTTCTGCCCTCCGACAGACTTGCGCGTGCCCGAACCCTGCAATGGATGTTCTTCGAGCAGTACAGCCATGAACCCTTCATTGCGGTATCGCGCCACTGGATACAGCACACCGGGATGACACCGGAGCAACGCGCTCAGCTTCCTGCAAAACAGGAAGGCGGTCGAAACGCATTGGCAGTCATGGAGATTCACCTCGGCAAATCAGCGTGGTTCGGCGGAAACGCGCCGAGCATCGCCGACATGGCGCTGTACGCCTATACGCACGTTGCCGACGAAGGCGGGCTCGATCTTGCGAACTATCCGGCCGTAGGCAATTGGCTGGACCGAATGGCGGAGCTTCCGAATCATATTCCCATGAATCCAGCGCCGACAGGGGTCGTCACGCCTCCCGATGCGTGAACTGCGAGCTTGCTCTTCCGGGCCAAATTCCGATTGCCGAAATTTCAGAGTTGGCACCGCTCCCGAAACTTGGCGGCACATGCCAATCTCGCATTTTGCGGTGGGCGCTGTTTTCCAAAGCACTGCAGTCGTGAACCGCGACAATGGTTCGGACTCGTTCTTCGCGACCCCGATGCCTGGGGGCTGTCGATGTTTTGGATGAAGGGTTTTCAAAACAGGCCGCGTTTCGGCGTTCCTGTCTTCGGTCTGTTCAAGCTGCTTTGTCGCAGGGAGACGCCACGCTTCATGGCTTCAGTTCAACGGGCGGCGCTTCGATTCAATCCGCCAAATGAGCAACCCGGAAATCACGATCATCGCCGACCCGGCATAGGTCCAGATGTCGGGAAACTCGCCGAAAAGCACGATTCCGAATGTCGCGGCAAAAACCAGTGCGCTGTAAGTGAATGGCGAAACCACGCTCGCTTCCGCGATGAACAGGGCCTTGACAACCAAGTACTGTCCGCACGCGCCGAATGCTGCGGCGAGCATCATCAGCCCGAAGTCGGGCAGACTGGGCGTCGTCCAGAAGAACGGGACAAGCAGCGCGCTGAACACAAAGCCGACGACCGGAGTATAGAGAAAATTCGTCCAAACGCTTTCGCTCTTGCTGAGTTGCCGAGTCAGAATCGTATATCCGGCATAGCCTGCCGCGGCAGCAAGAGGAAAGAAAGCGTACGGATTGAATGCCGATGCCCCGGGTCGGATGATCGCGACAGCTCCGAGCAGACCGATTCCGACGCCGAGAAGCTTCTTCCAGCCAAGTGACTCGTTGAGCAAGAAGTAGGCGGCGATGACGATGATCAGCGGATTCACTTGCACGACGGCAGCTGCGACAGCAAGTTCTACGCGCCCCAGCCCAATGAAATACGTGAATGTCGCGAACAGAAGCATAAGCGATCGAACGACCTGCAGCGGCAGATTGTTCGTCCGCATCGCCCCGGGGTGCCGAAGCCCCACCAGCGTGACTGCGATTACTGCTTGACCGGCGCATCGAACCCAAACAAGTTGGGCGGCATGGTAATCGCCGGAAAGCGCCTTCACCACCACGTCGATGCATGTCCAAAAGAACGCGGCAAAAATGATCATTATTATGCCTTGTGCATTCGGCGTGAGGCGGGCGAACGAAGACATCCGGAACTCCGAAGGCGCGTTTCTTGTGCTGCATTCTGGCTTGCAGCATTTTCTTCGATTGGATTCATACCGGCATATCGTAGGATGAACAGACTGAAATCGTGAATTCCGAACAAAGCCCTCAGCGCCAAGCCAATGCGCAAGACAAAGGCGGATTTTTAGATCAAAAAATTTCAGTTCCGACTGCGACGCTCGCTATCCGGCGCTTGCAGACGCCCCGTGAATTCCGATTGCTTGCATGCCGGATCCCTCCAGTTGCGGATTCTCAACTGGACGCAGCTTGGGGAACCCGCCGCCCCGGCGCCAAGACGGAGTCGCATCAATGGGTGAACTCAGACAGGGAAGTCTCAGAGTCCCTCTCAGGCCGCGCGAATCCGCTGTCGCCGACCCGCTGCCAATCCGGTCTTAGCTGATACAGGCGGCAGATTGGATCAATCCGCGCCGAGGTGTTTGAACGATTTGTCATACGCCTTGCAACCATTTGCCGCAGTTTCGGCTTGCGGCAATTCCCGATCCCAACAATACTGTTCAGGCTTGCTTGAACCGGCAGACGGTCCGAATCGGACTATAGGTTCCGCAATCCGCCGATGGATGCGTCCAATTACTTGCCTCAAGGTCATGCCAAATGAAATCCTTCGCGAGAGCGCCAGTTTGCGCGACAATGTTTTCAATCCTTCTGAGCAGCGCGGCCCATGCGCAAGCAAATCCGGAAGATGGCGCAGACATCGCCGGCAGCGCGACCGCAGAGGGGATCAGCGCTGCTGCCGAACCGGCAGCCCGTTGGGAGGGCGATGTAAGGGTCGCCGACGGCGTGACTCTCGTCGGCATTCCCGACGGCCCGATTCTTCCCGTTGCCGGACTGGATCTGCCGGCTCCGGGCTTGCAGTGCCCGGTCGGTCCTGGCGAACCGACCTGCCGTGAAGCAGCCGCAGCAACGCTTGTCCAGTTGACCGAAGACGCGACGGTGATTTGCGAGCAGATTTATTCGGAATTCGACACTGGATACGATTGCTCCGCGGGCGGCGTCGATATCGCAAGTCGAATGGTGGAACTCGGATTGGCGATCGGAATTTACGAATATCTTTGGCCGATCGAAGAGGAGGCGCGGGCGAACGCAGCGGGCATGTGGGCGTCGTGGTCCCAGGAACTTCCCGAAGTATTCCCGCAGCCGACATTCGATGCCCTGACGATGGATATCCCCGGGCGCGAAGCGGCCGACGCTTGCGCTCTCGCGCTGTCAGCCGCATGGGACAAGAAAGATTACGAATTGATGGCGACGATCGAAGCCGCCGCCTTGTTCGTCGACGAACTGAGATTTCGTTGGGAAATGAACGCAGGACTGGATTTCACCGGCGAGGAGATGGCCGTCGACGACGAGACTGCCGAAGCGTTCCAGGCAATCGAGGACTACTGCGGCTCCATGAGCGACGGCTCTTCCCGGCCCGTCGTAGCCTTGCCCGTCGACGGCAACTTGGATTCCGTGGACGCGCTCTTGAATTCTGTTGCCGACCAAGCTCGGGAAACTTGTTGGCAAAGCGGATTCCACGCGGTCAAGCAGCGCGAATTCCGTCGCCTCGTCGAACTGACGCAAATCATGAATTTCGTTGCGTTCGAAACCGGCACTTTCTTCGGGGACTACTGGATCGCGTCACAGAATGAAGACGAAGATTCAGCGAAGCAAGCGCTTGGCAAGGCGCTTGCCGTTTTCAACAATGCGATCGCGCTTTGCGAAAGCCATCTGGCCGAATAGAGCGCGCCGGCACTATTGTTTTGTTTCGTTTTGTGCTATGCAGCCGCCATGACTGAACTCACTGAAGAGCAATATCCCGCCCTCCACCCCTATTTGCCGGTTCAGCGAGGGAACGTTCTGGTTTCGAACCTCACCATCATCAATGCGATCATTCATGTCGCTGAGACCGGCTGCAAATGGCGCGCCCTGCCTGAGCGCTTCGGCAAATGGTACACGGTTTACACCCGGATGCGCCGTTGGGCCGATACAGGCGTGCTTGACCGACTGTTTGACGGATTGGAAGAACACTACCAGATCCGCATCCGCATCGAGGCGCTCGGCCTTGACCGCACCGCCCCCAAAAAACCCTTGGTCGTTGCCAAACCGCGGAAAAAAAGAAAGCGCAAGCCATCGGCCAAGTGAGCGGCAGGCAGAGAGCGGAGGTCCGCCTGTCCGGAGCGAATATCGTTCAGCCGTTTCCGGCGCCCTTCTCCATCGCGCGCGCGAAATTTTCGAACAGGTAGAAGCCGTCCTGCGGACCCGGACTCGCCTCCGGATGGAACTGAACGGAAAACACCGGCCGGTCGAGCATTCGGATCCCGCAATTCGTTCCGTCGAACAATGAAAAATGCGTTTCGACCACCCCCGGGGGCAGAGTTTCCTTCGCGACGGTGAAGCCGTGGTTCATTGAAGTGATTTCGACTTTTCCGGTCTCCGCATCTTTGACGGGGTGGTTCGCGCCGTGATGCCCGAATTTCATCTTCGCCGTCTTTGCGCCGAGCGCCAACGCCAGCAGCTGATGTCCCAAGCATATGCCGAATATCGGAATCTGGGAATTCTCAAGAATGCCGCGTATCATCGGAACAGCATATTCGGCCGTGGCAGCAGGGTCCCCGGGGCCGTTCGACAGAAACAGGCCGTCCGGGCTGGATGCCAGAATGGTTTCCCAGTCCGTCTGCGCAGGAAACACCGTGACTTCGCAGCCGACGGACGCCAAGCAGCGCAGGATGTTCTCCTTGGCGCCGTAATCCACGGCGGCGACCCTGTATCTCGCCTCAACGCGTTCAGGCTTGCCGCCGGGCCATCGCCAGCGCGGCTCACTCCATTGGTACTGCTGAAGAACTGAGGCGTCTTTCGCCAGATCCAAGCCGTCAAGGCCAGGGAAGTCCCGCGCTTGCCGCGCCAATTCCGGAATGTCGAATTTCCCGTCAGGCTCGTGCGCAAGCGCCGCGTGCTGAGCCCCCTGCGTGCGGACGAATCTGGTCAGGCGCCGCGTATCGACAGCGCCGATTCCGATCTGGTTTCGTCCCGAAAGCCACTCGGAGAATTTTTCTTCCGCGCGCCAGCTCGACTGCTCCGACGGCGTCCATTTCATGATCATTCCGATCGCGGACGGCCTTTCGGCTTCGTTATCTTCCGAATTCGCGCCGGTGTTTCCGATATGCGGAAACGTGAACACCACCGCCTGCCCCGCGTACGACGGGTCGGTCATGATTTCCTGATAGCCCGTCATGGCGGTATTGAAGCAAAGCTCGCCGACCGACCACCCGGTCGCGCCGAATCCGATCCCGTAATATGCGGAACCGTCCGGCAAAACGACGCAGCCGGTCGCGATTTCGGTTTTGGAATTCTCCATGTCTTCGCCGGGCACTGCCAAGGGTCTCCAATCAGGTCGATCCGTATATCGGAGTTGAGGCCGCCCGGAAACTGCAAATCCATGCAGGACTTCGACATCGGATTCACCTTGTCGCGAATTTCTCTTCCCTGATTCCATGAATCGAGCAAATACAGCCCGAGCGGATATCTTTCGGGATTCTCCGCAGGCGAACATCGTGCTCCGACTGCGGAGCATCGCTTATTTGCGACTTACGACGAAGGGCAAAGCCGACTGCTGGCTTTCGTTCGCGGAGCTGCAAGGGTTGCCCATTGAAGATGCATCCGAATTGAGTCAATTGGACGGAGCTTCCGCTGCATGCAACGGATTCACGCCAAGGACGGCAAGCCGTTCTGCCGGGTGAGTCTGCGCTCGGACGAGGGGATTTTCGCAAAGGCTCCGGACAGGTTTTCCAAGGAAATCGTGGTGAGCGTGCTGAAGGATCTCGGGGTTGAGGTGTTCTCCGCCCGCCAGAAAGTGACGATTTCCTACGCGGACTTCGATTTGGCCCAAGCACTGGACATCAATGTGAACTCAGCGGTGTTCAGGGTGTTCAGGGAATTCTTCGACGCCGAGGGCAAGCTGATTTACTCCGCCAGCCTGTTCTATCCGGGCGACATTCTGGAGCTGGACATCGAGTTCACCGTGGACCGAGCCGGATATCGCATGCCAGCGGAACCCTGATCCGCGAACATGCTGCCTGGGGAGGAATTCGATCATCCCGCCAGGATTCGGAAGCCGGAAACCCTTTCAGCAGCAGTCGGCATCCCGCGCTCGCCGACTCAGGATCATGTCCTTGCCGCCGTATCCGCGTCCGCCGAAACGAGATTCGGCTTATGCCGCGACTTCCTGCACAGGCTGATTGATCGAAGCCGCGACACGATTTCGGAAATCTGGATCCCTTCAGGATCGGGTCGATTCCAAATCAGGCGGCGCTGCTCTTGATCACGTCCCGACAGCATAAGCCGCAGCTAGTTGCCGGGTGCTGCCGCAGGTCTTTGCTTGGCGGCGAAACTGCCGAAAATGCTCCACTTGGGAGAAATTCCTGTGCCTGTGGTCCAGCTTCCGGCAACTTCAAGATCGGCGCTGTCGTCGCGGGGACCGTAGAATGATCCCTTGAAAGCTCCGCCGGTGTTGAGGCCGCCGCTGAAGCTGTAGGAGGCGTGGCCGATGGGCAAGCGGGCTGGGAAATCGGCGGTTCTTGCTGTGGATGAAGCTGCCGCGGCGCCGGAGAATGTTCCTGCATCCGTGATGGCGGCGCTCTGCAAATCGACACTGAAATCGGAAGTAAAGGCCTTCCACGTGCCGCCGGTCCACTCTTCAAAGTTTTTCAAGTCCCCTTCGATGGTCCCGCCGCCGGTTTCCGGAATCGTCACCGTCAAGATCGCATCGCCTCGCAACAATTTCGAATCACGGAAGTCTGGAAATGCGTGGGTGCCCGTGAATGCATGGGCAAGCGTCTGCCCGCGGAATTTCGCGCTGGTGATCGCCGTGCCGATGTCCGTCGTTCTTTGGCCGTCCTCGTCCGCGAAAGCCGAGTAGCCGAGATGCATGGTCTGTATGCGGCCCTTGTGGCCACTGGAGCCGTCCCGGAAGGTTTCCCTGTCTGCAGTAAAGACAAACAACCCGTATGCGGCGTACTTCAAATAATACGGCTCGTCGTCTATAGAATGAGGATTATCTCCAGAGCCTGCGACCGGCTCAAGATTCGCATTCACGCCGACATAATTGGACAGCCAGACCTCATATGTGCCAAGATCTTTGTACCCGTCGGGCTGGTTGAATGCGCGTGAATCATAGTAGTCCCCGTCCGTCTCCAACTGGCTGGGAGCAGCAGGAACGAAGCTTCTCCAGTAGAAGTCGGCGTTGCCCGTCCAGTTGGAACGGTGATTTCTGCCGGGCTCGCCCACCGGGACGGACATGGTGTGCGGTTCGCCGAACGTCAATACGAGATCCCATCCGTTCCGACTGTGCGGCGGACTGTTATCATTCACGTACTTCGTGATATCTCGCCGCGTGTCGGCGTAATCTGTATGCCATTGGCTAAAATGCACGCCTGAGGGCATTGTTCCGCCGGTGCGAATGACAATTCCTTCCCTCGTCAACTTCAATCCTGCATACGTATGAAGGTCCCTATTATAAACTCCGCCATCGGTATTCGTGTACCCCTCCACCTTGAATTCATCGCCGCTGGCGGAGAACATCTCCTTGCCGTCCGCATACACGACTGTCTTGAATGTCTCGCGCTTGAAGGCCGCAGGATTGGCAATCTGGGTGCTATCAGTCGCGGACGTATCGATTGTTCGCGGAATCCTTTCGATCTTTACATGGGCTCCTTCACGTCCTCCTTCGCTCGGCATCGCAACTTCGCCGTTCCTAAGCTGGTAGCGTGCGAGGCGTTGCCGGTACCAAGCGAACTTGGCAATCAGCTCCATCTCTCCGGTTGCCAGCTTGGCGGTATCGGCGGTCAGGGCGGCGTCGGCCGCGGTCGCCGCCCTGACCGCGCGCCCCAGCCTGGTCACGTCGCCGGACGGCGCCGTCAGCGCGTTTATCGCCGCCACCGCGTCTGCAAGCCCAGTCCTCACGTTCGACAGCGCGGCAGTTGCAGCAGTCCGCTCCGCAGCCGTGTTCGCAGCAGCCGCGAGAGCCACCGCGCTGGCCACATTCGTCCGTGCAGCGGTCAGCTTCTTCTGCGCATCTTCCAGCGCAGTATCGAAAGCCTTCTGGGCCTCCGTCCTATCGTCAGCGCCCGGATCGGCGGATCCGGGCGTCGGCGTCCCAGGACTTGCCGGGGCGCCGCCGGAGCAAGCGCAGAGTGCCGCGGCGGAGCAGTACGCGAGAACCGCGATCAGCATTCTCATGTTCATGAGTGCCACTCCCTCCCATTGGTTGCCGTAAATCCGATTCGCCCACCCGCATGCTGAAAATCACGGCATACCTTCCAAGCGATGTCAAGCCTTCGATTGGACGCGGGTGCGGTCCATTTTCTTTGGTCAGGCGGCTGCGGCGCGGCAAGCCCTCCAATCGGGGAAGTCGGGCCAGCGCATGTTTTCGAAGCAGCATCTGATGGCGAGCACGGCGTTGGCTCCCGGCTCCTTTCAGCCGGTTCCCGACGGTGCAATTGCAGGCGCTTTCCACGATGCCGGATCCGAGCGGCAGTCTGCGCGTCCGGCAGAGGTCGCAGCGCATTCGGTCCCTGTTGGCCTCGCAGGTGCGGATGGAGTCCGCGACGGCTTCGGACCGGTCGCGGTACGGCTTCAGGGCGGCGACGGCCCGGTCGACCCGCCCGGCATCCAGCTGCTTCCTGATCCTCTCCATCCACGCCTTCCGCTTGCCCTTGTCCGGCGCCGCGGCCTGCACGGCGTCGGACGCATATTCGAAGGCGTGGCACAGGTCGAGGACGAAGGTCGTTTTCCGTCCGGGCAAGATCTCCTCGCAAACGGTCCGGATCCGCGGCGCCCCATCGGACAGCATAACCACTTCCTCGGCCGCGAACACGCCGTTCCGGTGCACGAACTGCTCCAGGCGGGCGGCGAGGCCCGGCCGGCCCCGTTCACGGCCTGCGCACTGTCGGTGCGGACGCCGGCAGCCCCGCTGTTCCGGTCCGTCCGCGGCTCCCCGGTCTTCGGATCCAGGCTGTCGGCCACGCGGCAGACGACGGCCTTCGCCTCGCTGGTCTTCGCCGCGCCGTCCGCCTGCTTGCCGGCCACGCCCTCGACCTCGCGGGCGGCCATCGGAACTTCGGTGTCGTCGATCTCCAGCAGAACCCGCTTCGCCGGAGGCGACGCCTCTGCGTCCTCCCGCTCGAACGCCCGCATCTCTTCGCCGATCCTTGTGCTGTGGCGCTGGAGAGTCGCCTTCGACACCGTCATGCCGGCCAGATTCCCGAGCTTGCGGACCGCTTCTTCATAACTGTCGGAACTGGCGGCGTCGGCGTAGAGGCTTTCCGCCCCGGGCGCGGCGCTCTTGCCCCCCAGATCCAAAGCGCGGTCCAAAGGGAAGTGGCCGCCGCCGCACTTGCGGCAGTAGAAGCAGATCCGCTCGAGCAGGGCGCATGGCGATTGCATTTAATCCTCTATTGCTTCATGCTGTTTCGCAACGAGGCGGCACCAGCCGTTCCGGGCAGAGCGAAGAGGCAGGCAATGGAAAGATTCCGTCGATTATTCAATGGGGTCGAGGATCAGCGGACCAGCAACGCGACGCGCCACGACTTTCACGAAATGCTGATGATCGCGGTGTTTTCGAGTCTGCGCGGCGGGCAGGCCTGCGTCGACATGGCGGACTGCGCGAAGAATAACGAGAAGTTTCCGCGCCGATTCATGCGTCTGGAGCGCGGCTTGCCCAGCCACGACTCGTTCTCGCGGCTGTTCCGGATGATCAAGCCGGCGCGGTTCGCTTCGGATTGGGCGAAGATCGTGGAGGCGGAGGGCATCCGGCGGATCGCGATCGACGACAAAGTGCTCCGGCGCACCTTTTCCCGCGCCGAGGAGCATCGCTCATTTGCGGCTTACGACGAAGGGCAAAGCCGACTGTCTGCTTTCGTTCGCGGAGCTGCAAGGGTTGCCGATTGAAGATGCCTCCGAATTGAGTCAATTGGACGGAACTTCTCATGCAGCTGCTCGGCAGATAGTATTTGGAACGCCATGCCCGACAGGACAACCGAGCTTCGCGCGATTGACATGCAATTTCCTGAGCATTGATGCCCGACCCAGAGCCGCCGGAATTGTCGCAAAAAGCGTCTCAGATCTCCGGACGCAACCGCAGCGGCGGACAGGAGTGCGCGTCCGGGAACGAGCTTGAAAGCCATGATGTTCACGACGGTTCGATCGGATTGAAAAGCCGCAAGAATCCGTCGCATTGCGGGCCTTCGAGCCCCGACGCCGTACCGGGTGTTGCGTCTCTGAGCGCGTGGCGCCTGATTGAGTTCGGACTCGCCCAGAGAGCGCAAGCACTCAATGAATTCCTCCGCGACATCTACTTCGAGCAGCGCATTCTGAGCGCGGGAGCCCTCCCTTTGAGCGTCGTCTCGGAGAGCGCGGCCTACCTGCCGCAGATGATCGGATTCGAACCGCCCCGCGCGACCTATTTTCATGCGATCTCATTCGAGGTCGCGTGCGTCGGCGGGAACTTTCAGGTGCTGTCGCAAGATTTGGGCTCCGCGTGGGAGTGCCTCCGAATTCCGTGGATGCGCGAATCTTTCATGCGTTCCGATCCGGCTTTCTACAAAACTGCGCCGCTCATGAACTCCGACAGCATTCCGAAAGCATTTCGCGGCGCGCTGGAAAAAATCGCAGTTGCGGAATCGGGCGCGCCGCCATCGATTTGGGTGCTGTCTCCAAGCGAAAACGGCTCCGGCGACTCCGCCGAACGGCGTGCCGCCAACATGATCGGAACCGGCGCGCTGCGGCCCGGCGATATCGAAATCGACGACGGCCGCATAGCCGCTCGAACCGTCGGCGGACTTGCGCCTGTAGATGTGCTGCTGCGCCTTTCGCCGAAATCCTTGCTCGACCCGCTCATGTTCGAAGCGGCGGCGAGCGGCGTGCCGGGACTGATCGATTTGTACCGTTCAGGCAAGCTCGCCATTCTCGCAGCGCCCGGAGCCGGAGTCGTCGACGAATTGGCGGTGTTTTCACGGATGCCTAAAATCATCGAATTCTACACGGGCAGCGCGCCAATCCTGCAGAACGCGCCGCATTGGCGCTGCGGCGACGAAGCCGGCAAGCGTTTCGTTCTCGATAATCTCCACGACCTAGATATATTCAAAGCGAACGACGCGGCAGCAAAGCCCTTGCATTCCAGCGCCAATGCAACAGCCGCTCAGACCGCCGCCCTTGAAGAAACTCTCAACGCCGAAGGAAACGAATGCATCGCGCTGGAAACGTCCCCTAAATCCTGCTTCCCGCAAGTCGCCGGAATGCCGTCGAACTCATCGGAATTCGTGCTTCGCGCCTACGCCGCGGGAACCGCGTCGGGATACAGCGTTCTGCCCGGCGGGTCAGCCCTGCCGACGCGACCCGGCCACGCGACGCGACCCGCGGAGCGCGATCTCTGGATTCTCGATGAATAAGCATCTCCCGGCTCGAATCGCGGGCAACCTTTTCTGGATGCAGCGCTACCGCGAGCGCGCGGACAACGCCTGCCGGACGGCGAGCGCCATCATCCGCACGCCAATGAAACCCGAGGATGAACACCCGCGGGAGTGGGGCCGATACCTTTCTGCAGCGGGCGGCGGCATCTCCGAAGATGCATCCGGCAATCCGACCATGCAAATGTCACTGGACTTGATGCTTTGGAGCCGCAACAACCCGGCAAGCGTTGCTGAATCGGCATCGAGAGCCAAGTTCAACGCGCAGGAAGCCTCCGGCCTGCTGCCTCCCGAGGCGTTCGATCATCTGCTCCGATGGGAAAGCAAGGTCGAGTCGGCCGCGGAAGCTCCGCCGGACGTTTCGAGTCTTGAGGCCGCGCTTGCATCCGCTTTGGCGAGTTCCGCTGCCATCGAAGGGGCGATTCAAACGCAGATGCGCCGAGACACGGCCTATCGGTTCACTCGGCTGGGATCGCTGATTGAGCGGGCGGACAATTCTGCCCGATTGCTGCTCGAATGTCTTGAACCCGGCTTGCCAGCTGCGGAATCGGGCCTCTCACCAACGCATCGGCTGAAACTCCGCGCAATTGCGGAATCATTCGGCTTGACGACGCCCGGCAGCGCCTTCGAAGAGCGACGGGATCCGGTCGGATTTGTATTCGGCGCGCTGGCATTCGATGCCGCGCGCCCGCGCTCGCTCGCGCATTGCTGCGCTTCCGTTTCGGAGGAATTGAAGTGTCTGTCGAGCGACTGCGGGCGGCCGGCCGCGCTTTTGAAGGAAGCAACAAAGATATCCGAGTGCGTTTCGGATTTCGCGGATGGCCGACGGCGGGGCGAACGCGGCGAATCCGGCTTCCTGAATCAATTCATCGCCGACAACATGAAACTCAGCCGTGCGATCGAAGTCGAATTCGGACTTTCGAAGTGAGTCGATGAAGCTGACCGTCGAACATCGAACCGTCTACAAGTACGACCCGCCCAGCCGGTCGGGCCTTACCAGAATCAGAAAGACGCCGAAGTCGGGTCGCGGGCAGGAGGTGATCCGATGGAACACCGCCGTATCGGGCGGGACGGTGCAAGCCGAATATGAAGATCAGTACGGAAACATTGCCGAGCTCATTGTTCATGACCGCGATATCGAGGAGTTCGAAATCGTGTCCGGAGGCGAAGTGATGACCCGCGATACGTGCGGCATGATCGGCGAGACGGACGGTTTCGCACCGCTATGGCTGTTCCTGAAACCGACGAAGCTCACCTTTCCGGGAACGGGCGTTTCCGAGATTGCGGACAGCGTGCGAGGGTCTCTTTCCGACCCGGTCGCGGCGATGCACGAATTGGCGGCGTCGGTTTCCGAACGAATTCGCTATGAAAAAGGAAGGACCGACGCTCGCGCGACGGCGGAATTCGCGATCGCCGCGGGACAGGGCGTTTGCCAGGACCACGCGCATGCATTCGTTGCGGCCGCAAGATGCCTGGGCGTGCCTGCGCGCTACGTCAGCGGATACTTGAGGATGACGGACGGAAGCCAGCTTGAAGCAAGCCACGCCTGGGCGGAAGCGCATCTCGACGGTCTGGGCTGGCTGGGGCTGGACGTGTCCAACGGCATTTCCCCGGATGAAAACTACATACGCATGGCTGTCGGCAGGGATTACGACGACGTCGCTCCCGTGAAGGGTTTCTCGCAGGGGGCCGAAAGCGAGGAGATGGTTGTTTCGCTGAGCATAGACGTTTAATCATCCGTCCGATCCAGCCGGCGGAGTGCAAGTGACTTATTGCGTGGGAGCGAATTGCAAGGACGGACAAGTGTTCCTGGCCGACACCCGGTCGAATGCCGGCGTCGACAATATCTCCACGTTCAGAAAGATTTATTCCCAAACGATCCCCGGCGAACGCACGCTCACCCTGCTGACCGCCGGCAATCTCGCCACGACGCAGAAAGTCGTCGGACTCCTGGAAGAGCGGTCGAAGGATTCGAGCGAACGGAAAAACAACCTGCTTGAAGCTCCGTCCATGTTCCACGCGGCTTGCATCGTCGGCGACACCCTGCGGGAGGTTGTCGGCGAGCTCGCCGAGAATGAAAGCCCGATCGATTCGATCTTCAGCGGATCGATGATCCTCGGAGGCCAGATCAGAGGAACCGACCAGCGGATGTTCCTGATCTATCCGGAAGGGAACTTCATCGAAACGACGCGCGACACGCCTTATTTCCAGATCGGGGAAGCGAAATACGGAAAGCCCATCCTGATCCGGGCCTTCGATCCCGACCTGAGCCTCGAGGATGCTGCGAAGCTGCTGCTGGTTTCGTTCGACTCCACCCGGAAATCCAACCTGCTGGTCGGTCTTCCGGTGGACATTCTAATCTACAGGCGCGACAGCCTGGCATTGGATCCGGTCATCCGTTTCGAATCTGATAACGCCTACTATCGGGAGATTTCCAAGAAATGGGGCGAGTCGCTGCGCGACGCGTTCAAGGCCCTTCCAGATTTCGACATCGACAGCGTCAGCGGTTGTCCCGTAGCACGCGACCGGCCAAATAGAGCGATCCGCAAACCAGAATCCGTGACCCCGGCCAATCCGCCGCAATCGTCCGCGCCGCATCCTCCGCACTAATCGAAGGTTCCGCCGCAAATCCGACTTCGGAAGCCGTCGCCGCAACCGCAGCGGCCTCAAGCGATGCCGATTCACCCGGGATCGCGACCCCGTAAAGCTTGTCCGCAGCGCCCCGCAGCGCTTGGAGGTAATTCCTGACGTCCTTCGTATCGAGCATTCCGCAAATGAGCTTCGTCGTCTTCGCCGGCATTTCCTTCAGCGTTCTCGCCAGAGCCGCTCCGGCCGCCGGATTGTGGCCGCCGTCGAGCCACAGTTCGGCTCCTCCCGCAGCTTCGACCAGCGGACCGCTGCGCAACCGTTGCATCCGCGCGGGCCAATCCGCTGTCGTCATTGCCTTCTCAATCGATGATCTGCCTGCGCCCATCCGCCGAAGCAACGCAACGGCGGCACCCGCATTGTCGGTTTGGTGAAATCCGACAAGATTGGGCCGCGGAAGCTCCAAGCGCCCGTTCTCGTCCTTGTACGACAGGCCGTTTCGGATTCGTTCAACCGACCAATCTCGGTTCTGGACCAACAGCGGCGCGCCAGCGGCACGCGCCGCGCTTTCGATCGCGGCAAGCGCGTCAGGTTCCTGCCTCGCCACGATGCAGGGAATTCCGGGTTTCAGAATCCCGGCTTTTTCCGCCGCAATTCCGGCCAGACTGTCGCCCAGATACTGCTGATGATCCATCGAGACGGGCGTGATTACGCAAAACGTCGGCGTTTCGACGACGTTCGTCGCGTCGAGCCGACCTCCGAGGCCGACCTCCAGCAGCAGCGCATCCGCTTCCGCTCTGGAAAAAGCGAGCAACGCGGCGCATGTGGTGATCTCGAACAGCGTAATCGGTTCATTCCGGTTCACGGCTTCGCATTCGCGGAGCACGTCCACTAGAGCGCCTTCTTCGATAAGCTCGCCGGCAAGACGGATGCGTTCGTGGAACTTGGTCAGATGGGGCGAGATATATGCGTGCACCCGCTTTCCATCCGCCTCCAGCCCCGCCCTCGTCATTGCCAGCGTGGATCCCTTGCCGTTCGTGCCGGCGAAGTGAACGACCGGCGGAAGCTTCCGTTCAGGATGCCCGAGGTCCGCGAGCAGCCGTCGCGGACGCCCCAAGGTCAGATCAATGCTTTTCGGGAAAAGAGACTTGAGCGCTTCGAGAATGTCTCCTGAATCCTCCGCAGTCATGCGGCAACCTGCGTCGGCTGGGGCTGGCTTTCGGCCTCCATCGGCAGAGCTCCCTTCACAGGCGGCGGGAGGCACATAAGCAGCCGGATGATCGAAATCAGCTCGTCCCGAAGCTTGTGCCGGTGCACGACGCGATCCAGCATTCCGTGCTCCAGCAGGTATTCCGCCCGCTGAAATCCTTGCGGCAGCTGCTCGCGGATCGTCTGCTCGATGACTCGAGGCCCCGCGAAGCAGATGAGCGCCTTCGGCTCCGCTATCTGAATGTCGCCCAGCATGGCATAGGACGCCGTGACCCCGCCCGTCGTCGGGTGGGTAAGGACCACGATGTAAGGCAGCCGGGCTTCCTTCAGGGTTCGGACCGCGACCGTCGTCCTCGGCATCTGCATCAGACTCAGGATGCCTTCCTGCATGCGCGCGCCTCCGGCGGCAGTGAACAGGATGAGCGGAGACCGGCGTTTCTTCGCCCTCGCGCACGCGGCGATGATCGCGTTCCCGACGTACATGCCCATCGATCCACCCATGAAGTCGAAGCTGTGCGCGGCGGCGACGGCGTGGACTTCCCCGATCTTGCCCTCCGCAACGAGCATCGCCTCGTTTTCCTTCGTCTTGTTGCGGGCGGATTTGATGCGCTCGGGATACTTCTTCTGATCCTTGAACTTCAGAGGATCGGCGACCGGCTTCGGAACCGCCACCTCCTCGAACAGCCCGTTATCGAAAAGTCTTTCGAATCTGCTCATCGGCTGTATCGGCATATGATGGTCGCACTCCGGACATACGTATTGGGACAACGCCATGTCCTTGCGCAAAATCATCTCCTTGCAGCCGGAGCACGTCGCCCAGAGATTTTCCGGGGTATCGTGCTCTTCGCCGCGCCGCAAAAAGGATGCGAGCGTCGGCCGAACGAAATTGCTTATCCAGTTCATGTGACGCACCTTCGCCAATCGCCGAAGATATAGGCATAATCCGCCGCCTTCGCAATCCGGCATCAACGACCCGGACAGGAGTTCCGCCCGCTATGAATCCGCCAGCCGTTGTGCTTCTGTCGCAAGCTGAATTATTCACGCGCCATGCTTTCGGCAAAGCGGCCGAAGCAATCCCGACAACCGACGGAGCGGCCATGCATCCATATCTGGAACACGCCCATCCCGAGATGCCGGTCGCATACGCGCATCGCGGTTATTCGTCCGTCCATCCCGAGAACACCATGGCCGCCTTCCAAGCCGCGGTCGAATTGGGCTATCTCCATGTCGAAACCGACGTTCACGCGACCGCCGACGGCCGCGTAGCGGCGTTCCACGACGAGCGCCTCGACCGCGTGACGGACATGAGCGGGGCGATTTCCGAGTTGCCTTGGCGCGAAATCAACAAGGCGCGAGTCGGGAGAGAGGGGAAAATCCCGCTTCTGGCGGAACTGCTTTCGAGCTGGGAATTTCTTCGGGTGAACATTGATCCGAAACACGACGGCGTCGTTGCGCCGCTGCTTGATTTGATCCGCCGCAAGAACGCTTGGGACAGGGTTTGCGTGGGATCGTTTTCCGGCAAGCGCCTGAATGCGATGCGCGCGTCCGCCGGGCATCGGCTGTGCACATCGATGGGACCGATGGAAGTCTTTCGCCTCCGCGCGGCAAGCATTGGGCTGCCGAGCGGCGGATTCGAAGCGGATTGCGTCCAAGTGCCGGTCAAGTGGCGCGGATTGCCCGTAGTTGATCGAGCCTTCGTCCGATGCGCCCGCAAGATGGGCCTTCCGGTGCATGTCTGGACCGTGAACGAGGCGGCCGAAATGCAGCGTCTGCTGGATATCGGAGTCGATGCGATCATGACCGACGAAGCGCTGCTTCTCAAGCAAACACTTGAGGCGCGGGGCGAGTGGGCGGACCGCGCTCCCGGCGCAAAGGAGAAATGCGTTTGACGCTCCGATTTTGCGTCCGCGCTGCCGCGATCCGGCTGCGCCGATTTGTTTCCGGCGACGTGCAGGCGACGGGGTCCTTGCGTTCGCCTGAACATGCGCGGACGGGAAAACTTGCGAATCCCGCTGCGCCAAAATAGTTTCGCGCTGCACATATTCCTTGGAACGACACGCATGAAACCTTCAAAATTCGACAAGTCCAAACTGCCGAGCCGCCACGTTACTGTGGGCCCGGCCCGCGCTCCCCATCGATCCTACTATTATGCGATGGGCCTATCGGAAGACGAGATCGCGCAGCCGTTCGTCGGCGTAGCCACCTGCTGGAATGAAGCCGCCCCCTGCAATATCGCGCTGAACAGGCAAGCCCTCTCCGCCAAGCTCGGCGTCAAGGCTGCGGGCGGCACTCCCCGCGAGTTCACGACGATCACCGTGACCGACGGAATCGCAATGGGACACGAGGGCATGCGCTCTTCGCTGGCATCCAGGGACGCCATCGCCGATACGGTCGAACTGACCATGCGGGGCCATTGCTACGACGCCTTGGTCGGCTTGGCCGGATGCGACAAATCGCTGCCGGGCATGATGATGGCGATGGTGCGGCTGAACGTGCCGTCGGTGTTCATTTACGGCGGCTCCATTCTGCCGGGCCGCCTGGACGGCGAAGACGTGACCGTCCAGGACGTCTTCGAAGCGGTCGGAAAGCACCAAGCCGGAGCAATGTCGGATGCGGCGCTGCGGACGCTGGAAAGGGTCGCCTGCCCCTCGGCGGGAGCGTGCGGCGGACAGTTCACCGCGAACACGATGGCATGCGTGTCGGAAGCCATCGGCCTCGCCCTCCCAAATTCATCCGGCGCGCCCGCCCCGTACGAAAGCCGGGACCAGTTCTGCGAAGCCTCCGGCACCGCCGTGATGAACCTTCTGGAAAAGAACATCCGCGCCCGCGACGTCGTCACCCGCAAATCGCTGGAGAACGCCGCGCGCGTCGTGGCCTGCACGGGCGGCTCCACGAACGCCGGACTCCATCTTCCCGCCATCGCCCACGAGGCGGGGATCGAATTCGACCTGCTCGACGTGTGCGACATTTTTCGGGACACGCCTTATTTCGTCAGCTTGCGACCCGGCGGCGAATACGTCGCCAAGGATCTTTACGAGGCCGGCGGCGTGCCTGTCGTGCTCAAAGAGCTTCGCAAGGTCGGCCTCATCCATGAGGACTGCATCGTCGCGACCGGAAGAACGATCGGCGAGGAGATCGATCTTGTCGAGCGCGAAGCGGACGGCAAGGTCATCCATCCGGTTTCGACGCCCCTCTCGACCACCGGCGGCGTCGTGGGATTGAAGGGCAATCTCGCTCCGGACGGGGCCATCGTGAAGATCGCGGGCATGACCGAGGACCAGATCGTGTTTTCGGGTCCGGCGCGGGTCTTCGAATGCGAAGAGGACGCGTTCGCCGCGATCAAGGACCGCGCGTACGAGGAAGGCGAGGTCATCGTCATCAGAAACGAAGGGCCGGCCGGCGGTCCGGGCATGCGCGAGATGCTCGCGACGACCGCCGCGCTGTCCGGCCAAGGGATGGGCAAAAAGGTGGCGTTGATCACCGACGGACGGTTTTCCGGCGCGACGCGCGGCTTTTGCGTCGGGCATGTCGGTCCGGAAAGCGCGCATTGCGGACCGATCGCGCTCGTCCGCGACGGCGACATCATTACGATCAACGCGCGCGAGGGCTCGATTTCGGTCGATGTTTCGGACGAGGAGCTCGCAAGCAGGCGAGAGCGCTGGCAAGGGCCCCGCCAGACCATTTACGGAGCCGGCGCTCTCTGGAAATACGCCAAGCTGGTCGGACCGACGAGAACCGGCGCGGTCACTCATCCCGGCGCTCGCGACGAGGGGCATACGTATATGAATATCTAACGCACCTCTTTGAACTTGACCGAATATTCTGCGGCCCGGCCGAGACGTCGTATCCATTGTCATCGCACAACCTGATAGGGATATCCATCCATGCCTTGAAACGAGACCACCAAGATCAATCTCGGGTTCGGTTTGACTGCGATTTGACGGATGAAGAACAGCCTTTGTCGAATATAGGTTGAAGTGCTGCCGCACGTGTAAGCGTTCAGCATTCTCGCGATGTTTCTGGGTTCGATTCGGCTGAGTCCGAGGCTGGGTTACAGGAATTGGACGGTTTGTTTTCCAGCGTTCCGGTTTTCAGGGTGTTCGGTTGTTCGGCGTTCGCGGCAGCGCGGGGAGCATGGAAAGCGGTGGACAATCCATTTTTGTGTTGCTTTCGGGTTTCGGGATCGGCGCATGGATTGACCACCGCTTTCCACACTCTCCGCTGTCGGCACCGGTTCCGGGTGCGGCGGTCTCGTTTCCGCAACAGCCCTGCGGAGCTTTTTCATAAATGATTCTTCAGGGGACCGGCAGGCAAAGGCCGATCATGCGGTTTTTCGTTTTCTAGGCAAGGCCAATTCTAGCGATTTCCATCCAATAGGCCCTACGTCTCAACGAAGTTTCCTAGAATCCAACTGCTGTAACTGTTCGGCTGTCTTGATCACAACGGCAAGCCATCATCCTGCCCGCCGCCATCAAATCAGTCTGCATACATATCGCGAAATGAAATGCTATACCTTAAATTATTCGTCAATCTTGTTTGGAGATTTTCCTGATCAAAGCTGCAACAATTGCCGCTAGAGACGTGCTGCCAATCACAAAAATCGCAACCAATGTTTGACCGGAATAGGCACAAACAACACTCGCAATAATGGCTGCAATACCTAGTGTAAAACCCAAGTATTGGCCTCTTGATACTCCTTTGTTTTGAAATTCTAAAGCTCTATTTTCCCACCCATGACGGTGGTGCTGCTCGCGTTCAAAATGTTCCAATATGCGGTTAGCTGACCCCGGAAGAATTTCATCATATTTACCAAACAATGATGGAGGAGGCAATGGCCCATTGGTGGACTCAGACTGAATTACCGCAAACTTGACTTCTTCCGGTAACTTTTCAAGAATTTCTTTAGAGATTACAGAAGATTGGTTTTCCGGCTTCTTTTCGGCCGACGAAACTTTACGTCGTTGCGGTTGGGTTGGAATTTTTTTCGGCAATTTGTTCTCTTTCGAAAGCCTTCCACATATCTGAACCAAGAGTATTCAAGTAGTCTTTATGTGAATGCGGGTACCGTACTGGCTCAAATTTCGGCGGGCATAATAGTTCAATAGCTGTGATACCCGACACAAATCCCTGAACCAAAGAGTGGTTTCGAATCTGTCTTTCCTGTTTTTTGCTTTCCATGTCTTTCTCTTCAAGCCCTATTAGTCGAAGTTCAGCCAGTATCCAGCAATTTGGCGACCTTTAGAATGAAGCGATTGCGATCAGGCCTGCCTCGACCTCTAGAACTACTCGGTGAAGTGGTCAAGCACTTGACGTCGCTCTTAGCCTTGTTGGGCTGGCGCGAACTATTTATCCCGTCCGCAATCCGACTTATTGTGACCTTGGCACCCGTAAAACCGCACATCACCAAGATGGCAGGGCATTTCCGCCCTTGTTGTCCTGCAGGCATTGCCCAGCAATTCACCGAATTGAATTGTTGTATCTCCACACCAGTCGTCGTGACCACGATTCCATCTCTAGCAGCAGTTGCGCCGTACCGCACAACACTTCGTCCATATTTGGATCAGATACATTGTCCTGTCAAGCAATTGTTTAGGTTTGCCGCGACGGGTGCATCCCGTTAGCTCTCGGCGGACGGCTGCAACACGACCAACTCTCCAAACAAGGAAGTCGGACCAACGCATGCATTCGAGGCAGCGTCCGCTTTCGACCAGCGGCATCCCGCCAACTTGAATTGACTCCCGACGATGTTCTTGAAGACGCATTCCACAACGCCGGGTCCGACCGGCAATCCGCGTTTCCGGTAGGAGTGCGTCTCATGTTTGTTGGATTGAGTAGATTCTACGCTCTCGCGTGTTGCCCGGCCTAAGTGTTTCGAGGGTTGCAATAATAACTCGCCAAGAATCATGAGACGCATCCGTCTCAACCTGAAATTTTAGGATTCACCGTCCCATGTTCTCGTTGCCCGCCCCAAAAAAGCAAAGGCCACTCCGAAGAGCAGCCCTTGAGCTGACAGCATGCTGCCCGCGGGCAGCTGATCCTGATATAGTCCCGGACAATTGAGATAGCAAGCGAAAGTTCGCGGCGGCGATACCGATTGTGCGTGCAGTGGCGAACCAACACCAATTTTGGGCAACAATTGATGTATCGGCGCTCACCGCCGCGATCCGTTCACGCGACTCCTGCTTGTGCCGACGCGCTATACCCAATAATCAACTCTAACCAAGGGAACTGCCAGCGAACGAATTATGTCGCGAATGGTATTCAATGCCGTTCATGGACTCCGATATCTCTATCGAAGGTCAGTCAGCGTGCAAAAATGAGCCGTTCTTTGGCTTGATTTCGGGAGATGACAGCGACAACTCTCGCACCGGCCAATCCAAGGCACCTGCATCCGATAGTTGCTATGATCGTAATCTCAGCCTGATAGGAAGCATATCCATCTATGAACTCATCATACCCCAAACTGCTGGCGCCGCTTGATCTGGGCTTTATCGACCTTCCGAACCGCGTCGTCATGGGTTCAATGCACACAGGACTCGAGGAATTCGGCGACTGGAACCGCGTCGCGGAGTTCTACGGCGAGCGAGCTCGAGGGGGAGTCGGACTTATCGTCACAGGCGGAATAGCCCCTAATTCTGAGGGGGCCGTTTTCCCACACGCCGCAAGTCTCTGCACTCAGGAAGACATCGACAATCATCGCTTCGTGACAAAGCGGGTGCATGATTGCGGCGGGCGGATCGCCATGCAGATCCTGCATGCGGGACGATACGCATACGGCCCGAAATGCGTGGCGCCGTCACCAATCAAATCGCCGATCTCGCCGTTCCAGCCGCGCGAGCTCGATGAGGCGGGCATCGAAAAGCAGATTTCGGACATTGCGGAGACCGCCGCCAAAGCGCGCGAAGCCGGATACGACGGCGTCGAAATCATGGGATCCGAAGGCTACTTTCTGAACCAGTTTATTGTTGAGCGAACGAACAAGCGCGCCGACCGCTGGGGCGGCTCCTACGCGAACCGGATGCGTCTGCCCTTGGAAGTGATGGAGCGTTCGCGGAAAGCGGTCGGCAAAGATTTCCTGATCATATTCAGGCTCTCGATGCTTGATCTCGTTCCCGACGGCTCCATCTGGAACGAAGTCGTCGAACTTGCGAGAGCGGTGGAAGCGGCCGGAGCGGACATCATCAACACGGGCATCGGCTGGCACGAGGCGACAATTCCCACGATCGCGACGAGAGTGCCTCGGCGAGCATTCTCGTGGGTCACCAAGAAATTGATCGGCAAGGTCGGCGTTCCGGTAATGGCGTCCAACAGGATCAACGAACCGGAAACCGCGGAGGAGATTTTGCGCGAAGGCTGCGCCGATCTGGTCTCCATGGCCAGGCCGTTTCTCGCCGACGCGGATTTCGTGAACAAGGCCAAGCACGGCCGCGCCCGCGAAATCACGCCGTGCATCGCCTGCAATCAAGCCTGCCTTGACCATACGTTCTCGCGCAAGGTTTCGACTTGCATGGTCAATCCTCGCGCTTGCCACGAAACGGAACTCCAATACCTTCCGGCAAATCGAACCAAATCGATTGCCGTCGTAGGCGCCGGTCCGGCCGGAATATCGGCGGCAATTGTCGCCGCCGAACGCGGTCACAGCGTCGTCCTGTTCGAAAAATCGGACAGAATCGGCGGCCAATTGAAAATGGCCGCGCGAATACCCGGAAAAGAGGAGTTCCGCGGCCTTCTCGATTGGTACGAAGTCGAAATCGACCGAACCGGCGTTGATCTCAAGCCAAGCGTCTCGCCTTCGGCTGAAGACCTGTCGGAGTTCAATGAAATCATCGTGGCCACCGGCGTTTCGCCAAGGGTTCCCGAGCTCTCCGGGCTGGAGCTTCCCTCCGTCCTGACCTACGCGCAAGTATTGTCCGACGGTGAGCAAGCCGGAGGCCGCGTGGCGATCATCGGAGCGGGCGGCATTGGCTTCGACGTTGCGGAATTCCTTGCTGAAAACGACGGAGGAGTTTCGGAAGACATCGCGGCCTGGCTTGCCGAATGGGGGATATCCGATCCCGAGACGCATCGCGGCGGATTGGTTCCGGACGGCCCGAGGCCGCGCGCGCCGGCGCGTGCCATAACGATGCTGCAGCGGAAGCCCGGCAAGTTCGGAAGAAGCTTGGGGAAAACCACCGGGTGGATTCACAGGGCCTCTCTGAAGCGGAAGAATGTGCGGATGGTCGGCGGCGTGACGTACCGTTCCGTTGAACCGGATGGCGTCCGCGTTTTCGTTAACGGCGAAACGAACAGGGAAATGTTGATTGAAGCCGACAACGTCGTGATCTGCGCCGGACAAGTGCCCGAACGAAGCTTGGCAGACGAACTGGCGGTGCTTGGTCGGGATCACCATGTGATCGGGGGAGCGGAAAACGCCGCGGAACTGGACGCCAAAAGAGCCGTGGACCAAGGCACGAGGCTCGCTGCGCGCCTTTGATCGAATTCAATGCGGAAACTTCAGCCCCGCAGCTTGGTTTCAAGCCGCGTCGACGTCCTATTGCGGTTGTTCCAACAGATTTCGAGTTGGAGATGAATCGACGCCGACTCTGTAAAATGCTGCGCAGCAATTCAATGATGACAAAGCGTTGGATGAAGTCAGATGGAGTCCCGCCGAGATCTTTCAAAGCAGTCTGATTGGTCCTGCATACGCCGCCGCAGCGTTCGAGGCTTGGTTGCGCTCACTCGGCAAAACGCGTCAACTCCTCGGATCGGAAGCGTTCACGCAAGATCAAAGCACTTCCTGTAGAGCTGCACCGCGTCCTCATGCCGCAGCGGTCGAGGGTTTCAGATGGGTGCGGTCCATTTTCTTTGGTTGGGCGGCTGCGGCGCGGCGAGCCCTCCAATCGAGGAAGTCGGGCCGACGCATGTTTTCGAAGCGGCATCCGATGGCGGGCACGGCGTTGGCGCCCGCTTTCGACCAGCGGCCTCCCGACTGTTTGAACCGGTTCCCGCGATGCAGTTGCAGGCGCTTTCCGCGATGCCGGATCCGGTCGGCAGGCCGCGCGTTCGACAGGGGTCGCAGCGCATCCGGTCTCCGCCGGCCTCGCAGGTGCGGATGCAGGCCGCGACGGCTTCGGACCGGTCGCGGCGCGGCTTCAGGGCGGCGATGGCCAGCTCGACCCGCCCGGCGTCCGGCTGTTTCCTGATCCGGTCCATCCATGCCTTCCGCTTGCCCTTGTCCGGCGCCATGCACCGCCCCGTCTTCGGCCTTCGCCAAGGTCGGCGACGGGAACGCAATATCATGGTTGAGATACGGAAGTTTTCGGCGTTTCGGCGGCGAGCCGGCCCGGTCGTCGGTTCGGGTCTCCTTTTTGGGCCGCCCTCGTTTCTTCGGCGGCGGGGCGGTTGGCGCATTCGCTCGGACGTGCTCGGGAATGAGGTCGGCGTGTTTGGGTTCAGCATCTTTGCGGCTGGCGGAGGTCCGATTCGGCCGCTTTCGCCCGGATGCGCGGCTCCGCCGTCCGCGGACCTCTGACGGTCGCGCCGGGGTCGCCTCGCGCTGATTCTTGAAGGCCCCGACCGGAACCCTTGAGGCGCCGAAATCCGGCGGCGCGCGAGGACGGGATGCGCCCGGGAGGATGTTCCTTGCGACGCGGGCGGGCGATCGCTTGAATTCTCGCGGCTTTCGCCGCGGAGCCCCGGTCGGCTTTCCCGAAGGCGGAGATCCTCTTGGACCGTCCGGCGCGCGGATGGAAGGCGGCGAGGGCCCGATGCGCTCCCGCCATGGATTGGCCGGAAGCGGGCGGCGGAACCGGGAGATTGAAGGGGGCCGCCGCCGGGCGGGCCGGGAGTCGCGGTCGGCCCGCCGGCCCGTTCAAGCATATCGGCGGAGTCTTGTCCGCCTTCCCGGCTCCAAGGCTATCCGGCGAGCCACATGAAGAAATACAACGCGGTGTTCTCCGGCTGGCGGACTTGATCGGAATCGCCGGGCGAAAGCCATGCGTCCGTGAGTCCGGCGCTCTGCGCGGATGCGGGCGGGGCCGCCGCCGGCCAGGCTCCGTTCGTCGCAGGCCCGGCGTCGGTCGTCGCGTGCGCCGCGACGGCCGAGGCGAGCGACATGGCGGCGATGAAAGCGGCAAAGGTCTTCATTGTTCCTATCCTTCCAATTTCGGTGTTTCGTTTCACGTGGAACATCCCGTATCATATCATAGATCGTCATGTAAAGAGATAATTCAAGTAAAATCCAAAATTTTCTCGATTATCACGAATTTGTGAAATCGGTGCCGCGGCGTTCGGGCGTCATGCCTGCGGAGCGCGCGTCGGTCCGTCCCGAACCGGAAGCCCGGCCGATCAGCAATATGGCAATCCTTTGGCATGAATGATCGGATGCCGTCCCGAACCCGCCCGAGCTCGCCCGCCGATGCGATTCCGTCCTGACGCCGGGGCGGCGGGCTCCCGAGCTGCGTCCGGCCGAAGATCCGCGGCCGGAGGGACCCGGGAGGCAGGTAATCGGATTTTCCGGGGCGTCCGCAAATGCCGCGAAGACCGCCTCGCGTCGCCGACCGTGAATCGGCATGCAGCCGCGTCCCTTTCGGGCATGGCCGGAATTCAAGGCCGGCCCCCGTTCGATGATGCGTGCGACTGCTCTTTCGTCGATTCGGGAGAGCGGGGCGGGGATGCTCGGAGCGGGCAGGACCGGGGAGATTCGGCGGGCCCATTTTCGCGAGGACCATTCGACCGAGGGGACATGCCGGGATTCGGGCGTGTCGAGGGCGCGGCCGGTGGACGGGGCAAGCGGAAGGCGTGGACGGAGAGGATCAGGACGCAGCCGGACGCCGGACGGGGAAACCTGAAGCCGCCGCGGCTTGCCGGTCGGATCCGGCATCGCGAAAGCGCCTGCAATTGCGTCGTCCGGAACCGGCTCAAAGGAGCCGGGCGCCGCTGGTCGAAGGCAGGAGCCGGCGCCCTGCCCGCCATCGGATGCCGCTTCGAAAACATGCGCGGGCCCGACTTCCTCGAATGGAGAGCTTGCCGCGCGGCAGGCGCCCAACCAAAGAAAATGGACCGCACCCGTTTCAGATGCGGTCAGAACTTAAAGCGACTATCGCGGCATGGCCGGCTTCGGTCCCGTGGCGATAAGTTTCTCTTTCGGCAGACAAATGAGGGATTAGCCACACTTCAAAGGAATTGAGCCGTCCCTGACCACGCGAAAACGCGGCTATCACGGAACATCCGACCATTTCAGGGCCGATAATATACAGTGCGACATCATAGGGGTCGCCGTAAAGGCTTATTGCTTTGAGTCCGCAGCCACAAGATGTTGATTCTCACTGGAGCTGGGCTTTCGGCTCGAAAATTCGGTCGGAATTGATCGGAGTTCGATCATTTCGCCCGGATTTCGGCGCGAATTAGAAGGATCCGCTGCCCCATGCCAAGGCGCAACCGCGTCAATGGGTGAACTCAGATAGCGCCGAACGCACAAAATGTTGACTCTTCGGACTTAAGTAAACAAGCCATTCGCCGTAAACTCCGGGTGGCCACCGCCTGACTTCGACGGCTGCGGCATGACTGCATGCTTCCACTGAAAGTTCCAAGACACGCAGAGAGCACCGCAGGCAGGAAAGGCATACTGTCAAGACGAACCGCACCCTCCCGGCAACGGGCGCGGCGAAGTCCATGACGAAATTGATATTGGCCAGCTTGCCACGTATATGACCCTCATTGATTGCCCATTCGCTGTCGCTCGTTAGTGTGCCGAGTTGGCAGCACAACAACATACGTCTTTGTTTTCGATTGGAGATACCATTGTCAGGACAATCTAACCCTCCAATCTATTTCAAAAAGCTGGTGCTTGAGAACATCCGTTGTTTCAGCGAGCGACAGGAACTGATTCTTGTCGACGAAGATGAACGGCCTGCCCGTTGGACTCTAATTCTCGGAGATAACGGCGTCGGTAAAACTACACTTCTCCAATGCCTTGCGCGCATGCGTCCAGTGTTTATTGAACGTCCCGATGAGGATAACGGCCCTGACCACGGCTCGATAGAGCCAATATTGGCTAGCGAGGGCGACAATGACGCGATAAATGCTTTGGTGCGGTCTCCTGGCGACACTGAGGCTCGGTTAGAGGCACAGCTTTCGGTTGGCGTCCCCCTTTCAGACCCAGAACAACTAAACGGGAACGACATATTTACGTTAATCTCGATCAAACGCACCGGAGACAAAATCACAAAATTCCGTCCCGGCGGAGAATTCAGAGGATCGGAGAGGAAACCAGACCGAGAGCCGCTTGTATTAGCCTACGGTGCAGGTCGGCATCCCAAATACACTGACAAACCTTTCAAAGGAGCCTTTGGTTCAAATAACCGTAAAGCCGCTTCCGTGGAGTCATTGTTCTCGGTCGAGGCTCCTCTATGTAATGCGGAAGACCTACTGTTCCGACTGGAATATCACTCCATGAAGAACAACCAAAATGCAACGAAGCTACTCGGCATATTAAAGTCCTTACTTGCGGAGATGCTGCCGGATGTAGAGAGTCCAGATCACATCAAGATACTTGGCCCGCCAGGAAAAATTACCTCATTCGGTGAAACCGGGATCAAAGTAACAACGTTTTACGGAACGGTTTCAATCCGGCAGCTAAGTCTTGGATATCAAACTATGGTCGCTTGGACTATGGATATTGCGCTGAGATTGCTGGAACATTTCCCAGATAGCCCAAATCCCCTTCTTGAGCCGGCGATTGCGATCATCGATGCAATCGACCTTCACCTTCACCCCCGCTGGCAACGCGAGATTCGTGAACATCTCACCAGCAATTTTCCGAATGTCCAGTTCATCGTAACCGCACATAGTCCCTTGTTGGCACAATCGTCTCTTGACGCAAATTTGGCGGTGCTCAAGCAGTTCGCCAATCATGTGCAGATCTTGAACGACCCTTTCATCAATACCGACTGGCGTCTTGACCAAGTCATCACAAGCGATTTATTCGACTTTCCTTCCTCACGGCCACTGCATATAGAAAAGATACTGGATCGCCGAAAAGAACTTTGCGAGAAAGAAAGCTTGACCGACAGTGAAACAAGGGAGCTTAGTGATCTTGACGAAGCTGTTTCAAATTTACCAACTGCAAATTCTCCTGAAGATCAAGAAGCTATGGATATAATCCGTCGTGCCGCGAAAGCTCTCAGTCAAAAGGAAAAGCTTCCGGAATCAGATACTCAATAGAAGATGCGCACCACGAATATCACAAATAGGCGTGATTGACTCCAATAGGGACTGCACTGCCTATTTTTTCCGTGAAGTTGGATTTGAGAGTGGCATTGGGAAATCCATAATCTTTTGGCACAAATTCGTCAAAGCAGCACCGAAAATGCTTCCATTATAAGAAATATTGCACTTGTGAATTAAACTCGCTGCAACCGCTCCCGAAAAGGTGGAGAGCGATAAAACTAAAGCAGCCGCTAAGCTGGATAAGTATTCGGACGCGCTGACTTCCGGATAGTTTTGGTTGGCATATTCATGGGATAATCGTTGTTTCCGATTCATCCATTCCGCCGTATTGATCCGATCGTAGGCAATTGGAAATTACTCAGTAATCGCATAATTGCCTTTTGATTTTTTCGATTAAGGACGTAGCCGCACGACGTTGGCGCGTCGTCTCCGCTAATCGGGATGATCTTTCACTCAAGATCAAAGCACTTCTTGTAGAGCTGCACCGCGTCTTCATGCCGCAGCGGTCGAGGATTTCCGGATGCGGTCGGGTCCTGGATTGCCATCGCAGCGAGCTCTTCAATCCGGTCATTCGGCACGCCCATCTCCTTCAGGTTCTTTGGAATCCCAAGCGCTGCATTCAATTCATCGACGAAAGTGCAAAAGCCGTCAAAGCCGCCCGGTATTCCCAAGTACGCGGCAGCGGATGCGAGCAAGTCCTCAATAGCCGGCCTGTTGAACTCTAGCACGCAATCCATGACGACCGCGTTGGTCGTGCCGTGATGGGTATCGTAATTCGCGCCGACCGGATGCGAAAGCGAATGGATTGCGCCCAACCCCTTCTGGAATGCGACGGCGCCCATCGCCGCAGCGCTCATCATGTTCGATCTGGCTGCAATATCCGAGCCGTCCTCGTACGCTCTTATTAAGTTTTCCTTCACGAGCCGCATGCCTTCCAACGCAATGCCCTGGCCCATCGGATGGTAGCTTGGGGCGCAGAATGCCTCCAGACAGTGAGCGAACGCATCCATGCCCGTGCCGGCAGTGATCGCGGGCGGCAACGCGACAGTCAGTTCAGGGTCGCAGATGACAATGGACGGCAGGACCTTGGGATGGAAAATGACTTTCTTGATCTTCGTTGCGCTGTTGGTGATCACCGAAGCTCTGCCGACCTCGGATCCCGTTCCGGCCGTTGTCGGAACGGCTACGATCGGGTCAATCCCATCCGAGTTCGCGCGCATCCACCAATCGCCGATGTCTTCAAAGTCCCAGATCGGGCGGGTCTGGCCCTTCATGAAGGCGATCATTTTGCCGAGATCCAGCCCGGAACCTCCGCCGAATGCGGCGACCCCGTCGTGCCCGCCTGATCGGTAAGCTTCCAATCCGGCCGCCAAGTTCGTGTCCGACGGATTGGCATCGACTTCCGCGAACAGCGCGACGGTGAATCCGGCGTTTTCGAGGATCTCAATCGCCTTTCCGGTGATCGGGAGATCTTTCAAGTTCCTGTCCGTTACGAACAAAGGACGATTTATTCCCGCCGCTCGGCAGGCGTCCGGGAGTTCCGCAATCCGGCCCGGACCGAATTTGACGGAAGTGGGATATGACCAGTCAGCTTTCACGGCAACTCCTTACGAGATTTTCAAATGGTAGGATTTCGGGCGGGTAAGGGCTTGGTATCCGAGTCGGGACAGCGCGGCGCCGCGGCCGGTGTCTTTCCTGCCCGTCCAGCACAAGCTCGGGTCGAGATAATCGCATCGGTTCATGAACACGGTTCCCGTGTCCAGCTGCGAGCCGATCTGTTCCGCCCGTTCTTGATGAGACGTCCAGATCGATGCGGTGAGACCAAACCGGCTGTCGTTCATGAGTGCGACGGCTTCGTCATCGGATCCGACGGACATGATTCCGGCTATCGGTCCGAAGTTCTCCTCCTGCATCAGGCGCATCCCGTGATCGACCGAGGTCAGAACCTGCGGCGAAAGATAGGCTTCACCGTCGTCGCCATCGAACCTTTCAACGTGGGCGACCGCGCCGGCATCGACGGCTTCTTCAATTTGACTGCGCACTTCCGTCGCGAAACGTTTCTGCGCCATCGGTCCAAGGGTGGTCGCCTCTTTCAGCGGATCTCCCAGCCTCAAGTTCCGGGCGAACTCGACGGCCCGACCGACGAAGTCGTCGAAGCGCGAGGCATGCACGTAAATCCGCTCAATTCCGCAGCAGCACTGCCCCGAATTGAACGTCGCGCCGTCCATAAGCCCCTCCGCCGCCGCGCCGACATCGGCGTCTTCCGCGACGTAGCCCGGATCCTTGCCCCCGAGCTCGAGTCCCAACGAAGTGAATGTGCCTGCGGCGGCTCTTTCGATCACCCGGCCCGTTTCGACCGACCCGGTGAAATTGACGAATCCGAATGACCCCGACGAGATCAAGTCCAACGCCGCGGAGTGGTCGAGAAACAGGTTCTGGAACACATCGTCGGGCAACCCGGCTTCCCTGAATGCGGTCGCCATGCGTTCGCCGACAAGCATCGTTTGCGTCGCGTGCTTCAGAACCACGGAACTGCCTGCAATCAGAGCTGGCGCGACCGTGTTGATGGCGGTCATGTAAGGGTAGTTCCAAGGTGCGATCACGAACACGGTTGGGAACGGCTCCCTCGCAATCCGCCTTCGAAACCCATCCCCGGAAACCGGAAAGACATCCGCAAGCGCTTCGCCGGCGATGGAGGCCATGTATTCGGCGCGCTCCTTGAAACCGTTGAATTCGCCCCCGAAGCGGACAGGGCGACCCATCTGCCAAGCGAGCTCGGGCACGATCTCGTCGTTCATCGCTCCTACGCGTTCGACACCGGCGAGCACCAGGCGGATTCGTTCATCCAGCGGTCGTTTCGACCAGTCGTAGTGCGCCGCTTTGGCTCGGTCTACAGCCGCCGACGCTTCCGCCGCGCCGGCTGCGGACCGTTCGGCGTATACCTCGCCGTTCACCGGCGAAATGCATTTCAAGACATGCGACATTTGAATCCTTCAATGCAGGAGTCAGCGCGGAGCTGGCGCGGCCCGTTCATCCCTTCGCAAGCAGACCAAGTTTTCGGTTGCGACCGGGAGGGATTGCCCCTCCCGGCCCAGCTTGTTCAGCCGTAACGGTAGGGGCGTCCCGCTTGTTCCATTATGGCGTTGTACTCCTTGAGAATTTCCACGACCTTCGCCTTGGTAGGCGACTCGGCGGCGATCTCGTCCCAGAAGTCGCGCGCAGCGGCCTCCACGACGGCCCATTCCTCGTCCGGGATCGATGTCAGCGTCATCTTCGTCCCTTGGGTGCGGAGATGGGCTTCGCCTCCCCAATACCACCACTGTCGATAGTAGTGGGAACTGTCCATCGTGAGCTTCAGCAGCTCTTTGAGTCGATCAGGCAGTTCGTTGTAGGCGTCCATGTTCGCGAAGAAAGATCCGGCCCACGCGCCCGAAATGTTGTTGGTCAGGAAGTAATCCGTCACATCGGCCCATCCGACCGTGTAGTCTTCGGTTATGCCCGACCACGCGATGCCGTCGAGCTCGCCCGTCTGGACCGCGACCTCTATATCCTCCCAAGGAAGCGAGACCGGAACGACTCCGAACTGGCTCAGAAACCGGCCTGCGGTCGGGAAGGTGAAGACCCGCTTTCCCTTGAGATCCTCAAGGCTGCGGATCGGCTCTTTCGTCGCGAAATGGCACGGATCCCATGCCCCTGCGGACAGCCATTTGACGCCGACCTTCGAATACTCCGCGTCCCAGATCTCGCCGAGCCCGTACTGGTTGAACAGCACCGGCACATCCAAGGAGTAGCGGCTGGCGAACGGGAAATATCCGCCGAACACGGTGACCTCCGTGGGCGACGCCATTGAATCGTCGTCCGACTGAACGGCGTCGATCGTGCCGCGCTGCATAGCGCGAAAAAGCTCCCCCGTGGGGACCAGCTGATCGGCGAAGAACAGCTCGATCTCCATTTCGTCTCCGGCGATCTTGTTGAACGACTCCACGGCGGGCTTGATGACATGTTCCGCCAGAGCAGGTCCGGCATAGGTTTGCATGCGCCAGCGAATCTTCGATTGGGCATGCACGGCGGGTGCAGCGAGCGCGGCCGCTCCGCCCAATCCCGCCGTGGCGATGAAATTGCGTCTCGTCGTCATATGATTAGTCCTTTTGTTTGCATTCGGCGGAATGCGGAACTCCGCCCCTCCAGACACTATGCATGAGTCGAGCGAATGACAAAAGTGCCGCGCTCCATTCTTCCTACGGAACCCCGCTGCCGCCCCAATTCGCATGCATTCCGACGCGCCGGAATGCAGCCTCGCTTCTTCGGAACATCCGCGCCACGGCGACCTATCGGGCATGCCTTGCTTCATCCAGAAGGCGAATCAACGAAGTTCGACCAATGGAATTGAATCCGACGGACGTGTCATTTCGCGTAGATGTAGTCGGGGAACCAAAGCGCGATCTGCGGAAAAATCATCACAAGCCCCAACGCGACAACCATCACGAGCACGAAGGGCAGAATCGAACCGTAAATGTCGCGCAGGCTGATTTCAGGGGGAGCCATCGCCCGCATGAGGAACAGGTTGTATCCGAACGGCGGCGTCATGTAGGCGATTTGAGTCGTGATCGTGTACAGAACGCCGTACCAGATCAGGTCGAATCCGAGCGCGCCGACGAGCGGGATGTAGAGCGGCGCGACAATCACGAGCATCGCCGTGTCGTCCAGAAAAGTGCCCATGATCAGAAACGACGCCTGCATAAGGATCAAGGTCGTCCAAGGGCTCAGACCCAATTGATCCGAAAACAGCGTCTCGATGGCCCGCACCGCGCCAAGCCCGTCGAAGACCGCGCCGAATCCCAACGCCGCCAGAATGATCCACATGAACATGCAAGACACGCCGAGCGTCTGCCGCACCGAAGTCTCAAACACCTTCCGGGTCATGCGGCCCTTGATGATTGCCGCCAGGAACGCGGTCATCGCGCCGATGGCGGAGCTCTCGACCAAGCTCGTCCAGCCATTGACGAACGGCACCATCATCGCCGCGAATATGAAAACCGGCAGAAGCCCCGCCCGGAGCAGCTTCAGCTTTTCCGCCAAAGGCATATCGCGCTCGTCCTTCGGGAGCGCAGGGCCGAGGTTCGGCTGGATCCGGCAGCGCGCCGCAATGTAGATCATGAACATCGCGGCCATCATCAGACCCGGAAGCACGCCGGCAAGCCAAAGCTGTCCGACCGGCTGACGCGCGATCATCGCATAGAGCACGAGAACGACAGACGGGGGAACCAATATGCCAAGCGAGGACCCCGCCTGGATCACGCCGGTCACCATGCGCTTGTCGTATCCCCTTCTCAGCAGTTCGGGAAGCGCGATCGTGGCGCCGATCGCCATACCGGCGACAGAAAGGCCGTTCATGGCCGACACCAGAACCATCAATCCGATCGTGCCTAGAGCGAGCCCGCCGCGAACCGGCCCCATCCATACGTGAAACATGCGGTACAAATCGTCCGCTATCCGCGATTCCGAAAGCACATAGCCCATGAATATGAACATCGGGAGCGTCAGAAGCGGATACCATTTCATCAGCTTCATCGCAGCCGCGAACCCGATGTCCGAACCGCCGGTCCCCCAGAGCAGAAGCGCAGCGGCGACCGCCACGAATCCGATCGCTCCGAACACGCGCTGACCCGTCATCAGCATCAGCATCATGGTCGAAAACATCAGGATGGCGATAAGCTCGTACGGCACTAGAGTTCGACCCCTCTCAACCGCGCGACATCCTTGAGGAATTCCGAAATCGCCTGAAGCAGCATCAGCAGGATGCCGAGGCACATGATCGACTTGATCGGCCACATGTAAGGACGCCAAGCCGTGTTGCTGCGCTCATTGTATTCGAACGCATAGCCTACACTGGTCAGACCGCCGTAGAGCAGAACTCCCAGATAGAAGATCAGGAACATCACTGTGACCGCGTCGAACCATGCTTTCCGGCGCGGCGACCAGCCGCCGTAGAGGAGGTCCATTCTGACGTTCGAGCCAAGCTGGATCGAGTAGGGGCCGCCGATCATATAGTACGCGACCATCGCGAACTGGGCCAATTCAAGCGTCCAGAGCGACGGCACGAAAAACGTCTTGGAGATCGACGACCACAGCAGGATCGCCACCATGACGAAGATTCCGTACATCGCGAAACGCCCGAAGCGGAAGTTGATCGCATCGACGACGCGCACATATCCCAGGAGGAAAGGATTCACGCGGGCCTTTCCGCGGACTGCGCAGACTCGAGACGGTCCGCAGCTTCCGAAATGATCGAGGCCAGCGCCTTTCCGATCCTTTTCTGGTCTTCCGGGGCAGCAATCAAGTCGTTCCGCACTTCCAGCATGACATTCGGAATGCCTCGCTCCACCGCATGCCGCCGCAAAGTGTAAAGCACGCCGTCGCCGGATCCGTAGGGCTGGTTGCGCATCGTCTGAAGCGTAATGGAATCATTCGTAAGCTCTAGAACGCAGTCCGCCAAGCGCGAGTCGGCATCATGGAGAACTCCGAGCTCAACCTTCCTGGATTGCCCGTTGTAGACCGGTGTGAAGCTATGGATCGTCGCGATGCATCGAACTGATTCGATGCGGGCCAAGGTTTCTTCCACCGTTCTGTGGAACGGTTCATGCACGTTCTCGATCCGGCGGTTCCGCTCCGCCGAGGCCAGCCCCTTGTTGCCGGGAATCTCGAAGCGCTCGCTTCGCTCGGGAATCAAATCCGGCGCATCAAGAGTCCGATTGCAGTCGAGGATCAAGCGCGAAATCGCTCCTTCGACAAGAGGCGCGTCCAATTCGTCGCTGATTGCGCGCGCTACTCCCGCGGCTCCGAGATCGAACGCGATATGGCTGGACAAGGCTTGAGTCTCCAAGCCGAGGTTTCCGTACTCCGGGGGAATGAAGCGCGAAGCATGCTCGCACACGAGAAGGACCGGCGCGGCCCCGTCCGGATTGCACACTACAGCCGCCTGCATCACGCGCGAACGCCTCTGCGAACGCGATTTGGAGCAATTCCGGAAAGGCGCCTGATCATCCGGCTACGAATTCCAAATGCATTCGCCGATGTCAAACCATTCAAAGCGGCAGAATTCCGACAAGCATCAATGCGGATTGGCAATCCTACGCTTGAATCTCCGGGGCGCATACGATCTTGGTCCGATGCTTGAGATACTGTGGATATCGAAATCGCAACTATTCGAACTGGCGGATGGACATGGCCTTCGTATGTTCGGCTTGTCTGATGCGGCAACACCCGTTCGGTTGATCTAACGAATATTCTGGCGTTTGCCGCATTGCAGATCCGGTGTAATGCAGACGGCCATTTGCATGATGGATAAAAAGATGACCGAGAAATATTCAATCACGGAAGCTCGCCGCAACCTGCCGAGGCTGATCCGAGAAGCGGAGCACGGCAAAACGATGGAATTGACCCGACACGGCGAGACGGTAGCGGTGCTGTTAGGTCACCGGAAGTTTGAGCGGCTTGCCGCTGGTCGACGCAGTTTCGCTAAGGCATTCCGGGAGTTCAAGAAGACTGTGGATCTTGAGAAACTCAACCTCGACCCCAACGAGTTGTTCGCGGGCGTGCGGGACACCGCGCCGGGACGCCAAACCCAGTTTTGAGCCTTGCGAAATTTGCTTGACACCAACGCAGCCTCGGACCCACTGCGCCTGAAACTCGGCGTTGGCCTCGTGCAATGGCCGAGCAACTCTGATGGCGAGGAGGCAATTCCCGTTCCTGCGTGGCACAAGATCCGTTCCCGCTGAGCGCTGCTTCCACCGTCGCTACGCCGATAGGAGATCGAACAATATATCGTAACCGTAGTTCGTGCGTTCGAGTTTTCAAGTCCTCAGCGATGACATGGAGGTTGCGAACCGGCAGGCGCTGGAGCAAGGGGCCCGGGCGGCAAGATCCCGCCAAGCTGGAACAGCGTAAAAAGTCGAATCAATCTGTCGAAGTCAGGGGTTGAAAAGCACTGCCCTAGTGCCTATCTCTTTGAACTGTACTTACAGGGAAATTTGGAATACGAATCATGCCAGAAATTGATCTTAGAGACGCAATTAATGCTGTGTCTGACGTCATTCAAAACCGCCCAAGGTCCATCCGAGAGTTTGATCAGATTTACATGAAGGCCGGCGATATGGTCATGCAAAGTGAATTTGTTGCACGGTGGGCAGACGGCAAGCGTTTGGTTTTCATAGGAGATGGCGATGCCATTAGCGTTTGCGTAGCTTACCTAAAGAACCGCGAGGTGCTTGAGTATGGCCCATCCAAAGTAATGGTTTTGGACTTTGATGAGCGCATTGTAAATGCGATCAAGCGTTTCGCAGACAGGGAGCGGCTCGAAAACTTGGATGCCAAACTTTATAATGCATTGGACGCGCTACCCGAAGACCTCATAGATTTCGATTTCTTTTACACTAACCCACCATGGGGCCAGTACAATGCCGGCGAAAGCATTAAAGTTTTTGTCGACAGAGGGATTGAAGCAATTTACCAACGAGGGGAAGGCTTAGTCGTAATTGCGGACGACAAAGAGATAGGATGGTCCCAAGATGTTTTGGCAGAAGTTCAGTCCCATGCTGCAAGCATGGGGTTCTTTGTTGCTCGGATGCAGCCGGAATTGCACCAGTATCACTTAGATGATGCGCCGAACCTCAGATCTTGTAACTTGTTGTTCAGATCACGATCTGCCAATGAGAAGCGTCGGCAAAGCGACGATGTAATTGACCAACAGCGACTTGAGAATTTTTACGGGCAGTCGAAAACACCTCGTGTAAAATATGTTCGTGAGCTAAAGTCGTTAAACTACGGCCAAGCTCACGATAGCGAGTATACACTAGAACTTTTAGAGGACCGTGATGACTGAAATTATCAGGCCTGGAGCCGGACTGCTTTTCATGAAGGTGGGTACCCACGCGAACGAAGAGCTTGAAGACATCATTAAGCGCAAACAAAAAGAAATCCAAGACGAGGGCTTTGCGCTGTGGGGTTATGGTGGAAATACATGCCACCCGGCAACAATGGTTCAGCCCTTCGCGGAGGAGCTTGCGATGAATGGGAAGCCGATAGTATTGTGCATGGAGCGAATGGTCTCCAAGCACTTTGCGGAGCCAATTCGGGCAGACGAGTATTCGACTAACGGCGTGAATTGGAAAAATGTGCCGGATGGCATTGATGCTGTAGGTTCCCGATTTGCGCTTAAAATCCAAGATTTGAGTTTGGCCGACTTTGACCTTCCTCTCGCGGCGACCGAAGTTGCGATTGGAAGAAGCGCAGGAAAAACTGGAAGTGAGTATGTTAAGGGACGCGTAGACAAAGCGTGCCTCAATGTTCGCACCGACCCTAGTTTGCTAAATGACCCGCAGCAAGGAAAGATCATTAAAATCGGTCTAACAGCAAAGTTAATCGAACCGTACGCTGTTTTCTTGCGAACATCAGTTTAGTTTAGAATGAGTAAAATTGCCAGATTTTTGAGCGAGATCAAATTGGTAGCTCGACAGTGCCTTGATGGCGTCTCCGTCGGAGAACTTAATCGCGCTGCAGGCAAAACAAATCTTCGCAGTCTTGTCGGCATTCGGGTCTGAGCAGACTTTTGATCGGATTTCGTTTTGCCCGTGAATCTTGACTAGCTTGCCAAGTAACTGCTCTAGACTAAACAGGTGTCCCATCAATTGTTCAATGACCGGAAATTCGCTGGCAATAAACTTACAGCTACAGATCGCTCGTTTGTCGCCGGTGACCACGCTTCGCAATTGTCGCAAAATTCCGACTGAAATTAGGATACTCTCGCCAGCGTCCAACTCCAAACCTGAATTCAATGAGAACTCTTCAATTGATGCTGCAAGTTCAAGTTCGGACTCTGATAAATCAATTTCCGTTGCAGCTCGTAGGAATTGATCGAGTTGTTCTGACGCAGCCGACAAGCCCATCCTATTGAGCCTCTTACCAACGACGAAGCGTAATGATCCCAAGTGGCCAATGGAGTATATCTCGGTTCCTAAACACTCTGAAAGGCTATCCACGCAATTCCATCGGCAGAGCTTTTCGACGATATCGTTGTCGACAACGGTTTCAAGCAAGTTGTATAGCCCCCATAACAGCTCGTATGTACGCTTTCTCGTCGTCCTTGTAAGCTGTCCAATCGAGCTGTTTAGTGGCCGTATTATTCAAAAAGCGCCAAACATCGTGCTTACATTTATAGATATGGTTTAGTGCGGCATAAGCCGTCTCCCAGTCTGAAGTCTGGTATCCATAGCAAAGGGCAAGTGTGCCAGGCTCAATTTGCCGCTCAGCGGACGCTGATTTGACGGCACCCGCGAGTTCCAAACCACTCTTAGGAGAAGATGCAAATTTTAAATTGGGAGATTTTTGCCCGGTCAATAGTTCCAATGCAAATTCATTCGCCTCACGCTCTTCACAGTCTCGGTCGGACTGTTCTTTCAGCTCATCAAGATCAATTATTGCGTCTGACTCCAACAAATGCCCGGCGGCGATATGGCCAAGCTCGTGCGCGACATGGTATGCAGTTGGTGCAGGAAACATTGCGTCTTTTCCAACTAGAATAGCAAATCCGTGTAGTGTTTTCACCGCCATTGCGACCATGTTCTTTGCGGAAAGAGGAAATACTCGCAAGTGAACGACTGGTATCCCAAACCCCCAGCAAACAGCGCAAATATCTAGTAAACTCACGAAGGGTGAGCCAGCCAGAACGATTTTTCGGATATTTGCCGGATCGGCTAAGTTTTCTAACGAAGTTCTACTCTCCGGAACACCTCTTTCCAAGTGTCGGCCCAGTGCTACGCCGAAGGATGTCAGTGCTGCTTGTTCGATCCCCCCATACTTGGAAAAACCCTTGAACTTGGCATTGTGTCGCCATACAAACTCGGGTTGATACTCACCGATCACCGACTTGGGCGAAAGCCCAAGTCTTTTGGCAACCGAGAAACGCATCTCCGCTTGAGCGGACGTTGATCCCTCGGCCTCATCGCTCCACCAAATCGGCCAGACAGCCTCAATGGCGTCCTTGGCAATACCGAGGCGTTGCAACTCTTCTTTGAATGATCTCGAGCGCGTGTTCACTTCGCCTCCCAATATTTGACCTCTATGCGGTTTTCGATTGCCGCCCGTAGTTTGTCTACTGCCCCGCCTCCGGATCGCTTTAGGTCGCAAAGTCTCCAATGTGACGAGCCAATATCTCAGATGCATTGCGAATAACAGGAAATTCAGAAGTTAACTCGCTGATGTTCCCCAGAATCGCCACAATTTTTCGATACGCAGGTTTTTCCTTGACACGGTTTTGCTCTAATCTCTTGGCGTGTCGGCTGCCTCACGGCTATCCGGGCGGCCAAGTCGGACTGATGACCCCTCCCCCATACTCTGAGCGAAATGCTACAACTGACCAGACATAGGGGGCATCTCATGATTCTCGGTCAGGCGGCTGCGGCGCTGCAAGCCCTCCAATACACACAACCTTGGCGACACGGTTCGAGGGTTCCAATAGTGGCCAACCAGCAACTGTGTCTCGCGGTTGTCAAAATCCGTGTGGAATCGCGGCGGGAGCGGGTCGTCGAGGGTTCGTGCGGGTTTTGCATCTTCGGGGCTGCGCCGGGTCCGATTCGTCCGCTTCCGATGATGAACCCGGACGGCGTCCCGGATTTCGGTCTTTATCGGGTCGTTCGCCCGTTTTTCGTTCGCGGCGGCGCGGAGAGCGTGGAAAGACTGTGGACAATCCTTGTTCGCGCCGCATTCGGGTTTCGCGTTCGGGGCCCGGATTGACTACAGTCTTCCCACACTTCCGCTTGTCGGCGGTTTATTTGTGAACTGGCGTCTTTGGTTCGCGTCGGCGGCCGGTCCCGGTTCGGGGCTTTCCATTCCGCAACAGCCCTGCGGGGCTTTTAAATAAATGATTTTTTTGGGTTGGGCCGTGGCGCTCGGGCCGCGATCCGTCATCCGGTTTGCGGCGCCCAGGGCTGGCGGGATTTGCACAAGGCGTTGGCGATCACCACGAGCTTGCGGGCGACGGCGGCGGCGACCACCTTGTGCGGCTTCCCCTCCTTCCGCAGCCGATCGGCGAACAGCTTCAAGTCCGTGTTGCGGATCGAGGCGGCGAGCGCGGCTTGATGCAAAACCTGCCGGAGCGACCGGCATCGCGCAGGCCACCGGGCCGATCCCCGGAACCGACTGCAGGATGGCGGCGGTCTCGGCCAGGACGGCATCGTTCGCGAGAAGGCCCGCGATCCTCTCTTCGACCTCCGAGATCCGGCGCTCCGGCAGCTCGAGAAGCTCGCCGGTCAAATCCTCGACCGGCTCGGCCGCGCCGTTCCTCAGATCCGCTTTGGCCTGCTGCCGCGCGCTTTTGCGCATCTCGACGAGTTGCCTGCGCTTGGTCGCCGGCGTCCCGGGATCGCGCAGCCTTCCGCTCGGCAGCCGACGTCCGGCCTCCGGACGGAAAGCCATGAAGCGGGCGATCAGTTCGGCGTCGATCCGGTCCGTCCTGGCCGAAGCGCCCCGGCTTCTCCCGAACGCCTCGGCCTGCGCCGGAGCGAGCTGCCGCGCTTCGATCCCCGCCGCCGCCATGCTCGCCCAAAGACGCCATTCGTGGCCGCCCGTGGCTTCGGAGCAGACCAGGGCCTCCCGGCCGGCGGCGACCGCCTCCAGTTTCGAATGGCCTTCGTCCGTGTTCGGCAGGCGGAGCCGGCGGTCGTCGCTCAAGCAATGGATGTCGAGCCAATCGCGCGGGACGTCCAAGCCTATGATCTCCGGTTGTGCTGCAGTGTTCATGCTCTCCTCCTTCCGGTACGCGGTCCTCGGCGGCCGCAACCGACTGTTCGAGACGATGAAGAGAGGCGGCGCCGGCCGTCCTGGCAGCGTGGTCATGCCACAAGAATCATGCGCGATGCGCCGCCCCGTCGCCGACCCTCGCCAAGGTCGGCGACGGGAACGCAATATCACAGTCGAGACACAGAAGAATCATGAGATACACCGCCAGACATATCTTGCATACAATTGGATATGCATGAATAATCGCTTAAGCTAGGGGAGAAATACATGCCGCTGCCAGACATATTCGTATGGACCCGATTTGGTACAGAAGCAGGACAATCGATTGAAGACATTATCGCCCGGAAGGAACGCGAGCGTCAGCAGAACAACGGTGTCTTTCTGTGGGGAATTGGCAACAGTATCGGTCGGTCCCTCCCTTCGTTACTGAGATCGCACAGCATGCCTGTGGTCGCATTTAGTCCAATAAAATCGAAGCCGCGTGCGGTAGATGTCGAACCTGGGCAAGTGGCCATATGGCATCAAGCGACAACAACAAATGGCGAGCATTACAGCTTACCGGCTGGATCAATGGTGACTAGTCGTTACGTGCCTGGTCGAAACAAGCACTTCGCGCTGGTCTGTCGTTCGGACCGCCCGCTATTGATAGAAACCGGCTATGAGGCTCTGAACATGAACGGCCTAGTGAATGCCAAATCTGGCACAAGGATCGGATTTTCTCAAGTTACTGCGGTGGTCAAGAAGCGAGAAGAACCCTCAACTATCGAGCAGGAATACAACGTCGCCATGTGCTGCCAATTGGAACATCCATTTGTTATCACTCTGCAAGAACCCGAGATTCTTCCGGCTTCCGATTGGGTTGAATTGGACAACGATTTTCTTCGCGAAACGGCTCGAACTGTCAGGGAACGTACCGTCGTTCAAATTCCTTTAGGTTTGATCTAGTGGCCTATTTTAGTCAAATGATATCCTCTTCGGAGGACAACGATGAGCCGCTCTGGCTCCCCGTCCATTTGTAGACCTTCGTTTCTTTTCCGCTATGCAGCTCGACGACGTTCAAGATCGATGTCCTGAGTTCCTCAATAAAATCGTGGACGCCACCAATATCGTGACTTGAAATAGTTCGTATGCCGATTGCCACTCAATCTTCTGGTCGAAGCCAGCTGGACATTGCGGGTAAGGGCGTAGTCGCCGACCAGTATCCACCGTCGGATTTGCTGGGCGCAATCTACGCATTGGAAAGTGTGTCCGGATTTGGCCCCGTGAAGTTTCGGGCGTTGCATCAAGCCGCGATTGACCCGCAAATCGCAGTTCGACAGCCGGACCTCCTGCCTTTAACAGGCAAACGCGGCATTCAGCTCAAGACGGCGACACGCAAATTGACACTTTCCGATCTCGCCAAATTCAATGCGCAAGCAGCCGAACAAATTGAACGGGCAAAAGAATGTGGTGCCTCCATTCTTACCCACTACGACTCGGGCTATCCTTCAAGGGTATACAATAGCAACAATCCTGTTCCCGTACTTTACGTTCGAGGGAACAGTTCCGTTTGGGCAAATTCGGACTCAGTTGCAGTCGTGGGCTCTCGAAAAACACGAGACCCGTACGCGGCTTGCGGACGAATGTTCGCTCTGGCCGCAACCAAGCTCGGGCTGGCCATAGTTTCGGGTTTCGCAAAAGGCTCCGACTCTATTGGCCATGCTGCCGCCCATGATTCCAACGGACGAACAGTCTGTGTCATGCCCTGCGGTGTGGACCTCCTCTTTCCACCAGAGAATCGAGACCTTTGGAATCAACTGTTGCAGTATCCAAATGCTGCGTTTGTCAGCGAATTTCGTTTTGGTCTCCGCGCATCAGCTTTGACGTTGCGGAAACGGAATAAGCTGATTGCGGCTTTTTCCGCCGGAGTTCTGGTAGTCCAATCCAGCAAGACAGGCGGAGCGATGAATGCCTACCGCTTTGCGCGAGAGCAACGAAAAGCAATTGCTACCTTCCGCTCGGATGGAACTGATGACACTACCGGCAACGCGGAAATCACAAATGATCGCAGCGTGCGCACCCAAACATTCGACCCAAAAAGCGAAAACAGCCAGTTTGATAGTTGGCTCCGAACGCTATCCAATTCGACCTAACGAGACCAGCGTGCAATATCAAACATTCGCCAAAATGCGCAGCCGGAGCTGATTTTCGTTATCCAGCGCAGACAGACGGGCGACCTACGCACCGCTATTCCGCTCCGCCAGCCGTAATTCATAAAGCGTTTGAAGATTGAGCCAAAACTCGCTTGAAGTCCCGAAGAAGCGCCCCAAGCGCAGCGCTGTGTCGCCAGCAATGGCGCGGCGGCCATCGAGGATTTCGGCGATACGGTTCACCGGAATTTCGACCCGCCGAGAAAGTTCGGTTGCGCTCAACTCGATCTCTTCCAGATCCTCGCGCAGCGTTTCACCCGGATGGATGGGATCACGTGTCATGACACGCCTTTCACTTGGCGAAAGCCGACGATCAATTTACTTCCAATATTGGAAAATTCCAGAGCGCATTTCATATCGCGCAGAAAACAGGTTTTCGCCAACAACGTGTAGTTCACTTAATTTTGTTTCCAAAGTGGATTCTTGATTCATGCGACACCTCGGTCGGGACGAAACTGTCCGCCAGAATTAAACTGGTCGAAAGCGTCCCATGGCTCTTCCTCTTCAATTTCAGCGATGTTCACAACCGCATCGAACTGCAAGATCGTAATGGAGATATCAAGAAATTCAGAGACCATCGCCAACTCTCGAACTGGCTCCGAGATGTCACTGAAGGACCAAATACCGCTAGGCTGATCGACAGGGGCTGCATTTACAAAGCCGCTGCCGACGGCCTTGGTCACAGCAAGCGCGTTATCGGGGATTGGCATGCCGGTTTTAACATAAACACCACTTTTCAACGCAGACTTGCTCGCGCGACCCCAAAGCGAAAAGCCGTCTCTTGACACAATCATGGCGGCACGGCTCTCGGTGAAGTTAATCCACTTTAGGCAGGCAGCGGTGAGCGAAACACCGTACCGATTGGTGACATGCTTCAGCAACCCGCCTGTCATCTCGTGACCGGCGACTTGTTCTCGGTAATCGTCAAGCGGCATCAAGAGGAACGAGGCAAAGGTGTCGGCTTCCTCCTCGCGCTTTCGTTCTGCTTCTTGCCATGCATTCGCATGCAGCGGTTTGCATTCAAAGCTGCAACTCTTCTGAAGTTCGCCATCATCATAGTCATCTTGAATGAGTTGAGGCCGGTGAAGTTGGTAGTGGCCGAACTCGTGTGCGACCGTAAAGCGTACACGTCCCTTATATCTCGGGTGTTCGTTGTATATGATGTGCCATTCTGGACGCTTCCGATGGGGCCGAAGCATCCCTTCGAATCCGGGCAGATTGCCGCCGACTATTTTTTCAATTGGGTCGACGTTGTTCTTCGATACCTCCTTGGCCAACGCCGCAACGTCGACAGGAAAACGTTCCTTTCCAAGCACATGACGCAGCATGTTTGAGAGGCGAATGGCTTCTTTCTGCGGTGGTACCCGTGCTGTGCCTGACATCAGTCCTCGTCCAAGATGTCGAGCATCTTCCTCAGCCGTTCTTTAACTGGTTCGTCGAGTCGTTTGTATTTCCGGTAGAATGCGGTGTCCTCGGCATCTTTCGCATCTTCTTCACTGATGCCCCTCAACAGGTACTCGACAGTAGTGTCGAGAGCTTCCGCAATTTGCACTAGCTTTTCGGCCGATGGTCGCGTGACATCTTTATTCTCGATTTCCCACATATAGCTTTTGCTGGACTCAACCCTAATGGCGAGATTCTCCAGCGTTAAGCCTCGCTTTCGCCGCAATGTGCGGACGCGCTCGCCCAGAGATGTTGGCACAACTTCGCTCCTGTTTTTTGAGTTCGTGAATACGCTACATTTTGTGCTTGCAATGCGTTACTTTCAAGTATAATCTTCCCTGTGGATTCGCAACAGCGGATCTTGATCTCGTTGATACCACTGTAGGAGACAAAAATGACAGCAGGTCGTACACCAAATACACACCACGTTGTACCTAACCGAAACGGTGGGTGGGACGTGAAGCGCGGAGGCTCGAATAGGTCGAGTGGGCATTTCGATACCAAGCGCGAGGCGGTCGAGCGAGGCCGGGAGATCAGCCGGAATGCAGGTACTGAACTCAAAATCCACAATCTCGATGGAAGGATCAGTGGCAGCGACAGCCACGGAAATGACCCTTTCCCACCCCCGGGTTAAGGAGCTTGGATCATGCACGCACCCCAAGCAAACATACCGCCAATGCTGCCTCCGGGAACGTTCGGCAGTATAGCCATTTCCGACGGTATTGATACCAATTACCGCTTCGAAATCTATGGAATCAGCGAAATACCGGCAGGGACGAACGCGGTATACATGTTCTGCAAGCTTCAGAATTCCACTTTCGAACCAGTGTACATTGGGAAGGCAGAAGATCTGGCAGCTCGACTGCATAGACATGAGCGTATCAGCGAGGCAATACTCTTAGGTGCATCACATCTGCTTGTCCATGAGCCGGGTTATGAACCACGAATTAACCCTATTGAAGCGGAACGACGGCTCATAGCATATTACAACCCGCCTTTAAACATCCAACATCTTACAATTTAACTTAGAGAGTGTAGTATGGCCCGACAGATTTCAATTTCTCAACTAAAGAGTAAATTACGACAGGAGCAGTCCAAGCGTACGCAAGCGATTGCTAAACTGAACCAAGAAATTCGTACCTACGACAGTAAGGTAAGGGCACATAACTCACGGGCTAGGGCCAACAGAGATCGATTTCGGCGTGAACTCCAAAAACTGGAGTGCGCGATGCGAAAGCCACAATATGCGATCTACCGCAACTCGGCGGAGACTTTCTATAGATCGTACGAACGGCTTGAACTACACGCTAAGGCGCATGTCTATGATAACCGCCTTGACCGTTTCCTCAACTTGTCCGAACATGAAGCTGCCAATGCCGTTAGAGTAATAAGCGCAATTCATGGCAATGAGCCAGAAAAAGGAACTGAATCGGATTTGCCGAATTCACAGATCGAGCGCAAACTGAATGAAATTTCTCGGGACTTTGGCGATCGATGGCGTGGAGCACTTATCGCACTGACGCCGAGGAACCCAGAGGCAGCTCGTCATTTTTGCACGAGTGCCAGGGAGCTTTTAACAGAGATCTTCAATCGTTTCGCCAACGACAAAGAAGTAGTGTCTGTCATTCCTGACTGTAATCTCACTCAACACGGAAAGCCCACGCGGAAAGCCAAAATTCAATATATATTCCAGCGACACGGAATAGTGGACAATGCAGCCACCACGTTCGTCGATGACGATATTGAGGATGTTGTTCAGTTGTTTCGCGCTTTGAATGACGGCACCCATGGATCTTCTGACCGTTTTGAGCACAGCCAATTGGTCACCATCCAAGCTCGTGTAGAAGGGCTGATTTTGTTCCTCTTAGACGTCATAACCGGGCAGGCATTCGCAGAGACTTAACGCCAAGCAAGATTTACGGAACACCCAGGCAGCAAAAGTTAGGCACACAACATGCGGACATTCATTTCGTATTCTCACCGTGACACAGGCGTACTCCATCGGCTGCGTGTCCACCTCACCACTCTAAAAAGGGATGGGTACATTACAGAATGGTATGATCGGGAGATCTTAGCAGGTGACGTACTAGATGACAAAATAGGAGCAGAATTGGAACATGCGGATATCTTCTTACTGCTCATTAGTCCGGACTTTATCGCTTCCGATTACTGTATTGGACGTGAAATGCAAAGAGCATTGGAACGGCACGATGCTGACGAAGTTCGCGTCGTGCCGATAATCGTTGAGCCATGTGATTGGAAATCAATGGATAATCTTCGACGACTTAAAGCAATTCCTAAAGATGGCCGACCTATCAGCGAATGGACAAATCCCAACAACGCTTATCTCGATATAGTACAAGAACTACGCCGAATTATTGAGGCGAAAAACTTCGGAAATTCCAAAGTCAAAGTTCGCAAAGATGGCCACGCCGCCGATAGAGAAAATGCGTCTCGATATAGAGTTCGTCGCAGCTTTGATGAAATAGACCGTAGTGAATACGCTGACGCGGCGTTCCTGACGCTAAAGACTTATTTTCAACAGGCAATTCATGAGATACATGCCATAAACGGATTGCGCGGCCGCTTTGTTGTTCGAAGCGAAACATCTTTTGGCGCGACAGTTGTCAATAGGAGCTTTCAGCACGGGACCGCACACATAACTGTACGCCGCCGATCTTCAGATATTGCTCTGGGTGACATTTACTATTCTTTCGAAGAGGACAGCCCTGAAAATTCCGCCTATGGTGGGTTCAACGTATCTTCAGATGACTACGAACAGTTCCTAGCTGCGACTATGCCGCTTTTTGGCACTGACCCTGGCTCTCTCAATCCGGACCAAGCAGCCGAATACTTGTGGAACCAATTCATCAAACAAGCAGGAATTGACTATGCCTAAGTCCGTTCGTTTTCGATGCAACAATTGCGGACATCGTTTTGAAGTCGAGGTGCTCAGTCAAGCTGAACAACAAGAAGCTCGCGAGGCAAATCGACCGACTCGGGCTGTGCAGTGTCCTAAGTGCAATCGGACCGACATTCGGCGTGGTTGGGAATAATTGGATTCCCGGCCGAAGTGTAACCAGTCCTGCAATAGATCGACGATGCGGCACGGGAAGTGTTCCGCCAAATTGGCATTGCCAAGTGATTACAGCAGCGAGGAACTGCTTCGTTTCGGCAGATCCACAGCCCGCTTTCAAAATCCGATTGCATGGAAATTGCCTCTCAGTTCGTCCATCGAACGCTTCAATGCTCTCGCAATGCTCGGCTCGGAACTCGCATGGCCAGCATCATCGACCATCCTCAGTTTTGACTTGGTCCAACGCTCTGCAAGCGCGAACGCTGTGGCTGGCGGGCAAACCATGTCGTACCTGCCCTGCACGATGTATCCGGGAATGTCGTCGATCAATCCGATCCGGTCCAGAATTTGGCCGTCGCTTTCAAGAAACCCGTTGTTCACGAAATAGTGGCATTCCAGCCTGGAGAACGCGTGGACATAAAGGCTTGAACCGCTGCCGCCCGACCGGGGATTCAAAGTGGAAAGCCTGTTCTCCCAATCGAACCAGCATTTGGCGAAGCGCATTTCCTCCACGGTGTCTCCGCTGAAAAGACGCTTGTGGTACGCCGCCACCAAATCGGATCGTTCAGATGCCGGGATGGGATCAATGAACTCGGCCCAGCGGTCGGGCCAGAATTTCGCGACGCCGCCGCCATAGAACCAAGCGAGCTCCGCCGAAGTCATCAAGAATACGCCGCGCAACACAAGATGCGCGATGCGGTCCGGGTGCTTCTCGGCATAGATCAATGCGAGCGCGGCACCCCATGAGCCGCCGAATACGATCCATCTCTCAATTCCGAGCAGTTCGCGAATCCGCTCGATGTCGGAAACCAAATCCCACGTCGTGTTGTTGTCCACCGAGCCGCGAGGCGCCGAGCGTCCGCAACCGCGCTGATCCAGCAAAACGACCCGGTAAGTCGCAGGGTCGAAATACCGCCGCATCGCAGGGCTGCACCCGCCGCCCGGACCGCCGTGGAGAACGACAACGGGCACGCCCTTGGCCGAGCCGCATTGCTCAAAGTAAATCCGATGTCCGCCTTGAACATCAATTTCTTGCGCGTCGAATGGCTCGGTCGCGGGATACAGCGGGTCGAATTCGTCCGTTCGTGCTGCTAAGTTTCTCATCGCGGCGATACCGCACATAATTTCTGAATGCGTTTCTTTATCCACGCGGAAGTGAACGATCAATGGAATCCAAGCAAACGGCCGATGCGTCGGAAATCGCCAAGTTCGACGCGATGGCCGAAGAGTGGTGGGACCCGAACGGCAAGTTCAAGCCGTTGCACATGCTCAATCCGTGCCGGCTGGATTACATCAATGCGCAGATTCGCACGGAATTCGGATCGGAACCCAAGTCGCTGCGTCCGTACGAAGGGCTTGATCTGCTCGACATCGGGTGCGGCGGAGGGCTTCTTTCGGAACCCATGGCGAGGCTGGGCGCGAAGGTGACCGGCGTGGACGCCGCCGCCCGCAATATCCCGGTCGCCCGGAGGCACGCGGAAATCTCCGGCTTGGATATCGAGTATCTGCACGCCACGGCAGAGGAGCTTGCCGGCGAAGGCAGGACGTTCGATGTCGTTCTGAACATGGAGGTCGTTGAGCACGTGCCCGACCCGGGCGAGTTTCTTCGCGTTTGCGCTACGTTGCTCCGTCCTGACGGGCTGATGGTCTGCTCCACGATCAACCGCACGGCGCGCAGCTTTGCCTTGGCCATCGTCGGAGCGGAATATGTGCTCCACTGGCTGCCCAAGGGAACTCATGATTGGAATAAATTCATCAAGCCGAGCGAACTGTTCGGGCACCTTCGGAATGCTTCGTTCGATCCTGTCGATTCCAAAGGGTTCGTTTTCAATCCGCTCAGATGGGAGTGGAGCCTGTCATCGTCGGACTTGGCCGTGAACTACGTCACGGCGAGCGTCAAGAAATTCGAGTCGCCGCGAGGTGAATCCGATTGAGCGCTGCGGTCCTGACGAAGTCGTTTCACGCAAAGTTGCTTGAAAAAAGTTGTGAAAGCATCGCGGTCTGGATTTCGAACTCCGGTCGCATGCCAAGTTCCATTGGGGTTCGTCTCATGATTCTTGGTTGATCACTATTGGAACCCTTGAACCGTGTCGCCAAGGTTGTGTGTTTTGGAGAGCTTGCAGCACCGCAGCCGCCTGACCAAGCATCATGAGATGCACCCGTTCCATTGGAACTGCATTGACAGCTCGGCCGTTCTGCAATTCGTTTGACATTGAACCTTGACGCTTGTTCAATGCGCTGAGAGACGCATCTTTCGCCTTGCGCCCAGCGTCAAGGGCATCGAATTGCGGGTAGCACGAACGAATCTGCGAAACGACAATGACTACTCGCAATCCCGGCATCGCCAGTACTTACGGCCTATGGATCGGAATCGGGGCGTTCATCATTCTGCTGGCGTTTCCAATTGATCCAAGCAACATTCCCGCGAGCCGCCTTGCCGCCGTCGCGGCGCTGATGGCCATCTGGTGGATTTCCGAAGCAATCCCGTTGTTCGCGACATCGCTCGCGCCGCTGGTGCTGTTCCCGCTGTTGGGGATCATGGGCAGCAAAGCGACCGCGCCTCTCTACATCAACAGCACCATCATGCTGTTCATCGGCGGATTCATGATCGCTCTGACGATGGAGCGATGGGATCTTCACAAACGGATCGCGTTGAACATCATCCATTTCGTGGGCGGCGGGCCGGCGCGCATCGTTCTGGGATTCATGATCGCCGCTGCATTCTTGTCGATGTGGATATCCAACACGGCTACAGCGGTCATGATGGTCCCCATCGGCATAGCCATCGTGCTTCAAGTCGAATCCCAGCTTGGCAGCAAGGCGCGCAAGTTCACGGTCGGCTTGATGCTCGGCATCGCGTACGGCTGTTCCATCGGCGGCATGACGACCCCGGTCGGAACCCCGCCGAACCTCGCATTCCTTCGCATCTACGAAATCCTGTTTCCCGAAGCGCCTGCGATAGCATTCGGCCAATGGCTGATCGTGGCCCTTCCGATCGGTCTGGCGATGCTCGCGACCGCATGGATCCTGATCACGCAAGTGCTGTACCGCGCACCCGCCGAATTGAAGGTGAACCGCGACGCCATCGAGGAGGAGCGGTCGAAGCTCGGCCCGATCACCTACGAGCAGCGCACGGTGTTGATCGTGTTCGCGCTGACGGCGCTGCTCTGGGTGTTCCGCGCCGACTTGAACTTCGGCGCGCTTTCCATTCCAGGCTGGTCGCGGCTGCTCCCGGATCCGAAACTGATCGATGACGGGACTGTCGCCATCGCGATGGCGTCGACACTATTCTTCATACCTGCCCGTGATCAATCAGCCGGGAACGTGCGACTCATGGGGGCAGAGATCGTTCCGCGCCTTCCATGGAACATCGTTCTGTTGATCGGAGGCGGGCTCGCGCTTGCCGCCGGGTTTCAGAGAACGGGACTTGCGGAACTGATCGGCAACCAGTTCAGCGCCGCTGGCGCGCTTCCGACGTTCGTCTTGATCCTGCTGGTTTGCGCGGGAATCACCCTCCTTACGGAGCTTACGAGCAACACCGCCACTACTGAAATGATTCTCCCGATACTTGCGTCGGTCGCAGTCGTGACCGGAATGCATCCGCTGGTTCTGATGATACCCGCAACCATGTCGGCATCTTGCGCATTCATGTTTCCCGTGGCGACGCCGCCGAACGCCATCGTGTTCGGAAGCAACCGAGTCAAGATCTCGGAGATGGCCAGGGCCGGGATACTCCTGAACATAATCGGAGTCTTCCTGATCGCGACCATCGTCTACACATTCGGATTCATCGTATTCGATATCGACCCGTCAGCCGTCCCGGACTGGGCGACTTCAATCTCGGAGAGCGGCGGCGGATGACGGCCCGAACAAGGGGCTCCATTTCACTAAAAAGCAAAGCGAGAGAGAATCGAACTTGATTTGCGACCGCAAGACGCTTGAGCTCCGTCGACGCCGGGCACTGCGCGAACCGCGCCGGAAAATGTTCCTGCACGAAATTGCCGCGACCGAATGCAGGGAAAGGATCAGGGACATCAATCGAGACTTCCGCGAAGTCTTCCTGGTGGCGGGGTTTCCGGACTTTTGGAGCGCGGAGTTTCCGAACACCAAGATTTCGACCGACTCTGAATTGCTGGAATTCGAGGAGCGCAAATACGATCTTGCGATCCATGCCCTCGCATTGCATTGGGCGAACGATCCCATCGGCCAACTCGTCCAGTGCCGCCTGGCATTGAAGAATGACGGCCTGCTTATCGCCGCCATGTTCGGAGGCTCCACATTGACGGAATTGAGGCAGAGCATCGCGGAAGCGGAGACCGAGGCATTCGGCGGCATCAGTCCCCGGGTCGCCCCAATGGCCGAAATCCGGGATGCGGGCGGGCTGCTGCAAAGAGCAGGTTTCGCACTGCCTGTAGCGGATTCCGTGAGCGTCCCCGTCGAGTATCGAAACGTCAAAGCACTTGTCGCCGATCTCAGGTCGATGGGGGAGACGAATGCGCTGGCTCAAAGATCTGAACGCTTTGCGACCAAGCGGCTGTTCGAAGAAACCGAACGCATCTATGCGAAGAAATTCGCCGGATCCGGCAACAGGATCAAAGCCACATTCGAAATCATTTTCCTGACGGGCTGGGTTCCAAGCGCGAACCAGCAGCAACCATTGCGGCCAGGGTCGGCGCAAACGCGACTGTCGGACGCGTTGGAAGCAGCAGGGAAAAATCCATGAAAATAGTCCCGGAAGCAGCGCCGGAAGGCCATCCGAAAGTCGCATTCGGCAAGACGGGCATTCTGCTTGCCAACCTCGGCACGCCGGACAACTACGACTACTGGTCGATGCGCCGGTATCTGAAGGAATTCCTGTCCGACAAGCGCGTCATCGACTACTCGCCGCTGATATGGCAACCGATACTCCAGCTTATCGTGCTGACCCGTCGGCCGTTCTCGTCCGGAAAAGCCTACAAAGGCATCTGGAACAATGACGCGGACGAGAGCCCGCTGGCGACGATCACGAAGGAGCAGACGAGGCTTATTGCTCGGCGGATTGAGGAGGAATTCGGAGAGCAGGCGGTCGTGGACTACTGCATGCGCTACGGGAATCCGTCCACGCCGTCGCGGGTGTCCGCTCTTGTGGAGCAAGGGTGCAACAGGATTTTGTTCTTCCCCCTGTACCCCCATTACGCCGGGGCCACGACGGCTAGCGCGAACGATCAGTTGTTCCGCTCGCTTCTGCGAACGAAGTGGCAGCCCGCAGTCAGGACCGTGGAGCCTTATTTCGACGACCCGCTGTACATCGATGCGCTGGCGCGAAGCGTGGAAGCGGCCTACTCGTCGCTGGACTTCGAGCCCGAAGTCCTCGTCGCATCCTACCATGGACTGCCGAAACGCTATTTGACGGAGGGCGACCCCTACCATTGCCATTGCCAGAAGACATCGCGGCTGCTTTTGGCCAAGCTCGGCTGGGACGCCGAAAAGCTGACGACGACGTTTCAGTCGCGTTTCGGCCCCGAGGAATGGCTTCAGCCCTACACGGTCGAGGAGGTCGCCCGCCTCGCGGAATCGGGCGTGAAGCGGCTTGCGGTGATGGCGCCGGGCTTCTCGGCCGACTGCATTGAGACGCTTGAAGAAATCAACGAAGAGATAAAGGAAGCGTTCGTGGAGACCGGAGGGGAGAAATTCGCTTACATTCCATGCCTGAACGCGGCTGATGCGCACATCGACATGCTGTTCGAGATCATCAAGCGAAACCTGAGCGGCTGGCTGTAGCGAACGATCCTCAACCGTGACGCCGATGCGAGGTCGCATTTTGACGCGGACTCAAACACCGCCGGGCTCAAAGTTCATCGAACATGCGCATCGGAAACCTAACCAAGATCCCGATCCTTCCGCCATCGCGCCGCATAACGCCGCACAGCGTCGTAGCCGCCCTCGTAACCCCGAGACCGCAAATCCTCGAAGATCTGCATAAACGTCAAGCGCTCGCGCTTCGGACGAGCCGAGTTCTCCAGCAAAATCCCGTCAAGCTCAGATTGCCAAGGACCGATCTTCGGACGCGGCTGCGTCCTCCGCTTATACGAAAACGCCGCCGCTCCCGAACGCAAAACCTTCCGAACCGTCGTTCGAGACACCGACATGTCCCGGCTGATCCCCTTGATCGAACGACCGTCCCGATAATGAGCCCGCTCTATCTTCTTGACCTTGTCCAGTCCCAGCATCCCCGGCCTCGCAATTCCGCATCATCGAAAGAGCATTTGAGCACAAATCGAAGGGAGGGTCACTTTTACACGCCAATTCACAATTCACAAAATCGCCAAAACGAGCCTTGTCTTTGAGCCTCGGCACCTTCGGGATGCATCTTGACGCTGGCACCGTCGAGGCCGAAGCAGTCCACGTCCGCGCAGACCGCATGCTGCTCCCGAAGCGCGGCGAACAACCGGTCGCCGCCAGTTCCTGTCATGTGCCGAGCTTGGAAACATATGCCGAACTCCGCGATATGTGCGGAGTTGGCCATATTGAACTTGCTCCCGAAAGGGCATCATAATACAAATCCGGCTGGAAAGGCGGACTTGGCAATATGACACCTGAGCGCATCACCACTCTGGCGGCCTATGTCGAAGAGCTGGCTTCGACCGGAAAAACCTTCTTCAGGCGTGAAGACGCGATGGAGGCTCTGGGGGTCAGCCACGGGGCGTTTCTCGACGCGGCCGCGCGCCTCAGAAAACGGGGCCATATCTTCGCGCCGCGCCGGGGATTTTATGTGATCACGCCCGTCCGGTTCCTGAAGTGGGGCGCGCCGCCGCCAAGCTGGTACATTGATGCCATGATGAAGGAGGCGGAACGGCCATACTATGTGGCGCTGCTGAAAGCTGCGGAACTTCATGATGCAGCGCACCAAGCCGTCATGGAGTTCCAGATCGTGACCGACAGGCAATGGAAGCCTATTCGGGCCGGACGTTCGAGGCTCGCATTCTATTTCCGCAAGGACGTCGAGCGCGTCGAACAAGGCTTGGAGCGCCGGAAGACCGACACGGGCTCGATGCTGGTGTCGTCGCCGACGCTGACTGCGCTGGACTTGCTGCGCTATCCCCATGCGAGCGGCGGCGTCGACCACGCGGCGAGCGTTCTCAATGAGCTCGCCGACAAGATCCAGCCGGCCAAGCTGAACGCGTTGGCGCCGAAGTTCGAAAGGTCCGTCGTCCAGCGCCTCGGCTACGTTCTGGATCGGTTGGGACATGAGGAGCTCGCATCCGGCCTGGAGGGATGTCTCCGGAACGGCAATGCGCCATGGGTCGAGCTTGATCCGGGCGAAGCGAACGCATTGACCTCGGACGGCGCGCCGGAGCGCGACTCGCGCTGGCGCATCATCGTCCGCCGCCCGATTGAGGTCGGCGAGCAATGGTCCCTGAAACCAACATCACGGAATGGAGCCTGACAGCTCCGTGGGTCACGCCAGATACCGGGCCGCTGGATATGGCCGCGCCGTCCGATTGTTGGGCGACACGCCGCATTTTGCTGGTGATGCATCAGTCTATGAACAGTGCCGCGCGTCTCAAAAACATCCGAGCAGCACAAAGTTTATTTTCCTGCGCAGCGCGCTGAACTCCCGTCATTTCATGATGGAGAAATTCGACGCTATCGAATTCACTTCCATCCGCGCGGCATCCCTTCGCCGGGCCAGTTACTGTACTGGCGTTCCGGAACTTTTCATGCAGAGGGTGGTGGTGACTTCAGTTTGCCTTCCGATTGAAACTGATTTGCATTATGCGAGTGGTACTGCCCAATGCTAAAGCGAGCCATTTCGCTGCTCACTCAGATCAAACGGATTCGCGCTCGTCTTTGCCGGGCAATTGAAAAAGTCCAATGCACAACAGCTTTACCAGACTGATTTTCGCAGTGGACACTAAGGAAACACGGATGACCAGTGCTCGAAGCTTTTGCATTAAGATATTGCTGACATTGCTTGCAGCCTTTGGTGGCTTTCCTGCAATGGCGCAATCGCAGAATGACGTAGTGGAACAGCATGATGCAGACGACTATTCAGCAGTTCTCGAAGGGTGGAAAAAATTCGCCGAGCAAGGTAACCCAGCTGCCCAATTCCGTCTCGGAGAGATGTATCGTTGGGGCGTAGACGCTCCGCAGGACTACGAAGAGGCCGCGAGATGGTTCCGGCTCGCCGCCGAGCAAGGCGACTCAACCGCCCAGTACAATCTCGGATTATTGTATCGTGATGGCCAAGGCGTGCCGCAGGACTACGCCGAAGCAAAGAGATTGCTCCGACTTGCCGCCGAACAAGGTAACTCAATCGCCCAGTACAATCTCGGATTATTGTATCGTGATGGCCAAGGCGTGCCGCAGGACTACGCCGAAGCAAAGAGATTGCTCCGACTTGCCGCCGAGCAAGGCAACTCATTCGCTCAGACCGAGCTCGGAGAAATGTATTTGACGGGCGAAGGCGTTCCGCGGAATGACGCCGAGGCAAAGAGATGGTTTCGGCTCGCCGCCGAGCAAGGCAACTCAGATGCCTGGTTCAGTCTCACATATCGGCTCCCCGCCGAGCAAGGCGACTCAAGCGCACAGTACTGGCTCGGGATCATGTATTCACAGGGCCAAGGCGTTCCGCAGGATTACGCTGAAGCAGAGAGATTGCTCCGACTTGCCGCCGAGCAAGGCAACTCATTCGCTCAGACCGAGCTCGGAGAAATGTATTCACAGGGCCGAGGTGCCCCGCAGGACTATGCCGAGGCAGCAAGATGGTACCAGCTCTCCGCCGAGCAAGGTAACTCGGTTGCCCAGAACAATCTCGGGTACATGTATGACAAGGGCCAAGGCGTTCCGCAGGACTATGCCGAGGCAATAAAGTGGTATCGGCTCTCCGCCGAGCAAGGTAGCTCGGTTGCCCAGCATAATCTCGGGTACATGTATGACAAGGGCCAAGGCGTTCCGCAGGACTATGCCGAGGCAATAAAGTGGTATCGGCTCTCCGCCGAGCAAGGTGACTCGTCTGCCCAGCATAACCTCGGGCACATGTATTCACAGGGCCGAGGTGCCCCGCAGGACTATGCCGAGGCAATAAAGTGGTATCGGCTCTCCGCCGAGCAATGTGACCCTTATGGCCAGATCAATCTCGGACTCAGCTACAAAAATGGTAAAGGTGTGGACAAAGATTTGATGCAAGCACACATGTGGTTCAACCTGGCCGCATCGCTATCAACGGCAGAAGACCACCCTGTGCGAAAGGACGCAGAACGGTTCCGGGAGGAAGTTGCGAGTGGCCTATCTCGCGATGAACTTAACCGTGCGCAGCACTTGGCAAGAGAACTGTACGAGAGCAGATGCCAATAAAGACAATGTAACGATTCCAATGGCAAGAAACACTCCTGATCTGATCAGGGGCGCGTTTCATGGTTCTTGGTTGATTCGGCCCCACGCTCTCGCGCGTCGCTTGGGTTCGCCGTCTCGAGGGCTGCAATTGTTGCTTGACCAAGAAACATGAAACGCACCCCTCATCAAGCTTACATGCAGTACACCAAAGGTTATCGAAGAGATTTGAAATCCCGTTGGTCTATCCTCGACGCAATCTCCATTCATCAAGCGCCCTCATTAACTCAAGTCCCGAATCTATGATTTTTTCTGTCCTTAAGAGGTCAGGATGTCGTTCATTTTCGCTATACCCAGTCGGAGTTCCGTCTTTCATACTTACTACCCAAGATGCTTTCGGGCGCCTTCTCCCGAGATAGCTACTAACCGACATCGGAACAGTTCCGATGGCCTCGGCTACCGCTGTATAAGTGCAGCGAATTCGTTTTTCGTTGAGAAATTCAAGGATCTCGTCGACTTGATCCAACTTCTGCCTTGCATTCATAATCCATCCTCCTTTTCTTCCTGTGGACAGTCAAGAACCCATCATTGCACTCGCGATCAATGTCTATGCTTCCCACTGGAAACTTGCCGTCGATATGGGTCGCTTACCATCAGTCAGCAGTCGCCGAAAAAATCACTCCGATCTCACCAAGTACCGCGTGCAATGCGCGTCGCTTTGCCAGTTCTGTAACGATAATCAACGACAGGATCAATTTCTGATTACTTCCGGCGTGCGTTCCAATTCTTTTGGTCAGAACTCGGCGCGACGAGGCCTCCATTTGAGGAAATCGCCCTACAACTGTTTTCGATGCGACATTCGACAACGGACAAAGCGTTGGTGCTCGATTTCGATCAGCGGCATCTCGCCTTTTTCAATCCAAAGAATATGGGGCGCACCCTTGGTTAAAACAGCGACCTGACCAACCATTGGGTGATTGCCTCGCGCGGCTGTGCAACCGCTTCAAACTTTCTCAACGGATTGAAAAAAGGGACCCTCTGTGTTGCATTTGCGCTGAAGACGGAAAGGATGCGATGGCCCGTTTACCCGCGAAGACCGCGGCAGCACCCGACTTGGATGCGCTTCGGTGGTTCTCCAAACTTCCTGATCGAGAAGCAAGCCCCTATTTCGGCGGCCGTACCGAAGAATTAGCATTGGTCGAGGGCGCGCTGCGCCGAATTCGCGAGCGGGTCCAAACGGGCCACCGGCGTCCAGCCGGAGGAGAATCCGTCCTGTTTCAAGGCGCGCCCGGCGCAGGCAAAAGCGCGTTGTTGCATCATCTTGTGCAACGTTGGCGGGGTGGAGGACACGAGGCACCGCTGGTGGTTGACACGGAAGCGTCGCATTATGTCGATGAGAGAGCGCTGGCGCTTCATGTGGCTGAGGCATTTGATCCAGCGCTGGCGATGCAATTTCGTCGTTCTGTGACGAGCCATTCCAGTGCGATAAAGTCGCTAAGCGGTGGAATCCCAGGGGTCGCAACGGGCACTGGTACGGCTGAATCTGGGCTTCATACAGCCACTTCCCCCGCCGAACCCACGCTTGCTAACGTGTCTAAAGCGTTTTCAAAGTCGCAACGTTCCATCGTTCTGGTTCTTGATGAAGCGCAGGACATTGAAGGATTCGACACAAACTTAGCACGACCGATTATTTCAAAACTCCACAAGGGAAGCCACGGCGGGCCTTTCCTGCCCGTTTTCGCAGGCCTCGCACACTCCGATGACGTGCTCCAGAATTACGGCATTTCCCGATTTTCGCGCGGCCACGACCGCACGCTCTCTGCACTTCCCCTTGATGATGCGGTGGAAATCGTGCGCCTGATGCTTGCCGAATGCAGGATCCGCGGTGACGAAGAAATCATGCACCGATGGGCGAAGGCCCTCGCGAAAGAAAGCTGTGGCTGGCCTCAGCACCTTCATGTTTCCTTGCAGGGTCTTGCTGCTCAATTGCTAGCGGCTGCAGAGCCAGGACGACTCGAAGACCTCGATAGCGATTTTGGAATTGCCGTACTGAATGCGTCCGCCCTAGCGCGGGAGGAATATTATGAGCGTAGAATCGACGCGCCACTAGCAGGCGCTTGGCAACTGCTTGCAGAGACGCTTCGGCGAACCGGTAAAGCAGCTCCTCGGGATGCAGTGCTCGGCCACATCCAGGCCGCTGCTCGGCCAGGCGAGGAATCAAAGAGTATTCCTAACGGACTCAACGCAGAGAAATTTCTCGATCACATGATACGTCGCGGGGTTCTTCAGCGTGCACCTGGACATATGCTCGTGTGTCCTATCCCGTCCCTACGGGATTATATCGAACGAATTGCTCAGAGCACCCGGCCCGAAGCATAAGTCTCGACCGGGCTTCACTCGCAATTCGGGAGCTTGATCATTAGGACATCGCCTGCCGGGCAGGAACATGCCTGCCGATAACGTCCTGCGAGAACTGGCACCGTCCATGCTTGGCATTCAGTCAGCAATTGGCTGTTTCACCGAGTTCGCTTGGAAGGAGAGCCGCTGCTGCTATCGCGTGGCTCAAGCAGCACATTGAAGATTACGGGTCATCGTTCGCGATCAGGCCAACATAGCCGAATGGGAGTTCTCGGCGACTGCCAAAAATCACAGGTCCAACTCGTCAATTCGTAAGATCATCGTTAGATGTCCCTGCAGACCAAGTTTCAAGGCTGAATTCGCATGGGCCTGCACAGAGAGTCACGGGCAATGGCACCTTGCTTCATGAAACTGCTGGGGCTGCCGCTCATCCTTGCCATCTGCATCCCATGGAATTCAAGAAACTTGCATATCCGTATCCCGCTGACGGGCTTCAAACCGTTATTTCTATGATCTGATCGGCATCCGAAATAGGAACGCCCCGAACATTGACGGAGAGGCAACCCACAGCTGCCTCACGCATATTTTCCAGAAATACTTCAAGACTGTTGCCTTGAGTTACGCATCCTGGAATGGAGGGGACCTCTGCCCAATATCCGCCTTCTTCTGCTTCATGCACCAATATGTGCAACTTCATGGTCCATTTCCCTGTTTATCATTTGCCCATTGCAGATTCCGCAACTGCCGATCACAAAAATTCCGCATGTGGCCGGGGAAGGGCAACAACAACAGACCGGCCGGCTGCAGCGAACGTCGACAGAACGCGGCAAACGCCAAGAAACCATCACGCCAAACGCGGAACTTGCAGACTGCAAGGAATAATCCGTCGTGACTATTTCCGGGCAGCGGCGATGATCCGTTGACTGACCAAGTGGATGCAACCTTCAACCTGACAAAGGATGAATCCCATTTTTTCTGGGTAGACGGCTGCGATGATACAAACCCTCCAATCCAGGGGGTCATGCCTACGCATGTTTTCGAGGCAGCATTTGGCGGCGAGTCATGCGTTGGCGACCGCTTTCGACCAGCAATCCACGTTTCCGGTAGGGGTTGTAGCGCATACAGTCCTTGTTTGCCTCATATTAGCCGACATAGGTCGCGACGGCTTCAGACCAACAATGACTAGAGCGACCTGCTGGGTGTTCAGCTGCTCTTTGACCCACTCCATCCACTTCTTCCGTTTGCCTTCGTCCGGCCTTCGCCAAGCTCGGCGACGGAAAGACAGCACGATTGAGACACAGAAAGTACTAGCGTTCCAGATTGTTTCATGCAGAGTGCGGCGGTGACTTCAGTTTACCTTCCGACTGGAACTGATTTCACTATTCGAGTGGTATTGCTGCGATGCTAAAGCGCGCTATTTTGTTGCTGACTCAGATCAAATGGATTTGCGTTTGTCTTTGCGGAGCAATCGTAGAAGGTCTGATGCACAACAATTTTGCCGATTGATTTTCGCAGTGGACACGAAGGAAACACGGATGACCAGTGCTCAAAACTTTTGCATTAAGATATTGCTGACATTGCTTGCAGTCTTTGGTGGATTTCCTGCAATGGCACAATCGCAGAATGACGAAGTGGAACAGCATGATGCAGGTGACTATTCAGCAGATATCGAAGGGTGGAAAAAACTCGCCGAGCAAGGCGATCCAGATGCCCAGTTCAATCTCGGATCGATGTATTATAAGGGCCAAGGCGTTCCGCAGGACTACGCCGAGGCAGCAAGTTGGTACCGGCTGTCCGCAGAGCAAGGCAATTCAGCCGCCCAATTCCTTCTCGGCGCAATGTATCGTTTGGGCATAGGCGTTCCGCAGGACTACGCCGAGGCAGAGAGATGGTTCCGGCTCGCCGCAGAGCAAGGCGATCCAAATGCCCAGTTCAATCTCGGATTGATGTATTATAAGGGCCAAGGCGTTCCGCGGGGCTACGCCGAGGCAGAGAGATGGTTCCGGCTCTCCGCCGAACAAGGCGTTCCAGGTGCCCAGTTCGGGCTCGGATTGATGTATTCACTGGGCCAAGGCGTTCCGCAAGACTTCGCAGAGGCAGCTAAATGGTTCCGGCTCGCCGCAGAGCAAGGCGATCCAAATGCCCAGTTCAATCTCGGATTGATGTATTATAACGGCGGAGGCGTTCCGCAGGACTACGCCGAAGCAGCGAAATGGTACCGGCTCGCCGCAGAGCAATGCAACCCATATGGTCAGAAGAATCTCGGACTCAGCTACAAAAATGGAGAAGGCGTAGACAGAGATTTAGTGCAAGCGCACATATGGTTCAACTTGGCTGCATCGCTATCTACGGCAGAAGACCACCCTGTGCGAAAGGATGCAGAACGGTTCCGGGAGGAAATTGCGAGTGGCCTCTCTCGCGATGAACTTAACCGTGCGCAGCACTTGGCAAGAGAACTGTACGAGAGCAGATGCCAATAAAGAGCATGTAACAATTCCAATGGCAAGAAATATGCCTGATCAGATCAGGGGTACGTTTCATGACTTTGGGTTAAGGCGGTTCCACGCTCTCTTGCGTCGCTTGGTTTCGCCGTCTCGAGGGCTGCAATTGTTGCTTGACCAAGAAACATGAAACGCACCTCTCATCAAGCTTATAGGCAACGCAACGAAGTCTGCTGAAGAGATTTGAATTCCCGTTGCGCTAGCTTCGACGCAGTCTCCATTCATCAAGCGCCTTCATCAACTCAAGTCCAGATTCGATGATTTTTCCCGTCCTAAAGAGATCAGGATGTCGTTCATTTTCGCTATACCCAGTCGGAGTTCCTTTGTCCTTCCTTACTACCCACGATGCCTCCTGGCGCGGTCTACCGAGATAACGACCAACCGATCGTGGCGCATTGGTTCCGATGGCCTCGGCTAGGGCTGTATAAGTGCAGCGAATTCGTTTTTCGTTGAGAAATTCAAGGATCTCGTCGACTTGATCCAACTTCTGCCTTGCATTCATAATCAGTGCTCCCTTTCTTCCTGTGGACAGTCAAGAACCCATCATTGCACTTGCGATCAATGTCTATGCTTCCCACTGGAAACTTGCCGTCGGTATGGGTCGCTTACCATCAGTCAGCAGTCGCCGAAAAAATCACTCCGATCTCACCAAGTATCGCGTGCAATGCGCGTCGCTTTGCCAGTTCTGTAACGATAATCAACGACAGGATCAATTTCTGATCATTTCCGGGGTGCGTTCCAATTCTTTTGGTCAGACAGCGGCGAGACGAGACCTCCAATCAAGGAAGTCGCCCCACGATTGTTTTCGATGCAGCATTTGACGGAGAACAAAGCGTTGATGCTCGATTTCGATCAGCGGCATCTCGTCTTTTTCAATCCAAAGAATATGGGGCTCACCCCTGGTAAAAACGGCGAGCTGACCAACCATTTGGTGATTGCCTCGTGCGGCTGTCCAACGTCTTGAATTTTCGCAATGAATTGAAAAAGGAAACCCACTGTGTTGCATTTGCGCTGAAGACGGAAAGGATACGGCGCAATGGCCCGTTTACCCGCGAAGATCATGGCAGCACCCGATCTGGGTGCGCTTCAGTGGTTCTCCAAACTCCCTGATCGAGAAGCAAGCCCCTATTTCGGCGGCCGTACCGAAGAATTGGCCTTGGTCGAGGACGCGCTGAGCCGAATTCGCGAGCGGGTCCAAACGGGCTACCGGCGTCCAGCCGGAGGAGAATCCTTACTGTTTCAAGGCGCGCCCGGTGCGGGCAAAAGCGCGTTGTTGCACCGTCTTGTGCAACGCTGGCTGGGCGGAGGGGAGCAGGCACCGTTAGTTGTTGACACTGAAGCGTCGTATTATGTCGATGAGAGGGCGCTGGCGCTCCACATTGCCGAGGCATTCGACCCGGCGCTGGCTATGCAATTCCGTCGTTCTGTGACGAGCCCTTCCAGCGCGATTAAGTCGCTGAGCGATGGAAAACCAAGGGTCGCAACTGGCGCTGGTACGGCTGAATCGGGCCATCATACTGCCACAGATGAACCGACGCTTGCCAATGTCGCGCGAGCGTTTTTAGGGTCAAGGCGACCCGTTGTCCTGATCCTTGATGAGGCGCAAGACATTGAAGGATTCGACGCAGACCTGACGCGACCGGTCATTTCGAAACTCCACGACGGAAGCCACGGCGGCCCATTTCTGACCATTTTCGCGGGCCTCGCACACTCCGATGAGGTGCTCAAGAATTGCAGCATTTCTCGATTTTCGCGTGGCCACGACCGCACGCTCTCTGCACTTCCATTCGATGATGCGGTGGATATAGTGCGCCTGATGCTTGCTGAATGCAGGATCCGCGGTGACGAAGAAATCATGCGCCGTTGGGCGCAGATCCTCGCGAAAGAAAGCTGTGGCTGGCCTCAGCACCTTCATGTTTCCTTGCAAGCTCTTGCTGCTCAATTGCTTGCGGCTTCAGAGCCAGGACGGCTTGAAGACGTCGATAGCGAATTCGGAATTGCCGTACTGAATGCGTCGGCCCAAGCACGGGAGGAATATTATGAGCGTAGAATCGACGCGTCGCTGGCAGGCGCTTGGCAACTGCTTGCAGAGACGCTTCGGCGAACCGACAAAGCAGCTCCTCGGGATGCAGTGCTCGGGTACATCCGCGCGGGCGCGCGACTACACGGAGGTTCAAAGAGTCTTCCCAAGGAATACGCCGCGGAAAGATTTCTCGATCACATGATCCGTCGTGGCGTTCTTCAGCGCGCATCTGGCCATATGCTCGTGTGCCCTATTCCGTCCTTCCGGGACTATATCGAACGAATTGCCCGGAACACCCAGCCTGAAACATGAGTCTCGACCAAGATGCACATGTAATTCCGGAGCTTGATCATTGGGATAACCACCCGGCGAGAGCAAGTTCTCGGCTACCGAATGGAACACTTAGTTTCAAAGAACAATGCAAATGCAGTTCGCTCACGGCATCTGGCCGCCAGTGCCAGTCAGGCCATGCATTCCGCGTCGCGGATTGGAGGCTATGCATCAAAGTTGACGCATAGTCCTGCGAAGCCGCATTCGGAATGGACGGCATGCGGCTTTGCTTACCAATGGTGGTGCTTGTATTCGACTGAACGGTTGACCTATGACTGCAATGCGCAGGCCAAGCAGGAATTTTTATGCAGGTTGTTCATACGGCAGTTTCCGGCGCATGCGCCATCTTGCGAATTGACAATCCGCCGGTGAACGCAACTTCCACCCGCGTTCGGGCGGCTCTGCTCCAAGCGATCTCGAAAGTACAAAAATGCGAGCGCGCAATCCTGACGGCGGCAGGCCGCACCTTCGTGGCGGGCGGCGACATGACCGAATTCGACCGAGATCCAGAGCCGCCGCATCTGCCGGATGTTGTGCAAGCCATTGAAGACAGCGAAGCGCCTTTCGTAGCCGCGCTCCATGGCAATGTTCTGGGCGGCGGGCTGGAACTTGCGATGGCCTGCGTCGCTCGCGTGGCGGCTCCAAACACGCAATTCGGGTTGCCGGAAGTCAATGTCGGCCTGGTGCCCGGCGCCGGCGGCACGCAACGCGCCCCAAGGCTGCTCGGGTGGGAAATGGCATTCGAGATGGCCTGTCTGGGCAGGTTATTCACCGCCGATGATCTGCTGGCCGTCGGGGGTGTAGACCAGATCGCCGACGATCCTTTGAAAGCAGCGCAGTCTCTCGTTCTGGCGGAACGCATCGCCGTTTCGCAGCGTGCCGCGCCGTCCGAGCCGCAAGGATGGGCAGAAGCGAAACGCGCCGTCGCAACCAAGGCAGCCAAGGGCGCTGCCGCGCCGCTGCACAATCTGGATATGTTGCTCGCGGCCAAATGCGAATTCAGCATCAGCCAGCCGAAAGAGCGGGCATTGCATTTGCAGCTGCGAAACTCCGATGAGAGCAAAGCGCTGCGGCATGTGTTCTTTGCCGAACGATCCGTGCTCAAGCCGACGGCCATTGCTAGGGGCAAACCGAAGAAAGTCAGCCACATTGCGGTCATAGGCGGAGGCTTGATGGGAACGGGGATTTCCATGGCCGCGCTAATGGCGGGATTGGACGTATCGATCATCGAGCGCGACGGCGATGCAGCCAAGGCTGCGGAAGGCCGCGCCCACGAACTGATCAAAGGTGCAGTCAAACGCGGCAAAGCGTCGGAAGTACGGGCCGCCGCTATGCGAAACGCTCTTTATGCCTCAACCGAATATAAATCGGCAGCCAAAGCCGATCTCGTCGTTGAGGCCGTTTTCGAAAATCTCGACGTCAAGCGGCAGGTCTTCGCGGAGGCGGCAGAATTCGCGCGCGACGACGCAATCCTTGCGACCAACACCTCGTATATCGACCCGAGGAAAATCTTTGCAGGTATTTCCAATCAGGCCCGATGCGTAGGTCTGCATTTCTTCGCGCCGGCGCATGTCATGCGGCTGCTGGAGGTCGTCCGGCTTGAAGCGACTTCCGTCGACACGCTCGCAGCGGCATTCGCGCTGGCCAAAAAGATGAGAAAGACGCCCGTGCTGTCAGGCATATGCGATGGGTTCATTGGCAACCGCATGCTTGCCGCTTATCGTCGCGCTGCGGAATATATGCTTGCGGATGGCTCCTTTCCCTATCAGATCGACAGAGCGATGACAGAATTCGGCTATCCGATGGGTCCGTTCGCAGTGCAAGATTTGAGCGGTCTGCAGATCACTTATGCGAACCGCAAAAGGCAGGCGCAGACCCGCGACCCCGACGAGCGTTACGTCGATATTTTAGACCGATTGTACGAAGAGGGCCGCGTTGGCCAGCGCAGCGGCAAGGGTTGGCATGATTACCCCTCCGGTCGCTCGCCGGTCAGGTCGCCGGAAGTCGAAGAGTTAATCGAGCAGCATTCGCGCACCCACGGCATAGCACGGCAGTCCTTCAGCGAAGCTGAAATCCAGGAACGCCTGATCGCCGCGCTCGCGAACGAAGGCGCACGCATCGTGGAAGAAGGCATCGCCGAGAACGACACCGCTGTCGATGTCGTCAAGCTATTGGGCTTCGGCTTTCCGCGTCGGCGAGGCGGACCCATGCATATGGCCGCATCGTGGGGCGCCTCGCGCATCAAGGCGACCCTTGCGCGGCTCGAGTCCGACAGCCCCGGATCCTGGGTGCGCGCGAACCGATACCAATGAATTCAAGTCGAAGATGAAACAACCCGTCTTTGGGATTTCATCCTTCTGCGGCATTGAATTCTTTCGTGAAAACTCGACGTGTTACATCTGGATACCTTTCGATCTTGGCCATCCAAAAAGTGTTCCTTATTTGTCCCAAGCAAGATAAAGTCCGCAAAAGTATCGGTTTGGGCCATGGCGCAAAAATCTGAAATTGAATGGACTGATGCGACGTGGAACCCGGTAACGGGGTGCACGAAAATTGGCCCCGGTTGCGACAACTGCTACGCTGAACGCTTCGCAGAGCGTTGGCGCGGCATTGAAGGGCATCCTTACGAGCAAGGCTTCGACCTTCGTCTTTGGCCCGCCCGCTTGAAACAACCAGTTCAATGGCGGAAGCCACGAATGATCTTCGTCAACTCGATGAGCGACTTGTTCCACAAATCGGTGCCGCGCGAGTACATTGATCGCGTCTTCGACGCAATGGAAGAAGCGCATTGGCACGTCTACCAAGTTCTGACGAAGCGATCATCGCTTATGCGCAACTATGTGAAAATTCGCTACGACGGCGGGCCTGTACCTTCGCACATCTGGCTTGGAGTCTCCGTTGAAAACGCGGCATACACAGGTCGTATCGACCATCTCCGTCAAATCAATTCGGAAGCGAGATTCATTTCATTTGAACCGCTCCTTGGTCCAATTGGCGAGGTTGACCTATCGGGAATTGCTTGGGCCATCGTCGGCGGCGAAAGCGGACCTCGTGCACGCCCCATGGACGGAATCTGGGCAACTGCCATCAGGCACATGTGCGAACGCGACGAAGTGGCGTTTTTCTTCAAGCAATGGGGCGGGGCAAGACCAAAGTCCGGCGGGCGCATTCTCGACGGAGAGGAATGGAACGGGTTCCCTTGGCAAATTGTGCCTGACGCGATCATGGCACAACTGCATGGATGGAATAATGAAGGAGAATCCTTACCCTCTACGGGCCGTGAACAGGCCTATACTAAGCATTGATACTTGACCAATTAATGCAAGTGTCGATAAGCATCCGGTTCCGTTCCATTGTTTAGTTATGCGGCTGCGCCACGGCATCACCAAACTGATAGATGGTGCCGATTCTTTGGAGGTCCAGCGCAGGCTGAGGTTTGCAACAGGAACCCGGTGTTCTCAATGCAAGGGTAAGTTTCATCTCAATTGCTCTCGCGTCTTTGATTGGCGTTAGGTAGTTTTGGGTGAATTAAACATGTGAGCTCAATTTATCATGGCAAAAGCAAAAGAGAAGAGAAGATCCAGCGGCAACGGAAGCGACTTCTATGACTTGAGCGTCATGGATGTATCGATAGAACACCGCGAACAGTTCAGGGATGAGATGTTGAAAGGCGCGAAGGAGGCGCTTAATAGGTTTCCGAAAACCATCGAAGAATTGTCAAGCATATTCAAAGAAACGTACCCTCCCCACATAATGGCTTCATTTGCAGCGTACTCATTTCGGCAGTACACGGGGTCAGAAGACGTTGAACCTGGAAAAACGTTCAATGACATGCAGCCATACCATGGAGAGTTCCTTCAAGCCCTATTGCTCACTATACCGGTAGAGAACTGGGGGCAGTTACCGGTGACGCCAAGAGCCATGCAAAAAGTGTTCGACATTATGCCAAGTCTATCAACTGCAATTTTAGCAGAAGCGATAGTTTCGACACCTAACGACTTGAGCGAGGAAGAGCTTACAATCAGGGAGCTTCAACAACGGGCAAGATTCTATACTCAAGGCGTTCGAAACTGGGGCTATTTCCAAGATATGGTTCGGATTACCCGTGAACTGTTGGCACCTCTAGATAACCAATTTGCCAGCTTTCACATGTTCAGCGGGCAAGAACTGGTCGAGGTCCTGCTAGCAGTATTCAACGAATTCGAGAGACGACTGAGGGAGCACTTTAATACACTCGGGAAGGTGGTTCGAGGGAAGAACTACCGCCAAGTAATAAAGCTGTATTTTAAGCATGTCCCTGACTTAGAGGGCACAGCAGAAGAGATGATATCCACTATGCCAAAGGGGGTGCCAAAAAACTGTGCCCTTGCAATGGTCATGTCTCACTTTGATTTGCGCCTCTTTGGTCACGCTATCTTCAGCCCTGAGCAAATCGCTGAAGTGTCGGGTGTGGATCATGCTAAAGTAGGAGCGGTACTAAGTGCGCTCTCCCATGATCCAGGTAGCTTGATGGACAGTAAGCTCGAGTATTTCTTTCTAGATAATCCTGTTTGGGAACGACCGGGCATTAAACTAAATGATGACAACTACTTCTTTGCAATGCCCCAAACCGCCTTCAGCCATATCAACAGGATCGTCGCCCGTCTTGCAAAGGAGGCAAACCTAAAAATAAGCTTGGAGAAGCGTCGGTCCGATTTCCTTGAAGAACAGTTGATATCGGTGATGAGGAGGGCTCTTCCAACAGCAAAAATCCGTCCGAACGTAAAATGGCGCCTTGGTGACAACCAATACGAAACCGACCTGCTGGTCGTTCAAGACAGGCTTGTCTTGATAGGTGAAGCCAAGTCACATCGCTTCACCCCGGAAGGTTTGCGGGGTGCACCGAACCGCATAAAGAAACACATCGACGACCTGGTGATCGCCCCTTCGTTGCAATCCGCAAGGCTCGAAACACTGATAACTGATGCCAAGCACGGAGACCAAACCGCGACCGAAGTAGTTAAAAAACTTGGGGTAGACCCCAGCAAAGTTGACCGAGTAATTCGCTTCTCGGTCACCTTGGACGACCTTGCGGAGCTAAGTGTTGCCGAACACCAATTCAAGAAGATTGGATGGCTACCGGAAGGCCATCAACTTGCACCAACAATGCTGATTTCGGACTTACGATGCATAGTCGAAATCTTAGATAGCCCTCTCCTCTTCTATCATTACCTGAGTGAACGGTACTATTTTCAGAAGTCGCTTGAAATTCTGGGTGATGAATTGGACTTCCTCGGGCTGTATCTGGTGAGTTGCCTCAATCTAGCGAGACTGCAGCAGGAAAATATGAGATTTACCCCAACAGGGATGTCCGCATCGATTGATCAGTACTTTGAGGGTTTACATGCCGGAGTAAGTGTTAAAAAGCCAAAAGTTGAACTAGGTAAATACTTTCAGCAGGTCGTGGAGCGACTTGGAGAACGGCAACCTGAAGGATGGACCACTGTGGGTATGCATCTACTCTCATGCGCAGACCCAAAAGAACAACGACAGCTTGATAAGGAAATAAAGAAAGTAAAAGCGATTATACGAAAGAAATATCGAGATCCAGATCATACCTGCGCAATTCGGATTCGTCCTCCCGAAGAGCGGAAAGCTCTCGTGATTCTGCATTTTTTTCCAAAGCAGCTTGAATACCAAATGTTGAGCGTGCTGAAAAACTTGGCTGAAAAAGCGATGGACGGCGGCGACATCGAAACCTGTGTCCTGATTCCCCAAAACATCGACAATATGCGTTCTCCATATGAGACCGCTGTGATCGTGACCAAGAAATGAACCAAGATCGGTGGCCACTTCTCTTATCTGTGAAGGTACAAGGCTACCTGACCTGCAAATATTTTTGGAGAACTGGAGTTACTGCTAAATCTGTGCGTAATCAAAGATGCTTCTCTCCACGGGTGCGAAGCATTGATTGATTTCGGTAAAATCAACCCATTCGAAAATGGCCAAAGAGATTCGTTTGAATCCCTCATTCGTGTCTTGGCGAGCCGTGAGCCGCCTAATGAAGCCAAGAGCTTTCAACCAAATGACGGGCGTGGTGGCGACGGCGGTGTCGAAGCTCTGTGGATTTGTTCCAATGGAGACAAGGTCGGGTATCAATCCAAATTCTTCGAAGCATTGGGTGACGCACAATGGAAGCAGATGGACAAGTCGGTTGCCCAAGCACTCGAAACGCACCCTGAACTTAAGAGATATGTCTTTGCATTGCCTTTCGATCCAACTGGGGATCGTGCGAAGGCCAAAGGGAAATCCGGATGGAAGAAGTGGGAGGACAGAGTTGAGACTTGGAAGGCGCTCGCGGCGGAAAGCTCGATCACGATAGAGTTCGAACTCTGGGGCGCGACCGTCCTAACCGAAAAGCTCATGAACGGTGGAAATGCGCACTTATACAAGCACTGGTTCGGTGCCGATGTGTTAAATGAAGCTTGGTTCAAACGCCAAGTCGAGTTCGCTGCACTAAAATTAGACGACCGCTTCAATCCAGAGGATCATGTCGAAGTATCGATTGAACATATGTTTGACGCAATCGTCCGAGGCCCATCCGCACTGCGTCGCTTGCGGGAGGCTTTCCAAGGATTGGCGGACAATCGCGTTCCCGCGATTGAATTCACGACAGCATCTCTTGCGCCCGACGCGGATGCCTTGAAGGCGGCGCAGGATGGCTGGAATGAGCTTATTGCTATTAGCTCATCAATTGACCTTGATCCCGCAAGAAACTGGGATTGGCCTCAAGCGCAAAAGATGCTTGGGCGGCTCCAAAACGATACACGGGAGCTTAAGCATCATTTTTATTCGTTCGAGCGAAAGGGATTGGATGAAAATGACCGCAACAATTTGGAAGATGCATGCAGGAGGCTCAGAAACTTATCTACCGCCGCTAGAACTCTGGGATACCTCCTACAAGACCGCGATTGGCTGGCAGAGGCGTCACGGTGCGCGTTGGTATTCGGCGAAGCAGGTTCAGGCAAGTCGCACGTTCTGGGCCAGACGGCTTCCAGACGAGTGCATGAAGGTTTGCCGACCATTGTTGTTCTGGGCCAAGATTTGGATGTCGCGCCGTTCTGGCCTCAGCTTGGAGGGTTGCTAGGCTTAGAAGGAAAAACGGCTGAAGACATACTCGGAGTGTTGAATGCTACAGGCGAACGAAAGCGAAAACGTGCACTCCTTCTCTTCGATGCGATCAACGAAGGCGCCGGCGCTGCCTACTGGATGCATTGGATGCCGGACATCGTAGAGGCACTCCGTCGATATCCGTACATCGCAGCCGTATTCTCATGCCGCGATGTGTATTCAAGGTATGCCATTCCTAAAACTCTTTTGGACACTTTACCCAGTTTCGAAGTCCATGGTTTCGCCACGCCTGACGAACGCGAACGGGCTGCGATCCAGTATTTGGACAACAAAGGCATCTCTCGACCCAACACGCCGTGGCTGTCGCCAGAATTCAGCAACCCTCTGTTCTTGAAGAGCGCCAGTGAAGCTTTGCATGACAAAGGAGAGACTGAGTTTCCTCACGGGCTGCACGGCATATCTGAACTTTTGGCGCTGTACCTCGACGGCTTGAGCGCCAGAACTGGGGTGCGTTCAATACGTGCGGACGACATATCAACACCGCTTCGAAATTGCGTGCGAAGCATTGCAAATCAAATGGCTGACGACGGGAAGGATCACGTCACGATCTCAACAGCCGAGCAGGTTGCACACGATCACTTTGGAGACCGTCAGCCACCCGAAGGCAGGACATGGTTGGACGTTCTTATTCAGACAAATTTGTTTCGGCGTGATCCACCGCCATTTCCAGAAAGCGCTGATCCACTCGACCGACCTTCAGAATTGGTAAGATTCTCGTTTCAACGCTTTCAGGACTTCCTGATGGCAGACGCCCTCGTTGAAAGGGTGGCCGCCATGAATGCCGCCGGCTCTTCCACCAAAGCATGTGGGCTAATTCGGCGATTGCGCAGGTTTTTCCAACGTTCCGGCAAGAAAAATGAGCATCGCTTGCCTGCGAAGGAGTTTCAGAAATCGGGACCCCTGAACTTCATATTCCGTGATGGCGATTCCTGCGGTGAGCTGCGATACGAGTACGCCGGTCTAATTGGGGCTCTTTCGACGATTTATACCGAGAAACTCGGTATAGAATTCGCCAAAACGCTGCCGGATTGGGAAAAGCACTGGGAGCGCGGGCTTCCCGTTCAAGATGGGTTTGGGGAAAGCTTCAAATGGAGACGTCTGGATGCCTTCACCGAGGATACGCAAGAGCTTCTGAAACGACTGGACGAATTTGAATCCCAAGGATTGCTACTTGAGGTCTCAATGACCGAAGAGCATCCCTTCAATGCGGAACATTTGCACACGCACCTGAAGAAATTCGAATTGGCTGAGCGGGACAGCCATTGGACGTGCTGGATCAATTGGTCGTCCGGGGAAGAGTTTAGTCAAGTGGATCGGATCGTCTCATGGGCGCTGTCGTCACGTGACCGGGAAACCGACCCTGGACACATGGAGCTGGCGTCATTGGTGCTGGCTTGGTCCTTGTCGTCATCGCATATGACACTTCGTGACAGGGCTACAAAGGCCCTCACAACAATATTTCTGGAGCAGAGCGATGTTTTCGGCTTCGTTCTCGCCAAGATGCACGATTGTGACGACCCCTACATAATTGAGCGGCTTTACGCGGCAGCCTTCGGCGCCTGCTGCATTGATCCCAAGCCGGATCGACTGAAGTCCTATTCCCAGTCTGTCTTCGCGAAAGTGTTTGCCGATGGCGAACCGCCTGTTGCATTGCTGACCCGAGACTATGCCTTGGGCATCATTGAGCTTGCCGAGAGCAAGAACGCACTGGGTGACAATGTTCGGATTGCTATCTGCCGTCCCCCATTTTGTTCAGACGAGCCGATGTTCGATTTGACAAGGGAGCAGGTCGAAGAAATCGCCGAACAACGGGGCGAGAAAAAGATTTTCTATTCTGCGGCAGGCGATTGGGGCGACTATGGCAAGTACAGCATCCCCGGGCGAGTGCGCAACTTTTTGACCAGCCGGTTGACTGACCAAAAACCGGTTTCCGCATCGGAAACCAAAGAGCGGTTCAAGAGGGAAGTAATCAGTTCGCACCCAGAACGCGTCGAGGCGTTGAACGCCTATGAGCAAGCATCAAGAGTGCCAATAAGACTGAGCTTTGTGGATAAAGATGCCGTGACCAAAACAGAATCCGTAGAACGTGACATCGGGGGAGACCGACATGAGGTCTCCAAAGACGATGCGCGATCCCGGCTGGAAGCCATGCTTGATGCTGAAGAAAAACAGAGGCTGTCCGACGAATACTTAAATGATGGCGCTGGCCATGGTGATTACAGCAAGGTCAGCGTCGATCAGTGCCGGCTATGGATAACCAAACGTGCATATGAATTCGGTTGGACGGCGAATTTGTTTCCGAACGATGGACACGGAACAAACTACTCTCGTCATGAAAACGATCTGGAGCGGGTCGGAAAGAAATACCAACGCATCGCACTGGATGAGCTGCAAGCTCGGCTGGCGGACAACTTCTGGATCCTGGAAGGGTGGCCAAAGCGCCCTCATGAGTACAGATACAGTCACAACGAGTATCGCCGCAACATCGAGCCAACCATTCTGCCTTCAGAATTACGGTTTCCGGCGGTTGAAGCCGATGATGTTGGATGGATTGCGGAACCAAAAATCGTGCTTCCCGAAGTGCCGGAAGCCGAACTGAAGCAATGGCCTTTTACTGAAGACCCAACGGCATCGATGTCCGACAAATTGGTTCGCGCAGACGAAAGCGGGAAACGCTGGCTGGTTCTCTATGAGCATCGTTCTGCCGAAGAAAACTACGCAGAGTCCGGCCCTTATGGACACCGAAAACGAAATGAAGAATTTCGCTTCCTCTTCTGCATTTTCTTAAAGAAGGGAAAAACCGGCGAGTTCATCGAACACCTCGAGAGTGAGAACAGTCTAGATTTTCACTCGTTTCAACCTCGCGAATTCGTGGATGGCCCCTTCTTGGGAGAAGCTTACTGGCGCGACACTTGGCGCAGCGAGAAATTTGCCGACCATCTTTGGGAGGCGCCACTCGGCTGCAAATTCGCGATTCCAGTTGTGAAGTATCTCTGGGAGGGTCATCTGGACAAAACCTTGCCTGACGGCTTCTCCAATTTCATGCCGCAAAAGTGGTTCGCAGATGAGCTTGACCTGACAATGTCGCCGACGGGTCCCCAGTACTGGGCTGACCTCGACGAAAATATAGTGATCCAGTCACAACGACCATCCTGGACTCAAACAGCGGTAGTGATCAACGAAACTGTGCTTCGTAGGTATGCGGCGAAACAAGAAGTTGATCTTGTCTGGCTTATGATTGCAGGACGTACTGTGTGGCCGTGTGGCGATAACAACGAGTCGCGCTGGCGGAGATCCGAGGGGGTGAGTTGGTTTGATGGCCAGGACTGGCAGCAAATTGGCCGGAACCACGATACGAGACGTTAATTCGATGGCCTGCATGCATGCCAAGACCCTATTCGATTGATCTACGCAAGCGCGTGGTTTCGGAGCACGACGCCGATAGGAGCTACTGCGAAGTTGCGCACATGTCCGAGTATACACTTCGAGCGCTTTGAGAAGGACTCAGCAATACAAGCGGACAGGATTGGTCTGCCCGGGCAAGAGGGGCAGGAGCCGTGAATAAGTTCTGGACAGCTGTCGGGACTGGATCCAAAAGCAGGTCATCGCCTGTCCGAAAATCATGGTGCGACAATTGCAGGCATTGCTTGCCAGATGCGGCTTTCGCGCGAACCGCGTGCAGTCTGCTACCCTCTGCGATGACCCGAATTCAATTATATCAGGATGCCGCTAACCGCCGAGGAACGCGGCTGATCGGCGCAAAGCGTCACCGGGAACGTTGGCAGCATCATCTGACCCCGGTTGACCCGCGCAGATGTTCTTCATTGATGAGACCTGCATCAAAACCAACAGGGCCTCGCGCCGGGGATGGTCGCCCAATGGGTTTTCGACAACGAACCTGTCAATAAGCATTCAAAGACAGTTCTCCTAACGACGGTTATCATCAGGGGTGCAATGGAGGCCGGGAGCCGGTGCTTTAGGACTGCACTCGAGCGTAACCGGTGACGAGAAGATGTTTGCTGCTTTGCTCGACTGACTAACATACCACTACGAGATTATCGAAATCGGCAATGAAAGGTGACGGTTTAGAAACAGGTCGTCGACCCCGACGTCGTGTTGACCTTTCTCGAAAGCGAATCTTGGAACTCCAACCCGAATTTGCCAAATTCTTGGTATATGACTCGGTTCGCTGCTATGAAACGGTTGGGTGGGACGCTGCTGGGGCCAAATTCCGCCGCGGGCGAGGCACCCTCTGGACCGCAAAGAGAACCTTGGGATTGTAAGAAAGAGGCTGAATTTAATGTTTGCTTACGTGGATGAATCCGGTAACACCGGCAAAAACATTTTTGATGCAGAACAGCCTGATTTTTTCACGGGAGCCCTGATTACAAAGACTAATTTTGATGTTCTGCACAGCAAGCGCATCCAACAAATTGCATTACGCGCCGGTGTGCCAGCCTTGCACGCAGCCGAGGTTGGAATGGGACCTATTGAATATGCTGCCGATGATATTTTTCGGCTGTTGAAGAAAATCGATGCGCGTTTCTGCATATCTAGGGTTGAGAAAAGGTACTTGCTAGCAACCAAGTTATACGATGTTTTCTTCGATTCAGGCGAAAATCCAGCGGCCTCATGGTCAGCTTACAATTTCCAACCGCTCAGGATGCTCATGTGCTTTAAGGTTGCGACCCTGATCACCGAAAGAATTGCTCAAGACTTCTGGAATATGCTTCTGGCACGCAATGAAAAACGCGCTCGCGAAAAGATTCCCGGTATTTGTGAAGATCTGTTGGCACAGTTGTTCATTCTGCCCGATAAGCGCTCTAGAGAAATCGTTTCTGAAACCCTAGCATGGTCCCGAGATCATCCCGAAGCCTTGGATATCTTTAGCGCAGGGCACCAAGCTAAGAACGGACACATGCCAAACATGGTGGCTTTTGTCAATCTCCTCACTGGGTTGGAGGACTATTCCAAGCACTGGAAGCGTCCCTTAAGAAAGATAGTCCATGATCGGCAATCCCAATTCGAAAATTCCCTCGCAGAGTGGCACGCGATGTTTTCCAACGCTTCTGATGTACCAATTGAAAGGCCTGGAGAAACCATCGTAGTTCAAAAAGTCGCGGGATCAACATTCGAAGTATCAGCGTCGGATGATAGCGCAGGCATCCAGATTGCTGATTTGATTCTTTGGCTGTTTCGACAACACTTTTCCGGAAAATATCTTTCGGAAAAATCAGGCCGATTGCTGAGCTACTTTTTCAAGAAGTGTTATTACATCGACTACTCATTTGATGCTGTCGGCCCGCGGGTTGAAGAACAATGGCGTCAAATCATGGCGATGAAATCTTCTCCCGAAATGGAGAAAAAGGCTCAAGAGATGATGGCCAAAAATGAGCAACATAGACAACTTATGATCGCTGCCTATGAAGAAGATGGTCTTATGCCATACCAGAGGCAACCAATGAAAATTGCTAAGGAAGCCGCCAACTAGAGCGGTCTTCGCTCAGGTTGAGCAGCTTTAATCCAGTTTCTCGATTTTTAGTTCGCTGAGCTTGCGATTTACCCCGTCAAAGCAATGCATTAGAACGTTGTCGGCTTTGTGCGACAGGAGAAGCCAAGTTGCATCCCGCAGCGCGACGCGGCGCCATTGGTGCAGAATCAACAACCGCAAAGCCATGCGCTGGTACGGATCCTCACTCTGGACAGCGTTCTCCATCTGATCAACGATCCCCGCGAGTTTGGCCACGTTTTCGCGAAGCCCCCGGCTTAAGGCCCGATCCGCCAACCAGCCTGGCATCGGGCTGCGGGGCGCGGGCATCACCCATGCATCCTCCAATTCTTCGGCCCTCGCTTCTGGCAGACAAGCCATCACCTTGTTCAGCCTCACCGTGCCAGACGGCAGAGTCGAGTCCGATACTACGAAGACCCAACTTTCGAGGTTATTGGACGGAGTTCGGTAGACGACGGGCCGTGCCTTATCGGTCTCCTGTTGAGCCTGCTCCGTCATTTTGAAACGGCTGATGCGTCCAATCCGCTTGGACTCGATCCATCCTTCCTTCCGAAGTCGGTGAAGCGCTACTCTTAGCGCTCCGGATTGGATGTCGAATGCATCGAACAGCCCGTTGAGCTGCCTGCTGGTCAGAAAGCCTCCATGAGCCTCCGACAAATCGCCGAAAATGGTGACGAGCAGAGACCAAACCTTGACGGGGCCGACGTCCTTCAACTCGGCGATCAAGGCCGAGGGATCAGATGTCCCTGCTTGCGGGGCCATTCCGCGAATTCTGCTCAATAGGCGTTCATGGTCAAAAGTTCGTATTCCGCGACAGGCTCGTCATCCTGGTTTTCAATCGCGACGTGCCAGCGGATTTCGCCGTATTCATCGGTGCGGGGCGTTTTCTGTTTCACGGCCAATCGAACCTTGATCGAATCTCCCGCCTCGACCGGCTTCAGAAACCGCAAACTGTCCAGACCGGTATTCGCAAGGACCGGCCCTTCGCTCGGCTCGACGAACAGGCCCGCCGCGAAGCTGAGGAGCAAATAGCCATGAGCCACGCGACCCGGAAAGAAAGGATTTCGCGCGGCCGCCTCTTGATCCATGTGGGCATAGAACTTGTCGCCCGTGAACTCGGCAAAGTGCTCGATTTCGTCCATCGTAATTATGCGCGAGGCCGTGCGCAGCGTTTCTCCGATTTCGAGGTCGTGGAAGTTGCGCCTGAATGGATGCGCCGGACCTTCGACCTCGGACGCGCCCGGCACCCATTTGATGCCTATGGAAGCCAGAATATCCGGGCTGCCCTGTATCGCGGTGCGCTGCATGTAGTGCATCACGCCGCGGACGCCGCCCAATTCCTCGCCTCCTCCGGCACGTCCCGGTCCGCCGTGGACCATGTGCGGCAACGGCGAGCCATGGCCGGTGCTTTCCCGCATGCTGTCGCGATTGTTGAAATACAGACGACCATGATGCGCAGCCGTGCCGACCGCCACCTCGCGCGCCACTTCGGGATCATTGGTTATCACTGATGCGACCAGGCTGCCGCCGCCGCGATTGGCTGTTCTGACCGCGTGATCCAGATCGCGATACGGCATCACCGTCGCGACAGGACCGAATGCCTCGACTTCATGCACGATGCGGGCGGAATCCGGATCTGCGCATTGGAAAAGCATCGGCGGCACGAACGCTCCGTTCTCGATCCCTTCCCCGACAATCGCGAAATCATCAGGGTCGCCGTAAACGCGCTCCGCCTCGGTTGCGATTTGCGCCGTTTTTTCAAGCACGTCAGTCTTTTGACTGTCGGACGCCAGCGCTCCCATCCGAATGTCTTTTCTGCGCGGGTCGCCGACCGCGGTCTTTTCGAGGCGCGCCTTGATGGCCTCGGTCACCGGCTGCACCATTTTCTCCGGAACGATGATCCGGCGGATCGCCGTGCATTTTTGGCCCGCTTTCGTCGTCATCTCGCGCTGCGCTTCCTTCACGAACAAATCGAACTCCGGCGTGTCCGGCGCGGCGTCCGGCCCCAGGATCGATGCGTTCAAGCTGTCCTGCTCGGCGATGAAACGAATTGAGTTCGCAAGGATATGCGGAGACGACCTCAGCTTGAGGGCGGTCTCGGCCGAGCCGGTGAAGCTGACGACATCCTGATATGTCAGATGGTCGAGCATGTCGCCCAGCCCGCCGGAAACCAGCTGCAAAGCGCCGTCCGGAAGCAGGCCGCTGTCAAGAATGATGCGCACGGCGCGTTCCGTGACGTAGCAGGTTGCGGTGGCGGGCTTCACGATCGCCGGCATGCCCGCCAGCAAGGTCGGGGCCAGTTTCTCAAGCATGCCCCAGACGGGGAAATTGAACGCGTTTATATGAACCGCCGCTCCCTGAAGCGGCGTGCAGATATGCTGGCCCAAGAAGGAGCCGGATTTCGATAGCTGCTCCACCGCGCCGTCAAGATGGACGTGCGCGTTCGGCATTTCCCGTCGGCCTTTCGAAGCGAATACGAACACCGTTCCGATTCCGCCGTCGATGTCGATCAGATTGTCGGACTGGGTGGCTCCGGTATCGAAGGAGATGTCGTAAAGAGATTGCTTGCGCTCCGACATATGCAGAGCCAGTGCTTTGAGCATCTTGGCGCGCTCGTGGAACGTCATCTTGCGCAACGCGGGGCCGCCTTTGGAGCGCGCGTAGTCCAGCATGGCCGCCGCATCCAGCGAGTCGTTGCCGGCGCGGCCGATGAGCTCGCCGGTGACGGCCGACCGCACCGGGCGGGCGCTCGACCCGGAAGCCACCCATTGCCCCGCGCAATAGCTGGAAATGTCCTGAACCGTCATGGCGATTGCTCCTGTCGTCGAAGGTTGCGTTCATCGGAGCCGGACGACTGCGAACTATGCGCGGGTTGTCCGATTGCAGCAGCTTGAATTTTGAATTCGCAAACGCTTTTTGTCGTGAGTCCTATCGCAGCGGAATGGCAGGCTGCAATCGGAGCATCCGAAGCAATGTGATCCATCCTATGCCGTTGCAGTTGTTTGGCGCACTGAAGAAATGCTGCGGACATTATCGGCCAACCGGTCGGTCTGCGCAATATCCGAAGAGGCTGGAAGGTCGCCATGGACGATCTGATTCTGGCGCAGAATCACGCCGACCGGATCGAATTGGCCATGAACATGAATACGTCCGGCCTTTTCAGCAGGTTCAATGATGCGGTGCGAGTTGAATTGCGGATCAGCCTTGAAGCGGCCGACGCTCGCGAGACGCGAACCATTCGCTGAAACGTAGCTCGCCGCGCCTTAATTCAGCCTCTGATCCTGCGCGTCGAATCGGTGCAGCTTGCCGGGGTCGGCGGAAAGCCCGATTTCCTGTCCAATCTGGACAGCCAATTCTTCTTGCCGACGGACGACCAAGTTCGTCCGGTCATCGATTTCGACATGGATGTATTGTTCGGCTCCGAGATCTTCGATGTATCTCACCTTCCCCTTCCAGGCCGGCTGATCCTCGTCGCGATAAATGTGCTCGGGCCGCACGCCGAGCGTTCGGCAGCCATGCATCTCGGCCCACCTTCCTCGCATGAGGTTGATGCTGGGCGACCCTATGAAGCTGGCCACGAATACCGATTCCGGAGTGTCGTAGATCGTGCGCGGGCTGCCGACCTGCATGATCCGCCCGTCATGCAACAAGCAGATCCGGTCGGCCAAGGTCATGGCCTCCACCTGATCGTGGGTCACATAGATCATCGACGTCTCCCGCATGCGGGCGTTCAGCGACGCGATCTCAAGCCGCGTCTGCGCGCGCAGTGCCGCGTCGAGATTCGAAAGCGGCTCGTCGAACAAGAAAACTTTCGGATCGCGCACGATCGCCCTGCCGATCGCGACCCGCTGGCGCTGGCCGCCTGACAATTGGCGCGGCTTGCGGTCGAGCAGATGCCCGATCTCAAGAGTTTCGGCCGCCTCTATCACCCGGCGTCGTATCTCGGTCCGGGAACGACCGATCTGACGCAGCGCGAACGCCATGTTCTCGTACACGGTCATGTGCGGGTAAAGCGCGTAGGACTGGAACACCATCGCCACGCCTCTCTCCGAAGGACTGAGCGCAGCAACGTTTTTGCCGTCGAATTCAATGCTTCCTTCGGTGATGTCCTCCAGCCCGCATATGAGACGCAGCAGCGTGGACTTGCCCGAGCCGGACGGGCCAACGAAAGCTACGAATTCGCCGCAATTGATCGACAGATCGACGTTCTTGAGGACGTCCAGCGCGCCGTAGGATTTGCAGAGGTTTTTCAAGCTGATTTGAGTCATTCGCGCTAACCTTTCACACCGCCCGCGGTCAGACCGGAAACGATCTTGCGCTGAAAGATCAGCACCAGAACGATCAGCGGAAATGTGACGATGACCGATGCGGCCAGGATCAAGCCCCACGGGGATTCAAAAGCGGTCGAGCCCGAGAACAGCGAAATGGCGACAGGCACCGTGCGCGTGGCGTCCGAAGCGCTGAAAGTGAGCGCGAACAGAAACTCGTTCCAGGCTGCAATGAATGCCAGCAGCGCCGTCGTTACGATGGCGGGCCACATCATGGGCAGGAATATTCGGAATACAATGGTCATCGCGCTGGCTCCGTCGACTATGGCCGCCTCCTCGATTTCCACCGGAAGATCGCGCATGAACGTGGTCAGCACCCAAACCGTGAAGGGCAAGGTGAAGATCAGGTAGCTGAGAATCATCGCGCCGTAGCCGTTGTAGAGATCCAAAGCCAGAACCAATTCGAATAGCCCCGCGAGAATTGCGATCTGCGGAAACATCGACACGCTCAGGATCGACAGCAGCAGGGTCTTGCGCCCTCGGAACGGGATGCGGGCCAGCGCGAAGGATGCCAAAAAGCCCAGCAGCAGGGACAGCCCGACAGTGACCGTCGCCACCAGTACCGAATTGAAGATGTTCCGCGGGAAGCTGCTTGTTTGAAAGACTTCGAGATAGTTGCTGAAACTCGGGTTTTCGGGCCAGAACGTCACTTGGAAGAGAGCGGTTCCGGTTTTGAAGCTGGTCACGATGGCGTAGTAGAACGGAAAGACCGCAAAAAGGACGACGACCGCCACCAAGAAGTAAATGCCGATGGTTTCGATGCGGGCGGTCATCGCGCCACCTCGTCGCCGACATCGACCCGTCCCAGCCAAATGTAGAGCAACGTTGCTATCGCAATGAGCAGGAAAAGCAGCACCGACTGCGCCGAGCCGTATGCGAACCGGTCGAATTCGATCAGGTTCTCCCGGGCGATGACCGACATTGTCTTGGTCGCCTCGGAATTCGGCGTCAGCACATAGATCAGGTCGAAGATCCTGAGCGTATCGAGAGCCCGGAATATGATCGCGACCATCAGAGCCGGGCGCACCAGCGGCAAGGTGACGCCCAGAAACACCCTCAGCCGACTGACTCCGTCCACGCGCGCGGCCTCGTATATGTCGCGCGGGATCATCTGAAGACCCGCCAAGCACAGCAGCGCCACGAACGGCGTGGTTTTCCAGACTTCCACGATGAGCACCGCCAGCATCGCCGTGTCGGGCCGGGCCGTCCATGCGATGGGCATGTCGATCAGTCCGGCGAGCAGAAGGATTTCGTTCAGGATGCCGAACTGGTCGTGCAGCATCCAGCCCCAGAGACGGGCCGACACGATGGTCGGGATTGCCCAAGGGATCAGGATCGCCGCGCGGACGATCGCTCGCCCGCGGAATTCCGCGTTCAGAAGCATGGCGACGAGAAGGCCGAGGACCGCCTCAATGGAGACGGCCAGGAAAGTCAGGCGGAACGTGTTCCAGACGGCGTTCCACCACGCCTCGTCCACCAGCAGGCCGCGATAGACCACGCGTCCAGAAGACAGCTCGCGCCAGTAGAGATAATTCTTGAATCCGATCCATTCGCCGCCGGCGAGGTCGTTCAGGCTGGTGTCGGTGAACGAGAAATAGAACGTCCGAACCAGCGGCCAAGCCGCCACGAGCAGAAGCGCCGCGATCGGCGGCAACAAAAAAAGGTGGGCTGTTCTTCGGCGGCGCGCTCCCAGGGTCACCGCGCGGTTCAATGCGTTGCCCATGGACACTCTTCCGCGCCGAGTTCGGTCGTCAGAACCGGATTACGCAAAAGGCTGCAGCCGCTTGCCCTTTCGGGCAAGCGGCGCGTTCCGGACGTCGAGCTACCAACTGCTGCCTTTGATCTCTTCAAGTTCAAACTCGAGCAACTCAAGATTTTCCGCCGCGCTTCCGTTTCCGGACAGAGTGTTGTGGACCGCAGTCCAGAATCGCGCTGAAACTTCGTTGTATCGGGTTTTGGTCGGCGCAGACGGACGCGGAACCGCGTTCAGAAAGATATCCTTCCAAGACGCGATCACCGGCTGTTCATCCGTGATTTCGGGATGTTCGTAAAGCGAAACGATCGTCGGCAGCCGCGAAAGCTCTTTGGCGCGCAGAAGCTGCGCTTCAGGCGAAGTCAAGTACAGCGCCAGCGACGTCGCGGCATCGATATTCTCGGAGTAGCGCGAGACCGCCAGATTCCAGCCGCCGAGCGTGGCCGCGGAACCGTCATGGTCGCCGCCCGAAGGCAGCGGCACGATTCCGAATTTGCCCGCGATCGGCGAATCGTCGGCGTTGCCCAGCGAATAGGCGTACGGCCAGTTGCGCATGAACAGCGCATTTCCCGATTGCCAGATGCCGCGCGAGTCTTCCTCCTGGTATGACAATGTGCCTTCAGGCGAGATCGTGCCGATCCAGCTTGCGGCCAGCGCGATCGCCGCGGCGGCGTCGGGATTGTTGATCGAAATTGTGCCGTCCGCTTCGACGATCTGGCCTCCGCCGAACGACTTAACCCATTCAAGCCCGTCGCAGGTCAATCCCTCGTAGGCGTTGCCTTGCCAGACGAAGCCCCAGAAATCGCTGTTCCCATCTTCGCGCTCCGCCGCTTGGATCGCAGCGGCGGTCGCCGTCAAATCTTCCCACTTGGTCGGCACGCTTGCTCCGTGCTTCTCGATCAAGTCGCGACGGAAATAGAGCGCGGGCGCATCGGTGAACAGCGGCAGAGCGACGAGCGCCCCGTTCACGGTCTGCGATTCTATGATCGAAGGGAAATGGTCGCCGGCCACAGCGGCGGCGGCTTCCGTCAGGTCGACAAAATGATCAGCCAGCTGAGGGGCCCAAACCACGTCCGTCTCGTAGATGTCGATCTCGGAGTTCTGCGCCGCGAGCCACAACCGGTACTGGCCGAACGAGTCGGTCGTCGACGGCGGCATCGGAGTGATTCGGAGCGTATGCCCGGTCTCCTTCTCCCAAGGCTCGGCGATGCGCGCCAGAAGCTCCCTGTCGCCGACCGGCGCTCCGGTCACGTAAGTGATTTCGGCCGCTTGCGACGCGGCGCCGCCGGATGCCAGCGCGAATGCAGCGGCACAAAGCAATGATGATTTCAGACACTTGCCCATTTTTTCGTTCTCCATTCTTGAGGTTCATCGCCTTAAACGGCGATCCGAAACGTTTCGGATTAATAGTGAAACGGGGCGAAACCTGTCAACACCTGATTTTTAATAGGGATTAAGCTTTTGATTCAATTGAACTTGTCGAAGCTCTGACGAGGAATTCGGCCTCTTGGATCTCCGTCAGCGATTCGACCGGCTCGCCCCGGATTCGCCGCACAAGCAGATCCACGAGCGGCCGGGAGCTGTCGCGCAGCGGCGCGCGGGTGACCGTCAGCGCGGGCCGGAAGTCGACGGCCCGGTATTCCGGCAGAGCATCGTCATGGGCGACGACCGAAACATCCTCCGGAATGTTTCGCCCCAATATCTGCATCGCGGAGTAAATTCCCTTTGCAATCATAGTGTTGCCGCATACGAAAGCGGTCGGCTCCTCGCCGCCCGAACTGCACATCCTTATCGAATTGACCATCCCCAGCTCTTCGGTCATCCGCTCTCCGCAGGCAATATAATCGGGGTCGAAAGGAAGTCCCCCACTTGCCAGAGCCGCCCTGTAGGCCCGCGTCCGGTCGATCATGAAGCCGTGATTCGCCGGCCCGCCGATGAATGCGATTCGCCGATGTCCCAGCTCAAGCAAATGCTGCATGGACTGGAGCATCAATTCGTAATTGTTGATATCGAAAACGGGACACTCGACAACCTGCTCCGATCGCCCGTGCAAGACCAGCGGCACGTCGTTCCGGGCCAGCAGCGACACCCGCTCGTCCTTGGGCAACGCGGCGATGACGACGAATCCGTCCATCGCGTTTCTTTCTATAAGCCTTTGATAGGTATTGACAATCTGATCGGTCGGACTGACTTTCAGGACGAAGTCGATATCGTGCTTCGCGAACTCGACCGACAGGCCGGCCAGGATTTCGAACCAGATTTCCCGCGTCGTGATTCCGAAATCGTCCGGAAGCACCATGGCCGCGAGACCCGAGCGGCCGGTGACGAGCTTCCGCGCGAACTGGTTCGGACGGTAGTTCAGCTCGACGGCCGCCTGGTGGATGCGTTTTCGGGTTTCCTCATTCACGTCGGAATAGCCGTTCAGCGCCCTGCTGACAGTGGTCACCGAAATGCTCAGTTTTCTGCTAATGTCTTTCAACGTCGCCATTTTTTCAGCCTCTCGGCAGCATCATCGCCTCCGGCCGCGCCGCTTCGCTCATCGCCGGTCTTGCGCATCCGAAACGTTTCGAATAATTTGCCGCGACTTTCAAGACCCGCGAGGCAGTCATGGCTTCAAAACACGAATGGTGGCGCGGATGCGTCATATACCAGATTTACCCCCGCTCGTTTCAGGATGACAATGGCGACGGCATCGGCGACCTGAAAGGCATCGCGCGAAGATTGCCCTACATCGCGGATCTCGGCGTCGACGCGATCTGGCTCTCGCCGTTCTTCACCTCGCCCATGCTGGACATGGGATACGACGTCTCCGACCATACCGGCATCGATCCCTTGTTCGGCACGCTGGACGATTTCGACCAGCTCGTAAACGCCGCGCATGAAGCCGGGCTGCGCGTGATCATCGACCAGGTGCTTTCGCATTCCAGCAATTTGCATCCGTTCTTCGAAGAAAGCCGGCAGAGCCGGGACAACCCGAAGGCCGACTGGTACGTCTGGGCGGATCCCAAGCCCGACGGCACCCCTCCGAACAACTGGCTGGCGATCTTCAACGGCGGGTCCGCCTGGGAGTGGGAGCCGCGACGGCAGCAGTTCTACTTCCACAATTTCCTGCGCGAGCAGCCGGATTTCAACTTCCACAATCCCGAGGTGCAGGACTGGGCGCTTTCCGTCATGAAATTCTGGCTCGACCGCAACGTGGACGGGTTCCGGCTCGACACGGTGAATTTCTATTTCCATGACGACAAGCTGCGGGACAACCCTGCGGAATACCGTCCGCTGCCCAGCGTCGTGGGCCGCCTCTACGAAATGCAGTTTCCTCTGTTCTCCAAAAACCAGCCGGACAATATCGCCTTTCTGGAACGCATGCGCGGGCTGTTGGATCAATACGGAGACCGCATGCTGATCGGCGAAATCGGCGACAGCCATCAAGGCGTCGGACTCATGGCGGAGTACACCCGGGACAAGCGTCTGCATATGGCCTATTCGTTCGACATGCTCGGCCCGGTCTTCACTGCCGAGCACTTCCGCCAGCAGGTCGAGGCATTCTTCGCCGCCGCGCCGAACGGCTGGCCGTGCTGGGCCTTCTCGAACCATGACGTCCAGCGCCACGTCAGCCGCTGGGGCTGCCGGCCGGAACTCTCGGACGATCTGGCGCGGATGGCCGGGGCGCTGCTGATGTCGCTTCCCGGATCAATCTGCATTTTCCAGGGAGAAGAACTGGGGCAGACCGAAACCGAGCTGGAATACGCGGAACTGACCGATCCGCAGGGCTTGAACTATTGGCCTGCGGACAAGGGGCGCGACGGGTGCCGGACGCCGATGGCGTGGCAGCATGACGCATTGAATGCAGGGTTTTCAGAAGCTCAAAAGACTTGGCTGCCGGTCAAGGAGGCGCAAGCCTCCAAAGCGGTCGATTTGCAGGACGGAGCCGAGAATTCCGTTCTGGAGACTTACAAGGCGCTTTTGAAGTACCGCAACGCTTCAGCGGATCTTTGGACAAGCAAATGCTCCTTTCCGAATCTGGGGGATGCGGTGCTTGGCATTCGTCGAGGCAGCGGCACGCTTTGCCTCTTCAACCTTTCCGATAGCAGTCAAAGCGTCACATTGCCTGAGCATGTGCTTGTCGATCTGAATTGCAAGGCGAGCATCTCTGAAGACTCGGCGGAGGTCGGCCCATTCGGTTGGCTGATCGGACGGACCGCGCGGAGATGGGCGGTCACGGCGGCATAGCTGCCTTCGTAGCCGAGCTACTGGATCTGCCGGAACAGTCGGCGTCCGGACAGTTCCCGATCTTATCCGCGAGATAGTCCTCGTACGGCTCCAAGAGCCTCGGCCGCGGCTCCCGCGGCGAATAGGCCGGAGCCGCGAGGCCCCGGTCCAGCAGTTTGCGGACCGTCTTGCGGTCCAGGCCCGTCCGTCGCCGACCTTGGCCAAGATCGGCGACGGGAACCCGATATCATGGTTGAGATACAGAAGTAGTGACAGACGCGATGCACACGCAGCGCGAGACGTCGGCGCGGACCGTGGAGAAGGGCGGGGACTGCGTCCTGCCGGCGAAGGGCAACCAGGGAACGCTCCACGAGGACATTCAGGTCCGGTTCTCCGATCCGGAGGTGTGGAAGTAAATGCTTTCTTGTCAGCAAGTTGACGGCGGGCACGGGCGCGTCGAGACGCGCGTCGCGACGGTCTCGTACGATGTCGGCCGGCTGCAGGATTTGCGGAGCAAACGGCGGCAGCTGGCCCGGCCTCAAGGCAGTCAGCAGGATCGAGGCCGTCCGCGAGCTTAAGGGCAGAACGGAGCGGGCCGTCCGCACCTGCATCATGAGCGCGGAGATTCCTCCGGAGCGGCTGCCGGAGCTCACGCGCAACCACTGGAGGATCGAGAATTGCCTCCGTTGGGTTCCGGACGTCGTCATGGGCGAGGATCGAATGCGGAACCGAACGCTGAACGGGCCGGAATGCCTCGCCGCCATCCGGCGCATCGCCTTGAACATCGTGCGCCTCATGGACGACGGGCACTCGCTCAAGGGACGGATGGACATCGCCGGCTGGAACGACAAATATCTGGTCGGCCTGTTCGTGAACGCGGTCGGCAAATTTTAAAAGCCCTGGGTTTTCGATTAGGGCCTGTCTATACTAAGTCATGCATCATTTCGAAGGCGGCGGCGAGGTTTACGAAACCCAGAAACGTCGCGTCGAGCTTGTCGAACCGCGTGAAGAGGCGCCGGTAGCCCTTGAATCTCCGGAACAGCCGTTCGATCTCGTTGCGACGCTTGTAGGTTTTCCGGTCATATTCCCATTTGACTTTCCGGTTCGCCTTCGGCGGCACGACCGGCGTCATTCCAAGGTCGCGGACGAGCTGGCGGGTCTCGTCGCCCTCGTAGGCGCGGTCCATCGCCAGAGGCGCGCCCGCGACCGGGGATTCCCAGCTCTTCAGCAGGGCGCGGCCTTCGGGCGCGTCGTTGGCCTGGCCGCCGGACAGTCGAAAAATCATTGCATGCCGGTCACTTGCGGAGACCATGTGGATCTTCGTGTTCCATCCGCCGCGCGATTTGCCGATGCTTTGCGGCCCGTTCGTCTTCCGCGCTCCGGTGCCGTCCGGATGCACCTCGGCGCTGGTGCTGTCGAGCCCGAAGCACTCCGCGTCCTCGCCGACCGCCTCCTGCTCCCGGAGCGCGGCGAACAGCCGCTCGAGCACCCCGCTTCGCGACCAGCGGCGGAACCGGGCGTAGACCGTGGACCATTTTCCGAAGCGCTCCGGCAGGGCGCGCCACTTGCAGCCGTTCTCCAAGACGTACAGGACCGCATTGATGAAGTCGATGGTCGAAATCCGCACGTTCCCGCGCTGAACCGGGAGCAAAGGGCGGATTTTGGCGTACTGCTTTGCTGTGATCTGTTTCATGACTGTGCACTGCTCGATTTTTATGTCATTGTTGACAGTCACTTAAGCACAGAGCCACGCAAAATTCTAGTGTTAACAGGCCCTAGTTGGAATCGTTCGACTTAGGGATTCCCTTATCTGTTGGGATGTGGTTGATGTCCGCAGTTTCAGAACGGAGAACGGGATGGATGTCAAGACCTTATTCAGACGATCTGCGGATTAGCGCGGTTGAGAATATGTCCATCACTCCATTGAACAATTCAAGAAATTGATCTTGAAATTAATCGACTGAACAATGGAAAGGTAGGGAAAGCTTACAATTGGACGGCAAGCCCGGAACGACTTACTGTCGTACCCCTTAAAGGGTACTATATGATTAAATTATGCCACTAGAGCGTGCTGCCCGCATTATCGCTGGTCTGGGTCTGCACCGCTAACGGGATGAAGCCGTCGCGGTCTGCATTGATTACTTTGAGGCCAAAAAGGAGCGCATGCACTACGATCTTTACCGGAAACGCGGATTTCCAGTCGGATCTGCGGTCGAAAGCGCCAGCAAGCAAATCGTCAGAAGTCGCTTCAAACGGGCGGGTGCCTCCAGTCGAAAGCGGGTACCAACGCTCTGCTTGCCGTCAAATGCTGCCTCGAAAACAATCGCTGAGCTGACTCCCTCGATTGGAGGGTTTGTCGTGTCACTGCCGCCTATTCCGAAAACGAGATACGCATTTCTTCGTATTGGGCAGGTTTATGAGGTGATACGTGCCACCAGAGTTCTATGACCGCAGTTTTCTCAAATTGACCACTCTCGACCAAGTCTTTATTGTCTAGTTTACGCCACCAGCAGTCTATGCCCTCTTTAATGTATTTACAAAATTTACTCTTTTCTTTCGGCAAATTTTTGCCAAAAAACAAGTAGATCATCCGCCTGTATCTGATTTTATATTTGAAGGTCAAAAGCTTATTGATATCCCTATAAATCCTGTTCTTATTAGCTTCTTGGGATTTAACTTCGATTATTGCGCAGTTGTCATCCATAGTTCCCGGGCGATGAATTAGGAAGTCTGGCATCGGTTTTCCGGTATCTAGATTATCGAAATCTTGATGCTCCGCTTTGCTGACCTCGCCCGAAATAATCAGACAGCAATCCTTAGGCCAACACTTTCGCATTTGGTGGTAGAATTCATAAGCATAGGGTCGTTCAAGCCATCTTTTTTTGTTGCCAACGCTCAACGTCGTAAAGTAGTCGTCAGAAATTTTACTTGTCGCTTTGTGAATTAGATCATCTAGGTTCATATCCATAGCGAATCGCCTTTGTCGCCTTATCAATTGATACATATTCATCTGTGAATCGGTGTCAAGAGCTAGGGGGCCATTTTTCTGGGGTGCTGGAGCAGAGGGTGCATCCCATTTTTTCTGGTCGGAATGGTTCCGGCTTCTCGCGCGCTGCCCGGGATCGGGGTTTCCAGGGGTGTTTGGGTTCACCCATTAATGCGACTCCGCCTTGACCTCGAGGCGGCGGATCCCTCAAGCTGCTTCCAGTCGAGATTCCACAGCTGGAGGAACCCGGGATGCAAGCAATCGGATTTCCCGGGGTGTTTGCAAGACTGGGCGTTGAGATCGTCGAGGTTCCGGAAGCTCCGGTCTAGGAAGAAGTCCTGGCGGATGTAGCGGAACGGGCGCTCCACCTTGCCCTTGGTCTTCGCCCGGTAGGCTTTGCAGGCCCTCGGCACCGAGGAACCGTTGCGTGGTTTGACAGTCGCTGCTTTCGTATCGCAGCGATGCTGCATGGTGAGCAGAGCTAATTGTCCTCGGTTTGCAGCGCTGGAAATTTCCGTTGTCTGAGCCGATCAGTCGCGATTCCGCTGCCAATCTGGAAAATCATTTCGCTGCAAAACACTGCTGCGACGAAAGAACGCAGCCGCATACGCAACATCCAGAGAGACACGGTCTGCAGCATGCTATTGCCATGATGCGGTGAATTCGAGAAAAGACCCGCTCATTGTTGACCAACCGGCCGGTCTACGCAATATCTGTGCGATGCCGAGGGGCGGACCATGAATGATCTGATTTTGGCGCAATGCCACGACAGCTGGGTCGAATTGACTTTGAATCGTCCCGACCGTCTCAACAGCTTCAATGACGCGATGCATCTCGAATTGCGAGCAGCTCTCGAAGATGCAAAGGCGCGCAACATGCGGGCCGTCGTGTTGACGGGCGCGGGCCGAGCCTTCTGCGCCGGGCAGGATCTGGGAGATCGCGATCCTGCAAAAATGGCCGGCAAGCCCGATCTCGGCCATACGCTGACAAAGTTCTACAATCCGCTCGTGCGGATGCTTCGCGCGCTCGAATGCCCGGTGATCTGCGCTGTCAACGGCGTCGCCGCTGGGGCCGGGGCGAATCTTGCGCTGGCTTGCGATCTTGTGATCGCGGCGGAAAGCGCGAAGTTCATCCAGTCCTTCGCCAATGTCGGCCTGATTCCCGATGCGGGCGGCACATGGTCGCTGTCCCATCTTGTCGGCCCCGCGCGTGCACGCGCGCTCGCGCTGACCGGCGAGCCTCTGTCCGCCTCCGACGCCGCCGAATGGGGCTTGATCTGGAAAACCGTGCCCGACAATGCATTGATGGATAAAGCCCGCGCGTTGGCGCGGAAGCTGGCGGCCGGGCCGACGTTCGGATTCGCATGCACAAAATTCGCGATCCAAGCCGCCGCGTCGAACAGCTTCGACGAACAGCTCGATCTTGAGGCGGAACTGCAGAAGCAATGCGGAGAAAGCGCCGACTACGCCGGAGGCGTCGGCGCGTTCCTCGAAAAGCGCAAGCCCGAATTCACAGGACGACGGCCATGACGCCCAAGGAGCGCGCAGCGGCCGCGGCGGAAGCGATGTGGAGCAACGACAACGCTTCCAAATGGCTGGGCTTCGAGCTTGTCGAAGTCGATGAAGGAATTGCCGAGCTGGCGCTGACCGTTCAGCCGCACCACTGCAACGGCCACGGCACTTGCCACGGCGGCATCCTGTTTTCGCTTGCGGACAGCGCGTTCGCTTTCGCCTGCAACAGCCGCAACCAGTCGACGGTCGCGCAGCACAACGTCATCACCTACATCGCATCGCCCAAGGCCGGAGACCGGCTCACGGCAAGCGCGCGCGAAGTCAGCCTTGAAGGGCGCAACGGCATCTACGACGTTCAGATCACCGACGATGCGGGAGCACGCATCGCCGAATTCCGCGGACTGTCTCGCAGCGTGCCGGGAACGCTTTTCAACGAACAGAGAAGGTAGAATGACGCATCACGCAGCAAGCAAAGGGGATTTGGACCCGATCGAAATCGCGCCGGTCGACGAAATCCGCGCGTTGCAGCTCAAGCGCCTGAAATGGTCGGTGCGGCACGCTTACGACAATGTCCCCATGTATCGAGAGCGGTTCGACGCTGCCGGAGTTCATCCCGACGACATCCGCGAGCTGGCCGATCTCGGCAAGCTGCCCCTCACCAAGAAGAACGATCTGCGCAACAATTATCCGTTCGGGCTGCTCGCGGTTCCCCGCGAAAAAATCATGCGTCTGCACGCCTCGTCCGGAACCACCGGAAAGCCGACCGTCGTAGGCTATACGCAAGGCGATCTGGACATGTGGGCCGACATGGTTGCCCGCTCGATGCGCGCGTCAGGAACGCGCCCGGGCGAAGTCGTGCACGTGGCTTACGGATACGGCCTGTTCACTGGCGGCTTGGGCGCTCATTACGGGGCCGAGCGTTTGGGCTGCACCGTCGTGCCGGTCTCGGGCGGAATGACCGAGCGACAGGTCATGCTCATCCAGGATTTCAAGCCGTCCACCATTCTCGTGACGCCATCCTACATGCTCAACATCCTTGAGCAATTCCGCAAGATGGGAATCGACCCGCGCGAAACCTCCCTGAAGGTCGGCATCTTCGGCGCCGAGCCGTGGACCAACAAAATGCGAGCGGAGATCGAAGACGCTTTCAATATGGATGCGGTCGACATCTACGGCCTCAGCGAAGTGCTGGGTCCGGGAGTTGCGAACGAGTGCGTCGAAACCAAGGACGGCCTGCACGTTTGGGAAGACCATTTCTATCCCGAAATCATCAACCCCGAAACGGGCGAAGTGCTGCCGGACGGCGAACTGGGCGAGCTTGTCTTCACGACCTTGACCAAGGAAGGCCAGCCCATGATCCGGTTCCGCACCCGCGACCTGACCCGGCTGCTTCCCGGCACGGCGCGAACGATGCGCCGCATGGAGAAAGTTACAGGCCGCAGCGACGACATGATCATCATGCGCGGCGTCAATTTGTTCCCGACGCAGATCGAAGAGCTGGTGCTGAACCAGCGCGAGCTGGCGCCTTATTTCCAGATCGAGCTGAGCCGCGAAGCACGGATGGATTCCATGCGCGTGCATGTCGAGGCGATGCCCTCCGCAACGTCGGCGGATGCTCGCATGGCTTCGTCGAAGACTCTTTCGGAAAGGATCAAGTCGGTCATCGGGGTTTCAACGGAGGTTGTTGTTCACGAGCCGGGCGCTGTCGAACGGTCGCAGGGCAAAGCCCGCAGAGTGATCGACAAAAGGCCCAAGGAAATTTAATTTGAATCACGAGTTTCAATTCGTTCGCATCAAACTGACAGAGGCGAGTTGGAATTTGAATCTCTTTTGGGGAGATATCACGATACAAGCGCACGCGGGACCGTCGGATTGCCGGGCCCTTGGTGTTTTCAAAGCTGGATCGCAGAAGGGCGCGCGCCATTTTTTGGTCAGGCGGCGGCAACATGACAGCCCCTCCGCCCGAAACGGGCGGAACTCGCCGATCATCGCTGAATTCGAAGGGGGTTCAAGCCCTTGCCTCGGGCTGTCGCGCTACGCGAGGGTTGGCGGATGCCTCGGAACCCCAGCTCCACTGACAACCGGCATCAGCGGTTCTTCAAGTGCGACACCAAGTTTGGGGGTCACTTATGCACGCCGATATGGAGCCAGTTTTTGATGCCTATTGACTACGCCGAAGGGCACATTAGAAAGAGGCTGGCTCCGATCCTGTTCGACGAGGACGATCCAGAGGCCGCCCGGGCGCAGCGCGCCTCGCCGGTCGAACCCGCGAAACCATCGCCCTCGGCCCGAGCCGAGGCCGCAAGCAAAGGCATGCCGGACGAGACGGCCATGCACAGCCTCCACATCCTGCTCGCCGATCTCTCGACCGTCGTTCCGAACGACGTCTCCATCGGCGAATCCGAAAGCTTCAAATTGGCCGCGGCCCCGACGCCCGGACAAAAAAGGGCATTCGATCTCCTCGGCGTCAATCCGGGGAAGATGTTCCCACAAGCTGGCAGGTAGGACTCCGCGAATCGCGTTCCTGCAAAGGAAAGCTTGCGTTTTTGCGCCGTGAAGTTCAGTCTAAAGTGACCTCAGTCGACACCGCCTCACTATGACTGTCTAAGCGCCTATTTTCGCTTCGATACATCCAAGACCACTACCTTGGTGGCCGAAGAAAGCTCGCGAGGATGATTTTGGTTCAGGGCTTCCAGCATCTCTTTAGCATTATTGGGTCGCTCACCGACAGATGGCTTGGGGATCGTTTTCCCTTCGACAGGGCCGTGCCAGATCACCAAGTAGACGCCCGTTCCATCTGTCCTGTAATTCTCAGAATACGCCTCCAATTGTTCACTTGCAGCACTCCAGACTTTGGCATGCCATTGCCTCTTGATCTCCACAGGAAGATCAAAGTCGTCGCACGTTAGCAACAGATCAACCCGCGTCTCGTTGGCCATCGCCCCTTCCTTGTGAACGCGCACTCCGTAGGCTTGCATCCGTTGCTCAAGGCCATCTAAGAGCCTGTCCCTGCAGTAGTTTTCTATGTGGGGATCATCCCCTTCCCAATACGTCAGATACGGGTCAGTTTGCCCAGTCCGGATCTTGGTTTGGTAGAAATCTAGCTCCTCCAAAAACAATACCTGCAGGTCGGACACGTTCGTCGGCTTACCCAAAAGCAGTACGCTTCGGACATCCTCCAAAGTGGCAGTTGAATGATGCGCCGCAGCAAACGCACGCCGCGCGTTGGATAGTGCGTGTAGAACATGGCCTTGGTATAAGCCCATGCGGCCAGATTCTGCGAGGTCTTTGAGTTTTGCAATTGCGTCCTCAGACTCCCAATCACTGATCAAGTTGATGAGACGGCGTATCCAATCGGTAGCGTCCCAACCGTTTTGTGACCCTGACCATCCGCCGCTTGGATGGCTGACCACTGGCCACCGAGGGGCAAATCTATCAATCAAGAAGTGGAGCTGCTCGACACTCAATTGCGGCGAAACATGCTCCTCAGTCTTGCGATCCGATATAATTGCTTTGAATGCCCAGAGGTGCTCATCGCTTTCGTCCGCAAACGAGACAAGAGCGGAATGGAAGCGACGGAAATCGAGCGCGAATGCCGCCGCATGCCATGCGCGCTGGTGTTCGTCACTTGCCCACTCACCCTTTTTGAGCCGGGTCTCAACCAAGTCTGCTATTTCGCCACAGTCAATGAAGCGAACTGCAGCTTTTAATATGCTCCAGACAGCTCCTTCCGATGCTCCCTCAAACCGCGCCAGCCACTCAACAGCAAGCTCAGGGAGAACGTCTGCGAACTGCTGTTCCGTCGTCACACGATGCAGACCAGAGACGTGCTCCTTTCCCACTTCCAAGCTTGGCTCAATCGTGTCTTTGAGAAAGCTAAGTTTCGTGGCTCTTTCCTTAAACAACGCCTCTTCCAGTTTCGGCTGTAGTTCTTCAGATGCGTTTCCTGAGAAATGTAGGCCCCACCAACATGCTGAAAGAGCACAAAGTAGAACCTCGTTGGGCATAGAAGTCAGTGGCTTGTCCGAAAGATAGACCTGCACACATAATGCCAGCAAAATTGTCTCAAGGTGGTATTCCTCATTCTTGCGTACACGCAGCTCCATGCAGTCTCTGACGCTCGGGATGTCACTCCGATTTCCGGCGGCTTCAAACCCTGAAATGACAGAAGAAAGATTTTCTTCCCCAACCATCTCGGCGATCCTTTCTTTAGGGGACGCGGATCCTTTGAACTCATAGAAGGGACCTAGCGAAGCTCGTGCTGCTTCGTACAGCGCGCCAAGGTTTTCTCCCTGCTCCATGCTCTTGCAGACCTCGGTGAAACTCGCGTGTCTCTTCTGAGCCTCAAGGGTTCTTTCTTCATCATCTTTTCGTCGCCGCTCTCGATCTTCCTCCTCATAGTCGCGCGCCGGTGGTTGCAATAAGTCGTCAAGTACTGGTCGAAGTTCTGAAAACGCTATCGCCTGTTCTTTTGCCAGTTCCATCGCAATCCCAACAAAGTCACGATGAGACTGGGCCCATCGAACGAGGCTCTTCCACCGTTCTGGCCAATCTTCAGGCCTGTCGTTCGCAGCAATCAGTCTGCGCAGTTGATGGACGACGTCGGACTCTCGCAGATGCAGACCGGACGAAAGGTTTGAAAGTCGAATAAGTGTCATCCAGCCATAGCTATCGTTTTCAGCACCATCTAAGGCGAGTGTCTGAATCTCGCGTCTAATGTCGTCGTTTTCGCTGAACCAAGGCTGTGCAACCCTTTCCCACTCTGATTTCCTGTATGAGTAGCCACTTAGGCGCGAAATCAGCGGCCATAATTCTCCTGCCATTGGCTTTCTATCGTGCGATAGAACACGTGGCATGAACTCAAGCAGCCGCTCCTCAAGCTCTTTATGAATCCCCCGCTTGGCTCGGTTAGGGTCTTCAGGAATGTCCGCGGCAATTTCTTGAGCGATTTCCATGATTTGTTGGTCGGAGCATTCCCTCGGAATCCGAAACCCAACACCAGCGATACTTGGGCCATCCTCGTTCGAAGTCGCCGCTTCATAAGCTTTGATGTGGGCAGCTATCTCTTTGCCGGAGAAAAGGGAGGGTTTGTGCGAAATGATTTCGTCTAGCGAAATCCTCAGACTCTCGGCAGTTCCGATAGCCAGCAATTCCTCGGAAAGTGCTTTCCAGTCCGTAGGTTTCGAACTGCTCGCCAAAACGTTAATCGCCGCATGTCTTTCTCTCTGCGTGGCATCCTCGTTTACAACTATACCTCGGAGATCATCGGCGATCTCACTTGCCAAGTCGGTTCCCTGAATCGCATCCAAAAGCGTGCATCTTAATTGGTAAGATACGTCAACGTCCGAGATGGCTGTTAAAAAATCTTCCTTTATCGAAATTCGACCAAGACTACGTCCAAATCTTGTGTACCAGTCTTGACCTCTGAAGAATGGATCAGTTTTGGAGAGCGCCTTGAGCGCGTCGAGCAAGGCCTTCACTTCACTGTCGGAAAAACCCGACAGATCGCCATACCTCAAGCATCCATAAGGATCATTTCGGATGTTTTGGACTCTATTTGTGTCGTCGAGCGAAGTCGTCCATGCGTGAAGGCCTCGAAGTGCCGGAGGCACTTCACCTGTGCCAAACGTTAAAAAACTCATTACTCGGATGGGTGAGAGTGTTTGCTGCTTCGCCCGAAACTCTCGCGCCAGCCAACGGCCAGCCAAGAATTCAGCGACCGTCCTATGCACCGGTTCGACATTGTCTCTTTCAGCAGTCTTGAAGAGCTTGGTCTTGCATGCCTCTTCTACCTTTTCCACTGAATAGTCTTGGCTGGCCAATTCTGCGGGTCTGCAGACGATGGTTGAGGCCTGACCACCTAAAGCAATGGCGCGTCCACCAGACATTAGTAGTTGAGCACAAACCCACCCGGCTGCCTCGATGATCTGATCGGGAGTTGACCGATCTGCGCCCTTCTCTTGATGGACTTCATTGTCTTCGGCCGCCATCACCTTGGACGCAGACAGGAACAATTCCGTCTTCGTCTTTGGCCAACCATGGGTCTGGACCGCCCCAGAAAGCATTTTCAAAGTTTGAGGGTTTCTCAGAAGGTCAGAGGCCTCGTTCTCTTCTGCATCTTTCAGGAACTGTTTTGCGTCCCCATCAAACGCGAAGGCATTGAGCAATTCCGCGACCTCATCATCGGAGAGATCGCCCATATGGGCCACTCTTGCTGTCTCACCGAATGCGCTCCCAATGCGAGGTTCAAAGAGCGCGGGTCGCCATTCGTAAGACCTGCAACTTACCAGCCAGTTTCTGTAGCCAAGTCGCCTTATCTCACTAAGAATTTTGAGGAACGCCTTCGGAATTTGTTCCGAGACCACCTCGTCCAATCCATCAATGACCAGAAGCTGATCTTCAAATTCAGGCGCATTGTCAAAGAGGCCGCAGACTACATCCTCCGCATATACTTTCTGTCCGTTGAGTTGAAAGGCCATTTCGTTGCAGGCCTCGGTTTTGCCGCCGCCTGGTGCGGCCAGTAGAACCTTTGGCTGCGGCAATCGTGCAAACTCCGAGTCGGCCACAGTCGCCTGCGTTCCGCCTTCCTTATCCATTTTAAGAAATCGGTTGATGTACACGCGGGGCTCCTCGGCGTTCTGGCTCACTGTGAGAATTGCCTAAACTGAACTTCACGACACAAAAAACACAATTTTCCTTGTCACCAACGCGATTCGTGGAATCATGCTTGCCAGCTGCTGGGAACGTTTTCGCCAGATTGATGTCCAGAAGATCGAATGCCTTCCGACGTGCGGACGGAAGCGGCGGATCTCATTGGGCCGGCCGCCTCGCCCTAGGCTGGTTCTGGTTCTGACCAAAGTGAGGCTCGCCTCCAATAGCCGGTCAGAATGCACGCGAGTGGCGATAGGCTCCTTGCGGACAAGCGTTCCTTTGCATCAGTCACGACGGAGAAGATCCATCGGCGGACGGCCTCAGTTCGGAATTCAGCAGATGCAGCAAGCATGGGAACCGGTTATAATGAGGGGTATTGCTATTCAATAGGAAAAATTAAATTTCTTTTCAAAAAAACTACACGGGAACTGTTTGACAATGTTATGCCTGAATTCATCGGAAACAATCGCTATAAAACAATGATTTGCGTACCATTCGAGCGAATTAAAGCCCGTCAAGTTCAGGTTAATAGGTGAGAGCACGATTCGATTTCGATAACGGTTGCGCAATCGAACTTTGAGAGGAGACCTTGGATGCTCACCAAGCTCACCATCCGCAACTTCAAACGCTTCGGCGAGATCGAGGTCGAACTGGGAAACCCCGTCCTGTTCTTCGGCCCCAACAATTCGGGGAAAACCTCGGCCATGCAGGCGTTGGCCTTGTGGGACATCGGCGTCAAACGATGGAACGAACAGCGGGCGGGCCGGAACGGGCCTGAAACGCACCTCGGAGTCACAATCAACCGCAAGGACTTGTTTGCAATTCCCAATCCGAACGCCCGCCACCTATGGCGCGACTTGCAGATCCATGGACAAACGAGGGCAAACAACGTGCGGATCGACCTCGTCGTCGAGGGAATCAACGAGGGCAAACTTTGGAAGTGCGGCCTCGAGTTCGATTACGCCAATGAAGAATCGTTCTATTGCCATCCGCTGCGGACCGACGAGCACCAACACTCCGACAGCCCGCCTGTCCCGGAACACGCAGGCGCCGTCCGCATCGCCTATCTCCCTTCCATGTCCGGTCTTTCCGCCAACGAGACGCGGATCGACCAAGGAGCCTTGAATGTGCGGGTGGGCGAAGGCCGCACAGCCGAAATCCTCCGCAACCTCTGTTTCCGCGTTGCCAGCCAGAGTGCATACAAGTGGGGATCTTTGGTGCAGCGGATCGAGAAACTATTCGGTGCGACGCTCTACGAACCGCGCTATGTGGAGGAGCGAGGAGAGATCGCCATGGAATACCGCGAACGGGGCATTACCTTCGACCTCTCGGCAAGCGGGCGAGGACTGCAGCAGACACTCCTGATTCTCGCCTACATGCATGTCAACCCACAGGCCGTCATCCTGCTGGACGAGCCTGACGCGCATCTCGAAATCCTCCGCCAGCGCCAGATATACGGCTTGATTAACGAGGTCGCTTCGGAGAGCGGAACCCAGATTGTTGCGGCCAGCCACTCCGAGATCCTTCTGAACGAGGCCGCCGGGAAGGATCTGGTTATCTCCTTCGTCGGCAAACCACACCGTTTCGATGGCGGGACGAGCCAAGTGCGCAAGGCACTCATGGGGGTCGGCTTCGACCAGTACTGCCAAGCCGAGCAGACAGGGTGGGTCCTCTATCTCGAAGGTTCGACAGCCCTGGCGATATTGCAAGCCTTTGCGAGAAAACTCAGCAAGCATGCCGCCAGCTTGGCTCTGGAACAACCTTTTGTCAGTTACGTCGGAGATCAGCCCCCGAAAGTCGCGCGCAACTTCCACGGCCTTCAAGAGGCGCTTCCCGAACTCAAGGGGGTGGCGCTTTTCGACCGTCTGGACCGCGAACTCCCGAATGATCCATCGCTCGCGTATCTGACCTGGAAACGGCGGGAGATCGAAAACTATCTGTGCACCAGGTCGACCCTGAAAGCATACGCGCGTGCTTCCGCAGCGGCTTCGGAGCCGGAATCCCTTCTCGCCGATACCGAGATCGATAGACGATTGACGGCGATGGACGAGGCAATTGAGGAGGTCAGCAAGGCTCTAGAGACTTTGGGCCGAGAATCACCTTGGGGCGACAACGTGAAGGCAAGCGAAGATTTCCTTATCCCGCTCTTCAAGTCGTACTTCGCGAAGATCGGCATCCCGAATCTGATGGCCAAGAAAAACTTCCATGAGCTGGCCGCCTATGTTCCCGTGGATGAAACTGCTTCGGAAGTCGGCGAGAAGCTGGACGCGATCGCGGGCGTTGCGGAGAGCGTAGCGCGGGCAAGCAACGAATGATCGGCAATGCCGCGAAATCCAATCAAGGCTTGTCGCGGTCGTCTCCAAAGAATGCCGCGACTCGTTTTGCAACCGCGAATCATGAACGGGGCTTGAGGATATTCGCGCAACATTTGCTGGAGGCCGGGAAACCGCGTCAAGTCGTCATAGGGGCGTGGGTGCATCCCATACTTTTGTTCGGACAGGATGCCGCCGCTGGTCGAAAGCCGAAACCAACGCACTGCTCGCCGCAAATGCTGCTTGGAAAACAACTGCAGGCCCGAAATCATCGATTGAAGGGATTTTCGCACCGCAATCACTTAGCCAAAAACCCACATGATCGGCCTTTGGCCGCCCGCCCCCGACCATGAAACGGATTTCGCCGCTTCCCCTTCGACCGCTCAATACCGAATGGATGCCGTCCGTCCCTGCGCGGCGGGCGTCGGGACCGGCGCTTGACATGCCCGGCCAAACTTGCGGAATTGTCGAAGGATGCATCCCATTTTTTGGGTTGAGTCGGTTTCACGCTCTCGCGTGTCGCTTGTGTTCGATGTTTCGAGGGAGCAGTAGTTGCTTGCCAAGAATCATGAAACGCACCCGTGCTCCTTGGATAATTTTGCTTTCATTGTCGAAATGATTGATGGTTCAGTGTAGAAAGGACTCAAATCAGCCGGGAAACACTGACCGCTTTCCGCCGCCGATGTTGAAATTGGCGCCGGCTGCGCTGCCGGTCAATCGAGCGATCCGCCATATTTGAATCGCCAACCCCAAGACTGCAACGATGCCGCAACCGAATATGACCACAGACCCAACCCTAAAGTTCACGCCCGGCGCAGGAACGACCCCGCCGTTATTGGCCGGGCGCGAACGCGAGAAGGCCGTGATCATCGAGGCGCTTGATTACTTGGGGGAGGGGTGCAATCCGGCGGCGAACATCGCTCTGATCGGGCCGCGCGGCAACGGCAAGACGGTGCTGCTCCGATGGGCGGAGACACATGCCGATCACTACGGAGGCAAAATAAAATGCGTAAGTCTGAGGCCCGGTTGTTTCAGGTCACATGCCGACCTCGTGGAGGCGCTCGCGGACCGGAGGAGGTTCACGACCTTCGCAAGCAACGTGCAATCGGCAAGCGTAAATTTGCTCGGATCGGGAATCAGCTTGTCGCAAAAAGCGTTCCCGAAAAAATTGCTCGGACCCGTCCTGGAGAAAATGTGTTCCAAAAGCGGCTTGGCGTTGCTGGTCGACGAGGCGCATACTCTGCATCACAATCCGGAAGTCGCGCGAGCTTTCTTCAACAATGCGCAGGCGCTTGCCAGGGAAGGGCGACCATTGCTGCTGATCCTCGCCGGCACTCCGGACACTTCATCGCGCCTGAACGGGATCGAGGCGACGTTCTGGAACCGCCTGGACAAAGTCGGCATCGGGCTCCTCGACATGGCGGCTTCGCAGGAGGCGCTCCGGGTGCCCTTGGAGCGGATGGGCTACCGCATCGAGGCGGATGCGCTGGATCAGGCGGCCGATGCGGCGCAGCGCTATCCCTATTTCATTCAGATTGTCGGCAGAGAATTGCATCGGTCCGCCAAGGCTGAACCGGACAAGCTCGTCGGCGGCGACAGAATCGGCGGCGCAATCCTGGAGCATGCATCGAAAGCATTCCGCATTGCGAGCAACGCATACTTTGCCGACCGCCATCATGAACTTCGGACCATCGGCATACTGTCTTCGGCCGAAGCCGTCGCGCGACTCTTCGTGGCGCAGAAGACGATATCGATTTCTGCCAATGAGATCGAATCGGCCATCGACCGGAGCATTGACAAAAAGCTGGAAGACAGGGCGAAGGCAAGCGGCGGGATTGAGCCGGCCTTGTGGGTCGAGGCCAATCTTCGGAACGTCGGCTTCATTTGGAGCCGGTTCGGGAATGAAGACCGCTGCGAGCCCGGAATTCCCAGCCTGATGAACTACGTCATCGATCGGGCGGCGAGCTGAAGCGAATTCGCGGATCGGCACGCTCCGATCATCCGTCCAATAGAGGACGGATCTAACTCCGCGCGACCGGCGTACGAATTCAGGCCTCGTCGCGATTCCATTTTTCGGCAAAGCGACGGAATCCGGCTGCATGCGATCGGCCGGACCGAGTTGGCGCATCCAAAATTTATTGATCAGGCAGCTGCGGCGCGGCTATCCCTCCAATTGATGATTCCGGGCCTGCGGCTGTTTTCGAAGCGGCGAACAAGGCGCCGAATTCGGCTTTCGACGTCCCGTTCGGACCGGTCAGCGGCTTTTCCTGGGTCGAGTGCGACAGCTGCGCAGGCATAGCAAGTCGACGGAGCGATCAGCAGAACGCAGCTGCGTCCGGCGCTCGCAGACGGACTCCGTCGCCTCCGATCACAAAACCTTCCGGACCGTCGCATGAGACACCGACAAATCTCGGCTGATCCCGATCAGCCGCCCCTCCGCCGGAAGTGGCGGAGCTCGCCGATCATCGCCGAGTTCAAAGGGGGTTCCAGCCCTCGGCGAGGGTTGGCGGATGCCTTGAAACCCCGGCTCGACTGACGGCCGACATCAGCGGTCCATCAAGTGCTCCGAGAAGTGCTTGGGGATCAGGTTTGAACGCCGATTACGCTCAAAAGAGAGTCACTTTTGCACGCCGAGTCACATGCAAGCTTGCCCCTCAGCATGAACAGAAACCACATTGCAACGCCATAGGCCGCGAAAGGGACGAGATTTAGAGTTGGGGCCGGAAAAGCGAATGCGCTATCGAACGGAGGACGGGCATTCAGTAAGAAAGCAAATGCAGTGATCCTTGGAAAACCTGCAAACCAGATCGAGCGCAGCCTGCGCTACTCAGTCCTCTGCAAAATGCGGACTTCATCCTTTTCGCGGTCTACGCACTTTCGTCTACTCGTAGTTTCAATTTCGGCTCGAAATGCTGAGCTTCCCCGCTTTGCGCACTTCGTGGGCGCGGGTGATGATCATATCTGTGAACGTGTTGCCGGACTGGCCGCATGGCGTGCGATCTTCAAGCAAATAAGACGCTTCAAGGATGCCAGCGTTCAATGCGTCCACCATCACCCAAAGCGGAACGACAGCATCCAGTCCGGCCCGGCGCGCCTCCGTTTCTGGAATCTCAAGCGCGATCCTGCCCTTTTCAGGCGACTTGCCGGTGATCGGGGCTATGAACAAGATATGCCGGTCCTTGGCATTGGCGACAATAATCGTCACGCAAGACGGGCGTTTCTTGCGGCCTTCGGTTCAAGCCAAGCAGTTTTTCCCGATATCGGAGAAAATTATACTCAAAAACTTGTCCCGGCTCGGGGAGCTTGCCTGCCAAGGAAATGTTCCTCTACACCCTTGTCGAACAGTTCCCCCAGTTCGTCAGGCATGTTTGCAACGTCCACGGCAACCTGCGATCTCTTGCCATCCATAAGCGCTTCATAGCGCTCAACAGACATGACGACGAACCGGGCCTTGCGGTGTTTCGTGATCGCGACCGGTGCAAGCGTCGCAGCGGTCCACAGATCGGCGGTGTTTCGCGTAAGGTCTTTGGCTTGAAACTGTTTCACGGCGACTCTCAATTTCTTCGACTTATACAGAATATACAGATATTCTTAATAATCTGCAAATCTCGCAGCCGAAGATACCATGCTGGACGGCGTTGCGGTTGACTGCTGCGCTGCCGGGACATTCCGAACAAATGAGTTTCCAGCATGGTGAAGAAAGCAACACGGATTTCGCGGTTTATCGCCGCTTTTGAGAATCGGCCCGATTTTGCAGGGCTGGACGTTCACAAGAAGACATATTCGGCCGCACTGCAAAAGCCGCGGTGCCGGGCGAGAGCAAACGGAAGGATAGGATGAAGACGATCAAGGACCAGCTGGACGCGGGGCGGGTCAATGACGTCATCGCCGGTCTGAAGCCGTACCGCCGCCGGTCCGAAGCGGTCGCGGCCTGCATTCGCACCTACGAGGCCAACAACGACCGAATGTACTACGACCTCTGGAGGAAGCGCGGACTGCCGGTCGGATCCGGCGTCGCGGAAAGCGCCTGCAAGCGAATCGTCGGCAGCCGATTCAATGGGGCTGAATGCCCCACTGGTCGAAGGCAGGAGCCAACGCCTTGCTCGCCGTCAAACGCTATTTCAAGAACAACCGTTGGGCCGACTTCCTCGATTCGAGGGCTTGCAGTGCCGCAGCCGCCTGACCAAAAAACGCGAAACGCACGCGCTTCCTGTTCCTCCTATGCCAAAAATTGCTATTTTTTGCTCTCTCACCTTATTTTACATCTTCCGAACACCGCTCGTCCTTTCTGCGCATCTCCATGCAGGCCAGCGGCGAGCGTCAATCCGCCGCATCAACGGGCCGGGCACACGAGTGCATTCGGCCAAATGCCCAGTGCTGGACAGGGAATGATTCCCGCGTATCAGGGGGCGTTCACGCACGAAGACCCTGCGAACTCCAACGAAAACCATTGCACTGAAGCCAACATCCTGTTTCATTGAATTGAATCGGAAGAATGCAGTTCATCCGATTCATTGCGCTACGGCGGACGAGGCCGCCGAGTGAGTTGTTCTCTCTCGTATTCAAAGTCCTGCCAGGGCTGGCTAGTTTGGGCTACCGCGTCATGCGCGCAAAGCAATGAGGTTTTCATATGGCCAATGAGCCGCCCGGACCGAAGCCTGTAGGGGCCGTGTGGAGGCCGTGCCGCGACCTTGCACGCGGCCAATTCGGTCTGAAGCACGAACCGGCGCGCTTGAAAGCCAAGGACTTGAAGGAAGCACGCGCCCAACTGGAAAACCGCCGGGCCGGCCGGGAAGCAATGGATCTTTGGCTGGCTGAGCAAAAGCGCAATTTCGCGATTGAGACAGGTCAAATAGAGGATCTGTACGTTCTTCGCAGAGGGGCAGCGGAGATCTTGATCTCCGACGGATTTGAACGGGTGTGCGGGGCGCATTCCATTACGGCGATCTCCGACAAGACCCTGAAAGGCCTGCTGCAGGACCAAGAGGAAGCCTTGGAAATGCTGTTCGCGCACGTGAAGGACGAAAGGCCATTGACCGCATCAGCTATCCGCGAATGGCATCAACTCCTGACCCGCCATCAAGAGGCAGCGCCGGGAATCGACCTACATGGGTGCCGCGTTGAAATCCCTCTGCTGAAAGGCGCTTGGAAAAAGAGGCCGAACAACCCGCGACGCGTTGACGGATTCGTTCACGAATACTGCCCGCCGGAACAGGTCGCTTCCGAGATCGACAAATTCCTTGAGTTCCACCGAGGGCACGCGAATTTGGAATTGGCGCCGGAGCTTGAGGCTGCATGGCTGCACCATGAATTCGTCCGGATTCATCCCTTCCAGGACGGAAACGGACGGGTTTCCCGCCTTCTGATGGCGTTGCCGTTCATCAAGGCCGGCGAATTCCCGCCGGTGATTCGCGCATCAGAAAAAGGTGACTATTACGCGGCGTTGGAAGCCGCGGACGGCGGACATCTGGAGTTCTTCATGGACTATTTGGGTTCAGAAGCCGAATTGCGGATGCGCAGCGCAGCGAGAAGGGCAAAATACGCGCTGCAGGGAATCACGTACCGCCACCCCAACGGAGGAGCTACGCGCGACGGGGTTTATCTTCCTCCGGATGACCAAGGACCAGCCCCTCGCCGTTCCAACGGAGCGGCAACCGTACCATAACCAACAAGCTCCGAGCGTTGCGTCCGCCATTCGCCCTTGGCGGTCCGCATTGGCTTCAGCCAACAGCCGGTTCACCAGTTCGACCACGTTTGTATCGCCCCGTGTTTTTCGGAGGGTGTTTTGTTCAACATTCAGGCTGCTTTCTCAAACTCGTCTGTTTGGCCGATTGCTCTCCGGAAAACCCGGGGCAGTTCAATCTTTGAGGATTATGTGGAAGAGGAGTCCGATCATGATCCTGCCAACCAAACACATCCGTCCTGAACGCGCACTCCTGACTGTGGGCGCCGATATTCTTGCGTGCCTGAAGGAGCCCATGACTGTGTCGCGGGCTTGGGACGAAGTACGCCGGCAACGCGGCAAAGCAGTTGGCTCGGCACCCATCAACTACGATTGGTTCATCCTCGCCCTTGATCTCCTGTTTATTGTTGAAGCGGTGAGATTTGAAAACGGCGTGCTTCGCAAGGGTTCGCCATGATTCATAGCATCACAAGTGATCTGGAGAGTTTCAAAACCCTAAGCTTTGGGCCGGGTCTCAATATTCTCTTGGCTGAGAAGACGGCGCAATCGACGGATCGACAAACGAGATACGGGTCTGGGAAGACCAGTTTTGTGGAACTGGTCCATTTCATTTACGGGGGCGACGCCAAGCCTGATAGCATCTTTCGTTCAGACGGGCTGAAGCCGCACTTCTTCGAAATGCAGGCAGATATCGGCGGGCATGCGATATCCGCAACGCGGTCGGGGACAAAACCGGCGCGCATCACGCTGCAGGGCAAGACCGAGCATTGGCCGATCAGACCCGAGATCGACAAGAAAACCGGCGATTTGGCACTATCAAGCACGAACTGGCGGGCCGGCCTGGGCGCTTTGCTGTTCGATTTGCCGACAGACCCGGATGCACTCAGCCGGTTCGGTCCAACGTTCCGGTCTCTGTTCTCCTACTTTGCGCGTCGTCAGGGCGGTGGCGGCTTCGTCCAGCCAACTCAGCAGTCTGGTCCTCAGCAGGACTGGGATCAGCAGGTTGCAATATCTTACCTTCTTGGGCTTGACGCTGGCATCGCTCAGCAGTTTCAGGAAACACGCGCCCAAGAGAAAGCCACGGCGGAGTTGCGCAAAGCGGCAAAGCAAGGCGATCTGGGAGAGTTTTACGGAAATTCGGCCGACTTTCGAACGCGGCTTGCGATCGCGGAAACCAAGGCTCGTCAACTTCAAAGGCAGATCGCCGAGTTCAACGTCGTTCCGGAATATACCGCGATGGAGCAGGAGGCTTCGGAGATTACGCGCTCCATTTCCGCGATCAACGACGACAACCTGATTGATCGGGAGTTGACGCTTCAGCTTTCCACTGCCTTGGAAAGCGAAAAACCACCTGAGATCACCAACGTCGAAAGGCTGTACAACGAAGCTGGCGTAGTGCTTCCAGAAACCGTTGAGCGCAGGTTCGAAGAAGTGTCAGAATTTCACGAAGCGATCATTCGAAACCGGCAGACTCACCTTTCCACCGAGATCACGGCGGCAAAAGCGCGGATTGTCGAACGGGAAGCCCGGCGCGCAGAATTTGATCGCCGCCGAGGGCAGCTTATGGGCATCCTTCAATCAGGCGGTGCATTGGAACACTACTCACGCCTTCAGGAAGAGGCTGGGCGGGCCGAGGCGAAAGTAGAAGCCCTTCGTCAGCAGTTGGAGATTGCCGAGCGGATCGAAAGCACGAATGTTCAACTCGACATAGAACGCGCCCGTTTGCAGCAAGCACTTCAAGCAGATCTTCGTGAGCGCAACGACATTACGAATGAGGCCATCGTTATTTTCGAAGAACTGTCTAGGTCGCTCCACGAGCAGGCCGGGCACCTGACGATTGCTGCGACGCAAAACGGCCCCAAGTTCGAAGTCGCAATCAATGCACAACGGAGCAAAGGCATAAATAGCATGCAGATCTTCTGTTTCGATCTGATGTTGGCTGAATTGACGACGAAGCGAGGCATTGGTCCGGGTTTTCTGATTCATGACAGCCATCTTTTCGACGGCGTGGATGAAAGGCAGGTCGCGAAGGCTCTGCAACTGGGGGCCAAACACGCGGAAAGGGCAGGTTTCCAGTATATCGTGACAATGAACTCGGACGCGCTGCCCGAGGATGTGTTCCAAGACGGTTTCGATGTGCGCCAGAACGTCAACCCGACCCGTCTGACGGACGCAGAAGAAACAGGCGGTCTGTTTGGCCTCAGATTTGGATAGCGGCGGTTTCGCTGGGTAGAGGCAAGTGCCTGTTATTGAACAATTTCCAAGCGATTCAAAGCTTGGCATCATGTTGATGGAGTTACGAACTGAACTCTGCAACGAGCGAAAAAGGCGGGAAGAAACTTCACGCGGCTGAGCAACGGCCTATGTCAATATGCGGCGCACGTGATCCGCACCGTGTTCCTTGAAGAGGCCTCTTGCACCCGCATAGGCACAATTCTCTGCGGCAAGGCGCTGACCAGCAACAATGCCATCAGCAAGGTCTCGCCCGCCAAGCCCGCAAGCATCTTGATAGTGCGTCAGCAGCCAGTCGATCAGACCTACACTTACCATATCGCCAGAACCACATGTGTCTTTAACGACATCCGCTCGTTCCGAAGCGAACCATTTTGTCCATTGACGATCCCGCACCTCAAGACCGTCAGCACCTTGAGTAACGATGTGAATGCAATCGAAGTCACTCGCGGACAAACGCTCACCCAAGCGGTCAGACGAATATTTGAGGATCGACGTACACTCCAGAGCACGCTCAAAAAGGTCATCCTCTTCGATGGAAGAGGGTTCAAAATACACGACAGCACCCGCCTCGCGGGCTGTACGCATCGCTTCCAAGATACTGTCCGACAGTCTGTCCGCATAAAAGAACCGACATTGGGCGATAGCTGGAACGGCAAGCTGAAGTTCGTGTTCATCAATAGCCTGATAACTCGGGTGCTCGGAATTTGTCTCGTGGCAAACTGAACTAAATTCGTGCTCGCCCAGCAACGTGTCAAGCAGCTGGTTCAACATCGGAGACCGCAGGTTTGGCCTGCGATGGATATAGTCCGTGATTGCGCCGGCTTGGGCAAATTCACTTACCAATCGTTCACCAATGTGATCATCGCCAAGCGCTAGAACCGGGGCTACGCGCCTCTGCAGCATCGCCAGTGAAACGAGGACGTTGCCGCATGAGCCCCCGAGGGCTTCGTCGCTTAAGGTACCGTCTTTAAAAACCCGATCAAGTACTGTGAAGCCGGTCCCGACTACGTCAAAACCCGTATGTGATCGGACTTCAATAGACTGCATGTTTACGCTATGTGCCAATTCCAACTGACTTGTCCAGCCTCATGCCATCAGAGGCAAACCGAACACCCCCAATTACGGAAGGGAAAGAGTGACGCCAGTATTCTCCGCAACGCATCCAGTCCAGCGTGCTTTCTCTCCGGCATGGATTCCCTCCTTTGAGTTTCCGGCTCGTTTGTTTAGCCGATTGCTCTCCGGAAAACCCGGGGCAGTTCAGATAAGTTCCGCAGTCGAAGCGATCAATGTGTCTTGCTTTAGAACAGCTGCATACTTGTGTCGAACGGCCGATGTTAGCGACGTTGAAGCGGAATATAATGCTTCATCATCATAGATGCTTCTTCCGAATGTTCCGACGCCCGGTTTCCCTGGGTCTGTACCAACGGCGTCTCCCATCGCCTCAATCAAGACCAGTCCTCGCAAGATCCCAACGGCATTGTCAAAACGCCCGCAGTTTCCAAAATCAACAATTGATTTCCGCACAGTGGAGGGGATCAATGAAAGAACTGAATTGTGGACAGTTGGCCAATCGCGTCCCGTCAGCGCCACAACGAAGGAATCGTCTGCTCGATGATGAAGCCAAGAGTGACGACCATGCGCAAAATTCCGAAAGTCCGTTGTTTGTATGTTGCAGATAGATGCTTCCCAAACAGATGTATCGATAAGTGTAGAAATAGGCGAAAGCTGAGGCTGGCTTAGGACCAGCAAAGTGTCATCCGGCTTCAGATCTGAGAACAGTTTACGATAACTTTCACGTGCCGCTTTGCCGAGCTCAGCCTTCGCTGCCTCCTCAAATTGATCTCTAAGCTCATTGCCAAACGGCACGTCAGTTACAGCATCAAACGCGAAGAGTAAGATTGTGATCGTTGCGACGAGGGAATGCGTAGCCAAAAAACTATCTCTCTCGTCCGATACAGGTGCGGTAAAAATCTTGCCTCCCAGCTCCTCCAGTAGGATAGCGGCACGACCATGGGGACTGCGCGTGATCATGAAAATCTTAGCCGCACCGCGACGATATGCGCTCTGGACCGCTGCCATCGCATCCGGGTTCTCAGCGCCAGCTGTAAACAGCCAGACATCACTGCCGCTCAGCCCCGACACGTCTGTCACAAATTGCATCGGGGTCTCGACCGTCGTTTTCCCGAAAGAACACGTCTCCCTGCAGCGGCGAAAATACTCTGCCGAAATTGCCGACCCACCTGACCCGACAGCAATTGCTGACCGGTCTTTGCCTTCCAACAACTCACTCGACAAACTCTCGCAGTCCGCGCCAAGGCAGATGCTTATTGTCGAGGGTAATTGATCAAGCTTCTTCGAGAACCGTCCCATCAAGACTCTTCCTGCACGGCAACCGCACTATAGCCACCATAAGCAGGGCCACTAAGCAATACATGGACCATCTGATCGTTTTCAGTCAAATCATTCGCTTGGTCACCCTTGAGTTCGTACTGGACTGCCTCAATGTACTTTGCTGTCAAGTCATGCCCTATTGCAGCCATCAACTCTCCCGCTGCCATTACCTTGCTGCCAACCGGGGACAGAATCATTTGAGGCTCGAAGGTGCCTTTGACTGTCTGATCATAGCGCGATTTCAACAACGAAATTGAGCGGTAGGAATCGAGTGGGTTCCATTCCGAAACGTAGACGAGATCACGGGGGCGACTTCCCATTCATTCACCAGTTCGTTCTCAAATTCGCGGATCAAATCGTCCGCACGACGCAGGTCACGAGCAGGGAAGAGCAAGACCGGACAAAACTTATAGCACGTACTTATAGCGGCACCGATCTTAGAGTATGAACGAAAATTCTAAGTTCATTTTATATTGTTTATTATCAGCATGATATAGCCCTTCCGATTCAGCGCATCATGAAGCGGCATGCGGCCAACTGCGCCCACGCCAGCGAGCTCTCCAAGCTCCGCTCATAATCTTTCGCCAGACGTCGGCAGCGCGACATCCAAGCGAAGGTCCGCTCACCGACCCACCGGTGACAGAGAGCCGTGAATTCCTTGATGTCATTGGGTTTATTGACGATTTCAAGATCGGACCTGAACGCAAAACCTTCCGAACCGTCACCCGAGAAACCGACAAATCCCGGCAGATCCCCTTGATCGAACGCCCCTCCGGTAATGCGCCCAACGTATCTTCCCGATCTTGTCCACTCCAAACATCCCCTACCTCGCTCTCCCGAATCATAGGAAAAGCAGTTGAACGCATAAATCGATGGCGGTCAGGTCTGCACGCCGATTCACGTGCTGCTCTCGAAGTGCCGCAAACAGACGCTCGAACACATCGCAGCAGGACCAGTGACGGAACCGGGCGTAAACCGTGGACCAGTTGCCGAAGCACTTCGGCAGGGCGCGCCGCTTACGGCCGTTCTCCATGACATACAAAATCGCGTGATGACGATGACGTTCGGAATCCGCACGTTCCCGCGCTGAACCAGAAGATAGGGGTGGATTGTTTGGCCGTGATCTGTTTCATGACTGTGCACTGCCCGATTTTTATCTTATTGCTGACAAGCACTTAAGCACAGATCCAAGCAAAATCCTAGTGTTAACAGGCCCTAGTAGGTTTCGTGGCTTGCGTCAAATTCTGGAATCTTACGATCTTCTTACATGCCGTTGACTCATTCTAAACTTTTCTATAATTCTAATATTACATTCATCTTTGAAGGATAGCACGATGGACAAAGGAAAGATCATCAGACTGACACCGGCGGCAAGGGCGCTATCGGTAGCGCTGGCCGCAACGGAAGCGCAATACGTCCAGACATACAAAACTGCTGAAAATCCGGATGCCGACCCAGATGCCGACCCTTACGCGCAAATCGCGGACGCAGCGACGAAAGCAGAACAGGCGATGGACAAGAACGAAGTGCTCGGAAGGAAGCACTCAGACATGTTCATCGACTTGTGCGCTTTGGTGCTCGGTGAGAATTGGGTTGTGGGTGTGTGGCAAAATGCGGGGTTGGACGAAGGCGAAGTGCTTAGGGCGCGCGCCGAACGGATCGTCAAAAGCTACAATCCGGGGTCAATGTGCAGCGGCAAATATCCTTGGAACGTGACGCCCGGAAAATTCAAATACGAAGTAGGAAACAAGTGATGAGTTGGAACTTCGCATTCTCGATGCGCAGAAGAAAGTTCGGGAAGCGCTGAACAACAAAGACCTTAGCGAAGAAGATAGCGCCAAGCAGTCCGATGAAGCGGTCAAGGAATTGGATCATTTGCGGACGCAGAAGGCCGAGACGCTGAAAGCGGAGGGTGACGAAGTTCGGGAAGCGCAGAGTGCGAAAGCCGACAATTTTGATGCTGAACTTCGCGAGCGCATTGAGTAGCGACAAAGGGCGGCGGAACACTTTGTTGATTTTTCCACGAGTTGACCGGTCACAAGCCGGAAGGCGCGGCGCTGGAACTGCGGCAAGCCGCCAAGGTTCACGGCATACCGCTTGAAATCTGGGATACACCTAAGCCGGAAGAACGGGTTGCTACGGCAGCGCCGAGCACTGTCGGAGTCAATCTCGACCCGCTGCAACCGATATGGGCTGATGTAACGAAGCGAGAAACGGATTTAACTCCCGCTGCTCATAGCACCCAACATTCGGCTAACGCAATTCGTCTGCTAAGAACGTAGCTTCACCCAGTTTGCCAAGATTGGCTGTCTCAGCAAACTCTATGATATGTTGGCCGATGATCAGCTAAGAGATCATTGAATGCCAGAAGATACAACTTCAACTGGACCTTTCCCAGCTGGATTTGAATCGCTATAAGACTATCCGGCTTTTGAGGCTTTCGCGCGGGCGCTTTGGAATAAAGAAGCTGCAGTTATGGTTGGCGTTGGCTTCAGCAGGGCTTGCGAAAGAGAACCGGATTGTCCCATTCCGCCCACCTAGGGCACCTTCCAAGCGGAAATGGAGGCAGCGCTCGGCTTCAACAAGAACAAGGCCCCAAGCGCACTGCACCTCGCTCAAGAATATCAAACCCTTAACGGTAACAACGGCTTAGACCGACTTATTCTGCGGTTAGTGACCGATTATCGTTGGACGCCAGGATAGCTTCACAAACAACTCATGGAACTGCTCTGGATAGACGTGCTCACTACGAATTGGGACACACTTTTGGAACGTCCGGAACCCGAAACACCTGATCTGATATACGGTTGTGTTTAGACAATCAAAGACATTGCGTATCAATCGCGCCCAAGAATTGTCAAACTGCATGGCTCATTGCCATCACAAAAGCCATTCATTTTTACTGAAGATGAATTCCGAGGTATACAGCCGAAATGAGCGAGATTGCTGGCTGCCGAGGTTACTTGAACTCTGGCGGAATTGTTTTCTCAACTCGTGCTGACGAAGTGGAGCATACCGGCATTCGGATTCCCCAAGGATATTTGAGGTTTTGGGAGCGCTCGTACTGATATACCGTCAATTCAGGAAGGTTTCTCTTGTCGTAGCGGCGTCCGAAATTGAACACGATGCTGTTGGGCGCAGCGAGGATGAGATGGATGTGCTTGACCCCACGAGAACTTAGCTGCTTTGAAACTTCAAAAAACTGGCTGGCGATGACTGATTGTTTTTCAGCTGACCAATGGCTGCTTGATGATTGACCATCAAGATCCATGCGAATAATCGGAAGGTCGAAGCTGGTTTCCAGATCAGCAGTGTCGATTGGATAAGAAACTGAAACCGCGAGTAGCGCGTTGTCTGAGGCGGGGAAGTCCTCCAGGTTAGGTTCTGAAAGACGGCGACCGTCGTCTAAATCATCCAGCGGCCTCCATTTCTCGGCGGTGCGGTCCCAGTCGAAGACAGTGATTTTGCCCTCATCATCCAACTCGACGCCAGTCAAGAAGGTCAGCGGCACCGCCGTCAATCCTCCGTACGCAATATGCGTATCACTGCGAGCGCCACCACTTCGCATCTGGTTGATGCTCACTTTGGCCGCAGAGATTTTGGGAATGAGATCCTCGGGCCGTACCAACTTACCGTCCAGCCTTTGCCGCAGATCGAGAACGTAGGGCAATTGTATCTTGGGAAACTCATCATCAAGAGAGTCTGCCAACGAAACGCCATCGTCATCCCGCAGTCCACGCCCCTCGATCACAATGATCTTTTCTTTATTGCCAGAAATGCGATCCAGCAAAAACTGCAGGGACAAAGCAATAAATGACAGGGAAAAGACAATCAAGCAGATGACAGCCGCCGCGTTTAGTATCGGGGACTCGATGGAGTCACTTTGAGTTAGCTTAAAGGTCAAGTCTTGATAGGACAAAGCACCGGTTAGGCTCCCGAGCCCAAGCACAGCAATAAGAATTGTACCTGATACAGAAAAGGTGGTGAGGAACAGCGGGCGTTTACGGAACCGCCAACTTATGAATTTTTTTATCAGGTGCTCCAGAATTCCTTTCAAGAGTTAAGACCTCTCAATCTGAATGATTTCCGGGTCTCGATCTCGAGAGAACATTGTCGCTCCGAGCCTTAGAAACAGAAAAAAGTCGAGCCGAGCGATCAGCAAAGCAGAAAACGGTATGCTGGTTTCGGTGCGAACCATGTCTAGCATGGACTCATAGTCCTGTGCACTCGGAATCACGGCAAAACGCGGATGCGAATGCCATTCCCCGAGGTAGTTGTACCGCGAATAGTCACTGCCTGTTCGCGCAAAGAAACGCTCCAAATCATTGCTGTGTCTGGTCACAGAGCGAGAAAAATGCGCAGCTTGGCCCATGGCAGCGTCCACTGAAAAATCGACCAGCCGAAACTTACCCGGCGCTAATTGTTCCCCGAATAATAGACCCCCAATCTCCCGCTTTCCCGCACGGCGAAGATGTTTGGAGAGTCTCAGGCAAATTGGTCTATTTATCAGGATGCTAGGCGGCACCTTCTGCTTCCTTGGGTATTAAGTCTTCCAAAAAGGCGACCAACTCCTTTTCCGATGCAGGGGTTTGATCAGCGGCCCACTCGACGCTCCCAACATACTCTATCGGCCGCGTATCGAACGGTGCATAGAAAATCCAACCCTTGGACATCCCGATCACATATGCCGAGTAGGGAAACGCGCTATCTTCCAGATTGATCAGTGTGTCGATCACTAAGCGGCAAACGTGGGAAGCAATCACGGAAACGTCCGAGTCTGTAGCGATCTCGACGCGCCCATCTTCTCTGTGGGCTGCGTAGGCATCAACCTCAGCGACAGGTTGCTCTGCCTCGACGCCCCGCTCCTGGCACCACTTCCAGATTTGCCGCTTGGACTCCAATGGTTCCGGCGTTTTGTCCGGCAATGCGCGTCCGACCGTTCCTCCTATGCCGCCTGCAAACACGCTTCCCCAAAAGACCGGGATCTTGTTCCTTTTGGCCACCGCGGCAACAAATGAAAATGCGCTAGAGTCTGCCGTTGCATCCACAAGAACGTCGCACTCGGCAAGCTGCGCCATGGCGGATACCGTTGATGCGCTGCTTTCTTGCCCGCCCAATCTGATCAGTCGTGTTTCGATTTCGGTGCTCGGATTAACCTCAAGCATTTTGTGGCGCAATGCCGTGGCTTTGTGAAATCCAATGTCTACACTAGTTAGCGTATGCCTGACCAAGTTGCCTTCAAAGAACACATCATCGTCGATTAGCAAGAAATTTCCAATGTTCGCTCGAGCAAGCTGCATGGCAACTTTGGCACCGAGCGAGCCGCAGCCAACGATCCCAATCCTCTTCCTGGACACGGCTTCAAGCTCTGCAGGTAGTCGTCGCGCCTGGTTTCCTTCAAAGAGTGTTTGGTAGACGTGAACAAACGGTTCGTCCTCGGAAAACGCAACGTAGTAGAGCGTCCAGCGGCTGTCCTGCGATGCGAGCAAGTAAAAGTTTCGACTTTCTTCAATGATTGTGCTATCGAAGTCTTTGATTTCCGCTTTGTCGATCCACGCAAAGACATCACTAGGGGTCGGGGAACCCGATAGGTTCACGTGTCCACCGCGCAAAACAAATATCTCAGACTTGATGATCACGTTCGGAATTCTTGAAGCCGATTGATAGCTAAATGAATCGGCGCTACCTAACTGTATGAGACGGGTCGATATCTTCCTATCAAGTGCTATTAAACCAATTTCAGCTTTGTGAATTCGATTTGGCTCGAGCTCTTGAAGCGCGGCCCAATCATTTGAGGTCAAAACGAAGCGACCATCCGCCATGCGCGTAGCTTGCCCAATGGTAACCGCGTGCCCATCACGCACGAGGGCAGCACCGCCACCGCCTTTCGGGTTCTCGCCACTGAGCAAATTATAAGCACTTTGGACCATCATGGCACCGGTGACATCGGGATGCCAGTTTTCCGGCCGATACTCTAGGCAAAGCTCGCCGTCAGATCCGTACTGGTGGCCGGATATCCTCTTTCCGTCTCGCGTTGTGACCAGAGGGGGTGCATCGGGAAACACGACCGGATAGGTAAGGACGAGGCCCCAAAGGTTTGCGCCGTGTTCGATATCGAACTCAACGCGTAGATTGCCGTCCCCGAGACTAATTTCCAAGTTTTTGAGCCAACTGGTTTCATCAACCAATGCCCCGAGACGTTCTCGTTCAAGTTTGGCGCGTGAAATATTGTTAAGCCACCAAATTGTCATGCAAAATCTCGGGGAACTTTTGGTTTTCTTGGCTCATTCGAAAAAGAGTAGTTGGAGGCGGTTGCTGGTGCGGCGGTTGCTAAGCCTAGAAGACCGCCACCACCTTTCATGACACGATCATGCGCGCGTCTTCTAAGGTCTGCTGAGAGGCAAATATCTTTTGATTCTGACATCTTTTCATAGCTGGTAAGCGAGGCCAGACCAGAAAAATCTGCGCGGGCTTGGGCAAGCCAGCTGAAGAATGCCTTGCCTCGCTCCGGGAAATTCTCCCATCTATCGGCAAAGTTCTCCGTGGCGTCAGTAGGATTGGGGATGATGTAGCGCGATCCGTCGTACATGACGTGAGATTCCATGCGCTCCAAAATTCCCAGCAGTGCTTCGGGTGTGTCCACTTCGCCGTTGTAGGCGTGCGCGGATAAAGTTGAGATGATGATTGAGATCGGTTTTGTCTCGGGATCATCCGTAAACATGTCATCCCTGTGTCGCTTTAGAACCATGATGGCTTGCTGGAGTGGCGTTCGCACCCGATATTCTGGAATATCTTCGACGCTTGCTTTCACCCCTTGTCGCGTCTGAGCTTTGGCAAGTTCCCCTCGAATACGGTCGAACGCTTCCGCCATGTGGCTCCTGAACCATTGTGCGTAGCCTTTCGGATTTGAGCGGGGCCAATCATCAGAAATTATCGAAAACGCCTCGTGTTCATTGTCGGTGATAGAGATTGCGGTCGCAGCAAAACTGGCGTCCATATCTCGCTCTACAAGCAACCGGCGCTGACCTTCGGCGTTTGGAATTGCCGGAAGAATATCCATGTGAAATTGTGCGCCATCGGCATATTCAAGAGTCCAGCACCGTCGCCCGGAACTCACCGGTTTTTTCATCCCCTTTGCACGGTGGTAGCTCCTGACCTCGGCTTCAAGACGTTCTCTCAAATCCTCTTGCGAAAGATCGCCCTTACTGAGATTCTGAAGCACACAAACCAGATCAATGTCGTACTCGCCATTTTCTGTTGATGGCTGGATCGCAGTTCCAAGGCGAAATGACCCTTGGACATAGACTTCGGGGGAGTATCGGACAATTGTAGACTCATCCCTATGAGTCCAATCGCCGAACGACTTATAACTGCGTTCCGCTTGAGCGTAGCGTTCCTCAGGCACTTCAAGTTCATCCACCAAGGCGCGAATAAATTTATCAAACTCACTTGTGAGCGGCGGCATGCGATCACTCCATGTTCTAGGGGAGCGCACCACATTTTCTTATCGGCTGCGGGCGCAACACATTATATTGGATTTCGGAAGGTCAACTTCAACCCATAGCCATGTGGAAAAACAGATTTATCTTTCGAACGAACATCTCACCGATTAGAAATGTGCTTTTCTTTCAATTCCTTATTAGGTATATGAGTTCACCCATTTTGTGACTCTGCCTTGACGCCGGAGCGGCGAGTTCCCCAAGCTGCATCCATTTTAAAGGCGACAACTGGAGGGGCTCAGAATGCAAGTATTCGGATTTTCCGGGCGTTTGGAAGCACCGCGAAGATTATCTCTCGGTGCCGTTTCGCAGCTTGCAGACATCACGGCCGATGTTACCTCGGCCTTCCGGCTCGCCTTCGGTCACCAATAGCCCAGATGGAACTGACGACCCGCATCGCCGACCTTACCTGCGCCTGGGCGCGCGCAACAGGCGGCGATTGCGACGGCTCCACAGCCGGATCATACCGATCTGATCTCATGGCATTTGCTTGAAGTTTCTGAAGCCGAAACATGCAAGACCCCCGAAATCCGGCAAGGATTCCTACGGAGGTCGAAGATGTTTCAGTTCCGTTTTGCCTCAATGCCCCCACAGACCACGCAACTGGTCGAAAAGTCTCTTGGGAAATCGGGGCTGTCCGGCGTTCAAAAGAGCAGTGCTTTCTTCAACTGTAAGGTAACCCTCAGCGTGAGCTGCTTTGGCTCTTTCTCCCCAGATGGTATCCTCGAGATGATCTATCGAGAGAAATACTCCTACAGGATGATCCTCCTTTGTAACAACGACTGGCTCTTGCTGCGCTGCATCGATGAATTGGTCGAAGCGCGCCTCGGCATCTTTAGCGGACATGGTCTTCATGTTCTTTTCCTTCAGATCAGCGGTTCTGGTCGGCCGTAATAGCAAAACCAAGATTTAGGAAATGCTGATCATGGCAAATCCGGGCACTGCATTCCTCAACGTTGATCATAATCCACGATCAGTCGTTCCGTGAGTGGCAAAGATTGGCAGCTGAGTATGTAGCCGCGATCAACTTCGTAGTCTTCCAAGGCGTGGTTCGAAATCATCTGGACTTCGCCTTCCAGCAGCTTGCACCTGCATGTCGAACAGACGCCGGCGGTGCAGGCATACGGCACGTCGATCGCGCTGGCCAATGCCGCTTGGAGCACGGTCGTGCCGCTTTCAATTCTGAAGCTCAGACGCTCCCCGTCGATAATCGCCGTCGCATCGCTGCCTGCGGCGGCCCCGACCGACACGCGGGCGGCGGGCCGGCCCAAGCGACCGGGCTGGGCCGCCGCAAACAACTCAAACTTGATCTGATCGTTATCGAGACCATGGTTTTTCAAGGCCGCGGAAATCGACAGCATCATGGGTTCCGGGCCGCAGATGAACGACACGTCCACCGAACCGATATCGATCAGGGTGTCGAACAGTTCGGCGCATTTCGCCTCGTCCAAGCGGCCGCGGAACAGCTCAATATCCGTCGCGCCGGATGAGAGCATATGGATAACGCTCAACCGATCCAGATGTTCGTTTTTCAGGTCTTCAATCTTTTCGCGGAACATGATCGTCTGCGGGGCGCGGTTGGCGTAGACCAGCGTGAAGCGGCTCATCGGCTCCTTCGCCAAAACAGTCTTGAGGATCGACAGGACAGGCGTAATTCCGGATCCGGCGGCAAAGCACAGGTAATGCTTCCGCGCATCGGGGCTGATCGGCGCATGAAAGCTGCCCATGGGCGGCATCGACTCGACAACCATGCCGGGAGCCAGTTCTTCGTTCGCCCACGTCGAGAAGACGCCGCCTTCGACGCGCTTGATGCCGACCTTCAGACGGCTTTCATGCGCGCCCGCGCAGATCGAGTAAGATCGGCGAATTTCAGTTCCTTCGAACTCCCGGCGAAACGTCAGGTATTGGCCTTGGATGAACGAGAATTCGCCGCTGTCGGGAAGGTCGAAGGTCACTTCCACGGCATCGCGGGTCGTTTTCCGGACATTGGCGACGGTCAGCGGATGAAATCGGGCCAAAAGGGTTTCCTCAAAGGTATTACTTCAAGCGCGGTTGCTGCGAAACAATGCTAACCACTGCAAACCGAGCCGTTGGAACCATGCGGTACGGCCAGCAAGATGCATTCCGAAGAATTTCGCCTCCGGCGGTTCCGCGCTTCGGGCGCGCGACTTGTTCAAGACGATTACAGGCATTTGAAATAGTCGAACGGCTCCAGGCAATCGTTGCACCTCCACTGAGCCTTGCAGGGAGTCGATCCGAATTGGCTGACCCGATGCACATCGGGACTCTCGCATCTGGGGCAGGATTTCGGCCCATTGCTTTCGGGGTTCGGCGGTACGATGCCGTACTCGAGCATCTTTCTGCGCCCCTTTTCCGAGATCCAGTCGGTAGTCCAAGGCGGCGCGATCTGCGTGCGCACGTCCAGCTTTCCAATTCCTCGGTCGCTCAGCGCCCTTTCGACGTCAAGCGCAATGACCGAAGTGGCCGGGCAGCCGGAATAGGTTGGAGTCAAGACGACTTCCAGTCGATTTCCGCGCCATGCCAGATCGCGCACTATTCCCAGATCTACGACCGATACGACCGGAATTTCGGGATCAGGAACTTCCTCCAGCCAATCCCATATCGTTTCTGTTGCGGGTTGCATGTCACCAGTCCGCGTCGGGGAATGATCGGGGCAGGCTCTGCATCACTGCCACCATGTGTCCGAGATGCTCGCTGTGCATGAAGCCCGATTTGCCGCCCGTCACTGCGGGTCCGCGATCAGGAATCGCCAAGGTCGCGGCGACAAGCATTTCATTGACGGCCTTTTCGTAGGCAGACGCTAGAGTTTCGGGCGCCGGCGCGATGCCGGCGGCGGCGCATGCCTTGTCCACTTCGTCCGAGGTAAGCATTTCGCCGACATACAGGTAGAGGTGATCCAAAGCAGTCTGCATGCGCTGGTGGCTTTCGACCGTGCCGTCGCCCAGCCGGACGACCAGATCCGACGAGCGCTCAGCGTGATAGGTAACCTCTTTGACAGATTTTTCTGCGATTTCGGCGGCGCGCTTGAATGTGGAGTTTTCCAACGCCTTCAGCATCAATAAATGCCAGTGATCGAATAGCGCTTGGCGCATGATCGTCTGGCCGAAATCGCCGTTGGGCTGCTCGACCAGCAAAAGGTTCCTGAAATCCCAAGCATCGCGCATCATCGCCAGATCGTCGGCCGTCCGGCCTGCGTCTTCGATATCTGCGGCCAGACTCAACCAGTTGCTCGCTTGACCGATCAAATCCAGCGCCGTGTTGGCGGTCGCGATGTCTTCCTCCAGCGTCGGGGCGACGCCGCAACATTCCGACAGCCTGTGCCCCAGCACCAAGGCATTGTCGCCCATGCGGCAAAGAAACTGGAACTTCAGGTTTTCCATCACATCGCCCCGACATCGTCGGGTATGTCGTAGAACGTTGGGTGCCGATAGACTTTGGTTCGCGCCGGGTCGTACAGCGGCCCCTTTTCGGATGGCGAAGACGCAACGATGTCGGAAGCCCTCACCGCCCAAATGCTGACGCCTTCGTTGCGCCGAGTATAAACGTCGCGCGCGTTCTTGATCGCCATCTCCGCGTCCGGAGCGTGCAAAGATCCCACGTGGCGATGGCTCATTCCGTGCCGCCCGCGGATGAATATCTCCCAGAGCGGCCATTCAGTAGACATCGGACTTCTCCTCTATCGGGTCAAGCTGCGGCGGCGCGCATCTTCTCGGCGTGAGCCATCAAGCCGTCGCGCACCCAAGCGCCGTCGTCCCATGCCTTCCGGCGCACCCTCATCCTGTCCGCATTGCACGGTCCGTGGCCCCGGATCACTTGGAAAAACTCATTCCAGTCGGGCTCGCTGAAATCGTAGCCGCTCTTGTCTTCGTTCCAGCTCAAATTCGGATCGGGGATCTCTAGGCCGAGATAGTCCGCCTGCGGCGCGGTCTGATCGACGAACTTCTGGCGCAGCTCGTCATTGGTGTTGATCTTGATTTTCCACGCCATCGACTGCGCCGAATGCACGCTATCCTTGTCCGAGGGGCCGAACATCATCAATGCGGGATACCAAAACCGGTTCAGCGCATCCTGCGCCATCTTCTTTTGAGCAGCCGTGCCGTTGGCCATCTTCATCATGATGTCGAAACCTTGGCGCTGGTGGAAAGACTCTTCCTTGCAAATGCGTATCATCGCTCGGCTGTACGGTCCGTACGAGGTCCGCTGTAGCGGCACCTGATTCATGATCGCCGCCCCGTCGACCAGCCAGCCCACCGCCCCCATGTCGGCCCAGGTCAGAGTCGGGTAGTTGAAGATGGAGGAGTATTTCATCCGGCCATCATTCAGCCTTTCGATCAGTTCGTCCCGGCTCACGCCCAGCGTCTCGGCCGCGCAGTAAAGATAGAGTCCGTGGCCGGCCTCGTCCTGAACCTTGGCCAGCAAAATCGCTTTCCGCTCGAGCGTCGGGGCTCGGGTGATCCAGTTGCCTTCCGGCAATTGGCCTACGATCTCCGAATGAGCATGCTGGCCGACCTGCCGGATCAGCGTCTTGCGGTAGCCTTCCGGCATCCAATCCTTCGGTTCAATTTTTTCACCCGCGTCGATGCGCGCCTGAAACGCGGCGAGCTTCTCCGGCGATTCTTCGGTCGCTTCGGATTCAACCATCTGCGCATACATCCGATAAGTCTCCGTCAAACTCTTTCAATTATCATCGCCGTGCCTTGACCTACTCCGACGCACATCGTGCAGAGCGCGTAGCGGCCGCCGGTGCGACCCAGCTGCCGGGCAGCCGCAAGCACGATCCGAGCGCCGGACATGCCAAGAGGATGTCCGATCGCGATAGCCCCGCCATTGGGATTCACATGCTCCGCATCATCCGCGACACCGAGTTCGCGCAAAGTGGCGAGAGCTTGGCTGGCAAAAGCTTCGTTCAGTTCAATCACGTCCATCTGGCCGATGGCCAATCCGGTACGCGCAAGCAGCTTGCGGGTTGCCGCAACGGGCCCAATGCCCATAACTCGCGGCTCCACGCCGGCAGACGACATGGCCAAGATTCGTGCCAACGGCTTCAAGCCGTTCGCCTCCGCGCTGGCTTCGGACGCGATGATCATGGCGGCGGCCCCGTCGTTGACCCCACTGGCATTGCCGGCAGTGACGGTCAGTTCCGGTCCGTTCACTCCGCGCAGCTTGGAAAGCTTATCCGCTGTCGTTCCGGGGCGCGGATGCTCGTCGGCATCGACCAAGATCGGATCGCCTTTGCGCTGAGGGACTTCGACGGGCACGATTTCGTCTTTGAAGACTCCCGCCTCGGAGGCCGTTTGCCAGCGTTCTTGCGATCTTGCGGCGAAGGCGTCCTGGTCCTGCCGCGACACGGAATAGTCCGCAGCGACGTTGTCGGCGGTCTCCGGCATGGAGTCCGTTCCGTACCGGGACTTCATATTCGGGTTCACGAACCGCCAGCCGATCGTGGTGTCAAAAACGGCATTCGCTCGGGAAAACGCCGCGCTCGCCTTCGGCATGACGAACGGCGCGCGGCTCATGCTTTCGACGCCGCCGGCAATAGCTAGGTCGTAGTCTCCGGCCTTTATCCCGCGCGCGGCGAACCCCACCGCATCCATGCCGGAGGCGCACAGCCTGTTCACCGTGATCGCTGGAACTGTTTCGGGAAGCCCTGCGAGCAATGATGCCATCCGGGCCACATTGCGGTTGTCCTCGCCGGCTTGATTGGCGTCGCCGAATATCACCTCGTCGACACGTTCCCACGCAACTTCGGAGTTTCGATTCTTAAGCGCGGCAATGACATGCGCCGCCAGATCATCAGGGCGCACGCTTGCCAATGCGCCGCCGTACCGGCCTATCGGAGTTCGAACTCCATCGCAGATGAACGCGTCCTGCATTCCCGACTCTCCGAATTGCCTTCCGCAAAAAACATCTATTGGCTTGGCATGCTTGTGTAAAGTAAAATGTTACATAATCATGGCTATTTGTTGCAAAATGTAACGATTAGGAGAGGCAACAGCAACAATCGTGCAATGCCGCCCGCTATGGCGCGACACCGAGGCAGTATGCTATCCGGTTGAGAAAGGGCAAAAACTGGATGGAACAATCAGACTAGCGCCAACCCGGAGGAGCATGCCACCGGGCAGCGTTCATAAGAATGCACGCGCGGCCGCGACGCTCAATGTTGGTCCGGAACAAGATCAGGTCGGACAGAAAATGGCACGAAAGCCAGTCAGAGCGCTTGTAAAGCCGGAGATATTGATCTGGGCCCGAGAAAGCGCGGGCTACTCGCTCGAAGAGATTGCCGCCGTTTCCGCCTTGGCCAAAGCGCCCCAGTGGGAAAGCGGAGAACTGAAACCCACGATCAACCAACTCCGAACACTTGGGAAGAAATACAAGCGGCCGCTGGCGGCATTCTATCTTCAGGAGGCGCCGACTGACTTCCAAGCGATCAAGGATTTCCGGCGCTTGCGCGGAGGAGTGCCGCAGCGCATGTCGCCGCAGCTTCATCTTCAAATCCGCGCTGCGCAAGAGCGGCGAGAAATCGCGATCGATCTTCTCCAAGAGGTCGGAGAAACGGTTCCCGAACTGCCGATCTCGGCCACGCTCGATGACAACCCCGAAACGGTCGGCGCCAGCGTACGCCGCCATTTGCGCATCACCGACGCGGAGCAGCGAGCATGGCGGAGCAAGCGCGAAGCTTTCAACGGCTGGCGGTCGCTGATCGAAGAGAGCGGCGTCCTCGTGTTTCAGATGGATAAAGTGGACACCAGCGAAGCCTCGGGATTCGCGCTCTCCGAAACCAAGCTTCCCGCAATCGCGGTCAATCGTGCGGATACCCCCTCGCGTCGAACTTTCTCGCTGCTGCATGAATTTGCGCATCTTTTGCTCGCGAAAGGCGGGGTCTCGGAATTCTACATCGATGTCTCCCGCCCGCCGGAAACGCAACAGGTCGAAATCTGGTGCAATGCGGTCGCTGCGGCCACGCTGCTCCCGCGCGAGATGTTCCAGAACCAGAATGTCGTCAGGGCCCAAGAACCCGGCAACTCGTTCTGGACCGAAGAAAGCATAAACGAACTTGCCTACGTCTTCAGCACGAGCAAGGTCTCGATTGTGCGCCGCCTGCTTACGCTCGCCCTAACCGACCAAGCTTTTTACAGAACCAAGGAAATTGAATATGCCAACGACTACGCGGCCTACCTTGAGCGCAAAAAAGCGTCTTATGCTGACAGGGAGTTCGGTGGACGCAACATGCCGAACGAAGCCTTCAGCTTGTTGGGGCGGAATTTCGTACGCACGGTGCTTGCTCCCTATTGCAGCGATAGAATCACACTGCGTGACGTCTCTGAATATCTGAACCTTAAGGCCAAGCACATTCCAAAAGTCGCGGATATCCTCCTCAGCGAGGCGTCTCAATGACGACGTATTGTATTGATACGGGGGCACTGATCCGCGCTTGGCGGCGCGCCTGCATATATATAATTCCAAACTAATGCCTGTCTACGCTAGAATTTTGTTTGGGTTTTGCTTGGTTCCATGCTTAAGTAACTGTCGACAATGACATAAAAATCGTGCGGTGCACGGTCATGAAGCAGATCACGGCAAAACAGCACGTCAAATTCCACTCTTATCTGCCGGTTCAACGCGGAAACATGCGGATTTCGCACATCGTCTTCATCAACGCGATACTGTACGTTCTGGAGAACAGCTGCAAGTGATGCGCCCTGCCGGAGCGGTTCGTCAACTGGTTCACGGTTTACGCCCGGTTCCACCGCTGGTTCCGCAGCGGCGTGCTCGAGCGGCTGTTCGCCGCGCTTCGGGAACAGGAAGCAGTCGGCGAGGACGCGGACTGCTTCGGCATCGACAGCACCAGCGTCCAGATGCATCCCGATGGCACCGGGGCGCGAAGGAAGAACGGTTCGCAAAGCGTCGGAAGGTCGCGCGGCGGCCGGGACGCAAAGATCCACATGGTCTCGGCAGCAAGGAGTCATGGAATCGCTCCGGTGCCCATTGGACATACGGCTTATATGTGGATGTATGATAGAGATGATGATGGTGGTGTTTGTGAGTGATTTGTGGTAAATGGAAACCTCAGTTTCATAGAAGGAGAAAAGAATCATGAAACGTTTTCTAAGCACGGTCGTTGTTATGGTATCTGTTATGTTTGGGGTTCAATCAATAGCACAGGAAACCGAATTACATCTTCACAAAGCAGTTAACAAAGGACGTGCCGACATAGTGAGGCTTTTGATTGAGGATGGTGAGATCGTGAATGCGAAGGACGATGATGGAGTGACGCCGTTGCACTTTGCGGCGATTAATGGTCATTATCACATTACGAAACTTTTGATTGAGGCGGGAGCAAACGTAAACACCAAAGACAATGAAGGTTGGGATCCCCTGAACCGGTCGGTAAGAGGTGGGCGTGACAACATCGTAAGAATTTTGATTGGAGCGGGAGCGGATCCAAGAACCAGAGAGGATGAATACGGACTAACCCCTCTAAACTGGTCGTCCGCTCTTGGACATACCAACATCACGAGACTTTTGATTAAGGCTGGAGCTGATCCAAATGTCGAGGGCAGCTACCTAAAATGGACCCCTTTACACCTTGCAGCAACGCAAGGTCATAAGTATGTCGTACAGATTCTGTTAGAGAAAGGCGCCGACGCAAACCATATGGATGAAGACAGCAACTCTCCTTTGCATCATGTGTCGGAGAGCGGTTATGCCGACATTGCAAAGCTTTTGATCGAGGCGGATTCAAACGTGAACGCTCGAAACAAAGAAGGAACAACTCCTTTACAGCGGTCGGCCTTGAACGGGCACATCAACATTACAAATCTCTTGATTGAAGCAGGAGCAAACGTTGATGACGGAGATATCGACGGTTGGACACCCCTACATAGGGCAGCAGAGAAAGGCCGTATGGACACTGTAGATCTTTTGATTGAGGTGGGCGCAAATGTTAATGTTCGGGAAGATGAGAGTGGACAAACCCCATTACACAGGGCAGCAACCGGAGGTTATACCGATATTGTGAATACCCTAATCAAATCGGGAGCAAACGCAAACGCAGTAAATTCACACGGTTGGACGCCTTTGCACTCCGCTGCAGAGAACGGCTATTACGACGTAGTTAATCTATTGATCAAGGCTGGAGCTAACTTGAAAGCTAAGGATAACGAAGGACGATCTCCAATGCATTACGCTGCGGTGGGAGGGCGTTCCGATATTATTGCGTTGTTTTTAGCAGCCTTAGATACTGTAGAAGCTAAAGAGTAGGAAATAGGAGAAAATCTTTATTCAACCTGTTATAACCGTAACCACAAGTGACCGCCAGGCAATAGCTTTTTCGCCTGCCCGGCGGGCGAACCCACGACGCACCCGAAGGCCGTGTGAATCGGCATGCAAAAACAATCCCTTTTAGGCATTCAAAGGTGACCGCCGGACAGGAATTGCTCCGCTTGAGGTTCCAAGCCCGGTACGTCGCCAACTTCGGCGCGCGGCGCGTGCCCATCCAGCTGGGACCGGCCGATCCCGTGTCCGAATAGCGCCCCGCCGATTTGATTACGCTTAACGCGGCCACGCATAACTGCTTCGTAACACTCCGGCGGCTTTCGCCCGCCCGCATTTTCTTAATCGCGCGCATCCGCAGATCGTCCGAATGAGGTCTCGGCATCCTTTCCGTCCTTTGTCCTGGAACTGCGGACAAAAACCATATCGGAATAGCAGAAGGAACCCCTAAGCGTACGATTCAACCTAAGTGAAAAACGCTCTGGAAGATAGGATTTTCGTTGGTTGATAGCGGAGCGAACGTTATGCTTGCAATCAAATACTAAGTTGAAAACAATCGTTGGGACGAATACCTTGATTGCGGGGCATGTTACACTACTGCCTGACCAAAAATAGTGCGCACCCTATTGTGAAATCGGGAATTGAAATTCAATGGCATGTTCATTACGCTCGTACTTCACAACAAAGAAAAGGATTAAAGATGCCATTCAACACTCGAAGGAAATTTCCACTTGGGCTGGCGGCGGGAGCCATGATGATTGCCGTGGCAGCGAGTCCGGCCCCGGCGCACGGAACGGATTTGTACTATGCGTTGGCGGACGGAAATATTACGCTTGTGAAACAGCTCTTGGCGGAGGGTGCAGACCCTGATCTTAGAGCATTCGAAGGCGATGTAATTTCGCCACCGCTCTATTTGGCAGTGATGGGCGGAAGCTTGGAGATGGCAAAGCTCTTGATCGACGCAGGCGCGAACCCAAACATTGCAAATGTTGATGGCGAGCTAATTACGCCGCCATTGCATATCGCGGCAGTGACTGGAAGCTTGGAGATGGCAAGGCTCTTGATCGACGCAGGCGCAAAACCGGATCTTTCTAGTTTCGACGGTGACCACAGAACACAGCCACTGTATCGGGCGGTGACAATTGGAAGCTTGGAGATGGCAAAGCTCTTGATCGACGCAGGCGCAAAACCGGACATTCCAAATATCGACGGTGACCAAAGAACACCGCCGCTGTATCGGGCGGCAGTGACTGGAAGCTTGGAGATGGCAAAGCTCTTGATTGATGCGGGCGCGAACCCAAATACTTCAAATCTTGACGACGAGCAAATTACGCCGCCGCTACATATGGCAGTGCTCGACGGACGGTTTGATATGGCAAAGCTCTTGATCGACGCGGGCGCGAACCCAAACATTGCAAATGTTGACGGCGAGCTAATGACGCCGCCACTGCATGTCGCGATAGTGACTGGAAACTTGGAGATAGCAAAGCTCTTGATCGACGCAGGCGCAAAACCGGAATTGGCAGTTATCAAGGGCGATCAAAGAACACCTGCTCTCCATGTCGCTGCAGCGATTGGAAACTTGGAAATGGCAAAGCTCTTGATCGACGCAGGTGCGAACCCAAACACCGCAGATGGTCAAGGCTATTCGCCAATGGACACCGCGGCATGGTATGGCCACAAGGACGTCATGGAATTGCTGAGGGCGTCAGGTGCGAGATAGGAACTGCGCTAGAGCCCTTCTACAATAGAACTCTGGTCTGGTACGCCAAATACCTTTCAAGAATGAGAGAACAATCGAGCGGCGGTCGGACACAAAGGTGATCATGAAAGGCCATTTTGCAAAAATCCAGCCCTACCTACCAGTTCAGCACTGGAATGTACGGATTTCGAACGACACCTATTTCATCAACGCCATCCTTGCGTCATAGAGTATAGCTGCAAGTAGGGCACACCACCGGAGCATTCCGCGATTTGTATTCGATCTATGTCCGATTTCGCCGATGGATCCGTAGCGGCGGGCTTGACTGGCTGCTCGCCGCGTTTCGAAAGCAGCCAGTAGTCAACAAGGAGGTGGGTTGCTCGGTACCATCGCCAATGCGTATTCTACAGGCACCAAGGTGGAGTCACAAAATTGGGTGAACTCAGACACCACTTGCAGCCGTTCTCCAAGACGTACAGGATCGCGTTGATGAAGACGATGTTCGAAATCGGCACGTTCTCGCGCTGAACCGGGAGAAAAGGGTGGATTTTGGCGTACTGTTTTGCCGTGATCTGTTTCACGACTGTGCACCGCTCGATTTTTATGTCATTTTTGACAGTCACTTAAGCATGGAGCCAAGCAAAATCTAGTGTTAACAGGCCCTAAATATGCCAACAACTACGCGGCCAATACTGACAAGGAGTTCGGTGGACGCAACATGCCGAACGAAGCATTCAGCTTATTGGGGCGCAATTTCGTACTCACGGTGCTTGTTCTCTATCACAGCGATAGACTCACGTTGCGCGACGTCTCGGAATATCTGAACCTTAAGACCAAGCATATTCCGGGAGTTGCGCAAATCCTCCTCAGCGAGGTTGCGCATTGACGACGTATCGCATTGATACGAACGCACTGATCCACGCTTGGCGACGCGCCTACCCGATCCGAAATTTCCAATCCAAACTTATTCCTTTGCTCTCTGGAAAACCGGGGCAGTTCATCTCTCCCCTATGACCTCGCACGACGACTTCGCCGCAACTCTATGCCTCCAGACAATTCCGAATGCCAACGCTTGCTCCAATTCCGGAACTCGGAAGGCCTGATCGCATGCCGGGCGAAGTTTCCTTCATGAAGGTTCAGCAACTCGGTTTCCGCCATTTCCCGGAAATCTTCGACGTCTTCGGCAGAAACATTGTTTTTCGCCCAATCGGAAACGAATTCAAATGCGCGCGCTCGGTCCATCGATTCACGCACGACGTTGCCAACCAGCTCGCGCAGCTCGAGGCGGTAGCGAAGCCTGAGCGGGTCCGGCTCGCCAACCGACTGCCGGATCACTCTGCTCTTCGCCGCGGACCGTTCGCAAGCCCACAAAAACACATCTTTCAGGAGGTCGGGCTGATTGAGCTCATATACGCCGAGCAAGGCTTCAACGTAGAGAGTCTTCGGCACGTCGGCGAACGTCAACGGCGAAAGATTTGATTTCAGTAATGGAATGTTCGCCGCAAACCTTGAAACCCGTTTGTTTACATCGTCGAAGGCCTGCAGATACGAGAAGTGCATCATGGCGAAAAACGATTGCTCGAATGGGTCGCGAATTGCTTCCGCCTTGTCGAGAAGCCGATTGAAATATTCTTCAATCAATTGCGGACTCTCCAACGGATGGTAGACAGATCCGCCAATTCCGACGCTTCGGAACCGCAGGCGGCCCGGCGAAATCGGGTCGTCAAGCAAATTGTCGGCGAGAATTGAATGAAGGTTCAGAATCGTATAGCGATTGAAGCCGATGTCTTCGGCGGAATTCACTAGAAAATCTATCGCCGCCTTATGGTTCAGAATCATTTGAATTTCTTGCCGATCCTTGCCGGCGTCTGCGAAACCGAAATGAATCAGCCGCTGCGTATCCAGAATCGAAAATGTGCTGCCCTCCAAGCGGCTTGAGTTCCAAGACAATTCAATCAATAGGCGATCCAGTATTCGCTTGGCGTACGTCCCTGCCGGCAACTGTGCGAATTCGGAAATCCGAGCATCGTGCAGGCGCGTGAAATCCTCGTCGCGAAGGTATCTGGTTTCGTTGGGCCGGTACGAATCCAGAAAGTCGGCATTGTAGGCAACGGGCTTTCGGGCGGCCATCGGTTGCGAAACGCATTTCCTGATCGCCGCGCCGACTTCCGACAATGGCACGACCTCCGCATCGGTAGGGCTCTCTTTTTTGTCGGCGCGATCAAAACGGGTGGGAATGCAATACATTGAGGCGCTGGCGCTGCCTTCGCGGACGAGCTTTTCGTCGGCCACAAGACGCTTGAGTCGGTACTGCAAAGTCCGCATGGGCATTGGGCTGCCGAGCGCTTCCAGAATCTTGGGTGCCGATATTCCGTCCGGCTTGGCGGCTACGACATCTAGGATCGCTTGCAACTGGGTTGCGTCGATTTGCTTGGCCATTTCCTTGATTTGGTTGCGCGATTTCCTAATGCGCAATCAAATAGCGAACTTTAGCGGATTGCGCAATAAAAATCTGTGTTGCGCAGCATCACGATGGATGCGTTTTTTGCACAGCAAAGCGAAAGCCTTCGCTGGGTTGCAAGCAAGCGGGAAATTGCGCGGAAAAACGCTGCGCGGCGCAAGATTTCCCGACTGATGCATGCATTGCTCGATATTGATTGCTCGATGCAAAATTGCCGTGCTGGAACGCAATGGCGCAGCCATGGCAAGGAATGCTGAAGCGGCTGGCCTCCAAGAGGCGGCATGGCACCTGATGAAACGCCGTTGCGTTGCTTGGCCCTTCGGTCCAGGACCGGCGGACGGCGGAGATCCTTCAGGGTTGGCGGCCTCGGCGCGGGGCGCGCGTCGCAGAATCGCATGCTGCCAGTCGACGGCCAACCAGTGTATCGCGCCGGATCGCGCAATCATGAGTTGCGTGACGCAAGTTTGCGTTGCCAAGGGTTTATTGCGCAATCAACGCGAGATTTGAAAAAGCCGGAAGTCCAAGCAAGCGGCATCGTAGGTGCCGAGGAGTTGCAGAACCTCCGGGACTACTCGGCATCGGCGGTCGTTCCAGTAAACGTCCTTCGCGCAGGAGGTCAGCGGATGGGCTGCTGTGATCATCGGGCAGCCAGTGCTCTCAGTTGCGCGACGCAAAGTATTCGCCAGAGTGAATGAATTGCGCAACAAACACGGGACTTGCTATGCCGGTCATGCGACGAATCCACGTTGTGCTGCGGGCAATCCGGATCCGCGCGTTTTGAGTGATCCTTCAGCGTTGGCGGCGTCTGCCGCGGGAGCTCGCGGCAGAATTGCAAGCTGCCAGTCGGCAGCTGATCGCCTTGGTTGTGCAGCAGCCCATTGCGCAACATAGGTTGCGTGACGCAGGATTGTCGTTCTGAAGAGAGCATCACGCAGCCAACGCGCAGGTTGCGAATGCGGATGATGTCGAAGCAAGGGAAGCGCGCCTGCAAAAGGCTGTGGATCCGAATCGAAACCGCACGGGTCGCGTTGCCAGGAAGCCTTGGCACGAACCGGGGGAAAGCGTTGCTTGTTGCGGCAAGCGATCGGAAGACTACGCGCTTCATGGACAGGATTCGAGTTGGGCGGACCGCGCGGGTGCCCGCCGCAATCATAGGTCTTCAACAACCGCACCGGAATCGCTTCATGATTACCCTGAAAGTCACGTTTGCAGCCCTTGAAACACCGAAATCGGGCGACACCCGAGAGCGCGGAACCATCTCAACCCAAGAAAATGGGTTGCATACGTTGCCGGAGGATATCCGGATAGGGCATCGCCCATCGCTTGGTCCGCCTCACACTAAGCGGTTCAACTTTCCGCGTTGCCATATTTGCTGTCGACATAAATCTGTCGGCGAAATGGGGGAATCAAGTTGTATTCTTGTGGCGAGACGCCATGCGCACGCAAGACCTGTAGCAGCTTCCTGGCCTCTTGCACCTTCTTGGCATCAACCTTCGGGTTCTTCGCTGCAATTTCCAAGATGTCATTCTTTTCGTGATCACCGTGTGAGTGGGACATAGTTTTCTCTCCTGTGTAGTACGCCTGCATGCCGCAGACGTCTTATTTAATCCCGTAGAAGTCTGCAATACACCCGAAGCGCTTGATTTAGTTCACTGTATTTTTCAAAATCATCTATCCCAAGCTTTATGTCTTGTCTAAGGACTTCCATCGAAATTCCCCGGCTATGAGAATGGCAAATATCTGGATCGCTCAGCCTTTGGGTAATTGCCCTTGCGCGCCTCCTGCGTAACTGGTCGGTAACTTTTCGCCCTTTATCTTGCGGTTTCTTCCAATCCTTGAATTTGCAATTGACCAACATCTCTGTCAACAGGCGGATGGACAGTTCCCGAGCTTTCTCATATCGGTACAGCACGGCTTGGCCGAATTTTTCGATAAGGACGGTTATTTCTGCAGTGTTCAAACTTCCATTTCCGGCCTTATCAATTAATTTCTTATATCGAATAAAATATCCCAGTGCGCGAATCCGTTTCCCGCTCGCATCGCCTACTTGGGGATCAATCGGGCCAAGAATCGAAAAATAGTTCATGTGAATTTGTCTCCAGACATTACCGACACGGTTCCTGCGGACATTGCATAGGTCGGTACGATGAGCTCAACCTTTTTGTAGTGGTATTGAAATATTTTTGCAAACCTTTTTTCAACGACTTCAATGTATCCACCGTCGGTTTCAGGCTTTCATGCGTCGCTTGGGCTCCGCGTTTCGAGGGCTGCATTTGTTTCCTGATCAAGAATCACGAAACGCGCCCATACAAGGGAGAGCTCTCAACAATTCCCGTTTGCACAAGCAATGGTTGAGACAACTCCGAAAATCGGTCAGCGCTTGCTGTGAACGTTGCGAATTTCGGCAATTGCTTCGATGCAGTTTTGGCTAGATGCTACTTGGGCATGACCACAATATCCGCAATTCCAGTTGAATGGTTTCATGCAAATTCTCTCCCTATCTGAAAGTCTTGAGTGTCGGCAATTGCCACAGCCTATATGGATAGTGACTGCGGATATCGATATCGCACGCAACTTCCGTCCGACTTTGCTTTCGGTTTTCACCCGGAATTCGGGACGCAGCCGCGACGCTCATCGGGGTCATTTGACCGCGCCCAAGGTCAGTCCCCTGATCAGGCTGCGCTGGAATACGATGATGAACAGGACCACCGGCAGGATCATCAGCACGGCCGAGGCGGACAGGTTTCCCCAAGCGATCGTCTGGAAACCGACGAACCCGTAGATTCCGACGGGAACGGTGCGGACGGCTTCGTCGGCAAGCACGAGCGCGAACAGGAATTCATTCCATGAGAACAGGAACGAGAGTATTCCGACCGCCCCGATGCCCGGCGCGGCGAGCGGGAGCGATATCTGCCGGAACGCTTGGAAGTGGGTCGCCCCGTCCATGAACGCGGCCTCCTCGAGTTCGAACGGAAGATCCTCGAAGAAGCCGCGAAGTAGCCACACCACTATCGCGAGATTGAGCGCGACATGAGCGAACACCAGCCCGATGTGCGTGTCGTTCAAACCCAGCGTGACGTACATCACGAAAAAAGGAATCAGAACCGCGACCGGAGGGGCCATACGCGTGGTCAAGATCCAGAAGGCGAAATCCGTCGCTCCGCGGAACCGGTAACGGGAGATGACGTACGCCGCCGGGACTCCGATCGCGAGAGACAGCGCCGTGGACCCTAGTGCGACAATCGCGCTGTTCAGGAAGTAGCTCAGCGTGTCGGGGTCGACAATGACCTCCGCATAGTTGTCGAACTGGTATTCGAAAAAGAAGATGCGCGGCCTGCGCGACAGGACCTCCCGGTCCTGCTTCAAGGACATCGCGACTAGCCAATACACAGGAAAGATGGTCCAGACGGCGAACACCGCGAGGCTGCAGCGCCGCGCCGCGGCGCCCAGCACCGCCGAAACCCGGTGCTTTCGCATGCGTCGGTCGATGTCCGGCGCGCGGCCCGTCATGCCCTTGCGTTCCGCGGCTGCAGGAGGCGGAGCCGACGGAGGAACACCTGGCTTGCCAGAATCGCGACCACCAGCATTACGATCGAAATCGCAGCGGCGTATCCCATCGAAAGGAACTCGATGCCGTGCTTGTAGGTCAGCAAGTTGAGGGTCCGGGTCAGCGTACCTGGGCCGCCGCCGGTCAGCACGAAGATGATGTCGAAGGTCTTGAAAGCGTCTATCGCCCGGAACACCAAGGCGAACGCGAGATACGGCGTCAGCATCGGCAGCACTTGATGGCGCAGCATCTGCCCGAATGTCGCGCCGTCCATCTGAGATGCTTCAAGCTGCTCCTCGTCCATCGCCGCGAGGCCGGCCGCGGCAATCAGCATTATGAAGGGAGCCCACTGCCAAGTGTCGACCACGAGAAGCGAGAACAGCGCGGTCGAAGGCGACCCCAGCCAATCCTGCGGCGGAAGTCCCAAACTCTTGAAGATGTGGTTGACGACGCCCAGCGACGGGTTGAACATCATTCGGAACGTGAAAGTCGCGGCGACCGGCGTGATCGCCATCGGCAACAGGTAAACCACCCTGAGCCAAGCAACGCGGCGCGTCTCGTAGTGCAGAAGCAGAGCGACGCCCGTGCCCACCACCATCTGGACCGCCACCGCGAAAAAGGTGAACACGGCCGTGACGCGGAGAGCCATCCAGAACTCGACCGATCCCAGCAGGTCGGCGTAGTTCTCCAGCCCGATCCACGCGAGTTGGTCCGGCCGGATCAAGGAGTAGTTTGTGAGGCTCATCGCCAGCGCGGCGGCGAATGGGAACAGCGTCACACCTAGCAATAGCAGCGTGGTGGGCGCCAGCATCAGTACGATGAATGCCGTGCGGGAGAGCCCGCGTCTCAAACGCATGGGCCGCAAACTGCCGATTCCGGGATGAATAATGCGGGCGCCGCACGACGGGGCGCCCGCGATATGCGCCGCGCGGTTACTGCCCCAAGGCCCGGCGGGCGGTCTCGGCGGCACCGGCGAGCGCGGATTCCGCGTCCTTCACCTCCGTGATCGCTTCGTTGACCGCCACCGCGAACGCGTCGAGCACTTGGCCCGCCTGCGGGTGGAACCAAGTCGCTTTCATGATGTCGCCATCCGTGTTGGCCAGATTGGCGAGCGCGGCTTCCGCGGCCTCCGCGCCGAACGCGCCCTTGAACGCATCGGAAGACCAAGCCGATGCCCTCGGCGTCGCAAGTCCGGCGGCCGCCCCGAGCATGTTGGTCGGCTTTGAAGTCGCCCACATCAGGAACAGCCATGCGGCCTTCTTGTTCTCGGAGAACCGGTTGATGCCGGTGAGCCAGTGCCACATGTTCGGCTTGGAGACCCCGGAAGGGGATTTCGGGAACGCCGCGAAGGTCGCGACATCGGCAACCATGCTCTTCTCGGGATTCGAGATGTCGGTCGCGAAGTTCGAACTGTCGCATCCGAATGCGGTCGCACCCTGCAGGAAGTCGCTCAGCGACTCCAGCCAGTGATAGTTGGCCACGCCGATCGGACCGCCTTCCCGCAGCGTCCTCGCGTACATGTCGACGGCTTCCACGGCCTCGGGCGAATCCATGGCCACGTTTCCGTCAAGGTCCAGAATGCCCCCGCCGTAGGAGAACACGTAGCCGCCGGCCGGCCATGCGACGGCATCGCCGGTCGCCTTCCCTCTCATGGCGATGCCGGAAACGTCGTCGCTGTTGATCGCCGCCGCCGCCATCCTGAGGCCGTCGAAGGTGTCGGGGATGGAAACCCCGTTTGCCTCGAGGATTGACCGGTTTACGAAAAGCGTCTGGGCCTCGGCCGTGATCGTGCGCGTGTAGGACTCGCCGTCGCTCCAGACGGCGAACGACCGGGCGCCCGGGAAATTGTCGTCGTCGTCCCACCAAGCCGCGTCGTGCAGCGAGGAATCGGCGAGATAAGGCGTTAGCGGCTCAAGCCAGCCGCCCGAAATCGCCTGCCCCTGCGCCCAGACCATGTACACGTCCGGCGAAGAGTTCTCAGCGGCCAACTTTACCGGCATCTCGGCGATGAACTCCGTATTCGACTGCTCCAGAACCTCGACCGTTACGCCGGTCAGCTCCTCGAATATCGGAACAAGCGGGCGTATGGTCTCCATCCACGGATGCGTGAGCCCGGCCAGCTGGATGCTGCTGCCCTCCGCCTGCCGCCAATCGACGCCGGCGTTGAGATACTGGTCCTTTACGTCATCGAACATGGCCGCCAGCGCCGCCGGAACCCGGCCGACTGCCGCCACCCCGGTGAGCGCCGCTGCCGCTTTCAACAGCAACCGCCGGTTGATGGGCCTCAAAAAGCGGCCCGAAGCGGGCATATGGTTTTTCATTTCAGTTGATCCTCCCAGTTGAGCCGCTTCGGCGCGTCGCCGACGGCGGCGATTTCGGTTCTCCTCAATGCCGGCCATAGTAGTTCCATCCGGCTTCGCTTTGCAATCCATTGCGCGAAATCGCGGCCCGGCCGTTCAGTTCGGCGGAATGCCCGTCTATAATCAATGCCGCCGCCTCGCGCGGGCGCGGCATCGGGAAGAACGGCGCATGGCACACATCGCTTTGAAAAACCTCGTCAAGGACTTCGGCGCCGTCCGGGTTCTCGATTCGCTGGAGCTCGAAGTTGTGCAGGGGGAGTTCCTGGTGCTTCTCGGCCCCTCGGGCTGCGGGAAAACCACGACGATGCGAATCATTGCGGGGCTCGAAGCCGCGACGGAAGGCCAGGTCCTCGTCGACGGCGTCGTGGTCAACGACCTCCCTGCGCGGCAGCGCGACATGGCGATGGTGTTCCAGAACTACGGCCTTTACCCGCACATGACGGTCGCCGAGAACATCGGATACCCCTTGCGTCTCAGAAGCGTCCCGAAAAAGGAGAGGGAGTCGCTCGTCGCAAGCGCTGCGCGGCAGGTCCACCTCGACGGCTTCCTGGACAGAAAGCCCCGTGAGCTATCGGGGGGCCAGCGACAGCGGGTCGCCCTCGCCCGCGCGTTCGTCAGGCGGCCGACCGTGTTCCTGATGGACGAGCCATTGTCCAATCTCGACGCGAAGCTGCGCGTCAAGATGAGGGCGGAGCTTCACAGGCTGCACCATGAGATCGGCATAACGACGGTGTACGTAACCCACGACCAGATCGAGGCCATTACGCTTGCCACCAGGGTGGCCGTGATGAACGAGGGCCGGATCGTGCAGCTCGGAAAGCCCGAAGAGATCTACAACGACCCGATCACCGCTTTTGTCGCTTCGTTCGTCGGGACGCCGGAGATCAATCTGCTTGAGGGCGGCGTGCGCAACGGCCTGTTCGAAGGCAGCGGGATCCAGGTTGAGGGTTGCGCCGTTCCGGACAGCGCTCGCGTCCGTCTCGGAGTGCGCCCCCATCTCCTGAAGGTCGTCGGCGCGGGACAAGGCGCGTCCGGCACCGTTTACTCGGCGGAGTACGGCGGCGATACGTGCTTTGTAACAGTCGCGCTGGGCGACAGCCTCGTGACGGCGCTTGCGCCGCCTCACCGGAGATTCAAGATCGACAGCGCTGTCGGCGTCGAGATCGACCCGGACAGCTGCTTGTTTTTCGACGCCGACACGGGAAAGCGCGTCCGCGCGGCGCCGGCCCGCGGAGAGGCGCCGTGAGCAAGGGGTGGGACTACATCGTTGTCGGCGCCGGGGCAGCCGGCTGCGTGATCGCCTCGCGCCTGCTTGAGCTCGAAGGCGCCCGGGTGTTGCTTCTGGAGCGCGGGCGCCGCGATACCAGCCCCCTGCTCCGGTTGCCGAGCGGATTCATAAAGATGATCGGCGGCCACCGCGATATCACTATCCACAAGTCCGTTCCGCAGCCCGCACTCGGCGGCCGCGTGCAAACCGTTCTGCAGGGCACTGTCCTCGGCGGCTCCACGAGCGTCAACGCGATGGTCTACATGCGCGGCCGAAGCGCCGAGTACGACCATTGGGCCGAACTGTCGGGCGACGAAGGCTGGGGCTGGAACTCCATGCTGCGGCACTTCATGAAGCAAGAGGGCAACAGGAGGCTCAACAACGAGCACCACAATCCGAGCGGGCCCCTCAAGGTCAGCGACACGAACCACTCCTGCGAGATGAGCCATCTGTTTCTGCTTGCGCTTCAGGAACTGGGCCATCCGTTCGTCCACGACTTCAACACCGGCCGGCCGGCGGGGGTCGGTTTCATGCAGTACACGATCAGCCGCGCCCGCCGGTGCAGCGCGGTCGACGCGCATCTCCGCCCCGTGATCGGGAATCCCCGGCTCACGGTCTTGACCGGCGCAATGGCGACGGGCGTCAAGCTCTCGAAAGGGCGCGCGGTTGGCGTGGAGTACCGCAAGGGCGCGAGGTCGTGCATTGCGGAAGCCGGCAGCGAAGTGATCCTCGCCGCAGGCGCGATCGAGTCGCCCAAGCTGCTCATGCTTTCGGGAATCGGCGATCCGGACGAACTCAGGGAAGCGGGAATCGAACCCCGCGCGGCCATCGCGAGCGTCGGAAAGAACCTTCAGGACCATCACGAGGTGCCAGTGTTCGCCACGACGCGCCGCCAACTCGGCTACTACGGCGAGGACCGCGGTCTCCGGATGATCGCGAACGGAATTCAGTACCTGCTGTTCAGGAGCGGGCCGGTTTCGACCATAGGCGTCGAGGCGACGGCCTTCGTGATGCCGGACCACACCGGAGATCCTCTGATGCAGATTTTCTGCATCCCGTCCGCTTACCTCGATCGCGACGTCACGGGCGCGAAACCGGGTCCGGGCGTGACCTTGAATGCGCTGCTTCTCCGCCCCAAGGCGCGGGGCTGGGTGAAGCTGCGGTCGTCGAACCCGGCGGACATGCCGCTCATCCACCCGAATTTCCTCGGCCATCCGGACGATATCGCCCGCGAGATCGAGGGTCTTCGGTTCTCCCGCGAGATACTGGCAACCCGCGTCCTTCGCGGGGAGATCGATCAAGAGGTGCTGCCGGGTCCGGGACTCGAGAGCGACGCGGATCTTGCGGAGCACTGCAAGAGAACGGTCAAAACCGGCTACCACCCGGTCGGCACCTGCCGCATGGGCGCCGCGAACGACGAAAGTGCGGTCCTGGGTCCGGATCTTCGCGTCAAGGGCATTGAAGGGCTCCGCGTCGCTGATGCTTCCATGATGCCGGTAATCCCGAGCGCGAACACGAACGCACCGACTCAAGCTATCGCCGACCGCGCGGCCGATCTCATAATAGCGGCAGCACCGTAGGCGCGCCGCGAACATCCGGTCGACGTCAGAATCGCGGCTTGGCTGCCCTCCGATCAAGAATAATGCGCCCGTTGTCGGTCGGAGCCATCGCCGGAGAGCGGTCGTGGATCTTGATTCCCGCTCTTGCCCCGAACAGCCGCTTTCCGTAGCAGATCAGGTGGTCGACGGACTGCATCGCAAAAACAAAATCAGGAAGTTCGTCCCGGTACGCCTCCTCTGCCGCATCAAGGTCGCCCTCGGACCAATGGCCGTATATCCGGATCGCCCCGGGGAGCGCATCCGGCGCGACCACGAAGCCGTCGCATCCCGCTAAAAGGCAGTCCGTCATCTCGATCCCGCCCCGTCCGGCAAGTACGGCCATCCCGGGACCCGCAGCCGCAACAAGCCCGCCAATATCCGCAGCCGGCGTCTCGCCTTTCACCAGCATGAAGTTCGGATTGCCCCGGCGGAGCGCCGCGATGTCGGCGGCCGCGAGCGACCGCCCCAAGTACTGCGGCGCGACCTGAACGCCGAGAGGCAGGTCCAGCCCCTCGGCCATCCTGAGATGGAAGTCCAAAAGGGCCGTGCCGGACAGGCTTCCGGCCGCTGGCGGCTGGACCACGAGCCATCGCGCGCCATTCGACACCGCCGCCGCCGCAAGTTCGGCCTGCTCCGCCACCGAGTTGCCCGAAACCGTCACCGACAGCGCCGAGCCGTTCGACAGGCTCCGCGCCGCCAGCTCAATGATCAGAAGCTTTTCACGAAAAGCCAGCTTCTGGACTTCGGTGGCCACGCCGAGGACGTTCAAGCTCCGGCAGCCCCGCGACTCAACATAGGCGATCTGGTCCGCCATGGCGGAGCGGTCGACCCGCTCGGACCCGTCGAACAGGGCGAACAGCACGCAGTGGATTCCGGACAGTCCGGCCGCTCGCGCCGCCGAGGAATTCCGCGGGGCTGCTTCCGGTTTCTTCACCATTCCGCTATGGAGCCGTCGGAATGCCGCCAGACTGGCGCCCTCCAGTCGTGCCCGACCTTCGCCATCTCCTCCACCTTCCTCTCGTCCACTTCTATGCCCAGACCCGGACGAGCCGGAATCGCCAAGAATCCGTCACGCAGATCAAATCCTCTTCCGGGCAGAACGTACTCCATCACGTCGCCGCCGCGATTGTAGTGCATCCCGATGCTGGTCTCTTGGATGCACGCGTTGTGGCAGATCGCACCGACCTGCAGACAGGCCGCGAGCGCCACGGGCCCGAGCGGGCAGTGCGGAGCGAGCGCCACGTCGTACGCCTCCGCCCAGCTCCCGATGCGGACCATCTCGGAGATTCCTCCGACATGCGCAGTGTCCGGATTGATCACGCCCGCAGCCCGGGTCTCGAAGACGCGCTTGAAGTCGTATCTCGAATGCAGCCGCTCGCCGATCGCAAGCGGGATGGCCGTGCTTCTCGCGAGGTCGGCCATGACGTCGATGTGCGCCGACACGACCGCATCCTCGACGAACATGGGATGCAGTCCCTCCAGTTCCCGAAGCAGGATCTTCGCCATCGGCGCATGGACGCGCCCGTGGAAGTCGAATGCGAGATCCATGGACGATCCGACCGCTTCGCGCAGCGCGCCGAGGCGGTGGACCACCTCGTCGACCTTCCTGTGGGTGTCCACGATCTGCATCTCCTCGCAGACGTTGCATTTGCAAGCGTCGAAACCCTCTGCCAGCAGAGCAGCCGCGCCTTCCTCGAGCGCGTCAGACCGGTCGCCGCCGATCCATCGATAGCTTCGAATCCTGTCCCGGACAGGTCCGCCGAGAAGCGAATGCACGGGAACTCCGAGATGCCGACCCTTGATATCCCACAGAGCCATGTCGATACCGGAGATCGCGCTCATCAGAATCGGGCCGCCCCGGTAGCAGCCGTTCCGGTACAGCATCTGCCATATGTCCTCGATCCGCATCGGGTCGAGCCCGATCAGAAATCCTGCGTATTCATCGATTTTCGCGGCGGCGGTCCGGGCATGTCCTTCCAGGACGGGCTCGCCCCAGCCCGACAGGCCCTCGTCGGTTTCGATCTTGAGCAAAAGCCATCGCGGAGGGACGGCGTAGGTCTTCAGGGCGGTGATCTTCATCGGCGCACTCCTGCCCCAACCCGTCTCCAATGGCGGCGTGAACCGCGGCGCAAGGGAGGCCACCGCGGCACCCTGCACCCGCGAACCCGCCCGGACTGTCGAATACTTGCCACGAATCCTTCTCCCCGACAAACTTCGCCTAATCGACATAGCTGCGGAAACCAAGCCCGAAAGCGCCGGAAACCGAATCCCGCAAAATCAATCCTCATCAACGGAAGCAGCCGAGCTTCTCGGCGATCGAGGCGCAGGCCGCGCTGTCGCTGGAGTCATTGGAACGCGGTTTCCTTGTACAGACGAACTCCGCGCACGCGGAGTTCGCCTCGCTATCACGGGGTGTGCTTTCTCCGCGACATGGATTCCCTCCTTCGAGTTTCCGGCTCGTTTGTTTAGCCGATCGCTCTCCGGAAAACCCGGGCAACTCAAAGCTTGGCGATACTTTTAACCGATCCGATAAAGGCACTTTAACGTCGCCCCGTATTGTGGAATAACCATTGCCGACCTCCTTCAGCAAACTCCAAATCCATGAATTCACGAATGCCAAGGAAATTTATTGACCTATAATTCAATGACTTCCGGCTCCTGCCAAAGCAGAGATCCGGCGGTCCGCAATTCACGGCGAGGCATCCGATGAAACGCATCACCGCAGAAGGGCCGGAGAGCAGTTCAACCGATTTCATTGCCGAAAACGTCGCGCAAATGACGCGCCTTTTCCCGGGAGCATTTGCTGAAGGCAAAGTGAATTTCGCCGTCCTGGAAAAGCTTCTCGGCGACGCAATTGATAAATCCGAGAAGAAGTATGGCCTGAACTGGCATGGCAAGAGCCGCGCCCGCCTGCTTGCACTGCAGCCCACCACCGGCACCCTGCGTCCATGTCGCGAAGAGAGCGTCGGTTGGGATTCGACGAAAAATTTGATGATCGAGGGCGACAACCTGGAAGTGCTCAAGCTGCTGCAAAAGAGCTATGCAAACACAGTCAAGCTGATCTTCATTGATCCGCCGGACAATACCGGCAAGGACTTCGTGTACAGCGACAATTACAAGGACGGCATAAAGAATTACCTAAAATTCACAGGGCAGGTCGATGGCAACGGCGACAAGCTCTGCTCGAACACCGAAGCCTCCGGTCGGTTTCACACGAACTGGCTGAACATGATGTATCCGCGACTGAAACTTGCGCGCGCACTGCTGCGCCATGACGGATTCTTGTTCATGACAATTGATGACACGGAAGTGCACCACCTTCGTCAAATTGCGGACGAAATTTTCGGAGAAGACAATTTCATTGCCAATGTCGTCTGGGAGAAAAAGTACACCAGAGCAAACGATGCGCAGTTCTTTTCCGACAACCACGATCATATCTTGGTTTACTCGAAAGACAGATCATTTTCGGAATTGTCGCTCCAGCAACGAACAGCTGATCAGGCCGCCGCATACAAAAACCCCGACAACCATCCGAATGGACCGTGGAAGGCGACTCCGCTGCGTGCAAAGAGCGGCGGCAGCGCGGCACCCTACACTTTCAGAAACGGGCTTACGTGGAAGCCTCCGCCGGGCACATACAGACGTTTCTCGGATGAGACGATGGCCAGGATGGAAGACAACGATGAGATATGGTTCGGATCCAATGGTTTGACGACACCTTCAAGAAAAACGTTTCTCGCCGACGCCAAATCAGGGGTCAGCCCGGTGACAATATGGCCTTACAAGGAGGTGGGCCACAACCACGAGGCGAACAACGAGCTGAAGCAATTGCTGGGCCAAGGAGTGTTCAGCAATCCGAAACCCACGCGGCTTGTCCAGAGGATAGTCGAACTCGCTGCGGGAGAAACGGACGAGCCCTGCATCGTGCTGGATTTCTTTGCCGGATCCGGCACGACGGGTCATTCCGTGATGAAACAGAACGCTGCGGATGCCGGATGCCGCCGCTACATACTCGTTCAGCTTCCAGAACAAATTGATTTCGAGAACAGAGAGCAGAAAACCACCGCAGCTTACCTGACTGAACTTGGCAAACCGCTAAATGTCGCAGAGATCACCAAGGAAAGGTTGCGATGCGCGTCTGCAGAATTGAAGGCCGATTCGTCGGGACAGAGCGACTTGGGGTTTCGAGTATTCAAGCTTGACAGCTCCAATCTCAATATATGGGATCCAGACCGAACGGATATATCCCAATCCCTTCTCGACCATCTTGAACACATCAAGCCGGACCGCAGCGAAGACGACCTATTCTTCGAAATTCTGCTCAAGTTCGGACACGATCTCTGCGTCCCCATCGAACGGCGGGAGATTTCCGGCAAGGTGGTGAGCACCGTGGCGGGCGGCGCGTTGGTTACCTGCTTGGCGGAATCGATCAATGAGTCCGAAGTTGATGATCTGGCCTTGGGCATCGTCGAGTGGCGGAATGCAATGAATCAAGCGGATGACATCTTGGTCGTCTTCCGGGACAGCGCTTTCGAGAACGACGTTGCCAAGGTGAACATGTCGGAAATTCTGAAGCAGAACCGCGTCAAGGACGTACGGAGTCTTTGATGAGATTGCAGTTCGAGCCAGATCTGGACTACCAACTGGATGCCATTGCAGCGGTATGCGACTTGTTTCAGGGTCAAGAAGAGTGCCGCACGGAATTCACTGTTTCCCGAAACCTCGGGTATCAACTGCCCGGATTTCAGGAAGGCGAACTCGGCGTTGGAAACCGGCTTCTATTGCCGGACGATGCGCTGCTGGACAACCTTCGGCAGGTGCAGTTGCGCAACGGCATTCATCCTGAAGAATCGCTTAAATCCCGCGACTTCACGGTGGAGATGGAGACCGGCACCGGCAAGACCTACGTTTACTTGCGGACGATATTCGAACTCAACCGTCGATACGGGTTCACGAAATTCGCCATCGTCGTGCCGTCCGCGGCAATCAAGGAAGGCGTCAACAAGTCGTTGGACATCATGGGGCCGCACCTGCGCACGCTGTATTCCGGCGCATCGCTCGAACACTTCGTGTACGACTCCGCCAAGCCGGGGCAGGTTCGGAATTTTGCCACCAGCTCGCAGATGCAAGTCATGGTGGTGACTGTCGGCGCAATCAACAAGCGCGACGTCAACAATATCTACCAACCGAGTGAGAAGACGGGAGGAGAAAAGTCCATCGACCTTGTGCGAGCCACCAACCCGGTGCTGATCGTCGACGAGCCCCAAACCGTGGACGGCGGCCTGATGGGGCGAGGACGGCAAGCGCTGGCGATGATGAATCCGCTATGCACCCTGCGCTATTCCGCCACCCACACGGACAAACACCACATGATCTACCGGCTCAACGCAGTTGACGCCTATGAGCGCAAATTGGTCAAACAGATCGAAGTTGCAGCCGGAGTGATCTTGGACGACTACAATCGGCCGTATGTCCGTTTAGTAGCCACGCGTCGAAAGCAAGGAATTATCTGGGCCGAAGTCGAAATCGATCAGCAAACACCGGGCGGCATACGGCGGCTCATTTTGAAAGTAACCGACGGCGACAGGCTGGAGCAAAAAACGCGCCGCGAGCTCTATCGAGATCATCAAATCGGCAATATACGCGTCGAACGCGGAAACGAATACTTGGAACTGATGATCCCGGGAGATTATCGCTGGATGCGGCCCGGCGAGATCCACGGCGGCGTAGATCCAATCGCGGTTCACCGCGAAATGATACGCAAGACAATTCACGAGCATCTGGAAAAGGAAAAGCGGCTTAAACCTCAAGGCATCAAGGTGCTCTCTCTATTCTTCATTGACGCGGTGGCCCGATACCGGCTTTACAACGATGAGGGCATGCCCGTTAAGGGTGAGCATGCTCGCATCTTCGAAGAGGAATACCAAAGGGCCGCGAGATTGCCGAAGTTCAAAGCGCTATTCGATGGCGTGGACTTGCAGGCGGCAGCGGAAAGTGCACACGCAGGCTATTTCTCCATCGACCGCCGCCGCGTCTGGACCGATACCAAAGAGAACAACCAAACCAATCGCGACAATGCCGAACGCGCATATCGGCTCATCATGCGCGATAAGGAAAGGCTTCTCAGCTTCAGCGAACCGCTGAAGTTCATATTTTCCCATTCGGCGTTGCGCGAAGGCTGGGACAATCCCAACGTGTTCCAGATCTGCGCCTTGCGGGAGATATCGACAGAAAAGGAGCGTCGGCAGACTATTGGTCGGGGATTGCGGCTTTGCGTGAATCAGAGCGGCGAACGGCAGCGCGGTTTCGAGGTAAACACGCTTACCGTAATCGCCCGCGAGAGCTACGAGGAGTTCGCCGAGAATCTGCAGCAGGAAATCGAGGAAGAAACAGGCGTTCAGTTCGGACGCATATCATGGCATTCGTTCGAATCCGTCCTTGTTGAGGATTCGGACGGCACGTCCAAACCTCTCGGGATCAAGTCATCACGCAAGCTTTGGAATTTTTTGGTCTCCCAAGGATATCTGACAAACAGAGGACAAGCTTCGGATACACTGCAGGAAGCGCTCAGCTTGGACGCTGTGGTTCTTCCCGACGAATTCGAACCATTGCGCGAAGACATCACTCGGAAACTGAGGGAATCCGTTCCCCCTATCAAGATAAAGAAAGCTGACGAACGCCGCCGAGTCGAACCCCGCAATGCGATACTGGACAGCGCCGAGTTCCAAGCTCTCTGGGACCGCATCAAGCACAGGACAATCTATCGAGTCCAATTCGATAACGAGGCGTTGCTCGCAGACTGCATACAGGCGCTTGCGAAAGCGCCCCCTATCCCGCGACCTCGCATTTTTTGGCGACAAGGCGGTCTGAATCCAGGCCCCGCCGGCAAAGATCGAGAGGCGCGCGAATCCGACGTCGGGCATCTTGAGGAAGGCACTTTGGATCTGCCCGATCTGCTGACGAATCTGCAGAACGAGACGGGGCTAACTCGGCGCAGCATCTACCGCATCCTAACCGACAGCGGACGCCTGGATGATTTCCTTATCAATCCCGCCAAATTCATCGAGGTCGCGTCGGCAGCAATCAACCGTTCCAAGCGCCAAGCGCTGGTAAGCGGCATCAAATACCAGCGACTCGGCGACGAACACTACTTCGCCCAAGAGCTGTTCCGAGCCGAAGAGCTGATCGGCTACCTGAAGAACATGGTCGCAGCAAAGAAATCCGTCTACGATCATGTTGTTTACGACTCGGAAAACGAAGCGGCCTTCGCAAGGTCCATGGAGCAATTTGCCTCCGTCAAAGTCTACGCGAAGCTGCCTCGGTGGTTTCAGGTGCCGACACCTCTTGGCCCGTACAACCCCGACTGGGCCGTGCTCATCGAAGACGAGCAGGGCGAGCGGCTGTATCTGGTCGTCGAAACCAAGGGCAGCGCCTTCCTGGACGATCTTCGGAATGTCGAACGGGCCAAAGTGGAATGCGGCCGAGCACATTTCAAGGCATTGGAAGTCGGCGATTCCCCAGCGCGTTACCGTGTTGTTCACAAGGCCGACGAACTGCTCGCATAGTTTCCGTCATTGCACCATTGCACTGGCCCACGATGCCTACGGCCGACGCATGGAAAGTTATACTGCGAAGGCATCCGTCCCATTACCCACTTTCGTCATTGTCCTGCCAAATACTGCAACTTGCTGCGGACAGAAATCGTCAGTTCGCGATTTCATCAAGATATTCAGCTACCTTCGCCCAGTCCTCAAGCAATGGCAGACAACACAATCGGTATATGAACCAGCATGCATAGATTGAATCTGCGGAGAAGCACTCCGCCCCGGAAATCAACCCATGCGCGATACGGTGCCTGATTTTGGGGCCACCTTCAAAGACGAACACATTATCCATATCGAACACTATCGCAGGACCCAAAATTCTTTCCAGTGCGGCTTGGTGATTATTCAGCATCGACGGCAGTGAACGGCTTACCTCGGTCATATCGCTTCGGATAGCCGAAGTATCTTGCCCATCCAGCGACAAAATGTGCCGAACCGAGTTTTCGAGTTGCGGAACAAGGATGTGCGCGGCGGAGATAAAGTCACCCTGAAAGAATCGGATAAAGCCAAGGGCAAAAACGTCAGCGCGATCACAAGGAACAAACGGACTCATTTCTGCGATCAGCAAAAAATAACGCTGGTCCAAAGAGTGCTCCGAATGGATGACGCATCTAGCTGGCTCAATGAGCCCTTGCACTGCGCAACCTCGGCGAAGCGCCTCACCGTCGGCGATACGGTGGCGCATGGCTTTATCATTATTTTCGTCGGCACTTAGGAGTCCGGGCGATTTTGCGACGACCCTACCCGCATTATCGATTCTATTGAATGGCACGACCGCCAATAAGGGATTCTCCTCTGCCAACTTTTCCACTCCGGATTGCAAAGAAGATCGGTCCGGAGAACTCGTCAAATTTGCAAAATGTTCTAGCGCTTCTGAAAGCATTTTGCCCATTACCAAACCCCGAGCTTTCTTAACAAAAAGGGTCAGATCAACTCCCCTCGTAATTGTTTGCATTTCATCTCTTTTCCCTGCTTGAGCTTCTCGCAGCAGCTTTTGCAGTTCTTCCCTTCTCTCCTCAGTTCCCGGAATCTTTCTGTATGCCGCAATTGCATCCGAAATAAAACTTGCAGCTTCTACACCTTTTCCGCCAGCATCATACGCCAGTTTGACGAAGCACTCCGCGGCGAATTTGCGGCAACGATAATTATCGGAATCTTTGCCGGACAAGTGATAGCATCGGGCTGCCAGCTCCCACAACTCACGTTTTTCTTGGAGATACTTGTCCTCCACCGAAGCAAGCGCCTCCGCTTTCTTCGCGATAAAAACAGCAGAATGCATGCGCCAATCTAAACATAGTATGCCAATATCCCTAAAGCCTTCATAATTTTGGCTATCGAAAGCGGATTGGAGAGTTTTCTGGATCAAGGATTTCAGTTCCGCTCCTTCCGGGTCCTTCCAACCGATGGCCTGTGCGATCTGGCAAGCACGACGCAGTAGATCGCAAACAATGCGGGCCTCCGTAATTTGTTCATCAGAAGAAAATACCCTCTGCTCATTGACGGCGACTTCCACAGCCTCACAGTACGAATGAATCGCAAGCTTAGCCATGTTCGCCATTTTCCGATCATTTAGCCAAGCAATATCGGATAACCGAGCACGCAATCCATGGTTTGTGGTATTAGGAGCGATTTCTGCAAGAGCTCGCGAGTTTTCTCCAGCCAAATCACTCGAAGTCATCGATCTCTGGTTATTTGTTTTCCAAATAGAGACGAAGGGCTCAAGCTTATCACGAGCGTTCAAATGAATCGATAGTATTTCGCCTAGTCTGGAATATACCTTCTCCGCAACAGGGTTTCCCGCTTTTTCTTGCTCGAGCGCTGCACGTTGGAACTTGCTTGCAAGCTTCATGCAATTTACGCTCTTGCTATCTTGTATTGGAGCCTCGAAATCTACAGCTTTGAAATCGCTTAGTGTTACGACGGTGAGCTGCCCCATTCTATCTCCTGATGCTTGCGATCCTTTATCTGTCATCTCCTGTTCTCCGCAGATTAAGCCAGAATTTCAAGTGAACGCCACGGTTTGAACCATTCACCTACATCGTAAACAAGACATTTTCCATTGAATCCAATGTTCCATACTGCGTATGGTGATTGTTCTATATCACTTAGAGCGGCTCGTTTCGTTGAGCCGAAGCCATCTGCTCCATCCGAATCCGAAGGCTGGAAAAATTCATGCCGCGGGCCCGCCCGAGAGCCGCGGGCTGCGAAACCGGTTCTTGCCGTGGTTGATCGAATTTTCGGAATTATCTGCACACTACTAGAGTCCAAACGGAAGACCGCATCGGCAGCCGTCCTTGGTGGTCTGTCTTGGCTTCCGCGACGGTCCAGCGCACGAGGTCGGTGACATTGAAGAACCGACCGCGGCGGGGGTCCAATATCCAAGCGAAAGCAGCTGCAAGATGCGCCTTGCCTTACGCCGAAGAGGCGGTTTGACCAAAACCGATTCCTCATCCGTCGAGTCGCTTTCAAACCGAGTTTGAGGGCGTGTAAAGAGTAAGTCTTGGTGGTCCCGTTCCAAGGCATTTCCGGCATCCTTATCAGATGGTTAGATGACAAAGATACAGTTGCTTGGCGAGGCCACTCAGTTTTAGGTCAAGCTCTAAGCAACCAAGCGTGCAAGAATTTGTAGAGCACTGGAGTTACTGCTATCTCTTTGCGTAACCTAAATCTCTCCTCTCCACGAGTGCAAAGCTTTGATAGATTTCAGAAAAATCAACTCATTCGAAAATGGCCAAGGAGATTCGTTTGAATCCCTCATTCGTGTCTTGGCGAGCCGTGAGCCGCCTAAGGGGGCCAAGAGCTTTCAACCAAATGACGGGAGTGGTGGCGATGGCGGTGTCGAAGCTCTGTGGATTTGTTCCAATGGCGACAAGGTCGGGTATCAATCCAAATTCTTCAAGGCATTGGGTGATCAGCAATGGAAACAGATGGACAAATCTGTTGCCCAAGCCCTCAAGACGCACCCTGAACTTACGAGATATGTCTTTGCATTGCCTTTCGACCCAACTGCGAACCGCGGACCGAAGGCCAAAGGGAAATCTGGATGGGAGAAGTGGAAGGACAGAGTTGAGAAGTGGAAGGCTCTCGCGGCAGAAAGCTCGATCACGATAGAGTTCGAACTCTGGGGCGCGACCGTCCTAACCGAAAAGCTCATGCAGGTTGGGAATGGCCCCTTACGCAAGCACTGGTTCGGTGCCGATGTGTTAGAAGACGCTTGGTTCAAATGCCAAGTCGAGTCCGCTGCACTAAAGCTAGACGATCGCTTCAATCCCGAAGATCATGTCGAAGTATCGATTGAATCCATGTTTGATGCAATCGTCCGAGGCCCATCCGCACTGCGTCGCTTGCGCGGGGCTTTCCAAAGATTGGCGGACAATCCCGTTCCCGCGACTGAATTCACCACAACCTCTCTTGCGCCCGACGCGGATACCTTGAAGGCCGCACAAGATGGCTGGAATGAACTTATTGATATATGGCCATCAATTGACCTTGATCCCGCAACGGATTGGGATTGGCCTCAAGCGCAAGAGATACTTGAGCGGCTCCAAAACGATACATGGGAACTTGTGCGTCACTTTAATTCGTTCAATCGAAAGGAATTGGATGAAAAAGACCACGACAAATTGGAAGACGCGCCTAGAAGGCTGATAGCCTTGTCTAATGCCGCTAGTGCTCTCGAATACCTCCTACAAGATCACGATTGGCGGGCAGAGGCGTCACGGTGCGCGTTGGTATTCGGCGAAGCAGGTTCAGGCAAGTCGCACGTTCTGGGCCAGACGGCTTCCAGACGAGTGCATGAAGGTTTGCCGACCATTGTCGTTCTGGGCCAAGATTTGGCTAACGCGCCATTCTGGCCTCAGCTTGGAGGGTTGCTAGGCTTAGAAGGAAAAACGGCTGAAGACATACTCGGGGTGTTGAATGCCACAGGTGAACGGAAGCGAGAACGGACACTCCTTCTCTTTGATGCGATCAACGAAGGCGCCGGCGCTGCCTACTGGATGCATTGGATGCCGGAAATCATAAAGGAACTCCGTCCATATCCTTACATTGCAGCCGTTTTCTCATGCCGCGATGTTTATTCAAAGTACGCCCTCCCAAAAACTCTTTTGAACGCTTTGCCCTACTTCCGTGTCCGCGGTTTCGTCACGCCTGACGAGCGGGAACGGGCAGCGACCCAGTATTTGGACAACAAAGGCATCTCTCGACCCAACACGCCGTGGCTGTCGCCAGAATTCAGCAACCCTCTGTTCTTGAAGAGTGCTAGCGAAGCTTTGCGGGACAAAGGAGAGACGGAGTTTCCTCGCGGTCTGCACGGCATATCTGAACTTTTGGCGCTGTACCTCGACGGCTTGAGCGCCAGAACTGGGGTGCGTTCAATACGTGCGGACGACATATCAACACCGCTTCGAAATTACGTGCGAAGCATTGCAAATCAAATGGCTGAAGACGGGCAGGATCATGTCACGGTCTCAATGGCCAACCAGTTTGCACAAGATCACTTTGGAGACCGTCAACCACCCGAAGGCAAGACCTGGCTGGACGTTTTCATTCAGGCAAATTTATTTCGGCGCGATCCACCGCCATTTTCAGAAAGCGCTGGTCCACTCGACCCACCTTCAGAATTGGTAAGATTCTCGTTTCAGCGCTTTCAGGACTTCCTGATGGCAGACGCCCTTGTTGAAAGGGTGGCCGCCATGAATGCCGCTGGTTCTTCAACCAATGCATGTGGACTAATTCAGCGATTGCGCGGGCTTTTCCGACGTTCCGGCAAGAAAAATGAACATCGCTTGCCTGCGAAGGAGTTTCAGAAATCGGGACCCCTGAACTTCATATTCCGTGATGGCGATTCCTGCGGTGAGCTGCGATACGAGTACGCCGGTCTAATTGGGGCTCTTTCGACGATTTATCCCGAGAAACTCGGTATAGAATTCGCCAAAACGCTGCCGGATTGGGAAAAGCACTGGGACCGCGGGCTTCCCGTTCAAGATGGGTTTGGGGAAAGCTTCAAATGGAGACGTCTGGATGCCTTCACAGAGGATACGAGAGAGCTTCTGAACCGATTGGATGAATTTGATTCGCAAGGATTGCTACTTGAGGTCTCAATGACCGAAAAGCATCCCTTCAATGCGGAACATTTGCACACGCGCCTAAAGGAATTTGAACTGGCTGAACGGGACAGCCATTGGACGCGCTGGATCAATTGGTCGTCCGGGGAAGAGTTTAGTCAAGTGGATCGGATCGTCTCATGGGCGCTGTCGTCACTTGATCGGAAAACCGACCCTAGACACATGGAGCTGGCGTCATTGGTGCTGGCTTGGTCCTTGTCGTCATCGCATATGACACTTCGTGACAGGGCTACAAAAGCCCTCACAACAATATTTCTGGAGCAGAGCGATGTTTTCGGCTTCGTTCTCGCCAAGATGCACGATTGTAACGACCCCTACATAGTAGAGCGGCTTTACGCGGCAGCCTTCGGCGCCTGTTGCATTGATCCCAAACCGGACCGATTGAAGTCCTATTCCCAATCTGTCTTCGCGAAAGTGTTTGCCGATGGCGAACCGCCTGTTGCATTGCTGACCCGAGACTATGCCTTGGGCATCATTGAGCTTGCCGAGAGCAAGAATGCACTGGGTGACAATGTTCAGATTGCTATCTGCCGTCCCCCATTTTGTTCAGACGAGCCGATGTTCGACTTGACAAGGGAGCAGGTCGAAGAAATCGCCAAACAACGGGGCGGGAAAAAGATTTTCTATTCTGCGGCAGGCGATTGGGGCGACTATGGCAAATACAGCATACCTAGGTGTGTGCAGAACTTTTTGCCCAGCCGGTTGACGGACCCAAAACCTGTTTCCGTGGCGGAAATCAAAGAGCGGTTCAAGAGGGAAGTAATCGATTCGCACCTAAAGCGTGTCGAGGCGATGGAAGCCTATGAACAAGCATCAAGAGTGCCAATAAGACTGAACTTTGTGGAAAAAGATAAAGATGGTGAGACAAAAACAGTATTTGTTAAACTTAACACCGGGAGAGACCAACATGAGGTCTCCAAAGACGATGCGCTATCCCGGCTGGAAACCATGCTTGATGCAGAAGAAAAACAGAGACTTTCCGACGAATACTTAAATGATGGCGCTGGCCATGGTGATTACAGAATAGTCAGCGTCGATCATTGCCGGTTATGGATAACCAAACGGGCATATGAACTCGGTTGGACGGCGGATTTGTTTCCGAACGATGAACGTATGACAAGCTCCTCTCGTCATGAAAACGATTTGGAGCGGATCGGAAAGAAATACCAACGCATCGCACTGGATGAGCTGCAAGCTCGGTTGGCGGACAATTTCTGGATTCTGGAAGGCTGGCCAAAGCGTCCTCACAAATACTGCTACAGTCACAATGTATATCGACGCAACATCGAGCCAACCATTCTGCCTTCAGAATCACGGTTTCCGGCGGTTGAAGCTGATGATGTTGGATGGATTACTGAGCCAAAAATCGTGCTTCCCGAAGTGCCGGAATCCGAACTGAAGCGATGGCCCTTTACTGAAGATCCAACGAAATCGATGTCCAACAAACTGAGACGTGTAGATGAAAGCAGGAAACGCTGGCTGGTTCTCTATGAGTTCAATTTGGTCGAGAAAAATTATGTGCAAAGCGGCCCAGATGGACACCGAAAACGATACGATGAATTACGCTTCTTCTACTGCGTTTTCTTGAAGAAGGGAAAAACCGGCGGGTTCATCAAACACCTCGAGAGTGTGAAGAGCTTAGGTGTTAGCTCGTTTCAACCTCGTGACTTCGGGGGTGGCCCCTTCCTAAGAGAAGCTTTTTGGCGTGACACTTGGCGTAGCGAAAAATTTGCCGAGAATCTTTCGAATGCACCGGTCGGTTGCGAGTTCGCGATTCCAGTCGTGGAATATCACTGGGAAGGCCATTTGGACAAAACCCTGCCTGACGGCTTCTCCATTTACATGCCGCAAAAATGGCTTGCCGATGACCTTAGCCTGACGATGTCGCCGAACGGCCCTCAGTACTGGGCTGGCCTCGACGGAAATATAGTAATCCAGTCTCAACGACTATCTGAAAAACAAACGGCGGCAGTGATCGATGAGGAGGTGCTTCGTAGGTATGCTCAAGAACAAGAAGTTGAGCCTGTTTGGCTTATGATGGCAGAACGCAACACATGGCCGGGAGGCATCAACGAAGAGTCATCTTGGCGTAGATCTATGGGCGTAATTTGGGTTGATGGTCAAGATTGGAGACAAACTAGCTGGCACCGCGATACTTACCGCGATTCGTAACTAGGATTCAATGGTCAGAATTCTTGAATCGCCCCGTATTTTCCGGAGAGTGTTTTGTTCAACATTCAGGCTGTTTTTTCAAGTTCGTTTTCTTGTTGGCGGAACGCATTCTCCTTTTCGTTCGGGGTTTGGCAGCCGATCGCCCCATACAGCCGGTCCTTGTTGCATCAATGCACTCATTTCATGGTTTCCCATTCGAGCCGAGATGCTTGACGACTTCCGTCTTGAACAATCCGATGAAGGTTTCGGCCAATGCGTTGTCGCAGCTGTCCCCGACGCTTCCGACGGACATGTCGATTCCGGCTTCGGCGAGCCGCTCGGCGTATCGAATGGACACATATTGCATGCCGCGGCCCGAGTGGTGGGTCAAAGCGCCCGGCACCGGACGTCGTTGGCAGATGGCCTAGTTCAGGGTGTCGAGGACAAAGGCGGCGTAGGCCGTTCCCATCACGATGTTCACATAGATGAAGTCGGCGACCCAGAGCTAATCGGGGGCGTCGGCGTTGTCTTGGGGACTGGGCCGTGCCGGATCGGGGATCGTGGTTTTCTTGCGTCCGCGCGAGACCCCTTGCAAGCCTTGCTTCCGCATGAGCCGCTCCACGGTGCAACGGGCGGTCAAGCTCCGCCTAGGCAAAACAGGCCGACGCCTTCTCCAAGATCTCGTTGGCGGTGCGCAGCTCCTTGTTCTCTCGCACCAGCTCCTTGAACCTGCCTTGTCGGCGCTGCTGTGGCCCGGCCGCTCCCCGGCGTCGCGCACCGCCTGGATGCACCAGTGGCGAAGCGTGAAGCGGGAGCATCCGAACTTCTCGGGGATCAAGGCGTAGGCCGCGCTGTCGCTGGAGTAGTTGGGACGATTTTCTTTGAACAGCCGAACTCCGCGTACGCGGAGTTCGGCTGGATACCTTCTGTATCTCGGCTGTGCTTTCTCTCCGGCATGGATCCCTTCCTTTGAGTTCCCAGCTCGTTTGTTTAGCCGATCACTCTCTGGAAAACCCGGTGCAGTTCAGAGTTCAGAGAGAGCACCGGAGCCGGAACCATCTTCTCACTTGATATAAAAAAAACGCTCTGGAAAGATCCCCGACGCGGCTGTCTAGGCGAAAACCGACATGTTCTCTTCCAGAAACAACGCAGATATTTCGATCACTGATAGGATTGATTGCCTTCTGCTAATGCAACTTGACCTCCTTGGAGAGAAATCAATTACGCCGCGCTGCCCAAAGATTTAAGGAACTCCAGTGCCCGCACTCGATTCAAATGCGGGTGCGCAAACTGGTTTCGGTAACTGCGGAGGCAGCCATAGCAGCTTGAGTTGCAGCCGCAATTTCCTTCAACCCGCTTTTGTGCGCTGCGGAGCATCGCAACGAAGACGTCCTCACGCTCAAGCTGTGCTACCAGTGCTGCCCCTCCAGGGACGTTGTCGTACAGCACGATTGATGATTCATGCGGAGATTCTCCCCCAGAAATTGTTACATTCAAATCTGAATCAGGAACATCCAATACTTCGGCCGCCCCGAGAACGCAGGCAAACGCAACGGAATAGGTATCCCATTCGTCCTTCAATTCCGGAATCTGCAAACGTACGACGTCCGTAACCAATTCATGACCAAGCGAAAATTTTTTCAGAGTGCCTTTGCACTCTGATCCGAAAGGTGACTGATGCTTAGGTGTTGGATCTGCCGAGTGTGCTCCGCATGTTGGGCAGATATAGAACGGACGTCTGTTGCGGCCTTCGCAGAGAATCACCAAAGTCCCCGGAACAGCCTTTGTCACGCGCGCACCAAGGATGTCCTTGGTTTCCGGCTTCGAGCTCTGATCAAAACCTCGGAAAAACGGTCGCGAGGTATATAGGCGGCCCATCCGTCCCTGCGGTTCCTTGGGCTTCGTGAATAGTGGCGTTATGAATCCGAATTCCGGAATGAGATACTTTCGCGCATTGGGCGGCCTTGTCGGATCGCCTTCTTGCCACTGCTTGAAGTTACGCGCGTCATCATACTGATAATATTGAACACGCCATTCTTTTCCTTCAACATGCTTGACGCCGAAGGATTCCCACTGCTTCTTGTTTGCCACTACCTTGCTGCCCGGAGCGTATTCGGCAATGGCTTGGGACAAGTCTCTTTGTAGCTCAATGCCGGTGGATTTCCCGTCGACGGAACGAACTTCAAGTTCCACTACATCAACCGGAAAACCGTATTTTGGAATTACGGCTTTCCGAGAAAGAAAGTTCAAGGCTCGTTCCTTGGCAATGGTATCCATGCGGCGCCTAATTCGGTAGATTTGACTGTCATAACCTTGTTTGAAGTACGAGTTCCTGAGTTTTTCCATGTCACGAAAATCGGCGCATGCTTCCACTTCGACAAGACCGAAGCGACTATTTGAATCTGTAATCCTTTCAATCCAAGAACCATCCTCGATGCCTGTCCGCGCATGCAATTTTTTGGGTACGATCATCCGGAGCGATTCAGCAATGCTATGATTTTGCTCGCAAAACAGCCTCAGATCCGAGCATGCGCGGGGATTCTCCCATTCAACTACAAGATGCTCTACACTTTCGAAACGCTGCGGCTGGTCTCGGAAGAATGCGGACAGAGCGGCCGCAACGATGTGTCGAAGGATGATTTTTTCATTCGTCATCTGAAGGCGCGGTGGGCGCACCACTCCTTCAATTACTCGGCCAGGCGGATCTTCGAAATGATACAGATCGTGCGGGTTTCGGCGACAGTAGGTGATTGCCAATCCTGGAGATTCTCCTCGACCGGCCCGGCCGACGCGCTGCGTGTAGTTGAATGGCTCAGGAGGCACATTGCGTAGGAAAACCGCATCCAGTTCGCCCAAGTCCACGCCTACTTCAAATGTGGTCGATGAACTCAGAAGGTTTATGCTGCCACTCTTGAACCTGTCCTGCCTTTCGCGCGCCTCGTTGCTTTCGATTTGCGCGGTGTGCTCTTCGGCGACGAGTGCCGGAGGCAGCTTGGCGCTTTCGTAGAGGAGTCGATAGTGGTTATTTTCAAGCCGTGGTAGATTGACCGGAAGGAGTTTTCCGTGACAGCGATACCTCGGGCAGACTTCTCGAATGTTGTAGCCGGTCAAAGATCCGCACGTCCTGCATTCGAAGATCTCCCCGGCTTTTGCCGGCCCGATCCGAAGCCAGCGCGAATCCAGCCGGAATGTGCCGCCCCGATTTGCGCGCGTCAGTAAAGGCACGTTCGGAATTTTTTGCAGCGAATCCCAGATTGTCCGCATCAGATCAATTGATGCTTTTATCTTCTGATCGCTTTGCAATCCGCTCTCCACAAGCAGTTCGTAAAGATAATGTTTTACGATTGCCGACTGGTCACCTCCCCATTGGAAAACGTGTCTCCGCTTACGCGGCTTGCCAATACAGAATTCTTGCTGCGGAAATTCTGTTAGTTCACTCCATTTCGGTGCCGCGGCTTCGTCTGGCAAATCGACGGCGCGGCGGAACCGCAGATCGTCGAGAAGGTACCTGATCAGCCTGTTTGCCTCTTCGACAGAAAAATCCCAAGGCGCCTCCAGCATTGCGTCTGGCAATTCCCATACATCAGGAATCTTCACGAACCACCGAACGAGGCCGACTCCACTCAGCGAAAGTCTTTTCTCAGTCGTTATTGCCTCTTTCAAAATTGTCGTCAGCGCATCTCGTTTTATTGCTTCGTTTGTCTTTGATTCGTCCAGCGAGCCCGCTCGATCCCACTGGGAAATCAGCCGACTGCTGAGATCGTTGACGGACAATCCTTCTTGCGCAACCTGTTCTGCCTTCATTGCGCGCAGGATGAAGTTTCGGTCGCTCAGGTTCCGGTAGGAGTCTTCGGCATACCAAGCAAAGAATGCTGCCTCCTGCCGGCTGTCGGCAAAAGCAAGCACCCGCCGACGCTTGACCGGTAGCAATTCGTGCAACGCAGTAGCAATCACCGTGTTGGGCCCGTCTGAGCCGTGCACAATTTCTTGCACCGGGTCTCTGACCCCGCCGCGCTGGTAGCCGCAAGAATTGCATTCCTTGATTTGATCGGCATTGTTGCTGTCAGGATCGCATTTCGTTACTTTGACTGCGGCATCGCAGTCGCATGAAGTGGGGGAATTCGATAGAATGCCACAGCGTCGGCATAGATATTCGATCCCGTTCTCTTCTGGCAGATAGAAGTCGACGCCGAAATCCGGTTGGCTCGGGTCGCGGACGGCTTCGCTGAGCACGCCGCCCTTCTTTTTCCCGACGTAGTAGTGCTGACCGCATTCTCGGCAGAGCGCAATTTCCAGTGGTTTCGCATCCGAACTGTTTTCGACCCCGCCCGTACGATTGAGCACCACAGCATCAGAACCGTCCTCGTGAATGAGGAAAGCACCTTCGAGGGCGCGTAGGAAGGCATGGTATCGCTGAGGTGAATTCTTGTTCGAGGGCGGTAGCGATTCACCGAAAATTATATCGGAACTCGCGAAGGATTCTCCGAACAGCTCATTCGCGAACTCGGCAACCACCTGTTTTTCATCCTCGCCTTGGTTGGACGAGATCGTTGCGCTTGTGGCTATGCATCGGAATGGAGACCGTCGCCCGCCCTCGCGCAGCCGCTGCTTGAGCCGCCTGACAAGCATTCCCATCTCCATTCCCTTCGCGCCGCGGTACTGGTGCGCCTCGTCGAGAACGATGAATTGCCAATGGGCGCCCCGATCTTGATCAAACAAAGGGCTGTCGTCGGGGCGGATGAGTAGATACTCCAGCATTGAATAGTTCGTCAGCAAAATATGAGGAGGATTGTTTCGCATTTCATCTCGGAACACGAGTTCGCCGTCAAATCGATTATCCGCTCGCACCGAGGCGTTTCGTTTTGTGTCGCGGGCATGTTCCGGCGTCTGGCCGATGTACTGGCCAAAGGTCGGTTTGAAGTCTGAACCCGCATCCCGAAGCTCTTTACAGATGCCGCCGAGGCGGCCCCGCTGGTCGTTTGCAAGCGCATTCATCGGGTAAAGGATCATGGCCCGCACGCCCGGACTTTTAAGGTCACCGGACAAATGCTGCCGATACAGCTCGAACAGAATCGGGTAGAGGAAGCACTCAGTTTTGCCGCTCGCAGTACCGGTAGCGACAAACAAATTCCGGCCATTGACGTGAGCTGCGCGAACGGCACGCTCCTGATGGAGATACAGCGTATTCTCCAGCAATGCCGGGAGCAGGTCACCGCTTTCGCCGGGGAAGCATTCTTCAGCAAGCGCTCGCGCGCTTTGTCCTTTCTTGAAGCTCCGAGCCGACTCAGGGAACGGCCCCTTCAAGAGACTATCGCTTTTTTGCAAGGCGGCTTCGAACGAGGCTCGCAGTTTCGGGTCCTTGAAAAAGAAGGAAGTCTTCAAATAATTTTCGTACCGCTTGCGAACGAATTCGGGCCATTGCTGGATAGTAAGCGCGTCAGGCATTGGTCAAACTCCTGAGAGACTCCACATTGGAGATGTGCGTTGTACGCCGACGCGCATCCACGCGCAGCGGGTTGGGGCTCGCCGTATCGGATGTCAAACCCGCTTTTTGAAGCTCGCCCTGGCTGAAACCTTTTCCTTTTCTGCATCCTCCCCGACCACTCTTTACGGTAGCGCTTTGCGCTTCAATCGTGCGCGGCGGAAGCAGTACGGCGACCGTGACGGACTTCGTCACGTCATCAATTCCGCGAGCCACAAGCCGCAGAGTGAATTTGGTTGTCTTCTCAGGCCTGACGTCCATAATTCCTTCAGGTTCGACTGCGCCTATTTCGGGTTCAATGAATACGCCGCCGGATTCGGCGTTTCTTGTTTCCCAGATCAAGGTTACACCTCTGCCCTTGTCGATGGATTTCGGTCTTCTGGAAAAGGAAACAATCTTAGGAACGGGAGCGGCGGCTATCCGGATGAGCGTTATGGGTATTCCGTCGACCTCCGCTTCAAATGACGTGTCGGCGTATTGGATCTCTGCGATGCATTCATTGTCGACGAATTCGTCCAACATGAGCGCGCCGTGATTGCTCCCCAGCCGATGCTCCAACTTACGTTGATCGTTGAATCCGAAATGCGCGGATTTGATGCGCGACGGCAAAAGCATCCGAACTGACCATCCCTCATGCGCAAGCTCAATAAACTTGTCACGCACTATTTCGAACGGCGTGTCACGCCATTCGGTTTGCTCAGCCGAGCAACGCTCCAGCCGCCACCACACGCGCGGCAGCCTCAGTTCGATGCCAACTTTTCCGGCGCGGGAATCCAGCAAACACGAAACGCTGTCCCCTTCGGGATGCGGACCGACATACAGACTGCTTCCCTTTTGTTCCACATGCGGCATCGGCGAATTCAAGCTGAGACGAGTTTGCGAACCATCAATCCCGACAAAGCGCACTTCCGTCGTATCGTGCCCACCGGGCGACGGAATGAGCAGTGCGTTATCGGAGTAAGGTTTATCGTTCAAAAGGATTTCCTTCAGGTCGCGCAGATATCTGAATTGTATGCCGTCAAGCATTTGTTCCGCGCTGTAGACGCGGACAAAGAAATGCCCCTGACGGCCACGAAGAACTGACGCGAGATCGCTCTCGTCCGGTTTGAAGTTATCGCCACACCAGCCGTCGGGCGACTCGTCCCCCACGCGCGCCCAGACGAATTCATTTGAATACGGCAATCTCGGCACCTCACCGACAAACAGGTCCCCATTCTCGGAATCGTCGAATAATCTCTTGCCCATTAACTCCAATGCAACCACCCGCAGCTGACCGTCAAACTCCTGAAACCCTCCAGAATCTTCCCCTTCAGGCGTTCCGTCCGCATGAAAATAGTGGGCCGTGAACTCTTCATCGGTGCAGGTGTCTGGTTCTATCGGCACGTGGCCCGTTCGATTCCATCCACAGGGTACGAAGACGATGTGATGTCCCTTAGTCATTCCCTTCACAAGTCGTCGGCCTACACCAAACCAGTCCTTAGACAATTTGAACACAAGCGGACTGCCGTCGAACAGTGTGATTGGATTCTGCGCGCCATTCTGGAGTTCTATGGACAACTGGCCACGGAATGATTGTAGTGAACAGGTTCCGCCCACCAGATGCAGCTGCTTCCCGTCGTGCAAAATGGACTTCACCTGGCAGTCTTCATCGACGGAAATCATGATCTCCCAAGTGTTGCTTTCGTGTGTCCTGCTGCACTGAAGCTCTGTGCGGGCTATTGCGTCCCGGATTCGATCGGGTCTTGTAGGCGAAGCTCCTTTCGAGCGTCTTCCGCGAATTTCGCGCGGCGTTTTCGGTTTCGGATCCCGAGTCTTTGCTCCAATTGGCGCGCCCGTCTGCGCTTCAGTTTCATTCAATTCAATTTCGTTCGCATCGTCCGACAAGCTGGGAGCCAATTCAATTGGGTCAATCTGCGAAGAGTCACTCTCAATGGAGTCGGATATAATCTTGCTCCCACTTTCACGGTCATTACGACGTATGGATGTTTGACCGCGCTCCTCCGAAGCGATGCCCAGCGCAGACACATTGTCAGGTGAAGTTGAATCCTTGGTTGCTGATTCCTTGGGCGCATTTGCTGATTCTTCGTGGGCTTTTCGGTCACCGTCCTGATCGTCTCCAGTACCGTTGGATGGCTGGAGGGCTTCGCTACCAGCCTTTTGCGACTGGTTTAGATGCGAGGGAGACGCTTCAATGCCTGATTTAGTTTCCTTCGGCGTCTGCGGGGGAACCGCCTCATCGGAATTCCGGTCAGGCAACCGCTCCGACTTGCGTTCAGCCGGTGAGCCAGCATCGGATGGTTCGGGTTTCCGTCCGTTTGAGGACTCTTCGAATCTCGCGGATTTTTCCTGACTTGAACGCTTATCTCGACCGCGCGAAGGAAAAACATGCATAACGCGCGTTGCTATACTGAGCACATACGACTTTACGAAATGGAAAATCTCGGTCGGCATGTTCGCTCAGCCATCTCTTGCAGTTGCAACGTCAGCATTCAGTTCTTCAAGCCATTATCCGCCATTCCGTTTTCTGTGAAAAGGCATTTCTATCTTGCCAACGAGCCTCTGTCCTGCGCAGTTGGCCGGGCGACGACAATCAAAACGCGCTTCAAGGCGTTGACGTGGACCGGAGCACGCCGACGCGAAAGCATGGCGCATGCATCTTATATTCGCCAATAGAGAGAGCATTTTTGCATCCCAATTGACAATCATTGCTGAACCGGGATGCGACGGTAGCCTAGCAGGTGCTCATTCCTCATGAGCCAGTCGTGCTCATGCTGGCAGTCGCCAATCACAGACCTCAATTTTCGCCAGAAATCTTCCCCGTGATTTCGCACGACCAAATGCGTCAGCTCGTGAGCAATGACGTAAACAAGCACCCGCTTCGGTCCGAAGACCAGATGCCAGTTCAGAGAAACGACACCGCTTTCTCCGCAGCTGCCCCAGCGAGACTTGAGTGCCGCGATACGAATTGTAGGCATTTGAACGCCAAGCGCGCGCGAGAATTTTCTGCAATGTTTGTGAGCTTCTTCTTGAAGACGAACACGCAACCATTCTCGCAACAACTGCTCAGCCGCTTCGTCGCGCGCCTCAAAGCTGCACATTGCCGGCAAGCCTATGGATATGCCGTTCAAATATTCGACTGAAGGCGTGGCTTCTTCATTGACGGTCAGTCGTGCCAAACGGCCCCAATAGGGAACCTTCGCTCCCGTTTGGAACCGCGCAATTTTGTGCATCTGATTGTATTTTTCGCGAAGTTTGACATGGTTCTCCACGATCCAGCGACGCTTGAAATGCAGCGTCTTTTCTATCTTGGCCAGATCAACAGCCTCGGGCGCAGTGACAAGCATGCCGTCCAATGTCATTTCCAAATGGAGGCGTGAAGCTGTTTCGCTGCGCCTCAAATCATAAGGCACTTCCAGCTTTCCAAGCGTGAAGACATTCATTCAAGCGGCCCTCGGCTTTCGCTGATAGCATGCTTTTCCAAGGTTAAGCACGGGATCATGTTACAGGGCGGTCGCCCTGCTTTCGTGCAGTCACAAGACTCGCCGAATGAATTCCTCGCATAGAACTTGATCGCGATTTCCTCAATTGCCGCTGGCAGACCTTTAAGATTCCTGAAACCCAAGGCGTTGGCCTCTCCGCGCACGCGCTGGCGCAGATCCTTTCTCAAGCTGTCTTTGGTGTGCCACAGCTTCGGCGCAAGAGTTTCGTCAGTGTAGACCGCCTCAACAGACAATGCGAGATCCTTGCCGCGCTCTTCTTCACCACCCTCCACGTCTTCAATCACACGCAGAATCGCGTGCGCAGCTGGCGACAATCCCGTTTTGATGTGTGCCTCGTACTCCTTTTCCAAATCGCGAGCATATTCTTCCGCAGCCTTCAGCTTTTCGCTCCAATTCAGCTGCGTACTGTCCATCTTCTCAATCAGCTCTCGGAGCTTGTCGCTGAACTTGGCGTATTGGTGCGGGTTTTCCGCGATCTTGGCATTCGTAATCTTGCGCAGTTCCGTTGGTTTGCGAAGCGCAGAAGACTTGAGATCATCTTCTTCTTTGCCCTCCATCTCAAAATCATCCCGGAAGCACGGATCATCAATGCCACGAAGCTTGACGATGGTCGTGAGGCCCGCGACCTTCAGTTGCCGAACCACCTCAGATCATCTGAAGCGGCTAGAATGCTCTGATCAGGGGCAAGAGCTTCGTAAAGCTTGACAAACTCTCGCACTTTCCGCCGAAATAGGATCCACTCGTCTTCCGTACCTATCGCTCGTACAAATCGACATACTGCGCTTTCAGGTCTTTGCCGGTTCGCTCGACACCCTCACGTAAATAATAGCCTTCCCGCGGCCGCCGGAAGGAGCGTTCAGGCCATCTTGCGTATGAGGAAATCAAGACTGCAGAAATTCGTACAGTTCACTACTTTGATCGATCTTGCTTCGGTTCCGGAATGTAAAAACTCAGCTGCTCTCTAATGCGCAGCGTATCATTCAGCGAAATCCTGCGGGCAAAGCGACGTCTGTTGCCCTTTGGTGTGAGAACTTCAAGATCAAAATTCTTAAAAATTGCATCGTGAATATCGTCGCTGTGTGCTGGTGTATCGTTGTAGATAGCGTTATAAAAATCTGATATCTTGATGGCATCATCATGGTCGGACACCAATCTCGGAATGTCGTCATACAACTGACGGTTCGCTTCCTCTCTTGCTTCTGAGTTAAAAAGATAAAGAAATCCATCCTCATGATTCGGGTCATACGACAGCATACGAAGTCCAGATCGGCCAAAATGAGCCTGTTCAGTGCTGTTTTTATGAAGAACATCATTGTAAATCTGACGAGCCCTGTAGCTCTTTGCAAAATGCATGAACCAATATCGCCATCCTTTCGGGTTGTTGATCGAGAATGGTGTTACAAACGGAGCACATTCGCAAAAATGCCCAAATACTTTTCGCTCGACGGCCCCTAGCCATTCATCCTTGGTCATTTGATCTTCGGCAAGCTCTATCGAATTGGGGTGAAGATCAAGGTACTGAAGTTGATTGCGATTGCGTTGTAAATTGCGTTGATCAAGAAACGCAATCAGAGTCTTTATAGCGTAAGTAAAGAAAATCTCGACCGATCTTTCCGAATTAATAAGTCTAGAAATCGTTGCACGGTTAACTTGGCCGTGCCCGCACTGGTCGAGATTGTAGATTACATTTCGATAGCGTTCATTCTTAATCAAGGTACAAAATTTATCTACAAGCGCTTCAAACTTACCGTGATAGAACTTGAACGACAGGGTCACGTCGGAATCTGTCTCCCGTGCAGCGGCCGCGTAGGGTGCAACAGCCTCCTGAAGCTTGCGATAAGCGTCAGGATCGGAATCATTGAGAATCACTAGGCAGTTGATTTCGGCCTTTGGCATGTTATTTTCAGCTCTTTTGACGTTGATATTTGCCACCGTATCTAATAGAGTCTCCGCGAAAATTACTGGCGATCCAGGACTTCCATCGGCATAATGGCCGCCGCCAGCGAAAGCGTCCACGATTGCCAGGTTAAAATGACGAGTATTAGGATTCTTACATCGCTCCCATAGGTATCGATGAAAATACTCCCTAAGGATCCTGTGTTTTCGTTTGGAATGATCTTGGAGGGTGGCCCCCTCTTTCCAATCGTATGGTTTTTTAGCCATAGCAGTGCGTTTTATAATGGTTTATCTGCAGGCATCTCATCCCAAGTTCTGCCTCGGTAATTCCGCCCATTTTTCTTTTTCGAACGGCGCTTGTTGTCTTCACCCCAAGTTCCCCATTGCTTGAAGAAAAAAGCCGTTCCGAAAAACTGGCATGCATCGTAAATCTCGTCAATCCATGTTTCCTGAATCGGGCGGGCCCTCGGCCCACTTTCGCCGCCAACAATCGCCCAGTCGATCCCTGTGAGATCGACTCGTCCAACTGAGCCAATTAGAGGTTCAAATGAAATGAACCTGATCGCCGCTGGCACGTTTTGAAGCTCGGCGATTCGATGGGCAACGCTTTCGTCTTCGACGCTGGTTCCAAGCCACACGTTCGGCAATCTGGTCAAGGATCCTGATGCCGACATCGCAGCCAATCGATCTGGTCGTTTTGTTAGGATTTGATAGCTGTGTTGCTGAGTTTGTTCCATCACCGACCAAATTTTGGCACTAAATTCCGATGACACCGACGGATGGAATAAGTCACTCATCGAATTAACGAAAATTCTTCTGGGCTTCTTCCACCGAATCGGAATGTCCAGCGAAGCGTGATCTTCGTGAACAATCCCTTTCCAGACGGTTCTAGAGCCGGACTTCCGTGTGAGGCCCGTGTATTTCTTGATGCCCATTGCCTCCAATCGGCGGGCCAACTGCATAGCGTAGCAGTTGGTACACCCGGCAGACATCGCACTGCATCCGGCGACCGGATTCCAAGTTGAGTCTGTCCACTCGATGGCCGTTTCAATCACGCGGCACCTCCAAGAATGTGCGTGCAACGATTAAAGCAAAATAAGAACATTCATGCAACACCTTTGACTCCGGTTCCGGGTGACCGAGTGTCGCCAAGACGGTTCACGATGCGCACTGCAGAGCGCACGCGGTTGCGACGAAAGACCGGGAGGCAGATTGCTTCAAGGGCGGCGGTGCCGGGAAGTGGCCGAGTTCGTGGGCTCCCATCTCTGACGGTGAAGGATCGGGCGCCGAAGTTGTGCAGGCGGACGGAGGTCCTGCTGCGCCGCCATGCATCCAATCGCTGGCCGGGGATGATGTCCGCCGACAACGAGCTGTACTTGCAGCGGAACTATGTCGGAAAGCTCAGCCTGTTAGCGCGTGATCGGGTGCGCGATGCGGTGCAACTCATCGTCTGCCTCAGAGGGTACCACACCCGCAAGCACTGCCGACCCTGGCCTCGAAGTCATTTGGCACGGCCAGATGTGGTTGGGAATCACAGAGATGTTCATGAAGTATTGTGCTAGAACAACATTGTCGTAATTGGTTGCTGAGACGATTTCGGATTTGGTGCCGATGCCGGAATCCTCCACAAGCCTGATGACATCGTCGAAGGTGGCGGAACTGGCGACCAGCTGGACCGGTTGCTGTTTCCTGTTGCTCTTCGAAAGATGGCCGTTCGCGTACAGCAATTTGATTGTGCTCCATCGCGTTTTGCATGGTCGAGCAGTTCCCTGATGGCGTTTATCGGGGTCGCGGCGCAGTTCGTGAACTTCCGCATTAGCCGGTGGCAGAAGATGTATGAAGTCCAAGTACAGGTCACGGCCGGGTTCTGACCCGCCGGAGCATGTCGTGGTACATTTGTGTTGCAGTACTGCTACTAAAGCGCCTGTGTCTGAGTTCACCCATTGATGCGACTCTACATTGATGATGGGGCGGACCGGGGATCGTGGTTGCTCGCGTCCTCGGGAGACCCGTTGTAATCCTTGCTTGCGCATGAGCCGCTCCACGGTGCATCGGGCGGTCCCGCCGCAATCGGCGCCAGACTTTTCGCGCGCCCAGCGAACGCCCCAATAGGCCAACATCCGGACCGCTGGAAAACAACCCGCCCATATCCTATAAACCGTTCTCAGGCGCAGACGAATCGGACTTCGAAACGTCGCAAAAATGCTGAAGTTGTAGGGATTTTCTGATTTGAAAAGAGAATTGGGTGCAAAATGTATTTAGAAGTAATCAGGATAAAGAACTTTCGGCGCTTGGTTGATGTACGGATTGATCTTGACAGGGACATATCTATCTTCGTCGGTGCGAACAATAGCGGCAAGACATCTGTCGCGCAAGCGATGCATTTCTTTGTCAGCGGTGTCCGCGACCGTGCGGCGTTTCATGACATCAGTGCATGTCGCTGGAATGATATCGATGATTTTGGAGATGGCAATGCCGGTGCCGCCCTTCCGGTGCTTTCACTAGATCTATGGTTTGCGGTAGGTCAAGCGGATCTCCATCGAGTAGTTGATCTTCTGCCCAGCCTAGATTGGCAGGGCTCAAGAGTCGGCGTCCGTATAGAATTCGCTCCGCGCAATGAAAGCGGGACACTGGCACATTTCAATGAGCGGCGCGAACGAGCGAGGGAAAATGCTGGCGAGAATATGGAGTATGTTGCACCACTAAGGTCATTGCGTGAGTTCTTGGAAGGAGAATTCAAAAAGGAGTATGAGTTCAAATATTTTGTGTTGGATCAAACGCAGTTCGACGATGATTTGGATCCGAACCAAGGCTACGAACCGCAGGAGCTATTTCGGGACCAGGGACGTGCCGGAAAAGACATAGTCAACTCTTTGATCAAAATCGACTTTCTTCACGCGCAGCGACATCTCTCGGATAGTGAGGGAGGTAGTCGTGCCCAAGAACTCTCTAAACACCTCAGCCGCTTTTATCAAAGAAACCTGCAGCGCTACGGGGATGACTATAACGCAGTAAAGGCACTCGCAGACTCTGAGTCAAATTTTAACCAACATCTTAAACGGGTGTTTTCCAACACTCTTCAGCGTCTGGCGCTTTTGGGATATCCAGGGCTGAGCAACCCGCGCTTGATGATCAAATCAGCCCTTAATCCAGCAACGGTGATGAGCAGCCACGATGGTGCGCATGTTCACTATGCATTGAATGATGAAGGGCTGACACTTCCGGATAGATATAGCGGCCTTGGCTTCAAAAACTTAATCTACATGGTTGTCGAACTTCTTGATCTACATGCGCAATGGCTTGGGCAGGAGGATAAATGCCCTCCGCTTCATCTCGCATTTATCGAAGAGCCGGAGGCGCATCTACACGTGCAGCTGCAGCAGGTATTCGTCAAAAAGGTACTAGAAATCCTGACGGCAGAGGGGGAGGCGGCAGACGGGTTCCACACGCAGCTCGCGCTAACGACACACTCTCCACATATCCTATATGAGCGCGGTTTTCGGCCTATCCGGTATTTCAGGCGCGAGGGTATAGGCGCGCAACAGGCAACGCAAGTTTTGAACTTATCGAAATTCTACCGCGACTCCCCCACCCAAAGGCGCGATTTCCTGGATCGATATCTAAAGCTTTCCCACTGCGATATCTTCTTTGCTGACGCAGCAATCCTTGTTGAAGGAAACGTCGAACGACTTTTACTGCCGCAGATGATCGCTAACAGCGCCCCCGCTCTGCAATCCTGCTATCTGTGCACGCTCGAAATCGGTGGAGCACACGCTCACGTCTTTCGCCCATTCATTGAGTTTCTTGGGATAGCGACGCTCATCATTACCGATCTGGACAGTGTGAGTGGACATGGAGAGGCAGATCAAGGTCACGAAGAGGGCGGTGGGGCTCAAAGTGTGTGCATGCCGGAAACTCCCGGTGCAATAACCTCAAATCAAGTGCTTGCACAGTGGCTCCCTGAAAAAACCGAGATTGATGAACTTCTGGCTGCCGTTGCCGAAGAAAAATGCGTCCAAGCTAATCACTTTGGTTTAGGAGGGGTTCGCGTCACTTATCCTTGTACGGTTAAGCTGTCGTATGGTGATGAGGAGATCCGCCGTGCCGGACGGACGTTTGAGGTTGCATTCGCACTTGATAACCTTAGTTTTACGCAGCATTCTGCCAACACCGACTTAAGACTGTGCGTGCACGAACCAGGTGGTGGCCTCGATCAACTTGCACAGCGTCTGCACGAAAAGGTTCATAGTTCCAATTTCAAGAAGACAGATTTTGCGTTAGCATTGCTCGCCAAGAACCCAGATTCTTGGAATGTTCCAGAATATATCGCCGAAGGATTGCGTTGGCTTGAGTCCACGCTGGATATTGCGACCAATGAAGGCGATCAACCTGAGGGTGGCGGTCAATGACGAGCCGAATCGGACAACCCGACACAGAAACCGACAGAGAACTTTACAATCGGCTCGCCAGCGACGGCATCCGACATTTTGTCATAGTTGCTGGAGCCGGTTCAGGAAAAACAACGTCGCTTGTCAAAGCGCTTGCACAGATTGGACGCTCTCAGGGACCAGATCTGCGCAAAAACGGGCAGAGAGTTGCTTGCATCACCTACACGGAAGTTGCCGTCGAGGAGATTCGCCGGGATGTCGGGACCGACGAACTATTCCATGTTTCCACAATCCACAGCTTCTTGTGGGAGGCAATAAAACCGTTTCAAAATGATCTCCGCAAATGGGTACGAGTTTGGCTGTTTACAAAGATAGAAGCAGAAGAGAGCAGGATCGAAAATCCGCGCGCGAGGGCGACTACCAGAGAACGTGCAAGAGAGAACATAACGCGTTATCGAAGCCAACTTGAAAAAATCGGTGCAGTCAAAAGTTTTAAGTACGGAACTGGCAGTGACTACGCGAACGGATTACTCGGGCACAGCGACATTTTGAAAATCGGGCCAGCGTTCATCGACAACCATGACTTGATGAGAAAAATCCTGTCTCGACGTTTCCCCGTGATATTTGTTGATGAGAGCCAAGATACTGATCCCGCTTTCGTCACGGCCCTACTCGAAGTGGCGCGTTTGACTCGACATGGCTTTTGCCTTGGATTTTTTGGGGATCCTGTTCAGAAGATTTACATGCAAGGCGTCGGCCCAATCCAACCTGAGCAAGATTGGGTGAGGTTAAGGAAACCTGAAAATTTCAGATGTCCAAGTGCTGTTCTTCGGGTTATCAATCGGATCCGGGCCGAAGATGATCAGCTTGAGCAGACGCGTGGACGTCACATTTTACGGAACGGAGAACGCACTCCAGTTGAGGGCACAGCAAGAGTAATTATTCTTCCCGCCGATGAGCGGCGTCAAGAACGTCTTGAGAACGCGCGTAACTGGCTAGCCCAGCAAGACGAAGATGAAAGCTGGGTGGCAGACAACAATGAGGGCAAGTTAAGGCTTCTGGTTCTGGTCCACCGCATGGCCGCAACTAGGCTAGGATTTCCAAGCCTCTACAGTGCACTAAACGACAAATCGCCGGAAGAGCTGAAAAGTGGTTTAGTTGACGGCACCGCTTGGGTGCTCCGGCCTTTCCTCACCTTTGTCTTGCCCGCAATACTCGCGTGGCGGGATAAACGAGAATTCGAGGTTATGCGCTTACTTCGAAAGCACTGCCCCCGACTACAACCCGATGCCATAGCCGCCGCCGATACTGCGGGGTTACTCGACAACCTTCGAGACGAGCTTGCCGAATTGGTTGAACTACTCTGTCCGAGGCAAGAAAAGCGCATCGGAGAAGTCTTACGCTTCCTGCAGGAGAAGAATATTGTGGCGTTCGATGAACGATACACGGAACTGATCCAGACCTACGCTAATACTGCCCAACAAGTGGCTGACCCGCTGCCCGACAACGCGGGATTACGGTTCACTCAATGCGATGCGGCAGAACTGTGGAGCTATCGAAAATACATCGAAGATCAGTCACCATTCGATACGCAGCAGGGCATCAAGGGCGCAGAATTCGACAAGGTATTAGTCGTTATTGATGACCAAGAAGCGCAGCACAATATGTTTTCGTATGGAAAGTATTTTGGCGTAACGCAACTGTCGGCTAGGGATCAGGAAAACATCAATGCAGGAGAAGATTCCGTAATTGGTCGAACAAGACGCTTGTTCTACGTTTGTTGCTCACGAGCCCTTTCCGATCTTGCCGTTATTATTTTTTCAGAAAACACTGACAGGATGCATGAAGCGATTATAAATAAAGGTTTTTTCGAGAACGACTGCATCTATGTTTGTAACTAAAAATACGCACATTAACAGCTAAAACTCAACAAAAAATATATCCTCCAAATGCTACGGCAGATGCATGAGTGTTCGCGTTCACTCGTGAAGTGGAATTTTTTTTAGTTAAATTTCTTAAATTTACCGAGGCAAAACTTAGCGATCCATGCCGAGCACATTTTGTCTTCTGTTTTAAATAATCAACGATCACCGCCATTGTGTGTTAACGCTAGGAATTACTGTGCTATAGAAACGTGGATCCATACTTAAACTTTTTATCCAAGAAATTCCGATTTACCCAACACGGTAAGGTAATATTACCTTGAAGATCTGAGTAACTAGAACCGCTCAAAAGATCCCCTGATAATACAACTTCACTATCCTTTGAGATTCTCAATTTTCCACGATCAAACAACGTGTGTAAATCTGTTCTTAAACAAAGAGAATTCTCTAAAATATCCGGTCCACCATTTGAATAATCAATGATGTGACAAGCATCTATGACATCCAATATGTTTTCTCCCGTTAAAATACACCTTCCCTTATATGCTGAAATAACTTGGTTTCTAAATTTAGCTTGATTTGGTCGACTCGCAATAAGGGCCATCTTTTTACGGCGGACCGCCCCAAAATCTACATCATAATGAGGTACCCTTTTTTTATTCTGTTCACCAGACTCTTTACCACCGACAGGGTTGTCGATAATATATTCCCCGAACTCAAAAGAATCCAAGATAGCCTTCCCCAATTCATCTAAGTAATATTGTTCACGTTTTGTCGCACTTTTCTCACTTTTATTCGATTCCAAACGCAACACTTCAAAGTTCTCTAGAAACAAAAGATGTTCCCGAACCATCCTTGCATCATTTGCGCCTGGTGCACAATTCGGAAAATGGTCTGCAGATGGCGGGTTATCTCGAAATTCAAGTACCGCTTCAGCAAATTGATCGGATTTTAATTGAGTATCGTAGGCACTAAGCGGAACCAAAATCTTTACAACCTCATCTGGAGTCAAGTAATGTAAATGTCCCAAAACCCTTAAAATTATTAATAAAGGATAAATTTCTAAACCGTTATCATTCCAAACTTTTACTGTCTCTTCGCTTTCGATATATTCATTTGGTAATTTATGTCGAAAAATGAAGTCTGTTGCAAACTCATCAACAGCAAGGCTACCGTTTGCCAAATCTTTACCCAATTCTGTTAAATGCAGTTTTCTATCACTAGATTTCTCCAAGACACCTGTTCCAGACCAATAACGCCCTTGGCGCCTAATCACATTTCTGCTCGGGTCCGTTGGGATTAGATTAATGTTATCTTGTTTTTTATCCAAATCCAGCTGTACTTCAGCCAGCCTGTTTATGAACGCTTGATCTGAAGCATTTAGCCCATCACAGTCTCCAATCGCACGCACAATTCCAAGGAAGATATCTGGTCTGTTGAAAGATTCGACTGGTGTGAAGTCCATCCAACGCCATTTGAACCCGTCGAACGGCTTGGTAATCTTGAAGTCTGTCAGTAGCATAACAATTATCCTCGTTGCTCACCGCAGAAGGTATCGTATCTTGAGTTAAGCCTTTGTAGAATTGAAAGACTCTTTCACAGATCGAGCTATCGCTTCAGCAAAGATTGGAGGTACGGCGTTGCCAATCTGTCGATACGCCGAAGTTTTTGTTCCCTCAAAAACGAAGTCTAAAGGAAAACTTTGAATAATTGCTGTCTCCCTTACGGTCATTCGCCTGTGGTTCACTGGATGATGTATAATCACAACCCCGCCACGCTCGTCTCCCCTTGCGGTTATTGTAGGAGCCGGTGCATCTGGATCAATTTTTCGATGACCAAGGTATCCGTTGAACCTTAGCTTATATTTTGATCCTTCATGGTTCGGAATGTTTACTCTTTTTGATGGCTCCGGGATGTCCCGCAACGCCTCACCACAGCTTATCCATCTTTCGAGGCCCTCTGCTTTTTCCCTGGAATGTGTCCGCTTTGGCGGGAACGCTACAACCATCTCTTCGCATAAATCTGAACGCACGCCGAACAGAATAACCCTTTCCCTCCTCTGCGGAACACCATAATCTGCTGTGTTGAATAGGTGATGGTGAACAATGTAACCGGCCCTTGCAAAATCCTCTTTTACTTTTTCAAAGATCGCGCCCTTCCCAAGTGTCAATATTCCCTTTACATTTTCAGCAACAAAAAACTTTGGCTTTTTCTGAGAAACAACCCGTACAATTTGCAAATAAAGTGTGTTACGCTCATCGTTGATATGCCTTCCCATATTTGCAACGCTAAATCCTTGACATGGAAAGCCACCGATTATACCATCGCAATCTGGAATATCATCCACCGAGATATTCCGTAAATCCTTCTCTACGATGTGGTCCCCTATGTTGCGCGCATATGTTTTTGCGGCGTCGGCAAAAATATCATTAGCCCAAATTACATTAAATCCAGAATTCACAAATCCCAAGTCAAGTCCGCCACATCCAGAGAAAAGGGAAACGACCTTCATTTTGGAAACCTCCTCGCGATTTTCGTTGCCAATTTAACCGGAACGGCGTTGCCTACCTGCCGGTACATAGACGACAAATTTCCTATAAACTCAAAGTTCATTGGGAATGTTTGAATAACGGCACTTTCACGAACAGACAATCTCCTGTGATTTTTTGGATGTTGGATAGCGCATACTCCACCTCGGCCGTTGCCTCTTGCCAAAATTGTTGGACTTGGTTTTTTTGGATCTGTTTTTCTGTGACCGGTAAAATCTCTGTTAGTGACTTTGTACTTACTACATATATGATTTAATAAATTACTTTCATTGGGCTCGCCAATACCTTCAAGAGCCTCAGCAATACTTATCCATTTTGGTAATGAGTTGTTTTCATATTTTGTATGAGTTGGTTCCGGATATTCGAACTTGAAATACCGGGATATATCTTGGCGTACGCCAATTATGATAACCCTAATTCTATTTTGCGGAACACCATAATCAGCAGCATTTAAAACCTTGTATGAAGTTTTATATCCCTCGCTAGACAGCGCATTCTTTATTTCAGAAAAATCACAACCATTGTTTAAGGTCAAAATTCCCCTGACATTCTCCAAGCAAAAGTATTTTGGTTTCTTTGCATTTAATACCTTTAGTACATGTAAATATAGATTATTTCGATTATCATTTTTCTTTTTATTTATATTAGCTCTAGAAAACCCTTGACAAGGAAATCCGCCAATCAAAATATCGAATTGTGGTATGCTATTCGTATCAATACTGGCAACATCACTGCACACAATATGTTCGGCGATGTTTTTTTTATAGGTTGCGCATGAATCTCGGTCAAAGTCATTTGCCCAGACAATTGTGTGACCAGCATTTCGGAAACCTAGATCCAAGCCGCCTGCTCCCGCAAATAGTGATAAAACTTTCAAGTTCTAGCCCTCGTGATTTTTGTCTAGGCACAAGAACGGAGCACCGCTCGTGTGCTAACGTCCTGTGACCTAGCTCGGATGAAATTAGTCTGCCGTTCCATTTGCGAACTGACGTTGTGTAAGTGTGCCATCTACCTCTCGATCCATACGCGATCAGCAAAGCAAATTCTGGTCTTCTCGGAATCAGGATAGGAACCTAACAAGAACATCCTTGGGACGCAACGCCTTAGAGCGTGCATTTGCCAAATTCGATAACATTTCTGTGATGCTCCTATTTCTTAGGTATGATTCATTGCGTTCATTGGTGGAAGAGGTTCGCATGGGCGTTAGGCCTCTATTCGATTGATCTTCGCAAGCGTGTGGTTTCGGAGTACGACGCTAACAGGAATTGCCACCGAGTTGCACGCATGTTCAGTGTTTCCGTTTTGGTTGTTGCGGGATGGACTCTACAATACAAGCTGACAGGGTTGGTCCACCGCAGCAAGATGAGCGGGATTCGTGGGTCTGTTTCGAACGGTTGTTCGGAATTGAACCGAGATTAGATCCGTGCTTTTGATCTGGAACATCCTTTGGGTGCCAATATTCCGATCTACAACCAATCCCTCAGCATCGCCACGAGCGGCTTGTCAGCATGTGGCATAGGATAGGATACGAGATTGCGTGGAAAAACCCATTTCAATTGGCTGTGGGCGCGGGTCTCCGGTTGTGACTCCCATTTGTGGCATATGTACAATGGCATCAAGAGGTGAAACTCCTCGTAGGTGTGGCTGGCAAACGTGAACGGAGCCAAGCAGCTCTGCCAAGTGTCCACTCCGAGCTCTTCCCGCAATTCCCGGACGAGAGCCTCTTCCGGCGTCTCTCCGGCTTCAACCTTGCCGCCGGGAAACTCCCACAAACCGCCCAAGAATCCTTCGTCTTTCCTCTTGGCGATCAGTACCCGCCCGTCGGGGTCGACAAGCGCGGCGGCAGCCACGAGCACCAGCTTCATGAGCGGTAATCGGCGTTGATGGAAACGTAACGGTCCGAAAAGTCGCAGGTCCAGACGGCGGCTGAACCGTTTCCTATCCCGAGATCGACCTGGATGAGGATCTCTTCGTTTCGCATGTGCTTTGCTGCGACTTCTTCTTCGTAATTCGGCGAAACAAACCCCCGCTCTGCAACAATGTGGTCGCCGAAACTTATCGATATCCGGTCGCGGTCCGCTTTCGCGCCCGCCTTTCCGATCGCCATCACGATCCGCCCCCAGTTGGGATCCTCACCGTGAATTGCTGTCTTCACGAGCGGCGAATTTGCAATGGACTTTGCGACCAGGGCGGCATCGCTGTCGGACTCGGCGCCGGTCACGCGGATTTCCGCAAGCTTCGTGGCACCCTCGCCATCGCGGACAAGCTGCTTGGCCAGATCTTCCATTACTCCGGTCAGGGCTTTGCCGAACTGTTTTCCTTCGTCCGTATTTTTGTCTTTGATGCGCGGCGCACTCGATTTGTTCGTCGCTACGACGATCACTGTGTCGGAAGTGGAGGTGTCGCCGTCCACCGTAACCCTGTTGAAGGTTTCATCGGCTATTTTCGACACGAGCGACTGGAGAGTCTGTTGCTCCACGGATGCGTCCGTGAATATGAAGGAAAGCATCGTGGCCATGTCCGGCGCGATCATTCCCGATCCCTTCGCGAACCCGGCTATGCTTATCGTCGACCCGCCGATGTCGACCGTAGTTCCCGCACCCTTCGGAAAGGTATCGGTCGTCATGATTGCGCGCGCCGCTCCTTTGATTCCGTCAGGCCGCAGACCGTCGCGCAAGGAGCCTACGACGGCGGCAATTCGCTCGCTCGGCAGTGGCACGCCGATAACGCCGGTTGAAGCGGTGAACACATGCCGCTCCGATATCCCCAAGGTCTTGGAGACCAAGCCTGTCAGTTTCTCGACTGCGCTGACCCCGACAGCGCCCGTGAAGGCATTCGAATTGCCTGAATTCGCCAGGATCGCGAAACCGTCGTCAACCGGCTCTTTCGAATGCAGTTCGGCGATCTTGCTTTGGCAATCCAGCACCGGCGCTGAGCGCGTCGCGGAGCGAGTGAAGACGCCGGCGACTGCGCTGCCCGGTGCGACCTTCGCCAGCATGACGTCGTTCCGGCCTTTGTAATGCACGGCTGCCGCGGCGGACGCGAACTCGACCCCGTCAATTTCGGGCAGGTCCGGAAACCCTCCCTTCGGCGCGAGCGGCGAAACAGGATTCGGATCGTCCTTTGATCGCAGCAGGTTCTTGAGGCGCTTGATTTCGCTCTTGAGTTCTTGGATTTCCTCCTTGCTCATTTAGGCCTCCGCAACTCGAATATTGGATGTGCGACTTGCCGCCGCAGTTCAGGCCGCAGAAGTACACGCGAACGCCGGACCGGCGCAAGCGTCCCGCCGCGCTTGAAATGATTTGAATGTCTTGCCTGAAACTTTGAATGCCGACGCGTTCGACGCGTCGGCACTCGACTGCTCGCTGCTGTTCAGTTCGCAGGCTTCATCCGCCCTTCGACTCTTGGCGAAACGCTTCCTCTAGACGAGATGTAGTCGAACATCTGGACCGTCATCAGCACGCCTGCATTCTCGTCGACAATCCGTCGCTTGCCCGCCAACATGTCGTATCCGTCCCCGCCGCCTGCGACATAGTCGTTGATCGCAAGACTGAAAGTCGCATTGGGATCAAGCGCTGCTCCGTCTCGCGTAACTTCCACGACTCTGCTTCCGGCAGGCTGGTTGAAGTCGTAAACCACTTCGATTCCGGAAACATGCGGGAACCTTCCGGCGCCGTTTTCGACCTGGCTGAAGCCATTTTCGAGGGCATCTATGATGTCTTGACCGGTAACCTCCAGCACGACCGTCTTGTTGCCGAAGGGAAGCTCCGCCTGGATGTCGCGGCGGGTCAACACTGTTCCGGGCTCGTATTCGCGGTTCGCGCGAATGCCGCCGCCGTTCATCATGCCGATGTCGGCTCCGGTCGCATCGCGCACCGCGTCGGCGATGAGGTTGGCGATCGCAGCTTCCTTTGCGCGGATTGTTTCCCGGCGGCTGTCGAGCGCGGTTGCCGTGGTTCCGAGCTCGACGTCCAGTTCACTGCTGAGCATGGCTTCATACCCCGCGACGGCGGCCGCGATGTCGGCATGCGGCTCGACATTCATCGTGTCGATCACGCGGTATTCCGGGCTCCAAACGAATTCCTTGTCGTCGCCGTCAACGACTTCTTCCATCCTCAAGTCGATGACGGTGACCCAGTCGGCCTGCTCTCCCGACTCTGCGTAGAGCATTTTGCCGTTGTAGGAGACTTCCTGGATATGGTCGTCGCCGCTCAGCAGAAGATCTACGGCTCCCTGCTGCCTCAGCGCCTGATCCTCGCCCATATCCGTATGGGCCAACGCGATCACGATGTCGGCTCCGGCCGCTCTCAAAGCTTCCGCTTGCTCGGCCGCGACATCGACCGCAGGACGGAATTCATACTCGCCCGGGCTGGATTTTTCGGCTGTGGAAACGGTTGTAAGCCCGAATATGCCGATCTGGTAGGGTCCGGCATCCACCATGATGGATTCCATCGCGCCGTCCAGCATTTCGCCGTCCGGGTTCGCGTGGTTGGCGCCCAGCATCGGGAAATTCGCCTCCGCGATTCTTTCTTCGGCAATTTCCGGACCGAAGTCGAATTCGTGGTTGCCGATCGCCATTGCGGTCACGCCGATCTGGTTCAGCAGATCGATCATGTGGGCCCCTTCGTCCATGCCGGACAACAGGGACGGCGAAATCGTGTCGCCGCCGAATGTCACGATGACTTGGCCGCCCATCTGGCGTTCCGACTCGATGACGGACGCCAAACGCGCGACTCCGCCTCGACCGTCTCTTTCGCCCATGCGATCAAGATCATTGAAGTGCACGATAGTAACGTTCGCGACGTCTGCATACGCTGGCGCGGCGGCGGACGCGACGACCAGTATGCCGACCTTGCCAAGGTTGGTCACGACTCTCGGGATATTCATTTGCTGTTCCTTATTCATCAAGATTCAAAGATTGCATCAAAATGTCCTGTTATCGACTTGCTTCCTACTTTCAAAGCCGATTTTCATGAAACTTTCATTGCGGCGGCTTCCGCTACTCCCGCCGGCCTTCATGAAGTCTTGCGTCGGCGGAACTTTCGGCTTGCGGCTTCAAGTGGCGGCGAACTCAAATGGCACGCCACCTACACATTTGGCGCCTGCAAACCGGGAATGCCGGATAGGGTGCATCCCATTCCTTTGGCCAAGCGTCGGCGCGACAAACCCGCCAAGCGAAGAAGTCGGCCCGACGATTGTTTTCGATAGGGCATCTGACAGTGAGCAAAGCGTAGGCGCCCGATTTCGACCAGCAGCCTCTCGCGTTTATCAATCCGGAAATGGGATGCATCTTGCTGGATCGGATTCGGTGCGGCCGGCAAATTCAAATGGCCTTGTGGAAGAAAAAAACGATATCAACAGGTCTTGTCGACTTGGGCTCGTTCCAGTTCTTTCGGTCAGACAGCGGCGCGACGAAGCATCCAATAATGGAAGTCGGCCCAACGATTGTTTTCGATACGGCATTTGACAGTGAGCAAAGCGTTGGCGCCCGATTTCGACCAACGGTACATCGCGTTTATCAACCCGGAAATGGGATGCGCTCTGCTGGATCGGATTCGGTGCGGCCGTCAAATTCGAACGGCCTTGAGGAAGAAAAAAACGATATCAACAAGTCTTGTCGAACTGGGTGCGTTCCAGTTCTTTCGATCAGACGGCGGCGCAAAGATGCCTCCAATCGAGGGTTTCGCCACACGATTGATTTCGATGCAGCATTTGGCGGCGAACAAGCGTTGGCGGCCGATTTCGACCGGCGGCACCTCGCCTTCTCTCTATCCAAGGTAAATGGGATGCACCTTGCAGAACTGGATAAGGCGCGATTCGGCAAATTCAACCGGCTTTGAGGAAGAACAAAACGACGATGGCAGCAGGCCTTTTCGGCCTCCGAACAGCGTTCGAACCGCAATGATCGGCCCGAAGTTGGAACCATCGAGCACCATGTCAAAGCTGATGAGGTTCATGGCGGTTTCCAACGAACGAGTTCTTGGGGTCCTTTCCGCATCCTATCAATCTGCGCTTTTATCTCGTTCCTTGTTTCGAGTCTTCCGCACCTTGTTCCGAGTTTCCGCCCCACCCGAATGAAAGCTGAAGCCGTTCGCAATGCGGCGGAATCATCCCCGCCGCTATCAGGAAACAGCTTGCGGTCTGATGGCCGTCGGATGCGGGTCAACAGCGATGGAGCTGCGGCGGGAGACGTTTCCGCTGCAGGCAACCCCTTGCTTCCGGAAAATCGTACGTCCATCCGCCACGCTCATCCGAACTGGACTGTTATTCATGGATTCGCCGACTTCAATACCCGACAATCCACAGAAATCTTGCGCCTTCGCCCTTGGGAAAGCGGAGAAGTGCAACTTCCAACGCTTTGAGCCGCTCGGAAAAGTTGACTATCGCGCATCGCGCACATAAATCCATCGCGAATTTGGATCCCGATGGCCTCCGCTCCGTCTGCATGTCGCCGACGAAAGCGGCGGGCCAATCTGGAACAGCAGGTATTGAAATTCGCGGGCTCGGTTCAGGACCCGGCGAATTCCCAGGCTCGGAAACCTTGCCAATGCGTCTCGCCAGCATCGCCAAAAAAGTATTCGGATCTCCGAACGACAGAAAACTGAAGTCGGTCGGACCTTTGGTCGCCGAGATCAACAAACTGGAGAGCGAATTCGAGGCTTTGTCGGACGAAGGGATCAAGCAGAAGACCGCCGAACTGAAATCCAGAGCCGAAAACGGCGAAGACCTCGACAGCCTTCTGCCGGAAGCGTTCGCGAATGCCCGCGAAGCGGGCAAGCGAACGCTCGGACTTCGTGTGTTCGACGTCCAGCTCATGGGCGGGATATTCCTGCATCGCGGAGACATTTCGGAAATGAAGACCGGGGAAGGCAAGACTCTCGTCGCCGTTCTTCCCGCTTATCTGAATGCCCTTACCGGAAAAGGCGTGCATATCGTCACGGTCAACGACTACTTGGCTCGCCGCGATGCCGAGTGGATGGGCAATATCTATTCCGCGCTAGGCGTGACCGTGGGCGTGATCGTTCCGATGCAGGATAAAGAGGAGAAACGCGCCGCCTATCAAGCGGACATCACCTACGCGACGAACAACGAGCTTGGCTTCGACTATCTTCGCGACAACATGGCGACAACCCTGCCGGCGATGGCGCAGAGGGGCCATAATTTCGCGATTGTGGACGAGGTCGACTCCATTCTCATCGATGAAGCCCGCACGCCGCTGATCATTTCGGGCCCATCCCAGGATCGTTCGGAACTCTACGTGTCGATCAACACCTTGATTCCCGAGGTCGCCGAGGAGCATTACACGCTCGACGAAAAAACCAAGAACGTCACCTATACCGACGAGGGCAATGAATTCATGGAAAACCGGCTTCGCGAGGCGGGCATTCTTCCTGAACACCAGTCGCTTTACGATCCCGAGTCGACCACTTTGGTGCACCACATCACCCAAGCGCTCCGGGCGCACAAGAACTTCCGGAAGGACAAGGAGTACATCGTCCGCAACGACGCAGTCGTCCTGATCGATGAGTTCACCGGCCGGATGATGCCGGGCAGGAGATTGAGCGAAGGGCTTCATCAAGCGATCGAAGCCAAAGAGAACGTCGCGATCCAGCCCGAAAACGTCACGATGGCTTCGATCACGTTCCAGAACTATTTCCGGCTTTACGACAAGCTTGCTGGAATGACCGGGACCGCGGCGACGGAAGCGGAGGAATTCCAGGAGATCTACGGCCTCGGCGTGGTCGAGATTCCGACCAACCGCCCTGTCGACCGTGCAGACGAGGATGACCAGGTTTATCGGACGACCCGCGAGAAATACGACGCGATCCTGAGTTCAATCCGGGAAGCGAACGAAAAAGAGCAGCCGGTCCTAGTCGGAACGACCTCAATCGAGAAATCCGAAATCCTCTCGAAGATGCTCGACGAAAAAAAGATAAGCCACAACGTCCTGAACGCGCGGCACCACGAGCAGGAAGCCAAAATCATCGCGGACGCGGGAAAGCCCGGCGCAGTGACGATCGCCACGAACATGGCGGGACGCGGAACCGACATCCAGCTCGGCGGCAATGTCGAGATGCGCGTCATAGAGGATTTGGAAGGAGACCCCGAAGCCGAAGTCGGCACGATACGCAGTCGAATTGAAGCCGAAATATCCGCCGCCCGCGAAAAAGTGCTGAATGCCGGCGGCCTTTATGTGCTTGCCACTGAAAGGCATGAATCCAGGCGGATCGACAATCAGCTCCGAGGCCGCTCGGGACGGCAGGGCGACCCCGGCCGCTCAAGTTTCTTCCTTTCGCTTGAAGACGATCTGATGCGGATCTTCGGATCCCAGAAGCTCGACAAGGTTTTGAACACGCTCGGAATGGAGGACGGAGAAGCGATCATTCATCCATGGGTGAACAAGTCGCTTGAGAAGGCCCAAGCCAAAGTGGAGGCGCGCAACTTCGACATCAGGAAGCAACTCCTCAAATACGACGACGTGATGAACGACCAGCGCAAGGCGATCTTCCGCCAGCGGCGCGAAATCATGGAATCCGACGATGTTTCGGAAATCGTCAGGGACATGCGGCACGAATTGGTCGATGACCTGGTTGAACAATGCATGCCGCCGAATACTTATTCCGAACAGTGGGAGATGGAAGAACTCGCCTCGATGTGCCGGGATCAGCTTGGCATCGAAGCCCCGGTCACTGCTTGGGGCGAAGAGGACGGCGTCGACGACCAAGTCGTCATGGAGCGTCTCTACAAGGCATCCGAAGAGGTCATGGCGAAAAAGTCCGTGGAATTCGGGACCGAGACGATGAGAACCTTGGAAAAACAAGTTCTTCTGCACACGATCGACTCGAAGTGGAGAGAACACCTCGTGACTCTGGAACACCTGCGCTCGGTGATCGGCTTCCGAGGCTATGCGCAACGGGATCCTCTGAACGAATTCAAGAGCGAAGCGTTCGGACTCTTTGATGCCTTGATGACCTCCTTGCGCACGGCAATGTCCAGTCAATTGAGCAAGATGCGGCCGATCACGCCGGAGGAGCGCGCGGAGATCCTGCGAAGAGAAGAAGCAAGACTGGCGGAAGCAAAGAAATTGCTTGAACAAAGCAGCCGCAAGCTCAACGGCAAAGGACCTAAGGCGGCACCTGCATTCGACGAAAATGATCGTTCGACGTGGGGCAATCCCGGGCGCAACAGCCCGTGTCCTTGCGGCTCAAAGAAAAAATTCAAGCACTGCCACGGACGCATTTGATCTCTGAGTTCGGACGCTTCGGCATCGAGCATTGAATGCAGCGTGCGGCCGTGACGGCGCGGGGTGAATGTTTCACATGAAACGTTCGCGACCGCTGAGCAGTTCAATCGGAAGCCTGCCAGCCCGCGCCCTCATTGTCGGATGCTGAACTTCTCTGCGGGCGTTGGAATATCCTGTTAGTTGGTCCGAAGCGGAGTGAGGGCGGAACAGCCCCGCTTAAGAGACACGTTCCATCCAACGAGACTTGCAGCTACGCAGTTCCGGGGATGCCCGAAGCAAATCGCGCTTCCATTCTCCCCCAGTGTAATCCTCTGTCACATGTCAGCATTTGGTGCTTCTCGATAACTGACACCCCGATCTCTTGCGGAATTTTGCAGAACCGCCTTGGTGCTCTTTGAAACAGGCGTGATCATGTAGCCACTGTCAAGATCGCCGATCATCGCGACGCTTTCTCTCTCTGCTCGACGCCACTGCAACGCAACAATCAGGCAGATCGCTGCATCAAGCATGTCTTGTTCACCTTTGCTGGGCCACCTGGTATCAGCCGCCAATTTCGCCCATTTTGATAATGTTGGAAGATTAAAGTGATCCGTATGCCGTGCGACAGCTTTAGCAACCAGCTTCCAATCATCTACGCGAAAATTAGGTTTTGTTGGGTTATAGCGTGCCGCCTGTTTGCGTTCCATTATTTTAGGCTCCAATGCAGCCAACGCAAGTACGGGATAAACTTCGACAAGGTACGCTCCTTCTTGCGAAACTCGGGCGGCCATCGGATCTTGCAGGACATCGATTTCATTGAGAAACCGCCGAAACGGCGCGTTAGGCCCGAACTCCTTTCTTTTGCGGTTCGCGGGCTGGACCCCGCCCTTAAGTCTGCCGATCAACGAACCTACGACTTTCTCTACAGGACGCATTCCCTCATAGTTCTCGACAATTGTTGGTTGATCCATCCCGATCAACAGAAAATCATGACAAGCTCGCAGTTTTTTACAAACACTGATCGCTTCATTAAACGACGCTAGCTTCGGAAGGCAGCATCTTTCCAACCCCCGATCGGAGAATGATGCCCAAGCAATACTGCCTAGATTCTTGTCTCCCCAAGCGGAATCGAATCCGATGAAAGCTTCCCTCGTCATTTGCCAATGCCTCCAAATCATTGAATTTTTAAGCTTACTAAATGGATTCCTTTGAAGTCACAACCATCCTTCTTTTGCGTGTCCTGCCAGTGTAGTAGCGATTTCGGAATTCCATTGGCGGCATCAAGCCATCATACCACGCAGCGCGCGACCGATCAGGCGCCTTCTGCCGGTGAACGACATCTTCGCTGTTGTCTTCCGCTTTCAAGCATGAGACGAAAATCGCAAATCTGTGGTCAAGGCATCGGTTAACCATATGCGAACTCAGACTAACCTTCTTCACTGGGATGGTTTTGAGGCAGATCCCAGCACAACAGGCATCTCAAGTGGATTTTATAGAGGCTTGTATTGCTCAAGTCTGTTACTCGGGCGCAATATAATTGAATTGCCCAGGCTTTCCGGAAAAGCAAAAGATTTAACAAACGAGTCGGAAACTTGAAGAAGGGAATCCATGCCAGAGTGAAGGCTCCCGGAGGTATCCATCCGAGGTACCCGCACAGAGTTTGGCTGTTCAACGAAAATCGCGCCGATTGGCCCAGCGACAGTGTGGCCTATGCCTTGATCGCGGAAAATTTGAACGCGAAGATATGTTCCATGCTGTCAGTCCACTTGCAGCGGTCGATCCGCCTGCGGTGACAATATAGAGTGTGAGCAAGTGGGAACCACGGCGCCGCGGACAGCTGTTGCCGGAACCCACAACAAGAACGCTGAGCTGATGAGATGAACGAGCAGTCCAAGCTTTTCGAAATTGACCGGCACGTTGGCCCAGCCATCCGCCTTGCGCAGCTGCCTACCAACACGACGACGCGAAATCACCCAGTCCACAGGTGGTTCAATTTCATCGCGGGATTCTCTCCTGAGCTTGTTTCCGCTTGCATCGAACTCGAGACCTCCAACTCCTCCAAGCCAACTCTTCTCGACCCATTTTCAGGTTGCGGCACGGCGCCTCTTCAAGCCCGCATCGAGGGCGGCCATTCGATCGGATATGAACCGCATCCATTCTTCGCGCTGATCAGCGAGGCGAAGTCCAACAGCCATTTGTATCGGGATGACTTCCTGAAGGCAGCGCAAACCATTGAGCGAGGGCTCCGCAAACGAGCGAATGTTGAAGACGCGCTTTCGCATTCTGCATCGACCTTTCTGTTGAAGATGTTCGACGCCGGCGATCTTGCATCGTTGTGCGCTGCGAGACGGGAGCTTGAAACGGAAGGACTTGAACGTCATCCCTTGGCATTCGTGATGCTGTCGCGAATTCTTGACCACTCATGTTTCGCGGCAACTGATGGGATCTACAAAGCCCCCGCATCGAAGAAGAGTTCCATCTCGCCGCTTTCCGCATTCGAAAAGGTTTGCGCCTTGGTGAGGGAAGATCACGAGCATGCCTCAAAGTCGGAAGGCTCCTCTTTGGTCCTTGAGAAGTCGGCGGAAGACATGAGCGACATAGAGGACAACGCCGTCGATTTGGTCGTCACTTCGCCTCCTTATTTGAACAACTTCGATTTCGCGGAGATGACGCGGATGTATCTCTACTTTTGGCGCATGGCGGATTGCTGGGAAGAGATAACTGAAAAAATTAGAAGCCGCTTGGTCGTCAATACAACCACGGCGCTGAAGGGTCACAAGGATAAGCAAGATCAGTATCGTGGATCTCTGTCAGACTGCGTTTTGCGAGAGGCCGATGAAGTTGTGCAACGACTATCAGATATGAGAACTCGGAAGGCTGGGAAGAAAGAGTATGATTTTCTTGTCTATCCGTATCTGAAACAGATGCAGTCAGTTCTTTCTGAGATGCGCAGGTGCCTGCGTCCAGGCGCTCCCATGCACATGATGGTTTCCGATGCGGCGCTCTATGGCGTTCACGTTCCATCCCCGCAGTGGCTTCGTGTGATGATGGAGGAGATAGGATTCAACAGCGTGAGTTGCGAAATGGTTCGACCGCGCGGTCACAGATGGGTTCTTGAAAAGCGCGAGGGCTCAAAAAAGGGTCTTGGTGAGTATTATTTGTTTGGAAGGGCGTAAAATGCCGACATGAATTGCCCCAAGCTTTCCGGAGAGCAAAGGGCTAAGCAAGCGAGCCGGAAACTCAAATGAAGGAATCTATGTCAGAGAGACATCATACGCAGATGCATCCAGCAGGACTCCGTGCGCGGTTAGGCTATTCAAGGAACAACTCGGCAATGCGATATCCAGCGACAGCGCGACCTACGCATCAATTTCGGAAAAACTCGAACGCGAAGACATGCTTCATGCCGCCAGCCCACTTTTTGCGTCAACACGCCTCCGTCGACAATATATGGCGTGAGCAAGCGAAAATCGCTGCGTTGCGGACAGCTGTTGCTAAAACCAACAACAAAAACACTGATCTGTTAAAATGAACGAGCAATCGAAACCTCTCGAAACCAACACCGCCACGATTATGGCGGAGTTCGCGATACGGATAGTCGTACGCCGCTTCACTTCACCTCCTACTACCGGATAGGTCCCGGCGTGACTGCCCGCTTCCGCCACCTGTTCCCCGCAATGTGGAAGGCCCAGTAGGCCGGAAAGGTATTTTTGCGACAACGGCCCCATCGTTAGTGACGGACCCAGATAACGCCCTGATAATATTGAGTTTGTCTGGCTCTTTAAATAATCTCTATTTACATATTTTGCCTAGATGAAATAAATTGAGCGAAAGTAAACCTCCAACGCGCTATCGCATTTTTTCAGCGGCAAGCGCTTTCAAAAAAGTATATTCAGTTAAAGCGATTCCTACGAGGAATAAAACACCGCACCGACCCAACTTTCTCGAATGTCTCAGAACATTCATTAGAATCCTTTTTTGCTTGATTAAGGCAATATACTCAACTCGATACATACATATCGTGATCCCGAAAAATTAAGAGCATTATTGTTGCCAATCTATACAGGCATGCGACACAAAAAACAAACACGCCGCACCAAATACCAAAAAACCAATCATAGTAAATTAGCCACATTCCAACAATGCTTGTGCACGATAATATAATGCCGGAAGCGAGTGCAAAGCCAAGATATGAACCTAGCTTATTGAGATAACTTGTACGACGAATTTCCTTCATCAACGGAGTTACCAGTGCCGTCAAAATTGAAAGCGATGTTCCAACGAATCCAGATACAATTGCACCAAAGGTTACTGAACTAGCAAAGAGAAAAATGAAGACCGACGAAGGCTCCTTCGGCGGCTCCAATTTAAATACCCAGCACGCGGCGGCCGCGACCACTGAACACCCCGCGGGGTAAAGACGTTCAAACCACGAGTGTCGGTACATATTTAAAAAGGCTCGAGCTATCATGGGTCTAACCTCTGGTCAAACACGGTTCGGATTGCGTTGATCCGGCTACTCCTTGTATATCTCAAGCTTGGTGTCTTTTCAAGACTTTTGTTTGGAAGTTCTCTCGTCTCGCGTTGTTCAAATAGGTCCAAAATTTCGAGGCTACCGTCGACATCATTTCTAACTTGTGCCTTCAAGCGTTTAACATTATTGTTTGCCATCAAACGCCTGAGCATATTCATCGAGCTGCTCCTATTCAATCCCATACTGCCTCGATGGTTTATTGCTTTGAATCCGCAGCCACAGCATGTTGATTCCCGTCGAAAGCGGGCTTTCGGGCTCGAAAATTCGATCTGAATGATCGGAGTCCGGCCGTTTCGCGCGGCTTCCGGCGCGATTTCGAAGGATTCGGCGGCACTCCGGCGGCGAAATGCGAATTGAAGTACAAAGCCGCCGTCCGGGGCGGGTTCGCCCCGGGTCCGGGCCGCGCGACGGGAAGCGGCGTCCGGTCAGGCTTCGGCGGCGGCGGTGTCCTTCCAGGTCGCCGGTCCCGATGCGAGGCCCGCGTCGAGCAGCGCGAACAAGCTTTCGCCGCGCTGCCGCCGCCAGTTCCATCGGAACGACCATTCGACGAGCTGCCAGTCCAGGTGCTTGCATCGGAATCCGTGCAGGACGCCGAGGCCCCGGCGCTTGAGGTTCGAGAACACGCGGTGGATCCACTCGAGGACTTCATGCGCCGGCCTGTCTCCGACCGCCACCGCCTAGGTTCCCGGATCGGTGGCGTCTTCGAGGAACGCCTTCAGCGTCGGGCCGGACTGGTCCATGATCCTGCGGAGCTCGGCGCACCCGGGACTGTTCTCCCCGAACACCTCGACTGCCCCGGCGATCAGCGGCGTCCATCGCCCGGCGGATCTTCTGCGCCAGCGTCCAGGCCGACTTGCAGCTCCCCAGGCCCGGACGGCGCTGGAGCTGCAAGGCCGACATCCCGTTCGAATGCGAAGTCATGATGTGGAGAGCCCGATGCCAGCTCCTCAGCGGCCCGCGCGATCGGTGCATGAACGTCCCGGCCGCCGCCGAGGTCTGCTTCCTGCAGTCGCGGCACTGGCGGACGCGGCGCGTCCGCTTGAGCCGGACCGCGTTCCCGCTCCCGCAGTCCGGGCAAACGAAGCCGTCCGGCCAGCGGCGGCGGAACAGATCCTCCGCGCACGCCTCGTCGCCCGGGAACACCTGCTCGAACTGGTCGGCGGACATCGCATTCGGAAATCCGGATTGATTCGTCACGCGCCGCTTACGGCATGAACGTGCAGGAAACGGCAAGCGCCCAAACGCACAATAGGTAGACGCTGCGGATTCAAGTAAACAAGCCATAGATACAATTTTTATCGATGGCAGCGCGAATGGGTACTGGCACTTGTATACGCAGACTTGTTGTGAAAGAACAAGTACCTCTGGCCCGGTTACCTAGCGAGAAATCACCATAATTTACAATTCCGTTCTATTTGGTAAGGTCGTATAATCCTAGACGTCAGTACCCGAGGTTCTTGCGTCAACCGGAGAAGATTCATTAAGGCAAGCACCGCATGATGCGTTTGGAGAAGAAAAAACTGAAGGAACAAGTGTAAAATGCTAAATATGGCGGCAAAGAAAGTGATCACAACGTACCTTAAGATAACAAACCCTAGATACGCAATCTTAATTGATTCACCTTGGGGTGCTGGAAAAACCCACTTCGTAAAGACAGTTTTTTCGAGTGACATTGAATTTAAAAATATTCGTTACGTTTCACTGAACGGTGTGTCTAACGAGGCAGAATATCGCCGAACGCTTCTCAAAGATAGTTTTGAAGCGTATAGTGCGGGAAAGATCGAAGTATTTGTAAATATGCTTTCCAAAAAAATAAAAGTTGGCGATCTCGGTAGTTTCGCCCGAGATGTGTTGGAAGAATTTCTTATTTCAAAACTGCCAGAAACATTAATTTTCGACGACATTGAGAGATCTCACATTAAACCCAAGATACTCCTTGGTTTGATAAACGACTTTGTTGAGTACAAAGGAAAACGTGTTATTTTACTCGTCAACTCGGATGAGTACGGCCAAAAAAGGGAATTTTTGAATCGAAAAGAAAAGCTTATCGGTCGAACACTTAAAATTAAAGCTGATTTCGATGCCGCTTTTCCAAAATTTATCAATGATTTGGACAAGGAAAACGGAAAATTGCACCTTAAAAGTCACGAAGAAATTATCAAATCGGTATTTGAACAAGCAGGACACCAAAATCTCCGATTATTGCACCATGCGCTACGCGAATGTGCCTTTGTTCTCGAACAAATTGAGAAACAGTTTTTTGCCGCAAAAGAACCGATGGCTCGGTTCGTAAAGACGTATATTGCGTTAGCGATGGCTTTAGCGAAGGGCGAAATTTCTTTGGAAGATTTGGATCAGAGGGATAATCCGGAAGTTGAAGAGTGGGATGATGTTGAAGACAACCTAAAGGGGTTAAAAATGCTTTTCAGACGGCATAAGGAGGCGGACATTATCGCTTATGACGGCGCAGTGATATCTAAGGTACTTTGCAAACTTCTTTTTGTCGATGGTTATGCCGGGGCTGATATACTCAACGCGCAGCTTAAAATAAGTGGTCAGTTTGAGATTAAAGAGGAAAATCCACTTTGGAAGCGGATTGTTAAATGGTGTGATTCTGGTTGGGATGAACTTCCGGATCTGGTGTCAGAAGGCAAGGAATATCTTTTTGACGCCAATTCAATTAATGCAGGATCATATCTTCTTATTGCAAATAGAACACTTCTTATAGAGAGGTATGGGGGCCTCGAGATGCCACGGCAGGATTTTAAGGATAAGATTTTAAGGCGGATTGAATATCTTGAGAGAAAAGGCAGAATTCCAGCTGCGGGTTTAGGACAGCGATTCGGTTGGGAAAAACAGAATCAGCAATTTTACTTCGGTGGTTACGTTTTTGAGGCGGATGATGATTTTCTTGAAATCATAAATGCCATGCATGCTGCCCAGCTGAGAGTCTACGAGCGCGGTAGCGACGACGACGCGCAAAAACTTTTGGAATATTTTAAAACCAACCAAGTTCAGTTTCTTGGTATGATTGGCAATGTGCAGGGCAAAACAACTTATTATCGTGTACCGATCTTTCATAAGATGAGCATTCAACAATTCTCTGAAGCGTCCATCGAGTTATTGAAAGACGGAAAATGGCTATTACTAAAGCAATTATTTGAAAGAATCGCTGATCGCCATAAGACCGAAGGAGATTGGTCGGAAGAGCTGAGGTGGTTTAAATCGTTACAGCAGGAACTGAAGAACCGTGCAGCTGAGCACTCAAGGCTTGCGAGTGCACAACTTGAGTTCTTTTTCGAGTTTTGCTGGAGTTTTAAGGAATTTGATGAAACCACAAACTGCGACGCTGATTGAGTTTATAGGTGCTGCATAACGAAAATCCGGTTGCCCCGCGGAAGGTGTGTCGCGATCCTGCAAATACGACTTTGGGTCTTTCCCAACTTCTAAAAACCTCACCGGCTTCTGCCTATCTTGGAAAACCACTTCTCGCTTGGGGTAGGGGTGATTTCGGATGGTTATCGACACTTGGTTGTTAAATTAAACTTAACGTTACTGTACCAAAAAGCAATTTTTATTATCTGCAACGCGATCTGTTGAATCACACCTACCAGCTGCTGGGAACATTTGCGCCAGATTGATGTCAAGAAAACCGAATGCGATGTCCGCCGACCAGTTCGAGCAGGTGTTCCCGGGCGGCGAGGCGTGTGCGGAGGATCTGTTCCGCCGCCGCTGGCCGGACGGCTTCGTTTGCCCGGACTGCGGGAGCGGGAACGCGGTCCGGCTCAAGCGGACGCGCCGCGTCCACCAGTGCCGCGACTGCAGGAAGCAGACCTCGGCGGCGGCCGGGACGTTCATGCACCGCTCGCGCGGGCCGCTGAGGAGCTGGCATCGGGCTCTCCACATCATGACTTCGCATTCGAACGGGATGTCGGCCTTGCAGCTCCAGCGCCGTCCGGGCCTGGGGAGCTGAAAGTCGGCCTGGACGCTGGCGCAGAAGATCCGCCGGGCGATGGACGCCGCTGATCGCCGGGGCGGTCGAGGTGTTCGGGGAGAACAGTCCCGGGTGCGCCGAGCTCCGCAGGATCGCAGACCAGTCCGGCCCGACGCTGAAGGCGTTCCTCGAAGACGCCACCGATCCGGGAACGTGGATCGCGGCCGACGGCTGGGCCGGCTGTGACGGGCTGGGAATCGAAAATGACCGCTGATTTGCCACGCGGGTTCAGCGACCGAAACCTCGATAGATTCGTTACCGTTGGACAACGAACTCACTATGCATATATGAAAATTTTTACGATCTGTCAACTCAGACAAAATTCTGGGCTGCATCTCACGTTTTTTGATGAAGTCTGTTTTGCGCTTTGGCGCGGTGTCCGATTTCGGCGTTCCGAGGGTTGCGGTCGCGGCCTGCACGGTTCAGTCTGGATTGGTCTCGGGGCGGCTGCCGAGGAGCCGCAAACGGCGGGCACCAACGCTCTGCTCGGCGACGGATGTTGCCTCGAAACATATGTTGGCCGGACGTCTTCAAACGGAGGGTTTGTCGCGACGTACCCTGAACGCGTACAGAGGGTCCTTCGCAACCCGTCCAAATTCATGATCGTGATGTTGCAGGGATTCCTTCGCAAGCCTCCCGGTGGGCGTCGTGCGCTCCGGCCAAATCGAAATCGAAATAAAAATCGAAATGTCCAAGGTCGTCGGTTGCCGGAACTTCGATCAGCACCCGGCTGCGGCCTTCCGCCAAAGACAGCAGCCCGACCGCGTTGTCGTTCGGATCAATCAGGAAATATGCGGATCTCCGGCCATAGGTGTAAACGGTCAGCGGCGTGACGTCCTCGCCGTCGAAACGGACGCGGATTTCGAACACGTCGATATCGTGCTCGTCGCTCCAAAGCAGCAGCGGCCCCACATACCCTTCGGGGTCGACAAAGCGAAACCCCGCGTGGCCGTCGCAGGGTATCGTTAGCTGCCCGCCGATATCCTCGTAGCGGGAAGGCACGTAACCGTCCGGGCGGGTAACGGCGGACTTCGCGCCCCGAACCTCCAGTTCGCCGGTCATCCGGTCGGTCCAATCCCACGCGCTCCAAGCGTCCGCCGCGCAGGTTGAAGTCGCAAGCGCAATGGCGGCCGTTATCAGAAAATTCTTCATGGTTTTGCCCCTTCCTCGGGTCCATCGCGACATGTACCTTTGTTGCGATGGACCGAGAATGCGCAACTCCAACTCATCACTCTTTTTCATCGCCTTTTCTTTCTTTTGGCTGATTGAAAATTGGATCGAACAATCCAGTCCTAGAAATGATCGAGCCCGGCGTTTCGGCCGTCAGCATCCATCGCGCTTTCACATTGATGATTTCGCGCATTGTCATGCCAGCGTCCTGCATCGCCTTTATTGACCAAGGCTCGCCGAATAGCGCAGCGCAAAGATCGACGAACGTTTGCGAGTGCCTTGCACCGGCAAGGGCCGCAAAATTCTTCTCTTTCACAACTTCGACGCCCGTCATCCGCGCGATTGACGCGGCTTCTGTCAGCGCCAGCTTCTCGGACATCGCTAGCGCCGCTGGAGTCAGCCTTATGATCTTTCCACTCATGTCTTGTTTCCTTACTTCTTCTGATTCGCAGTTACATAACATATAACATTTATTGTCAAGCACCGGAATTTTCTTGTGAAATTTCAATGACCGATTTGAGTCTGGAAAAAATGCGGCCCCGAAGGACCTCCGCTATCGCATTTGATCTTCCTTTGCTTGATGCTATTCTCGGAAAGAGACGGCAACAGCCGCACCGGGCAGATCGAAGAGGCAGGCAATGGACAAATTACGTCAAATATTCAATGGGGTTGAGGATCCGCGCAAGAGCAACGCGACGCGCCACGACTTTCACGAAATGCTGATGATCTCAGTGTTTTCGAGCCTGTGCGTCGGGCAGACCTGCGTCGACATGGCGGACTGCGCGAAGAACAACGAGGAGTTTCTGCGCCGATTCATGCGTCTGGAGCACGGCCCGCCTCAGCCACGACGCGTTCTCGCGGCTGTTCCGTATGCCGGATCCGGTCCCGTGTGAATCGGCATGCAACTACGTCCCATTTGGGCGCATGACCGGATTTCAAGGCTGACCCTCTTTCGATGATGCGTACAACTGCTCTTTCGTTGATTCGGGAGAGCGAGGCGGAGGATGCTTGGAGTGGACAGGATCGGGGAGATTCGGCGGGCCCATTATCGTGATGGCCGTTCGATCAGGGGGATCAGCCGGGATTTGGGCATGTCCCGGGTGACGATACGGAAGTTCTGCAAATATTTTCAATGAAGTTTAGTCATGACCAGTCCATCGGTTCGCGAATCAACTATCAGCAGAACAAGAATGGATAACGCCGTGACCGGGGTGCATTGCAGTTCGAAGCGTGTGGAGTTCAAGGCGCGGCTCGAAGGCGACTGCGTCGTGCACAAGATTGTCCGTCGACTTGCGTAGCGTAGCGGACCGTACCCTTAACGCCGTCTGCAAAGTGATCGAAACCGGACAATCCTTCGACCCCGAAGAAGGACCAAAAGGAACCCCACTGAACCCCGAAAAGTCGCTTGACGTCAGGTTGCATGTCCCTTTTCGTTTTCAGGCGTATTCAAGAACCCGCGAACCAACAAATGATCGGAAGTATCGCGATGGAGAAAGAAGAGTATTTTGAAGACTATGTGGTTGGCGAAAAACGCCAGAGCCTCGGCCGGACGATCACGGAAACGGATATCGTCATCCATGCCGGGCATTCCGGAGACTATTATCCTCATCACATCGATAAGGAATTCTGCGCAACCCAGCCATTCAAGAAGCCCATCGCGCACGGCACCATGACGTTCGCAATCGGCGTCGGCTTGACGGCCACGCAGATCAACCCCCGCGCATTCACTTACGGCTACGAGCGGCTCAGGTTTCCGAACCCGGTACATGCGGGCGACACTATAAAGACCACCGTCACAGTCGGCAGCAAATCCGACGACCCGAAGCGCCCGAAATTCGGGAGAGTGGTAGAAATCACCGAAACGAAAAACCAGAACGGCAAGACCGTGATGTATTGCGAACATGTCCTGCTTGTCGAAAGAAAGGAGATGCAGAATGGCAAGTGAATTGCGGCAGACGTGGCCTTCGCCGACAAAGCCGAAACCCGTTGTGATCATCGGTGCCGGAGGAATCGTCCGCGACGCGCATCTTCCCGCCTATCGCAGAGCTGAAATCCCCGTATGCGGCGTGACCGACATCGATCCAGACAGATCCAAGAGCCTTGCTTCGGATTGGTCCATTCCGAAAATCCATCCCGATGCAGCCGCAGCTGCGGGTGAATGCGGAACCGACGTCGTTTACGATATTGCGGTTCCGCCATCCGCGATCACTGGCGTGCTGCCCGGATTGCCGGACGAGGCAGCCGTGTTGATCCAAAAACCCATGGGCGAGGATCAGACGCAAGCCCGAAGCATCCTGAAAATATGCCGGGAGAAGAAACTCAAAGCGGCGATAAATTTCCAGTTGCGATTTTCGCCGATGATGATGGCCGCAAAGAGCATGATTGAATCCGGGCGGGTCGGCGATCTTTTGGAAATCGAAGTGCATCTGAACGTTTACACGCCGTGGCATCTGTTCCCGTTCCTCATTCCGATGGAGAGGGTCGAAATCGCTGTGCACTCGATTCATTATCTCGATACGATCAGGGCGCTTGCAGGAAACCCGGTCGGCGTGTTCGCGCGCAGCATCCGGGATCCGAGAGCTCCGGAATTCGCCCAGACCCGCACGACGGCAGTGCTCGACTACGGAGATGCGCGGCGAGTGCTCATGTCGATAAACCATAACCACCGAGGGGGCAGGAAATTCCAATCCGCTTGGTTCCGCATCGAAGGCACCGAGGGAGCGATCATGGTGAAATTGGGCGTGATCTTCGATTATCCCAACGGAGAGCCCGACGAATTGTGGCATTGCCCGAACAATGGCGAATGGGAGCAAATTCCTCTGGAGGGAAGCTGGTTCATCGACGCTTTCATGGGAACCATGCGAAACGTGCAGCGCTTCGATGCAGGAGAGGACGCCTCACTCTATGCTTCGGTAGAGGATGCTTACGAGACTATGGCGTTGGTGGAGGCTTGCTTCAAATCCATGCGCGAACAGGCGACGCCGTTGGATTTCAGTTAAGTCGATTGCGCAGCACCGCAGTAAGATTTGCGAATTACATGCTTGACTATGCAAGCTGCGCGGGATGGCGCAACAGCAGCTGGCGATCCGACTCCGAAGACCCGCGGGCCTTCCCCGCTGCAAAACGACTCGTACGGCCTCCTGTCCGCCCAAAATAAGCCACTCCCCGCCGGGAGGTCAGTTTTGGATGGCTATTGACAGCCGTGGGACGAAGTGGAAAACGCGTTCCATTGGCAACAATGCAACCTCGCACGGCCTTGAAAAAGCCGCGCGACTGTTGAACAAAATGCTATCCGGCAAACACGGGGCAGTTCATGCCGTAATCTGGTTCCCCGTTGAATGAATCGTTCATAGGTCGGCGGCGAATGTTCGCGGCCTATCTTCAACGAATTTCCAATCCGGCGGATTCACGGGAGAGGCGGTGCGAGCGATGATGCAGGGAAGCTTGCCGGATTCGGCCAGCGGAGGGGCAGGCGACGGGCCGGAGCTTGATGTATTCGATCTCCGCGACAGCGTCGTCGACGTATACAAGCGATTTGCGACATCCTTCACTTTCATCCGCGCTCCGGACATCCGCGAGCAGGTTGAGGCCACCTACGCCGCGGATCGCTACTGGCCCGAGCCGCTTATCCAGATCAACCCGAGCTACAAGCGTTCGATAGATGTCGGCGCTTTGGCGGCGGATGGCGTGCTCCACCCTGGCTGCGCCGAGATCTTCCGCGCGAACGGCCAGCCGCTGCCCCTCTACAAGCATCAGGAGCAGGCCATCGCGCTCGCCGAAGAGGGCGAGAGCTTCGTTGTGACAACCGGCACCGGATCTGGGAAATCGCTCTGCTTCTTCATCCCCATCGTCGACCGCGTACTAAAACTGCGACGAACGAATGCTGGACGGCGCACGAGTGCCATCATTGTCTACCCCATGAACGCGCTCGCCAACTCCCAGATGGAGGAGCTCGGCAAGTTCATCGACCAAGCGCCGGGAGACCATCGGATCACGTTCGCCCGCTACACTGGGCAGGAAGGTCGGGACGAGCGGAGACGGATCGCGGATGACCCCCCGGACATTCTTCTCACCAACTTCATGATGCTCGAGCTCCTCATGACGCGGCAGGATGAGATCGACCGCCGCGTCATCGGCAACTGCGCAAACCTTCGATTCCTGGTTCTGGACGAGCTCCACACTTACCGCGGGCGCCAAGGCGCGGATGTGGCGCTGCTGGTGCGCCGCGTTCGTGAGCGGCTCCAGCCCGAAAAGCTATTGTGCATCGGAACCTCGGCCACGATGGCGAGCGAGGGATCGCACGAGGACAAGCGACGCGTGGTCGCAGGCGTCGCTTCGAAGCTCTTCGGAACCCCGATCGGCGAAAGCAACGTTGTCGCCGAGACGCTCCAACGCATCACTGATTCCAGCGCCACGGCGGATTCGGTAAGGCACCGCCTCGGCGCTGCCATTGATGACGACGTGCCGCGGCAACTTTCCGACGCAGCTCTCCGGGAGCACCCGCTGGCGATTTGGGTGGAGACGCGCCTCGGCATCACGTTCTCCGAAGCCGATCAGTGCTGGGTCCGGGCGAAGCCGATGACCGTATCCGATGCGGTGGAGGACCTGTCGGAGAATTCCGGGCGCTCTCGTGACGACTGCCGCAAGGCGCTGAAGAAACTTCTTCTCGTGTCGTGCGTCCCTGAGCGGGAACGGACCGGGAAGGAAGGCGCTAACGCCAATAGCTTTTTCGCTTTCAAGCTTCACCAGTTCATCTCCGGCGCCGGGCACGGCTACGCGACGATCGAACCCTCCGGCGCGCGCTCGGTGACGGTTGAAGGTCAGCAGTTTCTACCCGGACACCCCGAAAAGCGCCTTTACTCCGTGCATTTCTGTCGCGAGTGCGGCCATGAGTATCATCCGGTGCGGCTGGTTCAGCAGGAAGAGGGGTTGGCATTCCTCGCGCGCGACATTGACGACGCGCCGCCATCCAAGCGGGACCAGGTCGGCGGGGAAGCGCACGAGGCGCATCCGGAAGGGGAATTCGGGTTCCTTACGCCGCATCCGCCCGAAGATCCCGCCTTCACGTTCGCCGACAACTACAACGACTATCCCGAAACTTGGATCGAATTTGCCGCCGACGGCAGCCCGCGGCTAAAGCCGTATTACCGCGACTCCCGTGCCCGGCGTTTCCTGATCGCGCCCGACGGGCGCGTCGGTTCGGGAACGAATGTTTGGTTCCTTCCGGGCAAGTTCCGTTTTTGCCTTTGCTGCGGCAACACGCAGGTAGGCCCCGCGCGCGATCGCACGCGCCTCGCCTCGCTCTCGGCCGAAGGCCGCACCTCTGCGACCACCGTGCTGGTCGGCAGCGTTCTGCGCTGGATGCATGGCGCCGAATCCGGGTTGGGCCAATACACGCGGAAGCTTCTCGGTTTCACCGACAATCGTCAGGACGCCGCGCTCCAGACCGGCCATTTCAACGACTTCATCTTCGTTAGCCTCGTCCGCGCGGGCTTTCTCGGCGCACTGCAGGATGCCGGCTCGAGCGGGATCCGCAGCGACGCCTTGGGCATAGCCCAGCAGCGAGCGCTCGGCTTCGACCGGCCGGACAAGCTGATCCGTGCCGAATGGCTGCTCGAGCCCTCGCTGCGCGGATTCAACCTGCAGGAGGCGGAGGGCTCGCTTCGACAGACGCTCGCTTATCGCATCTGGTTCGATCAGCGTCGCGGCTGGCGGTACACGAACCCGAACCTTGAGCAGCTCGGAATGGTCGAGGCGGCATACCTTGGACTTGAAGACCTCGCCACGGACGAGGAGCTGTTCGCCGACTCGCACCCGCTGCTGAAGCAGGCGAGCCGTGCCTCCCGTTCCGCGGTCTATCGCAAGCTGCTCGACCACATGCGTCAAGGGATGGCGGTAAGCAGCCAAGTGCTTGACGCCGCCTTTCTTGAGCAGTTGGTCGCGAAGTCGCGCAGCCGACTTCGTCCGCCTTGGGGATTCAGCATTGACGAGAATCCCAAGGGAGCGCGCTGGCTGATGGTCAGCGCGCCCGCCCGCAAGGCGAGCACGCTGAGCGACAGGCATCTGATCGTGCGCGGCGGCGCGCGCAGCGGTCTCGGCCGGGCCCTGCGCTCCAAAGAGCTGTGGGGCGGCAGCACGGCGGTCCACGACCTGAAACCGAAGGACTTCGATCAACTTGTCAATGATCTTCTCCGCGCTGCGGCGACGCACGGACTCGTGTCCGAGGAGAGAACACCGTTCGGCCAGCCGGGCTGGCGCGTCAACGACGCGTGCGTCGAATTCCGTTTGGGCGGCGAAACCGCCCGCGACGGTTCCAAGCGGAACGCCTTCTTCCGCGACCTTTACGAGAATCTCGCCAAGATGCTTCGTTCCCCGATGCATCCGCTTTTCGGGTTCGAAGCGCGCGAGCACACCGCCCAGGTTCATCCCGAAAACCGCGAGATCCGGGAAAAGCGCTTCCGCTTCGGCGAGCGGGAACGCGGCGAGCTTGCGACAGAGGCGTACGAGCAGCGGCTCCGCGAGGCCGGCGAGGCCAATCGGTTCCTTCCGGTTCTCTTTTGTTCCCCGACGATGGAGCTCGGCGTCGACATCGCGGCGCTGAACGCGGTCCACATGCGCAACGTTCCGCCTACGCCGGCGAATTACGCGCAGCGGGGAGGCCGGGCGGGTCGCAGCGGACAGGCCGCCCTTGTCATTACCTACGCATCTTCCCAGAGCCCTCACGACCAGCACTTCTTCCGCGACCCCAAGGCGATGGTTCACGGCGAAGTGAGAGCGCCAATCCTGGAGCTTACGAACCGGGACCTGATCACCAGCCATCTCCATGCGGTCTGGCTCTCATGCGTCGACCATTCGCTCGACCCTTGCATCGCGAATTTGCTCGTTCTCGACGACGCCGGACGTCCCCTTGGCCCGGAGATCGAGGCGGTACTGAAAGCGCCCAGCGTAGCCGATGGCGCCCGCGAGCGGATCCGGCGCGTCCTCGACTTGGTCGAAGACGAGCTCACACCCGAACTGGCGCCTTGGTACGCGGGACGGGACGCCTTTGCCGATGCCATCGTAGACGCGGCGCCCAAGCGCTTCGACATGGCGTTCAATCGATGGCGCGACCTCCTTGCCGCCGCCGAGAGGCAGCGGGATTCGGCGCGGAAAACCATCGACGACTACTCGGCGGCTTTGCGCGACAAAAGGGCGGCGCAGACGCGGCACGCGCAGGCGCTGGAGCAGCGACACCTGCTCCAGCGCGGATCGGATACGCACTCCGGCGACTTCTACACGTACCGCTACCTTGCCACAGAGGGCTTCCTTCCGGGGTACAACTTCCCAAGGCTGCCGCTCCTCGCATACATCCCGGCGGGCGGGAACGGCCGAGGGCGGCCGACTTATTTCCAGCGACCGCGGTTCCTTGCGCTGTCCGAGTTCGGCCCTCGCAGCCTCGTCTATCACGAGGGTCGCGCATACCGGGTTGTGCGCGTCCTGCTCTCGCCCGGTTACCAAGGGGCGGCGGCTCCCGACGCGCAGCTGACCACCAACGCCGTGCGAATCTGCTCGACCTGCGGCGCAGGGCACTTCGACGACGATCTCTCGATGTGCCACGCCTGCGGGACGTCGCTCGGCGACGCCGAAGTCGTGTGCAACACGTATCGGATCGAGAACGTCGCCACGCAGCCGACCGAGCAGATCACGGCCAACGACGAAGAGCGCCAGCGTCAGGGCTTTGAACTGCAGACGACGTTCGAGTGGGCAATCCGCGACCGGGAAATCGATGTGCTGCACGGATCGGCCTTCGACGGGGAGGGCGAGATCGTGCGAATGGCATACGGCGCCGGGGCAACGATCACGCGCCTAAACAAAGGGCCGCGCCGCAGAGCCAACAAGGCGGTTCACGGCTTCCGCATCGATCCTGTGTCCGGCTACTGGGCCCGAAGCGAAGACGACGACGCGGACGAGCGCGCCCTTGATCCCGCGTCCTCGCCCCTGCAGTGGGTCGTCCCCAGCGTTCAGGACCACAAGAATGCGCTCCTCTTTCGTCCCGTCGACACTCTTTCCCCTGTTGCGCAGGTCACCGTTCAGCATGCGATCCTGCGCGGCATCGAGTCGGCGTACCAGCTCGAGGAGGGCGAAATCCTCGCCGAGCCGATGCCCACGCGCGATGTGCGCAACGGCTTTCTGCTCTACGAGGCCACCGAAGGCGGCGCCGGCGTTCTCACGCGACTCGTGAGACAGAAGGAGGGTTTGGCCAACGTGGCGCGGGAAGCGCTGCGGATCATCCATCTCGACGTCAAGGACGGTTCTCTGCCCGATTCGGCGGAGGACCTATTGGACCAGCCGATGGCGGACTGCGTTGCGGCCTGCTATCGCTGCCTGATGTCGTACTACAACCAGCCTGATCACGAATTGATCGATCGCCGCGACGAAGGCGCCCGCACCCTGCTTCTGCGCCTCGCAAGGGCGCGCACGGCTGAGCGCGTCCGCGGGCAGTCGTCGACGCCTGGACGCGCCGCTGCGAACGAGTCGCGGGATGAGCTGTGGAGCGCCGAGGCACTGCGGCGCGGCATCCCCGAACCGGACCCGAAGCCCCTCGCGGCGGACGGCCGATCCCTGCGCTGCGTCTGGCGGCGGCATTACGTCGCGGCGGTTCTCGACGAGGCCGATCACGCGGCCCTTCCAGCGATTGAAGACCTTGGTTTCGAGGTCGTCCGGTTCCGGGATCCCTCGGGCTGGGGTGCAGCCTTTACGCGGCTGGCCGCCGCTTTGGGGCAGGAGTCATGAGCAAGCCGGTCTACGCTCCCGGGAGCCTTGTCAGCGCCCGAGGGAGGGAGTGGGTCGTTCTCGGCGGAAGCTCCGAGGAGACGCTTCGGGTCCGCCCGGTAACGGGATCGGACGAGGATCGAACGCTTATACACGTTCCGCTGGAGACCGAACCGGTTCGCGAAGCCCGATTCCCTTTGCCAAACGCGCATCAGCTCGGAGGGCACGACTCGGCGCTCGCGCTGCGCGACGCGTTGCTGCTTTCGCTCCGGCGCGGCGCGGGACCCTTTCGGAGCTTCGGACAGATCTCGGTCCGGCCGCGCGCCTACCAGCTCGTGCCGCTGCTCATGGCGTTGAAGCTCGACCCGGTGCGCGTTCTCGTCGCGGACGACGTGGGGGTCGGCAAAACCATCGAGGCCCTGCTCATCGCTCGCGAACTGCTTGATCGCGGCGACATTGATCATACCGCCGTGCTCTGTCCGCCGCATCTCGTGGACCAATGGATCACCGAGATGGAGGTTCGCTTCCATATCCCGGCCGTTGCCGTCACCGCGCAGAGCGCAAGACGCTTGGAGCGACGCCTCCCGCCGGGGATGAGCATCTTCTCCGAGCACGCGCATACGGTTGTCAGCCTAGACTACATCAAAACCCGGGAAAGACGGGACCACTTCTTCCAAGCATGTCCCGAGTTCGTGATCGTGGATGAAGCGCACACATGCGCCTCGTCCGGCGGAGGGCGGCATCAAAGGCATGAGTTGCTCAGGGGCTTGTGCGACAGCCCGTCGCGGCACCTCGTCCTGCTTACCGCGACTCCGCACAGCGGCAATGACGATGCCTTCTATCGGCTGCTCGGCCTGCTTTCCCGGGACTTCGAGCGCTTGGGCGAGGCAGCAGGCGCGGAGCGCACGCGTCTCCGGGGGCGCCTCGCGAAACATTTCGTCCAGAGGCGGCGCGCCGACATCGCGGAGTGGCGCGAGGGCGACGTCTTCCCCCGCCGCGAGACCACCGAGATCACCTACAGGCTCAGCGGAGCTTGGGAGGAATTCTTCGACAATGTCCTCGATTACTGCGCCGCGGTCGTCAGATCGGGGGCCGGGGACGAGCGGCGGCAGCGCCTCGATTTCTGGGGGACGCTTGCCCTCTTGCGCTGCGCCGGGTCGAGCCCCGTCGCAGCCGTGCAGGCTCTGCGCACCAGAGCCGGAGAGGACCCCGGGGCCGAGGCGCGCGAAGAGCTTCTCAACCGCATTTTCGACGGCGAAGGCGACGCGCTCGTTGCTGACGACGTGGAGCCGCCGGCCGGCGGCGACGATCCGGCGCTCGCGCGCCTGGTTGCGCAGGCGGAGAAGCTTGCCGGCCAAAAGGGCGATCCGAAGCTCAGGATCGCCACGGAGCATGTCTCGGAACTGGTCAAAGCCGGATACAGCGTGGTGGTTTTCTGCAGGTTCATTGCTACCGCCCATTACGTGGCCCGCATTTTCCGCGAGCATTTGGGGGACGGCATCGGCATCGACGCGGTAACCGGCGAGATGGTTCCGGAGGAGCGCGCGGAGCGGGTGTCGCGAATGGGCGCAGCCGAAGGCGCCAAGGTGCTGGTCGCCACCGACTGCCTGTCCGAGGGCATCAACCTGCAGGATCACTTCAACGCGGTCGTCCATTACGATCTCTCCTGGAACCCGACGCGCCATGAGCAGCGCGAGGGCCGCGTCGATCGCTTCGGCCAGCCCTGCCGGACCGTTCGAGCCACGCTGCTCTACGGTGCCGACAACCCGGTGGATGGGGCTGTGCTGCGAGTCATCATCCGAAAGGCGGCGCGCATTCGCGAGGAGCTCGGCGTGCCCGTGCGCGTGCCGGACGAAGGCCACACGCTCACGCAGGCGCTTCTCAAGGCCGTGCTCCTGCGGAAGGGGGGCCAAACCGGCGGCATCGAAGACCTTCAGCAGCTAGGCCTGTTCGATGGCCATTGGGAAGACGCGAAGGCGACGGCGCAAAGGAACCGGACCGTGTTCGCCCAGCGACGCATCAAGCCCAACGAGGTGCTTCCAGAATGGCGCAAGAGTCTTTCCGCGATAGGCTGCCAAGACGATGTCCAGCGATTCGCGAGTCGCGCTCTCGCCCGGCTCGGTTCCGGACTCGAACCGCTCAGGCGTGGATTCAAGGTCTCGACGGAACCGCTTCCCGGCGAGGTCCGCGAGCGTCTGGAAGCGGAAGGCATTGCAGGCACTGTCGCCGTCGACTTCGCTTACCCGTCCGCACCCGGGTGCCGCTTCGTCCAACGCAGCCACCCCCTTGTCGCGGTGCTCGCCGACACGCTGCTCATGCGGACCCTCTCCGTCGAAGACGGCGCTGCGTTGATCGATGACCCCTCGGTCCTTGGCCGGGTTGGCTGCTGGATATCCGAGAGAGTGCCTGGCCGCATGACGATCGCGCTCCTCCGGCTGCGCCATCAGCTCTTGATCCGAAAGCAGCACCGCGAGACAACTCTGTTGGTCGAAGAGGCGACAGCGCTGGCGTGGGCCGCCCCCCGCTCCCAGAAACCGATCACCGGGTCCGATGCCCTTTCGCTGCTCGCGCTTCCGCCCGCCGGCGACCCTCCGCGGCATGTGCGGGAACGGGAGGCCTCGCGAGCCCTTTCTCTGCTCAAGGATCGCGCAGCGGATCTGGAGACGTTCGCGGCAGCGCGCGCAAACGCGCTTCTCGACGACCATCGGCGGGTGCGCGAAGCTAGCCAGGCGGCCGGCAGAACATCCGTCCAAGCCCTCCCGCGTCCCGACGTGATCGGCGCGTACGTGCTTCTGCCGAGGGTGGGTTGACCATGGCGACGGGGCGGGGCCGCACAGGCGAGGCTCAAGGCGGATTCGACGCGCTCTCGATCAAAGGCGGCCTTCTCGGATCTGAGTGGCTCGGCAAGGTCGCGAACCTACAAGCCGCGGCGCAGGAGCCGTTCGACTACGGCGTTCCAAAGGGACTCCAGATCCGCGACGAGATCGCCCGGAGCTGGCGCATCGCCCAAGCACGCTTCCGCGAGATGGAGTCGGGCCGCGCATCGGGAGGCGACGCCCGAGCGCTCGCCGAGCGCTTTATCGAGGCGGTTCTGCGCGATGCCTTCGGTTTTGGGTCTTTGGTTCGGGCAAATCCGAAGCCCGGCGGCGAGCGGGCCTGCCCGGTCACATTTTTCGCGCTCGGCGATCGAGTCCCGGTTGTCGCGGCTCCGGCCGGCGCGGGCTTGGACACCCCTTTGCCCGAACTCGGCGAGGATCAAAGCCGGCGTAGCGCTTTCGGGCTTCTGCAGGAGACGCTGAACGCGTCCGATGCGGCGCTCTGGGGACTCGCGACGGACGGGCTCTCGCTGCGGATCGCACGCGACAACGCGAGCTTCACGCGGCCGGCATGGATCGAGGCCGACCTCGGCAGGATCTTCACGGAGGAGCTGTACCCGGATTTCGCGACGCTTTGGCTCCTCTCCCACGAGTCGCGCTTCGGGCGCGCCGACGATCCGCCTGAGACCTGCCCGCTGGAGGCGTGGCGGGATGCCAGTCGGCAGGAGGGGACGCGCGCGCGGAACAACCTGAGCAAAGGATTCCGGCAGGCACTCGAGATCCTGGGGCAGGGCTTTCTTTCACACGCGGCGAACGCGGAACTGCGCTCCGCGCTGCGCGCAGGGGAACTCACCAAGGAGCGCTACTTCGAACAACTCTTGCGGCTCGTCTATCGGCTCGTCTTCCTGCTGACGGTCGAAGAACGGAACCTGCTGCACCCGAAGCAGGCGTCCGATGCGGCCCGCCAGCTCTATGCCGACGGATACGCCGTCCGCCGCCTTCGTGACCGCGCCGTCCGCAGGATCGCCCATGATCGCCAGCGCGATCTTTGGGAAGCGGTCATGATCGTCTTTCGCGGCCTCGCGGGCGGCGAGCCGCGCCTCGGGCTGCCTGCGCTCTCCGGTCTGTTCGCGCTGGAGGAGTGCCCTGACCTCGACGCCGCGAAGCTGGAAAACCGCGTGCTCCTGAACGCCCTCTTCCATCTGGCGTGGCTTCGCGAGCAGGCGGGACCCGTTCGCGTGAACTGGCGTGACATGGGGCCGGACGAACTTGGCTACGTCTACGAGGGGCTTCTCGAGTTGGTTCCGCAGATCACCAGAGGCGGGCGGACCTTTTCCTTCGCAGGCGCCGAAGAGAGCCGGGGCCATGCCCGGAAAACGACCGGCAGCTACTACACACCGGACGAGCTTGTGCAGCGCCTGCTTGCGAGTGCTCTCGACCCCGTGGTCGAGCGCACCATCGACGCTCATCCCGAGCATTCCGCCAATGCCATTCTCAATCTGGCGATCATCGACCCCGCGTGCGGGTCGGGGCATTTCCTGCTCGCGGCCGCTCGACGCCTAGCTGATCGCGTCGCGCGCCTCCGAGTCGGCGGCACGCCCTCGCCGGACGACTATCGGAGCGCGCTCCGCGATGTCGTTCGGCAATGCATCTACGGCGTCGACAGGAATCCGCTGGCGGTAGAGATCTGCAAGTTGGGCCTCTGGATGGAGTCGCTCGATCCGGGGCTGCCCCTCACGTTCCTGGAGAGTCATATCCGCTGCGGTAACTCGCTTATCGGCACGAACCGCGCGTTGATGGGCGAACAAGTGCCGGATGCCGCGTGGACGGTCCTTGAAGGAGACGACAGGAAAATCACCAGTTCGCTCAAGCGCCAGAACAAAGCGGAGACCGCAGGCTATCAACGCCTCCCGTTCGAGCCTCGCAGCGAGACGGATCCACTGCACGACGCGATGAGCGCGGTCGAACAGGCCTCGGACACGGACGCCGCGGCGCTGGCCGAGAAGCAACGACAGTGGAAGGCGCTTCTGGCCTCTGAAGCCTACAAGCATGACAAGCTGATAGCCGACGCATGGTGCGCCGCTTTCCTGTGGCCCAAAGGCGAACCCGGACCGGTGATGGAAGCGGCGCCCACCACGGACGCGTGGCTTGCGCTGCGCGACGAGGAAGCGCCGCCGCGACCGGCGCTCGTCGATACGACGCGCCGCCTCGCCGAGGATTACGGCTTTTTTCATTGGGAACTGGCGTTTCCGCAGATTCTCGGGCGGGGCGGTTTCGATGTCGTGCTCGGCAATCCGCCTTGGGAGCGCGTCAAGCTCCAAGAGCAGGAGTTCTTCGCCCAGCGCGACCCGTCCATCGCGAATGCGCAGAATGCCGCCGAGCGAAAGCAGCTCATCGCGGCGCTTCCAATCACGAACCCGGATCTTTGGGAGGAGTGGACAGACGCGACGCGCATCGCGCAGGGGCAAAGCCATTTCGTTCGGCAATCCGGGCGCTACCCTCTCTGCGGCAAGGGCGACGTGAACACGTACTCGTTGTTCGCCGAGCACAATTGGAGTCTGCTGGCGCCCTGCGGCCGCGCGGGATTCATTGTGCCGAGCGGTATCGCCACAGACGACACGACCAAGGACTACTTCCAGGCAATCGTAAGGTCGCGCGCGATTCAGTCGATGTGGGAGTTTGAAAACGAGGGCTTCTTTACAGCCGGCAAGGGACACATGCTCCGATTCTCGTTGACGACTCTCTCCGGCAGTGCCGATCCTTCGGCTGCGGCCGACTTTCTGTTCCAAGGACATTCACTCAAGGATTTGGATAACACTGAGCGCCACTTCACTTTGAGTGCAGCCGACATAGAAACTATCAACCCGAACACGGGAACCTGCCCTATCTTCCGTACGAAGACGGACGCCGCACTCGCACTCGCGATCTACCGCCGTGCGGGCGTGCTTTGGCGGGAGGACGACCCGGACGGGAACCCATGGGGCGTGAAATTCATGAGTATGTTCCACATGGCCAATGACTCGGGCATGTTTCGAAAGCGGGCCGAACTGGTTTCAGCCGGATGGAGGCTCGACGGAGACCGGTTCGAGATGGAAGGGAAGGTCCTGTTGCCTCTGTACGAGGCAAAGATGATATATTTGAACAATCATAGGAGCGGCACGTTCGGGGGTGTCTCGGCCAACAAAAGACCGCATCGGCTACCATCCCCATCCGCGGCTCAACTTGCAGACCCGTGGTATTCGCCTCTGCCGTTTTACTGGGTTGCAGAAAACGAAATAAGTTCTCGGCTCGATGGCCTCTGGGATCGCGGGTGGCATCTCGGTTGGCGCGATGTAACGGATGCGAGAGCGAGTGTACGAACCGTTATCGCATGCATTATTCCTAGGGTTGCCGTTAACCACACCATCCCGTTAATGATATCGAGTCGGGATCCGCGGCTCGTGGCCGCACTCTACGCGAATCTGTCCAGCATTCCGTTCGACTATTGTGCGCGGCAAAAAGTCGGCGGGCTGCACCTGACATACTTCACGATGCGGCAGCTTCCCGCGCTTCGCCCGACGGAGTACGCGATGTCTGCGCCTTGGTCGCCTTCGACACAGCTTCGCGACTGGCTCCTGCCGCGTGTTCTGGAACTCACTTACACCACGTGGAACCTGAAAGCATTTGCCGAGGACTGCGGCGATGACGGCGCGCCTTTCGTCTGGGATCCCGAGCGCCGCTTCCAGCTCCGGTGCGAGATAGATGCCGCTTTCTTCCACCTTTACGGCATTTCAAGGGAGGACGCTGCCTGGATATTGGATACGTTTCCGGTGCTCAAGCAGCTGGAGGAACGCGAGCACGGAAAGTACGAAACGATGCGCGGGGTACTGGAGACTTATGACGCGCTTGCGTCGGCGGCCGCGAAGGGAATACAATACCATTCGCCGCTTAAACCGCCGAGGAGGGCAATATGAGCCAGTTCCGGATGCGGGATATCCGCCTCGATAACTACCGTTGCTTCGACGAGCTGACGCTATCGTTCGAAGAAGACACGACGGTCATTTTTGCGGAGAACAACGGTGGAAAGACAGCGTTGCTCGCGGCGCTGGCGATGGGGCTCGCTGTTTTCCAAATGGGTACGCCCAAGGATCTGGAAATTTCCATGAAGCGTGACCCTAGGATGCGCACGCTCGACGAGAAGGGTCGGCGCGAACCGGTGGGCCCGTGCAAGGTCAAGTGGACAGCGGAAGTGGGAGACTCGAAAACCGCCACTTGGTCGGTGGCCGCCCGTCCGACCTCCAGACGCAAGGTCAGCAAACCCGAACTGATTTTCGATGCCATTGAGCGCGTCCGAGTGCCTGGGAAACGATGGCCGTTGTTCGCGTGGTACGGCGTTGATCGGTTGAAGCGTCTCAACGGCCCTCGTCGCAAGGTCGATCGAACGGAGGACCGCTGGGAAGCGTACGCCTCTTCGCTTGATCCGAATCTAGACGAGGCGCCGCTGCTGCAGTGGATTGAAGATGAGATGGTCGGGGATTCGAACCGGAGGCGTCGCGATGAACCCGAGCGCCTGTTCCACGAGGCAGTGTTGGCAACGGCGGTTCGGGCAGTGCCGGGGGTGGAGCATGCTTGGCATGATCCGGGAACGCGGGCCCCCGTGGTGCGCTTCGAGAACGGCCACGCCGCTTTGTGGTCCGAGTTGTCCGACGGCTATCACGCGGCCATCGCACTGGTTGCCGACATCGCCCGGCGCGCCGTCATGCTCAACCAATTCGAAGGCGCCGATGCGCCTAAGCTCGTGGAGGGCGTTGTGTTGATCGACGAGATCGACCTCCATTTGCACCCGGGCTGGCAGCGCATGGTGCTTCGGAGCTTGCGGGATGCCTTTCCGAACCTGCAACTTATTATCACCACACACTCGCCGCAATTGCTGAGCAGCGTTGAGAACCGCCATGTCCGTCGGCTCATCGAAGGGAGGCTTGTTGAAGCCCCCGTGCTCGTCCAAGGCAGAGACACTAACGCAATTCTTCGGGAGCACATGAGCACGGACGACCGCGATCCCGATGGGACCCGCGAACTGGATGAGCTCCACGAACACATCGACAGCGGTCGTCGCGAGAAAGCGGAAGAGCAGTACGAGAAACTATATAGCAGGTGGGGCGATCTTGATCCCGACCTGATTCTAGCCAAGCCGCTTATAGAAACGATGGAGTAGGATGCGCGGAATCTCGAAGTCTTGCCCTCCGGATGATGCCTATCCCGACGGCCCTGCGCCGACAAGCTTCGGAGATGCCGAGAATGCCTACTTGGAGAGCTTGGATAGGCTCTCGCCGGAGCGCAACCCAGTATCCTTTGCGCGTTCGGAATTCGATCAGCTTGCCAAGTACAAGCTCCGGCGGAAAATGTACCGGGAACAGGGTTCACTATGCGTCTATTGCGAACGGGAGATCGCCGAGGGACGCGCGGTGCCTCCGATTGAACACTGGTGCCCGCTCAGCTGCAATCCCAGGCTCGCTCTCCACTGGATGAACCTATACCTTTCCTGCCCGTCGCCTGATACCTGCGACTCGGCGAAGGGTAATCGCCGCCTTCGATGGGGCAACGCTGACGATGACATGCCTTGGCCCGCGAATTTCCAGTACGAAGATTTCGTGGGCTTCACCAGCCGCGGCATAATTTACGTCCGCTTGGACGTTGATTTGGAAGAACCCATGCGCCGGGCACTCGAGCTCGCCATTAAGAAATGCCCCGACGGTGCACGAGTGCGGGCCAGCATTGTCAATCTGAACCATTCAATGCTGGTCAAAGCGCGAGCGGCGGCTGTCGCCGAAGAGCGCGTGCTGATGGAGACCAAGACCATGCGCGCGCGCGAGGAACGCGCCGCCTGGCTCCTGGATCAGGATCCGCTTCCTGCCTTTGTTAGCATTCGCGTCGCGTACCTGCGAGGGCAACTGGGCATCGGCCGAGTGCTGGTCAATGCACAAGCGGCGGCTGTCGCCGAAGAGCGCGTGCTGATGGAGATCAAGACCATGGGCGCGCGCGAGGAACGCGCCGCCTGGCTCCTGGATCAGGATCCGCTTCCTGCCTTTGTTAGCATTCGCGTCGCGTACCTGCGAGGGCAACTGGGCATCGGCCGAGTAGTGTGCCAGTGATGCTGCCAGCCGTCACGGTCACCCGTCTGGAAAAGACGGCAACCGACAACGGCTTCGACCTCGGGCCGGAGCATACGGCTGACTGGCTCTCCTTCGGCAGCAGCCAGACATCAATGCGCATCTGGCTCACGGCCGCCGGAGAATCCCAGTTCCTCGGCGCCATGTCGCGAACGGATGTCCTCGACGGGCTGGCGGGCCTGGGCGCAGCCTCCGCCGCTCCGCTTCCAAACGGCGCAGTCGGTGCGTTGGCCGTCGGCAGCGTTGATGCGCTCCATCGCCTGTTGCGCCGCGCCTTCCAACTATCGCGCACGCTTCCGGACTCGCTGCTTCATGAGTTTCATCGTGAAACCGCTGACATGCCGCGGGAAACGGAAGCTGAACGCCGAGTGGTTCAGCGAGTCGGCCAAAAAGTTTTCCGCCGCGGCTTGTTCGATTACTGGGACGGTCAATGCGCGATCACGGGCCTCAGGGTGCGAGAGCTTTTGCGCGCGAGCCACATCAAACCTTGGGCAGACTGCGACACGGATGCCGAGCGTCTCGATATCTTCAATGGCCTTCTGCTTGCGCCCCATCTTGATGCGGCGTTCGACAGCGGCTTCGTCACGGTCGCAGACGACGGATCGGTGCTCCTCTCCAATGGTCTTTCCCCTGATGCCCGATCAACACTTGGGATCGATGGATCAATGAAGATCCGCGGACTGCGCCAAGAGCACGAGCGTTACTTGCCGTGGCACAGGTCTAGAATCTTCCGCGTCGTCACGGAGCCACCGAGCCGGACGTTATGAACGTGATTCTTGTTGTAAATCGGCATGCCAATGATCTCTGGATTGGCAGGGCTTCTGTGCTCTATTCCTCCGATTCCGCAGTCTTGGCTGTACGCATCTCAATCACACCGCCGTGGCGGCACAAACCAATTGACCAATTGGCGTTGAATTTTCGTGCCGCGTCGTGGCCAAAACAATCCCCGCTGCGCAGCAGTGTTGGATCGACGATCCGACTATTTGGTATTTGGCACCGTCCGTGGATCTTCGGCAACCAGTCGCCGTTGCGTGTTATGGAAACTTCGGAAGGACTCGCCTGACTATCACTGAAATCCGCTCGCAGAAGCCGTTGCTCAGCGTGAAACATGCCAACAATCCAAGACAGCCACGACTACAATGTCAATGATCAGCGCGAATTCGACCCTCATTCTGTCGAATGACAGGTACTGTTGTTGGTAATGCGACCTTCGGTTTCGCAATTCTTACCAACTTAGAATCATAGGAGAGGGAAATTTTCCTTTACCTTGGATTTCGACTTTCGTTGTCACTTTCTTGATCATTTCGGCTTGGCTAGCAGCTGGCGAATACCCGTCGAAATCAATCGGCCGACCTGTTGTACGCCAAGCACCAAAACCTTGATCCAACGTGATTTTTAAACCTTTTCCCCTTTCAAATTCTAAACTGAGAGTTCTTGCATGCGGACATTGATATTTTTTCCGGAGGTCAGTTTTTGCGCCTGCGAACAACTCTCTCATGACTTCAGCACACATCCGTGGGTTACTCCAATTATTGTGGAACGCCATGTGGCCATATGATGATACCTCGCTTGCCGTTGATGTGATTTTCACTTCGCTACATGATTCCATACCCGGTGCCCTTCGTATAACTTCCCACAGCAATCGAAGCGACAGTGGCGTCCTTAAATACCGATCTTCGTAAGCCAGCCGGAGAAGCTTGCTTCCTGAAGGAATAGACTGTGGTCGGAGTCGTTTGATCTCCTTCCAGAATGCAACTCCAAATTGCCCGACCGGGCCGTCAAACTGATGGATAATGTTCGCTTGGATCGAGTTTCCTTCTCCATGTGCGACAATTTTCTCGGTCGAAAGACGTGGCGAGATGCGAATAGCGGGATGCTTGCCAAAGAGAGCGGGGGTTTCCCCTACTGAACCCCAGTCTGGCCCAATTCTGGCACTCTTTGAATTAGGTATCGCGACCAAGACGTTATGATCTGACAGCTGAAGCTGCGCCAGCAACGAACTCGCTCCCAGATCAGGAATGTCTTCATGATAATGCAGATTAGCATTGCTTCGAGATAACAATCTATGAAGATCCAGCTTTTGAGATAACTCCATTTCTAGAATGGAAATTTTTGGAATAGCAAGCCTCGTGGAAGCACCAGAGCGTGAAGCGTTTATCAGCAACCTGCTACCCGCCCACTCGCTCAAATCCCATTCACCTGCAGCATCGTGAATAAATAGCGTTATTGCTTTAAGTTCGTCGTCAAGTATCAAACGATTTATGTAATCTTCAACGGATTCTGTGATAACATGGGTTTCGTCACCGAAAATCTTGAGATCCTCTGGCAAAGCCAAATGAGGCAGTACTTGTTTATTCAGTATAGAGTATGCTCCCGGACGATCCAGTTTTTCTTGTTCAAATTGAGTGTCTCGGCGCAAGATGCACTCAGAACATCCATTTTCGCAACGCGCTGGGCAATCAAGAATTTGCGCGGCATGTTTGATCAGTCTCGGCAAGTCTTGTGCTGCGGTAACGGAAAAGCCGGAGCCCCCTGATGCCTTATCGAATAGAAAAACTGAGTGTCGGCGTGAACCGTCGCTGCGTTGGCTTGGAGCAACCGCGAATCCCATATTTTCTGCATCTACACCAAGACGAGCGGCAACGGCTTCTCGCAGTGCGGCGGCGATGGCCAACGCTTGAGACTTTCCACTCGTCGTTGCCATGAGGCTATCGAGCTGAAGTTCATAGACGTCCGTTTCGACCTCGGTCCCCAGTTTGACGCGCCGCCGGATTTTTCGGGCACCTTCATCATTCCCGGAACAACGACCATCATGCCTTCTTTGCTTTGACTTCGGATGAAGGGGAAAATGATCTTTCAACCCCGCGGGAATCGAAGTGTTGCCATCACCGGTTACTTCTGCTTCCGCTCTGCCGCAAGAAATGCAGATTGCATATCCGCACCCGTTTCTCCCGGACACTGTTGTTAGCAATCGCCCTTGCCGACTTGTTCTGTACCGGCCTATATCCGGATTCGGGAGAGAAACCCATTGACCATTGTCAGCTGAAACTCTCGATGCGTCAGGTGGGATATAATCGAGTTTTTCATAGGCGCTATGCGGTTGCTTTGTTCCCAGAAACCCCACTGGACGGAGAAGTTCGCCAGAAGAAACTTTTTCGCCGCAAGATGGGCATTCCTCCGGCGGGATCCTTGATGTGCCAAACGCGCTACAAGCACGGCATGTCCAAAGCGTACGAAGATCCTCTATCTCACTCGGATCATTTCGATTCCCCCAGCTTGGCCGGATACCATCGCTGCGATGAACTAAGCCGTCTATTACGACTTCGGTTCCAGGTGAATACTCTCTGATTGCGATATCCATTGGCCGAGTAGGACTTTCTTCGCCCTTGTAAGTTCCACGATGATCAAAAGTCACCACATCGACTGGGAATCCATACGCCGGCGTGAAACCTCTGCGGGCAAGTTCTGTCATCATGAAATCTTCGCGCATTCTCTTGGCGCGAATCTTATAGAACCGATGGGCTACGTCTGCATCACGATAGGCAGCTTGCGCATCCAAAAGCTGCTCGTATTCTTGGCGCCAGAGCCTTTGCATTCTACCGAATGCTTCATTTGTTCGTGCCGCCAACCCGGAAATTCTTTGCAGAGCTGTTCCTTTGATCAAAGTTTCTAATGCTGCCGCGACCGCATCCTGCTCTCCCCATCCTCTTTGCAATGCGCGGAAAAAACTCTCGGCAAAATTTTCACGCAACCACGGATTTTTGGGGTCATCTGTCGCGCCAAAGAAAGATCCAATGGATGTCCTTACTTTTAGCCCTCCTTGCTCACGCAGGTAGATGCCCAGAAGCAAAGCATTGACGTGTTTTTGAACTAAAGGCCCACTGTCCATCTGCACCTGCGGAGCCGTAATTTCCGCGTCCAGCAACTTCGACGGATCGCGGAAAATCATCCTATCCAGTGGCAATTCCTTGCAAAACGTAAATGCCATCGCCCATGGCTCACCACGGCGTCCTGCACGACCTGCCCGTTGACGGTAATTTGTTGGCGCAGGCGGGACATTTGTGTTCACCACCATTCCGACGTCAGGGATGTCGACTCCCATTTCCATTGTAGTTGAACAATTCAGGATGTTGATTTGCCCGGCCTTGAAGCTTTCTTCATAGCGTTTCAGGCTTCCTCGGTCGATCTGAGCCGAATGCTCCTGTGATCGGAGAAAGGGGCTGAACACCGCAACCCGGTCATGCAAATTGGTCCAAAGACCTCTTTCTTTTAACTCGCCCACGGTATCGTTGCTTTCCACCCATTCTTTGATTAATTTTCGATCGGCATCGCTTGTGCCAGTTGGGCACGCCTTTGGCAGGGAAGGCATCTCGATAACATTGACTTCTTGACTGGCCTCGATTGCATTCATCGAAATTCCATCAGGCGCAAATGGCAGAATGCGCTGCGTGATAGGACATTGAAAGACCTTTTCTAAACCCGAAATTTCAGCTTTGGAAATATCCAATCGCCATGCATAAGGTTCGCTGCCTCTGATGGTTTTTGATCGCACTAAGTTGGTCCACATTTCACTTAGTACTGTTTGGCAGCGCACTTGGTCCAATTCACTATCCGGTGAGCCTCCGATTAGACTAAAGATTAGTCGAACCAAATTGCTCTTCGATTTCGTTGTTGGAAAGCGCGAAAATTTTTTTCTGTTAACTTGAACGGGTGGAGCATTTGCCTCCAATGCGGCGGAAAGCGCACTCCTAGGAGTAATCCAGTGGCGCATGTCCACAGGAGCCGTGGGCAAGTCGATGGCAAGGTTTGCACGGAACACGATGTCCAACCCTGCATGCATGAGATCGCACCAAACCTGGGCACCGTACCCGGCTTCTTTCAATGGTGCTGGAACCTGCAATCTTGCCTGTTCTTCCAAACTAGGAAATACCAAGCGAGCCAAGCCCAAGGTTTCAACATTGTTTTGCATTCGAGGCCTTCGAAAGAGCTCCCGAAACATAAAGAGTTCTGCCAAGATCGTAGGTTCTTCAGCGAGATGGTCACCTCCATGCGGCCGGCCTCGCCAAACCTCGCCTGCGAATCTGGATAGCTCGGAGTTCTTGGCAAACTGTGATTTCATGTCACTCCATGAATACCGGCCGACTCCCCCTTCAGCCGTCGCCAATTTGGAACGAAGATCATCCAAGGTTGGTTCGAGGCTTGGCAACTTTTCGACTACGGGTTCCAAATCTCGTATTTGCTGGCGTAATTTTTCTGCCTCGTCGGGGTCGCCGACACTTGCTTCCTGAACCGCGTGATAGATGGCGGCACGCGTCAAGGAACGTTCAGCATCCTGTTGTAGTTTTGCCGAGAAACGCGCCGTGCCTTGGCGGCTATCAGTAAAGGATAGCATCCTGCGCCCCCGGCTTGGCCCATCTAGAGTTTCATTGTGGACCGGCAAGAACTGCAATAACGCAGGCATTGCATTTCCCATCAGGAAGGGCGCGCCAAATCGTTGAGGGATCATGTTGGAATAGCGCGATTGATCACAACAGTTGCGATCACTTGCCGACTCAACCAACCTAATTGTTACACATTTCTTGCCTTTAACCGCGCTGGGCAACACCTCAGAACTGTCCAGTTGGAGAACCAGTCCGCGATCAGAAGAGCCAATCCATACTTCTTCAGAAGCTGTGCTCGTCGTTTGCTCTCCAGTGTCATCAGGTTCGACTTCGAGAACATATTCATCGGCGTCATTCGTTCGTTGCGATTGTTGCAAATACTCATGCGGATCCTTGAAAATGCGGCTGGCCTTCAACCAAGGTGTCCCGCATTCGCCGCATCCCGCTATCTCGAATACAGGTGCCCCACAGTCACATTTTTTTCTTTCCTCAATCCATAACTGACCGAAGGGCCAGTCCGATCCTTTGGCGGATAATTCAGGATCCTGATGCTTGCATTCACCGTCGATACACGCCCAAAAACCGGGTTGAGCTCTGTGGAAGACATGTAATCTCCAAGGGGCAAGCGAGAGCCTGCTTTCTGGATCGATTGCCTGTGCCATTGCCTCAAGCAGTCCCATCGCCTGTTTCCGGCTTTCTGGGCTTGATGGATCTAAGCCGAAAATCTTTGTTGCTTCGGACAGGGTCAATCCACCCTCCCGCATTTTCTGTCGGGCCAATTGAACTTGCGGCAGCCGTGCAAGTTTGTTCCAAAGCTGGTCAGTTGATTCAGGGATGTCCCAGAGCGAGCCCCGTGTTTCTGAAGCAGGAGGAAGAGCGGGTTGATCCTCCTCGCCCTCGATGATTACAACTTGGTCACAAGAAATCCCGCCGAGGTCGGCAACGAACTTTCCGAGAGTTTCGCGAGTTTCTTTGCCTTCGCCGATTGTCGCAGATGTTGCGGCTATTCGAACATCCTCTGATCTTACACCGAATGCTTGCCTGACTCTTCGCAGGAGTAATGCCATTTCTGCTGCTTGAGCGCCGACATAGCTATGGGCTTCGTCCAAAACAATCCACTTGAGCGTACCTTGGGATTTTTCCAAGATGGGTTGATCTTCCGCCCGCATCAGAAGGTATTCCAACATGGTCGTATTCGTTACGAGTACCGACGCTGGATCATCTCTGAGGCGCTTGCGGTCAGGAACCTGCGCGCCACCTGGCCATTGATAACGCGGCAATTCCTGTTTCATATAACGATTGTAAAGCGCATAACTCAAACGCCCTGCAAACGGAGCCATCCATTCCCCAAGGCGCTCCCTTTGACTCTCAATCAGCGCATTAAGCGGATAGATCACGATTGCTTGGGTTCCGATTGCTTTGCGTCCACCAGATCGTTTCAACAGATCATCAAGGATGGGCACCATAAAGCATTCGGTCTTCCCCGAGCCTGTGCCACTCGTCACCAAGAAACTCTTTCCGTCTCGGGCGGCATTCCAAGCCAGGACTTGGTGACGATAAGGAGCAACAGGGCGAGTTGGCGCATCGGCGTCCCGCGGCCACCGCTTGGTTGGAGCATCAACGAGAGCAGCAACTAACTCCTCTTCAAGAAAGCTCCCGGCCAGATCATCAAGCGTCCTTTCGGATCTGCGCCAGACACGAGATGTTTCGAATACAGGATCCGCAATAAATGACTCACCAATTCCCGGTCCAGCGGACAATCTCCGGAACAAGGCCCTCCTCGCCGAGGTTGACCGCAACCGACCTTGAGAAATAACAGCAGATGCGGCTCTCTCGGCGACAAGCGCTAGAGATTCAGTAAATCCCGATGAAGAAATTTTTGTCATAGCAGCAATCAATAGTCTTTTCAGGCACCGGAACTGGCGTTCTGCGATTTTTTCCATGCCATTGCGGCAGGCAAGGCCTCTTCGAAAATTCCGCTGTCCAAGTAGCGCGCTTGCAGCAGTTGAACTCGCTGTTTAAAAGTTGGGGGCGATCTCTGTCCGAATGCAATTTCAGCCACAAATAGAGGTGCTTCGATCAACCCTCTTAAATTCTCATTGACCTCCGAAAAGAGCCGAGGGGACGATTTGGCCAACAATTCTGGAAAAACCAGCCCTGATGCCACATGACGCTTAACAGTTTCTTTCGCGATATCTTCCATAAATTTTTCCGGCTGTCCGAAACTTGGCGGCAGGCTTCCAAGCCACTCTGCAATTTGGCCGTATCCGCAGATTTTGGCATCCAATAAACCCAGAGCAACATGCCCTGTCAAATCGGGGCGCAGACTCAAGATTTCCCTTAGCCGTTTGCGCAGAGTTTCTTTCGCCTGCGCATCGGCGTCATCCGCCAACGCTGGGATTGCGGCAAGCTCTTCGCGAACACGGGCTATATGAGAATCGAATGCAGCTCCCCAACTTTCAGGGGAAATGAAATCCCATCTCGGGGAACCGTGAAACTCAAGCGACAGGCGGTCAAAAAGGCAGTCGAACCTACAGCGCAGAAGAAGCAAAACCGCTGATTGCGGTCTAGATGTCAATGCATGCATCGAATCAAGGAATGCTGGACTGACCCCTTGGTTCAGAAACCAATCGATAGTGGTTTCCAAAACTTGGAGATCAGACTCTCCGGGATTTTCGAGAAGGGTTGAAAATGCCCTGATTCTTTCTTTTCGTCTAAGATGCCCGTAGGCAGAGACCATTCCGGGCGACGCCTTCAACCCGGTATTCTCGACCTGAGTACCATCGATAGGTGTGAAGATGGGGGGAGGTGGGCGCAAGGGCAAGTTGCCGATTTTTGGGACTAGGAACCACCGTCCGGGCCCCAATCTGGACGATAAGTTCGAATTTTCAGATGCGGTCAACTCTTTCTGTGACTTCGGCGCATCCAAATCGATTGCGGAAATCACAAGGTTACCAGCAATCTCCTCGAGAAAACGGTCTTTTATGACAAAAAGTTTGTCTTCTTCAATGGTCGCTTCCTGCAAGTATCTTCGAACAACAAGCCTTGGAGACTGCTTTACTCCACAAAAGGCTTGAAGTCTCAATTCTGCATCCGCTGAATCAAGAGCGAGCAAACTTTCGAAAATAGTGCGGAATCCAGATAATGGCATCGTCGCCGGAACATCAAGGGCAATACTTGGGCTGACGAGGGACGGATCTCTCGGTAGGATGTTCATATCCAGCTTATCCAGTGACGATTGCTCAGTTCCGCTAGCAACAAATTTCCACCTTGGCAACGACTCAATCGTAATGGTTTTGTCTTGCTCCAAAATTTCGCCATTGAGATTTGCAAAGTCTGAACGACCACGCTGCAACACCAACCACCAATCGAGTATTTCTCGTTTATCTGGCGCAGCCAAAACCAGACTGAGTCTTTCTTTTTGCCATGCATCCGCGGAAATTGGCATTTTCGTTTCGCCCCCATCATTGATGGTGACCGGGTTGCCTTCATCTACTCTTACAAGCCAGTCTGCCGGGAACTCGTGAAATGTAATCGAGTTATCAGGTCCAATTGTCACCTTGCAAAAATCTGGCATGATTTTTGCGGTTACTCGAGCACCTATACCTCCATCTTCTTCTACGGCAATTTCAAGAGTTCCCAGGAATTGTTTTTCCGGAACACGTCTCCGCCAGATTTTTGTTCCTTGAGGTCGATATCTTATGGACTGAAGGCTGGGAGAATGAAAAGACCGGTCAGCCTTTCTGAACAACAGTTTTGGCAAACCTCGATAGACGGGAAGACCGTTTTTTTCTCGAATTGACGAGTTCAATTGCCCATAGACTAAGAGTTCGTCACGATCTGTGTTTTCGGCCCTTGTCTCTATCGCCGCGTTCCAATCTGGACTTGAAAGATGACCCTTTCCAGAGACACGCCAAAGCGTTCCGCGGAGTGCCGTCTCCGCCTTCTCGGCTTCAACGCCATTTCCGGGGTTAAACGGAAGACCTTCGGGGACAAGAACCCAGATGTGGTTATCCACGGTTTTGAGGTTCGCGTTGCCTGCATGTTCCAACCGAATAGGGGAACCATCCTCGCCGGTTTCTGCCATCAGCCAAAGACTTGGCATCTGGTTCGTTCGTATTGCCGCACCACCAGGCAGCTCGACTTGCCCAAGGTACCTTCCGTGGGCCATTGCTACGAATTCAAGTTCCGTGTCCAAGGGAAAGGTGAACTCCGCGCTGAGGCGACCACTGATCCGCCTGCAGGACCATTGTCGGCGATCATTTTCTGCCTCGATCGAAAGCATTAAATTCGGGCAGACTTCCGCTAATTTTCCTATTCCTTCGACTCGAAACCTTTCTTGGTTGGGCAATTCAAACTGCAGCAGGTGACACGGCAAAGTTGAACTATCCGCGATGGATATGTGACCAACCCAACCAACTCCTTTCGCCTTCTTGAGTTGCCGAAGAATTGGCGCATTGACCTTGCCTATGGACATGCTTTGCGCCAGTGCGTGCGAAAGCAAGCTCTTTGCTGCACTTTTGTCCAACCTTAGAACCAGCTTTTCGCGCCAACCCGGGCGGGCATTGTCTAACCAGCTCTCAATGTCGTTTCTTTCAAGTTCATCGGGCGCTTGCTGGCGCAACCCCGAGATTTCACGCGCGAATTCGACAAACAGTTCAAAATATTCGTCAGTGCGATACCCCAACGGCAGCTTCAATGCGCGCCTTGAAGCAAACGCCATAGCTTCGTCATGCGGGCATCCTGCTCCAAATCGGTCCAGATCTGAAACGAGTCCGAGGAGCGCTTGGCGATAACCGCCTTCTTTGGAAAGTAAATGCACAGGGATGCCACCCTCGGCGGCTAGCGTTCTCAAATATTGGGTTACACCATCCGTCTTTATGTAAGGCTTACGACGAAAATACTTGAGTCCAGATACAGTCATCTGCCTGAGCTCACTCTGCTCAATATTAGTACAGAGAGGCTCAGTCAGAAAATTCCAAGAAAACGCACCTCCTTGAAACTCGCGCCTATAATATTCGGACGCCCAGAGTACAAATGATGGTGCCGCACCCATATAGTTTCGGCACCTCAATTCTTGCATTAAGAAGAGTTGAAGATCGTCAAACAGTTCTTCGCAAATCCGGTATCGATGAAGAGGCCTACCATCTATTTTCAATTTAGCGAGTGCCAAGAATTCCGTGTTCATTGTCAAAATTGCCTTTGGAGGTCAATTAATTGATTTCATCCTACTATCGTCTGAAACCGCACGGCTATGAGACCCTGCCGTGTTCTGGCTTCTCCGAAAGCAACTGGGTTAAACTGAAAATCGACAAACCTCCCGGAGCAGATAATACGCGAGAGCGTGCGACAAGTGCTCGTCATGGGAGCGCTTCCGACAGCTGCGAATTTTCCGCGAAAGCTGCCGAGGATTTGGCCAATTTCCACCAGCACTGCTTTCACAACGGCTGCGGTTCGGTGATCGTAATTGACTGCGGATTGTGGTTCAGACACGTATTTCTACCATTTCAATGCCTTCTGTCGAAGGTGCTCCGCTGCTTCCTGACCGCGCTCGCCAGCCGCTGCGAGATCAAGATAAGTCCGAACCGGGCTTGTGCAGATGATTCCCGGTGCCGGCTCGACAGTATCGCTTAGGAGCCATTTCTCCTTCGGCAGAGCAATCACAACATTTTCGCCCTTGGACGCTGAAGACAGCTGGAGTTCATTCTTAAGTTTTTCCAGTCCAATGTCATCGGCATAGAAGAAACTTGTCCCTGTTCTGGCATAAGGTGCCAACCAATTCGCGGCGGAGTACGACGCTAGCGCAGCGTGCGCATCGTTGGCTTCCAAACGAAGTGCCTTTCGAGCAGCCTCTTCAAAAGCACGACCGTGCAAGTGTGTGTAATAGCGAAGTTTTTCTCCTGCCGGCGCCTCGTAGTTGTCTCGCCATGCATCGAGGAGAGCGTTTGGCTTCGCCAGAGATATTCCATCGGTGCTAACCCGCGCCCACTCATGATCAAACAAAGCTACTCTGACGTTACTGGCGTGCCCGAGGCTCACATCGGACGCTTTAGCCAATTCGGATACGCGCCATGCGCGTTCAGGGTCGCGAAGCATCACAAGCAAAACATGGGTGGCCTTTGGCGCAAACAGAGATTTTAGTTTCCGCTTTTCTGCAGGCGGGGCACCCGCGACAAGCCGCTCGATGTAAATGCCGTCGAAGGAGATGAATGCATTGCCGTGAAGGTCAAAAAAGCCGACTTCGTGCTCTCGGCAAAGCGCTTGGGAATCAGTGGACAAATACGGTGCTGCGAAGATGGGAACGAGGTTGCCGCCACTGTTGGCAATGTAATCGCGTAGCCGAAACAACCCGTATCTGACGTGGCGCGGCTGCCCGTTGGCCGATAGTTCGCAGACCAGCGTTCGCGGTTGACCCACGGCGCGCAGATGAACTTGAAAATCAGGGCTGCCGTTGCCGGAAAGTGCTTCCGGCTGCATGTCATCCAGTTTGATGGACGGCACTTGGCCAAGCAACTGTTTAAGCTTTTCCGCTGCCTGATGCTTTAGGCTGTTCATTGATTCCTATATTTTCAGCGCATGTTGAAAATAAAGAATCTAGTGAAAATTTCAAGCTGCTTTCGTAGAATGGGCATGATCGCAGAACGCGCGCTTGCGTAAGACGCTTTAGGTGGGTGGGCTTCCATCTCGTCGACATAGTCCAAATCGTTGAGGTCAAGCACTGGACCGAGACGTGGGTCAAACGAAACATTGCTATCGTCGAACGGGAAGCCGAGCGCGTGTCGGAAAAAGCGCGCAAGATCGGCACGATGCTGCGCAAGCAGGTCCCGAACCTATCGAGGGTTGAGGGAGTGTTTCTCATAACGCAGCCTGCATCGAAGATCTCGACAATCAAAAATATCCGTCCTGTTCGCGGAGTTCCGTTCTATACCCTCAAGAAACCCACATGATTGGCCTTTTGCCGCTTGCCCCCGACAATGAAACGGATTTCGCCACTTCCCCTTCGACCGCTCAATGCCGAATGCATGCCGTCCGTCCCTACGCGGCGGACTTCAAGACCGGCGCTTGACATGCCCGGCCAAACCTGCGGAATTATCAGTCCACAACAGATGAAGGACTGCAGCCTCGAACAGCCGGCCTGATGCAAGCCGCGCTCTGCGCAACGGGACCCTCGCCAGATGGGCCACAGCGGGGGCCTCCCGCGAACGCCATCGGTTCTGGGGAGCGACAGTCCGCAGACGCCGTTCGACTCCGGCACAGCAAGGGAGCGGGTGAGGTGTGCCCAACGGAAGAAAAGTTTCATGCCAAATGGGGTGCCCCCCATGAAAGCACTTGACTTGACGCCCGAAATTGAGCAGGAAAAAACTCGTATTGTCGAGGGCGTCCATACACGATGGTTCTGACCCTAACTCATGCATCTGTTTTCTAATGAAGGAAAATTGTGTATTTGTGACATAGAATTCAGTTTAACACGGACTGCGGACAGACTACGAAAATCTACATGGCGCGAATACTCGAGTTGCTCCAAAAAAACCGATTCCAGTGTTATGCCCCTAGGGAGGCGGACTCGCTTGTGTCGACTGAAACCGAAGACGACGGCCGACCAGTTTACGCCCCATTCGAGGAGCCCCGGCCAAAAACGGAACAGGTCGTAGTCGAGGAAAGTAATTCCCACGCACCACAATTATTCCGATATTTTGTCGATGGCTCCATGAGAACCACTAGCGCGGGGCATATTGTCGATAATGACGGTCGCTATCTGCCGATCTTCATAACGCAAATCGCCGTCGCCGCGACAAGACTCGATAAGGACGGCATTCGCGTCGAGGAGTACCGGAATCAGAATGTGTTTCTTCTTCCTGACACGTTCCCTGAGATAGACAAGACAGAAGCAGAGCGCCTCGTGCAAGACGCGGCAAGCTCGTCGCGTTGGCCTTTGGACCTAAATTTCGATAGCTATATCCTTACGGATCAGACTGAACCATTGGATGCTGCGCGAAAAAAAATGCTCTCCAGTATGCATGAAATGGAAATTGATTTGATCAAGAATCTTGCAGATTCAGAAAAAGTCACGCGCGAAAATATGCTCATGATTGATGGGTCGTTACAGTTTTATGGGAACTTTGATCGAGCAAGGGAGGCTTTCCGTAACGTCGTTGGATTAGCCAAATCTTTCGACTTGCATCAGCGAGTCGGACACGGCCAGAACGCTAAACAGGTTGGAGGGTTAATTGCCGGTCTGAAACATCGGCATCGAACGCCTGCGCGCAAAGTCACCGTACCCCGCACCAATCTAGCGATCGGGGCATGGTATTTACGGCTTCATTCTGAAAAGCAGTTGGCTGGCCTGTCTGTCGATGACGGAGTGGTTAAGCTTGAGCTTTTTCCAGATGGCGAGGCCGGCCATCAACGTCCGCTCGCGACAGACCAGTGCGACCGAATTTCACAAAGTGTACTCGCCCTGCGACATCCGACGACACCTTCTGCGGACCGACGATGGGCGAGCCATTTGTATCCGGTCCACTTGACAGAACGATACATAAAGACGCGCTTTCGAGATGATCAAACGATTAGATCATATCTGTAACGTTCCGAATCTGTGATTGAGCAAGATGGAGAATGCTGATGAACAGTGACAGCCCCATAGGGCGCGTAGTGGCCACTGAACGAAGCCCAACAACAACTGTAGGAGTTCGGTTCTGGCTTGAGCCCAATGTTCAGCTCAAGCCGTTTGATCTCGTACGTCTTGCCCCACCGGAACAGTTGGCTAAAGTTGGGGAATTCTACGCGATCATTGACGAGATCGAGCAGGTCTCTGATGTGCCGAGTCCTTTGAGCAGCTTCATCTCTGCCGATTTTGGAGACGCAGGTATTGCACCTCGAATGGCGCGGATTACAACTACCTACGCTGATGCTACTGTCCTCTTCAATACCCGTGACATTGAGATGCCAGTCCCACACGAGTCGGCAGTCCATTGGCCTGATGCGAAAGGTGTGCGCAAGGCGCTTGGCATAGACGATTACAGCCGCAAGACCCCTGCAGGCTACATCACGATGTCGGGGCCTGAGCAAAAGCCCATGACAATCCATGTTGACATGGACGCGGATTACCTCATAGGTCCGGAGGGTGGGCACCTGAATATCTCAGGAATCTCGGGTCTTGCCACGAAGACCTCATACGCAATGTTTCTACTCACGGCTATTCAGCAAAAGCAGGAGTGCGAATGGAATGAAGGGAATCGGGCTGCTTTCTTAATCTTAAATGTAAAGGGTGCTGACCTCTTGAACTTGCACGAGGAAGCACCGGATCTTGAGGAGCAGACCAAGAAGGATTGGAGGAAGTGTGGTCTAAACGCTGGTCCGCTAAAGAATGTCGCTTACTTTTATCCGTACTCGGACGTCAGTGTCCATGCGCATGCTCAGACGAAACTTAGCTCAGACAAAGTTGAGGAAAACGTGAAGGATGGGAGAGCTTATCGCTACTTCTATAACGTAGCTGGTATCGTTGAACGGCTCCGTCATTTGGTTGAGGACATCGACGACCCAAATCACACATTGGTCAGTTGTGCGGATTACTGCACGGCCAACATAATCGATAATTCGCCTTGGAGCGGATTTCGACAACGGATAAAATCATGGGCAGAAAATACACCTGAGAAACAAATTCCTGTTGTCTCGTGGCGACGCTTTGCGCGTCTGATACTTCAGCGAACTAAAAACGACCTGTTTACAGAGAAGAGTCGTAAAGCTGAAATGATAAGGCAGGTGCCAATCAGGCAGATACTGAACCATCTCCAGCCCGGACATGTGGTTGTCGTCGATATCGCCCAACTTCCCGACTATCTGCAGAGTTTTGTCGTTGGAGATATCATCGAACTCGTTCGACGCGCGAAGGTTGGTGATCTCCAGTTCGATGAAGATGAGAAAGAGGAAGACAAAACACCTAATCTAGGCACCGTCATCCTCTTTGCCGACGAACTGAACAAGTTTGCTCCGAGCCGGACACAGACCCGATCAATCACGCGCCATCTCCGCGAAATCAGCGAACGGGGGCGGTCGGAGGGTATCATCCTTTTTGGAGCTGAGCAATTTCGTACGGGAGTGGATGATCAAGTGACAGGAAATTCCAGCACGCAGGTATTCGGACGCACAACGGCTGTCGAAGCGAAGAAAGATCCCGAGATCAGAGGTCTTCCCGGAAGTCAGACACAGCGCGTGCCCTTCCTTAGAAAGGGAGAACTCTTGGTCAGCCATACAAGATTCTCTGCCGGAACATTAAAGATCCGTTTTCCACGAAATGCTTACAGGCCGGGATAGGGCGATGGTATCAAGCCACAAACCGACCCTTGGCGTTCATCTTCTCGAAACAATTACGAAGGGTATGTACAGCGAGCCGTTGCACACCATTCGTGAATATGTTCAAAATGCCTATGACAGTATTCGCACTGCCCGGCGTGATCGGTTGCTCAAGCCCAGTGAAGGTGAGGTTCAGATCAGAATCGATCCAGATGCCCGAACTGTTCGGATACGGGATAATGGAACCGGCTTAGAACCGGAAGCAGCCGCGGTTTATCTTCTTGATCTTGGTAACTCCGCTAAGGCGGAAACTGACGCGGGATTGATAGAGAATGCTGGATTTCGAGGCATTGGCCGTATGGCCGGCATCACATACTGTAAAATGCTGCGGTTTGAGACGTCGAACGGTTTCGGCAAGAAATGCATCGTTAAGTTCGACGCCGCAGGGATAAACCGCCTGACTCGTGCTGGTCAAAAAGCTACCACCATTGTCGATGCAGTTAGTAGCAACTCGGTGATCGACGAGGACATCGAAAGGCCGGGAGCTCGTTATCTCGAAGTGGTATTAGAAGAAATCAATAAGGAAGGCGAACAGTTCTTGGACAAAAACCGTGTCGCAGACTATTTGGCACAGATTGCACCGGTGGACTATGACCCGGTAGTGTGGTCGCATAAAGAAAAGATACACTCAATTGCCCAGAAGGCAGAAAGTAAATCGTCACTGGATCACATTCAGATCACAATCCGCGACGCCGCAGGACATCTCCAGCACGACGTAAGACGGCCATTTAAAAACACATTTGGGACAATCAATAGACGCGGCAATAAGCGGACCGTCAGAGTCGAGGATGTGGTTGCGCTACCCATAGAAGGGAACCCAGTCGACGGATGGTGGGGATGGCTAGCCTCGCATGAACGCCAAGGCGCTCTTGAAGATATCCCTTATGCGGGCCTCAGAATACGCATGCACAACATCGCGGTTGGCGACGATTCCATTACCCGGGATCTGTTCACGACTCCCAGTCATGCTAGGTGGTGCTTTGGAGAGATTCATATTACCGATCACAAGCTCACTCCAAACACCCAACGAGATAACTTTGAAGACTCAATAGCTTGGGCTGATATCAAGGAACATTTGCGAATCGAAGCTATATTAATCGGAAAGGATATCCGCAGGGAATCCGACCAAAGAAATAAGTCCATTGAAAATCTGGAAAGACGAGCTGAAAAGAGTTGGAAAAGTGCAGACAAAGCTATCCAGCGTGGTTTTGTGTCGCCGGACGAGCAGAGGAAAATGGCGCAGAAACTCAGGGATGAGGCGGAGAAGCTTGAACAAAGAGCGGGAAAGCGGAACTGCCCAGAGGAAGAAAAGGAAAGATTACGCAAGGCAAGACGCGAACTCGAAGAGGCAGCGGAACGAGTTACTGACGTAAAGACGACAAAAGCTGATGAGGCGCAAGCGCATTTGAGCAGGGAGACACGCCGAGCGCTTCGCAAGGTCCGCCAGATTCTACAAGACGAACTTGATGAAGAGATGTTCCGAAGGATCATTGAGAAGGTCAACGTCGCGTTGCAACCCGGCCAAAGAAACTGACCGTGACCCCTAACCGCGTACTGTTGCTGGAGCCAGCCTACCCAAACAAATACCCGCCGCTCGGTTTGATGAAGCTAGCGACCTATCACAAGTCACGGGGCGACTATGTCAGATTTATGAAAGGGGGGAGTGTGAGTGCGTTGCTAGGTGTGCCGTGGGATCGAGTATACGTTACGACGCTGTTCAGTTTCGAGTGGAAGCGCACTGCTGCTGCGATCGATCTTGCCATACAGGTTGCCCACCATCAATCAGAAAGAGTATTTGTCGGTGGGGTCGCTGCTTCCCTTATGCATGAAGAGTTCACGCGCGAGCCGCGCTGGGCAGGTGTGCGGTTCATCAAGGGCCTTCTAGATGGGTCGCCTGCCAAATCACTTCAGCTTTCTGCCGAAAATTACGAATTTGGAGCGGATGACATATGTGGAACGCCGATTGAGGAACTGAACCCAGATTACGAAATCCTCGACGATATTGACTACACCTATCCGGTCAACGATGCCTATTTTGGTTACGCTTCGCGTGGCTGTGTGCGCAAATGCGCTTTTTGTGGGGTCCCCAAGCTTGAGGGGCCGCAGCGAGAAATGCCACCTCTTTTTAACTTGGTGCATGGCGTTTCCGCCGCGCACGGACCGAAAAAAGATCTAGTATTGATGGACAATAACGTTGCGGCGTCCGCTCGATATCGTGAGGTGATCGCTGAAATTCGCGACCTTGGCTTCGAAAAGGGGGCGACGCTTACACGGGCCGGTAGGCGACCTGTCAAGCGACGGGTTGACTTTAATCAAGGAGTAGACGCTCGCATTTTGGCTAAGTCACCCATGTATCTGAGGGAAATGGCTAGAATCTGCATTGACCCACTTCGTATCGCCTTCGATCACATCGGTATGCGCAAGGTTTACGAAACGGCTGTTCGTATGGCTGCGGACAATCAAATTAATTCACTTTCGAACTATATGCTCTACAACTTTATGGATACACCGGAAGATCTTTATGAACGCATGAATATCAACATTGCATTGAACGAAGAGATGAAGATTCGCATTTGGTCCTTTCCCATGCGCTACCATCCGGTGACACTGAAGGATCGTTCGCATGTTGGAAAGAACTGGAACCGCTATTTTCTGCGCTCATTTCAAATTATGCTTCAGGCCACTCGTGGTATCGTCAGCGGCAGCCCATCGTATTTTGCACATGCTTATGGCCATGACAGTAGGGAGTTCAAGCGGTTGCTTAGCCTTCCCCATGCCTTTATTTTCCATCGGGCTTATTATGAGGAGAATGGCGAAGGAGAAGCGGTACGCGCTGAGTACAAAGGGCTCAGAGAGCGCATGTCGGAAAGCCAAGAAGACGAACTTGTCGCGCTTCTTGCTGGACCTCCCGATGCCAAAAGCTTACCTAGGGAATACTACCGAAAGACTGTTTTCGACAGTAGCATCGACCCTCTTCTCCGGAAAGCGATGCGGTTCCATACCTTGGATACGGGTGACCGATGTGATGCGGAGCATATCTTGTCCGCCTTTTCTCGGTTAAAGCCAGATTCTGTCATGCCGTCCGAGGAGACAATTGTAGAAGACGCAGGTCTATTTGACGTCGATTCCGTTTATGAAAAGGGAAACGTTCGCTACATATAGCCGAGGGTCTAGTTCGCATGCAGGGAGCGTGTAATGGCAGAGCTGAGCATATCCACCTCACTGATCGGCGGAGGTCTGCTGAATCTTCTTACGGTCGGCACATACAACAACCCTCTGGCCATTTATCGTGAGTATATCCAGAACGCAGCCGATGCAGCCAATGGCATTGGAAAAGAAAAACGCGGGCAGGTCGAAATTAAAATTGACTCTGTCAGGATGTGTGTGCACATCCGCGACGACGGGCCAGGCTTATCCGAGAATGAGGCGATTCGTGCCCTTGTGCCGATAGCCCGCAGCGAAAAACGGCAGGGGAGGGACCGCGGTTTCCGCGGTATCGGGCGTCTATCGGGCCTAACCTTTGCCGAAACGGTAACATTTCTTACCCGTTCCCATCACAGACAACGAGTTTCTCAAATTGTATGGGATGGTTCAAAGCTGCGCGAAAATATACTTAAGACACAACAGATCGAACACGCAATCCGCGATGCTGTCACCGTAGAGACGATTCCTGGGGAAGGCTATCCTGACCACTTTTTCGAGGTCAAAGTCGCTGGAGTTGGACGACATGCTGCGGGTTTAATGCTCAACAGAGACGCTGTTCGCGCGTATATCGCTGAAGTCTGCCCAGTTCCCTTTTCGACATTGTTTCCCTTTGCTGCTGAGGTAGACGAACTTCTTCGTGGAAACACATTGCCAGTGGCTCTTGATATCAGACTTGACGATGAGATTACACCTGTAACACGGAGACATGTAGACGCGGTCCACTTTCCGAGAGGCCGCAAGGATGATTTTTCAGAATTTGAAAAATTTCTGATTCCATCCGTCGACGGTAGCGGAAGTGCCGCTGTAGGCTGGATTGTTCACCCCTCTTATCTCGGCGCGGTCCCGAGGGAGGCTGGGGTTCGCGGGATCAGAGCCCGGGTCGGAAACCTTCAGATAGGTGACGAGACCGTTTTTGATAAACTTTTTCTGGATGAAAGATTCAACCGGTGGTGTATCGGTGAGATTCATATTCTGGACCCTCGCATCGTTCCGAATGGCCGCTGGGACTATTTTGAACCGGGGCCACATATCCGAAATCTTGAGAACCATCTTGCTGCATCTCTGCACGGCATTCCAGCGCGTTGCCGCAAGGCTTCGTCGATACGCAATTGCGGAAGAAAGATAGTTGCTGCGATAAAAGGAATAGAAGAAGCTTATGAACTCGCAGCATCTGGTTACTTGGCTGCTGCTGATGCAAAGGCTATGATAGAGCAAGCTGCGTCCAGTGTTCCTACAATTCGTCGTAGTTTGAGTGCGTTGGACGAAAATCGTGAATACTTCATCCGAGATCTCCAAGAGTGGGAAACGAAGCTAAGGAACTTCAGAGCTAAATCTGGGCGTCCGCCCTTCGGCAGCATGTCTAAACAGGAGGTGGAGGCATGCCGAAAAGTCTTCCACGCGCTCACTAAGGCAACCGAGTCTCCGCGGGTCGCCAAAGAGATGATGGAAGCCGTCTTGGCCCATGCTTCAAATTAGGCCGAATGTTCAATGAATTCAAGAAAGAGCGGTGTTTCCTGTTATCGACGAACCTGTAAATTGCCCAAGATTTTCCGAGGAACAAATTGCGAAACAAAGATACCAAATACACCACCGCTGAAAAACAGCACTCACAAAACCATTGATTTGTAAATGAATGCCGCCGGATTTGACCACGCACAATCTCTAAACGGAAGTTCCTTGGGGTTATTTTGAACAACTCTTTGAATGTCAGGCATATTTTGTGGATTCCAGCTGTGCGTCTACTGGACACGCTGCTTTGGGAGGGGCTACCGCATGGGGACATTCGCGTTCAGCAGCCTCTGCGCCTGATCCTGGGTCGGCGTCGGCGAGGCGGGGACGTCGAATCCCGGCTTTCCGGGCCCCGAGGGCTCGATCCGGTTCATCGTGAGCGTTCCGAGTTGCGTGAGCATTCCCCAGAAGTCGTGGACGGTCTCGCCTGAGCGCGTGCGCTTGGCGGCCGCCGTCCGTCGGGCTTGTGGCGAGCGCTCGGTCTTGGCGACTGTCAATGCTAAAATAAAATTTCCCAGTAGTAACAGCCTTCCCGCTCCCCTCCCTCCGGCTCCTGCCACCCCAAAAAAACTACTCCTCGCCAAGCGTCAGCCTTGAATGCTTAAATGGGGATAGGATTAGATGCCTATTGACATCGCTTTTAGCGCCAGCCCGAGCGTGTATTGTCTAACCCGCTCTCGATGTCGTTTCTTTCAAATTCATCGGATGCTAACTGGTGCAACCCTGAGATTTCACGCGCAAATTCGACGAACAGTTCACAATATTCGCCTGTGCGATACCCAATTGCTGGCGCGCCTCGGGGAGCTGGACGATTACGGATTTTTCGAAGCGGGCAACGAAACGCAAAGCAGTCTTTGGGAGGGCGAACTGCCGACCGTCGTCCGTGTCCACACCACACAGAACGACAACCTTCAGCGTGCGTTCGCGTATCTGGTATTTTACGGTTTGTACAAGGACATGTTCCGAAGGGGAGTGCAGGACCGGATATCTCATTCATTGATCTTCGACGAGGCGCATCGCGCAGCCGGATTGAAGCTTATTCCGACCATGGCGAAGGAATGTCGCAAGTACGGTATCTCATTGGTGCTTGCATCATGGGAAGCGCGGGACTTTGATATCTCCATTTTTTCGCTGTGGCCAACTATCTCATTTTCCGATTGACGGACACGGATGCGAAATTCCTTGTTCGGAATGTCTCGAATTCGAAACAGGAGCGGTCTCTGATCGACCGGATTAAGCAGACTGAAAAGTTCAGCGCGCTCTACTTTGCAGAAGGACGGAGTCGGCCGGCGTACGTCGTTCGTTCAATCTAGTGGCTTGTCCGAATCATTTGGAACCCTCTTTGTTGGGCGGCGATCAACCGGTCCGGGCGGCCGTCCATTTGAACGGGTTCGCCTCCTTCTCGTTGTGCAGCGCGATGAATTCCTCAATCGCCGCCTCGAGATCCTCGAGGGAATCATGGACGCCGCGCTGGAGACGGCGGCAGGCCAGCTTCCCGAAGAAGCCCTCGACCGCGTCCGTCCAGGAGCAGGAGGTCGGCGTGAAGTGGAGGGTCCAGCGTCGGCGGTCCGCCAGCCAGTCCGCGACGGCCGAGTGCTTGTGGGCGGAGTAGTTGTCCAGGATGGCGCGGATCTTCCGCCCTGCGGGCGCCGCCTTGTCGATCTGCTCGAGGAACGCGATGAACTCCTGATGCCGGTGGCGCTCGGAGTGGCTGCCGATGACCGTCCCGTCCAGAATGTTCAGCGCGGCGAACAGCGTCGTGGTTCCGTTCCGCTTGTCCTCGTGCGTCATCTGTCAATGCTAAAGTAAAATTCCCCAGTTTTCGGTTTTTTGGTGACGAGCCAGCTCAGTCGTCGGTTCGGGTTTCCTTTTTGGGTCGGCCTCGTTTTTTCGGGGGCGGCGGCGTGATTGGCGCATTGGTTCGGACGTGTTCGGGAATGAGGTCGGCGTGCTTTCTGAGTCTGTAGCTTGCGCCTTCGATTCGGACGACCGCTGCGTGGTGGTGGAGCCGGTCGAGGAGGGCTGTCGCGACGACGGGATCGCCGAAGATGTCGCCCCATTCGGCGAAGCTTCTGTTCGATGTGAGGATCATCGCGCCTTTTTCGCAACTCGCATTGACGATCTGGAAGAACAGGCTTGCTCCGCCCCGGAAGATGGGCAGGCAACCGATTTCATCGACGATGAGGATCGCGGCCCGCGCGAAGAAGCGGATTTTTTCGGCGAGCTGGCTTTGCCGTTCGGCTTTGGCGAGGGGTTCGACGGGTTCGGCGAGCGTGGTTTTGTAGACGCTCTTTCCGGCTTTGGCGGCGGCGACGCCGAGGGCGGTCGCGAGGTGGGACTTTCCTGTGCCCGGCGGTCCGAGGAAGTGGACGGTTTCGCGTCTCCCGATGAAGTCGAGCTGGGCCAAAGCGGCGATTCTCTCCCGGTCGAGTGATGGCTGGAATGTGAAGTCGAAGCTTTCGACCGTTTTGACTGGGAGGAGTTTCGCGGTTCGCAATGCGATGTCGATTCTCCGCGTTTCGCGCAAGGCGCAATCTTCGCTGAGAAGGGCGTCGATGGCTTCGACGGCTGTGATCTCGCCCTGCTCCAGCCGCTGCAGCGTGGGGCCGAGCGCTTCGAGCGCCGGGGCATTTTCAGTCCGACGAGGGCGGCGCCGATGCGGTCGATCAGTTCGGTCATCGGGCTGCTCCCTGCCGTTCGAGGCGGCGTCCCACGGCGTCGTGGAAGGCCAAGGACCGTTTCGGCGCCTCCTCGAGGTTGGACAAAAGTCGGTCCGCGGCGGGGGCGGCCTGCGGTGGCCGGGATCGACCCTGCGGCGGTTCCGGCCTTTGAGGATCGGATGCCGCGCGATCAGCGTCCTGTCTTCGAAGAGCCGCACTTCCGCGGAGAGTATTCGAATTCGGCGATGATCCGACGAGCTTCGCCGCGATTGAACAGAGAGCCGCGTTGTCGCTCGATTGGTCGGCACGAATTATTGACCAGCCGAATTCCGCGCCAAGCTCGGTTTGATGTCTCGGGGCGGCATTCTCTCTATCTTCGGCTCTTTCCTTTGAGTGTCCGGTTACTTGTTTAGCACTTTGCTCTCTGGAAAACCCGGGCAGTTCACTTTTTCATGGTTGATTCGGGATTCACACTTGTTTTGGAGACCGGCAAGGATTTCAGCTCCATATTCAGCAAACTTTCTGAATCGGATGGTGGTCGAGATTCAGGCAGGCGAAAGCTGCTGAGCGCCAGTACGCCGCTTCCCCAGCGAACGTTGCGGAGCAAATGAAGAAAAAATTGGAAGATTTCAAAAAAATGAATTGCATTTTCTTCCATTAAATGATATGGATGAAATCCTTGACTATCAATAGAAAAAAGACGATATGGAAGAACAGGCGAAAATAAGGGAGAATTTTCTCCATCTAGCGCGTATAGCCCTTTCAAGCCGTCAGCAGGACGTGCAAACATTTTTGCACCGGGTTGCCAATCGTACTGAAGATCGTCCGCTCTCGGAGGAGTTGATTCAACTCTTGCGAAAGCGGCCAAACCCGGCGTCGCCATTGCGCCGCGCCACCGAGGCGCCGCTTCCAGTCGACAGCGACTCTCGCTTTCAACTCTTGAGACTTGAGGTAATACCGGAACTCCCGCATGAACCGGTCTTTGGCAAGCATCTTGAGGACACGCTCAGGCGTCTGGTCAATGAGCGCTGCAAATTGGGCGCATTGGCCAATGCCGGCCTTGAACCGACTCGCGCAATTCTTTTCACCGGCCCTCCAGGGGTAGGGAAAACATTGGCTGCACGGTGGCTGGCACGCGAGTTGAAGCGCCCGCTGCTGATCCTCGACTTGTCGTCCGTCATGAGCAGCTATCTTGGGCGCACGGGCTCAAACCTGCGACACGCTTTGGATTACGCAAAGGCGGTGGATGCGGTCCTGCTGCTTGACGAACTGGATGCGATCGCAAAACGTCGCGACGATACAAGCGAAATCGGCGAGCTGAAGCGCTTGGTGACGGTGCTGCTGCAACAACTTGATGATTGGCCGTCAAGCAGTCTTCTTATCTCCGCCACCAACCACTCTGAACTACTTGATCCGGCCGTCTGGCGTCGATTTGAAGAGCAGGTCGAATTCAAACTCCCCGCGCGTGAAGCGGCAAAGACCTTCGTCAACGCTTTGCTGCGTCGGGTGACGCCCAAAGCTGAAATCTGGGCTGAAGCACTTTCTCTTGGGCTGAAGAACCAGTCGTTCAGCGATATCGAACGCAAAGTCAACAGCGCCCGGCGAGCAGCGGCTCTCAACGGCCAGGACGTAAGTGAACAATTGCTGTTGCTATTATCAAACAACGATCTTCAGAAAGCGGAGCGAATTGCCTTGGCCGCGCAGATCGTAGCCGACGGGTTGGTTTCACAGCGCCGCGCCCATGAATTGACAGGCGTTGCGCGCGATACGATTCGCAACCGCGTCAAGAATAACGCCGCGAAAACATCGGAATAAGCCAATATGCCGGAAGAAAATTTTCTCCTCGGACACGGTGAACGGCTGACCGAAGAAATAACCGGAAGCCGGGGCGGCGGTCCAAAGCAACCGCCATATACATTTCAAGAAGCAAAAGTTCGCTTGTCGCCAATGCTACAGCAGGCTGTAAGTCATTTGTATGAACTGCCGGATGATGCCTTCCCCGGAGGCAGCGCGGTTCTCGCGCTCACACTCAACCCCGAATACATCGCTAAATCCTACTTTCCGACCACGCTTCTCCAGAAAGTTGGGATTGACGTGGTGGGCAGCCGTCCGAAGAGGGTGATACCAGAGAAGCGCTCGCGCAATAGAGCACCTGAAGAAACTTTGACTACGGAGCTGTTCGCGAGAGGCCACCGCAGTTTGTTTCGCAGCTGGAACGCGGATCTTCCGAGTTGGTCGGATCGGGATTACGGTGCCAACGAGCTTGTATCGGTCGAGCAAATAGCCGCCCCTGCAACGGTCGCGAAGATCAAGGGCAGTCTGCCCGAGAACGGCGTGATTCCGATGGAAATCGTGCTGCACGCAAGCGAAGACGAGGGCGAATCCTATATGCTTGGGGCATTCGGTCGTTTCCTTGAAGCCCGGGCAATTGGCCATGACTTCGGTCGACGGTTCTACAGCAACGGCCTGTGTTTCCTCTCGATGAGCGTGCCGTCCGAGCATGCGGAAGAGATCGCCACCTTTTCGACTGTCCGCGCCCTGCGAAAACTGCCGGAGCTTCGGGCGTTCCGTCCGCCAATGCGTTCCGCAGGTTTTTCGTGCCCGCTTCCAATTCTACCGAATGAAAGTCCCGTTTCCTCCGAAGTTCGCGTCGCGGTCTTCGATGGCGGAATTCCTGACGGACATCCAATAACCAGCTGGGCAAATCCCTGTGAGTGCGGAGCCCTGAAGCCGCCGACGAGCGAATTTCATGAGCATGGTGTTGCCGTCACCTCAGCTTTTCTTTTCGGACATATCAGTCCAAAAAAATCAATTTCGCGTCCATATGCGCCGATTGATCACTATAGAGTAATCGATGGAAACCCGAACCAAGTCTTTTTTGAACTTTATGAGGTTCTCGAACGAATTGTAGGCGTTCTTACGAGTTGCGACTATGATTTCGTCATCCTGTGCGTCGGTCCGGAACTGCCAATTGATGACGATGACGTCCATGCATGGACTGCTGTTATCGACCAGCTCCTCTCAAGAAATTCCACCTTGGCAGCAATAGCTGTCGGCAATGGCGGCGAAAGCGACTCAGCGGCATGCCTTAACCGAATCCAAGTGCCGTCCGATTGTGTAAACGCTCTGGCAGTCGGAGCATGCGATTCGATGGAGAATGATTGGAAGCGTGCTCCATATAGTTCGGTCGGTCCGGGCCGTAGCCCGGGAATCATCAAACCAGACTTGGTTGGGTTCGGAGGGCGAATGGATCAGCCATACGTTGTATTGAGCCATGAGATCGTGCCAAATCTTGCTGGATTATTCGGCACGTCTTTCGCCGCGCCGAGCATAGTGCGCATCGCCAGCGGCGTACGCGCGCACTTCGGACCGATCCTCAATCATCTTGCAATCCGCGCGCTGCTCATACACACGGCCGAGAAAAGTGATTTGAACCGGCAAGAAATTGGCTGGGGGCGCTGCGCGCAAGATTTGAGTGAAATCGTTTTGTGCGCCGACGACGAAGTAAGGGTTGTCTACCAAGGTACAATTTCACCAGCCAAATATATACGGGCATTAATTCCGATGCCTCCGAACAACATAAAGGGAACAGTCACGTTAGAAGCCACATTTTGCTACAAGTCGGAAACCGACCCTCACCATCCAAGCAACTACACCCGTGCTGGTCTCGAAGTCACATTCCGTCCGCACTCCGAAAAATTCAAGAACGAAAATCAGTTTCACCCGGATTCAAGATCTTTTTTTGGTTTTTCGCCATCCGGAGCAAACGAAGTCCAGTTGCGCCGCGACGCGTTCAAGTGGGAGAATTGCCTGAGCGCGAGCAAGCGATTCCGAGGTACATCGTTGAACAACCCTGTTTTCGATATTCATTTCAACTCGCGGCAGGAGGGACGCAACAATTCCTCCAATATGAGTTTGCCCTACGCTTTAATTGTCAGCGTCCGAGCTCCCAAGATGGATGATCTTTATGATCAGGTCGTGCGTAAATATGCAACGGTATTGGAACCATTGCGGCCAGTTCTGGGCATTCCGATTCAGATCTGACTTTAGCAAAACAGTTAGAGCGTTTTTCAACTAGTGGCTTGTCCGAATCATTTGGAACCCTCTTTGTCGGGCGGCGATCAGCCGGTAGCCTCCGTTTCTAGCGCATTGTGTACAGAAGAGACACCACCGAAGTCCCGAAATATACGCTACGTTCAAACGGTTGTGTGAAAACCCCTGCGAAACTTACGACCAAGGGGATCCGCGTCTTAATCTGCGGCGGCGGCGATGTCAGGTTATGTAGCCCTTGGCAGAAATCTTCAACAGACGCCCCTCGATATCCCAAAATTCAGCGTTCTTCGGCATTTGGCCTCCAATGCTGTCTATCCACGCGATTCCCGCGTCCACGCAATACGCCGGAATTTTCGGAGACGTCCAGTTATCATTCGTTAACTTTGTAAACTCTTCTCGCGTTGCCGGAGCCGATCGCGGTGCGTTCGTCCTCGGAAAGTTTCGAAAGGATCTTCTGCGTAACCTCCAGCCAATCCGGCAACCCGTTCGCCAGATTGACGACCGGCCAATCGCTTCCCCAAACGATGCGACCGCTCCCGAACTTGTCGAACACATGCTCAACGTATGGACTGACCGCCTCCAGCGTAGCGTTCCCCGGCGCGCAGTAGGCGAGAACGCCCGACAGCTTGCAGTTGACGTGGGGCAATTCCGAAATCGTGCCGATGTGCTCGCGCCATGGATCCAGCCCGCCGCCCGCTATGTCCGGAACGCCGCAATGATTCAGAACCAGCTCGGTGTTGTCGCACGCCTTGGCGAGATCGATCGCGACCGGCAGCTGCCTTGCTGCGAAACAAAGATCGAATACTTTCCCGCGACTGCCGATCTTGCGGACATTGCGTCTGAATGTCTCCGTCGTCGAAACGCCGTCGTCAACGACGTGCAATACGCGCCTGTAGGCAAGGACATTCAGGTCATCGCCTTCGTCGAGCCACTCGGAAAACCCGTCGTCGAATTCCGGTCTGCACGAGGCGATGATGCCGAGTATTCCGCTTTCAGGGTTTTTTGCCAGATCCGCCACGAACCGCGTCTCGGCCTTGTAGTCCGGGTCGTCGACGCCCGCCTCCATGAACAGGGTCCCGGAAACTTCCTTCCCGGACGTCAGCGACTTGTAATCGTCCAGCGAAAACGACTTGTTCGCCAGCGCGGGAATGCCGTCCGTCCATCCGTATCCGGCGACATCCGGGTAAACCAAGTGCTGGTGGGTATCCAACAGTTCTGTCATCTCAACATCCTCCTTGCGTATATGATATCATCTGATCGTCATTCTGTTTCAGGCAGCTTGCGGAGGGGATCGTCGCTTCGCGCGATTGCTTGCGGCCCGTTGCCGGAAAGGCTTCGCGCAAGGCGTCTCCATCCATTCAGTCAAATCAGTTCGGTTTCCGCATCGGCTTCAGACCTTCGCAATCGTGCAATTTTCGATGAAATCCCAATCCAGTTCCGCGCCCAGTCCGGGCGTTTCAGGAAGCCTTGCGACGCCGTCGGCCACAGGGAGCGGTTCCGCGAGCCCGAATTCGAATTTTTCCACTGGCCAAAGCAGCTCGAAATAAGTGCTGTTGCTCACTGCGCCGTTCACATGCAGGTTCACCATTTCAAGAGGGTGGAAGATCGCCGTGTGAATTTCGCAATTCATGTGGAACGCTTCCGCCAGACGCGCGGTCTTCAGCGTGCCCGTCACGCCGCCGGTCCAAGAGACATCGGCGCGAACCGCATCCACAACCCGCGCTGCAATGCATTCCGCTGCGGAATACGGGTGCTTCGCCAGCACTTCGACCCCGACGACCGGAATGTCGAGCACTCTCGTGAGCTCCTTCAGTGCGCTGAAGTTCTCGTCCGGAAGCGGCTCCTCCAGCCACTTGTAGTTCATGGCTTCCAGCTCGCGACCGAGGCGAACCGCTTGCTCCAGCGTGTAGGGCGCTACCGGATCGGACATCAGCGTGTACTCGTCGCCGACGGCTTGCCGGACCGACCTGTGGATGTCGATGTCCTCTTCGAGCGACTTGCCCGGCGGGTGAATCTTGTATGCCTTCATGCCCGCGGCCTTTACGGCGAGGGCTTCATCGGCATAGGCGGCGGGATCATCCAGAACCAGCGAAGACGCGTAGACCGGCACTTCGTTGCGCGCGCCGCCGATATATCGCCAAAGCGGCTGACCCGCTGCCGTGGCGGCCAGCAGCCAAAGGCAGCAGTCGACCGGCCCGAACGAATATATCGGCAGGTGATGCCACCAGCGGTCGGCCGTCCGCCAATCGTGCCAGATGCGTTCCCTGTCGAGCGCGTTGCGCCCGATCAGGAAGGGCCGCAGCGATGATGCCGCCAAATGCCCGGCCCCGAGCGAGGAACGTCCGGCGAATCCGAACATCGAAGCTTCAAGGCCGGATTCGGTCCTGAGCGTGTGGACCAGAAACTCCAAGCCGTCCTGCGCGATTCCGTCGCGCATCGACCGGCCCTCGATGACGGATTGCGACCTGCAGCAGCGGATTTCAAGCTCGGCAATCTTCATCGTCAGAATTTTCCGTATTTCCGGTAGGCGTCTTGAGGGTCCGTTCCCGCCAGTATCGCGGTCCGCACTTTGTTTTCTGTCTCCATTGCCGCGATGGACTTTTCAAGGATGTCGTCGACGTCTGCCGCCGGGACCCGGATCATCCCGTCGCGGTCGCCGTGCAGCCAGTCGCCCGGGCGGATCAAGACGTCCCCGATCCTGATGCCCTCATTTATTCCCGTAGGCAGCCAGCTGCCCACGACGTCTTTGGGAGTATGGTGGGTTCGCCAGCACGGGAAGCCGAGCTTCAGGATGAAATTGCTGTCGCGCAATGCGCCGTCCAATACGCATCCCAGCACTCCCTTCTTGTGGAGAGTCTCCGCCGAAAGTTCGCCCATTTGGGCCAGATCGCTCGTGTGGGGCTGCGCGGTCCAAATATGCCCTTCGGGACATTTGGAAAGCAGACCGGTCCACGCCAAAAGGGTTTCATGCGGGTCCGCGGCCAATTCAGGCCGCCCTTCTATCGTGAATGCGGGTCCGCAAAGCGTCATCTCCGGCTGAAGCGGTCTGATCCGGCTCGGCAGCGTGAAGTCGAGCTTTCCGGCAGCGCGCATCACATCGTGCACGACGCTCGTGTAGCACGAGCGGAATCTTTCGATCCGTTCATCAATCATGATGAAAGATTTCGTCCATCATCGCCCACCATTCGCCTTCTTTTCGAGTTTCCAGCGGATCTTGCATCGGCATGCAGATTTTCCACCACTCCTGAGTTTTCGGATCTGCCGCCATCTTCGCGGCGTCGGCCGCGAAGTCGGTGCCGACGTATTCCCAATAGCCGAATAGCAGGTTTTCGGGCTCCTTGAGATAGATGGAATAGTTGGTGATGTTGCATTCGCTGATCTTCGCCAGAATCTCCGGCCAGGTTTCGGCGTGCAGGCGTCGATATTCGTCGATGTGTTCGCTCTTCAGGCCGATCACCATTCCCATGCGCTCCATTGCTCAATCTCCTCCGAATGTTGCAGTGAATCTTTTGTCCGTTGCCGACTGTATCGTCGCCCAATCCCAATCTATGCCGATCCCGGGCGTATCCGGCGGCACCGCGCATCCGTCGCGGACTTCGAGACCGGACAGCGTGATGTCGTCGAGCTGAGGGATGTGCTCCACGAGCGGCGCGTTCGGTACCGCGCAAGCCAAGCTTGCGTGGAGTTCCATGAGAAAATGCGGGCAAACCGGAACGTTGAACGCTTGTGCCATGCTCGCAACCTTCAGCCATGGCGTGATGCCGCCGATGCGGGCCGCGTCGACCTGAACGACCGCACAAGCCCCCGCCTGCAGGTAGTCCTTGAACTGGGACGCCGAATACATGCTTTCGCCGACGGCGATCGGAACTTGGCTGCTTCGGGCCAGCTCCGCGTGGCTGCCGATATCGTCGGCGGGCAGCGGCTCTTCAAGCCAGGCAACTCCGAATTCGGCCAGCATTCGGGACCGGCGGATCGCGATCGGAAGCGAGAACGCTTGGTTGGCGTCGGTCATGATCTCGAATTCCGGCCCGACGGCCTCGCGAACCAGTTTCAAGCGCGCTCGGTCCTCGGCTTCGGAGGGCTTGCCGATTTTGATCTTCGCCCCTCGGAAACCCCGCGCTTTCGCTTCGGCGGCATCTTTCGCCAACGCTTCGGCAGGCAGTTGCAGCCATCCGCCCTCCGTTGTGTAAAGCGGCACCGAGCGCCGCATGCCGCCGGCCATCTTCCAGAGCGGCAAGCCGGCTTTCCTGCATTTCAGGTCCCAGAGCGCCGTGTCCGCGGCCGCCAATGCGAGAGACGTGATCGGACCGACCGTCGTCGCATGCGTCTTGAAGAACAGCTCGTGCCAGATCTGTTCAATGCGGTCCGAGTCCGAGTCCAGAAGCTGCGGCAGCAAAGTTTCGTTCAAGAGACTCATGATCGACGCGCCGCCGGTCCCTATCGTGTACGAGTAGCCGACGCCGGTTTCGCCGTCGGAGTCGGTGACGCGCACGATCGGCGTCTCTTGGGAAACAAACGATTGGATCGCGTCGGTCCGGACGACCTTCGGCTCGAGATCGACCATGAACGTCTCGATTTTGGAAACGGTCGCCATCAGCCTCGGTCCAATGCATCCTGCGTTTCGGCGTCGAACAAGTGCATGTTGTTCACTGCAAGGTTGAATTCCATCGCCTCGCCCTCGGGAATGTCGCGCGGATCGAACATTTTGCCCTGCACTTCCTTTCCGGCGACACGCGTATAGAGGATTGCCTCTGTGCCGAGCAGTTCGGCAAAGTCGACTTTCAGCTCGAGCCTGAAACCGGATCCGCTCTCCGAAATCCCGTGGCCGACGGGAGTCAGGTCGTCGGGCCGGATGCCGACAACGACATTCCTTTTGTTCTCGACGCATCCTTGCAGCCGCGACGGCAATGGAACGATCGTTCCGCCTTCGATCGCGACGGCGTCGCCGCGGATGACGGCAGGAAGCAGGTTCATGGGAGGCGAGCCGATGAAGCTCGCGACGAATATGTTCGCCGGACGGCTGAACACTTCCATGGGCGTGCCCATCTGCTCGATGCGGCCGTCCCTGATGACGACGATCCGGTCGGCCAACGTCATGGCTTCGACCTGGTCGTGCGTGACGTATACGATCGTCGTCTCGACCTTCTGGTGCAGTTTCTTGATTTCGGTGCGCATCTGCACGCGCAGCTTCGCGTCGAGGTTCGACAGCGGCTCGTCGAACAGGAAAGCATCCGGATGGCGGACTATGGCCCGCCCCATGGCCACGCGCTGACGCTGCCCTCCTGAAAGTTCCGCCGGAATTCTGTCCAGCAAGTCGGACATGCCGAGAATCTCGGCGGCTTCCTTGACCCGCGTCGCGACCGTGTCCTCCGGCAGCTTCGCGATCTTGAGGCCGAAGCCCAGATTCTCGCGCACGTTCATGTGGGGGTAGAGGGCGTAGTTCTGGAACACCATCGAGATGTTCCGCTTGCGGGGCGGCAGATCGTTCACCACGTTCGGGCCGATCAGGATTTCGCCGCCGGTGATCTCCTCCAGCCCCGCGATCATCCGGAGTATGGTGGATTTTCCGCAGCCAGACGGCCCCACGAGCACGAGGAACTCGTTGTGGCCGATCTCCAGATCCACGCCGTGCACGACCTGGGTCTTGCCGTATCGCTTCACGACGTTCCGAAGCTTGATATCCGCCATGCTCTACCCCTTCACGCCGCCGAAGGTCAGGCCCGCGATCAGATGCTTCTGCACCAGAAAGGTCAGCACCAGCGCGGGCACGATTATGATGACCGCCATCGCCGACATCCCCGCCCAGTCTATTGTGAATTGTGCGGTGAAATCCATCAGCCCGACCGGAAGCGTCTTGCTGTCCGTCGACCGGGTGAGCTGGCTTGCGAGCGCGTATTCGTTCCAGGACGTCAGGAACGCGAATATCCCCGCCGCGGCGATGCCCGACTTCGCCAGCGGGAATTCGATCTTCCAGAACGCCTGCCATCGGGTGCATCCGTCCACCAGCCCCGCTTCGGACAGCTCCTTCGGAACCTGCCGGAAGAAGCCGTCGATGAGCCAGATCGTGAACGGAACGTTCAGCGCCACGTAGACGATGATCAATCCGAGCTTCGCGTCGATCAGGCCTATTCGGCTCCAGATCATGAACAGCGGCAAGGAAAGCGCGATTCCGGGAACGGTTCTTGCCAGCATGAGGCCCAGAAACAGGCGGTTCTTGTGCCGGAACCGGAAGCGGGCGAACGCGTAGCCGCCCGACATGCCGATCAGGAGGGCGACGACCGTGCTCGTCAGCGCGATGATGAGCGAATTGGTGAAATATGCCGGAACCGGTATCGCGATCTGCTCGGCGCCGAAGCCGAAGATCTTCGCGAAGTTGTCGAGATTGAAGACTTCGGGAATCCAGACGGCCGGTTTGGCGAGCACTTCCGAATTGGGCCTGAATCCGGTCAGCACCACCCACATGCCGGGAAGGCAGACGATCATCATCAGGAGAAAGGTCAGCATCCAGGATGCCGCCTCGCCCGCCCTCTTTTGCAACGCTCGGGAACTCAATCCGCTCCCCCCATGTACCTGCGAGCCGCGATCAGCTTCGTATAGAAGTAATACGTGAACAGGATCGACAGCAGGATCGACACATAGGCCATGGCGTTGGCCTGCCCCATCCGCGCGTTGTCGTATCCGACCCGGGCGATCATCGTCCAAATCAGTTCGGTGCGTCCGGCCGGGCCGCCCCCGGTCATGACGTCCACGATGTCGTAGGCGCGCGCCACGTCCAGCGACCGGATGGTCATCGCGATGAACGCGAACGGCATCAGGAACGGAAGCGTTATGTGCCTGAACACCTGCCAGGGATTGCACCCGTCCACCTTCGCGGCCTCCACGGGATCCCGCGGCATCGCGAACAATCCGGCGAGCAGAAGGATCGCGAACACGGACGTGCTCATCCATATCTCGGCGAACAGGATCGAGAACATGGCGAGATAGCGGTCGACCAGCCACGGTATCGCGCCGTCGCTGAGACCCAGCGAATGCAGCGCATTGTTGAGCACGCCGATGTTGTCGTTGAAAACGAACTTGAACTGATAGCCGACAAGGATCGGCGAAAACATCATCGGGAACATCATGATCGTCCGGAGCGTCCGCTGGCCCCATGTGATCCGGTTGATCAGAAGGGCGATACCCAGCCCGAACAGGAATTCGAGGTTGAGAGCGATCGCAAGGAACAGGACCGTGCGGCCGAACGCGACCCAGAAATCCGCGTCGGTGAATATGCGTTCGTAGTTGCGGAGGCCCACCCAGTTGTAAAGCGTGTCGGGGCGGATCAGCCGGTAGCCGGTAAAGCTCGTGTACAACGAGAACAGCAGCGGAAGCAGAACGACGAAGAGCAGCGTGAGGATGGCTGGAAGCAGCAGCAGCACCGGCACGAACTGCTCGCGCTGCCAGAACGGAACGGATTTCCGTATAGCGGGCATGGATTACCCTTCTGATCAAGCGCGCCGGAGTTGAAGCGGTCCGGCAGGCGTCAGCCCGCCGGACCGGTTGGGAAGCGGATCAAAGGTAGCCCGCGTCCTCCATAATTTCGCGCGCCGCTTCGGCGGCTTCGTCGAGCGCTTCCTGCGGCGTCTGCTCGCCGAGTATGGCGGCTTGCAGCCGCGGCCAGATCTCGTTCGAGACCTCGATCCATTCCGGTATCAGCGGCGGCGTGAAGGCGTCTTCCGCCATCGACTGCGCATAGGTCGAGAACACGAGAACGAGGAAATCGTTCCCGGCGTCCGCGAACTCCTTCTGGGCGGCCTCCCATACCGACCCGCGCGTCGGAAGGAGGCCTTTGCGAGCCTCGACCATCTGGCGGTCATGCGATGTCAGGAAGTTCACGAAGGAAGCAGCGGCATCCATGTTGTCGCAGGTCTCCGTGATCGAGAACGAGTGGCTGCCCGACCAGCCGCTGCGCTTGCCGCTCGAGCCCTTCGGAGCGCGGACGAGGCCGATGTTGTTCGCGACCTTCGAATTGGCCGGATCGTTGAAGAACGAAGCCCAGCCCGCCCAATCGAGATTGAGCGCGACAGTCCCGGACGCGAAGCCGAGGCCGGTATCGTCCCAAAGATAGTTCAGGACCCCGGCAGGCACCGAGCGCGCATCGTAAAGATCCTTGAACCATTGGACGGCGCGGACGCCGGCTTCGGAATTGAAGGTCGGATTCCAATCGTCGTCGAACAGCGCGCCGCCTTCCGCCACGAGCAACTCGTAGAACCTGCCCGTGATCGCTTCATCCTTGCCGACGTACTGCGTTCCGTAGAAGTTCGGAGCGTCGGCGAAAAACATCGCTTGGTCGCGGAATTGGTCCCATGTTTCGGGCGGAGCCAGGGCGTACCCGTATTCCGCCATGAACCCGTCTTGGTTCGACTGATCTTCGTAAAGCGACTTCTGGTAGTACAGGTTCGAAATGTCCGAGTGGCGGGGCAGCTGCACGAGCCGGCCGTCCACGGTGGAGTTCTGCAGAGCGAGCTGCTGGAAACCGCCCAGCACGTCCTCCGAGAGCACGCCGTTCAAGTCGACGTAGATGCCGCCGTATTGCGGCGCGAAGCTGGTATGGTTGGACCCGACGCACCAGTCGAGGGTTCCGGCGGCGATGTCCTGCTTGATTTCGCGATCCAGCTCGAAATGATTCTTGCGCGACAGCACGTCCACCGTCGCGCCCGTCATCTCCTCCCATTTCGGAATTTCCGCGTAGAGCGGCTCGTACTGCGCTCCGCCGATCAGCTTGACCCGGAGGACGTAGCCGTCGAAGCTTCCGTAGTCCATTTCCTGGGCTACGGCGCTCGTCGCCATCAGCGCGGCCAGTGCCGCCGCGACGCCTTTCGTTGATTTGATCATGTTCTTCTCCCTGTTCTTTCTGTTTGGATGGAAGGATCGAAGGGCATACCTTCTACGCCCGCATTGCCGTCAAAACGCATCGTTGTTTTGTCCAAGAGACGGAGCGGCGCGACCGGATTTCAGCGTCGCGCCGTCTACGCGGAGCGGAGACCGCAGCGCGGTCAACGCGATGTCTCCGCCGCGTTCTATGGTTTGTTCGAAATCCAGCAACTTGTACGCCTCGCTTTCGCGCATGGTCGGCCAATCGAGCACTTCGGAACACCATATGTCCGCCGGCTGGAGCACTGCAAGCCATTCGCTTGTCGTCCGGCTCCTGATCCGATCCGCCATTGCCTGCTTTATGCGATCCCTCCGAGTCAGCAATGCTCCCGGATCGTCATAATATTCTTCCAATCCTCCGACTTCCAGCAATTCGGCCAACTTCCGCAATGAAGGCGTCATTGCCAGCGCCAGAAAGCCGTCGCTGGTTTCGTACACTCCGTAAGGCGCTCCCAGATACGCGTGGGCTCCGTTCACGGCGCTTCTTTCCGGCACCCTTCCCCCGTCGTTGAAGTGAGTCGTCAAAACTTCGAACTGGAAGTCCAGCATCACTTCGAACAAGCTGGTATCGATCCTGGCTCCGCGCCCGTGGATGCCTCTGCCCACGAGCGCCGCAAGTATCCCCTGCGCCAGCGCGTTGCCGGCCATCATGTCGGCAACCGCAAGCCCCATCGGAACCGGCGGATCGGCCGCGCTCCCCGTCAGCCAAAGCAGACCGGATCGAGACTGCGCCAAAAGGTCCTGCCCAGGGAGATCCTTCCAAGGCCCGTCTTCGCCGTAGCCGGATATCGAGCCGTAAATTATCCGCGGGTTGATCGCCTTGACGTCGTCATAGCCGAATCCGCGGCGTTCAATGACGCCGGGCCGGAAATTCTGGATCATGACGTCAGCAGTCTTGAGCAGTTCGACAAGCCTTCGGCAATCGTCGGCGTTCCGCAAATCAGCGGTGATGCTTTCCTTGTTCCGGTTTATCGCGTGGAACAGCGAATTGTCGCCTCCGATCTCTGTATCGGACAAGTACAAATGCCTGCAGAGATCGCCCACTCCGGGCCGCTCCACCTTTACGACGCGCGCGCCGAGGTCGGCGAGCTTCAGGCCGCACAAGGGCCCGGAAAGGAACTGGCTGAAATCGACGACCAGCAGCCCGTCAAGAGGCCGTTCGCTTTGCGGCAGCGTTTTCATCGTTTCGTTCCAAGGTACGAAGCTTCAAGCCGTTCCAGTGTTTCCGAGACGGAAACTTCGTTGCGCAGGCAGGCGTGCACGATGTCGCCTCCCTCGTCCTGAAACTCCATGTAGCCCTCGTGGCGCGGCCTCAGCCAAGCGGTTTCCAAGGTTTCGCGAGTGTTTCTAAAGAAATTTCTCGTTTCCGCATTGCACTCGTCGCTCTCCCAAGCGTCGGCGTGTCCGGGCTGCCCGCCCGATCGGAAGTACAAGTCCTTCTGGCATTCGCTTCCTGCTATCCAGAACGCATAGTCCGCCGCAATCTTCGGATTCTTGCAACTTGCGGAGATGGCGATGCCGGTGCCTCCGATGACCGTGCCGCGTGGGCCTGCGCCGTCCACGCCGGGCGCATCCGCGAACGTCAACGGGAACTTGCAGTAGCCGTCCCGAGAGTAATTCGAATAGCCGTACCCGAACGGCGAGTATGCCGGGCCATCGGCGCTGCTGCCCATCCAGTCGTAGACGCCGATTGGATCCAGCTTGAGGCATTCCGGGTCGAGCAGCGCGACGATTTCTTTCATCAGATCCAAAATCCGAGTTCCTGCTGCCTTGTCGATGAAACGATCTTCGCCTGCCGCAATTTCAATCCCGACATTTTTGGCCAGCCCCATGAACGTCATGAGAGAATTCAACGGGATGAGCGCGAACGCGACAAGTCCTTTCCGAGCGAGTTCCACGACCTCCGCCCATTCGGTCGGAGCGTTCTCGATGATGTCGCTCCGAAACGCAGCGACCGGCGTGGCCGCATCAATCGCTAAAGCCCATTGCCTGCCGTCGAACTCGTACGACCGATGGGACGCTCCGACCGATCTTGATGCCAATCGGCCGAGTTCGGCGTCATGCCCGAGTGAATCCAATGGCAAAAGCTCGCCGCCTCGGGCCACCTCGCCCACATGGGGATGGTCGATCACCATTAGATCGTAGTCGGAGGCCATGTCCTTGATCGGACGGTCCGCGAAGGCCTGCAGCGATCTTCGCTCCCATTTTATGGAAACACCCGGACGGGTTTCCCCGAAGCGCTCGGAAGTTGCGACCATCGGGTCGAAACCGCGACTGTGGTCCCAAGTCATTCCCCGCAGTTCTATACGCTCAGGCATTTGATTTTTCGGCCTCCAACTGCGCCAGTTGCTCCTTGTAGGATTCCGGGTTGCGATAAAGCGCCGTCATCAGGTGTTCGCAATACAGCGCCAGCACTCCTTCTCCCTTGAAGACCGAATAGCTTACGCGGACTTTGCCCATCGTGTCGGTTTTGAGTTCCTTCGCCAAGTTTTCGCGAATTGTGTATATCGTGTCGCCGATGAACACCGGCTTGATGAAGCGCAGCCTGTCGTATCCGTACGAAAAGGAATTCAGGCAATTCGTGGCCGCCAGCCCGAGACCGTAGGAGAACACCATGGCCCCGGCGACGAGCCGCTTCCCGAACACTCCCTCCTCTTTCGCGAAGGCATCGTCCGAAACGTACGGGTGATGGTCCATGACCAGCGAATTGAAAAGCATCGACTCGCCTTCCGAGATCGTCCGGCGGATCGAACGGATCTTGTCGCCGACTTTGAAATCCTCATAGTACCAGTCTTCAGCATTCCAAACCGGAACGGCTGCGTGATCTTCCGGCAATCCGGGCAGCCCGCGCGCATGAACGCCAATTTCCGCCATCTCTCCTCCTTCAATAGTGCTGTTGTTTTTGCAAATGCTCTCATAAACCACCATACCGCATCTTGCGGGCAGTAGCACCTGCCCGGATCATTCCAACGCATGCATATCCATCGGACATGGCTCGCCTGCCCGGTTGACGAGATCCGAGCAAAGCCAGCCGGATTGTCAGCGCAGCCCTGTCAAACGCACATGAGCAATCGCTTGAAAGATGCGAAATTGCCCAACTTCAATGAATTGGCGTTCAACACGCCGGACACGCATCCGTCTGAACACCGCTGCGTAGATAGACGGATGCACAGAATATGCAGCTGATTCAAGGTTGCGCGCCAGATCAGGCAAAGGCCCGAAATGAGGCATCCGATGGGGAAGACGTGTTAACGAAATGGCAATTCGTTAACATATGGGCCGCCGTATGTTAACGAATCCGAGATTCTTTAACATACGATCCTGCATATGTTGACCGCGTTAACATACTTCGATGGCGCGACTGCCGTTCAACGTTTCAAGCCGTTCGCTCGAATGACGCATTGACCGCGCGCTCAATTGCCGGACTGACCTCCAAAGGAAAGGCAATCACCGGAGATCAAGCTCAAACCGCCAAGTTGTTTGATCCGCACCTCAGGATCGGGCGAAGGCTGCATGAGAACAAGGATCAACGGGCCACTATGTCAAAAAATGGCGAGTTTTTGATGTATGGGCCGCCGAATGTTAAAGAATCTCGGATTCGTTAACATACGATCCTGCATATGTTGACCGCGTTAACATACTTCGACGGCGCGACTGCCGTTCAACGTTTCAAGCCGTTCGCTCGAATGACGCATTGACCGCGCGCTCAATTGCCGGACTGACCTCCAAAGGAAAGGCAATCACCGGAGATCAAGCCCAAACAGCCAAGTTGTTTGATCCGCACCTCAGGATCGGGCGAAGGCTGCATGAGAACAAGGATCAACGGGCCACTATGTTAAAAAATGGCAAATTTTTGATATATGAAACGCCATATGTTAAGGAATCCCGGATTCGTTAACATACGATCCTGCATATGTTAACCGCGTTAACATACCTCGAGGCGCGACTGCAGTGCGTCGTTTCAAGCCGTTCGCTCGAATGACGCAATGATCGCGCATTCAATCGGCGGACGGAACTTGATTGGAAGGACTATCATCGAAGATCAGACCCAAGCAGCCAAGTCGCTAGATCCACACTTCCAGATTAAGCGAAGACTTCGCGGGAACAAGAATCAATGATCTGCTATGTCAAAAAATGGCGAGTTTTTGACATATGGAACGCCGTATGTTAAAGATTCTCGGATTCGTTAACATACGATCCCGCATATGTTAACCGCGTTAACATTGGCGGCAGCAGCGCCCGATCATTGCTTCAAGCCGTTCGCTCGAATGAGGCAGTGACCGCGCCCGAAATCACCAATTCGCCAGTACTGAATGTTCGCAAAATGCCCATCGGTCATCCCGAGGCCAGCTGGAGGCAAAATCTCCTGCGGTCGTTCGGAAAGCTCCCATCGGCAAGGAATTGACGACCCGGCGCCCTGCCACTCAAGGACTGATTACGTCCAGCATGCCGTCGTGAATCTTGCGCCACTCCAAGCCGAGATCGATCCCCCGTGCCCGGATGTTGAATCCTTCCAAGCAGACATCCACCGCCAGCGGCTCGTCAACCACTGGATAGAGCAGGATCCCCTCATGCTTGGGTCCGGGTTCCGACATCGTTTCGCGATTGCGGAGGTAAGCCAGAAGCTGGTACAGATGTCCTGAGCGGAGCTTGCTTTCGCCGCGCCAGCCGCTTAGGGGCTGCCGATAATACTTGGTGTCCAGGATTATTCGGCGGTGTTCCGATTCCAATATGACATCCGCCTCCATCGCCGGGATCATCCTGCGCTGGTCATCCCGCGTGCCGATGGCATTCCATTGGATCATGCGGCTTCGGTTCACTCGAAAAGCGTGCTGTTCACGGCGGTAGAACTCGATGGCGAAGTCCTCGAATATTTTCGCCATTCGGTTTTCGTCTCTCCGCACATCCAGAAATCTCGCCGCTCCCGATCTTTCCTCGACGATCAAGCAGTCGCGGATGAGCTCGCAGACCGACATCAGGAAACGATAGACGTATCGATTTCGGTCGAGCTGCAACCTCCGGAACAACCCGCGTTCCAAACGCAGGAGGCTGACGCCGGATAGCTTTTCGTACGCCGTCCGGACATCCGTTCGCACCTTGCAATGAAGATCCGTCAGCTTCAGCAGATCGGCGAGAGTGGAACGCAAAATGCGGTTGTGGAGCACGTCGTGGGACAATTCCTCGAACTCGCAGGCGGCACGGCCGCGTGCCCGCAATGCGCGTTTCGCTGTTTCGCCGATCTCCAGCTTCCCGCGGATGCCAGCGAGATCTTCCCTGACTTCCAGGTAGCCTCGATCAAGGCCTCCTCGAAGCAGGCGGAACGTCCCTTCGGCAAGAACCTTGCCGAGAAGGTGATGGGTCTCGTTCAGCCCCGCCAGTTCTTCCCGCCGAACGATTTCAGCTTCCTTGACATGCTGCCACGCATAGCACAGCAAGTAGTAGAGATTGGCGACAGGTATGGTCACAGTCGCAATTTGTCCAACTGCTTATCCGCCTCCTCCGGACGATCGAACCAGTACTCGCGCAGCAGCGGCTCGATCTGCGTCTCGACAACATTGCGGTACCATTGATCGTCCGGCGAATTCACGTCGTTGGGAACGAAATAACTGTGCCCGATCTGGAAACCCGGTCCGAGCTCCTTATCTTCCTTGATCTGATCGTTGATCGCACAGATTCCGTCTTTGATCCATTTAACGAGGGCTGCGTCAACGCCTTTTGAAGTCAAGTAATTTGTAAATTTCTCGGTGCGGTATGCGGGCTGCAGGGTCTCGAATGCGAACCGGCGACGCAATGCGTAATCCACCATCGCAAGAGATCTGTCCGCGGTGTTCATCAACCCCAGAACATGGACGTTCTCCGGCACGGAGAAACGTTCGCCGGTTCCGCTGTACGTCAGGGGAATCCCATGCTCTTCCCCTCGTTTGTCAGCCTCGATCAGCATGAGAAGCTCTCCGAATATCCGGGACAGGTTCCCGCGGTTGATCTCGTCGATGATGAAGACGAAAGGCGTTTCCGGTCTCTTCGCGGCTCTTTGGCAGAACTCAAAGAACACGCCGTTCCTCAGCTTAAAACCTCCTGTTTCGGTCGGACGCCAACCCTGCACGAAATCCTCGTAGGCATACGACTGGTGGAACTGCACCATTTCGACAGCACTGAAATCCTTGTACCCAATGAGGCGCCATGCGACCCGCTTGGAGATGAAGGTTTTTCCGACGCCGGGCGGACCCTGCAGAATCAGATTCTTGCGAAGCTTGATGGAATAGAGGATGGAGTTGAACTGATCTTGGCTGACAAAAATATCCGGGAGCTCCGAATTTTCGTCATAGGGTTCCGGAGCCATTTGTCTGCCGGGTTCACTGAATTCCTGTTTCCCGTCCTCGTCACTGACTGTCTTGTCAATCAGTCCAAATACGTAACGCAACCATTTCTTTCTGCCGGCACCGGAACATGTGGTAAGCGGTCCGCCGCCGCTCGCTGTCTGCGTAGCTGGCAAAATTATCGGTTCTCGCAATGATTTCCATTCGACCGTTCGCCAGTGCCGGAATTCGGGATTTTTGGGGTCGTATTCGTATTCGCCCGTCACTTCCCCCGTGCCAAAAATCTTCTTTCGCCCGCTCGTCGAGAGGAGAATGTCTCCGACTTTAACGTCATTTCTAAACCCCCAGAGCACTTCCGCTCTATAGCTTGGATTTGTGTTAGCACCTAAAATCTCTTTCAGTTTTTGGCGGACGGCTTCCTGTGATTCGTATTTGCTCAGGTTTCCGATATCCTCGTATCCGGCGGCCATGATACTCCGCCTTTGAAACTCGCCCCAATGCTTACTTCCTTTTCCGGGCGTGACTTGCCACACGTTTGATCCACCGAAGCGCTTTCGGAACCAAGTTTCGTCATCTTCGTTTTCGGACACTTGCAAATTCCTTTCTGGAAATCAGCTTGCTCATTTCTTTTGGGCTTTTGTCGACAGCTCTTTCCATCTCACCTTCGCCAAAGCCTCTCTATGCCAAATCATATACCATTTCGACGATGAGAGTGGAGTTCAGGAGCGCGCAAAACATCACGTCGAACCTGTTGAACGGCGTGCAGATGCGCCAGAAGCTCTTGAGTCTTCGGAACAGCCGTTCGATCTCGTTCCGCAGCTTGTAGGGCCTGTCTATGCTAAATCATGCGTCATTTCGAAGACGGCGGCGAGATTCAGGAAGCCCCGATAGGTCGCGTCGAGCTTGTCGAACCGCGTGAAGAGGCGTCGATAGCCCTTGAATCTCCGGAACAGCCGTTCGATCTCGTTGCGAAGCTTGTAGGTTTCCCGGTCATACTCCCATTCGGCTTTCCGGTTCGCCTTCGGCGGCACGACCGGCGTCATTCCAATGTCGCGGACGAGCTGGCGGGTCTCGTCGCCCTCGCAGGCGCGGTCCATCGCCAGAGGCGCGCCCGCGACCGGATCGGCCCAGCTCTCCGGCAGGGCGCGGCCTTCGGGCGCGTCGTTGGCCTGGCCGCCGGACAGGCGAAAAATCATTGCCTGCCGGCCGCTTGCGGAGACCATGTGGATCTTCGCGCACCATCCGCCGCGCGACTTGCCGATGCTTTGCGGCCCGTTCGTCTTCCGCGCTCCGGTGCCGTCGGGATGCACCTCGGCGCTGGTGCTGTCGAGGCCGAAGCAGACCGCGTCCCCGCCGGGCGCATGCAGCTCCTGAAGCGCGGCGAACAGCCGCTCGAGCACGCCGCTGCGCGACCAGCGGCGGAACCGGGCGTAGACCGAATGCCATTTTCCGAAGCGCTCCGGCAGCGCGCGCCGTTTGCATCCGTTCTCCAAGACGTGCAGGACCGCGTTGATGATTGCGATGTTCGGAATCCGCACGTTCCCGCGCTGAACCGGCAGGAAGGGGCGGATTTTGGCGTACTGTTTCGCCGCGGTCTGTTTCATGATTGCATGCCGCTCGATTTTTATGTTATTGTTGACAGTCGCTTAAGCATGGATCCAAGCAAAACTCAAGCAAAAATTCTAGCGTAGACAGGCCCTAGAGTTCGCGTTCGCAGTCCCGCCAGCCCTTCCGGTTCGCTTTCGGTAGCTCGAACAGCGTCGTTCCAGGAACCTGAAATGCGGACAGGCTTGCTCGAAATTGTACCAGCTGCGCCTATTCTGTCGGTACAAATCAGCTCGTCTGGAAATATGACTCAATGCTCGGCAGTTCGTTCCGGCAGATGGAGACGGCTCGAACATGCGGGTTCGTGGCAGAACTCTGGTAATGCCGTCTTTCGGTCCGCAGAGCCGAGCCGACCTCGTTCCCCCGCAAAAATACGCCTCGGAAGACCCCCGGCAACCCGGTCGTCCTTGGAAATCGGCGCCTTTTCTGCCAGACACTAATTTTTCTTAGCATGCTGAGGGAGGATTCGGTGGACAGACGTACATTCTTGAAGACAACGGGCGCCGGCGCACTTCTTGCAGGTTCCGGGGTCACATGGGCCCAGGCAAACCTCAAACCACTTCCCATCCTGCCGCTGGCAGACCTGACAGCGGGCTTCGACGGGCGGTTTGAACTCGCGCTGACCAAGGGCGCCTTCGATTTCGGCAATGGCGCAGCCAGCGACACGTTCGGCATAAACAGCCCCTATCTCGGTCAGCAATTGCGTGTGAAGCAGGGACAGGACCTGCCATTCGATGTGGTCAACAACCTCAATGAAGTGGCGGCGATTCACTGGCACGGCCTGCATATCCCCGGCGAGGTCGACGGCGGGCCCCATCAGGAAATCGAGCCGGGTCGTTCATGGTCCCCGGTCGTTCCGATCCGTCAACAGGCTTCGTTCAACTGGTTCCATGCGCATACCCACGGGCGGGCCGCCAAACAGGTGTATACGGGGCTGGCCGGGCTGATGCAGGTCGAAGACGATGCAAGCCTTTCGGCCGATCTGCCCAAGACCCATGGCGTTGACGATTTCACCATCGTCCTTCAGGACAAGACCTTCGGCGACGATGGAAAGATGGCCTACGTGCTCACCAAGGAAGGCTTCGAAGACGGATTTCTGGGCGATGCGCTGGTTGTCAACGGCGCCATTGCTCCGGTTGGGCAGGCCGTTCCGTCCGGCCTGGTGCGTCTCCGCATTCTCAATGCTTGCAACGCTCGCTTTCTCGAATTGAAGATGGAAAACGGCCCTATGACGGTCATTGCGTCGGATGGCGGCTTCTTGGCGTCCGCTGTCGAGACGGACAACCTGATCATCGGCTCCGGAGAGCGCTACGAAGTGCTCGTCGACATGAGCGCATTCGAAGAAAACAGCCTGAGGGTCGCCAGCTTTGCCGGGTATGGCGCGATGTTCGGCTTCCTGAGGCAATTCCTGAACAATCAAATCCCTGGAACCACCGTCCTGACGCTGAAGCGGAATGGCGACTCCGGCTTCACAGGCTCAATGCCCAACAAGCTGGCAAACCTTGCTCCTGCCGATGCTAATCAGGCAACTGTGATCCGCAACTTCACTCTGGAGATGGGCGAAGACGAAGATTTGGCTGTGCTCGCGGCCAACTGGGGCAACCTCTGCGGCGTTGGTCAGGGAATGGCGATCAATGGTCTTCCTATGAAGATGGATCGGATCGACCAACGATCTGTCTTGGGCGAGACGGAGCTATGGCGCATCGAGGCCGATGAGGAACTCCATCCGTTCCATGTCCACGGCTGTTCTTTCCGCATTGTCGAACAGGAAAGTCATAAGACAGCGGCGTACGCGCAAGGCTGGAAAGACATCGTGCATGTTCAGGATGGCGCGGCTGAAATCCTTGTTCGCTTCGATTACGAAGCCCCCGATCACGCGCCCTACATGTATCACTGCCATATCCTGGAGCATGAAGACTGCGGCATGATGGGGCAAGTCGCGGTGTCGGCGGGCGCCACCTAGTGGCTGTCTGTGTTCACCCATTTTTGCGAATCCGCCTTGACGCCTAGGCAGCGGGTCCCCCAAGCTGCTTCCAGTTGAGATCCACAGTTCCGGGTTGGGCAAAGTCTGCGTGAAAGCAAGGCTCATCGGACTGCTATGTTAACGAAAGGGCAAATCGTTAACATACGAGCCGCCATGTGTTAAAGATTCTCGGATTCGTTAACATACGACCCTTCGTATGTTAATTACGTTAACATGCCGGCAGCAACTGCCGGTCATCGCTTCGGACCGTCCGCTCGAATGGAGCCATGATCGCGCGTTCATTCGCCGGACGGACCTTGATGGGAAAGGCAATCACTGGAGATCAAACACAAGCGGCCAAGGCGTCAGATGCACTCCTCCGGGTCGGGCGAAGGCTGCGTGAAAGCAAGGCTCATCGGACTGCTGTGTTAACGAAAGGGCAAATCGTTAACATACGAGCCGCCATGTGTTAAAGATTCTCGGATTCGTTAACATACGACCCTTCGTATGTTAATTACGTTAACATGCCGGTCATCGCTTCGGGCCGTCCGCTCGAATGGAGCCATGATCGCGCGTTCATTCGCCAGATGCAGGCACATACGGGGCCTAAGTGTGGTGAATTTTACTCGGACACGGACTGTACGCCGGCAGACGCCCGCTTCCAGACCAAGCCGAAGACGCCGATAAAAAGGAACTCCAGAGTGAAAAGCCTCAGCCAAGTGCGGAACTGAAACGGAAAACAGCTTACGATGCAAATAACCCTTACCGATACGCATGACGTGACGAATCCTACATTTGAGATTCCCGAACTGCCGCCTAAGCAAGACCTCGAAACGAGGGCAGTACTGAAGGCAGCGGCAAAGGCAAACCGCCACTTGGCCGAATTGAAAGGAGTTGCAACGTCAATTCCGAACCAAGGAATATTGATCAGCACTCTTTTTTTGCAAGAAGCAAAATCAAGTTCCGAGATCGAGAATATTGTAACGACGCATGATGAGCTTTTCCAAGCCAGTTTATTTCCTGAATCTGGCGCAACTGGCGCAGCAAAGGAAGTTCGTCGATATGCAACTGCCCTTAATTTGGGTTTTAGGCAAATGCAGCGCCGAGATGGTTTGATAACGAACAATGTGTTGATCAAGATGTTCCAGCACCTAAAGCAAACAAACGGCGGCTTCAGAGAAACGCCCGGAACAAAACTAATTCATGGGGTCACTAAAAAAGTCGTATATGTACCGCCGCAGTCCGCATACGAAGTCCTCGCTTACATGCAAGCATTGGAGAAATTCATCAACACCGATATCGACAGTGAAGACGAATTGGACCCATTGGTGAAGATGGCCATAATTCATCATCAATTTGAGAGCATACATCCTTTTCCGGACGGAAACGGGCGCATTGGGAGAATCCTTAATGTGCTTTACCTTACGAAGGTTGGTTTGCTTAACATTCCCATTCTCTATCTTAGCAGAGCAATCAACGATACCAAGTCCGAATACTATCGATTGCTGCAATCGGTACGAATTGATAAGAATTGGGAGCCGTGGGTCCTTTATATCCTTGATGCTGTGACTTCGACTTCAATCGATACAATACAACTCATCGAAGGGATCAAGATTCTCATGTCGAGATACAAAACGGAAATTCGAAGCAACCTTAAGTCAATTTATTCGCAAGATCTTCTCAATAGCCTGTTCAGACATCCATATACAAGGATTGATTTTCTGGCGAGTGATTTAAAAATATCTCGGCAAACCTCTTCAAAGTATTTGGAAAAACTATCGCAAGCTAATTTGTTGATAGAATACAAAAAGGGAAACAGCAAATATTTTGTCAACGCTCCGCTGGTCGATCTCCTTTCCAATCTTGAATCGGATTCAGAAAACGCAGATGAATTTGCTCGCAAATAATCATTCGTCGTCAAAGGAGTGCTACTGATTTGATCTGTTTGCGTCGGAAGCTTGCGAAATGCCAGTTGGCGGCAATTTTCGTTGTGTCTAACTCGACAGCCATTGAGTCTACGGAATAGCTTTTCGATTCCGTTCCGCGGCTTGTAGATCTCGCATTTGTAGTTCCACATTTCCTTTCGGAGACGCAAACGGCGACGTTTCAAGAGCCTGAATATGCGGACAGGCTTGCTCGTAATTGGACCAGTTGCGCCAATTCTGCCGGCAGACATCAGATCGTCTGGAAATATGACTCGATGCTCAGCAATTCGTGGCGGCAGATGGAAACGGTTCGAATATGCGGGTTCGTGGCGGAACTCTGGTAGTACCGCCTTTCGATCCGCAGAGCGCATTCGCCCACGGGCCTGTCCAGAATGTCGGCGGCCGCCTCGTCCAAGGCGCAAGCCGAAACGTTCTGCCGAATAGCTGCCGTTTCGAATTCATACCGGCGTTTCATCACATCGATGATCGCATCACGGGTCGTTCCGCCTTCGGTCTCCAACAAACTCGCAATCGATCCGAACATTGGATCGATCCAGACCTTCAAGAACACCGCCGGGAGCTCGGTCTTCTGAACAATGTTGCGCAGATACTGCAGCTCCAGAAAGTCCCGGTCGGTGTCGCAGCCGAAGGCATCGGCCAATTCGGTGTTTGCGCGAACGATCCGTTTCTGAATCAGCCGACGGTTGACATTAGTCCCTTTGTCGACGGGCGCTTCGACACTATGCACGCGTTCTACGAACTCCGGCGGCGAAGGCTTCGAAACCACTACCGATCCCTTGCCCTGATGGGCTTCGATTACGCCCATTTGCTTGAGCAACTGCGTGGCTTGCCGGACCGTGTGCCGACTCACGCCGAAGGCGGCCATAAGCCGGTGCTCCGTAGGCAGCCTGTCCCCGACCTCGTATGTGCCGTTGCGCATTTCCGACACCATCCGATTGGCGATCTGGCGGTATTTCGGGCTGCCGAGAGTCATGGATCCGGTTGTCTCTGTGTCGATTTGAATCGCATGCGCAAGAAGCAAATGCACGGTTGTCCGTACAAATAATATGCTCTAATGATCGAGGTCAAGGAGTTGACGTGGAACTTCGGCAAGCAGAACTCCGAATGCGGAGGAGCCGCCACGAAACATACCGGTCAGAGGGAACAACGGAGATGACGATGAAAAAATATACCGCACTTGTCGCGGGCGCCGCGCTCGCAACGACGATGGCAATTTCCGGCGCCGCGTCGGCGGACACGCTTCGGATGGGGCTGCTGGTGTCGAACCAGTCGCTCGCCTTCCGCGCGGCCGAGAAATTCGCGGCGCACGTGAACGAGGCGACGGGCGGCGAATACACGGTTGAACTGTTTCCGGCCCAGCAGCTCGGCAGCGGCCAAGAGATGCTGCAAATGCTCAAGCTCGGCACGCTGGATTTCTACCAAGGCACCGCGACGCAGCCGACCTTGCTGGAGGAAGGGCGGAACTTCAACGCTCTGTCGGCGCCGTACGTGTTCCAGAATCAGGATGAGTTCATCAAGTTCCTGTCGAGCCCGCTGTTTGCTGAAATGTCGGCGGAGTTCGCTGTCGGCGGCGCGGAAATCATCGGCTACATGGGGTCCCGCTCGCCGCGGGCGATCACGACGGCGAACACGCCCGTCCGAACGCCGGAGGATCTGCGCGGCTTGAAAATGCGCGTGCCCGGCTCGCCGCCGTTTGCCGCGTTCTTCGGAGCGATGGGCACGGTCTCGACCCCCATGCCGTTCTCTGAATTCTTCACTTCGGTGAAGACCGGATTGGTCGAGGGCCAAGACAACGGCATTGAAGTCGTGTATCCGCGCGGCTTGTACGAAATCCAGAAATACTATTCGAAGACCGACCACGCCTTCGGGGCCTGGATGCTGTTTTCCGGCAGCGCCATGATGGACGGATGGTCCGACGAATTGCGAGCCGCGGTCGAAGACGGCTTGAAGATTGCGGCGGAATTCAGCGATGCCGAATTGGCTGCCTCAATGGAAGAGGGCTTCGCCGCAGTGCAAGAGAACGGCATGGAAGTGATCGAGGTCGACAAGGGTCCGTTCATTGAAATCGCTCGCGGCGTCTGGGATCAAATGGAAGCCGACGACCAGTGGGATGCCGGGATGATGGCGCGAATCCAAGCGCAGCTCGACGAATACCGCAACTGATCAAGGCCCGGGCCGCACGGCGCATGCCGAAGCGGCCCGGCTTCCATCAAGCTTGCGCGTTGGATGGCTGCGTTGAAACGCCTCATTTTTATTCTTGACCGCGCGCTCGACAATCTTGGCGCGCTGGCCTTCATGGGCATGATGCTGGTGCTGTGTCTGCAGATCGTCTTTCGGTACTTTCTGCAGAGCTCAATCGTCTGGGCGACGCCGATGGCGATGTTCTTGTTCGTCTGGGCAATCTGGTTCGGCGGCGCGGCGGGCGTTCGTGATGAAAACCAGATCCGGGTGGAATTCTCCGAGCAGTTCCTGCCGATCTCCATACAGCGAATCCTGCTCCCGGCGATTACTCTGGCCTCGGCGGCGTTCCTAGTGCTTGTCATTGCGAAGAGCGGAAGAATCATCGAGCTGCAGTCGGCGGCGGTGTACGACACTCTGCCGTTCAACCGAGATGTCCTGTTCGTTGTGGTGCCGATTGTCGGAAGCATCATCGTGCTGCAGTGCATCCGCGTATTCGTAAGGCAAGTGAAACGGTACTATTTTCCGGGAACGCTTGAGCAGCAGCAGGGCTGACAGGGTTGGACATCTTCATCCTGTTCTCCGCGCTCTTGTTTCTGATGCTGGTCGGCATGCCGGTCACGTTCTCAATGGGGATTGCGGCGACTTTCTTCTTGTTCGTGACCGACCAATTTCGGCTCGCGGCGTTGCTTCCGTTGCAAATGGTCGCGGGCCTGGAGCACTACGGGTTGATGGCCATTCCGATGTTCTACTTCGCAGGAGCGGTAATGACGGCTGGCGGACTGACGAACCGGCTTCTGGAATTTGCTCGCGTGCTGATCGGCCGGGTCCCCGGCAGCCTTTCCAAAGTGAATATTGCGGGCAGCATGTTCTTTGCCGGCGTGTCGGGATCCTGCACCGCCGACACCTCGGCCATAGGCAGCGTGCTGATCCCGGCAATGAAGAAGGAGGGCTATTCCGGCGCTTATGCGGCGGCGGTAACGGCGGCCTCGTCAACCATCGGCCATATTATTCCGCCGAGCATCGTCATGATTCTGATCGGCGTGATGATGGAGCTTCCCATCGGGCAACTGTTCCTGGCCGGAGCGGTTCCGGGCGTGCTTCTGGGTCTTGCGCTTATGGCAATCTCTTTTTGGCTCAGCATTGCTCGGGGCTATCCGCGCGCCGGACGACTGGCGACCGCAAGCGAGATAGCGCAAGCAACCATTCGCAGCCTCTTGGCTCTGGCGATGCCGGCGATCGTGATCGGCGGCATCCTGTTCGGCGTGGTGACGGTAACGGAAACGGGCGTCATCGCCTTCCTCTATGCGTTGCTTGTCTCAATGATCTATCGCGAAATATCGCTGCGCGAGCTTTGGGCATTGATTGTCCAGACCAGCCAAGGCGCGGGGACGCTTCTGATCCTTATCGCTCCCGCATCGTTCTTCAGCTGGGTGGTTGTTACGACCGGCATGGGCCACGACCTGGTGCAATTGATCACATCGATTACGACCGACCCGCACCTGGTCATGCTCTTGATCATAATATTCCTCCTGATCATCGGCTGCGCTCTGGACACGGTGGGGATGATCTTCATATTCGTGCCCGTCCTCTTTCCGCTGACCGTAGCGGTCGGCATTGACCCTCTGCATTTTGCCCCGGTCTTTGTCTTGTGCCTCGGAATAGCGCTTTTGACGCCGCCCGTGGGCATAATCCTGTTCATGGTCACGAACATGTCCAAAGCGCCGCTGACCGAAGTGATCCGAGAGATCACGCCGTTTTTCTTTGCGCAGCTCGCTGTCCTTGGCCTTGTCGCCTATGTGCCGTTCTTGTCCACTTGGCTGCCCAGCCTCATGTCCAAATGAATCAACTGAATTGGATGCTACGATGAAAGAAGTGAAAGTACTGACACCCTGCGGCGGCCTCGGCTACGGCTTCCCTCAATGTTCCATTGATGAAGGCATGCGGCGAGAGCCCCACATAATCGCCGTAGACGCCGGCTCCACGGACCCAGGCCCGCATTATTTGGGCAGCGGAGACGGCACGCTCAGCCGCGATGCGCAGAAAAAGGACCTGAGCGTCCTGATGGCCGCGCGCCACAAGGCCGACATCCCCCTCATTGTCGGCACGGCTTACACCGCGGGCGCAAAACCGCATGTCGACAAGACGGTCGACATCATCAAGGAAATCGCGCGGGAAAATGGCTTCTCCATCAAATTGGCCATCGTGCCGGCCGATGTCGACAAGTCGAGGCTCAAGGAATATCTCCGGAAGGGCAAGATCCGCGATTTCGAACATCCTGAGAGCCTGACCAGCAAAGCGATAGATCAAAGCCGCCATGTCGTGGCGCAGATGGGTATCGAACCCTTGATCGATGCGCTCAACACCGGCGCGGATGTGATTGTCGCCGGGCGCAGTTACGATCCCGCACTGATTGCAGCATTGCCGATCATGCATGGATTCGACAAAGGCTTGGCCATCCACATGGGCAAAATACTCGAGTGCGGAGCCTATGCTGCCGAGCCTCAATCAGGAGCCGATGCAATGTTCGGCATCATCCGGGCGGACCACTTCGAGGTCGAGCCGACCAATCCCGAACTCCGCTGCACCGTTGCTTCCGTTGCCGCCCATACCCTTTACGAAAAAGAGAGTCCTGTGGAACTGCATCTGCCCGGCGGCATGATCGATCTTCACGAGACCACGTTCGAAGCCGTAAGCGACCGCGCCGTGCGAGTGGCCAACACGAAGTTTTATGAAGCGGACCAGTACACGCTCAAACTCGAAGGCGCCGCATCCGTCGGATACCGGTCTCTATTTCTGGCCGGCGCCCGCGACCCGATTTTCATCGAACGAGTCGACGAAATCATCGCCGATGCGACGGCGCGGGTTGAAGCCGGAGTTACCTGCGCCGCCGGTACCTACAAGCTCAATTTCCGTGTCTACGGAAGAAATGGAATCTTGATGGGACCCAAGGCCAACGGCGCAGTGCCGCAGGAGCTCGGGATCGTAGGTGAGGTCGTCGCCGACACGCAGCAGATCGCCCACTCCGTCTGCACCTTTGCCCACGGGGTGCTCTTGCACCAGCCTTATCCGGGGCGCAAGACCGTGGCCGGCAATCTCGCCTTCCCGTACTCGCCATCGGATTTCGACCTCGGAGAGGTTTTCGAGTTCAGCATCTATCACCTCTTGGAGGTTGACAGCCCTGTCGAACTTTTTCCGGTAACCGTAGAACAGCTTTGAGACTGCACGATGACCGAGCGAAAATTGGGCGAAATCGCCAAATACCTCAGGAGCAAGAACGCCGGGCCGTTCAAGCTGACGCTGGACATCTTTTTTCATTCCAAGGAGGACTACGAGCGCGTCAAGGCATTGGGAGTGATAACCAATGAAAGCATCGCGGAAATGTACGGGCTAGCCAACACGCAAAAGATCTCGGTCTTCGAATACGACAGAGTTGCCGCGATCAAGGTGACGGTTCCGCGAACAACTCCGTCAGGGGCATTCGGCGACAAGGACATTTACGGGGCTCAGCAGCATTCACCGCTTTACGAAACCTTGGTCCCTTGGAACGGCAAGGAGTAAGCGCCCGGGTTCGCGGCTTCGGCACCACTCTCGATGACGCCCCCGGTACATCCATCAAGGCATTAAGGATAGGGCCGATCGGTCATGCCGATGTGCGAACGAGATCGATGTCTTCCGAATAGCGCAGGGGTTCCGGGAAGATAATTTTGTTGAGGGCCGTACCGCCTCTAAATCTTAGATCGGTTCCCAGCAGATCGTAATTGAAGATTTCGACGAGTGCGCGAGATAATCAGATCCCGCTCTACCTGCCTCGCTTGGCTCACGGAGCTGTCAGGCTCCATGTCGCGATGTTGGCTTCAGGGATCATTGGTCGTCGACCTCGATTGGGCGACGGACGATGATGTGCCAACGTGAGTTGCGCTCTCGGTCGCCGTCCGACGTTATTGCAGTCGCTTCGCCCGGATCAAGCTCGACCCACGGCACATTGCCGTTCCGAAGAAATCTCTCCAGGCCGGATGCGAGCTCGTCATGTCCCAAGTGCTCCAGAACGTAGCCGAGGCGCTGGACAACGGATCTTTCAAACTTTGACGCCAACGCGTCCAGCTTGGCCGGTTCAATCTTGTCGACAAGTTCATGGAGAACGCTCGCCGCATGATCGACGCCGCCGCTCGCACGGGGATAGCGCAACAAGTCCAGCGCAGTCAGCGCTGGCGACGAAACCAGCATCGAGCCCGTGTCGGTCTTCCGGCGCTCCAAGCCTTGTTCGACGCGCTCGATGTCCTTGCGGAAATAGAAGGCAAGTCTTGAACGTCCGGCCCGAATAGGCTTCCACTGCTTGTCGGTTATAACCTGAAACCCCATGACTGCCTGATGCGCCGCATCATGAAGTTCCGCAGCTTTCAGAAGCGCCACATAGTACGGTCGTTCCGCCTCCTTCATCATGGCATCAATGTACCAGCTTGGCGGCGGCGCGCCCCACTTCAGAAACCGGATGGGCGTGATCACATGGAAGCCTCGGCGCGGCGCGAAGATATGACCCCGTTTTTTGAGACGCGCGGCCGCATCGAGAAACGCGCCGTGGCTGACCCCCAAAGCCTCCATCGCGTCTTCGCGCCTGAAGGAGGTTTTTCCGGTTGACGCCAGCTCTTCGACATAGGCCGCCAGAGTAGTGATGCGCTCAGGTATCATATTGCCAAGTGCGCCCTTCCAGCCGGATTTGCATTATGATGCCCCGCGGGAGCAAGTTCAATATAGCCAACTCCGCATATATCGCGGAGTTAGGCATATGTTTCCAAGCGCAGCACATGGCAGGAACGGCCGGCGGCGACCAGCTGATTCAAGGTTCTCTCAAAGCTTGGGCAGGACGAAGGTCCGAAGAAAATCCCTGACAACGTCAAACGGTTCGACCAAGTGCCTGCCCACCGAGGACGAGTTCACGACACCGAATGGCTGCTTTTTTACTGCATTGAGGAGTGCTTCTTCGCCGCGGTCGCGCGGAACGCGTAGCGCGACAGGCCGAGACAACGGTTTGAACATTTTTCGAATTCGGCGGTCATTGCGGCTCCGTCTGCCATGCTGCCGGATCATTGCCGCTCAGCGTCAACGGTTCTTGCGGCGGCCCATAGCTGGATTTCACGCATTCAAGCTTCGTTCCGCCGTCCGATTTTGAAAGCCGCCAAATCGCCCGGAATTGTTCGCATGCCCAATCATCGACCGAACTGTCCAAGATCATGACCGCACAATCGTTAGCTTCCGCCCAGCCTTCCAGCTCGTAACATGCGGGAAGAAGCTTGCTTCGGCCTCGGAAGGCGGCGGCTGCCGAGTCAAGAACGAGTAGACGGGCTTTGAGTTTCGTTGAATACGCGAGAATGCGTCCGCCAACCGCCGTGATTTTGCCGTCACGAAACAGCGGGCTTGTGGCACTCTGCTTGAACATACGCAACGGGCAATCATCCGAAAAGTATGCGTCTAAATTCCCGTGTTTTTCCATACGATTTATCCTGCGACGGTGCTCGGATAGTTCATCACTCCAAGAGACGAACACGACAGGCTGCCGCGCCTGACACCCAATGCAGAAAAATTGCCGCTTCGGGTCTCCATGGTTCGCCGACGCCAAGCAGGCGGCGAGTCTCAACGCAAGCGTCGACTTCCCGACTCCGCTTTTGCCGAAAAGCGCAGTTAAGCGGCCGCATGGCAGCCAGTCACGCAGAAGCCATTGCCTCTTTGTTCCGATATCGATTTCTGTAAATTTCACTGCTTCGGGCAAATGAATTTTCCTGATTTCTTTCATTGTCGAATTCCTTTTTCGGGGAAGATTCGATTTCGGCGAACACCCATTGCTCAAAAATTTCGTCCTGTTCGCAGACATCGGACAGCACAAGGCCGATCATAGGGCAAGTTGATCAAAACCGGAACCGGGAAATTTCCTCTCGCCAATCGCTTGCATTCGTGCATATAATTCCAATGATAGTTAGATCTCTTTAACAATCGTGTCTAGGAAGGGCGCAAGTCATGAACAAAGATCGAAATTCTGCTTCCTCGCCCGATAAGGATGAAAAAGCCGGCCTTCTGAACATGCCTGAACTAACCGAAGAAGAAATAGAGTTCTTAAATCGCCCAAGTACTCGAGAGGTATTGAATGTTCACCAAGGTTGGAGAACAGATCAAACGAAAAAATATTCAAACTTTGCACAAGGACTTTGATGCATGCCTTTGTGGAGCGAAATACTCGCGGAACTTTCTAGTGAATCGCCATCAAATAGAGAATCGTATGATCAGATACGCCGAGATTACTTGCAGAGTCTTAGCAATTATACAGGGCGAGACACCATTCTTTATGCATCTTCATGGCTTCAACGCGACGACTCGCCTCCCGCTAAAATCGCAATTGCCGATCAAGACATTCGTGCGATTATGGAAGTAACATCGGACCTTAGCGGCCCGGATCTGGACGTTATACTTCACAGCCCTGGCGGGTCGCCCGCAGCAGCTGAGGAAATTGTCCGATACCTCCGATCCCGCTTTAGGGACATCAGAGTCATTGTACCAAATTTTGCCAAGTCCGCCGCAACTATGATTGCATGCTCTGCAAACAAAATTGTCATGGGGAAGCATTCATTTCTTGGTCCGACGAACCCAAAGATTCCGCTGACTACGCCCCTCGGTCCAAGATTGGTGTCAGCACAGGCAATATTGGAGCAGCATCTGATGATTGAAAAGGAAATTAGGGATCAAGCGAATAGCACAATTTGGTCGCAGCATATTTCCCAATTCGAACCGGGTTTAATCGAGACGTGTCGCAAAGCCATTGATTTGTCGAAGCAACTAGTGAGTGCTTGGTTGCTGGACTACATGTTTGAAGGAAAACCAGAGAAAGCAGAATTAGCTGGTGGAATCTCCGACTGGATTTCGAATAATTCAAATTTCATTAGCTACGACCGCCACTTATCGCAAACAGATCTTGTTGAAAGGGGATTGCTGATTGAGGAATTGGAAGACGACCCCACAACCCAAGATTTGAGTTTGTCAGTTTTTCATGCGGCGACTCACTTGTTTTCGGCATTCAGGATTTGTAAGATTTGCGAAAGCCACCTTGGAAGAACTTTTATAACCACATACTAAGATGGGTGCATTCCTATTTTTTGGTTATGCGACGGCGGCGCGGCAAGCCCTCCATTCGAGGAAGTCGGACCAACGCATGTTTTCGAAACAGCATCTGATGGCGAGCACGGCGTTTGCGCCGACTTTCGACCAACGGCAACCCGACTTTTTGCATCGGTTTCCGACGATGCGCTTGCAGGCGCTTTCACGATGCCGGATCCGACCGGCAGTCCGTGCTTCCGGTAGAGGTCGTAGCGCATTCGGTCCGCGTTGGCCTTGTAGTAGCGGATGCAAGCCGCGATGGCTTCGGACCGGTTGCGATGCGGCTTCAGGTCGGCGATGACCTAGGCGAACCGCCCGGAGTGGATCGGCATGCAAACATGCCCCTATTGGGCATGACTGGCACTCAAGGCTGATCCCTTTCGATGGATGTTCAAATGCTCTTTCGGTGATTCGGAAGAGCGGGGCGGGGATGCTTGGCGTGAACGAGATAGGGAAGCCCGCTTCCGCGCGCCCGTCTTCCTGTGCATGATCGCCTGCTTCGCCGAATGGCACATGAGAAGACGGCTGGCCATGTTTCCAACTGAGGAAGGTTCTCTCTAGAACGGCGCCGCCGCGGGCGCAAGTGAGGTCAAGGATAATCTGCAATGTCTACATATGGCAGTGATTGAAAATTTGCAATATCACTGCATTGTAAAAAGATAAAATTGCAATATCTTGGTATTTCATTTTATATATTCTTGCCGTATTGTAATATGGCAAGAAGTCACTGCACGATCCTGAAGGCAATCAAATGTACGTCGAACGCGTGAAACAGAGACAGGCCAAAAACAAGGTCGATCAGGCGTCCGAGGCTGCCGATGCTCTATCAAAGCCATTGGGAGGTTGGATTGCGGCCTTTCAAGAAGCGATAGGCATGAACACGCCAACCTTGGCCAAGCTTTTGGGCATTACTCGCAATAGCGCCTATAGGTCCATTCAAAATGAATGTTCGGGATCCATTTCTCTTAACCAGCTCGACAAGATGGCGAAGGCGATGGGCGGAAAGCTCGTTTACGCAATTGTCCCACTTGAAGGCCCGGTTGAGGATATTGTCAAAACCCAGGCTCGCAAGAAGGCCAAGCGCATCGTTCAACGCACCCGCGCGCAAATGGCTTTGGAGGAACAGACCGACGGTCTGCGCACTGAGGAAGAGATGATCGAGGAGCTGGCGGCTGATATGATGCGCGAGATGCCAAGAAACTTCTGGAATTGAACTTGAGGCTGCACGAGTCCGCCGGCGCGACGCCTCTTGCACCTGACGAACTGCTTGGTTTGAAGGCCAAGCACATCACCAATCGGGGCGAACTCAACGAGCTGGAAGAAGCCAACATCGAACAGGGGCTTATCTGGCTGGAACGGCGTCCGAAATCCTTCGACACCCTAACCGCCGAAACTGTCCGGGAAGTTCATAAGCGCCTGTTCGGCAATGTCTGGGAATGGGCGGGCGCGTATCGCTTGACCGAGAAAAACATCGGCGTGCCGGTTTGGCATATATCGACCGAGATGCGCAACTGCCTCGACGACGCCCGATACTGGCGCGATAACGACACCTACGACCCGCTGGAAGCCACAGCTCGACTGCATCACAAGCTGGCAAGGATCCACCCCTTCGTCGACGGCAACGGACGTTGGGCACGAATTATCGCGGATGCGTTCTTGGCCAAGATCGACCCGGGCACTTATCTTGATTGGTCCGGCGGCGGGTCATTGAACGTCGGCGGCGGTCATCGCGCCAAGTATATCGCTGCGCTGCGAGCGGCGGACGGACATGAATTCGAACAATTGATTGAACTGGTTCGGAGTATCGCTCGAAAGGATCGCTGAGAACACAGAACAGCCCCGGGTTCTCCAGAGAGCAAAGGGCCAAACAATTGAATGTGGAGCACTGGAATTCAGCTTCCATTCGAAGCCGAACACCTCAATTTGTGTTGAGAATTCTCCGCTGGTAGCTGGCGGCGCGCCAGTTTGCCGGCAATTTCCATTGATGCTCAGGCTGGCGACGCGCCAGGTCGGCGCTGATCTCGACCTCGTCGAAGCCGCTGCGCCGGGCCTGCGGATACTGGTCCGCGATCACATGGCCGCAGGCGCGCAATCGTCCCTCGTACCCCATCTGCCGAAGTCGCGATGCCAAGCTGAACCCTCGCCCGTCGGTGAAATTCGGAAACGGGATGCGGATGACCTCAAGAACTCCAAGATAATCCTTCACGGAGGCAGGGTCCTCGTCGTTGTCGAGATCGAGATGGGCAGGAATTTTTGAGCTTGATTTCAAATCTTCCAAGGATTTGAATTGCTCCGGACTGAACTCGTCGCTCCGAAACCCGTCGTCGCACACGATCACCGAATCCGGGCTGCTCGATTCCGGCTGTTCATGCGGCATGGCGAGCATCGCCCTCGTACATCGCGTCCTTGAAAGGAGCCGCTCCCAGTCGACGGTAGGCTTCAATGAACGATTCCTTCGGAGTGCTGCGGATCTCGAGATACTTCCCGACCAGCCTCTCGATCGCGGGAACGAGCGCTTCCGCCGAGAATCCTGGTCCTGCCCGATCACCCAACGCGGCAGTTTCGGTCGCGTCGCCTCCCAGCGTCACCTGGTAATTCTCGACTCCGGCGCGATCGAGGCCAAGAATGCCGATATGGCCCACGTGATGGTGTCCGCATGCGTTGATGCATCCGGAAATCTTGATCTTGAGCGGTCCGATTTCCTCTTCCAGTCCCAATTCGGCGAAACGGTTCGAAATCTCCTGCGCGATGGGAATTGAACGCGCGGTCGCCAGAGCGCAGTAGTCCATTCCCGGGCACGCGATGATGTCCGAGATCAGCCCGATGTTCGGAGAGGCTAGGCCGGCCTCCCGAAGCTCCCGGTAGGCCGCGGGAATGTGCGAGCGGTGGATGTGCGGAATGATGATGTTCTGCTCGTGGCTCACGCGAAGCTCGTCGTGGCCGTACTTCTCCGCGATGTCCGCCAAAACGCGCATCTGGTCCGACGTCGCGTCTCCGGGAATGCCCCCGACCGGCTTGAGCGAAACGCTCACTATTCCGTATTGCGGCCTCTTGTGCCGGGCCACGTTCCTTTCCGCCCAAACCCTGAATTCGGGGTTCCGGCGCACGGCTTCGTAGTAGAGCGCAGGGCTATCTTTCGAGAACTCCGGCGGAGCGAATGCCTCCTGCAGGTGGCTGAGCAATTGAAGGTCGACGCCCGGAAACGCCGCTTTGCGCGCGACGAACTCGGTTTCTATCTGCTCTTTCAAGTCGTCCAGCCCGGTTTCGTGCACCAGTATCTTGATGCGCGCCTTGTATTTGTTGTCGCGTCGGCCCTGCAGATTGTAGACGCGCAAGATGGCTTCGACGTAAGGCAGCAATTCTTCTTTCGGCAGGAACTCGCGCACGACTTTGCCGATCATCGGCGTGCGGCCGAGCCCGCCTCCGATGAGCACTTCGTATCCGGCATCGCCTTTCGCGTTTCGCGTCATTCTCAGGCCGATGTCGTGGGCCCGCGTAACCGCCCTGTCGTTCGGCGATCCGGTCACGGCGATCTTGAACTTGCGGGGAAGGTACTGGAATTCCGGATGGTCCGTGGACCACTGCCGAAGCAGCTCCGCCGTCGGGCGGGGATCTTCGATTTCGTCGGCCGCCGCCCCCGCGAAATGATCCGCAGTCACGTTCCGTATGCAATTGCCGGACGTCTGAATCGCATGCATCGAAACATCGGCCAACGCGCCGAGCATGTCCGGCACGTCGACCAGCTTGGGCCAGTTGAACTGCACATTCTGTCTGGTCGTGAAGTGGCCGAACCCCTTGTCCCACTTTTCAGCGATCATCGCGAGCTGGCGCATCTGCCTGCTGTCCATCGTGCCGTAGGGGATGGCCACCCGAAGCATGTATGCGTGCAATTGAAGGTACAGGCCGTTCTTCAGCCTCAGCGGCTTGAATTCGTCTTCGGTCAACGCGCCGACGATCCTGCGGTCCACCTGACCGCGGAACTCGGCGACGCGGGATCTGACGAAAGCCTCGTCGAATTCGTCGTAGCGGTACATTCAGATCTCCGCCTGTTTGCCGTGGAAATAAACGCTCGGCCCTGTCGCCCGGAATCGTTCGCGGAAATGCGCTGGTCGAGGCAGACCGTCGGAACCTTCCGCAGCATCCGCAAGATACGCGCCGACATGCAAATCCTGCCGTTGGTCGGCCAACGCCAGCGCGTCGTCCGCTTCGTCGGGTTCCATGAATACGCGAGCATCCTCGAACCGGCGCGACCAGCTTCCGTCCTCCGCGAGATAAATCGCATCGCCCAGAATCAGGTCGTTCGACGTGATGATTTTCGGACTGAAGCGTCTTTTCATGCCGCCGACTCCGGCGCTTGCCGCCATGCGCTGGCACTTGAAATTTTGTTTCCCAGCTTGGACTGCCGAAGATTCAGCACTGGTGTTGCCGAGGTCGCTCGTCCGAAGCGGCGGCCTTCAATTTGACCGATCTCGGCAACAGCGGCGGCTCGTTCGCCATTTGCAGCGAACGCGGCGATTCCGTTTCGTCGATCCCTTGCAAACGGACCGGGGCTGGACGGAAGCGTTTCATGCGCAGGAAAGTCGACGCCGACATGCTCTGGCGAAACGGACGGCATTCCTTTTGCGGCTTCCCAATCGAGTCCGGCCTCGGCGACCGTCTTCATTTCAACCCCGACATTGGCGTGCTCTTCCAGATCTCCGAGGACCAGTCGAGCGACCAAGGCGCCTTTGCGCGCGTGCTCGGCAACCAATTGCCCGGCTCCGAACTCTGAAATGCGCAAGTCCGAATGGCCGTCTCCGATTTCGACGAATTCGGCTTCCCGTCTCGCCAATTCCAGTATCTCCTTCGGAACCGATCTGTCATGGACGACGACATCGGCTTTATCCACGAATCGATGCGCCTTGACCGTCATCAGGTCGGGATCGCCCGGACCGACTCCGACGAACGCGACCTTGCCGTTTTCCCGCGGCGAGGACTTCATTTCGCGGAGCAGGCTGTGAAGGCAGCTCTGGACCGCTGCGCGCCCGCCCGACGCCAGCGCTCTCGGGCCCGCTTCCGAAAAATACCGGGACCAGAATTCCCGCCGCTCGCGGCCCGGGCGCAAAGCCGAAGCTTCCGTTCGGAACTTTTGGCCTTCGCGCGCCAGAACGCCCAGCGAGATGGGCAGCTGCGATTCCACATCCGCCTTGATCTTTCTGGCCAGCACTGGAGCCGAGCCCTCGGTTCCGATCGCCACGGTGACCGGATCGCGATCCACGATTGCGGGGGTGATGAATTCGCTGGCCTCCAGATTGTCGACGACATTCACGAGCGTTCCCGCGCGCGCGCCGAGAGCGGCGGCTTCAGAGTCTTTCTTCTCGTCGTCGTTCGCGCAATAGAGAAGCGTTGCGCCCTCCAAGTCTTCCGCTTCAAGTTCGCGCTCAAGCCATTCGAGTCGGCCCTCGGCGGCCCAGTTCCTGATGCTTTCCTCGGCATCGAATCCGAAGACCTTGATCCGGGCGGAAGTTTTCAGGAGCAAGCGCAGCTTCGGAACGGCGACCGGTCCGGCGCCCGACAGCACGACGAGCTTGCCCTTCATATCGAGATAGATCGGAAAATGACGCATCTGATTTGCCCTCCGGATGAGAGCCAAATGTGGATTTTAGAAAATTATTTCAAGAACTAGATGAATCCGGGTGAATGTTAGAAACTATTTTTCTGCAAACTCAAAAATTCCGCAACAATGTTCTTGATGCCCGCCAAAAGGCGGAACTCGCCGGATGGCGATGATCCCGCTTGCGGCTGCCGAATCCGTCCTGCCGCCTTCGGGCGGATGCGCCCGCCCCGCCTTTCCCGATCAAGCGGTCGGATGGAACTTGCCGGCTGGAGAGAGCGTGAAGACCTCGCAGCCGTTCGAGGTCACGCCTACGGAATGCTCGAATTGAGCGGACAGCGACTTGTCGACCGTTACGGCGGTCCAGTTGTCGGACAGTATTTTCGTCCCGTGTTTGCCGAGGTTCACCATCGGCTCAATGGTGAAGAACATGCCTTCCTCCAGAACATGGCCCTTTCCCCGTTCGCCGAAATGAAGCACATCGGGGGGATGGTGGAATTTCCTTCCCAGCCCGTGGCCGCAGAATCCGCGCACGACCGACATGCGGTTGCGTTCGACATATTTCTGTATTGCGTGGCCGATATCGCCGAATGTGTTTCCGGGCCGGACTTGCTCGATGCCCAGCATGAGCGCGTCGTGGGTGACTTGGATCAGCCTTTCGGCCTTCCGGCTCGGCTTGCCCGCTGCGAACATTCGCGAGGTGTCGCCGTACCAGCCGTCCACGACGACAGTGACGTCGATGTTCAGAATGTCGCCGTCCCTGAGCACTTTCGCCCCCGGAATGCCGTGGCAGACAACATGATTGACCGAGATGCAGGATGCATGCTTGTAGCCGCGATATCCGATTGTCGCGGATTTCAGTCCGCGCTCTTCAATCAAGTTCTCAATCAGCTTGTCCAAATCGCCGGTCGTGACGCCGGGCCGGATCTGCCCGCATAAATCGTCGAGGATCGAAGCCGCCGCCCGCCCGGCGGCGTGCATGCTTTCGTAATCCCGTTTCCGGTAAATCGGAATTCCGTCGGCGGTCACCGACCGTTGTCCGGGGCCGGCGGATTTCAGCCTGTCGATGAAGTTCAATGATTTTTCCGAGGCGTGGCGACATGCGGTTCCAAGGCTGGAGACATTACACCACCGGTGGCGGATTTGCATCCTTCCGCAGACCCGCTCTTTCGCTTCTTACGACTCGAAGAAAAAACGGGTAATTCAGGATGGATGCGCCAACGGACGTCGCTGGCGAACGGAAGGATCGAGCGTGACCCAAGACTTCAAGCCGCTGGAGGGAGTCCGCGTGGTCGAGGTCAGCCATATGGTGTTCGGCCCGTCATGCGGCATGTTTCTGGCGTTTCTGGGCGCCGAAGTCATCAAGGTCGAGCCGCCCGGCGGCGACAGGACGCGCGAATTGAAAGGCATGGGCGCGTCGTTCTTTCCGACGTTCAACCGCGGGAAGAAATCCGTCGTGCTCGACTTGTCGACCCGGGACGGCAAATCGGCGCTCGACAAGCTCCTCGCGACGTCCGACGCATTGATTGAAAATTTCAGGGACGCGTCTTTGGAGCGGATGGGATTGGCGCCTTCGGAGCTTCGGAAGCGCCATCCAAGATTGATAACGGTTGCTTGCAAAGGCTTTCTTCACGGCCCGTACGAGCACAGAACGGCTCTCGACGAGGTCGTCCAAATGATGACCGGATTGGCGTACATGACAGGCCCGGTCGGAAAGCCGCTCAGGGTCGGATCGTCGGTCAACGACATAATGGGCGGGCTGTTCGGCGCCTACGCAGTGGTCGCGGCTCTCAAAGAACGCGAGCGAACGGGAGTCGGCCGGGAAGTCCGTGTCGGGCTGTTCGAGAACAGCCTGCTTCTCGTGGCACAGCACATGGTTCAATTCGAGCTGATGGGAATCGAGCCGCCGCCGATGCCCGACCGGGATTTTTCCTGGCCGGTCTACGACATTTTCCAGACCAGCGACGGCTCGTCGATGTTCATCGGGGCGGTCACGGAAAAGCAATGGTCGATCCTCTGTCGCTTGCTGGGCCTGCGGCAGCTTCTGGACGATCCGAGATTGCAAATCCGGACGGATCAGATCGAAGCGAGGAGCTGGACGATACCGATATTCCGGGATGCGGTCGCGCGGAATGCTTCCGAGGAGCTCGTTCAAGCCTTCGAAGCCGAAGGAATTCCATTCGCGCGCATCGCCCGCCCTGCGGAGATGTACGAAGACCCCCAAGCCAACTGGCCCGACGGAATGCCTGCATCCTTGCTTCCCGACGGCAGCGCCATGCGCGCTCCCGGCATGCCCTTCGAGATCGACAAAACAAGAGTCTCAGGAGTTCTGGACGTTCCGGCGCTGGGCAATGCGACTTCGGAAGTGCTAGAGAGTCTCGGGCTCGGTCATGAATGCGCCGTCGGGCGATCCGCCGGATCGAAGGAGGAAACGAACAGTGAAAGCGCGTGAACTCTATCCGAAGGACAAGCTCGTTCTCCGCGAGCTCGGCTTGCGCGACGGCCTCCAGCTCACCAAATCCTGGCCCGGCACCTTGGCGAAGAAGGAATGGATCCGCCGCGCGCACGATGCGGGCGTCCGGCATTTCGAGGTCGGCTCGTTCCTTCCCAAGAACAGGTTTCCGCAGTTCGCGGACATCAGGGATCTCGTGGAAGCGGTTTCCGGGCTCCCCGGCGCCCGCTCGTCCGCGTTGACGCTGAATGAACGGGCGACGGCCGATGCGCTGGAAACCGACGTGGACGAAATCATCTTCTCCATCTCGGCGACTGAAGAGCACAGCATGGCCAACATCAACCGCACGAGGGCCGAAGCTGTGAACCTCATACGCAATGCGGTCGAAATGCGGGGCTCGGCGCCGAAACCCCTGATCAACACCGCGATTTCAATGGCGTTCGGATGCTCGATTTCGGGCGAGGTCGCGGTCGATTCCGTCGTTGATCTAATTGAATCCTGCCTCGGCGCGGGCGCCGAGGCGATCGGAGTGGCCGACACGGTCGGATACGCCGGCCCGATGCAAATCTCCGAAATGTGCCGAGCGGTTCTTCCCAGGATCGGCGACACCCCTCTGATCGTCCACTTGCACGACACCAGAGGAACCGGCCTGTCCAACGCCTACGCGGCGCTTCAATCGGGCGTCAGGGTTCTCGACGCGACGCTGGCCGGACTCGGCGGCTGCCCGTTCGCGCCCGGAGCGACGGGCAACGTCGTATTCGAGGATCTGGTCTTCCTTTGCGAACGCAGCGGATTCAGAACCGGAATCGATCTGCGGAAATTGATCGAAGTCAGAAAGATTCTCGAGGCCGAGCTCGCAGGCGAAACGCTCCGCGGAGCATTGGCGAAAGCCGGGGAGCCCGAGAACGTCCGCTGGCGTTCCGAGCGACGCGCAGCATAAGGCGGAATTGCGTTTTCGACCGAATTCAAGCGGCGGCGGCGAACAGAGAAGCGTTTCCTCCGGCGGCGGTCGTATCGATGCAGACATGCCTCTCGTGGAAGCATTTTTCCGCAAGGTTTCGCGACCCGACCAGCGGAATCAAGGTGCCGTCGCGAGCTGCGAGGGCGACGCGGGCGGCGGTCAGATCCTGCACGTCGCTCCACAGCGCGACCAGAGCGACATTGCGGAGGCTCCGCAATGCGTCCCGCGGCAAAAATCCTGAAATCGCGTTCTCGCCTTGCGCTCCCGGCGCGACCAGCGCGGCCTCGCATCCGACGGAATTCGCAATTCGCGCTTGTTCGGCCGCGTCCTCTGCGGTTGGGCCCAGACAAAGAACAATGCCTTTCGGGTAATGGGACAGCCGGTTCGATTCCCCGGTCGGTCCCGGCAGTTCCAACGTCTGCAGTCGCGAGCTTGCCCTGCCGGCAAGCCCGTCCAGCAAGGACTGGACGTCGTCGAAGTCGGCTTCCGGGCTTGTTTCCGCTTTGTGGGACGGAAACTGCCCTTGGGTGAACCCGCTAAGGTAATCCGGGCCTCCGGCCTTCGGCCCCGTTCCGGACAAGCCCTCGCCGCCGAACGGCTGCGACCCGACGACCGCGCCGATCTGGTTGCGATTGATATACATGTTGCCGATTTTCAGGCGGCCGACAACCTCCTCGACCCTGGCGTCAATCCTGGAATGCATGGCGAAAGTGAGGCCGTATCCCTTCGCGTTGATTGAATTGAGGATATTGCCCAACTCCTTCGGCCTGAACGTCGCGACATGGAGCACGGGGCCGAAAACTTCGCTCTCCAGATCTTCGATTCCCCCGACCTTCAGCACCGCCGGTCCGACGAAATGGCCGGTTTCAGGCGCGCCGCATTGCTTCAGCAGCCGCTCTTCGGTTCGAGCGGCCTGAATGTGCGCGTCGACGCGCCGTTTTGATTCCTCGTCGATGAGCGGCCCGATGTCGGTCGCCGCATCCCACGGGTCGCCGATCGCCAGCTCGTCCATCGCTCCGAACAGCATGTTCAGGAATTGCTCGGAAATGTCCTCCTGCAAATAGACGATTCTGGACGCGGAGCAGCGCTGGCCGGCGGACTGGAACGCGGAGACGATGATGTCCTTCACGACCTGCTCCGGCTGGGCGGTGCTGTCCACGATCATCGCGTTGATCCCGCCGGTTTCCGCGATCAAAGGCGACGCCGGCTTGTTCGCTCCGGCTATTCCGGCGTTGATGAGGCGGGCGGTTTCCGTGGATCCGGTGAATGCGACGCCGTCTATCTTCGGATGGGCCGCCAGCACGGCTCCTACGTCGGGCCCGTTTCCCGGAAGCAGCTGGAGGACGTCCTTCGGAACGCCCGCCCGATGGAAGCAGTCGGTTGCGAATTTGGCGATCAGCGGCGTCTGTTCGGCCGGCTTGGCGACCACGGCGTTGCCGGCCGCCAAGGCTCCCGCGATCTGGCCGGAAAATATCGCCAGCGGGAAATTCCACGGCGAAATGCACGCGACGGTGCCGAGAGGCGGGCCAAGCTTGCCGGATTCGGCCTCCGAAGCGTAGAAACGCAGAAAATCGACCGCTTCGCGAAGTTCCGCCACGGCGTCGGTCGCGGTTTTCCCTGCTTCGCGGGCCAAGATGGAAAATATCTCCGCGAAATGCTCCTCGTACAGATCGGAGGTTCGTCTCAAGGCGTTTCCTCGATCACCCGCCTTCGTGGCGCTCCAGTCCTTGGCTGCGCCGAGCGCCGCTTCGATCACTTCGCCGGACGCTTCCTCGACCTCGCCCACGACGTCCTCGGGGTTTGAAGGGCTTGAGACTCGAACGCGGGGTCCGCGCGAGTCCGCCGTCGCCGCGATAGCCGGCCCGGAACTCCAGGAGCTTTCCCGAAACGGCGTTCTGCGCTCTTCAATCTCTTGAAGCTGGCCGGGGTTGTGCAAATCCCAGCCTTTCGAGTTGACCCGGTCGTTTCCGAATATCGCGGAGGGTGGAGAAATCGCCTGAACGTTTCTTTTTCGGGCTTCCTCCAGCAATTCGAACGGATCGCGGGAGATGTCCTCGGGATCGTTCGAGAAATCGGCAATCTGATTCACGAACGAGCTGTTCGCGCCGTTTTCGAGCATCCGCCTCGCTAGATAAGGGAGCAGCTCCTTGTACTTGCCGACGGGCGCGTAAATTCTGCAACGGGCATTCTTCCGGCGCCTTATCTCGTCGTGAAGCGCTTCGCCCATCCCGTGGATGCGCTGGAACTCGAATTCCGTTCCTTCCCCGACAATCTGCAAGATGGAGGAGACCGTATGGGCGTTGTGGCCGGCGAATTGCGGATAAACCCGATCCGTCATGGTCAGCAGCTTCCTCGCGCAGCAGAGATAGGAGACGTCGGTGGCGGACTTCCGCGTGTAAACAGGAAAATCCGACAGTCCTTCGACCTGCGCGCGCTTGATTTCCGAATCCCAGTATGCGCCTTTCACCAGCCTGATTTTGATCTTGCGGTCCAGTTCGTTCGCGAGCGCGTACAGATAGTCCAGAACGCGAGGAGCAGCCTTGCCGTACGCTTGAACGACAATCCCGAAGCCGTCCCATCCCTTCAATCCGGGATCCCGCATGACGGTTTCGATCACATCGAGAGACAGCTCAAGCCTGTCCGCCTCTTCCGCGTCGATATCTATTCCGATATTCGCCTCTTTCGCCATGTGCGCGAGACGCGACACTCGCGCGCCTAGTTCCTTGATCACGCGATCACGCTTCGTGAACTCGTAGCGAGGGTGCAAAGCGGAAAGCTTTATCGAAATCCCGTGGTTGTCCCGGTGGTCGGGGGCAGTGCATTTGGGGGCCAGTTCCTTGATCGCGGTCTGGTAGTCGATGAAAAATTTCTCCGCATCGGCGGCTGTCAGCGCTTCCTCGCCCAGCATGTCGAAAGAGTATTGGTATCCGCGACGCTCCATGCCGGCGGATTTCGAAAGGGCTTGCTGCATCGTTCGGCCAAGAACGAAACGCTCCGCGAGAAGCTCGATCGCTCGGCGGGAGCTGAGCCTGATGATCGGTGTCGAAAGGGCGCTGATCGCCCTCCCGACGGGTCCGCCGTCGCCGCTCCGCAGGCACCAAGCGGCCGTCATCAACAACCGCGTTAGGACGTTCACGAATGCGGAATTCGAATTGCCTCGATGCTTCGCCCAGTCCGCATGGGCGATCTTGTCGGCGATCAACGCATCCGCAGTCGCGGCGTCGGGCACTCGGATGAGCGCTTCCGCCAGCCGCAATAGAGCGACGCCCTCGTCGGTTCGAAGGCCGTATTCGGCGAGAACAGCATCCATCCGTCCCAGATTGCCGGACGCTCTGATCTCCCCGATCAGATTCGCGGCCGCTTGAGATGACGCCAACCTCGATTCCGCGGGGTAGGCGGCTGCTTCGATCAAACTGTCAAGATGTCGGTCTTCGTCGGTCTGCTTCGCCTCCAGAATTCCGACTCGGATATCTTCCAAACGTCTATTCACGATGCGCCCTCGTTCGCACTCAATTCAAATTATCGTAACATGCGATTCAAGTTCGTTTTCCCCGAAATTCCCAAAATTGCGGAAGAATTTATCTAATTTTTTTAAATTTTCAGTGCTAATGCCTGCAAACTACAGTTTTTTCGGCTAAATTCGCTGCGCGAAAATTCGGCTGAACGATCTTGCAGTGACGTCATTGCGCTAGTCCGAGAAACGCGGCTATTCGGTTGCACTAGCGTTCCCGCTCTAACCGCACCATGTCAATGATGTTGGGAGGTCAAAACGAATGCTCCGAAGCGCATCGACAGAATCAAGCATCGCAATTCGGTCGAAGCCTATCGACGCCATCGACGCGAAGATCCTCAAGATTCTTGCGATGGAAGGCCGACTTCCGGCAACCGAGATTGCGCGGCGGGTGGGATTGTCGACCAGCCCTTGCCAAGCTCGAATCAGGAAACTTGAAAACAGAGGCTGCATCCTGGGCTATCGCGCCGTCCTGAATCCGGCGATGCTGGATCTGGAACATGTCGCGTTCACCGAGGTGAAGCTGGGGAATACGTCGGAAAGCACGTTGCGCGCCTTCAATGAAATGGTCCGGAACATCCCTGAAATCGAGGAATGTCATCTCATTGCCGGATCGTTCGACTACCTCTTGAAGGTTCGAACGAAAGACATCCGCGCTTTCAGAACGGTGCTTGGAGAAAAGATAACAGAATTGCCCGGCCTCGCAAGCACATCCACCCACATCTCAATGGAATCGGTAAAGGAAATCGCTTATTGAACCGGCGTTGAATCAGCGAAACCGTTCCGTTCGGTTCGCCGAATTCTGCGGCCGAAAACGCTGTTGAGTCGTCGCGCCCCGTTCAGCTGTCATGGCCACATTCGGAATCTCCGATGCCAAGACTTGCTCTTTGGCCGCACTTGGCGATTATGCGGAGCAACTGGGCGGCGGACGGGCCTCGAGGTAAACATGTCAAATCCTACGGCGGCAATGCTCGTGATCGGAGATGAAATCCTGTCGGGCCGCACGCGAGACGCGAACATGTTCTTCCTTGCGGGCGAGCTTGCAGGCTTGGGAATAGACCTGAAGGAAGTGCGGGTCGTCGGCGACGACCACGATGGAATTGTCGGCGCCGTGAACGAACTGAGAAGATCCCATGACATGTTGTTCACCAGCGGCGGCATTGGCCCCACCCACGACGACATCACTGCGGATGCCGTGGCTGCCGCATTGGAAAGGCCGATCAGCATTCGAGACGACGCCAAAAAGATCTTGGAAGATTTCTACGGAGCGAACCACATTCGCAGTTCCAGCGCCAGAATGCGAATGGCGAGAGTTCCCGTAGGCGCAAAGTTGATCAGGAACGACATTTCCCGGGCGCCGGGGTTTTCGGTTGAAAACGTGCATGTCATGGCGGGCGTGCCCGCAATATTCAGGGCGATGGTCGGGGCGCTGCTGGATCGATTGCCGAAGGGCCGCCCTCTCGAGTCCCGGACTGTCAAAGTGTTCCGGCCCGAAAGCGAAATCGCGGAATCGCTCGAAGAGATCGTGCGGCAGTTCCCGGAACTCCGGTTCGGCTCGTATCCGTTTCGGACGGAGCAGAAATACGGCGCGAATCTCGTCGTTCGAGGAGCCAGCGCGCCGGAAGTCGAATCCGCAGCGGAGTTGCTGGTCCGACAGTTTCCGGGCGACGCCGAATGCATTGGCGAAGAAAGCTGAGTTGAGGCGGCAGCTTCAGTTGATCGCGAGGGGCGCTCCGAATGCATCGTCAGCAGTGCAATCGGCTTGCGCCTGCTCGCCTGATTTCTCGGCCGAGCTCGGGAGGACCGCGAAGATGGGTAGCGCAATCTCAGGCCGCGGCTTGTTGCGCTATGCGTGTGAATCGGCGTGCAAAAGCAATCCTCGCAGCGCAGGAATCATGCTTTGGGGGGGGGGACCGGAGTTTTTGGATACGACGGCGGCATCCAATGTAAGGGAGCACACCCCAAAAACGAGTCCTCAACGGACAGGCTGGGGAATTTTACTTTGGCACCTTTTGGGAATATTCATCCGGTATCGACACTCGCGGTACTGAAGCGGTAAATGTGCCATCCGCAGAAAGAAAATAGCAAGACACAATGTCCAATCGGAAACGACCTTTAATTTCCGAAAATCCTTCAGCTAGGGAATTGTCTGATGCACTCCCGCTAGTTAAGGCGGTCAAGTTTTTTACTGGTTGCCTTAAGAAGTTAGGTTTTTCAGGAGAAAGGATAAATAAGATCAACGAAGCTGCTGAAACGATAGTGTCACAAGCTGATGTCCTGAATCTTCCGGATCGCTTCAACACTGCATTTGCGGATTTGGGTTGGATAGCAACGAATTCGATGTCGGATAAAATGATGCGCAAAGCTTTGGCGAAATTCGAAGCCGGAGAGCAAAAAGCTGCTGAAGCTGCAATCATGGAATGGTTCAGCGAAGACACTATCAGGCTGTTCGCAATCACTCGTAGCAAACGCTTCAACAAAGCAACGAACAGGTGGCACCAACTCAATGAAGCGTGGGAGCTCACAAAGGAGGAGCGCTATTATTCTGCGATCCCTTTGATTCTTGTCATATGCGACGGTTTTGCGTCTGACGTGATGGAATCCAGCCCATTCAAGAAGGATGCTGACCTAACGCTTTTTGACTCAATTGTGGGACATAAAACTTCTCTGCCAGCCCTAATCAGCATGATCACAAAAGGTGTGAAGAAATCATCTAACGACCCGGTTGAGTTCCCTTTCCGTCATGGCATTTTGCATGGTAGGACGCTCGGATACGCTGACCGAAAGGTGTGCCTCAAGGCGTGGATGCTGTTTATCGCGCTCGTGGATTGGGCCATTGATAAACAAACGGAAGACGCACGGAAAGCAAAGCAAGAGGGTAAAGACAAGCAAACTTGGGCGGAAATCGTCGCCCTGCATAAGAAAAACCAAGCAAACAAGGCCGAAATTGAGGCATTTGAGGCCGCAGAATGGAAACCGCCTTTTGAGACTGAGGCAAACGAAAACGGACCAGTATTTGCGTTCCTTGATTTCTTAAACTCTTGGAAAGCAAAAAACTACGGCCAGATGGCTTCTCGTGCGGTAAACCTTACAAGTATGAAGCACGGATTTTTGGCTGGGTCGCTGCGTAAAGATGGAGAATTAATAGAGTTGAAGGGTTTTCAAGTTCTTTCTGTAAGGCAAAGTACCATTGCCCGTGCTGATGCCGTAGTTTTTATGAAGGGTATTTCACCCAAGGGGACTGTAAGCGGCAAGTTCGCTATCGTTGCGTTTCGCAATACGGCATCTGGAGACATTGCCATGCCAAGTGACGCGGGAACTTGGCAGGTGCAGCAGGGTTGCATGTTTCAGCTTATGCATGAAAGAACCATTGATAAATCAAGCCAGCAATGACTACCAAACGGGGTAAATATTTTGACTCTCCGGCCGTTCTCCTTGCAAGCTGTTTGTAACATTTTCACTTGAGTAATACCCAGGAGTTCAAATGCCTTCCGCAGTCTTGGTGTCAGGAAAGTGATCGCATTAAAGCTTCCAGTGGCAACAACGGAGACGGCATTCAGGGCGACTGGTCGAGAGGCGGGAAAGCAGAACCAGAAAGCCATGAACGGCTGCCATGTCTGACGAAGTGGGCTGCGAGACCCCGGTCCAGCGGTTTGCGGGCCGTCTTCCAGCCCATCACAGTCCGGCGCGTGATCACGCTGATCGACAGGCCCGTTCGCCTCAAATCCCGAGTCACGGCAATTCCCTGCAGCCAGCTCACCAGCCCGGAAGCGTAAAAACCTTGCCCATTCATGCGCGAGAGGAAATCTTTGCGCTGTTCCCCGAGATAGCCGGGAATGAGTTTGAACCGTCAGCCGCGCATCAGATGCCCTGTGGCAGACGTCAAAAGAACCTGCTGGAACGGCACGTCAAATCCGCAAAGGAATCGATCTCAATATGACAGCCATTTCTTCAACCATATCGCAAATTTCTGAGCCCCGACTGATCGCAGCAATGCAAGTTAACGAGCATGCGCTCTCAGTTTAAAGTCATGTGGGACAAACAGCTTTATCGCAAACTTTTCAGAGGTAAAATTGCCGCTCAAAATTTAATGAGCTCAAACAGCTGACTTCGCAAACTGTTTGAATGGACAGAGTCCAACCTCGAACTGACCCTTGCGGATCATCTGCGCCACTTCAATCCCTTCCAATGTTGCCGACGCGGATGCGTAGGCTTTTTCGACAATACTGTTCAGGTGCCTCTGCCTCGCCATCTCGATCAAGGTCGGGCAGCCAAAACCTTTGAACATTTTGTTTACTGCCTTGATTCCAACTGTGTTTACTCCGCTCTTGTCGACGACAGTCTTGCGCGGTAACTCGCTCACTTCGAGAGCGCGGGCGAAGAACTCTGTCGCGGTTGCCTTGTTCCTGCGCTTCGAAAGCATGAAATCCTGCGTTTTGCCGTATTTGTGGACGGCGCGGTGCAAAAAACACCTGCTCGCCCTTCACACGGACATAGGTTTCATCCATCCACCAAGAACGGTCGCAGTTCCGCTTCTGACAATAGTGTCTTGTCGGCGACCAAAGGCGCATATTTGACGATCCAACGGTTCAGCGTCGAGTGATCGACCTCAACGCGCACTCGACCGGGATTTATTCCGGATCGCGGCACGACGCCGAGCAACGCAGATGAAAGAAGACTGCGTGCAAGATTGTGTCCTTTGGAAAAGGCGTACCTTATAAATGGGATTGTCGTAGCCTGCCTCGCTCGAAATCTGCGATGCCATCAACATGAGGGGCCTCGCCTCGGACAGTCGGATGAAAAGCTTGCGGCAAAACCGACGACCCCAACTGCAGAGGGAATTTCTCAGATGATCAGACAAGTGCAATTCAGAAGAGTTGTCTGTCCGTCCGAGCAATTCGCGAGTCGGCAGTTTGAGACCTGCAGCGTTCACGGCAAGTTTGAGCCTCAAAATGCTGGCGGCGGAACCCGCTTGCAATGCCCTGAAAACCACATCGCCGATCCTTTGGGCGCCGACTGATGGTCATTCAGTCAAGAGCTTGAATTCACGAAGTGAAACCCGGAACATCATTTGTCTTGCGGTGCGGAATGGCTCTATGCCTGCGACAGCACGCACATCAGTTCGAACATCAGCGAGATGCCCAGCCAAGCGGTGCCCCCGGAGGCATCAAAGGGCGGGGCCACCTCGACCAGATCGGCGCCGATCAGATCGACGCCCGCCAGTTCGCGGATCACCTGCTGCGCCTGAAAGCTGTTGGGTCCCCCGATTTCCGGCGTTCCGGTGCCCGGCGCAAAGGTCGGATCGACAAAATCGATGTCGTAGGTGCAGTAGGCGGGCTTGTCCCCAAGGATCTCGCGCGCTTCGGCCATGACATTGGGGATGCCGCGTTCGAACACTTCTTCGATGCGGATGATCCGCACGCCTTGATCGATGCCCCAGTCCGTATCCTCGGTATTGTAGGCGGTGCCGCGAATGCCGATCTGCACGAAACGATGCGGGTCGACCAGACCTTCCTCGACGGCGCGGCGGAACGGGGTGCCGTGGGTGAATTTGCAGCCGCCGAAATAACTGTCGAACAGATCGGTATGGCTGTCGAACTGGATCAGACCCAGCGGTTCGTCGGCGCCCAGCGCCCGCAGGATCGGCAGCGTCACCAGATGGTCGCCACCGGCTGACATCGGCGTGATGCCATGCGCCTTCAAATTGGCATGGAACGCCGTGATCCGGTTCAGGCTGTCGTGAATATCCACCGGGTTGGGCGGCACATCCCCCAGATCGGCCCAGTTGACGGATGTGAACGGGTTGACCCCGGTGGCCGGGTTCATCGCCCGGATCATGGTGGAGTAGTCCCGCAATTGACGCGGCCCGTGCCGGGCGCCCGGCCGGTTGGTCGTGCCGCCATCCAAGGGCACCCCGACCAGACCCATCTCCACCTCGGAATATCGCGGATGATCCGGCGTCAGACCGGGCAACCGCATAAAGGTGGGCACGCCCGCAAACCGCGCCAGTTCCATCGCCGAGACGGGTTGAAAGAAATCGCTGCCCTGTTTGGTCATTTTGCTGTCTCCGTTTTCACATTTTCAGCCACCATCGAGATCATCTCGAACATGATGGCGGAGGCCGTCAGCGCCGTGATCTGATTGGGGCTGTCCTTGGTCGGCATCATGCAGACGATATCGCCGCCTACGATGTTCATCCCGCGCGCCGCGCGCAGCAGGGTCACGGCCTCGTCAATGTCGAACCCCTTTGCGCCGGGCTCCAGATTGGACACCGCCGGCGCGATCGAAGGGTCCAGACAATCGAGATCGAACGTGATGTAGACCGGCCGTCCGGCCATCACCTGCCGGATCTGGGCGACAACGTCCTCGACTCCGCGCTTGCGGAACTCTTTCATCATCACGACGTTGTAGCCGTAGTCATACGAGGGTTGCAGCCAGTCCAATGTGCGGGCATGGCCGCGCAGCCCGATCTGCATCGAATGGCGCGGATCGACCTTGCCCTGATCGACCAGGTAAGCCCCCCAATGGGCCGCGGATTTCTTGGCCCCGAGGAAATGATCCACCTTGGTAAAGACATCCGTATGGGCGTCGAAATGCAGGAAGCAGATCGGCTCGCCCTCGGCGATCCTGCCCCGCCCCAGCGCCTGCACGACGCCGCCCGTGATCGAATGATCGCCCCCGACCGAGATCGGGCGCGCGCCTGCAGCGTCGATTTCGGTGAAGAACCGGGTGATCTGCTCGATGCAATTCTCGTTGTCGTTTGCGCGGGGAAAGGGCACATCACCCACATCGACGATCCTTGCCGCTGTCCACGGGTCAAGCTGGAACTCGCCATGCACCCGCCGTGCGACCGAAGAGACGTTGCGCAGCGCGCGCGGGCCCAGATGCTGATCCCGCTCAGTCGTGCCGTTGCCGGTGGAATGCGGCACGCCCACAAGAGCGATGTCCTGCCCCTGCGGCCCCTCGTTGGGGCAGCGGAACATGGTGGGGATGCCCCACCAATACAGGTTGTCCATCATGGATTTGAGATGTTCGTCAGCCATGCGCTACATCCGTGTCAGAGTCGGAAAAACGCGCCCCGACGCATCATCGCGCCGGGGCGGTCGGAAGAGGAGACCTAATGCCCGCCCACCTTGCGGCGGTACATGCCCTGCGCGATCCGGTCGATGACCATGGCGCAGAACAGAATGGCCAGCCCGCCCAGCAGACCCTGACCCTTGGCCGCGTATTGCAGCGCCTCCAAAATCAGCGCGCCCAGACCTTCGGCCCCGATCAGCGAGGCGATCACCACCATCGACAGCGACATCAGGATGGTCTGGTTGATCCCCGTCATGATCGACGGCAGCGCCAGCGGCAGTTCGACGTTGAACAGCAATTGCCGTTTCGAACAGCCAAAGGCGATCGCGGCCTCCTTGGTGGTTTCGGGCACGCCCCGCATCCCGAGCGCCGTCAGGCGAATGACAGGGGGCATGGCGAAGATCAGCGTAGCCAGAACGCCCGGCGGCTTGCCGGTGCCGAAAAAGGCGATGATCGGGATCAGGTAGACGAAGGCGGGCATGGTCTGCATGAAATCCAGCACCGGCTCGGCAAAGGCATAGGCGCGCTTGGATTTCCCGAACCAGATGCCCAGCGGAATGCCGATCAGGATGCACAGGAACGCCCCCGCGCCGATCAGCGCGATGGTGATCATCGACAGCTCCCAAAGCCCCATGAAGGCGAGATAAGCCAGCGACGCGGCGGTGAAGATCGCCACCCGCGGCCCGGCCAGTCTGAGCGCCAGCACCACGGTGACAAACATCACGACAGGCCACGGCGTTTCGATCAGCAGAATCTCCAGCCCGTCCAGCACCCAGCGAATGCCGGCGGTCACGCCGTCGAACACGTCGCCGAAATTGTTGGCCAGCCAGTCAAACCCGGCATCCCCCTTTTTGGACAGATACGCGAAATACTCGCGGCCAACGGGGAATTCCGTGATCGAAATCCGGTTGCCCAGCAATCCGCCCGTCAGTTTGGCCACCAGTTCATTGGGATCAGCGACGGTGAAGCGGATCAGGGCCAGCGGCCAGATCGCCAGCAAGCCCAAGAGCCCGAACAGGATGCTCGACCGCTTGATCCCCGATCGTTCGTACCGCGAGGCGCGCCAGCGCAGATATTGCGCCTCATAAGCATAGTTGGCATAGAACCCCTCGGCCAGCTTGATCAGGACCATCAGGATCACGCCTGCAATCAGAATGCCGGTCGCTTCGCTGGAGGCTTCATTCGCGGCCTGCAGCGCCTTTTCCGCCGCGCCGCGCAGATTGTCCGCGATTTTCAGCTTGGCCTCGGCCCCGGCGACGTCGCCTGAGGCGGTCAGCTCTTCCGCCTGCGCCTCGCGCTTGGCGATGTTTTCGAGCATGCGCTCGTAACGCGCCAGCTGGTCCGCGCCCAATTCTCCCCAGAGGCCTCGGCCCAGCTGAACCAGTGCGAACAGCTCCAGCACCAGAAAGATCCAGAAGAACCCCCAGACCTCGCGCGCCGCGCCCCAGATCGGGCCGAAAACAGCCGCCATCATGTTCCAGGACCAAGCAAAGCCGGTCCGGCCTTGAATCTTGTCGAATTCGGCAGCGTAATATTCAGCGTTGTCGACGGCGAAGGCTTCGACGCTGTGGCTCTCGACCGCCGCGCCGCCTTCGGCCGTCATGCCGGTTTCCGTCATTGCAGCATCGGTCATGCCTTGCCCCCCTGAATGCCTTTCAGCAGTGTGGCCCTGTCCACAACGCCGATATCCGCGCCGTCATCGCCGGCAATGACGATCACGTTGTCGGTGGTGATTGCGATATCGATCAGATGATCCAGATCCGTGCCGTGATGCGCGCGAGGGCTTTCGTCGAAATTCACCGGGCGCGAGGGCACGTATTCGCTGATCGGGACCATGATCGAATGGGCGAAGACCAGTTTCAGCTTGGAAATCCCCTCGACGAAATCCCGCACATAATCATCGGCGGGCCGGGTCACGATTTCCTCGGGCGTGCCGATCTGCACGATGCGCCCGTCCTTCATGATGGCGATGCGGTTGCCGATGCGGATCGCCTCGTCAAGGTCGTGGGTGATGAACACGGTCGTCTTGTGCAGTTCCGCCGACAGCGCCATGAACTGATCCTGCAATTGCCGCCGGATCAACGGGTCGAGCGCCGAGAACGGCTCGTCCATCAGCAGGACATCCGGGTCCGAGGCCAGCGCCCGCGCCAAGCCGACCCGCTGCTGCATGCCCCCGGACAGCTCGCTTGGGAAACGATCCTCGTATCCGGTCAGGTCGACCCTCTCCAGACAGCGCTGCGACACATCCCAGCGCCGCGATTTGGGTTCGCCGCGCACTTGCAGGGGAAAGCCTACGTTGTCGCGCACCGTGCGGTGCGGCAGCAGCGCCATGTGCTGAAACACCATGCCGATATTGTTGGCCCGCATGTCGCGCAGCTCATTGTCGGACAGAGCCAGCATGTCGTTGCCCATCACATTGATGCTGCCCGCCGTCGGTTCGATCAGGCGGTTCAGATGGCGCACCATGGTGGATTTGCCGGACCCCGACAGGCCCATGACGCAGAATATCTCGCCCCGTTTCACAGAGAACGACACATCGGCGATCCCCACGACGCAGCCGAATTCCTGCAGCACCTCGGGTTTGCCCAGACCCCTTTCGCGAATGGCGGCCATGGCCGCATTCGCATCGGCGCCGAAAATTTTCCAGACGCCGTCCAAAGTGATTACGTCATCCGTCATAGCGCGCTCCCGGCCTGATCAAGATGTGAGGATCATGTTTCACAGGTTCTGCAAAAGGTTTCAATGAAGATTGGCCGTGGCAAGTCCGGCGGCTCATCGATCAACCATACCGAACGCAGGAAAGGATGACGCCATGACCGGGATCACTGCCCTGCGGGGCTTTTTCAATGCATGTCTCGGGGTAGAGGCGCGGACATCGAAGCACGTCCGCCGGCCCCGCCCGGGGTCGGGCGGCGCGGGATGCGCGCCGCCCGTACGTCACGTCATCATTTGAACCAGGAATCCACCAGGTCGGCATTCTCATCGACCCACTGACGGGCAAAATCCGCCGGATCCATCCCCTCGACGGACAGGGCGTACACGATGGCGGTGACATGATCGGTATTCAGCTTGACGCTGGACAGCATCCGGGCGGCCTCGGGCTGCGCCTCTTCCAATGCGGTCGAGTAGAACACATGCAGATTGGCCGCGTCCCACGCGGTCGGCGCGGTCGAATTCTCCAGCCAGTTGGGATCGTCGGTGGGCTGGGCGATCTTCCACTGCGACTCGTCATAGGCGGGCTCGGTCAGCGGCACCAGATCGTAGAGCGAGAACATGTGATGCGGCGTATAGCAGTAGAACACGATGTTCTGACCCTGCGCTGCGGCATTGTCGACCTGCCCCAGCGCCAGCGCCTCGTCCATTTCCATCAGGTTCATGGTCTCGGCATAGCCATAGGACTTGGCCCGGATCTTTTCGACATTGGTCGAGGCCCAGCCCGCGCCGCCAATCCACATCTCGCCCCGGCCATCGCCGTCGGTGTCGAAATTCGCCGCCATATCCGGATCGGTCAGATCGCTGAGCGCGCTGATGCCCGTGCGTTCCTGCGTATCCTTGGTGACGCAGATCCGCTGATCGGACAGAACCGCATTCGGGTTGAACTTCACGCTGCCTTTTTCGGCGACAAACTTGTCGTGCAGGTTCTGCTGGTTGGGCAGCCAGACCTCGGGGTGGACATGCATCGCACCGGAGTCCATCGCTTCAAAGATGATGGGGTTGGTGCCGTTCTGCAATTCGACCGACAGGCCGAGATTGTCTTCCAGCGCGACCTTGAGGATATGCGCCGTACCTCGGACCGAGGCCCAGTTCGGCACGCCGATGATCACATCCTCGGCCAAGGCGGCGGTGCCGAAGGACATCGCCAGCGCTGCAGAAATCAGTGTTTTACAGACTTTCATTGTTTAGATCTCCTGATCTGTTGGACATTCACTTTCTTGCTCTCGCCGCGCCAAGCTGCCGGCGCGGAGTGGCGTGACAGCGCAAGCGCCGCTTGAAACAGAACATTTCAGCCTGACGTAGGCGGTCGCTGTTGATCCGCGGATCGCCTGTCATGCGGCCTCGCGGCGCAGCGCCTGACACAGGCAATGCACACCGCCGCCGCCAAGGACAAACATCGACATGTCGGGGTCGTACACCTCGAACCCAAGCGCGCGCATCTTGGCGTTCAGGTCCTTGGCCCCGGCCATGGACAGCACCTTGCCATCGCCCAAAGCCACGAGATTGACGCCCAGATTCTTCGCCTCGCGATATTCGACATCGACGATATCGATTCCCCAGCCCTTGACGATATCGACCAGCCAAGGCTCCATCGCGTCGATGCAGGCCACAGCCAGCTTCTCGGCCAGCGGCACAATCAGCCCGTCCATATGCACGAATTCACGGCTGATCGGGGCCACCACGGCCTGCCACCCCTCGGCGCGGACAAACTCGGCCACCTGTTCCGAGCCTTCCTGTTCGGACCGCTCGCCGCAATGACCAATCAGCACCCGGCCCGGCTCGATGATGTTGAAATCGCCGCCCTCGAAATGGCCTGCCGTGGCGAATTTCCAGATCGGAATGTTGTTTTCCTGATAGAACTTGATCGCGGTGGCATAGTCCGCTCGGCGGCATTTGAGCTGCATATGGCAGATCAGCGCCCCCCAGGGCGTCATGGCCGAACTGTCGCGGGCGAAGAAATTGCGGTGCAGCACCTCGTCGCTGTCCAGATAATGGCAGGTCACGCCGTTTTTTTCATAGATCGATACCATCTCTGCATGTTGCGCCATCGCCTTCTGCAGATCGAACTTGACGCCGGTCTTGTGCGCATTGGCCAGCGTGCGCCCGATCAACGGCCCCGCCTCGACCCATTTGAAATGCTCGGGACGGCCCAGCAGAACATCCGTCAGCTTGGCATAATCATTGTTGATGCCCCAGTTTTGCGAGAGCGCGCCATTCAAACCCATCCCGTTCCAATCCTCACGTGGGCAAGCAGTTCGAATCCGAGCGTCGCATGAGGGAAGTTTTGAATAAATCACAAAATGAGGGACTTAACTTTCACATCTATGCAAGTAATGTCATGCCATGCTTCCGCCCTCGTTTTCGAAAGCCGACTTGCGTCTGCTCTACGTGTTCTCCGCCGTGGTCGAGGCGCGGGGATTTTCTGCGGCGCAGATCGCGCTGAACGTCTCCGCCTCGACGATTTCACGCCAGATTTCCGACCTTGAAACCCGTCTGGGAATACGCTTGTGCCAGCGCGGCCGCAAAGGGTTCCGCCTGACGGACAAGGGCGAGATCGTCTATGCAGCCGCGCGCAAACTGTTTGCGGCGCTTGACCACTTCGGCGAGGCCGTGGATGGAACGCGCGGCAAGTTGGTGGGCCGCCTGTCGGTGGCGGCAATAGACAATTGGGTGCTCAATGATGACGCGCCGATCATGGGCGCTCTTGCCGAGCTGGCCAGAATTGCCCCGGATGTCTCGATCGAGATATATTCGCTGGCCCCGGACGACATCGAAATCGCAGTGCAGGACGGCCATATCGCGGTGGGCGTCGGGGTATTCCACCGGCACAAGCCGGGATTGATCTATGAATTGCTGGGGATCGAGAAAATCGGTTTGTATTGCGCTCGGGGGCACCCATTGTTCGAGGCTGAAACCGACGAAGACGTTCAGCGGCGGCTGCCCGACGCCAACTATTGCAAACGAGCCTATCTGAACGAAGATCTGGTGGCGCCGATTTCACGCCGGATGCGGTCCAATGCCAGCGCCCATCAGATCGAAGGCGTTGCCATGCTGGTTCTGACCGGGAAATACGTCGGGTATCTGCCCGAAAGCCTTGCCGATATTTGGGTGCGCGAAGGGGCGATGCGTTCCGTCGGGGGCGGCATGTACGATCTGCAGTCGGAGATCAAGCTGGTCAGAAGACGGGGCGAAGATCCGAATCTGGTCGTAAAATCCTTTATCCGTCTTCTGAAAGAAGCCGCGCTTCAGACCAATTGAAAGACTATTGCTTTGACAAGCGCATTGCGATTTTCCGCTGCCGGGGAAATCCCGACTCTCAGTCCTGCGGGTTGAGCATTGCAAGCAGCCGATCCGGAAATTCCTGCCGTTTTTGCTGTCCCGCCATCCTTGTCGCCGCCCCGTCGTCGGCCTTCTTCAAGGTCGGCGGCGGAAACGCAATATCGCAGACGAAATACATAAGTCCGATCACCTGACCCGACTGCGGAAAGAAACTGCGCGGAACTTTTGACCGGGGAGTTTTACTTTGGCGGTTCCGGGGATTATTCACCCGACACTGATAGTCACCGGCCTGAAGCGCAAATGTGTTTTCCGTAGAAAGGCGAAGCAATCGATGTCCCGTACAGGAAACGAAGCGCATTGCTTGAAAAATGCATCGAGGGAACGCCGCGGGCGAACAGCGCGCACCGCAGGGCAGCGCCTGCGTGTGATTGCACTCCTTCGGTGCAAACAAGAGTGCGCTCGAATGGCATTGAAACAAGGCGCTCAGTTGCGATGGCCAAGGAATGAACACGGAGAAGCAGCAGCCGGCCGGCACGGACGGCAAGTTGAAGCACAGCGGAGCTAAGTCTAGAGGGATCTCTTGAACGGCGTGGACGAGGGCGCAGGCATGGAGGCGGAGCAAAGCTCGGCAAGCGCCGCAGCCGCGAGCGAGCGGGAGCAAGAAGAAAGCACGCTCGCAGGGCGCATCGCGAGGCTGCGCGAGCGGGCTCTGGACTTGACGTACCGCAACCGTTTGCTGGACGCGCGGCCGGGATCAATCTGCGTTTGGGCGGCGGCCGCGGATGCGGCGTCGGTGGAAGACGCTCTCGCGGCGGGGCGCAAGGTGACTCTCGCCGGCCGCGAAACCGAGGACGGGCCGAAGCGGAAAGCCAAGAGCGTTGTGCTGCATCTGGATCTGGAACCGGATGCCGTAAACAGAAGCGCCGTCCAGATTTACCGCCGAGCCCGGAGCCGATTCGAGGAGACGGGCCTTCAGACGTGCTTCTTGGGACTCGGAGCATTGCAATGGGAAGAGCAGGCGGCAGGCGGAAAGGACCCGCGCACGCGGCGGGCGCCGCTGTTCATGCAGCCGGTTCTGATGGCGAGGCAGCAAGCGGCAGGTCCGTATTGGCTGGAGACCGGCGGGCCGGCGGCTCCGAATACGACGCTGATCGAGTGGCTGAAGCGGGAGCACGGCGTGCGGGTGGTTCTGGAAGATCCGCTCCCGGAGGATGAAAGCGGATTCGATATCGCAGGTCTTCTGGAGGATGTCCGAAAACAATTGGCCGAAGCAGGCGCGCAACAATTCTCTGTCACGCCTGCTGCGGTGCTCGGCATCTTCGAGTTCCAGCGCTTGGCCCTTTGGAGCGAGTTGGGACGGCTCGGAGAGCAAGGACTCGAAACACTCGGGGCGGTGACGCAAGAACTTTTGGGTCGCGAAACGGACACAGGCTTCGGCGGCAGCGGAGCGAATTGCGACGCTCGAGTTCTCGAGGCAACCCGAAGCCGTCACGACTTGCCTTGCCCCATCGAGACGGACGCCAGCCAGCTGGAGGCTGTGGCAATGGCGCTGGACGGGCGAAGCTTCGTGCTGGAAGGACCGCCGGGGACCGGCAAGAGCCAAACCATCGCGAACATCATTGCGACCCAGATAGCAGCCGGGCGGCGCGTGCTGTTCTGCGCCGAAAAGCGCGCAGCCATCGAAGCCGTTGCAACGCGCCTTGGGCAAGCGGGTTTGATGAAGTGGTGCCTGGATCTGCATGGCGGAGGCGGAGAGACGCATCCGTCCAAGGAGCTCGGTCAGGCTTTGGAAGCCGCTTACCAAAGCAAGCGGACGGCGGAGCAATCGTCGGGAAAACACAACGCTCAGACGGCAAGCACGGCCCATCGGGATTGGCTGAACGCATACGCCGAGGCGATGCACCGCGACCGCGGGGCGGGCGACGGCGTTACGCTGCGCTGGGCAATGGAGCAGGCCGGCGCATCGGAGGGGCGAGTCGCGCACCCCTTGCCCGACGCGGAAGCCGGCGATTTGCAAGAGATGCTGGAGATGCGTCTCTCGGTCTTGGGCAAGATCGTGCGAATGCGCGCCGGGCTGAACGAAACCGAGATCCGGACCTTCGACCAAGTGCGAGCCGAGTTAGGCATGAACGCTTCCGTGCAGGCCAAATGCATCGCCGAAGCGTCACGCGCCTTGCGAACGGCGGAATCCGAAACCCGCGAGGCGAACCGCGCAGTGTTCGAGGCCGCCGGCGGAGGGTTGTCGGGATGGTGGCGGCGCATCGGCCTCAAACGTCATGCGAAGTCAACGGCTCTCGCGGCGGAACAAGCCAAGTTCAAGCTCGATATGGCGGCAGCCCGGGATGCGCATGCGTCGGAGCTGGACGGCGACGCGGTGGAATTGTTGGCCGACCCGCGCCAAATTGCGAAACTTGAAGGAGCGCTGGAAGTTCAGGCTCTCTCAAAGCGTGAAGAGCAATGGCTGAACGCTTGCGGAAGCGCGCTTGAATCAGCAGTGGAAACGGCCCGCAAGGGCGACCGGAGCGAGTTGGAGCAGCTGGAGGAAGGGCTTCGCCGAGGCTGGTGGGCGGGTTGGGTCGATCAGTGGCTGACCGAAGATCCAGTGCTGCGGCACTGGAGCAACGCGGCGCACGACGATCATCTGGCGCGCTTTCGCGCGAGCGAAGACCAATGGACCGGCGGCGAAGCTGCGCGGGAAGTGAGCCGGCTGTGCGATGATCGTTGCACGCTGCCGGATCTTTCCGCTCGCGGACGAGAGGAGACGGCGCTGCGCAGGGAGGCGAAAACGCTGCTGAACGAGGCCCGCAAACGCCGGTCCGCGAAGCCCCTGCGCAGAATCCTGGCCGAGTGCTCGACATTGGCTCCGAAGCTTAAGCCATGCCTGATGCTGTCGCCTCTGGATGCGGCGCGGACGCTGCCCGAAGATTTCGGGGCGGACCTGGTTCTGATGGACGAAGCCAGCCAGATCCGGCCCGAGGACGCCGTGGGAGTATTGGCGCGCACGGAGCAAGTGATCCTCGCGGGCGATCCGAAGCAGATGCCGCCGACCGCATTCTTCCAACGCTCCGATGATGAGGACGATGAAGACGAAGATGATCCTGGAAGCACGGAAAGCGTGCTTGACTTGGCGCTCGGGCGCAGCATGCCCTTGCATCGGCTGACTTTCCACTACCGAAGCCGCCATGAAGCGCTCATCGCGTTCTCGAACCGAGCTTACTATGGCGGGTCGCTGGTCACGTTCCCGGATCCGGAGCGCGATGCTCAAGCCGTCGTCTGCATTGAGGCGGGCGGCACCTACGAAGCGCAACGAAACGTCGACGAAGCCAAACGGGTCGCGGACTTGGTGGGCAGTCACGTTCTGGGGCCGGACGGCTCGACGCAAAGCATCGGCGTGGTTACCTTCAACAAGAAGCAGCAGCGTCTGGTGGAGGATTTGCTGGACAAAGCCCGGGAGGAAACCCCGGAGCTGGAGGCTTTCTGGCACGCGCCGGAGCGCGACGCTCCGTGCGTCAAAAACTTGGAGACGGCTCAAGGCGACGAGCGCGACGTCGTGGTGCTGAGCACCACGTTCGGCCCCGACCCGGCAGGGCGGCAAAGGAGCCACTTCGGCCCGCTCAACGGTCGGGGAGGCGAGCGGCGTCTGAACGTGGCGCTTACGCGGGCGCGGCGGCGCATGATCGTGGTGACGAGTCTTGAACGCGAGCGCATCGGCACTCCGCAGAGCCCGCGAGGCGTGCGGGATTTGAAGGCGTTCCTGAAATACGCGGCGACAGGAACGCTTGTCGCGACGGGCGATGATCGGAATGACGGCGACAGTTTAGGCGGGTACGAATCGCCGCTGGAAGAGCAGATTGCCTCGGCGCTGGAAGCGAGGGGCTGGCTGCTTGTGCCGCAGATCGGCGTGAGCGGATACCGCATCGATATCGGAGTGGTGGATCCGAACGAACCCGGACGCTACTTGGCGGGAATTGAGGCCGATGGAGCGCAGTACCATGGAAGCAAAACCGCCCGTGACCGCGATCGATTGCGCCAGCGGGTGCTTGAGGGCAAAGGATGGACTCTGCTGAGGGTGTGGTCCCCCGATTGGTGGCGCGAGCCCGAAGCGGTAACGGAGCGCCTGGACAAAGCATTGCGCGCGCTTCTGCGGGGCGAAGAAACCGGGATGGTCGGGCGGGACGCATAAGCGAAGCGAGGGGATCAAACAGGCGATCTGCAGTTGAGTATCGCGTTTTCTTGGCGTCCGGAACCTCCGACCGGCCGGTTGCCAATCTGCATTCAAGGAGACTCTCCGAACATGCCGATAGCTTTCAATTGGTCGGCTCCAATATTTCAGATGGACGAATAGATTTTTACGGTTGGACGTATCTATTTCTTTCAACTGGTCGGTTTTTCTCTTTCAATCAGTCGCAATTACTGTTACAGGTGGACGAGGCTTAACCTTTCAATTGGTCGAACTGCAGCGAGTGTCCTCATGTATCCGCGATTGAGCAAGAAGCGCATTGAAGAAGCTCTGGCTGACACGCGCGTCGCTTTGATCGCAGGTCCGCGCCAATCCGGCAAAACAACCCTCGCTACCGAAATTGCGGACGAGGACAGGCCATTCCTGACGCTCGACGATGCGACCCAGCTCCACTTTGCAAAAACAGATCCGGTCGGTTTTCTCCGCGACGTCGACCGCGCCGTCATCGACGAAGTTCAGCGAGCGCCGGAACTGCTTTTGGCGATCAAAACCGAGGTTGACAAAGACAAGCGCCCGGGGCGCTTTCTCTTGACCGGTTCGGCCAACCTGATGATGGTACCGAGAGTCGCGGAATCCCTTGCGGGGCGCATGGAGGTCATCCAGCTTCTGCCGCTATCACAGGCCGAAATCAGACGGGGAAAGGGGCGCTTTCTCGACGACGCATTCTCGGGCAAAGCGGCGGTCACAGGCGAACCAATCCTCGGCAGAAGCTTGGTAGAGCTTGTTCTGGCTGGCGGCTATCCCGAAGTCCTTGAACGCACTCAATGGACTCGACGACAAAGCTGGCATTTGAGCTACATCAACGCCATCATCCAACGAGATGCGCGCGACATCGCTTCGGTGGAACAACTTGCCGTCATGCCTAAGCTTCTACGCGTCCTTGCGGAATACGCAGGACAGCTGGTGAACTATTCAGCTATCGGGTCGGCGCTGGGCATGAATCACGTCACTACGCAAAAGTACATGCGAATTTTCGAAAGTCTCTACCTGATTGATTCATTGCAGCCTTGGTATACGAACAAGCTGAAACGGCTGATCAAGTCGCCGAAGCTGCATTTCCTTGATTCGGGACTGCTCTCAACGCTTAAAGGCATTTCACCAGCGCAGATCGAGAAAGACAGGACAAAGTTCGGAGCGATCCTCAAAGCTTTCGTCTTCGGAGAAATCAAGAAGCTCGCGAGTTGGAGCGATCAACACTATTTCCTCTCTCATTTCCGAAACAAGGACGGAAACGAAGTCGATTTGGTAATTGAAAACCTCCGCGGCGAAGTCGTTGGAATCAAAGTCAAAGCGTCCGCGACTGTCACGACCAAAGATTTTTCAGGCTTGAGAAAGCTCGCCTCGGCTTGCGGCGAGAACTTCGTGCAGGGCATTGTCCTCTACGACCACGACCAGGCGGCAACTTTCGGCGAGAACTTGCGGGCCGCGCCATTTTCAAGTCTATGGGATTAGCTGCTTGGCCTAAATCGGATTAATTTTCAGTGCGTTGAGATTTACAGCAGTCTTCTCACGGATGTCGGCTGCTGGAAAATTTCCGGTTTGGTTTGCGCTCCGCATATTTGTCACATACGCGCCCTTCGGCACACCGGTCTGCATTCCCTTCGTGTCCAGCTAGCCGAAGTTCTTCATGGACACATGCGGCGGCGGATCCTTCGGGAACAACCGCACCAACCACAACAAACCCTTAACCGTCGGACTCGAGATCTTTATTTTCTCGCCCTTAATGTAAACTCACGCCTGCTCGGTCGCTATCGCAAGCTTTGATGGGCACAAAACAGTTTTTCAATCACCAATAGCAGCCTCAAGGTTTACCACCGATGTATCACTGTACCCTCGTACGATTCATATTGGCACTGCCATCGCCTTTACAACGTCAGCCTAGAGCGTTTTCACTTAGGCGGATCCGCGGTACCTATCCCGCCTTTTGTGAAAATTCAACGGCAATTGGAGCATTTCAAAATCAACTGACTTCAACTAACTGAAAAACGCTCTAAGGACGCATATAATGTGCTGGTCGTTACCAATCATTGAAAAATTTGCTAGATGTTGTACTGAAACCTCAACGATCAACAATACAAAACTATAGCCCGCAATATCGACATTGTAGACTCGAACTGTATTATAAATCAATAAGTTACCCGCGAAGTAACATATAGAAATAAAGCAATTAACTATAATACATATCCCAATTCTAAGGTATAAATATCTTTTCCGCAATTTTCGCTAGCTGAGCTGTACGCATCTCAATTTCCAACTTCGTCCATTTTTCATTCCTTGCAATATTGCGATTTATGCGTAGACTTGACTTCTCGTACAATTGGCGCTTTTCATCGAACGGTTTATTTCCAATTTTATCATTTTCCTTTACGCCAAGCAAGGTCAGATTTCCCAGTGAATTTTTAATCGGCTCAATCTCTTCAATTTGATTGCCATAACCCAGGTTCTGCGGATAGATATGCTCCAAGCTTACGTCTGCCATGTCTATGATTTTACTTTTATCCTTACATATCGGCATACCTTGCGCACCATTATCATACCACAGGTGGTAGTCTTCAATTGCTACCAGAAAATATCGAATATTGCTATTGTTCCGACGAGAGGAACGAGGAGCGTATGCAAGCTCGCTTATAGCCAAAGAAAATCTTTTCCCTGAAGCATATTTTTCTATCAGCTCCTTCAATGCGCCCCTCAGTTTACCAACACTGTAGGCGCTGGGTTGACTTCGAATAATCTTCGCATGCTCGTGGTATACCTTGGTAGCGGGGCTAATGTGAGCACTCCCTATAGTTTTGTATCTGAAAACAAAGCGCTCCAATGAGGCTACAGCTTCCGCAAACCGCTCCGGTGTAAGCAACCGCAAAGCCATCAGTAAAGGCATAACATTTGTATGACTTAAGTGTTCAACCAGAAACGCCAAACGTCCTATGTCCCATTTGGCAACGCTGCTATCCTCACTGTAAGGCCATTTACCCTTCTTCAACTGATACAAAAGCGCAAAGTCGTCATCAATCTGTTCTACCTCCGCTAAAACTCTCCTACCCTGCTCCTCGGTTATGGGCCTAGAGATAGATTGTTCTTGAAACCGACAACTCATAAATTTCTCTGTAACCTCGAATTTTCCTGGTCGATAACCTTCATGCGAAGCAAAATACCACTTCAAATAATCATCAATATCCCTTGATGCATAAGCCAATACACTATCCCATCGTTCCGAAAGTTCTTTCTGAATCTCCAATAATTTGCGATCATCAAGTAGTCCTAGTGTTTTGGCTCTCAAAAGATTACTATCAGTAAGGCTAACACCACGGTTATTCAAAACTTCGAATATTTGATATGCTTCAGACCGATTATCGGCCCACATAAAAATTACTGTACAATCCTCAGCAAGAACTCCGTCAATTAGGTGCTGAAGTATCGTCGCTTTACCCGATGCCGTTATTTCCGCCTCCAGCTCTTTCTCCAAAAAAGCTTTAATCTGTATCCATGCATTTTTAATCTTCACATGGGATGAACGCTCTCTATCGGGATCTTTCCCGTCCAAAGTCGATTGAAAAAATTTATCATCTGCCTTAGAAAGCCTAATCTTTGGATCATTTTGATACATCAATTTTACTGGATAACTATACCTAAGGTAGTTAGATTCAATTGCTAGAGCGGTCTTTTCCAGATAATTAAAAGCCATTTCATCTTGCTCAGATCGTGACCCCAGCTTAATACTGCCTGATATTGATCGCATAAAATGTGCAACGGCCGCAGCTAGCAAAACAAATGACGAAAGCCGTTGCTGACCGTCGATGACTTCATAGCTTACGTGACTAGAACCGGGCACAGTCAATCGTGCACTTACAATACCTCCGAAGAAGTGGTTCCTCTTTGATTCGGCAATCCGAGCTTTGAGACATTTTCTAAGATCTTCGACAAAATCTTCAATCTCCTCTGCATCCCACGCGTATTCACGCTGATACTTTGGAACTTCGAAAGTAGGATTTTGCTCAAACAGCGTCTTGATTGATTGATGCGCTGTCTCAATCGCCATGATTAATCCTCCTGCGAAACCGAATCAACTGATTCGTCGATCTTTTGCTTATACAATCGTAGAAATGTGTGTAGAGATCGGGGGCGGTCGTCAAACCACTCTAGTAGTTTCTCATACCCACCATGAGCATATCTATTAAATTCCCGAACTCCCTCATTACTCAGGTAATTGGGAGATCCTAGAACAACAAGGCGCTCAATTTCTAAATGCACTGCATTCCGGTTTACCATAGATACACCAAGAACTTCCATCTCGGATTTAAGAAATAATCCAACGAGCAACTTACCTCGATGTCTATAGCGGTCTGGAAAATAATCGACGAGTTCTGCAGTCTCATCTATTGGAACATTTTTTTTCCGTTTGGCGGCGAGACCAGCCATGAAGCAAAAATAGAACGCGTCGAAGTCAATCTTGAACACTTTTTGGTTTCGGAGATCCCTGAACCAGTTGCGAGCGTCTAGCCGAAGTCTGAATGGCTGCATTAAGCGTCTCCCTCTTCTTCAATCTGAAATTCGTTGAAGAAATCTTCGCCCGCCACGTTCAAACCATCATCTGTCTCAAGAAAAACGTCCTTTCCGCTTTCCCAGTGTTTAAGCATTTTGAACTTTTTTCGAAACAGCGTAATAAACTGGATATCGGTCTGGCTTGATTGCTTGAGCGGTGCGACAAAACGTGATCGCTCAGAGGAATTGGTAAACGCTATAAATTGCGCTGTGAGTCTTGGGATCAATCTCCCTATCTTCGGACGCACAGCCAGATCAATTGGACCGGCAGGGCTGTCTACAACGAAAGGAATTTGGCAGTCCGAACGATGGAACAACGTTGCGAGAAATGCGTAAGCAATTGAGAGCGTTTCACCGACGCTTCCGCCCTCCTGTCCATTCAGGATCAAATGCTGCTCTATTCGATCTATTGAAATATCATTATGTGGCATTAGCTCGGATATGCGTACATTTGTGTTATCCCGCAAATCAGTAGCTATTCCTTCCAAAGCTCTATTGTAAGCACTACCAATTATGGCCTTCAGCGTATCACGCCTTATTTTTTCTTTCAATGTATTGGTGATTTCCGCAATTTTTCTTTCAGCATCATTGATCCTTCGCTCAAGAATTTCGATTCCGTAGGTGTGGTCATCGGTCCTTTTGTTGTCCTTGCTTTCAAATTTTTCAAGCTCGTCACTGAAACCTTTGATATCCTTCTTAAGATTTTTGATGTCTTCAAGCACAGTCTTTATAACAGGATCTGATTGCTCAGCTTCATGTCTTAGCGCGTCCCGATCATTGCGAGCACTGCGCTCTTCTTTCGCTGCCATTGTCAGAACTGCCATCCGTCCTGCCAAGTCTTTTTCAGCCTCGTCAGCCGGTTCATTAACAGCGTCCTTAATCTCCGTTTTCATTGAATTTAGGAGGGACACGTCGTCTGCACCCAAATATTGCGCAGCGCGCGCTCGGATAGTCGCGGCGATCTCCGTATCAATTGGTCTACCGCAAACGCATTCCTTTTCGCTAGCTAGATCCTCGAAAAACTCGCTTGCCACACTTTCCGGTAATTTTACCTTGTCTAGACCATTCTTTAGGTTAATCATGGACCTAGCAAAGGTTGAAGAAAGTGCGTGGGGGTCACGCATCCGATCAAGGACGTCCAATGCTTCTTCTCGAACCTTGCTTCGTGCTCGTTCGACCTTTGCTTCGGCGAAACTTAATGCTTTGCGTCTCTTATCTTCTTTCCTGATCTCTTGTAGGTAAGCCTCTTCCCTCTTTTGGAGTCGGGATTCTGAGTTTGCTCGCCGTTTCTGGATGTCCCGATACTTATCTCTACATTCCGAAAGACGTTTTTTTAGCTTGGCCAAACGCTTCTGTCGACGGGATAAACCGCTTTCACTGCTTGTGCCTACATTCTTTGTATTATTTTCCCAATATTCACCCACTTTTTGGGACATTTCTTCAAAGGCGTTTAATTGGAACAAATTTTCCACGGCTTGCTGCGCATTAGTGTAATTTCTATCTAGAAGGTGCTGCGCAAGTTCTCCATCGAAAATATAAAAATTAACAAAGCTCTCATTTAAAAAACGTCGAAACTCGGATGGCGGGTCAAATCCGCTACGCTGTCCCGAGCCGTACGTGGTTCTGTAGAAGACTTGACCGGTTTCAAAATCAAAATCCATGACAATAGTCGCCCTCTTTTTGTTGAGGAGAAGACGCACCTCGAAAAATCCCTCCGCCGCTTTGCTGTTTCTTTTTTGGAATCCTTTGATTTTTTGTTGATCCCACTTTGAATCGCTGGCAGCACCTGACAAGGTTGTACGCAAAAGAGTCAAGGTGGTAGTCTTTCCGGTACCATTTGGCATCTGAATGAGTGACACGGGAAAGGGCTGACCATTTGAATCCAAACAATTGATTTCATGATCTGGACAACGCAGACCCCGAGCTTTCCAACCAAGAATTCGCATATCAGATGACATTAGTCTTCATACTTCCTGTCGACATCCTTAACTATGGTGCCTTCAAACAAAACTTCGAGACGCCGTGTCGTGGCTGCCCGATCATTGATGTCTTCGTTACCAGAGGTCAACGCCTCCAACCACGCGATTAGGCGACTTGCCAAAGTATGCGGCTGGTTTTCATCTTCAACTGCTTCCTCAATGGCCTGTTTTATGTGTTTGTCAATCATCACTCGATACCTCCCCTTTACGTACTTTGGATATTCTTGCCAACCATTCCTCGCGCTCTTCATCCGCATTTTGCTCTACATCCGAATCTGACTGTCTAATGAAATCTACAATATTGGCGACTTTCGAGGGGTTGTTCGGATCCATACGAAGACATCGCCCCATCCGTTGAATAGTTTCGAGCCGGGCGCGGGCCGATGAAAACAAAATAACAGAATTCAGCGACTTAATATCAATTCCCTCCGAAACGCGATGACAAGTAATTAAACATTCAAGTTCACCGCGCGCGAAACGCCTTAGTGTCTCCGGTTCTTCCCCTGAGTAATAGGTGTGAAAATCTGACCTGTATTTGTGAATAATTTCCAGCACTTCATCCCCATATTCCTGGGTTTCAACAAATACTATGCATCGCTCAAGTAAATGCTGCTTATTTCTGATGAATTTGTCGAACACCGGAAGTTTTGCTTTAGATGTCTTGTACACTCGCGAAATTTCGATCCATACTTCCTCGTCAGACATCGGGGTGCCCATTGTTGCGCGGGCGGTCTGCCGCTTGTATACATCACGAACCCGTTGTCGATCCTCCAGCGTTATTTCGTAGTGCAATGGGTAGTAGTCGAACGGGGCCAGGATTCCCCGGCGAATTGCGTGGTCCAATTCAAACCGCATGAGTTCTGGACCTATATGCTCCAGAATAAATTCATTCCCCATTTTGTCATATTCGCGCTCTGGCGTTGCGCTTAAACCCAGACGAAATTGAACTATACCAGATAATCCGTCAAGCCTTTGCCTGTTAGCCGGGCTTCCTAGCCCATGAACCTCGTCATGAATAAGCAGAGTGCGATGCCCAATTTTAGCTGGTAGTCGCCGCAAAGCGAAAGCAAGGGGCTGGCGGGAGACGAGAAGAATAGCACTTTTCGGCTCTAATAGGAAATCCTCGATCTCACGCAAGGATTTGTAATGACAGAACACATTGGCTCCAACCTCTTTGCGTATTCCAAGCAGTTCTGCATACCACTGGTCCAATAAATCATTTCCATCCGTGCTTACTATGACGGTGTCAATGCTACCGTTCCCATAGAGCGAACGCAGGATCTTGAGGGAGGTACGAGTCTTCCCGGTGCCCGTAGCCATGTTGAGAACACCGCTCTTAGCAGAAATGAATTCCTTAAGCGCATCATCTTGGTGACGCCATTTGTTGGGTTCGTCTTTTCCCTCCCGTTTGCGATGCTTGCGGTCTACTTCCCCGTCTTGGCAAACTCTGATGAGTTGTCGGCGTGCGGCATCAGGGAATCCGTAGACCTCTACGCCTTTGTCGTTGTGATACCAAAGCTTTTCAAAATGCGTTTTCTTCCGAGCGGCGCGGGCTATGCTGATCCAAGAAGGGTAGACATCTACACATTCCCTGTTGTTCTCGAAGGCGCTGCGGCTTTCATTGGGCGAGCCGGTAAATGCTACATAGTCGTAATCATCGAAAAACAGGCCGATCTTTTCATGGTAGATCCCTGTGCCAGTCTTGGGCACGGCAATCTGGATTTCCAGTTGACCCAGTTCCAACAATCTTGCAAGCCGAGCTGTTCCGTTGCCAACGCCATCAGCAAATTCGGCCTTAATAATTTGTTCAAGGCGCTGCCTACAAATATCCTGCTTGGGCACACCGTTCTGGATCGCTTCCAAGTCGCTGTGAGAAAGCTCGACCGATGTAACCAGCCAGATATGGCCGCCGTTCTTTATGAATTCTCCAAGAGGTGCGCCGAACGATTCCAACGCACTGCTCGAAAAGTAACCGGCTGCACGCCAGTAAGCCTTGGATCGCGCAAGCGAGGGGCGGAGGAAATCGTCTACGATGCTATCGTAGCCGGATCGATAATCCTCTTTGTATTCGATTTGGCGCAAACTCATTGAAATTTATTGTTCCCATCGGTCAGACGGATCAAACCAGTGCAATCGACCCCGACTGCTACATTACTTGTCACTCGATAGTATTCTTGGCGACACATCGTGATCCTGCCCATAGTCCTGCACGAGTTTTCTGTGCGGGTATTTGTGTACCAACCTTCAATCTAGATGCAACGCCTACAGAGCGCTTTTATGGACTTTTTATCCCAGTTTTTTGCTATCTGAGGGCCAATATCCGTGAAACGATTGCTGGCCAGTCTACATCAGGTGTCAGGTGTGACCATGATACCCGGATCGCACCGGCAATTGCCTCCTTTGGCATACCCATTGCTTCAAGGACATGGCTTGGCGAATAGCCTTGTGACGTGCATGCAGAACCGTTGGAAACGGCTGCGACGTCTTTGAGTGCCAGCATCAATGCTTCGGAATCGATTCCGGGTACTGAAAAATTTATTACATGAGATAGTGTGCGATCAGGATCAGAATGCACTCGAACACCCAGTGAACCGAGGGCATCCAGCGCTTCTTTGCGGATGGCGTGGCATCGTTCCAAACGGGCAGCAGCATTCGCAACGGCAGAATCCGCGGCGGCACCAAGTCCAACGATCAGCGGTGCAGGCAACGTGCCCGGGCGCAAGCCACGTTCTTGTCCGCCTCCGAAAGCGAGAGGTACTAGTGGCGGACGCATTAGACCACGCCGCCGCGCTACCAACGCTCCAACACCTATTGGTCCGTATATTTTGTGACTGCTAATGCTGATCAGGTCGATCCTCTTATTAAGAAGGCTCTTTAGGTCTTTGCCATAACCCTGCGCTGCATCGGCATGAAAATAAGCACTATGATTTTCAAGAGCATCAGCGATTTTTAGGAGAGGCTGAATCGAGCCTGTTTCATTGTTTGCATGCATCACCGATACCAAGAGAGTATCGTCGCGCAGCGCGTTCCCAATCGAATCAGCCTTGACCACGCCGTTTTTTTCGGGACGCACCAGAGTGATTGAAAAACCCCTTGCTTTCAAAGCTTCCAGCGGCTCAAGCACCGCCTTGTGCTCTATTGCCGTAGAGACAATGTGGCGACGCTCCGTCTTCTCTCCATGCTCAGCCAAGCCAAGAATTGCTAGATTGTTGCTCTCGGTCCCGCCACTAGTGAAAATCACTTCGTCAGCGGATGCATCGACAACAGCGGCTACCTGATCGCGCGCCTGTTGCACAGCCCGCTTGGCGCGCAGCCCATACTCATGTGTGCGGCTGCCCGCATTGCCCAGTTCATCCATCATCCATTGCATCACGACATCGCGGACAATTGGCTCAATGGGAGCCGTGGCATTGCAATCTAAGTAAACCGGACGCCTTTCTTGTATGTGTGCAGATGCAAACGTACGCTTCATGTTTGACATACTTTGCCCGTTGTGCTTTGATCTGTTTGTATTACATATCCCTTGAATCGGCAAAGATAAATGAGTGACGGCTTCGAATATCAGTTTCCCGCAATCAGGGGTATCCAGGCGCAGCGCGAATATTATGTATCCATGTGCCCGATACGGCTTTTGCCGAGGCTGTTCCAGTTCGACGAGGACGAACTCGCACCGGAGTTGCGGGCACAGCGACAACTGAACAGAGCACGGATTCCAGAGCTCTCCCGCTATATCACTGAAAATGCAGACAATTACGTTTTTTCAGCGATTACCGTCTCAATAGACGCCGATATAGTATTTGCTCCATTCGCCAGCGCTGAAGAAGCAAATCGAATCGGCACACTGAAAATTCCAATGTCCGCACGCTTCATCATCAATGACGGACAGCATCGTCGAGCAGCCATTGATAGTGCTTTGCGTAATCGCCCAGAGTTGGGCGACGAAACAATCGCCGTGGTTTTCTTCGTAGACAAGGGATTGGAGCGTTGTCAGCAGATGTTTGCTGACCTCAATCGCTATGCGATTCGGCCTTCAACCTCGCTTAGCATCCTTTACGACTACCGTGACGAGACAGCCCGGCTAGTGAAGTCGCTCATCGCAGGTTCCGACATCTTTCGCGACGTCGTCGAACTGGAAAAGACAAGCCTTTCCACCCGTTCGCGACGGCTGTTCACTCTGAGCGCGATATACCATGCAACGAGTGAGCTGCTGAATGGAATTGAGGAAACCACGCCCGAACAGGCAGCACATCTTGCACTTGAATTCTGGGAAACTGTTGCAAACCAGATGGATGAATGGCGCAATGTTCGAAGCGGCGATCTTTCCGCTGGCGAAGTGCGCACAGAATTTATTCACACTCACGGCGTGGTGTTGCAGGCATTGGCTCGCGCAGGACAAGCACTCATTTCTAAGCATCCGAAATCTTGGAAAAGGAGAATCGCGCGGATCAAGACCATTGATTGGCGACGGTCAAATGGTAGATTGTGGGAAGGGCGCGCATTGGTTGGAGGTCAACTTTCAAAAGCGCACCAAAACGTCGTCTTGACTGCGAACGCCATCAAGACTCATCTCGAGCTTGAACTGTCTGAAGATGAGCAGCGCGTTGAAAACACGCTTTATAGGGTGATCGATGGCACATAAAAAGCTGCAGATTGATTCTGTTTTCTCGGAAACCGGTTTCAAGAAAACAATCATTGCGCTGAAGCGCAAAGTCGCCGACTTGTACCTGTCGGATGAAATGCCATGGGTGGTAGGCTATAGCGGCGGCAAGGATTCCACGGCAGTCCTGCAACTTGTCTGGCTAGCTCTTTTCGACCTGCCCGAAGATCAACGCTCCAAGCCGGTTTACGTAATCAGCACCGACACGCTTGTCGAAAATCCCGTGGTCGCGCTTTGGGTCTCGAATTCGCTTCGGCGAATGGAACAGAAAGCCGCCGAGCAAAAATTGCCCTTGACTGCCCACAGGCTCACGCCCGCACCTGGAAACACTTTCTGGGTCAACTTGATTGGCAGGGGCTATCCCGCACCTCGCCCGAAATTCAGGTGGTGCACTGAACGCCTGAAAATAGACCCTTCCACGCAATTCATCCGATCAGTTGTCCAAAAACACGGTGAAGCCATACTCGTTCTGGGTACAAGAAAGGCTGAAAGCGCAGTTCGCTCGAAAGTTATGGAACGTTTTGAGCAAAGCCGGGTTAGGGATTGTCTCAGCCCTAATGGCAACCTGCCGAATTCCTATGTCTACTCCCCAATTGAAGATTGGGCGAACGATGACGTCTGGATGTTTCTCATGCAGACCGAAAATCCTTGGGGAAACAACAACAAAGATTTGTTGACGATGTATCAGGGCGCGTCTTCCGACGGCGAATGCCCGCTGGTTGTCGATACATCTGTGCCGAGTTGCGGCGACAGCAGATTTGGGTGCTGGGTGTGCACACTTGTCGAAAAAGACAAGTCGATGCATGCCATGATTCAGAACGATGAAGAAAAGGAGTGGATGCTACCTCTCCTTGAACTGCGCAATCGTCTCGATCCACCCAAAACGCTGCACGCGGACCGGACGTTGCGTGACTTCCGGCGCATGAATGGTGCAGTCCAGTTATTCCATGACCGACCGATACCTGGTCCGTACAAACAAGAGGCGCGCGCTGCATGGCTCCGCCAAGTACTAGAAGCCCAGCAGCACATTCGCAAGTTCGGGCCGGAAGAGGTTCGCGATATCGAACTGATAACGCTTGATGAACTTGAGGAGATCCGACGAATCTGGGTTGTTGAAAAGCACGAAATCGAAGACATATTGCCGCGCATCTACGAGGATGCGACAGGTAAGCGCTTTCCGGGCCGTAGCTTGGATGACAACCTCGTCATGGGAGCCACAGAAATTGAATTGCTGCGAGAAGTTTGCCTAAACGACGACCTTCATTTCCAGCTTGTGCGGGAACTGTTGGCAATTGAGAATCGACATAGATCCATGCTTCGGCGCGCCGGATTATTTGATGCCCTTGAAGCTTCATTCTATCGGAATTTTTACGAAAACGAGAATGATGCAGTTCAAAGAGCGCGCCTTCGACGGGATTCGCTTGGTAATGCGAAGGCGCACGCAACCGATGAACTTGTACCCACTAAAGGCTCCTTGTCACAATTCGATAAGCTCTACCAATGATAATCGACTCAATCACACTCTATAATTTTGGGCTATACAAAGGCACGCAAACCATAAAGTTAACACCGCCTGCCCCGGACAAACCTATTATTCTGATTGGCGGGCTAAACGGTGGCGGAAAGACAACATTCCTTGACGCATTGCAGTTGGTCTTGTTCGGACCCCATGCGAAATGCTCTAATCGTGGAACGCTTGCCTATCCGGAATATCTGTCCCGCTGTATTCACAAGCAGTCCGGTGAGACTGAATCTGGGATCGAAATCTACTTCCGGCATACGGCCGAAGGCGTCGAGGAATTCTATCACCTTCGCCGTTTCTGGAAACTTTCCGGTAGTGGTTGCAAGGAGCAATTCGAAGTCTTCAAAAACGGTCAGCCAAAACCTGTATTGGCCGACAACTGGGCCACCCAAGTGGAAGAATTCTTTCCGGCCAATATTGCCCATCTTTTTCTGTTCGATGGTGAGCAGGTTGAAGCATACGCTTCGCAACACGATTCCTCAAAGCTAATCGGCACGGCGATCCAGAGCCTTTTAGGGTTGGATATGGTGGATCAGCTTGAAAAGGACTTGCTTGTTTACGAACGCAGGAAGCGTTCAGAAAACAAGAATACTCCTCGGCACACCATGATCACATCGGCACAAGACGCTGTACGCAATCAACGAGGCCGTGTTGATGCACTGAAACAAGAACGTGCTGCATTGCAGACGCACGGGATCGACAAACAGAGGCGCAAGCTGAAGAAAGCGGAAGAAAAATATCGCAAGTCTGGGGGAGTGCTCTATGACCAGAGGGAGGCAGTTGAATCCAAATGGACGAACGCTGTAAGGCAGATTCAAGACGGCGAAGACGCGTTACGTGAATATGCTGGCGGTGCGGCTCCTTTAAATATGGTTCAAGCCCTTTTGGAATCTGCAAGTTCGCGCGATCAACAGGAAGAACAGTGTCGACGCGCTCGCGAGCTCGCCGGAGTGCTCGAGGCGAGAGATAAAGTCGTTCTCAAGCATCTGCGCAACCATTCGTCGGAAAAAAAAGCCATAGCTGCATTAAAAGCTTACTTGGATTCCGACCGCGCTGAGCGGAACGCTTTGGGCAGGAAAGACACCTTTCTTGATATCACTCCCGAAGTGCGCAGCGATCTTCACACATTGCTGTGTGGTAAACTGAACCAGCTCGGAATTGACGCTGCCAAGTTACTTGCCCAACAAAGCAATCGGCGCGCTGATGAAGAAAATACCCGTGTCGAGTATGACAGCATTCCTAGCTCGGATACGATAGGGCAGATCACAAAAGAACGACAAAATCTTCTTGCTGACATTGAAAAACTTGAAGTCGCACATGCCGCTTTGGGGCAGGATATCGAACGCCAGCAACGCAACTTGGAGCATCGTGAACAAACACTAATCAACCTACTAGAAGCAGATGTCAAAGATAGGGAACTTCGAGATGACCGCTACCGTATCCTGCATCATGCTGGAAAAGTTCGAAAAACGCTGAAAATATTTCGACAGCATGTGATTGCCCGTCATGTTCTGCGCATTGAGCAACTGGTTTTTGAAAGTTTCCGGCAGCTCCTTCGGAAGAACGGTCTCGTCACACGGCTTTCAATCAATCCGTCAGACTACTCGCTCACGCTCTATGGTAGTCACGATACGCCACTGAGCGCTGAACGGCTATCCGCCGGTGAACGCCAACTCCTCGCTATCGCGCTGCTTTGGGGTCTTGCTAAAGCATCTGGACGTCCGCTGCCCACGGCAATCGACACTCCACTTGGGCGTTTAGATTCTATCCATCGCATGCATTTGGTCGAGCGGTACCTGCCATTCGCCAGTCACCAGATATTGTTGCTTTCTACTGATGAAGAAATTGCGGGTGAATACCACAAACGTCTGTACCCTTGGATTGGGCATACTTACCAGCTCGCTTATGACGATACGATCCACTCGACGCGAATTACGACCGGCTATATTCCATCAAGGGAGGCTGCATAATGGCAATAGAACACGTTCGATTGTCCCAAAGGGCCAAAGATCAACTCGTCAAATTGAAACGGGCGACCGGCATAAAGCACTGGAATATACTTTGCCGCTGGGCACTATGCGTGTCGCTTGCGGAACAGAGCGCACCACCGCAATCGAAAATTCTGGCAAATAGCAACGTGGATATGAACTGGAAGGTCTTCGGAGGACGCTACGCCGACCTCTATTATATTTTAGTGAAAGAACGCTGCATACGAGATGGTTTAGGCACAGATCCCGAAATTGTTGCCCAGCAGTTCCGTTTGCATTTGCACAGAGGGATTTCTTACCTCGCAGGAAACAAAGACTTGCGTAAGATCGACGATCTCGTCGCACTCGCCGCTTGATGCCGCGCCCAATGCGAACGGCAATCTCAAATTGGTCATAAAAATCAACTGTGAAATTTTCCGGGTAGCGAAACCAGTTTTGACTGTTTTCTGTTCTATCGTAACTTGGTGGCGACTATTTTGAGATGCATCGGATTTTGGTCGGTGCAACTACATATTTGGCCCGCCTTATCGACCCCAAGCTCCGCAGCCGCGGTTGCCTGGATCGCTTGCTGGCAGGAAATCGAAAAGGTCGGTACGCAGTAGAGTTCGACCGAAACAATCGATTTATTTTCTTGTAGTTTGGCGAGCACGGGCATCTGTTGGCCGTCGATGAAATGATGCGCTATAGAGCCGCGTTGATAGTCCGTGAATTCGTGGCGGGCTATCATTGAGAAAAATGAACACTGAAATAACGGCGAACTAAAAATGGTCACCAAGGTCTACCCATTCGAACCGAACTACACAGTTTCGCCGGGATCAATTCTAGAGGAATGGCTGAAAGAGGTCGGCTTGTCGCAAGCCGAGTTCGCGAGAAGATGCGAACGTTCCCCCGAACTTATAAGTCAGATCATATCTGGACGCGCTCCAATCAAGCCAGAAACGGCAGTTCAGTTCGGACTGGCACTCGACTGCAATCCGAAAATCTGGAGCAACTTGGAATCGATGTACCGAATTCGACTCGCAAGAACCTGACGTGTGTAGACATGGAACAGACGACCGATGTTTTTGCGACGGATTTGCTCGGCAGGCAAGGGTTTCTCCAGGTATCGTTGCCGGCCGACTCCAGCATGACGGTCGGATTCCTTGGCCCGGCCATCTGGCAAAAATTGTCCCGTAACACCCCGTAGCCTGAACAAAAATATGCTGGACAAAACTAAGGGAAGCGTCATAATGTCGGCATGGGTGAGCCGTCGGTCGGTCGGTCACAGGTAGAGCGAGAGAAGCATTTCGGCAGCTTGACCGCTGGGCAAAAAAATCGGACCGGCGAACCAAGAGAAGGGCTGGCGTTGTCAGTCGCCTGTGTCAAAGTGGGAGAAGCATTCCTGCCATTCGTAATTTCATACGGATGGAGGGTCGGCGTATGACAGTCAATCTTCTGTAGGGCTCTCGAAATTCGCGAGCCCTACTTTTTTTACGGTTCTATCAGTTCTGTATTTTCCAATTAATGCAATCCGTGCTTCTGGTCGTTGAATTCGAATCCTACTTCACGCGCGCATCACGCAGCTTCGACGCAGCTTCGTTCAGCGCGCTGATCAGATCTTCGAGTTTTTTCAAAGTCTTGAATTGGATGACGAGTTTTCCTTCGGATTTGTTTCTAGACATCTGCAAATTGACCCTCGACCCCAAGTTCGCCGCGAGTTCGGCTTCCAATGCTTCGGTATCCGCGTCTCGTTTCCATTTCGTAGGTCTCTTTTCTTGGGCCTGCTGCGAAATTTTTTTCGACAGGTCTTCAGCTTGACGCACTGAGAGGCCGCGGTTGACAATCTGTTTTGCCAGCTCGGCCGGATCTCCGGCAGTAACGACCGACCGGGCATGGCCTGATGTCAGCTTGCCCTCGCGGACCATTTTTTGAACCTCGTCAGGAAGCTTCAATAGCCTCAATGTATTGGCAATGTGGCTCCGGGATTTGCCGAGGGTACCGGCAATGTCCTCCTGCGTTTTCCCGAAGCGGTCCATGAGGCTGCGATAAGCGTGCGCCTCTTCGATCGGATTCAGGTCCTCCCGTTGAATGTTTTCAATAATCGATATCTCCAGACATTGGTCGTCGGTAAGGTCATGAATCGCCACCGGGACTTGTCGAAGCTGCGCGAGCTGGGCGGCTCTCCACCTTCGCTCGCCGGCCACAATCCAATAATGCCCCTCCGATTCGCGGTCGGGCCTTGCAATGATCGGTTGAATAATTCCCTTGGCCGCAATCGAGTTTGCTAATTCTTTCAATGAAGCTTCGGGGAAATTTTTCCTCGCTTGGGAAGGATCCGGTTTCAGGAATTCTATTGGCATCAATGCCGCATGCGCACCGGAGCCGTCCTTCGGATTGCTCAGCGCTTCCGTTTCATCCAAGGTGAGGTCCCCGATCAAGGTATCCAAGCCGCGTCCCAGGCCGCGTTTCAGCTGCGTTTGTTTTGCCATTATTGATCCCTTTGTCTTCAGCGCGAGGAGCGCTCCTTTTGAAGGATTTCGGACGCAAGCGCCGTGTACGCTCTGCTTCCGGCAGAACGTGAATCATATTGAATAGCAGGTAACCCGTATGAAGGAGCCTCTCCAAGCCTTACGTTCCTCGGAATGATTGTATTGAATACCAATTTGCCGAGATTGTTCCGTGCGTCCGCTTCGACTTGAAGGTTGAGCTTGTTCCTCCGGTCGAACATCGTCAGGAGAACGCCTTCAATTCGCAATCCGGGATTGACGGCCTGGCGGATCTTACGAATCGTCAGGATCAATTGGGACAACCCCTCAAGCGCAAGGAATTCCGCTTGCAGAGGCACGAGAACGGATTCAGCCGCCGTCATCGCGTTGACGGTCAGCAAATTGAGCGACGGCGGACAATCAATGAGCACGTAATCAAGCTTCGCGGTCGACAACGCCCGGGCATTCAGGGCCGATTTCAGAAAATTCAGCCTGTTGGGGCTCTTGGACATTTCGATGTCGGCCGAGGCCAAGTCGCTTGTCGCCGGCACGATGAGCAGGTCGCGGACCGGCGTCTTCATCGCCGCGCTTTCCACCGAAACGCTTCCCTCAAGGATATCCTGCACTTGCCGGGTTCGTTCCTCCGGCGTGATTCCAAGACTGGTCGAAGCATTGCCCTGAGGGTCAAAATCAATGATCAGGACGCGCTTTCCCGCCACGGCGAGCGCTGCGCCGAGATTGATCACCGTCGTCGTCTTGCCGACTCCGCCCTTCTGATTGGCGATTGCGATTGTTTTCATGCTCGATTCCACAAACCTTCAAATGCGTCGAATATCGATAACTTTCAAGATGGCTCCTGTATTGCTGGTGACGCTCGGCATCTCGGTCAGACTGAACGTCCATTTCCGTTTGGCTTCTTCAATCTCGGACTGTCGACCCGACCCCTTGAGGAACAATGCCATCCCGCCCTCAACCAAGTGGCGCGAAGCAAAAAAAAGCAATTGCGACAACGAACTGAGAGCCCTCGCAGTCGCCACGTCCGCGGCTTGAGGCTCCAGCCTTTCCGCCCGGTCATGCAGAATCTTGACTCGCACGCCGGTTTCTCGGCAAACCGTTTTCAAAAATTCGCATTTCCGGCCGTTGGACTCCACGAGCACGAATTCGTCGGACGGCCGGTGTTCAATGCACAATATCGCCAGCACCAAGCCGGGAAGCCCGCCTCCGGTGCCCAAATCGATCCAGCGAACCTCCGAATTCGGCGCAGCCATCAGCAATTGCGCCGAATCCAGAAAGTGCCTTGTCCACAATTGCGGCAATGTCGATTTGGCGACCAGGCCCGCCGAAGGATTCCAGACTCTCAACAGGTCCGCATAGAGGCGAAGCCGCTCGATTGTTTCATGTGAAACATTTGCAAGTCCGGCGAATAGTTCTTGTTCGGATCGGAGCTGCGTCACGCGGCGGGTCTGCGCTCCCTGCGCTTTATCGACGCAAGGATCTGAACAAGCGCTGCCGGCGTGATGCCCTCAATCCGTTTCGCTTGCCTGATCGTCTCCGGCCGCGCGCTGTTCAGTTTCAACCGGAGCTCCTTCGAAAGTCCGACAATCGAATTGTAGTCGAAACCGTCGGGAATCTTGTTTTTTTCGTCTTTTTTCAAAGCGTCGGCGTCTTTTTGCTGTCGCTCCATGTAGTTCGCGTAAATCGCTTCGCACTTGATCTGCTTCGCCGCGATCAGGTCCAAGTCGCCGAGTTCAGGCCAGATGAGCGCCAAGCGATCCACATCGATCCCTTGGAACGTCAACAGGTCCAGTCCGGTTCTGCGGACGCCGTCCTTCCCGATTTTGAGCCCCGCCGCCGACGCTTGCTGGGGCAACATCGATCTTTCTGAAAGCGCCTTGCGAGCTTGAGCCAACTTTTCGATTTTCGCTTCAAAGAATCTTTTGCGTTCATCCGACACAATTCCGAGCGAGATGCCGAACGGAGTCAGGCGCTGATCCGCATTGTCGGCTCTCAGCGAAAGCCTGAATTCGGCCCGCGAGGTGAACATTCTATAGGGTTCCGAAACTCCTTGCGTCACCAAGTCGTCGATCATCACCCCAATGTAACTTTCGGAACGAGGGAACGTTACGCTTTCCAATTCCGAGGCGAGGCGAGCGGCGTTGATTCCCGCCACGATTCCCTGTCCGGCAGCTTCCTCGTAGCCTGTGGTTCCGTTGATCTGCCCAGCCAAGAACAGGCCGGGCAATTCCGCCAATTCAAGACTGGACCGAAGCGATCTAGGATCGACGTAATCGTATTCTATGGCGTAGCCGGGCTGGGTTATCCTGGCTGTCTCCAAGCCCCGGATCGTGCGAACCATTTCGCGCTGCGTCTCTTCCGGCAGCGAAGTCGAGATTCCATTCGGATAAACCGTATCGTCGTCGAGACCTTCCGGCTCCAAGAAGACCTGATGAGAATTCTTGCTCCGAAATCGAACGACTTTGTCTTCGACAGACGGGCAATAACGCGGACCGACGCTTTCGAAATGTCCGCCGTAAATTGCGGAACGATTCAAATTCGCCCTTATGATCGCATGAGTGGCTTCATTCGTATGCGTGATTGCGCAACTCGTTTGCGGAGCGGTCGGCCCTTCGGAAAGGAAAGAGAACATCTCCGGCACTTGGTCGCCGGGCTGGTCTTCAAGGATGTCCCAATTCACGGTTCGCCCGTCCAGACGCGGCGGCGTGCCGGTTTTCAAGCGGCCGAGCGGCAGCCCGAGGCCCTCGATCCTCTTGGCCAAATTTATGCAGGCATTTTCTCCAGCCCGGCCGCCGGATCTCGCTTCTTCGCCTATTCTGATGACGCCGCGCAGAAATGTGCCTGTCGTGAGCACGACAGAACGCGAACGGATCTTCGTTCCGTCCGAAACTTCCACGCCGCATGCAATGCCCTTTTCGACCAGAATGTCGGAAACTTCGCCTTCCAACACGTCAAGCTTCGGCGTCGCTGCGATTTCAGCCTGCATCGCCCTTCGATACAGCATTCGATCCATTTGCGCCCTGGGACCTTGCACGGCAGGCCCTTTCGACCTGTTCAGCAAACGGAACTGAATGCCGGCCTTGTCCGCGATGCGTCCGATTGCGCCGTCGAGCGCATCGATTTCACGCACGAGCTGTCCTTTGCCGACGCCGCCGACGGCAGGGTTGCACGACATGGTTCCGATCGCGTCGGCCTTCAGCGTCACGAGTGCCGTCCGCGCACCGGCTCTAGCCGAGGCGCATGCGGCTTCGCAACCGGCATGTCCGCCTCCGACAACCACGACATCAAAATGTTTCACATGAAACATTGCTCACTTTCCTACGCAGAAGCTCGCGAAAATCTCGCCGAGCACTTTCTCCGCGTCGATTTTTCCGATCAACGCACCCAAGGCATCGGCGGCGCTGCGCAACTCCTCCGCAGCAACTTCAAGATTTCGACCTCCATCGTTTAACTCATGCGCGCATGATTCCAAAGCCTTAATTGCAGACTTGATTGCCAGCCGGTGCCTTTCGCGCGTCGCGGTCTCGACACCTGCAGCCCGGCCGGCCAATTCGCGATGCACGCATTCGACCAGCTCCGAAACCCCTTGCCCCGTCTTTCCCGAAACCGCGGGCATCCCGACGTCCGGCGCCAGATCCGCTTTGGAACGCAAGATCAAGTCGCCAGATTTAAGATCGACCTTCAGCTCCTCCGCGTTGTCGCTCTCGGTCAGAAATATCCGCATATCCGCCGATTCAGCCCGCGCTACCGCCTTCGCTATGCCTATGCTTTCAACGGGATCTTCGGACTCGCGCAATCCCGCCGTGTCGAGAATCGCAATCGGCAAACCTTTCAGATCCATTCGAACTTCGATCACGTCGCGCGTCGTGCCCGCGTATTCGGAAGTTATGGCCGCGTCGCGTTTTGAAATGCAATTCAAGAGAGTCGACTTTCCGACGTTGGGCGGACCGACGATAGCAACTTCAAACCCGTTCCTGACGCGCTCCGCGACCTCGGCGCCGCTCGCTTCCGCGCCCAGTTCGCAAATCAGCGCGTCAACCAAGCCCTCGGCTTCCTCGACAGCGCTTTCCGGAATCTCTTCGTCCGCAAAATCTATGCAGGCTTCAAGCAACGCAAGTCCGCGCGTCACCGCCTTGTTCCATTCCGCCGCCTTCCGCCCCAGTTCGCCGCTGACGATTCGCATGGCTTGACGGCGCTGCGCCTCCGTTTCCGCGTCGATCAGGTCGGCCAAGCCTTCCACTTGCGAAATGTCCAATCGGCCGTTGCACATCGCGCGGTATGTGAATTCGCCGGGTTCCGCCAGCCGCAGGCCGTCAATCTCGCCGAGCGTCTTCAGTACGGCCGAGACTGAAGCCTGGCCTCCGTGAATCTGCAGTTCAACGACGTTTTCCCCGGTGAAACTGGAACCTTCCCGGAAACGAAGAACAACGCCTTCATCCAATACGCGCCCGTCTGAATCCTTCAACCGGCGCAAAGCCGCTCGCCTCGGCGGAGGCAGCCGCCCGGCCAGCTCCTCGGCAGCTTCGCAGGCCCGCGGGCCCGACAGACGGATGACCGCCAAGCCGGCCTTCCCCCATGCAGTGGAAAGCGCGAAGATCGTATCCAATTCCGTACCCCGGCAAATCCCCGGGTGCGAGAGGAGCCGCCTTCGCCCGAGGCTGTTCAGTCAAATCATAACGGTTCAGGAATTCATCGAATTGAAGAACTCCTCGTTGGATTTGGTGGCCCTGAGCTTGGAAAGCAAGAACTCTATCGCTTCCGAAGTGTTCATCGGGCTCAGAATCCGCCGCAGCACGAACATCTTCTGAAGATCGGCCTTGGAAACGAGAAGATTTTCTTTTCTCGTCCCGGACTTGATGATGTCGATCGACGGGAACACCCGCTTGTCTGCGACTTTCCTGTCGAGCACGATCTCCGAGTTGCCGGTTCCCTTGAATTCTTCGAAGATGACTTCGTCCATCCTGCTTCCCGTGTCGATGAGCGCCGTCGCGATGATCGTAAGGGATCCGCCTTCCTCGATGTTTCGCGCGGCGCCGAAAAATCTTTTCGGCCTCTGCAGCGCGTTGGCGTCCACGCCGCCGCTCAGCACCTTCCCGGACGAAGGAAGCACAGCGTTGAACGCGCGCCCGAGCCTTGTGATGGAATCCAGAAGGATGACTACGTCCTTCTTGTTCTCGACCAGCCGTTTCGCTTTTTCGATGACCATTTCCGAAACCGCCACATGGCGGCTCGCCGGTTCGTCGAAAGTCGAGGAGATCACTTCGCCCTTGACGCTTCGCTGCATGTCGGTGACCTCTTCAGGCCGCTCGTCGATGAGCAGGACGATCAGGAAGCATTCCGGATGATTCGCCTCGATGGAATTCGCGATATTCTGAAGGATCACCGTTTTGCCGGTTCTCGGCGGCGCGACGATAAGCGCCCTCTGGCCTTTCCCGAGAGGCGCGACAAGATCGATGGTCCGGGCGGACCGGTCCTTGATCGTCGGGTCGTCGACCTCCATCTTCAGCCGCTCGTCAGGATAGAGCGGAGTCAGGTTGTCGAAATGCACCGTGTGCCTTGCCATGTCCGGATTTTCAAAATTGATCTCCGTCACGGACACCAGACCGAAATACTTCTCGTTCTCGTTCGGGGCCCTGATCACGCCCGCGATCGTGGCGCCGGTCCTGAGTCCGAACTTTCGGATCATGTCCGGGCTGACGTAGATGTCGTCAGGTCCGGGCAGGTAATTGGCCTCCGGGGATCTCATGAAACCGAAACCGTCCTGCATGACCTCGAGAACGCCTTCGCCGAAAATGTTCCATCCCTCTTCGGCGCGCGCCTTCAGAATGCCGAACATCATATCGCCCTTGCGCATGACGGACGCATTGGCGATTTCGAGTTCTTCGGCCATTGCCAGCAGTTCGGCCGGGCTTTTAGCCTTCAGGTCCGACAATGAAATACGCTGGTTCAGCATTTTTGTACCTCATGCATTGCACGCGACCGAGCACCGGTCCGTACGCGCGATAATTGGGAATGCGTTGTGGCCGAATGGCCTGCAGCGGGAATATATAGCCTGAATTGATTCCAGGTCAACAAAAAATTGTTTTCAAAAACGGCCTGTTCTTTTGCCTGGCGCAGCATCCCTTCGTACCGGACTTCGATGCAAGACCTGAACCATGCTTCTGCTCGAATCCGGCACGGCGTTTCAACCTCAATCCGGGAATTGCGCTTCAATTCGTCAATGCCGACTCATTGCGGCAGACGGCTGCCCGTCAAAAATTCTTTGCGAACGGCCCAGCGCCTGCCGCGAACGGTCCCGGATCCATCGTTCAGAAAACCGGCGAGAACGATTCATGGTTGGAAGGTTCATGCACAGAACGCATCAATTCGCCCGATTGGGCGCGTCAGTCTTCTTCCGTACGTTCCTGAAGTCGTGCAATCAGATTGGCTGCCTCTGCGTCTTCCAGATCATCAACGTGAACAGAACGGCGGCTATCGCGACGACTATTCAGCTCGGCAAATCGCTCGGTAGTCAGAACAACAAACCGAGGCTTTCCGCAGCGGGTGATTTGAACCGGCTCTCGAGCAGCAGCCGCAAGAACGTCGCCGGTCGCGTTGGCAAGCTCAGTAGATGAGAACCGGCGCAAATCGTCCTCCATAGCAAATTCCTATATACATTTCCTGCCTCGTCGTCCTGCCCGATGCGGGTGTCGCCGCGTTCGGAGAATGCCGGGTATGAATATTGATACACTATACAATCCATAAAAGAAGTTCAATTCATGAACGTTAATAGAATATTAAAGTTTGCGCGACATGGGCCCGAAGGGATGGATATTCAAAACGGTCTCGCGACGACCATAATTACGATGACGATCATGAGTATCGTCGGCACTTCGTTCATGTAGCGGAATTGCTTCCCGGTCGTGCCGCACGAACCGGACACCAGCTCTTTCCACTTCTTCGCAAGCCAGAAGTGGAATCCCGTCATGATAAGCACGGCTGCAATCTTGATCCAAGGCCAAGCCTGAGTCCAATCGAACAAGCCGGGAATCGAAAGCAGAAGCAGCCCGAATATCCAGCTGCTCAGCATTGCCGGCGTCGTTATGACTTTCAATAGGCGCCGCTCCATCAGCGAGAACAGAGCCTGCGTTTCAGAGCCAAGGTCGGCTCGCTCCCGGTGATAAACAAAGAGCCTCGGCAGATAGAACAAGCCGGCCATCCACGCGATAACGGAGATGATATGGAACGCTTTGATCCATGGATAAGCCGTCGCCAAAAATTCGCTCATTCCATATCCCTTCAATCTGATGGGAACCACGCCGCTCATACCGGGATTCCGCGCGGTCCCGTTTTCGGTCGTTTTATCAGAAATCGCAGCCGCGGTCACCTTTTCAGCGGCGTTCTCTCAATGAAATCAAGCGTGCTTTCCAAGTCAGAGACTACCGCTTGCGAACCGAGCCCCATCGCGTTCTGGGCAGAAGCCGCCTGGCCCACTCGAATGCTGTCCTCGACGGAATATCCCAGATGCAGGCCGGTCGCGAAACCGGCGTTGAAACAGTCCCCGCACCCGCAAGTGCAGACGATGCCGACATCGAACGCGGGCATGTCGTGGCGGGAGCCGTCGGCGCCGCGGTGCATCGCGCCATCTTCGCCCAGCGTAAGGATGACCGATCCCGCGCCTTGGTCTAGAAGAAACGAGGCGATCTCCTCATAATCCTCCAAGCCGGACAAGGCCGCCGCTTCTTCTTCGGACGGGATGAAAAAATCCGTGTGCGGAAGGAGCGGGGCAACCAGATTCATATCTTCGCGCGTCGACGCGAATACGTCCAACGTCGTGACGCAGCCGCGCGATTTCGCTTCCGCCATCACCTCCGCATTTCGCCCGACATCCATTCTATCCATCAGCCCGACGCCGCCGATATGCAGGATCTTGGTATCCAGAACCCTGTCCAGCCTGTTGTCGGTCACATAGAATCCAGCGGTTGCTCCGAGCTTGTGCAGTGCGGGCCGCGCGCCGTCGGGTCTGGTCGTCACGATGGAAGACGACGTGGAATAACCCTCGCAAACTTCCATGTTTTCGACGTCCACGCTGAACGACTTGAGTCTCGCCAAGACCCAATCGCCCATGTCGTCATTGCCGACGCCGCCTACCGCCTGCACTTTCATGCCGTGCTTCGCTCCGACGATGGCCGCGCTGCCCGCTGCGCCGGAAACGGCAAGCGCAAAGTCCTCGACGAAGCAGGTGCCGCCTCCGGGAGGGATTTCTGTGACCGGCCGGCACAAGCAGTCGAACGTGTAGAAACCGATTGACGTATAGTCGAAAGTCATCTTCTGCCGATATTCCGTTTCATTGCTGCTCGGTCATCTGATCCTTTTGCCGCTTTCCGCGTCAAAGAAAGAAATCCTGCTTCGGTCGAACGCGACTGATTCCGTTGCTCCCAATTCGGATCTGTAGCCGCGGTCCGCCTTGACCTCAATGAGCGCATCATCGGTCTTGATGGTCAAAAACGTGGCATCTCCAGTCGGTTCGATGCCGTAAACCGTTCCTTGCAAATCGCCCGCGCGCGCCCCGACGCCGCAATCTTCCGGCCGTATGCCAATTATAGCATCCCGCGATCCCTCGATTTCAATGCCGCCCACATTGATTCCGGGAGCAGCGAACGATCCCGCAGAAATCCGGCCCTTGATCAGGTTCATCGGCGGCGATCCGATAAATCCCGCCACGAATGTGTTTGCCGGATCGGAATAAATCTCGTCCGGCGTGCCGATCTGCTGTATGGATCCACCATCCATGATGACAATCCGGTCGGCAAGAGTCATGGCTTCTATCTGATCATGCGTGACGTAAACCGTCGTGATCTTGAGCTGGCGCTGCAGATGCTTGATTTGAACCCGCATTGCCTGGCGCAGCTTGGCATCCAAGTTCGAAAGCGGCTCGTCCATCAGGAACACGCGCGGATGCCTGACGATCGCCCGCGCCAAAGCCGCGCGTTGACGTTGGCCACCCGAAAGCGCTCCCGGCTTCCGGTCGAGAAAAGCACCGAGTTCGACCATTTCGGCGGCTTTCCGGACAAGCTTCGGGTGCTCTGACTTCGGCGTGCTCCTCATCCGGAGCGGAAACCGGATGTTTTCATAGATGGTCATGTTCGGATAGAGGGCGTAGCCTTGGAACACCATTGCGACGTTGCGGTCGCGCGCGTCCACGTCGTTGATAACTTCGCCGTCCATCCGAATATCGCCTTCCGAAGGCTCCTCGAGTCCGGCGATCATGCGCATCGTCGTCGTTTTCCCGCAACCCGACGGTCCAAGCAAGACGACGAACTCCCTGTCGCCGATCGACAAGCTGACATCCCGCACGCCCCAGACAGCGCCCCAGTTCTTGCCGACTCCCGATAATTCAATGCGCGCCATGTGTTCCTATCCTTTGACGGCTCCCATGGTGAGGCCGCGAGACAAATGCTTCTGGATCGCGATCACCACGAGGAACACCGGAAGGAAAGCGATGAATGCGACCAAGGCGATCGCATTGTATATCACGCCGTCCGAACCTCCCGTGAAATTCGCCAGTGCCACGGACATCGTGTATGCATTGGGCGTCGACGCGATGAGCAGCGTGAACAGAAATTCGTTGACCGCGAAGATCGCCGCGATCACGGCGGCGGTAATGATGCCCGGACGGATTGCAGGAATGATTATCTCCCAAAGGATTCTGAGGTCAGATGCGCCGTCGGTGCGAGCCGCATCCTCGAGTTCGCCGGGTATGTCGAGCATGTAGGATCTTATGATCCAGGTCACGACGCTGAGGTTGACCGCCGCGTAGACCAGCATCAAGGCCCAAACCGTATCGAGCAGGCCCAGCCCGCGGAAAAGAAAGAATATGGGTATGGCGACAATAGCCGGAGCCATCATCCTGGTCGAAAGAATGTAGAATCCGATGTCGTCCCGGCCCTTGTACTGGTATCTCGACAAGGAATAGGCTGCCGGAAGCGCGAGAGCCAAGTCGATGATGACTGAACCGACAATCGCTCCGAGCGAATTCCGGAGGTATTTCGCCATCGGCCAGTCTTCCCAGATCATGTGCCACGCATCGAGCGAGAAAGTAGGCCAGTAGATCGGCTGCGGCGTGATGATTTCGGTTCTCGGGCGAAGGCCGATCGAAAGGAACCAGAATGCAGGAACGAGGCAAAACAGCGCCCAGGCCGCAAGCACTGCGTACCGCAGCGCAAGGCTTTCGCCCTTCGACCGGCTCCTCAACCCCACGTCCTAAGCCTTCGCCGACCTGAAAGCTCGCTTGACCACGAGCTGCGCGACGATGATCGTCAATATCAGCATGATGACGGACGCTGCGGACGCGTAGCCGAAATTGAACGTCTTGAAGCCGATCCGATAGATGAAATAGCTGATGGTTTCCGTCGCACCGCCAGGACCTCCCTTGGTGATGATGAAAACGTTCGCGAACATCGTGGTTATGTCTATGCCGCGAAGCACAAGAGCGACTGCGATGACTGGCCGCATCATCGGAAGAGAGACGTTCCAGAAAATCTGGTGCCATCGAGCTCCGTCGAGACGGGCAGCCTCTTCAACTTCTTCGTCTTGGCCCTGCAGCGCGGCCACGAATATGATGAACAGGAACGGCGTCCATTGCCAGACGTCCGCGATGATCAGCGTCAAACGGGACAGCCATACCGATGAGGGAATGGAAAGCTGTTCGGCGATCAGGCCGAGCCTGATCAGCAGATCCGAAAGAATTCTCGCGTCGAGAAACGAAAGCTTGAATATGAACGCTACCGCCGACGGCATGAACAGCATGGGAACGAGAAAAATGATGCGCCACCCCTGCACCCAAGGATCTCGGTAGGCGAAAAAGGCGAGCAGAAGCGCGATCGCGCATTGCAAGACCAAAGAAATCGATCCGATGACCAGCGTGTTCCATAGCGCGGCCCGGAACTCGCGGTCATTGAACAGATCAATGTAATTTCCGAAGCCGTTGGGAATCCACTCGTTGAACCTGACGAAATAAAAGCTCTGAATGATCGCGTAGACGCCCGGGTAGAGCGTGATCATCAGCAAATAGGCGACTGCCGGCGCGACCAGCAGGTAGGGAAAAAGCCTCTTTGCGAATTTGCTTCGACGATGGAAGGCGCTTCCATGCAAAGACGGGGCAGCGTCGCCTGCCCCGTCTTTTGGCGTCGCGGAGACGTTCACTCGAATGTCTCCTGAGTCGGAAGGTCAGAACGGAAGCATCTTTCCTTCGCCGACATACAATCCAGGTGCTGCGGCAGCATATTCGACGGGCGGACGGCTGCTGTAGAATCCGTTGTTGTCCATGATCTTGCGAACGGCTTCGGCCGCGTTGTCCAGCGCTTCTTGCGCAGTGATCTGGCCGACGACTGCACGGTTGATCTCGTTGCCTATCGCTTGCTCCATGTTGAACATGCCGGGCAGGCGCGGCGCGCACCAGGCATGCTCAAGAGAATCTCCCCAGACCTTGGCGGGCTGAGAAACCTTTTGCAAATCCGCATTGTTAAGGACGGAGCGGTAACCTGGCGCCACTCCGTTCGCGTTCGCCTCGTTCATGGCCATGATCGATGCGGTCGTAAGGAACGCGAGCATCAGGAACGCGCCCTCGGCATTCTGGGCCGACGCCGATACGCAAGACGTGGAGCCGGCGATGTTCGGCGGAGCGAACCGCCCGCCGTCGATCCGCGGTTCGTAAATCGTTATGAAATCGTCGACGATCTGCGACTGATCGGGACGCATCGCCTGGGTGCCGCTGTCCTGCCATGAAATGTTGGTTGCAACCTGCCCGCCGAGCCACGCAGCCCTGTTTTCCGGCCAGCCCGCCCCCGCATGGCCGGGGTTGGCGCTCTTGGTCAGCTCGAGGATGATTTCCATGCCCTTCATGCCGGCGTCGCCGTTGAAGATCGGCTCCCAGTCCTCGTCGAACAGCATCATCCCGGCCTGAGCCGAAATATGCTCCCAAGTGTATGTGGACCAGAATCCGCGAGCGGCCATCAGACCGACGCCCGCCACGCCCGGCTCGATGTTGTTGAGCTCCTTCGATACCCGGATGAGATCGTCGTAAGTCGGAATGGTGTTCGACTTGTCGACGGGGCCGCCCATGAGCTGCTCCATGTATCCGGTCCGCAAGTGGACCATCTGAATGTCGCAATCGAAGGGAATGCCGAACATCTTGCCGTTGAAGAACCCGTAGTTCCAACTGTAGGTTTCGTAGAAGTCGTCCAGAGGAAGGCCCCACTTTTCGGCGAAGCCGTCAAGCGGCGAAAGAAAGCCCGGCGCGGCGAAATCGCCGAGCCACGGCGAGAAGAACTGGAGAGCGTCGAAGCTCGCGTTTCCGGAAATGAATTCGGCCAGCGCCTTGTCGTAGAAACTGTCGTCCGGGATCGGCACCAGCTCGACCTTGATTCCCGACAGCTCTTCAAACGGAACAAGGCCGTCGGCCGCCGACTCCATGTCCGCGGCGCCGATCGCGAAACGCGCGGTCGAACCGGCGAGCTCGCTTCGGACCTTTTCCCAGTCGACGGTGCGGATCCAGTCCTTGTTCGGGTCCCAAAGCGGCGCGTTGGACATGCTGTACAGCTGCCTGTAGTCCTCTCGGACGTAACCCTCCACCGAAATCTCGGCGAGGATGTCCGCCGGGTCGCGCATCTGGCCTTGCGCCAGCATCGGCGCGCCGACCGCCCCCAGCGCCCCGGTCGCCGCTCCGGCCTTCAGAAAAGAGCGGCGCGTTATCGGGTTTCTGATCTTCATCAGGGTTTTCCTCCTTCAATGGAAATCTGTCCGTCCCACGAAACGAAACTGCTTGATTGAACTTCCTGCTCTCGCAAATTCCGAATCGAGCTGAATTTCGTCCAAGCTCTGAACATTAGTTTACCTGAAATAACTTATGTTCAACAAATCGGCCGAGTCAAGCTGAATTTCCTGCGCGGCATCAGCTATCCGACTTTTGGAGCCAGATCAAATTTTGGGTTTGAACAAATTATGTTATAATTGTACATAAGTTCGAGAGTGAGGCGCCGGGCAATTGGGGACGCAACGCAGTGGCAAGCAACATCGCGCTCTCCGGTCTTGCGAAAGACTTGAAGCGCAGACAGGACAATGGAACGCCGATCCGGATCGGGCTGGTCGGAGCCGGCGAAATGGGCACCGACATCATCGCCCGGACGGCCATGATGGATGGAATCGACATAGCGGCCGTCATGGACATCAACCCGGAAGCCGCGCACCGGGCGGTCGAGATCGCGCGGCAAAGCGAGGACTTTTCGCTCGACGCGAATTCCGTCGACAAGCTTGACGCCGCGATGGAGCGCGGCCTGACCGCTGTCGCTTCCGATCCGGCGCATATTCTTGAGAGCGGCTTGATCGACGTCGTCGTGGATGCCACAGGCATTCCCAGCGTCGGCGCCGAACTGGGCCTCGCCGCAATGGAGCGCGGAAAGCACTTGGTGATGATGAACGTGGAGGCGGATGTCACCATCGGCGCGTATCTGAGATCGCAGGCGGAGCGCTGCGGCGTGGTGTACACGCTCGGAGCGGGAGACGAGCCGTCTTCGTGCATGGAACTCATCGAATTCGTCTCCTCGATGGGACACAAGATCGTCTGCGCAGGCAAGGGAAAGAACAATCCCTTGAATATCGATGCGACGCCGGACGACCTCGCAGACGAAGCGGCGGCGCGCAACATGAACGCGCGAATGCTGGTGGAGTTCGTGGACGGGTCCAAAACCATGGTGGAGATGGCGGCCATCGCCAATGCGACCGGCCTCGTGCCGGACAAGCCCGGAATGCACGGGCCCGCCGCAGGGCCCGGGGACCTCGCGAGAGTGCTCGTGCCGGAAGCGGACGGCGGCTTGCTCAAGGACTCCGGACGAGTCGATTACTCCGTAGGCGCCGGCCTCGCTCCCGGCGTGTTCGTCATCGCCGAAGCCGAACACCCGCGCATCCACGAGCGCCTGAAGGATCTCAAGATGGGCGACGGACCCTACTACTCTTTCGTGCGGCCGTACCATCTGACCTCGCTGGAGGTTCCGCTGACATGCGCGCGAGCGGTGCTGTACGGCAAGGCCGACATGGCGCCATTGGAGCGACCGACCGCAGAAGTCTGCGCCGTGGCGAAAAAGGACCTTCTTCCCGGAGAGACCCTCGATCAGATCGGAGAGCATTGCTACCGGGCTTGGGTGATGGAGGCGGGCGAGGCGCGGCAGGCTCGCGCAATACCTTGCGGGCTGCTAGCCGGGGGCAAAGCGACTGCGCGGGTCGCCAAGGGCGAGCTCCTGACTCTCGGCAACGCCTCGGCGCCTCCCGGCGCCAAGATCGTGGCTCTCCGCGCGAAGCAGGACGAGATGTCGGCAGCATCCAGCCGGAAGGAATATGCCGATGCATGACGGCGCCCGCGGCAATCTGCCGTTCGCGATCAGAACATATAACCCGGACAGGCTCAAAGAGGCGCTGCGGAAAATGCTCCTGATCAGGAAGTTCGAAGAGGCGGCGGAGCAAAGCTACATGCGCGGCCTCACGCACGGCACGATGCACCTTTCGATCGGCCAGGAAGCAAGCGCCGTCGGCGCTTGCATGCCTTTAAGCGACGACGACAAAATCACCTCCACGCACCGTGGCCACGGCCATTGCATCGCGAAGGGAGCGGACGTGGCACGCATGTTCGCCGAATTTTTCGGCAAGGAGACCGGTTATTGCCGAGGCCGAGGCGGCTCAATGCACATCGCCGACATTTCCAAGGGCAATCTTGGCGCGAACGGGATCGTGGGCGGCGGCATTCCGATCGCCGTCGGGGCCGCATTGTCCGCGAAGCGGCTCAAGACGGGAACCGTGGCGCTTTCATTTTTCGGAGACGGGGCGAACAACGAAGGCGCGTTCCACGAATCGCTGAACATGGCTTCCATATGGAAACTGCCGGTCGTGTTCTTTTGCGAGAACAATCAATACGGCATGTCCACCTCCACCGCCCAGTCGACAGCGGTCAAATCGATAGCGGACCGAGCGTCCGCGTATTCGATGCCGGGAATCGTTGTCGATGGAAACGATTTTTCGGCTGTCGCCGAAGCATCGGACGAGGCTGTCGCGCGCGCGCGCGAAGGCCTTGGCCCGACGCTCGTCGAGTCGGTCACCTACAGATTCCGCGGTCATTCAAGATCGGACCGGAATCGTTACCGCACCAAGGAAGAGATTCGGGAATGGATGCAGCGGGACCCGATCGCGCGCATGTCCGAACTGCTGGAATCACACGGAATCATGGCTCGCCAAGAAGTCGAGCGGCTCGAACTGGAGGTAGACCGCGAGATCGAGGGCGCCATCGACTTCGCAAATGAAAGCCCGGCCCCGCCAGCGGCAGAATTGACGCGTGACGTCTACGCGAGGGAAATCATGTGATCGCAGCAAGTCAGATCGACACTCGGGACTTGTCCTACGCGGAAGCGCTGCGCGAAGCGATGGACATCGCGCTGGGGAGCGACGAGCGAGTCATCGTCATGGGCGAAGACATCGGCGTCTACGGGGGCGCGTTCCAGGTCACCGGCGATCTTGTTCACAAGTACGGCGCGGAACGCGTCGTCGACACCCCGATTTCGGAACTCGGAGGCGCGGGCGTCGCCGTCGGAGCGGCGCTGACCGGCCTACGTCCAATATTCGAATTCCAGTTCTCCGACTTCGCGGCCCTCGCCATGGAGCAGATCGTGAACCAAGCTGCGAAGCTCAGATACATGCTCGGAGGCGCGGTGTCGGTTCCGCTCGTCATGCGCCTGCCTTCCGGATCGGGAACCGGCGCCGCTGCGCAGCATAGTCAAAGCGTGGAAGCATGGTTCGGCCATGTTCCCGGACTCAAAGCGGTGCAGCCTTCCACGCCTGCCGACGCCAAGGGGTTGCTTCTGGCGGCCCTCGACGATCCGGATCCGGTAATGGTCTTCGAGCACAAGCAGCTCTACAAAATGAAGGGGCATGTCCCTCCCGGCCGCTACCTCACTCCTATCGGCAAGGCCGACGTCAAGCGCGAAGGAAAAGATCTGACCATCGCGGCGACCGCGATAATGGTCCACAAGTCGCTGGAAGCCGCCGAACTGCTGGCTTCGGAGGGGATTGATGCCGAGGTGATCGATCTGCGAACCGTACGGCCGATCGACAAGAAAGCGATTCTGGACAGCGTTCGCAAGACGTCGCGGGTCATTTGCGTCTATGAAGGCGTAACCACGCTCGGAATAGGCGCGGAAATAAGCGCAATGATCGCCGAAAGCGATGCATTCGATTTCCTTGACGCCCCGATCATTCGTCTCGGCGGCGCCGAATGCCCGATCCCCTACAGCCCCGGGCTGGAAAAAGCGGCCGTTCCGCAGGTCGGCGGCATCGTTGAAGCCGCCCGAGGACTGATGAGCGGCCGCATCTGACATGCCGACCGAAGTCATCATGCCCAAGGTGGACATGGACATGTCCGCCGGCACGATTTCGGCGTGGCATGCGGCGGACGGGCAGCGGGTCGAAAAAGCCGCGCCTCTCTTCGACATCGAGACCGACAAAGCCTCAATGGAAATCGAAAGCCCCGCGACCGGATTCCTTCGGGTCGCAAAGTTTCCTGTCGGAACTTCCATACCGATCGGCCAAGCCGTCGCATGGATCTACGCGGACGGGGAAAAGCCGTCCGAGCTGCCGGAGATTCGATTTGAATCGGCCGGTCCGACCGGCCCTAGCGAGCCCAATTCCTCCGTTCAAGAGGACGCAGACCGGCAACTGATCGCGACGAGCGAAACACCGCATGATCGGCCGAGGGCCACCCCCTTTGCGCGACGCGCGGCTCGGGAGCATGGAATTCAACTGGCTGAATTGGCCGGATCGGGACCGCGAGGGCGAATTGCAAGGCGAGACGTCGAAGCGGCGGTCTCGAGGCGAATGCAGGCTGTGCCGGATTCAGCGCAACCCTGGGAGTTCGACACCACTGGGCGCATAGCCCCTGTCGAAGCCGTTGCGCGCGATCTTCAAGAACGGATTCGGCTGGAAACCGCCCGACGCCTTTGGGAGTCCAATCGCCTTGTTCCGCACCTGCATCTTGCGTTCGACGTACGCATTCGCAAACTCATGGTGCTGCGAAATGAATTGAATTTGCTGCGCGGCAATTCCGAAGTCGGAATAGAACCAATCGATTTCGTTTTGAAGGCGACCGCAATCGCGCTGAAGGCCAATCCCGACTTCAACGCGGTTTGGACGGGCGACGGCCGCCGAAAGCTCGGCGGATCCGACATCGCCCTCGTCGTACCGGCATTCGGAGGCCAGCTTACGCCGGTGATCCGCGAAGTCGAACGCATGACGGTCACGAATATCGCAACTGAAAGAACGGGTTTGCAAGCCCGCGCGGTGTCTGGTGAGCTGAGTCAGGGAGACTGCTCTGGAAGCGCAGTGGCAATTCTGGACATGAGCCGTACCGAAGCCGTTGAAACAACTTCAATTGTTGAATCGCCTCAAAGCGCAATGCTTGCGGTCGGATCGATTCCCGACTTGCCTCGTTCCGGTTCGCCCGAATGTTCGTCTGCTTCAGCATCCATGCGTATGAACCTTTCTGCGGACAACAGAGTAATCAACTCCGAAACCGCCGCGGCGCAAATCGGCACTTTGAAGCATTTGCTGGAAGCGCCTCTGTCAATGCTGGTCCTCTGAATGAGCCACGCCGGATCAACGAAATTCGGATTGCGTTCATCGCGATCATCCATACGAATTCGCTTTCGGATCCGGCGCAAATCCGATTGGATATGTCGTCGTGCCTGACGCAAGAGATGCGGAAAGGATCCAGAACCGAATGGAATCGGTTCGCACGAGTTCTGAAGCCCAGCGGGAATTGCGAATCCGGGCGGCTTGGATCTACTATATTGAAGGAAGAACCCAGCAGGAAACAGCGGAAATTCTGGGCCTGAGCCGCGTTGCCGTGACGAGGCTGCTTTCAGGAGCCCGCGAACGGGGCGAAGTTTCGATCCGCGTCAAATCAAATCTGGATTCAATCGTTGAAATTGCGCGAAGGCTGGAACGTCGATTTAATCTTGAGCAAGCCGTCGTCGCTCCGTGGCCCGCGCAGGCCGGTGACCCGACCCACGCCATCGCCGCCGCCGCGGCAGGCTTTCTTGCAAGTGCGGTAAAATCGAACATGACCATTGGGGTCGGATGGGGGCGAACCTTGCATGCGACGCTGGATTTCATGGAGGGACGGCCGCTCCGGAACACGCGCATCGTCTCTCTTTTGGGCGGTATTGCTGAAGCGAAGCGATTCAATCCCGGAGAATTCGCTTGGCGATTCGCCGAACTCTTCAATTCGGAGGGTTTTCTGATCCCTGCACCGGCGTTGGTCGACAGCCCGGAGACCCGTGAGGCTTTGCTTCAGCGCTGCGGCCTCGGAGACGTCTTTCGGATGGCCGAGTCCAGCGACATGGCTCTGCTGAGCTGTGGCGGCATTGCCGCGTCGACGACCTTTCGCACCGGCTACATGTCGGAAACCGAGCGGCAGTCGTTAATTGATTCAGGAGCAGTTGGCGACGTCCTATGTCAATTCCTCAGCTCGGATGGCAAGATCGTCGACCATCCTGCGAACAGGCGGTTCATTGCAATGGGTCTGGATCGGCTGCAGCAAATCAAACGCACGGTTCTGATATCCGGCGGCTTGGAGAAGAAAGATATCCTGCTGGCGTGCCTTAAGGCATTCTCGCCAAAGGTCTTCGTGACCGACGAACAGACAGCTTTTTTGCTTGTGGACCACAACATTGCCGACGCTTGATCTGTAAGATGCAACAACGGTTTCCTCCAGTTGAGGAGACACGCATCCTTTCTTGTTCTGAATCGACCGAGGACGGATCAAGAACAATATTTAAATATTTTTATATAAAAAATTGGATTTAGTAGTAAGGGCTGTGGATATCTGAACAACATGGATTTCCACACTCTTTCAAGGAATGACTGCGATGCGCGAGGCTGCGGAGAACGGTACGAAATCTTGTTGTTGCCATGGGCATGACGATCAGCCTTAACAGCTGCGCGAAAATTTTATTCCACGGTTGTTGAAAAAATTTTCCCTATGGAACATCTATTGGCAAGGTGTGGATGAAATGGGCAAAACTACTTCCTCTTCAACGGAATCGGTGGTTTAGCGTGACATTTCCACATGTCTTGATGTGCTTGTGAACATGGCGTTGTGAATGAATTCCAATGTGGTGCTTGCGTCCAGATCGTCCGCTCGACGACGGATGCTGGAAGAAGCAGGAATCGCTTTCCGGGCCGACTCCGCGGAAATCGACGAATCCCGGATTGCCGCGGAATTGCAGATGGAAAGCGTGAATCCTCGAAGCATCGCGGCAATCATCGCGTTGGAAAAAGCTCGAGCAGTGTCGTTGAGACATCCCGGCGCCAGAACCGTAGGTTCGGATCAAGTATTGGAATTCGAAGGGCGCGCTTACGGCAAATGCGGAAGCAGGTCGGAATTGGCCCCGTTCCTTCGGATGCTTAGCGGACGCCGACACTTGCTGCATTCCGCCGTCGCAGTTTGCGTGGATGGAACGCCGGTTTGGAGGCATACAGGGACTGCGGCGGTCGAAATGAATTCGTTGTCCGACGCCGCTATCGCCGCCAGCATCGAGCGGTTGGGGCAAGAAGCGTTGGACAATGCGGGCGGTTACAAGGCAGAAGACGACAAAGAAGGTCTGATATCCAGGATAGACGGCGATATGAACGTAGTATTGGGCATGCCCCTGACCGAGCTCTTGGATTATCTGGGCAAACGGAGCGCATGAAAATGGAGCAGCACGCCAAGCCGACGCTAGCAGGAGTGATAGGATACCCGATCAAGCACAGCAAATCGCCGATTATTCATGAATACTGGCTGAGGAAGCATGAGGTTGGCGGCCATTATGTGCCGCTGGAAGTTGCAAGAAGCGACTTCGCGGAAGTTCTGAAGACGATTCCGAAAATTGGATTCAAGGGGGTCAATGTCACTATTCCCCACAAGGAGACGGCGCTTCAGTATGCCGACATGGTATCAGACACCGCGGCATTGATCGGAGCTGCGAATACCCTGTCCTTCAACAGGAAACGCGGAAAAATTTATGCAGACAACACGGATGGCTACGGATTCATCACGAATCTTCGGGAGTGCATTCCAAGTTGGAGAGCCGATGCCGGACCAGCTCTGATCGTGGGCGCAGGCGGCGCAGCCAGAGCGGTCCTGTATTCTTTGCTGCACGAAGGCGTGCCCGAAATCCATTTGGTGAACAGGACGCGGGACAGGGCCGAAGTGCTGAGGTCGGAGTTCGGCAACCGGGTAAAAGTTCAGGAATTTGACGAAGTCGGAGATATAATTCCGGAAATGACCACCGTCGTGAATACATCGGCGATGGGAATGACAGGAAAGCCGGAACTGAATTTCCCTATGAAGCTGATGCGGCCGGAAACCGCCGTCAACGATTTGGTCTACACGCCGCTGCGCACGGCGTTTCTCGCGGAGGCTGAAGCGCGAGGCTGCTTCGTCGCCGACGGCTTGGGGATGCTGCTCCACCAAGCCGCTGCGGCGTTCAATCTATGGTTCGGGATCAAGCCCGAAGTCACGAAGGAGCTTCGACAGCTCGCATTGCCGAAATGACGCGCCGTCCGTTCGTGCTGTGCATAACCGGATCGATGGGCGCCGGAAAAACGACGACGGCCGGCCTGTTCGCGCGGGAAGGCCTCCCCGTCTGGAACGCCGACGCCGCCGTCGCGCGAGCCTATTCGCCGGACGGACGCGGCGCCGAGGCGGTCCGACAAATTTGTCCGGCGGCGGTGGCGGGCAATGGCGGCGGGGTCGACAAGACAAAGCTCAAGAAATGCCTTGAACGCGATCCCGGAATGCTGAAGGTTCTGGAGAAGGCGGTGCACCCGCTCGTTGAAGAGGACCGTGAAGCGTTTCTTGAAAGGGCGGAGCGGGACGGCGCGGATATCGCGGTGCTTGAAATACCTTTGCTGTATGAAACCGGCGCAGACAGAATCGCAGATGCGGTCGTGGCGGTGAGCGCTCCGGACTCCGTCCTGAAATCGCGCGTCCGCGCACGCGGATCAATGTCCGGCGCGCAATTCGATGCGCTTCGAAAGAGGCAGCTGCCCGACGCGGAAAAGCGCGTCCGCGCGCGGTATGTCGTGGAATCCGCGTCGCTGGAGGAAGCGGCGCGCGCGGTCCGTTCGATCATTGCGGAAATCAGGAATGAAAGGAAAAGCGGTGCTTCAGATCGTACTTGATACGGAAACCACGGGACTCAAAGTGGAGGAAGGAAATAGAATCGTGGAAATCGGGATGATTGAACTCGATTTGGACAATTTCACGAGAACTGGTCGGAATTTCCACAAGTATATCAATCCATGCATGGCGATGCCGGAATCCGCGTATGAAATTCATGGCCTGTCGGATGAATTCCTCGGAACCAAGCCGGAATTCAAAGAGATCGTCGACGAGTTCCTGGAGTTCCTCGGCGACGCGCCGCTCGTGATCCACAACGCATCCTTCGATCTGGCGTTCGTAAACGGGGAATTGAACAGATTGGGGCGCGACCGCCTCAAGAACCCCGTGGTGGATACGCTTGAAATTGCGAGAAAGGAATTTCCGGAACTCCCGTCGCGCAGCCTTGACGGCCTTTGCAAGCACTTCAACGTCGACAAGACGGCCAGAAGCAAGCACGGCGCTTTGCTCGATGCGGAACTGCTGGCCGACGTCTACTTCAAGCTGAAAGGCGCGAACGACGGCTTTTTGAAGGCCATCGACGACGCGAACGCGAATGGCGGAAGCCGAAGCGACGCCGGCGATTCAGCGCTTCCGGCGCGGGAGTCGCGCTTGCCGCCCAGGATCACCGACGAGGAATTGCAGGCCCATGCGGCGTTCGTCGACAAGCTGGGCAAGGAAGCGATTTGGAACCGCTACGCGCGTCGCGGCCAAGGCTGACGGCCGGGATGATGAAACTCCCGCCGACCCGACCCGCGATGATTCAATGCGTGGTGCTGTGGCCGGGATTCTGATCGCTGCGCCTCTTGCTCATTTCCTTCTGGTAGAGGGCTGCGAAGTCGATGACCTCCATGTCGAACGGCGGAAAGCCGCCGTCCCGGGTCAGATCGCAGACGATCCGGCGGATGAACGGAAACATTTGCCGCGGGCATTCGATCATCAGGAAAGGGTGCAGGAAGTTCTCCTGGACGTTTTCGATTTTGAAAATTCCGCAGTAGTCCAGTTCAAGCACGAACAGAGTGTTCCCGGTCGGCTTGTCCTTTGAGGCGATATTCAAAGTCACGGCGATCTCGTAGGTGCCGGCCGCATCAATTTTCTTGGCGTCGAGGTTCACATGGACCTGAATTTCGGGTTGGCCGGCCGGAACCAGCTTCTTCTGCATGGCGACGTTTTCGAAGGACAGGTCGCGTATGAACTGGCTGACGATCTGCAATCGCGGCGGATGATTTTTCGAGCCTGTTTCGTCGCCCCCGTTTGGCTTGGCCATGACTCTCCCCAGCTGGACTGAATGCCACCCGCATTGGAATATGGTGCAAACGGCGCGAATATTCAAGATTTTGCAATTGCAGGGACGCGCCGACCTCGAAACGGAACCCCTTCAGACCATTCGCGCAAGGTACGGCAGGGCTATGCAGCCACAAACTGGCTTCGCCGCAACCCTCGCATTGAATCAGCGTCTTTCATCTCTATATCTGAAAAGGTAGGTACGAGCGGTGCGCGGCAGCAATCCCGTTGATCAAGCGGCAAATCGGCAAACTTGAATTCCGCAACTCGGCAGCGCCGAAAGCGGGAGCATTTTTGCGGCTTGCATCCGAACGGCTTGCATGAGTGCTCAAGACAGAATGCGGGTGCGCTCCCATGCACGAAGAAATCTTGAAGATTCTTCAGATCATTTTCGCCGACATCATTCTGTCCGGCGACAATGCGATCGTCATCGGCATGGCCGCCGCGGGCATTGAAGAGAAAAAGCGGAAAAAAGTCATCGCGTTCGGCATGGGCTTGGCAGCTCTGCTGCGGGTCGTGTTCGCAGTCATCGCGTCGTACCTGATCCGGATACCGGGCATATTGCTGGTCGGCGGCCTGCTTCTGGCTTGGGTTTGCTGGAGGTTCTATCGGGATCTGGCCGAAAGCCGAAAGGCGAAAAAAGCCGAGGCTGCAGGAATAGAGCCGCCTGCTCCCGCGAAAAGTCAAAAGTTGCGGAGCGCGCTTTACACGATCGCAGCGGCCGATATTTCGATGTCGATCGACAACGTGCTGGCGGTCGCGGCCATTGCCCGCGAAGACACTGCGCTGCTGGTGTTCGGCTTGGCGCTCGCCATCGCATTCATGGCGTTTTGCGCAACGCTGATCATGCGGCTGATGACCCGATTCCCGTGGCTGTCGTACGCAGGCTTGGCGTTTCTGGTGTATCTGACGGGGGCGATGATTTGGGACGGCTCGACCGAGCTGGTCCGCCTGCTTAGCTGAAATTCTGGACCCGCTCGGGTTCCGAAGGGTCAGGTTCCGGCCTGCGTCCGGCGAGGAGCAAGGCAACGACGATATTCCATCCGGCAGGCGCGGGAAAAAAGGGGCAAGATTGCGCGCGGCCAACCGCTCGACAGTGCCGACAATCGTTTCGGGCAGCACGAACGCGGCGGCGGTCATGACCGGCAAGAAGGCAAGCGGCCTGATCGACGCGCCCGGACGGCGGCTGAGATCGCGTCAACGTTGGTTGTCGGGATCGATATCTTCCGCTTGGCCCTCGATTATCTCGACCGAGCGCGGTCCCTTCGAGGTTCTTCTCGACATAACGGAATAGGCTTGGTTTGCGAATTGCTTTCCGAACCAGCGGATCACCCATTCCCTCACATGCGGCGACATCAGCGAGAGACCTACGGCGTCGGTGAAGAATCCCGGGGTCAAAAGGAGCAGCGCCGAGACGAACACCAGAATTCCGTGCACGAGATTTGGCGTCGGATCCAATCCTTGCTCGGCCGCGATTTTTAGGCTGTAGATAACTCCTTGAGCTTGTATTCGCAGCAGCCACGTGCCGAGAACGGCGGTCAGGACGACGACGATCAGCGTCGGCCAAAGGCCGATGAAGCCGCCCACTTGTACGAAAAGCCCAATTTCGATGAGCGGCACGCAAACGAACAGTAGAAACAGTTTCATGAAGAATTCCGAGGCAGGTTGTCCGCAATACATATGCGAACAATGTGCTGAATGTAAGGTTCCGCATCGACCGGACGGTCTGATCGGCCCTTGACGGCATGATTTATCGGCCCATCCGTGACCGCAACGAGTTTGCCTGCTGATATGGCGATGCTCTTGGCGCAGCCTGGACTCGCATTGATGCGGGCGTTCGCGAACTTGGGTCGCGTTTCGATCATCGCTATGAGAGTACGATTCAATATTCACAAATGCATTCAGCCTTCAACATATTTTTTAGATAAACATCTGTTTTTACGTGTTTTTCCCTTTTTTGGCACAACATTTCGACGTTCTCGGCGGCCTCAATCGATCCGGCAGGCGGTTCATGACAGCGCGCATCGCCGTCCCGATCTTGTGGCGCGCATGATCAAGCAATGGCGTGGATTGCGTACCAAGAATTCTGCAAATTCCGGCCCGGCTATATAGGCGATCCTTATCCCGCCTCTCCGGAAAGAATCTGCCAGACTCTCTTGTATCCGCTGCCTGAAAGCGAGGCTTGCGCAGGACGTGCGTTTTCCCAGTCGCGATCTTCGAGCCCCTTGAGAAAGGACCGGGTTTTGTCCACCGTGAACCGGCACTCGTCGCGCTCGTTGAAATCGCGATACAGGGTCCCAAGGGCTTCAGCAGCGCTTCGCGGCACCGCATTCATGCGCATAAGGACGGCTTCCTCAGTGCGAACGCCGTGGTAGATCATTGCAGGTAGCACGTTGATCCGCCGCCGTTCGAATTCGTCCATCCCCTCAAAGTCCATCGAGGACACACGGCTGAGCGCCGAAACCCCCCAAGTTCCATTGTTGACTATCGCCCGATAAATGGCCCGGCACGCATCCGTGATCGCGGCCGTCGCGATTCCGCCGTTTTGGTCTTGGGAAAAATACTTGCGAGCAATGGCGTCGATGCCGTGTCCGTTTACCCAGTCGCGTGTGATGTCAGACAGACGAATCCGGTCAAATCCTTCTCCGGCAATCTTTTCGAGTTGTTGCTTGAGCTGGGGGACTTTCAGCATCACGCCGTACAAATCAGCAATCTTGCCGCCTTCGCCAAACAGTCTGTCCGGCGCCCAATCCAATGGCGTCAGCTGCTCTCGCAGCCCGCGCAATCCTGACATGGCCTGCGCGACGCCTTCGGGCGAGAATCCCGTCGAATCCGCAAGTTCGGCTCGACCTGGCTGTTCCGCAAGTTTTCGGGCATAGGATCGCGTGGCCTCAAGCAGTGCATCGGCCTTTTCCCGCTGTGCCGGATCATTGCGCAGGCTCGTATAGCCGTAGGTCTGCCGCAAAAGATGCTCCGTGTCTGCGAGGACGGCGTCAAGATTCTTCTTCTCCGCCCACAAATGAGCTACGTAGCAGCGGAAATCTTCCCATTGATCCTGCCAAAGCAAATCGGACAATTGGTACAGCTCGCCGCGTTCGGCAAGCTCGTCAATGAGGGTGACCAAACGTGAAACAAGGGCGCCGGTACTGCGACTGACGAAGGAAATCACCGCATCACGGTCGTTGCCTTCAGCAAGCCCCAAAACGCCGACACTGCTGTGTCCGATCCGCCCGGCCCGGCCTGCCAGATTCCAGAATTCACGCGGGGACATCTCGATGGAGTGACGTCCTTGGGGCACGAAACGAGAAGCCAAGAACACGGACGAAACCGGGAAATTGATTCCTTGAGCAATGGTCGAGGTTGAGCACAGCATTCGGAGGCTTCCGCGTTCCGCCAACCACTCCATTAGCGCGCGGGTGTCGTCCGATAGTCCCGCATGGTGAACGCCGACCCCTTTCTTGAGAAGCGTCGCCAATTCAAAATCGTGACTGATCTCGCTACGGATAAAATTTCGTACAAGCTGAATATCTTCAGGGATTGGGTCATTTTCCGGAAGGCTCTTTGCTGCCTCTCTAGCCATGCTCCAAACCGTGTTAATATTGTTGGCGACGGCTACCGAGGTGCCGCGTGCAGACATCACGACTGCCATAGCCGCCGTCTGCAAACCAAAGCCCTGCTGCTCTCGTCTGGACAAAACTTTGCTTTTAGGAACTCGGATTGGCTTCACGCGGCCGACGCGATGCGTGCCACGCAACGGCAACGCCTTTTGCGTTGCCGTCAGCGTCTCAAATTCCAGATGCCAACCGCCCCGTTCGCTGTTGTCCTCGACCGCCCGGTAATGACCGATTATGCGCTCATTGGGCTTCCAGGGCGTCGTGCCGAGGCTAATCGCTTGGCCAGCGTCAATATCTTGTGCCAGCCAATGCGCAATGGTCTCCGCGCTTTCCACGAATGGCATCAAGAGAACGAAATTTGCGCGTGGACAGTCACGTTTGACAGTGGCCAACAACAACTCGACCCGGAGCCCGCGGCCTTTCGATTCAATATTGTGAGCCTTGTCCATGACGACGAGCGCCAAAGGCCGCGCAACTTTCTTATTGCGAATGACGAGCGAGAGCTTCTCCGGCGTGGCAACCAAAACATGGAACGCTTGCTGCGTCTCACTGAGCAGCTCATCTTCAAAAGCATCTACCTCAATAGCACCGGTAAGTTGTTCGACCCGCAGGCCTATCGGGTCGAACTCCTTCCGCAGTCTGCGCGTGATTTGAGCAGACAATGCGCGAGTCGGAGCGACGTAAGCGACCCAGCCGTTTTGAGCGTCGAACTGGTTGAGTGCCTGAAGCATTCGAAATTGCGCCAACAGAGTTTTGCCTCCCGAGGTCGGCATATCCACAACTATCGCTGTTTTGGCTTGGTCAAGGAGGCCGCGTTCCAGAAGTGCCGCCCGCTGCGGCGGCAACAGTTCGAACATCGCTTGATGCTGGCGATGAGTAAGGGCTCTGACAAATTCGGACGTTTTGGAGTTCACCGAGCGCGTGGCCCACCAGAGGGAACTGGTCACCATGACTCGTGCCGTAGCATGGAGCCACCGCAAGGCGATTTCATGCAGGGCATCTGCGGACGCAATTGCAGCTTTCCGTGCAGCATCAAAGTGCTTGTCGAGATTTGTAAACGGTGCGACAGGCTGACCTTGCAACATGTATTGAGCGAGGATTTCCGTTCCTTTGGCCCAATGATAGAGTGCGACCAAGCGCAAAGCCACTGCGCGATCAACAGTATGAGAGCCGTTGTTCAACCGCTCCGCTTCAAAGTGTTTTTGATCATCGCGCAAGCCCGCAATAATCTCGCGGACACGGTCAAGATCGTCCCATCCATTCTTGCGAAAGAGACGCACCCAGCAATGAAACAGCCGATAAAGCAGACGGCGGTCCCACGGAACGCCTGCCACGCTCGGCGCGACCAGAGCTGCTTCATTTTCTTTAATCCAGTGCCTGAGATCGGACCAGCGATCGCCGCAATAACCCATGGCCGACAGCTGCAGGACAAAAAACAAGCGGTCGTGCGTTTCGGAAGGCACGGCCATCAAGCGCCGGATTTCGAAAGCCTTGTAAGACGCGGCGACCGCTTGGTTTCGCAAGTCTATATTCCCGCCGGCAGGACGGCTTAGTTCGTCCAGACCCTCAATTGCCGCCATCTCATAGGAGAGTGCGATTTGCTCAAGGAAATGATCGTCTTCCGAGCACACCTTGAATGAGAAGTCGATTTCCTTCCCGACATCCTTTGTGGCGAGGCGTTCATTGACAAGACGGTCTGCCCGGTCGAGAGTTCCGTGACTAATCTCAGTGACTGCCCAATGATCTTGGAGTGCATCAAACGCACTGGCGGAAAGGCTCATGCATCTCCTCCCGCTTGCTCTGCTACCGAGTCAACAACCAAGGCTGCTGATGCGCCCATTGGGCAAGTGAAATGCGAGGAGCTCGATGCGCGTTCCCTCAGGGCATCCAGCACAGAACTGCATCACGGGCATCCTCAAATCGTCTTCATGCGGAGCAACATCACGTATCAGCACACCGTAGAGATGCACATCTGAACTGTTTTTAAGGTAACGGCGGCTGGCGTCTATAAAGTGCGCTCGCCAAGGCACTCCCTTTGCCCGATGGCCGATATATTTGAAAAGATCGTCGCGGATTCTCTTTTGATCGCGCAAATTTTCGAGTTGCGTTTTCAATCCAGTTTCGCCGTACATAACTCTTGGAGGATAATTCGCTTCTGAAGACGTCTTGACCTCGCCAAAGGCCAATGCGACACCACTCTCATCGGATCGAAATCCGACAAGGTCCGCTCCGGGGAGACTGGAGCCGCTCTTTCGTTCGTCCCGGCCGACAGGCCAAGGAAAGTGGCATGATCTATGATCGGTAAGGTATGCCTCGGCAATGGCCTCCCCGACACGCCAGTCATTGATCGTTTCGGGACTAGAAAGAATCTGGTTTATGCCTTCCTGAGCAAACTCGGTATCGGCTAACTCTCTCACGACGCTCTCGAGGTCGGCCTTGCCCTCGTCGTCGAACACCAATCCCGCAATTCTCTCGCTCAAGGCTGTGTCGAGATCTGCGTTCGACCAACTAAGCCCAAGTCCTGAACAGGGTATCGCGCCGAGTGCATAAACGACTGTTCCGGCGGTCACGGGCATGCAATCGCTGCCATTGCCATTTCGGCGTTTCCTGAATCGCTCGAGGATTGCAGATGCATCAGTCGTCTGGCGAGACAGCCTTGAACCGCATTATTGCTTCGGCCGAAGTCCGCTGGCGACCCGTGCGTGTTCTCGAACACAATTTGATCGCAAAATCGGACGCAGATCACAGGACTCAAAAGAACAAGCGCTTCTTCATTATCAATCCTTTGCTGTTGTCAGGCAAAAAATTCATTTCGGCAAAATTTCGAATCATCGGTAGCACGCGCAATTGATACCAGAAAGTAGAAATGGCTTGTTAATTCTCGAGCTTGACCGAAAATTGAGCGGTCTCGCCAAGACGTGACATATTTTGTCATCAGTCAACCTGACAAGGATGCTTTGCACGCCCTCCGGCTCGGAGCCGATTTGACGGATGAGGAATCGTCTTTGATGTCTTCCCCTCCACGAAAAGGGGACAGTCTCGCACGACCGACCTTCAGGGGAGGTGTTCAACTGCACACACCGAGGTGCCGGACTCTTTGCCCTTAAATTGCCAAGAGCCAATTTCGCGGCTGGGCGAAGAAACGTCCGGCGTCAGATTCGAATTCAGCAAATCGCGAAGCAGGAAGCGGGCGGGACGCATCAAATTTGCAATGGACCGCCGCCGCATCCGACGACGCGGCGGCGACGCGTTTTCCGCCGTTATTTGAAGCCTTCGGCGTTTTCCATCGTGACCAGAACTGTTCCGGTATCGATAACGGGATCCAGCGAACCGCCGTTGATCAGCGTCATTACGCTTTCAATCCCGAACGCGCCCATGTTGTAGGGGTTCTGCGCGACGGTTGCGGACATTTCGCCGGCAAGCACGCTTTCTGCGGCATCCGGATTCGCATCGAAGCCGACGATGAACACCTGGTCCAGCATGTCGGCGTTCTTGAGCGCTTCGATCGCGCCGAGCCCCATATTGTCGTTGCTGGCGAAGACGGCCATCAGGTTCGGATTGCCGGTGATGATGTTCTCCATGACCGCCATGCCCTTGGCGCGGTCCCATTCGCCGGTCTGCTCGGCGACTATGTTGAGGCCGCAGTCGGTCAAGCCGGCGTTCGAACCGTCGGCGCGGGCCTTGCCCGTGGATTGCGTGACGATGCCCTGCAGAATGGCGACGTCGGAACCGGCTGCCACATTGTCGCAGATGTGCTTGGCGGCCAACGCTGCGCCCATTTCATTGTCGGTGCCGATGTAGGTCACGCCTTCGTTCGTGCCCTTGGTGTCCACGAACACCACGGGAACGCCGTCCTCAAGCGCTTCGTCGACCACAGGTGCCAAGGCATTCGGATCTGTGGGCGCAAGCACGATCCCGTCGACGCCTTTCGCGAGCTGGTCTTCCAGCTGGGCGATTTGGGCAGGCACGTCGGATTCGGTCGGTGGCGACAGCACCACGACCTCGACGCCGAGTTCAGCAGCCTTCTCTTCCGCGCCGCGCTGTACGGCTGCCCAGAACGGGTTCCCCGCTCCCGGACCTTTCATGCTGACGACGATTGTTTGCGCGGCTGCCGACATCCCTGTCAGTCCGGCCAACGCGCCCGCGGCCGCAAAAAGGCCGACGGATCCAAGCAACTTGTTCATTTTGATCTCCTCTTCAGTTGCAGGTGGACAATTTAAAGCTCGGGCGTCCCGACCCTATTCGGAACTCCATCGAAAGAACGACTTGGCGATCTGTGTTTTCCGATCACTGTCGCCGCCCTAGGTCGCGCCTCAATACGTCTATGAACACAGCAAGGACGATGATGGCGCCAATCAGTATTTGCTGCCAGAATGTGCTGACGTCATTCAAGTTCAAACCGTTCCTTATCAATCCCATGATAAGGACGCCACCAAATATGCCTACCACTTGGCCGCGCCCTCCGAAAAAGCTGGCCCCGCCGATGATGACCGCGGCGATCGCCTCGAGCTCCATCCCGTTCCCGGCGTTCGGGAAACCTGAATTGGTTCTCCCGGCCATGATGAGCCCGGCGATGCCGGCCATCAGGCCGCAAATCGTGTAAACCGCGATAAGCATGCGGTCCACGTTGATTCCGCTGACTCTCGCCGCGTCCGGATTCCCTCCGATCGCATAGACCCGCCGCCCGAATACCGTATGCTGCAGGAGTATCCAGAAAATCACGTAAACGAAGATCGTAAACAGGAATACGACAGGCAGGTTGATCCGCGTTCCGTCGAACTCGCCAAGATAGATGCGCGCGGATCCCAAGAACCTGACCGGATCCGGAAGGCCCGAATAGGGAACGCCCCCGGATATCAGGTTCGCCAACCCTCGGGCCATGAACAGCATGCCAAGCGTCATGATGAACGGGTGCGGCATTCGCAGCTTGGTGATTCCGATTCCGTTGATGAAGCCGGCGATCATGCCCATGAGAGGCGAAAGCAGCAGGACAATCGGCCAAGGCACCCCGGCGGCGTTCGACACGGCGAGCGTCATCATGCCCAAAGCGAGCACGGAGCCGACCGACAAATCAATTCCCGCCGTCAATATGACGACGAACATCCCGATGGAAAGCATTCCGTTCGCGGCGGTCTGCTTGAAGATGTTCGTGATGTTTCGCCAGGTGAAGAACACGTCGGGCTGGAGCGCCCACAAAGCGATGCATATCAAGGCGATCACGATGAGAATTCCGTAATGGTCCAGGAACGGCAGAAGCTTTGCGCCTCTCGGCAGCTTTTCGGCGGACGGGTTGCTTGCGGATTCGTTCATTTCATTCGACACGGTCGTGCGCGGGCTTTTCCAGGCTCTCCAAGGTTCCCATGATCCAGCCGATGACCTCGCTTCTGCTGGTTTCCTTCAATTCGGCTTCGGCGAAATTGCGTCCGTGGTACAAGGCCATGACGCGATCGCAAACGTAAAAGATATCGTCCATCCGGTGGCTGATTATCACCACGGAGATGCCTCGATCCTTGAGGCCGTTTATGAGGTCGAGCACTTTGCCGACCTCCTTGATCGCCAATGCCGCCGTCGGCTCGTCCATGATCACGACGCGGGCCTTGAACGCGATCGAGCGGGCTATCGCGACGGCTTGGCGCTGGCCGCCGGAAAGCTCTTCCACTTTTTGTTCCACGCTCTTGACGTGGATCTTGAGATTATCCAGATGCTCTTCGGCCATTCTGAGGCCGGCTTTGTGGTCGAACAAGCTGATCAGCCCGCCGAGCATTTTCCGCTTCGGCTCTCTGCCGAGATAGATGTTTTCGGCGATGTTCATGTTCCCGGCAAGCGCGAGGTCTTGATAAACCATCTCGATCCCGCGGCTGCGCGCCGAAGCCGGGCTGGTGAAATGCACCGGCTCGCCGTCGAAGACGAGACTTCCCGCGCTGGGCGGATGCAGGCCCGACAGCACTTTCATCAGGGTTGATTTGCCCGCCCCGTTGTCGCCCACGACACCGAGCACTTCTCCGGGATGCAGCTTCAGGTCGACATCCTGAAGCGCAGTGACCGCGCCGAAGTATTTCGAGATTTTTCTCGCTTCAAGCAATGGCTCGGGCTTGGCGTGATCCGTCGTGTCAAGCATGTCGTTGCTGGGCAGGCTTTCTTCGAATTGCGCCAACGGCGCGGCTCGCTGAGGTTGTTGAATCCGCAACTATGCATAAAGACATTGCCGGTCAAGGTTTGCAATCAATTGGCCGGGAAGGAATGCATCCCGTCTTTTGGGTTGCGAAGGGCGAGGCGCCGCTGGTCGGAAGCGGGCGCCAACGCTTTGCCCGCCGTCGAACGCCGTGTCGAAAGCAATTGTCGGGCCGGCTTCTTCGATTGGAGGGTTGTTCGCTCCGCCGTCCGACCAAAAAAGATGGGCGCACCTGACGGGAAGAGGCTGAGCGATTGAAGGAAAACCGCATCGCTTCGGCGCGCGACACCTCGGCCTTCGATCTCATTCCGCATCGGAGCCGGGATTCCGCTGTCCAATCCCGATTTGGTTGCCCGTTGATATAAATCTGATATTTCAATCATATATATTGCGAGAACTGTGGAATCAGCGCCCGGAAATGCTTGAAGCAAGCCACTCCGGTCGGATGCGCGTTCCACGAAATTCGACGCTTCCCCGTTGACAATGAACCGCAATTTTCTCGGTCAGATCGTAAATTTCGGTCGGCAGGAATCTTTTTTTCATTGGAAGCGGAATGCTTGAACTGGATGCAAGAATTGGCAGTTTCCTCGGGATTCTGGCGTCGGCAGCGGTCTTCGGATGCGCCGAACTTCCGGAGCGGCCGCCGCTGCAAAAGGAATCCCGCGCCGATGAAATCATTGCGGAAGCAATGCGCGAGACCGCCAAAGCAAACCGCATCGCTGCCGATCTGGAGAAGCAGTTCGCCGGACTCTCTCCAATCACCTCCAGCCGAATTGAAAGCGAAGCCGGATCGGCGCCATTCGCGCTCCGCTGGAATGGGCCGATCGAGCCGCTGGCGCGGTCGCTCGCCGAATCCTCGGGAATCGAATTGCGAACTTTCGGAACGCCGCCTGCGGATCCTGTTTTCGTGAGCGTGCGCGCGGAGAATGCCGATCTGGACGAAGCGGTCGAATTGGTCAACGCTGCTGCGTTCGGCTTCGCCGACCTTCGTCTGGACAAAGCGTCGCGCGGCATGGAGCTGCGGTATCCGATCCATGAATGAACGCGCAGCGGACTTGCTGTCGTTTGCGTGCGGCATATTTGGGCCGGTCCGCCAAAGCAGTTTCAATTCAGGCGTCGAGGGTTCATCGCGCTCGCGGAACATGCGGCGACGTCCGGCGCTTTCCGCGACAGCCGCGGCATTCGCCGTTTCCGCATGCAGCGGAGCCGCGCCGGAGTCCGCGGAGCAAACTGATTTTGTCCCGTCGATCGGCGGACGCGACTTTCTGGCGACCGGATTCGAGCCCAAAGGCGATCCGTCGTCCATCGAATTCGGCGGACGCGGAGATGATCCGCCAAGCGGGATGGCGCGAATTCGCAGCGCCGCCCTTCGCGAGGCCTCCCGCCGCCTCGGCAGCCAGCATGGCTTTGCCCGCCGGGCTTGGGAAATCACCCGATTGCTGGAGCGGCGAAGCGCCGAGCTGTCCGCTTCGTACGACTTCAACAGGGTCGCGACGTCGACTCCGGGCGTTCCGGGTTTCATTCTGCCGCCGGTCATCGCAAGGACGTTCGGCGCGTACGCGCTCAATCGGAGTTCAAGATCGGCTTCGCATTCGGATGAGCGCTTTGAAGTTTTGAAAGCGGCTTCTCTCTCGCCTGTCGTGCCGACATGGCGCGAATATCTTGTCATGCGCTCGAAAGAGCCTCGCGAATTGCCCCGGAGCCTGATGCCGCGCGGCGATCTGGAAACCAGCCGGTTCCGCGAGTGGCTCGGCGAAGGCTGGGACGCGGGGGTCGAGCAAGCCGAAGCAGAGTTTGCGAGAAGGGTTGCGCGTCTACGGAGGGATTACGAGGGAATGCTCGAGCATCGGCGGCTCGTCGCGCTCGGCATGATGTCGCCGGCCTTGATTGAAACGGAAGTTCTCGGCGTGACCGGCGATGCCAGGTCAATGAGCGTAGGTTCGCATGATCTGAGAATTGCGGGAGACGCGGAGTTCATTATCGACGAAGATCTTTGGTCAGGCGCCAACGATGAACCCTGAATGTCGAAATGCGCAATGCAATCAGTCGTTGAATGGCGGGCGACCGGCCGGAAAGCATACGGCTCATTTTTCGATTTGCAGGCACCGTCGCTTCATGTTCGGATCCAAGCTGTCGGCAAACCGGCAAAGCCTTTTCATGCAAGCTTTTTGGAGTTCCGCAGCGTTGCAACGAAAGAACTTGGAAACCGCTTTCCATGGTGCCGGTTCGCCTGTCTCGATCTGAACGCAAACCCGTCATCCTGCCTCGGAGCCGCGATCAATTCAGCCTGAATTCTACTCGCGAAATGAGCAAACGAATTTCAAGCGGCAGCAAAATGCCAATCGGCGAATGACGGAATCCGGCTCATGCGGCGTTCGAACTGCGACGGCAAGTGGTCCGCATCGCCGCTGAAAGCAATGGTCGGCGGACGAGTTGCGCTGGCCGCCCCGATCTGCGCCTGTCCATTCAGCTGATTTGTAGCGCTCAATTGTCGAAAGATGTTACAAGTGTTGCAATACGACAAATTGATGAATGAGAACCATTGTGCTCAACGCCATCGCAGATACCGCCGACTTCTACCGGGCCGATACGTCTGCACGGCTAAATCCAAAACGCTGCTCGGCTCTTGGACAGTTCATGACAGCGGCGCCGATAGCGCGATTTCTGGCGAGCCTGTTCGAGAATACTGGCGGCGATATCTGCTTGCTGGATCCGGGGGCAGGTGTTGGATCGCTCACGGCCGCGTTTGTTGAGCGCATTTTTCACCAAGCTGAGAAACCGCGGTCCGCGGCGCTTGTTTGCTACGAAATCGAGCCGCTGATGATCGGTTACCTGCGGAACACGTTGCTCGATGCAAAAAGGCGGTGCGAGATGGTCCGGATCGCCGCAGAAACCCGTGTTTATGAAAAAGATTTTATACATGGCCATGAGGCCGACAGTCTTTTCGGCACATTTGATACGGGGCTGGCTGCGAACAGCAAGTACAGTCATGTGATTATGAACCCGCCCTACAAGAAGATCGGTTCAACATCCTCGCATAGGGCCGCGCTAAGGCTGGCGGGCATTGAAACCTCGAATCTCTATACAGGTTTCATGTATTTGGCCGCGCAGAAGCTGCGGTCCGGCGGCGAGATGGTCGTGATCGTTCCCCGGTCCTTTTGCAATGGTCCGTACTTCAAGCCTTTCCGTCAGCAATTTCTTTCCATGATGGCGTTGCGGCGCATCCACGTGTTTGAAGCTCGAAACTGCGCATTCAAAGATGATGAAGTCCTGCAAGAGAATATCGTCATCCACGCCGTCAAGGGCGTGAAACCCGAAGAAGTCACAATTACGACCAGCCGAGCAGGCTCCTTCGAGTGGGACGCGGATTTCCGAGAGTGCATGACCCAAGACATGACGCAGCGGAATGTGCCCTATGATGCCGTAGTGCGCTCGGATGACCCCGAAAAGTTCATCAATATCGCCATCGACGGTCTCGAGCAGCAAATCGCCGACCGCATGACTCAATTCAAGGAAACCCTGACTGGGCTTGGTCTTGGCGTCTCGACCGGCCCAGTTGTCGATTTCCGCTTGAAGGACGATCTTCGCGCTATGCCTGAAACCGGCGCCGCCCCGCTGCTCTATGCCGCTCATTTCCGTTCCGGCGGCTTGGTATGGCCCAAACAAATGAATAAGCCAAACGCGATCAAAGTGTCCGGCAACAGTAGGCGATGGCTTTGGAAGAACAGCGGGCATTTTGTCATCACCAAGCGTTTCACGACAAAAGAAGAACGACGTCGAGTCGTGGCGTCTCTCTACGGCTCAGAGTTGCCAGGCGAGTTGATAGGCTTTGAGAATCATTTGAATGTGTTTCACGACAACCAACGGGGAATGCCTGAAGAGCTGGCGCGCGGGCTGTCCATCTACCTGAATAGCAGCTTGGTGGACCGCTATTTTCGACAGTTCAACGGGCACACGCAAGTCAACGCAACCGACTTGCGCTCGTTGCGGTATCCCGACCGGAATGCATTGATCCGAATGGGAGCCGATGCAGGAGATGCGCCTTTATCGCAGCAAATCATCGACCAAATTGTCGAGGACGAGCTAAAAGGCATGACGACTGGAAACAACCCGATTCAGGCGCAGCAGCAAATTGCCGAAGCACTGGAAATTTTGAAAGCTTTCGGCATGCCGCGCGGCCAGCAGAACGAACGTTCGGCGCTTACTCTGCTAGCCTTGTTGAACCTTGAACCTGATGGATCGTGGGACCAGCTTGGGCAGCCGCTCATTGGCATTGCGCCGATCATGGGCTACACCCGCGAACATTACGGTCGTGATTATGCTCCGAACACCCGCGAAACCTTCAGACGCCAAACGATGCATCAATTCGTCGAAGCGGGAATAGCTGTTTACAATCCGGACGAGCCTGACCGCGCGGTGAACAGCCCCAAAGCATGCTATCAAGTCAGCCCCGAAGCCTTTCAAGTCATCAGGCGCTTCGGCGCGGATTCATGGACGTCAGCGCTCGCTTCTTACCTTGATGATCGAAAAAGCCTTGCAGCCAAATGGGCCAAGCAACGAGAAGTGAAGATGGTGCCTGCAACTCTCCCAGGCGGCGATGAAATTTCCCTGACGCCGGGTGCGCACAACATTCTGATTGGGAAGATAATCAACGAATTTGCGCCGCGTTTCGCGCCCGGATCTCAGGCCATTTATGTTGGAGATGCCGGCGCAAAAGCTGGCTGCTTCTTTGAAACCCGCCTTGCTGAATTGGGCGTAACTGTCGATCAGCACGGCAAGATGCCTGATGTCATTCTCTACCGCGGCGATGAGGATTGGCTGCTGTTGATTGAGGCCGTTTCCAGCCACGGCCCTGTGGATTCAAAGCGTCACAACGAGCTTGCGATGCTTTTCAAAGACGCAAAACCAAGCTTGATCTTTGTCACCGCGTTCCCCGACCGCGCCCTCATGAGCAAATATTTGCCCGATATTTCATGGGAGACAGAGGTCTGGCGCGCGGATTCGCCCACCCATCTTATCCATTTCAACGGCGACCGCTTTCTTGGACCGCACGAAAGCCGTTGAGGCCCGGCAAAACGGCGAGACCGCCGATTATTGCTCTGGCGGAGCTTGCGGAATTGTCTCGGCCCGAACGATGGATCGAAACCCTGTCCCGTTTCGGCGATCATCGTGCTTATCGCACGTGAAACAATCTTGATGCCCGCATTTCCCGCACGGCGATTGCCGCAGTAGACAAACCGCGAGGCATGCCCTAAATTTGGCTGATCGGCGCTGTTTCGCGTCAACCATTTCCATCAGGGGGCAAGGATGGGTTCATCAGGCATCCAGCTCATCATTCTTGCTGCGGTCGCGCTGTTCTTGATACTCAAGCTGCGCAAGACATTGGGAACCCGAGACGGTTTCGAAAGCGGCCCGAACCAGCGGACGATCGACGTGCCCGAGGAGCCGCGCCGTGAATTCGAAGTCATCGAAGGCGGGGCCGACCGCGACATCGCGAAGTACGCCAAAGACAATGAAGCGGCGACCAAGGCGCTCTTGTCGATGAAAGGCGTCGAGCCGAATTTCAACGTCGGCGGATTCATGGAAGGCGCCCGAAAAGCATACGAATGGATACTCATCGCGTTCGCGGAAGGCCGTCTTGAAGAGATCGAGCCGTACTTGTCTTCCGAAGTTTCGGAATCTTTCGCGCAGACGATCTCGGACAGGGCTTCGGACGACCGGAATTTCACGACGACGTTCGTCGGCATCCGCGAATCCGGCGTATTGGACGCGGAGTTCGAGGCGGAGACATCGAATGCGGAGATCACGGTGGAATTCGTTTGCGACCTGATTTCTTATGTAACCGACTTGGACGGCAATCTTGTTGAGGGGGATACCAAGGAAGTCCGCGCGCAGACGGATGTTTGGACATTCGCCAGGAAGATGGGCGGCGGCGACCCCAACTGGAAGCTTGTCGCGACCGGGGTCTGAATCGCAATGCAAAGCGTGCCTTGCCCAAGAACTGAGGCAGCGCGAATTGAGGAATTTCGTCGCTCTATTGTCGCGGCGGATCTGCGTGGATGAATTCCGTCGGCGGCCGTCCGCCTTCGGATGACGAAATCGCAGAGTGGCTGGCCTACACTAAAAACGAGAGAGCCGTCGCGGTTTCCGGCGGTCGCAGCCTGACGCGGCCGGAACGCGAGCTTTGGGAGAGCTATGTGGCAAGCGGACAGTTGCCGCCCCCGGAAAAGAAGCCCGCTCCGAAAAAAAAGTTCAACAATCCGCAGCGCCAAGCCGAGCGCCACGCGGCCGCGCCTTTCAAGATAAACGCCTTTGAAATTGGCAGCAAAGCAGCGCCGCGCGCAGGCGTGACGCAGCCTCAGGAAGACAACATGTTCATCCAGCTGCCGAATTACCAGCTGGATGGCAAAATCCGGAAGCGGCTGATGTCCGGGAAGATCGAGCCGGAACGCACGTTGGATCTTCACGGGTTGAATCGGGAAAAAGCGAAGAGAGCCGTCGCAATTTTCGTTTTATCGTCATATCGCGCCAAGAGACGGTTGATCTTGATTGTTACGGGCAAGGGGCGGGAAAAAAGCGACGCCGGACCAATTCCGCAGCGAACGGGAATCCTCAGACGGTCTTTGCAGACTTGGCTTGATACCAAGCCCCTCAAGGAGGTTGTTCAATTTGTGAGTCTCGCCCACGACGCGCACGGAGGGAGCGGTGCGTTCTATGTGTATCTCCGGCGGAAAAAGAAAATTCAGACAGTGATGGATTCCGAATGATTTTGAAGCGCGTTGAGACAAGCATGGCTTGATGCGAGGCTCCAAATGCCTTTTCAAGTCCATGTTTGGTCCGGCGCCGCGCCGAATTCGCAGAAACTTGCAGCCGGGGCCAAGCGAGAGTCAGGCCTTGCGGCGCGCTTCTTCAAATTATCCGGAGCTTCCCTTCGCGATCAGCACCCGGCATCTGTCTCGCTCGAAAATCGCGCCGGCGACTTTGCCGGTGGCGTAGCTGCCGGCGTCCAGATTCATGCGGCCGTCGCGTATCAGGTGCGGGTCGAATTCCGAGCTCGGCGAATCCTCCGCCGCGTTCATAAGATGGACAGGCGTATGTCCGTGGACGACGATTTTCCCTTGGGCCGGATGCGGAGTGCTGAGGAAAGGGAACCTGATCCAAGCCCAATGATCGTCCGTCACGCTGTGCCAAGGCTGCGCGAAGTGGGCCTTCAGGCTTTTGCGGGGGTGCACGCCCGCATGAACGAAAAGCAGATTGCCTTCGACATGATGCGATTCAAGGCTGTTCATGAATTCGACTCGCGTCGTTCCGAATGCGTCTCTGAGCCCGCGGCCCAATCGTGCCGCGCTGACGCTGAATCCGATGTCGAGCGGAACTGAATCCAACTCGTCTATGGTGCTGTCCGCGCCGTTCATTTGCCAGAGCAGGAAATCGCTCAAGCTCTGTCCGGCAAGCGTCAATCTAAGCATTTGCTCGTGATTGCCCATCAGCGGAACGGTTTTGGAAAAGCCTCTTCCGGCGGCCATTATCGCCGCATCGATCGCTCCAATGCTGTCAGGGCCTCGGTCCACAAGGTCTCCCAGAACGATCAGAGTGGAGGACCGGGCCTCTCTCGCGTCGGATTCGAACGCGTCGAGAAGCGCATCGAACTGCGATGATTGTCCGTGCACATCGCCGACCGCGTAGACGCGATGGCCGGGTTCAAGACCCGTGTCGAAGTTTTGCCAGCCGGACCACGCCAACAAGTTGTTCTGCATCTGATGCTGCCAAGCAATTTAGCCGCTTCATCGGACAGGCGCGAACGCTCAATTCAACGGAAAGCCGATTGCGGAGCATGCGCCTGCGGTCGGATTCCGCAAGATCGAATTGTTCCGGTCAGAGCGTCCGTTGCACTTCTTCGCGCTCGAAAACTTCGATCGCGTCGCCGTTCCGAATGCTCGAGTATCCCTCGAAAGCCATGCCGCATTCCAGCCCGGACTGGACCTCGGCGACCTCGTTCTTGAACCGTTTCAGCGTTCTGAGCCTTCCTTCGTGGATCACCACGTTGTCGCGAAGCAGCCGGACGCCGGCCGCGCGCCGCACAATTCCTTCGATGACCTTGCAGCCCGCGACAGGGCCGACGCCGGGTATCTTGAACACTTCCAGTATTTCCGCGTTCCCGAGAAGCGTCTCCTTGATCTCCGCGGGCAAGAGCCCGGAAGCGGCCGCCTTCACATCGTCCACGAGCGAGTAGATCACCGAGAAATAGCGTATGTCGACGCTCTTGCGGACGGCCAGGTTCCGCGCCGTGGCTTTCGCCCGGACATTGAAGCCGAGAACGAGGGCCTCGGATGCCTCGGCAAGGCCGACGTCCGTATCGGTGATTTCGCCGATTCCGGAGTGCAGCACCCGGACCCTGACTTCGTCGTTTCCGATTTTGTGCAAGGCTTGCGTGATGGCTTCCGCAGAGCCTTGAACATCCGCTTTCACGACGACCTTGAGGTCGTTCGTCTGCTCCGCTTTCTTCCCTTCCTGCATCAGCTTGAACAATTCCAGGCTCGCGTTCGCGCCCGCGGCGTTGCGCTTGTCCTTGGAAAGCTTCATGCGGTATTCGGAGATTTCCTTAGCTTGCGAAACGGTTTCCACGACATTGAGAATGTCTCCGGCGTTGGGCGTTCCTTTCAACCCCAGCACCTCGACAGGAGTGGACGGCCCCGCCGAAGCGACGCGCTGTCCGGAATGATCCACCAGCTCTCGGGCCTTGCCCCACTGATCGCCGACGACGAATATGTCGTTCTTCCTGAGCGTTCCGGCGCGCACCAGGATTGTCGCGACAGGTCCGCGCCCTTCATCCTTCTGAGCTTCGATGACCGCTCCGACAGCCTCCCGGTTTGGATTGGCTTTGAGTTCCATCAGTTCGGCTTGGAGGGCGATCGAATCCAGCAGCTCATTGACGCCGTCTCCGGTCGTCGCCGACACCTCGACGTCAAGCACGTCTCCCGACCGCTTTTCCACGATCACGCCGTCGCGGAGCAGCTGGTTTCTCACTGTTTCCGGATCTGCGGCTTTCTTGTCGCATTTGTTGATTGCGACGATGATCGGGACGTCCGCGGCTTTCGCATGATTGATTGCCTCGACCGTCTGCGGCATCACCGCGTCGTCAGCGGCGACGACCAGAATGACGATATCGGTGACTTGAGCGCCGCGCGCGCGCATCGACGTGAACGCTGCGTGACCGGGCGTATCAAGGAATGTGAGCAATTGTCCGCCGGCGGTCCGGACCTGGTATGCGCCGATATGCTGCGTGATCCCCCCTGCTTCGGCGGAGACGACATTTGCGTTCCTGATCCGGTCCAGAAGCGACGTCTTGCCATGGTCGACATGGCCCATGACGGCGATGACGGGAGGTCTCGGAAGAAGGTCTTCCGGCTTGTCCTCGACCGCTGAGATCACATCCTCCACATCGGCATCGGACACCCTTGAGACCGTGTGGCCGAACTCTTCGATGATCAATTCCGCAGTGTCGGCGTCGATAACCTCGTTCTGAGACACCACCATGCCGTTCTTCATCAGCATGGCCACGACGTCCTTGACCGGTTCGGCCATCCGGTTGGCAAGCTCCTGCACGACGATCGTTTCAGGCACTTGGACGGCGCGTATCACTTTTTCGCGAACCGCAGTCGACTCGGACGCCTTCCGCTTCTTTTTCTCGTGACTCCGCATGTACGCGGCATGCGACCGCTGGCGCTCGTTGTCGTTCAGCGCATTCGATACGGTCAGCTTGCCCTTGCGGCGCCTCTCGGTCGACAGCCGTCCCGTGAGTCTCGCATCGTCGCGTTCGCGGCCGCGCTTTCGGTCTCCCCTGCGAAACGGAGCGGAGGGCTTCGCGGTTCGCTCGGTCGCCGCCGCTTCGGGTTTTTTCGTCGGATCGGCTTTGGCTTCAACCGCAGGCTCCGGCTGTTTCGCGGCTTCTCGTTCTTCGCGCCGCCGCTCTTCCTCTTCAGCCTTCTCCTTTGTTATCCGCCGCTCTTCCTCTTCAGCCTTCTCCTTTGTTATCCGCCGCTCTTCCTCTTCCAGCCGCTTCGCTTCAATCCTGGCGAGCTCCGCTTCGCGGGCCAATGCCGCTTGCTTTTCCGCTTCGGCGCGCAGTTGCTGCTCCCGCTCCAAAGCCTCGGTCTGTTGCCGACGGCGCTCGTCCTCCTGCTCGTGCGCTTTGAGGAGCGCATGCTTGCGTCGCAAGAGTTCCTTTTCCGATCGCGGCTGCTGCTTGGGCTTCGGACTCGGAGCGCTTTGCCCGACAGGCAGAGGGGTCGGGCGCGGGCGCAGCGCCGACTTGGAGGTTCGCCTGCGCGGCGGTCCTTCAATCACGACCTCGACCTTCGGGGCCTTGAACCTTCCCGGCCGAGGACGCGGCGAAGGCAGGGACGCGCCGGGCGGTCTGCCGTGACTCAGATACTTATCTTCCATACCGAGCAATGCTCTCCCAAGGTTTGTTTACGCCATTGCCGCGTTCCCGATGCTTAAAGGTCAGCCGCGAACAAGTCACTCTCTGTAATCCGCGAGCCGTTTCGCCGCTTCAATGGTTTTCGAACCAAGCGCGCCCACTTTGAGCGCGGCGTATATTACATTACCTCTCGCAAACGCCATACCCAATTCCGCCGAACTGAGGCACCCGCAGCATTCAATGTTGCATACTTGCGTTCCGAGCTTGGCGAACTGCCGTTCCGAGCAACCCCGCGCGTGGAGAAGCAAAGCGGCGGTCCCGCGCTTCAATTCCGCATGGACCTTTTCGAAGCCCGCGACGGCCGCTCCGGCCTTCCGGGCCAGAGAAACGTATTCCACGACGCGGGCGGCGAGCTGGCGCTCGACTTCATCCGCCAAGTCTCCAGGAACTTTCGAATGCCGAAGGAAATGCCGGGAGAATGCTCCTTTCCGAATCGCCTTGTCCAGCGCCGCCCGTTGGGATCTGACCCAAACGCCCCGTCCGGGAAGCTTGTTCCGGATGTCGGGCACGACATTCCCGTCAGGACCAACCACGAATCTGACGAGTTCGGATTTCGGCAAGCGCGCGCCCGTCGCGACGCAACGGCGTTCCGGCGCGCGCTCGGCCGATGCGGATCGTTCGGGAGTCATGCGCCTTCTTGTTCGACCTCTTCCTCGGCTTCCGCCTCGATTTCGTCGGCCTCCAGATCCGAGGCGTCCACCAGCCCGCTCGCGATCCTCGCCTCCATCACCAGCTGCTGCGCCTCTTCAAGAGTCACTTCATATTTTTCCAGGATTCCGACATCTTTCTGCCTCTTGCCGTTCACGACGGTATAGCCGCCGGCAAGCTCCCAGTCCGCGCACATCGCGAAGTCTTTCAATGTGACGATGCCTTCTTCCGCAAGAGTCATCAGCATCTTTTCGGTGAGGCCCGCGAAATACGCCAGGCTGTCATCGAGGCCGAGCTCCTTCGCCCGCTCCATCGCTTCTTCGTTCTCTTTCTGCACGAAGCGGCTCGCCCGATGCTGAACCTCCTGCGCCAAACTCTCGCTCACGCCTTCTATGCCTGCAATTTCCTCGACTTCGCATGAAGCGAGATAGTCAAGAGTGTCGAAGCCCTCGCCGACGAGAAGGTGCGCGAACACCTCGTCGATGTCGATCGTGTCCATGAGCATCTGCGTCCGCTCGGCAACGTCGGCCTGGCGGCGCTCCCTTTCGTCGGTCTCCGTCATGATGGATATGTCGAGGCCCGTCAGCTGGCTGGCCAGCCGGACGTTCTGCCCGCGCCGCCCGATCGCAAGCGAAAACTGCTCGTCGGGGACGACCACCTCTTTAGGCAGCCCCTCCTCGTCGAGGATGACCTTCGTGACGGTGGCCGGCTGCAGCGCGGACAGGGTGAATTCGATCATGTCGTCGGTCCAGGGAATGATGTCGATCCGCTCGCCCTGCAGCTCGTTCACGACCGCCTGGACCCGGGATCCCCGCATCCCGACGCACGCCCCCACGGGGTCGATGCTGCTCTCGTAGGAAAAGACCGCGATCTTGGCCCGCGATCCGGGGTCTCTCGCCACGCCGCGGATTTCGATCAGGCCGTCGTAGATTTCAGGGACTTCCACGCGGAACAGCTCGACCATGAATTCCGGCGCGACCCGGGACAGGAAAATTTGCGGCCCGCGCTGCTCGCGCCTCACATCGGTTATATAGGCGCGCAGGCGCTCGCCGTTGCTGTAGCTCTCTCGCCCGATCTTCTGGTCGCGCCGGAGCACGGCCTCGCCTCGCGAGAGGTCGAGCACGATGTTCCCGAACTCTTCCCGCTTCACGGTGCCTACGATGATCGTGCCGATTCGATCCTTGAACTCCTCGTATTGGCGCTCGCGCTCGGCGTCGCGCACCTTTTGCAAAATCACCTGCTTGGCGGATTGGGCGGCGATGCGCCCCATCTCAAGCGGCGGAAGCTGGTCGACGAGCTCGTCGCCGACTTCGGCATCCGGCTTCTCGGCTGCCGCATCCTTCCGGGTGATTTCCTGGAACTGGTTCTCGACTTCATCGACGACCTTCCGAACGCGCGTCAGCGTGAGGTCGCCCGTGCCGCGGTCGAGGTACGCACGGATGTCGAGCTCCGTCCCGTAACGCATCTTGGCGGCTTTCGCCATGGATTCCTCCATCGCCTCAATCACGATCTCGCGTTCGATCATCTTCTCTTGCGCGACCGCTTCCGCGATCCGGAGGAGTTCCAGCCTGTTGGCGCTAGCAATATTCATCGCACTTCCTTCATTTATGCGGCTTGCTCTTTCCGGCGGGCCGCAAGCCTCGGCCCGAGACGAGTTCATCTTGCAAAAGGAGGCTTGCGCTCGACAGGGAATCGAACGGCAATCCGATCATGCCTTCGGGAGTTTCCAGCAAGATTTCGCTTCCGGCGACGCCTTTGACGACGCCTTTGAACCTGCTGCGCCCCTCGATCTGATTCAGCAATTGAACCTTCGCCCGTCTTCCGGCGAACGCCTCGAAATCCGAGAGCCTCGTGAGCGGCCTGTCGATGCCGGGCGACGACACTTCCAGCGAATACGGCCCGTCCAAGGGATCGTCCACGTCCAGAGCCGCCGACACCGCGCGCGAAATTTCGGCGCAGTCCTCGACCTCCATGCTTCCGTCCGGACGCTCCGCCATGATCTGAAGCGTTTTTCTGGTTCCGCCGCCATACCGGAGGCGGACCAGCACGAATCCCATTTTCTCGACGAGCGGTCGCACGATTTCCGCAACGCGGAGTTCGACCGGCGCGATCGCGACGAGATCCTTCATCCATGCAGCCCTTCACCACAAAAAAACGGGCGCGCGGCCCGTCGAATTCAAATCCGGTGGAGATGCGAGTTTGGACAACGCATCACCGCTTTGGACAATTCATTACCGTTTTGCAGATCCTTCCGCAACCTCTCGTTCGGTTCGGCATTTTTGCGACTGTTCGGAGTCCGATTCGTTTGCTTCCGTTTCCGAGCGCAGGATTTGCTGCGGGGAGGGGTCCGGAGGCTGTTTCGTCGTGGGCCGTTCCGGACGCGCAAGGTGCAGAAAGCAGCGGACAAACCTTTGCGATGCCGACCGCGGACCGCGGTTTGCCGCGCAGGCTTGAAGGCTGGATCGGCGTCAAGGAGCTTGATCGCCGCCGAAGCTTGACCGAAGGCCGAATTCCGCCATTATGGCCGATAGACGGAACGGGGTCATTCGCTGCGGCGGAACCCGGAGCGCGCAGGCCGGCACGAAGCGCCAGCGGATTTCCGGCGCCGCCGAGCCCGCGCGATCGTGTCAAGCAATTCATGGCCCGGCACGGGGCGCAATATCGGAGCAGGACATGGCAAACGCGCACGGCATATCGCCGCTCACGCAGAACGAATTCCACGGCCGCATCGGCGTTGCGCGCGCAGAGATCAGCCCCCCCGCAGGAATGTTCGCGCGGACTTGGGGCTCGGCGACCCACGATATTGCGGACGGCATGCATCGCCCGCTTTACGCCACTTGCCTTTCCGTCGCGCCCGCCCGCGGCGGAGCGCCGGTCTTGCTGCTTTCGCTCGACCTCATGGTCTGGCTGTCCAAGACCGACGAGGAAGGAATTCGCGCGCCTCTCGAGGCTGAGTTCGCAGAGGCGCCGGGATCGTTCTTGCTGCATCTCTCGCACAGCCACGGGGCGCCCTTCACAGACCCGGCCCGCGCTTCCGCGCCCGGCGGGCATCTGATCCGTCCGTACCGCGAAAAGCTGCTGGAGGCGTGCCGGCATGCCGTCGGCCAAGCGATCGCCGCAATGTCGCCGGCCACCCTGAGCTGGGCGCAGGGCCGCTGCGGACTTGCTTACGACCGCGATCTGGCGCTTCCGCGCACGGGAGAAATCGTCTGCGGCCTCAACCCCGGAAAGGAAGCCGACGACACCTTGGTCGTCGGCCGCGTGACCGATCCTGCCGGCCGGACTTTCGCCACGCTGGTCAATTACGCCGCCCACCCGACGTCGATGGGCGGCGGCAACCGACTTGTCTCGCCCGACTATGTCGGCGCGATGCGCGAACTGGTCGAGCGCGAAACCGGCGGCGGGATCTGCGTATTCCTTCACGGCGCGGACGGCGACCTTACTCCGCGACGGAGTTTCGAAGACAACGCGGAGGCCGCCGACCAGAACGGAAGGGAACTGGGATATGCCGCGCTCTCCGTCATCGCAGGCATGTTCCCGCCCGGACATCGGCTGGCCTTTGCCGGGCGGGAGGAATCCGGCGCGACGCTTGGACGGTGGCGCATTGAACGCTGCAGCCCGGACGAATCCTTCGCTGTGAAGCGTGACGCGGTGCGGCTTTCAATTGCCGCCCAGCCCTCGGCCGAGGAATGTCGGGAGGCGGTCGCGAAAGCCGAGGACGGGTTTGCGCGCGAACGCGCCGAGCGCAGGCTTGCAATTCGGGAAAAGCTCGGCGACGGCGCCGACTACGATCTCCCGATCCACGTCTGGCGGCTGGGACGCTCCGTTCTGGTCGGCGCGCCGGTCGAGTTCTACAGCGACGTCCAGATATCGCTCCGGAAACGCTTTCCGGAAGTCACCGTTGCCGTGCTCGACATTTGCAACGGCTTCCTGAACTACCTTCCGCGGGCGGCCGATTACGACCTCGACACATATCCTGTGAGAATCGCCCTTTTCGCCCGCGGCAGCATGGAGCGCGCCCGCGACAAGGCCGCAAGCATGATCGAAGAACTGTTCTGAAGATCCCGCCCGAAGCTTGAAATGTCGCTTCCGTTTCCTCGGGGAGCGATGGCGTCCGGCCGAACCGACTTCGACCCCTTATTTGCTTCCGACCGCGTCGCCGATGATCCGGAGAACGTCTCGCTCCGGCCTGTAGCCTAGAACCGAGCGCGCCTTGGAGATGTCGTGCGCGATCTGGATTGGCGGTCCCGGGATTCTCACTTCGACGAATGGACGTCCGGTGGCTTCATGCAGAGCTTCAACGGCGGTCCGGTAGGAGAACGGCGAAGGCCCGCTCAGATTGAAGACTTGGCCGACAGCGGAAGGGTTGTCGAGCATCAGGTCGATGCCTGATACCAGATCCTTCACGTCGCACATGTGGAACTCGTACGGGACGCCGCCCTCGTCGCATGCAAGAAGCAGCGTCGACTTCGGATCCGTCCTGCACGCAGATTCGAGCGCCGAAACAGCATCAGGCCGTCCCAGTGCACCGAACAGGTCCAGCATCGGCGCGACGAACAGGAAGCGCCCCGACCAGCCGTCGGGCCGCAGGATCTCTTCCGACCGAGCCGTCAGGGCGAAGCGGGCGACCGTCGCCGGAATGCCGTGGGCGCGGTGGAAGTAGAATGCGAACCGCTCGTTCGTTTCCTTGGTCAGGCCGTAAAAACTGTACGGATTCACGGGGTGGGACTCGTCGATCGGGGCGTAGCGGGCTTTCAACGAAGGATACACCTCGTCGCTGCTCGCCAAGAAGAAGCGCTCGACCCGGGCCTTTTTCCCGGCAATCGCTTCCAGCAGATTGAACGTACCTTCGATGTTCTGTTCGAACAGGCTCCTGTCGGCGCCTTCGCCCCAAAGCATCGCGCCTGCAAGGTGGGCGATCCTGCGAACGCCTTCGACGGCCGTCGCGACGGCGGCGCGGTCCGTCAATGAGCCGTCGACGATTTCGACCTCTTCGGACTCCAGCCGCGCGCGTCCGGGATCGCCCGGCATCACCAGCGCCCGAACCCGTTCGCCTTCGGCTTTGCGCAAGGCCAGCAATTCCCGGCCTACCCTTCCGGTTGCGCCCGTAATCAAGATTGTCATATTGGGTCCTCCTGCCGGCTCCGCCGCCGAACTTCTCCGGTCGGCACGGAAATCGCCTTGCCGCTGCTGCGGCTGAAGAAGCGCAGCATAGCCGGATCCACGGAAAACGCCATTCTGTCGCCCAGCCGGATCCGATCCGCCTCGGCCGGCGCGAGCCGGACAGTGAACTTCGATCCGCCGGAAGCGACAGCGACGAGGGATTCGTGCCCGAGATCTTCGATCGCGGCGGCCGTGCCGAAAAAACCGGCGCCCGGATCGCAGCCGGCAAACACGGCGTCTTCCGGGCGGAAGCCAACCAAGACCCCATCGGCCTCGGCCGCGAGCGCATCCGCCGCGGCAACAGGGCATTCGACATTCGCGCCGTCGCTCCGCAGCGCATTCGCAGCTTCCGAGCGATCAAGCCGGCATTCGATCAGGTTCATCGGCGGCGTGCCGATGAATTGAGCCACGAACGCGTTTGCCGGATTGCGGTAGAGCTCGCGAGGCGTGTCGATCTGCTGGATGCTGCCGTCGTTCATTACGACGATCCTGCTGCCCATCGTCATCGCTTCGGTCTGGTCATGAGTGACGTAGATTGTCGTAACGCCGAACTCGCGCTGAAGCCTCGTGATTTCCGAACGCGTCTGCACGCGGAGCTTCGCGTCCAGATTGCTGAGCGGCTCGTCCATCAGGAACAGTTCGGGCTCGCGGATAATGGCCCTGCCGAGCGCGACCCTCTGGCGCTGGCCGCCGGAAAGCTGGCCGGGTTTTCGATGAAGCAGCCGCGCCAAGTCGAGCGAATCCGCGACCTTGCGCACTCGAAGATCGATCTCTGCCTTCGGCACCCGCCGCAGCCGCAGCGAATACGAAAGGTTCCTATGGACATTCATATTCGGATAGAGTGCGTAGCTCTGGAATACCATCGCCACGTCGCGGTCTCTTGGAGAGACCCGGTTCACGAGCCGTTCGCCGATCCAGATGTCGCCTTCGGTCGCGCTCTCAAGCCCGGCGATCATGCGCAACGTTGTGGATTTTCCGCATCCGGACGGGCCGACGAGAACCATGAATTCGCCCTCATGGACATTGAGGTTGATGCCGTCGACCGCCAGATGGTCGGGATAGCGCTTGGAGACGTTTTCGAGTCGAGCCGTAGCCATGATTGATTGACCTACCCCTTTATTCCGCCTGCCGTCAGGCCGCGGACCAGATAGCGCTGCAGCGCAAGGAAGATTGCCGCCGCAGGGAGAGTAATGATCGTGGCGGCGGCCATGACTTGGTCCCAAGGCGTGACGAACTCCCCGGAAAACGAGGCGAGGCCGAGGGAAACGGTCCAGTTTTCCGGCTGCCGGATGAACATCCGCGCGAACAGGAACTCATCCCATGAAATGATGAAGCAGAACAGGAACGTCGATGCGATGCCGGGAAGCGAAAGCGGCAGCGTCACTTGAAACATCGTCTGAAGCCGGGAGGCGCCGTCCATGAGAGAAGCCTCCTCGAGCTCGATCGGAATGGCATCGAAAAACGCCTTCAGCAACGCCGCCGCGACCGGAACAAGAAACGCGAGATAGGCGATCGAAAGACCGAAAAGGCTGTTCAGGAGACCAAGGCGCGAAAAGAACACGTACATCGGAAGCGCCAGCAGTATCGCCGGAAGCATCTGGGTCGTGAGGAGCGCGACCATGGACGATTCGCGTCCCGGGAAACGGAACCGCGAAAGCACGTACGCGGTCATCGCGCCGAACAGCGAGGCGAAGAACGCGGTCGCCAGCGAAACCGCCGCGGAATTCCAGATCCAGAGCGCAAGGTCGGTTTCTCGGATCAGAGTGAGGTAGGGCGAAAAAACGGAATCGGCGCTCGGAAGAATCTTGGGCGGAAATTCGAATATCTCAGGGCCTGGCCGTATCGAAGTGACGAACATCCAATAGAACGGAAACACGCCAAGCGTGCTGAGCAGAACGATCGCGGCCCCGGCGGCAACGCGCCAGGCCGCAACCGAGACGCGCGGCAAGAAATCGCCGTGAGCGGCAGTTCCTTCAGTCACTTTCGTGCCCCCGTGAAACCGCGAGGTAAACCGACGTCAGGATGATCGACATCGCCAGCAGCAGCGCACCGATCGAGAACGCCGATCCGGCCCTGAAAAAGCGGAACGCCTCGAAATAGATGTGCACCACCAGCGCGTTGGTCGCGCCTGCCGGGCCTCCCTGGGTCATCAGGAAAATGAAGACGAAGTTGCCGAAGCTCCAGATGAGAAGAAGCAGCACAACAATCGCCAGCACCCGCCGGATGCCGGGCAAGGTTATGTCGAGAAACCTTCGGGCGGGACTGGCTCCGTCGATCGCGGAAGCTTCGTACAGATCGTCGCTGATCGTTTGCAGCCCGGCAAGCAGCAAAAGCGCGGCGAAAGGGTATGTCTTCCAGACATTCACAAGGATTATGGCGAGCAGCGCGAAGTCGGGGTCGCTCAGCCACTTGGGGGTTTCGTCGACCCAGGGAAGGAGCAGCAGTCCGTAGTTGATCACGCCGAAATCAGGATTGTACATCCACTGCCAGACGAGCGCCGCCACGACGTGCGGAACCGCCCAGGGCAGAATGACCAAGACCCGCACCAGCCCTCGACCAACGAATTCCCGGTCGAGAACCAGCGCCGCCGCAATTCCGACCGCGACGCTGCCGATCACCGTGCCGCCCGAGAAAACGGTCGTCACCCAGACGGCGTTCCAGGTGTCCGGATCGGCCAGGACGGTTTTGTAGTTCTTGAGTGTCAGGCCGATGTCGAAACCGAGGCCGATCATCCGGCTGTCCGTCACGCTGAGCCGGAGGCCCCATGCCAGCGGCGCGATCACGAGGACGAACACGGCGACCAGCACCGGTCCGAGCAGCGCTGACGGGAGCCACCTGTCTTGGCTGTCGGCGATTTCTCGCGGTCTCACGAAATATGCGGCTCCATGCGTCTGCGTAGTCCCGGCCGCGTGCCGGCACCACAAAAAATCGGCGAATTCATCCGCGCAGGGATCGTCTGCAATCGTCTTTGCCCGGGACGGAGCTTCTTCCGTCCCGGGAAACTTTGCGACTCGTCAACCGCCGATCAGCGCTTCGACCTCCGACTGGGCCTCGGCCAGCGAGGCTTCGATCGGGGCATCCCGGTAAAGTATCTGCTCCACCTTGTCCGCGATGATCTTGAGTATTTCGTTTCCGTAGGCTTCAAGCCCTTCCGGCATGATTGAAACGGCGTGCTTGTCCGATGCCACCTGGAAATTGGAGAACCAGGGGTTGTCGTCGAGATAGCCCGCCGGCATGCTTCCGAACCGAGGCGAAACCGTATTGGTGATCGAAACCATTTCAGTTTGCCACTCCGGGCTCTGCATGAACTCAATGAGCTTGAACGACGCCTCCGGATTCTTCGCGCCGCGCGGAATGGACCAAATCTGGAATGCGGACGCGGTGCGCCTTCCCGGCCATGGCATCAGGGCGGTCTTGAGTTTGGGCACGATATCCGGATTTTCCGCGCGGGCAAACCCCATCATCCACGAGCCGTCGAACAGGACGGCGACTTTTCCCTGCCACCACATCTGGCGGTAAGTGGATTTGTCGACGTCCCTCGGCATCACGCCCGCATCGAAGAGATCCTTGAATGCGGCGACGGCAGCCACGTTGCGAGGGTCGTCGATCGTGGGCTTGCCTGCCTCCGAGAAATGGCCGCCCGAGCCGATCACCCACTGGGCCACGTCCATGTAGGTTTCGACGTAGCTGCCCGGCTTGACCATCGCGGCGTAGCCGAAGCTCGCAGGCGGATCGGTCAGAGCCTTGGCCATTTCCATGAATTCCTCGGTGGTTTCGGGAAACTCCGAATAGCCCGCTTCCGCAAGGAGGTCTTCGTTGTAGAACGGGATGTAATTCGCAACCATGTGGATGACGCCGTAGGACTTGCCGTCCGTGACGATCGGCGATGCGAACTGCGCCGGAGTGAACGTCGTTTCGTCGATGTCGGACTGGGCCAGGAACTCGTCGATCGGCATGAGCAGATCGTTGCGCAGATAGTCCCCCATATTGAGATTGGTCAGATGGATGACATCGGGCGGCGATCCGGAACTAATTTCGAGCAGCATCTGGTCGGCGTAGCCGCCGTAAGAAAGATTGTAGCCTTCGACCTTTATTCCGGGGTTCTCCGCCATGAAGGCATCGACAACCTTGTTCATCCAGATCTCGTTGCCCGGCTCGCCGAACCACCAGCTTGGCAGCCTGAGCGTTATGTCCTGAGCCAGAGCGGCGCCGACCGGCGCAAGAGCCGTACACGCTGCAACGACTGCGCCCGCTGCAACGGCGCGCGCTTTCCCATAAGATAACATATATTTTCCTCCTTTGCGTGCTGCCCGCGCGGCAGAGCAGCGTCCGCTCTGCCGATCCAATAAAGCCGAAAATCCTCCGGCGGTCGCGACCAGCGTTCCCTGGAAGGACGGTAACAGACTCGTTATTCGCGGTCAAACTCAGGCAGCCCGCCGGTCTTTTCCGTTCTGACTCGGCGCCGAGAAAGGCGCGCGTGCGGGAAGCTGGAAGACCGGCCATTTCGTCATTTCAGGCGACGTTGCCGACAGCTTCGATCGCCCGCTGCGCACCGCGATAAAGGTGCATAAAGTCCTTGACAGGCATCCCGAACAGCCGCATTCGGGCCGGAAGCGGCCTCGTTCCCGGACGACGCGAAATGAGCCGCCGCGGACCAGATCTTGCAGCGGCGGGCGGCGAGGATGCCGGCGGGCCCGCTCAAGACATTGGAAATCAGCTGCGTGAACGGCCCGAGGCCAGACTGAAGAACGGTTTCTGAGCTATGGCCCGCGCATCGTCGGAAACGCCGAAACTTGTCGTCGTGCGCAAATGCACCGTCGGCGGAAGCGAACTCGTGTGGAATTTTGAGGATCTTGGACCGGGCAGTCCGATTGAGGGGCGTGGTCGGGTCTTACGACCGGTTGTCATGGAGAGACGCGGTGCCGCCAAAAGGTACCGGGAGCGGAATCCAAGGCGGCCTTAGTCGGGTCCAGCCAGCCAAGGAACCAAGCAGGATCAGAGTACGCCGAATTCCTCGTAGACTTCCGCGAGCAGCTTTCCTTCCTGCAACGCCTTCAACGATTTTCCTTCCGCCGCGAGCTTCTCGCGGCCCTTCCTAATGACGGCGTCCTCGATTTCGCGGGGGATCACGATGCAGCCGTCGGCGTCGCCGAACACGATGTCTCCGGGCCTGACTGGGACGCCGCCCACTTCGACTGCGACGTCGGTCTCGACAACCCTGCCGCGGCCGGAGCTGTCAAGCGGGGCGATCCCGCCCGCGAACACAGGAAATCCGAGATCGCGCACATGCAGGATGTCTCGCACAAATCCGTCCATGACCGCTCCGGCGGCCCCGCGCATTTTCGCAGCCGTACTTAGAAGCCCGCCCCAAGGCGCGATCCGTCCGCTGCCGCCGCATGCGGCGACGGCGACTTCTTCCGGCCCAAGGCTGTCGACCAGACGGATCTCCAGCTCGTAGTGGTTTTCTTCCGGTCCGGGCCGCGCAAAAACTTCGGCGTAAAGCATCGTTCGCGCCCGTCCAATGAGCGTTAGGCTTTCGTCCAGAGGGCGGATGAACGGCGGTAGCGCTTGGCGGCTGCAGCCAAGATCGTCCAGCACATCCGAAATCAGCGCGCAAAAGAAGCCTTTGCGAAATTCGGCAATCGCAGTATCGGCGGCCTTGGAGGCGCGCGCCGGCGGGTTTCCTTCCGTCACGAATTCCCCTTCTCTCGCCACATTGGTTGATCAGCAAACCACTGAAGAAATCCGCTGTCAACATGCTGCTGGGATTTGGGGTGCGTCTCATTGTGGCATGAAACATCTCCACCATTGGGCACACTTCGACCGTTCCCCGGCTGCGCCAAGGATGCGCCCGACAAGCCGAGCGTCCACGCCATCTTGGACAAATGCGCCGCCCACATGCATAGGGTCGTCACGGGCTGGTTGGCGGAGCATCCCCGCCAGCTCTTCCGCTTCACGCCGACCTCGTGCTCTTGGATCAGCGCCGTCGAGGGCTTTTTTCGGAAGGCTGGTCCGTCGCCAACTCTGGCGCGGGATTCGCTATTCCATAGAGCGGTTCGGGAAATCAATCCTGAACTTCATCGGGCTGCACACCGGGAAAGAGGCGGAAGCCTACGGTTGGACGGCAAGTGCGGAACGACTCATCGCCGCCGTCAAAAAGACACCTTCCGATTGATTCATGCTGCTTGTACAGAACCCGCGGACGTCTCGGATGATCGCGCTGACAAGCTTGTGCACAGGTACGCTTCGATGCAGGTTTGACGACTGTGAACTGCTTGTTCGGGGATCCTCCGTGCTTCTGCGTACCGGCAAGGGATTCAATACGGATAATTTCGCCGCGCCTTTGGGTCATCATGTAGCTCAGGCCCTTTGCTGCGCGTGGGTCGGCAGGTTTGGCATGAAACATCTCCACCATTGGGCACACTTCGACCGGTCCCCGGCTGCGCCAGGGTTGAGCGGCGTCTGCGGGCTTCCGCTCTCCGGTGCCGGGATGGCGTTTGCGGGCGGCCCCCGTTCTGGCCCGCTGGCGATCCCGTTGCGGAGGGCTTGGCTTGCGTCAGGCCGGTTGTGTCGCCGCCTGTCCGGCGGCCGGCTGCTCGATGCCGTAGGCCTTCATCATGCGGATCCAGCGCGGGGCATTCCTGCGCGCCATGATCTCCTGGTAGTCGGTTCCGGGATCCGTGCAGGCTTCCGGTTCTTCAGGACCGCATGGATCACGCGGACCAGCTTGCGGGCGGTGGCGAAGACGGCCTGCTTGTAGCTCTTCCTCGCCCTGAGGGCGCGGAAGTGGCTGTGGAACTGGCAGTCCTTGGTTCGGGAGGCGGCGTGCGCGCATTCGACGAGGACCCTCCGGAGCGCCGGATTGCCCTTCCGGGCGCGTCCGCTCCGCCGCCGGCCGCCGCTCTCGTTGTTGCCCGGACAGAGCCCGGCCCATGCGGCGCAGTGCGCGTGCGAAGCGAACATGCCGATGTCGGGGCCGAGCTCGGCCAGGATGGCGCCCGCCGCCGCGGCCCCGATCCCGGGGATGGTCTGCAGCAGGCGCAGCGACTGCGCGTCCTCGCGGTTCTTGGCGAGTTCGCTGTGGAGGGCGCGTTCGCAGTCCGCCATCACGCGCGCCGCCCGGTCGTGCTGGTCGAGAAGATCTTTGAGCGCCGTCCGGGCATGCGGGTTCAGCTCAAGGGACAGGACGCCCTCCGGACCGGCCTGCTTGCGCGTGACATGGGACGCGGGACCGGCCAGGATGTCGCCCGTCGGCAAGCCTTCGGCAAGGCCGTCGAGGATGCGCCGCCCGTTCTTGCCGAAGATGTCGGAGAGCACGCCGCCCACCCGCAGGCCCGCGCGATCGACCAGCTTGTGCGCCCGGTTGCGGAACCGCGCCCGATCCTCGGCCGCCTGCCGCCGGTGTCGGCCCGGCGCCCGCAGCTCCCGGTACCGCTTCGGAAGGACAAGGCTCGGCCGCGCCAGCCCGAACTGGCAGACCCGCGCCAGCCACACGCTGTCCCCGACATCCGTCTTGCGCCCGCGGACCTGCTTGACGTGCTGCGCGTTCAGAAGCAGCGGCCGGATGCCCGCCGCCTCGAGCGCGTCCAAGGGCGCCTCCCAGTAGATCCCGGTCGCCTCCATCGCCGCCGCCGTCACCTTGCAGACCGAAAGCCAGTCCGCCATCTCCCGGAAGCCCCGGGCCGCAGCCGGAAAGGTCCGCGTGGCGACCTCCCCGTCCTCGCCGCAGCCCTTCCAGACCCGCACCGACGCCGTGATCGACAGCTTGTGGACGTCGAGGCCCGCCGCGCAGGGATGGACGACATTCATGTTGTCCGGCGACGCTTCATCAATTATCATGCCGCTTGCTCCTTGTTCCAAAGGGGTTGAAGGCGGAAGCGGAGGACGCGGCGGAAGGCCGCCACGCGGCCGGCAAGCGGGCGCGGGTCGATTTGGCATGCGTCCACGGCCTGGCGGCCGGATGCAATCGGGGGTTCGAAGCCGCCGCGTCCGGGACAGTTTTTTGAGCGGGAACTGCGTCACCGAAAATAAGACGTCCACTTTGTCCGCTTCCGCCGCGCATCATCGACGACCCCGCAGGAAATCGCCACCCGGAGCGGGCGGCCGCCCCGGAAACCGTTTCATGGTCGGGGGCGGGCGGCCAAAGGCCGATCATGTGGGTTTTTTGGGACGGAACGGGAGCTGGGTCGAACTCTGGACGCCGACGGCGTTGATAGCGTCGGTTGCGCCGCGCGGCATGCGGCCGCTCAGGCGCGTTCCTTAGGCGAGCTGCAAGCTTGAGCCGTCTTCTGTGGCCGGCGCGTGGCGATTTGCGCGACGCTTGCAAACTGGATTGGCATTCCGAATACTTGCATTCCGGCTCCTTACAGTTTTGAAATTTGAACCTGAAAGCAGCTTTGGGACGCCGCCGTTTTGACGTCAAATCGAAGTCTCGTCGGTAGGTGAACTCAATAAGACCGGGCGTTGCGGGAGCGGCGCTGACGGTGGTCACGAAGGAGGATCAATGTCTCAATTGTTGGATGCGTCGAAAGAAGCGGCGAAAGCCGTCGTCATGAAGGCGCTGCTCGCTTGGGAGAAAATGGAGTCTGGAGTTTCCTACGATCCGACTTCCGCTTCGCTCCGCGAAAACCCGTATGAAAAATACAAGGAGATCCGCAGCAAGGATCCGATCCACAGGCTGAGGCTGGTGAACGCTTGGCTGCTGACCGGATACAATGAGATCGATGCCGTTCTTCGGGATCACAAGCGGTTCACGAACAGCCAGCGAGGCTTCGCGTTCACCGAGTTGAGAACGCTGCTGCACACCGACCCTCCCAAGCACACGCGGCTTCGCGCCCTGATCTTGAAAGCGTTTACGCCCAAGGCGATCGCCAAGCTTGAAGACGGCATCCGGAGCACCGTGAACCAATTGCTGGACTCGATCGCAGACAAGAGAAGAATCGATGTGGTCGCGGACATCGCTTACCCGCTGCCGGTCATCGTCATCGCGAAAATGCTGGGGGTCCCGCCGGAGGATCGTGATCGTTTCAAGGTCTGGTCCGACGATCTGGCCCTTTCCGTGGAGCCGATCCTCGTGAGAACGCATGTCGACAGGATCAAAAAATCTTGGGACGAAATCTTCGAATATTTCGAGGGAATCATCGTCAAGCGGGAAGCCGATCCGCAGAACGATCTCATCAGTTCGCTGATCGAAGCCGAAGACGACGGCAGCAAACTCAACCGGGAAGAGCTCTTGCTCACGCTTTTGCTTTTGCTCGTCGCCGGAAACGAAACGACCCGGAACATGATCGGCAACGGGATGCTTGCGCTGCTTCGACATCCCGATCAAATGGAATTGCTTCGCAGCAAGCCGGACCTTATGGAATCCGCTGTCACCGAGTTCCTGCGATACGACAGCCCCGTCCAGCTGGACGGACGATACATCATGGAGGACGCGGAGATCGGCGGCAAACGGGTGCGGGCCGGCCAGCAGCTGCTTTGCGCTCTGGGCGCGGCGAACAGGGATCCCGAGGTCTACACCGACCCGGACAAGCTGGACATCACCAGAAACGAAGCGAAGCACCTGTCGTTCGGCCGAGGAATCCACCACTGCCTTGGGTCGTCCTTGGCGATGCTTGAAGGCAGAATCGTTTTTTCCGCCCTGCTTGAGCGGTATTCCTCAATGGAGCTTGCATGCGAGCCCGAATTCCGGGACCGCGTCGTCCTGCGAGGCGTGAAGGAGCTTCTGGTGGACGTCGTTCCAAGAACGGGCTGACGAGCGTTCGTTCGCGGCGAAATCAGGCGTGATATTTCGCGCGCATGTCTTTGACCGAGCGCGAGACGAGCTCGGTCAACACCTCGAAATCCACATTTGAGAGCCTTGTCAGGTACAGGCAGCCCACGGAATGCTTGTGCTTTCCCAAGCGTTCGAGGAGGTCGCCGTAGTTCTTGAAGCCCGGCATGATGTAGAGAGTAAGGCTCGATTTCCTCGGCGAAACCGCCGTGAGCATCCAACCGTGTTCCGAACCGTCGGAACGCTTGTATCTGTATCTGCCGAATCCGACGATGCTGTCGCCCCACATTCGCGGCGGTTCCCCCGAGACCTGCTCCATCATGCGGACGACTTTCGCCACTTCCTCGCGTCGGCGGGGATTTTCGACGGATTCAATGAATTCGTTCACGTCCCCATCGTTCTCAACTGTTTTCAAGCCGGTCATTCTTCGTCTCCGAGTTTTTTCGCCGCTCCTCGCCGCGCGGCTGCATTATGGCAAACGGCGCGACACGTTTTCAATCAATTTCGGCGAACTATTTCACCTATTTCACGGCACGGATGAAAACGGTCCGCCGCCTTCCTCGCCGCGCAAGCCGGTCGGCTGCGCACGCGAAATCAATCGTCGAATTTGACGTTCACGATCTTCGCGGCGAGTCCCGCAACCAGCACGGTGAACAGAATTCTGAACAAGTGATGCATCGACACGAATATCGGGCTCATGCTGAGGCTGAGGGCGATCAAGCCCATTTCAGTCACGCCGCCGGGCGAATAGCTCAGCAGCAGTGCTTCGTAAGGATAAGGCGTTGCGGCGACCACGGCGAAAGCCGTCGCTCCGGCCAGCGCGAGCATGGCGGCGACCGATAGGATTCCGAGCCCGAACGCTACGGCGAGCAGCCGGCCGCCGACGCCGGAGAATTGAGTTCCCAATCCGGTGCCGACGATCAATTGCGCCAAAAACAGCAGCCAGTCCGGACTCTGGATCTCGGCCCAGCCCAGCGAATGCGCCGCCGCGCTCAGGATCAAAGGCCCGGCCATGTGCGAAGCAGGAAACCGCAGCATTTTCCCGGCAAAGATTCCTGCGACGGAAATGAGTCCGATCGATGCGTAATCCGACAGGTCGTGAGGAAGATCCGAAAAGGTCTGGCCGCCCGCGCTTCCAACCGCAATCCCGGACCAAGCGAAAAAGAGCAAAGGAATCAAAGTGACGACAAGAACGATCCTGGCGAAATGCTGCACCGTCACGAGTTGGAGATCCGCTCCCGCGCGCTCGCCGAGCGTCGTCGCCTCGATGAATCCGCCCGGCATCGCAGAAAACAGGGCCGTGGCCGGACCGTACCTGCCGATTTTCCTGAATATCTGAAACCCGACTATGTATGCGACGACAACGAACACGGCCGCCCCGGCAAGGGACGCCCAAATCGACGGAAGCACCGATGTGATGTCCGGCGAGAATTCGGCGCCGATCATCGTGCCGATGACCGCGATGGAAATTCGGCGCATCAGCGAGGGCAAAATAAACGGACGGCCTGTCGTGTTGGATCGCCAGATGCAATAGGCCGCCGTGACGAACAAGCTGCCAAGCATGAACGGCATCGGAAGTCCTATCCAAAATGCTATCAGGCCGCCGCCGAATCCGGGAATCAGGAGCAGCATCGCCTTGCCCCAAACCGGCAGGTTCTTCCGGATGTCCTCCTTGATCATTTCAGCTGCCGTGCATTCAATTTCCGTCTTCCGTCGATCTTGGATTGAATCCGCCGATGTTTGAAGGGGACCGGAGTTTCACTGAAAATAGAGCATGATGGACGCGGCATCTCGTCCGCTCTTCCGGCTTTGCCGACCGAGCCAGTTGAGCATGACTTCAGAGCGAGGCGTTGAAGGGAGAACATGAATCCGCAGCAGGCATGTTGAATGCTGCGCAGCATTTTTCGCGCGACGTCGCAAAATGTTCCAATTCCACGCAGCAACTCGGCGCACGATTGTGCGTTTTCGAGATGGCTCGTAGCTGGTTTCCGCATTCGAGGCGAATGACTCGACGTTTGCAAACCAAAAAGCCTTTCTTGGCCGGAATGCTTGCGAATCATGTTGCGGACTCGTTGATTCCCAATGGAATTCAGCGACATTCATTGCCTGCCCGGTTTGCAGAACTGCCTGCGTTCAACAGCGCTCCGCATCTCGTCCGGATCATCGGGCGCTTCGCCGCCGACTACAGCGAGACCGCGTCTCTGTTCGTCTTGGCAGGGACGGCAGATTCGATCCATAGGAAATTCGGAAGAATGGAAATGCATATTTGCAGGACATATCGCTGGAAGGCGGCGGCGCATTGTCAAGCGGCCGCCGCAATTCGGGCTGCGTTTCCGACTGGAATCGGGATTGCAGAAATTGCGATCTACAGGCTTGGCTAGCGCCTTTTTCTTGCGGAGCGGCCGTTATTTGTTCTCGCGGGTTTGTCGCCCGCTTTGCGCCGCTCTCTGTATTGCTCCAATTCTCTGGAGAATCGATGCTGGTCAGGCAGCAGTCGTTTGGCGTTCTCATAGGCGCCTTCCACGTCGGCTGAAGGCGCGCCGGTCCAATTCAGGACTCTGCCAAGTTCCCGCCAAGCCCATGCGTGCCGCGCAGGCGAGGCATCCATCTGGACCGCCCGTTCAAGCAGTTCCCGAGCCTCGGTCAGGAGACGGCGGTTCACTTGGCGCCAATCGCGCCTCCCCTTCTTTCGCGCGTGCCGGGCAAGCTGGATCTTTGTCTGCGCGAATTCCAACAATGCCCGCGCATCGGAGCCGATTATGCTTCCCGCACTTTCGAAATAACGATGCGCAATTTGCGATTCTCCGAGTCGCCGAGCAAGAATCGCGGAATCAACGGCGTCATGCGCCGAAGCGGCTCTTGGAATTTCGTCCAACAACTTTCGCGCATCATCAACTCTTTCGTTTCGCCACAAAACCTCGATCCATCGGTTGGTTACGTTGCCCGCCAGGGAATCTGGCTCGCTCGCCCGGAACCGGCGGAATACATGTTCAGCGGTCTCAAGATCGTCCCGCTCGGCGCAAAGTTGGATCATTTCCGAGGCGAGAACTGCGGAGCGTTCGTTCCCTTCCCAAGCATCTCGGACACGGACGAATGCGTCTTCCACACCGGAAACCGCGCGCAAGTACGCGGCGTCCCGCAATGCGGAGACCGCTGCGTACTCGGGATGCGCCGGCAATGTAGTCCTGAACCATTGACGCCCTTCGTCGAAGTCGAATTTCGGAGTCGGAGACCCGTTCCTGGCCATTGAATTATAAATTGTCGGCAAACCGGTCCTCCACTCTTCGGCTAAACCGAGTTGCTTGAGAAATTCCCCTATTCTGGGATTGCGGGCGGGCGCAGGACTTGACGACCTATCAGCGTTCGGAAGGAGGTGTTCCCTTTCAATGCCGGTTACGGGGCCGGGATAACTGATAATTTCCATGCGGTCGGGATAAAGGCCGACTTTGGTCGGCTCCAGAATATCGTGCCGATAGCTACGGTGGTAGACGGCATTGACAAGAGCTTCGCGCAACGCTGGAATAGGGTAGCTGACCCAGCCTTTCACTTGGCTGCGGTCATGCTCTTTCCTGATGTGCTCTCGCGAAATTCCTTCCAAGTGCCGAAGGCAATCCCGCAGCTGGGCGGTTAGCGGACCTTTGAAAACGTGGCTATCCTGCACGGTCCCGGCACTATCCGCGAACTGACGGACTTCGATCCGGGCGCAAGGAAACCATCGTTCAGGCGAATCAGAGAAGAACAGCAGTCCCACGTTTCGCGGAGCTACGTTTCCGTTGACTTTGTCAATTATCCGCATGCTACGATAGATTGCGATCGTGTCCGGATCATCTCGAAGAGCGCTTTCGACGCCATGAAGATGCTTGCGAACCAATGTCCCGCTTAGATCCTCGATTCGAGCGGCATGGGCCGTTCGATTGTCCCATGGCATCCGGGTTGATCGCTCCATGAGCGCATTCAGAAGTCCGCTTGCTTCAGCGTCGACCGTTTCAGAACCTTTGCGAACCCAATACTTGAGTTCTTTGTGTCGATCAGGTGCGATGGGTGCTCGATGAGGCCGGTCTTCGCTCGGCGGGCACCAAACGACCACTACTTTGCTGTCGCCAACCTTTTCGGGAGAGAGCACTGGCATGTAGCCCGAAAATGTTGCTTTGCATTGTCTTCGAATCCATTTCTGGGCTTGGTCCATCATCTCGCCCGCAAGCCCTTTTGCAGGCAGGACCGCCCTCCCGCCGGACTCCTCGACGCCGATGACGACATATCCGCCGTTCAGGCTGTTGATGTCGTTCGCAAATGCGCAAATCGTCTTGAGGACTTGGCTGCCGGTTGCGCAAGGATTCCAGTCCGCCTGAAACTCTAATCGCGCCGACTCAACAGTTCTTTTTTGAATTAGGTCTCGAACATTTATCTGAAGAATAGATTGCATACATTATTCCATCATCGATAGCACATGCCGGTATTTTTTCCAGAAGAGTGCCGGATATTCTGTGTATCCAGATTCGGCCGAAGCGGCTCTCAGTTGTCTTCATGCGCCGCTAATCCTTCAAACATTATAGTCAGCAGAAATATTGCCGCAATCCGCCTATGCGCAGCGTGATCGACGGATATTTCCCTTTCCATTGATCATGACTTCAGGGCAGACCGGCGGGTCGGACATATATCCGGATCCTGCGCAGCCATGGATCGTTTCGCACCCGCGCGGCACTTCTGGGCATGATTGTGCATTTTCGAGATTGCTCGTAATTGGCATTCGAATTCGAGTCGAATGACTCGCCTCCAGCGAATCGAGGAACTTAGCATGGCCGGGACAGTAGCGGATCTTGTTGCGGACTCGCTGATTCTCAATGGAATCAAAGACATTTATTGCCTGCCCGGTTTCCAGAACGACGATTTCTTCGACGCATTGTACCGCCGGCCTGACGCGTTGATTCCCATTTCGGCGCGGCACGAGCAGGGCGCGGCCTACATGGCCTTGGGCGCGGCGATGGCGACCGGACGGCAGCAGGCGTTTTGCATCGTTCCGGGACCGGGCTTGTTGAACGCGTCCGCTGCGCTCGTGACTGCATTCAGCGTGAATGCGCCGCTGCTGGCGCTTGTCGGCCATCTCCCTACCGCGGGGATCGGCCGAGGATACGGCCTGCTGCATGAAATTCCGGAGCAGTCCAGAACGCTGTCGACGCTGACCAAGCAATCGCAAATGATCGATAGCGGCGCAGGTGCCCCGAAAGCGCTGAGGAACGCCTTCGCTGCTCTTGGCAGCGGGAGACCCAGGCCCGTAGGGTTGGAAATTCCTTCCGACATCTGGAAATCGCCGGTCGAAGCCGATCCGGAAGAAACGGTTCCGGACAACCCGGCGCCCAGCGCAATATCGAGCGTTGATCTCGACAAATGCATCGGATTGCTCGCGAACTCGGAGCGTCCCATGATCTACGCGGGCGGAGGATGCCAATCGTTCGGCCCGGAAGTCGCCCGTCTTGCGGAAGCCCTTTCGGCTCCCGTGACAAGCTTTTGCATGGGACATGGCGTGATCAGCTCGGAAAATCCGCTCAGCATCTCCACCCATGCCGCGCACGGCTTGTGGAACTCGGTCGACTTGCTGCTCGCCATCGGGACGAGACTGAAAACTCCTCAGCTGAACTGGGGAACGGACGACGAATTGAAGATCGTGCACATTGACATCGATCCGTCCGAACTGGGCAAAATAACCAAACCGGAAGTGGGAATGTGCGCAGACCTCGGAGACGTTCTTGGGCCATTGGTCGAAGCAGTCGAGCGTCGCCCTCGAAACCGGAGTCGATGGCGCGCGGAGGTCGAGCGGGCCAGTTCAAAATCCGCAGCCAGGATCGCAGACCGCCTTGCCCCGCAGGTCGCGTGGCTCGAAGCTATCCGGTCGGAGCTTCCGGCGGACGGGATATTCGTCGAGGAGGTAACGCAGACCGGATTCGCAGCGCGGCTCGCGCTGCCTGTTTACAAGCCGAGGACATACATCTCGACCGGCTACCAGGGAACGCTCGGTTTCGGCCTCCCGACGGCGCTCGGAGCGGCGCATGCGAGGCGCGACGTCCCTGTCGTGTCGATTTCCGGCGACGGCGGCGCGCTGTTCGCGATCGGAGAGCTGGCGACGGCGGTTCACTACGAAATCCCCCTCACCGCGATCGTGTTCAACGACAACGCCTACGGAAATGTTCGAATGCTGCAGAAGGACTTCTACGGAGGCCGAGTGATCGCTTCGGACCTGACAAGCCCGGATTTCGTCAAGCTTGCCGCAAGTTTCGGAGCTCGGGGATTGCGGGCCCGGACGCCGGAAGATCTGAGGCGCTGCATCAGGCAGTCGATGAAATCCGCCGGTCCGACTGTGATCGAGGTTCCGGTCCGGGATTTTCCGAGCCCTTGGGAGTTCATCTTGCTGCCCAAAGTGCGGGGAGAACGGCAAGGCGACGCCGGAGCGATGAATCCCAAAGCCAAGCTCGTGTGAGCTTGGGGCATGCCGAGCGATTCAGAAACACGGCAACCAGCCTCCTTGCCGAAGCCTTGGACGCTTGCGTTCGCGCCGGGAGTTTCGCCGCAACCCCGCGCGGCCATTGAATCGGGTTGCTCCCGCAGGCAGTGCGCGGCGGCCGACAGCAGCGGCGCATCGAATGCTTGACTGAATTCGCTCAAGGAATAAGGTTTGTCCGCATGCCGCATGCGGTCCGGATGCGGCGGTGGTAGGCGAGAAGACCCCAATGCAGGATCGAATGCGCTTCGTCGGAACTATGCCGCCCCCTCTGAGGGATCTTTTGCGCGGAGCGAAAACGGCGGCCGACGCAACCGAGGAAATGCTTGAACCGGCCTCCAGGATTGTGCCTCGACCGCTGAGAACTGTTTTCCGGTCGGCGCTGGAAGCGGCCGAAGCGTCGGGCAGATCAATATTGTCCGACCGGATCGGCCGGCATGAAATCAATGCGGCATCTCGGTTCCTTGTCGGGGACGAAACAACCTCCGGCGCAGCGTCCGCATTCGTTCGTGCTCTCGGCTACGGGTGGGACAGGTGCCTGCACGGCGATCCGGCGCGGAATCGGCTGCTGATCAGCGAAACCGTCGCCACCCATGCCGTTGCTCGATTCCAATCGAACAGGAGTGAAGATCCGACTGGCGAGATGCGCGCGGCTCAAATCATCGCGTCGCTTCGGAAAGACCGCGCGATCGGACGGATGCCCGGCACGCCGGTATCGTCGGAGTCGGAAACGAAGCGCGCCGGCTTGGCGCTCCTCGCCATCGCTCTATGGCTGCTCGCGGATAGACCCGCCTCTCCGGACGAGGAGGATCGGATTCTCGAGTTCTCTTTCGCTTTGACGCACGCATTCGGAGATGATCTCACGTCCAAGCTGTCGACGGCGGACGGGCTTGCCGCGGAACTCGCGAGACTGCGCTCGCACATCTGAATGCCGATCCGAATGACCGAACCGCCCGAATCCGACAGTCAACTTCCTGTCCGCAAATCGATTCAGCGACTCCGGTGGTTCGCGAATTCATTCAGAGAGCAGGTCGCCATGACGACCGCTGAAACCGGAATCGGATACAGCGTCGACGATTCGAAGCTGGCGGCTGCGTTCGCTTCATGGCTCCGGTCTTTTGAAGTTCAAAAACCGGATTGCGAGGAAGAGCGGCAGCCGTTCGTCGGATACGCAGCAGGGCTGATGCTTCGGTCGCTGTTCGAGGCCGCTCCCGCGACCGCGCTGCGAAGCGACAGCGGCACCCTAGCGAATCCGCCTGCCGAATTCTGGCCCGAAGGGTATCTGTATGTTTCCTTTTGCCTCCGATTGCGCGGATTGGTTCTTGCCCAGGATTTCGAAGACGAGTCTCCGTCGCAGCCGATCCCTTGCGACCTGCGGACTTGGTGGAGTTTCAGGGAGAATCTGACGATCGATCCGTCCAGGGCGATTGCCTTCCTGGATCTCTTCGCGGGAGCAGATCCCGACTGGGACATGCCGGACTTCTTCAGCGTCGACGGCGCGGGTCGATTGGCGCGAGTCGAAATGCTTGATCAGCGGCCGCGCGAACCGGGCCGAGCATGAATCCTGCCTACCGAAGTCTTATTGTTTCGGCATCAATACGACTTCGACCCTTCTGTTGAGCATCCTGCCCGCCTCGGTTTCATTCGTTGCTCGCGGCGCCAAATAGCCGACGCCTTGCACGGTCACCTGCCTTGATTGAACGCCATGCGTTTCGACAAGCTTGTTTCGGACGGATCGCGCGCGTTGCAAGGACAGGTTGATGTTCGAGTCCAGCGGGCCGATCGCATCCGTGTGTCCGACGAGAGCGACCACCGCATCGGGTCGTTCGTTCAGGAATGCCGCAAGCTCTACCAATTCCGGGAAGCCGATGTTTTCGAGGTTCGAAGCTCCAGACAGAAACGACAAGCCTTCCAGAACGACATGGCCGTTTTCTTCAATCGACTGCGCAAGTGGTGCCGAGAATGTACTTGGCGCCGGACGAGGCTGATTTTCGGCCTTGTTCGGATTTGCCACCGTTCCGTCGAAGTGGCCGACTTCGGTAGCGGCGGTAATCTGGGCGAATCCGTTCAAAGCGCCTCGGCTTGCTAGCAGCTCGACGATTTCAACTTGCGAATCGAGATTGCGGGAAACTGACAAGAATCTAAAATCGCCAAGGTCGACATGCATTTCCGGCGTCGCCGCGACATCCATTCCCGAGAGGAAATCGAAACCGCCGCAGTTTTTCGTCTGGCAGCTATAGATTTCGGAGAAGCCTTGGCTTGCGAAAAACCCGGACAGTTCGGCAACCAATTCGAGTGTCGAGATGCCGCCCCTGATTCGAAGAACGGCGCGCTCGATGCTTCCATCGATGAATTGCTTCGGAACAGCGCCTTGTCCGTAAGGTCCGGTCGGGACGCCGTATGTCGAAGAAGGTCGGGATTCTTCAAAGGTTTTGTCAAACTCCCAAGGCAGCTCCAACTCATCAAGCGAAAGGGCGCAAGCGGAACCGGCGGCAGCCGCAACCGCGAGAGGCGTCAAAACCCCCCTCGTCAGCAAATTGACGCATGACTGCCGATTGTCGGGCGCGCATCCTTCCGAATTCGGGCGGGCCCCGCCTCGAAATCTTCGCTTACAGAAGAACGGCAAAGGTCTTCACGGCTTGCAGGCCGCGATCAAAAAGGGCATTGTTTCAAATCTCATCCGAATACTCGCGCCTTGTCTGAGGTCCTGTTTCGCTCCGTCGGCCTTCAAATCCGGCCGATGTTGATTCAACACTACTATGCTGGCGGAAAGCTAGACAAGTTTGAACAGCCGAAGGCGACCGAGACCAGGCCGCGGGCAGTCGCCCGTCAATCACGGAAAAGAGCTTTCCATTCCTCCGTTGTAGAAAAAGGCCGACCGCGGCGTTCGCCAATCCCAGTACTGGCGCTCAATGGCGCGGACACCTAGCTGGGCGTAGCCGCGGCCGTCGGTCGGGGCGCTGGCCCCCCCTGGTACTCGAAGGCACTGGGATGGTTAGGTTGCTCCCGATCAGCCGCCCCTCCGCCGGAAGTGGCGGAACTCGCCGATCATCGCCGAGTTCGATGGGGGCTCCAGCCCTCGGCGAGGGTTCGCCGGAACCCCGGCTCGACTGACGACCGACGCCGGCGGTCCATCAAGTGCTCTGAGAAGTACTGGGGTTACATTGCCTCAGCGAAGTCAGCGGGCTCGTAGACTTCGCGAAGTTCGACCCAACTGGAACCGGGCATCGGATTCGGGCAGCGACGGATCCATTCAACGGCTTCGTCCATGTCCTTGACTTGCCACAGCCAGTAGCCGGCCGCCAGTTCGCCGACATTTTCGAACGGACCGTCGACGACCGTCCTATCCGACCCGTCAAAATACACCCGCTTTCCTTTGGAAGAAGGCTTCAAGCCGTCGCCGGCCAAAAGGATCCCGGCATCGGCAAGCTCCTCGTTGAATTCGCTCATTTCGATGAAGAGCTCTTTCGAAGGCAGCGCGCCGGTTTCGCTGTCCTTCGTAGCTTTGACGATCACCATGACCCTCATTTTCTTCTCCTCAGGCGTGTTTCATTGGATGGTCGGGGTTTCGCCGCGACGACACCCGATATGGCATCGCCCGCATTCGCGGCTGCATTGCCGATTGCGAAACGCTGCATCCTCCGTCGGCTCTCGGATATCCTTGGTCGCGCGCGAACAGGAGTTCCTGCGGATTCGGTTCGCATCGATTCAAGCGTTCGCAAATCAAATTGGACGGACAAGCTCGGTCAGAATTGCGTTCAGCAGCAGCCGGCCTCTATCGGTCGCGCGAAGAAAGCCTTCCGAGATTTCGACAAGCCCTTCAGCCGCGAGATGCTCGATTGTTTCGCCGTCCAGTTCCGAACCGTTCATATGCGCATAGCGACGCGTATCGACACCTTCGGCGAGCCTGAAAGACATCAGCAGATATTCTTTCGCCTGCTCGGAATCCGAAATCAATGTCCGCATGCTTTCGCCGGTTCCGCGTTCGGCAACCGCGCTCAGCCAAATGTCCGGCGAAAGATGCGTTTCCGTCGCGGCCATTTGCCCGTTTGTGGCGAAGCGCCCGTGCGCTCCGGGGCCGACGCCGAGAAATTCCCGGTATCGCCAGTACAGCAGGTTGTGGCGCGACTCCGAGCAGGGTTTTGCGAAATTCGATATTTCGTACTGGGCATAGCCGGATCTTCCGCAGATTTCCCGGTTGGCGGCGAACATGTCCGCAGCCTGATCGTCGTCGGGAAGTCCGGGAAGGCGGCCCGCCCTTTGCCTGGCTCCGAAAGGCGTGCCGGGTTCTATGGTCAACTGATAGAGGGAAAGATGTTCAGATCCCCATGCCAGCGCCTCCTCAAGCTCACTGATCCAGTCGTCCAAACTTTGGTGCGGCCTTCCGTAGATCAGATCAAAGCTCGTTCTCTCGAAAGCCGAAGACGCTGCGTCGAACGCAAATCGAGCTTCCGAGGCAGTATGGAGACGTCCCAGCCGCCGGAGCTCGTCGTCACGCAACGATTGGACGCCGATTGATATCCTGTTGACGCCGGCGGATCTGAAGCTGCTGAAATTTTCTGCGTCGGAAGACGAAGGGTTGGCCTCCAATGTCACTTCATGGCCGTCTTCAAATCCCCAAGCCGAATCAATCCGGTCCAAAATCCCGCCGACGGTCTGCGGGGCCATGAGGCTGGGCGTTCCGCCTCCGAAGTAGACGGAGGCGCATGTCCGGTCGCTTGTTTCCTCGAAATAGCTGTCAAGCTGCCGCAGGTAGGCATTCAACCATGCGCGATCATCGAAATCCGCCGAGGCATGCGCGTTGAAGTCGCAATAAGGGCATTTCGATTGGCAGTACGGCCAATGCACATATATCCCCAAAAACGGCGGCGATTCACTCACCAAGGCAGGCCGCCATGAATTTCTGGATCGCGCGTGAGCGATGGCTGAGCCTGTTCTTCTCGTCGGGCGCCATTTCGGCGAATGTTCGTTGTTCGCCTTCCGGCGTGAACATCGGATCGTATCCGAATCCCGACGTCCCGCGCATCGGCCAGACGACCCGGCCAAGCACGGCGCCGGTGAACACAGCCTCTTCGCCGTCCGGCCAAGCGATGCAAATCGCGGTGCGGAATCTTGCCGCCCAAGGCTCGAGTTCGCCGGACGCTTCAATCAGGCGATGAACCTCGGCCATCGCCGCCGGGAAGTCCCGCTTGCCGTCGATTTCCGCCCACTCCGCCGTGCGTACGCCCGGCTTGCCGCCGAGCGCTTCGACTTCGAGCCCGCTGTCGTCGGAAAGCGCAGGCAATCCCGTCTCGTGCGCCGCGAAACGGGCTTTCAAGCCTGCGTTGCCCTCGAACGTGCTCTCAGTTTCTTCGGGCAAGCGCAGCCCGAATTGGGCGACGCCTGAAACGCGCACTCCGCACCCGGCAAGCAGTGCGGAAAACTCTTCGAGTTTCCCTTGGCTCAGGGTCGCGAGAACGAGGTCCGGCTCGACAAGCTTGCGCAATTCAGCTTCTGGCGACGTCGCGCTGGATGGTCACGAGCTGCTCAACGCCCTTGCGAGCGAGGCCGATAAGCTCGTTCAACGTTTGCTCGGTAAACGGTTCCGATTCAGCGGTGCATTGGACTTCAACCAGACGGCCGCTCCCGGTGAGGACGAAATTGGCATCCGTCTCCGCATCGAAATCCTCGGCATAATCCATGTCGAGTACGGATTGTCCGCAATACACGCCGCAGGAGACCGCCGCGACGTGATCCAAAAATGGGTCTCTTTTGACCTTGCCCGACTTCATCAACGCATTGACCGCGCGGCGAAGCGCGACCCATCCGCCGGTCACGGACGCGCACCGCGTTCCCCCGTCCGCATTGACCACATCGCAGTCGACGAGGATCTGGATTTCGCCCAGCGCCGCGAGATCCACCGACGCTCTGAGAGACCGTCCGATCAAGCGCTGGATTTCCTGCGTTCTCCCGGTTTGCCGCCCGGTGGCCGCTTCTCTGCGGGTTCGGGATGCGGTCGCGCGCGGCAGCATCGCGTATTCGGCCGTGATCCAGCCCAGCCCGGTATTTTTCCGGAACGGCGGCAAGTTCGGCATCACGGAGGCCGCGCAGATGACTCTGGTTTCGCCGCAAACCACCAGGCAAGAGCCTTCAGCATGCTTGAGAACGTCCGGCTCGATCGCAATGCTCCGCATTTCGTCGAGCTTTCTGCCTGAGGGGCGCATTCAGATTCCTTTCCGCGTGTCGGGCGGCTCCATACGACAAGCATCCGGCAAGATCAAAGGATTTCGGCCGGATGCAAGGCATTGACGCCGCGCGGCAAGGGCAAAATTCCGCTTGAAATCCCGGCGTCCGCCGACTCGCCCGCCGTTGACTACCGGTGCGGACGGCAATAGCTATGCTGTCCGCTTCAAACCACCGTGCGTGCAAATGGAAGAGCAATCGCGCATTCTTGACGATTTGACCGACCGCAACAGGGAGGTCTTCAAGACTCTGGTTGAAACATATCTCTCGAACGGCACCCCGATCGGATCGCGAACGCTTTCGAGGGACATGGAAACCAAGGTGTCGGCTGCGACGATCCGCAATGCGATGCAGGATCTGGAGCATTTCGGCCTGCTGCAGAGCGCCCACGCGTCGGCCGGCCGGGTGCCGACCGAGCTCGGGTTGCGGATGTTCGTCGATGAGCTTCTCGAAGTTTCCGATGTTCCGAACGAGGATCGCCAGCGGATCGCATCGGCGGCTGCGCACGGCGGCTCGGAGGTCTCCGGGATTCTCGACCGCGTAGGCGTGATCCTGTCCAGATTGACGAAAAGCGCCAGCCTCGTTCTCACTCCTAAGAGCGAAACTCCGATCAAGCATGTCGAATTCGTTTCGTTGGCGCCCGACAGAGCCATCGTCGTGCTTGTCATGGAGGACGGGAGTGTCGAGAACCGTTTTTTCGTGCCGCCGCCGGGCCAGACTCCATCGGCGATGAGAGAGGCCGCGAACTTCATCAACGCGATCGTCAACGGAAGGACGATCACCGAGCTTCTGGAAACGGCGACGCGCGAGGTCGAGCAGCGTAGAAACGAAATAGACAGCATTGCGAAACGGCTGGTCGAAAAAGGGCTTGCGGTTTGGGAAACGAAAAGCGATCCCAACGAGCGATTGATCGTAAGGGGCCGCGCGAACCTGCTTGAGGGAACCGAGGCGAGCAGCGATTTCGAGCGGGTGCGGGTGCTGTTCGACGATCTGGAGCGGAAAAGGGACATTGTCGAGTTCCTCGAGCTCGTGGATCAGGGCGAAGGGGTCAGGATCTTCATCGGTTCGGAGAACAAACTTTTTTCGCTGTCAGGTTCATCTCTCGTGATTTCGCCCTATATGGACTCCGGAGGAAAGATCGTCGGCGCGCTCGGCGTGATCGGTCCCACAAGGCTGAACTATGGCAGGATCGTACCGATCGTAGACTACACGGCGCAACTCGTCGGGCGAATGGTATCGGAAAAATAGCGTCTGGGGGCGCATTGGGCATGCAGGACAACATGAAGCAGGACACGACCGAAGCTGGAGTTGCAAGCGATGATCGACCGGAAGCAGCCGAGATCGCCGCCGGTCAAGAGCAGCCGGAAGCGAACGGAACTGTCCCGCAAGATGGGCCGGAAATCGCGGAAGCACCGGACGGAAATGCGGCGGACGACGCGCAAGACGAGCTGGATGACGGCGCCGCTTCGGCGTTGGGCGAATTGACTGAAAGCATGGATAAATCGCTTGAAGCCGTGAAGGACGGGAGCAATCCGGGCGCCAACAGCATGATTGAAGGTATAATAGCGAGATGGAACCGGCTTGCCGCGGCTTTGGGAATGGAAAGCGTCGATGAATTGAAGGCGCAAGCGAACGAATACAAAGACCAGTGGATGCGCGCCTTGGCCGAGGCGCAGAATGTCCGGAAGAGAGCGGAACGCGAAAAGTCCGAAATGTCCAAGTACGGCGCGACGAGGCTCGCCCGCGACGTGCTTCCGGTGCGCGACGGGCTGAAGCGGGCCCTCGATGTGGTCGGCGAAGAGGAGAGAAAGAACGCAGGCGCCTTGGTCGAAGGAATTGAATTGACGCTTCGCGAATTCACGAATTCGCTTTCCCGGAACGGGATTGAGCAGATTGCGCCGGAGCAAGGCGGGGACTTCGACCCGAACTACCACGAGGCGATGATCAACGCGCCGTCGGAAGACGTGGAAAAGGGAAAGATAATCCAAGTTTTTGAAGAAGGCTTCATGCTGCACGACCGTCTGCTCCGCCCTGCCAAAGTGATGGTGTCCACAGGTGCGTCGAAGCCTGTCGCGGTCGAAGGCGGGCCGAAATCCGCGTCCAAACCCACTCCGGAAGCTTCTGCGGACGGGCCGGGCAGCGAAATCGAAATTGATGTCGCCGACATGGGCGACGGAGGCAAATGACGAAGCATCGGCCACGCTCCTGCCCGTCCGGTCGCGGTCTATTGATCGCGCTCGTTAATTTTCCTGTTCTCCGATGATCGGCGCCTAAGCGAAACGCCCAGCGAGGAACGGCACCGGTTCAAGCGATAAGGAGTCTTTGGCCGACCGGATCAGGCAGTCGGACAACTTCGCTTCGACCGATTTTGCATAACGAAGAAGCAATTCCGCGCCGGGCGCTCTGACGTCTCCAATCAAAGATTAAATGCCGGTCATTTGCCATAGGAGCAAAAAAACCCTGCGGTATCGTCGTGCTCGACAAACAGCTTCCGTCGCAGGCTCAAGATGAGGTCCGGGCAAACATCGAGCTGTTTCAAAAGCCACTCCCGCTACGCCGGAGGCGGCCTGCAAAGTTCGTCCATCTTTTCGCGGTTGACGGATCCTGTGTCTAGAGCGCTGCCTCCGCCTCGCCTTGGCGGAAGCGGCAGCTTCAAGCTGAGGCGCAATTCTGCCCGCCGCCGGGGGCTATCTTGATCACGGTTTCACGTCATCCCGATTGCGATAAGCAATGAAATTGGAGTAAACCATCTCTTGAGCAGCCTCCATGGATGAGCAGCATGAGACCGATTGGCATTGATCTATTTGCAGGAGCGGGAGGGCTAAGCCTCGGCTTTGAGCAAGCAGGATTCGATGTAAAGACTGCCGTCGAGATTGATCCGGTGCATTGCGCCGCGCATGAGTACAATTTTCCCGATGCGACCGTAATCCCCGCATCGGTGGAAAAGCTGACCGGCGACGAGATCAAACGGCGCGCGGGACTAGGCGGCATTGCGATCGATTGCGTCTTCGGCGGTGCGCCCTGCCAAGGCTTTTCCTTGATTGGCCAAAGAGCTTTTGACGATCCTCGCAACACCCTCGTTTTAGACTTTGTGCGCTTGGTTCACGAGCTTGATGCGCAGAGCTTCGTCTTCGAAAACGTAAAGGGCCTCACGGTCGGCAAACACATAGGATTCCTGAGAGAGCTGGTGCAAGCTTTTGACAGAGTCGGCTACGAGTGCCGGTTGCCATGGCAGGTCCTTAACGCCGCGCACTTCGGAACGCCGCAATCTCGCGAGCGTTTTATCTTGATAGGCGTGAAAAAAGGCGGGGCGCTTCCGGATTATCCGGATCCGACAACCAACATAGCCGGCCGTCCCAAGCATTTTGTTGATCTGGAGTTCGGTCCGTCATGCGCCGAGGCAATCGGCGACCTGCCGGATGCCGATACATTTGCAACCTTGAAAGCAAGCGACGCGGTCAAGACATCCCGTTTCGGGAAGGCATCCGGTTATGCGGCCGCGCTCCGTTGCCAAGGAAAAGACGCATGGCACTTCGGTTACTTGCGAGAGTGGGAGCCTGGCTTGCTCACCTCGAGCGCGCGCACAGACCATACTGGAATTTCGCGGCGGCGCTTTCGGAGAACCGAAGAAGGCAGCGTAGAGCCGATCAGCCGATTCTTTAAGCTTTCGCCTGGCGGCGTTTCGAACACGCTGCGGGCCGGAACGGACGGCACGAGAGGAGCCTTCACCAGTCCGCGCCCGATTCATTATCGCCATGCAAGGTGCATTACTGTGCGGGAAATGGCCCGCTTGCACGGGTTCCCGGATTGGTTTCGATTTCACGCGACCAAGTGGCATGGCGCTCGCCAAATTGGGAATGCTGTGCCCCCTCCCTTGGCCCGAGCTATCGCGAGCAAAGTGATTGAAGCTCTCGGCATCGAGCCGAGCAAACCGGAGGAAACGCTGTCACTGGGCGATCCAGCGCTCCTGACGCTCTCCGTTTGTCAAGCCTCGGCGCGTTTCGGCATTGCGCCGCCGCCGAACAGACGCGACCGAAAGAGCCACGCAAAGAAACGAAAGCAGGAAGAAATCGAAGCTGAGCTCGAAGCCATGGGCATGGCGTGATGTCAAAGAAACCCACCCTTTATCAAGAAATCATCGCGCGTATCTTTGAAGACCATTGGCACGAAGGCGAAGATAGTTTTGTTTTCGCTCGTGAAGAGATTATCGAGAAAGCTGCTGCATTGAACCTTGATCCTCCTAAAAATGTTGGAGATCTGCCATATTCCTTCCGGTATCGCCGCAAGCTGCCTGATTCCATACTCGCCACGCAACCAGACGGACTTGAATGGATTATTGAGGGTGCAGGGCATTCGAAATATCAGTTCCGCTTGGTCAAAATCAGTCGCGTCGTACCGAACGAAGACTTGCCAATTATTGATCTCCCCGACGCGACGCCCGAATTGATCCGCGCATACGCGCTCGACGATGAGCAGGCACTGTTGGCTAACGTGCGCTACAACCGATTGATAGACACATTTTTGGGCCTTACGACTTACAGTCTGCAGAACCATCTTCGCACAACTGTCAAAGAAATCGGGCAGATCGAAATCGACGAACTTTATGTCGGCCTTGACAAGCACGGTTGCCATTATGTGATTCCCGTACAAGCCAAACGCGCAAATGATCAGGTGGGAATCGTTCAGGTGACCCAAGATATCTTATTCGTCAAAGAGAAGTTTCCTGGTTTCCGATGCAGGGCGATCGCCGCGCAGCCCTTGAGCGAGCAAATTGTAGCGCTTTTTGAACTGAGCCTGCGAGATGATGAGATTGAAGTGGTTAAAGAAGCGCATTATCGGCTGGTTCCCGCTCGAGAGCTTAAGCGAGACGCGGTCATCGACTATCGTGACTGAAAGCTTTTCCCCGCTGTTTTCAAAATTGTCGGAAAGTGGAATTGTTCAGTTGCACCGATCCGCAGGTGGATAACGAAATTAGGAATGCGCCATGTCGAAATGCGAAGACAATGAAGGATTTGAGTTGGAGGAAATCAATACTTAAGGCTCACCGCCGAATGTCCGCATATCCAGCTGATTGCACTGTGGAAGTATCGCGACAGAAAGGATCCAACGGCGAAATCCAGATTCCAGAATTTCAAAGGAAGTTTGTTTGAACGCAAACGGGGTTCAATCCGCATGCCTCGACGGCGATGCTCGGTTTTGTCAGCTTCGGCCTACCTCGGCGACTCAATGGGCTCAAGTGCTGAAAATTTCGGAAGCGGGCGTATCTGCACGGCATTGCAATTCCTCTTGCAGTTGAGGCGAATTCCCGCGAGCAGCCCAGAGACTGAGTTGCTCGCGAACAACTGCTTTCAGCGGCCGTTCACCCATCAAGAGCACCTGTCGACGCAACAGGTCAATGCAGAATTGTTCAGCCTCACCATAGCTTATTGGTCCTAGCCGCTTGGCTAAAGTTTCCGCTTTAAGTCCCGCCGGTCCGTCGAGACGAGCGAGGTGGGTCGCGATGAAGGCAGCCATTTGTTTTCGCGTGGGCTTCGGCAATTCCAAACGAATTTGAAATCGCCGCCATACAGCGCGGTCCAGCAACTCCGAGTGGTTCGTTGCAGCCATGACGACAGTGTAGCTTGGGAGATCATCGATCTGGAGCAAAAGGCTTGAAACCACGCGCTTTATTTCGCCAGTTTCGTGAATGTCCCCGCGTTCTTTTCCGAGCACGTCGAATTCGTCAAAAAACAAGACGCAAGGCCTCGTTCGAGCATAATCGAACAGTCGCTTCAGACGTCCGGCAGTTTCGCCGAGATATTTGCCCATCATGAGCTCATAACGTACGACAAATAACGGCAAGGCCAAAGTTTCCGCAACGCCTTCAGCTAGAGTGGTTTTGCCGTTGCCGGGAGGGCCTATCAAGAGAACACGATGCCGAGGCTCCAAGCTGTAAGAGCGCAGCAGGTCGGCGCGATGGTGTTCTTCGATCAGTTGGAGACAGGCTGTTCGAACCGAGTCTGGCAAAACGAGTTCCTCACGCCTTCTCTGCGGTTGGATTTCGGCAATGAAATCACGACCGCGATGCACGGACTCATTTGGTATCGATTTGATATGGCGCACGCCATTTCCCATGCCGTTCATAGCTTTGGCAAGCTTGTCAGCGAGGACGGTGTGTTGCTTGGACCGTTCCTCGGCAATGATTGCTTCGACTGTAGCTTGCATCAGCCGATGGTCGCCGGAGGCTCCGGCTTTCACCAAGCTTACGAGCAAATCACTCCGAGCCATCAATATTTTTCCTTATCCACGAGGGAACAGGTCTCCTTAAATTCTTCCGCAGCATGAACTCAATTGCGCCTTCGGTCGTTGCGACGTCCGATGAACTCCTCGTCTGTTCTTTCCATGAACGGTGTCCTTGTTCGACGCGGCGCGCTTCGTTCAAATTCCACTATTTCATGATTTTATGAAATAAGTCAAAACCGAGTGTCTTATTATCTTCGATTATGGCTTGTTTACTTGTATCCGCAGAGTCTACATTTTGTGTGCTCGGCGCTGTCTGAGTTCACCCATTGATGCTATTGCGCCTTGACGCGGGGCAGCGGATCCTTCTAATTCGCGCCGAGCCGGGCGAAACGGTCGAACTCCGATCAATTCCAACCGAATTTTCGAGCCGAAAGCCCTGCTCCGGCGGGAATCAACATCTTGTGGCTGCGGACTCAAAGCAATAAGCCATCTTCGATTTTTTGCTTTGCCGATAGAAATGAACTGCCCCGAGGGTTGCGGGCTGCATTGGCAACAATTCACTTGCGACGGATTTCACCCCTGTTTTTCTTGAACAGGCTTGGTCGGATGGAAGCCTTCAGGTGGAGGTAATCGAACGACATAATGAGCGGTTGCGTGGGCCATATGCCACCGGTTGCCGAACGAAATGGAGTGCGATTCGAAAATAAACGGAAAGAACTTGAAAAAGCAGGTAGGGTATTGAACAAAATGATCTCTGGAACCCTCGGAGCGGCTCAATTTGATCGTACGAGCCGCATCAACCTCCCGAGCCGCTTTCGATAGCGGCGGCAAGCTCGTAGATTAGCGCCAGAGCCTCGCGCGGCGTCAGATCGTCGGGGTTGACCGCTTTCAGTCGCTTTTCAATTTCAGATTCGGTTGGTCCAAGCTCCCGCTCCATTCCCGTATCCGACGAAAACAGCGGAAGCTCGTCCAGCAGATTTGCGGTTCGACTGCTGCCTCCGAGTTCGCTGCTTTCCAGGCGGTCCAGGATTTCGCGCGCTCTCGCGACGACCGACGCGGGAATGCCGGCCAGCTTCGCCACCTGCACGCCGTAGGATCGATCGGCGGCTCCGGGCCGAACCTCGTGCAAGAAGATCACGTCGTTCTCCCATTCCCTGACGGCGACATTCGCGTTTACAAGTTTGTCGAGGCGGTCCGAAAGCATGGCGAGTTCGTGGTAATGCGTCGCGAACAGAGCTCTGCAGCGATTCACGTCATGCAGATGCTCAAGAGTCGCCCACGCCAATGAAAGCCCGTCGTATGTGGCGGTTCCGCGTCCGATCTCGTCCAGAATCACGAGCGCTCCGCTGTCGGCTTGGTTCAATATCGCCGCCGTTTCAACCATTTCGACCATGAATGTGGAACGCCCGCGTGCAAGCTCGTCGGCTGCGCCTACTCTGGAGAACAGTTGCGAGGCAATGCCGATCCGGGCTGACGCCGCGGGCACGAACGAACCGGATTGGGCCAGCAGCGCAATAAGCGCGTTCTGCCTCAAATATGTGGATTTCCCGGACATGTTGGGGCCGGTGAGGAGCTGAACTCTCGGGCCGCCGCCCGAAGGGCCGTCCAGAACGCAGTCATTGGCGATGAACGGCTGACCGTTCGTCCTCGCCAGTGCTTGTTCGACCACGGGATGCCGACCGCCGGATATCTCCAATGCGCCCAGATCGTTCATTTCCGGCCGGCACCAGTCGCGGGTCGCCGCCAGTTCCGCGAACGCAGCGGACAAGTCGACCTCGGCAAGCCAGCTTGCGACCGAACTGATCGCCGTCGCCGCTTCGGCGATGCGAGCGCGCATGCCTTCGAAAATTCGTTTTTCGATCTCGTCCGCGCGAGCGCCGGCGCCGAGTATGCGGGATTCCAGTTCCGACAGCCGATTCGTCGTGAACCTCGCGGCGTTCGCAGTCGTCTGCCGGTGAATGAAAGTTTGGGAGAACGGTTGTGCGAGGAGCTTCGACGAGTGGCCTGTCGGAACTTCCACGAAATACCCCAAGACGTTGTTGAACTTCATCTTCAAGGGCTGAATGCCCGTCTCCTCGACGTATTCGGCCTGCAGTTCCGCAACGACGCTGCGGGCCTGATCGCGCAGGCGGCGGTTCTCGTCCAGCTCGGAGTCGAAACCGTCGCGGATGTAGTTTCCGTCGCGAACCGACAAAGGCGGATTTTTCTCGATCGCAGCTTGGAGACGCTGTTTCAGACCGTCCAGCTCGGTCGAATAGTCATTGTCGGCTTTCAAGGCGCCGGGCAGGTCTTCCGACATCTGCCGTTCACGTATCGCATCAGCCAGCACAAGTCCCTCGCTGACGGCTGCGGCGTCCCGCGGCCCTCCGCGTTCCAAACACAATCTGGAAAGTGCGCGTTCGATGTCGGGCAGCCCGCGAAGCAGGTTGCGGACCGCATCCCTGGTTTCAGTCGCTGAGACGAAATGCCCGATCGCGTCGTGGCGCGCGGCAATTTCGGTCAGGCTCGTCGACGGCGCGGAGATCCGCCCTTCCATAAGCCGTGCGCCTCCGGCGGTAAGGGTCTGATCGATCGCCGTGATCAAGGAGTTTTCGCGGCCGCCGCTGAAATCCTTGCTGATCTCCAAATTCCGCCTTGTCGCCGCGTCGATTTGAAGGGTGTCAGCGACTTGTTCGCGGACGGGAGGCCGCAAGCCGGGCAGCTTGCCTTTTTGCGTAAGTTCAAGATAAGCGACGATTGCTCCGAGCGACGAGACCTCCGCGCGGCCGAAGCTGCCGAAACCGTCCAAGGCGAAGACGCCGAACAGGTCGTTCAGCTTTCTTTCAGCCGCTGAACTGTCGAAATTCACCGGCGCCAACGGAGTCAATGACGCCTCGATCTCCGGCAGCATCCTTTCAAGCCGGTCGAGATTGGATTCCGATACCAGCAGTTCCGTCGGCGCGGTCCGGGCGATCTGCGGCCCGAGTTTCACCATCGGACAAGGAATCACGCTCAGCGCGCCGGAGGAAATATCCGCCCATGCCAAGGCCGACTCGTCCCGCACGATGGAAACCGCCGCCAAATAATTGTGATGCCGAGCATCCAGCAGCGTCTCTTCGGTCAGAGTTCCGGGCGTGATGACCCGAACGACCTCTCGGGCTACGACCGCAGTCGAACCGCGTTTCCGCGCCTCGGCGGGGTCTTCGGTCTGTTCGCAAACCGCTACCCTGAATCCCTTCTTGATCAATTGGTTCAAGTAGCCCGACGCGGAATGGACGGGAACGCCGCACATCGGTATATCCCCGCCTTTCGTCCGTCCGCGCTTCGTCAACGCAATGCCCAATGCTTCGGACGCAGCGACGGCATCGTCGAAGAACATCTCGTAGAAATCGCCCATGCGATAGAATAGAAGAGCGCCTTCGTGCTCCTCCTTGATCTCGAGATACTGGGACATCATCGGACTGACCGAACCGTCTCTGTTCAAGTGCTCCTCCTTTCATCAGGGCATGCCAGACATCCGGCTGACGAATTGTGCGGAAGCAGGCAAATGCGACCAAGCATTCCGCTTCGACCGAACTGGCATGGCCGGTCCAAAAATTCGGCTAGCGGCCCAATCCGCACGTATTCGTTATCTTGTCGTCGTTGCGCAAGTGCGTCGGCGGAAACATTGAATTTCCGACCTCGGCCAACCGGCGGATTTTCAGCCGGGCATCTCAAGAATTGGATCGAATTTGGCGTTTCGGTTTGACAATCGGACAAACGGCAAAATACGCTGAATTGTCTCCGCGGGGATACTGAACGCAATCGGACGAGAACGGAGTAAGACATGATTCGAAAACTCACCACAACGGCGGCGGCGATCGGGCTGGCCTGCGCAGGAGCGGCGGTGCCTGCCAAAGCGGCCGACGTCGTCATCGGAGTGCCCAATTGGCCATCGGTCGCAGCGACGGCCAATATTTTGAAGGTCGTGATCGAGGACTATATGGGGTTGTCCGTAGAACTGCAGAACGGCACAAACCCGATCGTATTCGAAGCGATGGACAAAGGCTCGATGCACGCCCATCCGGAAGTGTGGATACCGAATCAACAGAATTTGCATGATACGTATGTCGAGGAGCGCGGCACCGTTGCCAGAAACCCGGTTGGTGTGCCGGCGTTCCAAGGAATGTGCGTTCCGCAATTCGTCGCGGATGAGCACGGCGTAACGACGATCGAGGATTTGACCGATCCGGAAAAAGCGGCGCTTTTCGACTCTGACGGCAACGGCACCGGCGAACTGTGGATCGGCGCCCCGGGATGGGCCTCGACCAACGTCGAGAAGATCAGGGCGAAATCGTACGGGTACGATCAGACGCTCGAATTGGCGGAGTTCGACGAAACGCTCGCCTACGCGAATCTGGACGCGGCGATCACGGCCGGTCAGCCGTGGGTCGGTTTCTGCTATGCGCCGCATTACCTGTTCGTGCTGCACGACGTGCACGTTCTCGAAGAGCCGCCGTACGATCCCGCAAAATGGAACGTCGTCCAGCCGACCGACGACCCGGCTTGGCTCGAGATTTCGGATGCGGGAGTCGCGTGGGATACCGCCTATCTTCACGTGTACTACGCGACGGAGCTCGAGGATTCATATCCTGAAGTCGCATCGCTGTTCTCCAACGTTGAGCTGACGGTCGATCACGTCAGTGACATGACCTACGCGGTCGTGATCGATAAGGAGGACAACGCGGAATTCGCGAAGCGGTGGGTTGCCGAGAACGAAGATTTGGTCATCAGCTGGCTGAGCCAGTAGGTTCTCCATGCGTCGCGGCCTGACCGATCAGGCCGCGACGCATTTGATTTGAAATGCCGCATTAGATGGACGATACCGATACAGTCGTAGAGCTGGAAGGCGTCTGGAAGGTGTTCGGGGCTCGCGCGAAGGAAGCGTTGGAGGCCGCGAAGTCGGAGTCCGTCGGCAAGGCCGAAATCCTTGCGGAATACGCGTGCGTGGTCGGCGTGCGCGACGCAAGCTTCAAAGTGGCGAAAGGCCAGGTTTTCTGCATCATGGGCCTTTCCGGCTCGGGAAAATCGACCTTGGTGCGCCTGGTCAACCGCCTGATTGAACCCACCGAAGGAAAAGTCGAGGTTCTTGGCCGCGACGTCGGCGGGATGTCGAGATCGGAACTGCGGGAACTGCGCGCGCTGCATCTCGGCATGGTGTTCCAGCACATCGCCCTGCTCCCGCATCGGTCCGTGCGTGAAAATGTGGCCTACCCGCTCGAAATCAGGAGCATTCCGAAATCCCGGCGCTGGGCGATTTCCGACCACGCATTGGAACTTGTCGGACTGGTCGGCTACGAGGACCGCCTTCCGAAGGAATTGTCCGGCGGCATGCAGCAGCGCGTGGGCATCGCGAGGGCCTTGGCTTCCGATCCTGAAATCCTGCTGATGGACGAGCCTTTCTCGGCGCTGGATCCTCTCATCCGCCTGCAGCTCCAGGATCAGTTCAAGGCGTTGGCGGCCGAACTTCAAAAGACGACATTGTTCATCACGCACGATCTGGACGAAGCGATCAGGCTCGGCGACCGCATCGCCATCATGAAAGACGGCGCGATCGTCCAGATCGGCACGCCGGAGCAGATCGTCGTCGACCCGGCGGATGACTACGTCCGCGAGTTCGTGAAAGGGATTTCGAAGCTCAAGCTCGTCAAAGCCCATTCAATCATGAAGCCTATTGAAAAAGCCTCGGAACCGCTCGGAGCCGCGCCGCGCGCCGACGAGAACGCCGATCTGGACCAGCTGATCGATCATTCGATCGGCACGGATCTGCCCGTCGTCATCACGTCGAACGGTCAAGACGTCGGTTTCGTGAGCAAGCCCCGCCTGCTGCGGGCAATACAGAGCGGAAAAGAATGAATTCGGATCCTGACAGCACCAAGGTCACCGCCGCTTCGGAAATCGAAGTCGACCGCGAAACGCTGGACGCTTCGATCGCGGAATTCGCGGTGCTGAATCCCGCCTACTATCAGAAGGCGTTCCATCGAGTGCACGAGGCGACCGGCTTCGTTCCTCGCACTTTCAATTGGGCGGCGGCGCTGCTGGGCCCGGCCTGGTCCGGCTTCAGAGGCATTTGGGGGATCTTCTGGCTGTTCCTGATTCTCGAAATGATCGCTTGGGTTCAGATCGGTCGCGGGCTTTGGGGAAATCCGGGAGCCGAGTTCACGGAGAGAGCAGAATCCCAGCTCGGGCGCGCCGCTGAATTCCGCGAGCGGGCCGACGCCGCCGTATCCGCGGGTGAAGACGCGACGCGCTTCGAAACCCTCGCCGACAACATGGAGCGAGCCGCCGAGCGCAGTCTTGCGGAAGCTGAAAGCCTCAACGCCGAAGCGATGGGCATATTCGTCGGCGGATTGGTTTTGCTGCTCGTATTCAAGCTGCTCCAAGGGTTCTACGCCGACATCTTGTATGAAAAGCAGTATTCGAGGTGGCGCATCGATCCTTCGGGCACGGAATTCGGCGCGAAGGCGCGGAACCTCGCGATTGCGCTGGCGCTGATCGTCATGATCGCTCCCTTGACGATCTACAAGTTCACGGTCGCGAGCCCGCTGGAAATCCTGAACGCCTTTCCGGAAGAAGAGATAAGCTTCGCCATTCTGGAGCAGGAAGGCGCGACATTCTACACGCAGCTCGCGTCATGGCTTGAAGCGCGCATCGATGCGGCCGCCACGGCGGGTTCCGGCGCATTCGATGCGATCACGGCGGGCGTGCGCTCGGTCTTGAACGCCATGACCATCGCTTTGATCGGAACGCCTTGGCCGGTGGTCATGGCGGTCATTTGCGTCACGGCTTGGAGAGCGGCCGGACCGCGCGTGGCGATATTCACGGCGGCCGCTCTGGCGTACATCGCTCTGCTCGGATATTGGGAGATCGCGATGGAAACGGTGGCCCTCGTCGGCGCCGCCGTGATCATTTGCGTCATATTCGGGATTCCGCTCGGCATTTGGTTCGGGAAGTCCACGAGGGCTTACAAGATCGCGGAGCCGATACTGGATTTGATGCAGACTCTGCCCGCGTTCGTCTATCTGATCCCGATCATCGCCTTTTTCGGAACAGGAAACCCGCCCGGCATTCTCGCCACGATCATATTCGGGATGCCGCCGGTGATCCGGCTGACGGCGCTGGGGATGCGGGGAGTTCCCGAAAGCATAAAGGAAGCCGCGACGGCGTTCGGCGCGACCCGGGGGCAGCTCTTGAAAGGCGTCGAGGTGCCGCTCGCACTGCCTTCGATCATGACCGGGGTCAATCAGACGATACTGATGTGCCTTTCCATGGTTGTGATCATTTCGCTGATCGGCGGCGGCGGTCTCGGGAAGGCGATCCTTGAAGCGCTTCAATACGCCGCGAAGGGCCCCGGCCTGCTCGGCGGTCTGGCCATCCTGTTCTGCGCGATGGTGATCGACAGGGTGGTTCAAGGCGCGTTCAGGAGAGCTGACCAGAAATAGGCGTCGCGGTCTCCCGGAAACAACCGGAGCTTGGCCTATGGTCAATGCGGCATCTTCCGGACAATCCGGGCATGGAGTCCGGCAGCTTCAGTTTTCCTGCAACCGCTCCTGCCGAATCTACTTCTCCATCAAGATATCCTGCAGCTATTTTTCGTGAGACTGGCCACTAGTACCGACCGTTCACGCCAGTTCGCGATGGCTGACGAGCTTGAACAAGCAGTACGACGAACCTGATCGCATTCAGCGCGGACCGTCTTCGAATTCGGCGCGTTTCGGCATCATGATTTGCCGCCGTGCACAGACGGCTCGGCGCACCACTGTCGGCGCAGGTTGCTCAACGGGTCTAGCAGGCTCTCCGGGCACTCGAGAAGGTCAAGGAGCACTGCTCGATCAAGGTCTTGGCGAACCTCATCGCGGCAAGCCTCGTGCGCAGGCATGAAGACCGCGCGGCGAAACCTTTCAAAGATCGCATCCGCCTGTCTGATCTTGGCTTCAGACAGCATTCGCGGGTCGAGAACCGCGAGCTTGGGCAATTCAGATATGGTCAGCGCGACCCGACCTTGCTGCTGGCGGGACCCCGACCACCAGAACAGCATCAATCCGAGCGTGCAGTTGGCCCACAGCGCGACCGCCTTGTCCCAATTCGTGTCATGAAGCCGGAAGTTCGGCCATGCCCGGCCGCCAAGCATCGGCAGCGCGGGCATCGCAGCCCGATCTGACCTCGCCATTGCGGTCCGGCTCAACCGTCATGCGTCGCTCCAAATCTGCTTGGTGGCTCCAAAGGATGGGATAGCTGGGCACGCCTTGGACATGAATGATCCTGAATGGTCCCCGGAACGGCGGCTGCTCCTCGTTGGCGGTTCCGATGTCAAGGTGGTACAGTCCGCGGTCCCCCAAATCCCCGAGAAGGCAGATCGGAACGGCACGGGGTTGGCTGAATCGAGGCATTCGCAGTTCGCCGCGTCGCAGAGCCATCATGGCATCGGCAACCGCAGTCTCGCGGAGGGCGGCGCACCCGCCCTCGTTCAGCGGCGCTCGGACGTAGCTGCCGAGAATCTGGTCTCCCGCGCGCAAGCTGCCCGCGGCGGACGCTTCCCGCAAGCGGGCGGCAAGTCGGGCGGTTTCTGCGGCTTCGAGCAGTGTCGCCGGGCGGCGGTGGAGATTCACGAACAACGCCGGTTGCACTGCGGCGGCGGCGCCCTCGTTCCGCTTGGTGGCGACGATCAATGCCTCGGCCATGCCTGTGTCCGCCGAGAAGGCGCGATCGAAGTTCCCCGATGCGGCGATGGTGACGATCACGATGTCCCGGTATTGGTCTGCGAGCAGGTTGCGCGCCGCGTGCCAAGCGCTGCCCTGCACAGCGGCGATTGGCAGCACCAAGGCGACGACACCGCCCGGTTTCACCTTGGCATGGGCCAAATCGATGAAGTTGGAAGCAAGGCCGGCATTGCCATGGCCAACCGGTCTATCGAGCGATTTTCGGATGGCAGCAAGACGGCTGGACATGATGCGCTGCTCGTCGGCTGTCGTGCGGAACCCGGCGAATGACGGAACGGGAACGCCTATTTTATTTGCTTCATGTCCCGTCGGACGCGTGAAGGGCGGATTCATAATCATGAGGTCGACCGACTCATGAGGCAACTCAATGTCTTGGATCTCGACGTCTTCTTGCGCGCCGCGCGCCTGCCGTTGCCCGGTGGCGAACAATGAGCGGGTCTGCGTTGCGACAGTCAGGTCGAGAGAACCAATGGCGACGCCGCGTCCGTGCTCGTCGCCGACACCAATCCCGTAGGGCATCGTGTAGACGCGAGTGTTGTCGAAAATGACGTTCGGGTGAACGCTGGACAGTTGCGAGGCGCAAAGGTGCGCAGCGGCGGGCATGATGTCCGCGGCAATGATCGCATGTTCGATCATCTCGCGGTGGGCGTTTCCGTCATCGCCGCCGGCTCGCCGGTAGCGGCCTAGCACTGCATGATAGGCGGCGGATAGAAGCGTTCCGGTGCCGCAAGACAGGTCGGCGACTCTGAGGCCGGGATAGGCGTCGAGGTCATTCCAGTCGTTGTCCATGCGGGCGGCGGCCAGTTCCGCAAGGAGCGTCGCGCTGGCGGGGAGCGTGTAGAAGGTGGCGAGGAATTTCCGGTCGACGATCAGGTTCTGGAACATCCGGCCGGACAGGTCATGGCGCGTAGTCACTCCGATGTGGGCGAGGCGTTCGGCTGCTGCTGCGAGCGCGGCAAGGACGCGCCGAGCTGTCGCAGCGCGCAAGAGGGCGAGAAGATCGGATGCGACCTTTGAATATCGGCCAGTAGTTTACTTCGTCGAGAATGTGCCTCCATGCATCGAGAAGGCCCAATTGGAAGGAGGTCTGCGATTCTGCCTTGAGTTGGGCGACCGACGATATTGCATGCGTGCCCGAAATCGCGGCGTGGGAGGTGAGCGCGTTGGCGATGATCGTCATTGCCATTCGGGTAGTCTGTTCGCCGTCGCGCTGGTTGAGGACGCGGCCCAAGTCGCGTTCGACATCGGGGAAGCCGCGCTCTCCGGCGTCCTTGACGGCTTGGGTGGCGATCTGGACTCCCTCCTCGAGAATGGCCATGCTTTCGTCGATGAGACGCTGCGATACCATCGCGTGCTCGATGCACCGGGCGATCTGGTCGATGCCGCCTGCGAGCCATCCGGCTTCCGGCCAGCGGTTCGGATCGGCGGGGTCGCCGGAGTACACGCAATATCCGAATTCCGCGACGGCGATGCGTTCGGCCAAATCGGCCTGATCCTGCCGGAGCGACTCGGGGATGCGGACGGCGATAGCCTGTTCGATCGGGTCGGCGGACATGCTTGGAGTTTTGCCGAGCCGGGCTTTGGCGTCGTCCTCGACCGTGGACGCCGGGTCGTATTCGGTTTCGACCGCGACAGGTTGCGAGTCGACGACGTGGACAAGCACGTCTGGCCGTGCTCGCGGGGCGTCCCTCAGCACTCCGGTTTGCTCGACGTAGAGCCGGTCGTTCCACAACGGGTGCTTGCCGCGCAGAACTTCGGCGAACAGGGTGTTGATTGCGACTTCTCTTGTGCGCGGCATGGCTTTGTCAGATCAATGGCAAGACGAAACGAAAATAAGCGCATGCGCAAGGGCGGTGTAAATTCCTCAAGCTGGCACCGATCTTCCATTTGACGGATTTTGTTTGCCGCGTGCATAGGGCGCACAGCACGACGGCCGCGATTGCGAGGAAAGGGCAAGGATCCTTGTGAACACTGGACATGCGTCAACTTGAGCCGAACGCAAACTAACGGCCGCATGCTTCACGAAAGGAAATTACGTTCCGTTTTCCTGCGTGGAAATTGCGGCGCAATTACCACTCTGCAGGTTTTGAAATTTTGGTGTTCGGAATGGGGTCGTGAAACTGTGAATCCATCAGTATCTTCGGGCGAATATGACGCACGTAGCTTGCCACTTTGCGCAGCTTCGGCGCGGCGCCCCTTTTCCCAGGACATACTACAAACACCTCTTTTCCTCGTTCTAATGTCACCATCCGGATTGGGGTCACTAAATCGGTGTCATTCGAGATGACGGCCGCCGCATCAAACAAGTCATTCCAAGCGTCATTCAGGAGATGGGCTGCAAGATTCACGTCGGAGCCTTTTTCTTCCTTGGTATGGAACTCGGCGATTACAGCATCCGGCAGCGGTGTGGATACTTTTGGCCGTCTCTTCTTACCGGAGTCGTGCTCGGGGTAGGTGCCCACGACCAAGGTCCCCGATCCCTCAACTCGGTGAGTTCCTTGTGGTAACACCACAGGCAGTGTTGTGCTAATGGGTCTGCCAGCGATGGGTAAATTGACGAGCGGCCGCCAAACTGTCTTGACGAGGAAACTCCCGAAATGCACTTCAACCTCTGGCAGTGTGCCGAGTGCGTTGAGGTAGGTTTGTTGGCGGATCGGAGCGTGCTCGTCCGGAATACCTGATACCCAAGCAGTGAAGCAAGGCAACCCGTCCGCAAGACATTCCCGCAACAACGACCGGCGCGCCAGTTCGACTGGATTCAGCCACTTGCAATTCGTTCTCTTGAGCGCTCCATAGTACAAGTTTAACCCGTCGACATAAACACTCGTTCTCATAATTGTCTCCGAAAGAAGCAAGGGCCGCTCTGAGAGCGGCCCTTGAGCCGACAACTTAAGGCACTGCCGGCGGGTATCTACAGTCTATTTAATTCGATTCGGGCATGTATGCAAGTGGAAAAACTCAGCGGATGGCCAATCCGTGCCGGACTTATCCAGTGATCACATTTTTCGGAAACACCTTCTCGCCTCGATCTCGGCCTCGATAAGCCGCGCCCAGATGCGTTACGCCGAGCGGCAGGGCTTGCGTGTCGATGACCATTGGAATGAGCATAAAGGGACAATACGACTCCAGCGATTGCCGTCGATTGCCCGGTCAGTCAAAACGGCGGCAACAACTGGCCGCCAGTTCGATAGAACCCAATCACTTTGCATTCAAAATAAGGCCGCCACTCCAAAAGTTGTCAAATCGCAATCAACTGGGCGCGCTTCACCCTTTGCGGCTTTCCACTTCAATCATGAATCGCTCCTTGATGTAGACCGGATCAAGCGGGACCACCGGAACATCGACGTTTCCCGAGTCGCATTTCGACACGATGACAGTCATCAGATCCGACGCGATCGCATCTTCCAGCGCCGCCGCCGTCTCCTCTGCCGCGCACTGGACGACATGTTCGCATCCGCATGCTTTCGCGACTTCGGCAAGCGAGGTTCTCAGCCCGGCGTACGTCGGCTGATCGCCGGTCGAGCCGTAAGTTCCGTTGTCCACGATCAGGAGCGTGAAGTTTCCGGCAGGATTGTTGCCGATCGTTGAGAGCGTGGCGAGGTTGGTGAGAACCGAGCCGTCGCCGTCGATCGCCACGACATGCTCTTTTTGGGAGAGCGCCAGCCCCAGCCCGATCGAAGAGCAGAGTCCCATCGTTCCGAGCATGTAGAAATTGCTCGGCTGGTCGAGCAAGGCATGAAGCTCTTGCGACGGGGAGCCGATGTTGCAAACGATCAGGCGGTCCTCGAGGAGTGGCGTCAGCGATTTCAGAAGCTCGTAACGGTTCATGATGCGCTCCCCCAGAATCGAGCGTCGGCCAAGATCGCCACCGGCTTCCTGCACATGAACGAGTGCTTGAGGATGCCGTCGACCCTGTCGGCCTCGTCGACGTGGCTCAGGTGATGCCAAGGCACATGCAGCTGCTCGAGCAAAGGCTTGGTATGAATGGCCATCTCAACCTGGCACGCCACTTTTTCTCCGACTTCGCCCCTGTAGCTGATGATCATGGGCAGCGGAACCCGATAGAATTGCACCAGCGTCGCCAAGGTATTCACGACGACCCCGAGAGCAGTGTTCTGCATCAAGATGCAGGACTTCGCGCCACCCAAATAGGCTCCGACGCACAGGCCCATTCCTTCATCTTCCTTGTTGGACGGCACGTGCATAATTCCATCGGCGTCATCCACGAGCTCGATCAATCCCGACAACTGCTTGCAGGGCACGGACGTGACGAACCCGATGCCGTTCGCGGCGAGGCAGTCGATTATCTTCTTGTCGGTAGTTGTCGGCATTGAGCTTGCCCTTCGATTTTCGCGATTGCTTATGGTGAATTCAACAAATGCGCTGCAACCTTTTGCGCGACCGCCGCGCTGACGCGGACATTGGACTCTTCCGTAACGCCGCCGATGTGCGGAGTCAGCAGCAGGTTCGGAATTCCGGCGAACTTGCCGGCGGCTTCTCGCGTCAACGGCTCGGTCTCGAACACGTCCAAAGCTAGCCCGCCCAGTTTTCCGGACATCAGGGCGGCGACCGCCGCATTCTCGTCCAGCACGCCGCCGCGGGCGGCGTTGATCAGGATCGCTCTCGGTCTCATCGCGGATATTTTTTCCCGATTCAACATGCCTTTCGTTTCGGGCGCAAGGGGCACGTGGAGACTCACGATGTCGGACGCGGCGAGGAGTTCGTTAAATTCGGCATGCTGCGCAATTTGCTTCGCTTCGGCATCCGCCGCGAAGCATGGATCGCACGCCAGCACCGTCAGGCCGAGCGCCGCCGCAATCCGGCCGGTTTCCTTGCCTGTCGAGCCGAATCCTATCAGTCCGATGGTTTTGCCTGCGATTTCACGGCCCACGCTTTGCTCGCGCGGCCAATTTCCCGCAAGAACTTCGTCCTTGCGGAAGCAAGCTTTCCTAAGAAGCAGCATGGCCGATGCGATCACGAATTCCGCAACGCTTCGATCATTTGCGCCCGTCGCGGGGTACACGGCGATCCTCCGTTCCGCGCATGCTTTCAAATCGATATTGTCGAGACCGACGCCGAGGCGGCCGACGCACCGCAGCTTGGGCGAAGCTTTGACCAAGGTTTCGTCGACAATCGTGCGGTTTCTGACGATCAGCGCTTCCGCCTTCGGCATCAGCGAAATCAGTTCGTCCCGCCGGTCGGCGAGTTCGGGATCGTACCGGGCTTCCATCCGTTCCGAGAGTTCAGCGACGGCAGTTTGGTCCATGAACTCGGATATCACGATCATCGCGCACTCACTTTCGGTTCCGGCCGACAACTCGACGGACATTCACATCGACTGCCGTTCGCTATGCCGTTCCCGACAAGGATTCAAGTTCCACGGCTTTGCCGGTCCTCGCTGACTTTTCGCACGCTTCTCCGACCAGGACGGCCCATAGTCCGTCTTCAAGCGAGACTTCGGGTTCGCCGTTTCCGCTTCGAACCAGTTCGCAGAATCGCTGGTGCTGGTAGAAGGTGGCGCCGTGGTGATCGCCGGCGGCGAGTATCGTCTCGTCCACTTCCACCTCTTCGACTGTCACCTTCCTGGTCGCGCGCTCGGAGATTTCAATTCGGGCGTGGCGTTGCTCGCGATCCGGCATGAACCTTGCCGGGCCCGGTATGCAGGCGTCCGCGCGCGCTTTTGGGCCGGTGATCGAGATCGTTTCCTGCCATTGCGAGCCTTCCGCAAACATGCAGAGATCCAGCATCGCGCGGGCTCCGCTGGCGAAATCCACCACCGCATACGCGTTGTCGATCATGTCGGGAGTCTCGCCGTCGTAACGCTCGTCGCGATGATTGACGTCGATCGCGCCCGAAGCGTAGACCCGGATTGGGTCGCTTTCCAAAATCAGGCGCATCAAATCCCAGAAATGGCAGCATTTCTCGACGAATGTGCCGCCGGTGCGCCGATTGAACCTGTTCCAGTTCCCGACCTTCGGCAGGAAAGGAAACCGGTGCTCCCTGACGGACATCATTTTGGGAGTCCCGGTCGTGCCGGCCTTGATCTCGTCGATCAATCGCTGGACCGGCGGCATGTAGCGGTATTCCATCGCGACCCAGACCGGCAAGCCCGCCTTCCGGGCGAACTGGATCGCGTTCCTGCAGTCGGAGGAACTGGTGCAAAGCGGCTTTTCGACCAGTACCGGCTTGCCGAGCGGAATCAAATCCAGAAGGATCGCGTGATGGGTGTCGTTGGGCGAAGCGACGATGTAGGCGTCGCACGGATCTTCGGCGGCAAGGTCTGCGGAGTTTTCGAACTGGCTCGCGTCGGGGCACAGCCGTCCCGCCGCCTCGCGGATTGACGGATGCGGATCGCAGATCGCCGCGACTTCCGCATTTTCCAACAGCTGAACATTGCGAATGTGCTCTTGGCCCATCATGCCGGCACCGATCAGTCCGTACCTCGCTTTCACGGTTCAAAGTTCCAGGACAGGCAGTTCGAGTTCCGCTGCAGCTTCGGCCAACGTCTGCTTGAATTCGCCGTAGGCGATCGCCACGTGGTGCTCCAGTCCGCTGGAAATCACGTCTTCCAGCATGTTTGCAGCGGGCCTGTCGAAGCGCATGACGCCCGCCGTTCCGGAAAAGGCGAGCGGCCTCCGGATCATTTCCCCGCTGAACATCACAAGCTTTTCCCGGCCATGCGATTTCGAAAGCCTCATCGCCGTGGCCCGGCCGGGGCGCAGCGGAAACTGATACAGCAACGGCAATTTCCGGTTGGAATGGATTGTCGCTTCCGGATCGGCTTCGGGATCGCACATCGAAACCGGAGCTTGGCCGCAATGCCAGAACACGCCCGTGCCGTCTTCCGCGTCGATATCCACAAGGTCGGCCAAGAATGACGGCGCGCCGCTGATCCGGTTTAGCATCAATTGGGACGCAGCGCCCCAGACATCCGCTTCGCAGGCGCACGGCACGCCCGCCTCGCCACGGCACGCCCGCCTAAGCATTGAAGCGGGGCCGCAAACCGCTCCTCCGAACTCCGTGAACGTTTCGGGCCAGCAGCGAACTGCGAAAGCATGCAGGTTCCGCCGGTCGCGAAGAGCATCCATTGCGATTTTCAATCGCAGCGATTGACGGACCGCCTCTCTATCCATGTCGCCCATATTGCGAAGCGTGTTTTCCGCCGACTCCGCAAGGGCTTCAACGGCATGCTCGTCCGCCGACTCGGCTTCGTCGAACAACTCGCGCAACTCCATGGCGTCGACTGCCATGCCCGTTCTCTCGGCAAGTGCTTCAGCGTCGTAGTCGCATGTGTCGAAGCCGTCCGGGCGCACGCCAATTCGGCCAATCCGAAGACCTTTCAAGGCAGGAGCGACCGATGGGCCGCCGCCTCGCGGCGCCGACGGCTGAGCTGCAGGCGCGCTTGCTCGCCGCTTTCCCGAAATCATGCCGGCGATGCTGGCTTCGCTGGTCGATTCCGGATCGGAATACAGCCACGAAAACCGCTTGCCGGACATGCTCAAGGCATGGCTGGCGAGGTTCAGGCCGCAAAAGGAATTCAGCCTGAGACGTCCGCCCTCGCGCGGTTCCCTGAACGCCCATATGGACAGCGGTTTCCCGGTTCTGTTCGCCGCCTCGGACACTGCAGTTGCATCCGTGAAGGTCAACTGGAGAACGAGCAGCCGGTCGAAGCCTTCGTCGAGAAGCGCATCCATGCGCGCTCTCGCCGCGGCGGAATCCATCACGGGACGGTTGCTGCCGACGATCTCGACTTCGCAGTTGCCCAGAACTCTCATTGCGCCGGAAAGCTTGCTCTCCGCATACTCCACATCGAACGTGGAGCGACAAACAGGGAGCAGTCCTATCCGCATGTTCGCGCCACATGCCGCAAGCGCGAGTCCGAACGCCCGCAGCGCTTTCGCAAAAGACTCCGCCGCCGCGACGCCGCGGTCATCTCTGGTGGGTGCATCGCAAGCTCCGTCGCGGTTTGCGCCATGCATCGGAACCGAGCGTGCCGACGCGAATGCGGTTCAAAGCGAATGGTTATCACGAACTCGTCGGCGCGCAAGGGCGCGCGGGACGGTCGAATGTTGGAATCGATTCAAACGGAACCGCAACGATAGAGGCGTGCTTCAACTGCTGACGTCGTCCCAGAATCGTTTGACTTTGCTGAATACGGAAGCGCTTTCAGGACTGTTGTTCTTCCCGCCTTTTTCGAATTCGCGAAGGAGGTCTTTCTGCTTGGAGCTCAGGTTCACCGGCGTTTCGACGAAAAGCTCGATGAACATGTCTCCCCGCACGTTCGCATTTTTCAGCCCCGGCATTCCTTTTCCTGCGAGCCTCATGCGTCGGCCGGACTGGCTTCCGGGAAGGATTTTCACTTTCGTTCGTTCGCCGCTGATCGTCGGCACCTCGATTTCGCCGCCCAGCGCAGCGGTCGTCATGGCTATCGGCATGCGGCAATAAAGATCCGAGTCGTTGCGGCTGAACACCTCATGTTCCGGGATATCGACGAAGACATAGAGATCCCCCGGTCCGCCGCCTCTCATTCCGGCGTCTCCGCGCCCCGCCAGCCTGATCCTGGTGCCGGTATCGACGCCTGGCGGCACTTCTATCTTTATCGTCCTGTCTTCCTTGACGCGCCCCGCGCCGGCGCAGTTCGTGCAGGGATTCCGGATGACCCTGCCGACTCCCTGGCAGGTCGGGCATGTCCTTTCGATCGTGAAGAAGCCCTGCTGAGCCCGGACTTTCCCCGATCCGGAGCAGGTCGGACACTGCTGGGGAACCACGCCGCCCTCGGTGCCTTTCCCGTCGCAAGACTTGCACGCGGCGGAGCTTTGAACGGTCACCGTTTTGCTGGTTCCGGTGAACGCTTCGGCAAGGTTGATGCGGAGATCGTACCGCAGGTCGGCGCCCCTTGCCGCGCGCGTGTTGGCGCGCGACCGGCCGCCTCCCATGAAGTCGCCGAATATGTCGCCGAAGACGTCCGAGAAAACGGATCCGAAATCCCCAGAGGTGCTGAACCCGGAGCTTGCGCCCGCCGAACTGAGTCCGTCGTGTCCGAACTGGTCGTAAACCTGCTTTTTGGACGGGTCCTTCAGGACGTCGTACGCTTCATTCACGGCCTTGAATTCCTCGGCCGCGCCCGGTTTGTCCTTGTTCTGGTCAGGATGGAGTTCGCGGGCCTTGCGACGATACGCCTTCTTCAGTTCGTCGCCGGACGCGTTTCGGGATACTCCCAGCACATCATAGTAATCCCGCTTGTCCATTTCTGAATTCTCCGCCTTGGGAACCAGCTTCCGCAGCCGGTCCCCTTCTGGCCTGCGAGAGGATTACTGCTTCTTTTTCTCGGCGTCGACATCCTCGAATTCGGCGTCGACGACATCGTCTTTCTGCTCGGCCGCGTCGTCGGCCGCGTCCGGAGCTTCGGCCTGGGCCGCCTCTTCCTTCATTTGCGCTTCGTATATCGCTTGGCCCAGCTTCTGCGACGCGTCGGCGAGATTCTTGGTCGAGCCCTTGATCTTGTCCGCATCTTCGCTCTTGAGCGCCTCGTCCAAAGCGTTCAAGGCGAGTTCGATGGCCTCGACCGTGGACTTGTCCACCTTGTCGCCGTGCTCTTCCAAGGATTTCCTCGTCGCATGGGCCAGCGCTTCGCCTTGGTTCTTCGTTTCGACCAGCTCCTTCCTGACGCGGTCGGCCTCGGCGTTCTCCTCTGCATCCTTGATCATCCGGTCGATGTCTTCGTCGGAAAGGCCGCCGGAGGTCTGGATGGTGATCTTCTGCTCCTTGCCCGTGCCCTTGTCCTTCGCGGAGACGGAAACGATCCCGTTGGCGTCGATGTCGAAGGTCACTTCGATCTGGGGGATGCCCCGCGGCGCGGGCGGAATCTCCTCGAGGTTGAACTGGCCCAGAAGCTTGTTGTGCTCGGCGATGTCGCGTTCGCCTTGGAACACCCGGATCGTGACCGCCGGCTGGTTGTCTTCAGCCGTGGAGAAGATGTTCGACTTCTTGGTCGGGATCGTCGTGTTGCGTTCGATCTGACGCGTGAACACGCCGCCGAGGGTTTCGATGCCCAGCGAAAGCGGGGTGACGTCGAGCAGAACCACATCCTTGACGTCGCCGCCGAGAACGCCGGCTTGGATCGCGGCGCCCATCGCGACGACCTCGTCCGGGTTGACGCCCTTGTTCGGCTGCTTTCCGAAGAATCCGGTGACCTCCTCGACCACCTTCGGCATCCGGGTCATGCCGCCGACCAGAACAATCTCGTCGATGTCGTCTTTCGAAACCCCGGCATCCTTCAACGCGGCCGCGCAAGGCTTGAGCGATTTCTTGATCAGGCTGCCCACGAGGCTCTCAAGCTTCGCCCTTGTCAGCTTCATGACGAGGTGGAGCGGCTGCCCGCTGCTCGGATCCATTGAAATGAACGGCTGGTTGATGTCCGTCTGCTGGCTGGACGAAAGCTCGATCTTGGCCTTCTCCGCCGCCTCCTTGAGCCGCTGCAGCGCCATCTTGTCGAGCGTGAGGTCCACGCCCTTCTCTTTCTTGAACTCGTCCGCGAGGTGCCTGACGATGCACATGTCGAAGTCCTCGCCGCCGAGGAAGGTGTCGCCGTTCGTCGCCTTGACTTCGAACAGCCCTTCATCGATCTCGAGGATCGTGATGTCGAAAGTGCCGCCCCCCAGATCGTAGACCGCGATGACCTTGGATTCGTTCTTGTCGAGTCCGTACGCGAGCGCGGCCGCGGTCGGCTCGTTGATGATCCTGAGCACTTCAAGGCCGGCGATCTTGCCGGCGTCCTTGGTGGCCTGCCGCTGCGCATCGTTGAAATACGCCGGAACGGTTATGACCGCCTGCTCGACGGTCTCGCCGAGATGGTCTTCGGCGGTTTCCTTCATCTTCTGCAGGATGAAGGCCGAGATCTGGGCCGGGGAAAACTTTTCGCCGCGCGCCTCCACCCATGCGTCGCCGTTGCCGCCGTCGATCACGGCGTAAGGCAGGTGCTTCTTGTCCTTGGCGAGAGAAGCGTCGTCGGCGCGCCGTCCGATGAGCCTTTTGACGGCGAATACGGTGTTTTCCGAATTCGTCACCGCCTGCCGCTTCGCGGACTGGCCCACGAGCCGCTCGCCCTCCGTGAACGCCACGATGGACGGCGTGGTCCGCGCCCCTTCGGAATTTTCGATGACCTTCGGATTCGAACCGTCCATTATCGCGACGCATGAATTGGTCGTTCCAAGGTCGATCCCTATGACTTTGCCCATTGTCTACTCCTGTATCCGAGAAACGCCCTGCATTCCGCCGAAAGCGGGCAGATTTTCTCCGGTTCGCATTCTTGCTTGCCGGACGTGGTTTCATCCGGCACTCGCGGTATATAGGTTTCGCATTCCACGCCTTCAAGTCGGCCGCCGAGAATCGCCGCATTCCGCGATGCAATTCGGCGTTTCGGCTGCCGGTCCGCTAACGTCATGAATCAAATGCATAATCCGACAGAACCCGAGCCGCGCACGGTGCGCGGATTCAAAATCTGCGCCGGTCATCTCTCAAAAGGCGAGCAGGAGGGCATGATACGCGAGATTCGCGGCGTCGCCTCCAAGGCCCCCATGTATTCGCCCATGACTCCCTACGGGCGGCGGATGTCGGTCAGAACGACATCCGCCGGCAAATACGGCTGGCATTCCGACCTGAAGGGCTACCGGTACGAGCCCGGGCATCCGAGCGGCGCATCCTGGCCGCCGATTCCGGCATCGGCGCTCCGGGTCTGGCGGGAGGTCACCGGATTGGAGCGCGAACCGGAATGCTGTTTGATCAACTTCTACGGCGAAGGCGCAAGAATGGGCATGCACCGGGACTGCGACGAAGCCAATTTCGATTGGCCGGTGGTTTCGATTTCGCTCGGCGACGACGCGCTGTTCCGCATCGGAAATCTTCAGCGCGGCGGGCGAACCGAATCCGTATGGCTCCATTCGGGAGACGTCGTCGTGATGGGAGGCTCCGCCCGCCTTGTTTATCACGGCGTCGACCGGATCAAGTTCGGGACCTCCGACCTGCTTAGGGATGGCGGCCGGATCAATCTCACGCTCCGCGTCGTCGATTGAACTCGGTGCAAAGACCCTTCGGACCCGAAAACGACCTTGAATCCTGAAAACTGTTGCGAAAATGCATGCGATTGCGGGTCCGATCATTCCCTTCGCCACGCTTCGCGAGGATTCAATAAAGAGCCAGCGGCAGCGAGATGCGCTGTATTCAATTTGCCGGAAAAGAAAAATTCTCTCCAGAATGGAGGCGATGGCGAGTGTCGACTGAAACTGTGAATGCATTGGAGACGCGCCAACTCGTCGCCGGCGGTTTGCAAGCCGTTCGCGATGGAAAGAATCTGTTGAGCAAGGGTGCCAGACCCGACGCCCGTCTCGGAACACCTTGGCAAGGAGAAGATCGGTGAGCGAAGGCATTGAGGACATAGTGCGCCAGTTGCATTTGGGCGAAGATAAATTTTGGGAGTTCAAACAAATTGAATTTCGCGGAAGCAAGCCGAGCAGCCCCGGACGCAACGATTGGGCGGATGAGATTGCAGCGTTCGCCAATGCGGATGGCGGCGGCATACTCTGCGGCATCGCCGATGACGGAACGCCGCAGGATCTGACCCAAGCACAAATCGCCGCATTGGATTCCTTTCTGGTCGAAGTATGCACCGACGCCGTCAGGCCCCCTGTGCGCCCCGACCTGCGGCAAGCGGCACTTCCCAGCGGCGAGCGGATATTGCATTTGCAAGTCCCGAGAGGTGAATCGCAGCATGACAGTCCGGGAGGAAGCTACATCCGGGTTGGCGCCTCGAAACGCAGGATGGCGCATGATGAGCGGTTGCGTCTGGCGCAGCGACGCGGGCAAGCCCGCTCCTATAGGTTCGACGAACAGATTGTGCCGAATACCGGGCCTGAAACCTTGAAAGAATCGCTCTGGAAGCCGTTGCTGAGCACGGAGGATGCAATGAATCCCCGCTCGGCGCTCAGGAAGATGGCGCTTCTGGCGTTCGACGAAGTCGGCATTGAGCGCGCCACGGTGGCCGGAGTGCTGTTCTGCACACCGAACCCAGAGCAATGGCTGCCCAATGCAGGCATCATGGCAACTCGGTACAGGGGAACAGATAGAGCCTCCGGACAAATTGATGCGCGAGAAATTGTCGGTCCGCTTGACCAGCAGATTGCCGACGCGGTGGCCTTCGCGGTCCGCAACATGAGCGTTGCGGCGCGCAAGGAGCCGTGGCGAATAGACATGCCGCAATACAGCGCAAAGGCATTGTTCGAGGCCATAGTCAACGCGGTGGCGCATCGCGATTATTCCATAAGGGGTAGCAGGATTCGGATTTCGATTTTTGATGACCGATTGGAAATCCAGTCTCCCGGCGCGCTTCCCAACAACCTCCCAGTGGACAGCATGGATGTTCGGCAGGCCGCCCGCAATCAGATCCTGGCATCCGTGCTCGGACGAATGACGGTGGGCGATATTCGAGGGTCGGAGGACAGGATGTACCTTATGGAGCGCCGGGGCGACGGCGTTCCGAACATAATGCGCGAAACCCGGGCGCTTTGCGGGAAACCTCCCGAATACCGCGTGATGGATGACTCGGAAGTTCTCCTTGTCATTCCTGCCGCGCCGCAGGAAACGACCCCGACGCGCGTTGTCATTGCCGTGCGGTGCAACGGCCGCTCTGTTACCGGAGCAGATCTGATCGTCCTGTATCCGAATAAAACTTGGAAACGCGCGACGACGGACCAAAGCGGCGAAGCGGTCGTCGACCTCCATACGAATGCCCTCCCGATGACCGTTCTTGTCGCTGCGCCCGGACACGGCGCGCGGGCGGTACGAGCGTGGATGCCCAGCTGGGGCGAGCTCTTGATTGAATTGCCCGCTTTGACGGAAGGCGGAGCAGCAATTTTCACCGATAGGACTGGAGGCCTGCCCGGTTTCCGCGGTCGACTGCAGCCGGTACGCGACAACCATGATCGAACCTCGCTGTTCGCCTATGATGCCACCATAAATCGGGGCATGCCCCAACCAGTGCATTTCGCGCTCGGCGAGGATCTGCGCCTTACAGACGCGAACGGGGTTGAGTTGAGCGTAAGAATTATGGCCATTGAAGGCCGAGCGGCGCTATTGGAATACCGCCCATATGCCGAAAAAGAAAGGAAGCGCCCAGCTTGACGAGCAATTTGAACTGCGGAGCGCAGCGGTCGCCTTCTTCAAACGCCGCTTCAATGTCATGCCGGTTTTCGAGACATAATTTGGTCTCCGAGTCTGATTTGGCCTGTCGTTAAGACTCCGCCTTGGCGACGGAGTTGCAGGTCCGCCGCAAATCAGGAAGGTTGATCGACGGCGGTTCGAGGAAAGGCCGATGGATTACCAGAAAATGGAGGCCGAGTTCATCCGGCTGGCGCGCCTCGCAGGCGACGCGATCATGGACGTACGCAATTCTGCCGGAATGGAGGTGGAAAGAAAGTTCGACGGGAGCCCGGTTACGGAAGCGGATCTTGCGGCGGACCGGATTATTCGTGACGGCTTGGAGCAATCGTTCGGCGGCGTTCATGTCGTCAGCGAAGAGAACGCGAGTTCCCATTCGGCCGCGGCGCGCAACTTTTTCATCGTTGATCCGCTCGACGGGACGAGAGGGTTTGCGCGCGGCAGCGATGAATTCACAGTCAACATCGCATTTGTCGCAGACGGCCGCCCCAAGTTCGGCGTGGTCAGCGCGCCTGCGTTCGGGCGGATGTTTTGCACGTCCGCCGACGGACGCGCGATTGAGTGGCGCCGGGACGGAACGGCGTCGTCCCAACGAAGAATTGGCAGCAATGAGTCGGCAAGCGCCGAAAAAGCGTTGAAGGTTGTCGTTTCGCATTCCGCGTCCAACAGCAGGAGGCTTGAGGAATTTCTCCGCCCTTTCCATGTCGCCAGCGTGGATTACCGATCCTCCTCCTTGAAATTCTGCCTGCTCGCGACTGGCGAGGCCGATCTGTATCCCCGCTTCGGTCCCACCATGGAGTGGGACACTGCTGCCGGCCATGCCGTGCTTGCATCAGTAGGGGGCGAAGTTCTCAAGCTTGACGACCGAAGACCGCTTTCATATGGCAAACCCGGCTACGAGAACCCCGCTTTCATTGCGAGCGGCTCCGGACTGGATTTGGGGGAACGGTGAAGCGGTGTCTGTGCTCATACTAATTCCGGCCCGATTTTCGTCATCGAGATTTCCGGGCAAGCCGCTTGAGCCGCTTCGGGGCGCGAAAGGCGCTTCCAAGACATTGATACAGCGGACGTGGGAGGCCGCGGCATCGGCCGGCGGAGTCGACCGGATCGTTGTCGCGACGGACGATGTTCGCATTCGCGACGAAGTTCTTGCATTCGGCGGCGAAGCGGTGATGACCTCGCCCGATTGCAGGAACGGCACTGAAAGATGCGCCCAGGCGCTCGAAAAGCTGAGCAGACGGCACGAGATCATCGTGAATGTGCAAGGCGATGCGCCGTTGACGCCGCCTTGGTTCGTGGAGCAGCTCGTGGCGGCGATGCGCAAGACCCCTGACTTGAAGGTCGCAACGCCGGTCATCAGGTGCGACGGCGCCGCGCTGGCGGAGTTCAGAAAGGATCGGGGCAACCAGAAAGTCGGAGGCACCACGGCCGTGTTCGACGGCCAAGGAAAGGCGCTGTACTTTTCCAAAGAGATCGTTCCTTGGACGCAGGATCAATACTTGGCATCGGATTCGACAGAGGTCTTCCATCACGTCGGGGTATACGCTTACACGCCGAATGCGCTGAGATGGTATTCCGATCAGCCGCCGGGCAGGCTGGAATTGATTGAAGGGCTCGAACAGCTGCGGTTTCTGGAGAACGGAGAAAACATCCAGTGCGTGGAGGTCGAGGCGAGGGGACGTTCGTTCTGGGAAGTCAATATTCCGGACGACATTGAGCGTGTCGAGGAAAGGCTGGCGGCTTCAGGAATTGAATAAGATTTCGCTGGAACCGGCATCCAAGCCGTCGGAATGTTCCGAGTTCCAATATCCAAAGCTATTTTGTCTTCGGCATGAAGGCCGTGATTTGCAGATTTCCGACAACTGAACCGTTTCCAACAACTTCGCCCATGAAGTCGGTTTATCTCATAAAAAATGCGCCAGATCCGCATCCGGATCAAATCGGCCAGACGACATCAAAGCTTGAAAAGGGCCGAATCCTGCTTCCAGAGGCCCGCAATCCGAAAGAAATCTAGTCTGAACTGGACCCGCTCGGGCCACGAGGCCATGTCAACCGCACACCAAATCGACCGTCGCGAGCAGTACGGCGAGCGAAGCCATTCAGCCAAACATTGCGTTTAGAATGCCGAACCCTCCTAAAATATACAGTACTAACGCCGCAGAGTAAATGAAAGGCGTAGCAGGGAATTTATGCCACCCTCTGTCGTATATCGGGCCGACAAGCCATATGGGAAAAGCCGCGAAGGCAATTATACCAGAGATGACCAAAATTCCCTGTATGGTTTCCACTGCCGTCACCGTGCATCCAAAATGAAAAGCAAAATAAATTTTAGCAGATATGCTTCCATTAGCAACCCATCTCCAAGCGAGTTCTGCAGGCGCGAATTTCCGATGTCAGGGTCATGATTGGGCCGTCGGCATCTACGGTCAAAAGCGTCCGGATTTCCCGCATGCCGGATGCCTTGGCTGGCAACCGGAAGCGAAAGACCTGATCGACCTGCCGTCGCGCAAATGAGCGCGTCCGGTCTTCGCAATCGTCTCCACTGCCGGCATCCCCATCGCCGAACTTGAAGAGCGTTTGAATCCCCGATTCGACCGACAGCCGAGGTTGGCGGCGCATTGAGTGCTCGGATAGGCACTGGATTCCGCCGCGTCTCATGCTTCCACCATTGGCTCCTCAACACCAAGGAGCAAGCGGAATGACAATTGACGAAGCGGAGCCGAACAACATTGATGCCGTTCATCCCTGCGCGGCGGGCTTTGGAACCGGTACTGGACATGCGCGACCGATGGAGTGGAGGTCCCTCCCGGCGGCATCCGGAAGTGCAATGTCGGAATGGACAATCCGCAATTGAAATTGAAGTCCGCTTTGGAGAGGATCTGCTTGATCGAGATTGGTCTTGGCAAGAGGCGCACGAGTTTTCATCTCCGCGGCGCCAGCTTCAGGGGCCATGACTGGTGCGTTCCATGTTTATTGGGTTGCGTCAGTCTCACGTTTTTTCGCTTTGGTTCGGTGATTCGAAGGTTGCATATGTTGCTTGACCAAGAATCATGAAACGCATTCTTGGAATCCTCAATCCGACTGAAACCTGGCCGAACCTGACTCCTTCGGTCCGCGAAGCCACTTCAACCGCCCGCCAAATCAACCGTCGCGCGCGATAAGGCAAGCGAAGCCGTTCAGAAAAATATTTTGAACATAACTCCCAACCCTGCAATGAGGTACAGTGATAGCCCCGCAGAAATAATGTAAGGTGCAAAGGACATCCTATGCCACCCTTTTTCGCATATCGGGCCCATAAGCCATATAGGAAAAGCCAAGTAGGCAATCGCCCCTAAAAGGATCAAAATTCCCTGTATAATTTCCACCGCCATCACTGCGCTCCAAAACAAAAAAGCAAATATGACTCTAGCATATATTCTTTCACTGGCAAACCATCTCCAAGCGACCTCCTGCAGGCGCGAATCTCCGATATTGTGATCATGATCGGGCCGCCAGCCGCGACGCTCAAAAGCGTCCGGGTTTCCTGCAGGCTGGGTGCTTGGATAGGCAGCCATGAGCCAAAGACCTGATCGTCGCGATCGTTTCGCATCCGGCATTCCTACCGCTGAATTCCGAGAGCGTTCGAAACGGCGGTTCGACTGACGACTTCGTCAACCGCGCATCAAGTGCAGAGAAAGGTGCGGGGATCAATTTTTCATGCCGATTTACGATTGGATAATCACCGTTCATGGAGACGGTCTCAATCCGCCCGTAAAGCGAGGGCTTGTCGCCTGACTGCCAGTCTTCGCATTCATCCCGTTGCGCAGATCGACGAATTCCAGGATCGACGTCTGATGTGCGGTTCAATGCGCTAGAGTCCATTCGATGCTTGCCGACTCAGGGGCGGCGTCTGCGATTCCGTCAAGCAGATTGAGAAGCCGCTCTCGGAATTCATTGAACTGTACAACGGGAAAGAGGCGAATGCCTGCAACTGGACGATAACTTAGAACACTTCGTCGCCGCCTGCCAAAGAGCGTGCTATCTGGATAAAGCACTCAGCCTGATCTGTTTGATGAAGCGGCGGGCGCCACATCACGGGTGCCTCCCTTTTTTGGGTTGAGAAGGACGAGGCGCCGCTGGTCGGAGCGGGCGCCAGCGCTCTGCCCGCCATCAAATACTGCATCGAAAACAATCATTGGGCCCACTGCTTCGATTGGAGAGCTTGTCGCGCTGGCGTCTGAACAAAAATGGGACGCAACCTTTTTTTGTGGATGCCTATCGGCAAACGCCGGTTTTAGTGTACATGGGCATCAAGCTGCAGGTTATGCAAATGACACATTTCGCTCAAAACAAAAACGTCGGCGCGCCGGATGCGGAGGTTGCCAAACAAACAGAAGTTATGGACCAAGCCGAAGCTTTGCGTGCGGCATTTCAAGAACATTTGGACGTGATTCAGCGAATCGAGCCGCTCATGGAGCATATTCACGAAATTGAAGCCGCGAACACGGCATTTCAAGAACACTTGGACGTGATTCAGCGTGACAAGTCGCTCATGGAGAGTTTCCGCTTATTTGAAGCTGTGAAGGATGTGCATGCACAACTGGGCGCACTGCTGAAAAACAAGTCTTTCATGGAAAATATTCGCCAATTTCAAGCTGCTCACGCAGAATTGCAGACACAACTGGACGCGTTGCAGGAAACAAAGCCGCTCATGGAGCGTATCCGCAAACTGCAGTCCAAAGCCGACGAAATCGGCAAGCCTGATCCCACATTCGACATGAAGAAATTCACTGATGAAATGTGGGGCGGCGCCTGATGTTCGTCGATGCATCCGCCATTGTGGCGATTCTGAACGAGGAAACTGGGTAAGAGGAATTCGTGAAACGCATTGAAGAGGGAGATGCCGTGCGTTTCGTCTCACCTCTAGTCCGGTTTGAAGCAGTAACTGGTTTGGCTCGATCCCGGTCGGGCGAGGCCTCCTTTAAGACTCGCAACCGTATACCCTGCGATGAATTCGAATATTTCTCTAAATTTTCGATCAAATCTTCCTTTGCAATCTCATCATCTTGATCGTAAATCTCAATAGTTCCGCCAGTGAGTCCGCGAAAGAACTGTAGCTACAAATAGCAAGCACTAACGGCGCTAAATTGCCCTTGATCTCGTGTAATCAAGTGATCTTTATCATTAACCGTAAAAGGATAGTGCTCGCCTAGTACGTCGCGCCGCAACCTAACCATTTTCAAAAGTGATTTCGAGAAGCGGTCGGCTAATTCGTCATCAACCAGTTGAGGTTCGCTGCGATAGTCATCCCTATCAGTTTCATCCACGTAATTATTTATATATCACTCCCTTGCGCACTCGAAGTCAATCGGCAGTTTATTCGGACTGACCTCTCCCATGAATAGGGGCGTCAATTCCAATGCTGCAAGCACATCTGGCGTGACTTCCGCAGAATCCTGCGCTACAAGCCGAAATTTTAACATCGCAATTGCCTGATCAGCCGGGAATTACTGCTTCGATTTGTTTCAATTTGTTGTTCATTCTCTTCAGGAAACTGCGAGCTTGTTCCCTGTCGATCTCACTCAGGCTTGATTCAACTATTGCAGCAGCGTCGCTTGCCTTCTGCATCGACTTGAAAATATTCGCCATTGCCCGCAACCAATCGTCGTTGATCAAACCCGCTACGGTCTCCGCATCCGCGAGATTTCCGGTTGCCCTCAGTTCATTGATTCCGTCAACGCTGGCAAGAACTCTTTGCAATCTTGGCCGATCATTGGCCTGTGACTGGATTACCGAATGCTTCCCATAAAGCCAACCGAGGATTTCAAGAAGGTTACGCTCATGAGACGGTGGAACGGGGTTGTTTCGGATCAATCGTTCACTAAGTGGCGCACGGGACAGCCCAATAAAATCACGGCTGTGCGGATTGCTGATCAAAGTATATAGATGGGAAAACTCAATGGATTCTACGTTCACACCCAGTTCGTCAAAAAATCCAAGATCGATGCTTTGCTGTACAATCTTGTAGGCAACAAGCAATCTAAGAATTAGTGCGCGACCGTCCCCAAGTCGCTTCGTAAGGGATTGCAACCGTTCTTTAGGTGTTTGGTCGACGTTAAGCCTTTCATAAAAATTCACGCCGAAGCGCGCTTTTGCAAGGGAAGGCCAACGCGCTGGACCGTTGACATGCTTAAATCCTATATAGTCGTCCGCATTATTTCGATTGGAGATCACTACCACAGGAAGTCTTCGGCAAGTATCTAGCTTTTCCGATGTAATGTACGGAGGCCTTTTTCCGGGTGCGCTCCTCCTGAACAGTTCGGAATTGAGCAATAATTTCACAGCTGCCAAACGTCGGTTGCCCTCCAGAACAACCAGCTGGTTATTGTCGCGGGTTGCAACAAGAGGCTCAAAATATTCAAAACCTCGTTCGGAAATCGAATTCCACAGCTCCTCGAGATCCGCCTTTTCAACTAATTTTCTAAGAGCGTCCGTTTCATCAATAGCCTCTGACAATCCGAACCGTGGATTGCGTCTATCTAGCGTCAACTTTTCTGGTTCGATATCCTGAATTTCCATTTTTCTATTCCAAATGGTTTCGAACATGATTAGTAAATTTCCGTGTTGTATGCAAGTGGTTGGGGCAGCGAGTTAGCTTTGAATTCCTTGATCGAGCAAGGAAGTTGCGAGGATCCGTCAGCCATCACATGCGCGCAGGGGTTATGCGTGCGGAATCAGCCAGCGATGCCGAATTTGAGGGTTCAGGCCGCTTTTTCCGCGAGTCTGTCCAACATGAGCAACACCGGTGGGGAAATGCGGCCGCTGATTCAATTTGTGTGCGATGCATCGCAATCTGCAACGGTTAGTTCTCGTGGCCGTGCGGAAGAAACTGTCGGAAAGCGCGAGTGCTAAAGCTCGAATCGAGTCCCGGTTCAGTGTGCCATCGAAGTTGTCCCTGTTCTTCGTTCCGCCGGTTCTTCACGCAAAGCGTCGCGCGCAAGGAATTGGCGCTTTGGGATTTCATGCAAGACCGCGATGATTGCGTCGGCAGGCACATCGCCCGCTCTGCAAATGCTCGGAAGGATTGCAATGGCGGAAACCGGAAAGAAGCCGGCCGGAATCAAGCGGTCGAGATTTGTCGGGAACATCGTGTTGCGGATTGCGTCTTACGACCCGTCCGCGACGAACGAGCAATGCTATCCCGGCGCGGCGAGCGGCGTTGTCGCAGGCGGGCCGCTGGACGAGCGCCGCATCGAAATCGCGATCAGGCCGACCGCAACCAACTCGCGCGTGCCGAAGATTTCCGATTTCGCGGATCCCGCAAGCATGTCGCATACCGAACCCGGAGGCTTCATCGCCTTCGAGAATGTCCGGGAAAGCAGCGGCAGCTATTTCGCCAATTGGGCGAACAGGTTCGCAGGGCCGAAAGATATGCTTCGCGTGGGAATGCCGATCAGAATCGCTCCTTTGCTCAATCGAAACGGAGAAGCGCGAGTGGACGAAGAGACAGGCGTCGCCTTGCACAACGCGCGGATTCTGCATCCTCGCGAAACCGAAACGGTGCATTCCGGAAACGATATGCTGGAGTGCGTCGCCGCCGCATTCGAAAGCAAAAGCGCCGCATTTCTTGTAATGGTTTCAGGCAACGACCCGTCGTCGGACAGCTTTGAACGACGGACATTGACCCTGTGGAGAGGGGCGTACAGCGACCCGCCCGCCACCTCCTTCGAAGCCGCGGCGGCAGCGCTTGCCAGACTCGGAAATCTTGATTTCGACGCGGCGTTCGATAGCGGCGCCTGTTGTGATGTCATACCGATGGAAGGCCTGAATATCGGGGTCAAGACCTCCGAATCCATTGATCGTGGCGCGAAGCATGCGATCGCGCTGAAATCCTACCGCCCGAGAGGTCTCGGCGAACGAACCGGATTTGCGCTTTACAAAGTCGATCCGTCCGCAAGGTCTAAGTTTGAGCGGAGGTTCTTGGAAGAAGCTCATAGGGACGCGCGGATCGCGTTCAGCAAAAGCGGTTGGCGCGGAGTGCGGAACGTCGACGTCCGGCAATTCTTCCGCTCCATGGGATTCGAACTTCCGAACGCGGCCGGTTTCGGATTCGCAATGTCGACGGCATTGCTGAAGCCTTACATGAAAGGCGATTCGCCGACCGGAGATCTGTTTCTTGCGAAAGCCCGCGCGCTGAGCAGCGCGCTTCCGCCCAACGCAGTGCCCTCCGTTTCCGATCCCGATGCGAACAGTCGGTACAGCAAAGAATTTGAGGTGATCGCGGCCAAGGCGGCGGACGTTTGCCGGATCGATCCCCATGCGGACGGCGAAGAGCTTGGTTTGCAAAAATCGAATTACCCTTCGCCGAGAAATGATCTATTGAGCCCTCAACGCCCTTCCGCCTCGGCTAACGAACGTTTCAATGTCGCGGCCGACGAAGCCGAACCATCGGGGGCGAATATGGACATTTGACGTCCTTTCGGACCGCGGCCGATGGCGGCAAATGCCGCAGCGATTTGCCGCGCGGGCGTCGCCGAGACGGTGGTGACGCATGGCGATCGACAAAAACGCGCCGAACCCAGCCATGAGCTGGGTTCAATTCAGCGATCAATGCGCCGTGGTTCGGCGAATGATCAGCCCCGAAGGCGAAAAAGGCCTTCTTCTGCAGTTCACGGATCGCGGCAAGAGCGAGGATGTGCGCCGAAAGGCGCTTGCTTTCGGATTCGCCCAAGTTGCCGACAACAAGTCTCTGCTGCTGAAAATGCCGGGCGGAAAAGCCTGGTTCACAGCGGAGAAGCTGGCCGACGCGATCGGGGGCGAAGCGGTGACGCTGCCTCGCGAGAAAGTGTTCTCCTACCCTTGGACGGTCGATTACTCCCTTCCGGATCTGGGCAAGAGCCTGTCCCCCGATCAAGGACCCAATCTCGCGTCGATCAAGCTTGTCGGCCGCAATCAGCTTGGCGAAGAGGTGTTTGAGGACGCGTCCGGCCGCCGGTTCCGCAAGGGACGAGTCGACGACGCCGAAACCCGATTGTGGGCCGAGACGAAGCATCAGGACGGAACGCTCTTCATCAGAGCGAAATCGAAGGACGACATTCCCGCGCTCGCGGCCGGGCTGATGAAGTCCGCCGAGCTCGGGACGATTCGGAGTGACGAATTCGAACAGTTCGTTTCTGCGGCGCGCAAGCCGTTCAAGGGATCGCCGGCGATTGACGCGCATCTTCTGGCGGACGGCCTGCGCGACGAGATGGTCCGCCAGATCATCGGCATTTCGGTCGCGGACGAAGGCTTGAGGCAAAGCTATCACCGCGCGGTCCGGATCGCGGAAAACGCCTCGAGCATCGTGAACGCAGGTCCGGCGAACGAATTCTTCCCGTCGATGAGTTTCCTGATTTTCCTCAGGCGGCTCATGCGCGACGTCGACCAAGTGGACTTTTTCGGAAACGCAAGGCTCGCCGCCGCGGTGCCACTCGCCCAGAGCGGCGGCGTTCCCAAGAGCCAGCTCTACGATTTGTCGGATGTTGAAACCGAAGCCGCGGCGGAGAGAGCGGCGAACATACTGGGACGGCGCGCATCTGAAGGAACGACAACGATCCTTCTGTCCGGCTACGCGGCCGGTGAAGAAGCCGTTCGGCTGCGCCGCTCGATAGGGCTCGCGTACGCGCTTGAGACAGTGGCGGAAATCAAGCCGCATGTCGCCTGCGGACGCCACGAAGGCAATCATGTCACGATTTTCGTCGTCGGGGAACGGCGGCCGACGCCGGCCGAAAGCCTTCCGGTGGCGGCGGAGCGAACCTTCATCGTGTCTTCGGGCGCCGATCTCGACGGATTGTTCAGAGAAATTCTGCGCTCGCGCTTGCGGATCAGGGATTGGCATCTCGACATCGCCGAGACCGAGGCCCGCGAAGCCGAAGAACGGGAGGACAATGAACGGCAGCGCCCCTATGTGGCGCTGTCAAAGGCGTCGCGTCCGTTCACGATGATTCCGAAAGCGCTGGAAGGCGCCACGGCGAAGGCGCTCAGGAGGGTCGGCCGAGAGCATGCCGAGACAGGCGGAATCGACGCTGCGGTCGCACGAGCCTTGGGCGTCGCAGTCAACATCTTGAAAACAATGCTGACGTCGGAGCAGATCGACGCGATCGCGATGCGGAATTCCGCCGCCGACAGAAGCCGGGGCTTTCTGCTGGCGGACCAGACAGGCGTCGGCAAAGGACGAAGTCTCGCCGCGATGTGCAGGATGCGATTGAGGTCGGGAGCGCGCGTTCTTTATCTGACCGAAAACGCGGAAATCAACATACTGGACGCTTGGCGGGATCTTTCCGCGGTCGGCGCAAGGAGAGAGGCCTGCCCGGTCATTCTTGCGTCCCGCGCCGTCGCGCTGGACGTGGCCGACAGCGGAAACTCCTTGTCCTCGGCCGTGTACAAGTCGGAATCGGCGGCGTCCCGGAAGCGCATCTTCACGAGCGGCCTCTGGCCGGACGAATGCAACATCGTTCTCACGAACTACAGCCAATTCAACCGTGGAGGCGATACGCCGAGCCAGCAATGGGCGCGCACGGCGCTGGATGAAAACACGCTGCTGATCCTCGACGAATGCCACAACGCCTTGAATCCGAAATCCAACACGGGGAAGGCCGTTCGCGCGATGATCGACGCCGTAGGCCGGCATAACGTCGTATTCGCGACCGCTACCCCGCTGCGGAACGTCGCCGGAGCCGAGCTTTACCGCCCGTTGCTGCCGGACGCGGAAGGCGGCCGATTGGACGAGATTTTCGCGGGGCTGGCGTCCGGCGGCGAGACCGCTCAGGAAAGCTTCACCAACATGCTGGCGGAAGACGGCGTTTACATCCGCAGAGACCACGATCTCTCCAATCTGGAGTTCCAGGTCCGTCTTCCGAACGACGAGCGGATGTCGCGCTACCAAGACGTCATGAACAGGTTCTCGCCTCTGGTCGAGCAGATACTCGATGCGTCGCTCGACGTTCAGGCCCTCGTGGGCAGGGCGCAAGCGGTCCGCTACAGGGAAATGATCAATCAAGGCTACGAAGTTCAAGCGGCGCGGGCCGAGACGAACGCGCTTTACCAGTATTCCGGGGCTTCGGGAGGGCCGTTGGCACGTCTTGCGCGCCTGACCATCAACGCCTTGAAGGTCGATCAGGTCGTGGAGGAGACGCTGAACGAGATCAGGGAAGGCCGCAAGCCCATGATCTCCTTCCACTCGACGGGAGCGGCGCTGTTCAGCGAACTGGCCACGAACGGCGCCGGAGATTCGATGGATTCCCCCGTGACGCTGACGCTCGCGGATCAGATTTCGCGCGTGGCCGAAAGCATCTACAAGGTGACGATCAACGACGAAGTCCAGGACGCCAGGAATTTGGACAATCGCATCGCCGAGTCCTCGGCCCGGATCGCGGAGCTGATCGCGGGACTTCCTCCCGAGCTTCCGGTTTCGCCCGTGGACGCGCTTATCGAAGGCTTGATGCGGAACGGCGTTTCCGCCGGCGAGCTGTCTGGCCGCAATTTGTCCTACAGGAACGGCCGGATCGTCCGGCGCGAGGATACGAACAGGCGGAGCACCGTCGACAGCTTCAACAACGGCGAGCTCGACGTCCTGATCTACAACGCCGCCGGCGCCACCGGCGGCTCATACCACGCATCGCCGGAATTCCGCGATCAGCGGCCGCGATCCCTTGTCGAGATGGAGACGCCGGTCGACATCATCAAATACGTTCAATCGCAAGGACGCGGAAATCGATACGGGCAGGTGGCGAGGCCCCGGGTCGTCTCCGTGATGACCGGGCTGATCCCCGAAATGCGAATCCTGCAGCAGCGCAACCGCAAGCTGCGGTCCATGGGCGCCAGCATCGACGGCAACCGATCCCATCCGCTTCTTCTCGATGACGTCCCAGACTTCCTGAATGTCGTCGGCGACCAGGCGGCCGCGCAGGTTCTGATGGCCAGTCCGGACTTGGCCCGAAGGCTGGGGTTTCAGGAGCTGGCCGGAAGCTTCGGAGACGAGCGGGGCGAATGGTCTCTGGACGGCGGAGCATTCAAGGATTCCGGCGCAGCGTCGAAGCTCATCGAGTCCATCGCGAACCGCGTGCTCACCCGGTCGCTGGTGCTTTCGGCCACGGCCCAGCTCGAGCTTGTCGAACTCATTCGCTACGAGTTCGATGCGATCATCGAGGAGCTGGAAAGCCGCAATCTCAACCCGCTGCGGCCGAAGGAGCTGGCGGGCGAAATCGAAATCCTCGGAACGACCCTGTTCTCGGGACTGGAGTCGGAACCCGACGATGCGGAGGTATCGTCGTTCTTCGCGCCGCTCTACATGTCCACCGGCATCCATCATTTTTCCGAAGATCCCATCGGGAGCGACGAGCTCGTGCGGCTCGTCGATCAGTCGAGGATCTCGGACGGCGCAGACGGATTCGCGAGATACGCGGATCGCGTGGAGTCTATGCTTCCGACGCTGCTTCGGACGCACGCCCATCCGAATTCGCCGATCGAAGAGGCGATGGCCGATCCCGAAAACCAGCCTTACAGGTTCCGCATGAAGCTGAAGCGCCTCAAGCGGCTTGTCCACTTGCTGAGAAACATCAAGCCGGGGCGGGCGATACAGTTCGACGCGATCGAAGGGCTGAGAAGCAATCTGACCCGAACGGTCGTGAAGGCGTCCGCTCCCGACGCCAAGCATGCCGATTTGCCTCAGGCCTACAAGATACGGACGGTCGCGCCGGGCGACAGCAAGCCTGAAATCGTCTCGCTGAGGCGGCTCGTCCAGCTGCCGAGCGAAAGCGTAAGGTTCGCGGTCGGGCTGGAGCAAGGTCCGAACGACCGCCATCTTCGCGCGTTCGTCGAGCAAAGCAGCCTGGAACGTCGGTATCCCGTGCAGGTTCTGTCCGGCAACCATCTGGCCGCGATCGCCGAAGCGCGGCGCAATTCGCTCGGAACGATGTCGCTCTACAAAGAGACGTCCGGGCAGATGCAGCGCGGAATTGTTGTCGACAGGCACAAGACCGACCTGAGATTTCTCCCGGTCGTCATTCCGTCGGCCCGCGCCGCGGCGGCTTTCGCGGCATCGGTGTTCCGGGGCCGGATCGAAAGGAATCCCATGATCTGGACCGGAAAACGGGACGCTCCATCGATATCATGCCGCCTTATCCGGCAGCCGAAGCCGCACAAATCCGCGCGCCTTGATCTGCTGCAAGCTCCGAGAAGATCGGATCTGCAAAAAAGCTTTGGTTCGCGTCCCGGACTCAAGGATATATTGTTCACTCATTCCGGGCGCCGCCGGAGAGGGCTGCTCTGGCCGCTGGATGCGAACGACATCTACAGAATGCTCAAGGATCTGGACGGAATGCCATTGATGACGGATGGAATGTTCCGCGAAACCGTGAATGAAATCAACGCGGCGCTGGAGCGCGGCGAGATGGCCGGGTTCGATGAGCTGCTAGCTTTGCAGTGGGTCCAGACGGACTATCTTTCGGCTTGAAGGTCGCAGACGTCGCAGCCCAGAAAATTGCGTCCGACCTGTTCGGCAGCTTCCAGAACCGAGTAGGTCCCCGCGGCCGGATCAACCACGTAATCGCCCGGCTTGGTCACGGCGCCAATGAGTTGCGCCTGCAGGTTGACGGGTTTCCGGTGCGGGTGCGTCGCTTTGCGGGGCACCTTTTCCTGGATGATGTCGGGAATATTCCTTACGACCCATACGCCCTTGGCCCGTTTGGGCGATTTCTGGAGCACCGAAAGGAACTCGACCTGCCGCCGCGTCCGGTATCCCAAGCCGAAGCGTTGCTTGTCCCAAACCACCAAATCCACGACGGACAATTCAGTGTCGTCGAACCAATGCTGGGTTCCTTCGCAGAAGTGGAATTTGTCGATCCATAGAAACAAGTGTCCGCTTGGGGTCAAGATGCGGTCTATCGCCCGGATGAACTCGACAATATCGCACTCCGGCATTTGGGGCAGAGCGCTGCGTTTCCTTCCTCTGCTTTCCTTTTCGTTGCCGTATTTCTGCTTGTCGAGGATTCCGCGGTATTGCGGATCGAAGAAAACGGCGGGGATCGAAGCTTCCGGCAGGAGCGAAAGGAATTTACGGCCTTCCATCCTTTGCCGGCAGTTGGGCTTGATCTGCTCGGGCAGGCGAATATCGGGCGAGTCTTCGCGAGGCACAAATCCGAACACGCCCGAGGAATTGCCGGATCGCTCGTCGAGCACGACCGATAAATCGGTATCCGCTTCAGTCAACGGCTGCCTTTCATGCGCATCCCGACGCCGGACGGATTTCTTTGGCCAGCCAAAGGTTGGCAAATCCGCGGCTGCGGCATTTTCCGGGCCTGCGATCCGGCCTTGCCATTGGACAAAAAACGAACTCCCGCTCCTGTCTCGGCGGTTTAGCAACAGATTTTCCGCCATTCAAGCAGTTTGCGTTCAGCATTTTTGCGACTGTCCGGAGCCCGACTCGGTTGCGTCCAAGGATGGGTGGTAGGATTTGGATGAATTGTTTCTTAGTTTTATGGTTTCCGGGATGTTCGGTTGTTTGGCATTCGCTGCTGCGCGGGCAGCATGGAAAGCCTGTGGACAATCTTGTTAGGGTACCGGGTTCGGGGGCGCAGGTTGCCCACACTCTCCGCATGTCGTAGCCGGTCTTGGGTTCGGCTTTTAATTTTCCGCAACCCCATCTGGGCGCTGTTTCAATGACGGGTCTGTTTGACAAAGGAGGCGCGACCTTTCGGGCGTGAGACTGCAATTTTGAAATTCCGCCCCGAAGTGAGGCCGCAGAACGGTCCGTGAAGCCGAACCTGTAAAACCCAATCAAGCGATTGACGAAAACGAACACCCGATGTAAGAAGAACGGGACGATGCGCAGGTTGAGACGAAATCGTCGCAACGACCAATGCGATCTTCGAGAGGAAACTACTCAACCGTATGAATTCGAGTAAGCAGATGTCTCGCTGCGCAATGCCAAGTATCTGGCCTGCGCAATACAGACACAGACATCAACCAATTGTTTTGTAGAAACGTTACAACCCAGAGACTCGGTACGGAAAAGTGAACAGCAAAAATTCGACCATCTGGAACGAGTTCGATACACTAAAGGCAAGCTTCGGCTTGCCCAACTATGAATTCCTTGAAAGCCCTGAAGTGCGCGATGACAGGAACGCCGGATGCCAACATTCAGCACGTCGGTCAATGCCCACGGAGCATGCTGCCGATCTTTAAAAACGGGAGCGGAACAAACTTTGTTTGACGCACTATTAACTCCGGTAAAGAAATGGTTTCGTCGTGGGGAATAAAAGCAAATCCGCATTGTTGGTTGACAATGCCGAAATTGATGCTTCATTACGCTCGATTGTTTTGAGCGACGGACGGCTTAGAAAATGACTAAGCAAACTATTTTCAATATCCTTTTCGGTTTTGGCGGTTTATGCGGAATTGCTGCTCTTTTGCGCTTAGCATTCCAGTAAAGGGAATAATATCGATAGATGATGTGGATTACATTTACGATAAGCTGTCATTTCATATGTTTTTCTTGGAGGCAATTTTAGTTATTGTCGGGCTGGCTGCCGCCGTTTTGGGTATTGTAGGATATCAATCCATCAAGGATGAAGCGGTAAGTCAAGCAGTAAGCAAGGCGAAAGACGAGGCAAGGGCATATTAAGCCAACCAAATCAGATATACCAATTAAATCGCCTCATGACAGTTCAAGTAAACCAGAAATGGAAACTCGCGTTGAATAGGAGGAATGAAAATGACATCAGATAAAATTTTTCTTGCGGATATTTTGCGGAAGTTTCACACCAAAGCGCCGATACCCGTCATTGCGATCGCCAACGAATTGGGGATCAAAGTTTACAGAACGAGCGATTTTGATGATCGAATATCTGGCCTGATTCAAAAAGATGAACTTCACGGCGGCGAAAGCGGCTACGCGATATACACTAATGCCCACCATCCGCCGACTAGGCGCCGATTTACGATTGCGCACGAGATTGGGCATTGGGAGCTGATTGGTGACGGAATCACGGATGATGGCCTCTATAGGAGTCGCCTTCGGGGAGGATTTGAGAGTGAAGCCAATCGTTTCGCGGCAAATCTATTGATGCCGAGGAAGCTTGTTTGGGAGTTTGTTGAGCAGGGTGTCGACACAGTAGAAGAACTGGCTGAAAAATTTAACGTATCAAAAAGCGCAATGTCGATTCGACTTGGCGTTCCGTTTGAAACTGACGCTCAAAATCAATGAAATGCCCTGTTTTAATATCCGATTGAGCATGACTCGGCATCATTCCCTTAATGACAGCATGCGCGTTGGTCTGAAGCAAATAGTTTGTTGTGTTATTGAATTCGCACAGGACCCTTACGGTATCGACATGTGATCGAAATTGGTTTTCGGAAACTTGAAAGCTAGCAAGCCTGTTTCAGGGCTGCGTGCTTCTGTTTGCCGCGGGGCGAAAATCCAAAGCCGATCTGTGCAGTCGGACCGACCGGAAGTGCGGTACTATTAAAAATATTGAGCCGCTAGAGTCAGAAACTCCACCATTTGTGCATGTGCCCGATAACTAGTGTCTGGCAGAGAACCTACTGATTCAGGGCGCGCCCTCAAGGGCCGGTCGTAGTTCAGGGGGCCGGTCGCGGGCATTGACAGCGGGCAGGAGGCCGTTTCCGGCTCCGGAGGCCGCCGATTGCCGCCTCGCGGCCGTCCGGTTTTCGGGGGAAGCACCGCTCAGGCGGCGCATTTTCGTCGTCGTCGCCGCATCCGCTTGCGCGCCGCCTCGCGCAGGTTCAGCCCGAGCCGATGGATGTCGGGGGCGACGACCGAGAGGCCGACCGCCAATTCGAACCCGTCCGCGCCGCGCAGCCGGACCTTGTCCAGCCCGCGATGCTCCAGATTGTTGATCTTCGACTCCACTCCGGAATGCTTCCTGCGCGCCGCCGCGAAGGCCGGTTCCGCCTCGCGCTCCCGCTCGGCCGCCGATTTCCCGCCTTTCTTCGGCAAAGCATTCAATTCCAGCAGACCGTCCAGCGCCTTCCGGTTCGACGGGCTGTGGAAGCCCCGGTCGAAGCTGCATCCCCGCAGTTCGGGAACCGCCTTCAGGCAGCGCCGGATCAGCGGCGCCGCGACGTCGGTGTCGCCGCCTGTCCACATGATCTCGTGGTCGAGCACGAACCCGTTCCCGTCCTCGACGACGCAGACCGGAACGCCGAGCTCGGCCTTCCTGCCGGCCTTGCCCTTGGCGATCCACCGGGTGTGCTCCTCGAAGATCGAGAACACCTTCTCGCCGTGCGGAATCTTCTCCCCTTGCAGCACGCGGCGGTCGGTCCGGTCGGCGAACCGCCTTGCGTGGCCAGGAAGGCGGTCGATCTCGTCCAGAGCCGAGCCGGGGCAGATCCCGCCGGCCCGCAGCGTCGCGAGCGAAGCCTGCGCCCTGTCCGCGATCCTGCGCGAGGCGGACAGATAGGCCCGGACGTCGTCCGGCCGGGCCCGCCACTTCTGCGATTTGTCCGCCCGGCGTTGCAGCGCTTCGACAGTGCGCCGGCAGTGCTTCCACTGCCGCCATCCGGGCACGCCGGCGCCGCCGCAGGCCCGCGCCGTCTCCCGAAGCAGGCAGCGGACCGAGTCCCGCAGCAGGTTGAAGTCGGTCGGATGGCGGACGTCCGTCTCCGCCACGAACGAGCCGCAGCGCCCGACCAACGCCGCGCCAGGCTTTTTTTGAAAGCTTCGCGTCCGCCCGGGCGATCAATCGGCCCGCCTCCCGCAGAAGCTCCGGCGTCATCAGCTCCACGTCGTCGCGGATGTTCTGAATCTCGTACTCGCTCTCGTCCAGCGGGCCCGTGGCCGAGCATCTGCCGGATCTTGACATGCCCGTCCGCCTGATCCTGGAGCCGGTCGCAGTCGCAGCGAAGGCCCTGCTTCAGGACGCCCACCGCCAGGACCGCCCGGAGATCCATCCCCGGCCGGCCGGTGTCGCGGCGGCGGTCCGGAAGAATGTGCTTTTCCAGAAGCGCGAACAGCTCGTTCCGCAGCGCCTCGTCCCTGTAGACCGCCTGAATGCCGACCGGAAGCGCCGGGGTGTCGTCCCGCGACTTCGCGTCCGGCTTGATGTCCTCGATGGGGATCGACCCCGGCGGGCGACGCAATTCGATGACCGTCCGCATGCAAAATCCTCCGAAGATTCGCCCGAAACCCGCCCATGGGGCGGAAATCATCGCGAATCATACAAAATCCGGAGACTCCTTGCAAGCGAAATCCGGAGATTCAGTCAATTGATTCAAAGAATTGATAGGTTTTCTTGCGGACACTAACTAGAAACGCGGAATGGCTCAGCGGCGTTTAATGCTGGGCTTGGAATTTTGAGTTTATCGTGCAAGCCGCTTGATCCTGCCCTTTCGGGAGTCGTCGAAATTGCATTTGAACCGTTCGACCTACGCGGCGGCATCAAGCGCGAGGATGCGGGTGCGGCGGCGGTCAGGAAGGAAGCGGTTGTGCGAGATGATGATCGCATAGCCAGCCGAAAGCATGCCTATCCGCATCTGCTGGTCGTCGCCCCCGAAAGTGAATGCGGTGCGGCAGCCTCTCAGGCTCGCTTCGGCGTTACCAAGTTGAAACGCGTCGCGGCCGCTGAAAATTTCTTCCCGGACGGTCTTGTTCAATACAAGGAAGTCCCGGTACTGGTCGAAGTACTAAAGCTTCGCGGTCTACCCGAGCGCAATCGCGCCGCTGTCCGACGATCATCTTGAATGGCGTCGTCTTGCCCATTCCGTTCGGGCCGACCACAGCTCCGAGAAGAGGTCACTTTTTCATGCCGATTCACAATTAGGTTCTTGACAAGGCAGTCGCGAGGGCGCCGCTGGCGATAAACAGCGGCAGTTTCGCCGACGGGAGGCGATCATGCTGAGGCACAGAAAGTGCTAGCGTTTCTGAACGTTTCATGCAGAATGTGCCGATGACTTCAATTTGCCTTTCGATTGGAACTGATCTGCACTATTCGATTGGTATTGCGGCGATGCTAAAACGAGCTATTTTGTTGCTGACTCAGATCAAATGGATTTGCGCTTGTCTTTGCGGGCAGCCGCATACGATCCGATCCAAGACAATGTTGCCGGATCGACTATTGCAGTGGACACGAAGGAAATACGGATGATCAGCGCTCGAAACTTTTGCATGAAGACTTTGCTGATATCGCTTGCGGCCTTTGCCGGTTACCCTGCTGCAGCGCAGTCGTGGGATGAGATCGTGGAGTGGTATGATGCAGGAGACTATCCGGCAGCTCTCGAAGGGTTGACGGAACTTGCCGATGACGGCGACCCGGCGGCTCAGAACAATCTCGGATTCATGTATTATGCGGGCCAAGGCGTTCCGCAGGATTATCCCGAGGCGGCGAGACTGTATAGGCTTTCCGCCGATCAAGGCCATCCGACTGCCCAGTACAATCTCGGATACATGTATCACGAGGGCCAAGGCGTTCCGCAAGACCACGTCGAGTCAGCCAAGTGGTATCGGCTTTCCGCCGATCAAGGCAATTCAGGCGCCCAATACAATCTCGGGGTCATGTATTCGCAGGGGCGCGGCGTTCCGAGGAATTCCGTCGAGGCGACGAGATGGTTTCGGCTTTCCGCCGAGCAATGCAACCCTTATGGCCAGCTCAATCTCGGACTCGCCTACAAGGATGGAGAGGGCGTGTTCAAAGATCTGGTGCAAGCTCACGTGCTGTTCAATCTGGCCGCGTCGCTATCCATTTCGGAAGACCACCCTGTGCGAAAAGACGCGGAGCGGTTCCGGGCGGAAGTCGCGAAAAGCCTCAGCAGCGCTGACCGCAGGCGCGCGCAAAACGCGGCAAGGGAGTGGCACGAGAGCAGTTGCCAATAGGGCGCATGAAACGTTTCCAACGGCAATAAGCGCGCTGGCTTTTTCATAATTGCCAAAGGGCAAAAAATTCAAAATTTAACGCGCCGCGGTATATGAAGCCTACGGGCATCCTCCGGGTCGTTGTGGACACGAAAGAAACACGGATGACCAATGCTCGAAGCTTCTGCATGAAGGCATTGTTGATATTGCTTGCAGCCTTTGGCGTGCACCCTGCTATGGCGCAGTCGTGGGATGACGCAATGGAGTGGCATAATGCAGGCGACTACCCGGCAGCTCTCGAAGGGTTCAAGAAATTCGCCGATCAAGGTGACCCGGATGCCCAGTTCTTTCTCGGAAAAATGCACTTGATGGGCGAAGGCATTCCGCAAGACTACGCTGAAGCAGCGAGATGGTTTCGGCTTTCCGCCGAGCAAGGCAATTCTGCTGCGCAGTACAATCTTGGATTAATGTATCATGATGGTCTGGACGTTCCGCAGGACTACCTCGAGGCTGGAAGATGGTTTCGGCTTTCCGCCGATCAAGGTGATTCAGGCGCCCAGTTCCATCTCGGATTCTTGTATTCACGAGGCCTGGACGTTCCGCGAGACTATGCGGAGGCAGCGAGATGGTTTCAGCTTTCCGCCGAGCAATGCAACCCTTATGGCCAGCTTAATCTCGGACACCACTACAATAATGGAAAGGGCGTGGACAAAGATTTGGTTCAAGCCCACATGTGGTTCAACCTGGCCGCGTCGCCATCTACTGCAGAAGACCACCCTGTGCGAAAGGAGGCGGAACGGTTTCGGGAGGAAGTTGCGAGTCGCCTCGCTCGTGATGAACTCGACCGCGCGCAGAACTTGGCACGGGAACTGCACGAGAGCAGGTGCCAATGAAGAACATGCAACGACTCCATTGGCAAGAAACACGTTTTGTCTGACCAAGAATCATGAAACGCGCCCACCACGGGTATGAGAAATTTGTGAGCAATCTTGATTCCGAGCCGGACATCCGAAAACAGCACCGACAGGAATTGTCCGCGGGCTTTCCACGCTGTCCGCGCAACAAAGCACGCCGCCCGACCGAATGCACCAAGGGACCGAAACCGGAACGCTGGAAAGCAACTTGGCCAAATCCTATGAACCGTCCCGGGACGCAGCGAATCGGACCCCGAAACGTCGCATAAATGCTGAACGCGTACATTGCACCCGTTCATCCGCTTGACAGACATGGATGCGAAGTGTCTGGTGTGGCGTGTCCCAAACTCAAAACTAGAGCGAACTCTGATCTATTGGGTCAAGCAAACTGAATGGTTTAGCACGCCTGGCTTTGCGGAGGGGCGGAATCGGTCTGCACATGCGGCTCGTTCGGCCCGGCTGCTCGCGACCAAGCGCGCCGCGGATAGAGAGCGGATGAATGACCAAATCCCTGACCATCGACTACGGCGAAAATATACTGTCGGCATTGGGCATGACCCATGATGAATTCAGCAAGGAAGCCAAGACGCTGATCGCGGTCAAGCTATTGGAGATGGGGCGATTGTCGACGGGGGCAGCGGCCGAGCTGGCGAATCTTCCCAAGCCCTTGTTTCTTGTCAAATTGGCGGACTACGGCGTGAATACGTTTGAAATGTCGGAAGATGAGCTCCGTAAAGATGTAGAAAGTGCGCAACGTCATCTGTAACACGTCGCCTCTGCAGTATCTGCACCAGTTAGGCTTGATTCATCTGCTGCCGAAGCTTTTCGGATCGGTGCAGACGCCCCCCTGCCGTAGTCGCGGAATTGGCTGAAGGCAGGAGGCGTGGAATCGATCTGCCAAATTTGTCGGAACTTAGGTGGATTTCAGTGCGGCCAGTACAGGACCGCACGTTGTTGCCTCTTGTTACGAGGTTGGGCAAGGGAGAAAAGGAGGCATTGGCTCTCGGTCTGGAATCGCCGAACCATCTGCTTGTGCTTGATGATCTTGTCGCGCGGCGGCATGCGGACGCCGCCAACCTTAATTTCACCGGCACGCTCGGCGTCTTGGTTCTTGCGAAGGCGCAGGGCTTGATTGATGACGTCCGCCAGATTCTGCGTCATCTTCAGGAACTGCAATTTCGAGTCGATTCCAAGACTCTCAGGATAATCCAAGACTTGGCCGAAGAACTTAGTTGAGAGACGCAATTTTATCTGAACTCAGTTTTTAGATATTGTGTTGCGACTCGTCGCCGCATTCATCTGCAAGCATTTATGGCACATCCTCCCAGCAAACTGAATTTTGCGGCAAGGCAAAACGGTCTGCCAGCGTACTGTTTGCTTTGTTCGGAAAGCCATTTTCGATTGGAGTCTTGCTCATGTTGTTGGGAATCGATGTCGGAACATCTGCCGTAAAGGCGGTTCTTCTCGATGGACTGAAATTGATCGCATCGGAATCCGCCGCCCTCGTTGCGGAATCGCCTCGCAGCGGCTGGTCGGAGCAAAACCCGGAACATTGGTGGCAGGCCAGCTGTCGCGCCATCCGCCACGCGGCGAAGCAAGCCGGGGTCGAGCTCTCGGACGTCTCGGCGGTCGGCCTCTCGGGCCAAATGCACGGCGCCGTTATTCTTGGAAAGGCGAACAAGCCGCTCCGTCCCTGCATCCTGTGGAACGACAGCAGGTCGGTCGAAGAATGCGAATTGCTTTCGGCACGCGCGACCGACATCGGATTTGTGGCAGGCGTTCCGCCGCTCCCCGGATTCACGGCACCGAAAGTAATGTGGGTGAAGAAGCACGAACCGGAAGCGTACCGCGAAATTCAAAGCATATTGCTTCCCAAGGACTACGTCGGGCTGAAACTTCACGGCGCTCAAGCCACGGACTATTCCGACGCCGCCGGAACGCTTTGGCTGGACCAGGCGAAACGCGCCTGGTCCCGGCGGCTTTGCGAGGCAAGCGACACCGACCCTGACTGGCTTCCCGAGCTGTTAGACGGCCACGCGAATTGCGGCGAAGTTTCCAAGTCGGCTGCGGGTCGCACCGGTCTTTCGGCGGGAACTCCCGTGTTCGCGGGCGGCGGAGACGCGGCCGCAGGCGCGGTGTCCGTCAGGGCGACCGTTCCGGGCCGCGGGTTCATTTCGCTCGGCACGTCCGGGCAATTGTTTGTTTGCACTTCCGGATACCGCCCGAATCCCGAACAGTTCGTCCATGCCTTCGCTCATACGATTCCGCATCGTTGGTATCAAATGGCGGCGATGCTCAACGGCGCGCGGCCTCTTGCTTGGATTGCCGGAATTCTGGGGATCGGAGTCGACGAGGTGCCGACGCTTGCGGAACAAGCCGACCCCGAGCGCGTTCCGTTGTTTCTCCCGTACCTGACCGGCGAGCGAAGTCCTCATGGCGACCCGCGCATCCGCGGCGCGTTCTATGGGCTGGAAGACCGGACGGGGCGAGAAGCCATGTGCAAGGCCGTCCTCGAGTCGGTCGGCTTCTCGATGGCCGACGCCTGCGCCAGTTTCGGTGAAACATTGAGCGGCTTGTCGGAGCTTCTGGTGATCGGCGGCGGGTCCAGAAGCGCGACCGTCTTGCAAACCGTAGCCAATGCGACAGGAGTGGTTTTGGGACGTGCGCCCGAGGGCGATGCAGGTGCCGCCGCCGGCGCGGCGTTGCTGGCGGGAGTCGGTTCCGGGCGTCTGGATCTCAGCGATTTGGAGCGCAAGCCGCCTGTTGAAGAATGGTTCGAGCCGCTCCGGGACGATCATCTGCAGGACCGGCTGAATCGGTATCGCGAGCTTTACAAGGCGTTGAAGCCCATCGCTTGACGTGCTCCGGTCGTTGATTCCGGTTCGCCGATGCTTGGCTGCAGGGATTCGACGTCGGCGTCGCGTCCGCGGGCGGGGTCTTCGCAATCATTCTGGCCAACATCGTCGCGATCTTCCTTGTGCGGATCGTCGGCAAGAATTTGACGGTGTGATCCGATGACCGACAAGCAAAAGCAAATCCGGATGCATCGAGTTGCCGTGGCGGGAGCCTGGATCGTGGCGTGCCTGTTCTTTTTTCCGATCTTCTGGCTGTTCCTGACAAGCTTCAAGACGGAGCTTCAAGCGATAGCGATCCCGCCGCTGCTGTTCTTCGAGCCCACGCTCGATAACTTCACATTGATTCAAGAGCGCACGGACTACACGAGCTACGCGCTCAACTCGATCCTCACGAGTTTCGGAGGAACCGCCCTCGCCATGCTGATCGCCATTCCCTCGGCCTATGCAATGGCGTTCAACCCCGGCCGCTGGACGAAGGATATTCTCCTTTGGATGCTGTCCACCAAAATGCTTCCCGCCGTCGGCGTCCTTATGCCCATCTACCTGATTTGCCAGCGGCTCGGGCTGCTGGACACCCGCACGGCCCTGACGGTGATCTTCGCCCTTATCAATCTCCCCATCATCATGATGATTCTGTTCAACTACTTCCGTGAAATCCCGAAAGAGATACTGGAGGCGAGTCGAATGGACGGCACTTCGACGTTCAACGAAATCACGCAGATCGTCATCCCTCTGGCATGGGGCGGCATCGCTTCCACGGCGCTGTTGAGCATCGTGCTCTGCTGGAACGAGGCGTTCTGGTCGTTGAACCTGACCGCGTCCGACGCCGGAACGCTCACGGCCCTCGTGGCTTCGTTCTCAAGCCCTGAAGGCCTGTTCTGGGCGAAGCTGTCCGCCGTATCCACCCTCGCTTGCGCGCCGATCATCGTGTTCGGCTGGCTCTGCCAGAAGCAGCTGGTCCAAGGTCTCACCTTCGGTGCGGTGAAATGATCGCCGAAGCCGCCCCGACCGACCTTTCCGGAAGGACATGCATCGTCACCGGCGCGAACGGCGGCATCGGCTTGGCGACGGCGGAGCACTTCTCCGCGCTTGGCGCGAAAGTCTTCGCGACCGACATTCAGGACGAATACGCAGGCGGAGGCGAAGCAAGCTATCGCGGGTTCGATCTTCTGGACCCGCTCGGCCTCTCCGAATGCTTGGGATGGGTCGCCGGGATCAAGCCGGACGTGCTGTTCAACAATGCGGCGCAATTCGACATGGGATCGGTGCTCGACGCCGACCTTGCGCAGTTCGACAAGCTGTTCGGCATCAATGTCAGAGCCTTTTACGCCATAATGCAGGCGGCCGCCCGGTCGATGGCCGCCGCGGGCAAGGGCGGGTCGATCATCAATCTTTCGAGCCAGGCAGGCCACAGGGGCGAGGCTTTGGTCGCGCACTACTGCGCGACCAAAGCCGCCGTCATCAGCTATACGCAGTCGGCGGCGCTCGCGCTCGCGCCGATGAACATCCGGGTCAACGCGATCTCCCCGGGAGTCGTCGATACGCCGATGTGGGAAACCGTCGACAAGCTGTTCGCCGAATTCGAAGGCAAGGCCGTCGGGCAGAAAAAGCGCGAAGTCGGCGAGGCGGTGCCGCTGGGCCGGATGGGCGTTCCGGCGGATGTCGCGAAGGTCGCCGTGTTTCTGGCCTGCGACCAGTCGGCATACATGACGGCGCAGACGATCGGCGTCGACGGCGGCAGCGTGCTGAGGTGACCGAATGTCCTTGATCGAGCCGGAAATCGAATACGTCGATCGCGCGACCGAAAGCATACGCTATCTCGAGCATGGATGGCCGACGGAATTGTGCCGCTGGCACGCCCACGAGGAATACGAACTCCACCTGATCGTCGCGACCCGCGGCAAGGCGTTCGTCGGAGACTACATCGGCGAATTCGAGCCCGGAACGCTGTATCTCACGGGACCCAATCTTCCGCACAATTGGGTCACGCAGGATTTCAGCGCCCCTCGGATCCCCGTCCGCGACAAGCTTGTCCAATTCAACGACGAAAACCTGCGGTCGCTCGTCCGCGCCTTCTCCGAGTTCGCGGAGCTCGGCCAGCTTCTGGGGGAAGCGAAGTCGGGAATCGAATTCACCGAATTCGATCCGACCGTCGCGGAGGCCCGGCTGGAAAGCATGCGCGACTCGTCGGGTCCGGAGCGGATGCTGACCCTGTTGCGGTTCCTGCTGGAGTTGAACGCTCACAAGAAGAGGAAACTGCTGTCCGTCGTCACCATCGTGAACAACAGCAAGAACGACAAGCACGCGGGGATCGGCACCGTGGTGGATTACGTCGTGGACCATTATTCGGAGCGTCTCAGCTTGGAGGGCGCAGCCAGCAAGGCAGGAATGAGTCCGTCCTCGTTCTCGCGCGTTTTTCGAAAGAAAACGGGGAACAACTTCGTCGAATTCGTCAATCGAGTCCGGATCGGCCAAGCTTGCAACATGCTTTACTCGACGGACGAGCAGGTCGCGAGGATCTGCTTCGAGGTCGGATTCCAGAATCTCTCGAACTTCAACAGGCAGTTCCTGAGGATGAAAGGGACCACGCCGACCGCGTACAGAGAAACAGCGAGGCAGGAATTGACAGCGAACGGAAACGGCCGGAAGGGCCTGCAGGCATGAACGCTCCGGTTCTCAGCCGCCTGCAGGCGTCCGACTATGATTGCGGAAAATGCGAAGTCGGGGTCGTCCACCTGGGATTCGGCGCTTTCCACCGCGCCCACCAAGCCGTGTATCTCGACGCCTTCATGCAGGCCTCGAACGATCTCCGCTGGGGCATCGCAGCGGTAAATCTGAGGCCGTCGGAATCCGAAGGCTTCGCGAAGGCGGCCGCAAAAGACGGCTACGTCCTGAAAACCGTTGCAACCACGGGCGAAACGCGGCATCGGCTCATTCGGCCGCACATCGCATTCGAGGATTGGGCCAGGACTCCGGACCGGGCGGAAGCGCTGCTGGCGCGGCCGTCGGCGCATCTGGCGACGATCACCGTCACCGAAAGCGGCTACTATCTCGACGACGCAAGGCGCTTGAATCTGGACGATCCCGTCATTGAGCAAGAGCTTTCCGGCGGAACGGAATCATCGGTCTATGCATTCCTGAGAAATGCTCTGCGCCGAAGGCGGGAAGCCCGCGCAGGACCGCTTACGGTATTGTGCTGCGACAACATCCGGGAAAACGGCAAGATGCTGAGCCGCTGCCTGCGGGCCTATCTGGACGCGCGCGGCGACCGTGATCTGGCGCGGTGGGTCGATGGCGAAGTCAGTTTCCCGTGCTCCATGGTCGACAGGATAACGCCGAAACCGAGGATCGAAGACTCGCAGGAGACGCGGGAGCTGTTCGGACGCGCCAACGATGTCACCATCGCGGCGGAAGATTTCATCCAGTGGGTCGTTGAGGACAAGTTCCTCGGTCAGAGGCCGGAACTGGAGCAGGTCGGAGCGACGATCACGGCGAACGTGGAGCCGTACGAAGAGGCGAAAATCCGCATCCTGAACGGCGGGCACAGCTGCCTCGCCTACCTGGGTGCTTTGGCAGGGCACAGAACATTCGACGAAGCGATGGCCGATCCGGTTCTGGCGGAGCATTTCCGGGCTTACGAGGAGCGCGAAGTCCTGCCGGCGCTTACGATCCCGCTTCCTTTCGACAAGGCCGCCTACCTCGACAAAATCGCGGACCGCTTCCGCAATGCGAACATCGGCGATACGATCGAACGCATCTGCACCGACGGCTACGCGAAAATCCCCGTGTTCATCAAGCCGACGCTGGAGGATTGCTTCAAGCAAGGCATCACTCCCGCAAGGGGGATTTTCTCGGTGGCCGGCTGGCATGCATTCGCGAAACGGTCCGTTCTCGGGCGGGTCGGCACGCAGTACCACGAGCCCAACATGAAGTCGCTGATTCCTCTGGTTTCAACCGACGATCTGGGCGCTTTCATTGAATCTGAACAATTGTGGGGCGACATGCCGCGGCGGTTCCCGGAATTCGGAACGCTGCTGGCCTCCTCCGTCAAGCAGGTGGAATCGACATGGCCGGAGTAACAATAAAGGGTCTGAAGAAGTCGTACGGCGATGTGGCGGTCGTTCACGGAGTGGACCTCGAGATCGCGGACGGGGAATTCGCGGTGATCGTCGGGCCTTCGGGATGCGGGAAATCGACGCTCTTGCGGATGGTGGCCGGGCTGGAGGACATATCGGACGGAACCGTTGAAATCGGCGGCGAGGTCGTGAACGAGGTCGCGCCGTCGAAGCGCGGCGTCGCGATGGTCTTCCAGACTTACGCACTCTATCCCCACATGACGGTGTACAAGAACATGGCGTTCGGGCTGAAGCAGGCGCGAACGCCTCCGGACGAGATCGACCGTCGCGTCAGAAACGCGGCCGAAATCCTGCAGATCACGGAATTCCTCGACCGCAACCCCCGCCGCCTGTCCGGCGGGCAGCGTCAGCGGGTGGCGATCGGCCGGGCGATCGTCAGGGATCCGGAAGTTTTCCTGTTCGACGAGCCGCTGTCGAACCTCGACGCGGCTCTCCGCGTGCAGACGCGGGTCGAAATCGCCCGCCTTCACGAGCGGCTCGGCTCCACGATGATCTACGTGACCCACGACCAGGTGGAGGCGATGACCTTGGCCAACAAGATCGTCGTGCTCCGCGACGGCGTGATTGAGCAGGTCGGAAGTCCGATGGAGCTTTACGAAACGCCCAGAAACATGTTCGTCGCCCAGTTCATCGGAAGCCCGAAAATGAACTTCTTCCGGGCGGGCGATCTTCTGTCCGACAGCGGCGTGCATTGCGGGGACGAGGAAATCATCGGCGTGCGTCCGGAGCATTTGAAGCCCGGTTCGAATTCCGAGGGATTGGTCGCGGGCCGGCTGGACTTGGTCGAGCAGCTCGGCGAATACGCTTTGGCGTACATGACCAAGGATAACGGAACGGAGTTCGTTGCGAAGCTTGAACGTCCGCCAGAAGAGCGGCCCGGCGCGGAATTGCGGTTCACTGCATCGCCTGAGCACATCCACACATTCAACAACGCAAGCGGGCAAAGGCTGGCGCAGTTCCCGGCCTGATCTTGCCGCCGCTTGCTGATCGCAAATTCATCGCGTGAATCCGCTCGCAATGCGATTTGCATTGTGATCAGCCGTCTGCATCTTCGGATGCGGTTGCGTCTTGCGCACAAAGTGGCATTTTACAGCCGGATAGTTCCGTTTTTTGGCGGGAGACGACGAGGCACGCGGAACTTGTCGTTCAGTTTCAGGTCTTCGCTTCTCTCCCGTTGTACAGTTCAATGAGTTCCAAGATCGGCTTCTCAATCCGCTTGATGGAATCGCAGTCGCCGCTCCGAACCCAGCAAGCGTCGAATGGACTCTAATGTGTTGATTCGATCACTAGTAATTGCCAAGCGGGATACCACGAATCGCGCTGCAGTCGAGCGAAATCGCTTTTTATGTCACCAGAAGTTCCAGTTAACTGAACTGAGGCGATTGTACAAATTTCCGGCAACTAAAACGGCAACGTTTCGATTTCGTCTTTCAATAAAATTTTTTCGGCATTCGTCAGCATTTTGCAACCCCGAACTGTTGATACAATTCCAGCTTGATGACTCCTTTGGATTTTATCTCGCTTCTGACGAATAGAATTCATTTCATCTGCAATCTTCTGCCCCCTACCACTTGATTTCCCTACTATTGCACGAACTCCACCAAGATGCGAAAGAAGACGTGTCATAACTGAATCAACTTCCTCAAATGTCAGTGCCGCCTTTAATTCCGCCCAGAGTTCTTTGGATCGCAGTTCAAGGCGATTTGGAACAACAAGGCTTGTGCCAACTACGCCAATACCAGTAATAAATACTGTGTGTTTTCTGGAATAAACCCTCAGCTTGTGAGCCCTTAATCCGCTGCAAGCGATGATTTCTCGGATAGACTGGTGAAAACTACCGGTGATTCTTTCACCAGATATTGTTAGGTCATCAACCCAAACAGAGTAATTCAAGTTACTCAACTTACAGAGATCCGCAATTCGATCAAACATAGGGCGATGCACCAAAGACGCGAGAACGGGGGTAAGTGGTGATCCGAAACATGCGCGGTCATCTGCCGTCGCAAGGTGAGCAATCAACCCCGCAACATCTCCGTACATCCCAAACTGCTCTATGAGAGAACTACGTATCATTGACCGCGTAGTAGACGGGTAAAATTGCCTGATATCAAGGGTAAAGAATTGTGCAGAATCTAAATGCAACAAAGCATTGTCACGCTGTGAGCGCCCCTTGCGGGGACACATAAGGTAACTGGGCTGAATAATCTTTGCCAAATGAAACTTGAGCCGTTCGTGAACCATGCGCAAACGTCCTGTAGGGTATACCAGCGCACGGCGTTTTCCGTTGGCTTCAATCGTACGGTGAACTATAAATTGCTCCTTGAATCGTGGTGTCGCCAGTTTTTTCAAGTCATCTTTAGTTTCATGAAGTAGATTCGCAACGTCCCTTTGCGTAGGGCTTTGTGCAAATGGTGAGCGGGTTAGCTCGTAACGCTCATCGTTATTAAGGCGATTACGTTTTTGCATTCAAATCGTCATCAGGTTTTAAGATGTGAAGCAACCGCAGCGCCTTTTCAGCGATTATCAGTCGTCCTTTTCGTACAGATGCTTCACCTTCAATTTCTTCGGCAAAGAACATAAGTTGGGATTTTTTGACGCCCAATGCCTCACTGTACCGGTTCAAGGTCTCCATGGTAACAGATTTTGCTCCTCGCTCGATTTCCGAAACCATAGCTTGGGACATGCCAAGTGCCTGTGCCATTTCAGTTTGTGAATAGCCCCAGTACATTCGTGCAAGCGCAAGCGCTTCGTTGATCATAGGCCGATTGAATTCCGTCATTCAATTGTCGATAGTATTGAAGGGGTCATCGATCACTCCCACCAAAACATCAACAGGTTCCAGACCCGATAAATGTTTACGACGAATTTCCATAAATTCCGTCGCCAAGATGGGCGTTTGCGATGCCGTCGCTGGAGATGATTTTTTTTCTCTTGCATGTTTAATGCTCCTTATTTCCGACCAACAGCTGCGTTGGCCCCCGTAGGAAATAGGACTGCGATCAGCGACGTTTGACCCCTTCCATGCCGCACCCGCCCCCGGACGGGTGCGGCGCAAGACCACTCCCTCCGAGTCGCAGGAGATAGTCGAAGGCTCAGAGCCTTCGCAGGGCCCTTGGCCCCAAACAATTACGGGATTCGCGTATGCAAGTTTCATCTCAATTGCGCATTTAGCAACCAAGCCACGCGATTTCAAATAAATTATCGCCATGAGCGATAAATTATTTGTGTAATCTTATATAATTCTTATTATGTTCTTATAAAGTTGTTTTATATCAACCGAGGCTCAACTTAGTCCGTCGAACGCTCATAGCAGGACGCAATCGCCCCTGACCGAACAGCGTTCTGACCGTAGCCAGCGATACAGCCGGATAGCAACTGACCCTCAGTAATTCACGTAATACTTGATTGAACGACACTCACGGAAATAGGCCTGCCGTATCTACCCTCCCTCGCCCACATCCTACATTCCCGCCTCACTCGTCCGAATGATCGAAAGAGCATTTAAACATGTGTCGTCGGGTGGATAGACACTTTGAACGCCGATTCAACTTACGCAGCAGAACGATTCCGTGGCCGCCGACCAGAGCGCGGAATCCCTTTGGCATTTGAAGACGCTTACCGGATCCGGAACGGCGACGCCGATTCCATCAAGCGCATTGAGAAGTCGATCTTGGAATTCATTGAACTGTACAACGGGAGACAAGCGAAGACCTAAAACTGAACGACAAGTTCCGCGTGCCTCTTCGTTTCCCACCAATAAAGGGAACTATCCGACTGAAAAATGTAAATAGGCGAACAACGTCGCTTCCGAACGCACAACCTACCGTACCGTTTCGCGCGATACTTGAAAATTCCGGCTGTTCCATTTGATCGAATGCCCACCTTCAAAATGAACCCGCCGAATCTCCTCTATCGCCTCCACCTGCAGCAATCCCTGCCTTGCTCTTTCGAAACATCGAAAATAGCATTTGGAAACAAGGCGTCATCGGTCCATCAAGCCTCTGAGAAGCGCTGAGGCAATCTTGAACGCCGGTCGCAGCGCGAATGGGATCGCTTTTTGCATGACGACTCACACAATTCTTGCAGAACATTCGAAACGCAGTCCGGGAAGCGGAAGGGAGTTAGCAAGGATACAACCGAAACAGGCATCGTCGGCACTGAACTCTCGGAACACACAGGCCATCCTCTTCTGAGGCCAGCCGCAAAACTGACAGCGGACCAACACCCCGGCAGGAATTCCACGTCCAGTTGACATTGGTCGATCCCTACAAGGGCTGTGGCGGCAACAGGGAGGGTTGCGCAGCGGGTTGGAATTCTACACATATTGTGTATATAATCACATGATTCGTTCAGAAAAGCAGCCCAATGAAAACCGTGGATGCAATCAAAACCCTGTGCGACCTGGATCGGGACGGTCGGGCGGTCTTCACGGTGGCGGAGCTGCGCAGCATATTCCCGGAGCGGTCCGGCAATACCTTCACCGCCGGTCTGCGTCGTCTGGTGGCCCAAGGCATCCTGAAGCGCGCCGCGCACGGCGTCTATGTCAATGCCCTCTCCCGGGGCCCTCGAGCTCGGCGCAACGAGGAGGTGGCAATCCGTCTGCGCAGCGGCGAATACAGCTATGTCAGCTTGGAATCGGCGCTGTCGGAATTCGGGGTGATCTCGCAGATCCCGGTCGGCCGGACGACGATGATGACCACCGGCCGTTCCGGCGAGATACACAGCATCTATGGCACGCTGGATTTCACCCACACGGCCCGGCCCGTGCGGGACATCCTGACCTCTACCTTGGTGATCAAGGGACGGCCGCTGCGCTTCGCCCGCGTCGAGACGGCGTTGCGGGATCTCCGGCAAGTCGGGCGCAATCTGGATCTGGTCGACATGGACGTTTACCGCGAGATATTGGAGGAGCAAGCGGCGGCAGGAGGGTCGGCGGGATGAAGCAGGATCTCGCGTACATGGTCGAGCTTGCCATGCAGGACAACCCGGACTTGGACGGCTTGGGGCCTGTAGTGGAGAAGGAAATTCTCCATTACGACATCCTGCACGGCCTGCAGAAAGGCGGATACCTCGACAGACTGGTGTTCATCGGCGGTACGGCGCTGCGGCTATGCCACGGCGCCCGGCGCTTCAGCGAGGATCTCGACTTCGACGGCGGTGCAGGATTTACCATTGCGCAAATGTCGGGCTTGGAGAGCTATCTCCAGAGTTACCTCTCCAGCCGGTATGGCAAGGCGACGGTTTCACCGCCGAAGAGACTCATCGAGGATGGAGACCAAGCGGTCGCGACTTGGCGGATCAGCATCGTAACCAAGCCCGAGAGGCGGGACGTGCCGCGCCAGCGCATCCATTTGGATATCGCCGGCAACCCCGGCCATTCCGCCCGCCCGATGCAGTTGAAGCGGAACTACCAGATCCTGCCAGATGGCTGCGGGGACATGGTCATCCAGACCAGAACGAAGGACGGAATCCTCGCCGACAAGCTGGTGGCGTTCCCGGCCACGCTCGACCGGCGCAACCCGCGCTGGCGGGATCTCTGGGACATGCGCTGGCTGGCAAGGACCGGTGCCGGGGTGGATGCCGGACTGGTGCAGGAAAGGGTCCAAGTCCAGCAGGTTGCGGATTATGCCGACCGACTTACCGATGCGACTCGGCGCATACCGGAATTCATCGGGTCCGACGGCTTTGTCCGGCAGCTTTCTCGGTTTTTGGACAAGCCGACGGCCGCCGCCACGGTCTTCCGGCCGGAGTGGCGCGAGTGCGCCGTCCGCGATCTCCAAGCCCTGCTGGGCGGCCTGCTTCCCTTGTTGACAGTAAAAATTTCCCCCGCCCGCCGGAAGATCGGCCCGGCGTGAAGCTAAATTTTACTGCATCGCCTTAACGCATACACGCATTCAACAGCCCGAGCGGACAAAGGCTGGTACAATTTCTGGCATGACCTTGTCGCCGCTTGCTGATCGCGGTTCGAATATGCGGCAGCGATTTTGGCAAGAGATCAAAACCCAAGGCGAAACCTTGTCATTCGCAGACCCATGCGTCGCCGTCCCCGTCGCGCATATGCTTGTAGGCAAGATGGCCGCGTTCCACGGGCGCGATTCCATGTTCTCGCGCTTCCGCGCAAGTAATGCTGCCGTTTCCGTCCTCGTCCCAACGTTCCAATGCGTTCGTTCCGGACGATGCGGTTCCGGTCTCTGCACCTTCCGAAGCGCTCGAGTCGCCGCTGAAATCACAGCTTTGAATAACCATCTCAGTTGAAGCGCAATTCAAAAGCACGCGTTCCAGAGCCGCGACTTCCGCAAAATTTATAGTAAGGTTGTATTTGCGTCGGACTTCGACGATGCGGTCAGCGAACCAGCATGCGTTTTCGCGCGGCATCCATTCCGCTGCGTCCTTGCCTGATTTCTGGCCTCTGTTCACATCGGGAGCCGCAAGCGTAAGGTTCAGCAAATCGGTTGCGAACCGTCGGCGAGTGTCGAGGTCGGCAGCGCAAAGGCCGCTGTCGTGGGCTTCGGACGTCGCGACGATATGTTCGATATCCGTGTCGCGAGTCCTGCCGAAGCATCGGCCTGTGTACGGGCCGTAGATTTCGCCGATTCCCTTCACGATTTCAGCTTCAACCGATTGAGGATAGTGGTAGTCGTCCCGGTCGTAGGAAGAGCACCGAAATTCAGGGGCTACTCTGAGACCTTTCCACATTCGGCCGGAAGCACTCGAAATCCACCGCCTTGGGCCACAACTCCAGCGGGTTCCGCTTGGCGGAGATCTATTCCAAAAGCTTTTCGACAGCCCAAAATCCAAGACGTTTAAACATCCCGACCTCCAATTCTGCCACTCCCCGTGACTCGAACATTCGCACAAAACGCCAGCGGATTTCGGAGGTGTCCAGATTTCAGCAGTGGCGGGGAACACAGAGAGCCAGAAGGCAGTGAGCAATAGGCACATGACCTTGAACAGAGGTTGCGCGTTGGCAACATATCGCTCAAAGCGCGATACTCGTAACACCTTATTCGCTGATAAATTCATGCCATTGGTTTTGGCGATAATTCGATTACACAACTTGACGCATCCACGGCCGAGCCAGAGATATGCGGGTTTGCTCATAAATTGTCCGCCCGTTGCGCATTTACTTGCGGCAAACTCGACCGGGCTTATGCGGAAAAACGGGTCGCCATGCGCGGACATCGGCAACACGCGCAACGAATCCAAAGTGCGCATCAATCCACATGCGGAGCGTGCGGACTCAAGGAAACAAGCCGTTTTGCTCAGTTGCGTGTTCCACGACATCTCGGGAATCGAGAACAGCCCCAAAATTGGCTGCCAGGATTTCTTCCACGCCTCGCGGTGCGCCTGACCATCTGCGACCCACACCTCGGACAATTCGGCGAGCTATAACTTTTCATTGATGATCGAGTTTTCTTGGGCGTAACAACGCGTGGGGCTTTCGGATGTTGCGGTACGGGCGATGCTGGCGGTTGGAAAGTGATCGTCACCGTGGACGCCGGCACGGAAACCCCCAGCAACTCCAAATCCCGCGCAGCCTGCGCGCGGAATTCGAGTGCGCGATTTAGCGCCGCATTACCCCGAGCTCTTGCCGGCAGCGCGTCAAGACTGGCACGGGCGTTTCGCAAGGCACCCAGTCCATTGCGGATTGCGGATTCCAGTTTGGCTTTCTCAGCTGCGAATTGACTCCTCAGTGCTCGTTCGTCGGCAACGTCCTGAGCGTTTGGCGTCGGGTCGTACCTGAAGCGTGACTCACGCCTGCGGCGCCAATCCAGCAACTGACTTTTCATGTCGTTGTCCAAGCCAGGCACCTTGTGCAACGCGGGCCTATCAATATCTGCAGCGGTTTCAATTCCGTACGAATTCAGTTCATTGATTTCGGCCGTTCCGATGCCCGAAATGTTAGCACGGCGGATTGAAAAACGGTCGAGGTAGATTTGGCGCCGGCGAACCTCTCGGTTGGACTCCAAAACCCTTAGTTCATTGTCCAAAGCACGATCTTGGTCCTTGTATGCCGTGATGGCAGCATCCGCGTCGCCGCGTACTTTTATTGCCTCGGTCAAGTCATTGCGTCGTACGAATTCATCCAACTCCCGCTGCACCTGTTCATCGGCATCTTTGAATGCCTGCAGGAATGGGCCGGTTTCAATTGTTTGGTCCGCTAAGTTGTGCCATCCCATAAGGATCAAAATGATCCCAACAATATTGCTGGTCACCCCGACCACTGCGAGAAAGCCACCCATATTGCGCCAAGCCGGGGTAGGTTCAACAATGCCGATAACGGCAGCAGAAGCGCCAACCATCATCAAAACGCCGACGCCCATCTTCAGCAATGACAAGAACGTACGCCTACGCTTGTCTGCCTGCGCCCTGTGAAGTGCGCTGCTGGCTCCGGTCGGCATTGCTGTCGATGGTAGTATGTGGGCGGCCGAGGGAAAACGAAATGCCAATATCTCTTGGATAGCCTGTTCCGTGCCGAGCGTATCGGTCGGAATGTCAGGGATAGCTTCCGACTTGGCCGGGAACATCTGAACACCGCGTTGCCATGCCAACTTGCACCAAACACAACTCCGGACGGTGCTTGGATAGAAGTGCGTCTGGGCATAAGTGCACCGTTTCAAGGTGCGAGCGAGCTCATTTAGAGCGTGAATCCAATCCCGTGCCCGTGGACGTATCTCCGGCTTCAGGCCAAATGCTGCTTCAAAGGAATGAATTATAGCATCTGGGAACAGATCCAGCGTCAATGCCCCGTCCGGCGGAAGCGTTCGCGTTTTAGATTGACGAGTGAGCGAGAACGCGAAGCGGTTCTGGGCAATCGCTTCGCCTAGAGAAATATCCGAGCCCTCGTTGCGTCCGGCATATGGGTGGTGACCCATGAACAGAAGATGAAAAATTGCCACGGCGAGACCAAAGTTGTCGTGCTCTGTAATTCGCTGAACGGATGCAAGGCTCTTTCCTTGTATTTCGGGCGGCGTATAGTCTCGGACACCTACTTCGCAGGGATAGAACTTGCCATCCGAACTGAACTGGAAGCTATCGGCATCGATTAGGGCAACAGTCGCGTTTTGTGCCACAAGCACGCCGGAATGGTTCAAATCGCCGATAACGCATTCGGCCTGATGCACCTTGCCTACGGCGCGGGCAACATTCTGCGCAGCGCGGACAAGAAAACGGTAATCCGCTCGCGGGAATTGCCGCCGCCGGGACTTCGGATTGTAAAGCTCATGAAGAGGGTGATAGCCAGACACGAGCGGCATGACGAAACCCAAGAAGTTGCCTCGCAGGTCAGTGACGATCTCGTTAGGATAAGCAACAAGGTTCGTCTTGGCAGAAAGGCGTTTGCTCACCATCGCGCGCACCTTGTCTTCGCGCTTTGTTCGCAAATTGGTACTATAGATTTTTGCTGCCTGCCCGGAGCGCTCCTTGATCGCGTAGACCTCGCCTTCGCCGCCCTTGCCAATCAGCCCGGCTAACGAAACTCGATCCTTTCCGATGACGATTTCTTGCACGCTCACCTTCTTGAAATGAGTATCAGCGTTTTGTCGTCGTCGGTGCGTTCGCAAACTTTTGGACTGGCAAGGTATGCGCCTAGCTTGATCGATAGCTCAGCTAGGCGTCCTTGATCCGATGCGGCATCAACTGGACGCATCATCGGGTCGAAAAAACCGGAATGCGCGGCCCGTTCTAGACTTAGCAATGCCAGATCGCCAACACCGTCGGAGAACAACGCGAACGCATCATACGCACGTGAAGGGCGGTCGACGTTGAGCCTTGGCTGTGGGTCGTCGGTCACAAAGTAGGTGCTGGAAGCATACTCGCCGTTCTCGGGCCAACAGAGCGCTTCCCATTCTCCATCATTCCTTCCGACAACAGCACTATCGCCCACTTGCAACGTCAACATCTCGTCTGGCGATACAAGGATGGCGGCCAAAGTCGATGCAAATTGTCGGGGCGTGCTTTCGAATCGGTCAGCTATTTTTGCAATTTGATTCCGTAGTTCACGCACCCAATCGTCAAGCAATTCACCAGTCGGCAATCCTAGATTCTTGCGCATTTGCTCACGAAATCGAAAGGTAAGGAATCGACAGGTAAGCCGCGCCCCATAAGCGCCGAATTCAGCGCTTCCCGCGCCATCCGAAACAACCGCCAATATACAATTGTCGCCTAAATCCGTAACGGCCCAAGCGTCTTGAAGCCCATCGCCACTTCTAATGTGCGAAGTGCCTATTACGGAAGCAGCCGCCCACCGCCACGCCACTCAGTCACCCTGCTACAGCCCAACCATCCGGGGCGGTCGGATTTTCGAGCGGAACAGCATCTTCAGGATTGGATTGCGATACAGCGCTCAAAGAATTTGATAGCCACTGGAAAAGCAGCTTGAATGCCAACCCCTTGAGTTTCAAAGGTTTGCGCGTGGCAATTTGACCAAGCACTGCCATGTCGGCTTGCTCGACGCCGACTGCATAAAACAAAAACTCTTTTCTCTCTTCGCCTTCGTGAACACGGCTTTTGGCTTCATCCCAACTATCGGTTGGAGCGCCGTCCGTAATCAAAAACACCCACGGACGGTAGTATTTCACGCCTATTTGGCGGTAGCGATCCTTGCGCAACCGCAACATTTCCAATCCGGTTACAATCGCCTCGCCCATAGGGGTCGTGCCGTCTGCCTCAAGCGTCCCAGGGTAGAAATGGTCCACCGCAGCGAATTCAGATTTGACTTCTACGGGGCCAAAAGTGACCAGCGCAAGCTCGACGCGTTTTGAGGCCAGCGAGTCATTCAGAAGCTCTTCGCGGAGCGTTTCCAGACCTTCATTCAGTTCGGAGATCGGTGCACCCGTCATCGAATATGACGTATCCAGCAACAGGATCACGGGGCATCTTTGCTCGGGATTTTCAGCGAATTCCACATCGCTAAAGGGTTGTTGCTCAAAATCATCCATAGCTTGCGGCCACTCCAAATTGTTGAATCCAACTTCTCGGAAGGACAATGCTACAACGTGATTGGGACTGCAAACTTGTTCTTCCACTTTATTGATTGTCAACGACAAGTAGATTGAATCGCCCCGGGTTTTCCGGAGAGTGTTTTGTTCAACGTTCAGGCTGCTTTTTCAAGTTCGTTGTTTTGATGGCGGAATGCGTTCTCTCTTTCCTTCGGCGTTTGGTATCGAATCGCCCCGTGCAGTCGATCCTTGTCGTACCAATGCACCCGTTTCATGGTCTCCTATTCGAGCTGACCTTTGGTCTTCCACGGGCCGAGATGTTTGACGACCTCGGTTTTGAACAATCCGATGACGGTTTCGGCCAATGCTTTGTCGTAGCTGTCTACGACGCTTCCAACCGACATGTCGCTTCCGGCTTCGGCGAGCCGTTGGGCGTATCGGATGGACAGATACTCCAAGCATCGGTCCAAGTGGTGGGTCAAAGCACTCAGTGCCGGGAGGTCGCAAGCTTCCGTCAAGCTCTGCAACAGGAGCAAATTTTCGCGCTTCTAGCAAATTTCGATATTTTGGGTCTCAACAGACAAATAAATTTTTAAGATTTTTTTCACTTGAAAGCCTTAAAAAACTATGATAGTGAATCCCAAAAATGAAACTACAAGAAAGGCAATGATCAAATGTACGGCATCGAAAACCAAATGCGCAGCATCGAAATCGACTTTGATGTTCATAAGCGTATCGAGATGGAACGGCGGAGTTACGCCGAGACTCCCAACACAGTTCTTAGACGCCTGCTTGGACTGAATCAGTCGAAAGAACAGGCAGACGGCCACGTGGGCGAGAAGCATCCATCAATGAACGGTTCGTGGAATGGTAAAGGCGTTACACTTCCTACGGGCACCCAGGTGCGGATGGAATATTGTGGTCGGCGACACTTTGGCTTGATTGAGAAAGCGTCGTGGGTTGTCGACGGAAAGAAGTACAAGAGCCCGTCAGCAGCAGCTGGAGGCTCCGCGAGAACCAAAAAGAACACGCAAACGTATCTGGATGGCTGGAAATACTGGTGGGTCAAGCGACCCAGTGATGAACGCTGGCTACCCTTAAGGTCATTGAGGAGTAAAGGCTAAACAGCTCGTTTGAGAAGGATTCGCAATGATTTGAGCGTGTCCGGCTCAGGTTGACGCTTACTCGGCGTTTACGAGGCAGTTGCACAAACATGCTGCTGTTTTAACTTGATACGGGCACGCTCTAATGATCCCGCCGGATCAGATCTTCAATCATTGTAGGGCGTCGAGGAAAGATGTTGGCGGAGATCATCATTATCTCTGACTCGGATTGCGCCTTTCTGGGCGAACCGGCTTGGCCAAGTCAGTCGTGGATCGCGAAAGCAGCAATCGGGGATGAATAGCTTTCGCCCTTGTTGGAGGGCTGCGCGCGCTTGGATCAACGTCCCGGACTTTTCGCCCGCCTCCACGATGACAGTCGCTTCGGTTAGCGCCGACATCGTGACGTTGCGTTCAGGAAAGAAAAAACGATTGCGGCGGTAATCTTGTGATTCATACCGTTTCAACGGTACTTGGCTGACGAGCAGGAAATGCTCTGCGATATGACGCTGGAGCGCCTCGTTCTCCTTCGGGTACGCATGCGAAAGAGGAGTGCCGATAACCGCGATCGTTCGACCATTCTCTTCGATGGCAGTCTTGTGGGCCATTCGATCAACACCAGCGGCGAGCCCCGACACAACGGTGAAGTCGTTTGCCACCAGCACACGCGTGAGCCGTTCGGTGCGTGCAAGCCCGGCGCTTGACGGATTCCGAGTCCCTACAACGGCAACAGAACGCGAATTTACCAAGTCCGACCATCCCTGATAGTAGAGCAGTTCTATAGGGTAGGCGGCATCGCGCAGCTTCTCGGGATACTCGCCTGCGCCGTAGGCGCGCACGCCGAATCGCCCGATCTTCGCTTCCTCAAACCGCTGTTTCACGAATTCCGCGCATTCATGCGCCTCTTTTCGGCCCACGAAGCAAGATGGCAGGCTACCCGGGTGTTGCGCAAACTTCTGCGATAGCGACTTGAATGTAGTCTTTGGATCTAACCATAACGCTTCGTAGGCACCCATCTCGCGGAATGGTGAGACTGCGTGGTCTTCGATATCCATGCTTTCCGACAACAGCGGTAGTTCCATTTCATTTGTTCCCTCTATCTGTTCGTCATTTATACATATTTTATTCTGCAATGTCACCTAATTCTCCTTACGTCGGCACGTCTAAATTATTTTTCTCTTCGCGTGGTTTATGACCTCGAACGCAATCTGCTTCTAGTCGCCGTGAAGCTTCACGAAAGTACTGCTGTCTATTTCCGCCCTCATCGTTCCAAAAATACGTGGCACGTTTCGTACGTGTCCAGAAATTATCGCGCCAAACGGCCTAAATGCCTTAGCTGGCAAGGCGCAAGCGCGCGAAGGGCGGATGGCAGTTCACAGACTCCATGCCTTGGTTGCTGATATCTCAATCCTCGCAAAGAACGATGTCTCCCTCGGCGACGATGGAAGCTTCACGGTGGTTGCGGCCTCGGTGCCCGGACAGAAAATGACCTTCAAGCTCCAAGGCATCTTTCCAGCAGAAATGTTCCCAGCGTCTGCCGGGCAGGAATCCGCGAATTGCCTTCATGTCAAAAGAAAATTGTTGATTCTATGACGTAAAGTTCAGTTGGAATGCTGTCCGCACAGCTTGCGATTGGTGCCAATTATGACGCCCTGCGAAGACAATGCGGGAATTCTCTTCTGCACCAAATTGGACGATAATGGTGATGTCGGCTAGACCTACTGGCCGATAAAATGCCCCCACAAGCTCACCACAAACCCTGCTGATGCGGCTAGAGCGGCGAATGTGGCCCAACTCACCGTTTTTTGGATAGATGATTCTGTTTCCCGAGTCATTTTCTTCAACTGCTTATCGAGTCCAGCACCAGATTTCGTTTCGAAGTCATTCAGCTGCTGCTCCAATTTCCGAGCAATCATGTCCCGTTGCTCCGCAGTCTTTTCTTCGAGTGTCGCGTGGATCCTTTCGTCCAGCGCCGATTCCAAGTTCTTCAATCCAGTTTCTTGCACTTGCTTCAGTTCTCGCGCGATCAGCTTGAGTTCTTCAACCGTCTCAACGTTTTTTTGTGATGCCGAAATGAGGGCTTCAGCTCTTGTCTGCATCGCCTCAGTCGCGTCCTTCATCGCCTGCGATGCGCGAGCCGCTGCGCTCTCGATTTGGGCTCTCGAATTTGCCTCCTGTGCCGCTGCGCGCTCAGCCAGTTCGGAGGTCTTGGTTTCCAACGCTTCAACCAGGGAATTCGCATTCTTTTCGAATGCCTCGGCTGCCGCGCTTGCGCGGTCCGATGCGGCTTCAAGTGACGCGCCCGCCTTCCCGGCGGCTTCTCCAAAGGCGCCGCTGTCGCGCGACAGCGCCGCATTGTGCGTTTCGACGAATCCTTTCAGAGCGTCAGACAATGCTTGGCAAGTATCGTTTGCCGTCGCTGCAACGGTCCGCACCCCGTCCCGCAGACTCGCGACGTCTTCCTTCAAGTTCGCAGCCGTGCTTGCATGCTCGTGCATGGCCTCGACCCGAATTTCCATCTCGGAAAGCATTTCCTCGATCTTTTTGTCCAGAGCTTCCATCACACCTCCAAATCTCAGCAGCTATTCGCCAGCGCTTACTTTCCAATATCCCAAACGATTGGCCCCAACTGCTCCGCTTTTTTCAAAATCGCCGCCGAGCGTTTCATCCAAGTCAGCTCGGGCATGTACGCCCGGTCCGCCCAAAGTTTGGCTCGCGATTTTACGCGAGCCTTCTGCGCGCCGCTCATTTCCTGATTAGCGCTCAAGTCCGCAAGCGCACACAGCGGGCCAAATCCGTCATCTTCGGCTTGCGCGATCCATTCGCACATCCCGTCAACGGCTTGGTCAAGCTGGTTCTCTCGAGAATACCTCGGCAACGCCTCGATGGCTGCGCGCATGTTCTCAATCACGACGCCCAACTCGGCATCCTTGCACGCGCATTCAGAGATTGCCCTCCCCAGCAGCAAAGCGGGATTCCCGGGGTTGCTTTCCAAGCTGCGAATGAAAAGGCCTCGCAGCCGGCCGGCTTCCATTTGACCCTCGTTCGCGACGTCTCCGAAGAGCGAGTGCCACTCATCCCAATCCAGGCGCGCTTCTTTCAACAGCCTGTCAATCTTTTCGGAGCCCTTGCCTTCACTCAAATAATCAAGCATCCGCTCTCGGATCTGACTGTCTTCGCTGCAGGTGCGCGCCATCAGCACTGTCTCGTGCAGTGCCCTTCGCCTTGCCGGTTCGACAGTTTCGTAGAGATAATCGACGAGCGTTCGGCATCCTGCCTGGACAATTTGCAGCAAATCTCCGCCGCAAGACTCCAGTACGGTCTCTAATTCGTCTTTCATCGCGACCGCCCGTGCTCGATCGAACCGCCCGACGTACTCCGCGAGTCCTTCGCGGACGTCGACCTCGGTCCACTTTCGAACATGTACAACCATCTTCTTGGCCCCGTAATTCACTTCGTAATATTCCACGATCCGGAGCCTTATGAGCCGCACAATGTCTCGCTCAAGCGCCTTCTTCTGCGCCTCCTCACCCGGATAATTGATTTCGCGCGAGCCCGGCGTGTCGAGCCGCTGACTGCGGTGAAGCAAATCAACCGTATTCAGTAGAGACTTGGTCTCGCTCTCGATCCCATTGTATGCTCTGAAATGAAAAAACATTGCGGTGCCGATATCGTCGTTCCGGCGATGGTAATGTTTGTATGCTTTCTTGGCCTCCTCGAAGTTTCGCCTTGCATCCAGCACCTTGTCCGTATGCTCAGGATCTTGGTCATGAAGTACTGCAATCGCGTACGCCTGCTTCCGGTCCCGGCCAGCGCGGCCGATTTGCTGATAGTAGCTTTCCAAGCTTCCGATAAGGTGCGGATGAATGACCCATCTTACATTTGGCTTATCAACACCCATTCCGTAGCCACTTGTCGCCACCATTACGCCTGCTTGATTTCTTTTGAATTGGCGCGCGTGTTCCACCCGTTTTCCAGAATATTTTTCTCCTCCGGCGTAAGTAACTACGTGACGAAGCCCCGCCTGCTGAACCCTCTTCACGCCAGTTTCGATGTTGTTGCCTCGACCCGCCACCGTGGGCATGAAGACGATCCCGGAACGAGTATTCGGTCCCAGCGGTCGGAAAACATTCGTTGGGTTCCCCGGAAATCTGCGACGTATGGCCTGCAATGCGGATTCTCTTTCGATTTCCGCGTCCCGTGACGCTTTGCAGTAACTCAATGACATGTGGATTTCTGGGCGGTCGTGGGTGCTTGGACGAATGCAAGCTTCAGGATCGTTTCGATCCAACTCGATGTGCGCGACCATATCGCGGTAAACGGATCGACTTGCCGTTCCGGTCAGAACCAGAATCGCGGCAACGCCCAACCTTCCGCGCAAAAAACTGCCGAGCTGCCCATACGAAGGCCGGAAGTCGTGTCCCCACTCCGATACGCAGTGTCCCTCGTCAATTACGGCCCCGGAAATTCCCCCAGCATCTCGCGCGACGCCCAGCGCTTGCCGCCATTCGGGCTTCTGCAAGCGTTCCGGTGCCATTGCCAAAACAATCAATGTTCCCAGCTTTATTTCCTCCAATGCCCATTTTTCTTCGTCCCGACCGCCTTCGTCACTTGACAGCCCTCTCAATCGGCGAATTCCAAACTGTTCCAACCCTTCGCTCTGGTCGTTGATGAGTGCGACGAGAGGGGCAATCAACAGCGTGGTGCCCGGGCTGATCAATGCGGTGAGCTGGTAGATCAGGCTTTTTCCTGCGCCTGTAGGCAGCAGTACGACCGTGTCTTTCTTATCGACCCAGCGCTTGATCGCTGAAGCTTGAGCCTCTCGGAACCGCCGTTTCCGGAATGCCGCCCTCAGAAGCCACTCCAACCCGGAATTGCGCACGGTTTCGCTAGCGCCATTGATCTCCTTCTTCCACTGGTCCCACTCGGGGTCCACTGCGGCTGGCATCCACGCATCAGTGACAGGCACACACCTTCGGACTGCAATGTCCGGCCTTTCAGCGGAAACCTTGTGCCACCAAGGATATTCCGTTTCCAAAGCAATCAGCACCTGATTCCGATTCGGTGATTCCGCGCCGTTTTCAGCAATCCTGGGCTGCGGGCGTTTCACGCTTCCAGTCAAACCGTGGGCGTCGATGACCGCTTTTGCCAGTGCGCTCCAATCCTCAACCGCTGTTGTCCAGACTTCTCTCGGCATCCGGCCGGTCACCAAAACGTCGAATTCGCCGTCACCAATATTTCCGTTGATCCACAACGAGGTGAGAGCCGCCTGCACGGCGGCGCCTTCTTGAATCCATCTTGTTGCCTTCGCCCACTCCTCCAATCCGTCCTGCGATTCCTTCGTGTTTCCAGATCCCCGCACTTGATCGAGGAGATCGACGGTTGCCGAACTCCTGCTCAGAGAGTCCAAGAGATATTCGGCCGAGATTTGCTTAACTGGAAGTCCTTGCGCGGCGAGTAGTTTGCGCCGCTTTTCGACTTCAGCCGGGTCGTCGTCGTTCTCGATTCCGGCAATCTGAATCAGAGAGGGTTTGCTGACACCGTCCGAGTAAACGAATTCGACCGGTCGCGATTCCGATGCGCGAACCCCGAGATCCCCGATAGCAACTTTGGGTAGCAAATGTCGGCCAAGATTTGCGCAAATTGCGCCGCATGCCTCATCCAGGAATAGCCGTTCCTCTTCATTGGTCAGCAACGTCTGACGCAGTGACGGATCAATCTCGGGCTGTGCCGATTCAGTGGCGAAACCCGCAGCGACCGCTCTTCGAAGCAGTTCCGGCGAAACATGTTCATCGTTTAGTTTCTGATACCCGTACTCTTCGCTGTCCGGCCCATGCCGCTTCAGCCTGTCGCCGATGCCTGCCGCGTTGCACGCAGCCACTTCAAGGTCTGGAGTCGCCAGCGCGGCGTCTCCGCGCTGCAAGTACCGGTGGATGATCCCGCCAATAACTCCGACCTTGGAGTTCCATTCCGCGCTTTGGTCGTCCGATTTGCGAAGCAGAGCGAATCCGGACTTGAACTGGTAATCTTCAGCCCGCAACGCGCCGGGCAAACCGCCGAGCGACGCAACTTCCACCTCATACCCGGCTGGATGAGCGTGAATCTCCATGAGTATGTTCCTCCGCATCGGGCGACGGAAATTTGTGCGCAAAAATCAAGTCGCAACGACTGCCCATGGTCGCGGGCTGGCGAAATCCGCAGACTCTATCCTTCGATCCTGCCCGACTGGTTGCGAATGCGAAATTCTCCGTTGTGCCCAATAGTTCAGCTCAGACCGTGCATTCTTTGGCGGCTTGAAATCCGAGAGGCAGCGTTTACCCAAGTTCCGTCCGACGCGCAAATTTCAGTGCGGCACAGATCGATCCAGAGCAATAAACAAATGCGGTGCACGCAATTTATGGTTCCTTCGGAAGGGAGCTTGCGCCTTTTGGGGCAGACCGGCCATTCGTTTAAAGTTTTCGCTGTCGCCGCGATTTCTGTCAGAGCATGTATCTTGACTTGCCATCCGCCAGCTCGCGTACTTTCCGGATTGCCAACTGATGGGAGAGCTTCCGGCTTGCCGAATGCACTTGTGCCGATGCTCCGAATCTGTCGTTGATCCACTATGCTTGTGTCTATACCAACGAGTGACGAATGGATTCAGGCAAATATCCGCTATGGAAGTAGTCCCTGTTCAGTGCGGACCGCCCGTAAACGAGAGCGAACGAAAGGCTTTGGCACGTATCAAAGCTCGTCTGATTGCCGAGCCCGGAAACGACTTGTGGCTATTGCTGTCCAATCTGGCCTTTTCAACTACCAATCGCCGTCAATCCGACGAGATCGACATAGTTGCTATAGGACCGCCGGGCGTCCAAGTTGTTGAGGTCAAGCACTGGACCGGGTCTTGGATCAAGCGAAACCGCGACATCGTTGAAGGGGAAGCAGAGCGCGTGTCGGAAAAGGCACGCAAGATCGGCACGACGATGCGCGAGCATGTTGAAAATCTGTCGAGAGTGGATGGCGTATTTCTGGTAACCCAGTCGGCGTCCAAGGTTGCGGCTATCAAAGGGTTAAGCCCCATTCGAGGAATTCCGTTCCACACCCTCAAATCGTGTGATGACGCGGTCGGCCTCTATGCCAATGAGGTCTTGACGCGGGAAGAGATCAGGAAACTAGGCGAGGCTCTGGAGCCAAAAAGCGCTGTGGCCGTGGACGGCACCCTGAAGCGAATGGCGAGTTACCAAAATCTTGTACTACGGACGTCGGCAGACCGGCGATTTCATCGCGTTTACGATGCAAAGCATTCTTCGCTGCAAGAACGGGTGAAGTTGCATCTCTACGACCTTTCGGCGAGCGATGATCCGATGGCCGAACAAAAGGCGGAGAGGGAATGGAAATCACTGAACAAGCTGTATGGCTTCCCGTGGGCGCCTCGCATCGTCGATTCATTCCAGGACGCGCCGGGATATCCGGGTGAGATCAAGTTCTTTGCCACTGCCGATTACGCCGCTCCCAGCATTGAAGAGCGAGCAGGAGACGCCTCATGGGATGTCGCCGCTCGGCTAAGTTTTGCGCGCGACACCGTGAAGGCATTGAGAGAGCTCCATGAATCGAAACCTGATGGCGAGGGCGTCATGCTTCATAGGAACCTGACGCCGCGCACCATTTTTGTTAATCACGACAACTCGCCGGTCTTGACCGGTTTTGAGCATGCCCGGATTCCAACGGATGTAACGGTGGCAGCACCGGACGCCTTAGCGGAATGGGAGGACCAAGTCGCTCCCGAGGTGCGTGTTCTCGGGCGAAGTGCGGCGGATCAGCGGTCCGACGTCTATTCGCTTTGCGCGTCGCTCGCCGTGCTGTTCAAGGGCACGGACGGAGAGTCCGTCGCAGAAATTGCGGAGATTTTGACCTCAGGGACGGAACACGATCCGAAAAAACGGATTAGTTTGCCGGAATTGGAGGATAGCTTGTCGGAACGGCTGGGAGAGTCGGCGAAGGCATTGCCGCCTCCCCCTGCGCGATTTTGGGCGGAAGGTCAGATCGTGCAATTCGGCGAAGACAGCTACAAAATTGTATCGAAACTCGGCTCTGGAGGGGTGGGGACGACCTTCAAAGTCGCAAAGCTTGATCGCGAGTCTCAAGAAGAGTTCGGAACCTATGTCGCAAAAGTGGTGCACGACAAAGAGACCGGGAAGAGGGTGCTCGGCGCATACCGTTTGGCGCACCCACATCTCCATCATTCATCGTTGTCGATAATCTTTGAAGTAGCTCCCAAATGGCAGGAAAATAACTTCCTCGCCTTGATGACTTGGATCGAGGGTGAACCGATTGGTGAATATATCGGTTTGCTTCCACTGCTGGCAGAAGATCTGCAAGAGGAGTCCGGCGAAGCTTTGGCTCTGCGATGGCTGCGTAGCGCCTGCGAGGCGCTGCGTGTCCTTCACGACAAAAATTTGCTTCACGGGGACGTTAGCCCTCGCAACATGATCGTTTCCGAGGCGGAACTGGTGTTGACCGATTACGACTGCGTGACGAGCGTTGGCGCACCGGCTTTGTCGCCGGGAACAGTGCCGTATTGCTCGCTGTCCTATCAACAGGGTCTCAAAGCTGCGCCGTCCGATGACTTATTCGCGCTTGCAGCAAGCTTCTTCCACGTTCTTTATGATAGAGAACCGTTTTGGCATGACGGGGCTTTGGCCAAGGAACGCGGATTGAACTGGGATGGTCTGGATTGCGAAATCCATCCGAAGTTGCACGAATTCCTGAATCGAGCCACCGACCCGGATCCGGCCAAGCGCCTTCCGGACGCAGCGTCGGCACTTTCGATATTGAGATCCCCGAACACTGCCAGTGCGACGGACAAGGCCGCGAAGAATTCGTCTGCCAGCACTGCCGAAGTACAAGGCTCTTCCCCGCCCGACTTGAAGTCGAAACCCAAGACGAAGGAACGAAGGAAAAGTAGCGATTCACAAGGCGCGGCAAGCCCTTTTGATGGCACACGAAATGAAAACTCCAGTCTTGCTCCAAACCGCGTCGCTGCACCATCAAGCGGAAATAAAGAAAACGGCGGAGAAAAAACACGGGCGTCGCTTGAGCCGAAAGACTCGGATTTCTCCAGTCGTACTATCTCGCCGTTCCAAGAGATGGGCGCTTACGAATTCTTGTGGACCAAGCCGAAAGCGACGTTTGAATCATTGTCGGAGCTGTTCGCACGGCATCCGGGATGTATGCCGTCGGATTTCGTGGAGCAACAAGAAGCTTCAGAGTGCGCCGAATTTGTGACGCAACGGTTCGCGGAAGCCGGGATTAAAAAGTTCGGCGTACGGGTACATGGCGACGGCGATTACCCGGAGAGATTGCGGGACGCAACTCACCCCGTCGAGGTGTTCTATTACCAAGGTCGGTGGGAATTGGCGGCATCGCGCACAGTTGCCGTCATCGGCACTCGGAATCCAACTTCAGACGGGCTAAAGCGTACCCGCCGATTAGTGCGTGAACTGGTCCGCGACAAATACACCGTCGTGTCGAGTTTGGCTGCGGGGGTCGACCAGATGGTCCACAAGGCAGCAATGGAGAATGATGGGCAGACAATAGCTCTCATCGGCACGCCACTCTCGCATTCCTATCCGAAAGAGAACGCCAGCCTGCAACGCGACCTCGCAGAAAATTTTCTTGTTGTCAGTCCAGTACCCGTCAAGCGCTACGAGTCTCAGGATTACCGACTCAACCGAAGATATTTCCCCGAACGAAGCATGATGCTGCCCACGCTGACTGAGGCTACCATAATCGTGGAGGCTGGCGAGAATTCGGGAACGCTCATCCAAGCGCGGACGGCTCTCGCCCAAATGCGCAAGTTGTTCGTTCTTGACAACAATTTTCGCAATTCCAGACTCAGTTGGCCGGGCAAGCTGGCCGAGAAGGGAGCTATCCGGGTTGAGACCTACGATGACATCAGTCAGCAGCTTTCTCAGACCTTGCGCTGATCATGGCTTCTGTCTAAGCTGTGCTCAAGATAAACCGCGCCGGGACGCCCGCGTCGAAAGCGTTCTCTACCAAAATCCCGCCAAGTTCTGATTGCCGAGGCTCAATGTTCGGACGCGGCGGTGTCTTGCGCTCATAGCTGAACGATGGCGCGCCCGAACGCACAACCTTCCGAACGGTAGACCGCGATACGTCTAGGTCCGACTGGCTCCTTTGAGCGAACACCCTTCGCGAAAATTGGTTTGCAGATTCGTTTCCTATATCGTCCACTCTCCCGCTTGGTTCTTTGATTTATCGAAAGAACACTTGAACAAACGTCGTTGCGTTGGGTTAGTTCAGAACGCCGATTGCACCACGTTAGAGATGACTTTTGTGCGCCGATTTGAATGTGTCACGTGAACCCGCGGTCTGCCGACCACGAGATTCAGATGTTGTGACATTTTGAAGCCGATCACCAAGGAGAGGGATCAATTTCGGAATCCGATAGGCATTTTGACTTTTGATCGTACCGTCGGAGAAACAGCATCGCCGTCAGCAATACAATGTGCATTCGAAACGTGCTGTCGTCATCATCTGAAAGTCCGGGATGCGGACCTTCCGGATGCAATCGCTTGATCAGACCATTGATGAAACCTTTTCCGTGATTATCCCATTCGTTCAACGAGCAATCGAAAAACCCCAGATTCGCTAGCTTCGTCCGTCGAGCGTGCCCGGGGTGGGTGTGAGTGTTTGGATCTAGCTTTTCGGCTATTTCATCAAAAAAAGCTTCGATAAAAGTACGGAGTTGTGAGTTGGCCCCCGCCCAATTTCCGCGCGTGTGGGCATCAAATGCTTGGTCGAGATGTCCTTTGGCCGTCAAGAAGCCGTGCACTTCAAGCAGCCGTATCAGTTCGGATTCGATACGTGGAGTCCCGATATCTTTGGGAAGCGTCGGCCTCAGAGATCCGTCTGCAACATCGAATCCATCTTGTTGAAGAACACGCCTGAATGTTTGCATTTTTGGCGGCAGATTAAATTGTTCGGGATCTACGAGCCCCTTGCGATGCGGTTGCATTAGAGCTACTGCTTCTTCGACGATCAACATTTCCAATGATTCATCATCACAACGGTAGTCCGGATTGTTGTCGACAAACTGAATGAGATCGTTCATCCGTCTTTTGAGGCTGACTCCTTCTTCCCTGATTGCACTGTCGATTTCCGGCCCAGCTTTCAGGAGAAAACGGGACATATCGGCTTGGAAGAACATCGATTCTAGCACGTCGATTGCCGCAATAATTGTACGACGGGAAAATTGGCTCATATCGAATCCTGTTGCGAGTGTGTTACCGGAAGTAGCTCATATCAGCGCATCCAGATGGAGTGAGCCAGTCTGCCAATCCTGTCAGGATCCGAAAGACGGTTTCGACCATGTGGGCTTAGTATGCAAGGCAAGTGCAGCGTCCGTAAGTGGTGTCGGCGGAAATCCATAGCTGTGCCGGATTGGTGTGGCAAGACCGTGTCTGTGTTCGGCAAATCCAAGTTTCAGCTTTTGATATTTTGGCGACCGCACTGTATGTTCCACATGTGGGCATTGAGCCCGGGGGTCTGCGCTCGGCTAGCAGGCCGGGAATTGGCTCGGGTAACACCGAGCCCAATTCTTATTCAGTTCATTGAAGCAGCGGGGCGAATTACGAAAAACCCGGTGTGACCTCGGTACTCCAGCATCCTATCTTGCTCCAATACTCGCGAACGTACGCGCCGGTGATCTGGATCGCTCGACCTGTCTGATTGGACACCTCGATTCTCTCATTCATCCTGAAAGGAATCTGCCAACAAACGATCATCCACCAAAAATAGTGCGCTTGCGCTTCGGAATTTCATGATCCTGCCGCAATACTGGATGTCTAGTGGGCGCGGAGAAGAACTTGAATCACCACAGCCGCGGCGTTCGGATTGTTCACGCATTTGCGACCGCCTTGGTCTTTTCCGTGACCGCGGTTGGAGCACTAGCGGATTCCACAGGGATTCCCGCAACCGCATCCATCGAGAAGAGCCAAGTGGGCTCGATACTCGGCGACACGGCCGACGGGAAAACTTGCAAGTACAAATTCAGCGACAAGAAAGTGCATTGCGTTTACGAGGACGGTGCCAGCGAGGAGTTTCTTGCGGACGCGATCAGGAGTCCGACATTCAGCGGACTTGGAAAACTGAACTTCGGAAATGTCAGCGTGGTTTCGACAAAGCGATATGCATTTCTGAATGCGGAGACAGGAAGCACGGTTTCGGGAACGAGTGCCGTCGTCTACTGCAAGCTGGCGTTGCAATTCATCACCAGCAGCAACGAGATCATATGGATTTGGCATGACGAGCTCTACTTCCAAGGTGGCCGGCACGTCGCTGTGATGGACACCGACGGGAGCGGGCAACCCGACCTCGCCGTCTCTGGAAGTTGGAATGGCAACATATACGGTTCAAACAGATGGTGGACGCCAAGCGCGACGTCGTCGACTTACACGGCGACGGAGCGCGCCTATGCGACGAGACCGACATTCGGCAAGATCAAGCGAGCAGGCAAAAGCAGAGGCTGCAAGCCGACAAACGTCCGGGTGGCGACGTTGAAGGCTCTATCCGCAAACGTCGAAGCGACAGTAGGCACGGCCGTCCCGATCTGGAAATCCGTGACCCGGCGATGACGGCCCTCGTCCTCAAATCCTGTTTTCAACAGAAATAAATGCATAGCGCTTCAGAGCGATGACTCCAGTTTCACGGTATTGCCCTATTCGGTTCGTGGAAGCGCGCCGGAAAGGACTGCAGCCGCATTTCGGCTCGCTCGCATTGAAGAACATAAGGAGATTCCCATTGACCATCGAAGGCCAACGCGCCTCTGCTGAAGAGAGGCTTGCATTCGCCGAGCGAGGCGCGACACTGATTGAGGCCGTCCTGTTCACAGTGATCGCGCTCGGTTTGGTAATTGGAGGAATCGTTTTTTTCGAGCAGGCGTCGATGTCGGCGCGGACCAACGACGCAGTACGCATGATGGCTTCGCTGCAGTCGCAGGTCCGCGCCTTGTTCCAGTCCCAAGCAACCTTCGGAACCTCGGAAGTGTCCGATCTCCTTATTTCAGCCAATGCCGTACCGTCGTCGATGCAATCGGATTCCGACAACGACGGCGAAAACGACGAGATCGTGAATTCGTTTGGCGGCGCTGTCGAAGTCACGGGCGCGACGAAACAATTCACAATCAAGATGAGCAAAGTTCCGGTCGACGTGTGCACGCGAATGGCCCCGTTCGACGATATGGGAAACGGAGTGATCGGTACGGGCATCGCCAAAATTTCCGACGGAACAGATGACGACTCCGATGGGTTGTCGGCCGCCGATGCCGCCACATTTTGCGGAACCAATGCCACAGGGGGCATTGTCGATTTAACTTGGACCTTCAACAGATAGCCGACGGTACCGCCGTGTGCTGTTTGGACCGGTGATCGCCGGACGGTCAAACCTTAGCTTGGCCGTCTATCCCTCCTCGTGGAAAGTCTGAAGGGAGTCTGGAGTCAGGTCCAAATATGCAGCAGATCTCTTGAACGATGCCAATGATTCAGCATCTTTATGTAGAGGAAAGCTAGAATGGGGTGAAGAAGCCTTGCAGTACCTTAATCATGCGATTTTGCTCCTGTAACCAACATTGACCAATGCCGTAACGTATTGGCGCATGGAGCAAAACTTGGAACCCCGCGGGACAAGCCACGCGATCTGGTGTCGATTTCGGTATGATCGTGTTGCCGACGGAATGCAAAATTGTGTCCTGCCCCGTGATGGCACTTTGCGCCGAAATTAGGCACAAGCTCTTTTCATCTTCTCGTAATGTGGTTTAGCTACTATTTTTATGAAGTCGATGCTTGCCTGCGACGCTCGAACTGCATCTTGAAGAGTTAGGTCTGGCAGCTTTCCGAGATCATCGATTGTTCCGTGCGATTTGATTTGTACTAGGCGTTCGAGAGCCCTAACGTCGAGTTTGTCCTTTACGGTTTCGTGGTGTTCCGAGAGTGCTCCAGCGAAATTGGATTGCCCAGGAGAGCAAAAAGCCGCGAACATCTCGAGCAACTTGCGGGTCGCGTTCGGTAGCAAGAACAAGTATTCGGAGTTCTGATTTTGCGCGGCACTCTGAACGAAGTTGAAGAGATAGTGGTACTCGCTATCATGTTTCACGAGAAGTTCATGCATCGGCACGATCGAGGTTTTACGGTAGCTCTCATCACAGGGCTTGCGACAGTCGAGCGATAGTAGAGCCGTTATCTCTTTGCTCTCGTCTCGTCGCTGCAAGTTTTGATATTCTCGCTTCACCATGTTCATGAAGCTTGTGTTGTGTGTCAACACAACGACTTGAGCACACTTTTTCGTCATGCGAGTCATCAAGCTGTAGGCATGTGTACGGGCCGCTGTGTCGAGACTTGAAACTGGGTCGTCGATAACAAATACCAGATCAGCTACTTTGCGCCCTTCTGCGGCTAGCTGAGTGAGGAAGTAGCAGAATGAGATTGCCGTTCGCTCGCCCTCGCTCAATTCTGTTGCTGGTACTCCACCCGGTCGGATGACTCTATAGCCGCTACCTTCCGCGATGAGGCGGAGCTCTTTGTGGCCGACGTAATCCCAAATGAGCCTGTTCATCCTGTCTGCACCTACCCCATGATCCTGCAAGTCATTGCTTAACTCAAGCTGGCGGTTTGCAAGCCTGATTTCTTCCTTTTGCGCTACTTCATGCTCGGCTTCGGTGACAGAAATCGCGTTCCGAAGCTCATTCCACTCGTTCTGGTTGGTTGCTAAGACATGAGCTTCAATTTTTTCGAAAGCCTCCCTTTGAATGGACGAAAAGTTCGTGAATGCTGCATTGTGCTTCGTTATGATCGTACGCATGTTTTCTGCGATTTTAGCGTAATTATTGAGCCAATCATCTAGATTGAAGCTTGCAAGCGCATCGGCGGCGGCAACAACATTGGTAGGATTTGCAACTCGTGTCCGCAATCCCTCCAAGAGTTTTGTGACGCATAAATCGACTTTGTTGAGAGCATCTTTAATACTTGTTCGATTCTCGGTGAATGCGCCGCGTTCGTCGGCGGTGATCTCATTTTCATTGGGAATTGAATTAAAATTCTCACTCAAGCTTTGTTGATACATCCGACCACGTTTGAGGGAGTCCTTTAGAGCGCTCAGTGCTGCGTCCCAAGATCTGTCGAACAAGTGCCGGAGCTGGGCGCGTCGTTCTTCTGGAAACGGGTTTCCGCAGAGGAGGCAATCCGACAAGTTACGCTCTTCATGGTAGCGGAGCCCCATCTCAGCCCATCGAAGAGCATCCGAATGCGCTTCAAACTCTTCCATCGCAATGGTGGAGATGCTCTGCTTGAGGAGCCATTGGGCGGTCCCAAACCACTCGGCAAAGCCTGCCGGAAGACTTGGCGAGTAGGAAAGTTCCGGTAACGGCTCAGGTTGACTAAGAACACCTTGTTTCTTTTTTAGCTCCTCGTCAGCGAGTTTCTTCTCTGCACTAAATATAGATTTGGAATAGTGTTTCTCGATTTTTAGTGCATTGTAGGATTGGGAGTAAATTTTTGATGGCACCGCCTCGCGGATGTTCTTACCAACTCGGGTTTTGAATTTTTTAAGTTCATTCTCGGATTTTTCCTTAGCGTTTTTCTTTTCCTCACTGTTCTGCCTTGCATTCTGTAAATTTGGAGTTATTTCATCAAACTCTTTTCGAGCGTCGACTTTCTTTTCACTTAGATAGGCAATGCCCTCCGCACTACTGGCGTCCCACTTGAAATTCCGGGAAGTAAAATCTGTGTTGAAGACAAGCAGATTTCTTCCAAAAGGATTGGAAGCTAAGTCTTGTGTTACGTTCGTGCCATCGGAAACCTCAATTTTGAAGGTCGCTCCATCAGGGAGGCGTTCTTCACGATGCCCACGCTGGATGGATGATAAAACCCTAGAAAGAATCGTCTTCCCGGAACCGTTGAATCCGTAGATCAAAGTGCGAGGACGTAAGCATAAATCCCTCGGAGCGGAAAAGTCTTTCCACACTCCAGCATTTTTCAGCTCAGCCACTCGTTGAATAATCATGCGACATTATACCTCCGACATTTATTTCTTAGGACATGAAGTGCTGCCTAACGATACTCATTTTTGCAAGGCTCAGCAACATCAGATGTCAGGTCATTCTTTAAATCCCTCGGTCGGAGCGAAACATGTTTGCCTTGAGCGTAGCATTCTGGGCCTCTGAGATGTTCTGCTGAATGGTCCATGATTTCGGGCTGATTTGCTTGATCGCATGAGAGAGCAATCAATTATGAAGTGTCGTTTCAATGTAGAGCAAGTCATCGGCAGGTTGAATGAAATTCGAGCTGATGCGTCGGCAACCGGTTTGTGCGTGCCGCGGCATAGTGTCAGCGACGTGCTCAATTTGATTGCATTTGAAGGATGTGGGCAAGCGTCAACACATGGGAAGCAGCACCTACTGCCCGACGTCGAAGCGCAGCCGCAAAGACAGATAAATCCAGGCACTCAGTAAAAAAGGATCCGCGTTGTTCTGAATCTTTGCCTCTTGGCATCGCTTCCGCAACCGTCCGCATGGTCTCAGGAGATAGGGCCAAAAGAATGTTCGATGAGACAGATTGATCGTGCAATTCTGACGTCAGGTACTCATGATTTGTAGGTTTGTGCTGATCCGTCATGTCGCCTCTTGCGGATAGGCGCGCTTTCCAATCATTGCGACGCCCACATTTATCGGATGCGGTACGCTTGTCCGACCGACAAAACCCGACCGGAACCCACTGGATAGTCGGCGCAACTCTGTGAAACGCTCGTGAGCATGCCGAGCCTCGCCTGATCGCAAGTCGGAACTCCAATCTACAACTGATTCGATGACAACATTTTTGTTGACAACAAGTCAGTTATGAAATATTGTCTGCCGGAATTGCTGAGATGGAGCCTGAAGTGCAGTCAAGAGTCGGAATCCCCGTCGTTGGTGGCGACTTCCACGGGCGCGAGTCCGAAATCAAGAATCTTTCAAATCTTGTTCTCGACCGCAACCATATCCTGTTGTCAGGGCAAAGGCGCATGGGCAAGACGAGCATTGCCCGTGAACTGGGCAGGAGGCTGGAAGAAAAAGGCTGGACCGCTGTATTCGCCGATGTCGAAAATGCCTCATCGCCTGAAGACGCAATATCAGAACTGGCGCGCGGCACTAGTTCCGTACGCCCCATTGTTTCGCGCTTCATCAAGGGTATGAAGCAGGGATTTCAGCGCAATGTCAGCGAGCTTGGAGCAGGGGACTTTCGCATCAAGATACGCGCTGAACTCGACCCGGGGAACTGGCGCCAAGTGGGACTCGATCTGTTGATCGCCTGCTCCCATCATGAGCGACCGGTCCTGTTGGTCATCGACGAACTGCCCATCTTCCTTTCCCGCCTTTTACGGAATGATGGGGACACGAAAAAAGTCGACGAATTCCTGAGTTGGATGCGCCATGCGTTCCAAACAATCAGGAAAGACTCCCCCGTCGCATTTTTGACCGGCAGCATAGGATTGCTGCCACTTGTCGAGCGTTTAGGTTTGCCTGACCGAATAAATTATTTCGTACCGTTTCACCTTGGACCATGGAACCGAGACACAAGCATTCAATGCTTCAGTCGTCTGGCCGCTCAATACGGCATTGGTGCCGAGGACGACGTTCCGGGGGCAGTCCACGATTCACTCGGCTTAGGCGTGCCGCACTACGTGCAGCGGATGTTCGCTGAGATCAGGCATATCTCCGAAAGCCGTGAGGGAGCCGTCGTCACCAAAGCGGACGTCGATGAGGCATATAATTCCTGGCTTCTTGGGCCGTGGGGTCATGGCGATCTTATTCATTACCTGACAAGACTCGACGCAGCCCTCGACAAAGATGCGCTTTCTGTCGCTATGGCGATACTCGCAGAGACCGCCACGCAGGGAGTGTTTACCGTTAACGCGCGTAGAGCCCTTGAACGTTTTCAATTCGAGAGATTTGGAGACTCGTCTGATCGAGTCAAACAGGCGTTAGGCGTGTTGGAGCATGACGGGTACTTGATCCGACACTCGGATGGCCACCGTTTCGAGTTCAAATTGCTGCGCGACTGGATGAAGTCACGATTCGAAGGAATCCACCGCCCCATAGTTGATGGCTAGACTTCTAGACGGAGCAATTTCCAATGACGGCCAAGCAACTTCCCGCTGTTCGAAAGTTCAATCCCGGGCTTTTCCAGACCGATGACGAGGTGATTGCGCAATTTGCCGTCCGCAAAGTTGAATTCAAGATACTTTTGGAAATCGTAAAGGAAAACATCTGCTCATCCACCTGCCAGCACGTGCTGATAGTTGCACCCAGAGGAAGGGGAAAGACAATGTTGCTGGCGCGACTTGCCGCCGAGTGCCGGACCGATAGCAGCATTTCCGGGCGCGTTATTTCAGTTCGTCTCATGGAAGAGAATTACGAGATTTCCACGCTTGCCGATTTCTGGCTCGAAGCACTCATCCACTTGGCGCACGAACTTGAAGAAACACATCCGGACACGTCATCGGAGCTTAAGGCAAGCCACTCGGATCTCAAGTCACGATGGCAAGAACGTGAAATCGCCGAGCGTGCACGCGCGGCTTTCATGCGATCTGCCGAGCGGCTTGATCTGCACTTGGTCCTCATGGTGGAGAACTTGCAAGCCCTTGTCGAAAATGTCGATGAAATCTTCGGGTGGGGCTTGAGGCACGCTTTGCAGACCGAGTCCAGACTAACTCTTGTTGCATCCGCGACGAGCCGTTTCCGAGCGCTCGACGATATGGATCATGCATTCTTTGAACTCTTTCGACCTATGCATCTAGAGCCACTGGATACGAAGTCGTGCCATGAACTGTGGAAAGCGCTAGGCGGCGGAGAAAGGCTCGAGTCCGAGATCGAGCCAGTTCGCATCCTCACTGGGGGCAGTCCCCGGTTGATCGCCATAATCGCCAGCTTTGCCAGCCACTTATCCTTGGATCATCTTCTGGAAGAGCTTGTGGCGTTGATTGACGAACACACTGAATATTTCCGCGGTCATTTGGAGGGAATGCCAAACGTCGAGCGACGCGTCTATCTTGCCCTAGTCGATCTCTGGCGACCCAGCACTACCAGCGAGATCGCCGCGCGCGCTTCCCTCGGAATCCGAACTGTATCCACCATGCTTGGGCGGCTACTAAATCGCGGTGCAATAGAGTTTGGCGGAACAGGAAAGAAGCGAATTTACTCAGCTGTAGAGGGTCTATACTGCATATACTACAAGCTTCGCCGCGAAAGGGGCTCGGCGCAAATCGTTCGCGACCTAATTCGGTTTATGCGTCTAGTTTTCAGTGAAAGGGAACAGCAGGAGATTCTCGAAGCGGCGGGTTCGAAATCACTGAAAAACCAAGCATTGCTTCAAGGTCTCAAGCTCGCAATCGACGATGAACCAAGCCTTGCAAGCTTGCTACCGGATGGATCAAGTATCAAAGAAGGTTCTTCAAGTTCGTCCGACGCACGAAATGAAAGAGGAATATTTCTCGAGCGGATTTCCGAATGTTTGGAGAATCGTGAATTTAAACAGGTCGTCGATTTGGCGGGCGAAGCACTCAAAAAATGGAAGCAGAGTAGCAATCCGAGCGACACGGAATTTGCAGCAGTTGTGTTCGTTAATAAAGCACAAGCTCATCTCCGGCTAGCGCAATTTTCTGAAGCAAGAAGCACAAGTTCAAATATGATCCAAAGATATTCCCACAGCCCTCAAGCCGCGGTCGCGGAATTAGTCATTTTAGCTCGAACTGTAAGATACTTAGCAGATTTTCTAGATGGCAATTCAGAGATGTTAGAGGAGTCACCTTGGGGTCCAATAAGCCAGATTTACAAGGTGACTTCCCAATCATTTCGGCTCACAATTATGGAGGTGATTGATGAAGCAAACGAGCTATTTTGCCAAAATAGGTTAAGATTAGGATCTTGTCTAATGGATAATGCCGTTCTTTGGCTTACCGAAAGAGATGATTCCATAAACCTGCCTGTCATTGCGCACTGCATCACCAATTATGCAATTGCACAATTGCGGATGAAATTGTACGAAGATTCCATTGAGTCGAGCGACAGAGTTATCACTCGCTTTGACAAAAACCCGAGATCGGAGACGGAGCTTGCGGTCGCACGAGCCTTTAGATGCAAGGCCTTGGCATTTTCCGAAATGGGGAGAAGCACCGAATTAATTGAAACATGTGACAAGGCAGTCGCAAACTATGGAAACGATCCCGAAGATTTGTTGAGATCGCACGCAGTCCATGCGCTGGACATCAAGGCGTGCGCATTGGAAAAAATGGGTCGATTCGAAGAGGCTATGATGGTCTTCGATAACGTGGATGAGTGTTTTGGCAAGGATCTTGGTGCAACAGTTCAGATGGCAGTTGCAGCATCTCTCGCCAAAAAGGTGGCTGCATTGGTACGCATGCAGCGGTTCAAAGACGCGATTGCAAACGCCGACGCAATGGACACCCGCTACCGAAACAAACTGGAATCACACATCCAGATTCCAGTAGCCGATATTATGTTGGAGGGCGACATTTCCCTGAGCCTAAAGTACGATGTCGACTCCCTTGAAGGTTCCGTTAGTTCTGCGCTGAGAAGCAAAGCACGCGCGGAGATGGAGAGCGACCAAATTGAAGCAGCGAGTGCGACATGCAGTGACATCAAGCGACGATTTGAACGCGATGTTGATCCAGACGTCCAAATCAATGTCGCTGGTGCGATGTGGGATCTGGCTCGGACATTGGTCAATTCTGGTAGGGCGGAGGCTGCATTGCGTGAATGCAGAGATTTGGAAGTTATATTAGACAGATTTGAAGCGGATCATCTTGATTATTGGCGGCGATTCAATAAGTGGATTCGCATCAAATCCTACGCAAATTTAGGCGACTTGTCTTCAGCGATGGCGGAGGCCCACGCTGTTTTCTCTGAATATGATTTTAATGATAAAATGAGCGTTAAAGAGCTTTTGTTTCTCACAATTGACGCGGTAGCAGGAAACGTGCCAGAAAAGGTGTTTTTAACTGCTTTCGCAGATGATCAGAGCCGATTGAGTCGAATCGTGCCATTAGTCGTTGCGCTTAAGCAGCGAGCTGGCGAAGCTGTACGCGAACCCGCTGAGATTGTTGAAGTCGCAGAGAGAATTCAAAAGATGATCGAATTTAAAGAAGCTCAATACCGTGATTTTGAAAGAAGCGTGTCTAGCGCAACAGGGTCGAAGTTTGAACAAGTTCATTGATTTTTGCTGTCTAGAATGGATGGCCCGACGCCTTCGAATTTAATTTTCTTCAATCCAACTGGTGGCTTCAATCCGTAGTAGAAAATGCCGATACAAGCATTTGAATTGCCTGCGTCTTATCTCAGACATCTCCACCGCTGCGACGCCGCCATCATGGGAAAACTCTGCAGTCAGAAAATCAAACAGTGCGCACGGTGGGTGAACGAGCAGGCCCCTGTCTAATGTTTCTTCTGCTCTGCTTTGCCGCGATCCAAAAAAGCAAGCGTTCGCCAAGCTCAAGAATATTCTGCGAAAGCACTGCCCGCGAGCACCAGACAAACGGGTGTGGGTCTGACATGTCACATGCTAGTCGGAAGTTCCGTGCGATCGCGCATCCCGGTCTTCCAAAACCTCTTGCAGCACGCGCCGCCCTGTTCCTTGCAAGCCTCCCGGTCTGGCGCTCGCAATTTTCAAAGCGCTCTGCAGCGGGAGGAATCTCGTCGTTTTGGACTTGGACGATCTTGGCGATTCGGAGGCGGAATGCTTGTCCCGCTGACAAAATCCAGCCAAAGCCAGCCGGGTTGTCACCGAAACCCCGCCAAGCGCACGCGAGCAGAATCCAAGAAGATGCAAAACTGCTAAATTGCAACGGACGAGCGCGTGACATGTCAGATCCACACCCAGACAAAAGACAAACTCTGAAAATGCAGGCCGGGCAAATGCGCACACTACTTCGTAAACCCAGGATACGCCTTGGTTCAACTTAAGTGAAAACCTCTCTGGACCAATACAGTGTTCAGGGGCGACGTTGAGCAATAAACGCGCAAAGAGCGCCAGCAACGGATACTATCAGCTCAGCTTCAGCGGTATTTGGGGTCTGCTGCTGCTCGCGAATGTGACGGCCGTGTTCAGATGCAAAGCCCCAGAGCCTGCTTACGGCTTGATCGAGTGGTGCAGGCAGCCCGAGTGCAGGCACGAGCTTGCCCAATGTCGGTTTGGGTTGACCGGTCACCTCGCGGGCGGTTGCTTCTAGTGCCGCCATGGCGTGCTGAATGGCTCCGGTGATATCTGGATCAGGGCGGCGCGAAATATCTTTCAATGCCTCGCGCATTTCCTTCGCTGCAATTTGGAAACCCGATTCATCTAGGCGATTTGGGACTTCGCGGGTAATTCTATCAAATGCTTCCGAGCCCCGATATGTGATCTTGCCATCGCGGAGTTTCCAGCCGATCCCGTTTTCAACGAAGAACTTATTCAGGCGGTACTCGAACTTTTCTGCAGCCCCGGTAGCAAGCCACTCATAGTTCTTGTCAATTTCTTCATAGAGCACTTCAACGATGTCATAAACCTCGTACCAGGGAGCTTCGCTCAAGAGGTAATTGACCTCATGCTGAATCTCCGATTCGGAATAATTTCCTGGATCCCGTAGCTCCAATAAAACTTTGCAGACCACTTCGCGTATCGCGGTCCAACCAAATCCTACATCGCTGGCAATCAGGGGAATGGCATGGCGCAGCCTAACAGGTGCATCCTCGCGAACACTGATTTCTGCGGCGGGAGGGCGGTAGTTATTCCTACTCGAGAAAGGCTCTATCATGGGCCATGAGTCCTTTGGGCTACCGTACCCCTATTAAACCCTACTGTCGGATGCAAATAGTGCTTTGCGCTAGGTATTTTGCATCGTGCTCTTCAAATTACAGCAAACCTCGAGCAATTGAAATCGAATTTCAGAGATTTCTTGTTCTGGTGAGATACTGCTCCAAATGCATGTTGGGACAAGGAGGACAGAATGCTTGGCGAAACCTCGGTTCGAGTGACAACCGACATCAACACCCCATCAAGTACCCATGGAGGAGCAGATGTATTCCTCGGAATCCAGATTTGCGTCGCAAAATCGATACCTTATCAATAGTACAAGTCGTTTTCGAATTTCCGCATATCGGCGCTACTACCGTAAAAATTCAGCAGCAACGGGAATGGCGGACCTCGCCGGACAGCCCGATGACGGCAGCATGAAGTCCAACTGTGAAAGCACGAAGGCCCAAATCGGGCCGCATCTGTTGGGATCTCGGTGTGGACGCGCAACTTGCAATATTGCGCTCAGTGGATCACCAGCAGAGGCGTTTTTCCGTTCTCAACTTCTTGCGTTCTGAAATTGTGCACCCGGTGCGGAACTCTTTGCAAGGCGCTCGATGTAATTCCGGAGGGACGGGATCGGGCAGACAAGCTTGTGTCCCGAAGCGTGTTGCAACACGCCGCGGCGGATCATGCGGTCGAGGAACACTTCGGCGTCGTGATCTTTCGGGAGGCTGTGGGTTCCATGGCCAGGCTTCGCGGCTTCGCGGATGTGCGCAAGCACATTTGCGGGGAAAGCCCCGCTGCCAATTCTCTGGAGAGTTTCGGCGACTAAATCCAGAGCGACGACAAGTTCGTCGTCGATCCGCCGTTCGTAATATTGTTCTCGCGCTTGAGTTGAAGCCTTAAGCACTTCGGATCCGAATGGGCTGTTGATCGGCTCCAGACTTCCAGGTGTTGTTGATGCAGGAAGCTGCGCCGCGAGTGCCTGCATGGAAACATGAAGGTGCTGCGGCCAGCCGCAACTTTCTTTGGCGAGGGTTTGCGCCCATTGGCTCTTGAGTTCCTTGTCTCCGCGCACTCGGAATTCGGTGAGCATGCGAAGTACAATCTCTGTCGCTTCTTCGGATGCAAGCGCAGAGAGCGTAATTTCGTGGCCTTGGGAAAAGCGCGAAATGCCGCGCTCTCGAAGCACGCCACTTAAGTAAGCGAGGCCAGCAAAAACGGTTAAAAAAGGCCCGCCGTGGTCTCCAGTGTGAAGACGAGTAATGAGTGGCAGTACCGATTTCACATCATATACTTCGAGCCCCTGCGCTTCGTCGAGAAACAAGACGACGGGTCGTTTCGAATCCGACAGCGCCCTTTTGACAGCGTCAAGCGATAGTTCGGCAGGAGCGTTCGCAGCTTGGCTCCCCGATTCCGCCGAGCCGGATCCCGTAACAACTCCGGGAATGCCGCCGCTTATGTCAGTGCGCGAACTGGAATGGGTCGTTTCGGAACGGCAAAAACTTGCGGCAATCGCAGGGTCGACTGCTTCCGCAATATGGAGCGCTAGCCTCCGCTCATCCACATAATGAGTCAGTGCAGTGTTAACCACCACGGGCGTGTTCCGCTCGGAACTGCGCCACACCTTTGCGAGGTGGTACAGTAAAGCGCTCTTGCCCGCGCCCGGCGCGCCTTGAAACAGCATGGTTTCGCCAGCGGCGGGGCACAAGTGGTCCTCCAATGCCTTCTCGTGGATTCGCTTCAGGGCGCGCTCAACCGTCGCCATTTCGTCGGTGCGTCCGCCAAAGAATGGGCTGGCCTCGCGATCCGTGAGTCCAGCGAAGTGCTTTAGTGCATCAAAGTCGGGGGCCGCCGCAGTTCCTGCGCGAGAACGGGCCATCGCGCTGATTCCTTTTCCGACTCCCTGGGACACATGCTACGCGGTGGGTACCCTTGCCGCAAGTCGGGTTGGATCTTCGCTCAAGGCAATTGTGTCTTGGCGTGCTTTGCAGCACCCCGCATTGCAGAAGGGTATCCGCAAACGATTGCCGACAGATTTCGTTTACCGGATAGGCCGTTGTATGCGGATTTGATTTCGCTTGGTTTTCTTGAATATTGTAATTCGCAAGAAAACTACAATCGAGGAAAGTCCAGGGACGAAGCGGTTTATCGATGCGCGGATCAAAGCATTGCGCGCGGACCGCGAGCGTTCTCAGGATGATCTCGTGTTGCTGTTCGGCTTCAAGGATCGACAGACCATTTCGGCCTTTGAGACCGGAATGCGCCGCGTGACGGCAGGAAGATAACGATCCTTCCGGACCAAGGGGTTGGAGCGTGGCGGGCGCAGTCGGCGGCGGGACACGATTTCTGAGCAGATCCAAGCAGGCAAGCACGAGCGCTCAAAAGGCTGGTCTTTTCGATCCGCGTGGATCCCAGCGCCGAAGTGCCTATCATTGTGCAAGAGGAATAGGCGACGGGAGGCAGGCGATAACCATCTTGGATCCGGCGAAAGAGAAAATTCCTCGGCATCCGGATTTGCGGTACAAAATCAATCCGGCATCAATAGCAAAAGTTGTTGCCGAATATCCGCGTAACTATGCTGCAGACCGGAAAATTCCGAAGCAACGGGAACGGCAGCACTCGCCGGACAGGCCGATAACCGCAGCAAGAAGTCAAACTGCGTAAGCATGAAGGCCCAAATCAGGCCGCATCTGATGGAACGTCGGCGTGGATGCGCAGCTCGCAAAATTGCGCTCAGTGGGTTACCAGCAGAAACCTTTTGCGGTTCTCAACTACCTGCGCTCTGGAATTGCGCACGCGACGTAATTCTATTTGCAAGACGCTCGACGTAGTCCCGGAGGGACGGAATCGGGCAGACAAGCTTGTGTCCTGGAGCGTATTGCAACACGCCGCGGCGGATCATGCGGTCGAGAAACATTTCGGCGTCGTGATCTTTCGGGAGGCTTTTGGGTCCGTGGCCAGGCTGCGCGGCTTCGTCGATGTGCGCAAGCACATTCGCGCGGAAAGCACCGCTGCCAATTCGCCGGAGCGTCTCCGCGATCAAATCAGGAGCGACGACAAGTTTCTCGTCAATTCGCCGCTCGTAATATTGCTCTCTCGCCCGAACTGAAGCTCTGAGCACTTCGGATCCGAAGTGGCTGTCGACCGGTTCCAGCCTTCCGGGTGTTGATGCAGAAAGAAGCTGCAATGCAAGTGCCTGCATGGCGACATGAAGGTGCTGCGGCCAGCCGCAACTTTCGTTCGCGAGAATGCGTGCCCATTGATTTTTAAGCTCCTTGTCTCCGCGCACTCGGAATTCGGCGAGCATGCGCAGAACAATTTCCGTTGCTTCTTCGGATGTCAGCGCAGCGAGCGTACTTTCGTGACCTCGGGAAAAACGCGAAATGCCGCGCTCTTGAAGTACGGTGTTTGAGTAGGCGAGTCCCGCAAAAACGGCCAGAAATGGCCCGCCGTGGCTTCCCTTGTGAAGTTGCGAGATGACTGGCCGTACCGTTTCTACAGAGAATCCCTCAAGATCCTGCGCTTCGTCAAGAATCAGGACCACGGGTCGTTTCAACTCCAACAGCGCGTCCTTGACGGCGGCAAGTGAAAGCTCGGGAGGAGCGTTCTCGGCTTGACGCCCCGCCTCAGCCGAGCCTGACCCTGTAGCAACTCCGGGAATGCCGCCGCTTATGCCAGTACGCGAACTAGAGTGTGTTGCTTCAGACCGTCGAAAAATTGCTGCAATAGCAGGATCCGCAGCTTCGGCGATACGGAGTGCGAGCCTCCGCTCTTCAACGTAATGAGTCGATTCCGTGTCAACCACCACAGGCGCGTTCTGCCCTGAATTTCGCCAAATCTTTACCATATGGTGCAGCAATGCGCTCTTGCCTGCGCCCGGCGCACCTTGAAACACTACAGTCTCTCCACCGGCAGGGCGCCAGTGGCCCTCTTGCGTACGCTTCCGGATTCGATTCAGAGCATGTTCAACCGTTGCTATTTCGTTGGTGCGGCCGCCAAAGAATGGGCTAGCCTCGCGGTCCGGGAGTTCAGCGAAGTCCTTGAGTGCATCAAAGTCAGGTTGTGCCGCAGTTCCTGCGCGGAAACGGGCCATCAGGTTGCTTCCTATTCTGTATCCCTGCCACACATTCTAAGGGGCAGATACACTTGCCGCAAGTCGGGCGGGATCTTCGCTTACGGCAATTGTGTCTTGGCGAACTTGCGGCACTCCGCATTGCAGAAAGGCATCCACACGCGAATGCCGTGACAGATTTCGTACAACGGATATGATGTTGTCTGCGGACTGAGTTTCGCATAAATTTCTTGCATATTCTAATTCGCAAGAAAAATAATCAAGGAAACTCCAGTGACGACGCGTTTTATCGGTGCGCGGATCAAAGCATTGCGCGAGGAGCGCAAGCTTTCTCAGGATGATCTTGCGCGGCTGTTCGGATTCAAGGATCGACAGACTGTTTCGGCCATTGAGACCGGGATGCGCCGCGTGACGGCGGACGAGCTGGTCCTCGCGATCAAGCGGCTGGACGCACCTCTGGAGTATTTCACCGACCCTTTCAGGCTTGTCGGCGAGGGTTGTTTCTCTTGGCGAAAAACAGGCATTGGCGCAGAGCGACTTGGTGAATATGAGCATGCCGCAGGCAGCTGGGTCGCTGCGTTCCGTTTTCTGGCACCGCTGGTAGGGAACGAAATTCCGCTTATGCGCCGATCGCTTCGCATCGTCCGTCAGTCGCGTTTTGAGGACGCGATGCTGGCAGGGGAGCGTTTCGCGGCCGAGTTCAACCTTGGCGAAGTGCCGGCTCTGCGTTTGACCGAGATCATGGAGCGGGATCTGGGCGTTCTGGTGCTTATGGTCGATGCCGACGACGGCATATCGGGCGCAGCCTGCCGTTTACCCGAACTGGATGCTGTTTTGATTGCGCGCCATGAAACTCCCGGTCGCCGCCACTTCGACCTCGCCCACCAGCTGTTCCATATCCTAACTTGGGATGCGATGCCGCCCGAGCATTTCGAAGAAGCAATGGAGACCGGAGGCAATCGCGTGGAGCAGCTCGCTAATAATTTCGCGGCGGCGACACTCATGCCGGCTCGCACGTTGGAACAGCTCGGCAACTGGTCGAATCTGGCCGAGGAGAAATTGATTGCCCAGCTGAACGCAGTAGCTGACGAACTTCATGTGACGTCCTCAGCACTGCGTTGGAGGCTGGTCGCACTCGGCGAGCTAAAGTCCGCAGCGGCCCGTTCATTGCCCGAAGAAGCATTGCGCAACAACGGCCGCGATGCTGTGGAGAGCGAACTGCCCGCTCTGTTTTCGAGACCCTTTGTCGAAGTTCTCGGGCTTGCCATCGACAAGGGTCATGTCTCAATCCGTCGCGTCGCCAGCCTGCTTGAATTGACCGTTGAAGACTTGGCGGACTTGTTCACGGCACACAATGTCTCCACCCCCGTTGATCTGTGAAGTCGCGTGACGTCGTGGCCCGGGTGCATCCCGTTTTCTTGGGTTGGGCGGCGGCGGCATGACCGGCCCTCCAATCGAGGAAGTCGGGCCGGCGCATGTTTTCGAAGCAGCATCCGGTGGCGGGCACGGCGTTGGCTCCCTCCTGCTTGCCGACCTCGCGCGCGAGCATCGGAACTCCGGCGCCGCCGACGTCCCTTCCTCGGCATCTTCCCGGATCGGCCGTACCGCTCCATCCGCCGGCCGCAACTCGGGCGGAAGGCGTCGCGACCTGCGTCCGCCACTATGAGGCCAACAGGCACCAAATGCGCTGCGACCTCTGCCGCGCACGCGGATTGCAGGTCGGATCCGGCGTCGCGGAAGCGCCTGCAAGCACATCGTCGGGAACCGGTTCGGACAATCGGGATGACGCCGGTCGAAAGCGGGCGCCAACGCCATGCTCGCCGTCGAATGCCGCTTCGAAAACAGCCGCAGGCCCGAAATCATCAATTGGGGAAATGCCGCGCGCGGCTGCATGACCAAAAATATGGGATGCGCCCGACCCGGTCCAGCCGATCACATGCGGCCGGATCCCGTCGCTTTGCCGAAAAGGCGGAATCGCGACGATGCCTGAATTCGTACGCCGACAGCGCGAAGTCAAATCCGTTTTCTTCCGGACGGAGGATCGGGGCGTGCCGGTCCGCGAATTCGCTTCAGCTCGCCGCCCGATCGATGACGTAGTTCATGAGGCTGGGAATTCCGGGCTCGCAGCGGTCTTCATTCCCGAACCGGCTCCAAATGAAGCCGACGTTCCGAAGATTGGCCTCAGCCCACAAGGCCGGCTCAATCCCGCCGCTTGTCTTCGCCCTTTCCTCCAGTTTTTTGTCAACGCTCCGGCCGATGGCCGATTTGATCTCATTGGCAGAAATCGATATCGTCTTCTGCGCCACGAAGAGTCGCGCGACGGCTTCGGCCGAAGACAATATGCCGATGGTCCGAAGTTCATGATGGCGGTCGGCAAAGTATGCGTTGCTCGCAATGCGGAATGCGTTCAATGCCTGCTCCAGGATCGCGCCGCCGATTCTGTCGCCGCCGACGAGCTTGTCCGGTTCAGCCTTGGCGGACCGATACAGTTCTCTGCCGACAAGCTGAATGAAATAGGGATAGCGCTGCGCCGCATCGGCCGCCTGATCCAGCGCATCCGCCTCGATGCGGTAGCCCATCCGCTCCAAGGGCGTCCGGAGCGCCTCCTGCGAAGCCGCCATGTCGAGGAGCCCGATGCCGATCTTTTCCAAGCGGTTCCAGAACGTCGCCTCGATCCCGTTCAGGCGCGATGAAGTGTCCGGAGTGCCGGCGAGGATCAGCAGCAACGGCCGCCCTTCGCCGGCAAGCGCCTGCGCATCGTTGAAAAAAGCTCGCGCGACTTCCGGATTGTGATGCAGAGTATGCGCCTCGTCGATCAATATCGCCAAGCCGCCGTTTGAGCATCTTTTCTTCAGGACGGGTCTGAGCAATTTTTTCGGGGACGCTTGTTGCGACAAGCTGATTCCCGATCCGAGCAAATTTATGCTTCCCGAATATCCTTCGCCTAAGAGGGTCGCGAGCATCCCGTGATCAGCGAGCGCCTCTACGAGGTCGGAATGCGAACTGAAACTATCCGGATTCAGTATTATGCATTTGACTTTGCCCTCGCATTCATCGACATGCGCCTCCGCCCAGCGGAGCAGCGCCGTCTTGCCGTTGCCGCGCGGGCCGATCAGAGCGATGTTCGCCGTGGGATTGTACCCCTCCCCCAAGTCCTCAAGCGCCTCGATGATCACGGCCTTCTCGCGTTCGCGTCCGGCCAATACCGGCGGGGTCATTCCGGCGCCGGGCGCGAATTTCGGGTTTGGGCCTGCGGTCATGCTTGGTTCCGGCATCGTTGCAGTCTTGGGGCTGGCGATTCCAATATGGCGAACCGCTCGACCGACCGGTTGCGTAACCGGCGCCAATTTCAACGCCGACGGCGGGAAGCGGTCAGTTCCCCGACTGATTTGAGTCCTTTATACGCCAAACCATTAATCATTTCGACAATGAAAGCAAAGTTGGTTGCCTTTCATGTTTTTTGGTGAGGCCGCCGCACCGCGACAAGCCCTCCGTTCGAGGAAGTCCGGACACCGCATGTTTTCGAGGCAGCATCCGGCGGCGAGCAAGGCGGCGGTGCCGCCTGCTTGCCGACCGCGCCCTCGCGCGCGAGCATCGGAATTCCGTCGCCGTCGACCTATCAATTTCCCACTGCCGACTCGTCGTCCATGCCGCATGTCCTGAAGTCCCGGCAGAGCGGCGTCGACCGCCACCTCGCGACGGCAAACCCGGCCGCCCTCGCGCCAACAATGCGCCGCAACGCCGTCATGCTCGCGGACCGAAGGAGGGTGAATTGCCGCCTCCTCGTCCGTCAAACTCCGCAAAAACGCCGCAGCCTCCGGGCGGCGGAACTCCGAATCTCGTGTCTCGACCGTCATGATGCCCTCTTCCGCTCGCGTCCCGAGGCGCGGCGCCCGCCGCGCGCGGGTCTTCGAAAACCGGTCCGGGACCGATGCATGCTGATTCACAAACCCTGCAGGCCCTGATTGCAGCCCTCCAACGCAGAACCCGGACGAGGCGCGAAAACGCAAAACCGGATCAAACCAAGAAAATGGGATGCACCCGAAACTAATACCCGCTGGCCTGCGAACTTGCTTCAACCAAACTCGCAATCAATTCGGCAGGTAAACTGACGGCTGTCGAAGGTGTTCCCCTTTCTGAGCTTACGCGGTCAAGATCCTGTATGCCCGGTGGAGATCTGCATGATTGCAGAGACCGCAGTCAATTCAATGTCCGAAAGGGGCTTTCACGAGCGTCTTCTCTCAGCCAATTTTCAACTTTCAGCCCGCGAATTCTGTTGAACTTGCGCCCGTTTGCTGTCACCAGCACAGCATCCAGCGTGCGGGCGTGCGCCTCAATCAGAAGACCGTTTGGCCCAATTGTCTTGCCAATAGCCTCAAGTTCCGCGCGAATCCCGCCATATTCGGCGTCTGCGGCACATCCAATGCAAGAATTGTCAAATTACTCAGGATCACCTCAATCTGCGCGGCGGGTTTTCGAGATTTCTTTTTTGCGCAACCGTAGCGCAGCTTGGCCGCTGTAACGGCACCAACGCCGATTGCATCCGCCCCAACCTCCGCAATGCGCTTTGCTACAGAACCTCGGGGATTGCGAGCGAGCGCCGAAATGCCGAAATGATGTCGGCGTCGAGCACATGCAATATCGTCACAACTCGACATTCTCGGCAGACGGAAGGCTTCCATCGATATCTGGAAATTCATCCTCCGGACCTAAAGGATGCAAATCCGCCAGAACTTCGAGCAGGTTCTTCGTTCGAACCGGCTCAATGATCAGCCGTTCACCATCCCTGCGGATCATCACGCGGTCTCCGGGAATTTCATAGTCAGCCGGGATACGTAGCACTTGGCAATTGTTGTCTCGAAACAGTCTCGCTTCACGACCGGTATCTTGATGCTGGGGCATGGCATGACCTCACGCGCTGCTTACGCAATTCGCATATATACTTGGCTTTATCGCAAATGGCAGTGTCAATTGACTTTCGTGCTTTCATTCACGCTGAGGTTGGGTGCATCCCATCATTTTTTGGTCAGGCACCGGCGCGACAAACCGTCCAATCAGGGAAGTCGGCCCAACAATTGTTTTCGAGTCAACGTTCGGCGGCAAGAAAAGCATTGGCATCCGGTTCCGACTGGCAGCTCCTTGCTATTCTTAACCCAACAAAATGGGATGCACCCTTGTCCAACCTCAACGTGGACAGGATCAATCCCATGGCATATTTCGCCTGTGAATAGTCGGAGTGTAGCATGCCCGCCAGAAATGTCGTTTTGACCGAACATCAGGAAAATTTGGTCGCCGGTTTGGTGGCCTCGGGGCGATACCGGAATGTGAGCGAAGCCATTCGCGCAGGATTGCGCTTGCTGGAGCGCGAGGAAGCTGAGTTGACGGCGTTGTCGCAGCGTTTGGCCAAGGGCGTGAAGCAGGCAATGGATGGTGAACTCGCTGAGGGAACGGGATCCGATGCCATCCGGCGCGCTTTCGCCAAGGCAAGACCAGCTTGAAATCCATCCGCCTTGCAAAACAGGCGGAAGAGCAACCGGCAGACATTGCCGAATGGAGGTTCCGAACTTTCAGCCCACGGCAAGCAGACGTCTGCGAAAAAGAACTAAATCAATACTGCGAACGAATTGCTGGCGGCATGGCCCGCCGCCAAAGCTGCACGGCGTTGGTCGATGGGACCGACGAAGATTTGTTTTCGCGCGCGGGACAGCATTTGCGGAGTTCTTGGAATGAAAGGACGAAGTGATCATCGTTGATTTCTTGCATACCCGCAGCAATCTTCCAGCCGGGTTGCGCCGCACTGCGGACCGAAAACAATAAAGCCGTCAGCGGTCGAAAACTTGATGAATTCAAGTTTTGAAATTTTCTTCCAATAAATCAATGAGCTTTCGAAGCCAGAACGCGCTTCGGTCTCTGCGGAGTTGGAGCGTTACCGCCGCTGAATTTGGCTTGGGCTCGAACTGAGCATCCGGCATTCGGCCGATTTGGCCCGTCGATCAGCGTCCGCAACTGTGAATTCATCGGCAACTTTGATCATGAAGCAGGCGCGCTGGCCGGCGATGCTCATGCGGGTTCAAGCTTGAATAAGGGGTGCATTCCATTTTCGCTGGGTGGAGCAGGGCGAGATACGGCAAGCCGAAATCGGGCCGCCGTTCCGCTCGCCATCAGATGTTGCTACGCAAACTTGCGTTGGCCCGACCTCCTCGATTGGAGCGCTAGTCGGATCGCGGCCGCCCGACCAAAAGCAAAAGGGTGCACCCTTGAAGAAAGTGCTGTTGGTGCGGCGAGCTGTTTTTTGATTCAAACGCAGAATCAGATAAACTCGGTTCAAGAAACCCAAGGAATAATTCGATGAGCCCAGCCAAGGCCGAACTCGGGCGGACCTCGGCTTCAGGTGCTGCCCAATCGGCCAAAAATTCTTCAAGGCGTCGATTGTGGGCATTGGGCCGTTTTGAATCGAATGCAGATGCTCTTGTTTCCGACCCGGCCTACAAAGAAGTCGAGGATGCCTGCAAGGATGCGCTGGTTCTGTGGCCGAACGCGAACGCGGCGGTCCTCTACGGTTCTCGAGCGCGCGGAGACCACCGCGCCGACAGCGACTGGGATCTTGCCTTCATCACCGAAGAGGAAAGATCTCTGCCCGACTCCGTCATTCGCGTATTCCGTGAATTGCGAGAGCGTTCGGAAATCGACGTTCAAGCGCAAGGGATTTCGCAAGCCCGTTTTCACAGCGACGCGGACGCCATCGGCAGCATCGCGGCTCCAATCGCGCGCGAGGGCCGCTTGATTGCCGGGCATTGCACATGGCCGGAAACAGAGCGCGACCCCGTTTTCAAACCTGACGAATACGGCTTCTATCGGTGCGGAGCCCTGAGACGCATCGTTTCGGCGGTCGAAAATATTGCGGCGGGCATTGATTATGCCCGTAAAGGACAAGACGCTTGCGACTTTGCGATGTTCATAAGGGACTCTTCAGATGCGGCGGAAAATTTTGCCATAATCGCGTTTGCCAGACTCGCGTCCTCCAAAGCGTATACAATTCTGAAAAGGCATCAACTTGGCCAGACCGAGGAGCTGCTTGATCGCATTTTGGAAGATGACAGCGGGCCTTGCGGCATCTTTTGGAACTCTGAATGCAGCACGCAGTGCCGGAATTTGCTCCGCAGCATGAAGGTGCGCGGGGATAAAGAACTGGTGCGTGATTACCCCGAAAGGTTGCTCAATGCCGATGTGATTGATCGTGCTGCAAATCGACTCGTCGCCACAGCGTCATTTGCGGTTCTGGAAGTCAAAGAACTCCCCGATCCAAGCGAACTGCGGAAGGCGGCCAGAGAAGCGGTGCCGCGGCATTGGATTTCAGTGCTGGCGGCGGCTCGACGCTTGCGCAAGACGCTGCGGGGTCTCGAATTGAACGAACGACCATTTGCTGCAGCAAATCCGGCACTCGCTGAATCCGCTTCTGTCGCAGCAAGCTTCGGCGACGAAATCGCCCAAGCAATCGAAAAGCTTGCCGACAGCCTCTACGAAGAATTGGGACCTGAAGAGCGCGCTGTAGCAAACCCTGTCGTTTACGTTGTCGGATACGGCCTTGACGGCAAGCTGATCGCAATCGCCGATGATGCGGAGACAATATTGAACCGCGCCGACAGCATCTCAAGTTTTCCGGTGGCGAGAGAAGGTGCAGGATTGGAACTCTTGAAATCTGCCGGTTTCGACCGAGCGTTGAACGCTCTTGGGTTCTCTCTTGAACCATCGCCCCGCAAACTTGTCGAGGCCGAAGCCTTGGAACTGGTGAAGAGCCGGAAAGAACTGGATTCCGACGAGTCTGCGCTCCGTGAAGCGCTGGCGAAACTGCTGCGCGAGCGTGCGGAAACGAAATCGCCAAGCAACATTGAACCGGAAGCCGCCTAATTCGCGGCTGGCAGAGAAGCTGTCGATTCAGGGCAGGCCATCAGTTGTCCGGATCGGTTTGGAAGGTCTTCAAGTGTATTTTTGGAAGGGCAGCGAAGCTGGTTCCGGGGGACGACATTCCCGCGTCCTTCCCGGATTTCCGGTGCGTCGGTGCTGGCTCCGCCGCCGATTCCGCTTGCGCTCCTTCTTGCGCAGGCTCTGTCCGGTCCATCGGATACTGAGGGCGATGGCGGAGAGGCCGACCGCCAGTTCAAACCTGTTCGAGCCGCGCCGCCGAACCCGGTTCAGCCCGCAGTGCTCCGGATTGTCGATGGCCGATTCACACGGACTGGCATGGATCGAAATACGATCCGCAAACTTTGGACCAGGGCCTTGCGGCTCCGGCCTACACGCCGCGAGAGCCGCGCCCCAGCTCCCCGGAAGCAGACGTTGCTTGATCACGCAGTATCGAGGCGTCCGAGAAGTCCGGTGACGACTTGGAATTCCATCACCGCCTGATGGCTCGCGCCATGCAGCTCCGCGGCTTTCAGCAGGCCGACATAGTAGGATTACTGCTCGCGGGTCATGAGTGCGTCTACATGCCAGGACGGCGGTGGCGCGTCCCAGGACGCAAATTTCGGGAGGACGGCAACATAGAAGCCTTTCCGCGGACTGATCATGCTCCCTCGCTTCTGAAGACGCTGAACGGCATCCAAGAAGGCTCATCGGCATCGAAAACGATCCGCCCCTTCGATTGAAGCTCGGCCACATAGTCAGCGAGAGACACACGATTTCCACGAATCATGCTGCTAAATCCGCATTATTCGCGGACTAACCGACATGACTTTTTCCATGGAGACGAACTGTTAAGACAGCTTCCTATATCTCGCGGATTAACTGACATGAAATGCGCATGGGACAACCACCAAATCTGCGGCCGAGCCGGAAAAACCTTGACCACCTGAGTCTCAGATTTTCAGCCTGAACTTCACGGCGCAGAAAGGCAAGCTTCCCTTGGCAGAAAAGCAATTCGGCGAGTCCTGCCAGCCAACTTTTGGGAACATGCTCCTCGGATTGACGCCGTGGGGACCGAATGCCTTTTTTGTCCGGGCGTCGGGCCGCAGCCAGTTTGAAGCTTTCAGAATTGCCGATGGAGACATCGTTCAGCAGGATGGTCGCGAGATCGGCGAGCAGGGCAAGGAAAGCTGTAAACGGCCGTCTCGTCCGGCGTGCTTTTGCTCGCGGCTTTGGCTCGGGCCCGAGGTCGACGGCTTGGCGGGTTCAACCGGCGAGACGCGCTGCGCCCGGGCCTCTGGCGATGGACCGCGCCTGCCGAGCCGACGAGACCCACCGTAAAAGTGCTGATCGTGTACCGGCATTGACGGTTATTCGTCTATACTCTACACTAGCGCCTGACCCGGCCACGACCACGCTTGAAATCCCCGCCGACTGGCCTCGGCACTGCTGTAGCGTTCGACTGAAATCCAGCCGAAAATTGAAACCCGCAAGCCCTCTGCCAAGCCCCGCTTGCGATGGGAGGTGACGGAGAAGAACACCGATGAACAAGATCACGCAGTCCGAAACGCTTGGTAAGAGGCCGGTCCAGTCGCGAAAGGTGGCAGAGCAGGTATTGTGGCTGCGCGAGGGTCAAGAGACCACCCCGATGCACGTCATCAAGCTGGCATACTTGTGCCACGGCTGGATGCTCGGGATTCATGCACGCAGCCTTTTGAGTGAACCCGTTGAAGCGTGGCGGTACGGCCCGGTGGTTCCGAGTATCTATCACAGGTACAAGTCTTTCCGAACGGATGCGATCGATACGGAATTGGTTGATCGCAGCAATGACTTCGACAAAGACCAAAAGAGAATCATGTCGGGCGTAATTGATGCCTACAGGAAATACGAAGCATGGATGCTGTCTTCCATCACGCACAAGCGGGGCACTCCATGGGACAAGACCTATGGGCAAGGGCTTGGCGAAGGCGCGATAATCCCAAACAAATTGATACGAAGACACTACGAACGGATGGCCCGAGCCTGACATGGAAAGTCAGCAGCATCCAGTGAAACCATCGATTCAACCGGAAGAGATCCCAAATGCAGCGGATCCACGGACCGAACTGGAGATGAGTGCTCTAAAACACAAGCGCTAAGCGCTGAAAGTCAACGCAACGAACACATTCGAATCTAAGCCGCGAATTCCGAACCGAACGGTTTCGACGGTTCATGTTTGCGACAGATTATCGACCCCTGTTTCGGGCTTTGCGACGGAGTTCAGGCAATTCCAGCTCCCTGATTCCGTACTGCGAAGCATGGACCTACCGGGCTCCGCGCCACCCTTTGCGTGCATCGTGGACGCGTTGTACCGTCTTGAGGGTCTCGGTGTTACTAAGTGAAAACTCCCCGAAAGCGCTGAAGCAGAATTCCCCAGTCCGGAGGCTGCGAATTCGTTCCGGGGGCATGCCCACGACGCGCCCGAAGGCCGCGCCCTGCCGGAAAGCTGGGACCATCCGGTCGGAATGCGCCTCCGGCGATGGACCGCGCCTGCGAGGGCGACAAGACCCGCGGACTTGTGGAGACCTTGGGGATGATGCCGGTCGTGCCGCCGAAAGCGAACCGGAAAATCGAACGGGACTGCGACCGCGAACTCTGCAAGCTTCGGAACGAGGTCGAGCGGCTGTTCCGAAGACTCAGGACCTGCCGGCGCATCCACACGCAGTTCGACAAGCGACATGATGTTTCCGGGCTTCCTGCATTTCGCTGTCGTCGTCGGAACGAGATGCGATTTAGCATAAACAGGCCCTGATTGCCGTCCGCCAAGTGCCCGTCTTCTCCAACAATCAACAGAGCGCAATCCGCCGATTTCATTCGTATACCGCACAGGGCTCGCCTAAAACCTCAAGCATGGGCAGCGAACCGACACCCGGTCCTTCCGGCGCGAAAATTCGCCCATTCTTTACTGCCGGCGGGTGTCTAACCGTGTCCTTCTTCAATCCCTTGGGATAAATCACGGATCGGATGCAGCGTTCCGGCGTGGAGTGGCCCATATGGGCGACGACTGCGCATGCAAGTTCGCTGTAGGAGGAATCCTGGATTTCCATGGGCACGTGAAGGGCAACGCAGAGATCGCGGATAAGCCGCATCTTGTGGATACCGCCAACTTTGGCCAGCTTCAGATTGAGGCCATCCAGAACGCCATCTTCCTTTGCCCGCAGCACAACGCCGATTTCAGCGGCCGATTCATCAAGTATGAGCGGAACGCCCGTGGTCCGGCGAACTTCGCGGCATTCCTCGTAGGTGGCGCAAGGCTGCTCAAAATAGACATCGATGTTCCCCTTGGACCGGGCGACGCGGATGGCCTCGTCAACGCGCCAGCCTGCGTTCCCGTCATATTTGAGGGACTCTCCGGGGCGCATGCGTTCGCCAATCCAACGCAGGTAGGCGATGTCCTTGCCCACGTCGCCGCTGGCCTTGCCCGAGAACTGCATGAGACCGTTCTCGCGATGGGCATTCATGGCTGCTTCCAGCTCTTCGCCCGGCTCATGCGGAACAGAGCCGATCACATGGGGAGCGGGGGTCACCATGCCGCCAAGCAACATGTAGAGCGGCGCGCCCAACGAGCGTCCGAGAATGTCCCAGCATGCGACATCGAGAGCCGTCTTGACGTAGGCATGGCCCGCCATTTCGAAATCCATCACATCATTGATGGCGCCGACCATGCGCGGATCGCGACCGATCAGATGCGGGGCGAGCTCGTCCAGACCTGAGCGGACGCCGCGCGCGTAAGCCGCGACGAAATTCGCTCCCCAAGGCACGCTGTCGCCCCAACCTTCAATTCCGGCGTCCGTTTCGATCCGCACATAGGTAATGTCGAAGACCGACATTATCCTGTCATGGGAGATGGTCGCCGGTTTGATGGGGACATCGACCTGATAAGCGCTGACTCTGGTAATTTTCATGGATTTTCCGCCTTTCCGATGATGCCGGTCGACTGCCGCCCGTTCTCCGTCCGTCGGGCGCGCCATCTCCAATTGCTGATGCAGGCTTTCCGTCATATCTCATTTCCATTTTCCGTCGCAGGACGGCGACCGGATGTTTGCAAGTCGCGTTGAAGAGGCATCCTACAGGGTTGAAAGGCACGGTGTCAGGCTGAGTGCGGCCTTTTTGATCCGCGGCCCGTGCCGTCAGGCAGTGCCGACACTGCTCGGGCTGCCACGTGAACTGAAACCGCACCCGGCCATACTTTCGACTGGGTCCGGCGGGCGCGGCCCGTTGCCAACGCTCGCCGCCGCCGTCGCTCCAATGAACAGAACGGATTGGGCAGCCGGAGAAGCGGGCGTACCCGCGCAGCTTTGGCTCTCCCGCCGAGATCTTTGCGTCCCGCGGCAGTGCCGGAGCAATCTTGACGGGACGTTCGGTGTTCGGTTCGCCTCCGCTTGGCCAAGCATCGCCTTTTACACGCATAATTCTGTGTTGCGCGCAACCTGCAGATACCGGGTCGAGACTTGGATTTCCTTGACCCGCCCTGCGCTGCAGACGCCGGCCTACGCCGGAACGATAAACCCGGCAGGACAACCGTGATCCGGCGGCGGCGCTCAGCTGCGTATCCGCGTCCATGAGCGCAAGTACGGGGATCGGACCGGCGAAGGGATGCCGCGCTGATGGAGGGTGATTTGATAGGGCCGCATTCCCCGTCATGAAGTGACGGGATTTCAACGCGCCGCGCGGGAAAATAAAATTTGCACGGCTCAGATGTTATTGAGATGCGAGGCGCTGTCCATCGACTGATGCAGCACCCGCAAAATGCGGATGCGATTGTCTTTCATTCGGTAGAACGCGCATGCCGCCCGACAATCAGACGGCGCGTTCCGGGCAGGATATGCATGCAATCGACACCTTCGCGCAGATTGTCCGCGAGCAAGCGCAAGGCACGGGCAAGTTCGTCGAGACAGCTGTCGGCCTGCGCCTCGCCCCATCGGGCTTGCGTCGAAATCCAGATGTCGATGAGATATTCCTTGGTCGCCTCGGAAAGGCGAATTTCAATCGTCGAGGCGAGCGCGGGCGGCGCGGCGGACCGCGGCCATGTCCAGAGGCCCGGCATCCGGCGCGGCCTCGCCCTCCATCAGCGCCACGCGCAAACGGGCGCGCTCGCCGTCCTGCTCCTCCAGCAGCCGTAGACCTGCGCGCATCAGTTCGCTGGCCGAGCCGTAGCGCCCTTCCTTCAGCATGGTTTTGATGAATTCGTCCCAATGATTGCCCAATGTGACGCTGGTGCTGGCCATGTCCGCGCTCCGAAAATACCTGCAAATGGGATATGCAGGTATAGGCGCAAATTCAAGCATGAGTACGGGCTGCCGAGCGATGCGCAAGAAGCGGCGGGCAACCGTCCCGCGACATGCGTCGCCCATCTCGAAGCATGTCGCGGATCAAACACCGCCCCTGCGCATCTTGCCATTCGCCACGGATGAAGGACAGGTCGGAGAAATGCGTGGTCGTTTCCCGTCGCGCGCCCCCGACCTGACAGCGGTCGAGGGCGCAATGCGTGGCCAGTTCCCGCCCCCGACGTGGCAGCGGTCGAGGGCGCGCGGCATCCCGACATGACGCTGTTGACGCGTTGCGCGGCCGTCGGAAACCATGACGACCGTTCCAAGCGGTTGCGCAGGATGCTGACAAGATCTCGCAGGATTGGTCTGAAACGCGAAATAGCCAAGGATCAACCAAGACGTCCATCGCGTCTTTGCCTCCTGTCGCGATGAATTTTGCTCGCAAGTCCAAGTCATCCCGAAAGCGATCGCAAAATTCAGCAAGAACAGCGTTCACGGACGGTCTTCGGGGCCGATTCAGTCGGCTTCGGCGGGCATCCTGTGGATTCGAACCGACTCGCCGCAAGCGCTTTCTGCAATCCCGAGTACATGCTGGTGGTGCGTGAAATAGATCATCTGGCCGCTGGCGGAGATCTCGGCCATCAATGCGAACGCCTCTTTGGCGCGCTCGTCGTCGAAGCTTTCCATGATGTCGTCGGCCACGAACGGCAGAGGGCCGATTTTTTCGCAGAAGTTTCTGTAGGCGGCCATTCGAAGCGAAAAGTACAGCTGGAAGCGCGTGCCTTTCGAAAGGTCCTCCACTTGGCAGGACAAGCTGTCGCTCGGCCTGTAGGCGGTCATGAACTCAGTCCCGTCGGACGATTCCGCCGACAGCTCCGAGTACGCGCCGCCGGTGATCGCGACGAAATTGCGTTCCGTATGCCTGAGCATCGAGTTCCGGTGCTCGTCCCTGTAATGCTTGAGCGCCCGCTCGGCCGTCAAAAGGCCGAGCCTGAGCCGCAAGGCACGCTCCGCCCCGTCTTCGGCCTCGGCGAGGGCGGTCTGGATCCTTTGCCTCACCTTGACGACGCGGTCGTCGCTTCCGACCGCGTCCAGATCCCGCTCCGCCCGGCTCCTCGCTTCGATCGCTGATCTGAATTCTTCGTCGGCCGTACTGCGTTCGGTCTGGCATTCGACGTAATCGCTTTCGATGTTTTCTGGATTCGTCTTCTCGAGAAGGGCTTCAGCTTCCTGAACGGTCTGAACCCTAAGCTGATGCGCCAAATCCGTGCCGCGCGCTTTCAGTTGTGCCGCCAGATCGGCACGCTGCTTTGCGCTGGCGAGCGCGTCCGTCACCTCTTCCACGCCGTCGAGCCCGGGCGGAAGCGACAGTCGGGCCGCCATTTCTCGAACCTTGCTCTTTTCCTTTTCGAGGGCTTCCTCCGCAGTTTCCAAGGCGTCGCGCTCTATCTTGATCCCGCGCGCCAATTCCGCGGATCGTACCTTCGCTTCTTCAGCATCGGTTTTTCTCTTTCGGATGCGTTTGAAGTGCTCCAGCGGATCCGCGCTCGGCTCTTCTCCCAGCTTGCGGGCGACGTCCTTCATCGCTCTTTTGAATTCGTCCTGATCCTTTTCCATGCTGTCGATCCGGTGCTCGATGGACTCGCGCCTCTGGATCAGTTCCCGAATGTCCCGGATATGCGCAAGCATGGCTCTCAATCGTTTCGGCTCGATATCCTTCAGCCAGTCGGACGGACAATTCGACGCCCAGCCCGAATTCAATTCATGCAGGCTTGCTTGCGCAGTTTCCAATGCTTCCTTTCGGTCCGCCAGATCGCGTCTGGCTTGACGCAGATTTTTTTCCATCTCCTGCGATTTGACGCGGTGTTCGCCGGCTTGACGGACGGCTCGCTCCGCGATTTGAAGCAGGAGCGCAAGCGATGCCTCGCCTTCAGGAATCGGAACGCCGGCGGACTTCAGCGAATGCACGAGTTCGTCGCGTTGCCGATCAGCCCCCGTCTTCAGGTTGGAATGATCCGTTTCCCGTTTCCTGAGTTCCTGCGCAGAATTCATCGCCTGCTCGTGCAGCGGCAGCCATTCGGCCAGCCCTGAAGGATTGAAATCCTCCGGAAGCCCGGCATCCGCCATGCAGGGCTTGATCCTGCTGCGAAGCTCGGCATCTTTCTCTTCAAAGGCCGCGACCTGGGTGCGCAATGACTTGATCTCCGCATCCAATTTGGCGATTTGAACGTCATTTTTCCGAAGCTCGACAATCTCGTCCGCCTTGCCGGCTCGGTCGTCCCGAGCGCGATCATCCGCATCCATCGCGGACTTGAATGCGTCCGCCGTCGCCAAATCCAGAGACTCGTAGTGTCGCGACCAGGCGTCGTCGCGCACCTTTCGAAGATTGGCCGCCTCTTCGTCCGATATCAAACCTCCGAGGCTGGTCATGCGCTCCTTCTCGGCGGCTATTCCGGCTCTTTCCTTCTTCAGTCTGCGCAGTTCGGTTTCCGCGGCGCGGCGATCCGTTTCGATCTTCTCGAAGTCAGCCGTCCAACGCTTTGCGAGATCCGCCGACGGAATGGAAACGCGAATGAGTTTCTCTTCATCCCCGGTCCAAGGCCGAAGTCTTGCCAGAGATGATTTCAGCCTGGATTGCGCGTCCGCGACGCTCTTCTCTTCCGCCTCGAGTCTGGCTTCCGTCTGGCTCCGTCTCGCTTCTTGAACCGCCGCTTCCAATTCCCCGGTGCTGTCTGCGGTCTCGGTCATTATCGAACGGGCGTCCTCTTCAAGCTGGCGGAGCGTTTTTTCAGCCTTGCTGTTTTCCGAGGCGGCGCTTTCGATCTCGCGCATGAGGCGGAGCGCTTCAGAGGCGTATTTGTCGATGGCTTCAAAATCAGGCGGCGCAAGCGCATAGCGCTCGGGGTCGCTTTCGCGATCCAATCCCAAATTTTCCAGCGTCTGCTGCAGCTTGAAATCAAGCTCCCGCTTTTCGGGAAGCCTCTTCGGGAGATCGTCGGCCGCGGTCCGCCAGCGCGACGCCGCAATTTCCAGCTCGTCCATCCGCAGGTCGCTTCCGAGGACCGCGTCGTCGGTCAGAACCTTGTTCAATTCTCTGTCGAGGCGCTCAATGCGGTCCCGAGCGGCTATGCATTTTGACACGGCCGCATCGAGTTCTTTCGCCAAGTTCCGTATCGATCCGTGCCATTCAGCAGGCAGGTCGCCGAAATCCGGCAATTCATTCAACCTTCGCCGCAGCTCATGAAGGTCCTTCATCGTTCGCATCGCGGATCGAATCCGGTCAAGTTCCGATTGCCGCTGGTCGAGCTCCTCGAAACGTCTCTTTGCGTCGGCCTCGCGTTCCTGAGCCTCGACAAAGCGCTCCCGAAGCGATGAATATTCGCGTCCGGGCGTGTCCAGCTCCCGCGCCTCGGTCTCGAGCTCGGAAATTTCCGACTTGATTTTGCGCAGACGAGTCTGCCGCCGCGACCCGACCGCGTAGAATTCGTCGGCCTGCTCTTTCAATTCTGCGAGCCGGGAATCTATTCCGACGAGTCCCGCCGCCCCTTGGAAGAACAGCCGCCCCAGTTCGCCGCGCGCCGCAAGTATCTCTTCCGCGCCGGACTCGAGGGTCGCCTCGGAGAGCGAAAACATCGTTTGCCACGAGTCCCGCTGCAGGTCGTGAAGCAGGCTTGAGAATTCGTCGTCGGCGACCGGAGCGCCGACAGAGTCGAGCAAGGTGTTTTTGCGGCCGCGCTTTCTCGAGAACGCCCTCAGCTCGCCCTCGACCTCCAGTTCGGCGCTTACGCCCATATTTTTGCGGTGGCGGAAATTGTATTTCGTCAGGTGCTGAATCCCGAACAGGAGATCGAGAAACGCATTCGCCGCCGTGGTCTTGCCGGACTCGTTCGGGCCGTAGATGATGTGCAGATCGGGCGTGTTCGAGGTTTTTTCGCCGAAATCGATGACGCGGTCCTTGAACATGCCGTACCGGTCAAGATTGAGCCGCCGCAGTCTCATCCGGCGTCGGTCCTGTCGTTCAACGCGGCGACGACATCGCTGCACCCTTCGCGGATCAACCGCCTGAGCAGTTCACCTTCCGTCTCCTCGCTTCGCCATTTCCGCTGGAGGACCGTCGGGAATTGCTTGACCAGCGCATCGTATTCCGCGGCTGCCTGCTTGAGGAAATGCGCGTCATCGACGGAATCCTCCATTATGGATTGAAGTTCGTGAACCGGATCCGCCTCCGCAAGAGCGCGGCCCTGGGGCAAGGCCGCAGAGTCGATCTTCTCTATCCATAGATCATCCGTGCTGTTCGCGATGGCGCGAGCCTCTTCCAGCAGGAGATCGGAATTCCGCTTCAAATGCCAATGCATTGGGCTCTTGCCCGTGAAAATGACGCGCGCGACGAGATGCTCCGCTTTCGCATCGAGTCGCGCAGCTTCCAGCGATTCCCGCATTCGAAGCCGGACTGCATCGTGGTGGCCGCATTCGGAGACGTCGACTGCGACAGTTTCAAACTGCGCGAACGCAGTGAAATGCTCCTGCATCCGCGCAGTTCCGTCGTCGCCGATTTCCACCGACGTGACGGACTTGCGTCCGGATTCGCCGATATCCCTCCCTTGCGGAATTCCGGGCATGACCACGAGCGGATGCTCGGAATGGATTTGCCGCTTGTGGATGTGGCCAAGGGCCCAATAGTCGTATCCGATATCGGCGAGTTCCGGCAATGTGCAGGGCGCATACCGATCATGGCTGCCCGATCCCGCCAAGCTGGTATGCAGCATGCCGATATTGAAGAGGCCCGGCTTCGGCTTCGGGAACTTGGGAAGCAGCGAGTCGGGCGCATGCTTCGAACTGAAGCTGACGCCGTGGACCGCAACCCCGCGGTCGCCGATCTCGACCGTAGCTTTCCTGCCCCTGAATACATGCACGTTGTCGGGAAGCGGAACGAGCTTTGAAATTCTGGACTCGGCGTCGTGGTTGCCGAGGATCATGAAGACCCTGATGCCGGATGCGTTCAATTGCCGGAATTTCTCGGCGAGGAAGACGGCGCTTTTCGCGCTGGCGACTTCGCCGTCGTAAGTATCTCCTGAAATGAGCAACGCGTCCGCCTTGAGTTCGAGGCAGAGGTCGACAATCCTTCCGAACGCCCGGCGCGAGGCAATCGCGATGATGTCTGCCAGTTCGGGATCCTTGAGGGCCAAGCTCCGCAGAGGCGAATCGAAATGCAGGTCGGCCGTGTGGATGAACTTGAAAGGCATCAGTGCTCACTACGTTGAAGGTTTCAGAAGGTCAACGCTTGTGGTCGCGCCCTTGAGCCAGAGAGTATGATTGGTATCCGGTACGCGCGCCAATTCGACTAAGGCAGAGCAAATTTTCTTTGACAGCACTTAGTTTTAACCTACTTGAGCCCTGCTGTAGATACAACTACTGAATGCTTCGTGCATCGCAAAGTTCGCTACCGTAAATCCGGCGGAGACCTCGCGATACCAAGGTTAATGCTTGCGGAATATATTGTGTCTGGGCGAGAACGAGGTTCTCCTCCAAAGTTAGGCCATTGTGGCAATCGTCCGGAGAGCAGTTTCGAAAGTGCCGCCGACCGGCCCAGTCTCCGCGAGAGCCGGCCCAGCGGTCGGCGAGCCCTATAGTCTCCGCAATGTCGCGAGCGCATCCGCCAAATCCACCGAGCAGATAGACCGGCTGCTCGGCTTGGATGGAAAGATACGTTTCCTCGGCGATTCCAGGCATTGCGCCTTTGTAGCCCTCGACGCGGCCACCGAGGACTATTCGGGCCAGAATTTCACCGCGCATGACGGTCCGCATTGCCGTCAGCCCTTCCGCCCACTCATCGTCGTCCGGCTCGCGTGCAGCAAGCTCCAAGCGTTTCTCCCGATCGAGGCGTGCGCCGTTCCGTGCAAGAAAAACGAGACGGGCTACCACCTCGTGTTCAGCAGAAAACGTCGCGAGTTTGTTCGATGTCATCCGAATATGCATCGGCCAAGCCAAATAGTAGGTAACAGCAATCTTGCTGCGATGTCGCGGGTGATCCTTGTAGCGTACCAACAGTTGGAACAAAAGCTCGGTAAATCCATGTTGCCGTAGATTTCCATCGTAGGCTAAACTTCTTCCTGACGCGAGAACATGCAGCGCAATCTCGGCCATTGCATCGCGCAAATGCCCATCGCTCAATCCGAGCACTCCCAAGTCGGGGCTTTCCGATACTGAGACCCCAACGGCCCCCGATATCTTCTTATCGGATGGTGTCATCAACGCTCCTCCAGCCATTCCGTTAGGATCAAGACAATTGCACCTTGCGTAACCTTCACGAACAGTCGCGCCTCGTCCGCGCCCGTATGAGACTTGAAATCATCAAATCGATATCGCATTGCGATATCATTGCCTTGCAAAATTCAAGTGAATTTCATAACCGTCCAATTCAAATGCAAAGCGTAACAACCTATATGGCAAAGAATTGTCTTGAAGGAGAACACCAATGTCAAAGTACAAAACTAGTACGGGGCTCGTAGCTGGACTGCTGATGGCAGTTGGCGGCATCGCATCTGCTCAAGAGGGACAGCCGCCGGAGCCGACAATGGACAAGGTATCCGACTCGGTTTACCACTATTTCAGCTTCGGTTACTCGAGCATGGTCGTGGTCGGCGAGAACGCCGTACTCGTGACCGACCCGTCGTTCGATCCTCGCGGTTCGATGCTTCGCGCCGCGATAGAAGAAATCACCGCCGCGCCGATCAAATACGTGGTCCTCAGCCACGAGCATTACGACCATGCGGGAGGAACCGGCAGCTTTACTGACGCGCAGGTCATCTGCCACGAGGCTTGCCATGAAGTCATGGATATGTCGCCGCTCCTTCCGGTTGCCGATATTGACATGACCTACGACGACAGCCTTACTTTGGATCTTGGAGGCGTTTCAGTAGACTTGGTCCACATTGCTCCCGGCGACGGAATCGCCACGACCGTCGCGCATGTCCCCTCCGACGGCGTCGTGTTCTCTGCAGACATGTACGAGCCACGTAGCTTTACGGCACCGGAATTCGTTGAAGACAAAAATTACGTGGGAACACGCATGACTTTCCACGAAATGCTGAGCTGGAATCCGACATATGCGATCAACGGTCATTCTCCCGGAAACAGTCTGGACGCCTTGAAGGAAAACCGCGTGCTGTTCGACCGGCTATACGACGACGTCCTTGCGGAATTGCAGTCAGCGATGAAGGAGGGACCCAGTCAGCTGTGGATGGCGATGTTCAACATGCCCAATCGAATAAAGTACGAAGAATACAGTGATTGGCAAAATTACGAACGAGGCTTTCCCGCATATGTTCGGCGAATGGCCTTGTCGATTCTACACGGCGGCTGACGACTAGCGGATTGCAACTGCGATCAATCGCAGCCTTACAAATTGAAGTGGCCGCCCGGCGGGTTTTCCTGCGGGCGGCCATTTGATTTGCATGAGCTTGTTCCTGAATGAGGCCTCGTTTGCGAGGTAACTCTGCTCAGGTTTCGGAATGGCGTTCGCCAACTTCTCGTTCGGCCGCAGAGTCCCTGCTGGCTGTGTTCAACCGCTCGAAACGATCAAAGTAGGTCGCTCTTGTCGATCAATTTTGCATATTCAGTTGGTTGGGCAGTGCATTGATTTAACGCCTATTCCGTAATGACTCGCGCGCTCCGACGCGTCAGCTGTCTTGTTATTCATGTCGCTCCAAATAAGCTTGTTTGCAGAGGCAATCCATCGTTCATCAATGGAGCGAACCTGCCAAGAATATTCCCGTGGTTTTCTGATCAGCCGTTGAACCTGATCCAGACGCTTTTTGTTGATTCTTGCCGAACTACGGAAACTCTCCTTGGACAACAGAGCTGCTTCGCAGTCGCGCAGGGTCGCATAAGGCAGGCTGAACCGCCGAATACCTATGCTGCTCGAAACCGCCTCCAAATTCAATTCAGGGCAAGCCTCTGAAATGCTTGATGCAACTTCATGCCCCAAGCTCTTCTTGGCAACATGGGACATTCCCGTACGATAAGCGTGCTTGCCTTTCCGCAGATCAATCAGCCGGTTGAGGCAAAGATCGGAAAACCGCTGAACGCCCTGAAGCTCTTCCAATATAGATCTGTAGTCAAACAGGTAAACCCGCCGGCAAGCCAAACGGTTGATCGCATAATTTCTTATGAAGACATATCCAAGGTCAGAAGCTAACTGACAACTTGAAATTTCATCCATCAATCGCTCCAGAGGGCGGATAAGGTCAAATGATTTATTGATGTCTTCTTCGTAGGAATTCTTGGGAGAAAAACCGCCAAGGCAGTCTTCAAGCCAATGCTCCGTATCGTGGATAATTTTTCCTTCCATCTTCAAATGCTGAACAAATAGACTGCCGGCTGCAACCATTCGTTTGAGGCGAGCATGTGAAAAGGTAGCAACAGAATATCCCTTGTTTTCCAGCTCCCGAACATATGGACGGGTTGCCTTCAAGCTTCTCGCAGTGACCAACACATCTCTGTCGCTCAAGAAGTCAGACGATGACCTTGCAGTGGATCCGAACAAACATACAGAAATGCATTTCTTGGAAGTGTTCATCATGGCCAAATCCTTCGCAAAATAATCGAGGCTGCCAGCGCAAATAGGAAAAACCCAATAAAACCCTCGAATGCTACAATAATCTTACCTAACGTGCTAATTGGCGTGATGTCGCCGTACCCAATCGTTGTCACTGTAATCATCGTAAAATATAGGGAATCAAAGAAATCATTAATATCGCTGAGTCCAAAATAATCCCGAAAACAGAAATTGATTATACTTACAATAAGCAATATAAAGGCAAAAAAACCCATAAATCTTGCCAAATGGCTTATTGCTTTGAGTCCGCAGCCACAAGATGTTGATTCTTGCCGGAGCTGGGCTTTCGGCTCGAATATTCGGTCGGAATTGATCGGAGTTCGGCCGTTTGGCCCAGCTCTCGGCGCGAATTAGAAGGGATCCGCTGCCCCGGCGTCAAGGCGCAATCGCATCGATGGGCGAACTCAGACAGCATCGAACGCACAAAATGTAGACTCTGCGGACTTAAGTAAACAAGCCATTCTTGCCAAATAAACACCTGCTCCACATAATCCCCATATCAAGTGAAAAGCAAATGAGCATAGCGGGTAAATAAAGTGCTTCGGTATTGATCGCCAACCTTTTTTGAGTTCATAAAACGAGTATCGCCGCTTCCAAGTATTGAAATGGAATGAAGCCTGTCTTCCAAATTCTGATTGGTTTTCGGTGCCATAATTATACATAAGTCTCTGATATAGATGAACTCCAATATTTTGATCAGTTGCAGGGTTTAAACAGTTTTTGAAAGATTCTGGTTTAATATACACTCGTTTGAAATCAATCTTGTGCGTATTTGTATCTATGAATTTACACTCATGAAATTCACAATTTTCAATTCGGCAATTTATAAAAAGGCATTTCTGAAAGACACAATTATAAAAATCAATAGAGTCAATATGCGTTCTCGTAAAGCTTACATTTACAAATTCGATATTTTCGATTTTTCTCGGAAAATCATTTACCAATCCCTTAAGCTCATCGGGCTGGTAAATGAAACTTTTAACCGTACCATCCGACACTTTAATGATCTCAAAAAGCTCTTCAGGCTTTTTTAGTGTGCCATAGGGTTTCTGCAGCTTGAAGAAGTTACGGGTGCGTTCGGACATTATATTGCTTTGCTTTGGTCATGATTTATAAGTTGAATCGACCCTCTATAGAATAATGGCGATTTGGACGGAAGAACTCCCGCCATTTTGGTTAATGGATCTGATCGATTTGGATTCATGAAACGTTCAGCCGTAAAAACGTCCCTTGGACATTATAGCCTTCTGATTCTATTGGCAACTCGTTTCGGTACGTTGGGTGTGGTCCATATTTTTTGGTGACATCTGTTTTTCTCTTTCGCGCGGTGTCCTGTTTCGGCGTCCGGAGGGTTGCAAAGGCGGCGTTCGAGGTGCAGCATGGCTCGGTCCCGGACCGGTTTCCGAAGACCCGCGCACGGCGGGCGCCGCGCATCCGGGCTCGAGCAGCAGAGGGCGACATGGCGATTGAGGCACAGGACACGGAGTTCCGCCATCCGGCGGCGGTGGCGTTTTTGCGGAGTTTGACGGACGAGCAGGCGGCGAAGCAGCCTCCCTTGGTTCTCGAGCAGGACGGCGTTGCGGCGCGATATTGGCGCGAGGGCGGCCGGGTTCGCTGTCGCGAGGTCGAGGCGTCCGTCGGTTCGTCCTCCGGGACGGGCGCGCTGGCTGCGTTCATGCGGGCGGTCGAGGCGGAGTTTGGCCGTTCGCTTCCTCGGCTGGAGGCGGAGCTGCGGAACGGCGGGGTTCCGGATCTGGACGCGATCGAGGCGTCGATCCGCGACGGCCTTATGGGCTGCGGAACGGCGCTCTACGCGGCGCTTCTGGAGGCGCTCGGCGCCGAGCTTCCGTCTCCTCCCTGCCCGGATTGCGGGCGGCGGATGGAGCGGCACAGCCGGGCCGGGAAGACCTTCCAGGCGCGCATGGGTCCGGTCCGGATCGAGCGGACCTATTTCCGCTGCCGCGGGTGCGGCGTCGGCTTCCACCAGCTGGACCGCACGCCGGGTCTGGAGGGCAGGACGGTCACGCCCGGGGCGGAAAGCCTCTACGCGGACGTCGCCAGTTCCGAGAGCTACGGGCAGGCGTGCCGCAAGCTGAAGAATCTCGCCGGCGTGGAGGTTCCGAAGACGACGCTCCTGCGCCATGTGGCGGGGATCGGCGAGGAGATGCAGGCGTTCGAGCGGGCGGACGCCGAAGCGTCGCCTGCGGCGGAGCGGGTTCTGCTGGGGATCGACGGCACCGGAGTCCCGATGGCCGCCCGCGAGGTCGAGGGCGTGGCCGGCAAGCAGGCGGACGGCACGGCGAAGACCCGCGAGGCGAAGGCCGTCGTCTGCCGCGAGGCCGACAGCCTGGATCCGAAGACCGGGGAGCTGTCAATGCCGAAGTAAAATTCCCCAAAAGTGCCGAAGTAAAATTCCCCACTTTTTCGGTGTTTTGGCGGCGAGCCAGATCAGTCGTCGGTTCGGGTCTCCTTTCTGGGCCGCCCTCGTTTTTTCGGCGCGGGCGGCGGCGTGATGAGCGTATTCGCTCGGACGTGTTCGGGAATGAGGTCGGCGTGTTTTCTGAGTCTGTAGCTTGCGCCTTCGATTCGGACGACGACGGCGTGGTGGAGGAGTCGGTCGAGGAGTGCCGTCGCGACGACGGGGTCTCCGAAGATGTCGCCCCATTCCGCGAAGCTTCTGTTCGATGTAAGGATCATCGCGCCTTTTTCGTATCTTGCATTCACGATTTGGAAGAACAGGCTTGCTCCGCCTTTGGAGATGGGCAAGTATCCGATTTCATCGACGACGAGCAGCGCGGCCCGCGTGAAGAAGCGGATTTTTTCGGCGAGCTGGCCTTGGCGTTCGGCTTTGGCGAGGGTATCGGTGAGTTCGGCGAGCGTCGTTTTGTAGACGCTCTTTCCGGCTTTGACGGCGGCGACGCCGAGCGCGGTCGCGAGGTGGGACTTTCCGGTTCCGGGCGGTCCGAGGAAGTGGACGGTTTCGCGTCTCCGGATGAAGTCGAGCTGGGCCAAGGCGGCGATTCTCTCGCGGTCGAGCGAGGGCTGGAATGCGAAGTCGAAGCTTTCGACCGTCTTGACGGGGAGGAGCTTCGCGGTTCGCAACGCGATGTCTATTCGTCTTGTTTCGCGCAGTGCGTATTCTTCGCTGAGAAGGGCGTCGATGGCTTCGACGGCTGTGATCTCGCCTTGCTCGAGGCGCCGCAGCGTGGGTCCGAGCGCTTCGAGCGCCCGGGGCATTTTCAGTCCGACGAGGGCGGCGCTGATGCGGTCGACGAGTTCGGTCATCGGGCTGCTCCCTGCCGTTCGAGGCGGCGTCCCACGGCGTCGTAGAAGGCCAGGGACCGTTTCGGCGCCTCTTCGAGCTTGGGCAAATCGGTTCGCGGCGGAGGCGGCCTGCGGTGGCCGGGATCGACCCTGCGGCGGTTCCGGCCTTCAAGGATCGGATGCCGCGCGATCAGCCTCCTGTCTTCGAAGATCCGCACTTCGGCGGGATGCCGCTGCACCTCCAGCACTCGCTTTCGTGCGGCGTCGGGCACCGAATAGAGGTTTCCGCCGACCGAGACCATTCCGTCGCGGCTGACGCGCCGCTCGACGGTCAGGACCGCGTCGTAGGGATGCGCGGGAAGCGCGATCAAAGCGGGTCGCTCTTCGGCCAGCGCTTCGTCGACGATCCGGCCGGTGGTGGCGTGGACGCGCGGATTGGCGATCTCGCGACGCCATTTGTCGAATTGCGCGTTGAGATCGTCGAGGCAGCGGAAGGTCCGGTCGAGGAAGAAGTCCTGGCGGATGTATCGGAACGGGCGCTCGACCTTGCCCTTGGTCTTCGCCCGGTAGGCTCTGCAGGCCTTGGGCGCCGATCCGTAATGGTCGAGCAAGGCGACCAGCGACGGGTTGTAGACCGCGGACCGATCGGCGTCCTCTCCCAGGACGGCGGTCTTCATCCGGTCGTAGAGCACTTCTTTCGTCGCCCCTCCGCATGCGTCGAATGCGGAGACGTGGCATCTCAGGACGGTCTCGAGCTTCTGGTCGGCGCAGAACCGGCCCCACAGCCATCGGCTGCATCCGAGGACGAACGAGAACAGATGGACTTTCCTGACGACGCCGGGCTCGTCGGCGTATTCGGTTTTGAACTCGGCGAAGTCGACCTGGGCCTGTTCTCCGGGCTTGGTCTCGAAGCGCCGCTCGAACCCGGGCGCCGCGTCCGGCCGGATCGCGCGGAGATAATCCGTCACCGCCGTGTAGCCGCCTTCGTAGCCGCGCTCCCGGATCTGCCGGAACAGCCGCCGTCCGGACAGGTCCGGGCAGTTCCCGATCTTGTCCGCGAGATAGCCCTCGTACGGCTCCAGAAGCCTCGGCCGCGGCTCCCGCGGCGAATAGGCCGGAGCCGCGAGGCCCCGGTCCAGAAGCTTGCGGACCGTCTTGCGGTCCAGGCCCGTCCGTCGCGCGATCGCGCTGATCGAAAGGCCTTCCCGTTTCAGTTCTTGCAACATGACAATCTTCTCCAGCAACTGTATCTCGAGGTCGTCAAAATTCGGGTGGAATCGCGGCGGGATCGGGTCGTCGGGGGTTCGTGCGGGTTTTGCCTCTTCGAGGCTGCGCCGGGTCCGATTCGTCCGCTTCCGATGATGAACTCGGACATCGTTCCGGATTTTTGTGTTTTCGGGTCGTTCGCCCGTTTTTCGTTCGCGGCGGCGCGGAGAGCGTGGAAAGCCTGTGGACAATCCTTATTCGCGCTGTTTTCGGGTTTCGGGCTTTGGGCCTGGATTGCCCACATTCTTCCCACACTTCCGCTTGTCGGCGTTGCATTTGCGGACTGGCGCTTTGGGTTCGCGGCGGCGCGGAGAGCATGGAAAGCGGTGGACAATCCTTGTTCGCGCTGCGTTCGGGTTTCGGGTTCGGGGCCCGGATTGACCACGCTTCCCACACTCTCCGCTGTCGGCGGCCGGTCCCGGTTCGGCGCTTTCCATTCCGCAACAGCCCTGCGGGGCTTTTTCATATAGGATTCTTTTTGGGTTGGGCCGTGGAAATGTGGACAATCCTTATTTGCGCTCTTTCTCGGTTTGGAGTCCGGGGCTTGGATTGCCCACATTCCCACAGCCCCATCCGGCCGCGGCATCGAAGGTCCGTCATCCGGCTTTCGGCGTCCAGGGCTGGCGGGATTTGCACAAGGCGTTGGCGATCACGACGAGCTTGCGGGCGACGGCCGTGACGACCACCTTGTGCGGCTTCCCCTCCTTCCGCAGCCGATCGGCGAAGACCTTCAAGTCCTTGTTGTGAATCGAGGCGACGAGCGCGGCTTGGTACAGGACGCATCGGAGCGCCCGGCGGCCGCCGCCGATCATCCGCTTCCCGTGCATCTGTCCGCTGTCCCGCGCGACCGGCGCCAGCCCCGCGAGCGAGGCGGCCTGCTCTCCGGAGATCCGGCCGAGCTCGGGCATCTCCGCGATCAGCATCGCGCAGGCCACAAGCCCGATTCCGGGAACGGACCGCAGGACGGCGACGGTTTCCGCCAAGGCTCCGTCGGAGTCGAGGCAGGCCTTGATCCGCTGCTCCAAATCCTTGATGCGCCGGTCCAGCACCTCCCGGAGATCGGCATCGATGTCTTCGAATTCGCAGGCGGTTCCGTTCTTCTCGTCGGCCTTGCAATGCAGCGCATGGCGCTTGCGCATCTCGACAAGCTGCCTGCGCTTGGTCGCCGGCGCCCTGAGATCGCGCAGCTTCCCGCTCGGCAGCCGGCGTCCGGCCTCCGGGCGGAACGCCATGAACCGGGCGATCAGTTCGGCGTCGATCCGGTCCGTCTTGGCCAAAGTGCCCCGGCTTCTCCCGAACGCCTTGACTTGCGCCGGAGCGAGCTGCCGCGCTTCGACCCCCGCTGCCTCCAGGCGCTCCCAAAGACGCCATTCGTGGCCGCCCGTGGCCTCGAAGCAGACCAGGGCCTCCCTGTCGCCGGCAATCTTCGCCAGTTCCGAATGGCCTTCGTCCGTGTTCCGCAGGCGAAGCTGGCGGCCGTCGCTCACGCAATGCAAGTCGAGCCAATCGCGCGAGACGTCTATGCCAATGATCTCCGGTTGTGATACAGTATTCATTCTCTCTTCCTTCTGGTTCGCGGTCCCTGATGGCCGCAATCAACTGTTCGAGGCGATGAAGAGAGGCGGTGCCGGCTTGCTGGAGAGCGTGGTCAAGCCACAAGTTTTATCTCGCCATGCACCGCCCCGTCGCCGGCCTTGGCCAAGGCCGGCGACGGGTACCCAATATCATGGTTGAGATACAGAAGTTTTATCACCCGACTCGAGCCTCCTTCGGCAGAAAAATCGGATGGGATTTTGGACTGCTTTCGTTCCGGGGGGCATGCCCCCCGGAACGAATTCGCAGCCCCCTGACTGGGGAATTTTACTTTAGCGCTTTTGGGGAGTTTTAACCCGGTAGTTACAGGAGCCGCGGAAAGGCCGGAACGGCGGGGCGGCCGGCGTCCGCATCGACAGCGCACGGTCGGTGAACGGGGTCAGCCGGGCTTCGGAGTTCGCCGCCCGCCTGGCGCAGTTCTTGCACCGGAACGGCGTGCTCGCGGCCGAGGAGGTGGTGGTGCTGTCCGACGGGGCGCCGTGGATCCGGACCGTCTGCGAGGAGATCCTGCCCGGACGGAAAACGACCTTCATCCTCGACCTGTACCACGCCCTCGAATATGCGTCCGCCGCCGTGCAGGCGGTGACGCCGGACAAGGGCAAGCAGGCGGCGTGGATGGACTGGATCAGGAAGCAGCTGGACGCCGGGCGGGTCAAACGGGTCGTCGCCGCTCTGAAGCGGTACCGCCGGTTCGAAGCGGTCGCGGCCTGCATCCGCTACTACGAGGCCAATATGGACCGGATGCGCTACGACCTCTACCGGAGGCGCGGCCTGCCGGTCGGATCCGGCATCGTGGAAAGCGTCTGCAAGCGCATCGTCGGAAGCCGGCTCAAAGGAGCCGGGCGCCACTGGTCGAAGGCGGGAGCCAACGCCGTGCTCGCCACCGGATGCTGCCTCGAAAACAGGCGCTGGCCCGACTTCCTCGATTGGAGGGCTGGCAGCGCACCAGCCGCATAACCAAAGAAAATGGACCACACCCCGGTACGTTACGCGTTTTTCCTGAGAATTTTGATGACAAGGTAGTAAACTTAGAGCGTGTCCGACTTAGGTTGACGCCTATCCGGTGTTCACGAGGCAGTTGTATGAACATGCTACTGTTTCAACTTAAGTCGGACACGCTCTAGTTGCGGCGTCACCGAGGGGATACGTTCCTCTTCGTATGGTGGTTCTCAGCTCTTTCGTAGTGCTTGGCCTACGCCGCGGCGCCTGCGTTTGTGTTGTGGGTGAACTTCTTGAGCTGTAGGTCGAAGTTGGCGGATGACCAGCTGTCGCCGATCATATTCAAAGTCGGTGACAGGGTACGATATCATGGCGATGATACGTTGGATTTCCACGAAAAACTTTCAGATGCTGATCTGGAATCGGCTTCAACGGGACGAAGTTTCATCCTTTCGAGTTAGTCGGACGGAGCGTTCGAAATGGCGGAACGGTCCGCCTGTGTTCGAATGCAAGCGAAACAGGACATTCCGGGAGCAGCCGCATGACGGCGCGAAAACGGTACGGCGAGTCGGAAGCCGCCCGGCTTCGCTACGAGACATGGATGCACAGCCACGGCCGCATGTCGGCGGCGTTGGTCGCCATGACGGTTGTGGCCGGAGTCGCCGTTTTTGCATCCGTGGCCGCCTTGGCAACGAAGCCGGAGCCAAGGTATTTCGCGGCGACCGAGGATGGAGGGATACTTCCGCTCGTTCCCGTTTCAAGCCCTTACCTGACGGACGGGCAGGTGACGAATTTCGCGGTCGAAGCCGTCACACGGTCATTGACGATAGACTTCGCGAACTGGCGCAACGACCTCGCGGACGCAGCGGTTTATTTTGAACGTCCTGCGGGATGGAATGCATTCCTTGATGCTTTGGAGCTTTCAGGAATGCTCAACTACATCCGGGAGCGTCGACTTGTCTCAACTGTGGTGGCGAACGGGGCTGCGATAGTCCGTTCTTCGGTCGATGATCGCAAACGCTACAGTTGGACGATCCAGATTCCGCTGAACATCACCTATGAATCGGCAAGCGAGATCAGCCGCGATGAACTGCTTGCTGAAGTCGATGTGGCGCGGCTTCCGACATGGGAGTCGCCGGAGGCCGTCGGCGTCACGCGCATAATCGTGCGGCCCGGCAAGGCCACGGAAATTCAGTGATCAGGGTCCGAAAGAGGTTCCGCGCTTCAGCTTTCGGGGCGGCATTCGTTTTGCTTCTTGCTGCGGCTGGGTCCGCGCAGGAGCTTGCGCCGGAATTCGATCCCCTTGGATTGGATTCGATGGAACGCTCTCCGGATCATTTTGGCGCATCCGAAGCAAAGGATGGCGCGAACGACCCGGGGCTCTCGCTTGCCGAAGAAGGGTTCAACAGCGCTATCGAACAAGTATTCCCGATGACGCCCGAGATGGTTCGGCGCTACCTTGGAATTCTGGAGGAAAACGAGCGCGCAAGCACCGAGACTCCAGAACCGGCTCCGATCAGCGGCGCGGAAATGATCGCATTCGACCCGTCCTCTGCGCCGCCGCGAATTCATGTTGCTCCGGGCATCGCGACGGCAGTCGGATTCTATGATTCGACAGGCAGTCCATGGCCTGTTCGCCAATATGTGCTTGGCGATGGCGAACGGTTTGAGGTCATTCAACTGGGCGAAGGCTCAAATACGCTGACCGTTTCGGCTCTCTCGCGTTTCGGATGGACCAATTTGGTCGTCGCGCTTGCCGATGAGCCTTCTCCGGTCGTGCTTCGCATCAAAGTTGGCCGGGACCAAGCGCATTATCGTACGAACATCCAAGTCGCGAAGCCAGGGCCGGAAGCCGCGTCGGACTATGAAGCTGCGCTTGAAGAGCCGTCATTTCCATCCGACCCCAACCTTCGGGATATTGTCGGCGGATTGGGGCCGGCCGTGTCGGCGGTCGACGTTCCGGTACGCGGGGTCGATGCCTCCGCATGGCTTGTTGGCGAAGACATCTACATTCGATCGCGGCATGCGCTTTTGTCGCCTGCTTGGTCGGCATCCTTATCGGGCCTTTACGGCGTGAGGGCCTACAAGGTGCCGCTCTCTTCAGTTCTCCTGTTTTCGATCGGCGGCAGAATCATAAGAGCAGATTTGGATCTGCCCTGATGGCTTGGCGAATTGAATTGTCTTCGGAAATCAACATCGGCTGTATTGTAATGTCCTCGCCGGACAAGCCGATTGCCGCTCTTTGCGGGTCGAAATCCGCAGCCGCGCGATTTCGAAGCTTCGCGGGCGGCAAAGATTCACCCGACCGAAATCCGCAAAAACCCGGTCGCAGGCAATCAGCCCTTGGGCCAAACCCATATCTTTTTGCGGCAATGCGTCTTCGCCCATCTGGAATTTCGGGCAATGAATGTTCGCTGCAGCCGAATGGCGATGCTTGCAGACCGAAGCGCCCGCTGATCGGGTGCATCCCTTTTTTTGGGCAGACGGCCGCGCGACAAACCCTCCAATCAAGAAATTCAGCCCTGCGATTGTTCTCAATGCAGCATTTGAAATCGATCAGAGCGTCGCTCCCGCTTTTGGCCAACGGCACTTTGGCCTTCTCGTCACAAGAAATGGGACGCATGCGCCGCAGAAACTCGACCGAAGGCAATCAACCCTTGCCCCAGACGCAGACCGGTTGGCCGCGATGCGTCTTCGACAATCTGAATTTTGGAAAATGAATGACCGCTGCGGCCAGAGGGCGATGCCTGCAGTTCAAAGCGCCTGCCGATCACTCAATCTGGTCGCATTTCGGCGTTCTGCGTCAGGGCTTCGACACGACGAAGGTCCGCATGCCGGAGGTTTGGGAGAGGCGAAGGACCCTGCGGCGGCTGGACGGCTTTGCCGACTGACCGCTCAGAGCGGCAAAGCACATAAGATCATGGCCGTTTGCGATTGGAAACGATCTGAATCCGGCCGGTGTGCGGGGCATAAGACATTGCCGTTCGATCTTCGAGCTTGGACGAGATGCGCCGTCGCACCGCAGATGCGGAATCTTGGACATTACTGGTAAAGGCGGGAGGTCGGAGTTGCTGTTCCAGTACGTGTTTCGCGCTTTCAAACGAAACGAAGAAACCCCGCGCAACGATACATGGCGGCGGGAAGAGGTCGCCGGCGAAAAGAGTTTGCGGCGAACGACAGGCGATCCATCGGAGCAGACGGGAAGCCGCGAAGCGTCTTCACCTCAGGCGGCAAACACGAAACCAAAACTCGTTCGTCTCCGATCCAGAAAAGCCCTTGTGATCGGAGCTGCTGCGCTTGGCATCGGCGGCGCAGGGTATTTCGCATTGAGCGATGTCGCGGAAATTCCGTCTCGGCTCGCCCGCGTTCCTGAAATGGATACGACCCCCGGCGGGCAAAGGCAGCGGGAGTCGGAACGATACCGGGAAACCCTCCAAGCCGCCAATGAACTGAATGCTGAAAACGCCGGGCGGGCAGGAAGCTCTTTCATTCCCATTCCGGAAGATCTGACGGAGAGCATCAATCCTCCTTTGGAGGTCGGAGCTGCGCCTTGGGCAAATCTTGCGCCGGACGTGCTGGACCAAGCGCCGCCGCAAGTTCCAAGCACGCCGGATGCAGAGCCGGATTCAGAAAAGATCGGCGAAATCGATCCCGTCGATGATACGGCAGACACGCCCGAGCCACCAAACCCGCCGATTCCAAATGGCGATCAAAACAGGGGATTTGATTTAAGCGTCGCGGCCAACCCGGCCGAGAACAGAATTCCCGATCCAACGATCAGCGGTCCGAACTCTCAGGAGCCTGCCGGGCGTTCAAACGGATCTGCAAACGCAGACAATCCGTACCAATCGGCCATGATCGGGCAAATGAATGCAATCGCTCGCGGCTTGGCCGTTCGCCCGCCGAAGGGAGAAATCCTGATTGCGAATGGGCAGTACGGCAGCAATGGACGGTCGGTCGATGGATTGAATTCCAATACGCAAGTCCGCAACGGAACCTCTCCGGACCGCGAAATCGGCGGCGGTCGGTCGGCCAATCAAATTGAAAATGAGGATTCAGCCGGTCGCGTCCGAATTTCGGCCGGATCCATTCTCTACGGCGAAACTCTTAACACAGCTGATTCCGACAATCCTGCGCCAATCGTCGTCGAAGTTTTGCAAGGACCCAGCAAAGGCTTGCGATTGGTCGGAAGCGGCACTGCATCGGCATACGGAGACGGCTTCGCGATTGAATTCGATACCTTGGTGAATCATGAAGGGTCCACCCAGCCGGTTTCCGCCATCGGACTCGATGGGTTCGACGGCGACCTTGCCGTGGCCAGCAGCAAAGATTTGCGCATTCTCGAGAGATACGGCCCCTTGCTCGCTTCATCCTTCATTGAAGGCTTTGCCCGCAGCGCGGCGAGAACCGGCTCCACCAGTGTCATAGCGAACGGTTCCGCAACGGTGGCGACAGAGAAACCCACCGGCAAAGAGCATCTTTATTCAGCTCTCGGCGAAGCCGGAGGTCGTCTCGCGACCGATCTGGCGGCGAACGCGCCGAAAGGTCCGAAAGTCATGCTGGAGGCGGGGCATCCGATGGGAATCCTATTCGTCGAAACTGCCATTATTGATTCACCCGCTCGGAGGTAGGCATGCAAACAACGGACAATCTCGGAGGCGGCGCCGACCCGGAGTTCCAAGAAACCGGTATCGATGCGGAAATGAGCAAAGCAGAGCCTTCCAAGGGGGACATAGGAAACGGAAGGGAAGTTCCAAAGAATACGAACTCCGCGCAAGACGCAGCCGGCGTTCAGGACGGTCCGCCGGAATCGAGTTCGCCCGAAAACAATTCAAGACAATCCGAGGTCGATGAATCCGAGGAACTCGAGCGCGGGCTGAACCAATCGCGGGGAAGTCCGGCGATCAAGTCGGGCGACGATGGGCAAGCCGAGTGTTCGGATCAACTCAGGCCGCCCTTTGGATCTCAGACCCAAGAACAGGCTGGCCGACAAGCTGCCCATTCGGGAGGCTCGACATCAAGCGGCGAGTGCGAAGAGTCGGGCAAAGCCCGGGTTCAGGCCGTTGATGCAAATAATTCGCTCGCCGAAAGAGCTGGGACAAATCAAGACAGCGAAACCCTTGCGGCTGCGTTGGGAGCACCGTCCGACGATGATGCAGACACGGCCCCAGTGAGAAAGGGGAGTGGCAATCCAAATGCCGCGAATGGCGCAAGCAAAGAACGTCCTTCGCCCGAGTCGATGCACCAAGAACCGCTTGCGCATGAAGAGGCGTGCAAATTGATCCACGGCAAGAAAGCGGATTTGCCCGAAAGCGCAGCACCGGAAACCGGCATTGCCGCTCAACCGGAGCTTGCGCCGCCAGACCAGGATAATTGCTCCCAAAAATCGGAACGGGTTTCGGAGCCAAAACAGCGCCACCTCGAATCCGGCCTTGAAGCGACCGAGACCTCAAGCTCACTCAAATCTCCGGCCGCGAACTCTTCGGGTCCGGCCGAACAAGCAACCGTCAACAACGAAGACGCGCCAATTGGCCCGCAGCAGGGTGGATCTGGAAGCGAGCAGACTGACGGGCAATCTGGCTCGGAGGTACTGGATTCCGAACGCGATGGTTCCGGCAGCGACGTTCAGGATGATCGCGCAGCGCATTCTATCACATTCAGTGAGCAAAGGTTTGACGCTATTGCGGAACGGGTTGCGCGAAGGGACGATGAGGAGGTCGGCAGCAAGCTTGAAGACCTGACAGATGTCGACGAATTTGCCGCAATTCAAAATCCCGGTGCGTCGTTCGCGGCAAGGGATGGAGATGCAGTCGACGGAACGCTCGAAGACCCGACGGAGGACGGCGATTCTGCTGCAATTCAAAGCCCCGGCGCTGCGCTCGCGACAACGGGTGAGGGTGATCAATACGTGTCGATGGATTTCGGCAGCCATTCGTCGCTCAGCGCCAACGCCGGCAATTCCGACATCCAGGAAGAAACGCCAAAAATGCGGGAGCCCGTCGGAGCGCCCGCCGGAGACAATTCAAGACCAGGCCGCCGAGTTGCGGCAAGGATATTGGCCGCAGGCGCGCTTGCGAGCGCATGCATATTTGCATCCAAGCAATTCGGAGCAACCGCATGGCTGATTGAAAACGCCCAAAAGATTCAGACGCGATATTCACTCCCGTTGCCCAATTCGAGCATTCAGCCAAGCGACGATCCCGAAAGTTCGATTGCATTCATCGGCGATGGCGAGGGGCGAACCGTCCCGTTCGAATCCGAAAACGATCAGGAAACGGTCGGCGACCTTGGTCCGGCACTTCGAATTGACGAGGGCATCGGAAGCGCGCTTGCCGGAGACCAAGCGGTCGGCATTGCAGACAGCAGCACGGAATTCTTGGCAATGCCGGTTGGCGAGATTGCCTCGATTCGTCCGGCTTATCGTTCAAAATCCGAAAAAACCAATGCCTCGACTTTGGAGCCGTTCGTAATTGACGGCATGCGCACTGCGCCTTCAGAAAATCATACGTCCGGCGGCGCAAACAGGATAGCGACGATCGAGATCGAGCCGGAAGTGGCTTCATCCGGCGCAGCAAATCCCGAAGACATGCGAGCGTTCAAACTCGATGCGGCGGTTGTCGAACGAAACGCCGACGCTGCAATTCAGTTGCATGCGGCGTCCGCGTCCGGTTCCAAGGTTGCGCAGTCGTCCGACGGGCAAGCATTCTCTGAAGACGTCGGCGATATTGAAGAAGGTCTTGGCCGCCCGCTGGAAGTCGGAATTCTGCAAAATATTTCCGGGAAACCGAGGGAGTCTGCGCAGCAGGTTTCTTTGCCGGGAGACAACCGAAGCAGTCCGAGCGAGAATTCCGCATCGTTTCTTTCCCATGAAATCGTGAGTTCTGACCCCATTCCGGATGCATCCGTCGAAGCTGCGAATGCGACTGTTGACAGTTCGATATTTGACGACGGGAATGACCCGAATTCAGCGGATTTGAATTCGCTTCGGAGCGAGCTTGAGTCGGAATTTGCCGAGATCCATTCAAGGTTCGACCTTATGACCGCCCGTTTCGACCTCCTTTTTGCAGGCCATGGATCGGGGTCGGCACTTCGTGGTGAAACGAAGACGTCCGGGGCTTCCTTGCTCGAGAGCCATGACGATGCGAATGCTGCGAGCGAGATGAATTGCCAGCATTCGCCAGATCGTTCCCGTCAAAACTGCGAAGCCAGGTTGCAGACGGGCAAAAGTTCCCAGTCGTACCTCATTGCGACGGCCCCGAATGCCGCGGACGGGGAATTCGTCATGCCGGAACTGGGATACGGAGTCGTGCTGGATGTGCTGAAGGACAGCGCCGGCGGATGGCTGGTAGTCATGGAAAACGCGACGCTCCGACTGGATTGACCGGAGTTCTGTGATGGGCACGGCGGCCGGCGCCGTAGAAGCTGTCGCAACGTACGTCCTTCAGTTCGAGCGCTTGCTGCGGGCGGTGTGTTTCCTGCTCGGCATGGGGCTTGCCGTTCACGCGCTTCGGCTTGCCGGCAGGAGGGCAGAACTTGGGCCGCAAATCGGGACGTGGACAAGGCCTGCTGCGACATTCGCATCGGGTGTCGCGCTCATGGCGTTTCCAGCGTTTGTCTCAGTTCTGCTTGCGTCACTATTCGGTACCGGGGCGGTCGACAGCCCGGAGTCCATTTTCTCCTACTCGAGAGACATGTTTGACGCATTCGGCGATGCGACATTTCGGCAGGCATCGACAAGCTTTGTATTGCTGGTGCAGCTGATCGGATACATTGCGGTCGCCAGAGGCGTTTGGTTCCTGAACGCCAGCGTCTCGCCCGGAAATCAAAAGATGTTCGGCCCCGGCATAACGTTCTTGCTTGCTGGGTCGCTTGCGATCAATTTCCCATCGTTCGTGGGTTTGTTAGCCGACGTGCTTGTTCCTTCTTGAGGGGCGCATCCCATTTTAATCAGACGGCAGCACGACAAGCCCAAAAATCAAGGAATTTGGTCCAACAATTGTCTTCGATGCAGCATTTGATGGCTAGGAGCCTGTCCAAGTAATCGTTGCCGCTGAACCTGACGAGAACTTTCGACATAGTATCTAGTGGCTTGAGGAGATTGCGAACGGCGGCAACAGCCGGACGAAGCACGCGCGCCGGGCGCGGATCATCCTTCCGGCGGACGACGGCCTGGGAACGATGGCGGTCGCGGACGGCGCGGGCGTGACGAAGGCGACGGATCCGGCGCTGGCAGAGGCGGTTCATGGAGGCGGGCGTGGAGGGCCTTCTTCGCGACAAGACGCGCAAGCCGGGGACGCCCCGGACGTCCGAGGAGACGGTCCGCGAGCTGGTGGATCTGGCGGAGCGCCCCGCGCCGGACGGGGAGATGCGCTGGACGGTGCGCGCCTTGGCGAAGACGGTCGGCATCGGCGCGTCGACGGCGCACGGCATCCTTGCCGCGCACCGGCTCGCGCCGCACCGGGTGCGGCAGTTCAAGGTGTCGACCGATCCGGAGTTCACGAGGAAGACCTGCGACCTGACGGGGCTGTGCATGGATCCGCCGGACCATGCGGTGGTTCTCTCGATCGACGAGAAGACGCGGATCCAGGCGCTCGGGCGGACTCGGAAGGGACTGCCGATGAAGCCGGTGCGGCCCGCGACGATGACGCACGAGGACAAGCGGAACGGAACCACGACGCTGTTCGCCGTGTTACTGCTAAGTGAATACTCCCCAATAGCGCTAAAGCAGAATTCCCCAGTCAGGGGGCTGCGAATTCGTTCCGGGGGCATGCCCCCCGGAACGAAAGCAGTCCAAAATCCCATCCGATTTTTTTTGCCGAAGGAGGCTCGGGTCGGGTGTTGAAGCTGGAGAAGATTGTCATGCTGCAAGAACTGAAACGGGAAGGCCTTTCGATCAGCGCGATCGCGCGGCGGACGGGCCTGGACCGGAAGACGGTCCGCAAACTGCTGGATCGGAGCCTCGCGGCTCCGGCCTATTCGCCGCGGAAGCCTCGGCCCCGGCTTCTGGAGCCGTACGAGGCCTATCTCGCCAAAAAGATCGGGAACTGCCCGGATCTGTCCGGACGCCGGCTGTTCCGGCAGATCCGGGAGCTCGGCTACGAAGGCAGCCAAGCCGCGGTGACCGCCCATCTCCGCGCGATCCGGCCGGACGCGGCGCCCAGGTTCGAGCGGCGCTTCGAGACCGGGCCCGGCGAGCAGGCGCAGGCCGACTTCGCCGAATTCAAAACCGAATACGCCGACGAGCCCGGCGTCGTCCGGAAAGTCCATCTGTTCCCGTTCGTCCTCGGATGCAGCCGATGGCTGTGGGGGCGGTTCTGCGCCGACCAGAAGCTCGAGACCGTCCCGGGATGCCACGTCTCCGCATTCGACGCATGCGGAGGGACGACGAAAGAGGCGCCTGCGACCGGATGAAGACCGCCGTCCTGGGAGAGGACGCCGACCGGTCCGCGGTCTACAACCCGTCGCTGGTCGCCTTGCTCGACCACTACGGATCGGCGCCGAAAGCCTGCAAAGCCTGCCGGGCGAAGACCAAGGGCAAGGTCGAGCGGCCGTTCCGTTGCATCCGCCAGGACTTCTTCCTCGACCGGACCTTCCGCAGCCTCGACGACCTCAACGCGCAATTCGACGATTGGCGCGGCGAGATCGCCAATCCGCGCGTCCACGCCGCCACCGGCCGGATCGTCGACCAGGCCTTCGCCGAAGAGCAAGGCTATTTGATTCCGCTGCCCGCGCATCCCTACGACGCCGTCCTGACCGTCGAGCGCCGCGCCGGCCGCGACGGAATGGTCTCCGTCGGCGGAAACCTCTACTCCGTGCCGGACGCCGCACGAAAGCGCGTGCTGGAGGTGCAGCGGCATCCCGCCGAAGTGCGGATCTTCGAGGACAGGACGCTGATCGCCCGGCATCCGATCCTCGAAGGCCGGAACCGCCGCAGGGTCGATCCCGGCCACCGCAGGCCGTCCCCGCCGCGGATCGACTTGCCCAAGCTCGAGGAGGCGCCGAAGCGGTCCCTGGCCTTCCACGACGCCGTCGGACGCCGCCTCGAACGGCAGGGAGCAAGCCGATGACCGAACTCATCGACCGCATCAGCGCCGCCCTCGTCGGACTGAAGATGCCCCGGGCGCTCGAAGCGCTCGGACCCACGCTGCGGCGGCTGGAGCAGGGCGAGACCGCAGCCGTCGAAGCCATCGACGCACTCCTCAGCGAGGATTGCGCCCTGCGCGAAACGCGGAGAATCGACATCGCATTGCGAACCGCGAAGCTCCTCCCCGTCAAAACCGTCGAAAGCTTCGACTTCGCATTCCAGCCTTCGCTCGATCGGGAGAGAATCGCCGCCTTGGCCCAGCTCGACTTCATCCGGAGACGCGAAACCGTCCACTTCCTCGGACCGCCGGGAACCGGAAAGTCCCACCTCGCGACCGCCCTCGGCGTCGCCGCCGTCAAAGCCGGAAAGAGCGTCTACAAGACGACGCTCGCCGAACCCGCCGACAGCCTCGCCAAAGCCGAACGACAAGGCCGGCCCGCCGAAAAAATCCGCTTCTTCGCGCGGGCCGCGATCCTCGTCGTCGATGAAATCGGTTGCTTGCCCATCACGCAAGGCGGCGCAAGCCTGTTCTTCCAAATCGCAGACGCCAGATACGAAAAAGGCGCGATGATCCCCGCCTCGAACAGAAGCTTCGCCGAATGGGGCGACATCTTCGGCGATCCCGTCGTCGCGACGGCCCTCCTCGACCGGCTCCTCCACCACGCAGTCGTCGTCCGAATCGAAGGCGCAAGCTACAGACCCGGAAAACACGCCGACCTCATTCCCGAACACGTCCGGACGAATGCGCCCATCACGCCGCCGCCGCCCCCGAAAAAACGAGGCCGGCCCAGAAAGGAGATCCGAACCGACGACTGAACTGGCTCGCCGCCAAAACACCGAAAAGTGGGGAATTCTGCTTTAGCACTTTTGGGGAATTTTACTTTAGCATTGACACCTTGGGCCGGTCCAAGTCGAGCGGATCTGCTTCCGTTGCCGCGACTGCGGCGTCGGCTTTCGCCAATTGGACCGCACGCCGGGTCCGGAGGGCAAGACGGCCGCGCCCGGCGCGGAGAGCCTCTGCGCGGATGCCGCCAGTTCCGACAGCTATGAAGAGTCGGGCCGCAAGCTCAAGAATCTGGCCGGCGTGGAGGTTCCGGCGTCGACTCTGCAGCGCCATGTCGCAAGGATCGGCGAAGAGATGCAGGCGTTCGAGCGGGAGGATGCCGAGGCGGAGGCGCCCGCGTCGAAGCGGGTTCTGCCGGGGATCGACGGCGACGGAGTTCCGATGGCCGCCCGCGAGGTGGAGGGCGTGGCCGGCAAGCAGGCGGACGGCGCGGCGAAGACCAGCGAGGCGAAGGCCGTCGTCTGCTCCGCGGCCGACGGCCGGGACCCGAAGACCGGGGAGCCTCGGAAGGACCGCAACAGCGGGGCGGCCGGCGTCAGCCGGGCCTCGGACTTCGCGGCCCGCCTGGAGCAGTTCGGGCATCGGAACGCCTTGTTCAAGGCCGAGGAGCTGGCGGTGCTGTCCGACGGGGCGCCTTGGATCCGGACCGTCTGCGAGGAGACCCTCGCCGGACCGGAGATGACCTTCATCCTCGACCTGTTCCATGCCCTCGATTGCGCCGCCGCCGTGCGGGACGCGGCGCCGGACGAGGGCGGGCGGACGGCGGGCATGGACTGGATCAGAGAGCAGCCGGACGCCGGGCAGGTCGCTCAAGTGATCGCCATTCCGGAGCCGTAGCGGTCTGCATCCGCCACTGCGAAGCCAACGCCCTGCTCGCCATAGGATGCTGCCTCGAAAACCCGCGTTGGCCCGACTTCCTCGAGTGGAAAGCTTGTCGCGCCGCAGCCGCGTAACCAAAGAAAATGGGATGCACCCGTGTGAGAAATCTAATTTTTTTGCGACGGCACAGCGTGTTAGGAACTTTCAAGTAGCAGTACAGAAAAAGAGCGGGTAATCTGCCCGCTCTTTAAACTCAAGGTTCAGTTCTGATCAGAACTTCAAGAGGAAACCGGCGTTGGCCTTCGCTGTATCGTTGACAGTACCGTATGCACTCTTAAATGACAGTCCACTGCCAAAATCATAGTTCAAGCCAACACCCCAGCCAGACTCGCCGCTCGGTATATCATCCGTGCCATCGTTTTTAGCATAGATTGCGGTCAATTGAGCATTGCCCACGGTATACCCGACCTCAAGCCCATAACCTGTTTGGCCGGGCTGGCCTGTTGATGACCGAGAACTGTAAAGGAACGCCGCATTCATTTGCCCCAAATTACCAATTGCTCCGAACGACAGAGTATTTTCGGTCCTTTCGCCTCCGCCTTCTAACGCAATCTCCTTGTGGTCGTACCCGGCTCCGAGCGTGAGTTGATCGGTAAGAGTGTATTCCCCACCGATTGCCCAAGCGTTTTTCAGATCAAACGAGAACGCAACTGTTGTGGGTGTGGGAAGGAGGACAAGCTCCTTCTCATACCGGAGCGTCTTACCGGAACCGCCGTAGTACCTTTCGGCTATATCGTCCAAGCCGATGCCGTCGAGACCGGGGTCGCTAAGCCCACCGGACTTTTTGTCGGCAGCGCCGAGGTCCGTGCCTGCTTCAATCCTGCCGATCACTCCGTCAGCCGCCCCCACATACACAACATAGTCACCCACTTCGTCTTCATTAGCGGCATTAACTGAAAAGCTTGCACCGAACGGGCCGCCAAACAAATCGTGGTCGGAGTTGCCCGATAAAGTGAACGTGACCTTGGCCGAGGAAAGCGCACTAAATTCATCAACTGCGCTTTTGTCGTATGACACCCCCAACTTGGCTTCGCCGCTTAGCGACACTCCTTGTGCTGATGCAACTCCCCCGGCGCATATCGCCGCAGTCGTCGCAAGTAAAATTTTTCTCATTCGTTTTCTCCGCACATATTTTGCAAACATTCCACCCAACAGCGTTGGACAATCGCTGATAACAAATCACCTGCCACAAGACAATGAATAAAAAAAATGGCAAGCAATGTGATGCACTCCAGCCACACGAAGCTCATCCGCCCGGTTCTGACGCGCAATCAACCGCCTGATGGAGTTCATCATCGGAATCCGGCATGGCCTTGAAAGTTCCTGTTTCGGTCGCCCAAACAAACTGCAATTTCCTATTGAGTGTCTGGCAGAAAAGGCACCGATTTCCAAGGACGGACGGGTTGCCGGGTGTCTTCCGAAGCGCATGTTCGAGGGGGAACGAGGCCGGTTCGGCTCCGAGGGCCGGAATTCCCGCGTCCGCATCGGTTTTCCGGGGTTTCGGCGCAGGCTCCGCCGTCGGCCGCCTTCCGGCCGGCCGGTTTCCGGGGGAAGCGCCGCTCAGGCGGCGCGGAGTCGTCGGTACTGGTGCAGCGGTTCGCGGTTCTGCCGCATTCGCTCGCGTTCGCGCCCGCGAAGGACGCGAAGGATTTGGCCGATCCGGTGGAGGTTGGAGGCGAGGACGGAGAGGCCGACCGCCCGCTCGAATCCGTCCGGGCCGCGCAGCCGGACCCGGTCCAGCCCTCGGTGCTCCAGGCTGTTGATCGCCGACTCCACCCCGGAGTGCTTGCGCCGGGCCGCCGCGAAGGCCGGATCCGCCTCGCGCTCGCGCTCGGCGGCCGACAGCCTGCCCTTCTTCGGCAAGGCGTCCGGATCCAGCAGGTCGTCCAGCTTCTTTCGGTTCGACGGGCTGTGGAAGCCCCGGTCGAAGCTGCACCCCCGCAGGTCGGGGAACGCCTTCCGGCAGCGCTCGACCAGCGGAACCGCGACGTCGGCGTCGCCGCCGGTCCACATGATCTCATGGCCGAGCACGAACCCGTTCCCGTCCTCGACGATGCAGACCGGAACCCCGGGCTCGACCTTCTTGTCGGCCTTGCCCTTGGAGATCCAGCGGGTGTGCTCCTCGAAGATCGAGAACACCTTCTCCCCCTGCGGAATCGTCTTCCCCCGGAGCACGCGGCGCCTGATCTGGTTTGCGAAGCGGCGCACATGGGCGGCGAGCCCTCGGCCTTGCCGGTCAGCGTCAAGCACGCCTCCGGATAGGCGCGGACGGCATCCGGCCGGGAGCGCTGCGACGACGCCGTCCTCACGGCGTCGGACAGCTCTCCGACCCTGCCGTCCCAATGCCGCCGCCGGCGCCATCCGGGAACGCCGAAGGATCCGCAGGCCCGCGACGCCTCCCGGACCAGGCGGAGGGCCGAATCCCGAAGCAGGTTGACATCGGTCGGATAGTGGACGTCCGTCTCCGCCACGAACGAGCCGCAGCGGCCGACCGAACGTTGCGCCAGGCTTTTTTCCGAGAATCTCCTGCCCGCTCGCCGCGACCAGATCGCCCGCCTTGCCGAGAATCTCCGGCGCCGGAAGGGCCACATTGTCCCGGATCGTCCGGAGCTCGTAGCGGCAGGGATCGAACCGGACGTCGTGGCCCGGAAACGCCTGGTCGTCCGCATGCCGGTCCGCGATCTCCCGGAGGCGGTCGAAGTCGCACCGGAGGCCCTGCTTCAGAACGCCCACCGCCAGAATCCGCCACAGGTCCATCCCCGGGCGGCCCGTGGTCCGGCGCCGGCCCGGAAGCACGTGCGCGTCCAGAAGGCGGAACAGCTCCGTCCGCGTCTCTTCATTCATGCAGATCGCCTGAAGCCCGATCAGCAGCGCCGGGATGTCGTCCCGCGACTTCGCGTCCAGCTCGATCGCCCCGATGTCGGTCGAGCCCAGAAAGGACCGCTCAGAAATGACCTTCCGCATGCCGAAATCCTCCGAAGATTCTGAAACAGCCGCCGAATCCGCGGCGAATCCGGGGGAATCCTGCCGAATCCCGGAAACATTCGCAAGCAAAAATCCTATTTTATGAAGGAAATTCAACGGGTTGAAGTTTCCGTTCAGACACTATCTAGGCGAAGCCACTCAATTTCCGTTCAAACTCTCAGAAGCACGGGCGGTTCTTCCACGCCAAGGCGAAGGACTGCGCGCGCTGCCCGCTCAAAGGCGACTGCCTGTCCAAGCAGAGTCGGCGCAGGACGGCGACCATCCGGCGCTGCTGCGCGGCCGTCGGCGGACGCTTCAAAGGAGCGAAGAGGACCGGCAGCTCTGCCGGCGCCATTTCTGGCGATCCGAGGGCTTCCACGGGGAAACGAAGACCCGACACGGGCCGCGCCGTGCGGCGCGGCCTCGGCAACATGAATATCCAGTCCTGCCCGACGGCCGCCGCGATCAACCTGAAGTGGCTCGCGGCCGCTATGGATGCGCGATTCCCCGCCTCCGGCCTGATTCGGATGCGCGAAATGCTCGTTTCCGCGGTTCCGGCGCGATGGGCGGGCCGGATTCGCCTGACTCCGCCCGGCGGACCTCCGACCGGACGCGCCGCGTCAGCCGGCCCGGAAATCGCCGAGGGCCGGGTTGTTCAACGGCCTCATGCTCTCTTCCTTCTGGTTCGCGGTCCGCCGCGGCATCATGCAACTGTGCGAGATGATGAAGACGGGCGGTGCGGCTTGCTATAAAGCATGGTCGAGCCACTAGTTCTGCGGCGCCATCACCGTCCCATCCCGAAAGCCCTCCGGCTCCTGCCACCCCAAAAATCCACTCCTCGCTGCGGGTCAGCCTTGAATGCCTAAAATGGGACATGATTAGATGCCTATTGACACCAATTACAGAACTATCGGTACACTACTTCGAGAAGCCGCACGGCCCGGAGGTGGACGCCCTTCTCGAGCGCGTCGTCGCGGTGTTCGCGCTCAACCCCAAGCAGGTCGACCGCTTCCGCGGCCGGTTCTTCTCGGCGGAGCCAAGGACGCCCGGAGGAACGCCCGCGCCTTGGCTGGAGCGCTCGCCACCGACCGGAGAGCGTTCCGGGAGGTGGACGCGCCGTCTCCGGAGATCATCGAACTGCACGAGCTGTCGCGCACGGAAGGAACATAAGGTAATGATAATAAACAATAAAATACGAATTTTGATTCGTACTCTAAGTTTCCATCTGGCTGAGGAATCGGCGAAGACCACGACCTCGCATTTTGCTTTGATCAGTGGCGTGCAATCAGATCAAGCGGATGAACGCTTATCGCTTCAGAATGGGATGTAATGGGATGTAAAGTCCGATCATCGGCCTGAAGACGAGACGAATTTGCAACCGCTCGGCTGCAAGATGCCTGCTCCGGGTGCTCGGAATCAGATTTGACACGATTACACTTCATGCCCGGTCATGATATTGGAACTTTCGCATACGAAGTCGAGCCCAAAACTCAAGTGTTGCGAGCTTCGAGAGGTTTCTGTCTGAGGGCGAAATCCAAGCGATGCGGGAACTGGGAAGAACACAAAAGGATCAGTTTGCCATGATCGTTACGATTTTCGGCGGTTCGGGCTTTGTCGGGCGCTACATCGCCCAGAGACTGGCGAAGCAAGGACACAGAATTCGGGTTGCCGTCCGCAAACCGAACGAGGCGATATTCGTTCGGACCTACGGCGTTCCCGGTCAAGTCGAACCGGTGTCGGCGAACATAAGGAATGACCGGTCGGTGAACGATGCAGTCAGGGGAAGCGACTCGGTCGTCAACTGCGTAGGCATACTTGTCGAAACAGGCCGCCAAGGATTTAACGACATTCATGCTGAAGGCGCCGAGCGGATCGCCTCTGCGGCTGCGCGCGAAGGCGCCGAGACGCTTGTCCACATCTCGGCAATCGGCGCGGATCCGGGCAGCGATAGCAAATACGCAGCGAGCAAGGGCAAGGGCGAGGATGCCGTCATGTCCCGATTTGCTGACGCGACCGTCTTGCGGCCTTCAATCATATTCGGCGCCGAGGATCAGTTCTTCAATCGTTTTGCTGCGATGACAAGGATGTCGCCGATAATTCCTCTTGTCGGGGCCCGCACGAAATTCCAGCCGGTATTCGTCGGCGATGTCGCGAATGCTGCCGCGAAAGGCGCGTGCGGCGAGGCGTTGCCTGGGATCTACGAGCTGGGCGGTCCTGAGGTGGCGGATTTCCGAAGCCTCATGCACCTCATGCTGGAGTGCGTGCGTCGGCGCCGCGCGGTTGTCGGTTTCCCCGAATTTGTTGCGATGCCGATGGCGGGCGCATTGGACATTCTGCAATTCATCACGATGAATGTGTTCGTCAACAATATGCTGACCAAAGATCAAGTCCGTCAGCTCGCGAATGACAATGTGGTTTCGGACGAGGCCCGGACGCTCTCGGAATTCGGAATTGAGCCGACTGCCATGGAAGCCGTCCTTGAAAGCTATCTGTATTGCTACAGGCCCGCGGGACAGTTCACCGCCATACATGAATCCGCCGATCTTTCGGATTCGGAACAAGGCAGCCGATAGCGATCCATTCAGATGTCTGCAGCAGCGGCCCGCATGTCGGAAAATATGGCCGCCAATTCCTTGCGAGGGAAAACAAAGTCTTTGGTAGGGGGCATAATGCCTCATGGCGGAGCGTCGTTCCGGTTCAACCGCTCCGTAATTCAGAGATCTGCTTCGCATGTTCGTTTCCGATTGTTGGAAAAGGCTTGCTTGATCCGCGGCTCATTCGACTGCAGCGCAGTTGGTTGATGCGGCCCCGGTCGGCAATTTCACTTGCAGAATTGGCGGGACTCGAGCGACACGAATTCCGGCTGGAAGGATTTTGCCGGGCAGCGGGAGCGAACGGTGCTGATTGCGACTGCGCTGCTGGGCTCTGCGAGAAAGATATAGTAGCTGCGAATGTTTTCCGATGCCTGCTCCCATGCGACGCAATCAATCCGTCAGGATCCCTCGGCGAACAGGTCGCTTCTCGTCCTCGAAGCTTTGCGTTTGAAACTCATTGCGGATGTCAGACATGAATAATGCCGACTTCGCTCAAGACGAAGAAAATTTCTCAATCTGGCTTGAGGAATTCAAAGACGCGCCCTTCATGCAATCCGCCTCGGAGCCGCTGATGGACGAATGCTTGGAAAGCATTCGGTTCAATCCTGACGTGATTGAAAAATACAGCAATCAGGCGGAATTCACGCGTTCGATGGGCGAGTATGTCGGCATCGCCGCATCCGAGGCGCGAGCTGAAGCAGGCAGAAGCAGGTTTGCGGGAAATCGTGAAACATTGTCCAAGATTGAAAACCTGTACGGGGTCGATGCCGCGATTCTGATTGCGATCTGGGGAATCGAAACGGACTACGGACGGCGGATGGGCGGCTTCCGCGTGCTGGATTCGCTTGCGACATTGGCAAGTCGCGGCGCGAGACGGGAGTTCTTCGAAGCCGAACTGAAGGCTGCGGTGCGGATCGTTCTGTCCGGCGCGGTCGGGATTCCCGAATTCAAGGGATCATGGGCGGGCGCGATGGGACACACGCAGTTCATGCCGACAAGCTATTTGGAATTCGCCGTCAGCTTTCAAGGAGGTCGCAAGCCCGACATTTGGGGCGCGTGTCCACTGGACGCATTGGCTTCCGCCGCGAATTACCTCGTCGGGCACGGTTGGAAGAAAGGCGTTCGCTGGTCTGCGGAAGTCGTTCTGCCGCAAGGGTTCGACTACTTGCTTTCGACGGAGGCGAACTGGATGGACGCCGAGGAATGGCAAGCCGCAGGAGTGCGGTTTTTGGACGAGCGGTCTTCTTCGAAATTCGGTCCGGCCTTGCTTCTGCTTCCCGCAGGCAAGGAAGGTCCTGCGCTGCTTGCGTCGGAGAACTACAATGCGCTTCGCTCGTACAACAGGGCCGACGCGTATGTGATTTCCGTAGGCGATCTTTCGGACAAGATCGCGGAAAGAGCCGGAATCAGAACTGCATGGCCGCCCGCCGGGCATCATTTGTCGAAGCAGGAAGTCGAAGACTTGCAGCGTGCGCTAGCGGATAAGGGGTATGAAACCGGCGGATTGGATGGATTGGCCGGTCCGGCGACAAGATCGAGCTTGCGCGAAGTCCAGCAATCGTACGGTTTGACGCCGGACGGGTATCCGGGACGAGAAATCTACGACCTGCTTTGCGGTTGATCGCCGCTTGCCGCGACCGGATTGACGGGCAGCGTGCTGTCAAGTTTGCGCCAATTCAGCAAATTTGCGCGCCAATGATGCGCGGATTGTTGGCCGTCGCGCCTGTTCGCTGAAGACGCCATTGTTCCAATCGAATTTTCTTGCGCAGCGGCGAGCTTGTGGACCGCATTGCAGTTCCAAGGACGTCGGCCATTGCGAAGGGCCGGCGTCCGATCCTGAAGCAAGGTTTGAATCAGTTCAGTTGCTCCCGCCGTCGTAAGGGTCGGAAATCGCATCGGCGAAGACTTCCGGTTCCGGCACCCCGAAATATATCGCGGGGCCGGCGCCGGTTTCGAAAGCGAAGAACGGAACGCCTTCGATTTTCAAGCGCGAGATCAGAGCGAGATTGCTTTCGATAGCGGCGCGCAGTTCGGGTCGCAGCGACTTGAAGTCGACGGGAGCAAGATCTGAAGACCCGAAGGTTCCCTTTTGAATTTCATGACGCCAAAATGCGACCGGCGGCTCGTTGTCGGTCAGCATGGCCGCGATCAGATCGGCGGAATGTTCGCCCAATGCATGGACGGGGACGACCCGAAGCTGCAGCTTTCCGAGTTCCACCTCGTCTTTCAAATTCGTCATCGCTTTTGCGCAGAACGGGCAATCCGGGTCGATGACGGCGTAAACCGTCGGCGCTCCTCGTTTGCCGACGCTGAACCAGAATGCGTCCTTGCGGATTGATTCCAATGCAACCGATCGGTCGATCGACGAAGCGGATGCTTCGCTTGGAAGCCCATCCGGCTTCGCGAACCCCGAATATTCGGTCGCGTTGGAATAGGCAGCGGATTTTGAGCGCAGCGGCGTCCTTGAAACCGCATGATCAGGATATTGCCCGCCAATTCGGAGAGTGCCGGGCAAATCGCGAACGTCGCGATTGCTGAGCTCATCCGGATCGCCGTACGCCAAGACATCATCGACCGCGCATAGCTCTTCCGCCTCCAATTTCTGGCTCGCGTTTTCAGCGTCCGTCGGCCAATTCTTCGGCGGCGAAATCAGTTTCGCGATCAAAACTTCTCCGTGCCGGCTGCCCACAAGGAGTTTGAGTTCCGATCCAGGAATTTCCCAGACTTCCAATTCGCCGAGCGTTCCTTGTCTAGCGATGCCCGCCAAGGTGCCGGACGCCGACGCCGATGCCGCTGCATCGGACGCGGCGAAACCGTGTGCTGCCACGAATATCGCCGCGATAGCAAGACCGACTTTTGTCGCTAATCGTTTCAAGAATGGAAATTCCGTCGGCGCGCAGCGGAAGGCATGCGGTCTTGGATTGCGGCCCGGATGCGCCGCGCTGAACTCAATCGAATGCACATCCTCATCGGTACGAATTCGCGGAGCGATTTCTTTGGTCTTCCATTCGCTGATGCGAATGTTCGGCGGGACGCAGCGGGCGAGGCCGCGGTTGATCAGACCTATTCCGGTTTGCTGCCGAGGACATTTGTCCATGCGCGGCGGAAGGGCGGCCATGCCGCTTGCTTGTCGGTTCATTCGAATTATTTCCTGATCAGGTGAGCTTCCGACGGTTGAACACGAACCGATGAAACTCCGAATAGCCCGAAACCGCTTTCCACAAAAAAGTGCCGATGCGACCGCATTAACCAGTCGGGTTGAACCGGGTACGCGGCGTATGTCTTCCCAATGGGAAAATTTCTCTGGACTGCGAACACTGCCGGGCGCAGAGCCTCCGACAAGGCATTGTTGTTTCGTGCGGTCGCGTTGGCATTCCTGCTGGTTTACTTGTCCGTGCTTGCAACGGCGGCATGGCTCGTCTTCGGACCGCCTGCGGTCGGAAGGCCGCCGTTTTGATCCGCTCGCGGCCTATTCGGCCGGTAAAGACGATGACGAGAGGCGGCGCTGGCTGTCTTGACAGCGTGGTCATGCCACAAGAATTGGTCGCCATGCGCTGCCCCGTAGCCAGCCTTGGCAAAGGTCGGCGACGGGAACGCAATATCGCAGTCGAGACACGGAAGATTGGCTTTACGCCTCGCTCCAAGCCGAAGGATCGGCGACTGCCAGAACGGTTCATTGGATTCAAGCGCCGAAAGCCAGATCAATCTTTCACGCCGGCGACATGCTTGCCAATCTTGTCGTTCAGCTTATCAGCGCTTCTGCCCGGATCCGTCGCTGCGCAAACCGGTCCGGCTGGCATTCAGATCCGCGTAAGCGAATTTTTCGGCACGGAATTCGGCGATCTGAACAGCGCCGCCTTGCTGAACCAGCTGTTCGGGCCGTTGTTTCCAACAGCCGGCGCGGACAATGGTCCGACGATATTCTCGACGCTCATCGGATTCTTGAATCTTGCGATCCTGTCCATCGCGGGCGTGCTGTTCCTATACAATGTGACTGCCGGGCTCCTGCAGTCCGCCCACGAGGGCGAAATCCTCGGGCGGAGATGGTCGTCCCTTTGGGCTCCGCTTCGGGTCTTGTTCGCAGTCGCGCTGTTGATTCCTCTGCCCGGATTGGGCGGATACAACGTCGTCCAGGCCGGAACCGCGTGGCTTGTCAAAGGGGCCACCGCCATGGCTTCGGAAATCTGGGGCCAGGGAGCGCGTCGAATACTGGCGGGCGGCGTGCCGATCGCGAAATCCGCGTCCCGAGCGGATGGCGAGTTGTTCAAAACCGTTTACCGCAACCAGCTTTGCGCGCGGATTGCGAACCATCAGTTCGAAGCGGCCGGTAGCCAGTTGAGGGTGAGGCTGGAAGAGATTCAATCCGACAATTCGACGGAGATCATTTCCGCCATCGGAGCTCGACGGGACGGCGTATGCGGCTCGTATTCAATCCCTGAACCTCCGGGATTCATCAAGAACTTTGATCCGCAAACATCCGCTGCCGCTGAAGGTGCGTTTCGGAGCACGCATTCGGAAATGCTGGCCATCCTCGTCCAGCGCGCGGATGCAATTCTGGATTTGCAGTGGCCCGGATTGATCGCCAATTCCGATGCGTTGCCGGACATAACGACGGAGGTCGCGGCGGTGATGGAAGCTGCGACGGCGCGGCTGGCGTCCGGAAATCGCGAAATCCTCCGGATTGCAGGAGGCGCGAACGGCGCGAATCCCACGCGAGAAATCGTCGAGACCTACATCACCGGCGGAGACTGCGGAAAGGCCCAAGCGGGAACCGCTGAATGTTCAGGGGAAGGCTGGATCGGCGCCGGCAACTGGTACATGCTGATCGCCCGGCTGAATTCCGAAACGACCGGTCTGCTTCGGGCATCCGTATCGGCACGCGAGTCGGGATACGTCGGAGACAATTTGAATCGCCTGAACCGAGTGGTCGTTCTTGAATCTGACTCTCCCGGTTGGTTTCGGCGCAATTTCGGGGGCGTCGACGAAGGAAAATACCTCCACTTGGAAGAGGCTGCCCGGATTTGGCGGGCCGCCGAAGCGGAACTCGAGCGTTCGACGTCCCGTCTTGCGGCTTACGGCTTTCCGCTGCCGGGCAGCGCAGCGGCAGCTGCATCCGGCAATAGTTCCGCAGGCCTGATCGGGCAGATTTGGAACATCAGTTTCGCCGAAGGCGTCAAATCCATGATCGAAAACCTGTCCCCGTCGCGCTGGGGCGAAGATCCGATCATCGGGATCGTGAATATGGGGAACTGGTATCTCGACGTGGCGGGCTCGCTGATGTTCGGCAGCGCCGCCGTGTCCGTGGTGTCGGAGTCTCTCGCGAATACGACGGTATTTCTGATCGCGGCTCCATTGGCTGCAATCGGGGTTACGCAATCCTTCATTCTTCCGCTGCTTCCGTTTTTCTATTGGGTCTTCGCGGTCATCGGGTATTTCCTGCTTGTCGCGGAGGCGGTCGTGGCATCCAGCTTGTGGGCGCTTGGGCATTTCCGGTTGGACGGCGAGGGGATATCCGGCGAAGCCGGTCGCCGAGGCTGGTTGCTGCTGCTTTCCGTCACATTGACGCCGACTCTCATGATCGTCGGATATTTCATCGGCATCGCCTTGTTCAGGATCATGACCGGCTTGATCGATATCGGAATGTTCTATGCGATGAGCGCTCTGACCAGCGCGTCGCCTCTGGTTGCGATATTCGGCCTGATCGCTTCAGGCGCGCTGGTCGTTGTCGCTTATGTCGCGGTCATCGAACAGAGCTTTTCCTTGGTTTCGGAGTTCCCCGCCAGAGCACTCGCGTGGATCGGAGGCGACGCATCTCTTGGCGATGGCCCGGTCAGAAGCCGCATGCTGGGCAGCGCCGGTTCGGTCGCCTCGGCGATCGGAGCGGGCGCTTCCCGCTTGCGCGGGTCAATTGGCGGAGCAAGCGGGAGGAATTGAGCGTGACCGCGACTGCCCTCAGCCCGTCCCGATTTTGGCGACCTTGCCTCCGGTTGTCGCTTGACCAGATCGGGTCCATGCCATTATCGGCCAACTTGCAACAATTGATTTTGCAGGAAAAAGCCGACCGCGTTCCGTCGGTCGATGAATCCGGGAGAAACCGAATGACGAAAGTTCTGATCACAGGGGGCGGGGGCATGATCGGCCAAAAGATCGCCCGCCGCCTCCAAAGCAATGGATTGAACGGCGAGCCTGTCGGCGAGATCATTCTTGCCGACATCGCGTTTCCGGAGGACGGCATCCGATCTGTCGTCGAATTGCGCGGCAGCCTGACCGACCCCGGGTGGCCGGAAAAACTTGCGGAAGCGAAACCCGACGTGATGATCCACTTGGCAGCGATCTTGTCGGGGCAAGCCGAACAGGAATTCGATTTCGGTTGGCAGGTAAACTTCGACGCGACGCGGGCGCTGCTTGAGGCGCTCAGGGCCGAGCACGACAAGACTGGCGGCGCATACACGCCCAGATTTGTGTTCGCTTCTTCCGTCGCGGCGTTCGGGCCGCCCTTTCCCCCAACGCCGATCGGCGATCAATTCATTTGCGAGCCGCGCACATCCTACGGAACGCAAAAGGCGATGTGCGAACTGATGATCTCCGATTTCTCAAAGAAGGGCTATGTCGACGGCATCTCTTTGCGTCTCCCGACGATCACAGTCCGGCCGGGCAAGCCCAACGCTGCGGCCTCGTCGTGTTTTTCAAGCATAATCCGCGAACCATTGAACGGTTGCGAAACTGAACTTCCGCTATCAACGGACGTCAGGCATATGCACGCGTCTCCCCGATCTGCTGCGGCGTTTTTCACGCACGCTTCCGAAATCGATACGGGCCATCTCGACGGACGGCGTACACTCACCATGCCTTCGCTAACTTGTTCAATACGGGAGCAGCTGGACGCGCTCAGGGATTACGCGGGCAACGACGCAGTCAAGCTGGTCAAACACCGCCCGGATCCGTTGGTGCAATCGATTGTAAGCACATGGGCCTCTCAATTCGGCGCCGAGCGGGCAGGATCGCTCGGCTTCAAAACCGAAGAGACTTTCAAGGATATCCTTCAGATTTATGTCGAGGACGATCTACCGGCAGCGTGAGCGGAATGATTGGGTCAACCCGAGGCTTGCCCATTTCGGGGGTCGGTCTAATTCGGACAAGCTAATGGTTTTATTTGCCTGCTCGAGTGTGCGATAATTGCGGCTTAGTGCGGCATGCTATACTACCTCGTTATTTTTCTTCGGGCGAGATTTCGAAAACCGTCGCAATATTCAATCGTGATGGCTTGTTTACTTGAATCCGCAGAGCCTACATTTTGTGCGTTCGGAGCTGTCTGAGTTCACCCATTGATGCGACTACGCCTTGACGCCCGAGCAGTGGATGCTTCCAATTCGAGCCGAAAGCTCAGCTCCGGCAAGAATCAGCATCTTGTGGCTGCGGACTCAAAGCAATAAGCCATCAATCGTGATTAACATCTAAAGCAGATCGACTTTCCGACGTGCATTTATTTTACTGCGGACCTAAAACGAGATTTAAATTTCGATCTATGAGCACAGCGGTGATTGCAGAATTATTGATCAAAAAAGGGATGTACACAAGAGGGCATCCGCCGGAATTGGGTTCATTGAACGGTCACCAATATTCCGTAGTATCGTCCGTCGAGGCAAATCTACCTGATCACTAATTTTAATCCACCATAGGCAATACAAACCCAAGTATAGGTCACCAAAGCCTTGGTAACCTTTTGTAGCAGAATTGCCTACTAACTGGTCCTATCGTTTTGCCAGTAAACGAAGCCACTCAGAGTTAGTTAGTCCGATACGGGAAATATTGCTAGCAAATCGCCCAACTGCATCTTGAGCATGAGACGTCCGGAGTTGACCCATCCAATAATACCTATTTCTGAAAATATCCTCGAAATATAGCTCATTCTGATTATTTGGCTTTGCAATGACTGCCTTCAATTTTTTATCAGGTTCAAAAGACGTCGAGAAGCATTCATAGGAATTTGGCTTGTAGAGTAATTCGACTATCGAATTATTAGGTTTTACAACGACATGAGATACAGATTGTGCGCCGTTTATCTCCTTTTTGTGCAGCTTGACAAACACAAAGGTTCTACGCTTCTTTAAACGAACACTGTCACAAACTGGCTGAATGCATAGCAGGTATTGATCTTGGACTCTATCATGCAGAATGCTTCCAAGCATTAGCATTTTATGGTTTTCCTCATAAAATGTTCGGCTAGCCATAAAGTGGGCAAAACGAAGATTAGCATCGGAATCTTCAGATGGAAGCAGAAATTTTTCCGCCTCCTTTACGTAATTTCCTTTATTATTGGGATTTGGACCAACGTTATGAAGTTTCCTGGCGATTTTGAATCCTTTTGTGCATATATCCCCTGCAATATGCTTAAAATTCCGTTCAACTCGGTAATCTTGGCTGAGGTGATCTCCTGGCTCCCAGACATTCATACACCAGTCTCTTAGCACATCATCTGACATTAGGGGATTTGGAAGCGCGTCTTCCAGAACAGACTCAATCTCTGAGATTAATAATGGAACGATATGGCCCAATGCGTCTTCCGTCTCTAAACCCAACGCCCGATGGGTTAGAAACGCTGGATCTAAATCGTGATTGAACCTGGATAGGATCTTCCGGCTATTGTTCCGGATTTCGGCGAGGCAGCGTAAAGTTGCTCCTTGCAAGATGCCTGAGGCAAGTTTTGCAAACTCCTCAACAGCGAAATCCGCAAGCCCGATCTCATCAACAACATTTCTGCGGACAACCTCCGCGCGCTCCCTTCCTGGCTTCCCTAGTATTACGACACGACTATTCCTAGTACGAAACGCAAGGTTATTTTCATCCATAATGGGTTGAAATTCACCACCGATGTCATCGTTTATCGCATCAAAAACGTCATCTGCAACAACAAATAAATTGATTTCTTGAGTATAAACTAAAACAAGTCGAATTTGTTCTGGGACATCTTGGGTTGTTTGATTAATCAGATCCTTGATTAAATCGATTGCCTTAACTCCGTTATCGCTATGTAGGTTCCAGTCGACAATTACGATATCAGCTGAGGTGCAAAGTGGTATAATGGAATCATCTATCTGCGGACCATCAGGTGTACTTTTAGGCTCATACATTGAGCAAACAATCTTCTTTTTTGCAAAACTGTTTATGATTTCATAGCCGTCACAAACGGTTTCCTTCGCGGTGCCACGTTGCGTAGTGCTTGCACGGTTGTTGTTTTCGCGATTTCCGGTCTTTTCTGTATTTATAGTTAGTTCCCGCGCCTGCGGAGGATCTACCGTTTCAACGGTGGTTTCGCGTTTCCGGTAAATCTGATCATCTATAAACACAGCAGTTTGAACGAAGGATTCTGCGGCCTTTTTGGAGTAGTCTTGTAAGGTTTCAGGCATTGTTGTGATCCTTTTTCCATTTGATAATCAAAGTTACACCTCGGCTTTGCGAGTTAGGCATAAGGTCGATGTCCATCCCTTCTTTTTGCAATGCATTTCTCGAAATGAAGAGACCTAACCCCCTCCCACTCGGCTTCCTAGTGAATCCTCGATCAAAGATCGCTCTAGTGTCCCTTTGGCTGATTGATGGACCGTTGTTTGAAATTTGGTACCCGTTCGGACTGGCATCAAGCATAATTTTCCTACCGTCATCAATGTCCTTCAACCAAAAGAAAGCGTTATCAATAATATTGACAAAGACAGGATAAACTGTTGAAGGAAAACCGATGATTTCGGATCGTAGAAAAGCATCTTTTACTTTAAAATCCACATGATGTCTTTTAAGACGCGCCTCAAACAGCGTGTATAAGTAATGCGTAATATCGGATCCCTTTATAGGAATAGGTTTCCGGTACAATCGTCGTTGTAAGGGTGTAAACAGATTGAGATGTCCGTCCAAGTGGTCGAAGTTGTTTCTGATATCTCGGTACAGAGTCAAAAGGCCTTCGTTTGATTTGGCCCAAGGTCGGAGTTCGCGCAAGGATCGGCGTACGCCCGTGATAGCGGATTCAAATTCATGGTTGATCACTGCTATTGCAATTCCGAGTTGTACCATTTCGGAATTGGAATCAGCTTGTTCCCTGAGTTCCAGCAATTCTTGGTCCATTGCTTCGATCATATCGGACCCAGATAGCTCCAATCCGCGATCAATATCACTTGATACCGTAGCCAGCATCTCCCGTGCCTTGGCCATATTATCTCGGTTCTTCCTGCCAACAGTCTCAATGCGATTTCGGAAAGTTTCACGTAATCGGCCGACCTCATCATGGGAGTGGTCAACGAGGTCCTTCTGTGCAAAATCGACTTCAACAGCCGAAATTGTTTCTTGCAATTCCCGAACGGCATCGTAGGCAAACTCTATAGCGGACGACCGGGTCTCTTTCGCTGATTTACGCAATTGCCGTGCTTCCGATTCCACGGCCTTCCTCCAGATTTCTGCTTGCCGCCGGATTGCCCCACCAAGGCGCCTTTTTTGATCGATATGAATCTTCGCTGCGGTTGCCGCATTATTGACTCTCAGCGCCACCTCTGTGCTGAAAGGACCAAAAAACCCCTTTTCCAAGCATTCCATCTCGGAAGCATAGGCACTCCAATCCCTTTGAACGGTTTTTGGCAAGCCAATCCCGCGGGGTTTAACAACTCGATAACTCTCTCGGATCTCCTTAAGTTTGAGATTTGCTTCATCTTCCATAGCCAGCAATGCAAATGAAGCTTCTTCTGGATCCTTGATTTTCTCCACAGCGCCCATTTGATTTGAAATAGATTTACGAAGATCTGCAAGCTCTATTTCGTGGCGGCTGTCATGAACTCGTTCAAAAAAATCGTCGAGCGACTTTACAAAGCGTTTTCGTTTTGCAGATGCCAATTTTTCCTGCCGCCGACGTGCGCGTTCCAGTCCCTCTAATTCAGAGCGCTGATCATTATAGTATTCAGAATGATCTCCAGTATCCCTGAAGAAATCCGCGGCAAGCTGCAGAAATAAATTTTCAAGAATGTCCTTCAATTGACGATAAGCTTTATCTTGTTGAAATCCCTCTCGCCCAGCCTTCTCCCTTAATGAACCGTTGCTTTCGCGACTCAGATTTACAGAACCAAAAACACGTCTATGTGAAAAGAAATAATATGCTGCGGACTTTGTTCTACGTTCCTCGATATTAAGCCAATCGACATCCGAATTTCCATACGGAAGAATTCTTATCCTATTCCGATAAACGTAAATCCCACCGATTTTTTTTAACTTGTCTATAATTCTTTTCCATTCATCTGGTGGTAAGCTACTTTCCCGTTGCGCACCGGCGACATAACCGAATTCAATTTCAAACGGACCGCAACTGGTTGGGCGACCTTTACCTCCCGACCAAGAAATAACGTGTCCAGGGATTAGCTTGTCATAAATTCTTATATCACCATGGAACTGCCCGTATTCGTTAAACCTTCCGCTAATCTTGTGATCGGCTGATTCTAGTTCTTGCTGTGTAAAAAACTCACCATCTCCTATCAGGTCTTCGCTTTCGGCGTCTGTCCGCCAGTATCGAAATGCTGTTTTTATTGGGGGTGGCGGCATTTCTCGGAACACAGTGTTCGAAAATCCAAGCAGAAATTTTGTGAAATCTCTATTGTTCTCCTGACGTTGGCGTTCAATGTCATGGGCAATGTCATCGTTGGCTGGCGCAATGTAGAAATGAGTTCCGGCTCTTTCATCCTTGAGGCTAAGCCCACCCAAAAAATCGTCCAAATGTCTCGGGTTCGGCTTAAAATGTGATATATCTTTAATTATCTGTTTATATAACAGATTCTGATCGTCAGCAAACAACTCGTCAACGCTCTGTTTCGTAATTTCAATAAGTTCATTAACATCTTCAAACGTAGGAATACATGTTCCGGAAATTAGTTTTATCGGAATTTCGATATCTTCAAGATTGACCCCGGGAATTTCGAACAAGCCCCAATGGATGAAGCACATGACCAGATCGTGCGCTGTTCCGTTCCGCGCAGCGCGAGTCAATATGAGAACCTGTTGTCCCAAAAGCGCGATCGCGAGGCGACCGATTCCCTTCTCGCCCATGACCGCCCGTTCAGGTTTGTCGAAAGGACGATAGGTATCAGCTTTGTGGCCGCGCGGAGCATGTTTGCTTTCCGTACCGAGTACTAGCCAGCGATTTTCAAACTCCTCCGGTGTCATGCCAACACCATCATCCCGAATGAGAAGAAGACCGTCGGAGCGGAAATAGTCTACCTCGGCGTGGTCAGCGTAAGCGTCATGAGCGTTCTTGAACAACTCGCTTATCGCTGTTGACGCATTTGCAATCTGCTGGCGCCCAAGCATGTCAACAGTACGTGCTCTCGTCTTGAAATTCGCCATGCCTTACCCTGCATGCTGCTTGGCATGAGATGAAATTTGCGCGCCGAAAGCCTGCGCCAACAATACAGGAACCGCATTGCCGATCTGCTTTGCCTGTGAGTTCAACGCCCCGGAAAATTCAAAGTTGTCTGGAAATGTCTGGAGCGCAGCTGCTTCCCGCACGCTGATTGCTCTATCTTGTTCTGGATGGCCATAACGACCGTTGGAGAGGCTGATGCAGCGCGTTGTCAGACCTGTTGCCGGTCTGTCCCACTTCATCCGACCGTATACGTCGGTGTGGCCAGTATAGCCCTTCATGCTATGGCAATCTAGCCGGAGCTCCATCGGCCAGTCCGCCCGCGACCCTTCAGGAGGCGTTGCATTGATCCTCCGCAGGTTCAGTTCAGACAAATTTGCTGCACGATGGTTTAGTACTTCCGGGTGCGTTTCGCCAGCCTTGATCGGCGGGAAATGGGATATCCATTTCCAAACAGTACTGTAGCTAGAACAATGCGTTTCCTCTGGAAAGTCAATCACGCCGTGTCGTGACCCAAGAAGCACTAGCCTCCGCCGCCGTTGCGGCACTCCGAAGTTCCGGGACTCGACGATTCCAACATTCAGTTGATAGCCAATCGCTTCAAGCCGCTTCTTGAAGCGGGCAAGCATGCTGTTCCCCAAAACATTCTGCACGCCCGGTACGTTTTCGACGAAAATGTAGTCTGGACGGCGCTCTTCAACGAGCGAGCCAAAGTGCGACAGCAACGATCTTCGGGTGTCAGCTTCTTTCTCTGGCTTTCGAGTGTTTTGCCTTGTGTAAGGTTGGCAAGGCGCGCAACCACAAAACAGCGTTACGTCGTGTTTTCTGACTAGATCTTCAAGTTCGTCAGATTCGAAACGGGCGATGTCGGAGACTCTAACGACAGCATTAGGAAAATTGTTCCGAAACGTTGCTGCGGCATCCTTGTCGAAATCGAGCGCAAAGACCGGTTCCATGCCTGAGTTCTGGAAACCTTTGCTGGCTCCGCCGCACCCAGAGAAGAAATCAAACACCCCTAAGCTCATTACTATCGGTTCTGTGCAAAAGCTTGATGATTTTTCGACCTATTTGGCACTGAACGTGAATCCCTGTCATTCAATCAACTATACCCCATAATTCTTCTATTGAAACCTAGGTTTTCGCGGCCCAGTCACCGCAGGCTTCCATGGGGGCCGCCCCTCCGTCGGAAGTGGCGGAGTTCGCCGTTCATCGCCGAATTCGGATGGGGCTTCAACCCTCGCCTCGGCCTGTCGCGCTACTCGTTCCAGCCCTCAGAAAAGGATTGGCGGGTGCCTCGGAACCCCGGCTCGACCGACGACCGACGTCAGCGGTCCATCAAGTGCTCTGCGAGGTACTGGATAAGGTCGAAAGCAAGTCGAACGAAATCGCTGCGATGCCGAGCGTTCTGGACATATCAGACCTGTTCAGTCGCAAGGTTAAGGCGGACGCTCTGTGCAATCGACAGGGCGTGTCGGCACGGATCGTGGACAAGGTCGGTTGAGCCGAATAGGAAACCTCCATTGGAACAGTCGTCACAAAACTGGTCAGCTCCGCTGTGCTCTTGGTTGTCAATAACCACAGGAATCGGACTGCGAGTTTCATGAAGAAAGACATGATGAACGGGTTGACAATCGCGGCGACCAAATCCACGTTTGGAACATGTTGAATCTTGATTATCTTACTCTCGCAGGTATCGTAGCTATCTTGGCATTCCTGTGGAATTTGCACCGGGACATGCTTGCACTGTCTGAGCGAGTGTCGCGGATTGAAGGGCTGATCGACGGCTTGCGGTCAGCGATTACCGAACGCAAATCCTAATCTCAAAGAGATCTGTTTTCTCCTTGCATTTGGCCAAATTCAGCCATGAGACATATTGGGTGCGGGTCTGAGTTCAACTGCTGCAACCGACAGTTTCACATGAAACATCGCCAATCCAAGCATTCTTTATCGACCGCAAATGGATGCAATGCCGGGTCGCAAACCAGTTGAAGATCTACGAGCTCGTCCTTCGCCGGTTCGTTGCATACAGCAATCCGACCCAACGAGCAGGTTGGCTCCTTTGATCGCGTTCAAGCACAAATAAGGCCGACGCCTGGGGGCGAGGTCTGCCGCGCATGCAGGACCTGAGCGGATGCGTTACGACGAACTGCGCTTCACAAGCCTGATCTTCATCGCCCGTTTCGACGGCCACGAATCCCGTCGAGGTTTCCACAAAATTGTCGAAACCGGATTACGGGCGCTTTGGACCGGCTCGCGGCATCGGATTAATCCGGATGAAACAGTCGCATGCTGACGTGCGACCATCAGAATAGAGCTTGCGTATGACGTGCTGCATTGAATGCCCCGACCGCTGGCGACGGCCGCTTTCGATTGAATTTGCCGGGCGTGACGAAACGATTTCATTTGCGGTCGGGATGCCGACTGCCCAAGAACGCGAACCGAGATGCGCCTCTGATTGGTGATCATCCAACGGTTTTGACAGGATCCCCCTTTCTGAACTCGCAATTGCCGACCCGGCCTGTGCGTCTGGAATGATCTCGATGCGTTCGGTTTCTGGAGTCGCGGTCGCCTTTTATTAGGCGGTCGGGATGAGATACTTAGTGGACAAGTTCATAATCGCTGCGTCAGCGGTAAGCGCCGCCTTGACTGGAATTTTCGCAACCGCCGCATGGTCGCCCGCAGCCGAAACCCGACCGCGGCGAAAGCCCTGACTATATTGAGATTGACCAGCCATGTACGCAATCCATAAAAATAGGATGCACAGGATAGTCGCTGCGAGCTTGGCTAGTGAAGAGGCAAAAATTAATTGAGACTGGATCGGGCAATACCAATGAACCGCGGGTCGAGCAAGAGCAATATGAATCGTTTCACGCATCTCCATGCGGGTCAGCCAGAAAGCATGCTGTCGCACCAAAAATAAATAAACCTACTCACGTGATTGATTCAAAAACCTGAGTTTTCCAAGAATAATCCAGCGGTGAAGAGGTTTCACATACGACAACCTCAGACTCAACCGAATAAATCTAGAATCAAAATTCAAAAGTAAACAAGAATGTTATTCGACTATTGGATTTGTCTTAATATCTACGCTTAATTTAAAATTAAGCGCAGAAAGGCAACTTGTCAGTGTGCCAAGATGCAGATCGTTCTTCTTGCTCAGCACTTCGCCGAGGGATTCCTGTGCTGGATCCGTTCCGGAAGACGGTTGCTTCATTTCGCGAGCGCGGGCAACAACCTGAAGTGCATAAGCGACATACTCGGGGTCGCCACTCTCAATGGCGTCGTTAAGGAAGAAGCGCTGACTCTCGGCATCCAGCAGGTGTTTTGCCTCGTCAAATGGCATAGTTTCAACAATCATTTATTGACCTCCTTAGCCATTGAGATGGCTTGATTAATGTCTCGCTGCTGGCTGCTTTTGTCGCCGCCGCATAGCAAAATTATGATCGCTTGACCCTTTCGAACAAAATATACTCGATACCCTGGCCCGTAGTCGATACGGAGCACGCCAATGCCTCTAATGGTCTTGACATCGCCCATATGGCCAAATCTTGCACGACCTATCCGACTGACTATTCGATCTGCAGCTCTTTGATCACGAAGATTAGAGCGTTTTTCACTAAGTTTGACCCAATGTACCCATCCCGCATCCTTTTAAAGCCCAACGGAGATTGGAGAATTCTCAGATTGAACTGGGTCAAACTTAGTGAAAAACGCTCTAGTTAGCCACTTATCAAATGCAGGATGATAACGAACTTCGATCATCTCGGGACGATAGATTACTTCGGGTATGTCGTCAATTACGTGTAACGGGTTCAGCATTTGATGGCGTTCAGAACGTTGGCTCAGCTATCGGCGAGCTGAACTTCTCTCTGCTGATCCAGAAGAGTCCACATGAACAGCCTTTGGCCGCCCATCCCCGATCATGAAACGGAGCCCGTGGCAGATCAGGCTATCCCAATCTAGTGGCAGGTTCGACTCATTAGAGTCCATTTGATGCTTGCTGGTTCCGGCGCAGCGTCTACAATTCCATCAAGCGGACTGAGAAGCCGATTTCGGAATTCATTGAACTCTACAAAGGAAAAGATGCGAGGACCTGTGGCTGGTCGGCAATCTTTGAACGTCTCCTTTCCGTCCGCCAAATAAGGTACTATCTGACTAAAATCTGCCACTAGTTGGTCGTAAGGCGGCACGACGAAGCCTCTTGTCAGGGAAGTCATCCCAACGATTGCTTTCAGAGTAACGTCCGACGGCGAGCAAAGGTTTGGCGCACGATTTCAACCAGCGGTGCTTCGCCCCTTTCAGTCCAAAGAAAATGGGATGCACCCGATATCGCCGCGTTTATTGAAGGGGCGCCTATCGCAGAATAGGTTGTGCGGCATCCTTGATCTCGCGTCACTGCACGTGTCTGAAGCGCTGTTGGAAGCAAGATGCGGCGACTTCCAAGGGCAGTGTTCTCCCCTGTTTCTTGATTTGCCCGCGTTTGTCGACCGGCTGCGGCTTCGCTTGACTGCGCTCTTTCAACTCCCTCAACCGACAGTTTCACATGAAACACTGCCGGTCCAAGCGTTGCCAGTTTCAGCGGACGCGAATCCCGTCAAGGTTTCCACAAAATTATCGAAACCCGATGCCGGGCGCGTTGGATCGGCTCGCGGCATCGGATTAATCCGGATGGAACGATCGCATGCCGACGTGCGACCATCAGAAAGGAGCTTGCGTATGACTTGCTGCACTGAATTTCCCGACCGCTGGCGACGGCCGCTTTCGATTGAATGCGCCGAGCCGGATGAAAAGACTTTATTCGTGACCGGGAGGCCGTCTGCTCAAGAACGCGAACCGAGATGCGCCTGCGATTGGCGATCATCCGACGGCATCGACAGAACCTCCTTTTCTGAACTCGCAATTGCCGAACCGGCCTATGCGCCCGGAATGATCTCGATGCGTCCGGTCTTTGGAGCCGCGGTCGCCTTTCATTAGGCGGTCGGGAGGAAATCTTCAGTGGACAAGTTCACAATCGCGGCTTTCGCGGCAAGCGCAACACTGATCGGAATTTCCGCAATCGCCGCGTGGTCGCCTGCAGCCGAAACCCGCCCCTTGGCCGAATCGTCTCTCGGCGTTCTGCTGGAAGATAAAGAGAAGGCTGTGGAATCATTGCAGGCAGCTTGCCCGCCGCAATACTCGTTGGAAGATGCAGGGCTCTATTCCGCAGATCTCCCAAGCAAATTCGAGAGCATGGATGAAACCCCTGCTTTCGCTGCCTATGCGCCCGCGAACTTCGGCGCCGCGCCGGTGCGCACTCCGTCTCCGTCGTTAGAGTTCGGTTGGCCGGAGGTCGAACCGCCAATCGAGAATGGGTCCGGTTTGGTCGCGAACGGAGTGCAGCCCGCATCGCGCGACTCTGAAGATTTCGAATCCGGGCGAAACCTGCCCGCCGCTTCCGGCGCAGCGAACGCAGCGGAACAGACGCAGATAATCGCCGCGCTCGCCGACAAGCTTGAAGATCAAGTCGAAACCGCCCCGGTGGCGATTGAGCAGGGGGAATTCGTCTCCGTCGTCGCCGAGCCGGTCGAAGTCCCGCGCAATGAAGAGGCAACAGTCGCAGATGATCTGCTGTCCTCGGATGCTCTGGCTTTCTTCGCGACCATGAGCATGGAGCAGATTGAGGCGTATTCGCGCCTTGCCGCCATGATCCGGCATCCGGAGCTTGCGGAAGGAATTGTGCCCTTGTCGAGCGCAAATGCGGGCGGCCTGCCTCCGCTTGTCCCTGACGCCGCCGCCGATGAACCGGAACCCGCGCAAGCCGTTGCCGAGGTGCCGCCGGAGTGGACCGCGTTCGAGTCGCTTGACGGCGATGTGGGTCTATTGCTTGGCGGGGACGAAAGGACCGCCGTCATGGTCCGAACGGGAACCGTCGTCGGAGCTCTCGGCGCAGTCGACCGGATCGTGAAGGGCGAGTCGGAATTGGCGGTGTTGTTCGAAGGAGGCGAGGCGATCTTGGGGCCGGCTCTGAATCGGCCGCCGAAGACGCCTGTCTTGAGACCCGCCGCATTGAAGCAGGCGCAGCGTTGATGAACCAGCGATCGTCCGGGCCGAGTGCCCTTCCGGCAACTCCGTCCGATGCGCCCCGCAATCCTGCTGCCATTCGACGTCTTGCGGCGGCTTCGGCAGTCGCCCTTCTGTTCCAAGGTTCCGCATTCGCCGAGGCAAATGGTCCAAGCGAGTGGGCGGTCATGGCGGAAGCGAGCTTGAGATCATCGTTGCAGGGATGGGCGGACGCAGCCGGATGGACGGTATTCTGGGATGGTCCTTTCGATTATCGGCTCCGCGTTTCGGCCAGTTTCAACGGCAATTTCGAGGAAGCGATCATCGCGCTCGTGCGTGCGGTGCGCCTTTCGGAGCCGGGAATCGCCGTGACCCTCTATCGCGGCAACAAAGTCGTCCATGTCCGTACCGATGCGCATGGCGACTGATTGCCGGACTCCGTTTCAAGAGCGTTTCCGTTTCAGGATGCAATGCCGGCGGCATTTTCGAGGTCGTTCGCGAATTCGCGGAGCTCGCGCCAATTGAGGATGCCGACGCTTTGCCGGAGTCGATTGCGGCCACGATTCACCTTGAGCGGAAACCGCTTCGTTCCCTCGCTGAACAAGATCCTGCGCGCGTCGGCTGCCGGTCCGGCATTCCTGATGGCGGCATGCAGCGCCGACGTCGCGAATTCAGAACGTACCGAGATTGAACAAGATTCCGCTCGCGCGTCGGATCTTATCGCGGAGTTCGGTAGCGGCGCGGGCGCGAACGGCGGATCCAGGATCAGCGACCGGATGCTGGTTGCCGTAGAGCCGTTCAGCATGCGTTCCGAGCAAGATTTGCCTGGGCGGCTGCTGCGCGAGGATGCGGTGACGCTCGCGAGCCGGACTCCGCTCGACTTGGCCGGAGTGCTCGTCCGGCTTGCACTGATCACCGGCGTGCCGCACGCCGTCTCGGTCGGACCGGACGGACGAATTGCAAATCCGGGGAATGCGGGAGTCCTTGAGGACGGAGCCGAACAGCTGGCTGCGGTCAGGAAGATTCTTGAGCGATCGGGGCTCGGCGGGTCGTCGCGGGTTGAATTCGAGGGATCGCTGCCGTCGGTGCTGGATGCCTTGGCCGCCGCCCGCGGGCTGGAGTGGAGCTATGACGGCGATCGGGTGCTGTTCCGGCAATTCGTTCTCCGCCGATACCGGATTGCCGCCTTGCCGACTGAGGCTTCGGTGAGTTCGACGGTAGGCGCATACGAGTCTTCGGCCTCGATTGATCTTGCAAGCGATGTCGAAGCGAGTCTGCGGCTGGCTGCCGGAAGCGGGTCGGTCGTGAGCTTCAGCCGCGGAACGGGAATCGCCACGATCAATGCGACGCCCGAGGCGCAGCGGCGCGTGGCAAGGCTTGTCGCGAGTTTGAACTCGGAGTTGACCGCACAGATCGCCTTCGACGTGAATATCCTGACGGTGAACCTGTCCATGTCCGAAAGCCGCGGCGTCGACGTGCGCGCGCTTGTCGGAAAGGGAAGCGGACGCACGGTGTCCTGGACCGGAAAGCACGAGGTCGCGAGCTCGCCGGCCGTGGTGAACATCGGCGTCATTGAAGGCAAGGTCGATATTGAAGCCGTCGTCAGGGCTTTGAGCCGGACCGGCGGCGTTTCGGTCGAGACCCGCGCGGGCGCGGCGACCGTCAACAATCGAATCGTGCCCGTGGAGGTTGTGCGTCAGACCGCCTACGCGAGGAAAGTCGAAGCTGTTCCCGGCGAGGACGGAGCAACGCGAACGACGATCGAGCCGGGCATGCTGACGACCGGCCTCGAAATGCATCTGCTGCCGAGATTGCTGAACGATCAAGAGATATTCCTGCGCTTCGGCATCGAGCTGTCGGACTTGAACGAATTGGCGGAGTTCACCTCCGACCGCCAAACCATTCAGCTTCCCAAGGTTTCCACGACCTCGTTCGAGCAAAGCGCAATTCTCGGAAACGGCCAAATCCTGATCCTGGCCGGTTTCGAGCGGGACAGGACGGTTGCCGACAGGTCGAGCGGCGGCGACGGCTTCGGCGCTTTGTTCGGCGGGAAGTCCGAAGCGCGAATTGAAAGGATTTCCACCGTCCTGCTGATCCGGCCGCGCATCCTTGGCCGCCCGCGGGCCGAAGACGTATCGATATTGCAAGGCGCTCATTCGCCGGAAGGCGCGGACCGGTGAAATGCCTCGGTTGAAGAAAATGCTCAGCAAGGCATCCGCGATGTCGATGGAACCGGCGGGTCCGAACAAAATTCGGATCGGGCGGCAGCAGGCGGCGCTTGGGCTGCTTTGGCAGCCAACCCGTTCCGGAATGTCCGTTCGCGATCAGGCGGCGTTGGCCGGCAGCGGAACGCGAGTCTTCGGGCTGGTTGCGCCCGCCGGCGACGGTCGGCAACTCGGTTTCGCGACGGCCGACAAGGGCTTCGCTTCAGGAATGCTCGCAGGCGCGACTTTGTTCGACGGCAATGTCGTCGGCGACACTTGGGTCGGCGCGTTTCCGGCCGGAAACGGCGAGTGGTGGATCGTTGCCGTGCGCGACGGGTGGGTCTATGAAGATCTGGTCTGCCGCGAGGCGGAGTCCGCAGAGGCGGCATTCCGCAAATTGCTTGAAGCCCCCGACTGGGGGCGGCTTTATGCGCCGGCCGACTGGAGCGTCGGCGGAGCTGGCGGCGCCTCTCTTTCCGAACTGATTGATCTTGGCGCGGCGGCCCGGCTTCGGCCTTTGAACCGCGCGTTCCGCTTCGCTTCGGCTTGCTGCGCCGCATTGCTGGCTCTTGCATTGCTCGGATACGGGTGGCGCGAGGTTTCGCGTCTGCAGCAAGCATGGGCTCAGCGCGAAGCGCTGATCGGAGATTCAGCGCCCGCCGAAGCTGTTCCGGTGCCGTGGACGGGAGCGCTTCCAATCAGGCAAGCGGTTCCGCACTGCGAGCGCGCGATGGAAAGGTTCGCTTTGGAGCCGCCCGGATGGGAATTGCTCCGACTCGAATGCGTGTTTTCCGGGGGCGGCGCGACCGTGACAGCCGATTGGCGGAGGAAGAGAGGACGAATTTCGTTCCTCGCGGCAAGCGTGGAGTCCCGCACCGGGATCCGGCCGGTTCTTGGGCGGAACGGCGAGTCGGCTTCCGCATCGGAAGCTTTCGAGGTTCCGGAAACGATCAACTGGCCGGTTGCTGCCCCGTGGACGGGCAAGAAGATCGAAACCGCTCTTCGCGAGCGGTTTCAAACACTCGGCCTTGATGTTGGGCTTGTTCGCAGGTCGGGGCGGCCCAACGCCGCTTCGGGCGGCGTCGCATTCAATCGCCACGACATCATGATCGCGACTTCAACCGGACTCCGGGACTATGCGCGGCTGATCTCGGATATTCCGGCGCTCGTGCCTGAGTCGATCATGTTCGACATGAATGCGAACGCGTGGATGCTGAAGGCCAAAGTCTACCACCGCCCGGCAGCCTTCAACCAGCTGGCGTCAGCATCCGTGAGGAATTCCCAATGAACTCGGAGAACAGCATAGAAAAGGGCGGGACAACCGTGCGCAAGAGTTCGGCCGGGATCGACAAGGCAAGCAAAAGGTTTCGAATGGGTCGAATCACGGCGGCCACGGCGCGATCCAACCTTTTTGGTCGGACGGCGGCGCGAGGAGACATCCGATCAAGGAAATCGTCCCCACGATTGCTTTCTGCGCAGCGTTCTGCGGCGAGCGAAGAATCGGCGCGCAATTTCGACCGGCGGCACCTCGCCCCGTTCGATCCAAAGAAAATGGGATGCATCCCGGTGGCGATCGCTTTGGCCGCAGGTCTCCAGATCGTCGGTTCAGCTGCTGCGCTGTCGCAGGATGCTGCTCTTGCGCGCCCGACGTCCGGATTTGAATCAGATGCCTCGGTGCCAAGAACATCAGTCGGTCGCTCGACTCCAAGTGAAAGCCTGCGGACCGCTGCGCCGGACGGGCAGTACCTGCAATGTCCGAGCGAGCCTTGCGACCGGGTTGGCGAAGGCGCGACCCACGACGGCTTGGAATTCGCGCAAGCTGTCATGCAAGCACGGGAATTCATCCGGTGGCTGACGGGCGCGGTGCAAGCGGAAAGCCCCGATCAGGAGATCCTCGAAAGTCCTGAAACCCCGTCACGTCGCCCTTCGCCGCCGCTCGACGGGTCAGGCTCGACCGGGACTGTCAATCAAGAGCACGCCGGAATCCGGTCGGGGACGGGCGTTGCCGAACATGCGCCCGCTGTGGAGGATGCGCCCGCGACGGTCGGCTTCAAAGAGCCGGAACACGATCCGGTCACCGAATGGAAGGCCGCTTTGCTCGAAGAAAGCGGACTGCTTGCGCGCCAGTCGGAGATTTCGGAAAGCATTCTCTTGATGGAAAGGCAGGTGAAGCAGGCTGAATTGATCGCGAGGCTAATGGAGATCAACGGCCCCGATGCGGCCATCGAGATCGCGCCGGGCAAGTTCAAGGTGTTCCGCGATACGCCCGTCGGCAGGCGCATCGCGGCGGAAATGGCGGAGAACGGCTTGGATTCGCAGAAGAGGTCGCTTGAGCTTCAAGTGGAGATCAAGCGGAAGCGCGCGGAGCTTGAAGATGCGGACGTTTCAAATCCGGCTCCTCCGAGGCGGGAGGCGGTTTCCGCGCAAGCGGAACAGCTTGTTCGCTCCGTTCCGCCGCCCGAGCCGGTGCTTGAGGAAGTCTTCGGAACCCAAGGCCGCCTTGTCGCAATTTTCCGCGTCGGGGACACGCGCCTGAGCGCAAGCGAAGGCGGCGTCCTGCCGGACGGAGCGCTGGTTGTTTCGATCTCCGAAAATTCCGCCATGGTCGAGCGGAACGGCATTGCGAGAACGCATGCGATCAACCGTTGAGACGGCGGCGGGACCGGCGACGTCCCGCGCAATCCGACCTCACGCGCTTGAAGGGTCGGCGGACGATCCGGCAGAGGTCATAGACGAAACCGCCACCGGGCCGCTCGTGTCGGGGCCCGGCGGCGAGCTTGAGGTTCCGGCTGCGGACCGCAGGCTTGTCGCGATCTTCAGAAGCGGATTGGCGGTGATCGCGGTCGGAAGCAGATGGTCTCCGGAGGTGAAGGCGCTGCTGGACCGGGCGCGCCTCGCGGACTTCGACGTGCAGCGGATTGCGGAATCCGACAGTGAATCGATCATCTCGATTTACGAAAAGCACATGCGACGCGCTGCGCCCGCCGAGGCCCAGCGCAGCGAAATCGAGCGTCAAAGGGACCTGCGAAGGCTCATCGCCCAAGCCGCCGCGCAATACGCATCGGACATCCATTTCCAAGTGCTGGCGGGATACTGCGAGATCCGGGCCCGAGTGCATGGCCGCCTCCGGATGCTTGCGACGCGCGGCCCGGAAGAAGGAATGGCGATCATCAACGCGGCTTTCGCCGTCGCGACGGACCAAGGAGCCGAAAGCGGGATTTCGAGCTTCATGAAGGGGTCGCTCACGCGGGCGTCGGGATTGCTGCCGCCGAATGTCGATTTGGCGAGACTCCAGTACTCGCCGACCTCCGGCCACCGCGCGGCATTGGTCATGCGTCTGAAATATTCCTCCGGCAAAGGAAAATCGGAGATCGCCGACCTCGGCTATTTGCCGGAGCAGATCCGGGAAATCGGCATCATGCGCCGCAGGACGAGCGGTCTGCACCTGATCGCCGGCCGCGTCTCTTCCGGAAAGACGACCACGCTGCAGCGGATCCTGAACGCAATGATCCGGGACAAGTCGTTCGAAATGTCCGCCTTCGCGATCGAGGAGCCGGTCGAATTGGAAATCTCAGGAGCCGTCCACGTCGCGGTGGTTCCGAAATCCGGCCAGCCGCGCGCGGACGCTTTCATCGAAGCCATCAAGGCGACGCTGCGCTCCGACCCGAATGTGGTTGTCCTCGGAGAGCTGAGGGACCGGGAACTCGCGGGATACGCGATCGAACTCGCCATGACCGGCCACGCCCTCTGGTCGACCGTGCATGCGGGTTCCGCGCTGGGCATCCTTGACCGCTTGAGCGATCTCGGCGTCGAGCACTGGAAGCTGACCGAACCTGCGATCGTTAGGGGCTTGATCTACCAGAGGCTGATCGGCGTGATTTGTCCCGGCTGCAAGATCAATTACGATGAAGGATTGGACAAGGGCCTCGTCTCGCAGGAGCTCGCGTCCGAAATAATCGGCATCACCGCGCTTGGGGCCGACAAGCTGTTCTTGCGGGGCGCGGGTTGCGCCGAATGCAGCAACGGGCTCGTCGGCAGGACGGTCGTCGCCGAAACCGTGCTGCCGGATCCTGCCATGCTGGATTCGTACATCAAGGGCGACCGGAGCGCGATGCGCGCCCATTGGCTGAAGCCGAAATCCGAAGGAGGCGCGGGCGGGATTCCCGTCATGCACCATGCCATGATCCGGGTCGGAACCGGCGAGTGCGACGTCAACGAAATCGAGGAGGAAGTCGATCTGGTCAGCGCGTATTTGCGCGATTTCGGTCCGCACGCGGCAAGGCTTGCCGCCGACCTGCGGGAACTGGACCTGAACGGCGGATGAACAGCCCTTTCGGGAGCGCGCAACGGCTCGGCCGCCTGTTCGCGCGCGTGCAATTCGACGGCCGGAAGCGGAAGCGCTTTTACCGGAACGTCGTTGCGCTCATGCGTTCGGGCTTGTCGCGCAGCGAGGCCATCGAAACCATCTGCAACATGGCTTCGCAAGGAGGCAAGAAGCTCGGGGAGCCTGTAGCTTTGATTGCATTCGACGTCGGCAGAGGCATTCGAAACGGGCTGGGGTTTGCGGACGCCCTGTCGGGATGGATTCCGAAGGAGGAGTACGGTTTCCTCGCCGTGATCGAGAACACCCACCAATTCCAAGAGCAGCTTGACCGATTCTGCATAGCGCTGGACAAAAAGGAAGGGCAGCGGCACTCCGTCGCGTCGGCATTGGCTTACCCGGTTTTCTTGCTTTTGCTGTCGTACGGATTGCTTGTTTATTTCGACGTCACCATCGTGTCGGCGTTGGATCGGCTGCTACCCGCGGCGCGATGGACCGGCGTGGCCTCGGCTTTGGATTCGGCGAGCGGAACGGCTTCGGACCTTGCGCCCTATGTCGCAGCAGTTGCGGTAACGCTTCCGGCTCTGATGCTCTTCGTTCTTCCGCGCTGGACAGGCCGAGGGCGGACGCAGGCGGACAAGCTTCCCTTCTTTGCCGCGTACCGCGTCCGCTCCGGCGCGGCGTTCCTGCAATCGGTGGCATCGCTGATGGCCAGCGGAATGTCGGCGGTCGAAGCCATCAATCGCGTCAAGGCGTCCGCTTGCCCGTATGTGGCCGGCCGGGCCGAGAAAATCCGTTTCCATTTGCTGAACGGATGCGATCTCGGAACGGCGATGGATATGGCCGGCACAGACTGGCCGGATCCCGAACTGAACGTTTCGCTCAAGATTTGCTCGCGGTCGCCAAGTTTCCCTACGCTCATATCGCTGATGGTCGACGAATGGCGCGAAAACGCTCGCGCGGACTTCGAGAGACAGCTCGCGATGATGCGCTCGTTCGCATTCGTGCTCGTCTTCGGAGTCATATTGTTCGTGGTGTTCGCAATGTACGAGATTCAGGGCCAGATCGCGTCCGGCTTCTGAGCGACGGGCACATCCGGAGAGTCGGTCGGGGCCGACGGGGCGGAATCGAGAATTCGACCATGCAAGCTCGGGCGGATTCGGCGGGTGCGCTTCATGCTTTTTGGCTGGGGCGGTTTTGCGCCCTCGCGCATCTACCGGATTTGGTCTTTCGAGGGTTGCAATGGTTGCCTGACCATGAATCATGAAATGCACCCGGGTTCGACCGGCGCCTCGGGAACTGCCGTTTCGCTCCATGTTCGGGGTCCGAACGCGCTCGGATTCCCGACTTCCAGTTCAAGGCAAACCGAAATTGTCCTGCGACGGACAATGCCGTCGACAGGGCGCGAGGCTTTGACGGCGACCTGCTCTGATCCGTCAGTCGACGGACATCCCGGCCGTGCGCCGAGGCCGGACAAGGCTTCAGCCGATCAAAGAGCATAATTGTTCGTTTGCGATTGCATGCATTCTTGACATAGACGGGATGCAGAGGCTTGAACAATGCTTGGGCGGCCGCGCTTCGGAAGGCGTTTGAATGCGCACGCTGTTGGCGCGACAGGGCTGAATGCTGAAAACTGACTTCAATTTTATCGGCCGTGCGCCGGGCATGATCGGACTCCCGATCCTTTCGGTCGCCATCGGCGCCGTCGTGGCGACGGCGGCCTTGGGATTCGTCGAGGCGGTGGAGTGGTTGAACGATGTCTTGCTCGTGTCGCAATCGTCCAAGTCGAATTTCGCCGGCAGCCGGACGTTTCTGATTGGAATGACGCTGCTCGTGCCGACGGCGGGAGGATTGCTTGTCGGGGCGATGTTCACTTGGCTGTCGGGCGAGCCGAAGCCGTTGGGCCCGTCCGATGTCATCAGAGCTGTTCAGCTCCGCACCGGAATGGCGAAGATCCGCGCTGGGCTTTTGTCAACGGGCGCCGCATTGGTATCCTTGGGGTCAGGAGCGTCCGTAGGCCAATATGGTCCCGTCGTGTATCTTGGCGCAATCCTGGGAAACACGGCGTGGCGGCTTTCCAAGGTTAGATCCCTGCCGTCCATAGCGATGGCGTGCGGCGTGGCCGCCGCGATATCGACGGCATTCAATGCGCCCATCGCTGGCTTGGTATTCGCGCACGAAGCCATTCTCCGCCACTACTCGCTGAAAGCATTCGTTCCGACGACCATCGCCGCCGCAAGCGGATATGTCGCCAACAATGTCTTGTTCGACCGGCCGACTTTGTTGCCCGAGGTGTTTATGGGCGTGGAGCGCGGGATCGACTTCATCCTGTTCGGAATTCTCGGCGTTTTGTCGGCGGGGGTCGCGATCATATTCATGCGCGCGACGCTCGGATGTCTGGCAATCTCCAAAAAATCCGGACTCCATCCTGTTGTCCGCACCGGACTTGCCGGGCTAGCGGTCGGGGTCGCGGGACTTTGGATTCCCGAAGTCATCGGCTTGGGAACGGACACGCTTCAAGCCGCAAAAAATCCGGATATGTACGCCGCCTCTTATCTGCTGGCGCTTGTCGCAGCGAAAATCCTGCTTTCCGCTGTCTGCTTGGGCTTCGGCTTCGCTGGCGGAATCCTCAGTCCGGCGATGGTGATCGGATCGCTTTTCGGCGCGCTGTGCTGGCACTTCGGAGCATCCCTCGGATTGACGGAGGACACGGGGCTCGCGGTTTACGCGGTCTGCGGCATGGTCGCGGTGGCCAGCCCGGTCGTCGGCGCTCCGTTGACAATGATTCTTCTGGTGCTCGAGTTGACAGGGAGCTACGATCTCTCGATCTCCGCAATGGTGGCGGTCGTCGCATCCAATTTCGTCACCGGCAGAGTCTTCGGACGGTCGATATTCGACAAGCAGCTCTTGAGCGAAGGAATTGATCTGTCGCACGGGCGCGACCATGCCCGGCTCTCCGCGATGCTGGTCAGCGAAGTCGCGACGCAGGATTTCGCGCGCGTCGAAGGCCGCGAACGATGCGCCGATGTCCAATCGCGGCATGCTTCGGAGGAGTGGGTTGAAATCTTCGTTTGCGACTCCGACAATCGTTTTGTCGGCGTTCTGACTCCGGGACGTGGCGGCGCGGAGACTCCGGTTGCCGCTGCGGCGCGCGAGGCGAAGCTCGTGTTCAATGAGCGCACGACAGTCTTTGAAGCAATGGAGGCCTTCAGCGATTTCGAGGGCGGCTCGGTGCCGCTCGTGGATTCGAAATCCGAACGATTGCTCGGCGTCGTGACGGAAGCCGACGTGATCAGGGCGTTCCTGACGATTCTGAATTCCAATCGGGACGAGGAGAACGCGCCGTCATGAAGCCGACCGCGCGCGGTCGGCATAGAAGCCCTTCGCTATTTTGCCTTCCTGCTTCCGGTCATGCCCGTTTTCGTCGCTCGCGGGATGCTTGAAGCATCATGGCAAAGTTGAAAGGCGGGCGCGCCGCGCAGGTTGCATGAGTAATTTAGCTCGCGCTTTCGTTCAGGCGGAGAGCCGGGATTGAGCGGCGGCCGCACCGCAAATGTGCTTGTTTGACGGCATGACGGCAAGTGCATCAGCTATCCGGCTGCAGGAATTCGACATCATCAACAAAGCGGAAACTTCTAACCGTGCCACCGGCCTCATCCTTCGCGCTTCGGAGCTTCGGCCTAGTGTTGCAAGCCGCGAAACCGGCTGGATACGCACCGCGGAATTCGCAGAACTATCGGCATGCAGCTTGTCGAGCCGGATAGCTCTCCAATTACCGGGGTCTTGTCAAGGACGGTTGAACCTGCCGGGTCGAAAGGGTTTGCATCTCCTCGCATATGGGACGCAGCTAAGCCAAAGACGAGGATTCAAGTTTAATTGACCAGCGTTGAGGCGGATGTTGACGACTGCTGGGACAACACGATTCGACATCGGTCAATGCCGGGCGAGTAGGCCATTGTAGTCTGAGATTCGGCTCGCAACTTCCGGCCGTCGGTACGAGATTGCAAAGAAGGATGATGCAAGCTTCGCTCGGTCGACCGCTCACCAGACCGCATGCTTCCGAATATTTGTCCCCGGAATCGGATCCGGCAATTGTGCATTCTGCAGCCCGCCGGGCCGGATAAAGCGTACAAATTGCGCGTGGGCGCGAAGCTTCTCGGATCGTTGCTTCAGCCTCGGAGTCAATAAGCCGATCAGCTTGCCGCGATGTTCATTGACCAAACGCATCGCCTCGGCCAAGTCGCTGTCATTGCTGACCACGATTGCGCAATCGTAGAGGTCCAACCAGCAGTCGTTCAGCAGGTGCACGGCCAAATTCACGTCAGACCCCTTTTCCTCCGTCTTGAGCACCTCCGCCATTCGGCGGTCATCGGGTCGGTCGGCCAATGGCATGCGCACCTTGTGGCGCAGGAAATTTCCGAAATATACTTCAACCTCAGGCCGGAAATGCTGCAGGGCTTGGAGATAGACATTCTGGCGTTGTGGCTTTAACGGATCGTCCGGCGTTCCCAGAACTCTTGCCGTAAAATACTTTACGGCAACAATCTCATGTTTCGGGTGCAACGCGCCCTTGGACAGTGATACCAAGTCGAGCCATTTCCACGGTGTGTTCTTCAGGCAGCCGTAATAAAGGTTGAGCCCGTCCACATAGACGATTGTGCGCATTGCCGTCCGCCAAAAAACGCAAGGGCCTCCCGAAGGAGGCCCCGCACCCTGAAGCCGAAGCCGCAGGGGGGATTGGCCCCCTTTAAGTATAAAAATACGCGAATGTCAAGAAGTATTTTTGCGCGTGACAGAACTTCTCCGTAATTTCCGCCGAGCTAGCCATGAGCCGGCTTCGCAGCGCATAGGCAGAAGTCGCGGGGCCCCGGTTCAGAAGTTGCGGACTGTCTTCCGGTGCAGGCTTGCCCGAAAATACCTTGAGGCAACAATCCCATGTTTCAGGTGCGGAATGCTGTTGGACAGTGCAACCAAGCCAAGCCACTTCCGCGGAGTGTTCTTAAGGCAGCCGCAATAGAAGATGAACTCGTCCGCATGGACGATTGTGCGCATTGCTGTCCGCCCAAAAAATTACGGGGCCTCCCGAGGGAGACCCCGTACCCTGAAGCCGGAGGCCGCAGGGGTGGATTAATCTCTGCCTACAGATATCAATACAGAATGTCAATAAGTTTTTTTCGCCTGATGGAATTTCCCTGCAATTTCTGCTGAGCGGGCGATGAACCGGTTTCGCAGTGCACGCACAGAAGGCGCGATGCCCTTTTGTTCAGAAGTTGCGGACCATCTTTCGGTCCAAGCCTGTACCCGAAAATACCTTGCGGCAACAATCCCATGTTTCGGGTGCAGCGCGCCCTTGGATAGCGATACCAAGTCAAGCCACTTCCACGGAGTGTTCCTAAGGCAGCTGCAATGGACGTTGAATCCGTCCACATGGACGATTGTGGCATTGCGGTCGGCTAAAAAACGCAAGGGCCTCCCGAAGGAGGCCCCGCACCCTGAAGCCGGAGGCCGCAGGGGGGATTGGTTCCCGTCTATGCATAGCGATGCAGAATGTCAATAAGTTTCTTTCGCCTGACGGAATTTCCCGGCAATCACTCAATTTTTGCAACACAACGATTTTGTCCTGCTTGATCACCCGATTCGAGCTTCCCGCAGAAAATCGGGCGGAGCTGCGGACTGGATTCGCTCCAACAGGCATGCACCTCAGAGCAAATTTGCAGTTCCCGAATTGGGGAATTTTGCTTCGGCGCTTTTGGGGAGTTTCCCTTTGGTAGTTGATGTACCCGGACAATCCGACGAAACGCCTACAGGCAAATGTGCATCGGTAGAAAATGTCGAAGCTGGGAAGAGCGTCGGCCATCCGGCTGCGATCCGGCCAAAATCCGAGAAGGTACCGCCTGGCAAGGAGCCTCGGGGAGGTCCGCCGAAACACGAAACGCAAAAAAGTTGAAGATCTTGCGGAAAACAAGCTTGGAATTGACGGTCGTGCTGGTAAGCATCCGTGAAATTGTCGATGATAACCAGCCGACGTAAGGAACACCAAGTTGTCGAGTCCAATCTTCCCGGTCGTGCTGTGCGGCGGTTCCGGATCTCGGCTGTGGCCCTTGTCCCGCCGAGCGTTCCCCAAGCAGTTTTCCAGCTTCATTGAAGATGCGAGCTTGTTCCAAAGCACGGCGTTGCGTTTCTCGGGTGCGGATTTTGCCGATCCGGTCGTGATAACAGGGGACGATTTCCGTTTCGTCGTTCAGGAACAGCTGCGGGATGCCGGCGTCGGAGCCATGGATATTCTGATTGAGCCATCGCCAAAAGACACGGCGCCTGCTGTGCTTGCCGCCGCGATCTGGCTGGAGCATCGATTTGGCGACGCGCTGATTCTCGCAACGCCATCGGATCACCTGGTCGTTGCGCCGGATGCGTTGATTCAATCAGTGAAGAAGGCACGCCTTGAAGCCGAAAACGGCAAAATCGTGACGTTCGGGATCCGCCCGACCCGCCCGGAAACCGGATACGGATGGATTGAATTCGATGAACGTGTCGGGGTCGCAGAAGATGCAAAGCCGGTCGCGCGGTTCGTTGAGAAACCCGAGTTGGATGTTGCGGAGCAGTTCTTGCAATCAGGGCGGCATTTCTGGAATTCAGGGATATTCCTGTTTTCCGTCTCAACGATTTCGAAGGCGTTCTCGGATCATGCGCCGGACCTGCTGGCAGGCGTCAGGGATGCCGTATCCGAAGCCGAGCGGGATCTGGATTTCTTGCGTCTCGGCGGAAACGCGTGGAATCGATTGCGTTCGGTCTCCGTAGACTATGCGATCATGGAGCGCGCTTCCGACATCATGGGCGTCGAATGCGATTGTGGCTGGAGCGACCTTGGAGACTGGCAGTCTATTTGGAGATTGCTTGAACGGGATGGAGCGGGCGTATCCGTGTCCGGCTCGGTCACGTCCATCGATTGCAGGAATTCGCACCTTAGATCGACGGTGCCGGAGCAGAGATTGGTTGCCATCGGCTGCAGCGACATCGTTGCGGTGGCCATGCCGGATGCCGTGCTTGTCGCGGATAGGAATTCATCGCAACTTGTGAAGCCGGCCGTCGTGCGCTTGCTTGAAGACGGCGTTCCTCAAGCAGACAGATTTCCGGAAGACCGGCGGCCTTGGGGCCAGTTCAAATCGCTGGCGGTCGGAGATCGATTCCAAGTAAAGCGGATTGTAGTGAATCCCAGATCGAAGCTGAGTCTGCAAAGCCACAAAAAACGTTCAGAACATTGGATAGTCGTCGAGGGTACAGCGAAGGTCACGATCGGCTCGACCGTCAAGCTGATCGGGGAAAACGAATCAATTTATGTTCCGCTCGGCGAGAAACATCGCTTGGAGAACCCCGGTGATCAGCCGTTGATTCTCATAGAAGTCCAAACGGGTTCATACTTCGGTGAAGACGACATCGTGCGGTATGAAGACGACTATGCCCGAATGTGCAAAGAGAGTTCCGCGCCAAATCGATGATGCGCATCATGCTCTAAGGTCACCGCCGGCGTCTTTGTGTCCACCTAATCTGATAGGCCGTCCGCTTGTTTGTTCAGCGCAAACATTGGCGTGAAGATTGAAGAGCGCTGAAAGGATACGCAAAAAAATGGTTCGCGAAGAAAGTAAGCCGGATATTGATGGACTTAAAATATTCGCTTCTCCAATATTGACCAAAGATCGAGGTTGGTCTCCATTTTTTTCTGGAAGGCATCAAGAAATTGAGAACGTCGAGCTGGGCGTTGAAGGCGTTATGACGAGGTTTCAAAGTGGTGAGCGGATGCCAGCATCTGATGAAACTTGGTTGTTTCAAGGCCCGCCCGGCGTCGGCAAAAGCGCCCTGCTTGCCAAGCTTGAGGAGAGATGGAATGTGAAGAAAGGTGAGGCCGCTCCGATTGCGGTGCCAATTCGCGCCGACCATGTTTTTAGTCAAGCCAATTTGGTCGCAAAGATTGCCGACGCTTTAGCAATTGCCAATAATGATGCCGAAGCATCCGACAAGCTTGAGCGGATTGTTTCAATTGATCACGGAAGCACAATTAGTGCTGGCGCTGAATTTAGCGAAGGACAGTCAGTTGTCAGGAACTCGCGTGAATTAACCTGGGAAACCTTGATAACCCTTTTTCCTCGAAAGAATTGGAGACGGCCGGTTGTTCTATTGCTTGACGAAGCGCAGAGCTTGAGTCGCTGGGAAGGTCCGTCGGAAATCTCAAAATTGCATCAAGGAATCCATAGCTTGCCGATTATTCCTATTTTTGCCGGGTTGTCAGATTCATTCGAGGTGCTTCGCGATCATGACATATCACGAATGGCTCGCCGACGCCGTGTCACGCTGTGGGCGCTGGAGCAAAGCGAGGCTGAAGAAGCCGTAAAGTCAATGTTGGATGCGTTTCGTGTGGGAGGTTCGAATCATGAGGATTGGATGTATCGAATTGCCGAAGAAAGCGGCGGATGGCCGCAGCACCTGCAGACCGGAATGCAAGCATTGGCCAAGGTTGTAGCCGAAAACCATGGCATGCTTGGCCCACTCGAGGGCGACTTTGCAGACGCCGTGTCTGAAATATCCGTACGATATCGAAACGAAAGCTACGAAGGGCGATTTGACGATGACTTGGCTGGATGCTTTGGCCTCTTGCATGCTGTTCTCGACGCCGCCCGTCCGCCCGGCAAATCTTTGGCAACGCTCAAGGGAATCATTTCATCCCATGCGAATGATAGCAAGGAGGACGAATATCAACTTCCTGAAATGCTCGATGCTTCAATGCTTCTAAACCGCATGATTAAGCGTGGATTTCTGCAACTATCAATGCCGGGACGCCGATATATCTGCCCTATCCCATCCTTGACCGATTATATCAACGGATTGGTTGGCAATTAGCATTAGTTCGTATTTTCCAGATTTATTCCACGCCTTCTGCCAATTCCGCTTCTACGGCCGGAGCGTCTGCACCGATCTAAAAACTTCGGCAGCAGATGAATCAAGCCTACCTGATGCAGATACCGCGGAGGCGACGTGCTACAGATGACGTCGCGCACTTTCTACATCTCTTCGGAGCTCATCTTCCGACATTTCAAACGTATTGACGCCGTAGTCCCCCAATTTGACAAGAAACAAGGGTTTGGAAAGATTCGCCAGCTCAGCCGCTGCCCCGCGGACGATCGCCCCATCTCCAATAGCTTGACCGCGATCAGCGTCTTGGCTTCCTTGCTGAATTCATCATGGGTCATGCCCAATGCCGACAGTATATCTTCGCCGTAGTCGATGGTCGGGGATTTGGTCATTCATCCGCTCTCGGTCCGCTGAACGCTTGGTCGCGACCAGCCGGGCGGAACGAGCCGCAGGCCGATTCCACCCTTCCGCAAAGCCAAACGCGCTGAAAAATTCAGTTTGCTTGATCCAATGAACCAGAATTCGCTGTAGTTTTGAGTTCGGGACATGCCCACCGGACATTTCGCATCCATGTCTGTAAAGCGGGAAACCATGGCGGGATGCGTTTCATGATTCTTTGTCCGGCAGCTATTGCAGCCATCGAGGCACCAAACCTGGGAGATGCGCGGGAGCGCAAAACCGCCCTAGCCAAAATGCTTGAGAGATACCTCTCGGTGGATCAAAATGCTGGTTTCGACCCAGATGATGTTTTCAAGGAATATCACGCCAAGGTTTGAAGACTCCTGACATCAGCCTCCCGAAACAATTCTGTATCCTTGCGCATGCACGGCTCGAACGTGAGTGATTGGAGCGTCGTCGATCCATGTTGTCCGCTCAAGAACCAAAAGAGCGGACCCTCTTTTGGCGTCCATGAATCTTGCCTCGTCTTCGCCAGTTTCACTCGCGTATATTTGCACGTCACAACGGCTGTACGGACGATTCAGAACGAGCCACTCGTTCGCGCTGGTTTCAGACAGATCGACATCCTGAATTTCAGGGACGGTATCCAGCGAGACCCAGCGATCTTCGAACACGTAGGGACGGCCGTCCGCCAAATGCAGAGCGCGTATTTTCAAGAAGGATCCGGCCTCAACCAAGCCGAAGCGCGCAGCTATCGAAGGGGTGGCTGATAGTTGTTCCGCGCCAATCAGATGGTGCCTGTATTCATGGCCCCGCGACTCTATCTCAATCTTGGTTATCGGGATTTTCAAGGTAGTCCGCGTCACCGGGTCCGGATTGACCGTGGTGCCGCCTTTGCGACGGCGCTCAATCATTCCGTCTTCGGCCAATGATCGCATGGCGCGATGAACTGTGGACCTAGCGCAATCCAGTTCTTTGGCTATGTCTTCATCGCGCGGGAGCTTGTCGCCCGGCCTATATGTGGTGTCCAAAATTTGGCCGCGGATATGGTTGCGAACATCCTTCCAGCTGTGGCGCGCCCCTATGCTCAAATTTCCCGCTCCAGCTCGCGCAAAACCGATATGAATTTTCCTGTTACACTCTCGCGCGCCACGTGGCGACCATCTTGGACAATATGGCGCCCGGCGCTCCACACGTCTTGGATGCATGCCTGTCCGCCCCCCGAAAAAACCAGACTGTCCAAAAGTGCGTCGCCTTCGCGGTTGCACAGAAATTCATTGTCCGTCGAAACGCCGACCAGATCGGCCCATTGGCCGGGATGCAAGCCGCCACTTGATCGGCCAGACGCCCGAGCTCCTCCGGCGACGGCAGCGTCAAAGAGCATCCGTCCGGTTGACTTGTCCGACATTGCGAGGACGGCTCGCCCCCGATCGCGAAGACGCTGTGAGTATTCGAGAGTCTTTATTTCGTCCCAAAGGCTTATGTGGATGTTGCTATCCGAGCCGAAGCCCACATGTCCGCCATTGCCCAAGAAATCCGGACCGTTGAAAATGCCGTCGCCCAAGTTGGACTCGGTAATCGGGCAAAGGCCGGCGACGGCGCCCGATTCAGCAAGGCCGCGAATCTCGGTTGCAGTCGTTTGAGTGCAATGGATAAAGCAGTATGCATCGTCGACCGGCAGATTTTCGAGAACCCATTCTACGGGGCGAGCCCCAAAGTGTGCTTGGACCTCGTCCACTTCGGCGGCTTGCTCCGCCAAATGCATGTGAATTGGACGGTCGGACCCAAGTTCGACAGATATGTTGAGACCGTCTTGGTCCACCGCTCGAAGGCTGTGGGGCGCAATGCCCAGCTTCCAATCTCCGGGTCCTGAAGCCACGATAGGTTTTGCTGCCGCGAAGAGTTCGGCAAACCCGTCCTTGGTGTTTCCAAACCGTTTTTGCCCACCTTCCAAGGCACGACCGTCGCACCCGCCGTATTCGTAGAGAACTGGCAGCAGAGTCAAACCAAGACCTATGCCGTCTGCTGCCTTCGCGATGCGTTGCGACAACTCTGCGATGTTGTCGTAATGCTGTCCGTTCGGCGCGTGATGAAGGTAGTGGAACTCCGCAACTGCCGCGTAACCGGCTTCCGCCGTCTCCATAAAGACCTGAGCAGCTATGGCTTCGATCTGATCGGGCGACAATTGTTGAAGAAACCGATACATGAGTCTGCGCCACGTCCAAAAACTGTCTCTGGCGTCCGGACCGCGGGCTTCAGTCAAGCCCGACATCGCGCGCTGGAAGCTGTGGCTATGCAAATTGGTCGGAGACGGAAGCAGAAGGTCTGCCGAGTGATCGGCAGAGCCTTTTTGACCGGCGATGGCTTCGACGCGCCCGTCTTCAGCTATGAGCACATCGACATCAAGCCGCCATCCGTCACGCGTGAGTGCTCGACCCGCTCGAATTTTGACCATGTCGATTCTCCATTGACATTTTTATGTACCTACATAATGCTATTTTTCGCTCACAATAAAGAGACAGACTGAACAGTTGAAAGTCCTTTGCCAAGCCAGAATTGCGACCATGCGGGGCGAGCACGGATACGGGCTCATTGATGATGCGGCGCTCGTTCTTGACGGAGGGTCGATTGCTTGGGTTGGCCCGGCTGCAGAGTTGCCGTCACAGTTTTCGAATGCTGAGCATATCCCGCTTCGCCACCGTCTCGTAACGCCTGCTCTGATTGATTGCCACACGCATTTGGTGTTCGGCGGGGACCGGGCGAAGGAATTCGAGATGCGCCTCGAAGGCGCGAGCTATGAGGAAATCGCTCGTGCGGGCGGCGGGATTGTCTCCACGGTCGAGGCGACCAGAAACGCCCAGGAGGACGAGCTGCTCGCGGCAGCGTTGGAACGCGCTGACGCCTTGATCGGCCAAGGTGTCTGCGTCGTCGAAATCAAATCCGGGTATGGCTTGGATGTGGAAACCGAGATCAAGATGTTGCGCGTGGCGCGCGCTGTCGAAGCTGATCGACCAATCAGAGTAAAGACGAGCTTTCTCGGCGCTCACGCCGTGCCCGTTGGCTCCGCGGCTGACAGCTACATCGATGAAGTCTGCATCCCCGCATTGAAAAAAGCCAATGAGCTGGAACTCGTGGACGCCGTCGATGGGTTCTGTGAGGGCATCGCGTTCTCTCCGAATCAAATTGAACGAGTTTTTCGCGCTGCAAAGAGTCTCGGCCTTCCAGTCAAGCTGCATGCGGAACAACTGAGCCGCATGGGAGGCATCGCTCTTGCGACCAAGTACGGGGCCGAATCCGTCGATCATCTGGAATATGCGACCGATAGCGACGCCGCAGCCATGGCCGAGGCTGGAAGCATCGCCGTTCTTTTGCCCGGCGCATTCTACACTTTGCGCGAAAAGCAGGTGCCGCCGGTCGAATCATTCCGCCGCCGCGAGGTTCCCATGGCCGTCGCAACGGATTGGAATCCGGGTTCGTCACCATTGGGTTCACTGCTTTTGGCGATGAACATGGCTTCAACGCTGTTCGGGCTCACGCCCGCCGAGTCGCTCGCAGGAACCACCCGCAATGCGGCGGCCGCGCTTGGCCTCTCGGATTGCGGTCAAATTGTTCCCGGCTTGCGTGCGGACGTTTGCGTCTGGAATGTGGAATCGCCTGCCGAGCTGTCATATCGGATTGGCCAAAACCCGCTTCATAAGCGGGTTTTCGGAGGCGAGCTATGAGCTTCCTCGAAATCTCGCGCGGAAGCAGTCCCGTCGTTCCGGGTCTTCCGCATACCGGCATCGAGTTGCCCGACAACGTTGCCGAGAGTCTGAATGAACTGGGGCTGCGGCTCGCAGATACGGACTGGCACATTCATCGTCTCTACGAAGGATTGATGCCGGACATGTCCAGCGTGCGAACGACGTTCCACCGCTATGCGATCGATGTCAACCGCGGTCCAACCGGCACCTCGCTCTACCCGGGGCAAAACATCACCGGCCTATGTCCGCTGACGGATTTCGACGGCAACCCAATCTACCGTCCGGGAGCGGAGCCCTCCCCGAAAGACGTCGAAGCTCGCCGTCTTGCCTATCATGCTCCCTGCCACGCCGCATTGGCGAGCGAGATCGCGCGGGTCAAAGCCATTCATGGGTTTGCCATACTTTATGATTGCCACTCAATAAGGTACGAAATTCCGTTTCTCTTTGAAGGAACGCTGCCCGACTTCAACATCGGAACAAATGTCGGAGCGGCATGCGAAGAAAATATTGAACGCGCAGTGCTTTCAATCTGCGAAAGCGCCGCAGGCTGCAGCTGCGTTCTCAACGGACGCTTCAAAGGCGGTTGGACAACCCGACACTATGGCGATCCGCTGAATGGCGTTCATGCAATTCAGATGGAGCTCGCGCAATCGACCTACCTCCGCGCGGAAAGACCGCCTTGGGACTATCGGCAGGCCGGCGCGGATCGTCTGCGCCGGCACCTCGCGAAAATTCTCGAAAGGCTGAATGACTGGAGGCCTGCGTGAACAGATCCCGCAAGAATACCCGTGATATCTATCCCCCGACTGGACCGGGTCTGAACGCGAAAAGCTGGCAGACCGAGGCGCCGCTTCGGATGCTGATGAACAACCTGCATCCCGACGTCGCAGAAAATCCTCAAGAGCTGGTGGTGTACGGCGGCATCGGCCGGGCCGCGCGAACTTGGGAAGACTTCGATCGCATAGCCGCCAACTTGAAGGAACTGGATTCAGACGAAACCCTTGTCGTGCAATCGGGAAAGCCCGTTGCGATCGTAAAAACCCATTCAGATGCGCCTAGGGTCTTGATCGCAAACTCGAACCTGGTGCCGCATTGGGCGAATTGGGACCATTTCAACGAGCTCGATAAAAAAGGCCTCATGGTGTACGGCCAGATGACTGCGGGGTCGTGGATTTACATCGGAACGCAAGGAATCGTGCAAGGCACGTACGAGACCTTCGCTGAAGCCGGACGCCAGCACTACGGCGGCGACCTCAAAGGCAGGTGGATTCTCACTGGCGGACTGGGTGGCATGGGCGGCGCCCAGCCCTTGGCCGCGGTCTTTGCCGGCGCATGCTGCCTTGCAGTTGAGTGCAACCCCGACAGCATTGATTTTCGTCTGAGAACCAAATATTTGGATGAAAAGGCCGAAACCTTGGATCAAGCGCTGGAGATGATCGGGCGCTGGACAAAAGCGGGCGAGGCGAAATCAGTAGGGCTGCTGGGAAACGCGGCGGATGTCTTCCCCGCAATCCACAGCCGGGGCATTCGTCCGGACATAGTCACGGACCAGACCAGCGCGCATGATCCCGTGAACGGATATCTGCCGCAAGGCTGGACCATGGCCCAATGGCGTGAAAAGCGGGAAACGGATCCGAAATCCGTTGAAGCCGCATCGCGGGCTTCCATGAAAACCCATGTATCGGCCATGGTCGACTTCTGGAACGACGGCGTTCCGGTCCTGGACTACGGGAACAACATCCGACAGATGGCTCTTGAGGAAGGCTTGGAAAACGCATTCGTGTTTCCCGGCTTCGTCCCTGCCTACATCCGCCCGCTGTTCTGCCGGGGCATCGGCCCGTTCCGGTGGTGCGCTCTGTCGGGCGACCCGGAAGACATCTACAAAACGGATCAAGCCATGAAGGAGCTTTTCCCCGAGAACGCGCATCTGCACAATTGGCTCGACATGGCGCGCGAACGGATCGCGTTCCAGGGCCTGCCGGCGCGGATCTGTTGGATCGGTCTTGGCGAACGGCATCGCGCAGGCCTGAAATTCAACGAAATGGTGGCGAACGGAGAGCTGGAAGCTCCTGTCGTGATCGGTCGCGATCACTTGGACAGCGGCTCTGTCGCCTCGCCCAACCGTGAAACCGAAGCCATGAAGGACGGATCGGATGCCGTCTCTGATTGGCCGCTGCTGAACGCATTGGTCAACACGGCATCCGGAGCGACTTGGGTGAGCGTGCACCATGGCGGCGGGGTCGGCATGGGCTTCAGCCAGCATTCCGGCTTGGTGATCTGCGCCGACGGAACGGCGGCGGCGGCGCGCAGATTGGAGCGCGTTCTATGGAACGACCCGGCTTCGGGCGTCTGGCGCCACGCGGATGCGGGCTACGACGAAGCCATCGAATGCGCGAAGGAGCACGGCCTCAGGCTGCCGGGAATCCTTGGGAACTAAGGAGCGCGGCGGAAACTGCGAGCAGACCACTGAAATCCACAACAACAGGAGAACTATGATGGAAAGACGTGCATTCTTGACGACGGGCGCTGTCGGGCTGGCAGCAAGCTCGCTTGCAGCCCCAGCAGTCGCGCAAGATAAATTGCGGTGGAAAATGGTCACTGCGTGGCCGAAAAACCTGCCCGGGCCCGGCGTTGCTGCCCAAATGCTGGCGGATCGCATTGCCGCGCTGTCGGGCGGACGCATCGAGGTTGAACTCTTCGCGTCGGGCGAACTCGTTCCCGGGCGCGGCGTATTCGACGCGGTCAGCGAAGGCACTGCCGAACTGTACCATGCGGTTCCGGCGTATTGGGGCTCAAAGTCCAAAGGAATTTTGCTTTTCGGTTCTCAGCCTTTCGGCTTGCGCGCGGACGAGCAGTTCGGCTGGCTCTATCATGGCGGCGGCCAACCGCTCTACGACGAGATGTACGCCCGCTTCAACTTGAAGCCCTTCTTGTGCGGCAACTCCGGACCTCAGTGGGGCGGCTGGTTCCGCAACGAAGTGAACTCGGTTGACGACCTGAAAGGCCTGAAGTTCCGCACGACCGGCTTGGCGTCGGAAATGGCCGCCAATATCGGAATGGCCGCGGAAGCAATGTCCGGGCCGGCGATGTTCCAAGCCCTTCAAACGGGCGCCTTGGACGCCGGTGAATTCATCGGGCCTTGGACCGACAGTTCTTTGGGGTATTTCCAAGTCGCCAAGTACTACTACTGGCCCGGAGTCGGCGAGCCGTCCTCTGCGGAGGAATGCGCCGTGAATGCGGATGCCTACAACGCTCTCCCCGGCGATCTTCAGCAAGCCGTCAGCTTCGCATGCGAAAGCCTCTACAACCCTGTCTGGACAGAATACACGACCAAGCACGCGTCTTCGCTCAAGAAGCTGGTTGAAGAGGAAGGCGTTCAGGTCAAACGGTTTCCCGACAGCGTGATCGACGCAATGGGCGAAGCCGCAGCCGAGACAATTGACGAACTGCGTCAGGACGACGACGAACTGGTCAAACGCATCACCGAGAGCTTTGTCGCATACCGCGACAGCGTCGGCGGCTACATGACTTATGCCGACAATGGCCAGATGAATGCGCGCGCCGCGGTCATGGGCTATTAACATATTGGAACCCGGCATCGACATGGCGCCGGGTTCCTGCCAAGGGACCCAGCATGCTGACGCTTGCAAACTGTTTGGATGCCATAAACAAATCAGTCGCATGGGCCGTCCGGTGGCTCGTCGCGATCATGGTGTTCGTCCAGTTTTGCAGCGTCCTTGGCAGATATGTCTTCGGCTTCAATTCGATAGCAGTTCAAGAAAGCGTGCTCTACATGCACGCAACGCTGTTCATGCTGGGGGCGGGTTATACGCTTCTGGTCGACGGCCACGTCCGGGTGGACGTTTTTTATGCTCGTCTTCCTGCAACCGCCAAACGGAACGTGGATATATTCGGGCATCTCTTTTTGCTTATGCCGGCGATGCTGACGTTGCTTTATTGGTCTTGGCCGTCCGTCCGCAATTCCTGGGCAATCCTTGAAGGCCCGATCTCCGTGGGCGGGATCGAAGCTGTATTCCTGCTCAAATCGCTCATCCCCGCGTTTTGCATACTTGTGATGCTTCAGTCGCTGGCCATCCTGATTCGACTGTTCTCGGCTCCCAAGGAATGAGCGAATATCTTGACCTCATCATGTTTGCGGCCCTCATAGCCGCTGTTCTATCCGGGTTCCCCGTTGCATTTTCGATCGCAGGAACTGCGGTTGTTTTCGCATTCCTCGGCTGGCTCGTCGGAGCGATGGACATCTCCTTGCTTGGCGCGCTCGGGCAACGGGCATTCGGATTGATCTCCAACCAGGTTCTCATCGCAATCCCGGTTTTCATCCTGATGGGAGCCATCCTCGAGAAGAGCAAAGTCGCCGAGAACCTGCTCGACACGATGGGCCGCCTCTTCGTCCGGCTCAGAGGCGGTTTGGGCATATCCGTGGTTCTGGTCGGTGCCTTGTTGGCCGCGTCCACGGGAATCGTCGGAGCAACGGTTGTCGCAATGGGCCTGATCGCGCTTCCGTCGATGCTGCGGGCGGGATACTCGAAACCGTTCGCCGCCGGAACCGTGTGCACTGCAGGAACACTCGGCCAGATCATCCCTCCGTCAACATTGCTGATCATTTTGTCGGACGTGATGTCGAACTCGTTCCAGCAAGCTCAATACGATCAGGGGAAGTTCAGCGTGGAAGCGTTGTCGGTCGGACAGTTTTTTGCCGCTGCGTTGATCCCCGGTCTTGTTTTGGTTCTCTTGTATCTCCTGTACATTCTCGGACGCGGGGTGCTCATTCCATCAGACGCGCCTCCCCTTTCCGACGGAAAACGCCCGACGCATCGGGAAGTGTTTGCAGCCGTCATTCCGCCAATCGCCCTTATCGTCACTGTTTTGGGATCAATTCTAGGCGGCGTCGCCACCCCGACGGAGGCGGCATCGGTCGGAGCGATCGGGGCGCTCTTGATGGCTGGTTTCCGTCAGGGCGCGAACCGCTCCGTTTTGTTGAGCGGCGCGGCCGCGCTGGCGCTTGTGCTGATTCTGTCGGGAGCGTTTCCGGTTAGATTGCAGCGGGAGACTGTCGAAGCGGCTGCCGTCGCGCTTGGCGGGCTCTATGTCGTGTTGATCGCCGTTGGCATCATTGCCGTTATTGCGTCCGCGCGTTCCGGTCTCCGAACAGGAATGCTGCGCGAAGCGGCGACATCCACGATGACGATGACCTCGATGATTTTCGTGATAATTCTGGCGGCCAGCTTCTTTTCGCTGGTGTTTATCGGTCTGGGCGGCGAGGACCGGGTGGCGAATATCATATCCCGGCTTCCCGGCGGGGCTGCAGGCGCATTGCTCTTCACAATGATCTTCCTATTCGTGCTCGGGTTCTTCCTGGACTTCGTCGAAATTGCGGTGATCGTTTTGCCTTTGGTCACGCCGCAGTTGATCCTGATGGGCCATGATCCCATCTGGCTCGGGATCCTGATCGCGATAAACCTTCAAACCAGCTTCCTGACTCCTCCTTTCGGCTTTTCCTTGTTCTATTTGCGGGGAGCCGCGCCGAACGACGTGACCACCACCGACATATATCGGGGCGTGCTGCCGTTCATCTTTCTTCAGATTCTTGGGATGTATCTGGTGTGGCAATTCCCATCTCTGTCGACTTGGCTTCCAAGGGTCATCTTTTAGATGGCAGATTCTGAGAGTTGGAAATCCGGCCGCGGCGAGTGAAATCGAGACGTCGTTGTTATTCTCAATGCACTCGGCAGCCTATTTGACTGCGGGTTGAGCGGCATCTGGTTTTTCTGAGAGCAAGAAGTTGAACAAACGATCTGGAATCCGGCGCCTTAGTGATGCCTGTCACCGAGATCTTGACCGCGATGCGCCAACATGTACGCGCGCAATACCGCGTTCATGCGGGTCAAATGGCCTTTGCCGCGTGAGCGAAACCATTCAAGAACATCTTCATCCATGCGCATGGTCACTGTTTTCTTCCTTGTCCCGGCAGGCAGAACTAGACGGGCCGTCTCAAAAAAAGTTTCATCCAATTCAGGAATGTCGCTGGTGTCGATTTGATCGTCGGGCATTGCTTCGATCTCAGCCAAGCGCTCCTTTGAGATAGGCATGAAACAGCCTCCTTTCCTTCTTCGTCGCCCGTCGGGCCGAGATGATCCGAGTGACGCCTGCGCGATCCGCGAGTGCGACATTCAATACGACCATGTCGCGGAGAAAGCCCATGCTGATCTCGCGTTTTGCCGTACTCGAAGCGTTCGTCAGCCGCAGTGAACACGGGGCCATCGAAAATTTCTACAGCCTCCGCGAAGCTGATGCCGTGCTTGCTGATATTCTTTTGGTCTTTTGCGCCATCCCACTCGAACTGCCGGGCCATTCCACTCCTCAATGTAATTACATGTGTAAATTATCTAAAGATCTGGTGTCAAGCTGAGCGAACGTTGGATGTGCATGCCATGCTTCTGGTCACGCCGCTGCAACACGATCAGCCTTCCAACCGAGGAAGTCGGGCCAACGGATGTTTTCGACGCAGCATCTGACGGCGAGCAGAGCGTTGGCGCCCGCTTTCGACCAGCGGCGGAACCGGGCGTAGACCGTGAATCAGCTGCCGAACCGCTCCGGCAGCGCGCGCCGCTTGCAGCCGTTCTCCAAGACATACAGAACCACATTGATGAAATCGATGTTCGAAATCCGCACGTTCCCGCGCTGAACCGGGAGAAAAGGGTGGATTTTCGCACACTGCTTTGCTGCGGTCTGTTTCATGACTGTAAACCGTTCGATTTTTATGTCATTTTTGACAGTCACTTAAGCACAGATCCAAGCGAGATTCGAGCCAAATTCTAGTGTTAACAGGCCCTAGACAGCACTTTCATCAGTTGGAAAATCCCGGACAGTTCAGTCAGTCGCCAATTGGACAGGCGGCTGTGGCTCAACCTCGGCGTTCAATAAAATGACCCGGTCAGCTGAATTTGGCTAACCGAGCATATCTCTCACAACGGACGGGTTGCGCTCGATAAGCGCCAGAAGCACTCGAGCTGGCCCTTGCGGCGTTCGGCGGCCCTGTTCCCAGTTGAGGAGCGTTCCTTTCGTGACTCCGATGCTCTTTGCAAAGTCGGACTGGGAAAGTCCGGTGCACGCGCGGACTTCGGCCACGTTGATTGCAGGCAGCGATATTTCGTGGACAATGGCATGGGCGCCCCGCCCTTTCGAAAACTCCTTGGCCTCTTCAAGACCTTGTTCGATGCTCCCGAATGCGCCCATTTCTTGTCTCTCCACATGGCGACGATCTCCTTGCCGAGTTCAACTGTCGCCGCTTGCCCCTTCGGCGCCAGGTTCGCCCTTTCGTTCTTTGCAAACACCGAGATCAAGAAAATCGGCATATCGCGACCCCGAAGACGTAGACTGTTCTGAAGCCGCCGCTCTTGCCGCCACCCTCGCGCGTTATTCGTACCTTTCGCAAACCGCCACCAAGGGAGGTCCCAGCTTCCGGGTTCTCAACAATCCAAAGGATCGCAGCTTCTCGCTCGGCATCAGTCATGATCGACCTTGCGCGCCGCTGGAATTCTGGAAGCTCCGCAACGGTCCGCAGTCGCGATCCTAAAAATACGCCAATGGGGCATATGTCAATGGCGTGTTTTTTGCCCAATCGACGGATGACGGTTATCTTCTGCGGCCGTTAATTTCAGCCGTTGCAGGGATGTCGGTCGCACCAGCGCGCAGGCATTCATATAGAAGCCGTTTCTTCATGATACTCCGGTGCTCGGCTTCTGCCGCGAAGGCTTCGGTCGCGCCTCATCCTCGGACGCAGAAGAGTCGGATCGCGAACGTTCGCAAAATTGCAGAACCCGTACAAGAACTTGCCGATACATCAGGGCCGTGTTACCGCGCCGACCGTTGCCCGGGATTTCGAAGAAGAGACATTGCATGTCGCATTCTGTCAGTCGACATCTGAACGTTGAAATCGAAAACTTCGACCGCGCGATACGCGATTTTGTTCCCGGCTACGAGATGATGCTTCGGGTGGCGGCTGAGCACGCCGCTGCGATCGGGGACGATGGCTTGTTGCTTGAACTCGGGGCAGGAACCGGGGCGCTGTCGGAAGCGATCCTGTCGCATGGGTCGTTCCGAGCCGCCGAGCTGGTCGACATTGATCCGGAAATGCTTCAGCAAGCCCGCAGCCGTCTCGCGCGGCATGGAGACAAGGTCCGCTTCCGGGAAGGTTCCTACCACGGGCCTTTGACGCCCTGCAGCGTCGTCGCGACGTCGCTGGCCCTCCACCATATCCCGACAATGGATGAGAAGCGCGCCCTGTACCGGCGCATTCACGATGCGCTCGGTCCCGGCGGCTTGTTCGTCAACGCCGACGCAACCATGTCGGCGGATCAGGATGAGCAAGCTGAGACATACCGCGTGTGGAGAATTCACATGGCCTCTCGCGGTGTCGACAATGAAACGGCCGACCAGCATTTCAAGCAATGGTCCGAAGAAGATACGTATTTTCCAATTGAGGTTGAACTGGATGCGCTGACCGCAGCGGGGTTCGACGCGCGCTGCGTTTGGAACATGGGTCCGATAGCAGTGCTGGTGGGTAGAAAAGCGAATTCCTCGTAAGCCTTCCGCACCCCTCGGCGGAACACGGCGGGGCGACTCATCCTTGAGGCTTCACGACGCATTCCGGTGAAGGCGATCAATTGCAGGCAGGACGCAAGCTGGGATTGCGTCCCCTGAAGACGTCATTCGCGAAGCGAGCGGCGGAAGCCTCCGGCTTCGAGAAGGCCGAAGGTATTCACTTGCTTGCCGTGATGAATTCTGATGCAAGAGGGCGGCTCGCGAGAGCGCTGCATGGTCGCGAACCGAAGTGGATCCGAAGATGAATGCCTCAGTTCAATTTGCTGTTTCGCCGGCGCGCTTGCCTAGGACTCAATTCATAAAGTCGCGGAACTCGATTCACTTCTTCGGAGCAGTGGCGAGCCAAGGAGAACGATCAAACAAAAGCTTGAATGGTCATTGCCCGCATTCAAGGCGTATGTCGGGACCGGCGTGCGCCCTTTGCCATCTGTCTTCCAGACCATGAATTACATCCAAGATCCGAGCCTGATTTACGAAAAAAGTTTCGAGATTGTCAGGACCCGCACCCGGAAAGCGCTCTCGCTAGCGCCCGAAACGGCAGTTCCGGTCATTTGCCGGATCGTCCATGCGTGCGGAATGCCGGACGTCGCAGCCGAATTGAAGTACTCCGATGATTTCGCGATTGTCGGGGCCAAGGCGCTCGCATCAGGCGCGACTGTGCTGTGCGATTCCAATGCGACCGCGGCGGGAGTGACGCGGCAATTGCTGCCGCAGGACAATGCTGTTCAAAGCATGATCGACAGTCCGGAGGTTCGCGACCTCGCGACGCGGATGAAAACAACTCGCTCCGCCGCCGGCGTGGAGCTTTGGAAGCCTGCTCTGGAAGATTCTGTCGTCGTGATCGGAAATGCTCCGACCGCACTGTTCCGGCTGCTGGAAATTATCGACGACGGCGCGGCCCGTCCTGCGCTGATCATCGGTTTCCCTGTGGGATTCGTGGGCGCGGCTGAAAGCAAAGAGGAGCTTGCGCGAGATTCGCGCGGAATACCGTATTTGACGCTTCCCGGAACCCGAGGCGGGTCGGCCATGGCGGCGGCGGCGCTGAACGCGTTGTCCATCCTGGCATCCGAGCGCCAGTTTGCGGAGCCTGATCCAGGCAGGCCAAGAGAAGGCTTCGGCAGTTGACAGTCTGGATCGATGTGATCGGGATCGGTGAAGACGGCTACGACGGCTTGTCCGGTCAAGCGCGCGATGCGTTGGAGGAAGCCGATATTGTGATTGGCGGCAGCCGTCATCACGGTCTTGCGCCGCATCTCGAGGCGGAACGGGTTGAATGGCCGAGCCCGTTTTCGGAAGCGATAGGCTCGATCAAGGAAATGGCGGGCAGGAGGGTCGCCCTGCTGGTGACCGGAGACCCTCTTTGGTACTCGGCCGGCGCGCTGCTGCTGAGACACATGCCCGCCGGCGAGATTCGGTTCCACCCGCAATTGTCGGCGTTCCAGCTTGCGTGCGCACGGATGCGCTGGAGTTTGGCGGATGTCGAGACGCTTACGGCGCATGGCCGACCCGTCGAGCAATTGCTTCCTTATGTTTATCCGGGTTCCCGACTGATCGTCCTGACGGCAGGGTCGGAGGCGCCCGGAGAGATCGGCCGCATGCTTGATCGGGACGGTTACGGCGAAAGTCAGTTGACCGTTCTTGGCTCGCTTGGCGGAAAAAGTGAATCATCTCGCACTGAAACCGCCCGGCATTGGGCCGAGGGAGTGCGGGCTGAGGAAGTGCCTTCCTTCCATACGCTCTGCATTGAGTGCATGGCCGACAATTCGACGAAGGTTTTGCCGAGGGGGCCGGGCTTGCCGGACAACGCTTTTGAATCGGACGGCAATTTCACGAAGAGGGAATTGAGAGTGCTTGCCCTAGCGGCGCTGGCGCCGAGGCCGCGGGAATTGCTTTGGGATGTCGGATCCGGGGCAGGATCGATTTCCATAGAATGGATGAGGGCTGCTCGGGATGCCCTCGCGATCGGAATCGAGCCGAAACAAAGTCGCCGTGAGACAGCGAAGCGGAATGCGGAACGGCTGGGCGCGCCGAGGCTGCAGCTTGTGGCCGGGCGCGCGCCGGACGCATTCTCTGAACTTCCCGACCCCGATGCCGTTTTCATCGGCGGAGGCTTGAGTTGCGAAGCCGCTCGTCTCGCCGTCGAGCGCGTCAAGCCTTTCGGCCGCGTGGTCGCGCACGCGGTGACCTTGGAGAGCGAAGGTCGGCTGGCTCGCATGCATCAGGAATGCGGGGGCGAACTTACGCGGATTTCAGTGAGCCGCGCGCGGCCGGTGGGGACGCTTCGAGGCTGGGACGCCTTGATGCCTGTGACCCAGTGGAGATACGTGAAGTGACCGGAACGGCGTACGGCGTAGGTCTGGGACCCGGCGATCCCGAATTGATGACCCTCAAGGCCGACAGGCTCATTCGCAACGCGCAGGTCGTCGCTTATCCCGCGCCGGACACGGGCGTCAGTTTCGCTAGAAACATCGCCAAAGAAAGAATCAGACCCGACGCCGTGGAAATACCGATTGTCGTTCCTATGGTTTCGGATCCGTTCGACACCTCGGAAATCTACGACAATGCCGCAGCCGAGGTCTCCCGGCATCTGGAGGACAATCGCGACGTCGTGGTTCTATGCCAAGGGGATCCATTCTTCTACGGCTCGTTCATGTATCTCTTTGAGCGGCTCTCGAGTCGTTTCCGGGTCGAAATCGTGCCCGGCGTCACGTCGATGACGGCCTGCGCCTCGGCAGCGGGGTTGCCGCTGTCCCGGCGCAGCGAGTCGATATCGATTCTTCCCGGAACCATGGGCGGAGCCGATCTTGAATTGCGGTTGGCGCATTGCGAAGCGGCGGTCATCATGAAAGTCGGACGGCACATCGGGAAAATTCGCGAAGTGCTTGATCGGCTCGGCTTGACGCCGCACTCGGTTTTCGTCTCCCACGCGTCGCTGCCGACTCAGGTTGTTTCTCCTCTGGCGGATTTCGAGGGATCGGCGCCCTATTTTTCAACAATCTTGGTTCGCAGGCCAGACCGAAGTGCCTCAAACTGAAACCGTTATCTTCGCTCTTGGCGAATCGAGCCTCGAAACCGCCCGCAAGGTCAGCTTGGCGCTTGATGCTCCGATTGTCTTTCGTGGGTTCAGCCTGCTCAAGCCTGATCCGGGAAAGTCCGATGTCGGCTCGCAATTGCGGGAGCATTTCCAAGCCGGACGGGCTGTCGTCGGAGTCTGCGCCGCAGGAATCCTGATCAGGTCGCTGGCGCAGGTTCTACGCAGCAAGCTGACTGAGCCGCCGGTCATCTGCGTTGCGGACGACGGCAGCGCAGTCGTGCCGCTTTTGGGAGGGCATCGGGGCGCCAATTCGATCGCGGTCGCGATTGCCGACGCTTTGGGTTGCAAAGCTGCCGTCACGACCGCGAGCGATGCCGTTCTGGGGGTGGCCTTGGACGACCCGCCGACAGGCTGGCGCCTCGAAAATCCTTGGGACGTGAAATCCGCATCCGCTGCGGTCCTCGCGGGAGCCAAAGTCCGGGTTTCGGGCGAGGCGACTTGGCTGGCGCCGCTGATTGATGCGGTGGATGCCGACCGGACCGGATCGCTCGACGAAGACGGACCGGTCATTGTGCAAGCCGACGGCGCCGAGGCATTGACCTATCGTCGGCAGTCTTTTGCATTGGGGGTGGGCTGTTCGCGCGGATGCAGCGCTTGGGAACTGATCGGATTGGTCAATCGCTCGCTTGCTGATTCCGGCATCTCGATGCATGCGGTGAAAGGCGTCTACTCGATCGATGTCAAATCGGACGAAGCGGCGGTTCATGCGCTTGCCGCCGAACTCGGCGTTCCTGCGCGCTTTTATTCAGCTGGCGAATTGAACGAAGAATCCGCTCGCCTGGAAAATCCTTCCGAGGTCGTGCGGGCGGCGGTCGGAAGCCGCGGCGTATGCGAAGCTGCCGCATTGGCGGCGGCGGGGCCGGAAGGAGCTCTGGAAATTTACAAACGGAAATCCGCCAACGCCACCTGCGCGCTCGCGCGCATCGGGCCCGGCGGCGGCCGCAAAGGGATGAAGCGAGGACGGCTTTCAATCGTCGGCATCGGCCCGGGTGACCGCGAATGGCGGACTCCGGAAGCTGTGCGGCACCTTTGGCAGGCGGACGAGCTTGTCGGATACAGCAAGTACTTGGACTTGGCGGGGGAGGAATTCGCGTCAATCCCATCGCGCAGGTTCAAATTGGGCGAAGAGGTCGCGCGCTGCAAATACGCGCTTGAACAGGCTGCTCTCGGGCGGAACATCGCTCTGGTCACGTCCGGCGACGCGGGCATTTATGCGATGGGATCCCTTGTGATGGAATTGCTTGAAGGCGATTTCGAAGGGTCGGTTTCCGAACCCGCGAAACGCGTGGAAGTGGTCTGCGTTCCGGGAATCACCGCCATGCAGGCGGCATCCGCCCGCGTCGGCGCTATGCTGGGCAACGATTTCTGCGCGATTTCCCTCTCCGACCTGCTGACTCCCGAAGCGGAAATCATTCGACGGGTGGAAGCCGCGGGCGCAGGCAATTTCGTGACCGCATTCTACAATCCGGCGTCGAAGCGCCGACGAAGTCTGTTGAACAAATCGCGGGACATCTTGCTGCGAAACCGTTCGCCCGAAACCCCTGTGCTCCTGGCGAAAAATCTCGGGCGCGCCGACGAGGCGATCCGATTGATCAAATTGGCGGATCTGGATGTTTCTCTGACCGACATGATGACGGTCGTCATTGTCGGCAATCAGGAGTCGAGGGCCTTTCGGCTGGGCGACCGCTCGAAAGGCAGCGAAGGCTGGCACTCCTACACTCCGCGAGGCTACGGGCCGCGACTCTTAGGGAGCCCGGATGCATGACGGTCTACTTCATCGGCGCCGGGCCGGGAGACCCGGGACTGTTGACAGTGGCGGGCCGGCAATTGATCGAGTCCTGCCCGGTCTGCCTCTACGCCGGATCTCTTGTTCCGAAAGAGGTCATCGGCCATGCGTCGGCGCGGACGGAAGTCCACGACACGTCGAGGTTGCACTTGGGCCAGATCATGCAGTTGATCAAGCGGGCCGACGCCGCCGGAAAGCACGTCGCCCGCGTGCACTCGGGCGACCCGTCGTTGTACGGCGCGATCGCAGAGCAGATTCGGCAACTTCGACTAAACCGCATCCAATACAAGATCATTCCCGGCGTCCCGGCCTTCGCCGCGGCTGCAGCCGCGCTCGGCCAGGAGCTTACCGTCCCCGGCATCGCTCAATCGGTGATCCTGACGCGAACCTCCATGAAATCGACGGAAATGCCGCCCGGCGAAGACCTTGAAGAGTTCGGTCGGTCCGGCGCTACGCTTGCCATCCATCTCTCCGTCCGGAACGCAGCGGAAATCGAGCGGAAGCTTATTCCGCATTACGGAAAGGAATGCGCCGCCGCGATCGCGTATCGGGTCGGATGGCCGGACCAGCTGGTAATTCGAACGACGCTTGGCCAGCTTCGGGCCATAATTCGCAAGCATAAGCTTACGAGGACCGCATTGATCATTGTCGGAAAGGCGCTGGCGGAATCGGACTTTCCCGACAGCTCGCTCTACGACGAGGGCCACCCGCATATACTGCGTCCGAAGGTCGGCGCGCGGAGCAAGCCTAAGCCGGTCTGACGCAGATCAAGTGGGCAAATGAACCGCTTACATTGCGGTCGATGCCCCCTGAATCCGGCAACGCATTCCCGTCCGCGTCGCAAGCTGCGAACAGCGGGTTGCCGTGCTCGGGCTCTTGAAGCTGCGAATAATGGAACTCGTGGCCGGAATACGCTCCCGAGAACGGAGCGCCGGGTTTCGCCTTCAGCACCCTGTATCCGAGATGAAGGCGCCTTGATTTGAAGGTGGTTCGGTGCGCCAGGAATCCCAGCATTTCGTGCCGCTCGCCGTCTTTGTCCTGAAGCTCTTTCCCGAGGACCATGTATCCGCCGCACTCGCCGTATATGCGGGCGTTCCGCCGCGCGGCGCGGCGCATCCCGTCGCGAAATTGCGCCGCCGCCGAAATCGCGCCTGCATGGAGTTCCGGATAGCCGCCCGGAAGAAAAACCGCGTCCGCGTCGGCCGGAGGCGGCTGATCCGCGAGGGGCGAAAAAAACTCCATTTCCGCGCCCGCCTGCCGCCAATGCGACAGCAAGTGCGGATAAGCGAATGCGAAAGCGTCGTCGCGCGCGACCGCGATCTTCTGTCCGAGCGGATCAATCCCGACAGAGATGGGGTTATTCGTTTTGCACGAGATTGGAGACGCAATTGATCGAAGGGCGTCCAGATCAACGTGCCGCTCGGCGATGCTCGCCGCGTATTCCATCCAGCGCTCGGCCGCTTCGTGCTCGCCGACGGGCACCAGCCCCAAATGTCTGTCGGGCAAGCCTAGATTTGCATCGTGTGGAACAGACCCGAAGACCGGGATTGCTTCAGATCGGAATGAATTGCGCAGGATGGATTCATGCCTCGGCGAACCGACATTGTTCAGGATGACCCCCGCAAGATTCAAATCCGGCCGGGCAACCTTGAGCCCGAGCGAACCCAGCACTGCCGAGCGAGCTTGCTTGCTCGCGTCCAAGACCAGAACGACTGGGAGTCCAAGCGACTCGGATAACGCAGCGGTGCTGCCTTCACCGGACATGCCGGCTCCGTCGAGCACGCCCATGGCTCCTTCGACAATCAGAAACTCGGTTTCTTCGCCGCAGAATTCATGCATTGCCATCGAACGCAGCATCGTGTCGTTCATGGCCCAAGCGTCCAGATTCACGGACGAGCAGCCGCACGCAACTTCGTGGAACTGAGGATCAATGTAGTCCGGCCCGCCCTTCGCGCCCCGAACGCGGACTCCGCTGTTCTTGAACGCGCGCAGAATCGCCAGCGTCACGGTCGTCTTTCCCGCGGAGGATGCGCATGCGGAAATGACGATTCCGGAAAGCTCCTTCTCGAATTGTTTGCGGCTGGCCATCGGCAAAAGGCTATGACAAAGGATCAAGCGATTCCGGCGATTCGCCCTGCAGCTGTGCAATCCAGTTGATCGCTTTCCGCAAGAGGACGTTTTTCCCGACGCAGATCACGGCGGGAGCGGAAATTGCGCGTTGCTTAACTTCATCCGCAATTCGATCCAATGTCGCCTCAATGACGTCCTGGTCAGGGAGGGTCGCATTGCATACGACCGCCACCGGTTCATCCGGCCGGCAGCCGGCAGCGATTAGTCTTTCGGTGATTTTGTGCAGGTGCTTGATCGCCATGTACATTACAATGGTATGGGAGCCGCTCGCGACTCCGTTCCAATTGATTGATCCCGGCGAAGCCCCTTTTTGGTCGTGGCCGGTTATGAATGTCAGAGTTTGATTTGTGTCCCGATGGGTGACAGGGATGCCGGCGTAGGCAAGCCCGCCGATACCTGCGGTAATTCCCGGCGTTACGCGGATCTGGACGCCGGCTCGAACCAAAGCAAGCGCTTCCTCGCCGCCGCGACCGAAAACGAACGGGTCGCCGCCCTTCAGTCTGGCAACGCGCTTTCCTTGGCGAGAAAGATCAATCAGCCTAAGCGAAATGTCGCCTTGCGTCGGAGACGGTCGGCCTCCCCTTTTGCCCGCGAAAATCCGATGCGCGTCGCTTCGGCACCATTCGAGAATTTCAGGATTCGCCAGAGCGTCGTAGACAACCGCATCCGCCTCGCGCAACGCATTATAGCCGTGCAGCGTCATCAGCCCGGGATCCCCCGGTCCCGCGCCGATCAGCCATACGAGACCCGGCACGAATTCGGGCTGAGTGGAGATGCGAAGTGTCCGCAAGGATTCGCTGGCATGACTGTTTTCGACGCAGTTCAATAATCGAGTCCTGATTCAATTCGACGCATTCGTCGATCCGTCGCTGACCGTGCGGAAGTTATCACTATTGCCCGAACTGTGACATGTTCGGTACGGGAATTTGAACAGTGATGCATCGTTGACCGTGCGTCGAGCGGTAGGCGCGTGCCGAAAGCCGATCTTCCCGGCACCAAAAAACGCAATCAAAACAATGCGGGCGCAGACCAATTCAATTGAAGGAACGGATGAACGGCATCGCATCTCTTTCTCGCGGATGGCATCGGATGCGGCATCGGATTGTTGACCCTGATTGCTGCCGGAACTAGGAACTGATCCGCATCAAGCAAGCAGTGACAAAATTATGAATTCCGCTGATACAGCCCGAGCGTCGAAGGCGTGGCCGTTCGCTCAGGCTCGAAAACTGCTCGACCGTTTGCAAGCCTCGGGAACCGAACGCGGCGAGGTGCTGTTTCAGACGGGGTACGGACCGTCGGGCCTTCCCCACATCGGGACATTCGCCGAAGTCGCTCGGACTTTGATGATCCGTCGCGCCTTTGAAGAACTGTCGGACAGGCCGACAAGGCTGCTTTGCTTTTCGGACGACATGGATGGAATGCGAAAGGTGCCGCTGAACGTGCCCAATCGGGACGAGTTGGCGCAGGACCTGCACCTTCCTTTGAGCAAAGTCCGCGATCCTTTCGAAACGCACGAGAGCTTTGCGGACCACAACAATGCGCGGCTCAGAGCGTTCTTGGACGAGTTCGGATTCGATTACGAATTCGCATCATCGACCGAATATTACGCGACCGGCAGATTCGATGAGATGCTGCTGCGCATGCTCGAACGGTACGACGACATCATGGAGATCATGCTGCCGTCGCTGGGGAAAATCGACAAAAGCAGAAAGGAGACATATTCGCCGTTTTTGCCCATCAGTCCCAAGTCCGGAAGGGTGCTGCAGGTTCCAACTCTGGAGCGGAACGCCGACGAAGGAACGATTGTCTATCAGGAACCCGACGGCGAAAGAATCAAGGTGCCGGTCACGGGCGGGAACGTCAAACTGCAATGGAAGCCCGACTGGGCGATGCGCTGGGCCGCCTTGGACGTGCACTACGAGATGTACGGCAAAGATCTGATTCCGTCAGCCGAATTGGGAGTGAAGATTTGCAGGGCGCTTGGAAAGCGGGCGCCGGTCGGGTTCGCGTATGAAATGTTCTTGGACGAGCACGGACAGAAGATTTCCAAAACGACCGGGACCGGATTTACGATGGAAGAATGGCTCGAGTACGCCTCGCCCGAGAGCTTGAGCTATTTCATGTACCAGAAGCCGCAGACGGCGAAACGCTTGTATTTCGGCGTTATTCCGAAGGCGGTCGACGACTACCACAGAGATCTGGACAATTTTCAGAATCAGGATTCAGCGGGCAAGCTCAACAACCCGGTCTGGCACATACATGGCGGCAGCCCTCCGAAGTCGAATATGATTCTGACGTACTCCATGCTGCTCAACATCGCTTCGGTTGCATCGGCACCCGACACAGACGTCATTTGGGGCTACATCAGGAACTACGAGCCGTCGGCCACGCCGGAAAACAATCCGGACCTGGCGGCCGCTGTGGAGCGCGCCGCGAGGTATTTCACAAGGCGCGTGGCGCCTGATCGAAAATTCCGGGACGCAGATCCCAAGGAATCGGCGGCGCTCGCGGATCTTCGTTCCGAATTGCTGAAGCTTGAGGGTGGAACAGATGCGGAAGAGCTGCAGAAGCTCGTTTACGCGATCGGACGGAAACATGAATTCGAGCCGATGCGGGATTGGTTTCGCGCGATCTACGAGGTGCTTCTCGGGTCGAGCCAAGGTCCGCGTTTCGGAGGGTTCATTGCGCTTTACGGCGTAAGGCCAACTGCCGACTTGATCGATGAGCGCCTTGGGCTGTTACCATGACCAAGAAGTTCCATCTTTACATTGACGATACCGGAAATCGCTACCCCGACAAGAAGCATGATGCCAAAAGAATAGATCAGATGGATTGTTTCGGGCTTGGCGGTGTCATTATTCGTGAAGAAGACATAATCGCGATTCAATCGGAATACGACAAGTTTTGCGAAAAGTGGCGCATCGACTATCCCTTGCACTCCGTTGATATTCGCGGCAGACGCGGCAATTTTAATTGGCTGAATAAACAAAACCGTTGGGAATCATTCTGGTCTGATCTTGAAGGATGGCTGTTGTCTCTTCCTATCATCAGCATTGCTTGCGTCATCCACCGACCTGGCTATGTCGAGCGCTACAAAGACTGCCATGAACATCTTTGGTATCTGTGCAAGACGGCATACTCAATACTGATTGAGCGCTCCGCAAAATTTGCAGAGCGGCAAGATCGTAAACTTGAGATATTTTTCGAACAAGCAGGCAAGTACGAAGACGGGAATATCATACAATACGCCAAAGAGTTGAAAGAATTCGGTCCACCTTTTTCGGCGATCATGTCGGGTGCCTATGAGCCGTACACTGCAGATGACTTTCGGCGGGTTGTGCTAGGCGAGCCCCTACGGAGGAAGAAGACGGATCCGATATGTCAAATTGCTGATCTTGTGCTCTATCCCATTGCAAAAGGGCGCTATGATCCTGAATATCGGCCATTTGTAAAGCTCAGGGAGGGCGGAAAACTCATCGACTCACACCTAGAAGCGAAACTATTGAATCAGATCGGGATAAAGTATAGCTGTTTTGACGGCATGCAATAGACGAATGGCTCGGTGTTACCCGAGCCATCATCCGGCCTGCAAGATAACGGCAGACCCCGGGGCCCAATGCCCAATTACGAATCTAATGCGTGTTCGTTACAATTGCAACAGAATTTTGCGGACTGAGCGAAATTTCCGACTTACGCCCGTTTAACCTGTAACCGTAAAGTCACTTGGACATCTCAGATATCCTTGGAATTCATGCTAGTGGCAGGTTCGATTCACTAGGGCCTGTCTATGCTAAATCACATATCAATTCGACGACGAGAGCGAGGTTCAGGAAGCCCAGAAAAGTCGCGTCGAGCTTGTCGAACCGCTTGAAGGTGCGCCGGTAGCCCTTGAGTCTTCGGAACAGCCGTTCAATCTCGTTCCGAAACTTGTAGGTTTTCCGGTCGCAGTCCCGTTCGACTTTCAGGCGCAGACACAGCGGCGGCGTGTCCTCGGACTCGAAGGGGTAGACGAATGTCACGCGGCCTTCGGTCTGTTTTCATCGAGGTTTGCCAAGCCATGGGTCAAGAGCCTCGTGCATGGCGTCTATCACCGGCCCGACAGGTCCTGGAATTAACTGCACCAGGTCGATATCCTCGAAATAGCGGGCGGGCGGCTTCAAATGGAGTTTGTAGAGCGCTGTGCCGCCGCGAAACGCAAACCGTTCAGCCAGAATCGGATGGGAAAACATTTCGACCAGCGTACGTGCGATGACCAGATCCTGCTCAACTTGGAAGTCACGAATCCAAGACGCCTGTTTTCGCCACTCGGTGATGTAGTCGCGCGGAATCACGCTTCCGCCTCGAACTCCGCGTTGATGCGCATCCGCCAATCCGCGGCGTAAGGCGAACGGCTGTCGTTGCGTCCGGCCGGAAGAAGCGGCGCAATGTCGCGAGCGTGACGCTGCACATGCGCCTTCAGCGGCGCCGCCTTGTCCGCTGCGCCGAGGTGATTGAGCATAAGGCCCAAGCGCTGCGCCCAAGGAATGGGCGCAGCGCTTGCCGCAATGGGCAAGAGATCCGGATCAATACGCTCCGCTAGCTCGGAGAGCACCGTAGCCACATTGTCCAGCCCGCCTGCGCGTTTTTCGTAGCCGACCAGATCAACCGCCGTCGCCTCGACGCTGGAAACCAAAATCGGTCCGCGCGGCGTATTGAAAGATTGGGTCGCCACTTCGGCGAGCCGCTTGCGGGCGATGAAGGAGACTCTGATCGCGCCGCAAGTGATCGGCCGACGATTTCCGGCGAGCGCGACTTGGAAAACCTGCGGACGGTGATGCGCAGCGCCGTGATACTCGGCGGCGGACAAAAGCGCCGCATAGTACGGCTGCCGTCGGTGCCGCATGAGCGCCGGGACGAATTCGCTGGCCGGCAGGCAGCCGAGACGCCGGTACTCGGGCGGAAGAATAACGTAGAAGCCCCGGGCGGGACTTGCGATCAGCCCCTTCCTCGCCAGCCGACTGAGTGCAAGCCTGGTCGCAACCGCCGACACGCCGAGCGCGGATCGCATGTCCGCCGTAGTGAAGTGGTACCGGCCATCGGCGGCAAACTCGGCGATGACGTCGCTGGCTCTCGGCTTTTGCGCATTCATGCGCACAAAGTATCATATTTCGACACATTCAGCAAGTGATTTCGTAACCTTCCTCCGACACCGGCCGGGTTTCCCGATTTTTCAACCATGAGCCCTTGAATGGTCGCGCCTCGGTTAAGTCCGGCATATCCGTATCACCCGCACACAAGACCACTGAATGAGTGTTGACCAAAATGCACTCAGGAAAAGCTGCGGCGATTCATTCTGAATGACGTTGGAGAGGCAGAAGCTTGCGTCCACTATCGTCAAGGAATTCGACGATCTGAGCCAAAGAAATTCCCTTGCCGTGTTCGGCAGCAGAATGCGCCTTGCTCATCCGACAACCGAAAAGCTGCTCTCTCGATTGACCTCGCGCCTTCGGCTGCAGTACGACATGTCCAGATCGAATTCCATGTTCGGCAAACGATAGCGGAATGGCTTCGCGTCATGGTCGTTTCCGGACTCGCAGTAATCGATCAGCTTGTTCATCATCATTCCGACCACGGGAGCATTCTTGAACTGGTTTCCGCTCGTTCCGACCGCCATGTAGTAGCCCTTCAAATCCGAACAGTCGTAGATCGGAATCCAATCGTCAGTGACGTCGTAAAGATCGACGACCCCGCGAACTGAGTTGGGCACGCCCATCGATGGGAACCTTTGCGCCGCCCTCAAGGCTTGCTGTCTGGCTTGTTCGGTCAATTCAGTGTTGTATTGGTCCGGGTCCACCCATTCCAACTGATCGCATTCCGGCTCTTCGCTGCCGATAAGGATGTTGTTGCCGACTTCCGGCCGCCAGTATCCGCCAATGTCCGCGTCGGATCCGATAAATCCGCATTTTTCGAAGTCGAAGCCGGAAGGAGACGGGACGTGGGCGACTTCGACGCGAAGGGCTCGCGTGCCGATTTTCATGCCGTCCGTCACGCCGGCCATTTCATTGACCTTGTACGAATGCGGGCCGGCAACGTTCACTACGATGTCCGCTTCGACGGAATCGCCGGTGTCCAAGGTTACGCCCGTCGCTCGGCCGTTGCTTTTGTTGATCGCTGTAACCCGCTTGTTCAGCGCAATGTCCGCACCGTTCCTCGCGGCGGCATTCGCGATGTTCTGCGTCGCGAGCTGGGGATCGCTGATGAAGCCGGCTTTCGGGAAGAACAGCATGTAGCGCAGTTCGCCGTTGCTGCTTCCGAATTCGGGGTCGTCAGCCGTCCTTGCCGGGTAGTATTCGCCGGCATCGATGATCGGAAGCATTGCCCGCATCTTCCGCGGCGTCCATACTTCGTACGGGATGCCGATTTCGTTCGCGATGTCTTCCAGTTTCGCGCCGTAGTCGTTGCTCTCATAGCAAGAGAAAAGGCACCCGACCTCTCGGTAATGAGCAAGCGTTTCGCCCTCGACGGCATTCAGATACGCGGACCAGTCTTCCCAGAACTGGTAATTCGAAAGCGCCAGAGCCGCGCCGTTCAATGTCGAGTAATGAGTGCGGATGATCGCGCAAGAGTTGCTCGTGGACCCGGAGCCGATCGAGCTGTTCTTTTCCACGATCAGCACGCTCTTGGACGATTTAGCCATTTCGTAGGCGATGGCGGCCCCGATGATCCCGCCGCCGATAATCAATGCGTCGTATTTGTCCTTCATGGTTTCCTGTCCGTCAGTCGCAGACCGTATGGCCGTTTACTTTCGTAGGCGGCACGGTTCAATGATTTCAATCGCATCGTTTGATCGATCCTCGAAAACTTGCTCGTGTCGCCGCGAACATTCCGTGTTTTTCCTTGTCATAAATGTCGCCCGCGAATTGACCCAATCGGCGCCGTTATCCGAATAGAACATCGGGCAGCCAAAGCACTATGGACGGAAACGCCGTAATGATGATTGCGGAAAGCATCATCAACAGAAAGAACGGAAAAGCGCCCCGCGCAATGACGCCGATCGGTTTGCCTGTGATGCCTTGCAGCACGAACAGGTTGAATCCGATCGGCGGAGTTATCAACCCCAGTTCGATCATGACCACGAGGAAGACTCCGAACCAAACTGCGTCCCAGCCGGCGGCGGAAATAAGCGGCAGCGTGATCGGCAGCGTCATGACCATGATCGACAATCCGTCGAGAAACATGCCCAGTATGACGTAGAAAATGCCGATCAGCAGGATCAGTCCGAAAGGCCCGAGGTTCAATTCGGCCAGCAACGCGGCGATTTCTTGCGGCACGTGGAGATAGGCCATTGACGACGACATGAATGCGGCCGCCACGAGGATCGTGATGACCATGCAGGTTATCCTTGCCGCGCCTGCAAGTGAATCGAGAAATATCTTCCAAGTGAATTGCCCCAAGGCGGCGACAAGCAGGATGGAGGCTCCGAAGCCGAGCGCGGCCGCTTCGGAGGGAGTCGCCAACCCGGTATAGATGCCTCCGAGCACGACGAGAACCAGCAGGAGCACAGGAAAAAGGTTCATCAAGCTCGGCAGGATGTCGCGCATGCGGAATCGCGTGCCGTCGTTGGGAGCGATGGCCGGGTTCAAGTACGCCCGGACAGCGATGAAGGCTGCATACAGCGCCGAAATGAGCAATCCTGGCAATATGCCCGCGGCGAACAGATCCGTAATGGATTCCTCCGCAAGCACGCCGTAGATGATCATCGTGATCGACGGCGGAATCATCAGTCCGAGGCTTCCGGCGCCCGCCAGCGAGCCGACAGCCAGATTCATGTCGTAATTACGCCTAGTGAGCTCCTCAAGCGTGATTTTCCCGACAGTCGCGGTCGTCGCGGTGCTTGAGCCGCTCACCGCGGCGAATATCGTGCAGCCGGCCACGTTGCAGTGCATGAGTCTGCCCGGAACAAGGTTCGCCCAAGGCGCGATACCTTTGAACAGGCGTTCCGAGATGTCGGTCCGGAACATCAATTCGCCCATGAACACGAACAGCGGGACCGCCGCCAGTTCCCACGTCGATGCGGTGCGCCACATCGTTCCGCGCATGATCGAGCCGATTCTGGGGAGAGGGAAATCAAGCAGGAAATAAAGGCCGGATATCCCTACCATCAGCAGCGCTACGAATATCCAGACCCCGGCTCCGAGAAAGAATGCGAGGAAGATTATCGTCGCAATCGCGAGTGCGAACGGATCCATGCGAGACGGTTTCCCTACTCCAGCCGCAAATCGGCTTCGTTGGCAGTGCTCATGTCGACTTGCCCCGATACGATCCGGGCGAAATAGGACAGGAGCTGCACGAGGAAGATTGCAAGACCGACGACCATGAACAGTTCCGGCAGCCAAAGCGGAACTCGCGCGATAGTTTCAGAGACATATCCGCGCTCGTAGCTGCGAATCACGTTTCGAACAAAATAGAACAAGGCCGTTCCTGCGCCAATCATGCCGCACAGAGCGCAGAATACTTCGATAGCCGTTCGGAATCTGCTCTCGGGATTGACGGCGCCGATCAGCAAATTCATCCTCAGCAGGGTTCCTTTGGCCAATGATTGGCCCAGAGCGAGGAAGCTCGTCGCCGCAATGCCGTAGCCGATGAGTTCGTCCATGACGTAAGTCGAGGACGCGAAAAAGGACCTCAGTACGATCTCGACAAGAATAAGCAGCGCCATCGCAACGATCACGACGATGGACGCTGCCATCCCAATGTCGGAAAGTATTCTTGCTAACTTGTGGAAGACCGCCATGAAGCGCTCTTATGCGGAACGCCCGCGTTTGGCGTTCCGCAGCTCTCCGTCGGGCCTACTGTCGCGCAGCAAGCAGGTCCGCATATGCGGCGAGGATTTCGTCCGCTTCTTCAGGCCCCATCAAGTCTTTCCACTCGTCGATCGCTTGCTGCCCGGCGACCTTGAGCTCGTCAATGAAGCTTTCCGGCACATCGATGATCACCGTGACGTTCTCGTCCTTCAGCCTCTGGACATTGCCCGTGATCCGCGCTTCGATTCTTGCCCACAATTCGTCTTCAACCTCCTTCGCGGTGTCCAGAACGATCTGTTGGAGGTCTTCCGGCAACGACTCGAACACGTCGATGTTCATGTGGACCATATTCGTGCCCATGGTGAAATTCACGTAATGGAAGTGGTCCAGGTATTCCGAGAACTTCGCCGACAGCCCGCCTTCGGCGGATGTCAGGACGGCTTCGATGGTATTCGTCGAAAGCGCAGGGACCACGTCGGCCCAGCTCATTTGAATCGCCGCCGCGCCGAGGTTGTTCAGCGTGATGGTGCCGTTCTTGTCGTATGTTCGGATTTTCAGCTGCGCCATGTCGGCGCCGGAGCTAACGACTTTCTTGGACCAGATGCCCACCGGCGTCCACGGCTCGGTGAACAGCAGCATTTGTCCGCCCTTTTCGAACGCTTCCGCGTACCAAGGGCGAGCAGCGGCGATGAGCGTTCTGCTCTGAAGCGGATCCGTGGCGACGAAAGGCATGTTGTTCAAAAGGAAGATCGGATCGAAGCCGGAGAACACGCCGGTATACGTCGACGCGATCGGAACCGCCTGGTCCTCGACCGCCGCCCAGTGGTCCTTGGACTTGTATCCCAATGATCCGCCGAAATGGTTCGTGATGACGATCCGCCCGCCTGAATTCGCCTCCAGCCTTTCGGCGAATACCTTGTCGGCTTCTCCGGTCACCGACGATTCGCCGTATTCGTTCGGCATGTCCCAACCGTAGTCCTGCGCCGCCGCGGGCGCTGCGGCAACCGCCGCGGCAACGCCGAATGCAAGCAGCACCGGCTTCAGTTCCAGGATATTGTTCATGATTTTTGCTCTCCCTATTGGTTCAATCAGTCTCAGCACGCATCCAGCCGTGATGTGTCAAAGCCCCATTTGGCCGAACATCGCCGCGGCAAGCGGGCTCGACAAGTTCCGGTATTCCCCGGCAACATTCACGTGGTCGTGGTTTCCCACTTCCAAATAGCTGACTTCAAAGCCTTTGATGCGGCAGGCATCCACGTATATCCGCGATTGGCGGCGAAACTCGTCGGTTTCCCCGCCGCCTACGGCGACAACGGTGGGCGGCATTCGCGACGGGATGGAATTCATCGGCGAAACAAGCTTGGCTTCGCGCTCGTCCATTCTGAGATCCGCGTTGAGATACGAGAGCCGTATCGGCTCCAAGTCGAACAGGCCGCTTAGAGGAACGGCCCCGCTCACCGCGTCGTTAGGAAGATCGTATTCCGACCAATCCGTCGAAAGGAGCATCGCTGTCAGATGGCCGCCCGCGGAATGGCCCGTGACGTGGATGCGCCCGCGGTCTCCGCCGATCTTGTCGGCATTCCTGTAGACCCAAGCCAGAGCTTCTCGATTCTGGCGCACGATTTCGCTCATCGTCACATTCGGACAGAGATCGTAGTTGTTCAGCACGACCGCTGCCCCGGCTTCCACGAACCGTTCGCCGACGAAACGGAACATGTCCTTGTCGAAAGCGCGCCAGTATCCGCCATGAATGAACAATGCGATCGGCGAATTCCCGCGCCCGTGCCAGATGTCCAGCTTCTCGCCCGGGCGTTCGCCGAACGGTACGTCCAGCGAGCAATGGAAATTGGATGTCATTCGTTCGTTGAGCGGATCGTAGGAGGCGAATGTCTCCGCGAAATGCGGGCATCGCCTGCGCATGTCGTACTCCAGATCGAGACCTTCCTGATCGTACGGGCCGTACACCAAGTCTGTCAAACCGGACTCCTCGGCTGCGTCGTCTTCGAACGCCCCTGACCGGGGCTTCTCTCCTGACTATATCGGATTCGGGACTGTTGCAACGCCGATATATTTCAAATATATTTTCGGAGGGTGATCGCGGGAGGTCCGGCCATGCTAGTCAGGATGGCGCATTGGAAGTGCAGGAAGGAGTGTTGGGGCAAAGATCGCGAGTTGTTCGATCGAAGGGCGGTGCCGATCCTGCAGACCTGCGATGGATTCTTGAACGCAATGTTGCTTGGGGAGCAGGGAGGCCTAGGCCGAATCGCATTTTCGACTTGGATCAACGCGGAGTCGCACGACGGATTCGCAGAAAGCCCGGAACTCATCGAGATCACCCGAATGTTCGAGGAGATGTATGTCGGCGGAGATCTGCCCGAGGTCAAGACGTACGAGGTCAGGGGTCGAAGCCGTCCGGACGACGACCCGATCGAAACGGAGTAAGCCGAAATGCTTTTGGATTTGCCGACGGCGGCCAAGTACAACGCTTGGGCGAACGACAGGATTTACAATGCGCTGTCGACGCTCGACGACGAAGAGCGAAAGAAGGACCGGAGAGCATTCTTCCGATCCATCCACAATACCATGAACCATATCCTGCTGGCCGATCTCATCTACAAGGAGCGGCTCGAGAAGGTGCCGACGACCTACACAAGGCTGGACGAAGTTCTGCATGACGAATTCGGAGAGCTGGAGGCGGCGCACCGCGAGAATGATCGCTGGTATGTCGGATTCTGCGAAAATCTCGAAACTTCGGAACTGGATGGCGACTTGTCGTTCAAAGCGGTCGGTTTGGACGAAGACGAACACTTTTCGCTTCCGTTTCGCCTTTGCCTGACGAATCTCTTCCAGCATCAGATACACCACAGGGGCCAGGTCCATCACATGATCAGCCACGCCGGGGCGACTCCGCCGCCTGTCGATGTCGTCAAGTTCGGCCGCGGCGACGTGGACGCTTGGACCGGTCCGGATTTCGCCGCATGATGCCGGAGTGCCGCGGCGCAGTAGTCATCGGGGCAGGACAGGGCGGGCTATCGACAAGCTATTTTCTGAAAACTGCCGGAATTGATCATGTCGTGCTCGAGCGGGGCGGCATCGGCGACAGCTGGAAGAACCGAAGATGGGATTCGTTCTGCCTGGTAACCCCGAATTGGACCATCAAACTGCCGGGGTGGAAACAGGGGAGCCTGGATCCCCGTGGGTTCGTAGGGCGGGACGAATTCGTGCGCCGCCTGGAAGCGTGGGCCTCGGATTTCAATGCTCCCGTGCGTTGCGGCGTCGAAGTCAGAAATTTGCGTAGTTCAAGCGTTGGCGGCAGGTCGCGTTTCGTCCTGGATACGACCTCGGGCGACATTGAGGCGGATGCGGTCGTCGTGGCGACCGGAACTTACCAGAAGCCGAAAGTGCCCAAGGTCGCCGAAAAATTTCCCGAAGGCATTCTGCAGCTCCACGCCGAATCCTACAAAAATCCCGGTCAGGCCGCCGACGGGGCGGTTCTGTTGGTCGGCTCGGGCCAAACCGGCTGCCAAATTGCCGAAGATTTCCTCCGCGCCGGCCGCCAGGTCTACCTTTCCGCCGGTCGCTCCGGCCGGCTTCCCCGAAGATATCGGGGCAAGGATTGCTTGGAATGGCAAGCCGAGATGGGCACCCTCGATCGAACGCCCGACATGCTTGATGGCCCGACCGACAGATTCAAGGGAGACCCGCATGTCACCGGCCGGGACGGAGGGTCAAGCGTAAGCCTTTACGGCCTTCACCGCAGGGGAGCGCTGCTGCTCGGAAGGCTCGTTTCCGCCCATGGCGACGCTTTGAGTTTCGACGGCAGCCTCGCATCGAATATCGCATACGCAGACCGATTTGCGTCCGACCTCAATGCGGCTGTAGACGCCCACATCGATGCGACGGCGCAATCCGCGCCGTCGGCAGAGCAGGATCCGGCCAATGCCGACTGGCCTCCGGATGTTCCGGTGCCGGATATCCGGAAACTGTCGCTCAAGAATGCCGGAATCGGGTCGGTAATCTGGGCGACCGGATTCGATTGCGACTTCTCGTGGATAGAGTTCCCGGTGCTGGACGAATGGGGATACCCTGTTGCGCGAAACGGCGCGACGCGAGTGCCGGGCTTGTTCTTTTGCGGCCTCAACTGGATGACTTGGAGAAAATCCGGCATTCTTTACGGCGTCGCAGAGGATGCGCGCGCCGTCTCGGAACGGATCGTCTGCGCTCTCGGCAAGGATGCTGCGCCTGTCTCGGTGGAGGCGGCCTGAATGCACGTCGGCGTCGATGTAGGCGGAACATTCACAGACATCGCCGTGAATCTCGGCGGCGGCCGCGAGTTCATTCTTCACAAGGTCGCGTCCACGCCTGAGGCGCCTGAACTCGCGATTGTTTCAGGACTGTCCCGAATTTTGGCCGACTGCGGGCTTGCGCCGGAGAGGATCGAGCGGGTGGCGCACGGAACGACGGTCGGCACGAATGCATTGATCCAGCGCAAGTGCGGGAAAGTCGCCGTCCTGACATCCGCCGGCTTCAGGGATCTGCTGGAAATCGGCCGTCAGACGCGGCCGAATGTATACGACATCCATAGCGACCACCCGCCTCCTTTGGTCGAACGCGCCGACCGGCTTGAGGTGCCGCAACGCACGCTCGCGGACGGGTCCACGCTGACGCCTTTGGACGAGGATGCCGTCGCGGAAGCGGCCGCCGAATTGGCGGCGGCGAGCGTCGATTGCGTGGTCGTATGCTTCCTTCACTCCTACGCGTTTCCGGAAGACGAAAATCGCGCCGCGGAGATCCTTCGACGGAACCTGCCCAGCAAGATTGCGGTTCTGACGTCGTCCTCGGTCTATCCGGAGTTTCGCGAATATGAGCGGTTTTCCACTGCAGTGCTGAACGGCGCTTTGCTTACGGTCGTAAGCTCCTATCTGGACAGGTTGATCGGCGGGGTTGAGAAGCTTGGAATTCCGTCGGAGATCAAGATCGGCCAAAGTTCGGGCGGCTTGATGTCGGTACGGATGGCGCGCGAGTTCCCTGTTCGCGCTTGCCTGTCCGGACCTGCGGCGGGGGTTCAAGGCGCGGCGCGAAGGACGGCCACTGAATCAAATCTCATTACAATGGACGTGGGCGGCACCAGCGCCGACGTCTCGCTGCTGCTCGGCGGAAAACCGACTGAAGTCAGCGAACGCGAACTGGCGGGTTTTCCGATCCGATTGCCTGCATTGGATGTCGTTGCGGTCGGCGCCGGCGGCGGCTCGATAGCGCGGCACGGCCGGGACGGCCTGTTGAAAGTGGGCCCGCAGAGCGCGGGCGCAATTCCGGGGCCGGCTTGCTACGGTCTGGGAGGAAAGAATCCAACCCTGACCGACGCGAATGTCGTCCTTGGCCGCTTGAACAATCGCGCGCTGCTGGCAGGGCGCATGCCGATTGAATCAAAGCTCGCCGAAGAAGCGGTCCGCAGCATCGCGCTGGAGCTTCGCGCATCGATCGAAGAAACCGCATTGGGCATCGTCCAAGTCGCCTGCGCCACCATGGTCAAGGCCATACGATCGGTCTCGATCGAAAGGGGGCATGACCCGCGTGAATTCGCGTTGTTCGCCTATGGCGGCGCGGGTCCCTTGCACGCTACGGATGTCGCGCGTGATCTCGGAATTCGAAAGGTGATCGTACCATTGAACCCGGGCATCTTGTGCGCAGAGGGCGTGCTCGGCGCAAGCCTTGCCTCGGACTTCGTCGCCACGCTGTTCACAGAACTGGAGCCTTCGAACATTTCGATCCTCCGGTCAGCGATCTTCAGCTTGGAAGCTCAATCGGAGAGTTGGTTCCAACAGGAACGTATTCAAGAGCGTTATCGCCGCCGCACTTGGACGGTGGGCGCGAGGTATTTCGGGCAGAACTATGAAATCGCCCTTCCGTTTGATCCCTTATTGGGCGACTTGGATTTGGCGGAAAGAATTCACTCGGATTTCCAAGCAGCGCACGACGCCAACTATGGTTTCTCCTCGCCGGCGGAGCCGGTTCAGCTTGTGAATGTGGCCGTGAAGGCCGTCGCCGCGCAGGACTTGCCGCCGCTTCCTGCGAAACGAAAGGGAGACGCCCCCGAGCCGATAGAATTCAGGCAGACCCTGTTCGACCGGTCCGGATTCGTGAGCACTCCGGTCTTTGATAGAGCCGAAATCGGCGCGGGACAGAGATTGGCAGGTCCCGCGATCATCGAGCAGATGGATGCGACCGTGCCGGTGTTTCCAGGCAGCACCTGTTTTTGCGACGGGCAAGGCAGCCTCAATTTGGAAATCCCGGAGTAGCACAATGACGATCGCGGCCATAGAAGCGGAGTTGCTGCGGAATGCGATGTCGAGCATTGCCGACGAGATGTACATTGCGCTCATGAAGAGTTCATACTCAACCAACATCAAGGAGCGGCGAGACCACTCCACCGCATTGTTCGACGCGAACGGGCGGGTCGTCGTGCAAGGCGAAAGCATGCCGCTTCACCTTGCTTCGATGCTCGGTCTGGTCGAGGTCGTCTTGGACAAATATGGCCCCGAAGGCATCCGGCCCGGAGACATGTTCCTTTCGAACGATCCGTATGCGGGGCGCGGGTCGCATCTTCCCGACGTTGCGATCGCCGCGCCGCTGTTCGATTCCGGCGACCTTGTCATGTTCGTTTGCAACATCGCGCACCACGCGGATATCGGCGGCATGGCGCCCGGCTCGATGGCGGGCGGCATGACCGAGATATATCAGGAAGGGCTGCGCATTCCTCCAATCCGGCTCTTCAAGGATTACAAGATTGTCGAAGACGTCATGGACATGATCTTGCTGAATGTCCGAGTGCCGGAAGAGCGGCGAGGCGACTACAACGCCCAGATTGCAGCGAACCAGCTCGGATTGCGTTGCTGCGAAGACTTGATCCGAAAGTGGGGCGCGGAGCGAATTCGCGCCGGCTGCAGCAAGATTATCGAAGCGGTGGCCCGCAGAACCCGGCTGGCGGTCTCGGAGCTGCCCGACGGCGTTTTTGAATTCGAGGACGTCGTCGACGACGACGGGATCGACCGCACGGACATTCGCATCATGCTGAAGGTCACCGTCGACGGAGACGAGATAGAATTCGATTTCGACGGGACCGAACCGCAAGTTTCCGGAAACAACAACGTGACGATGGCGGGGCTGCAAGCCAGCTGCTTGTATTGCCTGAAGGTGCTCTTGGATCCGGACTGCCCGCAAAACCACGGAATGCTTGAACCCATGACGATCAAAGCGCCCGAAGGTTCCATCGTCAACGCACGATTCCCTGCGGCATCGGCGGCCAGAGCGCAAACCTGTCAGCGAATAGTCGACGTCGTCATGGGCGCGTTCGCGCAGGCGTGTCCTGAAAGAATTGTTGCGGCCGGAAACGGCGCAAACACGTCGGCGGCGTTTTTCGGCCAAAGCTCGGACGGAAAATACTATGTCTATCTCGAGACGCTGGGAGGCGGGTCCGGCGCGAGATCGTACAAGGACGGGACCGACGGCGTTCAAGTTCACATGACCAATACCTCCAATCTTCCGATTGAAGCGATGGAAACGGAATATCCGCTTTTGATCGAACGCTATGAGCTTGTCGAAGAATCGGGGGGAAGCGGACGCCACAGAGGCGGCCTCGGCTTGAGGCGGGACTACCGCCCCATCGGACACGAAATGACGTTTTCGGGTCAGGGCGAAAGGTTCACTCATCGACCTTGGGGAATCTTTCAGGGAGGCCCCGCGACCCCGGGCCGATTTGCGCTGGTTCGATCCGATGGAAGTGAAGCGAGGCTCGCCAACAAGCCTTCCGCTCTCAAGGTCGGACCCGATTGCAGCGTAAGCGTTGTCACTGCAGGCGGAGGCGGATACGGAAGCCCTGAGGATAGAAATTTGTCCGATCTAAAGGCGGATCGTGCCAGCGGGAAGTATTCAAGGAAATATTTGGAAGCAAACTATCCGCAGTTCAAGAACGGATCGGGTTCGTGAAAAATATTGCATTCGGTTCTGAAATTGAAAAGACCGACGCCAGCCATGCCGGCGGTGTTTCGATGACTGACGCCGCAACGGATCTTCTTCGCGACAGAATCCTCGACCTGACGCTTGAACCTGGCGAGCGCCTTGAGGAAAAGATGCTTCTTGCAAGATTCGGACTCAGCCGGACGCCGGTACGCGAAGCGATCAACCGTCTGATTTCAGAAGGGCTTGTCCGCGTCCGAGGCAATCGGGGCGTCTTTGTCAGCCCTATGGATATCGAAGGCATCCTGTCGCTGCTCGACGCGTATGTGCTTTGCGAGCGCATGGTCGCTTCCGTGTGCAAGCTGGACAATCCGGAACTTGCGGATGACTTGAAGGGCATCCAACATTCGCTGGTTGGTGCCGCCGAGCGAATGGATCTTCTGAAGGTCACAGAGATCAACGCCAAGTTTCACGGCCGGATCGCGGAAGCCGTCGAGAATCGCTTCATTCAGCGGTATTCGGCGGATTTGCACAACTTGGCGCGAAGGGCGTCCTTCTTCGTCTACCGTCGCGAAGCCAAAAAAAAGGACGGAACCAGCGTGCTCGGCGACCGGGTACTCCCGGACCACGAAAAGATCATCGACCATATTGCGAATGAAGATCGGGACCAGCTTATCGTCGCGGTCACCGAGCATGCGCTTTTGTTCAGAGAGCAGTTCGAAAAGATGCTCAGAGGGCCGGATTTCATGGCAGTGGAGTTCCGCTCAACTGACACCCGATGATTGTGCCAATGCGCGTTCATTCGCGTTGGAAGAATTCGATGGAGCAAGCGCAATCGAGCATTGCGGCTGTCTGGCTGCAAAGGGTTGCTGCGAATGACCTCGGCTTTGAACATTCCGAAAATTTCATGCCGCGAGATTCAAGGGATAATACACCGAGGGCAGGCTGCAATGGCTTCTTGCAGGGCCCAGATTGGATTTCATTGTGATCGTATTGCTCCGAACGAGGCCAAAATCTCGGATTTTTCGAAGATACCGGCGGTCTCCACTCCCCCGCTGCCGTAAAACGCGCCTTCGATACGATTGCCGATAGTTCCTTGCGAGTAGATGCCGCCGGACGATACGGGAACATTCCTGAACCGCACGGACGAGGTTGAGTGCGCAATATTCCGCGACAAATTCTTGATATTGGTGAAGGATGCCGACAATTCGCCCCGGCTGCCGGACACCGTGTAAACAAGGGCTGCATCGCCCTGAAGAAAGTTACCCGAATTCTGTGTAACCGCCGACATCTGTCCTCGCCAAACTCCGGATATGCTTGGAGCTTCATCGGCAAGGACGCCAAATGCGGCAGCAAATCGTCCTGAAATACGTTCTCCGTCGAGGAGGAGAACGTTTGTCGCAGATCCGAACTCACTGTGGTCAAGCGTGCCTGCCACCGCGTTTCCGCTCTCATCAGGGGCGTCGACCCATGCGCTCTCGACCAAGGTAACTCCGAACTTGGTCAGGATTGATTGAGCAGTTTCCGTTCCCGAAAACTCGGAGCTTCTCAGGGATTCAATTGAAATGACGTCGCTGAAACCCAAAGCAGGAAAAGAAACGGTGCAGTATGTTGTTCTGCAACTGGTTTCCGCGACAAACCTGGGGAGCTGCGGGAGCGAAGTCTGATAATGCATATTGGTTGCAAATAGCGAATTAAACTGTGCGGCGATGGTTTCGGACCGTTCCTCCTGTTCGGTCACCGCCGTCTCTCCCGGAGCGCTTCCGCCTGTAATGTCTTGGACATCCTGCGGATCGAGGGAAAGCGCAGGACCGCCACCTCCACCGCAAGATGCCAGCGAAACCAATGCGCAAAACGCAAAGGATGTGAAGGAAAACGCATTCATGATTGATATCTCCCAAATGAAGCAGAGCTGTGCGGTCCCCTTGAACCATACGATTAGAATTCTAGCGTCGAGCCCCGAACGCCCCCAGCATTCCATATCTTTCAAATGTCCCGGCAGTTTCAACGGCACCTCTGCCGTAAAATTCGCCTTCGATTCGGTTGCCTTGGTATCCCTGCGAGTAAGTGCCGCCGAACGACACGGAAACGTCCCTGAACCTTACGGACGAATACGCATGTGCAGTATTTCGCGAGAGGTTCTTGATGTCGGTGAAGTCGGCTGACAATTCGCCTCGGCTACCGGAAACCGTGTAGCGGAGACTTGCATCCCCTTGAAGCAAGTCGTTTGCATTTTGGGTTATCGCCGTCATCTGACCGCGCCAGACGCCGGAGGTAGTTGGCTCTCGTCCAGTGCGTTCTCCGAATGCCAGAGAGTAACGCCCTATGAATGTCTCGCCCAAGTAGGAAATGGTTTCCGCGGCGGATCCAAACGCGCTATAGGATTGTACGGCGACCAGCGAATTGCCTCGGTTAGATGCCTCGATACCTCGCGAAGTTGTTGTTCCCTCCCAAGCTCTTTCCACCAATGTCATTCCGTTCTCGGTCAAGACCGGTTGTGCCCTTCTCGTTCCTGAAAATACTGAGTTGGAAATAGAGTCGACCGAGTAGGAGTTCGAAAAATTCAGTGCAGGGATTGAAACATTGCAATATGTTGGCCAGCAGCGCACATTGGCGACGAAGTTGCGATTTCCGGGGATGGTAGTTTGAAAGTGAACTGCGGAGAACAAAATCGAATCCGACCGAAAGGCCAAGTTGCGGGCTCGCGCGGTCTGACTCGCCGCGGATTCGACCGGAGCGCTTCCTCCCGTGATGCCTTGGGCGGCACCCGGATTTATGGTGAGTTCGGCTCCGCCGCCGCAAGAAGCCAATCCGAAACACGCCAACAGAGCGGCAGGCAGCGAAACGATCGGAGTCATAATTGTCCCCTCCCAACAATATGACCGATTATTATGTGAATTTATACGAACTCATTGCTTCGGCTGCAACTGACGCATCGGATTCCGCCAGCGCTCATGCCACTTGCGAGGCATTTCGCCCTACCGTTTTGCCTATCCGAATAAGATTGAGGGCAGCCATGTGATTATGCCGGGAAAGGCAATGCATATTGCCAGCCCCGCAAGCATCAGCAGGACGAACGGGATGATCGATGCGTATATCTCGGCAAGTTTCACGCTTTTGGGCGCGACGCCTTTCAAATAAAACAGGTTGTAGCCGAATGGCGGCGTCAGGAATCCGATCTCCATGTTGATGATGAAGAGCACGCCGAACCATACAGGGTCAAAGCCTAGGGAAACGATGATCGGCGTCATGACCGGCACCGCGATCATGATTATTCCGGTGGTTTCGATCACCATGCCCATGATCAGAAGAATGGCGACCATTGCTGCCAAAATCACATATCGATTCACTTCGAGGCCGAGGACCATTCCCTTGATCAGGCCCGCGGCGCCCATTGCCGTGTAAAGGGATGCGAACGCGCTTGCTCCGATGATGATCCAGAAAACCATCAACGAAACCATGAGCGTATTCACGGCGGCTTCGTGGAACATGCGCCATTCGACGCCGCGATTGAGGATTGTCGCTGCGATGCTTCCGACCGCCCCCACAGCGGCGGCCTCTGTCACGCTTGCAATCCCGCCGAGTATCGATCCGAGCACTGCCGCGACCAGGCCGATGGGGAGCAATAGCGCCCGAAGAGCTCGGAGTTTTTCCGGCCAATCTGCCTGCTGCTCAATGGGAATCGGCGGCGCGAGACTCGGGTACATTCTTGAGCGGACAAGAATGTAGGCAAGGAAAATGCCGGCGAGCAATAGACCGGGCAGCAAGCCGCCTGCGTACAGCTTGCCAATGGAGACCTGCGCGATGATGCCGTATATGATCATCGTGACCGACGGCGGAATCAGGATTCCGAGGGAACCGCCGGCCGCGACCGACCCCAGCGCAAGCTTGGTGTCGTAGCCGCGCGACATCATCGCCGGCAGCGCGAGAATTCCCATCGAGACTGTGGCGGCCCCGCTGATTCCGGCCATCGCCGCGAAAATCACGCAGATTGCGACAGTGCCCGCGGCAAGCCCGCCCGGAGTTCTGCCTGCGAACTTGCTCATGGCATCGTAAAGACCTTCCGCAATCCCGCTTCGCTCAAGCATGTTCGCCATGAAGACGAAGAGCGGCACTGCGAGCAGCTCGAAGCTTGAGGCCAAGCCGTACGCTTTCAAAACCATCATCGAAAGCGCGTTCGATCCCCAAAATATCCAGACGAGAAGCGCGCTGAGTCCGCCGAGGGAGATGGCGATCGGAATGCCGAGTCCTAAAGCTGCGAACAAGCAGCCGAAGAAGATGGCAGAGAATTCCAGCGGACCCATCATCCTCCGGGCCGTGCTGGAGCGTCAGGCGAAGTTTGGTCGCGCGCGAATAATCGGATAGCTGCGCGGATTGCCAGCGACAGCCAAGCTAGAAACAGCAACGTCGTTCCGACCGGAATGACCAGCTTCGAAGGCCAGACAGGCGCATTCCACGCGCCGCTTATCGGCACCTCGCCGTACCGCAGCGACCTCATTCCGAAGTCCCAGCCTTTCGAGATCATGATCCACGAGAAGAGCATCATGAGCGCGGTTCCCGCGACCAGCGTGACGAACGCTTGCAGTCGTCCGGGAAACCTTTGGTAGAGGACATCGACCCGAACGAAATATCCTTGCTGCAGTGCAAAGGCTGCACCCAGGAACACGTAAAAGACCAGAGTCCAAGAACTCAGGTCCCGGGTCCAAGTCGTGGGCAGATTGAAAAAGGAACGCAAAACGATCTCGATCATCATGATCGCCATGATGACGTAAATCAAATAGGCAACGGCAATGCCTATCCGTGCGTTCAACTTGTCGATGGCAACTGCAAGTTTCAGCATCATGTCTCTGCCTGTGCAGCTCATCGGGAGCAACTCTGAAGCGTGGCGACTACCACCTTCAGCCGCCGCCGACCAATCGGGCGCAGTCGCTTCACCCACGACGATACCGAATGATCCACAATCCGCAGACTATCAATGCATCAAATCTTGGCGTGGCAACCGGGTTGCCGGATTTGAAACGCGGCGCGCGAAGCAGAAGCTGCAGGCAAAGAGTCCGCTGTGAACTGCTGCATGCGGAGCGACATGCGTCGGCAATCGATCAGAATGTCAGCGGTACAGTTCGACCAAGCGACAACCAAATATGCCGGAATTTGGTTATACAGGTTATGTAATTGTACAAATGTGCGACAACTCGAACTGCTCGTTGACGGTTAGGGCTTGCTTGCTGAGCTTCATACGGCGGATCCTTGCCGCCGGGTCTTGGCCAAACAAGAAAGTAACCCGCCGAGGGCGCTTTGCGAGTCGAGACTCGTAGAGGCGCGGCGGGTATACGCACGGTACATAGACCGCGATATCCAATAACGCAACAAATCTTTTTTGGTCGAAGGCAAAAATGGCCGGGTTACAACACTTTTGGAGCAGAACGCATAACCAACCGCCGAGAATCCAATTTGTCGTCAAATCTTTGGCGGCATTTCAGCTAACCTGTCGTCTTGCTCCGCCCCGTCGTTGGCCTTCGTGAAGGTCGGCGACGGAATGACAGCATCACAGCGGAAATACAGAGGTTGTCCAGGGCGATTGCATTTGAGGTTTCCTTGCTTCATGCTGCTCTGCGAAAGAGGCGGCGCCAGCCGCCCGGAGCAGAGCGAAGAGGCAGGCGATGGAAAAATTGCGCCGAATATTCAATGGTGTGGAGGATCCGCGCAAGAGCAACGCGACGCGCCACGACTTTCACGAGATGCCGGCGGTCTCGGTGCTTTCGAGCCTGTGCGGCGGGCAGACCTGCGTCGACATGGCGGATTTCGCGAAGAACAACGAGGGGTTTCTGCGCCGATTCATGCGTCTTGAGCACGGCCCGCCGAGCCACGACGCGTTCTCGCGGCTGTTCCGGATGCTGGATCCGGTCCCGTTCGCGGCCGCCTTGGCGCGGTTCGCGGCGGACTGGGCGAAGGCTCTGGAGGCGGAGGGCGTCCGGCAGGTGGTGATCGACGGCAAGGCGCTCCGGCGCACCTTCTCGAAGGCGTCGGAGCTCTCGCCGCTGCATCTCGTGAGCGCCTTCGCCCCGGAGTCCGGGATCGTGCTCGGACAGGTCGCGGTCGACAAGAAGTCGAACGAGACCGCGGCGCTGCCGGCTCTGCTCGAGATGCTGGACATCGAGGGCGCGGTCGTCACCGCGGACGCGATGCACACGCAGCGCGACGCCGCGGAGCTGATCATCGGCAAGGGCGGGGATTACGTTCTGGCGCTGAAAGGCAACCAGGGATCGCTCCACAAGGACGCGAAGGCATGGCTCGCGGATCCCGGGAATGCCGGGAAAATGCTTTCGCATCAAGAGTTCAATCGCGGACACGGGCGCGAGGAGACGCGTGTCAATGCCGAAGTAAAATTCCCCAAAAGTGCCGAAGTAAAATTCCCCACTTTTTCGGTGTTTTGGTGACGAGCCAGATCAGTCGTCGGTTCGGGTCTCCTTTCTGGGCCGGCCTCGTTTTTTCGGCGCGGGCGGCGGCGTGATGAGCGTATTCGCTCGGACGTGTTCGGGAATGAGGTCCGCGTGTTTTCTGAGTCTGTAGCTTGCGCCTTCGATTCGGACGACGACGGCGTGGTGGAGGAGTCGGTCGAGGAGTGCCGTCGCGACGACGGGGTCTCCGAAGATGTCGCCCCATTCCGCGAAGCTTCTGTTCGATGTAAGGATCATCGCGCCTTTTTCGTATCTTGCATTTACGATTTGGAAGAACAGGCTTGCTCCGCCTTTGGAGATGGGCAAGTATCCGATTTCATCGACGACGAGCAGCGCGGCCCGAGTGAAGAAGCGGATTTTTTCGGCGAGCCGGCCTTGTCGCTCGGCTTTGGCGAGGCTGTCGGTGAGTTCTGCGAGCGTGGTTTTGTAGACGCTTTTTCCGGCTTTGACGGCGGCGACGCCGAGTGCTGTCGCGAGGTGGGACTTTCCGGTTCCGGGCGGTCCGAGGAAGTGGACGGTTTCGCGTCTCCGGATGAAGTCGAGCTGGGCCAAAGCGGCGATTCTCTCGCGGTCGAGTGAGGGCTGGAATGCGAAGTCGAAGCTTTCGACCGTTTTGGCGGGGAGGAGCTTCGCGGTTCGCAACGCGATGTCTATTCGTCTTGTTTCGCGCAGTGCGTATTCTTCGCTGAGAAGGGCGTCGATGGCTTCGACGGCTGTGATCTCGCCCTGCTCGAGGCGCCGCAGCGTGGGTCCGAGCGCTTCGAGCGCCCGGGGCATTTTCAGTCCGACCAGGGCGGCGCTGATGCGGTCGACGAGTTCGGTCATCGGGCTGCTCCCTGCCGTTCGAGGCGACGTCCGACGGCGTCGTAGAAGGCCAAGGACCGCTTCGGCGCCTCCTCGAGTTGCATCGGGTCGGGACGCGGCGGAAGCGGCCTGCGGTGGCCGGGATCGACCCTGCGGCGGTTCCGGCCTTCAAGGATCGGATGCCGGGCGATCAGCGTCCTGTCTTCGAAGATCCGCACCTCGGCGGGATGCCGCTGCACCTCCAGCACGCGCTTTCGTGCGGCGTCCGGCACCGAGTAGAGGTTTCCGCCGACGGAGACCATTCCGTCGCGGCTGACGCGGCGCTCGACGGTCAGGACCGCGTCGTAGGGATGCGCGGGCAGCGGGATCAAATAGCCCTGCTCTTCGGCGAAGGCCTGGTCGACGATCCGTCCGGTGGTGGCGTGGACGCGGGGATTGGCGACCTTGCCGCGCCAATCGTCGAATTGCGCGTTGAGATCGTCGAGGCAGCGGAAGGTCCGGTCGAGGAAGAAGTCCTGGCGGATGTATCGGAACGGCCGCTCCACCTTGCCTTTGGTCTTCGCCCGGTAGGCTTTGCAGGCTTTCGGCGCCGATCCGTAGTGGTCGAGCAAGGCGACCAGGGACGGGTTGTAGACCGCCGACCGGTCGGCGTCCTCTCCCAGGACGGCGGTCTTCATCCGGTCGTAGAGCACTTCTTTCGTCGCCCCTCCGCATGCGTCGAATGCGGAGACGTGGCATCTCAGCACCGTCTCGAGCTTCTGGTCGGCGCAGAACCGCCCCCACAGCCATCGGCTGCATCCGAGGACGAACGAGAACAGGTGGACTTTCCTGAAGACGCCGGGCTCGTCGGCGTATTCGGTTTTGAATTCGGCGAAGTCGACCTGGGCCTGCTCGCCGGGCCTGGTCTCGAAGCGCCGCTCGAACCTGGGCGCCTCGTCCGGCCGGATCGCGCGGAGATAATCCGTCACCGCCGTGTAGCCGCCTTCGTATCCAAGCTCCTGTATCTGCCGGAACAGCCGGCGTCCGGACAGATCCGGGCAGTTCCCGATCTTGTCGGCGAGATAGTCCTCGTACGGCTCCAGGAGCCGGGGCCGCGGCTTCCGCGGCGAATAGGCCGGAGCCGCGAGGCCCCGATCCAGCAGCTTGCGGACCGTCTTGCGGTCCAGGCCCGTCCGCCGCGCGATCGCGCTGATCGAAAGGCCTTCCCGTTTCAGTTCTTGCAACATGACAATCTTCTCCAGTTTGATCACCCGACCCGAGCCTCCTTCGGCAAAAAAATCGGATGGAATTTTGGACTGCTTTCGTTCCGGGGGGCATGCCCCCCGGAACGAATTCGCAGCCCCCTGACTGGGGAATTCTGCTTCGGCGCTTTTGGGGAGTTTTAACCCGGTAGTTACAACGCGCACCGCGACGGTCTGCCACGACATCGGCCCGCTGCAGGACGCCCACCGGCGGCCGGGCCTCGCGGCGGTCGGAAAGGTCGAGTCGGTCCGCGTCTCGGAGGGGCGGACCCGCACCGAAACGCGCTACTGCATATTGAGCCGGAAGATGTCTCCCGAGGACTTCCTGAAGGCGGTCCGGAACCGCTGGGCGATCGAGAACCGGCTGCATTGGGTTCTCGACGTCCAGATGCGGGAGGACGATCTTCGGAACCGGACGGGCCACGGCCCGGAGAATCTCGCGGCGGTCCGCCGCCTGGTCGTGAGCATCGTGCACCTGATGGACGACAAGCTGTCGATCCGACGGCGCCTCCTGCGGGCGGCTCAAGTGCCGGACTATCGCCTCGAGCTCATCGCCAACGCCGCGAAGCTCGCCGAGAAACTTTGAAATGTGTTTGCCCTGGAGGTTGTCGACTCTGAACTGGAAGCAGTTCGGGCAGCTGCCGCCCCAACATTAAGGCGGAGTCTCAAAGAGAGTCGAACTCTGTCAAAAGCCGCTAGCGGCCCAATTCGGCCAAATACTCGAGAAGCAAGGCTACCGCTCTGGCTTCAAGCTCACCTGCATCTGCGTATCTGGTCCATATTCCGCGAACGACTTGCTCCATGGACTGCCACTCGTCATCGGGAATCGTTATGAATTCCATGCCGGCATTTTCCAGCTGCCTGCGGGCGGTGACCGACGCGGCGCGCGTCATGGTGATGTATTTCATCGATGCTTGGCGGGCGGCGGTCTCCATTATCGCTTGCAAGTCGGCGGGAAGGGAGTCCCAGACCGCCGCGTTCGCGATCACGTGGTTGTTCGGCGCCGGCATCGGTGCCGGCTTGATGTAGTATTTCGCGATTTCATGCAGGCCTTGCGCGAGATTCTGGGTTTCATCTCCCCAGCGCACGGCATCGACCACGCCGGTCGCGAAGGCCGTGTAAACTTCGGCTCCGCCGATGAACACGGCGTCGGCTCCCATCGAATTGAACCACTCCGCTTCAATGCCGCCTGTGCGGATCTTCGTGCCCGCGAAATCGGCTTTGCTGCGGAGCGGAACCTTGGAGACGATTTCCCAGGGCGATCCCAAATTCGGCGCGATGTAGTGGACGCCGTGTCTCGCGTAAGCCTCGCGGGCGATGTCGATGAAGCCTTTCTCGTAAAAGAAGCCGTTCCGTTCGATCGCGTCCCGCTCGGCTCCGGGCAGCCCGGATTCAATGGATGCGATCGGTCCCATTGTTCCGGCAAAGTAGAATCCGGTGGAAAAGCCCAATTCTGTGACCCCGTTGGCGACAGCTTCCAGCGTTTGGTCGGCGGGATACAATGCACCGATCGGATACATCTGGATTTCAACGCGGCCTCCTGTCATTTTTTTGACGCCGTCGACGAATTCCTGCTCAAGAGCGATGTACGGGGCCAGCACGGGGCTGACATGCGTCTGCATCCGCAAATTGTATTCGGCAGCCCGGACGGGCGAAGGACTCAGAATTGCCGCAGAGGCGCCGCCGACAGCAGTTCCGATGAACGCTCTTCTGTTCACATCCGGACCGGTTTGGCTCATTTCGTTTTTCCTTTTTCTGTGACTGCGGACCTTCCGCATTGATTTCTTGGCATGTCCGCCGACGAAGCCGCCCGGCGCAACCCGTTTCGATTCTTAACGCTCAGGTCGAGAGTCTGCCGTTTCATGCCGTTTTTGCATTTCGTGATCCGAGAAACGCGCCGTTGTTGAAAATTCCAAGGAAGCCGCAGGGCGATCCGCGGAATCTGGCTTGACCAAGCTGAATGCAGACCGGAGCATTGCGCCGGCTTAAGCATCTGCGCCGTGCTTGGATTCCCGCGGATACATATTGGCGCGGCGGTCTGCAAGCCGCGTCAGCCCAGGCCGCCGATTGTCCTGCGCACCGCGTCCTTCCATTCTCTGTAGTCGCGCTCTCTTTCGGTTTCGCCGATTTTCGGAGCAAATCTCTTTTCCAGAGACCAAATTTTGGCGAACTCGTCGGGCGAGGGGCAAATTCCCGCGCCGTAGCCTGCGAGGTAGGCTGCGCCGAGCGCCGTCGTTTCCGTGACGGCGGGCCGGTCGACCGGAGCGTTCAGTTGATCCGCGACCGCTTGCATCGTCCAGTCGCTCGCCGCCATTCCGCCGTCCACCCGCAAGGTCGAGTTCCCGCTTTCCTGCGCATCCGCCGCCATGGCCTCGTGGAGATCTCGCGTTTGGAACGCGACGCTTTGCAATGCGGCTTTGGCGAGTTCCGCCCGCCCGCTGTTCCGGGTAAGACCGTAGATCGCGCCCCTGCAATCCGCGTCCCAGTACGGCGCGCCCAGCCCCGTGAACGCGGGAACGATGTAGACTCGCTGTTCCGGATCCGCTTTTTCAGCCAGCGCGGCCGCCTCGTTCGCCTGCGCGACGAAACCCAGCTTGTCGCGGAGCCACTGCACCACCGCGCCGGCGATGAAAATCGATCCCTCCAGGGCGAAAGTCGTTTTCCCCGCAATTCGATACGCGATCGTCGACAGCAAGCGATTCCTCGAATGCACGCGGGTCGGCCCTGTGTTCAGAAGAGCGAAGCACCCGGTGCCGTAAGTGGATTTGAGCATGCCTGGCTGGAAGCAAGCCTGGCCGACTGTCGCCGCTTGCTGATCGCCCGCCACGCCTTGAATGGGAAGCGCTTTCCCGAACAGCGACGGATCGGTCGTTCCGAAATCCGCTGCGCAGTCGAGCACTTCAGGCATCATGGACCGCGGAATCGAAAACAATTCCAGCAGATCGTCGTCCCAATCGCCGGTCTCGATATTGTACAGCATCGTGCGCGAGGCATTGGTGGCATCGGTCGCATGCGACTTTCCGCCCGTGAGCCTCCAAACGAGATAGGAGTCGACGGTTCCGAACATGAGCCGCCCGTCTTCTGCGGCTTGGCGCGCTGCTTCGATATTCGAAAGAATCCATGCGATCTTCGTCGACGAGAAATACGGATCCAACAGCAATCCCGTCTTCTCGGAAACCATGGCCTCGAGGCCGCGCTGTCTCAGTTCGGAGCAGGATTCAGAGGTGCGGCGGTCCTGCCAGACGATCGCGTTGCAGACAGGCGCGCCGGTTTCCCGATCCCAGACAATCACGGTTTCGCGCTGATTCGTGATTCCGATCGCGGCGATGTCGTCAATTTCGACGCCGTTCAACGCGGCCCTGCACGAATGGACCGTGGAAGACCAAATTTCCTCTGGGTCGTGCTCGACCCATCCGGACTTGGGAAAGTGCTGCGTGAATTCCATTTGGCCGGTCGCCAACGGCCGCAGGTCGCCGTCGAACACGATTGCCCTGCTTGACGTCGTGCCTTGGTCAATCGCCAGAATTTTAGTCATCCGGACCGATCCTGTCGCATTCTCTGCGGAACTTTTCGACGGCTTCGTCGATCCCGTCAAGATCGAATTCGATCCGATAATCCGCGTCGCTGCTGTAGAATTCCAGAAAGAGCGTCTCCTTGCCTGCGAGGCTCTCAATTTCATCCATCGCGGCCAGCATGAACGGCCCCGTCGGGAGGGGATGCCAGAGCCAATTTACACGGGAGTCATTGACGAACGTGTCCACTTCAAGGTGACCTTCGAAGTCCTCGTCCTCCGTCAGGACCAAAGCCAGCGTCACAAAGTCTCTTTTGCACATCAGAAGCAGAGCATGCGCCTTGTCGCCGCGCGGTGCGGCCTCTTGCTTGACAAGCCTGTAGGCAGGGCCGCGCTCCCCGTTTGCCGTGATCTTTTCCATCCAGCCGTGATATCCGAAGTCTCGCAAATGCCCGTCGTCTTCCGCCGCCGCGCCCGCGCACGTCAGCAATGCAGCCAAAACTGCACCTGTCCGAGTCAATGCTTTCACGGGGATTTCCCTTCTTTGTCCGCCCATGCGTGCTTCGACCATTCGTCGATCTCGACTCTCCCAAGTTCGATTCGTCTTCGCGGCGGAAAATGCTGTCGATTTGATTCACATCCCATTAGCCGGATTCGCCGGAATGCGGAATTCAATGGCGCGGTCAATTTCCGGTGCTGAAACCCGCAAGCGCGCGAAGGCTGCATGAAACCGGCCGTCAAGCTGAATTCATGCATGCGAGGCCGGATCAACGGAATCCCTCGCAAATTGTCCGACTTTCGAGTGCTTGCTCAGGCGGCTTTCGCCGCGCGGGCGCTCCGTCAGTCTTGGTCGGCCCGTCGAATTCCATCGCATGCCTTAATTTTGCTTGAATTGCGAGATCGCTTGTTACAGATTTGTTCCGAAGACTTCCACGAGAGGAGAGAACAATGAGAACTCGCGCCGCCGTCGCCACCGCAGCAGGAAAGCCGCTTGAGGTCATGGACGTGAATCTGGAGGGTCCCAGTGAAGGCGAGGTCATGGTCGAGATCAAGGCGACCGGCATTTGCCATACGGACGAATTCACGCTTTCCGGAGCGGATCCCGAGGGGCTGTTCCCTGCGATTCTAGGCCATGAAGGAGCAGGAATCGTGGTCGATGTCGGCGCGGGAGTGAAGTCTGTCGAGAAGGGAGACCATGTCATCCCGCTTTACACGCCGGAGTGCAGGCAATGCCCTTCGTGCCTGTCCCGCAAGACGAACCTGTGCACGGCCATCCGGGCGACCCAGGGTCAGGGCCTCATGCCTGACGGCACTTCGCGCTTCTCGACGCTCGACGGCGATCCGTTGCTTCATTACATGGGCTGCTCAACCTTTTCCGCCCATACGGTCCTGCCGGAAATCGCAGTGGCGAAGGTGCGGGAGGACGCTCCTTTCGACAAGATTTGCTACATCGGCTGCGGCGTGACGACCGGCATAGGCGCGGTGCTGAACACCGCGAAGGTCGAGGCGGGCGCCAGGGCAATCGTGTTCGGGCTTGGCGGAATCGGCCTGAACGTGATCCAAGGGCTGAAGCTCGCGGGAGCCGACATGATCATCGGCGTCGACGTGAATCCGAAAAAGAAAGAATGGGGCGAGCGGTTCGGCATGACGCATTTCGTAAATCCGAAGGAAGTCGGAGGCGATCTGGTCCCATATCTTGTCAATCTGACAAGCACGGCCTCGGATCCGATCGGCGGAGCGGAATATACCTTCGACTGCACGGGAAACGTCGAGGTCATGCGGGCCGCGCTCGAAAGCAGCCATCGCGGTTGGGGCGAGTCGGTCATCATCGGCGTCGCGCCCGCGGGAGCAGAGATTTCGACCCGTCCGTTCCAGCTGGTGACCGGCCGCGTTTGGAAGGGAACGGCTTTCGGAGGCGCGCGGGGGAGGACCGACGTGCCGAAGATCGTCGATTGGTACATGGACGGAAAAATAGAGATCGATCCCATGATCACGCACACGCTGGATTTGGGCGACATCAACAATGGGTTCGACCTGATGCATGCAGGTGAATCCATCCGTTCCGTCGTCGTTTACGACTCATGAATTGGGATCCGGCCGGAGCGATCACGAGGTTGATGGAATTTGTCTGTCGGGAAGTGCCGGAATTGGGTTGAACCGAGCTCCAGCTTCCCCTCGAGCAAACGGAATCCGCCAATTTGATTGCAGGTTCTGCTTGGGCGTTGCGCCGGTTCGATTCAAATTCGGTCCCGATACCGAATGATATCGGTGACGCGAGGCAAGCGATCAGCCCGCGCAGACAGAATTGGCAGTTTCGACATGATCAGTGCGAAAGAAACGTCGTCCGCAAGACGCCCCCTCGGCTGCAGAGCGCGTGCCGCGATCGCGCTGACGATCGGGTCGACGGCACTGTCAAGTTGCTTCGATCCGGGAGTCGATTGCCTGACGCTTGACGACTATGATCGAATCGCAGCCGGCGAACCTGAACTGGTCGGTGTGATCGAGAGAACATCCGAAGGCGAAATCGTGACGGAAAACAAGTCGCCATGGATGAGGGATTCCCTGTTCACCGGCGAATCCTGCACGGTGAAGGTCAATATCCGCGATGGCTCCACTTTCGTGGAGGTTAGCTTCCTAGACGAACCTGTGGAACTCAAGGTTCCGCTTTCAGAAAGGGACTTCTACATGGGTCTCGTCGACCGAAATGTAGCGGTTGTCGTGCAGCAGACTCCGGAAGGCACGGGCGCGACCGCAACCACATTCGGAGAGGACGGCACCCTGCGATACGGAGCTTGCGGGGAACGGCGCACCTGGTACCGGGAATGCCACATTGCGCCGGATCCGGCGCGTTGAACAAGCTTTGCCCGCCTTGATCTCAAAGCTCGGGCTGGCGGACAGGCTCGAGCTTCAGCCGCAGGCTGCGCGGGCCTTGTTGAACTCCTTCAGTCGCGCGAACACATCGACGCCGATCTGGCTGTAGACATCCAGCAAATCCACGAGCACCCAATTCTCTCTGATCAAGTCTCCCTCGCATCTCCAGAAATCCAGACTTCTCATCGTGATCTTTTGTCCCGAGGGAGCGATTCCAAGCCAGCCGTCTCCGGTCACCGACATACGCATGCCCGGCCACGCGGTGAAGCCTACATATCTTCCTTCGGCGAACAGGTTGCCCTTTCCCAGCGATCCGGTGCGGTCCGGCATGGCATTCAGGAACGGTATCTGGTGCCAGTTCCGGAATCCGCCGATCCCCCGGCAAGTTCCGATGCCGGAGGGTCCGTACCAGCTGCATCTCGGATGCCAGTAATCCGAAAGCCGCATCGCCGCGACGCCGCCCTCGGCAAAATTCCCCAGCGCGGCCAGCATGTCCGAAACCAGCTCGAGGCTATGCTCCGAAAGGCCGTCCCCCGAATCTTCGACGGTCAATCCGTCCTGCGTCGCGGGACCCGGCACGTGCCATTCACGGCCCAAGCTCGGCGCCATCGGCCAAGCGTTCGCTTGCATCATGAGTTCCGGAATGTCCCAAAGCGCTTGCATTTCGACGATTTTGCGATCTTCCATCCGGAAGAATTCGTGAAAGCGGACCGAGACTTGATGCCCGGTCGGCGGGATATCCAGCCAAGGCCGCTTGAATTCGCCGGTGTAGTGCCCCGCGCAGCCGACCCAATCCAATCCGGTGATTGATCTGCCTGCGATCACGATGAGCTCCCGCCTCTCCAAATCGGGAATCGCGTCGTGCAACGGAACGAACGCTTCCGAATGCAGGGCGCTTGGGCCGTTCAGAGTTTCGAAAGGGTATGCGAGATGCACTGCGGCGTCTTTTTCGAAAATTTCGTTGATTTCATCTTCGACACGTTCCGGTTCAAAATCGTAAAGCGCCGCGCGAAGCGGCGCGGTCGCTTGCTTGTTTGCAGCGTGGTCGCCTGAAGCCGTCATGCATCCTCCAAAACCGAAGACTTGAGTCCGTATCGATTGCGGACCGGCAAACCGCATTCCTTGATATGCGGCCAAAATCGTCGTTCATTCGACAGGCGCACAGATAGTTCAAACCGCCGCGAGCGCAAGTCTGCTCAAAGCCATCGAGCCTTCGGCGTTTCGATTTCGGTTGATAGCAAGAGTACGCAGCAGGCGAACGGCAGCGTTCGGCATGAGAATCTCCGCCAATATCAAGTGACATGATTCAGTCGGATATTCCTCTTGTCGGCGCGCGGCGATGAGTCGTATCGGGCTTGCTGGCCAGCTATAGGTTTTCGCTTCCTCATCGTTGTGCAGTTCGATGAATTCCAAGATCAGTTTCTTGAATTCTCCATGATGCTGTGAATGCCGCATCATAACCCACCGCCACTTCGGCTTCGCCGGTGCCTGAGTTCACCCGTCAATGCGAGGGTGCATCCCATTTCTTGGGGATGAGGATGGAGAGGCACCGCTGGTCGAAAGCGGAGCAACGCTCTGCTCGCCTTCAAATGCTGCATCCAAAACAATCGCAGCGCTGGGTTTCTTGATTGGAGGATTTGTCGCGCGAGCCGTCTGCCCATAAAATGGGATGCACCCTCAATGCGACTCCGCCTTGACGCCGGTGCGGCTTTCGGTCTACCCCGCCGCGCAGTTCATAACCGAGGTATTGAGACTTGGAGTCGCAAGACTTGATCAAAACAGCCCGCCGCTTGACGAAGGTCAATCGGGGGCGGCCTATGCAGGCCAGCCTGCGTCGCGCCATCAGCACGGCGTACTACGCGGTGTTCCATTCATTGGCCCGCACAGCCGCCGACTTGATCGTCGGCACAGACCGCAACGAGGCTTGGCATCAGGCGCACCGCGCCCTTGAGCACGGAAGCGCCAAAAACGCATGCCTGAATCAAGGGGCAATGCTAAAATTCCCACGGGAAATCCGGGAATTCGCGTTTGCGTTCGCAACCTTGCAGACCGCCCGGCAGCGGGCTGACTATTCGCTTAAGGACCGGTACTCCCAGTTCGACGCGAATGCGGCGATCAAAATGGCACACGACGCGATCGGAGCGCTAAAGAAAGTGGGAACCAAAGATCGCCGCCGCTTTGTAGCCTTTGCAATGTTCAAGCGGCGTGCGTCTTAGGAGGCCACAATGAACAAAAAATCGGTCGAGAAGCGGGTCGCAGAGCTCAGGCGGATCGCCGAGCGTGCGTTCAAGGCCCGCTTCAGCAGAATCAAAATCGTACGGATCGATGTCAAGCCGGGGTACGACCATGACGGAGACCCCGTCGTCGACGTGAACTTCGTGTGCGATGGCGATTACAGACAACTTACCGGAAGGGCACTGAATAAATTGCATTACGAGATTATCTCCGAGACTTGGCGCGATCCGGATCATGGTCTTGGTCTCGGTTTTCCCCTCTTTCACTATTTCGACAAGGACGATTTCAAAGAGCCCGACGCAGCTGCGGCGTAGGGCGGCTGTGAATTCGGGTTGGTTTTCTTGGCAATGCATCAGGCGAGCCGCGCCATTGGACGCGGAAGCCAAAATAACGCTTTTCGGAATCAAAAAGGCGGTGCGATATTTTCAACTGAAATCCGGGATTTCGCGGACGCGTTTGCCGCTCTGAGGGCTGCGCGGCAACAAGCGGAGCATTCGCTTGAAGATCGCTATTCCAAGCCGGGCGCGCGGGCGGCAACCGTTGCAGCGCACAACGCTATCAGATCACTCATGAAAGCGGGAATCAAAGACCGCGCCTCACTTTTCGTTGCCCTTGCACTGTTCAAGCGGCGGGCATCGTAAGAGGCCACAATGAGCCAGAGACCGGCCGAGGAATGGATCGCCGATTCACACCCGGGGAAACCGTTCCGGTCGGCAGCCTTGCGCCGGACTTTGAGTTTCGGTGCCGGACTGCGGGCAACACCTTCGAAATCGTGTGTAAAACTCCACGACAAGGCTGGATTCCGGTCGTTTCAACCGAATTTGAGATATGCCTGCGGCATCTTTTTCGAAAATTTAGTTGATTGCAAATGAGCGGCACTTTCAGCGAATATAGGCGGAATGCCCTCACTGCGGGATTTTTGCGATGCCGATTTTGCAAATTGAGTTTGATGACGCTGACGCGCTTCTTGTTTGGTCGGAGCTCGCGAACAGCCTGAGCGAGGGCCATAAATTCCCCAAAGCGCAAGTCCGCGACGAATTCATCCGGTCGGGGCGGAATACTGTTTTTTCGAGATTGGCTTTGATCGATGGCTTGGGGTGCGCCGTGAAGACGGCAGCTATTTTTCCGGGCAATTCCGATCATGGGATTCCGTCCGTCAACGGCGCAATGGTCCTCTTCAACGGCGAAACAGGCGTAGCTGAAGCGCTGGTCGATTTCCATTTGGTGACCAAATGGAAGACGGCCGGGGATTCCCTTCTTGCCGCAAAGCACTTGGCCAGACCGGATTCGAAACGAATATTGATTGTCGGCGCGGGCACGGTCGCGCGATCCATGATCGATGCGCACCGAAGCTTGTTTCCGGATGCTTGTTTCACGGTTTGGAACCGCACGAAAGAGCGGGCTGAAAAACTTGCTTCCGAATTTTCGAATCTGGTTGAAATCAATGTCGCCGCCGATCTCGAGAAAGCCGTGCGCGATTCTGATCTTGTCACATGCGCGACCATGGCCGCTGAACCGCTGATCCGCGGGAGTTGGCTTTCCGCCGGCACGCATTTGGACCTTATAGGCGCCTATCGACCTGACATGAGGGAAGCCGACGACGAAGCTTTCCGCCGGTCGCGTGTGTTTGTCGACTCGAGGGACACGACGCTTCGCGAGATCGGTGAATTGATCGCACCGTTATCGAGCGGCGCCATTTGCGAGGATGACGTGCTGGCCGACTTTTACGATATTCAGGCCGGCAAGTTTCGGCGAAATTCCGACAGCGAAATCACATTGTTCAAGAACGGCGGCGGCGCGCACTTGGACCTGATGACGTCGCGCCACATCCTCGGCGCGTGGAGCGCGCGGCAAACGCAAATGGCTTGAGAGACCAATCAGTGTGCTCCGGCAACGTAGTGCAATCCGAGCGCCTCAGCGTTGCCGAATATCTGGTGCCGAACCAGAGAGAGCGAAAGCTTCATTCGGTTTGAGGCGCAACCCATCAATGGCGCAATGCGAGGTATGATTTCAAGCGCCGGCAGCGGTGTGTCTGAATTCCAGCGGTCGCTCGTTCACCGGAAGATGGACGATCGCTGAAAATGCTCCCACGCCGACGCCGATCCACCAGACCAGGTCGTAATTCCCGTAGAGGTCGTAAAGTTCTCCGCCGAGCCAAACGCCCGTGAAACCGCCGAGCTGATGCGAGAAGAAAATGATTCCGTACAGTGTCGCCATGTATCGGAGGCCGTAGATGTGCCCGACAAGCCCGCCCGTGAGCGGAACGGTCGCGAGCCAGAGCGCGCCCATCCCGGCGGAAAACAGCAGGACGGACATCGGCGTGATCGGAGCCAGTATGAACCACGCCGACGCGACCGTTCTCCCGGCGTAAATGATCGCCAGCAGATATTTTCGCGAGTAGTATTTGCCCAGCCAGCCGGCGCACACGGTTCCCGCGATGTTGGCAAGTCCGATGACGGCGATCGCTGCCGCGCCCAACGCCGATGTCGTGGTGACGCCCAAATTGTGAAGAAGCCCGCCGGGTGCGATCGGGCTGCACATCTCGGTCACGAACGCAGGGAAATGAGACGTGATGAAGGCCAGCTGGTAGCCGCAGGAGAAGAAACCCACGAATATCAGCGTGTAGGAAGGATCTCTGAACGCCTTCAGCACGATCGATCTCATGCTTTCTTCGAGTTCGGCAGTCGATGCCTTGCGGGGCGCTCTCATCATCGGAAGAACCGAAAGCGAAAGGAGTATCGACAGCGCGAAGCAGATGAACACGGTTTGCCAAGTCATGAAGCCCAGCATCCATTCCGCCGTCGGCGCGCCGAATACCTGGCCGACCGAGCCTGCCGCTGTCGCGATGCCAAGCGACATGGATCGGTTTTCGTCCGAGCTGGCGCGTCCGACGACCGCCAGGATCACGCCGAATCCCGTCGCGGCAAAGCCGAACCCGACGAAGAACTCCAGGAACTGGTGGGCTTCCGGAGTCGTGGCTCCGCTGGAGAGAACTAGGCCGCCCGCATAGACGATCGCGCCCAGGATCACGGCGAGCCGGTCTCCGAACTTTTCCGCCAGCGCGCCGAAAATGGGCTGCCCGATGCCCCAGGCCAGATTCTGGATCGCGAGCGCAAGAGAGAATTCGGCTCGCAGCCAGCCGAATTCGTCGGCGATCGGGATTTGAAACACCCCGAAACTCGCGCGCACCGCGAAGCTGATCATGATGATCACGCAGCCCGCGACGAGCACGGGGGTAATCAGCTTGGCTGAGTAATGCGTAGTTTCCGACTTATTCACAATCGAAGGGCCCGATCAGCTCTGCCGCGCGCGACAACGGCCTGAGACGAATATCACTCTGCTGCGCGGATTGACAATTTTCCTATCCCCATGCTCCGAAGCAACTGTCGGCATTCGGGCTCATTCGTCAATCTGCGCAGGCGAACTGATGCAGGTCCAAGCTGCGTTCCGTCCAGCGCAGCCTCACAATGTCGACTCGTCTGGCTTCCAAAGAGAATGGTAGGCACCGACCCTGCCGACGAACTATCCGGCTGCCTTCTTCTGCTCATCGAAGTCGGCTTGGACCATTTCCTCGACGAGTTCGGAGAACGTCGTCTTCGGTTTCCATCCCAGTTTCCGCCGCGCTTTTTCCGCATTCCCCAGAAGGGTGTCCACTTCCGTCGGCCTGAAGTATCTCGCATCCACGACGACCACAGGTCGGCCGCTCGCGTCGCGGCCGATTTCGTTGATGCCGGCGCCTTCGAAAGTGATGGAGATGTCCAGTTCGGCGGCGGCGGCGATGACGAATTCGCGCACGGAATGCTGCACTCCGGAGGCGATGACGAAGTCCTCGGGCTCGGGCTGCTGCAGCATCAGCCATTGCATTTCCACGTAGTCGCGAGCATGGCCCCAGTCTCTCAGCGCGTCCAGATTGCCCATTACCAGTTGGTCTTGCAGGCCAAGCTTGATGCGCGCCAGCCCGCGCGTGATTTTCCGAGTGACGAAGGTCTCGCCCCGGACCGGGCTTTCGTGATTGAACAATATGCCGTTGCACGCGAACAATCGGTACGCTTCTCGATAGTTGACCGTTATCCAATGCGCGTAGAGCTTGGCGGTGCCGTACGGGCTGCGCGGATAAAACGGCGTCGTTTCGGACTGCGGATGCTCTTGCACAAGTCCGAACAGCTCCGATGTCGACGCCTGATAGAATCGGGTTTTTTCCGAAAGTCCGAGTATGCGGATGGCTTCAAGCAGTCTCAGCGGTCCGAGCGCATCGGAGTTCGCGGTGTATTCGGGCTCCTCGAAGGATGTCATGACATGGCTTTGAGCCGCAAGGTTGTAGACCTCGTCCGGCCGAACCTTCTGCATGACATGCGTCAAGCTCGTGCTGTCCGTCATGTCGCCGTGATGCAGCGAGAACGCTCCGGTGCGTCCGGGCTCGCCTTCGAGAAGATGGTCGATGCGCGCAGTGTTGAAGAGAGAGGTCCGGCGCTTTATGCCGTGAACCCGATAATCTTTTTCCAACAGGAACTCCGACAAGTAGGCGCCGTCTTGCCCGGTGATGCCTGTAATCAGTGCGGTTCTTTGTTCCATTGCAGTTCATCTTCCTGTCGAATTCGCGTAGCGAGAGCTGGATTTCCGGTTCGGCGAGAAAAAACCGGAGCGCTAGTTGTTGCAAAAGGATTCAAGGCGATTGTCAATTGGTCTCACTCGCGGACGCGGCAACGCGAAACCGCATCGCCTTCGCCCGCCTGCCGAGGCGGAATTTCACGTATCCGGATATTCGGCAAGGCCATCCGTGCAATTCTTGAGGTCGCCGACCCGCACTGCGCGGCCTGATCGCCCCGGCGCGTTGTCTGGACGATTCTTGCATGATTGCGCAATTCGCGCAAAAGGAGTGCCAGCTGCGGTTGCGTGCGGTCCGACCCGCGCCACTCCCGCTTCACTGGAAACTTGCCGGTTCGCATGTCGCAATCATTTCGTGAACTGATTTCCGCCAGAATCGCATCCGGCGGCCTCAAGCCGGACCAGGCGCAGACGGCCGCGGCCGATCAGCTCGACATGCTCAAGGAGCGGGTGCTGAGTTCGGAGCGGAACTCGCGTTCATTCAAAGGCATTTTTCGAAGGGGCAAGGAGAGCGCCGAAAAGGGACTCTACATTTGGGGCAAGGTCGGTCGCGGCAAGTCGATGCTGATGGACCTGTTTTTCGAATTCTCCGGCACGGACCGCAAGCGGCGGGTCCATTTTCTCGACTTCATGCAAGAGGTCCATGCGGCGCTGCACGATATCCGGAAGACGGAAGTCGACGACGCCATTCCCCCGGTGGCGAGCAAGCTTGCCGAAAACGTCCGGGTGATCTGCTTGGATGAAATGCAGATCGAGGACATCGCGGACGCCATGATTGTCGGACGCTTGTTCGAAAGCCTGAACCGGCTCGGCGCGATCGTCTGCACCACATCGAACTTCCATCCGGGAGAGCTGTACAAGGACGGCCTCAACCGGCATCTGTTTCTGCCGTTCGTCGATTTCGTAGGGCGGACGATGGTTGTTCACGAATTGGCCGGCGGCTTGGACTACCGGCAGGACCGGCTGAAAGGCGCCCCGACGTATTTCACACCGGCCGACTCGGCGTCCGCAGAGGCGATAGAGTGCATTTGGAGCGACCTGACGGGCGGAAAATCCGAAACAAGGGTTCTTCACTGCAAGGGGCGGGAAATTCATCTGCCCAGATACGGAAACGGGGTGGCCAGATCGAACTTCTGGGATCTTTGCGGTCAGCCGCTGGGGCCGGGCGACTTCTTGGCGATCGCGAATGCGGTACGCGTCTTGATCGTGGAGGATGTCCCTTTGCTTGCAAGGTCGAATTACAACGAGGCCAAGCGTTTCGTCCTTCTCGTCGACGCGTTGTACGAGGCTCGGGTCCAATTGGTGATTTCGGCCGCTGCGGAGCCGGAGAACCTGTATTCCGAGGGAAGCGGGGCATTCCAATTCGAGCGGGCGGCGTCGCGGATAAGGGAGATGCAGAGCAGCGGCTGGCAGCTCGATTCTGCTTCCAAGACCAAGTGATCGGCAAACTCGACTACCGGCCTCCTGATGCGCCATTGGAGATCCTGCATGCGGACGATTCGATCCTGATCGTGAACAAGCCCGACGGACTTCTGACGGTTCCGGGAAAAGCGCCGGATTTGGCGGATTGCCTGCTCGCCCGAGTGCAAGCGGAATTCAAGGAGGCGTTGCTGGTCCACAGGCTGGATCTCGGCACGTCGGGGCTCATGGTTTTTGCGCGCCGCCGGGCGGCGCAGCGGCATATCGGGCTGCAATTCGAGCGAAGGCATGTGAAGAAGATCTACCATGCAAGGGTGCACGGGCGCGTCGCGGCGCCGGCAGGGAGGATCGAGCTGCCTCTTGCCGCCGATTGGTTCAATCGGCCGCTGCAGAAAGTCGATTTCCACCGGGGCAAGCCGGCCGAAACGGAATGGGAGGTGCTGAGTTTCGAGCAGGATGCCACCCGACTGAAATTCATGCCCAAGACGGGGCGAAGCCATCAGTTGCGGATCCACGCCCGGGCGATCGGCCACCCGATCATCGGCGACCCGCTTTACGGTTTCGATGGCGGCGCCATTGCTGTCGGCCGGCTCCAGCTGCACGCGGAGACATTGCGGTTCTTTCATCCTGAAGACGGCGAACGGATTGCATTCACCTCGCCGTGCCCGTTCTGAATTCGAATGACTCGTTGCCGGGATTCGAGCGACAGCCTCTCCATTTGATTGCTTGGCGCGGCCAAGCGCGGATATGGTGGCCGAGTGATCAGCTATCGGAGGGAAGGCATGGCCGAAACAAATCTGCAGGACGATCTGAACCGGAAAATTGGCGTGCTCACCCGGCGGGAAGCCGAAGCGCGCATCCTTGCTCCTCTCATGAATGCGCTGGCGGACGAATTCGGCAGGGAGCGCGTGGAGAAAGTCGTATCGGAAACCATCGTCAGCCTTGCTCGCGAACAGGGGGCAGCCCTTTCTGCGGAATTCGGGAATTCCTTGGGCTCTTTCCTTGAGACGCTTCAGTTCTGGATGAAGGACGGGGCGATGGAGATCGAAATTCTTGATCAGTCCGACACGCGATTGGATTTCGACGTGAAAAGGTGCAAGTACGCGGAACTCTACGCGGCGCTCGGAATCAAGGAATTCGGCGCGATGCTGTCATGCAACCGCGATTATTCCTTGATCGAGGGATTCAATCCGGACGCGAGCCTTCGTCGCGACAAGACCATCATGGCGGGCGATGACTGTTGCACCTTCCGCTATCAGTTCCCGGGGCGATCCGGCACGGATAATTCCGATCACAAGACCTGAAATTTGAGCGACAGTGGAGGTGCTGGTTGCCCGGCAATGCCGACACTCGGCCATTGCCGAGTTCGTTGCGGTCCGGCCGAACGAATTCGCGCCGCGGACGCGGCGCAACGATCCCATGGACGTTCCATTCAGCGCGCCAGATCCAGAAATTTTGTGATTTTGGGAAGCAGTTCATGCGGGTTTTCCTCCATAACGAAGTGCCCGCATCCGGGAATCGATTCTCCGGTCAGTCGTTCGCACATCGGGCGCCAAATTCCCATCGGGTCGCCGGCCTGCGCGGGAAATCCCGACTCGCTCCAAATGAAATGCAAGGGAGCGGCGATCTTGCGGCCCGCTTTTCTGTCCGCCTCGTCGATTTCTCGGTCGATCCCGGCTCCGGCTCTGTAGTCGCAGCACATTGCCGCGATCCGGTCGGGATCCTCCGCTTGGCGGCGGTAGGAGTCGAGCGCCGCTTGCGGAAACGGCTTCAATGATTTCGACAAAGTCCAGCTTGCGAGCGTCCAGTCGATGAAGGAAACCGGATCGGAGGAGATCATCCGCTCCGGAAGCGGAGCGGGCTGAGCGAGGAACGTCCAATGGTATGCGTTGTAGGCAAGCTCCGCGTTCCAACGCCGCCAAAGCTCGCCCGTCGGAACGATTTCCAAAATTGCGATGCGGTCGACCCGATCCGGAAAGTCCAGCGCCAATCTATAGGCAACCCGCGCGCCCCGGTCATGGCCGACGATTGAAGCCTTTTCGACGCCAAGGGCGTCCAGCAGCCCTGCAATGTCAGCCGCCATGTTCCGCTTTGAATATCCGCGGTACGGGGCAATATCCTTCGGCGCGTCGCTTTCCCCGTACCCGCGAAGATCAGGAACGATGCAGCGATAGCCGCGCGAGAGTTCGGGAGCGATTTTGCTCCAGCACATGTGGTTTTGCGGGAAGCCGTGCAACAGGACCAGACAAGGACCGCTTCCTCCGGCATGGATGGCGATCTTTATTCCGTTCGCTTCAACGAACGATTTCTCGAATCCGGGCAATCCGCTCATGGAATCAACTCATCCATTGTGGAGCATGCGGCGCATTCAGGGAGCATCGCAGCGCTCCCAAACGGCTGGCTTGACTGAATAGCTGACATAAAGCGGGTGTTTCGGGAACCCTCGAGCCGTGATCCCGAGGTGGTGGAGGTCGCACCCGTTGTCGCGAAGCATCGATTCGACGAATTTTCCGCGGTTCAGATGCGCGCCGTGATTGCCCCAAGCGCAAACGATGACGTCCGCGGTGTTGCATGAGGACTTTATGGCTTCGTCGTTTCCGATGCCGTTCGGGTCCCCGACTTCCTTCAATTTTTTCGGATTCGTGCTCCTGTATGCGAACAGGTTGCAGACCGTGAAGCTGCCGAATTCAAGCGCGCGCGCCCGGCGCTCGCAGCGTTCGACCGACGGGTCGTTTTTGATTTCGGTCGCAGTGGACGGATTCAGCATGATGAACAACGCGTGCCGTCCGGTTCGATTCCATGTTCGGGTCAGGCGGAATCGATACAGACCGCAAATTGAATACTCGGCTTCGCTGACAGAGCTGCTGCTCTCGAATGTTTTGTGGACCGACAAAGTGCTCATTGAGGCGTGAAATTGAACTCGGAGCGCATGGAAGACGTCCGCTTCGCGGATTTGAACACTTTGGACGGTTTCAGATGCCCGCCTTCATAGGTTCCGATCGCAACGGCTCGTCCACGAAAAGATGCCCAAGCGGTTTCGCCGAATTCCGGCGTTTCGCCCGCGACCGGAGCCTCGTTCCCCATCCGCAGCAGCGCCGCGCCTTCCATGCTGCATGTCAATTCGGGCAGGCTTTTCAGTCCGGTCTCCAGCGGCCAAACCAACTCCTGCGCTTCGTCCGTTCCGCCTAAGGCGCGAAGCGTTTCCAACGAGACGCAATTCTCTTCCTCGAACGGACCCGATTGGGTTCGGCGCAACTGCTGCACATGTCCGTAGCAGCCGAGGGCTTCGCCAATATCCCTAGCGATCGAACGCACGTATCCTCCCTTTCCGCAAATGAACTCGAACGTGCAGTGATCGGCGGATGCCCTTTCGATCAAACGGAAGGAATGAACCATGAGCGGCCTTGGCTCCAGATCCATCCGGTCTCCTTCCAGAGCACGCTTGTAGGCTCGGGTGCCGTCGACCTTCACGGCGGAGTATTGCGGCGGAACTTGAAGGATGTCCCCTCGGAACGCTTCCATCGCATCCAAGATCTCTTCGTCGGTCGGCCGCTTTTCCGAGCTTGCGATGACTTCGCCCTGCGCGTCGTCGGTTTCAGTGGCTTGCCCGAACGTCACGGTGAACAAATAAGTCTTCGGAAGGTCGGTGATGAAAGAAATGGTCTTGGTCGCGTCGCCGAATGCGATCGCCAAGACTCCGGTCGCAGGCCGGTCCAGCGTCCCGGCATGCCCGGCCTTTTGCGCCGAAAGCGCCGTTTTGGCCTCTTGGACCAATTCGAACGACGTTCTGCCGGCCGGCTTGTCAACCGGGAGCCAGCCGGAAATGTCGCGTCCCCGACGCGAGCGCCTGGACATTTCAGGTTTGCGCCGCGACAGTTTGCTCGCCGATGTCGCGCTGGACCTCCTCGGACTTGAGCAAGCGACGGACTTCGTCAACGCGGTCGAACGTCGTGTCAAGCACGAAGTGCAGCGACGGCGAGTATTTCAAATGGACTCTGCGGTTCATCAGCCGTCTGATTTCGGAGCGCTCCTGATTCAGCGCAGCGACGGTCTCGTCGGCGCGGATTCCTCCGAGCGGCAGGACGTACACCTTGGCTTGCTTCAGGTCGGAGGTCAGCCTGACTTCGCTGACGGTGATGGAGACGCTCGGCACATCGGTTTCGAAGGGATAGCCCTCCGCGAGGAGATCCGCCAGCGTTCGCCGGAGCATTTCGGATACGCGCAGATGGCGATAGGAAATTCCCTTCGCCGGATTGGTCCACTTCGCCATAGCCGCCTCCTGTTTGATTGTCGCTCCGGCGAATCCATAAAGAACCGCCGCGAATTTGCAAATGACCATGCCGACGGATATCCCATCAAGCGGGCTGATCAAGGATAATTTGAATGAATTTCAAAATGAAATTGGCGGTTTCCGGCGTCGCGGGTCGCATGGGACAGATGCTCGTCAAGACCATTGATGCGAGCGGCCACGGGATGGTGTCCGGCGCTACGGAGAGGGCCGGCCATGAATGGAACGGGCAAGATCTCGGCATCTGCATGGGAGGTCCTGCCGTCGGCGTCATCGTGCGCGACGATCCGACCGAAGCGTTCAAGGATGCCGATGTGCTGATCGACTTCACGTCGCCCGAGTCAACCGTGCGCAACGCGGCTGCAGCGGCGGAACTAGGATGCGCGGTCGTTATTGGCACGACGGGTCTGTCCGACGATGACTTATCAACAATCGGCGCTGCGGCGCGGAAAACGGCGATCGTCCGAGCCGGCAATATGAGCCTCGGCATAAACCTGATGACTCTCATCACGCAGTCCGTTGCCGGAGCGCTGGACGACGATTTCGATATAGAGGTCGTCGAGGCGCACCACCGCCACAAGGTCGATGCTCCTTCCGGAACTGCCTTGATGCTCGGCGAGGCGGCCGCGGCCGGGCGCGGCATCAGCTTGAAAACCGCTTCCGACCGCGGCCGGGACGGAATCACCGGTCCGCGGACGCGCGGCAAGATCGGGTTTTCAGCAATTCGGGGCGGAAACATCGTCGGAGAGCACGACGTCGTGTTCGCAGGCGGGGGTGAGCGAGTGGTGCTCAGGCACATCGCTACGGATCGGGCAATCTATGCCCAAGGCGCGCTGAAAGCTGCGCGATGGGTGCTAGGCCGTCCCCCGGGCGAATATAGCATGAAGGACGTTCTCGGACTCTGATGCAAGCTGCATCGCAGTTTGTGCCAATCAAATGGGCTGGCGACTTTTGTGTCACAGCCATGTTACTGATCTTCCATCGCTAGTTTTGATGAAGCTGGCGTCCGAGCGTGAGGAGATCGGGCTTGCTTCTGAAATCATCGCCAAACCCAAGGATGTTAAAGGATTCACAAAGCTGCAACGTCGTGGAAGCGTGGAGCAACCCTAGTTTGAATGTCGAGTTGCCGACGTCTCGCTAAGGGATATGAACAAAGCTTGGAGAGCCAGCTGGCCGTGCGTCGCTTCATGATGCGTTGGGCGAGAACGTCTACAGTTTGTTGAAAATAAACAACATAATGCGCAGTAGCGAATTTTGACTTGCGCTCTTGTAGATCATATAATTGAAGGAAGTGAACTCATAGAATTATTGATAGAATGATCAAGCCTTTTAAACACAAGATGCTTAAAGCACTATGGAAAACCGGAAAGTCAAATATCGACGCGCGATTGCACACGCGAATACTGACAATGTTGGATGCATTGGATACAGCTGTACGGCCGGGAGATATGAATATGCAAGGATTCAACTTCCACATTTTTCGGGGTCATAAGCCTATTCGATATACAACATCAGTCAATAAAACTTGGCGCGTGACTTTCGAGTTTGATAGTGGTGACGCCTACGCCGTAGACCTTGAGGATTATCACTAAGAGTAATGAGATGGCACGAAATCCAAATCGTTGTCCAACACATCCCGGCACACTGCTGCGAGAATACGTTTTGCCTGCAACGAAAAAGACGGAAACCGAGATAGCACGAGACTTGGGTATATCGCCACAGCATTTGCAAGATATTTTGTTTGAGCGAAAGCCTGTTAACAGCGAAGTTGCTGCTGGTCTTGGAGAACAATTCGGCAACGGCCCGGGTCTTTGGCTTAGGATGCAAGCTGCCTACGATGAATGGCAAGCTTCTCGCGTGACTGGCGCATCCGAAGCCGCGTAACATATTACAGCTCGGCATAGTGGATTGGCGGAACTGACGAGCAGCTTGTTCCAAACAGCAGCGTCATTGTGCGCGTCGAACGGATTCTTGAACCGGGGTCGTGGTTCGTACGCTGCTGGAGGGATGTTCGGCCGTAACAATTTCCGCACTGATGTTATTGCAAATATACAACAGGTGGGTACGGAGGCGCTAGCATCTCGACCCGACTAGGACTATGTTGGTTTCACAGACCCGCTTGTAGCATGCTGCAAGCCCAACGGCTGCTCCGTCGAGCAGCCGTTTCCTTTATTGAGGAATGCATTCAAATGATGACAGCAATCTATGTCGATGGTTTAAACCTTTATCATGCAATCAGGAATACAAATTACAAGTGGTTGAACCTTGTTGAGTTAGCACGCCAAGTGCTGCCGCCTCAATGTGAAGTGACAAAGCTGCGGTATTTCACCGCCAAGGTAAATGGGAAATTCGACAGTGACGCACCAAAGCGACAACGGGTCTATATCAAAGCGCTTGAGGAGTTGCCGGAGGTCGTAGTCCATTACGGAAGATTCAGACCTGACACTAAGCGTGGCCAGCTTCTCAACCTTCCAGTGGCCGGTCGGCAAATCGCAGCAGGCCAGGCGCCGGTGGTATTTCCCGAAGGGGATCACGTGGTTGCGGGGCAGCGGCGGCTAGTTTTACCTGTACGCACCAATCTCCAATCTATAAATATAAGTGGGCGCGGGCCACCCGACTCTGCAGCAAACGGCGTATTCGCCGAGGTGCGAACCATGGTTGAAAAAGGTTCCGATGTAAATCTTGCTGCCCATCTCCTGAACGACGCAAGGAATCGTGTGTTTGAAGTAGCGGCCGTAATCTCGAACGACACCGATCTTGTAACGCCGATTGACATGGTGAAAGGGCAGGGAAAAAAGATGTACATTCTATGTCCGACTCACAAGGTTGCATCGGAATTGCGCAATGCGGCAAGCAACGTGCGCTACATTCGTGATAGGCACCTTAGTAGGGCACAGTTTCGCGATCCCCTAACGGACACAATATCGAAACCGCAAGGCTGGTAATTGGAACAACGCAACTGAACCCGGTCGGTGCTGGAAAGAATGTTTACAAAGAACCTCAATGTATCGCCGGGTGTTGGCCGGCAATACTTCAATTTGCATGGGCAAGATTATTCCGGTTGATCGCCCAAGAATTTCAACGCATCTCTCACGAAAGCGATGTGCGCGGTTTCTTCGATTAGCTCGGCGACATATTGCGCCTGCATCAACGTTCGGCCGAGGCCGATCGTGCCGTGATTGGCGAGCACCGCGGCATTGATGGAGCGGTCCGCCATCGCTGGCGCGATCTCAGCGGGACCTTGCGGCCCGCCGTTCGCCGAAAGCGGAATGAGGGGAATCCGGCCGACCTTCTCGATAGATTGAACCGTGAGGCATGGGATTTCTTGACCCGACGATGCAAATCCGGTCGCCCAAGGTGAATGCACATGGACTATCGCGCCGATGTCCGGACGCTCGTAGTACAATGCGCAATGGAAATCCAGATCCTTCGAAGGCCGCCCGTGGCCGGCCAGGCGGTTGCGCTCGAGATCGTACACCAAAAGGTTTTCGGCTGTGCATTCGTTGAATCCGACGCCGCTCGGCTTGATCACGATTGCCGCTCCGCCGGCAAGTTTCACTGAGAGATTGCCTCCGGCATTGGTCTGAAGTTTCTGCTTGAAGCACCGGCGGGCCGTTTGAACGAGCGCAAGTTTTTTCGCATAGACGTCGCTTTCGTCGATTTCAGCCATGCTCATTGTTTGTCCTCCGTGACGGCAGCATTCTTTGCAGCGCTTCAACTGCGACCGAGGCTGTTTCTTCGTCATTGATGTGGTTTGCGATCTCTATGAATTCTGCCTTGTTTCCCAAAGCCGACCGCAATGCGTCGCGAAAAGCCGCTCGGCCGTCAGGATTTTCGATAGCGCCGCCGGGCGTATCCTCGGAGGAAAAGCCACCCATCGGCACCACTACGGCGGTTGCCGCTTTCCGCATGGCCAATTCAGTTCCGAGGAGCTTTCCCAAACGGCCCATTTCCGCAGTGGTCAAAGCGACGTGCGCGAATGCGGGGCTGTGACGGTAATGCGGTCGACGGCGTGATTTCGATGAAAGTCCGTTCAAGCATTCCTCGGTGAAAAAGTTCGCTCCTCCGGGCAGCACGACGCAGGGACAATTCGAATAGGAGCGAATTCGGCTCTGCCGCACGATGCTACTTCTATTCAGCAACAGCGCGGCCGCCTCGTGAATAGTGAAGTCCACGACTGCGTCGAACTCGCCTGCGGCTGCTTTCGCCTGCAATGCGTTGCCGCCGTATCCGTTCGCATGGAAGACAACAGGTTCATGGCCTCTTTCTGCGAGCTTGCGAGTAACGAAATCAACGCCCTTGGAAGTCACGCCCAACCCGGTGACGGCGATGGCGCGGCCTTGTCTTGCCTCCGATGCCTGATCGGTCGCTGTCGCCAAGCTTGCCGCCACCGTGGCGGCGCGGCAAAGCGCGTCGCGAACGAATGAGTTGAGCCCTGAAAGATCGACCACCGTAGGAATCAGAATGATTCCGGTTTCCGCTGCGAAAGCCCGCGGGTCCTGAGCCATTGTTGTAACGAGCAATTTCGGAATGCCGCTCGACAGCTTTTCCAGCACGGAAGCGCAAATCTGAGTTCCGGTGCCGCCGCCGATGCCGATCGCAACCGCCGGCGCGTTGACGCTTAGGGAGTTTTCGATTTCATAAAAAGATCTGGCGGAGGCCTTTTGCATTGCGGCAAGCTTGTCGCGACCGGAAAGCTCCTCGCCGCATTGCAACGATACATCGACAATCCTGCATTGAAGGCCGTTGCTTTCAATGCGTTTCGCTAGAAATTCGGTCTCGGCGGCCTTGGTGTCGAGTGTGGCCAACAGCAACGCCTCGGGCTTCGGCTGCGTCAACCCTTTACCGCTCCCGCAGTCATTCCGGTGATGATTTGTTTGGACGCGACGAATGTGAAAATGATCGGCGGGACTGCGAGCAGCGTGCCGGTCGCCATGATCACGCCCCAGTCGATGTCGTGCTCTGTAAGCGAATTGACGATTGTGACGGGAACGGTTCGCGTGTTTCGGTCGAGAAGCGCGTTCGCCAAAAGAAACTCGTTCCAAGCGATTCTGAACGTGAATATCGACGCGGCCGCGAGTCCAGGCTTGATGACGGGGAGCACCACGAGAAAGAACACTTGGAAAGCGTTGGCGCCGTCCATTTTGGCGGCTTCTTCAAGCTGGATGGGAACTTGGACGATGAAGCTCTGAAGGATCCAGATGACGAACGGCAGGTTCATCGCGACGTAAATCAGAATGATTCCGGACCGCGTTCCGGCGAGGCAGCTGTTGCCGAAGCAGAATTGAAAGGTCCAAATTCCGAATACGGGCACAAGCAGTACTGCGGGAGGAACCATCCTCATAAGCAGCGTGGTGATCGATACGGTTCCGCGTCCGATGAATCTGAATCTCACGATCCCGTATGCAGCCAGACAACCGATCATCAAAGTCAATCCCGTGGAAATCAGGGCGATGACGATTGAGTTCCCGAGCGCCCGCCCGAATGTCGGGTCGCAATAGTCCACGTGGGCGGGGGCGTACCAGAGGACATTGCAAAGAACCGTTTCGTAGTTGCGGATCGTGGGCATGAACAAAAGCGAGGAGGTTTCATCCAAAATGTCGACGTTCAGTTTGAGCGAGGACGTAAGCATGAGAACGACGGGCCCGCCCGACATTATGACCAGAACGGTCAAGAGCGCGTAGAATGCCGGGTTCGTCTGCTGGGTTTTGCTGGCCGCCATGGTCAGGCCTCCTGCGCTTTCTGGCGAAGGCGGGCTTGGCGGGTTTCTTGCACCTTGTTGTACATGAACGCGACTAGGGTCAGGATGAGCAGCAGGATAAGCAGGAAGTTCGACATGGCGGCCGCCTCCCCGAGTTCCCGGAACTCGGACGCGGTTCTGGAAATTCGCAGCGCCAAGATTTCGGTGGAAAGGCCCGGCCCGCCGTTCGTCATGACCAATATCACTTCCAGAACCTTGAAAGCGTCGATGAGTCGCAGGAGGCAAGTGACGATCAGCACGGGCATCATCAGGGGCAGTTTGATATGCCAGATCTGCTGCCACGCATCGGCGCCGTCGATTCTGGAAGCCTCGAGCGCGGACTGCGGGAGCGACTGAAGGGCGGCGAGCGCGAGGATGAATATGAACGGCGTCCACTGCCAGACGTCCGCGATGATCACCGACGTCAGGGACCACCAGCTGTCGGACAGCCAAGGCACGGGATCCATGCCCATCTTCTTCAGCGTCCGATTCAGAATTCCGACCGACGGATGATACATGTATCGCCACATCAGTCCGACGACGATCGGCGCGATCATCATCGGCAATATGAAGATCGTCCGAAGGACGGACATTCCTCTGATTTTGCGGTCGAGAAGCAGAGCGAGTCCAACGCCGACGAGCATTTCGAGCGTCACAACCCAGAAAGCGAATTTCAGCGTCACCCAAAATGATTCGTGGAAGCTTTCGTCGCGCAACAGATCGGCATAGTTCCCCAGGCCGATCCAGTCCGCTTGGCCAATTCTTTGGCTGGGGTTCCAGTCAAGGAAACTGGCGTAAATCATGTACAGGATCGGATAGAGCAGCGCGATCACCAAGACCGCGACTGCCGGGGCCATGAACGCGTAAGGCGTCAGCCTAGCCAGTCTGCCGGTCCATTGCTGCATTAGATTTGCGTCAATGCTCTATAGTTTCGTCGGCGACGAACTAAACTGAGGCGGGCCGACCGCATTATTGGCCGGCCCGTCGGCAGCAATTCACTGCCAAGTGTAATAGCCTGCATCGTCAAGGATTTCAGCCGCGCGCTCGGCCACGCCGTCAAGCGCCTCTTGGATATCGAGACCTTCGGTCAGAACCTTTGAAAGCGACGTCCCGATATCGGCGTTGATCTTGCCCCAGACAGGAATGATCGGACGCCAATCAGGATCGGCATGCTTCAAAGCTTCGCCGAAAATAGACATGTGCGGGAACTTTTCGTTCACTTCCGGATCGGCATGCGTTGAAAATCGCGACGGGTTGCCGCCTGCCATCGCGACAAGTTTGTCGCCCTTCTTGGAAGTCAGCCACTGAAGAAGCAAGAATGCGGCTTCCTTGTTCTGCGCATTCTTGGGGATCGCAATTCCGAATCCGCCCGTCTGCGATCCTCGCCGCACGCCCATGGGGTGGAGAGCCCATCCGACTTTGCCGACGACTTTGGATCTGGATGGATCCTCGATCTGTCCTGCGATGACCGTAGTATCCAAATACATTGCGGTCTTTCCTTGCAGGAAGGAACTCAGCGCCTCGCCGAAGGCGAAGGACGTTGCGCCTTCCGGACCGCAATCCACGATCGTCTTGAGCGCGTTCGCCGCCGCGACGCCGGCCTCGTTGTTCACAATGGGTTTCCATTGATCATCAAGGACCCGTCCGCCGAGCGGCGCGAGGTGCAGTAGGAAGGCATGGCTTGCCTGATGTCCTGAAGCGGCGCGCGACGACATGCCGCCCATCCCCGGCTCAAGTTCGGGTATCCTGCATGCCAAATCAAGCATTTCGTCGTAGGTCTCAGGCACCTTCAGCCCGTGCTTTTCAAAAATGTCCTTGCGGTAGCCGAGCACGGAGGTTTCGGACCCGTAGGGCACGCCGAAAAGAGAGCCTGTCGGACCGGGCAGATATCCTTTTTTGCCCCCTGCGACGCCGATGTTCTGCACATAGCCGTCGATCAGATCTTCCGCGTCGTAGTTCGGATCGGCCAGCTTGGGATTCATGAAGAACCGAGCAAGATTCTCGAGTTGATCGGCAAAGACGTAATCGGCTTTGGAAAACACGACGTAGGCGATCAGATCATAGTCTCCGCGCGACTTCGTCAGCTCCAGCGTCTGCCTCTCGCGCATCTTCAGGTACTGCAGCTGGTCGACTTCGACTCTGATGCCGGTTTCCTTTGTGAATTCAGGCAGGATCTTCAAGACGGCGTCGTAGTGCGGGTGCGCGGGGAAGTTCACTACGAGTGTCGATCCTGAATACTCCTCATACGGATTGGCGGCCGCCATCACGGCCGCGGCTGCAATGCTGGCCGCGGTCGCCGCCGCCATCTTGATGAGCTTACGCATGGGTTCTCTCCTTCTCAGTGGTGTACAATTCTTAGGCTACAGCCGCTCATCGGTTTCCTTGTCGAAAACCATGATGTCGGTCGGCGCCACTCTGAATGCCATTTCGGTTCCTCCGCGCACCGGAGACGACGTTGCGAATTCGACCAGCACGTCGGTATCGGCGCAGCGGGTCGCGAGCACGGAATTCGAACCGAGATATTCCGAAACGATGACTCGCAGCGAAATTTCCGACCCCTCTCCGTCCTTGTTGAAAGACGACGGCCTGATTCCCAAAATCATCTCTTTGCCTGCGGAGCCCTTTAGCTTGCTGCGGTGCTCGTCCGAAAGCGCAAGCTTGAAGCCGGGGCCTTCTGCCCACAATACATTGTCTTCGTATACAAGACGGCTTTCGAGGAAGTTCATGGTCGGACTGCCGATGAAGCCCGCCACGAATCGGTTGGCGGGAGTCTTATAGAGCTCCTCGGGCGTGCCTTGCTGCTGCAGAACGCCTTCGGACATGACCACGATCCTGTCGCCGAGCGTCATGGCTTCAATCTGGTCATGGGTCACGTAGATCATGTTTTTGTCCAACGTGTCGCGCATTTCCGCAAGCTCGGTTCTCATTCTCGCCCGAAGCTTCGCGTCCAGATTCGAAAGCGGCTCGTCGAACAGGAAAGTCGAAGTGTTGCGGACCAGCGCCCTCCCCATGGCGACTCGCTGACGCTGGCCGCCGGAAAGCTCCGCCGGCTTGCGTTCCAGAAGCTGCTCGATATTCAGCATTTTCGCGACGTCTTTCACCCTCCGGTCGATATCGGTCTTGGGCAGCCGCTGAAGCCGGAGTGCGAAGGACATGTTCCGCGCAATGTTCATGTGGGGGTACAGCGCGTAGTCCTGAAAGACCATCGCGATGTCGCGGTCCTTGGGTTCCAGCCCGCTGATCGCCTTGTCGTCGAACCAGATTTCGCCGGCCGACAAAGTCTCCAGACCCGCGAGAATGCGCAACGTAGTGGATTTTCCGCAGCCGGACGGCCCGACAAGCACGGTGAACTCGCCGTCATCGAGTTCCAAGCTGAGCGGTGGAAGAACTTGGACACTTCCAAAATGCTTTTCGACTTTATCGAAGCGGATTCTCGGCAATTCGAACTCCCCGAACATTGCCATTCGATTAGGGTGTCCAATTCGACTCGATTGCATACAATACTTCGATTCAGAATGCAACGGGTTTGCAATGTGAACTTTGCAATGTTAATTCGGGTCGCCATCGGCGAACCACTGGAGCGACGGCATATGGACGAGCCGGAGAAATCCAAGAACAACTCGGAGCGGATTGCCCGAACGCTTATCGACGATATCGCGGCGGGCTTGATCGCCCCCGGCACACGGCTGGACGAGCATGGATTGGCAGCCAAATTCGGCACTTCCAGAACACCGGTAAGGGAGGCGCTTGCGCGGCTGACAGCGCAAAACATTCTTACGTCCGAGCGCGGTCGCGGCGTTTTCGTGTCCGAATACGGAATCGAAGAGTTGTCGCAAATGTTCGAAGCCATGCGCGAGCTGGAAGAGATATGCGCGAAGCTTGCGGCCAAGCGTCTGACGCTTCGCAGCGAGGCAAAAATCCTTGCCGCCCAGAGAGCTTGCGCATCGGCAGCGGAAGCGAGTGATCGGTCAGCCTTCCTCAAGGCGAACGAGGCATTCCATCAAGCGATATACGACGCGACTCAAAATTCCTACATGGCGGAAATCGCGGCCGGCTTTCGGTATCGAACCGGACCTTTCCGAGCAAAGCGATACCGAACGAAAGAGGACATGCTGAGTTCCATCGAAACGCACGAAAACTTGATCAAGACCATTGTCGGCGGAACCGACGCCCCGTCCGCCGAGACGCTGAGGCGCGAAATTTCAAAGCGGTTCATCGAGGTGCTCGAGACCGCGTAATCGACCGCCGAATGAATTTTGCATCGGAAGGGAATCGGATGGGCGCTTCTGAAGTACGGATTTACCCGATCAATACGGGCTGGCTGGAGGCCGACCTCGGCACCTACGTTTTCTGGAAGGGGCCTGCCGGCAAAAAAATCTGGAATCCGGTCTATTGCTTCCTTGTGGATACCGGCGACTACAAGGTTCTCGTAGATACCGGGCTGTGCGACGAGGAGCGCGCGACGAAATTCCACCACAAATGCGAAAAAAGGGGGTGTCTGGAGGTGCACCGGCATCTGGAGCGCGAATTGGGCATTCAACCGAGCGAAATCGACATCGTGCTCTTCACCCATCTGCATTGGGATCATGTCCAGAATATGAAGGAATTTCCCAACGCCCGATTCATTTGCCCGGAAATCGAGATCAAGTGGGCCTACAATCCTTTGCCTCTCTATTACCGAACCTATGAGTCCCCTGTGCTTGGGATTGAGCCTGCATATTACGGCTGCAGTTTCGAACTCGTGCACGGAGAGACGGAGATCGTTCCCGGAATCTCCGTTTTCGATACGCCCGGCCATTCGCCGGGGCACATGTCGGTGACGGTCGCGACGAGCGCGGGCGACATCGTTCTGGCAGGCGACGCGATTTTTCAGGCGCGCAACATGGAGCCCAACGAAGAAGAGAAGTGGCGATATTGGGTTCCGGCCCGGTTCGTCAATTCGATCGAAGGATGGAAGTCGGTCGAGGAGATCGACAAGCGCGCCGACTATATTCTTGCTTGCCACGACGAGGCGGTCGGTGCGCACAAGGTTTATCCGTTCAAGGGAATGGAAACGCGGACACGCCGGAAACACATTCCGGGCTACTCGTTTTATTTCGCCGACCTTCCTCGATGAGGCGGAAACTTGAAGGTCATCTCTTCACTGTCGGAGATTGCCGACGAATTCGATATCGCCGTTCTCGACCAGTGGGGAGTTCTGCACAACGGGCAGGAACCTTACCCCCGGGCCATCGGCGCTCTGGAGCGGCTGAACAAATCCGGGAAGTCCGCGATCGTGCTTTCGAACTCCGGAAAACGCGCCGCCATCAATATCCGCCGAATTTGCGGCATGGGATTTCCTGAACACCTCATCCGCCATGTTGAGACGTCGGGCGAAACGGCTTGGCGAGCGTTCGAAGAAGGACGCATCCCGATCCCCCGATCCGGCCGGATGAAGCTTTACCCGATATCGGAGCGGCGGCTCGACGCCGAGGAATGGGCGGCGGGAAACATGGAAATCGGACTCGCGCTTTCCGTCGAAGACGCCGATGCGCTTCTGCTGATGGGTTTGCCTGGCGACTCGGAAACGGAAAGTGTCGACCTCGTTTTTCGGAAGGCGATCGAGCTTGAACTTCCGCTGATCTGCACCAACCCCGACAAGTCGTCTCCGCGCAGTTTCGGCAATGTGAGATCGCCCGGCGCGGCGGCCGACGAATATTCCAGACTTGGCGGACGGGTGATTGCTTACGGCAAGCCTTTTCCGGAAGTGTTCGAGGCGGTCAGACTGCTGGAGCCGAATGTCGGCCGACACCGATTTCTGATGGTTGGAGATTCACTTGAGCATGACGTTTCGGGAGCGAGCGCTGCAGGATTTTCGACGGCATTCGTTCGAAAGGGCATCCACAGGTCGGCTTTCGCGAGTTGCGTCGCCGAGGGTGAAATCCGGTCGGTCGTTTCAAAGCTGGCAGAGCGATTCGGCGTTCCGATGCCGGATTACATTTTGCCGGAACTCGCGTGAAAGGTAGACGAGATGACGGCTCCGCTCCCGAATGAATTCCTCCGATTTTCAGCCTTGATCGGCTCAAACCCGCTGCTGGTTCAGGGCGCCGGCGGGAATACTTCGATCAAGCAAGACGGAATCATGTGGATCAAGGCTTCGGGGACCAGACTCTCCGAAGGAGAGACGGCCGACCTATTCGTGCCGGTTGATCCTGCCAAAGCCATTGCGGAAATTGACGGCGCCGGAGACGGCACATGCCGGTCGGCTGTAACCGATCCAAGCATTTCGCTCCGCCCGTCGGTTGAAACATCTTTCCACGCAATCTTTCCGCAAAAGTATGTGTTTCATTATCATTCCGTAAACTCGATCTGCCATTCGGCATCGATCGAGGGGCGGCTGAAGCTGCCCGAAAAGTTGAAGGAATTGAATTGGGCCAGCGTCGGTTATTGCAAGCCGGGGATTGAGCTCGCGGATTCAATTCGGAAGGCATTCGAGTCAAGCGCGCCCGATATCGTGATCCTTGAAAACCACGGCGTGGTTGTCGCCGGCGAAACCATCGCCGAGGTCTCCCGACTTTGCTCGGAGATTGAAGCGAGGCTTGAACTGCCTGTCAGGACGCTGGCCGGATTGATGAAAACTCCGCCTCCGATTGAAGGATGGGATGCCGTAGACGAGTATTCGGGGCTCGCGGCGGATCGCGCGACGAAGGCGAGAGCTTCGGCGGGAAGCTACTACCCCGACCATGTCGTTTTTTTGGGGCCGGCGCTGCGATGCATGGAGATGCCGAGGGACTCGGAAGGATTTGCTTCGGAGTACCCCGCCGTCATTTCCGACTGCGGCTTATACATGCGCCGGTCGGCGAATTCGGCTCAGCGCGCCATGCTCCGGTGCTTGTTCGACGTCCTGTCGCGAGTTCCGGAAGAATGGAAAATGGTTCCGCTTTCGCACTCGTCCGAAGCGGAACTCATGAATTGGGATGCCGAAAAGTACAGGCGGCAGATGGAGCTGAGCAAATAGGAGGATGCCGTTCTTCCTAGGGATCGATGTCGGAACGTCCGGCGTTCGCACGGCCGTGATTGACGATGCGGGAGAAAAAATCTCTTCCGCAAGGGTCGGAATGCCGCCACCGCGCTGGACGGAACGTCGGTCCGAGCAGGATCCGCGAATTTGGTGGACCGCGGTCTGCGATTGCTTGGACCAGCAAGCGGGCGCGCTCTCGCAGTCGGGATTTGCAATGCGCGAAGTCGATGCGCTGGCCGTCAGCGGCACATCGGGAACATTGTTGCTTGCAGACGAACGTCTCGAGCCGGTTGCGCCGGCTCAAATGTATAATTCGTCGGGATTTTTCGCTGAAGCGGCCGACATTGATCGTGTCGCGCCCCAAGAATCGATCGCGCGCGGCGCAGGGTCCACGCTGGCGCGCTTATTGCATCTTCAGCGCAAGCCGAGCGCCCGGGAGGCTGCATTCGCCTTGCATCAAGCGGATTGGATCGCCTCGAATCTGATTGGGCGCGGAGGCGTTTCGGATGAAAACAACGCGCTCAAACTCGGCTATGATTTATTCTCTTCGGCTTGGCCGGACTGGTTGGCCGACGCTGGCGCGATCGCGCGTCTCTTGCCTGACGTCCATCCCGTCGGAACCGTCGTGGATTGCGTGTCGTCAAGGAGCTGCCGCCGCTTCGGATTTTCGCCCAAAACAAAGGTCGTATCGGGAACGACTGACAGCTGCGCGGCGTTTCTGGGCGCGGGCGCGCATACGGTTGGAGACGGGGTCACATCGCTCGGAACCACGCTGGCCGTCAAGCTTTTGTCCGAACAGCCCGTCCTGAGCGCCAGGCACGGCGTATACAGTCACAGATTGTTCGGAATGTGGCTCGCCGGGGGCGCGTCCAATACAGGCGGCGGCGTTCTGCTGGAGTTGTTTCCGGAAAACAGTTTCAGCGACCTCGAGAAGCTTGTGAATCCCTCTGCGGACACCGGATTGGACTACTATCCGCTTTCGCGACCGGGCGAAAGATTCCCTTGCTCGGACCCAGAATTCGAACCGAAGCTGTCGCCGCGACCGGGCGACGAAGCAACATTCTTTCAAGGCGTGCTTGAAGGCATCGCTCGCGTTGAGAGGCTTGCATATCGCACTCTTGCAGAACTTGGCGCAAATGCGGTCGTCAATGTTCGCACGACCGGAGGCGGCTCCAAGAGCAAAGTCTGGACGTCCATCAGAAGGCGCATCCTAAATTGCCCGGTTTCAAGTTCAGCGGCGGACGCCGCCGAAGGAAGCTCATACATAGCGTTGCGTTCGGTACGAGGCAGGTCATCCTAAAAATGAGGCGTTGAGCTGACGCCGCGAGCGTCCGCCATCGCATCTTGCCGGTGAAGCGAAACCGGCGAGTTGTCAGGTGATTTTCGGCACGACCTCGCCGGACAGCAGCCGCTTGTACAGCGCGTTGATCGCTTTGGCTTCATTGGCGATTGAATGGTTGCGCACGACATGATCGCGCGCCTTGCTTCCCATTCTTGCAAGCTCCTCCGGGCATTCCAGCAGTCGATCCAGATTGGATGCCAAATCGTCAAGCTCTCCGACCTTGAAGATCGCTCCGGTTTCGTCGGTCACAACCCATTGCCATGCGCCCGTCGAAGCGGCCACGGCAGGAGTTCCGCAAGCGAACGCCTCCAAGGGAGTCAGCCCGAAGCCCTCGGATCGGGATGGCGCCACGCAAAGTGCCATGCGTCTGTACCAGTCCCTCATTTCTTCCGGCCCGACGCCGCCGACGAATTCAATGCGGTCCTGCAAGCCGGCAGCCTCTATATTTTCGGTCAATTGATCCCGAAAGGACTCATGTTCGGGCCGGCAATCGCCGATCACGACGGCTTTTAACGCAGGATGCTTCGGCAAAAGCATGATCATCGCGTTCACGAACAGGTCCGTTCCCTTCGAGTGCCGGACGCGGCCGACTGTCGCAACGATGCGTTCCGCCCTTTCTTCAGCGGCTGTCTTTGCCTTGCCGCAAGGCGCGGGGCAGAAGAAGTCCGTGTCGACGCCGTGGGGAATGACGACCGAATGCCAATCCAGAAAGTCGGCGCTTCTTTGCGATGTGGCGATAACCGCGTCCATCCGGTTGATCAGGAAATTCAGGGTTTTGCCTGGGCGCTTGCGCGCCGCCGAAGTAAAGACCAGCCGCCACTTCTGCCGAAGCAAATTCCTCAGCAGAATGCCGACGATCATGTCGATGTCTCTCCGGGCATGCCAAACCCTGAATTCCGCGTCGGCGGGCTTGGCGAATCCTCCCGCTGCAATGCGGGCAAGCTTGATCGTCCCGCCAAGACCGAGTTTGCCCGTGTCGACCAGACCGATGTCGAGTTCGCGCCGTTGTTGCGGAAGCAATGCGCGGACTGTCGCTGAAATCCCCGTGAATCTCTTGTGCAGGTTGGCCACTGCGACATTCGGGAAAGTGCTTGTCATCGTTCGGGTGACTTCTCGGAATCCGAAATGATTCCGGATCAATAATTCAGGTTCATCGTCGGCGCTCTGTCCAATCGCCTAGAAATCCGACGCAATTCCGTTCTTCTCCCAGTCGCCGTAGCGAGTAGGTTCGGGCCCCTTTCGCCCGCCGAGCTCTTTCGGCATCGGGAGCGGATTTTCCCGCTTTTTGCGAGCTTCCGCTTCCTCCAACGCGCGGGCTGCCGCGCTGCTGATAGTTTCAGTTTCATCAGGCATGATGTCATTTTCCCGTTCGTATGCGTCCTGACAAGTGTCCGATAACGCTTCTTAACGAATATTGAAGGAATTCAGAAATGAAACTCAAAAACAGTGGAACCGAGCAGCGGCGCGGCCGGAGTCGTTTTCCCGAAGTTGAATCGGACAATCGCTGGGCCGGACGGCAGCCGCGAAAGGGCCGCCGCCGAAGCCGCAGTCGGATGGGGCTATGGGAATGCGGGCAATCCCAGCTTCGAACCCGAAACCCGAAAGCAGCGCCGACAAGGATTGTCCGAAGGCTTTCCAAGCAATCCGCGCTTCCCGTGAACGCCAAGGCAACCGAACGCCGAACGAAACCAAAACAGGACGCTGGAAAACATACCGTCCCAATCCTATAAATCGTCCTCGGGCGCAGACGAATCGGACCCCGAACCGTCGCAAAAATGCCGAACCCGTAAACTGACGTTGTTGCGGCTCTCCGAGACTTCAAACTTGCCCGAGCCTACTTCGACGCGGAACATCCCGAACTCGAAATGGATATCCGTGCAATCGTTGAAAAGGAGGTAACCGAATGCTGCTGATTCAACCTGAGCTGATTGTGGCGATTGTTCGTGATGCAGGAGGCGAAATAACTGGCCGCACCCGACTCCAGAAGATCGCATACCTGCTTGAAGTTGTCGGTTTTGGCGATGGATTCCATTTCTCTTACAAGCACTATGGCCCATTCAGCGAAGGGGTGGCGGCTTCGGCGATGAAGGGCGTTCTTTTGAGGTGCATTGCTGAAGTTGAGCGGCAAGCGGACTGGGGAGGCGTCTATTCGATATACTCGGTCGATGCTGAACAGGATGATCGCGTCCCAATCGGTCGCCGCGAACTTGCCCGCCGGGCAAAAGAATCTGACGCTGTGGCTTTGGAGCTGGCTGCGACAGCGGTTTTTCTATCCCGCGAGGGCTACGACGACCCGTGGTCTGAAACGGAGAGGCGAAAGCCTGAAAAAAGCCAGTCCGGGCGTTTGACGCAGGCCAAGGAATTGCTTGCCGAGCTTAAACGGATAAGCGTGCCGATACCGCTTCCCGACAACGTTTGACCCTTGGCAAACGCCGCTTGGTATTTTGCTCTTGCCATCCAGATATTTGAAATTCCGGCCTCGCCAGACTGCGGGAAGCTTTTCTTGACCCCTTTCTGCGCCGTCAACATCCTGCGTCATCCGCGCAGGCTTGCGATATTCGCCCGGCAGCATCTGCGTCCTGCTCCAGCCAAAAAGACGGAAATTTTGCGATCTGCGAATGAAGCCCCGGTTCTCATCATCCGACAAATCGCCTTAGTCAAAGTGGCGTTGCCTTGGCAAAACAGATGGCATCAAGGCTATGTGTGGCAAGTGTTTATTTTGAGCTTCGGGGCGGGTTCGCATGCGCAATGAGGTTGACGGGCTGAGGGACCGCAAGGCGGTTCTGGCAATTCTGCGGAACGTTTTGGCGAGCGGCATGACAATGTCGGCCGCATGTGCATCGATTAAATCCTCCGACCCGTCCAGGCGCGCATGGATAGAGCGGACGGCTGATTCCGTGCTGAGGCATCTGCACCGCGCGGATGCCGTCCTTGAAGGGCGCTTGTCAAAGAAGCCCAAGCTCCGAGCGATGAACGTACTCCGGCTTTCCGTTGTGGAGATGTACGCTGAGTTCACTCCTGCTTACGCGGCGGTCGACCAAGCGGTTCGGCTGCTGAAACTGAATTCGAGCACGCGCCACATTGCCGCAGTAGCAAATGCAGTGCTGCGCGCAGCGGCCGAAAATGGCAAGCCAGCATGGGAAAACGCGGGGCCGCCGCGATTGCCGCATGAAATCGGCTGCGCGATTTGTCGGGAATGGGGCGAAGCCGCGGTTGCTGCGATTGAACGCGCGCACGAAATAATTCCGCCTCTCGACATCACTCCGAAATCTCCATGCGGCGCGGAAAGCATCGCCGAACGCTTGGGCGGGACAATCCTTCCGACAGGCAGCATAAGATTGTTCCGTGCCGGTCGAATCACTGAACTGCCGGGATTCGCCGAGGGCGAATGGTGGGTTCAAGATGCCGCGGCCGCAATTCCAGTGCGCTTGCTGAGCGACATTCGCGGCGAGTCCGTTGTGGATTTTTGCGCAGCGCCGGGCGGCAAAGCCATGCAATGCGCTGCGGGCGGAGCGCGCACGACCATGCTCGATTCATCCGGCACGCGAATCAATCAGCTGCGAGCGAACTTCAGGCGAACCGGCTTGGACGGCAAAGTTGTTTGCGCAGATGCAACGGCTTGGACGACATCCCGGAAATTTGATGTTGCCGTTGTCGACGCGCCGTGCAGCGCGACCGGTACTATGCGAAGACATCCCGACATTCTCTTTCGCGGCGGTCTGGACCAAAGACTTGTCTGTCTTGCCGAAATGCAACGGGCGCTGCTTGACCGCGCGTTTGGATTGGTGCGCGGCGGCGGAAGAATCCTGTATTGCGTTTGCTCGTTGCTTCCCGAAGAAGGCGAGGAAATTGTGCGGCAGTTCTTGAAAGCAAGAGACGTCGTGGTCCAGCCATTGGACGTCGAGAAGCTGGGTCTCGACCGTCGTTGGCTGACCGAAGAAGGCGGTCTTCGACTGCGGCCCGACTACTGGTCCGAACTCGGCGGGATGGACGGATTCTACGCTGCTGTGCTTAAGGCTCGATGATCAAGTGTCGACCGGGATGCAATCAGTGTCGCCAAATTGGAAACTCGCGGCGATCGAAATGCGCTCTCTAGACGAATTCGCATGATATGAACGCAATGGACTGCAATTCCGGATCCGTGCCCGAAAGCGCCTTCTGGCCGGGCCGATCGACAATGACGGCCGCCGACTCGATCTATGCGAGGTTGCCGTCAAAGACCGTCACGGCCGAGGGCATCCGAATTGTCGCGGAACCCAGAATGATCGGGTCTGCGGGTCGCGGACGCAAGATTCTGAACGGCAAACTTCCTTTCGGTTCAGAAGAATGTCCTATCCCGGCCGGGGGAATTTGGGAGACGGAAGGCGGAAATCGCCGACTGCTTTCGTGGATTCACGGATTCACTTGGCTGGATGACCTTGCGGCTCTCAGGGACGGCCCTGCCATTTCTTTCTCCAAGGAAAGCGTCTTGGAATGGATAAGAAGATACCGCGCGGGGAGAGGACCGGGGTGGACCGCAGACATTGCTGCACGCCGATTGATCCGATGGGTCGGTCATTCGTGGTTTCTGATGTCGGGCTGGACCGAAAAGGAGCGCGAGATTTTTGCAGGCGCGGTCTTCAAGAACGCCAGCTTCGTCGAGCGGCGGTGGAAATCGCTTCCTCAGGGCGTTCGCAGATTCGAAGCGCTTGCCGGAATGATCTACGCCAATTCGATGTTTCCGAGCCGGGAGCCGTCTTTGCGAATCGCCTCCGAGTCGATTGCGCAGGAAGCAAATCGAATGATCGGGCTTCAGGGCGAAATCCCGTCACGGAATCCCGAAGAGTTGCTTCAGATCGCGACGCTGCTTTCGTGGGCGGGAACGATGATGATCGAAGCGGGAATCGCTCCGTCCGAGGATCTGGTCAATGCTGTAAAGCGAGCGGCCTTGGTTCTTCGCGCCGTGCGCCACGCGACGGGCCCGTTGGCACGTTTTCAAGGAGGCGGCGTTGGACCGACCGGATATTTGGATAGGGTCTTGGCCGAGTCAGGCGAACGCTACGTCCCTCTGGGCCAGCTCTCCATGGGATATTCAAGATTGTCCGCGCGCGGCGCAAGCGTAGTGGCGGACGCGGCCGCTCCGAATTCGGGTGAGGGATCCGAATCGTCTCACGCGAGCACATTGGCATTCGAGTTTCACGCCAACGGATGTCCGATCATCGTGAACCGGGGCGGAGCGCACGGTCCGGCCTTCGAACCGGAAAGAGAGCTTAGGGAGACGCGCTCCTCGAGCACGATCGAAGTGGACGGACGCTCTTCATCGCGATTCGCCCGGTTCGGCGCGATTGGCGGGTCCCGAGAAAGGGCTTTGTCGACAGCGCCCCGGAACGTGCGAATTGAACAGTTGCCCGGCGCCGACGGGCAGACGCTGATCGCCAGCCACGACGGCTACGGGCCCGATTTGGGATTGACGCACATGCGGCGAATTGACCTCGCAGACGATGGCGGACGGCTCTGGGGCGAGGATACGATCTGGGCGCGGTCGAAAGAGGACAGGGACTTGTACTCCAATGTTCTCAAAGAAAGAAAAAATGGAAAAATCGCGTTCGCGGCGCACTTTCATATCCATCCGGAGACAAAAATAACGCGTAGCGGAAACACCGTTGCGCTCAAGACCGCAAACGGCGATCAATGGAACTTCCGCTTTGAAGGAGGAGCGGAACTGAAAATTGCGCCGAGCGGTTATACGGATGAAGCGAGCAGCAAGATTCGAAGCAGCGTTCAAATCAAATTGGAATCCGCGACCGGCGCGCCGTCGGGACAACTGCGTTGGAGATTCAAGCGGAGCCGCATTCCTCAGTCCGCATTGTTGATTGTCGGTGCCGCTGATGAAAAATCCGCTGGTCGGCGCGGCTCCGCCGAAGAACGGCCGATGGATCGAATGGAATGAGCATGCGGCTCTGCGTCGTACGAACGCTCTGCATCTGCGAGTGGAACATGAAACGACAACTGGCCGCAGCGGCGCAGCCGGATTGCTGAAGATATGCCTGAAACCGTAAACTCCTTGCCGTTCCGAAGGGCGCTATTGTCGGTCTGCGACAAGACAGGACTGGCGAAACTCGCCAAGTTCCTCTCGGAACGCGAAGTCGAGATTGTTTCTTCGGGCGGAACCGCAGCGGTATTGCGCGAAGCAGGCATCGCCGTGCAGGAAGTATCGGAGGTAACGGGCCATCCGGAAATCCTGGGCGGTCGCGTCAAGACATTGCATCCGAGCGTGCACGGCGGATTGCTTGCGAAACGCGGGGATCCGGAGCAGGAGAAGGAATTGCTGCGCCTCGGGATCGGACTGTTCGACCTCGTGGTCGTGAACTTCTACCCGTTCACCTCGGCGAACCGCTCTGAAGACAGGGAAGCGCTGATCGAACTGATCGACATCGGCGGACCTGCGATGGTCCGCGCAGCAGCGAAAAACCATGAGTCCGTCGCGGTGGTCACCAGCCCGAACCAGTATGCGGATCTGACGAATGAAATTGAACGCGAAGGCGGGACTTCGTTCGACTTCCGGCGCAAGCGCGCCGCCGAGGCGTTCGCATTGACCGCGTCGTACGACGCGGCGGTCTCGGAATGGCTTGCGGCGGATGCAGGAATCCGCGTCCCTCGAAGACAGGTCGTGGCGATGGAGCTGGACGCGAAGCTTCGTTACGGCGAAAACCCGCATCAGGAAGCGTGGCGATACCTTGACATGTCCCGCCGGTCCGGCGAGCCGGTCCGGCAGATTCAAGGCGATCCGGTCGGCTACAACAACCTGTCGGACGCGCAAGCTGCATTGGAATTGATTTCGGAGTTCGCGCGGGAGGAGCCTGCCTGCGCCATATTCAAGCACGGCTCGCCGTGCGGCGTCGCCCAAGCTGGCGTCGGCGAAGCGGCCTTCCGCTCGGCGCTGAGCTGCGATCCGCTGTCGGCGTTCGGCGGCGTGATATCGATCAATTGCAAGCTGGACGAAGCGGCGGCGTCAGCGATCGCCGAATCTTATTTCGAGGTGATCGTCGCCCCTGAATTCTCGCCGGAAGCGGTTGAGGCGCTCGAGAAAAAGCCGAGGATGCGCCTTCTCGCCGCCGAGATCGGCGACGGAAAGCGGAGGTTCGAATTCAGGCAAGTCAGCGGCGGGTTCCTCGTGCAGGAGCGCGACCGGAGGACTTTGGATGCGGCCGAGTTGACGGTTGCGACGAAGCGGCAGCCGGATTCGAGGGAACTCGACGATCTGCTCTTCGCTTGGAAGGTTGCCAAGCACGCGAAATCGAATGCGATCGTATTTGCCCGCGATCGAATCGCGGTCGGGATCGGCGCAGGCCAGACAAGCCGCGTCGATGCGGCCGAAGCCGCGAAGGCGAAGTGGAACGCGAATTCCCGCGGCGGAAGCTCTGAATCTCGGCTGGCGGCCGCATCCGACGGATTTTTCCCGTTCGCCGACGGCATCGAGGTCGTTGCGAAAGCGGGCGCGACTGCGATCATTCAGCCCGGCGGGTCGAAGCGCGATGCCGAAGCGATTGCCGCCGCGGACGCGCGCGGGCTGGCGATGGTGTTCACCGGCGTCCGTCACTTCAGGCACTGAATTCATGAATAAGACCGAAACCAAGAATGCAAGGCGCGATCAGCCGTTTTTCGGCCGGTTCCGGCGGCGGGCGGGCGGCGGATTTCTGCTCGGTGCGGCGGCCGCGTTCGCTCTCGACCAGGCATCGAAATATTTCGTCGTATTTCACCTTGATTTGAAATCGATTTTCAGCATCGACGTCATTCCGCCCTTTCTGAATTTCCGGATGGGATGGAATACCGGGATCAATTTCGGATTGCTTGCGGACGATTCTCAGGCCGCGCGCTGGATGCTCATCGGACTTGCCCTTGCCGTCGCGGCATATCTGGCATGGTGGGCGACTCGGCCCGAAAGGCGCGCGATCACGGCGGTTTCTTGCGGCCTTCTGGCCGGCGGCGCGATGGGAAACGCGTACGACCGGATTGCCTACGGAGCCGTCGCCGACTTCCTGAACATGTCATGCTGCGGAATCCGAAATCCCTACTCATTCAACGTCGCCGACATATTCGTGTTCGCGGGCGTCGCGGGGATGCTCTATTTTGAATCCTTCGACGGCGGACGACGTTGAAATCGCCGGCGATTTGGCATTGAATGCGCCGCAGCCGGTGCAATGGAGCGGATCATGGACTATTTCCGCGTTGGAGCGACGGCGGCGCTAGCCGCGGCGGTCGCGCTTTCCGCGTGTTCAAGCAATGAGCGAGAACCGAAGCTGCTTCATTTCAGCAGAGCCGGCTCGCCTGACGAGTTCGGCATAACTCCTGCGAAGGCTATCGAGTATCCGGATTCGATAGCTGAATTGCCGGCGCCGGGCGGAGCGAACAGAGCGGATCTGACCCCCAAGCGCGACGCCATCGCCGCATTGGGCGGCTCTCTGCGGGGCGGCGAAGACGGGATCCTGCCGTCCGCGAATGCGAATTTGCTCGCCCATACGGGCCGGTTCGGACTCGACCCGGACATAAGGCAGCGGCTCGCGCGCGAAGATTTGGAATTCAGGCGTGAAAATGACGGTCTGCTCATGGAACGATGGTTCAGGGTGAACGTCTACGCCCGGGAATACCAGCCTTTCGCTCTGGACAGCCGTGCTGAGGCGGAAAGGCTGCGAAGCCTCGGCTACCGGACCCCGTCCGCGCCTCCGAAGCCCGTCGAGTAAAGTCGGTTTCGGCATAACGATTTCGTTGGGCGGGTTGAAAAATCCGGCCGGTTTTTGCAGTGATCGGCGATCCGAAATCATGGAGTCCCATATGCGCAAATTAGGTCGCGCCGTTGTGGCCGCTCTGCTGCTGGCGGGTCCGCAGCAATTGTCCGCCGCGGCCCCGGCGGTCGAGTTCTGGCTGGAAAACGGAATGCAGGTCGTCGTCATCGAGGACCATAGGTCGCCGGCGGTCACGCACATGGTCCTTTACCGCGTCGGCGCCGCCGACGAACCGCCGGGGAAATCCGGGATCGCGCATTTCGTCGAGCACATGATGTTCAGGGGCACGGAAAATTACGGACCGGGCGAAATCGACCGGATTGTCGAGTCGGTCGGAGGGGTCCAGAACGCGTTCACCACTCCCGACAACACTGGGTACTATCAGCGGGTGGCGGCGGAACATCTCGAAACCGTCATGGAGCTGGAATCCGACCGGATGGACGGGCTGCTGGTCACGGCCGAGGATGTCGCCACCGAACGCAATGTCGTTCTGGAGGAGCGGAACGAAAGAACCGACAGCAATCCCGATGCCCAGTTTGCCGAGCAAAGGAGAGCGGCGCTTTACCTGAACCATCCCTACGGGATTCCCACGATCGGCTGGCGGCACGAAATTGAAGCGCTCGGCTTGGACGACATCTTGGAATTCTACCGGCGACATTATGCCCCGAACAACGCGATTCTTGTCGTGGCGGGCGACGCCGAGCCGGAAGAGGTTCTGAGGCTGGCAAAGAAGCACTACGGAGTCCATGATGCGAGTGTCGAGGAATTCAGCCGCGCCCGGAGGCAGGAGCCGCCTCATCGGTCCGCGAGACGGATGTCGATGAGCGACCCGCGCGTTGCGCAACCTTACCTGGTCAGGTCGTACCTCGCTCCGGAACGCGACCCGGGGGATCAGGAAGCGGCGGCCGCGCTGACGATCCTGGCGGAGATGCTCGGCGGCGGAGGGATAAACTCAATATTCAGCCAGGAACTTGAATTGAAGGCCGAAAAAGCGATCTACACCTCCGCGAGCTACGGCGGCGGATCGATCGACGATGCCAGTTTCGTGCTGTTCGCGCTTCCGAAGGACGGCGTCCCGCTTGAAGAGCTGGAGGCGGAGATGGACCGCGTCATCGCTGACTTCTTGGAGAACGAGGTTGATGAAGAGCACCTCGCGAGGATCAAGGCACAGCTCCGCGCGGCGTGGATTTACGGTTTGGACGACGTGCAAGGACTCGGCTTCGAGTACGGCAAAGCGCTTGCGAACGGATTGTCGATCAAGGACGTCGAGGAATGGCCTGCCGTGCTTGCGGCAGTGACGGCGGACGACATTATCGAAGCGGCGACTGCCGTGTTCAATTTGGACAATTCGGTCACGGGATGGATGATGCCCGAGGGGTCGGACTCATGAACAAACTGCTTGCAATGATCGCGGCGCTGGCTTTTTCCGCCGCCGGCGCCAGTGCCGCCATCGATATCCAGGAAGTCCAGTCGCCGATGGGAATAAAGGCATGGCTCGTCGAAGACCACACCATCCCATTCGTCGCCATTGAAATATTGTTCCGCGGCGGAACGGGCATAGAGCCGGCGGAAAAGCAGGGCGGCACCTACCTCATGACCGGCCTCCTCGAGGAAGGTGCCGGCGAATTCGACGCGGCGGAATTCCAGAAGCGCCAAGAAACGCTTGCAGCCTCGTTCGGCTTCGACTCGTCCAAGGAGGCGGTCTCAATTTCAGCCAAATTCTTGACCGAGAACAGGGACGAATCCGTCGAGCTTCTGCGAATTGCGCTTCAGGAGCCGAGATTCGATGAAGAGCCTCTTGAGCGGGTTCGAGCGCAGGTGCTGGCCATCATCGCCGACCAGTCGAAAGATCCGGACGACATTGCCGGAGATCAATTCAACGAATTGTTTTTCGGAGATCACCCATACGGAAAGAGCAGGGAGGGAACAGCGGAATCGGTGTCGGCGTTGACCCGCGACGACCTGGTCCAAATCCACAAGCGCGCTCTGAGTTTGGAGCATGCGGTCATCGGCGCGGCAGGCGACATAACGCCTGAGGAGTTGGGCGCATTGCTGGATGACCTTCTAGGCGGACTGTCGGCTTCCGGGGCGCCGCTTCCGGACGCGCCTGAAATCACCTTGGACGGCGGAGTGACGGTTGTGGATTTTCCCACGCCTCAGTCGGTTGCGCAGTTCGGCCACAAAGGACTGCTCCGGGACGATCCCGATTTCCTCGCCGCTTATCTCTTGAACGAGATTTTCGGCGGCTCCGGCATGACCTCCCGGATATTCACTGCCGTTCGCAAGGAAAGGGGCCTTACGTACGGCGCATATGCCTACCTTGCCGCGTTCAGGGATCTCGGAATGGTTCTCGGCTATGTCGCGTCGGCGAATGAAACGATGGCCGAAGCCATCGAGGTTGTCAGGGACGAATGGCGGAAGATTGCGACCGACGGAATCACGCAAGAGGAACTCGACGCGGCAAAGAAGTATTTGACTGGCGCATATCCCCTTCGGTTCGACGGAAACGGTTCGATCGCGAGGATTTTGGCGGGCATGCAATTCGATTACTTCCCGATTGACTACGTGAGCAACCGCAACGACATGGTCATGGCATTGACGCTTGAAGACGTGAATCAGGTCGCGCGGCGGCTGTATCTGCCTGACAAGCTGCATTTCGTGATCGTCGGCCAGCCGTCCGGCATAGAAGGGGAAGCGGAGTAGGATTTCCGATCCAGCACACCGACCATTGAGCGACAAACCTGAAACCACTCCCGGAAGCGGCGGGACCCGACTTCGCATAAAGCGCCTTACCGACGCCGCAATCAACCGAATTGCCGCGGGAGAGGTCATCGAGCGGCCGGCATCCGTCGTCAAGGAGCTGATCGAGAACGCGATGGATGCAGGCGCCTCGCGAATTGAAACGCTTTATTCGCAAGGCGGAAAATCCCTGATTCGCGTCGTCGATGACGGATCGGGAATTGAGAGCGACGATTTGCCGCTCGCGGTGGAGCGACATGCGACGTCCAAGATAGACGGATCCGACCTGCTGAACATCAGCACCTACGGCTTCAGAGGGGAAGCGCTTCCTTCAATGGGAGCGGCAGGGTGTCTGAGCATTACCTCCCGCACGGCGGAATCGTCTTCCGGCCACGCTTTGGTTATCGATAGCGGACGAAAACTGCCGGTCCGGCCCGCGGCTTGCGGGCGCGGCACGGTGGTCGAGTTGACGGGCTTGTTCCGCGCGACGCCAGCCAGGCTGAAGTTCCTGCGAACCGACCGGGCGGAAGCGACGGCGATCGCCGCGACCGTGAAAAACCTTGCGATGTCGGCGCCGTCGATTGCATTCGAGCTCAATGAGCAGCAGCCGGCGGGCGCGCCGAGGAATGTATTGCGGCTTGCGCCGGAAGGCGGTCCGTTCCGCGATGCGACGCTTGCGCGCTTGCGTCGGCTGATCGGTTCGGAATTCGCGGAAAGCTCGATTTGGCTGGACGCGGAGCGCGAGCAATTTCGGATTTCGGGCCATGCAGGCTTGCCGACCTTCACGCGTCGCACGTCAGATTTGCAGTTCCTGTTCGTCAACGGCAGGCCGGTCAAGGACCGGATGCTTCGTGGTGCGCTTCGGGCGGCCTATTCCGATCTGATCGCGAAGGGCAGGTTTCCGGTAGCTGCGCTCTACATCGAGTGTCCGCCGACGAGCGTCGACGTCAACGTCCACCCCACGAAGGCCGAGGTGCGTTTCCGGGAAGAAGGGGTGGTGCGGGGCTTGATCATTTCTTCCTTGAGACGGGCGCTTGCGGCCGGAGGGCAGCATGTCTCGACGATGGTTTCATCCGGGATGCTGGGCGCATTCCGCCCGGGAAGCGGCAGACCGGCGGGCCGCGGTTCAGGCCGCGCGTCCGCTGCGAGAGCGGCGATTGAGCCAGTCGGCTCTCCGCCTGAAATATCAAGTGACCTGCCGCCTTGGGAAGAGATAGAGCAAGATCAGAATGCAGAAACCGAGAGATTTCCGCTGGGCGCGGCGAAGGCGCAGGTCCACGGGAATTACGTCATCGCGCAGACGGCCGACGGCATCGTCGTCGTCGACCAGCACGCGGCGCATGAACGACTGGTTTATGAAGAGTTGAAACGGCTCCAAGCGGAGGGCGGCGCGCAAGCCAATACGATGCTTGTCCCGGCCGTCGTCGAATTGGAGGAATCGGATCGGAGCGCAGTGCTCGAAATCGCCGATCAGCTTGAATCGCTGGGACTGGTTGTCGATAAATTCGGGCCGAAAGCGATTTGCGTGCGAGCGACTCCGACGATGCTGCGCGAACCCGACTGCCGAAAGCTGATTCAGGAAATCGCCGACGGCTACAAGGAAACCGGCGAGACAGTCGCGCTTGAGGAGCGGATCAACGCCGTGATCAGCAGGATCGCTTGCCATGGCTCTGTCAGGTCCGGAAGGCGCCTGACCAGCGACGAGATGAATTCGCTTTTGCGGCAGATGGAGAATGAACCGATGTCGGGCCAATGCAACCACGGTCGGCCGACATATGTGAAGCTTTCGCTGCGGGATCTGGAAAAACTGTTCGGTCGGACCTGAACCGCTAGTGGCATGTTTATTGTTCCAAGGACCATTATGATGCGCGCCGTCTATGACGCCATCAAACGAGGCAGTAAGCCAATTCTGGCATTCATCTAACTGCACAACGCAAAGGAGGCGAAAACTATCTCGGCGAATTCAGGGCCGCCACGCCGAATCACGGAAATTTTCACTACGGACAATGAATATCAAGGATGAAAATCCAATCGGGCGCTTCACATTTTTCGTGGATGAGGAGGGAGAGGTGCCGCTGGTCGAAAGCAGAGCCAACGCTCCAATCGCCTTCAAATGCTGCATCGAAGACAATCATTGGGCCGACTTCCTCAACGAGAGGCCGCCTCGCGCCGCCGCCTGACCAACAACATTGGAATGCACCCTTGAAGCAAGGGTGCATCCCGCGGTTTGGGTCATGGGCGGTTCCACGCTCTCGCGTGTCGGCCGAGCGCGGCGTTTCAAGGGTTGCAATCGGAATCTTCGAACGACCCGGCGTCGGGGGTCATTTGTGGATATTCATTGATTCCCGTATTTGACGCACGGTGTCCGCCTGTTTCGACACGGGGATCGCTAAGGAGATCTACCGGCGAACGGCATTGGACAAGGGATAACCCATATCACAGAGGTGCATCCACACTAAATTTTCAAGTTTTTTGCACAGCAAATATTGACAAAATTAAGAAAATACTTCAAAAAAATGCAAATCTACTGGACAGCAAATATGAGCAATATTGAAAACATAGACCAAAGGCTTCTTGCAAGCCTGAAAAACAGCTTTGCGGATATCCCGGAGGCTCGAATAGACGGCTTGTCGCAGGAAAGCGAGACCGGCGGACGGCTCAGACCCGCCGTGATCGTCAGGACAATGGTTGGAGACCGCCCGCTGGATTTCGTCGCCGAAACCCGAGGCGATCTATATCCAAGGGATGCGCGCGAGGCGGTCTGGCAGATCAAGCGGCGCCAGAAAGACCTCAATTCGTCCAATCGCCGCTGTTTCCCAATGATCATTGCGCAATCAGTCTCGGATGGCGCCCGCGCATTCCTGCGGGAGGAGAACGTCGCCTATCACGACCTGAGCGGATCCCTCTGCTTCAGCGCCGACGATGTGTTCGTACTGATTGAGAAGCCGAAGTCCAAACGAGCGAAACGTCGCGATAAAAACGTCTTTCAGGGATCACGCGCGCAGGTTCTTCATGCACTGTTCGCTCGTCCCGGCGAATGGGTCGCCGGGACGGAGATCGCCGAGGACGCAGGCGTGTCTCCTGCAACGGTATCGCAAACCTTCAAGCACCTTGAGCGGCGTGACTGGCTTGAAGTCAAGGGAGGAGGGCCGGCCAAGCGCAGGCTGTTGGCGCGACCCCATGCATTGCTCGATGCTTGGCGCGACAGCGTTCTGGCAGGCCCCAAGGCGAAAAGAAGCCGATACTACGTCCCTCGCAAGAAACCCGAGGAAATGGCTCGCCAAATCAGGCAAGAAGCATCCGATGCAGATTTCGATCTGGAGTTCACCGGACAGTTCGCCGCGCAGTCCTACGCGCCGTTCCTGTCCAGCGTGTCCGACTTGGCCGTGCGTGTTCACGGGAAACAAGACCGCGAACGGCTTCTTTCCATTCTTGGCGCACGCAAGGTCTCGGAGGGTGCGAACCTCATAGTGATCGACGCGAGTTCCAAAAAGCGAAGCCGCGAGAGGAACGAGGCTGATGAACGATTGCTGGCCACGCCGCTTCAAGTCTACCTCGACCTGCTTGAAGATCACGGGCGCTCGAAAGAGATGGCTGAGCACCTAAGATCCCAGAAACTGGCGTGGCAATGAAGAAACCGAATGCAATTCATGGTTACGATCAAGCCGTAACTGCCGCATGTGAACGAGTTTTGGTGACGCTCATTCGCGGATTGGGACCTTTTCGCGATTCCATCTATCTGGTCGGTGGTCTCACGCCACGCTACCTCATCAAGAGCCGCCCTCCAGCCGTGCCTGCACACGCTGGAACCGGCGATGTCGACGTCTTGGTCGATATGGGTCTCCTCGTGGATACGCAAGCCTATCGAACGCTTGAGGAAAACATCAAGGCAATCGGATTCAAGCGCTCCGTAAACAACAAGGGCCAAAAACAGTCATGGCGCTGGCGACGGCAGCTTGATCACGGCATGGTTCTTATCTTGGAGTTCCTCGCGGATGCGGGCGATACTCGGGGCGGCGCGTTACAGGAGCTGCCGTCCGAAGGCGCTGTTTCGGCAATCCACATTCCTTACTCAGGGATGGTTTTCGACCATCACGAGACCATCGAGATCACTGCCGAACTCTTGGACGGCGGAGGTATGGCAACTGTAACCGTTCGCCATGCCGACATCGTTAGTTTCACCTGTCTTAAAGCTTTCGTGTTTGATCATCGCGGCGAGCAAAAGGATGCGCATGATCTCTGTTACTGCCTCGAACACTATGACGGCGGAACAGATGCAGTGCGGGCCGCCTTTGCTCGGGCACTGGAAGGGAATCACGCCGATAAAGTCAAGATCGCAATCGGCATTTTGAAGAATTGCTTCTGTGACAGCGACGGCGTTGAAGGACACGGAAAAGTCGGGCCGGTTGCCGCTGCCCGTTTCGAAGGTGCACAGGATTGGGAAGACAATGCTCGCATACGGCGTCAGCGAGATCTCAGTGCTGTTGTGCAAGATGCGATAATGCCATTTCTCTGAATTTCGTTTGACCGGGGTTAGGTGCTCCGCGGTCAGCAGGACCGTTTGTCTTTCCGCTTGCGAGCAGAGGATTTGCATGCCTCTTGCGCTGCAAATTCGTTCTGGCATGGCAAGAGCTGGTTTCGCGGCCAACTGCCGAGAACGCCGATCGGGTAGCAAGGGGGTCGGGCAGGTGCATCCCAATCTTGTTGGTCAAACGGCGGTGCAATGCGGCCTCCAATCGAGGAAGTCGGCCCGACGGTTGCTTTCGATGCGGCATTTGAAGGCGGCCGGAGCGTTGGCCCCGCTTTCGACCAGCGACTCCCCCGCCATTTGAATCAGCTGCCGCTATCGGCTTGCGGACGCTTTCCGCTGTTCTCGGCACGTCTGCGGGCGCTTTGTTTTATTCGAACAACCGGGTATCATGAGGTTCAAGAAATACCACCAAGTGGCAGCGATGAGAACGCCTACGAAGGAACCGTCAATATTGGATTTTTCCGCTCAGCAATCTCGTGATCGTAGTAACTTTGAAGATTCACCCAAAACTGGGCATCGGTTTTGAAATATTCGGAGAAACGCCGGGCAATATCTTCCGAGATGCGACTGCTGCCTCGTGCAATCTCTTCAATGCGCCCGGACGGAACGCCGATCTCCTTTGACAGCGACTCAGCGGACAAACTCAAGGGATCCATGAAGCCGCACTTCAAAATCTCGCCCGGATGAATTGGTTCAGGTTTAGTCATTTCGATGTTTCCTTCAGTGACATCAGTGGTAATCGACAATTTCGACGTCGTAGGCATCTCCGTCCTCAAAGCGAAAGCAGATGCGCCATTGGTCGTTGATCCGGATGCTATACGAACCACTTCGATTGCCCTTCAAAGCTTTAAGCTGATTTCCCAGCGGTGAATTCAAGGAATCAAGACGCCCAGCAGCGTTGAGCTGCCACGGTCTGCGCTTGACGGGTCGTTCGGAATCAGCGAGCAGCCGAACACGATTTCCTCAAAAAAACCGCTCGGTATCCTTGCATCGGAAGCACCGAATCATCTCCTGCAACATCGTGCGTATCAATGTATGGTGCGAGTCACTGTTCGGGTTGGTTAAAGATTGCACCTGTGAGCCTTGGCGATCCTTCTTGCGGTATTGTCATCAATCCTGCCTGTGCGGGGTAGCGCGCCCAGTCAGCGACTGCGTCCCGCGCGGAAGATATCAAAGTTTTTGCCTTTGACTTCTTGATGGACGCGGTTTCGGCGAACGCGAACAGGTCCTGAAGCTCGAAATCGTCCCGCTTGGCATTCAAGCTCATCTGGTGCCGCCCGGTCCAATAGGCGTTCGGATTGTAAGAGTACGTCACATCGAATGCGGGCGAGAGCTTCCAAGCACCGTCTTGGTCCATCAAGAATGCTATGTTCTTTACATGGTTGTCCTGATTGCGGGCGACAACATTGAAGACGGCGCGGAGAAACTGCTGCTCCAAAGTCAATGCTCCGAGCCCCAGCTGCCGGATCGTCAAAATTGCTTGTTCGTAGGAATAACCTCTCGGATCATTGAAATCATAATGCTGCAAGGCGCAGAGCGACTGCATGTGAAGCTTGCGTGTTTTGCCATCCTTGCCGGCAGGGCATCATTTCTACGCCGGCATCCTTGGCCATCAGAAAATAGGCGTATTCGATCAGCCCGTATCCTTGGGGGTCAGGTTTGTCTTTGTCGCGATTGTTTTCAATTCCATCCAACTTCATCAGCCAATGCTCAAAGCCGACTCCTGCATCTATTTGGCCGTGTCGAAACTCGCCGCTGTTCGGATTCCAAGCAAGAATCGTCTTTGCCCGCGCTCCGCCTGCGGAAGTGCCCACCCGCAGGATGTCATCAATCGCGGCGAGACCGTCGTTGCCGCCGCAACCGCTCGGTCCCAAAGTACGACGGATGCATCTGTTGTTGTTTCGGCCATTGGCAGCTACTCGTTTCCCACCGCCATTTCGTTCCATGCCTGACCGTCTTGGTTGAACGCGCCCGCTGGCGTTCGCGCCCGCCTGTTCGAACGCGTTCGATTGAACGAATGCAGGGGTTTGGAATAAGCGTATCCATATTCTGTTGAAGTTTCAGAGCGGTAAGTATCCTGATGAAGGAGTCCAAGGTCGCTCCTTCGCCCGATTCCAGTCGCCTCAATGTGCGCAAGGACACGCCTGCATCTTGAGCCAGTTCTGACTGAGTGATGTTTCTTGACAGCCGCAGTCGCTCCAGTTTTTTTGCCCGTCTCTTCCAAAAGAGATTCTGGAGATTGCATGTTCACCGTATTTGTATCGGCCATATATGACCTCTTATATCTCAAATTGACCGTAAGAGGCCATATATGGCCTCTTAATCTAGAGTTTTCCAGTGCTGATTAAAGGGCCTTATATGGCCGTTTAAGGCGGCAAGCAACCATTAATGGTCAAATATGACCGGCAATGTTGCGGATTAAATCTACGCAAGTTTGGCCGACGAACACATCATTGAGCGGGCAATCAAAGGAACGAGCAGCAGACGGATATCTTTTTTCCCAGTGAAATTTTTACGGCAGGAGTCCTACGCCGATTTAATTCTGATATCTTTTCACTAGCAATGGCGACCATACTGCTTGTCTCGTTTTTTCCTCATTGCTGTCGAACGTCGCATAACTGAACGCCCCAAAAAGACCGAAATTCGGAACGCCGAAAAAACATCCCGCCCAACACCTATAAACAAGCCTCGGACGCAGCCGAATCGGACTCCGAAACGACGCAAAAATTGCTGAACGCGTGCACTGCTTGATCACGGCATCGACCGAAACGAACAGGATGGCCGACAGGATCATCCAGCCCTGCCCGACCAGGTAGGGTTTGACCTGCGGCGCATCGATTGCATTTTGGTTCGCGGCGCGCCTTAGGACAGAAGTTGCTGGGCATCTTCTGCAGTAAACATGAGCGGCCTTTCGCATTCGGTTGCCAAATTCACAAACTCGCCGATTTCGCCAGCCTTCAATATGCTGTTCATCACGTCGACCGAGTGCGTGGCAAGCTCCAAGGAACACCTGTGCGGCTTTCCTTCGAGAATGGCCTGAGCCATCTCCGCCACACCCGCGCCTCGGTAGTTCGCGCGGCCATTCGGTCCGGTCCCGTCGTTCGGAACGCTGAACGGGTGCGGACGGCCGAATTCTGTCTTCGAGTCCATACCTGGTCGAACGATTTCAACCGGACCGCCGAAGAAATTCGGGTCGGGAACGAATATCGTTCCCTCGGTTCCGTACAACTCCATGTTCGAATGCCTATGGGCCCAAACATCCCAAGACGCGGAGAAAGCCACTGCCGCGCCTCCTTTGAATTGAAGCAGCGCGTGAATGTTGGTCGGGGTCCCGACCGCGATAGTCTCGCCGTTTCTGGGTTCGGCCGAAATCGTCCGAGTTTCCGAAGGGGTCGTGGTCAGAGCGGCGACGCGTTCGACCGGCCCCAGCAGTTGTATCAGATTTGCGATGTAGTAAGGGCCGAGGTCTAGGACGGGGCCGCCGCCCGGCTGATAGAAGAATTCCGGATTGGGGTGCCAATGCTCCATTCCGTGGCTGAGCACATGGGCGGTTCCCGAGACGATTTCGCCGGCTTCAAGGTTGTCGATGGCTGCTCTCGCGGCTTGATGGGAGCCGCCCAGCCATGTGTCGGGCGCGGATCCGACCCGCAACCCTTTTTCATTTGCGAGTTTTCCCAATTCCAAGCACTCATTCAAGCGGAGCGCGAGCGGCTTTTCGGAGTAGACGTGCTTTCCGGATGCAAGAATTGATCTTGAAACTTCGAAATGGGCAGCCGGCACTGTCAGGTTGACGACAATTTGAATGTCGTCCGATGAAAGAAGCCCTTCGACTGTTTCGCACCGAACTTGGAACTGTTCGGATTTCGCTTTCGCCGCTGTCATATCGATGTCCGCGACTGCCCGTATTTCGATGCCGCGGAATTTCGGCGCCATCGCGAGATACGTGGAGGAAATGTTGCCGCATCCGATGATGCCGAGTCCCAGCTCTCCCAAGGTCAACTCCATCATTGGGCTTGCCCGAGCGTTTTCTGTATCTCAAACATGGCATTCTATTCCAGCCGCCACCGGTGGCTGGGCGGCGTCCGGCGCAAGCAGCCTCGCGGCACGACCAAGCAGACCGAAAAAGCCAATACCGCTGCCATTCGGACACGGGACTAAAACGGAGCACCCACGAAGGGCGGGAATTGGCCTGTTTGGAGGTTGCGGGTGCCTGAGCAACCTTCCGACCTGTTTGAGTTAATCAGTGAAATTGGAGCAGCCAATGCAATGCTTGCATCCGCGCGCTCATTTTTGTTGACAGTCCGAGCAACAGCCGTCAATTGCACGCCGCCAAGCGAGCGCGAAGTCGAGCTTCGGCTTGAGCGGCATCCGCGAATTTTCCGATTCAATCATCATTCCATCTGAGCCACATGACCGAAAACAACCGACTGCCCGTTTCATTCCAATTGTATTCGTCGAGGAACTTTCCGCCGGAAAATCAGCTGACCGATCTCAAGAGCATCGGCTATGACGCGGTCGAGCCTCGTTCAATCGATCTCGAAAGCGATCCGGAAGAGTTTCGCCGCAAGCTCGACGAATCCGGCCTCTCTTGTTTCGGGTTTCATGTGCCGCTGGACGATCTGGAAAAAGACGCGAGCCTGTATGCCGATTGCGCTCAAGCGGTCGGAGCGACCAAAATCATCGTTCCGGCTGTCCCGAAATCGGAACGGATGGTGCAGCCCGAATTCTGGATTGAAGTCGGGGCCGCGCTGATGCGGGCAGGGGAAAAGGTTGCGGACCGGAACTGCAAGGTGCTCTGGCACAATCATGACGGCGAATACGCAAGATTGCCCGATGGCACGCTTCCGCTGGACCGGTTGTTCGAGGGCGCGGGCGGCTGGGTTGGTTTTGAAATCGACTGCGGCTGGGTTGTACGCGCGGGCGCCAGCTTGGCAGACGAACTGGCGCGGCTTCAAGACCGCATCTGCGCGATTCATCTCAAGGATATTTCGTCATGCGGCTTGGATGTCGAGGACGGCTGGACCGCTGTAGGAGACGGCTTGATTGACTGGCCGGCGTTGGTCGGGCCTATCAAACAACTTAAGTTGGATCACTTGGTGGTCGAGCACGACAATCCGGCGGATTGGAAGAAATTCGCATCAAGATCGATCACTTACTTGCGCGGGATTGGCCTCTGAAAGATGCGGGCATTTGTCGACGCCCCATAGGACTTCGTAAACCGCTGTTCGAGAACGAATTTTATTCACATCGAATTCAAAGGCGGCAACTCGGCGGGCCATTGCCTCCAATCCGTTTCAGCAGTGCGCTCAGAAAGCATCAAGCGCGGACTCGCAACTTGCCGAATGTCGCAATCCGGCAATTGAATTATTGCCTCATCCTTTTTCCTTCGGGGTCGTAAGGCGAGTCCGGAATTACTTTCGCAGGATTCAACTTGCCGAGAAACTCGACGCCGACGCTGCTCGAATTTCCGGTCGCTTCGGAATCCACGAAAGCCAATGCCAAGTTTTTATTTGTGCGGAATCCGTACGCTGCCGAAGTGACTGTTCCGACCACTCGATCATCCAGCAGAACGCTGTCGCCGGGCTGCGCCGGACCCTCGCCGCTGTCGAGTTCCAGAGTGACCAGACGGCGGCGGATTCCGTTCTTCGCCTTCCGCATCATCGCTTCCTTGCCGAAAAAGTCCTTGCCGGCATCCACGAAGCGCATGATTCCGGTTTCCTCCGGTCCGTATTCGGTGATCAGATCGGCTTTCCAATGCCTGAACCCTTTTTCAATTCTCATGCTGTCCGCAGCGTATGTGCCGAAAGGTCTGATTCCGTATTTCGATCCTTTTTGCTCCAAGGTCCGCCAAGCCGCCAGCAGCATCTCCGACGGAACATGCAGTTCATAAGCCAGCTCGCCCGAATAGCTGAGGTTGTAAGCTTGCGCGGGGACGCTGCCCATGAATATTTGTTTCGTGGACAGCAGCTTGAAAGAGCCGGGCGATACGTCGGCGCGGGTTGCGGCGGTCAATACCTCCCTCGATTTTGGCCCGGCGATCATGATCGCTTGGCGGGATGCGGTCAGGTTTTCGATCCGAACAGAGCCGTCCTTGGGAAGAAATACCGACAGCCATTCGAAATCATGCATTTCCGCGGCGGCGGCTGCCAGGTACCAAAACCGGTCGCCAATGCGCGCGATGGTTGCTTCGCTTTTGAGATTTCCGTGCTTGTTCAGAAAATAGCAAAGACGGACGCGTCCGTTTCCGTCCGGAATTCGCGAACAGGAAATCCCGTCAAGCCACTCTGCGGCCTTTGTGCCTGAAATCTCAAACCGTGCGAAGCCGCATACTTCCATGATGCCCACGTTTTCTCGAACGTTGCGGACTTCATCGCCGACAATCTGGTGGGCATTGCTGAATCTGAACGAATGCTGTTCTTCAAAGTGGGGATTCGGCTTGAAGAATGCGGCGCGCTCCCATCCGTTCAGCGGCGCCAGCGCGGCGTTCCGCTTTTCCAGTTCCGCCGTGACAGCGGTGCATCGAGCGCCGCGTCCGGCGCTCCGGTGCTCGTGCGGCATGTGGAATCGAAATTCGTTCTGATAATCTTCTATCGCCTTCGCCGCGCTGTATTCGGAATTGGCATAGGGGCCGAAACGGCTCGGATCGAGGCACCAGGTGTCGAATTCCGCTTCGCCATGCGAAATCAGTTGCGCGAGCATCCGGCCGTGGCCGCCGCCTTCGCCGAGCCCGGCGCGAAGACCTGCGATGCAGAACGCGTTCGGCCGGCCCGGGATCCGTCCGACCAGCGGCAGCCCGTCCGCAGAGTATGTGATCGGTCCGTTCACGACCGAACTGATCCCTGCATCGGCGAGTGCAGGGAGTCGCGAAAGCGCGCCTTCCATCACATCCGAAATCCGGTCCAGATCGTCGTTGCAAAGCTGCTTGGTGAAGGCCGGGTCTATTCCGTCCATCCCCCACAACCGGCAGTCCTGCTCATAAAATCCGACGAGCAGGCCCATTTTTTCCTGTCGGCAATAAAAATCGTCGGTCGGGCATCTGAGCAGCGGGAGACGCCGCCCGGCTTCGTCGATCTCAGGTATCGGCTCCGTCACCAAATACTGATGCTCCATCGAGACGACAGGCAAGGCGGTTCCCATCATCGCAGCGACTTCGTTGACACGGTATCCGGCAGCGATGACGACGGTCTCGCAGTGAATCGGGCCGGCATTGGTTTCGACAAGCCATTCTCCGCCTCGAGTCCGGCGAATGCCTTCGACTTCGGTATTTTGCAGAATCGTTGCGCCCGCGCGTCTCGCGCGTCTCGCCAGCGCATGGCAAAGCTGGGACGGATCAATGTCTCCGTCCAGCGGATCCCACAGTCCGCCGACAAGGCCGTTTTTTGAAATCAGCGGATGCCGTCGCGCGCATTCATCCGCGTCGATGACCTCGAAGTCCACTCCCATGCCCTTGGCCATCGATGCGAAGTGGGCATACCCGTCCATGTGATCCGATGTGCTCGCCAGACGGATTCCGCCGTCGCCGAAATGATATCCGACCGGATAATCGGGATCTTCGGAAAGCTCCTTGTACAAGTTTATGGAATGGGACTTCAGGCCGATCATGGTCTGGTTGGTTCCGAAATTCGTAACTTGCGCGGCCGAATGCCAAGTCGTGCCAGACGTAAGCTCGTCCCGTTCCACGAGGAGGACGTCCTCCCAGCCTTCACGGGTCAGATGATAAAGAGTCGAGCATCCCGCGATGCCGCCGCCGATAACGACGACCCTGTAGTAACGCGCCATCCAAGTTCCATTCAATTGACTCAAACAAAAAGGTCTGACTGATATTTCGGTGATATTCCGTTGCTCGGCAAACGGGTATTTCGGCGGTAGTTGCGCGAATTGAAATGGAAAGAATCCGTGGCTTCGAAGACAACAAGCAGAGCAGGGGGCCGAGCGGCGAGGGTCGCGATTCGATCAGCCGGAATTCGCAGCGCCGATCCTGCGCCTCCCGGTCCGTGCGGCGGTCAGTACGCGCCCCTATCCGAATCGGGCATGAAGGCGATTCTCGATGCTGCGCTTCGACTTCTTGCAGAGCTGGGGATGGGGGAATGCCCGGCATTCCTTGAGCGCCGATTTGTCGAGAAAGGAGCGATTCTCAATGAATCCGGGCGCGTGTGCTTCCCGAAATCCATGACAGAAGACATCATCGAAGGGGCGGCGAAATCATTCGTCCTCCACGGTCGCGATCCGACTCGAAGCATCGAGGTCGGCGGCTCGCGGGTCCACTTCGGAACGGGCGGCGCGGCCATCCGGACAATGGACCTTGAGACAGGCCGCTACCGGCCATCCACGCTCAAGGATCTTTACGACTTTGCGCGGCTGCAGGACAAATTGAAGAATATCGCATGGTTCACCAGATGTTGCGTGGCGACGGATGTCGAAGACATTTTCGATCTCGACGTCAACACCGCTTACGCGCTCATGCGCGGCACGACCAAGCCGGTCGCGACATCGTTCTGTTCCGGAAACCATGTGGCGCCGGTCGTCCGAATGTTCGACATCGCAGCGGGAGGCGAGGGACGTTTTGCCGAAAAACCGTGGTGCACTGCGCATGTCAGCGCGATCATTTCGCCGTTCAGATACGGACAGGACGCGGTTGAGGTCGCCATGGAATGCATACGACACGGGATGCCGCTCAGCTGCATTACCGCCGCTCAGTCCGGCGCGACCGCTCCGGCGCGTCCAGCGGCGTTTCTCGCTGCCTCGCTTGCCGAAACCCTCGCCGCGTTGATGATGGTCAACGTCTTCGCGCCCGGATATCCGATGATCTTCTCGAATTGGCCGTTCGTTGTCGACCTCAGGTCGGGGGCGTTTTCCGGGGGAGGGGGCGAAACCGCGCTTCTCAACGCCGCAAGCGCCCAGCTGTCCAACTGGATCGGCCTTCCTTCCGGAGTGGCTTCATCAATGAGCGATGCAAAAGCGATCGACGCTCAGATGGGGTCGGAGAAAGGGATTACCGCGACCGCCGCGGCGCTCGCCGGCGGCAATATGATTTACGAAAGCTCGGGCATGACCTCCGCGCTTCTGGGCGCGTCGTTCGAAGCCTTCGTGCTCGACGACGAGATGCTGTCGCATGTCTATCGGGTCGTGCGCGGGATCGAGGTTTCCGACGACACGCTGGAGTTCGACGGAATTTGCCGGTCGGTGCTTGAAACAGGCCATTTCCTCGGCAGCGGCGAGACGATGGCGGCGATGGAGCGCGACTACTTCTATCCTGACCTTGCCGACAGGGAATCGCCGGAAGCATGGGTTGAGCGAGGCGAGCCGGATATTCGCGGAACCGCGCGTTCGCGCGCCAGAACGGTGCTTGAATCCCACCATCCGGAATATTTGAGCAAAGAAGCGGACCGGCAGATACGCCGCGAATTCAAGATATTGCTGGATTGACGCCCGCCCCGCGGCCCGCCTCGGTCAGTTCGGGCAAGGTCGACGCCAATTCGGTTCAGGACGCAAGGGAATCCTTGATCGACATGACCTGCGCGATGCCTCTGACGGCTTCCAGCCATTCGGCGACAAGATTCGGATCGTTCGGAGGCGCGCCTACGCCGGCCGGGATTTTGCCGGCCAAGACGGAGTCCACTGCCAACGCGACCGGAATGGATACCAAGCGTCCCATGGCGGATTCGTCATCGTCGCCCCAAGCATCCAGAATCCATGTCTTGCGGTATCTGGTTTCGGATGCTCTTTCGGCTTTCAGCGACACGCATAGCACAACGCGGTCCGGATCGCTTTCGCCGTAGGGATGTTCTTCCCACAGCCGCTCCGCCAACCGCGCCAGTTCGTCGCTTCCCGGATTGTTTCGAAAACGGTCCAATGCATCGAAAATATCAGACCAAGCATCGGTCCAACCGCTGAGACGAAGCGTACCGCGCACGAATTCCTTAATTCGCCATTCCTTCGCAAATCCGTATTGCGAGATGAACGGAATGGAGTCCCGATTCGGGTAGGCTTCGAAATGTTCCGGCACCGGAAGCGGGGCTTCATACTCTTCGACCGCGAGCCACGGTTTCAATGTGTCTTTCGGTTCGCCTTCCGAAATCGATCTTGCAGGCGACATCAGCGCTTTCAGGACGCCGAGCGGCGACCAGCTGAATTTGTATCGGAACGCGTTGGGGAATTTCGGAAACCCGCCGCAATAGGACGAAAACGAAATTTCGTTGTCCTCGTCGAAGCCGCTTGATCGCTTGTAGTCGTCGACCAGCCAGTGCGCCATGAGGTGGTCGATTCCCGGATCGAGGCCGGTTTCGTTCACGAACGCCAGCCCCGATTCCTTCGCAGATCCGTCGAGTTCCAGCATTTCCGGCGAAATGTACGACGATGAGACAAAATGAGCATTCTTGTCCAAGCACCGCCGCGCCACCGGAACATGCCACTCCGCAGGAAGCATTGATATAGCGACGTCTCCCGGACTCAATGCGCGTTCAAGCTCATCGATTTGGAAAGCGCGGACGTCAGCCGACGGGTCGCCGACCACCTCTTTCGCTTTCTCGACTGTTCGGTTCCAAACGGTCACGTCCCGTCCCGACGAGATCAGCCTTCGAAGTCCGGGGCCTGACGACAGGCCGGTTCCGATCCAATTGACTCTTGCCATATCCTTATTCCGATTCAGTTTGGGACGTGTCTGCGGAATGTATCGAACGCCCGCTTCCAAGCGCCTTCATTAATATTGTCCAGATTGAGCAGGTGAGGAAGCAGCTGTGCTTCGAAATCTTGCGATGACTCCAGCGGAAGCAACGACGGAAGATTGTCGATTGCTGTCACATCAAGCGGAGGGTCGTCGCATACCCGCGTTGCCGGAGTCGCGAAAGAAGTCGCCGCTTCGTAAATCGGAATCGGATTGTGGTCGCTTCCCGGATCGCATGCGATATCGCCAATTACGGCAAGGCGTCGCTCCGCATGAAACGCAGACCTGTCCAAAAACACCGGCGTGCTGTCATCAGCGACAACGCAGTTCAAAAAAACATCGTGCGTTAGGATTTCGGGGAACGGGCCGCCGCTTGCGGTTTCCGGCAAGTCCCAGCCGACAAACGGAAGCGAGAGCGACCTGAAGAGTTCCGCCGCGCCGGATCCTGTTCGGCCCATGCCGATAATCAGCGCGGAGGGCTTTCGAGCAACCGCCTCGACAGCGGCCGCGACCTCTCTCTTCAATTCGTCTCGATGGCGTCTTGGAATCGTCAGATCCGGCATCGGAACGTCGGCTCTAACGGACGCAAGCGCAAGGAGCGCGACGGCCGCCCCGGCGTATCCGGCCCAATATCCGAACGCCGCCAACCGCCTCCCTGATTCATCGACCAGGTATTCCAAGTCGTACAGGCTGCCACCGCCGCGTCGAAATCGCTCAAGGAGAGTCTGGGCGCCAGGCTGGCCCTTGAACGCATGCCCAAACATGATGTGTCGGTGCTGCAGCGCGGATCCATCGTCCGGGAGGTCTTTCAGTCCGAATACAATGGTGTCGGCGTCGACCGACCTCCAAGATCCGTTGGGCACAAGCTTCGCGCCTGCTACGGCGTATTCGCGTTCGCGGAACACTCTTGAGCAGGATTCCTCGACAACGACCTCGAAACCCTTTTGAACGAGTTGCGCGACGCCTTTGGGCGTAATTCCGGCGCGCTTTTCCATCGCCTTGGTTTCGGCGCGCAGATGAATGCAGACTTGCGGCATGCGGACCAGTCGACGGCATCAATTATTCCGTCTGGGAAGTCGTAAGGGATTTCGCAATTTTTGCAACTGCGGCAGGTAGAAGGAGTGGGCTGCCAACTTATAGCCACGTCGACGATGAGAGTGAATTTGATGAAAGCCAGAACGCATCCGGTTGAACGCGTCGAACTTTGTGAAGACGCGCCGGTAGCTCTTGAGTCTTCAGAGCGCCGTTCAACCTAGTGGCTTGTTTGCTTCGCTGGAGTCCTGTATGTCCTTGTCAAGAATCGCGCGGCGACAGCGCGGGGCAGACGAGAGGCGGGACGATGCGGACGGGAGTGGACTTCGATGTTTCGGACGAGCAGCGCCGGCGGCTCGAGGCGATCGCGGGCGGCGGCAACAGCAAGGTGAAGCACGCGCGCCGGGCGCGGATCGTCCTTCTGACGGACGACGGTCTGGGGACGATGGCGGTCATGGCGGAGACCGGCTCGGCGAAGGCGACGGTGTGGCGCTGGCAGGAGCGGTTCATGCGGGAGGGCGTGGACGGCCTTCTGCGCGACAAGACGCGCCCGCCGGGCAAGCCCCGGACGTCCGAGGCGAAGGTCCGCGAGGTGGCGGAGCTGGCGCGGAGCCCTGCGCCGGAGGGGGAGACGCACTGGACGGTGCGCTCCCTGGCGAAGACGGTCGGCCTCTCGCCGTCGACCGTGCACAAGATTCTCGTCCGCCACCGGCTCGCGCCGCACAAGGCGCTGCCGATGAAGCCGGGACGGCCCAAAAAGGAGACCCGAACCGACGACTGATCTGGCTCGTCACCAAAACACCGAAAAGTGGGGAATTTTACTTTAGCACTTTTGGGGAATTTTACTTTAGCATTGACACGATGAACATTCTGGACGGGACGGTCATCGGCAGCCACTCCGAGCGCCACCGGCACCAGGAGTTCATCGCATTCCTCGACCAGGTCGACAAGGCGGTGCCCGCCGGACGGAAGATCCACGCCATCGTGGACAACTACTCCGCCCACAAGCACTCGGCCGTCACGGATTGGCTGGCGGACCGCCGGCGATGGACCCTCCACTTCACGCCGACCTCCTGTTCTTGGACGGACGCGGTCGAGGGCTTCTTCGGGAAGCCGGTCAACCGCCGTCTCCGGCGCGGCGTCCATGATTCCCTCGAGGATCTCAAGGCGGCGATCAAGGAGTTCATCGCGCTGCACAACGGGAAGGAGGCGAAGCCGTTCAAATGGACGGCCAGCCCGGATCGGCTGATCGCCGCCCGACAAAGAGGGTTCCAAATGATTCGGACAAGCCACTAGGTGCCCCGCTTGAAGCGGGCCTCGCCGATCATCGCTGAATTCGAAGGGTGTTCCAACCCTTGCCTCGGCCTGTCGCGAGGGTTGGCGGGTGCCTTGAACCCGGCTCGACTGACAACCGACGCCAACGATCCACCAAGTGCTCTGCGAGGCGCTGGATTCAGCGAATCGCGTTCCTGCCAAGGGAAACTCGCATTTTTGTGCCGTGAAGTTCAGGTTAATAATTTGAAATCCTCGATGCTTCGTACATGTGATGCCATGGCTCTCAATCCCACCAGCGGTAGCCGAGTGTCAGAGGCGATGTTGCCACCGCAGAGTAACACATTGGGAGGACAATGTCGTCCGAAAATTGGAACACCGGGGCTCGTACAGAATTTGTGGTCGGTGGCCGAGAAGAGACGGCTTGGAGATTAGGCTTTGCGTTCAGTAATCGCTGATCGCAGTCCGTCGATCAATCCTTCAAGCTTCGACACACGATCAGACAGTGTGCGCATGTCCCGGTGCAAATTCTACAGGAACGCCAAGATAGCGACGATGCCTAAAAGAGAGAGATAGTCAAGGTTGAACATGTTCTTATTATCCAGTTCATTGTTGCGATTGCCAATTCAGCATTTTGGTTCGCATGCGTTCCATTTTTTGGGACATTATACATGATTACACAAAAAACCCACATGGTCGGCCTTTGGCCGCCCGCCCCCGACCATGAAACGGGTTCCGGGGCGGCGGCGCGCTCCGGGTGGCGATTTCCTGCGGGATCGTCGAAGATGCGCGGCGGAAGCGGACAAAGTGGACGTCTTATTTTCGGTGACTGTGTTCCCGCTCAAAAAACTGTCCCGGACGCGGCGGCATCGAACCCCCGATTGTACCCGGCCGCCAGGCCGTGGACGCATGCCAAATCGACCCGCGCCCGCTTGCCGGCCGCGTGGCGGCCTTCCGCCGCGTCCTCCGCTTCCGCCTTCAACCCCTTTGGAACAAGGAGCAAGCGGCATGATAATTGATGAAGCGTCGCCGGACAACATGAATGTCGTCCATCCCTGCGCGGCGGGCTTGGACGTCCATAAGCTGTCGATCACGGCGTCGGTGCGGGTCTGGAAGGGCTGCGGCGAGGACGGGGAGGTCGCCACGCGGACCTTTCCGGCCGCGGCCCGGGGCTTCCGGGAGATGGCGGACTGGCTTTCGGGCTGCAAGGTGACGGCGGCGGCGATGGAGGCGACCGGGATCTACTGGGAGGCTCCGCTGGACGCGCTCGAGGCGGCGGGCATCCGGCCGCTGGTTCTGAACGCGCAGCACGTCAAGCAGGTCCGCGGGCGCAAGACGGATGTCGGGGACAGCGTGTGGCTGGCGCGGGTCTGCCAGTTCGGGCTGGCCCGTCCGAGCCTTGTCCTTCCGAAGCGGTACCGGGAGTTGCGGGCGCTGAGCCGGCACCGGCGGCAGGCGGCCGAGGATCGGGCGCGGTTCCGCAACCGGGCGCACAAGCTGGTCGACCGCGCCGGCCTGCGGGTGGGCGGCGTGCTCTCCGACATCTTCGGCAAGAACGGGCGGCGCATCCTCGACGGCCTTGCCGAAGGCTTGCCGACGGGCGACATCCTGGCCGGTCTCACGTCCCATGTCACGCGCAAGCGGTCCGATCTGGAGGGCGTCCTGTCCCTTGAGCTGCACCCGCATGCCCGGGCGGCGCTCAAAGATCTTCTCGACCAGCACGACCGGGCGGCGCGCGTGATGGCGGACTGCGAACGCGCCCTCCACAGCGAACTCGCCAAGAACCGCGAGGACGCGCAGTCGCTGCGCCTGCTGCAGACCATCCCCGGGATCGGGGCCGCGGCGGCGGGCGCCATCCTGGCCGAACTCGGCCCCGACATCGGCATGTTCGCTTCGCACGCGCACTGCGCCGCATGGGCCGGGCTCTGTCCGGGCAACAACGAGAGCGGCGGCCGGCGGCGGAGCGGACGCGCCCGGAAGGGCAATCCGGCGCTCCGGAGGGTCCTCGTCGAGTGCGCGCACGCCGCCTCCCGAACCAAGGACTGCCAGTTCCACAGCCACTTCCGCGCCCTCAGGGCGAGGAAGAGCCACAAGCAGGCCGTCTTCGCCACCGCCCACAAGCTGGTCCGCGTGATCCATGCGGTCCTGAAGAACCGGAAGCCCTACGCGGATCCCGGAACCGACTACCAGGAGATCATGGCGCGCAGGAATGCCCCGCGCTGGATCCGCATGATGAAGGCCTACGGCATCGAGCAGCCGGCCGCCGGACAGGCGGCGACACAACCGGCCTGACGCAAGCCAAGCCTTCCGCAACGGGATCGCCGGCGGGCCAAAACGGGGGACGCCCGCGAACGCCATCCCGGCGCGGGGAGCGAAAGCCCGCAGACGCCGCTCAACCTTGGCGCAAGCCGGGGAACGGTCGAAGTGTGCCCAATGGTGGAGATGTTTCATGCCAAACAACCTGCGATAGCTTTATTGAACAAGCACACCTATGTCGACACGAACGCAACCGCATTGTAGTAAGAACAGAATTTTAAAATATAGACTATTTAGGAATTTTATTTTTTTAAAAGGTATTTTTAGCTAAAAATCAGAACAAATTTCTATTTGCCGTTGTATCCGCAAGAAAGCCTTTCAATGCATTGAATTTTCTGGGAATTTTCTGGCTATGTTACGTTGTTACATTGCTTCGTGTCTGGCAGAAGAAGGTGCCGATTTCCAAGGATGGTCGGGTTGCCGACGGTCTTCTGGAGCGCATGTTCAAGGGGGAGCGAGGCCGGTTAGTCTTCTTTGTATCTTCTTGGATCCTGCTCGCGTACGCTTGGTGAGGGTTCGGTGACAATCCGGTCGGCTTCGGCTGGATTTTGTCAACGGGACAAGCATTCCGCCTCCGATGCAGGCGCGTGCCGGTCTGGATGGCAGGGGTGCTCCCGCCCGCAGAATGCGGCAAGGTGAATCATCAACAATCACCAGATCAGAAACCCTTGATGCCGGGCTTGCACACCCGAGCCCTACCATGTCACGAAAAAAGTGCTGAACAACGCGTTTCCGGCGGTGTATCCGATTCGGCCATGGCACAGTCCCGGATCAGCCGCGTCTTGCGCGGCGCGGCGGAGCGCGAGCGGGTCGCCGGCTTCCTGCGCGTTGGCGAGACGGCCGGGCGCGGCCGCCAGGATTCCGCCAAGCGGTTCCCGGAGACGGCGAAGGCGGTGTTCATGCGTCCGCTCGACCCCGGCTGGCGCCGGAGGCTCGGAGTGCCGCATGTCGAGCACGCGCCGGCCTTGGAGCCGGGCGAGGGGCTGAGCGCGGCGGAGTGGGCGCAGAACGAGTTCGGAGGGGCTCCCTTGGGCGACAAGCGTCTTTCGGCGCGGCTGGTGAAGAGCGCCGATCTTCTCGGGGCGGTTCCGGGCCGCAAGATCAACGCGAACAGCGCGAGCGACCGCACCGCCCGACGGAGAGGCCCCAGTGGAGTGGCGGCTGCTCACCACGCTCGACGTCCGCGACGCCAAGGACGCCGCCGAGATCGTCGACTACTACCTCCAGAGATAGAGGATCGAGGGCTTCTTCCGCGTGCTCAAATCGGGATGCCGGACCGAGTTCCTGCTGTTCCGCACCGCCGACCGGCTGCAGAGGGCGGTCGCGATCAACGCCTTCATCGTCTGGCGCATCATGGCGACGGCGGTGCTCGGCCGCCAGGCGCCCGACTGCGGGCCGGAGAGGATGTTCACGGGCCACGAGCTGGACTTCCTGGCCGGCTACGCCGACTAGCACGGCTTGCCCGCCCCGGACCGGCTGGGAGACGCCGTGCGGCTCGTCGCCCATCTCGGCGGTTGCCGCGCCCGCAAGCACGATCCGGACCCCGGGCGCCAGATCATGTGGCACGGCCAGACAAGGCTGGGAAGCGCGGCGATGGGCCACCGGATCGGCTGATCGCCGCCCGACAAAGAGGGTTCCAAATGATTCGGACAAGCCACTAGTTTCGCTGTCAACGAACTTCCAGAATAGATGTGCGCAGACCCACGCAGACGAGCGCGGTCCAATAGAGTCGCACGACGAACCAGCACGGCGCTGCAACCGTTCGGCCAAAAATTGTACTGGGCGCGCCGCCGTTCCGTCGGTAAGGGGCCGATTTCAGCGAGACCCCGCCACGGCCCGGCGTGGTTTCCACCCGGAACATCGCCGAGGCGGGGCATGATCCGTTGTAGGTCGAGATCAACTTCGGCCAAGCCACCCTCGGAGAATAGCCACTTTCACTATTCACCAGTTTTGTGGTGCGCTTTGAAAATGGAATCCACAATGCGTCCGCAGCCGGGCGTCATTCTTGCCAGTATCATCGGTTGATCCTGACACGCCTCACTCGGCGATTCCCCTGGGTAGTTGACTCTCTGTGAAATTTCTCCCAACAATTCATCCGTCAAGGATCAAACCTGAAGCTCGCTGGTGATCCTTTTTCGCTGGGCGGCCACTATACCATAATGTACTGTCGTGTACATGGTGCTTCCCTAAGCCGCTTCGCCACCAACACGGCTAAAAAATTTTATACCCCATGTCTAAACGACATGCTTTCGAACCCTTCATTATCATGCATTCATTTTCTTCCGGAAAATCGGAATCAAGTGGGTGTAAGGGCTGCTAGGCTATGAGCAACCGGGCTAATAGTTCGAACAGATGTCGATCATTCACAAAATACTTGATCGCCTCATTTGCGAGGCGACGGTTAGTTTTGGATAAAATCAGAACTTCTCCGATCACCAGCCGTATGCAAAATATGCTTAGCAATTTGAAAGAATGATTCTTTTGCTTGCAATTTTAGGCAATCATTATTGCCGGGAGCTGAACAGTTCCAAAAGGATACGCCCTCGTGTTGGGCCGCTTGGGCAAGCGGCGCAAAATTCTGAATATTTCCGATCAAAGGATTTTGCGGATACGCAGGTGCGAGTTCACTGTCGACCTCACGCAGCACCGAAGAAATGTCATTGTAAATACGGCTCCTGATTCTACTGCGATATGAATCGGCCTGTCTTGTCGTTTTTCGACCGTACATACGGAATCGCTGGTGTATGTAGCCGAGGAATTTCGGCCTCCCGTTTGGTATCATTGCATCATCAGGTGCAATAGCGTTGATTGTCTCTGCTTCGATAATCCACTTCTTGATGGATTGGCCGAGCGTCGATAGCGCCCTTGTGGAAAACAAATCGCAGGCCACCGGCACTATGAAAAAATCGCTTCCTAGCAATAGCACGCGGTTTAGAGGACCTATATTAGGACCGGTATCATAAAATACGAAATCAAAATCGCTCTGTCGGCTCAAACTGGAAATCAGATAGTTGATTGATGAAATGGCCCGCAAAGCGGGTATGCGCCTCTTGAATCCGTCGGCCCATGCATTTCCCAGAAATTCCTCAAACTCGAAGAGCCTAATGTCACCCGGAAGCAAAGCAATATCGTCTCCGATCCTTATTGGACCTACCAGACGAACAGATCCTGTATTTTCGATAACGGGCCGGACAGCGCTCCAGATGGTTTTACCGTCTCGACCATTGGAGTGGTTCAGAAGATCATCAACAATATCGTCCGCAAGAAGATACGACGTTAAGTTGCATTGGGGGTCACTATCGACCAAAAGAACTTTTTTCCCCAACGACGAAAGCGCAAACGCAATATTCGCCGTGATCGTGGTTTTTCCGACACCGCCCTTGTGGTTATAAATAGTGATGTGGACTGGATTATTCATTTAGCTTGGTCTGTTCCTAATGTTCGCGACCGATTTCCATTCGGTCACCGAGGTTTCTCCTGCGCGACCTTTTCGACGGTTTTGGCTTAACCGTCTTTGCGGCGTCACGGTCAGGCAGAGCTTCGACGTATTGCTCTCCTTGTGCGGACAGTCGTCTCATAGCTTTGTTCGCTGCTGCAAGGAACCCGGCTTTAACGGCGTCGTTGACGGTGTTGGAAGCGTTGGTCAGCTTGGTCTGGGCCGCTTCCGTGTTCAGCTTGCTTATATCGATGGTCTTGAGTGCTTCGATTTTTCTGTAGCGGGCTAAGTAGTATGCAAGGCAAGCAACACGCTCGACGTCAGTTTTCGGTTGTTTTTGGAGCAGGAATTCCTTGGGTGTTGGCTCCTCAGGGCTCGAAAATATCGGTTCTCGAGAAATATTTGCAGAAGTTCGATTGTCCACTTTTTGATCAACTTTGGGGAATGATGCCTCAAACCCGAAAAAAGTCCCAATGGTTCGATACACCCGCAGTCGACTATATGGATCGAGCGGAAGGAGATTTTGGATAATCTTGTCCACAACTTCGTAGATGTTCTGGTCGTTGTTCCGATCTTGCTCCGCCACAGCCACTTCTCCAAAAAGTCCACATGATCGGCCTTTGGCCGCCCGCTCACACCAGAAAGCGCCTCCTCGTTAGGGCAGTACACTTTTGGTGCTTATTGACAAATCAGTTCATTGGCGAAGGCCCGGCAAACTTTGGTGGCATACACGGTTGCATCGCATGTCCGACTACGAATTCTGAACGGCAGTTCATACTTGTTCGACTTCTTTCAGCCCTTCCATCTGCAGTTCGAAGCCCGCTTGTATGTGGGCGGTGAAGGTCTCCAGAGCCACCGTCACATCGCCTGTCGCAATGGCGTCGACAAGCGTCAGGTGGTCGCCCAGCGATTTTGAGATGTTGACGTTTTCGATCGCCGAAAACAGGTGAAAGGCCATCGCATTGCCCCAGATCGTGTCGAACATGTCCAGAAGAAACTTGTTCCCCGCTTCGACCATGAAGGCACGATGAATGCATCGATTGGCAACGAAATAGTCCCGGGTAGAGGGTGTGGTCAGGTTTTCGTTGCGACGAATCAAGTCGCGCAGCCGGTCCAGAACCTGAGGGTTTGCTTGGGCGGCGAGAATGCGCGCGGCTTGGCCTTCGATTGCCGCGCGAGCCTGATACAATTGCCGGACTTCGCTCTGGTCCAGGCGAGCCAGCCGGAAGCCGCCGCTGGCCGCAATCTCCAGAACGCCTTCGGTTTCCAGACGCATCAGGGCCTCGCGCACCGGGGTGCGGCTGATGTTGAGTTCTGCCGCCAGCCTTTCCTGAACCAGCCGGTCTTCGGCGGAAATCTCGCGGCTCATGATCGCTTCGACCAGCTGGTCGTAGACCTCGTCCGCCAGCCGTCTGCGCTGTGTTTTAATTTGTTTCAGAGCCAATCGGAGCCTCGCTTTCCACGGATCATGAATCCTGTATTCAAAAATACGACTTCTGCCAAGGTGAATGGGCTTGCTATTGTTCGTGTACTGTATACTGTATACAGTATTAATGGAACAGGGAGATCTTCATGTGTGGAATCGCTGGAAGGATCCTCGCCGCGCCCGGACAAGTCGGGGCGGACCTGGTTGAACTGATGGATGCGCAGGAGCACCGCGGTGCGGACAGTACCGGATTTGCGGTCTACGGTCCGCTTCGTGAAACCGGATACGTTCTGCGCGGGATGGGGTTCGATAAATCTCGGCAGGATGACGATCTGGATGCGTTCGAGACCGTGTTGAAAGCGCACGGGTCCGGTTTGCTGGCCGACCCGGAAATCATTGCGGATGAGAACCGGCATTATTGCTTTCGAATGGAAATCTCCGATCCTGCCGATTTGCAGGCATGGGTGCGGGACGCCGATGAACTGGCGGAGCGCATGGAGGTGCAGTCGTGCGGCCGCAGCCTTGAGATCATCAAGGACGTCGGCGGAGCTGAGGCCGTGGCAGTGAAGCACGGAGTGCGCGACATAGTCGGAACGCACGGGTTGGGCCATGCCCGGCTGGCAACCGAAAGCTCGGTTTTGCCCAACGCTTCGCATCCGTTCTGGGCGCGGCCCTTTCCCGATGTGGCGATCGTGCATAACGGGCAGATCACCGACTATTTCACCTGGCGCGACAGGCTGAGCCGCATGGGCTATCGCTTTCTGACCGAAAATGACAGCGAATTGATTGCCGTCTGGGTCAGCGATCAGATGAAGGCGGGCTTGACGATGGAGCAGGCGCTGAAGAAATCGATCCCGTCCATCGACGGGGTTTTCACCTATATGATCGCAACCCGGGACGGGATCGGTTTTGCCAAAGATCGTTTCGCGATGAAGCCGCTGGTCGCGGTTGATCGAAGCGGCGACTTGGCGGCTGCCACCGAGGAGCAGGCGGTGCGTCGAGTGATGACCGAAGAATGCGACGTGATCAATTACGACGGACCTTCGCTGACAGGCATCTGGAGCGTCGGGAACCAGCGTCTGGCGGCATGAGAGAGCAGGCAAGACAGATGGACGAGATCGTCATCGAGGTCGGCAAGCGTCACATTCGTGACGTGAACCGGGAAATCATGGCCGCATGCGCCCGCGGACGGCCGATCCGCGTGGTCGATACGCTTTCGCGGCACAACCTCGGCGTAGGTCTGCCGGACAATGTGGACATCACCTTTGAAGGGTCGGTGGGTTACTACTGCAGCGGGCTGAATACCGGCGCCAACGTCACCATCGAGCGCAACTGCGGCTGGGCCGTGGGCGAAGGGATGGCCACGGGCCATATCACCGTGGGCGGTTATGCGGGCATGTCCTGCGGCGCCGCGATGATCGGCGGCACAATCCACGTCAAAGGCGATGCGGGGCCGCGCGTCGGTGTTGCCATGAAGGGAGGCAACATAGTGGTTGAAGGCAAGATCGGCTATCAGTCGGGCTTCATGGCACATTCCGGGCGGATCATCGCACTTGGCGGGGCGGGCGGGTCCTGTGCCGATGCCTTGTGGGAAGGCGAAGTCTGGGTCGCCGGCGAGATCGAAAGTCTGGGCGTGGATGTCGATGTTTCCGAGCCCGCCGCCGAGGAAGTGGCGGAAGTTGATGCGATCCTTGATCCACTCGGGCTGGTCGACAGCTCGCGGAACTGGCGCAAGATGGTTTCGGGCCAGCGCCTTTGGTATTTTGAAAGCAGGGACGCAAGCGCATGGCTCATGATCTGAGTAAACCCTATGACTATCCATTTGAGGTAGCTTCGGAGGAAGAGATCCGGTTCCGCGATGCGGGCGCGATTGAAGGCCGACCAGCCGGGGTGCCATCTTCGTATGATGAGGGCGGATCGACCCGTTGGACGCCCGAGGCGATATCCGAAGTGCACGCGTTGGCGCAACTTGGGCGCTACCAGGTGCGCGGATACAATACGTTCAACAAGCAGCTGCCGACCTTTGACGACCTCACGTTCGTTCCGGCGACGATGACCCGTCTGCCTTTGGAAGGTTATCGCGAGAGCTGCGACACTGTCACTGTCCTGGGCGAGGGGCGCGGTTTGGTGGAACGCCCGCTGGAACTGAAGATCCCGATTTACATAGCATCCATGTCATTTGGCGCGCTGTCGGCACCGGCCAAGGCTTCGCTGGGGTACGGAGCCTCGAAAGTGGGCACCATGACCTGCACGGGCGAAGGCGGCATGCTGGAAGAGGAGCGCGAAGCCTCCCAGCGGCTGCTCTATCAAATGTCGCCGGCCCGCTACGGCGTGGATCTGGACCACCTGCGCCGCGCGGACGCGCTGGAGCTTGTGGTGGGGCAGGGGGCCAAGCCGGGAACCGGCGGTCTGCTGCTGGGCATGAAGGTCAGCGAGCGCGTCAGCAAGATGCGGACCCTGCCCGAAGGCGTGGACCAGCGATCCACCATCCGGCATCCCGATTTCCTTGGCGCCGACGATCTGGCGGTCAAGATCGAGGAATTGCGGATCGCAACGAATTATCAGGTGCCGATCTTCGTCAAAATGGGAGCGACCCGTCCGCGGTTCGACGTGGCAATTGCGGCCAAGGCGGGCGCGGACGTCGTGGTGGTCGACGGGGCCGAAGGCGGCACCGGAGCCTCGCCCGAGCTTCTGCTGAACCATACCGGCATTCCGACGATGAGCGCAATTCGCGCCTCGCGCGAGGCACTCGATGACTGCGGCATGACCGACAAAGTCTCCTTGGTGGCTGCGGGCGGCATCCGTTCCGGCGTCGACGCGGCGAAATGCCTGGCTTTGGGCGCCGATGCGGTGATGATAGGCAATGCGGCGATGATCGCGCTGGGGTGCAACAGTCCGCGGTATATTGAAGATTACAAATCCTTGGGCACATCGCCGGGCGCTTGCCATCATTGCCATACAGGCCTTTGCCCGGTCGGCATCGCGACGCAGGATCCGGATCTTGAGACGCGGATGAACCCAAATGCAGGCGCTGAACGCATCGCCCGCTACCTGACCGCCATGACGATGGAAATCACGGCGCTGGCCAAGGCTTGCGGGAAGTCGTCGGTCCGCAATCTGGAGACCGAAGATCTGCGCGCGCTCAGTTTCGAGGCTTCGGCCTTTACCGGCGTCAAGATGGCTGGCATCGACCGGGCATTCGACTGGTGAGGATCGCGCTTCTCGGATTGACCGGCCATCCCTTGCCGCTGTTGGAGGGTCTGCCGCGCGCTGCGCAGCAGATCCGCAACTGGATCGAGCCGCATCTGCCGCAGGCGGAGTTCTCTGTTGCTGACTTAGCGGACGGTGCGGCGCTGCCGGATTTTGAGGATTTCGACGGCGTCATCGTCGGAGGGTCCGAATTCGGGGTCTATGACGACACCGAATGGATGCAGCCGCTGCGCGAATTCCTTGAAGACTGCAGAAATCGGCGCAAGCCGGTCTTCGGCATCTGTTTCGGCCATCAGATCATGGCCGATGTTTATGGCGGCAAGGCGGCCAAGGCGGAAATCGGCAATGTCGTCGGCGTTCGGCCCTTCGAATTCGGCGGCGCCCGCGTCGACGCCTATGTCTGGCATCAGGACCAGGTGACCGATGTCCCGCCTTCAGCATGCGTGACGGGTTCCGCCGGCCACTGCCCGATTGGCGCTTTGGATTACGGCTTTCCGGCGCGGTCCGTGCAGTTTCACCCGGAATATCGCGCAGATCATCTGCGCGAACTGTTCGTACGCGGACGCGGTGTCTTTCTGGCCGCGTCCGAAGCGGATGAGGCGTTGGCTTCGCTTGAAACGGCGCGCGTGCCCGGGGATCTGGCCGCGTCCGAAGCGGTCGAACTGTTTCGCGGGACTTACAGCGGCAAATGAGCGCTCGGACGGTCCGAGGCCGCCGATCTTGCCATGTCCGCCAATCAACGCCCGCTGGGGCTTTCCTTCCGGCTCAGTTTCTTGCGGCCGGCGATCTTGAACCGGTCGGCGGTGCCGAAGTCCTTCATCCCAACTCCTGCCGCAAATTCCGCGAAGACCGGCGCGTGCTTGAACAGATGCCCCGAGCAGCCGCCCGCAAACAGCAGGTTTTCGTGTTCGGGATGCCAGTCGAGGACGAAATGCGTGTCGGGCGTCAGGATGATCTGATTGAACTTGGAATCCACCACCCTCTGCCCGTCCAACCCCGGCAAGCGGTGGCGAATGTAGATGCGCGTGCGGCCCAGCGTTTCCTGACGGATCAGCCTTTCATCGTTGTCCAGATCGATCTTGTCCGGAATCACCACTGCCGCCTTGACCCCGGACCCTTCGGACGATGGCATCCCGAACGACCCTTGGCCGTGATCGATCCAGCAGGGCATGCGGCTCATATCGAAATCTTCAGAGCCGTCCGGCGTCGACGTATAAAGGACGCTGACTCCGACCACGGTCGAGATCGGCTTGATCGTCCTTGGAAACATTTCGGCCATCCAAGGGCCGGTCGCCATGACGATCAGATCGGCCTCCAGCGGTTTGCCGTCCAGTGCCGGGCGCTCCGACCCGTCCGTCGCGACGCGGCCGCGACGCACCGTCCCGCCCGCGCGGCGGAACAGATCCAGCCCGGTCAGGACGCAGCGATGCGCCATCAGCATTCCGGCCTCGGGTTCGAACAATGCGTATTCGATGTCGGGCACCCTGAATTGCGGATAGCGCGACTCGATTTCCCGTCGTCCGAACTTGTGATAGGGCACGCCCACCCGGTCGAAGGTCACGGCAGTCTCATCCTCCCATTCGCAATGCCCGCCGGAGGCAAGAATCAGAACGCCGCATTCGTACATCAGATTCTGTCCGCTCTCGGCCTGCAGCTCCAGCCATCGCAGGCGGCTTTCCCGCGCCCAGCGCGTATAGAATTCGTCCCGTCCGGATATCGCGCGGATCACCCGGTTGTAATCCGTTGAAGATGCGCGGGAATGTCCCGGCTCCCAACGATCCATCAAGGTCACGGCCTCGCCGCGCCGCTGCAGCGCAAGCGCAGTCATGACGCCGACGATGCCGCCCCCTACGACGATTACCGAGCTCTTTGGCATGGCGCAGATTTTCCTTGCTTCTTGATTGTTTTCATGAATACTGTATACAGAATACAGCGATTATAAAGCCAAAAACAGGGAGCGCGCAAATGAGTTCGGGGTTTGATTTGCCGGAGGGTACGCATACCGTGATTCTAGGCGTGGGCGACCTGAACGGCATCATGCGCGGCAAGCGCATTCCGGCCGACCACTGGAATCATGTCTGCAAAAGCGGCAATGCGCTGTCGATCGCGCTGTTCGCCATCGACATTGCGTGCGACGTCTGGGACACGCCCTACGTCAATTTCGACAACGGTTATCCCGACATGCACATCTTCCCGATGACCCGTCCGGTCGCCGTCCCGTGGGAGCCGGGCGTAGCCGTCTGCTTCGGCCGGGCCGAGGGAATGGACCACGAGCCGGTGCCGATCGATCCGCGCGGCGCCCTGGTGCGCCAGGTCGAACGGGCGCGCGACATGGGGCTTGAGGTCAATGTCGGGACCGAGCTTGAATTCTACCTTCTGGACCCGGAAACAGGACAGCCACGCGACAGCGGCATCCAGGTCTACGGCCTGAGCCGGGCCGCGCGGATGGAACACATTGTCGGTCCCATCCGCCGGCAGATCAATGAATGCGGAATACCCATCGAGCAGTCGAACCCGGAATACGCGCCGGGCCAGGTTGAGGTGAATATCAGGTATGGCGAGGCATTGGTTGCGGCGGACCGCGTCGTTCTGTTCAAATCCTTGGTCCGCCAGCTGGGAATTGCCCACGGGTATCTGGCGACCTTCATGCCGAAACCGTTTTTCGACCAATCCGGCAGCGGGTTTCACACGCATTATTCTCTTTGGAAGGGCGGCAGGAATGTCTTCGCCGACAACGGAAGACTGAACGAGACCGGAAAATCCTTCATCGCAGGCCTGCAGCGGCGCATGTGCGAAATGTCGATCTGCGGCGGCGGAACGGTGAACGGCTATCGCCGCCGCCAGCCCTATACATTCTGTCCCGTCAACACGAGTTGGGGGTACGACAACCGCACGGTGGGCATTCGGGTCATCGAAGGATCCGACAGCGCAGTGCGCGTGGAAAAGCGCGATGCCGGAGCGGAGGCCAATCCTTATCTCCTGCTGGCTGCCGAGATCGCGGCAGGTCTTGACGGGATCGAGCAGGGGCTGACGCCCTCCGACCCCACGCCCGGCGATGCATACGGGAGCGGAATCGGCGATCCCATTCCCACCGATCTGCCGACGGCGATAAAATTGGCGCGCGGATCGGACTGGCTGCGCGAAGCGATGGGCGAGACGCTGTGGGAGCTGGTCCTGCAGCAGGCCGAGCGCGAGCTGGACTTCTTTGGCCAGCAAGTCACGCAGGTTGAACTGGACCGCTATCTGAGGACATTCTGATGCACTTGGGCAAGATCGCGGGAACGGTCACGGCAACAGCCAAGGATTCGAGGCTGGTCGGATTGAAACTGCTCGTGACAGACTTGGTCGACAGCAAAGGCGAACTGCTCGAGCCGGCGCGGGTGGCAGTCGACACATGCGGCGCCGGCGTCGGCGATACGGTGCTGATCGTCGGCGGATCCGCCGCCCGGATGGCCAGCGGCCTGTCCGCGGCGCCTGTGGATCTGGCGATCATCGCGGTGGTTGACCGCGTTTCCGCAGCCTGAATCAAGAAAATCAAAACTTCAATCTTCGGAGGAACAGAAAATGGCGAAACCAGTGGCAGGGCAGATCGCCCTCGGCATGATCGAAACCCGCGGCCTTGTAGGCGCGATCGAAGCGGCGGATGCGATGGTCAAGGCGGCGAGCGTCGCGATTGTCGGCCAGACCAAGGTGGGCGGCGGGCTGGTCACCACGCTTGTGCGGGGCGAAGTCGGCGCGGTCAAAGCCGCCACCGACGCGGGCGCTACTGCGGCCAACAAGGTTGGCGAAGTGGTTTCGGTCCACGTAATCGCGCGCCCGCATGACGAGCTGGAGGCGATCATCGACAGGCTCGGCGCCGGATCGTCGGCCTGAACATCCCTCTGAGGAGAAACCATGCCGGCCGGATTCGAGGACTTCACGCGCGAGATGGCGCGCGACGCGGCCCGAGATGCCCCGGCTTCACGCAAATTCGACCGCATAGCGGTGCTGGGCGGTGCGCCGGATGCGCGCCTGCTGGCCGCGCTCTGCCTTGCGGAAGGGGCCGATGTCACGTTGTTTTCGGCCTACGGCACCGAATTGTCATTGCTGTCCCAATCTTCGGGCATAGGCATTCTAGGGGAAGGGCCGGTAGGCACCTATCAGGTGGACCGCGACGGGCCGTCGGTTCGCACCACCGCCGAGCTGGACGCCGCGGTGCGGGATGCGCAGGCGATATTTCTGACCGGACCGATTCACAAGCAGCGCACTTATGCCATGGTGCTGGCCGATCATCTCAGCGATGGTCAGGCGCTGATCTTGGCGCCCGGGCGGTCTCTGGGCGCGGTCGAAACCGCATGGATGCTGCGCATCGGCGGCTGCACCGCCGATGTCACTTTGATCGAGGCGCAGGGATTGCCCTACTGGTTTCAGGCCGAAGGCGCCCTGTTGACCCTGTCGCGGGCCGCGCCGATGGCGGCCGCGACCCTGCCGCGCGGGCGAGAAGACGTTCTTGCGGCTCTGAAGCCTTTTCTTTCCAACATTCAACCGGCGGAATCGGTTCTGGCCACGGGCTTCGGCGATCTGTCGGCGGCTGTCGAGATACCCGCCCTGGTCCTTGGGGGCGCAGGGCTGGAACCTGGCGGCCCGCATGTGCCGACGGGCGCCGTTCCGTTGGATGCCAACCGGACGTTCGCGTCCCTTATCGGGTCCGACCAGCGGGAGGTCGTTCGCGGGCTGGCCGAAGAGCGGAGGCGCGTCGCCGAGGCGTACGGCGTTCGAAATCTGCCGGATGCGGAGGATTGGATCGCGACCTTCGCCGGGACCGAGCGCGGATCGGGCGCGCGTCCCGTCCCTGACCGGCGGACTGCGCGCAGTCTGATGCGCGACGGCGTGCTTGGCTCGCTGGTACCGCTTGTGTCGGCCGCGAAACTTGCGGATCTTCCGGCGCCTTTGACCGAAAGCCTGATCGCGATGACGGATCGCATTCTGGGCGCCGATGTGGCTGCGGCGGGGCGTCGGCTGGAAACCATAGGAATATCCGCAAGCGACGTCGACCAGGCGCGCCGCATCTTCGACAAGATCGTCGCCGGAGCCTCCTGATGGACGCAGATCTGAAATCGATCGCCGCCGCGCGGCGCGCGGCTGAAACGGCTTTCGAAGCCTATCGCGCCTTTCTGGATGCCGATCCTGAGCAAGTGGACGCAATCGTCGATGCCATGGCCCGCGCCATTGAACCCGAAGCCGAAAGGCTGGGACGTCTGGCGGTTGAGGAAACCGGTTACGGCAATGTTCCCGACAAACGCGTGAAGAACCTGTTCAACGCCTTGTCGCTTGCGGATTATCTGCGTGACGTGACCACGCTTGGTTTGCTTTGGCGCGACGATGCCACGAAGATCGCCGCCTTCGGCGAGCCGATGGGAGTCGTTGCCGCGCTCATCCCTGTGACGAACCCGACCTCGACGATCATTTTCAAGGTGCTTTCTGCGGTGAAGGCTGGCAATTCCATCGTTTGCGCACCGCATCCGCGCGGCGTCAATTGCGGGGTCGAAACTGTGCGCGTCATGGCGCGCGCGGCCGAACAGACGGGTGCGCCGAAAGGGCTGATCCAATGTCTGGATGCGGTGACCATTCAGGGCACTGCAGAGCTGATGAAGCACCGGCGCACATCGGTCGTCATGGCGACCGGCGGTCCGGCCATGGTCAAGGCGGCCTATTCCAGCGGCAAGCCGACGCTGGCGGTCGGGGCCGGCAACGTGCCCTGCTATGTGCACAAGTCCAAATCCAGCGATATTGCGGAAGTGGCCGAAATGGTCGTCACCTCGAAAAGCTTCGACTACGGCACCGCCTGCGTCAGCGAACAGGCGGTGATTGCCGATCCCGAAATCGCGCGGGATCTACGGCATGAGCTGAAGCTCAAAGGCGCTTATTTCTGCACTCCTGCCGAGGCGGATCGGCTGGCCAAGGTGATCTTCAAAGGGGTGCGGGAGATGGACCCCGAAAAGGTCGGCCAAAGCCCGCAGGCTCTGGCCGACGCGGCCGGATTTTCGATACCGCCGCGCACCCGCTGCCTTGTCTCGGAAGAGACCGAAGTCGGCTGGCAACGTCCGCTCTCCGCCGAAAAGCTGAATCCGGTTCTGGCGTTTTACGAGGCGAAGTCCACCAGCCACGGCATCGAGCTGGCGCATTCCATCGCCAAATTCGAAGGCTGGGGGCATACCTCGGTCATTCATTCGGACGACCCCGAGGCGGTCGCGCGCTTCGCCGCCGTGCCGACCGGGCGCGTCTTGGTGAACACGCCGGCCATAATGGGCGGCATGGGCTATTCCACCGACCTGGAGCCGTCCTTCATGCTGGGCACGGGAACGTGGTCGGGGTCGATCACCTCGGACAACGTGACGGCGCTGCATCTCATCAACATCAAGCGCGTCGCCTATGAAAGCCGGCCTTGGCGCGACCTTTACGAGGAGTACGGCGCATGAGCGAAATCACGATCCGGGCGCTGATGCAGATCGACAACCTGCAGCCCAAGTTCGCCGCGTACAACGGGGCGACGGTGCAAGGGTCGGTGCCGTTGTCCGGCGACACAGTGCTGATCGGAGAATTCGCGCCGGGCAACGGCGTGTTCTCGCTGATCGACCGCGCGCTCAAGGCATCTTCAGTCGAAGCGACCACGCAGATGGTCGAGCGCGAATTCGGCTTTTTCATCCTGCGCTCGCCTTCGAACGCCGAGGTTGCCGCCGCGCGCGACGCCATGCTGGCGGAGCTTGGCGCCACGATGTCGGACCGGCTGAAACCCGCGATCAGCTCGACGCAGATCATCACCGGCGTCGAACCCTATCAGGCGCAGCTGTTGAACAAATGGCGCAAAGGCTCGCTGGTCGTCCCGGGACAGACGCTGGGGATCGTGGAATGCGCACCCGCCGCCTATATCTCCATCGCCGCGAACGAGGCGGAAAAGGCCGCCGAGATCGACATCGTCGAAGTGCGCGCCGTGGGACGGTTCGGCCGCCTGTTCATATCGGGTTCGGAAAACTCGGTCAAAACCGCTGTCGAGGCCGCCGCCCGCGCGATCGAGTCGGTCGACGGGCAGGACGGCTGATGGCGGCCTCGCGCCGCGTCATCGGGTCGGACGCCATCGAAGAGGCGCGCCGCCGCGGCAGGATCGCATTCGAAGTTCTGCCCGGCGATATCGTGACCGCCCTCGCCCGGGAAACCGCCGAACGCATCGGCATCGCGCTCGTTGACGGACCCGTCGAGCGACCCCGGCCGCCGCGCACCGACGGCGCTGCATCGCTGCGTCGGGTTCTCTATCGCAGGTCGCCCAAATGGATGGCGCCGCCGCGCGCGCCGCGCAAGGCCCGCAGGCTGGGCAAACTCGCTCTGGTCGGAGCGGGAGGCGTCGGAGGCAATGTCGCGCATCTGGCTGCGATGGCGGACATCGCAAAAGAAATAGCGCTGATCGACATCGTTCCGGGGCTCGCGGCGGCTACGGCGCTGGACCTCAACCACGCATCCGGCATCACGGGCGTGAGCGCGCGCTGTGTCGGCGGCGAGTCCTTGGAGCTGGTTGCCGGTGCCGAAGCGGTCGTCGTGACCGCCGGGAGCGCAAGGCGGCCGGGCATGAGCCGCGCCGATCTGATCGACGTGAATGCCCGCGTTGTCCGTCGGACGGGCGAGGCCGTCCGCGCGGCTGCGCCGAATGCCGTCGTTATCGTCGTGACCAACCCGTTGGATGAAATGACGGTCGAGATGTTGCGGGCGACGGGTTTTCCGCGCGAACGGGTGCTGGGCATGGCGGGAACCTTGGACAGCAGCCGGTTCCGCAATGCGCTTGCCGTGTCCGCCGGAGTCTCGCCCGCCGATGTCGAGGCGTTTGCTCTGGGCAGCCATGGCGACGAGATGGCGCCGGTCCCCAGCCGCGCTCGGATCAAGGGCCGAAGTCTGGATGCGTTCCTGTCGCCCGAGCAAATCGAGGCCTGCGTTCAGGACGCGATTGGAGGAGGCGGCCAAGTGGTCGCGCTCAAGAAATCGGGGTCGGCGACGATCGCGCCGGCCCATGCCTCGATCGAGTTGATCGACCACATAAGAGGCGCGCGAACCGGCCCGGTTCCAGTTTCGGTCATGCTGCAGGGCGAATACGGCATCGACGGCGTCGTGCTGGGCGTGCCGGCCCACCTGGGAGCAAGCGGGCTGGTCGAAGTCGTGGAATTGCGGCTGACTGCCCGGGAACAGGCTGCGCTGAAAGATGCGGCGGAGGCGATTCGCAAGAGGCTGGACCTTTGACGGTGCGCAGCTGGAAATCCGGCGGAAGGTTCGAAGAGGTCGGATCCTATTCCCGCGCCAAGCGCATCGGCCCTTTCGTCTGGGTTGCCGGCACCACTGCCATCGAGCCGACAGGTCGCATTCATGCGCCGGGCGATGCGGGCGCGCAGACAAGATACGTGCTGCGCCGCATCGAAGAGGCGCTGAATGAGGTGGGGGCCGAATTGCGGCATGTCGGCCGCGTGCGCGCCTATCTGACCGACATGTCCAAGGCGGGCGAGTTTGCGCGGGTGCACGGCGAAGTTTTCAAGGGCGTCGATCCGGTTCTGACGGCTGTCCAGGCCGGCCTGACCCAGCCCGGGCTGATGGTGGAAATCGATGCGGATGCCGTGATCCACGACGAAAACGGCGAAATCGACAAAATCTAAACGCGGGCTTCAAGAAAGGATTTGATTGAACCGCCTCCTTGTGTACTGTATACTGAATACAGGAATGACACACAGGGAGCTAATCTGATGATCAAGACAGCGCTACTCAGCGGAACATGCATCGCGCTCATGGCCTCCGCGGCCGGAGCGGAAATCAAGGTCGGATTTATCGGTTCACTTTCGTCGGATACCGGTCTGTCGACCCTTCGCGGCGCGGAGGTCGCGATCGAGGAACTCAACGCCGCCGGCGGCGTGATGGGGGAGCAGATCGTCCTCGTTTCCGCCGATACCGGCCAGGATCCGACGGAAGGCGTGCGCGCCTACGAGTATCTTGCGGAAACTGAAAAGGTCGATTTCATCATCTCGGGCTCAATAGACGACGTGTCGCTCGGCTGGCTGCCGCGGATGCAGGAATACCGGATACCCACGCTGGACACCTGGACCTCCTATATCGGCATCATCGACATGGTGGTCGAAGACCCCGACAGCATGAGGCCTTATTTCATGAACATCGCCTCGGACGAGGCGCTGGCCACGCTTTACATCAATTTCGGCGCGGACGTGCTGAAAGAACAGATGGGCTGGGATTCCGTCGTGATCCTGGCCGAGGACACCGCGTTCGGCGAGGCGATCACCGGGCTCGTGACCGAGGCGCTGGCGCCTGTCGCCGGGATCGAGGTCAAGGAAATCATCACCTACGATGTCGCCACGGTCGATTTCGCGCCGATCTTCAGCAGGGCTCAGGGCACCGGGGCCGACTTCATCTATCAGGTTTCTTCCGTGAATTCGCAGGTCGTCTCCTCGCAGTACGTGAAGCTGCAGGTGCCGATGGCGATGACGGGCGTGAATGTGGCGGCGCTCGGCATGGAGTATTGGGAAGACACGGGCGGCGCCGGCGGCGGCATCTCGACCCTGTCGCCGGTGCCGTCGGTCGGCTTCAAGCTGGATCCGGCAAGCCAGGCTTTCGTCGATACCTATCAAGCCAAGTACGACAGCCGTCCGGTGCTGCCGCATTTCAACGGGTTCAATGCGTATCACGGCCTGAAACAGGCGATGGCCGCAGCGGAGGAGGCTGGCGGCTTCGACAATGTCGAAGGCTGGGCCGACGCCATGAAGAAACAGGATCTGGTTCTGAATATGGACGGCGAACTTTGGCTGCGCTACGCCTTCTGGGGCGATGACGAGGTGGAGCCCGTGACCGGCCGGACCTATCCGCACAACGCGCGCTTCGACTTGTCCGAACCGTTCGATGAGGCCCAGCCTTCGATGGTCGTGGTGCAATGGTATGAGGACGGCACAGCGGCCGTGGTCTATCCCGAGAAATACGCGACGGGAGAGTTCACCGTGCCGAGCTGGGTCGGAAATTAACCCGACCGGGCGCATAGCTTGAACCGGGCGCGCGTCGTCGCGCGCCCGCAGCCAGGGATCCGTGCATATTGCAGATATTGATTCAGGGGCTTTTGCTCAGCGGCCTCTATGCGCTTATCGCAATGGGTTTCACGCTGATCTTCAGCATCGGGCGCGTCCTGAATCTGGCCTACGGCGCCTATCTGATGGTCGGCGCGTATATTTATTTCTGGGTGTCGCAGTCGCTTGGGATGCCCAAGCTGTTGGGCGTAGCCGTAGCCGCCGCTCTGGGCGTTTTGATGGGCGTCCTGAAATACCGGCTGATCGTCAAGACGCTCAAAGGCGAACATGTCGCGGTCGAGATTTCGACGCTGATCCTGGCGGTCGTTGTCCAAGCGGGGGTCGTGCTGGTTTTCGGCGACAGCAGCAAGATCCTGCTTCCGATCATTCCGGGCGTGATCAACGTCGCCGGGGCAACGGTCACCTATAACATTCTGATCGCCACGCTCATCAGCTGGGCGATCCTGATCGGACTCTATCTGTTCGTGCGCCTTACCCATACCGGGCGCGCCATGCAGGCGGTTTCGATGGATTCCAAGGGGGCGGCGATCTCGGGGGTCGACCCGGACCGGATCAATCTGATCACTTGGGGAATCTCCGGCGCGTTGGGAGCGATCGGCGGCGTGTTCTTCGCCAGCTATACGCAGCTTTCGCCGTCAATGTGGGTTGCGCCGCTGATTATCTCGGTCGCGATCGTCATCGTGGGCGGGATCGGATCGATCATCGGAACACTGGTCGTTGCCCATATTGTCGGCTTTCTCGAAGTTTTCGTGGTTGCAATGCTGGCGCCGGAGCTGCGCGGAGTATTCACCATGCTGCTGATCATCGGCGTGCTGGTGACGCGGCCCCGGGGCCTGTTCGGTCGCGAAGAACTCTGAGCATGGGGCTGCGCAGAATTCACTTCGTTCTCTGGGGCGGTCTGATCGCGGGCATGCTCCTGCTGCCCCAGGCGGTCTCCAGCGGCACGCTGCGGACGATGATCTTTGCCAACTATCTGGCGATCTTCGCCATCAGTTGGGACGTTCTGTCGGGCCGAACAGGGTATGTGAGCTTCGGTCATCCCTTCCTGATCGGCATCGGGGCTTACACGACGGCGATCCTGACCAAACGGTTCGACGTGCCGATTGAAATCTCGATTCCCGTCGCGGTCCTGTTCACCATGGTCGCCGGCCTGCTGCTGCTGCTGCCTGCCCTGCGCATTCGCGGCAGCTACTTCGCGCTGGTCACATTGGCCTTCATGGAGCTGCTCTATCAGCTGGTGCAGGTAATCCGTCCCGACCTGACCGGCGGCACGCGCGGCATGTCGGGCATCCAGACGCTGACTCGCGGCGCGGCAAACGGGTACTATCTGTCGACGGTCCTCATGCTGAGCGTTGCCGTGAGCATGTGGCTGCTGATGAAGACCCGGATCGGCACCGCGCTGTCAGCCATCGGCATGAACGAGGAAAGCGTCCGCGGGTCGGGCCTCAGCACCACGCGCCTCAAGGCGTTCGCTTTCCTGATGAGCGCGCTCATTGCAGGGCTGGGCGGCGCGTTTTACGTCCATTACCTGGGTTCGCTGGCGCCGCGCGCGATGTTCGACATCAACTTCCTGTTCACCATCATCGTCGCGGCGCTGCTGGGCGGCACTTCAACCATCGTCGGACCTATTTTCGGTGCGTTTTTCATGACCTTCCTGCTGGAATACCTGCGTCCGGTTCTTCCGGGGGCCGAGCGCTATTTCGTCTACGGCGCCATCGCCCTGATCATTTACATGTACCAGCCGAAGGGCCTTTTCGAACTGGCGCAGCGCGGCTTCGTCCGTCTGAGGAAAGCAAGCACTGCATGAGCGCGCTGGAAGTTACGAATCTGGTCAAGCGATTTGGCGGATTATTGGCCACGAACGAACTGTCCTTCTCGCTGGAAGAGGGCGAGTCGCTGGGGCTGATCGGCCCGAACGGGGCGGGCAAGACAACCGTCTTCAGCCAGATCATGGGCGAGCTGCGGCAGAACAGCGGCACGATCGAACTGTTCGGGCGGGAAATCTCGGCCTTGCCCACGTCGCGGCGCATCCGGGCCGGGGTCAGCCGGACCTATCAGATCCCCCGCCCCTTCGGCGACATGAATGTGGCCGAGAATATTCGGGTGGGCCTGATGCCCGACGACATCTGGCGCATGATTGTCTCGCCGCCCGATATCGAACGGGAAAGAGAACTGGCCCTCAGCGTCGGGTTTTCCGAGGCGGATCTGCTCCGGAAGCCGTCGGAATTGGCCATGGGCGATCTGCGCAAGCTTGAGATGGCGCGCACCATGGCCACCGCCCCACGCGTCATGCTGCTGGACGAGGTATTCGCCGGTCTGACCGTCGGCGAAATCGCGCAGATTTCCGACCTCATTCAATCCATGCGCAAGGACGGGATGACCTTCTTGATCGTCAGCCACGATCTGCCGGCGCTTGAACCGCTCGTCGACCGCGCCATCGCCATCGACCGCGGCACGATGATCGCAGAGGGCGCGTTCAGCGAAGTGATGAACGACGCAGCCGTTCAAGCCTCGTATCTGGGAGGCGCATGATGTCCTATCTGGAGATCGATCACCTATCCGCGTTCTACGGCAAGGCGCAGGCGCTGACAGACATCACGATCACCGTTCAGCCGGGCGAGATCGTAGCGGTTGTCGGTCCCAACGGCGCCGGCAAGTCCACGCTGCTGGACAGCATAATGGGCCTTGTGAGGACCGAGGGTGAGATAAGGCTGAAGGGCCACGGCCTGACCGGTCGGCCGACTTCGGAAATCGTGCGGAGCGGAGTGGGGTACGCGCCGGAGCGCTTCAACCTGTTTCCCTACATGTCGGTTCGCGACAATCTGATGGTCGGGGCCTACACGGCGCGCGAAGACATCCAAAGCAATCTGGAGGTGGTGCACAAGCTTTTTCCGGCTTTGCTGGAACGCGCGGGGCAGGAGACATCGACGCAATCCGGCGGAGAACGGCAGATGGTCTCGCTCGGGCGGGCGTTGATGACCAGCCCCGAGCTGCTTTTGGTCGACGAGCCGACGATCGGTCTTGCGCCGAAAATCTGCTTGGAGATCGCCGAGGTCGTGCGGCGGCTCAACCGGGAATACGGCCTTGCGGTCGTGATCACCGAGCAGAACGCCAATTTCGCGCTTTCATTGGCCAGTCGCATTTATGTGCTCGAATCCGGGCGCATGCAGACGTCCGGAACCGCCGACGAGCTGCGCAATGACGCAAGACTGCTGGAGGCGTATTTCGGCGGCCATTGACTTGCTTCGCCGGGCGTGCCGGCCTTGACAAGACGAGCTTTGCGCAAAAGTCGGCGGCGGCGCGCTCAGGCGGCTTGTTGAAGCTGCTCGGTTCCGTCTTTGAATCCGACCGTGAATCGGCTGCAAAAACGACCCGTCCGGCGTCAAACCTCGTCCCCGGAACGAAGTCTCGATCCGGGACTGGGGAATTCCGCTTCAGCGCTTTCGGGAGTTTCCGCTTGGAAGCGGCGGCACGAAAGCGCTGGACAAGGAATGGTTCCCGCGTCTCAACGGGGCATGCGGTCTGCGAAGGAACGCCTGTTCCGGAAACGGGGACTCCCGCGCCGGGAAGGCGCGGGAGTCGGAAGTCTTCGGGTTGGGCCCGTCAGTCGTCGGCCCCCGTCGCGACGCCGTAGGCGCCGCCCTCGCGGACGCGCGCCGCGCCGAAACTGCCCAAGATATACAGATTCTGGGCTGCGCCGGTGCCCTGATGGCCGTCTTGGAGATGCCAGATTCCGGCCGCCTCCAGCCGAGCGGGCGGTCCGTAGAAGTTCCCCCTGTAGCCTCCCTCGGAGAAAAGCGGCAAGGAGGCGGTGCCGACGACGCCTCTGAACTCTCCTTTCGCGTCGATGTCGGTCGCTTGGAGCGTCAGAGCGCCTGATATATTGGCGTAGTTCTCCCATTCCCCCTTGCTGTTGCTGAAGGATTCCAGGTTCGTGATCTTTCCGCTGATCCTGTTGTCGGCCGCGGTTCCGGAAATTGTCGCGGTCAGCGTGACATCGCCCCGCAGCCTCAGGTAGTGGGCGCCCGTCAACCGCGGCCAGTTACCCACCCCGATCCCTCCATAGTTATCTTGCCGAAATTGCGCGGCCGTGGTCCGGCCCTTGAACTTCCCATTGGTGATCTTGTCGGCGTCGGCGATGTCCGTGCTGCTCATGCCCGCCTCGTCCTTGAACGCGTCATAGCCGACATGGAAGGGGAAGATCCGTTGCACGGGCATCACTGAGTTCCCGCCTTGGCCTGGTGGGTGTCTGAATTCCATGTGTCCGTAGGCCGCATAGGACAGGTAGTGGTTCACGTCGTCGCGCGCGGAGGCCACCGGATCGTCCGGGTCTTCGAGATTCCTGTCCCGGCCGATATGGTTGGACAGCCGCAAGGCGTAGGTGCCCAGCGGGACGATCCGTTCGCCGTCCCTGAACACGCTGCTGTGGAGCCTCAGATGCTCCCTCGTCGGCATGAGCGCGGCAGTCCAGTAGTGCTCTGCGTCGCCCTCGGGCGAGGTCGCCGGAGGGCCGAAATCCAGCTTCAGATCGTATCCGTTGGTTGTTGAACCGGCGGTCCAGATCTGGCCGTAGCCGTCATAGCTTTCAGAAAGTCTGAGATCGATGCCGGTCGCGCCCTTTCCGCCCAAGTCTACGACAAGCCCGCCCGGAGTGATCGTCAGCCCGGCGACGAGTTTCGGATCGCCGCCGTCGTTGGCGGAGATGGTGTTGGCGATGGACACGGGGGAGACGCCGGGGGTGGGTTTGGCGGGGTCCAAGTACTGGTTCGGGCGATCACTGTTAGGTTGGGTCCCGTACGCCAGAAAAACTCTGGTGTCCCCCGTAATTGTCGAGCCAAGCGTATGAGTGACCGGAGCTCCCCGCATGCGCAGCCGGTCGCCGCTGCTGGCCAGGCCTGGGGACATCACGACCTTTCCGTCCTCATACGTGACCGCCGGGATGTCCGCATCCTTCAGCAGGGTCGCTTTGTCGGTGCCGTCGGCGTTCCTGCGCCGATTGCGGACCGCTGCGACCTCAGGCGTCCCGAGCAGCCTCTCTATGACCAGGGAGGACGCCGCCCATCCCGCGCCCGCGCTGCTTTCGGCGGCGCGCAGCCTCGGGAGGTCCTCGGCCTCGGCGGCGTCCGCCTTGAGGGCCAGCCTGACCGCCCGGGCGGTCCTTCCGGAGTCGTCCGGAGGTGCCTCCAGCGCGCGCGCCGCCGCGATGGCGTCCGTCAAAGCCTTCCGCGCGGCGGCGATGTCTCCCGTGCCGGCTACAGCGGCCGTCACCCCGTTCCGGGCGGCGGCCAAGTCATCCTCCGCTTCTTTCAGTTTTTTGTCGAACCGTTCCGCCTCGGTCATGCCGTCCGCGGGCGGGTCGGCGGGATCCGGATCGGTTGTCCCGGGATCGGCGGGATCCGGATCGGTTGTCCCGGGATCGGCGGGATCTGGATCGGAGGGCGTCTCGGGATCGGTGGTCCCGGGAGCCGCGGGCGTCGATGGATTGCCGCCGGAGCAGGCGCCGAGCGCCAGCGCCGCGGCACAAGCCAGAGCTGCGATAAGTTTAGCGTCCATGAGTGTTTCCTCGTCAGTCTGCCGGTTCAGTGCCCCCCATCCTGCAACAGATGGACGGGCGATGTTCCTGCCGCCTTCGGGCAGCCGCGTCCATTCTACGGGGGGGGGTGTTCGATGTCCAGCGTTTATTTGCGTTCCGGGTGCGTCTCTCGTTTTTGTTCAGACAGGATGCCGCTGGTCGAAACCGGGTGCCAACGCCTTGCTTGCCGCGGAATGCTGCGTCGAAAGCAATCGTTGGACCGACTTCCTTGACTGGACGGTTTGTCGCGCGCCGCCTGACCAAAAATCATGAGACGCACCCTGTGCGTTTTGCAGTCGGAAATCGAATTTGCCGCGCGCGGATCTTGGGCCGCAAGCTCCGCGCCGGCTTGAGGGCGCCGCGCTTCGCGAGGGCCGGCAGGGTCCGCAGGTTGCCCTCTCGGAGACGTTCCGGCTCGGACGACGGAGCTCAGCCGCAATCTTGGCCCTGCCTTGCAACGTTGTTCCGGACGGGCAGCTTGGCTGGCAGGAATTGCGCGGAGCGGAGTTGAGCTTTCGGTTCGCAGCGTCGGATCAAGCCCGTCCCGCAGCCAGCCGCCGCCCGGGCTCGCGGACAACCCCGGAAGGAAATTCATCGCGCCAAGACACGGCGCGAGCCGCCGGGATGTCGGCGGTCGGTCTCGTCCATCGCTGACGTTCCGGCCAAGGCTCGCCGGGGGCGTTTGGACGCCAAGCCGGAACGGCGCAAACATCGAACCGAACTGTCGAAGTCAGGACTTCGGACGGTGCCGGAGATGTTTTGGAAAATGTCAATCAAGAGCCTTCGCATGGAGAGGCGATGCATCCGCTGTCCCGGTGCTTTCGAATTCGAATGCACTGTCGCTGAGCCGTTTGAGATCGCGGGTTTATCCTACGCGGGAGCGGTGCAGGGACTTGGTTCGGGGCCGCGCGTTTCAATCCTCTGCCGCGGCGTTGATGGAATGGCGCAAATTCATTTCTACGACTTCAGCTTCATGACTGCGAACGCAAGGAAATTCTCAAGCATTTTGAATGCATCATCGCAGCCGCGGGCATCCTTGACGAGATCGTCGCGCCGCAATCCATGGCTCTCGAACATCTCGTCGTGCCTGTCGAACCAGTCAATCAATCCTGCAGCATCGAATTCCGGATGCGGTTGAATCCCCCAGACATCGCCTTTCGCCCATCGCCATGCCTGATTGGCGCAATCGTCGCTTTCGGCCAATACGACCACATCGGGATGCTCGGACCCGACTTCGTCTCCATGCCAGTGAAACACCGGCATCCGCGAAGGAGCCGAGCTTGTCAGCGGATCATTTCGCGCGGCGGCCGTAAGACGGATTTCACCGAATCCGGCTTCCCGGCGATCACGCACGCTCACTTGGTCCCTGCCGACAAGTGCCGACGCAAGTATCTGACTTCCGAAGCAGAGGCCGATCATGGGAACGCCGCTGGCTGCGAGCTCGCGCAGCAATTCGTGTTCGCGATGGATCCAATCCTGATCGTCGTAGGCTCCGTCAAAGCTGGGACTCACATAAGCGGCGCAATAATCCGTTCCGGTAGGGAACTCGCCATGGTTGGTCCGAATTCTTTCGATGTTGACGGGCAAGTTACGCAATCGCCTGTCAAACCGCGTTTCGGGCTGCGGATCGCGCCAATTATCCAAGTAGAGAAAGGGCTTCACCATTCATTCCTGAGCAAGGGACGCCAAGTTCTGTCTAAGTTCGCAGGTTTTAGCGATATCGACATGTCCGTCTTTGTCGATCGCGACCTTGTAGTCGTCTCTGGCCGAACGAACCGTGATCAATCCGTCAAGCACGTCCTCCCGGACCCGGGCGGGTTCCCGATCCGTCGGCGGACCGTATCCGCCGCCTCCCGGCAGCTCAAGTAGCAGCCGCCTGCCGTAACCGACGGTCTGCCGCCCTTTGCTTTTCAAAGTATTGCCGTCATCGAGCCGAACAGCGCCAGCGGCGCCGTCCATGCCTCCGTGCCGCCCTTCGGCCGCTCGCCAAGTCCGATCGAACATTGCCGCCACGCTGAACGGAGCGCCGTCGGCTCCGCCGATTTCAAGAATCTGGCCCAAGCCGCCCCGGTTTCGGCCGGCTCCGCCCGATCCTTCGCGGAACTCCTTGCGCCACACGATCAGCGGAAAGGCGGACTCGACGGCTTCGACCGGCGGCGTTCGCACTCCGCTCGGAAACGCGGTCGCCGTCATCCCGTCCATTGTCGGTCGGCCTCCGGTTCCGCCGGTATTGAACAATATGACGTCGTAGTCCGGCCCGACAGTCGGCGCGACGGCCGCCGCCGCGGGATCGATCGCCGTTCGCCCTCCGCGGATCATCGGATTCCACATCGCGCCCGCGCCTTCCGCAGGCACCCTGCTCGGGATCGCCTGCGAGAGGCACCCGAACACGACATCCGGCAGCATCTGGCCGATCACATGCCGGGCCGATACCGGCATCGGCCGCCGGGCGTTGAGGATCGACCCCTCCGGCGCCGACACCTTCGCCACGCCGATGGATCCGGCGTTGCACGGAATGTTCGGGCCGATCACGCAATTGACGCCGAACACGGTGTAGGCAAGGCAGAAATTTTCAACCACATTGATTCCGTACGGGCTTGCCGGAGATGAACCGGCATAATCTATGCTCAGGCTGTCGCCATCGACCGTCAGTGCCGCCTCGATTCGGATCGGCTCGTCGAAACCGTCCAGTTCCGTGCTGTGGCGGAAGACGCCGTCGGGCAGTTCGCGCACGGCATTCTCGATGCTCTTGCGCGATTGCATGATGATGTACTGCCCGATGTCTTCGATATCTTCCAATCCGAACTCGTCGATGATTCCGCAAAGCCGGCGGGCGCCTTCGTCGTTGCAATTCATCATCGCGTAGAAGTCGCCCTCCATATCCTCCGGATTCCGGACGTTCGTTCGAAGGATGTTCATGAGGTCTTCGTTCACTCGGCCCTCCCGCGCCAAGTGCATGATCGGAATGTTTATGCCTTCTTCATAAACCTGCCGCGCGTCGGGGCCGAAGCCTCGACCGCCCATATCGACAATGTGGCACGTGTTCGCCAGCAAGCCGACGGCTCGATCGCCTCTGAATGCAGGCGTTACGACGGTGACGTCGTGATAATGCCCGACGGACAGCCAGGGATCATTGGTGCAGAACACGTCGCCCGGACGCATCGCGTCGATCGGGAACTTCTTCAGAAAATGCTTCACGCAGATCGCCATGGCATTGACGTGCCCCGGAGTCCCCGTCACCGCCTGCGCGACCATTTCGCCGCGCCGATTGAAGACTCCTGCGGACAGATCGCCGCATTCGCGCACGGACTGGCTGAAAGCGGTGCGGATGACGGTTTGAGCCTGCTCCTCGATGGCCGAAATCAGTCGGCTCCAGACCAGCTGTTTCTTTATCAGGTCCAAGCTGCTCATCCGCCGCGCCCCCGACTTGCCGGCTTGCGGATCAGCTCGAGATCGCCCGTAGCGATCGCGCGCGCGGCGAATGACGATGAAACGACCGTCGACGTTCCGCTTTCGATGATGATCGCGGGGCCGTCGACGGCTTCTCCGGGTTTCATTGTTTCCCGCAGGATTGCGGCGTGGGGTTTCATCGCGCCTTCCGGAACGTCAAAAGCCATCCGGTCGTCCAGCTTTTCCGCAGACACTTTGTCGAGCGGCGACACTGCATCGGGATGGGGCGGCGTCGATGCAGTGACGCTCCAAGTCACGACCTCGCCTCTCGCGATCCCGCCGACATTGCGTCCGAAGACCTTCCGGTATTCCGCGTCGAACAGCTCTTGCAGCATCTTCGCGGCGTCGCGGCCGAGCTGATCCATCGGCACATCCACGGCTATCTCGTGGCCTTGGCCTTGATATCGCATGTACGCCTGCCGGCGGGTCGAGATATGTCCGTCGATTCCGGCTCCCTCCCGCACGCAGCGAACTGCTTCGGCTTCCATGGATTCGCAGATTTCATTCGTGAGCCGGATGTCGAAGTCGTCGAGCGCCTGATAGACAGTCCGCACGATCTCGAAGGAAATAGGCGCTCTCAGAAACCCTATCGCCGATCCGACCGCTGCGTTCGCAGGCACGAGGATTCTCTTGATTCCCAATTTGTCGGCGATCTGGCAAGCATGGAGCGGAGCGGCCCCGCCGAAAGCAATCAATGTGCGGCCGTCTGCATTCTTGCCGCTCTCAATTGCGTGCACCCGTGCTGCGCTTGCCATGTTCTCGCATACCATTTCGGTCACGCCGAAAGCGGCCGGCGCATCGCCGAGCTCCAGCGGGGTTCCGACGTCGTCGGCCAGCGCATTTTTTGCCGCGGCGACATCAAGTCCCATATCGCCGCCGGCGAACCTTTTCGGATCGATTCGCCCGATCAGCAGGTTTGCATCGGTCACGGTGGCGCGCTTGCCGCCATTGCCGTAGCAAGCCGGTCCGGGGTCCGATCCCGCGCTCTCGGGTCCGACCGCGATTCTGCCCAATTCGTCGACGTGCGCGATCGAACCGCCGCCAGCTCCGATCTCCACCATGTCGATTACGGGTATCCTGAGCGGCAATCCGCTGTCCTTGCGGAACCGGTATACTCTCGCGACTTCGAAGCGTCTGCTTGTTTGCGCGACGCCGCCTTCGAGCATGCAGAGTTTTGCGGTCGTTCCGCCCATGTCGAATGAAATCGCCCGGTCTATGCCGTTCGACCGCGCGATGACGCCGGCAAAAATGGCTCCGCCCGCCGGCCCGGATTCCACGAGTCGAACAGGTAGCCGGCGCGCTGTTTCCATCGTCGCGAGTCCGCCGCTTGAAGTCATGAGCAGAAGGGGGCAGCGAAACCCGCGCGCGTCCAAGGTGCGCCGGAACTCGGAGAGATACGTCGTGACGAGCGGAAGCACGTACGCGTTCGCGCAGGTCGTCGAGAACCGTTCGAACTCGCGGAATTCAGGCGAAATGTCCGACGAAATCGAAATCGGCCATTCAGGCCTGCGAACTTTGAAGAAATCGCGCGCCGAATGCTCGTGCGCCGGATTGACGTATGAATGCAGAAACCCGATCGCGAGCGATTCCGTGCCTGCGGCGTCGAGAGCCGGGAGCAGTTTCTCCAAGTCCGATTCCCTGATCGGCAGCAAAGCTCGCCCGTCTCGGTCGAGCCGCTCGCGGACCGTGAATCGCCGCCGCCGAGGGACGAGCGGCGCAGGCTTTATGATATTGATGTCGTACTGCTCCGGCCGGCCTTCCGTCCCGATTTCAATCGTGTCGCGGAACCCCTCGGTTGTCAGCAACGAAGCCACGGCGCCTTTCCGCTCGATGATCGCGTTCGTTGCAAGCGTGGTTCCATGGATGATCACGCCGATGTTTTCCGGCGAGAGATCGACCTCGGCCATTGCGGCGTCGATGCCCTTCATGCAGGCGTCTGCAGGGTTTTCGGATGTCGTCAGCAGTTTGCGGGTGGCCCGGCTCTCGCCGGCTTCCAGCGCGACGTCTGTAAAAGTGCCGCCGATATCGACCCCGATCCTCCCGAAAGCGCTTGCGCCGCCGAACTCTGACATCATTTTTCCTGAAGCGACTCCGCTCGTCCCGGTCCGCCTATTGCGCCGCCGTCAATCCAGAGTCGACGGCAGCCACGTGACCAATCCCGGAAACGCCGTTATGAGAACGATGCCGACGAGCAGCAGGACGAAGAACGGCACGGCGGAAACGGCGACCCGTCCGATGTTGAGTCCCGTCAGGCCCTGAATCACGAATAGGTTGAAACCCAAGGGAGGCGTGATCTGCGCCGTCTCCACAACCATGATGATGAACACGCCGAACCAAAGCAGGTCGAAACCGGCTTGAGTAACCAGCGGAAGCACGACTGTCGCAGTAAGCACGATCATCGAAATCCCTTCGATGAAGCACCCGAGCACGACATACAGCACGCACAAGGCGGCCATGAGCGCGTAGGGATGCAGTTCGAGAGCGGCCACCCATTCCGCGACCGCCGCAGGGATGCCGGTATAGGCCAGCGAGGTCGTCAGAAACGCCGCGCCTGAAAGGATCATGAAAATCATGCAGGACAGCCGAGTCGCTGAAAGCAGGCTTTCCCGGAACATGGTCCATGATAAAGAACCTGTTGCCGCCGCGAGCAGCAATGCGCCGATCACGCCGCCGGCCGCCGCCTCCGTCGCTGTCGCGATGCCCGCGTAAATTGATCCGATCACTGCTCCGATCAGCAGCACCACCGGTATCAGCCCTTTTGAAAGGCGCAGCTTTTCAGCGAACGTGGTCTTGACGGCTTCGACAGGAGCCACGCCTTTCCGAACGAGCGCCGCAACGACGATGTAGCCCATGAACAGCGCCATGAGCATCAAGCCTGGGATGATCCCGGCGAGGAAGAGCCGGATGATCGATACGTCCGCTGACACTCCGTAAACGATCATTATGATGGACGGCGGTATCAGCAGACCGAGCGTCCCCGATCCGGCGAGACTGCCGACGGACAGGCTGCGATCATATCCCCTTGCGTCGAGTTCCGGCAGGGACATTCGACCGATAGTCGCGGCTGTCGCGGCGGATGAGCCGCAGACCGCCGCGAATATTCCGCATCCCGCCACATTGACGTGAAGCAGCCGGCCCGGCAGCCATCCGAGCCAGGGCGTCAGGCCGCGGAACAGTATCTCCGACAGTTTTGCCCGGAACAATATTTCGCCCATCCAAATGAACAGCGGCAACGCCGCCAATGCCCAGGATGCGTTCGCCTGCCAGATGGACGTGGCCATCGCCTTCTCCACCGGCACGGAGGTGAAAATCGTCAGCCCGACCCATCCGACTCCAAGCAAGGACAAGGCTATCCAAAGCCCCGATCCCAAAAATGCGAAGAGCGCGACCAGAAGGACGAGAGCGATTTGCGCTGTTTCCGGAGACATCCTCAGTTCACTCTTATGGTTCGAGCGGCATAGGCAAACGCATGCGCTGCGGTCAACGCGGCGCGGGGCCGGCCGACTTAAAACTGCGACAGGTCGGCGCGAACATCAGTCGGGGCCCGGCGGGCTGCTCATTTCGGGAAACTGTTCGGCGTTTTCGCGGGCGGCGGCCAAGTACGACGGCTCGCCGCCGAGCATCGAATGCACGACGTCGTCCAGGATCGCAATGAGCAGGATGAGGGTTCCGACTGCGACGGAGATCTGGGGAATCCAAAGCGGAACAACGATCAGTCCGTTCGAAAGATCTTTGAACCGGAATGAATCCCAAACCATGTCGGATGCGGAATAGGACAGGAAACCCACGAAAAAGACGGCCATGAGCAACGCAAGCAATTCCGCAACGCGTCGAGCTCCGCCGCTGAACCGCTCGATCAAAAGCGTCACCCGGATCTGCCCGTTTCTTCTGTAGGTGTGCGCGAGAGGCAGGAAGCCGGCAGCGACAACGCTCCACGCGGTCAGATCGTCGGCTCCTTTGACCTGCGTGCCGATTTCGCGGCCGATCACCTGCGCCGTGATCAGCACTCCGATCCCGACGATGAAGGCGGCCCCTACATATGCGCTCCAAAGATAGAGGCCGTCCAACGATTTTCGAATTATCCGCATCGGATCGGGCGGATCATGCGCTCAGTTGCTGATCGCCTGGTAGTCCGCGATGAATTCAGCACCGCGATCGCCTGCTTTTTGGAGCCATTCATCGACCATCTGGCGTCCGATCGCCTTCAGTTCTTCAAGCAGTTGCGCGCCCGGAGGGGACACGGTCATTCCGTTGGCGGCAAGGTTGGCCGTCAAACCTGCCTGCAAGGCGTTGCTCATGACCCAGCCGCGGGCTTCCGCCTTCGCGGCAGCGGCGAGCACCGCAGCTTGGGCGTCGTCGGAAAGCGAATCGAATGCATCGCGGTTCGCGATGACCATGTTCTTGTTGTTCATCGCGTTCACATCGTAGAAATGCGTCGTGAAATCCCATGCCTTGGTGTCGTTGCCCGTCGTTGCCGAAGTGACCATCGCCGACACGACGCCGGTAGCGAAAGCCTGCGGCACTTCCGCCGATTGCACGGTGGTCGGGATCGCTCCCATCAACTCCGCCAAGCGGGCGGTGAGCGCGTTGTACGCACGAAACTTGACGCCCTCGAAGTCGCTCGCGGAATTGATCGGCTTCTGGGCATAGAGGCCTTGGCCCTGCCAAGGAACCGAGAACAGCGGCATCAGCCCTTGCTCGTCAAGTGTTTCGGCAATGTACGGCAGCGTAAGCTCGTAAACTTGCCAAGCCGTCATTTGGCCTTGCGACAGGAACGGAATGCCGTCGACTTCGAAGAACGGATCCTCCGAGCCGTAGGCGGAAAGCAGAATTTCGCCTGCTTGCACTTGTCCGGTCTGAATCCCTCGCTTGATTTCCGGCATTTTCAGAAGCGAGGCGTTCGTGTGAAGCACGATCCGCAGCTCTCCTCCGGTCATTTCTTCGACATCTTCCGCGAACATCGCGATGTTCTGCGTATGGAAGTTGTCGTCCTTGTAGGCGGTGGCCATGTTCCAGACCGTTTGAGCGCCCGCGGCTGAACCGGCCAGCGCAAGGCTCGCGGCGGCGATCAATGTGGTTGCGCGCATGATGTCGTTGTCTCCTCTTTTTCGTTTTGTCTCTGCGCCATCGGAATATGACGCATCCGAGTTGCGGCATCGTTACGCCTATTGGGTGCAACATTCAATTTGCCGGAGTCCAATATCTTTTTCGAAGTCGGCATCCGCTGGAAAACGCGGCCGAGCGCCGAATCCGAGCCGTCGGCTGTCAATGGAAAGATCGGAACTCAACGCACGCGGATGGCTTGCGAATCAAATTTTGCCGAGCCTTCTGCCGACGTCGAATAAAGCGGGCAGGAGCCTTGGCCATGCTCTCGCAAATGTCCGGAGCTCGTCTGGTTTGCCGGAACGGCTTGGCGGCGAAGTTCAATGCAGCAATTTCAAAAGTCTTGCAGTTGGACGCTGGAACTCGGTCGCTTCCTGCGCAATAAATAGAGAGATCAGCGGTAGTTCGAAAGAAAGCGAATGTCGGAAGAACGGGTTGTTTGTCGAACTCCGAGCGTTGGGCGAGCCGGAACGACGCGCATACCGAAATGGAAGTTCGACGCGGTTCGCGAAGCGATCCTTCGAGTGCTGGCCGATGGCGAAGTGCCCTTTTCCGAATTGACGGATCGGGCGGGTGCTAAATTGGCCGACGATGATCGGGCAAGATTGGGCTCGGTCGGATGGCACGTGACGACGGTCAAGCTCGAACTGGAAGTTCGGGGTGAAATCAGAAGGCTGGACCGCCCTGGAAAACAGATTTTGGCCTTGGTCGGAACGGGCTGAGAATGAAATTGAATTGCAAGAATTTCAACCGCGCCTTCGTCGCCACAGGCGTTCCCTGCTTGCCTATACGGAAACGGTTCGACGAATGGTCGACCGCATAGATTTCGCGAATTTGATTTGGCAGACCGCCGATCTGTTGCGCGGCCCTTACCGCCCGCCGCAATACGAGCGCGTCATGCTGCCTATGACAGTGTTGCGACGTTTTGATTGCGTGCTCGCTGCTACCAAGGCGCAGGTTCTAGTCGAGTACGAGCGCCTGAAAGACAGGCTCGACGGCGCAGCACTGGACGATTTACTTAACTCCGCGGCTGGTCAACGCTTCCACAACCATTCACCGCTTGATTTCAATCGGCTGAAGGGGGATCCGGATCTGATCGCACCACATCTTGCCACCTACATCCAAGGCTTTTCGGAAAATGTTCGCAGGATCTTTGAGTATTTCGAATTCGAGAACGAAATCGACAAGATGGACCAAGCGAACATCCTCTATTTCGTGGTCTCCCGGTTTTGCGACGTGGACCTTCATCCTGACAGGGTCCCAAACTCGCAGATGGGCCTCATCTTCGAGAATCTGATCCGCCGGTTCAACGAGCTGGCCAACGAGACGGCCGGCGACCACTTTACGCCGCGCGAAGTGATTCGGCTGATGGTGAGCATCCTGTTCATTGAAGACGATGACCTGCTTGCCACGCCTGGCACGGCGCGCACGCTGCTTGATCCGGCCTGCGGCACCGGCGGAATGCTGGCCGAGGCGCAAAACTACCTGCGCGAACACCGCACAGACGTCCGCCTTTTCGTCTATGGTCAAGACTACAACACGCGGGCCTATGCCACCGCCGCCTCCGACATGTTGATGAAGCAGGTCGACCACAATGGAGGCGGCGATAACATTCGCTTCGGCGACAGCCTCACGGAGGACAAGTTCGCCGACCAGACCTTCGACTACTTTCTCACCTACCCGCCGTTCGGCGTGGACTGGAAGAAGCAGCGGAACGAAATCAGACGCGAGCACGAAAAGGAAGGTTTCGCCGGCCGCTTCGGCGCCGGTCTGCCGCGCGTGAGCGATGGCTCGCTGCTTTTCCTCCAGCATATGTGGGACAAACGCGAACCCTTGCAGCCGGAAGAACGCAAGTATGGTTCCCGGCTTGCCATCGTCTTCAGCGGCTCTCCGATGTTTGCCGGCGGTGCGGGTTCCGGCGAAAGCCGGATCCGCCGGTGGTTCATTGAGAACGACTGGCTGGAGGCCATCGTCGCCCTTCCGGAGCAGATGTTCTACAACACGGGAATCGGAACCTATATCTGGATTGTCACCAACCGTAAGGAACAGCGACGCAAGGGGAGAGTCCAACTCGTGGACGCGCGTGACGCGTGGACTCTCGGCGGCGGACCAGAGAATAAGCACAGTTTGGGAAACAAACGCCGCCACATCACTGACGCCCAGATCGACGAGATCGTGCGTCTCTATGGACGGTTGGAGGAGGACGCCCGCTCGAAGATTTTCGACAATCAGGACTTTGGATACACCCGCATAACTGTCGAGCGCCCGTTGCGGCTTGCGTATAGGATGACGGTCGACGACAAGATCCGCTTCCTCGATGCCTGCCCCCATCTGCTGGACGATGTGCAGGCAGTCGACGCGGTGCTGGGACGTGAGCCGATGCGCGATTGGGACATCGTACGCCGCGGTATCGAAAATATCCTTCTAGCCAAAGGATCTCGTTGGACGGCGGCGGAGAGGAAACTATTCCGCGACGTGTTTGCCGCCAAGGATTCGGAGGCAGAGCCGGTTCCCTCCGGCGGTCGCGTCGGTGGGTGGGAACCCGACCCGGCGCTGCGCGATTTCGAGAACGTGCCTCTCAAGCAGGATATCGATGCCTTTTTCGAACGTGAGGTTCGCCCGCATGTGCCCGACGCTTGGATGGACAGGGAAAAGGATAAGGTGGGCTACGAAATCTCCTTCAACCGCCACTTCTACAAGCATGCGCCATCCCGACCGCTAGAGGAAATTGATGCCGACTTGAAGGCTGCGGAGGAACAGATCGCGCGTTTGCTGCGGGAGACGATGGAGTGACTGCGCGGACCGCATTGCCATATCCGACGAAACGCCTGAAGCATATTGTTTCGCCAAGGCAATCGCGGGTAAACGGGAACGGAGGCGAAAGCCTGTATGTCGGGCTTGAGAATATCGAGCCTTGGACGGGAAAGCTCTTTGAAAGTTTGTCGCCGGCAACGATGGACGACACCGTCCAAAGCAACGTATTTAGTCCAGGCGATGTACTATTCGGAAAGTTGCGCCCGTACCTTGCCAAGGTTTGGGTGGCGGAGTTCGCGGGCAGGTCCACGACCGAATGCCTTGTCATGAAGCCAGTCGAGGTCGAATCCCGTTTTCTTGGATATGCGTGCCTTAGGCGGGATTTCATTGATGCGGTAAATGCTTCGACGTTCGGATCCAAGATGCCGAGGGCCGAGTGGGGCTTTATCGGGAATATGCGCGTCCCGGTTCCGCATCGGCGTCGGCAGCGTGCCATCGCCGACTATCTCGACCGCGAAACAGCCAAGCTGGATGCGCTATTGGTCAAAGTCCGAGACACCGTCACTCTTCTCAAGGAACGTCGCGCCGCTCTCATTGCAGCGTTGGTTACGGGCCAAATTGATGTGGGAAGTGCTGCGTGAGGGTCGTATTCCTGAAACTAGCGAATGTCCGCCGGATAAAGGCGGCTGAGCTCTGCTTTCAGCCAGGGTTCAATCTGATCGCCGGAGTCAACGGCGTGGGCAAGACCACCGTTATCGATGCCTTGGCCGTCTGTCTTTCCGACGTTGTTGGGCACGTCAACAAACTTAGGAGCGTGTCCGAGAAATAGCCGCCGCTGAGTTTGGTGGAAATTTGTTGTACAGCATCTAGAAAATTGTGGATGAAATATCTATATGCTGTGCTACACAATATCAATGTGCCTGCGTATATTGGCAACGTCACGAATACTCGGACACGCTCTTAGGAGATACAGAAAACCATTTTCCTCGGATGACATTCGATTGAAAGCGGATGTCTTGGATGTTTCTTGCGAAGTCGAAGATTTAGCAGGGATGCGATACAATTATGTTTTACACAAGCCCAGAGAAACGATCTCGGTGCGCGAGGACAAGAAAGGCAAACACCGCGGGCAGGTACATGACACTCTTGAAAGGTCAGGGTTTGCCGAGGAAAAGCCGCCAACCGCCACCGGCGAAGAACCAAGGGGCCGCCCCTTGGTCGTTCTGTTCTCGACAAACCGTGCGGTTCCTTCCGAAAAGGCGTCTTCGAAGAGCGCGGCCGCAGAGGGCGTAAAGGGTGCATTTTCGAGTGCCCTGTCGAGCCGGGAACTCCGCCTCGGCGAGTTTGCGGCTTAGATGCGTTCGCGACAGGTCTTGAGCGAGGAACGCTCCTCGGCTGGGAGGGTCTTGGAAGTCTTCCAGCATGCCGTGACGCGATTTCTCCCCGGTTACAGGAATCTTCGCCCGGATGAACACGGCAGATCCCTCTTGATTGATCGGAACGACACGACTTTGTCGGTAAAGTTGCTCTCAGAGCACTTGATGGACCGCCGGCGTCGGTCGTCAGTCGGGCCGGGTTCCGGGGCATCCGCCAACCCTCGCCGAGGGCTGGAGCCCCCTTTGAACTCGGCGATGATCGGCGAGTTCCGCCCCGTCACCGGCCCTCGCGAAGGCCGGTGACGGGAGCAGAATAGCACAGCCGAGATACAGAAGGTGTCCCCCCTTTTTGATGTGCGTTCAACTGATTTTTCGGTGATTCGGAAGAGCGAGGCGGGGGATGCTGGGAGTGGATGAGATCGGGAAGATACGGCGGGCCCATTTACGCGAGTTCGTTCGATCAAGGATCAGCCGGGATCTGGGTGTGTTGCGTGCGACGGTCCGGAAGGTTTTGCGGTCCGGCGCGACGGAGTTTGTTTGCGAGCGCCGGACGCCGCCGCGTCCGAAGACCGGCCCCTGGCAATCGGAGTCCAAGGGGATTTTGGCGGAGAACGCGGTGCGTCCGAAGCGCGGACGTCAGTCGACGTCAGTTCGCTTGGAGTGCCTCTGACGTGGTTTCCGCGACTGATGCGCGCAAGCGCTGAGCAACGGGAGAATTATCGAATCGGCTATTCCGGCAACGGCCTGCACTGGGAGGATCTGGACGAGGACATCTCCGTCGAAGTGCTGCTGACTGGTAGCGGAGATGGGATCCGTGCGGGTTTGCAAGCGGCCTGACAGGGCGGCCCTCGGTTGGGAGCACCAGCGGCGCGCTTTGCAACCGGCAACGGCGGGTTGCAGCGGGAAAGGTGATGTGTTCTTTCCCCGGACTACGAACAAGGAAAGGACGCTGTCTCATGTCTGTCTCAAAAGAACGCTTGGCTGAGATCAATGCAATGCCCGATGATCAAATCGACACCAGCGACATTCCTGAACTGGATGACGGATTTTTTGAGGCAGCCCGGTTGGTTCTGCCTGACGGGACAACTAAGAAAGCAGTGACCATGGGGCCGTTGAATGACCCGGCCCTCGACGATTGCCGGACTGGCTCGAGCGGTGCCATCCAGTCGGAGCTCCGCCGTTCGGAGTAGTCAGGCGAATCCCGCCCGCCCATCGCGCCAGAACCGCGGAAACGAGCTTTTCGCGCATCCGAATCGCGCCGGATGCGGAAATCGCGCATCGAAAGCGGCCGCGAGCTGCTTCAGGTTGATCGCGGCGGCCGTCAGGTAGAACTGGATATTCATGCTTCCGAGGCCGCGCCGTGGAAGCCCTCGGATCGCCAGAAATTGCGCCGGTAGAGCCGCCGGTCCTCGTCGCTCCTTCAAAGCGTCCGCCGACGGGCGCGCAGCAGCGCAGGATAATCGTCGCCGATGACCGCCGTCCGTCGCGGCCGCCACTGTATGGCAATCAACCGGACTCTTCCAGCCCGCGCCAGCGTGGCTTCGACATGCGCGGTCTCGCCCTTCATGATCCCTGCCTCAGGGCAGGCCGCCACCGTTGCGCCGGAAAATTGTCCGGAACCGAGCTTCGCCCCAACGCTGGCTGGTCTGGATCAGGCTCGAATGATCTGGAAGCCGGTCGTTAAGACCGCATCCAATGAACCAGCGGACCGCGATGTCCGCCTGCGCTATGCGCATGAGACGGAGGTCAAGCACGGTTCCGAGCAGGAACCCCGTCAGTGTCGGACGAACCGCAACCTCGGGACCGACCCCTGGCTGACCGTTGTCCGCACATCAGCAATCGGCGGTGTCGTCATTCAGCCAGCCCGGTTTGAGAACCCGGTCGACGTGCGCCTGGCCGTGATCGTCGGGAACCAGCTGCTCCAGAGGCGCGGCGACGAACAGCTCCGGTTGGGCGGCGGCATTCGTTTCAGAATCCCCTGGCCTTCCCGATTCCGGAAACAATATCCGGTAGAACCAACCACGAAACGAGAGTTCTATTCAACCCCGCTGTCGGATTTTTCCAAACCGCCTGATTGCCGACCCTGAAGCGCAGTCTGCGTCAAGAGTTCCGATTCAGCCTTGGCGGGCCTTGAATCGTTTCTGATGCTTGTTGATCACGAACACCCGTCCCTTGCGGCGAACCACTTGGCATTGCCGGTGACGCGCTTTCAAAGAGCGCAACGAATTCTTGACCTTCATTTCTCAAGTCCATTGTCGCGGCGCTCGTCGCGCCTATTGTCTCGAACGCCAGTCTTTGCACGTGGTGGGCGCGACTGGGATCGAACCAGTGACCCCTACGATGTCAACGTAGTGCTCTACCGCTGAGCTACGCGCCCGGCTAATCATGCATTGCGACAAGCTCTTATACCGGAATCGCGGCATTTAGACCTGACGAGCCGAAATTGCAAATCAATTGTGAATCCGGCTTGCGGATTTGCACCAGCTCGCGAACGGACATCGCGCCCCGCAAAAGCATCATGCTGCCGACTTCGAACTTGAAGCTCCGATGCCGCAAAGCTGAATGCGTTCCGGCCAACCCGTCGAAACCGCAACGATAACGGGACGCAAGAGGCCCAACGTTTGCATAGGGTGCAACGCGACGCTCCGAGTTGTTCAAGCGCCTGCGGCGGCGATCTCGCCCATCGGCTTTCGCGATTGATTCAGGCTGGCGATTCCATAGGTCCCGCAGCTGGAGCCGGATGAATTGAACGGTTTCAGGATTGTTCGCCGCTTGGCAAAAAAATCTGAATTAATTTGTGGAAAATTGGATTCCCGCGCGTTAAGAGTGAATGAAAAACGAGGCTGAGCAGCTATGAATATACCACCTTTCCGGGTGATCCTCCCGAGAGTGCGCCGGAGTGCGGCCGTTTTTTCGTCGTCGCATAGCGGCCGCGAGTACGACAGCGGATTTTTGAAGCAATCGCAATTGTCCGTGCAGGATTTGCGATCATTGGAGGACGCGTATGTCGATCGTTTGTTCGATACTGCGCCGACTTGCGGCGCGCCGCTGATCTGCGCGACCGCTCCGCGAGCGTACGTCGATTTGAACAGGCAGCCGGACGAGCTTGACCCCAAGCTCATCGACGGGGTGCATGAGCTTCAATCCACGCCGCGCGTCCACGCCGGCTTCGGCGTTGTTCCTCGCGTGGCGAGCGGCGGACGGAACATCTACGCGAAGAAGCTGTCCAAGGCGGAAGTCGATCAAAGATTGGCGAGATTCTACTACCCGTATCACTTGAAACTGAGATCGCTGATGCGAGAATCGCATCAAAGATTCGGTTTGGCGATTCTCTTTGATTGCCACTCCATGCCGCATGCATCGATCAACGACGCCTGCTTTTCAGGGCGACGCAAACCGGAAATCATCCTCGGCGACCGTTTCGGGAAGTCGTGCGCCCCCTCCATTATCGAGCAAGTCCAAGATGTTTTCACGGACGCAGGCTTTCGCGTCGGTCGGAACTCGCCGTATGCCGGCGCGTACGTCGCCTACAAATTCGGCCGGCCGAGCGCGAACCAGCACCTGATTCAGATAGAGATCGACAGGGCGCTGTATTTGGACGAGAGAACGTTCCGTCCGAATGAAAACTTCGCCGAGTTCCGTCGAACGATCGCGTCGATCATCGAACGGCTGGTTGAAATCGGCGACCGCGAATATTCAATGGCTGCGGAGTGAATCGCAAGCTCGGCGGCGGTCTCGGCCGCTTTATCCGTTCAAGTTCGTCAAATCCTGTGTTGCCGATTGAACGAGGATTGCTGGCTGACGCGTCGAGTCCGGCAACTTGATCCCGTCGCTTTACAGTTCGGTCGAATAGGCGTTAAGGAACTGCCTTCCCCAAAGGCGATTCCGGCTCGCCCTGCTCAGTTCAGCTTCTTCGCATACCGATTTCCAATGCGTCTCGATGACTTCTGTCAGGCGGGCGAAGATCGCGCGGGCGGCGCCTTCGGAAAGCAGGAAATGGTGTGCTGCCGCGAGGCAGGTTCTGAGCCGGCTTAGATTGTTGCTCCCCGAAATCAGCATGGCCTGCGACGCTTCATTGCCGGTGCGCATCTGCGGACAAATGTCGTAGGCCGGTGTCAAAGCCAGGTTTTTGCCGTTCCAGAAGGCTGCATGGTTTCGTGCATGATCGTCGGTATTGCCGCAAAGAATGTTGAAGGCTAGCCGAGAGAACATTTCCTTCAACGCGTGTCGCGGTTCAGTGAAACGGCGGCGGATGATTTCCGCGAGCGTTTCGTAGCTCGCGTAGCGCGCCATCATTTCATCAAGTCCGAACAGCGTAAGTGCCGAGACCATCGCCCTGCGCGTCCAACCTCCCTCCTTCGGCAGGCGGTCGAAGCGCTCGACCAGCAGAACATCTTTGTTGGCTGCTTTGACCAGCTTCACGGGAGCGACATTCAGTCCGGCATGGCGCGCCAGCCTCATGGCTATGAATTCAGCCTTGACCACATCGAAGATGTCGGTGCTGGCTGAAAACTTCGCTATATGCTTCTTTCCCCGATCTTGAATCAGCGCTTTCGGGCGGGCGCCGCCAATTGAACTGCCATGGAACAATGCCCGATCCAGTTCAGGCGTGAGCGGCGCGCCTTTTTCGACGCGTTCGGCGGAACAGATCAATTCTTCCAGGCTGGCGTTTTCCGCGGCCCGCGGCACGTATTCGGTCGGAGAGCGCTGAAAATCGAGCGCGCCGATTCTGTCCGAACCGGATTCCAAAAGATAGGTCAGTTCGTCGAGTTCCACTGCATTCGCGGCAGAGCGCTTCAGCCCGAACTTCATGTTGATTATTACGCGCCTTCCCCACGCATCCGGCGCGGCGTCCCGAATGCTGCTTGCAATGTTCAGTCCATCGGGCGGAAACAGCAATCCGGATTGCAAAGGCAGTTCCGGCTCATAGATGGGAATCGCGGGCGCTTTGTCGCCGATTCGCTCAAGATAGCTTTTGCCGTAGTTGAACGATATCACGCCGTTTTCGGTCCCCAGTCGCCCGGCCACTACAGGCTTGGTTTCATCCGGCAGCCAGATCCACACGAAGGCTTCGTTGTCGGACTCAGAAGTCATCGCGCACTGCGTGGGATTTCTTGCGAACGGTTCTCGGCAAAAGCGCAAGCTTGTCCTTGGTCTGACTCAGATGTCTGGACAGCAACTTTTCATCAGCCTCGAAAAGCTCGACGCCGACTATTGCGGCCACTTCGAACACGGTGCCGATTCCGCATTTGGGATCGCCTTTTTCTATGCGTTGAAGAAGACCTCTGGAAATGCCCGCGCGGTCTGCCAAGTCTTGCGCCGTCTGTCTGCGTTCTTTTCGCGCGGCCCGGATCAGCCCGCCGAGCAATTCAATCGCATCGCGGCTGTAGCGGGAATAGGCGCGCGCGGAGGGTTTGGGCATCTCGCCTCACATATCGATCATTATCCAATTATATGGTTCGCTCTTGAAGCGGCCCATTGAGTCGTGCCCTTTTGCCAAGGCAATGTCACCAACCGTGAGCCAATATAGTGAATTTTGACACGGCGAGGCAAGATATAACGACTCATATATGAATCAATGAGATAATTGGCGGTTTGTATATGGACCATTATTGGCGGTTGAATTTGCGGCGTTCGAGTTTGAAGCCATCCTTGTTCTCGCTCAAGTCCGACCCCAGCCGCATCAAGGCGAATTAGCTGCGCGCGCCGAAAGGAATTGGTTGGTTGGCGTCGGCATTTCGGTGGTTGTGTCGTAGGTCGCAGCCTTGCGGCACAACTTAGGCATCTGTTTTCCGTCGAGCGAGCATTTGGACGGGGTCGGCCAACCGGAATGCGGATTGTCGCTTTGCAATTTCGTGGAATCCGCAGGATCGCGTCTTCAAATGGTTATCTGAGCGCTCTTCCCTTGATGATTGCTTCGGGGCCGAATTTTGCGCGAATCTTGTCGGTTGCGCGTTCCGTTCTCATTGATTTGCGCGTGGCGGGATCAAGCAATTCGCTTGGGATATCCTCCGGCATGTCTTCCGATATTCCTGTCACGCCCACGCCAAGCAATCGGAATGGTCCGGTTTCCGTAAAAGCGTCCAGCAGTCCTTTCGCAATGCGGAAAATTTGCTCCGCCATCTGGGTTGGCTCCGGAGCGCTCGCGCGTCTTGTAATCGTCGAATGGTTGCTGCGCTTCAATTTGAGCACGACCGTTCGGCCGGTCAGCCGCTTCGCTTTCAGCCGGTCCGCGACGCGCTCGGATAGACGCCAGACGTAGCCTTCGAGCACTTCGCGATCAGCGATATCTTCCGCAAAGGTGGTTTCACTTGAAAGGCTCTTCGAGCCTCGCTCGGGTTTTACGCGTCTGGAGTCGTCGCCGCGGCTGAGATCCCAAAGACGAGCGCCCAAATCGCCGAATCGGTCGCGGAGCTCATCCCGAGTCCATGCCCGAAGATCCCGGAAAGTCCTTATCCCGACTTGCTCCAGACGCGTTTTGGTCGCGCCGCCAATTCCCCAGATCAAGCTGACCGGCTTTTCGGATAGAAATTCTTCCGTTTCCTCCCGTCCGATGATGGAAAATCCGCGCGGCTTCTCAAGATCGGACGCTATTTTCGCAAGGAACTTGTTGTGCGAAAGCCCCACGGAGCAAGTGACGCCGACTTCGCGCTCGATCCGATTGGCCAATCGAACAAGCATTGCCACCGGCGGCGCGCCGTGCAAGGTTCGCGTGCCGGAAAGATCGATGAAGGCTTCGTCGAGCGAGAGCGGCTCCACAGCAGGAGTAAGCTCCTGCATGAACCGGCGAATCGTTCTGGATGCTTCGGAATAAGCCTCCATTCTTGGTTTGATGACCACCGCGTCGGGGCACAGCCGGAGTGCCTTGAACATCGGCATCGCGGATCGGACTCCGTTTATCCTTGCGATGTAGCATGCCGTCGAAACCACTCCGCGTTTTCTGCCGCCAATAATGACCGGCCTGTCTCGGATTTCCGGCCGATCGCGCTTCTCGACTGACGCGTAGAATGCATCGCAGTCCATGTGGGCGACGGACAAGTCGCGCAGTTCCGGATGCTCGAGCACTCGGGGCGAGCGACAGTCTGCGCATCGGCTGCCGCCGTCGAATTCGCGCTCGCAGTCCCGGCATATGGCAGGCATCGAACGTCTTGGCCCGGGTTCGGTTCAATCCAATGATTTCTAGAATTCTATCAGATGGATCGCGCAATGCGAAATTCCGCCGACGATATTTCATGCGCGCAATGCGGACAAGCGCTCCGCAACAAAGCCCCAGGGCAATTGCACTTGAGGGTTCATTGCTTCAGGATGTTTTGCGAAGCGGCGAGACGGCCGCGCGAGCAGAGCGAAGAGGCAGGACATGGAAGACTTCCGTCAATTTTTCAAGGGGGTCAAGGATCCCCGGACGAGCAACGCGACGCGCCACGACTTTATCGAGATGCTGACGGTTGCGCTGCTTTCGAGCCTGTGCGGCGGCCAGACCTGCGTCGACATGGCGGATTTCGCCGTCCTCAACGAGAAGTTTTTGCGCCGGTTCATGCGTCTGGAGCACGGACCTCCGAGCCACGACGCCTTCTCCCGGCTGTTCCGGATGATGGATCCGGGTCCGTTCGCGGCGGCCCTGTCGCGGTTCGCTTCGGGCTGGGCGAAGGCGCTGGAGGCGGACGGCGTCCGGCAGATCGCGGTCGACGGCAAGGCGCTCCGGCGCACGTTCTCTCGTGCCTCGGAGCTTTCGCCGCTGCATCTCTTGAGCGCCTTCGCCCCGGGGTCGGGGATCGTGCTCGGCCAGGTCGCGGTCGACAAGAAGTCCAACGAGATCCGGGCGCTTCCGGCTCTGCTCGAGATGCTGAGCCTGGAAGGCACGCTCGTCACCGCGGATGCGCTGCACACGCAGCGCGCGGCATCGGAGCTGATCATCGGCAAGGGCGGGAACTACGTCCTGACGCTGAAGGCCAACCAGAAAGAGCTTCACAAGGACGCGAAGGAGTGGCTTGAGGATCCCGAGGCGCAAAAGGAAATGCTTTCATATCAGCATGTCGGCTGCGGACACGGGCGCATCGAGACGCGCACCGCGACGGTCTCCCACGACGTCGGCTGGCTGCAGGACCTCCACCGGTGGCCGGGCCTCGAGGCCGTCGGCAAGGTCGAGGCCGCCCGCGAGACCGAGGGACAGACCAAGACTGAGACCCGCTACTGCATCATGAGCCGAAAGATGTCTTCGGAGGAGCTTCTGAAAGCCGTCCGGAACCACTGGGCGATCGAGAACAGTCTGCACTGGGTCCTGGACGTCCAGATGGGAGAGGACGATCTGCGGAACCGGATGGGCCACGGCCCGGAGAACCTCGCGGCCGTCCGGAAAATCGCTCCGGACATCATCCGTCTCATGGACGACAAGCTCTCAATCCGGCGGCGGTTCCGATGGGCGGCGCAAATGCCGGAATATCGACTCAAGCTCATCAGACGCGCGGCAGTGCTCGCGCCAGAGTTTTGAAGTGCGATTGCCCTGAACAAAGCCCCGGGCATTTCTAATCCGTTCGCCTCCGCGCAATGTGTGCATTTCATGTTTTTTGGTTGGCGCGGCTTTGCGCTCTCGCTCGTCTGCTTGGTTCGTTGTTCCGAGGGTTGCAAGAGCCTGTCCATGCTAATTTTATGTCATTTTCGACGATGAGAGCAAAGTACAGGAAGCCCAGAAACATCGCCTCAAGCTTGTCGAACCGAGTGTAGATGCTGAGCCTGTACATGCCATTGCATTTGAGATTTTCCTGTTCTGTACCGCACTCCGAAAGAGACGGCGACATTCGCCGCGTCCGGATGGGGCTGTGGGAACGTGGGCAATCCAGGTTCTGACCCCAAACCGCAAACAGCGCCGATAGCGATTGTCCACAGGCCTTCCACGCTCTCCGCGCCGCTGCGAACGCCAAGCAGACGAACGCCCCGGAAGACCGAAAAAACGGAATGCTGGAAAACAGTCCGCCCCAATCCTATAAGCCGTCCCAGGACGCAGACGAATCGGACCACGAACCGTCGCATGAATGCTGAACCTATACCAGGGCTGGATTCAGGTGCAGTTAATCGATAACTTTGATGAAATTGCAGGATTCGCTCGCCGAGTGCGGTGTCGGCGTATGCGAGGAGCTCGTTCAGGCGGTTCGAGAGTTCGCTTAAGGAACCCTGTAAGATGAGAACGCTGGCTGCAAGGGAACACAACTGCCATAAAGCAATGCAGCACTGGGAAAGATGGCTGTGTGGTTACAGGTAGGCAAGGGAAATAAGGGGCTATCGGCCAAGAAGCCCCTTGGGCATTGGCAGACTCCAGTTGTGGGTGGCGGTTTGCTCAAAGACAGGCGCCTCGTCCTTCTAGGCGGCGAAGTCACGATCAACGGCAAAGCACTTCAGATGCTCCGGACACATGTCAAAGACATTCTGGGTCGGATGCTCAAGCGCGGAAATAGATTTTTCCGCAGTGTTCACTTTGGTTTACTAAAGAAGCGATGCGTTGCGCAGCGCGGCAGACGACGGGCCCATTTGCTGTCCATTCCGTTTTGCGACGAAGACATATCAACGTATGAACCAGATCTTTGCCAACCTCAAAGGATTCAAATAAAAATGCGCGCAAAATATCTCAAAAACGCAGTTTATCTTCTAAATTAAATATATTTATCTGTACGTGTTTGCAATAAATTTTAGCGGGAAAACGGGAGAACTATTATGGATGCTCAAACAATAGCGGATGATATTTTGAAACTCGCTAAGAGGCGTGATTTGACACTCACGCCTATGCAGTTAGTGAAGCTTGCATACATTGCGTATGGATGGTATTTAGCCATATATGAAAAAAGATTGTTTGATGACCGAATTGAAGCATGGAAGTATGGACCAATAATTCCAAACTTATACCAAGCCACCAAGCATTTCGGGAGCAACGTTATACCTCAATCCCTTATCGCAGATAGCCCTGTCTCGAATCCTGAGAGCGAAACATTCTTGGATAGAATTGTAGAACTTTATGGACATTATCCAGGAATCGCTTTGTCCAATCTTACCCACCGTCAAGGAACACCTTGGCAGCAAGTATATCAACCCAATTCCCTTGGCATCGGAATTCCTGACGACTTAATCAAGGCACACTATCTGGAGGCTCTGAATGAGGAATAAGGGAGAGCCACTGCCACCTGACTGGGTTGCAGGGCAATGGAAAACCGATTCTGCCGCCCGAAATGAGGCATCCAGGTGGCCTGACCAAGCCGCTCTAAAAGGCGCCTAAAGACGTAAACACCCTGAACTTACTTCGGCATTCTGGGCGGCTTGCAGTCGCGCTGATGTGGGTCTTTGCAGGCGCGTATGTGGCAAGTATGGGCGTGTGGCTGGTTCACTTCCTGACACCCTATGGATGGCTTGCGCCTGAACAACTTTCAAAGATACAGACTGTCATTTTTTCAGGAAGTTTAGGTGCTGTAGTAACAGTCTTTGTTCAAAAGCACATCTCTTAAGGATTCAATGATACCAAAGGTCATTATATATAATTCTACCTAGACAATGGGCAATTTTCAACTCGCATGTTGACTGAATTGGTGTCGGCAATCAGGTCGGATAGTCAATTTGCGTTCTATGGCTTATTGCTTTGAGTCCGCAACCGCAACATGTTGATTCTCGCCGAAAGCGGGCTTTCGGGCTCGAAAATTCGGTCGAAATGATCGGGGTCCGGCCGTTCCGCCCGGCTTCCGGCGCGATTTCGAAGGATCCACTTGCGATCCGGCGCCGAAACGCGAATTCAAGCGCAAGGCCGCCGCCCGCCCCTGATCAGCTCCGGGTCGCCGACTTCACCTACGTGCAGACCGCAGTGGGAACGGCCTACGCCGCCTTCGTCCTCGACGCCCTCGACTAGGCCATTTGCCAACGGCGGCCGGCGCTGGGCGCTTTGACCCGCCACTCGGACCGCGGCATGCAATATGTGTCCATTCGATACGCCAATCGGCTCGCCGAAGCCGGAATCGACATGTCCGTCGGAAGCGTCGGGGACAGCTGCGACAACGCATTGGCCGAAACCGTCATCGGATTGTTCAAGACGGAAGTCGTCGAGCATCTCGGCCCGCGGAAAACCAAAGGCCGGCTCGAATGGGAGACCATGAAACGGGTGCATTGATGCAACAAGGACCGGCTGCACGGGGCAATCGGCTGCCAGACCCCGAACGAAAAGGAGAATGCGTTCCGCCAGCAAAACAACGAGCTTGAAAAAGCAGCGTAAGTGTTGAACAAAACGCTCTCTGGAAAACACGGGGCGATTCAGTTATTCCCTTTGCCCGTCAGGACGGCGAAAAATCCAAATCATCGTCTTGCGGAGGATAATAGACCCCGTCGCGCGTAATTCCTCCGTTGGCGTGTCGGTAGCGCTTGCCGCGCAGGGCGAATTTCGCAGTGAGCGTCGCCAAGGTCAACCGCAATGCCGCGGCGGCACCCAGAAACGCCACAAATGCTTCAATCCGCCCACCGTCGGCTTCTTCCAGCACGGCAAAGTAAATTATCCTTTCATCCAAATGAATGATCGGCGGGAATTCGCCAGCCTTGACAAAGGGCAAAGCCATCAGCAATCGCGACACTCGTCCGTTTCCGTCTTGGAACGGATGGATCCGGACGAATTCATGGTGCAGCCACGCCGCCTCCAACTCCGGCGCCAAGTCCAGTTCCGCATGCCCGCGGTGGAATTCGAGGAATCGATCGATTTCGGATTCGACCTGCTCGGGCGGGCAGTACTCGTGAACGAATCCGTCATCGCGTCGCGGATTGTTCGGCCTTATCTTCCAAGTGCCGCGCCGCAACGGGATTTCGACCCGCCGTCCGTTCAGGTCGATGCCGGGCGCGGTTTCCTGATGGCGAGTCAAAAGCTGATGCCATTCACGAATGGCGGCGGCAGTCAGAGGCCTCTCGTCCTTTACGTGCGCAAAAAGCATCTTCAAGGCTGCCTCCTGATCCTGCAGAAGGCCCTTGAGGGTTTCATCCGTGATTTCCGTCGCGGAATGCGCGCCGCGCACCCGTTCAAATCCTTCGGTGATCAAGGTTTCGGTCACCCCTCGGCGAAGGTGGTAAAGCCCCTCAATCTGGCCCGTCTCAATTGCGAAACTGCGCTTCTGCTCCGCCAGCCAGATGTCCATCGCCTCTCGGCCTATTTTGCGGTCTTCCAGCCGGGCGCGCGCTTCCTTCCATTGCCGGGCTTCATAACGTGCCGGTTCGTGTTTGAGATTAAACTGGTCACCTGAAAGGTCACGGCACGGTCTCCAAACGGCACCCACAGGCTTCGGTCCGCGCGGTTCGTCAATCATTTGAAATCCTTGATATTTTTTGCGCACACGATACTACGGCACTTCATCCTGCTTGCCGCGGCCAAAAGTCAGACTCTTTGAGGAAAGCCCATTGTGCAAAGTTGCCCGCCGCGGCGCAGCAAATTTCGAGAACAGCGTCTTCCAATTTGCGGAACGCATAAAGGATTCTCGCTTTGCTGTAAAGCGTTTTTCGGGACTTGGGGCGCGTTTCATGATTCTTGCTCGGACAACCATTGCACCCCACGAAACACCAAACCCTTCTGTGTCTCAACTGTGATATTGCGTTCCCGTCACCGGCCTTCGCGAGGGCCGGTGACGGGGCGGTGGTTGGCTCGCCGGCCGCGCATCCGCTCAAAAAAGCGCCGGAGCTGCGGCGAAGTCCGGGGATCCCGCCGCATCCCGGAAATCTTCACAAGCAAGAATGCAATTTAATGATCGAAATTCAATTCGCCGGCAGTTTTCTGTTGGACATCGGTTCGAATTGCCGACCTGAACAATTTGTTCATTCGCACCTTGCAGCGCTGCCCGCGCAACACCAAATCTACTGCGAGACTTGCTCGGAGCGTGCCTTTCAGGACGCCGAATTGCGCAAGGGCTTTGAAGGAAAATTGGAATGAACGAAGAAAAATTTACGGACCAATCCAGGAAGATCGTCAGCGCCGCGCACGCCATAGCTGTCGGAGAGAACCATCAGCAATTGCTTCCCGAACATTTGCTTAAGGCGATTCTTGACGAGCCGGAAGGCTTCGGGGACCGCTTGATTGCCGATGCCGGAGGCGACGCGGAAACCGCAAAACGGAAGATTGACAGTGCGGTGGACAAGCTGCCGCGAGTTTCCGGGGGGCAGGGGAACATCTACATGGCGTCCCACACCGGTCGAGTGCTTCAGCGGGCGGAAGCGCTGGCGCAGGAAGCCAAAGATGCATTTGTCGCCGTGGAATGGATATTGGCGGCGCTTGCATCCGAAGAGTCCGGTGCGGCCGGAATTCTCAAGGAATCGGGAGTTTCGCCGAAGTCGCTGGCATCGGCAATACGCAGATTGCGCCGCGGAAGGAATGCGAACAGCGCATCCGCGGAAAACACCTATGAAGCACTCAAACGTTACTCGCGCGACGTTACGCAGGACGCGCAGGACGGAAGAATCGATCCGATCATCGGGCGGGAGGAGGAAATCCGGCGCACGATGCAGGTGCTGAGCCGCAGGACCAAGAACAATCCGGTGCTCATTGGCGAGCCGGGCGTAGGCAAGACGGCCATCGTCGAGGGGTTGGCCCTTCGGATTGTCGCGGGCGACGTCCCTGAGCGCCTTCGGAACAAGCGCTTGATGTCGCTGGACATGGGCGCCTTGATTGCTGGCGCGAAGTATCGCGGCGAGTTCGAGGAAAGGCTGAAGGCCGTGCTCGCGGAGGTCACCGACGCGGCCGGCGAAGTCTTGTTGTTCATCGACGAGATGCACACGCTTGTCGGTGCGGGAAAGACGGACGGAGCGATGGACGCCTCCAATCTGCTCAAGCCGGCGCTGGCGCGGGGAGACCTGCATTGCATCGGCGCGACGACGCTGGATGAATACCGGAAGAATGTCGAAAAGGACGCTGCGTTGGCTCGACGGTTTCAGCCGGTGCTGATCACCGAACCCACGGTCGAAGACACGGTTTCGATTCTGCGCGGGATCAAGGAGAAATACGAACTGCACCACGGCGTGCGGATATCGGATTCTTCTCTGGTCGCCGCGGCGACGCTTTCGCATCGATACATTTCCGACAGATTTCTTCCTGACAAGGCTATCGACTTGGTCGACGAGGCATCGAGCCGCCTGAAGATGAACGTGGATTCGAAACCTGAAGAGCTTGATGCCTTGGACAGGGAAATCCTGCAGAAGCAGATTGAAGCGGAAGCCTTGAAGAAAGAGGGCGACGATGCGTCCAAGGACCGACTCGGTCAACTGGAAACGGAATTGGAGGAGATGACTGCAAGGTCGTCGGAGTTGACCGAAATCTGGAAGTCGGAGCGGGCGAAACTTGCGGCAGCCAGAGATATCAAGCAGCAGCTGGACGAGGCTAGGATTGAACTCGAGAGGGTGAAGCGCGAGGGCAATTTGGCGCGAGCCGGGGAGCTGAGTTACGGAATCATACCGTCTCTTGAAAAACGCATCGCCGAAGTCGAGTCCCATCGGAAATCCAACACGCTTGAGGAGGCGGTATCGGCTGAGCAGATTGCGGCCGTGGTTGAGAGATGGACTGGCGTGCCCACTTCGAAAATGCTCGAAGGCGAGCGCGAGCGGCTGGTCAAGATGGAGGACAAGATCAAGGAAAGGGTCGTCGGGCAGGACGCGGCGGTGAGGGCCGTTGCCGACGCGGTCCGAAGGGCCCGTGCGGGCTTGAATGATCCTGATCGCCCGCTTGGGTCGTTCCTGTTTCTCGGTCCGACAGGGGTCGGCAAGACGGAGTTGACGAAAGCCTTGGCCGAGTTCCTTTTCGACGATGAAGCCGCCTTGGTGCGGTTCGACATGTCGGAATTCATGGAACGGCACTCGGTCGCTCGGCTGATCGGCGCGCCTCCCGGATACGTCGGCTACGACGAAGGCGGCGTGCTGACGGAAGCGGTCCGGAGACGGCCCTACCAGGTCGTGCTCTTCGACGAGGTCGAGAAGGCCCATCCGACCGTCTTCAACGTGCTTTTGCAGGTGCTTGACGACGGGATTCTGACAGACGGCCAAGGACGGACTGCCGACTTCAAGCAGACGCTGATCGTGCTGACTTCAAATTTGGGCGCCCACTTTCTTTCGGAATTGCCGCCGGACCGACCCGCGAGCACCGCGCGGGAAGCGGTGATGGATGAAGTCAACGCGAATTTTCGTCCCGAATTCCTCAACCGCTTGGACGAGATCCTCCTGTTTGAAAGGCTTACGCCTGAAGACATGGGCGGGATCGTCGACATTCAGCTCAAGCAGCTGGAGAGGCGGCTGGCGGACAGAGAGTTGTCGCTTTCCGTTGGCGAAGCAGCCAAAAGCTGGATTGCCGCCAAGGGTTTCGATCCGATTTTCGGCGCAAGGCCGCTGAAGAGGCTGCTGCAGACGCATCTCCAGAACCCGCTCGCGACGGCGTTGCTCGCCGGTTCAATCAAGGACGGGGAATTGATCCGGGTGACGTCTTCCGATTCCGACGGATTGCTGATCAACGGAATGGGCGCGCAAACGCCCTCGCCGCAGGAAGTGACGTTCCATTGAGCTGAGAGGGCGCGACGAACGGGCGCGCCCTCCGACCTCTGCCCCGAAGCGCCGCCGCGTCGGAGGCTTAGTTGACATTTTCGGAATTCAATGTGCCAATATCGGTCAGGAAACCGAACGGGTAGAGGAACGCGATGACCTATAATTTCAAATCCGATCTGAAATATTCGGATGTGACACCCAAGTCCGTCTGGCTGAACCGGCGCAATCTGGTTTTCGGCGCCGGCGGCGCGGCGTTCGCCGGAGCGTTTGCCGGCAAGTTGGCGGGCGCTCCGATCCCGGACGTGCAGCCGAGTCGGTTTTCGACGGACGAAGAGCC
>CBDBBY010000001.1:0-2725000 GCA_965203215.1 Paracoccaceae bacterium | reverse complement strand
TCGGACGGACGCCCTCGGGGGTAGAGCACTGGATGGGTAATGGGGCCCCACAGGCTTACTGATCCTAACCAAACTCCGAATACCGAGGAGCGATATCCGGCAGTCACACCGCGGGTGCTAACGCCCGCGGTGGAGAGGGAAACAACCCTGACCGACAGCTAAGGCCCCTAATTCGTGGCTAAGTGGGAAAGCATGTGGGACGACCAAAACAGCCAGGAGGTTGGCTTAGAAGCAGCCATCCTTTAAAGATAGCGTAATAGCTCACTGGTCTAGACAAGTTGTCCTGCGGCGAAGATGTAACGGGGCTCAAGCCACGAGCCGAAGCTTCGGGTCGCGCGTCAGCGCGGCGGTAGCGGAGCGTTCTGTCCTGCGAAGAAGCCGAATCGCGAGATGAGGTGGAGCGTTCAGAAGTGAGAATGATGACATGAGTAGCGACAAACAGGGTGAGAAACCCTGTCGCCGAAAGTCCAAGGGTTCCTGCTTAAAGCTAATCTGAGCAGGGTGAGCCGGCCCCTAAGGCGAGGCCGAAAGGCGTAGTCGATGGGAACCAGGTTAATATTCCTGGGCCAGGAGGATGTGACGGATCGCGAAGGTTGTCCGGGCTTATCGGATTGTCCGGGCAGTTCAGCGGTTCCAGGAAATAGCCCTCCATCGGACCGTACCCCAAACCGACACAGGTGGACGAGGTAGAGTATACCAAGGCGCTTGAGAGAACCACGTTGAAGGAACTCGGCAAATTGCCTCCGTAAGTTCGCGAGAAGGAGGCCCGGTTCGCAGGCAACTGCGGGCCGGGGGCACAGACCAGGGGGTGGCGACTGTTTACTAAAAACACAGGGCTCTGCCAAGCCGCAAGGCGACGTATAGGGCCTGACGCCTGCCCGGTGCCGGAAGGTTAAGAGGAGGTGTGCAAGCACCGAATTGAAGCCCCGGTAAACGGCGGCCGTAACTATAACGGTCCTAAGGTAGCGAAATTCATTGTCGGGTAAGTTCCGACCCGCACGAATGGCGTAACGACTTCCCCGCTGTCTCCAACGTGGACTCAGCGAAATTGAACTGCCTGTCAAGATGCAGGCTTCCCGCGGTTAGACGGAAAGACCCCGTGAACCTTTACTACAGCTTCGCATTGACATCAGGCTTGCAATGTGCAGGATAAGTGGAAGGCGTCGAAGCGGAAACGCCAGTTTCCGCGGAGCCGAATGATGAGATACCACCCTTTGCACTCTTGATGTCTAACCGCGGTCCGTCATCCGGATCCGGGACCGTGCGTGGCGGGTAGTTTGACTGGGGCGGTCGCCTCCCAAAGAGTAACGGAGGCGTGCGAAGGTGGGCTCAGAGCGGTCGGAAATCGCTCGAAGAGTGCAATGGCAGAAGCCCGCTTGACTGCGAGACTGACAGGTCGAGCAGAGACGAAAGTCGGCCATAGTGATCCGGTGGTCCCGCGTGGAAGGGCCATCGCTCAACGGATAAAAGGTACTCCGGGGATAACAGGCTGATGGTGCCCAAGAGTTCATATCGACGGCACCGTTTGGCACCTCGATGTCGGCTCATCTCATCCTGGGGCTGAAGCAGGTCCCAAGGGTACGGCTGTTCGCCGTTTAAAGAGGTACGTGAGCTGGGTTTAGAACGTCGTGAGACAGTTCGGTCCCTATCTGCCGTGGGTGTAGGAGACTTGAGAGGAGCTGCCCCTAGTACGAGAGGACCGGGGTGGACGCACCACTGGTGGACCTGTTGTGGCGCCAGCCGCAGCGCAGGGTAGCTATGTGCGGACAGGATAACCGCTGAAGGCATCTAAGCGGGAAGCCTCCCTCGAAACAAGGTCTCCCATGAGGGCTGTGGAAGACCACCACATCGATAGGCCGGAGGTGTAAGCGCGGCAACGCGTTCAGCTGACCGGTACTAATTGCCCGATTGGCTTGATTCGATCCAGTGAAAGCAAGGCTTGGACATGCGGCCGTCGCCGCGCGCGTTTTTTTCAAGTTTGGTGGTCATGGCACGCGTGAAACACCCGATCCCATTCCGAACTCGAAGGTTAAGCACCGTAGCGCCGATGGTACTGCGTCTTAAGGCGTGGGAGAGTAGGTCGCCGCCAAACTTGAAAAGGGCGCGTTCGCTATCTTCATGATGCGACCTGACTTCTGTCAACGGAAGTCATGTCGAAACGATCTGGCGCGGGGTGGAGCAGCCCGGTAGCTCATCAGGCTCATAACCTGAAGGTCGCAGGTTCAAATCCTGCCCCCGCAACCATCGAGAGCGAACGCCCGGACCTTCCCGGTTCGAGCGTTCGCATTTTTTTGTCAGCGATGCTGAGGTTCGCCCGGGAGCGTTTTTCGCTTAGGCGGAACCGCGGCATATCCCGAGTTCGCCGAACAAGTCGCGGATTCTTCGGGCCTGAATTTTTCCGGGATGGCGCCGATGTTCTTCCAGAGATCGTCTCGGGTTCGTGGCCGGTCCTTCCGCAAGGCATGCTTGAGCTTGGCGAACGCCTGCCCGGTCGGGTCGAGCGGGGCTGAAGGGCGGGAGGAGCAGCAAGCGGGCGCATGCGCCTCGGACCGCCGCGCGCACCGCTTCGGCATTGTGGCTGCGACCGCTGCAAATTATCGGGCAAGTGACGTCTCCCGTGTTTGCCCGATCGCGGCGAGTCCTCGCATTTGTGCGAAGACCCAGACTTTTTTGCTTGCGCTTGGTCAAATGACTTCAGTCCAAATGTGTCCCGCGGCCCTGAAGTAACGCTCAACGCATCTTTGGACATTCTGTTCAATCAGCACATATGGATCGGTTGAAATCTCACCGAATTCCAAGCCCGGGAATGCTTGCGATATCACCGTCTCAGGTGCGGGATTCTCACTCAAATTTTCTAACAATCTCTCCAGGGATTCGGCGACGGCCGGATTTGCCCAATAGTAGCGGATGCGGTCGCTGTAACTATAGGACCGCAACAACCGGACGACATCCTCTGGTCCTGCGTAGTAATTCTCCCAATACTCCGGATTTGCGTCCATTTGCTCCCGAATGATTTCGCGGATCCCTGAGGTTTGACCAACAGCCCATCGTTCCTCGATCGAAGCAAGCGCCCAAACGGCTTCGCGAAACCTGAAAGTAAGTTCGGGTCCAACTTTCAAGAAAAAAAAGTGCTGCCTCGTCAATTCGGCCAGTGCCGAACTGGACTGGTAGTCGGTTGAATGGGCTTCGAAAATTAAGCGGTCTTCCTTCAAAATCGCGTTCGAAAGTGCGGCGGATTTTTCCGGAAGAAACGGGTAAACGGAAGTGTGCCCAAAATCGACCCCGGGTTGGGTTACAACTGAAACGATCCGATCCCAGACATCATCGAGGCCCCGTGCGTTCCAAGCGTCTCGGTGTGTCTTTATGGTTTCGCGAAATCGATCGATTGAAGTAATGTCCAACGCGTCGGGCTCTTCGGTCTCGCCCCCCGGAATCGGCACCTCGGTGCCGACGATGTAGATGAGCTTCCCGGGATCGGGCGCGTGGGCTTCCGCCACTGCGCACAAGTCGGCGGCCCGCTCGGCTATTTGAGCAAAGCTTGGAGTCGGTTCGCCGCCGCAGGCCATGCTGGCGTCCAGATGAATTTTGGCGAAACCGGCCTCGACATAGAGCTTGACCAATTCTCGCGCCTTTTCCATCGCGACATCTATTGGTTCGGACTTCCAGGGATTGGGGCCCAGATGGTCGCCGCCAAGAATCAATTGATCCGCGGAGGCGCCCGCTTCTTGCGCCATCTTCCCGAGCCAGGACATGAAGGTTTCGGGCGTCATCCCCGCATAGCCGCCGTCCTGGTTTACCTGATTGCAGGTGGCTTCAATAACGGTTGGCAGACCGGATTTTGCGGCAAAGGCGAGAATTGCGCGCAAGACGTGCTCATTTGCGGTGCAGAAACAGGGCAGTCCAACCGCCTCGCCAGCGCGGTTGCGGGCGATCAGGTTGTGGATCACTCTCATGCGGGCAAGCCTCCTTTTTCAGCAAGCTGCATGAACTCGGCAATCTGGGCGAATGTCGAAGAACCTTCCATTGGGCCTCGTGCCGCCACTGCTCGTGCGCCTGCTGCAGCGGCAAACTGGAGGGCCTCGGATGCCGGCGCGCCGCGTAGCCAAAGAGACGTAAATGCGCCGCCAAAGCAGTCTCCGGCGCCCGTCGGGTCGACCTCGACAACCGGGAAGGCATGAACTCGGTGCGTTTCATTCGGACCATAGAAGACCGCGCCCTCCGCACCGTTCTTGTGAACGATCGCTTGCACGCCCTTCCGGATGAGTTCCGCGGCTGCATCCGGCGGGGTTTGAGCCGCTGTGAGCATTGTAAGTTCCGCGCCGCTGGGAAGAAAGAGGTCAGTGAGTTCGATGAATTCATGCATAGCTTCGGCAATGTGCGAAGTGGACGGAATTTCTTTGCGGACGTTGGGGTCGAACGACACAGTTCCGCCGCGCGACCTGATCTTCTTGGCGGCTTTGATGTTCAGCGCGATGAATTCGTCACTTGCCAAAGACGATCCCATGATGTGCAGGTGATCGGCAGACGCAAGAATTGAATCTGCAGCGGGCGATGCGTTCAATTTGCCACATGCACTATGCTTGATATTGAAAACGAAGTCCCGATTCCGGTCGGCGCGGTATCTGACGAATGCGCTGCCAGTCGGATAATCGGCGTCTACATGAACGCCGGAAATGTCCACGCCATCTTGTTTCAGCCTCGCCAGATTCAAACGACCGAAGTCATCGTTTCCGACAGCCGAAATGATCGCGACGGGTTGGCCGAATTTCGCGGCTTGATCGGCGAAGATTGCGGGGGCGCCGGAAGGATAAGGACCGGTAAGCGCCTGAGGCGACGCGAAGCCGTTGCCGATCGTGTCCGCCATGACCTCGACTAGAATTTCTCCTATTACCACGACTTTTTTCATGCCACTCCGTCCAGGTTGCTGGCGTGCGGACCCACTGCAATTTCTTCCGAAGATTGGAATCGACGCAAAATTGCAGTCAGCTTGATCGCCACTTGACCGATTTCACCTACATTCGCTACTGTCAATCTTAAACGCAACACGCGTAAAATTCATCCAGCGCCCGATTCTTCAGCACTGGACGGCGCAATCTGCAAGGGAAGCTAATTGAGGGTCGATCTATGGGTGGAAGAAAAATCAAAAATATGGAGGAGTTTGCAAAGGTTTGCGAGATTTCCCGACCGACTCTTTCCAAATATTTCAACAATCCGCAGAGTGTCCGCAATACGACGCGAACCAAGATCGAAGCCGCGCTTGAAGAGTTCGACTATCGCCCGAATATCTTTGCAATCAACCAGAATCGCAAACTGACGAAGACAATTGGAATTCTGGTTCCATACCTTGCCGACCCGTTTTTTGCCGAGTTGGTTCGAATGATCGAACGACTGTGCATCGCGACAGGATACTGGCCGATCGTGTTCAGTGCCCATGGCGATCAGGAGCTTGAAAACAATGCCCTTTCTACACTTCAGTCCCTTCGCCCGGCGGGCGCGCTCATTGCTCCCCTTGAACAGAGGGTGGACTTTGACGCTTTGAGGCGCTTTGCAGAAGAAGTCCCGACCGTGGTTTTCGACAGTCATGTCGATGTCGGCCAAGCCTTTGTGGGCTCGAACAACTTCCAAAGCATCGGCCTGATGGTCGATTATCTTTGTCGCAGCGGCGAGCCCCCCTGTTTCTTCGAAATGCCCCCTGTGAATCCGAATGCGAACAAACGCAGAGAAGCGTATATTCAATCGATGGAGCGCTTGGGGCACGATCCCAAGGTTCTTCAGGTCAGTGGATCTGGATGGGAATTCGAGCGAATTGGAATGGAAGAGGGGGAGCGTCTGATTATCAGCCGCGCCCTGCCCTCGAATACTGTTCTCTGCAGCAATGATCGCCTTGCGGTTGGTTTCGTTGCCGCCGCCTACCAGAACGGGCTTCGGGTTGGGCGCGGGCCGGGATGCGCTTTGCGCGTTGCCGGCCATGACAATCATCCTTGGTCGCAATTCACTAGCCCGCCTTTGACGACGGTGTCGCAGGATTACACGGCAATTGCGGAGCGCAGCATCTCGATTCTCTTCAATCTAATCCATGAGGGGTCTTTGCCTGAGGATCGGCAAGTGATTCTGTTCGACGGAAAGCTGGTGTTGCGATCATCGGCTTAGCGGTTCAAAGGCAGGAGATTTTACGGGTGTTAAAATTTGTTGACTTTGGGGGCTGCATGCGATTTATTCATCCGACTACAAAAGTCCACCAAAGGAGAAATCGGGATGGAATTGAGGAACGCATTCGTTGCCGCCTCTGCACTCGCGTCGGTCGCGACGACCGCCGCATCGGCAGAAGAAATCACAATCGCAACGGTCAACAACAATGATATGATCGTTATGCAGGGCCTTGCTCCCCAGTGGGAAGAGGCGACTGGCAATACGATCAACTGGGTCGTTCTGGAGGAGAACGTTCTTCGTCAGCGCACGACGCAGGATATCGCGACAGACGGCGGTTCTTTCGATATCATGTTCATTGGCGCCTATGAAACTCCGATCTGGGGCGCCAACGGCTGGCTGACGTCATTGAACGATTTTGCAGATGACGCAGACTACGATGTTGAAGACATTTTCCAGCTGGTGCGGAATGGTCTGTCTGCGAACGGCAATCTCTATGCTGTTCCGCTCTATTCCGAGACGTCATTCACCTTCTATCGGACTGACGTTTTTGAAGCTGCGGGCATTGCCGCCCCTACGGAGCAGATCACCTACACGGAATTTGCTGAAATCGTCGCCGCTGTTCACGACCCTGACAACGGCATTTTTGGCACCTGTCAGCGCGGCAAAGCCGGCTGGGGCGAGAACATGGCCTTTGTCGGCACGCTGGCCAACGCTTTCGGCGCACGCTGGTTCGACGAGGAATGGAACCCGCAGCTGGACTCGCCCGAATGGCAGGCGGCAGTCCACTACTACGTTAACCTGATGACCAAATACGGCCCTCCGGGCGCCTCGGCGAACGGCCACAACGAAAACCGTGCTTTGTTCAAAGACGGCAAATGTGCAACTTGGGTGGACGCGACATCAGCCGCCAACGACGTTCGCAATCCGAACAACTCGTCAGTTGCAGACAAGACCGACTTCTTCCAAGCGCCCAAGCAGGCGACCGCCAAGGGCACCGGCTGGTTCTGGTCGTGGGCGCTGGCTATCCCAGCCAGCTCTCAGAAGGCGGACATCGCCAAAGACTTCCTGAAGTGGGCAACCTCGAAAGAGTACTTTCAGATGGTTGGCGAAACCGAGGGCTGGGTGGCCGTGCCAAGCGGAACGCGCGCGTCGATCCATGAAGATCCAAGACTGCTTGATGCGGCGCCTTTCGCATCTACGATCAAGGATGCGATCTTCTCTGTCGATCCGGCAGATCCAACTTTGCTGCCTGTTCCGTACACCGGCGTCCAGTTCGTCGCGATCCCTGAGTTCCAGGGCATCGGCAACTACGTCGGCCAGCAGGTCGCGGCAGCGCTTGCTGGGCAGCAGTCGGTTGACGATGCGTTGGCGAATAGCCAGCAGTTCGCCGTACGCGAAATGACCAAGGCAGGTTACCTGAAGTAACTTCTACTCCCTGAATGGGCCGGATGCCTCGTGCTCCGGCCCATTTTTGACCATTTGCAGTTAAAATATTAGCATTTCGGCAAACGCCGAATCCGGCCTTTTTTCAAGCGGCAAACCGCGCATTTCCCCGGAGGGCTAAACGGATGGCCACAAAAGCGTCCAGATCCGCTTCAAGGATGATGATCTCGCCGGCCGTTCTGTTGCTTCTCGGCTGGATGCTCATTCCGCTGTGCATGACCGTTTACTTTTCGTTCTTGCGATACAATTTGCTTTCGCCGGGGGCGGCGCCTTTCGCGGGGTGGGAGAACTATTACTGGTTCATCACCGATCCCAGCTTCAAGGCCGCCATTGTCAACACGCTGGTGATGGTCGGCGGCATACTTTGCATCACGACATTGGGCGGGATTTGCTTTGCGCTGTTGTTGGACCGTCCGATGTTCGCGACTGGCGTGATCCGCATCATGATGATCGCGCCGTTTTTCGTGATGCCCACAGTGTCGGCGCTTGTCTGGAAAAACATGTTCATGAATCCCGTGAACGGAATCTTCGGGCGCCTTGCTACAAGTCTGGGATTCCAGCCCGTTGATTTCTTCGGCCAAATACCTTTGGCCTCGATCATCTCCATCGTTTCCTGGATGTGGCTGCCGTTTGCAACTTTGATCTTGCTGACAGCGCTCCAATCCTTGGACCAAGAACAACTGGAAGCAGCCGAGATGGATGGCGCTGGTTGGTGGAACAGATTTTGGTTTATCATGCTTCCGCACCTTGCTCGCGCAATTACCGTGGTGATCCTTATCCAGACAATCTTTCTGTTGTCGGTCTTCGCGGAGATACTGGTGACAACCAATGGCGGACCGGGAACCGCAACAACCAACCTGACCTATTTGATCTATGTCTCGTCTTTGCTGCAGTTTGACGTGGGCATGGGCAGCGCGGGCGGCGTCATCGCCGTCATACTCGCCAATATCGTTGCGATTTTCCTGATGCGGATGATCGGCAAGAACCTCGACGCTTGAGGGAGGGGAAGATTTGGCGCGCGCAGTCTCAAACAAGACCAAGATCATCAATACCTGCATCTCCGGGGCGCTTGGGTTCCTGATGTTCTTCCCGATCCTCTGGATCCTGGTTCTGTCTTTCAAGACCGAGGAAGATGCGATCAGAGCGCCGCTGGAAATCCTGTTCAGCAGCGGTTGGACGATGGAAAGTTTCAGCACCGTCCAGGCTCGGTCCGATTATCTCAAGCACTTCTCCAACTCGGTCATAATCTCAGTCGGCTCCACATTGTTCGGACTTCTGATTGCGATCCCGGCCGCTTGGTCCATGGCGTTCGTTCCGTCCAAGCACACGAAGAATGTGCTGATGTGGATGCTGTCGACCAAAATGCTGCCGCCGGTCGGCGTGCTGGTTCCGATCTATCTGATATTCCGCGACTTCGACCTGCTGGATACGCGTCTTGGCCTGACCGTCGTCCTGATGCTGATCAACCTGCCGATTATCATTTGGATGCTCTACACGTATTTCAAAGAGATTCCGGGTGAAATTCTTGAAGCCGCGCGGATGGATGGCGCGGCACTGCGCGAAGAGATCATGTACGTGCTGATGCCCATGGCGGTCCCGGGCATGGCTTCGACGGTGCTCTTGAACATCATTTTGGCTTGGAACGAAGCGTTCTGGACGATCAATCTAACTGCGGCGAATGCGGCCCCGTTGACCGCGTTTATCGCCAGCTATTCCAGTCCGGAGGGTTTGTTCTACGCCAAGCTCAGCGCCGCGTCCGTCATGGCGATCGCGCCAATCCTCATCATGGGCTGGTTCAGCCAGAAACAGCTTGTCCGCGGCCTGACATTTGGCGCCGTGAAGTAGGGAACAAGAAGATGGGACGCATTCAGCTCAGGCAAGTTCAAAAAAAATTCGCGGAAGTCGAGGTCATTCCTCCGCTGGACTTGGAAATCGAAGACGGTGAATTTGTTGTATTCGTAGGGCCTTCCGGATGCGGCAAGTCCACGTTGTTGCGGCTGATCGCGGGGTTGGAAGACGCGACATCGGGAACGATCGAAATTGACGGCGACGATGCAACCAGCGTGCCTCCTGCCAAGCGCGGTCTTGCGATGGTTTTTCAGTCCTACGCGCTTTATCCGCACATGTCGGTCCGAAGGAATATCGCCTTTCCCATGCGCATGGCCAAGATGGACAAGGCCGAGCAAGACCGGCGAATTGAAAGCGCCGCCAAGGCTCTCAACCTGACCGAATACTTGGACCGCAGACCGGCCCAGCTTTCAGGGGGGCAGCGCCAGCGTGTTGCCATTGGGCGCGCGATCGTGCGCGAACCTGCCGCCTTCCTCTTCGACGAGCCGTTGTCAAACCTTGACGCCGCTCTGAGGGTCGGCATGCGCATGGAAATCTCCGAGCTCCACAAGAAGCTGGACACGACAATGGTTTACGTGACCCACGATCAGGTCGAGGCCATGACGATGGCGGACAAGATCGTTGTTCTGCAGGCAGGCGTTGTGGAGCAAGTGGGCAGCCCATTGGAGCTGTATCGGAACCCGCGCAACTTGTTTGTGGCGGGCTTCATCGGCAGCCCCAGAATGAACTTCATCGGAGGGGCCGAAGCGGAAAAGCGCGGCGCCCAGACAATCGGGATCAGGCCCGAGCACATAGAAGTCTCAACCGCCGAGGGCGACTGGCAGGGCACTGTCGGCTTGGCCGAGCATCTGGGGTCCGACACATTCATCCATATTCATGGAATTCATGAATGCGATCCGATGACCGTACGGGCGGACGGCGATGTTGCCGTGAAACACGGCGATTCCGTTTTTCTGACGCCGAATGCTTCGCGAATTCACAAATTTGGATCGGACGGGCTGCGCTTCGAATGAGCCGCCTCGACGGAAAGGTAGCCCTAGTAACAGGCGGAGCACGCGGGATTGGACGCGCTATTTGCGTAGCGCTGGCTGATGCCGGCGCGAAAGTCGCAGCGGCCGATCTGTTGATTGAAGGGGCCGCTGAATCAGCAAGCGCGATCAAAGGAATGCCGGTCCAAATGGACGTGACGGATTTCGATGGAATCGCTGCTGCAGTCAGCCAAGTCGAGCTCGAGCTCGGCGGCATCGACATTTTGGTCAACAACGCCGGCGTCTTCAACATGGCGTCCATCGACAGGATCACACCGGATGATTACCGGAGGCAATATGACGTGAACGTCGGAGGCACGCTCTTCGCTTGCCAAGCGGTCGTCCCCGCTATGCGGAAACGCGGCGGCGGAGCGATCATCAATGTTTCCAGCCAGGCAGGCCGGAGGGGCGAGCCCAATGTCACGCTCTACTGCTCGACCAAGGCTGCGGTGATCTCGATCACGCAGTCGCTTGCGCTTGAACTTGCCGACGACGATATTCGGGTCAATGCAATAGCGCCCGGCGTCGTTGACACGCCGATGTGGGATGTCGTCGATGCACAGTTTGCAGAATACGAAAACAAGCCCGTCGGTCAGAAGAAGCGCGAAGTTGGCGAATCTGTCCCATTGGGTCGAATGGGCGATCCCCGCGACATTGCCGATCCTTGCGTTTTCCTCGCATCCGATGCTGCGCGCTACATCACGGCGCAGACTTTGAATGTCGATGGCGGCAACTGGATGAGCTGATTTTGACTGTGCTTAAGAAGCTGTCGGATGCCGCTCTTTCAGATTTGCCAAACGAAGTGGCTGGACCCACCTACGACCGCTCGAAAATCTCTGCGGGCATCGTGCACATCGGTCCGGGCAATTTCCACCGCGCGCACCAATCTTGGTACCTGCATCGCTTGATGCAGCAAGGCGAAGCGATGGATTGGGGCATCATTGGGGCCGGTGTAAGAGCTGCCGACGAAGCTCGAAGAAAGCGGCTGGCTGCGCAGGATTACCTTACCACGCTGATCGAACTGGACCCGGCAGCGCGCTCGGCGGAAATCGTTGGTTCAATGATCGGGTTTGTTCCGATTGAAGAAGACAATGCTTCCCTTATTGCCCGAATGGCAGACCTTGCCATTCGCATTGTTTCAATGACGATTACGGAAGGCGGCTATTACTTCGATCCGGTCACAAGGGTGTTCGATGCCGACCACCCGGACATACGGCACGATGCTGTGAATCCGGATAGGCCCAAAACGGCTTTCGGCGCCATTGTTGCAGCTCTAAAGATACGTCGCATGAACGGCGCGGGGCCGTTCACCTGTCAAAGCTGCGACAATATTCAAAGCAACGGGGCGATCCTGCGGCAGACGGTCGTTTCACTGGCCGACCTGTCCGACCCTGGCCTTGCGAAATGGATTGACGACGAATGCTCCTTCCCGAATTCGATGGTCGATTGCATCGTTCCGTCGACGGGTCCCAAAGAGGCCGGCTTGGTTGAAAGTTTTGGTATCGAGGATGCGGCGCCGGTAACCCACGAGAATTTCCGCCAATGGGTTGTTGAAGATGATTTCTGTGCCGGGCGGCCCGATTGGGACAAGGTCGGCGCGAAATTCACGGAAAATGTGCATGCATTTGAAAAGATGAAGATCCGCATCCTGAACGGCGGTCACCAGCTCATCTCGAACGCCGGCGAAGTGATCTCTGTTGAATACATCTCCGAGTGCATGGAGCACGAACTGATAGGCGCGTACTTTCGGAAAGTTGCCAGAATGGAAATCGCACCTCACGTAGATGAGGTGCCGGGCATGACCCCCTTGACCTATGTTGATATGATTGACCGACGTTTCTCGAACCCTGAAATAACCGACACGGTGCGCCGCGTGGCATCCGACGGCTCGTCCCGGCAGACCGGTTTTGTGGTTCCAACGGTGCAGGATGCACTCATCAAAAACGCGCCAATCGAGGGTCTCGCGCTATCTCAGGCGATTTGGGCAAGGATGTGCGAGGGGACGAGGGAGGACGGTTCGCCGATTGAGCCGAATGACTCCAAATGGGCCAAGCTCAATCGTGCCGCGAAGTCTGCAAAATCAAGCCCGCCAGAATGGCTTGGCCAGCGCGACCTTTACGGTGATTTGGCCGACAACGGGGTGTTCCGAAGCAGTTTTCAGCGCTGGCTAACTATAATCTGGTCCGAAGGGCTTGAATCCGCGCTAGGCGCGTATCTTCAGGGGCAATGAACAATGGAGGCCATCGTCTTCACCGGCAAGAATGAAGTTCAATTGACCGAGCTGCCGGATCCAAGCCCCGGCCGAAATGAGGTTGTGATAGAAGTCAAAGCAAGCGGAGTTTGCCACACCGACTATGAAGTGCTGAAGGACAACTACGGCGTCGGCGCATTCCCGGTTGTGCCCGGACATGAATACGCAGGCGTGGTCGTTGAAGCGGGGGCAGACGTCGTCGGTCTTTCTGTCGGCGACCGAGTTGCTGTCGACCCGAATTTTGAATGCGGCACTTGTCGCGCCTGTCGGCGCGGATGGGCGCACCTGTGCGAGACCCTCAGCGCTTATGGTGTTACAACGCACGGCGGGTTCGCAGAGCTAAGCGTTGTCAACGCCAAGAACGTCCACCCAATTGGAGACATGAGCTTCTTGCATGCGGCATTGGCTGAACCAATGGGATGCGTTTTGAATGGCGTCGACGCGGTGTTTCAGCCGTGGATGGATGAGGCGCTGATATTCGGCGCGGGCCCGATGGGCCTGCTGATGGGCCTGGCCCTGAAATCGCACGGGGTCTCGAAAGTTGCGTTTTGCGATATTTCGGAAAGCCGGCTGGAGTTGGCTGCGACTTTGGAGTTCGACGCCGTCAAGAGCGGGTCGGCCGAGTTGAGGAAGTGGCGCCGAGGTTCTGATTTGGTCGTTGAGGCGACCGGTGTCCCGCATGTCGCCGGAGCCGTGACAAGCTACATGGCGAATGGAGGCAAAGGACTCTTCTTCGGTGTTTGCCCCTCGGATGCAAAAATCGACGTTGCTCCGTTTGAGATATTTCGCAGGCAGCTGACGCTCGCGGGCTCGCATTCGCTCAATCACAATATTCCGAAGTCATTGGGGGTAATTGCAGGGATTGGAGCTCAGCTGGACCGGATCGTTTCTCATAGATCACCGCTGTCCGAGGTATCAATGTTTCTAAGTTCGGCGCCGCCCTCTGAAAGTTTGAAAGTGCAATGGGCGGTCGAGTAGGTCGCCGCCAAACTTGAAAAGGGCGCGTTCGCTATCTTCATGATTTGACCGGATTCCCGTCTGCGGGAGTCGCGGCAGAACGATTTGGCGCGGGGTGGAGCAGCCCGGTAGCTCATCAGGCTCATAACCTGAAGGTCGCAGGTTCGAATCCTGCCCCCGCAACCAATCCCTACCTCTGGAATCTTCGAAGCTTTCGGATGTCCATGGAGATACGGATGTTTCGTTTGCTGCTCGGGTCGATTTCGGGCCGTCTCGGCCGTTCGTTTCCGTTGCGCAGGCGGAAGCCGAATCCGCCGGCCTTTCGCCGCATGCGGAAAGACAGTATTCGCAGAGCCGGATTCTGGCGCATATTGATAGTATCGTACGGGAATGAGGCAGCTTGAGATATGAAAGCGCGCGACTTGATAACGACTGCCCGCAGCTTGACGGATCTTGAGCCGCGACCGTCCACTCAGGCCAACCTGCGCCGCGCGGTCAGCACTGCGTATTATGCTGTGTTCCACTCGCTGGCCCACACTGCCGCCGATCTGCTTATCGGCAGAGAAAGCTCCGCGGCTTGGCATCAGTTATATCGCGCACTTGAACACGGCAATGCAAAAAATGCCTGCTTGAACAAGCAGGCGATGCAAGGATTTCCGCATGAAATCCAGGAATTTGCGAAAAAATTCGTTGCTTTGCAGAATGAGCGACATCAAGCTGACTATTCGTCCGAGGCCGATTACAACAGGCGGGACACGCTGGCAGCAATCGACATAGCAGAGGGTGCAATCGGTCAGCTCGAGGGGACAAGCATTGATCACCGTCGCGGATTTGTCGCTCATTTGCTATTCAAGCGGCGATTACCGTAGGAGATTCGACATGGTTAAGCAACGAATTGACAAGCGACAAGTTCGCGAGATCGCCGAGAACGCGTTCAAAGCGCACTTCAGCGATTTCGAAATTATCCGGATCGACATCGAGCCGATGATTGATCATGATGGAGATCGCATCGTTGATGTGAACATCTACTGCGATGGCAATTACAAGAAGTTGCACGGTGCTGGACGATCACGAGTGCACTCCGAAATTGCTTCCAAGGCATGGTACGAGGTGGAGGATGATCTCGGCTTTCCTCTTGTTCACTTCTACTCCAAGTCTACCCTCAAGCAGCACGACTTAGCGAAGTCAAAACGGATCCGCTGGAGTTCATCGAATTCGCAGCCGAAGCAGTCAGTCGTATCGGGTACCTCGCTCTGATTGAAAGCATTCGCTGTCAGTGCTTCGGCAGCAACCGGTGATATGTGCAGTAGTCGCTCGAGCAGGAAGACCGGTTCTGCTATCCGGAGAACTTGTTTGAAAGCCAATGAAACGGTTTGAGAGCTGTCGTCTGTGATTCCGCGATGAAGATCGTCAACAGACCCGACGCCAAAACGGGCACGCCGTCGAAATCTCGGAGTCGGCGCTTGGAATCGAAGCCGCGGTCTTGATATCCGAAGTTTTCAACAGCGTCATTCAGGGCTATCCGCTATACCTTGGGACGCCAATTTTCCTTCCTGAATCAACATCGAGTTATTTTGTGCATTCACATACAATTCGAGCACATACAATTCGAGGGCGGAGGCTGAGCTTATAAGCCTTTCGCCGCATGCGGAAAGGCGGTATTCGCACGATCGGTTTCCAATGAATATGATTTTGCCATCCGATATAGAGGTGACTTGAGACTTGAACGCGCGCGACTTGATAACGACTGCCCGCAGCTTGACGGAGCTTGATCCGCGACAGCCCACGCAGGCCAACCTGCGCCGCGCGGTCAGCACCGCGTATTATGCTGTTTTCCACTCGCTGGCCTACACTGCAGCCAACCTGCTCATCGGTAGAGAACTCACCACGGCTTGGCATCAGGTTTACCGCGCACTTGAACATGGAAACGCAAGAAGTGCCTGCCTTAACAAGCAGGCAATGGAAGAATTTCCGCACGAAATTGAAGAATTCGCGCTCACGTTCGTTGATTTGCAGAAAGCGCGGCACAGAGCGGATTATTCGTACGATGTTACGTTCGACCGGCATGATACGCTAACGGCAATCGATAGAGCGGCGGATGCGATAGACCAGCTTGAAAGGGTGAGCATCCATCACCGTCGCGGCTTTGTGGCCCATTTGCTATTCAAACGGCGGTCGCTGTAGGAGGTTACGACATGGACGAGCAACAAATTCGCGAGATTGCCGAGAATGCGTTCAGAGCGCATTTCGGCGATTTCGATATTATCCGGATCGACATCGAGCCGAGGATAGATCATGATGGAGACCGTGTTGTTGATGTGAACATCTACTGCCACGGCAATTACGAAAAATTGCGCGGTTCTGGACTATTGCGAGTTCACTCCGAAATTGCTTCCAAGGCGTGGCGCGAGGTGGAGGATGATCTCGGTTTTCCCCTTATCCACTTCTACTCCAAGGCCACCCTCAAGCGGCACGATTCAATGAATTCAAAACGAGCGCGCAGGAGTTCATCGAATTCGCAGCCGAAGCAGTCAGCCGTATCAAGTGCCTCGCGCTGATTGAAAGCCTTTGCCGCCAGTGCTCCGGCAACAGAGATTGCCATGTCCATGAGTTACTCGGACCGAAAGATCGGTTCTGCTACCTGAAGAACTTGCTTGAAAGCCAATTGACCGGTTTGCAAGCTTGTAGTCTGCACTTCCGGGATGAGGATCATCAGGAGACCCGAAGTCGGAAACGGGTGCGCGGTCGAATGAAAACGGTAGCGCAACAAAAATGCCTGCCAGAACAAGCAGTCAATGCAAAGATTCCCGCATGAAATCAAAGAATTCGCGGATGCATTCGTTGTTTTACAAGGTGCGCGGCACCGAGCTGACTATTCGTCCGAGGCCAATTACGACAGGCAGGAAACGCTGGCGGCAATTGACAAAGCAGAAGATATGATCGACAAATTTGAGGCGGTAGAGCCCGAGCAGCGTCTTGGCTTTATTGCCCATTTGCTATTCAGGCGGCGGTCGCGGTAGGAGATCCGACATGGGTAAGCAACAAATTGACGAGCAACAAATTCGCGAGATCGCCGAGAACGCGTTCAAAACACACTTCAGCGATTTCGAAATCGTCCGGATCGACGTCGAGCCAACGCTTGACCATGACGGAGACAAAGTCGTTGATGTGAACATCTACTGCGACAGCAAGAATGGGCTGGCGCGTGGTCCCGGACTATCGCGGGTGCAATCCGAAATTGCTTCCAAGGCGTGGCGCGAGGTGGAGGATGATCTCGGCTTTCCTCATGTTCACTTCTACTCCAAGTCCACCCTCAAGCAGCACGACTTAGCGAAGTCAAAATGGGTGCGCAGGAGTTCATTGAATTCGCAATCGAAGCAGTCAGCCGTATCAGGCATCTCGCGTTGATTGAATGCCTTTGCCGAAAGCGCTTCGGCAACGGCCATTGCCAGATGCAGGAGCTGCTCAAGCGGGAAAATCGGTTCCGCTACCCGAAGAATTTGCTTGAATGCAGATAAACCGATTCATGAGCATGTCGTCTTTCGTCCCGCCAAGTGGATTGCAGGAGACCATAAGTCTGAAACGGGTGCGGCATCGGAATCTTGGAGTTCGTTCCCGGAAGCGAAGCAACGGATTTGATATCCGAAGCTTTCAACAGTCTCCCGAACGATGAAGACCGAAGGACGAGATCATGACCTCATTCTTGGATGTCGCCGAATCGGACCCCGAACAGTCGCGAAAAAGAATGCCGAACCCAAACATCCACTGGAAAATCGCCCGGTAAGATGGTAGCAATTTGCCATGGCAGACGAGGCCCACGAGTCGGTTGAGCACCTGAAGATGGTGCAGAACGTCGTCGCCCGCATGGCAGGCAGCAGCGCGCAAATGAAGACATGGGCCGTGTCATTGGTCACGGCGATTATTGTCTTCTCGGGACTATCGGACAGTCCGCACTGGCTGATCGGCTTGGGCGGCTTCGTTCCAATCGTTGCGTTCTGGACGATGGATGCCAGATTTCTCCACCTTGAAAGGTGTTACATCAAGCTCCATGAAGCCATTGTAGCGGGGTCATCGATCACCCCGTTCGATTTGAACTACCGCATTCATGCCTCGGCGGTCGACTCCGCTTGGCGAATTGCTTGGTCTTGGTCCGTTTGTATTTTTTACGGCTCGCTCTCAGCCGTAATGATCGTTCTCACGATAATCTTGGCGAGATAGGGGCACGAAGTGGCTGCCGCTGCGAGTGGCTCGTCGCGGCTACAGCTGCTCGAGCCAATTCTGGCATCCCGACACATCTGTGTGAAGCTTAGGTACTGCCCAAATCGAACTGCCGTCGCCGTGCAGTGAGATCGTCTGTGAATCGGCGTGCAAAAGTGACCTCCTTCGGAGTGTGACTGTTGGACGCGGACGTCAATCGCGACCGTCCATTGCTGCCATCAGGCTCGTGCAACTCCCAATGGTATGAGAAGTTGGATCGATAAGTGGCTTGCTTCGGCTGCCTACCTTGAATTGAACCGTAAGACGGTCCAGATCGGAACATGTCGATTCCTTGCGAAAGAAGAAGTTCATGCGGATTTCCGTTACCGAAGCAAAAGGACAGTTGACAGAGCTCGTTAGCCGAGCGGAGGCGGGCGAAGAGGTTGTGCTGACTCGTCATGGCAAAGCCACCGTAAAGTTGGAGCCTGTGCGTCGGCGGCCCGATGCCGAGGCTCGGCGCACGGTGATCGCTCGAGTCCGGACAGCGGCAGCCAGCAAATGGTCGACGGGTACCAGCGCCGCCCGCAGCCAGGATTTTTTATACAACGCAAATGGCTTGCCTAAATGATCGCGGTCGACACCTCTGCGTTGATGGCGGTCTTGCTGGACGAACCCAAGGATGCGGCGTGCTCGGAAGCTTTCGCGACAAATGATCAGGTCGTGATTTCCGCCGTGACCGTGACAGAGCCACTGATCGTCGCTGGACGGCGGGGCCTTGGTGCGAAAATGAGCGCTTCTCGACGGACTCGATCTTGAGATTGCAAGCGTCCCGCCAGCCACAGCGGAGCAGGTTGCCGACGCCTATGCGCAATGAGGTAAAGGTGTTCACCCTGCCGGACTGAACTTCGGCGGCTGCTTCGCCTATGAAGTCGCCAAAGCGCAGGACTGTCCTTTGCTCTATGTGGGAAAGGACTTTGCGCGAACAGATGTCGCAAGCGTGCTGTGACCCCCTTGCCGCTGTTCCGGTCGCAATTACAGCCGCTTCTTGAGCGCGACTGGATTGATCGCCTCATGTGACATGGTTTTCTTGAACAGGCATTCTTCAAATTTCATTGCATTGATTCGGTCGGGCGGCCCGCTGCAGTGATTGATCGACGTGGTTGGACCGGATCAAAATGATGCCGTTTTCGGCAACCTCTCGGTGTCGTACCATAGTGGGATTTGAACAGTTTGTAGAAATAGCTCAACTTCTCGATTCCGCAGTCATTCGCAATCTCCTCAACAGGCGCGTCGCTTCCTCCCAAGCACATTGCCGCGTATTCCATCCTGATACGATTCACGATTTCAGAGGGCGACAGACCGAGATGGTGTCGAGTTTCGCGGCATGCGTGCTCATGTCCGCGCCCTGCCGCCTGCACAAATCCGGTCGCGCCTTTTCGAGAAATACGGACAGCGACCGCGCTGCGACGCAGGCGGCGGCGAGCCATTTCGGCGCATCGTTCGGCATCGCCGCGTCGTAATCCGCGACCCGCGTCATGAGATCCAGCAGAAACTCTTCGATCCGTGCCAGCGTGCGCAGGGAGCCTTGCAATTCAAGCGCATAGCTGATCGCCCGCTCCATGCGCGGATCTCGGATCTGATGCGCATCAGGCGATGAGCCGGCATGCCAGAAAAACCGGTACTGAAATTGGTCTGCATAGCGCGTGCCCGGACGGGCGGCGGTGTCGGGCCAGAACATTATGTTTATGATCCGGCACGGCGCGTCGCCAAGCGCCTGAAAGGCATGGGAATCGGCGGGCCGGATGAACACGATGTCCCCGGGCGCGTCCCATTTTTTGGTCAGACTGCGGCGCGAAAAGCCCGCCAACCAAGGAATTCGGCCCAACAATAGCTTTCGATGTAGCATTTGATGGCGAGCAGAGCTTTGACACCGCTTTCGACCAGCGGCATTTCTCCCTTCTCATTCCAAAAAAAGGGACTGCACCCGATCCGATGAGCCGAATACGGCATGCATTCGGCTCTAAAATGGGGTTGATTTTGATCCGATTACAGACGTAATCGGCTCACGGGCGATTCCAGCACAAGAATGAAGGGCGAAGATGGCGTACATTTGGCAGCGAGCAGAATGGCCGAATTTTACTTGGGACACCGCCGCCGTTGACCAGAACGTCTATGCCTACGCATTGGAAGCAAGCAGACTGGTTGGGGAAGTTCAGCACCTGTCCGAGGCGGAGAAAACGGATGTATTGATTGATCGCATGATCTCGGAGGCTGTCAAAACTTCACAAATCGAAGGAGAAAACCTTGATCGCGAAGACGTGCGTTCGGCCATTCGAAACCATCTGGGGCTGAACGCCAGTCTGGAAACGGTTCGAGACCAAAGAGCCAATGGCGTGGCCGCGCTGATGATCTCCGTGCGGGATCATTTTGCAGAGCCGCTGACCGAGCAGCGTCTCTGCGAATGGCAAGACCGGATCATTGTCGGACGCTTCGATCGCGGAAAATTGGAAGTTGGAAAATGGCGGACTTCCGTTGAGCCGATGCAGATCGTCTCAGGAGCCATCGGGAAAACGAAAATTCACTATGAAGCCCCGCCTTCGGCGCAAGTGCCCGCCGAGATGAAGCGCTACATAGAGTGGTTCAACGGCAGCAAAAATCTCAAAGGCGCGGTGCGCGCCGGGGTGGCCCATCTCCATTTTGAGTGCATTCACCCGTTCTCGGACGGCAACGGCCGGGTCGGGCGCGCGATTTCGGAAACTGCTTTGTCGCAGGAGATCGGACATCCCGCACTTCTAAGTCTATCGACGACAATCCAAGGCAGACAACAAGAATATTACGACGCTCTTTCGCGCGCCAGCCGAGGAAGCTTGGACATCACCGAATGGTTGATCTGGTTCACCGGCCTAGTACTGGACTCACAGCGTGAAGCCAAAGCGCAAATTTCCTACGTGCTATCCAAGGCACAGTTTTGGGATACCTATGTCGACAGGCTAAATGAGCGCCAGACCAAAATCCTTGGTCGCATGTTTCGTGAGGGATCTGAAGGTTTCAAGGGCGGCATGAGTGCACAGAAATATTCAAAGATCACAAAGTGCTCGAAGGCCACGGCAACACGCGACTTGGCGGAGCTTCTGAAAATGGGTGCATTCAAGAAACTGGAAGGCGGCGGTCGAAGCACCCGATACGACATCCAGCTTCCTTGGAGATAGCGGAAACTCGAATGAAGTGAATGGTGCAATTCGAGGCAGTGCGGCTTGGAAGGGTTGTCTTCTTGTGAATTTTCACTGTGCGCCCCGATGAGAAATTTCAAATCTGGTTGCTTCAAACAAGTCCGGCCGGAGGAAACGTCGGCTCAATCCGCTACAGATTCAAACCCGACAAATGTGCGAACAACCTCGCGGTCGCAGACGGATTTCCACGATCCCTTGCCGGTTCAATTGCCAGACCTCGCTCTTTTTCTGAGGTCGGAAACCGCATTGGCGTGCGCGTCGAATCCCTCATAGAGCGCGAACCGATGCGCGTAAGGCGCAAGCAGGTCGTAGCCTTCCTTCGTCACTTCGCCAACGGAAATGCGCTTCATGAAGTCGTGGACGCTCAGCGGGGAACGGGTTCGGGCTCCCGCGTTCGTCGGCAGAACCGCGTTAGGACCCAGCGTGAAATTCCCCAAGCAAATCGCCGTGTGCTCTCCAAGCAGGATCTCTCCGGCGTTGCGAATCCGATCTAGATAGTCGCGCGGATTGACCGCATGAATCTGAAGATGCTCCGGCGCGAACTCGTTCACGAAGTCGACCGCGGCATCCATGTCATCTGCAAGCACGACACCGCCTTGGCTGCTGCAAAGCACCTTCGATGAGAATTCCACCCGCTGAGTACTCATCCGTTTCCAATAGACAGGAATGGCAGCGATCGCTTCTTCGGCAACGTTCCGGGCAGCGGTCACCAGAAACGCGGAGCTGTCGGGCCCGTGTTCCGATTCATTGAGCAGATCCAATGCGGCGACGCGCCCATTCGTCGCGTCATCGCAAAGCACGATGGATTCACTCGGTCCGGCCGGTATGCCCGGGTCGACGAGATCCGCAAGTAGCCGCTTCGCCGAAGTAACCCAAGGACTTCCCGGCCCGACGATTTTCCGGCAGCGCGGCACGGTCTCCGTTCCGAAGGCGACAGCGGCTACGGCTTGCGCGCCGCCGCATCTGAAGACGCTCTCGACGCCCGCCAAGCGGGCAGCAACCAAAGTCGCCGCGTCGATTTTGCCGCCGGGGCCCGGCGGCGTCACGATCGCCACTTTTTGCACGCCCGCGACGACCGCCGGAATGGCCGTCATCATCGCGACGCTCGGGAACGAGCCTTTCCCTCTCGGCACGTAACAGGCAACAGATTCGATTGGCTCCACTTTTTCGCCGGCCGTTACGCCGGGGTGCATCTCCTTCATCCAGATCCGGTCGGGCATTTGCGCTTCGTGAAAGCGTCGAACATTGTCGCAACAGAACTCCAGAACCTTGATCATTTCAGGGTCGACGAGTTCAAACGCTTCATCGAATTCCGCAGGTTGGACCGCGATTGAGTTCGGAGTTACAGGTGAGTTGTCGAACTCGTTCGCGAAGCGTGCGAGCGCCCGATCCCCTTCCGATTTTACCGCGTCAATGATCGGCCTGACCTTTTCAAGGTAGGGTTCAAAGTCGCTTTCGGCTCTCTTGAACAACGCCGCTCGCTGTTCCGGCGCAAGTTCCGAAAGGATGTGCAAGGATATGGCTGTGGACATGGGTCGGTTCCGTGAATTCAACTCGATCTCAGGAAAATCTCCAAACCTGCAAAGTTGTCGAGAGCTCGAATCGCCGAGATGGCGACGACGATTCAATGGACCGAGACAATCGCAAGGTCGGGAGTGACAACGACATGGAATTGCAGATTTGGACAGGAGGCGTCAAGGCCGGCGAGGCCGGTCAGGAAAATGTTCGCCGGGAATTTGTTGAATTGGCCATCCGGCCGTAAAAGAGCCGAGATTTCGGCGGCGAATGTGTCGGCGCAGGTTTTTGCCGTCAAGCCATGCAGACAGTCGAAACTTGATTGCCCGCCGAAAGCGCAGCTGCTTTCGATCCTGCTTGAATTTGGAGCGAAGAAGCTGAACAAATGGCAGCGGCGCGCTCCGCCGCCCGGCACACCTTGGACGCAAGCAAAGAGGGAGAGAAAATATGCAGCGCCCGATAGACAACTGCTATTGGGTCGTGCCGGGTCGTTTTCTGGCCGGCGAGTATCCTGCATCGATCCTTCAGGATGGCGATCCATGGGAAAAGGCAAGCGCTTTGGCAGCGGCGGGCGTGTCCGTATTCGTCGATCTTACGGAGGTCGGGGAGTTGCGGCCGTATGCTCACAAGATCGGCGCCGCGAAGCATCTGCGATTTCCGATAAGGGATCATTCGGTACCGAAATCGGATCAACGAATTCGGGATGCGCTGGATGCGATCGACAATCATCTGGACGGAAGCGACATTGTGTACGTGCATTGCTGGGGAGGGATAGGCCGGACAGGATTGATCGTAGGCTGCTGGCTCGCTCGGCATGGCCTTGCGGGGGATCAGGCGTTGACTCGGCTTGATGAGCTTTGGCAATCATGCCCAAAATCTCGATACATGGAGTCTCCGGAAACGCATGCGCAGAAAGCCGCCGTCCGGAATTGGCGGAGTGGAATGTAAGCGCTGCGAACAGGCTCGGGAGCTGACCGACCTGCAACAAGGTTCCAGTCTATCGGAAATTGAGAGGCCCTCTCACCCGCGCTGGTTTCCGGGATGGCCAAGTTTCGGATCGAACAAATCCTTTCTCAATGCTTGCACGGCTGTCGGGTCGATATCGACATGGATGAGTGCAGGCTGCTTCCTTGCCAGCGCGTCCGTCAACGCCGGCCCCAGCTGGCCGGGTTCGGACACTCTTCGCCCTGCGGCTCCGCATAGTTCAGCAAATCGGCCAAAATCGGGGTGTTCGATATCTGCTCCGAGCGCCCGTCCGCCGAAGAATTCCAGCTGGTAGGCTTTCTCGGCGCCCCAAGCCTTGTTGTCCAGGATCACGGCGGCCACCGGAAGGCCGTACTGCACCGCCGTCATGACTTCCGCCATCGCATAGCCGAAGCCTCCGTCCCCGATTACGGCGACGACGGGACGGTCCGGCGCAGCGACCTGCGCACCGATAGCGGCGGCGTAGCCAAACCCTACCAGTCCGAAATCCAAAGGCGCAATCAAGCCGGGACATTGGTAGTGCGCGAGCCGGTCCGCCGCTTGCAAGCAGCTGTTTCCGGTGTCTATCGTCACGATGGCGTCGCGCGGAAGGGCATCCCGAATTTCAGCGAGCGCGCGGGTCGGATGCATCGGGACCGCGTCGTTGCCGGCCTCGAGCGTCCGCTCGCGATCAAGCAGACCTCTCTCAATTTGGAATTCGTAGGTCCATTTCGTCCACCTTTCGATGGGCTGGGAGAATTCCGCAGATATCGCGCGCGCGACGGCCCCGGCGTCCGCCACCATTCCAAGCTCGACGGGAAAGTATTTCCCAATCGCGGACGGCTCGATATCCACTTGGATGATCCTGATGCCGCGACCGACATATTCATGGCTCAGAAAGGTCGAATTGAATCCGAGCCTGGTGCCGAGCGCCAGCATGAGATCCGCCTCTTTGGTCAGTCGGGCAGCCACGCGGTTTCCGCGCGGCCCGGACTGGCCGGCGAAAAGGGGATGTCCATGCGGCATGAGATCCGCATGGCCTGTAGACGCCACAACCGGCACATTCAGCTGTTCGGCCAGCGTCCTGAGGTCCGCAGCCGCGTCGCTCCACTTGAGTCCTCCGCCTGCGATAATCACCGGGCGCGCGGCTTCGCCGATCATCCGCACGGCGCGCCGCATCGAGTCGGAAGAAGGCTGCAACGGTCTTGGCGGCTTGAAACCGCATATCTGCGGATTGTCCAAGGAGGCCGAAAACAGATCTCGCGGCACATGAAGAACAACCGGGCCGCGGCGACCGGTCATCGACAAATCTACTGCTTCGGCAATGGCGCGCGGCAGCTCTTCCGGCTCCTCGACCAATTTGGACAGCTTCGATATCCGCGCGAAGACCGAGACTTGGTCGATCTCTTGAAAAGTGTCTTTGCCGAGATCGGATCGCTGAACAGCGCCGGCGATGACCACCAAAGGCGAGTAGGCAAGGTGCGCTTCAGCCACCGCTGTTGCGAAATTCGCCACGCCCGGCCCGGCTTGGGCCGCCAGAGCGACGCCGGGCCCTCCGCATATGCGCGCGTACGAGTCGGCCATGAGGCCGGCGGACCGCTCGTCTCTTGCGCCGATGTATCTGATTTCGCCGCCGCGATAGATTGAATCGTAGAGCTCGAGCATGGAGCCGCCGATCACGCCGAAGGCCGCCGTGACTCCGCATGCCGTCAATTGCCGGTAGACGGCTTCGCCGCCTGTCATGCCGTTCATTGTCGGGGCCTTGAGCTTGACGGATCGTGCGCCGGGCAAGCGAGCTTGCGCGCGGCGCGCTCTTCGCCGAGGATCACCACCGTCAATTCCTCGGCGGTGCAGTCGGCTTGCACGAAGCCGAATGCGAGGCTCTTGCCGGTGAAATACCCGTAGGCTCCGGAACTGACGAGGCCGACCGCGCGGCCGTCGTGCAATATCGCCTCGCCGCCATGACAGTCCGCATCGTCGGCATCCACTTCCAGATAGGCGAGGCGCCAGCGCGGTCCATCATCCATCACTTTGAGCGTGGCGTCCTTGCCGATGAACTCGCGGCCTTCCGGGCGAAAAAACCGGAGCATGTCCGCTTCGACCATGCCGATGTCCGGCGTCAGCTCCGCAGAAGCGCGGTAGGCTTTCTCCATCCGGAGGGAATTGAATGCGTGGCTTCCCAAGTCGCAAAGGCCGTGATCCGCTCCGGCTTTGAACAAACCGTCGTAAACACCTGCAATGCTGTCCAACGGCATATGAAGCTCCCAGCCGAGTTCGCCCGTGAAACTCATGCGCAGCGCAACGACTTCGGTGCCGAACAAGCGGATCGACTTGGCCGTCATCCAAGGGAATGCCTCATTGCCAAGGTCGATGTTTGTTGCTTGGGCAAGGATGCGGCGCGATGCCGGGCCTGCCAGCGCTAGAAGTCCCCAATCGTCGCTCAAATCCCTGATCGCGACGTCTTGGCCCGGCAGCATGTTCTCGCGCAACCACTGCAAATCCGAACGCCGCCTCATTATCGGCGATCCGGTGAAGTAACGACCTGCATCAAGGCGCGCGACAGTAAGTTCGCCCTCGAATCTGCCTTTTTCGTTGATCAGGTGGCAAAGAGCAATCCGCCCGTCCGCGGTCGGAATCCTGTTCGCAGACAACCGGTCAAGGAACGAGTAAGCATCGCGGCCGGTGATTTCGAATTGCGCGAAAGCGGACAGTTCGATCACGCCGGCGGACTCGCGAACCGCAGATGCCTCGCGGGCCGCCGCGTCGTGCCAAGGCTGGCGGCGCCAGCCATTTGAGTCTTCTTTCTTGGGCGACGCTGCGAACCACCGCGGGCGTTCCCATCCCGCAACCTCGCCGAAAACCGCGCCTTTCTCGGCAAGCCTTTCGTGAATTGAATGCTTCCGCCACGGACGCCCGGCAAGGCGTTGAAACCCGGGAACGGGAGTTTGGTGCCTCGTTTCGAAATCTTCCTTCGACATTGCGACCACGTAGGTCCTGTCGGCGTAGTCCCCGTACCGCCTGGGATCCAAACCTCTGGTTGAGATTTCGGTTGATCCGTGCACCATCCAGTCCGCCAGCACGCGCCCGGACCCGCCGCCCCACGCGAGTCCTATCGACGAGCCGCAAGCCAGCCAAACATTTCGGACGCCGGACGGTCCGACCAGCATTCCGCCGTCGGGCGTGTGCGAGAGAATGCCGCGGACGGCTCGGCGGATTCCAAGGTTCGCCAAGACCGGCATTCGCGAGATCGCGAGTTCCAGGAAGTCGCCGACCCGTTCGTAATCCGCCTCGAACAACGGGTGTTCGGCGTCCCATGGACCTCCGTCGTCCCACGCGGTCGGGGCATCCGCGTTTTCGAAAACGCCGATCAATGCTGAATTCTGCTCTTGCCGAACATATCCCTCGATGAAGTTGTCCCGAATGACCGGCAGTTCAGCTTCGCGATCAGCGAATTCCGGAACGGGCTCAGTTACGAAATAGTGGTGGAGACAGTTGACGGAGGGGATTTCAAGCCCAAACCATGCTCCGACTTGGTTTGCGTAGGCGCCTGCGGCGACGACCACGTGCTCCGCGACCACATCGTCTTGTTCGGTTCGGAGAAGCCAATCGCGACCCTGCCGCTCCGCAGCGATAACGCGGTTTCGTTTGATGACAGTGCCTCCGGACGACCGGGCTGCAGCCGCAAGCGCGAACGTCGCGCCCGACGGGTCCACATGCCCGTCGAAGGGAGTGTGGAGGGCGGCGATGATACCGTCGGTCTCGTAGTATGGATGCAGCTTTTTCATGGCATCGGGACCGACAAGCTCCATGGGCAAGCCCAAGCCTTTCCCGATGCCGAGCATGGATTTCAGCCAATCGAGTTCATCCGCGTCCCGAGCAACGCGGAGTCCGCCGCATTCGTGCCATCCGACGCTTTGGCCGGACCGCGCTTCCGCTTCCTTGTAGCACTCGATGCTTGCCTTGTTGATCCAGCCCATCACATGCGAGCCGACCGCATGCGTGATCTGGCCGGCCGCGTGCCAAGTGGACCCGGAAGTCAACTCGGCTTTTTCCAAAAGCACGGTGTCCGTCCATCCATTGCGAACGAGATGGTAGAGCGCGGAAGCTCCCATGATTCCGCCGCCGATGATCGCGGCTCTTGCGTGAATCATTGCGGCCGCTCCCTTCGCGTTTTGCCGATTGCTCCGGCGCGTTTCAATTCGCGGAACGCCAGTTCGAATATGCCGAGCGCTTCGTCGATCAAGGCATCATCGTGCGCGGCGGACGTGACGCCGGACAAATAGCTCATCAATTCCACGCCGTCGGCAAGCAGCGCGTTCCGAATAGCTCCGACCATTGTTGCAGGCATCCCGCGAATGCGTTCGGGGGAAAGCGCTCGAACGGTCCCGTCGCACTCTCCAAGATAAATGTGGAAGGTCGAGCTCTCCCCGTACACGGCTCCCTCTATGGACAAATCCGAGAGAATGGTCCGAAGCCCGGCGCGCAGTTTTCGGGCCATTTCATCGGCCTTCGCTTGCGGTGTCCCGGTTTCGATGTGCCGCATGGCTGCCAATGCTCCGGCGGCGACAAGGTGGGACGCATTGAAAGTGCCCTTGTGGCTGACCGGCGGCGACAATCCGCCCCGGCAAATGTCCGGGTCCAAAAGCTCCATGATATCGGCGCGGCCTGCAATCGCGCCTCCGGGCAAACCGCCGGTCAGGACTTTGGCGAGGGCGGTAAGGTCGGGAACAATTCCGTCGCGGGATTGAAGGCCGCCGGGCGACCATCTGAAGCCGGTTATGATCTCGTCGAAGACAAGGACCGCGCCCGCCTCGGTCGCCAGCGTCCGCACGCCCTCCAAAAATCCGGGCGGGAACGGAACGGAACCGTAATTCGCTCCGGACGCCTCGAGGATGATGGTGCCGAACCGATCGTCCTTCAGGTGTTCGCGGATGATTTCCAGAGATGCCGGAACGACCGCAGTCAGCGATTGGATCGCCTTCGGCACGCCGAGCGATACGGCCTTGTCTGAACCGGCCTTCGCGCCCTTTGAAAGATGGTCATGCCAGCCATGATAATGGCCGTCGATGCGCAAGATCCCGGATCGACCGGCGTAGGCTCGGCCCAGCATCAAGGCGAGCATCGTTGCTTCAGTTCCGGAAGACGTGAAACGCGTGAGTTCAGCCGAGGGATAAAGCGAATTGATCGCTTCAGCCCATTCGATCTCCATCCGATGGCAATCGGACGTGAATATCGTTTCTGATGCCTGCCTCTGCAATGCCTCCACAATGTCGGGGTGGCAATGTCCGAGCAGCTGGCTTGCAGACCCCATCTTGAAATCGATGATTCTGCGGCCGCCGACTTCCCACTTCTCGGCTCCTCGAGCTCTTTCGATATAAAGCGGATGCGGTCGGCGAAACCGCAGCTCGTGGCTGACGCCTCCCGGCATCAGCTGCTGCGCGCGACGGTACAGTTCGGCGCTGGCGTCGGGCTGGAGATTCTTCATGAACTCGCACGCATGTCGCCGCGCGAAAGCATGATGTCGAAATTCTTTCGAAGATTCCGGTCGATTTCGGCCGGAATCAGTTCGGGAAAATGCCGATCCAGAATCAGTTGGGCGCGATCCTTCGCACGATGTCGAAGCGTGCTCGCGCCGGATCCAAGCCAGTCTTCCGGCGTCCTCCGGTCGCCAAGCTCAGGGTATGCGTAGTCGGATTTCATCCTGTCCAGCGTTTGCTCGTGCCCGAGATAATGGCCGTCGCCGAGGCAAACCTCCGCAATGGTGTCGGTCGACATGTTGTCGGGGGTTGCTTCAACGCCGCGAATTGTTCGAAGGATGCTGCCGAGCATATCGTTGTCGGCGACATATCCTTCGAAAGACACCCCCAGCAAACTTGCCTGCATTCCGCAGGCTTGCGTGATGAGATTGGAGCCTGCGTGCGCCGCCAGAGATATGGCCAGAGTTTTTTCGGATCCGTGCTGGGCGTCCGGAATCTTTGAATCCGTGATTCCGGCGATTGAAGACGTCGGCAGATCGTAATGCCGTCCCATCTGCGCCGCGGATGCCATCAAGACCGCCTGTTCGCCGCCTCCGCCCGACATCGCGCCCGTTCGGAGGTCGGCCACCAGCGGCTTGGGCGCGAAGATCGCCTTGGCGTCCGGGTCGACGAGTTGCGCATGCACAAGTCCGGCGAGAGTTTCCGCGACGGCTTGGACGAGCGACCCTGCGATTGCCGCGGGGCTGGTTGCGCCTGCTTGTCCGGCAGAAATCAGCTGGACGGGAAATCCGGCCAAGATGGCGGCTTCCACCACATTGCAGGAGTCTTCCGCGAACCGCATGGGCGGCACCACGTGGCAAGCGAGAACCGTCAGGAAAGGCCGGTCTCGAAATGCTTGCTCGCCTCCTGCGACCTCGTAGCACATGTCGGCGACAAGCGGCACATTGTCTGCTTCCACTATGCTCATGGCGACCGGCTTCGCGGTGCCGGAAAGGCATGCATAAGCCGTATTGACATCCAGAAGACGGTTCGTCGGGGCATCGCTCGCAATGACCGAGCGGCTGAAATGATGGACATTCGCCAACGCGTCGCACAACCGCGCCGCATCGTAGAGATCCTTCAGCCTGCCCATCCGATATTGCCCGGTCTCCATGTCGACGACATTCGGAGCGCCGCCGCCGGAGCTCATGTGCACCCTGCGGCCTCCCAAGGTGATGTCGAGCCCCGCATCACGGCCATGAAGGGTGACTTCGCGCCTTGCATTCCGGATTGCGGATTCCACCAGATCGCGAGGAAACCGGAGGCGTCCGTCGTCAGCCATGACGCCGCCAGCAGAGGTCACCCTTTCAATCATTGAGCGGGTCGCCTGGCAGAGTCCAAGCGACTCGAGCAGCATGAGCGCCGAGTCGTGGACTGCCGCGATTTCCTGTTCGGACAGCGGGCAATAGCAGCCGCCTTTCAAACCCGGCCACACTGCTGGCGAATCGGAATCCGTCGCGTTCGCTTCGGTGCGCTTCTTTCGACCGCGCCGGTTTCCTTTGCTGACCATGACGCCTCGCGGATGCGTTAAAAATTGGTATGACTAGTAAATGAGCGGGAGACGGAATCTGTCAGGAATTCGACACAAACGCTGTCGAATTTTGCCGAAGCAGCGGATTGCGGGTTGGTCGAAAGTTCTTGCCGTCGCCGCCAATGCGATTCCGTCGATCATCGTTTTCTCTGTTGGTTCGTCTGCCGAGCATAGGTCAGCCCGAAACGATGTCATCATTACCGAGGCCGTCCGCTCAAGATGCCTCTTTGGAAACAAGCCGCAAAATCGTTTCGATATTGAAGTGGAGTCTTTCGTCCAACGCTTGCGGATCCATCAGGTCGCGTTCGAACAGAATTGAACCGGTGTATCTGTTGGTCAAGTAATAATAGCCGATTGCCGCGATCGTCAGATTGAGTTGCACAGGGTCGATTCCCGGCCGGAAGTCGTTCGATTCGACTCCTCGGACCAGAATCTGGTTGACCATGCTTACGAATCGGCGGCTCATCCTGTGGATGACGTCCGATTTTTCCAGATGACGCGCTTTGTGGAGATTTTCCGTGTTTACAAGGGACAGGAACTCCGGATTTTCAAGATAATAGATCCATGTGAATTTCAACAGCGACACCAGCGCTTCTTTAGGCGGAAGATGCTCGAGTTCCAGCTCCTGCTCCGCAGACCGAATGTCCGAATAGGCTTCTTCCAGAACCCTTTGGAACAATTCCGCTTTGCTGTTGAAGTAGTGATAGATCATCCTCTTGTTGGCTTGCGCCTTCTTGGCAATCTCGTCGATTCTTGCGCCCTCCAAGCCGTTCTTCGAAAACTCCGACTTTGCCGCGGCCATGATTCGGCTCTTTGTCGCGCTCGCGTTCCGGGGCCTCGGATTGCCGCCGTTCGATGCGTTCATTTCTTGCCTGTCCTAATCTGCGGATGCGGAATGCGTCCGAATCCGCGCCGGTCGCCCGCGGCTGATTTTCGCAAACGGAAATCGCGCACAAAGCAGAGATTGAATCGATGATCGGCCGGCGGCGTCTGAGCATCCCGGACATTGCATGCGCTTGCGAGCTTTGTTTCAATCTTGGGCAATGGACCTGAATGAATGGCGTTGCGGTTTCTGAACGACGACTTCCGGACTCCCGCACGTATTTGCAGCGCCGCGTTTTCGGGGTGGTTGACGTCAGCCCGCACGTATTCGGAATTCGGGGTTTCCGCAAACATTTGAAGTTTTCGAGCCGTTCGAAAGGAGAGGGCTGATCTGTTGACTGCGTTTGGTCCGGCCCCGGAATTCTGCCCAGATCCGAATGCGCGGCCTGTTTCGATATGCCCATCCGGAAAGGCGGACGGGGTGGACGGGTGCACTCCGCCGCAGCCTTCGAGAAACGCTGCCGTCGCGCCCGACCAACGATGCGTCTTCATTTTGATCGGCTATGAAATTCAGCGCCAAGTCATTCCTGAACGCCGCGCTCTCTTCCGAAATTGTGCAGATTTGCGGTTGACCACTGTTCCCGCTTGAGTCGATTGTAAGGTAACTGAATGGTTAATCGCGGCAGCCGGTTCGGATGAGCCGCGCTGGAGCCGCAAGATCGAACGGAGATGGTGATGAACACGGAAACTGAATTGCTGGCTTTGCCTGCCCAGCCGCGCGAGTTCGGCTTTTTTGTGGACGGCAAATGGATAGAGGCGGGCGGGCGAACTGTGCACGAGCGGTCCAGCCCGGCGCATGATCATCCGGTTACGCGGATACCCAAATGCACCGACGAAGATCTGGATGCCGCCGTGGCGGCGGCGCGGAATGCCTTCGAAAGCGGGAGATGGTCGCGAATAAATTGCGCCGAGCGCGCCGACGTTCTGTTGCGGACAGCACAAATCATCCGTCGCCGGGCCGAAGAAATCGCTTACTGGGAAACCTTGGAGAACGGAAAGCCGATCAGCCAGTCGAGGGCCGAAGTGACCGGATGCGCGGGCATGTATGAATATGCATCCGGCCAAGCCCGGGCGTTGCATGGCGATTCTTTCAACAATCTTGGCGATGGAATGTTCGGCCTTGTCACCCGCGAACCGGTCGGCGTCGTCGGAATCATCACGCCTTGGAACTTCCCCTTCCTGATTCTTTGCGAGCGCGTGCCTTATATTCTGGCCTCGGGATGCACCATCGTCGCCAAGCCTTCTGAAGCGACCTCCGCGACGACCTTGATCTTGGGTGAAATCCTTGCCGAAGCAGGACTGCCGGACGGGTGCTATAACGTGGTCACCGGTTCCGGCGGCACGATCGGTCAGCGGATGATAGAGCATGTGGATATAGACATGCTTTCCTTCACAGGCTCGACTGCGGTCGGCCGCAACTGCGTCCAAGCCGCCGCCGGCAATTTCAAGAAGCTGAGCCTCGAGCTCGGCGGCAAGAATCCTCAGATCGTTTTTGCGGATGCCGATCTTGAAGATGCGGCGGACGGCGTCGCGTTCGGCGTGGGCTTCAACACCGGCCAATGTTGCGTTTCAGGAAGCAGATTGATCGTGGAGCGCGGAATCGCGACCCAATTCGAACGAATGGTTGCTGAAAAGTTCGGAAAAATGCGTGTCGGCGACCCGCTGAACCCCGATACGCAAGTCGGAGCGATCACGACGAATGATCAATTCGATGCGATCATGAACTACATTCAAGGCGGCGAAGGCGAGGGAGCGAAGCTCCTTTGCGGAGGAGAACGGCTTGATTTCGGAAGGGGCAAATTCATCGCTCCGACCATCTTCAGCGAGGTTCAAGCGGACATGCCGATCGCAAAGGAAGAAATCTTCGGGCCGGTGCTCACGGTCATGCCATTCGATACGCTCGAAGAAGCGATCCGGATGGCAAACGATACGGAATACGGTCTTGCGGCGAGCGTCTGGACGAAGAACATCGACAACGCCATGGCGGTTTCCCGCCGGGTGCGGGCCGGCCGCTTCTGGGTCAACACGACGCTCGCGGGCGGACCGGAACTGCCGCTCGGCGGCTTCAAGCAGTCGGGATGGGGCCGGGAAGCTGGCAAATACGGCGTTGAGGAGTACACCCAGATCAAGTCGGTTCACATCGAATTCGGCAAACGCACGCCTTGGATTTCATGATGGCTTCGGTTGAATACGATTACGTGATCGTCGGGGGCGGCTCCGCAGGCTGCGTTCTCGCCAGCAGGCTCAGCGAAATCCAGGAAGCCAGAGTGCTTCTGCTTGAAGCCGGAGGTGACGACAACCACCGGCTCATCCACATGCCTGTCGGGTTTGCGAAAATGACCTCCGGGCCGTTCACCTGGGGGCTCAAGACAGCGCCGCAAAAGCATGCGAACGACCGTGAAATCCCGTATCCTCAAGCGAGGGTTGTCGGTGGCGGATCGTCCATAAACGCGGAAGTCTTCACCCGCGGCCACCCGTCCGACTATGACCGATGGGCGCGGGACGAGGGGTGCGTCGGCTGGTCGTTTGAAGATGTCCGAAAATACTTCATCCGCTCCGAAGGAAATGTCGTGCTCGCGGACGAATTCCACGGAACCGAGGGGCCGTTGGGAGTTTCGAATATTCCCGATCCGCAGCCGACCACGCTTGCATTCGTCCAATCGTGCCAGCAGTTCGGCATGCCGTACAATCCGGATTTCAATGGCGCGATGCAGGAAGGGGCCGGCGTATACCAGACGACGACCAGGAACTATCGACGTTGCTCGGCGGCGGTCGGATACCTCAAGCCGGCATTGAGCCGCAAGAACCTGACTGTCGAAACCGGCTGTCTTGCGCACCGCATCGGCTTCGACGGGATGAGAGCCACCGGCGTGACGTATTCCAAAGGGTCGAATTCGACATTCGCCGCTGCGGGCAAGGAGGTCATATTGACTGCTGGCGCGATTGGATCGCCCAAGTTGATGATGCTGTCCGGCGTCGGTTCCGCTGACGCGCTTGGCAGTTTCGGCATCCAAGCGTTTCACGAGCTGCCGGGAGTGGGAAAAAATCTTTCGGACCATTTCGGCATAGACATTGTTGCGGAGCTCAAAGGACCGACCAGCCTCGACAAGTATCGAAAGATGCACTGGATGGTCCTGGCGGGCCTCGAGTACTGGCTGTTCAAATCCGGCCCTGTGACCTCGAATGTGGTCGAAGGGGGAGCATTCTGGTACTCCGACAGTCCCGCAGCCGTTCCGAATCTGCAATTTCATTTCTTGGCGGGCGCGGGCGCCGAAGAAGGCGTGCCCAGCATTCCGTCCGGGTCTGGAATCACCTTGAACTCGTATACCACACGGCCGAGGAGTCGCGGCAGCGTGCAGCTGAGGTCTTCGAACCCTGCCGACCCCGCGGTCGTAGACCCTAATTTTCTCGCCGATGAAGACGATCTTCGAATTTCAACGGAAGGCGTGAAGATCAGCCGCGAGATATTTGCCCAGCCTGCGCTGCAGAAGTTCATCAAGCGCATGCATTTCCCTGACGAAGCCGTCCGGACGCAATCCGATTTCGAAGCGTACGCGCGCCAGTACGGACGAACTTCCTATCATCCGAACGGAACGTGCAAGATGGGAGTCGATGAGATGGCTGTCGTGGATCCTGAACTGAGGGTCCACGGAATCGACGGCCTTCGAATTTGCGACTCGTCGATCTTCCCGAGCCTGATCGGCTCCAACACCAACGCAGCCACGATTATGGTTGCGGAAAAAGCGTCGGACTTGATCCGCGGAAACATGTAAAATCAGGAAGTCGTCACGCAAAAAGTGGCAAATCGTTGAAAAACCTTATCCAATTTCGTTTACATTACGACGATTCTCTATCGCGCTTAGCCTCGAACGGCTTGGATGTTGCGTGGCGGAGTTCGCCCATGTATCGAAATCTCCTCCGACCATGCGCAAGGCGCTGATGAGATGAGCAGCGGAACGCCCGCATCGCATCCGAACTGCGGCATCCTCGTGTACGAAGCTCCGGGCGGCGAGGTTCGCGTTGACGTGCGTCTCGACCGGGAGACCGTCTGGCTGTCCAAACAGCAAATGGCGGATCTCTTCGGCCGCGACCGCTCGGTCGTGACCAGGCACATACGCAATGTATTCAGTGAGGGCGAACTAGATCCGAAGGCAACCTGTGCAAAATTTGCACGGGTTCAATCAGAGGGCGGACGAATCGTCTCGCGCGAGACGGATCACTTCAATCTCGAAGTCATCATTTCCGTTGGCTACCGCGTCAAGTCGGTGCATGGAACCTGGTTCCGCAAATGGGCCACCCGCATCCTGCGCGATCACTTGGTTCGAGGCCATACTTTGAATGGGCCCCGCCTAGCCGAGCGCGGTCTGCGGGAGGCTCGGGAATCCATCGATCTCCTCGCCCGCACCATTCGGAATCAGGCGTCCGCGGACGATGCCGGGCAGGACGTGTTGGCGATTGTCGCCAGCTACGGCAACACTTGGCGCTTGCTGCTGGAATACGACGAAGATCGTCTGGAGAAGCCGTCCGGCACCCAGCCGTCCATCGGCGTGCTGGATCACGGTCGCGCGGAGGCGGCGATAGCGGAATTCAAGCGCGAACTGATGGCCCGAGGCGAGGCATCCTCCCTGTTCGGAAATCCACGCGGCGACGCCTTGAAGGCGATCCTTGGCAGCGTCGAACAGTCCATGTTTGGCGATCCCCTCTACCGCTCCCGCGAGGAGAAAGCGGCGAACCTTCTTTATTTCGTTGTCAAAGATCATCCTTTCACGGACGGCAACAAGCGCATCGGCTCCTTGCTGTTCCTTCTGTACCTGAAGCAGGAGGGCTTGGAACATGACCTCAACCCCCGGGCACTGACAGCGTTGACCCTGCTCGTCGCTGAAAGCGCGCCCGCAGCCAAGAACCTGATGATCCGCCTCGTTGTCAATCTACTGGCGGAGCCCGCGGGATAAGCGAACAGCCAGAATCTGCCGCAAACGTAGTGCCCGGCATCTCCGAATCCGATGTTGAAGCACTTGTTCTCAACCGGTTCGGTGTCGCTTCCGCAATCCTGAAGACGGTGCATCTGTCCGGACGACTTCGCGGTCCCGGGAAACGCGGCGCAGGATCCTCCCGAGCGCAGGGCTGACAGTTTCACGCAGAGACGCTGCAAAGGAGCGATGCCCTGAAATCAAGGGCATCATTCGTTCAATCCCAGTCGGGCGCTGTCGGAACGAGATCCTTGTCTACGATGCGGTAGCGAAGTTCGGTTTTCGCGTCGATCTTCGCCATGTCGATTGATGAAAGCGTGAAATCCATAACGTCGAAATTGGCACGGATATTTGCTTCCTTGGTTGACATCGTATTGATCGAAACGCCCTTCTGAAGAATCCAGCGCAGCACTACTTGCGCCGCAGTCTTGCCGTATTGACTGCCGATCTCGGCGAACTCCGGGTGCTTGAACACCGCTCCTCGCGCAACGGAGCAGTAGGAAGAAAGCGGAATCCCTGTCTCGCCGGCGGCGGCGAGCAGAATGTCCTGATTGAGCAGCGGATGGAATTCGACTTGGTTCGTGACGATGGGAGCGTCGACAGTCTCTGCGGCTTGCCGCATCATTTTGGAAGTATAGTTTGATATGCCGATGTTGCGCGCAAGCCCTTGGCGCCTGGCTTCCGCGAGCAACTCAAGCGAAGGCCTGACCTCGCCATCCGCAGGCGGCCAATGCAGAAGAAGCACGTCCGCGCAGTCGATCCGCAGTTTCGACAGGCTTTCTTGAACCGAAGGAATGAATTTGCCTTTTGAAAAATTGCCTGGATGCACTTTGGTGGTGATGCAGAGATCATCCCGTCGGACAGAAAGCGACGACAAGACTTTGCCGATATCGGCCTCGTTTCTATACATCTGCGCCGTGTCTATCGCCCTGTAGCCGATATCGACTGCTGTTCTGAGCGCTTGCGCAAGTTCTTTGCCCTTGAGCGGAAACGTGCCGAACGCCCGCTGGTAGGTCTCTTGAAAGTATATGTTCATGCCGTCATCACAATTTTTTTTCCGAGGATTTCCGCCTACATAACGTCGAATGAAAATGACTTCCAGAAGACCTGAGATCACCGCTACAATCGCGAAAGCTGGATTGAAATCGTTGTCGGCGCGAAGCAGGATAACGGCGAACTTGGTCGACATGCCGGAGTCATTTGCTTGAGGCTTGGACCTGTTTGGCCAGTTGGCCGCTTTCTGGCATGCTTGCGGATGTGATTTGGCTGAATTGAAAGTCTGCTTTGCGGATTCAACTCCACAGATGCAAGCGCCTATGCTGGGATACTCGGCAACGCAGATGTAGGAGACCAGATTCAAGGGGTTGCCCCTAGCTTGCTGGTGAGTCAGAATCAGCGGGTTGAATTCAAGATGCTGGATAGGTGAACGGAATTGTATAGGCGCCGTCGAAATAATCGGAAAATTCTCAAGGTCATAGCGTCTCCGGTAGGGGTGGACTTGGAGCAGGTCGCGAAATCCTGCCGCTATGTCGGGAATCCGTACCACAAGAGAAACCCTAGTTTTGCCGGACAACCGAGACGGAAACCTGACGCCAGCATTTGCCCATCTGAACTGAGTAAACGTCACAAGCTCGTTGAAAGTTGGCTAAAGAACGCCGTGGAGTCCGGCAATGTCGGCAAGTTCGACGAATACGGCTACCCACTTAGAGTGTGGTATCGCAAGGGCGATACGATATACGAAGCAAAGCCAGGCGTAAAAGGTTCCGGTGAGTATCACGGCTACCCACTGGAGCGTAATCAGGTTGTTAGGGGGCTGCGATGAGCATCCATATCGATTTTAACTGGGTCAAAGTGCAAAGCTCGCCAGACATCGTCTCGCAACTTTCGATGGCTGAACTCTATATTGAAGTTGACGAAGCCATAGTCACGAGGGTTGTCGACCGCAACCAACGCTCGTTGCGGGACCGGATTGTCGTTCCGATGTTCAGTATTGCCGAATGGCTAGTCTACAACTGGTGGCACCTATTCTATGAAGTAGGGAATAATGGGGAACAGAGACAAGATTTTGCCTCTCGGCATGATCTTGCATTTGCTGGCGATGGATTCGTATACCCAAGCCTGACATTGACGCCTAAATCGGATTCGATACGTCTCCGTTGGCGTCGATACGAACCACACCATGCTGATATCGAGTTCGTCAACGACGGATGGGCGGATGTGAAACGCGAAAACCTTGAAATTCAAGCAAAAAGTATCATTGAATCAGTGTTGGATCGACTCCGAGGACACGATGCGGACGTCGAAGCCCTTGAAGAGGAATGGAAAGCGATCAACGACCTTAATCCGGTAGAACGGGATTTTTGCCGTGCTGCCGCACTTCTCGGCGAAGACCCTTTTGACTTGGAAGATTCGCTCGCTGAAGAGATCAGAGCAATGTGGGAGAATACCGATCCATCCCTGCGCGAAGAAGCCCTCGCGGCGGCTGATGCGGATGGGTTGATGAAAATTCGCTCTTGGCTAAACAAAAATCTCAAAAAGCTTGCAGATGCGGACGGCGGTGAATGGCCGAAGTTGCGCAAGAAATTGCCGCAGCTCGACAATACTTCGAATTGGGAGCATGGGTATCAATTAGCCCGTGCCGTCCGCAGCGAGCTTGGCGTCCCTAATGGCCGATTCAATTTTGAATCTGAGGGACCTTTGGCACTCCGTCAGCGAACAGCACATCGGCCCGCCGCGCGCGTTGAGGGGCTTGTGGCGGCAGAAACGCCCGCATGCATAGTGATTCATAAGAGAGAAACAGGAAAACGTTTCTTGGCGGCGCGCGCACTTGGCGACTATTTGGGCAAATCGGATCCGGGAGCCGGGCTGCTGTGTTCGCTGGAAACGGATCGCCAAGCACGAACGAGAGCATTCGCTGCAGAGTTCCTCGCGCCGTCCGATGCCCTGGACCGCCGCTTGCGAGGAAGGCGAGTTATAAGCGACGAAGATGTAGAAGATCTCGCAAACGAATTTGGCGTTTCCGGCTGGTTGATAAGTCGGCAGATTGAAAACCACGAGTTGGCGACGGTCGCTGCGTGGTAGACAAGGCCTCGGCGCTGTTGGACACCCGACTTATTGTCGCCACTGATTCACCGCCAACAAACGGTTTTGATGGGTTGCAGCGAAACGCATTCCGGTATTGCCAATGTTTTGACGATCAGATTGCAAGGCCTACGTCGTTCAGCCAATTGGCAGGCTGCGCGCTGCTCGGGATGCGCGAAGATGTCTTGCCCAGTTATGAATAGCGCCTCATCACTTGCAAGAAGGCATGATCCGGCATTCCGAAAGCCCACATCTTGAGATCTTCCAGTTGCGGAATTTGACCCGGCAAGCAGCTTGGGGCCAAGCATCAAGTCGGACCTGCAACCAAATATGAGCTCACTCATATTGACGATTTGGACACAATGCTGCTTCCGTGCTGTCGCTTGCCGCTAGTTCATTCGGCGCATCGCCCGCCATCTCGGCGCAGCATGAGAAGGTTGGATCCGCGCTGCACGACTTGCCCGTCTTGATTCGAGATTTTCATCGCGAAGGAGACAATGCCGCGTCGCGGATCCCGGGTTGCCCGCTTCGACTCAACCTTTACTAGAGCGGCGATCTCGTCCCCGACGAAGACCGGAGCTGTAAAACTCAAATTCCAGCCCAACGAGGCAACGGCATCAAGCTCGACCTCCGAATTGAACTTCATCCCGTCCGCCATGGAAACGACCAGAAGCCCATGGGCGATCCGGGCCGGGAAGCCGAGTTCGCGCGCGAACTGGTCGTCGGTGTGAACAGCGAACCGGTCGCCTGTCAGCTCAGCGAACCGCTGAATCTGTTCCTGACCGACCTTTGCGGTCCCGGTTTCGTACCAGTCGCCGACCTCCAGGTCGTCGAAACCGTATTTGCCTTTTCCGAGTCTGCGGGTGCAGCGTCCAGAATCGGAATCCGTAGAGTTCACGACGGGGTCGGAGCGTTTTTCCTGATCAGTCCCTTCGATTTCAGTTCCGCCCAGAAGTCGGCGGGAATCGGGTGACTGAACCAAGCGATGTTTTTATCGAGCTGCTCGACCGTGCGGGTTCCGGCAATGAAGGACGGAATGGCAGGATGGGCAACGACGAACTGCATGGCCGCCGCAGGCAACGGAACGCCATGGTCTCCGCAAACCTGCTCGATCTTGCCAACGCGGTCCATGATGTCCGCCGGTGCAGGGGAATAATTGTATTTTGCGCCCTCCACAGCTCCCGTAGCCAGTATGCCCGAATTGAAGCCTCCGCCAACGACCACAGCAGCGCCGCGCTCTTCGCAAAGCGGAAGGAATTCGTCCAAGGACTCCTGCTCAAGCAGCGTATACCGGCCAGCCAGCAGGAAGCAGTCGAAGTCGCGCTGCTTCAATGCCTCGTGGCAGACTTCCCATTCATTGACGCCGACCCCGATCGCTTTCACCACGCCTTGGTCGCGCAGGTCGGAAAGCGCTTTCCAGCATCCGTCCATCGCAGTCTTGAAGACTTCCGGCTGCTCGTCGCCTCGCGTGAAAACGTCAATGTCGTGGATGAAGCAGATCTCGATGCGCTCGAGAGCCAAACGCTGCAGGGAATCTTCGAACGAGCGCATCGTGCCGTCGTACGTGTAGTCGAAATCCATCTCGTTCGGGGCTGCATCGCACCACGGAGCAAAATTGATTTCCGACCGCCTCTTCGGTTTGAGGATCCGCCCGACCTTGGACGAAAGAACGAAATCATCCCGATGCTTCCACCGCAACGAATGGCCGGAGCGAAGTTCCGATAGGCCGTGCCCGTACATGGGAGCCGTGTCGAAATATCGAATGCCCGCGTCCCAAGCAGTGCGAAACATTGAGTCCGAAGTCTGTTCTTCGATTGGATAAAAGATATTGCCGATCGGAGCGGTGCCGAAAGAAAGCTTCGTCACCTCAAGATCGACACGGCCGAATTTGGCCTTGTCTGAAACCATCATCTCCGCGTTCTCCGCTTGTGGCGCCTATGGCGCAAAAGATTGTTTATTTTTGAATTCGCATCGTTGCAACGAATTGCTTGGCATTGACGGCAGGGCGGCATGCCTCTGTCGCATCCGATTTTGACCGAACTCCTCGGGCGACCGGGCGTGCCGCGACCGAGCGCATCCTCCAGGTCCCAGGTTCGGCTGCCTTCGAACAGGTCTCAGCGCCGCCACGAACCCATTCGTTGACCGGCGATGCCTCGAAGGCAGAAGCTCAGCCGTATGCAGGCTCAGAACTCGGGCATGCGACATTGACCATCCCGGGCGCTTAAATTATAAGTAACTGCATGGTTACCAGGCAGGTTCCATGTATGTGAATGAAGAGCAGTGTCAAGTGCGGATGATGGCGCGGCAGTTCGCCGACGAGATCATCCGCCCGGCGGCCGAAGAACTGGACCGCGACGAGCGATTCCCGCAGGAAATTTATTCGCAAATGGGCCGGTTGGGCCTGTTCGGAATCGGCGTTCCGGAAGAGTTGGGCGGTCCGGGTTTCGATACCCTTACCTACGCTCTTGTCATGGAAGAGCTCTCGCGCGGTTACTCCTCGGTAGCGGATCAGTGCGGGCTGGTGGAGCTGATTTCGACGCTGCTGGTTCGGCACGGCACGGATCTGCAACGAGACCGATGGCTTGGCCCTGCGATGCGCGCTGAAAAGCTCGTGGCTTATTGCATCACGGAAGCGGAGGCCGGCACGGACGTGTCGGGTATCCGCACGATCGCGTCCCGCGACGGCGACGAATGGGTTTTGAACGGCGAAAAGATTTGGATTCACAACGCGCCCATTGCGGATGTCGGTTTCGTGCTCGCCAAGACGGACGTCGATGCCGGCCATCGCGGGATGAGCATTTTCATTGTCGATCTGCATTCGAAAGGCGTGGAGCGAGGTCCCAAAGAGCACAAGATGGGCCAGCGGGCGAGCCAGGTCGGCGCATTGAGATTCGCGGACGTCCGGCTGCCGCCCGATGCGCTGCTCGCCGAGGAGGGGCGCGGCTTCCACATCATGATGAGCGTCCTCGACAAAGGCCGCGTCGGAATCGCCGCGTTGGCCGTCGGGATCGCCCAAGCCGGATTGGAAGCGGCGGTGGAATACGCCCGAGAACGGAAGCAATTCGGGAAGTCGATCAGCGAGTTCCAAGGGGTGCAATGGCTGCTGGCCGACATGGCCAAGGACATCGAGGCGGCGCGGCTGTTGGTGCATAGCGCCGCGACGAAGATCGACAGCGGCGCGGCGGCGACGAAGGCATGTTCAATCGCAAAATGCTTCGCAGGCGATACGGCGGTTGCGCGGACCGCGGATGCCGTGCAGGTTTTCGGCGGAAGCGGATACATTCGCGGCTTCGAGGTGGAGCGGCTTTACCGAGACGCAAAAATCACGCAAATCTACGAAGGAACCAACCAGATCCAGCGAATGATCATCGCCCGGGAATTATTGAAGCACGGCGCTGCGTCTTGAGTCGAATTGCAACGAAACGAAAGCCGGCCATGCAAAATTGCGCTTTGTTCCGCAGCGCCAGTCTTTGGGCATGAATCGGCTTGGGATTTTCATTGTCGCCTTGACGCAGTTCGGATTCCGCAATGCTCGAGGAGTTCCTTCCGCCACTTGATCACCGGGCCGTGCTTTCTTCAGAGGGCTATCCGCTCTAAAAGAGGCGTCCGCAGGTTCGAGACCAACGAATGAAAATCAAGTTTCCAGATTCATCGGGTGCGCTGAGCGAGTACGGACTCGTTGGAACGCCATTGGAGCCTGTCTCTCTGCCGAGCAACCCGGCGAGGGTTGCGTTCGCCGCCGCGCATGTTGTGGCGGATCCGTTTTCCGAGTGCGACCCGACCGGTCCGGCGGTGATCGATTGGGACGCGACTCTGGCTTTCCGCCGGCATTTGGCCGGTCTCGGTCTCGGGATCGCGGAAGCCATGGATACCGCCCAGCGCGGCATGGGGCTTGACTGGCCCGGCGCGATGGAACTCATTCGAAGGACTCGGGAAGAGCTTCCGGACGCGCTCGTGTTCAACGGTTGCGGCACCGATCAGCTTGAAACGGCCGATGCCCGATCTCTGGATGACGTACGCCGCGCCTACTGCGAGCAGGCTGAAGCAATCCAGCGGGTCGGGGGCCGCATCATCTTGATGGCCAGCAGGTCGTTGGCGAAGGTTGCGTCGTCTCCCGAAGACTACTCGGCAATATACCGCGAAGTTCTTGAATCTTGCGACGAACCGGTCATTCTGCATTGGCTCGGCGACATGTTCGATCCTGCGCTCGAGGGGTATTGGGGCGCAGACGATATTGCCGGCGCGATGGAAACGGCGCTCGGCATCATTTCCGACAACGCGCCGAAGGTGGACGGCATCAAATTGTCTTTGCTCGACAAGGACAGGGAGATCGATATGCGCCGCCGGCTGCCGGGCGGCGTCAGGATGTACACCGGCGATGATTTCAACTACCCGAAGTTGATTGAAGGCGACGATCAAGGACATTCGGACGCCCTGCTGGGCATATTCGACCCGATCGCGACTGCGGCCGCGGTCGCGATATCAAAGCTGGGCGAAGGCGATGCGAAAGCTTTCCGCTCGACGCTCGATCCGACCGTGCCGCTTGCCCGTCTGATCTTCCGCGCGCCCACGATGTTCTACAAGACCGGCGTAGTTTTTCTGGCTTGGCTCAACGGGTTCCAAGATCACTTCGTGATGCTCGGCGGCGCGCAATCGACGCGGCCGCTGCCTTATCTGGTCGAGGTTTTCAAGCTGGCCGACCGAAGCGGCCTTCTCCGGGACCCCGGCTTGGCGGTCGACCGGATGCGCTCGCTCCTTCGAATCTACGGAGTCTGATCTGCGATGCGGGATTTTTCCGCCGACCATTCGGCCATTGCGCTGAACACGGCGACGCTGGGCCACATGATGGATGGCCGGGGCGCAGGCTGGTCGCCCGAACAAGTCGTCGACGCTTGCGCCGACCGAGGCTTCGGCGGCATCGTTTTTTGGCGCAGGGAGATCGGGACGCGCGGATGCGAGATCGGGGCCAGAGTTCGAGCGGCGGGCATGAAGGTTCAAGGACTCTGCAGAGCGCCGTTTCTGGTCGGCGCGTTGGCGCCTCCCACCCGTGAAAAGGTAATGGATGATTTCCACGCTTCAATCGACATGGCCGCGGAGCTGGGCGCAAGGTCGGTCACGGTGGTCGCAGGCGGAATAATTCCGGGAACGGTCGGCGTTTCCGAAAGCCTGAAGCGCGTCGAAGCATTGGTTGGCGAGGCTGCGCCGTATGCGGCTGAGCGCGCTGTGATGCTGGCTCTGGAGCCTTTGCATCCCGTTTACGGCGGCGACCGGTCGTGCCTGGTCACCGTTCGGGATGCGATCGACATTTGCAAAAGCATAAACGAACCGAATGTCGGGGTCGCGGTGGATGTCTACCACGTCTGGTGGGACACTTCGCTGGGTACCGAACTCATGCGCGCCGGAAGGGACATGATTCTGGGGTATCATGTCTGCGATTGGCTCGCGGAAACCCGGGATGTTTTGCTTGACCGCGGCATGATGGGCGACGGGGTCGCAGACCTGAAAGGCATCCGGCGCGCAGTGGAAGAGGCGGGTTACGACGGCCTTTGCGAGGTGGAGGTGTTTTCCGCCGCGAATTGGTGGATGCGGGAACCGGGTGAAGTCATGGATGCGTGCGTCGAGCGGTTTCGAAGGCACTGTTGAAGCCGGAATCGACGGAGGTTTCATGCTATGTCGGGAGCATTGTGACCCCATTGCTCAGGCCTGCTGAATTTCTCTCAGTGGACGGTCTTGCGTGCCGTAAAACCACTGCCGCTCGCGAGCCGATTTGGGACGTCGGGCGCCTCGCATCCTTTTCCGGCTGCTGCTTCGATCACAATCCGATCCCACAGGTCTTTGAAGCAACTTGATCGGCTTCTGCGACTCTGGACTTTCGACTAGGCAGGCCTCTGAGCGGAGCTTGTGCGCGTTTGACAGATTTTCAATGGCGGAATACGAATCAAGACCAATGGATGTTCTGTCCGGTTCCGAATGATGCGCTTTTTTGAATTGCCGTTCCAGATTCGGCCTAGCTGAATGAATTCGATGCGCGAAGCCAACGGTCAGGCCGGAGACGGGAAATCGGAAACCGCCGCCGTTCCCGTGCTTCAGGTGCGCGATCTTTCCAAGCGCTTCGACATGACCCAAGCGTTGAACAAGGTCTCGATTGATCTGCGCCCCGGCGAAATCCATGCGTTGGTCGGCGAGAACGGTGCTGGCAAATCCACTCTGATCAAGATCATCACCGGAATTGAACAAGCGGATGAAGGCGAAATCCGGATTTCAGGATCAGTCGCCAACTTGTCGGACGCGCAGCACGCGCAGGCATGCGGGATCGCCGCGATCTATCAGGAGCCGCTGGTATTCCCTGATCTGGATGTGGCCGAAAATATTTTCATCACTCATCGCAACCAGGGGCAGTTCGTCCGCTGGAAGCACATGCATGACGAGGCCGAAAAGATACTGGCCGACTTGGGCGTGCAGCTCGATGTTCGGGCGGCTGCGCAAGGGCTCACCTTGGCTGCGCAACAGGCAGTTGAAATCGCGAAGGCGATTTCGCTCGATGTCAAAGTTCTGATCATGGACGAGCCTACCGCGTCGCTTTCGAACCACGAGGTCGAGCAACTTTTCCGAACGGCCTGCCAGCTTCGAGACCGGGGTGTCGCAGTGCTCTTCATCAGCCACCGTCTGGAGGAAGTATTCGAAATCGCGGATCGGATTTCAGTTCTTCGAGACGGCGAGCATATATCGACAAGACCGGTGGCCGAAGTGACGCGCGACCTGCTTATCCGCGATATGGTGGGACGCGATGTCGACCAATATTATCGCCATGGACCCGCGCGCATCGGCGGAAATGTCGTTTGCCGCGTTAGCGGGCTTGGTCGAGTTGGAGCGTTTTCCGGGATCGATTTCGAACTGCGCGCGGGCGAAGTTTTGGGTTTTGCAGGCCTTGTGGGGTCGCGCCGCACCGACGTAGCTCTCGCTCTGTTCGGAATTGAGCCGGCTGATTCCGGCGAGATCGAAATCAATGGGCAAAGAGTTACCATCGCGTCGTCACGCGCTGCTCAGCAGCTTGGAATTGCCTACATGACCGAAGACCGGCGGAAGTTCGGCCTTGCCATGCCGCTTTCTATCGCAGCGAACCTTACGTTGCCGATCTTGCGCAAATACTTGAATCGATTCGGCTTGATAAACCGGTCTCAAGAAAACAGTGCCGCAGAAGCGTATCGTCGGCAGCTGCAGATCAAGGCGCCTTCACCGATGCACATGGTTGGAATGCTTTCCGGCGGCAACCAGCAGAAAGTAATGTTCGGGAAATGGCTGAATACGCGCCCTAAAGTGTTCTTGCTTGATGAACCGACGCGGGGCATAGACGTAGGCGCCAAGGCGGAAATTCACACTATCATCCGAGAACTTGCAGCGGAGGGCATGGCGATTCTGCTGGTTTCGTCGGACCTTCCCGAAGTCTTGGCGATGAGCGACCGAGTCTTGGTAATGCGCGAAGGCAGGCAGATGGGAGTGCTGGACCGGGAAAGCGCTACGCAGGAGGCGGTGATGTCGCTTGCGACAGGCAATGCGGATGCCGTGCGTGAAGCCGCCGCGGTCGGGAACGCTGCGTGACCAGCGTCGTTAAGCGCCGCCTTAACATCCGGCACGAAACGCGGCGGGAAGGCGTCCTTGTTCTGATCATAGTGCTTGTCCTGTTCGGTTTTTCGCTATTCATAGAAAACTACCTCAGCGCGAGGCTGTTCAACCGCGTTTCAACAAGCGTCGCCATTCTTGCAATTCTGGCGATAGGTCAGACTTTGGTTGTGCTGACCCGCAACATCGATCTGTCCGTCGGATCGATTGTCGGATTCACTGCGTACTTCGTGGGCCAGCAGCTTTCGCTCAACAACGAGATCGCTCCGCTCATCGCCGTCTTGATGGCCATCGGCGTCGGCGCGGGTCTCGGCGCGGTGAACGGCTTTCTCGTGGCTTTCTGCAAGATTCCCGCGATCATCGTTACGTTGGGAACTCTGGCGATCTTCCGCACGCTGCTTGTCGAATACTCGGATGCGCAGACAATCCTGACGGTGAACCTTCCGCAATGGCTATTGGATTTGCCGAGGCTGAACGTACTTAGTTTTGAACGCCTTCACTTGCGTGCCGTTGTCGTCGTCATGCTTGTCGTCGCGGTGCTGTTTCAATTGCTGATGCGCTATACTTCGTTCGGCAGGCGGCTCTACGCGATCGGCTCCAGTCCGGAAGCCGCTCACAATGCCGGATTTCCAATCAAGCGGCTGGTGTTCACCGCATTCGTCCTTTGCGGCGCGCTGGCGGGACTCACCGGCTTTCTGTTTTTGGCTCGTTTCGGCAACATCACGGTCGTTGCCGGTTTGGGCTTCGAGCTCAAGTCGGTCGCCGCGGTCGTTGTCGGAGGCATCAATATATTCGGCGGCTCCGGCAGCGTTCTCGGCGCGGTGCTCGGGGCCAGCTTGATAGACCTTCTTGAGAACAGCCTGATTCGCTCTCTGCAGATCAGCGAATTCCTTCGCGACGCTTTGCTTGGAATGCTGATATTGGCCGCAGTGGCAATCGACAGAGTGCTCATGAAGCGCAGGCGCGGCTCATGACCCGGACATCCGACGAAAATTCCGGTTCTTTGGCGGACGCGGGCTGGGTGCAGCCGGTCCGCCGCAACATATCCGCCCTCGGCTCAAACTTGCTGAGCTGGGAAGGGTTTCTTGCATTCCTGCTGGTCTGCGTCGTTGGACTCAACATTTACAATTCGGAGTCGTTTCTCAGCGCCGGCAACTTGATCAACCTGTTCATGCTTTCCATCGAGAAAGTCATTGTCGTTCTAATCATGGCATTCATCATCATGAACGCCGAGATCGATCTATCGGTAGCCTCGATGATGGGGTTGTCGGCCTGCGCGCTGGGCTGGATGGTTCAGCAAGGAGTTCCAATGTCGGCCGCGTTAGTGCTGAGCTTGGCAATCGGGGTTCTTGGAGGCGTATTCAACGGATTTTGGATCACTGTGGTCGGGCTGCCGTCGCTCGTCGTCACATTGGCCATGCTTATCGGCTTCCGAGGGCTTGCCAGAGTGATTGTGGAAGACCGGTCGATCAAGGCTTTTCCGGAGTGGTTCGAGAACCTCGGCCAGCAGCCGCTGATCGGGCCGTTTCCATTCGCGCTGATTTTGTTCTTTGTTTTGCTCGTCATTGCCGTGATCGTCTTGAGCTATAGCGGGTTTGGCAGGAAGGTCCGGATTATTGGCATCAGCCAGGATGTCGCCCGGTATTCAGGAATCGACGTGGCGCGGGTCAAGATGCTGCTGTTCGCAACATCGGGATTCTTGTCGGCGGTTGCAGGAGTACTTTTCGCTGCGCGGCTCGGAACCGTCCGCGGCGACATGGGGCTTGGATTCGAACTCGATATCATCACCATTGTTCTGCTCGGCGGAGTCAGCATCTTCGGCGGAACCGGTTCCATGTTTGGCGTGATCCTTTCGATATTCATCGTGCTGTGCTTGCGGAATGGCATGGCGCTGAGCAACATCACGGGTCACATTCAGACGGGCGTCATAGGCGTCATTTTGATATTATCCGCAATGATTCCGAATATTCGAAATAGCTTGAGCCGGATAACCTCCAAGCGCGGCCCGCCTGGATGAAACCTGCCGCGGCTTGATCGAAGCCAACTGCGAAGGCTCGACAACCGAAGGCATCCGCTGCGGCACTTGGGCCCTTGAATATCTCGGCCGCCGCCTCGGAACCGCTTTTTTCCTGTACTTCAAGCGACGGATTGCATGATTGCCGGCCAGCCGCGGCTTCCATCAAATCACTTTGCGTTTTGTTGCAAACGCGCGTAGGTTTCCATTCGATTGAGCGTAGCGCGCCTGAAGGGAAATTGCGGATTGCTCGCGAATGAACGAATGGTCGGCTAGCTCGGGTGGAAAATATCGATCATCCAAGGAGCGTTAATATGTATCTGAAAAGGTGTTATTCTTTGGCCGCACCAGTCTTCGCGTTGACGTGCTGGGGCTTGGCGGCGCAAGGACAGGTCATGGCCGAAAAGGGCATGGAAGCAGACATGGTTCTGTTGCCCAAGTTCATCGGAATCTTGGTATTCGACCAAGCGCATAACGGGGCTAGGGAGGCCCACGACGAACTAGAGAATCCCGGAAATCTTGAATTCATCGGACCGACGCCTGAAAACAGTGTCGCAGGCCAAATTGAAATCGTGACCACGGCGGCGACGCAAGGCCAAGACGCGATCATGATCTCGAACAACGCTGGCGACCAGATCGTCCCGGCGGCCACCGGCGCTCGCGATCAGGGGATGACGGTCGTAACTTGGGATTCGCCGATACCGAGTGCCGAAGGCGAGCAAGTGTTCATCGCCCAAGTCGACTTTGATCAGACCGGCGTTGTCATGGCCGATATGGCTCTGAACATCATTGGCGAGGGCGACTTCGCTGTGCTTTCAGCAACTCCCGACGCTGCCAATCAGAACGCTTGGATCGCGGCGATGCAGAATGCGCTTGAAGACGAGAAGTACGCGCCGATCAATCTGGTCGATATCGTTTATGGAGACGATCAGTCGGAGAAAAGCTACAACCAAGCGTTGGCATTGGTCGACAAGTATCCCGACCTCAAACTCATCATGGCGCCGACGACAGTCGGAATCGCCTCCGCTTCGAAAGCGATGCAGGACGAGGGCTTGTGCGACGAGGTCAAGGTGAGCGGCCTCGGCCTTCCGGCGGAGATGGTGAGCTATACGATGAATGGTTGCGCACCGGAGTTCGCGCTTTGGAGTTTCGTAGACTTGGGGTATCTCACCTACTACACGACCTATCTGATCGCCACCGGTCAGATTGAAGGCGTCGCAGGCGAGAGCTTCAGTGCCGGACGCATGGGCGATTATACGATCGAAAAAGATCCGACACGCGATAGCGGACTTCGAGTTCTAATGGGACCATTCACGGTTTACGACATGAACAACGTCGAAGCCGCGGCGAAGTAGGACTGCCGAGCGGTCGGCTGCAAACTTGATGGCTGAGCTGCTCGAGCAAAGCGGTCATCTTGATTGGAAATTGTGTCGGACCGACGGCTGCCGCCGCTCGGTCCGACACTTAGGCGCGGCGCTTTTCGCTGGAGTCGGACTCAAGGCGAATGAAATTTGGGCAGTAGGCCGGTTCGTGTCGCGGGTCGGTCGTTGTCGAATTGCAAACTGAATTCCGAATAATGAGAATCTGGGACCCGCACTTCCACATTTGGGACGCTTCGCCGGACTCGCAGAGCGGGCATGACGGGAGTCAGATTGCCGAGGTGGATGACGACCCGCTCTACGACCTGCGGAGGTATGAATCAGATCTTCAATTGGAAGGTTTTGAATTCACCGGGGGAGCTTTTTTGGAAGCGGTCAGCGTCTGCTTCGTGGAGGAAGACGGCGCCGAGTACCGTCAAGCTTGTCTGAAAGAGGCAGAATGGGTGGCCGAGCAGCAATCATCGTCGGCGCTGGACTATGTGATCGCCGGAACGGCCCCCTTGGAAGATCCGGATGCACCGGAACTCCTCGAAAAATTGTCCGAATGCAGGGGCTTCAGAGGCATTCGGCAAATCCTCAATTTCGAGCCTTCATGGCCTCGCAACGCGCAACGCGGCGACCTGCTGGACCGGCCTGAATGGCGGGAGGGGTTCGCAAGATTGGAAGAGCATGGGTTGTCGTACGATCTCCAGCTGAATCCTCATCAATTGCTGAAGGCCGTTCGCATTGCCGAGGCACATCCCGACGTGCCGATCGTGCTCAATCACTTGGGAAGCCCTACTGCGGACGATCTTCTGAATGGCGGCGCGACCTACTGGGAAGGCTTGGAGGCATTGGCGGATCTGGACCATGCGTATCTGAAGATTTCGATGCTTTCGTATATCGACAAGGATTGGAACTGCCGAATGCCGATCATTCGCGAGACCGTTCACCGCGCATTGGAGCTGTTCGGCGCGGACCGCTGCATGTTCGCTTCGAATTTTCCGGTTGAAAAGATAGAAGGATGGTCGGCAGAAAGGCTGTATTCCGAATTCCGGAGCCTGGTAGACCACCTGGATTTATCGATTCAGCAGCGGCTGTTCGCCGACAATGCGCGGCGGGCTTATCGCGTGCCTGGGCTTGACGACCGGTAAAGGATTGGACAGTTCGGTTTGCCCCGACGCCCGATTTGGGACTGGGTCGTTCGTCGAGACGGCCTGTGCCGAGCCAAGCTGACGGGAATTTCTGCCAACCAATAATCGATGGGATAACCGTGCAACTTCAAGGCAAGAACGCGATCGTAACAGGCGGCGGAGCCGGCATTGGCAGGGCTACGGCAGAGCGATTCGCTGTTGAAGGAGCGAACGTAATGATAGCGGAACTGGACGAAAGCTCTGGCGCGGAGGCCGTTGAGGCGATCAAGCAAAGGGGCGGCAAAGCCACCTGCTTCAAGACCGACGTTTCAGATGCCGAGTCCGTAGAGCGCATGGTTTCCGCTACCGTTGCGGAGTTCGGCTCTTTGGACATCCTCGTCAACAATGCGGCCGCATTTGTGTTCGGCAAGATTGAAGAGGTGACAGCAGAGGATTGGGCGAAAGTACTCGGGGTCAACGTTCTCGGTTATGCCCATGCGGTGCGGCTTGCTCTGCCTCACTTAAAGGCCGCGGGGCGCGGGGTGATCGTCAACGTCGCATCGATGAGCAGTTTCATCGCGCAGCCGGGATTTGTGCCTTACAACACGTCCAAAGGCGCCGTCGCGCAGTTGACCCGATGTCTCGCCATGGATCTTGCGCCCGACAATATAAGGGTCAACATGGTTTGTCCCGGTCCGACCTACACGCAGGCGAGCGAACGGCATATGGATTTTCTCGGCATCAGTCGAGAAGAGGGAAGACGCGAATTCGGACGGGATACCCTGATGAAGCGCATGGGCGAGCCGTCGGAAGTGGCCAGCGGGATATTGTTTCTGGCGTCGGACGAAGCTTCGTACATTACCGGAGCTCAGCTGGTGATCGACGGAGGAGCCACGATCGACTGACCGCCGTTCCGGCCGAATTCTTCCGGCCGTTTGCGGCGGTGCGGGGTCTCTTTGATAATCGAATCATTCCTTGCTTGGAATTGCGCTTCTCCGGCGCGAGAAATGGGATATCGGTCAAAGTCTGATTGCACTTGGCTTGAATGCCCTCCGAATAGGGGTTGTTCAGTGAAGAAAGTCTGTCGTCAGGAAATTTGCTGCTTTGTATGAACAGGCTGACGCCGTTACGGGAGGAAAGTAGACTATGGGCACAACCATAGCTCAACGCAACTCAGTAAATGAAAGAACTGACGATCCGGCTATACGGGAGGCGCTGGTACGCAAGCGGCTCAGGCCATTTCGAAAAGATATGGATACACTTGTGCTGCAGGAGCTCGGACTGGCTCATGCACGGGTACGCTTGGATGTCGCCGTTCTGAACGGCGTTTTGCATGGGTATGAGATCAAGAGTGACCGCGACAATTTAAATCGTCTTGAAATTCAGCTCGAGATTTATCAGCAAGCACTTCAGAAGCTCACGTTCGTAGTTGCGGAACGGCATGCCTCGAATGTCATTGACATTGCACCTAACTGGTGCGGCGTATTGGCAGTGCGACGAGGTCCACGAGGTGGCTTGCACTTTGAGGTTCGGCGGAAATCGTCGAGAAATCCCGAGGTGAACCGATTTATCATGGCGCATCTTTTGTGGCGCGATGAGGTTCAATCAATATTGGCTTCAAGGGGCGCTCCCAAATCGATTTTGCGCGCGGCGCGCGCAAAACTCTACGAACATCTGGTGGAGGATGTCTCCGAGTCTGATCTCGTGGCGTTGATAAAATTTGCTATGAAGCGGCGGACAGCGTGGCGAGGTCATTTACAACCATTGTTATGTGATGGTTGATTCCGACTTCTTTCCATCGTGTTAGATTGCTTGCGCCTACTTCACGCTTAGCGCATTTGTCGATGAAATCGTCACCAAAGGATAAGCCAGGTCATTGAAATGCAAAGGATACGGTACCAATGATCTCTTGGCAATGTTCATGCATTTGAATTTCATTTCCGCGAACTGCACTCCCCTTCCCGCGTACCCCATGCTTCAGCCATGGTGTAAATCACTTATCCGGCGAGCCTAATCATCCGCATGATGCTCCGGCTTTCTTAGCCGCAATGAAGGCACGAAGTGTTCATCGGTCGAGATCGCCGGTTACTTCCAAGATTTGGCCTCCAGCCTGTCGATTGCTTACAAGATGCGTAAGGATATTGTAGTTATCCAATTCTTTGCGGATTCGACCGGCAATTATACTCGCATCAATATCCAGTCTATCTGCATCATGTTCAACCGCTTCTTCGGATAGAGAAAATCGTGACAAACACTGATCCCACGATTGCTCGGGGATGAGTCGATTGAGCGCAAATTTCTCCGCCTCGAGCTCGACGCTATCAGTTGCGGATGCCTCGTTATCGTCAAAGTAATCGTATCGCAGCCCATCAAACAGATGCAGGTATACGTGTCCAAGCTCATGGAAAAGCGTGAACCAGAAATTATCCAAACGGTCGTTACGCAATGTGAGGCCAATTATCGGATGGCCGGAAGCCGCAAGCATCGTCGCGCCGTCAAGATACGTGCCGCGCGGATTTTTTTCGATTACGAGTACAATGCCATTTTCAGCCAATAGCTGAACGGCGCTCCTTGGTCCATGCTTACGGCGTGTCAATTTCGGGATCTCGTCAAGCCATCGTTCATCAAATTTGAACGCAGGTAACTGTTCGCCATCAATTCGTCGCATAGCAAGCTCATGTACCCGCGTTTGCCATGCGAGTAGGGAATATTCGTTTGGTATCGTAACGCCGCGCATCTTCTTTCTTTGCAATGCGGCAAAAAACTGCGGGCCAGCATCTTCTAGAAAATATTTTTTCGCCCGCTCAATGATATCTGTGCCTTGCGGTACATCGAACCAACGTCGCTCTGCCATATCATTGGTTGGCAGCTCATTCCAAACGACGTCTTCGACAGCGGACCAAGTGAAAACAGCTTTCGTTTCGAAAAGGTTTTCGGCATGAACGTTGAGAACACGCGAAACTTCGATCAACCGAGATAAGCTGGCGTCGATATACTCCGATGCCTCATAACGCTGAATCTGTTGGAGCTCCAGCCCTATCTTCTCGGCAAGATCAGCTTGACTCAATCCAGAGGCAATCCGTGCCTGAATCAGGACGCTGGGCAGTGTTTCAAGAGAAATTGATTCTGAAGGAGCTATTTCGCCGGCCTTAAGCCCATCGTAGTAGGAGAGATCGGCTTCAATCTCTGTGATTTGGCTTTTCAGGCCGTTTATCTCGAGTTCTTGAATCCATTCATTATCTTTTGGCAGGGCCTCCGTTGCAGCCAACGTGTTTTTGAGTTTGTCCAGTTCCCCTCTGGAGATACTATACTGTTTGTCATTGTAGATCATGGCGTCATCTGTGGGTTGAGCATAAGATTATTGCTTGGCCAATTTAATTGCCGTTATGTCCGCAGCGTACACACTAGGCGGTTGTAATTCATGTTTGCTAAGCGAGTTTCCAGTGACTTGGCAAATCCTTTTATCAGAAGAAACGAATGCAGAATCGACGGTGATTTTGTGGTGCTTGACATGTTTCAGTCGAAATCAGGGAGCGGCTTTGGCACTTCAATCTTTCTAAGTTCTGCGAGTAATTTTTTGGCCCTTTCCAAACGACCGGATTTAATTTTCAGGGGCTTTCGTCTTGCTGTTTCAGACCAAGGATCACTGTAGCCTTCTACAGACAGAAAGACCACTGTCGCAGCTAGCTCCAAAGTCACTGGGCCGGATTTGTTGGCTTGGCAAGCGAGTTTGCGACGACCAATTGGAACGCTATCGTCAGATTGACCAGAGACCGAGTATATCGAATACACGCCTCCCCATTCCGCTTGCCGCTCTTCTTCGGCAATGTGACCCAAAAGGGCGCCCGTCATCGCGGAATCTGCGACACCCTCGCTGTAAGGACCAATGTGCTTGTATAAGAAGTGAAATCCATCGCCATATCCCACTACATCAAGCAGATAAGCAATTTTCTGGAGCCGAGTTCCGCCAATGATTTGGTTCCCTGCATCGCGAATAATGGACGCGACCAGTTCAGGTTTTGTCAGCGACATGCGACAACTTTCCTTCAATGATTTCACGAATAGGCTCCTCGACGTCGAAGCATTCCAGATCGCGATAAGCTCGGGCCGGTTCGAGGTCTAGGACAGCCGCAACAACTTCAGAGCGTAGCATCAAGTCGGTTAAGGCTCCTCCCTTGGTTTGAACGTCGGTCTGCTCCAGGGGACCGGGCGACCTGCAGCCCGGCCTGCGTATTTCCGCATGCGAAACGGGCCGGAAACCGGCCCCTGAAGTCCCGGAACGCCAGAGGCTTCTGTTGAAATTTGCAATCGCCATGCTTGACCCATAATAGAATACACAGAGAACGTAAAATGTACATGTTGAAATACTAGCCGCAAAGCGCCATGCTGCGCACGACATCTTCTTGAATTTCCAACCCGAGACCTGGTCCTTCCGGGTAGCGTACGTATCCGTTGTCGTGCCAAATAGGCTTGTCGGCCAAGTCGGTTTGCGCCGGACCGTAGACCGGCTGGAGTTCAAGCAGGCGACATGCGGCGCATGCAATACTGAGCGCCTGCGAAGCCGCGCTAACAATTGCCGTCGAAAAATTATGCGCATTCGCTTGCCGACGCGACAGCTCGCAAACTTCCGCCGACTTGCGGAATCCTGTGATTCCCTCGACGCGACCGGGGTCCAAGCCGACTACGTCGACGGTTCCGGTGTCGACAATTTTCTTGACGCCTGCCGCGTTCCATTCCCTTTCGCCGTATGCGATCCGGATGCCTGTCGCCGCCCTGAGCGTCGCGTATCCATCCGGGTCGTCGTGGCCGAGCGGTTCTTCCAGCCAAGCCACTCCGAAATCCTCGAATGCTTTCGCCCTTCGAATGGCAGTCGGCACGTCCCAGAAGTTCTTCACCCCGAGATCAACCATCAGGGATTTTCCTGCACCCATCGCTTCGGTCACCTGCCGAACGAATTCCATGTCCCGGCCCTCGTCGAATCCCAAATGGGCGTCCCCAGCCTTGCCGAAGCCTACCTTGGCACCATGAAGGCCGGTTGCCGTGTGCTCGGCGATCTCTTCGGCCATATCTTCAATCCGAGCCTTCGTGCCATGGAGGCTAGCGATGGCAGGCAGCTTGTCCTTCGCGGGACCGCCCAGCAAATCAAGAACGCTGACGCCCAGTGCTTTGCCCTTGAGGTCCCAGAGCGCAATGTCGATTCCGGAAAGTGCGAATGACGCTATGCCCGCGCCGGTTCCGTACCACCACATGTGCTCCTTGAGCTTGCGCCATATTGCTTCGTTCTCCAGCGCGCTCTGCCCGACGACCAATTCGGAAAGGCCTTGAACCAGCTTGGCGGCCGCTGCGGTCGCTTCAGGGAAGAAAGTACAGCATTCGCCCCATCCCTCTTGCCCGTCTTCGCTGGTGATTTTGACCAAGCAGACGGAGCGGAATCTATTGTGATCAGTCGGTTCCCGGTAGGAAATCGGAAAGGGTTCGACCGAACGTATCTGCGTTCCGCGGATCATTGGCGTGTACTCCAGCAGTTCATTGATGCGCTCATGATTCCGGCGCTCATTCGGTTTCGGCGAGGAGAAACTGCGCGCCGGTTCCCTCGGGACGTCCCACGCAGTCAGGACTCATCTTCCGCTTCAGCCAAGTAGTCGAGCAAAACTTCGCCCGCGACAAGCGTGAATTCCGCCGTCCAGAAAAACCCGTCCAGCATTTCACGAACGGGCAGACGATGCACCGGGGCTTGGGCATTCGGTCTCAATTCGACAGTGCAGGGACCTCGCCAGCATTCCGCGACCTTCACGTCCGTCAGGCTGCGCGAAGTCAATTGGCGGATCGCAGGCGTTCCGTCGATGTGATCGACCGCCTTGAGATTGATGTTGGTTGCGAACGGGAAGATTTCCGCGAGTTCGCCAATGTCGCACCGACGCTGCTTGTAAGGCATTGTGCCGGTGACGATATCGATGCCGTTGCGCTCGACCGTGCCGACAATCAGATCTCCGCGGAACTCGACCCTCGGATTGCCGGATTTCTTCGGCTGGCCGTGGACTTCCCGTCCGTGGGCGACCCCGATGTCCGAAGACAGGAACAAATACGGCGAATACGAGCCTTCCGCCCGGCCCGGAAGCTCGGTACCGACCATGACATTCGCCTCGTTGTACGGGCCGAGCCACGATGTGTCGTTCATCTGATAAATGTGAATCATCACCTCGTCGCCTGTTGGCACGAGCGGCTCGGGGAGCAGAGCCTCGATCGCGTCGCGCGAGGTGCGGTAGGTCAAAGTCAGAATTTTCACGTTCCGGAATGTGAATGGAAACGACGGGATCATCGGAGCGTCGAGTGGGGTAGAGAACCCGCCCTTTACGATGTCCTCGCGTCTCGTTTTCCAGTTCATGCTCAAACGACCTCAGCCGTGCCCGAACGGACGGAACGGTACATCGCATCCAGAACTTCGATTGCCCTCATCCCGACCGTCCCGTTCGCTTCAATCGTGTCGGCTTTGCCGAGGCATACTTCGGCCAGCCGCTTGATCGGTTCCGTCGCCGCGTATTGTCCCGCGTCGGGCTCCAAATCCAGCACGACATCGTCCTTGTCGCGCCGGCGCAACTCCATTCGGGTCCGCTCCATGTCTATGAGCAGCATTCCTTCGCTACCGTAGACGCGAACGTCCATCTGGTAGCTGCAATGCTTCGGCACGAGCGCGCTTCCCGATATGCTGACCGTCGCTCCGTTCGCGAGGGTCAGCACCGCCGCATTCGTCAAATCGACCTGCGCTTCCGACTTCACGTCGAGCGCGTAGACCTTGGCCGGCGCAATATCCACAAGGCGGAACAGGAGTCCGAGAGCGTGGCTAAGCTGCCCCCAGCCGTATCCGCCCGCATTGCCGGGTTCGGCCCAGGTCGACCGTTTGGGACGGAACATGTGGTTTTCCGTTTCCTTGAGTCCGTGGCCGCTGAACAAATCGTAGGTGAACGTCGCCATGGCGCATGTCGCGTGCCGAATTTCGCCCACTCGGCCTTCCGCGATCAGCTTCGAGGCGGTCGTTGCGAATTCCTTGTAGTTCCAACCGTACGGAACGAGGATTTCTTTTCCCATCTCCGCAGCAAGCTTCACAAGAGACCGGGCATCTTCGGCGCTTGTGGTCATCGGCTTGTCGATGAGCACGTGGCAACCTGCCTCCAGCGACTGTCGCCCGTGCTCGAAATGAGCGGTATGAGGAGACGTGACCACAACGGCGTCCGGCTCTTCTTTTTCGAGCATTTCCCCGTAGTCGGTATAGCCGCGGCTGTTCGGATACTTTGCAAGGATTTGGTCAAGAGACGCTCGGTCGCGCCGGTTGATTCCCACCAGATCAATTTCCGGATTGCTTTCCAATTCGGGGAGGTAGACCTCAACGCCCCACCAGCCTGCTCCAATGAGAGCAATTCTTGCTTTTTCCATCCTTGAAACGCTTGTCCTTTTCCGGATCGCTCTGTTCCCTGACTCCAAATTCGATGCCGCCCAGGCCGGTGCAACCCCGATTCAGCTTCCCGCGGCAAGCAACGATCTTTGGCCGACATTATGCCATTGCTTCGGTTGTCCGCAACAACCGACCACGCAAGGCAAAAAGGCCGGATGCCGCGCGTTGGTGGATATGTCCGCTTTCAGTCCGACTTGGACTGCCGCCGCCGGTTTCAGTTTTTTACTGGCGCAGCGCGCAGTTGCATCAAGTTGCGGGATGCACGTGCAAACGCGATGACGGAAATCACATCAGACCATCAGCTGCCCGCCGTTGACATGCACGGTAGCGCCGGTGATGTAGCGCGCCCAACTGCTGAGCAGAAACACTGTCGGTCCCGCCACTTCGTTCACATCAGCGAAACGGCCCAAAGGGATCATCTGCTTGAATGTCTCGAGGTTTTCCGCGGTCATTCCGCTTCGCAGCATTGGAGTGTCCGCGGCTCCCGGCGATACCGCATTGACGGTCACGCCGCTGGAGGCGCCGACGCGAGCCAAGGACTTGACGAGGGCCGCGACCGCGGCCTTGTTCATCGCATACGGGATTGATCCCATGTAGCCGCCTGTGAACGCGCCTTGGCTCGTGAACAGAACGATTCTGCCCGCGCCGTTCTTCGACAACTCCCGGAGCGAGGCACGGGCCAGACGAAACGCCCCGGACTGGTTTACTTCAGTTTGGAGCGCCACCGCGCCGTCAGTCAACTCGTCAAGCGGCTGTCGCATCAGCAGACCCGCGCAATTGACGACTCCGTAGAGCGGACTCTCCGCCGTGTTCAGGTCGGCCACGACGGACTCCGCCGTTCCGGGTTGGGTAAGATCCAGACGCAACGATGTCATATTCCTGTGGAGGCTGGCGATTTCTTTGCAATTCTTGATGTCGGCGGCAACGACTCGAGCCCCCAATTCGGAAAGCCAGACCGCCGTGGCATTGCCGATGCCTCGGGCTGCGCCGACCACCAGGATTTTGCGACCGGCGAGACCCAGATCGTTCGGATTCGGGACCGTCACCAGCGAGATCGTTCCGGCAGGCCGACTTTCCTTCGCAGGTCGGGGTCGCGTATCGACTGCTCCACGCCCTCCACTTGGCCGTCGGCCTCTTCGACCAGCCATGCAACGCATCGCGCCGGAAGATCGGGGGTCAGTTTTTGGGAGTCGTCGACCCGAGCAATCGCATTGTCGAACTTGGCTTGGGCGCCGTTCAGCATATCGGTTCCGACAAGACCCGGGATGAAGTTGTACGCGCGTATCCCCAAATGACCGTATTCGGCATGAACGCAATGGGTGAACATGCTCATGCCTGCTTTCGAACTGCAATAGGCGCTCCAACCTTCAACGACATTGCGGGCCGCGCCGGAAGAAAGGTTCACAATGACGCCTGAACCCAATTCCAGCATTCCCGGCAGGACGGTCCGTGTCGCGATCACGACTCCGCAGATATTGATCTCGACCAAGCGCACCCATTCATCGGGATCGGAGTCGAGCACGCGACCGACAGGATCGATGACTGCAGCGTTGTTCACAAGCGCTGAAATCGTGCCGAAGCGTTCGGCAACCTGCCTGCAAGCCGCTTCCACAGATAGTCTGTCGGAAACGTCGCAGCCGATGGCCATTGTGTTTGCTTCGCCAAGCTCGGCCGCTGCCTGCTGGAGCCTGCCCGAGTTGCGGGCGGTCATGCCGACTTTCCAGCCCTTTTCGACCAGATGCCGCGCGATTTCGAATCCGATGCCCCGAGATGCTCCGGTGACGAAAGCTACCTTTGGCGCTGCCATATCCGCCTCCTTCATGAGCAGAATGCAAATTCAAAGATTGAGCGACCGAAGCAAAACAAGCAAATCGGCACTGCGGCGGCCGCGCCGATTCCGCCTTGCGATCTGCATTTCAACTGGCCAACCCTGTCGATCACGCCCGATGGGATGAACTCACATGAGCATCGGAACGAATTGCCGGCGCGTCGGTCCGGTCAGTCCATGCGCCATTGCAGGGGCAGCAGAAACGGAAACCCTGTGCTCGTGTCCGAGTCCAGCTTCATGATCGGGGACATGTATTCTCCCCATCGTCGGTTGATATCGCTGCTGGTGAGGTACTCGACGGCTTTTTCGAGATCGTCCGTTTCGAAATATCCGAAGAGCGTCAGGCCGTACCGGAATATGTTGTAGTTGCGGATGCCCGCAACGGCAAGTTCGGAAATCAACTCCGGCCAGATTTCCTCGTGGCGCTTCTTGTATTCGTCCTCGTAGCCGGGCCGGACTTCCAGCACCCATGCGTAATTGCCCATGATCGCAATTCCTTCTCCTGTACCCCGACCAGTTGCGGAAACGGTCGCTCATTGTTTCCGTCTTGGCAAGCACGACGTCTTGCAGCGCATTCATATATGCTTGGCGGGCATATTCAATCGAAAGACAACCGCCGACCACTTCAATCCTCCCGCGTGGCAGGAATCATGCCGACGCGCCGAGCGCCGTTTCCTCGTTGGTCCGCGGCTCGCTTGCGCGGTCGCCGTCGCTAGATTCGACGTCCGCTCCGAAACCTGTGCTCCTCGCTTTTTTGCGGAGTCAGAAATATCCGTTCGCCTGCGGAAATCTTGATTTCGCCCGGTGCGCGAACCGTGACCGTACCGAGACCGTCTCCGTCCACGTAGGCGATGGTATCGGAGCCGAGATGCTCGACGTGCCGCAGCGTGCCCGGCCACTCGCCGTCAGTCATGGACATCGCAACGTGCTCCGGTCGGATGCCGTAGGTTTCGCAGCCATGCATTTCGGCCAGTCGGCCCGTGAACAAGTTCATTTTTGGAGCGCCGATGAAACCTGCTACGAATGCGGTCTCCGGGCGGCTGTACAGATCCATCGGCGCTCCGACTTGCTCTATTCGTCCAGCGTTGAGAATCACGATTTGATCCGCCATCGTCATCGCTTCGACTTGGTCATGCGTGACGTAAATCATCGTTGCTCCGATCTTGGCATGCAGCTCCGCCAATTCGACGCGCATCTGGGTTCGGAGCGAAGCATCCAGATTTGAAAGCGGCTCGTCGAAAAGAAAGACTTTCGGATTTCGCGTGATCGCGCGTCCGATGGCGACACGCTGCCTTTGTCCACCTGAAAGCTGTTTCGGCTTGCGGTCCAAAAGGGTTTCAAGCTGCAGAATCTTGGCGGCTTCTTCGACGCGGGCTCGCACTTCCGCCTTGGGCCTCCGCGCAAGGGTCAATCCGAAGCCAATGTTTTCTGCGACAGTCATATGAGGGTAAAGGGCGTAGGATTGGAAGACCATTGCGATCCCCCGCTCGGACGGCTCCTTGCGCGTGACGTCCGTCCCGTCGATCAGTATGCTCCCGGAGGTCGCCTCTTCCAGGCCGGCAAGCAAACGCAGAATCGTCGATTTGCCGCACCCCGAAGGTCCCACGAGGACCGTGAACGATCCTTCGGGTACGGAGAGATTCAGATCATGAATGACGCGGAGTTGGCCGAAATTCTTGTTCACCGACTTGAAGACCACTTCGCCCATCGAACTATCCCTTGATTCCGGTGCTTGCGATCGAGGCGATGAACGCCTTCTGCAGGGCAAGGTAGAACGCAAGAACCGGCACTGTGATGATGGTGAGATACGCCATGATCTCGCCCCATGCGGTGTTGAGTTGAAAGAAGTACATCAAGCCGACCATGATCGGGCGATAGGATTCTTCTTGAACCACCATGATCGGCCAAATGAATTGGTTGTTGTACATCATGAGGAATTTGAGGATCGCAGCCGTCGCCAATACAGGTCCGGAAAGCGGCATGATGACTCGTCTGTAGACTTGGAGCCATGTTGCGCCGTCGACGCGCGCGGCCTCGACCAGATCTCTGGGAAGATCTTTGAAATATTGAACGAACAGGAAGATCGTCAATGCGTCTGCGATCCAAGGGATGATTTGGACTTGATAGCTGTTCAGCCAGCCAATCCTGAATCCGTCGAATCCCACCCAAGGCAGATTGTTGACGATCAAGAGCAGCGGAATTGCAATGGTCTCGAACGGTATGATGAATGTAGCAAGAATGATCGAAAGGATGATCGCGCGGCCTCGCCAATTGAGGAACACGAATGAGAAGCCCGCGAGAGAGCAAAGCAGAAGAGACAAAACCAGCGTTGCCGCGGTGATGAACACCGAGTTGAAAATGAATCGCGCGATTGGCGCTCTGTCGAACGCCGAAAAATAATTGTCGAACGATAGGTCGCCAACCGGGAGGAATGCGCGGAGGGATCCACTGTCGCGAAGCAGCTGAAGATCGGGCTTCAATGACGACACGATCATGAAGACGATCGGAAAGATGAACACTAGCGCGATCCATGTAAGGAGCACGTACTGGAGGGCCATCCGAACAAGGCGCTGCCGATCCATCAGTCCTTCTCCCTCGCGAGGTACCTTTGGACGAGCGATATGGAGAGCACGAGCAGGAACAGGAACACGGAAATCGCCGAGCCGCCCGCGATGTCCTGTTTTTCATAGCCGCGGATCACCATCTGGAACACGAGGCTCTGAGTGGAATCCAGCGGGCCGCCGCGCGTCATGACCTGAACCTGCGGGTAAAGCGTGAATGCCTGCATGGTGATCACGACCATCACAAGCAGCGCCGTGTTGCGCAATCCGGGCCAGGTTACATGGCGGAAGGTCTGCCATCGGGTTGCGCCTTCAATTCGTGCCGCCTCATAAAGCGTCTCGGGTATGGTCTGCAGGCCCGAAAGCCAGATGACCATGTGGAAGCCGACCCCCTGCCAAATGGACATCGCCATGATTGCAGGCAAAGCCGTGCCCGTTTGGCCGAGCCAGTCCACCGGCTTGAACGCCCCGAAACTGAACATGCCGAGCAGCATGTTCAGCAGACCGTTCTGTCCGTCGTAGATGAAGCGCCAAAGCACGGCGACGACGACCATGGAGATCACTACCGGCATGAAGTAGATGGTTCGATAGATGTTTATTCCGCGCAGCGGCATATTGATCAGCAGCGCAAGACACAGAGCGAACCCAGCCTGCACGGGAGCAACGACGACCACGAAAAACAACGTGTTTCGAAGTGCCTTCATGAAGATGACGTCGCGCGCGAGCACGACGAGCTGCCGATCGTCAGGCAGCGCGATCCGGAACCACTCGCGCATTCTGTCAAGGTGCGGATAGTCGGGATTGTTGCGGGTGAAATTGCGAAGTCGAGAATAGGCCGGTTCTCCGGTCTCGTTGCGGCGAATGCTGCCGTCGTCGTTCAACTCTGGCTTCAGGACCAGAGCGCCGACTCCCAGCATTCGCTGGAAATTGCGCGTTCCGACGAACTCCGCCGGGTTCGGAGAGATCAGGCGCTGATTGGTCAGCGAAAACCCGAATGCCATAAGGAACGGCACGATCATGAACGCGATGATCAACGCAAAGGCCGGCAGGGCCATCGCCCAGCCGGCCAGAGTTTGCCGCCGTCCCGAATTTTCGCGGAGACCGCTCACGGCAGCGGCGCGGCGATGCGCAGAACGAAGTGACGCTTGCCGAATGGCTCCATGAACTTTTTCGACCGGTCGATTCCGCGGAATTCGCTGCGATGCAAGTTACATGTAGCCGTTATTGTTTTCGATGTCTTCGTCTATTTCGTCCGCGGCCGCGTCCAGCGTATCCGCCACGTCGGCGCCGTTCGCGATGTCGGCCATCGCCTTTTCGAAGACCAGCGCCGCAACGACGTAAGCAGGGGTGACAGCGCGCAATGTGGCCTGCTGGTTCGAAAGTTCGAAGAACACTTCGAGCGGACCGCCGGGCCGGTATTTTTCGGACATGGCTGCCGACGCTTTCGTGGGTGGAATCAAGCCGATCGCATCGGAGAACATCGCAAGATATTTGTCCTGAATGGCGAATTCGATGAAGGCGTTCGCGCCATCCTGGTTCTTGGAAGTTGCGGAAACGCCGAACTGCCAGCTTGCGGCTCCAATCTTTGGTCCGTTTCCGAAATCCGGGGCCGGCAGGAAAAGCATGTCGTCGCCGAACTTGTCCAGCACCGGGACTGCGGCCCAGTTGCCGTTCCATTGCAAAGCGTACCTGCCGTCGAGGAAGCCCGTCTCGCGGTCCGCTCCGTCCTGGCTGGTTCCCGGAACGAGGCCCCGCGCAAACAATGACTGCCACCACTCGCCGAATGCCATGCCGGCCTCGCCGTTGAGCGCTCCGTTCGCCATGTTGGCCGACGTGTCGACGATGTCGCCTCCATGGCTCTGCAGGAACGGACCGAAAGCGTAAGGATACCATTCGCCGGTCCATGCCATTCCCAAATCGAGCGCGTATTCGTAGTCGCCGGTTGCCTGGAGCGTTTCCAGAGCGGCGTCAAATTCCGATTTCGACCACGGATTGTCGAGCGTGGGGACGCGGATGTCGTTGGCTTCCAATACGGAGCGGCGCGCGTAGATCGCGCAAGCCGCGTCCCATAGCCCTATGGCGTAGAGGTTGCCGTTCCAGCGACCGATCGCGCCCGGAAGGAACTCCGCGATTTTCTGATTGTCGATCTGCAGCGGAGCCATGTACCCTCCCCACGCCCAGTTCGGGAGGATCGGTCCGTCTACGTCGATGATGTCCGGCAAATTGCCCGCCAACGCGGCCGCCGTGATGGATTCGTTGTAGGATTCTTGGGGGAAGGATTCCAAGGTCACCATCCAATCGGACTGGCTTGAGTTGAAGTCGTCGATGATCATTCTGATCAAATCGCCTTCCACTTGGTTTCCCGCGCCATGATACCACATGCTCAGCTCTGTTTGCGCCGACGCGGCTGTTCCGAGAATTGTCGCAGCGGAAACTGCTGCGGCTACCGTATGTTTCATGTTGCTGTCTCCGAATTGAGTTGCGTGAATCAGACACGTCAAAAACGGAACCGCTCCATCCGTTTGACCAACGTTGTCATAATTGAATGACATTGAACCAGCAGAGTTCCGATTGTCAACTAATTTCTTAATTTCAAAAGATTGCGCCTGAATTGGATTGACATCGCCAGCTAGTTGGATTGAATGGCGTGAAAACGTTGTAATTCCACAAGGATCCGATGGCGAACATCCACGATGTCGCGCGTCTCGCGAGCGTGTCGATCAAGACAGTGAGCCGAGTTATCAATGGCGAGGCTTCCGTGCGCGAGGCGACGCGGGAAAAGGTGCTGCGCGCCGCCAAGGAATTGAACTATCTGCCGCATAGAGGCGCTCGAATGATGCGCGGGCGCGGTTCGGAGCTGATCGGCATGATCACGGGCGCGGTTTCGGCATCGGGAGCTCCGCCCAGCGCATCCGGGCTTTCGGCCATTCACATCGTGAGAGGCGCTTTGCAGGCTTGCCGAAAAGCCGGGAAGACGCTCATGATCGCGGACGCGACAGGAGACTGGAACGAGGTCGGCCAACTGCTTGGAATATTTGAAGCTCACAGCGTCGAAGGAGTGGTAATCGCTTCGGATTTCCATCGGCAAGTCGTGCTTCCGTTGCCGGCGTCAGTTCCGGTAGTGCTTGCGAACTGCTTTGATGCGGCAGGAACGCCAGCGGTCGTGCCTGACGACTACCAGGGGCAATACTCCGCAACCAAGTTTCTGATTGAATCGGGCCATGCGCGACTCGGCATGCTTGGCCTTGAGGACGGTCTGCTGGCATCCCACCTTCGGCGCCAAGGATTTTTCGACGCCTGTCGTGAATACGGCCTGCCTGTTTCGAAGCTGCGGTTTCAATCGGGATACACCCAGGAAGGAGGAAAAACGCCGATCAGGTTTTTGGCGGACGCGCTGAAGAGAATTATTCAGGGCGACGATGCGCCGACCGCGGTCATGTTCGGCAACGATCTGATGACTCTCAAGGCCATTCCCTATCTGAAGGCGGCAGGTCTGGAAGTGCCCCGCGATTTATCGCTGGTCGGCTTCGACAACGACGAACGCATTTGCGAAACGATCCAGCCGGCACTGACAACCGTTCAGCTGCCTTACGACGCGATCGGCGCAGTTGCCGCGGAGCGTTTATTCGCCATGCTGAAAGGCGAATTCAGTGAAAGCAATGTCTCGAAAGTTCCGTGCGAGATCGTCCGTAGAGAGTCGACATGCGCGATTGGCGCCCGGACGGCTTATGCCTCGTCCGCGGCGCAGTTGATTGAATAGGAAATCGGATGCTTGCTCTGGATGACAAGTGGATATGGGATTTCTGGATTGTCCGCGACGGGACGGAATGGAACATGTTCTTTCTGCAAGCCCCGAAATCCATCGGCGACCCGGAGCTGCGGCACTGGAACGTATCGATCGGGCACGCGGTTTCAAGCGATTTGCGGAATTGGAATTACACAGGCGAGGTATTCGGCCCATCTGCTGGATCTGCTTGGGACGACTTCACGACTTGGACGGGAAGCGTCGTGCAAGATGCCGGAGGTCTTTGGCATTTGTTCTACACCGGGACGAGCAGGGGCGAGAACGGTTTGAAGCAGCGCATCGGGCGTGCAACAAGCAAGAACTTGCGCGAATGGGCCCGCTGCAGCGAATGGCCTGTTCTGGATCTGAGCCTTGATGTTTACGAAGAATATTCGCCCGGCCGTTGGCATGATCGCGCGATGCGCGACCCGTGGGTGATGCGCGACCCGGACGGCGACGGCTGGATCATGTATTTCACGGCCCGTGCAGCAGGAATTGAAGAGGCGAACGACGCGGGGGCGATTGGCTTGGCTCGCTCCCCGGACCTTTTGAACTGGACTTTGGACGAACCCGTGCACATCGGCGGGTTCGGGCAGCTGGAGGTTCCGCAAATCATGAACATCCAAGACCGATGGTATTGCTTGTTTTGCACTGCGGCGGAGCACTGGTCGACCGCCTACCGCAGCTCTTATCCGCGGACGGCGGTCACAGGCACGCATTACTTGGTTTCGGACAGCCACCTCGGTCCTTGGGAGATTGCCGCCTGCGAATTTCTGGACGGTTCGGCTCCGCCCAATCGGTATGCCGGAAAGATCATCCGCGACAGGACGTCGATGCATTACATGAGCTTTCTGAACTTCGGATCGGATGGCCGATTCGTCGGCGCGATATCGGATCCGGTTCCCGTGGAAATTGGCTCGGAAGGACGGTTGGCATTGCGAGAGCCGAAGGATTGAAAGCATATGCGCTCCCTCCCGCAGATCTTGCATTGAGCAATTCGTCATCTGAGTTTGTTCCGGATTGACGGCAAAGTCGCAGGCCCCCCTGCGTCTCTTTGAGTGTTTGACGCTTCGGAAATCGTCCGCATCGGCGGACAGCGAACGGCGCCAATGCCGTCGAATCAAACATTTCCGTGATCGGACGATTTCTATTTACATTTGCGGCATAGGCGGGTTTCTATTGCATCTAGGCTTTAGCAAGGGAGATTGAGCTATGAGTGTGAAAAAGTTTCTAGCTGCCGCTTTCACGGCAATCGCGGCCGCATTCGCGTTCACTGGGACTGCAAGCGCCCAGGATGCCGAGTCGACCTGGGAGCGAATCAAGCGCACGGGCGAAGTGCGTTTCGCCGTATTCAACTACGCGCCGTATTTCGTGAAAGACAAGGATACAGGCGACTACGACGGCGCGCTTGTCAACATGGCGAATGACGTGGCCGCTGAGTTGAAGGTGGATCTGGTTCAGGTCGAAGTGGGCGGATGGAGCGAACTCGTCCTCGCGATTTCAACTGGCGTGGTCGATTTTGCGGCAGGCATGCAGGCGACGCCGGTCCGCGCAACATCGATTGACTTCGCCGGCCCGATCTACTGGATCGAGTGGGTGACGGTCAACAACCCGGACTTCGGCGGCAGGAACTGGGAAGACTACAATAATCCGGACGTGAAAGTTGCGGTCATGACAGGCTCGGCCGATCAGCTGCTGCTCGAGAAATGGGCTCCGAAGGCGACGCAGGTGCAGTTCAAGGAGCTGTCGCAGATCATTCTGGCGGTCACCTCCGGTCGCGCCGACGCCTTCACCACGACGGTTCTTTCCAGCATGATCGCGAAGGAGAAGAATCCCGGACTCGGAACGTTCAATACTCCGAAGCCGAGAGCGGCGTTGCCGGGGTATTTCGGCATTCGTTCGGAATTCGATCCGAGATTCAAAAACTTCCTCAACTGGTGGGCCGAATGGAACAACAAGCTCGGCCACAACGAGCGCCGGATGAAGGAAGCGATGCTCAAGTACAGCGACATTTCCGAGATACCGGACTCCGTTTCGTTCACTGAGTGACGGCCGTTTCCGGAAATTCGATTGCGACGGTCGCGGGCTGATGTCCGCGACCGTCTGATTCGCGATTGAAATTGACGCCGGCCGAACACTCGCGCTCGGCGGACGACTGCAGAAGGGCTTTCCCGCTTTGAAGAACACGTTATCCGGAGCGGAAGCGCTCGTCCGGATGTTGGAAGCGCACGGAATCCGACACATTTTCGGCTTGTGCGGAGACACGACTCTTCCATTCTACGATGCGATCTATCGGCTCGAGCACAAGATCGAGCACATCCTCGTTCGCGACGAGCGCACCGCGGCCTACATGGCCGACGGGTATTCCCGCACGACGGGCCGAGTGGGCGTCTGCGAAGGCCCTTCAGGGGGAGGCGCGACATATCTGCTTCCGGGCTTGATCGAGGCCAGCGAGTCGTCTTCGGCGGTTTTGGGAATAACTACGGACATCTCTGTCGCTTCTTACGGCAAATTCCCTTTGACCGAAGTCGATCAGGACGCGTTGATGAGGCCGCTCACGAAATGGAATACCGTCGTCAAGCGCGCAGACCATATTCCGAGGATGGTGCGATGGGCCTTTCGCGCCATGACTACGGGCCGGCCGGGCGCCGCGCATCTCGGCGTTCCGTACGACATTCAATACGACGATGTCGATCCGCACGACATTTGGGCGGATGAAAATCATTGCAGTTACCCGGCTTGGCGGGCGGCGCCCGAACCGGGAGCGGCCGAGGCCGCGGTTGAAGCGATCTGCTCGGCGAAAAGTCCGCTTCTGGTTTGCGGCGGAGGCGTAGTGATCGCAGGCGCAACCCATGAGCTCGCGCAATTTGCGGCGTCGCTCGATATCCCTGTCGCCACATCAATATCGGGCCAGGGAAGTCTTTCCGACGAGCACCCGAACTGTTTGGGCGTCGTTGGTTCGAACGGCGGCACCGACGAGACGTGGGAGTTGATGGCCGCCGCCGATTTGATCGTGTTTCTGGGGTGCCGCGCCGGGTCGACGACTACATCAAGATGGGAAGCTCCCGGGCCGGATGCGAGGGTCGTGCACATTGATTCGGATCCTTTGGCGATCGGAGCCAACTACCGGACGGAAGTGGGAATCGTCGCTGATCTTCAACTCGCACTAAGAGAGATGAATGCAGTTTTGGATCGGAATCCCGGTCTGCGGACGGAATTCGGAGGAGCGTCGTCGATCAGCAAAGCGAAGAAGAAAAAATTCGACCGATTCAATGCGCTGGCCCGCTCCTCGGAGATGCCGATTCGTCCGGAGCGAATTGTCCGCGCGCTTCAAAAGTCGCTTCCCGACGATGCGGTGATCGTGTCGGATCCGGGAACCTCTTGTCCGTACATGTCGGCTTACTACCGATGCAAACGGCCTGGCCGGCACTTCGTGACCAATCGCGCCCACGGCGCATTGGGCTACTCCATAGGAGCTTCGATGGGCGTATGGTTCGGCAGGCCGGACAGGAAGGTCGTCGCAGTCATGGGCGACGGTTCATTCGGGTTCGCTTGCGGCGAACTGGAAACGGTCTCGAGGATTCGGGCGCCCATCACGTTCGTCGTGTTTTCGAACAGCAGCTTCGGATGGATCCGCGCAAGCCAGTACGCGGATTGCGGCAAGCGCTACCACAATGTGGATTTCGACAGGACGGATCATGCCGCCATTGCCGCCAGCTACGGACTCAAGTCGTGGCGGGTGGAGGACCCGGAAGACCTTGACGGCGCGCTTCAGAAAGCGATCGAGTGCGGCGAACCGACCCTCGTGGACGTGATCTGCCAGCCGCTTGAAGAAGCGGCGGCTCCGGTCAGGCGCTGGATGGGGTGACGGACGGCCAAAGCTGAACCTGCTCCGGGTCTCCATTTACGGCTCCGGCGGGCGATTGCGGTTTGGTCAAGCCGGAAATTCGACGTGCGCGGCAATATGAGCAATATGAATCGCCGCAGGTGCAATTCCGGCTGAACTTCTGCCGCTCTTCGTGCCGTTCCTTGCCGAATCCGCGCGCCGCCGGCTGTCGCGGCACAATGCACTGATTCTGTCGGAACTGGCTATGCCAGTACGGCGATCGCTCATAGCCACGGCGTCGAATGCTTTCGGCTGCTTTCGAATTCGTCGATGTGAGCGACTTTCTGGAGCGTCAGATCGATATCGTCCAGTCCTTCAAGAAGGCATTTCTTCTTGAACGGGTCGATCTCGAAATCGAAAACTTCGCCGTCGGGCGCATTCACCTGCTGCTTCTCCAGATCGACCATGATTCTCGCGTTGGCCCCGCTTTGCGCGTGCGACATGAGCTTGTCCACATCGGCCTGCGGAAGCGCGACCGGCAGGATGCCGTTCTTGAAGCAATTGTTGTAGAAGATGTCGGCGAAGCTGGTCGAAATCACGCATTTGATCCCGAAGTCCTTGAGCGCCCACGGAGCGTGCTCTCGGGAAGAGCCGCATCCGAAATTGTCTCCCGCCACGATGATCTGCGCCTCCCGCCACGCGGGCTTGTTCAGGACGAAATCGGGTTTTTCGTTTCCCTCAAGATCGTAGCGCATCTCGAAAAAGAGGCTGACCCCCAAGCCCGTGCGCTTGATTGTTTTCAGGAACTGCTTGGGGATGATCATGTCGGTATCGATGTTCACCAAAGGCATCGGCGCCGCGATCCCGGTGAGTTTCTCGAACTTTTCCATGGTGTTGCTCCTATGCCATCTGCCTGACATCCGTCAGCCGCCCCGTGACCGCCGCCGCTGCGGCCATCGCCGGGCTGAGAAGATGCGTCCGTCCTCCGCGCCCCTGGCGTCCTTCGAAGTTTCGATTCGATGTGGAGGCGCATCTTTCTCCGGGCTGGAGCTGGTCGGGATTCATGCCCAGACACATGGAGCAGCCCGCCATTCGCCACTCGAATCCGGCTTCGATAAGTTCTTGCGCAATGCCTTCCTCTTCGGCCTGCGATCGCACCAACCCGGATCCCGGGACAATCATCGCGCGGATCCCGTCCTTTACGGACCGCCCCTTCATGACCGCCGCAACTTCCCTCAAGTCTTCGATTCGTCCGTTCGTGCACGAGCCGATGAACACCGTGTCGATGTTTATGTCCTCGAGCTTCGTGCCGGGATCAAGGCCCATGTATTCCAGGCTTCGCCGCGCCGCGGTCGATTTCGCCCCGCTGAATTCGTCCGGATGCGGCACCGAGCCTGTGATCGGAAGCACATCCTCCGGACTGGTGCCCCAAGTGACGACGGGCGCAATGGATGCGGCGTCGAGAACGACTTCCTTGTCGAAATGCGCGCCGTCGTCGGACCCGAGCGTTTTCCACCATGCGAGAGCAGTTTCGTAGGCCGCGCCTTTGGGCGCATGAGGCCTGCCCTTGACGTAGTCGAAGGTCTTCCGGTCCGGCGCGATGAGCCCCGCCCGTGCGCCCCCTTCTATCGCCATGTTGCACACCGTCATCCGGCCTTCCATGGAAAGGGCCGAAATCGCGTCTCCGCAATATTCGATCACGTGGCCGGTCCCGCCGGCAGTGCCGGTTTTGCCGATGATCGAAAGAGTGATGTCTTTGGCCGTGACGCCGTGCCCGAGCGCGCCTTTGATTTCGACCTTCATATTTTTCGATTTTTTTTGAATGAGGGTCTGGGTTGCAAGCACGTGCTCAACTTCGCTTGTGCCGATGCCGTGCGCGAGCGCCCCGAATGCGCCGTGCGTCGCCGTGTGGCTGTCTCCGCAGACGATTGTCATTCCGGGCTGCGTCCAGCCTTGCTCCGGACCGATTATGTGCACGATGCCTTGGCGTATGTCGTTGACGCCGTAGTATGCGATTCCGAAGTGCTCGGCGTTGTCCTCGAGCGTTTCCACCTGAATGCGGCTTTCTTCGTTGCTGATGCCGCCGCTTCGCCCCACGTCGGTCGGGACGTTGTGATCCGGGACCGCGACCGTCTGCTCCGGCCTTCGGACGCTGCGCCCGGATGATCGCAATCCTTCAAATGCCTGCGGACTCGTGACTTCATGAACAAGATGCCGGTCGATGTACAGCAGGCAAGTGCCGTCGTCGGCTTGATGCACGACATGTGAATCCCAGATCTTGTCGTATAAGGTTTTCGGTTCAGCCATAACCAGTTCCTGACAAATGATCGGCGTATGCCGATGCGATGCTCATGCTTGTCCGCCAAGGCCGCCTGCGGACGGCGAGGCGGAAAAGCGCGTCACATATAGCATTTCGGTGAATTGCGCGTCAAAGCACGCCGAATGCCGTCTGCCATCTATACGTGCAATTCAAAAAAAAGTTGATATACGCTCAGACTGAATTGTTGCAAATCCCGCAAGTGTTGCGGGATCATCAGGGCATGACGGCCTCCCAAGCAGGCCGCAATCGAGGCGAAGGCAGGGAAATGATGAAGATAGGAAAAATCTGGCAAGTCGGTTTGGCGATGCTCGTCGCTCTTTGCGCCGGGCAAGTTGCGGCGCAGGAAGATCGAGAGAGGGATTGCTCGTTAGTGGGCGGAGGCGAATTTGGTGATTGGCAAATTTATCAATCGGCCAGCGATTGTCCGAAAAAGGAGTGCGGCGCAAGCTCATCGCCAGTCAATACGGTAAACACGCGGGGCGGAAGAACTGTTCAGGTGCGCAGGGGAACGATCAAGCTTTTCGTTACCGCAACCTCGCTGAGTTCCGCGGACTCGGCTCTTGTGTCATTCAATAGCGGCTATCCGTTTGCAAATGATTCGGACGTTCTGGCGGAAATCGACAATGCCACGGAATTCACATTCCAAATCGGCCAGGAGGACGCCCACTTGGAGTGGGCTTGGCCGCTGCCCGCTGACGATGATAGGCTCGTGGACGCCATGAAGAAAGGCAGCAGGATCGTCTTGTCGGGCATTTCGGGCCGGGGGACGAACACCCGCGATACTTTTTCTCTCAAGGGATTCACGGCGGCGCTTGAGAATGCCGTGGAACTTTGCGCGAGATAGGAATGCGGGCTCCGGGTCGGCTGCTTGCCGCATTGCCGTGCTGAATTTCGCTTCGTCGGAGCGAGCATCGGATCGTCCGCAATCTCAAGACTGCGGACGAGCAGGTGTTGCGCCGGGACATCTCGAATCAGGAGATGCTGAAGCGGGTCGCCGCCAAGTTCGGCGCGAAGGCGCAAGTCGCGCCAATCTGATCGGCCTCGGGAAGGACGAGCTGCGGGAGGCATTGGCCTCGGCAGGAACGCCCGAGCGCCAAGCAGGCATGCGGGTGGCTCAGGTTTGGCAATGGATGTACCAAAAGGGCGTCCGCGATTTCAACGCCATGACGGATCTTGCGAAGGACTACAGGAGCCTTCTCGCGAGCACGTTCAAATTGGAGGTTCCGGAACTGGCGCGAAAACTGGTGAGTTCGGACGGAACGCGAAAGTACCTGTTCCGCGTGGAAGGCGGCCAGGAATTCGAAACCGTTTATATTCCCGATGAAGACAGGGGCACCCTTTGCGTTTCTTCGCAGGTGGGGTGCACGCTGAATTGCTCGTTCTGCCATACTGGGACTCAAGCTCTCGTCAGGAACTTGACCTCGGCCGAAATCGTCGGACAGATTTTGGCCGTCCGCGATGATCTGGGCGAGTGGCCGCGCCCGGGCCGGCATCCGAAGGACGAGGCCCGTTTGCTCTCCAACATCGTGCTCATGGGAATGGGCGAGCCTCTTTACAATTTCGAGAATGTTCGGGACGCGATGCGGATCGCGATGGACGGTTCGGGCATAAGCCTGTCCCGCCGCAGGATTACCCTTTCGACAGCGGGCGTCGTTCCCGGAATCCGCCGAACCGGCGAAGAGATCGGCTGCAGGCTCGCGGTATCGCTCCACGCCACGACGGATGACGTGCGAGACAAGCTTGTCCCGATCAACAGGAAGTGGAACATCGAAGCGCTGCTCGGCGAGCTGAGGAGCTATCCGGGGCTGTCGAACTCTGACCGCATAACATTCGAATACGTGATGCTGAAAGATGTGAACGACTCCGACCAAGACGCAAAAAGACTTGCGAAACTGATCAGCGGCATCCCCGCCAAAGTGAATCTGATACCGTTCAACGAATGGCCGTGCGCGTCGTATCGACGGTCGGACCCGGACCGGATCAAGAGCTTCGCTTCGATCGTCTACAACGCGGGATATGCCGCTCCGGTGCGGACGCCGAGAGGGACCGACATAATGGCTGCGTGCGGACAGCTGAAGTCGGCTTCAGCCAAGCCGAGAAGAAAACCTGCGGTGCGACCGCGCCGGCCGGGCGCTGCCGCTCTTGGCGCGTAAACCAGCCTTTTCGATTCGCCGCTTTGCCGCAAGTTTGCGCACGACGCCAATTTCCGATGTCGGCAGACGTTTGCTCCTGAATGGGGCGCGGCGAAGAAATCGCACGGTGTCCGCACCGCCGTACGGGCGCAAACGGAACGCGTTTCGCGGAGAATCGGCGCATTGACGGATGTCGAAAAATCCCCTCGCGGCACCTGTATCGGAAGAACTCATTGCGTCTCAATGATCAAGTTCCAGCGGCGGCCTGAAGTTCGACCGTTGGTTTCTCGCAACGCTGTTGTCGGTTGACGGGAGTACGAAGATGGACAGATCGGCCGCTTTGCGGTATTCGGGGCTTTGTCCAATATTCCGGTCCGACGGAAGACCTTTAAATCTCATGGGGCGCGGAGCGACCGAGCAGGACAAGCCCGCGCGGGAAGACGCCAAGGCGGGTCGTGAATCCAAATCGCGTCCGACGTCCGGGATGGCGCAGGCAGGTGGTCTTGAGCATGAACAGTTTCCCCGCTATCCGACGCAGCGCGGCTCGGGTTGCAACAGCCATTTCGGCATCCGCCGCGGCAATGCTGCTTTCGGCTTGTCAATTCGGTTCAGCTGGCACCGATAACTTCATGTACAGCCGAGAAAAGCAGGAAGTCACGAGCATCGTGATCGACAAGTCGGCGCGGAACATGGATTTGTACAATGGCGACCGCCGGTTGCGGCGCTACAAGATCGATTTGGGATTTCAGCCCGAAGGCCACAAAACCACGCGAGGCGACGGACGAACGCCGGAGGGGACTTATTTCATCGACAGAAAGAACCCTGCGAGCCAATTCTACCTGTCGCTGGGGATCTCCTATCCGAACGGCGAGGATAGACGGCTGGCTGACGAGAGAGGGGTTGATCCGGGCGGCGACATCTTCATTCACGGGCAACCGACGGACTCGCGCCAAGCCAAGACAGGCGATTGGACGGCTGGCTGCATTGCGGTTTCCAACCCGGAAATGTCGACGATTTACGCAATGGTTGAAATCGGAACGCCGGTTCACATCCGCCCTTGACTGCTCAGGTTCCGACCAAAAGCACCCACCAGATCTTTCCGTTTTCCTGCTGGTGCCAGCCTATTCCGATTTTCGCGGCCCTCGGATCCAGGATGGTTTCCCTCGTATCGTCGCGCTCCAGCCACGCCCCCAAGATGGGAAGTTCGCTTTCGTAGGTTTCCGCGATATTCTCTCCGACCAGACGGCCCTCGTATCGGACGCGTGCCGTCCGATCAAGCGGCGACGAGCCGTCGGACCCGAAATGCCAAGGCCGATTCTGGATGAACATGTCTCTGGCATGCGTCTTGGCCGCCGCATTCAGCGTCGGGGACAAGGCGACTTTCGGCAAGTAGTTGGTCTGCCGCACTCCGTTGACGGCGTCGACAAACCGATGCTGAATGCGGCCGTTCATAGATTCGTGAATGATGTAGAGCGTAGGCCCAGCCTCCACCTCGCCAATCTCGACCGGATCGTCTGGCACATCGGGCGGCGCGGCGCAGGCGGCCACGCCCGACATCAGGAAAAGAAAGAAAAATATTCTCCGCACCATCATCTTGGCCGTTGGACGCGCTGGTTTCTTTCGACTTATCAGTCGGAATCTGCGGCGACAACCTGGGCTCGGATGAATCGGGAGCCATTCGGCTCCGCTGCAGTGCTGGATTTTCCGAAAGGCGGAATTGCGCTGCTGTAGCAATTGATAAAATGGACCGCTCTTCGGCCTCCCGAGGGGGCTTCTCCAGGATTTGATTGATTTTGCGTTCAACTTGGTGTATTTGGGCGCAAAAGAACAAATTTGCGAGCGGGATGGCACAGGACAATTCGCAGATTTCAAGGCGACGATTCGGAGCGGCAGCGACCGCTGCTCTGGGTTTGGCAGTATTGGGCGACCGGGCGGATTCAGCCACCGTCAGGCGGAACATTTCCGGTTTTAAGACCAAGACATGGGAAAATTACTTCGTGAACCTGGTCGACGGTGCGGTCCTCGTGGACACGACATCCAGAGCATTGCATTTCTGGTCCGAAGACCAAAGCGAATACCGGCTCTACCCGACAAGCGTGCCGCTATCGCCTGAACTGACGCGCCTCGGACGAACAGTGATTGTGAACAAAGTCGTGGGGCCGGACTGGAGGCCGACCCCTGCGATGCTGAAGCGCAATCCTGAATGGCCGTCCTATGTTCCGCCCGGGCCTGACAATCCGATGGGCACGCACGCGCTTTACTTGTCGTGGCGGTACTACCGAATTCACGGGACCCACGACACTCGGAAGATTGGCCGACGCTCTTCAAACGGCTGCATCGGCCTCTACAACAAGCATATCGCGGAATTGTTCGAATTGACGACGGTCGGCACTCAGGTGTTGCTGATTTAGCAACAATGTGCGATAAATTGACAGCATCACGCGCTTGCCGGGCGATGTATTCATTGCATATCCGCAGTATCAAAGCACTAGAGTGAACAGGTGTGCTGCTGGTGTGAACCAAGAAAGCAAACTTGAACTATTGGAGACTCGAAAATGAAGAAACTCGCATTCGCCGCAGCTTTCGCGATAGCCGCTGCCAGCGCATCGGCAGGCGGTTTGGACGACCCTGAAATGGAACAGCCAGTGGAAGAGCCGGTAATGGCGCCGCCGCCTGTAGAAGAGCCCACCGGAGGCGGTCTGATTATTCCTCTGCTTCTGTTGTTGGCAGTTGGCGTCGCGGTCTCGAACTGAGCTCATCGAATAGTAGGAAGGCGGCCGACTGGCTGCCTTTTCTTTCCACGAGATTGGCGGAAGCGAAGCATGGCGGGGACCGAGGTTCTCGCCGCGTTTCGCGTATGGGCGCGGCAATTGAGTCGAACAGCAGCACGCTGGTTCATCGCACCGGTCAATGCGAGATGTCCGGCAGATCACTTCAACCCATGGCGATTCATCCGCAAGTGAAGATTTCTGCCGTTCCAATCGGAATCGGTGATTTTAGTATTTGTAAAAAATTCTTGACTCTGTGAACGGCATTGCCAATCTTTGGCGTCGATGACGTCCGAAGAAGGTAGCAGTCGCATGTCGGAATCCGAGCGCGCCGCCCTTGCCGAAAATTTGTCGCTCGGCACGCGCCTGCGAGCCAAACGCAAGGAGCTCGCGCTGACCTTGCAGGACGTGGCCGATGGCGCGGGGTTGTCGACCGGCTTCATTTCGCAGGTCGAGCGGGATTTGACCGCGCCGTCTCTCGCTTCTCTCGTTTCGATTTGCGGCGTGCTCGGATCGGAGATTTCCGAATATTTGTCGCAGCCGCGCGCCGAACGGAGCTTCACGCGCCGCGCCGAGCGACGACCCTATTGGATCGCCGACAAATCGATCTCATACGAGCGGATCTCCTCGAGCTTCGACGGGCAGCGGATTCACTCGGTGATCATGAACATCCCTCCGGGATATCGTTCCGAACGAGTCCGTCACCAAGGCGAGGAAATCGAATTCGTCCTGTCCGGATGCGTGACATCCGAACTGGAAGGCCAAACCGTGGTGCTGAAAAGCGGCGATTCAATACACCATAAATCGAACAAGCTGCATTGCATTTGGAACCATACGACGGAGCCCGCGAAAGTCCTTTGGGTCGGCACGCTGGATTTGTTCGGCGAGCATGTTTTTGCAGACCAGAATCAAGAGCGGGAGGCAGAGTGAAGGCTGAAACCTTCGATGGCATGACAATCGATTCCAAGCAAAAAAGGAGAAACCTTATGAACTTGTTTAAATCAGCGGCGATCGCCGCCATCGCCGCGTTCGCCTTGTCCGGCACGGCGCTGCACGCGGGCGGGGTCTTGAGATTGGACGAGGTCGCGGTTGGCGAACTCGACCCGTCGAAGGCGTCCGACTATGCCGATTCAATCCTCATGTTCAATGTTTACGACACTTTGGTGATCCCGCGGCAAGGCGGTCCCGGGCACGTGCCCCATCTGGCGGAAAGCTGGGAAGGATCAGGCAAAACATTCACGTTCCGGCTTAGGGACGACGTCAGGTTCCAAAGCGGCAACATGCTGACTGCCGAGGATGTCGTATTCACATTCGACAGGATGAAGCATTTCGGGCAAGGGCTGTCCTATCTGTTCACCAACGTCGAAAGCGCCTCGGCTGACGGCAGCTCCATAGTTACCTTCCACCTGTCGGAACCGTACAGCCCCTTCATCGCTTCATTGGTCAGACTTCCGATCATCGACAAGGAGCAGGTGATGGCGAATCTGGGAGAAGGCGAAGGCGAAATGGGCGACTGGGGCCAAGCTTTCCTGTCGGCGAACGGTGCCGGAACGGGAGCCTACACGGTCGTATCGCACAATCCGCAGGAAGAAACCGTAATGGAAAAGAACGCGGATTATTTCTTAGGCGTTCCCGATGCCGCGCCGGATACCGTAAGACTTCGTTACGGTCTCGAGGCCGCTACGGTACGAACGCTGATCGAACGAGGCGAGCACGATATTGCATCGCAGTGGCTCCCGCCGGAAGTTATCAAGGCGCTTGCCGAATCCGGTGCTCAGCTTCTCGCGGAAGCCGGCACGGGCGCCTTTTATGTGAAGATGAATACCACCAAGGCGCCGTTGGACGATATCCACTGCAGGCAGGCTCTCTCACACGCGTTCGACTACAATGTCGCGATCAAACTGATTTCCGTGACGGACGATTTCTCGCAAGGCTCGCCGAGTACTGGCGCGATCCCTGTCGGAATGTTCGGCGCGAATCCGGTCGGCAACGAGCTGACGCGCGACATGGATGCGGCGCGCGCGCATCTCAGCCAATGCCGATATGATCCGAGCGAAATCAATCTGGAGATTTCCTGGATCGCCGAGGTGCCGCTCGAGGAGCGCTTCGCTCTGCTCATGCAGGCCAATTTCGCTGAACTCGGAATAAAATCGGAAATCAGGAAGATCCCGTGGGCGCTGTTCACCGAAGAAGTCTCGACGCCGGAATCGACGCCGAACATATCGCAAATCTTCGTGACCGCCGTCACTGGGGATCCCGACACATTGCTGTTCGGAATGTATCATTCGAGTTCGGTCGGCACGTGGCAGTCGCCCGAGTATCTCAATGACGCGGAGACGGACCGGCTCTTGGAAGCCGGCAGAACGGCTGCCGATGAAGCAGGACGGGAAGCGGCATATTCCGATCTGAACCGTCGTCTGATGGAACTCGCGCCTTCCATATACGGGTATGATCGGCAATCCGTATTCGCTGCGTCCAATCGTTTCAGGGTGCCTGCCCTGACCGATCCGGCGCATGCCTTCGGCCTCGACACCATGGGATTCGCGTTCAGGCTCATGGAAGAAGTCGAATAATCAGGTCCGGAAAACAGGGGCGGCCGTCGCGGCCCCTGTTTCGCAGATTCCGACCAAGCAACCGATGATTCCGCTGGTCCGCCGATTTCTGTCGCGAGTTGGGACCGCTGCCATTGTGCTGTTCGGGGTTTCAATCCTTATCTTTCTTATTGCCCGGGTTATTCCGGGAGACCCGGCGCGGATCGCGCTTGGCCCCAGCGCGACCACCGATCAGGTCGAGAAACTCCGCACTGAACTCCGTCTCGACGAGCCGGTCTGGACGCAATACGCCCATTTCCTAAGCGGACTGTTCCAAGGCGACCTCGGAATATCGCTGTACACGAATCGGCCCGTAACGACCGACATAGCTCAGTTTCTTCCCGCCACGCTTGAACTCGTCATCGTGGCGGGCGTCATGATGATCGCGTTCGGGCTGCCGCTGGGCATCCTTTCGGCCCGATATCGGGGCCGATTCGCCGACGGCGCGATCCGGATCATCGCGCTTCTGGGCGTGTCGGCGCCGAGCTTCGTCTGGGCCGTCATATTAATGCTGCTGTTTGCCTTCTTCCTCCCGTTGTTCCCGATCGCAGGCCGCTTGTCCGACCATTTGGAAGTCGCAAGGGTAACGGGCTTCCTGCTTGTGGATACATTGCTGGCTGGCGATTTCAGATCGTTTCGGGACGCCGCTTGGCACATAGTCCTTCCCGCTTTCGCGTTGGCCCTTTCGGGCATCGGGCAGGCGGCGCGATTGACTCGATCAAACATGGTCGAGACTTACGACAAGCCTTACATTGAGATGGCGCATTGCTACGGCTTCAGCGAGCGCCGGATTGCGACCCGCTACGCCTTTCGCCCGTCGCTGATTCCATCGCTCACAATCATCGGGCTCGATTTCGCCGCGATGCTGGGAAACGCGTTTCTGGTCGAGGCGATATTCGCTTGGCCGGGGCTCTCGCGCTACGGCGTCGCCGTCATCTTGAGGAAGGATCTGAATGCGATCGTCGGAACAGTTCTGATCATTTCCGCCACATTCCTGATAATGAACATTCTGGTCGACCTGTTGGTCAGCATCATCAACCCCAAGATTCGATACGGTTCCCGGACCTGATGTTGAGAGCCTTCAAGATTCTTGCCTCCAATCCGCTTTCATTGGCCGGCATCGCATTGATTGCGGCGGTGGTATTTTCTGCCGTTTTCGCGGATTTCATCGCTCCGTTCCCGGAGCACCGCGCCGCGGTAGTGGACTTCGTCAATTTCAACAGGCCGCCGGAGTGGCCATACATCATGGGTACCGATCTTGTCGGCCGCGACATTTTCAGCCGGATCATCTACGCATACCGGATTTCGCTCTTTCTCGGCGTCGTGGTTCTCGGCATCGCTGTTCCGGTCGGCGTCGCCGTCGGCTTGGTCGCTGGGTATGTCGGCGGCAGGACCGAATTCGCGTTGATGCGGCTGACGGACGTTTTTCTTTCCGTTCCGCCGCTTGTTTTGGCCATGTCGATTATGGGAGTGCTTGAGCCGACGCTGACGAACGGCATGCTTGCGGTCACCACGATGTGGTGGCCTTGGTACACCCGGTTGGTTTACAACATTACCAGAAGCGAAAAGGAGGAAGGCTACGTGCTCGCTGCGGAAGTGATCGGCGCGAGTCGCCTCCACATTATGTTCAGGGAAATTCTGCCGAACTGCTTTCCGGCGATCATCACGAAAATGACTTTGGACTTGGGATTCGTCATATTGATCGCTTCGTCCCTGTCGTTTCTCGGCCTTGGAGTGCAGCCTCCTACGCCCGATCTGGGGTCGATGGTTGCTGACGGAGCGCGTTACCTGCCCGATTCGTGGTGGCTGACCGTTTTCCCGGGCTTGGCTATTCTCGCGGCCGTTTTCGGATTCAATCTCGTGGGCGACGCGATGCGCGAGGTCCTGGGAGCGGAGCAGTGAGCGCTCCAGTCCTGCGGATCCACAATCTCAATCTCAGTTTCCGGAACTGGGCGGGAACGACAGATGTCCTGCATGGGATTTCCCTCAATGTCGGTCGGGCGGAACGCGTCGCGCTGGTCGGCGAATCCGGTTCGGGCAAATCGGTGACGGCGCGAATAGTCGTCGGTCTGCTGCAGATGCTGAAGTCCGCGCGAATTTCCGGCACTGTCGAATTTGAGGGAGAAGATATTGCGAGAATGACCTCAAAGCAGGCCGCTGATCTTAGAGGCCGTCGAATCTCGATGATCTTCCAGGATCCGACATCTTCGCTCAATCCCGTATACCGAATCGGTTCTCAGTTCCATGATGTCCTGCGCCGGGGCGACCGCAAGATCGCAAGCGAAGCGGCATCGGCCAAGGCCGCGGAATTGCTTGACGAGGTCGCGATTCCGGACGGACGCCGGGTCTTGGACTCGTATTCGTTCCAGCTTTCCGGCGGAATGAACCAGCGCGTCATGATCGCGATGGCGCTTGCCAACGAGCCTTCGCTGCTGATCGCCGACGAACCGGGCACGGCATTGGACGTGACGGTCCAGGCGAAGACGTTGAACTTGATGCGGCAGGTCGTCGCCGCTCACGGAACAGCCGTGCTGTTCATTTCGCACAATCTGGGCGTCGTCAGGGAATTCGCGGACAGGGTATACGTAATCTACAGGGGCAGAATCGTCGAGCATGGCCCAGCAGAAACAGTGTTCGCCGCGCCCGGGCATCCTTACACTCGCGCGCTGATGGCGGCGGTTCCGAAGCTGACCGGGGGCGGCATTCCGGATGCGATCAGCGAAGAAGGGGACTTCTTGCGCCCGATGGTTGATCACATCGGCGCGGAAGGCGCGCAATGAATGATCCCGCTGTGTCGCTGGAAGGCGTATCCAAGATCTTCAAGGTCGCGGACAGGGAGGTGGCGGCTGTCCAAGGTGTTTCACTTGACGTTGGAAATGGCGATTGCGTAGCTGTCGTGGGCGAGTCAGGGTCCGGAAAGACGACGATCGCAAACCTTCTGCTCGGCGTGTTTCCGCCGACAGAAGGCAAAATTCGGCTCTTCGGCGAAGAGCTCGGCCCGAGGCGCACTCTTGAACAGCGCGGATTGATCCAGCTCGTGCAGCAGAATCCGCTTTCAGCGCTCAATCCCAAAAGAACGGTCGGCGCCTCGGTCCGTTTGGCGATGGACGTTCACGAGATAGGCGAGAAGTCGCTCCGCCCGCAAGCCGTCGCAGCCCTCTTGGGGGAGGTCGGCTTGGAACCTGAACTTGCATCGCGATACCCGGCCGCGCTTTCGGGCGGTCAGCGGCAGCGCGTGGCCATCGCGAGGGCGCTGGCTTGCAAATCCCGCGTTCTGGTGCTTGACGAGCCCACATCCGCGTTGGACGTTCTGGTCCAAGCCCGCGTTCTGAAGCTTCTCGACGAAATCAAATCCAGACGAAGCTTGTCTTACGTATTCATCACCCACGATTTGTCGGTCGTGCGGAACATCGCGGATACGGTCGCGGTGTTCAGGGAGGGCAGGCTGGTTGAAATCGCCGGAACCGAGGAGCTGTTCGCGGCTCCGCGGCATGAATACACCCGAAGTCTGGTGGCTGCCGTGCCGGTCGTCACCCGAGAAGAGGAAGTGCTTCGAGAAGCGTTGGCTGAACAAGCCGGATCCTATGCAGTTGCTTGAAGATTTTTACACGGCTTTGGCCTGTGAAGCCGGCCAGCCGAAGACCGCGTTCGAAGGCTTGGAGCGCCTTGCCCACCTGATTGTGGGCGCGAGACTGTTTTCGCTGATGGCAATCGACCATGAATCCATGATCGCAGGTCGAATCTACTCGAGCGATCGAAAGGCTTATCCGGTCCAAGGCACGAAACCCGTTCCGCAGAACGAATGGACTCAAATCGTTCTGGAAAGAAGGAAGACGTTCGTCGCCAACGACATCGAACGCATTGCGGATGTTTTTCCTGACCATGAACTCATTCGTTCGCTGGGGTGCGGATCTGTGATCAATGTTCCGATCGTAGTCTGCGGCTGCGTGGCCGGAACCATCAATTGCCTCAACGAAGCTGGACGCTACGGCCCGGAAAAAGTGGCCGCTTCGGAACATTTGAAGCTGCCGGGGGCCGCTGCATTCATGCTGCATCGGTTGTTTGAATCGAACTGAGCATTCCAATCGGCGCAATCGTGCAGGCTGCAGGCCGACGACGATAATTCGACAGGGCGGAGGCCGTCGAAGCAGAGATCCTCGAGGAGCGCGCTGTGCGGAGCCGAGGACAAACCAAGCCGAGAGGAGTGCGCAGAAAAATGAGTTCCCACAGCATCCGGAAACGAGGCCCGGTCTACCGGCGAACGCGCGAATGGAGCCCCGGAATCATACGTCGAAATGTCTAAAGCAACAGTATTGGATTTACATCCATGCTCTGGTGCGGGATCCGGACAACCTCGATGCCGCTATCAGATCTGCGGAAATACACGTGATGCTTCCCGACAGGGTATTTCAGGTAGCCTTGGCGCACATCGATCTTGCGGCCTCGCCGCTCTCCCGCCGCCAGCGATTCAATCACATCCATGATTCGGAATAGTAGCTGTCGGTCTGCCTGACCAGGTCTCAGCGGTATAAAGCCATATGCCTTCAAGATCGCTTGCGGCACGTGGGGATGATCGATGCGATCCCGCCCCAACCGATATGCTTATCATGAATGCGTTTCAGGAAGCCATCGCGATCAAAAAACTGCGGTTCACCTGATCGTTCGCCCTCGATCAAAGCTTCCTGCAACGCCTTGACCTTGGATTCGTGTTCTTCCAATAAGCGCAGTCCCGCACGCACGACATCGCTAGCCGACCGATCGACGACGACGGGATTGCCGGTGTCCTCCCTCCGGCAGCGGGAGGCAATCTTCGCGGCGCTTGCGAACGCCCCGTGAATTCCGATTGCTTGCATCCTGGATCCCTCCAGTTGTGGATCTTCAACTGGACGCAGCTTGGGGACCCGCCGCCCCGGCGTCAAGGCGGGGTCGCATCAATGGGTGAACTCAGACAGTATGGTAGCCGCTTTCGATTCGCTTGTCCCGAAAATGTCTTCGCGTTTCAGAAACGAAATGCGAATAGCCAAACCGGCTCGAAAATACGATTGAGTCCGAAGCCATAGCTCAAGTCCAGCATGTCGTACGTGCTCGGCGAAGAATCCTTGATGCGCCACCCGCTTTTTCGGCAGACTTGCCGCGGCATGCAGCGGCCGTTCCTTGTCGGGCGCAACAGCGCGGGCTTGCCGTAGAAATCTCCCCTTCGCAATGAACGGCTGCGGCCATGCTCGTTCAACTTTTAAGGAAAACGCTGTAGGAAGATGGGCATGAGTGATCTTCGCTTCATGAAAATGCATGGTCTCGGAAACGACTTCATGGTTGTCGATTTCCGAGGAATGCCGGGTTCGATAAGCAGCCAATCGGTGATTGGATTGGCAGATCGTCGCCGCGGCGTCGGGTTCGACCAGCTGGCGGAACTCCGGGATTCAGAAAATTGCGATGCCAAGCTTGTATTTTTCAACGCCGACGGTTCCAAATCGGGCGTTTGCGGCAACGCGACGCGCTGCGTCGCCAGGCTGTTGTTCGAAGAGTCGGGAAAGACGGCAGTCACAGTCGAAACCGACCGCGGATCGTTGGCATGTATTGATGCCGGAGGCGGGCTGACCGGCGTGAATATGGGACGCCCGCGATTTGATTGGCGGGATATTCCATTGACAAACGAGGCGAACACACTTTCGCTGCCGATTGAAGGAACGCCCTCTGCGCTGAGCATGGGGAATCCGCACTGCGTGTTCATTGTTCCGAATGCGGCAGAAGTCGAGATTGAGGAACTCGGACCGAAATTTGAACGGCATCCGATGTTTCCGGAACGCACGAACGTCGAATTCGTCTCGATCATGTCGCGGCAGGCGATACGACTGAGGATCTGGGAGCGCGGAGCTGGAGTTACGCCTGCCTCGGGGTCGGGTTCCAGCGCCGCTGCTGTCGCAGCCGCGCGCTTGGATCTGGTTGACCGACATGTTGCCGTCCACCTGGATGGGGGCGAACTTGACTTGGATTGGCGCGATGATGGCGTTTGGATGACGGGGCCGACCGCGCACGTGTTCAACGGCTCGTTGGATTCACGCGTGCTTGGGAGCATGAAATGACCGGCGCTGCAGCAAAATTCGAAACGCTCGGGTGCCGCCTCAATTCCTACGAGACTGAAGCGATGCGCGAAATGGCTGCGGCGGCGGGAATTTCGGATTCGTGCGTTGTCAATACCTGCGCCGTGACCGCCGAAGCGGTCCGAAAATCGCGCCAGGCGATAAGGAGGCAGCATCGCGAAAATCCCAGCGTGAAAGTGTTGGTTACGGGCTGCGCCGCGCAAATCGACCCGGAAGGTTTCGCGCGCATGCCGGAAGTCGACGTCGTGATCGGCAACAGTCGAAAGATGCTGCCCGAGACGTGGCGAGGGTTGGCGGACTCAACCGAGACGGAGCGGTCCGACGGAGCGAACTTGCTGGACGACATCATGGCTGTGAGGAAGGTTTCAGCGCCTGCTGCGTCCGGCCCGGGTGCGAATTCCAGAGCATATGTCCAAGTTCAGAACGGATGCGACCATCGATGCACGTTCTGCATCATTCCATACGGACGCGGCAATTCCAGATCCGTTTCCGCAGACGCCATCGTCGCTCAAGTCAAAGCGCTGGCCGCAAAAGGATATCGCGAGGTCGTTCTGACCGGCGTCGACATTACTTGCTGGGGCAATGATTTGGCCGAGACGCCGAAACTGGGCAACCTGATGGCCCGGATACTCAAACTGGTCCCCGAAATCGACCGGCTTCGCGTGTCGTCGGTCGACCCGGTGGAAATCGACCGGGAATTCATGGAGGTTCTGGCCGAAAATCCGCGCCTGATGCCGCATCTGCATCTATCGCTCCAATCCGGCGACAACATGATCCTGAAAAGGATGAAGCGAAGGCACAGCAGAGAGGATGCGATCGGATTCTGCGAAGAAGCGCGCAAGTTGCGGCCGGACATCATGTTCGGAGCGGACATGATTGCGGGGTTTCCGACTGAATCGGACGAGATGTTCCGGAATTCGGTCGAGCTGGTCGAGGAATGCGGGCTTGCCATGCTGCATGTGTTTCCGTTCAGTCCTCGCTCCGGCACTCCGGCGGCGAGGATGCCGCAAGTGCCGGGAAATATTGTTCGCGAACGGGCTTCCGAGTTGCGCGCGGCAGGACGGACGGAACGATTGAAGCAGTTTCAGCGATTGGTCGGAAAGAATGTGACCATCCTCATGGAATCGGAATCCGCCGGGCGAACCGAGCACTTCGCGGATGCTGAAATCGACACTGCCCAAACCGTTGGGTCGATCATTCGAGGGCGGGTAAGCGGATTGAACGGCTCCAAGTTGTCTGTATCGGGACTCGGCTCATGAAATTCGTTATGAGCGCTTCAACTTGTTGCTGATGCGCGGATCAGGCGTGCGAGAATTCATGTGCTCTTTCGGGCTTGAATTTTTGGAGCATGCCGCTCAATGAAGGGCAGTGAAGACTTTGGGCGCATGAACTGACATGCGCCAATTTGGTTCAAACCAAAAATCTGCGGTTTTGCGCTCGTATGGAACGAAGGGATCACGTACATCGGATCGGGAAGCCAAGAACGCAGCAAATTTGATGTATTTGCGGATCGAGTGGAACGGGACCGGACAAGCTGATGCAAATGACGCGCTATGAATCTGACGCAGGCGGGACTGGCATCGGAATTGAAGAGCTGGTGAAGCGATATCCCCTGCTGTATCACATGACTGCAAAGAAAAACTTGCCGTCGATCACGCGCCGCGGACTTCTCAGCACTTCGGCGATGCTTCGCCATTTTCAAGTTCCTGAACAGCAACGGTTGGAATTGGAAACCCGCCGTCGTCCCGAGTCGGTCGAAATTCGCCATCCCGATGGCAGCATCGCGGAAGTGCGGGATCATAAGCCGATGAAGGACGAGAAACTTTGCAAGTGTCTGGAAGACGGCCTGACCCCTCGCGAGTGGTATCAATTCCTTAATTCGAAAGTCTTTTTCTGGGTTACGCTTGACCGACTTAATAAAATGTCAAATGCATATTCGAAGACGCGGCACGCCGTTTTTGTCGTCGATACGAAGGGCCTGCTTGCAGCTTGTCTGGAACGGGTGACACTTTCTCCAATTAACAGCGGGTCGACACTGTACAACCCTGCTCCGCGCGGCCGGCGCACCTTTCTCCCGCCTCACGAATACCCGTTCCGGCATAGACGAAGAAAACGAGGTCCCGACGATGCAGTCGCTGAATTGGCCGTCGAGCATTCATTGCCCGAAATTTGGAAACACGTTCTCTCCGTCTATCTGCGAGGCGCTGGAGGTCCGCAGGAAACCATTTGGGAACGCGGGTCCAAGGCGCCGGGATGCGCAGGTCACGGTTGATCAATACGGAATTCATTCGTTTTACTTTTCGGATCAACTGTTGTCCGCTGGACTGCGCGCCGGCGGCCTGAACTCCGATAGCGGGAGAATGTCCGGCCTGGGCCGGTCGCTCCGCAGATCCCAATCATGCCTTTGGTCTCTGGACCCGCACCGCCTCGCTCGCCAAGAAATTCCTGCTGCTCGGCCACGGTGATCGCCGGGCAGGTTTCTATCCGTTCCGGAGCTTATGCCCGATGGTTCGCAAGCTTCGGCTTGCCGCGTCGCACGTTCCGGCCCCGAATGACCGGGCCTGCGTCGAAGTTTCGCTGATTTTTCATGCTTGAAGCGGCAAAACAGAGCTGCTTCGCAAAACTGAAACGGTTTTCGCCTGTCAAAATCCTTCTGCGTTTCAACTGCGATATTTTGTTTTCGTCGCCGACCTTGGCGAAGGCCGCCGACGGGGCGGAATCCGCTCGGGATTCCCAATGCCCATAGCGGCGGAATCATTGTTGGTTTCTCTGGGGTTCCGGCGACGGTCGGAAGCTTTCCCGCCGCTGGCGGTGATTTCAAAAATTGGAAGTGAGCATAGGCTGAAGGATGTTCCAAAGCCTCCGTTTTAGCACGGTGGCGTTCGGTCTAATTTTGCTTTGTTCCAATCTGACGTTCGTGAAGCAGATTATCCAACGCAGTTCGGAGTGCGATTTCATCGAGATCCGCGCCTTGTTGCTTCTTGACCAATTCAACAGCTTCGGCCTCGGTAAACAGTCGGGGTTGAGGTTCCAGTGTGAATCCAAGAATGCGCAGCGCTTGGTTGAAACCCGAACTGCCAAGGAGTTCCAATCCCGCATCTTTTCTCGGCAGCCGAGATCGTGAGATATCGTCCGCAAGGTCCATGATTGCTTCCGGGTTGTCGGCAATTGCCAAGGGCTTGCCGTTCGGACGAGTTCCGACAACGCAAACGATGGGGTTGACCTTGGCGCGGTCCTCAGGAGCCATTTCTGCATAGAGATCGTCAGCGAGCTTTTCGAGCGCCTGCGCGATTTCTTCGCCGAAGTCTGCAGCCGCCGAAGCGGATTGAGCGAGTTTTGAACCGGTCGCCGAGAACAAAAAATCATTCGGGTCGATTTCGCGCAATGTCTTGCGCAAACGGCGCGCCGACCCAAGAATTGAAACCCAGCTGTCGCAGGCCACCTCCATCGCAGCTTGTCGCAGGCCGCCGGGGTCGGGAAGCTCTTCGACTTCCCGGATCGCAAATGACGCCATCGTCACGAGGCGATTTGCAGCACGAGCGATTGCATCAGCATCAGGCGTAGCAGAGTATCCGGCTTGGTGATCTTCTTCACCATGCCCGTTCATCATGCGGAGCAACTCCTGGAATTCCTCGCCGCTGTCCGACCGCCACCATATGCCTCCCGGCCCCGCGTCTTGTTCCAAGACGCGGTCGAGCTTTGTCACGATCTCATTGATCTGGTGCCGTCTTGGGATAGCTACACCGGTTCCGGAAACGAGTCTTCCGAACACGATTTTGGCGAAACGCTCAGCGGCATCTGAAGAGTCCGCGACGAAATCTCCCAATCTGCTCCGAAAATTGCCTGCACGGACAGAATCAATGGCCATTGCAAGATTTACGGCCGCCGAAGCGACACGCGCCAATGCGCCGCTTCGCCAATTTATATATTCGTGCGATTTCAAAACTGGATTGCTTTCTGTTTCTGGCCATTGGCAGTGCCCTGCGATGATGCGGCCCTCTCTCGCGACCGGTGCTGCGATGTTGCCGAGGGAGTCTGCGCTTTCGTGAAACCGGTCTTGCGAAATCGTCTGCGCCTGGACGTGGATTTCATTGCGTGCCTCGAGATTTTTTAGATCCTGAAGCGCGGCGCTTGGCAGAGACTCCTCCGTGCTGGTGATGAAGGCTATGTCCCAGTCGCTGTCGTCGCGGTGATCGCCGCGCGCCCGAGAACCGAAAAGGACTGCTGCCTTCGCATTCGGCCACGAAATTAGCGCGTCCTTGCATGCTTTCTCGACTGCCTTGAAGGCAGAATCGGGAACGATGGAACCGGCGGTTGCTTCGACAACGCCCCGTGTCCGCAATTGCCGGTTTGGTGATTCCCAGTTCTGAGGAACCGGGCCGCGAGCCAAGATCCGCCTGACTTCGGCCTGGGCCTTGGCTGTGCTCATTGATTTTTCCTTTGGGACTCTTGCACTGAGCTTATTTGACTTTGCCTTTGAAGTCAAAAGGATGTTCGTCCGTTCGATCTTACGCGCCAGTCGGTTCGACGTTGGTTCAAGGCGCGGAAAGCATGGAAATCGCGCGGACATTCCTTTCTTGGGTGGTTTGCGCGCGGCCGCCATGGTCGCAGCCCATGCGCCGCCCGCCGACGGTCCTCTGATGAACGCCGTCGGAACATTCTGAAAGCGATCATTCTGCAAATTTACACCAAAGCGTTGACTGCAAAAATGGAATTAGGTATGCCAAATTCCGTTTCGGCGAGTGGCCGATCTCAAACAATCCCAAGGAGGACACCATGAAATCCAAACATCTAGGCAGAGCTGCCGTTGCAGTCGCAATTTCCGCAGCCGCCGCTGCATTCGGCGGGCTGGCGAGCGCCGACGAGTATCCGTCCAAAACGATCGAGGTTGTCACGCACGCCGGCGCCGGAGGCGGCACGGATGTGACCACGCGCATGATGATGCTCCGCGCGCGCCGCGAGTTGGGCCAGGACATGGTCATCGTCAACAAGCGCGGCGGCGGCGGCGCGGCCGCGCTTGAGTACTACAAGACTGTTCCGGCGGACGGTTACACCATTCTGACCTTCACGGTGGGTCACGCAGCGGTTGTGGCCAAGGGCCAGGGCGGCATGAAGATCGAAGACCTTCGCCCGATCGCGAGGGGAACGGACGACCCGCAGATTCTGATGACGAAATGCGGCACGTACGCGAGCGCGGAGGATTTTGTCGCCCAGCAGATGGAAGAGGGAATCACCTACGGCGTGACGCACCTCGGCAACATCGACGACGTCTCGGCCTTCATGTTCGCCAAGAAGGGCGGAATGCAAACCCCGACAATGCTGCCCTTCGACGGCGGCGGCGAGTTGGCGACGCAGCTCGTGGCGGGGGCGGTCGATGCCGGCGTTCTTAACCTCGCCGAGGCAAGCGCGCAGATCGAAGCGGGCGAAATCTGCCCGACCGTCGTTCTGGCGGACCAGCGGATGTCGAAGATTCCGGATGTGCCAACCGCCAAGGAGCTGGGCATCCCGGTAAGTTTCTCGACTGTGCGCGGGTTTGCGGTCCATGCGGACACGCCGCCGGAAATTGCGGAGAGAATCGAAGAGGCTTTGATCAAATCCATGAACCACACGGTTTATCAAGGCTTTCTGACGTCGGTCGGGCTCGACAGCACTTCAGTCGCCGGATCGGATGTCTGGGGTCCGCAGATCGTCACGACGGTGAACGAGATGGAAGCTGCGCTGCGCGAGCTCGGATTCATCGAGTAATCCGCTGAGCAATGCGGCCGGGATATCCGGCCGCATTTCGACTTCTGACCGTTTCGAAAGCCTATGCCGGGCAATCCCGCGACGCGCGGCGGAATTGAACGCTGGATCGTACCCGCGCTGATCATACTGTTCTGCGCGGGCGCGTTCTACGTCTCGACCACATTCAGGGAAATGCCGCCAATCTTGAAGCGCGGCATCCAGCCCTCGGACTTTCCGCAATTGCTGCTCGGACTGATCGTTTTCCTCACAATCCTCATGGCATGGCTCGATCCGATCCAGGTAAAGGATCCGCTGCATCGCACGGTCTTGGGGACGATCGCTCTTTTCGGCGTCTTCGCGGCGCTGTCCGTCGTCGATCTCTTTCTGGGGCTGGGGGTGTTCGCCGGCGCGCTGGCGGCATTCTGGGGCGAACGACGACTTGCGGTCATTGCCCTCATCGGAATTGTCCTGCCGACGGCAATCTTCTTCCTGTTCGATCTTGCATTCGAGATCCGTTTCCCGCGCGGACTCCTCACCAACCTGTGGTACGGATAATTGGACGCGCTTCTATCCGGCCTGATCGCGCTGGGCGACCCGTACCTGCTCCTGCTGCTGGCCGTCGCAACGGTCGGGGGCGTAGTGATTGGCGCGCTGCCTGGATTGAACGCCACCACGGGCGCAGCGCTCCTTCTGCCGTTCACCCTGACCATGGAGCCAATTCCGGCCATTGCGATCCTGACCGCGATCTACTGTTCAGCCACTTTCGCAGGAGCGATCACGGCGATCCTGATCAACACGCCCGGCACTGCGGCCAGCGCCACGACCTGCTTGGACGGATACCCTCTCGCGCAACGCGGCGAGGCCGGTCGCGCTTTGGGCATGGCTGTCGTTTCTTCGACGATAGGCGGCGTGTTCAGCGTCATATGCCTGATGCTGGCAGCTCCGCTTCTCGCTCGAGCAGCCTACAATTTTTCCCCTCCGGAGTATTTCGCGCTGACGCTGTTCGGACTGTCGATGCTGGCATCGATCGGCGACGGCTCCGCGATCAAGAACCTGATCGCCGGCGGGTTCGGCATATTTCTTGCCGTTGTCGGGGTCGACAACCTGACGACGGTCGAGCGTTTCACCTTCGGCTCGTACCAGCTTTACGACGGCATCGGATTTGTGCCCGTCATGATCGGCGTGTTCGGGATTTCGGAGCTTCTGGTCCAGGCGTCGAATTTGAATGTCGAACGCAAAGCGGTTCGCATGAAGGCCGTCAAGCTTCCGAGCCGCGACGACTATGCGAAGACTTGGCGCGCCATCCTGCGATCGTCGGGCATCGGGACATTCATCGGTATCCTGCCTGCCGAAGGCGCGACGGTCGCTTCCATGATCGGTTACAACGAGGCAAAGCGCTGGTCGCGCACGCCGGAAGAGTTCGGCAAGGGCGCGATCGAGGGCGTTGCCGGATCGGAAGCGGCGAACAACGCCGCCACCGGCGGCGCAATGGTGCCGACCCTTGCGCTCGGGATTCCTGGATCGGCGACCGCCGCAGTGATTCTGGCGGGCCTGATGGTTCACGGTCTCAGGCCCGGCCCGGCGATGTTCACCGAGCAGTCCGAATTCGCCTACGCCATTTTCTGGTCCATGATGCTGGTGAATTTTCTCTTTTTCTTCATTGGACTGCGTGGAGCCAAGGTTTTCGCGCGCGTCACCTTGATCCCCACTCAGATTCTATGGCCATGCGTATTCGTCTTTTCGATCGTCGGCGCCTACGCGCTGGATCAATCGATGTTCGATGTCATGGTCGCATTGATCGCGGGCGTCGTGGGATATTTCATGCGGCGTTACGGTTTTTCCGTCGTGCCGCTCGCCATCGGCCTGATCTTGGGCGGCATGCTGGAACAGCGACTCGGCCAGTCGATGGTGATGCTGGACGAGAAATGGTGGCTGATGTTCACGCGGCCGCTCACGCTTCTGTTCCTGGTCCTGACGGCGTTGGCGCTGTTCGGGCCCTTGATCTGGGGGCTGTTGGTCAAGCGGCGATCCACAATTTCGTCAACAGGAGAATGACAGGATGAGCAGGATAAAGGCGGTTCGCGCACGCGTTTGGAATTGGACCGGTCCGACCGTGCCGCCCAAAGGCAACTTCTGCACGAATGCCTCGGATGCGCTGCGCGAAGATGGCGACGCGATGGCATCCTTTCGTTTCCACCAATGGCTGACATGCGAAGTCGAAGCCGATGACGGCACCGTCGGCATCGGCAACGCAGCGCTTGCGCCCTCCGTCGTGAAGAAGGCCATCGACGATCATTACGCGCCGCTCGCCATCGGCCAGGATCCTTTCGACTACGCGTACATTTGGGAAATGATGTATCGCCGCACCCACGCTTGGGGCCGCAAAGGCATTGGGATGACAGCGATTTCCGCGATCGACATTGCGATATGGGACCTGATGGGGAAACTCGTCGGCAAGCCTGTCTTCAAGCTTCTTGGCGGGCGGACCAAGGAAAGAATTCCGGTCTACTATTCGAAGCTTTACGCCGACAGCGTCGAGGCCATGCAGGCGGAGGCCGAATGGGCACTGAAGGAAGGCTACAATGCATTCAAGTCGCGGTTTGGGTTCGGTCCCAAGGACGGCATGAAGGGCATGCGGGAAAACCTAAGACGGGTTGATGCGTTGCGCGAGGTGATCGGCTACGAAAACGATCTCATGATCGATTGCTACATGGGCTGGAATCTGGATTATGCAAAAAGGATGCTCCCGAAGCTGGCGAAATATGAACTGCGCTGGCTGGAGGAGCCTGTGATCGCGGACGACGTGGAAGGGTATCGCGAGTTGAATGCGATGGGCATCGTTCCGATTTCGGGCGGGGAGCACGAGTTCTCTATCATCGGCTGCAAGGACTTGATCGTTTCGAAGGCTGTCAGCGTCCTGCAGTACGATACGAACCGTGTGGGCGGCATTACGGCTGCGCAAAAAGTCAATGCGATTGCGGAGGCCTGCCAGATCCCCGCGATCCCGCATGCAGGCCAGATGCACAATTACCATTTGACGATGGCCAATGCGAACTGTCCGATGTCGGAATATTTTCCGGTTTTCGACGTGGAAGTCGGCAACGAGCTTTTCTATTACATTTTCGAAGGCGATGCGGAGGCCGAGGATGGCTGCCTGCAGCTGGACGATGAAATTCCCGGCTTGGGCATCCGAATTACCGACAAACATTCGAAAAATTTCGAAATCGTGGAGTGACGGTGAGCTTGGGCGGGGAAAGAATGATCGCGGGATCTGGGACAGGCTTCGCGTCGTTAGACGCCGAGGGAGGGAATTGGAAGTGCGTTTGCGGCGAAGCAGTGCCGATATTCAGCGTCTTCGACGCGCCTGGCCCGGATAAGCGCTTCCAGCGAAGGGCCGACCTGCCAACCGCAGGCGTCGAACGCCTCTTTTTTTGCCAAGCCCATACGGCTGCCAAATCGAGCGGTATTGATCCATGAAACGTTATTCCGGAATCTGGCCCGTCGCTCCCACGGCGTTCAACGACGACGGCACTGTCGATCTTGAAGGTTCGGCCCGAGCGCTTGAATGCATGATTGATCAAGGATCGGACGGCGTATGCATTCTGGCGAATTACTCGGAGCAATTCCTGCTCAGCGACGAAGAGCGCCAAATGCTGACGAAAATGTCTTTGGCGCATGTTGGCGGAAGGATTCCGGTCGTCGTCACGATCAGCCATTTTGCGACGGACATCGTCATGTCGCGCGCGCGGCAAGCCAAAGAATTGGGGGCCGATATCGTGATGATGATGCCGCCTTACCACGGCGCCACGCTGAAGGGGACCGCCGCGCAGACTTATGAGCAATTCTCCCGTGTCGGCGAGGTCGGCATACCGATCATGCTTCAGGATGCGCCGCTTTCAGGCGTCGACCTGCCTGTGCCGCTTCTTTCCCGAATGGCGCGCGAAATCGAAATGCTTAAGCTTTTCAAAATCGAATGCGCCGGCGCCGCAGCGAAGCTCCGCGGCCTGCTTGCCGAAGCAGGCGATCATGTGGAAGGTCCTTTTGACGGCGAAGAAGGCATCACCTTGATTGCCGATCTCGATGCCGGAGCGACAGGAACAATGACTTCGGCGACCATTCCCGATCAGATCAAGCCGATCCTAAGCTGGCATTTCGCAGGCGACCGCAAAGAGGCGCTTGCGGCCTACGCCCGCGTTCTTCCCGCGATCAACCACGAGAATCGCCAATGCCAATTCCGCGCTGCGAAAGAGGCGATGAAGGAAGGCGGCGTCATCCGTTCGGCCCGCAGCCGCCATCCGATCGAGCAGTTGCCCGACTGGGCAAGATCGCAGCTTATTGAGCTGCTCAAGCCGCTTGATCCGATTGTCTTGAAGTGGGGCAAGTGAAGTGAGCGAAATCGCTTGGGCAGACGAGCTTCGCGAATTCGGCGCAATCGGGCGCCGTCCTTCGCTCGCGGAGGAGGCAGCTGCGACGCTTCGAGAATTCATTCTTCTGGGAAAGCTGGAACCGGGCGTAGCAGTCCCCGAACGCAACTTGGCGGAAGCGCTGGGGATCAGCCGCACCCCGTTGAAGGAGGCGCTTCGCATTCTTGAAAACGAAGGGTTGATTGTCTACGGACCGACGCGCCGTCCCCGCGTTGCGGATCCCTCATTGGAGGAGCTGGCTCAGAATCTCGCCGTGCTGGGAGTTCTTGAGGCGCTCTCCGGGGAATTGGCGTGCGCGAACGCTACGAATGAAGAGCTGGAAAAGGTTGCTCGGCTGGAAGAGAACATGCGGTTGGCGGACGAAGATGCCGATGCGCTTGAGTTCTTCGGCTGGGACATGGAGTTCCACAAGACGATCGTAGAGTCGGCGCGAAATGCGCCGCTGCTGAAGACCCACCGGGCTTACAATGCGCGGCTTTGGCGCGCGAGATTCATTTCCTCGAATTCGCGAACGGCTCGTGATCGAACGCTCACGCAGCATAGGGACATCCTGGCAGCGCTCGAAAGCCGCGACGGCAGGGAATGCGCGCGCTGCATGCGCGGCCATCTCGAATCCGCGATATCCAATATATCCGCCGCGTTCGCCACAATGGAGAAAAAGGAAGCATTGTGAACAGGAAGACTATCGCATTGATTCAGGGCGATCCGGCCGGGATTGGTCCCGAGTTGATGGTCCGGCTTCTCGAAGATGTAGAGACTCGCCGGACAGCCAACCTGATCGTCATTGGCGCACCCGAGATTTTTGCACGCGGCGAGGCGCAAGCGGGCACGGGGATCGCAGATGTGCGCCATATTGCGCACGACGCGGAAATCAACTTGGAAGACGAAGAAATCCTTCATCTTGATCTGGAGATTGAAGGCATCGAAGACACATCTGTAGGGCAGGTGTCTCCTGAAGGCGGAAAATCGTCACTTGAAGGTCTTCGCCGCGCATTCGAACTTTCGCAGGGCGGCAGTATCGATGGTGCGGTATTCATGCCTTTCAACAAGGAGAGCATGCATGTCGGCGGCAGCGAACACTCCGACGAATTGGGGTTCGCGCGGGCATTCTTCGATCTGAAGACTCCTGCAAGCGAATTCAACGTCGCCAACGGAATGTGGAACGGCCGCGTGACCAGCCATGTGCCGATGAAGGATGTGCCGGGCCTGCTGACGGTTGAGCGAATTGAAGAAAGCATAGGCTTGGCCGACAGAACGCTTAAAATGGCGGGTTACAGTCGCCCCAGAATCGTTGTCGCCGCGTACAATCCTCACGCGGGCGACGGAGGGTTGATGGGCGATGAGGAGATTCGCGTCATACGCCCGGCTGTGGAGCGGGCGAAACGGCGTCAGATTTGCTGCTTCGGCCCGCTTCCTGCGGACACCCTTTGGCTGAAGGTCCGCGACGGCGAGTACGATGCCGTGGTCACGATGTACCACGATCAGGGTCAGATCGCGATCAAGCTGCTCGGCTTCGACCGCGGCGTTTCGGTCCTCGCCGGTCTTCCGCTTCCTTTGACCACGCCGGCCCACGGCACTGCGTTCGACATCGCGGGCCAAGGAAAGGCGAATCCGGTTCCCGCCAAGAATGCATTCACCATGTGCCTCAACATGGCCAGCGATCGCAGCGCGACCAGCGGAGTTGACGCGCCAGCCGCGTGATTGCGCATGCAATCTGCGATCTTTCGTATCGGGCGTCACGCCCGATGGGGCAAGAGAGAAGTTTTCAAACGCAACTGGCACGCTGCCGAAGTTGGATTGATCCGCGCAGATTGGTCTTCATCGACGAAGGTTGGCGCAACACGCTCATGAAGATGGTTGCAAGCCGAATCGCGGAGCTGGAAATGAAGATCATGAAAGTCTTCGCGTCCGATTTCGCGTTGTCCGAAGCCGTTGAAAGGGAGAAGATGCGTCTCCAAGCGGATACTTTCAAAAGCGGCCGTCGCGCTCGGAATTAGCCGGTTCTCCAGGAAGACCGGACAAACTTCAGGATCGGGTCGAAATCGCCTGCATCGGCAGCGCGCAGGGCCGAAATATAGGCATCGCGACGGGCATTGTCGGCGTCAAGGTCGAATCCGCTCGCCCACTCGATGGGCGCATGATCGAAGTAATCCCGAAGAAAGATGTCTGTGGCGATCCTTGCGTGTCGGCCGTTGCCGTTCGGGAAAGGATGAATTTGCACCATGCGGTGATGAAACCGCGCGCCTGCTTCAAGCGGATCGTATGTGCCGTGTTCGACCCAATAACGTGCATTATCAAGGTGAATTCGCATTTGCATGCCGATTTGAAACGGATCGATGCCGATGTTCTTTTCGCGCAGGCGATAGGTTCCTGCCCAGTCCCAAACCTCGCCAAACAGTCGCTTGTGCAAAGTTCGGACGAAACGGTCGGTCAGGATATCTCCGCCGCGTCTGCGGGAGAGCCAACGCAAGCCCTCTGTAATGTTGGTCTGCTCGAGTTCGTCCAGTTCGCCGCGCGTTGTGACGTGATCGAATTTCAGACCTTCGATTTCGTCGGGATCAAGCGGTGCTTCCCCTTCGGACTCCTTGGATTCCGTCATGCCTTCCAAAAATCGGAAGGTCGTTCGCGCAAAAGTTGGTCGGCCACCCGTTCGATTTCTTCCTTCATCTGCGTGGAAGACGGGGATTGCTTTTCAAGCGCCATGTGTGAACTTGCCCGCCGCACGATGGCCTCGGCTTTCTCATGTGCCTGATTGCGCAAGATATCTTCGATCTGCCCGTCCGCCGGCACGATGGCATAGACGAATTTTCCGTCCATGGCGGCGGCAAGGCGATGCATATGCTGAAGCGTAACGCCTCCGTCCTGCTCTTTCCGTTCAGCCTGATAGATCGCGGGCTTAGTGACGCCTAGACGCCGAGCAAGTTCAGGCGCGGACAGGCCCAATGCCTTGCGCATAGCTCTGATCCAGCCCTCGCTTGGCGATTTCAGGTCGGCAACCTGCTGCGCGGCTTTATCGAGTGCGCGTGCGTATTGCCTTTTTGCTGCATCCTTCACACTGTTCATCGGTGTGCTTTCATAGTCGTTTGAACGATATAAGACTATATATACATAACTTAAATTTATCAATAAAACTATTTATAAATATTCTAAATATTTTTAGTAGCATATTGATACCTTATCAATCCGGTAGCTTCCGTCCTATTTCCCTACTTTCGGAGCACCCCAGACCGACCGTAACCCTTGCCAGAGGCCGGGGTGAAGCTGTCGCAGTCTGCATCGACTGCTTCAAGACCAATGAAGGCGAACCGTGCTGCAACCTCGGCAGGAAACGCGGATTGCCGGTTTGATCCGGGATCGTCGAAACTGCCTGCAGGCAAATCGTTGCGATCCGATTCAAGCAGGCGGGTTACTGCTGGTCGAAAGCGGGCTAACGCCCAGACCGCCATCAAATGCCGCATCAGAAAACTTCGGGCCAACTTCCTCAATCAGAGGGATGGTCGCGGAGCAGCCGCTTGATCAAAAATCATATTGAACATGGAGTTTCTGCGCGAGCTGCGCAGTGCAGATCTTTATACGTCGGCTTCAAGATGACCGCGCCGTTTGTTCCAACAGTCTTCGCGCGCATCAGGTTGCCCGGGGCGAGGATGGCATGTCGGCCCGCCGCCGCAAGCCGCGAAGTCGGCCTTTGAAATGCTTGACCGATTTTACGGGATTATTGGTACGCGGTTATTGTTTGCCGAGCACGGCACCCGCGCGGTCCGCGATATGGTCCCTTGGTCTGTCCTCGGTAAAACGCCGGTCGCCGAGGAACACGCCCGCTCCAATGTCGCTTTCTCCAGAAGCATTCAATCCGCGAAGCCTATAATAAGCAATCCGCGAGGATTCTAATATACAAATAGTGAAGTTTCCATTATGCAAATTGCCGAATTGCTGAAAGATGTAAGCGGTGAATGCGAATCATGACCTTCCGCGGCATATGCATGCTGAGCTGGCGAATGCGCTGCGAGCATCGCGGATCATAAATCTGGTAGGGCCGAGACAAGTCGGAAAAACGACGCTGGTGCGCGACCTCTTCGGCGAAGGCGAATTTCTGACCTTGGATGACGAAGCGATCCTGAGTGCGGCAGAAGCCGACGCGTACGGTTTGCTTGACGAAAAACGAAAAGGCTTGGGCGACAGACCATTGATCATTGACGAGGCGCAGCGCTCCAAATCGCTGGCGCTTGCGATCAAACGGATCGTCGATCTGGATCGCCGCCGCGGACAATTCTTGCTGACCGGTTCGTCGAATGTATTTTCCGCAGCAAGGGTTTCGGACTCGCTTGCCGGCCGCGCCTTGACGCTCAAGCTGTGGCCGCTGACTGTAGCTGAAATCAAGGAGCGCGGGCCGCACCACATCCTTGATTGGGCGTTGCAGCGGAACCCGCGACTTGCAGACCTGCCTGGAGCGGAGAACGCGACCCGCGACGAATATATCGAGCTGATCTTGGCCGGCGGGTATCCGGATATTCATGATCTGCCGTCGAGAGCGCGGCAACAGCGGTATCGATCATATTTGAACGCGATAGTCGAATGCGACGAGGCTGATGTCCTGCCGATACGAAAACCGGACGCGCTAAGGCGGTTGATCGTGCGAATGGCGGCTCGAACAGGCGCAGAGCTCAATGTCTCGGCACTTGCAAGCGATCTTGGAATTCAGCGTCCTACGGTCGAGCAGTATCTTGGTGTCCTGACCAAGCTTTCAATCATAACACGGCTCGGACACTGGACTTCGAGCGAGGGCCGCCGCGACATAAAGAATGCGAAATACCACTTCGTCGACACCGGCATCGCTGCCGCCATCAGACGCTTCAAGGCCGAGTCGTTCGAAATAACCGCAGACCCTGCTGCCTTCGGCGGATTGCTGGAAACCTTCGTATTCAACGAATTGATGAGAAGTCTGCCATTCCAGGAAAACGACCTTCGACTTTACCACTGGCGCAGCCGCGACAAACGCGAGATCGGCATTGTCGCCGATGCCGGAACTCGACTGGCGTGCGTCGAGGTCAAGGCATCGTCGACGGTCAAGACCGAAGATTTCAAGCATATCAAATGGTTCGCAAGCATAGGTCCGGGGCGGGCGCGAACGGTTTCAGGGATCATCTTCTATCTTGGAAGCCAGGCGCTGCCGTTTGGCGATCGATGCTTTGCGTTGCCGATCAGCAATTTGTGGCCCGAACATGGCATGTAGGGGCTTCCGTATCGACCGGAGGCTCGGCTTGGTCGAAAGGATCGGAGAGCAAATTCAAGCCTATTTTTGCGTATGAGTTCGAGTGATTCATTGACACGGACTTCCGTCATCTATGACCTCCGGAGGATCATGTGAGCGTCGCATGGAATGACCTGCACGAATGCGCGTGCCATTGTTCAGCTGGCGGCTTTGGCTGCGCCAGCCTTGCGAGTTCACCTAATCCGATGCATGATCTCCGCTGCTCTGGTTTGTTGCTCGAGTGAAAATGCGGAGGGATGCATTGAAGCTATATTTTGACGTCAAGTCGCCGTTTGCCCGCAAGCCAATCGTGCTTCTTCATGAAGCAGGAACTATTGATTCGGTTGAACTGGTGCCGGCCGCCGGGACGCCAATTGATCCAGGGTCGTTCCCGACGGCAGCAAACCCGCTCGGGAAGATCCCCGTTCTTGAACGCAAAGACGGACCGGGTCTCTACGACAGTCGCGTGATATGCAGATTCATTAACGATCATTTCGGCTGTTCGCTTTATCCAGAGCAGCCCAAGCTATGGGACGCGTTGACGCTGGAGGCCACGGCCGATGGGATCATGGATGCGGCAGTGCTCATTGTCTACGAATTCCGATGCAGATCCGAAGAGTCGCGCAGCGACGCTTGGATGGACGGCCAATGGAGCAAAGTCGCCCGCGCGCTCAACGCGCTTGAAGAACGATGGATCGGATATCTGGATGGGCCGATAGATATTGCCCATATCGCCGTCGGATGCGCACTCGGTTATTTGGACTTCAGGCATGAGTCCCGAGATTGGCGTGCCGGACATGGCCGACTTGCCGCATGGCACAAGAACTTCGCGGCGCGTCCGAGCATGAAGGCAACTGTTCCGAGGATGTGAAACCGCGGAATTGTTCAATCAAGCAGCATCGAAAATCGTCTTGAAGTCGCTGCGCAGAACCGACTTTTGCACTTTGCCCATCGCGTTTCTGGGAAGCGCATCCACGAATGCGACGCGCTTGGGGTGCTTGTATCGCGCAAGCTTGTCAGCCAGAAAGTTTTCGATTTCGCGGATTGAGACGCCTGCATCATCAAGAACTACGGTCGCGACAGCCGCTTCGCCGAAATCGGAATGCGGAACTCCGAACACGGCGCTTTCCGCGACGCCGGGGCACCGGTCGATAACGCCTTCAATTTCTTTGGGGTAGATATTCAATCCACCTGAGATCACGAGATCCTTCGCCCGACCCTCTATCGCAATGAAGCCGTCGCTGTCTCGACTGGCGAGGTCGCCGGTAATGAAATAGCCGTCATCGGTGAACTCCGATTTCGTTTTTTCAGGCATTCGCCAATACCCGGAGAACAGGCCGGGGCTCTTGATTTCGAGCATTCCGGCTTCACCTTCCTGCGCCTCGCGACCGGTCGCACTTTCGCGGATGCGCAGTTCGACGCCCGCAAGCGGAAGGCCGACCGTGCCCGGCTTTCGCGGCCCGTCGTAGGGTATCGAGGTGATCATGTTGGCTTCGGTCATTCCGTACCGCTCCAGAATTTCGTGTCCGGTGCGGCAGCGCCATTCCTTGTGGGTTTCCGGAAGAAGCGGTGCGGATCCGGATATGAAGAGACGCATGTTGGAAGCGAGCGACCGGTTGAGTTCCGGCACCTGAAGCATCCGCGTGTAGAAGGTCGGAACGCCCATCAAGGCCGTTGCCTTGGGGAAAGCGCTCAAGACGGCATCCGCGTTGAATTTCTCGAAAAAGAGGAGCGTGCAGCCCGCCATCAGCGCGACATTTGTTGCCACGAACAGGCCATGCGTATGGTAGGCAGGGAGCGCATGAATGAGCGCGTCGGATTTCGTGAAGCGCCAGAGCTTCACGAGCACCTCGCTATTCGTAGCCAGCGCCGAGTGGGAGAGCATCGCTCCTTTCGGTCGGCCGGTCGTTCCTGACGTATACAATATTGCAGCCAGGTCGCTTGGAGACCGGGCGACCGGGTTTTGGGCACGGAGCGGTCGTTTCATTGCATCGATTTCTTGGCGCAACGAATCAAGGTCGCAGATTTGAGCAGCGCTGTTGCTTTCGCTCAAAGCTTCAAAACGGCTTCGCTCGCAGATGAATAGTGCGGGTTCGGAATCTGACAGAAAGTATTCGACCTCTTCCGATGTGTAAGCAGGATTGAGCGGAACGAAAATGCCGCCGGCCATGACAGCGCCCAGATACATTTGAAGCGAGGTGATCGACTTTGGCGCCTGGAAGGCGACTCTGTTTCCGGGCATGACGCCGAAATTCCGGAGTGCCGCAGCGATGCGACCAGCACCGTCAAGGAAGTCCGCGTAAGAAAGAGTCCCGCCGTCTTCGAAAATGGCGAGCGGATGCAACGAGTTCGGTTGCCTCGCTCGGCACAGCGCGTCGATGAGATGGTTCGCGATTTTCTCCTCCAACGGATTGCAAGCTTTTTGAGTCTCAGCGAGACCTTAGCGAGTTTCCCAATATTCTTGAAATCGCAAAGGACATAACGCCCTCGGAAACCGATTCGGTTTGCGCGCGCGACGAAACCTGCGAGAACATCCTGCGGGATAAACGAACCCAAAGAATTCGTCTGCCTTGCCAAATTGATCCGTGTGTTTGATAGGATTACCAAAGCAATTCCAATCAGCGGCAGGAAAAAGCTGAAGTTCGCGCCGCGCCGAAAACTTGGACGTCATCTTGGTGAAAACATCATCCGAGAGCTTGTTGACCAGACTCGACCCGCTGGGCAAAGCGATCGAATGACGGACAAACAGCACAACGTCGTGCAGGCTGCGACAGAAGCTGCTGAAAGAACGGCGGACATGGCGGATCCGCAAATTCTTGCGGCATCCGATTCGGACGAGGCTGCAAAGGACCGTCGCATCGAAGGTAGGACCGAAGAAGCCCGCAATCCGCTGTTTTTCACAATTGAGCCGGCGGATTGCCGCGACTTTCTTCCGAACATCGAAGCGAACAGCGTCCATTTGACGGTCACGGATCCGCCGTACTTCCTTGAGGGACTCGACAACGGTTGGAGAAACGGACGCGATGGAGCTCCTCGCGCGACCGGCTCCATCGGAAGCCTGCCGGTCGGGATGAAGTTCGATCCTCGACAGGGTCTGGCCTTGCAAGCATTCATCTCGCAGGTCGGCGAAGGGATAATGAATGCCATGAAGCCGGGCGCATTCGCCGTCGTGTTCAGCCAGCCGCGCCTGGTCCACAGAATGGCCGTCGGCCTGGAAGATGTCGGGTTCGAAATACGCGACCTCTATGCATGGCGGTTTACGCGTTACGCTCAATCCAAAGCGTTCACCTTGAACCATTTCGTGGATCGAATGGATCGCCCGAAGTCGGAGCGCGAGACGATCAAAAATCATATGGGCGGTCGCAAGACTCCGCAGCTCCGCCCGCAATTCGAAGCGATGATTCTGGCCCAGAAGCCGCGCGAGGGAACATTCATAGAGAATTGGACCAGGCATGAGACCGGACTCATTGACACGACGGAGAGACTGAACGGAAAAGCCCCGGCAACCGTGATGACCGTGGAGAAACCTTCTCGGGACTGGTTCAACTCCCACCTGACGGTCAAGCCGCTCGAATTGGTCGAACACCTGATCCGGCTGTTTTCGCTGCCGGGGCAGATCGTGCTTGATCCGTTTCTCGGGAGCGGAACGACGGCGTTGGCTGCTAAACGCGCGGGCCGCTCGTGCATCGGCAGCGAAATCAATGACGAGTATGTCGAGATCGCCAAGCGCAGACTCGGAGAATCCGCGTCATGACGGGATTTCGCCAGACGCCACTCGCGCGAGAACGGGGCCTAGCATCCGGTTGCCGTTTGCGTCCGTGGGCGCGCGGAATGCTGTCAGTTTCGACCTCGTTTCCTGATGGCGGCGAAGCATGCATGCAGGGCCGGAATGCGAGTTCGTGTTCTGCTCCCTTCATGCCTGCGCCTTCACGACATGTTGCTTGAATATCGTATGCAACAGGTCCTTGGCATTTCCGTTGCCCGCAAATTTGTCGGCTTGAAGCAGCGGCGTTTCCCACATGGCAGGCGCGATGGAAAATTTGGTCTTGCAGTCGCAAAAGTGGGAGATCCCGCTCAATGTCCTGTTCGCATGGCGACGACCTGCAAAGCGGCGCTCGGCAGTCTAGACGTGCGAAGATTTGAATTGTAGAAAGTGCTCTGAATCCCGCGCCCGTCTTGGCGGCGATCGGGAAAACATGTGAATCATCGAGACGCCGGGCTTTTGTAAGGAGGCGCATTTTGTCGGATGCAGAACCCGTCGTAGGGACCCGCAGGGATTTCATATACTACGCCACAGCCGGGACCGGCGCTGTTGCCGGCGGAGCGGCCGTCTGGCCGTTGATCGACCAAATGAACCCGAGCGCCGACGTGCAGGCGCTTTCGTCGATTCAGGTCGACGTCGGCGGTGTCGAGCCCGGCACTCAGATCACTGTGAAATGGCTTGGCAAGCCTGTTTTCATCCGTCGCCGAACAGCCGAGGAGATCGAGGCCGCCCGAGCGGCGGATCTGGACCTGCTCGTGGATCCGCTCGCGCGGAATGCCAACAGGCCGGACGAAACCGACGCGCGGGACGAATTTCGCACCGTCGACGAAGCGGGCGAATGGCTCGTGATGGTCGGCGTCTGCACGCATCTCGGCTGCGTTCCGCTCGGAGACGGCGCCGGCGAATTCGGCGGGTGGTTCTGCCCTTGCCACGGCTCCCACTACGACACGGCCGGCAGGATTCGCAAAGGCCCTGCGCCGGAGAACCTCGAGGTTCCGCTCGCGGTCTTCCTGGATGAAACGACGCTCAAGCTGGGTTGAGGAAAAGCGCGATGTCCCGCATTCCGCATGATCACTACGTGCCCGAGTCCGCGTTCGGCAAATGGCTCCATGCACGATTGCCGGTAATGTCGATCGTCTATGACACGCTGATGATCCCCACTCCGAAGAATCTGAATTGGATGTGGATCTGGGGCATAGTCGTGACATTCTGCCTGGCGCTCCAGATAGTGACGGGCATCGTTCTCGCGATGCATTACACGCCGCACGCCGACATGGCGTTCGCGAGCATCGAGCACATCATGCGAAACGTGAATGGCGGCTGGGCATTGCGCTACCTGCATGCCAACGGAGCGTCGCTCTTCTTCTTCGCTGTCTATCTGCACATATTTCGTAGTCTCTACTACGGATCGTACAAGCCGCCCCGCGAGATGACCTGGATCATCGGCATGTTGATCTATGTGCTGATGATGGCGACCGCGTTCATGGGCTACGTGCTTCCGTGGGGGCAAATGTCGTTTTGGGGCGCGACCGTCATCACCGGACTGTTCGGCGCCATACCGGGGATCGGGGACGCGCTTCAGACTTGGCTGCTCGGCGGCCCGGCGGTCGACAACCCCACGCTCAATCGGTTCTTCTCGCTTCACTATCTGTTGCCGTTCGCTATTGCGGGCATCGTCGTGCTCCATATCTGGGCTTTCCATACCACCGGGAACAACAATCCCGCCGGGGTGGAAGTGCGGCGCGGCAGCCGGGAGGAAGCGGACCGCGACACCGTGCCGTTCTGGCCCTACTTCGTCATCAAAGACTTGTTCGCTCTCGCGGTGATATTGGCGATTTTCTTCGCGATCGTCGGCTTCATGCCCAACTTTTTGGGCCATCCGGACAACTACATCGAAGCGAACCCGCTCGCCACGCCGGAGCATATCGTGCCTGAATGGTACTTCCTGCCCTTTTACGCGATTCTTCGGGCCTTCACCTCCGATGTCTGGGTCGTGCAGTTCACGAGTTTCGTCACGGGAGGGATCATCGACGCGAAGTTTTTCGGCGTCATGGCCATGTTCGGCTCTATGGTGGTGCTCGCGCTGGTTCCGTGGCTCGATACCTCGTCCGTCAAATCGGGGCGGTACCGGCCGATGTTCAAATGGTGGTTCGCTCTGCTCGTGCTTGATTTCGTAGTTTTGACTTGGGCGGGCGGAAGACCTGCTGAAGGCATCTATGCGATCATTTCGCTCGCGGGCTCAGCGTATTGGTTCCTTTACTTCCTCGTGATCCTTCCTCTGCTCGGCGTTCTCGAGAAGCCGCTGGATCGACCGAACACGATCGAAGATGATTTCGACTTGCGACATCCTCAAGACGAAATCTCCGCGATCAAGCCGGAATGAACAGAATGCGAAAGTCGAAATTTGCGCTGAAGGTCGTCGCGGCCGCGCTTGCTTCGCTGGCGTCCGCGAATGCGGCCTTTGCGGCGGGAGAAGCTCACGTCGAGGACTTCTCGTTTTCCTTTGAAGGTCCATTCGGAAAATACGATCAGGATCAGCTTCAGCGTGGTCTGATCGTTTATCAGGAGGTTTGCGCAGCCTGCCACGGCCTCAAATACGTGCCGTTTCGGACGCTGGGCGACGAAGGCGGAGTCGGGCTCAGCGAAAACGCGGTCAAGGCGTTCGCCGAGAATTACGAGGTGTTCGATTCGGAGCTCGACGATACCAGACCTGCCAAGCCCACTGATCATTTTCCTGCCAATGACTCCGTCGACGCACCCGACCTGTCCTTGATGACAAAGGCCCGGGCCGGTTTCCACGGCCCGGAGGGCACGGGACTTACGCAGTTGTTCCGGGGCGTAGGCGGACCGGAATATGTCGCGTCCCTGTTGACCGGCTATACCGGCGAGGAGAAGGAAGAGGCAGGAACGTTTCTTTACGCCAACACGGCTTACGGAGGCGGCTGGATTTCAATGGCTCCGCCATTGACTGACGGGATCGTGGAATTCTCCGACGGCTCCGACAATTCGGTCCGAGATCTGGCGGAGGACGTCACGGCATTCCTGACGTGGGCCGCCGAGCCCAAAATGATGGCTCGCAAGAGGATGGGCTTCACGAGCGTGGCGTTGCTGGCTCTATTGGCCGTGCTGCTCTACCTGACGAACAAGAGGATCTGGGAGCCGGTCAAGCGGCGGGGCAAGGTCGAATAAACCGGCAGCCGCGGTTCCGCCGATCGAGCGAGTTCTAAAATCTGTAGTTGAACCCGGCGACAATTTTGTTGTGCGGCTGGCCGTCGCCCTTTTGACCGATCCGTCCGCCGATCATGTAGGTCGCGCTGGAATCAGGCTTGAAACTCATCATCAGATCGGCGTGGCGATTCCATGGGCTTTCTCCGATCTCGACCTTGCCGAACGCGGTGTCGGCCGATCCCCCGGCAAACCGGTCGGCATGGAGGGAAGCATCCAATTGCACGGCAGGCGTCAATTGAAATTTCTGTCTGGCCGAGATGCCGAGAGCGGTCCCATGAGCCGAATTCAGCAGGTCGCCGGTTCCTTCGGAATCGGCGTAGGTCGCGCGCAAAAACAGCGAATCGTGTCCCAGGCTCAGATCGAGCTTGTCGGAGGTCCCGTATCCGAATTCCGGCGTGAGACCGAAAAAATTGTTCGATTGACCGTACGCCGCGGCCGCGAAAAAACCGCCTTCAAACCCAATTCCGCTTCCGATCATTTCCGCGCCGCCGCCCGATTCCGCGATGGGGAAGATGCCGGTTTCTCCGGAATGCGCGTTTTGCGGAACCCCGGCGGAGAAATTCGTCGCGTGGAACAGCGCCGGCCTGAGCGAGGCGAGCCGAACAGTCCGCGTGCTTTCGCGCGCGGTTTCGAAATTGCCCGCGACCTCGGCGGCTCCGGGAAATCCGAGCGAGTTGATCGCCGCCGGACTGGGCGAGCTGGCAAGCTGCGCGAAGTCGTCATCGGAAACAAGCCGCCATTCCCCTCTTGCATCCAATTCGGTCATGCACCTGAAATCCGCCACTCCCAAGCCGGTCAGGGCGGGCGATTCGTTGGCGCAAGTCTTTGCGAGCCGAATCAGATCCTCGCCGGAGGTGCTCGGGAAATAGGCGAGAACGCTTGCCAGGGCCATTGCGACGTTCGGCGCGCTGAAGGATGTTCCGAAAATTGGCTCGGATGATCCGGGCAGCCTGTATCTGAAGGGCGCGTATATGCACGCGCTTTCGACGCCGATGCAGCCGACCGCTCTCTCGTCGCGAACGATGCGGCCAAATTGTCTGCGGTAACCCGAAACGTACAGGACCTTGTCGGCCGCGGCCGCTTCCAAGGTCCTGTCGATCATCCTTGAAATCGCTTCTTCGTCCCGGGCCGTGAGACCTTCCTCGGGGTAATTGAAGAAGGAATCGCGCTCGTCGTTGCCGGCGGATTGAACGACGACGAACGGCAGCGATGCGCCGTACCGCTCGATCATTGCGTAAGTATTCGGCTCGATCGAAAGCGAAACGATTTTCGTCGTATCCGGGATCTGCCCAATCAGATCGTTGGTCAAGGTTATCGCAGGCGTCTTGTCGTCTTCATTCACTTCCTCGGGATTGTAGAGAGTGAACGGCAGCGATCCCGCCAAGGGATCCGCCCAGTTTTCGCAGGTTTTGACGAACGAGTGGCAAGCGACCGAACCGACAAGGATCGAATGCTCATCTTCGGCCAACGCATACTCCGCAATCCCCACCATTTGGGCCAGCTCGTCGTTCGTTGCTTGGATTTCGTGTATAGGAAGCAGGTTCAATCCCGGCGCGGCGAAAATTCCGTAATCCGCTGGATTTCTCGGCGGAGCCGCCGTTCTCTGCACTTCGGATATGATCGCGCTTGTCGTCGTCGCGGAACCGCCTCCCCCGCCGCATGCGGACAGCGCCGCCGCGACCGATGCAAGCGCCAAGCATTTGATGCCGGGCAAGTTCGCCTTGAGTCTATCCAACACTTCGATCATTTGAGAATTGCTGCTTTGAAAGGAATAAATGCATCTGCCGCGAACGGCAATTCGAATCGGGAACTGAACGCAATTGCGCGATCAAGCCGGATCGAATCGGCGCATTTCCAGAGTTTTGCGCGCAAGACATTGCGCTCGCGTTCAAATGGCAACGAGCAACTCAGTAACCGAAATGTTGCGATTCGCGATATCATTGCCGCTCCCAGCACGGCGACCCTAGATGCAAATAATACCTGAATCCGCCAGCAACTCGAGTCGGCAACAGACCACAATCGCGTGACCAGGCTGACCGAAATACCGCGATTTCCAATGTCCGGGGCAATTCGCACGGATGGCGTCGGGTGATTTCTCGCGGAAGAACAGCCCGTCTGCTGCACCCGGCATTGGTTCAAGACTTTGTCAAGGAATCAATCCGCCGCGAGTTCGAATGAACTTGAGCTTTCCTGCTGCCGAAGGGATCCGGAACCGATGTTCAACACCGGATTCGAGACCGTCATTCTTGAATACTGCATTCCGCCGGAATAAGACATGACTATGACCAGTTCCCCCGACATTCAGACATGGCAATCGGTTGCCCCTCGCTTGATCGCGGTCGCGGCGGGGCGCGAGCCTGCAGATCTGGTCGTTCGCGGCGGGGCGTGGGTCAATGTTCAATCCCGGGAAATTCTTCGCAACCACGATATAGCCGTATCGAATGGACGGTTCGCCTATTGCGGCCCGGACGCGAGGCACTGCATCGGCGATCGGACCGAGGTCATTGACGCCGACGGGATGTTTGTCGTCCCCGGACTGTGCGACGGACATATGCATATCGAATCCGGAATGCTGACCCCTGCGCGCTTCGCCGAAGCAGTCGTTCCGCACGGGACGACCACGATGTTTGTCGATCCTCACGAAATTGCCAACGTCCTCGGATTGGCGGGAGTCAGACTCATGCACGACGAGGCGGCGCTTCAGCCCGTCAACATGTTCGTGCAGATGCCGTCCTGCGTTCCGTCAGCTCCGGGCCTCGAGACCCCGGGCGCGACGATTTCCTCCGAGGACGTCGAAGAAGCGATGGCGTGGCCGAATATCATCGGCCTCGGCGAGATGATGAATTTCAGCGGCGTGATCGCAGGCGATCGCCGCCCGCTTTCAACGATGGCGAAAACCATGGCGGCGGGCAAGACTGTCGGCGGGCATTACGCCTCGCCCGATCTCGGATCCGCGTTCCATGCCTATGCGGCCGGCGGCGCGGCGGACGACCATGAAGGCACGAGGGAGGTGGACGCCATTGCGCGTTCTCGGCAAGGCATGCGCGCCATGCTGCGTCTCGGCTCCGCTTGGTACGATGTCGAAAGCCAGATCGCCGCGATAACCGAGCGCGGGCTTGATTCGCGCAATTTCATTCTCTGCACCGACGACTGCCATCCGGGCACGCTCGTGCACGACGGCCACATGAACCGGGTCGTGCGGCATGCGATCGAATGCGGCTGCGATCCGCTGGTTGCGCTGCAGATGGCGACCGTGAACACGGCGACCCATTTCGGTCTGGAAAGAGAACTCGGATCGATTGCTCCGGGTCGCAGAGCCGACTTTTTCTTCACCTCGGACTTGAAAGCTCTGCCCGTGCAAAGAGTCGTGTGCCGGGGGAGGACGCTCGCGGAATCCGGCGAACTGCTTTGCGCCATGCCCGGCTTGGATTGGCCCGCCGCCGCCGTCAATTCCGTCCAATTCGGCAGAGATCTCGCGAGCCGCGATTTCGAGATCGCGGCGCCTGAAAACAGCTCGCCCGTCCGAGCGAACGTCATCGGAGTCGTGGAAAATCAGGCTCCGACAAAGAAGATGGCGGTCGAACTGAGTCCGAAGGGCGGTTGCATCGAAAGCGACGAATCCAAGGATGTTTGCCAAGTGGCTGTCGTCGAGCGGCATGGCGGAACGGGCCGGGTCGTGAACGGCTTGGTCGGCGGATTCGGATATCGAGGGCGCATGGCTGTTGCCTCGACGGTGGCGCATGACAGCCACAATGTCATTGTCGTCGGCACGGACAGGCATCACATGTCCGATGCGGCGATGCGCCTGAAAGAGATCGGAGGCGGGGTTTCAATCTGGAAGGACGGTTCTGAAATCGCTTCGCTCCCGCTTCCCGTTGCCGGATTGATGTCGAACGAGCCTGCCGAAGGCATCGCGGCGGCGATGGGGAAGGTCAATGCGGCGATCGCCGAATGCGGATGCACTTTGAACAACGCCTTCATGCAGCATTCCTTGCTCGCTTTGGTCGTGATACCGGAGTTGCGAATTTCCGATCTCGGACTTGTCGACGCGACCCGATTCGAGTTTGTTCCTTTGTTCAGCGAGGACTGACCTTTGCTCAATGCTCCAGACAATATTCCGGTCTCGTGCCCGCACGATCCGGGTCATGAAGTTTTCACGAATCCTGCGGATGCCGTCGCGCAGCTGAAGTCTCTTTACGATTCGGCGTCGGACTTCCTTCGCGCGAAATACACCGATCCGACGACGTCCAATGTCCGCAACCGCCGCTACAGGGCGTTCTATCCGGAGGTTCGCTTCGAGGCGGCGTCGTACGAGAACGTCGACAGCCGGCTCGCCTACGGCCATGTGAACGAACCGGGCGAATACGCCGCCACCATCACCCGTCCCGACATATTCGGCCATTATCTGGAAAAGCAGATCGAATTGCTGATCAGCAACCACGGCAATCCGGTCCGGATCGGATACTCGGCGACACCGATACCGCTGCATTTCGCCTTGAAGAACGATCCGAGCCAGGCCTTCCGGCCGGGCGGGCTGATGTTTTCGCTGCGGGACGTGTTCGACGTGCCGGATCTGGTCAATACGCATGATGAGATCGTAAACTGCCAAAAATTCAGGCAGCCGGACGGAACGAAACCCCTCGCGCCGTTTTCCGCTCAGCGCGTCGATTACTCGCTTGCGCGGCTCAAGCATTACACCGCCACGAGCGCGGAGCACTTCCAGTCGTTCATTCTGTTCACGAATTACCAGTATTACGTGGACGAATTCGAAGCTTACGCGCGGAAATCGCTGGCTGATCCGAATTCGGGGTACGAGTCCTTGATCACGCCCGGCGACCGCGTGGTCACGGATCCGTCGGAAGGGTTTCTGGGCGATTACATGCTTCCGCAGATGCCGGCTTATCATTTGACACGGCCCGACAGATCGGGAATCTCGCTTGTCAACATCGGCATCGGCCCGTCGAACGCCAAAACGGCGACCGATCACGTCGCCGTTTTGCGGCCGCATGCGTGGCTCATGGTGGGGCACTGCGCGGGATTGCAGCCGAAGCAGAAACTGGGAGACTACGTGCTTGCGCACGCATATCTTCGGATAGACGGCGTGCTCGACGAGGATCTGCCGATCTGGGTTCCGGTGCCGGCTCTGGCCGAGGTCCAGAAAGCGCTCGAGCTTTCGGTGGCCGAAGTTACGGAATACGAAGGGTACGAACTGAAGGGCATCATGCGGACCGGAACGGTCGCATCGACCGCCGACCGCAATTGGGAGCTTTGCGCGCACTCGCGATACTGGGACCGCCTCTCGCAGGCCCGCGCGATCGCCCTTGACATGGAATCCGCCACGGTTGCTGCGAACGGCTACCGTTTCCGAGTGCCCTACGGCACGTTGCTTTGCGTATCGGACAAGCCTCTGCATGGGGAACTGAAGCTTCCGGGCATGGCCAACGACTTCTATCGAAGACAGATCAGCAAGCATCTTCGAATTGGAATCAGGGCGCTTGAATCGCTTCGCGACATGCCGATGGATCATCTGCATTCCCGAAAGCTGCGGAGTTTCGACGAGCCCGCATTCCGGTAGCTTGAATCGCGCCGCTCAGTCTGACCGCGGCGCATGAATTTTTTTTGCGACGCTTATCACAAATTTGTAGAGAGTACTTCAATTATTCGATACAATTCGTTAGAGCATCGCTCCTGCGCATATTAGCGTAATAACCGTATCTGAAAGGAATCTGACATGGCTCAGCGACCAATGCCGAAGACCGAACTCCTAAGCCGAATTGCTGGTGAAACGAATGTCACGAAAAAGGACGCCGACAGCGTGCTTTCGGCGCTTTCAACAATCGTCGCAGATGAATGCGCGGCTGGGAGATCGGTCGTGATTCCCGGTATTGGAAAGATTGAAAGCAGAGAACGCCCGGAAGGCACGGTCCGAAATCCAAGGACCGGCGAGACGATGCTGAAGGCTGCTCACCGCGTTCCGAAGGTGTCGTTCTCCAAGGTGCTTAAAGACGCTCTCAATTGAAGCGCGAAAACTAATTCAAGCCTGCGCCGATCTGGATCGGTGCAGCGTTTTCCCCGGCGTTTCAGACAACCGCGCTGGTCCTGGCCGAAGCGACAGCCGTCCGCAATCAGCCCTTCAGAAACGGGATCTTGGGGCAACGCTCGGCATTCCGATGGAACGCCGAGCGTTGCCATGTATCGAGTTGCTTAAATTGCCGACCAGAACTTTGGCGCCAGGCTCGTGCGCGTCAGGGGCCGATACGCCCCCTGTTTCCGCCGGTTTGCGCTCTGTCCATAAGCAGATGGTCCGCTATGATGCATGCGGTCATGGCTTCCCCCACCGGCACGGCCCGGATGCCGACGCACGGATCGTGACGGCCTTTCGTCCGGATGTCGGTTGTCGCGCCGTCTTTTCGGATCGTCCGCTTCGGAGTCAGGATCGAGGAGGTCGGTTTGACCGCGAAACGGACCACGATCTCCTGCCCGGTGGATATGCCGCCGAGCACGCCGCCGGCATTGTTTGAATTGAAGCTGATCGTCCCGTCGGAACATTCGATCTCGTCGGCGTTTTCGCTGCCTGCCAGTTCGGCGGATCGCATGCCCACCCCGATTTCAACGCCTTTCACAGCGTTGATCGACATCATGCCTGCTGCCAAATCCGCATCCAGCTTGCCGTAGACCGGCGCTCCCAGGCCGGGCGGAACGCCATTGGCCCTGATTTCGATTATTGCGCCGAGGGAGTCGCCGCTCTTGCGCGCTTTGTCCAGAACACCGGCCCATGCAGACGCGGACTCTTTCGACGGGCACCAGAATTCGTTCCGGTCGATCTCGTCCTCATCGAATTCGCCGGAATCGATGCGATGCGAGCCCATTTGAATCATGCTGCCCTTGATCGCGGCTCCCGGCGCAAGGCAGTTGATCACCTCCCTCGCGACGCCGCCGGCCGCGACCCGAGAAGCGGTCTCGCGGGCGGAGGCGCGTCCGCTGCCCCTGTAGTCCCGGATTCCGTATTTTTGCCAGTAGGTGATGTCGGCATGCCCGGGCCTGAATTTCTCTTTGATCTCGTCGTAGTCCTTGGAGCGGTGGTCCGTATTCCTGATCAATATCTGAATCGGCGTGCCCGTCGTCCGTCCCTCGAACACGCCTGAGATGATTTCAACTTCATCGGCTTCCCGACGCTGCGATGTGTAACGATTCTTGCCCGGCTTGCGCTTGTCCATCCACCTTTGGAGCATGGCCGGTTCGAGCGGGATATTCGGCGGGCAACCGTCGACGACAACGCCGATGGCCTCTCCATGGCTTTCGCCCCAGGTCGTGAACCGGAACATCCTGCCGAAAGTGTTGAATGACATGCGTTTGGCTCCGCTTCATTGAAGAGCGCTCAGGGCCGTCGAATCAGCGCCGATGCTCGGTGACGGATCGACCATAGCTCCGCTGGTTCTTCGGCGATGATCGGGATCAGATTTGGATAAGCACCCTGCCGTTCTCAATTTTGGCCGGATAGGTGTTCAGGTCAACGCAAACAGGCGCGCCTTTGGCTTCGCCGGTGCGGTAGTCGAACCTGCCGTTATGCTTCGGGCATTCGATGATGTTGTCCATCACCAAGCCGTCGGCCAAGTGAACTTGCTCGTGCGTGCACAAGCCGTCGGTGCAGAAATATTCGTTGTCTGCGGAGCGGTAGACAGCAAAAGTGCGATCCCCGTGATCGAAACGCACCAGGTCTTCTTCGTCGATTTCAGAGGGCGAGCAGACGTCTACCCATTGCGGCATCTTGAATCTCCAAGTTGTCAGGATGGTTGAATTAAGTCGTGCAGTTCGGCCTTGTAGGGGCTGGCTGTCGGAGGAAGCTTCCGAACCAGGAATACATCCTCGTATTTGAGTTGTCTCTTAATCACCGGCCACATGCCTTTGAACGCGGTCCACATCGAAGTGTCGGCCTCTGGCAGATCGTGCTTGATCAGCTCATGCAGCTTGGGGAGCGCATGATAGGGAACCATCGGGAACATGTGATGCTCCACATGGTAATTCATGTTCCAATAGACGAATCTGCTGATCGGATTCATGTGGACCGTGCGCGAGTTCAGGCGGTGGTCAAGAACGTCGTCGGCCAAGCCGCCGTGCTGCAGGACTCCCGTCATGACGTGATGCCATGCGCCGTAGAATCTGGGAAGGCCGATCAGCATGAACGGCAAGATCGAATTCATGGATACGGCAGCGACCGCGGTCGCCGCGTAGATGGCCGCCCAAATCCGCGACACCAGAATCGCCTTGCGCGCTTCCTCCTTCGGCACATACGTCGCCTCTTCGGGATGCAGGCGGCCCGTGCAATGAATCAGCATTCGCTGGATGCCGTTCAGCGTGTCGACGACGCCGAAAAAGTTGAGAATGATTCTGCGCATGGCTGGAGGCCGCATGACGGCGATCTCAGGATCGCGCCCCACGATGATCGTATCCGTGTGGTGGCGAGTATGGCTCCATCGCCAAGTCGTCGGATTCCTGAAAATCATGAAGCAAGCGATCTGATAGACCGCCTCGTTCATCCATTGCGTCTTGAAAGCCGTGCCGTGTCCGCATTCATGCCAGCGCGAATCCCCGGCGGAACCGTACAGCACGCCGTAAGCCAGCCAGAACGGCGCGGACCACCAGGAAGGCCAAAGGTAGACGGCAATTCCCGCGAACAGGAGCAGAGAACCCAGCCAAACGGCTGTATCGCGGATCGCATATCTGTCGGTCCGCTTCATCAGCTCCTTCATCAGCTTTCGCGGGATATCCGTGTGGTACCATTCCGCGGCGGCAAGGCCTTTCTCCACGGCTGATTTGCCTTCGGCGCCCAATAGGCTGTAATCGCGTTTGGCGAGCCTTTTCATTGTGGATTCCTCTGACTCCACGTTTGATCCGACGCACAGGAATTTGCTTCTTTCAACTAACTCAGGCGATTTGCGACTTCAAGCTGCGGCTTGAATCGGCGCCATGGGGCCAATGCCGCGCATTCGATTGCGCCGACCAAAAAACGGCGCGCAGCGCCTCGTCGTCCAAACTGGGCGATCGAAGGCTTTATGAGGACAGCACGGGGCGCAATTTTTCGCATCCGGAGCGGACGAAAATTCTCGAAACATGTCCGCAATTCGGCTACGCTGCGAACTTCGGCGGCCTGCGGACAGGATTGACGATCGGGCGGACGGGCGGTCGCCGCGATCAGGGCCGGGCTGAACAGAACGCCGACAAGAAATCGAAAGCGGACGACACTGCGATTTGTTGCAAGGGACAAAGAAATGACACGCAAACTGATGTCCGAACTGCTCGGCACTTTTTTTCTTGTCTCCGCGACCGTCGGGACCGGAGCCACGATGGAGCGGCTGGCGGTCAGCGACAACGCGTTCTCGCTGCTTTGCATGGCGCTGTCCGTCGGAGCCGTTCTGGCGGTGATGATACTGCTGTTCGGGTCCACTTCAGGAGCGCATTTCAATCCGGCGGTAACTCTGAGTTTCGCCGTCAGGAAGGAGATCGCTTGGAGCACGGCCGGGATGTACGCGGTCTCGCAGATCGTCGGCGGAATCTTGAGCATCTTCGCCGTGCATTTGATGTTCGGCCTTCCAATGGTCGAGCTCTCGACGATAGCGCGCCTCGGCGGCGGCATATGGGTCGGCGAGTTCATCGCGACTGTCGGACTGATCGGAACCATACTCTGCTGCGCCAAGCATCGTCCCGAAGCGCTCCCGTTCGCGGTCGGCTTGTATATGTTCGCAGGCCATTTCTTTACGTCTTCCGGGGCATTCGCCAACCCGGCTGTCACCATCGCCCGGGTACTGACCGATACGATGACAGGCATCGCTGCGAGCAGCGCGCTCATCTTTATCGTTGCTCAGCTGGCGGCGGCAGTTCTTGTCGTGGTTTTCTTGCGTTGGCTGCACGAGGAGGAATAAATGCTCGACAGACGGAGTGGCGGCGAATTCGACGGTCGTCCGCCCGCGGAGTGCGCCGAGACTTGAGACGCCGGGATGGAGCTTCGATTGACCGCGCAAGCTGCGCGTCGTTGCAGCTTGCCAGCGAATTGGCCGGAATGATTCTTCGTGACTAGACCAATTGACCTCATTACCATCGGCCGCGCTTCAGTCGATCTCTACGGCGATCAAATCGGCGGCCGCTTGGAGGACATGGCGTCTTTCAGCAAATACATCGGCGGCTCGCCGACCAATATCGCCGCCGGGGCGGCGAGGCTCGGACTGCGGTCCGCGCTGATTACTCGAGTCGGGGACGAGCATTTCGGGAGGTTCGTTCGCGAGCAGCTGAATCGCGAAGGCGTCGATACCCGTTTCGTACTGACGGATCCAGAAAGGCTGACTGCGCTCGCCATCTTGGGGATCAGGGACGACAAGACGTTCCCGCTCCTGTTCTACAGGGAAAATTGCGCCGACATGGCGTTGTCGGAATCCGATATTGATCCGGGATTCATCGCGGACGCGACCTGCTTGTGCGCTACCGGCACCCACCTTTCAAACCCGGTCACGGAGGCGGCGGTGCTGAAGGCTGTCCGCTTCGCGCGGGACAGCAGAACGAAAACCGCCCTGGACATCGATTTCAGACCGAATCTTTGGGGTTTGGCAGGGCACAGCGAAGGCGAAAACAGATTCGTAGCGTCTGAATCAGTCACGTCGAAGCTGCAGTCGACGCTGGGATTGTTCGATCTGATCGTCGGGACCGAAGAGGAGTTTCACATCGCCGGCGGCTCGACGGACACCATGTCTGCGCTTCGCAATGTGAGGGAGATCACCGCCGCGAACCTGGTCTGCAAGCGAGGGCCGATGGGCGCGGTTGCGTTCCGAGCGGACATTCCGGCAACGCTCGACGAGGGCGAAACAGGACCCGGATTCGAAATCGAAGTCTTCAACGTCCTGGGCGCCGGAGACGGTTTCATGGCCGGGCTTCTGAAAGGATGGCTCGGCGGAGACGATTGGCCGACCGCTCTCAAATATGCGAATGCATGCGGCGCTCTCGCAGTTTCCCGTCACGGGTGCACGCCGTCGTATCCTTCTCTCGCGGAGTTGGAGTATTTTCTAGAACGGGGAGTGCGGATGCCTGCGCTCCGCAAGGATCGTGATTTGGAGCAAGTTCATTGGGCGACGAATCGTTCCGCCGAATGGCCGAGCCTGAAAGTGTTCGCGTTTGATCAAGCGGGTCGATTTGAACGTATGGCGGCGGACCGAAACGCCGACCCGCAGATTGTTTCGCGGTTCATGGAACTCTGCTTTGAGGCCGCCCGGCAAGCATCGCGGGGCTCCGGCGGTTTTGGAATTGTCTGCGATGCCGGGCGTGGGCGCGACGCCGCGTTCAAGGCGTCCGGTAGAGGCCTGTGGATCGGCCGGCCGGCGAACGAAATCGATTCAAGTTCAGCGGAATGCAATCAGGAACTTGGTTCCGACCTCGGGGGGTTGGCGGACTGGCCTCTGGAACACGTAGTGAATGCCCGAATTCGCGTGGCGGACCGCGGGACTGATTTGGATCAACAGATTGATTTTTTGGTCCGTCTCTTTTCGTCTGCTCGCCGGAATCGGCTGGAGTTCCTTTTGGAAGCCGTCATTTCGAGCAACGCTTCAAGTGTAGAACACGAATTCGCGGAGGCCGCCGAGAGCGTTTACGCCGCAGGAATATTCCCTGACTGGTGGAAGTTTTCCAGGGCGCGGCCGTCGGCTTGGGAGCGATTGGCTGAGGCGATCGAGAGAAACGATCCTCATTGCCGCGGCGGGTTGCTCGGATGCGACGATGCGACTTCGGAAACGCTTGTCGAAATGATCGAGAGCGTCGCGAATTGCGACTTCATTCGGGGTTTCGTGGTTGGAGATGCGGTAATCGGAACAACTGCGGAGAAATGGATAGGCGGAAGCATCGGGGATGCGGGCGCCGTGGCCGAGATGAGTTCGCGTTTCGGCGCACTTTGCGCTTGCTGGGACAAAGTTGCCGCTTTGCGCCCATGAAGGTTCGATTTCGCTCCGTGCATCGATCGTGCCCCTGCGGTCTGGGTGCCGTAAAGACACGGTTTGCGTCGTCAGGGTTTGATGGACGGAGCGAACGTTTCCGCAGATGCGCATTGTTTCCGCACGCTGAACGGACCGTGAATGCAGATTTTCCCGGCCCGCTTGCCAGCGACAACCGCCGCATGCATGGCCCGGCAGCGTGGCGGTCAACGCTTGTCTTTCATTGGCGGAGCATCGCAGTTGCAGACGAGCAGTATTTCAATAGATCAATGGGCGTGTTTGTCCGGGCGGATGCTGAAAGGTTTGCGGGGCAGCGAAGTCTTTGAAACGCCAAGGAGCAGCAAGTGAGTTTCAAGCCTTTGACTCTCGGCGAAGAAGGCCTTCCCCTCGGGTCGATCGACGCCGTCGTCTTCGACACGGAAACGACAGGGCTCAGTACGGGTAAGGATCGGGTCGTCGAGCTGGCGGCCGTGCGGATTTCCGCCGGCCACGTCTTGGACGACCGCAAATTCGGGCAGCTTGTGAATCCGGGCGTGCCGATGCCCGATGCCGCTTTCCGAGTGCACCACATCTCTGATTTGGATGTGTCCGATGCGCCCGCCTTTGATGCGGCGTTCAGTTCCTTTTCGGAATGGGCCGGACCGAGCTTGTTCGTCGGATACTCGCTTCATTTCGACCTTGCGGTTCTCGAAGCGGAGCATGCTCGAAACGGGATGCTCTGGTCGGCGCCCAGATTCCTGGACGTGCAGCAACTGGTTCAGGCGCTGAATCCCGAGTTGCCCGACTGGTCGCTGGAGACGGTCGCTGCGTGGTCCGGAGTCGAGATAGAAAATCGCCATCGCGCGCTTGCGGATGCCGAGATCACCGCGCGAGTGTTCCTGACACTGATCCCGAAACTGCGCGCTGCCAACATAGCAACTTTTTCCGAGGCCGAACGGGCATGCCAGAAAATAAGCAGCAGATCCGAGGGCATCGTGTACGGCGGCGTTGCCGACCCCGCCACAACGGCGAATTTCGACAGCTTTCCGTTCCGCAATCGAGTCGGAACGGTCATGGCTTCTCCGCCGGCCGTAATTGCAGTTGAAACGACCATGCGCGAAGCGATCGCCGCCATGGTCAACCGTCGGATCGGTTCCTTGTACGTTCAGCCTGAAGGGGAAAGCGGGTACGGGATTTTGACGGAAAGCGATGTTCTGAGAGCGATAAATTCAGATGCCGACTCATTGGGCCATCCTGTCGGCAAGCATTGCTCACGGCCGGTAAAGACGGTTACTCCCAAGGAGTTTCTTTACCGGGCGATGATCAAGATGGCGCTCGGAGGATACAGGCATTTGGGAGTCGTGGATTCGGGAGGCGAATTGATCGGCTCGCTGAGCGTTCGCGATCTCATCGGGGAAAGATCGGGCGGCGCTGCCGCGCTCGGATTCGAAATCGAATCTGCCGACAGCGTATCCGCTCTGGGCCGCGTTTGGTCGGGTCTTTCGGCGGCAGCCGATGCTCTCGTCCGAGAATCAGTCGAGGCAAGAAGCATTGCGGCGATCATCTCCAGGGAACTGCGGGCGATGACTTCCCGAGCCTGCGAGTTTGCCGAGGCCGAACTGGAGGGGTCGTGCGGAGCGCGCCCGCCCAGCCGATATGCCATGCTAGTGCTGGGTTCGGGAGGGCGCGGCGAAAGTTTGTTGGCGATGGATCAAGACAATGCGATTGTTTTTGAAGAAGGCGCTTCCGGAAGCGAAGTCGACATGTACTTCGAGCGGCTCGGACACAGGGTTGCGGACATACTTGATGAAGCGGGAGTAAAGCGTTGTCCGGGCGGCGTCATGGCATCGAACTCCGCATGGCGCAAAAACGAGGCGGAGTGGAGACGGCAGGTCAAGTCGTGGCTCAATCGGACGCGTCCCGAGGACATTATGCATGCGGACATTTTTTTTGACAGCATGGTGGCCCACGGGGATGCCGGATTGGCTGATCGACTCCGCGCGGATTCACTTGAAGCCGCGAGATCGTCGCGCCCCTTTCTGAAGTTGCTGGCCACAAGAGCAGCAGATTTCCGGTTGCCGTTCGGCTTGTTCGGGAAATGGCAGCTCTCGGGTGATCGGGTCGACTTGAAGCGGAACGGCCTTATGCCGGTGTTCTCCGCTGCTCGGGCGGCCGCTTTGCAGCACGGAGTGGCAGCGAGGTCTACAAGGGGCCGGCTGGAGTCGCTGCGCAAGCTGAATGCCGTGCCGGACCGAGCGGTTGGCCGGATGCTGGTTACCCAAGAGGTAATTCTTGAAACAATTCTAAAGCAGCAACTGAGGGACATTGTTGCTGGAGTCGCGCCATCAAGCCGCGTTGCGCCCCGTCAACTCGACCGCTCGGATCAAAGGCGGCTGAAGTGGGCGTTGAATCAATTGGACAGCGTGAAGGATTTGCTGGGGGTGCCGGCTGGCATGTAAGCGGAAGCCGTTTTCGGTCCGAAGGTGGCACGTATGGACTCAGGCGGCCGGTTTCGGCAAACGACTGAAAATTGGAAACTTTTGCCGCGCATCGCCGATGCTTGCTCGGAATCAAGAAAAGAGGTTGGATGCTCATGCAGGAATTGCTTCGGAAGCCAGCGGCGCAGACTGGCAAGCTGCACTCGGTCACGCCGGAGAATGCGGGTTGGAAATACGTCGGATTCGGGCTCTACCGTTTATGCGAGGGCGAAACAGCTTGCGAGGAGACCGGCCGGACGGAAGCCATGCTGGTGCTCGTCGAGGGCAAGGCGCGAATTTCGGCCGACGGAATGGAATTCGGCGAGATCGGCGATCGTCTCAATGTTTTCGAACAAACGCCGCCGCACGCCGTATATGTGCCGATGCAAACAGGCTGGTCCGCCGAGGCGACATCGGAATGCACGTTGGCCGTTTGCTCCGCCCCCGGTCGAATTGCCCGGACCCCGGCCGTCGTCGGTCCGAAGGGCGTCAATTACTTGGAGCGGGGAAAGGGATCGAACGCGAGACGGATTTTCAACATTGCGATGGAAGACAGGGACGTCGCCGACAGCCTTCTGGTGACAGAAGTTTTCACTCCGCAAGGCAATTGGTCTTCGTATCCGCCGCATCGTCATGACGAGGACGATTTCCCGCGGATCACTTATTTGGAGGAAACCTACTACCACAGGCTGAATCCGAGCCAAGGATTTGGCTTTCAGCGGATATTCACCGAGGATGGATCGCTCGACGAGACTGTCAGCGTGCGCGATCATGACGTCGTCCTGGTTCCCAAGGGTCATCATCCTTGCGGGGCGCCTTTCGGATACGACATGTATTATTTGAATGTCATGGCCGGCCCAATTCGCAAATGGCGGTTCGAGAATCATCCGGATCACGAGTGGCTGTATGATTTTGATCCTGAAAAAAAGCGCTGAGTGTCGCATTTGAGCGCCAATGGTCGCATTCGCGATGCGTCCGCTGGACACCCCGGCGGCATAAATCCGGACGGCACGCGACGCCAGCGCTCGACGATTCCAGAGTCCGCGAAATTTTCATTGACCGGAATGGATGCGCAAAAGCAATTGAGTGCAAAGCAAACCGCAAGGAGTTGGCCGAAATGCCCGGATCACTCAATTCCGATCAGTTGCATTCGTATCGTGAGGACGGCTTCGTCAAGCCGATCCGAGCGTTTTCGCCGGAGCGCGCGGTTGAACTTCGGGAAAACATCGAAAGGATCGAACGGGAATGCGCTGACGCCGACAAACCCATTGATATCAATCAATATTTCAGGGTGAACGGGCAAGTCGTCATTCCGCTGCTCTATGAAATGACGCGAACCGAAGCGGTGCTGGACGCAGTCGAGAGCGTTCTGGGTCCGAATTTGCTCGTTTGGTCCTGCGAGCTTTTCATCAAGGAGGCCGGATCCGAAAAGATCGTATCTTGGCATCAAGACATGACGTACTGGGGCATGGGAGGTTCGGACAAGCAAGCGACCGCCTGGATCGCAATCACGAACGTGTCCGAGGAAGCGGGCTGCATGCGATTCGTGCCCGGGTCTCACAAACAGCAGCTGGTTCCCCACATCGACAAGTTTTCCGAGGACAATCTGCTTTCGCGAGGGCAGGAAGTTGCGGTCGACGTCGACGAGGACGACGCGGTGCTCGACGATCTCGCTCCGGGCGAGATGTCCATGCACCACGGCAGAATTTTTCATGCGTCCGGACCCAACCGGTCTTCCGACAGGCGGATCGGTGTCGCTATCCGATACGTTGCGCCGGACTTGGAACGCTCGGCGAGCGGCCGCGACTTTGCGACCCTTGTGCGCGGAGTCGACAAGTGCGGGAACTGGATAAACGCAGCGCCGCCGATGAAGTTGCTCGGCGAGAGCGAAATGGCGACCTACAACTTGATCATGGAGGCGCAAGCTTCGATTTTGGGCGAAGGCGCCGAACAGGCAGTGCCTTTGTACAACGTCGCATGAGAAAATTTTGAACTGCGTGAAGCAGACTGCGCAGCGTTCCGTTCAAGCAATGGAATCGACCCGAGAACCCGCAGCGCGGTTGACGGCACGAAGCGGTTCCTTTTAGGGAAGGGGAAACTAATGGCCGAAAGCAATCAAACCGTTTCTTTCGTCGAAATGAAATCCGGCACCAAGGAGGATTACGAACTCCTTGCGGAATTGGAAAAGCCCTATCACGCTCTGACTGCCGACAGAGTTCTGGCGGAAATGGAACGGCAGGGCGAGGATGCGCTCTCCGGCTACAAGATCACTCGGCTCTGCCACGGCCTGCAAGCCGGGACCAGAGCCTATCGGGACGGCGCGGACATCGACTGGGTTGTCGGCGCGTTGCTGCACGACGTCGGAGACGGATTGGCCCCGCAAAATCATGATCGGTTTTCGGCCGAGGTCATCAGGCCGTTCGTGCGCGAAGAAGTGTCATGGGTGGTGGAGCACCACGGAATTTTCCAGATGGTCTACTATGCTCATCACTACGGCTGGGACGAGAACGCCCGCGATCGTTTCAAGGACAATATATACTTCAAATCATGCGCCGACTTTTGCGAACGGTGGGATCAATCGTCCTTCGATCCCGATTTCCCGACGGAAGACCTGTTGTTCTTTGCTCCGATGGTCCGGGAGGTGTTCGGGAGGAAAGCCTATGATTCGAGCATTCTCAGGCCGGGCGTGGCAGTCGGACTGCCTTGACGGGGCGGAAAATCGAATCCCGCTGCCGACCGGCGTTGAAGACTTCTCCGAAACATGAAGCAAATGGGTTTTGGACCGAATTGAGTTCCGGAACGGAGGCTTTCAGGAACTGAATTCCCAGCCGCCAAGCCCGGAGTGTTTTCGAGTTCAGGTGTCGGAAAGGCTCATCCTGAACTTACCTCGCGGCCAGAGAGACCAAATGCGGTGCATAAGCCGGGGAGTAACCGCTGCGTACGGCAAGGCGGAGTCCGCGCCGATATTGGCCGGTCTTTTTCTTTGGCGACCGGTGCAGTATTGAGCCGGTCTGATTTGCAGGAGCGGGCCGCCGAAATGAAGTTCACCTTGTCTTGGCTCAAGGACCACTTGGAAACCGACGCCAGCGCGGACGAGATCGCTGAAGCGCTGACCGATTCAGGTCTTGAGTTGGAATCATTGACCAACCCGGCGGGCGAATTCGCGGCGTTCACGATTTGCCGCGTCGTTGAGGCCGGGAAACACCCGAACGCTGATCGTCTGCAGGTCTGCATGCTCGAAACATTTCCTGATGGTCCCGGAGGGCGGACGGAACGGGTGCAGGTCGTTTGCGGGGCGCCCAATGCAAGGACCGGCCTCGTCGGCGTTTTCGCGCCCGTCGGGACGCACATTCCCGGAACGGGCGTAGATCTGGCCTCGGGCGAAATTCGCGGAGTCGTCAGCAACGGAATGCTGTGCTCCGAACGGGAACTGATGATTTCCGACGACCACGAGGGAATCATCGATCTCCCTGAAGATGCGGAGCTTGGAGCCAAATTCGCCGATTATCGCGGTTTGAACGATCCGGTCTTCGATATTGCCGTGACGCCGAATCGTCCCGACGCTTTGGGCGTGCGCGGGATCGCGCTTGATTTGGAAGCTCGCGGGGTCGGCAAATTGAAGCCGCCGCAAGTCCGCGAGATCAAGGGCGCATTCCAAAGCGGAATCAAGGTCGCGATCGACGAACAGTTGAAGCCGAAAGCTTGTCCGGCGTTTTTCGGGCGCAGGGTCAGAGGCGCGCGCAACGGATCCTCTCCCGACTGGATCCGGCGGCGTTTGGAAGCGGTCGGTCTCCGGCCCATTTCAGCTCTTGTCGACATCACGAACTACGTGATGCTGGACAGGAACAGGCCTCTGCACGCTTTCGATGCGGGCAAGGTTGTCGGCGGACTGCGGGTGCATTTCGCGAAGGGCGGCGAAAAGCTCGTCGCATTGGATGGCGGCACCTACGAATTCGAAAAGGGAATGATTGCGATTTCCGATGATCGCGGCATCGAAAGCATTGCAGGCATCATGGGCGGGGAGGCCACCGGCTGCACGGATGAGACCGTCGACGTGTTTGTCGAAAGCGCACTTTGGGATCCTGTCGCCACGGCGAAGACCGGCCGGAAGCTGAATGTCGAATCGGATGCGAGGTATCGTTTCGAGCGGGGGGTAGACCCGGCGTACGCGCTGGAAGGCTTGGATTTGGCGATCGGCATGATCTTGGATTGCTGCGGCGGCGAACCTTCGGAGCTCGCGGGCGACGGCGCCATTCCCGACGTGTCGCGCCGGTCGTCTTTGCGGACCGCGCGCGTCGAAAGTCTGACGGGGATGGAGGTTCCGGCTGAGCGACAAGTTGAAATTCTTGAATCTTTGGGATTTCGGCCGGAACTCGGCAAGGACCGAATTGTCGTAAGCGTTCCTTCTTGGCGGCCCGATATCGAAGGCGAGGCGGATCTTGTCGAGGAAGTCGCGAGAATAGCTTCCCTGTCGAAATTGAAAGGGGCACCGTTGCGCCGCGTCGACGAGGGCGTGGTGCGCCCTGTGCTCACCCCGCTCCAAAATCGCGAGCGCTCCGCCCGAAGGGCAATCGCTTCTTTGGGCTACAACGAATGCGTGACGTATTCGTTCGTCGATGACGGATTGGCTCAGCACTTTTGCGGCGCCGACGATCTGGTCATGCTCGAAAACCCGATTTCGACAGCGCTGAACGTCATGAGGCCCGACCTTCTTCCGTGCTTGCTGGCCGCGGCGGCTCGAAATCAAGCGCGCGGCTGCCCTGACTTGGCTTTGTTCGAAGTCGGACCGGCCTTCTTGGGAGGACAGTCCGGAGAGGAGCGATTGAACGCGACCGGCCTTATGGTCGGAAACTTCGCAGCAAGGGGACCACACGGTCGGTCCAGAGCCGTGGATTTGTTCGATGCGAAAGCGGATGTTGAATCTGTTTTGTCGGCAATCGGGGTCGCAGCGAAAACGCTCACGCGCGATGCGGCTCCGTATTGGCATCCGGGTCGCTCGGGCCGTTTCCACGACGCATCCGGAAGCGTTGTGGCGGAGTTCGGCGAAATCAATCCGCGCGTGCTCAAGGCCGCGAAGATCAAGGGTGCCGCGATCGGATTCACCGTTCATTTGGACGGCAATGAAATCGCGACCGGCAGAAATTTTGCGAGATCGGCATTGCAGCTGCCCGAACTGCAAGTTGTGGAGAGGGATTTCGCCTTCGTCCTGGATGAGAAGGTGGAGGCGAAGGAGGTCCTGCGCGCGGCTGAGCTCTCCAAATTCAGCGAATACTTCGAAAAAGTTTCGGTATTCGACGAATTCTCTGGGCCGAAGGCGGAAGATCAGTTCGGCAAAGGAAAGAAGTCGCTTGCGTTCAGCGTTCGTCTTCAGCCGAAGGATCGGTCATTCAAAGTCGAGCAGCTCGAAGAAATTTGCGCTGACGTCATCAGGAACGTCTCCGATAGAGTCGGCGGCCAGCTGCGCTGACCTCGGGCGGAACATGCGGCGCCGGCTCCGGCGCGGAGCGGTCAGGCGTCAATAATCGGTGGGCGCTCCGCCTTCTCGCTTCCGTCGCTCGACAAAAGTAGCCAGTTCCTCACTGATCGCAGGATCCATTGCTGGCGGTTCGAATTCATCCAGAATGGCCTTGTAGATCTTGTGCGCCCTCTGCGCCGACCACACGCCGCCGTTAAGGTTCCAAGCTTCATAGTTCTGCCAATCGCTCAGGAATGGCTCATAGAACGCAGTCGTGTATCGATCCTGCGTGTGCTGCGCGCCGAAGAAATGCCCGTCGCTTCCGACCTCCGCCACGGCATCGTAAGCAATTCCGCCTTCATCCGTGGCAGTGAGCGGGGCCTCGAAATACCGCAGAATTTGCTGGAGCATCTCGCAGTCCATTACGAACTTTTCGGGCGATGCGATCAACCCGCCTTCAAGCCACCCCGCGCTGTGGTACACGACGTTCGTGCGGGACTGCACGGCGGACCAGAGCGAGTTGCAGCTCTCCCACATGGCCTGCCCGTCCGGAACATTGGCGGCGCAAGCATTCGTCGCCCGCATCGGCAGGCCGTAGCGCCGGCACATCTGGCCTGTAATCTGGGTGGCTCGCATGTACTCCGGCGTCCCGAAAGCCGGAGCGCCCGACCTCATGTCGACGTTCGAGGTGAATGTGCCGAAAACGACAGGCGCACCGGGCTGCATGAATTCGAGAAGAGCGATTGCCGCCAAACCTTCAGCGATCGACTGCATGACGGCCCCTGGCATGGTAACGGGTGCCATCGCGCCAGCCAAAGTGAATGGCGTGATGAAGACCGCTTGGTTTCTGCGAGCCATCCGCATCGCGCCGTCCAGCATCGGAAAATCATGCTTCAAGGGCGAAGTAGAATTGATGTTTGTAAAGAGTTTCGGCGATTCATCAAATTCTTCATGCGTATGACCGCCGGCGATTCGCACCATTTCCATGACATCTTCGATTCGCTCGGCTCCGAGCGAATATCCGTGCGCAACCTTGTCGCAAAGGGTCAGCTTTTCGAACAAGCAGTCCAAGTGCCGAACGGATGCATGGACGTCCACCGGTTCGACCGGGTATCCGCAGCAGATGTGGATGCAGTTGAAATACTGGGTGAGCCGAAGGAAATCCTTGAAATACGCAAATGTTCCCACTTGCTTGCCGTTGTCGAGATCAAATGTGTTGGGCGGCGACGAGACATTGCCGAAAATCAGATAATCGCCGCCAACGATCACCTTTCGCTCTGGATTCCTCGGCGTGATCGTGAATTGGCTCGGGCATTTTTCAACCATCTCCATCACGAAATCGCTGTCCATCCGCACGTTGGTTCCGTCGACAATGCACCCCGCCTTTTCGAGATTGGCGGTCGCTTCAGGGTTCAGGAACTCAATGCCGATATCCTTTAGAACTCTCATGGCACCGTTGTGGATGGCGTCGAGTCCCTCTTCATCCAAGGGTTCGGTCGGGCGATCCGTGTTTATTGGAAGTCGCCAATCCATCTGGCGGATTGCCGCCGCGGAACTTCGCGTGACATTGGCAGAGTGCCCGCCGCTTCGACGCCTACGAACCATCGGCTGTGTCTCCCGAGCCAAGTGCTGCGCGGAAAGCAAAGTCTGCAAAATGCATTCCTGTCAATCCAAAAAAAGAAGCAGATTTTAGAGGGCGACGGTCGAACTGATGGAAGCGAGTACGGGTCTGTGAGCTCGGCGGGAGTTCGCGCGATTCAACGAAGTTTGTCGGGGGCAGCGGATTTTCTCGGAGATTGCTCTTCCCTTTCGGAAATCCAAGCCGGCAACTCGCCTATATCTTCAAGCACCGTTTCGGCGAACGGAGACAAGTCGGATCTCTCGGCCAAACCTGTCAATACGCCCACGACGGTCATCTCGGCGCTGCGGCCCGCTTGCAGGTCGGTCAAGCTGTCTCCGACGAAAATCGTCTCCTCCGGCGGAATGCCGGTCGCGTCGCAAAAGGCCAGCAGCATTCCTGGGTCGGGCTTTTCGCCGTATCCGCTGTCCCAGCCGGCGATGAACTTGAAGAATTCCAGCACGTCGGCGGACTCAAGATGCGATCTCGCGACGGATTCCGAATCATTGGTGGCGATGCCGAGTTGACATCCGGCTGATTTTAACCTCTGCATCAGCGGCCTCAAAGGCGCCGCCTCGACCTGAACGGCCTCGCTGCTGGTTTTCAAGACGAGCTCGAAAATGGATTGGCCGGGCCAGTTCGGAAACTCGGCTCGCAGCCGCGCGGAAATTTGCGACATCGACGCGTAGACGATGAAACAGTCCGGCTCGAATTTTCCGGACTCGAAATCGAAACCGAGATTCTTGCCCGCCTTGGCAGCGGAACTTCTGTCTCCGTGCGCCAGCTGCAAAAGCAGGTCGGAGATCCAGTTCGTCCACGATTTGCTGAAATCGAACAAGGTTCCGTCCTTGTCGAAAAGAATCCCTTTGACAGCTTTGGCCATGATCAGGTCCAATTCGGCGCGTCGCCGCCGGGAAGCGCTTTCCTCGCCTCCATCGGCAGATCGAACGGCAGCGACAGGTCTTCGCAGAAGGCCACGACCATGTCTTCGGATGACAGCAGAAAATCAATCACCGAAGCCAGAAATTCCGGATTTGACGCGTGCTCCTTGAAGTCTTCGACAGTCACGCCTGTGACGCGAGCAAAATTGCCGAACGTCTGCTCGTCTTTGGCGAGCCACTCGATCATCTTGATCGCAACCATTTCCGCATCTTCAAGTTTCATGAGCATCCCGCCGCGAAATTAATGGACAGATCCGTTCCGTTGAGTGGCCATACAACATTGGAGGCGGCGGTAATAGCGCAAGATTCGCCCGCTCACGCAATCCTTGCGTGAAAAATTCGATAGCGTGGGACGTCGTGTTGAGTGAATTTCTGCCCGACTTCACCAGAGCCAGGCATTCGCACTTTCCGATGATGTATCAAAACCGTGCAGTTACACTCAAAATGCATGTCGCCAATCAAAGCATCCTTAAGCGGAACGCCACGACGCGAGCGCATTTGCGCAACAATGCTCTGACCAACCCTGTATAACCTGCGCAGTATTTCCGCGACAGTAATTCAACCTTCGTTCTTCATTTATTCCCGGTCCACAGCGCACTCTCAAACCAGTCCAAAACAACATGTCCGGATTCGTAGAATTCACGCACCTCCCTCAACGTCGTATGAAATGGCCTCCCGTGCGCTACGTCATTACGGTTACTTATGATGTTTCCGTAGGCAATCCACGCCGCCAAGTTTTCATTTTTCAATCTTTCGAACTCGTACTTGTTTGAATCACCAAACTTCTTAATTGTCTTTTCAATATTTTTTTGGGCCCGCGCTTCTAAATGCCTTGTCAGCATTCGTTACAACATAACCTCGGGTTCCCCCATCCCCTAATGATCTATCGCGAACGTTCGTCAAATTCTTTAAAATGTTTTCAAACTCAGCGCACATGCTGACCAGCAAGCCCTGAACAAGCAGCGCTTCGATGCGCCCATCAACAATCTTCCGTTCGTCAATATGAACCTTGCAAAGATCCAATAATACATCAATCTTGTCGACCTTCATAAATAATACTGAAAATTAAGCGCCGAAAAGATGCGTTGCTGCCGCATCGAGCCGTCTAGCGACTACACTTTCATCCGTAGTACCGTTAATTGTATTCTCTTGAAACGCCTTATCATAAATAAGTTTCTCAAAACGCGCCTCAATATCCCCAGGAATTGCCGAAAGTCCATGCGAAAACGCGACCATTACAGCGTCAAACACGGCAACGTTAATGCCCGTTCTGATATGAAACGGACGAGCACCGAGACAATCAACCACCGATCGACAAGTCGCTTCAAATGTCTCCCTGTAAAGCAACAATTCGGAAGGCTCTGGGTTTCTATTCGTCTTCATAAAATTATTCAAAAATACTTTCATCGGTTTCTTGTATCTTTCAGTGCTTCTCAATGCAAAAAAACGAAGAATCAATTCAACATCCCGCTTGCGACGGTCCGGTTCCGGCTTGCCAAAAATCGCTCTCCAATTTTCAATACGATTCAGATCATCCAAAAATTTAGACAGTTCACCGTGATAAACACAATCCCGTATTTCCTGATTTGCCAAAGCAGTCCCGCCCGTATTAAGTCGTTCGAATATATGAAACATGCTGGTATCGTCATTCGGCTCAAGTTGCATTACAATGAATGCTCTTAGTGTCGCGTTCCTGAGCTTCCTCCGATCATTACGTTCAAGCGTAGAAAAAGTTTTTCCAACATATTCGCTACTTTCATTTAGGCCTTTGAGATCGAACTGTGGCCGAAAACCGTTCACCTCATCTCCAAACCTACCGTCAAAAAAGTCGAAAACCGTCCGAAGCCGTTGCTGACCATCAATGACAAGATAATCTTGACTGTCGCGCACTGTATACAAAAAAACCGCAGGAACGGGCAACCCAACTAAAAACGATTCAATGAGTCTGCTGGATTGGTTTTGGGTCCACACAAAACTCCGCTGAAATGTCGGCACATTTATCTCATTGTCCTTCCACTTTCTGTGTAAAACCTCCAACGTGTAATCCGCGGGATAAGTGGCAATTTGGTATACGGGAAGTGAGCTCTCATTGTCTTTCAATTCCGACGTGATTGTTTCAATCGTAGACTCGGTATGTTCATCAACATTATTGATGATTTTCTTAAGCAGATCAGCGTGATCTTGTACCCATGGAATGATCTCGTCCCACTGTGTTTTATCGTCCCGGCACCATTCCCGTAAGATTCCAATGGTTCGACCTTCGCGTTCTCCCTTTCTTGTGTAAAATTTCTGATCGTGTTTTAGGCTGTTACGGATCTTTTCTGAGTATGCTTTCGTTCGTTGAAAGCGCTCCGGCGAATCATCGCCTCCAGATTTGATGTAGATCCAGAGTTTGCTGGGATTTCCGAGGTTGATCTGGATTTTATCTTTGTGTATGCCGATTTCAATTGACCACTGGGTATATTCTTTCGATGCGGCACCTTTAAAAATATCGACTTTTTGTGTTAGCATATCCCAAATGGAAGCGATTTTTTCGTACACTTCCTCATTTGATATCGTTTTTGCAGCGTTGTTCTTTTCCATTACATGTTCCAGACTGTGATAATTACCGGGCAACCGCATGATAATGGCTTTGCGCAGACTGCATTCAGAAATTTGCGCGAGGCTAATATTGGTTTCTATAGTGAGGTTCTCCGAAAATCAAGTCAATGATTGGGTTCGGGTGCGTTTATTTTTTAGTAATGTTTGAGTTTCCGCGCCTCCGGGCGCGAGCAACAGAGGGCATCATGGCTGTCAAAATGCGGGACACGGAGTTTGCGCGTCTGGAAGCTGTGGCGGACTTGTAAGGTTTGAAGAATAGGAGGTTAAGAAGCGTTCTTGCATTGTCCGCGAGCGCGACGATGTTGTGGCGCAGTATAGGCGCGAGGGTGGCTTGGTGCGCTGTCGCGAGTTCAGGGGCAAAGCCGTCTGTAGTCCTTGTTTTTGCCACGGCGGAAGCGCCGGTGTCTGAACGGGTCTGACAGAGCGCGGCAGTTCACTGGGGCGATTGCATGATTGTAGAATCCGTGCGTTGAAAATTGCAATGATGATCGGATTTCACGTGCTATGTATTGCTGTATTGCCGCTGCATTGAAATTGTGAGCGCGGAAAACGCGTCCGCTGGGATTGAGCAACATAGCGCATGCCGCATCCGGCTCCCGTCTCAATGGCAGGGATCCGGACATGGCGGGCGGAGAGATTGATGGGTGCGGAATGCAACTGAGAGATAACGCTGCGAAGTGCGGCTACCTGATAGCCCCGGATCCGAATGCGCCGAAGCTCGCACGCAAAGTGCCGGGGATCACGCAGGAGGGCGCCAGCGCCTTGTTTTCTGTAGTGGAAGAACGACCGCTCACGATCTTCCTGAATTCCGCGGAGATCCTCACCGCGATGACGATAGGTGACTACCCGGAATATCTGGCGCTGGGTTTCCTCTTCAATCAAGGAATGCTCGGCGGGATCGGCGATGTTGACGGGGTGGATTTCGATGAAGAGCTGGAAACTGTCGTTGTCCGTACGGCTTCGGAAACGGACTACGAAGACAAGCTGCGCAAGAAAACGCGGACGAGCGGCTGCGCGGTGGGAACCGTTTTCGGCGACATGATGGAGCGGATTGAAGGGCTAAGACTGCCGGACGCGGAGGTCAGAACGACTTGGCTTTATTCGCTGGCGAACAAGATCAACAGGACGCCGAGCCTGTATCTTGAAGCCGGGGCGATTCACGGAACCGTGCTTTGCCGCGAAGACGAGCCGCTCGTGTATATGGAGGACGTAGGTCGGCACAATGCAGTGGACAAGATCGCCGGATGGATGCTTACGCAAAACTCGGAACCGCGCGACAAAATTCTTTACACGACGGGCAGGCTGACGTCTGAAATGGTTTTGAAGACTGCGGCAATGGGGATTCCGATTCTGGTTTCAAGATCCGGATTCACGGCTTGGGGCGTCGAATTGGCGAACAAGGTCGATCTCACTCTGATCGGGCGCATGCGGGGGAAAAGATTCGCTTGCTTGTCGGGCGGGCGGCGGCTGGCATGGGACGCAGACGCCTCGTCGGTCGGAAAGGAAGACCCGAAGCACCGCAGGAAAGGCGCAGGCAAGGAATGATCCGCGCCGAATCCGCAAAGCCGCAGCTGCCGACCGGATGTGCGGATGCCGTCCGCCGTTCCTGTCGAGGCGACGTGCAAATCGAAACGGTCGCGGGCATCGTTCTCGCGGGCGGGATGTCGCGAAGAATGGGCGGCGGCGACAAGACGCAATTGAATGTCGGCGGGAAACCGCTGATCGCCCATGCGCTTGAACGGCTTCAATCGCAGGCGCGCAGGATTGCGATCAACTCGAACGGCGATCCGGAATGTTTCGAGCGATTTTCCGTGCCGGTAATCAAGGATTCAATTGAGGAACGGGCAGGTCCTTTGGCTGGCGTGCTGGCCGGCATGGATTGGGCCGCTGCGCAAGGTTGCAAGGCGGTGGTATCGGTCGCCGGCGATACGCCGTTCTTTCCGCCGGACTTGACGGGTCGGCTGGTCGAGGCCGCTCGGCTCTCTGACATCCCGATCATGATCGCCGCGTCGCGGAATTCGGAAAACAAACTGGTGCGCCATCCTACCTTCGGCCTTTGGCCCGTGGGTTTGCGGGAAGATTTGAGGAAAGCGCTGGCCGGCGGCGTGCGCAAGGTCGTCGCGTGGGCGGACAAGCACGGAATTGAATCGGTTGAATTCGAGCGTGGACAAGTCGATCCGTTTTTCAACATAAACACGCGGGAAGAGCTGGAGTTCGCAAGGGAGTTGCTCGCTCGGGGCGTTTGGCAATGAAAGTTTTCGGCGTGGTCGGCTGGAAGAATTCCGGCAAGACCGGACTGGTCGTCAGGCTGGTCGAAGCGCTTGCCGCGCGTGGCTTTCGCGTGTCGACAGTCAAGCACGCCCATCATGCTTTCGAGGTCGACAAGCCGGGCAAGGACAGCCATCGCCACAGACAGGCTGGCGCGAAAGAGGTGCTGCTCGCGTCATCGCGCCGCTGGGCTTTGATGCATGAGCTCGGCGACGAATCAGAGCCGAGCTTGGAGGATCTGATGCGCAAGCTCGCGCCTTCCGACATCGTCATTGTGGAGGGCTTCAAGAGCGCCCGGCACCCGAAGATCGAGGTCAGGCTGAAAGCCGCGCCCGGCCCGGATATTTCGGTCTCGGATGCGACCATTGCCGCGGTCGCCAGCGACTGCGAGATTCAAGACTCGAAGCTTCCGGCATTCGATATTGACGACACCGGCGGGATTGCCGATTTCATAGTCGAACATGTCGGACTGTGAATCGTTGTCCCGGCAGGGAGCATGCAGATTTGCCGAGTCCATTGAAGAACAACCCTGCCCAAGGATTCTGAATGGGGAATGAAAGGCTCAGGGACGATTGCTTCGCCTTGCCGCCCGGCGTTGATTGGACGCCGGTCGATGAAGCGCTGGATAGGCTGAAATCCCGACTGTCTCCGGTCGTCGGCACCGAAAGATCGGCGGTTGCGGAATGCTCGGGCCGAATTCTGGCTCGACCTGCGATTGCGAACAGAGACAACCCGGCGGCAACCAATTCGGCTGTCGACGGATATGCATTCGCGTACGTTCCGGTTGCGGGCGCAAATTGTCGGCTTGAACTTGCGGACGGAAAGTCGGCCGCCGGGAATCCGTATGCCGCCGAAGTGGAGCCCGGCATCGCCGTGCGCGTCCTCACCGGAGGCAGGCTTCCGCCGGGAACGGACACCGTGGTTCTCGATGAAGCTGCGTCCGTTTCCGGTCGGCATGTCGAGTTCATGCCTCCGGCCAAGCAAGGCGCGAACGCGCGCCGCCGAGGCGAGGATTTCAAGAACGGCGAATTGATCCTCAAGGAAGGGCGTGTCGTTCTGCCCCAGGATCTGGCAGCGATGTCGGCGGCGGGAATCGAATTCGCGGAAGTTTGGCGACGTCTTCGCGTCGGCGTCCTCTCGACTGGAAGCGAACTGCGCCCGGTCGGATCGTCGATGACGCCCGACCAGGTTTACGATGCGAACCGGCCCATGCTTCTTTCTCTGGTCGAGCGTTGGGGCTTCGAGCCGGTGGATCTGGGCTGCTTGGGCGACGAAAGAAAGTTGATCAGATCGGCGTTGAACGACGGGGCGAGCCGGGTCGATGCCATGCTCACGACAGGCGGCGCATCGACCGGAGACGAAGACCATGTCTCTGCGCTGCTTTCGGCCGAGGGCAAGCTGACTTTTTGGAGAATCGCCGTCAAGCCCGGACGCCCGCTCGCGATGGCGTTGTGGAACGGAGTTCCAATTTTCGGCTTGCCGGGGAATCCCGTGGCAGCGTTCGTTTGCGCATTGATATTCGCCCGCCCGGCGCTTCGCGTCATGGCCGGCGGCGAGTGGCATGTGCCTCGGGGGTGCCTCGTGCCCGCAGCATTCGACAAAAACAAAAAGGCCGGACGGCGCGAATTCCTGAGGGCGCGGCTGAACGGCGACTCCGAAGCGGAAGTGTTCCGTTCCGAGGGATCGGGGTTGACGACAGGATTGTCCTGGTCTGGCGGCTTGGTGGAGCTGGAGGATGGCGCGGCGCAAATCAGGCGGGGGAGTCGCGTGCGCTACCTGCCGTATTCAAGTTTTGGCATTTGACGGGGCGGGGTTTTCTACGCGCCTTCTGCGGTCGGCGACGGTTCAGGAATCCGAATGAATGTTTCCGAGCAGGATGAAAGCGCGGATGGTTCTGCTGTTCGCGAAAGCCGCGACCTGATCGGCATCCGCGTCGCCGATTATGCCCATCATTTGATCATTCACTTGATCGACCAGGTTCTGCGCGCATTCACTGAATTGCTCGTCCTGTTCGACAAGGTTGGCAACAAGTCCCAAAACGTCCGTTTCCGCGACCGCGCCAAGCGTCGCGATCTCGCTTTTGTTCGCGTTTGCGGCATGAAAACGCCAAACATCAGGCTGCGCGATGTCGAGCGTCAGATTGTCCACAAAAATATCGAGCGCGGAAAGCCGATGCAAAACGTCTTGCGATGCCTCAAGCAGCTTTGCGGTCGCTTCATCGTCCATGGCGCGGTCAACGGCCTCAAAGCCTTCCGTGTCGTCTTCGTGGTCCGCGAAACTCAATGCCCGGATCAAAGTATCGAGCGGCAGGCTTATGCGAACTGCATATTCCGGTTCCGCGGCCTCCGGTTGCGCCTCGGATTCGGCATCGGAGGCCAAAGGCGTGTCAGGTTCGTAAGATTCGGTCGAAGACTCGGTTTCAGCGGGCGACTCGAGTTCGGCATGCTCCTCGGATTCGGCGTGCGGGTAGAGAGATTCTTCTTGAAATGCGTCTTCTTCGCGCTGCGCCTCCGGCTGGAGACTTTCACGCAGCGAGTTCAGTTCGGAATGAAGCGCCCAGATGTGGTCGCGAGTGTTGCGCGATGACCCGAAATACGCCGCGGCGAGCCAGATCAGCAAAATCGGACCGATCAGCGTCACCGCGTTGCGCAGCGTATCCGCATCCACATTGAGGCCGATCACTGTTTGTCTGTCTAAGAGGACGATTATCGCGAAGCCTGCCCACAGAGCGCTTAGTATGATCGCCAGAGATGTCACGATGGCATTTCTGAAGACCGAGCCGAATCCGACCCGGGCATGCGATTGGTGTGTTTCAGTTTGATCTTGTTTCATCGTCCGTCGCTCGGGTTTGCAATGCTTCAGATGTATTCGACCTGCAATATCGTATAGCTTCGCACGCCGCCGGGCACTCTGACTTCGAAGTAATCATCGACATCCTTGCCGATCATTGCCCGCGCCAACGGAGAATGCAAATTGATGAGTCCATTTTCGATATTGGCCTCCGCCTCGCTGACGATCTGGTAGGTGACCTGCTTGCCGGTCTCGTCATTCTCGATCGTGACGGTCGCGCCGAATTTGATCGGGCCGCTCAGCTTGGAGACGTCGACGACTTCCGCGCGACCGATGATCGCGCTCAGCTTCTTGATGCGCCCCTCTGTCATGCTCTGCTGTTCACGGGCCGCGTGGTATTCCGCATTCTCGGAGAGGTCGCCGTGACTCCGGGCTTCGGCGATCGCTTGGATAATCCCGGGCCTCACGACGCTTTTCAAATGCCTGAGCTCTCCGTCGATCTCTTTGAAGCCTGTGGCGGTCATCAGAATTTTGTTCGCTGAATCCGCGCTCAGCCCGGAACTGGCTGCATCAACCGCCATTTACGAAGATCCCGTTGCCATATCATACTCCTTCGGCCGCCGGACGTCGGGCCGCCGTTTCAACATCGCGGCATTTAATGATTCTAATTCGCAGCAAGTCAATAGGACCCGAGGCTGCCGAATTCGTCGTTGCATAAATGAATTCGGCGCTCCGCATGCTCGTGGCGGCGGCTCCCGCGATTGACGGTTGATCAATCAATCAGATATTCCGTTGTTCAAGAAGGGTCCGAGAGGATGCGAAAGGATTTGACATGACGTCTGCCGAACGGGAAGCGATGGAGTTCGACGTTGTGATCGTCGGCGCGGGTCCAGCGGGCCTGTCGGCTGCGATACGGTTGAAGCAACTGAACGCCGACCTCGAGGTTTGCGTTCTTGAAAAAGGATCGGAAGTCGGCGCCCATATCCTTTCCGGCGCGGTGCTGGACCCGGTCGGATTGGATGCGCTGCTCCCGAAGTGGCGCGAAGGCGACTCGCCGGTCCGGGTTCCGGTCACCGACGACAGTTTCTATCTGCTCGGTCCCGCCGGGCAGATCCGCATTCCCAATTTCCCGATGCCTCCTTTGATGAGCAACCACGGCTGCTTCGTGGTTTCCATGGCGAACGTCTGCCGGTGGCTCGCGGAACGGGCGGAAGAGATGGAGGTCGAAATCTATCCGGGAATGTCCTGCTCCGAATTGGTCTTCGGCGAAGGCGGAGAGCTGGCAGGCGTCGTGGCGGGCGAGTTCGGACTGGGCCGCGACGGCACGCCGGGGCCGTCGTACGAGCCCGGCATGGAGGTGCGCGGCAAGTACGTGCTCCTTTGCGAAGGCGCGCGAGGATCGCTCACCAAGAAGGCCATAGCGAAATTCGGATTGGCCGACGATTCCGACGCGCCGAAATTCGGACTTGGGATGAAAGAGATCTGGGACATCGATCCGGAGAAGCACAAGCCGGGAAAAGTCGTCCACACGGCGGGATGGCCGCTCGGCTCCAACGCAGGCGGCGGATCGTTCGTCTACCACATGGAGAACAACCAAGTCAGCATCGGATTCGTCGTGCACTTGAACTACGTGAATCCTCATCTCTATCCCTACATGGAGTTCCAGCGATTCAAGCATCACCCGTTGATCGCCGAACTGTTGGAAGGCGGACGGAGGGCCGCCTACGGAGCCCGGGCGATCACGGAAGGCGGGTGGCAGTCGATTCCGAAACTTGCGTTCCCCGGAGGAGTCCTGGTCGGCTGCGCCGCCGGTCTCGTCAATCTGCCGCGCATAAAGGGAAATCACAACGCCATGCTGAGCGGAATCGCCGCCGCGGAGGCGGCTTGCGCCGCGATCGCGGACGGGCGCTCGGGCGATGAGCTGGCGGAATATGAAAACGCCGTGCGCGGCGGCGCGATAGGGGCGGATCTCAAGCGAGTGCGAAACGTCAAGCCGCTCTGGTCAAACAGAGGATTCGCGGCGTCGTTCGTTCTGGGCGGCTTCGACATGTGGGTCGCGAATTTGACCGGATGGAATCCCCTTGGAACGATGAAGCACGGAAAGACCGATGCCGAGTGCACTGCGGATGCAGCGGACTGCGAGTCCATCGACTATCCGAAGCCTGACGGGATTCTGAGCTTCGAGAGGCTCACGAATGTGGCCTACTCCGGAACCAATCACGACGAAAGCCAGCCGGTGCATCTTCACCTGATCGATCCGAAAGTGCCGGTTGCCGAAAATCTGCCGAGATACGCCGAGCCGGCGCAGCGATATTGTCCCGCCGGGGTATACGAAATCGTCGAAGGAAATGACGAAGTCGGTCCGCGATTCACCATCAACGCCGTGAACTGCGTCCACTGCAAGACTTGCGACATCAAGGATCCGGCGCAGAACATCGAGTGGCGCACGCCTCAAGGCGGCGACGGTCCGACATATCCCAACATGTGATCGGAACGCGGAAGATCGGCTTCGTACACATTTCGGTTAGGAAGTTGCGGTCGGAGCAAGCCCGCAATAGAACCTTCGCGGCCAATGGAGGATATCTTGTTGTTCAGCGCAACCCTAATGCGAGTTACGACGCTGCTGGTCTCGGCGACAGCGCTGATTTCGGCTTCTGCAGCGGACGCGGATGAGCCGAATTTCGGCGCATTTTTTAAAGCCAGGTATTCGGCATCGACAGGCGACTACATTCAGTCGGCGCAATATTTCGAAGAGGCCATCGAGGCAGATCCGAACAATCTCGACCTGCTTTCAGCCGCACATCAGGTTTTTGTCATCGCCGGGGAATTCGATCAGGCGGTCGCAGCCGCTCGAAGCTTGAACGAAAATGGCGCAGCCGATCCGTTCATATGGCTGACGCTCATTGTCGACGAGGTGCGCGCCGGGGATTTTGAGTCTGCATTGGAGCTGCACCAGGCCGCAATGTTCGGCAACCTGTTTCTTGGGGACCTGCTCCGGGGATGGCTCCACGTAGGCGCGGGCAACACGGACGCGGCTCTCGAGGTTTTCGGCAAAGAGTTCGAGCAGGAATACCTCGCGGAAATCATGAATTTCCATCGCGGGCTGGCGCAGTTCGCGGCCGGCGATGTTGAACCGGCCGCGGAAACATTCGAAGCAATTGAGTTGGATCCTTCGACGTTCTCGGATGAATTCTACATTCAGTACGCCAAAGTTTTTGCGCGGCAGGGCGATCTCGAGGCCGCCGAACGACTGCTTTCGAGAGGAAGAGACGGGACATCCGGATTTGTGCAGGAATTGAACAGCGCGCATCTGAACGAGCTTGAGGAGCTCGGACGCTTCGCGGGCGATCTTGAGTTTAAGCCGGAAGACGGGATGGTCGAGGCGATCACCATGTTCGCTCGACTGATCGCGTCCGACGACGAAGTTACTTACATCCAGCCGGCTTTGGTCATGAGGTTCGCGGAGATGGTCGACAGCGAGGATTCGGCCGTCAAGTTCCGCACCGCGCAATATTTGGAAGCGGCCCAAAGCTACGCTCTCGCGGCCAAGGTCTACGAGAGCATCGGCCAGGACGACCCATTGAGCCTTTCTGCGGGAATCGGACGCGCCGAGGCTCTGTATGGAGCAGGCGACATTGAAGACGCGATCGCGGTCCTCGATATGATTGCATTGAAGTTTCCGGACACCGAACGAATTCCTGTCGCGCTCGGAAATATCTATCGCTACGAATCCCGCTACGCCGAAGCTGTCGAAGCTTACGACGATGCGCTTGCCAGATCGCCCGAACGCACCGCCGAAAACGCGAATACATTTTTTTACAGAGGGATGTCGCTTGAACGCTTGGAAAGATGGGAGGAAGCCAAGGCCGACCTGAATGTGGCGCGCGAATTGTCAGAGGGGCTGACCTCGTATCCTTACATATTGAACTATCTAGGTTATTCGATGCTGATGGAGGACGACGACATCGCCGAGGCGGAAGCGATGATACGCATCGCGGTCGAAGCCGAGCCCGAAAACGGGGCTTTCGTGGATTCACTCGGCTGGGCTCTCTACTTGCTCGGACGATACGATGAAGCCCTTGTCGAGCTGGAGAAAGCCTTGAAGCTCGAGCCTACTGAACCTGAAATCATCGAGCATCTGGGAGACGTCTACTGGCAGGTCGGCAGGCGGCGGGATGCGGAATTCCAATGGCGCCGGGCTTTGTCGTTCGATCCCGACGACGAATACAAGGAGCGGATCGGGCGCAAGCTCGAGGTCGGTCTGGACGCGGCGCGGGCGGAGACCGCTGAATCGTCCGGCGAAGCGGCCGCGAATTGAATTGATCGCTCGGGCCAAGGTCAATCTGGCTCTCCATTCCGTCGGACGCTCGACCCGCGGCCGCCATTTGCTGGACAGCATCGTCTCATTCGCGAAATTCGGAGATTCGGTCGAAGTCGAAAGCGACTGCGGACGAATTTTGAATGTGACCGGCCCTATGGCTTCGTCCGTTCCGAAAGGGTCGTCGAACTTGGCGCTGCGCGCCGCCGAGCTTTTTGACCGCTCCGACGGATATCGCATCTCATTGGTGAAACGCATCCCGGTCGCGGCCGGACTTGGCGGAGGCTCCGCCGACGCGGCAGCCGTCCTTTGCTCTTTGTCACGCTTGCGGGAAAGCCCGCTGCCAAGCTCCGATGAAATCATGAATTTGGGATCCGACATTCCGGTTTGTCTCTTCGGCAGGAATGCGAGAGTTCAGGGTGAGGGAGAGCAGGTGCTCCCTTTGGATCGGCTGCCGGGTTTTCCGATCATTCTGGTCAGCCCGGGAGTTCCGCTTTCCACGAAAGAGGTGTTCGCCGCATTGGAAAATTCCGTCAATCCGCCTCTTGAGCGGCTTCCGCGAGACGGATCCAGGGACACATGGCTGTACTGGCTGGCAAGGCAGAGGAACGATCTGGAATCGGCTGCGCTAAATCTGCTGCCTGCCGTCGGCTGCGTGCTGAGCGGAATTCGCGACCGTGCGGGCTGTCGGCTGGCCCGCATGTCGGGATCCGGCGCGGCGTGTTTCGGGATATTCGAAACCGGCGATCAAGCGCATGCGGCGGCCGAGGATATCCGCGCTCTGAATCCCGGATGGTGGGTTGTCGCGACTGAGACCTGAACGGTTCACGCCTCGCGCGACACCGTGAACGCGGCGAGATCTTTCAGCATGTCCCGATAGGGGGTCGCCGGCAGCGGCTCGAGCGCCTCGCATGCTGCATTCGACCAGCTCAGGGCGTCCGCCCGAGCCGCTTCGATGCTGCCGCTTCGCGCGAGAAACGATCGGGCGCGCTCGAAATCCCCGTCGGCCTGCTCGCCGCGACCGATCGTTCGGTCCCAGAAATCGCGCTCCTCGGCGTCCGCCTTGGCGATGGACTTTATGACGGGAAGCGTGACTTTCCGCTCGCGGAAATCATCCCCGACATTTTTGCCCAACGATTCGGCCGACCCGGAGTAATCGAGAAAATCGTCCGCGATCTGAAATGCGATTCCAAGAGAAGCTCCGTAAGCTCCCAAGGCTTCCACCTCGTCGCGGCTTCCTCCGGTCACCAAGGCGCCCGACCGGGCCGCGGCCATGAAAAGGGCGGCGGTTTTGCCGTTGATGATTTTGAGATAGTGCTCCTCGCCGACGCGAATGTCGCGTTCGGCGGCCAGCTGCATGACTTCCGCTTCCGCGATCGTGGCGGATGCGTCCGCCAGGACGGTCAAGGCCGCTTGGCTCCCGGTCTTGACCATGAGTTGAAACGATCGGGCAAAAAAATAATCGCCGACCAGAACGGACGATTTGTTGTCCCAAAGGAGGTTCGCCGTCGGACGCCCGCGCCGCTGCGAGCTTTCATCGACGACGTCGTCGTGAAGAAGCGTGGCCGTGTGGATGAATTCGACCGCCGCTGCGAGCAGCACGTGATCGTCTCCCGAATAGCCGAGCAGCTTCGCGGCGGCCAAAGCGAGCACCGGCCGGATGCGTTTCCCGCCCGAGCCGAAGATGTGGTCGCCGATTCGCCCGATCCGTTCCGCGTGCAGTGAATCCGCCCGCTCCCGGATCAGCCCCTCGACTTCGTCAAGATCGTCTTTCAGCGCTTGGGAGAGTACTGCAAGTGGATCTGATGGATTGCGCATCTTGCTCGCGGTCGGCAGTCTGCCATTCTCGACAAAAGGCGGCTGCGGCTGTTAGGGGACGGGAATGAAGGAATTGCTGCGAACCAACGATCCAACCATAATCGCATGCGCGACAGCGCTGCTTGAAGGCGAAGGTATAGCCCCGTTCGTGCTGGACGTCCACATGAGCGTGCTCGAAGGATCCATCGGAGTTCTGCCTCGGCGGATGATGGTGGCAGACAAAGATCACTACCGCGCTCGCCGGGTGCTTCAGGACAATGGAATCGAGGTTCCAGAATCCTGAGTCCGCGTTCGAGGCGCGCGAACTCACTCTCGATTCCTTTCTCGGCGGGGCCGTGCGGACTTTCCAGCCGCGGCGCGGCTATCGGGCAGGGATCGATTCCGTGATGCTGGCCGCGGCCGTGCCGGCCGAGCCGGGGCAGTCGGTATTGGAACTCGGATGCGGCGCCGGCGTCTCGATTCTTTGCCTATGCAGACGAGTTCCGGAACTGTCGGTCGTCGGTCTGGAGATCTTGCCGGAATATGCCGATCTGGCGCGACGGAATTCGGAGGCCGCCGGGCAGCCACTCACCCTTGTTTTGGGAAGCGTCGCAAATCCGCCTGCCGGACTCAAGGGGATGAGCTTCGATCACGTGATGGCGAATCCGCCTTTTTTCCCTGCGGATGAAGGGCTGCAATCCCCGGATGGCGGCCGCCGTTCAGCGCGGCACGAGAGCGTGCCGCTGGAGTTGTGGGTCGATTGCGCCCTTCGGCGCCTTCGCCCGGAAGGGGAGCTGACCATGGTCCTTCCGCCGGGCCGCTTTCCGGAGTTCATGTCCGCAATCCGCGAAAGAGCAGGCTCAATCGACGTAAAGCCGCTCTATCCGAGAATCGGACGTCCCGCTTCGCGATTTCTGATCAGGGCGCGCAAAGGCGCGAGAGGTCCCCTGAGTTTCGCGTCGCCGCTGGTGCTTCACGAAGATCCCGGCGCGGCGGGCGGAGAAGGAGCATACGGTGAAAAAACGGAAGCCTTGCTGCGAAGCCCTGCAGCGCTCGAATTCTAGCCGGGCGGACATCCGTTCGCCCAGCGCGCACCTGAGGCGCCTCGCCGAGCGGTAGATTCGATCATCAAATTGGAATTGCCCCTTCAATCCTGACTTCGACATTTTTTTCCGCCAACCACTTGTTTTTTCGTGTTTCCGCCTAAATTTTAGGCACTACATTCCGCTGTTTTTCAGGCTGTTCCCGGCGGCCTCATTCGATCCAACAGGGCGTGCGGGACATCGGAAGTCCCAGGGTCCGGCAGATGCGGTCCATGTCCGGCGTCGTTTTCGACGGGAGCGCGTAGCGCCGTTTCGAACGCATGTCGCGCACGATCGAGCATTGCCGGGCGGCGAGGGCGGTCCGGATTCTTTCCGGCGACATCCGCTCCCCCTGCCGCAGCGCGATCCTGTACGCCAGATGGCGAACGCAGGCGAACGCCGTGCAGGCGATGGCGATGTGCGCCATCACCCGGTTTGGCTTCCAGTGGAACACCGGCCGCACCTTGAGGTCGTGCTTGGTGATCCGGAAGCTCTCCTCGACCCTCCAGAGCTCGCGGTAGCGGTCGAACAGCTCGGAATGGCCCATGTCGGGCGCATTGGTGACGACGCCCTTCAGCCCGTCCCAGCGGGCGGCCTCCTTGATCTTCGTCTCGTCCAACTCGAGCCGGGCCTTTCCCGTGAGCTTGACGAACCGGCCGAAGCCGCGTCCGGAGAGCGCCTGAGCGGGATTGGCGCTTCGGCCGAGCTTGCGGACCAGCTTGTCGATCGCCTTCTTCCGGTCGGCGGCGTCCTTTCCGGCCCGCTTCCGGCTCCAGCCGACGACGATGCGGCGGCCCTTGTGCTCGAACTCCGCCGAACGCAGGTCCTCGGAGCCGCCGGTCGTCTTGTAGGCGTCGAGGTCGAGAATCCGCTCCTTCAGGTCCTTCGGCAGCGATTTCAGCCGGGCGCCGACAATATGCTGGAGATTCCGCTCCTCCATGTCCTTGAGGTTCGCCTCGCCGAACATGCCCCGGTCGGCGACGTGGATCGCGGTCTCGACCCCTTCGCGCTTCCGCATGTTCTCCAGCGACGGGATCAGGCTCTTTCCTTCATGCTCCGATCCCGGGAACACCTCGTAGCCGATCGGCAGCCCGTCGGACGCCGCCATCAGCGCAAGCAGAACCTGGGTCCGGGCGTGCCGGCCGTTCTTGGAGAAGCCGAACTCGCGCAGCCCGTCCGCATCGACCGACTCGAAGTGCAGCGTCGCGCAGTCGAAGAAGACAACGCTCGCCGGCTCCGGAAGCAGCCTCCGCGTCGCCCCGGCCGCGAGGTCCTTCATGCTTTCGATCTCTTTTTCGTCCAGCCGGTCCATCATCCGGTAGATCCTCTGCACCGGGATCGAAACTCCGAGATCGCTCTCCAGCCGCCGGGCCGTCCCGAGCTTGCTGTCCGGATTGGCGATGCGCGCCGTCGCGATGTGCCGAAGCGTCTCGCGCGCCGTGCGGTTCCTCTTGGTCGGCAGCAGCCCGTCGAAGCCAAGCTGGCGGTAGACGGCTCCATAGGCCTCGTGGAAGCCGGTCACGACCCGATGCTCCTCGCGGGTCTCCTCGATCACGACCGGCGGACCTTTCTTCGCCTTCTCCCGCCGGGTCTCGATCGCCAGATCGACGAGCTTCTCCTGCGGAAGCAGGGAGGGCTGCCGCTCGCACCGGATTTCGACCTTGATGGTCTCTCCGAGCTCCATGAGCTCCTCCAGCTCGGCGTCGGTCTTGGCGACGCCGACGTGGCGGACGATGCGCTGGCCCGCCTTCCGGCCCTCGCGCACGGATTCGACGAGCTGGACGGACTTCCTGGAGCTTCCCGGCCTGGTTTCGGCGCGGAGGAACATGGGGCGATTCCTGATTCGCTGCTTTCCGAACCGCTAGCACGGTTCCCCGGAATGCACAAGATTATTGTCCTTGAAGCACTACATTTCCCTCCGGAGCACGACGGAGCCGGAATCCCCTTGCGCGCAACGCCCCGGAAAGCCGAAACGGCGCTGAAATCGAGTCAAACTGTCGAAGTCAGGAACGGAAGCCTTGCTGCGAAGCCCTGCAGCGCTCGAATTCTAGCCGGGCGGACATCCGTTCGCCCAGCGCGCACCTGAGGCGCCTCGCCGAGCGGTAGATTCGATCATCAAATTGGAATTGCCCCTTCAATGCCTCCATGATCCGCACTAGATTGATGTTGAGCAGAATAAAACCGCGCAACAACGACACACGGAGGCAAAATGTCGATGATAGAGCATTTGAACACGCTGCGGAAGAAACACGAAGACCTTTCCGAGCAAGTCGAACAGGAGCAGCGCAACCCGTCCGTCAATCATCTAAGCATTACCGAGTTGAAGAAACAAAAGCTGTTGCTGAAAGAAAAGATTGCGAAACTGAGCGGCGGCTGAACAAGACGCGCCGACGCTCGCCGTCCCGATAGGCGGATTCGCGACCAAAAATCTTCAATCGCATTTCCTTGGCTTCCGATTCGCTCGCCAAGGAAATGCCGCCAGCCCAAATCGACCGGCACTCCGAGTCCGTCGGGAGTGCGTCAGTGCGCGAGATTGAATGCCGCTGGCAGCTTCAGATGACGTACTGCCCTCCGTTCGCGCTGATCGTCGAGCCGGTGATATATCCTGCTTCATCGGATGCGAGGAAGGAGACGCATCTGGCGATTTCTTCCGGAAGACCGAGGCGCCCGACAGGAATCTGCTTGATGATGGAGTCCCGTATTTTTTCATCCACGGCCATGACCATCTCGGTCGCGATATAGCCCGGGCACACCGCGTTGACCGTGATGCCCTTGAACGCGCCCTCCTGAGCGAGAGCCTTCGTGAATCCGAGCTCCCCCGCCTTCGCCGCCGAATAATTGGCTTGCCCCATCTGTCCCTTTTGGCCGTTCACAGACGAAATGCTGATGATTCGGCCGAAGCCGCGCTCGCGCATGCCCGACCAGACAGGATGCGTCATGTTGAAGGCGCCGCTCAGGTTGGTATCGATCACCTGGCGCCATTTTTCGGGCGTCATCCTATGGAACATCGCATCGCGGGTAATTCCCGCGTTGTTCACGAGGATGTCGATCGGGCCAAGCTCGACTTCGACCTTCTTGATGCCTTCGGCGCAAGCGTCATAGTCCGCGACCGACCACTTGAATGTCGAGATTCCGGTTTCGGTTGAAAATTTCTCAGCCGCTTCGTCGTTTCCGGCATAATTCGCCGCGACCTTGCAGCCGTCGTCACTCAATCGTTTGGAAATCGCCGCTCCGATGCCGCGCGTTCCTCCCGTAACCAATGCAATTCGCGCCATGGTTAGTCCTCATTGTTTGCAGCTTCCGAACCTGTGTATTCCGCTGGCCAATCATGTCAACGAACTTTTGCCGAGCGGCATCGGCGTGAACGGCCTGACGGATCGGGACCAGAAAAACGGTGGCAAATGGCAGGCCGTGCTTGTGGCCGTGCTGCGTTCAAAATTGCTGCGATGCTCTGCATTGAAAAAGCGTGCGCGGATTTGCCTTTGAACCGCCAAGAAATGTCCATGAGCATCCAAAAGTCGTCTCGATGCGGGGATGAGCATGAGAATTCGGGCAACTCGGTTCCGACCATCTTCGCCTTGCCGACGATCAGCCAGTGTTTCATGCTCGCTGGCATCGTTGGGGCCGATATGTTAAAAAACCTAGTGGCTTGTTCGAGTCATTTGAAACCCTCTTTGGCGTGCGGCGATCAGCCGGTCCGGGCTGGCCGTCCATTTGAACGGCTTCGCCTCCTTCCCGTTGTGCAGCGCGATGAAGCCGTCGACCGCCGCCTTGAGATCCTCGAGGGAATCATGGACGCCGCGCCGGAGACGGCGATTGGCCAGCTTCCCGAAGAAGCCCTCGACCGCGTTCATCCAGGAGCAGGAGGTCGGCGTGAAGTGGAGGGTCCAGCGGGGATGGTCCTTCAGCCACTCCGCGACGGCCGAATGCTTGTGGGCGGAGTAGTTGTCCACGATGGCGTGGATCTCCCGCCCGGCGGGCGCCGCCTTGTCGACCTGCTCGAGGAACGCGATGAACTCCTGGTGCCGGTGGCGCTCGGAGTGGCGGCCGATGACCGTCCCGTCCAGGATGTCCGTCGCGGCGAACAGCGTCGTGGTGCCGTTCCGCTTGTAGTCGTGCGTCATCGTCGCGGGCCGTCCCGGCTTCATCGGCAGACCCTTCCGCGTCCGCCCGAGCGCCTGGATCTGCGTCTTCTCGTCGATCGACAAAACCACCGCATGGTCCGGCGGATCCATGTACGACCCGATGACTTCGCGGGTCTTCTCCGCGAACTTCGGATCGGTCGAGACCTTGAACCGCCGCACCCGGTGCGGCGCGAGCCGGTGCGCGGCAAGAATGCCGTGCGCCGTCGACGCGCCGATGCCGACCGTCTTCGCCAAGGCGCGCACCGTCCAGTGCGTCTCCCCGTCCGGCGCGGGGCGCGCCGCCAGATCCACCAGCTCGCGAACCGTCTCCTCGGACGTCCGGGGCGTCCCCGGCTTGCGCGTCTTGTCGCGAAGAAGGCCCTCCACGCCCGCCTCCATGAACCGCCTCTGCCAGCGCCACACCGTCGCCTTCGTCACGCCCGCGCCGTCCGCGACCGTCATCGTTCCCAGGCCGTCGTCCGTCAGAAGGATGATCCGCGCCCGGCGCGCGTGCTTCACCTTGCTGTTTCCGCCGTCCGCGATCGACTCGAGCCGCCCGCGCTGCTCGTCCGAAACCTCGAAGTCCACTCCCTTGCGCATCGTCCCGCCTCTCGTCTGCCCGCGCTGTAGCCGCGCCGTTCCGGCAAGCCTTGTAAAGGAGTCCAATGAGTTGAACAAGCCACTAGCACTTGAGCCGACGCAAGCGCAAACCGGAGTGCGTTCAAGGCATTCGTGCGCCCGCGTCGAGCAGCAGCCCCGCAACCGCTTCGCTGTCATTGCTTATCGCGACGGTCAGCGGCGTTTCGCCGTCTTCATCCGCGGCGTTCGGGTCCGCGCCCGCGTCGAGCAGCAGCCGCGCAACCGCTTCGCGGCCGTACCATGCCGCCTCGTGCAGCGGCGTTCCGCCGTATTCGTCCGCGGCGTTCGGATCCGCGCCCGCGTCGAGCAGCAGCCGCGCAACCGCTTCGCGCCCGACCAATGCCGTCCGATGCAGCGGCGTTCCGCCGTCTTCATCCGCGGCGTTCGGGTCCGCGCCCGCGTCGAGCAGCAGCCGCGCAACCGCTTCGGAGCCGTTCTCTGCCGCCGCGTGCAGCGGCGTTCCGCCCAATCCGTCCACGGCGTTCGGGTCCGCGCCCGCTGCGAGCAGCAGACCCGCAACCGCTTCGTCTCGCGCCCAATGCAGCGGCGTTCCGTATCCGTAGAAGGCATACATGTTCGGGTCCGCGCCCGCGTCGAGCAGCAGCCGCGCAACCACTTCGTCTCCGCTCTCTGCCGCCCAATGCAGCGGCGCAAGGCCGTATGCGTTTTCATTGACGTTCGGGTCCGCGCCCGCGCCGAGCAGCAGCCGCACAACCGCTTCGTCTCCCGCCGCCCAATGCAGCGGCGTCCCGCCGGATTCATCCTTGGCGTTCGGGTCCGCGCCCGCGTCGAGCAGCCGCCCAACACTGATTGATTCCCCGGCGGCCGCCGCCTCGTGCAGCGGCGTTGATTCCTGCGCGGCGGCTGACGTTGCGCCGGCCGCAAGCGCGGCGGCCGCAAGCGCGAGCCGCAGTGCTCGCTTCAATTCGGTCATTCGATTGCCCCTTCAGTTCCGGCGGCCCAATCGCCGCCGGGCGGGAACCTAGCACTTGAGCCGACGCAAGCGCAAACCGGAGTGCGTTCAAGGCATTCGTGCGCCCGCGTCGAGCAGCAGCCCCGCAACCGCTTCGCTGTCATTGCTTATCGCGACGGCCAGCGGCGTTTCGCCGTCTTCATCCGCGGCGTTCGGGTCCGCGCCCGCGTCGAGCAGCAGCCGCGCAACCGCTTCGCGGCCGTACCATGCCGTCCGATGCAGCGGCGTTTCGCCGTATTCGCCGCCCTTGGCGTTCGGGTCCGCGCCCGCGTCGAGCAGCAGCCCCGCAACCGCTTCGTGGCCCCACTTCGCCGCCGTATGCAGCGGCGTCAAGCCGTTTCCATCCGCGGCGTTCGGGTCCGCGCCCGCGTCGAGCAGAAGCCGCGCAACCGCTTCGCGGCCGTTCCGTGCCGCCTCGTGCAGCGGCGTTTCGCCTAAGCCGTCCACGGCGTTCGGGTCCGCGCCCGCGCCGAGTAGCCGCCCAACACTGATTGATTCCCCGGCGGCCGCCGCCGCCGCGTGCAGCGGCGGTGTTTCCTGCGCGGCTTCTAGGGTCGCGGCGAAGAAGTCGTCCACGGCCTCGTGCAGCTGCGCCGCTCCTTGGCTCGCGGCAACGACAGCAACAGCAACGGCGGCCGCACTCAGAACATGTTTCATGGTCTTGTTTCCTTCAATTGACGTTGAAGCCGGGAGCGGAGCCGAACCTTCGTTCCACATTCAATCGGCCATGTGCGATGGTGGCCTTTTTGCGAGATTGCCACAACCACTTTCTCGGAGGTCGGCAAGCGAAGCCGGAGCTTGCCCAGAGTCGTCCTAGACGGCACCGGCTTGAAGCAGCATAGCCCTTGAGAATTGCCCTGCGCACGCGCGAATCCTTGTGTCTCTTGCCCATCGGTCTTCCTACGGCTTCGACGGCAAACGCAGCCATATGCTGGGTCCATCGCAACAAAGGTACATGACGCGACATGAGGTCGGCTTTGATCGTTGTGACCAAGGGAACCCCCGATGGGTTCCCTTGGCGAATTGTTCCGCCCGACGACTTATGAACCGTCGTACGCATAAGCGCGCCCCGTGTTTCGACGGACCCACGTACGCAGCGATCTCGATTCCTTGGCAGAAAGGGAAAAACAGCGCTGGAGCGGATTGCAAGATTGGAGCCTCGAAGCCGCCCGGCGGATTGCAACGCCGACCTCATGTCGCGCCATGTACCTTTGTTGCGATGGACCCAAGATATGTCCGGTATCTTTGTCAGGTTGCTTGATAACAAAAGATACCGCGTCTCGACGATGCCGCTCGATTTTCGTTCAATTGCTTCGGCGCGGCGTCTGCGTGGAAGGCGATGCTTCAATTGTGGGTGGCGATCGCCGAGATGATCGATAGGGCTGATTCCGACCCCCAGTCCGCATCGCCGGTCAAGCGGGCGACTTCCGTCCCGCTTCTGTCCAGAAGGATCGTGGTCGGAAGGCCGAGAACACCCATCGAAGCCGAAAACGACTGTTTGGGATCGTAGAGCACAGTGAGGTTGTGGACGTCGATTTCGTTGAGGAACCGTTCGACGCTCGGAATCGGGTTCCGGCCGACAGCGACCGCCAGCACAATCACATCGCGCTCGCCGAAATGCGATTGCAGTTTGGAAAGCGAAGGCATCTCCTTCCGGCAGGGCGCGCACCAAGTTGCCCAGAAATTCACTACGACAACACTTCCGGCAAAGTCCTCGAGAGTGGCTGCGCGACCGTCGGCCCAAGCGATTTCGACCTCGCTCGCGGATTTGGGCGCAGCATGCACGACGAGCTTGCGCATGTCGCCCGACCTCAGGTCCTCCAAGTTCGAGGCGGATCCATGCCCTTCCGCCCAAATTGCGCTTGCTGCAAGCAAAGCGTATAGGGCAAAGATGCATGCGATGCGGGTCATGCGCAATTCCTCGTAACGGATCGGGTTCATGTCGAGCGGGCAAGCGTCAAACAAAATTTGGGGCGCAAGGTTTTCCGGCGACCCCGACAAGCTGATGGAAGCGCTGAACGCGTCCATTCATTTCGACCGAAGACTTTACCGCCAGGACATTGCAGGCTCAAGAGCGCATGCCGCCATGCTGGCGCGCCAAGGCATCATCGGCGAAGACGAAGCAGCCTCCATAGACAATGGCCTCTTGACCGTGCTGAGCGAAATCGAATCAGGAAAATTTGAATTCTCCGCGGCGCTTGAAGACATCCACATGAACATCGAGGCGCGACTCCGCGAAGTCGTCGGCGCTCCGGCGGGAAAATTGCATACCGCCAGAAGCAGGAACGACCAAGTGGCGACGGACTTCCGGCTTTGGGTTCGCGGTCGAACGGATTCGGCATGCCGCGAATTGAAGAAGCTGATTCAAGCTTTGCTTGCTCAAGCGGAAGCGGGCGCCGCCTTCACGATGCCGGGCTTCACGCATCTGCAATGCGCCCAGCCTGTCACATGGGGACATCACATGTTGGCTTATGCGGAAATGTTCGGCCGCGATTTCGGACGACTCCGCGATGCCCGGGCCAGAATGAACGAATCTCCCCTGGGCGCGGCCGCGCTTGCAGGAACGCCCTATCCGATCGACCGGGAAAGCACCGCCAAGGCCCTTGAATTCGACCGTCCGATGGCGAATTCGATGGATGCGGTGAGCGACCGCGACTTCGCGCTTGAATTTCTGTCGGCCGCTTCGATCTGCGCCGTCCACATGTCGAGGCTTGCCGAAGAGATCGTGGTATGGACTTCCGCCCAGTTCGGCTTCGCTTCGTTGGGAGACCGCTTCACGACCGGATCTTCGATTATGCCGCAAAAGCGGAATCCGGACGCAGCCGAGCTCGTTCGCGCGAAAGCGGGCCGGGTCGCGGGCAGTTTGGTTGCGCTGCTGACGGTGGTGAAGGGGCTCCCGCTCGCCTATTCGAAAGATCTTCAGGAAGACAAGGAGCAAGTGTTCGATGCGGCGGACGCGCTGGCGATTTCGCTTTCGGCAATGGCAGGGATGATCGGCGACCTGAAGCCGAACCGGGAACGTCTGCGGGCCGCGGCCGCTTTGGGCAACTCCACGGCGACCGATCTGGCCGACTGGCTCGTCCGCGAGCGAGGCATGGCGTTTCGCGACGCGCACGGCGTGGTCGGAGCGCTGGTCAGAATGTCTGAAGAGCGGAACGCGGATTTGTCGGATCTGTCGCTTGAAGACGCGCAGTCGGTTTGCTCCGAAATCACCGAAGACGCGTGGAGCGTTCTTGATCCGGACCGCTCCGTCGAATGCCGACGAAGTTTCGGCGGAACATCGCCTGAGCTGGTGCTTGAACAGGCGAAACAGTGGAGACAGCGGCTGCAATGCGAAGACTTTCGATTGTAATGGTTCTGGCGCTGCTTGCGGCATGCGGCGTCAAGGGCGATCCGCTGCCTGTGCCGGCTTCCGCCGCCGAAGACCCCGCGTAGCGGGCCGTCCTCCGCAGCGATTGATGTTGGCAGCAATACTCGATTGATTCAAAGCATGTCAGCGAACACTGAAGTTTGGTCGGATTCAGGATGCCGATTCGCCGGCAGCCAGAGTTGCCGAAACAAGATGCGTTCCTGTCAAGTTTTTCTGGGAGCGCGGGACATTCGGGAATCGAAGCAATCTCGCCGTCGAAATCAAGGGCGAAACGGCGCGCTTCGCGCCGCGTGACGCCGAATGGATTGCTTCACCTATTGCGACGGCGTCCTGCACGCGGAAGACGTGCCGATTCCGACCATTGCGGCCGAAGTCGGAACTCCCGCGTACGTTTATTCTTCCGGGTTTCTCCGCGCGCGCTACAATGAATTGGGCCGAGCGCTGGCCGATCTGGACCACCTGATTTGCTACGCAATCAAAGCCAATTCGAATCAAGCGGTGCTGAAGCTGCTCGCAAATTTGGGCGCGGGCTTCGACGCGGTTTCGGGCGGCGAATACCTGCGGGCAAAAAGAGCCGGCGCGCCCGGCGCCCGAATCGTGTTTTCCGGAGTCGGCAAGACCCGATCTGAAATGCGGCTCGCATTGGAAGGCGGGATCCGGCACTTCAATGTCGAGAGCGAGCCTGAGCTTGACGCGTTGAATGAAACCGCGCTTTCGCTCGGCGTGATCGCGCCCGTCGCGATGCGCGTCAATCCGGATGTCGACGCGAAAACCCACAGGAAGATTTCGACGGGAAAATCGGAGAACAAGTTCGGAATCCCGATTGGCAGGGCCCGCGAGGTCTACCAGGCGGCGGCTGCGATGGAAGGCATAGAAATCGTGGGCGTGGATATGCACATCGGTTCCCAGCTCACCTCGCTCGAGCCGTTCGAGATCGCGTTTCGCAAGGTGTCCGAATTCGTTCAAGCGCTGCGCGGGGACGGTCACGACATCCGAAGGCTGGACCTCGGCGGCGGGCTGGGTATCGCTTACGAAAGAGGGGCGGACGCTCCCCCGTCGCTGCGCGAATACAGCGACATGCTGTCCAGGACCGTTGGCGGCCTCGGATGCGAGATCGAAATCGAGCCGGGAAGGCTGATTGCCGGGAATGCAGGCATTCTGGTTTCGTCCGTCATTTATCGCAAGCAGGGAACGGACCGGACGTTTCTGGTCTTGGACGCCGCGATGAACGACTTGCTTCGTCCTTCGATGTACGACGCCTACCACGAAATCGAACCCGTTGCGGAAAAGAGCGGTCGAGCCGAATCTGAACTTGTCGACGTTGTCGGCCCGATTTGCGAGTCGAGCGACACCTTCGCGATCCAGAGACGCATTCCGCGTTTGGGCCAAGGCGAGCTTGTCGCGTTTCGATCCGCAGGAGCTTACGGCGCCGTCATGGCGTCGGAATACAATACGCGTTCGCTCGTGCCGGAGGTGATCGTCGACGGAAACAAATTCGCCGTCGTCAGGCCGCGGCCCGATCTTGACACGATCATTGCGCGTGATTGTATTCCTCCATGGATATAGCAGGGCGCAACTCTCGTCGGTCGAAGCAAGGGGCGTTGCCGCGCCTTTACGTGATCGGCGACAATCGCCTTCGCCGGCTTCGTTGGCGAATATTGCTTACATATGCAGGCATGCTGGCGGAGGGAGCCGCCAAGTCGCTATGGCCTGCTGCCTGCGCGGTCATGATCGCCTATGCGGCCGCCGCATTCGGAAGAGCGGTTTTCCCGTCTATTGCATGGATCGCCTGGGCGGCGGGCGGATCGGCATTCGCATTTCTTTTGGTGCGCGGGCTGTTCCGATTGGAATGGCCGACATTGGCGCGCGCTGCCGCCCGGGTCGACAGAACACTTCCCGGCAGGCCGATCGCCGCGATCTTGGATCCTCGCGCTGCCGGGCAGCCGGACCGAGACAGCCTGCAGCTTTGGGAAGAGCACAAGCGAAGGAGTCTGCGGGCGGCTTCGGAGGCTCGCGCCGTACCGCCCGAAATCAGGCTCGCCAAAGAAGATCTCTTCGGCTTGCGCCTCGCGTCGGCGACAGCATTCGTAGTAGCGGTTTTCTTCGCGCCGAGCGTCGAGGCTCCCATCTTGCCGTTGCCATCGGCGCAGGCCGAAGCCGCCGGAATCGCGTTCGATGCTTGGATGCAACCGCCGTCCTACACGGGTCTTCGAACGTTGTATTTGAACGATGTGAAAAGCGGCGGGCCCATACCTTCGCCGGCGGGAAGCGTCATAAAGATCAGGGAGTACGGCGATGCAGGACAGCTTGAAATTGAAGAAACCGTAACTGGCGGGGTAGGCGCTGACGACCATAGTTCGGGACGGCATGAGTATCGAATTGCGGAGTCCGGCGAACTGCGAGTCGGATCCGGATCGAATGCCGAAGCCGTCTGGGCTTTCGAAGTCATCGACGATGCGCCGCCGGATATTTCGATAAACGGCGAAATCGTTTCCGATTCAAACGGCAATTTGAGCGTGCCGCTCGCGGTGGAAGACGATTACGGAGTTGCGGCCGTCACGATAGAAATCCGCCTTGCCAAAAACCGGGTCGACCGTTCGCACGGCCTCGCGCCCGAGCCGGATCTCAGGAGAAGCGAGCTGTATCAAGTGAAATTGCCGTTCGCTGGCTCCAAATCGGAATTCGAAACGGTCTTCGCGGGCGAATTTTCCCGCCATCCTTGGGCAGGCCTGCCTGTCGAGATCATTGCCGAGGCTGCGGACGGCGCCGGCCAGTCGAGGCGGGTCGACCTCTTGTCCATCGATTTGCCGGGGCGGTCCTTCATCAACGCCGTCGCAGCAGCACTGGCGGAGCAACGGCGCGATCTGATTTGGAGCATGGACAATGCACGAAAAGTCGCGCAGGCGGCAAGGGCAATAACCTACGAGCCGGAGCCGATATTTGAAAGTGTTCGCGGCTATGCCTACGCAAGGGCTGCCGTCCGACGCTTGGATTCCGGAGCGCAGAGCGGCTTCGACGAATCCGTCCGAGACGAAGCGGCTGAACTGCTTTGGTTCGCCGCGTTGGAGGTCGAGCAGGGCAATCTTGCATCTTACCGCCGACGAATGGCTGAAGCGGCGCGGCGACTCGCCGCTGCGCTGGAGAACGGCGCGTCGGCGGAGGAAGTCGAGCGACTGGCCAATGAATACCGGAAGGCGTTGGACGATTTTCTCCGAGCTCTGGCGGAATCAAGCCCAGATGCGGATCCCGCCGGTGCGCAATTCGCGGAGTCCCGGCAGATCGGGCAAGAGCAGCTGCAAGGAATGCTGGAGGAGCTCGACCGGCTTCTGAGCGAAGGGCGCACGGACGAAGCGAGCCAGTTGCTTGAGGAGCTTCGCGAGATCATGAACAACCTCGTCGGCTCTGCATCGGATCGGCAGGCGTCAAGCGGCGAAAGCATGCGTCAGTCGATCAATGATTTCAGCAACATATTGAGAGAGCAGCAAGGGCTTGCCGACCAGGCTTACCGATACCTGCAGGAACTCAGGGGTCAGGAGCAGGCAGGTCGGTCGGGAGCGAACGAAGGAATAAGCGGAGGTCTCGGCAGAGGGGAGGATCATTTCGGCGAGGGGTCCGGAACATTGGGGCGCAGCGGCCGCGGGCAATTGCGGGACCGGCAGGAGGATTTGCGGCGCGAGCTCAGGAGCCGGATGCGAGAGCTTGCGGACTCAGGTGAACCGGGAATGGCCGAATCGCTTGGGTCTTTTGAAGATGCGGCGAGGGCTATGACCAGAGCCCGCGACCGGCTTGCCGACGGCGATATTGGCGGCGGATTGTCGGAGCAGGCAGAAGCCATGGAAGGGTTGACGGAAGGCATAAGAACGCTTGGCGAAAACATGCAGGATATCCAAAGCAGCGGATACGGAGGTCCTCCCGGAACCGGATCCATGGCGTCCGATCCGTTTGGCAGAAGCCAGTCCGGCAGCGGCTTGTCGGGCATAGGCGAAATTTTGGATTTCGATGCAATCGGCGACCAGCGGATTCAGGAGCTGAAGGATGAGATACGCCGCAGAGCGGGAGATTTGGACCGGTCGCAGGAAGAGCGCGATTACCTGATGCGCTTGCTGGAGCGGTTCTAGCGGCTTCTTCGAGTCATTTGAAACTCTCATTGGCGTGCGGCGATCAACCGTTCAAATGGACGGTTGACCCGGGGCGGCTCGTCGCCTCCCGCCAGAGAGGGTGTCAAAAGATTGAGACTGACCACCAGCGATTGTCCGCCAGAAAACCCTTCAATCCTGGCGGCGGAATTGCGAGTTCGCCAAGTTGGGGCCGCTGCAAGGTCGGCATCATCCCGCGTCCCGAGGTCGGACGAAAAATTATCGCTTTCGGTGGTTGGAAAATCTGCTGCGCTGGTCCGGGAGGCGCAGAATCTCGATGTGCTCCGGCCGAATGCGGTAGATCACAGTGAACGGCGTGTTCTTGACGGGATGCTCGCGGGCAGTCCGAAAATCATCCGCAGGCTCGCCGATCATCGGGCAGGATTTCAGAAGCTTCAGAAGCGCGCGATACTGTTGATCGGCATTGCGCCTGCCCTCGGGGAAAATCGTGGTGCAGTGCCGCTTGAACCGGCGCAAGTCCAGTTTGGCGGCGTCCAAAAATACGATTTTCATGGTTCAGGTGCGGCTGAGAAATACGTCCGGTTCCGGCTCAGGCAGCTCGTTGTCTGTGCCAAGGGATTCAAACCATGCGGTCATCTTCTCTTCCGAGATAAAGACGCCTTTGTCCGCTTCGGCAACCGCCTCGCGGAATATCCGAGCCCTGGCCTCTGTTTCGTTCTTCATTGCTTGGATCGCCTGCTTCGCCAGATAGGCGGCGCTGCGATCTTTGCGTTTCGCTTCGGTCTCGAGCCAGTCTTTGAGTTCGGGGTCGAGACGCATCGTGAAACGAGGGCTTGCCATAGTGTTCATAGTCCAAAATTGGATGGTATGCTTGTGTCGGACATTGTATGCTTCCCTCGCGATATGTCGAAAAAAAACCCGTCAAAATTTGGAGAGCGTTCGGTCCCGGGCATAATCCTAGAGTGCGAACGGAATTTTGGATGAAAGCCGGGCTGTCGGCGGCCGCGCTTGCTTCAGAGCAACTCGCCGATTGACGCAGCAAGGCGATTTACCGCTTGAACGTACTCGGTCAGGTATGGTTGCAGCCAAGGCAGCCAGTTTCCGATGTCGAGGGCGAACTGGAATGCGAATGCCGTGATCGCGAATATCGCGACGAGCGCGAAGATGAATGCTCGCAGCCAGCCGCTCGAAGCAGTCGTCGGCGTCCGAAGTCCGCTGCCATCGGCATTGCGTCGTTTCCCGGTTCTGACGATCAGTTGCGAGTTCTCGGAACGGACGGCCTTTGATTCGTCGGCAGTCCCGGCTTGAATCGACGCCTGCTGGACCGATGCGTGTTGTTCTTCAACGGCCGCATGCGCGGCTTCCTCTCTCAGAATTCTCAACACGTCGTTCCGGCGGCGCGGAACGGCTTCCTTGAACTCGATCTCGCCGTCCGCACCGAATTCCAGCGGAGTCGCGCTTCTCAGGTCTCGTTCTTCGGACTCGCGAGCAAGCGGGTCGCCCGTTGCGCGTTCGGAGGTTCCGGGCGCGTTCGCCAGCTTCGGCGGCAAGCGATCCTTATCGGACATTTGCTCGGACGCCTTCATCGGATTCGAATCGGAAGGGCCGGTAGAACCGGCAGTTCGGGCGCCGCGCACCCGACCGTGATGATCCCGCAGGCTCATCGACAGTTCGGGATTGGGCGCGACACGTCGGGCGTTCACGCCGCATTGTGTGAATTGATCGCATGTCTCATGTCGGCAAGGCTTGGCGAAATATCCTACACACATGGTTTCGTGGCAAGTCGAGAGCAAATCGAGTTTGCGACGCTAGACGGACGCCATTTGCTGGCCTCGCAGTGAACGCCTGCATTCAGGTCATGATCGGCGCAAACATGGATTTGACATCGATAGCCTTGCGACCTAATCGGGCGGCTGCGCCCTGCGCGAAAGCGATTTCGAGCGTTTGTCTTACCGCAACCCATGCAGCTGGCTTGGATGTCATCATGGCGCGTTATCTCGCCCAATGGTCGGCCTCGTTCTTATTCGTGGTTCAAATGTATCTGGCGATGGCCATTCTCGCGGCGTTCTTCATGCCAGCCGCGGTTATCGACAAGAGATGGGCCTATCGGGGCATCCGCACATATTGCAATTGGGTCCGGGCAAGCGCCGCGACGATGGTCGGCTTGAAGTCGGAGATCAGAGGCGATCCGCCGACAGGCCATGTTCTGGTCTGCTCGAAGCATCAATCCTTCTTCGACATCCTGATGCTTTGCAGCGTCCTGCCCGAACCGCGCTTCGTCATGAAAAAGCAGCTGGCGAGCGCGCCCATCATCGGATATTTCGCAAGGAAAATCGGATGCATACCGGTCGATCGGGGAAAAAAGTCATTCGCTATCAAGCAGATGTTGCAAGGTGCTCGCCAAACAGGCTCTGCGTCCGGTCAATTGGTGATTTATCCTGAAGGAACCCGCGTCGCGCCGGGCATGCGCAAGGATTACAAGATCGGCGCGGGGATCCTCTACGACGTCAGCGGCTGCCCCTGCGTGCCTGCGGCGACGAATGTCGGCGTCTTCTGGCCGAGACGGCGGATCTACAGGGAGCGCGGAACCGCGATTTTGGAATTCCTTCCCGAAATTCCGCCGGGATTGGAAGCGAAACAATTCATGGAAGAGATCAGGCAGGTGATCGAGGCCAACTCGGACCGGCTGATGGAGGAAGCCGGCTTCGTCGCCGAAGCCGCTGATTGAATTTCTACAGCCGTCAGCCGACGAGCGAGTTGCCGCCCATGTCCAAGAACTTCTTGTGCCGCTTTCGCCGTCTCGGCCCCGGTTTGATTTCATCGACTTCAGCCAGCAACTTGGCTACCGCCTCCCCGACGGCAGCGATGGTTTGCTTCGGCTCGCGATGCGCTCCGCCGAGCGGTTCGGGGATGATTTCATCGATCACTCCAAGCTGATGCAGGTCTTGAGCGGTGAGGCGGAGCGCGTCGGCGGCCTCCCGCATTTTTTCGGCGTCCTTCCAAAGAATGGACGCGCACCCTTCGGGGCTGATGACTGAATAGATCGAATGTTCAAGCATGGCCGTCCGGTCCGCGGTCGCGAATGCGACGGCGCCGCCGGAGCCGCCCTCGCCGATGATCACCGAAATGATCGGCACTTCGATCATAAGGCATCTCTCGATCGTTCTGGCGATCGCCTCGGACTGCCCGCGCTCCTCCGCCCCCTTTCCCGGAAAGGCGCCCGGCGTATCGACGATCGTGATTACAGGAATCCCGAAGCGGTCGGCGAGGTCCATGAGGCGCGCCGCTTTGCGATATCCTTCCGGTCGCGCCATTCCGAAATTGTGATGCAGCCTCGAGTTCGTATCGTTGCCCTTTTCGTGCCCGATGACTGCAACGGGCGCGTCATTGAATCGCGCGAGACAGCCGGCGACCGCTGTATCCTCTGAAAATCCCCTGTCGCCGGCGAGGTCGACGCGGTCCGTGAACAGCTCGTTCATGTAGTCGCGGCAATGCGGCCTTGCGGGGTGTCGAGCGACTTGGCATTTCCGCCACGGAGTCAGATTGGCATAAAGCTCTTTCAGCTGGTCTTCCGCTCTGTTCTCGAATGTCTTGATTTCCCTTTTGACCTTGGCCGGGATTTTCGTCGGATTTTCCGACTTGAGCGCGGCAGCCTTGCCTTCGAGTTCGGCAATGGATTTCTCGAAATCCAGATAATGGGTCATGTGCTGCCGTGATATCTGCTCAGTTCGTTTTCCGCGCGGCCTGCCGCAGCGACTTCATCGTTGTGAAAGAATTACCGATTCACGCGGATGCAGGCAATATCAAGGGACGAAATCAACCGCTCTCCCTGCACGCGCGCCTTGGCCGCCGTCTCAGTCGGGGCAAGAGAAAGCGGACAGCATGCGGTTCGCGGCTTCTTCGACCACAGAGCGCGGCGTCGCCAGGTTGAACCTGAAATGCCCGAGGCCGCCGGTGCCGAATGACGGGCCATGATTGACTGCGATCCGGGCGACTTGTCCTATTCTGCGCCGCACTTCCTCGTCCGGCAGACCGGTTTCCCGAAAATCGACCCAAGCCAGATAGGTTGCTTCCAGCGGCATGGACCGGACTCCGGGCAAGCCGTTCATGGCCTCGTCGAACAGTTTTCGATTGCCGTCCAAATAAGGCATCAGCTCGTCGAGCCATTCCGCCCCGCTTTCGGAGTAGACCGCCTCGACCAGAAACATTCCGAAGCTGTTCGGAGAAATCCCCAGCGCCGCCACGCGTTTTTGGAATGTCTCCCTCAGCCGGCTGTCAGGGATGATGACGTTTCCCAGATGAGCGCCTGCCAAATTGAAGGTTTTGGTGATTGCCGTCATCATGATGAGCCGGTCTTGGATTTCAGGCGCTGCAAGCGGCATGGGCGTGTGCTTGCTGCCGGGCATCAGCAGGTCGTGGTGGATTTCGTCCGAGACGAGCAGCAGGTTTTGCTCGCGGCAGAAGTTCGCGATTCCCTTCAATTCGTCCACGGTCCAGACGGTGCCGCCGGGATTGTGCGGAGAGCAAAGCAGAAGGATTTTTTCATTTCCTTTCAGCATCGCCGAGTAAGACGGCAGGTCCATTTCGTACCGGCCGCCGCGTTCGACGAGCGGCAGCTCCGTCATGCTGCGCTCCGAAGCGGAGATTATTCTGGAGAAGGCGTGGTAAACCGGGGTGAGCAGCGCGATGCCGTCTCCGGGCCGGGAGAACGCGTCGATGCAGAGGGCGGTCCCGTTCACCAAGCCGTGCGCCGTGAATATCCATTCGGGAAGGATTTCCCAGGAATGCCTAGTACGCATCCACCATGCGATCGCGTTCTTGGAAGCGCGGTCGTCTCCGAAGTAGCCGTAGATCCCGTGGTCCACCAGGCTGCTCAGCGCTTTTTCCGCGGTCTTCGGCGGCCGGAAATCCATGTCCGCGACCCACATGGAGATGCCGTCGGCGGAAGGAACTCCGAAAAGGCTCTCCATCATATCCCATTTCATGCTGTGGGTGCCGCGGCGGTCGATGATCTCGTCGAAATTCATGAGGGGCTCCTTTGACCGTCGGAAAACTAGTCGAGTCGCCGCCGACTGCAAGCCACGATTCATGAATAGCCCGCTTCGCAGCGCGGAAACTGCGGCGCTCGGGCTGCGACGGTGTTTTTGATTGCGAATCGCGGCTGGCAAGCCTACATGAACTCTATGCAAAGCAGAGAGATCTTGAAATTTCCGGATGCCCGACTGCGCGCGAAAGCGCGGCCGGTGGGCGAAGTCACCGACGCGACGCTTGAGCTGGTGGAAGACCTGCTCGAGACGATGTACGACGCGCCCGGGATCGGACTGGCGGCGACGCAGGTTGGCGTTCCGAAAAGAGTCTTGGTCATGGATGTCGCATCCGAGGACGAGGATCCCGACCCGGTGGTGCTCATTGATCCTGCGATCACATGGAAGTCCGAGGAGACGGAGGCGAGAGAAGAAGGATGCCTATCCGTGCCTGAGCAGTATTTCGAAGTGGTCCGGCCCGCGAAAGTCAAAGTGGAATTCACGGATCCGTACGGGAGTCGGGAGACGAGGGAATTCGAAGGTCTCGGTTCGGCCTGCGTCCAGCACGAGATTGATCATCTGGACGGGATTTTGTTCATCGACCGACTTTCGCCGGTCAAGAAGCGGATGGTCAAGCGCAAGCTAGAAAAAGAGTTCGCCAAAAAATCCGGGAAGTGAACGATTCTGGACCCGTAACGCAGAAGAACGGTCGGTCGAAAAAGTTCGGACATGCGGTTGTGAAGCCGGTTAGGCTTGTCCGCGTTTGAATAATCGGCAACGGGAGTCAACCCATGCGGATCGCATTCATGGGGTCGGCGGAGTTCGCACTGCCTGCTTTGGAAGCCTTGGTCGAAGCCGGACACAGCATCGCCAGCGCTTACTGCCAGCCGGCAAGGCCGGCCGGCCGGGGCAAGAAACCGCGTGCGACGATCATTGAGAAAAGAGCGTCCGAACTTGGTCTGGAGGTCCGCTCGCCGAAAAGCCTTGCCGGGAGGCAGGACGAATTCGCTCGACTGGAACTGGATGCAGGGGTCGTCGCAGCCTACGGCAACCTGATTCCGCAGTCCATTCTGGAGATTCCTTCCGGCGGGTTTCTGAACATTCATCCTTCCCTTCTTCCGCGCTGGCGCGGAGCCGCTCCTGTGCAAAGAGCCATCATGGAAGGCGACCGCATGACCGGAGTGTGCATCATGAAGGTCGTCGAAGAGCTTGACGCGGGCCCGGTGCTCATGAAGCGGACAGTGCCGATTCTGGATGACGACACCTCCTCGGAATTGGGCAGGAAATTGTCCGAACTCGGCGCCGCGATGATTGTCGACGCATTGGGCGAGCTTGGAGTTCTGACGGAATCGCCGCAACTCGCGGATGGAGTGCGCTACGCTCGAAAAATCGAAAAGTCGGAAACCCGCGTTGATTGGCGCAAGCCGGCGATCGAGGTGGATCGAAGAATTCGCGGGCTGTCGGCCGTACCCGGGGCTTGGTGCGAGATCGAAGGCGAACGAGTCAAGTTGCTCCGCAGCAAGGTCGTCGAGGCAGAAGGCGAACCCGGCCAGATGCTGGACGACCGATTTACGATTGCATGCGGTGCCGGCGCGGTCCGAGTGACCGAAGTTCAGCGCGCGGGCAAATCAAGACTTGCATCGGATGCATACTTGCGCGGCAGTCCGATTGCCCGGGGCGTTTTGATTTCTTGAGTTCGCTACCGGCTGCGGCGTTTCTTGCGTGCGCTTTTTGCCTGACCGAAGTAAGGCTTCATCCCGCGTCGCGCGAGCGCGTCCGCTCTTTCGTTTCCTTCGGTGCCAGCGTGTCCTTTGAGCCAGTTCCACTCGACGTCGTGCTCTTTGCAAAGCTCGTCCAAGCGCTGCCAAAGTTCGGAGTTCTTGACCGGCTTCTTTTTCGCGGTCCGCCAGCCGTTCGCTCGCCAGTTCCGGATCCAGACAGTGATTCCGTCCTTCACGTATTGGCTGTCGGTGTAGAGCTGGATGCGTGCAGGTTCGGACAGGCCTTCCAATGCCTTGATCGCCGCGATCATTTCCATGCGATTGTTCGTGGTCGCGCTTTCCCCGCCTGAAAATTCGCGTTCTTTAATTACGGACCCAGCCCTCACGGCTTGCAGGAGCACTCCCCAGCCTCCGGGGCCGGGATTCCCGGAACATGCGCCGTCAGTATAGGCGATTACCTTGATAATTCGCTCGGAACCGAGGGATTCAGTCGTCAAGTCGCCGGATTTCTCTTCGCGGGTGTCGCCAACTGCGCTGCAATCACCCGCAGCTCCTTGGGCGGCTTGAGTTCGACTTGCCAGATCAAGGTACGGCTTCATCCCGCTTCGCGCGAGCGCGTCCACTCTTTCGTTTCCTTCGGTGCCAGCGTGGCCTTTGAGCCAGTTCCACTCGACATCGTGCTTTTCGCAAAGCTCGTCCAAACGCTGCCAAAGTTCGGCATTCTTGACCGGCTTCTTTTTCGCGGTCCGCCAGCCGTTCGCGCGCCAGTTCCTGATCCAGACAGTGATTCCGTTCTTCAGGTATTGACTGTCGGTGTAGAGCTGGATGCGTGTCGGTTCGGACAGGCCTTCCAACGCCTTGATCGCCGCGACCATCTCCATGCGATTGTTCGTGGTCGCGCTTTCCCCGCCCGAAAACTCGCGTTCCTTGATCACGGAGCCCGCTTTTGCGTCTTGCAGGAGCACTCCCCAGCCGCCGGGGCCGGGGTTCCCGGAACATGCGCCGTCGGTATAGGCGATCAACTCGACAGGCTGCTCGGCGTCGAGGCGTTCAGTCGCCATGTCGCTGGTTTTCTCCCGGCGGTCGACGCAGACTACGCCGCGACCGCCCGCAGTTCCTTGGGCAGGTTGAATTCGACTTGCTCCGTCGCGACTTCGACCGGAAAAACCTCGATCTTGTAGCGCTCCCGAAACGCGTTCTTGACTTCTTCAACCAGAATCTCGGGCGCGCTTGCTCCAGCGGTCAGGCCGACGGCTCGAATATCCGCCAACCCTTCCCAGTCGATGTCGGCGGCGCGCTGGACAAGCTGGGCGTGCGAACATCCAGCCGCCGACCCAATCTCGACGAGTCGCCGCGAATTCGATGAATTCGGGCTGCCGATCACGAGGAGTGCATCAATTTTGCCGACCATCGCTTTCACGGCGTTCTGGCGATTGGTCGTGGCATAGCAGATGTCCGACTTGTGAGGCGCCTTTATGGACGGAAATCTTTCGACGAGAGCGCTCGCGATGGCTGCAGTATCGTCGACCGACAGCGTTGTCTGCGTGACGTACGCGAGTTTGCCCGGGTCTCTGGGCCGCAGGCGCGCCACGTCCTCGATCGTTTCAACAAGCAGGACTTCGCCTTCGGGAAGCTGCCCCATCGTGCCGATCGTTTCAGGGTGGTTCGCATGCCCCACCATGATCGTCTGCAGGCCGCTCTCACGATTCTTCACGGCTTCGAAGTGAACTTTCGACACCAGCGGGCATGTGGCGTCCAAGTAGAACATGTTCCGCCGCTTCGCCTTGGCATGCACCGATTTCGGAACGCCGTGCGCGGAAAATACGACAGGCTTGTCGTCGGGGCATTCATCGAGGCTTTCAACAAAAACCGCGCCTTTCGCGCGCAGCTCGTCGACGACGAATCGATTATGAACGATTTCGTGCCGGACGTAGATCGGCGGCCCCCATTTATCGAGAGCCGCTTCGACGATCTTGATCGCGCGCTCCACCCCGGCGCAGAAGCTCCTCGGCGAAGCAATGAAGAATTTGAGGGGAGGCTTGCATCCTTGCATTTCAGACAATTGCCAACCTCCCCATGCCGCTGTTGCCATCCGCCCGGAAAATGCGCGCAGGATGCGGCGCTCAGCTTTCGCTCATTTCCCGGGTTTCCCGGCCGACCCCCAATGAGGACGCCGGCTGAACCCCTTCGGGCCGGGGCGGTCTTCCGATCACGTCCCTCAGGTCGTAGAGCTCGATGAAGTTGTCGGCCTGCCTGCGGAGCTCGTCCGCGATCATCGGCGGCTGGGAGCGAACGGTCGACACGATCGAAACCCTGACGCCCTTCTTTTGCAGCGCCTCCACCAGCGGCCTGAAATCGCCGTCGCCGGAGAACAATACGATGTGATCCACGTGCGGCGCTAGGTCGAGAGCGTCGACCGTCAGGTCAATCTCCATGTTGCCCTTGATCTTCCGTCGTCCCATCGCGTCGGTGTACTCCTTCGCCGGCTTCGTCACCATCATGAAGCCGTTGTAATTCAGCCAGTCGACGAGAGGGCGGATCGGAGAGTAGTCGTCGTTCTCAAGCAGCGCGGTGTAATAGAACGCGCGCAGAAGCCGGCCGCGACGCATGAACTCACTTCGAAGCTTCTTGTAGTCTATGTCGAATCCGAGCGCCTTGGATGCGGCATACAAATTCGAGCCATCGATGAATAATGCCAGTCTTTCGTCCCGATAGAACATCAATCAACCTTTCTTTGATGATATCGATCTTTGGTAATCATGAACCGAAACAGAGTAGTCTGCCTTAGCGAATCTATTTTTGGAAATAGAAAAACAGCGCCGGTAGGCCGATCTGGCCGGCTTCGCCTCATACTAGCTCTCGCTACGGAAACTGTCCACAATCAAGCGGAACAAACATTCGCGAGCGGATTATCCCTCGCGAGAGTCTGATTCAATACCGTCGTGCAGTCCTGCAGTCGGCAGCAGCGCGAAAACGTCCGCGGAGAGGCGTCCGAGCAATTTCGATGCCGGATGCGGCGATCTCCGCGGCGCGGGCGCCGGTCCCTCGAGATTTCCGGCGCGGTCCTTGCGACGCGCCCGCGGCGGGGAAGGCGGAAACGGCTTGAAAATCTCAGGCCGGAAGGCTATCTGTCCGCTTCAGCCGGAACGGTCAGAGCGAAGGGCGGACAATCACTATGGCGCGGATAACAACTGAAGACTGCATCGACAAAATTTCCAATCGTTTCGAGTTGGTAATGCTTTCAGCATTCAGAGCGCGCGAGCTTTCCAACGGGATGGAGGCGACGGTCGAACGCGAGAACGACAAGAATGCTGTCGTGGCGCTCCGGGAAATCGCGGAAGAAACGCAGGGGCCCGAGGACTTGCGCGAGCGGCTGATCTCGGATCGGCAAAGGCACAATGAAGTCGACGAACCGGAAGACGACAATTTCGCGCTTGTCGGCGCCGGCGCGTCGGAGGAGTTCTACAGCGCGGACATCGTCGACGAGCCCGACGACAGCATGTCCGAAGAGGAAATGCTTAGACAGATGATCGCCAAATCCAGAAAGGGTGAGGTTGAAGGACCACTGGGCAGTTAAAGCGGAGAACCGCCGACATCCGACATCCGACGACAATATCGCCGGAGTGGAGGAACTTGTTGAGAAAATAAGAAAATACAATCCCAATTCCAATTCCGACCTGATTCGGCACGCCTACGATTACGCGAAGAGAAAGCATCGCAGCCAAGTGCGAAGGTCCGGCGAGCCCTATTTCAGCCACCCGGTCGCAGTCGCCAAATATCTGATTGATCAAAAGCTTGACGACGTCATGATCGCCACGGCGCTTCTGCATGACACTCTTGAGGACACCGAATCGAGCTACGGCGAGATAGAGCAGATCTTCGGCCGCGAGACGGCGCGGCTGGTGGAAGGCGTCACGAAGCTCAAGGTGCTGAGCTTCGAGGACGAAAGCCGCCAAGCGCAGAATCTGAGAAAACTTCTCGAAGCGGCGCACAACGACGCCCGCGTTCTCCTCGTGAAGCTCGCCGACCGCCTGCACAACATGCGGACGATAAGGCACCTCGACCCTGCCAAGCAGGTCGTCAAGGCGCAGGAGACAAGAGACATCTACGCCCCGCTGGCCGGGAAGATGGGCATTCAGTCGTGGCAGCAGGACTTGGAGGACTGGGCATTCAAGGTTCTGGAGCCGGACGCGAGAAAATCAATTCTTCGTCACTACGCGACATTGCGGAAGCAAGCAGGGCGGCAATCGCCGAGTCCCGCGCAGGTCATCGAGGAATTCGACTTTGAACTGAAGACCAAGCTCGCGTTGCGCGGCATAAATGCCGAGGTCAAGAATCGGTTGAAGACCCCGTACTCGATCTGGAGGAAGCTGGAGGCGAAGGAGCAGGGCTTCGCGTCGCTCTTCGACGTGTACGGCTTCCGAATCATCACGGAGACGACTGCGGAAGTGTACAGCGTTCTCGGCGAGATCCACTGCAACTGGACCGTGATCCCGGGCCGGTTCAAGGATTACATAAGCCAGCCCAAATCGAACGGATACAGATCCGTCCATACGACGGTCAATGCGAAGCACGGCTTCCGAGTCGAAATACAAATCAGAAGCAAATCGATGCACGCGGTCGCGGAGTACGGGATGGCCTCGCACTGGGCCTACAGGCACGGCGTCCGAGTGATGAATCCGTATGTTCCGGATTATCTTACATGGCTCTCCGGACTGGAGCCCGAAAACCCCGACCGGATTAGCCCCGAGGAATATCTTGAGCACGTGAAGCTCCACATGGCGCCGGACAAAGTCTCGTGCTTCACGCCTGCCGGCGATGTCGTGCTGTTGCCCAAAAAGGCCACGCCCATTGATTTCGCATACGCGATTCACACCGACATCGGAGATTTGTGCGTCGGGGCGAAGCTCGACGGCAAAATAATGCCCCTTTCGACCGAACTTAAAAACGGTCAGACCGTGGAAATCACGACGGGAAAAACCAAATCCCCCAAGCAAGCATGGCTGAACAGCGTGAAGACCGGACGCGCGAAATATGCGATCCGCAAATTCGGCCGCGAAAAGGATCGGCGGGGTCAAATCGAGGCCAGCCGCAATCGCCTGAGGGCGGAATTCGAATCGATCGGAATAGACCTTTCCCGCAAGGTGCTTGCTTTGGCGGCGGAAAAGCTGGGTCTCAAGGACGAAGACGCGCTTTTCGGGCAGCTGATCTCGGGACAGCTCAAGCCCGAGAGGGTTGTCGAAGCCGCCTATCCGGAATTGGTCCGGAAAAAATTCAAGACGAGCCCGGAAAAGCCGGAACAGGTCGTGCTCGGCTTGGACGGGGCCAGCGGCGAGCTGGCCAAATGCTGCCAGCCGGTCCCGGGCGAGACGATCTACGGCATTCCGACCGCGCGGGGAGGCGTCGCCGTGCATTCTTTCGACTGCGCGGTGCTGGCGAATCAGGAGGATCTGAGCGGCTGGCTGAAGCTGGAATGGCACAAGGGACCTTACTCCCCGGTCCACAAGACGACGCTGCATATCGTTCTGGCGAACGAACCCGCGGTGCTGGGACGGATCTGTCTGCTCATCGGCGAGCTGAATTGCAATATCTCGGACCTTACATTCACTGACAAGAAGCCGGACTACTACAACATGTTGGTCGAGGTCGAGGTCAGGGACGTATGGCACCTGCACACGATCATCGATTCAATCAACGCCGACGTAAAAGTGATGGGGATATCGCGGCATCGAATGGAAGATGGCGGTTGAATTCGCAGCGATTCTCTGCCTATCCAAAGCACTGAGGGAGGAGATCCAAGGCAGCCGCGAGAATGTTCCGCAGACCAAATAGACCTTCGTTCTTCGGACGGATCAGGCGCATATTCTATCCCGAAGGGGGATGGAGGCGCGCCACGCTTTACCAGTTCCATCGGATGCGGCGCATCAAGGACACTCCGAGCAGCATTGCCAAAGGCATGTTCGTCGGCACGCTGGTATCCTTCACTCCGTTCTTCGGTTTCCAGTTCGTTGTTGCTCCTTTGGGCGCATGGGCGATCGGCGGAAACATTCTGGCCAGCCTCGTGGGGGTGTTGGCATGCAATCCTTTGACATTTCCTTTCATCGCCGTCGGAGCGCTGTCCCTCGGCTCATGGCTGCTCGGCACGGAAGCGCCGGCGGTCAGCCCGGCGGCCTTGACGGACCATTTCATAGATTCCGGACAATCGCTTTGGATGAATTTCATCGCGTTGTTCACGGAACGCACTGCGGATTGGGCGCCGCTGGCGGAATTCATGTCGGAGGTCTTTCTGCCCTATTTGGCGGGCGGCATCTTGCTGGGGACTCTGGCCGGAGCGGCCGCCGCAATTCTCGCGAAGCGCGGGGTCGCCGCTTATCAGAAGCGCCGAAAAGAGGCTTTGAAAAAAAGAGAGGGCGGACGCGTGGGCGGAGCATTGCGCCGATTGGCGTCTGTCCGCCGCAAGCCGGGAGGTCATGAAATTGCCGGCGAATGAACGAAAACTCAGGCTGGGCGTGAATATAGATCACGTCGCGACCGTAAGGAATGCGCGCGGAACCTCATACCCCGACCCTGTCCGGGCGGCGCAGTGCGCAGAATCCGCCGGCGCGGACGGCGTGACTGCGCATCTGCGCGAGGACCGGAGGCATATTTCGGACACGGACATCGAGATGCTTTCGACCAGCCTCGCGGTTCCGCTCAATCTGGAAATCGCCGCGACCGAGGAGATGCAGCGCATCGCGCTTCGGCACAAGCCGCATGCGGTGTGCGTGGTTCCCGAACGCCGCGAGGAGCGGACGACTGAATCCGGCTTGGATGCGGCAGGGCAATCGGACCGGCTCCGTTCGTTCATCGAACCGCTTCGCAAGACGGGCAGCAGGGTGTCGCTGTTCGTCGGTCCTGATCCGGCGCAAATCCGCGCGGCCTCTGCGGTCGGCGCTGCGGTCGTCGAACTGCACACGGGCACCTATTGCGATCTGCACTACGAAAAGAAATTCGAGGAGCGCGACCGCGAACTGGCGCGATTGGCGGACGCCGCCAGACTCGGAGACGAATTGGGCCTCGAAATCCATGCCGGCCACGGCCTGACATACGAAACCGTCGCACCGGTCGCCGCGCTCCCGGAGGTCGTGGAATTGAACATCGGACATTTTCTCGTCGGGGAGGCGATCTTCCGCGGACTGCGCGACGCGATCGCGGAGATGCGGACGCTCATGGACGAGGCGCGCGGAAGGGCGCAGGAGGGCTGAGTTTCGCCTTGAGACTCGCGCTGGCCGGAATTCCATCCTCAGCCGAGGCTGCCGGCTCGGACCGTCGCAGGCGTCGGCGATGATCGTCGGAGTGGGAACGGACATCGTCAGCGTCGACAGGATCTCGGCGGCGCTTGAAAGATTCGGGGAGCGTTTCCGCAACAGGGTCTACACGGAGCGCGAGATTGCGCTCGCGGACCGGCTTCCCGACCCGGCGGGCGTTCTTGCGAAGCGCTGGGCTGCGAAAGAGGCGTGCTCGAAGGCGCTCGGCACCGGGCTTCGGCAGGGCGTGGCCCTTCGCGACATCATGGTGGAGACGGTTCCCGGCGGGATGCCCGAGATCAGGTTGGCCGGAAAGGCGCGGGACCGGCTTGCCGCGATTTCGCCCCTCGGCCACGACGCTTTCGTTCATGTGTCGATGACGGACGACCGTCCCTGGGCGGCGGCGATCGTCGTGATCGAGGCTCGCCCGGCCGGCGGCGGAAAGGCTTGACTCTTGCCGGACGCCCGTCCAAGTGAAACCCTCAAAACTTCGCGGCGAACAGATTTCGAGCAGGGGCGTATTGAGCATACAGGCCGTAATTGAAAACCTGAAGACTCTGGCTTACGCGCTATTGATCGCCGGCATATTCAGAAGCTTGCTTTTTCAGCCGTTCTGGATTCCGTCCGGCTCGATGAAGGACACGCTGCTCATCGGCGACTTTCTGTTCGTGAACAAATTCGCGTACGGCTACTCAAGGCATTCCTGCCCGTGGTCTCTCTGCCCGTTTCCCGGAAGAATTTGGGCCGACAAGCCCGAGCGCGGCGATATCGTCGTCTTCAAGCACCCGGTGTCGCGCCGGGATTTCATCAAGCGCGTAGTCGGGCTTCCGGGCGACAAGATTCAGCTGCTCGACGGAGTGCTGATGATCAACGGCGAGCCGGCCCGGCGCGCGCGCGACGGCGAATTCGAAGAGGCTTACGAGCGCCAAGGTCCCGCGGGCAAGCTGCCGCGATGCACGTCCGCGCCGGCCGACGGGATTTGCCGCAAGGCGAAATTCATAGAGACCTTTCCCGAAGGAAATTCGCATTCCGTCCTGGAAATTACATTCGCATCGAATGACACGACCGAGATCTTCACGGTCCCCGAAGGCGAATACTTCTTCATGGGGGACAATCGCGACAACAGCCAGGACAGCCGCTATCCGCAAGCGGTCGGCGGCGTCGGAACCGTTCCCTTCGAAAACTTGGTCGGGCGGGCCGACAGGGTCATCTTTTCGTCTGCGGGAAGATCGATGCTGTACTTTTGGACATGGCGCTCCGACAGGTTCTTCGAATCAATCGAATGATGACGGCCTCGGTTGAAAAGGAGCTGGAATACAGGCTCGGCCATTCGTTCAAGAATCGAGCGCTTCTAGGTCAAGCGCTGACGCATTCGTCGCGGACAAGAACGACATTGGGCGACAACAAAAGGTTCGAATTCCTAGGCGACCGGGTCCTCAATCTCGTCATCGCGGAACTCATTTCGGAAAGGCATCCCGAAGCGTCCGTGGGCGAGCTTGCGCCGAAGTTCAATCTGCTCGTGAGCGGCGACACCTGCGCGAAAATTGCCGCTTCGATAGATCTGGGCGGCGCGCTCAGGCTCGGAAAGGCGGAACAGCGGGCGGGCGGGCGAAGCAAGATCGTCATACTCGGAGATGCGATGGAGGCGGTGATCGGCGCCATCTATCTCGACGCAGGCTTCAACAAAGCCGTGCGGATCGTTCGGAAGCTTTGGGAGCCGGTTCTGGCCGATGCGGAAGGCGACACGCGCAATCCGAAAAGCGCGCTTCAAGAACTGACGCAGGGGCAAGGACTCGGAGCGCCGGTGTATCGGGTGGTCAATCGCAGAGGACCGTCGCACAAGCCGGAATTCGAGGTGGAAGCGAAACTGGCATCGGGAGAACGGGCGGTCGCCAGGGAAAGCTCCAAGCAGCGGGCGGAGCAGTTGGCGGCGAAAGAGCTGCTTGAAATCCTGGAATAAGGCATGCCGACCGAATCCCGGGCAGGTTTCGTCGCGCTGGTCGGCGCGCCCAACGTCGGCAAATCCACTCTCTTGAACCGCGTCGTCGGCGCCAAAGTATCCATAGTCACCCACAAGCCGCAGACCACCCGGTCCCGTATGCGCGGCGTCGCGATCAGGGGCGAATCGCAAATCATATTCGTCGACACGCCGGGCCTTTTCGCGCCGCGCAGCCGTTTTGATCAGGCCATGGTCGCGGCGGCATGGAAGGGCGCGATCGAGGCGGACATGGCGGCGTTCGTGGCGGCGGCAAATCTCAAAGCGACCGATGACCGCCTCCGGCTCGTTGAATCTCTCGTCGAGAAACGAGCCGGCGGCGGGAAGCTGCTGCTGGTCGTAAACAAAATAGATCTTGTTGCGCCGGACAGTCTGCTAGAAGTGATCGATGCCTATTCGGGATGCGCGGAATTCGACTCCGTTTTCCTGATTTCGGCGGTCAATGGGAGCGGAGTTGACGATTTCGCCGATTGGCTTGCATCCGAGGTGCCTTCCGGGCCTTGGCTGTATCCGCCGGATCAGATCGCCGATCTTCCTCTGCGCATCGCCGCAGCCGAAATTACGAGGGAGAAACTGATGCTCAGGGTCCACCAGGAACTGCCGTATCGACTCACTGTCGAGACGGAATCATGGGAGGATCTCGACAACGGCGCAGTGCGCATCGACCAGATCGTCTATGTGGGACACAATCGCCACAAGGGCATCATTCTGGGCGCGAACGGACGGACGATCAAACAGGTAGGGGTTTCGGCGCGAAAGGAAATTTCGAGATTTCTGGAGCGGGATGTGCATTTGTTTCTTCACGTCAAGGCCCGCCCGAATTGGATGAATGAAGCCGAACGCTACAGCATGATCGGTTTGGATTATTCGGACGGCGAGGCGCAGTCTTGACTTTCCCGCGCTTGGCATCGGATTTTTGGGTTCGGGCCTATCTGGCGCGGCTTCGCAGAGACGCGATCCCGGCGTTCGTCGCCGCGACAGGCGATCCGAACGCGGGCGCGATCCTCGTCAAGCTCAATCGGCTCGACGGATCCGGTCGGATATTTCAGCGGACATACGACATGGCCGCCGACAAATGGTCGTGGAAAATGCTGGACGAAGGCGACGACTCCGATCTCGACGACTATCTGGAGCGTCAGCGCGCGCGGGATCCCGATCTGTGGATTGTCGAAGTGGAAGACAAGAGCGGCAGACACTTGCTCGACGAGCCCGGAATGGAAGATTAGGAGGACCGGGTCGGATGCGTTGGCGAGATCAGGCCATGCTCCTGACGGCAAGGAAGCACGGCGAAAACAAGGCCATATTGGAAGTCTTCAGCAGCCGGAACGGTCTGCATTCAGGAATTCTTCCGGGCGGCACGTCTCGCAAACTCGCGCCGTTTCTGCAGCCCGGCGCGCAGCTTGACGTCGAGTGGAAGGCCCGCTTGGACGAACACATGGGGACGTTCCGCGTCGAGCCGGTCAGATCCCGCGCTCCGGCGTTGCTTGCGGACCAGATTGCGCTTGCGGCGCTTTCCTCAGCCTGCTCCCTGATTTCCCGGACGCTTCCGGAACGGGAGCCGAACCCGGTCCTGTATGGCGCGACGACCTCCATGCTCGACGGAATTCGCGCCGACCGGGACTGGCTGGCGGCGTATCTGAAATGGGAGTTGAATCTGCTCAAGGAGATCGGCTTCGCGCTTGACTTCTCGACCTGCGCCGCGACCGGGTCGACCGAAGATCTGCGCTACGTTTCTCCCAGAACCGGTCGCGCCGTGAGCGCCGTCGGAGCAGGACAATGGGTCGACAGGCTGCTTCCGCTTCCTCTCTGCTTCCGCGACGGCGTATTCAGAAGCTACTCGGAGATCGGCGACGGTTTGCGGACGACCGGCCATTTTTTTGAAAAATGCCTTTGTTCACGGAAACGCGGTCCTGCGGTTCCCGCTGCGCGGACTCGCTTCGCGTCTGCAATCGAAGAGGCAGCCGCCAAGGAGTAGCCGGACACTCCCGAGGTGGCTCTCAAGCGCGTACTCTGCCTCAATTCCGGCACGGGCTCCGAGATGGTCGGACTCTGCTTGGACTGGAGCGTGTCTGACTCAGGTTGGCGCGCATCCGGCGTTCACGAGGTGGATTGAGGGTGTGATCACTGCGATTTCCGTGGTTTTATGGATATATCCGCGCAGCATGGATCACGTTCAGGACGTTTATAGGGTGCATCCCATTTTCTTTGGATTGAGAGGGTGGAGCGTGCGGCGAGTCGAAAGCGGACCGCCGCTCTGTTCGCTTCCAGATGCTGCCTCGCAATCTTGCGTTTGCTTGGCTTCCCCAATTGGAGGGCTGTTCGCGTCGCAGCCGCCTGATCAAAAGCAATGGGATGCACCCACGTTTATGGCATCGGCTGCGACTTCGGAAGCGCTGGAAAACCGACAGTCTTTGCTGGGGTTGCGGCGGCCTCATTGAAGCGCGGGCGTTGCAAGGGACATTAACCAACTCGGTTAATCATTTCCGCCGCAACCGACACTCCAGCACTCTGCCCAGCCCGGAATTTTGCCCACAATCATGCCATTCCCTCTCTTGCCGCTCAACAAGGGATGGCATCGAGACAGGCGCGAATCCGGCTGAAAAAGGGATGTCCAGTGATCGGTTCAACACACTAGAGTCCATTCGACTCTTGCTGGATCCGGAGCGCCGGCGGCGATTCCATCAAGCGGACCGAGAAGCCGTTCTTGGAATTCATTGAACTGTACACCGGGAGAGAAGCGAAGCCCTGAAACTGGAGGTCAAGTTCTGCGTGCCTCGTCGTCTCCCGCCAAAACAGGGAACTATCCGACTGAAAAATGCCACTAGTGGCTTGTTTGTTTCACTGGAGTCCAGTATGGCCTTGGCAAGACCCGCGCGGCGACAGCGCGGGGCAGACGAGAGGCGGAACGATGCGGACGGGAGTGGATTTCGATGTTTCGGACGAGCAGCGCAGGCGGCTCGAGGCGATCGCGGGAGGCGGCAACAGCAAGGTGAAGCACGCGCGCCGGGCGCGGATCGTCCTTCTGACGGACGACGGTTTGGGGACGATGGCGGTGATGGCCGAGACCGGTTCGGCGAAGGCGACGGTGTGGCGCTGGCAGGAGCGGTTCATGCGGGAGGGCGTGGACGGCCTTCTGCGCGACAAGACGCGCCCGCCGGGCAAGCCCCGGACGTCCGAGGCGAAGGTCCGCGAGGTGGCGGAGCTGGCGCGGAGCTCCGCGCCGGAGGGGGAGACGCACTGGACGGTGCGCGCCTTGGCGGAGAAGGTCGGCCTCTCGCCGTCGACCGTGCACAAGATCCTCGTCCGCCACCGGCTCGCGCCGCACAAGGTGCGGTTGTAACTACCGGGTTAAAACTCCCCAAAGGCGCCGAAGCAGAATTCCCCAGCCCGGGGGCTGCGAATTCGTTCCGGGGGCATGCCCCCGGAACGAAAGCAGTCCAAAATCCCATCCGATTTGGCGTGAAACATCTCTACGCTCGGGCACACTTCACCCGTTCCCCAGCTGTGCCGGGGTTGAACAGCGTCTGCGGGCTTGCGCTCTCCGGCGCCGGGATGGCGTTTGCGGGCGGCCCCCGTTGTGGCCCGCCGGCGATCCCGCGGCGAAGGGCGCGGCTTGCGTCAGGCCGGTTGTGTCGCCGCCGTCAAAGCCGGAAAGAGCGTCTACAAGACGACCCTTGCCGAACTCGCCGAAAGCCTCGCCAAAGCCGAGCGAGAAGGTCGGCTCGCCGAAAAAAATCCGCTTCTTCACGCGGGCCGCGATCCTCGTCGTCGATGAAACCGGTTGCTTGCCCATCACGCAGGGCGGCGCGAGCCTGTTCTTCCAAATCGCAGATGCAAGTTGCGAAAAAGGCGCGATGATCCCCGCCTCGAACAGAAGCTTCGCAGAGTGGGGCGACATCTTCGGAGACCCCGTCGTCGCGACGGCCCTCCTCGACCGGCTCCTCCACCACGCAGTCGTCGTCCGAATCGAAGGCGCAAGCTGCCGGCCCGGAAAACACGCGGACCTCATTCCCGAACACGTCCGAGCGAATGCGCCAATCACGCCGCCGCCGCCGCCGAAAAAACGAGGCCGGCCCAGAAAGGAGATCCGAACCGACGACTGAACTGGCTCGTCACCAAAAACACCGAAAAAGTGGGGAATTTTACTTCGGCACTTTTGGGGAATTTTACTTCGGCATTGACAGAGGCGGCGCCTGCGGCGGAGCGGGTTCTGCCGGGGATCGACGGCACCGGAGTCCCGATGGCCGCCCGCGAGGTCGAGGGGGTGGCCGGCAAGCAGGCGGACGGCACGGCGAAGACCCGCGAGGCGAAGGCCGTCGTCTGCCGCGCGGCCGACAGCCTGGATCCGAAGGCCGTCAGCGTCCGCATCGACAGCGCGCAGGCCGTGAACGGGGCCGGCCGGGCTTCGGAGTTCGCCGCCCGCCTGGAGCAGTTCTTGCACCGGAACGGCGTGCTCGCGGCCGAGGAGGTGGCGGTGCTGTCCGACGGAGCGCCGCGGATCCGGACCGTCTGCGAGGAGATCCTGCCCGGACGGAAAACGACCTTCATCCTCGACCTGTACCACGCCCTCGAATATGCGTCGGACGCCGTGCAGGCCGCAGCTTCGGACGAGGGCAGGCGGGAGGCGTGGATGGACTGGATCAGGAAGCAGCTGGACGCCGGGCGGGCCGACCGGGCCGTCGCCGCTCTGAAGCGGCATCGCCGGCTTGAAGCGGTCGCGGCCTGCATCCGCTACTGCGAGGCCAATATGGACCGGATGCGCTGCGACCTCTGCCGGAGGCGCGGCCTGCCGGTCGGATCCGGCATCGTGGAAAGCGCCTGCAAGCAGATCGTCGGAAGCCGGCTCAAAGGAGCCGGGCGCCGCTGGTCGAAGGCGGGCGCCAACGCCGTGCTCGCCATCGGATGCTGCCTCGAAAACAGGCGCTGGCCCGACTTCCTCGATTGGAGGGATTGCAGCGCCGCAGCAGCCTGACCCAAGAAAATGGGATGCACCTGAATTTTGCTTTAGCATTGACATCAACCCGTTATGCTATCATTGCGCCATGCCGAATAGTTCAGCGGGCCAAGGTGCCTGCCCCTGTCAATCTGACCGAAAACGACTTTGCGATCATGCGGGCGCTCCATGATTACGGCTCGCTGAGCAACAAGCATCTGTGTATTGAGACAGGCTGCTTTCGCGACGGCGCATTCAGAAGCTACTCGGAGATCAGCGACAGTTTCCGGACGACCGGCCATTCTTTTAAAGCGCCTTGGCTCACGAAAGAACGGTCCTGTGGTTCTCGCCGCGGGAGCCGGTTCGCGTCTGAAGTCGAAGAGGCAGCCGCCAAGGAATAGCCGGACACTCCCGGGATGGCTCTCAAGCGCATACTCTGCCTCAATTTCGGCGCGGGCTCCGAGATGGCCGGACTCCGCTTGGACTGGAGCGTGCCAGACTCAGGTAGGCGCATATCCGGCGTTCACGAGGTGGATTGAGGCTGTGATCACTGCGATTTCCTTGGTTTTATGGATATATCCGCGCAGCATGGATCACGTTCAGGACGTTTATGGCATCGGCTGCAATTTCGTAGATGACAATGTAGTTTTGATGGGCAACCAGTTCTCTTGTTCCCTCAACCCGTCCTGGTCGGCCCATATACGGGCTGCTTGGGAGACTGTCTTCGATGGCGCCGACAATGCGCCGCGCGAGTTTCAGCGCGGCCTCGATATTGCGGATGGCGATGTGATCGACAATTTCTTCGAGATCATCTTCGGCACCGGCGTGCCAGATCACGGGCTTCATGATTTGGCGGCGCTAAACTTGCGTTCCATGCGGCTTTCAAAGCGGGACAGCAGCTCGTCGCCGGCGATGCCGGTCCCTTCTTTCATTTCAGCGCGGCGCGCTTCGACCCGCTCGACAAATTCCTCTTCGGCGGCCAGGTAGCGTTCGATGGCTTCATTGGCGAGGAAGGACTTGGAACGGCGGGTCGCAGCGGCCAGCCGATCCAGCCGGTCGCGGATTTCTGGTTTGGTATTGACGGAGAGCACATAGCGGTCAGCCATGGAAAGTCCTTTTGCGTGGGCAGTATCTTGCATTGTATGATGATGTATGAACTATTGCAAATTTCCGTTCCCTCAACCCGTTGCGCAATCATTGCGCCATGCCGATCAAGTTCCAGCGGGCCAAAGTGCCTGATCCTACCAATCTCATCGAAAACGACATTGCGATCACGCAGGCGCTCTATGAATATGGCTCGCTGAGCATCGAGCATCCGTGCATTGAGACGGGCTGCTCTCGCGGCGGCCTATCCAGAAGCGACTCGGAGACCAGCGACGGTTTGCGGACGACCGGCCATTTTCGTGAAAATGCCTTTGCTCATGAAAACACGGTCCTGAGGTTCCCGCCGCGCGGACTCGGTTCGCGTCTGAAGTCGAAGAGGCAGCCGCCAAGGAATTGCCGGACACTCCCGAGACGGCTCCAAAGCGCGTACTCAGCCTCGATTCCGGCGCGGGCTCCGGGACAGCCGGACTCCGCTTGGATTAATGCCGAACTTGCTCTTAAAGCGTCGGTTGAACGTTGAAAGGTCTGAAAATCCGCACCCGAAAGCAATTTCCGCGATGCTGGCATCAAAAAACTTCGGGTTCCTGATCTGTGCGACCGCCAGATCCAATCGTCGATTGTGAACGTACTCCGAAAAACTCGGCCCACCATTGTCGAACAATTTATGCAGGTATCGCGTCGAAATGGAAAAGCGTTTCGACACCGAAGAAACCGAAAGTTCGGGATCTCGCAGATTCTGCTCCATGTAACTCAAGATTGTCGCGAACAGAGCCGGACCGCGAGCAGCATTTGTCCACGCAAGTTCATCTTGGACGTCCGCACTCGCCGCAACGCCTAGTCGGATCAGGCTGTCAAACATGGCTTGGGTGTCCAGCGCCCGCCTGCTCAAGCTCTGATTTGCCAGCGTGTATGCGGTGGCCGTGGCCAAAGTCCCCAAGGTCGCGTGATCCGAAACCTGCCTCCGTCCGACCTGCCCCAGTTCCAAACTGTTTTCGCGCGCTACATCTTCAACGAGTTGCTTAGGCACCTGAAAAGAAGCGACCGCCATCTCCCGGTCCTTCGGGTGGTGCACTTCAAACGGTCTTTCTCCATCAAATAGGGCCATTTGTCCGGGTTTGAGGATGAATACTCTACTGCCCTGAATGATGGTGGACTGTGATTTCATCTGCAGATTCAGGTAATAGCACGATTTGCTTTTTCGCCGAATGTGGTGCGACCTGTGCTCGACGGAATGGCTGCTGGCGCGAACTGTATTGACCCTGCCGCGCGGCAGACGGACGGACTCCACCGTCGCATAGAAAGGCAAAGACGACGTCTTGCTTGGAGACAGCTCCATAAACGCTTCGCAGACGGCCTCGCAGAAATACGAAAAACTCTCATGCTTGGCGACATCGCCGGTGCGCCAGACTTGACGGGATGGAACAGCATGACAGGAAGCCGCCAGATCCGCTTCGCGGTTGGCAGATTTTGTTCCACTTGTTCCCTCTGCGCCTATTTGGTTCCCTCTCGGCAAAGTCAACGCTTCTCCCATGCCCCATTTTATTCCTCAGCAATGTATATCATAATGGGAGCAAGTTGATGACAACTTTTGTTTTGATCCATGGCGCATGGCATGATGGATCGCTTTGGGAAGACGTGGCTGTGCCGTTGAGGGAGGCCGGACATGTCGTCCATACGCCCACGTTGGCCGGAAATGGCCCCGGAGACGTTGATAGAACAATTGGCCATGCAGACGCTGTTCGGTCTGCGGCAGATTACCTTATCGAACAAGATCTGACTGATATTGCTCTATTGGGTCACTCCTACGGCGGCTCGATCATTTCCAAGATCGCGGAAGCTATGCCTGAGCGCATCCGTCGTTTGATCTACTGGAATGCGTTCGTCCTAATGGACGGGGAATCCATCGAAAGCGTCAGTCCGCCGCCATACAAGCAAATGATGGATGGAATTGCCGCGAGCGGCGCTTATGGACCCGGTGCAGTCAAGTTGCCGTTCCCTGTGTGGCGGGAAGCGTTCATGAACGATGCCTCCCTCGACTTGGCGCAAAAGACCTACGAGATGACGACTCCGCATCCTCTCAGGACGCTGACAGACCGGCTGGAACTCAAGACATTCTTCGATCTGGAAATCCCGAAATCCTATATCAATTGCACCGAGGACATTGCGATGCCTCCAGGGGAATTCGCATGGTTTCCTCGTTTTCCCGCCCGACTCGGATTATGTCGTCTGGTCCAGATGCCCGGCGGCCATGAGGCGTGTTTCACGAACCCACAACTTCTTGCGCGGAAGATCATGGAAGCCGGCCGCGACTGACATGAATGGCATGTCGTGAAACATCTGGATGTCTCGGCGCCGCCCAACATCAAACGCCTTAAGTTGTAGGGCCTTTCGAAGCAGCCGGACTGCCCTCTGAGCGCTTCCGGAGAGAGACTTCAAATCGGAAAAATGCGCGCCGAGGGATTCGCGCATGGGATTTTAGTCCGGTTTCACCAATAAAGCGGCTGCGTTTTCGGAGCGGCCATTATGAAAATGGCCCGCGCGGTCCACGCGATTTGGGATTCGCCGCTTGGATGAATCGCGAGATTCTTGGACTGGTCGGACTGGCAGGCTCGGGCCTTTGAACAAAATGAAACCCGCCTTGGCCGCTATGCGAATGAAAGCTGCGATTCAGGCCGCTGCAGCCAAGGTCAGCTTTGTTCCGCGGTGACGACCTTGATCGAGCCGCAGCGCAATGGATTCATGTTTGCATGCATGAATCGTTGCAGGTGAATTCCGCTCCAAAGACGTATATTGTCGTCAGCCTCTATTCTCAAACGCCGTTCGAGCGGCAAGAATGGTCCGGCCGAAGGCTGAAGCGGCTCATCCGAATGCCTTGGACGATGGAGCACAGAATGACATCGATCAATCGATCCGAACTCGACGAGGCCGGTCGCCTCTCCCGCGCAAAGGGAAGCATGCTCGGACAACTTTGCGGCGATGCGCTGGGAAGTCACGTCGAGTTTCGCAGCGCTGATTACATCAAGGAGCAGTTTCCCGAAGGAATACGGGTCCTGCTCAGCGGCGGCACCTTCAACACGATTGCCGGGCAACCGACCGACGATTCGGAAATGGCCCTCTTGCTTGCGAGATCGCTTGCCGAACATCAGCGCTACGATTCCGAGCGCGTGCGGGAACAATATGTTTACTGGATGAACTCCGGCCCTTTCGATTGCGGAATGACGGTTGCCGCTGCGTTGACAGGCGCGGCGAACCCGGAAAGCCAAGCGAACGGAGCGCTCATGAGGATATGTCCGCTCGGGATATTCGGTTCCAGGCACAGTCTTGACTCAGTTGCGGAATGGGCGCGGCAGGACGCTGCCATCACGCACCCGCATCGAGTTTGCCAAGAGGCCAACGCCCTATTCGCAATGGCCATAGCGCACGCAATTCGCAAAGGCCCTGCTCCTGATTTGCTTTATGAATCGATCTTGGGTTGGGCCAACGACATGAGTGTCGATCCGATTCTGCTCGAATCCATCATGAAGGTGGACAATCTGCCTTGGATCACAAAATCTTCCTTGAAACAGGGCTGGGTGCTGGTCGCGCTTCAGAATGCCCTTTGGCAGTTGTTGCATGCCGAGGACTTCGAGGAGGGCGTTGTTGACACTGTCAGCCGTGGAGGCGACACCGACACGAACGCCGCAATTTGCGGCGCGCTGCTCGGTGCGGTGCATGGCATTGAGGGGATCCCGAAGAATTGGACGGAGACGGTTCTGAATTGCCGTCCGAAAGAAGGCGATGCGGGCGTTCACCAGCCGCGTCCTGAAGTTTTTTGGCCGGTCGATGCATTGGAACTTGTCGATCAACTGATGGGATCGCGATCTCAAGTCGATTAGGATGAATTCAGCGGCGGAGCCGGATTGACGCCGGTTCTGTCGCGCGAAGGCGAATTCCGATTTCGCCCAACGGAGTGCGGCAATGCCAGCAGCAAACGCAGACCGGGAGGTCGCAGCCGATTCGGACTGCCCGGTCGCCGATCTCGTGCATCGCGCGAAAGCTGCGATGGAGGCGTACGAAAACACGGATCAAGATCGGGTGGACATGGCCGTGAGGGCCGTCGCATGGTCGATCTGCAAACCGGAGAACGCCCGGATGCTGGCGGAGAGGGCCGTCGCGGACACAGGCTTGGGCAATGTGGAATCCAAAGTCGCAAAGAACGTCCGCAAGACGTTCGGAACTCTTCGGGACCTTCTTCGCGCGAGGACCGTCGGCGTGGTCGAGGAGAGTCCGGACCGCGGATTGACCGTTTACGGCAAACCTGTCGGCGTCGTCGGCGCCGTTTGTCCCTCGACGAATCCCTCGGCGACTCCGGCAAACAAGGCCATGATGGCGTTGAAGGGCGGAAATGCGATCATTGTTGCGCCGTCGCCGTCAGGATATCGGACGTCGGCCGCCGCTGTCGAATTGATGCGGACGGCGCTCACCACATCCGGCCACCCTGCGGATTTGGTGCAGGCGCTGCCGCCGCCTGCTACCAAGGCGAAGACCAAGCGGCTTGCCGAGCTTGCAGACTTGGTCGTCGTCACGGGATCCCAGAACAATGTGCGCCAAGCCATGACATCGGGCAAAGTCGCCATAGGCGTCGGCCCCGGCAATGTCCCGGTCATCGTGGATTCCTCGGCGGATCTTGATGACGCGGCCGAAAAGATCGCGGCGTCCAAGACGTTCGACAACGCGACCTCGTGCTCGTCCGAAAACTCGCTGGTCGTGCTTGAGGATGTTTACGAAGACGCGATGCAAGCGCTGCGCCGTTTCGGCGGATGGAGATGCACGGCGGATGAACGCGCGAGGATCGCATCGGTTCACTGGCAGGACGGCGGACTCAGCCGCCGCGTGATCGGAAAGGATGCAAGCGTGGTTGCCGAGGCGGCAGGTTTGCCCGAAGAAGCGAGTTCAGCTCGATTTTTCCTCGTTGAGGAGCAAAGCGTCGAAGGCAAGCGCAGCTTCTCGGACGAGAAACTTTCCTTGGTGCTTGCGGTCCACCGCGCGAGGGATTTCGCCGAAGCGAAAGAGACCGCGCAATCGATATTGGAAGTGTGCGGAAAAGGCCATTCCGTCGGGATCCATACCAAGGACGAAAGGAACGCCCGGAGCTTGGCCGAGGATACCGATGTGGTTCGGGTTCTGGTCAACCAAGCCCATACGTTCGGAAACGGCGGCGGATTCGACAATGCGCTTCCGTTCACGCTTTCGATGGGCGGCGGAACTTGGGCCAACAACGTGATTTCGGAGAATTTGAACTACAAGCATTTCATAAACCTGACCCATCTCGTGACGACGATTCCCGAAGACAGGCCGTCGGAGGAAGAGCTGTTCGGCCCCTATTGGAGCGAATTCGGCAAATGAGAGGTAAGCGAAGCCATGCCTGATTTCTGCGAACATGCCGCGAAACCGCTGCTTCTGCGCGCGGGACTCAGGATTCCGGCGGGCGAAATCGCAGCTTCGGCGGACGAAGCAGCCGCCCTCGCGGAAAGAATCGGGCCGTGCATGGTGAAGGCGCAGATTCCGGCCGGGGGCCGCGGCAAGGCGGGCGGCATCAAGCTTGCTCGAACGCCCGCGGAAGCCCGCGAAGCGGCGCGGTCCTTGCTGGACATGGATTTTTCAGGACGCGCGGCGAAATGCGTCCTGGTCGAGGAACTCATCGAAATCGAAAAGGAATATTACGCGGCGGTAACGGTCGATCCGGTTCTGCGCTGTCCCGTCGTCCTTTTCTCCGCATCGGGCGGCGTCGATATCGAAAGCGCCGCCGATGCTGATCCGCGTGCGCTGCTGAGCATTCCGGTCGATATAGCCGACGGATTGGATGAGTTCGAGGCGGCACGGCTTTTAGAGTGCATCCTCCCCGCAGCCGAAGCCGAAATCGTCGCCGAAGCCCTTGCCAAGCTCTATCGGTGCTACCGGCGGCACGACGCCGAATTGCTCGAGGTCAATCCGCTCGCTGTCCGGCCGGACGGCAATCTGATTGCGCTGGATTGCAAATTCACCATGGACGACGCGGCGGTCGGACGCCAATTCGAATTGGCCGCAGCCGCCGAAGAAGAGAGCCTGACCAAGCTTGAGGCCGAGGCCGCGGCGGCCGGACTCAAGTTCATCGAGCTTGACGGAAATGTCGGAATACTTGCCAACGGCGCCGGGCTGACGATGGCGACAATGGATGTGGTCAAGCGGCTGGGCGGATCGCCTGCGAACTTCCTGGAAATCGGCGGCGATGCGTATTCGAAAGCCGAAACGGCGTGGAACCTGCTGCTCGGGCAAAAACGGATCGCGTCCGCGGTCGTGAACTTTTGCGGAGCTTTCGCGCGGACCGATGTGATGGCCCAAGGCGTGGCGACCGCGTGGAAATCCCGCCCGCCTTGGTTTCCGGTGCATTTCTGCATTCACGGAACCGGCGAACGGGAGGCGATCTCGCTGGTTCGCCGCGAACTGGGGATTGAGCCTTTCGAGCACATGGAGGACGCGATCGAAGCGGCAGTGAGCGACGCGGAGAAAGCGCGAAAATGATACTGCGCAAAGAGCACCGCATGCTGGTCTACGGCATGACGGGTCGGCAAGGAACCTTTTGGACGAAGGCGATGATCGACTACGGCGCGTCTGTCGCAGGCGGCGTCAATCCGAGGCGTCCCGGGCAAATGCATCTTGATCTTCCGATATTCGAAAGTGCGCGGGAAGCAAGGAAAGAGATTGAGTTCGGCGCGGCGCTGCTGTTCGTGCCTCCGTTCGCGGCAAGGAACGCCGCAATCGACGCTTTCGAGTCGGGAGCACGGGTGGCGGTCATCCTGACCGAGCACGTTCCTGTCCAAGATACGATGGAGATCCTTGCTGCGGCGCGAGCCTGCGGTGCGCGGGTGGTCGGCCCCAACACCGCCGGGCTTGTAACGCCGGGAGAGTCGTTCGCGGGCATCATGCCTGCGTTCAACCCGTCCATATTCAAACAGGGAACGATAGGCGTCGTGTCCAGATCGGGAAGCTTGGGCACGCTGGCATGCCTCTCGATCGTCCGATCAGGCTTGGGGCAATCGGCATTCATCGGAGTCGGGGGCGATCCGGTCATTGGAACGACGATTCGCGAAGCGCTTGAACTCTTCGAAAGCGACAAGCGAACCGAGGCCGTCGCGATTTGCGGCGAAATCGGAGGCGGCGGGGAAGAGGAGGCTGCCGAGTTCGCGTCCTCCATGACGAAGCCGGTCGCCGCCTTCGTCGCCGGAATGAGTTCGCCGCAAGGCAAGAAGATGGGCCACGCCGGCGCGATTGCCTCCGGGACGGGCGGCGGCTACGAAGCGAAACGTCACGCCTTCGAATCAGCGGGAGTGCTCGTCGCGAATCTTCCGCGGGACATTCCGGGTTTGCTTGCAGATCGACTCGGCGCCGCGTAAATCGCTCTCGATTGAGGGGACGCCGCGGCAACGCGCCGGACGGGAGCAAAACATTTGAAAACAAGCAAGAAATGAACGGTTGCGCCCGACCGCAGGGCGATTGCATTTGAGCGTGCACTGTTTCAGGATGTTCCGCGAAGCGGCGAGACGGCCGCGCGAGCAGAGCGAAGAGGCAGGACATGGAAGACTTCCGTCAATTTTTCAAGGGGGTCAAGGATCCCCGGAGGAGCAACGCGACGCGCCACGACTTTCTCGAGATGCCGGCGGTTGCGCTGCTTTCGAGCCTGTGCGGCGGCCGGACCTGCGTCGACATGGCGGATTTCGCCGTCCTCAACGAGAAGTTTTTGCGCCGGTTCATGCGTCTGGAGCACGGGCCTCCCAGCCACGACGCCTTCTCCCGGCTGTTCCGGATGATGGATCCGGGTCCGTTCGCGGCGGCCCTTTCGCGGTTCGCTTCGGGCTGGGCGAAGGCGCTGGAGGCGGACGGCGTCCGGCAGATCGCGGTCGACGGCAAGGCGCTCCGGCGCACGTTCTCGCGCGCCTCGGAGCTTTCGCCGCTGCATCTCTTGAGCGCCTTCGCCCCGGGGTCGGGGATCGTGCTCGGCCAGGTCGCGGTCGACAAGAAGTCCAACGAGATCCGGGCGCTTCCGGCTCTACTCGAGATGCTGAGCCTGGAAGGCACGCTCGTCACCGCGGACGCGCTGCACACGCAGCGCGCGGCATCGGAACTGATCATCGGCAAGGGCGGGAACTACGTCCTGACGCTGAAAGCCAACCAGAAAGAGCTTCACAAGGACGCGAAGGAGTGGCTTGAGGATCCCGAGGCGCAAAAGGAAATGCTTTCATATCAGCATGTCGGCTGCGGACACGGGCGCATCGAGACGCGCACCGCGACGGTCTCCCACGACGTCGGCTGGCTGCAGGACCTCCACCGGTGGCCGGGCCTCGAGGCCGTCGGCAAGGTCGAGGCCGCCCGCGAGACCGAGGGACGGACCAAGACTGAGACCCGCACCTGCATCATGAGCCGAAAGATGTCTTCGGAGGAGCTTCTGAAAGCCGTCCGGAACCACTGGGCGATCGAGAACAGTCTGCACTGGGTCCTGGACGTCCAGATGGGAGAGGACGATCTGCGGAACCGGATGGGCCACGGCCCGGAGAACCTCGCGGCCGTCCGGAAAATCGCTCCGGACATCATCCGTCTCATGGACGACAAGCTCTCAATCCGGCGGCGGTTCCGATGGGCGGCGCAAATGCCGGAATATCGACTCAAGCTCATCAGACGCGCGGCAGTGCTCGCGCCAGAGTTTTGAAGTGCGATTGCCCTGCGCCCGACCGGTTTACCTGTTGACGCCGGGACCGCTTACCACTTCGAAAGCCACGAAGCAGGCGATGCTTCAGGACTGGGGCTCGCGCGATGCCGAATTCAAGGAGATGACGACAACGGTTCGCCGAAAACTGCTCGAATTGATCGGCGATACGAAGGAGAGCTCGAGTGCGCTCCACTTCAAGGGAGCGGCACCTTTGCCGTCGAAGCGATGCTGGGAACGCTTGTCGGTCCCGACGACAATGCGCTGGCATTGGCGGGTCCATCGCAACAAAGGTACATGACGCGACATGAGGTCGGTTTCGATCGTTTTCGCGCGCAGTCTGTTGCCGATCAGTGACAGCGCAGGCGGCTTTTGCACTCAACGGCCCGGCCTGCGCGCGCCCGATGAAGCCAAGAAAGGTCTCGGTTTGTCCAACAAAGGCATGTGCATCCGTAGCCTGACTGGGGTGCGCCATGTTTCGGGGACAAGGAGGGAGAGGCGCCGCCGGTCGAAAGCGGGGCCGACGCTCTGATCGCCTTCAAATGCTGAACTGAAAACAACCGTCGGGCCGGCTTCCCCGATTGGAGGCCGCATCGCGCCGCCGTTTGACCAACAAGATCGGGATGCACCCCATGACCGGCATTGGCTTGATGTGTCCGGCTTTTTCGCGCTCGGCAGCCCTCGGGACCGGCGCTGCTTCACGAAGCGACTTCAGCGGGAGGAGTCGAGGGCATCGCGGAGTCTTTCGTCTGACAAGTCGAACCTGTCGAGCATGTTGATTCGCACGCAGGCCGAGCCGTTGAGTGCAAAAGCCGACGGAAAACCGCCTGCGCTGTCACCGATCAGCAACAGATTGCGCGCGAAAACGACCGAAGCCGACCTCATGTCGCGCCATGTACCTTTGTTGCGATGGACCCAAAGTTTCATTGATTAAGCAGCCACTCGTGAACCAGCCACCCGCCGTAGACGTTACGCGTTTGGACGATCCCGGCGGCTTCATCCCAGTTCGGCCCGTAGAAATCGCCCTTGATAGAGTTATCCACACTGGAAAACGACCCGTCGTTGTTCACCCGCATATTGCTGTTCGAAGACCATCCGCCGTTCTGCTCGCGCAGTACGAGATTGATGGTGTCGCCGGTGCTGCTGATGCGATAGGTCAAAGTCGCGGTGCCGGTGAAAGCCGTTCCATTTCCAGTGAAATACCCTTTAGCGTGCCTGACCCCCGCCATCGCGCCGCGATACAGCACTGTTGTTGAGGTGAGATAGCTTTCTTCCCGGTTCGGAGCGCCAACCGAGCGTTCGCCGAACGCTACGCTGAACCCGTCGTCATAGAGGTCGCGGCCAGTGGAACCGCAAAATCCCGGCGTAGTAGTGCAGCGGTGGAAGAGTCTGACTACATCGAAAGCACTGTAGCTGCCAATTCCAACAATATGATTGTTGAAATGAAGGACCCCATCAAGACTATGGCCTTGTTGAATGCCTCCTCGAACTCGGTCAACCAAAATTCGTTCTCTATCGCTGAGGCCGTCAGAGCGAGTGCCATAGCTGATGGGTTGATTGAAGTTTTTTTCGGCCATTGTGATGCCGTTGACATCCGCGAACCGGCGGAAACCATTTTTTAGACCGCTCGCGTCGTTGCGGACATTCCGCCAATAGGATTCACCGAACGGCGCAAAAGTGCCCCCTCGCGGCGCGTATTGGAATGGACGCCCGCCGCTCGACCAAGTACTATATCTCGTACTCAACTCTACATGCGTCACATTGAATTCGCCGGGCGGCGATGAAGGCGGCGGTGGCGTTCCCGGCGGTTGAGTGAATGGCAACGAATTGAGAATGGGGGTTTGCTCGGTTCTGTAGTTCTGCGCTCTCGTTAAGGCGTCACTCGCGGCAAAAAGGTCGGATCGCGCGGCATCGAAAGCGGCATCCGCTGTGTCCACCGCTTGCGAAAGAGCGCGGCGGGCACGCTGGATCGCGGCGGCGGTTCTTGTGGACTTCGCTGCGGCAACAGCGTTCCTAGCTGCATCCAACGCCGCCGCCGCTTCCGCCACTGTTGCCGCTGGTTTCACTGCTGCCAAACTCAAACGCGCGGCGGTGATAGGTTGCAGTCCGTCGAGAATGGCGGTTTGCGCCGTTCTGTAGTCCTGCGCTTCCGTCAAGGCGGCTTGCGCTGCATCCAAATCGGCTTGCGCGGCTGTCTTAGCCGTTTCCGCCGTTTCCACCGCTGCGGAAAGAGCGCGGATGGCGCGTTGGACCGCGGCTTCGGTTCGTGCTGAATTCGCGTTGTCCACGGCGGTCTTGGCCGCATCCAACGCCGCGGTTGGCGTTTGCGTTTCGCTTTCGACGGAAGGCGATTGCGCGGCGGGCGATGAACTTGCGCCCCCCCCCCGCCCCCGCAGCCGGAAAGCGCAATGGGCAAGCAGCCCGCGAGCGCCAATAACAATTTCTTGGACATGGTGTTCGTTTCCTTTCTGTTGGCCGTTGCAGATTGCAGAAACGGCGGGCGCAACGCAACCAGTCGAAAATCGGGTTTGCCCCTAGAAGCCAGGTAGGGTCCATCGCAACAAAGGTACATGACGCGACATGAGGTCGGTTTCGATCGTTTTCGCGCGCAGTCTGTTGCCGATCAGTGACAGCGCAGGCGGCTTTTGCACTCAACGGCCCGGCCTGCGCGCGCCCGATGAAGCCAAGAAAGGTCTCGGTTTGTCCAACAAAGGCATGTGCATCCGTAGCCTGACTGGGGTGCGCCATGTTTCGGGGACAAGGAGGGAGAGGCGCCGCCGGTCGAAAGCGGGGCCGACGCTCTGATCGCCTTCAAATGCTGAACTGAAAACAACCGTCGGGCCGGCTTCCCCGATTGGAGGCCGCATCGCGCCGCCGTTTGACCAACAAGATCGGGATGCACCCCATGACCGGCATTGGCTTGATGTGTCCGGCTTTTTCGCGCTCGGCAGCCCTCGGGACCGGCGCTGCTTCACGAAGCGACTTCAGCGGGAGGAGTCGAGGGCATCGCGGAGTCTTTCGTCTGACAAGTCGAACCTGTCGAGCATGTTGATTCGCACGCAGGCCGAGCCGTTGAGTGCAAAAGCCGACGGAAAACCGCCTGCGCTGTCACCGATCAGCAACAGATTGCGCGCGAAAACGACCGAAGCCGACCTCATGTCGCGCCATGTACCTTTGTTGCGATGGACCCATTGGTGAACGGAGCCTACGGGAAGTGGGTCGTCAAAATTCTCGATAGAATCGGACGGCGAGCCGCCGTGCTCGAGACGCCGGAATCTCTGCCGCCGTGATCGAACGCGATGCCGAAATATCGCATGTCGCCGCAATTCATTGCGAGACCAGTTCCGGCTTGCTCAATCCGCTGGATGAAATCGCTGCCGCAGTCCGCCAATCCGGCAGGAAGCTGCTCGTTGACTGCATGAGTTCGTTCGGAGCGCTGCCGCTGAACGCGGCCGAGACTCCGCTCGAATTCGAGACATTGCGCCGCGTTCTGAAAAGCAAGGGTTTCGTGATATATTCGGGCAAGCTTGCCGAAGCGGATTCGTTCCGCATCGGATGCATTGGCGTGATCGATGAAAAGGTGATGGAGCAGGCAGTGGACGCTGTTCAGGACGCGCTGGTCGAAATGGGCGTGGACGACGCGTCGCCACGCGCAACGGCCTGGTAAGCGGGGTCGAAGCGTTGCGCGGCTTCAGAGTGAATGAGCGCGACTACCCTGCGTGCTCGGTGCCGATGGTCGTAGTTTGCCTTGACGGGTGCGAGCCGGAGTATCTCGAGAAGGCTTCGGCCGCAGGCCTTACGCCTTCGCTGGATTCGATCAGCGCCAAAGGCGTTTCCCGCACGGCTTTGTGCGCCATGCCGTCGTTCACGAATCCGAACAACATGTCGATCGCGACCGGCCGTCCGCCGTCCGTTCACGGGATTTGCGGAAATTATTTCTACGATCAGGAGTCGGGGTGGGAAGTCATGATGGATGACGCCGAATTCCTGCGGGCGCCGACGATTTTCCAAGAGGCAAGCTGGGTCGGAGGCCGGGTGGCGGTGATCACTGCCAAGGACAAGTTGCTGGCCCTCCTCGGAAGCAGGCTGAACGTCGGCAACGAGAGAACGATCCGCTTTTCGGCTGAACGCGCGCGCGCGACGACGCAGGATCTGAACGGGATTGGTGCCGTTGATCGATGGCTCGGAAGGCCGCAACCCGAAACCTATTCCGCCGAGCTCTCAGAGTTCGTTCTCGCCGCGGGCGTCAAGCTGATGCGAGAATGGAAGCCGGACGTCATGTATCTCACCACGACGGATTACATTCAGCACAAGTTCGAGCCGGGGCATCCGGTCGCGAACGCATTTTGCGCAATGTGCGACAAGTATATCGGAATGCTTGATTCCAGCGGCGCCGTCGTAGTCGTGACTGCAGACCACGGGATGAAGCCTAAGCATGGATCAGACGGCGGTCCGTCCGTGGTTTTCGTTCAGGATATCCTGAACCAATGGACGGGGCATGATTCCGCCAGAGTGATCTTGCCGATAACCGATCCCTACATCGCTCACCACGGGTCTCTGGGCTCTTTCGCAACAATCTATCTGGAGCCGGGCGACAATGTCAGGAAGATCGTTTCAAACTTCAGATCCGTTTCTGGGATCAAGGTTGCGGAAACTAGAAAAGCGGCCGCTGCGAAGTTCGATCTTCCGCCCGACAGAATCGGCGACATCGTCTTGATTGCAGAAGAGCGCATGACGATCGGGATTTCGGAGAAAAGCCACGATTTGTCGATGCTCGACGCTCCGCTTCGTTCCCACGGCGGGCTGAGCGAGCAGCAGGTGCCGTTCATTGTGAATCGGGCTGTGGAGATGCCGGAGGAAGGACTCCTCCGGAACTATGATGCATTCCAAATCGCGGCGTCGGCCGCGAGCAGGGAAGCAACAGATGTCTGAAGATTTCGAGATTTTGCACGAAAAGCTGCGGATAGCTGGCGAGCAAGTGGATGCGGAAAGCAGCATCGACGTCGTATATCCGTATGACGGCAAAGCGTTCGCCACGGTTCCCGCGGGCGAGTCCCGGCACGCTCGGAAAGCACTGCAGTTGGCAGCCGATTTCGTCCCGAAGCTTTCGAGGCATGATCGTCAGAGGATATTGTTCAGGACGGCGGAAATCCTGCATGGCCGCCGGGACGCGCTATCGAACACACTGACCTTGGAACTGGGCATTTCGAAGAAGGATTCGCTGTACGAGGTCGGACGGGCTTGCGACGTTTTCAATCTGGCGGGCCAGCTTTGCATTCTGGACGACGGTGAAATCTTCTCCTGCGACATAACACCCGGCGGCAAATCGCGGAAAATTTTCACAATGCGCGAACCGTTGCGGGCGATTTCGGCGATCACGCCGTTCAACCATCCGCTGAACATGGTCGCGCACAAGATCGCGCCGTCGGTCGCGACCAACAATTGCCTAGTATGCAAGCAGACGGAGCTGACTCCGCTTTCCGCATTGGCTCTGGCCGACATACTTTACGAAGCGGGGCTGCCCCCGGAGATGTTCTCCGTCGTCACTGGGCATCCCGAGGAAATCGGTCCCGAAATGATCGCCAACCCGAATATCGAGCTGATCACCTTCACCGGCAGCGTACCGGTGGGGAAGATGATTGCGGACAGGGCCGGCTACAAGCGGACTGTGCTTGAACTCGGCGGCAACGATCCTTTGATCGTGTGCAATGATCTCGCCGACGAGGACTTGGCTCTCGCGGCCGCGCTGGCCGTCGCGGGCGGCACTAGGAATTCGGGGCAGAGGTGCACTGCCGTCAAGCGCATCCTTTGCCAGGAGAAAGTCGCGGACAAGTTCGTTCCGGAGTTGCTCGAGCGCGCGAGGGCGGTCGTCGTCGGAGATCCGATGGATCCCGGAACGGATCTCGGAACGGTCGTGAGCGAGGATGCGGCGGCGGAATTCGAACGGCGGGTTTGCGCCGCCGCCGAGTCGGGAGCGGACATCCTCTACGATCCCGGCCGCCGAGGCGCGCAGCTGCCGCCGATCGTGATCGATCGGGTCGATCCGGAATGCGAGCTCGTCATGCAGGAGACGTTCGGGCCCGTGCTGCCGGTCGTGAGAGTGCCGGACGACGACGAGGAGGTCGTCAGGATTTCGAATTCAACGCCGTTCGGATTGTCGTCGGGAGTTTGCACCAACGATTTCCGGAGGATGCAAAAGTACGTCGCGGGGCTCGAGGTGGGCACGGTCAACATTTGGGAGGTTCCCGGCTTCCGAATCGAAATGTCGCCATTCGGCGGAATCAAGGACAGCGGCCTCGGGTACAAGGAGGGCGTCGCCGAGGCGATGAAGAGCTTCACCAACGTCAAGACCTACTCGGTGCCGTGGTAGGACCTTCGCCCGCAAGCTCGTCTTGATCGCCAACGCCTTGTGCAAATCCCGCCAGCCCCTGGGCGGCGCAAACCCGGACGCCAAGACCAACGAAGGCGATACTCCCACAAGGCAACGGAAGCGGGTCATGCGGATGCCGGCAAGCTTCCGCTTGATGCCGGAGCGGATCCGAACGCGAGAAACATCGGCGACGATACCCCGCTGCACGGCTTGGCTGCGGATGAGTATTGAGCCGGAAACCCGAAACTCGAATGCGGCGCAAATAAGGATTGTCCACAGGCTTTCCATGCTCTCTGCGTCGCCGCGAACGCCAAACAGCCGAACGCCCCGAATGACCAAAAAACCGGACGCTGGAAAACAACCCGCTCCCGCCGCGATTCCACCCGAATTTTGACCACCGCGAGATGCAGTTGCTATCGGCACACTACTCCAATGCGTCGCCGTTCCGCGTTCGATGGCGGAACAAGCGCGCCGGATTGAGAGCCGAAGCGGGTTCTGCCGGGGATCGCCGGGAACCGGTTCAAACAGTCGGCCCGCTGGTCGAAAGCGGTCGCCACCGCCCTGCTCGCCGCCGGATACAGACTCGAAAACATGCGTTGGCCCGACGTCCTCGAATGGAAGGCTTGCCGTGCCGCAGCCGCATGACCAAAAATGGGATGCATCCGCGCTAAGGGCTGAAGTTGACGACGCCGGTCGGGGTGATCTTCATGTCCGACAGCGCATGATCGGCATATCGCATGCGATGATCGAGCAGCTTCCGCGTGAGGCGAAGCAGGGTTTTCGAATGCGCAGGATCGTTGGCAATGTTATTCGTTTCGCCTTTGCCGGATTCCATGTCGAATAGAAGCGGCGGAAGTCCGCCGTTGAAATGGACCAGCTTGAACCGTCTCTCGCGAATGATCGCGAGGTTCGCCGACCTCAGGCCGACACCTGTTCCGGTCTGCCATGCGGTCGGAGCGTCCGGTTCGCCGAAATCGAGTTCGGAGTACGCGCCGTCGCGCCATTCCTGCGGGCGCTGCCCTTCCAAAAACGGCAATAGCGAGGATCCATTCATGCCGGTCGGAGCAGGACGGCCGATCCATTCCAGAATTGTGGGCGCAAGATCTACCGATTCCGTGAATTCGTCGACAGTCGCTCCATGGGTTTCGGAACGACGCGGATCGCGGACGATCAGCGGCGTATGATACGCCGCATCGAAAAACGTCATTTTGCCCCATTGGCGGAAATCGCCGAGCATTTCGCCATGGTCGGAAGTCACCACGAGCAGCGTGTTGTCATACTGGCCGGTCTCTTTCAGGAAATCCACGATGCGGCCGACATGCGCGTCGACCTCGGTCGCCAGCCCGAGATACACGGAGCGTAGAACTTGCACGTCGTCTTCATCTTCGTTGTTCAACCTTTCGCATCCATCCACGAATTCATTGATTGCATCTCGTTTCAAATCCGCCGCGATGAACGGATGCAGGGCGGCTTGGAGTTCGGCGGATCGCATGCGGACCGGCGGCGGAATGTCCTCGGGGCGGTACATGGAATTGTAAGGAGCTGGCGCGACCAGCGGAGGATGCGGCCGAATGTAAGTCAGATGCGCGAACCAGCTCTCTTCGGTGCGGACGCTTATTTCCTTCAGGAATTCATCCGTCAGGAACGCGGTATCGCTGTTGTTCGCTCCGTAAAACGCCGGATCGTTCGGCGTGGGTTTTCGCCCGCCGGGAGAAACCGGGACATAGAACTGCGAGTATTCAGGGAGGTTGTAGCCGCGCTGCTTCAGATGGGCTCGCCAAGGGTAGCTCGCTTCAAGCGTCATTTCGATCTTTTCGCAGAAGCCCGGCATTGGTCTCTCGAATGTCTTCAAGGCAGGGTCGGCGGGATGCATGCCTCGGGGATCCGCGCTCGTGTCGCTGTATCCGAACAGCATCGGCTCATATCCCGCCTTTCGAACCTCCGTAGCCAGATTCAGGAGGTCGGAACGGAGGGGCGTGCCGTTCCGGACGGAGCGATGGTTCATCGCGTAGAGGCCGGTCAACATGCTCGCCCGGGACGGTCCGCAAGGATTTGTCACGGAGTAGTGCCGGTTGAAAGTGACCGCGTCGGATTTGAGATCGTTCAGGCGCGGAAGATCGACGCATTCCGACAGCGCTCCGTGCAGACAATCGGCCCGCAGCTGGTCGATCACGACAAAAAGAACGTTTTTTCCGTTATGCATGACCGGCTCTCCCGTATTTGTTTCAGCTTGCCACTCGATTGAATACGGAATTTGCAAGCGGCGCGGAAGCCGCCGACCAAGCAGGGCGACTTCTTGCCGAAAGTTGTCAACTTTTTTGCATTGTGTCGATGTGCTTTTCTCGCAAGGTCATATGCGCGAATGAGCGGAGTCGGCGCTCCGGGAGGATTGTCGGGAGCCATGGACGAATACGATTTCATCATAGTCGGCGTGGGGTCCGCGGGCTCGGTATTGGCGAATCGACTGAGCGAATGCGGGAGATATCAAGTCTTGGCGCTTGAGGCGGGAGGTCCGGACCGCTCGCTTTGGGTGCAGATGCCTATCGGCTACGGACGGTGCTATTTCGATGAAAGCGTGAACTGGAAATACTTCACGGAGCCGGAGCCGAAGCTCGACGGACGGCGGATCTATTGGCCGCGCGGAAAAGTCTTGGGCGGCTCCAGTTCCATCAATGGCATGGTGTACGCGCGCGGCCGCGCCCGCGACTTCGACGACTGGTCGGATGCCGGCGCGGTCGGTTGGGCTTGGAAAGACGTCGAGCCCGTCTTCAAGCGGATCGAGTGCTGGGCGAGAGGGGAAAACGGACGGCGCAGCGATTCGGGGCCGCTCCCGGTCGAAGGCGTTTCGGACCGCGCCCACAAACTTTGCCGAGCGTATTTCAGGGCCGCGGCGCAACTGGGATACGAAAGACTCGAGGATTACAACGCCGAGCAGTCTCTCGGCGTTTTCGACTATCAGCTTACGACCGCCCGAGGGCGCAGGGCCTCGGCGTCGCGAAGCTATGTCTGGCCCGCGATAAGGCGATCCAATTTGCGAATCATGCTTCAAGCGCACGCGGTCCGGATAGATTTCAAAGGCAGAAGAGCCGCGGGCGTCTCCTATTCCAGAGGAAATGAAATTTTAGCAGCCCGCGCTCGGCGGGAAGTCTTGCTTTGCGGCGGAGCGGTGAATTCCCCGCAGCTGCTGCAGCTTTCGGGGATCGGCCCCTGCGGGCTGCTGCGCAAATTCGGCATAGAGCCGCTGGTAGAATCGCCGAATGTGGGCCGCAATCTGCAAGATCATCTTGGGGTCGATTTTCATTATCGCACAAGAATACCGTCATTGAACCAATCTCTGCCGCCTTGGTTCGGCCGCGCCATGGCCGGGCTGCTTTATGCTGTGTCGCGTCGCGGTTCGCTTTCGCTGAGCCTGAATCAGGCCGGCGGATTCGTCCGGACGGGAGGAGAGGGCGGGGAACCGAATCTGCAACTGTATTTCTCGCCGGTCAGCTACACGCGCTCCACAGGCCTGCACCGCAAAATGATGTCGCCTGACCCGTTTCCCGGAATGCTTGTCGGATTCAGCAACTGCAGGCCGACAAGCACGGGGAGCGTAGAAATTGCTTCGGCGAATCCCTTTGAGCATCCGTTGATACGTCCGAACTATCTTGCGACAGAGAAAGATGCCGAGGACATGCTCGCCGGGATGCGCTTGATGCGCCGGTTCAGCGCGACGCCGGCTTTCCGTGAGATCGTGGAACAGGAGATTTCCCCCGGCGAGGACGCGGCATCCGATGATGAATTGCTGCGATTCGCGCGGAGGGCGGCGTGGACGGTCTACCACCCATGCTGCACCTGCAGAATGGGCGGCGATGTTTCGAATTCGGTCGTCGATGCCAGCCTCAGGGTGCATGGCGCGGAAGGGCTGCGCGTCGCCGATGCTTCCGTATTTCCGAACATCACGTCCGGCAATACGAACGCTCCCGCGATCATGGTCGGCGAAAAGGCGGCGGAACTCATATTGGAAGGAGCACGTTCATGAAGATCAAGAGAATAGAGACGTTTTCGAACCAGTTCGTCTCGTTCGTCCGCGTGACCGAGGAAGACGGAGCCCAGGGCTGGGGCCAAATATCCACCTACAATTCGGACATCGCCGCGCGCGTGCTTCATCGGCAGGTCGCGCCTTGGACGCTGGGCGCGTCGACCGACGATCCGGACGATTTGTTCGACATCGTGACGGAGCGGGAGCACAAGTTTCCCGGATCCTATCTTCGCCGCGCGATCGGCGGTTTGGATACCGCGCTGTGGGACATCCGCGGCAAAAGAGCCGGAAAGCCGGTCGTCGAACTTCTCGGCGGCAAGCCGGGACCGCTCAGAGCGTACGCGTCTTCGATGAAGCGCGACATCTCCCCGGTTGCGGAGGCGGAGCGTCTCAAAAGGCTGCGCGACGAGCATGGCTTCGGCGCCTTCAAGATTCGCGTCGGTGCCGAGGTGGGTCGCAACAAGGACGAGTGGCCCGGTCGGACTGAGGAAATAATTCCGACGATCCGCAAAGCCCTCGGACCGGACGTCGACCTGCTGGCCGACGCGAATTCATGCTTCGAGCCGGATCGGGCTATCGAAGTCGGCCGCATCCTGGAAGATTGGGGATATTGCCATTACGAGGAGCCGTGTCCCTATTGGGAGCTTGAGCAGACGAAACAGGTTGCGGATGCGCTCGCGATCGACGTTACGGGAGGCGAGCAGGACTGCGATCTTGCTGTGTGGCGGCGGATGATGCGGATGCGCGCAGTCGACGTTGCGCAACCTGACATACTCTATCTGGGCGGCATCTGCAGAACTCTGAGAGTCGTTCGGATGGCGGCGCAAGCGGCAATGCCCGTGACGCCGCATTGCGCGAACTTGTCCTTGGTAACTTTGTTCACCATGCATTTGCTGAAATCCATTTCCAACGGCGGCAAGTATTTGGAGTATTCCATAGAGAGCGAGGACTACTATCCATGGCAGGCCAACCTGTTCGAAACATCGCCGTATTGCGTCGAAGGCGGATGCGTCCCTGTAGGCAGGGAGCCGGGTTGGGGCGTCGAGATCAATCGCGAATGGCTAGCCAAATCGCAATACGCCTGCAGCGAAATCGCCTAGCAATTCGGCCATCTCGCTACGGCGCGGGAGCTGGCGGCCGGGAACCTATCAATAGGACACACGTGACTCTGCGTTCCGTACTTTGGCGGCCTGCTGCCGGGTGGCCGAAAGCTCCGCCAAACCCGACAATCCGCGAATCAGCGGTCGAAGCGACGGATTCCAGAGGTCGAAGCGGCAACTGCTCCTCGGAATCCTTAAGTTCCGGGTTGCGTGGACGATCTTCGTGCCGCGGATGCAGCGAAACCGAACCATAAAGGCACACGAAATGATCACCGAGTCATGTGTGGGGAATTGATAGGCCGGGAACGGCTGTCATCGCAGCATCCGACCCGACCTGCGTTTGCCGGAGAGCAAAGAGCCGAACACAAGAGCCCGAAGTTTCCTTGAGCGGCAAATCAAGCGCTCTAAGACGCGCAGAGGGCGGCATCCTTCCGGTGATTCGAACCCGGGTCGGAATTGCCCTGACTTGCTTCACTTCAAGAAAAGACTCGGAAGCTTGAAGAATCCCGAGATGAACTATACCATATTCCAAGACCTTGTGTTACACGAACTTACGACAATGAAGGAAGTTTGGCATGTTCAAGAAGAACAAGATTGATGATCCCCCACCTTACGTAAAATTTACGAAATATGGATTTCCGTATGTCGATGTTGATATACTCTTCAATAGCGAGGAAGGTAAAAAGTTAAATGAGCGAATGGACATAATTAGAGATCTTTCAATTAATAAGTCAGGATCGACTAGCAAAAAAACGAAAAATAAATCCTCATAAACCGATCTTTTGATGAGTAGCATCATGTTGTACGCACAAATAAAAGAGAATTAGCGTGACAAATTTAGTTCTGATGATAATGCCTCTAGTTGGCGGGTATTGGTTTTTGTCGAACTACAATAGAACAAAATACATGGCTTATAGCTATACGGGGTATCGCCTATTCTTAGGATCTGCGTTTTTTGGAATCATTTTCTTGATTTGTGCAAAATTCATAATATCAGCCCTACTATTGACCAACTTGATCGATTTCATATCTGAATGGTTTATTCCAACTGGTTTTAATTTCGAAAGTGCGCTGGCGATGATCATCGGCATAGGATCTCCATATCTGTTGAATTTCAATATTTACAAGGAGAAACGGGTAAATTACAATCAGAAATGGGCGAAACGTGCCGCGGAGAATCGAGGTCATTTTTTGCAAATCCGGATTTTTGAAGCAAATTCCAAAGGTCAGCTTATAGAATTGGCGATGCAAAACGGGGAGGTATACATAGGTTATGTCAGAATATTGGGGCGTTTGGATAACGAGTATATTAGTTTAAATCCATGCTTTAGCGGGTATCGCGATGAAAAAACGAAGGATTTAATCATTATGCGTGATTATTTAAAGGTTGTATTTGGAAGTGAAGAGAAGAAAGGGAATTTGGAAAGTCGGATCAACCATTCAAATTTAAGCGTTACATTGAAAATGAGCGACGTATCCACAGCGCAATTATTTTATCCGGAGGTTTACGCTGAATTCGAACGGCTGCGCAAAAGATCGAACGCGCAACGTTGATATTGCAGGAGATTGGCCCGCGCCATTTGAACTGCTTCGAGTCTTCCGGTATGCAGAACGCTGAACAAATCGGAAACTTGAAGGAAGGGCGCGCGGCCTGACATCAAGCGTTTTCCGGTTTGGGGGCTCTCCTTCGATCCTTGTTTTGGGGTCTGAGATCTGTCCAGTTACGATCATTTTGCGGATGACATTGAGGAACCGTTCGGCGATGCGCCTCGCGGCGCGGGCGTGCTTGTAGCTGCGACTGCACCGAGAATCGCATGGATCGGGTCGGGGTCTACAGAATATCCGATCTTCATTTCCTAAGCGCCGCGAATTCGGTCGAAAATCACTCGGGTTGCTCGAGGAGCCATTCGCCGGCAGTCAGCAGTTCAACGCCGGCAGGAATTTCAGCGGGTTCGATCCCGCGTGTGAGAACCAAAATCAGTCTGCGCACGCTTGGACCCATGCCCTTTGTTTCGGAAAGGGACTTGAGTTTCTTTTCCGCGACTTTCAAGTCCGAAAGGTCGGAGCACACTTGAACAAGCTCCTTGCCGCCGTCCGGTCCCAGCGCAACGAAGTCGATTTCGGAGTCCTTGCCGAAACGCATGTAGGTGATTTCGTATCCGCGGCGCTTCAATTCCAAAAATACAGATGTTTCCAACATTTTGTCGATTTTCAAGGAACCCATAGGGTCTAAAATCGAGATGAAGCCCGTATCCGCGGGGTAGAGCTTGCGCGCATGCGTTGAACTTTCTTGATCGTCGTCCAATTGCACACCTACGGTGCGAAACAGCAGGCTGTCTTCGAGATGCTTCAAGTATTGGCGCGCCGTGTCCATCGAAAGGCTTATTCCGCGAGTCTCGAGCGCGGCGCAGAACTTCAGAAGGCTGTATCTCTTGCCTGCATTGGCGATGATGTCGTGCGCCAGCATTCGTATGGCCGTGATGTTCCGTGCGCCGCGACGCTCGACCGTATCGCGCAGGATCGTCAGATCAAGGTGATCGCCGAGTATTTTTCGCCTTTCGGCAACGCCCTTTCCTTGCAGCTCCGGCAAGCCGCCCACGCTGAGCCAATCGAGAAGCCTGAGCTTGAGGTTAGAAAGCTCTTGGCCGGTCAAGAGCGCTATGGCGTTCGGTCCATGAGGCGCGGTCAAGCCTTGATGGCGAAGCGCTTCTTCGAAACTGAACGGATGCAAGTGAATTTGCGACAAGCGATTGAACATTCCGGGCGCAAGACCGCTCGGATCCAACGCGCTCGAGTCTCCGGTCAAGAACGCATCCGCGCGCTCAAAAGCGACAAGGCGCGTCACGAAACTATCCCAGCCGGATGCCGCATGGATGTCGTCGAAGTACCAAGTGACCGGCGGGCCATCGGAATGTGGCTGAGACAGGTGCCTTCGGTTGTACTCGAAAATGACTGAGCGGAGATCGGATGCAGCGAGATTCGAGAATCGAATGTCGTTGAATGAAACGAGCGGCAATCGCTCCAATGGAATGCCTTGTTCGATCCTCTCCTGTCGAAGCTGCTTAAGGAATGTCGACTTTCCGCACCGCCGGGCGCCGATTATCGCCGAGACTCTGCCTTTTTGATGCGTCGGTTCAAATATGCGGCGAGTCGTCCATTGGGTTGCGGGAGGTCCTCGGGACTCGGCAAGCTGTTCCTTGAACGCATTTCGCGCGATGGGAATTCTAGGGTCGACCGGTTCCGGCTGACGCCTTTTCAGTCGGGAAAGTCGATATCGCCTCCGCTTCGTCAAATTGGCTGCTCCTTGAAACGTTGCGTGCGTGAAACGCGATGTTGTTTCAGTTTTGCCATAATGATTCTGTGCGCCCGTCTCGAAATTTGGCCCCATGCGGCGCAGACTGTCATTCCGGCGACTCGTCCGACTGGTGAAACTCTGAGTTTGGCCTTTGCTTTTCAAAGTAAGGCCGGGTTGACCCGAACTGCAAGCATTTTCGGCTTTTTCCAATGATGCAGCAGAATTCAGGCTGGATCGCGCGAGCAGGCCGGGTGACTCGCGCGAAACCGCGTTCTTGCGAAAACTGGGTGGTTTGCAAGGCATGATCGTCGAGCGCGAGATCCCGCAGGCTGCCCTGCAAATCCGAACCCGTCTTTGATACGGCATGATTCCGCGCATTTGCGTTGCGCCGATGGGCGCGCTTGGCTTCTTGGCGTCAGCATTCGACGTTGTCTGCGGCGTAGCCGCAGATGCGCAGGCGGCGGATCTACTTCAATCCAATTCGACGGTTACCGGCATGCCGGTTTGATGGGATTGGCGGGCCGCTTCCGCCAGTTGCTGCGCGCGCCGCCCGCATTTGAAATCCGGCTGCATTGGCCCACCTTCGGTCACAGCCTTGATGAATGCATCGAGCTCCGCCGCATAGCTCGGAAGGTAGCGCTCAAGAAAATCGTGCTTCAGCAAAGATTTCCTGCAGGTGCCTTCCGACGTCCATAGCTCCGCCTCGGTGTTGCGGACATTGCCTGAAGATGCCAAGCCCTGCGAACCGAACGCCTCGACCCGCTGGTCGTAGCCGTACGCGGACCTCCGGTTGCAGTCGATCTTGCAGAACACGCCGCTTTCGAAGCGAATCAAAGCCTGCGCCGTGTCCGTGTCGCCTGCGCGTCCGATTTCAGGATCGATCAGATTGCTGCCCATCGCGAACACCTCGGCCTTGCCGATTTCGCCGGACATCCAAAGAGCAAGGTCGAAATCGTGGATCATTTGGTCGAGGAACTGTCCGCCCGACACAGCCAGATACTCCGTCGGCGGCGGTGCGGGGTCTCTGCTGACGATCGTGATCACTTCGGTCTTTCCGATCACGCCGGAATCGATTGCCCTTTTCACTTCGGAATGGGTCGGGTCGAACCGGCGCTGAAAACCGATCATGATCGGGACGTCATGCGCCTGCAATGCAGTTTCGCACTCGGCGACTTTAGCCAGATCAAGGTCAATGGGCTTCTCGCAAAGGATCGCCTTTCCTGCCTTCGCGGAGACAGTGACGAGTTCTGTGTGAGTTTCGGTCGACGAGGCGATTATGACCGCGTCGACTCGAGAATCGGACAGCGCTTCATCGGTCGAGGCGCCGGCGACCGCTCCATGCGGTCCGGCCTGCGCTCGCGCCCGCTCGAAGTCGGGGTCGACGACTCGGATCAATTCGGCGGATTCGTGAGCAGCGACATTCGCGATATGCCGTTCGCCGATCCTGCCTGCGCCGAAAACGCAAAATCCAAGCTTCATCCGGTGCGAATTCCTTCGGTTTCCTTTCCGGAGCGTTCAGGACTGCGCGGTCACGCCTCAAGACGATTTGACGGGCCGGGCGGAGGACCGTCGAATGCGCCCCAAACGGACTGGTCGTAGTTGACGACGGATCCGGTCATCGGTCTTGAATCATCCGATGCCAAGAATGCGACCGTCTTGGCGACGTCTTCCGGACCCAGAAGTCGGCCGGTCGGCAGATGCGGCGCCGCTTCGTTCTGCCACCCGTCTTGCGCGCCATGATACTTGCGCTGGATTACGTCTTCGCCGTCGGACGCCATCCATCCGATGTTGAGTTGATTCACCCGGATGCCGTTCCGCAAGAGCGCAAATCCGGAGTTTCTGGTCAGAGTGGCAAGGGCGCCTTTCGACGAGCAGTATGCGGCGATGAACGGTTGTCCTGAAAACGCGGACATTGAACCGATATTGATGATCGATCCCTTGGCTCCCTCGCGAATCATCAGCTTGGCCGCATCCTGCATGAGGAAGAACGGCGCGCGCACGTTGACCGCGAAAATCGTGTCGAAAAGCTCTTCGGAGGTATTCAGCAGATTGCCTCGGTCCGTGATGGCGGCCGCGTTGACCAGTATGTCCAGACGCCCGAATTCCTTGTCCGAGGTCGCGATGACCGCTTGGCAATCCGCCACGCTGTTCAGATCGGCTGTCGCGAAGCGAACCGGCGTGCCGGTTTCCTCCCGAATTGACTTGGCGACCGCTTCGCCCTTGTCGACGCTTCGTCCGCATGTCACGATTCCCTTCGCTCCCGACTTGGCGAACAATCGCGCTACCGCTGCTCCCAAACCTTGGGTGCCGCCCGTGATGACGGCGACCTTCCCGTCCAATTTGCTCAATTCAGTTCTCCATTATCTCATACCCGGCCGCACCCAGCGCCTCCGTCAAGGATCGATGTCCGATGCGGGCGTACTCAAGGGGCGGCGCCTTGGCCGGATCTTGCTCCGCTTCGACCACGAACCAGCCTTCGTACCCTTCTTCCGCCAACGTCCTTGCTATTTCGCGATAATCAAGCGAACCATCGCCGGGCACCGTGAACGCGCCCCTGAGCACCGCATCGAGGAAACTGTCGGCGTTCCTGTCCAGCCCATCGATGATTTTTCTCCGAATGTCCTTTGCATGAACATGCGTGATCCGTTCGGCATGCTTCCTGATGACGCCGATGATGTCGCCGCCCGCGAAGGCCATGTGGCCTGCGTCGAACAGCAGCGGAACCGCCTCTCCGGTGTGTTTCATCAACAGATCCAGATCGCGTTCCGTCTCGACCGCAGTCGCCATGTGGTGATGGAAGCTGATCGGCATCCCTCGATCGGAGCACCATTCCGCGAATGCCGTAAGCCGTTTGCCGTAGTCTCGGAATTGGCTCTCGTCCAAGACGCGGCGCTTGTTCAACGGCACGTTCCTTTTGTTCTGCACGGTTCCGGCGGTTTCACCGTAAACCAAGCATGGCGCGCGCAAATCCCGGAACAAGGTCAATTGCGGGAGCACCTTGTCTTTTTCGGCCTCGAGTTCGTTGTCCAGAATCGTGCCGGAATACCAGCCGCCGCAGAGCGCCAAAGAATGCCGCTCCAGAATCGGACCGAGTTCGGAAGCCTTGGACGGAAACTTGCCGCCGGTTTCAATTCCTGCAAATCCTGCTTTGCGCGCCTCCGCAAGACAGGTCTCGAGCGGCGTGTCCCCGCCGAGTTCCGGCAGGTCGTCGTTGCTCCAGGCAATGGGCGCGATGCCAAGACGCGCTTGCATGCGTCAGATCCCGACCCGCTGTTTGGCACGGATCGCTTCGTGCTCCGCGCGCGCGTTCCGGACTTCTTCGCGCTCGCTGACTTCGGGCACTCCGAGATCCCACGCGGCATCCCCCGGCACCCAAGCGTAGCCGTCGGTTGCGATCGAAATCACCGTGGTTCGATCCGTCGTCTTCGCCCATTCGACCGCGTCTTCCAAGTCGGCGAGGCTTTCCACTTGCCTTGAGCGCGCGCCCATGGATTCCGCGTGCTTGGCGAAATCGACAGGAAAGCTCCGCTGCCCGCGGCAGTCCTTGATGAAATTGTTGAACGAGCGTCCGCCCTTGTAGTTCTGAAGCCGGTCGATGATCGCGAAACCGCCGTTGTCGCAAACTACGATGATCATCTTGTGGCCGGTCAGGACAGACGAGTAGATGTCGGAGTTCATCATCAGATACGAGCCGTCGCCGACCATCACGATGGGCGTTCCGTCGCCGTCCATCGCCATCGCCGTGCCCCATCCGCCGGCGATTTCGTAGCCCATGCACGAGTAGCCGAATTCGCAGTCGTAGGTGTGAGGAGCTTTCGCCCGCCATCCCTTCATTGTTTCGCCCGGCAAGCCGCCCGCGGCCGTGACCATTCGATCGTTTTCTTCGACCGCTTTGTTCACGACGCCGACAACTTGCGCGTAAGTCGGGATCTCGTTCGTCGGCGATTGGTGCTTGTCCAGCAGGTCGTTCCACTTGCGCATTCGGTCTTGCGCCTTTGCGGTCCATTCTTGATCGGCGCTCCAATCGCCAAGTTCGGCATCCAACTCATTCAAAGTTTCGAGCGCGTCGCCCACCACAGGCAGCGACCGGTGCTTGTGCGCGTCCCAGCGGCAAGCGTTCACCGCGATGAATTCCGCGTTTCGGGAAAACGCGGTCCACGAGCCGGTGGTGAAGTCCTGAAGGCGCGTTCCGATGGCGAGCACCATGTCCGCTTCGGCCGCGACCGCGTTCGCCGAAGAAGAGCCGACCACGCCGACCGGTCCGACGTGGGTCGGGTGGTCGTGCGGAACGGTCGCCTTGCCGGCGATCGTTTCCGCGAGAGGCACGCCCCGCCTTTCCGCGAAAGAGGCAAGCTTCTCTTCCGCCAGCGAATACTTCGTTCCGCCTCCGGCAATTATGAACGGACGCTTCGCGTTTCGAATCCGTTCAACGGCTGCTGAGATGCTTGCCGCATCGGCACGAGGCCGAGGCACGCGGTGCACGACCTTGCTGAAAAATTCCTCGGGATAGTCGAATGCGATTTCCTGAGTATCCTGGCATAGACCGATGAAGGCGGGTCCGCAATCACCCGGATCAAGCATCGCCGCCACGGCCTGCGGCAATGAAGAAATGATTTGCTCGGGGTGGGAGATGCGGTCCCAATACCTCGAAACCGCTCTGAAGGCATCATTGACGGAGGTGCTGGGCGCGCCGAAATGCTCCACCTGCTGCAGCACAGGATCGGGGCGGCGGTTGGCGAATACGTCTCCGGACAGCATCAGCAGGGGAAGGCGGTTCGAATGAGCGACGGCGGCGGCGGTCACCATGTTCGAGGCGCCCGGTCCGATCGAGCTTGTGGCGATCATGATCTGGCGCCGCTTCTTGACCTTGGCGTACGCGATTCCGGCCAATGCCATCGATTGTTCGTTCTGGCCCCTCCAAACAGGCAACTCATCCCGGTGCCGATCAAGCGCTTCAGCAAGGCAGGTGACGTTCCCGTGGCCGAATATGCCGAACACCCCTGCAAAAAGCGGGACTTCTTGGCCATTGATGACAGTTCGCTGGCTGCACAGATAACGCACCAGCGCTTGCGCCATCGTCAATCGAATTGTTCCGCTCCCCATTATGAATTCCTGCGGTCTGCTTGGATTGAACAGCAATTCTTAATGCCGGCGGACGGATTTATCAACGGCGCATGCGAACCGGCCGCTTTCTTCCGGCGCCCGGCGCAATTTTTCGAAGTCGGGCGGTCGCAAGAAACGTTTGGCTGATTGGTTTGTTCAGGTTTTCGGATTAACTTATGGAAGTCGGACCTGAATGCAGGTATCGAAACCGTCGGCAACTGAATTCGGCATTTCGGCCGAAGCGGCGCAAAGCGAGAAGCAAATGATTGAAAACGGGCTGAAGCGGAACTGGTCGAACGGGCGGGCGGCGATCAACGGCTGGCTCGCGGTCGCCAACTCGTTCTCCGCAGAGATCATGGCGGAGCAAGGCTTCGACAGCCTGACGGTGGACCTGCAGCACGGCATAGTCGACTACCGCGACGCGGTTCTGATGTTCCAGGCTATGCGCGCAAGCGGCGTCGTTCCCATGGCCCGCGTTCCTTGGCTGGAACCCGGCATTGTAATGAAAGTGCTGGACGCCGGTGCGTACGGCGTCATTTGCCCGATGATCAACAACCGCGCGCAAGCCGAGGAGCTGGTTTCGCATGTGCGGTACATGCCCGTCGGAGGACGCAGCTTCGGACCGACGCGCGCGAACATATCGGCCGGACCGAACTATGCTTCGGAGGCAAACGACCAGATCGTTTGTCTCGCAATGATCGAAACGGCCGAGGCCGTCGAGAATTTGACTGAGATCGTGACGACGCCGAGTCTGGACGGAGTGTACATCGGCCCGTCGGATCTTACGCTCGGGGTGACGAGAGGAAGGCTGCCTGCCGGCCTGGACAGGGAAGAACCCGAAATGGTCGATGTGATAAAGCGGATTCTGGATGAGGCGAAAAAGGCCGGAATTCGAGCTGGAATCCACTGCGTGAAGTTCGAATATGCCGCGAGTATGGTCGAGCTCGGGTTCGATCTCGTAACCCTTTCCAGCGATGCGCGGATGCTCGCCGCGGCCGCTTCCGCCGATGTGAACGGAGTTCGGAAATTGATCGGCGCAGCGCCCGCGGCGCAAGGGGATCTGTCAAGCGCGTATTGAAGGCATGGCTGGCGCGGATCTGCTCGACGACCAATCCGTCCGCGAACGGCGCTTCGTTCGAATGGGTGAAATTGCTGGCCCGGACCATGCGGACGGCTGTGCTGTGATGCATGCGAGTTCCGTGGAGGTCGGTGGCCGCGCCGTACTGATCCTGGGGCCGTCAGGCTCGGGGAAATCCGGCTTGGCTTTGGAACTGATGTCCCGGGGCGCCGGGCTGATATCCGACGACGGAACGAGAGTGGCGAGGCGGGGAAACCGAATCGAGCTTTCCGCTCCATCGAATGTTGCCGGAAAAATCGAGGCCCGGCACTTCGGGATACTGAAAGCCGCTTCCGTTCCCACAGCCGAATTGGCCGTCGTCGTGGACTTGTCCCGTCCGGAACCCGAGCGGATGCCGCGTCGGCGCACGACGATCCTGCTTGGCGCGGAAATCGAACTTGTGTTCGGCGCCGGCGTTCCGAATCTCCCGGCAGCTCTGATCCAATATCTGAAAGGCGGGCGCGCGGATTGAGTGATTGGCGAAGGCGCATCCGAAACGTCGCCCGCGCGCGCCGGGGATTCCTCAGAAGCCGAATCCTTGCTGAAATATCACGATGGCGCCCTGTTTCGGGCGAATGACGCTTGCATAAGGATTCGCTCCGTTGTCTAGTGTGTGGTTTGGAATGCTGCACTGCGGAATTTTCGCGCTTGGACAGAGGGTGGCAGCTTGATCGGCATCGTCGTAGTCGCAAACGGAAATATTGGCCGAGAATACTTGGCGAACTTGGAGCAGATGCGGGGCGAGCAGACAGGAATTGTCGCAGTCTCGGTCGAGTCCGACCACGACCGCAAGAAAAAGACGGAAGAAATTTGCAACGCAGCAAAAAAGGTCGATTCAGGCGACGGCGTGATCGTCGTCACGGATCTCATCGGAAGCTCGCCTACGAACATTTCCATCGAAGCCTGCATGCCGGGTCGCCATGAAATCCTGTCCGGCTTGAACATGCCGATGCTGATCGCGCTTTCGCAAGCCAGATCCGGCAATATCGAGTCCGCGGCGCGGCGAGCGGTCGAGGTGGGCAGAAAATACATTCTTTGCGTGCAGGCGAAAGCATGAAGCAATGGAGGTAACGAAGCTTCTCAAGATCCAGAACGAGAAGGGCTTGCACGCAAGGGCGTCTGCCAAGTTCGTGGACGTGGTCGAGAAGTTCGATGCCGAAGCCGAAGTGTTCAAAGACGGCGTTTCCGCGTTGGGAAACTCCATAATGGGGCTATTGATGCTTGGCGCTTCCAAAGGTACAACGATTGAAGTCAGGATTTCCGGAGATGATGCCGAGTCGCTCGCCAAAGCATTGGAGGAGCTGGTAGGCAACCGCTTCGGAGAAAAATACTAAACTCAAGGTTCCGTCCACACCACCTGCGGGAGTTTGCGATATTGGATGATAATCTCGAGCCGCTCGCGAGCGACCCGGATTACAAGCCGTACGATGGCCGCAATCTTTCGTATGCCGGTACGTTTCCGAATTCCGTCCGGGGCATCGTGATCCGGGTGGTCGAATGGTTGACGGGCAAAGCCACGCTGATGAGGCTTGTCCGGGAATTCGAACGGACGGGCAGAGCGCCCGGGCAAAGCTTCTGGGGCCGTTGCCTGGAGCTGCTGGACATCGACCTGCTCACGCCGGACGATCAGATTGCGAAAATTCCCCGGGAAGGCCCGGTGGTCATCACGGCGAATCATCCGCACGGTCTGGTGGACGGTCTGGTGCTGGCCGAACTCGTCGGCCGAAGGCGCTCGGACTTCAAGATCCTGACGAGATCATTGCTTACGAATGTGCCGCAAATTCAAGAGCACATGCTTCCGGTCGCATTTTGGCACGAAGACGATTCGCGGAAGAAGCTCGTCGAGATGCGAAAATTGGCGATGGAGCACCTGAAGGCGGACGGGGTGGTGGTCCTCTTTCCCGCCGGCGGCGTCGCGCATGCTCCTGATTGGCGTTCGCCCGCGGTGGAAGACACATGGAATCCGTTCACTTCAAGCTTGCTGTTGCGCAGCGACGCCGTGCTCCTGCCGATCTACTTTCCCGGCGAGAACAGCCGGTGGTACCAGTGGGCGCACCAGTTTTCGGTCACGATTCGGCAAGGGCTGCTGCTGCATGAAATCGTCCATGCGATGCACAAAGCACAGAAGCCGGTCATCGGAGACGTCATAGGCCGCGACGAGATCGAGAAGTGGCGCGGCGACAAAGTCGAATTCATGGCGTGGCTTCGCGACTTGACGTTGTCGCTCCGCGAAGATTGACCGCGCCCTACCTCGTCGGCGCGGGCGGTTCCGAATGGTAGTCGTAGAAGCCGCGTTTCGACTTCCGTCCCAGCCAGCCGGCTTCGACATATTTCGCCAATAGCGGGCACGGCCTGTATTTCGTGTCGGCAAGGCCTTCATGCAATACGTTCATGATGGCCAGGCACGTGTCCAAGCCGATGAAGTCCGCAAGCTGAAGCGGCCCCATCGGATGGTTGGCCCCGAGTTTCATCGCCCGGTCGATCGATTCGACGGAACCCACGCCCTCGTAGAGCGTGTAGACCGCCTCGTTGATCATCGGCATGAGTATGCGATTCACGATGAATCCCGGAAAATCCTCGGCGGACGCCGCCGTCTTGCCCAGGCTTTCCACGACGCCGCGCAGGATCTGGTAGGTCGCGTCGTCCGTCGCGATGCCCCGGATCAGCTCGACGAGCTGCATGACCGGCACGGGATTCATGAAATGGAAGCCCATGAACTTCGCCGGACGGTCCGTCCGGGACGCGAGCCTCGTGATTGAAATCGACGATGTGTTGGAAGTCAGGATGGTTTCCGGTCGCAGATTGGGAACGATCTCCTTGAAGATCCGGGACTTTACGGACTCGTTCTCCGTCGCTGCTTCGATCACGAGATCGTTGTCGCCGATCGCGGCGAGATCAAGCGTCGTCCTGATCCGCCCCAGCGCTTCCGACATGTTCCTTTCGGCGACGAGGCCTTTGCTGATCTGCCGCCGGAGGTTTTTTTCAATCAAGGCGAGCGCGGCATCCAGCCGCTCCTGCGAAAGATCGTGCAAGAGAACCTCGTAACCGGACAGCGCGAAGACATGCGCGATGCCGTTCCCCATCTGGCCCGCGCCGACGACGCCAACTTGCTTGATTTCCATTTTCGACTCCCGTCGGATTCAGTTTGCGGTCAAGCGCTGCAATCCGGCCGCTGAAACTTTCGTCAGATTTTTCCGGTCAGTTCCGGAACCGCTGTGAACAGATCGGCGACCAGACCGTAATCCGCCACTTGGAAGATGGGCGCTTCTTCATCCTTGTTGATCGCCACGATCAGCTTCGAGTCCTTCATCCCCGCCAGATGCTGGATGGCGCCGGATATCCCGACCGCGACATAGAGATCCGGCGCGACGACCTTTCCCGTCTGCCCCACCTGCCAGTCATTCGGCGCGAAACCGGAGTCGACAGCGGCGCGCGAGGCTCCGACGGCGGCCCCCAGCTTGTCCGCAAGGCCGGAAATCAAATTGAAGTCCTCGGGCGAGCCGACTCCCCTGCCTCCGGACACCACGATCTTCGCCGACGTGAGTTCAGGCCGGTCGGTCGAAGCGATCTTGTCCTCCATCCAAGCCGACAATTCCGGGTCGGCGGAAGAGGCGATCGATTCGACGGGAGCGGAGTCTCCTTCGCCGACCGCCGAATACGCGGCCGTCCTGATGGTAATGACTTTCTTCGCGTCCTTGGATTTGACGGTCTGCAGCGCATTGCCCGCATATATCGGTCGTTCGAACGTCTCGCCATCGACAACTTTCGTTATGTCGGAAATCATCATGGCATCCAAAAGCGCCGCCACTCTGGGCAGAGTGTTCTGGGCGGCGGTGGAGGCGGGGCCGACGAAATGTTCGTAGCCGGATGCGAGGTCGACGACGAGATCCGCGACGGGCTCGGCGAGCGCATGCGCATAGATCGGGCTGTCGGCGCACAGGACCTTGGCGACCCCGTCAAGCTTGGCTGCCTCCGCGGCAGCTTGTCCGCAGCCTTCGGATGCGCACAGTACTGTGATCTCGCCCAAATCCCGGGCGGCCGTTACAGTTTTGGCGATCAGATCCGTCGCCAGTTTCGAACCGTTGAGTTCCGCGAGCAATAGGACTGCCATCAGATAACCTCCTCCTCGTCTCTCAATTTCTGGATCAAGTCGTCTACGGATTCCACGATGACGCCGGCTTTGCGCGCCTCCGGCTCCACCGTCTTGAGGATGTCGAGCCTTGGGGCGACATCGACGCCGTAGTCTTCGGGCGTTTTGGTTTCGAAAGGCTTCCGTCTCGCGCGCTGGATATTGGGAAGCGAAGGATAACGCGGCTCATTCATGCGGAGGTCGACCGTCACGACGCATGGAAGGCCGATTTTCACCACCTGCAGGCCGCCGTCCACTTCCCTGGTCACGACTGCATGACCGTCGCCGACCTCCAGTTCCGACGCGAAAGTCGCTTGCGGACATCCCATCAGCGCGGCGAGCATTTGCCCGGTGGCATTCAGGTCGTTGTCTATGGCTTGCTTGCCCATCAAGACGATGCCGGGCTGCTCCTCGTCCGCCACGGCCTTGAGGAGCTTTGCGACGGCAAGCGGCTCAATGTCGTTGTGCGGGTCGTCCGCCGCCTCGATGAGCAGCGCCCGGTCGGCTCCCATCGCAAGCGCCGCGCGAAGAATCGATTGCGCTTGCTGGACTCCGATTGAAACCGCAACGACCTCTTCTGCCTTGCCCGCCTCTTTCAGGCGAATCGCTTCTTCGACCGCTATCTCGTCGAAGGGATTCATGGACATTTTCACGTTCGCGAGATCGACACCCGACCCGTCCTGCCTGACGCGCACCTTGACGTTGTAATCGATCACCCTCTTGACGGGCACAAGCACCTTCATCGCATAGCCTCCTGCGCAATTCTTCAACGCGGATCGTTCGATTCTCGACGATACGCTTTAATGAAGCGACCGAAAAAAATACAGTGCAATGTTGGGTTGCGAAAATTGAGCGGCGGCCTTCGCGCGGCGCGGCGATTCAGCGATTCGCGCCCGGAACCCACAAGATGTCGTCCGCTCCGTCGCGATTGGCGGCCCGGGCCGCGACAAAGAGCCAGTCGGACAGCCGGTTGAGGTAGCGAACCGCATCGGGGCTCAAGGGTTCGGCCAATCCGAGCTCGGCAGTGCGCCTCTCCGCTCGCCTCGCGATGGTTCGGCAAAGATGAAGAGCCGCCGCAAGCTCGGACCCGCCGGGCAGCACGAAACTCCGGAGCGGCGAAAGACGCTCGTTCACCAGGTCGATCTCCCGCTCCAAGCGATCAACTTGGCTTGAAGCGATTCGGAGCGGTTTCCGCTCCATCTGGCCTTCGTCTCCGCCCATAGGCCGGCAAAGATCGGCCCCGAGATCGAAGAGATCGTTCTGTATTGCAGCAAGTTTCGCATCCAGCGGCTCATCCGCATGCAAGCGCGCGATTCCCACGGCCGAGTTCAGCTCGTCCACCGTTCCGTAAGCGTCGACCCGGAGCGAGCATTTCGACACCCGGGTACTGTCGCCGAGCGCGGTCTCGCCGCCGTCGCCGGTTTTCGTGTAAATTTTGCTCAGAACGACCATTCGTCAGCCTCCGCCGCTGAAAAGCACGACAAGCAATATCAAAGCCACCGCGACCGCTTGCGCAATGATCCGCAACCGCATGATCTTGTTGGCGTATTTTCGATTGAATTCGCCGCCCGTCGCAAATCCGCCGATCCCGACCATCAGGATCACCAGAACGCAGAGCACCGCGAGCACTGCAATGATTGTCAGAGGGCTTCCAAGCATCGTTCACCCAATGCGCTTCTGCAGCATGCGAGCTCCGGCGCTCAAGATCTGGCTCCCAAGAGTCTGTCCAGAGCGCCGGTTGGCAGAATTTTCTTCATGAGAGCCGCCATGTAGGTCGGTGTCGTTACGTAGTAACGAGGCTTCGGGCTGGCCGACTCGAGCGCGTGGATCAGCTTTTTGGTCACGGCCTCCGGCGGCAGTTCGCCCCGGTCCTTGGGCGAATCATCCGCATAAAGCCTGGGGATCAATTGGTTTCGATACTTGTGCGCGACGGCGGAGCTCTCCCAGTCCACCCACTTTTCGAAGGGCGCCCGCGAGTTTTCGCGTATCCTCGTGGAGATCGGTCCCGGCTCGATCAGGATGATTTTGATCGGCGTTCCTGAAAATTCCATCCTCATGGTGTCTGTCAAGCCTTCGAGTGCGAATTTCGTGGAGACATATGGCCCGCGCCACTTCATGGTTATGAATCCGAGAACCGAAGAGCAATTCACGATGCGTCCATGTCCCTGCGATCTCATCGTCGGAATCACTCGCCTCGCAAGATCGTGGTACCCGAAAAAGTTCGCTTCGAATATCTCGCGCAGAGCGTCGCGCGAGATATCCTCGACTGCGCCCGGGATGGCAAAAGCACCGTTGTTGAAAAGAGCGTCAAGCGTTCCGCCGGTCCGCGCAAGCGCCTCCTCCAACGCAGATCCAATGCTGTCTTCGTCCTGATAATCAAGCCGGAAGCTTTCGAGCCCCTCGCTTTGAAGCTTCTTGCAGTCCTCGTCTTTTCTGCAGGTCGCAAACACGCGCCAGCCCCGAGTCGTCAAACGCTTTACCGCATCGTATCCGATGCCGGAAGAGCATCCCGTGATCAGTATGCTCCGCGCGCTTGCGCCGTTTTCGTTTGAAACCATTTTGAAACCGCCTGAATATCCAGATTGCGCCGCGCCAGATAATCAATTTTGCCGCTGCCGACAATCCGAGCGTCGCCGCCGCGCTCAAATCAATCGTTGCGGGCGGGCTATCCGGCCTTCGCGTGTCTGCGCCAACGCCTCTTACGGCACTTGATGGACCGCCGATGTCGTTCGTCAGTTGGACTTGGGCATTGAATCTGATGATCGAAAGAGGCATTCACTTTCGTCGGGCGAGTTTCTGGGATATATATTGTGCAATCCAAGATGGAGAAAGCTTCAGATTTGAGAGCGCGCGACTTGATGGCAACTGCACGCGGTTTGATGGAACTTGACCCGCGGCTGCCTACGCAAGCCAACCAACGCCGTGCGTTAAGCACAGCGTACTACGCAGTATTCCATGCGCTGGCACGCAGCGCCGCCGACCTGCTCATCGGGAGAAAGCGCACCGCGGCTTGGCATCAGGCGTACCGCGCGCTTGAACACGGACACGCAAAAAGAGCTTGCCAGAACAAGCGTGCAATGGAAGGATTTCCATCTGAAATTCTGGAATTCGCAGGCACGTTCGTCGTTTTGCAGGACGCGCGGCATCAAGCAGACTATTCGTTGGAGGTCAGCTGCGAAAGGAACGGCACGCTCGCGGCAATCGACAGAGCGGAACAGGAGATCGGCCAACTCGAAGGCGCAAATATTGAGCACCGTCGGGACTTCGTCGCTTATACGCTGTTCAAGCGGCGGCTGCCGTAGGAGGTCCGATTTGAATAGGCAACAAATACGCGAGATCGCCGAAATCGCGTTCAAGACCCAGTTCAGCGACGTCGACGTCGTTCGGGTCGACGTAAAGGAAAGGCTGGATCACGACGAAGACCCCGTTGTAGATGTAGGCATCATTTACGACGGAAAGTACGAGCAATTGAATGGTTCCGGGCTCTTGCGCGTGCAATCCGACATTATTTCCAAAGCGTGGCAAGAAGTGGAAGATGATATTGGCTTTCCCCTCGTACACTTCTTCCCAAAATCCTCCGTAAGGCGGCGCGACAAAGAAACGAAACCGCTCCGCGAACTGCCTGACGTTTGACCTAAAATTGAGTGGTCCCGCCGCCCCGGCGTCGAGGCGGAGTTGCATCAATGGATGAACTCGGACACGGCGCTGACCGGCGGCGAGTTCATATCCAAGTAATCAGCAAACTCTGAAAGCCCAATCAGGCATAGAGCCACGCTCGCGACCGTAGCGTCATTACCTGATATTGACGGTGGCGACGGATCATTTGCGAAAAGCCGGAAACACGCTAAAGGTCTTTGTCATTGTGGCTACTCGCGCGCTCGGTAGTTTCACGAATGCTTTGCCCAGATCATGTCAACTATGTGCTGCCCAAACCGAACGATGAATAAAGTTGCAAACTTGCCACCCCATGCCGAGGTTTGTTGGATGACGTCGATGGAGCTTGCTGCTGACGCAAAGTATCGTCGCGCTCGACAACGCCGCTTCGCTGACACATCGCGGTTCTTGCTCCAGCATTGCAGGCGCATTCTCCGCGCTGGGCGGGCTTGCCTTGGAATCAGTGCAAGCTTGAAAATCGATCCAGAACGAACGTCTCAATCTCACCCATGAGTACAATTCTTGCGATCAACCTTGATGACCTTCTCTATTGCCGCAGTGTAGAGTCGGAACGGGTGGAGTTCAAAGCATCGTGGGATCCGCAGACGACAGGCCCCCAAGTGCTCAAGACGATCTGTGCGTTCGCCAATGATTACCACAACCTGAACGGCGGATACGTTGTCATCGGCGTTGATGAGCAGGAAGGACGGGCGGTCCTGCCGCCTTCCGGATTGCCAACGGAGCAAGTCGAGGCTGCGCAAAAGTGGATCCGCGGACACTGCAACCGACTCGACCCTTCCTATTCACCCATTCTGTCGCCAGAAGTCGTGGGAGACCGACAAATCCTGGTGGTTTGGGCGCCGGCGAGCGAAATGAGGCCGCATCGCGCACCCGAGAATGGTCGTCGATCCGGACAATATTGGGTTCGTCTAGGTTCCGAGACCGTCGACGCTGGACAGCGCGGTGATCTGCTTCGCGGCCTTATCCAGCAAACTGCACGGGTTCCTTGGGATGACCGCCGGGCTTTTGATGCACAAGTCGAGGATCTGCGTGAGGCAAGGGTCCGCGAATTCCTGCACGATAGACGAAGCGGACTTCTCAATGAGCCGGATGCTCGGGAAGTTTATCGGCGCATGCGGATTTCTATGAAGGTCAATGATCACGAGGTGCCTCGCAACGTGGGTCTCCTGCTGTTTTCAAGTGATCCCACGAAATGGTTCCGGGGAGCAAAAATTGAGGTTGTGCAGTTCGCCGCAGATCGAGCGGGCGATATACAGGAGGAGAGGACTTTCAGCGGGACTCTTCTGGACCAGCTTCGCGACTGCCTGAATTATCTTGAAAACTTTTCGGCATTCCACCTGCAGAAACAGCGGCATCGGAGCCAGATCCGCAGCTGGGTCAGTTATCCGTTGCCAGCGCTGCGCGAAATCCTTGTCAACGCAGTTTATCACAGGAGCTACGACGTAGACCAGCCGGAGCCCACCAAAGTCTATCTCTATCCGGACCGCATCGAGGTTATCAGTTATCCCGGGCCGGTTGCGGGAATCGAAGCCCGACACCTGATTCCCGGTGCGCGAGTTCGGGCGGTGCCTGCCCGCAATCGCCGCATCGGAGAATTCTTGAAGGATCTGGGGCTGGCGGAGGGACGGCTCACCGGTCTGCCGAAAGTGTTTCAGGCGATGGAAAATAACGGTTCGCCACAACCCCAATTTGAATTCGATGAGCAGCGAACATTTTTCCAAGCTACGTTGCCTGCCCATCCGGAGTTCGGAGCGCTGTCTGCATTGCGGGATGCGGCGCATTTGCGTGCATTGGGAGAGCCTCAAGAAGCTCTCCGTCGCATTGAGGCCGCGTGGAAGTCCAACCAGGCTTCGGCGGTCCTCGCCTCCGAGATGGTGCGCGCGTACGCGGAGGTCGACAAGCTTGACCGCGCCGAGGAAGTACTGAGAATTGTCGAGGCGGAAGGGACGGAAAACGTCATTTCCCACATTGCGAATACAATGATCGAAGTGCTCGCGGAGGCAGGCGATGAGATTAAAGCGCGACAACTGCTCAAGAAGAGACGACGACGGTCTGCACCGCTCGGCCGGGATGCTATAGACACGGCCATTCTGGCCCGGCGCGTTAAGGAATCCCGCGTCGCGCACCGGTATTTCGAGCGCGCCGGGGATGCCGTATATGACGATCCTCGGGCACTGCATGAGTTCGCTCAGACGAAGCTCTGGCTAGCGACCGAAGCGCACCGTCAAAGACAGCGCAATTCGAACCGGCGGTTTCTCATGGAGGCTCGGGAGTTGCTGGAGCGCGTCATTCAACTCGATACTTCGCCGACCCGCCGCGCATGGGCTTGGCGTGACTTGGCGCGAGCGCGCAACTGGCTGCGGGCGCCGGTCGGAGACGTCAAAGAAGCCTATAGCCGGGCGATAGAACTGCTGCCGGGCGAGCGAAGGTTTCATAAAGAAATGGAGAAGACGCTGTCAGCACGATAGCGGCAGCAACCGACTTTTGGATTCCCAGTTCCTGAATCTGCTTCGCCATGACAGCTGAGCCAATCGCAAAACGGAGATGAATGTCGGCAATTCATGCCACTGCGCCTGCGGTTCCGTTGGCGACGCGGTTTGAGACGGCGATGTGCGGACCGTTGACAGAGCGGCGCAGCGGTGGGTGATTTGCGATTGCCGCAGCCAAGCAGGTCGCTGATCAGGTCCACTCCCGTAGCGGGCTATTTTGCATGCCTATTGACAGCAGAAATTCATGACGGAAAATTTCTGGAATTTCGATGAATGGACGGGAAACCCGCCGCTGCCGGATTAGTGCGCTGCCGAAGTCGACTTCGGACCAGCAATTCAGTTCTGAATCAACCTTCTGTCGGACACAGGGAATTTGCGCGCCGCGCGGAGGTCGCGCCGGCAAGGGATTTGACGAATTACAATCCGATAAGCGGAGATCGTTGCTTGGAAACTCATTCTGGAGTTGATTGAAACACAATCTGACCCGATCTTGCGCCGACTTGGATACGGCGCGCTCAAGGCGTGAATGACTGCTCTTCATGATCGTCAAGCGAATTGGTTCTTCGCAGTCCGAACTCGTGGGGAAAATGGCAGGGGCGGAGGGACTCGAACCCACGACAACCGGTTTTGGAGACCGGTGCTCTACCAACTGAGCTACACCCCTGCGGAAGAATTGAATATTATGCCGCCGGATATTTCCGTGCAAGCGGAATTTACGACTCGTCCCCGCTCGGCAGGATCGGGCCGCCGTCCGAACGAAGCCAGTTTTCGATCACTTGCGCCGATTTCTCGGAAAGCGCATTGATCTGTTCGTGCTTCGTGCGCGTCAATCCGGAGCCGATTACTGTTTCAGCCGAAAACGGTTCGGAAATCGGCAGAATATGCGGCGACGGGTCAAGTTTTGTGCCGGAAGCATCATCCCAGACCGTTACCCTCAATACCCATGCCGAACTCGGCGACGCCACAACCGGAATCCCGCCGGGACTGATGAAGTATCCTTGGATTGCAACGGTGACGTGGTAGAAGTTCCCGCCTGAATACCGTCCCAGTCTCCTTTCAATGGCTTCCTGCAGCGGCGCCTCCAACTCCTCTGCGGTGACCTCTCGAGATCCCGGCGCGACGCTGGATCCTTTCGCAGCGACAACCGCATGGCCCAGCTTGAAATCTCCGAACGGCGCCGGATTCGGATCCAATTCGGCTTGATTGGAACAAGCGAGCAGAAACAATGCAAATGGAAGGGCCGCACTTGCCCGGGTCAATCTCATCTTGCCAATTCCTTCGGTTCGACTCGCCATGAATCAATATCCGGACGGCAGCGCAGCGTTGCCGAATTCGGGGGTGGTGATATATCTTGTCTTTGCTCAGGAATGAAGTCGGAGATGAACCAGAATTCGCCATACTCGCGGCCGAAACCGGTTCGCGCCGCACTTGCCAAGACGCCTCTGAGCATTCCGAATATCGTTCGGACCGCAAGGCGGAATCTCCTCGAAATCATCCCGGAACTCGCGACTCGACAACCGATGGTATCGGGCCGAACCATCAAGCGCTGGCATATGGTGATGGACCCCGCCGGCGTGAAACGCATCCTGCGCGAGCGTCCGGAAGCCTACCCGAAATCAGATCACGTGAAAAACATCCTGCGGCCCGGGATAGGCGAGAGCCTGTTCATCGCCGAGGGAGCGCATTGGCTTTGGCAACGCCGCGCCGCCGCGCCTGTGTTCGCGAGCCGGAACGTGCGCGAACTTGCTCCGATCATGTCCGCCGCCGCGAAAAATTCGGTGGATCGAGTGGCGGCGGCCTCCGGCCGGCCGATCGACATGCATGCGGAAATGGTCGCATCGACGTTCGAAGTGATCAGCAAAGTCACATTTTCGGGAGGCGGCATGATCGACGGCGACGTCGTCCATCGCGCCATCGAGAGCTACATCGACCAGACCGCGCGGGTTTCGTTTCTCGACGTTATCGGCGCGCCTTCTTGGATCCCGCGGTTCGGCCGATTGGTGCGGACGAACTCGATTCGAGAAATGAGGGAAGTGGCCGACAAGGCGATCGCTCTGCGAATGGCCGAGCCTGATTCGGACCGCCTTGACCTGTTGAGCCTTCTGGGCAGCGGCGAAGACCCGAAATCAGGACGCAGAATGAACGCGGCCGAACTCCGCGACAATTTGCTTACGTTCATCGTGGCGGGCCACGAAACGACCGCTCTTGCATTGTCTTGGTCTCTTTATCTGGTCGCATTCGACCCGGCTGTTCAGGAGCAGGCGCGGATCGAAGCGAAAACAGTCCTGAACGGACGGCTGGCAGGGGCGGCGGATGTGGACGGCCTCATTTTGACGCGACGCGTGATTGAAGAATCCCTCAGGCTCTATCCGCCAGCCGGACTGCTCGCTCGCGTCGCGCGAGAACCGGACGAAATTTGGGGCAGGACCATCCGGCCCGGCGACATGATCCTGCTTCCCATTTACGCGCTTCAAAGAAACGTCTGCCATTGGGACGATCCCGATCAGTTCAACCCGGACCGATTCGCCGAGCCGCGAGCCATGGACAAATTCGCATACATTCCGTTCGGCGGCGGGCCGCGCATATGCATCGGAGCGAACTTCGCCATGATGGAGGCGACGATCGTGCTCGCGTCGCTCATTTCGAGATTCCGGTTTGTTCCGGTTGCCGGCCGGGAGCCGGAGCCCGTCATGATTCTAACGCTCCGACCGCAAGGCGGAGTTTGGCTGCGAGCCGAACCCGTTTGAAAAATTCATCGCGCGCGCCGCGGCGCTTCAGGTGAATTTGTTCGATCGCGGAAAGCCGCGAGGCGGCGACCGGCCCGCATTCCCGCGTTTGCTGATCCAATCCTCAATCGGCTTCTCTGTTCGGGTTCGGCCGGCGGGATCCATCCATTGCAAGCCGTCCTCTTCCCTGAACACTTTGAGATCTGAAAGACCGCCCGTCTTGAATCTTTGCATTCGCACGCCCCTGCCGCGAGGCATTTCCGGCAGGTCTTCCACTGAGATGATCAGCAATCTGCGGTTGTCGCCGATCAACGCGACGCGGTCGCCCTCTACCGGAACGCAGAACGCAGCTTTGTCCGGATCGCGCACATTCAGCACTTGCTTGCCGTTCTTCGTGCCCGCCAGAACTCCGTCCTCCTCGACGACAAATCCGTAGCCGCCGGCGGTCGCGACGATCAGCTTGCGGCCGGACCGATAAGGAAAGAGAGCGGCGATATCGGCTTCGTTCGGCAAATCGACCATGACTCTGATTGGCTCGCCCAAACCCCTTCCTCCCGGAAGCGAAGAGACAGGCAGCGTATAAAACCGTCCGTTCGTTCCTAGCAGCAGCAACTTGTCGGTCGTTTCCGCATGGAAAACGAAGCGCCCTTCGTCGCCGTCGCGATATTTGAATTCCTGATCCAGCGGAACGGCGCCCTTCATAACTCGCGTCCAGCCCGTCTTCGAGCAGATGACCGTCGCAGGCTCGCGCTCAATCAATGTCTCCGGGGCCAGATCGTCGATTTGCGGCGCTTCGGCGAATTCGGTCCGTCTCGCGCCGCCGGGCCCCGCGCGACCGAATATTTTCTTGACCTCCGTCAAATCGGAACCGATCCGTTTCCACTGAAGTTCTTCATCATTCAACAGATCATCAAGTTCGCCGCGTTCAAAGATCAACTCGTCGCGCTCTCTTCTGAGCTCCGCTTCCTCCAGCTTTCGCAGATTGCGCAGCCGCATGTTCAGGATGGCTTCCGCCTGCTCGTCCACCAATTCGAATTCGGCGATCAGAACTTGCTTCGGATCGTCCTCGAATCTGATGATCTCGATCACGCGATCCAGATTCAGATAGGCGACGATATAGCCCTCGAGCACCACGAGCCTCGCATCGATCTTTCCCAGCCGGTGCTTGGACCGCCGCTGCAGGACCTCGCGCCGATGCTTGAGGAACGCCGCCAGCAGCTCCTTGAGCGAGCAGACTTTCGGCGTCCTGCCGTCGATCAGGGCATTCATGTTCATTGAGAACTTGATCTCCAGATCGGAATTCCTGAACAAGGACTCCATCAGCACTTCGGGATCGATGTTTTTTGATTTCGGCTCGATCACGATCCGGACATCGTCGGCCGATTCATCGCGGACATCGCCGACTGCGGGAATCCTTTTGGCTTGGATCATCGAGGCGATGCGCTCGATCAGTTTGGACTTTTTGACTTGGTACGGAATTTCGGTGACGACGGCCTGCCATTGCGCTCGTCCGAGCTTCTCAACCGACCATTTCGCCCGGAGCCGTATCGTTCCGCGTCCGGCCCGATAGCCCGCGAAGATCTGGTCCGGAGGCTCCACAATGACGCCGCCCGTGGGAAAATCCGGTCCCGGAACGCGCTTCGCCAAACTCTCGTCGCTTGCGCCGGGATGTTTGACGAGATGCAAGCAGGCGTCGCAAAGCTCGCCGACATTGTGCGGGGGGATTTCGGTCGCCATTCCGACCGCTATTCCGCTCGCGCCGTTGGCGAGCAGGTTCGGGAGGGAGGCCGGCATTACGACCGGCTCCGTCAAAGTGCCGTCGTAATTCGGTCTGAAATCGACCGCGTCCTCGTCCAGGCCGTTCATCAAAGCTTCGGCGGCCGAGGTCAATCGCGCTTCGGTGTACCGGGCCGCCGCGGCATTGTCGCCGTCGATGTTGCCGAAGTTCCCTTGGCCGTCGACCAGCGGATATCTGAGGTTGAAATCCTGAGCGAGGCGCACAAGGGCGTCGTATATCGCCTGATCGCCGTGCGGATGGAAATTGCCCATGACATCGCCGGAGATCTTGGCCGATTTCCGGAACGGTCCGCCGGCGCGGAGCTTCAATTCGCGCATCGCGTAAAGGATGCGCCTGTGGACAGGCTTCAATCCGTCCCTGGCATCCGGAAGGGCGCGGTCCATGATCGTGGACAGCGCATATTGCAGGTAGCGCTCCTTGATCGCCTCTTGAAGCGACTCCGTGCCGTCATCTACTGCGAATAAATCTTGTGCCATGCCTTCGGCTTATAACACGCGATGGTGAAATTCCACTTAAGATGAATATACTTCCGGCAGTCGCTTTCGGGCCGTTGTTGAGCAGCCAGCGGCATGATTGCGAGGATGGAATGCCGGACAGGCCATGCGAAAGCTTCGGCCGAAGCCTGTTCCACTTTTCGCATTCAGGAGTCGCGGCCAAGAGTTGCGACAATTGCTGATTTGAACAAAATCATTGCTGGCAAATCCTAAAAAACAACGACATTCCAGGCATCGGCTGACTGCCGGCCTGCCGATCACATGTGTGATTCGGCATGCGAAAGCGCCCCTGATGTTTTTGTTCAGCTAAGGGGCGTTCTGTCCGGTTTCGTCCGAAGATCAGGTTCCGCAAATCCGAGGTGGATGCGATTTTGCGGGAATGCTTCTTGTTCCTCGGCATCCGAAGTCGAGTCCGGACCGGTAAAATTGCCCGACTTGGTCTTCACATGCGTCCTTGCTCGACCGATGAACGTCCCGGCAAGCGGCGGGAGCAGAATCGGATCAATGAACGACGCGCAAAACTTTTTGTTCAGGAATAATTCACTGCTCCGCCTCATTTCGATGCCTGCCATATCCATTTTGCAGTGCGCAACGAGCATCAAGCCCGGAATTCGCCTGAAGCTGGAGCAGATGTTCCTGATTCATCCGAAATCCAATGCACCGCAATATGGTCCGACCGGATTCCGACAGTGCGATTGACGGTCGGCCCTGCCGCCGCAGTAAGGCACCGGCGCGCGCTTGGACGAAGCCGGTCCGTTCATGGAGGAAAGCGCCGGCGCACTGATGCGACCGTTTTCCCATGCCTCGGAAAACGGTCACGACCAAACTGCGGAGAGCCGCATAATGGTCTTGACCAGATTACGATTGTGCGCAAAACGGTCATGACCAGATTACGATCGCCCGCAATATGGTCCGACCGGATTCCGACAGTGCGATTGACGGTCGGCCTTGCCGCCGCAGTGAGGCACCGGGGGGCGCTTGGACGGCGCCGGTCCGTTCATGGAGGAAAGCGCCGACGCATTGATGCGACCGTTTTCTCATGCGTCGCAAAACGGTCACGACCAAACTGCGGAGAGCCGCATAATGGTCTTGACCAGATTACGATTGTGCGCAAAACGGTCTTGACTAGTTTACGATTGCACGCAATATGGTCGCGACCAGTTTACGACAGTGCGATTGACGGTCGGCCTTGCCGCCGCAGTGAGGCACCGGGGGGCGCTTGGACGGAGCCGGTCCGTTGATGGAGGAAAGCGTCGGCGCATTGATGCGACTGTTTTCTCATGCGTCGCAAAACGGTCTTGACCAATTTACGGATGGCCGCATAATGGTCTTTGCTAGATTGCGAAAGAACGAACAATGGTCAACAACATGGAAATTGCGCCTCGAATTTATGACTCCATCCTGACAAAGCATCTAGCCAAAAACCGGCAAATGGCCTTTGTCAGCGGCCCCCGGCAAGTTGGCAAAACCACCTGCTGTCGGAAAAAGGCAAACTTGTACCTGAACTGGGACAACCAAGATGATCGCGATGACATCCTAACGGGACCAGCACAGATTGCGAAGCGAGCAGGCTTGGAAACGCTCACTCGCGCAAAGCCGGTTATTCTATTCGACGAATTGCACAAGTACCCGAGGTGGAAATTGTTCCTGAAAGGATTCTTCGATGTCTACGCCGATAGAGCACAGGTAATTGTGACTGGCAGCAGCCGTATGGACGTCTACCGTCGCGGCGGGGACAGCCTTATGGGCCGCTATTTCCTTTACAGGATGCATCCGTATTCCGTCGCGGAGATCATCGCCCAAGACCTGCCCGATCCTGATAGGTTGTTTCGCCAACCCAGGCAAATTGACGAAGCGAGCTTCGATGCCCTTTGGCAGCACGGAGGCAATCCTGAACCGTTCTTGAGGCGCGAACTCGATTTTACTTTTCAGTGGCAGTCGCTCCGTCTTGAGCAGCTGGTGCGGGAAGACATCCGCGATCTATCGAATGTGCAAAACATTTATCAGCTGGAATCATTGGTGGCCTTGCTTGCCAGCCTCTCGGCACAGCGGTTGGGGTACAGCAGCCTTGCAAAGCAGGTGCGGGTTTCGGTCGATACGATAAGGAGGTGGATCAAGACATTGAGCGATTTCCATTTCGGTTTTACCTTGAAACCTTGGTACAGAAGCATTCCGCGCTCTCTTCGCAAAGAGCCCAAATGGTACCTGCGCGATTGGGCGGAAGTCGCCGACGACGGCAGCCGCGCCGAAACATTCGTGGCATGCCACCTGATAAAAGCAGTCGATGGCTGGAACAACCTGGGCTTGGGCAAATTCGGCATGCATTACTTGCAGGACAAAGAGAAACGCGAGGTTGATTTCCTAATCGTCCGGAATGAAGAGCCGTGGCTTCTGGTTGAGGCGAAACTCAGCAAAGGCAGGTTGAGCTCCGATCTGGAGCGGTTTCAAAAACTTTTGGGCGCACCATACGCCATGCAGGTCGTGGTGCAGGCAGAGTATGTTGATGCGGACTGTTTCGCGCTCAAAGACTCCGCGCTTGTCGTTCCGGCCCGGACGTTTCTTTCTCAACTCCTGTAGCAAAAAGTCGTTGCCATCCGCGAAATCGCCTTGCGGGTACAGCCGCTGTGCATCCATTGCGCGTGCACGGTCGTTGCCGCATTGAAGGTTGCTTATTGCCTTCGACTTGCGCAAAGATGCGGCGGAAAACAGGCACCCTTTCTGACCGTCGGCGGTGGCGTGGAAGCGGTTAGTCTGAACTTCACGGCGCAAAAAACACAATTTTTCTTGTCAGCAACGCACTTCGTGGAATCATGCCTGCCAGCTTCCGGGAACATGTTCGCCAGATTGATGTCCGGGAGATCGAATGCCTTCTGCCGCGAGGAAGGGAGCGGCCGATCTGATTGGGCCCGCCGCCTCCCTCGTGGCGGTTCTGATCCTGAGCAAAGAAAGGCTCCCCCTGCGAGCCCAGCCGCCCGTTGCTCCTTGTTTCAGTCTTGGAGTGTTTTGCTTTCCCGCAAAAAGCGTGGCGGTTGCCAATGCGGTAGATCCTTGAAAACGCTCACATTCACCAGATCGATGCGGCTGGTGCCGCCAGGCGTAAGCTTCGATTGCCATCGATTGGCTGCATTAACTCTCATGGTAGGAAACGCCCGGCAATACGCAAAGCAACTCGAACGCGATATTCGCTCCAACTAGTGCGGTGTTGCCGGACGGGTCGTAAGGCGGAGAAACTTCCACGACATCGCAGCCGACGATATCAATCCCTCGGCATCCCCGTATTAGCTGCAACGCCTGCCAATCGGTCAAACCACCGATTTCCGGCGTTCCCGTTCCCGGCGCGAATGCCGGACTCAGGGAGTCGATATCGAAACTGATATAGGTCGGCGCATCGCCGATCTTGGCGCGAATTTCGTCGATGATGGGGGTCAAGTGGCGGCCCCATAGTTCGGCGGCGGGAATAACGGTGAAACCTTGATTGCGGGACCAGTTGAAATCGTCCGGACTGTAGCCGGTTCCGCGCAGCCCGATCTGAAAAGTCAGTTCGGGCCGGATCAGCCCGTCATCGAACGCTCGGCGAAACGGAGTTCCGTGGGTAATTTTCTCACCGAACATTTCGTCGGTGATATCGGCATGCGCGTCGACATGAACGAGTGCTACGGGCCCGTGCTTCTTGGCAACTGCCTGGAGGATCGGATAGGTTATGAAATGATCGCCGCCCAGAGTGATTGGCCGCACCGGGTGCAGCAATAGCTCATCAAATGCCTCCTTGATCCGCCGCGCGGCGTCCCGCAAGTTGAACGTGTTGATCGCCACGTCCCCGACATCGCCGACCTGAATGCTGTCAAACGGCGCGGCGCCGGTCGAAATATTGTAAGGGCGCAAAAGGCAGCTCTCAGTGCGGATCGCGCGCGGACCGAACCGCGTGCCCGCCCGGTTTGATGCCCCGATGTCGATTGGGACGCCGATAAAACAGGCATTGAGCCCTTCTGCGGTGTCGTGCTGCGGCAAGCGCATCATTGACGCAATCCCGCCGGCGCGCGGCATATCGTTTGCGCTAAGGGGTTGGTTGAGCTTCATGGATTCAGATCCTGCTTTTCGTGAGTAGAAAGAGTAATCCGCCGAATGCGGCGGAAACAGTTAATGAAAGCAAACGCGATTGATTGGCGTCCGGCGCATAGCGAGTTCGGTCATCTTTGCTTCCATTGACCTTTGTTCGTGTTGCCTTGAGCCTAATTCTGCGTCGGTGATCGCCGGGCAGGTTGCGCGGCGCAACCAATGTTCACGATATTCCAGTGAAAAGCGGCCGTTTTTGCGGTCATTCTCGACAATCCGTTCAGACGCTGACGGCGCCGACGCAAACGAAGTGAGAAATTGAGACGACAATTCAAATCGCCGCAGTTGGCACAAGCGCGGCGGGTGTCGAGCGCTCAAGAATCGTTCCCAACGAATTGCCGGGCTTTGGTTCGCCGTTCAGCTTTCAACATTGCTTTCCAAGATATCGACTTGAACGTCAGTCAAAGCCGATCTTATTCCGGACGCCGAAAATTCCGCTGAAGCCCATCCCAAACGTCGGGATATTTCATATCGATCAAGTCGAGGTCGGAGGCGTAGCCCGTAGGATTCTGCGGGTATCGCGTTTCAAACATGAACGCCATCGTGCCGGACAGCTTCTCGGGTTCCAGGATCTTCGTCGATGCTGCATTGAAAGCCTCGGTATCCGGTCCATGCGCGACAAGCGCATTGTGAAGGCTCATGCCTCCGGGTTTGAAGCCGTCTGGTTTCGCATCGTAGACGCCGTAGATCAGTCCCATGAATTCCGACATGACGTTCATGTGGTACCAAGGCGGACGGAAGCTGTCCTCCATCACGAGCCAGCGGTCGGGAAAGATCACGAAGTCGACGTTCGCTGTTCCGGGTGTTTCGGAGGCGGACGTCAGCACAGTGAAGATTGAAGGATCCGGATGATCGAACAAAATTGCGCCGACCGGCGAGAAACGCCGCAGATCATACTTGTAAGGGGCATAATTGCCGTGCCAGGCAACCACATCGAGCGGGGAGTGCGGAAGCGTTGTTTTGAAAAGGCGCCCTTGCGACTTCAAGTAAAGTTCATGCTCGGCCTCGATGTCCTCGTAAGCTGCCGCCGGATAAAGAAAATCGCGAGCGTTTGCGAGGCAGTTCGCACCTATTGGTCCGCGTTCCGGGAGGGTGAAAATCATGCCGTAGTTTTCGCATATGTAGCCGCGGACGGGGCCATCGACGAGTTCAACGCGGAAACGAACTCCTTTTGGAATGACGGCGATTTCACCGGGCTCCGCATTGATTATGCCGAACTCGGTAACCGCCTTGATGCTGTTCGACTCCGGTATGATGAGCATTTCACCATCGCAGTTGATGAAAACCTTCCGCTCCATCGATGCATTGGCGGTGTAGACGTGACTTGCCATCCCTGCTTGGACGGATGCGTCGCCGCAGGTGGTGATCGTAGCCAGACCATCCACGAAATCACATCTTTCGCCTTCCGGAACCGGCATGGGGCGCCAGCGAAGCTGCATTGCAGGCAAGTTGCTCTCATTGCACGGCGCGGTGCGGATGTTTCCTCGATCAATTTCTTCGAAATTCCGGCAGTGCTTTACCGATGGCAGAATCCGGTAAAGCCAGGATCGTTTGTTCTCCGATCTCGGGGCGGTAAAAGCAGTCCCGGAGAGCTGCTCGGCGTAAAGTCCAAGAGGGTGCCTTTGGGGCGAATTGCGACCGATCGGAAGCGCGCCGGATTCCGCCTGCGTGGAGTGGGTGTTGCCGAAACCCGGAATGTAGCCGTAATCAGGATCAGCATCCCCGATCAATCCGCCGCGGATGATATGTTCCGAGATTTTCATGGTTAATTTCTATCATCAGGAATTGATTGTGCCGCAAACTAGACAAAGGTTTCGCGCTATTCAAGTTTCGACGCGCGATCAACACGTCACGCTCCCGGCGGCTTGAACCGTATCGGCACTCGCGCCGGAGGTCGCCAATCGGCCCCAATTCCGGCAGCGGAGCAACCATGCGCGTTTTGCTCGGATATCCCGTATCGGCACTCTTTTCCGAATCAAGCCGGATTCGCGCGCCGGGACTTTGAACAACTTGCGCCGCCGTCGTGCCGCGCGAATGGACGGCATTGCAAAGAAGCGGCCACATCCGCAAGAATCGGCGCGCCTTCCAATCCCCGATAGAACTGGGCGTCTTTCCATTTATCGCTCAAAGCAGCTGCGAACTTCCTTGAAAGATGAGCTTGGTTCCGGATCAGGACGCTGATCGCGAAACCTTCGCACTTTTCCCACTTGGGCAAGCTGTGCGCAGTTCTGCTGATGCTGAACAGCACAAGAGGAAGGTCGGGCGAAATGGAATTGAACGAACTGATTTTAAAATCCAGATCTTCGGCCGGCAATGTTCGCGCTGTCAGAACGCATACGCCCGTCGGAAAAGTCCCGAGGACATCGCGGAATGCCCGAGCGTCAAAGTCCTTGCAGTCGGAGCGATGATTCGAAATTGAATGAGGTCGTCCGATTTCCCGGTTCCGTTTTTTGGATTCGCCCATCATTGCGAAAGGATCCAAGCGTCGCGGCCGCAAGCTGCCGAATCCGAAATGGCTATGCCCTATATTGCGCTTCGCTGCGAGGGGCGTCCGCTACCTATCAATTTCCCGCGCTTGATTCGGTGATCATTCCGTGTGCCCTTATGGTTCGGTTTCGTTGCATCCGCGGCACGAGGATCGTCCACGCAACCCGGAACTTAGGGATTCCGAGGAGCGGTCGCCGATTCGACCTCTGGAATCCGGCGCTTCGACCGCGGATTGTCGGGTTCGGCGGAGCTTTCGGCCGCCCGGCGGCAGGCCGCCAAAGGGCGGAACGCAGAGTCGGGTGTGTCATACTGATAGGTCCGCAACGGTATTCCGAATGCTTTCAGGCCGGGCGTTGCCATGCTGCGATTTTTGCTTGACGAATGTTGCGAGAGAGAACGATCTTGACTGGAACCGGCATATGCCCAACCATCATTTGGTCAAAGCGTAGTCTATTGGGGCTGAGATGCGAAAATCGGGCAAAATTGAGCTTGTCGACGGCGACATCACGGAACTCAAGGTCGACGTCATTGTAAACGCTGCGCACGAGTCGTTGCTTGGCGGCGGAGGCGTGGATGCTGCGATTCATCTCAAAGCGGGACCGGAACTCCTGGCATATTGCAAAAAGCTTGGCGGGTGCCCGACAGGACAAGCGCGCGTTACCGGAGGCTACGGCCTGCCGGCTAAACTTTTGGTCCATACCGTCGGGCCGGTTTGGCAAGGCGGAGAAATGAATGAACGCCGCCTTCTGGCAAGCTGCTATCGGGAGTCGATGCGATTGGCCGCCGCCTGCAAGGCCGAGACTATCGCGTTTCCCGCCATATCGACAGGCGCATACCGGTTTCCGCAAGAGTTTGCGGCGGAAATCGCGGTGCGAACCGTCGTCGACGAATTGAACGCGCATGGATCGTTTGAAAGCGCGACCTTTTGCTGTTTTGGGAGTTCTTCGCTGCATGCCTACAAGATTGCGCTGGACAAATTCGATTATCCTTACAGCTGCGCAAGTTGAGACGCGTCGCTAGCTCTGCCGCGACGATTGCGGCCGCGATTTTCCCGCGAGCGACGCTTGGACGGTTTTCAGGTCGACCCGAGCGGATTGAATGGAAGAATCCGGATTTCGCGGCCGCCTCATTGCAATTCGCCTTCCGTTCGACTATCTCTCCAGTCTCAAGAAGTTCAGGGTTGCACCGGATGTCGAAGATTACGCCGTTCAGGTTCATGCAGGAGGTCAGGAGCGAAGTCTCGAAGGTCGAATGGCCGACGAGGCGGGAGCTGCTGATCACGACAGGCATGGTCTTTCTTTTGTCCGCGATCGCTTCCGTGTTCTTCTTCCTCGTGGATCAAGTCATCAGGCTGGGTCTTACCGGAGTGCTTGGCTTGTTCTGAAATGCGCCGGGCAGCCCGGCGAACAGCATCGTAATCCATCGCGCCCGAGTTGGGTCACGGGCGCGTGATGTGATTTGTCGCTTTTCGGGCTTGCGGATTTCCATGAAACAGTGTAAGAACCGCAGTCTTGATTCGGGCGCGCGGCAGGCGCGTTCTTTTTCTATTTGTAACACTGTCGAAACATTTTCCTGGTTGGATGGCGTTGCGCGGCCCCTGATCGGCGTCGCCGACTTGCGGGGCGGACTGTCAGCATGGCTAAACGGTGGTATTCGATAAGCGTCAGATCGAACTTCGAAAAGCGCGTGTCGGAGCAAATCAACAATGCCGTCGACCAGCACGGGCTCCGCGACGAAATCGAGCAGGTGCTTGTTCCGACGCAGGAGTATATCGAAATCCGGCGCGGCAAGCAGGTTTCGACGGAGCGCCGCTATATGCCCGGTTACGTGCTGGTCAGAATGGAGATGACGGACAAGGGCTACCATTTGATCAATTCGATCAACCGGGTCTCGGGATTCCTCGGGCCGCCGGGGAAGCCGACGCCGATGCGGGACGATGAAGTCAACGCGATCATCCAGACCAAGGAAGGCGCGAGGCGGCCCAGATCTCTCATTTCGTACGAGATCGGCGAGTTGGTGAGCGTCATCGACGGCCCGTTCGAGGGGTTCAACGGCACTGTTGAAGAAGTCGACGAGGAAAGCGCGAGGTTGAAGGTCACGGTCTCGATCTTCGGCCGCGCGACGCCGGTCGACCTCGAGTACTCGCAGGTCTCGAAGCAGAGCTGAACGGAATTACCGGCGGCCGGGCCGCCGACAGCCAAGGAGCGCCATGATGGCGAAAAAGCAAGTCGGATCCCTGAAGCTTCAGGTTCCAGCAGGTCAAGCGAAGCCGGCTCCGCCCGTCGGGCCCGCGCTCGGCCAGCGCGGTCTCAACATCATGGAGTTTTGCAAGACCTTCAACGCCAAGACCCAAGGGATGGAGCCGGGCATGCCCTGCCCGACGATCGTCACTTATTTCCAGGACAAGTCGTTCTCCATCGAGATCAAGACGCCGCCGGCGTCGCATTATCTCAAGCGGGCGGCGAACTTGGCGTCGGGATCGAAGACCCCGGGACGCGAGACGGTGGGCCATGTGACCACTGAACAGGTGCGTGAAATCGCCGCGGCCAAGATGCAGGATCTGAACACGACCGACATCCAGGCCGCGATGAAGACCGTGCTCGGATCGGCGAAGTCCCTCGGGATAGAGATCAAGGATTGAGCGATGGCCAAAGCCGGAAAGAGAATCAGGGCCGCGCGCGAGGCGGTCGCGGAAAAGCAGGGCGTTTCGATCGAGGACGCGGTCGCGATCGTAAAGAAGAACGCGACCGCGAAATTCTCGGAAACCGTCGAGATCGCCATGAACCTCGGCGTGGACCCGAGGCATGCCGACCAGATGGTCCGAGGGACCGTCGATCTTCCGAACGGCACCGGCAAGACGATACGGGTCGCCGTGTTCGCGCGGGGAGAGAAAGCCGACGAGGCGCGCGACGCCGGGGCGGATATTGTCGGAGCCGAAGATCTGGTGGCGACGATCCAGAGCGGCAAGATCGAATTCGACCGCTGCATCGCGTCGCCCGACATGATGGGCCTAGTCGGGCGGCTTGGGAAGATACTCGGGCCGCGGAACCTCATGCCGAATCCCAGGGTCGGAAGCGTGACGCCGGACGTCGCCGCCGCCGTCCGGGCCGCGAAAGGCGGCCAGGTCCAGTTCCGGGTCGAGCGCGCCGGAATCGTGCATGCGGGAATCGGAAAGGTCCAATTTGATGCGGACAAGCTCTCCGAGAATGCTAGGGCGTTTTTGGACGCGGTCATTCGCGCAAAGCCCTCCGGAGCGAAAGGCAAGTATGTCAAGGCCATTTCTCTATGTTCGACCATGGGGCCGGGCGTGGAGGTGGATTTGGCGTCGGCGGCGGGAGAATAGGAATTCCGTCCGCCGTTCGCGGCGGACGGATGCGGCGGGCCGGGTTGCGGGCCCGTCGGCTGTCCAAGATGGCGGGTGTTGCCCGGCGGTCGCGCCGGGCTGGCTAAATCCTGCCTTAGACGGGAAATGAAGAGTTCAATCGGAGGCAAATCCTCCATGCGAGTCTGTTCGGCCCCCGGATCGAGGACCTAACTGCCGGGATTCGTCCCGGTGCAACGGAGCCCGAGGGGTTGCCCCTCATTTGACTGGAGTAAATCTGTGGATAGAGCCAGAAAAGAACAAGTCGTCGAGGAACTCGGCCGGATCTTCGAAAGCTCAGGCGTCGTCGTGGTCGCGAGGTACGCCGGCCTCACAGTTGCTGAGATGCAGGACTTCCGGGGTCGCATGCGCGAAGCCGGAGGGTTCGTCCGCGTCGCCAAAAACAGGCTCGCCAAGATCGCCATCAAGAATACCCGGTATGAAGGAATGTCGGACATCTTGAATGGAATGACCGTTCTTGCTTTCTCCGAAGATCCCGTCGCGGCCGCCAAGGTCGCGGACGAGTATGCGAAGGCAAATCCGAATCTCGTCCCTCTGGGCGGGGCGATGGACGGCAGGGTGTTGGACAAGTCTGGCGTCAAGGCTGTGGCCGCGATGCCGTCCAGGAGCGAACTGATCGCGTCGCTTGTCGGATGCTTGGCGGCGCCTGCGGCGAACATTGCCGGAGCGGTCGGAGCGCCTGCGGCGAACATCGCATCGATCGTCGGATCGATCGAAGAGAAGGCGGCCTAGCGGAATTCAGCTTGTGAGGCGCGGGCCGGACGAGTTGCGGCAGCGTCGGTTCACATAACCGGAGTGGAAAGACAGGAATGGCGGATATTAACAAACTGGCCGAAGAGATCGTCGGATTGACGCTGCTCGAGGCCCAAGAGCTCAAGACGGTTCTCAAGGACAAGTACGGCATTGAGCCTGCAGCCGGAGGAGCCGTAATGGTCGCAGGGCCGGCAGGTGGCGGCGAAGCTGAGCAGAAGGCGGAAGAGAAGACCGAGTTCGACGTGCTTCTCACCGCTGTCGGGCAGCAGAAAGTGTCGGTCATCAAGGAGGTTCGAGGCATAACCGGATTGGGCCTCAAGGAAGCGAAGGCGCTGGTCGAGGCCGGCGGCAAAGCCATCAAGGAAGGCGTCTCGAAAGACGAGGCCGAGGAGATCAAAGGCAAGCTCGAAGGCGTGGGAGCCGAAGTCGAGGTCAAGTAGTCGAGAAGCGAAAAGCACGCGCGGCCGGGATCCGGCGGATTCCGGCCGTGCCGCATCTCCCGCGACACCGTTGCGAATGCGGTGTCGCGGAAGGCGTGGTCGGAAGTTCGGGAGCGGAACGGTGGCGCGTTCCGCAGGAATTGAACTCAGTGCTCACCGAAACCGCGATGTCGCTTGCCGCCAGGCAGGGGCTCGCTGCGATTTTGGACAGAGGATGAACGCCCGTGAACCAGGCGACATCTGCGCGGAAGCGCATCAGGCGGAACTACGGCAAGATCCGCGAACCGATCGAAATGCCGAACCTGATCGAAATTCAGAAGAGTTCGTACGACTTGTTTCTGAATTCGGGAGACGGCGTCGAGCATCTGGACGACGAGGGTCTCCAAGGCGTGTTCCAATCCGTGTTCCCGATCAGGGATTACAACCACACCGCGGAATTGCATTTTCTGAGCTACGAGCTTGAACCCCCCAAGTTCGACGTCGACGAATGCCAGCAGCGCGACAAGACTTACGCCGCGCCGCTGACGGTCACGCTGCGCTTGATCGTATTCGACCTCGACGAAGAAACGGATTCTCGCTCCGTCCGGGGAATCAAGGACCAGTCGGTGTTCATGGGCGAAATGCCGCTCATGACCGAGAACGGCACCTTCGTGATCAACGGCACGGAACGCGTTGTCGTGTCCCAGATGCACAGGTCGCCGGGCGTGTTCTTCGACCATGACAGCGGAAAAACCCACTCCTCGGGCAAGTTCCTCTACACCTGCAGAATCATTCCGTACCGAGGGTCGTGGATCGACTTCGAGTTCGACGCGAAAGACATCGTATACGCCCGCATCGACCGCCGCCGGAAGTTTCCCGTCACGACGATGCTTTTCGCATTGGGGCTCGATCAAGAAGCCATCATGCGGACCTTCTACGACGTTGTTCACTTCAAGCTGCGCGACGACGGGCGGACTCCGGACGAGCGCGGCTGGGTCACGAAATTTTTCCCGAACCGGGTCAGCGGAACCAAGCCGCCGCTTGATATCGTCGACGCGGCCACCGGAGAAGTCATCGCGGAAGCCGGCAAGAAGGTTACGCCGCGGATGGCCAGAAAATGGGCCAAGGACGAGATTGTCGAGGAGGTCATCGTTCCTTTCGAGGACATCCACGGGCGTTTCATCGCGGTCGACATGATCGACGAGGAGACCGGCGAGGTTTGGGTCGAAGCCGGCGACGAGATCACGGAGGAAACGCTTAAGCTTCTGTTTTCCAAGGACATCACGGCTCTTCCGGTTCTCGACATCGATGGAATCAATGTCGGCGCCTACATCCGCAACACCATGGCGATGGACAAGATGTACAACCGGGCATCCGCGCTCATGGACATCTTCCGCGTGCTGCGTCCCGGCGAACCTCCGACTGAAGACACTGCGGAACAGCTGTTCGAGCAGACGCTGCACGACGGCGACCGCTACGATCTTTCCGCCGTCGGCAGGGTCAAGATGAACATGCGCCTCCAGCTTGAATCGGACGACAAGCAGCGCACGCTCAGAAGGGAAGACATCATCGCCTGCGTTCAGGCGCTGGTCGACTTGCGCGACGGCAAGGGCGCCGTGGACGACATCGACCATCTCGGCAACCGCAGGGTGAGGTCGGTTGGCGAACTCATGGAGAACCAGTACCGCGCCGGCCTGCTGCGCATGGAAAAAGCGATCAAGGAGCGGATGACTTCGGTCGAGATCGACAATGTGATGCCGCAGGACCTGATCAACTCGAAACCGGCCGCGGCGGCGGTCCGCGAGTTCTTCGGCTCGTCGCAGTTGTCGCAATTCATGGACCAGACGAACCCGCTGTCGGAAGTCACGCACAAGCGGAGGCTGTCGGCATTGGGGCCGGGAGGCTTGACGCGGGAGCGCGCGGGATTCGAGGTCCGCGACGTCCATCCGACCCATTACGGCCGCATCTGCCCGATCGAGACGCCCGAAGGTCCGAACATCGGGCTCATCAATTCGCTGGCCACGTTCGCCAAGGTCAACAAGTACGGCTTCATCGAGACGCCCTACAGGAAAGTGATCGACCAGCAGGTGACGGATGACGTCGAATACATATCGGCGACCGAGGAGATGCGCCACGTCATCGCGCAAGCCAATGCGCGCCTCGACGAAGGCGGGCGCTTCGCCAATGAACTCGTGTCAACGAGGAAGGAAGGCGAATTCAAGCTCAGCCGGAAGGAGACCGTCGAACTCATCGACGTGTCGCCCAAGCAGCTGGTTTCGGTCGCGGCGTCGCTGATTCCCTTTTTGGAGAACGACGATGCGAACCGCGCGCTGATGGGATCGAACATGCAGCGCCAAGCCGTTCCCCTGCTGAGGGCGGAAGCTCCATTCGTGGGCACGGGGATCGAGACCGTCGTCGCCCGCGATTCCGGCGCGGCGATCACGGCGAGGAGAAGCGGCGTCATCGACCAGGTGGACGCGACCCGGATCGTCGTCAGGGTCACGGAAGAGCTCGACTTGGGCGATCCGGGAATCGACATCTACCGGCTTCGGAAATTCCAGAGGTCCAACCAGAACACCTGCATCAATCAGCGTCCGCTGGTCGATGTGGGGGACAAGGTCGAACGCGGCGAGGTGATCGCGGACGGGCCGTCGACGGACTTGGGCGAACTGGCGCTCGGCCGCAACGTGCTGGTCGCGTTCATGCCTTGGAACGGCTACAACTTCGAAGATTCGATTCTGATATCCGAACGCATCGCGCGGGACGACGTTTTCACATCCATCCACATCGAAGAGTTCGAGGTTGCCGCGCGCGACACGAAGCTGGGTCCGGAAGAAATCACCCGCGACATCCCCAACGTCGGCGAGGAAGCCCTCCGGAACCTGGACGAAGCCGGAATCGTCTACATCGGCGCCGAAGTCGGGCCGGGCGACATCCTGGTCGGAAAGATAACTCCGAAGGGCGAGACGCCGATGACGCCCGAAGAAAAGCTCCTCCGAGCGATCTTCGGCGAGAAGGCTTCCGATGTCCGGGACACTTCGCTCCGGCTTCCGCCCGGCGACTACGGGACCGTGGTCGAGGTCCGGGTGTTCAATCGGCACGGGATCGAAAAGGACGAGCGCGCCCTTCAGATCGAGCGCGAGCAGATATTCCAGCTGGAGCGGGACCATAAGGTCGAGCTCGACATTCTGGAGCGGAACATCTACGCGAGGCTGAAGGAGCTCATTATCGGCAAGCTCGCCGTCAAAGGCCCGAAACGCGTCAAGCCGAACTCGATCGTCACGGAGGAGCTGCTGGCCCCTCTCTCGAGGGGGCAGTGGTGGCAGCTGGCTCTGGAGGACGAGAACGACGCGATCGCGGTCGAAGCCCTGAACACCCAGTTCAACAGGCAGAAGACGGCGCTCGAAACTCGCTACACCGACAAATTCGAGAAAGTACGGCGCGGCGACGACCTGTCCCCGGGCGTCATGAAGATGGTGAAGGTTTTCATCGCGGTCAAGCGGAAGCTCCAGCCCGGCGACAAGATGGCGGGACGCCACGGAAACAAGGGCGTGGTTTCGAAGGTCGTTCCGATGGAGGATATGCCGTTCCTGGAGGACGGGATGCCGATCGACATCGTGCTCAATCCGCTCGGCGTGCCGTCGCGGATGAACGTCGGCCAGATACTTGAAACCCACATGGGCTGGGCGGCCCGCGGGCTCGGAGAGTCGGTGGATCTCGCCATCGGGGAGTTCGAGCGCTCCGGCGATGCGCGGCAACTGCAGGACGCGCTGCGGAATTCCTACGGCGACGAGACCTACGAGCGGGAGATCGAGCCCCTGCCCGACAGCGAAAAGGCCGCTCTGGCCCGAAATGTCACGTCCGGAGTTCCGATCGCGACGCCGGTGTTCGACGGCGCGAAAGAATCGGACGTCGACAACGCGCTGGCGAGATCCGGCTTCCACAAGTCGGGCCAGTCGATCCTGTTCGACGGCAGAACCGGCGAGCAGTTCGCGAGGCCGGTGACGGTCGGCATGAAATACCTGCTCAAGCTGCACCATCTGGTGGACGACAAGATCCACGCGCGGTCCACGGGGCCCTACAGCCTGGTCACGCAGCAGCCGCTCGGCGGCAAAGCGCAGTTCGGCGGGCAGCGTTTCGGAGAGATGGAGGTCTGGGCTCTCGAAGCTTACGGCGCCGCATACACGCTCCAGGAAATGCTGACCGTGAAGGCCGACGACGTGACCGGCAGGACGAAGACCTACGAAGCGATCGTCAAGGGCGAAGAAACCTTCGAGACCGGAGTTCCCGAAAGCTTCAACGTCCTCGTGAAGGAAGTGCGCGGGCTCGGACTCAACATGGAGCTGGTGGAGCGCACCAGCCGCTGAGCGGACCGGACCGCAGTCGCACAGCCATTGGAGAATTGAAATGAATCGTGAACTGACGCAAAGCTCCTTCGGACCCCAGGAAGCTCCGACCTCGTTCGACGAGATCAGGATTTCGCTCGCGTCGCCTGAAAAAGTGCTTTCGTGGTCCTACGGGGAAATCAAGAAGCCGGAGACGATCAACTACAGGACGTTCAAGCCTGAGCGCGACGGCTTGTTCTGCGCGCGGATCCTCGGCCCGATCAAGGATTACGAGTGCCTCTGCGGAAAATACAAGAGGATGAAGTTCCGCGGCGTCACCTGCGAGAAATGCGGCGTCGAGGTCACGCTCCAGAAGGTTCGCCGCGAGCGGATGGGGCACATCCAGCTCGCGGCTCCCGTCGCGCACATCTGGTTCCTGAAATCGCCGCCGAGCCGCACGAGCCGCATCGGGCTCATGCTCGACATGGCGCTCGCGGACCTGGAGCGGATCCTGTATTTCGAGCGGTTCGTCGTGATCGAGCCGGGATTGACGGATTTCGAAACGGGCCAGCTTCTCACTGAAGAAGAATACCTGAACGCGCAGGACAGCTACGGACAGGAGGCCTTCAGGGCCGGGATCGGAGCGGAAGCCGTTCGAGAAATGCTGTCACAAGTCGATCTCGAATTCGAGGCGGAGACGCTCAGGGCCGAGCTTGCCAACACGACGAGCGAGCAGAAGCTGAAGAAAATCGTCAAGCGTCTGAAGCTGATCGAAAACTTCATAGAAAGCCGGAACCGTCCGGAATGGATGATCTTCACCGTCATTCCGGTCATTCCGCCGGAGCTTCGACCCTTGGTGCCGCTGGACGGCGGCCGATTCGCGACGTCGGACTTGAACGACCTCTACCGGCGCGTCATCAACCGCAACAACCGCCTCAAGCGGCTTCAGGATCTTCGCGCGCCGGACATCATCGTGCGCAACGAGAAGCGGATGCTCCAGGAATCGGTCGATGCGCTGTTCGACAACGGACGGCGCGGCAAGACGATCACCGGCTCCAACCGGCGGCCGCTCAAGTCGCTGAGCGACATGCTGAAAGGAAAGCAGGGCAGGTTCCGCCAGAATCTGCTCGGGAAGCGCGTGGACTTTTCGGGCCGTTCGGTGATCGTCACGGGTCCCGAACTCAAGCTTCACCAGTGCGGCCTTCCGAAGAAAATGGCGCTCGAGCTGTTCAAGCCGTTCATCTACTCGAAGCTCGAGAAGCGGAATCTCTCGACCACGATCAAGCAGGCGAAGAAGCTTGTGGAGAAGGAGCAGAAGGAGGTTTGGGACATTCTCGACGAAGTGATCCGCGAGCACCCCGTCCTTCTCAACCGCGCTCCGACTCTGCACAGGCTCGGGATCCAAGCTTTCGAGCCCGTGCTCATCGAAGGCAAGGCCATCCAGCTCCATCCTCTGGTCTGCTCGGCGTTCAACGCCGATTTCGACGGCGACCAGATGGCGGTGCACGTCCCGCTTTCGCTTGAAGCGCAGCTTGAAGCGCGCGTCCTGATGATGTCGACCAACAACATTCTGTCGCCCGCCAACGGCGCGCCGATCATCGTTCCTTCGCAGGACATGATCCTGGGGCTCTACTACAACAGCCTCGAGAGGTCGGGCATGCCCGGAGAGGGCATGGCGTTCTCGTCCGTGGCCGAAGTGGAGCATGCGGTCGAGACCGGAATCGTGCACCCCCACGCCAAGGTCAAGGTGCGAATCAAGCAGGTCGACGAGCAGGGAGAGACCTACTTCAAGATTGTGGATACGACGCCGGGGCGCGCGATGCTCGGCGCGATGCTCCCCCTCAATGCCAAGACGCCGTTCGAAAAGCTGATCAACAGGCTCCTGAGGAAAAAAGAGGTGCAGGAGGTGATCGACACGGTCTACCGGTACTGCGGCCAGAAGGAATCGGTGATCTTTTGCGACCAGATCATGGCGCTCGGATTCAAGAAGGCGTTCATGGCGGGAATATCGTTCGGCAAGGACGACATGCTGATTCCCGACCAGAAATGGTCGATCGTGCAGGACACGCGCGACCAGGTCGGCGAGTTCGAGCAGCAGTACATGGACGGCCTGATCACCCAGGGCGAGAAGTACAACAAGGTCGTGGACGCCTGGTCGAAATGCTCGGACGAAGTCGCGGCCGCGATGATGAACGAGATTTCAGCGACCAAGCGCGACGAAGCCGATGCCGAGCTGGAACCGAATTCGGTCTACATGATGGCGCATTCGGGAGCGCGCGGCTCTCCGGCCCAGATGAAGCAGCTGGCCGGAATGCGCGGCCTGATGACCAAGCCGTCCGGCGAGATCATCGAGACTCCGATCATCTCGAACTTCAAGGAAGGCCTGAACGTGCTGGAGTACTTCAATTCCACGCACGGCGCGCGGAAGGGTCTCGCCGACACGGCTTTGAAGACCGCCAACTCCGGGTATCTCACTCGCCGTCTGGTCGACGTCGCGCAGGATTGCATCGTGCGGAGCCACGATTGCGGCACGTCCAACGCGATCACCGTGACGCCTTCGATGAGCGACGGGCAGGTCGTCGCGTCGATCGGCGAGCGCATACTGGGACGGGTGACGGCGGAGGACATATCGCATCCCGGCGACGGCGGCGTTCTGGTCGAGCGGAACGCGCTGATCGACGAGACCGCTGCCGAATCCGTAGAGAGCGCCGGAGTGCAAAGCGTCAAGATCCGGTCCGCGCTGACCTGCGAAGCCGAGGACGGAGTCTGCGCGCTCTGCTACGGTCGCGACCTCGCTCGCGGAGAGCTTGTCAACGAAGGCGAGGCGGTCGGGATCATTGCGGCCCAGTCGATCGGAGAGCCCGGAACGCAGCTGACGATGAGGACGTTCCATATCGGCGGCATCGCGGAGACCGCGCACCAGTCGTTCGTCGAAGCTTACCACGAAGGGAAGGTCGAGTACCGGAATCAGAGCATTTTGACCGACAAGGAGGGAAGCCGAATCGTCATCGGCCGCAACATGACGCTGGCCGTGGTCGACAAGCGCGGCGTCGAGCGTTCGGTTCAGAAACTGGCCTACGGCGCGAGGCTTCTGGTCAAGAACAGGCAGAAGGTCAAAAGCGGCGACAAGCTTTGCGAGTGGGATCCGTACACCCTGCCCATCATCGCGGAGAAAGCCGGGACGGCCCGGCATTTGAATCTGGTCGCGGGGATTTCGATCAAGGAGGAGTTCGACGAGGCGACCGGCATCAGCAGGAAGATCGTCACCGATTGGAGGTCGGTCAGGAAAAGCGGGGATTTCAAGCCGGAGATCAGGATACTGAATGAGGACGGCGAGACCGTCCAGCTCAACAACGGCAACCCCGCGGCCTACCCCATGTCGGTCGACGCGATCCTTTCCGTCGAGGACGGCTCCGAGGTCTCCGAGGGCGACGTCATCGCAAGAATTCCGCGCGAGGGCGCGAAGACCAAGGACATCACCGGCGGCCTGCCGCGGGTCGCCGAGCTGTTCGAGGCCCGCCGTCCCAAGGATCATGCGATCATCGCAGAGATCGACGGCCACATCAGGTTCAAGAAGGACTACCGGAACAAGTGGCGGATCGCGATCGAGCCCGACGACGAGTCCGTCCAGCCTGCGGAATACATGGTCGCCAAGGGCAAGCACATTCCGGTTCAGGAAGGCGATTACGTCAGGAAAGGCGAATACATCGTCGACGGAAACCCGGCTCCTCACGACATCTTGAGAATCCAAGGCGTCGAGGCGCTGGCGGAGTATTTGGTCAACGAAGTCCAGGACGTGTACCGGCTCCAAGGCGTCAAGATCAACGACAAGCACATCGAAGTGATCGTCAGCCAGATGCTCCAGAAGTGGGAAGTGATCGATTCGGGCCAGACGACGCTTCTGAAGGGCGAACAGGTCGACAAGGAGGAGTTCGAAGCGGCGAACAAGCGCGCGGTCGCGGACAACCGGGAGCCGGCCAAGGGCGGACCGGTGCTGCTGGGCATCACCAAGGCCTCGCTGCAGACTCGATCCTTCATCTCTGCGGCGTCGTTCCAGGAGACCACCCGGGTGCTGACGGAAGCCGCGGTGCAGGGAAAGCGCGATCAATTGATCGGACTCAAGGAGAATGTGATCGTCGGCAGGCTGATCCCGGCCGGAACCGGACGGTCGGCGACCCAGATCCACCGGATCGCCCGGCAGCGGGACCAGCAGATTCTCGAAAGGAGCGAGGCGGCGGCTTTGCCGCCTCCTTTCGACGCCGGGCCGGACGACTTGGCGGACAGCCCCGTGATGTAATTCGCCGCGAGAAAGCCGCAGGCGGTCCGGCCGCCTGCGGCTTTCTTGCCGCATGAATCGAAAAATCATGTTGACACCCGACTCGAATCGAAACTATATGCCGCTCACCGCCGGACGGGGTTCGCGCCCTATCCGCAGCGCTAGCCGTAACTTTGGTGAGCAAGATCCCGGCCTCAAGCCGCGATCCTCTGGAATGACGCCGCTCGGGAAATTGAGCGGCGCACTCGCCTTTTCGGCTCGCAGCAGAGGGCGCGCCGTCCGTTCCGCCGGGAAGACATGAGTCAAGAGAGTTCGCGATGCCGACCATACAGCAGTTGATCAGGAAGCCGCGCAAGCCGAAGGTCAAGCGGCAGAAATCGATGCACCTCCTCGGCTGCCCCCAGCGGCGCGGGGTCTGCACGCGCGTGTACACGACCACCCCGAAAAAGCCGAATTCGGCGATGCGGAAGGTTGCGAAAGTTCGGCTGACGAGCGGCTACGAGGTGATTTCGTACATCCCCGGCGAAGCCCACAACCTGCAGGAGCATTCGGTGGTTCTCATCCGCGGCGGCCGGGTCAAGGACCTTCCCGGCGTGCGCTACCACATCCTGCGGGGCACCCGGGACACCGAGGGCGTGAGCAACCGCCGCCAGCGCCGTTCCAAATACGGCACGAAGAAGCCCAAGTAGGAGAGCGCCTAGATGTCACGCCGCCGCCGCGCAGAAAAGCGGGATGTGCTTCCCGATCCGAAATACGGGGACCGCATGCTGTCGAAATTCATGAACAATCTCATGAAGGACGGCAAGAAGGCGGTCGCGGAGGGCATCGTATACACCGCCCTGACCCGAGTGGAGGACAAGCTTCGGCGGCATCCCGTCGACGTGTTCCACGAGGCGATCCACAATGTGAAGCCGGCGCTCGAGGTCCGGTCCAGAAGGGTGGGCGGGTCGACTTACCAGATCCCCGTCGAGGTGCGGCCGGAGCGCCGCGACGCCTTGGCGATCAGATGGCTCATCGCCGCTGCGCGGAAGCGCAACGAGAACACCATGGAAGAGAGGCTGGCCGGCGAGCTCATGGACGCGTCCGCTTTGCGGGGAAGCGCCGTGAAGAAGAGAGAAGACACCCACAAGATGGCTGAGGCGAACAAGGCGTTCAGCCATTATCGATGGTAACCCGCCCGCGTCAGGACTGAACGATGCCCCGTCAATACCCACTGGAACGATACCGGAATTTCGGGATCATGGCGCATATCGACGCCGGCAAGACGACCACGACCGAGCGAATCCTTTATTACACCGGGAAATCCCACAAGATCGGCGAAGTCCACGACGGCGCCGCCACGATGGACTGGATGGAGCAGGAGCAGGAGCGCGGAATCACGATCACTTCGGCCGCCACGACGACCTTCTGGGAGCGGACCGAAGACGGCGAGACCGCCCAATCCGACAAGTACCGCTTCAACATCATCGACACGCCGGGCCACGTGGATTTCACCATCGAGGTGGAGCGCTCGCTCGCGGTGCTGGACGGCACCATCTGCGTTCTGGACGCCAATGCGGGCGTGGAGCCTCAGACCGAGACCGTGTGGCGGCAGGCCGACAGGTACAAGGTGCCCAGAATCGTGTTCGTCAACAAGATGGACAAGATCGGAGCCGACTATTTCTATTGCGTCCGGATGATCAAGGAGAGGACCGGGGCCGAGCCGCTGCAGATCCAGATACCGATCGGCCGCGAGGACTCCTTCGAGGGCGTCATCGATCTGGTGACGATGGAGGAGTGGACCTGGAAGGGCGAGGATCTCGGGGCGACCTGGACGCGGCAGCCCGTGCGCGAGGAGCTGATGAGCTCCGCGGAAGAATGGCGCAGCAAGATGGTCGAGATCGCCGTCGAGATGGACGACGATGCGACGGAGCGCTACCTCGACGGCGTCGAGCCCGGCGCGGACGAGCTTCGCGCCCTGATCCGGAAAGGCACTTTGGACATGTCTTTCGTGCCGGTCATGGCGGGTTCGGCTTTCAAGAACAAGGGCGTCCAGCCGATGCTGAACGCCGTGATCGACTACCTGCCGGGGCCGCTCGACGTCGAATCCTACATGGGATTCACGCCGGGCGACAAGGACGAGGTGCGGAACATCGAAAGGTCCGCGGACGACTCGCAGCCGTTTTCCGGATTGGCCTTCAAGATCATGAACGACCCGTTCGTAGGGTCCCTTTCCTTCGTGCGGATATATTCCGGCGCGATCCAGAAGGGCGACCAGATGATGAACTCCACCAAGGGGAAGCGCGAGCGCGTCGGGCGCATGATGATGATGCACTCCAACAACCGGGAGGAGATCACGGAAGCGTTCGCGGGCGACATCGTGGCCTTGGCCGGACTCAAGGAGACCACGACCGGAGACACGCTCTGCAGCAACGCGTCCCCGGTCGTTCTGGAAACGATGATGTTTCCCGATCCCGTCATCGAGATCGCCGTCGAGCCGAAGACGAAGGCGGATCAGGAGAAGATGGCCCAGGCGCTGCAGCGCCTCGCCGCCGAAGATCCTTCGTTCAAGGTCGAGACCGACGTCGAGTCCGGCCAGACGATCATGAAAGGCATGGGCGAACTGCATCTGGACATCCTCGTCGACAGGATGAAGCGCGAATTCCGCGTCGAGGCGAACATCGGCGTGCCGCAGGTCGCTTACAGGGAAACCGTGTCGTACGCGGCGGAGATCGACTACACGCACAAGAAGCAGACGGGCGGCGCGGGCCAGTTCGCGCGGGTGAAGATGATCATCGAGCCGCAGCAGGCCGGGGAGGGCTACGATTTCGAATCGATGATCGTAGGCGGCGCCATTCCGAAGGAATACATCCCCGGGGTCGAAAAGGGCATCCGGTCCGTTCTCGAATCCGGCCCGCTCGCCGGGTTCCCGGTCATCGATCTGCGGGTGAAATTGATCGACGGCGCGTTCCACGATGTGGACTCGTCGGTGATGGCGTTCGAACTGGCCGGACGGGCGGCGATGCGCGAGGGCTTGCGCAAGGCCGGGGCGAAGCTGCTCGAGCCGATCATGAAGGTCGAGGTCGTCGCTCCCGAGGAATACACGGGCAGCATCAACGGCGATCTCACCAAGCGCAGAGGCAGCGTGATGGGGCAGGAGATGCGGGGCAACGCGACCGTGATCTCGGCGACGGCCCCGCTCGCCAACATGTTCGGATACATCAACAATCTGAGGTCAATGTCTTCGGGACGGGCAAGCTACACGATGCAGTTTTCGCATTACGACGCCGTGCCGCAGAACATTTCCGAGGAAATTCAGGCGAAGTACGCGTGACGGCCCGGGCCGCGCGCACAATCAGGAAGGGAATGCAAGGCAATGGCGAAAGCGAAATTTGAGCGCAGCAAGCCGCACGTCAATGTGGGCACGATCGGACACGTCGACCACGGCAAGACGACGCTGACGGCGGCGATCACCAAGTATTTCGGCGAATTCCAGGCCTACGACGCGATCGACGGGGCTCCGGAGGAGAAGGCCCGCGGAATCACGATTTCGACGGCGCATGTCGAATACGAGACGGAGAATCGGCACTACGCGCACGTCGACTGCCCCGGCCACGCCGACTATGTGAAGAACATGATCACCGGAGCGGCGCAGATGGACGGCGCGATCCTCGTGGTCAGCGCGGCGGACGGCCCGATGCCGCAGACGCGGGAGCACATCCTGCTCGCCCGCCAGGTCGGCGTTCCGGCGCTTGTCGTCTACATGAACAAGGTCGACCAGGTCGACGATCCGGAGCTGCTCGAGCTCGTCGAAATGGAAATTCGCGAACTGCTCAGCGCGTACGAGTTTCCGGGCGACGACATCCCGGTGATCCAAGGGTCGGCGCTCGCCGCCCTGGAAGGCCGCGACGACGAAATCGGCGAGAGCAGCCTCAGGGAATTGATGGCTGCCGTCGACGAGAACATCCCGACGCCCGAGCGTCCGATCGACATGCCTTTCCTGATGCCGATCGAGGACGTCTTCTCGATTTCCGGCCGGGGCACCGTGGTGACGGGCCGGGTCGAGCGCGGCCAGGTCAAGATCGGCGACGAGATCGAGATCGTGGGGATCAAGGAAACCAGCAAGACGACCTGCACCGGCGTCGAGATGTTCCGCAAGCTGCTGGACAGCGGCGAGGCCGGAGACAACATCGGAGCGCTGCTGAGGGGCGTCGGCCGCGACGAGGTCGAGCGGGGCCAGGTGCTCTGCAAGCCCGGGTCGGTCACGCCGCACACCGTTTTCGAAGCGGAAGCGTACGTGCTCACGAAGGACGAAGGCGGCAGGCACACGCCGTTCTTCACCAACTATCGGCCGCAGTTCTATTTCCGAACCACGGACGTGACGGGAACGGTCGAGCTGCCGGACGGCACGGAGATGGTCATGCCGGGCGACAATGTGACGTTCAAGGTCAGGCTCATCGCTCCGATCGCCATGGAGGAGAAGCTCCGCTTCGCGATCAGGGAAGGCGGCAGGACCGTGGGCGCGGGCGTCGTGACGAAGGTCATCGAATAATTCATTGCGGCGCGGAGGGGCGATCCCCTCCGCGCCGCAAGCTTTTTGGAAACTGGGATCGGCAGATGATTCAAAGCCAGAACATCCGAATTCGCTTGAAGGCGTTCGACTATCGCGTGCTGGACGCGAGCACGAGCGAGATCGTCGAGACGGCCAAGCGAACCGGCGCGCGGGTGCGCGGCCCGATTCCGCTTCCGAACAAATTCGAGAAGTTCACCGTGCTGCGGGGGCCGCACATCGACAAGAAGTCCAGAGAGCAGATGGAGATCCGCACTCACAAGCGACTTCTGGACATCGTCGATCCGACGCCCCAGACCGTGGATGCGTTGATGAAGCTTGATCTCGCCGCGGGCGTGGCGGTGGAAATCAAGATTTGAAGGGAATTCCGGAATGCGTTCTGGACTGATTGCGAAAAAGCTCGGCATGACCCGGCTCTTCACGGACGACGGCAGAGAGGTGCCCGTCACGGTGCTGCTTGTCGACGGCCTGCAGGTCGTCGCGCAGCGGACCCGGGACAAGGACGGGTACACGGCGCTGCAGCTCGGCGTCGGGGCCGCGAAGGCCGCCCGGGTGCCCCGGCCCATGCGCGGCGTGTTCGCGCAGGCCTCCGTCGCGCCCAAGCGGAAGCTCGCGGAGTTCCGGGTCAGCCCGGAAAATCTCATTTCCGTGGGCTCGGAGATCACCGCCGACCATTTCCTGCCGGGACAGAAGGTCGATGTTTCCGGGACATCCATCGGCAAGGGCTTCGCAGGCGCGATGAAGAGGCACAACTTCTCCGGACTTCGCGCCTCGCACGGCGTTTCGATCAATCACCGCTCGCTCGGCTCGACCGGCCAATGCCAGTTCCCGGGCCGCGTCTTCAAAGGAAAGAAGATGGCCGGCCAGATGGGCGCCGCCAGCGTGACGACCCAGAACCTCGAGGTTGTCCGCACCGACTCGGACCGGGGCCTGATCATGGTCAAGGGCGCCGTGCCGGGATCGAAAGGCGGATGGGTGACGGTCCGGGATGCGGTCAAGAAGGGAGTGCCGGAATCCGCGCCGCTGCCGGCGGCGGTCCGCGAAGCGGAAGCGAAAGCCGAGGAGGATTCAGCCGCCGCGCCGGACGCCGAGGCGAAAGGAGCCGAGGAATGAAAGCGCAAGTCGTCAGCCTGACGCAGGACTCGGAGGAGGCTGTCGACCTGCCGGACGATCTTTTCGGCCTCGACCCAAGAGTCGACATTCTGCACCGCGTCGTGCGATGGCAGCGCGCGAAGGCGCGCCAAGGCACGCACAAGGCGAAGACCAGATCGGAAACAAGCTACTCCAGACGCAAGATATACAGCCAGAAAAAGACAGGAAACGCGCGCCACGGCGACCGGAACGCGCCCATTTTCCGCAAAGGCGGAGCATACAAGGCTCCGCATCCCCGCGACCACTCCCACAAGCTGCCCAAGAAAGTGCGCAGGCTCGGACTGCTGCATGCGCTGTCGGCGAAGGCGGCGGAATCCGAGGTGGTCGTTCTGGACGCCGCGCGGATGGAAACCCCCAAGACCAAGGAGCTGGCCAGAGCCGTCTCGCAATTCGGCTGGCGAAAGGCGCTGGTGATCGACGGCCCGACCGTCGATGCGAATTTTGCCCGGGCAGCCGCGAATCTTCCCGGAATGGACATCCTTCCCTGCCACGGCGCGAACGTCTTCGACATCCTGAAGTGCAGAGAGCTGGTCATCACGAAATCCGGTCTTGAAGGGCTCGCAGCGAGGCTGGCATGAAACCGAAGTCAATTCATTACGACATCATCCGCAAGCCGGTGATAACGGAGAAGGCCACCTACGCGTCGGAAGCGAACGCCGTGGTGTTCGAAACCGCGCCCGACGCGAGCAAGCCGATGATTCTGGAGGCGGTGGAAGCGATATTCAACGTCAAGGTCAAATCGGTGAACACGGTCGTGACCAAGGGCAAGAAGGTCCGGTTCAGGGGGCGTCCGGGCCGGCGGAAGGATGTCAAGAAGGCTTACGTCCGGCTTGAGGAAGGGAACACGATCGATGTCACGACCGGGCTTTGATTCCAGGTTCGCCGGCGCGGTCGCGGCGAGGGAGGCATTGGCATGGCGTTGAAGACTTTCAACCCGACGACCCCCGGACAGCGCGGGCTCGTGCTTGTCGACCGGTCCGCGCTTTGGAAAGGAGCGCCTCGGAAGACGCTGACCCAAGGCCTGCCGTCCAAGGGCGGCCGGAACAACAGCGGCAGAATGACGGTCCGGCGGCGGGGCGGCGGAGCCAAGCGGGTCTACCGGATCATCGACTTCAAGCGGCGGAAGATGGACGTGCCTGCGGTCGTGGAGCGCATCGAGTACGATCCGAACCGCTCGGCTTTCATCGCGCTCATCCAGTATGAAGACGGCGAGCGGTCGTACATTCTCGCCCCGCAGCGCCTGGCGGCGGGCGAGAAGGTGGTCGCGTCGTCCCGGGCGGATGTGAAGCCCGGCAATGCGATGCCTTTTTCGGGAATGCCGCTGGGCACGATCGTGCACAATATCGAACTGAAGCCCGGCAAGGGCGGACAGATCGCGAGGGCGGCAGGCACGTACGCGCAGTTTGTGGGCCGCGACGGCGGGTACGCCCAGCTCCGGCTGTCCTCGGGCGAGATGAGGGTCGTGCGCCAGGAGTGCATGGCCTCGGTCGGAGCCGTGTCCAACCCGGACAACTCGAACCAGAATCTCGGCAAGGCCGGGCGCAACAGAAACCTCGGGCGCCGGCCGAGCGTCCGCGGCGTGGCGATGAACCCGGTCGACCACCCGCACGGCGGCGGAGAAGGCAAGTCCAGCGGCGGGCGCCATCCGGTGACCCCTTGGGGCAAGCCGACGCGCGGCATGCGCACCCGCAAGAACAAGACGACCGACAAATACATTTTGCGGCGTCGGCACGCAGCGAAGAAAGGACGGTAAGCCATGGCGCGGTCGGTCTGGAAAGGTCCGTTCGTGGACAAGGACGTTCTGAAGAAGGCGGAGCGGGCGAAAGAGTCCGGCCGCAGGGACGTCATCAAGATCTGGTCGAGGCGGTCGACGATACTTCCCCAGTTCGTCGGTTTGACATTCGGCGTCTACAATGGCCGAAAGCACGTGCCCGTGTTCGTCACCGAGGAAATGATCGGACAGAAATTCGGCGAGTACTCGCCGACCAGGACGTATTACGGCCATGCGGCCGACAAGAAAGCGAAGCGCAGGTGATCGCATGGGCAAATTGAAAGCAGAACGCCGGCTCGGCGCGAACGAGGCGCAGGCGGTTGCCCGGATGCTTCGGATTTCGCCCCAGAAGCTGAATTTGGTCGCGTCCATGATCAGGGGCAAGACCGTGAACGCCGCGCTTGCCGATCTCGACTTCTCGAAGAAGCGCATCGCCGGCGAAGTCAGGAAGTGCCTGATGTCGGCGGTGGCGAATGCCGAGAACAACCACGGGCTCGACGTGGACAGTCTCGTCGTCGACGAGGCGTTCGTCGGCAAGAACCTCGTCATGAAGCGCATTCGCGCGAGGGCCCGGGGCCGCGCGGCCCGCATCGTCAAGCCGTTCTCGCAATTGACGGTGAGGGTTCGGCAGATTGAGGAGTCCGCTTGATGGGACAAAAGGTCAATCCGATCGCGATGCGCCTCCAGGTCAATCGCACCTGGGACAGCCGATGGTATGCCGACAGCAAGGATTTCGGCGCTCTGCTGCAGGAGGATCTCAAGATCCGCGAGTATATCGACAAGGAATGCGCCCAGGCCGGAGTCAGCAAGGTCATCATCGAACGGCCGCACAAGAAGTGCAGGGTCACGGTGCATACCGCGCGTCCCGGCGTCGTCATCGGCAAGAAGGGCGCGGACATCGAAAAGCTGCGCCAGCGGCTCTCCAAGATCACCGAATCGGAGATGCACTTGAACATCGTCGAAGTCCGGAAGCCCGAGATCGACGCGAAGCTGGTGGCGGCCTCGGTCGCGCAGCAGCTCGAGCGCCGCGTCCTGTTCCGCCGGGCGATGAAGCGCGCCGTGCAGAACGCGATGAGAATGGGAGCGCTCGGGATTCGAGTCAATGTCGCGGGCCGCCTGGGCGGCGCCGAGATCGCCCGGACCGAATGGTACAGGGAAGGCCGCGTGCCTCTCCACACGCTCCGGGCCAACATCGACTACGCCGCAGCCGTGGCCTCCACGCCGTACGGCGTGATCGGGGTCAAGGTCTGGATATTCAAGGGCGAGATCATGGAGCATGATCCCATGGCGCGGGACAAGCTGGATCAGGGGCTCCGGGACGGCAGCGCCCCTCGCCGCCGCCGGTCGGGAAACATTTAGGGGGTCGAGATGCTGCAGCCTAAGCGACCGAAATTCCGCAAACAGCACAAGGGCCGCATCCACGGATGCGCGAAGGGCGGCACGTCGCTGAATTTCGGATCCTTCGGACTGAAGGCGGTCCAGCCCGAACGGGTGACGGCGCGCCAGATCGAAGCGGCGCGGCGCGCCATGACGCGCCATATGAAGCGCCAGGGACGCGTTTGGATACGGATTTTTCCGGACGTTCCGGTTTCGAAGAAGCCGACCGAGGTCAGGATGGGCAAGGGCAAGGGCTCGGTCGAGTACTGGGCGGCGAAGGTCAAGCCCGGAAGAATCATGTTCGAGATCGACGGGGTGTCCGAGCCGGTCGCGCGGGAAGCGCTTCGCTTGGCGGCGATGAAGCTGCCGATCAAGAGCCGCATAGTGCAGCGGGAGGACTGGTGACGCTCGCGGGCGGACCGCGCCGGGAGCTCATTCGAGGTATTGCATGATGGATCCAAGTGAATTGCGAACGAAGTCGCCCGACGAGCTGCGCGACGAGCTGCTCAAGCTGCGCAAGGAGGCTTTCAACCTCCGGTTCCAAGCCGGCAACTCGGAACTTTCGAACACGGCCCGAGTGCGCGAGGTTCGGCGCGACACGGCTCGCGTGCTGACTGTCCTGAACGAAAAGAACGAACCGCGGTCGGCGGACTGAACGAGGAACTGACGAATGCCTAAACGGATATTGACCGGGAAGGTCGTGGGCGACCGCACCGACAAGTCGGTCACCGTGCTCGTCGAGCGCCGCTTCATGCATCCGGTGCTCAAGAAGACGGTTCGCCGCTCGAAGAAATTCCACGCGCACGATGCGGAGAACGGAGCCAAGGTCGGCGACGTCGTCCGCATAAGGGAGCGCGCGCCGGTATCGAAAACGAAACGCTGGGAAGTGATCGCGTAGCCGAGGACGCGCTTTCCGGTTTTTGATCGAAACCCTGGGGCCGCTGCCGGTCCCCAAAGGTCGGGAGAAAACGCATGATCCAGATGCAGACAAATCTGGATGTCGCAGACAACTCCGGTGCCCGCCGAGTGCAATGCATCAAGGTGCTCGGCGGCTCCAAGCGGAAATTCGCATCCGTGGGCGACGTGATCATCGTCGCCGTGAAGGACGCGATTCCGCGCGGCCGGGTGAAGAAGGGCGACGTCCGGCGCGCGGTGGTGGTTCGGACAGCGAAGGAAGTCTGCCGCGACGACGGCACCGCCATACGTTTCGACAGGAACGCCGCCGTGATTCTGAACAACAACGACGAGCCGATCGGGACGCGCATATTCGGACCCGTCGTCCGGGAGCTCCGCTCCAGGAATTTCATGAAGATCATTTCTCTTGCGCCGGAGGTCCTGTGATGGCGGCGAAGCTGAAAAAGGGAGACCGGGTCGTCGTGCTCGCCGGCAAGGATCTGGGCCGGAGTGGCGAGGTTCTCAGCGTCGACCCGAAGAAGGGGAAGGCCGTGGTCGCCGACATCAACGTGGCGGTGCGGCACACCAGGCAGTCTCCGAATGTCCAGCAGGCGGGCCGCATCCCGAAGCCGATGCCCGTGAGCCTGTCGAACCTTGCTTTGGAGGATCCGGAATCCGGCGGGCCGACGAGGGTCGGGTTTCGATTCGAGGACGGCAAGAAGGTGCGCTACGCGAAAAAATCGGGAGCGTTGATCGATGGCTGAGAACAAGCCGAGGCTGCGGGCGCGCTACGACGACGAGATCCGCGCCGCCCTGAAGGAAGAGTTCGGGTATCGGAATGAAATGATGATCCCGAGGCTGGCCAAGATCGTGCTCAACATGGGCGTCGGCGAAGCCGTGAAGGATTCGAAGAAGTCGTCGTCGGCAGTGTCCGACCTGTCCATGATCGCGGGCCAAAAGGCGGTTCCGACGAGAGCCAGGAAGTCCATCGCCGGGTTCCGCCTGCGCGAAGGGATGCCTGTCGGAGCGAAGGTCACGCTGCGCGGAGATCGAATGTACGAGTTTCTGGACCGTCTCGTCACGATCGCGATGCCGCGGGTCCGAGACTTCAGGGGACTTTCCGGAAAATCATTCGACGGCTACGGGAATTATGCTCTCGGCTTGCGAGAGCATATCGTGTTCTCCGAGATCGATTACGACTCGGTCGACGAGATCAGGGGCATGGACATTGCGATTTGCACGACGGCGAAGACAGACAAGGAAGCCAAGCATCTGCTGCAGGGCTTCAACCTGCCGTTCAACAGTTGACCGCGAGGAAGAGGGACCGATGGCTAAAAAAGCGATGGTGGAACGCGAACGTAAGCGCCGGAGGATGGTCAAGCGATATGCCGCCAGGCGGAATGCGCTGAAGGAGATCCTGAAGAACAAGGACACGCCCATGGAGGAGCGCTTCATGGCGAGCGTGAAGCTGGCGAAGCTCCCGAGAAACTCGTCGCCGTCCAGGCTCCACAACCGGTGCGAGCTGACCGGCAGGCCGAAGGGGTACTACCGGAGGCTGAAGATTTCCCGGATCGCGCTTCGCGAATTGGGCGGCTCCGGGCAGATTCCCGGAATGGTCAAGTCGAGCTGGTAGAGGTTGAATCGATATGTCCTTCAGCGACCCAATTGGTGACATGCTCACCCGAATCCGGAATGCCCAGATGCGCAGGCGGCAAACGGTCGTCGCGCCTTCGTCCAAGCTTCGAGTCTGGGTGCTCGACGTGCTTGCGCGGGAGGGCTACATACGCGGCTACGAGAAAGTGGAATCGAAAGCCGGCCGGACCGAAATCGAAATCAGCCTGAAGTATTTCGAAGGAACGCCGGTCATCAGGGAGCTCAAGCGGGTATCGAAGCCCGGACGCCGGGTCTATGCCGGAGCCAAGAATATTCCGTTCGTTCGCCAAGGGCTGGGCGTCGCCATAGTCTCCACCCCCGAAGGCGTCATGTCCGATGCGGATGCCCGCAGCCGCAATGTCGGCGGCGAAGTCCTCTGCACGGTATTCTGAAGGATCGCGCCATGTCGAGGATAGGCAAGAAACCGATCGCGATTCCGAAAGGGATCTCCGCCGAGCTGTCGGGCCGCGCCTTCAAGGTGAATGGTCCGAACGGAACGCAGAGCTACACCGTCGGCGGCGACGTGACCGTGGAGCTTGCCGACGAAGAGATCAAAGTGCTGCCGCGCGGCTCCTCCAAGAGAGCTCGGCAGCAGTGGGGGATGACTCGGACGATGATCGCGAACTGCGTGGCCGGAGCGTCGGCGAACTTCAAGAAGGAGCTCGAGATCACCGGCGTCGGATACCGCGCGCAGGTGCGGGGCAGCACGCTCAACCTGACGCTGGGCCTGAGCCATGACGTGAACTACGAAATCCCGGAAGGAGTCAAGGTGACCGCGCTTTCGGCGACTCGACTCGTGGTCGAAGGCGCGGACAAGCAGAAGGTCGGACAGGTCGCGGCGAACATCCGGAGGTGGAGGCCGCCGGAGCCTTTCAAGGGGAAAGGCATCAGATACAAAAACGAAATCGTGTTCCGCAAAGTCGGAAAGAAGAAGTAGACTCGAACCCATGGCTGCAAGTAAACGCGAATTGCTGTTCCGTCGCCGGATGCGGAATCGGAACAGGCTGAGGCGATGTTCGACGGGGCGGCTCCGTCTGTCCGTGTACCGGTCGAACAGGAATATCAGCGTCCAGCTGATCGACGATGCGCGCGGCGTGACGGTGGCCGCCGCTTCGTCGCTGGAGAAGTCGCTCGACATCGAGCGGGGCGGCAACGCCGCCGCGGCGGAAAAGGTCGGGACGGCGATCGCGGAACGGGCCCGGCAGGCGGGCGTGGAAGAATGCTATTTCGATCGCGGCGGGTTCCTGTACCACGGCCGCGTCAAGGCGCTCGCCGACGCGGCGCGCGCCGGCGGATTGAAGTTCTAGGAGGGCGGCATGGCGAAAGAAGACGGTCGGCGTTCCCGAGAGGAGAACCCGGAATTCGGCGACCGGCTCGTCGATATCAATCGCGTATCGAAAACGGTGAAAGGCGGAAAGCGTTTCGGGTTTTCGGCGCTGGTCGTGGTCGGCGACCAGAAGGGCCGCGTGGGTTTCGGCAAGGGCAAAGCCAAGGAAGTCCCCGAAGCGATCCGCAAAGCGACGGAGAAAGCGAAGGGCAATCTGTTCCGGGTTCCGCTTCGCGAAAGCAGGACGCTTCACCACGACATCGAGGGCAGGCACGGCGCCGGCAAAGTCGTGCTTCGCACGGCTCCGCAGGGAACGGGCATCATCGCCGGCGGCCCGATGCGCGCCGTGTTCGAAATGCTCGGGGTTCAGGACGTGGTCGCGAAATCGATCGGCTCGCAAAGCAACTACAACATGATCAGAGCGACGCTTGACGCCTTGTCGAAAGCGTCCAGCCCCCGCCAAGTGGCGATGCGGAGGGGGAAGAAGGTCGCGGAACTGAACAGGAAGACGGATCGCCAAGCCGTCGGAGGACGAGCATGACAGCAGTGCGCAACACGATTGTCGTCCGTCAGATCGGATCCCCGATACGTCGTCCGGCGAAGCAGCGCCAGACGTTGGTCGGCTTGGGACTGAACAAGATGCACAAGGTGCGGGAGCTCGAAGACACTCCTGCGGTGCGCGGAATGATCAGAAAGATTCCCCATTTGGTTGAAATCGTCGAATGCCGCGGCGACAATCCCGAAAAATGACGAAGCAACTCGGCAGGGCGTGTTGACAATGGGCTGCAAGCTAAACGAAATCAGTGACATTCCGGGCGCGAATTCGCGCCGCAAGCGCGTCGGACGCGGACCCGGCTCCGGCAAGGGCAAGACGGCAGGGCGCGGCATGAACGGTCAGAAATCCCGATCAGGCGTAGCTTTGAACGGGTTCGAAGGCGGACAGATGCCGCTGTACCAGCGCTTGCCGAAGCGCGGATTCAACAACCCCGGGCGAACGAGGCGCGCCGCCACGAATCTCGGATCGATCCAGGCGTTCATCGACGGCGGCAGGATCGACCCTTCTTCGGTGATCGACGAAACCGTGCTGATTGAATCGGGGCTGGTCAAGCGCCGCCTCGACGGCGTGAAGGTGCTTGGAGACGGGGATCTTCGTACGAAAATTGATCTGGCGGTTACCGCCGCGTCGAAATCAGCCGTCGCCGCCATTGCGGCCGCGGGCGGCAGCATCAAAACCGGATCGGAATCAAAGTAGCTGCACGGACACGGCTTGCCGTTGAATTCAAAGGCAGTGCATACTCGCAACGCAATCGCGCCCGGGCGCCCGCAGGACAGGAATTGACCAATGGTCTCAGCCGCTGAACAAATGGCGTCGAACCTCAGCTGGAGCGCTTTGGGAAAGGCGACGGAACTCCGGCAGCGCATACTGTTCGCGCTGGGCCTCCTCATCGTCTACCGGATCGGGACCTACATTCCGGTGCCCGGAATCGACACGGTCGCGTTGAGAGAGTTCGTGGATGCGGCGTCCACCGGCATCGGCGGCATGCTGAACATGTTCACCGGCGGGGCGATCGGACGGATGGGCGTGTTCGCGCTCGGAATCATGCCCTACATCTCGGCGTCGATCATCGTTCAGCTTCTGGTCGCAATGGTGCCGCAACTCGAGCAGCTCAAAAAGGAAGGCGAGCAAGGCCGGAAGAAGATCAACCAATACACGCGTTACGGAACCGTGTTCCTTGCGACGTTCCAGGCTTACGGACTCGCCATAAGCCTGGAGTCGGGCGATCTGGCTCTCGACCCCGGCTGGTTCTTCCGGATCTCCTGCGTGATCACGCTCGTCGGCGGAACGCTCTTCCTGATGTGGCTCGGCGAACAGATCACGGCGCGCGGCATCGGAAACGGCATATCCCTGATCATTTTCACCGGCATCATCGCGGAGATTCCGGCGGCGCTCGCGCAGTTCTTCAGCCAAGGCCGCTCCGGGGCGCTTTCGCCGGCGGTCATCGTCGGCGTGATCGCGATGGTCGTCTTTGTGATCGCATTCGTCGTATTCATGGAGCGGTCCCTGCGAAAACTGACGATCCAGTACCCGCGGCGACAGGTCGGGATGAAGGTGTACGAGGGCGGCAAGTCGCACCTTCCCGTCAAGATCAATCCGTCGGGCGTCATTCCGCCGATCTTCGCGTCCTCTCTTCTCCTCCTGCCGACGACCATTTCGACGTTTTCCGGCAACTCGACCAGCACGTTCATGTCGACGGTGCTCGCCTATTTCGGGCCGGGGCAGCCTCTCTACCTGCTGTTCTTCGTCGTGATGATCGTTTTCTTCGCCTATTTCTACACCGCGAACGTCACCTTCAAGACGGAGGACGTCGCCGAGAATTTGAAGAACCAGACAGGCTTCATTCCCGGAATCAGGCCGGGACCGAGGACGGTCGAATATCTGGATTACGTGGTCAACAGGATTCTGGTCCTGGGTTCCGCCTATCTGGCGGCGGTCTGCCTGCTTCCGGAGATCCTCCGGTCGGAGCTGGCCATCCCGTTCTATTTCGGGGGAACATCGGTTCTGATCGTCGTGTCGGTGACGATGGACACGATCACGCAGGTCCAGTCCCACTTGCTCGCGCACCAGTACGAGGGCCTGATCGAGCGCTCGCAGCTGCGGGGCCGCAAGCGGAAGAGGTCGGGCAGGACGAGCAAATGAACATCGTGCTTCTCGGGCCGCCCGGATCCGGAAAGGGGACGCAATCGAAATTGCTGGTTCGCGAGCGCGACATGCTGCAGCTGTCGACGGGCGACATGCTGCGGGAGGCCCGCCAATCGGGAAGCGAACTTGGCGCGATGGTCGCCGGAATCATGGACTCCGGAAAGCTGGTGACGGACGACATCGTCGTTTCGCTCATCAAGGAGAAGCTTTCGGCCCCCAGGCGCGGCGGGTTCATTTTCGACGGGTTTCCGCGAACGCTCGGACAGGCCGACGCTCTGGACTCGCTGATGCGGGAGATGGGCGTGCCGCTCGACGCAGCGGTCGAGCTTGTCGTGGAGGAAGACGAGCTGGTCGGCCGGATCACGGGGAGAATTTCATGCGGCTCCTGCGGAAGCGTGTACCATTCGACCAACAATCCGCCGAAACAGGACGGCGTCTGCGACGCCTGCGGATCCAAGGACATGCGCCGCCGTGCGGACGACGACGCAGATGCGCTCCGCACGAGGCTCGGCGCGTACTACAGGCAGACCGCGCCGCTTGTCGGATATTATCACCGAGCGGGATTGCTCAAGAGCATCGAGTGCATCGGCGGTCCCGACGAAGTTGCCGCCGCCGTTCGGGAAGTGCTGGACGCGATATGACCGGCGAAAAGGCAAATACGTTGGCTGCCGGAAACGATTCGCAGCGGGTTCAGGAGCTTGAGAGCCGTCTCAGCAGGCTCACAGGATTGCCGGAAGGATGGGACGGCTACCGAGGCAAGCCGGTTTCGTCCAGTTGCGCCGGATTTGCGGCGACCCTGATCGAGAGCATTTGCGACGACAACATTCCGGCTCCGCACCTCGTGCCGGGATCGGACGGCACATTGCAGCTTGAATGGCATTTGAACGGCTACGACATCGAAATCGATGTTCTGGCGCCGTTCGAGATTGCGGCGACCCGGTATGATCACGTCACCGGCGAAGAGGATGAAATCGAGGTTCAGTCGGATTTCTCGAAGCTTGCGGAGTGGGTGAAAGCCCTCGGAGAAGCGAGGGCCGCAAGCCAAGCCGCGGAGAACAGGGCTCTTTGACCATCGTCGCTCCCTGCGACGTCCGAGAGCGCGACAGTGCGCCGCACGCGCACTCCGTGCGCCAATTCGACCTCGTGCGCTTTTGCGCCGGATTTCAATTTCCGCCGGTGAACACCTTGTTGTGGGTGTTGTGGCAGCGGACGAAACGCGCCTTATGCTTTAGCTCGGCGATGTTGCGGGCTCCGACGTAGGTGCACGTGCTGCGAAGCCCTCCGAGCAGGTCAAGCAGCGTTTCGTCCAGTGAAGGCTTGAGAGGCACCTGGACCGTTCTGCCTTCGCTCGCCCTGTAGTCCTTCAGCCCGCCGTAATGCTTCTCGTTGGCGGATTTCGAACTCATTCCGTAGAACTCCACGAATTGCCGCTCCTCGATCAACGGCTCTCCGTCGGGCCCGATCTCGTCCGTCCGGTAACGCTTGGTCATCAATCGGCCGCCCCCTTCGCGATGACCGGCCAGCATTCCCCCGAGCATCACGAAATCCGCGCCGGCCGCGAACGCTTTCGCGACATCTCCGGGCGTGATGCAACCGCCGTCGGAGACGATCTTCACGCCGCAATTGCGAGCCTCGGCCGCGCACTCGCTTACCGCAGACAACTGCGGATAGCCGACTCCGGTCTTCGTGCGCGTTTCGCAAACGCTGCCGCTGCCGATCCCGACCTTGACGACGTCGGCGCCGGCTTCGGCCAAAACCATCGTCTGTTCCGGAGTGACGACGTTTCCGGCGATCAGCGCGATGCCGGGATAGTCCTCGCGGAATTCGCGAATGCGATCGACGAAATGCGCCATGTATCCGTTGGCGACGTCCAGGCACGCATAGCGGAGAGCGCCGTTCAGCCTCTTTGCGGCCTCTTCGAACTTTTTCCTGTCGTTGTCGCAGATGCCGATGGTCACCGCGCAATGGTTCGCCCGGCCGGGGTCGTCGGAGAAATAGTCCGCGATTTCTTTTGCGCCGTAGTGTTTTGCGAGACAAGTGAAGAGGCCGTGCGCCCGCAAAGCGTCGGCGACTTCGAAGGTGCCGACGCCGTCCATGTTGGCCGCCATGACGGGCACGCCGCTGAAGGCCGCCGAGTTCAAGCTATTGAATTCGACCGACGTGAACAGTTCCGCATCCTTGCGGCTGTCCAATGCGCTTGCGCGCGGCACGATCAGAACATCGTCGTAATCGAGCTTCAGCTCCGAAGGTCCGCTGGACAGGGAAGACGGATGGGCAGATGCGTTCTCGTCCGGCTCCGCAGAAAACGGAACCACCCCCGGAAGGGGACGCGCAATTGATTCGTTACCGACCATGGCAGCCGCTCCGGCTTCGCATTCAACACGAGCAAGAGCGTCGGCTTCGGAATTTCCGGAAAGACTTCCGCGAAGGCGGGAGGGCGTTCAGCCAAGCATCTTGCGATTGACCAATATATGAAAATCTCGCTCGACTAAAGTAACAAATGATGAGTTCCCGCCGAAAGTGCCGAATTTCCTCCGCATGTTGCCGAATCCGGGAAATTGGAAGCAAGCGCACCGTTCAGATGCGGGTTGCGAAAAAGATATTGACTTGCGGAACATTGCGGACTAAGTGCTATGCGGATAGACCGACTGAATCTGAGTTCACCGCAGTCTCGCATTTGCTTGACGCCGCCATCTTGAAACATGTCAAGGCGCGCCGCCGAGAGGCCGCGCCTGAAGCGTGTTTTTTGCATATTGCGGCACGCCGGGAGCTCAATGGACAAGGAATTGTGAATTGGCGCGCATTGCCGGTGTCAACATCTCAACTCGAAAAAGAGTTCCGATCGCATTGACCGGGATATACGGAATCGGAGCCACTTCGGCGAAGCAGATTTGCGACGCGGCCGGAATCGAGCAGTCCAAGCGCGTGCAGGATCTTTCCGACGCCGAGCTTCTCGCCCTGAGAGATCAGATCGACCGCAACTACGTCGTGGAAGGCGACCTGCGCCGCGAAGTTCAGATGAATGTCAAGCGGATGATGGACCTCGGGTGCTACCGCGGGCTGCGGCACCGCCGAGGCCTTCCGGTCCGAGGGCAGCGGACCCATACGAACGCCCGCACCCGGAAGGGCCCGGCGAAGCCGATTGCCGGCAAGAAGAAATAACGGGAGTACGCGCAGTTGGCACGGGACAAGACGCGCCTGAAGCGGAAGGCGAAAAAGAACATCGCCGTCGGTGTGGCGCATGTGAATTCATCCTTCAACAATACCAAAATATTGATCTCGGATGTTCAAGGAAACGCCATAGCCTGGTCCTCGGCCGGGGCTATGGGATTCAAGGGGTCTCGCAAGTCCACGCCTTATGCCGCGCAGCTCGCTGCGGAGGATGCAGGACGAAAAGCGCGCGAGCACGGCGTCAGGACTATCGAAGTCGAGGTCCAAGGACCGGGCACAGGGCGCGAAAGCGCTTTGCGGTCGCTGGCGGCGGCCGGATTCCTCATAACCGCGATTCGCGATGTGACGCCGATTGCGCACAACGGCTGCAGGCCGCCGAAGCGCAGAAGGGTTTGATCCTCGGCTGGGTGTCGGACCGCGCCTCGCGGCTTGACATCCATTCGAGAGAATTCGGCTGCGGGAGCGGTCGAATTTGCCAATGGAGACGAGACTTGATGATTCACCAGAACTGGGACGCATTGATTAAGCCGCGGAAGATGGACGTCATCCCCGGCTCGGACAGGCTGCGCCAAGCGGCGATCATCGTAGAGCCGCTCGAAAGAGGGTTTGGGCTGACGCTCGGCAATGCGCTGCGGCGCGTTCTGATGTCGTCGCTGCAGGGCGGGGCGATCACAAGCGTTCAGATCAACGGTGTGCTCCACGAATTCTCTTCGATTCCGGGCGTTCGCGAAGACGTCACGGAAATCGTGCTCAATCTCAAGGACATCGCTCTGCGCATGCATGTCGAAGGGCCGCGCCGGATATCGATTCGCGCCAACGAAAAGGGACCTGTCACGGCAGGCCACATCGCAGCTCCCGCCGGCGTCGATATCTTGAACAAGAAGCATGTCATCTGCCATCTCGACGAAGGCGCGTCGATTTCCATGGACATCACTGTCGACACCGGAAAGGGATATGTGCCCGCAGATCGGAACCGCCCGGAAGACGCTCCGATCGGATACATCCCGATCGACGCGATCTTTTCGCCCGTCCGAAAGGTGTCCTACGACGTCCAAGCGACTCGGGAAGGCCAGGTTCTGGACTATGACAAGCTGACCTTGAAGCTGGAAACCGACGGGTCCGTCACGCCGGAGGATGCCGTCGCATACGCGGCGAAGATCATTCAGGACCAGCTGCAGACCTTCGTGCAATTCAAGGAGCCCGAGCCCGCTCCCCGCGAAGAGGAGCCGGCTCCGGCCGAATTCAACCCGACTCTGCTGATGAAGGTGGACGAACTCGAGCTTTCCGTGCGGGCCGCGAATTGCCTCAAGAACGACAACATCATCTACATCGGCGATCTTGTCCAGAGGTCGGAGTCCGAGATGATGAGAACGCCGAATTTCGGACGGAAGTCTCTCAACGAAATCAAGGAATTGCTTGCCAAGATGGATTTGCATCTCGGCATGGAAACGCCGAACTGGCCGCCGCCGGACATCGAGCAGCTGGCCAAGAAGCATGATCGAAACTTGTGAACCGGCACGTTTGCGGAGCAAACCCGGTTCCATAGAGGCCGTCGGCGCATCGCGCCGCGCCGCCATGACAAAGGAGAGGTCACCATGCGCCACGGGAACGGCAACCGCCGCCTGAACCGGACCAGCGAGCATCGAAAATCGATGTTCGCGAACATGGCGGGATCGCTGATTGAGCACGAGCAGATCAAAACGACTCTGCCGAAGGCGAAGGAATTGCGCCGCATCGCGGAAAAGCTTGTCACTCTCGGCAAGCGCGGCGATTTGCATGCCCGGCGTCTGGCCGCATCGAGATTGAAGCAGAACGCGCACGTCAAGAAGCTGTTCGAGGTGCTGGGCCCTCGCTACCAGGACCGGAACGGCGGATGCGTAAGAGTGCTTAAAGCCGGATTCCGTTACGGCGACATGGCGCCGATGGCTTATGTCGAATTCGTGGACAGGGATGTCGAAGCAAAGGGCGCAGCAGACAAGGCTCGCGAAGCAAAGAACGAAGATTGACGGCTGCTCGCGAGAACCGGCGTTCGGCGCGGCCCGGTCGCGTTCGCGGACAGGATTCGCTGGTCCAAATTCGGATCAGCCGCTGAATCCATCAGCCGAGATATCCGTGTCGAATCGTCGTTGCTGTTCTCGCGCTTGGTCCTTCAAAAATGCCCTGATTGCCGTTTCAATCGGCATGGCGGCGATTCCGTCCGACGCGTGGAGCGAGACTGCGCCGCTCGCCGCGGCCAGAGGATACGCTCAAGCTGTCGAGCGTGCGGCCCCGGCGGTCGTGGACGTCTTCGCTGACGCTCAGGTCAGGTCCACTGGTTTCGACTTCTTTTTCAACCCGGATTTTTTCGGCAGGCCGCCGACGCAGCTCAGGAGATCGCAGGGTTCCGGCATGATCGTCGGGCAGGACGGGCTGGTCGTTACGAATCTGCATGTCGTTCGCGGCAGCGAATCGATCATTGCGGTTTTGAATGATCGAAGGGAGTACGAAGCCGAAATCGTCTTCCGGTCCGAGCGGTTCGACATTGCGATGCTGAAGTTGGTCGGCGCCTCGGAGCTCCCGACTGTCGAATTCCGCGGGGCGAGCGAGCTGGTCGTCGGCGAACCTGCGCTGGCGGTCGGAAATCCGTTCGGCATGGGCCAAGTCGCCTCAAGCGGAATTATCTCCGGTTTCTTCGATAACGGATCGAAGGGGATATTCGTTCAAACCGACGCCCCGATTCATTCGGGCAGCTCAGGCGGAGCGCTGACCGATTCGGACGGCCGCGTCGTCGGAATGGTCACAAAAGTGGCGTTGGATGATCGGGGCTGGCGCGGAATAGGATTCGCGATCGCATCGGAGTTGATCCTTGCCGCGTTGGAACAGTATCGGCAGGGCCGAACCGAGTTCCGGGTTCCTTGGCTCGGAATCTCGACGCAGGAGCTCGGCATGGACTTGGCTGTCGCCTCCGGATTGGCGAGGCCGGAGGGCGTCATGGTGACGGCCATCCACGGCGCCAGCCCATTCGCGTCGACCGGAAACCGCCGCGGCGACATACTGGTCGAAATCGACGGCCGAAAAATCAATTCCGAGGGAGAATTGGAGTTTTGGGCTGCTGCTGCGGGCTTGGGCAAGACGGTTCCGTTCACGTTCTACAGGCGAGGCGTTCGGGAGGTGTCCTATCTCGATACCCAGCTGCCGCCGGAAACGCCGAGCCGAGACGAAGGGCCGGTCGGCGGCGGGGGCCCCTTCAGGGATTTCCGCGTATCCAACGTCAATCCCGCGGTCGCCTCCGAATTGCAGCTTGACATGTTCGCCGAAGGCGTCGTCGTGACCTTTGTTCCCGATTATCTCCGCCGGTCCGGAATGCGCGCGGGAGATTTGATCCGCGAATTGAATGGCCGGGAAATCCGCAACGCGCGCGAGTTGCGTCGGATCGCCGAAGATCGGCTGGACGCTTGGAGCATCGTCATCGAACGCAACGGCGAGCTTTCGGCAATCAGGATTCGATTGTAGTCGGGCCGCGTGAACCGATGACTTCAACAGATCTCGAACTGATGTCGGCAATGCTGGGCGATCTTGACGGCGAAGATTCGAAAGCTGCCTCCTTGCGGCCGCTCGCGGACAGGATGCGCCCAAGGGCGCTCGGAGAGGTTTTGGGACAATCCCACGTTCTTGACGAAGACGGCCCGGTCGGATCGATGCTCGCATCCGGCTCTTTGTCCTCGATGGTCCTGTGGGGGCCGCCCGGCGTGGGAAAGACGACCATAGCAAGGCTGATTGCGGAGCATTCGGATTTCGAATTCGTGCAGATCAGCGCGGTCCACGCGAATGCCGCCGACCTGAAGAAAATCTTCGGAGCGGCCCGCGGCCGATGGTCTCGAGGCCTCGGGACTGTGCTGTTCGCCGACGAAATCCACCGTTTCAACAAAGCTCAGCAGGACGGGTTTCTCTCCTATGTCGAGGAGGGATCGGTGATTCTGATCGGCGCGACGACGGAAAATCCCTCTTTCGAGCTCAACGCGGCGCTGCTGTCCAGAATGCAGGTCATGGTGCTCGAGCCGCTGAACAAGGAGAGTCTGGAAATGCTTTCCGTCCGCGCGGAAGCCTTGCTCGGCTTTTCGCTGCCGCTGACTTCGGAAGCGAAAAGCTTGCTGATCGACATGGCGGACGGCGACGGCAGGGCGTTTCTCAATCTTGTCGAAAGGGTGGCCGGCATCCGCGCGGCCCGGCCGCTGGACGCGCCGTCCCTTTCTCGGGCGATTTCCAAGCGGGCGGCGAATTACGACAAGTCGGGCGACTGGCATTTCAACCTTATTTCAGCGCTTCACAAGTCCGTGCGCGGCTCCGATCCGGATGCGGCGCTGTACTGGCTGTCGAGAATGCTGGAGGGAGGCGAGGATCCGCACTACATCGCGCGGCGGGTGACCAGAATGTCGGTGGAAGACGTCGGTCTTGCGGATCCGGATGCGTTGAGGATCTGCCTGAATGCTTGGCAGGCCTACGAGCGGCTGGGGAGTCCCGAGGGCGAACTCGCAATCGCGCAAGCGGTGATCTATCTTTCGCTGGCTCCGAAATCCAACGCCGCTTACAAGGCTGCAAAATCCGCGGAAACGGAAGCGCGCAGAACCGGCTCTCTGCCGCCGCCGAAGCACATTCTGAACGCCCCGACGCGGCTGATGAAAGATCTCGGATACTCAAAAGGCTACATGTACGACCATGAAGCCGAAGACGGATTTTCAGGCCAGGATTATTTCCCGGACGGCATCGGCAGATCCGATTTCTACGAGCCGGTCGAACGCGGATTTGAACGCGACATGAAGAAAAGGCTGGAGTATTTCAAGAAGCTCAGAAACCGCCGGGCCACTCGAATTGACCGCAGCTGAGCCGAAAATGCCGACAGAAGCGGTTTGTCCGCCCGCTCGACAAGCGACCACCGCAACCGCAAACCGCCGCGTTGCGGTGAACGGCTCCGCGACGCACTTTAAAATGTCTCTCTTTCCGGCCGCGGCAGGAAATTGATCTCCGCAATCATGCAGATCGCGATTGGCGGGGCGATCGGATCCGTCTGCAGGTATTTGACGGGGCGGGCCGCCGAAAGGCTGCTCGGAACAGATCTTCCGTACGGAACGCTGACTGCGAATTTGATCGGCTCGATGCTGATGGGCATGGCGTTCGTGTTTCTGACCGACAATTTCGGCGAAGCCGGAAAGTATTCGCCGCTGCTCATGACCGGCGTCCTCGGCGGGTACACAACCTTTTCCGCATATTCGCTTGAAGCGTGGCAATTGTTCGATTCAGGCCGCCCGATCGCCGCGCTGGGATACGCAGGCGGGTCGGCGGCGCTCGCGATCGCATCGCTTGCCATCGGAATCGCGCTTGCGAAGGCTGTCTCGGCATGAGCGCAATCCAGTTCGTTTCCGTAGACTCGGACGAATCGGGCATGCGCTTGGATCGCTGGATGAGGCTGCGGTTTCCCGGCCTTCCGCAATCGAGGATCGAGCGGATTTGCCGAAAGGGCGAGATTCGCGTGGACGGAGCGCGGGCGAAGACGTCGACGCGGCTGCAGGCAGGCCAGCAGCTCCGGCTCCCGCCGATCAAGAATTCGGAACCCGGCAGGGAAATTGCGCGGCAAAAGAATCGGCCAATCGGATCCGCCGATGCCGATATGCTGAAGAAATCTATAATTTTCCAGGACGACGCGCTGGTCGCGATCAACAAGCCGCCGGGGCTGGCCGCTCAGGGCGGGACCGGCCAAACGCGGCATGTCGACATGATTTCAAGCGCTTTGCAGCTACCGGGACAACAAAAGCCGAGGCTGGTGCATCGTCTGGACAAGGAGACGTCCGGAGTGCTGGTCATGGCGAGGACGGCGCAGGCCGCAAGGTGCCTCGCATCGATGTTCAGATCGCGGGAGCCGCAAAAACTGTACTTGGCATTGGTCGAAGGCGTTCCCGAACCGGACATCGGAACAATCGATATTCCGCTGGGAGATTCGAAGCTTTATCAGGACCGGATCACTCCCATCGAGCGCCCGGGCGATCCTGAAAAGGCGTTCGCCAAGGCTGCGGAGACGCGGTATGCCGTCGTTGCGACCGTCGGCAAGACGGCGGCCATGCTGGTTTTGAGTCCGCTGACCGGCAGAACCCATCAGCTCAGGCTTCACATGGCGCTTTCGGGACATCCGATCATCGGAGACAGGCGCTACGGCTCTCGGCGAGCGCAATTCGAGTTCAAGGTCGCGGAAAAGAAGTTGCATCTTCACGCGCGAAGCTTGGAAATGCGCCATCCTGTGAACGGGACTCCGCTCCGACTGGAAGCCTCGCTTCCTCCGCACATGGAGCAGATGTTCACGGGAATGGGCTGGTCATTGAAGCGGTTCGATGCCGCCGCCGCGAATTTCGCCGCCTCTTTCCCGAAAGAAGGCTCTTAGGATGTCGGCTTGGAAGCCGAAGCGCTTCTGGAAAAAGGCGTGCGTGATCAAGCTGAACAGCGGATTCGGCATCGCCAAGGACGACCGCATGCACAAGACTCCGCGAGGCCGGGCGCTTGAATTGCCGACCCGCGAACTTGCGCAGCTGCTGGCTGATGAGTTGAACGGGATTCAGGATGAAATCGATTGGAATGAATTGCCTTTCACCGCCTTGGGAACGAGCGCCGTCGACATGACGGCGGAAACGAAGAAAGCGCTTTTCAGCAAGGTCGCCGAATACGGAGGCTCGGACTTGCTGTGCTATCGGGCCGCCGATTCGGATGAACTCGCGGCCAGGCAAGCCGAGGCATGGGATCCGATGCTCGATTGGGTGGAAAGGACCTACGGTTTGAAGCTGAATTGCGGAAAGGGCGTCATGCCGATCACACAGCCGGAAAGCAGCTTGGATCGGCTTCATCGCCATTTGGCGGAAATGGGCCCGTTCAACTTGACGGCGCTGAACGTGTTGACCGGCTTGGCAGGCTCGACCGTTATCGGGTTGGGCGCAATTTGCCGGGTCGCATCTCCCGGCGCACTTTGGAAGATGTCGCGAATCGACGAGGATTGGCAACGGGAATTATGGGGCAGCGCCGAGGGCGATAAGGAGGATGCGGCCATGCGCGAGAAAGCTTTTGCGGATGCGTTCGAGTTTTCGTCCACAGCCGGTTGCCGGCACAATTCAGCTTTATGAAGCTCAAAATTGCTTGCTTGATGCAGTCTGACCGCCCGTCGAACGACCCATCCCCGCCGCTGCGCGCGCGCAAATAAATCGCCTTGACGATTCATGCTGCATTTGCGAAATACGAAGCGCGTGAAATGAATCATGCAACAACCAGCAACAATCGCCACGTGTCCAAAGGTTACGTGGGACACAACGCGTAGGGAATAGGAGAGCATAATGGGTACGAGACTAGTTTCTGGGGTCGCGGCAGCGCTTATGCTGGCAGTCGGCACTGCCGGTGCCGCGACTCTCGACGATGTGAAAGCAAAGGGTTTTCTTCAGTGCGGTGTCTCAACGGGGCTGGTAGGATTTGCCGCTCCCGATGCGGACGGAAACTGGGACGGCTTTGACGTCGATTTTTGTCGCGCGGTCGCGGCTGCGGTCTTCGGCGACCGTGAAGCCGTGAAGTTTACGCCGACGACCGGCAAGACCAGATTCACGGCGCTTGCGTCCGGCGAGGTCGACCTGCTCGCTCGGAACACGACTTGGACTTTTTCCCGCGACACGGATTTGAAACAGACCTTTGTCGGAATAAACTATTACGACGGCCAAGGCTTCATGGTGCACGCGTCCAGCGGCGTTGGCTCCGCACTGGAACTCGACGGCGCGACGGTGTGCATCCAGACCGGAACCACGACGGAACTGAACCTCGCGGACTTCTTCCGCTCGAACAACATGGACTATGAGCCGGTTCCGATCGAAACGAACACGGAAGCGCGCGAGCAGTTCTTTGCGGAAGCCTGCGACGTCTATACGACGGACCGTTCCGGTCTCGCGGCGACCCGCGCGACAGCGGAAGATCCGTCTTCTCTCGTCGTTCTCCCGGAGATCATCTCCAAAGAGCCGCTCGGTCCGCTCGTGCGCCATGGCGACGATCAGTGGGCGGACATCGGGCGTTGGGTTCTCAACGCGCTGATCACCGCCGAAGAAAAAGGCATCACGGCCGCGAATGTCGGTGACATGGCTCCGGGAACCAACGATCCGGAGGTCAATCGTCTCCTCGGATCCGAAGGCAACCTCGGCGAAATGATCGGCCTCTCCGCCGATTGGGCCGTGAATGTGATCTCGGCCGGCGGCAACTACGGCGAGATCTTTGAACGGCATATCGGCGTAAATACGCCGATCGGCTTGGAGCGCGGCGTGAATGCGCTCTACACCGATGGCGGTCTGATTTATTCGCCGCCCTTCCGTTGATCGATTTTCGGGGAGGCCGTTCGGCCTCCCCGACTTCGAAAAACAGCTGAATTCCTCCGAGACTGTCGTTTTCGCGAAAACGACAGTTTTATTTTTTTGACCGCCATCCGGTGACGGGTTCGAAATGACTGCTTCCGTGGACCAAGCGCAATCGTTCAAGATCGGCATGTTGCTGTACGACACGCGCTACAGGGCCATGACCATCCAAATCGTGGCGCTGCTGGGGTTCATGCTGCTGATCGCATGGCTGATCACCAATACGGCGCAGAATCTTGCAACGCTTGGAAAAGGGGTCAATTTCTCGTTCCTCGGCCAAGCGGCAAGCTACGACATCAACCAGATACTGATTGAATACACCTCCAGATCCACGCATTTGAGGGCGGCATTCGTTGGGCTGCTGAACACCCTTCTGGTCGCCAGCCTGGGCTGCGTTCTAGCCACGATATTGGGAATAGTGATCGGCGTTCTCAGGCTGTCCCGGAACTGGCTCGTCGCGCGGCTGATGACGATCTACATCGAAGGCGTCAGGAATGTTCCGGTACTGCTTTGGATCGTCTTCATCATGGCGATTCTCATTGAAACGCTCCCGAAGCCCGCCGCGTTCAGAGGCGAGAATCCGGATGCGACGATGATTTTGAATGACTCCGTGGCCTTGACCAATCGCGGGGTCTACATTCCGGAGCCGTTGTTTCACAACAGCCTGGGCAATTTGAACGTATTCGGCGCCTTTGGAATCAGCTTCGATTTGCTTGCTCTAATCGCTGTGCTCGCGGCAGGCATCTGGGCATCGATCCGGGTGAAGAACAGGGCCGACAGGCTGCAGGAGGAAATGGGCGTCCGCCCGGCGACATGGCACATTCGGACGGCCTTGATTGTGATTCCGCCTCTCCTGCTGCTCGCGATATTGGGCTTCCATTTGGGGCGGCCGGAGTTGAAGGGCTTCAATTTCAGCGGCGGAATCCATATGCGGAATTCGCTCATCGCACTCTGGTTCGCGCTGTCGCTGTACACGGCCGCCTTCATCGCCGAAATCGTCCGCGCCGGGATTCTCGCAATCTCCAAAGGACAAACGGAAGCTGCTTACTCCCTTGGTCTGCGGCCGAACAGGACGATGAGCCTCGTCATTCTGCCACAAGCCTTGCGAGTGATCATACCCCCGCTGATTTCGCAGTTCCTGAATTTGACGAAAAACTCGTCTCTGGCGATCGCGGTCGGATACATGGACCTTACCGGAACGCTCGGCGGAATCACTTTGAACCAAACCGGACGCGAACTCGAGTGCATCCTATTGCTCATGCTCATCTATCTGGGGATTTCGCTGGGCATATCTGCGGTCATGAATTGGTACAACAACTTGGTTAAACTTAAAGAGCGCTGACATGGCCCAAGTATCCTTCGTCCGAGAGGCCATCCTCGGCCCCAAAGCGCCGCCGCAAGTCGAAGTCGGGGTCGTAGGCTGGCTGCGCGCGAATCTGTTCAGCAGTTGGCTGAATTCGATTCTGACCGTGGTTTCACTTTACTTTATCATAGTTTTGCTTGTTGAAGTGTTGCCGTGGATGCTGCAATCCTCTTGGACTGCGAACTCGCTCAACGAGTGCAGGGAAGCGATCGCGCTGCATTACGGGGAAGGAACGCACGGCGCATGCTGGGCGGTGATTCAGGAACGCTATCTGCAGCTGTTCTACGGTTTCTACCCGTCGGATTCCTATTGGCGGCCCAATCTCGCCCTCCTTCTGATGTTCGTGGCGATTTCACCGATCCTTTTCACGAACGTGCCCCGGAAGATGCTGTGGTTTTCGGGCGGGTATCCGTTTCTTGCTTTTTGGCTGCTCTGGGGCGGCAGCATCTGGCTTCCGATCGCCATTATCGCAGGCTTGGCGTTGGGCTATTTCGTGGTAGCCAAGGGCACGGGGCGTTTCGGATTCTTGGCAGCGTTCATTTGCGGCGCGCTCGCGATGCTGCTGTGGATGTTGTTCGCGGTCCTGCCGGTCGCGAATTTGATCCACAGCGTCGTACCGATCGGACTGCAGGAAGTGGAAAGCGCGAAGTTCGGCGGATTCATGCTTTCGACCACCATCGGCGTGACCGGGATAGCCTGCTCGCTTCCGCTCGGGATCCTGCTGGCGCTCGGCAGAAAATCCGATCTGCTGATCGTCAAATCGCTTTGCGTCGGATTCATCGAGTTCATCAGAGGCGTTCCCCTGATTACGCTTCTTTTCGTTGCCTCGACGCTTCTCAACATATTTCTTCCGCCGGGCACCAATTTCGATATCGTCTTGAGGGTCGTGATCATGGTCACGCTCTTCTCCGCCGCGTACATCGCAGAGGTCATTCGGGGCGGCTTGGCAGGGCTGGGACGCGGTCAATACGAGGCCGCCGACTCGTTGGGCCTCGATTACTGGAAATCAATGCGGCTCATAATCTTGCCGCAAGCGCTGAAAATATCGATCCCGGGAATCGTTTCGACTTTCATCGGACTGTTCAAAGATACGACGCTTGTTTCGATAATCGGCCTCCTTGATCCACTTGGACTGACCAATACGATCAGGGCGGATGCCGCATGGAACGGGGTTGTTTGGGAACTCTACACATTCGTCGCAGCGCTGTTCTTCATCTTTTGTTTCGCGATGTCGCGTTACTCGATGTATCTTGAACGCAAGCTGCAGACCGACAACCGATAGGAACGGATGGTGAGCATGGCAACTGAAGAAGCCGCAGCCGACAATTCCGCGAATGATGCGAAGGGCATGACAAGCGGAACAATTGCGGCGGAAGATATCGCGATTGAAATCAAGGGCATGAACAAGTGGTTCGGCGCATTCCACGCGCTGCGCGATATCGATCTTACGGTTCAAGAAAGAGAGCGCATCGTGATTTGCGGTCCCTCGGGGTCGGGCAAATCCACCTTGATAAGATGCATCAATCGGCTGGAGGAGCACCAGTCCGGCACGATCATCGTCGAAGGAACGGAATTGTCTTCCAATCTGAAGAACATAGACAAGATCAGGTCGGAAGTCGGAATGTGCTTCCAGCATTTCAATCTGTTTCCCCACCTGAGCGTTTTGGAGAATTGCACCCTCGCGCCGATTTGGGTCAGGAACACGCCTCGGGCCGAAGCGGAGGAGACGGCCATGCAATTCCTAGAGAAGGTGAAGATTCCGGAGCAGGCGCTGAAATATCCTGGACAGCTCTCGGGAGGCCAGCAGCAACGCGTCGCGATCGCGAGGTCTCTCTGCATGAAGCCCCGCATCATGCTTTTCGACGAGCCGACTTCGGCATTGGATCCGGAAATGATCAAAGAAGTGCTCGAAACCATGATCGAGCTCGCGGAAGACGGCATGACGATGCTGTGCGTCACCCACGAAATGGGTTTTGCCCGCCAAGTCGCGAACCGGGTGATTTTCATGGACGAAGGCCAGATTGTGGAAGTCAACGAGCCGGGCGAGTTCTTCGACAATCCGCAGAATGATCGCACGAAGCTCTTCTTGAGCCAGATTCTGAACAACTGACCCGAACCCTGCGGAGTTCCTCCCGCCGAGAACAGACGCTATGCGCGGTTCATTCGAGGTCGCGCGGCACAATGAAGTCCAAGGCGGACCCTGATCCGTAGCGTGCGGATTTCCAGCTGTCCGAGGGCAGATCGCATACCAATGTCGCGGCGGTCGGATACCTTCCGAATTCAGGATGCTCCGGCTTTTTTGCGACGATTAGCGATGCGAACATCCCGATTCCCGGATTGTGCCCCAGCAAAAGCGCAGGCGATTCGGTCGCGCCCGACAATATCTTGAGCATCTCATGCGGTCCGCAATGGTACAGCCGTTGCGTAAATTCGATCTCCGCTGCGGGCGGTTCCAGGAATCCGCGCATTCCATCCCAAGTTTCGCGGGTCCTTCGCGATGTCGAGCAGAAGACTGTTCGCGGAGCATAGCCCTTCTCCGCAAGCCATTTTCCGACAGCGGCGGACGCTCGTTTTCCCCGCGGAGCAAGCGGACGGTCGTGGTCGTCGAGGCCGGGCTGATTCCAACTGGACTTCGCGTGTCTTATTAAAATTAGGCGCATTGTGAACTATCTTTCCAGAAAGGCCTGCTGATGAAATCGCGACTGCGCGTGAACTCTACCGTAGCCTTTGCTGACTGGACAACTCCTTCTCGCCGCGCAGCCCTTGCGCAGACAGTCCGCTCCCGCGGGGCTGGCGACATATTCTTTGCAGCCGATCGCATCGTAGCCCGATTCGTCCAGCACGCCTGCCGGGCACGCGTCTAGGCAGGGACGTTCGGAACACGTCTCGCACGGGCGCCGAGCCGAAGGCAGGGGGATTTCCAAGCGTTCGCGCATCGCGAGCGCGCCTCGAAATGAAACAAACAATCCCGCTTCGTCGTGGACCAGGAAAGAAATCGGAGAAGGCCAGCATCTTCCGGTCCTCAATGCCCATTTGAAGAAGGGCAGGTATGGAGGGCCTCCGAACGGAAACAAAGGCTCGGCGTCGAATTTTCCGGCCAACGCGGAGATCACGCGGTTAGACCAGCGGTCCAACGGATCACTGCGGCCGTCGGCGAACTCCGGAGCCGCTGTGGCATGCTGCCAGAACCCCGGCTCTCCCGGGCCAAGCAGAATCATCGTCCGGGCATGCGGAGGCGCTTGGTCGGCTTCGTCCGCGTGGAACGCGCCGAGCACATGAAGATGCTCAAGTTCCGCCGCGCTCTCGACTTCTTCCAAGCTCATCTTGCGGAGGCGTCGCGGTCTTGCCGCTCGGTCCGAATCAGCGTGCCCATGCCATGGTCGGTGAACAATTCCAGCAGAACGGAGTTCAATGCCGTGCCGTCTAGGATGACCGATGCGCGCACACCCTTCTTCACAGCCGCGACGGCCGTATCCGTTTTGGGCAGCATGCCTCCGTCGATGACGCCGCGACGAGCCAATTCCTCGACTTCGTCAGGCGTCAAACTGGCCAGCAACTCGCCCGACTCGTTCTGCACTCCTTTGACGTCCGTAAGCAGCAAGAGCCGGTCTGCCTTCATAGCAGCTGCGATCGCTCCCGCCGCTGTGTCCCCGTTGACGTTCAATGTGGCGCCATCCCTTCCGACGCCGATAGGCGCGACCACGGGTATGAAATTATCCGCGAGCAGCGCCCTCAGCACGGCGGAATTGATTTCGGACGGAATTCCGACTTGTCCGAGCTCCTCGCTCTCAAGATCGCAAACCATGAGGGACGCGTCCTTGCCGCACAATCCGACCGCCTGCCCTCCTTGGGAGTTGATGGCTTGAACGATCTTCTTGTTGATCGAACCGCAGAGCACCATTTCGACGATCCTGACGGTCTCCTCGTCGGAAACGCGTTTTCCCCTGACGAATTTCGATTTGATGCCGAGTCGGGCGAGAAGGTCGTTGATCATCGGTCCGCCGCCATGGATGATGACCGGATTCACGCCGACCTGCTTCATGAGCACGACATCCCGAGCGAAGCCCGCGAGCATCGCGTCGTCGCCCATCGCATGTCCGCCGAATTTGATCACGACGCTCGCGCCGTCATATCTCTGGAGATAAGGCAGGGCTTCCGAAAGCGTTCGGGCCGTCGCTATCCAGTCCCGCTTCGTCGATGATTTTCTGATCTTCATGAATTCACGTTACAACGCCATTCGGCGCAATTCCAACTCCTTGGATGTCCGCGCTTTCGCAGTGCGCATCAACGAAGTTCCGCGATGGCTGCTCTGAGTTCGGCCAGCCCTTCGCCGGTTCTGGACGACGTCAATATCGGTTCCGGCCGCGCAGCCGGGTATTCGGTCAGCGCGTCCTTGGTCTGCGCTCTAAGCGCGCGCCGGCCGTTGTCGGCGACTTTGTCCGCCTTCGTCAGAACGACCTGAAAATTCACCGCGGAAGATCCCAATTGCTCGCAAAACGTCTTGTCCGCCGGACCGAGACCGCGCCGAGAATCGACGAGCAGGAATGCGCGGCGCAATTCCGCGCGTCCTTGCAGATAGGAATTCATCAGCCGCTGAACTCGAAACGCGACCGTTTTTGGCATTCTCGCGAATCCGTAGCCCGGCAGATCGACAAGCGAATGGGTGTCTCCAAGCATGAAGAAATTGACTTCTTGCGTTCGGCCGGGCGTTCCGGAGGTCCGGGCAAGGTTTTTTCGGTTCAAGAGGGCGTTGATCAGCGTGGACTTGCCGACATTCGAACGCCCCGCGAAGCAGACTTCGATGCGCTTCGATTTGGGCATTCCTGAAATCGACGCCGCGCCGAGCGCGAATTCGCATCTGCTCGAAAACAGTTTGCGGCCAGCTGAAATCCTACGGTTCAAATCGGGCTTCGCACTGATTTCCTTTGTTGCGGTCATGGGTTCGGCTCAAGGAGTCACCGCTTTGCATTTCGTTCGGCCGCGTTTCAAGCAGAGGCGGCCAATCACCTTTTTTTCTTGGGTCTGTTGCGGGCCGAGGGCGCACGCGACTTGGAACTCGGCGACTTCGGCTTATGCTTTTTCGGGCTTTGCTGTTTTGCGTCCCGCGCTTTCGTATTGTTCTGCGGTTTATGCTCGACCGACTTGTTTTGCGCCTCCGGTTTCTTCGGCTTGTCAGATTCCTTTTGCTCGGTCGATTTGCTTCCGGCGCTCGGCTCCGCGGTTCTCTTTCGGATCCCGGCGCGTATGTTGCCCAGCACATCGGGCCGTACGCCTTGAGTTCTCATGATGGCGTATTGCTGAACGAAAGTTATCGTGTTGTTCGCGACCCAGTAAATGATCAATCCGCTGGCAAACCGACCCAGCATGAACATGAAAATCCAAGGAAGCCATGCGAATATCGCCGCTTGCGTCGGATCCGTCGGCGCCGGATTGAGCTTTTGCTGAAGCCACATCGTGACGCCGAGCAGAATCGGCAGGACGCCCAGCGAGATGAGCGAAAGCAGCGAAGCGGGATCGGGCGGCGACCACGGGAGCGCGCCGAACAGGTTGAGTATCGATGTCGGATCGGGTGCCGACAAATCTTTCAGCCACCAGATGAACGGAGCGTGCCGCATTTCTATCGTTACGAAGATCACCTTGTAGAGCGAAAAGAATATGGGGATCTGCGGCAGTATCGGCAGGCATCCGGAAGCGGGGTTGATCTTGTGCGTCTTGTAGTAGGCCATCATTTCCTGCTGCAGGCGCTTCTTGTCGTCTCCCACTTTTTCTTTGAGTTTCGCAAGCTCCGGCTGAAGCTCCTTCATCTTGGCCAGCGAAACGTAGGATTTGTACGCCAACGGAAACAGGAACGCCTTGATGACGAGCGTGAGGCCGATGATCGCCCAACCCATGTTGCCGATCAGGTTGTTGATCCAGCGGAGCAGCATGAAGATCGGTTTTGTCAGAAAGAAGAACCAGCCCCAATCGATCGAATCGATGAACCTGTCGATTCCGAACGACTGCTCGTATCCCCGAATGGCGTCCCATTCCTTTGCACCCGCGAACAGCATCGTTTCGACGCTCGCGGAACCGCCGGGATGCACTTCGACCGTCGGCATCCGAGCTTCAGTTTGATAGATGTCCGAGGTCTCGGTGTATTTGGCGACCGATTTGAATGGCTGGCCGGGAGTGGGGATCAGCGTGGCCATCCAGTATTTGTCCGTGAAACCGACCCACCCGCTTTGCTGGACGTCCAGCGTTTCGATGTTGCCTCTCTCTCTCGGATCGTAGGTCAGATCGGGCACATCCGAATAGTCGATTTCCTGAAGTTCGCTGTCCGACATTCGGACCACGCCCTCATGCAGTATGAAGAATCCTTGGACATCCGGCTCGCCGTGGCGCGCAATCAATCCGTAGGGGGCCATGCGGACGGTGTCGTTTCCGTTGTTGCTGACGCTCTGCGTCACGTAGAACATGTAGCTCTCGTCGACCGCGATTGTCCGTCTGAAGATCAGTCCCGATCCATTGTCCCAAACAAGAGTCACAGGATTGTCGGGCGACAGCGTCGATCCGAATTCGATCGTCCAAGGCGTTCCCGGACCGGGCACTTCGGCATGCTTCAAGGACGGGCCGGGAGCCCATCCGAACAGCGAATAATAAGCGGCACTCTGTCCGGCCGGCGAAAAAAGCCTGACGTTCTCGGAGTCCTCATCCAGAGTCTCCTTGTAGTTGACAAGCGAGAGGTCATCCAAGCGACCGCCGACTATCGACACGGATCCCGTGATGTTGGGCGTTTCGATAGGAATGCGCGCAGCAGCGGAAACCGCGTCCGCTTGCGCGTCCAATTCAAGCCCGGGGTCATCTGCATTGTTCCTGACGACCGGCGGCAGCGGCGCGACGCCAAGGTCCGGGACTGTCGTATCGCTCGGAGACGGCACGTCCGGCAGCGTCGGTTCAATCGGCGGTTCTTCCGGCGGAAAGATCAGAAACCAGCAAAGTATCACAACGAAGCTGAGCCCCGTCGCGAGTATCAGATTTTTGTTTTGGTCATTCATCTCAGACGGGCCCGACCGCCGGTTTCAATTTCGCGGCGTTCAATCCAATTCGGGCATGAAGGTCAAGTTGATTCCGCCTTCTGCCGACAAGCCGCGAGCATTCAGTCGGGAACGCCGTCATAGCCGGATCCTCCGCCGGGGCGGCATCTTGCGATTCTCTTGAGCGTCAACCAGACGCCTTTCAATGCTCCGTGCTTCGCGAGTGCTTCCAGAGCGTATTCCGAACACGTCGGCTGAAATCGGCAATGCATGCCGATCAGCGGGCTTCCGAAGACCCTGTAGGCTCGGATTGGCAACGAAACCAACAACGCCAGCGGAGTCATCCGGCTGCCGACATCCGCGCCAGTTTTGCAATCAGGGCAATTTTGCGAGTGGGCAGGCAAAGTCTTGGTAATACCCTGAACAGATCGCGTTTCGTCAGCCATGCAGACGGCGCAACGCGGATTCGAGTTCAATGCACAACTTGCGAAAATCCCGTCGGCTCGTAGCAGCCGGTCGACCGACGAGCAGATAATCCCAGCCTGAGCGCCCGTGCAATGTCAGCACTTCCCTCGCAACGGCCCGCAGACGCCTCTTGGCCCGATTTCGAGCAACGGCGTTCCCAAGTTTTTTTGAGCATACGTAGCCAACCCTGATGAAACCGTTCTCGCGATCAATCTGCCGTTCCATTCCTTGGAGCACGAATCCCGGAGCATGGATCCTTCGTTTCTTGGATAATTGCAGGAAGGTTCGGCGATCCTTGATCGAAACCAATCGTTTTTTCGGCTGACTGAAAAGGTTTCGCTTCAATTACTGAGAAATCCGGACGATGCGGCGTTCCGCCGAAGCTTGCGGTTATCCCGATAACCTAAGCGCTCAGCCTTTTTCTTCCCTTGGCCCTGCGGCGGCAGAGCACACGGCGACCCGCTTTCGTCGCCATGCGACTGCGAAAGCCGTGTCGACGCTTCCGAACGAGATTGCTCGGCTGAAACGTGCGTTTCATTGTTCTTCTCCGGTGCGACGTGCGTTCAGTCGAATGAAGTCAACCGAATACCATTGAATTCGAATGGCGTTTGTATGTCCTGGCGCCAAAACTGTCAATCCACGGCATTGGATGCAGGCGGCAGCGAAAGGACGCGATTAATCCGGTGCGGTGCGCACCCCTATTCCCGGATGTCCGGCAAAGAGATGCGGCGGTGATTTCCTTATCGGATCGTCAATGCGAATGCATGAATTTTCGAAAATTCGCTGAGTTTTCGAGTGAGCCTTCACCCGGATGTCGAGCGCCCGGCATTTCGCCAAGGCTTATATGCCAAGTTCTGAGAGTTCACTGGCGCGGCGGGCCGCGAACTGCTTCATGGCGCATCAGGCCTTAAGGGCTACAGCATGCTGAAAATAAACAACATAATGCGCAATAGCGACATTTGAGTCTTGCTCTTGGCGAGATCACTCAATTTTCGGTCAAGCCCTGACGCTTCATTGACTCCAATATGGGGCGTCCCTAAGCTGCCCTCGTCAACATTTGAGGTTGGGAAATGGAGCCACGGAAACCCCGAAAGGGCATCGAACCGAAACGTCTGGCTCCGCTTGCCTTGATTGTTGTGGTTGCGGCGGTCGGTTACATGACCTTGGGCGAATACCTCACATTCGAAAGGCTGGGGGCGAACCGCGAGGCGTTGCTGGCATTCAGGGACGCGAACTACGCGCTTACATCGGCAGCTTTCGTTGGAGCGTATGTCGCGGTGGTCGCGTTTTCGCTTCCAGGCGCCGCAGTCGCTTCTCTGACCGGCGGATTTCTGTTCGGGCTTTTTCCCGGCGCGCTATACAACATTCTGGCGGCAACGATTGGCGCTTCCGCGATTTTCGCCGCCGCGCGGATGGGGCTGGGCGAGTACTTGTCGGGACGCATGGACGCGAGCTCGGGAGCTGTTCAAAAAATCAGAGATGGCTTGCGCCGGAATGAAATAAGCTACCTTTTCCTTCTAAGGCTGGTTCCGGTTGTTCCGTTCTTCCTGGCGAATCTTGTTCCGGCGCTCGTCGGCGCCAAATTCCGCAATTTCGTTTTCACCACGTTTTTCGGCATCATGCCGGGCGCGGTCGTATACACTTGGGTCGGCGTGGGCTTGGGCGAGGTGTTCGCCCGAGGCGAAACGCCCAATCTCGGCATAATTTTCGAATGGTATATTTTAGGGCCGATTCTGGCGTTGTGCGCGCTCGCCGCGATGCCGATCGCCATAAGAGCTCTGCGCAGGTCGCCGAGTGACACGGAGTGACGACGGGAATCGTTCAAGTCCCCAGTGTAAACTGGCTGGAAGCAACGAGTGTCCGCATCGTTGAATGCGGGATGCATCTTTCATTCGACGTGCATTTTCCACGGTAGACGCCGTGTTTTCGAAAATCAAAATGCTTTTTGCGACTCTGTCGATGCAATCGCTTCTATTGACGTTCGCTCTTGTCATCATCGCTGAATTTTTCTTTTTTCTATCCGCTCTCACGAACACGGAGCGGGAGCAGCTGGAACGAGCATTCTCTCGATTCGGAATCATCGTGGCCGCGATTCCTCCGAACAATTTGGAAGCGCTGGTGGCCGCCTCCGACAGCGAGAGCATGTCAATCGCCGAAGAAATCATTAAGGATGTGCGCGAATTCACGGAGTCTGTCGAATTCAATTTGAAATACCGGACATCCGAGGACAATTCGGTTTCAATATTGTTCGGATCGCGGTCTTCGGATCATCATTGCAGGGATTCAAGCATTCCGAGGTACGATGTTGCGTCATTGAATTCCGGGGATTACTTGCGCGAGGCGCTGTATTCCACTCTGATAAAAGATGACAGCAGGCTGATTTGGGTTAAAGTCGATCTAGTTGACGGAGGGTACAACGAAAATTACATAAATGACAAAATTAGCGAAATCTCAATCTGCCTGTACGCGGTGCAGGATCGGGATGCTCTGATCAGGACTGGAACGCAAGCGCTTTCGCGTGCGCTCATCGTGTCGCTCATCGTTTCCTTCGTCGCGTCATTGGTCGTGTATCACCAAATCACACTTCCGCTAAAGAACCTGATCAAGAATCTCCACGCAATAAATCGGGATCCGGGGCAGTTGGGAAAGCTGGAAAATCCGAGCAGTCGAAACTACGAAATACGGAATGCCGAGCAGGCGGTTCACGACCTTGGAAACCGGCTGCGATGGATTAACTCTTTTCAATTGAAAGTTGAAAGCATTTCACATGATTTTGCCAACCGGCTTCATACCGAGGAGTTGCTGGCGCGCGAACTTTTCAGCTTGAATGCGTTCAACCGGGACTTGATTGCTAAAATTCAGAAAGCTCGCCAATCGACGATGGAAGTATTGAACGGAATTTTGGACGGCGCCAGATTTTCCACGGAAGGGCCGAAGTATGAAGAGATCGATGTCTTGACCTTGGTTACGCGCATCAGGGACGAGGTGGCAATTCGGGAAGACGAGGAGATCACGGAGATCAGAATTGACGTCGAAGGCGAGGACCCGAAGATTGTCGGGGAGCAGAGATTTATTTACAGTGCTTTGTTCAATCTTGTCCATAATGCCGTGAAAGCTGCCAATAGATCTCACAAAGCGAAAAGCGATTCACCAGACAGAGAAGCTGCGGCCAAAAAGATCAAGATACGCATTCGATACTGGCAGGAGAACGGGCATTCGATATTCGAGATTTCGGATACCGGTCCCGGCATTGCTCCCGAATTGAGGAAAAATCTCTTCAGGCTGCCGATAGAATATAAGGACGGGGCCGTTCACCGCATCGGAATGAGCGATTCGGAATTCAACATTCGCATGCATAAAGGCAGCATCGAATACAAGACAAGGCACCGAAGGGACGGGCCGGGACAGACCGGAACCATCTTCACAATCAAGCTGCCGAGGGATCGAAAGAAATCTTGATGAGGACTGTGATCGGGAAATGCGATTTTTGCGCGGGCGCGTCCCACTTTTTGGTCGGACGGCAGCGCGACAAGCCCTCCAATCAAAGAATTCGGCCCAACGATTGTTTGCCATGCGGCATTTGATGGCGAGTAGGGCATTGGCCCCGCTTTTGGCCAGCGGCACTTCTCCTTTCTCATCCCAAAAAAGGACGCCACCATTTTGCGCTTGCGACTTGCGTCCCCCGCGCCGTTCCGGAGCTCTTTCCCGCTTCATTTGGCAACCCGCACGAAACGGACAGGCAAGGCATGCCAAGTCCGCAGACTCAGCCGGGACCGCTTCGCCATCCGGAAGACTTGTGCGCATTGCGAATGAGTTGCATCGGCAACGGTTTTCGGCTAGCTACGGCTTCGGCGCTGGTAGCTCAGCTGGATAGAGTACTTGACTACGAATCAAGGGGTCGGGGGTTCGAATCCTCCCCAGCGCGCCATTAATTCACCAAGCATTGGATGCTGTTGCAATTGGCTTTGCTGACAAGTTGCTTGTTTCCGATGCGCGGGCAGTCCGCGTCGAGGCGCATGCTCGGCAGCTTCAGTGGATGCATGATTGGCCTGATCGCAATCGGTGCCGAATTGTTGCGCCTTCCTGTTTCATGCCGGTCAGATCGCCAGTCATCCGGAGACAAGGACGTTTTGATTCTTGCGAGACGCGATCATGCGGCGCTTTCCAAGGAATCCTCAGCCTGCTGCATCTGCCACATGCTCGCGTAGCGGCCGCGCTTGGCGACCAGTTCATCGTGCGTGCCCCGCTCGATTATCTCGCCGCGCTGGAGAACGATGATTTGATCGGCTTCGACGACCGTTGACAGCCTATGCGCGATGGCGATGACGGTGCGTCCTTCGCCCGCCATCTTGAAACTCTCCTGAATGCCCTTCTCCGTCTCGGTGTCGAGAGCGGAAGTCGCTTCGTCCAGAAGCAAAATCGGCGGATTTTTCAAAAGCGTGCGGCAGATCCCGACGCGCTGCTTTTCGCCTCCGGACAGTTTTAACCCTCGTTCTCCGACCTCGGATTCGTATCCGTCGGGAAGTCTTGAGATGAAATCATGCAGCTGGGCGGCCTTGGCCGCCGCTTCGACTTTTGATCGGCTGGCGTAAGGCATGCCGTACGAAATGTTGTAGAAGATCGTCTCGTTGAAAAGGACCGTGTCTTCAGGAACGATTCCGATGCTGGATCGCAAGCTTGCTTGCGTGACATCCCGCAGGTCTTGGCCGTCGATCTCGATCTTTCCGGCAACGACATCATAGAACCTGAACAGAAGTCGGCCTATCGTCGACTTGCCCGCACCCGAAGGGCCCACGATCGCAATTGTTTTTCCCGATGGAACAGTCAAGCTGAAGTTCTTCAGGATCGGACGTTTGGCGTCGTAACCGAAACTGACGTTGTCGAATGTTATCGTTCCGCCCTTCACTTCCAATTTCTTGGCTCCGGGCTTGTCCGAAACCTCGTACGACTGGCCGAGGAGATCGAACAGATCGCCCATATCGACCAGGGATTGCCGGATTTCCCGATAGACCGTGCCAAGGAAATTCAGCGGTACCGCCAACTGCACCATGTAGGCGTTGACGAGCACGAAGTCCCCGACCGTTATTTCGCCTTTTTGCACGCCGACGGCGGCGAGAAGCATCGCGGAAACCATGCCCGTCGTGATCAGGAACGCTTGGCCCAAATTCAGCGCCGCCAATGAATAGCTGGTTTTGAGCGCCGCCTGCTCGTAGCCCTGCATCGAGTTGTCGTAGCGCTCGGCTTCGCGGTCCTCCGCGCCGAAATATTTGACCGTCTCGTAATTCAGCAGGCTGTCGACGGCTTTCTGGTTTGCGTCCGTATCCTGCTCGTTCATCACCTTTCGGATCTGGACGCGCCATTCCGTCAGCCGGAATGTGAACCAAACATAGACGGTGATCGTGACGATGATGATCGCGAAGTAACGGAAATCCAGAACTGTCAGCAAAATCAGCGAAATGAACAAGAGCTCGAGGATCAGGGGCCCAATTGAAAGCAGCATGAATCGCAACAGGAATTCGACGCCCTTCACGCCTCGCTCGATGACGCGCGACAAGCCTCCCGTCTTTCGCGTGATGTGATAGCGAAGCGAAAGCATGTGCATGTGCTTGAATGTGTCGAGCGCCAGCAGGCGCAGCGCTCGCTGCCCGACGCTGGCAAAGGCGACGTCCCGGAGCTGTTCAAAGAGGACTCCGAACAATCGGGCGAATCCGTATGCGACCGTCAGCCCTGTGGCGCCGACCGCCACGAGAAACGCGGCCGAGCCTTCGCCCGATGGAGCGAGCGCATCCACCGCCGATTTGTAAATGAGCGGCGTCGCCACGGTGCATACTTTTGCCGTGGCGAGCGCCGCAAGCGCCGAAACCACCCGCAGCTTCGCGCCGGGATTTCCTTCCGGCCAAAGATATTTGGAAACTCCCTTGATCGTGCGCCAACCGCTGCGTCTCGCTTCGACGTGCGCTGAATTGTCGATGCGAGACCCGTCTGCCATTTGCACTCCTATGCCGAATACCCGCCGCGCGCCGCGATGTTGAAGGGAGCCGAGGCAGAAAATTTGCGGGTCGTTTATATTCCGGTGATACTGGAGTTCAATAGAAGGAGCCGCAGCGGACGAGCCGCGTGATGAACGGGAATGCGAAAGAATCTTGACGGTCTTTGCAAGCGTTGCGCTCGCATGCGAATAGTCTAAGTGCTATCGAGACCGCCCCCGCGAAAGCCGAGTTGGAATCACAAAAAATGAGACGTTTAAGGAATTTGAAGATCGTCGCGACGATCGGTCCATCGTCGAACAGCTATGAAGCCATGAAAGCGATGTTTGAAGCCGGGGCCGACGTGTACCGATTGAATATGAGCCATTGCGACCATGCGGAGGCGAAGAGACTTCACGAAATTATTCGAATGATCGAGAAGGAGGTCGGACGGCCCATAGGCATTCTGGTTGATCTGCAGGGCCCTAAGCTGAGGTGCGGCAAATTCGCGGGCGGGCCTGTGAAGTTGGCGGAAGGAGGCCGTTTCCGTTTTGATCTTGACCCTACCCCCGGAGACGGAACCCGTGCTTGTCTTCCACACAAGGAGCTGTTCGAGGGCTTGAAGCGAGGCGCATCGCTGTTGGTGAACGATGGTAAAATTCGGTTGAAGGTCGAGGATTGCGGAGCGGACTTCGCGGACTGCCGCGTAATTGTCGGCGGATATATTTCTTCCAACAAGGGAGTCAATCTGCCCGACGTCGTCATTCCGCTGGCAGCGATGTCGGAAAAAGATCGCAGAGATCTGGAGTTTGCGTGCGAACTGGGAGTCGATTGGCTCGCATTGTCATTCGTTCAGACCAGCGAGGATGTCGTGCAGGCGAAGGCGCTTGTGGCAGGTCGGGCCGGCATCGTGTCGAAAATCGAAAAACCTTCGGCGGTCGATGCGTTCGACGCGATTCTGAAGGCGTCGGACGGCATTATGGTGGCGCGCGGCGATCTGGGGGTTGAGCTTCCGCTGCAAAGCATTCCGCCCATCCAGAAACGCCTTATCCGCCGCTGCCGCGCCGCGGCCAAGCCGGTCATTGTCGCGACGCAAATGCTCGAAAGCATGATCCAGAATTCGACCCCCACGCGGGCCGAAATCTCGGACGTCGCCGCTGCCATCTACGAAGGCGCCGACGCGGTAATGCTCTCCGCAGAATCCGCATCCGGCCGATACCCGACGGAATCTGTCAGGATGATGCACAACGTAGCCGTGGAAGTGGAAAAGGATCCGACATATCGCGATGTCATTGAAGCGTCGCGCCGCGGCGGAAGCAGCACCGTCGCCGATGCGATCGTTTCCGCAGCAAGGGAAATCGCTGAAACGACCAACCTGAAGGCGGTTTGCTGCTTCACCCATTCTGGAACCACAGTCAATTTGATGGCGCGAGAGCGGCCCCGCGTGCCGATGATCGCACTTACGCCTTTCGACGCAATCGCGCGGCGACTGAACCTGGTTTGGGGTGTCCACTGCGTGGTCACTGAATCCGTGAGCAATTTCGACGAGGCTGTTGCTCGCGCGACGCAAGTCGCTGCGGATGAAAAATTCGGCAGCGGAGACGACAACATTGCGATCATGGCCGGAGTTCCGTTCAACGTTTCGGGAACAACCAACATTGTTCAGGTCGTTCAGATCGGCATCGGCTGAATGCGGCTGCAAATCAATTTGAAAGCGACCGCCGAGCGCGAAACGACCCCCTGCGGCTGCAAATACTTGACATACCAACCATACATTGCATATCTGTTAACCGAGCGGGTGTCTCAAGCCGCAAATCCGTTCTAGCGACACTGCTTGGCTGTGGAATTGATGCCACGGATATTTACGGAACAGATGATATGAAGATCAAACGATCACCTGCTGAGGACTTTGTGCCAGTTTGCAGTCTTGACACACTAAGGAGACCGCTGCGCGATGACGAGGTCGAGGAATTGTACGGGAATGAATTTAAGGTACCATTGCCCCATCCGTCAGGTAATTCGAGTTTTCATCAAATTGAAGAGGAGTATCTGAAGCAATTGATTTATCTGTTGATTTGGAAACGAATGGAAAAGGAAATGTTGGATGAATATTCGGGATCAATTTCCAAATTTGTGCAGCGGCTTGATAGTTACACAAGTTCGTTTGATAATGTTTTCGAATAATTAAAGGAAGAAAATAGTGAATGCGAATAACGTTGAGGATTTGCCCGCCAAGGTGATTCATCAGGACACGACGGCGGGCGAAGTGTTTCTTCAAGCAAAGAGGATCCAGAAATAGGGCATAGTATAATCTCGCGCGAAATAAGTTCATTTTTTGCACAATCTGGCCGAAGATATCATCCGATATTTGATAAGTTTGGACCAGAACATGTTTCACAATTTCTGAAGAATTCCCACGAGAGAGATACAGCAAATCAAAGACAATTGAGCACCGATAGAAATTACACGTTTGCGTATTTTGCCGTTATCGTCGGAATTTTTATATTCTTGGCAAATGGCTTGTTTACTTAAGTCCGCAGAGTCTACATTTTGTGCGTTCGGTGCCGTCTGAGTTCACCGATTGATGCGGTTGCGCCTTGACGCGGGGCAGCGGATCCTTCTAATTTGCGTCAAAATTCGGGCGAAGCGGTTGAACTCCGGTCACTTCCGACCGAAATTTCGAGCCGAAAGTCCTGCTTCGGCGAGAATCAATATCTTGTGGCTGTGGACTCAAAGCAATAAGCCATCTTGGCAATTTTTTTACTTCCGGACAATAGGGAAATTTTTGTCGAAGTCTTGAAGGCGGTCGGTATCTTTATTGCCGGAAGCTTCGGCGGGTACGGTTTGCACGCGTACAGATCAGAAAGTCGTGAAAGGAAATCTTGAGAGTTGGCAGTTTATTCGGCTCCGAAAGAGTTCATTGATTAATTTTTGGAGATGGCTTATTTCGTTGAAGTTACAAAGACATTAGGACCTGTCTACGCTGGTATTTTGCTTGGGTCTGTGCCAAGCGCCTAGTTTGATAGGATCAACTCACCAAAATTGAGGAATTGCTCGACGAGCTCAACCGAGACTCGAGCCGAATTCGAACAAACGTCGTTTCTGGATAAAGGTCGGTCGCTTGGGATTTCTTCGAACAAGCGATCCCGAGTGCAGGGTATTTCCGAAACAACCGCAACCGCTTTCGCTTCGGATTCAGCATGCAATATCGTGAAGGAGAAGTGCGAGAACGCGCTGAGTCTGCGGCCGAACGCAAAGGCTGCGATCCTCTACGGTTCAAGGGCGCGCGGAGACCACCGCGCCGATAGCGATTGGGACATTGCCTTCATTACCGGCACGAAGGAATCGCTTCCTAGCGAAGTGCTTCAAGACTTGAATGAACTTGGTTCCAGCAAAAAAAATAAATGTCCACGGGCTGGCAATTCCACAAAATGATTTCGATGACAACGCGAATTCCCTCGGCAATGTCGTCTCTTTGATTGCGCGAGGGTCGATTAATTGCCGGGCACTGCCAATGGCCGGATACTGAAAGCGAACTAATTATGAAACCGGATGTATATAAGGATCGGCGGGCGATGGCCTTGAAACAAATTTCATTGGCCGTCAACAATTTTGCAGAGAGTATTGTCAATGCCCGCACAAGCAGTGACCGGACTGCATTTAAAAGCTTCGTGAAGTACACTGCCGATGCAGCAGATTTTTTTGCTAAAATCGCGTTTGAGAAAATCGCCTCCGGCACAAGCAAGAAATATCCTTACTCTCGCAAAGTTGATGATATTGTTCAGGCAATTGATAGGAAGATTGAGGATTTTGAAGAGGAGAAGGCCAAGTGGCGGCGGTGTGATCGCGGCAGAGAATTCCGCGACCCGCTCCGCGCAATGAACGGATATGGCCATGACGATCACCGGTATGAAACATAATCTTTGAACTCGACGATGAGGCGGTCACCCGTGCTGCAAATCGCATGCTTGCTACAATGCAGTTCGCGATTCGGGAGGTTGAAGAAGTTCTCGGTCCTGAATGTTTGCGACAGGTTGCGATTGAAATTGCCGAACCGCATCGGCCGAAGTTGCTCGATTTAGCCAAAAGTCTGCGACAAATTTTGGAAGATCTCGGCCCGAGCGAATCGACTTTCTCGGCGGCCGGTCCAGTGCTCGCCAGATCCGCCAAGATCGCAGTCGGCTTCGGTGGGACAATTGCGCAGGCAACTGAAGATCTTGCCCACAGCTTCTCTGAAAAAGAAGATTCTAAGGGGAACGCTTGAACTTCGCCCGCTTCGATCTGCTATGCATCCCGGCCATGGTGTCATCCTTTCCTGTTCAAGGAATGGCAGACCGCGAAGCCAAAGGACTTGCCATGGCCGCTTCCTCGCGAAAGCTTTTGCAGAACCTTTGAAACAGATCGTTCACTGCCCCGCGCTGTCGATGCGGTCGCCGGTCGCCCCGCTGTTCCGGTCCTTCCGAGGTTCCTTGGTCTTCGGGTTCCGGCGTTCGGCCGTGCAGCAGAAGATGGCCATCGCCTCGCGGGTCTTCGGAACCGCCCCGGGACCAATCCATGCAGTCCCTTGAAAGCCGTGCTTGCAACCCTCCGAACGCAGAAATCGGACAACGCGCGAAACCGACTTCACCAAAAAACGCACCCTGCGTCCACAATTCGTTTGCATTGCTCAATCCGATGAAATAACAGCGTTTCCCTGCTGCGCCGTCCGCATCGGATTGCATTCTGGACAGTGCGGCGATCGTTCATGCCCTCTGGAGTTTGAAATGCCGAAGTTGAAGACGAAATCCAGCGCCAAGAAGAGGTTCAAGCTGACCGCTTCCGGACGCGTCAAAGTCCAGCAGGCAGGAAAGCGCCACGGCATGATCAAGCGGTCCAACAAGTTCATTCGAAATGCGCGCGGCACGGCCGTCTTGTCCAAGCCGGACGAAAGATTGGTCAAGTCGTTCATGCCCTACGGGTCCTGAGGAGTCATTGAAATGGTGCGCATAACAAGCGGAAAAGTCACGCATGCACGGCACAGGAAGGTCGTCAAGGCGGCGAAAGGCTACTATGGTCGCAGAAAGAACACGTTCAAGAACGCGAAGCAGGCCGTGGACCGGGCGAGGCAGTACGCAACTCGCGACAGGAAGCAGCGGAAGCGGAATTTCCGCGCGCTTTGGATTCAACGGATCAACGCCGCAGTGCGCATGAACGACGAGGCCATGACTTATTCAAACTTCATTTTCGGACTCGGACGCGCAGGGATCGAACTGGACCGCAAAATACTCGCGGAAATCGCCGTCAGCCAGCCCGATGCTTTCGCTGCCATCGTCGAAAAGGCTAAGGCGGCCCTCAAGTAACCCGGAAACGTTTGCCTGTACGAAGCCGGGAAAAATATTGGTGAGAGGCCGACGGCGTTCGAAACGGAGGGCGTAGGCTCGCCGACCGAATGTCCGAGCGCTGAAGGTTGTCCCTGTCGGGCGACTTTTGTCGAGTTCCGGCGAAATTCCTTGAATTCGGCGCGGGTGTTTGCGAAAGCATCGGCGGGTCGCCGAGACAATGAATGAGTTCCGGGCCGCAGAAATTGATTGGCGGATCGAAGGTGCTGAACTGAACATGAGCACTTCAAGCGAAATCGAGTCCCTGAGATCGCAGCACCTCGCGAAAATCAGGGATGCTTCAAGCGAAGCCGAAGTTGAATCGGCCCGTGTCGCGGCGCTTGGGCGAAAGGGAGAAATCACGCAGAGGCTCCGATCCCTCGGGACGATGGATCCTGAAGAGCGGAGCAATGCCGCTCCCGCGCTCAATCGCGTGAAGAACGAGATCGCCGAGGCTGTCGCCAAGCGCAGGATGGAATTTGCGGACATGGCGCTCAATGCCCGGCTGGAGCAGGAATGGCTGGACGTCACCCTTCCGGGGCGCGAGCGGCGGACCGGATCGATTCATCCGATCAGCCAAGTCTTTGAAGAAGTGACAGCGATATTCGCCGACATGGGCTTCGACGTCGCGGAAGGTCCGCAAGTTGAAGACGACTGGCACAACTTCGACGCCTTGAACATCCCGCCTGAACACCCTGCGCGCCAGGAGCACGATACATTTTTCATCAAGGGCGCGCGCAAAGAGGGGAATCCGAACGTGCTCCGGACGCACACTTCGCCCGTTCAAATCAGAGCGATGAAGGAGCGAGGCGCGCCGATCAGGGTAATCGCGCCCGGACGCGTCTATCGTTGCGATTACGATCAGACCCATACCCCCATGTTCCATCAAGTCGAAGGACTTGCCTTGGACGTGGATGTTTCGATGGCGAATCTGAAATGGGTCCTTGAGGAGTTTTGCCGCGCGTTCTTTCAGGTCGACGAAGCGGAGCTGAGGTTCCGGGCGTCGCATTTCCCGTTCACCGAGCCGTCCGCGGAAGGCGACCTGCGCTGCTCATGGAGCGGCGGACGGCTTGAAGTCGGAACGGGCGACGATTGGATGGAAATTCTGGGATGCGGCATGGTGCATCCGAATGTTCTGCGGTCCGGCGGAGTCGATCCTGAAAAATATCAAGGGTTCGCGTTCGGCCTCGGCTTGGACAGGCTTGCGATGCTGAAGTACGGCATCCCCGATCTCAGAGCGTTCTTCGAGTCGGACGTCAGATGGTTGCGCCATTACGGATTTTCGGCCTTGGATGTGCCGACTTTGCACGGCGGGCTGAGCCTCTGACGCCGCCGTCCGGTCCTGACCGCATAGGAGATGATCGAAATGGAAAAAGGCGCCGTCACCGAAATTGAAGCCGCAGCCTTCCGGAGGCTGCGCGATCATCTGCGCACGAGATCGGATGTGCAGAACATCGATCTCATGAACCTTGCAGGATTTTGCAGGAATTGCTTGAGCCGGTGGTATCAGGAGGCGGCCGACCAGCACGGAATTGAAATGTCGAAGGAAGCCGCCCGAGAAATTTTCTACGGAATGCCGTTCGAAGACTGGAAGAGCCTGAACCAGAAGGAAGCGACGGAAGAACAGGTCGCAAAGTTCGCGGAGACGCACAAGGACGCCGTTTGAAACAGGTCCGGGACGCGGGCGGAAGGGCAGGCGCGCGGATTCAGCCCGTTGCGCTCCGGATTTCCGGCGCGGCCAGAATGAGCAATGCGCCGAGAACGATGCGATAATACACGTAAGGCTTGTAGGTGTAGCCCTCCAGAAATCGCATCATCAGCTTGAGTGCCATCAGAGCGCAGGCGAACGACACCGCGGCGACGACCGCTCCGTCGACAAGAAAGGCCGCGTCGGCTTCGCCGGCGGCTTCCGCTCCGGTCAGCGCGCCTGCGGCGATGATCGTGGGAATGGACATGAGCATCGCCAGCCGCGCGGCTTCCTTGCGTTCGAAGCCCAGCCGTCTTGCTCCTGAAATCACGACCCCGGACCTTGACGCGCCCGGAATGAGCGCAAGCGCTTGCCATAGTCCCATGACGATGGCGTCGCGAGCGGTCCAGCCGTCGGCGGAGCGGTCATTTCTTTCCGTCGCATCCGCCCAATAAAGCACGATGCCGAACGCGAGAGTCGCCCACCCTACGACCTCGATGCTGCGCATCGCGTCATCCAGGCCGAAAACAGTCAGCAGAGCTCCGCACGCGACAACCGGAACCGTGGCCAATGCGAGATGCAGCGCGAGCTTTTCGTCCTCGGACCGGATTCTCCCTCGCGCAAGGCCCAGAGCGCCCTTCACGACTCGGAAGACGTCCCGCCGAAAATACAGAATGACGGCGCCGAGCGTCCCGACATGCGCTGCCACATCCAGTTGCAGGCCTTGATCCGGCATGCCGGTCAGGCCAGGGAGCAACACGAGATGGCCGGACGACGAGACAGGGATGAATTCCGTGATGCCCTGAACCGCCGAGGTCAGAAACAGGTAATACAGTGTCATGCAATTCCATTCGGTTGCTTGGCACGGAAGCCGGCTGCCGCGACGACAATTAAGGCAAATGCCGATAATGGTAAACAACTATGTCATAAATGTCCGTTTTTTTTGCTCTTTGACCCGCATTTTTTATGCAATCATGCCGTATAGGTCAAAATTACTTACTTTTAATTGTCGGAATCGTTTGATACGCTGGTCCGGCAACGAAAACTGAATTCGGATGGCTCGCGATGGGCAAACTTGAAATGCTCGCGTTCGTGGATGTCGGCGGCGAAACGCCGGACAAGCGGTCGCCGAGTTCGCGGGCCGCGGATTTCCGCGAGATCTACGGCGAGTACGGAACGGACGAGGCTGCCGTCCAAGCCAGCCGGTGCTCGCAATGCGGCGTTCCCTATTGCCAGACCCATTGTCCGCTCCACAACAATATTCCGGACTGGCTTCGACTCACTGCGGAAGGGCGCCTTCGCGAAGCATACGAACTCAGCCAGGCCACGAACGCGTTTCCGGAGATTTGCGGACGCATATGCCCGCAGGACAGGCTGTGCGAGGGCAACTGCGTGATCGAGCAGGCCGGGCACGGCACCGTCATGATCGGTTCCGTGGAGAAGTATCTTTCCGAAGTCGCTTGGACGCGCGGATGGGTTGAAGGGATAGCGCCGGCCCGGGAGGTCGACTTTTCAGTCGGCGTCATAGGCGCGGGGCCCGGCGGCCTTGCGGCGGCCGACCGGCTCAGGCGCGCCGGCATGCGCGTCGTAGTCTACGACCGCCATGATCGTCCGGGCGGACTCCTGACGTACGGCATTCCGGGCTTCAAGCTGGAGAAGCATGTCGTGATGCGGCGCACCGCACAGTTGGAAAATGGCGGCGTGGAATTCGCGCTGAACTGCGAGGTCGGCAAGGACGCAAGCTTTGCGGAGCTCAGAAAGCAGCATGACGCCGTCTTGATCGCCTGCGGAGTCTACCGGGCCCAGGAGTTGTCCGGACCGGGTTCGGGCCTTCGAAACATCGTGCCGGCCTTGGATTACCTTACTGCGTCGAACCGCAAGGGATTCGGCGATGCCGTTCCGCATTTCGATTGCGGCGACCTTGATGCAAGGGGCAAGAAAGTCGTGGTTGTCGGAGGCGGCGACACCGCGATGGACTGCGTCAGGACAGCCGTGCGGCAAGGAGCCGAGTCGGTCAAATGCCTGTACCGGCGGGATCGCAAGAACATGCCGGGTTCGAGGCGCGAGGTTTCGAATGCCGAAGAGGAAGGAGTCGAGTTCATCTGGCTCGCCGCGCCCAAAGGCTTTCTTGGCGAGCAAAGCGTTTCAGGAGTGAAAGCGACCCGAATGCGGCTTGGTCCGCCGGATGCTACCGGACGCAGAGCGCCGGAGCCTCTCGCCGGGTCGACATATACCGAAGATGCCGATTTGGTGATCAAGGCTCTGGGATTCATGCCCGAAGACATAAGAGCGAACTGGCAGTCGCCTGAGCTGGAGGTCACCGGCTGGGGCACGGTGAAAACGAATTTCAGGACCCACGAGACGAATCTTCCCGGCGTGTTCGCGGTCGGCGACATCGTGCGGGGAGCGAGCTTGGTCGTCTGGGCAATCCGCGACGGACGCGAAGCTGCGGACGCGATCCTTCGTCGCGCGGCGACGCAATTGAAACGCGCGGCGTAGGAATTCGAGATGCCGGGTTGGAATGAAGCTGCGAAGAGCCGCGACGGAAGAAGGAAGGCTCCATGAACGGCGAATTCGGCGTTTGGGCCGAGGAAATGGATGGGAGTCGGAAAGACGCCGAGGCCAAGGGACTCTATAGAGCCGAGGACGAGCATGATTCTTGCGGTGTCGGATTTATCGTCGCCGTCGACGGGAAGCGCACGCGCAAAGTGGTCGAGAACGGAATCGATGCGTTGAAATCCGTCTGGCATCGGGGAGCTGTGGATGCCGATGGAAAGACAGGCGACGGAGCCGGCCTGCATTTTCAAATTCCTGCCGAGTTCTTCGACGAGCAAGTGAGACGGACCGGCCATGATCCGCGCGCCGGCGGACGGATTGCTGTCGGCATGACGTTTCTTCCCCGCAACGATTTCAATGCGCAGGAAAGCTGCAGGACGATCGTGGAGTCCGAGATATTGCGCAGCGGTCACAACATATACGGATGGCGCCATGTTCCGGTGAACACGGAGGTATTGGGCGAAAAGGCCAAAGCCACGCGTCCGGAAATCGAGCAACTCCTGATCGCGGACGGCAAAAATCTCGGCGAGGAAGAGTTCGAACGCGAACTCTACATTTTGAGGCGCAGGATTGAACGGGCGGCTGTCGCCGCGCAAGTTAGCGGATTCTACATCTGCTCGCTGTCATGCAGATCGATCATCTACAAGGGGATGATGCTCGCTGAACAGGTCGCGGAGTTTTATCCGGATCTTAAGGACGAGCGGTTCATCTCGGCTTTCGCGATCTACCACCAGCGGTATTCGACGAACACGTTCCCGCAATGGTGGCTGGCGCAGCCATTCAGGATGCTCGCGCACAACGGCGAAATCAACACCCTCAAAGGCAACCTGAATTGGCTGAAGAGCCACGAGATTCGAATGGCTTCCGCGACATTCGGCGATGCGGCGGAAGACATAAAGCCGATCGTTCCCTTGGGGTCGTCGGATTCCGCCGCTCTCGATGCGGTGTTCGAAGTGATGGTGCGCGCCGGCAGAAGCGCTCCGATGACCAAGACCATACTCGTTCCCGAGGCGATGCCTGAAGGCGCGGTCGAGATCCCCGCCGCGTGGCGCGACATGTACGGCTACTACAACGCGGTAATGGAGCCGTGGGACGGTCCTGCGGCCCTCGCGATGACCGATGGCGTCTGGGTCTGCGCCGGGATGGACAGGAACGGGCTGCGGCCCATGCGCTACACGCTGACTTCCGACAACATGCTTCTTGCAGGCTCTGAAACCGGGATGGTGTCGGTCGACGAGTCGACCGTGGTCGAAAAGGGCGCCCTCGGCCCCGGCCAGATGATCGCAGCGAATCTTGCTGAGCGAAAAATCTATCGGGATGCCGAAATCAAGGATCGTCTCGCGGCATCCATGCGGTTCGGCGAGCTTGCCGGCAAAATCCGGGAGTTCGAGGACGAAGTGGGCGAGGTCGAGGAGCCAGCTCTCTACTCAGGCGGGGAACTGCGGAAACGTCAGCTGATGGCGGGATTTACGGTGGAAGATCTGGAAGCCGTGCTTGCGCCGATGGCCGAAGACGGAAAGGAAGCTGTGGTTTCCATGGGCGACGATACGCCGCTCGCCGTCCTTTCGAAGAATTGCCGCCCACTCAGCCATTATTTTCGCCAGAATTTCAGCCAGGTCACGAATCCGCCGATCGATTCATTGCGGGAGTACCGCGTGATGACGCTGAAGACGCGATTCGGGAATTTCAGGAACGTCCTCGATCAAAGCAACGAGGAAACCGTGGCGACGGTGCTGAACTCTCCGTTCCTGAGCAACGGCATGTTCAAGGCGTTGATGGAGGATTTCGGCGACTCGGTCGCATGGATAAGCTGCTCGTTCAGGAAAGACGGCGGGTCGGACGCTCTGCAGGACGCGCTCCGGAGAATCAGGAGCGAAGCGGAGAACGCCGTCCGATCCGGATCTGCGCACCTTGTGCTGACTGACGAGCGGCAGGACGCCGATTGGATTCCGATGCCGATGATTCTCGCGGCAAGCGCCGTCCACAGCTGGCTGATCCGGCAGGGCCTGCGGACGTTCACGACTTTGAATGTCAGGTCGGCGGAGTGTCTGGATTCGCATTATTTCGCCGTTCTGATCGGTTGCGGAGCCACCTCAGTGAATGCGTATCTGGCGCAGGACACGCTCGCCGACCGCGTTTCGGCCGGTTTGCTCGGCGGCACGTTGAAGCAGGCCGTCGCGACATACCGGAGCGCCATTGATCAGGGCTTGCTGAAAATAATGTCCAAAATGGGCATCGCCGTGATCTCTTCCTACAGAGGCGGCCTGAATTTCGAGGCGCTCGGGCTGTCTCGGGCGATGATCGCCGAATATTTTCCAGGAATGCAAAGCCGCATATCCGGCATCGGGGTGTCTGGCCTGCAAGAAAAAGTGCTTGAACTCCACGAAATGGCTTGGGGCGGGGCGGCGGGGCTGCTGCCGATCGGCGGTTTCTACAAGGCGCGCCAGTCGGGCGAGGCGCATGCATGGGAAGCGCAAGCCATGCACATGCTGCAGACGGCCTGCGACCGCGGAAGCTATGCCTTATGGAAAAAGTATTCCGCGAAATTGCAGTCGGCTTTGCCGATCCATGTGCGCGACCTTCTGGACGTCAAGCCGGGATCGAAGCCGGTGCATATCGGCGAAGTGGAATCGATAACCAAGATCCGCAAACGATTCGTGACGCCGGGCATGTCGCTCGGGGCATTGGGTCCCGAAGCTCACAAGACCCTCAACATTGCCATGAACCGGATCGGAGCGAAGTCGGACTCCGGCGAAGGCGGAGAGGATCCGGCGCATTTCGCGCCCGACCCGAACGGGGACAATCCGTCCGCGCGGATCAAGCAGGTCGCGAGCGGCCGTTTCGGCGTGACGGCGGAGTATCTCAACCGTTGCGACGAGCTCGAGATCAAGATCGCGCAGGGCGCGAAGCCGGGCGAGGGCGGGCAATTGCCCGGAATGAAGGTGACCGACTTGATTGCCCGATTGCGTCATTCGACGAAGGGCGTTTCACTGATCTCGCCTCCGCCTCACCACGACATCTACTCGATAGAAGATCTTGCGCAGCTGATTTACGACCTGAAGCAAATCAATCCGCGCGCGAAGGTCACGGTCAAGCTGGTTTCCTCGGGCGGAATCGGCACCATCGCCGGCGGCGTCGCCAAGGCGAAGGCGGATGTCATTCTCGTGTCGGGGCACAACGGCGGAACCGGCGCGTCTCCCGCGACGTCGATCAAATTCGCCGGGCTGCCTTGGGAGATCGGTCTCGCGGAGACGCATCAGGTTCTGACCCTTAACAACCTGAGGAACAGAGTTACCCTCAGGACCGACGGCGGACTTCGAACCGGCAAGGATATCATAATTGCGGCCATGCTCGGCGCCGAGGAGTTCGGAATAGGCACTGCCGCGCTTGTCGCGATGGGCTGCATCATGGTCAGGCAGTGCCATTCGAACACTTGTCCGGTGGGCGTGTGCACGCAGGACGAACGCCTTCGGATGAGATTCACGGGAACGCCTGAAAAAGTCGTGAATCTATTCACGTTCTACGCGCAGGAAGTGCGCGAAATCCTCGCGTCCATAGGAGCGAGGTCGCTCGATGAGATCATCGGGCGCTCCGACCTTCTGACGCAGGTGTCGCGCGGAGCCAAGAACCTCGACGACTTGGATTTGAACCCGCTTCTGATCCGAGTCGACGAAAGCGAGAAAGTCGGCAGTTGCTTCGAGCGCGTTCGCAACGAGGTGCCTGATTCGCTCGACGCCGACATTTTCCGCGACGCGCAGCCGTTCTTCGCCGACGGCGAAAAGATGGAATTGTCCTACGCGGTCCGGAACACCCAGCGCACGATCGGCGCGAGGACGTCGTCCCGCATTGTAGAGCGTTTCGGAATGAACAACAGTCTCAAGCCGGATCATCTCACGGTCAAGCTGACCGGCTCGGCCGGTCAGTCGCTGGGAGCCTTCGCAGTCAGAGGACTGAAGCTGGAAGTGGACGGCGACGCGAACGACTATGTCGGCAAAGGACTGTCGGGAGGAATCATTTCATTGCGTCCCTCGCCGTCGCTTCGCCCGGCGGCGGGAGAGAATGCGATCATGGGCAATACGGTGCTGTACGGAGCGACCGGAGGCCGTCTGTTTGCTGCAGGACGCGCAGGCGAGCGGTTTTGCGTCCGGAATTCCGGCGCCGAAGTGGTTGCGGAAGGATGCGGCTCGAACGGGTGCGAGTACATGACCGCGGGCGTGGCGGTCGTACTAGGTCCGGTCGGACCGAACTTCGGCGCCGGCATGACAGGAGGAATGGCTTACGTCTACGATCCGAACGGTACGGCAGAGAAGGATATGAACACCGATTCAATCGTCGTTTGCCCGGTGACGGTCAAGCATTGGGAAAAGCAGCTCCGCGCGCTCGTCGTTCGCCACTTTGAAGAAACCGGAAGCAAGAAGGCAGAAAAAATTATTGACGGCTGGGACGAGGAGAAAAACCGTTTTCTCCAAATTTGCCCGAAGGAAATGCTTGCCCACCTGCCGCATCCGTTAAGCATTGAAACAGCTGAATTATCTGCGTGATCCAAGAGCCTTGGAAGCCCGAGTTTCGGCTTGCGCGTTTGGAGCGGACCAAATTTGAAGAGCGGGCCCGCCGGAATTCACGCCTTATTGAATAACCTGTCGGAAAAATTCTGTTGAAAAGTATATGCACAGCCCCCTAATGCGTTGTATCACCATTTTACTCCTCCCTGTTGGTGATAAATTTGGCGGGCTCAGTTATGCCCGCCGTTTTTTTCGTCCGGCGCCGAGGGTCTTGAACCAAATCGCCGCTGCCGCCTCCGAATTGAAATCTGTTGAGAATTCGACTCGTCCGAATTCGTTCGGACCGCCGCGCGGCGATCAAGACAAACGCCGGTTCGCCGCGAGCGATGGCTTGGCAAGCCGGGATGTTCGGGCGGAGTGGCTTCAGGACGGCCGCGGCGCGGAAAGTGCGGGACGAACGCCGGGCAGTCCAAGCCCGTACCGCGGTCCGGCCGAAAGCTCCGGCAGGGATTGTCCACAAGCTTTCCATGCTGCCCGCGCATCGAACGAAACCAGCGCGGATCTTCGGCAACTCGCTCCCCACGCGAGCCTGATCGATCTCGCCGGGATCCGCGGATCTGAATTTCGATGATAGCGAAAAATACAGAAGGCAAGCATATAAGCCCCAAAACGAATTCCACCGTGGTCGGCGCATCCATGCGATGGACGGAGCATAATGGCCACCGCATTGAGGATTTGATTATGAGTTGCATTCGCCATCTGATTTTTTTGCCATTTCTGTTTGCAGGATGCGATGCGATGTCGGATCCCATTTACCCGAATTCGGTTGTGTCCAACGATCTTGAGTTCATCCGAACGTCGGACCAGAGCGTTTTTTCCTGTCTGACCTATTCAGGGACGCGCAGAGCGGAAATGCCCGACAAGCGCCGGGATGCGCTTTTTGCGGATGGCACATTCATCTACACGGCGCGTTACCGGGATGGCACCTCAGTTGAACTCTGGGCACACCCTGACTTCGGCTCGCAGTCGGCGGCGATGGCGTCCGTGGAGCCGGTGGCTCAGGCCATCGGCAAACTGCCCACGCTGATGCGTTCCAAGCTTGATCACGTCGTGATCCACGAAGGCGACGAGACGGCCTTCGCCGAAGACATTGGCCATTTCTTCGTGCTCTACTCAGACAATATCCGCACGCGCATCCGCAATCATGATCTGGAAGAGACCGTCTTTCACGAGTCGGTGCATGCGACCTTGGACAGCCGTTATGCCCGTTCGCAGGAATGGCGCAGAGCACATGAGGCCGATGGGGGTTACATAACGGATTACGCGGCGCGCGAACCTGACCAGGAAGACATGGCGGAATCCGCCCTGTTCGCCTGGGCCATGCTCATTCATCCCGGTCGCTTGCCAGCAAACGTGGAAGCGCAGGCGAGTGAAATCATGCAGAACCGGCTGGTTTTCTTTGAAGATCTGTTTCTTTCCAAACCCATATTCTACAGAACAGGTGAAGAGCGAGGTTGTTAAAGAAATTGAATCGCCCCGGGTTTTCCGGAGAGTGCTTTGTTCAACACTCAGGCTGCTTTTTCAACCTCGTCGTTTTGCTGGCGGAATGCACCATTCGCGAAGCGAGAAGCGGGAGCATCCGAACTTCTCCATGATCGAGGTTCGTAGGCTGCGCTTTCGCTGGAGCAATTGGGACGATTTTCCTTGAACAGCCGGACTCCGTGCGCGCGGAGTTCGGATGGTTGCCTCGGGGCATGCTTCTTTCGGAATGGATTCCCTGCTTCAAGTTTGCGGCTCGTTTGTTTAGCCGATTGCTATCCGGAAAACCCGGACAGTTCAGGGGGCGACGCGCCTACACCAACCGGTCTCTCGCCTGCGTCGCCAGCATTTGCTCTCTGCGTCGCTTCTGTATCACCTCCATTTTTCTTGGCGGAGGTGCTGGGGGAAGGGGTTGCTTTTTCGGTGCAAGGGTCGGCTTAGGCGTTGCCCCCCCTCCGCAACTCATTTACGGGAGGGTTTCGCTTGGAGGGAGGTGGGTTTGGAACTTTGACCATTTTTCAACTCCGTTATTGGTCTTCCGAGAGTATCTTCATGAATTCAACCATAACGACCTCAGAGGATTAGATCAATATGCTTTTCCCGTAAGGACATTGCTCAACACATTCTTGACCGACATACGAAAAAACCACTTCACCGTCAACTTCATGAGTTGTCAACCACGTATATTCCGAGAGTCTGAAATGCCCTTTTTCCGGTTGGCTGGGCCATTCTTCGGGCCACCCATGGAGATATCTCCCATCGGCAAGATGCAGAATCACATAACAATTTCGGTGCCGGTGAAACGCAGAATACCACTCGGAAGAAAAAGATGTTTCACGAGTTATGCGAATGTGACGCATGACCTTATGTATAGTATCATTTCCGTATGTTGCTGATAGGAGAACTGCCAATGCTGTGGCAAGCGTGAGCGAAAGATAAGGAGGATATGGTGTTATCCACGAGGTATCACCCTCGCCGACATTTACTTCGAACAGTTCAACAAAGCCCCAGCAAAGATTCTGTACAATAATCGTAAAGATCAGCGCTTGAACAACTTGATTGAAGACGCTTGAAGGTGGATATGAGGCAGGTGAGCGAAAAATCCCGACAACAACCAGGCCTGGCGCAAGAAACATCAGCAGGCTAACCGCATCCTCGGCAATCCAGTTCATTCTATAAGCTCGTTCCATTCGGGACTGTGTCAGCTGCAATTTGGCTTCTTCGTCTGATGAGCTTAGACGTTTCTGTTTCCAGTTTTCAGTGTTTACGGGCGATCATCCGCAAAGATTTCTAGCGTGGGGCGCGTATCATGATCTTGGTAAGCGCCTATTGCAACGGGTGTGGGTCTGACATGTCACGCACTATTCGTAAGAAGGTCCGTGCGATCGCGCATCCCGGTCTTCCTGAAACTCTTGCAGCACGCGCCGCCCCAGTTCCATGCAAGCCTCCCGGTCTGGCGCTCGCAATGTTCAAAGTGCTCCGCAGCGGGAGGACCCTCGTCGTTTTGGATTTGAACGATCTTGGCGATTCGGTGGCGGAATGCTTGTCCCGCTGACAAAATTCACCCAAAGCCAGTCGGGTTGTCATCGAAACCTCGCCAAACGCACGCGAGCAGAATCCAAGAAGATGCAAAACTGTTAAATTGCAACGGACTAGCGCGTGACATGTCAGACCCACACCCATTGCAACCCTCGAAACACCGGACCCAAGCAGCACGCGAGCGCGGAACCGACTCGACCCGAGAAACATGAAACGCACCCGTCCGGCGTGATTGGCTTGACGTTCATTGTTTGACCGACAACGCTGAGTTCAGCTTGCCGAACACAGACCATGGCCATCGCCTTCGCGGCCGGAAGTAGGCGGAGTCGGCGGTCCAAAGCTTGCAAGGGGCGGCCTTGAAGATCCGGTTGATCTTGCCTTCGCGGCAAGGCCCTGCAGGGTCGTGGACCGTGATTTTTTCCTGCTGCGCGGAACCTGTTGCAATCCTCGCCACCGCATGAGCCGTTCCGCGCTGAATCGGGCAAAGCAGATCATCGCAGCAAAGCGCTGCTTTCAGATATCGGAAGCCGCTTCCTTCAAGGCGCTCAACAGTGATTTGCCGGCCGGCGAAATCTCGGCCTTTCGGTGATAAGATACGCCGACGGGACCGGATCCAAAGGGAACACTCCACTCCAATGCGCATAAATTTCCGTTCCGGATGTCATAGGCGGGCACTTGGCTGGGCATCAGCGAAATCAGATCGTGGGATTGCAGCAATGCGCGGTTGGCGAGGTACGATACCGATTCCAACGAGAAATTTGGAACGAATGAGCCCTGAGAGACAAAAAACAGATCCAGTTGCCGCCGAAGGCTCGTCTCGACCGGCGGAATGATCCAGCCGAATGACTTGAGTTGGTCGAATGTTTGAATCCTGGTTTTCGCGAGCGGATGCTGCGGTCCGACGATAGCAAGAAGCTGTTCGTCAAAAAGCTTTTCTTGCTCGATTTCGTCGCGGTGGCGGTGAACAGGCAACCGGCCGACAACCATGTCGATTTCCCCGGATCGAAGGCTGGGCATGAGCGCTTCATTGGTGCCTTCGATGATCTTGATTGCCACGCGGGGGCGTCGCTCCATCAGCTTTTCGATGGCAAGCGGGAGCAGCCGCGGCGAAGCGGCGAGCAATGTGCCGACAACGACCCGCCCGCTGTTGCCTTCGCTCAGGTCGTTCAGTTCCTGCGCTGCATTCGCGACTTGTGAAAAAATGAGCTTTCCATGACGGATTAGCGCCTCTCCGAAAACTGTCGGCACGACTCCGCGGTTGGTTCGGTCAAACAGCTTGACCTCGAAGTCGATCTCCATGTCCTTGACGATTTTTGTGGCGGCTGGCTGGGAGATGTTGAGTTCCCGGGCGGCATTTCGGATGTTGTTGTGTTTTCCGACGGCAATCATCAGCTTCAGCTGATTGAATTTCAGCCTCGATTGTACGCGCTTGACAATGCGTGCGTATCGGTCGGTCAATTTGAATCCTTAGAACTTCGTTCTTTCGGCGAACTGCAATACGCCGCTGACGGCGCTCATTGCCGCCAGTGCGGATGTTCGCGGGTTGGCGGCGACGGGCTTTCCCGAAATTTTAAACTCAAAATTGCCAAAATCGCCTTCGGCTTGAACAATGTGGACGTTTTCAGACACCTTCGGGTCGGCGACCAGTTCGACCTCCGTGTCATCGAAGCCGATGCCGGACAGCGCGACGGCGGCGGCAACATTGGCATTTTTCGGGTACAGCAACGCCGCATCTCGCGCGCTTCCTTGAAAATGCGTTTGGGCGTCTTTCCCCAAGTTCTGCAGATCCAGAACTTCTTCCGCCGGAGAGCCGGCCCAGCCCTCAGGGGGCTTGCGGCCAATGTAGCGCACGGATGTCAGGCCGCCGACCCTCGCGGCGCGAAGCGCGTCCAATCCGCCGATAGCCCCTGAAGCGAGGATGATTTTCCCGCCTCCGTCAACCGCCGCCTTTTCCAGCATGTCTTTGAGGTCGGGATCCGCGAGCGCGCCGATCGATATGCTCAAAAGCGCATGTCCCGCGCGGAGAATTTCCGGCCCGTGCTCCTTGAGTCCGGAATGACCGGCGCAATCCACGAAAAGATCGACGGTTTCCGAGATATGATCGAACGAGGTTACGAATTCGATCCCGTCATGCGCATCCGCGCGCGTTCGCCGCAAAAAATCTTGAGTAACGATGATCGCGCCGATTTCGTGCCCGCCTCGTTCGACGCGGGGTTTGACATATTGGGCTATTGCGCCGAAGCCGATCAACGCGATCTTCATTCGCAGCTTCCTATTCCGCGCCTCGACCTGCGATCAACGCATTCGTTGCCGCAACCAGCCGACATCGACGGCGCAAAGAGACAAAAGTGTTCGAGGGCCAGTTTCAATCAGACGATTTCACGCGAATGCCAGACATTCTTGATCGTCATGTAATGATGGAGGCCTTCCGATCCGCCTTCCCGGCCGTAGCCGCTGGACTTCACCCCGCCGAACGGCGTTTCCGGCAAAGAGGCTTCAAGAGTGTTGAATGACAAGTTGCCCACCTGAACTTCATCAATCAGCTTGTCCATGTAATCGGCGCGGTTTGTGAACGCATAGCCCGCGAGGCCGTACGCCACAGAATTGGCTTCTTCGATCGCATGGTCCAAAGATCGGACCGGATTGAGGATCGCGATGGGGCCGAATGGCTCTTCATTCATGACGTAGGCGCTGCGCGGAACATCCGCGAGCACTGTCGGCTGAAAGAAGTACCCTCTATTGCCTTGGCGTGCGCCGCCGGTCCTGACCTCGGCGCCGTGGGCGCGGGCGTCCGCGACCATATCCGTCAACGCCGGCACGCGCCGGTCGTTGGCCAGCGGCCCCATTTCGGTCGCTTCATCCATTCCATTGCCGACAACGGTGGCCTCTGCCCGTTCGACAAAGGCGTCGGCGAATTCGTCGAAAATGCATTCATGCACGAAAAAGCGAGTTGGCGAGGTGCAGACTTGGCCCGCGTTGCGCATCTTGCGCTGAGCGCCGCTGACTCCAGCCCTTTGGACGTCTGTGTCTTCGCACACAATTACGGGAGCGTGCCCGCCAAGCTCCATAAGGACCGTCGTCATGTTCTCGGACGCCAGCGTCGTCAGGTGCCGCCCTACCGCGGTCGATCCTGTGAATGCCACGAGTCTCACGGACGGCTGCGGAATCAGATAGCCGGAGATGTCGGCGGGATTTCCGAACACAAGGTTCAGCACTCCGTCCGGCAGGCCCGCGTCCTGAAACGCCCGCGCGATGTGAATGGCTCCGGCCGGCGTTTCTTCCGCAGGCTTGAGAATGATCGAGCACCCCGATGCGAGCGCGCCCGCAATTTTTCTGGCAGGCTGGCTCATGGGGAAGTTCCAAGGCGAAAAGGCGGCGACGACGCCGACCGGATGGTGGTGGACAGACAATTTGTTCCCGTGCGCGGCAGGTATGATCCGACCGTAGGCGCGCATCGCTTCTCCCGCGTCCCATTCGAAAAACTCGGCGCCGCGGACAACTTCCAAACGGGCCTGCTTCAGCGGTTTGCCATGTTCCAAGGTGATGGCCTGCGCAATTTCCTCCTGACGTTCTCGCATGATCGCCGCCGCGCGCAGAATGATGTCCGCTCGCTCTCTCGGCGAGGTTCGGCTCCAGATTCTGAACCCGGATTCGGCCGCCCGGAGTGCGTCGTCCAGATCGCTTTGGTCGGCCTTCGGCAATCGCCCCAACTCCTCTTCTGTCGCGGGGTTGACGACCGCGATGTCAGATTTTGCTTTCCGCCACTTTCCGCCGATGAACAGATTGAGATCGGGGTACATTCAGGTTGCCTCCATGTCGTCTTTCGGCAATGTCGGCCAATGGCAGTATTCTTTCAAGTCGATTGAAGGAATTCTGGTATGCAAAACCATGATATCAGAATTTGATGCGCTTTAGCTTCGGCTGGATATCAAAAAATGGTATATCTGATTGCTCTGCCAGATGCTGGCCATGGAGCCGCTGCAAGCTTACGTTTCGGGCAAGCTGCAATGGTTGCGCCGCCGCCAAGCTTGGGCCAATGAAGCGAAATCGCCGGAGTGTCCCAGCCCAAGCCGCATTTAGATCGAATCTGACAGTCAGGACAAGGCCATGAAATACGCCAAGCACGATGCGAAGGATTACGCGCGGGAAAATATGCGCGGCATCTGGGCGGCTGCATTGAACCCGTTTGACGACGATCTCTCGCTGGACGAGGCGGGGCTGCGGTCGAATATTCGACACTGGATCGACGATCTGGACATTCGGGGCTTGTTCATTGCCGGCAAGCAGGGAGAGTTTTTCTCCATGTCGCTGGAAGAGCGCAAACGGAACTTCGAAATTGCGGTGGACGAATGCGGCGGCAAGGCCGCCACGATCATGTCGGTGTCGGATCAGAACTTCGATGCCGTCCGGGAATTGACGCTGCACGCCGAGGCCTGCGGCGCAGATTACGTCGTGGTCCACGCACCTGTGCTGAGCTTCGTGCATGATCGCGGAGAAGTGCTTTACCGATACTACGAGGCGCTTTGCGAAAGAGCGAACATCGGCATCGCCATGTGGAGCCATCCCGACAGCGGCTACCTGATGCAGCCCGAAGAGTGCGCGCGCATAGCTGAACTGCCCAACATCGTAGCGATCAAATACTCCGTTCCCCGCGAGATGTATCGGCGCCTCCATTCCATGGTGGGCGACAAAATCCATGTGTCGACGTCATCGGAGCCTGAATGGCTGGATAACATTATAGAGATGGATTGGAAGCTTTATCTCTGCTCATCGCCGCCCTACCACCTGCAAACCAGGAACGACAGGCGGATGCACGAATACACGCAGCTGGCGTTCCAAGGAAAATTCGATGAAGCGCGCAAGGTGTTCGACAGCTTGAATCCCGTGCGCGAGGCCATGGCTCGCGCGCGCCCGGCCGGCAAGCCCCACGCCTTCGGTAAATACTGGCAAGAGCTTCTCGGTCAGGTCGGCGGTCGCGTGCGCCGCCCGATGCTGGAGCTGACGGATGCGGAAAAGGCCGTCGCGCGCGAAGCTTTTGAGGGCTGCGGCCTGAAACTCTGAATCCAGTTTGCAAAAAGGGAACACCGGCCGGTCCGAGGACGACGAGAGCTCCATGAAATCCTGAGCGGGCGAATTTCGATGACCGGAGAAATTTTTGCTCTGCTCTCCGCCGGCTTCTACGGCATTGCGGGCGTCGCGATTACAAAGGGTCGCGAGACGGCGCGCGGAGACAACGGCGTTTTCCTTTCGGTTCTGTTCACCGCGTTCTTGACCCTTGTGGTCTGGGCGTGTTTCGCGGAGCCGGTCAGACCGGAGCTTTACTCGCGCGACGGGTTGAAGGGGGTCGTTCTCTTTGTTCTGTCCGGAGTTTTTGCGACGGCGTTGGGACGGAATCTGATGTACCGGTCCACAGAGCTTCTGGGTGCTGTCAATGCCAGTCTCCTGCGCCGCCTGATACCCGTGCTGTCCGTTCCCTCCGCGATGCTGATTCTCGGAGAGGCTCCGGATGTTTGGGTTCTGCTTGGCGGCGCGCTCATACTGTTCGGCGTCTTCTTTTACCTTGATCCCGGTTTTGAGGGGATGCGGAGTCTGGCCGGAAACGGTCTGATGTTCGGCGTTGGCTCCGCGATGTGTTACGCACTGGCTTACAGCCAGCGCCGTCTTGGTCTGGAATTCTGCCCGGATCCGGTTTTGGGAACATTCATCGGCGCCGTCGCGGGCGCCGCTTGGATTTTTTTCTTAAGCTGGCATGGCGGCAAGCTGGACCGTTTGCTGCGCGACATCGGCGCATGGCACTGGGCGGCCGCATTCGCGCTGAGCCTCGGGCAATTGCTTCAGTTTTTTGCTCTGCAGGCGGCGAGCGTGCCGCGCGTCGCGACAATCGGATCTCTCGACGTCTTTTTCTCGGCCGTTTTGGCAGGCTGGGTCTTGCGGAGCGAGCAGATTCGACCGGGCCGATTCTTGGTCGCCGCCATCACCGCGATGATCGGCACGGTCATAATCTTCACGTGACGATGCTTTGCTATCAAAATATCGAATACCAGTTTTCTTTGTCGTAACCTGACTTCCTCCTGCAGAATTGCTATAAAACTGGGGAAACGGGACGCGCGAGCCCAACTTTCACATCTAAACGGAGAAAGACCGATGAAACCGCATCCGACGCTGAAGCCCTTCAACTTCAAGAAATGGGTGGGAGACAACGCGAACAAACTGCGCCCGCCTGTCGGCAATCAACTGCTTCACAAAGACGGCGACATGATTGTCATGGTGGTCGGGGGACCCAACACGCGCGTTGATTTCCATGATGATCCGGTCGAAGAATGGTTTTTTCAGCAGACGGGCGACATGGTCCTGAAGATCGCCGACGAGGACGGGATTTATGACGTTCCGGTTCGCGAAGGCGAAGTATTTTTGTTGCCGCCTCATGTCCGCCATGCGCCGCAGCGGCCGCAGGAAGGCTCCGTCGGAATCGTTGTCGAAGCTCCGCGTCAGCCCGGAATGAAGGAAGGGTTCGAATGGTATTGCTTCAGCTGCGAAGCACGCGTCCATCGCGAAGAAGTCGCGCTTGACGGTCCCGAGGGCATCGTCACGGCTCTTCCCAAAATCTATGAAGCTTTCCATAGCAGTACCGAAGCGCGCACATGCCCCGAGTGCGGAACGCTGCATCCCGGCAAAGGCAAACCCCCGGAAGGATGGGTCAAATTGTGAAGGCGGCTGCGCCCTGATCAACATGTAGAAACTGCCGGTCTGTTCGTGCGGACCGGCAAAACTGCCTCAAGCGCTCCGTGACAGATTTCAACAAAACCCGTGCCATGTTCGACATTCCGGACGGCATGGTTTATCTGAACGGCAATTCGCTTGGCCCGATGCCGAAAGCGGCGCCGCAAGCAATCAACAAATTCCTCAATGAGGAATGGCGCACTGAGCTGATCAAAGGCTGGAACACCAAGAACTGGTTCATGCAGACCAATACTCTTGGCGACCGCGTGGGGACTTTGATCGGTGCGCCTTCCGGCACGACGGTTGTCGGCGATACGTTGTCAATCAAGGTGTTTCAGGCGGTGGCCGCGGGTCTGACCATGGTGCCCGACCGCAAGGTCATCCTGTCGGACAACGGCAATTTCCCTACAGATCTGTATATGGTTGAGGGTCTGATGCAGCTCAAGGATGCCGGCTATGAGCTGCGCATTCCCGATCCTGAAGAAGTTATGGAGGCCATCGCCGACGAGGTGGCTGTGGTCATGGTCACCGAGGTGGATTATCGCACCGGCCGCAAGCACGACATGAAGGCGATCATTGAGCGCGCGCATGCCGTGGGAGCGGTTGTCGTATGGGATCTTGCCCATTCCGCCGGCGCCATTCAGGTGGACGTGGCGGGCTGCGACACCGATTTTGCTATCGGCTGCACCTACAAGTATCTCAACGGCGGTCCGGGCGCGCCTGCGTTCATTTACGTGGCGCCTCGGCTTCTGAACACGGTGCAACCTGCTCTGTCGGGCTGGTACGGGCATGAATACCCATTTGCATTCGACACCGGTTATCGTCCGATGCCCGGCAAAATTGATCGCATGCGCATTGGTACGCCGTCCATTGCTTCGTTTTCCCTGCTGGAAGCGGCAATGGATATCTGGGACGAAGTCGATATGAACGATCTGCGCGCACGCTCGATCGAACTGTCAGAAGTGTTCATCTCTGAGGTCGAAGCGCGGTGTCCCGGAGTTGCTTTCGCCAGCCCGCGCGATCCGGAGGAACGAGGCAGCCACGTGGCCTTCAGGTTTGAGCATGGTTACGCCTGCATGCAGGCGTTGATCAAAGCCAATGTCATCGGGGATTTCCGGGCGCCCGACATCATGCGGTTCGGCATCACGCCCCTGTTCATCGGCGAGGATGAGATTCTGAAAGCAGTTGGCACTCTGGAAGAAATCCTCATGCAGGAAACTTGGAAACGCGATGAGTTCCAAGCGCGCTCACTGGTGACTTAGTGCGTAACGCGGAGCGACATGGCGCATTCGCAGTGGTCTTGCGCTCCAGTTTCTTGATCATTGCCTTGCCGGCGCTGCTTTTGGCCAAGCCGCTCTCGGGAACTTGATACGACATTGGCGATGCATGCGGCGGCGTACGATGGCCGCCTTGAGGCGGGCTGCCTCTCCGCAATTGGCCCGTCGGTTGAGCTTCCAGCTCATTTGTTTAGCCCTTCTTTCACTCCGGCGCGCTTTGGCAGCTCAGATTCCATTACAAAAAAAGAGTTTGCCGTCACACAAAACAGTCCTTGGTTTTGGCATGGTATTTCTTGATAAGAAATTATGATAACCGGATAATTTGTTTTGATATCAAGACTCAAGTCATGGAACATGCACATGCGAGCGCGAAATCCAAGACCATCGCACAACAGTGAAAAGCTCGGCGATTTCGACTATCCGAAGGCATAAAAATACTGAAAAACCAAAAAGTTGCGCTTTATTTTCTTTGATCAGACGGCTGCCAAGCGCCGAGCTTTCCTATCGAGGGCCCCGAGCCAATGATCGAGTTCGACGCAGCATTCGACAGCGATCGGTTTTGGATGCCAATTGACGGATCAGATCAGATGGGGCGTTCCAAGGACCGCAGTGCATAAACGAATAACATTCGGGGTTGAGAATCACCGCCAATCCTGTAAAGTGAATGCCATTCGTTTGTGTGGCATGCCTTCAGGGAGACCGGAATGAGACCAATTCTCACCAACACTCAAGACTTGCATTTGCTGTTCCGACAACAGTTGGAGCTGTGCAATGTGCAGGCGGGCGAGACCATCGCGTGCTTGTCCGACCGATCTACGCGGCGCGAGTATGTCGAAGCGGCGTTTTCGGCGGCGACGGCGATGGGCGCCAACATCTACGAGTTGGGCACCAACGCGGTTCCCAGTTGGACACGCGTAGGGATCGAGACCGTGGGTGCGTGCAAGGGTACGGTCGATGCTCTGAAGGCTTCCGACCTGCTAATTTGCTTTCACGTGCCGCTGTTTACAAAATGGCTGAAACAAGTGCGCGACGCAGGTACGCGGGTCCAGATGATCGTCGACCACCCCGACGACCTGTCAAACAACCAGGCTTCCCCCGGCATGAAGGCGGCGACGGTCGCCGGATCCAGCCGTCTGCGCGCGGCCAAGAAGATCCGGTTCACCAACGAAATGGGGACCGATTTTTCCGCCGATACCACCGAATTCGACGCCTTCCACCAATATGGGTTCGCCGACGAACCCGGGCATTTCGACCATTGGGGGGCCGGGCATCTTTACACGTTCCCCAACGAAGGGTCGGCAAATGGCAAGGTGGTCATTCAGCCCGGCGACCTTATCGTGCTTCCTTACAACAACTACGTCCGCGATCCAATCGAGATCGAGGTGCGCGACGGGTTCGTCCGTGAAATCAAGGGCGACGGCCATGACGCGCGGCTGATGCGGTACTGGCTGAACGGCAATATGAAGCACAAGGACGACTTGGACGGCTTCGCCATATCGCATCTGGGCTGGGGCACAAATCCCTATTGCCGCTGGGATAATATGGAGCTGAACGGCAGCCATAACGATCGCAACAACGGCAACGCGCGGGGCCTGATGGGATCGTTCCTGTGGTCGACCGGGCCGAACACGCAGGGCGGCGGAAAACGGGCGACCACCGGGCACTACGACGTGCCGATGATGAATTGCGACGTCTATCTCGACGAAGAAAAGATCATCGAGGACGGGGTGTTCCTGGACAAGTCGCTGGAGTCCCCGCGCGAAGACCGAGGAGGGTATCTGAATTCGCTGTAGCGACCGAGGAGCGCTCAGTCACTCCGCTCAGCAAGCAGCAAATCCCGGAACAATTCGGCCGCGCGCTCCGTCTCGATGTCGGGATGTTCCTTGATCCGCTCCTGAAGTGTGAAGCCATCGGAAACCATGATAATCAGATGCACTAAAGCGTCAAAATCGAGAGCCGCCGCCTGTGCGTCATCCATGCAGTCGCGCAGCGCCTCGCGGATCATGGCCTCGACCCACTTCAGCAGTTCGTCCGAGTACTGCTCGCGCTCTTTCAACAGCGACAGGGCCTGCATCAGGTTGTTGGCAAAGCCGTTTTCGGCGCGCGGAATGGTTTGCCAGAGGCCCATCAGGATCGCCTTCAGCCGTTCGCTGCGGTCGTCGATGCTCGCCACCTCGTCCAGCAGGACGTGGATCTTGTCGCGGAACCATGGTTCGAACACCGCCATGAACAACGCCATCTTCGAGGGGAAGTAGATATATGTGTTCGACGTCGAGAACCCGGCCTCTTTGGCGACGCTCGCCAGCGTTGTGCCGGCATAGCCCTTTTCCTGAAACTGGCGCCGCGCGCTTTCGAGGATCTGCCGGGACACCGCCGTTTTCTTTGTCTGCGCCACGTTCTGTCTTCCCTCGCTCTAAAAAATAAACTATGATCTTTTTTGATACGTCATGGTCGGGCGGTTGTCTCCCTGGTTCCGGGCCCGTTTGCGCCAGCCGGATATGGGCGCCGGGTGGGGTCCGATATGAACATTAGCAACGCACTGGATGTCAATGCCGCGCGCAGCCGGGTCTGGGAAGCGCTGCTGTCGCCAGAGATCCTGTCGGCCTGCGCCCCGGGCTGCGAAAGCGCGGAACAGACCGGTGAGACCAGCTACCGGGCCGTCATCGCCATGGGCGTGGCGGGCATGCAGCTGCGGTTCAATCTGGTCATCGACCTGGAAGAGATCGCGCCGCAGGACCGCATTCTGGCGCGGATCCAGGGCGAGGAAGGCGGGCGGGCCAGTTCCGTGCGCGCGGCGGCAGAGGTGACGTTGGCCGGCGACACGGACGGGCCCACGATCATGGCCATGTCGTCCGATGTCGCGCTGACCGGGCGGCTGGGCAAATTCGGCATGGGCATGATGAAAAAGCTGGCGGGCCGGCTGTCGGCGGATTTCAACCGCAACTTCAAGGCTGCGCTAGAGGCCGGAGACGGGGCATGACGCGGCCCCGCGATATCGCGGCGGCGCTGGGCGCTGTGCGGGCGGGCGGGCGCCCGATTGCCGGCGGCGCGACGCTGGTCGCGATGATGAATGCCGGGCTGGCGGCGCCGGACCGGCTGGTGGCATTGAAATCGATTCCCGAATTGCGGCGGTTCCAGCGCCGGGCCGACGGCACTGCCGTGATCGGCGCGGCCCGCACGCATCACGAGACAGCCGAATTGTCGGAGTTCGATTCCGGGCAGCGCGTCGTCGCTCTGGCCGCCGGTCAGATCGCCAACCCGGTCGTGCGCAACATGGGCACCATGGGCGGGTCGATCGCGTTTTCCGACCCGGCGGCGGATTATCCGGCGGCCTTGGTGGCGGCGCAGGCCGAGGTTGAGATCGCCGGCGCGTCCGGAGCCCGAATGGTGCCCGCCGCCGAGTTTTTCACCGACTGGTACGCGACCGCGCTGAACGAAGGCGAGTTGGTGACCGCCGTCCGCCTGCCGCCGGGCCCCGGCGGGTCCGGCGCCGCCTACCGCAAGCTGGCCAAGACACATGGCGATCTGGCGGTCTGTTCAGTCGCCGTCGTGCTGGCCGGATCGGCGCAGCGCCTGACCCACCTGTCCCTGGCCGTCGGCGGCTGCGGCCCCGCGCCGCTGACCGCGCCCGACGAGGCCGCCGCGATGGTCGGCGGACCGCTGGAACCGGGGCTCGACGCGCTGACGGCGGCGTTGGTGACACAGGCGGATCCGCCCGACGATGTGCGCGGCAGCGCCGATTACCGGCTGCGCATCATCCCGCGCATGGTGGGGGCCGCGATCGCGGATGCGTTGCGGGAGGCCGGCGGTGACTGAGGTGGCGGATCTGGACATCAATGACACACCCCGGCGGGTGATGGCGGATGCGGACACCACGCTGTTGACCGCGCTGCGCGACCAATTGGGCCTTCTGGCGGCCAAGCGCGGCTGCAACCAGGGCGTCTGCGGCGCCTGCACGGTCTGGGTCGACGGCGTCCCGCACCGGTCGTGCCTGACCCTGGCGGGGCTGTGCGAAGGGCAGGCGATCACGACGCTGGAAGGGCTGAACACGGATGCGCAGACCCGGGCATTGCAGGCAAAGCTGGTGGAAAAGGGCGCGTTTCAGTGCGGCTTCTGTGCGCCGGGCATGATAATGGCGCTGCGCCATTTCGTCGCCGCCGCCGGACCGGACAGCACCGGCGCGGATGTGCGGCGCGCAATCTCGGGAAATCTCTGCCGCTGCACCGGTTACGTGAAGATCATCGAAGCGGTGGAAGAGCTGTTGGCGGAGGCGCGGACATGACCTATGACCGCCCGCTCGGCCAGCGCCAGCCGCAGCTTGACGCCATGAACCGGGTGACCGGGCGCGCGGCCTACATTGCCGATCTGTACCTGCCGGGCATGCTGCACGGCGCGATCGCGCAGAGCGACTATGCCCATGCGCGCATCAAAGGCTATGACCTGACCGAGGCGCTGGCCGTCCCCGGCGTGGTCGCCATCGTGACCGGCGAGGATTTCGACCTGAGCCACCGGATGGGCGCCTTCGTCAAGGACGAGATGGCGCTGGCCATCGACAAAGTGCGCTATCTGGGTGAACCGGTGGCCGCCGTCGCCGCCGAAACCGAGGCCGCCGCGCGGCGGGCCGCGCAACTGATCATCGTCCATTGCGAGGAACTGCCGGAACTGCTGACGCCGGAGGACGCGCTGGCCGCCGACGCGCCGCTGATCCACGAGGATCTGGGAAGCTATTTCAAAGTGTTCGACGCTGTCAGCTACGGCAACGTTTTGTCGGAAACCGAGATGCAATCCGGCGATGTGGACGCGGCCTGGGCCGAATGCGCGCATATCGTCGAGGGCGATTTCACCACGCAGCCGCAGGCGCATCTGTCGATCGAACCGGTGGGCGCGCTGGCGGAGGCGGATGCGAACGGGCAGATCAACCTCTGGTCCGCGAACCAGTCGGTGCACCGGGTGCAAAGCTCCGTCAGCGAATCTCTAGGCATCCCGCAAACCCGCATCCGGTCGATGACCCCCGCCGTCGGCGCCGGGTTCGGCAATAGGATGGAGGCGCATATTCAGCCGATCACCGTCGCGCTGGCGCTGAAGTCCGGCCGCCCGGTCAAGATGATCCTGACCCGAGAGCAGGATTTTGAAACCGTCCGAGCGCGCCATCCGTTCAAGATCCGGATGAAGACCGGCGCGGCGGCGGACGGCAGGCTGATCGCCCGCCAGATCGAGGTGCTGCTGGAATGCGGCGCATATGGCGACGACAGCCCGGGCGTGCTGGGCTACTCGCTGTTGATGGCGCCGGGGCCCTACCGGATCCCGCATATCCGCAGCCGCGGGCGGCTGGTCTACACCAACCGCATGCGCTTCGGCGCCTTTCGCGGGTTCGGCAATGTTCAGGTGACTTTCGCCGGTGAAAGCCAGATCGATCAGTTGGCCGATCTCTGCGGCCTCGACCCGGCAGAGATGCGGCTGAGAAACATCCTGCGGTCGGGCGAAAGCTGGTTCACCGGCGCGCCCGTCGGGTCGAACGGGCTGCGCGACTGTATCGAACGGGCGCGCGACGCCGCTGGCTGGGATGCCGGAAAACCGCTGGGCATGGCGGTCGCCGGGCAGATCAGCGGCCTTTTGGGCACCGGCGCCATCGTGCGGCTGCAGGAAGACGGCACCATCGTTCTCAGCACCGGCGCGGTGGATATCGGCCAGGGGTCGGACACCGTGCTGGCACAACTGTGCGCCGACACGCTCCAAATCCCGATCGAGATGGTGCGCGTGCCCGCGCCCGACACGGATCATTCGCCGTTCAACTGGGGCACCACCGCCAGCCGCGTCACCTTCATGACCGGCAAATCCGTTGTGCAGGCGGCCGGCGAGGTGGCCGCGAAGATCCGCGCCCAAGCGGCAGAAATCTTTGACTGCGCGCCCGAAGACATGGAACTGCTGCCGGGCGGCCGCGTTGGCATCACGGGCACCGACAATGCCCAGCTGAGCTTTGCCGACATCGCCAAGCGCAGCCATTGGCGCGCCGGCGGGCCGATCATCGGCAGCCATTCCTGGGTCTTCGACACGCCGACGATCGACCCTAAACGCGCGGTTGGCCGGGGCATCCCGTTTCAGCAGATCGGCGGGTTCAGCTTTGGCTGTGCCGTGGTCGAAATGGCGGTGGATGACGTGACCGGCAAAGCGTCGGTCGTCCGCGGGTGGAGTGCGATGGATGTCGGCCGCGCGGTCAACCCGATGACCTGCGAAGGGCAGATGGAAGGCGGCTTTGTCCAGGCCGTGGGCTATGCCCTGTCCGAAGAGATGGTCTGGGACGGCGCCCGGCTCGCGAACCCGTCGATGATGGATTACAAGGCGCCGACCGCGATGGAGGCGCCGCCGGTCGACTGCATCCTGGTCGAGGCGGCGGATCCGCAGGGGCCCTGCGGCGCCAAGGGGCTGGGCGAGATCTGCATGATCCCCGTGCCCGGCGCCATTGGCAACGCCATGCGGCGGCTGACCGGGCAGGTGATGCCGGATCTGCCCTACCATCCGGAGCGTGTTCTGAACGCCATGGAGTCAGCCCCATGACGTTCCGCGACTACGGACCTCAAGATGCCCTGTCCGAGATGGGCGCAAAGTATCATGCTCGGGCGCTGGAGCTTGGCGCCGACGCGCCGGCGCCGGAAACCCTCAGCTACGGCGCCGACAGCTATCAGCGGGTGGACATCTACCGGGCGGCGGAGCCCGGGAGCGACGTGCTTATCTTTGCCCATGGCGGCGGCTGGACCAACGGCTACAAGGAATGGAATGCCTTCATGGCCGCGCCAGTGACAGCCGCGGGGATCACGTTTGTATCCATCGGCTACCGTCTGGCGCCGCAGCATGTCTTTCCCGCCTGCCTGCAGGATGCCGAGGACGCGGTGGCGCTGGTGCAGGACCGGATCGCCGGATTCGGCGGGCGGGCGGACCGTTTGTTCCTGTCCGGCCATTCGGCCGGGGGCCATCTGGCGGCGCGGCTGGGCGTCGATCTGTCCTGGACCCAGGCCAAAGGCGTCGATTCCGTCGGCATAAGGGGGGTTCTGCCGATCTCCGGCACCTATCTGTTCGGGCCGGACTCGGGGCTTTCGATGCGGCCGCGCTTTCTGGGCGCGGAAGACATTGGCAATGACCGCGCGGCCAGTCCGATCCTGCACATCGCCGACAGCGCGCTGCCCTTCCTGCTGGCCGCTGGAGAGAAGGATTTCCCCCATCTCGCGCGCCAGATGCACGAGATGCAGGCGGCGCTGACCGCGCGGGGCGCCGCCGCCGAAACCCTGGTTCTGCCCGGCGCCGATCATTTCGGCGCGCATTTCGGGATCGCCGAAGCTGGGAGCCTCTGGCTCCACACGGCCAGCACATGGATGGCCCAGCAAGAATAACCGCACGAGACAACCCAAAAGGAGAAAAACACATGAAAAAATTGCTGCAGAAACTGACCTTGGCGTCGCTCTTGAGCGGCGCGATGGCGCTGGCCGCCCAGGCGGCGGATCCGGTGCGGATCGGGTTTGGCTATGCCAAAACAGGGATCTTTTCCCAAGCCGCCAACAGCCAGGTCAAGACCTATGAATTTTGGCGCGATCAGGTGAACGAGGACGGCGGGCTGAATGTCGGCGGCGAGAAGCGCATGATCGAGTTCGTCTGGTATGATGACGAAAGCAACCCGGCAAAGGCGGCCCAGATCTATGAGCGGCTGATCACGTCGGACAAGGTCGAACTGCTGCTGGCCCCTTGGGGCACGCCGATGCATCTGGCCATTGCCGGCGTCGTGGAAAAGCACAAATTCCCGGTGATCGGCAATTCGGCGGCGTCTATGGCGCTGAACGAGGCCGACCTGAACTATATGTGGTTCGTCACTCCTCATATCCCCGACCGGATGGCTGGAGAACTGGCGGCGTTCGCGAAAGAGGTCGGCGTCACCAGCGCCGCCGTGATCACCAACGCCCTGCCCTACACGCAGGAAGCACGGCAATTCCTGCTGCCCGCGCTGGATGAGATCGGCATCGACGTGGTGGTCGAGGAGCAGTATCCGCCGGATATCCGCGACATGACTGCAATGCTGACGGCGGTGAAGGAATCGGGTGCCGATGGCGTGCTTGGACTGGCCTATCCTGGCGACAGCTTTCTCTACATGGCGCAGGCCAAGGAGCTTGGGATTTTGGACATCCCGTTCCAGCTTCTCCTGATCGGTCCCTCGATCCCGGCCTTCAAACAGGCGAATGGCGAAGCGGTCGAGGGGCTGGTGACCATGGGGCATTGGGCGCCCGATGGCAACGCCAATCCCGGGTCGGCGGAGTTCTACGCCGCATATACCGAGCGATTCGGCGAAGAACCGGATTACCTCGATAGCGCCGAGAGCGTGACCTCGCTGCAGATCTTCGAGGCCGTCGTCGCGACGGCTGGACTGGATCGGGAAAAGTTCCGCGAGGAAATGGTCAACGGCGAATTCGACACGATCGTGGGCAAGATCAGGTTCGACGGTTCCGTGAACGCCACGACGAAGTCGGGCTTCATTCAGTTCCAGGGCGACACGGTCAGAACCGTGTGGCCGCCGGAGGACGCGACCGGCACGTACATGCCAAGGAACTGACGTGAACTGCTGCAGACGGGAGGGCTTTCGATTGATCTGATTTTCTCCAGCCAGCTTTTGGTGTCGGTGCTTTTTCTCGGCACCGTCTATGCGTTGACCGCCATCGGGCTCAATCTCGTCTACGGCACGCTTCGGCTTCTGAACATCGCCCATGGCGATCTGATCATGCTTGGGGCCTATGTCGGGTTCTGGGGCTTCTCGCTGTTCGCGATTTCGCCCTTTCTGTCGATGTTCGTGGCCGCCTTATTGGGGGCCGGGCTCGCACTGGTCATCTACGCGCTCTTGCTGCGCCCGATGATTCAGCACGTGCCCGCCAACCAGTTGGAAGCAAATTCCCTGCTGATCTTTTTCGGCGTCTCGGTCGTGCTGCAGAACCTGACCAGCATGGCGTTTTCCGCCGATTCGCGCGCCTATCGCTATTTCGATGAAACGCTGGATCTGGGGCTCTTCACAATCTCCGAGGCGCGATTGGCCATTATGGTCATCGGGCTGGTGCTCTGCGGCTCCATCATCGCCGCGTTGCGGATGACGTCGTTCGGATTGGCGCTGTCGGCGCTGATCCAGAACCGGGTCGCCGCCTCGGTCGTGGGGGTCAATGTGCAAAAGGTGCAGATCGCCAGCCTGGCCGTCGGCTTTGCGCTGGCGATGTTCGCCGGCAGTCTGATGTCGATGACGCTACAGGTTCAGCCGTTCATCGGGTTCACCTACACGATCGCGGCGTTTTTGGTCATCATCCTGGGCGGGCTGGGCAATATCCGCGGCGGCATCTTCGCGGGCTTCGTGCTTGCCGCGCTGGAAATCTACGGCAGCGCGGTGATTTCGCAGAACGCGCGGTCGATCCTGCTGTACGGTCTGTTCGTGCTGATCCTGGTGCTGCGCCCCGAAGGGCTGGCGGGCAGGCGGGCATCGTGACGGGCGTCAGAAAGCTGATCGTGCCGTCCCTGGCTGCAATCGCGATCGGCGGCTACGCGCCCTTTGCGTCGGAATTCCACGTGATCCTGCTGCTGAACCTCTGCATGTGGGTGGCATTGGTGCAAAGCTGGAACGTCTTTTCCGGCCTCTCGGGCTATATCTCGCTGGGCCATGTCGTGTTCTACGGCATCGGCGGCTATCTGTCGGCGGTTCTGTGGGGCGTCGTGCCGCTGCCGGTCGCCATTCTGGCCGGCGGCGCGCTGGCAGGGGTGATCGCGCTGGTGGTCGGCGGCGCGGTGTTGCGGGTCAAGGGCCCGTATTTCGTCATCCTGAGCTTCGGGTTCGCCGAATTCGTCAAATTTGCCAGCTTGGAGATCGAGAACAGATCCGGCACGCCGGTGCGGATGCTGTTCGGCGGGCCGGACACGATCGCCATCTTCTATTACGTCTTCGCCCTGGCGTTGCTGTCCACGGTTCTGCTGTTCGTGGTCACGCGGTCGCGCCTGGGCAAGGGGCTGATCGCGATCTCGGAAGACGAGACGACGGCGGCAACCATCGGCATTCCGGTGCGGCGATACAAAATGATCGCTTATGGGCTTTCGGCGGTCATCCCGGCGATGGTTGGCGCGATCATCGTGTTCCGCACCCCGTTTTTCGAGGTGCTGAACATCTTCAACCCGGTCGTCAGTTTCACCATTGTGACCATGGCGATCATCGGCGGGCGGTCGGACGGGCGCGGCCCGATGCTGGGCGCGTTGTTCCTGGTGGTGCTGTCGGAAACGCTCTGGAGCACGGCGCCCCAGCTATACATGGTGCTGCTGGGCACGTTGTTGATCCTTTTCGTGCTTTTTCTGCCCGGCGGCATGGCGTCGCTGTTGTCGCGCGAAAGGGAACGGCTATGACCCTGTTGCAGGTCGATGCCGTCAGCCGGGCATTTGGCGGGCTAAAAGCGCTGGATTCGATCAGTTTCGAGGTGCAGGAAGGCGCCTGCCTGGGGCTGATGGGGGCGAACGGCGCGGGCAAGACCACGCTGTTTTCGATCATCGCCGGGCATCTGGCGCCCACCTCGGGAACCATCCGGCTGGACGGACGGCCGATCACGGGCAAATCGCCCGACGCGCTCTGCCGGCTGGGCATCGCGCGGTCGTTTCAGATCGTGCGGCCGTTCCGCGCGCTGACGGTTCTGGAAAACGTGAAACTCGCGGCGCTGTTCGGTCAGGGGCTGACCGACAAAGCGGCGGAGACGTTCGCCCGCGGCATCATCGCCGACTGCGATCTGGCCGACCGGATGGACGAAGACGCGGGCAATTTGACGCTGGCCGCGCAGAAACGGCTGGAACTCGCCCGCTGCCTGGGCAGCCGCCCGCGCATCATCCTGCTTGACGAGGTGATGGCCGGCCTGACCCCGCCCGAAGTGGCCGAGGTCGCGGATATCCTGACTCGGCTGAAGGCGCGCTATGGCCTGACCATTCTGATCGTCGAACACAACACCCATGTGGTGTCCGACCTGGCCGACCGCATCGTCGTGCTGCATTACGGGGTCAAACTGGCCGAAGGCACGCCGGATGACATTGTCGCCCATGCCGACGTGCAGGCCGTCTATTTCGGAGAAGAGGCATGAGCGCGATCTTGTCCTTCGACGGGCTGACGGGCGGCTATGGCAAGATGCAGGTTCTGCACGATCTGACGGGCGATTTCGCCGCCGGGTCGGTCACGTCCGTGCTGGGCGCCAACGGTGTCGGCAAATCGACGCTGATGCGGATGCTGGCCGGGCAGCTGACCCCGGCGGCGGGGACCATCCGCTATGAAGGGTCTCCGGTCGAACACCTGCCGGCCCATGCCCGCGTCGATGCCGGCATCGCCATGGTGCCCGAGGGGCGGATGATCTTTCCGGTGATGACGGTCGAGGAAAATCTGCTGATCGGCGCCACGGTGCCGCATGCACGCAAGGAAAAGACGCGCACGCTGGCCGAGATGTACGAGCTGTTCCCGCGCCTGGCCGAGCGCCGGTCGCAACTGGGCGGAACCCTGTCGGGCGGCGAACAGCAGATGCTGGCTATAGGGCGGGCGCTGATGGCGCGCCCTCGGCTGGTGCTGCTGGACGAACCGACGCTGGGTCTGGCCCCGGTGATCGCGAAGCAGATCTTTGCTCTGGTCGGCCAGTTGCAGGCGCGGGGGCTGACGGTCGTGATGGCCGAACAGGATGTCAGCCGCTCGCTGGACGTGGCCGACCGGGCGATGGTGCTGGTCAATGGCGCACTGGTGATGAACGACACCGCCGCAGCCGTGGGCGCGAACGCGGAACTGCGGCGGGCGATTGTCGGGTAGGTGCCTGTCGCAGCCTCTTGAAAACCGGTCGTCATTACTCGAGTCACCTGCCCACCCTGTTACTACCGGGTAAAAACTCCCCGAAAGCGCCGAAACCTGCGGCGCCGTTCCGCCGACGGGCTGCGCCGCCCACCGCTGCCCGCCATCCCGTGTCGGCACCGACACCCCGAACGTCCGAGACGCATAGCGTGTCGTCCGCCATGGCCAACCCCGTGCCGTGAAAGGTGATCTGATCGGGGGAGAAGAGAGCGGATGACATGGGGTATGCGCCGTTTCGCATTGGTAAAATGAATCATATACGGTATTAGACTGGAGCCGAAGGGAAGAAGGCGGTTTCGATGTTGCGAATCGCGTTTGTGGGACTGGGATGGTGGGGTGCCGAATTGGCTCGCGCCGCCGCCACGCTGCCCGACCGGCTGCGGATCTGTGGCGGCACCTCGGCCCAGCCGGATCAGGTCGCACGGTTCGCCCGCGACTTCGCCGCCAACGGATACGCTGACATGCGCGCGGTTCTGGCCGATGCGGATATCGACGCGGTCATCCTGTCGACCCCGCACAGCCTGCACGCCGATCAGATCGTTGCCGCCGCTTGGGCCGGCAAGCATGTGTTCTGTGAAAAGCCGCTGGCGCTGTCGCCCGTCGATTGTGTCCGCGCGATCCGCGCTTGCGACGCGGCGGGGCGCGTATTGGCCGTTGGTCACAACCGCCGCTTTCTGCCCGGGGCGCGGGAAATGAAGCGGCTGGCCGATACCGGCGCGCTCGGCCGCCTGACCCATGTGCAGGCGCAGTTTTCGTCGCCCTCCGCGCTCGCCTACACGCCCGGCATGTGGCGCGCCCAACGGGCAGAGGCGCCCGGCGGGCCGATGTCGTCGATGGGCATTCATATGATCGATATCATGCAATGGTTGCTGGGGCCGGTCACGCGCGCGTGCTGTCTGGGCCGGCGGCTGGCGGCGCCGGTCGATATCGAGGATACGACCAGCGCGCTGTTTGCGTTCGACTCCGGCGCCACGGCGGCGCTGTCATCGCTTTTCACCAGCCCGCCGACGGCCAGCTTGTCGCTGCACGGCACCGACGCCAACGCGGTGGCCACCCGCGATTTCGGCGCGCTGGAGGTGCAGCGCACGGATGGGGCCGACACGATCCCGCTGCCGGCGTGTGATTCGCTGGCGGCGGAACTCGCCGCCTTTGCCGATGCCTGCGCCGGGCGTGAGCCGTTCCCGGTCGACCCGGTCGCGGCCGCGCGCAATGTCGCGGTGCTGCACGCGATCGGCCAGTCGATCGCGCAGGACGCCGCTTGGACCGACGTGGCGCCGATCGACCGATGACCCAAGTCTACCGGTCCTATACCCAGGCGGCCTTGGACGCGCAATATGACAATCAGGCCGCCGTGCCGGGGTTTCGCACGATCCTGCAGGACTACGCGCGCGCGACCGAGGCCGCGATATCCGCCCTGTCGCCTATCCAAGACATCGCCTACGGGTCGGAACCCCGGCATCGCATCGACCTCTATGCCACCGGCGGCGAGCCAAAACCGGTCGTGCTGTTCCTGCATGGCGGCCAGTGGCAACAGTTGAGCCGCGCCGACAGCGGGTTCGCCGCGCCGGCGCTGGCAGCGGCGGGCGCCATGCTGGCCGTGCCGGATTTCGGCCTGATCCCGGCGGTCACGCTGGCCGAGATGGTGGCGGATGTGCGCCTGGCGCTGGGCTGGCTGAGGCGCAACTGCGCCGAGTTCGGCGGAGATCCGCAGCGGATCTTCGTCGCCGGGCATTCATCCGGCGCGCATCTGGCGGGAATGCTGCTGGCCGGCGGTTGGCGGGCGCAGGCGGGGCTGCCGCCAGATCTGATCGCCGGCGCACATTTGGGCAGCGGGATTTACGATATGGAACCGGTGCGCAGGTCTTTTCGCAACGGGTATCTGAAGCTCGCAGCCGAGGAAGCGCGTCGCCTGGGCCTGATCCACACCCTGCCGCGCCGGCGTTGCCCGATCGCGGTCTCAGTCGCTGATGGCGAAACGGACGAGTTCAAACGCCAGGCCCAGGCGCTCGCCCGTGCATGGGGGCCGCAGGCGGATCTGATCGAGATCCCGGGGCGCAATCATTTCGACGCGGCGCTGGATCTGGGACGGCCGGGGTCGCAGGTGTTCAGCGCGCTGACGCGGATGATCGCGGCCAGCGCGCTATCGGGGCCGGGGTGATGGAGTCCCCGGCCCGGACGGGTCAGAGCGTGATCCAGTCCTCGGGCGGTTCCTTGCCCGGAAGCACTTCCTGGCAGCTTGGGGGCATTCCATTTTTTCGGCAGACGGACGCTCGACAAACCCTTGAATCAAGAAATTCAGCCCTGCGATTGTACTCGATGCAGCATGTGAAGTCGATCGGAGCGTTGGCCCCGGCCTCGCGGGCGCTGCTTCGGTCGAGCCGCTGGCGGGAGCTTGGATGCACCGTTGCCCAAGCTTGCGGCGATAGCGTCCGATGGCCGTCTTGGGGCGGCGGCCTCTCCGCTATCGGTCCGTTCCTTTGAGCTTCCGGCCCATTTGTTCAGCCTTTTGCTGTCCCGAACGCTTCGGCGGTTCAGAGGCCATGACAAAAGTCAGCGAATTCTCCGCCATTTGAGATTCTCGCCGGTTTCCGGCATCGCATTTCCTGATATGAAATTATCATAACAGGTTAATCGATTTTGATACCAAGACCTTCGAACAAGAGCGAAGATGGGCGAATTCGATTGTCCGCGAGCTTAAAAATACATGCACGCCAAAAAGGTGCGCCCTGTTTTCTTCGTTCGGGCGGTTGGGCGGCGTCGCGCCCTCGAATCAAGGACGTCGGGCCAATGACCGTTTTCAATGCGGCAATTGACAGCTGGCAATTTCTTGACTGCCATAATGCCCTCAACTACTCTGGCCCGGATTTGCGGCGCCTGCCGTTCACGGGTCTTTACGGAATCGTATCCGGATCGCTCGGCAATGAGTTCCTATGTCCGATTGCGACCCTTGAAACATTGAATTCGGGCGACACGCGAGATCGCGGCGCCATCTTGAAGAGATGATGGGATGCACCCGCATCTGAAGGATGGCGAACCGGACTCCAAGCGACAAGAAGGGAGCAAGAAATGAAGCAAGCACTCAAACTATTTGCATTCGCAATCTCGGCGGCGATCACACTCGCGGCAACGGCGCAAGCTCGTGAATTTCGACTTGGGCTGATCACGCCGCCGCCTCATATTTGGACCAAGGCTGCCGAAGCATTCGGCGCGGAATTGTCGGAGGCCAGCGGCGGCGACCACAGCGTTTCGGTATTTCCCTCTCGGCAGCTTGGGAATGAAGCCGAAATGCTGCAGCAACTGCAGACCGGCGCATTGGACATGGCGTTCATGACCGTTGCGGAAGTGTCCAATCGCGCGCCCGACTTCGGCGCATTCTATGCGCCCTACCTCGCGAACGATATCGCCCACGCGGGCCGGATATTGCGTTCGGAGACGGCAAAATCCATGCTTGATTCGCTGCCGGGCCAAGTCGGCGTCGTCGGCGTGGGGTACGGCATGGCCGGGCTGAGGCAGATCGTCAGCCGAGGCGAAGTGAACTCCGCCTCCGATCTTGCCGGCTTGAAACTGCGCATAACGCCTTTCACGCCGATCCTCGACTTTTACAATGCCGTCGGCGCCGCGCCGACGCCGATGCCGCTGCCTGCCGTTTACGACGCGCTTGCAAACGGGCAGGTCGATGCCATCGACATGGATGCCGAGCTGATCTGGCTGCTGAAATACTACGATCATGCCGACACGATCATTCAGTCGGATCATATGATGTTTCCCATGGTGGGATTGGTTTCCGCCAAAGTCTGGGCCGGCCTGTCCGAAGAGGACCGGGCAATGATCGGCGAACTGATGGCAAAGCACGTCGATACGACGATCGACAGCTATACCAACCAAGAAGCAGGCTGGCTCAAAAACATCGCCGGGACCGGCAAGACCTTCAAAAAGGTTGACGAATCCTTCTTCGGAGATGCGATCGGACAGTGGAACGCGATTTGGTCGGAGAAAACGACTTCGCTGACCGCATTGCGTGACACAGCGTCACAAACCGAATAATCTTAACGGCAAGGGTTGTCGGGGCGCGGGTCGACCCCGCGCCCTTGTGTATTCGGGGATGGGCGATGTTGTATCGACTTTCAGCAGCCTGGGCCAAGATCGAACTGTCGTGCGCCGCCATTCTGGCAGTCATCATTACGATGCTCGTTCTTCTGAACGTTGTGACGCGCTCGATCGGCAGCGCGCTTTTCTGGGTGGACGAGCTGGCGATATACGCCATGGTGTGGATGACCTTGCTGGGTGCTTCAGCCGCGCTTCATTATCGGAATTCCGTGTCAATCACGCTTGTTCTGGACGCGGTTTCCGACGCTGTCCGGAGGATCATATGCAAAGCGGTCGATCTTTTGGTCTTCGCGTTCGCGCTGGCTATGCTGTGGTTCTGCTGGCGCTGGTTTCTGCCGCTGGAGATCGCTCGAGCCGGATTTGATCCGATTGCGTTCCAAGGCAATACATTCAATTTCATCTACGCTGAACCGACATCGACCTTGGGCATTCCGAAGTTTTTGTTCTGGGCAGTGATGTGGCTTTTCGCGGTCGGCGCCGCGTTTCATTCGGCAATGCATTTGTTCGGCTTCCGCGAACCGCAGGAAGAAGGCAAACCGGAGGAAGAAGAATGACGCCGGTCGTCTTTCTCGCGACATTGCTTCTTTCCGTTCCCATAGCGATTGTTCTCGCGCTCACGGCGATCTGGTACATCTGGGAAAGCGGCAACACCGTTCTGTTCGACAGCTTCGCCCAGAAAATGTTCGGCGGGCTGGAGAATTACGGACTTCTGGCGATTCCGTTGTTCATGTTGACGGGCGAACTGATGAATGAAGGCGGCATGACCAAACGATTGGTCGCCTTGGCCCGAATATTCGTAGGCGGGTTCCGAGGAGGGCTGGCTTACATAAATTTGCTGGCAAACATGTTCATGGCCGCGATCGTAGGCTCGGCCACAGCGCAAATTGCCGTCATGTCGCGCGCAATGGCGCCGGCCATGGAAGAGGAAGGCTACGACAGGGGATTCGCAGCAGCCACGACCGCGGCCGGAGGTCTTCTCGCTCCGGTGATTCCGCCATCGATGATGTTTGTGATTTTCGGCGTTCTCGCGCAAATTCCAATCGGCGACATGTTCATTGCCGGCATTGTTCCGGGTCTTATGCTCGCTTTGGTCTTCTCGCTCGTCATTACTTTTATCGGTTGGAGCCGGCAGTTCCCGAAGGGGTCGTGGTTGTCACCGAAAGAGGCGGTGCGTGCGTTTCTCGAAGCATTGCCTGCGCTTCTGATCCCATTGGCCATTATCGGCGGGATCCTTTTCGGCATCGCCACGCCCACCGAGTCCGCAGCGGTGGCGTCTTTGGTTGCTTTCCTGGTGGGATGGCTGGTGTACGAAGAGCTCAAGCCGACGCAGTTGACCGAAATGTTCAAACGCACGGCGGCGAATGCCTCAATGATCCTTTTCATGATTGCGGCGGCAAGCGTGTTCGGCTGGGTCATTATCTATGAGGAAGTGCCTCAGACGCTTGCTGCGCTTGTTACGTCCATAACATCCAATCCCTTCGTCTTCCTGCTGATTGTGAATGCCGCGCTTCTTTTGGTCGGAATGGTAATTGACGGGATCGCGGCAATCATATTGATCACGCCAATCCTTTTGCCGATCGCAACGGGTTCGTACGATATCAGCCCTTACCAGTTCGGCATTGTGATCTGCCTGAATCTGGTATTGGGATTGTTGACGCCACCGGTCGGGGTGGGCCTCTATATCGCTTCCTCCATGAGCGGAACGCCTGCGGGCGCCATCCTGAAATCGCTGTGGCCCTTCCTGGCAGCAGTTGCGCTGGTCTTGGTCGTGCTGAGTTACTTTGAGAGTCTTTCAACAATTTTGATCTGACTTTGGCTCCGCACCTTGACAACCTCGGTCATCGGGTCGCGCAGCCGCGCGGCTGTTGCTTATGATATTCGTGTCAAGAAGGCAGCGTGTCAAAAGTCGATTCCGCATTCCTCGACATGCGGCCGCGACAGATCAAGATCAGCGCCGACCATCGATGAACGACGAAGCGCAGCAAGAATTCCGCCGCGCATTGAAGCTTCATCCGAAATCAGCGCTTTTACGGTCGCTCGAATGCGCCCCGCTTTTGGTCCGTCCGCGGCCAGCCGCCGCTCAAGTGTGCGGAACAGGCTCTCATCAGTTTCAAGCGCCGCCATTTGAAATCGCTTGATGCCGCGCTGCGCCAAGCGCGCACGATGCTTTCCGGTTGCTTCTTTCTGCGGCGCAGTGCTCACGGACGACCTCTCAACCTATCCTGCAGTGTGGAGCCAGAGTTTTCCGAAGCGAGTCCACCCGATTCCGAACCGGACCACTCTCTTCGCCGCATGTCTATCCGAGTCATGGATTGTCGGAAATCCCGTTCAAAAAATTGTTTTGGGCGAATTCCGCAATGCAGCAAATTTTTCATATTTTTGGTATTGCACTGGCATGCGGCAATCTCTATACGCCCAGAGCGTCTCATCCACGCTTCCATGGGATGACGCTGATGCGCAGTGCGAACGGAAAGTTTGGGCGACAACGGGTCAACACTGCGCCAGCGGCGCATTGCATGGGCGCAGGTGTTGGCAGATAACGAATTTGCGGTTCCATCGCCAAATTCCTCCTCCCTGTTGGCGATGACGAATGGCGGGCCTCAACGGCCCGCCATTTACGTTTGGACGGCCGGTCGATCCCGGAATCGCCATGAAGAGCGGTCGCGCAAAGAAAATGCTGCATTGCGGAAAAAAGACTTGAAATGCTGCTTTGCAGCATATATCTGCTGTTTCATCGAAATCGCATTCAATGAGGTGGATACCATGACCAATGAAAGCAATGCACAAGCTTCGTTCGCAGACCTTATGAACAAGTTTCCGGCGGACATTTCCGCTTTCAACGCGTTCGCGAAGAACTCGGCGAAGTTGAACGAGAGCCTGTCCAAAGTCGCTCTCGAGGCTGCGGAACGCAGCACGGAAGTGTACTACGACTGGGCCAAAGCGACCATCGAGAAGCTTGGCGATGTCACGAAAGCCAAGGACGAGCCTTCCGATTACGCGCGCGCCTTGGGCGAGTTCGGTTCGAATTCGCTTGAAACAAACGCCGAGCGTCAGGCCGCTTTCGCCGAAATCGCAAGGAAAGTTCAGACGGAAACCGTCGAAATCCTTCTTGCGGCAGGCAAGGAAGCCCAGGAAACCGTATTTTCCGCCGCCAAAAGCAACGGCTCTGCTGCCCCGCAACAGTCGAGCAAGCCGGCCGCCGCTTCCAAGAAGTGAATTCGGGTTGAATCATAACTCGGTGCGGTACTGATGCGATGGCGGGCCTGAGAGCCCGCCATCGCGCATTTTAAACAGATTTGTTCTGCCGACGCGCCGCATCGATGGCCGATCGCCGCGGTTCCAGTGGTGGAACGGATGCAACAGCGCAAGCATTTGAATCTTCGCATTGGCTTGACCGGCAAGGCAGATGCTGAACATTGAAAGACTGAAGCATGCGCGCGCCGTGCGATGTTCACGTGCTCCGACGAGCCAAGGCCGGATTTGACGAACCAGTGTTGCGAACATTGAAAAGCAAAACAAAAAGGCCAAGCGGCAAAACGCCGAAAAAGATCGGAAAAAAGCCGCGGAGTCACGCTTTCAAGCTGCAAAATCTCGTTCTGGGAATTCGCAAATGGGCGAAGCGAGCCGCTCTGGGAGTCGCATTCATGCTCGCAGGAGCATTGGCATTGTTTGCGTTTGTCAATCCGCCGACCTCGTTTCAGATGACGCGCGAATATTTTCGAAACGGACAAGTCAAACAGGATTGGGTTGCGCTGGAGCATATTCCCGCCCACCTTCCGATGGCGGTCGCAGCGGCGGAAGACGCCAATTTCTGCGAACACTGGGGATTCGATATTGATTTCTCGCGGAAATCCAAGGAAAGAACGACGATCAGCCAGCAGGTGGCGAGAAATTTGTTTCTTTGGCGCGACGAAAGCGCGCTGCGGCGGGTTGCGGAAGCGTTCGCCACTTGGGCGATTGAAGCCGCCTGGTCCAAGCGTCGAATCATGGAGATTTACGTCAACATCGCTGAATTCGACCAAGGCGTTTTCGGAGTGTCCGAAGGCGCGTGGGCCCATTTCGGAGTGAAGCTTTCCGATCTGACCCGCGAGCAATCCGCGTCTTTGGCGGCCGTTCTTCCGGCGCCGAACGCGCTCGACGCCGGAAATCTCGACGAGAGGGCGGCGGAGCGCGTCGAGTCGATTCTGGTCGGCGCCTCGGTCGAAGCCATGGGCAAAAGATCGGATTGCTTCAAGGCATGAATTGATTTTCGCCGAAGACCGTGCGACGTGTCCATCTCGTCAAAGGAAGCGCCAAATGAAGACACCTTACCGGCTGTATCACTTTCCGTTTTCGCCATTCTGCAGGAAGGTCCGCCTTGTTCTTGCGGAAAAAAAGATGGAGGTCGACGCGGTCGAAGAGAAGTATTGGGAGCGGCGCCAGGAATTCATGCAAATGAATCCTGCCGGAAAGGTGCCTGTGCTTCGCAGTGGCGACATGATCCTGTCCGACAGCCAAGCGATCTGCGAGTACTTGGAGGAAACTTGCCCGGAGCCGCCTCTGTTTCCGGAATCGCCGCTCGGACGCCATGAGATGAGGCGGCTGGTTTTCTGGTTCGATGAAAAGTTTTACCAAGAGGTGACCTCGCGGCTGGTTTACGAGCGCTTGGTTCGGCGCATGCAGCGCAAAGGCTCTCCGGAACCCAACAATCTTCAAGTTGCGTTGAAAAACGTAAAGGCGCACTTGGACTACTTGGAGCATCTTCTGCATTACCGGAGGTGGCTGGCAGGGGATCGGATGACGCTCGCGGACTTCGCCGCGGCCGCGCATCTGTCTTGCTTGGACTACATGAACGATGTCGATTGGAGCAGATGCCGGACGGTCAAGGATTGGTACTCCGCGATAAAGTCGCGGCCGGGGTTCCGCTCGCTGTTGGCCGATCACATTCCCGGCCAGCATCCGCCGTCCCACTACACGGATCTGGACTTTTGACGCCGCTGACGGCGGAACTCAAAAAACAAGCACTCGCTCTGGGATTCGATGCGGTCGGCATATGCGGGCCGAACGACATTCCGAAGGCCGCCGGGCGGCTGAAGTCATTTCTGGATTCGAACTTCAACGGGCAAATGGACTGGATGGCGCGACGAGAGCATTGGCGCGGCAATCCTTCGGCGCTTTGGCCGGAAGCGCGCTCGGTGGTGATGCTGGCCGAATCGTATGCTCCCGATTCGGATCCGTTGGAATCTCTCGATCGAAAAGATCGCGCCACGATCTCCGTCTACGCGCGGAACCGCGACTACCACAAGATCGTGAAGCAGCGGCTGAAACGCTTGGGACGATGGCTCATCGATCAGCAGCCGGGATGCGAAATCAAAGTGTTCGTGGACACCGCGCCGGTCATGGAAAAACCTCTCGCAGAAGCGGCGGGCTTGGGGTGGCAGGGAAAGCACACGAACCTTGTCAGCAGGCAGCTTGGAAATTGGTTCTTCCTTGGCGCGCTGTTCACGACGGTCGAGCTTTCCAAGGACGAAGCTGAGCAGGACCACTGCGGCTCCTGCCGCAGATGCCTCGATATCTGCCCTACGGATGCGTTCCCTTCGCCCTATCGATTGGACCCGCGGAAATGCATCTCCTATTTGACTATCGAATACAAAGGCGAGGTCGATGAACCGTTGAGGAGCAAGATCGGCAATCGGATATTCGGTTGCGATGATTGCCTCGCCGTCTGCCCTTGGAACAAATTCGCCTCGAAAGCGAGAGACGCGCGCTATCATGCGCGAAGCGAACTGGTCGACGCCGAGCTCGGCAGCCTTGCGCGCCTCGACGATGCCGGATTCAGGGAGCTTTTCAGCGGCGGACCCGTGCGGCGGATAGGCAGGGACCGGTTCATAAGGAACGTGCTGTATGCGATAGGCAATTCGGGAGATCCCAAGTTGCTGAATCAGGCTGAAGCGTTGAAGAACGATCCGGATCCGGCCGTCGCGGACGCAGCCGATTGGGCCGTGTCCAGACTTGTCGAGGCAAACCGCAAGATCGACGATTCAGCAGCCGTTTGAACTTTCGAAGATTCGTTCCAGGCAATATTCGATTGTCCATTCCGGGAATTGGCCATGAATAGAACGCTCTTGTGCTTCGGATGCGGATACAGCGCGACGGCTCTTGCCGCTCGCTTGACTTGCGAGGGCGGGTGGCGAGTCATCGGAACGACGAGGGGCGCTGAAGGCGCTGCTCGAATCGAGGCGGCGGGCGCCGAGGCGAGGTCCTGGCCTGAATCCGACGTATCTGCTGAACTGGAAGAAGCCACGCATCTGCTTGTTTCCGTTCCGCCCGGCGAGAAGGGCGACCCCGTGCTGGCATCGGAGGCGAAGAAAATAGCTGCGCGAGGACCAAAAATTCGCTGGGCCGGATATTTGTCGACAACTGCGGTTTACGGGAATCATGACGGGAAATGGGTGGACGAATTCGCTTCAACAGCTCCCACGACCCGGCGAGGAATGCTGCGGGCTCAGGCGGAGCAAGATTGGACTGCGCTTTCGAAATCCGCGGGATTTCCTCTTCGCATATTTCGGCTCGCAGGAATTTACGGGCCGGGCCGAGGTCCGCTCGCGCAGCTCGCCTCCGGCCGCAAGCGGATAATTCTGAAGAAGAATCAGGTTTTCAACAGAATCCACGTTGACGACATCGCGAATGTGCTGAGAGCGTCGATGGACATTGCGACTCGGGAGCCGGTTTACAATGTTTGCGACGACCTGCCTGCGCCTCCGGAGAGGGTCATTGAATTTGCCGCCCGCCTGATCGGCGCGGAGATCCCCGAAGCCGTCCCTTTCGAGCGCGCCGAGCTTTCGCCAATGGCTCGGAGTTTCTATTCGGAATCCAAACGCGTCAGCAATGAGCTGATGAAAAGGGATTTGATCAAGGAACTGCAGTATCCCGACTTCTTCGCCGGACTCGCGGAACTTGCGAAATCGATGCCGGACTCCTCCGGAAAGGCCGACTGAGCGGCAGCGCACGCTGCGCGTCAACTCCCAATGCGCAAATGGGCATCCAATTCTTTCAACGCAGCGATGATGCTCGGCGCGACAAGCCGGCTCGTGCGTCTATTTTCTTGAGAGGGCTTGTTCTTCACTGTCATCGACAGATCGCCAACTTCCGATTCGACGAGCACGGTGTGTTCCGTTCCGCGAATTGATCCGTCCGCTCGGATCCTGACTTCCGTCCGGTCAAGCCCGATGCCTGCCAATGAGAGAGCGACCGCGACGTTGAAATGCCGCGGGAAAAGCTCGGCCGCCTTCCGCGCCGAGCCCTCGAATATCGGCACCGGAGATTGATCGGCTCGCGACAGGTCGATCGCATGCTTATGCACGTAAGGCTCGTTGGCGAGCGAACTCGGCAGTATCTGCGACTCCAGCCGGACGGAACGGATGCCGCCTTCCTTTGCGGAGCGAAGGATGTCCAATCCCGGGAGCGCTCCGCTTGCAATGTGGAGCGTCGCGCCATGTTCCTCCGCTACGTCCAGCAGGTCGAGATTCGCGCCGAGCCCGCCCGCGCTGACCACGATGACATGCGACCCGGCGCGGAGCGACGGCTCCGTTACCGTCCGGAATGCTTCGAAAGTCGCGCATTCGACAAGAATGCGGGCTTGGCCGGGCGCGTCTTCCGGGCGGATGATCGGCACGTCGAGACCAATTTCCGCCGCGGCCTTTTCCGCCGCTTCGGAATTGCGAACTGCGAGTGCCGCAAGTTCAAGGCCGCTTCCGGGGTCGGCCAGGACGGCGCGGGCGATCTGTCTGCCCACATTGCCGAATCCGGCAAGCACAAATCGGGTTGTTCGTGTCATTCCAGCAATTCCAAACGGTACTTTTCCACTTTGTCATGATCGACCGTTACGCCCAAGCCGGGTCCGGTCGGGACGTGCACCATTCCGTCCCGGACCGGAAACGGGTCGGCGAGCAGATCCTCTTCAAGCAAATAGGTCGGCATGTAGTATTCGCAACCGAGCCGCGAATCGGGCAGCGCCGCCATCATATGGGCTCCGGCGGCATGCGCTATTCCGGTTTCGAACATGCATCCGCCGTAACATTCGATTCCCGCAGTCTTCGCAATCGCGGCGACGTCCAAAGCCTTGCGAATCCCGCCCGACTTCATGACCTTCAGCGCGAAAATGTCCGCAATCTCGATTTTGACTCCTTCGATGGCGTCTTTCGCGTCGAAAACCGATTCGTCCGCCATCACCGGAGTGTCCAGCGCACGCGATATCGCCGCGAGCGCCGCTTTTTCATGGCGCTTCACCGGCTGCTCGATAAAATCCAAGTTGAATCGCTCAAGATCCCGCAGCTTCCGAATCGCGTCGAATGTCGGCAGTCCCTGATTGTAGTCGACTCTCAAGGAAACCGCCTTGCCATATCGCTCGCGCAATTTTTCCAGCCGCATGAGGTCGAATTCATGCGGCGCGAATCCCGTCTTCAACTTGAAGATTCTGACGCCGTCGTCGTGGATTGCCGCAATGTCTTCAAGATCCGTCTCGAAGTCCGAATTGGCGACCGAGAAACTCAGGGGCACGGAGTCGCGGCAGCGGCCTCCGACAAGTTCAGACGCGCTGAGTCCCGAAATTTTGCCCGCCACGTCCAGAAAGGCCATTTCAAGCGCGGCTTTCGCTTCGTTGCAGCCCACAAGCGCCTCGTCCGCGGTCGACAGCATGCGGGAAACCTTGAATGGATCCGCGCCGATCACATGCGGCCGCAAATGAACATGCAAAGCTGCCGCATTCGCCTCGACCGTGCCGGTGAAGACCGCCCATGGAGACGCTTCGCCCCAGCCGGTGTGTCCAGACTCTGTCGCAACTTCGGCCAATACGCTGTTTATTCCGGCCACGCTTCCGCTGCCTTGCGAATGCACCGCCTTTGCAGGGATTCGAACGATGTGGACGCGAAGTCGCGAAATGGAATGCATTTCTAAGTTCCCGGTTCGCGCCGATCCAAATCGCGCAAGTGAAATTCGTCAAATTTCAAGCCGACGCTCCATTGTCGCCGCCGATCTGTGTATTACGTGACGAGGGTTTCAGTCAAACTCGGCATTTTGACCCATTTTTCAATCTTGCGGGTCACACAAGTGCAGGCCGCATGCGACTGCGAAACGGCTGCGACCTGCGGCGGAGGACAAGAAATGAGCATGAACGAACGCGCGCCGAATACCCGATTGCTGGCGGATTTCATTTCCGGGTTCGGACCAAAGGATCTTCCGCGCGAGGTCGAAGAGTACATCCGCGTGCTCGCCTATGACGGAATCGGGGTTTCCTATGCCTCGCTTCACCCGATCGTCACCGCGAGCGCCGGAGTCAGATCGTTCGCAATCTCTCAAGGCGGTCCGCCGGAAGCGACTCTGTACGGCCACCCGGACAAAATTTCGGCCGTGAACGCGGTATTCGCCAACGGGACGCTTGGTTACGCCGCCGACTATGAACCCCATCATCCCGAAGCGATTCTGCATCCGATCGCGATTGCCGTTCCCGTCGCCCTCGCCGCGTCGGAGATGGTCAACGGATCCGGGAAAGATTTTCTCGCCGCAACGGCATTGTGCTGCGAGATCACCTACCGCGTTTCGATGGCGATGAACCCGAAGGAGCTGTACCGTCGAGGCTTTCATCCTTCGGCCGTTTGCGGGACTTTCGGCGCCGTGGCTGCGGCGGCCAATCTTTTCGCTTTGAATCCTGAGCAGACTGTCAGGGCGCTTGGCCTAGCGGCCTTGCAGGCGTCCGGGTTGATGGCGTGGCAGGACGATCCGCGCGAGGATGCCCGGCCGTTCCAAATGGGGATGGCGGCGCGGAACGGAATGACCGCCGCGTTGCTCGCGAAATCGGGGTTCGGCGCTCCCGACCGAATATTCGATGGCGGCCATGTCGTGCTGGACGCTTTCAGCGACGTCCCGAATCCAATCGCCTTGACGAGCGGTCTCGGAACCGAGTGGGAAGGCGTGAGCGGTCTCGCGGTCAAACCATATCCTTGCGTTTCGTTTCTTCACCCCGCGCTTGATGCGCTTTCAGGCCTGATCAAAGATCATGAGGTGCAGCCTGATCAAATCGAGCGAATTGAACTGAGGTTCGCGCGGTCCGGCTGCCATTGCGTGGACGGCAATCCGCTGAAGGGGCATTGCGCGCAATATGTGCTGCCGGTCTTCGCGGCGGCCGGCCGGTTGAATTACACCGATCTATTCGACGACAAGCGCAAGACGGACTCGGAAGTCCGGCGGCTGGCAGCCGCAACGCGCGTCCTGCCTGACGACGGCGAATTGGAAAGGCGATTTCCCGACTTCTACATCGGCGAAATAGCCCTTTCGCTGGCCGGCGGGCGGAGACTCGAGAACCGGGCTGAAGTGGCGAGAGGATATCCGGAAAAGCCGCTGGCGGACCAAGAAATCAAGGAAAAATTCGATGATGTCCTCAATGAGCTTTTGCGTCCAGCTGATCGAACTGAATTGAGCGAAGCGGCATGGAGCGTCGGTTCAAAGCCGACAATTAAAAATTTGGCGAAAATTCTTGCGAGGCCGATCAAAATGGGATCTGCTTAGGCATTCTCTTTTTTGGATGCGACATCGCATCGGTTTCCGAGGCTCCCCGGTCTTCGGATGTCGGATGTCGGATTTCGGCCGTGAAGCAGGCGATGGCCTTCGCCTCACGCGCGAATATCGGGACTCCGGTGCTGTCGATCCCCAGCAGAATCCGCTGCACTGCCTCCTCGGCCGTCAAACCGTGCAAAAAACGCCACCGCCTCAGGATGGCGGAACTCCGTTTCCTGCGCCTTCTGCTGCTTGCCCAGGATGCGCGGTGCCCCGGTGTCAAGGCGGAGTCGCATCAATGGGTGAACTCGGACAGCGCCTTTGATTTCGGCGAGGACCAGCCGATTCCGAACCAAGTCGTGGACGAACAGTGCCAAGCGGCTCTTGTCGGAAACATAGTCGTCGACCGAGGGCGGCAGAACATGGACTTGATCGACAGGCCGGTCGCGAAATCGCTTGTCAGACATTCCAAATCATCCAATAACAGGCCTACGCACCAAGTTTATCAATTTTGGGACAGGCTCTTTGATCTAAACTACCGACGACCCGTGAAAGCTGTGCCGACCTTTACTCATTAATTTCGTATACAAAATGAAATACGATATTTACAACGTGCGCCCGCTTCGTCATTAAACGAATTTATCTACAAAGTCTTTCGATCCAATCAATAAAACTCTTGCATAAATCACCAGTAATCTCCAAATCTTCGTTTGTAATTGCTAACCCTATGAGACCAGGCTTCTTTCTCGCCGCCAACCAAGCATGGACTACGGCCTTATTCAACTTCGGGTTGGCGAATTTCCTAGCGCCGCAGGGAATATCTTCAATATATTTCCTAGCCAGAGGAAAGACGGGATCACCTGCTGGAATCATCTGCTGAACAAAGTCTTCAAGTTCGCCTCCTACTTCTAAACAGTTATTTGGCATCAACCATACCCCCACGCGTGGTTTGCCTTCGACTCCTTCCACTATAGTCCCGGTAGGACATGGGCACTCAGGAAGATCAATTCCTTTATCTTTAAGCTTAGTTAAAACAACGTTCCATCTGTCCCTCGGGTCATCGTTAGCATCCAAGATTATACCAACCGCAACCTGATTCGGAACGTTGAGTTCCAGCGCAATAGATTTAAACAAATTTTGCAACCCCTTTTAGTCCTTAACGCAAAACGATACATCCAATTCAGCGCGTTGAACAATATGATTAACAAAATGCAAATCTTCACCTCCCTCGACGAGAAGAACTTTTGAATTCATTGGCTTTGGATGCATTGCTAACGAACCTCAATGCCTTGATCTGCAGCAACCTTGAGTTCATCTTCTGAATATTCGACTGCGCGGGTTTGCGTTTCTTGCTGTTCCAATCGGACGAGAACTCCTTCAATTTCTGGAAGTTTGACCGCAGCTCTTGCAAATCCGCTCACGCAGTCAAAATTGTGGGTGGACGCAAAAACCTGAACGTTGTTTTCATTTGCTGTCCGAAGAACCATATCCCAGAAGGGTTCCAGAATCGAATGATGTATACCGTTCTCCGCTTCATCAATTACCAGAAATCCATCTCGGCACCACGCCAGTGCCAGCGCCACAGAAATTAAACGAACTGCTCCATCGCCAAGACTTGCTAGCGGCACAGGATTAGGAACATCCTTCAACTTTACAATCATACGTCTACCTAGAGGTCGTAGCCAAGGAGCATATGTTCGCCTCGAATGTTCTCCAATCATCCTCACTCCATCAGCTCTACCGTCCAGCACGATATTTAGCCCGGCAACCGCGCGTTCCTCATCTATAGTGAGTGCAGCCTCATCCCAAAATTCTGCGAATTTATCGTTATTCGTAACGTTCGGGCCCAAATTCTCACAGGTCATCTCCACTGGAAACTGATTCTGGTCGTCGACAATCGTCCCGTTCCTCGGAAAAGCTCTGATTTGCCTGGACTTTGAATCAACCGGCAAGATCCATGGTATACTATAAAAACGACTCAAAAACGAAACTTCCAAAATTGACCAAGCTGCGTCATAGGCTGGCAAATTATACTTCCTCTCCAGCATAGACACTGTTTGTCTATCGGGAGTTTTCACGACGATTTCAAGCTTACCATTACTTGCATCGCCAGATGATCCGATCTCGATTCTAGAATCCTCTACCACTTTGCGTCCGCTAAACAGTGTCTCGAAATTATGGATGATCGCTTTGTCGCCGTCTTCGTCGCATCCTTCTGAGAGTTCCCCGTGCGTGGCTAAAATCTCCTCTAGAATGTGCCTGCGTCCCCTGGAAGCGTAGAGCCGGACGGCTTCTAGCACGGTTGTCTTGCCGGTTCTATTTTTCCCGGCAAGTAAAGTTACCCGTCCCAAATGCGGGATTTTGAGTTCTTGAATTCCCCTAAATCCGCGGATGGACAAGTCGGGAAGATGCATGGGGTTTGTCGGAGTTTCGACCATGAACTTCATTCTTTTTGTATTGGCGAGTGCTGACCCATCTAGCGCAGCTTATACCATTTCGCAATTGCTCCTGGAAACTTTTTCTAAACCATGCTATTGTCTTTCCGTTTCCGATCTCGTGGCTGTGGTTGTACTTGATTGCTGGTGATATCTCACTTTTATCAGCGAATTCGATGAATACAACTCAAGATTGTTATCAGCATTGTGAACCGGCGTGCGGTACTGCCCCAGTCCTTTTGTTTTTGACTGTGATACTGCGTTCCCATCGCCGACTTTGACGAACGCTGGCGACGGAACCGTAGGCGTCCTCGAACCGGCATCGAGAGGCACTCCTCGCGGTGCTTGCAAGCGCCGCATGAAATCCGATTGCTTGCATCTGCACGGAACCATCCTGAACCAAAATAATGGGATGCACCTACCGGACCCTGACAATATTTCGATCAAGTGCCCCTAGTCTGCGCCTCCGATTGCATTGCGGCGGAGATCGTCAGTTGAAAGATCTTCTCGGCAGGCAGCATTCTCGCGGTCGGAGTCGCGTCGCCGGTCGCAACCCGCACAGATCCCTTGGCAGAAAACTGGATTGCAATATCTGCCGCAGCTATTTAACGTTCAGTCGCAATGACAACGCATTGCTAGGGAGGATAAAATGAACTTATTCAAAGTTGTGTTCGGGGCGTCGCTTTTCGCGCTCTCGATGACCGCAGGTGCGGCACAGGCGGACAAACTGACCTACTACTGCTCTGCGCAGGAGGATTGGTGCCAATTGATGGCGCGCAGTTTCGAGGAGGCCACCGGCATCGACGTCAACATGACGCGCAAGTCATCGGGCGAGACCTTTGCCCAGGTGAGGGCGGAGAGGTCGAATCCCAAAGGTGACGTCTGGTGGGGCGGCACGGGTGATCCGCATCTTCAGGCGGCAGAAGAGGGACTCACGGAAGAATACCTCTCGCCGATGCGGGACCAGCTTCATGATTGGGCAATCGCCCAAGCCGAAAGCGCGAACAACCGGACGATCGGAATTTATTCCGGCGCGCTCGGCTACGGCTACAACACCGAACTCGTCGCTGCCAACAATCTGTCGGAGCCTTCCTGCTGGAGAGATCTGCTGAAGCCCGAGTTCAAGGGACATGTGCAGATGGCGAACCCCAACTCTTCGGGAACGGCCTACACCACGCTTGCGTCAATCGTGCAGATTTTCGGCGAAGACGACGGGTTCGAATTCATGAAGGGTCTGCACGCCAACATCAACCAGTACACCAAGTCCGGCTCGGCGCCGATCAAGGCAGCTGGCCGGGGCGAGAACACGATCGGCATCGTATTCATGCATGACGCGGTGAAACAGGCCGTCGCGGGCTTTCCGATAAAGGTTGTGGCGCCTTGCGAGGGCACGGGTTACGAGATCGGTTCCATGTCCATCATCGCCGGCGCCCGCAACCTTGAGGAGGCCAAGCGGTTTTACGACTGGGCACTTTCCGCCGAGGCGCAAAACCTCGCTCTGCAGGTCAACGCTTTCCAAGTGCCTTCCAACGTGAATGCCGAGACGTCGCCCATGGCGCCCGACATGTCGTCGATCAAGCTGATCGACTACGACTTCGCCAAGTACGGCTCGTCGGACGAACGAAAGCGGCTTCTTCAAAAGTGGGACGAAGAGGTTTCGACTCTGCCGCAATGATTTGGCGCGCAAGTCGACTTTAGAGGCGACCGCCCACCCGGTTCTGACCTTCTGGATCGTTGCCGGGTGGGTCGGTTATTGCCTGTTTCCTTGGTACGGCGTCGAGGACGGCTTCTTTTCCTTCAGCTGGCTCTTCGACGGCTATCCGTTTGACGAAGATTACGCGCCAGCCGCCCTTCTCGTTGCCCAAGGCGAGAAAATCTGGCTTGCGCCGATGCTCTTGGCGCTCATCGCGCCGCTGGCTGTCCTGCGTCGCCGCAAATCCGATCCTTTCCATTCAATCGTCCTGATTCTCGCCGGCGGCTTGGGGTTCGTCTGGCTCTTCGCGCAGGGATTCGGCATCGGAATTCGCGGGTACAATTTCCAATGGCTCGCCGCGGTCTTCGGCGACCTCGGCGACCGCCAGTTCGGCATGGGATACGGCGCGCTGATCCTCGCATCGTCCTTCCTCTTCCTCTTCACCCACGGCATCGCCGCTCGCGGCGCAATTAACGGCGACGTCTTCGTGGTCAGCGCAATCGGCGGCATCATCGCGATTGTTGCCATTTTCGTCTTTTTCCCCATTGCGCGGATGCTTCTCGCCGCCTTCATCACGGACGAGGGAAGCCATTCCATAACGGTGTTCTTCTCGAAATTCTTCGACGACCGGCTTTGGGGTCTCGGATGCTTCTGGGGAGCGCGCTGCGGTGCGGCTTGGAATTCGCTCCTTCTGGCGATCCTCGTCGGCGCGCTCACCACCGCGCTCGGCCTCGCCTTCGCGCTGACCGCCACTCGCTCTGGCTTGCGCTTCAACCGCGGACTCAGGGCGTTGACCGTGCTCCCGATCATTACGCCGCCCTTCGTCATCGGCCTTGCGCTGATCCTGCTGTTCGGACTCTCGGGGGCCGTCACCACGTTCGTCGCCGATTTATTCGGCGTTCAGCCCACGCGCTGGCTTTACGGCCTTCCAGGCATTTTGATCGCGCAGACGCTGGCATTCACTCCCATTGCGTTTCTGGTTCTGATCGGAGTCGTGGAGGGCGTCAGCCCGTCGATGGAGGAAGCCGCACAGACGCTGCGCGCCGACAAATGGCAGACTTTCAGGACTGTTTCGCTTCCGCTGATGCGTCCCGGTCTCGCGAACGCCTTCCTTCTGGGCTTCATCGAGTCGATGGCGGATTTCGGCAACCCGCTTGTGCTCGGCGGCAACTTCGACGTGCTTTCGACCGAGATCTTCTTCGCCATCGTCGGCGCGCAATACGACCAGGGCCGCGCGGCGGTGCTGGCCATCGTGCTCCTGTTCTTCACCCTGTCGGCCTTCTACGCACAGCGCCGCTGGCTCGGAAGGAAGCGCTACACGACGATCACCGGCAAGGGCGATTCCGGCGTGCACCCGCTCATGCCGCGCCGCCTGGCCTGGCCGGTCCTCGCCGTCGCGGGCCTCTGGGGCACTTTCACCGTCGTCGTCTACGGCATGATCGTCTACGGATCCTTTGTCGAGCTGTGGGGCGTGCGCAACGCGCTGACGTTCAAGCACTACATCACGGCCTTCTCGGTCGGCTGGACGGAGCACGGCCTGCACTGGTCGGGCTCTGCCTGGGACAGTTTTTTCACTACGATCTCCATTGCCGCGATCGCCGCGCCGCTGACCGCCGCGGTCGGTCTCTCCACCGCCTACCTGCTGACCCGCCAGTCGTTCGCCGGGAAGGATTCATTCGAATTCGGCACGATGCTGAGCTTCGCCATTCCCGGCACAGTGATCGGCGTCAGCTACATCCTCGCCTTCAACGTGCCGCCGATCGAGATCACCGGAACCGGAATCATCCTTGTGGTCAGCTTCATCTTCCGGAACATGCCGGTGGGCGTGCGCGCCGGCGTTGCCAGCATGTCGCAGCTCGACCGGTCGCTTGACGAATCGTCGCTCACGCTCGGCGCCAACAGCTGGCAGACCTTCCGCCGGGTGATCCTGCCGCTCCTGCGCCCGGCCATCCTCGCCGCGCTGGTGTTCAGTTTCGTGCGCGCCATGACGGCCATCAGCGCGGTGATCTTTCTCGTGTCGGCCGAATACGACATGGCCACCAGCTACATCATCGGCCGGGTCGAGAATAACGATTACGGCCTCGCCATCGCTTACTCGACAACGCTGATCTTCGTGATGCTCTCGGTGGTGGCCCTCCTGCAGCTCGTCGTCGGCCGCATCCAGATCGGCCGCCGAACCCAATTCATGACGGGGAGATGACCAATGAGTGAGGCTCGGATCAAAGGAAAAGCGGCCCCTGTCAGCTTTCGGGGCGTGAGCAAGGCTTTCGGCGAGGATGTCGTTGCGGTCGACAAAATTGACCTCGATGTCGATGCGGGCAAGCTGGTTACGCTGCTTGGGCCTTCAGGTTGCGGAAAGACCACGACGCTGCGGATGATCGCCGGGCTGGAAATGCCGACGACCGGCAGGATCTTCATCGGCGGCAGCGATGTCACCACGCTTCCGGCCACCGACCGGGACGTGGCCATGGTGTTCCAGTCCTACGCGCTGTTTCCGCATATGAGCGTATTGGAGAACGTGGCCTACGGGCTGGGCTTTTCCGGCTTTCCCAAACCGGAAGCGCGGGACAGGGCGCGTGCCGGGCTTGAGCTGGTTGGCTTGAAGGGTTTCGACGACCGTTTGCCCAGCGAGCTATCCGGGGGCCAGCAGCAGAGGGTCGCGGTGGCCCGCGCGCTGGTGCTCGAGCCTCAAGTGCTGCTGTTCGACGAACCGCTTTCGAATCTCGACGCGAAACTGCGCCGCCGGGTGCGCGAGGACATCCGTTCCATCCAGCAGGATCTGGGTCTGACCGTTGTCTACGTCACGCACGATCAGGAGGAGGCGCTGGCCGTGAGCGACGAGATCGTTGTGATGCGCGACGCCGCGATCGCCCAGATCGGCACGCCGCGTGAACTGTACGATTCCCCGGTCGACGCGTTCGTGGCGGACTTCATCGGCGAAGCGAACTTGATCCCCTGCGAAATACTCTCCGTCGAAGCCGGCACCGCTGAGATCGCGGTCGACGGATACCGGCACCGCCTGCCGTCGCGAGACCTTTCCCCGGGCCCGGCAAAATTGGCCGTGCGCCCGTCGCGCATTGTTCTTGGAAGCGCGGCAGGGTTCGACGCCACCGTTGCGAAGTCCACTTATGTCGGCGAGCGAATGGAATACTCGCTCGCAACGTCCTTCGGCGCGCTGTTCGCGGTTCAGGACGATGTCCGACGCCCTCTTGAAGCGGGAAGCGCGATCAAAGTGGGTTTCAAGGAAACCGGACCGGTTTTGATTCCACCGGACTAGCGGCCGCCTGAGTTAACGCATTGTTGCGCCTCCGCTTTGAAGCGGGGCGGTCAGGAGTGGAATTCAAGATGTCGGTCGAGCGGCGCCGGCGGTTTGAGGCGATCGCGACGGGCAGCTATAGCGTGGTTCCGTCCTTTCAGATTGACTGAAGATCAAGGGTGCGTTTCATGTTCGTTGGCTTCCTGACTTCGACATTTTTTCCGCTAAACGGAAGTTCCGTAGGAGTCTTTTGAACAACTGTTTGAACGTCCGGCTTTTTTCGGATTCCGGCCGTCAGGCGACTGGACAAGGTGAACTGGAAGGGGACTACCGCATGGGGACCTTCTGTATCTCGGCTGTGCTATTCTGCGCTTGGATCGGCGTCGGCGAGGCGAGGACGTCGAATCCCGGCTTTCCCGGCCCCGAGGGCTCGATCCGGTTCATCGCGGGCGTTCCGAGCTGCGCGAGCAGTCCCCGGAAGTCGTGGACGTCCTCGCCCGGACTCGTGCGCTTCAAGGGCGCCTTCCGTCTGGCCTGCGGCGAGCGCTCGGCCTTGGCGACGGGCGAGTCGCGGACCGGGCCGCGCTCGTCGTCGAACAGCATCGGGGCGAGCGCTTCGCGCATGCGCATTTCGACATAGTAGCCGAGCATGCAGATCAGGAGGTAGGCGCGGGCTTGGAGATCGGACGTCTTCATCGTCCGGAACGCCCTCTCGACCCGGCCCAATCTCTTGCAGGTCAGTACGAAGTCGGCGGCGGACATCTGCTCTTCCGGCGGGTTGGTCCGCACGACGTAGAACCCGTCTAGGGCCGCCTCGGCGGCGATTTCCTGCTTCCTGCGCCTCGGAGAGAAGGATCCCTTTCCGATCCTCAGATCGAAATGCTTTCGCATCTTGCGCTTGTCGAGGGGGCGCTCTGCGCGCCGCCGGATCTCCATAAGATCCGCCGCAGCCGCCGCGATCAGCTCCCGGCATTCGATTTCCGCCATGCCCTGCTCGTCGAACAGCGTGGGCTCCAGCGCGCCCTGATCGGCCAAGGCGCCGACCCCCGAAGAACCAGTCGCATCCGTTCGGCTCGAGGTCCTCGCGGACGCGCGCCTGCGCAGCCATGCCGCGGTCTCCGACGAACACCGCCCGCTTCAGTCCGAAGCGGTCGCGGAGCTTGCCGGCCCGGACGGCCGCGGAGGAGGGGTCGGCCGCATTCCCGGAAAACGCCTCGACGGCGACCGGCCGCCGACAAGCGGAAGTGTGGGAAGAATGTGGTCAATCCAGACCCCGAACCCCAAACCGCAAAACGGCGCACAAAGGGATTGTCCACAGGCTTTCCATGCTCTCCGCACCGCCGAGAACGCCAAACAGCCGGACGACCGAAAAAACCGGACGCTGGAAAACAACCCCGTCAAATCCTATAAACCGCCCAAGGATGCAGCGAATCGGACCCCGAAACGCCGCATAAATGCTGAACGCGTACAAACACTTGACCGGCCGCCCGAAATTGGACAAGAAAAGACTGGTGCCCAAAGGTGTGACCACACACTATGGCCTTGGCCTTGCACTTTTGTGTTGTCTGACGATACCGATATAGTATTCGACGAGGATAGATTCTTGGAGCTGAACATGGAAACAGAAATCGAATTTGGTGAAAATCAGTCGGATGAAGTTCAACCCGAAACACACCTAATGGGCGCTGATGAGATCTTGGCAAAAAACTCGTTTCGTATCTTTTACCAAACCAATAATTTCCTTCTGCCCCAAATCTGGGAAATGATTGAGAAACGAGAAGCTATCAACCTTAGGCCCGAGTACCAGCGCCGACTGCGTTGGACAATTTCACAAAAATCCAGACTCATTGAGAGCTTAATGCTCAATATCCCTGTACCACCGGTTTTCTTTTACGAGGCGAAAGCGGCTCGTTACGAGGTGATGGACGGTCAGCAGCGATTGAGTGCTATTGCCGACTTCTTTTCAGGAACTTACGCCTTAGGCGGACTAAAGGTGCTTAAAGATTTGAATGGATTTCGCTACCAAGAGTGTTCGCCTAGAGTGCGGCGAACACTGGATCGGGCTACTATTTCTGTGGTTGTTTTGCTGAAGGAGAACGAAGCCGAGCGGTTGCAAGAAAACAGAAATGGCATTGCAGACATTCGCAGATTGGTCTTCGACCGCTTGAATACCGGAGGACGTAAGCTAAATGCTCAAGAAATACGTAACGCGCTAAATCCTGGACCGTTGAACAACTGCATAATAAAATGCAGTCGATTCAAGCCGTTTACGGATGTATTTGGAATTCCTCATTATACAGAACAAAATGAAGAAGAATACTATGAAAACCCAGATAGGCAAAAAAACTCCCTATATGCGAAAATGTACGATTGTGAACTAATTTTGCGTTTCGTGGCACTGCGCAACCCCGAAAACATCAGAGGATCAATGAAGTCGATGCTAGATCGAGCCATGGAGGAAAAACTCAACGATACCGAAGCAGATCAATTGGAAAAGGACTTCTGTTCAAGATTTTCGTTTCTTTACAAAATCTTTGAAAGTAACTTGTTCAAGATTCCCGCAGTTGGGGACCGTAAAGAGATTTTATCGGCGGCTCTTTACGACGCTTCAATGGTTGCGATAGATAGAGTTTGGAATCAAAAAGATAAAGTCATCAGTGACAGAGAGGGCGTCAATGTGCGGCTTAGATCTGCTATAGAGAATGACGATGAATATGAACTCATAGTGGGTCGCAAAAATACGGCGGAGTCTGTCCGCAATAGAATCGACTTGCTTCAAAATATTCTGTTACCGGAGTAATCACTTTGCATAGTGAATTCTCGGTAATTCTTGAAGAATTTGAAACCGATCTACAGTCACTGAAAAAGCTAGTTGAACTTGGTCAAGATTCGGAAAACCCAAGTAAAGTGCGGCTAGCTTCGATCAACTCAATCACATTGATCCTTGCGGCGACATTCGAGGAATTTGTACGCCAAATGGCCCGTAAACTGGCCGAGCAGACTGTAACCAACGCAAAGCAAGTTTCTGATTTACCTCATGCTCTGCTCGAAAATGCTTGGCGGCGAACACTGGAAGACCTAAGAAAGAGTCGATTCGGTCAAAATTCGGAAAAGGAAGTATTTGCCGCCGCAGTTAATGTGGCGCGTTCAAAGTTTGAATCTGTTTTTCAATTGTTGGAGGGCAATACGGAGGATGTTGGTCAAAATTTTTTCGTGAATATTATCCGCAATGAAAGACATATGCGTGCACAAGAGATAACAAGGCTATTCAAGGCCTGTGGTATGGAAGGGGTCTGTGTACAACTTTGCGGGAACGGTAGTTTAATGGCGTATTTCAAAGAAGATGATAGGAGCAGAACTAACGATTATTTTAATGAAAAACTCGAGGATTTCTTTAAACGTAGAAACATTATCGCGCATTCTTTGGGAGCACAGTCATCGCCCGGTGATAAAACACTTATTGAAGACTTGGAGTTCTTTCGTGCTTTAGCGAATGATCTTTCGATTTGTCTGGAGAGGTCGACGTGAGTTGGACAGTCCGGAAGCGATGCGCCGCCCGCAAGTCCCAGGCGGTTCCGTGCTTGTGGGCAGAGTAGTTGTTCAGGTTGCGCGGATCACCGTCCGGCGGGTACCTTCCAGCCGATCTGGTCGGTGAACGCGGTGAACTGCAGGTGCCGGTGATGCACGGTGTGGCAGCCGGTGATCGTCCCGGGCAGTGAACAGGGTTGTAGTGTGAATCGGCTTCTAAAAATGACTCCTACCTAGCGCAATCGCATTTGACCTTCCTTTTCTTGATGCTACTCTCGGAAAGAGACGGCAACAGCCGCACCGGGCAGAGCGAAGAGGCAGACAGTGGAAAAATTGCGTCAAATATTCAATGGGGTCGAGAATCCGTGCAAGAGCAACGCGACGCGCCACGACTTTCACTAGGTGCTGATGGTCTCGCTGCTTTCGAGCCTGTGCACCGGGCAGACCTGCGTCGACATGGCAGATTTCGCCGCCAACAACGAGGGGTTTTTGCGCCAATTCATGCGTCCGGAGCACCGCCTGCCCAGCCACGACGCTTTCTCGCGGCTGTTCCGGGTTCGTTCGCGGCGGCTCTGGCGCGGTTCGCCGCGGGACTGGGCGAAGGCGATGGAGGCGGAGGGCGTCCGGCAGGTGGCGGTCGACAAGAAATCCAACGAGATCCGAGCGCTTCCGGCGCTGCTCGAGATGCTGGACGTCAAGGGCGCGGTCGTCACCGCTGACGCGATGCATGCGCAGCGCGACGCCGCGGAGCTGATCACCGGCAAGGGCGGGGACTGCGTCCTGGCGCTGAAGGGCAACCAAGGATCGCTCCACAAGGATGCGAAGGATTGGCTCGCGGATCCCGGGAAAGCCGGGAAAATGCTTTCCTATCAAAAGGCTGGGCGCGGATACAGCCGCGAGGAGACGCGCACCGCGACGGTCTGCCACGACATCGGCCAGTTGCAGGACGCCCACCGGCGGCCGGGCCTCGCGGCGACAGGCAGGGTCGAGTCGATCCGCGTCTCGGAGGGGCGGACCCGCACCGAGACCCGCACCTGCATCACGAGCCGGAAGATGTCTCCCGAAGACTTCCTGAAGGCCGTCCGGAACCACTGGCGATCAAGAGCAAACTGCATTGGGTTCCGGACGTCCGGATGCGGGAGGACGACCTGCGGAACCGGACGGGCCACGGCCCGGAAAACCTCGCGGGGATCCGCCGCCTGGTCTTGAGCATGGCGCACCTCATGGACGACAGGCTGTCGATCCGACGGCGATTCTTGCGGGCGGCTCAAGTGCCGGAACATCGTCCCGAGCTCATCGGCAACGCCGCGAAGCTCGCCGAGACACTCTGAAATGCGTTTGCTCTGCACCTCGGCAGAGATCGTCAGTTGAAAGATCTTATTGGTAAGCAGCATTTGCGCCTCGGAGTCACGACGCCGCGATAACCCAGCTCGGAACGCCGCGCGAACTGTACGCTTCCCCGGTCGATGCGTTCGTGGCGGACTTCATCGGCGAAGCGAACTTGATCCCCTGCGAAACTATCTCCATCAAAGGCGGCACCGCTGAGACCGCGGTTCACGACGATGTCCGATACCCCCTTGAAGCGGGAAGCGCGATCAAAGTGGGTTTCAAGGAAATCGGACCCGTCTTGATTCCGCCAAAGTAGCGGTTTGATTCATGCGCTGGACTCCATCAAGCCGCCTGCCGACTCCGCGCGGCTGCGGCGCGGCAAGACAAGAGGCGGGACGATGCGGACAGGAGCGGAATTCCCGACTCGACCGTTCGGTTCAATTTTTTGCGTCGTTCCAAGTCTTCGAAGCTGTGCGCGACGGAAAGAAACTTGGCTAGCGCATCGCTCGTCGCATTGGATCGAGCGAGGCCGCCGCCGCAAACAACGACGAGCGGCGCAAATGCAGTGCCTTGAAAACAGGCATGGGCACGAAAAAACAAATGCTGATCAAAAAATGTGTCGAAGCCGGGACATGATGTCGGCGGCACGGCGAACCGAAGCATCGCAGGGACTCTCTTCAGGAGCCGCATAAGTCAACGCGATCATCGGATGCTGCCCTCCGGATGCGGAAAGCATCGAACCTGAACGGACTCGTCTGCGGCAGCGGGTTCGATTCCGAATCCGCCGCCGCCGGGCGTTTCCATTATGAACACGTCATTCGGCTCGACTTCGGCCATGTCGTTCCCGTTCAACTCCAATATGTCGCCGTTCGAGCGCTCAACAGCGTTTCTTCCGGTCGAGCCGTGTCCGCCGCCTGCGGCTCCATTCGGCGGAACCCGCCTGTGCGATGTCAGCACTGTCGTCGACATGTCTTCAAGGAACCTGAGTCTGCGCCGAATTCCGTTGCCGCCGCGGCGGCGTCCCGAGCCGCCGGAGCCGCGCCGGATCGAGAATTCCTCCAGCCTGACGGGAAACCGCCATTCGAGCACTTCGGGATCGGTCATGCGGGTGTTGGTCATGTGCGAATGCACGGCGTCGGCTCCGTCGAAATCGGGTCCGGCGCCGGTGCCGCCGCCGATGGTTTCGTAGTTCTGGTAGCGATCATTGCCCCAAATGTGATTGTTCATCGTGCCTTGGGAGCCTGCGATGACGCCGAGCGCGCCGTAGAGGGCGTCCGCGATCGCTTGGCTGACCTCGGTGTTGCCTGCAATGACGGCCGCCGGATATTCGGGATTTAGGAAACTGCCCTTCGGGATGACGAGCCGGAGCGGTTTCAGGCAGCCTTCGTTGAGCGGGATGTCGCTGCCGACCAATGTGCGGAAGACATACAGGACCGCCGCTTTGCACACGGCGGCAGGCGCGTTGTAGTTGCCGCTGTCCTGCGCGCTCGTTCCGGTGAAATCGATCGTCGCTTCCCTCGCGTTCCTGTCCACCTTGAATGTGACTTCGATGCGGGCTCCGCTGTCGAGTTCATATATGTTGTGGGCATCCTGCAGCGAAACCAGCGCGCAGCGAACGCTCTCCTCCGCATTGCTCTGGACGTGGCGCATGTATGACTGCACGACGTCGAGGCCGAACTGGGCGACCATTTTCCGAACTTCGCGGACGCCCGTCTCGTTCGCTGCGGCTTGCGCGGTCAGGTCCGCAATGTTGTGGTCGATGTTCCGGCAGGGATAGGGACCGGACGCCAGCAGCGCGCGCGTTTCGCGTTCCAGGAATTTGCCTTTGTCCACCATCTTGAAATTGTCGATGAGAACGCCTTCCTCATCGATGTGCGTGCTGTCGGGCGGTCCCGATCCGGGCGTCCTTCCGCCGATGTCCGCGTGATGCCCGCGCGATCCGACGATGAAGATGATCTCGGCACCCGATTCATCGAAAACCGGCGTAATCACAGTTACATCCGGAAGGTGCGTGCCGCCGTTGTAGGGCGCGTTGAGGACGAAGACGTCGCCGGGACTCATCGCGCCGGCATTCTTGCGAATGATCGTCCTCACCGATTCTCCCATCGAGCCGAGATGAACGGGTATGTGCGGCGCGTTGGCGACGAGGTCGCCGGCGGGATCGAACAGCGCGCAGGAGAAATCCAGCCGCTCCTTTATGTTGACCGAATACGCGGTATTCGCGAGCGTGGCGCCCATCTGCTCGGCGATGGACATGAAAAGGTTGTTGAAGACTTCGAGCATGATCGGATCGGCTTCATCGGCGACGTGTTCGCGGCGAATTTTCTTCGCGGTGCGTTCAACGATCAGATTGCCGAGGCTGTCGACCTTCGCAGCCCACTCGGGTTCGACCACCACCGTCCCGGTATTTTCCGAGATGATCGCGGGTCCCGAAAGCCTTTGCCCGGGCTTCAGATCGTCGCGGCGGTAGAACGGCGTCGACCGGTATTTGCCGCCAGACCACATGTTCACCTGATCAACAGGACTGGGGTCTGCTGCGACGAATTCTCCGGCGCGTTCGGGGAAGGGCGGCGGCGAACCGATTGCTTCGACCGACAAGGCGTCGATCATGACTTCGCGATTCGGGTCGGCGAATCCGTAAAGCTGCCTGTGGGCCGCCTCGAATCCGCGCCTCATGACGTCCGTCTGCTCAAGCGGAATTTCGATGATTTGGTGGGAGCCCGAATATCTGAGCATTGCGTGCTTCACTGTGGCGGTCCTGCTGTCCGCGGATCCTTGAGCTGCGACGTCCTTGGCGCCCTTGGCAGCCATTTCTCCCGCCGCTTCAGCAGCGGCGCGGCAATTTTCGGCTGTAAGCGGCTTGTTGAACTGGCGTTGCGCAAGCGACCTGACTTCGGCCAGGCCCATTCCGTATGCGGAAAGAACGCCGGCGAACGGATGAAGGAAGACCTTTGAAATCCCCAAGGCATCGGCCACCAGACAAGCGTGCTGCCCGCCCGCGCCGCCGAAGCAGTTGAGCGTGTAGCGAGTGACATCGCAGCCTTGCTCGATGCTGATTTTCTTGATGGCGCGGGCCATGTTTTCGACTGCGATGCGGAGAAACCCCTCGGCCGTCTCTTCCGCGTTTGCGGCTGTGCCGCCGGCCTGTTCGGCGGTTCGCGCGGCAAGCTCCTCGAACATTCGGCGCACTGTCTCCGCGTCGAGCGGCTCGTCGGCCGAAGGCCCGAACACCTTCGGAAAGTGTTCGGGCTGAAGCTTTCCGAGCAAGACGTTGCAGTCGGTGACCGTGAGCGGCCCGCCGCGTCTGTAGCACGCGGGACCGGGATCGGCGCCCGCGCTTTCGGGACCGACCTGGAACCGGCCGTCCTTGAAACTCAGGATCGAGCCTCCTCCAGCCGCCACCGTATTGATCCGCATCATCGGCGATCGGATCCGCACTCCGGCCACTTCGGATTCCAGTGTTCTCTCGAAGCTGCCCGCATAGTGACAGACGTCAGTCGACGTTCCGCCCATATCGAACCCGATGAGCTTGCTGTGCCCCGCGTTCTCGCCGGTCTTCGCCATGCCCACGACGCCGCCTGCGGGGCCGGAAAGAATCGCGTCCTTTCCCCGGAATAGGTTGGCGTCGGTCAACCCTCCGTTCGATTGCATGAAGAGCAGGCTCTTCGCGCCGCCGCGACCTCGGCCGGAATCGAGCGCATCCCGTACGCGGGCAACGTAGCGACGCAAAATCGGACTCAGGTAAGCGTCGACCACGGCGGTATCTCCCCGCCCGACAAGCTTCATCAGAGGCGAGACCGCATGGCTGGGAGAGATTTGCGTGAAGCCGACCTCGCGCGCGATTTCCGCCGCCCGTTCTTCGTGGAGCGGCGATTCGTAGCTGTGCATGAATGCGATCGCGACGGCGCGGATTCCGTCCTCGAACGATGATTCAAGCGCAGCGCGCGTTGCAGTTTCGCAGATCGGCTTGATTGTTTTGCCGTCCGCGCCGACCCGTTCGGGGATTTCTTCGACCCGTTCGTACAAAAGCTCCGGCAAGCGAATATGAAGATCGAAGATTCGAGGGCGGTTTTGATACCCGATCCGAAGCAGGTCGCGGAATCCTTCTGTGATCAGAAGCAGAGTCCTGTCGCCCTTGCGCTCCAGAAGCGCGTTCGTCGCGACCGTCGTGCCCATCTTGACGGATTCGATCGCGCTCTCCGGTATTTCGTCGCCGTCGACCAGACCTAGAAGGTCACGAATTCCTTGGACGGCCGCGTCGTCGTACTGGCCCGGATTTTCGGAAAGAAGCTTGCGGGTCTCCAACGCGCCATCGGGACGCTGCGCCACGATGTCCGTGAAGGTGCCGCCTCTATCGACCCAGAACTGCCACATGGGAATGCGATCAGCTGCCGCAGCGTCGACAGCCAAGCGCCGGACGCTCGCCGCTCTCTGGACTATTGGAAATCAATTTGCGATTGCCTTGCATCTTTCCAAGTGCCATTTAAGCGGCAATGTTCGAAACTGAGGTTCAAATTAAATGACTTCGCGCACAGCGACAACGCACGATTTTCGGGGCCAGCTGGCCGTTGTGACGGGCGGAGCACGGGGAATCGGAGGAGCTGTCGCCGACAGGCTGATTGCGTCCAACGCCAAGGTCGCGGTCTGGGACATGGATTGCGACGAAGCATGCCGCAAAGCGGATTCCTTCGGCCGGAACGCAAAAGGCGTGAGCGTGGATGTTTCATGCGCCGACTCGGTGAGGAAAGCTGTCGCGGAAACGAATGCCTGGGCCGGACCGATTTCCGTCCTTGTCAATTCCGCGGGAATAGCGGGTCCCAACGCGGATGTCGTGGACTACGACTTGGACGAATGGTCCCGAATTCAGAAAATAAACGTCGACGGAACGTTCCTGACCAACCGGTTCATCGTCCGTCAAATGCTCGCCGAGGGCTACGGCCGGATCGTGAACATCGCCTCGATCGCGGGGAAGGAAGGAAATCCGACCGCTTCCGCTTACTCGGCATCGAAGTCTGCGGTCATCGCCTTCACGAAAGCGCTGGGCAAGGAGACCGCCGGCAGCGACATTTGCGTCAACTGCGTGACGCCCGCGGCGGCGCGGACGCGAATTTTCGAGCAGATTTCCGAGGAGCATATCGCGTACATGCTTTCGAAGATTCCCCGGAAACGGTTTCTTGAAGTGGAGGAAGCGGCGGCCATGATTTGCTGGCTTTGCACTTCGGAAAACAGTTTTACGACCGGCGCCGTCTTCGACTTGAGCGGAGGCCGCGCGACCTATTGAATCTTCATTCGCCGCCGGCTCGCTCCAAGAGCCTGACCTAAAATTCAGCAGCTTCGCCTAGATGTTGAGTGGCCTCGCCAAGATGTGGTATCTTTTGTCAACCTTGAACCCGACAAAAGGATGCCGGACATGCCCTGGAACGAGACCACCAAAACCAAGTATACACGCCCTCGGGATCGGTTTGAAAGCGATTTGACGGATGAGGAATGGAATTTGGTCGAGCCGTGTCTTCCGCCTCCGTCCAAGAGAGGGCGCCCCCGCAAGACGGACCTTCGGGAGGTGGCCGACGCGATCCAGTTTGTGCTCGCCACCGGATGCCAGTGGCGGGCGATTCCTCCATGTTTTCCGTCAGCTGCGACGGTCCAGTACTATTTCTACGCGTGGAGCCGCAACGGGATCGTCGACCGGATGACGGACAGGCTTCGCGCTCTCGGGCGCAAGCTGGCCGACCGCTCGGAGACCCCGACCGCTGCGGCGATCGACACCCAATGTCAATGCCGAAGTAAAATTCCCCAAAAGTGCCGAAGTAAAATTCCCCACTTTTTCGGTGTTTTGGTGACGAGCCAGATCAGTCGTCGGTTCGGGTCTCCTTTCTGGGCCGGCCTCGTTTTTTCGGCGCGGGCGGCGGCGTGATGAGCGTATTCGCTCGGACGTGTTCGGGAATGAGGTCCGCGTGTTTTCTGAGTCTGTAGCTTGCGCCTTCGATTCGGACGACGACGGCGTGGTGGAGGAGTCGGTCGAGGAGTGCCGTCGCGACGACGGGGTCTCCGAAGATGTCGCCCCATTCCGCGAAGCTTCTGTTCGATGTAAGGATCATCGCGCCTTTTTCGTATCTTGCATTTACGATTTGGAAGAACAGGCTTGCTCCGCCTTTGGAGATGGGCAAGTATCCGATTTCATCGACGACGAGCAGCGCGGCCCGAGTGAAGAAGCGGATTTTTTCGGCGAGCCGGCCTTGTCGCTCGGCTTTGGCGAGGCTGTCGGTGAGTTCTGCGAGCGTGGTTTTGTAGACGCTTTTTCCGGCTTTGACGGCGGCGACGCCGAGTGCTGTCGCGAGGTGGGACTTTCCGGTTCCGGGCGGTCCGAGGAAGTGGACGGTTTCGCGTCTCCGGATGAAGTCGAGCTGGGCCAAAGCGGCGATTCTCTCGCGGTCGAGTGAGGGCTGGAATGCGAAGTCGAAGCTTTCGACCGTTTTGGCGGGGAGGAGCTTCGCGGTTCGCAACGCGATGTCTATTCGTCTTGTTTCGCGCAGTGCGTATTCTTCGCTGAGAAGGGCGTCGATGGCTTCGACGGCTGTGATCTCGCCCTGCTCGAGGCGCCGCAGCGTGGGTCCGAGCGCTTCGAGCGCCCGGGGCATTTTCAGTCCGACCAGGGCGGCGCTGATGCGGTCGACGAGTTCGGTCATCGGGCTGCTCCCTGCCGTTCGAGGCGACGTCCGACGGCGTCGTAGAAGGCCAAGGACCGCTTCGGCGCCTCCTCGAGTTGCATCGGGTCGGGACGCGGCGGAAGCGGCCTGCGGTGGCCGGGATCGACCCTGCGGCGGTTCCGGCCTTCAAGGATCGGATGCCGGGCGATCAGCGTCCTGTCTTCGAAGATCCGCACCTCGGCGGGATGCCGCTGCACCTCCAGCACGCGCTTTCGTGCGGCGTCCGGCACCGAGTAGAGGTTTCCGCCGACGGAGACCATTCCGTCGCGGCTGACGCGGCGCTCGACGGTCAGGACCGCGTCGTAGGGATGCGCGGGCAGCGGGATCAAATAGCCCTGCTCTTCGGCGAAGGCCTGGTCGACGATCCGTCCGGTGGTGGCGTGGACGCGGGGATTGGCGACCTTGCCGCGCCAATCGTCGAATTGCGCGTTGAGATCGTCGAGGCAGCGGAAGGTCCGGTCGAGGAAGAAGTCCTGGCGGATGTATCGGAACGGCCGCTCCACCTTGCCTTTGGTCTTCGCCCGGTAGGCTTTGCAGGCTTTCGGCGCCGATCCGTAGTGGTCGAGCAAGGCGACCAGGGACGGGTTGTAGACCGCCGACCGGTCGGCGTCCTCTCCCAGGACGGCGGTCTTCATCCGGTCGTAGAGCACTTCTTTCGTCGCCCCTCCGCATGCGTCGAATGCGGAGACGTGGCATCTCAGCACCGTCTCGAGCTTCTGGTCGGCGCAGAACCGCCCCCACAGCCATCGGCTGCATCCGAGGACGAACGAGAACAGGTGGACTTTCCTGAAGACGCCGGGCTCGTCGGCGTATTCGGTTTTGAATTCGGCGAAGTCGACCTGGGCCTGCTCGCCGGGCCTGGTCTCGAAGCGCCGCTCGAACCTGGGCGCCTCGTCCGGCCGGATCGCGCGGAGATAATCCGTCACCGCCGTGTAGCCGCCTTCGTATCCAAGCTCCTGTATCTGCCGGAACAGCCGGCGTCCGGACAGATCCGGGCAGTTCCCGATCTTGTCGGCGAGATAGTCCTCGTACGGCTCCAGGAGCCGGGGCCGCGGCTTCCGCGGCGAATAGGCCGGAGCCGCGAGGCCCCGATCCAGCAGCTTGCGGACCGTCTTGCGGTCCAGGCCCGTCCGCCGCGCGATCGCGCTGATCGAAAGGCCTTCCCGTTTCAGTTCTTGCAACATGACAATCTTCTCCAGTTTGATCACCCGACCCGAGCCTCCTTCGGCAAAAAAATCGGATGGAATTTTGGACTGCTTTCGTTCCGGGGGGCATGCCCCCCGGAACGAATTCGCAGCCCCCTGACTGGGGAATTTTACTTCGGCGCTTTTGGGGAGTTTTAACCCGGTAGTTACACCCAATCGGTGAAAACGACGGAGAGCGGCGGGCCTTCGGGCTACGACGCGGGCAAGAAGGTCAAGGGTCGCAAGCGACACCTCGTCGTCGACGTCGCGGGGTTCCCGATCGAGCTCGCGGTCCACGCGGCTTCGGTGCAGGACCGGGACGGAGCTCAGGCCGTGATCCTCGGGGTGCTGGAGAAGGCGCCGCAGATCAAGAAAATCTGGGCGGACGGCGGATACCGGGGAGAGAAGCTGGCGTCCGCGCTCACGAAGCTCGGCATCGGAACCGATCTTGAGATCGTCAAAAAACCCAAGGATATCAAAGGGTTCACGGTTCTCTACCGCCGCTGGGTCGTGGAGCGGAACTTCGCCTGGATGTCGCGCTGCCGGCGTCTGGCGAAGGACTACGAGCGGAGCTTGGAGAGCTCTCTGGCGTGGGCGCAGCTGGCCGCGTGCCGCTTCATGATGCGCCGGATCGCAAGGGCCGCAACATGCTGATGATAAACAATAAAATCGGATTCATGAATTTCCGTTCATACTCTGAGAGCCTGACCTAAAATTGAGTGGCCTCGCCGAGATGTGGCATCTTTTATCGTCTCACACCTGACAAGGATATCAGACTTGCCTCGGAGCGAGACCGCCAAGACCCGATAAACGCCCTAAAGCTCGGTTTGAAAGCGATTTGACAGATGGGCCGAACGCAAAAGTTTGCCCGGCGGTTTCACTCGCAGCACGCTCCGTGCGCTGTCCCGCTCGACTAGATGGGTCGGGTTCGACTGACCAGAAGCAAATTTGGATATTTTAATGAAACTTGTTCCAAGAGCGTGTTGCTCAAGAAATGGAATAACCGGCGCCTCCGGAGTATCGATCGAAAAACTTCTCATCTCAACAGTTCATCATCGGAATGGTCACGCCGGAAGCGGCTCAAAATGTATGACAACACGATGCCCCGTAGCTTCGGCGAATCGATTTAGGGTGCGCGTGGAAGGTTTCTCTTTGCCGCCCTCCAGCCGCGCAATATAGGCTTGAGATGTCTTCATGCGATCCGCCAGCTCTTGCTGTGTCAAGCCCGCTGCGCCGCGCGCCTTGATGAATTGGGCAGCGAGAGCGAACTCGTCTGCAAGGGCGGCATACTCCCGCACGTATTCCGGGTCTCTATGCCATTCGTCAAAAGCCACCTGCACAGGAATGGTTTTCTTGGTCTCCTTCGTCATGACGTCACCTCCTTAGCCCGCTCAAGAGCAATTTTGATCTCATGGCACGGGGTCTTCCGGCTTTTCTTCGTGAAAACCCGCACCACGATGATGCGTTTCCCAATTGCGGTCACGTAGATCGCACGGGCAATGGTGTCCTTGCCCTTCATGCGCATTTCCCAAAGCCATCCCTCCAAGTACTTTATGTAGGGCTCATGGACACGCTCAAGCCCGTTGGCTTGAATCAACCGAACGACATGTTCAAACTTGGCTCTTATGTCCTTGGGTTGCTTCTGCATTTCCGCAAGAACGCCGTCATCCAAGAATTCAACTGACCAGTTTTGTTCACTATGTTAAAAAAAGCATAATTCGTCAACAATCGTGATCGGCGAGGGAGGTTCCCAGATCGATGCAGCCGCGAGATTGGCTTGATGTCTAGCCATTGGCAGTCAGCGCCTCCAGATATGGCTTGATTATATTCACGGCACCGAATTTTCGTGCTGCCTCGAAAAGCTTGGCGGGTGTCGCTATTCTGTCGGCAAGCGCTGGTCTCAGAGATTCAATGGCGACGGACCGATCAACGAGTTTCGGATTGCGGAAAGCATCTGCAATTGATTTGGCAGGCGAAAAATCGGCGCGTCGACGCCACAAATTTTATGGGTTTCGACTGCTGCAGAAAAATTGCGGTCACAAAACCGTACCGTGCGGATTGGCGGATAGCTGATTTTCGGAGCCCAATCACTAGTGCCGAAGTCGCGAGCAACGGCGGCATGCGAATATCAGGGCGACGGACCAAGCGGTCGAGTTTCATCCAGGCAAAAACGGCTGCGGCCGATTTTGCTGTTCAGAACGCCACGCCGACCCCGCGAGACAGAAACTCCACGAACGAACTCCCTTTGCGTGCGAGATCAGCATACCAATCGACGAAATCCTCTTGGACGGCAATTTCTTCGGGGAAGGCCGCAGTCGCAATGAAATCCTTGCGCTTGATATCCTCGATCAGCGGATGAAGAGGATCGAAACCCTTCGGCGGCCGCGTGAGAGACTCTCCGCCCAATCTGAACGTACTTGCGAAATCCGATTCGCTGACGACCTCCGTCCATTCCTCCGGGCGGTCGGCGATCAATTTCCGGATTCCTGCAAGGGATTTGCTGTCCGGGCGCCAGATGCCGAGGCCTGCGAAACACGCCTCGGGCTCAAGATGGAGGTAAAAGCCCGGCGCATGGGCGTCCTTGCAAGACTCGTGTCGAAAATGTGCGCCTACATTCGTCTTGTACGGCGACTTGTCCTTGGAGAAGCGGATATCTCTGTAGATGCGAAAAAGCGAGCCCCCGTTCGGGCGGGGGTCGGCCCGAAAGTGCGGACTGATTTGGGCCAGAGGAATTGCGAATTCCCTGACGAACTCAAGCATCGGGGTTTGAACGGACTCGACATAGCGCTGCTTGTTCGCGTCGAACCATGATCTGTCATTGTTTGATTTTAGGTCCGAAAGGAACTCGAACAGCGCCGGAGAGATGTGTTTGCCTGTCATTGCGAACTCCTGCGCAGCGGGTCGCGGCCATGAATGTCGGACATCAAGCAGCAAACGTCGAACTGATCATCCATCTTTCCGCCATGTTGCATTCAACCTTGTCGGACGGGTTTGGCCTCGCGGTCGGCCCCGTCAGGTCTCCGCAACCCGCATTTCGTCAAAGATGCGCCAAAATTTGGCGCGCCACAACTTGCTTCGAGTCGACCTGAGCGATCTCAGATCATTCAGATACTCGTCATGGCTGTCGTATTCGTCAAAATCCTCAATGAGCGGCGCGAGGCGATCGCAATTCAATAGGAGTTTCGCAGCGAACTGCACTCCCCCTTGACCTCCCCGCATCAGTTTTTCCGCGAGCGCGCAGCGATAGATGAGTGTCGCCGCGAGCGGATGGCGAAGTTCGAACTCCGCAAGCAGGTGGTCGGGAACGTCGTTCAAAAATGCCACGTCTTCGATTTCGGGGCTTAGCACCAACTTTGCGGCCCGATCGTAATCCGGCCACTCGAGCAGCAACCTGAATGCGAATAGAGGCCGGTCGGAGTTCATTGCGAAGTCAAGTTCGCGCTCTTCCGCTTCGATGTCTTCGAATTCCGGTAAGCGCTTCAGATATTCGCGGAGCATCCGCGCTGAAAAAATCTCGCGATAAATTGCCAATCGCTCGTCTTGCGCTTCCTTCTGTCGGCCAAGCTTGTCGAGCGCACGGATCTTTATTTCGCTCCTCGCACTGTGGGCGAAATCGACGGGGTCCAGTTTCTGATTGATCGCGTCCAGAAGTTTCAAGGCGTCTTTCGCCCGGTCGGCCTCGATCAGGCGCTCAGCCAGCTCGGCGGCGATCTCGGGAAGAGCGTGATCATGCTTGCTGAAATGTCGGATGAACACGCCGACGTCCCGCTGGAAAAAGGCGATGCCGCGCAAACCGGCGGCAATTTGCTGTTTGAACAAATACTTTCGGAATGTGTAGCCGCAGATCTTTTCTGCTTCTTCCTCCTTGATGGTTTTCAACCGGGCTTTGAGGCGCTCCAATCCGCCTTTGCCGAGCGCAGGTCCAAGAGTGACCGCCAACAGCCGAAAATTTTGACCGGAATCATCGAGTATGATCCGCAATGCATGATCCGCGAGCGCTTCATGATCGGTTTCCGCTGCGATCGCGATGTCGCGCAAATCATGCGCAGCGGCTTGGAAGACCTTTTCCGAAAGGCCGTCCCAATGATTCTGGCGGTAGCTCACGAACGGCGCGAGATCGATCAACTGCAAAACGAGTTCGAGTCCAATCTCCGGAAATTGAACGCCAATCCGTTCGGATATCATGCGGCGGTATCCTTCAAGCTCTTTTCCCAGAATGATATCTTGATCTCTGTCCAGATCGGACTCGGTGCCCCTTATTGCCGCCAATCGTTTGCTGATGAATTTTGCCGCTTCGTTCGGACCGGCGGATAAGCAAAGCTCCGCCCGCGCCCGCCGTTTTGCCGCCGCGTTGCCTTCGGCCAATTCAAGGACCAATTCAGAAAGGCGAGGAGCTCCAAGCCCTTCGAGATTCTTTGCGTTCAGGGTTGTCTTCGCGGCCATGTCTTCCCTCGCTTTGCAAGAACCGTTCACGACTGGGATTTCGCAGCAGAAATGCATTTTGAAGAAAAATTCAATGCCAAGCGTGCGAAAGTGCCTGCACTTCGAACGAAGCCCCGTAGTCGGCCTTGGCCGTGTTCGGCGGCGGGAACACAATGTCACAGTCGAAATACGGAAGTTTTGCTGTAAATCATTTTGCTGTTTTTATTGCTGACATAGCCCGGAAGGTTCGTGCTCCGCGGCACGGGAGCAGGGGCTGGAATTGCTTGAACCCGGCCGCAAAGCTCGAAACAGGAGGCGATACTCCGCCGCGAATATGAATCCTCGAAGCCGTTCGGTCGGAATTCGCGGCTTGGATTCGATTGCCTACGCAGTGTCCTGAAAATGCGGATATTGTTCCGCTGGAAAGGATTGCGCCGACAACCCTGAGGTTTTCATCAGGCATCCGCTTGCGGTCCTCAGGTCCCAAATAATGCCACGCGAGAATCAAAAGTGCGATCTCCATGAGAACAAATACGACGATAAGCAGTCGCCCAAGCGATCACATTCCGCAGCTTTTCATTCCTATTGTGTTCGTTGCTCTGACTTTCGGCGCTTAGCGCTTGTGTTTTTAAGCATTCATCTCCCGTTCTGTCCGCGGAGCCGTTGTTTTTGGTATCCCTTCCGGTCGAATCGATACGTCCACTGATTTCTGCCGATTTTCCATGTCAGGCCCGGGCCATCCGTTCGTAGTGTCTTCGTATCAACTTGTTGGGGATTATCGCGCCTTCACCAAGCCCCCACCTGTAGGTCTTGTCCCATGGAGTGCCCCGCTTGTGCGTGATGGAAGACAGCATCCATGCTTCGTATTCCCTGTAGGCCTCAATTACGTCCGACATGATTCTCTTTTGGTCGTCGTCCAAGTCACTGCTGCGATCGACCAATTCCGTGTCAATCGCATTCGCTCGGAAAGACTTGCACCTTCGATGGATACTTGGAACCACCGGGCCGTACCGCCACGCTTCAACGGGTTCGCTCAACAGGCTGCGTGCATGAATCCCGAGCATCCAGCCGTGGGACAAGTATGCCAGCTTGATGACGTGCATCGGGGTGGTCTCTTGACCATCGCGCAGCCACAATACCTGCTCTGCCACCTTCCGCGACTGGACCGGCCTCTTCCCATGCGTTTCGGGCTGCGTGGTCATGTTCATCGGTGTTTTCTTCTTTCTCTTTCCATCGCAACCGGCGGTGCTTGGCATAGAGCTTGCGGGTTTCAAGTTTCGACCGGATTCCGAGCGAACGCAACAGCGGCGCCGGTGCCTGCCCATGTGGATTTCAAAAGCGCCAGATCGCCGCGACGCCTCGGTCGCCAAACCGGTCCCGCAACCCCGCCAAGGTGATCGACGGGCGGGCCTTGATCTGCTCCAGGACCCATGCTCGACGGCCCTCCAGCTTCGGCCTGCAGTACCCGCCCATCCGGCTCAGACCGGCCGATCTCGTCTCCGAATATCTCTGAACCCATTTGATCACGGCTGAAGCGGCAACGTCGAACTGCCTCGCAACACTCGGCCGAGTCGGAACGACGCCTCTTGAGGTTCTTTGGAACAGCGGCTGGCCGAGCTCCACTTCCATTCGCCGGAGCTGCTTGGTCAACGCCGACTGCGACCTGCCGAGCTTTGACGCCGCGGAGCGGATCAAGCCTGATCCAGCAATCGCGAGCACGGTCTGCACATGCCTCAAGCGCATTCGGGAACCCAGCACGCTTCCGACGTTCCGCACAAGCCATCTGCGTCAGACGTTCGTCTACTGAGAAGTTGCAAGTAATGAGGTTGCAGTCAGGGGTGTAAATTTGGCACAGAGGTGTAAATTTGGCATAGAGGTGTAAATTTAATTTCTGGAAAAAATATGTTACCTCACAGTCTCAAAAGGTCTCTAAAATTTCCACTATGCCTACAAAGATAAAAACCTCGCCAGCAGTTCGACGGGAACTTCGCGCACTCGGAGCCAGTCTAAGGCAAGCTAGACTTCGACGTCGGCTCACCCAGAAACTTGTCGCGGAACGCGCAGGCATGACCCGGCCAACATTGCGACGGGCGGAGCGCGGAGATCCCAGCGTCAGTGCCGGATCGTACGCACTGCTCCTTCAGGCATTGGGTCTGCTCGACGGCTGGGGCGGAGTAGACGATCCGGTCGGCGATCACCTTGCGATGGAGCAGCTTCCGAAGGCTGTTCGTTCAAGCAAGTGACTGTGGAGGTCTACCTCGACGCCTTCGGCAAACGTCGTCGCGTTGGCATAATGCGTCGGCATTCCAGCGCGGGACGGGAACGGGTGAGCTACGAGCACGATCCTGATTGGCTCCGCTCCGCCGAGGCATTTCAGTTTGATCCGATGTTGCCGCTCACGCTTGGCCCGATCTACACTCCGCGCAGCCAAGACATGTTCGGAACTTTGGGGGATAGCGCACCGGACACATGGGGTAGGGAGCTATTGCGGCGGCGGGAACGCCATTGCGCTTACGCTGAGAGACGCCCGCCTCGAATCCTACAAGAGGCTGACTACCTGCTCGGAGTCTCCGACTTCACCCGCTTGGGCGCACTTAGGTTCAAGGTCGGCGGCGAGTTCCAAGCGCAGCAGGAGCGAGGAGTCCCAACGACCGTCGCCTTGCGCGAGTTGATGGAGGCTTCCCGGCGCATTCTGAAAGGTGAAGAAACCGGAGAGGACCTACGATTGATCTTTGCCCCCGGGTCTTCACTTGGAGGCGCCAGGCCAAAGGCGTCAGTTTACGATCAACGCGGCCGCCTCTCCGTTGCCAAGTTCCCGAAAGAGACCGACCTCTACTCGATCTCCCGATGGGAGGCTATTGCGCTGGATATGGCGGAAACGGCAGGGATCAATGCGGCCGAGCACGATCTTGTCCCTCACGCTTCCAGTCTGATCTTCATGTCCCGAAGATTTGACCGAACCGGCAACGGCCACAGGGTTCCGTTCATGTCCGGCATGGCGATGACGGAACACCGTGACGGTGATGACAACGGCAGCTACCTTGAACTGGTCGATGCGATCAACGAGCGAGGCGCTTTCCCCGATCGCGACCGGCTAGAGCTGTTCCGGCGCATTGCGTTCTCGATACTGATTACCAACACCGACGACCACCTCAGGAACACCGGGTTCCTGTGGACCGGACGCAAGGGCTGGACCTTGAGTCCGGCTTACGACGTCAACCCCGTCCCGAACGGACCTCGAATTCTGTCGACGAGGATCGATTTCGACGACGGAACCGCGTCGATTGATTTGCTTCGCTCCGTCGCGGAGTTTTTCATGCCGCAGGCCCGGGCCGACCAAGTGATTGCCGATTGCGCCAGCGTCACCCGGAAATGGAAGGAGTTCGCCTGCCACAGGGAGGCGCCGTCGGCAGAGATCAAGCGGATGCGAACAGCGTTCGAGCACGACGATCTGACACGCGCGCTCTCGCTGACAACATGATCAATGCCGCAAGGCGCTGGCCTGCGTTCGAAACGGCGCTTCGCGATCCCTTCGAAAACGACGCCCGACATGGATCGCATCTGCCGGACCTTGGGACTTCCGATGTCCCGCATGCCCTGCTGGATCGAATGAGGCCGACGGGAACAGCCTGAAACACTGTACAGGTTCAGCACTTATGCGACGGTTAGGGGTCCGATTCGCTGCGTCCCGGGACGGTCTGCAGGATTTGGCCGGCTTGTTTTCCAGCGTCCGGTTTTGGCATGAAACGTTTCTTCCCTCGGGCACCCCTCGACCGATCCCCGGCTGCGCCAGGGTTGAGCGGCCGTCTGCGGGCGTCCCCCGTTTTGGCCCGCCGGCGATCCCGTTGCGGAGGGCTCGGCTTGCGTCAGGCCGGCTGTGTCGCCGCCTGTCCGGCGGCCGGTTGCTCGATGCCGCAATTCTTCATCCTGCGGGTCCGGCGCGGGGCATTCCTGCGCGCCATGATCTCCCGGCAGTCGGTTCCGGGATCCGTGCAGGCTCCCGGTTCTTCATGACCGCATGGATCACGCGGACCAGTTTGCGGGCGGTGGCGAAGAAAACCTGCCTGCAGCTCTTCCTCGCCCTGGGGGCGGGGAAGTGGCTGTGGAACTGGCAGCCCTTGGTTCGGGAGGCGGCGTGCGCGCATTCGACGAGGATCCTCCGGATGTGAATCGGCATGCAGCTACGTCCCTTCCGGGCGCGTCCGCTCCGCCGCCGGCCGCCGCTCTCGTTGTTGCCCGGACAGAGCCCGGCCCGAGCGGCGCAGTGCGCGTGCGAGGCGAACATGCCGATGTCGGGGCCGAACTCTCCCGGCCGAGTTCGGGCGTCTCTGCGACCGGCATCGCGCAGGCCGCCCCGGACCGATCTCCGGCAGCGACCGCTGGAGGTCGGCGTTTGCCGGACTTCATGCTTGCAGCCATCGAGCCGCCTTCACCGCAGGCCGTGCTGCAAAGCTCGCCCGGGATCAAAGGCTTTCCGGATGCGACGGAATTTGAATCGCCGAATCGATTTTGTCGATTCGCGAGTGCCATGCTTGCCGAAACCGGTTTCGGGAAATATTCAGTGATTCGGTCCCGAAGGATTGAGGGCATGGTCGGTCAAGAAACATCTGCAAGCCGCGGCTTTGAGCGCGTGAGGATTTCGGATGTCGCGGTCGCGCTGAGCCTGACGAAGGGCACCGTTTCGCGCGCCCTGAACGGATACCCGGACATCTCCGAATCGACGCGCCTCAAGGTGCGGAATGCGGCGCGGCGCATGGGGTACGTCCCTCTGTCGCATGCCCAAGCGATCAAAACGGGCAGGGTGCGGTCGCTCGGCATTGTCTGGCGGGTGGATTCGCACGACGGACATCGCGCGTTTCTGTCGGATTTTCTCGACGGCGTTTCGCGCGCCGTAAGCGCCGAGGATTGGTCGCTGACCGTTTCAACGGCCGACTCCGACATTGCCGAACGCACGACGCTCAGCAGGCTGCTGAAGGAGCGGAAGGTGGACGGCTTCATCCTTCCAAGAACGCTGGCGGACGATCAGCGCGTCGAGTGGCTTCGAAACGAGGAGGCGCCTTTCATCCTTTACGGGCGGGTGGCTTCTGAACGAAACTGCTCATGGTTCGATTTTCGGGGCGAAGACGCCATGCGGAAATCGGTCGCGAGGCTGGCCGAACTCGGGCATGAGCGAATAGGGTTCGTGAACGGCGACTTGCGGTTCAATTACGCGCTTCTGCGGAGAGACGGGTATTTCCGCGGGCTGGCCGATGCGGGAATCGATCCCGATTCCGATCTCGTGCTCGACGGCGCGATGACGCTCGCGTCGGGCGAGACGGCGACCCGGAAATTGCTGAGACTTGAATCGCCGCCGACCGGAATCGTGTTCGCGCAGGACATGGCGGCGCTCGGAGCCTATCGCGCGGCGGAGAAAGCGGGAGTTTCCATCGGACGGGAACTGTCCGTCATCGGCTACGACGGCGTTCCTGAAGGCGCTTGGGCGTCGCCGCAATTGAGCACATTCGCAGTTGACAGCAGATGGGCCGGCCAACGTCTGGCGGCGTTGCTCATAGACCAGATCAGAGGGGGCAACCCTGAAGATCTGCGGGAAACGGGCGAGGCCCGGTTCCTTTCGCGGGGGTCCGACTGTCCGCCGGCGGCAAGCGGCGGCAACCTCGCAGATTTCATCAACCTGGAAAACCACTATGGAGGACAACATGAACATCAACATTAGAAGCAAAGGCTTGTGGCTGGCAGCTGCGGCCGCCGCTTTCGCGACAGCGTTGGCAGGCGGAACCGCGTCCGCTCAGTCATTGAGATTCTGGACGACCGAAGAGCAGCCCGACAGGCTTGCGAAGCAGCAGGCGATGGCCGCGCAATTCGAAGCGGAGACAGGAACTTCGGTCGAGGTCATTCCGATTTCCGAAACGGATCTCGGAACGCGCGCGACTGCCGCGTTCGCCGCCGGAGACCTGCCGGACGTGATTTACCATCCGCTGCAGTACGCGTTGCCGTGGGCCGAAGCGGGCATCCTCGATACCGACGCGGCGACGGAAGTCGTGGAAGATCTGGGCGTGGCGACATTCGCGTCGGGCGCATTGGACATGGCCGCCGTCGAGGACGGCTACGCGTCGGTTCCTGTGGACGGCTGGACCCAGATGATCGTCTACAGGAAAGACCTCTTCGACGCGAACGGGCTTGATGCGCCCAGCAGCTACGCCAACGTGGTGGCCGCTTTGCAAGCGTTGCACAATCCGCCCGACATGTACGGATTCGTTGCTGCCACGAAGGTGGACGAGAACTTCATGAGCCAGGTTCTCGAGCACGTTTTCCTAGCCAATGGCGTGACGCCCGTGGACGAGAGCGGATTCAAGCCGATCGACGAGACGAAGACCGTTGAGGTCCTCGAATTCTACAAGGCCGTTGCCGACGCCTCGCCGGACGGAGAGCTTTACTGGAAGCAGTCCCGCGAACTCTACTTCGCAGGCAAGGCCGCCATGATAATCTGGTCTCCGTTCATTCTCGACGAGCTGGCGGGCCTGAGGGACAGCGCGCCTCCGACGATCAACGACGATCCGACTTCGAGCGAGCTTGCTTCGCTGACCGGCATCGTGACCAACTTCGCCGGACCTTCCAACCCGGAAGGCGCTGCTTGGGGCGACGTCAGGTATTTCGGAATCACGTCCGATGCTGCGACCGATGAGGCGATGGAATTCGTGATGTTCTCGATGGACGACGGTTACACCCAGACTCTTTCGATAGCGCCGGAAGGCAAGTTCCCGGTGCGGAGGGGCACCATGGACGACATGACGATGTTCGTCGAAGCGTGGTCGAAGCTTCCAGTCGGAGTCGACCGGAAAGCGCCGCTTTCCGAGCTCTACGCGCAGGAAATGATCGACGAAATCGTCGGCGGGCTCAATGTGGCGAAGCGCTGGGGCGTCGAAGAAGGCCAGTTGTCGCTTGCGTCGAAGATCATCAACAGCCAGGTGATCAATCGTTTGGTGCGCGAGTACATCGACGGAATGCGCGACGGCGCTTCCACCGTGGCGGCGTTGAACGAAGAACTGGCCAAGATCCAGTAAGGCCGCCCTGACGAAGCCGGGAGCGGCAAATGCGCTCCCGGCTGCAGAATTGAATGTCTGAAGGACAAATCATCGGGCCGCCTTCGGAAATCGGCCCTCTGCAAAGGCAGGAAGTTCGGCTTGCTTGGAGCCTTCTCGGCCCGACGCTCGCCATCGTCGCGCTGGTGATCATCCTCCCTTTGCTTTCCATATTCTGGATCAGCTTCAAGCCGGTCGGCCTGGAGGATCTGAGGCCGCCGACTCCCACGGCTTACGAGCGGATGCGGGGCGACCTTGAAGCGCCCGGCGATGCCGCGACGATTGAGTACCGTCTTCGAAACACTTCCCCGAAGTTTCCCGTCGAGAGCGTGACGCTGAATGACGTTCTTCCGGAAGGCCTGAGCGTCGCGGAACTCGACCCGCGGTGCGAACTCGAACGCCGCGTCCTTTCATGCGATCTGGGCGACTGGGAATCCGGCTACCGCGACAGGCTGAGGATCAGTGTCACCGCCGATGAACTCTTCATCGCAAGCGGAGCTGAGCTTCGCGACAGCGAAGCATCGATATCAGGAGAATCGCGATCCGTTTTGCTGAGCGGCGAATTCACGGCCGCGAATTTCGTCCGGATTTTCGACGGGTCGGAATTCTGGTCCGTGCTCTGGGCGACCTCGTTCTATACGGTCGTCGGCACGATCGGCGCCTTGGTGGTCGGCCTGATGGCCGCTTTGATCCTGAACAAGGATGTGAGGGGCCAAGGATTTTTTCGGGGGTTGTTTCTTTTTCCCTACGTGGCTCCCGTCATCGCCGTCGCGTTCACTTGGGTCACCCTGTTCGATCCGTTCTCCGGATCCGCGAATGCGCTGCTGGTTCAAATGGGCGCCGTCGAGACGCCGATCAACTTTTTCGGCGAGCGTCCGCTCGCGTTGATCATGGTCACCGTATTCGAGATCTGGCGATACTTCCCGCTTTCATTCCTGTTCATCCTCGCCAGGATGCAGTCGATCGACGGCGACATGTATGAGGCGGCGGAAATGGACGGCGCGTCGCCGTTCCAGCAATTCTGGGCTTTGTCGATTCCCCACCTGCTCGGAATTCTTTCGATTCTGTTTTTGCTGCGGTTCATTTGGACCTTCAACAAATTCGACGACATTTTCCTGCTGACGGGCGGCAATGCCGGGACGCGCACGCTGACCGTGAATGTTTATGAACAGGCATTCGCGATATCCAATATCGGCGCGGGGGCGGCCGTCGCAGTCGTCATTTTCGCATGCTTGCTGGCGTTCTCGGTGTTTTTCTTCCGCTTTCTCAGCAGGGAGGAAGGGCTATGAGCAAATTGCGGGTCGGATACATCGCCGCACCCGTTCTGGGAGTGCTTTGGACGATGACGATGGCGGTTTGCGCTGCGGTCGGGCTTGCTTTCGCGAGCGGCACCGCGGCAACGCCGGGATTCCTTTCCGCCTTGATCGTCGGCGCTGCGTCGGGTCTGGCCGTCGTTTTCGCGCCTGGCGATTGGTTCGAAGGCAAGCTTGGAAAGACGGGTTTGGCCTTCGCCGCCGCGGTCTTGACCTTCGTGCTGCGGCTCGGCCAGCCATTCGGGATACCGCTTGAAGAGGCCGGCGCGACTCAGGCTGCCGCCTTGGCAGTTTACGCGGCTGCGGTCGCTTGGCCGTTATGCGGAATACTGAAAGGATACGCTTGGAACGAGAGGGATCGCCACATGTTCGAGCATGCGGTGATCCGGTTCCTGACATGCTTCGGATATGTCGTATTCACCGCATTGGTCGCGATTCCGTTCTATGTCATGGTGATGACAAGCCTGAAGTCCCAACAGGCTCTGCTGGCCAACCCTCTGGACTTCGGACTGGATCTCGAAAAGGGTTGGGAACTGTTTCGGTCTTACGAAGAGCTCTTCGGCCAGTTCAACTTCGGACGATATCTCGGGATCAGCTTCGTGGTTTCCGTTGCAACGGTCGCCATCACGCTGCTGTTCAGCGTTCCCGGAGCTTACGCCGTCGCCCGGCTCCGCTTTCGCGGCCGTGCCGCATTGTCGCGCTCGATTCTCCTGATCTACATGGTTCCGACGATCGTGCTTGCGCTCCCGATCTACATTGCATTTTCGGTCGCGGGGCTTCGGAATTCCCTGTTCGGCATCCTGCTGATCTATCCGGTGACGACGATCCCGGTCGCGCTGTACATGCTCCAAGGATACTTCCGCGGCTTGCCGGTCGAAGTCGAAGAGGCAGGCCTTGTGGACGGTCTGAAAAGGCTCGGCGTCATCATAAAAATCACGTTGCCGCTGAGCCTTCCGGCGCTGGCCTCGGTGTCGCTTTACGTATTCATGATCGCTTGGAACGAGTTCCTCTTGGCGTTCATGCTGCTCGACGACCCGTCGATATTCACTCTGACGCGTGGCGTGGCGATGTTGAACTCGTCTGAAATTCCGCGGCAGCATCTCATGGCAGGCGCGGTTATCGCGACGGTTCCGATCATGCTGCTGTTCCTGGGTCTTGAAAGGTTCATGACCAGAGGCCTGACGGCCGGCGCAGTGAAGGGTTAGCGCACAGTGCTGCAAAGAAATCTCGACAACGACGCGCGCGCCATCATGCGCCGGAACGATCGCGGCGCCTACACCGTTCCGACGAACGGGCTTTATCCCTACCAATGGAATTGGGACAGCGCGTTCGCCGCTCTGGGATTTGCCACATTCGATATCGACCGCGCTTGGACGGAGCTTGAAACGCTCATGTCCGGACAGTGGCCGAACGGCATGGTGCCACACATCATTTTCCATGAGGTCGACGAAAGCTATTTTCCGGGACCGGAAGTTTGGGGCACCCGCGCCGCGCCGGCATCGTCGGGCATCACCCAGCCCCCCGTCGTCGCGACAATCGCGCGTTCGATTTTCAGGCGCGACCCTGCTGAAGGGAGAAAGCGGCTGGAAGGCTTGTACCCGAAATTGCTTGCATGGCATCGCTGGTTCCGGGATTGCCGCTGCGAGAGCGGCGCTGCCGCAGTGACCCATCCTTGGGAATCCGGCCGCGACAACGCGCCTGATTGGGACGCCGCCCTCGCGGACGTCGACACTTCGCGGGTGCAAAAGTTCACCCGCCGAGATTTGGAACATGTCGACCCCCACATGCGGCCGACGAAAGCCGACTACGACAGGTATCTTGCATTGGTCGAGTTCGGCAGAAATTGCGGATGGGACGAGACGGAAATCATGGAACGGGGGCCGTTCCGGGTCGCCGACCCCACGACGACCTTCATTCTGCTGCGGGCGAACAGGGACCTCGCAAGATTGGCGGAGGAGCTGGGGCATTCCGCGGACGAGGTTCGGCAATGGATCGGCGATCTTGAACATGCTGTCGAAGGCCTCTGGAACCCGGCGCTCGGCGTCTACGACTCGCTGAACCTGCGGACGCGCGAATTCGCGGGAAGCCTTTCGTCGGCGTCCTTTCTTTGCTGGTACGCAGGATTGGAAAATTCCGAGATGCTTGACCGCCTCGACAGAGTGCTTGCGAAGGTGAAGTTCGGCGTTCCGAGCTACGACCCCGACAGCCCGCGTTTCGACAGAAAGCGTTACTGGCGCGGCCCGTCCTGGGCCATGATGAATGCGATGATAGGCACCGGCCTGAGCGAGTTCGGGCACAAGGCGGTTGCGGACCGAGTTCGCGAAGACTCCCGGAGACTGCTTCTGACCGGAGGTTTCTCCGAGTATTTCGACCCTTGCGACGGTTCGCCGGCGGGCGGCAAGTCATTCACCTGGACCGCGGCCGTTTGGCTCGCGTGGGCATCCCCCGTTTCGGGAGGCTTCGGCTGATGGGTGCGATCGCTCTGCAATCCGTCGAGAAATGGTTCGGCGAAATTCAGGTCATCAAAGGAATCGACCTTGAAATCGGAAGCGGGGAATTCGTCGTCTTCGTCGGACCTTCGGGATGCGGAAAATCGACGCTGCTCAGGCTGGTCGCCGGTCTGGAGGAAATTTCCAGAGGACGCCTTCGCATCGGCGGGACCGACGCCACGGCCCAGCCTCCCGCGAAGCGCGGCCTCGCGATGGTGTTCCAGTCCTACGCGCTTTACCCGCATATGACCGTGCGGGAGAACATGGGGTTCAGCCTGAAGAACGCCGGCCGTCCGAAAGACGAAATCGCAAGCAAAGTGGCAGAAGCCGCCAAGATTCTGAAGCTTGAGCAATTCCTCGACAGGCGTCCGAAGGAGCTGTCCGGCGGTCAAAGGCAGCGCGTGGCCATCGGGCGGTCGATAGTCCGCGCTCCCACGGCATTCCTGTTCGACGAGCCGCTTTCGAACTTGGACGCCGCCCTCCGGGTCGAGATGCGCTATGAAATCGCGAAGCTGCACCAGTCGCTTGGCGCGACCATGATTTACGTGACCCACGATCAAGTCGAAGCGATGACGCTTGCGGATAGGATCGTAGTGCTCGACAACGGCCGCATTGCGCAGGTCGGCTCGCCTCGCGAGCTGTATCGCCGGCCCGGAAACCTTTTCGTCGCGCAATTCATCGGAAGTCCGAAAATGAACATGCTGGCGTGCGTGGCGGAAGGGCGGGAATACAGGGTCGAAGGCGGACGGTCGGGTCAGTACGGAGGGGAAGCGAGGGCCGTGAATCTAGGCGTTCGCCCCGAGCACATCAGCTTGGGAGAGGCCGGCGCGGGGCAACTGGACGGCACGGTCGACGTTTGCGAGTATCTCGGCGCGGACACGAACGTAATTGTCGATGCCGGCACGCAAGGCCAGATAACGGTCCGGGTCGGTGGCGAGACGGAGCTGAAGCCCGGCGATCAAGTCGGCATGACGCTTTCCGAAGAGGACGTCCATTTCTTTGATTCCGAGGGACAGGCGGTTTTCCATGGAATCGCACTCCGATCATAAAGACCCATCTCATTCGGCAAGGAATGAGGGAAGGCGACTTTTGCGGGCGGCTCAAGTGCCGGAATATCGCCTCAAGCTCATCGGCAGTGCTGCAAAGCTCGCAGAGAAATTTTGAAGTGCGATTTCGCAGCCTCCCGGACCTGAATTTTGATGATCGCGAGATACAGTTGCCGGGGAATTCTGCATCGGCATCCGTACCGGAAAACAGAACAGTTCGGTCCGCTTCGCCTTGTTCGCGTAGACCGACTGACGATCGATCAGAAGTGCCGGGCTGTCGTCCCTAAACTTCCGTCCACTCGGATTTGCTCGATGGGGACGGATCTCGGCTGACGCCGCAATTCGATAATATTCCGCTTGCCGAATTCCTCCAAATATTCGCCCAAAAAAAGGGCACGCCCCATTTTTGCGATGAGGAGAGGAGGCGTCGCCGGTCGAAAGCGGGGCCGACGCTCTGATCGCCTTCAAATGCCGCATCGAAAACAATCGCTGAGCCGAATGTCCTGACCGGAGGGTCTGTCGCACGGCCGTCCGCCCCGAAAAAGGGACGCGCCCCACATCCGTCGGCTTAGCCTTCTACAGTTTTGCATCCTCTTTGACGCGCATCGGTCGGCGGAAAGGCGGAATCAGGTTGTATCCTCGTCTGGGGACGCCTTGCGCGCGCAGGGCCCGCGATATTTTTATCGCCTCGGCCACCAATTCAGCGTCGACCTTCGGATTTTTCACTGCGATGTTATCGACGTCATCAATATTGAACTGCCCCGGGTTTTCCGGAGAGCAATCGGCTAAACCCTCCTGAATTCGCGAATCGACGGGACTCCGCCTTGACGGCACAACTGAGGACAATCTTGCCGCCGCACGTCCAGGTCGCTTGCCAGAATTACATCACTGCCGTCTACGGTTGTGCGTCGGCCTTGCTGTACGAGAAATTGCGCGGAACGAGCAATTCACCTAATGTGCCGACGGCGCCAAACCGGAGCGATGAAAATGAGGATCGAAACAGACGGAGCCAATGGGCGGTTCGATCTTCGGCAAGCTGTCGATAAAACGGACGTTCTCGTTCCTTTCACCGGGCCATGCGCTCTGGAGGATGACGATTTTCCCTTTGAGGCCATCAGCGATGTTGCCGAGGTCGAGAGCTGGCGCAAAGAAATTAACCGCCCTGTTTACCATATTCACAAATGGTGGGCGCAGCGTCTCGGAACAGTCTTTCGCGCTGTTGCGCTCGGTGCGCTGGCACCGTCCGGCACCGACATCCTGAGCGCGTTTTATCGTCCTACACGCGTGCAGAACCTTATCGTATTCGACCCTTTCATGGGCAGCGGAACGACAATCGGGGAGGCAGCGAAGCTTGGCGCACGCGCTATCGGACGCGATATCAATCCCGTCGCGCACTTCCTCGTCCGCAACGCCTTGGCATTCCATGATCGCGAAGCCGTCTTCCGGACATTTCGCAACATTGAGCACGACGTGGCCGACAAGATCCGTGCCTACTACAAAACAATCCAGCCGGACGGAACGGAAGCCGACGTTCTTTATTATTTCTGGGTGAAGCATGTAAATTGCCCGGAGTGCGCATGCCAAGTCGATCTGTTCTCAACAAGGGTTTTCGCCAAACATTCCAATCCGCGTCGTTACCCGGACGCAAAAGCGATATGTCCCCTCTGCGGAGAAGTGAATTCCGTACGCTTTGACGCGAATCATGCCGCATGCGTGAGATGCGCTGCGGAATTCAACCCGCAAAGCGGTCCTGCGCGCGGGCGAACAGCGACCTGCCCCGAATGCGAGCATTCATTTACTATTGGGCAGACAATACGCGAAAAGAACACACCGCCAGCGCACAGGCTGTATGCCAAGCTCGTTCTGATGCCGGACGGCAAAAAGGCGTATTCCGCGGCCACCGATGAAGACCGAAAATCCTACGCCAATGCTGAAAAGGCCCTTGGAGACTGCATCAATGCTTTTCCGATCATCGGAATCGAGCCCGGATACAACACCAATCAAGCGCTAGGGTACAACTACAGCTATTGGCACCAAATGTTCAACGCCCGCCAGCTTTTGTGTTTGTCGATCCTCGCAGACCGAATACGCGAAATAAGGGAGCCCGCTCTTCGAGAGCTGTTCGCTTGCCATTTTTCAGGCGTGCTAGAATTCAACAATTTGTTCACATCGTACAAGGGAGAGGGCACGGGCGCAGTCCGTCACATGTTCGCCCATCATGTCCTGAAGCCGGAACGGACGCCTTTGGAGGCCAATGTTTGGGGCACGCCCAAGAGTTCAGGTTCTTTCATGACAATGTTCAAAGGGCGAATTCGCCGGGCGTTGGATTACGCTGACGATCCCTTTGAGCTGCGCCTGAACAATCGACGGATGGAGAAGAAAAAAGCCGAGAAAGTTTATGGCCTGTCGGAGGCGCTCAACTTTGACATTGCCGAGGACTTTCCCTCTTTTTTGGATGGAAAGCGCATTTACCTGTCCTGCGGCGATTCCAGCGCAACAGACATCGAAGATGGCACTGTTGACGCCATAATTACCGACCCGCCGTTCTTCGACAACGTACACTATTCGCAACTTGCAGATTTCTTCCATGTCTGGCAGCGACATATCCTCGGCGAAGAAGGAACGCGTGGCGCAAATACGACGCGTTCACCGGCAGAGGTACAGAACGCCGACAGCGAAGCGTTCACTGAGAGGCTTCACTCGGTCTGGACAGAGTGCCACCGAGTTCTCTCCGCTGCCGGCGTGCTTGCATTCACCTATCATCACTCTCGGTCAGAAGGTTGGTCTTCTGTTCTGGACGCGCTCATGGAAGCTGGCTTTTTCATTAGCGCAGCTTTTCCGATCAAGGCCGAAATGTCGGTAGCAATGCCCAAACAACAGGCAAAAGAGCCTATTGATCTGGATATCGTTCTGGTCTGCCGCAAACGTTCCGCTCTCAACGAAGCTCGTAGGTGGAACGGCGAACTTTGGGGCATCACTCGGCAAAAGGCATCGTTCCAGGTTGTCCGTCTTCGCAAGGCGGGTCGAAAGCTGAGCCGAAATGATGTGCGAGTCATTGTGATGGCACAACTTGTCCGCCAGCTGTCGCGGTCTGATACGCGAGACGCCGCGATGCGCTCGTTGGAAGCCAGCCGTTCCGAAATTGAATCTACAATCAATTCCCTGCACGATTCGAAAAGCGCTGGCGCCGCGGAGAAACTCTCGTGAGTCTGATTTCCACTGTCTTCATACAATGCGTTTCAGCAGTCCGCTCCAATATCCTCATCGAGCGCGCCGACCGGCATGACAAGGAATATCATTTCCAAAACTGGTTCAAATCACGCTTGGACGATCTGGGTGAGCACTATGACGAACCAAGGCGGAACGCCTATCCCGACTTCAAGATAGTGCGTCATCCCGAAGGATACGAGTTGAAGGGTTTGGCTTATCCGGGCCGGACGGCCAATTTTGATTGCAACAGCCGACTACCATGCGGAGAACATAACGGTCGGCAAGTCTATTATGTTTTTGGCCGCTACCCGGCGCGACCGGACGGCAACCGTTACCCGGTGCTGGATATCGTCGTCTGTCACGGCAGCTTCCTGAATGCCGACAGCACTTACGAACACAGGAACGAGAGTTTTCGCGGTTTCGGCAGCTTCGGCGACATCATTGTTCGCGACAGGAAGATGTATGTTGCGCCTACCCCGTTTGCACTGGTAGATGGAACCGCCCACCACCGCACGCTCATCCTGCCTGAACGGATGCCGGTTGACGGCAATTTATTTGAGATTGCGACATTGACGCGACGCGAAGCTGCGAGCGGGGTCGTCGCGTATCGTTTTGATATGCGGTCAAATGAACTGAATACCGAACTGGTTCCTAACCCCGATTTCGGAAGGACGCATGTATTCAAGGCTTATAGAATGAATGGCGACCCACGAACGCCTGTTAGTTTGGCAGGTTAAAGCTACAGCGCTTAACGCAAGATTGGATCCGCGATTTGAGGAGCACCGCCAACACCGATTACTCGGTTCAAACCCTTGCCTCGGCCTGTCGCGCTACGCGCTCCAGCCCTCCGCGAAGGTTGGCGGGTGCCTCGAAACCCCGGTTCGACTTACAGTCGATGTCGGCGCTCCATCAAGTGCTTTGTGGAGTACTGGGTCCCGGCTTGGCTTTGACGCGGATGCACATGGGCCGCGGCTCCTGATTCAGCGTCTGCTGAATCACTACCGCCGCCCGCCGGATTTCGCAACATGGATTATCGATAGGGCACTACAATTTGCTCCGAGGCGCGACGAGGCCGGACCCCCCCCCCCCCCCCTTGCGCGCAACGGTCGGCAAAGCCGAAGCGGAGCGAAAATCAAGCCAAACTGTCGAAGTCGGAAAGAAATGAGCCGTCAGCATTTATTGATACTTGACAATTTCGTACTATTTACTGTGAACTGCCGCCAAGCATGCTAATAAATGGTTCGTACTTGTCTATGGTGAAGCCTACGAATGGGTTGAGTTGCTCAATGTTTCCGATATGATTTTATTCACTGATGGTGGTGGGTATTTGGCAAACAAATCCTGTGCGGCAGGCGGAGGCTATATCAAAAGAATGTCTGATTACCACAAGGATTGGAGCTACAAGGTCACCAAGAAGAATGGCCCGAGGCGCACTCACTTAATCGTCTATATTGGAATTTTCCAGTTCGCAATCGCGAAAACTAAGCAGAATTCACCGTATCGGCATGATGTATAAGACGCTTGACCGAATGAGCAAAGAACAAAACAGGCTATTTGTGAAGATAGTGTTAATTTTTTAGAGACAGTGGGAATAGAACCGTTGACTAGATTTGATAACGTATATGATATTTGTGTAATTGATATTGGTTCACCTAAAAAAGGAAATTTAGGTTGGTGCTTCATTGATGTTCAAAATGATCAAGAGTATGCTTGCTCAAATCTTGATGATATGTTCCCATATATTATTAATTCGACCAAACATAAGGGTCTTATTTTGGGATTTGAGGCGCCTCTTTTTATACCTGTTCGTCAGGATTTGAAGCTGGCCACAAATGCCAGAAAAGGGGAAGGAGGAAAACCATGGTCGGCCGGAGCCGGAGCGCAAGTTTTAACTATTAATCTACCAATTATGATTTATATCTTTAAGCGCATGAATTCATTTCTTCCGAATATTTCCTATTATTTAAACGGAAGCGATTTTACTGCCAAACCAATGGAAATAATGCTATTTGAGGCATTTGTCAGTGGGGTTGACAAAGGATCAAGCCATATCAATGATGCACAATTAATGGCTCGTAGCTGTGTTCACTATTCAAAAAAACACATACTTCCACCATCCGAATCACAACACGAGGAACATACCGAGTTCTTTAATTTAGCTGCGGCAGCACTTTTAAGGTGTGGCCTTAATACGAGCACAGCTGATTTAAATCTGGACACCCCTATTTATAAACCGATGGCTAAAATATGATAAGGAAGCAGCATTTGCTGCAAAAATTATGCTCCGTTTGTGTGCGGCCATTTCTGTGGCCGAATAGAATAAAAAATTTGTAATGAAGTAAAATACTGCTTAAAACGGTGTACCAGCAATAAAAACAATGAGGATAAAAATTTTATTGAGGCGTCCGAAAACACTCGTGCTTCGTGCACGGAAGATGTTAGTGGAGATTGACGGCATTGGGGTGGTGTCATGATGTCGAAGCAGCTTGATTCCAGTGGTCGGTTTTAGGGCCCATCTACGTTGGAATTTCGCACCAGATTTGTTGGGGCAACGCCTATGGCAATGAGATCCGAAGAGCAATTGCTGTCGGCGCATGAAGCGGCGTATGTGACTGGAGTGCAGCCGAAGACGGTGCGTCGAATCATCGACGCAGGTTTGTTGCGAGATTTCGCGGAGAAGCAAAACGGCAAGTGGATGATTTTCATGCGTGCGCTGGTTGGGCTGAAACTCGCCTGTGAGACAACCGATATCTTGACCTTGGAAGGCAGGCGGTGGTTTGTGCGTCGTGTCCTTGAATGTCCTGACGCGAGGACGGTTCGCGAGGAAGTCGTTTCTGTCGACGTGGGCTCAATGAAGAATGATGTAAAGCAACGCATTGCATCGCTGGAGAAAGCAAAAAAATTATTGTCAGCGACAAGAACATCTTGGGTGGCGCACCGTGCTTCAAAGGCACGCGGGTCCCCGTCCATTTCATTGCGGCAATGCGAGCCAATGGGGAACAAGTTGCTTCGATTCTTGACGCCTACCCGGATCTGACTGAGGAGCGAGTGGGTGCCGCCGCGATCTACGTTGAGGCGTACCCGTGTCGTGACTTTCGGCACAAGCGGCCCGCAAGGTGGAAGATTGAGCCTCGCATTTCGAAAACGGAGAAACTCGACACGTTGCTTCGGGTCTCATGAGCGAGAGTGCGTCTGGCACAATTGAAGGTTTGGACTTCGCGTGTGATTGCCCATGAAATTTTTGATTGACGAGTGTCTCAGTCGCGATCTTGTCGATATCGCAATAGATTGAAGGTTCCCGTTGTCGACTCACGTCAAGTTTCGTGGCCTTCAGGAAAGGCCGGATTGGGCCATAGACAGTGCATCGTAAGAGGCGGATGCGTGCTTGTCGCCAACAATGCGAAGGACTTCATGCCTCTCGCTGGCAACCAGACCATCCATTGCGGACATGTCTGCCTGAAAATCTTACCCAGTCTCGCTAGTCGGCAAGCCCAGTGAACTCTGTTCAAGGTCGCCTTGAATGAGTTGGGCTGTGACGGGCTCGTCAACGAGGTTTTTGAGATCACCCTTCACAGTGATGCCGAGATCGCCAAGAAGCAATACGCTTGGCCCTCAGATAGCCAGAAACCCGCGGATAACGCATAATTTTTTGAATGTTCGGAGCAATGAGGGCTGCGACAATGCATTTTGAAGATATGCAGCGAGCCGGAAGCGTCGTTGGATGCTCAGTTCACCATTCGTAAGGTTCGACCCGCTCAGCCGACAGGGCATAGCCGATCTCCGCGAGTCGGGTGGAGGTCGGGTCTGTGCCGAGCACGCCGGTGACAGTCACAGCTTCGAACAGCCCGTCGGATTCGTAGGGTGTTTCGGTCGTCACAAACACCAGCTGATTTGGAGGCGGCGGCGGTACGTGGACGCAAGCGCCGAAATAGGGCACGAGGATGAAGGAAGTTACCGACGAGCCTTGGAAATCGATGGGCACTATGAAACCCGGCAAGCGAACGGTTTTGCCGTCCCAGTCCGTCCGTACGCGATCCGAGGCCGGTTGTCGGGCGGCGAGCGGGGCGTCGCCGTGCTGAACAACGCCGCGCAACGTCTGGCTGGACGCATTTCCAGACTCGGGCAGCAGGTCTTCCCAGTCAAGGACAACGACCTGATCGGCAACGGCCGGGACGGGCAGCGCTCCGAGAGCGATCATCCCGAATAGGGCATGTCGGCGTGAGATTTTGCTGCTTACCATTTGCAAGTCCTCATTTTCTCAATTGCCAGCGAACGGCATGCCTATGCAATCCCCATGCATTGGATCCGGATGCTCCACCGCGCCGGCCACCAATTCCGGTTTGCCATGGCCGATCGTTTGGCCGCAACCGATCTCGCCAAGCGATGTCGCGCATTCTTTCAGCCGCCGGCGCAAGCAGGACAGCGAGCGGCATCCTTTTCGCTGCAAGCGAGACGCGGCTGGATTGCAAAGCAAGGACGGCAGAATTCATGATTTCACCATCATACCATCGGCAAGCGACAACCTGTAGGCACGAATTGCGGGTACCAAGCTCACAATTGCGCCGGCAGCCGTCACGCCCGCAAGCACCCTGATCTCCATCAGGCCGGGCGCCTTGATCGGCAGCCAAAGGCCAAACGCCTGGTCAACAACCGGCTGAGCGATGACAAGCCCGGCGTACAGCAAGCTAAGCCCCAACGCTGCGCCGACGGCCGCCATCAGCACTGCCTCCAAAAGAAGGAGTCCCAGGATTGTGCTTGGGCGGGCGCCCATGGCGCGGAAAATCGCCATCTCTCGGCGACGTTCGTTGAGGCTGGAAAACATGGTCGCCATCATGCCGATCAGAGCGGTGACCACGACCATGGCCGACACTCCGAGCAACGCGGTTTCCGCGATGCCGACGATCCGCCACAATTCCTGCAAGGCGACTCCGGGCAGAATGGCCATCAACGGCTCTTCAGGATATTCGTTGATCGCACGTTGCAAAGCGAATGTCTGCAGAGGGCTTTTGACCCCGATCAATGCGGCAGTGATCGCGTTGGGCGTCAAATCCATTTGGCGGATCTCGTCAACGGGCGTGTTCCGGCCCGGTATCTTGGCTCCGCTACTCCAGTCCACATGAATGGCCTCGATGGCTTCCATGCTGACAATGACGGTGCGGTCGACGGGAGTTCCCGTCTTGGCCAGAATGCCGGCAACGCGGAACGGCTGGTCGTCGTGCATCGCGAACGAGGCAAGCCCATGCGCCACGATGATTGGATCCCCTACCGCGTAGCCCAGAGCTGACGCCACATCCGACCCGATCACTGCGTCGAACAGATCGGACATGACAACGCCTTGCTGAACCTCCAGCGACCGATCCCGACGATACCTGTAGTGCTCAAAAAACGCTTTCGAAGTCCCCATCACCCGGAACTGACGGTGGCTGTCGCCCAGCGAAATCGGTACGATCCAGTCCACCTCGTCCCGCTCCGCCATGTGCTGATAGCTGGCCCAAGTGACGTTGTTCGTGGCGTTGCCGATCCGGAACACCGAATAAAGCAGCAGCTGTACAGAGCCGGAGCGGGCGCCGAGGATCAGATCGGTCCCGGAAATCGTATCCGCAAAGCTGGCCTTGGCCCCGGTCCGCACTTTCTCCACCCCCAGAAACAAGGCAACGGACAAGCCGATGGCCAGTATGGTCATGCCAACGGTCGTCGATCTGGCCAGCAGGGAGCCGAGCGCAAGTCTCCCGATCATGCCGCCGCCCTTTCTATGTCGGCGATGTCCTCCATCCGCACTGCGCTGTCGAACCGATCCTTCAGACGGGAATCGTGGCTGACCATCAATAGCGATTGGCCGTTGGCTTCTATCTGCGCAAAGAGCAAATCAAGAAACGCCGCCTGCGTGCCGGCATCCAACGCCGAGGTCGGCTCGTCGGCGACGATCAGAGGCGGCTGACCGATAAGCGCCCTCGCCACGGCCACCCTCTGTTGCTGGCCCACGCTCAAGTTGTGTGCTCTGTCCGTCCGGATTCCCAGCGGCAGGTTCAACGCAGCAAGGAGCGTCGCGACCTCGATGCTTGCATTGCCCGCGCGCCGCCTGCGCTCGGGGGCAAAGCGCAATGGAAGGCAAATATTGTCGGCCACGCTGCCGAAGGGCAGAAGATTGAATTGCTGGAAGATAACGCCGATCTGCTCGGCGCGAAACCGATCGCGCGCTGCGCCGGACAAGGCAGTCAAATCCGTGCCCGCGACCCTGATCCTCCCTGTCTGCGGCGCAATCGTTCCGCAGACCAGCGACAAGAGCGTCGACTTGCCGGATCCGCTTTCCCCGAGCAGCAGCAGAGTCTCGCCCGCGGCGAGCGACATGGCTTCGACGGCCAGCGAAAAGGATGTCCGTCCCGGCCAGCTGAAGCGAACATCCTTGAAATCGAGGATCGGGTCAGGCGTTGCCAAGCTCAGAACATGCCGCTCAGGTCGAGCGATGGGGCATCGCGCTCAATTTCGAATGCCTGGGCGCCGGAACTGGTGACGATCTGCACCTCAAGTTCGCGGGCGTTTTCAAACAAGTCGAAGTAGGCGAATTCAATTCCAGTGATGGCGTCGGGATTGGAACAAGTCAGCAAGTATTCCGCATGGAATTCTGTATGGCGCTCCTCATCCTCATCGTGATCGGCGTGCTCATCCTCGGCGTGATCTTCATGGGTCTCGCTGCCACTGGCGTCATGATCGTCCTTGCCATGTTCATCGTTGTCTTCGCCTTCCAGCGCTGCGCTGGCGTGCGTCACCGTGCATTCCGCGGCGGCCGGCAGGACGAAAATTTCTTGCGGCCTGGCCAATAGCGTGATCGCCGCATCGACTGCAGCTCGGTCCTCGGCGCTCTCGGCTTCGTATTCGAAACCCACAATGTCAGCGCCGGGCGCGTGCAGCTCCATGGCGATCCGGCTGCCGTCAAACGCAATGTTCAACTCGCCGACCCCATGCTCATGGGCGTCGAGCTGACGGGATTGCTGCGCCGCAGCCGGCGCGGCGCAGATCGCAAGGATCAAGGGCAGGATTTGTTTCATTTTCAATGTCTCACTCATTTTGCCTAAGCCGAGCAACTCTTTTGCGACGCCGACCTGATGAGTCGGCCCGCGAAAGGTCGGCGCTTGCTGTCGTGCGGGTTCCGTTGATGAGCATACGATTTGCTTACATCGGTTTCCAGCGTCCTCTTGCCCGGCGTTCGTGCCGGTCAGCCGGGCTCGCATATGCGGGCCGGGCAGAGCAGCATGCCAGTCGGAGTTCCGTCTTTCGCACTCACGGATCACGTGTTCAATTTCTCGATTCGCCGGATTTCGAGTGCGTCGAATCCGTGAATCGACGGGTTGCGCCTGCCCGATTGTTCGGACGAAAGCCGACATGCGAATTCCGTGTCGAGCGGCATGACGGTCTCGAAGATGCTCCTTCGGAAAACGCATTGCCCGCGACAGGTTCGCAGCTTCATCGACTGCCCGACTTGAGTATGGCGACAGCTTCGATTTCCACCGCCGCGCCCAACGGAAGCCTTGAAACCTCCACGGTCGAGCGCGCCGGCCGAAACTCTCCGAAAAAGTCCGCGTAGATCTGATTGACCTTTGCGAAATCCCCCAGATCCACAACGAAGATTGTAGTCTTGACGATATCGCCGATCGCTCCGCCTGCTTCGCGGACCACGTGCTCAAGATTCCGCAGCGCTTGCCGAACCTGCGCCTCGACTCCGCCTTCGACGAGCGCGCCTGATTCGGGTTCCAGCCCGACCTGGCCTGACAGAAACAAGAGGAAGCCGCTGCGAACCGCTTGCGAATACGGCCCTATCGGGGTCGGCGCTTTGGCGGTCTCAATCGAGTGCGATCGCTCGGACGTCATCGGCATGTTCATTCCTTACTGGTTTTCGAGACTGCCCCGACATTCCACAACTTGGATCGGTCGTCAAAGGCATGATCCGGACGGGCGGTTGTTTTCGATTCTTTCGCCGATTGAGTTCGCCGAACTGGAATTGGCTGCGGGCATGCACATGTTCCGCGAGGAGTTTCTCATCCGATAGCCATTCATGCCGCCGCTCCGATGTCCGCCGCTCTGCTTCAATCGCCTCCCGTACGACAATCCGACGATTCGGAAGCGGTTCAAACGGGCGGCGGGAATGCCGGACCGCCGCCTCAAGATCATCAGCGGGGCCGCGGAGCATTGAAGCGTGTCTGCTTTGGGAGTTTCGCCGGATTGGCCTGAGCGTTCGCATGAATATGGATCATCAAAAAAAGTTGTCAGGGAATTTTCGCTTTGTTGACGAGTGTGCCGGCGTCGCTCGGGGAAATCGGCGGACTTGGGCGCAGCCGCAGCCCGACATGCTCCACCCAACAAGAGAGCCGGCGATTCAGAGGTGCAAAATGCGCTTGTTCAAAAGCGATTTCGGTCGCTTTTCAGCTAGGGAAGCTGCGCGGCGGTCACGGCCCCACGTCCGGAAAGAAACGGGCAGTCAAGCTGCCGGGAGTCTATCCGGCAAGAATGGTTCCAGCGGCTGGCTGGCAGGAAATCGAAAGCAGCTTTTCCGCCAAGGGAAATCGGTCTTCTTCGGCGTGAAATTCAGTTCAAGTCCGAAACGCCTGTTCGATATGTTCAGAATGCGCGGACTCAAAAAGGCCGCAGCGGCAATTCGAGGCAATGGCTGCCTTTTCGGCGCGATTGCGGGCGATGGGATTTCGGCGATCGAAGTCCCGTTGAGCTTGAGCAGGCGCCGGACAAGAAAATGCCGCCGCGCCATTCGGCGCGGCGGCAGGTCTTCGCATATGTTTCCCGACAGGGAGGCTCAGTTGCTTGAAGCCGCAGCCTTTTGCTTGGCGCCGAAGCTGCCGAAAATAACTCTGTTGGCGTTGCCTTCTCGTTCAGTGAATCCTAGTCCGACGTCCCAACTCCCTGCAGTTTCAAGATCGGTGTCTGTACGGGGACCGTAGAAATTCCCTTCGTACTTGCCGACGCCTGCTCTGCCGAGTAGGTCGTTGTCGGCAGCAGTTCCTAACGCAGTTCCTGTCGCTCTGCCGCTGTACGATCCGTCCGCTCCGATATCGGCGCTAGCCAAAGTAACAGAGAAATCGGTGTTGTCAATTTTATAAGGCTTCCAATTGGTGCCGGCCCACTCTTCAAATCCGTCCAATGTTCCATGCACTGACCCGGTGCCCGAATCCTTCGGAATAGACACGGTCAACGACACGTTGCCTCGCAGCAAAGTGGTTTTGGAATTTGCTTCGATAACGGTGGCGAGGGTCTGCCCCACGAATTTCCCGCTCGAGATCGCCTTGCTGATGTCCCGGGTCCTTTGGCCGTCCTCGTCAGCAAAAGCCTGGTAGCCGAAATACATGCTCTGCACGCGGTTCTTTCGGTCGGCGGCGGGGGCAGTCTCCGTGTCGGCCTTGTAGGTGAACAGCCCGTACGCAGCGTAACTCAAGTACAGATTCTCGTCGTCTTTAGGGCATGCGGTTCTTCTCACACCGTCAGGGCAAGTTCCAATTTGGCCCGGAGTCGGCTCAAGGTTTCTGTCTATGCCGATGTGGTTGGAAAGCCAGACCTCGTATGTGCCGAGATCCCTGAAATCTCTTGGCGTTTTCGGCTGTGTGAACGCCGTGCTTTTATAGTTCGCTCCGCTGCTCGACAGTTGGCTTTCGTCGGCGTTGACGATGCCCTTCCAGTAGAAGTCGCCATTGCCTTGCCAGCTGGTAAGAACGTCCTGTACTCCCGGGAAGGAAGTGGGTTGCGGCTCATCGAATTCAATCGCAAGATCCCAGCCATTCTCACCGAGAGTGGCGACAGAGTCGTCGTCGCCGCGATCAGTATCCACAGTCTCCGTGACGTCCTTGCGCATGTCCGTGTAGTCCGTCATTGCCACAGTGTCGGCGTCGGCGGTGGCTCTTGTTCCGCCGATGCGAATGGCAAGCCCGGTGTTCGTCAGCGTCAATTCCGTGCGGGTGGCTGTGTCGAGAGGCGATGTCGGCGTCATGCCGAAAATGAATCCGTCCACCTTGAATTCGTCACCGGTCACGGTGGGGGACGCCTTTCTGCCGCCGCCGGATAGAAGCACCTTGCCGGCTTCATACATGACGGCGCTGAACGTGGTGCTCTTGATGGCATCCGGATTGGCCACCTGAGTGTCATCGGATGCAGACGTGTCCCGCGTTCGCGGCGTCCTCGTGATCGTCGCTCTGCTGACAACTTCACCTTGCGCATTGGTGGTAGTTTCGCGTGGAACTCGAACGGCGCCATTCGGAATTGCGGCGCGCACGACTTCGTCTCCGAACCAGGCGAAAGACGTCAGCGCCCTGTCGAGGATTCTTGTCTGCTCCATCATGAAATTGTTTGCACTGGTTAGCCCTCTGTCCGCAGCTCCGATGTCCGCCGCGCTTCCGCCCGCTGCAGCCACGGCATCCGCTGCTTCCTTAACCACGGCATCAAGTGCGCGGCGGGCTAACTCAATCAAACGCCGCGCCTCGTCGCGGTCTGCCGCCGTTCCCGTTGCCGCTGCTGCCCTAGTCGCCGCCGCAGTCGCCAGATCAATGGCAGTCTGAGCCGCCTCGCGCGGAGTGGGCGCCGTCGAATCGCCGTTTCCGTTTCCGTTTCCGGCGTCCCCGTTTCCGTTTCCGTTTCCGGCGTCCCCGTTTCCGGTGCCCCCGCTCGACGTTGCGCCGGTATTGTTGCCGGAACATGCGCCAACCAGCAATGCCGCGCTGCAAGCAAGACAAGCCAATAGTTTCAAATTCATAGCCGTTTCTCCGTATATGCCATTTGCCTGAATGTTTCCCGAGTGATTGCCGCGAATCGCATTCAGAAGCATAAATATTATCACAGGAAACTAAATATTATCACAGGAAACCAACATTTGAAATAGCTTATTTGGTTCAGCATTTATGCAACGGTTCGGGGTCCGATCCGTCTGCGTCCGAGGATGGGTTGTAGGATTGGGACGGGTTGTTTTCCGGTTTTCGGGGTGTTCGGCCGTTTGGCGTTCTCTGTCGCGCGGTCGGCATGGAAAGTGTCCGCAGCACGGAACACCTCCGACCGGTGGCAAGCGATCCGGCCAAGAAATCGCCGAGGGACGGGTTGTTCAACAGTTGTGAGCTCTTTGCGCTTTCGAATTTCAATCCTGCTGTTGCCCGCGCGCCCATCGCATGGACCGGCCTCTGCGCTCAATTTGTCGCAATTGCGGCTCCAATTAGGCTGCAACGCTGCAACGATTTGAAACGCAGATCGATCAGCGTCGAGAGGCGTTTTATAAGCGGCGGGAACAACAGGATAAATCTGGGAGCGCAGGGACCGTACGCCTGCTGAGGCGAGAAACAAAACGTCCGGCTGCGGATTCCGCTTCCGGAACGGACAGACGAAAACGCCTGGTACGGCGCCCGATTCAAAGCGCAGTGTTCCGTTCCGCCGATTTCGATCAACAAGTTCGGAGTCCATCCGCAATGGCTCAACCGCGCCGTCCATTCGCGTTTGGAGATCTGCTCTGCCGCTGCGACAAAAAGATCGAATTTCCGATAGCGATTTGACGGTTGCACCGATTTGGAAGCCGTGCCCAATTGAAATTTCAATTCGAATTCAACCGGTTCGGTAGAATCCTGGTCCGGCTGTCGTGCCTCTTCACGAGTGAACTCATTGGAGCGCGTTCGGCTCAGGTTGACGCATATCCGGCGTCGACGAAGTCGTTTGCGCATTCCTCGGGTTTGAGTTGAACTAGGGTGTCGCCGACGCTTCACCGGAGTTTTCGCAGCATCGCGGTTGGGTGTCCGGCAGCCAGTGCTCGAGCCTTGCGAAGACTTGCTCGATCAGGTTGAGATCGGGGCTGCAGGGCGGGAGGAACAGCAGGCGGTCGCCTGCGCCTCTGATTTCCTCGCGCCCCGTTTCGGTTCTGTGGCTGCCGGGAGTGTCCGTGACAACGATGTTGTCGCGGCTGAGCGTCGGAACCAGCTGCGTTTCGGCATGGATTTGGAAGGCGGCGCCGTCGACCGGGTCGTCGAGAACCCAGGAAGCGTCGGTCCGATCATGGCGCAGGGCTGCGATGAAGGTCGACGTGTTCCAGTGCCCGGGCGCCTTGCCGACAGCCTCTCTCCGTTGGGCGCCCGTCCCCGGAGCCGGGCTGTGTCGGTGTTGATGCAGGTCTCGTTGATGAGGATCAGCTTGCGCCGGTCAGCCGTGCCCCGATGGCGCTTCGCGTCCGGGCCGTCGCGTTCCTCGGCGGTCGGCGTCTTCTTCTTGAAGGTGCAGCCGGGAGACCGCAGAGCGCGCCAAACCGCATCGCGGCTTGCCCGAGTGCCGCGCCCGGCGAGCAAGGCCTGCAATCGCCGCGCCGTGATCTGCGGACAGGCGCGGACTTTCGCCGGAACCCAATCTGACAGCCGCCCGGAACCGAACCTGTCCGCTTGTATCGCTGAGTCCATCCCGCAACGCTCGAAACGAACACATTGAACAGGCGCACAGAACGGGCGCGCAACTGCGCGGCAACTCCTGCCGTCGGCGTGCGTCGAAACCGCGCGCATGCGAAGATCAATCGATTAGGGTCCCGGCATCCATGCCGGCCTCCCGCCGGTGGCCGCGATGAATCATGCCTCGGAAAATGGGAAATCTCACAAATGTGTTATCGATTCAACTAGATACGGCCACGCTCTAGATTTGACAGATCGTTGAAAATGGTTGCAGTATGCGCTTTCGCCGCGCAGTCCTGCGCGGCTCATTCTCAGTCATGGAGAGCACAAATGAAAGCAGTCAGAAGGCAATTGCTGACGGCGGCGCTGGTCGCGCCGTTTGTCGGAATTGGAGTGTCGGCGTCCGCTCAGAGCGGCGGCGAAGTGACGATTTCGCATTATTTCAGCGGAGAATTCGGAAAGAAGGCTCTCGATGAGATCATCGGCGTCTTTCAGGACAGCACCGGCTACATGATGAAGGACAGCCCTGTCGGGCACGAGGATTTCAAGACCGACATCCTTGTCCGCGCCGCCGGCCAAAGCCTGCCGGACGTATTCAGCTACTGGGCGGGTGCCCGCGTCCAATTCGTGGTTGATTCAGGCAGCTTGACGCCGATCGACGACATGTGGGCGAGCGAAGGCCTCGACGACATCGTGGCCAAATCCGTCGCGGACAGCGCGACCTTGTACGACGGCGTCAGGTATTTGGTGCCGATGAACTACCACTACGCGGGAATGTTCTACAACACCAAAGTGTTCGCCGACGCAGGCGTCGCGGAAATGCCCTCCGATTGGGACGAATTCCTGGCGCTCTGCGAGACGCTCAACGCGAAAGGCGTGACTCTGATCGCGCTGGGCTCGATGAACCGCTGGCCGGCCCAATTCTGGTTCGACTACTTGATCCTCCGCACGGCCGGACCTGAATTCCGCGCCGCGGTCATGGACGGCTCGGCCTCCTATTCGGATCCCGAGGTCATGAGAGCGATGTCACTGTGGAAGGATCTCGTCGATATGGATTGTTTCCTTCCGAATTCCAACGCCGACAGCTGGACCGACGCGTCCGACAAAGTGGCCCGTGGCGACGCGGCGATGACGCTGATGGGCACGTGGATCACCGGCTATTGGAACGGGCTGGGATTGACCCCCGGAGAAGATTACGACTTCTTCGAATTCCCCGCCATCGACGACGGCGTCGCCAACGCGGTGGTCGGGCCTGTCGACGGATGGGTCGTATCGGCCAACGCTCAGAACGTGCCCGGCGCGAAAGCCTTTCTTGCCGAAATGATCAGCAATCCGGATTCGCAGGCCAAATGGGCCGGTGCGCAAGGCGCGCTTTCGGCCAATGTCAATGTCGATCCGGCTGCGTACAACGCAGTGATGCTCAAGGCGTTCAATGCCGTCGCGGCCGCGGACGTGTTTGCATTCAACTACGATCTGGCCACTCCGCCTCCCGTAGCGGAAGTCGGGCTTTCGATGTTCCAGGAATTCATGGACAGCCCGGACGAGTACGAGCGCATACTCAACGACGCTCAAGCGAGCGCGGCAGAGGCGTTCGCCGCGGAAGCAGCCAAATAGGCTGATCAGTTGAGCTGTCGGCGGGGCGTCCCGCCGACAGCGTTCACGACAAATAGAGACAAGCACTTAGGTTGGAGCGCAACGCCAGATTTTGGCGAGTCGCGCTGCTCGCCGCGCCGCTGGGCGTGTTCGCGGTTCTTGTCGTTTGGCCGCTCCTGAGCTCTTTCTATTACAGCTTTACCAATTGGAACGGCTTCAACCCCAACTACGATTTCGTGGGTTTCTCCAATTTCACGAAGATCGTGACCGACCGGCTTTTCCTCAACGCGGCGATCAACACCGTCATCTGGATGGCGGCAGCCATTCTTGTTCCGACCTTGCTCGGACTCGGGCTTGCGCTCCTCATCGACAGCCGCATTCCGGGCGGAACCGTTTTCAAATTGATCTTTTACCTGCCGATCTGTCTTTCCGCAGTCGTCGTCGGCCAGATCTGGATCTGGATTTACCAGGCGGACTGGGGCTTGCTCAACACCGTGGTCTCCGCCGTCGCCGGCGAAAAATTCGGCTTCGCATGGCTGGCCAAGCCGCAAACTTCGCTCGGCTCGGTGATCGTTGCGTGGTCCTGGCAGCAAACCGGCCTGACAATGGTCATTTATTTGGCGGGCCTGACTTCGATCTCCGAAGATCTATTGGAGGTTTGCGAAATTGAGGGAGCGTCCCCTTGGCAGCGCATCCGCTTGGTCGTCATTCCGCTGCTGACGCCCGCCACGGTCGTCGTGATCGCGCTCAGCGTGATCAATTCCCTGAAGGGCTTCGACATCCTGTACATCATGACGGGCGGCGGCCCGTTCCACAGTTCCGACACTCTCGCAATGCACATGTACAACGAGTCGTTCAAGAAATACCAAATGGGTTATGGAAGTGCGATCGCCGTGGTGCTCTTCCTCATCGCGCTCACGATCATCCGGATTTATTTCCGCGAACTTCGAAGGGTCGACGAGATCTATGGCTGACGCCGCCGTTCCGTCGCGCGGATTCAATCCGTGGCCGGCTGCGACATTCGCGTCGCTCGTCATTCTCGCGATGCTGTTCCTCGCTCCGACGATCGGCGTTCTGCTGTCTTCGGTTAAGACGACGCGCGATATCGCTTTCGGCGATCTTTGGTCCGTCCCGAGCGTTCTCTATCTGGGCAATTTCGAGGAAGTGCTGTTTAATCCGGCCGTTCACCGATACCTCCTGAACACGCTGCTGGTGACCGTGCCCGCGACGGTCGCGTCCCTCACGCTCGGCGTGCTCGGGGGATACGTATTCTCCAAGCTTCCGTTCCGCGGAAGCAACCTGTTGTTCCTTGCCCTCGTATCCGGAATGTTCTTCCCGCCGCAGGTCATTTTGATTCCGCTATTCAGGTTTTTCAACACGCTGGATTTGATCGATACTCTCTGGCCGATCATTTTCGTCCACACGGCGCTGGGCATACCCATCTGCACCTTGCTGATGCGGAATTTTTTCTCGACCGTGCCGAATGCGCTCCGCGAGGCGGCCATCCTTGCCGGCGCGAACGAATGGCAAGTTTTGACCAGGATCGCGCTTCCGCTGAGCGTTCCCGCGCTCGCCGTTCTCGCGACGCTGCAATTCACATGGATCTGGAACGACTTCCTTTGGCCGCTGATCTTCACGCAGTCCGACGAAAAGCGGACGATCATGATCGGCATCGTCAATTTGAAGGGCCAGTATTCGGTGGCCTGGGGCGTCCAGGGCGCGCTGTCGCTGGTCGCGAGCGTTCCGACATTGATCATTTTTTTGTTCTTTCAAAGATACTTCATAAAGGGCATGACCATGGGCGCGGTGAAGGGCTGAACGATGTCCAATCTGAAAATCGAGGGAGTCAGGAAGTCGTTCGGAGATCAGGAAGTGATCCGAGGAGTCGATCTTTCGGTCCCCCATGGAGAGTTCCTGGTCTTCGTCGGGCCGTCGGGATGCGGCAAATCCACGATGCTTCGGCTGATAACGGGCTTGGAGGACGTCTCCGAGGGGCGAATATTCATCGATGAAAGGGACGTCACGCGAGAGAAGCCCTCCAATCGGGGCGTCGCGATGGTCTTCCAATCCTACGCTTTGTTTCCGCATATGACGGTCGAACAGAATATCGGATTCGGACTCCGCCTGTCCAAAGTGCCGAAAGAGACGGTTTCGCGGAGAGTGGCGGAGACCGCCGCCATTCTGCAGGTCGAGGATCTGCTTTCACGAAAGCCTCGCCAGCTGTCCGGAGGGCAGCGCCAGCGGGTGGCGATCGGCAGGTCCATAATCGGAAATCCGAAGGTGTTTCTGTTCGACGAGCCTCTCTCCAATCTGGACGCGGCTCTGCGGGTCCAGATGCGCCTTGAGATCGCAAGGCTTCACAAGCGGCTCGGCACGACCGTCGTCTATGTGACGCACGACCAGACCGAGGCCATGACTCTCGCGGACCGGATCGTCGTATTCAACAACGGCATGATTGAGCAAACCGGCTCGCCCATCGAGCTGTATGAGCGGCCGGTGAACAAATTCGTGGCCAGTTTCATCGGCTCGCCGGCGATGAACTTTCTGGATGGAGAGCTGGCGCGTGCCGATGGAGCCATGGAGTTGCGCATCGGGACCGCTTCGATCAAAGCCGGTCGGCTCTCGAGCATGGCGGCTCGCCCGATGCCGGTCGCGTTCGGGATACGCCCGGAGCACATTCAGGTCGTCGACGCCGACGATGGTCATCTTCGAGCCAAAATTGAGATCGTGGAAAAGCTTGGTTCAGAATCAGTCGTGTATTTCCAGACAGGGATATCGCAGCCCCCCTTGGTCGTGCGCGCTCCGCCGGGCCTTCCGCTCGCTCCGGGCGGCAATGTCGGTCTTCGGTTCGATCTCGAGAATATGCATTTGTTCGGGAGCGACGGCCGCGCACTTCTCAAAGCTTGATCCCGACGGCTGACGCCGCCATTCGAACTGAACCGTCGATAAGTCGTTTCGACAGAGTGGCTTGAAACGCCGGCGAGTCCGTTCGAAGCGCGCTGCAATCTGCCGGACAGGAGCTTGCCTTGCCTGAAATTTGCGGCGCTGCGCCGATTGCCGCCGTATCCGGGATCGGCGCGGCAGGAAGTCGGGTTGACTGCAATCAAGTATTCCGGGCCATCCTGCGAGCGGCCGAGCCGCGTCGAAATGCTTACAAAATGCTTGATTCTCTAATTCTATTGTGATTCCAAATCTGCCAAGAAACGACCTGCTCTGACACGTTGAATTCCTTAGCTACCTTTCTTTGTTTTTCCGGCGTGTAATCTTTTCCGCTTATCTCATCAATATACTCAATAGGGCATAAAAATTCCGCGGCAAAAGCTCTTTGCAGCTTCTGCCTGTAACTGCTTGCGCCCGTCGCGGGCGACAGCCGTTCCTCCGGGAGTTTCCAAAATTCCCGCGCCACGAGATCTCCGATCAACCGCGCGAGCTCAAACCTTCTCCCTGTTTCCCATTTGGGCCGCAAGGTCAATTTCGAAACCGAATTGTCATTTTTGAACCGAAATGACATTTTCTCCCAATGATTTGAAAGGTCGGAAATCGCGGATTCTTTCAGTCCCGCGCATTGAGCAAGCTGGCGATTTGATATGCTTTTCACATTCAATTTTTCTTGTGATCGCAGCATTCCCGCCAGTTCTTTCCCGATCTGCCAGGCTTCCTCTTCCCCATACTTCCATACGCTATTCGAATGATCCGCGGATTTTTCCGAAAGTGTCACCATCGAATCCAGTGAAACGTCGAATCCGAATTCAGCCGAAGCATTTTGAAACATCTCGGTCGACGGAAAGTTTCCGGCCGAATATCCCATCCGGGCCGCATCGGCCGCCACTTCGTTGAGAGCATCCGGGCCAATCGAGTCCACGTAGCCAAGAATTGTGCAAATTTCATCTTCGTCCAAATCATCGGGATTCAATCCCAATCGAGCTTCCATGGCCCTGCAGCGCGCGTCATCAGAACTCGACCGTTTAGACATCAAGTCTTTCCAAAGACGTTGAAGGTTCGAATCTTGAATCCCTTTGTCTTCCAACAACTCTATGGTATTATCAATAAAATCGCTCATTGCGCCTTCTAAAGCTTTTGTCGATACAATCGCCAGAGATGAATCGCAATATTCGAATGACCTTACGGAATTCGGCATGGATCGAGTGGAATCCAAGTAAGATATGCAGCCATCCGAATAGATGGAAATATTTGGCCAATCGTAACCGCTTCCGATAGTGGAAATGCGATGTGAAAAATCCCACTCGCGAGCTGTAGACTCATTTGCGGGGCGTTCGCCGATTTCGGAAGTCAAACGCCACCAGTTCCACGCAAACCATTCAGCTACGGGATACGCGGAGACTAGCGGACCTTCGCGACGCTCCTTGACATGTTTGTTCAAGCCTAGCGTAAGGATACGGGACGGAGTTTTTATGATCAGCAGCCCAAGGGTTGCGGCCTCCTCTTGATCGCCCAAATCATACTTGTATTCTCTTCGCGGCCTTTTGAGCAATATTTTCAGTTCATCGGACATCGTTCTTTCCAAACGTCATAACGTATTCCCGTTGCGAGTCGTTCTCCAGCAATTCATAGCCATGATACTTCAATGTTCCTTTTGATAGCTTTGCTTCAAATGCATATTTGCCCTTAACTGCCCATAAGTACTTCGGCAAAACATAATTCGGCGGAAACTCTTGAAGCCATTCACTAATCATGGATCGGCTGATTCCTTCGCGTAGCAATTGATTGGCCTCGGGTCGCCTGAGAGAAATGTTGCCGTCACACGGCGACTTGTTGAATCCATGCGCTGTGGCGGAAAAGCCCTTCGCTTGCGGCTTGCGCAAATGGTAAGGGCTTCCGCAGTAACGCGCCAACTCTGCGAATTGCCTCGGACGCTCTTAGTCACAGAAGTCAGGCGAGGCGATGAAGCGCGTTGGATCGTTGCCCTGTCTTTTTCGCATGGCGACTATCCTATGATCATACGCAAGAAGACCTGAATCTTACGAATAATTTGAGTTGTCAACTGTTTGTTTGGCGTGGGCGTGAAACATCTTCTCTCTTGAGCGGATTTCGATCAGCCGCCGCCATCCGGCTTTGCAGTTCGATGAATTCCAAGATCGACTTCTTGAACCTTTTGATGGAGCGCGGACGCCGCCGCATCTGTATCCGCAGGCATCAATCTGTACTTTGGCGCATTGAAGTTGTACTCAATGCAGCATTCGTCGAGCAGGCGTTAGCTTTCGACCAGCTGCATCCCGCCTGACCAAAAAAGACATGGAATGCCCCCTTTGATAGGACAAGAGCAGCCGCACGCGCGGCCGCTTCGCCCAACTCCACGCAGCAATACCCGGTCTCTTGATCCATCCAAGAATCTTCGGAACGCCGCGTAATCCAATGGCCCCAAGCAACAATATTGCGCTTGAGTTCGCTGGACACCCCCAACATCACGACGGATAGCGCAAGACCGGCATGCACCCAATCGCGCACCTCATGAACGCCGTTGGATTCATGCAGTCCGGATCACTGGTTCCCAACGCTGCCGTATCGAAGTCGGATCGATTGGAAGTCGATCACATAATCGCAGCATTGCGCTTGTTTCCAATCCAAGCCGACAAGATACTTGCTGAAAACAGCTCCAAAACATTCATGTTCAATTAACCAGCCTTGATCCGGACTCAACGCTGCCGCATGAACCGCCGGCAACCTTCGACAACCCGCTCAAGCGATGCGCCGCCCTAATCCATTTTCATCCGGGCGCCGGATGGGGAGGCGATGACTCGCGGTTTCGCTCAAGTTCGCGGTCACGATCATCTTTCCATTTCAAGACGTAATTCATCAGGCTCGGAATTCCGGGCTCGCACCGGCGCTCTTTTCCAATCTGGCTCCAAACAAAGCCATTATATCGAAGCTTTTTTTCAAGCTCGTCAGCAAGCTCATCTATGCTGTTCTCCGTTGATTCTCTTCTGTCGATGCATTCTTTAATGGTAACTTCCAACGCACCGCCGGTAATCGATCCCTCCTTATGCAAAACAAAGCGCGACGCAACGGCTTCCGCTACGTCTAGGATGCCCTCATATCGAAGTTCTCGATAACGGAGGTTATAGTAATTATCCCGCTCAGCGCCGAATTCCGTCAAAGCTTGCTTCAGTATTGCGTCGCCTATTTCTTTTCCGCTTCCAAGCTTGCCAGGCTCCGCCTCGGCTGCTCGATGCAGCTTGGAACCCACAATCTGAAGAAAATAGGGATAGCGCTGCGCTTCATCGGCCGCCCGGTCAAGTGCTCTATCCTCGATGTCGTAACCCATCCGCTTCAAGGGAGTACGGAGAGCTTCTTTCGCCTCCGAATCTTCAAGGAGCCCAATGCCGAATTTCTTTATTCGGTTCCAAAATGAGATTTCAATCTCGGTAAAGTTCTGCAAGATGTTCGGGGTGCCGGCAAGGATCAGCAGCAATGGACGACCATCACTTGCAAGCGTTTGAACCTCGGTGAAAAATTCGCGAACTGCATCCGGGTGCTTGTACAGTGTGTGCGCCTCGTCGATCAATATCGCCAAGCCGCTTTCGGAACATCTCCGCTCCAATACATCCCTGAGCATTTCCTTCTTTGCTCCTCGAGACGAAACTTGAAATTCAAAGAAAGGCAGCTTTGCGATTATCTGTTTTACTTTAAAACTTCCCGGACTCTTCAGTGATTTGACGAGGTCATCGTGCGTCCGGAAACAATGAGGAAGCAGTGTTAAACATCTAACTTTTCCTTCGTAGCGACCAATCTCTTCTTTCACCCATTGCAATAGCACGGTTTTTCCGTTCCCGCGAGGGCCGATCAAGACGATGTTCTGCCCTGGGCTGTTGCCGTTTTTCAGACGGTCAAGTATCCGCTTGATTTCTTCCTTTTCTTTCTTGCGGCCCGCCAAGAACGGCGGGGTTTCTCCTGCGCCGGGCTTGAAACTTAAGTCAGAGGGTTTGTTCACGATCAATGTACCTTCGCTTCAGTCTTGATCAATGCATTTCCGATTGTCCCAACCAGCTGATCAAGCGAATGCGAAACCGTGGTTGCTTGGAGGAAAGCGTAAATCATTTATGGCAGCTGCGGCATCCAATGCCGTCAGCATTGCTCGCGCAACCTTCACCAAGTCGTTGGGGAAGCCTTTGGCATACTTGCCCTTCACGGCGTTGGCGGCGAATCTGCCTTGGGTGCTTTGGATCATGTCGGACACATATTATATCATGATACATGATACTCAAGGGGTGCGGAGTGCATCCCATTTTTGGTCAGACGGCAGCGCGACAAACCCTCCAATCAAGGAATTCAGCCCAACGAATGTTTTCGATGCAGCATTTGAAGGCGGTCAGAGCGTTGGCCCCGCTTCCGACCAGCAGAGCCTCTCCCTCCTCATCCAAAAATGGAACCCGCCCCCTGCGCAGGGCCTTCGCGTGCGAACGCCCAAACCGCGTTGAATTCATGTTGCAGTTGAAATAGTCCCTCCTTCGACTGAAGGATTGACGATTTGTCGGATCCAAGCGGGCAGTGGATTTCCGTCGCAGAAGATTTCCCGGCTCGCTGCGCCCTTCGGAGTGCAATTGCGATGTTCGACAATTCGTTTGCGGCAGCGGGTGTTCGCCTCTGCGTGTTGGGACTGATCAGCTGCAGAATGGGAGAGCGGCGGATTTTCATCAAGGGCAAGCGGTTCCTCCAATCGGAGACAACGCATAAAGCGCGTTCGCGGCTGCATCGGTGAAGTATCTGCTCGTTTTGATTTCCGGGCCGCCGCGTTCCGGAAAGAATCGCACAGGCGAATACCTAAGCGAACTGCTGGGAGCGGAGTTTTCGGATCACTTCGCGCTTTCCGATGCGCTGAAGCGGATGGCGCACGCCCATTACGGTCTCGGCGAAGAAACAGGCGTTTTCCATTTCGAGGACCGGAAAGACGAGCCTTGCAGCGAATTCGGCGGGCTCACGCCGCGGGATGCGTACATTCAATACAGCGAAAACGTGCTGAAGCCGAAATTCGGGAGGAGCCACCTCGGCGAAATCGCGTTGCGGCGCGTCGAGTCGAACCGGGATGAGGGGCGCACGACCATGCTGTCCGGCGTGGGCTTTCTGGACGAAGTGCTCGCAATAATGAAAGCGGTCGGCTCGGAAAAAACGTTGCATCTGAAACTGAGTCGCCCGGATTCATCGCATTCCAGGGTAACTGACAGTCGCGAAGCACTGGATTTGACCTCCTACGGCGTCAAAACGGTTTCGATCGTCAACGATCTGGGCTCCGGATTCCTTTTGCAGGTCGAGCACCTTCTTGCCTGATCCATATTGAAGAAATTCCGTCCGGCCTTTCGCTCTGTCGTTCAATTGAACTGCCCCGGGTTTTCCGGAGAGCAATCGGCTGAACGAACGAGCCGGAAACTCGAAGGAAGAGATCCATGCCGGAGAGAAAGCACGCCCCACCGCAAACAGCCGAACCGCCCGGCTCCCCAAAAAAAGGAACGCACCCGTTTCGAGTCGCAGATTTCTCTGGAAGTGCCTGCGCGATCAAGTATCATGGCCGCTCCGAGTCAACGGGAGATGCGTGATCGCAAGAGCTCACGAAACGATATGCCTGCCAATTCCCGACGGTCGCGGCGGAGCGGCGGAATTCCCGTCCGGCATTTCAAGTCCAAGATCCTTATGAGCAGCAAGCCGCTTCGCGAAATACCGCGGATCCGAGCCGATGCGACGGCCGACGACACGGGTCGCGGGCCGATTTTCCGCCGCCCCCGCCAGGTGCCCGCGAGGCGGTCCGCATGACCCGAATTCCCGAACAATCGGCCGCGGGCGGCGGCGATGCGCCGCGCATCCCCCGATACCATTCCCTCGACCGTCTTCGCGCGTCCATGATGTTCCTGGGCCTCGTGTTTCATGCATCGATCACTTATCTCCCCAATCTTCCGGAGGATGTTCCGTGGCCCTACCAAGATGAGCGAACCAGTCCGTTTTTTGATTGGCTCATCGATTTCATCCATGTTTTCCGGATGCCGGTCTTCTTCATGGTTTCCGGTTTCTTCGCGGTCTACCTGATCCGTACGCGCGGAACGAAGGAATTCCTGCGCCACAGGTGGAGCCGCATCGGCGTTCCGCTCATCGTCGGCTGGCTGGCCGTCGCGCCGCTGATGGCCGGAGCCGTGCTGTACGCCGGGCAGTTCGCCGATACGCCTCCGGCGGCCCTGCAGATGGACGGCGTGCCCGAAGACATCCTCATGCACCTGTGGTTCCTGTACCATCTGCTTATCTTCTGCGTCATCGCCGCCCTCCTGACGCCCTTGCTCCGCCGCGTTCCCGCGTCCGTCCGCGACCGCTTCCTCGGCATGTTCGCCAATTCGCTGCATCGACTGGGATTGGCCGCGCTCATCCTTCTGAGCGGCGCGGCGCTTTATCAGATGAGGTCGTGGTCGATCGACTTCACCGGCAGCCTGCTGCCGCCGGTCCGCGTCTTGGCGGTCTACGGGGTGTTCTTTCTCTTCGGAGCGCTCATTTTCGAGTGTCGGGACGTCCTCGAGTCCTTCAAGCGGCCCGCTTGGCGGTATTTCATCGCCGGAGTCGCATGCTTCTTCGCGCACCGCCATTTCGTCGACGCCGGGTGCGGAGGCGAGCGCTTCTGCGACATGGCGGCGACAGGCGCCCATATCGGCTCGACCGTGTTCCTGGCGCCGACGGTCTGCTTTCTGGCGTTCGGCTTCCTCGGGCTTTTCCTTCGCTATCAGGACATGCCCAGCAATTACTGGCGCTACCTTTCGGACGCGTCATACTGGATGTACATCGTGCATCCTCCCTTGGTCATGACGCTGCCGACCTTGTTCGCGGACTGGCCGGTTCCGGCCGGGATGAAATTCGCCCTCGTACTGGGCATGACTGCCGCGATCACCTTGGCGACCTACCATTACTTGGTGCGGTCCACTTTCGTCGGCAAGCAGCTGAACGGACGGCGCCTTCCCAGGACGGCTCCTTGGCAGCGCGGAGGGAAGGACGATGCGGCCTGACGTCGGGCGCATCCGATATTTTTGGCTGGGCGGCTGCGGAGCAGAAATCCCTCCGATCCATGATTTCGGATCTGCGGTGGTTTTCGAAGCAGCAACTGACGGCGAGCAGGGCGTCGGCATCGGCCTTCAGCCGGCGGCATCCCGTCCAACCAAAAAATGGGATGCGCCCCTCCCCCCAAAAAACCAAGACGCCGGAAAACAACCCGATCAAATCCTATAAACCATCTCAGGACGCAGCGAATCGGACCCCGAACCGTCGCAAGAATGCTGAACCCGTACATGACGTTGACCGGATGCCACATGCCTCTGTATTTTCACCCGCATTGGAACGGCGGGCGCAATCGGATGCGCGCCGGCGGTCGCTGCGCCCGGCTTGCCGTTCGCGACAAGGGTTCAACAGGAGGTTCAATAGAGGATGCGCTTGACCAGCTTCCTGCCATATTCCGGCATGTCCGCGATACTGCGCCTCGCGATGCGCGGATCATGGCAAGCTTTTGAGGCTGCCGCCCTCGACCCGGAGCAGGCTCAGAAGAACCTTTGGTCGGAAATCGTTTCAGAGTGCGCGGGATCTCCTTTCTGGAAGAAGCATTGCGGCTCCGGCGCTCCGCCGCCGCTCGAGAAGCTCCCGATCACCGAATACGAGGATTACCGGCCGGAATTCGAAGCCGCTTTCGAAAAGGGCCATTCGCCGACCACCGCCTCTCCGGTGAAGTACTGGGCGTCCACCAGCGGAACGACCGGAGGCAAGTTCAAGTATTTTCCGTACGTCGCGACGAGTGCGCGGCAGGGGCACATCGTGGCGGGCGCCTACGAGGCCGCGATGCACCGGCTGTCCGTTGTCCGGCCGCACATTCCCTTCAAGCCCATGCTGACGTTTTCGCACGTGGGCAGCCGTCCGCCATCGCCGACGGGCATTCCGGTCGGCTCCGCCACGAGCTACTACCAGCGCTTCCTTTCTCCGCGCGCGCACCGGATGATGCATGTCATCCCGTGGGAGGTCTACGAACAGACCGAATCCGGGCTGTTCCGCGATTGGGCTCCGCTGTACGCGCTGACAAGGGATGTCAGCATGGCGCGGTCATTGACCGCCGGCTGGGTCACGCTCTTCTTCGAAAGGCTGCTGGCCGACATCGAAAGCTACTGGCCGTACTTGGAAGGTCGCGCCCAGCCTCCGGCCCCCTTGCCGCCGGTGGAAATCGGACGGCGGCGGCTCCGGCACCTGCATGAAGTCTTCGGCCGCGGAACGCCGACCCTGACCGACGTGTGGCCCGGTCTGGCCGCCGCAATGTGCTGGACGACCGCGAGCGCGGCGCTACAGGTTCCCAAACTGCTGCCCCATCTCGGGAAAGCCCCTCTTCTCGACACGCCTTACGGCTGCGTCGAAGGATTGTTGAATGTTCCGCTGCACGACGGGAAGGACGGGCATCCGCTGCACCCGGGCGCGAACATCGTCGAACTGCTGCCCGAAGATGCGGAGGCGGAGCCCGACAACCTGATCCCGTCGTGGAAAGCCGAAAAGGGCCAACGCTACGAGATATTCCTTACCACATTGAGCGGCCTCGCGCGCTACCGGCTGCACGACATCGTGCAGTGCACGGGACATTACCATCGCGCCCCGCGAATTGTGTTCTGCTGCAAATCGGCGTTCGTCCTGAAGGTGACATCGACCGTCATCCCGGAAAACGATCTGGTATCCATCCTGCTGGATCTGGGCTACCGAGGGCATGAGGATCTGCTCGCGGGGCCGAGTCCGTCCGGCGCCTCGGTCGCCGTCTACCTCCGGGAAAGCTCCGGGCAATCTCTGGACGTGGAGGCGCTGGACAATGCGTTGCGGAAGATTTCGAGGATGTACGCTCACGAGCGCAACAACGGCCTTCTGGGCGACATCGAATCCTACGTGGTTCCGGACGATCATGCGATGTGGGAATGGCGCAACCGCCCGCCGGCCAAAGAGCGCTACATCCTGAAGGAAGCGCCGAGCGGCGTATCCTGACCCGCGCCGCCTGCGGACGGCACTCCTGCTCCCTGCCATGCTTGCGGCTGTTCCATAGCGGATTTTGTCAGCGCCGCAAGTCTTGCCTCGGAGACGTCCTCGACCAGCCTGCATTTCACGGCGCAAGAACGTGAATGTCCCGTCGCATCGAAGCGGTTTGCAGGTTTCCGCCAGCCGGCTGACGGGAACATGTTCGCCGGAACGGCGCCGAGGAGATCGAGTGCTTTCCGCTGTCCGGGTGTCGATGCCTTGACCGGCTGGATGCTTTCGGAGCCGCCGGGGAAGACGTCGTTCAGAGCGACGGTCGAGAGTTCGGCGAGTGGAGCGAGGATGTTTGCGCAGATCATGTTTCGTCAAGATTTCCGCAGGTTGCGATCATTCAGTTCAAAGGCGTAATCCACGCTTCGTCTTTCTTCAGCGGGCGGTCTCGCTCGAACTTCGGGTCCACCGAGGCAGCTGCCGACCATGCGCGGCAAGCTGGAGGGATCGATTTTCTTTCGTTCCAATATGAACAGAATGGCCGCGGCGGCACCCAGCAACGCAAGCGTCCAGATCCGAAAATGCAGCAGCGCCAACGCCGCGAACAGCACGATCCTGGCGTCGAGAAACATGAATTTCGCGGGACGCTGGGCTTCGCGCCAGCAGTTCGTTTCGCCGATCTTCAACGCGCGTCCCACCTCTCTTGCGGAGACTGCTCCAGAAAATGAATCGCCTCTTCCAGATCGACCAGCCCCGCTGAAACAAGCGCTCCTGCAGATTGCTTGAAGGTCTTCCTGAAGATTGCCGTGAGCCCGTCGTGATCCGCTCCGCGCAAGACGTCTTCGATCAACGCCGGCCAGCGAGACGACGAATCCCTCAGCATCAAGGACCGAAGGGTCGGGCCGAACGAAACGTACTCCCTGACAGGCACCCGGCCCTTGCGACATTTCAGGGGAAGAAGATGCTGCACGAGAACAAACCGCAGCGATGCCGCGAGATCGCATGCCCTCTGTTCACGCTCTTGCGCCGGAAAGACGGAAATCAGTCTTCTCACGCATTCCGTCACGGAGCCGGCATGAACCGTCGTATACACGAGATGCCCGGTCAGCGCAGCTTCAAGGGATGCGCCGACCGTCTCCAGGTCGCGGGACTCCCCGACGGAAATTATGTGCGGCTTTCTGCGAAGAGCGGAACGAATGCCCGATTGGAAATCGGGGACATGACGCCCCACTTCCGATTGGCCGATCAGCGACGCCGAACCCGATTCGGAGAATGACACATCGCGATAAGTGAATTCTATCGGGGCTTGAATATCGACGATTTTGACCGGCTGTTCCGCGCGCTCCAGATGATGTCGGATCAAAGCCGCCATAGTCGAGGATTTGCCGCTCCCGGTGGCGCCGGCAATCACCACGAGTCCGCTCCTCGGCGCCATTTCGGCGATTTCCCTTCCGGAGAGCTTCGCGAATCCCGCGTCGGGCGTCGTCGCTGGCAGAATGCGGATCGTGATTTCGATTCCCGCTGAATCCATTCCTTCAATGCCGGTTCCATTGACTCGGAACCGTTGCCTGCCGCCGAACTCGGTCGGCAGCTCATATGAGAAATCCAGCACCTTGCGGCCATTTATCTGCGCAAGCGCGTGGGGGCCGCGGTACAATTCCGCCAGCGCGGCCGCGACTTCGGACGGCAGCCACGGCTGATCGCCGCAGCGATAGAGCCGCCCTTCGATTTCGACGCGAGGCACGCGGTCAGTTTGAAGAGTTATGTCCGAAACCCCGCGCTCGGCGCAATTGGCCAGAAATTTCCGCAAATACGCCGCGGCGGCGCGGCCGTCGCCCAGCGCGCCCGGCATCCGGCCCATTTCGGGCCAGCTCAATGCGCATCCCGGGCCACGCTGATTTTGTTCGGCCGGATGCATCCGTTCCGGAGCTGATCCCACAGCGCATGCTTCATTATGAGGGAGGTCGATGATCAGACTCGGCGAAGCCGACCAAGCCCCCAATTTCATGGCTGCACCGACCGGATGCCCGCTTGAAGGAAAGGCTCATTCCGGTGTCTTGCTCGACCGAGCGCGCAAGCGCTCCGAGTCCCTTTTGCGATTTCGATGCGCTCCGGCTCTTCAACTCGCTTCATTGAATTCTTGCTGCCGGGAGCAGGTTATAAGGCGGACAATGAAATTCGAGTCGATGTCATGACGGCGAGCTGACAGATCTTTGTGGAAAAACCGTTCTCCGGCGGCTGATAGACGCGCGGGAACGCACAACCGGAACGCTGGAAAACAAAACGGCCCAATCCTGTAAACCGTCCTCGGACGCAGACGAATCGGACCCCGAACAGTCGCAAAAATGCTGAGCCCAAACCCAAACAGTAGCTTGTGAGCTACACTCAAATATGATGGAAATTCGCAAGACCGTCTTGTTCGACAAATGGATGAAAAGCCTGAAGGACAGGCGGGCCAAGGTCAGGATTGAGGTCCGCATAGGACGCCTCAGCCTTGGAAATCCCGGTGATGCAAGCCGGTTGGCGAGGGAGTGAGTGAACTGTGCATCCGGGAATGCAAAGGATATCGCGTTTATTTTGTGTCCCGAGGCAAAGTTCTGATCGTTCTGCTTTGCGCGGGCGACAAATCCTCGCAGCAAGCGGACATCAGGGCTGCCGGAGCAATGGCTGGAGAGCTGGAGTCGATCAATGAGCATCAAGACTACGAAATATGAAACGGCTGACTATCTCGACAGCCCCGAAGCTATTGAAGCTTACCTCGAAGCTGCATTCGAGACGAATGACGCCGCGCTCGTCGCGGCAGCACTTGGCGACGTTGCGAAAGCGGAGGGCATGAAAAGGGTTGCCGATCAATCGGGGCTTTCTCGGGAAAGCCTTTACCGTGCGCTGAGTGCAAACGGCGACCCCAAGCTGGATACGATTCTTAAGGTATTGAGCGCGGTTGGCGTAACTCTCACGCCGAGACTCAATGCCAACTCTTAAGGGCAAAGATTCTATCATGGGACGCAATAAAATGCAGAAAGCCTTACGTGATTGGATCATTCTATTGGCGGGGTGACACTAGGGCCTTCGTGTGCGGACGCCCCCTGCGACACGAGATTTTTCTTTGTCCGAATATCGCTGGAACCGTTCGATGACAGTCGAAGCGGCCACGCGGAACTGCTTCTCAATGCTCCGGCGGCTCTTGCCCGCCGACACTTTCTTGCCCGCTCGCATCCGCAGATCGTCGGAACAGGGTCTCGGCATCCATCCCGTCCTCCGTCCTGAAACGACCGACATCAACCACATCGGAACAGGCGAGGGAATCCCTGAATCGTACGATTCCACCTAATCGAAAACCGTTCTAGCCCGCTGAGTTCTTGGGTTTTGTGCAAAGGCCGAACCCGAAGGCTTCTCTGATCTTCAGATTCGCGACTTGTTCCAACGAGACCGCTTTCGAGTTCCGCAACGAATCGAACGGCCTGAATTGCAGAAAAAAGCAGCCAAAAGGGCCGGGGATTTCAGCCTGCAAGGATGCATTCTGGTCCAAACAAGAAAATTATGCGGCTTCATTTTGTATTTTCAATAAGTCAAATTTCCGAATAGAATAACGTAAGGAATTATCATAATTTATTGAAAATAAACAGATTTATCTTTTTCCCCTTACTCTGATTCGGCGCTTGAAACAATAGCCTTAACAATCAACAAAATATTTTCAATTGGCTATGGATAATCTCAAAATCGTCGCCTACGGGTTTTACGAAAGCCAAAGGGCATCGAGGAAGCGATGAATTCAGTTCCGGCCAAAAATTCGTCCTCAGAAAGCAATGCAAATTGCGATTCCTGCGGAACGGCGGCCAGCAAAATTTCTGTCGAACGGCGCGCCCCTGTTCGACCCGTCCAACCGGATTGCTTCGTCACGGCGTCAGCAAGACGAACTCCTGGGAAGGTTCGCCGAATCGGCCTCGCCCGATTTTGAACTCTATGGCTCCGCAAGGAAAAGTTCAAATGCCTGAATTCGAGTTTTTGCCGTTGGTCGGCACGCCCGCCGTGACGGTCCATGCAGTGAGCCTAAGCGGAACCTATTCTGCGTCCGTTCGAAGGGTATTCAGAACTGCGACTGACCGCTGCGTTTCCACAAACCGCGAGCCGGGATTGCTGGAAGTGGACCGCCAACTGGCCATTCGAACGGCGGTTCTCGAAACTTCCACCGGAGTCAAGGAATTGTCCGCAATGCGCGATCTGATCAGGAAGGTCCGCATGCTGCAGGCCGCGTACGATGAAGCGGGCTACATCATGATGCCGTTTCAGCTGGCGCCGAAAAACGTCGATCTGCCCTTTTGGTTTCGCTTTGAAGATTGGGACGGCTTCAACTCGTTCGCCAGCCGCGTCAGGCGGACAACCTACAAGAAATTCCGCTCGCGCGGTCGCGCCGAATTGCCGGCATTGGTCGAAGAAGCGATCAAGTCCGGACGCTTCCCAAACAGCCCCGGGCAAAAAAATGCCTTGGTCGAGCGCCTCTCGGGACGGAAAGCGAAACCCGCCAGACGCTCGCCCAAGATCGGCTGGACGCCGATCAGCGAGTCCGATTTCGAAAGAATGCTCGATCAACTGCCTGCGGGCGCCGAAAAGGCGGCGCTGGACTCATTGCGCGAAGGCGGGAGAACGAAATCGGGAGGGGTTGCGAGGCTGCTGGCTCGCTCAATCTGGCTTACGGGAATGCGCGCTCTTGAAGCGTTCCAGTGCCGCCTGCTTACGGCCGATCCTGACGGGAATTTGTCCCCGCGAGAGCTGAGGAGAATTCTCGACGACCCAAGATCGGCGCACGAAGGCGGGCGCCTTCATGGCGCCGACCTTGAAATCGCACGCAACGACTTCAGACACAGCGGGCGGGGTTCCTTGATTTTCGGAATCCGAACGCTGAAGACCGCGAATTCGTCGCCGTTGATCTACAATGCTTTAAGATTCCAGATTTTGGATGAAATCGATCAGCGCGACGCAGCGGCGCTCACCTTCGCGTCGATGCTCAGCCGGCTGAAAATTCCGCGAGCCCGCGCGGAAGGCATCGCCGCGCGATGCACGAAGCATTTGGGGGCGGCCTCTCGCAAAGCCGATCCGGGAAGGGAGCAAGCGGTCACGCTCCACACATTGAGGCACGCCTTCGTCGATACCGCCCGCCGCATGCTTCCGCCTCACGAAATCGCTGCGCTTTCGGGCCACACGTCGCGCAGGACAATGCTCGGGTACGGCGGCAAGCATGTTCGCAGGAGCAGGAGCTCCGGAAGTGCGCGCTGGATGCCGAAAGCGGATCCCGCAAGCGCGGAAGCAATCAGGAGGGCTTGGTCGTTGCGCGCGGCGTTGAAAGTGGAGCCGACGCCGGATCCGGAATTGCTTCCGGAACCGGAGTTCCGGTGAGATGACTTTCAGCCAGCCCGATACAGTCCCCGCCACCCTCCTTTTCCTCTCGCCTTAAGGTTTCGGTCACATGGAATTCCCAACCGGCGCCGCGGAAGCGGCGCGCGCTCTTGAACTCGCGCCAAGCGCTCTCTGCCGGCTGAACTCGTTCGAAGCAAGTCGATGGCCGCGACGCGCCGCTCTTGCGCTTGATGGGCCGGCGGGAGCGTCCGCAGGACCATGTTGGGCGGAAATCATGCGCGAGCATCCATCCGAGCACATCATTCCAGTCGCGAAATCCAGCTCCGCGAATTCCGCGGATTCGAGAGCCGGATCTCCGAGTTGCGCAGCGACCCGTCGTCGTCATGCGCTCGATCGCGCCGCCAAGCGAGTCTTTTCGCTTGGCGGCATAACCCTTCCGCTCCGGAAACGACGCCATGGGCGCTCAACCCGGAACGGAAACCCACACCTTGTTCAGCAAACCGAAAGGAAACGACATGACAACTGGTGAACAAGCACGCAACCACGATCCCCGCGAGGCGCAACCCAATGATTCCGCCTCCAATCCCAACTCATCGAATAATGGAGTCGACATGACCACAACCCAGTCCAGCGGAAGGAAACCCCGCAAACCAAGTTCGCAGAAACGCATTCGAGCGTTCGTTTGGGACGCATCCAAGCAAAACGTTGTTGACAAGACGAGAAGGATCGCCGCTTGGGAGGCCGCGCCGGCAAATCCCGAAGGGCGATTCATGGAACTTGATTCCAAAATCAAGTCGAACATCAAGTCCGTCGATCACCTCCAGATCCTGGATCGTCCGTCGAGCGAGATCGTCAAACCGCGAATCTCCGCTCACGGAGAGAACAAGCTGACGCTTTGGCTGCCGTTCGACACTCCGCTGAATGCCTATTGGGCGGCTGCATCCGCGCTCGGACAGTACGGCGCCAATGCCGTGAAGATCGATGACCGCATCGGGCGGATCATCATCACTTCGGACGAACCGGCCGATTACGGATACACCCCTTTCATCAAGCGGTCGTTCACGCCGAAGGACAGAAGGGTCAAGACGATCCGGCCGAGCGAGACGAAGCATTTCCTGCACTACCTGCAGCATGTCTCCGCGAGGCGCACCGGCGACGCTGCGCAGGACGAGTTCGAATTGAAGCTCATGTTCACTGTGTCGAACTGCATTGATGTTCAGTTCAAGGCTTCAGAGGATTTGATCAGGCATGCCGGGAACAATGGGTTCCTCTGCAGGCCGCTGGATGAAGCCTTCGAGGATCTGAAGGAACTCTGGGAGGCGATCAGGACCAGAAGGCATCCGTTCTGTCCCCCGACACGATGGGATGTCATCACGATGCTTCGGAAAAAAGGCCATCTCTTGCCGACCGACAAGAAGCACTCCGCGCTTCGCCCTGTTCTCTCTTCGGCTTCGTTCAACGACATCGCCCGGATTGTGGAGAATACCCGCCTTTGCTCGTTTGACGTCATCCGCTCCAGTTCACGCACGAACGGCGCGGTGCGAGCGCGGTATATCGCCGCCCATATCATGCGTTCGACGACCAGCAAGTCCGTGGCGCAGATCGGGGCCGCATTGGGCGATCGCGATCACAGCTCCGTGGTTCACGGGCTCGGGCAAATCGACGCATGGGCCAAGGAGCGTCCGTTGAACGCAATGCTTCTCGACCTGTTCTGCCGGCTTGCCGACAATGTCGGGATTTGCAATGGGCTGCGCAAGGATCCAGAGATGGTGAAGCGCTTGGCAGGCATTCCGCCGCTCGCGAAATCCGGCAGCAAAGGCGTCTGACCGCAGCCCGAATTCGACGGCGATGGCGTCGGGCCGCGATCATGAGGCCTGACGCCGGATCCTCGCCGCCTCCGGCACCGCCCTTCAGCGGCGCCGGGAAACGCAAGCCCCTGCAAGCCTTGCGGGGGCTTGCGATTCTCGTCCGGCTATTTCCCCGGGGCGTTCCAGGCAAAAATCGCGACGCAGACTGAGTTCGCAAGATCGTTTGCGCATTTCTCGGGATTGAATTCGCGGCGCAGCTCGACGGCGCTCCGTCGGAATCCGCCGGATGTTCGCGGGGCGGTGTTTCGGGACAGGCGCTTGATCTTGGAGAAGACTCGCTCGACGGCGCAAGACGGGCCGCAGGACGGGAGATGCCGCTGGCGAATGCCGGGTTTTCAGTCGCCTCGAGCACCCCCGCCGACTTTGCCGCTGCCGATGATGGCGCTTCGCCGGACGCGAGGGCCGGGGCGCCTTCGACTGCCGTCTGGATGTTCTGCAAATTGCTTTCGATAGGAAGCGGTCATCGCATCCACCGCGATCAGCAATGCTCATTCCGCAATTTGCAGGCATGGAGGCTTCACAGCCGCTCCGGACTCTCGGCGTCGGCAACAGGCAAAGCAATCTCAAGCGATTCCCGCAGGACTTCCGCGGCGTCGCAACGGAATTTCTCGCAAACCAACCGCGGCGTCGCCGGATCGCTTGCCTCGATCAGAGCGCAAGCCCGTCATCCCGCCTCGGACCTGCCGCCGAAAAGACAAATCAAGCCCCGGCAACGAGCCTCTCCGACGCCGGGCGGCGGGGTCTCTGGAAACGCTGAGGCGGAAGCGCCCGATTGAGAAGGCGGAACCGCCGACTGTCCCGCAAAGCGAATCAAGCGGGCACACTGCCTTGGGCAGCCCAAAACCTGTTGGGCCAAGACGCGCAACTGTCCGCGAGCTTGCTATTCCGCGGATGGGCCGTCGCGCCCTGGCTATTTTCAGATACGCAGTGGCAAAGGCAGCTATCGCCTGCAACCCGTTTCGGCGGAGCGGATCCGCTGTCCAGTTTCCCTACGCGATGCATGCGGTCATTTATTCGGCCGATTCGGCTCGGCCGTCACGGAGCTTAGGGTAGCCGATCTTGGAAAAGCATTTCCAAGTTGGTCATCCGCCCGCCAAGCACGCCGACTTCAGCCTGGAGGCTCTCGACGTCGGATCGGAGCACGCCGACGTCGGATCGGAGCACGCCGACGTCGGCGCGGACGCTACCGAGTTCGGCGCGGACGCCACCGAGTTCGGCGCGGACGCCACCGAGTTCGGCGAACGTGTGGTTGCGGAGGTCACTGATCTCTTCGCGTACTCTTCCGAATTCCTCATACACTCTTCCGAATCCAGCCTGCATGTTATTGTCTAGCCAATAGATTGCTCCCAATTGAATGCCGATCACTGCGGCGATAGCGATGATGCCTGTCCAGCCGATGCTTTCCTTCGATGCAGGAAGTCGCGCGGCTTCCCGCTGTCGAGACTGGTCGGCAACCCCCGAAGATCGCACCGCCGTCTCGACAAGTTTTATAATCGCCTCGGCAGCCTTGGGATCCATGCCGCTTGCTACAAGCTGATCCATCGACGAAGTAGGAGTATTGGCCATGATGGGACGGTAAGCGAAGGGCGGCGGGAATTCAAGACAACGGTGTTTGGGTGCATGCCAATTTTTTTTTTTTGCGATGAGGAAGGAGAGACACCGCTGGTCGAAAGCGGGGGCCAACGCTATCGAAAACAATCGATGGGCTGAATGTCTTGTTTGGAGGGTTTGTCGCGTTGCCGTCCGCTCAAAAAATGGGACGCACCCGGACGAAATCTGCTTGCCTGCCCGCCAAGTTCCGGCACGCTTGCGCCACGTCCAAGCCGGACTTTCCTGAAGACGGCGGCCGGCGCCGGCCATCGCGCGCGGAAAGCGGCCTGCTCGCCGAAACAGCGTGCTTGACCGGCAAGCTGAAGGCACCGCTCAAGCGCTGCCGATCCGCTTTCTTCGCAGCCGTACCGGACATCGGCCGGCAAGGTCCGGATCCTCGACCCTGCACCGCCGCCGGAGACGATCCGCCAAGCGCGCCCGTCGGCTTCGAATCCGCGGCCGGAAGAATCCGCCCCGGCGGAATCCTCCAAGCGCCGGACTTCCTGCAAAGCGAACCCAACAGGCAAAGATTCCTTGGACAGACGAAACCTGTCGAGCCAAGACGCGCAACTGTCCACGAGCTTGCTATTCCGCGGATGGGCGTGCGTTCCAATTTTTGTCAGACAAGCAGCGAAAACGGCAGCTATCCGTTTCGGCGGAGCAGATCTGCCGTCCAGTTTCCCTACGCGATGCATGCAGTCATTTGTTTGGCCGATTCGGCTCGACCGTCACGGAGCTGAGGACAGCAAATTTTGGAAAAGTATCTCAGAACGGGTCATCCGCTCGCCAAGCTCGCCGACTTCGGAGCGGAGCAGACCGATTTCGGCGCGGATGCTGCCGATTTCGGCGAGCGTATGGTTGCGGAGGTCACTGATCTCATCGCGCACTCTTCCGAATTCCTCATTCACACTCTCGAATCCAGCACGCATGTCACTGCGGATGCTATTGTTCAGCCAATAGATTGCTCCCAATTGAATGCTGAATGCTGCGGCGATAGCGATGATGCCTGTCCAGCCGATGCTTTCCTTCGATGCAGGAAGTCGCGCGGTTTCCTGCTGTCGAGATTGGTCGGCAATCCCCAAAGATCACACCGCCGTCTCGACTGAGCTTTTGACAGCCGTCTCGACAAATTTCTTAATCGCCTCGGCAATCTTGGGATCCATGCCGCTTTCTACAAGCGAATCAGTCGAAGAAGTATCGGTCATGCTTGGATGGTAGGAATAGGGCGGCAGGAACTCAAGATGAAATCCGCTGACGGCGAGCAGAGCGTTGGCTCCGGCCAGCGGCGCCCGGCTCTTTTGAATTGGCTGCCCGTTTCCATCGCAGCCACTCGTGGACGACCGACAGTTTCCAGTCACATTCGTCCACCTCGAGATGGCAGGGGATGCGCGGCGTTTCCGGCCTTTCTCCGTACGCCAACTTGATGACGACCGCCCCTTCAGCGTCGCGGATCTTGAGTTCCTTGGCCCTTCAGCTTTGCGGCCGGTCCGAAGCCGTCGCGGCCTGCCGGCCGGATCCGGCATCGTGGAAAGCGTCTGCAAGCGCTTCGTCGGGAACCGGTTCAAAGGAGCGGGGCGCCTTTGGTCGAAAGCGGGCGCCAAAGCCGTGCTCGCCATCAAATCCTGCCTGGAAAACAGACGCCGGTCCGACTTCCTTGATCGGAGGGCTTGTCGCCTCGCGGCCGCATGACCAAAGAAAATGGACCGCAACCGCTTCCGGCTGGCTGGTTGGAGCAATCCGAAATTCATGGCATTGTCCGCGCACCAGACTGGAGCGAATGTACGGCCGAGCATGAACAAGCCCCGCGACTCAAGGTTTACACCCGGCGCAGGAATTAGCCCTCCGTATTTGGCCGGGCGTGAAAAAGAAAAAAACAGGATTGAGTCGGCACTCGACAATCTGGAAGCGGGCCTGAAAACGACGGAAAACATCGCCTTGATCGGTCCGCGCGGCAACGGCAAGACAGTGCTGCTCCGATGGGCGCAGACGCAGGTTCGTGAACGCTACAGCAAAATCGAATGCGCAGTATTGAATCAAAAAAGCTTCGAATCATATCAAGATCTTGTCGGCGCGCTCGCGGATTCAAGAGTAAATTCGGCTCTCGCCGACGAAGGGTTCTCGGCCGGCATGAATTTGCTCGGATCGGGAATAAGCTATTCGCGCCCGGAGGCCGCCAAGAGATTGCTGGGACCTGTCTTGGAAAAGAGGTGTTCCGATAATGGCTTGGCAATTCTGATTGACGAGGCGCATACGCTGGATCACTACGCCGACTCGGCTCGCGCATTCTTGAATGATGTGCAGACGCTTGCCGGCGATGGTCGGCCGCTGCTGCTGATTCTTGCCGGAACCCCGAACATTTCGGCGCGCTTGAACAGAATCGAAGCTACATTTTGGGGTCGTTTAAGAAGAATCGGCATTGGGCTCCTCGACGAGGCGGCGGCACGCGAGGCCCTCCGGATTCCCTTGGAGCGGATGGGCTACGGCATCGAGGCCGATACCTTGGACAAGGCGGTCAATGAGGCGCAATGCTATCCCTATTTCCTTCAGGTTGTCGGGGCCGCGCTGCACGGGGCCGCTGTAGAGGAGCCCGACAAGCTGGGAAGCGGCAACGAAATCGGCGATGCAATCCTGAAGCAAGCTTTGAAGGAATTCAAAGTTGCGACGAACAACTATTATGACCGCCGATATCGGGAACTTCGGCGGGCGGACGGGCGTCCTGCCCGTGGCTGAAGCCGTCGCGCGGCGCTTCGTGTCTCAGCAAACGGGATCGATTTCCGCCGGCGCGTTCGAAGCCGTCGTCTCGCGAAGCATTGATGCGGGATTGAAAATGCTCGCGAAGGAGCGCGGCGGGATTGATCCGGCGGCATGGTTCGAAGATGAGCTTCGGGATTTCGGCCTGGTCTGGAGTTCGATCGGGCACGAAGTTTCGTGCGAGGCCGGGATTCCCAGCCTGATGAACTACATTGTGGAAAGGGCCGATGAGCGCGAGTGCGCGCTGAGGCAGATTTGAGAATCAAAGCTGCCCTCGCATCTTGGTGAATGTTCCTCACTTGCGCTCTCGAATCCAGCCCGCTTGTTATTGCGGATGCTATTGTTCAGCCAATAGATCGCTCCCAGTTGAATGCCGACCACTGCGGCGATAGCGATGATGCCTGTCCAGCCGATGCTTTCCTTCGATGCGGGAATTTGCGTGGTTTCTTGCTGTCTAGATTGGTTGGCAATCCCCAAGGATCGCACCGCCGTCTCGACTGAGCTTTCAACTGCTGTCTCGACAATTTTTTTCGCCTCAGCAGTCTTGGGATCCACGCCGCTTGCAAACGCCCCGTGAATTCCGATTGCTTGCATCCCGGAACCCTCCGGGCGTGGATTTTCAACTGGACGCAGCTTGGGGGATCAGCCGCCCCGGCGTCAAGGCGGAGCCACATCAATGGGTGAACTCAGACGCGACGTTGATGGAACGCCAGTGTCGTGGTACGGATCGACCTCCATGAATACGTTTCCCGTATCTTCCCGGTGCTTCTTGCCGGACGGGGAAGCACGGTTCCGGATCGAGGGGCCGGAATGGATGTCGCGCGGGGAAACGAAAGGATAAGGCCGATGACCTTCGAGCGGCAGGCCATTGAAAAGTGGCGTGACGAAGTTCCCGGCGCTCGCTGGTTCAAGGCCGATCTGCAGGTCCATACTATCGACGATCATCCAGGCGGCAAAGTGACGATGCCCGCGGATTTGGCCGGCGATCCGGCGGAGCCGCTGACGCTGACGGATTACGCTCGGCGCTTTCTCCGGTCTGCCGTGGACCGAGGCGTGCAGGTTGTCGGGCTAACGCCGCATTCGCCGCGCGCGGGGGGCGGCTCGGACACGAGCGCAGTCTGGCGCATCGTCGAGGAGTGGAACGATGGGACCGATGACGACGGCGTTCCATTCCGCGAAAAAATATACGCCGTGTTTCCCGGATTCGAACCGTCCTTTCGGGAGGGAAAGTCTGCTCTGCATCTTCTTTTTTTGTTCGATCCCGAGATAGGGCGAGAACGCTATTTGAAAGCGTTCGATCTCGCCATGAACGGCGCCGAACCATGGAAAAATAACGAACTGCGGCCATCGGAACTGCGCGCGGATGAATGTTTTCGGAAATTGCGAAAGTTTCGGAAAAGCGAATGCGCAGTCGGCGGCGATGATGCCCGGGAGTGGAGTTACCTGATTCTGGCGCCTCATGCCGATTCTGGAAAAGGTTTGCTCGGCGCTCATCAGGCGAAGGTCCGCAAGTCCTTTCCTCATGAGGAAATCTCCGGACTTGAACTCGGTGAAGGCAAACTTCCTGAAGATCTGCTGCGGAACTGCTCTTGGTTGCGCGCCGCCATGCGTAAACATCGTCAAGCGTTCTTTCACGCGAGCGATGCTTGCAAACAGGATGACATCGGTCATCGACATACGTGGATCAAGCTTGCGAGCCCGCGCGTTGAAGCTTTGCGCCAAGCGTTCATCGCGAGCGATTCCCGGATGCGCATCGGTTTCGAGAAGGACGCGAGCGGCGCGCTTCGGGAAATCGACAACCCGCCGGACGTCCAAGTGAACGAGCACCCTTGGCTGAAGGAGGTCAAAATATGCGGCGGTGGCTCGTTCTTCGGAGGAATGGAAGATGGGAAACCACGGAATACCCGGTTTCGCTTCAGCCCCGACCTGACTTGCATCATCGGCGGCAGCATGACCGGCAAGAGTACCTTGGTCGACGGCCTGCGCCTTCATGTCGGCGCGGCTTTGCCCGTCAACGAGACGATTCGCGGGCAGGTCGAGGCTCGAGGCCGGAACGTGTTCGGCGCCGGAACTCTCGGCATCGATCTCGATTGCCCGGGCACGAACCATGCTGCGCCGTTCGACGAAAGATGGCCCGCGCAATTTTTCGCTCAGAACGAACTTCAGCGCCTTTCCCAGGAAAACGCGGCCGTCGAAGACGTCCTCGCCCGGCTGGTTCCTTCGGAAACCGGAAATATCAAAGGCCGCGATGATCGCATGCGGGATCTTGAGGCGCAGTTGTCCGATTGCGTTCGGCAACTTCGCAAGTTCGACGAGCAGCACGCCGACATGGAACAGGCGTGCGAGCGCGCCAGAGCGGCGAAAAGAGAGTTGGCGTTTTTTTCCGAGACCGGCGTGAAAGCGCTGCAACAGGCTGGCCGGGACCGACAGATCTGGACGGAGTCGAACCGCGCCGCCGAATCCGTCGCGCAGTCGATCCGGGAGGCGGTCGCAGCGGTCGATATCCATCAGATTGAAGGATCGCTGGCCGAGAAATTGGCTTCCATGGGACACGGTTCCGAAGATCTGGACTTGAATGGGCGTCGAGCGCGAATAGAGGCTTCTCTCAGGGACGCCGAGTGCGAGGCGAAGGCATGGGGCGTTGTCGCCGACGCTGCTGTCGAAGTCTTGAAGAAGAAGGAAGCCGAACTTCGCACGGCGATCGAACGCGCACTCGCCGCCCGCGGACTCGATGCCGCAAGGCTCAAGGAAGTGCAGGATCTCCACCGGCGGGCGTCCTTGCTTTCCAGCTATGAATCGGAGCTTGAACGGGTAGAGGATCGACTTGCCAAGACCGAAAAGATGTTCGCCGACCTTCGAGAGGAACGACATGGCGTCGTCTTTGAGCAGCGGAAGGCGTTCGGGCGCGTTGTCGAAAAAATCATAGAAGAATTCGGAGACTGGATTCGAGTGCGGCGAGTGGACAACGGCGATTCCAGACCGCTTGAACAGTTTCTGGAAACCCTCCGACAAAGGGGCATTACGCGATGGTGGAGCGGGATGCATTCCGACAAGAAGCCATCGCCCGACACACTGATTGAGAACCTCAAATCTCGCTCGTTGGACAAAGTCGGAATGAGCGAGGCCGTTCAAGTGACGTTTGCGGAATGCATCACCCGATCAAAGGAGCGCGAGCTGGCCGCGCTTCATTGCCCCGACACCTATGTCCTTGAAATGCGAATGGATGACGGCGCCTATCGGCGGGTCGACGAGTTGTCCGGCGGCCAAAGGGTCAGCGTCCTGCTCTCCCTGCTGCTGGAAACAGCAGATGATCGCCCCCTTGTCATCGACCAGCCGGAAGACGAGCTCGACAACCGGTTTCTGTTCGACACGGTACTGCCGGCGCTGAAAAAACTGCGCGGACGTCGCCAAGTGATCGTGGCGACGCACAACGCGAACATCGTCGTGAACGGAGACGCCGACATGGTGATTCAACTCGACGCGACGGCTCGTCGCGGATGGGCGGCGTGCGTCGGCGCAATTGAAGAGCCGGCGGTTCGCGAGGCCATCGTGCGCACAGTGGACGGCGGAGAGGAAGCGTTCCGTCTTCGACGGCAAAAATATGGATTCTGAGGTCTCTCGATGGAATGGACGAACATACTGCAACGCATAGATGCGGGCGAAGATCGAACCACCGAATTCAAACGGGAATTCGGAAACAATCGATCCGCGCCCGTTATCGGCAGGGCGATTTGCGCATTTGCGAACTGCGAAGGAGGCCTGATCGTCCTCGGAATCGACGACGCAGGACGCATCGTCGGGTTGAACGAGGATCCGCACGAGGTGCATGAGCGATTGACAAGCTTTTTGCAGACCGGATGCAGCGCGCCGGTCGGAGCGCGCTATGGACGGCACGAAACCGAGAACGGCTGGATACATTGGATCGAGGTGCCCCGCATCCGAGGCCCGGAACCTCTTAGCTACCGAGGGCGCTTTTACATCCGTCGCGAGCGGAGCAGCGTGGAGCCGTCTCCCGCCGAGCTTCAGGAATTGTTCAATGCCTTTGGTTTCGTGTTCACCGAGGAGCAGACGGTAAACTGGACGAATGCAAGCGATATCGATGTGAACGCGTTCCGGTTGTTCCTGGAGACGCAGGGGTTGGAAACGCATGAAGAACCGCAGCCCGCCCAGGAAGACGATCTGCGGAACGCCGGCGTTCTTGCCGTGGCCGATGAGGCGCTTTATCCAACTCTCTACGGCCTAATGGTCTTCGGCAAGACATCGCAGTGGCATCGGCAGATGAGCAATTTCTCGATCCGATGCTCCGCTTATGCAGGGCGCGACGCCGGTGCGGACGTCATTCTCGCCGACGAGCGGACAGGCCGGATTGAGGATCAGGTGCGCGGGGCGCTCACTTGGGCGGCCAGCTTGGGGCGAACGGAAACCTACCGAGGCTTGTTTCGAGAGGATCGACCGTTGATCCCTGAATCGGTGCTTCGCGAGGCGCTCGTGAACGCGGTCGTTCATCGCGATTACGCGATCACCGGGTCTCCAGTGCTGCTTGAGGTTTTTGCTGATCGGATATCGGTCACGAGTCCGGGTGCGTTGCCCAACCACATGACCGTCGAAAGTGTTCGCGCCGGCAGCAGACCGCGTTCGCGCAACGAATCGATGGCCCACGCCATGGTGGTCGCCGGTCTAATGGAACGCCGAGGCCGCGGCTGGCCGGTGATGCGGCGCGCGATGCTGGCTTTCAACGATACCGAGCCGGAAATCCTAAACGACCGGGACGGCAAAATTGTCCGCGTGACTTTCCGCCTAAACTGAACTTCATGGGCTAGAATCCGCCCATCGGCCTCTCAACCCATTGCTCGATAAAGACTAATTTCGGAAAATTCGGATTCTGCACTGTCAGAAATTCCCCATGTTTTGTTCAAAATGGATTCATATTTTGGCTCATTTCGCAATTTGCAGGCATGGCCGTTTCACGAACCCATCCAAATGAACGGCAACCGATAATGCCGTTTCAAGCGACCTCCGTTCGACTGCCGCGGCATTGCAACGAAATTCCGCGAGAACGACTTGCAGTGGCTTCTGTTCGCTTGCCTTGATCAGAGCGCAAGCCGACAATTCTATGTCGAAGTCGCCGTCGATTCACTGTCTGCATACGATTCACGAAATGAGCCTAAATTTTTCCTAATGTCCGAGTTCATCCTTTGATGCGACTCCGCCTTGACGCCGGGGCGTCGGGTCCCCCAAGCTGCGTCCAGTTGAAGATCCACGATTGGAGGGGCCCGGGATGCAAGCAATCGGGATTCACGGGGCGCTTGCAAGCGCCGCGAAGACCGCCTCCCGCCGCCGAACGGGGTCAGCCCCTCCGGCCTCCCGAGCCCGTTGGGTCATGTTTCAAAAGCTCTGCAAAAGGCTTTTGCGAGGAATTGGTCATGGAGATGCTTTGGTTTCGGATCAACCATCCCTCGAACGGGAAAGGACGACACCATGACCGGGATGCGTGGGAGATCGAAGCGGGCGGAGTTCAAGACTGAGCTGGAGGCGCGGCTTCCGGCGGCGGTTCGCGGTCCGGACCGCGAATTGCCCGAACGGATTGGCAATCTCGCCGCGAAGATCGGGAAGCTGGACAAGGAGGCGCGCAAGCGAGCGAAGGAGAGCGACGAAGCGAGGCGCATGACAGCCATCCCGGGAACCGGGCCGACCTGCGCCATGGCGATCCAGGTCTTTGCGCCGCCGATGGAGGGCTACCGTCGCGGGCGCGACTTCTCGGCCTGGTCCCCCGCCAATGCTCGACTTAGGGGAAAGCCGAAGCTCGATCAGATCTCAAAGATGGGGCAGCGCGACCTCGGGCAGCTGCCCGCCGCAGGAGGGATCGCGGTCATCCGACGGGCATCGCGGCGCGGAACCGACAATCCTTGGCTGGCCGTGCTGCCGAACAGGAAACTGCCGAAGCCGACCCGCGGCGGCGCCGGCGAACAAGATGGCGCGGATGGTCCGGGCCGCCGCGACGAAGAAGGGGTTGTTCCGGGCTTCCGTTTCTGCTTGGGAGACGGGCGGCGGCTGCGAACGGAAATCAATGGGAAATGAAAGAAGAGGTTTTCCGGAATTCGGTTTCGTCGAACAACTCAAGACGGAGGTCTGCGTCTCCAGAGATGCGGGAACGACCGAGGACGGTGCAAGGGCAAACGGCCGTCGAGACGGGATCAGGAAAACCAGGGGGCGGTCGCAGCGCTTCAAAGCACGCCTGTGCGATATGGACACGGTCCGAGCATTTCCATGCAGGCCGGACACACCTTTTTCGACCTTGGCATTCATGATATCGTATCGCATTAGCTTGTGGCAGTGTGGGGAGCGGTCAACTTTGCCGAACGAAATGCCAATCACGCCGGCTGTCTTGACTTGGGCGCGTCGGCGGGTCGGCTACTCCTTGGACGCCGTCGCCGAGAAGTTCCCCAGAATCGAGAGATGGGAGAACGGAGAAAGCTTTCCGAGCTATCCGCAGCTGGAACTTTTGGCAGACAAATTCAAGGTGCCCGTTGCAGTGTTCTTCTTTCCCGAGCCACCTGACGTGCCTTCGGTCGACGAGTCATTCCGCACCCTGGAGCGGGCGCAAATTGCCGAGATTCCGCCAAGAATTCGTTTGCTCCTGCACAAGGCGCAATCATTCCGCATGGCCCTTGAAGAGCTGCACGAGGGCCGCAATCCCGCACGGCGCCTGATCACAGGGAACCTCGAGTACGAACCAAACCGTTCCATCGAGTGGAACGCTGCTCAGGTGAGAGACTATCTTGGCGTCTCATTCGCTCAGCAGACAGCATGGGATAGCGCAGCAACTGCGCTTGGCGAATGGCGAAAGGCGCTATTCAACGTCGGCATCCATGTATTCAAAGACCAGTTCAGAGAGCCGGGCTATTCCGGGTTCTGCCTGTATGATGACGAATTCCCGATCATTTATGTCAATAATTCGACGGCGAAGACCCGGCAGATCTTCACGCTGTTCCACGAGCTGGCGCATCTTCTCTTCCGAACCAGCGGCGTCGATGCGACAAGCGACGAATTTGTTGATCGCCTTTCGCGGGAAAACCGGCGGATCGAGGTCATCTGCAACAGCATGGCGGCGCGGATAATGGTGCCGCGAGATTGGTTTGACGAAGCGGTCGTCGATTTGCCTCCGGACCGAGCCTTGGCTCAGCGCTTGGCAGAGCGCTTCAGCGTGAGTCGGGAGTTTGTCTATCGGGAATTCCGCAATCGAGATCTGATCACTTCGGGCGAGTACGAGCAGGCTGCGAGACAGTGGGCCGAACAGTTCCGCAGCGGGAATGGGGGCGGCAATCACTATTACACGAAGATTGCATACCTGGGAACGGAGTATATCAACCTTGCCTTTAGTCGATATTACCAAAATCGGATCGATTACGACCAGCTAGCCGACTTCCTCGACATGAAGCCCCGGCACGTAACCCAGCTTGAGAACTATGTTGCACGGACGCAACCTTGAGCTACGTCTTCGACACCAATGTGTTTTGCCAGCTATTCGACAGCTACTACCGGAACCGATTCCCGACGCTTTGGAGGCGGTTTGACGAGTTGGTGGCGAACGATAGAATCACGTCCACCCGTGAAGTCAGGCGCGAGATTGAGAATCATCGTATCTCGACGTTGCGTGATTGGGCAGGTGACAATAGAGAAATTTTCCCTGCACCAAACGCCGATGAAGCACATGTCGTCAACGGAGTTTCAGAGAGCGGCATTTCCAGCAGGTCATTGAGCGTCGCAAGCTTCAGAAGGGCGGACTCAACGCGGACCCTTTCATTGTCGCGCGGGCGTCCGTTCTCAACGGATCAGTTGTTGCGATGGAGAGCAATCCCCCGAACGGGGCGAGGATACCAAACATCTGCGACCATTTCGGAATCGGCCGCCTGTCCCTTGAAGGGTTCATGGAGGCAGAAAACTGGACGTTCTAATGCCAGACACCGATCATCGATTTTTTAGGGCCTGTCTATGCTAAATCATACATCATTTCGACGACGGCAGCGAGGTTCAGGAAGCCCGGAAACGTCGCGTCGAGCTTGTCGAACCGCGTGAAGATGCGCCGGCAGCCCTTGAATCTCCGGAACAGCCGTTCGATCTCGTTCCGAAGTTTGCAGGTTTCCCGGTCGCAGTCCCGTTCGGCTTTCCGGTTCGCCTTCGGCGGCACGACCGGCGTCATCCGGTTGAGATACAGAAGTTCTGCAAAAAGCTTTCAATGAAGTCCGATCATGGCAAGTCCTTTGGTTTCGCCATCAACCATCCCCTGAGCAGGAAAGGACGACACCATGACCGGGATGCATGGGGGATGCATGGCAGATCAAAGCGGGCAGAGTTCAATGCTGAGCTGGAAGCCGTCGCGTCCCTGCCGCCTGCGCCGGTCCAGCTTGTCCCGCCGACCGGCGAACACGGGATCGTCGGCGTCCTTGAATCGGCGGCGGGAGGCAATTTTCGCGGCGCTTGCAGACGCCCCGGAAATCCGGTTGCTTGCATCTTGGCCCTTCCGGTCTTTGATCTTCAAATAGACGCAGCTTGGGGGCACCGCCGCGGCGTCGAGGCGAGGCGAGGCGCAACAATCGGGGAACTCAGACAGAGCTTATTCCCGCGAGTCCGCGGAGACAAAATGCTTAATGTTTCCGAAACGGATTTCTGAAGAGTGAAAAGTCTGTCCGGACAAAACTTGACGATCAGCGCAGCGCATTGGATCGCGGGGGCGGCAATGTGTCGGCCAAACTTCCTCTGCAACGGCATGCAGAACACTATGGAGAGGGAGCACGGCACTATATATGGGTGAAGCATCGAAACGAATCGAGTTTCATAAAGACCAAGTTGCGGACAAAATGGAGGATCAACGCCGGCGGAACGCATCCGAAGACCGATTTTGGCGTTGGTATCGAGATCGATTGATTAAGCGAACCGAACGAAGTGGCATATGGGGCTGTTGAAAAACCCCTCGTTTCGTGGTTCATGATACCTGATGTTGTTTCTGGAATTGGGAAGGCCACGAGATGCTGAAGCGAAAGCCGCCCGCCCAACTTGAGCTGTTCGTCGCCGGGCCTCTGGAGCAGCTGGTTCCCGACGATCACGTCCTGGCGCGCGTCGACCGGGTTCTCGATCCGGGCTGGCTGCACGAGGAGGTCGCCGATTGCTGATGCGCGAACAACGGTCGTCCGGGGATCGATCCCGAGGTCGCGGTTCGCCTGATGCTGGCGGGGTTCCTGCTCGGGTTTGTGCATGACCGCCGTCTGATGCGCGAAGCACAGGTGAACCTCGCGATCCGCTGGTTCATCGGCTGCGGTCTTGACGAGCGGCTTCCGGATCATTCGAGCTTGACCCGGATCCGCCAGCGCGGGGGCGAGGCGCGGTTCCGGAAGATCTTCCGGCGCACGGTGTCGGCTTGCGTTGATGCGGGGATCGCGAAGGGCGAGGTCGTGCATGTGGACGCCACGCTGATCCGGGCCGACGCGGGCTGGAAGAGCATGGTTGACCGCCATGCGGATGCGGTGGCTTCCGGGAACGGCGACGCGGCGGCCGAAGAGGGCGCGACGGACGGCGAGAGCAAGGCTGCGGGCGCGTCGGATGGCGAGCGAGGGAAGGCGGACGCCCGGCCTGCCGGCAAGCGCAAGAAGGCAGGCAAGACGGACGCCGACGCGAGTCTGGCGACGAGCCGCAAGGGCCAGCGCCCCGAGCCCTGCTTCAAGCAGCACACGGCCGTCGACGACGAGAACGGGGTCGTTCTCGATGTGGCGGTGACGACCGGCGAAGCGGGCGAGGGCGACATGATCGAGTCGCAGGTCGACGAGGTGCGCGCGGTGACCGGGCAGGAGATCGGCACGGCGGCCGCCGACGCGGGCTACGCCTTCGCCAAGGTCTACGGCGGCCTGGAGCGGCGGGGGATCGATCCGCTGATCCCGGCGAAGCGGGAGCCGGCCAAGAGCCGCGTGCCGCTTCGCCGGTTCCGCTACGACGCGAAGCACGACATCATGAAATGCCCGCGGGGCAAGGTGCTGCGTCCGGGCAAGCCCCGGAAGCACGGGCGGTTCTTCCACGCCAAGGCGAAGGACTGCGCGCGCTGCCCGCTCAAGGGCGATTGCCTGTCCAAGCAGAGCCGGTGCAGGACGGTGATCATCGGCGACGACTATCCGGCGCTGCTGCGCGGCCGTCGGCGGACGCTTCGAAGAAGCGAAGAGGACCGGCAGCTCTACCGGCGCCATTTCTGGCGGTCGGAGGGCTTCCACGGAGAAACGAAGACGCAGCACGGGCTGCGCCGCGCCGTGCGGCGCGGCCTCGGAAACATGAAGATCCAGTCCTGCCCGACGGCCGCCGCGATCAACCTGAAGCGGCTCGCGGCCGCTTTCCACGCGCGATTCCCCGCCTCCGGCCTGATTCGGATGCGCGAAATGCTCGTTTCCGCGGTTCCGGCGCGATGGGCGGGCCGGATTCGCCAAATGCGCGCCGGATTCGCCTGACTCCGCCCGGCGGACCTCCGACCGGACGCGCCGCGTCAGCCGGCCCGGAAATCGCCGAGGGCCGGGTTGTTCAACGGCCTCATATGCAGTTGAAACAACCGGGTTGACCGGCAATTCTTACAAGGCGTTGCTTCGCAAGCAGATTCTGCGCGTGCGTCCCTCTTCCGTGGGAATGGCCGTAGCATATGTTTCCACGCAGGGATTCAGACTGGTGAAGGAAATTCTCGATGAGGGCGGCGTCGGCGAGATCCGGCTGGTTGCTGACGCGAAAGACTTCGTAACCCATCCCAATGCCTTGAGAAGCGCCCGCGACAGCGGCTGGCACGTTCGCGTCGTGGACAGCCTCCCAGGAACTTTTCATCCTAAACTTTACATCGGCGGGGGCGGCTTCAACGACATCGGCGCCATGACCAATTTGTCTCTTGCGATCGCCAAATCTGAGTCGCGGCGGGTTCGCAAGGAACGGGGAGTGCGTCTTTTGGAGTGATGCTTCCCACAGTCGTGGGTCCGCCGCGAAGGCGTGGCTAAGCTGTTGGAGTGCAGGTGATGAGTTGACGGACGAAAGGTTGACCGCTTACGAGAAGCAATTCGCATTGCGGAATCTTGGTCGCAATCGGAAAGACATGATCGCATTGGGGGTTGCCGACAATTTCTCGAAGATGGTTGACTTCGCGCCGAAGAGAGGCGTTGCTCCGCCGAGGAGCGAACAAAAGGCGATCTCGGAAACCGCAGCATCGACAGCTTGGGCCGGATTGCAGTCTTTCACAGGGCAGTACACCCTTCAGGTCGAATTTTCGAAGGTAGCCGAGGGAGTCTGAACCGCATATTGGGAGGACCGGCACATGGCAGCGCCATCGGCATCAACTGCGCAGACCGCGAAATCCGTTCGTTCATATTCAAATACTATACGGATAATGGAATGTTCAGATTGAACATCCCAAACACAGTGCCTCTTGTCGATTGGGCGCGCGAGCACAAAGCGGGCATCGCCTGCGTCGAGAGCAGAGAGGCGCGAGACAATCCGTACTTCGAGATACTGAAGCCCGGTCGATCGATGATGGACATCATGGAGCGCTCTTTTGCGCTCGGCACATGGGGGCGAACACGGACAAGGCTCTACGGGTGGTGCTGATGGGAGGCGACGCGAAGGCTTCATCAACAAAAGGCGCGCAATTGAGCTTGTCGACCGCCTTCTTCCGGTCGGCGGCGTCCTTTTTCGCCCGCTTCCGGCTCCATCCGACGACGATGCGGCGGCCCTTGTGCTTGAACTCCGCCGAAAGCGAGTCCTCGGAGCCGCCGGTCGTCGTGTAGGTGCCGAGGTCGAGAATCCGCTCCTTCAAGTCCTTCGGCAGCGATTTCAGCCGGGCGCCGACAATATACTGGAGATTCCGCTCCTCCATGTCCTTGAGGTTCGCCTCGCCGAACATGCCCCGGTCGGCGACATGGATCGCCGTCTCGACCCCTTCGCGCTTTCGCATGTTCTCCAGCGACGGGATCAGGCTCTTTCCTTCATACTCGGATCCGGGGAACACCTCGTAGCCGATCGGCAGCCCGTCGGACGTCACCATCAGCGCAAGCAGAACTTGGGTCCGGCTATGGCGGCCGTTCTTGGAGAAGCCGAACTCGCGCAGCCCGTCCGCATCGACCGACTCGAAGTGCAGCGTCGTGCAGTCGAAGAAGACAACGCTCGCCGACTCCGGAAGCAGCCTCCGCGCCGCCCCGGCCGCGAGATCCTTCATGCTTTCGATCGCTTTTCCGTCCAGCCGGTCCATCATCCGGCAGATCCTCTGCACCGGGATCGAAACTCCGAGATCGCTCTCCAGCCGCCGGGCGGTGCCGCGCTTGCTGTCGGGATTGGCGATGCGCGCCGTCGCGATGTGCCGGAGCGTCTCGCGCGCCGTGCGGTTTCTCTTGGACGGCAGCAGCTCGTCAAAGCCAAGCTGGCGGTAGACGGCCCCGTAGGCCTCGTGGAAGCCGGTCACGACCCGATGCTCCTCGCGGGTCTTCTCGATGACGACCGGCGGACCCTTCTCCCGCCGGGCCTCGAGGGCCAGAGCGACGAGCTTGTCCTGCGGAAGCAGGGAGGGCTGCCGCTCGCACCGGATTCCGACCTTGATGGTCTCGCCGAGCTCCATGAGCTTCTCCAGCTCGGCGTCGGTCTTGGCGACGCCGACGTGGCGGACGATGCGCTGGCCGGCCTTGCGGCCCTCGCGCACGGATTCGACGAGCTGGACGGACTTCCTGGAGCTTCCCGGCTTGGTTTTGACGCGGAGGAACATGGGGCGATTCCTGATTCGCTGTTTTCCGAACCGCTATCACGGCTTCCGCAAGATCATTATCCTTGGAGCACTACACTTTCCACCGGAGCACGACAGAGCCGGAATTCCCTTGCGCGCAACGCCCCGGAAAGCCGAAACGGCGCCAAAATCGAGTCAAACTGTCGAAGTCAGGAAGAGATGCAGCGGCGAAAGCTCCGAGGCGCGCGAGAACGTGCGCCGGAGCGCCTTGCCGTCGACCGCGATTTGCCGGACGCCGTCCGCCTCCAGAGCCTTCGCCCAGCCTGAAGCGAACCGCGACAGGGCCGCCGCGAACGGATCCGGCTCCATCATCCGGAACAGCCGGGAGAAGGCGTCGTGGCTGGGAGGCCCGTGCTCCGGACGCATGAACCGGCGCAAAAACTTCTCGTTGAGGACGGCGAAATCCGCCATGTCGACGCAGGTCCGGCCGCCGCACAGGCTCGAAAGCAGCGCAACCGTCAGCATCTCGAGAAAGTCGTGGCGCGTCGCGTTGCTCGTCCGGGGATCCTTGACCCCCTTGAAAAATTGACGGAAGTCTTCCATGTCCTGCCTCTTCGCTCTGCTCGCGCGGCCGTCTCGCCGCTTCGCAAAACATCCTGAAGCAATGAACCCTCAAGTGCAATTGCGCTGGGACCGGGCCGCGTCGGTGAATTTCGAATCCACCGACAACATCTTTATCGAAGGCGAAAATCTCGAAGTCCGGAAGATCCAGCGTCGTGCCGTCCAAAGCGACGGTGCGGCAGCCCCGGCGATCGCCAAACTCCGCGAGCGGAGCCACGCGGGCCCGGCGGAGCTCCTCGAAAGGCGCCGTCCCCAGCCGGGACCGGGCGCGGGAGATCAAGGACTTCCTCGAAATCCGCACCGGAACGCCGGGAGCCACGAGGCGGAGGCCGTCCGCCAAGCAGCGAAGCGCCTCGCGCGTTGAAACCTGGCGGAACAGCCCCATCGCGATCACGCAGTACTCCATCGCCTCCAGAGGAAGATCGCGCCTCCGAGCGCTGCGGACGCCGCAGGCGTCCGGCGCCGCTTCGATCGAACGAGGAGGAAAGACCCGGGCGATCACGCCAAGTCCGAGATAGTCGGAGAAGCGGACTCCCCCGGGAAATGCAGCCTGAGTCCGTGCCGTCGCGGAAGACTCCTGTCATGATCGGAATCCACGCGAAACTGGCATCAAAAATCCTTAAAGCAACAGTATTGCTCTAAGGCGAACCGGAAAGCCGAACGGGACTGCGACCGGGAAACCTGCATGTTTCGGAATGAGATCGAACGGCTGTTCCGAAGACTTAAGGGCTGCTGGCGCATCTTCACGCGGTTCGACAATCTCGCCGTGATGTTTCCGAGCTTTCTGAACTTTGCGCTCGCTGTCGAAATGATATAAGATCTAGCGTAGACAGGCCCTAAAGAAGATGGCTACGTGACGATGTTTCCACACACGCTCTGGCACGGCACCTCGGCACACCTCTTGCCATTGATCGAAGAACAAGGCCTCGGCGGGCGCGATTTGATGGCCGACTGGCGCGTGATGGAGTTTCTGCAAAGGGCCTTTCCACGACTCGGCTTTGACAATCAGGACTATTCAGACTCGGACTGCATGGAGCTTCTGCCTATCCGAGCTGCCGTACGAGGCGGGGCCGCTGGCATGAATTTCGTCTACGGCGATGTCTATGCAGCAGGAGGCTATGCCAAAGCTGCATTCTATGCGCAAACAGCACCAGAACTGCTTTCCTTCGTCCGTACAGTGGTCGAAGTTGCCAATCGCAGGAAACTCAGCGCCATCTCGGATGAGCTTCCGAACTATCCTGAAATTGAAGAGTTTCTCAGCCTAGGAGCCTGTCCGAGAAATATCCGCCTGGGAGATTCATGCGGTTGATGAAATAGTAATTAAGTGCTATAATTTCTGATCAGCATCGGGAGTGATTCGGAATGGCCGGCAAAACCTTTCGCGACTGGCGCGTCGATCAGGTGTTTCTCTTGCCGCCTTCGGTGGACGACTTCGTTCCGGAGGACCATCCGGCGCGGATCGTCAGGGAGCTTGTCGAGGAGGCGCTGGATCTGTCTCCGGTCATGGGCGCCTATTCGGAGATCCGCGGACAGCCGCCCTACGATCCGAGGATGATGGTGGCTCTGCTGTTCTACGCTTACAGCCAAGGGATTTACTCGTCGCGGGAGATCGCGCGGTGCTGCCATGACCGGATGGACTTCATGGCGGTGACGGCGTGCCAGCGCCCGGACTTCCGCACCGTGAACGCTTTCCGGAAGCGCCACCTTTCGGCGCTCGGAGACTTGTTCGACCAGATTTTGGCTCTTTGCATGGGGATGGGCCTCGCGTCACTGGGCCATGTGTCGATCGACGGCACGCGGATTCAGGCGAACGCGTCGAAGCACAAGGCGATGAGCTACGGCCGGATGGTGAAGGCGGAGGCGGAGCTGAGCGAGGAGATCCGTGAGATGCTGTCCCGCGCGGAGGCTGCGGACGAGGCGGAGGATCTCGAGCACGGGGTCGACGGCGGCAGCGGGATGCTTCCGGAGCATCTGGCGACCAAGCGTCAGCGCCGGGAGCGGATCAAGGAGCACATGGCCGCTCTGGAGGCGCAGGCCACTGCGGCGGCCGAGGCGGCGGGCAAGGATCCGTCGGAGGCGAAGCCGGAGGACAAGGCGCAGCGGAACTTCACCGACCCCGAGAGCAAGCTGATGAAGACCAAGGACGGTTTCGGCCAGTGCTACAACGGCCAAATCGTGGTGGACGCCGACAACCAGATCATCGTCGCGCACGGGCTGACGGCCGAGGGCAGCGACCAGAAGCAGCTGGAGCCGATGATCGAGGCGATGGAAGCCTCTGCGGGGGAGCTTCCGGAGGAGCTGTCCGCCGACGCCGGGTATTGCTCCGAAGAGAATCTGAAGCTTCTGAAGAGGAAAGGCATCCAAGGCTATGTCGCCACCGGACGCCGGAGGCACGGCAAGGAGACGGCGACCGGCGCCAGGCCGCCGCGCGAGGGAACCTGCCGGGCGGAGATGGACCGGCGGCTCAAGCGGGAAGGCCGGGACGGTCGGTACCGATTGCGCAAGATCACCGTCGAGCCGGTGTTCGGACAGATCAAGCAGGCGCGCCGGTTCCGGCAGTTCCTGATGCGAGGCGTCGAGAATGCGCGACGGGAATGGACGCTGGTCTGCATCGCCCACAACTTGAACAAGCTGGTGTCCGCGTGGCCGAACGCGCGGCCCGCCGGCGCTTGACCGTCCCGGGACCCGTCCGGGCAGGCATGGAACACTAAAACCGAGGCCGGAACCGGGAGATCCGCCAAAATCGTCCGAGCAAAGTCGCCAAATCCGATCCGGGCGGAATGAACGGCCTATGACAACGCCGACCCCGGCGCGGCGGTCAGGTTCAGCGGAAGCGATTACTTGGACAGGCTCCTAGAGGCCACTAACGCTGTTTACCGGGTCTCCAAGCAAAACGCGCTGGAAAGGCTTCGAGGTCGGCGGTCTGCGTTCGAGCAGCCCCGCGGTGCGATACCTGATGTCGTGGAGGCTTTGGAGGCTGCCGCCTATGGTGATCTGCGCGAACGCTTCAACGACTTGCAGATTGCGCGCGGCATTTGCGGGTTGCCCGATGGTTTCCAACCAGAGGCAAGGACATTCGACCTGTTGAGAGACATCCACCAAGACGCGGCTGGTGACAGGAATGTGCGAAGCAGTGCGTTTCGCGCATCGGCACGCCTCGATGAGCTGGAAGATCAAATGCAGTTGGAACCGGAACCATGACCAAGGTCTTCTTCATCTATGTCTGGGGACCACCCGGCAACCCAGCGTGGCCGATGACGTTCGCCTCCAAAGCCGCCCGAATGCCCCTCCGGTTCTTGCCCATTCAAAAAAACCACTCCTCGCCGGGGCGCTTTTTGACGCCTGAAAGGGGCTATGGTTAGATGCCTATTGACAAACGAAGATCTGGCACGGGTTGCGCTGCGCAGTGCGGCGCGGCGTCGGCAACATGAAGATCCAGTCCTGCCCGACGGCCGCTGCGATCAACCTGAAGCGGCTCGCGGCCGCTTTCCACGCGCGCTTCCCCGCCTCCGGCTTGATTCGGATGCGCGAAATGCTTGTTTCCGCGGTTCCGACGCGATGGGCGGGTTGGTGCCGCATGCGCGCCGGATTCGCCTGACTCCGCCCGGCGGACCTCCGACTGGACCGCCCGCGTCAGCCAGCCCGGAAATCGCCGAGGGCCGGGTTGTTCAACGGCCTCATGCTCTCTTCCTTCCGGTGCGCGGTCCTTGATGGCCGCAATCAACTGTTCGAGACGATGAAGAGAGGAGGTGCCGGCTTGCTCTCGGGCGTGGTCAAACCACAAAGTACTGACGTCGTGCACCGCCCCGTCGCCGGCCTTGGCCAAGGTCGGCGACGGGAACGCAATATCATGGTTGAGATACAGAAGTACTGGGTGCGCCACACGCGAAGGCCCTATCGCCTTGGATACATCCCATTTACAAGTGAATTGAAGCATACTATATTCGTATTCAATAGTGTTCCACCTTGATAGGGAAGAGGAAATTGCGGCAGGGATTCCTACTGATGCTGTCCGTCGTATTCGTCTGTATGGCAGCGGCCGACGCTCAGGAAATTTCGCAGTTGGACAATTCATATCTCGCTATATGTGATACAGAACAACATAAAATATGGTACGATGATAACGCAAACAACGTATGGAATGATTTGTTGAAAATTTACCCTAAATCTTTGAATTCTGTAAATAGATTTTATGGTAAGGATATCACTGTCGTTGTGCCAGTAGCCACGAAATTCACAATATCTCCGTCGGCGTCGAATAAGTCCGATGCCGTTCACAAATGGAGTAGTCCTGTGCAGGGTGTTACGATCTCCGCGACGGTCCCTTTTGATCAACTTCCTGTTGCGTTGAAAACGGATGCAGAAATTACCGTACAGATCCCTTCTGATCAACTAAATGCCGCTGAATTGAACAAAGGCGATACAATCACCGCGACGATCCTTTTCAATCAACTAGGTTCCGTATGGCCGAATGCGAATGAGAGGATTGGGATGAACGCGGCTGGTGTGGCTTTGCCTTCCACTGCTGGTATTGCGGCCGGCAGCGTGCGGGTCCCCACTGATCAGCCTGCCCCTTTGTCGAACGCGGCTAGTGTGGCCGTGGGTTGTATGGCTTTACCTTCCAATGCTGGTTTGGCACCCAACGGCGTGCAGGTCCCCACTGATCAGCTTGCCCCTTGGTGGAACGCGGCTGGCGTGGCCGCGGTTGGTGTGGCTTTGCCTTCCACTGCTGGTTTTGCGACCACCGGCGTGCAGATCCCCACTGATCAACTTGCTGCCGCTCTTACCGCGGGCGCTGCAACCACTAGCGTGCAAATCCCTTATGATCAGTTCGCCCCTTGGTTGAATGGCGCTGGTAATGCTGGTTCTGCGACCACCAGCGTGCAGATCCCCTATGATCAACTTGTCAAACTGAACACGGATGCTGCGATCACCGCGGAATTACACTTGGAAGGCATATTTAGGAATTGCTACACGCCAGATCCTAGTTTTCTCTGGGATCAATTCTTAATTCGATCAAAAGGAGAAATAGTGATATGCCAATAAAAGAAAATAGTGCAGGAGAACCTCAAAGTGTGTTTTCATATCATGATGAAAAATTGCCGCACAATGAAAAATACAATTCTCAAGAGTATCTTGAGAATAGCGCAATTTCTAAAGTAGGGAGGAAAACAGACAGTGAGAGCAAAAAAGTAGAAGAGAACTGGACTAAGCACGGGGTCCGATATGTTAATATTAATAAAGTTCTTAACGGCAAATTGGGTCAAAAATTTTATAAAATAATGTCAAATTGTGAATCAAAGCAATAACAAGCACTTCATGCAACACAAAATAATGTGTATAAAGACTCTTCCTGCAATTTATAGGCACGGCTGTTTTGAGTTATGCGCTGAGTTTGGAAATTTGTTTTAGTATAGGAATATGGATCATGCGGGATTTAAAAATTAAATCTCGGAAACTGGCACAAAGCTGTTTTAGGAGTTTCCGGTTTAGCTGCGGCGTCGTTGCTGCGAAATATATCGAAAAATGCTTGCGGTGGACACACCTTATGTATTTCCATCCAGTAGATTCAACTTACATTCGACTCATGACAATTGGTGGATTAAAATGTCGATATCGCCAATAATTATATTTATTATAACGGCAGCTGCGGTTATCGGCTATCGGTTTATATCGATTTGCAATTATACAAAATTTTCGGTAAATTTGATTTCACGCCCAGTGATTATATATGATTCTATATATTGCGGCGGCGTGATTTTTTTTGTTTTGTATACTTTGTATCTGATACCAAATAATTATGTAATTTTTCCAAGCCTAAGTCTTTATTCGATTGGTCCTGAATATATTATCGTTTATTTTTCTATATTTGCTGCATCATACTTGCCGCACCTGTTGAATTTTCTAATTTTCAAGGATGAGGCCAAATACTTAAAGATTGAAATGGGAAATCAAAGCGACTCACTATTCTTGACGATTCTAAACTCTATTGAAGAAGGATACTTAGTTGAATTGACTTTAAAAAATGGTGAAATATTCATTGGATTTCCACCAAAATCATTAACTTTTAGATATAAATATGTTGATTTAATTCCTTATGCTAGTGGGATTTGTGGAAACGACACTAAAATAGCAAAGATTACACGAAAGTATTGGGTTTTGTATAGCGAACCGGGTGGGCAATCAACAAATCCCATTGAGTATTCAACTCATCGGATTAGCATCAAGGCAGAGGAAATTTTGACTGCAAGACGATTTGATCCGAGAATTTACAGTTTTTTGGAGGAAGACAGTTAAGCGACAGGGGATACGGTTCATTTTTCTTGATGAAATCTGTTTTGCGCACTTGTGCGTGGTCGGATTTCGGCGTTCGGAGGGTTGCAAGCACGACCCCCGCGAAAACCGCAGCCTTGAAATGGACGTGCGCCTGTTCTGGGCGTTGGCCGCCTTGTCGCAGGCGCCGCGTCCGGCCTGATCGGATTCCTGAGCGGCTACCGGACAGCGAAGACGAACAGTTTGCTGAAGGGCGCAGCGGAGAACTCATTCCAAATGAGAAGGGGTGTGTCTCATGATTCTTGGTTAGCCACTATTGGAACCCTCGAACAGTGTCGCCAAGGTTGTGTGTTTTGGATGGCTTGCAGCGCCGCGGCACCCTGACCAATAATCATGAGATGCACCCTTGAACCTGTACACGACGTTGATGGAACGCCAGTGTCAGGGTACGGACCGACCTCCATGAATACGTTTCCCGTATCTTCCCGGTGCTTCTTCCCGGACGGCTTGATCGACGTCGAGCTCGACGGCCTGACGGCCCGCCCCAAGTCGAGCGGACGGAAGGCCCGCCCCGCCCGACGCAAGCGGCTGGCCTGCTGCGAGCTGCGCGCGCGGCGCTGTCGGCGACCGGCGCCGTCCCGGGCGCGGAGCCGGCGGCCGTGTCCGCGGTGCATAGTAGCGTGCCGTTAGTTCTGCAATTTCGATCGGGAATGCCAAGACTTGGTTTCAGGTTCGATGCCCCTCGGAAACGGTCGGGCATCCGAATTCATGACCGTGCCGATCGGATGTCCGCTTGAAGGAAAGGTTCACTCCCGAGTGCCTCCTCGTCCGATCGCGCAAGCGATCCAAGTCCCTTCCGCGGTTTCGATGCGTCCCGGTTCTTCAACTCGCTTCATTGAATTTCTGCTGCCGGGAGCAGGTTACAAGGCAGGCGACGAAATTCGGATCAATGTCATGATGATGAGCCGATGGATCTTCGTGGAAAACCAGTTCTCCGGCGTCCTCCAGCGGGAGGCGATCTCCGCAACGCTTGCAAACGCCCTGTGAATTCCGATTGCTTGCATTCTAGGTCCATTCGGTTGTTGATCTTCAACTGGACGCAGCTTGAGGGATCCGCCGCCCCGGCTTCAAGGCGGAGTCGCATCAATGGGTGAACGCAAAAATTGGGCACGCGAGCACAAAGCGGGCATTGCCTACGTCGAGTGCAGCGAGGCGGAAGGCAATCCGTACTTCGAGATACTGAAGCCCGGTCAATCGATGATGGACATCATGGAGCACTCTTTTGCGCTCGGCACATGGGGGCGAACACGGACAAGGCTCTACGGGTGGTACTGATGGGAGGCAACGCGAAGGCTTCATCAACAAAAGGCGCGCAATTGAGCTTGGCGGCGCTTGAACGCGGAATGAAAGCGCGTTTCGCGCCTTCGGACGAAGTGGCATCGCGAAAGCGTGACATGCTGAAAAATTTCCTCGCGCAGAGTTTTCCCGAGTGCCTGTCCGACGGACATATTGACTTCGAAACGCTGCGGCGGACGCTTGGCGATTGGATCGAGGCGCGCAACGAGCGCTTCGGGCTCGTCTGGCCGGACAAGGCGCAATGCATGAAAATCATCCAGCAGCCGAGCGTCGCGACTCTGAACCCGGACCGGGCCGAGTCGGTGAATTTCGAATCCACCGACAACATCTTTATCGAAGGCGAAAATCTCAAAGTCCTGAAGCTGATGCAGAAGATGTCGCGGTCCAGAAACGCTTGGACGTCCGCGTGACGGTCCGCGATCTCCCGGAAACGGTCAAAGTCGCACCGGAGACCCTGCTTCAGAACGCCCATCGCCAGAATCCGTCACAGGTCCATCCCCGGGCGGCCCGTGTTCCGGCGCCGCCCCGGAAGGATGTGCGCGTCCAGAAGACGGAACCACTCGGTCCGCGTCTCTTCGTTCATGCAGATCGCCTGAAGCCCGATCTGGAGCGCCGGGACGTCGTTCCGCGACTTTGCGTCCAGCTTGATCGCCCCGATGTCGTTCGAGTCCAGAAAGGACTGCTCGGAAATGACCTTCCGCATGTCGAAATCTTCCGAAGATTCCAAAACGGCCGGCGAAATCGCGGCGAATCCGAGGAAATCCTATCGCATTCCGGAAACATTCGCAAACAAAAATCCAATTTAATTACTTAAATTCAATGAGTTGTAGCTTTTCGGATAGACACTGAATCACGCCATTAGAAAGCCAAGGTAAAGGTTCCATCGGGCCCATTGTAGACAAATATCGCGATCTTGAGCAGATCGCGACCGATCAAGGCTATAATCCCATCTCTGCCGGACAGTTCAACCCCTAAGCGGAAGTTCCGTGCGATTTTGAAGCTTCGCCTCGCATTTTATCTTTCTTCAGCAATGGGTTGCGGCGGAATCCGGCCGTTTTTTTGGCTGCAGGATGTATCCATGCTTTATTCACCATATTGTGATATTTTACCATTTTTAAAAGACTTTTCTTGTGATACACGGTATCCATGTTTGTCGATGTCGTCCCCAACCGCAACTCGCGGCCCACGATCCTGATCCGCCAAGCCTACCGCGAGGGCGGAAAGGCCAAGAAGCGCACCCTCGCCAACATCACCAAGCTTCCCCCGGATGCGGTCGAGAAGATCCGCAAGATCCTGAGCGGCGCCGATCCCGCCGACGCGCCCGCCAAGCTCGAGGACGCGTTCACGATCGCCCGGTCGATGCCGCAGCCGCGCAGCGCCGCGAGGACGGCGGCGGCGTTCCCGTGCTGCAGCGACCGGGAGATCGCATCCCGGCGCTCGCGGTCGCGGGATCTGGCGGTCGCCCTGGTCGCGCAGCGGATTCTGGAGCCGGGATCGAAGCTCGCCGCCGCCCGGCTCTTCCGGCCGGAGACGGCGGTCTCCACATTGGCGTCGCAGCTCGGCCTACCGGAGACCTTGAGCGAGGACCGGCTCTACGAGACCATGGACTGGCTCCTCGAGCGCCAGCCGAGGATCGAGAAGGCGCTGGCCGAGAAGCATCTAAGCGAAGGAAGCCCGGTCCTCTACGATCTGACCTCGGTCTGGAGCTACAGCCGGACCTGCCCGCTGGTTGATCGAGGATACTCGCGCGACGGCAAGAAAGGGCTGCCGCAGATCGAATTCGGTCTGCTGTGCGACGCCGAAGGACGACCGGTCGCCGTCGAGGCGTTCCCCGGGAACGCGTCCGACCCCTCCACCGTGGCCGCGCAGGTCGGCAAGCTCCGCGACCGCTTCGGACTGAAGCGGGCGGTGTTCGTCGGAGACCGGGGCATGATCACGCAGGCGCGCGTCCGCGAGGATCTCGAGCCGAACGGCTACGACTGGATCTTCGCCCTCAGGGCCGCCGGGGTCGGCGCCCTGGCCGAAAACGGCGCGCTGCAGCCCACGCTCCTGACTTCGACAGTTTGACTCGATTTCAGCGCCGTTCCGGCTTTCCGGGGCGTTGCGCGCAAGGGAATTCCGGCTCCGTCGTGCTCCAGCGGAAAATGTAGTGCTTCAAGGACAATAATCTTGCGCATTCCGGAAAAGCATGCTAGCGGTTCGGAAAACGCCGAATCAGGAATTGCATCATGTTCCTCCGCGTCAAAGCCAGGCCCGGAAGCTCCAGGAAGTCCGTCCAGCTCGTCGAATCCGTGCGCGAGGGCCGGAAAGTGAGCCAGCGCATCGTCCGCCACGTCGGCGTCGCCAAGACCGACGCCGAACTGGAGGAGCTCATGGAGCTCGGCGAGACCATCAAGGTCGAAATCCGGTGCGAGCGGCAGCCCTCCCTGCTTCCGCAGGAGAAGCTCGTCGATCTGGCGATCGAGACCCGGCGGGAGAAGGCGAAGGCGGGTCCGCCGGTCGTCATCGAGGAGACCCGCGAGGAGCATCGGGTCGTGACCGGCTTCCACGAGGCCTACGGGGCCGTCTACCGCCAGCTTGGCTTCGACGGGCTGCTGCCGACCAAGAGGAACCGCACGGCGCGCGAGACGCTTCGGCATATCGCGACGGCGCGCATCGCCAATCCCGAAAGCAAGCGCGGCACCGCAAGGCGGCTGGAGAGCGATCTCGGAGTTTCGATCCCGGTGCAGAGGATCTACCGGATGATGGACCGGCTGGACGAAAAAGCGATCGAAAGCATGAAGGATCTCGCGGCCGGGGCGGCGCGGAGGCTTCTGCCGGAGCCGGCGAGCGTGGTCTTCTTCGACTGCACGACGCTGCACTTCGAGTCGGTCGATGCGGACGGACTGCGCGAGTTCGGCTTCTCCAAGAACGGCCGGCACGCCCGGACCCAGGTCCTGCTTGCGCTGATGGCCGCGTCCGACGGGCTGCCGATCGGCTACGAAGTGTTCCCGGGATCGGAGTATGAAGGAAAGAGCCTGATCCCGTCGCTGGAGAACATGCGGAAGCGCGAAGGGGTCGAGACGGCGATCCATGTCGCCGACCGGGGCATGTTCGGCGAGGCGAACCTCAAGGACATGGAGGACCGGGATCTCCAGTATATTGTCGGCGCCCGGCTGAAATCGCTGCCGAAGGACTTGAAGGAGCGGATTCTCGACCTCGAAGCCTACAAGACGACCGGCGGCTCCGAGGACTCGCTTTCGGCTGAGTTCAAGCACAAGGGTCGCCGCATCGTCGTCGGCTGGAGCCGGAAGCGGGCCAAAAAGGACGCCGCCGACCGGAAGAAGGCGATCGACAAGCTGGTCCGCAAGCTCGGCCGAAGCGCCAATCCCGCTCAGGCACTCTCCGGACGCGGCTTCGGCCGGTTCGTCAAGCTCACGGGAAAGGCCCGGCTGGAAGTCGACGAGACAAAGATCAAGGAGGCCGCCCGCTGGGACGGGCTGAAGGGCGTCGTCACCAATACGCCCGACATGGGCCATTCCGAGCTGTTCGCCCGCTACCGCGAACTCTGGAGGGTCGAGGAGAGCTTCCGGATCACCAAGCACGACCTCAAGGTGCGGCCGGTGTTCCACTGGAAGCCCGACCGGGTGAAGGCGCACATCGCCATCGCCTACATGGCGTTCGCCTGCGTGCGTCATCTGGCGTATAGGATCGCGCTGCGGCAGGGGGAGCGGATGTCGCCGGAAAGGATCCGGACCGCCCTCGCCGCCCGGCAATGCTCGATCGTGCGCGACATGCGTTCGAAACGGCGCTACGCGCTCCCGTCGAAAACGACGCCGGACATGGACCGCATCTGCCGGACCCTGGGACTTCCGATGTCCCGCACGCCCTACTGGATCGAATGAGGCCGCCGGGAACAGCCTGAAAAACAGCGGAATGTAGTGCCTAAAATTTAGGCACAAACACGAAAAAACAAGTGGTTGGCAGAAAAAAATGTCGAAGTCAGGTGAAGCGGGCGGTGTTCGTCGGAGACCGGGGCATGATCACGCAGGCGCGCGTCCGCGAGGATCTCGAGCCGAACGGCTACGACTGGATCTTCGCCCTCAGGGCCGCCGGGGTTGGCGCCCTGGCCGAAAACGGCGCGCTGCAGCCCACGCTGTTCGACGAGCGGGACATGGCGGAGATCGAATGCCAAGAACTGTTCCCCGGCGAGCGGCTGGTCGTCTGCAAAAACCCTCTGCTGGCCGAAGAGCGGACCCGCAAGCGCAGGGACTTGATCTCGGCGGCGACGCAAGATCTGATCGAGATCCGCCGCGCGGTCCGCCGGGAGAAGCGGCCGCTCCGGAGTGCCGATGCGATCCGGAGGCGCGCCGAGCGCGCCCTCGACAAGCGCAAGATGCGGAAGCATTTCGATCTGAGGATCGGAACGGGATCCTTCTCCTGGAGGCGCAAAAAGCAAAATATCGCCGACGAGGCGGCCCTGGACGGATTCTACGTGGTTCGGACCAACGTGCCGGAAAAGCGGATGTCCGCCGCCGCCGTCGTCGAAACCTACAAGAGACTGGGCCGGGTCGAGAGGGCGTTCCGGACGATGAAGGCGTCCGACCTCCAGGTCCGCCCGATCCGCCACCGCCTCGAGCCGAGGGTCCGCGCCCACTTCCTGATCTGCATGCTCGCGTACTATGTCGAAAAGAATATGCGCGACGCGCTCGCCCCGATGCTGTTCGACGACGAGCACGGCCCGGTCCGCGACTCGCCCGTCGCCAAGGCCGAGCGCTCGCCGCAGGCCAGGCGGAAAGCAGCCACCAAGCGCACGAGCTCGGGCGAGGACGTCCACGACTTCCGGGGACTGCTCGAGCAGCTCGGAACGCTCACGATGAACCGGATCGAGCCCTCGGGACCGGGAAAGCCGGGATTCGACGTCCCCGCCTCGCCGACGCCGATCCAAGCGAAGGCGCTGAGGCTGCTTAACGCGAAGGTCCCCATGCGGTAGCCCCTCCCTAAAGCAGCGTGTCCAGTGGACGCACAGCCGGAATCCGCAAAATATGCCGGACATTCAAAGAGTTGTTCAAAACAGCCCCAAGGAACTTCCGCCTAAGCCTGATTTCACGTCGAAGTTTAGGCCAGGCAACAGCATTTTGCCTGCGTACAAGGGAACTTCATTCTCAGGATGTGATGCCGATGCCATCCTGCTCTTGCCAACTGTTGGCAACCCAGCCTTCAACGCAGACGAATTGTTGAAACAGGAACTGGTTGCTCCCGTGTCAATCAATGCAAATCCAGTTACCGGTTCTGGAATTGGGGATCCCAGATTGACGTGTGAACTTTGAACTGCGTCTGGAACAGTTATTGTAACGGGAACAATCGGACCTTTGGCTGACAGCACCCCTGGCGCATGTTCCATATCGGCATCACCGCCTCCGCTCCCAACACGAAAATTCACTATTGGCAAAGCGGAATTCCCAACGCAAGCGCAGGCACATACCCGACGGGTGTATCTTCCCCGGTGAGTCTCACGAGGAATGGACCTACGCCGTAACGACGGTATCCTTCGGCAATCGCCTGATCTCTGGTTTCGAAGCTGCCGATCAATTCGGATCCTTTTATAAGCAAATGTCGGTTGATGTGATCCTTTATCAACTCTTCCTTTCTGGACTCGTAATAACTGATTTCTTCGCCAAGCAGCGGCTTGATGTTGGTATCTTCAGCAGCACTCGCCAACTCTTCAGTCATCGCCGTATCCCCTTTTTCATGCGTTGATCGAAGTTGATCCTTCAACATGTTGTGCGGACCGCCGTTCCTTTCCTCGGCGCCGCAAGATGTTTCGTTCGTGAACAATTACAATATAGTTGACTATTTCATTTCTGACAACGACGGTACGCGTTGACATCACTGAAATGCGAATTCGAAACCGCTGCAACCCGCTGATTTTCTATCTCGGCGACCGATCAACTGGCCAACGGAGAAATCCGTGCGAGCCCCCATTACTTCTATATCTCAACCATGATATAAAGACCAGTTCAGAGAGCCGGGCTATTCCGGGTTCTGCCTGTATGACGACGAGTTCCCGATCATTTATGTCGAATAATTCGACGGCGAAGACCCGGCAGATCTTCATGCTGTTCGACGAATTGGCGCATCTTCTCTTCCGAACCGGCGGCGTCGATGCGACAAGCGACGAATTCGTTGATCGCCTTTCGCGGGAAAACCGGCGGACCGAGGTCATCTGCAACAGCATGGCGGCACGGACAATGGTGCCGCGAGATCGGTTTGACGAAGCGATCGCCGATTTGCCTCCGGACCGAGCTTCGGCTCAGCGCTTGGCAGAGCGCTTCAGCGTGAGTCGGGAGTTTGTCTATCGGGAATTCCGCGATCGAGATCTGATCACTTCGGGCGAGTACGAGCAGGCTGCGAGACAGTGGGCCGAACAGTTCCGCAGTAGCAATGGGGGCGGCAATCACTATTGCACGAAGATTGCTTGCCTGGGCACGGAGTACATCAACCTTGCCTTTGGTCGATATTGCCAAAACCGGATCGATTACGACCAGCTGGCCGACTTCCTCGACATGAAGCCCCGGCACCTGACCCAGCTTGAGAACCATGTTGCACGGACGCAGCCTTGAGCTACGTCTTCGACACCAATGCGTTTTGCCAGCTATTCGACAGCTACTACCGGAGCCGATTCCCGACGCTTTGGGATCGGTTTGACGAGTTGGCGGCGAACGATGGAATCACGTCCCCCCGTGAAGTCAGGCGCGAAATAGGAAATCATCGTGTCTCGACGTCGCGTGATTGGGCAAGCGAAAATATAGGGATGTTTCCTATGCCCACGCCGATGAAGCACATGTCGTCAACAGAATTTTCAGAGTGCAGCATTTCCAGCAGGTCATTGAGCGTCGCAAGCTTCAGAAGGGCGGACTCAACGCGGACCCTTTCATTGTCGCGCGGGCATATGTCCTTGAAGGAACAGTTGTTACGATGGAGAGCAATCCCCAGAACGGGGCGAAGATGCCAAACATCTGCGACCATTTCGAAGTCCGTTGCCCGTCCCTTGAAGGGTTCATGGAGGCGGAAAACTGGAGATTCTAATGCCAGACGCTAATCATCATCTTGCATGGATTTTGCCGTCCAGCGACTGGTTTGCATCGGAATTTGCGTGCGGCAGTCGAACCAGCAAATCGTCGACTCATTCCGCCGCGAATTTCAGCCCTTCCGTTTGATCGGTTCGGAACTGTGTGAGCAGTTCGTCGCGTCCGGCCATCGCCAGTTTGTAGCTTTCCTCCCAGACCGGCCCGTAGCCGCGAACTGTCGTCGGGAGCTTGGCGAGTTCCAATGCGATTTCACGTTTTCCCGGATCGCCGGAGGCAAGCACCTCTTCCATGTCGGTTTCAAATTGCCTCGTGAATTCCTTTTGAAGCAGCCGTTCCGATCCCCTTCCGAACGGATCGAGCCAAGTTCCCCGCAGCCATTTCATTGAAGCGATCATGCGAAACACATGGATCATCCATTGTCCGAATTCATACTTTTTCGGTCGACCGTCTCTTCCGGTTCTTGCAAAAAGCGGGGGCGATAGATGGAAGCTCATCTTGAAGTTGCCTTCGAACTCGTCTTTGGCCTTGGACGCGCTCGAAAGATGCAATCGCGCGACTTCGTACTCGTCCTTCACCGCCAGCAGCTTGTGATAGCTTTCAGCGACCGCCTCTTTCATCTCGTTGTCATGGAATCTTTCGACAAAGGACATGAATCTGTCTGCCGCTTTTTCATTCGAATGTCGCCTCAAATGAGATTTTCTCCGTTCAATCAGACCGTCCGCCGCGGCTGCAACCGAAACTGTCGCCTCCGCTTTCACTGCGGCGCAAACTGCGTCGAGGTCAAGCGCGGCCCAACGGCCGAGCGTGAATGCATCGGTGTTCCGTTCTATCGCGACACCGTTGAGTTCAATTGCGCGAAGGATGGCCTCTTTCGTAACGGGCACCCATCCTTTTTGCCAAGCAAGGCCGAACAGCATCATGTTGGAATAAATTGAATCGCCGAACGCGGATTTGGCAATGCGGGTTGAGTCAAGGAAAAACGCATTTTCGGCGCCCAATTTCGCCTCGATCTGGTTCTTCATCTCGTCGCCCGGAATCCGGAAGTTCCTGTTCCTCGTGAACTCACCGGTAATTGCTTCATGTCGATTGATCGCGGCTTTCGTCCGTCCTCTCGACATGAGAGTCCGGATGTCCGACCCCGCAGCGACAACCAAGTCGCATCCGATTACGAGATTGGCCTCCGCATTCGCGACTCTGATCGCGCTGATGTCTTCCGGAGATCTTGCAATCCTGCAATGGCTGGTCACCGCCCCGCCCTTTTGCGCAAATCCCAGCATTTGAATGACGCCGACGCCCTGCTTGTCCAAGTGCGCTGCCATCGCAAGAATGGAATCCACGGTGAGGACGCCTGTTCCGCCTATCCCGGCGACGACTATGTTGTATGTACCTTCGATTTTCGGGAAATCCGGATCCGGCAGGTCGGGCGCCTCGAACTGAACGCCGTCGGAGTTTTTGAGGTCAGCTCCGCGCAACGTTATGAATGAGGGGCAAAACCCGTTCAGGCAACTGAAATCCTGATTGCAGCTGGATTGGTCGATCGATCGCTTTCGACCGAATTCGGTGTCTACAGGCACAATCGAGACGCAATTGGATTGCACGCCGCAATCGCCGCATCCTTCGCAGATGTCCTGATTGATGAATACGCGCCTCCCCGTGTCCGGGAACCGACCGTGCTTCCTTCTCCTGCGCTTCTCCGCGGCGCAAGTCTGCGCGTATACGATCGCGGACACGCCTTTGAGTTCCTGGAACCTCTTTTGAACGTGGTCGAGCTCGGACCTCGGGTAAAACTTCGCCTCCGGAGGAAAAGCCTTGAAATCGATGTCCTCCTTTTCGTCGAATACGATCGCGAGGTTTTTAATTCCGAAAGACGCCAACTCGCCGGCAATGCGCGGCGCCCCCAATTCTCCCTCGATCGCTTGCCCGCCGGTCATGGCAGATCCCGCAGTTTCGCAAACAACCATCACTTGAACAGGAAAGGGCGACACCATGATCGGGATGCACGGCAGATCAAAGCAGCGGAGTTCAAAGCTGAGCTGAAGGCCGACGCGTCCCTCCCGCCTGCGCCGGTCCGGCTTGTTCTGGCGACCGGCGAACACGGGATCATCGGCGTCCTTGAACGGGCGGCGGGAGGCGATCTTTGCGGCGCTTGCAAACGTCCCGGAAATCCGGTTGCTTGCATCTTGGCCCCTCCGGTTGTTGATCTTCAACCGGACGCAGCTTGGGGGAGCCGCCGGGGCGTCGAGGCGGAGGAGCAACAATAGGGGAACTCAGACGGAGCTTATTCACGCGAGTCCGCGGATACAAAATGCGCAATGGCTCCGAAACGGATTTCCGAAGCGCAAAAGTCTGTCTGGACAAATCTTGACAATCAGCGCAGCGCATTGGACCGCCGGATCGGCAATGTGTCTCGAGCTTCCTCTGCGACGGCATGCGGAACGCTATTGAGGAATCGCGGCACTATATATGGGTGAAGCATCGAAACGAATCGAGTTTCATAAAGACCAAGTTGCGGACAAAATGGAGGATCAACGCCGGCGGAACGCATCCGAAGACCGATTTTGGCGTTGGTATCGAGATCGATTGATTAAGCGAACCGAACGAAGTGGCATATGCAGTTGAAACAACCGGGTTGACCGGCAATTCTTACAAGGCGTTGCTTCGCAAGCAGATTCTGCGCGTGCGTCCCTCTTCCGTGGGAATGGCCGTAGCATATGTTTCCACGCAGGGATTCAGACTGGTGAAGGAAATTCTCGATGAGGGCGGCGTCGGCGAGATCCGGCTGGTTGCTGACGCGAAAGACTTCGTAACCCATCCCAATGCCTTGAGAAGCGCCCGCGACAGCGGCTGGCACGTTCGCGTCGTGGACAGCCTCCCAGGAACTTTTCATCCTAAACTTTACATCGGCGGGGGCGGCTTCAACGACATCGGCGCCATGACCAATTTGTCTCTTGCGATCGCCAAATCTGAGTCGCGGCGGGTTCGCAAGGAACGGGGAGTGCGTCTTTTGGAGTGATGCTTCCCACAGTCGTGGGTCCGCCGCGAAGGCGTGGCTAAGCTGTTGGAGTGCAGGTGATGAGTTGACGGACGAAAGGTTGACCGCTTACGAGAAGCAATTCGCATTGCGGAATCTTGGTCGCAATCGGAAAGACATGATCGCATTGGGGGTTGCCGACAATTTCTCGAAGATGGTTGACTTCGCGCCGAAGAGAGGCGTTGCTCCGCCGAGGAGCGAACAAAAGGCGATCTCGGAAACCGCAGCATCGACAGCTTGGGCCGGATTGCAGTCTTTCACAGGGCAGTACACCCTTCAGGTCGAATTTTCGAAGGTAGCCGAGGGAGTCTGAACCGCATATTGGGAGGACCGGCACATGGCAGCGCCATCGGCATCAACTGCGCAGACCGCGAAATCCGTTCGTTCATATTCAAATACTATACGGATAATGGAATGTTCAGATTGAACATCCCAAACACAGTGCCTCTTGTCGATTGGGCGCGCGAGCACAAAGCGGGCATCGCCTGCGTCGAGAGCAGAGAGGCGCGAGACAATCCGTACTTCGAGATACTGAAGCCCGGTCGATCGATGATGGACATCATGGAGCGCTCTTTTGCGCTCGGCACATGGGGGCGAACACGGACAAGGCTCTACGGGTGGTGCTGATGGGAGGCGACGCGAAGGCTTCATCAACAAAAGGCGCGCAATTGAGCTTGGCGGCGCTTGAACGCGGAATGAAAGCGCGTTTCGCGCCTTCGGACGACGCGGCATCGCGAAAGCGCGACATGCTGAAAAATTTCCTCGCGCAGAATTTCCCCGAGTGCCTGTCCGATGGACATATTGACTTCGAAACGCTGCGGCGGACGCTTGGCGATTGGGTCGAGGCGCGCAACGAGCGCTTCGGGCTCGTCTGGCCGGGCAAGGCGCAATGCATGAAAACAATACAGCAGCCGAGCGCCGCGACTCTGAATCCTGACCGGGCCGAGTCGGTGAATTTCGAATCCACCGACAACATCTTCATCGAAGGCGAAAATCTCGAAGTCCTGAAGCTGCTGCAGAAGTCGTATTTCGGCAAAATCAAAATGATCTATATCGACCCGCCCTACAACACCGGGCAGGATTTCATCTGCCCTGACAAATTTGCCGAAAGCCTGGATTCCCACCTTGCCCGCACCGGTCAGATTGACGGCGACGGGCGCAGATTTCGCACGAACACGGACACTGTCGGACGGTATCATACGAACTGCTGAATATGATGTTTCCGCGCCTCTACCTTGCAAGAAATCTTCTGCGGGACGACGGGGCGATATTCATCTCCATCGACGCCCATGAATTGAGTCGCCTCCGCGAACTTTGCGACCAGATTTACGGCGAGGAGAATTTCAAGGCCGACATAGCGTGGCAGAAGCGGTACACGCGAAGCAACAACACGGTCGATTTCACCGCCGTGGTGGAACATGTTCTCGTGTACGCGAAATCCGAAGCGTTTGAAGTGGCGTTGCTGCCCCGCACCGAGGATGCGGACGCCCGCTACTCCAATCCGGACAATGATCCGCGCGGCGATTGGAAGGGCGCTTCATTTCTGAATCCCGCTTCGCCGCAAGACCGGCCGAATCTTTGCTACCCGCTCAAGAACCCCAATACGGGACGAGTCGTACGCCCGACGAGCAATGCCTGGCGACGCTCCCGCGATGCATTCGAAGAGCTCGCCGCCGCCGACCGCCTTTACTGGGGGCCCGACGGCAGGGCGTCCGTTCCCACGATAAAGATGTTTCTCTCGGAAGCGCGCGGTCGGACGCCTACCAACTTCTGGGCGCACGGCTACGCAGGGCACACGGATGAAGGCACGCGAGACCTGGAGGCGCTCATTCCCGGCAAGGTGTTCAACAATCCGAAGCCGGCGAAGCTCATTCGGAGGATGCTGGAGCATGCGTGCAACGGACCGGGAGATATCATGCTGGACTTCTTCGCGGGGTCTTGCGTGACGGCGCAGGCGACAATCGAAATGAACCTTGAAGACGGCGGCAGCCGGAAATTCATCGTCGTCCAATTGCCGGAACCCCTTGAAGCGGATTCCAACGCCGCCAAAGCCGGGTTTTCGACAATCGCCGAAATCGGCAAGGAACGCATTCGCCGCGTCATCGCGAAGGCGCGTGAATCTGCGGAAGGACGGCTTGACCTCGACCGAGGACTTGCCGCCGACTTGGGTTTCAAGGCATTCCGACTGGACCGGTCCAACTTCAGGATCTGGAACGGCCTCCTGGAAACGGCGGACGCGGTCGAAATTGAGAGCCAGCTTGAACTGCATGCCGATCATTGCAGAACAGAAAGCACGCCCGACGACATACTGCATGAACTGCTGCTGAAGGCGGGCTTTCCCCTTTCCGCGGACGTGGAAACGCTCACACTCGCAGGGTCGGAAATATACTCCGTCGGAGACGGCGCAATGCTCGTTTGCCTTGAGAAACATGTCAGCTTCGAACTTATAGGCGCTCTTGCCGAATGCGATGCGGCGCAAGTTGTCTGCCTTGACGGAGGATTCAACGGCAATGACCAGCTCAAGGCAAATGCGGTTCAAGCATTCAAGGCGCGTGAGCAGGCCGACCAATCCGAGAGTGTCTTCCGGACGGTGTGAGCGGCGGCATGCAGCTTAGATTTGATCCGTCGCTTCAGTATCAGCGCGACGCGATCAATGCCGTCGTGGACGTGTTCGATGGCCAGCCATTCGCCCGCGCCGAGGCTGCGGCGTTCAATGCATTCCAGACCGGCGGCCTGTTTCAAACCGAACTCGGCATCGCAAATCGCTTGCTGGTCCCGGAATGCGAACTGGCGCGGAACGTCCATCGCGTGCAGGAGCGCAACGACCTCGAAAAGTCCGCGACCCGCATTCGACCCGCGACCATTGCGCGCGTCATGAAGTCGACGGCCTGTCTTGATCGGACGGAAGACGAGGAAGTCCTTGCGGACGGGCTGGACTTTTCCATCGAAATGGAGACCGGAACCGGAAAAACTTATGTCTATCTGCGCACCCTTTTCGAGCTGAACAAGACATGCGGATTCAAAAAATTCATCATTGTCGTGCCGAGCGTCGCCATCCGCGAGGGCGTGCTCAAGAGCATCGACATGATGAAGGAGCATCTCCAGACGCTCTACGAGAACACGCCCTTCGAGCATTTCGTCTACGACTCCGGAAGACTCGGAAAATTGCGCCAGTTCGCGATGAGCAACCAGATTCAGATCATGGTCATCAACATCCAGTCCTTCCGGAAGGATGTCTCCGACGCGGCATTGTCGGAGATGACCGAGGATGAATTGAAGAAGCTCAATGTCATCAACCGCGAGAATGATCGCATGTCCGGAAGGCGACCGATTGAATTCATCCGAGCAGTTCGCCCGATCATCGTCATCGACGAACCGCAAAGCGTGGACAGCACCGAAAAGTCGCGGCGCGCCATTCGCAGCCTTGATCCGCTGACGACGCTGCGCTACGGCGCGACGCACAGGAATCCCAGCAATCCTCTACAAACTCGATCCCATCAAGGCATACGATCTTCGATTGGTGAAGCGCATAGAGGTCGCGTCCGTCCGTTCCGACGACGGCTTCAACGACGCATATGTCAAACTGCTGGAAACGGACAATGCGAACGGCATCAAGGCCCGCTTGGAGATCCATAAGGATGGACCGTCCGGGCCCAAGCTCGCCAGGCTATGGGTCAAGCAGGGCGACGACCTGTATGTCAAATCCGGCGAACGATCCGCGTATCGAGACGGCTACATTCTGCAGAACATCGACTGCACGCCCGGGTCGGAGCGCATCGAGTTCAGCCAAGGCCGCTTTTTGGAACGCGGACGGGAGATCGGCGGACTGGGCGACGATCTGATGCGAGCCCAAGTCCGCGAGACGGTCGAACAGCACCTGAAGAAGGAACGCAGGCTCAAGGGAAAAGGCATCAAGATTCTGTCGCTGATTTTCATCGACCGAGTCGCCAACTACCGGATCTACAACGACGACGGCACGACCTGCCTCGGCAAGATAGGCAGATGGTTCGAGGACGCGTACCGCGAATTCACGGCGAAACCGGCCTACAAAGGGCTGATCCCGTTCGATGTCTCCGAAGTGCACAGCGGATATTTCTCGCGGGACAAGGACGGGCGCGCCAGAGATACACGCGGCAACTCGATTGCCGACGAGGACACCTACAGTCTCATCATGCGCGAAAAGGAGCGCCTTCTCGACCCGACAGTCGCATTGCGATTCGTCTTTTCGCATTCCGCGCTGAGGGAAGGCTGGGACAATCCCAACGTCTTCCAGATTTGCACCCTGAACGAAACCCAGTCCAAAGAGAAGAAGCGACAGGAAATCGGGCGCGGACTGCGTCTGCCCGTCGGCGAAGGCGGCGAGCGGGTCCACGACGAGACGGTCAACCGGCTGACGGTCATCGCCAACGAGTTCTACGAGGATTTCGCGCGGAAGCTGCAGACCGAATTCGAGGAGGATTCGGGCATCGGCTTCGGCAAGGTCGATAAAACCGCCTTTTCGGGGCTTGGCCCGACTGCCGACGAAGGTACGGCGACGGCGATCGGTCGGGACAACTCCGCCCGGATCTGGGCAGGCCTCGTTCGGCAGGGCCATCTCAGCGAGGAAGGCCGCATTCTTGACAAGTTCGATCCCGCGAACCCGGAGTTCGCACTCAGGCTGCCCGACGAATTCGCGGATCTTCAGGCGGAGATCGTCGACGAGATCAGCCGAAAGGTCTTCAAGAACCGGATTGCCAACGCACGGGAACGGCGCGACCTGCGGCTTCGCAAGGAGGTCCGGCTCAGCCTCGAGTTCCAGGAGCTATGGAAGCGCATAAAGCACCGCACGCGCCACGGCGTCACATTCGACACCGCGGAACTGATCGAGCGGGCGCTATTGCGCATCCGGCGGCTCGAGACGATCCAACCGCCGCGCGTGGTGACCACTTTCGTGGAAATTGATTTCTCGGATGCCGGGGCGACGGCCGACCCGCAGGCCGCGACGAAGGTCCAAGAGGTGGATCGAGTCAGGGTTCTCCCCGACATTCTCGCTTGTCTCCAGAGGGAGACCGGGCTGACCCGGCGCACGCTGGCTGAAATCCTCAAGCGGTCCGGCAGGCTCGCCGAGTTCAAGGCGAACCCGCAGGCGTTCATGGCGGCCGTCGCGAAAGAGATTTCCTCCGCCCTGCGCGACCTGATGTCGAAGGGCGTCAAGCGCGAGAGGATCGTAGGCATTGATTGCGAGCGAAGCCGAATCGAACCGGAGGCGGAGGACGGCATCGTCCGGCATCTGTGCGACCTCCACGAGGCGCAGAACCGAGGGAAATCCCTGTCCGATCTGGTCGAGCACAGGTCAGAGGTCGAAAGACGGTTCGCCCGCGGCCTGGATGGCAGCGAGAACGTCAAGGTGTTCGCCAGACTGCCAAGCTGGTTCAAAATCGATACGCCGGTCGGCCCCTGCAGTTCCGATTGGGCCTTTGTCACGGAGCGCGGGCAGAGGCTGTATTTTGTGCGCGAGACCAAGAGCAGTCCGGACTCGAAGGACCGCCGGGCAAAAAGAAAATGAGGAAGTCATTCGCGACCGCAGGCACTTCAGAAGACAGAGCAATACTCCTCAGAACTTTTGAAACATGACCCCCAGTACTTTCCGTATCCCAACCATGATATTGCGTTCCCGCCGCCGGCCTCGGCCGACGCCGACGACGGGGGCACGACGTCAGTACTTTGCGGCCTGATCGCGCGGAGACAATCCGCCGCCGCCGCGCAACCGCCTTCGTAGCCGAGCTTCTGGATCTCCGGAACAGCCGGCGTCCGGACAGGTCCGGGCCGGCCGCAATCATTTCGGCGGGGCAGCCCTCGCAAGGCTCAAGGAGCCGCGCGCGCGGATCTGGCGGCGAATAGGCCGGCCGCGGGATCGTGTTTCAAGCAACCGTACCTCGCGGTCGTCAAGATTCGGGCGGAATCGCGGCGGGTGCGGATTGTTGAGGGTTCTTGCGGGTTTTGCATCTTCAAGGCCGCGCCGGATCCGATTCGTCCGCGTCCGCGGCAGCACGAAGAGCATGGAAAGTCTGGAGGCAATCTTTTTTGCGTTTCATTCGGGTTTCGGGCTCGGGGCGCGGATTGCCCAAGGGTGCATCCCATTTTCTTTGGATCGGGACGGGCAAGGCAGCCGCTGGCTGAATCGTGCACCAACCCTTTGCCCGCCGTCAAATATTGCATCGAAAACAATCGTTGTGTTGACTTCCTCAATGAGAGGCCGAGGCGCGCTGCCGTTGATCAACAAAATTGGGATGCCCCGGCTCGACCCCGAATAAAGCGAAACTGCCGCGCCTTCCGGCGCGGCAGTCATTCTTCTGATTCTTCCGACGGGAAGCTGAACTAGTTGCTTGCTGCCTGCTTGGCGCCAAAGCTGCCACTAATTTGCCATTTGTCGTTGTCTAATTCACCGCCGGCAGAAGGACGACTACGCCAGGATCCCAAAATTTCAAGCTCAGTGGCCGTGCGCGGCCCATAGAAATTCCCTTTGAAGACGCCACCAGCATCATTGGAGCCACCGTCGTGGTTATTGAGTGCTTCGTCGAGGTTCGTCCCGGCTGCTTTCGCAACGCCACTGAACGTTCCGTCGTCCCCGATATTCACGGCAGTACCACCTGTAGCAGCACCGTTTGTATTCAAATGAATGGCGGTAATCGTCGCAACATTGGCTGCAGTGGTATCCGTCGGGTTTTGCAGCGTCAAACCAGTCGTCCACCGATTAGTTGAGGGGTCCCACGTTTCAAAATCGTTAATTGTTCCAGACAAAGTTCCAGTGCCTGTCGATTTCGGAATCGATACTTCCAAACTCACTTTTCCACGCGCCAATTTAGATTCAACTCGTGGATATGAGGGAGCGGAGGGGGTGGCATCGGACGCATCTCCTCTGTACGCAACTGCGATAGTTTGCCCAGTGAATGTTCCGCTGACCGCCTTATTGATGTTCGTGGTCTTTTTGCCTGTCGCATCCTCGAAAGCCGTATAGCCGAAATTGATGGTCTGCACCCGACCCTTGCGTTGATTGTATCCGGCGAAATTCAATCCGTCATCCGCCGTAAACAAAAACAATCCGTATGCAGCATACTTCAAGTATCTCTGTACGTCGTCGCGCGCCGAGGCAACCGGATCGTTCGGGTCTTCGAGATTCGTGTCCACGCCGATGTGATTGGACAGCCAAACCTCGTAGACGCCGAGATTTTCATACCCTGCAGGTTGGTTGAGCTCGCCGGGTACAAAGTTCGTTCCTCCGCTCAGCTGACTGGCATGAGGTCTGACTCTTGCCTTCCAGTAGAAGTCGCCGTTGCCTTGCCAGCTGCGAACGCCTCCTCTCGCCGCAGAGAGGGGTCGGGGATCGTCGAACGTAATCGCTAGATCCCATCCGTTTTCTCCTTGGTTCGTTCCGGAATAAGTGACGTCTGTGCCGAGCTTAATCTGCGTGTCGGCGTAATTGCCCGACTTCCCGCCAAATCGAACGACCAATCCAGAACTCGTCAACTGCAATCCAGTAAACGTACGACTATTAGCGGTGGTCCCATCATCCGGATCGTGGGCGGCTTCATTTGAAGCGAGCCAGTTGGTATATCCATCTACTTTGAACGTTTCTGCGCCGCTATGCTTGGCATCGGAAGAGAACACCATCTTGCCGCTTGCATATGGGACAAGCTTGAACGTAGTGGCTTTGATGGGCACTGGATCCGTATTTTCAATCTGATCGTCATCAGTTGCGGACGTGTCCTTCGTTCGCTCCGTCCTCACGATAGTTGCGGTATTGGTATTTTCTTTTGGAACTTGAACTTCGCCGTCCGCGATTGCTTGACGCGCGAGCGCTCTGGTGAACCAGAAGAGCGGAGCCTCCGCTTTGTTGAGTTCTACCAACTGTTGGGTCTGGTATGTCGTTACCCTGTCAAGCACCGTTTTCGCAGCGCCGAGGGCCGCATCGTCATTGCCGGCTAGGGCTGCATTGTACGCAGCTCGCGCCCGCGACACTGCAAGCTCGAGCGCCTCGCGGGCGTCCGCAATCTTCGTCCGCGTAGTTGCTGCAGCGGTCGCCTCCATAACGGCTCTTTGGGCATCGGTCTCTGCCATTTCCGCCAATTGCAGCTCAGACGACTTAGTGCCGCCATCTCCGCTGCCATCTCCGCTGCCATCTCCGCTGCCATCTCCGCTGCCATCTCCATTCGAACCGCCGTTCTGGTCGGTGGGTGGGGTGGTGCCGCTCGAAGTTCCCGTGTTGCTCGAAGTTACCGTGGTTTTGCTGCCGGAGCATGCCCCAAGCAACAATGCCATGCCGCAAGCTAGGCCGGCAACGAGTTTCCAATTCATAGTCGTTTCTCCATCTAGGTTCTTTGCCTAACAAAACTTCCACGGTTCAAGCCGCGAATCACATTGCAATGGAGAGTTATACCGCTTGCAAGTCAAGCTTGCAAATATGGTGCTTTCCATTTTTAGGTTAAGTGACTGCGAGGCAACAAGCTCTCCAATCGGGGAAGTCGGCGCAACGGTCGTTTTCCATGCAGCATCCGGCGACGGGCATGGCATTGTCGCTTGGGGCATGATCCGGCAACAATAACACGGGAACGCCGAGCGTCACCCCCACCCACCGACGAGAATGGCGGTTCGAATGGCGATGGCAGCGGAGATGGCGGTGGTACCGATGAGCTGACAGCGGCGAGAATGGCGTTTACGGCTGCCGAGATGGCCGTTATGGAGGCGACCGCTGCAGCAACTGCTGCGCAGACAAATGCGCGGACGAAGATTGCGGAAGCCCGCACGGCGCTCGCTCTTGCAGTGTCGCGGGCGCGAGCTGCGTACACTGCAGCCCAAGCCGGCACTGACGATGCGGCCCTCGGCGCTGCGGAAATTGTGCTTGACAGGGTAACGGCATACCAGACCGCAGAGTTGGCAAAACTCACCGCGGCGGAGGCTCCGCTCTTCTGGTTCACCAGAGCGCGTGCGCCAAGCAATCGTGGACGGCGACGTTCAAGTTCCGAGCGAAAATACCAATACGGCAACTATCGCGAGGACGCCGCGAACGAAGGACACGTCCACAACAGATGACACTCAGATTCCCAATACGGCTCCTAAGCCCATCGATGGAGGCACATTCAAGCTTGTCCCTTATGCAAGCGGCAAGAAGGTGTTCTCTCGTGATGCCAAGCATAGCGGCGCAGAGACGTTCAAAGTGGATGGTTACAATGACTGGCTCAATTCAAATCAGGCCAGCGACTCGACTTCGTATACTGGATTGCAGTTGACGGGTGACGGATTGGTCATTCGTTTTGGCGAGAATGGGAAACAATATCCCGACACCAAACAGAAGCTCGACACAGCAATTGTGACCGACAACGCCGCATCCGACGTTGGAGAAAACGGGTGGGATCTAACGATCACGTTTGACGGTCCTGACACCCTTTCTGCTGAGAAAGGCGTTCGCAGCCGGCAAGGCAATGGCGACTTCTACTGGAAAGCCAGAGTTGAAACTGTTGCCAGTCAGCGGAGAGCAGGGGCCAATTGTGTAGACAGCGTGCTAACGGCCGATAACCAAGACGTTGAAGACATCGGCACATACGAGGTTTGGCTGTCCAATCACATCGGCGTGGACACGAATCTCGAAGACCCGAACGATCCGGTTGCCTCGGCGCGCGACGACGACGTTGTGCGGCTTCCCCTCCTTCCGCCGCCGATCATCCGCTTACCGCGCATCTGCCCGCTGTCCCGCGCGACGGGCGCGAGCCCCGCGAGCGCGGCGGCCTGCTCTCCGGATATCCGGCCGAGCTCGGGCATCTCCGCGACCGGCATCGAACCTAAAACCAAATCTGGGTGCATCTCATGATTCTTCTGTGTCTCGACTGTGATATTGCGTTCCCGTCGCCGACCTTGGCGAAGGTCGGCGACGGGGCGGCGCATGGCGACCAAATCTTGTGGCATGACCACGCTGTCAAGGCAGTCGACGCCGGAAGGGTGTGGTCCATTTTCTTTGGTTAGGCGGCTGCGAGGCGGCAAGCCCTCCATTCGAGGAAGTCGGGCCAGCGCCTGTTTTCGAGGCAGCATCCGGTGGCGAGCACGGCGTTGGCGCCCGCTTTCGACCAACGGCGACCGGCTCCTTTGAGCCGGCTTCCGACGATGCGCTTGCAGGCGCTTTCCACGATGCCGGATCCGACCGGCAGGCCGCGCCTCCGGCAGAGGTCGCAGCGCATCCGGTCCATATTGGCCTCGCAGTAGCGGATGCAGGCCGCGACCGCTTCAAGCCGACGGTGCCGCTTCAGAGCGGCGACGGCCCGGTCGACCCGTCCGGCGTCCAGCTGCTTCCTGATCCAGTCCATCCACGCCTCCCGCCTGCCCTTGTCCGGCGCCGCGGCCTGCACGGCGGCGGACGCATATTCGAGGGCGCGGCACAGGTCGAGGATGAAGGTCGTTTTCCGTCCGGGCAGGATCTCCTCGCAGACGGTCCGGATCCGCGGCGCCCTGTCGGACAGCACGACCACCTCCTCGGCCGCGAACACGCCGTTCCGGTGCGCGAACTGCTCCAGGCGGGCGGCGAACTCCGAAGCCCGGCCGGCCCCGTTCACGGCCTGCGCGCTGTCGATGCGGACGCTGACGGCCCCGCTCTTCCGGTCATTCCGAGGCTTCCCGGCCTTCGGATCCGGGCGGTCGGCCTCGCGGCAGACGACGGCCTTCGCCTCGCGGGTCTTCGCCGCGCCGTCCGCCTGCTTGCCGGCCACCCCCTCGACCTCGCGGGCGGCCATCGGGACTCCGGCGCCGTCGATCCCCGGCAGAACCCGCTCCGCCGCAGGCGGCGCCTCGGCGTCCGCCCGCTCGAACGCCTGCATCTCCTCGCCGAGCCCTGCCACATGGCGCAGGAGCGTCGTCTTCGGAACATCCACGCCGACGAGATTCCGGAGCTTGCGGCGCGCCTGCCCGCAGCTGTCGGAACTGGCGACGTCCGCGTAGAGGCTCTCCGCCCCGGGCGTGGCCGTCCGGCCCTCCAGACCCAGCGTGCGGTCCAGCTGGTGGAAGCCGGTCCCGCACCCGCGGCAATAGCAGTAGCTCCGCTCGATCCGGACCGGACCCATGCGCGCCTGGAAGGTCTTCCCGGCCCGGCTGTGCCGCTCCATCCGCCGCCCGCAATCCGGGCAGGGAGGAGACGGAAGCTCGGCGCCGAGCGCCTCCGGAAGCGCCGCGTAGAGCGCCGTTCCGCAGTCCGGAAGGCCGTCGCGGATCGACGCCTCGATCGCGTCCAGATCCGGAACCCCGCCGCCCCGCAGCTCCGCCTCCAGCCGGGGAAGCGAACGGCCGAACTCCGCCTCGACCGCCCGCATGAACGCATGCAGCGCGCCCGTCCCGGAGGACGGGCCGACGGACGCCTCGACCTCGCGACAGCGAACCCGGCCGCCCTCGCGCCAATATCGCGCCGCAACGCCGTCATGCTCGAGAACCAAGGGAGGCTGCTTCGCCGCCTGCTCGTCCGTCAAACTCCGCAAAAACGCCACCGCCTCCGGATGGCGGAACTCCGGATCCTGTGCATCGATCGCCATGTCGCCCTCTGCTGCTCGAGCCCCGGAGCCGCGGCGCCCGCCGTGCGCGGGTCTTCGGAAACCGGTCCGGAACCGATCCATGCTGCACCTCGAACGCCGCCTTTGCAACCCTCCGGACGCCGAAACAGGACACCGCGCGAAAGCGCAAAGCAGACTTCACCAAAAAATATGGACCACACCCACGCCGGAACCTCCACGCCGGCGAAATTCTTCAGTTGGCGGCGCGCCTGCCCGCCGCTGTCGGAACTGGCGGCGTCCGCATGGAGGCTTTCCGCGCCGGGCGTGACGTTCTTGCCTTCCAGATCCGGCGCCGGGTCCAAAGGGAAACGGCTGTCGCCGCACTCGCGGCAGCGGAAACGGCGCCGTTCGACCCGGACCGGTCCGAAGCGCGTCCCGAACGTCTTTCCGACCCGGCCGTGACGGTCCATCCGCCGGTCGCAACGCGGGCAGGACGGGAGCGGAAGAGCGGCGTCGAACGCCTCGAGCAGCGCCGCGCAGCACTTCGCCCCGCCGCTCCGCCCTCATCCGCGGAAGCGACCGGCCGACCGCCGCCGCGGTCTCCGCATGCAGCGCCTCCATCTCCGAGGACGGCCCGCCGGACGCCGCCTCGAACTCGCGGCAATGCACCCGGCCGTCCTCGCGCCAGTACTGCGACGCAACGCCGCCGCGCTCGACACTCAATGGACCCGGCGTCGCCGCCTGCTCGTCCGTCAAACCCTGCAAAAACGCCGCCAATTCCGGATGGCGGAACTCCGGGTCCCGTATCTTCTCCGCCATGTCGCCCTCTTCCGCCCGCCGTTCGCGGGTCTTCGGAAACCGCCCCGGGACCGATCCATGCCGAACCCCGCAGCCCCCGATTGCAGCCCTCGGAACGCAAAACCCGAGCGACGCCCGAAAGCGCGGAGATGCCCGTTTCCACAAAAAAACCCACATGATCGGCCTTTGGCCGCCCGCCCCCGACCATGAAACGGTTTCCGGGGCGTCCTTGCGCTCCGGGTGGCGATTTCCTTCCGGATCATGGATGATGCGCGGCGGAAGCCGGCAAAGCGGACGTCCAGTTTTCGGCGACCCGGTCCCGCTCAAAAAACTGTCCCGGACGCGGCGGCATCGAGCCCCCGTTCGCATCCGGCCGCCAGGCCGCGGACGCACGCCAAATCGACCCGCGCCCGCTCGCCGGCCGCGTGGCGGCATTCCGCAGCGTCCCCCGCTTCCGCCATCGACTCCGGCATTCGGCATGCCCGACCGAACCTGCGGACTTGTCGGCACACGACAGATGAAGGACCGCGGCAACGAGCATCCGGCCGCCGGACAGGCGGCGACGCGACCGGCCTGACGCAAGCCGCGCCCTCCGCCGCGGGATCGCCGGCGGGCCACAACGGGGGCCGCCCGCCGCCGCCATTCTCGTCTGTGGGTGGGGTGGTGACGCTTGAAGTTCCCGTGTTATTGCTGCCGGAGCATGCCCCAAGCGACAATGCCATGCCCGTCGCCGGATGCTGCATGGAAAACGACCGTTGCGCCGACTTCCCCGGTTGGAGGGCTTGTTGCCTCGCAGTCACTTGGCCTAAAAATGGAAAACACCGTGTTTGCAAGCTTGACTTGCAAGCGGTATAACTCTTAATTGCAATGTGATTCGCGGCTTGAACCGTGGAAGTTTTGTTAGGCAAAGAACCTAGATGGAGAAACGACTATGAATTGGAAACTCGTTGCCGGCCTAGCTTGCGGCATGGCATTGTTGCTTGGGGCATGCTCCGGCAACAATACCACGGGAACTACCACGGGAACTTCGAGCGGCACCACCCCGCCCACAGACGAGAATGGCGGCGGCGGGGACGGTGGAGGTACCGATTCGACTGAGCTGACAGCGGCGAAAACGGCGTTTGCGGCTGCCGAGAGGGCCGTTGGAATGGCGACCGCGCAGGCGGCTACTGCGCGGAGAACGAATACGGAAGCAGACCGCGCTGAGGCACGCAGGCTGATCAAAGTGGCCCGCGATTTGCTTGATGATGCGGAGGAAGCAGCGGATGCCGCAGTGGAAGCCGCCGGAGACGATGCCGCGAACGATGCGGCCCGCGGCGCGGCGATAGAGTATCGACGCGATGTTGTAAGGCCGTACCTAAGCGACCAGTCGACAATTCTTGACAATGCGGAGACTCCGTTCTTGTGGTTCACTAGACCGCTCGTGCGCCAAGCAATTGCGGATCCCGACTTTCGAGTTCCGCGCGGAACTACCACCAATGATGAAGGTGTAGTTGTCAGCAGAGCGACGATCGTCAGAACGCCGCGAACGAAGGCCAATGCTGCTGGCACTGCGCAGGTTGAAAATACGGCTCCAGTGCCCATCAAAAGCACTACGTTCAAGCTAATCCCTTATGCAAGCGGCAAGATGGTGTTCACTTCCGATGCCAGGCATAGCGGCGCAGAAACATTCAAAGTGGATGGATATACCAACACACTCAATACAGAAGTAAACGAGCCCGCCGCCACGGTGGCCGGGTATACCGGATTGCAGTTGACGGGTGACGGATTGGTCGTTCGTTATGGCGGGGCTGCAGCCGACTGGACCGACACGCGAATGAAACTCAACACAGAAGTCGATGACAGCGGAACGGACGCCGGAGCAAACGGATGGGATCTGACGATTACGTTCGACGATCCCCAACCCCGGTCTGCTGCGAAAGGCGTTACCAGCTGGCAAGGCAACGGCGACTTCTACTGGAAGGCCAGAGTCGACGCTCATTCTAGTCAATTGACTGGAGGAGCTAACTTTGTAGATGGTCAGCTAAAGCAACCTGACGGGTATAAGGATCTCGGCACGTACGAGGTTTGGCTGTCCAATAACGTCGGTGTGAACCTAGGTCTCGAGCCGGCGGCAGGTTCGGGAGCTGTCACTTGCCGTGACGGGTCGCTTTCAAGTGCGAACGGCAACGCTTGCCCTGACGACGACGTACAGAGATACTTGAATTATGCTGCATACGGAATGTTCTTGTATACAGCGGATGAAGACGGATTGGATTTCACCGCCAGTGGCTCTAATCAAGGGGGTCGAGTGCAGAGCATCAATTTCGGCTATGCGGCTTTCGAGAACAAAGCAAACAAAAGGACCACGAACATCGGCAAGGCGATCACGTCCGGTAAATTCAACGGGCGAACCATCGCAGTTGCGTACAGAGGCAATGCGCGAAGGACCGACTATAGATCTCCGAAACTTTTGTCTAAATTGGTGCGCGGAGACGTGGAGTTGACTGTATCAATTCCGAAAACGACGGGTACGGGATATGTTTTCGGACATATTGACGGATTTGAAGAGTGGGATGCGGCAAATAGTCGGTGGAAGCAGAATGCCGGTGCCGCTGGTGGTATTTCGCTGATCAACACGGGGGGTACCGTTCAAAGGGGGACGATTACGCGAGTTGATTTGAGTAGCAATGGTGCCGTAGGTAGTGCAACTAACAAAGCGGACATCACTGCTAATACCGGAGCGTTCAGTGGCATCGCGAAAGCAACTGGGACGAACCTTGACGGTGCGAACGGTGTGCTCAACGCCGCCGGTGAAGCTACTGCAACCGGTGTTTTCAAAGGGAATTTCTATGGTCCGCTAGCAACGCCTGATGACCTTGAAGTTGCAGGAACTTGGCGTCTTGGTGGTGGTGCTACTGGCACTGAAGTGGAAGAAAGCAAATGGGTGATTAGTGGTAGTTTCGGTGCCAAGCGAGCAGCTGCCCCTGCTGCAAGCAACTAGTTCAGCTTCCCGTCGGAAGGATCGGAAGAATGACTGCCGCGCCGCAAGGCGCGGCAGTTTCTTTTTATTCGGAGACGAACCGGGACCGCCAAGGTTGATCGCCGAAATTCACGCCTGTCCAGCCATATGCGCCATCGCGGCAAATTGCCTCATTGGCTTATTTTCCGGAGTCCGCGACTGCAAATATATTGATTTTTGCCGGGAGCGGGCTTTCGGCTCCCGAAATCAACCGGATTGATCGGGGCTCTGTCTTTTCAAGGGTCTTTCGGCATGATTTCGAAAGATTGGTTGGCGATACGGCCGCGAACGGCGCAAGAACGTAGACCCGGTGCCAGTTCGCCCCGGTTCCGTTGCAGCGTCCGGTCAGGTCGAGGGTCCTGACCGGACGCGCTCGCGAAGAAGCTGCCGTCGCATCGGCCCCGCCAGTTCCGAACGGCCTTCGTTCGTGCTCGGCGGACGATGCCGGCAGTTTTCGGGCAGGAGATGGAGATCAAGCAATGGCGCGAGACCTCCAAGCCAATGATTTCCGGATGCGATGAAGCGTGTTCATTTCTTCCTTGTCGTCCGCGGTCATTGTCGACTGCAATCAAGCTGTTCGAGACGATGAAGAAAGGCGGTGCCGACTTGCTCTCGACGTGGTCAAGCCGCAAAGGATTGATGCCCGCCAGGGCAACGACGTCGGCGTTGACCCGAAACGCAGCGATGTTGGAGGATTGCTTCGAAACGGGAGATTGAGCGGGCTTGATTGGATTGCTGACCATGCGGTCTCCGACCGTCGCGGCGGTGCCGCATCGGATGGCGAATGTGGTCGCCGGAAGGCGGCGTTTCCGGCGGAGAGCAGAACGTGGACCCGACTTCCGGTTGATGGCGGCGATGCCGACGGCGGGAAGCCGCGGGATCGTCCTATGAACGCGCGGACCGCGAAGGCCGACGGGCGCAAATCGAAGGCCCGAGCGAAGGTCGAGCATGTCTTCGCCCATGGCAATGCCGGCGGCAAGAAAATGTCCCCGCGTCCGGACGAAGCATTGGAACCTCGCATGGAGGATAGGCATTGAGGAGTTGTCCACCGGATTCTCCCGATTGATCTTGAATTTCGCAATCAGCTCCGCGGAATTCTCCCGGTTCCGCGCTATTCGGATTTCCGGCGGTTCTGCGGCTTTCGGATTCTCCGGCCCCGGACCGCCCGAAGGGATTCATCGCGGATCCTGTCCATCGGCATGAAAGGCGAAGGCGTGGCTGAACGAAGGCAATCGAACGAAGACGAGCTGTTCCAATTGACGATCTGCGTGGCGTTGGCCCTTGTGGCGGCGGCCTCTCTCCTGGGTCCTTACTTGGACGGCGTGCGGACGGTCGGCTTGATCGCCGCGTTGATCCATTTGAAGCCGTTCGGCTTGCTGGCCGATCATATGGATTGGCTGCTTGCTGCGCCGTATTTCGGCGAAGCCTTGTTCGCGCCCGCATCGTTCGCGCGCGGCATGCCGATGGAGTTTGAAGCCGTTGCGGCATTGAGTTCCGAGTCTCGGGAAGCCGTCATGGCCGGCTCGGGCGTTGCGGCGGCCGTTCTGTATGGCCCTTGCTTCGTTTGGATGGCGGCGTCCTGTCGCGTGTTCAGACCGGATCTTGCGCATCGGACCGTGCACGACCTCGCGAGCCTGGTCGGATCGCAATGCAAGCGGTGGCCGCAGTCGCGCTACGCAAGCCGGTTCTTGAATCTGACGGGCGGAAGCGGAAATGCTCCGTCGTCCGACGTCGGCGCCGGACATGCGTATCGCCAAGCGGGCCAGCTCGTCTGGACGGAGCCTCCGCCGATGCTGCCGCCGCATTCCGGCTGTTCGATGCGCCCGGAGGACTGGCTTGAAGCGCAAGGATACGTAAGCCGAAGGGGTCGCGGCAAGGATCGTCTGTCGGACGAGGATTGCGAACGGCTTTCCGAAGACGGCCTCTGCGAGGCGTTCGACAAGCAGCTTGGAAAGCCTTGGAAGGACTTCGCAGGGCTTGCGCCCTGCAAAAGGGCGCTCGCCGCCGCATTTGCATGCTTCCACAACTATGAAAGCGAGAAAGGCCACGATTTGATGAATCGGCTTTCGATGCTTGCCGTCGGTCGAGCGGCCGGTCGGCTCGGGATGGATGAGGCGATTTCGCGGGACGGCCGGCTGTCCGCAGAAATCGACGAGATTCTCGACTCGAGCCGGTCATGCGGTCTGAACGCGGTCGCAATGCGGCATGCTTGGGAAACGACTGCCATGATCGCGATGCTCATGGCGGCCCGCAAAGATCGGGGCGTCGTCTCCAGCGCGTCTTTTCTTTGGCTGAAGCGCGAGGATCGCGATCTCTGGTACGCCCTGAACAATTCGGGAAATGCGGCGATAATGGCGGAAGCGGCGGGCGCGCTGGCCCATTTCAGAGCCGAAAGGCAGATCGGCCGGCCGTTGCGGCGTCCCGCGACGCGTCAGGCCGCCGTCGCGTTTCTTGAGAATTACTTCGACCTCGCGCCTGAGCGGGTCGCCAAGCGCCGGTCGCTCGCCCGGTTTCGAACTCCGGTCGGAACCAGATTGGAGCAGTTGGCGTCGAATCCGTGACCGGGACGCGGAACATGCAAATCGCGGATCGCATTCGCGCCCGTCGGCGATTCTGAATGTGGTGCATGTACCCTGTTTCGATAGGTGCGGGGCTTCTGATGGCGTTCGCGTTTGCCGGCACGGGCGCGGACCGCGCGGCCGACGAGGCGGACTTCGCGGTTGCGAACATGCTCCACAGTCACAATGCAGCCTTCGACGCGTCGAAGCTTGCCGGATTCCCGGTCGGCGAGGTTCAGGCCGACCTGCCGCCGCCGTTGCGGTCGGCCAGGGCATGGAAGAGCGCGATCGTCTCCGATGATGGCGGTTCGTACTTGTTGACTTGGCTGTCCCGCCCGCTTGCCGGCGCCGCGGAAAAGCAGCGCTTCAAGAGCGCCTTGTCGAAACTTGAAGCGCCGGATGCCCGGCGGAACTTTCCGGCGGCCGCATTCGCGGGAATGTTTCGGGCGTCCGATGAAACCTCCGGTTTCATCGGAACGACGATGGTTCCTTTGCCGTCGGCCGGAATTCGGACAGGTTCGCCCGCGGTCGGCAGCAGAATTCCATGACCGCGATGCTTGCCGGGAGCGCTATCGCTTTGACTTCATGCTTGGCCGCGACTCTATGCGCGCGGGCGGCGTTGCCCGGCTTCGGCCGGCGTTCGCTTGGAGTTCGTGCCGCTGCTCGATTGCGTCGTTCGTGGGCGGCGGCTTCAGCCTGTTGTTCGCGGTTCTCGCTTTGAAGTGCAGAATTCCTTGACCGCGATGCTTGCCGGGAGCGTGATCGGCTTGACGTCATGCTTGGCCGCGACCCTATGCGCGCGGGCAGGCGTTGCCCGTCTTCAGCCGGCGTTCGCTTGGAGTTCATGCCGTTGCTCGATTGCATCGTTCGCGGGCGGCGGATTCAGCCTGTTGTTTGCGGTTCTCGCTTTGAAGTCCTGTTCCTCGCCTTGCCTCGAGCCGCCCGTTGCGGCCGCTGTGATGTTGATCTGCCCCTTTCTTTCGGTTGCCGCCTACACCGATATTGAATCTTCTTGGGCGCCGTCTGAGCTTATGATTCCGATCTGCATCTATGCGGCTGTGATTTTTTCGCCGCCGCGCCATTTTGCCGAGTTCACCGCATGGGCGGCGGCGATATTCGTCGGAATTGCGCTGCATTGCGCGGCGCGGCTGGCATGGCGGCTTCAATGCGCATTGAGGCGGCCAGCCATTCCGCCAGCCGACTGCATCGCGCTGGCGCTGCCGATCGGGTTGTTCGGAATGCACGGCGTTTCGGCAAGCGCATTCGCATTCATGGCTCTGACTTTGCTTGCGATACGCGCCGTTCCGGCGGGATTGAATCCTTTCCGGGATCGAACTGCACGCGACGGAATCCCGTCCGGCGTAAATTTCATCCGCATGCCTGAGCGCGTGCCGTTTCTTTCCGTATCGTTTCCGATAATTCTGCTGGGCCTGCTGGTTTCGGCTGCGTTCGGATTTCCGCCCGCCGATGCTTGCGGTTGATCGCGCGCGCGGATTCGCCTTCTCGCACGTCGCAATGCAAGGCGGCGGAGACGGAAGTCTGCGCTGGGGCCGGGGTGAGTTCCATGATTCTCGGTCGGGCGGCTGCGGCGCGGGAAGCCCTCCTACCGAGGAAGTCGAGCCGGCGGTTGATTTCGAAGCGGCATTCGATGGCGAGCAGGGTGTCGGCGCCGGCGTTCGACCAGCGGCATCCCGCCTGACCGAAGGAAATGGGATTTGCCTCTTGAGCATACGGCGAACGGAGCGTTGTCCGTTGGGCTTGAATCGAGTTTCCGACAGGCTTGTGCCGAGCGCGGGAGCCACCCCGAAAAGATCCGGATGAGCAAGAGGCCTCGAAAGCGGGGTGCGTCCCGATGTTGTTGGCCGGGCGGCGGCGCGATGCGGCCTATCATTGAGGAGGTCGGTCCAATGATTGTTTTTGAAGCGGCATTCGACGTCGAGCGGGATGTTGGCGACGGCTTTCGACCAGCGGCATCCCGCCCGACCGAAAGAGATGGGATGCGCCCTTGGAGCATACGGCGAATGGAGCGTTGTCCGTTGGGCTTGAATCGAGTTCCCGACAGACTGTTGCGAAGGGTCGAGGCCATCCCGAAAAAATCCGGATGCGCAAATGGCCTCGAAATGGGTGCGCCCCATATTTTTTGGACGGGTGGCGGCACGACGAGCCCTCCTATCGAGGAAGTCGGCCCGGCAATTGCTTTCGACGCGGCGTTCGACGGCAAGCAATGCGTTGGCGCCCGCTTCCGGTCAGCGGGGCCTTGCCCCTCTCAATCCAAAGAAGGTCGGATGCACGACGAAAACGGGGCGCATACCGATGTTGTTGTTCAGACTGCGGCGCGACGGCGCCTCTCATTGAGGGAGTCGGCCCGACGAATGTTTTCGATGCAGAATTTGAAACCGAGCAAAGAGTGGATGCCCGCTTCCGACCGGCGACGCCTTTCCCCTATCAATCCGAAGCAAACGGCCTGCGCCCTCGAAAATCTCGGCTGTGCCGCATCCGGAATGAAAGGCGCTCCAATTCCGCAAGGGCCGACTTGCGGGGAGATGGGCGAACGGGGCGCGACCTTGCTGGAAGCCGCATTCGTCGTCACTTTGTTCGGCTCCCTGCTTGTTCTGGCGAACATGCTGTTGTCGGACGAGCTCGAAAGGCGGCGAAGCATCTCGCTCGGTCTGGATCTGCGTCTCACATCGTCCGCCGCTCAATCGTTCGTCGCTCTGAACTATGAAGCGCTCATCGAACGGTTCGCCGGATTGGGCGACGGCGAAGCGATATATTCCGTAAGCATGCAGGAGCTCGCTTCCGCAGGATTCCTTCCTGCCGAATTCATCGAAAACGGTGAGCACAGAAACTCGTACGGGCAACGCTACAGCCTGCTTCTGCGCGGCGTGAACCGCTCGGACGCCGCGAGTCCGAAATCCACCATGGAGGTCGCTGCCTTGGATGCCGACGCCGACGGAAATGTCGATCCCGCATTGCGGGATGGAGACCCGTCGAACGGCGAGCTCGACTTGGAGGCGGTCCTGGTGACGACGGACGGAGACCCGGTTGTTCCGACAATCGGAAACCCGGCGATCATCGCGGCCGAGATGGCATCCGCAGGGTATATCCAGAAGACGGGCGTCGCGAACGGCCCGTACGGCAGTTGGCAGCTCGACATCAGTCCCTTCTCGTCGCTCGACGACTATCCGGCCGAGGAGAGGTTCGCGTTCCTTGTCGCGCTTTCGGGCGCAGGGGTCATGAAGGACGGCCAGTTCGCTTTGAGCGGAGCGGCGGGGCATCCCTTGGAACGTTGCGTCGGAGCGACGAGGGACCGCCTTGCGGACTGCGCGATGACCAACGAGGTCCACGGAGAAATCGCGTTCGGAGGTCCGGCGGATGCGGCGCTCGTCTCCGAAGGCCTGAATACGATCAGCAATGTCTATTCCATCGAAATGGGTCCGCCGGTGGATTCAAGCGGAAACGGAAGCGTCGACCTGCATTCGGTGATCTCGGGTCTGGCCGAGCTTGGATGCGGGGCAGGGACTTCCAATTCATTCATCTCGGGTACTTTGATGATCGATTGCGCGGACGTCCGGTTTGCCGGAAACGCTGAAGTGAGTGCCGACCTGACTGTCGGCGGAGACTTGGAAATCGAAGGCGGCATCAATGCCGGATCTGCGATCGAAGCGGAGGGCGGCGTGTCTGCGCTGCGGTTCGTAGCCGGAGCGATCGGCGACGAGGATCTGACCAAAGGCGTTTATTTCGCCGACGTCGTTGCGATGGGGCAGGGATCGGAAATCGCGAAGCCGGTTTGCGAAGACGAAAATGTGGAACCGCAGGTTTACGCGGTTCCGGCCGCGTTCGGCAGTCCGGACGGGGTTCCGCTTGTCGGCGTGCGGGCTTACGCGTCTGAAAGCGGCGACGGGTCAAAGTGGCTGGTGCGCATGAAGGCGATTATCGACAAGGACGGCGATTCCGACGGCCTGGCCGACATCGTGGAGCTGAACTCGGCCGACGACTATGCGCTCGTGTTGACCAAATGCGGATAGAGGGCAAATTCCCGCTGGCCTTCTGCCGCCGCTCCATTGGCATGATCCGGTCGGATGGCACGCTCTTTGACGGACGGCGGGGAAGTCGTTCCGGGCTTCCGTCCGGCTGCTTGCGCGGCTCGTCCGCAGCCGTAAATCCCGTGGCGAGGTGGACCTGCTCCCAGGCATTCCGGAACGCGACCGCGAGGAATGGACGCGAGCTCTTGGGCAAGATCCTTGAGGACATTCCGTCCAAGGTGAAGGCAATCCAGACCGACGGCGGAGACGAGTTTGAGGCCAGGGCATAGACCTCCGGATCGTGCCCCCGAAGTAGCCCGAGCTCAACGGGTGCATCGAGCGCACCAACGGGACGTGGAGGTGCGAATTCCACGGCTGCTAGTGGCTTGTTCGAGTTATTTGAAACCCTCTTTGACGGGCGGCGACGAGCCGATCCAAGCTGGCTGTCCATTTGAACGGCTTCGCCTCTTTCTCGTTGTACAGTTCAATGAATTGCAAACGCGGCTTATCAATCCGCCAGATGGAATCGCAGACGCCTCACCGGAGCCGGCAAGCATCAAAGGGACTCTTGTGTGTTGAAGCTGCCACTAGGAGGTCGACTACGATGACCTCGTGAAGGTGAACCGCTGCATCGACGCCTTCGCCGACGACTTCAACACGTTCAGGCCCCATTGGTCGCTCGGAGGACTGACCCCGAAGCAGAACCTCAGGACCGCCGCCTGAGCCGCCGAAGCGCCTTCCGAAACAGGCCCGCCATTCGCCGCGGCTGGATGAGGCTGTGGGAATGTGGGCAATCCAAGCCCGGACCGCCGCACGGCCGAAAGCGCCGGTAAGGATTGTCCACATTTCCACGGCCCAATCCCAAAAAAATAATTATTTATGAAAAAGCCCCGCAGGGCTGTTGTGGCACGAAGAGCGCCGAACCGGGACCGGCCGCCGACAAGCGGAAGTGTGGGAAGAATGTGGGGAATTCAGGTCCCGAACACCAAACCGCAAAACAGCGCAACAAAGGATTGTCCACAGGCTTTCCATGCTCTCCGCGCCGCCGAGAACGCCAAACAGCCGGACGCCCCGAACGACCAAAAAAACCTGACGCTGGAAAACAGCCCGGCCAACTCCTATAAACCGGCATCGGATGCGGACGAATCGGACCCCGAAACGTCGCATAAATGCCGAACCTGTACAGTTGCTTGATTTCTGCCGGTTTCTAACTTATATTCAAATGAAGACAATCATGAGCATGAACAACATGACCGAAGCTGAGCTCAAACTTTCAGACGAAAAATTGCGCGCCGAAGTGGCTAAGTTGATTGCTGAAACACGGCAGATCGGTGTCAGTACATTTCTGGCGCCCTTTCTGGCGGCTGCCGGTTTGATGGGCGCTACAGCCGCACTCACAGCCGCACTCGTCAAACTCCTCTTCTAGGGGAGTGTTTCAAAAACTGCGCCATAGTAAAAATATGAAGATTTATTGGCATCTTGCGACACATCATATAGATTTATCCGAGATTGATATCTAAATATTGTGCAACGAGTGGTCGAAAAATTCATCAACAGCTATTTTTGGGACAATCTCCTAGTGGTCAGTTTTGGTCATTTGATACCCTCTTTGGCGGGCGGCGATCAGCCGCTCCGGGCTGGTCGTCCATTTGAACGGCTTCGCCTCCTTCTCGTTGTGCAGCTCGATGAAGTCTTGGAGCGCCACCTCCGGATCCTTGATGGAATCGCGGACGCCGCGCGGGAGCGATCATCGGCGATGAAGATCTGACCAAAGGAGGCCGTTGAACAACCCGGCCCTCGGCGATTTCCGGGCCGGCTGACGCGGCGCGTTCGGTCGGAGGTCCGCCGGGCGGAGTCAGGCGAATCCGGCCCGCCCATCGCGCCAGAACCGCGGAAACGAGCATTTCGCGCATCCGAATCATGCCGGAGGCGGGGAATCGCGCGTGGAAAGCGGCCGCGAGCCGCTTCAGGTTGATCGCGGCGGCCGTCAGGCAGGACTGGATCTTCATGTTTCCGAGGCCGCGCCGAACGGCGCGGCGCAGCCCGTGCTGCGTCTTCGTTTCTCCGCGGAAGCCCTCCGACCGCCGGAAATGGCGCCGGTACAGCTGCCGGTCCTCTTCTCTCCTTCGAAGCGTCCGCCGACGGCCGCGCAGCAGTGCCGGATAGTCGTCGCCGATGACCGCCGTCCTGCACCGGCTCTGCTTGGACAGGCAATCGCCCTTGAGCGGGCAGCGTTCGACGGCAAGCAATGCGTTGGCGCCCGCTTCCGGTCAGCGGGGCCTTGCCCCTCTCAATCCAAAGAAGGTCGGATGCACGACGAAAACGGGGCGCATACCGATGTTGTTGTTCAGACTGCGGCGCGACGGCGCCTCTCATTGAGGGAGTCGGCCCGACGAATGTTTTCGATGCAGAATTTGAAACCGAGCAAAGAGTGGATGCCCGCTTCCGACCGGCGACGCCTTTCCCCTATCAATCCGAAGCAAACGGCCTGCGCCCTCGAAAATCTCGGCTGTGCCGCATCCGGAATGAAAGGCGCTCCAATTCCGCAAGGGCCGACTTGCGGGGAGATGGGCGAACGGGGCGCGACCTTGCTGGAAGCCGCATTCGTCGTCACTTTGTTCGGCTCCCTGCTTGTTCTGGCGAACATGCTGTTGTCGGACGAGCTCGAAAGGCGGCGAAGCATCTCGCTCGGTCTGGATCTGCGTCTCACATCGTCCGCCGCTCAATCGTTCGTCGCTCTGAACTATGAAGCGCTCATCGAACGGTTCGCCGGATTGGGCGACGGCGAAGCGATATATTCCGTAAGCATGCAGGAGCTCGCTTCCGCAGGATTCCTTCCTGCCGAATTCATCGAAAACGGTGAGCACAGAAACTCGTACGGGCAACGCTACAGCCTGCTTCTGCGCGGCGTGAACCGCTCGGACGCCGCGAGTCCGAAATCCACCATGGAGGTCGCTGCCTTGGATGCCGACGCCGACGGAAATGTCGATCCCGCATTGCGGGATGGAGACCCGTCGAACGGCGAGCTCGACTTGGAGGCGGTCCTGGTGACGACGGACGGAGACCCGGTTGTTCCGACAATCGGAAACCCGGCGATCATCGCGGCCGAGATGGCATCCGCAGGGTATATCCAGAAGACGGGCGTCGCGAACGGCCCGTACGGCAGTTGGCAGCTCGACATCAGTCCCTTCTCGTCGCTCGACGACTATCCGGCCGAGGAGAGGTTCGCGTTCCTTGTCGCGCTTTCGGGCGCAGGGGTCATGAAGGACGGCCAGTTCGCTTTGAGCGGAGCGGCGGGGCATCCCTTGGAACGTTGCGTCGGAGCGACGAGGGACCGCCTTGCGGACTGCGCGATGACCAACGAGGTCCACGGAGAAATCGCGTTCGGAGGTCCGGCGGATGCGGCGCTCGTCTCCGAAGGCCTGAATACGATCAGCAATGTCTATTCCATCGAAATGGGTCCGCCGGTGGATTCAAGCGGAAACGGAAGCGTCGACCTGCATTCGGTGATCTCGGGTCTGGCCGAGCTTGGATGCGGGGCAGGGACTTCCAATTCATTCATCTCGGGTACTTTGATGATCGATTGCGCGGACGTCCGGTTTGCCGGAAACGCTGAAGTGAGTGCCGACCTGACTGTCGGCGGAGACTTGGAAATCGAAGGCGGCATCAATGCCGGATCTGCGATCGAAGCGGAGGGCGGCGTGTCTGCGCTGCGGTTCGTAGCCGGAGCGATCGGCGACGAGGATCTGACCAAAGGCGTTTATTTCGCCGACGTCGTTGCGATGGGGCAGGGATCGGAAATCGCGAAGCCGGTTTGCGAAGACGAAAATGTGGAACCGCAGGTTTACGCGGTTCCGGCCGCGTTCGGCAGTCCGGACGGGGTTCCGCTTGTCGGCGTGCGGGCTTACGCGTCTGAAAGCGGCGACGGGTCAAAGTGGCTGGTGCGCATGAAGGCGATTATCGACAAGGACGGCGATTCCGACGGCCTGGCCGACATCGTGGAGCTGAACTCGGCCGACGACTATGCGCTCGTGTTGACCAAATGCGGATAGAGGGCAAATTCCCGCTGGCCTTCTGCCGCCGCTCCATTGGCATGATCCGGTCGGATGGCACGCTCTTTGACGGACGGCGGGGAAGTCGTTCCGGGCTTCCGTCCGGCTGCTTGCGCGGCTCGTCCGCAGCCGTAAATCCCGTGGCGAGGTGGACCTGCTCCCAGGCATTCCGGAACGCGACCGCGAGGAATGGACGCGAGCTCTTGGGCAAGATCCTTGAGGACATTCCGTCCAAGGTGAAGGCAATCCAGACCGACGGTTCCCCCTGCGCCTCGGGACCGGTGAACCAGTCCCGCACGTCCTCGTGCAGCGACTTCTGGTTGCCTGTTACTACCGGGTTAAAACTCCCCAAAAGCGCCGATGTAAAATTCCCCAGTCAGGGGGCTGCGAATTCGCTTCGGGATGAAGACCCGCCGGAACGAAAGTAGATCAGTATCCACAAGAGATTCGCTCAAGAAAGCACCCGTAGAGCGGCAACAGTTTAGAATCAAACCAAATCTGGAGATTCAGTCCATAAATTCAAAACATTGAGAGGTTTCTCATTCGGGAACTATCTTCAATTCGGTTGTCTTTGGCGCTGAAACATCAAGTAGCCGGATCGGTGGTCAATGGCATCGGAAACTACAACCCCGCCATTATGGCGATTGGTCACCGGATTCCGGTACCTGTGCTGGAGAGCCTTAAGCTGTTGACCGTAGCGGTCTCTGAGACGGTCTGAGCCAGCTTGCACATGGACGTTGTCCACATACCCAGTGCAATAGGCGAAACAGGCAATAGGGTACAATAGGGCAGAACAGACGATATCGCAGATTTGAAGACCGGCATGGTTTTCGCTGTGTCCGAAGGTCGGCAGTTCAATAAGGTGATCGCAGAAATTTGCGGTCCCAAACTTTTTCAAAAAAATTGAGTGGGAAACTTTGCTGTTCTGGGGTTTGCTTCGGCTGTCGGCGATGCAGAAGCCAACGCTTTCGGTTGTGGCCAAGTAGTGCTCAAAATCGCTGCATATTTTTTCTATTGAGAAGGTATAAACCGACGTGCCATCGAATGGCTCGCCAGGTGCCTTAATCCAGATGCGAGCAACGATTCGGACATCATGACCGCGCAATAAGCGGAAAATGCGGTTAAGGAAGCCGGTCGTTTGCCCGCGTTCCCTTGCGGTTCCGCGTGTTGCGTTTCTACGAAGGTCCGATCCTTTGATCTCGGGGAGGATCCGGTCAAGCTGTCTTTCGGAAGGGTAGGGCAACCCGGGGAAGAATTCGTACTTTAGCTCCAAAAATTCGCCGGTAAGGGCAGCAAGGCTTCCAGCATCAACAAACAGGCCGCCTACGACGAGTACGGGCTGGTCGTTTCGTCGGGGCGGATTACCAAGCTGTCCAAGTTCTCCGGCTTCGTCGATGTAACAGATTTTCAATAGCGTCTCTCAAAAAAAAGCCATGACCACCTTACGGTGGCCATGGTGTCCGCCGCCCACGAAACCCGCGTGGGAATCGGCAACTACAAGTTTCTAAAAAGAAGATAAGCTACGATCATTCAAAAAGCAAGTAATATTTTTGGGTTAGTACGGATTTAGCATTTTTGCAACGGTTCGGGGTCCGATTCGGCTGCGTCCGAGGCTGAGGGAACAGATGAACACACATCAAGCGAAGTATGGAAGCGCTCTGGACAGCTTTCGCGCCGATGTGCCGAAAAACGACACCGCCCTCGAAAGGCTCTGGACCGACATGGCGAAGCGGGATGCTGACTTGGCGCGACGCGAAATCAACCGCATACGATGAATGATCGGCGCGTGGATCGGCGGCGATATCGTTACGATTTCAATATTGGGAATCTTTATCCGTTTGGCGATCTGACGCAGTGCGGCGCGCGGCACGCCCATGCTTGCGCTCCTTGGCTGAACGCGCCGACAAGACTTCTGTATTCCAGAGCAACGCATTTCAAAGTTTCTCGGCGAGCTTCGCGGCGTTGGCGATGAGCTCGAGGCGACAATTCGGCACCTGAGCCGCCCGCAAGAGCCGCCTTCGGATCGACAGCTTGTCGTCCATCAGGCGCGCCATGCTCACGACCAGACGGCGGACCGCCGCGAGATTCTCCGGGCCGCGTCCAGTCCGGTTCTGGAGGTCGTCCTCCCGCATCCGGACGTCAAGAACCCAATGCAGCTTGTTCTCGATCGCCCAATGGTTCCGGACCGCCTTCAGGAAGTCCTCGGGAGACATCTTCCGGCTCATGATGCAGTAGCGGGTCTCGGTGTGGGTCCGCCCCTCCGAGACGCGGACCGACTCGACCTTTCCGATCGCCGCGAGGCCCGGCCGCCGGTGGGCGTCCTGCAGCGGACCGATATCGTGGCAGACCGTCGCGGTGCGCGTCTCGTCGCGTCCGTGCCCGCGGCCGACTTGCTGATGCGAAAGCATTTTCCCGGCATTCCCGGGATCCTCGAGCCATGCCTTCGGGTCCTTGCGGAGCGATCCCTGATTGCCCTTCAGCGCCAGAACGTAGTCCCCGCCCTTGCCAGCGGTCAGCTTCGCGGCGTCGCGCTGCGCGTGCATCGCGTCCGCAGTGACGACCGCGCCCTTGATGTCCAGCATCTCGAGAAGCGCCGACAGCGCCCAGATCTCGTTGGATTTCTCGTCGACCGCCGCCTGCCCGAGCGCGATCCTGGCCTCCAGGGCGAACGCGCCCGCCAGATGCAGCGGCGAAAGCTCCGACGCCTTCGAGAAGGCGCGCCGGAGCGCCTTGCCGTCGATCGCGATCTGCCGGACGCCCTCCGACTCCAGAGCCTTCGCCCAGTCCACAGCGAACCGCGCCAGAGCCGCCGCGAACGGGACCGGATCCAGCATCCGGAGCAGCCGCGAGAACGCGTCGTGGCTGGGCGGACCGTGCTCCGGACGCATGAATCGGCGCAGAAACTCCTCGTTGTTCCTCGCGAAATCCGCCATGTCGACGCAGGTCTGCCCGCCACACAGGCTCGAAAGCACCGGGACCGCCGGCATCTCGTGAAAATCGTGGAGCGTCGCGTTGCTTGTCCTCGGATACTCCACCTCATTGAATATTCAGCGCAATTTTTCCATTGCCTGCCTCTTCGCTCTGCCCGGCGCGGCTGGTGCCGTCTCGATCCAAGTGTAGCATCAAGAAAAGAAAAATCAAATGCGATAGCAGTGGGTATTTGGAACCCTCTTTGGCGGGCGGCGGTCAATCGCTCCGGTCTGGCCGTCCATTTGAACGGCTTCGCCTCCTTCTCGTTGCGCAGCTCGAGGAAGTTTTGAATATCCTCCTCGAGATCCTCGATGGAATCGTGGACGCCGCGCCGGAGCGATCGGCGACGAGGATCTGACCAAAGGCGTTTATTTCGCCGACGTCGTCGCGATGGGGCAGGGATCGGAAATCGCGAAGCCGGTTTGCGAAGACGAAAATGTGGAACCGCAGGTTTACGCGGTTCCGGCCGCGTTCGGCAGTCCGGACGGGGTTCCGCTTGTCGGCGTGCGGGCTTACGCGTCTGAAAGCGGCGACGGGTCCAAGTGGCTGGTGCATATGAAGGCGATTATCGACAAGGACGGCGATTCCGACGGACTGGCCGACATCGTGGAGCTGAACTCGGCCGACGATTATGCGCTCGTGTTGACCAAATGCGGATAGAGGGCAGATCCCGGCTGGCTTTCCGCCGCTGCCCCATTGGGATGACCCGGTCGGATGGCACGCTCTTTGACGGACGGCGGGGAAGTCGTTCCGGGCTTCCGTCCGGCTGCTTGCGCTGCTCGTCCGCAGCCGTGTGACCAAAGAAAATGGGATGCGCCCATTTCGTCTTGAAGTCCTGCCGCCTTGCGTCTAACGTCCGATCATGGCCAATGCATCGTCGATAGAACTGTTGACATCAAGCGGCGTGGATCCCAAGACCGCGAAGGCGCTTGGCGAATTCGTCGAGAAGGCGGTTGAAAGCTCAGTCGAGAAGGCCGTCGGAAGGGCAATGAAATCCTTTGGGAGTGAAGCCCGGTCCCGACTGCAGGAGGCCGCGCAGAGTCCCGGTTCAAAGGCAATCATTGTCTTGACAGGCATCATCGCTATCGCCGCCGTGGTGACCGTGCAATTGGGAACGATCTATTGGCTTAGTGACTTCATTCGCAGCGAGATCTCAGACGTTCGCGGCGAGATCAATGAACTCCGCAGCGACGTGCGCGAAGATATCAGAAGTGTCGAGGCTAAAATTGACGTGCTCCGGTCCGAAGTTAACGAGCTCCGGTCCGAAGTTGGCGTGCTCGGCGAACGGGTGACCCGCATTGAAGTGGTGGTCGAAGACCGGCTGCCCGCAGCTCCATGACGGCCGAATCGGCCGAACGAATGACCGTACGCGCAGCGCAGGTAAAGTAGACCGCGGATCGGCTCCGCCGGGATGGATTGCGCCGAAGAGCCGACCCAGTCGTCGCTTGCCCAACAAAAGCCTGAGCGGGCTTCCATCCGCAATACAGAAACCTCTCGGACAATTGCTTGTCTCGGCCCGACAGGTTTTGGCCTGTCCTTGGGCTCGTCGGGCGCATCCCATGCTTTTGGTCAGACAGGATGCCCGCTGGTCGAAAGCCAAAGTGAACGCCTTGCCCTCCGCGAATGCGGCTTGGAAAACAGCCACAGGCCCGAAATCATCGATTGGAGGGAGGGCAGCGCCGCAATCACTTCACCAAAAAACCCACATGGTCGGTCTTTGACCGCCCGCCCCCGACCATGAAACGGGTTCCGGGGCGTCGTCGCGCTCCGGGCGGCGATTTCCTTCGGGATCATGGATGATGCGCGGCGGAAGCGGGCAAAGTGGACGCCTTATTTTCGGTGACTAAGTTCCCGCTCAAAAAACTGTCCCGGACGCGGCGGCATCGAGCCCCCGTTTGCATCCGGCCGTCAGGCCGTGGACGCACGTCAAATCGACCCGCGCCCGCTAGTCGGCCGCGTGGCGGCTTTCCGTCGCGTCCCCCGCTTCCGCCTTTAACCCCTAAAAAAGAAGGAGCAAGCGGCATGACAATCGACGAAGCGGCGGCGGACAACATGAATGTCGTCCATCCCTGCGCGGCGGGCCTCGACGCGCACAAGCTGTCGGCCGCGGCGTCGGTGCGGGTCTGGAAGGGCTGCGGGGAGGACGGGGAGGTCGCCACGCGGGGATCATGTTTCAAAAGATCTGCAAAATGCTTTCAAAGAAGTTCGGTCATAGCAAGTCCTTTGGTTTCGCAAACAACCATCCTTTGAACAGGAAAGGACGACACCATGACCGGGATGCATAGTAATTCAAAGCAGGCTGAGTTCAAGTCGGAGCTTGAATCCGGGGCAACGCGGTTCGCGATCTTGTGCGGGGCACCCTTCAAGAGATTCTTGAGGAAGAGATGACGGAAGCCTTGAGCGCTGCGAAGAGCGGGCAGCCGTCCGACCGTCTGGCTACAGTTCAGGCCTGCGCGTCTGAAAGCGGCGGCGGGTCCAAGTGGCTGGTGCATATGAAGGCGATTATCGACAAGGACGGCGATTCCAACGGCCTGGTCGACATCGTGGAGCTGAACTCGGCCGACGACTATGCGTTCGTGTTGACCAAATGCGGATAGAGGGCAGATCCCGACTTGCCTTCCGCCGTTGCTCTATTGGCATGATCGGGTCGGATGGCCCGCTCTTTGAAGGACGGCGGGGAAGTCGTTCCGGGCTTGCTGTCCGGCTGCTTGCGCGGCTCGTCCGCAGCCGTAGATCCCGTGGCGAGGTGGACCTGCTCCCAAGCACTCCGGAACGCGGTCGTGAGGAACGGACGCGAGCTCCTGGGCAGGATCCTTGAGGACATTCCGTCCAAGGTGAAGGCGGTCCAGATCGACGGTGGAAGCGAGTGCGAGGCCAGAGCATCGACCTCCGGATCGTGCCCCCGAAGTAGCCCGAGCTCAACGGATGCGTTGAGCGCAGAAACTGGACGTGGCGATATGAGTTTCATGGCTGCTGGGAGCTCGACTACAAGGACCTCGTGAAGTTGAACCGCTGCATCGACGCCTTCAACAGAGTCCGACTCCACGGATCGCTCGTAGGCCTGAACGGAGCGAAACCTCAAGATCGCCGCTTGAACGAACGAAACGCCGGGCCGCCGCCGATGCCGCAGCCGGACGGGCATGAAGGAATGTGGGCAATCCCGCCTCGGACCGCGGCACGGCCGAAAGTGCCGGAGAGGATTGTCCACAAGCTTTCCATGCTCTCCGCACTGCCGCGAACGCCAGGCAGCGTCCCGAGAGACTAAAAAACCGGGACGCTGGAAAAGAACCCGCCCAAATTCTCTAAACCGTCACAGGACGCAGCGAATCGGACCCCGAACAGTCGCATAAATGCTGAACCCAAGCACGAGCTTGAAAAGGCAGCCTAAGTGTTGTGCAAAACACTCGCCGGAAAGCCCGGGGCGATTCAGTCGTCACGACTGCCTTTCCTAAATCGAACCAATTACTTCTGCCTCAATACGACCCGCTCATCTTTGCATCTCAATGCGGGCGATGCGTTCTCAGCTGTCCGTTTGCGAGGCGGCTCCTCAGTGTCGCCGAAGCCCTCAAGGGAGACAGGCGCCCGATCAGGAAACTCCACCGTCAAGCTCAGCTTGCCGCCCATTGCTTCGACATGGCTACGCAAGGTCGAAAGCATCAGGTCATTTTGTTTCTCCATTTGAGCAATTGTAGCTTGGTGGACATCCAAATTCTTAGCCAACTGCGTTTGAGTAAGCTTCTTGGCTTTGCGCAGTTCCTGAAGCGTCAAATACTCGGCGCGCAAACGGCCAGCTTCAGCAAGGATGCGGTCCCGCCGGGCTTCAGGAAGTGCGTCTAACTTTTCTTTCAGTGACTTTCCCATCATCTCATCCTTTCCTGTGCTGCGAGGCGCCGGTCGAAGCGTTCGTCCGCCTTTGCCATCAGCTTTCTGTAAAAACGCGTCTGATTAGTGCCAGCCTTGTCGCCTGCTGTCAGAAGAATGGCCTTCCTCTCTGGGTCGAAAGCGAAAGCGATGCGCCAAACCCCTTCATCCGCACTGCATCTCAGCTCCTTCATGTTCGCATGCCTTGACCCTTTAAGTGTATCTGCGTGGGGACCTTCGCGTCCAGCAGCCTCAGCGCCTGATTCTGGATCGGCGTCGGCGAGGCGGGGACGTCGAATCCCGGCTTTCCCGGCCCCGAGGGCTCGATCCGGTTCATCGTAAGCGTTCCGAACTGCTCGAGCAGTCCCCGGAAGTCGTGGACGTCCTCGCCTGAGCTCATGCGCTTCGAGGCCGCCTTCCGCCTGGCCTGCGGCGAGCGCTCGGCCTTGGCGACGGGCGAGTCGCGGACCGGGCCGTGCTCGTCGTCGAACAGCATCGGGGCGAGCGCTTCGCGCATGTGCTTTTCGACATAGCAAGCGAGCATGCAGATCAGGAGGTGGGCGCAGACCAGCGGCTCGAGGCGGTGGCGGATGGGCGGACCTGGAGGTCGGACGCCTTCATCGTCCGGAACGCCCTCTCGACCCGGCCCAATCTCTTGCAGGTCTCGACGGCGGCGGCGGACATCCGCTCTTTCGGCACGTTGGTCCGAACGACATAGAATCCGTCCAAGGCCGCCTCGTCGGCGATGTTTTGCTTTTTGCGCTTCCATGAGAAGGATCCCGTTCCGATCTTCAGATCGAAATGCTTTCGCATCTTGCGCTTTTTGAGGGCGCGCTCGGCGCGGCGTCGGATCGCGTCCGCGCTCCGGAGCGGCCGCTTGTCCCGGCGGACCGCCCGGCGGATCTCCATCAGATCCGCCGCCGTCGCCGCGATCAAGTCCTTGCGCTTGCGGGTCCGCTCTTCGGCCGGCAGGGGGTTCCTGCAGACGACCAGCCGCTCGCTGTCAATGCCGAAGTAAAACTCCCCAAAAGCGCCGAAGCAGAATTCCCCAGTCCGGGAGCTGCGAATTCGTTCCGGGGGGCATGCCCCCCGGAACGAAAGCAGTCCAAAATCCCATCCGATTTTTTGCCGAAGGAGGCTCGGGTCGGGTGATCAAACTTCTGTATCTCAACCGTGATATTGGGTACCCGTCGCCGGCCTTGGCCAAGGCCGGCGACGGGGCGGTGCATGGCGGGATCAAACTTGTGGCTCGGCCACGCTCTCCAGCAAGCCGGCACCGCCTCTCTTCATCGCCTCGAACAGTTGATTGCGGCCATCAGGGACCGCGAACCGGAAGGAAGAGAGAATGAATACTGTATCACAACCGGAGATCATCGGCTTGGACGTCTCGCGCGATTGGCTCGACTTGCATTGCGTGAGCGACGGCCGCCAGCTTCGCCTGCGGAACACGGACGAAGGCCATTCGGAACTGGCGAAGATCGCCGGCGACAGGGAGGCCTTGGTCTGCTTCGAGGCCACGGGCGGCCACGAATGGCGTCTTTGGGAGCGCCTGGAGGCGGCGGGGATCGAAGCGCGGCAGCTCGCTCCGGCGCAAGTCAAGGCGTTCGGGAGAAGCCGGGGCACTTCGGCCAAGACGGACCGGATCGACGCCGAACTGATCGCCCGGTTCATGGCGTTCCGCCCGGAGGCCGGACGCCGGCTGCCGAGCGGAAAGCTGCGCGATCCCGGGGCGCCGGCGACCAAGCGCAGGCAGCTTGTCGAGATGCGCAAGCGCCATGCGCTGCATTGCAAGGCCGACGAGAAGAACGGAACCGCCTGCGAATTCGAAGACATCGACGCCGATCTCCGGGAGGTGCTGGACCGGCGCATCAAGGATTTGGAGCAGCGGATCAAGACCTGCCTCGACTCCGACGGAGCCTTGGCGGAAACCGTCGCCGTCCTGCGGTCGGTTCCCGGGATCGGGCTTGTGGCCTGCGCGATGCCGGTCTCGGAGATGCCCGAGCTCGGCCGGATCTCCGGAGAGCAGGCCGCCGCGCTCGCGGGGCTTGCGCCGGTCGCGCGGGACAGCGGACAGATGCACGGGAAGCGGATGATCGGCGGCGGCCGCCGGGCGCTCCGATGCGTCCTGTACCAAGCCGCGCTCGTCGCCTCGATCCGCAACAAGGACTTGAAGGTCTTCGCCGATCGGCTGCGGAAGGAGGGTAAGCCGCACAAGGTGGTCGTCACCGCCGTCGCCCGCAAGCTCGTCGTGATCGCCAACGCCTTGTGCAAATCACGCGAATCATGGGCGGCGAAAACCGGATGACGGATCTTCGATGCCGCGGCCGGATGGGGCTGTGGGAATGTGGGCAATCCAAGCCCCGGACTCCAAACCGAGAAAGAGCGCAAATAAGGATTGTCCACATTTCCACGGCCCAACCCAAAAAGAATCCTATATGAAAAAGCCCCGCAGGGCTGTTGCGGAATGGAAAGCGCCGAACCGGGACCGGCCGCCGACAGCGGAGAGTGTGGGAAGCGTGGTCAATCCGGGCCCCGAACCCGAAACCCGAACGCAGCGCAAATAAGGATTGTCCACCGCTTTCCATGCTCTCCGCGCCGCCGCGAACGAAAAACAGCCGAACGACCCGAAAACACAAAAATCCGGAACGATGTCCGAGTTCGTCATCGGAAGCGGACGAATCGGACCCGGCGCAGCCTTGAAGATGCAAACCCCGCACGAACCCCCGACGACCCGATCCCGCCTCGATTCCACCCGAATTTTGACGACCTCGAGATACAGTTGCTGGAGAAGATTGTCATGTTGCAAGAACTGAAACGGGAAGGCCTTTCGATCAGCGCCATCGCGCGGCGGACGGGCCTGGACCGGGGCCTCGCGGCTCCGGCCTATTCGCCGCGGAAGCCTCGGCCCCGGCTTCTGGAGCCGTACGAGGGCTATCTCGCGGACAAGATCGGGAACTGCCCGGATCTGTCCGGACGCCGGCTGTTCCGGGAGATCCGGGAGCGCGGCTACGAAGGCGGCTACACGGCGGTGACGGACTGTCTCCGCGCGATCCGGCCGGACGCGGCGCCCAGGTTCGAGCGCCGCTTCGAGACCGGGCCCGGCGAGCAGGCCCAGGTCGACTTCGCCGAATTCAAAACCGAATTCGCAGACGAGCCCGGCGTCGTCAGGAAAGTCCATCCGTTCCCGTTCGTCCTCGGATGCAGCCGATGGCTGCGGGCCGGTTCTGCGCCGACCGGAAGCTCGAGACCGTCCCGGGATGCCACTCGTCCGCATTCGACGCCTGCGGAGGGGCGACGAAAGAGGCGCCTGCGACCGGATGAAGACCGCCGTCCCGGGAGAGGACGCCGACCGGTCCGCGGTCTGCAACCCGTCGCTGGCCGCCTTGCTCGACCACTGCGGATCGGCGCCCAAAGCCTGCAAAGCCTGCCGGGCGAAGACCAAGGGCAAGGTCGAGCGGCCGTTCCGCTGCATCCGTCAGGGCTTCTTCCTCGACCGGACCTTCCGCAGCCTCGACGATCCCGATGCGCAATTCGACGATTGGCGCGGCAAGGTCGCCAATCCCCGCGTCCACGCCGCCACCGGACGGATCGTCGACCAGGCCTTCGCCGAAGAGCAGTGCTCCTTGGTCCCGCTGCCCGCGCATCCCTGCGACGCGGTCCCGGCCGTCGAGCGCCGCGCCGGCCGCGACGGAATGGTCTCCGTCGGCGGAAACCTCCATTCGGTGCCGGACGCCGCCCGCAAGCGCGTGCCGGAGGTGCAGCGGCATCCCGCCGAAGTGCGGATCTTCGAAGACAGGACGCTGATCGCCCGGCATCCGATCCTCGAAGGCCGGAACCGCCGCAGGGTCGATCCCGGCCATCGCAGGCCGCCCCCGCCGCGGATCGACTTGCCCAAGCTCGAGGAGGCGCCGAAACGGTCCCTGGCCTTCCACGACGCCGTGGGACGCCGCCTCGAACGGCAGGGAGCAGCCCGATGACCGAACTCGTCGACCGCATCGGCGCCGCCCTCGTCGGACTGAAAATGCCCCGGGCGCTCGAAGCGCTCAGCCCCACGCTGCGGCGCCTCGAGCAGGGCGAGCTCACGGCCGTCGAAGCCATCGACGCCCTCCTCGGCGAGGATTGCGCCCTGCGCGAAACAAGACGAATCGACATCGCATTGCGAACCGCGAAACTCCTCCCAGTCAAAACGGTCGAAAGCTTCGACTTCGCATTCCAGCCTTCGCTCGATCGGGAGAGAATCGCCGCCTTGGCCCAGCTCGACTTCATCCGGAGACGCGAGACCGTCCACTTCCTCGGACCGCCCGGCACAGGAAAGTCCCACCTCGCGACCGCCCTCGGCGTCGCCGCCGTCAAAGCCGGAAAGAGCGTCTACAAGACGACGCTCGCCGAACCCGCCGACAGCCTCGCCAAAGCCGAACGACAAGGCCGGCCCGCCGAAAAAATCCGCTTCTTCACTCGGGCCGCGCTGCTCGTCGTCGATGAAATCGGTTGCTTGCCCATCTCCAAAGGCGGAGCAAGCCTGTTCTTCCAAATCGCAGATGCGAGATATGAAAAAGGCGCGATGATCCCCGCCTCGAACAGAAGCTTCGCGGAATGGGGCGACATCTTCGGAGACCCCGTCGTCGCGACGGCCCTCCTCGACCGACTCCTCCACCACGCGGCGGTCGTCCGAATCGAAGGCGCAAGCTGCCGGCCCGGAAAGCACGCCGACCTCATTCCCGAACACGTCCGGACGAATGCGCCAATCACGTCGCCGCCCCCGCCGAAAAAACGAGGGCGACTTTCGCGCAGGGCGTATTCCTCGCTGAGGAGGGCGTCGATGGCTTCGACGGCTGCGGTCTCGCCCTGCTCCAGCCGCCGCAGCGTGGGTCCGAGCGCTTCGAGCGCCCGGGGCATTTTCAGTCCGACCAGGGCGGCGCCGATGCGGTCGACGAGTTCGGTCATCGGGCTGCTCCCTGCTCGGAGGAGAGTTGATTTGACAATACAACCAAATTGACCATTATTCACTGTTTTTTGAATGCGAGTTCCACGCAACCCACGTTTGGAATTCGGATGGGCGTGTTGCAAATCGATTGAGGCAGGGACAATGGCAAAGTTTGGTCTATTGGTAATAATTCTGGGCCTTGGACTCGCGGCTTGCTCAGGCAACGAGACTCGGAGCTCTGGAACGGGAGGCGGGACGCCGAGTTCTGGAACGGGAGGCGGGACGACGGATCCGGGGTCTGGAGGCGGCATGACGGATCCGGGATCCGGAGGCGAACCGGCGGAGCCGAAGTCGGAAGCGCTGGAGTTGGCCGAAAGCAAGCAGGCCGAGGCGCGGGCGAGGGTCCGCGAAGCTGAGCAGCAATTCCGGGATGCGCCTGAGACGCAGCGCGTTACCGCGACCTTGAGATTGGCTGCGGCTCGCGCGGACGAGACGTCTTGGACCGCAAGAGTGGACTTGGAGGAAGTTCGAGGTCAGATCGAATCCGCCGTGCGGCTTGCGCGGGCGGCGACGACTCCGGCAGAGCGGTCCAATGCGCGAACGGCTCTCAACAATGTTCAAACTCTGCTTGCAACGGCGCTCTCGGGCGCGACGAGGGGGCTTCAGGACGCGCAGGCCGCCTTGGCGGCCGACGGCGCGGACGACGCGGGGGCCGAGGCGAGAAGCTATGCGGAAGAGGTGCAAGGGCGGGCGCAGGCGACTCTGATATTGGTTCGTTCGGCCAATCAACAGATTGAGACGGCGAAGCAGCTCGTTCCCGCGACGACCGGTCCGGGTCCGGGTTCGGGTCCGGGTTCGGGCCCGGCGGGCGGTGGCTCGGGGTCCGTAAGCACAGCCACGATCAAGCGTTATCCGCGCGCCGGGGCCGACGGGACGGCCTTGGCGGAATCCGCCCGGCTTAAAATCGCGGCGGCGGCGGTGCCGTACTCGACCGGAAAGCGGGTGATCGCGGCGGACAGGTCGGGCTCGGACGAGCTGCCTCTCCGGGATCTCACGCTCCGCATCGGGACGACGACGGCGGGGGAGGTGAAGATCCAGGGGCGCGACGGCACGGCGGCGACCTACACGGAGACGGACGGGGTTCCTGTCTCGTCGATCAATCTCGGCTCCGGCCGGATCACGTACAAGTTCGGCGGGGCGGGCGTGGCCTTCCACGACACCCAGCGCCGCTTCGACATCGGGAGCACGAAGGACGCCTGGAAGGATCTGGGCGCGGACGGGCAAGCGGGAGGGTCCGACGACGGCAATTGCTGGCAGTCGGATCTGGCGAGGTGCTCGGCGTGGAATTCCGACGATCTGGAGATCGCCTGGCAGGCCGGCGACAGCGGCGGCCGCAATTCCCCGAACGGGGAGCCGGTCTACTACTGGAGCTCCCGGGTTCCGTTTCCGCAGGGCCAGTCCCCCTCGCAGCCGAATCTGCTGCCGACGTTCCAGAACGGGCGGAACGACTGGGACCTCGGGCTCTATCAGCTCTGGGTGACGAACCACGGCGGCTACGACAGGAATCTGGAGCCGGCCGCCGGCAAGGGCCAGCGGTCCCGCGCCGACGACGTGGCGCGGCATCTCAAGTACGCGGCCTACGGGGTGTTCGTCCACACGGACACGCTGACCGACTATTTGCTGCCCAGCCGGGTGCAGGCGTTCCACTTCGGCTACGACGCGTTCGAGGACAAGGCGGACAAGAGGACCACCGACCTCGCGACGCCGATCGTTGTGCGGTTCGACGGCCGGACGATGGGCTTCATGTACGAGCATTTCAACAACCCGAACCCGGTCCGGACGGACATAAGGGGAGACGTCGTTCTCAACGCCCGCATCGGCTCGGGCTCGAACACCATATACGGACAGGTCACGAGCCTGGAGAAGCTGTCACCCGAGGGGCGGTGGGTCCGGTTCGAGAGGGCCGTGAACATCAAAGACGATGCGGACCGGGCGGACCGGCTGGTGTTCGCCAGCGACGGCTTCGGTCTGAACGGCCAGGATTTCGCGGCGGCCGGCGCGCCGATCGGCGCGGACGGAAGCTACTCCGGCGGGGCGTACCTGCAGTACTGGGACTCGGCCGACAGCGTTTGGAAGCCGAAGACCTGGGACTTCAACCCCTCCCACAGCTCGAATTCTTCCGAGTTCGGCGGAACCCTCTACGGCCCCCGCGACGATCTCGAGACCGCCGGCTACTGGTATCTGGAGGGCGACGCCCGCCGGGAGCGCTGGGGCGGCATCGTCGCCAGCTTCGGAGCGGTGGGGACGGCCGGAACCAATTGATGACGACCTCTCTCGCGGCGCGGCCGCCCGGAGCGGGAGCTCCGAGCCGGTCGCGGCGGAACGACGAACAGGAGCAAGAAAAATGAAATCGCGAGCTTTGGCACTACTGAGCATCTCCGGGTTGGCGCTGGCGGCCTGCTCCGGCGGGCCGTCGGGTCCGTCGGGAGGGGCCTCGGAGGCCGGTTCGGACCTGTCGGGGACGGCCGATCCGGCCTCCGAGGCGCTTCTGGGGGTGACGGAATCGCAGTCGCACGGATGGGCGCTGTCGAGGCCTCCCTCCGGGGCGGTCACGGCGAAGCCTGCCGCGAGGCAGGCCGCTTTCGAGCGGGTCGCGCGAGCCGCGGCGACCGACTCCGCCGGCACGGGCACCGCCGCCGGCGACAGGCTGCAGATCCGGAAGGACGGAGTTCGGCACGCGTCGGGAAAGACCATGTTCGGACCCGGCGGATCCGGAACGATAGAGGAGCTGCCCTTGCGGGCGATCACGATCCGGGTGGCGGATGCGCGCGGCAGCGTCTCCGAGCAGGGGAACGACGGGAGCGCCCCGGTTTATACTGCGGGCGCCGCGACAACGGGTCTGGGGGCCACGGACGGCGAATTGTTCTACTCGGCCCAGGTGACGGAGGACGGGCTTGTCTTCAAGATTGCCGGGAACGCGATCTATTTCGATTTCCAGCGCAGGTTCGACATGGGGGTGGATGTGAACGACTGGTACGGCCGCGGGCCCGACGGCGTCCGGGGGACCGACGACGACGGCCCCGGAAGCGGGAAATGGGACGGGTGCTACACGGACCTTCCCGACGCGACCGCGGACTGCGGGAACTGGATCCATGACGACGTGAAGGTCACGTTCGGCAGGCCCTCTCCCGCTCCGCACGGCCACCACGCGTGGTACTGGAACACCAGGATCCCCCTGCCGTCCGGCACGAGCGCCAGCGACGCCAACATCAAGGCGGCGTGGGACGTTGATTACGTCGAGGCCCGCGACCTGGGCTCCTACGAGCTGTGGATGACGAACCTGGCGCGGGTCGACAAGAATCTGGAGAACGCGGAGGGGCCGCCCTACACCAGGGACGACGAGGCGCGGTTCCTCTCGCATGCCGCGTACGGCCTGCTCCTCTACAACGACAACATCTCTTCATGGAAAACCGTGGGCCGGCTGACGGGATACCATTTCGGCTACGACGCCTTCGCCGACTCGGACGACGCAAGGACGACGGACATCGACAACGCCGTGTCCGCGACGTTCAGGGGCGCGACGATGGCGCAGATGGTCATGCACCTGACAGGCGCCGGCAATTCGCAACCGCTCAGAGTCGACCTGCGCGGCGACATCGAGCTCAGCGCGAGCATCGGCGGCACCGGCGGCGGCACGATCTCCGGCGTGGTCTCCGGCTTCGAAATGCTCGGACCGGACGGAACCTGGCATCCGCACGCCGCCATCATCGATCCCAAGAAGCGGGAGCGCCTTGTTCTGGCCGGAACGAACTACAAGACCCGGAGGGAGGCGGCGCCGAACGACGGCGTGTTCACCACGGGGAACTACGCCGCGGACGCCGCGGCGATCAATGCCGACGGCAGCTACGAAGGCGGCGTGTATCTGCAGTACTACGACGATTCCGACAGCAAGTGGAAGGACAAGACCGCGAAATTCGACACCTACGTCACCGCGGATGAATCCGTCTTCCGCGGAACGTTCTACGGCCCCGTCACTGACGACCTCTCGGGCCTGGAGACGGCCGGGCACTGGTTTCTTTCGGCCGACGCGGCCTGCAACAGAGGCAGCTGCGACAACGCCTTGCTGCGCACCGGCCCCGTCTACGGCAGCTTCGGAGCCGCGCAATAGAGGCCGACGCCGGATCGGCCCCGCGCTCTCCGAGCCGGCATCGGACCGCCGCGCTCCTGCGCGGCGGAGCTTCTTCGGGCCCCTCCGGACAGCCAAGTTCCGCGCGGACAAAATCTGCACGGGCGGCAGGTCCGCGAACGCGGAGCGCTGTGCCCGCAAGGGAATAAGCAAGAAGTCGGCGGAATGGCTTTTCCATCGGAAGGCGCGAGGCGCATTCAAGCAGCCGCATGGTCGAATTCGCCGAACCGACCTCGCTTCGACGACCGGAGCGCTGTCGCCGATGCTCTCGGGGGTTTGGTCGACCACGCCCAATTCAGACCGAGCTGATCGCCCCTGACCCGTCGTAGGAAAAATGCTTTGATCCCCCGGCGGGCAGCGACGGCATGGCAAAGGACGCGAAACCTGAATTGCTGACGATGAGAATTAAAAGAAACTTCACGGAAAGATCACATTGAGACTTTATCGGTAGGAGCATTTCTGCAGTATGCGTCCAGAACATCCAGATCTGAGTGGAACTCTCTTGCCGCGAGATAAAGCCGTTCGTATATTGGCATCATCCGGTCGTACTGCTCGCGCCATTCCGGTATCGGAAGTACTTCCGTTTCAAATCGCACCATCTTCTCAACCGCCTCCGTAAGGCTTGGCGCCATGCCTACGGCAGCGGACATCATCGCAGCCGACCCGACGATTCCGCATTCCAATTCTTCCGGGACCAGATATGGAGCATCGTACATGCTGGCCTTAATCTTGAGCCAAAGGTTCGACTTCGCACCGCCGCCGGCTGCTATGATCCGGCTGGGGCGCCTCTCTCCAAATTGCGCGCGGTCCAGTTTGAGCCGGACCGAAAACGCGACCCCTTCAAGCACGGCCCGGTGCAGCTCTCCGAGTTCATGGGATGCCGTCAACCCGAAGAACTGAGCGCGCGAATTTCGGGCCATGCCCAAACGTTCGCCGGACAAATAAGGAAGGAAAAACAAACTCTTGGATCCGGAATCGGCAGCGCGCGCCGCTTCCTCAATCTCATTGAAGCTTCGGCGGTTCCGATGGAACGCCCTGCGCGCCCATCGCACGGCGTCGCCGCCCGCATCGAGGAGTGTCAATGTTCCCCAGTTTCCCTCGACAGTCGCTACGTTCGAGACTTCCGAGCTCAGCGCCGGTTCTGTTCGAACCAGAGTGATTATCGTCGAAGTTCCCGTTACATCGGACCCCACTCCGGGAAGAATGGCGCCCGATCCAAGCAAAGCTGCAGGGTAGTCGCCGGCGCCCGCGAGCACCGGGATGTCCGGCTGAAGCCCCAGCAGCGCTGCTGCTGAAGGCGTCAAACCGCCCAGAACCTCATCCGGTCTTCGGATGGGCGGGAGCAACCGCGCCGGCACGCCCGTGAGTCGGATCAATTCTTTCGACCAGCACCGTTTCTTTCGATCCATCAGAAAGCTCATCGACGCCTCGGTCCAATCTTGGCTGCGCACTCCCGTAAGCTTGAAATTGACATAGTCCTTGGGCATCAGGACCGTCGAGGCCGCTTCGAGTGCTTCGGGACGGTTTTCCGAGATCCAAAGCAACTTGAATGCAGGCCAAGCCGGCGCCGGGACATTCGCCGCAAGATCAAGCAATGCGGTTTCATCCGATAGTTTGGAGAACGCTTCGACCTGCGGAATCGTGCGCTTGTCGTTCCACAGCGGCACGGCGTCCATTGTCAAATTTCCGTCGTCGTCGATCAGCACCGTGCCATGCATCTGGCCGCAGGCGCAGATCGCCGCAATTCGGCCGGCGGCCTCGTCCACTTTGGAAAGGACCGCCTTGGCGGTTCGGACGACGCCGGCCCACCAGTCGTCCGGCCGTTGTTCGGACCAGCCGAATCCGGGCACTATCTGATCGTGCTCTCGACCTTCGAAGGCCAGAATCCTACCGGCGGCGTCGACTAGAGCTGAGCGTATGCTGCCCGTCCCCACATCGAATGCAAGAAACAAATCACGCGCCATTTACAGCCGTTGTCCGGTGTTTCGGTCAAAAAAATGGGCTTGGGTCATGTCTACAGGAACCTCGCAGGGTTGGCCGGTTCTTGCCGGATGTCGCGGATCAATCTGGGCGGTGACCTTGCCGCCGCCGATGTGGCCGAGAAGCAGCGTATGCGATCCCAGAGGCTCCAATGTTTCGGGGACGATTGAAAGCATCGACTGGTGTTCCGATGGGCGCATGTGCTCAGGGCGAATTCCGAAGACCGCCTCCTTGGCGCCGGCGAGACGCGCTGCGTCCCTCTTGGTCATTTCCAGAACCTGATCGCCGACGAGCAAACTTACGTCCGAAATCGTCGCGGACAGGAAATTCATCGCGGGCGAGCCGATGAAATTCGCGACGAAGAGGTTCGCAGGGCGTTCGTAAAGTTCGATGGGATCCGCGGTCTGCTCAATTCGTCCTTCGTTCATGACCACCACGCGGTCAGCCATGGTCATTGCTTCGACTTGGTCGTGCGTGACGTAAACAGCGGTAGTTCCGAGCCTTCTCTGGAGCAGCTTGATTTCCGTTCGCATCTCGACCCGGAGTTTCGCGTCCAAATTCGAAAGCGGTTCATCGAACAAAAAAACCTGCGGCTCGCGGACCAAGGCGCGTCCTATGGCGACTCTCTGCCGTTGCCCTCCGGACAGGCTCCGCGGTTTCCTGTCCAGGAATGCCTCCAGCCCCAAAAGGCGGGCGGCTTCGCCGACACGCTCATGAATTGTTTGTTTGCCCACGCGGTGCACCTTCATGGCGTAGCCGATGTTTTCGCGGACGGACATGTGCGGATAAAGCGCGTAATTTTGGAAGACCATAGCGCAGTCCCGCAAACCGGGCCTGACGCCGGTCACGTCCTTGCCGGCGATCCTAATTTCGCCCGAAGATTCCGCTTCCAAGCCGGCCAGTATCCGAAGCGTCGTCGTCTTTCCGCATCCGGACGGGCCGACAAGAACGACGAATTCCCCTTGCTCGATGGAAAGATCCAGCGGCGGAAGGACTTCCACGGCGCCGAACGATTTCGTTATGGCTTTGAGCTCGACGTGTGCCATCCGTGTCGCGCGAGAAGCGTTCCCCCGAGCTGTTCGGCTCGGGGGAGCGAGACCATCAGTTCAACGGATCCAGTCCGACGGAAGCGCGATATGCGGCAAGCTGCCGTTCACGACCAAATTCGTCCGTCAGCGCGTCCCATTGTTCCGCAATCGCATCGAGTGCTTCTTGCGGCGAAACTTCGTCTGCAAGTGCCCTGGAAAGTTCGATCTCCAGAACTTCAGTGTAGCTGAAGAAGCCCGGAAGCCGCAGGTCGAGCGCGACGTTGGGCGCGTCCAGCGACGCTTGTTGCGCTGAGAGGTAGCTTTCCGCCTCCGCTGGAGTGAAGATTGCCTGCCAATTCTCGACGTCCTCGTAGTGGCTGAATCGATAGGGATTGACTCCCGTCTCGGCGGTGACGAGCGCGGTCTTCGAGATTTCCGGGCTGATCACTTCCGCGACAAAGCTCCACGCAGCATCCTTGTTTTCAGATCCGGCAGGAACGCCGAGTTGCCATCCGCCGAAAGCCAGGAACGGGGAAGCAACGGGCTCATCGAATTCATCCCACTGCGCTGTCTTGTGGTTCCAGATCGTGGTCGAGCCGGGAAGCATCGCGGTGCGAACGCTTCCAGCGATCGCGCTTTCGTCCGAGCTTGCTCCGAGAACGCCGGAGTCCGCCCAGTCGATATTCATTGCGACCGTACCGCCTGCGTAAAGCGGTCGTACGTCGCCCGAACCGTTGTTGAGCGCGCCCGGCGGGTTGTAGTCGAGGCCTCGCTTGTAGTCTTCAAGCGCCTTGACCCAACCGGGATTGTTGACTTGGGCATCCATCGTTTCCGGGTCGAAGAACATCGACCCTGGATTGTCCGGATGGTTCGCGTAGCTGGCTACATGGGAGAAGAAATACCAAAACTGCTGACCGCCTCGGCGGTAGGCTTCGGCAGTTCCGTAAAGCCCCTCGTCAGGACGATGGAAGAACTCCGCGATGTCGTAATACTGGTCCCAAGTGACCGGGGCGGCCAAATCGTATCCGTACTGCTCCTTGAACGCAGCCATTTCACCGGGGTCCTCCAAGAGGTCGGCGCGAAGGTTGAGCATGTGCATGTCGCCGTCCATGGTGGCCGACATCACCTGTCCGTCCCAAGCCATCAGCCGCTCGCGATAGACCGGGTGGATATCTTCCCAGTCTGAGCCTTCCTGCAATGATGCGGGCATCGGGTCGAAATACTGTGCGAAATCAGGCAGCCATGCCGGAATGAATCCGATCACATCCAGATCGCCGGCATTCGTTGAAATCGACGTGAAGAACTTGGGGTAAAGTTCGCCGAACGGAAATTCTATCACGTCCACTTCGCCGCAAGTCCTCTCTTCCCAACTGTCGGCTGCCATCTGAAGCGCCGACGCGATGTAGGGACCGTTCTGCGTGCTGACAGTCAATGTTGTGCCGGTAAAATCCGGGTCGCAGGCCAGCGCGCCGCTGGCGACCGGGGCGCACAATGCGCCGACAATAAGCTTTTTCATGTTTCACTCCTCATTCTAGGTTCAATGCGCATTCCGCCTCTATCGTGCGATCAGACGCCGTAGCCGAAGACTCGCCGCATTAACGACTTGCGGAGACTTCCGCACCTGCGCCGACGCCATCAATTTATGGACTCGCTCAACGACCTCACAAAAATGCGGCGGATGCAGCGCAGACTTAACTAAATGATATTGAAGGAATTGAAAACGTTGAGCGTCTGACCGGGTTCGTTTGCCAGAGGGCCGCCATCGCTGGAACCCGTCCAACGCCGTGTTGCGCGGGCGACCCCGTCTCCGCCGGACGGACAAGCTGGACCGGTGGCCGGCCGCCGGGGCTGGGACCTCGCCGCGACGCCTCTACTTGATTGAGCCCGTCAGCAAGCCGGAGCGCATCATGCGACCAAGCAGGGTTGCCACGATGACCATCGGAACGATCGAGACCAGCGTTGCCACCGAAATCGCCCACCATTCGTCTCCCCGGCTTGAGTTCTGGCCGGCGAGCAGCATCGGCAGGGTGTGCCATTTGGACGATGTGAGCAGTAGTGCGAACAGAAACTCGTTCCAAATGAAGGCCAGCACGATCATGGTCGTCGCAACGAGTCCGGGCAGCGACATGGGCAGGACGATCTGAAAGAAGATCCGAAGTCTGCCGATGTTGTCGACCAGTGCCGCTTCCTCCACCTCTACTGGAACAGTCCTGAAAAATCCGCGCATAAGCCAAATTGCGAACGGCAATCCGAATGCCGTGTAGGCGATGGTCATCCCCGCGAATGAATCAAACAAAGGAACGCCTGCCTTCGCAGTTTCCGCATACAGAAGAAACAATGCGAAAGCAGCCACAATGGGCGGGAACATGCGCTGCGAAACGAACCAGAAAGTCACATCGTCGTTCTTGAGTACTGGACCTGGCATCGGAAGCCTGTTCAACGGGACGCACACCGCCAGTGCCGCGGCCATGACGATCCCGAGGGCGGTGGGTGCCCTCAGGTCGAGCGGACCGTCCAGAAGCAGGAATCCGCCGATTGAAATGACGGCGAAGATCAAGCCGGACAGCAGCCGCACTTGAAACTGAAACCGCACCAACGCGTAAGCGGCCATGGAACCGAAGAACACAGAAAAGGCCGTCGATGCGATCGAGATGAATACGGAGTTCAAGAACGCGTCGAAGAAGTCGCCGCGGGTGCCGGAGAACGCGACTTGGAAAGCATTGACCGTAGGCTGGAAATCAATGAACGGAAAATAGGTCGGACCCTGGGAGACGGCCAGCGGCGGCTTGAAGGCTGTCACGAATACCCACCAAAGGGGAAAAGCGAAGAGCGCAAGCCAAATGACGCAGTAAGCAAGGCCGGCGCGCTTCAATCCGCGATCTTCCGTCACGCGTACCTCCTCATCGCCCGCTGGGCGACCGCCAAGTAAACGGTCCCGAAAAGGATCACGACGATCAGAAAGACGAAACTGAGCGCCGACGCTTGCCCGAGATTGAATTTCTTGAATCCTTCGTTGTAGGCGAACAGCGTCAGCGTTTCCGTCGACGTCCCCGGTCCGCCGCCGGTCAAGGCGAACACCGTGTCGATCACTTTGAATCCTTCAATGATCCTGATGAAGACCACGGCGACCGAAATGGGCAGAAGCATCGGAAACGTAATGTCGCGGAACCGTCTCCATGCGGATACGTTGTCGACCCGCGCCGCTTCGAACACCTCGGGAGGCAAACCTTGGAGTCCCGCGAGCATCAGAAGGAGCACGAACGGAGTCCATTGCCACACTTCGATGGCGATCAGCACGGCGATCGCGAAGGTGGCGTCCGTTAGGAACGGCAGGTTCGGGAAGCCGATCATGGAAAAGAACTGGTTCATCGGCCCGAATACCGGGTTGAATATCATGCGAGCGATCATCGCGACGCAAACCGGCGCGAGAAACATCGGAAGAAGGAAGGTGACCCGATAAAGGGACGTGCCCGGCACATTGTGATGGAGCGCAAGCGCCAATGCGAAGCCCGCTGCATATTGGATGGTCACGGACGCGAACACGATTGTCGAGGTCACCCCCACGGATCCCCAGAATCTGGCCGAACTCAAGATGTTCGCGTAATTGTCGAAACCTACGAAACGCGGAGGCAGCGGCGGCACGAGGCGCATCGCCTGAAAACTTACGGTCAGCGCGTAGATCAATGGAAACAGCGAGATCATCAGCACGATCAGGAACGCGGGCCAGAGGAACAGGTGCTTGATTTGATCTTGCGGCTTTCGGCTCGGGCGCATTGTCGTCAATTTCTCCAAGCGAGCCGAACCGGTGCCTTTTCTGCGCGGCCAGCGAGGTTCATGACGCGAAGCGCAATCATGGGTTTCGCCGCCGACGCGGCTGATGTAGTTGAACCGGTGCCGATCATTGGGAGATGAGCCGGCCAATCGGAGCGCTGATCTATGTATCAAGAGCCATCGTTGCACGCAATCGACGCGTTTTCCGGGTCGCTTGCGGATCCCGCGAGACGCTACGTGAAGCGCGTGTCGGATCTCTTTGGAATCTACGGCGACAAGGATGAGTTCGCGCGCATCGCGCGGGAGCGGAACGACGAGATCGCATACAGCGTGTCGGATCTGGGCCGAAGCTTCGCGTCCGGCGATCTGATCTACGGAATCACTTGGATGGCGCCGGGGCGCATCGGCGACGAATTCTACATGACCCGAGGCCATGTCCATTCCAAGCCGGACCGGTCGGAAACCTATGCGGGCCTATCCGGAACCGGCGTCTTGCTGCTGGAGTCGCCGACTGGCGACATCCGGACTCTCGATATGGCGCACGGAATCGTTGCCTACGTCCCGCCGTATTGGATACATCGCTCGGTCAATACGGGCGACCGGCCTCTGGTGATGTCGTTTTGCTTTCCTGCCGACGCGGGGCAGGATTACGGAATCATTGAGCGCTCGAACGGCATGAAGGTTCGGGTGATGGCGGACGGGGACGGATGGCGATGCGTCGAAAACGAGGATTACCGCTTCCGGTCGGCGCAAGAGATTGCCCGGCTCTCACCTTGAAGGATGCTCGGATATGGGCGTGTTTGAACGCATCGCAGAAATAGGCGTCGTACCGGTTGTCGAAATCGACGACGCATCCAACGCGTTGGGTTTGGCCGACGCGCTGATCGAGGGCGGCCTGCCTGTCGCCGAGATTACGTTTCGAACGTCAGCAGCCGGAGACGCGCTGCGTTCGATCGCGAAGGAGCGGCCGGAGGTGCTGATCGGAGCCGGCACGGTTCTGACCGCGGAACAGGTGGACGAATCAGCAGATTCGGGAGTGCACTTCGCCCTGTCGCCCGGATTCGATGCCCGGGTGGTCGAAAGGTCCCGCGCCGCATCGCTTCCGTTCATGCCTGGCGCGATGACTCCCTCGGACGTGCTCGCGGCGCTTGGCGCCGGATGCAAATTCGTCAAGTTCTTTCCTGCCGCCGCCTCCGGCGGCCCCGCAATGCTCGAAAGCATCGCCGGTCCGTTCGTGAGTTCGGGAGTCCGGTTCAACCCGACCGGAGGGGTATCCCAAAAAACGTTGAGCGATTGGCTGGCCATGCCGTCGGTCTTTGCGGTGGGCGGAACCTGGATCGCGCCGCGAAAGGAGATTGCGTCCCGAAACTGGCGCCTGATCGCCTCAAACGCGCGCAAAGCGGTTGCCGCTGCCGATGCATGCAGGGATTGCGCGTGAATCACGCATCGCAAAATGCCGGCACCCTCCAATTCATCGGGGTGACCACGGCCCGAAGCTCCATAATGAAGGTGTTTCCTGAATGGGCGAAGCATCTCGGACTGCAAGGCGCTTCGATTTCCGGAATGGACTTCGCGTTGCACGACGAGCCGGAAAGGTATCGCGAGGCTGTCCGATCCATCCGCAGCGATCCGGGCACGGCCGGCGCGTTGGTCACGACCCATAAGCTGGACTTGTTCGCGGCCTGTCGCGACATGTTCGACGACATCGACGATCTTGCCGAATTGATGTCGGAGGTGAGTTGCCTGTCCAAGCGGGGCGGCAAACTCTCTTGCTTTGCGAAAGACCCGGCGGCGTCGGAATGCGCGCTCGACGAATTGCTTCCTGCCCGCCACTTCGCGGAAACCCGCGCCGATGCGTTCTGCATCGGCGCGGGCGGCTCCGCCGCTGCCATAACTTGGAACCTTGCGCGGAAGAAGCGAGGCGAAGATCGGCCGGCGAGATTATTCGTATCCGACCGCTCTTTGCCGAGGCTTGAAAAAATCAAGGCCCTGCACAAGCGAATCGGATCCGGCGTCCCGGTTCATTGCGTCCATGCGCCGCGGCCTTCAGACAACGACCGCGTGCTCGGCCGGCTGAAGCCCGCCTCGCTGGTTGTGAATGCGACCGGACTCGGCAAAGACGCCCCCGGATCCCCGATTACTGCACGGGCAGCGTTTCCGGTGTCCGGCATCGGCTGGGACCTGAATTATCGAGGCGCCCTCGAGTTTCTGGACCACGTCCGTCGGCAGACGGATTCGCGCGGCGTTCGCGCCGTGGACGGATGGGGGTATTTCGTGCACGGCTGGGCGCAGGCGATCTGCGAGGTGTACGGCGTCGACCTGCCTGCGTCCGGCCCGCGGTTCAATGCGTTCGCTTCGGTTGCAGCCCGAGTCGCAGGGCGCGAATGAGCGGACGGATCCTCGTCACGCCCAGATCGCTTTCAATCGGCTGCGCGCCGTCGCTGGATCCGATTCGCAAGGCCGGCTACGAAATCGTCGTTCCCGCTCCGGGCAGAATGCCGACCGAATCGGAATTGCTGGAATCCGTTCCGTCATGCATCGGATGGATCGTCGGAGTGGAAAATGTTTCTCCCGCCGTCATCGACTCGGCAGCCGGACTCCGTGCGATCAGCAGGAATGGCACTGGCGTCGACAATCTTCCGCTTGAACGGATACGCGAGGCGGGAATTCGGCTGATGCGGGCGGAGGGAGCGAACGCGAATTCTGTCGCGGAACTCGCTCTCGGCCTGTCGATCGCCGGGCTTCGCGGAATTGCTGCGGCGCACGTCGGAATAAGGGCCGGAGGATGGCCGAGGAGTCTCGGCAAGGAAGTCCGCGGCTCGAAGATCACGGTTGTCGGGCTTGGCGCTGTAGGCAGGATTTACGCACGGCTCTGCGTCGCAATGGGTGCCCGCGTGCACGGTTTCGACCCGCTTGTCGAAGATGATCCGGTCCGGGCGAGCGGGTTTCAGATCGCCGGATTGCCTGACGCGCTCAAAGGCGCGAATGTCGTAAGCCTCCACTGCCCGCTTCCCGAAGACCGCTCGCCGGTCATCGGGGCGAAGGAGTTCGACGCCATGCGCGGATGTTCGGTGCTGGTGAATACCGCGCGATCCGGGCTCGTTGACGAACGCTCCCTGAAGGAGGCGTTGGACGAAGGCAGGATCGGAGCGTATGCAACGGATGTTTTTGACGAGGAGCCGCCGAAAGGATCGTTTCTCTTGACTCATGAGCGGGCGATTCTGACCAGCCATATAGGTGCGCTGACGGACAAAAGCGCTCGCAAGGCCGCTGACATCGCAGTTGATCGGCTTTTGAAAGCCCTGAACGAGTGTGCCGGTTTTGCAGTGCGTCGCTGAGGATCAGGATGAATGCGCCAAAGTCCCGACACGGAAGAAGGCCATTCCGCTTGGCGGACGTCGTCGCAGGCTTTGAAGATTATTGCGCCCGCTTGGCGAAAGTAGCGCCGCGGCGGTCATCGCGGCTTCAGGCGGCCTGCCCTCCGACCGTCAGCCCTCCGATCAGCACTGTCGGTATTCCGACTCCGACCGGAACCCATTGTCCGGATTTGCCGCACATGCCGACGCCCGGATCAAGCTGCAGATCGTTTCCGATCGCCCGGATGTGCTTGAGCGCTGTCGGGCCGTCTCCGATCAGCGCGGCGTTGCTGATGGGCGCGCCCACCTTGCCGTTCCTGACACGGTAAGCTTCGGTGCACGAAAATACGAAGTTGCCGTTGGTTATGTCTACTTGGCCGCCGCCGAACCCGACCGCGTAGATGCCGTCCTTGATTTCGGCCACTATGTCGCTTGGCTCGCCGTCGCCGCCGAGCATGAAAGTGTTCGTCATCCTTGGCATGGGAGCATGCTCGTACGATTCCCTGCGCCCGTTGCCGGTCGGCTCTCTGCCCATGAGTCGGGCGTTCTGCCGATCCTGCATGTAGTTGACGAGAATTCCGTCTTCGATCAGGACGTTGGAGCGGCTCGGCGTGCCTTCGTCGTCGATCGTGATCGAGCCGCGCCTGTCCGCGATCGTCCCGTCGTCCAGAACCGTCACGCCCGGAGATGCGACCCTTTGGCCAAGCAATCCGGCGAATGCCGAAGTCTCCTTGCGATTGAAATCCCCCTCAAGGCCGTGGCCGACAGCTTCGTGCAGCAGGATCCCGGGCCATCCCGGGCCGAGAGCCACATCCATCACGCCCGCCGGCGCTCTTTCCGCATCAAGGTTGACGAGCGCGATACGCAGCGCCTCTCGCGCCGCGGCCCTCCAGGCATCCTCGGAAATGATTCCGGCAAGTTCGAATCTGCCGCCTTCGGCGTTCGACCCGGTTTCGCGACGTCCGTTCTCTTCTACGATGACCGAGACCCGGATCTGCGACATCGGGCGCGCGTCCGCCATTGATACGCCGTCCGCCCGAAGAATCTCGATTTCCTGCATGGACGCCGAAATCGTCGCCGTCGCCTGCACGACGCGCTTGTCCAAGCCGCGCATGTACGCATCCATTTCCTTCAGCAGCCGGATTTTCCGGGGGAAGTCGATTTCGTCCACCGGATCGTTGCTGGAGTAGAGTTTCTTGTTTGTCCTTCGGGGAGCAGGAGCCATCGAGCCCCCTCCTTCCCGGACCGCCAGCCTCGCGGTCTCGCCCGCGCGCTTCAACGCGTCTTCGGTGATCTCGGTCGAATGCGCGTAGCCGGCGGTCTCCCCCCGAACCGCGCGCAGGCCGAATCCTTCGCGGGCGCTGTAGCTGGCGTGGCGCACCCGCCCGTCGTCGAAGGAAAGGATCTCCGCCCGTCGCCGTTCAAGAAACAGCTCGCAGTCGTCCGCGCCTCCCGAGGTGTGGCGGAGGACCGCGAGCGCGCCTTCCTTGTCAATCATCGTTTCGAAAGGCCGGAAGCCTGTGGTGTCGGAGTTCATGCGCGTCCGCTTCTGCTGAAAGGCAAAGTCCGATGCCGCAAGATTGAAGGCATCGGGTGCTTGCGAATGAATGCCATATATGGTCTTGGGTCGCTCTGAACAATATGGGATTCTATACCGGGCGGACTGCGGTCGGTTCAAGTTTCATGGGACGGCGCCGATGAACTCTAAGCGTTACATATTCAGCTTGGCGGCGTTGGGAGCGGCCGTCGCCGCCTCCGGCGCGCTGGGCGTGGATGTCGGTCAGGAGCTCGAGATAATCGGACGGCCGAGGCCGGACGAATACGGCTTCCAACCCGCCGTTACCGAGGTGGCCCGCGACATCGACTGGCTGGACCGGCTGCTCAATTACATCATCGCGGCGATTTGCGCTTTCGTCCTGGGACTGCTGCTCTGGGTGATCGTGAGGTACAACAGCCGCGTGAATCCCGTTCCGGCCAAATTCACGCACAATCTGCGTTTCGAACTTGCGTGGACGGTGATTCCGATAATCATTCTGGTGGGGATCGGAGTGGTTTCGTTGCCGATGTTGCTCAAGCAGCAGCGCATTCCGGAGGCCGACATCACGATAAAGGCAACCGGCAACCAATGGTACTGGACCTACGAGTATCCTGACCACGAACTTGCGTTCGACAGCTTCATGCTGCAGAAAGACCAGCTTGAGGAGTACGGCTACTCTCGGGATGAGTATCTGCTCGCAACCGACACGGCCTTGGTGCTGCCGGTCGACAACACCGTCGTTGTGAATGTGACCGCTTCAGATGTGATCCACGCTTGGACCGTGCCTTCTTTCGGCGTGAAGCAGGACGGAGTTCCCGGGCGGCTTGCAGGCCTTTGGTTCAAGCCCGAGCAGGAAGGCATATATTTCGGCCAGTGCTCGGAGCTTTGCGGAAAGGACCACTCCTATATGCCGATCACGGTCAAAGTCGTGAGCCAAAGCGCATACGAGGAATGGCTTGACGCCGCCATCGAAGAATATGGAGGCATTCCGCGCCTGCAGCAGACCGCCTCCAATTGAGCCGGCGAACTGTGAAGGGGCATCGCGGGAACGTCCAATGAGTTCGGCTTCATCCAGCGCAACAATGATCGAGACGCCTCGCGAAGCGGAAATGGGCGACCTGTTCGCCCTGTTGAAGCCGCGCGTAATGTCGCTTGTGGTCTTCACGGCCGCAGTCGGGCTTGTCGTCGCTCCCGGGCAAGTGCACCCGTTGATCGCGATCGCATCCATCCTGTTCGTGGCCGTCGGAGCCGGCGCGTCGGGAGCGCTCAACATGTGGTGGGATTCCGATATTGATGCGACGATGCGAAGGACACGACGCCGACCGGTACCGTCGGGTGCAGTATCGCGTGAGACCGCACTCTACATCGGGCTTTGGCTGTCGGGCTTTTCGGTCGTCATGCTCGGGCTGACTGCGAACCTGCAATCCGCGGCGTTGCTGGCTTTCACGATATTTTTCTATGCGGTCGTCTACACGATGTTTCTGAAGCGGCGCACGCCGCAGAACATCGTGATCGGCGGCGCTGCGGGTGCGTTTCCCCCGGTGATCGGCTGGGCCGTCGCGACCGCCGGCGTCTCGATTGAGGCGGTGCTCATGTTTCTGCTGATTTTTTTGTGGACGCCGCCCCATTTCTGGGTTCTGGCCTTGTTCGCGAAGAACGACTACACCCGCGCCGGCATACCGATGCTTCCGGTTGTGCGAGGCGACGCCGCCGCGCGCAGAATGATTTTCGCGTATTCCGCGTCGTTGATTCCCGTTTCGCTCCTGATCGCGTTCAGCGGAATCGGCGGACCGGCATTCTTCTTTGTCAGCCTCATCGCCAACTTCATGTTCACAGCTCGCTCGCTGCAGCTCTTGCGAAGGGGCGAGGCGGCGTCGAAAAGCGACGGTTGGAAGGCGGAAAAGGGGTTTTTCAACCTCTCTCTGGGATATTTGTTCTTTTCCTTCGGCGCGTTGGCAATTGACGCGGCGCTCCGTTCGGGCAGCGATTGGATTTCGGGATGGCCGGCATGGATCTGAATGGACCGTTCTTTCAGGAGCATGAGCTTCACTCGCGTCGTCGTTCCAGAAACATGTGGATCGCGGGAGTCCTCGGGGCGTTCGTAATGCTTGTTTTCGCAATCACGATCGTGAAGCTGTCCAGCGGACACATGCTGGAGGCATTCGATCACGCCATCAGGCCGTCGCTGTTGGATTGACTCGATGTCGGTCGGAACTCGCAACAAAGCAATGATGGTGCGGCTGGGAGCTGTCGCCGCCCTCATGTGCGCAGCTTCCTGGGGGTTCGTTCCTCTCTATGATTGGTTCTGCCGCGTCACGGGATTCGGCGGCGCCACTCTGCGGGCGGAAGCGGGAAGCGCCGAAGCGCTGGATCGCACAATCACGGTCCGCTTCGACGCATCCAAAGAGCGCGGCATGCCTTGGGAGTTCCGCCCCTTGGAACGCAAAATGAAATTGCGCATCGGCGAGAGCGGCCTTGCGTTCTACGAAGCGCATAATCCCACCAGCGTAGCGGTCGCCGGCGCGGCGAGCTACAATGTCCATCCGTTCAGCGCTGGCGGATATTTCGTGAAGGTGCAATGCTTCTGTTTCGAGGAGCAGGTCCTGCAGCCGGGGGAAAGCGTGCAGATGCCGGTTTCGTTTTTCGTCGACCCCGATATAGTGAATGATCCGGAAGCGGGATCGGTCGGCACGATCACGTTGTCCTACACCTTCCATCGGATCGACTTGCCGGCCGGCGGCGGTCTCAGCCCGACATCGGCGCAGGCGCGCGCAGACGAACCCGGTTCTGAGGAGAGTTGAAAATGGCGCATGGGAACCAACACGACTATCATATTCTGAATCCTTCGATCTGGCCGTTCATCGGAGCGGTCGGCGGCTTCACGATGCTGTTCGGCGCCGTTCTGTTCTTCCAGGATTACGGCCCGTGGGTGATGTTGGCCGGCCTCGCGATCATCGCGTACACTATGGTCGCCTGGTGGACGGACGTGATCAAAGAGTCGCACTCGGGCGATCATACGCCGGTCGTGCAGATCGGCCTGCGCTACGGCTTCATCTTGTTCGTCATGTCGGAAATCATGTTTTTCAGCGCATGGTTCTGGAATTTCTTCAAGCACGCCCTCTATCCGATGGAGGAGGGATCGGGCGGCGTCTGGCCGCCTGCGGGAATCGAGACCTTCGACCCTTGGCACTTGCCGTTGATCAATACGCTGATCCTGCTGAGTTCGGGCGCGGCGGCAACTTGGGCGCATCACGCGATCGCCCATGCGAACAACAGAAAAGACTTCGTGAACGGACTTATTCTAGCGATCGTTCTGGGCTGCGCATTCACGGCTCTCCAAGCGTACGAGTACGCCCACGCCGCGTTCAGCTATTCCGGCAACATCTACGGCGCCACCTTCTTCATGGCGACCGGCTTCCACGGGGCGCACGTCATCATCGGAACCGTATTTCTCGCAGTCTGCATGGTTCGCGGCATGATGGGCCATTTCACGCCGACCGCGCATATCGGCTACGAGACGGCTGCCTGGTACTGGCACTTTGTCGATGTCGTTTGGCTGTTCCTGTTCGCCGCGGTCTACATTTGGGGCGGATGAAGAATTGAATTCGACAATTGTCAGGTGAGCCGAAGCATCCTTTCAACGCGAGTGACGCCGAGCCGGCCGGGGGGAGATTCCATAAGGCAGCGTTCGCGCTTCTCGTCGGCGCGCTGGGCGCGTCGATTTTGGTCGGCTTGGGCATTTGGCAGGTGCAGAGGCTCGAGTGGAAGCAGGGCGTTCTTTCCACAATGGACGCGAGGATATCGGCCCCGCCCGTGACGCTCCCTGAATTCCCGGATCCGATTCGGGACAATTACCTTTCCGTTGAAGCGTCCGGTCGGACGGGCGAGGGCGAAATTCTGGTGCAGACGAGCAGACGGGGTCTTGGTCCGGGCTTCAGGCTGATCGTCCCTTTCGAAACCGAAGGCCGAACCGTCATGCTCGATAGAGGACACCTCCCTGCGCGGCTCAGGAACGGCGACCGAGGCACGAACCCGGACGCCGAAGTCTTGGGAAACCTGCAATGGCCTGACGAGTTCGACCGCCTTTTCACCCCGGAGCCCGACGGGGCCATCTGGTACGCCCGCGACGTTCAGGCGATGGCGGACGCGTTGGGCGCCGAGCCGGTGCTGATAGTCGCAAGGCGCGATTCATCCGCTCCCGAAGGCGTCGTATCATGGCCGGTCAGCAGCTCAGGCATTCCGAACGATCATTTCCAGTATGCCGTCACCTGGTTTTCGCTCGCTGCGATCTGGCTGGGGATGACAGGATTCTGGATTTGGCGTAATACCCGTCCACCGAATTCCAAGCGGAGCAGCCGAATTGTCTGAAATGCGCTACATTTCGACGCGGGGCGAAGCTCCCCGTCTGGGATTCGAGGAGACGATGCTCGCGGGACTGGCCGACGACGGCGGTCTTTACGTCCCGGAGAGCTGGCCGACGTTCTCTCGCAAGGATCTTGCCGCATTGGCCGGCAAACCTTATTCGGAGATCGCCTGCCGCGTCGTGAAGCCGTTCACCGGCGACGCATTTCCCGAAGATGAACTCCGTTCGATGGCTCATGATGCCTACGAGCGGTTCGGGCATGAAGCGAAGTGCCCTCTCATCCAGATCGGAACCGATTTGTTCCTGCTGGAATTGTTTCATGGGCCGACGCTCGCCTTCAAGGACTTCGCGATGCAGCTCGTGGGGCGAATGTTCGAGACCGTGCTGCGGCGGCGCGGCGAGCGAATGACGATCATAGGCGCGACGAGCGGAGACACCGGCTCGGCGGCGATCGAAGCGTTCCGGGGAAGCGAATTCGTCGACGTGTTCATCCTGTATCCGCATGGGCGCGTTTCCGAGATCCAGCGGCGGCAAATGACGACGCCGGACGACGCCAATGTGCATGCGATCGCCGTCGACGGCCATTTCGACGATTGCCAGGCGCTCGTCAAGCGCATGTTCAACGATGCGGATTTTCGAAGCGAAATGCGTTTGAGCGGCGTGAATTCCATCAACTGGGCTCGGATCGTGGCGCAGATCGTCTACTACTTCGCCTCGGCATTGGCGCTGGGCTCTCCCGAACGAAAGGTCGCTTTCACGGTCCCCACCGGAAATTTCGGCGACGTCTTCGCCGGCTACGCGGCGAAACTCATGGGTCTTCCGATCGACCGCCTTGTCGTCGCGACGAATCAAAACGACATTCTGCACCGCGCGCTCGCGTCGGGGGAATACAGGAAGTCGGCGGTATTGGAGTCCATAAGCCCGTCGATGGACATTCAGGTCAGTTCGAATTTCGAGCGAGCCCTGTTCGAAGCGGAAGGAAGGAACGCGTCGTCTGTCGGCGAATATATGGATTCGCTCAAGTCGGGCGGCTTCAGCATAAGCCGAAAGGCGCTTTCCCGGATTCAGGAGACCTTCGGGAGCGGCCGGTGCTCCGAAGCGGAGACCCATTCTGCAATTCGGAGCGTCTACGAGGAGACAGGCGAAGTGGTTTGCCCGCATACCGCGGTCGGAATAAAGGTCGCGAAGGAATTCGAACGCAAGTCCGGCGTGCCGGTCGTCGCGCTGGCGACCGCGCATCCGGCCAAATTCCCCGATGCGGTCGAGCAGGCGAGCGGAGTGCATGTCGAATTGCCGAAGCGGATGGCGGACATTGGGGAGAAGCCGGAGCGCATTCGCCGCGCGGCGAACGACCTTGAAGAATTGAAGTCTGTGATTAAGGAAAGGCGCTCGACTTGACCGCCCGCATCAGCACTCTGCCCAACGGATTCCGTGTCGCTACGGAACGCATGCCCGGACTGCGCTCCGCAGCGCTGGGGCTTTATCTGTCCGTCGGCGCGCGGCATGAGCGCGCCGAGCAGAACGGAGTCGCGCATTTTCTTGAGCACATGGCGTTCAAGGGCACGTCGACGCGGTCCGCATTTCAAATCTCTGAATCCATCGAAGAGGTCGGCGGAAGCCTCAATGCGTATACCGGAAAGGAAGTCACCGCCTTTATCGCGCGCGTTTTGGAAAAGGACGTCCCGCTCGCGATAGAACTGATTGCGGACATCGCGCTCAATTCAGTCTTCGATCCCGGCGAGCTTGAGCTTGAGCGGAACGTCATTCTCCACGAGATCGGCGAAATCGAGGACATCCCGGAAGAAGTCGTGTTCGAAGCGCTGCAGAGCACCGCATATCCGACGCAATCGTTCGGACGATCGATCATCGGCACGACCGAACTGGTCTCGGGTTTCAAGAGGGCCGATCTGATTCGCTTCGTCCGAGAGCATTATCGCCCCGGCAGGATGGTTCTGGCTGCGGCCGGCTCGGTCGATCATGAGGCGGTTCTTGAATTCGCAGGCCAGTACTTCGGGGAATTGGACAGCGCGGCGCGCCCGGAGGCGGAATCCTCCTGCTTCGAGAGCGGCGAGTTCCGCCGCGAGAAGGACATGGAGCTCGCTCAGTATGCGCTTGCATTCGAAGCCCCGAAGCTGAGGGACGATTTGAGCTACGCGTCGAGAATCTACGCAGGGGCGCTGGGCGGGGGAGCCGCGTCCAGATTGTTCACGGAAGCGAGAGAGAAGCGCGGGCTTTGCTATTCGATTTCCGCGCAAGCGATCCCGCATTCGGATACCGGAATGCTCGTCGTTCACGCGAGCACCTCCGAAGACAACCTCGGCGACCTTGCGCGATTGTGCATCGACGAGATCAGGAGGTCGGCCGAAGACTTGGAGGACAAAGAGGTGGAGCGGGCGCGGGCTCAAATCAGGGCAGGATCGTTGATGGCGTTGGAGAGTCCCATGTTCAGGGTTGAACGGCTGGGCAATTCGCTTTCGATATTGGGCGAGGTCGAGGAGATCGACAGGATCATCGCCAAATTCGATGCCGTGGATGCAAAAAAGGCCCGGAGCTACGCTCGGGGTCTCGTCGAGGGCGCCAAGTCCGCCAGCGCATTTTACGGCCCCATATCCGCGGCGCCGACCGGCGCCGAACTTGTCGAGCGGCTCGCCGCGTAATGTTGTTGCGGAACAAGTCGCCCGTACTGATAACGGATCGACTGGAGCTCAGACTTCCGAAGCAGTCCGACTTTGCCGAATGGCATGACTTGCGCAAGTCCAGCCGAGCGTTTCTTGAGAAGTGGGAACCGACCTGGGCGGACGATCACCTTGGCCGAAATGCATTCGTCAACAGAGTGAACTGGGCGCAAAAGTCAGTTGCGAACAGGTCGGCGGCGCCATTCTTTTTGATCCGCCAAGCCGACGAAGTCATGGTGGGCGGCATTACGCTGGACCACGTTCGGTACGGCGCTTCCCAATCCGGAACTTTGGGGTACTGGATCGGACAACCTTACGCGCGTCAAGGATTCATGCGGGAAGCGATTCTCGCAGTTGTGCATTTTGCATTCACGGAATTGGATCTCAGTCGGATGGAAGCGGCCTGCCTTCCGAACAACCGTCCGTCCCGCGGGCTGCTGGAAAAGACAGGCTTCAAGTACGAAGGCGTGGCTCAAAGCTATCTGGAGATAGCAGGCAGATGGAGCAACCACGTTTTGTACGCGAATCTCCGAAGTGATCGGCGCGGGCGGGCCGGTCCTTACTGAGGACTCGGCTGGGTCCAAGAAGGGGCTGCCAGGACTTCAAAGGCTGGAATGACGACGCTCAACCCTGCGACTCCGGAATCGCTGGAGATCCTTGCCAGCCAACTCCCCGAGGTCGCTTTCAAGCCGCTTGAGGACCGCTACCGGTCGGAGCCGCGCGGCGCATATTTAGGCGAAGACGGATTCGTCATCGCTCCGTCGAACGCCGCCGAAGTTTCCAAGGTCGTCATGTTCTGCAGGACCGAGCGGATTCCGTTGGTGCCGTACGGAGGCGGAACCGGACTGGTCGGCGGGCAGATCGGTGTCGGTCTGCCTGCTCCGATCATTCTCTCGCTGGAGCGGATGAACAAGATCAGGCGCCTGGATCTTGCGGACAATGTGATCGTCGCGGAAGCTGCTTGCACCCTGCAGACCGTGCAGGATGCGGCAACGGAAGCCGGGCGCCAGTTTCCGCTTTCGATAGCATCTCAGGGAAGCAGCCAGATCGGCGGCAACTTGGCCACGAACGCCGGAGGGGTGCGCGTCCTTAGATACGGAAACATGCGCGACCTTTGCCTTGGGATCGAAGCGGTGCTTCCCGACGGGTCGATCTGGAACGGCCTCAGTGCGCTGCGCAAGGACAACTTCGGCTACGACCTGAAGAATCTTCTGATCGGTTCCGAAGGCACGCTCGGATTGATCACGGCTGCAAGCCTGACCTTGCGTCGCAGCCTTGAGGATGCTGCCGCAGCCGTGTTCGCGGTCAAGGATCCGAGAGGAGCGGTCGAACTGCTGGACTTTTTCCAAGCCCGTTTCGGAGGCGAGGTATCGGCATTCGAGCTGATCGCGGGAACTGGGCTGGACTTTCTCGCCGAAGCTCTGCCCGATATCAGGCTGCCGTTTTCCGAACGGCACGACTGGATGGTGCTTGCGGAGGTCGGGACCGAGGCGGAACGCGGAATGCATGAGCGACTGGAGGATGCGGCGGTTGCAGCATTCGACAAGGGGCTGGTCCGAGACGGCTCAATGGCCCGTTCCGTCGCGCAGGCGTCCGATTTTTGGCGGATGCGCGAGTCGATACCTGCAGCCAACAAGCGAATCGGCGCGGTCGCTTCGCACGACATTTCAGTTCCGGTTTCCAAGATTCCCGACTTCATCGACCGCGCCGGTTCCGCGATTCGGGAAATCGGCGAATTCCGCATCAATTGTTTCGGGCATGTCGGCGACGGGAACCTGCATTACAATGTGTTTCCTCCGCCCGGCGGGAGTAGGGATCCGGCAAGCCGGGAAAAGATAAGGCAGGCCGTCTTCGGATTGGTGCGCGAATACGGCGGGTCGATCTCCGCGGAACACGGCGTCGGCAGGTCGAACGCCTCGGAACTGGCGAAACATGGCGATCCGGCGTTCGTCGCCGCGATGCGGAGAATCAAGTCCGCGTTGGATCCGGACGGCATCATGAACCCGGGCGCGGTCATCGATTCGTAGCCGGGTCCGCTTCGCTCATTCTATTTTCTATTTTGCCCGCGGTACGTGCGCCGAATTCTCAATTCGCGGCGCGGTCGACCGCATTCGTTCCCGAAAATGCGCTTTTGTCGCCTCGCGCTTTCGCATCGGCGTTTCGCCCGGGAAAACCGCATCCGGAGCGGACGAAAACCGTTCGCGCGAACAAAAGGAACAATGCAAATGAACAGATTATCGATGATCGGCCTCGGAGTTCTCTTTGCGACATCCGTCGCAAGCGCAGGAGAAGTGATGGTCACGATCAAGGACATTCGGAGCGCGGAAGGGATGCTCTACGGCCAGGTGGTCCGAGGAGAGGCAGGCTTCGCAGAGGAGGATGCTCCGGTCTTTTCGTTCACCATGGAACCTGCAATGCCTTCGACGAGTTTCTCGGTAGCGCTTTCGCCCGGATCTTACGCAATCCGGGTCTTCCACGATCTGGACGGCGACGGCGAACTCGGCACGACGCTCCTGGGCATTCCATCCGAGCCTTGGGCGACTTCGAACAACGCGGTCGGATCTTTCGGCCCTCCGAAATGGAACGCCGTCAAGTTCGATGTCGGAGACGATGCCGAAACTCAATCAATCAACCTGATGCACTACTGAGGCGAACCATGAATCGTCGCGATTTGCTTAAGACGATGGCGGGAGCGGCGGGCCTCTCCGCCGCCTTCTCGAATCCTATTCGCGCCGCGGCGGCCGAGATGGCTTGCGCTGCAGATGCCGTCGTCGCTCCGGATCCTTGGAAGAAAGCGTTCCGGGATGCTCTTGCCGAACGACCTTGGCTCGTCGGTTATGAAGGCACGGACAAAGATGGAATTCCCGTCAGACGCGCCGAACTGCAGGGGCGGCTGCCGTCGAGGCTTGAAGGCACGCTGTTCCGCAACGGTCCGGCTCGACACGAAATCGGCGAGTTCCGATATCGGCACTGGTTCGACGGCGACGGCATGGTGCAGGCATGGCGCATCGGCGACGGCAAGGTCGATCATCATGCGCGCATGGTGCGGACGTCCAAATACAATGCCGAACGAGCCGCCGGTCGCGCGCTTTATCCGGCCTTCGGCACGGTTGTTCAGTCGAGCTGCGCCGTGACGCATGCGGACGCGATCAATGCCGCGAACATCAGCGTGCTTCCGTTGCCGGGCGAGCTTTGGGCCCTTTGGGAGGGAGGTTCGCCTTGGCGGCTTGATCCCGACAGCCTGGATACGTTGGGCTTGCAGACATTCAGTCCCGAAACCCGCGGCGCTCCGTTTTCAGCCCATCCGAGGGTGGATGCGGACGGAACGATCTGGAATTTCGGATATGCCAGCTTCGCCGGAATGCTGGTGCTTTGGCAATTGGACCCGAGCGGATCCTTGAAGCAGGCGACGGCGTTTCCGGTGGAGCCGATGACTATGCCGCATGATTTCGTCGTCACGAAGCGCCACCTCGTGCTGCTGCTTCCGCCTCTTGATTTCGATCCGAATTCCGACGGGTCTCTAAGTTTTCTTGACCGGCATGTTTGGAAGCCGGACCGTCCGACGCGCGTGCTTGTGGTCGACAAGGACGATTTCAATTCGCGCATTTGGCTGGAGCTGCCTTCGGAGTGGTCGTTCCATTTCGGCAACGCTTGGGAAGACGAGGCAGGCGTCATTCGATTCGACGGAGCGCGCTACAGCAGCCCGGATCCGATGTACGGAAGCTTGCGCGGGGTTATGAGGGGAGAGCTTCGCAGCCCGGATGAGCGGCTGGCTCGCCATGTTCTGTATCGCATCGACACGCGCGAACAAACCGTTGGCCAAGAACTGCTCGGACCGCCGGAGTTCGCGACCGACTTTCCGGCCGTGGATCCGAGAAGGAGCGCCCGGCGGCACCAATGGGTGACGGTTCTGGGTGCGGATGAGCGGGGCGATTCGACTCCTTCTGTGCACGGCGGTCTGGACACCGTGGCAAGGTTGAACACGGATACGGGAGACGTTCGGAAATTCCGCTATCCCGAAACCCTCATTCCGGAGGAGCACATCTTTGCTCCGGATCCGGCGGGAACCAGCGAAAGCCAAGGCTGGCTGATCGGGACGGCGCTGAATTGGAGGGAGCGTTCGACCGTCCTCAGCATATTCGATGCAGGCGAGATCGAAGCTGGTCCTGTCGCAACTGCGACGTTGCCGGAACCGATGCCGTTGGGCTTGCACGGCCGCTTCAGTCCTCGTCTCGCCGAGGCACTTTAAAGGCAATCCGAATCTTTGCTGCGCCGAATTGCTCCGCAAAGAATCCTCGGAACGCTGCGGGATACGTGATCTCATGAATTGCGGCATGTTCATCAGGGCGCGCGCGGACGCGGACCAACAACATCGAACCGCACGCGTGAACGGCCGGGCTGTGGCTGAGCCTACGCCCGGCCTGCCGCGGCAGCATTTCGGAGACCGGGGAATTTGCGTTCAGGTGCAACCACAATTCAGGACAGGCGGACCGATGCGCATGCAGCGCCCGCCATGATCGAGAATCAGGTCGAAGTCGAGGCTTTGAAGACTTTGCGCCGATGTGCTTGATTTGGACGCTGCGCGACGACTTCCGTCTACACAGTGAGAAATGACATGTGGGAAAAACTTGCTTCTTCAGTGCGCGCCCACCCTTATCTGTGGGGCTGGTCGGCGAATTTTTTGTTTTGCACGACCGTGGGCGTCGCCATGGCGACCGCGTTTGGGGACCGCGTCGCAAACTACCTTCTGGTAAGCTATTCGATCGGCTTTTCTGTCCATATCTGCATCCACTGGGGCATCAGGCTTCTGGCGTCGAGCGTCAATTTGCACTTTGTCGTCGTCTTGATGACGATTGTCGGAATCGTCATTGGCCTTGTGTTCGGCGGCTTGATTGTTGCCGGGCGACCCTTGCTCCTTTTGCAGGATAACAGTTCGCCGCTGGCGTTCGCGCTCTTGTTCGGCGTTCTGGGCGTGATCGGATTCAGGCTGATGTTCGAGCTTTGGGCGGCGCGCGGCAAGCTTGAGCAGGCGGAGCGCGATGCGCTCGTGCGCGACAAGGCGTTGGCGGAAGCGGAACTGCGCGTGCTTCAAGCGCAGATGGAACCGCATTTCCTGTTCAACACGCTTTCGAATGTCATTTCGTTGATTCAAACGGATCCGTCCCGAGCGGCGGAGTTGCTTGAGCAGCTGACGATGGTGTTGCGGGCCACGCTGAATCGAACTCGCGCGCCCGATGCGACGCTTGGCGACGAGCTGGAACTGGTCCGCGCATATCTCGAAATCCAAGCCCAGCGCATGGACGGCCGTCTTCGGCGCAAGGTATCGACGACTCCGGAAGTGGAAAGGCTGAGGCTTCCGCCGCTTCTGGTGCAGCCGCTTGTGGAAAACGCGATTCTGCACGGCGTTGAGCCGTCCATTGAAGGCGGTACGGTTCTGGTGTCTGCGGAAAAGGTCGCGGACCAAGTTGAAATCAAGGTTCAAGATGACGGAGTTGGACTCGACAAAGACAATTCCGAGGCCGCAGGCGAGTGCATCGCCAACGTTCGCGAGCGTCTCCGCAGCGTATACGGCGACGAAGGCAGCTTGGCGTTGACAGAATCGTCCGGCGGCGGCGTGTGCGTCGTGATTCGGATTCCGGCAAATGACACTGCAGAGTGAAGCGCTCGCAATAGCGTCGCGAATCAACCGTTGCCGCGCGGCGGCACCGGCATCGCGCCCGCGTTGGAAGCAGATGAAAACAGTTTGTCCAGAGCAAGCGGTCGGCAAAGCTTCGGAGGCAGCCGCGATGCGTTCCTCCGGCGGGATTTGAGTCGTGGCCGGCAAGCTTCGTCGCGCTACGGCGGTCGTCGCCGACGACGAGCCGGCGCTTCGCCGACACCTTGAGCGGTTGCTGGATGAGCTTTGGCCCGAGGCGCAGGTCGTCGCGTCCGTCGGAGACGGCGTTTCAGCCCTTGCGGCACTCAGCGAGCACAGCCCCGACGTGGCGTTTCTGGATATTCGGATGCCGGGCATGTCGGGATTGGAAGTCGCGAAGCGGCATAACGCTCAAACGAATGATACCGCGATAGTCTTCGTCACCGCGTTCGACGAGCATGCGCTGGAGGCATTTGAGCGTTCGGCGGTGGATTATCTCGTCAAGCCGGCGACAGTCGGGCGCTTGAGCGAGACAATTGAACGGCTTCGGCAGCGCACTTCGTCGAGCTTTTCCGAAGAAGTGCTTGATTCGATTGCGCAGCAGCTGGCCAAGACAGGTTCGCATCTAAGATGGCTTAGAGTCGGGCTGGGCGAGACGGTGCAGTTCGTCGATGTCAATCAAGTGCAATTCTTTCGGGCTGACCAGAAATATACGTCCGCGTTCACGGAAGACGCGGAACATTTGGTGAAGCTGTCCATCACCGACTTGTCCGCGCGTCTGGATCCGGCCTGTTTCTGGAGAATTCACCGCGGCACGATCGTCAACGTGTCCGCCATCGCTTCGGCGAGTCGGGATTTTCGCGGGCGCTACAGGCTGACCTTGAAGAATCGCCCCGAAAGTTTGACCGTCAGCGCGACTTATGCGCACCTGTTTCGGCGCATGTGATTGCTGCGGCATCGCCGACTGGCTCAGAGGTCGGAATTTTGCGGAACGGCATGAGTTTCGCTTTGCAGCGGATCTGTCAATCGTCGAAGTCGCAGAGAAAATGAGTCCGCATTCCCAATTCCTCCAGCTTCTTCTGGCCGTTCAATGCGACAAGATTGATTATGAACGCGCAACCCACGATATCGGCTCCCAGCCGCTCAAGCAGGCGGATTCCCGCCTCCGCAGTGCCCCCGGTAGCAAGCAGATCGTCCACGACAAGCACTTTGTCGCCCGCTTGAAGGGCATCGGTGTGGATTTCCATGACTTCTTGGCCGTATTCGAGTTCGTAGGGCTCGGACATGGTCTCGCCGGGAAGCTTGCCTTGCTTACGGATCGGGACGAAACCGGCGGAAAGCTGATGGGCGACGGCGCCGGCGAGGACGAATCCGCGCGCCTCCAGTCCCGCCACCTTGTCGATTCGCTCGCCGGAAAACGGGTGGATGAGCTGGTCGACCGCGATCCTGAATCCGCGCGGGTCGGTGAACAAGGTCGTCACGTCCTTGAATTGAATGCCTTCATGCGGAAAATCGGGTATGTTGCGGATGTAGTCCCTTACGGATTTCAGGTTCGACATGGCCGCGGTCTCTCCGGTTGCCGTTCGGGCCGAGTTGCGGCGGGCGTTTGCTGGATTTGGTTTGCCGCAACATCTTTTGCCGGAGACAGGGTATTCGGCGCTTGAAGGTGATTCAAGGCCGCCCGCCCGGCGCATCATTGATATTGGCGCGGGTGCAACAATGCTGTTTGGCGGTTCTCCGCCTTGAGCCGGAATGAAGTCTCCGCACTCGCGCGGAGCAAGAAATCGGCGGCCGAAGGCCGCCGATTCGAATTTGGGTTATGCGGCGCTCAAGCCATCCACCACCGCTCGAAGCCGCGGTTTCCGTCCAGTTCCCAGTTTCCTGCAATGACGGGATCATGCACGATTCTGTTTTTGTTCAAGCCCATGATATGGTTCGCGAACATCGGTACGACGGCGCCTCCGGCGTCGCGGATGAGCATCTGCGTATCCCGGTACATTTGGGCGCGCTTGCTTTGATCCAGTTCTGCCCTGGCAAGCACGACAAGCTTGTTGAAACGATTCGCCGATTCAGTGTTGCGCCATGCAGTGTCGTTCCATTCCGAGGATTCGACATATGCCGATGAGTACATCCAATCTGAAGTTGGACGGCCTCCCCAGTAACAGGCGCACCAAGGCTTTTTGTTCCAAACATTCGACCAGTAGCCGTCCGAGGGTTCCCGCACCACCTCGATCTCGATGCCCACTTCCATTGCCGAAGCCGCATAGAGCTGCGCTGCGTCGACCGCTCCTGCGAATGCGGCATCCGAGGCCGAGAGCTGGATGGGTCCGCTGTGGCCCGACCTCCTGTAGTGCTCGGCTGCCAACTCCGGATCGAATTCCCGTTGCGGTATGTCGTCGGCATAGAACGATGTCGCCGAGGAAATCGGATGGTCGTTGCCGAGCGTTCCATGACCCAGAAGAATCTTGTCGACCATCTCCTGGCGCTTGAGCGCGAGCTTCAGAGCCATCCGAAGATCATAGTTGTCGAACGGAGGCGCATCGACACGCATCGGGAAGGTGTAGTGCAACGTGCCGGACACCTCCAAGATCTCGACGTCGGGGTTTCTGGACATGAGAGCCACGGTCTTGGGATCGACGCCCGTAATGGCATCCACGTCGCCGTTCATAAGAGCGTTCTGGCGCGCCGTGGTGTCGACCAGCGCAAGCTGCTCGACTGAGTCGAAATACGCCGCATCCGATTTGAAGTAATTCGGATTGCGGCTTGCCGTCACCCGAACGCCCGGCTCGAATTCCTCGATCACATAGCTCCCTGTTCCGATTCCGGCCGTTGGATCGACCATTCCGTTTTCGGACGGCAGGATGATCAGGTGGTAGTCGCTTACGATGTAGGGAAAGTCCGCATTCGGAGCATCCAATTCAAAGACTACGTTATTGCCGTCAGCGCGAACGTCGGTGATGGAGGTCAACAGCCCTTTCGCCGCCGACTTCGAGTTCTCGTCTCTGTGGTAGTTGAAAGTCGCGACCACGTCTCCCGCCGTCAGCGTTTTCCCGTTGTGGAATTCCAATCCGGCCGGTAGTCCGAACACCCAGGTCTGCGCATCGTCCGAATCCACGCTGGTGGCAAGTTCGTTCACGAGCTGGCCGGTATTGTCGATTACGGTAAGGTTGTTGCCGTACATGTAACCTGTTCCAGTCATGAACCCGTTCTCGAACGTCGCGGGGTCCAAAGTATCCGTCGTCGAACCATGGCGCGACCCGACTCGGAAGTGGCCTCCCATTTTTGGCGTCATCGCCATTGCGCTGCTTGCCATCGACAATGCAGTCGGCAGGGCGACACCCATCGCCATGGCCGACGAGATGAATTGCCGCCGGTCGATTGTTCCCGCGGTCAGTCGCGCGGACTGCAGTTTCAAGAGTTTTGATTTTGCAACCATGATGCTGTCTCTCCTTCGGCTGTTGCATCGCTGAGTTGTCAACGCTCGCGCGGCTTTGCCTTGTCTGGATACTCGAAACGGACGAGCGCGCAGCATGCATTGATCAATATGCTCACAGTCATGCATGAATTCTGCGCGGCTTCAAGGATAGATTTTATGAAGATGCCGTTAAATTTATGTTTGAATCCAGCAAAACTGCAAGAAAAGCTTCTTGATTCGAAATTGGATCGGAGTCGTCTTGGTGAATGATGGGACAGGGAGAACTTTACCAATTTGAGTGACACATCCGCAGTTCGATTCATCTGAATCGCTTTGGCCGCGATACTAAGTGACTGAGCTTGCATCCAGATGCGACCGTGCTTCAACGTCAGGTCGGCGTTCCCCAACGCTGTTGCCAGCGAAAAACAGGCACAGCTGGAAGCAATCGGAATTCACGGGGCAATCCGGATTTTTGCTTGTTGCATTAGGGTCTCAACAGTGGACTTCTGAACTGCCCCGGGTTTCCCGGAGAGCAATCGGCCAAACCGACGAGCCGGAAACTCGAAGGAAGGGATCCATGCAGGAGAGAAAGCACGCCCCGAGGCAACCAACCAATCAATCCGGCGGTAACGCGGTCTGCACCTTGATCGCGAAGAAGCCCCGTCGCTCTCCTGCCCGCTTCACGAATGGAGCAATGAGGCGGAGCGCGGCGCTTGGCGAGCGGCGAAATTGCAACCATTATGTAATGCACTTGCACAATCTACCGATTTGCAACACAATTGGGTGAACGCAAGGACAGCGGTTTCCGGGAAGAAACGTGCACCCAGTCATAGGCACAGTAATCAAGCGACTTGCGCTGGGTATCGTTACCTTGTTTTTGGTTTCCTTGGTCATTTTCAGCTCGGTGGAATTCCTCCCCGGCGATTTCACGCAAGCAGTGCTCGGGCAAGCGGCGACCAAGGACACCGTCGCCGCGTTCAGGGCGGAGCTCGGTTTGGACAAGCCTGCAGTCGCGCGATACTTCGACTGGATCGGCTCGGTCATGACCGGGGACTTGGGCAAGTCGTTTTCCGGCCGTTCAGCATCAGGCGTGGACAGATCCAGAGACGTTGCGGATCTGATAGCTCCTCGGCTTTGGAATACTTTGTTTCTAGCGACGTTCGCTGCGGCGATCGCCGTCCCGGTGTCGCTGGCGCTCGGAATCACTGCGGCCCTCTATAGAAACACGTTTTATGACAAGGCGGTCAGCGCCGCCACATTGACGACAATTTCGTTCCCGGAATTTTTCGTGGCTTATGTGCTTATGCTGCTGCTGGCGACGCTTTTTCCGATTTTCCCGTCTTTGGCGAACGTCAGCGCCGACACCCCGTTCTGGGAGCGGGTCGAAAAGTGCGCATTGCCGGCTCTCACGCTGACGCTCGTCATTCTCGCTCACATGATGAGGATGACCAGAGCGGCGATCATCAATCTTCTCGCGAGCCCCTACATCGAAATGGCCCAGCTGAAGGGCGTCTCGAAAACGAAAGTCATTTTGAAGCACGCGCTTCCGAACGCTTGGGCTCCGATCGCGACGGTGATCGCGTTCAACTTGGCGTATCTTGTGGTCGGCGTGGTCGTGGTGGAAGTGGTGTTCGTATATCCTGGAATCGGCCAGTTGATGGTTGATGCCGTGACCACCCGCGACATCCCCGTCGTCCAAGCATGCGCATTGATTTTCGCCGCGACGTACATCTTGCTTAACTTGCTGGCCGACATAATCGGCATCGTCACCAACCCGAGACTGCTTCATCCGAGATGACGGATGCCCCGGAAAACTACTCGGCGGCCGGCGAGGTCGGGGCGGTTCGGATGCGCCGAACGCGGATGGATCGCGCTTGGATTGAAATCAGGAAAGCATCGATTTCGACTTGGATCGGTCTTGTCATCATCCTTTTGTATTCAATCGCAGCGATATTCGCTCCACTGCTGGCGCCTTACGGGGAAGCCGAAATTTTTCCCGAAGCTTTTGCGCCGTGGGGCGATGGTCACGTCTTTGGAACCGACCAGATCGGAAGGGATATCCTTTCGAGGCTGATCTATGGCGCGCGCAACACGATCGGCATCGCCCTTGCTACGACGCTTCTCGCATTCCTGATCGGAGGCGGGCTGGGTTTGCTGGCCGCAATTGACCGCGGATGGTTCGACCAAGGGCTGAGTCGTCTCGTCGACGTGCTTATGGCGATTCCGAGCCTGATATTCGCTCTGATGCTTCTGTCAATATTCGGATCGACAATTGTTAGCTTGATCCTGATCATTGCGGTGCTGGATTCGACAAGGGTGTTCCGGCTGACGCGGGCGGTCTCCATGAACGTCGTGGTCATGGATTACGTGGAAGCCGCTCGATTGCGCGGTGAAAAGCTCGGCTGGATCATGCGGCGCGAAATATTACCGAACATTATGGCGCCGCTGGTGGCGGAGTTCGGTTTGCGCTTCTGTTTCGTGTTCCTGACGATCGCCGCCTTGTCGTTCTTGGGCCTGGGCATTCAGCCGCCGACCGCCGATTGGGGGTCGATGGTGCGCGAAACCGCGCTTCTGATTCAGTTCGCGCAGTATGATTTGACAGCTGGCTTGACGCCGCTGCTTCCCGCTGCCGCGATCGCTTTTCTGACGGTCGGCGTGAATTTCGTAGTCGACTGGTTCCTGCACAAAACCAGCGGATTGCGCGATGAGCACTGAATCCGGCCGAAAAGGCGAAATCCTGGTTGAAATGAAAGACGTGCGCATCGACGGCTTCAGCGACGAGCGATGGCACGAGATCATCAAGGGCGTGAGCCTTACATTGCGCCGGGGAGAAGTGCTCGGCCTGATCGGAGAGTCCGGGGCAGGGAAATCAACCTTGGGACTGGCCGCAATGGGGTTCGCGCGTCCCGGATGCAAATTGACGGGCGGATCCATCGTCTTCGACGGGATTGATCTCGTGGCGGCGAGCGACTCCGAGAAAGGTCGGCTTTGGGGCGCGCGCATGGCGTATGTCGCGCAGTCTGCGGCGGCGGCGTTCAATCCGGCGCACAGGCTGATTGAACAAACCGTGGAGGCGACGACGAATCACCGGATTTCAAGCGAGCGGCAAGCAAAAGCCGATGCCCGCACGCTCTACGGCGCGTTGCAGTTGCCGGAGCCGGATACGATCGGCGAGCGCTATCCGCACCAGGTCTCGGGCGGGCAGCTGCAGCGCGTGATGACCGCGATGGCCATGTCGCCGAGGCCGGATCTGATCGTATTCGACGAACCCACCACCGCACTCGACGTGACGACGCAAGTCGAAGTTCTCGCGGCGATGCGGGACGCAGTAGAGGAGTTCGACACTGCTGCAATTTATATCACGCATGATCTCGCGGTCGTCGCGCAGATGGCGGACCGAATCAAGGTGCTTCGTTACGGAAAGGAAATTGAGGAAGCGCCGACGCGCAAAATGCTCTCCGCTCCGGAAATGCCCTACACCAAATCGCTCTGGGCGGTCCGCAGCCTGATGAAACCGGAAGGCGCCTCCGGGGAAGCGGTTTTGACTATGGACGGCATAGACGCCGCGTACGGTACGCAGAAAGTGCTCCACGACGTCGACATCAGGCTGCCGCGCGGCCGGACGGTTGCGTTGGTCGGCGAATCAGGGTCCGGAAAATCCACGGCTGCGCGGGTGATCACCGGACTTCTTCCGCCTAAAAAGGGCAGCGTGGTTTTCAACGGAGAATCGCTTCCCTCCGCCCTGAAAGACAGAACGGCGGATCAATTGCGCCGAATTCAGATGATCTACCAGTCGGCCGATACGGCGATGAATCCGATGCAGACCGTTGGCGAAATCATCGGGCGGCCGCTGGCATTCTACTACGGAACCTCGGGAAGAGAACTCGAGTCCAAGGTCATTGAATTGCTGAACATGATCGAGCTGGACGAGTCGTTCTACGACCGGCTGCCCTCGGAACTTTCGGGCGGGCAGAAGCAGCGCATCTGCATCGCGCGAGCGCTCGCCGCGGAGCCCGATGTCATCATTTGCGACGAGGTGACCTCTGCTCTCGATCAAATCGTTCAGGAGGGCATTCTGAAACTGCTGATGCGTCTGCAGGAAGAGACCGGAGTGTCCTACCTGTACATCACCCACGACATAGCCACGGTTCAAGCGATATCGGACGAGGTCGTCGTCATGTTTCAGGGTAAGGTCGTCGAGCAGGGGCCGAAAAGTGAAATTCTGGCGCCGCCGCACCCCGAATACACGGATCTGCTTCTGTCGTCAGTGCCGGAAATGGACCCGGATTGGCTTACAGGACTGATGGAAGGTCGCGCAGCGGCATCGCAGAGGTCGTCCTCGGCCTGAGCGCAGTATGCGTCCCGGCAACTCCGGATCAAAGTCGCAGCCTAAAGGACTCTGCCCGCCACGGCGTCAAGCTTGTCGGTCAGATCGGCATCCCGGGCCTCGGGGGCGGTTATGATCGCATGCTCCAATGCGCGGTCGCATCCTTGTTCGCAGAGAGGCCGCTCCGAACTCAATGCTTCGGCCAGATTGGCGACAAGACGCTTGGCCTTCTCGGCGTTGCGGATGAGCGTGGAAATGATTTGGGACACGTCGACCTCGCCGTGCTCCGGATGCCAGCTGTCGAAATCCGTCACCATCGCGACGGTCGCGTAGCAGATCTCCGCCTCGCGGGCGAGCTTGGCTTCGGGCATGTTCGTCATCCCGATCACATCGCAACCCCAGGACTCCCGGTACAATTTGGATTCCGCCAGCGTCGAAAACTGGGGTCCTTCCATCGCCAGATAGGTGCCTTTCGAGTGGACCCGCACGTCGGCGCCGCGCGCCGCTTCCGCGCAAGACGAAGACAATCGTCGGCAAGTCGGATTGGCGACTGAAACGTGGCCTACGCAACCTTCGCCGAAGAAGGATTTGCAGCGGGCGAAGGTTCTGTCGATGAACTGGTCGACAATGACGAAGTCGCCCGGCGCGGCGTCTTCCCGCAAGGAGCCGCAAGCGGAAAGCGAAACGATGTCGGTAACTCCGATGCGCTTGAGGGCGTCAATATTTGCGCGGTACGGAATGGACGACGGCGAATGAATGTGGCCCCTTCCGTGCCTGGGCAGGAAGGCCAATCTTAACTCGCCGAGCTTGCCGGTGAGAATTTCGTCCGAAGGGTCGCCCCACGGAGTATTGATTTTGATCCATTCAGGGTCGCCCAGGCCCGCGACGTCGTAAACGCCGGAACCGCCGACCACGCCCAAAATCCTTTCCTGCATTGTTGAACTTGCCTTCATTTGCCAAGAACTGCGAGTTCAAGGGTAGTTCGGAAGCAATCCGTACTCAACCCGATGTTGGCGCAGCCGGGTGGCGGGGACCTGCACAGCTATGCTGAATTTGGTCACGGCAGAATTGGCAGGTCCATCTCCTTGAGGAAGACATTGTGAGTTTGCTTCGCAGCTTTGATCTTGCCTTCTAATTTAGTGAGCTCAGCATTTGTTGCATGGAGATCTATTTCTTTTTCCGCCTCAGCCGTGTTTACGTATTTTGCGACGTCGAGATTGAAGCCCTTTTCTTCAATTTCCTCCATTGTTACTCGCCGCGAGTAATGATCCTGTCCCTTGCGATATTGATAGGTTGAGACGATTTTCTTGATCTGCTCTTCAGTCAATCGACTTTGGCGCTTGCCCCCTTCAAAGTCCTCGGCCGCATTGATGAACAAAACGTCATCGCATTTACTGCGCTTTTTAAGCACCAGAACGCATACAGGGATACCTGTGGAGAAGAACAGGTTTGCAGGCAAGCCGATGACGGCATCGATGTGACGGTCCTTCAGAAGTTTTGTTCTTATGCGCCCCTCCGCTCTTCCGCGGAACAGCGCGCCGCGGGGCAGAATGATCGCCATCGTGCCCTCCTGCTTCAGATAATGGAAGCCGTGCAGCAGGAAAGCAAAATCTGCGACGGACTTGGGGGCAAGGCCATAGTTCTTAAACCGCACGTCTTCATTAAGTGCCTCGGATGGCTCCCATCGGTAACTGAAAGGAGGATTTGAAACCACTGCATCAAATCGCGGCATTTTGGCCGGGTTTGCTTCGCGAATCGTGCCCCAGTCGTTAGCCAGTGAATCACCATGGAATATCTCAAACTCAGTATCCTTTAGTCCGTGAAGCAGCATGTTCATCCGTGCGAGATTGCAAGTTGCTTTACTGAGTTCTTGACCATAAATTTTTCCGATACCATTTTTACCGAGTTGATTCCTTACATTGAGCAGCAGGGAACCGGAACCGCAGGCGAAATCAAAAACGCTTCCGATATATTCCTTTTTTCCCAAGTATGGATCTTGGCTATCCAAGGTGACAATGGCCGAAAGTAATGTAGACACCCGTTGAGGGGTATAAAACTCACCTGATCTATTTTTCGAAACAGCAGCAAATTGCCCGATCAGATACTCGTATGCATTGTCCATGGCGGCGTCATCTGTCGAGAAATTAGCGAGTGTCTTGGCGATCTCAGTTATGATGTTGCAGAGATTTTCGTTGCGTTCCGTGAAGCTTTTTCTTAGATTTTTATAAAACAATTTGATCTCCGAGAACAGGCCGCTAAAAGTGCCAGATAAAGACTCGTTTTCAATAAACTTGAAGCCTGTTTCAAGCGTGTTAAGTAAATCAATGTCCTCGACGCGGGCCATTTCGACGATGCTGGACCAGAGGTAATTTGGTTTTATGACATAATGCGTCTTCCGTCGCATCTTGGCTTCAAATTCCTCAATGAAGGCAGCATTGTGTTCGTACCAAACGGCCAAGGGCGTTCGACGGTCTTCCTTTGCCAGTTCCGGATAGTTCTTGCCTAACTCCCTTTTCGCAGTAGCATCGTAGTTGTTCGATAGGTGGCGCAGCAATAGCAAAGACAACATGCAGTCCCGCAAATCATCTGCGGTCGTCGCCCCGCGTAGCTGATTGGCGATCTTCCAAAGTGCCGCGCCCAGTTTATTGTGCTCTAGTTCGGTCATTTGGCTTAAACCTCTCGGTTGACTTCCGGTATTATCTCGTGATTGAAGTAATGGAGGTTCAAGAATTGAATTAGGATCTCTCTGAAGAGATCTTTGTTCTCTTCGCTCATGGCTTGCGGTTCGAATAAAGAGAGGTTGCCGTGATTCAGGACGTTTATTAGTCGGCTGCGAAGTTTTCTTTCAGAGTCGTCGTTCTGGTGGGAAATGCAAGCCGAAAAATTTTTGAATCCGTGAAAGCTCGCGGACTTTTCCAAGATCGTGCGCAGCATATTGAAATGGTAAATATACAGCTCGTTACTATTTACCGCTTCACAAAGTTCCCTAAGCATAGCGACATGTTGGAAGAACGGCGTATCGCCTGTGGGTCGCAAGGAATAGACGGGCGGGTTTCCGCTCTTGCTAAGGAACAATTTTTCCGCGTTGCTAAGTTCGTTGCACATGACATTAAAGAAGAGAGCGTGATGCGATGATACCACTGACTTTATGCGGTCAGTTCCTTTTAGCAGTTGTGCCAAACGGTTCGCCAAACTGATGGCATTGTGTTCATCCAGTGATGAGATCGGATCGTCGATATAGATGTATTGGACCCAATCATAGGCCTCTATGTCGCTATTCATCGCGATCTGAACAATGGCGAGGAAAAAGCACCATATGAAGGTATTTTCTTCCCCGCGGGAAATCTTGACATTGTCTCTGCGCTCGCCCGCGACATCACGAGAAAAGCTGACTGTCCAGTTTACGTAATCGATTTTGAAATCGAAATCCGCGTAAAAACTTAACTGTTCGCGAATCCGGCCTTCCATTGGCAGCCCCGCCATACCCTTAAAAAAGTTGGAATCATTATTCATCAGAAGAACACTTTCATTTCCTCCGTTTAGATCGTTGTTCCAAGTGAACAGATCCTCGGTGTAAGCATTGAAGTAGAGCGTATCCGGGGCCTCGTTTCGTTGCCAGCCGATGTCTCTAAATGCAGTAGAGAGGCGCGTCTTGCCGACGTTGTTGTAACCATAGATCAGAAAACACTTTTTGTTTCTGGGTTCATCGCGCAGATGCTGGGCCAATTCGTCCAAGCTGTTGAAAATCATCCTGGCGCCTTTTCGACTGTGAGGTTGCAACTGGCATATCGCAAAAAAAAAGTGGGCGAATGCCGTTTTCCATTTCTGTTTCTCGCAGAACTGCAAGTAAGCTGGAGTATTGAATTATCCGAATGACACTTTTTTGGCGCCTTTCAGGTCGTTGTTCCGCGTGAACTGATCCTCGGTGAACGCGTTGAAGTAGAGCGTGCGACGGTTTGCGCTTTTCTGCCTATGTCTTTGAACTCCATCAAAGGGGCGCGTCTCGCCGATGCCGTTTTGGGTATAAATCAGCAGATGCAATTTTGTCGTCAAGCAGTTTCCACAAATATTCGGTCATGGCGTCCAAGTCGGCGAAAATCGTCCCTGCGCCTCACGGAGGGTGAGGGAAAATCTGCTGAATCAGACCTTGCCTGTGAAGCTTCAATAGATTGATTGCCGTCTTCTGCAACGAATTCAGTTCGTCGATCGAAATCAATGTCTTGGCGATTCGCTCTTGTTCGTCTCTATCCGGAGCGTAAACGACAAGTTTCTCGAGAACTTTGATGGGCAGCTCCCGCCGCGTCCGGCCTGAGGAATGTTTGTTGAACTGCGCGAATTCCATTAGGTAGCGCAGCCAATCCACGCAGACGCCTTGATTGGCGGTCGCGACGATCACCTGCTCCGATGCACGAAAACGCCCGCTGACCATTTTGACGTTGCCACAAAGAGTTCCCTGACGGCCGATCAGGGGATGCTTTCCTTCGTGTGTATATGACTCGGTGAATCCGCGAAGACCGTTTCCACCGTAGCAAGGGAACAATCCTTCGCCATCTTCGTCCATTATATCCGATGCGCGCACGTACTGGCCCTCGCGCATTGAGCAAAGCTGTTCTAGCAGACAACGTTTCCAGCTTCCGGCATTGTGGAATTGACGAAATCGCAGCTTGGGCGCAGTTTCGCCTTCCGCAGGGAAGAGCCTCTGCATCAGCCCCTTCTTGTGGTTTTTGAGTGCGGCAAGCCTTTCAGTTTTCGTTTTGATCAAGTCATCGATTGAGCGGACCGCTTCGGCAATCTTCTCTTGCTCTTCAATCTTCGGCGGAACGAAAATGGGGATGTCAAGGAATGCGTCCGGCTGAATCCGCTTGGCCATGCGGCTGCCCTCGGCAACCTCTACATGCCTCTTGTAGAAGCTGTCGCGCGAGACGTATTCCAGAAGAAATGTCGGGTTAAGTCCGGGATCTATATCGAAGCGCGGAGGGTCCGTAGTCGACTCGCGTCCGTCCAAATGCTCAGGCAGAATTCCAAATGCATCGTTCAGAAAATTCCGCTCGTCGTAAACGAACTGAACCGCCGGCCGCGTGTGGTATCGTGTGTTCGCGCTGCCAGAGATAGCTTCGTTTTTTTCGCGAACGTCCTTTCGCCAGGATTTGACAGGCAGTTTCTTTGCAAGATCGTCCTTGCTGCGCGTGTATCGACTCTTGGTGAGAAACGCGCCAATCTTTCGCGGGGACCATTCGCCCGTGTCCTGAAACTCGGGAAACCGTTTGCGCGGCCGCGTCATGGCATTCTTGCCTGTTTCCACGTCAACCACCTGTTTGGGTTCGGCATGTTTGCGACTGTTCGGGGTCTGATTCGGTCGCTTCTGAGGATAGGTTATAGCAACTGTATCTCGCGGCGGTCAAAATTCAGATTTGCGGAGCACGGCGGGGCGGTCGGATTCGCGCTGCGAGCGGGTTGCGGAGGATCCGCGCGGGTTTCGTGCTGAGCGCGAACAGCAAGGAAAGCTTGTGGGCAATCCTTATCGGCACAGTTTTTGGGTCTCGGGTTCGCGGGACGGATTGTCCACATCCTGCCCGCACTTTCCGCGCGGTGCCGATCAGCCAATAATGCCTGCGCGCCGCCGCCGAGATCAGCTGGGTTTTTGCAGCGGCGGGGCAGGCGTAGCCTCGGTTGCCGGCCGCGCACCGCTCTTTTCTATGCCGGTCACAACAAACACTTGGCGTAGATCAGACCTGAACGTTAGAGAGAGCAGGCACTATTCAGCGGCAGGTTTGTTGCGGCTCACAGGACATGTTTCGGCTCGACGACGAAATACCCGACGATTTCTGGGAATGCGAAGCTCTGCTCGATACCGCCTTCGGCCCCGGCAGATTCGCGTTGTCGGCCTATAGGCTGCGCGAAGGCGTCGCGCCGGTCGAAGGTCTTTGCGTCGTTGTGAGAGACGAATTCGGAGCGCTGGCGGGACTCGTGCGTTTTTGGCCGATTATTGTCGGGTCGAGCGCCTGCGAAGCTCTGCTGCTGGGTCCAATTGCCGTGCATCCGACGAGGCAAGGCGAGGGTCTAGGTTCGATGCTGATAAAAGAAGGCATTGAACGGGCCGCAGCGAGAGGCTGGAGATTCATCATTCTGGTCGGCGATGCGCAGTACTATTCCAGATTCGGCTTCATCAATTGTCCGTCGATCCGATTTCCGCCTCCGACCAACCCGGCGCGCGTCTTGGGCATGGGCCTGAACTCCGGCTATCTTTCGGCGCTTGAAGGAGAGGTCGGCAAATCCTGATCGGCACAGGCCGACCGGCAATGCTCCGCGCCACTGGCTTCATGACAAGCCCAGTTCGGCAGAAACCGACCGCCTGGCAGAAGCCGCGCCTTTGGACTTCGCCCTCAATATGGCGGCATTGACGTCGCTGAGCCGTATTTTGCGCAGCAAATGCTTGACTCGACCGACAGCCGCCGCCCGCATGGAGAGAGTCCGCAATCCGATGGCCGCCAAGCAGGCGGCGTTGATGGGGCGACCGGCGTCCACTCCGCAATAGCTCAAAGGTGTTCCGGCCGATGCGCATCGCTGGACGATCAACGAAAGAAAATCGAGATAGCTCAAACTCAGCGAGTCGTATCTGGCGCGAACCCGCTCGTTTTCTCTGTCTGCGGCGAAGAAGAATTGCTTCAGATCGTTTCCGCCGATCGAGATGAAATCCGCTAGTTCAAAAAAGCTGTCCGGAGCGAAAGCCAAAGAAGGAGTCTCCAGCATCGCGCCTATCTCGACGGACACCGGCACGACCCGCCCGATACTCCGCTCGTATTCCAAAACATCCAGAAAATAGTTGCGCGCCTGAACGAACTCTTCCATGTCCGCGACCAACGGGAACATGACCGACAAGGGGCGGCCCTTCGCGCCGCGGATCAAAGCCTGCGCCTGCATCTTCAGCACGCCCGTCCGGTCGAGAGCGATCCTGATGGCCCTCCATCCGAGCGCCGGGTTCGATTCGGACGGCCGCTTCATGTAGGGCAGCATTTTGTCGGAACCGACGTCCAAGGTCCTGAAAGCGATTCGCTTGCCCTTGGCTGACGTCATGATCTTGGAATAGGCTTCGGCCAATTCTTTTCTTCCGGGCACTTTCGTAGTCGAAAGGAACCTGAGTTCCGTTCTGAACAGGCCCACGCCCTCCGCCCCGGAGCTTTCCAAGCTGGGCAGATCTCCCAGCAAGCCTGCATTCATGTGGAGCGAGATGGTGACACGATCCAAAGTCGTGGCGGGCTCGTCCCTGATCGCACTGTAGGCTTTTTGGGCGACCGCATGAGTCGCGATTCTGTCTTGGAAAGATGCCGCGACGTCAGCATCTGGCCGCAGATGCACGATTCCCTGTTCGGCGTCGACGAACAAGGTGTCGTCGTTCAGAGCATCGGTGACGATGCCTTTGACCTGAACGACGAGCGGCACGGCAAGCGCCTGCGCGACGATTGTCGCATGCGAACCGACCGATCCTTCTTCGAGGACAACGCCCTTTAGCTTCCGACCGGACTCCTTGGCCTGCTGACCGTAATCCAGCAATTCGCCCGGTCCGATGTTCCGCGCGACGAGGATCGCACCGTCCGGTATGCTCTCCGATTGCGGACGTCCCTGTCCGGTCAATATCCGAAGCAGTCGATTGAACATGTCGTTCAGATCGTCCAGCCGCGCCTTGATGTAATCGTCTTCAGCACGCGACATGTTGGCCATGACCACCGATTGCGCCTTTTCGACGGCGGCTTCGGCGGATAGGCCAACGGCTATGCTTGCCCGAGCTTGGGAGACCCAGCCTTGCGAGTGGGTGAACATGCGGTACGACTCGAGCACCTCCGTCTGCTCAGGGTGCGCCGCATCGGCGGCGAAGGCCAGCATGTCGTCCGCGCGTCCGCGCAGTTGCTCGATGGCATGATCCAGACGTTCGTATTCGGCTTCCGGATCGTCCGACACCGGATTGGAAACGACCACCCGCGGCTCATGAAGTACGACGACGCCTTGCGCGATCCCCTCGTGAGCGATCGTTCCTTGAAAGGTAACCGGCCGCGTGTGCGGAGCGGCCAGCGCCGCGCCCTCGCCGGTGAACGCCCCGGTTTCCTTCATTTCGGCGAGCACCATCGCGACGATCTCAAGATCCGCGATCTGATTTTCAGTGTAGGCGCGCTTCTCCTTGGACTGTACGACCAGCACGCCCAATGTTTCACCCGCCCTTTGCAGCGGCACGCCCAAGAAGGAGCTGTAGATTTCCTCGCCGGTCTCGGGCATGTAGCGGAAGCCAGGTTCCGATGGGGCGTCGGCAGTGTTTATTGTGTGGGAGTCTCTGGCGACCCGCCCGACCAAGCCCTCTCCCAGCCGAAGCCGGGTCTGATGCACCGCTGCCGGCCTGAGACCTATCGTGGCGCAAAGCTCGAGCGTGCTTTCGTCGCGGAGCAGGTAAATCGAGCAGACGTCGCTGCCCATCGCTTCCGCGATCATTCCAACGATCTTGTCGAGGCGGCCTTGTCCGTCGTCGAATTTCGCAAGCAGGTCCCTGACGCGGATTAGAACCGTCCGGAGGCTGACATCCGAAGCTTCGGTCATGGGATCGTGCCTCTTGCGCGCTTTTCAAGCTTGAACGCATCGTGCAGCGATTGCACTGCGAGCTCCATATATCGGCGGTCCACCAAAACGGAAATCTTGATTTCAGAGGTCGATATGACTTTTATGTTGATGCCTTCTTTCGCCAACGCTTCGAACATCTTGGCGGCGACTCCTGCATGGCTTCGCATTCCGATGCCTACGACCGAAACTTTGCAGACCTCTTCATCGATGATCAGTTCGGCGAATCGGACCTCTCCGCCGGATTTCGCATCCTGAAGGGACTTCCGGGCCGCGGCGACTTGGGACACCGGGCACGAGAACGTTATGTCGGTCCGGCTGTCTTCGGAGATATTCTGCACGATCATGTCGACATTCACTCCCGCGCTTGCGAGCGGGCCGAAAATCGATGCCGCGATCCCTGGCCTGTCGGCGACGGAAACGATCGTCAGCTTCGCCTCGTCGCGCGAATGGGCGACGCCCGATACGACATTGGATTCCATGATTTCCTCCTCATCGCAGACGAGCGTGCCGGGCTCGTCGGAAAAACTCGACAGCACGCAAACCCGCACTTTGTGCCGCATCGCCAATTCAACGGAGCGCGTCTGCAGCACTTTCGCTCCGAGAGAGGAAAGCTCGAGCATCTCTTCGTAAGTGATCATGCGGAGCTTGCTCGCCTTGGAAACGATTCTCGGGTCGGCGGTGAAGACGCCCTCGACGTCCGTGTAGATTTCGCATCTTTCGCTGCCGAAGGCCGCCGCCAGCGCCACCGCCGAAGCGTCGGAGCCGCCCCTCCCCAGTGTTGACACGCGATTTTCCGGAGTGCAGCCTTGAAACCCCGAGATCACGGCCGCCTTCATTCCTTCGGCAAATTTCGCTTCCAGGTTCGAAGTCGGAATTTCCAGTATTCGAGCCGCTCCATGAATGGCGTTCGTCCTTATCGGGACTTGCCAGCCTTGCCAGCTGCGAGCGGGAATGCCGCGCTGCTGCAGCGCGAGCGCGAAAAGCCCGGCCACGATGTTCTCTCCGGTCGAGACGACCGCATCGTATTCCCGGGCATCGAAGAACGGTCCGGCCGATTGCACGAGTTCAACAAGCTCATTGGTTCTGCCGGCCATCGCGGAAACCACGACGATGGCATCGCTTCCGCGTTTGATCGCGCGCTCCACCTTGTCTGCGGCGTTGCCGACCCGAGCGAGGCCGACCAACGAAGTTCCACCGAATTTCATAACCAATGGCGGCATGCTTGCTCCTGTTCATGCGGTTTCCCGCCATATAGCCGTGCGCCTGTTTAGCAGCATTCCGTGCGGCGCGCATTTCCGCAATTGCACGGAACGGTTTTTGGCTGGCAAAGTGCGGCTTGCGAGAACGATCCGCTTCCCGAGATTCGGGCCGCCCCGCTGCGGGCGAAGGAACGCTAATTCGTTCGGTTCGAATCCACCCAGGGAATCGGCGCGACCAGAATGCCATCGTCGAGCAGCGCTTGCGCTTCGTCCGGTTTCGCCTCCCCGTAGATTGAACGTTTCGGAGCGTCTCCGAAATGAATGGCGCGAGCCTCGCTTGGAAATTCCCTGCCGACGTATTCGGATTGCTTCTTGATCAAATTCCTGAGCTCGGAGATGGCCTGTTCGGCCGGCGATGCAGGTTTCGAAAGATCCGTTTTGACGTCCTGCCCCTCGCTTCCCGAAGACTTGACCTGAGGCGACATCATGCTTTTCGACACATTTTCCGAGCCGCAAATCGGGCAGGACAGCATTCCCACTTTGCGCAAGGAATCATAGTCCTCGCCTGATCGGAACCAACTGTCGAAGGTGTGGTCTTCGTCGCAATGCAGCGAATATCGAATCATCGTCTTCCCGGAACAGGACGCCAGCCGCCAAGCTGGCAGGGTCTTCTCAGATTAGTCGCAATTTCGCCAAAGCAAAAGGGTCGAAATTCCCGATGATTCGCTTCAATGCCACGTCTTCGACAGTATCGGCCGCCTTCCGGGGCTTGAACCACATCCTCCTCCGCTCGCCATGTTCCGGAAACCTTTTGGACAAACCCTTGACGCGGACCGGATACACGGCAGCGATGCAAGGAAGTACCACCTTGCTGCCGATGTCCTTGCGGTAGTTGTAATGACCGATGCAAATCTCGAGAGGCGTCCCTTTGACGCCTGCCTCTTCAAATGCTTCCTTGGATGCGATCTGCGCGGGCGTAAGCCCGTCGATGGGCCAGCCCTTCGGCAGCATCCAACGTCCGCTTCCGCGGCTGGTCACCAGAAGGAATTCCAGCTTTTTCCTTTCCACCTTGAAACACAGCGCAGCGAACTGCATCCGCAGTTCGGTCTTTGCGCTCGATCCCAATGTGATCGCCTGTTGAACTTGCGCCATCCAGCCTCCGCTAATTGCGACTGCTCATATAAAAAGAAGCAAGATGTTTCGCTGTTTGCCACCAGTATACAGGGTTTTCATGCATCAGGGCAAGTCCGCCGAGCGCAGGTATCCGCAAGTACGTTGCGAACATTTCACAGAATCCGGCGTTGACGGCGCTCTCGCGGCTCCGGGCGCTTGAGCGGCGCCCTCGGACGGCCGGCAAAAAGCGGCAAATCCGGCTAGAGCGGTTTTCGGTTGGGTGGAATCGTACGGTTCAGGGATTTCCTCGCCTGTTCCGAGGTGGTTGATGCCGGTCGTTTCAGGACCGAGGACGGGGTGTATGCCGAGACCCTATACGGACTGTCTGCGGATGCGCGCGGTCAGAAAGTGCTGGCGGGCGAAAGCCGCCGGAGTGTTGCGAAGCAGTTCCGCGTGGCCGCTTCAACTGTCATCGAACGGTTTCAGCGATCCTCGGGCACGGGTCGATCCGTTCGAGCCGGATAGGCAGGCGCCGCAAGCCGAAGCTGGAGGGCCATCGGGCGCGGATCCTGAAGCGGATCAAAGCCTGTCCGGCGATCACCTTGGCGAGCGAGGCGTCGCCTCGGTCTGGGCTTTCTGAAGTCTTGGAACATCGCCCGCAAGACACTGACGCTCGTCGCCGACGAGCGTGACCATCCCGACGTGAAGCGCCGCCGCCGCGAGCGGTGGAAGCGCCTACAGGGCAAGGCCGGCCCGCGCAAACCGGTCTTCATCGACGAGATCTGGATGAAGACCAGCATGTCGCCCAGCTACGGCTTGAGCCCCAAGGGACACAGGGTGCGCGGGTCGGCCCCTTCGGCCATCGGAACACCGCGAACATTCATCGCCGCTCTGCGGCATGACCGGGTCGACGCCCCCTGGATCTTGGACGGACCGGCCAAAGGCGCCGCCCTCCGAATCTACGTCGAAACGCAGCTGGTCCTGACGCTCGGCCGCGGCGACATCGTCATCATGGACAACGGCAGCCACAAAACCGAAGCGGTGCGCGCGACGACCCGAGGCGCATGCGCCCGCCTGCTGTTCCTTCCGCCCTGCAGCCCCGATCTCAAGCCGACCGAGCAGGTGCTCGCCAAGCTCAAGCCCTTCCTGCGGACCGACCAGCCGCGAACCCGAGACGATCTCCGGAAAAACATCGGTTCCATCCTGAAAACATTCGGGCCCGAAGAGTGCGCGAACGACCTCGCGAACTCAGGATATGCAGCGGTTCAAAATTAGTGAAAAACGCTCTAAGCGCGCAATCCGACCGGGAGCGCGTTCAGTTTTTCGAAACGCTTGAGCGATTGTCGCGCCGTGATGTGAACGGCTGAAAGGCAAGGCCGATATGCGCTTCGCAATAAGGCTTGCCCGTCTTGCTGGGCAAACCGCAAAACCAGAAATCATCCGTAGAAGGATCGCCGACCGGCCATTTGCAGGTGCGTTCGGTCAATTCCAGCAAACTGAGCTTTTTCGCATCGCGTTCCGCCCTCTTAACCAAGGTCATCGTCTCGTCCATGCCCACGACATGAGACGCATCTTCGACAGACCTGACAAAATCCGATTCCGAGGATGGCTCGCCAGCCGCCTCGACATCGGAACTCTTCGGCGATGCGCCCTCCGCAGTACCGGTCTCTCCCGTCTTTTTCTTAAGAGAATTTCCCCCGTGCGAACGCTGGTCCTCGACTGCATCCTGAGCAGGATTTTTCTTCGCGGGCTTTGCCAAACCCAATCGGAAAATCTTTCCGATCACTGCGTTCCGCGTCGTATCGCCGAGTGCTTCGGCAATCTGACTGGAGGTCTTGCCCTCTTCCCGGAGCTGCAAGAGCGTCTTGACGCGATCTTCTGTCCAAGCCATTTTCGCCATCCATTTCCCGCCGAAACCGCGGTTCGACAATCAGTCCCGCCATCGATTGAAAGTTGCGATCACGAGCGCATCAAGCAACGTAATGCATCCCGGCGGCCAATTCAACGTATTGTACAGGTTCAGCATTTATGCGACGAATTCGGATCCCGCGGACGCGTATCCTTTTTCGGTTTGACACTTTGGAACTCCGGTTGATAACCGAGTTCGGCTTTGAGCGGAAAACAGAATGACATCCAATGTGCTGCCCACCTATAGTCGAGCGCCGCTGGCATTCGTCAGCGGCGAAGGGTGCTGGCTTACCGACAAATCCGGGGAACGATATTTGGATGCAGGTGCGGGCATCGCCGTATCCGCGCTTGGCCACGCGCACCCCGTTCTGGTCAACGCGCTTGCGGATCAGGCATCCCGGTTGTGGCACACTTCGAACCTCTATGTGATTCCGAACCAGGAGAAACTGGCCGACCTTCTTGTCGAGCGCACGTTCGCCGATACCGTGTTCTTCACGAATTCGGGGACCGAAGCGATGGAGGCTGCCGTGAAGATGGCGAGGAAGTACTGGCATCATCGCGGGAACCCGGACCGCAACGAAATCATTGCCTTGAACGGATCATTTCACGGACGGACCCTCGCAATGGTCTCGGCCGCGGGTTCCGAGAAGCTCGTGTCCGGCTTCGCGCCCTTGACGCCGGGCTTCAAGCGGATTGATCCCGAAGATATTCAGGCCGCGGAGGCCGCCGTCGACGAGTTCACTGCGGCGATCATGGTGGAACCGATCATCGGCGAAGGCGGGATCATCCCGCTCTCCGACTCTTACATGAAGGGATTGAGGACACTTTGCGACGAAAAAGGAACCCTGTTGATTCTGGACGAAGTCCAATGCGGCATGGGGAGGACCGGCAAACTGTTCGCGCACGAATTGTCGGGAATCGAGCCGGATATCATGGCCGTCGCCAAAGGGATCGGGGGCGGGTTTCCGCTCGGCGCATGCTTGGCGAAATCCGAAGCGGCGGCAGGTATGACGGCGGGAACGCATGGGTCGACCTACGGCGGGAATCCGCTCGCCTGCGCAGTCGGCGCTGCCGTGCTCGGCATCGTCGCGGACGAAGACTTCCTCGAAGGGGTCAGACGGCGCTCCGGCTTGCTCCGTCAACGGCTTGAAGCGGTTGCCGGATCCCATACGGAAGTGTTCGCCGAAGTGCGCGGAACCGGAATGATGATCGGCATGGTCTGCAAGGTTCCGAATATGGATGTGGTCAATGCCGGGTACCGGAGTCGCATTCTGACTGTTCCCGCCGGCGACAACGCCGTGCGGATTTTGCCCCCTTTGAACATCGGCGATGAAGAAGTCGCCGAGATCGCGCGGCGAATCGACAAGGCTGCGGAAGACTTGAAAGGAAGGCGGAATTGAACCACTTTCTGGAATTGAGCCTCACGCCAGCCGGCCATCTGCGGGAAATCTTGAGTCGAGCGGCCGAAATGAAAGCGGCGCGCAAAGGGCGTCCCAATGGAGCTCCCGACGACAAACAGCCGCTATCGGGCCGCATCGCGGCTCTCATGTTCGAAAAGCCGTCGACGCGGACACGCGTGTCATTCGATGTCGGCACGAGGCAGCTCGGAGGTCAAACCCTGCTGCTGTCGGGCCCGGAAATCCACATGGGCAGGAATGAGTCGGTGGCGGACACCGCGCGGGTTCTTTCCCGTTACGTAGACATTGTCATGATCCGAACCTTCGATGCCGGGCTGCTCGCCGAACTCGCGGAGCATTCCGACGTGCCGGTTGTCAACGGTCTGACCGACAGCAGTCATCCATGCCAGGTCATGGCCGACATCATGACGTTCGAGGAGCATCGCGGCTCCATAAAGGACAAGAAGGTCGTTTGGTCGGGCGCGGCCACGAACGTTTGCTCGTCATTGGTTCAGGCTGCCGGGCAGTTCGGTTTCGAATTCACTTACGCAGGGCCGGAAGGAATGGAGCCTGACCGCTCGTCCTGCGAGTTCGCCAGATCGAAAGGCGCGGAAGTCAGGATAGAGCGTGATCCGATCAAGGCGGTTCAAGGGGCGGACCTGATCATGACGGACACTTGGTTGTCCATGCACGAGGTCGATTCGGAACCCGCGAAGCGGCGGCGCGCGCTTGAGCCCTACAGGGTGGATTCCGCATTGATGTCACGGGCGAAGGCCGACGCGCTGTTCATGCACTGTCTCCCCGCGCACAGGGAGGAGGAAGTGACCTCCGAAGTGATGGACGGTGTGAATTCCGCGGTATTCGACGAAGCGGAAAACCGCCTCCATGTGCAAAAATCCATCATGCGCTGGTGTCTCCGGCTCTGACCATCGCTCTGAACCATGTCTCCCTTGGCTCCAAAGTGGTCGCGGCCCCGACACCCGGGCGGAAGAAGGCAATCGATCTCCTGAGCGCCGATTTGGCGACAATGTTCCAGCATTTTGCACGCAGGAAACCACGAATCGCTCTGATTAAAAAATGCGTTTTTTCGTCGTGGAGTTCATATTCGAGAGTCCAGCCTTCACTCTCGACCCGGTAACGCTGCCCGCAGCGCGGTGTGAACTTTGCAGTCTGTCAGATGGATAAGCGGATAAATGATCCCAATACTGCAGCCGTAACGAGAACTCCGCCGATCCGCATGCCGATCAGCCATTGCATTCGTTTGCTTTCGCGTCGAGCCGTTTCCGCATCGCGATTTGCAAAAAAAGCAACATGCTTCTCCATATCAACGCGGAGTCCTTCGAAGGCGCTCTCGTTTTGGCCATGTTGGCGCGGAACCTGTCCAAGGCACCTTCATACTTCGCTTGATGCGTGTTCATCCGCTCCTTCAGACTCGCCACTGCCCGGACATCCCGTGCATTGTCGATTCGTCCATTGCCGGCATCCCGTCGCGATAAATTTCCAAGGCACGCTTCAAACCAGATGCCGGGTTGCCAAACCAGTCGACGCAATTGGCTGGTTCTACTCTTTGCGATCTAAATGGTTCCGCGCGCTCCGCCCATCCGAATTTGCTCGCAAAGACTCGGAGCGAAGGAAAACAGCTGGCGCCTTCTCAAGCTGGAATCATTCATCGCGATGTCCCACTCAAGCGGTCCAAACGCGTTTGGCAGATTTTTTCTTGGTCAAGAAGCTGGTTTTCGCTGCGGTCCGCGCCGCTTTTCCGTTGCCGTTCAGAATTGCTCGACGGAAGACTCGAGTTTGCTTGATACGGCGATTCTCGCCGGTCAACTCAATGCTGGAGCGGCGAAAGGATATCGACTGGAATAGATTCTACCGAGCTTTTCCTGCTTGAACAGCGAGGAAACGGAAGTTCTCTCGACGATGTTCAGTATCGCTTGCGCGAACATGGGAGCGATAGGGAGAATCCGTATTTTCCCGCAGTTCTTGACAGGCATTTTAGGCTCGATCGTGTCGGTGATCACCATGCTTTTGAGCCGCGACTTCCTGACTCGATCAACGGCGGAATTCGACAAGACGCCGTGGGTAACGAATGCGTGCACCTCGCGAGCGCCGCTGGACAGCAACAGGTCGGCGCCTGCGCAGAGCGTGCCTGCCGTGTCGCAAATGTCGTCGACCAGTATGCAAATCCGTCCCATCACGTCGCCGATAAGCGTCATTTCGGTGACTTGGCCAGGAATTTCGCGCTGCTTGTTGATCACAGCCAAGGGCGCATCAATCCTCTGCCCGAGTTCACGAGCCCGGGACACGCCGCCCAGATCAGGCGAGACAACGACGATATCTTTCAGATCGTCCCTGAACTGGTCCATGATTTCCAAAGCGAAAATCGGCGAGGCATAAAGATTGTCCACGGGAATGTCGAAAAAGCCCTGCACCTGGGCGGAGTGCAGATCCATTGTCAGCACTCGAGTAACGCCCGCCTGCGCGATCAGGTTCGCAACGAGTTTCGCCGATATGGGTGTTCGCGCCTTTGTCTTGCGGTCCTGCCTCGCATACCCGAAATACGGGATTACGGCCGTGACGCGCGATGCGGAGGATCTGGCCACCGCATCGGACATGATGAGTATTTCCATCAGATGGTCGTTCGCCGGCTTCGAGGTGGACTGAATGATGAAGACTTCTCCGCCGCGAACATTCTCAAAGACTTCCACGAAGACTTCTTCGTCGTTGAATCGTTCGACTTTGGCGCGGGTAAGCGGAATGCGAATATCGTGCTGATTCTGGATGCAGTTTGAAATCTGCTGAGCGAGCTCCTTGTTGGCGTTGCCCGCAATCAGTTTGGGCTCGGCATTCCCGCGCATGACTGAAGTCTCCCGAAGTTGGATTCAAAACTCAAGCCGTTTCGCGGCGATCACATCTATATCAACTTGTTTTGTTAATTTCCATAACGATGCTCCGAATACTGCCGTCGGCATTGAGCCTCGGATTCAGCGCAGCGCCTTGAACGCTGCGCTTTCCCAAGATCTTCGTCGAAAGGATGGCCGGAATGCATCTTTGCACAATTCTGTGAACCGCGCTTAGTTGCGAAGTTGCATCGATGCTGAGAGCAATTTAAGACGGCGGGTCGGCCCGACTCCCAACATTGTTTCCGATCAAGATCACGGATGCAGGTACCAACATGACTGAAGTGCATTATTTTTTCTCTGTTCTCTCGCCGTTCACCTACCTCGCTGGCGACAGGCTTGAGCGGCTTGCGGAAAAGCACGGGGTGACGATTCACTACAAGCCGATCGACATAATCGATTTGTTCGGGCGCACGGGCGGCGTTGCTCCGAAAGATCGGCACCCGTCCAGAAAGGCTTACAGAACTCAAGAACTTGCGAGAATCTCGAAATTGAACGGCTTGGATATCAATCTGGCTCCGGCACACTGGCCGACAAACCCGTTGCCCGCTTCGTGCGCGATCATCGCGGCAGGAGGAATTGATTCGGGTGATCAGGGAGTTCTTGTCAGAGCCGTGCTTCGAAGCTGCTGGCTTGAGGAGAAAGACATCGGAAGACTCGAAGTCGTCGCCGATTGCCTCGAGCTGGCAGGATACGCGCGCGCGGTCGCCGATTCGCTCGACCCGGGTTCTGAAACGACGTTCAGGGAATATACGAACGAGGCTGAATCCCGAAACGTGTTCGGATCTCCTACATATGTCGCGCGCGACCAAGTTTTCTGGGGGCAGGATAGGCTCCCGCATTTGGATGCATGGCTGGGCGGGGAGCTCGACTGAAGGGTCCGCCGGATTCGGCACGAGCATCGGCAGGTTTCGCGAGCCGGTTCAGATACCAAAACGGCATCAGTCCGAAGGCATGCATCTGTTCATGCGATCCCGCAGGTCATTGAGGGCGATGCAATTGATCTTGTTCAAGCCGGGGCCGCGAATCACTTCAACGATTCCAGAAACTGCTCAATCTCCTCGTCGGACGTCGCCCAATTGCAGACGAGCCTGGCTGACAGCAGCTCTGCTCCGTTCCCTTCCAGCGATTGGTTGAAAGGCCAGAGATAGTAGCTCGCACCTTTGGAGATTGCTTGGCGATGCGTTTCGCGCGGCCAGCTTGCGAACACCATGTTCGTTTCGCAAGGGTGCTGGAATTCGACTTGGCCAAGCTTGGCCAGACCGTCAGCCAGCCTGGCTGCCGCCGCGTTGGCTTTGCTTGCGAGCCGCAGCCACAACCCGTCGGAGAGATACGCATCCATCTGCGCTGAAAGATATCGATATTTCGAAAACAGATGGCCTCCGCGCTTTCGCCGCAGTTCAAACTCCCACGCCTTCGACGGGTCGAATATCACGACGGCCTCCGCGCCGATAAGTCCGTTTTTCGTGCCGCCGAGTGAAAGCATGTCCACCCCGGCCTTCCAGGAGAGTTCCGATGGCGCGCCCCCGACCATGGCCAACGCATTGGCGAAACGCGCACCGTCCATATGGCACGGCAATTGGCTCTCGGCGGCGAATCCGCAAAGTGCTGAAACCTCCTCGCGGGTGTATGCGGTGCCGTTTTCGGTTGAATTCGTGATGGAAAACGCGCCGGCCTGCACGTTGTGCACGCCGGCCCGAGCAGTCGAGCTTACCGCGTCCTTGAACGATTGAAGCTGAATTTTGGCATGAAATCCGTCGAGCAGAGTCAGCTTTGAGCCGCCTGTGAAAAACTCCGGCGCTCCGCATTCGTCTTCCTCGACATGGGAATTCCTGTGGCAGTATACGGTGGCCCAAGGCGGGCAAAGACATGCAAGCGCCAAAGAATTCGCGGCGGTGCCGGTTGCAACCAGTTGCACCGCAGCTTCCGGCGCATCGAAGATCTCCCGGATCTTCCGTTGGAGGGATTTGGTCAGCTCGTCCGCCCCGTAGGCTTTCGCATATCCGTCGTTGGCCTTGGCGATCGCCTCGATGATTTCCGGCGCGGCAGGTCCGGCGTTGTCGGAGGAGAAATTCATTTCAGATGCTCTCGATTATGAAATTGTCCAGCTGCTCGCCATCGACTTCTCTCTCGCTGATCGTTCGGTGCCGCACGGAAATGCCGAATCTGTGGACATCGTTCCGATCGCCCGACACGAGGTAGTGCCATCGGTAGAGCGGTTCTCCACCGTGGCGCAGCCTGTATGCGCATGTTGGCGGAAGACAATCGAAGTTTTCGCGTATGGTTTCAGGCGTCAGTTCGATGCAGTCGGGAACGATTTCCGTTCTTGCCTCATAGTGTTTGCAGCTGCATGACGATCCGTCGAACAAGCGGCAAGCGACGCTCGTGAAATAAACTTGCGGCGATCCTTCTTCCTCGAATTTGAGCAGGCAGCAGCGACCGCACCCGTCGCATAGCGCTTCCCATTCTTCCCTGGTAAGTTCGGAAAGCGCGTATTTTTCCCAGAATTTCTCTCGAAGCGGCATAATTCAATCTTGTCCTCCGTTGAATGCAGCTATCGCATCAAGACTGGAATCCAAAGCGAAACCCGCCTCCGGTCCGAACCTCGCCAGAGTGCTGTCGCCTTCGCGAATACATTTCGGCTCTCCTTGGCGTCGAAGGTGGATTCGAAGTCACGATTTTCGATCGAATTCGCGTGCGCGAAGGTCGGTGCTTCGACACCGGTTCTCAAGTATGGCTCGGGCCGCTTCGCAATCGTGCTTCATCTTGCTGATCAATTCATCCGGAGTTCGAAATGCGATCTCGGGGCGGATGAACTCAACCAGTTCGACCGAGAGTCGCTGTCCATAAATGTCGCTCGAGAAATCGAATAGATAGACTTCCAGGCGCAACGGGTTTGATCCGAACGTCGGATTGGTGCCGAGCGATGCGGCGCCGATCAACCGGTTTTTGAATGGGCCGGTCAAGATTTCGGCGCGGACCGCGTAGATCCCGGGCATGGGTTGATGCAGTTCGCCGATGGACAAGTTTGCGGTTGGGAAGCCAAGCGTTCTTCCTCGCTGCTCTCCTGTTTCGACAATTCCTTCGACGCAATGGGGATGTCCCAGAATGCGGGCAGCCTGCTCAGGCTTTCCCTCCGAGAGCGCACTGCGAGCCGCGGTTGAAGAGATCTCGAGTCCCGATGCTTCGATCATGGGCGCGACGGTCACGCCGAATCCGAACCTTTCACCGTCTTCCATAAGGGTGTCCGGATTGCCGGTCTTGCTTTTTCCGTAACGGAAATCATGCCCGATGACAGCGTGGGAAATCCCAAGTTTGCCAGCCAGAATATCTCTGGAAAACTCCTCCGCGGTCAATTGCGACAACGCTGTGTCGAAACGCAGTTCGAATAGGACGCCGACTTCCAACGCCGATATTCTTCGCGCACGGATGTCGGCGGTCATCAGGCGGAAGGCTTGCGTCTGCGAACCGAAGAACTGGCGTGGATGAGGCTCGAAAGTGACGACTCCATGCGGACATCCTGCAGCGACGGCCTTCTCCCGCGCGATGTCGATCACCGATTGGTGTCCGAGATGCACTCCGTCGAAATTCCCGATCGCAGACGAGGAATTGCGGAATTGCTCGGGGACAGGCGCATTATTTCGGATTATGCGCATGAATCATTGCCGTCAGTCGAGTTCACTTGTTTGTTCAGGCGTTGGTAGCAGAGGGGTTTCATCCCGTGCCGACCGGGCTGCAAGAATCATGACAAGCATCGGATTGCAATAGAATGGATGTCTGCGCAAAGGTTTTCGCTACTCAAATTTGCCGGCCGCTTTGACCAGAAGGCCGGTAAGATATCGTCATTCATTAAGGCTATGCAGTTGTCCATGGAGCGAGTGCTTGTCGTCCATGAGGCGCGCGATGATCAGGGCGATGCGTCGGATGGCGGCGAGTTACTCAGACCATCTCAGTGTTCGGTTCCGCGTCCGGTCCTTGTCCAACGCGACATCCCGCACCCAATGGAAACAGTTCCCGATCATTCAGTGGATGCGGGTGGATCCTGCAAATGCCTCAACGGGATCTCCGTGCTCACTACGAAGTATCGGAACGTCCACTCCAAAACATTGAAAGGAAATCCAAGCAAAAATTCCAGCGCTTCACTTTTGAACGCAAATCACACCTAAATCAGCGTTATCCTTACTCGCCTTTTCACATCTTTCAATAAAATCGCTTCTCGTCATCACTACTACTTCATTTACAATGGTTTTTCCCAATTTTCCTGAAAGTTCCTGCTTAAGCTCGTCGTCATATCTTTCTAAGATAAGAGCATCGCACCGATCAGCATCATTAACAACAAACCAAAACTGAATTGAGTCGATCTCCGGCACCGGTTTTAATTCCGAACACCGAATAATATATCTATAGAGAACGAATAACGACCCGTACACTTTCAACGAATTCTCTTGACAAATCAACTTTGGAATATAGGTAGTTTTATCATTTACACTTAAATAGTTGAACTCTTGCTCCTTTCCAAAAATATATGAGGCCAACTGAGTATCTTCAACAAGTATCAAATTTCCGCCCACTGAGAAAAAGAAATAATCACAACAGTTGCACGAACCAATGGACGCATCGCGTCGCAAATCCGGTCCAGGGTATGTGCCGTCAAGTCGATAGGCCTGATACAAAAGAGCCTCGGGATCACCCGAAAGCTTTATTGGCTCCAAATACTTTCTAAAAAGCGTCATATATCCCCAATAAACATACGATAGTACGGATCAGATAATTCGTTTCTAATTTTTCTGATTCGATCAAAAAAGTCGGTATCATAACCGTCGAAATCGGGGAAATGATTTAAGTTAATCAATTTAAGGATATCGGCATCCTTACGCGCGGATACTTCGATGAACTTCAGAATGTCCACGCTATGGGTCGCAAGGATGACGTCAATGCCAGCTTGTGCCAGTTTTAACAACAATTCTGCTATCAATACCTGCCAGGCAGGATGAAGATTGGATTCCGGTTCGTCAAGAAATAAAACAGTGCGCTCATTGATTATCTTACGTTCAATAAGCAGCCCAATAATGCCGATGTTTGTTATTCCGGTTGCGGTTGTTTGAAGAGGGTATTCGCGGCGACCGTCATGATAACGCAATTGTCCCCCCGTTGCCACAACGAGTTTGCCATTATAAACGTTTTTCTTATTAATCCACTTCAAAATTTCCGGAAACGCTACCTCGCCAGTGTACTCGGTGAGCAGATTTTTTCGTAATGAAGAAACGTAAGTCGGCAATGCCGGGATCGATTGTCGTGGATCCGGGTTGTATCCATCAGCAAGGTCCCGTGAAAATCGTCTATGTAAGCCCTCTGCACCCATCTTCCAATAAATTGGAGATTCCAAGAATATATTGCTTGGATAGTATTGATTAATATTGGCGTCAATTAGTTTAACCCGTGAACTGGTGTCGGATTGCTCAAGATTTAAGGAGATAATGTTATTATCTCCTACAAACTTTACCGACGGTGTAGTTCTCTTTGCTCCGATAAGTGCTGCAATGCTTGGAACGCGGAAATTACCCAAGAGTTGACGTTCAAGATTGGATCTTAGTTGACTTTGAACGAAGTTATCATGGATGTTTTTTAGGGAAATTGTTTTTTGAACGCTATTCAGCAATCGCGAGTATGAATCCAACAAACGAATAGTCCGTTCAGTACCACTTGTTGAGTAGCGAGTTTTTAGAATGTTTAAGTAATTTTCAAGAGCAGGCTTCGTGTCCGTCAGCAGTGCAAAAAATTCTGGAGAGGAGACTTCGCTGGGCTCCATTATCTGTGCTTTTGAGCTAACTTGTGAAATAATTTCATGTATGGAGGTAAGTATTCCAGTTGTCTTAGAGTTGCGGTTCGATCTTCGTCGAAGAAGTTCGTCTAAATGAAGTAAAATATAGGATGAATGTAGTGAATTCAGAATTTCATCTGCGCGCTCAATATACAGATTGGATTGCTGGCTATTTAAAATTGAATAAATTAAACGCGATGCAAAGCTCTTCCCGGTATTATTTGCGCCTGCGAAGATTGTTAATCCGCCAACACGAATGTTAGCTTTCAAAATAGGACCAAAGTTTTTAATTTGAATTTGTGTCATCGAATTCCAAACGAAGTTTCGAGTTGGCGAGTTATGTTGCGATGAGATGCAATGAAATCCATGCCGGTGTGTTCATAACGCACGGTTGCAGTGACCTCCAAGTTTGTGGTTGATACGGAAAGCACAAGTTGATCCCCAATGCGTTGGAAGATTTACGCTACCCGTCAATTCTGAGGTTCGGTCCAGCAAATGATCTGCTCAGAGATTACACGGATACCGAGTTTCCAGATTCGACAGTTATTTCTTGAGCAGATACCGATTGGGGGTTTCGTTTGCAAGCAGCTCAACTTCCGAGAAGGCATCCCATATTGTTGGTCGGACGTGGTGCCGCTGGACTAAGGCCGGCGCCAACCTCCTGCTCGCCGTCGAATGCTGCTTCGAAGCATGCCTTGGCCCGGTTTCTTCGAATCGAGGGCTTGTCGCGCCGCAGCCGCATGACCAAAAAAGTGGGATGCGCTACGTCGCTGCCGTTAGGCGTGGGCCGTAGACCGCAAGGCCTGAATCATTTTCCGTTGAATCCAGTTTTCGTAATTCAGGCATTCGAGCTTTTGACGAGTGGCACGACAAAATTCCAGCATGCGGCGCTGCCGCAGACATGCATCGTCATCGGAGTTGTCCGATGGCGTAAGTAGGATCAAGACCGGAGTTCGAGAAGAATTTCCCCAGCAGCGCCGGGTCAGGCTGAAATCGAGTTCCGGTTTCGTACCGGGCGAGACCTCCCGAGACGAACAGGCTGTCCAGTCCCATCGCCGCCGCGCCTTCAATGTCGGTCGTTACGCCGTCGCCGATGCAAATTATTCGCGAGTCGGCGATTCCGGGCGAAATTTCGGACAGCTGCTCCTTCGCAAGGTCGTAGATCGTGCGTCGCGGCTTGCCGAACAGCAGCGTCATGCCGCCGAGCTCGGCGTACATTTGCGACAATGCTCCTGCGCAAAAAACCCTCTTGTCTCCCCGGTCCACGATGACGTCCGGATTCGCGCAAAGAAATTTCAAGCCTTTCTCGACGGCAACTTGCAGTTGATCGGCATAGTCTTCCGGCGATTCGTTTTCGTCATCCACGAGCCCCGTGCAGACAATTCCTTCGGCTTCGTTCAGGGACACGAGTTCAATCCGCTCGGCAAACTTTGTTCGCGACCGGAGCGGATTGAAAAACTCAAGTCCTGATTCGGGGCCGATATGGTAAACTGCGCGGCCGACGTCCCCTCTGAACAAAGCGTATCGAGCTGCGTCGCCGGAGGTTGTTATCGTGTGCCAAGCAGATCTGGGCACCCCTATGCGATCAATCTGGCGCTCCACGGCTTCGCTTGCACGCGGAGAATTCGTGATCAGAACGATTTTGCCTCCGCTCGACGCGTATCGGGTCAGGGCGTCGCCCGCAGAAGCTATCGGTTCGACGCCGTTGTGCACGCATCCCCAAACGTCGCAGAAGACTGCGTCGTACTGTCCGGCGATTTCTTCGAAACGCTCGATAATCGTCGTCATGTCCAACGAGAGGCAGGCGTCAGCAGGTCATGCTGCGAGGTAGGGAACGATTTGCTTCTTCCGGCTGACGACTCCGGGGAGTACAAGCGTGTCGCTTTCCGTTCTGGCTGAAAAAGTTTTTTCCGCGACCTTGCGAACCAGATCATTCGGAACGAGCAGGGTGGCTTCTTCATTCAGAATGTCGATCACGAATAGCAATATGGCGTCGGATCCATCCTCCTCCGCGGCTGCGTCCATGCTGTTCATGAGGCTGCCGCGCCGATCCAGAATCGATGGCGGATTCGTCGTTTCAATCACCGACACGCGGAGTTTCTTGCCCCCGGTCTCGTATTGCTTGGAATCGAGCCTGAGCAGATCCGCATCCGAAAAGGTCGAGAGGTCGGATTTCGCTTCGAACATCGCCGCCGCGTATTCCGGGATGGAAAGCCCAAGGGACGACGCAAGTTGTTCCGCAAGGGCGCGGTCCACATCTGTTGTGGTCGGGGAGCGGAATTCCAGCGTATCCGAAAGGATGCAAGTGAGCATCAAGCCCTTGATTCCATCCGGCATGCGCTTCGCGTCCGGCCCCATCAATTCGTGCATTATGGTAGCCGTGCAGGCCAATGGACGCATGGTGATCTTGATTGGAAACCGCGTCTTCAGCCCGCCTTGCAGAAGATGGTGGTCAATGATTTCGACGACACTGCATTGATTGATGCCCGGCGGAAGTTCGGCGGGATTGTTGGTGTCCACGACGACGACATGGTCATCTTCCTTGACGTCGGCAATGATCTCGGGTTGCCGGAATCCCCAGAGTTCAAGCATGAAGGCGGCTTCCGTATTCGGTTGGCCAAGCAGCTTGGCGGAGGCTGCTTTCCCTTCGCACTCGTTCAAGTACCACTCCCAGATCAGCGGCGATCCAGTGGAGTCCGCGTCCGGAGCCTTGTGGCCGAAGATCTTTATCAAGAAACTCTCCGTTCTTCGATTAGTTCATTTGGACGGCAGCCTTATATGGACTGCCCCCGATATTGTCACTCAAACCGGCCAGTCGATTTCGATGCCGATGTCGCCGCTCGGTCCAACTGCTGTTTTGCCAATTGGGCCGCTCGGCGTTGCCGATCCGAATTTGGGCTTCGCGTCGGATTGCGCCTTTTCAGCAAAGAACTAACGAGATCATCCGACGGCACTGCGTTTGCACCTGAGGACCCGCGCTTCGGCCGGCGCGACGGGAGCATGCCGTGTTTCAGAGGCCCGATTCTGCAAGGTACTTTTCCGCGTCCAACGCCGCCATGCATCCCATTCCTGCGGATGTCACAGCTTGGCGGTAGATATCGTCAACGAGGTCCCCTGCGGCGAATACGCCGGGGATGGAGGTTCGCGTGCTTCCAGGTTCAGTCACCACATAACCGCCGTTTCGAAGCTCCAGTTGTCCTGAAACGAGGCCGGACTCCGGCGAGTGCCCGATCGCGATGAACACTCCGCTGCAGTCGATTCTGGACGCGGAGCCGGTAACCCTATTTTTTACGGTCGCACCCGTCACGCCCTTAGGCTCTTCGTTGCCGTGGATATCTTCAACCACATGGTCCCAAAGCGGGTGGATTTTCGGATTTTCGAACAGCCGCTTCTGCAAGATTTTTTCGGCTCTCAGCTGGTTCCTGCGGTGGATGAGAGTGACTTTGCTTGCGAATCGCGTGAGGAACAACGCCTCTTCCACTGCAGTATTGCCGCCGCCCACGACTACGACCTCCCGACCGCGAAAGAAAAATCCGTCGCAAGTGGCGCAGGCGGACACGCCGAAGCCCTTGAATGCCTCCTCCGAGGGAAGGCCGAGCCAATTCGCTTGCGCGCCGGTCGCGAGAATCAGGGCATCGGAAGTGTAGATCGCACCGCTGTCGCCCGCCGCAACGAACGGTCGGCTTGATAGATCAAGCGATTCGATGTGATCCGATACGACCTTTGCGCCCGCTTCGCGGGCGTGGCTCTCCATGCGGACCATCAAATCCGGGCCCTGAACCTGCTCGTCGCCCGGCCAATTTTCGACGTCGGTCGTGATCGTGAGCTGTCCGCCGGGTTGAATGCCTTGAATCAGCAAAGGCTCCAGCATTGCGCGCGCGCCGTAGACCGCCGCAGTATAGCCTGTCGGTCCCGACCCGATGATCAGAAGTCGCGTATGGGTCGTCTCTTGCATGGCGCGATCCGTGAAATTCCAGCCGGATGCCGTATAGGCAATCGGACGCCGTTGCGAAAGTGAATGCGGCTGACGGAAGCGGCGCGGCTGTTGCGCTTCGATGGTTTGAGCGGCGCCAGCTCCCGCCGAAACCGGGATGCTCGCGGCGCTCACGGGGCGTTCTTGAGCGCGATTATGGAAATTTGCAGCCCGTGTTCGGTTTCGCCCTCGTGAGTGCTGCGGCGATGGGAAAAAAAATTCATGCGGTCGGCGTAAGTGCAATGGCCGGTCCACTCGGCTTTGGTGACGCCGGATCGCCTGAGCATCTCGATTCCGAACGCCGGAAGATTGAAGTGCAACCGCTCGTCGTCGCGGTCGAAAAATTTTCCGAACGAGCAATCCTTGTCGAGGAACGCAGCTTTGAACTCCTCGCCGACCTCGTATTTTGGGCGGCTGATCGATGGCCCGATCACCGCGTTGATTCGGCTGGGCGCCGCTCCCAGCGATTCCATGGCGGAAACCGCATTGCCGATCACGCCGTTCAACGCGCCCTTCCAGCCGGCATGCACGGCCGCGACGACTCTGGCGTGAGGATCCGCCAGCAGCACGGGCTGGCAATCCGCCGTGAGCACGGAGACGGCAATTCCCGGCGTGGATGTGGCGAGGCCATCAACTTCAAGCCTCCCTCCGTCGAACGAACCGCCGATGACTGCGATGTCGGTCGAATGTCGTTGCACTCCTGCGGCGAGCCCGGCAATATCGATTCGGAGTGCTTCGGCGGCGATCATCCTGTTCATTTCGACATTCGCCGGATTTTCTGTCGTTTTTTGCCCGCAATTCAGCTCGGCGAACGGTCCGGTCGAAACTCCGCCCCTGCGCGTGAAAAATCCATGCGAGAAAGGCGATAGCTTTGAATTCTGGAAAAAATGCGGCTTCATTCGGCAAAGCCTGCCGGAAGCTCCGCGCCAGCGGGATAGAACGCGATGGCCTTGAACAGATTGCCCATCTCGTCCGGATGCACCAGACGCATGTGCGCCGCGATGTGCGATTCAAGGTCTTCGCCCGAAAGGGATTTCGCGAGGCGCCGCGCCCGCGCCGCTATGCCAAGCCGCTCAAGAAAAACTCCTTGCGCGGTCAGCGGCGTTGCCGAAACCCCCTGAAATGATCGGGCCAATTCGCCAAAATCCACATGCGCAGTGAGGTCGGCCTTGCCTGGCTCGGCCAGCGGGTCGGCCGGCTCATGCGAAGCGACCGCTTGAAACGTGTCGCCGACAGACGACCATTCGCCATAGTCCAGCACCAGAGCGATGCCGCCGAACTGCGATATCCCCTCTGCTATGCGCCGCGCGATGTCGCTCGCGCTAGGGCGATGCTCGACGACGTCGCCGGTTCTCGTGTCGGCCAGCCGCCCGCTCAGGAAACTGGCCGTTCCGGGCGCGGAGCGCGCAAACACGAGCGATCCGTTTTCCTCGTCCACCAAGCGCTCGCTCCAGCGATTGCCTTGCCTTTCGAATTGCCGAATCGGCAACGCATCGAAGAATTCATTGGCAACGACGAATAACGGCTTCAGCGGCAAGTCTTCAACGCTTTCCACCCATCTCGGCCGATGTTGCTCAAGAATCTCGCTTTGCTTCTTCTTCAACGGGGCGCTTCGTTCGACGAGAACGATTTCCGCCGCTTGCCTGAAGCCAGGCACTGCGGCAGCGGCCCTGAGCAAATCCGACATCAGCGTGCCGCGTCCAGGACCCAATTCGACGATTGCGATCTCCGGCGGGCTTCCTTGTTCAAGCCATGAATTCGCCAAGAACAGACCGATGAGTTCGCCGAACATCTGGCTGATTTCCGGAGCGGTGGTGAACGCTCCGAACGCGCCGACGGGCGCCTTGCCGTTGTAGTAGCCGGAGTTTGGATCCAGCAGGCAGACTTCCATGTATTCCGCCAGCGATATCGGTTCGCTGCCCCTGATGTGCTTGGCGATTCTCTCCTTGAGAGATGTCATGCCCGCTTGCGCAATGCCAGCGCGATGAAAATCGCGCCGACAGCCAGCATCGGGAGCGAAAGAAGCTGTCCCATCGTAAGGCCGATCGAATCGGTCAGCCTGACTGCGAATCCCGCCGGATTGCCGTCCGAAATGAACTGCGCGTCGGGAACGCGATAGAGTTCCACGAATATGCGGGCGATTCCGTAGCCGATGAAAAATGTTCCGGCGATCAAGCCGGGGGTTTTAAGCCAGCCGCGCCTGTATGCCAGCCAAGCGAGCAGGGCGCCGAGGACAAGACCTTCAAGCGCCGCCTCGTATAGTTGGGACGGGTGGCGGGCGCAAACGGCGGTCCAAGTCGACGGGCAGAACGATCCGGGGCCGTCGCTGATGATGACTGCCCAAGGCACATCTGAAGGTCGTCCCCAAAGTTCGCCGTTGACGAAATTCGCCAGCCTGCCGAGAAAGAGCCCGGGCGTGACAGTGACGGCGATCACGTCGGATACGCTCAATATCGGCGCGCCGCTCGATCTGCAGAACAAGTAAGTCGCCGTGACCAAACCGATGCATGCGCCATGGAAAGACATTCCGCCGCGCCAGACCATGAGCAGTTCAAGCGGATTGCCGAAGTAATATGCAGGGTTGTAAAACAATGCGTAGCCGAGGCGCCCGCCCAGAACGACGCCGACAATCACCCATGACAACAGTTTCTCAGGTTCTTCGGAGCGCAACGGCGGATTTTGCTCGGGCCAAAGTTTCGGTCGGCGCATAAGCGAAACGACCCAGAGCCAAGCGACCAGGAAACCGACGATGTAAGCCATGGCGTACCAGCGGAGGGCGAACCTGAAATTGCCCAGCTCGATGGAGAATATCTCGGGATTGATCGATGGAAGCGTGATGGCGGCTAGCATGGAGCAGTATCGGATTCGTTCGAGGAGGTCGCTTCTGCGACAGTATTGGACTTCGTCATCCTTGAACCTATATTCCAAAAGGAACGCAGCGGCGAGTTGGACAATGCAGACACGCGACAAATTCTACGACGACCTTTCGAAACTATTCAACAATGCGGTCGGCGTTGCCAAAGGGGCCAAGGAAGAAGCCGAGAACATGTTCGACAGCTGGATGGACCGTTGGCTAGCGGAACGCGATCTCGTGACCAGAGAGGAATTCGACGCGATTCGCATATTGGCGACGAAGCTCAAGGAAGAGAACGACGCCTTGAGATCCCGAATCGATGATTTGGAATCGAAGGCCGCGCAATCGCAGGGAGCCGCCGACCCGAACGCCGCAAAGAGCGTGAGTTCTCAGCAAATTGCCGATGAGATCGGCTGGACTCTCCGTCGATTGCAAGAACACTTCAAGCGCCAGGGCGTCGCGAAGGTCGGCGAGCGCTATATCTTCACTGAAGCCGAGGCCGAAGAAATCATTCTGAAGCTGAAGAAAGACGCGGACGCAGAGCAGAAAAGCGTCAGCTGAACTGCGCGGTCGTCGAATTCGGCAGGCGCGATCGCTTCAAAGCCAGCTGGCAGGAGATGCCGCGCATTGGTCCGCAACGGTCGGCGGCGTTTTGCGCCATGCCGGACCGCTGACGGAGTTGCGGCAGATTCCGGACTTCCGATTTTCGCGGCGGTCGCAGCCTGAAGCGCGAAATCCGACGGCCTCTCAGAAAAATCCCGTCGTTTCCCGGGGCGGCGGCAAATTGACAAAAAGATCCTTGGATCGTCAAATTCATCTTTACATCAAGATGTATGCCTGATTATACCAGATATAGAACAGAAGCACGAGACTCCACCGAATTGTGGATAACTCGGCTAGTTTTTGAGGACCGCGAAAGAAGGGACAATAAAGTGCGGGCGAGCATATATTCAGAGACAGGCTGTTCCGATCATTCGGAATGTCCCGAGGCGATTGAGGCCGCCTTGAATCATGCCGAACATAGGAAATGGGACGTGCGCCGCATCAGCTGCAACAAGGCCGTTCTGTATGCGGAAGGCCAGTGGCAGATCTATTCGCTTTCGGTCAGCTGGTCGCCGGACGACGAGGAATTGAGGCTGGAGTGCGAGATCAAAATCAAGCTTCGCAACGGTCGAGAAACCGAATTCCTGAAGGCGTTGAACCGAGCGAATTGCATGAATTGGTCGGGAGCGTTCTATTACGCGGGGGAGCAAAGCCGCGTGAGCTACCGAAGGTGCAACGCATTGTCGGAATGTTCGGACAACAGAATCTCCCGCGTTGCGGGAATGATCGACAACGCGATTGAGAATTGCGACAATTTTTTCCCGATGTTCCAGCTTGTGAACTTGGGCAAAAGAACGGCCGACGACTCGATGGGCGTGTTGTTCATGGAAACCTGCGGCTCAGCGTGATCTTGGAAGGGCCGGTTCAAGCTTGGGAACTGCAGCTGTGCCGTTCGAGAACTTGAATGCCTCGGGGATCGTGCTGCTCGGTTGCGGCAAGATGGGGACGGCCCTGCTGCAGCGCTGGCTGGCGCGAGGCCTGGATCCAGGTGCGGCGACTGTGATCGACCCCAATCCCCCGGATTGGATAAAGTCGCAGCGCGTGCGGCTGAACGACGGACTTCCCTCCAATGCGCCGGCCGTCTGCGTCATCGCCGTCAAGCCGCAAACCATGCTGGAAGCGCTGCGTTCCGTCAGGCCCCTCGGCGGCGGGGTGACTCTGTTTCTGTCCATCGCAGCGGGGATCACAATCGGAGGTCTCGCCGCGGCTCTCGGCCAAGGCACGAGGATCATTCGGGCAATGCCGAACACGCCCGCCGCCATCGGGATGGGCATTACCGCGCTCGTCGGAGGCAGCGAGGTTGCGGAATCGGACATGATCGTCGCCGAATCCCTGATGTCTGCGGTCGGAGAGACGGTGCGGTTGAATCAAGAGTCGCAGATTGACGCCGTGACCGCTGTTTCCGGTTCCGGGCCAGCATATGTGTTTCACCTGATTGAAGCGCTTGTCGAAGCGGCGGAACAGGAAGGCCTGCCGAAGGAGACGGCATTGAGGCTCGCGAAGGCCACGGTCGCCGGAGCCGGATGCCTGGCGTTGGATTCCGGCGACGGCCCGGCCCGGCTTCGCGAGAACGTCACATCGCCGGGAGGCACAACGGCGGAAGCGTTGAAGGTGCTCATGGACGATGAGGCCGGGTTTCGGCCATTGCTGAGAAGGGCGGTCAAGGCCGCGGCCGACCGGGGAAGGGAGCTGGGATCCGCGTATGGCTGAAATCGGCATCGAGGACTTTCTGAAAGTCGAAATCCGCGTCGGACGAATCACGAGAGCTGAACCGTATCCGGAAGCCAGGAAACCGGCCATAAAGCTGTGGGTGGATTTCGGGGAGGAGCTGGGCGTGAAGCGCAGTTCGGCGCAGATTGCCTGCCGCTACGAGCCGGAAGATCTTGTGGGAAGGCAGGTGCTTGCGGTCACAAACTTCCCGCCGCGCCAGATCGGCAAATTCATGTCCGAAGTCCTTGTCGTCGGCGTGCCCGACAGCGACGGCGAAGTGGTTCTTATCGGTCCGGACGAAAAGGTGCCCGTCGGAGGACGGCTGTATTGACTCCGAGACCGAGGCTGCTGATCACGAGGGTGCTTCCGGACGCGGTCGCGGAGCGGGCCGAAACTCGTTTCGCCGTCGCCGTTCTCATAGACGGCAAACCATTGGACAGCGCGGCCGCCGCCGAATGCATGGCGGACTACGACGCGATCATTGTGAATTTTGGCGATGCATTCAACGCCGAGGCATTTGAATTGGCGCCCGATCCGCGATGCAGGATATTGGCGAATTACGGCGCGGGGTACAACCATATCGACGTCGCCGCCGCCCGCAGCCGAGGCGTCGTCGTAACCAATACGCCGGGCGTTGTGACCGACGCGACCGCCGACATTGCGCTCGCGCTGATCCTGATGACGGCCCGAAGAGCCGCTGAAGGCGACCGCCTTCTCAGGAAAGGGAACTGGCGAGGTTGGCAACCGATGGACATGCTTGGCCTGCATGTCACCGGAAAGACTTTGGGCGTGATCGGCATGGGTCGGATCGGAACGGCGATCGCCCGCCGGTGCCGTTTGGGCTTTCGAATGAATGTCGTGTTTTTCAACCGCTCGAAGGTCGAAGGCATCGATTTCCCGGCCGAGCAGCTGGATTCCGCAGAAGACGTCATGGCGGCTGCGGATTTTGTCGCGGTCGCCGTTCGCAGCGAGCCTTCAACCCGGCACCTCGTAACGGAAGAATTGCTTCGCCGAATGAAGCCGACGGGCATATTCGTGAACGTGTCCAGAGGGGATGTCGTCGACGAGGCCGGGCTTGTGCGGGTGCTCAAGGAGGGACGGATCGCGTCGGCGGGATTGGATGTCTACGAATTCGAGCCGGACGTACCTGAAGATCTGCGGAACATGGAGCATGTGGTTCTGCTTCCTCACTTCGGAACGTCCGTTCTGGAGGTGCGAGAGGAAATGGGAGCGATGGCGCTCGACAACATAGATGCCGTGTTTGACGGAACCGCGCCGCCGAACCAGGTGTTCTGAACGAAGTTCCGCGGTCGGACGATGCGCCGGGAAATGACGCGGACATATTCGCTTGCCGAGCAGGCGCGGCAATTCCGGTCGCGTCCGTGCCGGTCGAAACATCGCGCTTGCTCCGAGATGCGCATTCGAAAGATCGAAATTCAAGATCGCTTGGTTCTGCGGCTGAAACCTTGTAGCCGCGTTCGGCCGAGGATGGTTTCCGGCAGAAAGGGCTGAAAGACATGGTAGGATTCGGAATATTCGGCGCGGGAGAGATCGGCGGCATCCATGCGGATCACATCAACTCGCACCCTGGCGCCAGTTTGGTCTCGATATGCGACTTGAATGCCGGCAGATCGTCGTCGCTGGCGAACGAATTCGGGGCGGGAGTCGCCGGCTCTCCCGAAGAAATGCTCGCGAATCCCAAGGTCGACGCCGCCATCATCGCTGCTTCCACAGGCGCGCACTGCGAGCTCGCAAGGTTGTGCTTGGCGCACGGAAAGCCGTTTCTTTGCGAAAAACCCGTCGATCTGTCTCTGGATTCGGCAATTGAGACCTTGCGTCTTGCCCGCAAAAGCGGCGTGGTTGCGGGAATGGGCTTCAACAGGCGCTACGATTTCCAGCATTCGACTTTGAAGGACGCGGTCGCGGACGGCGAAATCGGACGGATCGAGATGATGCATTTCACGTCTCGCACTCAAGCGCTTCCGAACCTCGACTACATCAAGAATTCGGGCGGGATGCTGCGCGACAAGGGCGCCCATTTTTTCGATCTCGCCTGCTGGATAGCGGGCGAGCGTCCGGTCGAGGTTTACGCGATCGGAGATTGCTTGATCGAACCGCGATTCGCGAAGCATGGCGACGTCGATACGGCGATGGTCATTCTGCGGATGGAGAGCGGCGCGCTCTGCCATTTCAATTTCAGCAGGCGCACCAATTACGGCTACGACGAGAGCATTGAAGTCTTCGGTTCGGAAGGCAAGTTCGAGTCGCGCCCGCCCGTTCCGTTGAACTTGGTCCATTCGTCAGGCGACCTTGTGCATTCCGAAGGAATCCACAGCCATTGGGTTCCTCGGTTCGTCGAGTCCTACTTCGAGCAGTTGGATGCATTCATTCAGCGACTCGAAGGACCGGTCCTGACCTTCCCCATGCTGGTCGATGGGGTTGTCGCGGAAGCGATCGCGGACGCAGGCATCCGTTCAATGAAGGAGGCTAGGTCGATCCGGCTGGATCTCGACTTTTGACGCTTGATTCGGAAGAACGCGTCGAAACCTGGTCGGGCGCTTCCCGTCCGGCATCCGGATTGCGAAGCCTACGCGAAGCGCATGTTTTGCAAAGAGCGGATCTCCAACGCCCCTTCGGTGCGTGATTTCAGCGCACCCGCAAGCGCTTTCGCCGCGGCGGCCGTCGTGCAGTAGGGTATTCCCTCGGCAACGGAAATCGAACGGATTTCGCGGCTGTCATCCACGGCCAGCGCCGTATCGGCCGTATTCATCACGATCGCTATCTCGCCGTCCTTCAGGAGATCGATGACGTTCGGGCGGCTTTCATGCGCTTTCGCCGCAAGCGCGCATTCGACGCCGCCTCGTTTCAAGTAGCTCGCGGTTCCGCTCGTGGCGAGAATCTGGAATCCGACGTCCGTCAGGAGCCGGGCGGATTCGACAAGATCCGCGTTCTTGTCCGCATCTTTGAACGACATGAACACGCTTCCGTCGCTGGGGAGCTTCACGCCTGCGCCGATTTGCGCCTTCAGGAAAGCCTTGCCGAACGAGTCGTCCGTGCCCATTGCTTCGCCGGTGGAACGCATTTCGGGACCGAGAAGCGCATCCACGCCTTGGAAGCGTCCGAACGGGAACACGGCTTCCTTCACCGAGCACAGCCCGTTGGCGAACGGACGCAGCTTGAAGGTTTCGAGCGGTTCGCCGGCCATGATCCTGGCCGCGACCGCCGCGACCGGGATTCCCGTCGCCTTCGCGACGAACGGCACAGTTCGCGACGCCCTGGGGTTTACCTCCAGAAGAAACACTTCGTCGTTCTGGACCGCGAACTGCACATTCATAAGTCCCAGGACTTCCAATGCTCTTGCCAGCATCCTGGTCTGGCTTTCGATTTCGCGGATGACGGCGGGATTCAGGGAATGCGGCGGGATTGAGCACGCGCTGTCGCCGGAGTGTACGCCCGCAAGCTCAATATGCTGCATGACGCCGACAATATGGACGTCTTTTCCGTCGGACAGGGCGTCGACATCGATCTCGACGGCTTCCGGAAGAAACTGGTCGATCAATACTGGGCTGTCGCCGGAAACCGATACCGCAGCGGCCATGTATTGCTCGAGGCGGGCAGCGTCGCGGACGATTTCCATCGCCCGTCCTCCAAGCACGTAGGACGGCCTGATCACCGCGGGATAACCGATGCTTTCCGCGACTTCGAAGGCTTGGGCGGTCGACGTGGCCGTGCCGTTCAATGGCTGCTTCAACCCAAATTCTTTCAATAGTTTCTGGAACCGCTTGCGGTCTTCGGCGAGGTCGATGGAGTCCGGCTTGGTTCCGAGGATCGGGAATTGCCCGGACCCGATGGCGCGAGCAAGCTTCAACGGCGTTTGGCCGCCGAACTGCACAATGACCCCGACAAGCTCGCCGTTGCGCTGCTCCGCTGTCAGGATCTCAATGACGTGCTCTTGCGTGAGCGGTTCGAAATACAGCCTGTCCGAGGTGTCGTAGTCGGTGGAGACGGTTTCCGGATTGCAGTTGATCATGATGGTTTCGTAGCCCGCCTCCGTGAGCGCCATGCAGGCGTGGCAGCAGCAATAGTCGAATTCTATCCCTTGGCCGATCCGGTTCGGCCCGCCGCCGAGCACAACGATTTTCTTGAGCTGCGTGGGATTCGCTTCGCACTCGGCCTCGCCGGCGAAAGGAGCTTCGTAGGTCGAGTACATGTAGGGCGTCTTGGCGTCGAATTCGGCGGCGCAGGTATCGATTCGCTTGAAGACCGGCCGAATCCCCAAGCTGAGTCGATCGGATCTGATTTTGCTTTCCTTGATTCCTGTCAGTCCGGATAGACGCTTGTCAGTGAATCCAAGCGCTTTCAGATGCCGGAGTCCGGATTCAAATCCGGGCAGGCCGTCGGCTTTCACCCTTTCTTCCGCTTCCAGGATCTCTCGGATTCGCGCCAGGAACCAAGGGTCGAATCGGGTGGCCTTATGGATTTCGCCGTCCGTGAGTCCATGCCGCATCGCTTGCGCGATCAACCGCAGGCGGTCCGGCGATCTTGCGGAAAGCGCTTTCGCGACGGGGTCTCGGTCAATCCGAGGGCAAGCGTCCGCCTTGCGTTCGATGATCTCGCGCCATGCATCCGGCAGCGCCGAGGTGTCCGGGTTGCGGACGACGGCGTTTTCGGGAACGCCTTCCATCGCGATTTCATCGAAGCCGGACAGGTCGGTTTCCAACGAAACCAGCGCCTTCTGCAAACTCTCGTGGATGGTCCGCCCGATTGCCATCGCCTCGCCGACGGATTTCATCGACGTGCTCAGCTCGGCCTTCGCGCCGGGGAATTTCTCGAACGCAAAGCGCGGCATCTTCGTGACCACGTAGTCGATCGCCGGTTCGAACGAGGCCGGAGTAGCCCCCGTGATATCGTTCGTGAGTTCGTCGAGCGTGTAGCCGACGGCGAGTTTCGCCGCGACTCTGGCGATCGGAAAGCCGGTGGCCTTCGAGGCAAGCGCGGAAGAGCGCGAAACGCGCGGGTTCATTTCGATGATGACCATCCGTCCCGAATCAGGATCCAATGCCCACTGGACGTTCGAGCCGCCGGTCTCGACGCCGATCTTGCGCAGAACTGCGATCGAGCCGTTCCGCATCCGCTGATATTCCTTGTCCGTGAGGGTGAGCGCCGGAGCGACCGTGACCGAGTCGCCGGTATGGACTCCCATGGGATCGATGTTCTCGATCGAACAGACGATGATCGCATTGTCCGCGACATCCCGGACGACCTCCATCTCGAATTCTTTCCATCCCAGGAGACTCTCGTCGACCAGGATCTGCCGGTGGGGCGAAGCGTCGAGGCCGGACCGGCAAAGGTATTCGTAGTCGTCTTTGTTGTAGGCGATTCCGCCGCCCGTGCCTCCAAGCGTGAAAGCCGGTCGAATGATGGCGGGCAAGCCGATATGCTTCAAAGCATCCCGGGCCTCGTCGAAACTGCGCGCGATCCTGGATTTGGGGCTTTCGAGACCGATTTCGTCCATCGCCTTTCGAAAAAGCTCCCGATCCTCCGCTTTCCTGATGGCCGTTTCATTCGCGCCGATGAGCTTGACGCCATATTCCGCCAGCACGCCGCTGTTCGCCGCCTCCAAAGACGTGTTCAGGGCCGTCTGTCCGCCCATGGTCGGAAGAAGCGCGCCGGGCCGCTCCGTTTCGAGGATTTTGGCGACGATTTCCGGGGTGATCGGTTCAATGTAGGTCGCGTCCGCCATGCCCGGGTCGGTCATGATCGTAGCCGGGTTCGAATTGAGCAGCACGATTCGGTAGCCCTCTTCCTTGAGAGCCTTGCACGCCTGAACGCCCGAGTAATCGAATTCGCACGCTTGGCCGATCACGATCGGACCTGCTCCGATGACCATGATTGATTCGAATTCGGTGCTCCGTGGCATTTGTCCGTCCTTGAGGGCGCGAGGCGAATTGAATAGGGGGCATGCAAACTCGGCGGGTTATATCCGGCTGTCGCCGTTCCGCAAGCATGCGTCTTTCAGCGACCGCCCGAATCGCGTTCGGGATGGCGGGGCGCAGCCGCCGCGCGCGGCCGAAACGGGCAACCCGTCCCGCCGATAGGGTTCAGCGCAGGCCGTCCCGCAGGAATCCGTCGTTCTTCGCGAGTTGCGAACGATCAGCTTTGCATGGATTTTCGGTAGATGTAGTCTCTGGTCAGAGGCACGGATTCAAGCTCTTTCGAAATCTGGAGCTGGAATACCACCTGATGGTCGTGACGAAACGTCATTTCACTCGCGGCAAGGTAGAACTTCCACATTCTGCAGAACCGATCATCGTACATCGCGCGAACCCGCTCGACATTGGCGTTGAAGCGCTCATGCCAGTGCCGAAGGGTTTCGGCATAGTGGAGTCGCAGCACCTCGATATCCGTTATCCGCAAGCCCTCCATCTCGACGGCGGTCATGACTTCCGAAAGCGCCGGCACGTAGCCTCCGGGAAAAATGTACTTCGTTATCCAAGGGTTCGTTGCGCTGGGGGGCGAAGTTCGACCGATCGTGTGGATCAACGCGACGCCGTCGCTCTTCAACAACCGCCGAAGACAGCTGAAATATTCCCGATAATGCGGCACGCCCACATGCTCGAACATGCCTACCGAAACAATGCGGTCGAACTGGGCGCTGACCGCGCGGTAGTCCATCAGCGCGAATACCGCCTTCTCGGAGATGCCTGCCTCCCGAGCTCGCAGATTCGAAACCCTGTGCTGGCCGGATGACAGCGTGACTCCTGTGACTTGGCAGCCGTAATTCTTTGCCAAAGTCAGACCCATGCCGCCCCATCCGCTGCCGATGTCGAGCACGGTATGTCCAGGGCGCAGCAGCAGTTTGGTCGCAATATGGCTTTTCTTGCGAAGCTGCGCATTTTCCAACGTGTCGTCCGGCGTTTCGAAATACGCGCAGCTGTATTGCATGTCCTCGTCCAAGAACAATTTGTAGAGTTCATCGGACAAATCGTAATGGTGTTCGACGTTCTTTCTGGCTCTGGCTACCGGATTGTGCTGCGCAATGCGGCGGCCTAGCGAGCGGAGGCGGCCGGTGACTTTTCTGAGAAACACATCGCGCGTGTTGGAAATGTTGCCGATGACCAGCGCGAGCAGCCCGCGAATATCGTCACCTTCGACGGTCAGGGTGCCGTTCATGTAGCATTCGCCGAACTTCAGATCAGGATCCAAGCAAAGGTCGCGGACAGCCGAAGCGCTATTGAGTTGAATATTGATCGGCTCGCCTTCGCCGTCGCCGCAAGTAAATCGCTTTCCGCCGGGCAACTCGACACCAAGCGTTCCTTTCGTGATCAGCTTTTGCGCCATGTTCCGAAACAGCTTTTCCCACATATGCAAACCTCTTGTCAGCTGCATTCCGCCCACCCTGCACAGACGGTTCGAACAGAGATTGCGCCAAGAGGGCCAATCCAGTCTGCGCCCGCCCGTTTGCCGAGCATTCCGTTAGCGGCGCATTTTGTAACCAACTCGCTTAGCTGTCTAGTCGCTGTTTGGGTTCGGCACTTTTGCGACGGTTCGGGGTCCGATTCGTCTGCGTCCGACGCCGGGTTATAGGATTTGGGCGGATTGTTTTCCAGCGTCCCGGTTTTTAGTTTCAGAGGCTTCTTTCAGATTTTTGGGCCATGGGCGGGGCGTGCGGACATTCCGGTCGGATCGGCGTCGCCGCGGCGTTCGCTCCGCCCCCGAATTCAATCTTTTGGATATGTCCGCCGGAATGAAAGCAGGCTTCGGACTGGAGGATTTTCATCCGGCAGCCGCATCATTCCGCAATTTGGCTTATGGTCTCAAGTCACACAGCATCTTCGTACTTTCATCATTGTGCTTCAAAGCCGACGCAATAAAGCGTATCGGATGAAAGGAAAATTTGGGATGACCCGCGCCCGAAGTCCGCCGGGTGGGGAATGACGTCATGAAGTTGAAATTCGCAGAAGAAATACTCCTTCTATTGCTGGGAGATGAAGGGCGCCATTTGGCTCTTGTCCCGCAAGAGAAGTTGAACTTGGCGCTTGCGGGCGCGGTTCTGTCGGAGTTGGCTTTCGAAAATCGGATCGACACGGATTTCAAAAGCCTGGTGCTGATCGATCCGACTCCCATAGGAGACGGCCTGCTGGACCCGACGCTGTCCCGCGTCGCCGAAAGCAAGGATGCCGGCGATGTCGAATTCTGGCTGCGCGACGTCGCGAAGAACGGCGAGGCGCTGCTCCGGCGCACCCTCGACGACCTGTTGGCGAAAGGCATTCTTCAATCGGCGGAAGGCATGGACATTCAGGTTTCTCAGGGGCTTCTGCGGTCGCGACGGTATCCCGCCGCGGATGGCGATGCCGAACTGGAAGTTCTGCTGCGAATGATGAGAATTCTGTTCGACGGCGACATTCCAAGCCCGAGGGACGCAATCATCATCTCTCTCGCGAATGCCTGCGGGCTTTTCAAAGGCATTCTCACCCAAGTGGAGCTGGCAGACCGGCAGGAGCGCATCAGGCTCTTGTCAGGTCTCGATCCGATCGGGCGCGCCTTGGAAAAAATCGTCGAAGAGCTCGACGCCCGAAAGAAGAAGCAGACTCCTGCCGACAAACCGATTCCGGTCGTCAAGGGAATTCCCATCTTCGGCAGCGCGTTCGAAGCCAGAAGGAATTTGGTTCCCTTCCTGGCCAAGCAATACCAGAGAATGGGCCCGGTCTTCCGCGTCCGCCTTTTCAATCGCAATTTCATCGTTCTTGCGGGTCCTGCCAGCAACCGTTTCCTGCAGAAGCAAGGCCGCAACTACCTGAGGTCGTATGAATTCTGGAAAGACTTCACCCACGAATTGGGAGTTACCCGCGTCCTGACGAGCACGGACGGCCGCGATCACGGAAAGTTCCGCCGGACATTCGCGCCCGCCTATTCGCGCCATAGTTTCGAGATCAATCTCGAAACCGCTTCAGAGATCGTCCGAAGCCATGTCCAAGCTTGGCCGTCCGACCGTCCGATCGACGTTGTTGGCACGATGCAGCGCATCGTGACCGATCAGATCGGAGAAATTGCGATAGGCATCAAGCCGGGCGAATACCAAGAAGATATTACGACTTTTCTTGACACCCTGCTGGCCACGAAATTGGCGAAGCAGTCGCCGTCATTTCTCCACAACCGCCGCTTGCGGAAAGCGCGGCGGAGCGTCGAGGAGTTCTGGCAAATAATCCTCGCCGATCATCAGCCGGGAGGACCGAAGCACGGGGCGAAAAATTTCGTGACGGAGGTGCTTGAACTGCATCGTTCCGATCCGCAGCAGATGCCCGAGACCGATCTCATGATTTGGGCCATGGGACCTTTTTTGGTCGGCCTGGACACGGTCGCCTTGACGAGTTCCTTCGCGCTTTACCACATTCTGAAGAATCCTGACATTTTGCGCCGAGCCGTCGCCGAAGCTGACGCTCTCTTTTCAGAAGGAGTGCCGACCGTAGCAGGATTGCAAAAAATGGATACGATTTTCCGAACTGCGATGGAGACATTTCGCCGCCATCCGGTCGTCCCCGCGTCGCCTCGCCACGTCGGCACGGGATTCGAATTTTCCGGATACCGCATTCCCGCCGGCGAGATGGTGCTCGCCAGTCCCACGGCAACGCATTTTCTTCCCGAATTCTTTCCGGATCCGGAACGGTTCGACATAGACCGATACCTTCCGGAGCGAGCCGAGCACAAGCAGCGCGACGCATTTGCTCCGTTCGGCGTCGGCACCCATCGCTGTTTGGGCGCGGGATTCGCGGAGGCGCAGATTCTTCTTATCCTTGCTTCAATAATCCGAGAGGCCGAACTCGTCCTGCATCCATCGTCGTACGAGTTGAAATCCACGTACAGCCCCGTCCTTCGCCCGCAAAACTTGAAGGTCAAGTTCGCGAGGCGGAGGTAGGTATTGAAGTCGGACTCCGAGGGCGCACATGAAGAGCATGCAATTGCGCGGCGAAAGGGCATTCAAAGCAATCATGCGGGGGCGGTTGGTCTCCAACATTGGATCCTCGACCACACGCTTCGCGGTAATATTCTGGACGCTTGCAAGCGGCGGCAGTCCGGCGGAATACAGCTTGGTGCTGGTGGCTGGATTTTTGCCGATGGGGCTTGGCGCCCTGATCGCCGGTCCTGCGGTGGACCGTTGGGACAGGCGTCGAGTGATGCTCATCTCCAACTCGGCGGTCAGCATCTTTCCGCTGGCTGCGGCGGTTTTGTATTTCACCGGCCAACTCGAAATCTGGCATCTGCTGATCGTGCTTTCGGCCGACGGCATCGCCAGCGCATTCATGATGCCGGCATTCGAAGCCAGCATTCCGCAACTTGTCCGCAAAGAAAAGCTGGAAAGGGCTTCGGGCATTGGCCAAGCGAATGTCGCGCTCGCGACGATAGTCGGGTCGGTTCTGGCTGGATCATTGCTTGCGCCAGTGGGTCTCGGCGCGCTTTTCGCCCTCAACTTCGTGACGTTCGCGCCCGTTCTGGTTGCGCTCAAGCTGTCCATTGTGCCCTCTCCTTCAAAGGAGGCCAAAGTCGGCGAATCAGGTGCGGTGCCCTCCGAGAGCGGAATAATGTCGGCGCTTGCGCAGGATTTCGCTGACGGGCTGCGATACCTGAGTCAGCGGCGCCCATTGATGCGGCTGTTGTGGATCATGACCGCGGTCATGCTGCTTCTGCCCGGTTTCGAGTTTGCTCTTTGCACGCCGTTGGTCATGACGTTCGCCGATGAGCAAGCGGCCGGATTCGTGCTGGCGAGTTTTGGCTTGGGCGCGCTCGTCGGCGGCGTGCTGCTGGCAGTTTGGACTGGACCTGAAAAGAGGATGAACGGCATTTTGGTAGCGCTCGGCGCAACCGGTTTGGCGGCCGTCGCGGTCGTCATCCGCGAAAATCTTACGGTCATGCTGGTAGGCATAGGCTTCATCGGCATGGGTTTCACATTCCTTATGGGTCTTTCGCGCGTCGTCTGGCAGGTAAAGGTGACGCCAATCTTCCTTGGCCGCGTTCTCTCGCTTCGGCAGTTGTTCGGGCTCGCCGCGCAAAGCGTCGGTTTGCTAATCGCCGCCCCGATCGCGGCAGAAATCTTCGAACCGATTTTGGCGGCGGACGGCGCCTTGGCAGGCAGCGCGGGTTTGGTTTTCGGGGTCGGGCCGGGTCGCGGAACGGCATTGATGTTCGCCTTGGTCGGCGCGGCAGCGTTCGGGCTGGCCCTAGCCTGCATCTTGGCTCCCAGAATTCGGCGATTGGAAGATTTGGTACCGGACGTCGATCAATACGAAGGAATAAAGCGTTGACTTGAAAAAGTATTCTGTGATGCCCGAGACCTTGAAGCATATCTGCATGAATTCATCATTTTGACTTCGTATTTACGATGCCGGATCTGATTTTGGCTCACTCGACCGCGTACTTTTGCGGGACTCCGATCCAAAACAGTTTGGCGCTAACGGGAGATTGGCTGCCGAGGAGGGCTCCATGCGGGCGCCGGAGTGCCTCGACCTTCATCGCAGCCCCTGAACTGGGGAATTTAGCTTCGGCGCTTTCTGAGAGTTTTCATCCGGCAGCTGCAGCAAACTCGCGTTCCACAATATCACCGCCGTGCGCAAGGCGTTCAGGGACAGGAGCGTCCACCAGTTCTTTTTCCGCCCTACAGCCCCGACCCGATTGAGCAGGTCTTCGCCAAGCTCAAGCAGTGGCTGCGGAGAGCCGGGCCGCGATAGCGCGAAACGCTCTGGCGAAGCGGCGGAGACACCCCCGAAAAATCAAACCCGAGGACTGCGCGATCGACCTCGTGAATGCCGGATATGCGTCAACTTGAGCCGAACACGCTCCAGGCTGGGTGTCCCGACCCAATCTTTATTTGTTGATCGCGTTATAAATCTCTTCGGCGTTCTCAATGCCGCGCTCGGCATAGTCGGCAAAGATCTCCCTCAAACCCATCGCGACAGCGGCGTCCATTTCAGCGCGAACTGCATCCGATATCCGTACGCGGGTGACATTTCTCATCTCCGGCGGATTGGCGGCCAGAAAATCGATCCCCTGCTGGCGCTCGTTCTGGAAACTTGACGCGCCCATCAAGGATGCCGTTTCCCCGGATAGCTCGTCGATGATCGCACGATGCTCCTGCGAGAGGCCCAAGTAGCGTTCCTTGTTCATGGCAACGAAAAAGACCGCGAATGTCGCAGGGATGTTGTCGACATAGTGGCTGGAGACCTCCGAAAAACTCCAAGGCTTACCCATCTGGTTGGGCGCGATCGTCGCGGCGTCGATCGTGCCCGTCGCCAATCCGGTGTATATCTCGGTAACCGGCATTTGGACAGGAACAGCACCCATTGCTTCCAGGATCGGCGATACCATCGTGGCAAAGGGAACAATCTTCGCCCCGGCGAGATTGTCCATCGAAGACAGGTCGCTCCGCGAGGCCCAAGCATCGCCGGCCGTCGTAAAGAGTGCGATCAGCTTCACATCCTCGTACTCGTCAGCGAGATGCTCGTCATAAACGGACAATAGCCGTTTGGTGGATTCTTCCGGCGTGCCGGATATGCCGGGAGGCACGATCAACAGTGTTTTAGGAAAAACCGTCGGCGTATAGGCTTGCAGCCCAAATGCGATATCGGCCACGCCCTCGACGACTCGCTTGTATTGTTGGACCGGACCGGCTCCGAGTTGTCCGCTTGGATACAGCTTTACTGTCAATGTCCCGTTTGAGCGGCTGTGCAATTCCTCGCCGAACCAGCCAAAGAAAAACTTGTTAATGTTGTGTTGAGGAGGGACGAACGTCGCCACAGAAAGTTCGTTGGCCAAGGTTTGCGATCCCCCTCCAGCCAAACTGAAGGTAATTGCGACCGAAAGTAGGAACGACCTAAGTTTCATCGATTTCATTGCTTGTTGTCCTCGTTGAGATTCCGTTGGCTCGCATCATTTTGAGAAGTAGCGTGCCAATATTTCTGCAATTTCGGTCGGTCATGTCAAGGCCCGGTTTCGCGTTCGATGCCTCTCGGGCGGGGCCGGAGACATGAATTCGTTTTTTCGCATTTGGGAACCGGCCGCGGAGGGCGAACGCGGCCCGGCGCCGAGGCCACGCCGGCCCGCCACCGCGCCGTTGAATGGGGTCTCCGCGGCGGGCCGGCATGTTGGCCGCGCCATGGACAACCCAAAGCGCGCGAAGAGTTCGAATGCGAACGGCATGATCGTCATGCCGCCAGCTTCCGCAGATCGGCCCGACGCTGTTCCTGAAGAAGATCCATGTCCAGATAGCGGACGCCGTCCTCCATCCAGCTCTCACGGGTCTCCCCGCACAAAGCCCGGACAAGCCGCAGACAGCTGCGGGCGTCCGGGAAAATCCGGACGACCCTCGTCCGCCGCTTGATCTCCTCGTCCGAACGCTCAAGCATGTTCGTCGAACGCATCCGAAGATGGTGCTGCCGGGGAAGCCGCAGGGACGCGAACATCTCCTCGACCCAATCGCAGAGCTTCGGCTGCGACTCCTGCCACTTCGACAGCCACGCGGCCAAGTCCGCACGCGCCTCCTCGACGCTCGGACGATCATGGATCCAGCGGAGCTCCTTCAGGCATCCGTCGCCCGGACGACGGTTCAAATGCGCCGGGCGTTGCGCAGGAAATGCACGTAGCACCGCTGCCGGACGGCTTCCGGAACAACCTCCCGGATCGCCTTCGTCAAGCCGGAGTGGTCGTCCGAAACAATCTGGACGACGCCGCGCAAGCCGCGATCCCTCAAAGACTCGAGGAACCGACGCCAGCTCGCATGGCTCCCGCCATCCGCAAGCTTGACGCCGAGAACTTGGCGGCGGCCCGTCGCGTCAACCTCGACCGCAATCAGAACCGCGCGGTCCCGGACAACGCCGTCCTCGCGGATCTTCTCGTAGCGGGCGTCCAGGATCAGATAGGGAAACGAACCCTCCAGAGGCCGCTCCGCGAACGTCTTGAGATCCACATCCAGCTTCGCATTGATCCGGCTGATCGTCGATGCCGAAAAACCGTGGCCGCAAAGCGCCTTCGCAACCTTCCGCGTCGAAACACCATGCACTTGCATCTGCATCAACGCGGAAACGTTCGCGACAGCGAAGCCCGCAGGGCGCTTCTCCGAACGCTCGTAGCGCTCGAACAGCTCGGTGCCGGACGCGCCGTTCCGATCCTGCGGAACGCGAAGCTCAATCCGGCCGACCCGCGTCGTCAAATGACGCTTGCAATGGCCCGAACGGTAGCCCAGCCGGTCGGACGTCCGCTCGCCCTTCGCTTCTGTCATCTCTTCCTCAAGAATCTCCTGAAGCACGCCACGAACAAGATCGCGAACCGCATCTTCACCAGACTCAAGCTCCGCCTTGAACTCCGTCAACTGCGATCTGCTATGCATCCCGGTCATGGTGTCGTCCTTTCCTGTTCAAGGGATGGTTGATCGCAAGACCAAAGGACTTGCCATGACCGAACTTCAGTGAAAGCAATTTGCAGAACATTTGAAACATGATCCGTCGAGATCGTCTTCGGCGTCGCCTTCCGCCGGCGCCAGACCCGGCCGTCCTGCTTGGTCGCATCGGGCAGCCGCGCATCCCGGACTTCCAGAACCCCTTTCAGCACGCGCCGCCCCAGATCCATGCAAACCTCCAGGGTCTCGCGCTCGCAGTGTTCAAAGCACTCGGCAGTGAGTGGACCTTCGTCGTCTTGAATTTGAATGAACTTGACGATGCTGCCATTAATCGCATCCCTGATCTCAGGGCGAAGCTTCGAAATATCGGCAGCGCAATTGCATTAGATGTTGCATTGCTCCAAACTGCTCTCCGAGAGAGGCGGCGCCAGCCGCTCCGAGCAGAGAAATGAGGCAGACAATGGAAAAATTCCGTCAATTATTCAAAGGGGTCGAGGATCCTCGGACAAGCAACGCGACGCGCCACGACTTTTTCGAAATGCTGATGATCGCGGTGTTTTCGAGCCTGAGCGGCGGGTAGACTTGCGTCGACATGGCGGACTGCGCGAAGCACAACGAGGATTTTCTGCGCCAATTCATGCGTCTGGAGTACGGTCCGCCCAGCCACGACTCGTTCTCGCGGCTGTTCCGGATGATCGAACCGGTGCCGTTCGCGGCGGCTCTGGCGCGGTTCTCTTCGGACTGGGCGAAGGTTCTGGAGGCGGAGGGCATCCGGCAGATCGCGATCGACGGCAAGGCGCTCCGGCGCGCCTTCTCTCGCGCCTCGGAACTCTCTGCGCTGCATCTGGTCAGCGCCTTCGCTCCGGGGTCCGGGATCATGCTCGGCCAGGTGGCGGTCGACAATAAGTTCAACGAGATCCGGGCGCTGTCGGCGCTGCTCGAGGTGCTGGACCTGAAGGGCACGCTTGTCACCGCGGACGCTGTGCACACGCAGCGCATCGCGGCGGAGCTGATCATCAGCAAAGGCGGGGACTGCGTTTTGGCGGTGAAGCGCAACCAACCATCGCTCCACAAGGATACGAAGGACTGGCTCAAAGATCCCGGGAATGCGGACAGAATGGTTTCTCATCAAGAGACTAACAAAGGACACGGACGCGTCGAGACGCGCACCGCGACGGTCTCCCACGACATCGGTCCGCTGCAGGACGCCCATCGGTGGCCGAGCCGCGCGGCGCTCGGCAAGGTCAAGTCGATCCGCGTTTCGGAAGGGCGGACCCGCACCGAAACACGCACCTACATCATGAGCCGGAAGATGTCTCCCCAAGACTTCATGAAGGCCGCCCGGAACCCATCAATTTCCCACGCTTGACTCGGTGATCATTCCGTGTGCCCTTGTGGTTCGGTTTCGCTGCATCTGCGGCACGAAGATCGTCCAAGCAACCCGGAACCTAAGGATTCCGAGGAGCGGTTGCCGATTCGACTCCTGGAATCCGGCGCTTCGACCGCGGATTCGAGGATTGTCGGGTTCGGCGGAGCTTTCGGCCACCCGGCAGCAGGCCGCCATAGAGCAGAACGCAGAGTCAAGTGTGTCATGTTGATAGATCCGGGCCCACTGGGCGATCGAGAACAGACTACATTGGGTTCTCGACGTCCAGATGCGGGAGGACGACCTTCGAAACCGGGCGGGCCGCGGCCCGGAAAATCTCGGGGGAATCCGCCGCCTGATTCTGAACATCGTGCGCCTCCAGAACGACGACCTATCGGTTTGAAAGCGCATCTTGAAAGCGGCGCAAGTGCCGGAATATCGCATCAAGCTCATAAGCAACGCGGCCAAGCTCGCCGAGACATTCTGAAGTGCGTTTGCACTCCGGGAATCCCTCAGACATTCATCTTGCCGCCGTCCACATTCAGAGTCTGGCCCGTAACGAAATCGCTGTCCGACGAGGCGAGGTACAAGAGTGTGCCGAGCGTATCCTCGGGGAGCATTTCACGCTTGATCGAGCGCCTGGCGATTGTAGGAGCGCGCGCTATGTCGAAACCGGGATTGGCTTTCACTCCCTCGCTTTCCGTGAGCCCGGGCGCGATGGCGTTCACTTGAATGTTCTTGTCGCCCAACTCGCGCGCATGGCTGCGGGTCAGCGCGATGACCGCGCCTTTCGACGCCGTGTAGTGCGACAGTCCCGGAGGTCCGTAATAAAACGTGCCGGAGGTGATGTTGACGACCTTGCCGCCGCCGGCCCGGATCATGGTGGGAACGATGGCGCGCATCACCTGATGCACGCTGCGCACATTCACGCGCATGATCGTGTCGAATTCGTCATCGTCGATTTCAAAGAAAGGTTTCAGCTTGATCGCTGTGCATATCGCCGCGTTGTTGACCATGATGTCGAGCCCGCCCAAGCTGTTCGCGGCCGTTTTCACCATCGCCGCGAGATCGTCGTTCGACGTAACATCAACCTTCATTCCTTGAGCCGTGCCGCCTGAATCGGTGATGGCTTTCACTGCTCCTGCGGTGTCCTGCACATCCGTCACCAGAACTTTGGCCCCTTCATCGGCCATTGCTTTGGCCATAGCGGCTCCGATGCCTTGCGCAGCTCCGGTGATGACCGCGGTCTTTCCTTCAAGACGGCCCATTTTTTCCTCCTTGGTTCAGATTTCGATTTCGAGAATTTTCGCGACCTCCGGCCAGCTCTTGGCGCCGTTGTCGCGCAGATCGCCGGCCAGGTCTTCCGGCACCCAGTCGATGAAGCACATTTTTGAAATTTGGTCGCCCTTCAATTCGGGCGAACCAACGTTCGACATTGGGCAGACGCCCGCCTTCCCACATCCCGCGCATGGACATCATCGCGAGGCGATTGACATAAGGCGTCATCGAAATATCGGCGATCGAGAATGCGTTGCCACCAGCCACTCGTTCCGAGCGCCCACCGCGGTTTCCATCTTGTGGAGATACTTGTCGTAGAGACGGACTTTTTCTTCGGCGCCCGGTGCTTCAAACCCGTACCGAACGAAGCTGTCCTTCTGGCTTTTCCAATCCGCCGTGACGGATATCGAGGGGGTGGATGCCAAAAACTCCTTAAGGCCTTCCGGGCCAAGATTCTTCAATACCGTGTGGCGATGCGAGCAAACGAAAGTGACGGCGCCGCAGGCTGGATGCAAATCTTCGTCGACCGCCTTGGTCCAGTAATTGGCCTGCGCCCGTTCCCGCGGGTCGGTCGGGTGGACGCTGGTTTCCGGCGCGATCTGGTCGAGGTATTCGATGATGACGGTAGAATCCGGAATGACTGTGTCGTCGTGCAAAAGAGTGGGCACCACGCCCTTGGGATTGAGCTTGAGATATTCCGGGGCGAACTGCTCGCCCTTCAGGATGTCGATGTAGACGCCGTCCCACTCCAGTCCCTTTTCCTCCATCGCAAACCGGACTTTGGCGGCGCAGACGGACGACCCGTGATGAAATAGCGTGAATGTCATAGCTGCACCATGACCCATCTAAGCTCTGTCATCGCTTCCATGTCGGCGTCGGTCCCCTCGCGGCCGACGCCGGATTCCTTGTTGCCCCCGAATGGCACATGGGCCTCGTCGTGAATGGTCGGGCCGTTGATGTGGCACATTCCTGCGCCGATGTTTCTGGCAAAGTGAAAGGCCCGGTTGATGTCCTTGGTGAAGATCGCCGATGAAAGACCGTATTCGGTATCATTGGCCTTCGTCAATCCCTCTTCGGGTGCGGTCCAGCGCCTTCGCTTTTAAAATTTGCCGACCGCGTTGACCAGCATGCCGAGCATGTATTTGTCGTTCATGGCGGCGATATCCATCCGTCCTTTGAGCGAGTGCTTGTCGTCCATGAGGCGCACGATGTTCAAGCCGATGCGCCGGAGGGCGGCGAGGCACTCCGGCCCGTTCAGGGTTTGGTTCCGCATCCGGTCCTCGTCCATGACGACGTCCGGAACCCAGTGGAGGCAGTTCTCGATCGCCCAATGGTTGCAGACGAGCTCAAACAGCCGCTCCGGCGGAATCTCCGCGCTCATGATGAAGTGGCGGACGGAGCACTCCTCCTTGCCCTTCCGCTCGCGGATAGCCTTGATCCTGCCGACGGCCTTGAGGCCGGGCCAATCATGCCGCTCCCGCAGCCAGCCAACATCGTGCGAGACCGTCGCGATGCGCGTCTCGATGCGCCCGTGGCCGCCGCCGACATGCAGGCAAGAAAGCATTTCCTTCCGCGCGACCGGATCGGCGAACCAGACCTGAACGTCCTCGTGCAGCGTCTTCTGGTTGCGCTCCGCCGGAAGGACGTAGTCGCCGCCCTTCTCCACGATCTGCGCCGACACCTCGCGCCGGGTGTGCATCGCGTCGGCCGCCGCCGTGCGCCCGGCCAGATCCAGAATCTCCAGAAGGCCGGGGATCGCCGCGGTCTCGTTCGACTTCCCGTCGACTTTCATCTGGCCGAGAACAAGGTCGGCCCCGGGCTCGAAAGCCTGAACCGGATGCAGCGCGGACTGCTTCGAGGCATCCATGATCGCGCCCCGGAGCACCTTGCCGTCGATCGCCACCTGGTCGCTCAGAAGCGCCGCCAGCAGCGCGTTCACGAACTTCGTCATGGCGACCTCCAGCTGCTCCGGATCGAGGGCATCGGATAGGTCGGAGAACGCGTCGTGGCTCGGCGGGCCGCCCTTGAGCTCCATGAATCCGCTCAGAAACTCCCATTCGTACCTCGCGTATCGCGTGAAGGAGTTGCATGACGATCTGCCCGCCAGCGTCGCCGGAGACGCGGGAAAGACCGAGGACAGTGCAAGGGCAAACAGCCGCCGACCGGGGCGCGGGTCCCCTGCAGGCACTCGAAGGTGCTGCGTCCACAGGGCTGCTCCCGATCGGCCGCCCCTCCGCCCGAAGCGGGCGGAGCTCGCCGATCATCGTTCGAATTCGAAGGGGGTTCAAACCCTCGCCTCGGCCTGTCGCGCGCCGCGCTCCAGCCCTCCGCGAGGGTTGGCGGCTGCCTCGAAACCCCGGTTCGACCGGCAACCGACGCCGGCGGTCCATCAAGTGCTCTGCGAGGTACTGGGCGTCCACACACGAAAGCCCTGATAATGCAAGGCCGCCGAGGCTCCCAAGAATGTCATCCAAACCATTGCATAAATCGCAGGCTCATCTACCCAGTAGAGGGCGGCCCCGAAATACCGGGTGACAATATTCAAAAGTATCAAGAGCGTAACGCCCACAGCCATGAGGGCGGCAAGCCTGAGCTCAAGCCAAACCAGCTTCCTGGAAATTTTGGTCAGCATGGCCTGGAGCTTGTCCATTCGACGGAGATTGCGGAAGCTGCCAATCCGACAAGGATCATCCTCCCGCGCGCAGCTGGTTCATTCCGCATGAACGCGCATGGGCAAGGAGTCAAACCCGCGCAGCGTGTTGTTCATACAGATTTCCGGGGGATCCGTTTCAAAAAACGCAATCCTGTTCAGCATCGCCAGAAGCAGTTCGGTCATCTCCAGCCGGGCAAGATGCATACCTCCGCAGATATGCAGTCCGTAGCCAAAGGCCAGATGATCGCGGTTGTTGCGGGTGATATCAAACCGGTCAGGATTATCATAGTGGCGCTCGTCCCGGTTGGCCGAGCCAAAGACCACGATTATCCGCTCCCTCGCGCCCAGACGGATATCGCCGATCTTGGTATCCTCCCGCACTAGGCGGGTGAAGGACCGGATTGGGGCATCCATCCGCAGAGCTTCGTTGATCGCACCGGTCACCAATGACCGGTCTGCCTTGAGCATGTCCCATTGCGCGCGATCCAACGAGAGATAGCGCAGCAGATGGCCAATACCGAAGATCGTAGTATTGAGTGCGGGTACGATATATTCCCGCATCATACCAGGGCATTGGGCGCGCTCGACCTTTCCTTCATTGGCGGCCTGATAGATCTTGTCTGCCCATCCGTCTTTTTTCAGGTAAGGTGGTATGGCCTGGTTGTTGCAATACTGAAGCAGTTCCTGAATCTGCGGAATAGCCCCCTTTCCCAGCTCATTCATCGGCCCCATGGCGTTAAAGGTCGCCGCCGCCCATTTCAGCGTGTTGTCCTTGCCCGCGGCTGGCAGACCGACGAAATCGCGCACAAGGTTCATTGGCAATATCTGCGCCACATCCTCCATCGCATCGACTGATTTGCGGGCACAAATATCCTCAACCAAGTCGTGCGCCGCCGCCCGCACCTGTTCCTCGATCCGGCGCAGTCCGCGGGGCCGCAGAGGCACGCCGGTCACATTGCGGATTTCATCGTGAAGCGGCGGATCGCTGGTCAGCGAATTGGCGCGCCCCGGGCCGGATGTCGCTGCGTTCACCTTGTCATCCATGGCGATGCCTTCAGCAGTGGTGAACATTTGCCAGTTGCCCAGCACCTCCTTCACCTCCGCATATCGCGCGACCGCCCACATGCCGTGACGCCTCAGCCACACCGCAGGCGCGATATCACGTAGTTCTTTCCAGCTAGCATAAGGCGCGCGGATCGCCTCATCCGAAAACAGATCGATATCGGAAACGGGTCGGTCGGTCATTGCTCGTTCCTTGGCCCGGCGCCGTACGGCTGCGCGATATTATCAGATCGGCGAATAGGAGGCAAGCGTTGGAGACACGGATTGCAGGGCCTTCGCTCTTAAGATTTCTGTTTTCCATTTCCGCCGCCTGCTGCCACTCTTCGGTCAAAACAACAACGAAGAGCAGTGTCCGGAGGCAGAAGATGGAAAGATTCCGCGCTATTTTTCAAGGTGTTGACGATCCCCGCAAGAGCAACGCCACGAAGCACGGCTTGATCGAGATGCTGGTGATCGCCCTTCTGGCGGCGCCGTCCGGCAAGTCGTCATGCAGTTCGTTCGCCCGGTACGCGAGGGTCAATTGCGAGTTTTTGAAAGGATTCTTGGAGCTCAAGGGCGGTCCGCCGAGCCACGACGCTTTCTCCGAGATGAAATGCCGTATCGTTTTGACGTCTGTAATGGTGTCGATGCTCCTGTTGCCGCTATCCGCCGACAATCGTCTGCGGCAGGAATAGCGCGATCTGGGGGAAGAGGATGAGAAGGCCGATCATCGCGGCCATCGCGAACCAGAACGGCCAGATGCCGCGGAAGATCCGGCCCATCGGCACGTCGGGCGCGATGGATTTCACGACGAACACATTGATTCCGACGGGCGGGCTGATCATGCCCATTTCCAGCACGATCACGATGATGATGCCGAACCATATCAGGTCCCAGCCGAGGGCGATGGCGATGGGGATGACCACCGGGATCGTCAGGACCAGCATCGCCATGGATTCAAGGAACATGCCGAGAAACACGTAGGCCAGAATGATGACCAGAAGGACGCCGACGCCTCCGATCGGCAGCGAGGTCAGGAACGTGACCAGTTGCGCGGGCAATTCCGTAAGCGACATGAACGGGATGAAGACGAACGCGCCGATGATGATCAGAAACACGGTGGCCGTGGCGCCCATCGTCTCCAGAATGACCGTCCGCGCTGCCTCCAGCGACAGCGACCGGCGCGAGGCCGCAACGACGAACGTCAGGAATGCGCCCACGGAAGACGCCTCGACCGGCGTGAAGAAGCCGGCGTACATCCCGCCGATCGTCACCAGCACCACGCCGAGGATCGGCAACGCGCGGCCGAGCGAAGCAATGCGTTCCTTGCGACCGGCGCGATCGCCGCGCGGGCCGGCATCGGGCTTGCGAGTGACGACCAAATAAATGGCGCCGATGAAAAGCAGCGTCAGAATGATGCCGGGGAATATTCCGGCCATGAACAGGCGCCCGATCGACTGCTCGGTAAGCACCGCATATATGATCATCCCTCCCGAAGGCGGGATCAGGAACCCGAGCGTGCCTCCGGCGGCCACCGATCCGGTCGCGAGGCTGTCGGCGTATTTGTAGCGCTTCATCTGAGGCAAGGCGACGCGCCCCATCGTGACGGCGGACGCGAGCGACGAGCCGGACAGCGCCGCGAATCCCGCGCAGGCCGCGATGGTGGCCGACGCGAGCCCTCCGCGCAAATGCCCCATCCAGCGATAGGCCGCCGTGAACAGGTCGTTCGACATTCCGGAGACGCCCGCCAGATTGCCCATCAGCACGAACATCGGGATCACCAGCAGATTGAAGTTCGAGGCGGCCTCGAAGGTCTCGCCCGCAAGATTGGAATAGGCGATATTCCAGCCTCGGGCCCAGGCCTGATCCGATGCCATGCCTACGGCGATGAACTTGTTCGCATTGGCGATCGCCGTGCCGGCGAACCCGACGCAAAGCATCGACAGCGCCACGGGCATGCGCAATGCGAGCAGGACGAACAGCGCAAGCAGGCCCGACAGACCCAGCAGCGTCATGCTGATCATGGCTGCTCGCCGCCGATCCTGAGCGACGCCACCTTGCTCGAGCGCAGCAGCTGCCAGATGTCGAGAAGCAAGACCGCGGCGTAAAGACCGGTTGAAACGGAAAGCAGATAGTAGAACTGCTCGAATGAAATCAGCAATTGCTGCGTCGTCTCTCCGAACCGCTCGGCGCCCTGCCCCGAGAGCCAAAGTCGCCATGCCATGACGGCGAGGAGACTTGTTCCGAGCAATTTGACCAGGATCATCGACCATTTCGCGAAGCCGGCGGACATGCGCGACTCGAGAACCTCGATTTCGATATGCGCTCCGGTCCGCGCGCCCAGAGGGATCGAGAGAGCCACGATCACGACGAGCGACAGGGTCAAAAGATCTTCGGCCCCGACGATCGGGGAATTCAGCGCCTTGCGCATGATCAGGACGTTCCAGACGGAAAATCCCGTCATGAACACCAGCGTCGCGCCGCCGAGAACGAGCGACAGCCATCTGAGCAGCCGGTCGATGAGCATGATTGCTTCAGGTGCTTCGCGCGGTTCCGACATCGTATTGTTCGGGGGCTTGGTTGCTAGGGCGGTTGACCCCGGCTTCCTGCGATCTAGTGGCTTGTTCGAGTCATTTGAAACCCTCTTTGGCGGGCGGCGACGAGCCGGTCCGGGCTGGCCGTCCATTTGAACGGCTTCGCCTCCTTCCCGTTGTGAAGCTCGATGAAGTCGTCGACCGCCGCCTTGAGATCCTCGAGGGAATCATGGACGCCGCGCCGGAGACGGCGGTTGGCCGGCTTCCCGAAGAAGCCCTCGACCGCGTCCGTCCAGGAGCAGGAGGTCGGCGTGAAGTGGAGGGTCCAGCGGGTTTGATATTCGGCGTCGGGCCCGGTCGAGGAACGGCATTGATGTTCGCCTTGGTCGGCGCGGTCGCGTTCGGGCTTGCCTTGGCTTGCATCTTGGCTCCCGGAATTCGGCGATTGGAAGATTTGGTGCCGGACGTCGACCAATCCGAAGGAATGAAGCGCTGATCTGAAAAAGTATTCTGCGCCGCTCGAGACCTCAAAGGGTATCCGCATGAATCCATGAATTTGATTTCATATTTTTGAGATGCCCGATCTGAAATTGATCCACTCACCCCTCCCCCAATTTTTGCTGGGTTCCGATCCAGAACAGTTTGTCGCTGCCCGCCAAAGAGGGCAGCATCTGATGAACCCGCCAATGGCAATAGTATGTTGCAAGATACCTGCACGGCGCGTTGGATCAGCTACTCCTCCTGCCCCGATAGCAGCCGGTCTCGCAATTCAATTGCAATAACATCCAAGACCTGAACTTGGTTGAGACCGTTGTCGAACGCACATTGCATGATGAGCGTCTTGACATCGTCGGTCGGCGCGAATTCACTCCCTCGGATGTAATCGCGGCAGAATTCCTGAACCTCATACGGCTGCATCCCGCTGACGCGGGCATGAACCTTCGGAACAAGGCTATCCGCGATTGCGCCCGCATCGAGACGCGCGGAAATTTTCCGCCTCAAGTCGGTAAGCGTGATCGGGCTTCCGCTCGTCGACGTGGTGGGCCCCATCCGCTCGAGTATCACCTTGATGTCGGCGCGGATTTCCTTCATGAATGAATGCAAGGTGGTCTTGAATGTTGACTGCGCTTCATCGACCTTCCCCTTCCACTGCCCGATGAGAAGAATGCGACGGGCTAGTAAGACGCACACTGTAATGATGCCCACAACGACACTGATCCAGACTAAAGGATTGTTGTACAAATCAGCCATTATGCGTCGCCTCCGTTCATTTGTCCGTACCGTATATTTGGGGCAATCGTATCCTGTAAACACCCTCGTCGCACATATTTCGGCGGCAAAAATGCCATTATCTATATTTCGTAATATATCGCTTGAATGATGCGCAAGATGCAGAATCCACTCGGTAAATCGTTGTTTTAGAAATGTGCTGAAGCCGAGCGAGGCGAAAGCTTGGAGGCCGAACACCGCCACCAGAGTGACCTAGATATCGCACCGAATGGCTTCCATGACAGCAACGGTTGCAATCATAGCACAGATCCCGATGATGTTGCAGGTCCATCGGCAGCATCGTCATATCCTCCCAGCATACGCCCAGACGGAACGCGGGTCTTCTTTGACAGCGATTCTGCAGACTAGTCCAAGGCCCGCAAAAGTCGTACTTCAAAATATCACTCAAGTGGATTGCGGTTGAATTTGTCTTGTCGATGTTCCCTCAGTGGCAATCGACGATTCCGCCGTAGTACGCGCCTTCATCCTCAAAGTGCAAATAAAGTCTCCTCAGGCCATTGATTCAGATGCTATACGAACCGCTTAAGATTGCAATGGCTTGCGCTAAGGGCAATTTTGTATCGACGCCCCTCTGCGACGCCCTTTTTTGTCCAATTCCAAGCATCTGACCAAACGCTTTCAGGTGTCCGGTCTATTCGATGCGGCAACACTCGTCGTCGGACTGCTGTCATCCACCGGTCCGTCATTTCTTCATTTTGCTGTCCAAAGGCGAGAACAGCGAATAGGAATCGGGGAGCCTGTTGTCGAGGATGCCTGAGTCGGAGGTGTTCTCCGGCGGCTTCGTCTGCCTGACCTCTTCCGGCGGGTGGTAGACGTTTCTTACTGTCAATACCGGAAGAAGGCCGCCCAGCAGGGCTTGGATACCGCGGCTACACACTCTTAACACGTTGACCGGAATACCGCGGCGGTCTTTTTGATGCTTATGGGGAGATTTGACTTGTTAGTAACAGAAAAGCGCAAAAGTCAGGGCGTGCGCAGGAAACGGTCTGACTTCAACGTAGAATTTCAACGATAGGCGAATTCAAACATTCGATGAACAGTTGCATCCACGGTAAATCCAATGCGTTGACACGGAACGCGCTCGGAATAGAACAGCGTCGCAGAATTATCGCTAAACTCGCGAGCCATCCTCCATCGGTCAGTTCGCTGGCCGAAGTGGTTGCATCGCATTCGAAAGCGCAATCGAAGGGGAAAGCCAATGACACCCGCATCCGTGCCCAAAGGGGTTTACGCCGCAGTGTCCACGCCTGTGGACGATGACTTCAATATCGACACCGATCTCTTGCTTGATCACTGCAGCTGGCTGCTTGAGAACGGATGCGCGGGGCTGGCGCCGCTGGGAACGACTGGCGAGGCGAACTCGCTGGCAGCCCCGCAGCGCCGGGAACTCATTGAAACGATGGCCGAGGGCGGGCTGCCGATGGACAAAACGATCATCGGCACCGGTTCCACTTCTTTCGGCGATGCGATCGAACTTTCGGAAATCGCTCTCGATGCAGGAGCCGGAGGGCTGCTTATGCTGCCTCCGTTCTACTACAAGTCCCCAGCCGACGAGGGTTTGTTCAGGTTTTTCGCAAAGGTCGCCGAAGCGCTCGGCGGAAAATCGCCAAGGATATTCTTGTATCATTTCCCGCAAATGTCGGCGGTTCCGTTCACGCTGAACCTGGTTCGAAGGCTCAGAGAATCCTTTCCGGGCGTGTTCGTAGGAATGAAGGACAGCAGCGGCGATTTCGAGAACACGAAAATGTTCGTTGAAGCGTTTCCCGGATTCGAAGCGTTTTCAGGTTCGGAAGTGCTCGCCGCAGCCAATCTCCAAATCGGCGGATGGGGCTGCATTTCAGCCACGACGAACGTCACTGCGCCGGTAGTTGCGGCCCGGCTGTCGGAGACCAACCCGGATGCGCAGGCCGAACTGGACCGCAAAGTGAATGCGCTTCGCGACGCGATCGCGTCGGTCAGCAATGTCAGCGGAACGAAGGGAGCGCTCTCGGTGTTCCGCGCCTGCCCGGGCTGGGCGCGCACATTGCCGCCGAGCGTGGATCTCAAGGAAGCCGAGGCGTCAAGACTTGCTTCCGCGCTCGATGGCATCGCCGATCTGGGCAAATACTTTCGATAGCGAACAGAACGCCATGTTCGTTTGAAGGCGTTGGCGCGCGCGCAGGCTTGTTTCCAGGCAAGACCTCGTCGGCTCCGCTTTCAAATCTTTACGGTGAGTATGTCGGTCAAGGGCTTTTTCATCTTCGCCGCCTTCGGGATCTTTGCATCCGCAGCAGGATGGCCGACCGCTATGATCATTGTGGGCTTCTCCGATTTGGGTCGTCCGAGCATGGCATTGAGAAAATTCATCGGATTGGGCGTGTGCGTAAGAGCGGCCAAGCCGGCATGGTGCAATGCCGCCAGCAGAAAGCCCGTCGCGATTCCGACGCTTTCTGGCACGTAGTAATTCTTTCGGCGGCGGCCGTCTTCAAGTTGGCCCCAGCGTTGGGCGAATACGACGATCAGCCATGGCGCAATGTCGAGATGCGGCTTGCTTGCGTCCGTGCCGATCGGCTCCAAAGCCTTGAGCCATTCGTCTCCGCCGCCGCCAGCGTAGAATTTTTCTTCCTCGCGTTCAGCGGCAAGGCGGATCCGATGTTTCATCTCCGGCGCCGAAACCGCCGCAAAATGCCACGGCTGGTGATTGGCGCCAGACGGAGCTGTGCCGGCGGCGCGGACGCATTCCTCAATCACTTCGCGTGCGACCGCCCGACCGCTGAAGTCGCGCACTGAATGGCGGCGCTTCATGCGGTTCAGGAAAGCTTTCGCCTCTTCAAGCATTTTTTCGTCGCCGAAGTCCATTCTGTCAGGCAGATCAATCGGCTCGTAAAACGATTCGGAAGATGGCGTCATTGAAAGCTCTCCGTCTGGACTACTCTATCGGCGGCGCTCCGCCGGCTTCAATTTTGAGGGCGATGTACTCTTCCAATCGCTGTTCTGCCAATGCGCCGGTCTCAGGGGGAGTGAATTCATTCAAAATCGATTTCCAAATCGATGTCGCGCGTTCCGCCGACGTTTTTCCGCCGGCTTCCGACCAGCTTCCGTAATTGCTCAGGTCGGCAACCAGCGGAGCATGGAATGCCGTCTGATATCGCTCCATGGTGTGGGCAGCTCCAAAGAAATGCCCTCCCGGCCCGACCTCCTGCAAGGCGCTGAAGCCGATCTCTGCTTCATCGCACGCCGTGCGCGAGCAAAGTTCCGCGATCACGTTCAAAGATTCGATGTCGTTAATGAATTTTTCGTATCCGAAGCTCAATCCGCCTTCCAGCCAGCCAGCCGCGTGCACGGTCAGAGTCGCGTTGGCCATCAATGCGCCCCACAGCGACATGACGGTTTCGTTGGCGGCCTGCATGTCCGGAGCGTTGGAGGAAGATCCGCTCGCGGACCGCCATGGCAAGCCGATGCGCCGGGCAAGTTGCCCTGCGCCTATCTGCATCTTCACATGCTCGGGCGTCCCGAACGCGGGCGCTCCGGATTTCATGTCGACATTGGAGCTGAATCCGCCGTAGCTGACAGGCGCGCCTGGTTTCGCGAGCTGCGCCAGCGCCACGCAGCCCAACGCTTCCGCATGTTGGAGCGTCAGCGCGCCGGCGATCGTTGCCGGCGCCATTGCGCCTGCAAGGCAGAACGGAGTGATCACCGACATCTGTCCGGCCCGGGCGAAATCGATGACTCCTTGCGCCATCGGCCTGTCCAGCAAGCGGGGAGAGTTCGTATTGATCACGCATGTCGACCAGACGCCGTCGGTGAAATCGTCTTCGCTCAAGCTCAGCGCCAGCCTGATCATCTCGAAACTCTCTTCGACCTGCCTGCGTCCGCGCGCATATGTGAATGTCGGCTTGTCGCCGAACGCCAGTTGCGCGCGCATCATGTCGTAATGCCTTGTGTGGACCGGCACGTCCTGCGGCTCCACGGCGGGTCCGAACATGTGGATGACGTCGAAACTCTGTGAAAGCTTCACAGTTTCTTCGTAATCGCTCAGGCGTCCCGGTCTGCGGCCGCGCTCGAAATCGGTGACATTCGGGCAACCCGCGCCCGGCATGAAGAGCATCGCGCCGTCTTCATAAATTTGCTCGCGACCCGGATTGGCTGCGCGAAGCCGGAACGAAGCCGGCGCATCTTCCAGTGCCGCCTCGACAATGTCTCGGCCGATGAAGACAAGCTCCTCTTCAATTCGTGCGCCTGCCTTCGCGAAGGTATCGCAGGCCTCCGGCAACAGTATCTTGAAGCCAAGCTCCTCGAGCACCCGCAACGCCGTTCTGTGAATGTGCTCTATTTCATCCTCGCTGAATACGGATTGCGGGCTGAACGGATGCTTCAACCTGCGGTAATCGGTCGGGCGGGCTGAGACACGAGGGCTGCCGCGGCTCCGGCCCCGGCTCCGCGTCGCTTTGAAATTCGACATGCGGCGCATTCTGACGGATGCGCGAACCGGGTCAAGCGGCAAATGTAGGAAAGAAATGAATTGATTTGAAAAATTGAATGCCGTGAGAAAGGCTGCGTACCCCAACAAACACCCAAACAACACTTGTGCTAGGCAACGAAGGGGCTTAATTGGATATAAGATGCGGTTGGGATTAGGCTTGTTTGCTCTCTTGCACCCTGTCTTTGGTATTGATTGAGGGGTACCTCACCATGAACGACATTCTTCCGGGTGGCCATGAGAACAGCGCAGGGGCAGTGGCTAACGTAAACGATGCGACGAAAGTGCCAATCATTGTAAACGGGACCAAAATCGAAGTCAAAAAATGCATTGCGATCCGAGAGATTCTGGCAAAGGCAAAAGATGCCGGTGCGATTGAAGGATTGATTGACGAGTACGTTATCGAAAGAGTCGAAGAGGACGGCGAACTTAAGTGTGGAGAAACGATTGAAGTGACACCTGACGAGAGATTCTTGGCCGTGCCAACTGGAAGTACTCCTGTTGCGTAGTCGTCTAAATTAGTGCGACTGGAGAGGGCAGGTGGGCGTCGATCATCAGATATGCTTCGAGTTGGCAGGATTGGGTTATAGTCCCAAGGTAGTGGAAGGCGACACGGCCGCTGGCAGACAGAAAGTGGTGATATTTCCGTATCGCGTTCCGGTAGGCCGATTCAGAGATCAGAAGCGGAATATCGGTATTTCAACGCAATGCGAGGCGGTTGGATATCCTGAATTACCTCCCCACTGGATATTTATCCACCCTCCGATTACGGATACGCAAGATGGCCCTAATCACGGCGTTTTCAACTTCGATGGACGGGACTGGGTCGCGTTGAGCCGTCCTCCCGGCGTGTTCTGGGACAATGTCAAGCATAAAGGGATGAAGGCGTATCTGGAGCATCTTTCCAAAGTTTGGGCTAGGATTTGAGGCAGTCGGACTGGCACGAGGCCGTGCTGACATCCGAGGCCAACGAAAGCGCGTGCGACCACCTTCTCAAGCACTTCCGGCAAGGTAGGCAGCAGGAGGACCTTTGTTTCGGCCTGTGGACACCAAGCACCGGAGCGGAACGAGAGACGGCCATCGTAACCTCCATTTTGCCGCCTACCAGAGGTGAAAGTCACTTGCATGGCAACGTCAGCTTTGAACCAAGCTACCTGACTAGGGTAACTCGTGCAGCGATCGGAAGCCGCAAAGGGCTGGTGTTTATGCATAGCCATCCTAATGCCGGGTGGCAAGATATGAGCATCCCGGACATCCGAGCGGAGCGGGACCGCATTGCCGACGTCGCCAAAGCGACTGGTATGCCTTTGGTTGGGATGACTGTGGGAATCGATGGCCATTGGAGCGCAAGAGTTTGGAGAGAGGGGTCTCGGAGCAAGACTAAGGTATGGTCCAAGAAAGTCAGGGTTTTGGAAAAAAGTCGATTGATGATTTGGGAACGTCCGGAACGTAGAAATCCGGACAGGAGAAAACAGAGGAGAACCATCGAAACTTGGGGAGAGATGAGGCAACGTCGTCTGGAGGCATTGCGAATAGGAATTATCGGCCTTGGCAGTATCGGAAGCTTAGTGGCGGAAGGCCTCGCCCGGACCGGCGTGCGTGAAATGGTACTGATTGACGATGACATTGTTGAACCACACAATCTGGACCGTTTATTGAACGCAAGTGCGAAAGATATCGGACGCCTAAAAACAGACGTCGCCGAGAAATCAGCGAGGAGAGCCAGCACCGCTGGCAGCATTCGAATATTCAACTACCGAAGAAAGATACAGGATTCGGTAGCATATGCAGCGGCACGGGATTGTGACATTTTGGTAAGTTGCGTCGATAGCCCTATGGCACGAGATCTTCTGAACAGGATAGCATTGAGAGACGGTATTCCGGTTGTAGATGGTGGTGTTGAAGTGCGGAAGGATCCGAAAAGTGGCAACATGAATGCGGCTCGGTGGAAGGCTCATGTTGTGAATCCTTATACGGATTGCTTGAGATGCAAGGGCCAATACACGTCAAGCGATGTGATGCTGGAGCTAGATGGGTCTTGGCGGAGCCCCGATTACGTCAGAGGGTCTAAGCTTGAGGGAATGGGTGGAGAAAACGTCTTCTGTTTGAGCGTGTCTGCGGCGAGCGAGATCTTGAATATGACGTTGCGTTTGCCTATCGCAGAACCGTGGTGGCCCACTCAGAATGGAGTGGAACGCAACTTTGTAACCGGTAGAACCAAAAATCGAAGCGGTGTATGCCACGAAAACTGCACCATTAGCGAAGAAAAGTGGTTGGGAGATCAGGGAAAAAAGATCGATTATCTCATTGAAGGTATAGCTCAAATAAATTACTCACCGTTGGCTAGGATTAAAAATTTTTTTAGGAGATTAAAGATAAATGAGTAATGTGAAGGAAAGCTGGGATAAATTGATCTCAAAATTGGATTCTGTTATCCAGCGCGGTTCCGAACACCGAGGTAGATATCCGGAGATTTTTCATCTAATAAGCGAGATTCCAAATTTGATTTTGTATGACGATCCGGAGAGGAATAAAGTTGATTTAGTTCACTACACGACATGGAATTGTACTATGGATATGTTTAAGAAAATTCAAAATGAAGATCTGATAGATGGTCAAAAGCAGCCTTTCCTTCGAATGTATAACTACGAGCAGTCTAATGATCCAAACGAAGGAAGAATTAAGCCCCGAGAGTGGGAACATATAGAGGCGGAGTTGAGAACCTTTGTCGGGGATCTTCGACTTGATGATTATTGGCTGGAAAACTTCATGCAAGGGCTGGGCACATTCGGTTGCTCGTTTTCCTCCGGCTCGTCAGGTGTCGAAGATGACCTGACCTACTGGAGATTGTATGGAAACGATGGCCAAGGATGCTCCCTGAAGATATCGCGGCAGCAAAGTTGGCATACATATAAGGTGCGTTACAGGGATAAGAATTGCGACGACAGGAATTCTGCAGAGCAAGAAGAGGATCTTGAAGTTGCCGAGCGTTTAGAACAACTTTTTGAAATGTGCAAAATAATTGTGGATAATGCGCCTGAAAAACATAAACATGCCATAGGAACCACTGTGGTAAAAGGATTGCACCGTATTATTTATAGTTATTATCATTTGATCAAAGATATAGCTTTTAATGGGGAAAATGAGTGGCGCATGATAAGAGTAATGCCAAATCGATCTAAAATTCGATATGATACAGCGTCGGGGAATATGATAAAAAGATACATTGAAGGTCCTTCTTTCTGCGAACTGCTCAGTTCAGCCTCGGTTATTACTATTGGTCCAACCGTACCAAATCATGCTGCTGCACGGGCTTATATTGAACATCAAGCAAACGAAGTGCACAAAATACCGTATGTCAAAGTCAAAAACTCCAAGTGCACTTATCGTCAGGAGATTTTTTCGAATATTTCCTGACTTCTATACCTTTTCTGTAAATTTTTGATTTTGAAGCATTTTCGTCTATTTTAGGGCATCAAATTTTCGCTTTTTTTGTGCTGTCGGCGGTCTTAGTCGATCCGATAGGGCGTTGGTGACAGCGGGATTTCCATAGACCGGCAAAGACGCTTCATGCCGAGTGTGAACCGGCGTGCAAAATTGACCTTCCCTGCTGCAAGCCGCCTATCCGCGGCGATCAATGCGGCGAGTTCCAACCATGTCGGCATCAGCGGTCCGCTTGCAAGCTTTTTGCCGAAGCGCGAGTTTCAGCCGCTTCGGCATTTGATTTCCGGACATCGATTTTGGCTGCCGCTCTCGTCCGGCGCATTGCGGACGAACGGCAGCTTGAACTCGCTCAGGCGCGTTTCAAACCGGAAACGGCTTCGCCGATCCTGTCACAGGCCAGACGCAGATCGTCGTCTGATTTGGCGAAACAAAGCCGGAAATATCCAGGCATCCCGAATTCGGAGCCCGGCACGACCGCAACTTCTGCGGAATGCAGCAGATGTCTGCAAAAATCCCTGTCGCTGGCGATAGTCTCGCCGTCGGGGGTGACGGCGCCGCACAGCCCGCCGCATCCGACGAAGTGATAGAATGCACCCTCCGGCTGCGCGATTCGAAGCGACGAAATCTTCGAAAGACGCTCGCGGACCAGTGCTCGCCGACGTTCGTATGCTCCAAGCCACTCTTCCAAATGGTTTTGCGGACCGGTAAGGGCTGCCATGGCCGCGGCTTGCCCGATCGAAGAGGCGTTCGTCGTCGATTGCCCCTGCAGTTTCACCATTGCCGCGATCAAATCGATCGGTCCGGCGGCGTAGCCGATGCGCCAACCGGTCATTGCGTGGCACTTCGAAACGCCGTTCACGGTGAGAATTCTGTCCCATAGATCCGGCGCGACCGCAGCCATCGTCGCAAAGCGCGAGCCTTTGAATACGATTTTTTCGTATATGTCGTCGCACATGACCCCCGCAGTAGGATGCCCTCGAACCGCGTCCGCCAGAGCGCCGAGCTCATTCGGCCCATAGACGCCTCCGGCAGGGTTGCCGGGCGAATTCAGAATGATCCATCTGGTTCGCGGACTCATAGCTGGTCGAAGAGCCTCGGGCGTCAATTTGAAGGCTGAATCCGGCGTGCATCGAACAATGACCGGCTTGCCTTCCGCGAGGGCAACCATGGAGGGATAACTTACCCAATAGGGGGCCGGGATCACGACCTCGTCGCCCGGGTCAAGGGTTGCAAGCAGCGCATTGAAAATGAGCTGTTTCGCCCCGTTGCCTACGACAATATGCTCAGGCTGGTATTCCGCCGAGTTCTCTGCGCGCAGTTTCGCGGCCGCCGCTTCGCGCAGCTGGGGCGTCCCTGCAACCGAAGTGTACTTGGTCTCGCCCCTGAGAGCCGCCTTGTAGGCCGCTTCAACCACATGCCTCGGCGTGTCGAAATCCGGCTCTCCTTCGCCGAGTTCAATGATTGTTTTCCCGGAAGCTTTGAGTTCCCGCGCCTCTTGACCGAGCTGCACTGTTCCGGAGGCCGGCATTTCCGCGATTCTTTTGCTGATCCGCATAGTTTGGCTCAAAGCCTCCGTCGCGCCATGCAGGAGAAAGGGCCGAACCGCGCATGGCCAGCACATGAAGGGATTTTTTCTTCGCGGATTTGAATCACGTCTGCCGGGCTGTGAATCGCATGGGGAATCAATCAACGCGGAATTCAGCTTCTTGCTGAATCATTGCCAATCGCGTGAATCTCTGGGGAGCGCGCGACAAGCAGACCGATCTTGGGGCAGCAACACTTTCCGGATGCTGCCCGAATGCGCCGCCGCCGGTTCCTCCAAAGCTTTGCCGCCGCTCCCGAACGCGCGCATTCACGAAAACGGCGGCAAAAATCCATTTAAGATAGAAGAAAAAGTACTATTGGTTGTCCGATGGAACGGATCAGCCGTCCATGCCGTCTTCCATCTCCATCTCCATCTCCATCTCGTCTTCCATCTCCATGTCGTCGGACATTTCCATCTCCATGCCGTCGTCCATGGCGTCATCCATTGCATCGTCTCCCATGGTGTCGCAACCTCCCAAGGCAAGCAACGCAACCGAACTGAAACCGAGAGCTAGCGTGAGTGATTTATTCATTATTCTTTCCTTTCCAAGGTGCTGAATTCAGATTTCACTGACTTGGACGAAGCTAGAAAAAAAATGCGGAATGCGCAACAGCGCTGCTCACGACGCTGCGCAGAGACCTAAGGATGTCGTCCACAGACTGGAAAAGCTTTCGGCCGCCTTGGAAGATTGATGCAAACTATCCGGGATTCTGTCGGAAATTCGCGACTTGAGTTGCAAGCCGCAAGGCGACACGCATCGCGCCGTGCCGTCGGTTTGCGGACTCCCGTCCTTCAGCTCCGTTCGGCAGGCGCCAGGCGCATCATCAGGTATCTGTTGTACCGGCAGAAAGCTTCGGCATTGCGCGCGCGTCCGCTGAGTCGATGCTCAAGCCTTTCCCGGCGACGCTTGCTGAACAGCAATCGAAAAATCGCGGAGGCCATTCGGTGGCGAAACGGGTGCGCCGACGCGAATTCGCCGTCTATTCGCCGGACTGAATTCCCGATCACGCTGTAGAACTTTCGCTCGAGCTCTATGGACGGCGCGACCAGTTCGGTCACATCGTCTTCGAAAGCGATCCGCAACGGGCTGTTCTGCACTCGTGTCCTGAACTCCGAAAGCAAATGGCCGCCTCCGACCATGCCCTTGTCGGAAAACTCGCTGACGAATTCACTCGACCTGAAGCAATCCGCAATGAGAACATGGCCGTCGTCCTTTATCGCGGCGCGCGCGTTCCGCAACGCCGCCTCAATCGGAATGTACTGGAAACTTTCGGAAAACAGGCAGAGGTCGAAATTTCCGCCGGTTCGGAAGTCTTCGAATTTCGCCAGATGCACATTCACGGATTTGCCTGCGTTGCGCTTGCACCGCTCGGCGAGGAATTCGCTCGGAACTACGATTTCGACTTCATGGCCCATTTCTGAAAGTTCACGAGCAGTTTCGCCGGCGCCGCCGCCGACATCCAGAACCTTGAGCGCGCCGTCCGGCAGCATGCCTGTCAGCCTCCGGGTGTATTCCGACTGCGCCGCAAGCAGATTTGCGGCGCAAGGTTCCAATCCGTCAATCCATAGGCCGTAATGCAAGTGTTCGCGCCCGGTCAGAAACTCCACAAAGTCAAGGCCGATTTCGAGCCCGAGCGATTTCGTATCAATCTTTCTGCGCGGCGATGCCATCACTCTTTTCTCGTGAAGACCGATCGCTTCTGAGCGGAATCGACGCGGATGTGGTCCAATGCCTTTCGAATTCGACGGCTAGAGGAACGGCCGGAATTCTTCGACGACCTGTTCGTATGTCGATTTCTTGAACCACACGGCATATTCAATGACTTTGTCGACCGGCATCCAGCGCCACTCGGAAAATTCCGGATGCTCCGCGTTGATGTCGATCTGACCGTCGGATCCGTTGAAGCGGTAAAGAGACCATTTCTGCGTCTGGCCTTTGTACCGGCCGCCCCAAATTTTGGGCACCATCTCGCGCGGAAGATCGTAAGCGATCCAACGGTCCATGCTTGCCACGAACCGAACCGATTCCGGACGCACGCCGGTCTCTTCTTCCAACTCGCGAAGCGTCGCCGCCGCCGGATTCTCGCCCGGGTCGATGCCCCCTTGCGGCATTTGCCACGCATTGATGTCGCTGTCGATCCTGCGCCCGACGAAGACTTCGCCATGCTTGTTGGCCAGCATGATTCCGACGCACAGCCGATAGGGCAAGACGTCCGGATCCGACGATTCACGCCGGATGTCCGATTTCGCAACCATCGCACCCTGCCTGAAGAAGAACGCTACGAGCCGGAATCGAAAACGGAAATTCCCAACAGCACGTCGATCGCGTAAGCCATTTGCGGGTCATTCTTCCTCAATTCCGCCATCGCTTCCTGCCTGGCTTCCGCGCGTTCCACCGCTTCCAGATCTTCGATCAAGCTGTCGTTCTCAAGACTTCCGGATATGTCGGCCTCCGAAAAAAAGCGAGGTTCGGTTTCTTCCTCCTCTTCGGCATCAGGCTGCGGCAGACGCTGCTGAACGACCACGTCGGGGAGAATGCCCTGTGCTTGGATCGACCGTCCCGACGGCGTGTAGTAGCGGGCCGTCGTCAATCGCAGCGCGCCGTATTCCTCGCCGAGCGGAACGAGCGTCTGAACCGACCCCTTGCCGAAGCTCTTGGTCCCGACAATGATCGCCCGATCATGGTCCTGCAGGGCGCCCGCAACGATTTCCGATGCGGACGCTGATCCCTGGTTGATCAGAACGGCTATCGGCAGTCCTTCCAGCATGTCCCCCGGCTCGGCCACGAATCGCTTTGCTCCCTCGCCGTCCCGTTGCCTGATCGAAACGATCTCTCCTTCGTCCAGGAATGCGTCCGATATGTTGATTGCCGTATCCAAGAATCCGCCCGGATTGTTTCGCAAGTCGATAATCGTGCCGATCAAGTTCTCCTTGCCGCCGGCCTCCTCGATTTTTTCCGCGATGCCTGTTTCGACATTCTCCATCGTCTGTTCGTTGAAGGATGTGATCCGAACGACCATTGTGTCGCCTTCCAACCGAACGCGGCCGCTTGGCGTCTTGATTGTTCCTCGAGTGATTACCACGTCGAAAGGGGCTTCGACTTCCTCTCTTTCGATGGTCAAGGTGATCTCGGATCCTACCGGACCGCGCATCTTCTTCACCGCTTCGTCGAGCGACAGGCCGAGCACGGATTCGCCGTTCAGCTGGGTTATGTAATCGCCGGGCTGCAGACCCGCTTCCGCGGCAGGCGTGTTGTCTATCGGCGAAACAACCTTGATGAATCCCTGTTCAAGCGTCACTTCGATTCCAAGGCCGCTGAATTGTCCGGAAGTCTGCTCGTCCCACTTTCTCAATTCCTCGGCGGAAAGATACGAGGAGTGCGGGTCGAGATAAGTCAGCATTCCTGAAATGGCGTTTTCAATCAGCTGAGTCTCATCGACATCCTCGACGTAGCTTTCCCGCACTTGCTCAATGATCGAAATGAACAAGTCCAGATTCTGGTAGGTCGTGCGCTCGGTCTCCGCTTCCTGAGCTGTCACGCCGTCTGCGGTTCCAAGGGTCGCAGCGATTCCCGCCATGCCGCCGAGCAGAAGTGCAAAAAATGTTCTCATCGCGTGTATCGTCTCATCCAAGAGTTGAAGCCGAAATCTCATCAACATACTCGCCGAATTCCGGGTTGTGCCTTCGGCGCCGCATTCTGTCCGCGCCGTGGCTCGCTCGCCCAAATGGCCCGCTGCCGAATTACTTGGTATCTGCCGCAACTTGCGCGCTTTTTCAATCCGCATCACGTATCATTGCAGCCCGAAACCCGCAAACCATGTTTAATTCGGCTTGCAGACGGACGCGTTTGCGGGGCTTCAATTTCGCACGGCATGACTCCTGCGGCGGCCTTTGACGCGAAAAGTCGGCGTCCGCGCATCGACCGCGCGGAGACCGGTCCGGCAGACTTGCCTTCGGAGCAAAAGGCTTTCGCCGGTCATTGCAGGCGCTTTCTCGAGCCCCATGAGATCAAGCAGCGTCGGAGCGATATCGGAAAGCTCGCCGCTGCGCATTGTCAAGCATTCATCGGAGCCCACCAGTATCGCCGGCACGGGATTCGTCGTATGCGCGGTATGCGGATGCTCGGCTCCGGCACCGAACATTTGCTCGCAGTTTCCGTGATCCGCAGTCACGATCATCGCGCCGCCGGTTTCCGCAAGCGCGGACACGGCTTGCCCCAGACCTTGATCGACTGCTTCGCACGCCTTGATGACTGCCGGCAGATCGCCGGTGTGCCCGACCATATCCGGATTGGCGAAGTTGGCGACGATCAGGTCGAATTCCTGCCGAATGGCCTCCGCCAGCTTGTCGGCCACTTCCTCCGCGGCCATTTCCGGCGCAAGATCGTAAGTGGCGACTTTGGGGCTTTGGGCCATGTATCTTTGCTCGCCGGGCTCGCGCTTTTCCTTCCCTCCGTTCAGGAAAAAAGTGACATGGGGATATTTTTCCGTTTCGGCCAAGCGGAACTGCGTCCGACCATGGCGCGCGACCCATTCTCCGAGCGTGTCCGAAATCTCGGGTTTTTGAAACATCGACGCGACCCAGCTCTTCGGCGTCTCGAAGTAATTCACCAGTCCGAGCATCGCGGCCAGCTTCGGCCTGTCCGATATGTCGAACGCATTGAATTTCGGATCCCCGATCGCCGCCGCGATCTGCCGCGCCCGGTCCGCGCGGAAGTTCGCGATGAAAAAACCGTCGCCGTCCTCGACGCCGGAATAGTCGCCGACAACCGTAGGCGGAATGAATTCGTCGGTTTTCCCCTTCGAATCCGCCATTGCCACGGCATTGAGCGCAGTTTGCGACCGCTCGCCGCGACCGAGCATGACTGCTTTCCAAGCCGCTTCCACCCTGTTCCATCGCCTGTCGCGGTCCATTGCGAAATAGCGACCGCTCACAGTTGCGATCCGCGCGCCGCCAGGAAGCGCCCTCTCCAGATTCTCGACAAATTCCGCCGCTTTGCCGGGCGGCGAATCCCGTCCGTCCGTCAGCGCGTGTATCCAGACTCTCGACCCCGATTCCGAAATGGCCCGGGCCGCGTGCACGATGTGCGAAGCGAGCCCGTGCACGCCGACGTCCGAAATGATGCCTGCGACATGGGCGGAGCCTCCTGACCGGCGAATCGCGGCGGAAAACGCCTCCAGAGCCGGAACCGAGTAAAACTCGCCGGTCTCGACGGCGCGGTTAATTCGCTGCATCTCCATCAAAATCGTTCGTCCGGCTCCGATATGCAGATGGCCGACTTCGGAATTCCCGATGCTTCCTTCGGGAAGCCCTACGGCAGGGCCGTGCGCGGTCAGAGTCGAATTCGGGCATTCGGCCATAAGCCGGTCGAAAACCGGCGTCCTGGCCAAGACCGGCCCATTGCCGGCCCGCTCGGCGCTGAGTCCCCACCCGTCCAGAATGCAGAGAACAACCGGTCGGCGCGCACTCATCGCGCTTCTCCAGCATGCTGGGATTCGGCATCGGCCGGACTTCGGTCTCGGCCGTTCAGACCCTGTGATATGGCTGGCCTCCCAAAATTGACGCCGCCCTGTAAAGCTGCTCGGCCAGCATCACTCTGACCAGCTTGTGCGGGAAAACCATTCGCCCCATTGAGATGGAGGCGTTCGCCCGGTTCGAAGGCGGACTCGCGATCCCGTCAGGACCTCCGATCAGGAACGCCAGCTCTTTTACGCCGTCGGATTTCCGGTTTTCAAGCATCCGCGCGAACTCCACGCTGCTGCATTCATGGCCTCGTTCATCCAAAAGGCAGACGAATCTCTTTGCCGCTCCGTCCGCGAAAAGCCTGTCCGCAGGGGAAGCGCGGCCCTTGCTTGCGGGGTCGAATTCGATGATCTCGGACGGCCCGAGCCCGACAGCGCGCCCGATCTTGTCAAACCGCCCAAGATAACGGTCGACCAGTTCCTTTTCCGGGCAGCCCCGAATCCTGCCCGCGGCGACGATCCTGATCCGCATTCAGAACGGGGCGGACTCTCCGTCGGACGACATCCACATCTTTTCCAGCTGGTAGAACTGACGAACTTCCGGCCTGAATACGTGCACGATCACGTCGCCGGCGTCGATCAGCACCCAGTCGCCGTACTCCTTGCCTTCCACCCGAGCCGCCAACTTCAAGTCATGCTTGAGCTTCTCGATCAGCTTCTCGCTGATCGACGTCACCTGCCGCGTCGAACGGCCCGAGGCGACGATCATATAGTCGGCGATTTCGGATTTTCCATGCAAGTCGATGGAAACCACTTCTTCAGCGTTGTCGTCATGCAGCGACTGCACAATAAAATTCATCAACATGTCGCCAGACGAACGGTTTCCGGAATCCTGAAGGGGAATTCCGGCAGCGGTCGGCATTTTCGCGACCGCGCATGCCTCTTGGGACAGTATTTTTTCCTCCTTACGACTTTGCGCCGAATGCGCAGCGATCAAGTATTGTCCAAAATAATATTGGAACGCAACAGCAATATTCAAGACGTGTCCGCCCCGGAAATCCGCATCTCGCGACGGGCGTGTCCAAGACGCCGAATTGCCGTTCAGATGCGGTCGCTTCATGCACGGCTGCCGACTGGCCGCAGCGTTCGCGGACCGCGCGAAGCTCCTTTATGGCAAAAGTTTCAATGTCTCCAGCCCTCTGAAATGATAGCGGTCCGCGTATTTCGGGGTCTCCGCCAACGACGCGTTCGGAAATCGGGCGAAGAACTTGCTCAAGCCGACGGCAAGCTCCGCTTTCGCCAAGGGGGCGCCGACGCAGAAATGAATTCCCGCGCCGAACGAAATGTGTCCGGCAGCCTGTCGGCTCGGATCGAATCGGTCCGGAATCGGGAATGTGGCAGGATCGCGATTCGCGCCGCCCAGCAGCACCGCGACGGTGTCGCCGCGTTTGAACTCGCAGCCGAAAAATTCCATGTCTTGCTTGGCGTGCCGTTCGAAAAGATGCAAGGGCGGGTCGAAACGCAGGGTCTCATCGACAGTTCGCGCGACCGCCCCGTCCGCGAGCAGCTTCCGCGCCGAGAGACCGGATTCGATGATGGCTTTGATTGCGTTCCCGATCGAGTTGGCCGTCGCTTCGTGACCGGCATTCAAAAGAAGTATGCAGGTCGAGACCATCTCATCGACCGACAAGCGCTGCCCGCCCTCTTCGGCAGCGATCAACGAAGAAATCAGATCTTCCGTCGGAGCCGTGCGGCGACATTCTATTTCGCGGCGGATGTATTCGGCGAATTCCGTCGAAGCCTCGGCGGCCTCGATTTCGACGCGCTTGTCGCGGCCGGCCTGATACATGGCGACCATACTGTGGGACCATTCAAGAAGCTGGTCGGCCATCTCTTCAGGAACGCCCAGCAGATCGGCGATGACCAGGACAGGCAATTTTTCCGCAAAATTCTTCTGAATCTCGATTTCGCCGTCTTCAAGTCCCAATACGAGCTTTTCCGCAATTGAATTTATCGCGGGCAATTGCTCCGCAACCCGCCGACTCGTGAATGCCTTTGAAACCAGACTCCTCAGGCGCGTATGATTCGGCGGATCGAGCTCAAGCATCGAGTGCCGCTCCAGCTTCATGAACGGTTCCAAGTGATCCGGTGCGTCCTCGCGAAATTCCGCCGGCAGCTCTCGTCCCCAGCGGCGGTCCCTGAGAAGCGCATTCGCGCTGCGGAGCGAAACCGCGCAAATCCGGTCGTAGTCGGACCAATGGAAAAGGTCGCCGAACTTCCTCGCCTCGTCGTAGAACCGATAAGGATCCTGGACGAATTCCGGGTTCGTTGGCGACTGAGTCAAGCTTCGCATTTTCTGCTTTTCCTATGGCGCGCATGCGCGCAAGCGGCCGACAAGCCCGCGGCGCTGTTCAAAGAGCGCTCTCTTGTCGGCAAAATGTGTCGAAGTCGAAATATGGTGCGCCAGGCCGAAGTGGCGAAGATATATGATATCGGACGTCGCTGACGCGAAGTCAATTTCGTTTTTTCTTGCATATGGGATCGGGTCGTGTTGATTCACGAATTCGCTTCAGTTCGCCGTCGCATTCTGTGAACTGTCCGCTCAATCCGGCGATCAAAATAATCGCTGTATGAAGTGCAAGCGCTACTAGGATCCATGACGCAAGAAAGAATAAAGTTTTCTCCAAACATGGCTATTGTCAATCCAGTCAGCTCCAAAAATAATGCTGATATCTTCTTCAATCAATTGCATTTCCTCACTTTCGTCCTTCCAGCAAAGAGTAACTGATCCTTTGCCATCGAAATTCACTTCTGCATAACCATTGCAATGATTCCAATAAAATGCAATCTCACCATCGGGGCTGGGGGCAACGGAGACAGGTTCATTTCTCCGCGAGAATTGACAAATTCTTTCCGAAAATTTCAAAGATGCATCAATCGCAGATTCCGGTATTGCTTCGGCGCCGTCTCCATCCCAATTTTGTTCTAAAGATTTGAAGCTTATTATTTTTGCCTTCAGTTCAAAGACTGCTTGTTGCAGTGCTTCGGCGCTCTGCCCTCCTGCAGCGTGCTCCGTCATCAATCCAAATTCATATGCAGCGCCAATTCTCGATCATGTCTTTACCTCTTTGATGGAATTTAAGGAACTTCGTACTTGGTTGCAACATCTCTTGTAGATTCCATCGTACCGCCGAACCCCGCGGCACGGCCTTCGAGCGCGTCATGGGCGTGCCCGCCGGAAAGGCTAAAATCATGCCGACCGGTGATTCGCCGGGATCATGTGAATCTTCCCGTTCCATCCGCCGGGTGATTGGCTTGTGCTTGCCGCGCCGCCTCGCTGGTTTTCGCCTATCCAGCGGGACCTGCCTGTCGGCAGCCTGAGATCACGCGGCTGTCTCCTGCGCTTCAGTAAGATGCGCCCTTCGAAATTCTTGCAAATTGCCTTGGCATCTCGATTGGCTGCATCCGCAAACCGTTGGCATTTTGAGAGAGCGTGCGGTTCGCAGGATGCATTCATTTGAAGTGTCGCAAACACTTTGGTACCGAAAACTCATGTTCAGCATATCCGAAATCGAAGCAGCGGCGGACTTGATCCACAGCGAATTGCAGCCGACGCCGCAAATCGAATGGCCGCTTCTGTCCGAAGCCGCAGGAGCCGAGGTCTGGGTTAAGCATGAGAACCACCTTCCGACCGGAGCATTCAAGATCAGGGGCGGAATCACTTTCATCGATTGGCTCATGAAATCGCGGCCTGATTGCGCGGGCGTGGCCACCGCAACTCGCGGCAATCATGGACAGAGCATCGCCCGAGCGGCTGTCGCTGCCGGCCTTGATGCGCGGATCTTCGTTCCGAAGGGAAACGCGGTCGAAAAGAACGCCGCCATGCGCGGATACGGCGCGAATCTGATCGAATTCGGCGAAGATTACGATGAGGCACGGGCGGAATCAGAGCGCATTTCGCTCGCCGACGGATTGTTCCATGTTCCGCCGTTCCACTCGGAACTGGTGCGCGGGGTGTCGACTTACGCCTATGAACTGTTCCGCAAGGTGGATGATTTGGACACGGTCTATGTTCCGATCGGCTGCGGATCCGGGATTTGCGGAACGATCGCGGCGCGGGATGCGCTCGGGCTCAGAACCGAAATCGTGGGAGTGGTTTCCGATGCGGCGCCGACGATCAGGCTTTCCTTTGAGGCCGGCAAGCGTGTGGGAACCAATTCAGCGCGCACGTTCGCCGACGGAATCGCCGTGAGGGTGCCCTTCAGGGAGCCGCTGGAGAGGATATCGGCCGGCGCGGAGCGAATCGTGGAGGTCAGCGACGCGGAGGTCGCCGAAGCCATCCGGTTGTATTACCGGACGACGCACAACATTGCCGAGGGAGCAGGCGCGGCGGCTCTGGCAGCGTTGATCAAGGAGCGCGACGCGATGGCGGGCCGCAAGGCGGCCGTCGTTCTGTCGGGTTGCAACATCGACGCAGATTGGCTTGCGACGGTCATCCAAGGAGGCGTCCCGAATATCGGATAGGTTGTCTTGGAGATACCCTGCCGGCGGCGGCGCGACGATCTGCTGGAAGACCTTGCGGCCTGAGTCTGATCGATTCGACTTCAGCTGCGCACCAGCAGCTCGTATTTCTTCGCGATCGAGCGGGTGAGCGGTCCGACTTCAAACGAGTAATCGCCGACCCGGCCGACCGGAGTGACCTCCGCCGCCGTGCCTGTCAGCCAGCATTGCTCGAAGCGTTCCAGCTCTTCAGGCATAATATGCCGCTCGTGAATGTTCACCCCCAGATCGTTCAACAGCTTGATGACCGTCTGCCGCGTGATTCCATTCAAGAAGCAATCCGGCAAAGGGGTGTGCGCCTCTCCGTCCTTGACGAAAAAGACATTCGCCCCCGTCGCCTCCGCGACATAGCCGCGGTAGTCAAGCATCAGCGAGTCCGAACAGCCTTTTTCTTCGGCTTGGTGCTTCGAAATCGTGCAAATCATGTACAGCCCGGCCGCTTTCGCTTGACTGGGGATCGTTTCGGGGCTCGGTCGCTTCCACTTGGAGATATCCAGCTTGGCTCCTTTGAACTTCGCGTCCCCGTAATAAGCACCCCATTCCCAAGCCGCTATCGCCATCTTGACCTTGTTCTTGCGCGCGCCGACGCCCATGTCTTCGCCCGACGCTCTCCATATAACCGGGCGGACATACGCGTCCGCAAGCCCGTTCTTCTCCATGACGTCGGATTTGGCTTTTTCAATTTCCTCGACCGTGTAGCCGACGGGCATGTCGAGCAGCCGCGCCGATTCGAGCAGGCGCTCCGTATGCTTGCGATTCTCGAAAATCTTGCCGCCGTAGGCGCGCTCCCCCTCGAACACCGAAGATCCGTAGTGCATTGCGTGGGTCAGGACGTGCACCTGCGCATCGCGCCACGGCACGAACTCTCCGTCAACCCAGATGAATCCGTCGCGATCGTCGTACGGTCCCGCCATGCCAGTCTTCCTTCGCTTGCTCCGGTCCCGCTCGGTCGGGCGACGGTATCGCGCGCCGAGTATTGGGCACGCTCGCCAATACGCGAGAAGATCGCTAGCGACGCCCGATTGAAATGTCAATAAGGTTGACTTAAACTGCGACGGCTTCGGAAGACGGGATTCAGCTGGATGCGCAAATGAGAGACTACGGGAACAGGGCGTCCGGCGGAACAGACTTGCTGTTTCTCACTGACGAGCAGTTGAGGAAAGGGATTGAAGCGATGTTCTTCGCCTACCGGGGATTCACGGCGGATCCGGACAACATCCTCGTGCGCTACAATTTCGGCAGGGCGCATCATCGGGCGATACATTTCATCAACCGCTACCCGGGAACGACCGTCAGCGACCTGATCGCCATTTTGGGCGTTTCCAAGCAGTCTCTAAATCGCGTCCTCCGGCGGCTCGTCGAAGACGGTCTGGTTTCGATCGAGGTCGGCGCAAGCGATCGCCGGACCCGCCATCTCCATCTGACGGGCAAGGGAGTCGAACTTGAAAGCCAATTGTCCGACGCCCAGCGGCGACGGATGCGCAATGCTTACAGCGCTGCCGGCCCGGAAGCCGTCGCGGGATTCCGCAAGGTCCTCGAGCAAATGATGGATCCGCAATTCAGGAGTTCCGAATTCAAGGCCGGGAAATGATGCGGCCGGACCAGGACAGCGCGCACATCTTGATCGTCGATGACGATTCGCGAATCCGCGAGGTCTTGCAAGCTTATCTTGTGAAGAATGGCTTCTGGTGCAGCGCCGCGAACGGCGCGGATCAAGCGGCGCGCGTCCTGAAGACGTTCAAGATCGATCTGATCATCATGGACGTCATGATGCCGGGGGAGGACGGCATCAGCCTGACGGCGAGACTGAGGAATTTGATCGATACTCCCGTGATCGTGCTGTCGGCCAAGAGCGAGGTGCTCGATCGGATCGACGGCCTTTCCGCAGGAGCGGACGACTATGTTCCGAAGCCATTCGATCCCCAAGAGCTCCTGCTTCGGATTGAAGCGATACTGCGCCGCTCGGAAAAAGACAGGCGAGTTGAGCCGATGGAGATTTCGCTATCTTTGGGAGCGCACATGTTCGACACGAGAAGGGGCGAACTTTGGCGCGGGCAGGAGCGCGTGCCGCTGACCCAATCGGAAATCGCCGTTCTGAGACTTTTGGCGAAGACTCCGAACAAGCCTGTGGAGAGACCGACGCTGGCAAAAGAGATCACCGGGAAGGAATTCAATTTCCAGGATCGCGGAATCGACGTCATGGTGTCCAGACTGCGGAGCAAATTCGAAGACGACCCTCGCAATCCCCGATTCCTCACGACCGTCAGGGGAACAGGCTACATGCTGGTGCCGGACTGATCCCGGCGACCATTCTGTCTCGGATGGCGCCCTCTGCGGACGAACGCGGCGCAGTCGGGGTAGCGTACCGCATTCAAAACGGATAGGTGATCTCGTCCGCACGCAGTTTGCGGGTTCATCCAACGAATGGAGCATCATGGCGACGGCTCTAATTTCCCATCCGGATTGCTTGAAGCACGAGACTCCCCGCGGACATCCCGAGTGCGCCGCCCGATTGGAATCAATTATGTCGCGGCTGGATGATTCCGCCTTCGGCGACCTGGCAAGAGTGGAGGCGCCCGAATGCGCTGTCGAGCACATTCTGCGGGTCCATCCGAAATCCCACTTCGACAAGATTTCCGCCGCTGCTCCGCTGAGCGGCGCGGTCAGCCTCGATCTGGACACGCACATGTCGACCGGATCGTTTCGGGCGGCGATGCTGGCGGCGGGAGCGGGCGTCAAAGCTGTCGATCTCGTGCTGAAAGGCGAATTCAGGAATGCATTCTGCGCCACCCGGCCGCCCGGGCACCATGCGGAAGCGGCGCGGCCCATGGGATTCTGCCTTTTCGGCAACTTGGCGATCGCCGCAAAATACGCGCTTGATGCGGCAGGGCTGGAACGGGTCGCCGTCATGGATTTCGACGTGCACCATGGAAACGGCACGAGCGATTTGCTCTATAGCGAGTCGCGCGCCCTTTTCGCATCCACGCACCAAATGCCGGCTTACCCCGGATCGGGCCATAAATCCGAGACGGGAAAGCATGGCCAAATCATCAACGTTCCTTTGGCTCCCGGCAGCGGCGGGCGGGAATTCCGGCGGGCGATGGAAGACGAGATTCTCCCGAAAATCGAGGCGCACGACCCTGACCTCGTGTTGATTTCGGCCGGATTCGACGCGCATCGTCGCGATCCCTTGGCAAATCTGGAATTCGATGAGAGCGATTTCGCTTGGGCGACCGGCGCGCTCTGCGACATTGCCGACAAGACCTGCTCCGGCAAAGTCGTTTCGTTGCTCGAGGGCGGGTACGACCTCCAGGCGCTGGCTGATTCAGTCGCGGCGCACGTTGAAGTCCTTATGGGGAGATGACCATGGACAACGCAAAAGACATCGAAAAGCTGTCGTTCGAAGATGCGATGAATGAACTGGAAAGCATCGCCAGCCAACTTGAAACCGGAGACTCGCCGTTGGAAAAATCGATCAAGCTCTTCGAGAGGGGCAACAAGCTGAAGCGGCATTGCCAAAAAATCCTTGAGGCGGCGGAGGAGAAAGTTGAGCAGATCACCGTCGGCGAAAGCGGCACAGCGGCCGGTGCAAGCCCGTTCAAGGCAGACTCAGGATCCGAGGAGGCCCCATTCTGATCCGGCAGTGCCACTCAACGCCGGCTGAACAGCCGCAGCGGCGAAATCGTCTGGGCGAAGGCGCAACCCGCGGGGCTTGCATCGGCAGCGGGTCGCCGTGACCCATTCGAACGCAAGCTCGAGTTCATTGTTTTCGAAAAGGCTTGAAGACGCCTGCGTCAGAATTGATGAGTGTCTGAACGACATTTTTGCCGGACTGCCCTGCCACACGCTGGCGGATGCAATGCGTCACGCTTGCAGCGGCGGCAAGCGGATGCGCGGCTTCTTTGTGCTTGAAAGCGCGGCTCTCTTCGATTGTCCGAAAGAAGCGGCGGTTCGAGCGGCTGCTTCAATCGAATGCATGCATGCCTATTCAATCGTCCATGACGACTTGCCGTGCATGGATGACGACGACATTCGCAGGGGGATGCCGACGGTCCATGTGAAGTGGGACGAAGCGACCGCAGTGCTGGCGGGAAGCGCGCTGCAAGCTTTGTCGTTCGAGATTCTTTGCGACGAAAGAACCAGCCCGAATGCCGAGACCAGAGTCGCGCTTGCCCGGACGCTCGCCCATGCCGCAGGCGCGGCCGGAATGGCTTTCGGCCAAGCGATGGACTTGGAAGCGGAAACAAGCGGCGATTCTTGGAGCTTGGAACAGATTTCCGAACTGCAGGACCACAAGACCGGCAAATTGATTTCCTGGTCCTGTCAAGCCGGTCCGATTCTCGCCGACTGCGATCCGGAACCGTTGTCGAAGTATGCTGAAGCCGTCGGATCGGCCTATCAGATCGCCGACGATCTGCTCGATGCGTTCGGGGATCCGTCCGAGGTCGGCAAGCCTTTGCGAAAGGACGCTCAAGCGAACAAGGCGACATTTGTTTCCGCGCTGGGAGTTCAGGGAGCGTCGCAACGTGCGGAAGAGCTGGTCCGAACGGCAATTTCGGCTTTGGAATCGTTCGGCGACAAAGCGGAGGTGTTGCGGCAAGCCGCAAGATACGCGATTGATCGCCGGCGCTGAGGTGGCGGACGCGCTGTATTGATCGATTTGTCCGCGGCGCGGCGGGCGCATTCGGATGTTCCGGCCGGACGAACCGGCGTTCGGACCGTTGCGGCGAATTCTCAAGTTAAGCCGGGCAGCGGTATCCGCGCTTGAGGGGTGCTGCCGAGCAAAGAAGCATTTACTTCATTCGCTTCGAGTTCGGACGCAGGCAATTCGCCAATCGGCTGCGATCAGCACGCGTCTCTGCGGACGTTGTCCGTGCCGTTGTCGGAGACGTGCAATACATTCGTCAAATGTCGGGACGCGGCTCATCATCTGATCAGCTCTTGAGCATCATTGAAAAACCGCTTGAATTCATGTCCGTCGCGAGGGTAGGGGCATGCTCCATGCCAATTTCGTTCAAGCGATTTTTTGCGCGGGTCGATGATTTGATTTCTCGATCCTGCCTAAAACCAAACTTTTGCTCCCGGCAGTCGCTTGAGCGGCTGACAGGATTCGGGCGCGCACGGGATCAGAGAAACACCTGCAAGGCGAATCAAGATTGACCCGAGAAGCTGAATGGATCGCGGTTGATTGGGGCACGTCCAACGTCAGGGCGTGGGCGTTCGACGAGTCCGAGCGGCCTTTTGCGCAAGCCTCATCCGCGAGGGGCATGGCCAAACTTGAACCAAGCGAGTTCGAATCCGCACTTTTGGAATTGATCGGCGGCTGGCTTTCTAATGACCGAACCATGCCGATCTTTGCGTGTGGCATGGTGGGAGCTCGCCAAGGTTGGATAGAAGCTCCATATGCGAAGGTTCCGTGTGAGCCGCTTTCGCCCGACTCTTTTACGACTGCTCCGACCACTGACCGCAGGATCGCCGTCCGCATCGCCGGCGGCCTTTGCCAATCGGAGCCGCCCGACGTCATTCGGGGCGAAGAAACCCAGATCGCAGGCCTTCTTGCGGAACGGCCCGGGTTCAACGGCGTCGCGTGCATGCCGGGCACCCACACCAAATGGGTCGAGATATCCGAGGGGCGGGTGACCCGGTTCAAATCCTTCATCAGCGGTGAATTGTTTTCTCTTCTTCAGAATCGCTCGGTGCTCAGACATTCGCTGGACTCGGAGAATATTGACCGCGAGGCATTCGAAAATGAATTGGATCGCTTGATCGGTTCCTACGGCGCGCCATTGGCGGCCATGTTTTCGCTGAGGGCGGAGGACTTGCTGTTTGAAACGCCGCCGGAAGTGCTGCGGGCAAAACTTTCAGCGTCATTGATCGCCGCCGAAGTCGGCGCTGCAAAATCATACTGGACCGATCACCGCGTCGCGCTGATCGGAGAGCGAAGCTTGTCCAAGTTCTACGGCCTCGCGTTGAACAGGCTCGGAGTGCAGACGGAAACGCCCGACACGCCTGAACTGACGCTCGCAGGGCTCCGTGTCGCGAAGAGCTATTTTGAAGCGGATGGTGCGCCATGAGAAACCTGATCGCGATTTTGCGCGGAATCAGGCCTTCCGAAGCGCCGGGCATCGCCGGTGCGCTGGTCGAGGCGGGGATTCTCAAGATTGAAGTGCCGATGAACTCGCCCGAACCGTTTCGCAGCATTGAGGCGATTTCGGACAGGTTCGGGGATCAGGCGTTGGTCGGCGGCGGCACAGTGACCTGCGTCGAACAGGTGAAAGACCTGTCGTCAGCAGGGGGAGGGCTCTGCGTTTCGCCCGACTGCAATCCGGAGGTGATTTCCGCCGCGAAGTCCCGCGGCATGATTTCGATTCCGGGCTGCATGACGCCGACCGAGTGCTTTGCCGCGATCCGCAGCGGCGCGGATGCAATCAAATTGTTCCCGTATTTTTTGCTGGCGGATTCGGGGCTTGCCGCGATCAAGGCCGTTCTTCCGCCGGATGTCGAAACATATGCGGTTGGCGGCGTCGGAACAGAAACTTTCGCCGGTTCGCTCGCCGCCGGCATAAGCGGTTTCGGCTTCGGCTCTTCTCTCTACAAACCGGGAGCAAGAGCAGAGGATGTGGCACGTGCCGCGAGGAAGATCGTCGCTGCTTTCGATGAAGCCGCTTCAAAGGCCCACGGAAGTTGGCGCCAAGCGGATTGATTTGTCGGCAGGGCTGTTTCCGTTCTATTCGGCAGCGTGGTCCAATCCGATGAATCCGCCAAGCTGCTTTTCCCAATGCTCTGTGAACACGCCGCCTTTGGCCAGCAGCTCGTCGTGCGATCCCTGTTCGACGATCCTGCCGTCGTCCAGAACAACGATGCGGTCCATCCACAGGATCGTTGAAAGACGATGGGCGATAGCTATCACCGTCTTGTTCTCCATGAACTTGCGCAATGCGTTCTGAATGGACGCCTCGACCGTCGAATCCAATGCTGAAGTCGCTTCGTCCAGCACCAGTATCGGCGCGTCCTTGAGCACCGCCCTTGCGAGCGCGATCCGCTGGCGCTGCCCGCCGGACAGCTTGACGCCGCGCTCGCCCAGATGCGCCTCGTAGCCGGTTCGGCCTTGCTGGTCTCGCAGCTGCAGAATGAATTCGTGAGCTTCGGCCTTCCGGGACGCGGCGATCACTTCCGCGCTGATCGCATCCGGCTTCCCGTATGCAATGTTCTCCATTGCTGATCTGTTGAACATGGCAGTGTCTTGGGTGACCATGCTGATCTGGCGCCTCAGGCTGTCCTGCGTGACCTCGCGCAGATCATATCCGTCGATTCGGATGCAGCCTTTGTCTGGATCATAAAGGCGCATCAGCAGTGCAGCGAGCGTGGATTTGCCCGCGCCGGATGCGCCGACAAGCCCGACATGCTCGTACGGCCGAACGTCGAGATCGACTTCTGAAAGCGCGCCCTTGCGCTCCTCGTACTCGAACGAGACATTTTCGAATCTGATTTGACCGGCAACCTTGGGCAACTCGATGGCTCCCGGAGCGTCCGCCATGCGATGCGGCACGGCCAAGGTCCGCATCCCGTCTTCGGCTTCGCCGATGTTCGAATAGATGGCCATCAGGACGAAGCTCACCCAGCCGGACATCTGCGCGATCCTTATCGCGACGCCTCCCGTCGCCGCGATATCGCCCGCCGTGGCCGCGCCCTGAGTCCAAAGTATCAACGCTCCGCCGACCAGGATCACCGGCAGCAGTCCGGACAGAGTCATCAAGGTGAACCGGAATCCCGACGCAACCTTGCCGAATTCCAGCGCCCGGAGCCTGAACCTCTCCAAGGCGTCCAGCGCCACGCTGTCTTCATGCCGGCTGTGCGCGAACAGTTTCACCGTGCGAATGTTCGTTACGGTATCGACGATCTGCCCCGAAAGCATCGAACGCGCGCCGGCGCGGTCCATCGAGCGCCCGCGAATTCGCGGAAGAAACCAGCGGATGAATGCGAAATAAAGGACCAGCCAGAACGCGAGCACGACCGCCACTCCAGCATCGATGGCCGCAAGGAGCGCGACCGACGCGATCAGAGACGCAAGCGCGAACGAAACGACATTGACGAATTCGACAACCGTATCCGAAATCGCGCGCGAGGCCTGAAGCTGCTTTTGCGAAATTCGCCCTGCGAAATCGTCGTCGAAGAATGAAACGGCCTGCTCAAGCGTGTGCCTGTGAAGCCGAGAAAGCACTTGCGCGTTTATGTTCGGAGCGATGAGGATCGTCGAAATGGCGGAGCTTGCCCCGAATGCGATCGGCCGCGCCGCAAGAAAGAACAGAACCGAGCCGATAAGCAGCGCGCCGTTTTCGGAAAACAGCCGGTCCTGTCCCGACGCCAGAGCGGCGTCGATCACAAGCCCGAGGAGAAGAACTGAGACGACTTCCAGCGCACCGGCGAGGATTGACACCGCGCACCCGACCGCGATGAGCAGAAACGAGCCGCGCAGGCACCATGCGAAGAAACGCCAAAGGGAGCTGGGCGGCGGTCCGGACGCCCTTGCATACGCATCTACAAGCTTCGGAAACTTCACAGGAGCAAGCACCTCTTATGCGGAAGTCGGTTGGCGGCTGCCCGGCTGGTCGCGGACTCGGCGATTGAATTCGCATGCCTTCGCCATCGACATGCCGTCATTATAAACTGGGAATTGAATTCCGCCATTGCGGGATGAATCGGATCACTGCCGGCAAGGTTTCGCATGCGCCGCTGCCCGCTTTCCCCGCAACTGGCTGAGCGCGTCCAGCTGTCAGTCAACGCGAAGCGGCGCGGTGCTGCAGGCAATCCCGGCAAGTCGGCCGGCGCAATAGGCGTTTCAATCTGTATGAACCTCGGGCTTGCCGACAATTCCGAGGAGTTCGCTCCGCTCCATTCGGAAATCGGACTCCACCCAGCGACTCCGCAGCCGCTCCAGCTCCGCACCCAATTCGGGTCCAACAAAATCCGGCATGAGATCCTGCGCCTTGATCGGGAAATTCGCGCTCGCGGCGCGTTTTGCGGTTTTGAGGACTTCGCTTTCCGGGATTTCGTTTCGAATGGCCGCGCGCGTCAGCACGATGTCGATCGCAGGGTCCTCGCCGAGCCTGCTCGCCAGCGCTGCTGCCGTTTCCGTCGAGGCGGAATGTTCGCTGATCTGCTTGATTCTCTTTTCTTCCGGTCGGCTCAGTCGCAGTTCTTCGGCGGCGTCGCGAGTCCGCATCAAGGCCAGCCATGCCGAAGGAGATGCCTTTTTTCCCAGTTTAGATTGAATTTTCCCCAATTGGCCGACCGCATCCGTACTTGAACCGGGAAGGAGCTCCTGCAGAAGTCCGACCTCTTCCATCTTGATCAGGCAGCGGGACGGATCGTCCGCTTCGAGCAGTCTTCGGATCTCCCTTCCAATTCTCTCCTTCGTAAGCACAACGACATATTGAGCGCATGATTTGATGGCTTCCAACGCAGCGTCATCGAACGTCTCCTTGTCTTTCGAATAGTGGGCGTGCATTCGGAAGTACCTGAGCATCCTCAGGTAATCTTCTCGAATCCGTTCGTCGGCGTTCCCGATGAAGCGCACAATTCCGTCGCGCAAATCGTGCCGCCCATTCAACGGGTCTATCAAGATTCCGTTCTGGTCCACGTAAAGCGCGTTCATTGTGAAGTCGCGTCTTTTCGCGTCTTCGACAATGTCTTCAGAATATTCCACATCGGCATGCCTGCCGAAGGTTTTGAGGTCCTTGCGGAACGTCGTCACATCGAATGGCGTTCCGTCCACAATGACCATGACAGTGCCGAACAGCTTGCCGGGGGTCTGAACATCCCAACCCTTCACCTCGGCAAGAGCGATTACTTCATCAGGTTCGGCGGTCGTGGCGAAATCCATGTCCGTTTCCTCGACATTTTTTCCAAGCAATTCGTTGCGGACGCACCCGCCGACGAAATAGATTTTCTTGCCGAGTTCCTGCACTCCATCCAAGACCGCGTTGACGGTCTCGTTCGAACGCCATTTTGCGAGGTATTTCTTTCTCAGGCTGATGTCGTTCACGCCGACAAGCGCTTCGCCAACCCGTGAAGGATCATGGCTGTTGCGCCCCATATTCTTTGAGGACCGTAATCCACGACGAAAAAGCGGCGGCGATGCCCGCCCGCGATGCGGGATTCAATGCGATAGTTTCGCGGATCGGAAACAATTTCGAACGGAGTCTCGAATATTTCTTCGACCTCCTCGACCTGCGGCGATGGATCGAATGGCTTCAGCACCGCGCCGACGAAAGAAGAGATCAGGAACCCCGTCACCGTCCAGTGGTCCGGACAACGGCCCAATATCTTTACGTTGTCGGGCGAAAGCCCGATTTCTTCCCGTGCTTCCCGCAAAGCCGCCGCCAGAGTGTCGGCGTCGTGCTTCTCCATTTTCCCGCCCGGGAACGACACTTGCCCGGCATGATGCTTCAAGTTGGATGCGCGCTTGGTCAAGATCACGTTCAGACCGCTTTCGCGCTGAATGAGCGGGATCAATACGCCGGCCGGACGCAGATCCTTGGCGTTCGGTTTCAATATGGGATCGCTCAGATCAAAATCCGAGGTCATTTTGTCGCGCTCGCCCAGCGAGCGGCCGATGCGAGAGAAGGCTTCAACTGATTCAGGCATTTCTTCCGCCAAATTTTCCAGCCTCCGCACTGCGCGTGTCCAATACGGAAATTGTGCAGCGAGGTCGATATCGCCCGCCGACCCAGCCGAAGTCCGGCGCAAATCATGATTCAACCGAGTAGGTTGATTTCATCCGGCGAAAATCAAGCGGCATAAAATCGTCATTGCGTACATGTTGCGGGAATTCTGCGAGCATCCTTCCGGAAAACAACAGCCAAGGTGCCGGAAAGCAACGCATCCAACTCCTATAGACTATCCTCGGACGCGGACAAATCAGGTGCCGAACGATCCCGCCGATGTTGAGATTGTCGAGTGCCGCTGAAAGGAACCGCGCTATGAGCTTGTTTGAAGAACCAATGCGCCCAGGTGAAGACCGGCAAGAACTCTACTTCAATCCCTTGGGCCCGGGAGCGATTGCTGTCGCGCGCCATCTAGGCGTTCTTAGTACGCGGCTCGAACGGTTTGCAGAGTGCGTCGCCAGCGTTGCTCAGGACATGGCGTTGCGTCCGGCACGCGCTTTCAGCACGACCCCGGCCTACCTGGATGAACATGCAAGCCAATTGCGACATGGCTGCGATGTCCAAAAAGGTTGATGAATCCGGGATGAACCGCTATAGAGCGGTCCGAAGACGGCGGTGCCGCCCCGGACGTCCGCGCCGCAGCGCCTGACCAAAAATGAGGCGCCCCGCAAGCGCCCTGCGCGTTGCGCCGTACCGGAAAACTCAATAAACGGCGAACCGTCGCAGCTGAACACGGCATGGAGCCTCGCGCATGTCCCGAATCAAGAAGGTCGTTCTGGCTTATTCAGGCGGGTTGGATACGTCCATCATCCTGAAGTGGCTGCAAACCGAATATCAAGCGGAAGTCGTCACCTTCACGGCCGATCTCGGCCAAGGCGAGGAGCTTGAACCCGCGAGAAGGAAAGCCCAGTTGTTGGGCACCAAAGAGATTTACATCGAAGATCTTCGGGAAGAATTCGTGCGCGATTACGTTTTTCCCATGTTTCGCGCCAACACGCTTTACGAAGGCTCGTATTTGCTCGGCACTTCAATCGCCCGGCCGCTGATCGCAAAGAGGCTCGTGGAAATCGCGCGAGAAACAGGCGCGGACGCGGTGGCGCACGGAGCGACCGGCAAAGGCAACGACCAAGTTCGCTTTGAGCTTGCGGCATACTCGCTGAACCCGGCCATCAAGGTGATCGCGCCATGGCGGGAGTGGAAGCTGACCAGCCGCGCCAAGCTCGTGGAATTCGCCGAGCAGCATCAGATCCCGCTGACCAAGGACAAGCTTGGCGAAGCGCCGTTCTCCGTAGACGCGAATCTGCTCCACACATCGTCCGAAGGCAAAGTTCTGGAAGATCCGTCCGCCGAAGCGCCGGACTACGTCTACCAACGGACGGCCCATCCCGAGGACGCGCCGGACAAGCCGGAATTCATCGAATTGGAATTCGAAACCGGCGATGCGGTCGCCATCGACGGAAAGCGAATGACGCCCGCCGAGCTGCTGACTGAATTGAACGATTTGGGAGGGCGCCACGGCATCGGCAGACTCGATCTCGTCGAGAACCGCTATGTCGGAATGAAGTCGCGCGGCATCTACGAGACTCCGGGCGGAACAATTCTGCTGGAGGCTCACCGGGGCATTGAGCAAATCACGCTTGACCGGGGCGCGGCCCATCTCAAGGACGAGATCATGCCGAAGTACGCCGAATTGATATACAACGGCTACTGGTTCAGCCCCGAGCGCGAAATGCTGCAGGCGTTGATCGACAAAAGCCAAGAGCGAGTCTCCGGCACTGTCCGGCTGAAGCTCTACAAGGGACGCGCGGATACGGTCGCGCGCCGGTCTGCAAATTCTCTGTATTCCGAGGAGCACGTCACTTTCGAAGACGACGCCGGCGCTTACGACCAAAAGGACGCCGCAGGCTTCATCAAGCTCAATGCGCTTCGGCTTCGGCTGCTTCGGAGAAGAGACGAAAGGGCGTCTTGAGCCGATTTGGCGTCCGGGACAAACGGATTCCATTGCCGCGATCTTGGCGAAACGCCCTTCACATGTGCGTCAAATGCAAGCGGCTCACTTGAACACGCGTGCCATCCGACCAACTAATTGCGGACATCGCAGGAGAAAAAAGATGAACAGAACACAGCGAGGCTCTCTTCGGACGGCAGTTTTGGCTGGCGTCGCAGCTTTGTCAATGCATGGCGCCGCGGCGGCGGAAACGAAATCCGTCGTATTCGCGGGAGGATGTTTCTGGTGCGTTGAATCCGATTTCGATTCAGTGGAAGGCGTGGTCGGCACGACGTCGGGTTATTCCGGCGGCACGACCGACGACCCGACGTACAAAGAGGTTACCTCGCAACGGACGGGCCATTTCGAAGTCGTCAAGATCGACTACGATCCAGAAATTGTAACTTACAGGGAACTTGTCGATTTGTTCTGGCGCAGCGTTGACCCGACTGACGACGGCGGCCAATTCTGCGACCGGGGGCCGAGCTACCGAACAGCGGTGTTCGTCATGAACGAAGACGAGAGATCCGAAGCGGATGCATCGAAGTCGGCCGCGGCAAACGATCTTGGAATGGAGATCGTGACGCCCATTCTTGATTTCGACCGTTTTTTCCAAGCGGAAGATCGGCATCAGGATTACTATCTCGGGCAAAATCGGGTGTTGACAAGATTCGGGGTGATCAAGCAAGCCGATGCCTACAAGCGCTATCGCGAGGCATGCGGTCGTGATGCCCGAGTCCGTGCGCTGTGGGGCGATCAGGCGATATTTGCCCATTGAGCAGACAGATCGAGCAGACTCCCTGAGCCAGCCGCTTTTAGGCGGGGATGCCGAGTGCGCAGACGGTAGGGAAGATTTGGCGGGCCCGTTTCAAGGAGGTCATTCGATCGCGGGACTCAGCCGCGACCCGGATGAAGCGCTGGCGATGGTCCGGAACGTTGTGCGTTCCGGGGGCGTTTGACGATAATACTGGTTTCAACGATCAAGGCTGCGCTGCGGCATGCGGCTCCTTTTTGCGGCCCGATGCGGTCGGGATGCGCTTTGACGCCGATTGCGTTGAGTCCGAAGGCGTCTGCATCCTCGCAGCTTGGCCTCGATTCTATCGGAAATCGAATGTCTGCGCTTCCTGCAGGAACGCAAACGGATGGCGGCAGATCACTTTTGCGACTTGACCGTCAGTATCCCGGAAAGTTGTTTCTCAGAAATACCTGAAGGAAGTAAATCCCGACGATCAGTATGAGCGGCGCGAAATCAATAGGGCCGGTCCTCGGGAGAAACTGCCGGATCTTTGAGTAAACCGGCTGCAGCAATTGCTCCAGTGAGTACCATATCTGTCCGATGAACGGCTGCCGGAGGCTCACGATATTGAAACCCACAAGCCAACTCATTACCGCATGGATGATGACGATCACCCAGACGATATCGAGGACAAAAAACAATACTTCGAAAATTGTTTGCATTCGCCTCTCCAAGCCCTTGGATTGCAACTAGATTCATTGCCTTGCGAAATCAACCCTTCGCTTGGGCGCTTCGGCGCAGGTCGCCACCCCAGAAAATTCTTGCCCGAGACGCCTTCTGATTTCCGCGAACATCCGCATCTGCCCCGCGATTCTTGGCAGTATGCGAACTGTTGTGTCAAATTACGTTGCTTGACGCGCTGGAGAAATGCTCCAGAGCATGGCCGAAACACCCAAAACCAGCCCCACGGCGACGAGATTGCAAGGTCAGCGTCCTATGGCGCGACAAACGATGTTCAACTTAATCGTATTGAAGGCAGAGCAACTTGAAATCCGTCGCCTCTTGGCTCGCGCGAAAGCGCATTTCGAGAAGAGCATTCTTAACAAGCTGCCAAAATGACTTGCAAGAGAATAAGTCATCAAACGGTGGCCCAATCGTTCTGCCCTCCAAGGTCGCAGGATTCGGCATTCTTGATCGGCCGACGGATAGGATAGTTCGCGCGTCTATGCCAAGGCATCGACAGCAGAGAACACCAACAAAGCTTGTGCCGCCGACTGGAAGCCCTTTGCCCTCAGGAATCCTTGGGACAGTTCGCTATCAGGTGCCGAAGCAATTCCCCAGACGGCATCTCCCCCGGGATAATGCGTGCATGTCCGTGACCTCGGCAGTTCTGATGGAAACCGGGGCGCCAACCGAGGTTGGTGCGATAGAGAAAGTTTAGGCGGACTGCGTGGCCAGCAAGTGACCAAGCAAGCTCGATGACTTTGGGATCTCTATTGCCCGCGGAAAGCTCCGGATGAGTTGGCATTTGCGGCTAAAGACGCGCTTAATGCGGGCATGATAGTGTGGGGTATGCGCAAAGTTACCCCAGCGCGGCAGCTGGCGCTCGGCACATGCTCTGGAACCAGAACGCCGACTATGAAGAATGTGAGAGAACAAAGCGGGAAACGCTCTTGAAGCTCATGATCTAATGAACGAAGAAATCCCTCAATTGGCGGAGTTCATTGTGTGTTTCCCAAGCGCTGTCTGCAAGCATATTGAGGGTGGAAGTGGCACTTGCGGATGCCTGATCAAGGGATTTTATGGCTTTGACTTGGTTTTGCGCCGGTTCTTCATCGATCCTCAGAAAATGGTCTCCCAGCAGTGTTTTCGCCTGAGATAGCGCTAAATGTTCCTGAGCCGCCATGGTCGATTGCACGAGACCGCGAAGTACAATCCAAGAGAGAGCGCCAGGTGCGCGCGAGGTATCATGGACAGCTGCCCCCTCTCGGCGTGAAGCAGCTCCAACGGATAGCTGGTAGATTTCGTCCAGACGCGCCTTTCTGTGATCCAGAGCTTCGCAAATGGCCGCCATGTCCGGGGCGTTTGCGGCAAGACCGCCGTCTATATACTCACAAGGTCCAATTCTCCACGTTGGAAAGAACGTCGGTGCTGCGGCACTGGCAAGGATTGCGTCTTCGATTTTGACATCGCTTGCCTTGCGACCAGCTACGCCTTTGGAGCGGAACACCCGAGTTTGGCCGGTTGAATAGTTCACGGCCGTAATCACGAGCGGAGCCTCGAACTGGCAAAGAGGCAATTTCGCTATATTTTCGCCAAGAACCTTCCGGACAGCTTCAAGGATCAGACCAGAACTATATGGTGCGGCGAGCAGAAAGCGCTTGGCCCCGGTAAAGAGGCTGCGTCGAAATATCTTTGGCCCATAGTTTTCCATGATCGATGCAAGCTTGGCGGCAGGCACTGCCGCCGCGAGTCCAGTCGCGAGCAGAGCCCCGATAGATGTGCCGGCGATGAGATCGAAGCGGTCAACGCATTTCGATTGGAACTCCTTTTCGCAAGATGCGATGAACTTCGCCGTGAAGAGACCGCGATACCTGCCTCCGCCTATTGCTAGTGGTCGATTTCAGTCATTTGAAACCCTCTTTGGCGTGCGGCGATCAGCCGCTCGGGGCTGGCCGTCCATTTGAACGGCTTCGCCTCCTCCCCGTTGTGCAGCGCGATGAACTCCTCGATCGCCGCCTCGAGATCCTCGAGGGAATCGAAGACGCCGCGCCGGAGCCGGCGTCGGGCCAGCTTCCCGAAGAAGCCCTCGACCGCGTCCGTCCAGGAGCAGGAGGTCGGCGTGAAGTGGAGGGTCCAGCGGGGGTGGTCCGCCAGCCAGTCCGCGACGGCCGAATGCTTGTGGGCGGAGTAGTTGTCCACGATGGCGTGGATCTCCCGCCCGGCGGGCGCCGCCTTGTCGACCTGCTCGAGGAACGCGATGAACTCCTGGCGCCGGTGGCGCTCGGAGTGGCTGCCGACGGCCGTCCCGTCCAGAATGTTCAGCGCGGCGAACAGCGTCGTGGTTCCGTTCCGCTTGTCCTCGTGCGTCATCGTGGCGGGCCGCCCCGGCTTCATCGGCAGTCCTTTCCGCGTCCGCCCGAGCGCCTGGATCTGCGTCTTCTCGTCGATCGAAAAAACCACCGCGCGGTCCGGCGGATCCATGTACAGCGCGATGACGTCGTGGGTCTTCTCCGCAAACTTCGGATCGGTCGAGACCTTGAATTGTCGCACCTTGTGCGGCGCGAGACGGTGGCGGACAAGGATGCGGTGCGCCGTCGCCGGCGAGACGCCGATCTCCTTCGCCAAGGCGCGAACCGTCCAGTGCGTCTCCCCGTTCGGCGGACGGCTCGGCGCAAGCTTCAAAAGCTTGCGGACCTTCTCCTCGGGCACCGGCGGCGTCCCCGACTTGCGCGTCTTGTCGCGAAGAAGGCCCTCGACCCCCTCCTCCATGAACCGCCTCTGCCAACGCCAGACCGTCGGCTTCGACGCGCCGGCGCCCTCCGCGATCGCCATCGTTCCCAAGCCGTCGTCCGTCAGAAGGATGATCCGCGCCCGGCGCGCGTGCTTCGTCCGGCTGTTGCCGCTGTTCGCAATCTTCTCGAGCCGCTTGCGCTGCTCGTCCGAAACATCGAAATCCACTCCCGTCCGCATCGTCCCGCCTCTCGCTTGTCTCGCGCCTGCTCCGCGCCGTTCTCGCAAGCCTTGTATCGGAATCTAGTGGGGGAAACAAGCCACCAGTGTTTGAAAACGTCTGTGAGAAGATTCTGGCATTTCATCGACGCACGAAGTCTTCAGGGTTTTCGATTGCCAGTCCTGGGATGTCGGCGTGACCATCTTGATAATAGTCGACATATACGAGCGGAAAATCACCACGCCCCACCAAAGCGGTGGCGATTTCCACCTTTGTAGCACTCGCCACATCATAGGCCGTTCCGTCCGGCGCCTTGAAGGTTATTTGCATGTCCAGAAGGTCGCCCCATCGCGATGCAATTTTGTGATCCATCGCGATGATGCGGTCGTCCCATGCAAAATCTTCAAAGAGACGGTCTGCCTGTTGAGCAAAGTCCTTGAGAACAAGTACTGGGGTTTTGACAGCGCCTGGATCAGCTCTTGCCGCGGCGACCGCCTGTTCCAGCCTCCAATGGATGGTCATAGGAGTCACTGCGCTGATACAGATATCATCAGCATAGATTCCACGAGCATCGGCGGCTTCAAGCCAAATCTCGGCATCAAGATTGCGCCGCTTGATGATATCAAAAACGCATTGGGAGCTCAGAAGGTATCTGGACATATTCGATCTAGAAGATGCGGCCTCGACCGCCCTGAGTTTCTTCATGAGCGCGTGATCCCAAGCGCATATTCACGACACTGGCATCAAGCGGTTTGAGTTGCGCAAGCAGTGCGCTGGCTGACCTGCGCTTCGCGGCCTTTCGTTCCGTCTCGTCATGTACGTAACCGATAAGTGAAAGGATCGTATCGGACGACAACACGAATGTAGCTTGCGGCAGCTTCTCAATGCGCCCTGCTCTGGCAATGACATAAGCCTGCCCGGACTCGAGCGCGCTCTGCCGCAGCGATTTCATTTTTTTGTTTGCGCGCTCCTCGGGAACAACTTCGATATCGATGGCGGGGCACAGCTCGAGAGCTTCCCGAAGTTCTTGTTTGTGCGGTCCGTCCGGCATGCGATCGACGAAACCGAGCAGTGTCTTGGCTAACTCACTCATATTGCCGTTCCCTTTTCTTGATGTGAGATGCAGATAGCACAGTAATCGGTCGATTTCAACAAATTTCGCTCGATTATTAGATGGAATGCTTCTATTTCATTCGATATATTCTTGTTTCAAGCGGTTTTTGGACAGAAGAGACGGCTGCCATGTTTCGTCTTCAAGTTCAGAAATGAGCAAGAAAACCGTCAGCGGGAAAACAGAAAAGCGGCCTTTCGCTCAAATCTCGACTACGTCTGCCTTTGTGGACGCGTTGTGTTCCGTCCGGCTGTCTGCCGTCAGGGCCGCGCATTGAAAGGCAACACGCCACGCCAACGGTCCATGGTTCCGGGAGCGAGTGCACGCGGTTCTGAGTCAGTCTTCGATCTCGGTCCCAAGGCCGGCGCGATCAAGCCGCCGACCGAAATGCCACAATTTCAGGGGTTTCGACCCGCCCGGAGGTGACCCAACCGTGTAGTTCGCGTAGGTTGGAGAGGTCATCCACGTTAGCTGCGGGCTGGCAGGTCATGCCACAAGGCTTTCCCGATGCGGCGTTTTTCGCCACAATATAGTGTAGAAGCCGCTCCTTTGTTGATTCCTGCCATGCCCAATGACACGAACTTGCGAGCGGAGGCAGCGAATTGGCCAACATAGGCAAGCGCGTTTGGGGCTGGATGTTTTTCGATTGGGCAAGCCAGCCTTATTTCACGCTTCTGATCACATTCATTTTCGCTCCGTATTTCACCTCCGCCGTAATGGGCGATCCTGTCCGCGGTCAGGAATATTGGGGGTGGATGATGGCGGCCGTAGGGATCTCGGTCGCGATACTGGGCCCAGTCTTGGGGTCAGCTGCCGACGCCGCCGGGACTCGGCTCCGATGGGTCATCGGGTTTTCCGCAATGTACGTCGCAGGCGCCTTCGCGCTGTGGTGGGCGGTTCCCGGGTCAAGCCAAGTGTTCCTGATCCTGTTCGCGTTCGGATTCGGAATGATCGGGCTTGAACTCTCGACGGCCTTCACGAACGCGATGCTGCCCGATCTCGGCCCCGAAAAGGACATAGGCGTCATTTCGGGATCCGGCTGGGCGTTCGGCTATGCGGGGGGATTGCTGGCGCTGGCTTTGGTGCTTGCGTTTTTCGCCGAGAACGACGCAGGGCGCACGCTCATCGGCTCGCCGCCGATTTTCGGTCTTGACCCGGAAACCCGCGAAGGCACGCGTTCCGTCGGGCCGTTCACGGCCATCTGGTATGCGGTGTTCATGGTCCCCTTTTTCTTGTGGGTCCGCGAAACCGACAAGCCCGGCGGAAGCCGGGAAAGCATTGCGGGGCTGATCAAGACGATCAAGCGGCTCCCTAAGAACTCAAGTCTTTTTTCGTATCTCGTTTCTTCAATGTTCTATCGCGACGCTTTGAACGGCGTATTCGCGTTCGGAGGCATCTATGCGGCGGGCGTGCTGGAATGGTCCATCGTTCAGATCGGAACTTTCGGCATACTCTCTTTGGTTTCCGGAACGCTGTTCGCTTGGCTCGGAGGATTCGCCGACCGCAGGTTCGGACCGAAGGCGGTGATTTCGGTTTGCATCGTTGTTCTGTCCGCGGTGTGTCTGATCATCGTATTGACGTCGAGACAGTCGGTGGCCGGGATGCTGGTTTCCGAAGGATCTTCGCTTCCGGACATCATCTTCTATATTTGCGGCTGCACCATCGGGGCATGCGGCGGAGTGATACAGTCCGCTTCGCGCACGATGATGGTGAACCAGTCCGACCCGGAAAGAATGACGGAAGCATTCGGGCTGTACGCGTTCGCGGGCAAGGCGACGGCGTTCCTTGCGCCTGCGCTGATCGCAGTCGTCACGCGCATTACGGAGGATGTTCGGCTGGGAGTGTCGCCGATCATCGTCCTCTTCATTGTCGGGCTCGTGTTTTTGCGGTTCGTCAAATTCAAACCATCCACCAATTTTTCGGGAAACTAGCATGAAGACCAAACTCCGACTCGGAACCATTGCATTCGCGCTTTCGGCCTTCGGTGCAGAAGCGCAGGCAGACGATCATGAAGTAAAGGCGAACCAGCTGTTCGGAGCCGTGGGCAACGCTTCGGAGGAGCCTGCGTCTCCGGTCGGAAGTTACGCGAAAGGTTGCCTCGCCGGTGCCGTTCAGCTTCCGGAATCAGGACCTACTTGGCAGGCCATGCGGCTAAGCAGGAACCGGAACTGGGGACATCCGATTTTGATCGATTACATACAGGACTTGAGCGCGAAAGTCGCCGAGGCCGGTTGGATGGGTTTGTATATCGGCGATTTGTCCCAGCCGCGAGGCGGTCCGATGACATCCGGCCACCAGTCGCACCAGATCGGGCTCGACGTGGACATTTGGATGCTGCCGCCCAAAAGCCTGAATTTGACGCGGAAGGAGCGCGAAGAACTCTCTTCAATCACCATCCGCAACCGGGATCAGTCGGACATCAGCGAGAACTGGACCAGTTCGCACATGCAGGTTTTGAAGTTTGCGGCGGAAGACCCGCGCGTCGACCGGATTTTCGTGGCGGCCGCGGCGAAAGTCGAGATGTGTGAAAAAGCTGGTGAAGATCGGGAATGGCTTCAGAAAATCCGTCCCTACTACGGCCACAACTATCATTTTCATGTTCGGTTGAAGTGCCCGCCGGATTCGGAAAGCTGCATCACTCAGACGCCCACGGTTTCCGACCTGTCGAAGGGCGGAGACGGATGCGACGATACGCTTTCGTGGTGGGTCACCGATTACGTGGAGTTCCTCAAGAAGCCGCCCGATCCGGACGCCGAGCCGCCTCCCAGGAAGCGCGGCGCGCGAGACTACACCATGGCCGATCTTCCGTCGCAGTGCCAATCCGTGCTCGATCCGGGATGAAGCTCGGTTTCGCGGGCTTGAAATCCGAGGAGTCGGAAATTCCGTTTGCGGCGCGAGCCGTCATGCCATCGACAAGATGCGCGTCGGCGATCGTTCGTTCCGCAAACGGTATTGGCATTCCCGCAAACCATCGCTAATCGCAGCCTGACGTTCAATCGACGACAGGTAAGCCGCATGGATCTACAAAGTCTGCAGCAGCGCATAGAAGATGCTTGGGCAGTGCGCGACGCGATTTCTTCGGAGACGCGCGGAGACGCGCGCGACGCCATCGAGGAAGCCCTTGAGGCGCTGGACGCAGGCGCGCTCAGAGTTGCTCAGCGCGATGCGCAAGGAAACTGGCAGGTCAACCAGTGGGCGAAACTCGCCGTGATGCTCGGATTCAGGATCCATGACATGGCGCCGCAGGAAGGCGGGCCGCAGGGATCGACCTGGTGGGACAAGATCGACTCGAAATTCTTCGGATGGGGCGAGGCGGAATGGAATGCGGCAGGCTTTCGGGCCGTACCGAATTGCGTCGTGCGCAAGTCGGCTTATATCGCGCCGTCCGTCGTGCTTATGCCCAGTTTCGTGAATCTCGGCGCGTACGTCGACGAGGGCACCATGGTGGACACGTGGGCCACCGTCGGATCCTGCGCGCAGATCGGGAAGAACGTGCATCTTTCCGGAGGCGCCGGAATCGGCGGCGTGCTTGAACCGGTGCAGGCCACTCCGACGATCATCGAGGACAATTGCTTCATCGGCGCCCGGTCGGAGGTCGTGGAAGGCGCAATCGTTCGGGAAGGATCGGTTCTCGGAATGGGCGTGTTCCTGGGGCAATCGACCAAGATATTCAACCGATCGACGGGCGAAATCACCTACGGCGAAGTGCCGCCTTATTCCGTGATCGTATCGGGTTCGCTGCCTTCTGCCAACGGCGTCAATCTTTATTGCGCAGTCATCGTCAAGACAGTCGATGAAAAGACGCGCGGCAAAGTCGCGATCAATGAGCTGCTCAGGGATTGATCTGTCCGTCCGGCTGGCTGCGGAGTCCATAACGGAAGGTAACTGCAATGCCTGAGCGGATTGATCCCGTCGAACTTACGGCGGAACTCGTAAGATGCCCGTCGGTCACGCCTGCCGACGCCGGCGCGATCGGATTGCTGCAGTCGCTGCTGAGCGAGGAAGGTTTCGATTGTTCGCGAGCGGACCGGGGAGGCATAACGAATCTGTTCGCCAAATGGAGCAGCGGCAGGAACGGCCGCACCTTCGGGTTCAACGGGCACACCGACGTGGTTCCTGCAGGCGATCCGTCCGACTGGAGCGTCAATCCGTTCGGTGCCGAGATCAAAGACGGTTTGCTTTGGGGACGGGGTGCCGGCGACATGAAGTCGGGCGTCGCCGCGTTCGTTTCCGCCGCGGTCGACTTCGCGCGGTCGGGGAAGCCGGACTGCTCGATCATCATTCAGATCACCGGCGATGAAGAAGCGGTTGCCACGGACGGGACGGCTGCTCTGATGGACTGGATGTCCGAACGCGGCGAGCGAATGGACGTCTGCCTCGTCGGGGAGCCGACATGTCAAGGCGCGCTCGGCGACACGATCAAGATCGGTCGGCGGGGATCGTTGTCGGTTTCAGTCGAGGTGTTCGGCAAGCAAGGTCATTCCGCCTATCCCGAACGGTCCAACAATCCGCTGACCGCAACCGCACGGCTTGCGGAGCGAATCGCATTCGCGGAACTCGACAAGGGCACGGCGGATTTCGGGCCGACGACTCTCGCGATCACTTCCATCGATACGGGAAACAAAGCGAACAACGTGATTCCGCCCAAATGCCGAGCGGCCTTCAACGTCCGATTCAGCGATCTGCACAGCTCGGCGAGCTTGATCGAATGGTTCGGCAAGCGATACGAAGAAATCGAATTGGAGTTCGGCGTCAAAACCGCTTCTTCAGTCCATTCGACCGCTGAAAGTTTTGTGACTTCGCGCGGGCCGTTCACTGATCTGGTGGTCGGCGCGGTCGAAGCGGAAACCGGATTGACGCCGACGCTTTCCACTACAGGCGGAACGTCGGATGCGCGATTCATCAAGGGCCATTGTCCAGTGCTCGAATTCGGCCTGATCGGCGATACCATTCACCAAGTGGACGAGCGCGTTCCCGTGAAGGATATTCGAAGATTGAAATCCGTCTACTCGCGCATCTTGAATGGCTATTTCTCGGGAGAATAAAGGCCGGCATCTCATCGTCCTTTTGAAGGAGCCAAGACCGGGAAAGGTGAAGAGCAGACTCGCCAAGGACATCGGAAGCATTGCCGCCGCAGCGTGGTACAGGCGGCAATGCAAGCGGCTGATCCGGCGCGTTTGCTTCGACGAGAGATGGAATGCCGTCTTGGCGGTTTCGCCGGACGCTGAAGGCATGGACAGCCGGGCATGGCCATCGTCACTTCCGCGAGTTCCGCAGGGACAAGGCGATCTGGGAACCCGCATGAAGCGTGCATTCCGCCTCCTGCCGCCAGGTCCCGCAATCATAATCGGATCTGACGTGCCCGATATAACGGCCGTCGAAATCGAACGCGCGTTCAGGCGTTTGGGCGACCACCAAGCCGTATTCGGTCCGTCGCCGGACGGAGGCTACTGGCTGGTCGGCTTCAAGCGGGCTTGCGCCATGCCGAGAGGCGCGTTCAAAGGCGTCCGATGGTCAAGCGCGCATGCCCTCGCGGATTCCAAACGCAGCCTCAAGGGATTGCGGATAGCCTTGACGGATGGGCTCAGCGATGTGGACGAAGCGGCAGATCTGAATTCGGATTCATTTGCCCGGTAAACCAGCCCGGGCGGGCAAGGCAGAGCACTTGGCCGATTGATTCAGATCGCTGTCTTGCGGCCGTATTCGAGGTAGATTTCCCTTAGGCGGTCCGCAACAGGGCCGGGCTTGCCGTCGCCGACCTGCTCGCCGTCCAATTCGACGACCGGCACGACAATGTTCGTCGCGGATGTGATGAATGCCTCTCTGGCTTTCTGCGCTTCTTCGACGGTGAACGGGCGCTCCTCAATTCTCATCTGCGCTTCCTTCGCGGTCGCAAGCACCGATGCCCGGGTTATTCCGTGCAATATTTTAAAGGAAAGCTCGCGCGTCACGATCGTCCCGGCATCGGTGACAATGTAAGCATTGTTTGCTGTTCCTTCGGTGACGAAGCCATCCTCGACCAGCCATGCGTCGTCGGCCCCGGCCTCAAGCGCCGCCATCTTGGCCATGGACGGATACAGCAGCTGCACGGTCTTTATGTCGCGGCGCTTCCATCTGTTGTCCTCCACAGTGATGACCTTCATGCCATCCTTGATCGTCGGCGAGTCGATGAAGCGCTTGTGCTGCGTAAACAGCACGACTGTAGGCTCGACATCGGGATATACGAAGTCGCGGTCCGCAACGCCGCGCGAAATCTGAGTGTAAACGATGCCTTCCGCGATTTCGTTTCGTTCAACCAATTGGCGGTGCAGGTCGAGCAGTTCGTCGCGTTCCATGGGTTGCGGGATGCCGAGTTCGCCGAGCGACCGTCGCAGGCGCGCCATGTGCCCGTCGAAATCAATGAGCCTGCCGTCCATCACGGATGTGACTTCATAAACAGCGTCGGCGAACAAGAACGCCCGGTCAAATACAGAAACGAACGCCTTGTCTTCAGCCAGGAATTCGCCATTGACGTATACTGTCCGCACCATTGTTACCTCCAATTCAATTCTTGCGCTGTTCCATCGGGCGAAGCTGCCGTTTTCGCGGCGCGGGTCAGCCCCAAAACTCGCGATTCGCGGGATGAACGCACACGCCTTCGTAGCACAGGCCGCCCGGCCGGTCTTCTTTCAAAAGCAGCGGACCATCTAGATCAGCAATAGCGACTTCTTGCGCTACAAGCACCGCGGGCGCCATCGCCAAAGAAGTGCCGACCATGCATCCAACCATGACCTTGTAGCCGTCCGCCGCCGCCTGCTTTTTTAGCGCGATCGCTTCGGTCAATCCGCCCGTCTTGTCGAGTTTGATGTTCACCATAGAGTATCTGCCCTTGAGGGACGCAAGAGAGTCCCGGTCATGGCAGCTTTCGTCGGCGCATAGTTCAAAGTCGGCGTCAAAGTCGCCGAGCGGTTCGTCGCTTCCCGCCGGAAGCGGCTGCTCGACCATTTCGACGCGCAGATCCGCGAACTGCGCGAAAATTGACCGGAACTCCGTCGAACTCCAGCCTTCATTCGCATCCACGATTATGCGCGATTCCGGCGCATTGTCGCGGACGGCCTCCAGCCGAGGCAGGTCGTCCTTGCTGCCAAGTTTGACTTTCAACAGAGGGCGCCAGGAATTCTCCTCCGCGGCACGTCCCATTTCTTCAGGCGATCCAAGCGATATCGTATAGGCAGTCACTACGGGCTGCGGTTCCGGCAACCCTGCCATTTCCCAGACTCTTTTCCCGGCCCTTTTCGCCTCCAAGTCCCACAGGGCGCAGTCGACAGCGTTTCTTGCGGCGCCGGGAGGAAGCGCGATTTGCAACGAATGACGGTCCAAAGGAGCCTTGAGTCCATTAATCTGCGTGGCGACGCTTTCGACGCTCTCTCCATAACGCGCATACGGCACGCACTCGCCCCGTCCGACGACCCCGCCGTCCTCTGCAGTTGCAACCAGCACGCGCGCTTCCGTTCGGGACCCTCTGGAGATCGCGAAGGGGGTTCGCATCGGGTATGCCTGCTCCTGAACGGCGATATGCACGGCTATAGCTTCATGGGATTTGCAGCGCCGCGATATGCGGCGCCAAGTCTAAAGCGAAAGCAAATTGTCTGTAATCCGGCTGACTCCGTGGCGCACCGGATCCTGGACTGGAATGCCCATTCGGGCTTCAACTTCTTCTGCGTACGTCAACGCTTCGTCTTCGCCCATGTTGCTGGAATTGATCGAAATGCCGATTACTGAGCAATTCGGATTCACCATGCGAGCCAAATCAAGGGCCACGTCTCGAAGCTTTTCAAGCGAAGGAGGGCTGTATCCTGACAAACCGCGCATGCTCGTCCGTGTCGGCTCGTGGCAGAGCACCAATGCATCAGGCTGGCCGCCGTGAATCAGCGCGAGCGATATGCCTGAAAAAGACGGATGGAATAGCGATCCTTGCCCTTCGATCAGGTCCCAATGGTCGTCGTCGTTGTCGGGTGTCAGCTGCTCAACCGCGCCGGACATGAAGTCTGCAACGACTGCATCGAGCGGGACGCCGTTTCCTTCAATCAATATGCCGGTCTGTCCTGTCGCTCGAAACGTGCATTTGCGGTTGCGCGCTTCAAGTTCCCGCGCCAACGCGAGCGAAACATACATCTTGCCGATCGACACGTCCGTGCCAACCGCAAGGCACCGCTTTCCGGATCTCTTGCGGCCATTGCCGATCGGATAAGATTCCGTTGGTTTCCGAACATCGTGCAATTCCCGCCCGTTGGCTTGAGCAATTCGAACGAGTTCCGAATCGTCGGCAAGTCGCCGATGCAGACCGCTGGCGAGATCCAGACCTTCTTCAAGCGCCTCGCGCAAAACGCTTTTCCAACGTTCCGAAATCACGCCGCCGCGATTCGCGACGCCGACAACCATGGTGCCAGCGCCTGCCTCGCGGGCTTCGCGCACGCTCATGTCCGGTATGCCCAGATCGGCCTTGCAACCGTCCATCCGATATTGGCCCAGGACTTGCACCGGGCGCCACTGATTGATGCCGCGGGCGACTTTCGCCGCGAGGGCGTCGGGCGCGTCGCCAAGAAACAAGAGATATGGTTTTTTGATCATCGCAGTCGTGCTCCAGCAATTTCCACGGTTGATATTCGCTATAATCTGTGGGCGGGAACCCAAGACTACAATTTTGGTTGAAATACCATCAGAATACTGACCTGAACACCCAATGTCGCGGGTTGGAGCAAGACGTGACCCGAAGAAGGCAGCATGCTGCGGGTCTTTCGCGCACCGTCGCGTTCACACCAGCTTCGCCGTACGTGCAGACCGGAATCACCGTGATAGGAGCAATTGATGCGCTCGCCAGAATGGTTGATGAAAAAGCCGTTCGCCCATCGCGGCCTGCACTCGGGGAAGACTGTTCCTGAAAACAGCCTTTTGGCGTTCAATCGCGCTGTCGAAAGAGGGTACGGGATCGAACTCGACGTCCAGTATCTCGCCGATGGCGGGGTCGCGGTTTTCCACGACGACGAACTCGGACGCATGGCGGGAAGGCCGGGGCTGATTTCGGAAGAGACCAGCAAGAGCATTTCGAAGCTTGCGCTGCTTGGAACCGAAGAGCGAATTCCGCTCTTGCGACAAGCATTGAAGTCGGTCGATTCAAAGGTGCCAATCCTTGTCGAATTGAAAACCCGAAGGCCGCCGGGCGAATTCGAGTCGGAAGTGGCCAGGATCATGCAAGCTTACGGCGGAGAATTTGCGGTTCAATCGTTCAACCATGCAACCGTCGAATGGTTTGAATCGAACTGTCCAAAATTCACGCGCGGACTGATCTGCGAGAACATTAATTCTGTCAATCCGAATCTCACTGTCGAATGTCAGCCCGATTACATTGCATGCGGTCTGAACGGATTGCCTGAATGCAAGTACTCGTTACCAGTGGTCGTCTGGACGGTTCAAACTGAAGAAGAGAAGGATTCCGCTTCCGCAGTTTCGGACAACTTCATATTCGAAGATTTTTTGCCTTAAGTAGGCACTCAGAGTAGAGCACGAAAACGCTGAATCGTTGCATTACTCAAAGAACCCGATCAATCCGTGTAAATCGAGTTTATGTTATCTGCTCAAACAAGGCAACGCAGAAAAATTAGGTTAATACGCAAGGCGTTCAAGTATTTTCCGTTTGCCACCAGTCAAATTTTGGCGAGATAGGCATATCACGAATGGATTTAGCTCCTGATACCGAATATTGCCAATGTGTGCGCATAAGTGTTTCGAGTTCGATTCCGGATTCAATTATATCCTGCGCTCTTGTAGATCCGGAGAGTAAATGCGCCTGATGAAGTTCTGTTGGTCCTTCAATACCCTTAATTACAACCCATGAAACTTCTTTCCGCCTTTCTCCAAAGTAATTTCCTACGGACGAGGCAGGAACACCAAGGACCTCAGCGAACGCACTGCATGTACAGAAAACGCGCTCTCCATTCAGACAAGCGAGAACCTCACGGGCGAGTATTCCTCTCCATTCTTCTTTCCCTTCTTCTGAAACTCCCCAACCGTCGCGCATGTATTGTTCAAGGTTCGTTTTTGACGAAACTATTTTGTGCCGTTGTGTTAGAGCACGATGTTTTTGAGATGGTTGATAGCATGTTGGTTGGTTCCTTTTCAAATTAACCACCCACGAACCTTCCTTACGCTTTTCGCCAATAAACCAGCTAACCGATAAGGGATGAACTCCGAGTACTTCGCCGAATGCCTTATAATAACGCCGCACACGAGCTATGTTGAGGTAGGCAAGTATCTCCGCAGCTTTTTTAATCCGCTGGGCCCTAACATATTTGCGTGAAGACATGATTGTTGCTCCTAACCCAATCCTCAAAGAGGGGGTTCCGATACTCCGGATATCTTGATTCGACCGATAAGGTTGCCAGACATTGGCATGACACTTTTCTTCCGTTGGGCAAACCCACCCTGTCCTCGGCTGTGCCGGGGTCGTACGGTGTCTGCGGGCTTTCTCTCCCCAGAACCGGGACGATCTTCGTGGGCGGTCCGCGTTGTGGCCCACTGGCGGCCCCGTTCCGCAGAGCGTGGCTTGCGTCAGGCCGGTTGCGTCGCCGCCGGGCCGGCGGCCGGATGTTCGAGGTTTCAGTCCTTCATCTGTTGTGGGCGGATAATTCCGCAGGTTTGGCCGGGCATGTCAAGCGCAGGTCTCGAAGCCCGCCGCGCAGGGACGGCATTCGTGGTGTCCGGCTACGCGTCGTCAATCTACATTCCGCTTGCTCCTCGGCATTGAGCGGTCGAAGGGGAAGCGGCGAAATCCGTTTCATGGTCGGGGGCGGGCGGCCAAAGGCCGATCATGTGGTTTTTTTGACTTCACTCACCCATTTAAGGTTTGACCAACATGTTATGTATTGCTGTTTCACTTTTTTTCTTGTGGGCGTTCAAGAATTCATCATTCTATTTGTCACCAACTTTCAGATTTTCAATCGGAAACCTGTTATCGGTATTGGCGGCCTACCACTGCAATCAAAAAAACAAACTGCTCTGATCTTAACAATACTTAATGCAATGCGCATTGCTTTGCTAAGTCTGTGACGATGCATAATTTCAGGATCGGATTCCGGCCGCTTCCGCAGTTTCCGCTAGCTCCAGTGGTTCAAACGTGGTTTGCGTTCGAGTCGACCGTGGACTTCACGCCAGTGATCAATGACACGATTTCGTTGCCGTCGGTCTTGGCCGCATCCACCGCTCCCACGACCCGTCCGCGGCGGAACACCCATATCTTGTCGACGAGATCGAAAACTTGCCGCAAGTTGTGGCTGATCAGGATCAAAGGAACGCCGTTCTTCTTCAATCCTCGAATGATGTTTTCGACCTGGCCGGTTTCCTGCACGCCGAGAGCCGCCGTCGGCTCGTCCATGATGATCAGCTTCGACACGAAACTTGCGGAACGGCTGATCGCTACGCACTGGCGCTGCCCGCCGGACATGTTTCCGATCGCATTCTTGAGATCCGGGATCTTGATCCCCGTCTTCTGCAGAACTTCCTTGGATTTCCGCATCATCAGCTTCTCATTCAGGATGCTGAACGGCCCAAGATTGAAATATTTGAGTTCCCGTCCCAGGAAGATGTTGGATGGAACATCGAGGTCGTCGGCAAGAGCAAGGTCTTGGAAGACAGTTTCAACGCCCGCTTCCTTCGCCTCGATCGGATTGGCGAACGACACCTCGCCATTATCGAAGTAGATCTTCCCCGAAGTCGGCTGCTCGACGCCTGAAATCATTCGCACGAGCGTGGATTTGCCCGCTCCGTTGTCTCCGACGATCGCGACGTGCTCGCCTTTTCGCAGAAAGAAGTCGGCCTTTTCCAACGAATGCACGCGCAATGAGTGCTTCAACGATCTCGGCGTAACAATAGGCTGCCGCCATGGGCAGTGGCGTTATGCCTTGATTATCTCGGGCGCTTGGGTCCGCGCCGGCATCTTGGGCAAGCGCATTCATCGCCAGAGTCGAGGCTAGAATTCCCGTTGCAAGCGCCAAGCGTACCGGCGTTCCGTATTTCTTGTCATCCACCAAAGAGATCTGGCGCTTTTGCTTTCACCGCCTGTCCAATCACATGCACGGAAGAAGTTGAGCGCGACCTGCTTTCAATCGACACATGGATCATCAAAAATTCGCGAATATAGAGCTTCTTGGAGTTTGAACGCCGTAAGTTCTACTCGATACGAAGTCGCAGCTGCGCGGCTGCGCCAAGCCCGGCAGATCGGAATTTTCGCTGCGAACACGAACGGCTTACCGCTTGGTTATTTTCGGTCCAACGTAAACGACGTAGACTGGCGTGGCCGCGTTTACTGGCCACGAGAAGTGAACTCGCATCTGGGAAGTCTTTATTTTGCCGTGCCATGGACAAAACAGGGAATTCTGAGCCTCCTCCGGGTGGGGAAATGTGAGGGCTTGCCGGAATTTCGCTTTTTCCGTATCGGAAGAATCGGAAAACCATTTGCCCCTGAAGTAATTGTCATAAATCTCTTGGCCCGCAGGCGTACGTCCGCCGTTCTCGTTGGAGTGGTTCTTTAATTCCTGCAGGACGGTTAGCCGCGACAGCAGGGCCCGTGCGGCGGGCGGGGCGAACGGGCACCCGCGCAACGGCTCAAAGCAATTTTGTGAAAACGTCAGATCGGGGCAGCGGCGCCGCGCCGCAGTCTCCAAGTCATCCCATGATGCAAGCGGGGACGACGCATTGAGAGCATTCCTCAAGCTTTCGGCATCCCAGTAGTTGGGGACGTCAATGCTCTCCGTCAACCTGTCCCATTCGACCGATAACGGTGAGCGAAGCCACGAAGAAGGACATATGCTCACGAGGCTACACTCGATATCGTGGACAATGCGATAGGCGGCCTCGCCTACCGCCGTGTCGGTGACTTTTTCGCCGTTGTATTCCAGCCGATCGCCCTCGTGGTGCCGCCCGAATTCTTCCCCAAAAGGTACGCTTTGCGCCAGCCACTGCATCAATGAGCTGCGCTCATCTCTACTCAAGCCTCGAACCGCCTGCTGCATCGACAAGTAGGGTGTCACATTTGCATTGGCGACGCCGTAATGAATTTGCAAATTCCGTCCATACTGGCTGCGCGCGAGTTCCCGCATCGCCATCACCCGGCCGATGGCGATGCGGAAGGTCGCAACGTCTGGAAATTGTCGATGGATCGAGAGTTCGTTGAATAGGAGATCCACTTCAGCTCACACACTCTCCCCATCCGGCGAAATAGCTTGTATCCTTGTCGAATTGATCAAAGAACCCCTCAGGCCAGAAATCAATGTTGCCGGATTCGTCGATTGTCGGACTTACTACCTGAGGCTGGTCTTCTGACCTTGGTCGAAAAAAGTGGATGGCGACCTGATCCGCGGCAAGATGACCTTTCTTGACTTTGCGGCGAATGCCGCTCAGCACATGATCGCTGTGGGTTTCCACGAGAACCTGCATCCCGGCACGTGCAACGTCAGCCATAAATTGCCCCATCATCGCCTGACCGGCGGGATGGAGATGTATTTCTGGATTCTCTATCAAGAGGATGTCCCCTCTGTCAGCGGAAAGCGCAGCAACCACGATGGGCAAGCACTGCGTGAGACCGTATCCTGTATGAGCCGGAAGATGAAAACCCGTGTCTTCCGAAGTCCGCAAGCCTAGCGTCACAACGTTCGACCGGGGCGCTTGCTGCAGCTCTAGAGTGCAGCCCGGAAAAAACGTGCGCATGCGTTGCTCGACCTGTCGAAATCGACTGGCAGGTGCGTCCGGCAATGCGAGATCTGCCAATACTGGTTTGTCTTGACCCGAATGCAGTACGCTCACCGCGTGCTCGCCACGCGGCCCTACGATCTTGGAAAAATGAGGATCTTCAAGCGAATACGCATCTTGTGGTCCCACCCGTTCTGCAGTGATGTAAGTTAAATCCCGCAACTTTCGGGCCAGAGAGGTTGGGCTTGTCGCGGACTCCTCGTCCGAGGGTAAAAGGTAACGTAAGAATTGAGGAGCTTCGACCGTTTGTCCGTTGACGGAAACCCTCTTGACGGCCATAGACATGTCGCGCCGGTCTCCCGCAAACGTCCAACCGCAGGTATTCTCATCGTCCAAGAGTGCAATCTCGAAGCTGCTCCGCCCGAAGACTTCGTCGACGACGTTCGGCATCGTACCCAATCGAACGCCGGTGCCGTTGAGAACGAGCCGAGTTGTCCACTCGTGTTCGCGCATGGTCTGGTGCAACAAGACCAGCGCCTGCAGTGCGGACGACTTGCCGGAGGCGTTAAGGCCGGCGAGAAGCGTCAGCGGCGCTAGAGGAAGCTGCAGCCGCTCGAAACACTTGAAGAAGCGGAGATCAAGTCGAGTAAGCACCGAGCACTTCTTCAAACATTTCTGCAGCCATCGCGAAGCGGGTTTTGACTTTATTCACGTTGTTGGTTCCCCGCGTAATCGCATCCACGAACTCCTCGTTTTTCAAGAGTCGATAATACGCCTCTCGCAGAGCGGTAGCTCTTTCGTTAACAACTTGCGGTGGGTACCGCGACAGACCGGTGGACATCACGTCCCATAGGGAGGCATTCAGCACATTGCGCATTTCTTGCCCAGGCTTGTGTTTTCGAAATGCATGCTTGCCGAACAAATTGAAATTGTTGTCAAGCGTGGTTCCAAGTTGGCGAGACAAATTAGGCAAAAACTCCGGCAGGGAGTTCATTTTTCTGAGACAATCGGCAAGAAACTTATCCATGTCTCGATAAGTTTCGAGTTCCAACACTTGAAACGCACAAAACCGATTGACGAACTCTCGATCCCGCATCTTCTTCGTCTGTAGGCTACGCCCGGTCGCTTTCAAAAAAGCCTCAGTCCGCGCCTCATCCTTCAGGAATCGCGTCGCGTCGCCCATGTACAAGCAGTTGCGCATCTGTTGTCGGGACAGTGGAACCCCGCCGTTAACTCGCTCAAAGATATCCAACCTCGCCTGTTCGGAAACCCTTGCGTCGATGACATACAGGATTAGGTTGCAGTCTTCAATGCGATTCTGAAGTTTGGGTGGCAAATCCTCGAATTTTTTATTGTTTAGCTCAGGCTGATCCTTTAGCCGAAGCGAGAATTCGTTATGGATATAACGTTGAAAGGTGGTTAGTCGTTGCAAACCATCCACGACAACTAGACGCTCCCGGTCATCCTCGGCAAGATAGAATACTGGCAGCGGGATCCGCATCACAACGGATTCGATCAATCTGCTTTGCTTGCCCGTATCCCAAATGAAATCACGCTGGAAGTCAGGATCCATCACAAACGTTTGCCGTTCTATCCTGCGCACAACATCATGCACGGTACGGGTATTATTACGTATCAGCAGAGTATCGATAGGATAATCGCCCCAAGAACCGGATGGGCTGTCTTCCACACCTTCTATCTCCTCAGGGTCTGCGTCGATGGTTACTGTCATGCTCCTTGCCCTGCATTGATGTCCATCAGTGGCCGTTTGCTGAATCTCATCCGCTGTTTATGACAGTTCCGAGCACAGCGGGCAACGTCCCGCTAGTCCTTGCACAATTAGTTGCGCAAATGTCTGTACTGCACCGGGTTTTCCGGAAAGCAATCGGCTAAACAAACGAGTCGGTGACCGTCGAGGCCGTCCCTGACGACACCGGAATGTTCGTCAGAAGGCTCAAAACAATCAACGCCGAAATCAAGCACGTCCGGAACAAAATCAAGAGGACGCGTTCCAAACTTTTTGGTCAGACGGGAGCGCGACGAGGCATCCAATTGAGGAAATCGCCCCTGCGGTTGTTTTCGGAGCGGCATTTGACAGCGGACGAAAGGTTGGTGGACGATTTCAACTAGTGGCATTTCGTCCCCTTCTATCCAAAGAAAGTGGGATGCACACAAATCGAGAAGGTCCTCGACCGGGACGAGATGTTGGAAAGCGGCTAAGCCGTCGAAACCTTACGGTCCATGCCCGGCATCGGGCCACCGTCTTAACCGACATCCCGTCCAGAATGTCCGTCGCGGCGAACAGCGTCGTGGTGCCGTTCCGCTTGTAGTCGTGCGTCATCGTGGCGGGCCGTCCCGGCTTCATCGGCAGTCCCTTCCGCGTCCGACCGAGCGCCTGGATCTGCGTCTTCTCGTCGATCGAGAGAACCACCGCGCGGTCCGGCGGATCCATGTACAACCCGATGACTTCGCGGGTCTTCTCCGCGAACTTCGGATCGGTCGAGACCTTGAATTGCCGCACCTTGTGCGGCGCGAGCCGGTGGCGGACAAGGAGCCGGTGCGCCGTCGCCGGCGAGATGCCGACCTTCTCCGCCAAAGCGCGCACCGTCCAGTGCGTCTCCCCGCCCGGCGGACGGCTCGGCGCAAGCTTCAAAAGCTTGCGGACCTTCTCCTCGGGCACCGGCGGCGTCCCCGACTTGCGCGTCTTGTCGCGCAGAAGGCCCTCGACCCCCTCCTCCATGAACCGCCTCTGCCAGCGCCAGACCGTCGGCTTCGACGCGCCGGCGCCGGACGCGACCGCCATCGTTCCCAGGCCGTCGTCCGCCGGAAGGATGATCCGCGCCCGGCGCGCGTGCTTCGTCCGGCTGTTGCCGCTGGTCGCAATCTCCTCGAGCCGCTCGCGCTGCACGTCCGAAACATCGAAATCCACTCCCGTCCGCATCGTCCTGCCTCTCGCTTGTCTCGCGCCTGCTCCGGGCCGTTCTCGCAAGCCTTGTATCGGAATCTAGTGCGAGAAACAAGCCACTAGTCAGGCAGTAGCCCCTCCCTGCGCATCGTGTCTAGAAGAGGCACGGCATATATCCCGAAATATACCTGACGTTCAAACGGTTGTTCGAAAACCCACGCGGAACTTCGGACTTGCATTCGACCTACGTTCCCGCGCATTGAGATGGCGGGGCTATTGTAAATCCTTCAATCGCTGAATTTGCTGCTGCCTTTGATCTGGTCCCACGCCCAAACCACTTCCGTCAACCGAATTTCGTCGGATCTGTCGCCGCGATTCGAGTCCGGGTGAAGGCACTTCACCAAGGTCTTGTATTGCTTTCGAATTCGGGATTTTTCCCAATCTTGGCCTGCATCCAGGATTGCCAATGCGCGTCTTTCGTTCGGCGTCAGCCGACGGATTTGCGCACTAGCGGCCTCGCGCTTTTTTGTTTTCTTGTTACCAAGTATTTTGATCGGATCGTTAATTTCGCTTAGACGCAGTTTCCATTCATCAAGCGCATTCGTTAACTCAATTCCCGAATAAATTATTTTTTCTGTCCTGAAGAGGTCACGGTGGTATTGGCCTTCTGAATAACCTGTTGGTTTTCTGGTTTTCGCATTAACTACCCAAGACGCTTCTGGTCGCCTCGTTCCGAGATGATTGCCAACCCACTGTGCATCCCTTCCAATAACATAACCTACAGCACCGTATGTACAGCGAATTCGTTTTTCATTGAGAAATTCAAGGATCTCGTCGACTTGATCCATCATCTAATTTACAATCGATTCTTCTTTTCATCCTGCGGACAATCAAGAGGCAGCCATTACTCCTGCAATCAATCTACAAGTTTTTCAATTGGAGATTTGCTACAGGCATTGGCGGCCTACCGATCGCCCCAAGTTAAACGAACTGCTTTGGTTTCACCAATACTTGGCGCAATGCATCTTGCCTCACTTCAGGATCGGATTCCGACCGCTTCCGCAGTTTCCGCTAGCTCCAGTGGTTCAAACGTGGTTTGCGTTCGAGTCGACCGTGGACTTCACGCCAGTGATCAATGACACGATTTCGTTGCCGTCGGTCTTGGCCGCATCCACCGCTCCCACGACCCGTCCGCGGCGGAACACCCATATCTTGTCGACGAGATCGAAAACTTGCCGCAAGTTGTGGCTGATCAGGATCAAAGGAACGCCGTTCTTCTTCAATCCTCGAATGATGTTTTCGACCTGGCCGGTTTCCTGCACGCCGAGAGCCGCCGTCGGCTCGTCCATGATGATCAGCTTCGACACGAAACTTGCGGAACGGCTGATCGCTACGCACTGGCGCTGCCCGCCGGACATGTTTCCGATCGCATTCTTGAGATCCGGGATCTTGATCCCCGTCTTCTGCAGAACTTCCTTGGATTTCCGCATCATCAGCTTCTCATTCAGGATGCTGAACGGCCCAAGATTGAAATATTTGAGTTCCCGTCCCAGGAAGATGTTGGATGGAACATCGAGGTCGTCGGCAAGAGCGAGGTCTTGGAAGACAGTTTCAACGCCCGCTTCCTTCGCCTCGATCGGATTGGCGAACGACACCTCGCCATTATCGAAGTAGATCTTCCCCGAAGTCGGCTGCTCGACGCCTGAAATCATTCGCACGAGCGTGGATTTGCCCGCTCCGTTGTCTCCGACGATCGCGACGTGCTCGCCTTTTCGCAGAAAGAAGTCGGCCTTTTCCAATGCGTGCACGCCGCCGTAATGCTTGGTGAGCCCATCCGTCCTGAGGATTATATCGTCGTCTTCCGCCATGTCCGATGCCTCAAGTTTCCATCCTTCGTTTTCGCTGCCTGTAAACGTCGGCGACAACTGCCGCGACGATAATCATTCCTTTGATCATTTCCTGATAGTATGCATCCAATCTGAGGAACGTGAATCCGGAGATAATGACACCGAAAACCAGCATCCCGAGCGTCGTACCAACTATGGACCCGCGCCCGCCCGACAAGGATGTTCCGCCGATGACAGCCATGGCAATGGCATCGAGTTCGTACATCAGCCCCATGCCGGCTTGGGCGGTCAGTCCTCTGGCGGCGACCACCATGCCGGCCAAAGCCGCAAGCAAGCCCGCGATCGTGTAGACGAGAATAAGGTGGCGCTCGACATTGATCCCGGAAACCCGCGCAGCTTCCTCGTTCGATCCGATGGCGTAGGTGTGTTTCCCGTATTTCGTGAACCGTAGGATGAGCTGGAAAAGGATGGCGACGCACAAGAAAATCAATACCGGTCGCATTCCGACGCCGATGGCGGCGAACGAGTCTGTGGGAAACGAAACAGGTTGGCCTTTCGTGTACCACTTCGCAAGGCCGCGCGCCGTAACCATCATGCCCAATGTGGCGATGAACGGCGGAATTTTCGTATAGGCGATCAATAGGCCGTTGATAAGTCCGGCCGCCAAGCCGACCAGCAGTCCGACTGCCAACGGAATGATGACCGGAAGATCCGTGAGTTCGGGATATACCGCCCTCGGATAAGTGCCGACTTGCGCAAAACTCATCGCGATCATTGCCGTTGCGCCGACAATCGATCCTGACGACAAGTCGATCCCGCCTGTGATTATGACTTGAGTAACGCCGACGGCGATTATGCCCACAACGGATACTTGCAGGATCATGATGCTGAGCCGCTGCGTGTTCAATATGAAACTTTGGCCCTGAACGAACCAGCCGAAAACCTCGAAAATCAACGCAATGCCAACTAGCGCGATGAATACGTTCACCTCGTGCGGCAGTTTCTTTTTCCGAGCTCCCAATTCCCCCGGACCAGCATCTGACTTTGAAGACTGGGAATTCCTTAATTTCTGGAGCATCGCCTAAATCATTCCTCCCGAGCATCACTCCGGCCGGGCTGCCTTGAATCGCCTAGCCCGACATATTGCCGTTCCACCTTCACCTCCGGCAATCGCCTGAACGAATTCTTGCGAAATCGAAAAAGGACCGGCGAGGGGTCGAGGTGTTGCCCGCCTCTCGCCGTTCTCAATTCGAATGACGGCAAGCGCTAGTTTTTCGCTATGTACTCGTCCATGTTGGAGGGAACGACCAGTTCGAAGGGAATGTAGACCTTCTGGTCGACGTCTTCACCGCGTGCAAGCTTCAATGCCGCGTCAATCGAGCCGCTCCCTTGGCCTGCGGCATCTTGGAACACCGTCACGTCGAGGTCGCCTGCTGCCATTGCGGCAAGTGCATCCTGCGTTGCATCGACTCCGCCAACAATTACGTCGTCCATAGAAATTCCGGCGGCCTTCATCGCCTGAATCGCGCCGATAGCCATTTCATCGTTGTTTGCGATCACCGCATCGAATTCCACGCCCGCGGAAAGCCAATTGGTCATCAAGTCCGCGCCTTCCGTGCGCTTCCAGTTTCCGGACTGCTCTTCCACAATCTCAATCCGGTTGCACATCTCGAGCTCAAGGACGTCGTAAATGTCGGCTGTTCGCTGACGCGCGGCCTGATTGGACAGTTCGCCCACAAGCACCACGGCTTTTCCTTTGCCGCCGAGCAATTTGCATATCTCGAAAGTCTCAAGAGTGCCGGATTCCACTTCGTTCGATGCAACGAAAGCTTGATTGTCAGGAAGATCGTCGACGTTTATCGGCTCCCGGTTCACATACACAAGCGGAACGCCCGCATCCGCCGCGGCTTTCGTCATCGCCGTCGTCGCGTCCGTGTCGACTGGGTTTACAACTATGGCATCAACGCCTGAAGCGATGAAATTCTGAATCTGATTGAGCTGCTTGCCGACATCGTTTTGGGCGTCCTCGATTTGAATATCAACGTCATCCAGCGACTCGGCGTAACTGATCATGCCATTGCGCAGCACGGTCAGAAAGTTGTCATCGAACAGCGCCATGGAAACGCCGATCGTTTCAGCGGCCGCAGCAGTAGACATCGCCGAAGCCAGACCTGCGGCAATAATTGTTTTCTTCATGATTCCTCCGATTACACAAGTTGTCCCGCTGTCGATGTTCGGTTCAACGCCGGCGGGGGTCAGTGCTGAACCAAGAATGGAAGTTGATAAATCAACTTGACGGACATGTAAATATTGGCGAATCTCGGGATTTCGCATGCGAAGGTCGTTCATGATCCAAGTTGGGGCAACTTACCAAACGATGAGCGAAACCGTCGCCAGCCCGCCGCAACCCGCGAACCATGTGCGCCACACCGCGTGGACGGCGCGATCAATGTCCTCGATTGAGATTTCTTCGCGTCCGCCCGAATTGACGAAGGGAAAATCGACGGCTACCCCGCCGTAAGTTCTCGGTCCCGACAACGCAACGCCCAATACGCGCGCCAAAGCGGCCTCGGGCCAACCCGCATTCGGCGACCTGTGCCGAGGCGCATCGTCCTTCATGACCCGAAACGCCGACCAGCATCCGTGAGCAATAGCGATTAGCGCCGCGCTCAGTCGAGCGGGAACATAGTTGATCATGTCGTCCAGTTTCGCGGCCGCCCATCCGAATTCTCGGAAACGGTCGTTCCGATATCCGATCATGCTGTCTGCCGTATTGATGAATTTGTACGCGACGATTCCAGGCAAACCCAGAACGGCGAACCAGACAGCCGGAGCAACGACGCCGTCCGAGAAATTCTCCGCCGCGCTCTCGATCGCCGCTCGCGCAACGCCATCGCCATCCAGCTCTCGGACATCTCGGCCTACTATTTTGCCGACGGCGTTCCTGCCCTCCTGAAGTCCGTACCTCAGTCCATCCGCTACCGTTCGAACATGCTCGACCAAGCTTTTCTGGCAAAGGAGCGTCGCTGCGAGCAGGACTTCCAGCAATCCGAAATCCGGTACCGCCGACACCAGCGCGCCGCTCGCCAGCGAAGCGAACACGCCCGCCGCCATCAATGCGGCGCCCTTCGCTCTCCTTCGCTCTCCGCTGTTGAATTTCTTGTCCGCCCACCCGACGAAGTCGCCCATGATTCTCACAGGGTGGCGCACCCGTTTCCAGATCTGCTCGGGCTCGCCGACCAGCGCATCCAAAATCAATGCCGCCAGCAAGAGAGCGACGTTGCTCATCGCCGACCCTTCCCGAAGATCATCCGCGCTCCGGGCAAATGTTTCTTGCGCCTCATTGCGAGAATCCTCCGATCTTTCGCGAGCAAGGTCATTCCAAACGCTACTGCTGGTTGCCAGCCGGGAACAGCGTCTGAGCAAAGCGCACGGGAGCGAACGAACGACGGTGCTGGACAGTGGGTCCGTTTTCTTGAATCGCCCTGATGTGCTGTTTCGTGCCGTAACCCTTGTTTTTGCTCCAACCGTAGCCGGGATGCTCGATTGAGAGTTCGGACATCAGTTTGTCCCTGACGACTTTTGCCACAACCGATGCTGCAGCTATCGAAGCCGACATGCCGTCGCCTCCTACGACCGGTTCTGCAGGAGCAGCCAGTCCTTCCGGTACGCGATTGCCGTCGATTAGCAGCAAGCCAACATCGGCGCTCAGGTTCTCAGCGGCCCGTCGCATCGCGAGCATGGCCGCATGCAAGATATTGAGCCGTTCGATTTCCTCAATGTCCGCGAAGCCGACGCCAATCGCGGCTCGCTCTTCAATTTCCAGATAGAGTTTTTCCCTCTGCGCCGGTCCCAATTTTTTTGAGTCGTCAAGACCGTTCGGCACCCAGCCTACGGGCAATTCGACAGCTGCGGCGGCCACCGGACCTGCGAGCGCACCTCGGCCCGCCTCATCGACACCGGCTATATTGCAATAACCCTGCGCTCGCCTCTCCGCTTCAATGGAGCAGTCGGGTCGGCGGCTATTCGGAGCGTAGCCAACGGATTTTTGCCGCGTCCAAATTGATCGCCTACCTGCTGAAGCTAAGGCTGAAGCCCGCGCTCCTCATGCAATCTCGATCAAAATACTTGATGAAGAGGTTGTTCTGCCAGCGCTCTCTCAAGCATACCGCAGGCGTGCGTTTGACAGTCGCAGCCGAACTTTTTCCGGGACAAGGTTTGCCGTTTCTGTTGACCCACTGCTTGCCATTCCAAATGGGATTGTCGCAACTCGTTGCATCTTTCGCAGCTTTGACGGTCGCGGCCTCTTTCGCAGCTTCGGCGGTCGCGGCCTCTTTCGCTTCGTTTTGTTTGGAAATCTCGTGAGCGATGATGCCAGTCGCCGCAACGCCGAACAACATCTTCGCAAGATCGTCACTATCAGCGGATGCCGGGGCGGTCAGCAGACCGGCATATGCAACCGCAATGATTGAAAGCCATCTTATCATTCCGCCGATCATCATAGTCTCTCCCGCATAATCTATCGTATTCCGACATTTCGTAGCGTGTGTTACGCATATGCTCCGACGCCGGAACCACGTATTCGCTTGCAGGATACAAGCTACTTGAACGTCGGCAATTGTCAACGAGATGAATCTGAATACAACGGCATGTGATGGCTGCGACCCTTGTGGCCGCAAGCGAATCCGGATCTCCGGCGGCGGAGTTGTCGCTCCGATGATTGCTCAATTCGGCTGCTGATGAAACCGGCGAGCGCAGAAGAAAGAGAAGATGGCCGGAGAAAGCAATTTTGCGCGATCAGTCGCCGGCGGCGGTCGGGACGGATTCATCAAGACCGGCGCTTCCCATGTAAGGGGCGAGTCGGAGTCGGAACTTTGGTGCAAAACGATTCCCGAGGCATTCAAGATAACTGTTGATGCTTGGGCGGCCCGACCAGCATTGATCGTGCCGAAGAGCGACACTCGACTGACATGGCAAGAGCTTGACGAGGAAACCGACACAATCGCGCGCGGACTGTACAATGTCGGCATTCGTAAGGGCGACCGGGTCGGAATTTGGTCTCCGAATTGCGTCGAATGGGTGGTGACTCAATTCGCGACCGCAAAGCTTGGCGCGATTCTTGTGAACATAAATCCGGCCTACAGACGAAACGAGCTCGGATACGCATTGAACAAGGTCGGATGCAAAGCTTTGATTTTGGCCCAGAAGTTCAAGACCTCGGATTACGTCTCGATGCTGGGGGAACTGGTTGACGAAGCCAATCCCGAAACGGGTTCGGTGATATCGGAGAAAGTGCCAAGCTTGAAAATAGCAATAGAAATCGTTTCCGAGCGGGACGGTCGATTCATGCCCTACGGGCTGGTCCGCCAGATTGGCAGAAGCGAGCGCTGCTGCGACCTTGAAGCAATCGCGGCATCTCTCCACCGTGACGACCCCGTCAACATTCAGTTTACGTCCGGCACGACCGGCGCGCCGAAGGGTGCGACCCTGACCCATATGAACATCGTGAACAATGCGCGGTTCGTAATGGATCGAATCCGGTTCACGGAAAGAGACCGGCTTTGCTTGCCGGTCCCTTTGTACCATTGCTTCGGGATGGCGATGGGAACGCTTGGCTGCGTGACGAAAGGCACAGCGATCGTGCTCTGCGGGGAAGCGTTCAACGCGAAAGACACGCTTGCCGCCCTGACCGGCGCCCGCTGCACGGGGCTGTATGCGGTTCCTACGATGTTCCTGGACATGCTCGACCTGATCGGAAACGGCGATTGCGACCTTTCTTCGTTGAGAACCGGGATAATGGCGGGCGCGCCGTGCCCGATCGAAGTCATGAGGCGGGTAATCGACAAAATGAACATGCGCGAGATCACGATCTGCTACGGAATGACGGAAACTTCGCCTGTCTCGTTTCAGTCGCACGGCGACGACCCGATCGGAAAAAAGGTCGCCACCGTTGGCCGGATTCATCCGCATCTTGAGGTCAAGCTTGTCGACGAATGCGGTCGAACCGTTCCTGCAGGACGGGAAGGCGAACTCTGCACGCGTGGATATTCCGTGATGAGCGGCTACTGGGGCGACCCGGCAATGACGGATGAATGCATTCGCGACGGCTGGATGCGCACGGGCGACGTCGCCGTGCTCGACGCCGAGGGATACTGCCGCATCGTCGGACGCGTGAAGGACATGATCATACGCGGCGGCGAAAACATTTTTCCGAAAGAGATCGAGGATTTTCTGTTCCGCCATCCGGATGTGAAGGCGGCGCAAGTCTTCGGCGTGCCCGACGAAAGATACGGCGAGATCGTCTGCGCTTGGATCATTCCGCGCAAACATTCGAATCTTTCGCCGGACGACCTAAAGCAATTCTGCGAAGGCGAGCTCGCCCACTTCAAAATCCCGGCGCATTTCCGGATCGTCGCCGAAATGCCCATGACCGTTACAGGGAAACCGCAAAAGTTCAGAATGCGCGAACAAATGACGAGCTTGCTTTCGAAACGCCGCTGATCGCAGCGATGTGTCCGATTGCTTTGCAGCAATGGATCAAACCAAGATTGCCTGCTTGGCCAGCCGCATTGCGATTTGCCGCTTTCGACGACATCGCTTGCGGCTTCAGGCTGGGTCTTCCAATGACTCCTTCGCGATTTCAATCGCTTCCTCAATGATCCTTTCGTCTCCGATATGATTGGCCAGAGTAACCAGCAACGCCGCCGACAAGTCAAGGCACTGCTCGTCATCCAATCCTGCGAATGCATTGACGAGGCTGTCATAAATCTTATCGAAGTCGCCGGCTCGGCCGGTGGAAATCAGTCTGCCCATCTTTAGTGCCCTTCCACATCGCGGCCAATTCCTCCTTGACGGATTCAGCATCGGCTTCGACCCATCGGGAAGCTACGACCTGATCCGGGCGAACAAGGTACGCAGCACTTGACTGGTCGCCCAAATACCGGGCCCGTGCATACTCATTCAATTCCAATTGCAAAGTCCGCAACCCCGCGACCACGGGCCCGCTGCATCCCGCGTGAAGCAGAACCGGCTCCCGCCCGATCTTGTCGATTAGCCACCCGTCCGGCTGCGGCGCATCCGAGGCGACCGACCCCGGCTTGGCGATGCTCGGAAGCCGCGAGTCGTCCGCGCCCGGAACGTCATAGACGCATGGGGTCGACAATCTGCCGGAATTCACCCAGGCGCGCGCGAATTCATGCTTGCCCGCAAGACGGAATACCCGGTCACGAAATCGTCTTTCCATGCCCGGGGCAGGCGTCATGAATTTTGTGGTCCTCGTCGAATGCGCGATGTTCTCGTCCGCGCCTAAGATCCGTTCCTCATTGTAGCTTTCCAGAAACGACGCGAGAGCGCGTCCCTGCAGAACCGCCGCCAGCTTCCAGCAAAGGTTGTCGACGTCCTGCAAGCCGCCGTTCCCGCCTCTCGCGCCGAACGGCGACACCACGTGCGCCGAATCGCCCAAAAATATGACCCTGCCATGCAGAAACCGCTCCAAGCGGCGGCAATGGAACGTGTAGACCGATACCCACTCGATATCGAAACGCGTCGTGCCGACCACCTGTTCAATTCTTGGCGCGACGCGCTCGGGTAGTTTTTCTTGGTCGGGGTCGGCATCGGAGCCAAGCTGCAGGTCGATCCGGTAGATGTCGTCTGGCTGTTTGTGAAGAAGCGCCGATTGGCCATCGTGGAAGGTTGGTTCAAACCAGAAGCGGCGCTCCGAGGGAAAGTCGACATCCAGCTTGATGTCCGCAATCAAAAAACGCTCTTCGAAAATTTCGCCTACGAAGTCCAGCCCCAGTTCCGAACGGGTCGTTGATCGAACGCCGTCGCAGGCCAGAAGATATTCCGATTCAAGTCGATAAGTGCCGTCCGGCGTCTGGATTTCCGTGATCGCGCATTCGTCTTTGAATTCGATTTTCTCCACGCGATTCAAAAAGCGCACATCGATCGAATCCAGAGACAATGCCCGTTCGAGCAGATACTCTTCAACGTAGTATTGCTGGAGGTTCACGAATGCGGGGCGCTTGTGTCCGGCTTCAGGGAGCAGATCGAAATTGAAGATTTCGCGGTCGCGATGGAATGTCCTGCCGACCTGCCAAATCACGCCTTTGTCGACAACCTTGTCTCCGACCCCGAGCCTGTCGAAGATTTCGAGAGACCGCTTCGACCAGCAGATCGCGCGCGATCCGACGGATACCGTGTTGTTGTCGTCGAGCACGACGCTCGACACGCCCAAATTCGCGAGCTCGATGGCCGCTGCGAGCCCGACCGGCCCGGCGCCGACAATCACAACCGGCTTGCGCGGCTCCGGCCCGGCAAGCCCTGGAGGAGGCTTGCTCACGAATGTCCTCGGCTCAACCTGCATCGTTTGTTCCTGAAAATGCTAGACCCAAGGTCTCCGCGGAATTCGCGGGTCGGCCGACTCAGCAGCTTAGTCTTGCAGCGCCTTCCACATCTCCAGATCGCGTTCCGCTGTCCATATCCTGGGCGTGTCGATGCCGACGGCTTCATCGTATGCCCTTGCCACGTTGAACGGAAGGCAATGTTCGTAGATCGCGTAATCGGAATACTTGCTGTCGCATTCGGCGCGCACCAGGTTCCACGCTTCTTTCAACGAGCCGTTGCGCGACGCAACGCGTTCCACCGGCCGATACATCGACTCGAGAAACTCCCGCGTGCATTCAATGCCCGACGCGACCATTTCGTCTCCGACGAGCGCGTCTCCTCTGCCGGGAGCGATCGCGTCCGGCGCGAAAAATTCAACCGCGTCGAGCGTGTCGTCCCAGTCGCCGAAATGGCCGTCTCCGCAGTAGCAGGCGGATCGATACTCGACGATGTCGCCTGTGAACATGACTTGCTCGTCCGGCACCCAGACCACCGCGTCGCCCGCGGTATGGGCGCGTCCCAAATGCATGATTTCGATTTTTCGGTTTCCGAGATAGACCGTCATTCGATCCGAAAACGTCGTCGTCGGCCAAGTCAATCCGGGAATGGTCTCGTGGCCCTTGAACAGCCGCGGAAACCTTTGGAACTCGCTTTTCCAGTCTTCCATGCCGCGCTCGGCAACCATCGAGCGCGCCGTTTCCGACATGATCACCTGCGAAGCGCCGTAGGCTGAGGCGCCCAGCACGCGGACCGCGTGATAATGCGTGAGCACGAGGTGCGAGATGGGCTTGTCGGTGACATTTCGGATTTCCGCGATCACTCTCTCGGCCAGTTGCGGCGTGGCTTGTGCTTCAACCACCAGCACGGAATCGTCGCCGACGACCACCCCCGAGTTGGGGTCGCCTTCTGCTGTGAATGCGTAGATGTCTTTCCCGATCTCGGCGAAGGTCGTCTCCTTGTCCGACAAATCTCCTGTCGAGGCGAAATTTTGCGTCATGTTTCAATCTCCGAATTTCACGACGGTCTGATCGATCAGTCCAAATATCGAGCGTCCGCTGCTGTCCTCCATCCAGATTCGGACGGTATCGCCGAACTGCAGGAACGGAGTCGCCGGCTTTCCGGATTCTATCGTTTCGATCATCCGTACCTCTGCGATGCATGAATATCCGACGCCGCCTTGATCGATCGGCTTTGCCGGCTTTCCGTCGATTTTGTTGGAAACGGTGCCGGAGCCTAGGATGCTTCCTGCTGAAAGCGGCCTTGTCTTGGCGGCATGCTCGATCAGGCGCGGAAAGTCGAAGGTCATGTCTTGTCCGGCATTCGCTCTCCCGAAAGGCTTTCCGTTCACGTCCACGCAGAGCGGAAGCGATACCCGCCCTCCGTCCCATGCATCTCCCAATTCGTCCGGGGTCACCGCGACCGGCGAGAAGGCCGTGGGCGGCTTCGACTGGAAGAAACCGAACCCCTTCGCCAACTCGGCAGGAGTCAGATTCCGCAAGCTGACGTCGTTGACCAGCATGACCAGCCGGATGCAGGCTTTCGCTTCTTCCCTGTCCGTTCCCGCCGGCACATCGCCGAGCACGACGGCGACTTCGGCTTCCATGTCGATGCCCCATCCCTCGTCCGCCATCGGAATGGGTCCTCTGGGCGCAAGAAAATGGTCGGACCCGCCTTGATACATCAGCGGATCCTCGAAAAAGCTCGGCGGCATCTCGGAGCCTCGGGCGCGCCTGACGAGTTCGACGTGGTTCAGGTACGATGACCCGTCCGCCCACTGATACGCTCTCGGCAACGGCGAAAGCGCCTTGGATTCATCGAACGGTTCGGCGTCAGCGCCGCTGTTCAGCTCCTGCTCAAGTCCGCGCAGCTCCGGCTCGACTTCGTTCCAGTTTTCCAGCGCGCTTTGCAGCGTCGGCGCCGCGGCTCCGGCGCTGACGCACCTTTTCAGGTCTTTCGAAACGACCGCAAGCCTGCCGTCTCTGGAACCATCTCTCAACGATGCGAGTTTCAAGGCATGCTCCTTCTGATTTCCATTCCATCCTCGCCTAAGGATATCTGCCCTTTCGTATAGCCGGCCGCATCGGCCAGCCAGTCGGATTGACCAAAATCTCCTACGCCGACCGGAACAAGGTGGTGCAAGACGAGGTGGCGCACATTCGCCGATTCCGCGATTTTGGCGACGTCCGCGATATCGGTGTGGCTTGCCAGCAGATGCTCCCGCAGCCTCGAGGCGTTTTTTGTTCGCGCGACCAATTTGTCGATTCCCTTCGACAGCATGGCTTCGTGGACCAGAATGTCGCTGTCCTTTGCGAATTCAATCAAAGGCGGGAAGTAATTCGTGTCGGAACTGAAGGTGACCTTCCAGCCTCCGGCTTCGAAAGACAATGCGTAGCATTCGTCCACCGGAGGATGAACGACCCGGAGCGCATTGACGGCCAACTCGCCTCCGACAACCGAACCTTCGCCGAACTCGCGCAGTTGCGTCAGTTCGCGGATGTCGTTTCTGCCTTCGTCGCCCATCCGAAGATCAATGTCGTATTTCAGGGATTGAAAGAATCCGTCCAAATATTCGCGGGTGCCGACCGGACCGAAGACGTCGACTTCCTTGCAAAGACCGGTGGTCCAAGCCGTGTGAAGCAGCGGTCCGAGTTCAAGAACGTGGTCCGAATGCAAGTGGGTGATGAATATGGATTCGATGTCCGCCAATTGCACGCCGGCGCCGACCACTCCCCTGGTCACTCCGAGCCCGCAGTCGACCACGATTGTCTTGCCGCCGATTTCCAGCAGCGAAGACGTGGGCATTCGTTCGATCGTTCTGATCGATGGCCCGCCCTTGGTGCCCAAGAGCACCAGCCTGTCGTTCGACAATGTCCCCACCTCGATTTGGTTTGTTCTCAGCGCCGGTCAGAAGCCGCGGCGCGACGATGCTTGTTTTCCATTTAAGCAGTTCAGTCAATGGCGGGGCGGCGGAGATTTGTTCCGTGCCGGCGGAAGTCGTCGCGATTTCGCATGAGCATCGGGGCAGAGATCAGCGAATTCGAGACATCGCGAAATATTGTTGACGCCATCTTCGGCGACGCAATTCCAGAGCAAGCTCCGATTGCGAAAAATGTCCGGCAATCGAATCCAGAGCCAAGCGTTATGAGCGTCGCCGACGGTTGCAGTGCGCGGCCTGAAATCAAGTCGGCGAACTGATTTTGACGTGGATCATGCGGATCAATATGCAAATGGCAGCGTTGCGTTCATTCACTCAAAAATGACGCAGGCTCAATGCACGTTGGGAGGCGCAACCGCTCCGGTCATGATCGCAACCGCGTCGGCCATGTCGACGGACTTCGGATCCAGAACGGCAATCCGCTTGCCCAGCCTATGCACGTGAATCCTGTCGGCCACTTCGAACACGTGCGGCATGTTGTGCGAAATCAGCACGATCGGCATTCCGCGCTCCTTGACGTCCCGGATCAGATCCAGCACCCGCCGCCCCTCTCGCACGCCGAGCGCAGCAGTCGGCTCGTCCATGATTACGACCTTGGATCCGAACGCGACCGCCCGGGCGACAGCGATTCCTTGGCGCTGCCCGCCGGAAAGCGTTTCCACCGTTTGGTCGATGTTCTGAATCGTCAGCAAACCGAGTTCCGCCAGCTTTTCGCGCGCAAACCTCCGCATCGCATCCCGATCAAGCCGTCTGAGCAGGCGGCCCGTGAAACCGGGCGAACGCAGTTCGCGCCCTAGAAACATGTTGTCCACTATCGACAGCGCCGGCAGCAGAGCCAGATTCTGATACACGGTTTCGATTCCGGCTCGGCGGGCATCGATCGGCGACTGGAATTCGACCTTTTTGCCCTCAAGCAGAATCTGGCCGGAATCCGGCGCGACCGCGCCGGAGAGCGCTTTGATCAGCGTGGACTTGCCCGCGCCGTTGTCGCCGATGACCGCAAGAATTTCGCCCGGCTCGAGATCGAAGTCGCATACGTCCATTGCAACGACGCGCCCGAAATGCTTCGTCAATCCTCGAGCCTGCAGAACGGGTTGATTCACCTCGCCACCTTCCGAATCCATTGGTCCATGGCGACTGCCGCGATGATCAAGGCGCCGACGGTGAATTCTTGCCAAAGCACTTCCACGCCCGCGATCTTCAAGCCGGACCGGAACACGCCCACGATCAGGGCGCCGATCAAAGTGCCTATGATTGAACCGCGCCCGCCGAACAGGGAGCAACCGCCGATCACGACGGCAGTAATCGCATCCAGGTTTCCTTCATAAAAGCTTTGCGGGCTCACAGATCCCAACCGGCCGATCGCCACCCAGGCGCCAAGCGCGCATATCAAGCCTGCGACGGTATAGATCGATACAAGCATTCGGTCCGAACGTACGCCCGCGAGCTCTGCGGCATCCTTGTCGTCCCCGACCGCATAGACTCTGCGTCCCCACGCCGTCCAATTCAGAATATACCAGAACAGCGCGAACAGGCCGAACATCAGGAACGAGCCGTAGGTGAACTGGGCCCCGAACACGTCGACCCGCGCGCCGAAGAACTTGAGCGCTGGCGCAGTCTTGTCAATATCGGACGAGCGGACGGTCTGGGCCCCCGAAAGCCAGAGATTCAGCGCGAAAAATATTGACCAGGTTCCAAGGGTGACGATGAACGGCGGAAGGCGGAATCTCGTTATCAATAGGCCGTTCAAACACCCGCAGGCAGTCCCGGTCAGCAATCCCAAAAACAAGGCGAGCTCTACCGGCAGGCCGTGAACGACGCCGATGCGGCCCATCACCACCGAACTCAGCACCATGATCGCCGCGACGGAGAGGTCGATTCCCGCAGAGATGATGATCAGCGTCTGGGCGATCCCCAAGATGCCGATCACCGTGACCTGCTGTATGATCAGTGAGAAATTGAACGGAGTGAAAAATCTTTCGCCCGCGACGAGTCCGAAGGCCGCCACGCTCAGGAAAAACACAACGAGCGGCGCTGCGGTCGGATTGGAATGCAAAAACCTGTGCACTCGGGCAACGCCGCCGACCGGGCGGTTTTCGAATGTTGCGAAGCTGTCGTCGCTCATGGGAGGCTTGCCGTTATCACTCGTTCCGGCATTCATTCAGGAAAGAGCCCCGTTATGAATCAGTTCGGAAGGAGCCACGCAGGCTCCTTCCGCAAGTTCTATAGCATTGAGCGTCAGCCCCAGCACTGTTCGAGGCCTTCGGCCGAACTGATCGAAGGCACGCCGTCCACAGGCTCATCCGTGATCAAGGTCACGCCAGTGTTGAAGAAGTCCAATCCCGGGCTCGGCTCAGGCTTCTCGCCGGTTTCCATGAACTTTACGACTGCTTCAACCCCGAGAGAGGCCATCAACAACGGGAACTGCATGGACGTCGCGCCGATGACGCCATCCGCCACGTTCTGCACGCCCGGGCAGCCGCCGTCGACCGATACGATGAGAACATCGTCCTCCTTGCCGAACGCCTTCAGCGCTTCATACGCTCCTGCCGCTGCGGGCTCGTTGATGGTATGAACGAGGTTTATGTCCGGGTCGCGCTGAAGGAGGCTTTCCATCGAGGTGCGCCCGCCTTCCTCTGACCCGCGCGTCGAGCCGCTGCCGACGATGCGGGGGTCGTCCTCGTCATACATTCTGTTGACGTCTTTCACGTCGACTCCGAAGCCTTGCAGGAAGCCCTGATTGCGAAGCACGTCGACCGTGATTTGCGCTTCGGAAAGGTCAAGCGTCGCGATTTTCGCGTTCGCGGCGTCAGCTCCCATTTTCGCTTTCGCCCATTCGCCAATCAACACTCCGGCGCGAAAATTGTCCGTCGCGAAGGTCGCATCCGCGGCGTCCGCCGGATCGAAGGGCGTGTCAAGCGCAATCACCAGCAGGCCTTCGTCGCGGGCGCGGGCGACTGTGTCGGCAAGCGCGGCGGGATCGGAAGGCGTAATCAGAATCCCTTTCGCGCCGGCGGCGACCAAGCTTTCAATAGCAGAAATCTGAGCCTCGTTGTCGCCGTCGTATCGTCCGGCGAATGTGCGGAGTTCGACGCCGAGCTCCTCCGCGCGAGCGGCAGCGCCCTCGCGCATTTTTACGAAAAACGGGTTCGTATCAGTCTTCGTGATGAGTCCGATGATCGCATGACCATCCGCCGCGGCTGGGGTGCCGACAACCGCAAAGCTTGCCGCGGCACCTACGACCGCCGCGATAATCGATTTTTGTACCATAGCCATTCAGTAATCCTCCGTATTTGACCAGTTACAATGTCCGCTTGCAACAATTCGAGATTGAATGCGCGGAGAATGCCGAGCGTCCGACTCGGCATGCGTGGACCGTCGGGCTAAATTCAACAAGTTGTAATGTCAACATACCCCAAGGAATTTTAAACGGGCGACGTGGATGCTTTTTGAGTTGAATTCATCGCCGCAATTGCTGGTCAAAGACTGTCCATCGAAAGCTGCAGCAATTGAACGCGGCTGATCGATTGCCGGATCTCCAGACAATGCGCGATCAAAAACCTAATCTTGCCGGTGAGGCTGCTCGCATCAGCATGGTCCCGTGCGGGCGGCGCAATTCGCCGAAGTTCTTGAGCGAGGAGCTGCGCCAGATTGTTCGCGCGTCGTCCTTGCGGCATTGAGGTTATGCGTACTCTCGCCAACTTCGGAACTGTACGGACGCTCATTCCTCGCGGGACAAACAGCTCTGAATCCGGCAATCAATCGGGAAAGCGTTGAGCCCAACGCAACTATGGACGACCCGCCGGAAATTCCGCTCTTCATGCGTTCAGCGCGCGCAACCTCAATGCTTTGCTGCCCCGCAGCATGACAGTCGAAAATTTTTGAGTTTTTTCATTGAAATTGCGGATTGCGATATGGAACTTTCTCGGAATCGCTTTTATTGCAAGCATCGCTCGCGCCGAGGCCGATTCCTTTGCCGAGCGAAACGAAACCGGCTACCCCATTGAGAGACCGAATGGCGCCCATCTTGCACGACTACTGGCGGTCCTCTGCTGCCTATCGGGTGAGAATTGCTCTGAATCTGGCGAGCTTGCCTTACGAATCCGTTTCTGTTGATCTGCTCGACGGCGCACAGAGAACCGAGGCGCATCTAGCCATCAATCCCCAAGGACTCGTTCCTGTGCTGGAAATCGACGACATCGTATTGACGCAATCACTTGCGATTGTGGAATATTTGAACGACTCTGGAAAAGCATGTTTTCTTCCGGACGATCCCGCGGGACGAGCGAGGGTGCGGACGATATCCCATGCCATCGCGATGGAAATTCATCCGATTTGCAATCTTTCCGTCGCTCGGCATGCGGTTGAGGCGTCCGGCGGCAAGATTGCGATGGATGAATGGATGAAATCGTTCATCCCGAAAGGGCTGGAAGCAGTGGATAAACTGCTGGACGATTCCCGGTCGGGGCGATATTGCCACGGCGATCAAGTCACGATGGCCGATATCTGCCTTGTTCCCCAAATCTACAATATGAAGCGCTGGGGAGGCCGGATTGATAACCTTGAACGCGTTGCCGCGATTGCAGCCGAACTGGAACGAATCGAGGAATTTGCGGCGGCGCACCCTGATCTACACAAACCTTCGGAGTAAGAAATATGTCAGACGAGATAGTTGTTATTGACGGCGCGCGAACGGCGATAGGCACATTCGGAGGTTCATTGGCCCCGGTGGCGCCAATCGATCTTGCGGCCACTGCGGCAAAGGCGGCAATGGAGCGGTCCGACGTTGATCCGGAGCGAATCGGGCATGTCGCGATCGGACACGTCATAAATACTGAACCGCGCGACATGTATCTTTCGCGCGTCGCTTCAATGAACGCCGGCATTCCCGACAGCACCCCGGCCATGAACGTCAACAGGCTGTGCGGATCGGGCTTGCAGGCCATAGTTTCAGTCATGCAGTCGCTCAAGCTGGGAGACGCGGAGTTCGGCCTGGCCGGCGGCTCGGAGAGCATGAGTCGTTCGCCTTACGCGCTTCCTGAAGCACGGTGGGGCAAGAAGATGGGCGACGCAAGCATGGTCGACATGATGGTCGGCGCGCTTACCTGCCCGTTCGGAACCGGGCACATGGGAATAACCGCCGAAAATGTCGCGAAAGAGAATCAAATCGACAGGACGGCGCAAGACGAATTCGCGCTTGAAAGCCAGACGCGCGCTGCGACAGCAATTGCGGAAGGTCGGTTCAAGTCGCAGATCACGCCCGTGGAAGTGCGCGTAAGGCGGCAAACGAAGGAATTCGACACGGACGAGCATCCCAAGGAGACAACTCCGGAAGGGCTTGCCAAGCTCCGCGCGGCATTCATGAAGGACGGAACCGTGACCGCCGGCAACGCCTCGGGCATCAACGACGGCGCGGCTGCGCTCGTGCTCGCTCGCGCCGATGCGGCGGAGAAGGCAGGCGTCAAGCCGAAAGCGCGCATATTGGGCTATGCCCATGCCGGCGTACGTCCGGAGACAATGGGAATTGGTCCTGTGCCTGCAGTCCAAAAACTGCTCGAGAAACTTGGTCTTGCCGCTGACGATTTCGATGTAATCGAATCGAATGAGGCATTCGCGGCTCAAGCGCTTGCCGTTACCAAGAATCTTGGACTCGATCCAGCCAAGGTCAACCCGAATGGCGGCGCTATAGCCTTGGGGCACCCAATCGGTGCCACTGGTGCCATCATTGCATTGAAGGCATTGTATGAACTGGAAAGAACCGGCGGTTCCAAGGCGCTTGCGACAATGTGCATCGGCGGGGGCCAGGGCATCGCAGTCGCATTCGAATGGATCGGCGGTTCGGTGCACTAGATTCAACTGCAATTCCTGTTCGAATTGCGAACTTTCAGCCACAGCCAGGATAATCTTGCATGGCTGAGTTTGTCCGCGCCGCTACGGTTTTTTGTTCGGCGCGGATTCCCATCGGCAGCGACTTGAACTAATCTACGGCCCTCAGAATCGCAGACTGTCCAGTCGGGCACGAACGCCCCTCTTCGGCATGTCGGGGATATTGTTCAAGGGCGGCGGAGGATAAATTGGCCGGAAACAAGCCGAAGTTGCGGGTCGGCCTTGTCGGGGCAGGGTTCATGGGGCGCTGCCATGCAAATGCCTTCAGATCCGTCGGCGGAATATTCGATCTTCCCGCTGAGGTCGAACTCGCTTGGCTGGCGGACATTGACGAGGAAACGGCATCGCGCAATGCAGCCGAATTGGGCTTCGAGCGCTCGACCGGCGATTGGAGGTCGCTCGCGACCGCCGGCGATGTCGATATCGTCGCCATCACCGCGCCGAACGCGCTGCACGAACCGATCGCATTGGAAGCGATCACTTGCGGCAAGTCGGTTTATTGCGAAAAACCGCTCGCGCCGGACGGCGAAGCGGCTCGACGAATGCGTCAGGCCGCCGAAGCGGCGGACGCCCAAACAGTCGTCGGGTACAATTTTTTGAGCAACCCGCTGATCTCGCTTGCGCGCGAGATGATTGAAAACGGCGAAATCGGGGACATCACGAGCTTTCGAGGTCGCCACGCAGAAGATTATTTCGCGAGCCGCGAGGCGCCGCACACGTTTCGAACCGACCCTGAGGGCGGGGGAGCGCTTGCCGATCTTGGTAGCCATATCGTTTCCTTGGCAAGGCACTTGGTTGGTCGCATAACCGATGTCGCGGGCGATCTAACCACAATTGTCAAGGAACGCCCGGTCTCAAGCGGATCAAGCGAAACGAGGCCCGTCGTGGTCGACGACATGGCGCACGCACTGATCCGGTTCGAGTCCGGGGCCGGCGGTTCAATCGAAGCGAATTGGGCCGCATCCGGCCGCACGATGGACTTGTCGTTCGAAGTGACCGGCAGCGCAGGATGCATTTCATTTACGCAGGAACGAATGAATGAGCTCCTCGTCTGCACTTCCCGAGGGCGCAAGAGTGGCTTCACCAAAATCGAGGCCGGCCCCTGCCATCCGCCGTACGACCGATTCTGCCCGGCGCCCGGCCATCAGCTTGGGTTCAATGATCTCAAAGTGATTGAAGTATCGCGTCTGGTTAACGCAATTATGCATAATGAACCGACTTATCCGGATTTCGCCGAAGCTTGCCGGATTCAGGAGACCATCGACGCGATACGCGCATCATCTCAGCAACGAGCATGGAAAGGAGTTTGAGCCAGATCAGACATCATCGCTCCATCCGCCGACTGGAGCGTAAAATTTGGGCTGAGCGAACTTTTTTGGCCTAATTCAAGTATCGTCAACTGCAAAATCGTTCCATTCTTGTTCCAATTCATGAATCAGCCGAATTTAGCTTTTCAAAAATCTCCTCATCGAAAAATCTCGCAGACGCTATGTCTTTGGTTGGGACAATTACGTTAAATTTCGACAATAACATCTGATCGGTACGGTCTTCGCCAGCATCAAGAATTGATTTAAATTCATTTGCGTATTCTTTCGAAACAATCAGTTCCTTTGTTGCATTTTCTCTATATCCGCTAAAGAAAACAAACAAGTTCAAATCCTCACTATCAAATGGCATTTCACAAAGAGGAGAACCGATATAAACCTTTCCGCTATTCAAAGTCACCTCAATCATCAACGACTGATCGAACGCTTCTTGTATCATTAGCAAAAAATACTTGCCACGTCCCTCTGCGGCGCGAGTCAATCCTTTAGTTTTACTAAAAAAAATGTTTAAGATATATGCGGATGCAATCCCTATTATCATTGCTAAGATGGCGGATGATTCAAATCCATCCGGTATCAGGTTAATTGCTGCTCTGACTTCAACTAAGTTAATTAGATCAAGCCACGATAATAACTGAGTGGCAAGTATTAAGAGGAGAATACCAACGATAGATGATTTGAAAAATAGATGATATCCAGAATCTTGCCTTACGATAAATTTCGTATAATTCCATGTCCACAAAAACCAATACCCTCCGATTAGCGGGGCAACAAATTGGATATAATTCACGTCAAGATACCCCTGCTAAATAGGAATAGTTTATAACTGATTCTTTTTGTCAGGGGATTTCGATTTTGTATTGGAATTGATTGAGATCTTCATTGCTCTATCCAAAAGTCTTTGGCCAGCTTTGCTCCTTAAAAGTTCTTCACCATCAATGGTCCTAATACCGATCCCCGTATAGCGAACTTTTGGAAATTCTGGTGATTCTTGTTTCTTTTCATTCATTTTTCCATCCTTTCATTCATGAATTGACATCCGAGCATTTTTACCGACAGAAAGCACGCAAAATTGTCACGAAATAATCTGAACTTACACGGCTGCTGCACCGGTCACAACCTTACAAGCCCTGCAATGTCAAGATATCGTACTGCAGCGGCAGGTTCAACCTTTTGTACAGGTTCAGCATTTTTGCGATTGTTCAAGATCCGATTCAACGGCGTGGAGAATGGGCTACGTTCCGGCGTCCCGGCTTTTGGTTTCCGAGGTTGAGATGCTTATCGACGGAATTCTCTCGTTTCGTTCAATGCGACTCTGCGGCTGGAAAGGCCGGCAGGGCGCGGCGCTTGATCTTCATACGACCTGTAAAATGTCGACTGCGGTGGGCGCAGTGATGCTGCTCGTCGCTTTTGAAGAAAACGGAGAGGGAAATATCGGCCTATCGCACCGGCTGTTGCTTGAAGCTAAGCGGAAGTCGATCCCGTTCTTCGCCTTCAACCCGTCGGTCATGAAGTACACGCGCGCTGAGAATTCCATGGAGTAGCGGAACGAGGTGATTCGCATGCGGTTGAAAATGAGGGGAGTGTTTTCGACCGAGGACGTTGCGGCGAAGCCGACCCGATCAGCTGTCAAGGGATACGAGAAGGGCGGTCGCGACGTGTACGCTGCATCGCCGTACGAGCGGTCCTGCCCGGTGCCCGGCCATCAGCTCGACTTCAATGACCTCAAAGTAATTGAAGTGTCGCGTCTCGTTAACGCAATTATTCATATTGATCCTATCTATTTGTGCAATTTGACACTGATAACGTTAATCACGAGAATCTGATTCTGCATCGGAAATGATCTTCATATTTAGCACACTTTCCAGAAGATCTTGTCCGGTTTTACTTTTTAAAAATTCTTTGCCGTCGACGTGCCTTTCTCCGTTTCTTGTATAACGCATTTTCGGATATTCTGGTGGCTCAATTTCGATTTCACTCATTTTTTATACCTTCCATTCATGAATCGACACAAGAGCATCTTACTGAAAGCAAGAACGCAAAATTGTCAAGAAAAAATCTGGGACCGCATGAATGCCGTACCGGTTACAACCTTACAAATACTGCGATGTCACAGTATCGCATTGTTACGATAGGTTCAAACTTTTGTTCGTGTTCAGCATTTTTGCGACTGTTAGGGTCCGATACGACGGCATCCGAGAATGGGCTGCTTTCCGGCGGAATTCTCCTGCGACGTTCTATGTGTTTCTGCGGCCGCAGAGCGCCGCACTTGATCTTTGTGAGATCTGCATGGAGGCCGCAGAAGGCGCATTGCTGCAGTTCGCTGCCTTTGACGAAAAACGAAGAGGGACATATCCGTTAGTCGCGTCGGTTTTGCACAGGGCCAGGCAGCAGGTGGTCTCGCTCTTCGCTTTCCATCAGTAGGTGAAGAGTTTCATGCATGCCACGAACTCACTGTGGTGATGAACAAGGTGATTCGCAGGTGATTGAAAACGAAAGGAGTGTTCCCGACCGAGGACTTTGTGGCGAAGCAGGTCCGATTGGCCGTCAAGGCAAATGGGAAAGACGACTGCGCCGTGCACGCTACATTGGCGTGAGAATTCGGTTGGCTATAATGCTTGAAGCGCAAGCGATGCCCGAAAGTATCTGAGTACCGTATTGACCAAATCCAGATGCGCAGAATATCTGATACCTTGGCGAGACAATTTCTGCCTTTGGTGGAATTCGAAAAAACGCGCAACTATTGAACAAAAAATTCTTCAGAAGAATCCGAGCGATTCACTGCGCATTGATGTAAGAACCGACCCATGAGCGGAAAGGAATGGACCGACGAGGAAAATGATGCCGTCGTGGCTGATTATTTCTCCATGCTGGCCGACGAGCTTTCCAGCAAAAAATACAACAAGTCGGACCACAATCGAGCACTTCGGGAAAAGATCGGTCGCACGAAGGGATCCATTGAATTCAAACACCAGAACATCTCGGCCGTTCTGAAGGGGCTGGGAGAGACTTGGATCAATGGATACAAGCCTGCGTTCAATTTCCAGATGTCACTTGTCGATGCCGTAGCCAGGCAACTTCAAGAGAAGGGAGATTCGTTGATGCCTGCGCAAGTGGCCATTTCCGATGCTTCAGGTCAGACGGGAGCTATCCAGACTGGCACGCCTCCCACGTTCCAGAATTTTCCTCCGCCCGACGAGCTGGAAAAGATGCAGGCCGTAGCGCGGAAATTCGATGTGGCTGGGAGAGATGAGCGAAACAGATCCTTGGGCGAAGCCGGCGAGAAGCGCGTTCTGAACCATGAGCGGGCCGTTCTGACGGATGCCGGAAGAGCCGATCTTGCCGGCAAGGTGCGCTGGGTTAGCCAGGAAGATGGCGACGGTGCCGGATACGATATCTCCAGCTTCACCCCGGAGGGGCGTGTCCGCTGGATAGAAGTAAAGACGACGAACGGATGGGAACGCACTCCGTTTCATATTTCCAGAAATGAATTGGAAGTCGCCGATGCAAACCGCAGCAAATGGAGGCTCCTTAGGCTTTGGAACTTTTCAATGCAGCCAAAGGCATTTGAATTGCGACCACCTTTGGAGGCTCACGTAGACCTGATCCCGACAAGCTTTCGAGCGAGCTTCCGTACGGCGGGAAAGAAGATTGCGTGATCGTTCAATTCCAGATGAGTTCCAGCCAATCGGACATTTTCGGGCCGAGTTGCAGCAAAATTGCGATTGATCGAAAAGCCGGCATGGCCACGAGCGAATTTGCCGAGTCAAGGCGTTCAGACAACTGCCTCTTTCACTCTTTGCGACATCGGTCGAATTAGCCCTGACTCGCGGACTGGCCGCAGGAGCAGTTCCGGACCGTCGGCAAAATTTCTTGCTGATCGACTGCCAACCCGCGTGCCGCCTGAGAAGCGCCGACGCGGACCATAGATTATGCAAAACCGAAATGAATTCTGCATGTCGGTCGGCATTCGCCGCTTTGGAGCCAGCCGCATCCGGTTTTTCTCGCTTTCGATGCTCTGTTGGAGCCGTGATGGTTTGAAGTCGAACGCGTTGCGGCGACACGGTTGAATGCGAAACTGACGCTGCCTTTCCGAGGGGCAATTCCCGATAGGAATAAAACCCTTTTTCAGAGCAAATTCGCCCAAGCGAAATGCGGTATCAAAGTACTTGGTGCTCTCTTGCGATGCCGAACAACTACCGGTATAAACTTTCCAATAATCCGGTCGGGCAAGATCTCGGCAAATGGGCGGGCAGTGTGCGCTTCGAAAAGATAAAGCTGAATGGATTCAAGGGTTTTGTAGACCCTGTGGAATTCGACATACGGGACGGGCTTAGCGGCATTGTCGGTCCGAATGGCTGCGGCAAGTCCAACCTCGTGGAGGCTATAGGGTGGGTCATGGGCGAAAACCGTCCTTCGATCATGCGCGGCGAGGCGATGGAAGACGTGATTTTCTCTGGAGCTGCGTCAAGGCCTGCTCGCAGCTTCGCTGAAGTCGTTCTCGAAATCGACAACTCATTGCGCTCGGCGCCCACTGCATTCAACGGCGACGACCGAATTGAAATCGCCCGAAGAATTTCCCGCGAGCACGGATCTTCCTATCGAGCGAACGGCAAGGATGTTCGATGGAGAGACATCCAAGTCCTTTTCGCGGATGCTGCAAGCGGCTCGCGCTCGTCGGCGCTCGTCAGGCAGGGCCAGATTAGCGATCTGATCAATGCCAAACCTGCTGCGCGGTCGGGAGTGCTGGAAGACGCCGCCGGAATCGCCGGACTGTTTCAGCGCCGCAGAGAGGCCGAGCTCAAACTTTCAGCCACCGAAAACAATCTTGAACGCCTTCAGGACATAATCGAGCAACACAACTCGCGGGTGAATTCGCTTGAGAAGCAAGCTCGTCAGGCCGAGCGCTATAAGAAGCTGGCGGCGCAACTGCGCGAAGCGGAAGTTATTATGCTTTGCTTGAAGTGGAATGAGGCCAAGGCCGCGTACTTCGCCGTGAAAGGCGAACTGGACGAGGCAGTCGGCGCGAAGTTGTTTCTTGAAGCGAAGGCCGCGAAAATCAGCGGAGAAAGGTCGGAAATCGAGTCGGCCTTGCCGCGACTGAGGCTCGAAGCCGGGCAGGCCGAAGCAGGTTTGCACCGGCTCATGTCCGAACAATCCGCAATTAAAGAGCAAGTGGCCCGGACGCGCCAGTTGATTGAATCCTTGGCGGTTCAGATCTCTCAAATCGAAATCGACTTGGAACGGGAGTCCAACCTTTGCCAGGACGCGACGTCCATGATTGCAGAATTGGAAGCCCAGAAGCATCGGCTGGAGCAAGCCGCCGCGGACCACGGCGATGAAATGGCGGCAATCGAACGCGAATTGACGCAGTTCAAAACCAAACTCGGTGATCGCGAAAAGACGCTTGATCGCGAAAAAGAGCAAGCCGCCGCCTTGTACTCGAACCTGCAGACCGCACAACGTCGGCTCTCGGATGCAAGAACCGAATTGGCAAATTCGAAAAAACGCGAACGCTCGATAGCCGCAGAGGTTCTTGGAGGGAAAACGAAACTTGCAGAAGCCGGAGCCCGCGTACAGCTGGTTGCAGCCGAAAAATCGAACGCGGAGAAGCGTGTCGAGCGATCAGAGCGCGCGCTTGCCGAATCGGAAGCGGCTCGCTTCGAGGCGCAATCGAATCTTTCCAAATCGCAGTCCGCGCTTTCCGAGGCCGAAAGTCGATTGAAAGCACTGTCGAGTGAATGCGCTGAACTCCGCAAGTTGTTGAATAGCACGGCATCCGACGAAGCGAAAATTTTGAACCGGATTTCAGTAACGCCCGGATTTGAGAAAGCGGTTGGTGCTGCTTTCGGCGATGATTTGTTCGCGGCGGAAGTTGGAACGAACAGCAATTCGGGTTGGAACGAACTCCCGGCGTATGAAGATGCTTCACCCCTCCCGCCCGAAACCGAGCTATTGTCGAAGCATGTTCAAGCCCCCCGATTGCTGGCGCGCAGATTGATGCAGATAGGCATCGCGGAATCCTCGGATGTCGACCGCTTGCAACCGGTGCTGCGGCCGGGACAGCGGATCGTGACGAAGTCCGGCGACCTTTGCCGTTGGGATGGATTTCGGACGGCTTCGGATGACACGCCGAATGCCGCCGCCTTGCGTCTTTCGCAGATAAATAGATTGAATGAATTGAGCGCCAAGATGGAGGAAGCGGAAGCCAAGGTCGAGAAGGCTGCCCGATCAAATACGGAGTGCGCTGAAAAATTCAGGAAGATCTCTGATGCCGACAAGATTGCAAGGGTGAGCAGGCGGGATGCCGAAATTGCGTTGGCCGCCGCCAATCGCAAGCTGGCACAGGCGGAGGCCGAGTCCGGCATCGCGGAAAAATCGCTTGAAGCTTTGAGCGCTACGCATGTGCAGGCCAGTTCGGCGACAGAAGATGCCCGGACCGCTTTGAAGGAAGCGGAAGCGGCAAAATCGAATTGCAAGGATCCGGAATCCGCGAGCGAAGTGCTTGCAGCCGTGAGAAAGGAAGTCGAGACAGCCCGTTCCGATCTGATCGAAGCGAGTGCTTTGCACGATGCCATGAAACGCGAGCAGATTGATCGCGCGCGTCATTTGTCGCAGATCGACAATGAACTGGGGCCATGGCGCCTGCGCCTGAATTCTGCGTCCGAGAGAATGGCTGAGATGGCCGGAAGAAAATCCCGGCTGGAGGAAGAGCACCGTGATGCGGCGGAAACCCCGGCGCGTCTGGAAAAGAAACGAATCGATTTAGATCGGCAGTTGGAACTCGCGGAGCTCCGGCGCAAGCAATCAGCGGATGCGCTTGCAGAAACGGAAGGATTGTTCCGGAAGCTTCGCGCGTCGGAAGCGGATGCTAACAAATCGCTTTCCGATGCCCGCGAAACAAAGGCGCGCTTGGATGCAAAAATCGAATCCGCCGCCGCGCAAATGAATGACGCGGCGAAGCGGCTTACGGATGAATGCGGCTCGCCGCCTGAACAAATTGCAAAGCAATTCAGCGTGCTTGACGAACAGGAAGCACAGTCTGCGGAGAAAGAAGTAGAGGTCAATCGATTGCGGCGAAGCTTGGATTCGCTCGGAGCCGTAAATCTGAGGGCGGAGCAAGACATTGCCGAGATCCGGCGGGAATTGGACGAACTGACTTCGGAATGCGGCGATCTCGAGAGTGCCGTCCGCACGCTTCGCTCTTCGATTTCCAGCCTCAATGACGAGGGGAGCGAACGGCTGCAGAGTGCTTTCATGAAAGTTGATGAAAACTTCACGAGGCTGTTCAAAATCTTGTTCGGGGGAGGAAATGCCCGACTTGAACTTGTTCGAGGCGACGATCCGCTCGATACGGGCATTGAGATTCTCTGCCATCCGCCCGGCAAGCGTTTTTCAACGCTTTCGCTTTTGTCGGGCGGCGAGCAAACGCTTACCGCGATCGCGTTGATATTTGCGTTTTTCTTGGTGAACCCTGCGCCGATCTGCGTTCTGGACGAGGTCGACGCGCCTCTGGACGACGCCAATGTGTCTCGGTTTTGCGACCTTCTGAAAGAAATCGCCGGTTCGACAAACACCCGCTTTCTCGTGATCACGCATCACTCGATAACGATGTCACGCATGGACCGGTTGTTTGGAGTCACAATGCAGGAGCGAGGCGTCAGCCAGCTTGTTTCCGTAGACCTTGGCGAGGCGGAGCGCTTCGCGGCGTAGATTTTCGCATTTCGAATTCGTTTTGATTGAATTACTTGGAGCGGCGACTCCGCCATTGCGGGCGCATGTTTTCAGTTGCTTTGGAGATGGCATTTGAGGTTCAATTTGCCAGTTGGCGGTCAATGCGCGCTGCCGTCCGACGCATGCTTCCGGAATTGCCGCTTGCTCCCATTCTTGTTCGACGGCGGGGCGCCGCCTCATCTGCTCCCGAATTCGATATTTCAATAAGGTTTCGGAAATGCACGGATTTTTTTCCAAACAAAGCATTATCGCCAAACCAAGGTACAATCGCTGGCGGGCCGTTCCCGCGTCCATCTGCATCCATTTGTGCATCGGCTCCGTATACGCTTGGAGCATATACAACCCCGCCCTGATCAAGGCGGTCGGTGTCGCCGGTTCAAGCGCGGACGATTGGACGCTCGGCCAGGTCGTGCAGATATTCGTTGTGGCCATCGTATTTGTCGGCCTTTCCGCCGCCGTGGCAGGCAAATGGTTTGAAATTGCCGGACCGCGAACTGTCTGTTTGGCGGCAGCTGCGTTCTGGGGCGGCGGCAACGTCTTGGCCGGGATAGGCATTATCGCCCATCAGCTTTGGCTGATTTATCTCGGCTACGGAGTGATTGGAGGAATCGGACTCGGTCTGGGATATGTCTCGCCGGTCGTGACCTTGATTCGGTGGTTCCCGGACCGAAAAGGAATGGCTGCCGGATTTGCCATAATGGGTTTCGGCGGCGGCACCATCATTGCGATTCCGATGAAGGAATTCTTCCTCCGCCTATTTTACCAAGCCCCTGACTATTTGGGCGCGGTCGACAGTGTGCAGTTGGTCACCGAAGGCGGACGCCGCTTTGCGGAAATCGGCGGAAAGCTCGTCGAAGTCGTGATCGTGAGTGCCTCCGAAGTCTCCGAAATGATCGTGCCGGGCGATCCGGGCGTTTACGCGTTGGGAACAGGCTCCGTCGGCGCAGGTCAGACTTTCATTGCAATGGGGCTGATTTTCATGGCCATGATCGCCGTTTCCGCACTCAGCTACCGCATTCCTGCGCCCGGCTGGGAACCTGAAGGGCGGGGCAAATCCGCCGCTTCGAAACGGCACATGATCACGCATGAGAACGTGCATGTGAACGATACGATCAAGACGCCGCAATTCTATCAGCTTTGGATCGTGCTTTGCCTGAACGTCACGGCCGGAATCGGGATTATCGGACTAGCGACAACGATGGTTTCGGAAATTTTCGGCGCAGCTCTCCCCGGCGTCGTGGACGCAGCTTTCGCCGCGACCTACGTCTTGATGATCGGCGTGTTCAACATGATCGGCCGCGTTTTCTGGGCGAGCATTTCCGACTTGATCGGCCGCAAGAAAATCTACTGGATCTATTTCGTCGGCGGCGCCGCAATGTTTCTCGTCGTGATGCTGTCCGCATGGCAGGTCACGGTCGGCAATGCGATGCTATGGCTGGCGTGCTTCTACGTCGCGACCATGATTCTCTTCACGTTCTACGGAGGTGGATTCGCTTCAATTCCTGCATATGCGTCGGATTTGTTCGGGTCTTACCATATCGGCGCGATACACGGCAGGCTTTTGACGGCATGGAGCGTCGCAGGGGTGCTCGGACCGTTGTCCACCGCAACGCTCCGGCAATTCGAATTGGAAAGGGCTGTTCGCGAAGTTGCGAATTCAATCGGTCCAGAAACATTTCGCGAGACGTTCGGCGCAGGCATCGAACAGCTTGAGCTGCTTGTCGAAAACAAGACCGTCACTCTCGCCAAGCTGCTGGAGGTCGCTCCGGCGGGCACGGTCGACCCGACGCCGGGCCTGTACAATACCACCATGATCTTGATGACTGCGCTGCTCTTGATCGGCATGGCGGTGAATGCCACCGTCAAGCCGGTGGATTCCAAGCATTATTTGTCCAACCGCAACATTGACTGAACTGGACCATGTTTTTCCTGCAGCATTGATTGGGCTTTCGAAGCGGTTCGCGCATTGTATTCAATGCGCGGCCGATCTTGACCGCCCATCGGAAGATATAGGAAAAATGGTCTGCCGCACGAAATGAGCAGGATGCGCTTCGAGGCGGGCATGCAGGGGATTGAGCCCCTGTCGGGCAGCTTGAACCCCTCGGCGTTCAGACAGAGGCGGGGGCGTCATTCGGCTGACTGCAGCCGGACTGCCGATCCGACGGTTCCAACGAAAATGGCCAGCGCAAGGCTGGCCATCCTCTGGAATTCAAAGCTTGATCATTCGCGCTGACCGAACAGATACAGAAGCATCATGAACATGTTCAAGAAGTTGAGGTAAAGGCTCAACGCTCCCATGATCGCTGCCTTCTGCAGCCAGGCGCCTTCTCCCTGATAGGCCATCTGGAGATACGTGTTCTTTATGTTCTGCGTGTCGTAGGCCGTAAGTCCGGCGAAGATAAGCACGCCGAGCGCGGAGATCGCGAACATGATCGCGGGCGAAGCAAGGAAAATATTGACCAGGCCGGCGACAACCAAGCCGATCACGCCCATCATGAGGAAAGAACCCCATCCGCTCAAATCGCGTTTCGTCGTATAGCCGTAAAGACTGAGTCCCGCGAACGCGATGGCCGTGACCAGAAAGGTCTGCGCGATCGAAAACCCGGTGTACACGGCGAATATGTAGGAAATCGACAAACCCATCAGCGCCGCGAATCCCCAGAATACGCCCTGAGCCGCGCCGACGCTCAATTTGTGGATGTTCGCGGCGAACAAGAACACGACGCCGAGAGGAGCCAGCATGACGACCCACTTGAGCGGCGATCCGAATATGGCGACCAGCAGCTGTTCGTTCGTGCCGACGAGGTAGGCGACCAATCCGGTGATGAGCATCGCGGCGGACATCAGTCCGTAGACTTTGTTCATGTGCGCGCGGAGACCTTCGTCGATCAGCGCGGTCTCCTTCGCGCTCGCGCCGAACCGTGAAACATCGAACTGGATGGTGGAAGATTTCCTGCCAAATCTTGATCGTTGATCAAACATTCTCATTTTCCTTTGCCAAAACAAGAACTCGCAGCCGATTCGAACGGTTGCGCCTCACCATCCGATATTATGGCTACTTGCGCGAATTTCAAGCCATTGTACGGATTCGGCATCTTTGAGACTGCGTCTGGTTCGTTTCGTTCAGTCCAGCTTCTGAGGATATGATTTTCGTCCGGCGGATTCCAGTGTTGCTGATTCGGCGTTCGTACGAGGCGCGGACGGCATGGAAAGCACGTGGGAAGTCCCTGTCTCCGGGTTGCGGTTCGGGGCACGGATTGTCCGCATCCGTCCTACGCTTTCCGCGCGGTGCCGAGCTGGCGGCATCCCCGGCTTGCGCGTCTTGCCGCGGAGAAAGTCGACGCCCTCCTCCACGAACTGCAGTTGCCGGCACCGGACGGTCGGCTTCAATGCGTCGGTCCCGGCCGTGACCGCATCATTCCCGAGCCTTGGTTCGCCTTCGGGACGATCTGCGCCTGCTTCGGCATGCTGCCGCGGTCGTTCGCCATCGCCTCATGCCTTCTGTGCTGCTCGTCCCGCGCCGAAGCCGCGCGGAGTCGGCAAACCGCGCCAGAGAATCCAATGCGATGAACAAGCCGCTAGGTTGATCTGAGCGCTTCAAGCGAAAGACGCAGTCGCCAAGTCCTCCAGCGGTACGAAGTCTTCGTCGATCAAAAACGCGCGCGGACCGATGAATTCCATTGCGGCCTCGGAGCGCATGACGTCCGGTGCGGCAACGCCAAGAACCTTGACCCGCTGACCGTAGCGTAAGGATTCGGTGGTGATAGCCTCTCCGGTTTCCCGATCAAGAACGATGATCAGGTCGGGTACGATCGCCATCAGCCTGGCGTTGAGGCGTGCAAAGGAATATTCGTTCTGAAACGAGATTTTCATTTCGTCCGAGCCGTTCCCTTCGCCAGCCAGCGTGACCTCGCCGATGGTCCAGCCCTCCTTGGTCTCGCGGATCACGTCCTGAACTTTCCCGTCGAATAGCACGCTGGAAAATCGCGGTGGATTCGACGTTGCGAAATAGTCGATGAGGCCTGTGCAGACATCGACTTCGCCAGCGATGCGCGTCTTGCGTACAGTCCGGCCTATTTCCAGCGCGAGCGAGACCGTGCGCGGCACGCATGACCGGCGGATTTCCTCTCCGGTCATGGCATAGCTGGCGATCTGGGAAATCCCGCCCATTTGCACGCAGACCGGACGGCCGTATCGTTCCGCCCGAAGCGCAGTATCGGTATCTAAAATGAGCGAGTTGCCGTGGTCGTCGGTCATGACAAAGGGCGAACAACGGGCACCATAGACGTTGAATGTTGTCATTTGGAATTCAGGAAAAGCCCGCCCCATGCCGTCGCCGTCAATGACTGGCAGTCCTAATCGCGCCGCAACAACAAGCGGAAGGGTGGCGTTGACGCCTCCGGCCTCCAAAGGAATGATCGCGTTGAATTCGCGGCCCACTTCCTTTTCGACCTTGCGCAGCCCGTCGATGGCCATGCTGGCATTCGGGAGCTTTTCGACAAAGACTGTCGGCGCGCCCATGCAGGCCACGCTGATGGCGAATATGTCGTCGGAAACGTTATCGGGGTCGATGAGGTCGATGGCGCCGCATTTCTCCAGTTCCTGTTTTAGCATGAGCCTGCCGATATATGGATCGCCGCCGCCACCGGTGCCGAGGATCGCGGTGCCTCGGATGAAGTCTGGCAGGTTGTCCAGTGTGATTTGGGTCATGCTGCGTCCCCTTGTCGTGCCAAATCTCCGATAGCCTTAACCTTGAGCCGAACTGCACCGGCTGGAAGGTAAGTAAGCGGCATTTCTTCAAGATTGATGATTTTTGTGGTGTCGCGCGCCGCGCCGGCGGAAATGGCGCGGTCTATAGCTTCTTCACGCGCCTGTTTCATTGCGGCCTCGCGGCCCACTCTGGTGTAGGAATAGACCTTGTCGACCTCGCCTCCCACTTGGGCGAGACCCGCGCCAATCGCATTGGCTACACCCGACAACTTGGGCCGGATCACCTCTGAGGCGCCGCGAATTTCTCGATTGACGAGAACGCTGCCTCCGCCCACCAGGATCACCGGCACCGCGCCGCGAGAGGTTTTCACCCGGTCGGTTGTCTCTTCGATCATCGCGTGGATCTGGTCGACTGCTGAGTCGACCAGCTTCTTGTCGAGATGTTTGACCAACGCCGGATCGCCGATATCCGCATAACCTGCTGAAACTGCGATATCGGTAGCCGTCAGCACCTGCCCGCCGAAGACCAATGCTTCGTTTAGAAGGTTCAGCGCCACGCTGTCAGGGCCGATCGACGCGCCTTCATCGCGCACGATGCTGCCTCCGCCCAAACCGATGGCCAGAACGTCCGGCATGCGGAAATTCGTACGGACGGATCCGACATCAACCGAAATGGCGGACTCCCGCGGGAAACCTCCGATCAGAGCACCGGTTTTGAGAAACGAAAAACGGGCAGTTGATGTTCAACTGCTTGAGCGCATTCCGAAATGCATGGACTACGATCTTGGACAGCTCGCAGAGCGAGGCGTTCATGATGGCAGCGTTCTCCCGCTCGATCAGCCCGATGCGGCCGATCTCGCCCGACAAAGTCAGCTCGGTGTCGGGTGCCTCGTTCAGAATGATCTCGGCCATCCGGTGCTCCACGTCACTGGTAGTGCCGCCGATATCTACGACTATTCCGTCGCTGACGCCGGAGAGAAAAGCAGCCCCACGCATGGAATTCGTGGGGCCGGAAGCGAAAGTGAGGACCGGGTATTTCTCGGCAAATTCGGCGGTCATCAAGGTGCCGTCGTTTTGAGAAACGAAAAACGGGCAGTTGATGTTCAACTGCTTGAGCGCATTCCGAAATGCATGGACTACGATCTTGGACAGCTCGCAGAGCGAGGCGTTCATGATGGCAGCGTTCTCCCGCTCGATCAGCCCGATGCGGCCGATCTCGCCCGACAAAGTCAGCTCGGTGTCGGGTGCCTCGTTCAGAATGATCTCGGCCATCCGGTGCTCCATCTCGGAGTTGATAGGCGTGAAGACCGAAGAAAGAACCGCTGACTTGATGCCCTTGGCCCTCATGTCCTTGGCACCTTCGATCACTGCCTTTTCGTCGAGTGGAGCGATCATTCGCCCGTCGAATTCATAACCTCCCCCGACAAGATAGGACTGAGTGCCGATCTGGCGCGTCAGATGGGAAGGAAATTCGATCATGGGCAAGACACCCTCGGTCGCCGGAAGCGCGGCGCGGTACACCGCGACCGGCACCAGTTTCTTGCCTTCAACAAATGCATTTGTGAATTGGGTTGTCCCGATCATGACGCTCTGAATCTGCGTCGGATCAGTGCCGGAACGTGTGAGAAGATCGCTGATCGCGCCCACGACGCCTGATCCAATATCCATCGTCGTTGGGACTTTGACCGACGCCAGAACTTCGGTGCCGTTCAGAAGAACGGCGTCAGTGTTTGTTCCGCCGACATCTACGCCTATATGCATTGGATCCTCCAAGGCGAATTTGCCATAGAAAATAGATTTGTCTCTGTTCGGCATGGACCTCTGCAATACGTGGAACGGGTAGTCCTTCAAGAGATTTGGATAGGGTAGAAGGATTCAACCCGCCTGCCCGGCAGAATCAGGCGTTGTCACGCCGTGCTGGCGGGCGATTTCCGCGACGAGCTTGCGGGAATTCACGCCGAGCTTTTGATAGATGTTCTTGGCATGGAATTTCACTGTCGCCTCGCTGAGCTCAAGGTCGCGTGCGATGACTTTGTTCGCACGCCCGTCCGCCAAGAGCGTGAATACCTCACGCTCCTTTGACGTAAGGATGTCAGAAAAAAAATCTGCGTTATCACGCCTGTCGGGATTGAGCAGCCAGAGAATGTGGGCCAGCGCCGACAACGCGCTCTTGTTCAGCGTGCTCACGCCGCGTTCACGGATTGCCCACCGCGCCGCTTCAGCGAATTCCCGACCGGCGCGCAAATGTGCGCCCGGAAATTGCCCGTCGCGCGACAAGCGAATCGTCAAGTCAAGCGCCCGCGCCGCCGCATCTTTGTCTTTGCGGACGGCGGCGTTAATCGTCAACAGCGCCGACACGCGTGCAAGATACCGATAAAGCCCTGCGTTTCGGCACTCGGCAGCCAGAGCCGTTAGCATATCATGGGCCAGCAAGGCACTCCCGAAACGGGTCTCGAAATGAGACAGCGCCAGAATCGCCAGGTGGCGTCCGCGCCAGCGCAGCGACTCGTTGCCGTCCGCGGCTTTCAACAGATGCCGCACTCTGGCCGCCAGCCGTTTGGCCTCGGTTTCCTTGGCCGCAGATACTGCCAAATCAAGCTCCAGTATCCGAATCTGGCGTGAAAAGCGCGGCAGGTCGCGGCGGGAAATCATAGCCTCGGCATTCGCCAGAATATCGACGGCTTGCTCGTACCCCGCTTCCCGCAGGATCAATGCGAATGCGGTCTCGTAACCTGCCAGATAGACCTCGCTCCATCCCTCGCGCGTATCCGCAAAGCCAAGCGCTTGTATCAAAGTAGGGCCGAGGGCCTCGGTTTCGCCAGCCTCGAAAGCGATTTCGGCATGAAAGATGTTGGCGATCGCCTGAATTCCCAAATCGTGGCCATAATGTTCCCGCTGAAGTCTGCTAGCGGTTTCGCGGCGCGCTTTTGCATCCTCGAATTTGCCTTGGTCGAGATCGATCAGGCTGAGGTTGAGGTGCATGAAGAATTGCAGATGCAACGTTCCCAGATCGGTATAAAGGTCCATTGCCATTTCGGCGCACCGGCGTGCTTGGTCGAGCCGACCGACCTGATGATGGAAGAGACATAGGAAGTTGTAGAGGATTCCGCGCGTCAAAAGATCGCTTGCCGGCGTTGATGCAGCTGTATGTTCCAGCGAGTCCACCTGTTCGTCCGTCAGGTGTTGATCTCGGTAAAGCCACAGATGCGCCTCAAGCAGAATTATTTCTCGGCCCAGTTCGATATCGGTGGTATCCGCGCTTGTACGCACGTCTTCAATCAGGATTGCGGCATCGTGGTGGCGGCCGTTCTTGAGGTGCAGATAGCCTTTCGCTAGGCTGAGGCGAGGCGACGAATAGATCTTGCTGTTGGGGATTATTTCCAGCAAAGCCTTTAGTCTGAGTGAACCTTCGCGAATTCCGATCTGAACGCCGCCGGCTCCAAGAAGAATTCTCTCGGCCAAAGCGGCATCGCCCGCCTGCATGGCGTGCTGCACTGCCGCCTGAATACGCTTATGCGAAGCAAACCAGAGGGCTGCCCGCCGGTTCAGATCGCTCACGCGGGCTTCGCCCAAGGATCTTTGCCGCCAGATCAGAAAGTCCCGCATCAATTGGTGGCATCGGAACCAGGTTCCGTCTTCGCGTGCTTGCTCGAACACGAGCGAGTGTGCCGATGCGAGACTCTCAAGCAATGTCCAGCTTCCGCTTGTTCGGCGTACGCTGTCGGCCAGGTCGCCATTGAATTCGCGCAGTTGCGCGAGGTCGATCAAAAGCGCGCGTTCGTCGTCACTCAGACCTGCCAGAAACTGTTCGTTGAGGTATTCGGCAAGTGCAGGCCGACCCGTGGACTGCTCGATGAAGGCACGGCCGCCCTCCGGCATGGCTTCCAAGGAACGGCGCATCATGCGCAGGGCCGCCGCCCAACCTTCGGAATATTCGAAATAGCGGCCAATGAGGTCTGGATCTGCCAGATCGCCCAACAGCTCAATGGCCTCCTGCAGGGTGAATTTAAGGTCTTCGACCCCGAAATCGGATACCTCGCCCGAAAGCCGCATTCTGGCCAGCGGGATATCGCGTGTGTCGCGCGTGCCGACGATTACATGAAGGTTTCGAGAGCTGGCGATCAGCCTTTGGAACAACTCTTTCTCCGGTTTTCCCGCCTCGTGCAAATCGTCGATATAGAGGCAATCGACCGCCTTGAGTTCCGACCGCTCGGATATGGCGGCATCGCTTCGGCCGTAAAAGGACGTATAGCGCTCAAGGCACTCCAGCGCGGTCTCGTTGGCCGCATCCAGGGACACCCATCGGGTCCGGTGCCCCCGCGCGGCCGCGTCCCGTTCCCATGATCGCAAAAGCGTGGTTTTGCCGTACCCGGCAGGGGTTTCGACAATCGTGAGCTTCAAGTGAAGCCCTGCCCTGAAGCGCTCGTTCAGATGAGGTCTTTCGATGATCGGCGTCGGCACGGGCCCCTCTTGGCAGGCAAGTACGAACGACTTGCGTTCAAGCTTATATCAGCGTTGTCTGCGAGAGGGAGTTGACCCTCGCAGTGCACGGATTAATCCTCGACGATCCATCCCGACTGCAGTTGCCAAGAAACCGAAACCTCCTGCCCCGGTTCGGGCAGTACAAGGTCGGGGTCGTTGGCGAGTTCAATCCGGATGCCTTGTGCACCCAGTGCACAGTCGAGACGAATGAAGGCACCCTGATAAGCGGATTTGCGGAAGATCGCCTTTACTGTATTCCATCCGGCTTCGCCGGAGCGATCCTCGACCTTGAAACGCTCAGGTCGGACCGCTAGATGCGCGTCGCCGCCGACGGCAAGACCTGCGCGCAGAGGTGCACGGATCTGGAACCCTTCTAGGTCTAGCGTCGCGGCGCGTTCCGCGATCCCGGTCACCGTTGTTGCAAGGATATCGGACTCTCCTATGAACGCCGTGACAAACCGGTTTACCGGTTTTTCGTAAATTTCCTGCGGCGTACCGATCTGCGCCACGCGCCCCTGATGCATGACTGCGATGCGGTCCGACAAGGTCAGCGCTTCGCCTTGGTCGTGGGTAACATAAATCGTCGTGATGCCGAGGTCGTCTTGCAAGCCTTTGATCCAGAATTTCATCTCTTCGCGCAGGTTTTTATCGAGCGCGGAAAGCGGCTCGTCCAAGAGAAGGAGGCGCGGTTCGGTCACCAATACCCGGGCCAGTGCGATTCTTTGCTGCTGGCCGCCCGACATTTCGCGCTGAAAACGATTTTCGAAGCCGGCCATTCCGACCTGTACCAAAGCGGTGCGAACACGACTGTCGATCGCATCTTTCGCGAATTTGCGCAGACGTAGCCCGAAGGCCACGTTGTCGTAGACATTCATATGCGGGAAGAGGGCGTAATTTTGGAACACGAACCCGATCTGGCGCTCTTCCGGCGGAAAATGCGAAACGTCGTTGCCGTCGATTTCAATCGTGCCAACGCTGGTTTCCTCGAATCCCGCGATCATCCGCAGCGTCGTCGATTTGCCGCATCCTGAGGGTCCGAGCATCGAAAAGAATTCGCCCTCGGCAATGTCGAGATTGATGTCGTCGACGGCAAGCGTATTTCCGAAATGCTTGCTGAGACTGGTAAGTCTAACGCTGCTCACGAATTTTGCCCGTGATTGATGGCCCGGCGAACCTCCGCCGGGCCCTTGCATTTGACCTATCCCGCGAAGATCTCGTTCACGGTTTCCACGATATCGTCTTCATTGTCGAGAAACCAGTTCCAGTCGGGAATCCACAGACCGTCAAGTGCATCGGCGGTGTTTTTGATACCCTTGTTGGTTAGGCGCTCTGGAAGAATGGCGTTCTTGTTTGAAGGGCGCAGATAAAAAGTATCCGCCGTCTTGGTCTGGAATGCCGGATCCAACTTGGCATTCACTAGCGCTAGCGCCAGTTTTTTCTCGATCTGATCGGAATAGCGTGAGACCGTATGCGTCTGGGTCAGAATCGGCTTCCTCTCCCACTGAATTGGAGCGACGGCGATTCCCTTGTCCATCTGCAAAAAAATCTCGCCTTCCCACTGAACGCCCATTACCACTTCACCGCGTTCGACCAGCGTCTGCATGTTGCCGGTGAAATCACTGATCTTCATCGGCATGGCGGCACGCATTGCTTCAAACCCTGCGTCCATATCGTACTGATCCTTGCCGAACTCGGCGCAGGCGGTCATGAAAAAGACTTGAAACAAACCGTTAGAGGTGATGTAGGTTCCGCGCTTTCCGGCAAAGCGGTCCTCCCAGAAGGATTTGAAGCCTTCCGGAGCCGGATCCACAAGGTCGGTCCGCCAGACATGGGCGTACTGGCCGAAACCCCAAGTCACGCCTTGGCCGCTGCCGAAAGCAAAGTCCCAGGAATCCGCGGCATTCGGCACATTTTCCCTGAGCTCGTCAGACGTCATGAAGAAGTCGCCAACGCGGCCAAGCTTGATGATTTCGTTGAGATTCCAGTTGCCCATGTGAAATGCTGGCCGCTCGGCTCCTCCGGCGACGTATTTCGGGAACCAGGGGAACGAACTGTCGTAGGCCACATTGCAGTTATAGGTTTTCTCGAACTCGTTGAGGACGGCCTCCTCCATGAACTCCTGCCAGAAGCCGCCCCATTCGTTGATGCGCAGGGTCGCGCCACCTGCGTCGAAAGGTTGTCCATCCCAGTAGACATCCTTGGACCAGGCGTGGTTGATATTGAAAAAGCTGACAGGCCCGACCAGCGCCGTAGCCGCGGCACCAGTTTTCAGAAACTGGCGACGGGTCGTCCGTGCGGACCGCTTTTCGTTTTGTGTCATAGTTTCCCTTTCTACGGATGATTGGCTAGTTGAAGTTTACGTTTGCCATCTTCTTCAAGCTGGTCAGTCTCGCAGTGATTAGCATTGAGACCACCACAAGAAAAATGGCAAAAATCCCGGCCGCCGCCGCGGTAGGTTCGAACGTATAGCGAAGCGAAGTGTAAAGAGCGATTGGCAGGGGGCTCGAATCGGGCGGCGTCAGAAACAGCGAGATGTCGAATTGCCCAAAGGATACGATGAACGCGAACACCGCGCCTGCGGTCATGCCCGGTGCGATGGCGGGCAACGTGACCGATTTGAATGCCTTGAATGGTCCGGCGCCGAGACTGCGAGCGGCCTCTTCCAAAGAAGTATCGAAACCTACGAGCGTTGCGTTCACTGTTCCTACGACATAAGGCGTAGTCACGAGGACGTGGCCAATCACCAGCCCGGCATAGCTGCGCACCAAACCGATATCGCTGGAGATGTAGAACAGATAGAGCGCCAGCCCGAGAACGATGCCCGGCAGCATCAGCGGGGCCATGAAGAAAGCCCGCAAAACCTGCATGCCTTGCACTTTCGTCCGCGCCAGAAACAACGCTAGAAGCGTGCCGAGAACGGTCGAACAGATCATCGTGACCACGGCAAGGAGTAGGCTAAAGAGGTAGGCGGGGAGAAAGGCATCAGAGCGGAAGAAGTCGATGATCCACTTGAGCGACAGGCCCTCCGGAGGAAAAGTCAGGTGATCTCCCGCATTCAACCCGGCCAGCACCACCACGAAGACCGGCGCAAGCAGAACGACAATGCCGACCCCAGCGAGTGTTTGAAGAGCGATAGGCGTTTTTCGTTCGCGCCACGCGCCACGGTTTTTTTCTTTGTCCGACTTCACGCGCGCCCTCCGGATGCGCGTGCTGCCGCGCGCTGATAAATCATCATGACAACGAAACTGATGGCGAACATGATCACGGCGACTGTCGCACCGAACTGCCATTTCCCGAGCTCCGCTACCTGCTGAAAGATATGAATCGGAAGCACGACCACTTTCCATCCGCCCATAAGCGTCGGCACGACGTATGATGAAAACGAAATCGCGAAGACCAGGAGCAATCCGGCAAGTATGCCCGGCATGCTCATTGGAACTGTTATTTTCCAGAAAGTCTGCCAGCGTCGCGCGCCAAGCGAGCGCGCTGCCTCTTCCAGCGACGGATTGATTCCTTGGATTACGCCGACGAGCGACAGCACCATGAAAGGCAGAGAGAATTGTACCAACCCGACCACGACGCCGAAGAAATTGTACATCAGCGGCAGCGGATCCTCCCCCAGCCAGCCCAGCGAGCGCAGGAATTCGTTTATCAAGCCAGCGTCTCCCATCAGCACCATCAGCCCGAACAGTCGGATCACCATGTCGAGCTGCATCGCTGACAGGACTAGAATCATCAGGAATGTGTTCCATCCGGGATCATCGATCTTGGCGATCAAATAAGCCAGCGGAAAACCGAGAGTCAGCGTGATAAATGATACCAGAGCGGCCAGCGAGACCGAAGTAATCGCGGCGTTATAATACAGCGCTCGTTTGAAAAAGCGCTCGTAGTTCGACAACTCGAACATCCAGCGGATATCGACGATGCCCAAGGTTGATTTGTCGAACGAGATCAAAAACAGGCTAACCAAGGGGATGACGAAGAAGATGAGAAAGAACGCGGACCCAGGAGTTGCCAGTAGCCACATGCGTCCCTGCTTGCCGAGACGCTGGGAAAACGCGCCGACGGCGGTTGGGTGGCCCATTTGCGATTTCGGGATGGCGTTCATGTCCCCTTTCCAGACTCGTCCCGCGCTGTGCAACCGGGTGCTGCGCCCAGTCCTCTCGGGTTGGCATTCTCAATCCATCAGCCGCACGGTTCATAGCCATGAAAACGGATAGGCACAGAGACTTTTCGGATAGGTGATGGCTGAGCAGACCACGTTGGCGAAGAGCGTCGCGTCATAGCAGAGTTACCCTTCCTCTCTCTGTGTGTTTTGGTGTCAATCGAATTGCAGCAACAATCGTGCTCGCGGTTGCCGGTACTGCTTCGAAATACGTGATCGGCTATGCCGCTGCTCGTTGAGGCGCTTCGTGTCCGCTCCTTTGGCCGAATGAGCCGAGCGTAAGGCGGCCGAAGTCAGGATATGCAGGCTTGAAGAGAAATGCGCGAGTTTCTTTCCATGCAATGGAACGCTAAGTTCGGTGAAGGGCAGAGGCGGCGTTCGATGAGGTCGCGCCGTTCGCTCGGTCCATGGATGGGAAATCGCAATGGGTGTGAAGATGGTGCTGGAACCGGAACTTGCCGGCGAGCTCGCGGACGTAGCGCGTCAACTTGCGGATGCGGCGAAGGGGCCCACTTTGGCGCATTTCAGGACGGTCGGGCTTGTCGCGGACAACAAGTGCGAGGTCGGCTGGGATCCCGTGACGGAAGCGGACCGCCAAGCGGAGCTCGCGATGCGCGACGTTCTTGCCGAGCGCCGGCCGAATGACGGCATTCTCGGCGAAGAATTCGATCCTGTTCCGGGCGCGTCAGGTCTGGTTTGGGTCTTGGATCCCATCGACGGCACGCGTTCTTATGTCTGCGGGTCGCCCGTTTGGGGAACGCTCGTCGCCGTGGCCGACGCGGATGGGCCGCTCTACGGAATGGTCGATCAGCCGTACATCGGCGAGCGGTTCGAAGGCGGCTTCGGCGAGGCCCGTCTCCATTGGCGCGATGGCAGCCGTCGGCTGTCGACAGCTTCCACCAAGCTTTTGGAAGAAGCGGCTCTGTTCACTACGATGCCGGAAATCGGTTCGGCGGCCGAGCGGGAATCATTCCGTCGTTTGGCCGCCGGAGTGCGCCTCGTAAGGTATGGATTGGATTGCTACGCCTACGCGCTGCTTGCGTCCGGCCATATCGATCTTGTCGTTGAAGCAGGGCTGAAGCCGTACGACGTCAATGCGCCGATCGCTTTGATTGAAGCGGCCGGCGGATGCGCGACCGATTGGAGCGGCGGTTCTGCGCATGGCGGCGGAACTTTGCTTGCGGCGGCGAATGCCGAACTCCATTCCGCCGCGATGGAAATGCTCGCGGATTAATAGCTTTCGAAAAAATCGGAAACCCGACCGTAAAAATACTTTCTGATTTCAGAGTTCTCCATCATGATTTCGTGCCGTGCGTTCGGCACGTATTCGAGGTTTCCGCGAGGCCAGCGGCCGAGAATGATCCGGACGGCCTTCGGGTCCACGACCCGCTCCCGCGTTCCCATCAACGTCAGAGCGGGGTAGTTCGGAGGCGATTCCGCAAGGAGTGAATTGCACTCTCGCAGCGCCGCGTTGAGCCAGGAGTAGGAGGGACCGCCCGTCGCAAGTTCAGGACGGATTTCTATCTGGCTCTTCAGCATCAGAAACATGTCCGGATCCGACGTCAAAGCGTTTTTGCCCGGATTTGCCACGTGCACGTAATTGCGGGAATTCGTGCCGAACAGATATCTGTCGCCGAGTCCGACCGACTTCGCAGTTCCCGTCACCCCGAGCGCGAAGCGACGCGCGAATGGACCGAGGAAGATCCGCCACATGGGGCCGGAAAAAACAGCGGCGCCGACGTCCAAGCCTTCGTGCAAAGACCGAAGCCCGATGCATCCTCCCATCGAGTGCGCGAGCAAATGAACGGGTTCGGGTGCGCCGAGGACGGATATCGCGCGCCTCGCCGCCGCAACGTCATGCTGGAACTCGGCGAACTCGCCCACATGGCAGAGCGCTCGATCTTTGCACGGCCGGTCGGACAGGCCTTGACCCCGCCAATCAAGGGATGCGAATGCAAACCCGCGGCCATTGAATTCACTAGCCGCTTCGCCGTACTTCTCAATGTATTCCGTACGGCCGGAAAAAAACAGAACTGTGCCTTTTGAACCATGAGGCCAAATTGCGAGCCGGATCCGAACCCCGTCTTCAGTCCTGAGCCAAAAGGTCTCGCCGTCAGGAGGGCAATTCGCGATGTCTTCGTAAAGCGGTGCCCTCTCGAAGCTCATTTCAGCTTTTCGCCGAGCTGAACAGCGATATTCAGGTCGCCCTCGATTTTCAGGATGCCCGAAAGGTAGGCTGCGGTCGGATCCGATTCGCCTGTGATGATCGCCTTGAATGTTTGCGCGTCGGCAATCAACGCGCAATCGGCCTCGCCGCCGCCTTCGCGGATGCCGCTGCTGTCCATGATGACGGTCCCGGCATCCTTGATTTCAAATTTTACGACATGCGGAAATCCACCGCCGAACTTCTGCGACAGCAGCTGAATTGCCGTTTTGACTGGATCGTTCATGAATAATTCACACGTTCATCACCCTAGTCCTTCGCAATCGCAGCGGATTAGTTTAAAATCAAGCTCAAATGCTTCCAGTCGCAACTATGCTCAACAGCTTGGCGGCCTTGTTGCTCGCGTTTTTTTGCATGTTCGCGGGGACGTCCGAAGCTCTATCCGAGGACAATGCGGCCGCTTCCTTGTTGGAAGATCTGCGGACCGCCGCTCCCGACGAGGTGACCGCAATCGAGCGGCGCATTCTCGACTTGTGGTCGGATTCCGGTTCGCCTACGGCTAATCTACTGCTCAGGAGAGGGCGGGAGGCGATGGCGATGCGCAAATTCGACGTCGCTTCCAAACATCTGACGGCATTGACTGATCTCGCGCCGGAATTCGCGGAGGGCTGGAACGCTCGGGCGACGCTTTACTATCTGGTCGGGAAGCCGGTGCTGTCCACATACATGATTGCAAAGACGCTCGCTTTGAATCCGAAGCATTTCGGCGCTCTTTCCGGCTTGGGCATGATTTTCGAACAGCGCGGCGAAACCGAGCGCGCATTGGCGGCCTATTTGGCCGTGCAGGCGCTGAGTCCCAACCGAGTCGGCATCGCTGACGCGATCGAAAGACTCAAGACGGCGTCCGCCGGCCAAGCGATCTGACCAAGGTCTCGACATGCAATCGATGAATGGCGCCGACGGGCGCGTGTACGCGGTTCTGGGACCGACGAACACCGGGAAGACACAGTTCGCAATCGAACGCATGCTGACTTACTCTTCCGGCATGATCGGTTTGCCTCTTCGGCTTCTCGCGCGCGAAGTCTACGACAAGGTAAAGCGGATGAAAGGGCGCGCGTCGGTCGCTTTGGTGACAGGCGAAGAGCGCATCGTGCCGGACCAGGCGCTGTATTGGGTCTGCACGGTCGAAGCCATGCCGACCGGCAGCATCGTGGATTTTCTGGCCATCGACGAAATCCAATTGTGCGGCGACCCGGAGCGCGGGCATGTTTTCACGGATCGGCTGCTGAATTCCCGGGGAAAGCTTGAAACTCATTTTCTGGGCGCCGAGACCATGCGGGATGTCATTGCGGACCTCGTGCCGGACGCGATTTTCCAACGGCGGGCGCGGCTGTCGAATCTGACCTACACCGGGGCGAAGAAAATATCGCGAATGAAGGCCAGAACAGCGATCGTGGGCTTTTCGGTCGAAGACATTTACGCCATAGCCGAGCATGTGAGGCGACAGCGGGGCGGAGCGGCCGTGGTCATGGGCGCGCTGAGCCCGCGCACGCGAAACGCCCAGGTCGAGATCTTCCAAAGCGGAGAGGTCGACTTCCTTGTCGCAACCGACGCGATCGGCATGGGTCTGAACCTCGATATCTCGCATGTCGCATTTTCAAGCCTGGCGAAGTTCGACGGGAGCAAAATTCGCAGGCTGGCCGCCAACGAGCTGGCTCAGATTGCGGGGCGCGCCGGAAGATACATGCGGCCCGGCACATTCGGAGTGACCGGCGATGCGGAACCCATTGATTCGAACGCGGCGTCCGCAATCATGGAAAACAGGTTCGCGCCTTTGCGGAGGCTGCAATGGCGCAATTCCGATCTGGATTTCAGTTCTGCGGCGTCGCTGATCGACTCGCTCTCGGCATCCAGCCGCCATCCGCTGCTCGTTCGAGCTCGGAACGCCGCCGACGTGCTTGCGCTTTGCGAAATCGCGCATTCGATCGACGTTCGATCAAGGTTGCGCGCGAGCAAGGACGTGGAGTTGTTGTGGGATGTTTGCCAGTTGCCGGACTTCCGGAAGATTTCGATTTTCGACCATTCGGAACTGCTGAAGCAGGTCTTCACCTTCATACAGGACCGAGGCTTCATCCCTGATGATTGGCTTGACGAGCAAGTTGGCCGCATTGATCGGATCGACGGCGACGTCGACGCTTTGTCGATGCGGATCGCATTCGTGCGAACCTGGACTTATGTTGCGCAGCGCCAAAACTGGGTCGAAGATTGCAATCATTGGCGGGAGCGGACCCGCGACCTTGAAGACAGACTTTCCGACGCGCTCCACGCCGGACTGACTCGACGCTTCATTGACAGGCGCACGACCGTTCTGCTCGGCAGACTCAAACGCAAGGAGGATTTTGTGCCGGACATCAACGATAAAGGCGAAGTCACCGTGGACGGCCAGTTCATCGGGCGGCTGGAAGGCTTCAGATTCCGACAGGATTCCGGTTCAACTCCGGAAGAGACCAAAGTTCTGAGGCAAACTGCTGTCGCCGCCCTTGGACCTGAACTCAGCCTGCGCTCGAGCCGATTGTACAGTTCTCCGAATTCCGAATTCGATTTCTCAAGCGACGGAACGATCACTTGGAACGATCATGTCGTCGGCCGCGCTTCGGCAGGGCCAAGCCTTTTCGTTCTGAATGTCGAAGCGCTGGTCTCCGAAGAAGCGGCGCCCGTAGTTCGCGAGAGGGTTGAGCGGCGCTTGTCGGCGTTCATTGAGCAGACGATTGAAGCGACTTGCGGGCCGCTGCTTTCAATGAGCGCGGATGAAGAGATGTCAGGACAAGCGCGAGGATTCACCTATCAGCTTGTCGAGGCGTTGGGAGTCATCAAACGTTCGGAAGTCAGGGAGGAAGTCAAAGCCCTCGATCAGGACCAGCGAAGAAGCCTCAGGAAGCACGGCGTGAGGTTCGGCCAATACTGCATTTTCATCCCGTCATTGCTCAAACCGCTGGCCACCCGAATCCGATGGCTTCTTCGGTCGCTTTCGACGGGAACGACCAACGATTCGTTTGCTCCGCAGACAGGCCTCGTGACCATTCCTTGCGCTCCGAACGCTTCGCTTAGCGATTGCCTGTTGTCTGGATACTACCCGCTGGGCGAACGCGCATTGAGAGTCGATATGCTGGAGCGCCTTGCGGACATGCTGCGCGAAAAGGACGCCGTGCAAGGATTTGAGGCGTCCAGCGACATGCTGTCCATCACCGGCCTGTCCCAAGAAGGCTTTGCGTCCGTGATGCGCAGTCTGGGCTATGTCTCGGAACGCGGAGAACGGGATCGCGTCAAATTGCCCGCCGCGAGGCCTGATTCGGCAATATCCGCTGGCGCCGAGCCAGATGAGCGGGATATCGAGATCAAGGGCGAACGGGACAGCGGTCAGAGCATGAACGGAACGCCTGTTTCAGAACAGTTGGCTTCCGAAGATTCATCGTCGGGAACAGAAGGGAAAATTGAGCCGTCCGCCGAAGTGTCAGTCGAATCGCGCGCAAGTGCCGCGGATTCGGGCGAGGACTCGGAGACTGAGGACGGCGAACCTCCGCAGCCGGTTGCCTGCGAAATGCCGCCGGAAAAAGACTGGAGCGCAGGCAAACCCGAAAAAGTTATTTTTTACACCTTCACAAGGAAGCCGAAACGCAGGCCCAATCCAGGTCAACAACGGCGCGCCGGACCCGCGGAGCGTGAAAACGCCAATGAAACAAGGCGCTCGGAAAAAGATGCGGACGGCCGAGCGCCGAAAGAATTCAAACGACGGGATAAGGCAAAGCGCGACAACAGAATCGATGGGGCGAAGACAATGGACAATCGCCCTGCAGGTGTCGGAAAACGCCGCTTGCGTCAGAAGAAGTCCAATGTGTCGGATCCAAAAAGGATCGCTCCGCACGCAAAACAAAAGAGAGCCGTGAATCCCGATAGTCCCTTCGCAGTGCTTTTGGAGTTGAAGGACCGTCTTTGATTCAGGCTTGTTCGCTTGGAGAGGAAAATATCTGGCGGTCCAGCGGAATCGGGTGCTCGGTCCGCCTGAATCCTGTCGAGGCAGGGGGTGGAAGCAATCAGCAGCTGGGTTTTCCGGCGGGCGAAGATGTTCGACCTTCGCACGGGCCCCGATGCCGGCTGTCGAGGATTGCACGAAACGCATTGCTTCGGAAGCGCTGATTCGGAAAACACGATTTTCCGTCGCGCGCGCTTTGCGGAATATGCGCCCCATCCTGCGCGGCGGACTTGTAAGGCCGCCTTCGGAGCAATATCTAGCCCGTGCACTGAACGTGCCGGGTTGGAAGGCGCACAGAGTCCGTCAATGACATACGTGGTTATCGACAGCTGCATCGCATGCAAATACACGGATTGCGTGGAGGTTTGCCCTGTGGACTGCTTCTACGAGGGCGAAAACATGCTGGTCATTCATCCTGACGAGTGCATCGATTGCGGCGTGTGCGAGCCTGAATGTCCGGTGGACGCCATTCGCCCGGATACCGAGCCGGGCATGGAGAAATGGGTCGAATTCAACAGGAAGTTCTCTGAAATCTGGCCCGTGATCATCGAGAAGATCGATGCTCCGCCCGGCGCTGAAAGCCATGAAGGCGAAGAAGGAAAACTGGAGAAGTATTTCTCGGAGCGTCCGGGAAAGGGCAGCTGAGTCTGGAATGCGGCCGCGATCGGAGAAACTCGCGGTCCGGTGATCTTTTCCGCTGCGAGAATTGACGGAGATTCGCAATATGGCTGCGAAGGAAAAAATCAAGAAGTTTCGGGTCAACGATCACGTTATCTACCCGGCGCATGGCGTCGGCAAGATCACTGCGGTCGAGAAACAGGAAGTCGGCGGCGCCGAACTGGAATTGTACGTGATCGTGATCGCCGACGACAATTTGACGCTGCGCGTGCCTGTCGAGAAGGCGCCAGGCATAGGAGTCCGGAATCTTTCGGATGCGGCAAAGATTGAAGAGGCGCTCAAAGTCTTGACCGGAAAAGCGCGCGTGAAGCGTTCGATGTGGTCAAGGCGGGCCCAGGAGTACGAGCAGAAAATCAATTCAGGAGACATCATTCAGATTGCCGAAGTTGTCCGTGATCTTCACCGCGGCGACGAGCAGCGGGAACAGTCCTACTCGGAACGGCAGCTATACGAGACGGCGGTCGACAGACTTACCCGCGAAGTCGCTGTCGTCGAGAAAATCAAGCGTGACGTCGCCTATCAGAAGATTATTGACTTGCTGCTATCCCGCGGAAGTTGAATCGGCTGGCGACCGGCCGCGGCCGGCTCAAAAAATCGCCAATGCAAGGATTGCCGCTGTCTCGGCAGATTGCTGGCAGGCTCCAAGAATGTCGCCTGTTTGGCCGCCAAGCTTCGCGCGGGCGAACAAGGCGATCGGGGCCGCGGCGAGAGCGGCGACGGCAAGCATGATTGCGGCACTCGAGCCGACGGCGGCGATGGAGATTGCCGCAGCGAAAAAAAGCGCGACCAACGCGGTCGCCGCAGTCGGCGTGCCGAACAGCGCCGACAGGCCGTCGTCGCGCGCTGGCGCGATCAAATGCATCACGGAAAGCATTGCCGCCCGCGACGCGGCGCATGCGGCTATCAAAGCGGGAAGCAGGTCGCCGTCTTCCGCAAGTTCCGACATGCCTTGCCATCGCGCCAGAATAAACAGGATCAGTGCTGTCGCGCCGCACGATCCAAGGCGGCTGTCCTTCATCGCGTTCAGACGGGAATCCTTGTCGCTGCCGCAGGCCATGCCATCGAAACTGTCGGCGAGACCGTCCTCGTGGAGCCCTCCCGTGATGGCGACGAGAAGTCCGAGAGCGACCAGTGCGGCAAATTGAACCGAACCGCCGAACAGGATGGTCAATTGTCCGCCAGCTCCTGCGGCGAGGCCGGCAGCGCCGCCGACGAGCGGCCATGCCCATCCGCTGGAAGCGGAAGGATTGCGGGAAGAGCCGACCGGAATTCGCGTGAGAAATGCCAGCGAGTCCCGCAGATCGCCTACCCATGAATCGGATCCCGGCGGAAATCGAAAAGAACGCATTGATTTCGCACTCACGCTGTTCACGGCGGCAATAGATCGCTATTGCATTGGAGTTACGAGTTCAACGGCAGGCGGGTCGATGAGGCTTCATCGCAAGAATTTTGAATCGTTGGAAAGCATACGCGAATTGTTCGGCAATTTACCCGCGCCCGACGAGGAAGCGAGAAATGCGGCGCTTGCGAGAAACCGCACTCTGACGAAACCGGAAGGCTCGCTCGGCCGATTGGACGATCTCGCCGTATGGTATGCGGGGTGGAGAGGCGAGGCGGCTCCGGTCCTGGAAGCGCCTCAGATCCTGATATTCGCGGGCAACCACGGCGTGGCCGCACGCGGAGTTTCTGCGTTTCCCGCGGAAGTAACGGCTCAGATGGTCAAAAATTTCCAGGCCGGCGGCGCGGCCATCAACCAGCTCGCGGCTTTGTCGGGCGCGAAGCTCGATATTCGCCCGCTGCAGCTGGCGCGGCCCGTTGCGGATATCGCTGGCGGCCCGGCGATGACGGGCGAAGAGTTCGCGGAAGCTTTTTCGACAGGCTGGCGTGCGGTCGACCCGGACGCGGATGTGCTGATCGCGGGCGAAATGGGAATCGGCAACACGACATCGGCCGCGGCGATCGCCTTTGCGCTGTTCGGGGGAGAGGCGCGCTTGTGGGTCGGTTCCGGAACGGGAATCGACGGGGAAGGTCACCGGCGGAAGACCGGCGCGGTCGAGCAAGCCGTTTCGGTCAATCGCGACAAGTGCGTCGACGGGCTCGACGTTTTGCGCTGCCTGGGCGGGCGCGAGGTCGCCGCGATGGCCGGAGCCATTCTATGCGCGCGGCATTTGAAGATCCCGGTCGTATTGGACGGCTATGTTTGCACCGCCGCCGCCGCTGTTCTTGAAGCACAGCGCAAAGGTTCGATCGAACATGTCGTTTCCGGCCATTTGTCGGCGGAAAGGCCTCACAAGAAACTCCTTGACAAGCTGGGGCTCGAGCCACTGATTGATCTGGACATGAGACTGGGGGAGGGCTCCGGCGCCGCGGTTGCGCTGATGATTCTAAAATGCGCCGTCGCATGCCATTCGCGCATGGCGACCTTCAATGAAGCGGGCGTGTCGTCGAAATAGACTTCTCGGACTGCGGTCGAAAAGCGATTGAGGTTCGACATATGCGCGGCTTTGTCTCAAGAAAGAGTGAACCGATTGTTGCGCGAGAGTTGCGGATGAGGCATTTTGAATCTGCAGCTTGAAGCAGACTCGGTCTGATTGCGCGGCGTCGCCGCTGATTGAAAACTCGGAAGGTGGATTTCGATGGTTCAGGGAATAACCAAGAGAACGTTTTTGCAGTCTGTCGGCGCATTTGCCGGCGCCGGCGGCGTGTACAGGGCCATGGACGCTCTCGGCCTGCTCGGCACCGGCATGGCTCACGCCGCAGAGCCCGATTTGCCGCCCGATGTCGGCGTAGGCAAACGGGCTCTGGTGCTTGGCGCGGGCATCTCCGGATTGACGGCCGCGTACCAGTTGTCGAGGTTCGGGTTCGAATGCACCGTGCTGGAAGCAACCGGCCGCGCAGGCGGGCGGAGCCTTACCGTCAGAGCGGGCGACGAAATCGAGGAAACTGACAGCAAGCAGGTCGTCGGTTTCGACACCGGCGAAACCCTGTACGCGAACATGGGACCTGCCCGGATCCCGCATCACCACCGGACGGTGCTGGGATACTGCAAATCGCTCGGGGTGCCGATTGAAGTGTTCACCAACGACAACAGGGCAGCCTTGTTCCACAACGAAGATCGATTCGGCGGCGAACCGGTTGTTGCAAGGCGGGTGCGGACGGATGCCCGAGGATACATCGCCGAACTTCTGGCGAAGGCAGTCAGGAAAAGCGCGCTCGACGAAGAACTCGGCGGCGAGGACAAAGAGCGGGTTCTGGAACTGCTCAGGAGCTTCGGCAGGCTGGATCCGGACTTCTTGTACAAAGGGTCATCGCGCAACGGATATGCCGGCGATACGGTCAACGCCGGATTGTCCGGAGGAAAGATCAACGACCGGCTGGATTTCTCCGAGCTGCTGCGCTCGGGATTCTGGGATTTCCGGACGGATTTCGCCGAGGGATTGAATCAAAACCCGACGCTGTTCCAGCCCGTCGGCGGAATGGACCGCATTGCCGACGCGTTCCGCGACCGCATCGGCCATCTGATCCGCTACGGTAGCATCGTCAAGGAGATCAGGCGTTCGGGAGAGGGAACGCGCGTGGTGTTTCGGGACGGGAAGAGCGGCGCTGAATCATCAATTGAGGCGGATTTCGTTGTTTGCTCCATTCCCGCGTCGATACTGAAGGACGTGCCGAACGACTTCGAAGCCGAGACCATTGCGGCAATTCGGTCGGTGCAGTATGTCCCGGCGGTAAAAATAGCGTTTCAGATGAAGCGAAGGTTCTGGGAAGACGATCTCGGGATCTACGGCGGAATCTCATGGACGGATCAGGACATCACGCAGATTTGGTATCCGGCCGGCGGTTATCATTCCGCAGACGGAGTCGTAATGGGCGCCTACATTTGGGACGACGGGCCTTGTCAACGGTACATGGACATGACGCCGAGCCGGAGGCTTGAGGCCGCGGCCGATGAAGGCACCAAGGTTCACCGGAATTACCGTTCCGACATCGTCGACGGCGCGTCCGTCGCGTGGGCGAAGAAGACATTCCAGAAAGGCGCGTGGGCGACATCCGATACGACGGCCCCGCCGCGGCTGAACATGCCTGACGGCGCAGTTTACTTCGCTGCCGAACACGTGACGGCGCTGCCGGGCTGGCAAGAGGGATCCATGATCGCAGCGCACGCCGCCGTGGACGCGATCGGAAAGCGGCTGATGGCTCAGTAACAGCCTTCGCGCCCCGAGTTTCGGACGCCGCCGGGCTGTCAGTACGATTTTCGCAAGTCAGGATCCGAAGACGCAACCGGATTCAAGCGGTTGGCGCTTCGCGGTCTTCGGAATTCGATGAGTCTTCCGCGGCATCCTCGGATTTCAACGGAAAGGGCGATTCGTCCGGCAGATCGATCCCGTCGAACTGCGCCCCGAACCCGGCTCGAACCTCTTGGTCCAATTCCATCAGCCGCTTCAGGTAGGCATCGTTTTTTTCCATCGGCAGATTGGGGTCCCAGACGGCCGCGAGCTCCCGCGAAGATCGCTGTTCGTAATGCATGTAAGTCTGCACGCGCCGTCGCGCGTCATCTTCGGAAATTCCCATTTTCTGAAGCACGTACCGGCCCGCGCGCAGCGAGCTGTCGAATACCTCGGGAACGATCTCGCTCGCTCCGGCTTGGTAAAGCTTGAAGAAATCCTCCCGGTTTCCGGCTCTTGCGACAATGTAGAGATCGGGGCGCCTGCGCCTGGCGTACTGCACGATCTGCAGCACATGCTCGGAGATGTCTATGGCGACGACGAGGGCTTCGGCATATTGCAACCCTGCGCCCTCAAGCAATTCGGGCCGGCTGGGATCGCCAAGGTACGCCTTGAATCCGCGCCGCCGCGCGAGATTGATCGCTTTGATGTCCGTGTCGAGCACGACAGTGCTGTATCCGTTGACCCCGACCAGCTGGTTGACGATATTTCCGAACCGTCCAACTCCCGCGATGATGATCGGACCCCGCTCGCGAATCTCATCGTCGGGAAGCCGGTCCGGAGGGTCGCCGATCCGTTTCGCCAACCGCTCGTACACGATGAAAAGAGCGGGCGTGAAGAACATCGACATGGTCGCGACCAGCAGCATTCTTTCCGAAAGCTCGACGTCGATCACGCCGGTCTGCTGCATGAAATTGAGCAATATGAACGCGAACTCGCCCGACTGCGCCAAGCCGAGCGTGAACAGCCATTGGTCGCGCCCGCGCAAGCGGAACAATCTCGCAAGAAAAAGCAGCACCGCGGCCTTCAGCACGATCACGCCGATCGTCATTCCGATGATCGCGAAAAATTCGGAATAAAGAAGGGCGAAATTTATTCCCGCCCCCACGACGATGAAAAAGAGGCCGAGCAGCAATCCTTTGAACGGAGCGATATTGGATTCCAATTCATGGCGAAACTCCGAGTTCGCAAGCATCACGCCGGCGAGAAAAGTCCCCAGAGCAGGCGACAAGCCTACGAGGTTCATGATGAGGGCGGTGACGGCCACCAAAAACAAGGTGGCGGCGACCGAGATCTCCATCAGGCCCGACTCCGCGATGAATCTGAAGAGAGGACGGATCAGATAATGTCCGCCCAGAACGATGAACGCTATTGAGGCAGCCATGATTCCCGCGACCAGAAAAGGCGGCAGGCTGTCCAAAAACGCCTGCGCTATTTCCACGCCCTCGCCGACCGCCCCTTCCTCGCCTCCATGAACCGGGCCCGCGCTGTTGCCGGTTCCTCCAAGGAGCGGAATGACGACGAGCATCGGGATGACAGCGACGTCCTGCGTGAGGAGCACGGAAAGGCTCGACCGCCCCCCGTCCGTTTGCGTAAGCCGCTTTTCAGCGATCGTCTGAAGCACCATCGCCGTCGAGGACAGGGCCATTGTCATGCCGACTCCGACAGCGACCAGCAACGGAAGGCCGAGAACCGCAGCGGCTGCCGCCAGTACCCCGGTCGTGATCGCAATCTGAAGTCCGCCCAGGCCGATCAGCTTGTCCCGCATTTCCCACAAGGATCTTGGCTCGAGCTCCAGTCCGATGACGAACAAAAGCATTACGATCCCGAACTCGGCGAACAGCTGGAGCGCTCGCGGACTCGAATTCAGAAGCCCGCTGATCTGGCCGATGATTATGCCCGCCAGCAGGTATCCGAGCACCGACCCGAAACCAAATCTTTTTGAAAGCGGAACGACTACAACGGCGGCAGCAAGGTAGATGGTCGCAAGCAGCAGGAAGGACGACATCTTCAGCTTGCCGCCATCGGAGCTGCGAGCCTCGTCTCGGATGGATCGATCAGGTCTTCGATAAATCGGACTCTGCAGATCCCCGTTGGACCGGGCCTATATGATCGATCGATCGCATCCCGGCATTCACGTGCGACTTGTTTCGCGACGGTAGATCGGACAGCGAATTGCAACGGTTCGACGATCCCGAAGAAGCCTTCGGCCTTTCGGGCGCATCCCTTCGAACCTCGCCATTTCAGCAACGTAAAGAGCGGCATCAGACTATGCTGATCGCAGAATTCAGTCGCTCTTGTCATCGCATTCTCAGGAACCGAAGTCAGGATGCGGCTGCGGACGTGCTTGGCCCGCAACTCGGAATCGCGGAGATCGCCGCAATTTCTTAGGAATGGAACGGAAATACAAAACTTTGGATTTGTTCCGTTGCCTATTTTTGCTGAAATACCGGAATTTTGCAACAGTTCGCCGACCTAATCGGCAAGTCAAGGCCATTTTCTTCGTCTTCAGGCCTGCGATTGCGTCGAAAAGGCAACGCGCGCTCGATTTCCTATCCGTTTCGACCGGCTGCTGCGCGGCCGCGGCCTCGCTCCGATTTATTTTGGTCGCACCGCAATTCAGACGGGAGCATCGGGGTTTGCCGAAAGCTGGCGTTGCTTGTACACATCGTCGGGACTGCGATGATTTTCGCTTCGCCGGATGCTGGGTACCGGGACAATACAAGGTGAAATATTTCTCCAACAAGAAAAGACCTTTTCATTTGGGACCGTTTCCGCTGGAGCGGCTTGCGCGTTCGGACGGCGCGGCCGACTTTACAGACGTTCCGAGCATGCGCGAGATTGATCTCGCCCGCCATCCGAAGGAGTCGCTGGCGCACGCGATCGCGAGGTTTCTGGCGATGATGGACACGGTCCGCGATGGCGAAATCGTCCACGGGCGCGCAGAAATACCTGCCGATCCGGGAGAGCGGTCACGGCATATGAAGGCTGCTTCATATTATTTCGATGCGTCGATGGTCGGCGTTGCGCGCTTGCTTCCGGAGCATTTTCTGGATCGACCGCGGCGCAATCCCATGATCGACGGGATCAGAGCCGAACTCGAGGCCGGGCAGCCGGTCACTTACGCGGCCGGCGTGGATGCGATTTATGCGGATATACTGGCCGCAGCGCGCCGCTCACCGGGGCTGATCGACGACCACACGCATGCCTTGGTCTTTCTGGTTGAATTCACAAGGGATCCCGAGCATGCGGAGCTCGGCACGGAGTGGTTCCGCGATACCCAAGCGGAGCGCGCGGCGCTGCTGACCTCCAATACGGCCGTGGTGATCGCCAACTACATCAGAATGCTCGGGCATGAAGCGCGCGCCCACACCGCCACCACCACGGAAGTGGATCTGAATCGGCTCGGCGTTTCGGCAGGTCTTTGCGGCGTCGTGGACGGCGAACTGGCCAATGCGTTTGTCGGATCCCGGTTCGGGATTGCGGCCGTTACGACCGCATTGGAATTGGAGCCGGACAGGCTGCTCGAAAAGAACGCCGGGAGAGCAGGGCTTTCGAGTCACGGTCCATCGTGGCAGCTCGGGATCGGAACCGAACGTCGCTCAAGCACGTCGGTTCCGTTCGAAAATCGACCGTTCCGAATGGGGCCGCATCCGTTCGAGAAGATCAAGCGCGTGGATTCGCCGACCACGCTCATAGATGAAGATCGCGTGCCTCGCTTTCCGAAGCGCGCCGATTTCTTCGCGCGGGCGCTGTTCGGCGACATGGGCAAGTCCGTTCAGGAAGCTGCCAAGGGCGGCTACTACGTGATGAAAAGCCCGATCGGCGCGTGCGCGCGTAGGGCGCTGGGCGCGCTTCTCTTGCTGCAATTCGGCGAAGCGCGCGGACCGGTGCGTCAATCCGCGATTGATCCGAAACGTAACGCCGACAATATCAAGGGCGCGTCCTACTTTCTCGCAACGGACGCGGTCGGCCTGTCCCGCGCGCCTGAATGGACCTATTATTCCCACGATGCCGGCGGCAATCCGCTGGAGCCTTACCACGACAATGCAATCTCGATGCTCTTTGATCAGGGGTTCGAGACCATGGACGGCGCATCGGGCGACGATTGGATTTCTGTGGCCCAGTCCATGCGCGCGTATTTGCGGTTTTCGCTGATCGGCGGCGTGATTGCGGAGCAGATCCGCAGGCTGGGCTATTCTGCGCGCGTTCACTCCGTGCTCGACAGCGAAGTCCTGCAGCCGCCGCTGCTGCTGCTGTCCGGTCTCGGGGAAGTCAGCCGGATCGGCGAAGTCATATTGAATCCGTTCCTGGGCCCGCGTCTGAAAGCCGGCGCGGTCACAACGTCCATGCCGATGGCGCACGACAAGCCGATAGATTTCGGAATGCAGAACTTCTGCGAGTCCTGCAACAAATGCGCCCGAGAGTGTCCATCCGGAGCAATCACCGCCGGACCGAAGCTCATGTACAACGGTTACGAAATCTGGAAGTCGGACGCCGAGAAATGCACGCGGTATCGACTGACAAATTCGGCGGGCGGCATGTGCGGCCGATGCATGAAGACCTGTCCTTGGAATCTTGAAGGCTTGTTTTCGGATGCAGCCTTTCGGTGGATGGCCATCAATGCGCCGAAATCCGCCAAAATCTTGGCAGCCTTGGATGATCGTCTCGGTCGGGGCGGAATGAATGATCGAAAGAAATGGTGGTGGGACATCGAACTTGACCGCGAGGCAGGACGGTACGTGCGCGCCCAGGCGACCAATGCACGAGGTCTGCAGCGGGAATTGGACCTCAAGTACGAGGACCAAACACTGGCGGTCTACCCGGCAGACCTGATGCCGCCACCTTTCCCTATCGTCCACCCATTGGAACGAGAGGAAGGAATCAGGCGGTACCAAGAACTGCTTTCGCCTGCCGAATACAAACAAAGATTGGAGCGCGGCAAGGCGGAAGATCTGGTTCCGAGACAGCGCGCCCAAGACGGTCCGCCGCCGGTTCTGCGTTTAGAGGTATCAAAAAGGAACGACCTGAGTGAGGACGTGGTTCGGTTCGAACTGGCGAGCTTGGACGGGGCCGACCTGCCTCCTTTCGAGCCCGGAGCTCATGTCGATATCGTTGTCGCGCCGGAGTTCCAGCGGCAGTTTTCGCTCGCCGGCGATCCGGAAGATCTTTCGAAGTATGTCATCGGAGTCTTGAATGAGACGGAAGGGCGCGGCGGGTCGAAACTGATGCACCGAATATTCCGGCAAGGACGAAAGACATTCGTTTCGAGGCCGAGAAATCATTTCCCGCTCGACGAGTCCGCAAGTCTTTCACTGCTTATGGCGGGCGGGATCGGAGTCACTCCCCTTATGTCGATGGCGCACAGGCTCAACACCCTCGGCAGGGAGTTCTTCATGCACTGCAGCGCGCGGTCAAGGGCGGAGTTCGGGTTCGTCGAGGAATTGCAATCTGCGCCCTGGTCGGATCGCGTGTTTTTCCACTTCACGGATGACGGGTCGCGGGCGCGATTCGACGAGTTGATTCCGGCTTATCGCGAAGGGTTTCGCCTCTATGCTTGCGGGAGCGATCGCTACATGGATGCCGTGTTCGCGGCGGCCGGCGAGAAGGACTGGCCCGAAGAGCATCTTTCAAAGGAATACTTCGCAGTTCCCGATGAGCCCGAGCGGGAAAACTTTCCATTCAAGCTTCGTCTCGAATCGAGCGGACGAGAAGTGGAAGTCCCGACCGAAATGTCGGCTGTGGAGGCGCTTGCAGAGGTCGGGATCATCGTCGACACGAAATGTTCGGACGGAATTTGCGGCGTCTGCTCGAGAAAATATTTAAGCGGCGATGTGGACCATCGCGATTACGTGCTCTCGGCGGCGGAGCGCAAAAGCAAAATCCTGCTCTGTTGTTCGCGCGCGAAGGAGGCAGGCGGTGAAATCCGGATTGAGATATGATGATCCGAGCACTTCATGCGTGCATGCTCGGCGCTAGAATTGATGACCGCCGAAAATGGTTTTGGTTCCGCATACGGTTTTCTCAGGAACATCCGCAACGAAACACGCGGCGCGAATATTGCCCCAATTCGCGAGCAGAGCGATAATCTGCGGGTGCCGAGGCGGTAACCGTATTAACAAGCGGCGATCCTCAATCTTGTCATCGTTTCTGCTGGACGTTTTGACTTTCTCCGATATGCGGCGGATATACCGATCACGAGCATCAAGGAGCGCAGCGCCCCTTGCCGCGGCCATGACCGGGCAAATCCACATCGGATGCACCAAATGAAACCTGCCAGCTGCATGACTGCGGATCTGATGAGGGAGTTAGACGAATGAAATTGTCGAAACTTTACGTTGAAAATTATCGCAGTTTGCGCTGTGAAAGCATTGAGTTCAGTGACCTCAATCTGTTCATCGGCGCAAATGCGTCGGGCAAGAGCACCATCCTCGACGCGCTGAATTTTTTGCACGAAGGAATTCGGTTGCGCGAATTCCAGACGCCGGTTTCCCGCCGGGGCGGAATGAACCATTTGGCTTGGAAGGGAGAAGCAGCGAGCCGGATTCAATTGGTGGTAACTCTCGACGATAAAGACCGGCGCTACGAATGGCTGGTTCGGCTCGTTAAAGCGGACAGCTACGGATTCAACGTCGAGGAAGAAATCAGCCTGAAGCATCCGAAGCAGGAGCCAATCAGGCTACTTGAGTCAAGAAACGGATCCGGCTGGTGGTTGTCCGGGGAAGAGTATGGCGCGAAGCTTGAGTTAAAGCAGGATACGATGGCGTGCGCCTTGGCCGTAGCGTCGGCCGATGCGTCGTTCCAAGCGCGCAACATCGCGGAGTTCGTCGGCAGGTGGGGATTCTTCGACCCCAACCCATTCCTGCTGCGCAACGATTGGAAAAGTGTGGAACCGGGAAGATTCGATCCTTACGGCCGAAATCTGGGCGAGACGCTGTATAAGCTCCGTCAATCGTCACCGACAGCTTTCAAGAAAGTCGTCGCGGCAACGCGGGCGATCATCGGACTTCCTGAGCAAATTGAGCCTCGTGAATCTGAGTCGGAAGGGCGCTTCTATTTTCTGCAAAATGAACCGGGACTTCGCTATCAGGTTCACCAGATGGGCGTGTCCAGCGGAACGTTGCGAATGCTGGCGCTGATGACCGCACTTCTTGCAGAGTCTGAAGTGAACCTGATCGGAATCGAGGAGCCGGAAAACTACGTTCATCCCACGGCATTAAGTGCCTTTGTCAATTATTTGCTAAGTGTAAGGGAACGCGTCCAGTTTTTAGTTACTACTCATTCCCCCTTGCTGCTCGATTATCTGAACGAACCGGAAGCAGTCCGCGTCGTGAAACGCGACGGGAAAAAAGGAACGGTTGTCCTGCCGCACCGCAATCCGGCTGGAGTGCGAAAGGCTCTAGAATCCTCGGGTTTTGGCCTCGGGGAATTTTATGAGACGAAGGGCTTTGGAGCCGGTTGAAGTGGCCAAGAAAGTAATCGTTCTGGCATCGGGGGAGACGGAACGGCATGCGCTTCCCTTTTTGCTTAAGCATCTGCAGAGTCGGGGCATTTCGGTGGAGGGCGTCCGTATTCCGCCGCGAAACAAGGCGCTCAGCGTCGCGATGGCGGAAAAGCTGATAAAGGCTGCATGGTATGAACTCCTTAGCGGCGATCCTCCAGACAAGTTCGTTGTCCTTTTGGATGTGGATGGGAAGCCTCCCGATCAGATTTTGAATCCTTTCAAAAAACTGTCCGAGAGCCTGCGCGTCCATATCGGGGCAGCGATCCAGTGCGCATATGCACAATGGCACCTTGAAGCGTGGTATTTTGCCGACGCCGGGAATTTGCGGAACTATCTCGGCGGACGAGCACTCGGGGCGGTCGACACCACCAAGCCTGACGAGATTCACAATCCAAAGCATCATTTGAAAAATTTGCTCGGTGATCAAGTCTATACGGCCCGTGTCTCAGAGGAGATCGCGAGGCAGCTCAATGCATCGGTCATTGAAAATAGGAGTCCCAGCTTCAAAGGCTTTCTGGATGAAGTAATGAACGGGCCAAGGCGTGGAGACGGGGCGTCAAATTTATCTCCATCTTCGTAGAGGCCTTAAGCGAGTTCGATGCAGGTCTTGGGCGGTCGCGCGATGGACCGACGTAAGTTTCTGCCAATGGAATGTTCGGAGTGGGCGTCTTCTGACCCCTGGCAAGCGGTTGCGGCGCGACAAGCCGGGTAATCAAGGAAGCTGAGCCAACGATTGTTTTCGACGCAACATTTGACAGCAGGCCGACTCGCGCTGCTTCATGCGTCTGCAAAGTGAGCTTTGCGCGAATTATCGGTTGCGCAGGCTGCCCTTGCGTTCCGGCATCCGTTTTCAACTGCTTTTCCGTGCGTTCGAACTCGCGCAACAGCTGAGCGTCCGAAATAATCTCGCGCCGTTCATCCGCGTATCGTATTCAGACATTTGTTCTTTCTTGTCAGCCCTTCGGTGGGAATGGATCTTTGCCGTAGGTATTTCGTTCCCGGATGCGGCCGTTTACGCCGTGAACAATCATTTTGGAGCCTTGGTTGCGCGCGATGTTACGAGCTGCGCCTATAGCTTCCCGCTGCGTCCGGTGGACGGACGTAGCTCTTTGATTGCGTGCTCCCCTCACGGCCCAACCGTTTGAATGTGGTGCAACATGCTGATTTTTCTTCGACATTTATTGTCTTCCGATTGATTTAGGTTGATGATTCGTCAATCTTGTGTTTACAATTATATAAGAATAACGCGTATATCAACCACACGCGTCAAAAGGAATGCGATGATGTTCGGACAAAAGCTGCGACTGGCAAGAAAGAAAGCTGGCCTGTCGATGCGGGCGCTAGCCGAGCGCGCGTCTCCAAAAGTCAGCGCGCAAGCAATCAGCAAGTACGAAGCTGGAAAGATGATGCCGTCGTCGGCCGTACTGGTCGGTCTAGGCAAATCGCTCGGCGTGTCCTTGGATTTCCTGATGGGCGGTCAGATCGAAGCTCTGAGCGGGATCGAATTCCGCAAGCACTCGAGCACTTCGGCGCGCGACAGAGTGCAGGCCGAAGCAATCGTGATCGAAAAGCTTGAAGATTATCTGGCTATCGAAGATATCCTTGAATTGGCTCCTCCGGATGATCCCTTCGGCGAACTCGTCACCGATCATGTCGAGAATTTCGAGGCGGTCGATGCTCTCGCCCACAAGCTGCGCAAGAAATGGAAGCGCGGGATTGATCCGATCCCGAGCATGGCGGCGTTGCTGGAAGATAAGGGCATCAAAGTCATTGAAGCAGACCTGCCCGAACGCTTCGACGGACTTTCCTGCAATGCGAAACGGAGCGGCGGCAGACCTGATGCCGAAGCGGTTGTTGTGTCCAGGCGGACCAATTTCGAGCGCAAGCGGTTCAACTTCGCCCATGAGCTGGCGCACCGCGTTATCCGCGGGACGGGCAATCGCGAAATCCGTCTGGAAAGGGCCATGAACCGTTTCGCAAGCGCATTTCTGGTGCCGACGGAACATCTGGTCGGTGAGGTTGGCGAGAACCGCCGCGGCACGACCTATCATGAGATCATGCGGCTGAAACGGTTGTACGGGATTTCGGCAGCGGCGATGCTGATGCGGCTGGGGCATGCCGGGATCTTGCCGCAGGGCGCGATCGAATATGCGTTCAGGTCCTATGCGCGCTCGTGGCGCACCGAGGAGCCTGAACCGGTCCGCGACGATGAAGGCTTCGGATCTTTTGAACGGCCGAAGCGATTCAATCAGTTGGTTTGGAGGGCTCTCGGCGAAGAACTTATTTCGCCCGTTCGCGCCGCCCAGTTCCTGCGTCTCCCGCTTTCCACCGTTGAACGTGAAATCCGGGGGCCGCTCGATCAGTGACTTATGTCGTCGTCAATGATGCGTCCTGCCTGATCGACCTTCGCAAGGGAGGGTTGCTGCCCGTTTTGTGTTGTCTGCCCTATAGCTTTATCGTGCCCTTGCCGATCCGGCATTCTGAACTGCTCGACTTCATGCCGCAAGAATGGGCGCAGCTTGATGACGGGGCATGAGCACCTACGATATGCCGCCAGAGCAAATGGAGGCGGCGTTTGCGTTGAGGCATCGGCAGAGCGGCCTATCGGCAAATGACTGCATCTGCATGATAACCGCGCAATGCCACGAGGACGGCATTTTGCTGACAGGTGACCGTCTCCGTTCAGCCGCGGAAAAAGCTGGGGTGCGTGTTCACGGAGTGCTCTGGATCATTGACGAACTCAAGGCGGCAAATGGGTGTGACGATGCGTTGCTGGTCTCCGCCTTGGAAACTTGGAAGGCGGATAGATCGGTGTTTCTTCCGGAAGACCTTATTGACCAGCGGATTCAGCGTCTTCGCCGGCAGAATTGTTCAGGGAGTCGGCCTTGCCTGGATCCATTAAGGTTTCGTTATCGATTCCCGCTCATTCGCCACGCATGCATCATGAATCGCATCCGAGTAGAAATGGAAATCCCCGAATAGCAGATTCGTTCATCAGATACGGGCACGCTCTTCTACCGATTATGTCCAAATTTAACGGACGTGGCGCCGCAAGATTTCGGACGAAGTGATCGTAGCAATTGCGCCGGATCAGCCGAGCATTTGAGTTTTGCGCGGGTCCGGCCCGTTGCCGTCGCTTTGGCGAAAGGTAGCGCGCAGTTATTTGACTCGTCCTCGAACGAATTCAATTCAGCGGGAAGCTCCTTGCTTCGGGAGCAATTCCATCATGTCGAAGCCAAGCTGGCGAAACACGTCGACATGGTCGATCATGACCCAGTTTTGACTGAGCTTTCCATCCTTTACCAGCCAGAAATCCGAGAAACGCATCCGCATTTTTCGGCCGGACGGCGGATAGCCCAAATATGGCCCTTTCTGCGTTCCGGTTAAGAACCCGGTCGCTGCCACCCAGGTTTCGTCCGCGAATTCTATATCGTTTTTTGCGTGGTAATCGGGAAATGCTTCGTAAAATGGTTTGAGCACGTCGTTCTTGAATCCGTCGAGGCCGTGGATTGACCCGAAACCCGGCGGACCGTGCCAAATCATGTCCTCATGCCAATACTCGTCGTGCGCATCCAGGTCTTGGCGGTTCAATGCGTCGTACATGCGCTGCACGAGCCGAAGATTGTATTCTGCGGACATTTCGTCTCCTTCGATGGTTATCCCTTGACCGCGCCAGCTGTCATTCCCGCGACGATCTGTTTCTGGAAAAGGTAAATCAGAATCATGATCGGCACGACCACGGACACCGCGCCTGCTATGCCGTGCATCAGTCGGTCCATGCTCCGATTTTGTCCCATGTAGTTTCCGAGCGCCGCCGTCATCGTGGTCATTTCGCCGTTCATGAGCTGGCTGGCGATAAGGAAGTCGTTGTATGCCAAAAGGAATGCGAAAAGCCCGGCGGTGATAACTCCAGGCCACATGACAGGTACGATCACCAGCCTGAATGCCTGCCATCTGGAACAGCCATCGGTCATCGCGGCTTCGTCCAAGTCCTTGGGTATGCTGATGAAGAACGCCCTGAGCATCCAGATGGTGAACGGCTGGTTGATGGCGACAAGCACCATGATCAGCGTCTCGTACCGGCTCCAAATTCCCAGCTGGAAGAACGTCGGTTTGTACGCCGTCAGCAGAACGACGTGCGGAAGGGCCCGGAATACAAGGGCCGCAACCAGAAGCCAGAAACCCAGCGAGCCGCGGTAGCGGGCGAGGGCGTAACCTGCCAAGCAGCCGATCGTCAAAGATACGGCGACCGTGGCCAAGGTGACGACCGCCGTGTTGATTCCGAACCGCCAGAATTTGTCTTCCACCCAGATATGGCGGAAATTCTCCAGCGTCATCGGCGCAAACAAGGTCGGCGGCGACGAGAACGCGTGGACCGGCTCCCGGAAGGAAATCAGAAACATCCAAAAGAACGGAAACACCGCGATGAATACCCAGACCCAAAGCCCGGTGCCGGTCAATGCGGCAAGCCATATAGGGCGTCTTCGCTTCATGTCGCCGGCTTGCGTTCCCGGAAGCTTTGCCGCAGCACGGGTATCAGGAGTATGACAACGCCGATGATCGTCAGGATTGAATAGGCCGCCGCTTTGTGCACGTTGTCTTCAAACCCCAAAGTGTAGAAGGTCAGGTATTGGACCGAGTTCGCGTACACGCTTGAATTGAAAACCAGAATCGGCTCGAAGACGCGATATGCGTCCATGATGTGAATGAGGGCGATCACGGTCACGAGCGGCGACAAATGCGGAATGATCACGTATCGAAGGCGCTGCCATTCGTTGGCGCCGTCGATCATTGCCGATTCAAGCGGTTCTCTGGGCAGAGTCTGCAGCCCGGCGTACAGAATGATGAAAGCGAACGGCGCGGCCCACCATACTCCGTAGAAGATGATCAGTATTCTTGTCGAGATTTGGTCGGCGAGAAAGTAGAACTTCCCGAACCCCATCCATTCAAGGATGGAGGTGATTACGCCGCTGTCGAGAAACATCCAGAAGATCGCCAGCGAGGAGACGACCGGCGTGACGATCATGGGAAGCAGGGTCGCGAAGATGAGCGAGCCGCGCAGGCGTTCCGTCACGCTGTTGACCGCAAGGGCCAATCCAAGGCCGAGAACAAGGATAACGGGCGTGGTCGCGAATGTGTAAAGAAGCGTGAATTCAAGCGCGCCCCAAAACTCGTAATTTGTGATCTCCTTGTACAATCCCTGAAGCCAGCCGGTTTCCGAATTCTTGTCCCGGTCGCGCGTGAATGCATCCTTCAAGCCTTCGACCGCGGCGGCCTTTTCCAAGTTGTACGCGCCGACAAATTCCCAAATCCAAATCGGGTTTCCGTTCTCGTCAAGTACGGGCTGCGGAATGTTCCGCGTTTGCTTGCGGGTCTGCGACCCGAATATGGGAACTTCCGTCGTGACTTCGACGAGTTCCGTTTTCACATGGGACTGGTGCAGCGCGAGATAGACGACCCCGATCAAGGGCAACGCGATCAGGATCACCATGCAAGCCACGGAAGGCGCGACGAACGAAAGGAAACTCCGTGTTGTCAAACGAAACTCCGCTTCGCCAACGGGCTGCGATCAAGCTGCAAAAATTGAATGCGCCCGGACGTCATGCCGGGCGCATTGCGTCGACGCTTCAGAGAAGGCCGGCGTCGGCGGCGGCCGAGCGGTAGTCTGCGGCGGCATCCGCCAGCGACTGCTCCGCGCTTTCCTTTCCTGCAAGGAAGTCGCCGATGTTGTTGCCGATCGCTCCGTGCGCAAACTCGGCCTGCGGAGTCATCGGATAGGGCGGCGCCATCAGATTCACAGTTTCGATGATTGCGCCGGTGTATTCCGTAGGCTGGTAATTCGAACGGATCCAAAGCGTCGTATCATTGTTCGCCGCTACAACTTCTTCCCTTGTAGCGTGCATGATCACGCGAAATGCGGTTTCCGCATCGCCGTCAAGGTTTTTGGGAATCACGTAGCCGTCCCACCAGAACGTCGAGGCCGGATGGCCGCCTTCCATCATGGCCGGCGCCGGAGCGAATCCCACCATGCCGATGACGGCGCTCTCACCTTCGGCGTCCATGGTCCGGGCTTGGTCGCCCCATTGGATGGCCATCGCGATTTCGCCTTGCTGCAGTTGACGCTTAACGTCCCCGAAGTCATGCGAGAGTGCGTTCGGCGACATGTATGCCATTAGCTTGCCCATCATTTCGAGCGCTTCAACGCCTTCAGGCTGATCAAACATCGGTTCAGACGTGACCGGGTCGAACATCCGGCCGCCGTTGGCGAACAGCATGTTGACGAACTCGTTTCCGCGCTCCCAATTTCCCGGGCCGCCGAAGGCCGCGCCGAACGGGTAGTCGATCGAATCGTCGGCGCTTAGAATCTCGGCCGTCGCAAGCAGTTCGTCATAGGTCTTCGGCACGGAAAGGCCATGCTTCTCGAAAATGTCCTTCCTGTAGAATAAATGCTGTGCATTCGCCATGAACGCCACCGCCATCACATCATCGCCGAAACGAATGAGCATCTGGTCTTCGATGTTGTATTCGTCGCGGTACTTTTCCACCAGGTCGTTGAGCGGCATCAACTGGCCCTTCGCCTGAAGGACCGTTATCGAAGCATTCGCGATCGCCGATGCGTCGTAGGGCGACGAAGCTGCCTCAAAAGCCCGTTCTCTTTCGGCCTTGTGGTCGGTCGTCAACTTGACGTCGACCGTGAACTGGTCCGTCTCGCACTCCTCCATGACATTCGCGAGAAGCTCCAGCGTTTCGAAAAAGTTCGAAATCACATTCACTTCCCCGTCGCTTTCGATTCCGCAATTCGCGCTGGCGGTTACGGGGACGACCGCGAATGCTGCGGCGGCAAGGGTTTTCCTTAAGTTCATTTTCAATCCTCCTTGTTGGTTTCCGAATAATCGGCGCCCGATCTTCAATCAGCCGAACAATTGCATCAAAACGCCGAATTCATTAAACATCGTCCATTCCTTATGGACCGTTCCGTTCTTGATTTGCCATTGGGTTATCCCCCAGATTTGCGTTTCTCTGCCGGTCGGCTCTCCGTACGGGCCGTTGCCCCTATGTGCGCCGACCGCGCTCCATCGCGCCGCAACCAGATATCCATCTTCCGGATTGCCCATCCAGTAAATGTCGTCAACCGACATGGACAGGTTCGGAAACATGGCCAGCATCGAGAGGACGAACGACTTTATCTGGCCGATGCCCTTGTAGACCCTTCCGGTCGCTCCCTCGTAGACCGTCGACGGGTCGTAGATTTTGTCGAGTGCCGACAAGTTGCGGCGGTTCCAGACAGCATGGAAAGCGCATCGTACGAATTCCGCGATGTCGTCGTCGGCGACGGGAATTGGAATTGCGGCGGGCTTTCCTTGACCCGACATCCGCTTGGGCTCGCTCGCCATGAAATTCGGCGGGACTTCGGCATTCCCATGGGCGGCCGCGGATTTGGCGCACTCCACAAGGTCGAATCCGAGTTGCTTCAGCATTCCCGCCGAGTCGTACTGCACATGTTCCAAATATATTTCGTTGTCGCGCGAAACGCAGTTCGCGATGCAGAACAATCGTACGGACTTGCCGGTCGGCGCGCCAAAACGGCTGAAGCCGGTATTGGTTCCGAGGATCATCGTTCGGTGCGAAGTGTGGAATCCGACCAGTTCGTCTCCTGCCCAAATAACCTCGTCAGCTACCAGCCTGATATCTGGAAAGGCGTTGTTGGTGTGCACCGTATCCGCGACGATCTTGTCTCGGCCGTATTGCAGTCCGACATCATCCCACACCCGGCAATCGTGGCTGTACGTGTCGTAGATGTATCCGATGTCCTTCTCTTCCCAAATTCGATGCGTGATGCGGACGATATAGTCGACAATATCGGAATAGGTCGGCTCGAAGCCGCGCATGGGGTGCAGCCTGGCGGGATTTTCGCTGCTGTCGAAGATTCTGTCGGTTCCGCCTCGACGGTAAGCGTCGAGCGAAATCGAAAAATCTTTCGGCATATGACGGTGCTGCAGCGGTTCGAACCTCTGAGCTACATCGTTGAGGGGACCTGCAATGTTCTCTGGAGGCGACACAGATTGGGCCATTTCGATATCTGATCGTAGTTCGGTCGTATTCCTGTCCGGGGTCGACGGTAGACCGCCGTCCGGATTGAGCAGACTCTGCACTTGAACAACATCATTGGCAAGCATCGCAGCAACCCGGAAAGCAAAGCGAACTCCGCAGGCAAGAATATTGAATTGCGAAGAATTTGCCAGAGGCCGTTAGGACGGCTGAAATGGATCGTGGCGCCGCATTGCACACGAATCCATTGAAGTCGAATGAATCTGTACCGAAATGGATATGACAGCGTCGAACGGTTGCGGCTTGCAGTTCGGACAACCCCGCCCGTTAACTGAATTCAATCGCTTCGGCAGAACATTCGCGACAGGGAGAAGCGAAAGACAGGGCTTAGCGCTGTCAGGCATTTTAATGTGGGAACGAGCTGCGCGGTTCCGCTGCAGGCAAGTATGATCAGGTAGGCATCTCCTTCGCTGCCGACTGCGGCGGCCTTCCGGGTTGAGGCTGCCGAGGCGTTCGGCAGCGCGGCAGCGGCGAAAATCGGACTCCAATTCTTCTCAGTAAGCTGTCGCAGATGTCGGCTTCCGGCACGAGAAATTCCGCAGCTGGCCCTTTCGATAGGACGGCCCGAAGAGCACTGCTAGCCTTGGCCGCGCGCAGTCGGTTAACCGTTCAGTTGCAGTGCTCATCGCAGGGTTTTTCGCCGTCAGCGCAATCGGGGTCGACGAAGTCGAGCGTTCCGGCTATCGGATTGACGGTCAGCGCGACGCGCGACTTACTGTCAGCAAATGCATATCGCTACGTTCGCGCTTCATTCAATTTAGCCCTTTACCAAGATGGCTCGTCCATCGCGGGCGCAACGGGCGTCAGCCGGAGCCAAGGATGCTGCGCAGCGTCGCGACGGCACTTGAAGGTTTCGCCACATCGATGGTCGCTACGTCCAGTCGGCATTCGGCGCGATTTGTCAGCCATCCGCATTCCAAACCGGCGGGTCGGACGGATTGGCCGTGCCACGGGTAAAGAAGCACAAGGCGCTTCCCCGAGTAGGCGTCCGCGTAAGCAAGCATCTGGTAGACATCCGAATGCATTACGTTCCGATCCCGCCTCGAAGGATCAATCCGCTTCCACTTGGTGTCGAGAATGACAGCGCCGTCCGGCGATTCAATCACCGCATCGGGACGGAGTCCAAAAATCTGCCGACCGTCTTCGCATTTGAGCGCGTGATGCTTGCCGTGCTGAAGACGGACGGGATGAGGACTCGCTCTTTTCAGCATGCATCCAACGAAATTCTCGAATAATTCGCCCATCGGGAAAAGAAGGGCATAGCCATCCAGTCCGCCGCTGGTCGTCGATTGGAAATTGCCTTCCAGCAGGAAGCAGGCGCGTTTGTAGAGATCGCGAAACGCTACATTGGTCCGGTCGATCTGCACGCGTTCGCGGAGCGGCGCAAGTGAATCCGCGACGTTTTCGAAATGCCCGACTAATTCGGCCATTAGCCTTTGGCTTGCGTATGATCGCACGAAACGCGTCATTCTACGGACGGAAGCCTTCAAAACGCGGCTGAGAGGCGTATCGACGGACAGTTCGTCATAAGCGCAGGCGACGCGGTCGATACGGTAGGCGAAATGGGTAAATTGCCGAGGAACATCCAGCTTGCCCCGCAGGATCGGCAGGTCGTCGCGGCAGTGGGCGTAGCGCCGGGGAATTCCGCGACGCACGGCGGCAAGCATTCGGCGTCCGTGAACCTGCACAAGGCAGTCGAGCAGATTCTGATGCTGGACGCCCATTGATGCAACATCGGCGACGCCCGTGCGGAAGCCTTCGGTTTCCGCGATCATGTGCACCAGCGCGTGCCGCACTGCGGAGTCTTCCCCTTCGATTTTTGGAAGTATTTCGAGCGTGCGTTCCCCAGTTGCGAGGACGCCCACAACGTCGCCGGTTCTGACGCCGCCGGCAGTGCGGGAAACGATCCTTTCGGTGCCGAATTTGAGGCGCCGCGCCGCGGAGGTCGCTATCTTTTCGAAGCGTTCCGCATCCGCTTTCGAAAGCTTGGTTTCCTCCCCTTCGCGGCAGACAAGCAGTCTGCTACCGACGTCACCCGGAGTCTTGTCCGCTATCGATTCCACCATTGATAAGTTCGTCGTAGGCATCGGAACTGAATTTCTGTTTGATCGTCCAGCGGTATCGTGTCTCCCCGTCGCCCCATTCCCCCGGCGGGGCCGCGAGTTCGATTCGCTCCACGAAGCCGCTTCCGCCGCCCAAAACCGCACGTACCTTGCTCCAGTCTTCATGAAAGTATTCGGCGATGAGCGGAATGATCTTTCCGCGCATTATCCGATCGACTTGCTCCTTGGTTTGCGCTCCCATCAGCCATGCATGGCCGACAACATGGTCGCGGTCGATCAGCCACTCCAGTCGCTCGTTGATTTTGCGGAGAACACCAAGGAGATCGATGCCATCGACATTTTCGAGTAGATTCGGTTCAGGGGGAATTTCCTCGAAATGGAACCTCCGTCTCAGCGCCGTATCGAGCAGCGCGATCGAGCGGTCGGCAGTGTTCATCGTGCCGAGGATATGGAGATTGGCGGGCAAGGTGAATTTTTCGCCGGAATAGGGAAGGGTCACAGCCACCTCGTTGGGCCGTCCCTTTCGTTTGTCCTCTTCCAGAAGCGTGACCAGTTCACCCAGCACCTTGGAAATGTTGGCGCGGTTGATTTCATCGATTACCAGAACATGAGCAAGATCAGCCTCACAGCGGCATGCGTGTTTTGCGATTTTCCTGAGAACTCCAGATCTGGGAACCAGACGGAGAATGCCGGAGCTTCCCGCATCGGGACGCAATCCCTCGACGAAATCCTCGTACCCGTAGGATTCGTGGAAGGATACGAATTCCACACGTTCTTCATTGCGCAGCTGCCGGAACCGGTCAGCGATTTCCCTATCTTTCAGATCATTCGATCCGTCGCAGATTTCAACGCAGCGCCGAGTGGTACTATAAGTCTTTCCAGTGCCCGGAGGGCCGTATAGAATCGTGTTCAAATGCGGGCTGCTTCCAACGGATGAAGTCTCGCTATCATTTCCATTCGCGATACTTGAGATCTTTTCTCGATTGACTGCATACTGGGAATATTTTTCATGAGTCAAAAACATGTTGATGTCCTGCTCAACGTTATGAAATGCAAAATCAATCAAGGCATCACGCAGGGAATCACCGTTCCGACGAAAGCAATTTATCAAATCACGTTGACGAAAGAAGTAAAATTTCTTTTTTTTATATTCAAATTTGTCTTTCCATTCAATATTCACTCTTCGATCATCAATTGTCTTATCAAGTATTATTCCTACAGCGCCAATATAGAATGTATCTACGCGATCCACCGAAATCAAAAAGTCAAGCTCGTTTTTTTTTGCTGTTCCGTAATACTTGATTGCAATGTTGTCGCCAACTTCCATTGAATGGAAGTCTTTACTATATTGGCTCCTCATACTCTCGCCCGTTTCATCTTCAAATAATTGCCAATATCCTTCTTCAACAAATCTTTCGAGTCTATTTTTTCCTCTTGCTGCGACGAACCAGAACGGACGATTCGAGCTGATTTTTCCGGATTCAATCATTGGGCAGTCCTATAGCGGTTTGGTAGCAGCGCCTTGACGACCAGACAAATGCTGTGATCCATTTGGAAGCGGAATGATCGAAAGATCTTACGCACATTGTTTCGGCAATCGAAATCTAGCATCTCGTGCATCTGTTTGAGTTCATCTGTCATTGAAACATTGCTGCGACGACAAAGTCGCAAGATTCCCAAGTTGCTGGCTCGTTCGGATTTCTGGGAACTTTTTGTGCAATATCTGCGCAGTTTTTTCAAGTTCACTCTGTTGCTGGTGAGCATGCCCCCTTTTCGTCGGCTCGGGAATGCTGCACGAGGCGGTTGGGCATTTCGGCATGCCGCTCGCACCAAGACCGCGACGATTCGGAAACATGCAATTTTTACGCCGAATATGGTGCTTGGCCTCCGGTCGTGCTGTGAATCGGGCGATCAATTCGGAATTAACCGCTCGATTTTGGCGAAGGTGCTAGGGCTTCCCTGAATGCCTCGGCCTGAGCCGGATGGAGTAGCCGCGTTTGAATCCAGCATTGTCCACGTTTGTCCAAATCCGCTGCTCGCAGCTGGTAGCGGCTTCCAAACAGGCCAAGGCACCCTGGCGGAGAGGCATTTTTTGCCGGAGCCCGCTATCTGTGTATGGCAGGCGACGACCGGAAATCAAATCGTCATCATCGGATTCTGACTAATCAGGCCCGACCGCGCCTCAATGATTTCCGATTCCGTAAGCGGTATCGCAACCACAACTTGAACTTGGTATCATCTGTCCGCCCACCTTCAATTCATTATGCAGGGAGACGCGTAGGGATGAGCGACTACCAAGAAATCAAGAAGGTCATTCTGGAATTTTACCGTGATCTTGACGTCGCGCCGAGCGGCGGCGTGGCCGACGTGCTCAAGAAATACGTGACGGAAGATTATGCTTGGAAGGGAATGCATCCGTTCAACGAACTGAAAGGCGCCGGTGCTGTCGCGGATCAGTTCTGGGAGCCGCTCAGGCATGCGATTTCGCCGATTCAGCGGCGTCCCGACATTTTCATTGCGGGGACGAACGGCATGCACCATGTCAAAGGCGATTGGGTTTGTTGCATGGGGCACATCTTGGGCCTGTTCGACAACAATTGGCTTGGCATTCCGTCGACACGCAAAATGGTGTTTTTTCGCTTCGTCGAATTCAATGAGGTCGCCGAAGGCCGGATTCGGCAAACCGCGCATTTCTTCGATATCCCCAGCGTAATGCGACAAGCAGGATACAATCCGTTTCCACCGGAAACAGGCGCGTGGTTCATAACGCCCGGGCCCAGAACGCACGAAGGATTGAACTTCGCAGTTCAAGATCCGGCGGAAAGCCGGAAGACGATGGAACTGATCGACAGAATGATCGATGACCTAGTTGGTTCCGATCTTGAGTCGCCTCAAGATGAGCTTGCCCAGACCTGGATGAAGGACATGATTTGGTACGGTCCGACCGGGATCGGAGCGGCATACACCAGGGCACGCTATCAAGACCAGCATCAGGGTCCGTTCAGCCGCGGTTTGAGCGAGATCGAGTTCCTAGGTCATCTGTGCAGGTTCTCCGAAGGGCGGTTCGGGGGTTTCTTCGGTTGGCCGAACTTGTCCATGAAGCCGACGGGCGGGTTCATGGGATTTCCTGGCTACAAGGACCGAGTGTCTATGCGCGTCGTAGACATGTACAGGAGGGAGGGCGATCTACTCGCAGAGAACTGGATTTACATAGACCTGCTTCACTTCTTCGCCCAGCAGGGAATCGATATTCTCGGAAGGATGCGGGAGATATGCAATACGTAACTTCGGATCCTATCGCGATCTTCAGGAATCGCGGAAACAATAGATTCCCTCTTATTGGTTAGGTGCAGTTTATGTTGACCGCAGTGAAAGAGGCCAGCACGGACGAGACGAGATTGAATGGCCTTCGCTAAAGTGCGGCATCGGCACGGAAGAGCGACATGAGCTGCTGCGGTGTTGCGCATGTCGGGCGTTTCGGAGCTTAGCGCGGCTGCGTGGACGCAGCGATACGCGTGGAAAAAATCGGTTTGCTCCGGCAAGTTGGGCGGTCCCGCCGGGTAGTTCTGGAACCGTATTGGGCGAGGGTTTTGGAGCAGTTCCGCGCCATTCCGGAGATCACGGCGGAAAGGTTGCAGGCGTTGCCAAACGCGGCAGTGGCGCAAGACTTGATGCGGCTTGGCGCATTTGGCGTCGGTTGTCAGTCGAACCGGGGTTATGAGCCATCCGCCAACCCTTCGGAGGGCCGAGGTACGGATCGCGACTGGCCGAGGCAAGGGTTTGAGCCCTTTCGAATTCCGCGAGTTCCAGCCGCTTCGGGCGGAGGGGCCGCCGATCTGGAGCAGCCATGTATTTCCAACCCCTTCGCGTGCCAAGGGAGAACCAGCGCATTGAACGGCTGGATTTCCCGACATTCCGAAGTTTGACGTTTCCTCTCTGAACCTCGGCGGTCGCTACATCCGGCGCGTTTCACGGCGTCGCGGATGAACTGCCGACCGCGCCGGGCCGCAGACACCATCCCGCCCTTCCGCAATCCGCGCGTCGCGAGCGAATTCCCGTGTTACCAGCGGGTTCCGAAAAGTGGCTCGGCACAATGTCGGCGGATCATGCGGTCGCGCATCCGTGCCGCCGCATCCGCGATTCGGACCTTGACTGACAGTCGCGGCGTATGACGGCTTTTCGGGGCGTACCCGATGGTTTCGTGCGCCGCCCCCAAATCCCACCTCATGCCCTCGTTCTGAGAGACGATGTTCAGTACGGCGCTTTCGCCGTATCTGGACAGGCAGGATCTCCGGACCGCCTGTGCCCAGTCTTCGTTGCTGAGCCACATCTCCTGCGCCCACCGGCCGAATCCCATGTGCGGACCCGGAATGTTATCGCCCGGCTGGCACCATCCGATCCGGAGCGCCAGTACGGAGATCCCGGTCCGCTCGCCGAGCGCTATCCCCGCGCGCTCAATGAAAAGCTTGGATGCGCCGTAGGGATTGACCGGGCGTGGAGGGATGCAAGAGGTGAGCCGCTCGCGGCCGAACCTGTAGCCTGCGACGACCCAGTTCGAGCTGGCAAAGACGATCCGGCGCACTTGCGCCTCCTCGGCCGCCCGGAACACGTTTAGCGCGAGGTCGATGTTCAGCTTCGTCACCGCTGCCCAGTCCGAAACCGGCCGGGGATCCGCCGCCAAATGGAGAACGGCGTCCACGCCGCCGAAACTCCGTGCCCAGCTTCCATAGTGGGAAAGGTCGGCGGTCACCACATCCGGCAAGTTGGCGGAATTCCTTCCGAACCTGACGACCTTTGTGCTCTCGGCACTTTCGAGAGCCGCGACGGCCTTCTGCCCAAGATTGCCGGTGGATCCGGTTACCAGCACGCTTCCCATCAGATACCTCCGGCACTCGACGCGCTCGCGCCTACGGGCGGGAGCGCGGCTGTCCGGTTCCGTTCCCTTGCCGAGGCGTATTCAAAGACCTAGTTCTGCCAACTCGGCAAGGCATGTCAAGCTCTGGTTTCGCGGCCCGCGGCAGAAGACCTGCTGATTCTTGATCCCGTGTTGGTCGGCTGTGGGTGCATCCCATACTTTTTGGTCGGACAGGATGCCGCTGTCAGAAAGCCGAAGCCAACGCCGAGCTCGCCGCAAATGCTGCCTGGAAAACAACCGCAGACGCGAAATCATCGATTGGAGGGATCGCCGCGCCGCAATCGATTGACCAAGAAACACGGGATGCGGCCGGTTGCCCGATGGTCCTGAAGCCGCGCGTTGCGAAGGACAGGGAATTCGGAAGTCTTGTCGGCGCGTTCAGCCAAGGGGCGCAGGCATGGGCGTGCCGCGCCGTGTCAGATCGCCAAACGGATGAAAATTCCCATTGCTGCGATTGTAACGAGAACGCCGGCGATCCATATGCCGATCTGCCATCGCAAGCGGATGATTTCGCGGTGCGCCGCGTCAGCATCTCGCTTCGCCGCGTCGGCATCCCGCTTCGCCGCGTCGGCATCTCGCTTCGCCATGTCGGTCCGGAGCCTTTCGAAAGCGGCGTCGTTTTTCGACATATCGGCGCGGAATCTGTCCATAGCGGCGTGGAATCTGTCCAAAGCGCCTTCATACTTCGCTTGATGTGTGTTCATCTGTTCCCTCAGCGTCGCCAGTTCCTTGGAAACCTCATGTATCGTCGGTTCGCTCATCGCCCAATTCCCGTCGCAAGAAGTTCATCAGGCGCGCATCAAGCCGGACGCCGCATCGCCGAACCATTCGGCGCGAATGGCTGCTTCGCATTTCCGCACTTTATATCGGTCCGCGCGGGCCGTCCATCCATTTCTTTTTCGCAAAGGCTCGGCGCGGAAGACGACGACCTGCGCGGCGTTCTCGAGCTCGGACCGACCGTCGCGCGGCCCATCCGTCCGGTCCAAGCCCGTCAGGAATTTTTCCTGGTCGAGCAATTGGGGCGTCCCGTTCCTTTCGGTCAAGCGGCTGCGACGCGAATGGCCGACAATTCGAGAAAGCCAAGCCAGCGCAAGTTTGCGAGGCGGCATCCGGAGGCGAGCAGAGCGGCGGCCAGCTTTCGACTTGCCGCACCTTCCCAATCCAAACAAAATGGGATGCACCGCGGTCAGCGAGATGGCTCAACTTGCGTCAAACTCTTGGCCGAGGTCAGCCAGCTCATCGAGAGCGGCACGACGCGTGCTATCCCGACGTTCTTTGTAAGCCATGAGGTCGGCAAGCATGACGCGACGATGCGACCCGATAGGAACATGCGGGATCCGGTTTTCATTTAGAAGTTTGCTTAAGAACGGCCTCGAGACGTTCAAGATATCCGCCGCCTGTTGGGTAGTGAGCATCGCGCCTGCCGGAACGAGCGTGACCATGTTTCCGCTGGCGACGTGACCCAGCAGAGTGACAATCAGATCCGCGATCGCAGGCGCTAGCTGAACGTTGTCTCCGTTCTCTCCGCCGAGCACCAAACGACCTGACCCGGATTGAGCATGAGCCAAAGCTCGAGAGGCCTCCGCAGCATTCGCGATCTCGTCATTCGTGGGCAGCCTCCGAGTTAGCTCTTTCACATTCCCATCGCGCGGCATGTCGTCCTCCGTCTGTCTTGCTTGGGTCAAAAAAAGGTTGGTTTGTCCCTGAACACAACAGAAATAAGTGTAGCAAGTGAAAAAATGAAAATGTTAGTGACAAATCGTCTCTTCGAGAGTGAGGCAAATGCATGACATCCACAATGCCGCTTGACACATATGCTGGCGGAATAGGTGCGCTTCTGTTGGCGACAGCCCTGCAATTCGAACTCAGTGTCCGCGACCTCCGGTTCGCGGACAAATGATGCCTTTTTCATGCCGGAACACCCTCAACGACCGGTCAACCGCATTCAGCACAGGATGTACGCGGCCAGAATCGGTTCTCGAGGTTCCCGTGCGACCGGGCAGCGATCATCGGCGGAACTTGAGAAAAATGATTCGAACTTGACGCGCTCCAAGAATACGAATCAAAATTCGCTGTTGCGAATTATGTTGTTTATTTTCAGCATGCTGCAGCCCGTCCGACCCGGCACATCATGAATCTGCACTTGACCGGCCGATCTCGCGCCGCAGAACTCTGCAAGCTTCATTCATAGTCTTTCGCCCGACGACGCCAGCGCAACATCCAAGCGAAGGCCCGTCCCAAGACCCGCCGGGCATTGATCCGGTTATGCCGCAGGGCAGTCGCGCGCTGCGCGACACCGCGGTCGACCTTCGTCAAGACCGTCGACGGGAATGTCGGCTGCGCAGTGCGTGTCGGCAGCTCCCGACATCCGCGGCGGCCTTCAACTCCCGGATGCAATCTGCAATTATCCGCAGCGGAAGGGGCTGGCGAAGCGATCCGCGCACCTCGGCCTGATGGAATGGGGGAGGCCATGCGAATGAAATTCTACTCGGCGGAAAAGACGGAGCGATTGACGCTGTCGCAGGCGATCGTGAAATTCCTTCAAGCCCAGTACAGCGAATACGACGGCCAGGAGCAGCGTTTCATTCAAGGCATTTGGGGAATCTTCGGCCACGGAAACGTTTCCGGAATCAGCCAAGCCCTGGTCGAATGCGGGCGGGATCTGCCGTACCACCAGCCCGCGAACGAGCAGTCAATGGTGCATGCGTCGACGGGATTCGCGCGTGCTATGCGGCGAAAGGCGGCGATGGCCTGCACGACCTCCATCGGGCCGGGAGCCACCAACATGATCACGGGAGCGGCGACCGCGACCATCTGCCGAATTCCTGTTTTGCTGCTCCCTTCGGACTACTATGCCTCCAGATATGGCGGCAAGGTGCTGCAGGACATCGAGCACCTGACCTCCGAGGACATGTCGGTGACCGACGCCTTCCGCGTCGTCAGCCGCTTTTTCGATCGGGTCACGCGGCCCGAACAGATATTGACCTCGCTGCCCGAAGCGATGCGGGTGATGACGAGCCCGGCCGAAACGGGCGCCGTCACGATCGCGCTCCCGCAGGACATCCAGTGCTATGCGTTCGACTATCCGGTACGATTCTTCGAAAAACGCGTCTGGCGGATCGAAAGGCCGGCGCCGATTCCGGAGCGGATCGGAGAAGCCGCCGAGTTGATCCGACAGTCCCGGCGCCCGTACGTCATCGCGGGCGGCGGCGTGCACTACTCCGAGGCTTGGGACGCGCTCGCGACCTTCGTGGAAAAATTCGGAATCCCGGTCGGCGAAACCCACGCGGGCCGCGGCGCGATGAGAGAGGACTCGAGTCTGCTTGTCGGCGGCACCGGGCACCTCGGAACGCCTGCGGCGGGCCGCACCGCCGAAGAAGCAGATCTTGTGATCTGTGTCGGAACCCGCCTGCACGACTTTGTGACCGGGTCGAATTCCGCGTTTCAGAATCCCGCTGTCAAATTCGTCTCGATTAATGTCAATAGCCGCGACGCGTTCAAGCTCGGCGCCCTGCCCATCGCCGCAGATGCGAAACTGTCGCTTGAAGCGTTGACCGACGCATGCGCCGTCGCCGGGGCTTCCCCCAACCCCTCGTGGACCGAAACGGCGGCGGACCGACGCGAAGACTGGAAGCGGGTCATGGCATCGGAGGTTTTCGTCAACCGGCACAACGAGAAACTGAGCCAAGGCCAGCTTATCGGAATTCTGAACGACGAGATGCGCGCCGGCGACACTCTGGTCGCGGCGGCGGGAACCATTCCGGCCGACCTGACGAAGCTGTTCGACGCGACAGGAGGCAAGAGCGTCCATATCGAGTTCGGGAATTCCTGCATGGGCTACGACATTCCGGCCGCGATCGGCGTCCGCCTCACTGGGCATCAGGGGGAAGTATTCGTGCTGATGGGGGACGGCAACTACCAGATGCACCCGATGGAGTTGGTCACAGCGATGCAGGAGCGGACGAAGATTACGGTTGTGCTCAACGTCAACTACGGCTTCCAGTCGATCCACGGTCACCAAAAAGCGCTGGTCGGGCACTCGCTCGGCAACGAATTCCGAATCCGAGATCCGGAAACCGGTCTTCTGGACAAGGGCGATTTCATCGAAGTCGATTATGTCAAGAACGCGGAAAGCGTAGGAGTGCGCGCTTGGCTGGTCGACAGCGAAAGCGACGTGCGGAATGCGCTCGCCGCAGCTCGGAGGGAGCCAGGCCCGTGCATGATCGTTGTGCCGACCGAAAAGTACCGGTTTCCTCCCGATTCGGGCGTGTGGTGGGAGGTCGTGGGCGCCGAAGTTACCGGCGACCCGGAAACACGCGCCCTCGTCGCGAAGCGGGAGGAGGGACGCGCGGGACAGAGGCTCTATTTCTGAACCGGACCGGCGGCGGGCGCGGCGGAGTCGGCCCGCGCAGGGTCTTTGCCATCCGCGGCCGCCGCGCGGCGTGTCGATTCCCTTTCCATCAGGCGCCCTTCGAATCGCAGCGTTTGCCGCTGCCTCGCCGAACCCGAATTGTGATCGGCCAGAACAGCTGCCATCGCTTCCGACATCGCTTCAAGCGGTTGCGTGATGGTTGTCACGCTATAGCTGCGCGTGCGTGTGACCCAGATGTCGTCGACACCGATCACCCCAATGTCGCCGGGAACCGAAAGCCCGCGCTCCATGCTTGCGTCTATGGCGGCAACCGCAACTTGGTCGTTCACGCAGAATAGGCTGTCCGGCAGGTCGGAGCCGGCTAGGAACTCCCGGCACGCGGCCAAGCCGGTGTCGTATGTGTTGTCGCCGACGAAGGTCGTCGCGAATTGCCGGATTCCCGATTCCGCGAGGCGCTCCCGGAAGCCGGCGCATCTGTCGATGGTGACGGACACATCGGGGAAGCCGCCCACGAACCCCGGGTGCCGGTAGCCTTTCCCGAGCAGATGCCGCGCAGCCGCATAGCCCGCCGAGAAGTCGTCGAGGCAGATGCCCGTGGAGTTGGGGATCCTGCGTTCGGTGCGAGCGAACGACACGACTGGGATATCCATTTTCGAGCACTCGAATTCCACGTTGAGCGGAATGTCGGACGAAACGATCAGCGCGTTGATCCGGAACTGGATGATGAGGTCGATCGCTTCTTCCACGCTGATGTCGTGGGAAGCGTTCACGACGATCGCGTGGAGCCCGACCTTCTGCAGTTCGCGGGTCAGCAATTCCAGCGTCCGCAAGAAGAAAGGGTTTGTGAATTCCTCAAGAAGGATGCCTACGAGCCGGGACTTCCGCGTGCGCAGGCTGCTCGCCATCGCGTTCGGCCGGTAGCCGAGCTTGCTTGCCGCCTCCAGCACCTTCGCCTTCTTTTGGGCGCTTATGCTCGCCTCGTCCACGAATGCTCTGGACACGGTCGAGGGCGACACGCCAGCCAGTCTCGCAACGTCCTGGGCGTTAGGTATCCTGCTTGCTGCGCGCCGTTCCGCCATGCGGCCAGCATATCCGAGACCGTCTGCCGGTTCCAGCGGCTGAAGGGCGCAGGGGAGGCGAGAATTGTGCCGATAATCCCACGATTTTGGTCGGGCATGTCAAGATTCGGTTTCGCGTTCCATGTCCCTCCGGCAAGGCCGGTTGCGCCTGCAGAACCCGGGCGCCGTTTCCCCCTGATCCGGAAGCTCTCGCGAATGCGGTCGATGCCGAAATCCTCGTCGAACGCACGAATGGAGGACCGAAATCATCCGCCGAAATGCTTAAAGCAACAATACTGGCCTCAAATTGCAATATCCTCGGAAGGCAAACACTGGAAAACAAGGACCACAAAACCTGTCCTCAGAAACTCAAGCAAGTGAATCGGACCCGAATCAGCTTCGATCAACCTCTCGGCGAGCAAGAGACGCAGCTTGTCAAAGAACAGATTCAGTACAGGTCGTTGACACCGTACGCGCGGATTGGTATCGTTGCCAAAAATTTGTATAATATTTCGAATTATAAAGAAAAATTCATTTTGCAACGAAACCAGATGGGGAGGCTGGGCGTTGGGATTCGAAGGCAAGGCCGTTGTCGTGACGGGCGGAACTCAAGGCGTGGGACGCGAAACCGCGAAACTGCTCGCCCGGCGGGGCGCCCGCGGGGTCGCGATTTGCGGTCGAAGCGCGGCCAACGGATCCGCAGTCGCGGATGAGATCAAGGAGCTTGGAGCGCGGGCGGCCTTTTTCGAGGCGGATCTTGCAGCGCCCGAGGACTGCTTCAAGGTGATTGACGGGGCTTCCGACGCGTTCGGAGGCCTTGACTGTTTGGTCAACTGCTGCGGCGCCACGGACCGGGGAACTTTGGAAAGCACGACGCCCCTTCTGTGGGACTACCTCTTCGCCGTAAATGTCCGCGCCCCTTTTTTCCTTGCTCAGCGGATTGTGCCTAACATGCGCGCCCACGGCCGCGGCGGAACCATCACCAGCATCGGCTCGGTGGCGGCGTACGCCGGTCAGCCTTACATTACGGCCTACAGCGCGGCGAAGGCGGCGCTGCTGACACTGACCAAGAACTTGGCGAATTCCCTCCGGTGGGACAGGATCAGGGTGAACGCCCTCAACATCGGATGGACCGCGACACCCACGGAGCATGACCTGCAGGCGAACTACCACGGCTACGGCGAGGACTGGCTTGAAAGAGCGTCTGCGGCGCAGCCGTTCGGCAGGCTGCTTTTGCCTTCCGACGTTGCGAAAGCGCTCGCGTTTCTGGCATCGGACGAGTCTGGACTTATGACCGGATCAATTGTCGATTTCGACCAGACCGTGGTCGCCGCAGTCGACGACAACCCGGTTGGCGGCAGTGCGCAGGATGCCTGATCGGCTATTCGCCGAGCGGCGAGCACAGCCCCGCAACGGGAAGGGCTCATGAGCCCGGCGTCGGCATCGGACGACAGGCATCCGGTTTGCGCACTGCGGAACGTCACGAAGCGGTTCGGCAGCATTCTCGCATGTCAGGACATTGATCTGGAGATATTCGCGGGCGAGGTTGTCGCCATCGCCGGCGAGAATGGGGCTGGCAAAAGCACCGTTTCGAAGTGCCTTTACGGGCTGTATCCGCCCACGTCCGGACATGTGGAAGTGGACGGCGCCCGCACGAGCTTCAGGGACCCCAGCGAAGGAGAAAGGGCTGGCATCGTAATGATCCCGCAGGAGCTCGACCTGTTCCCGGAACTTCCCGTGGTGGAGAATATCTGGATGGGGCTGGACCGCCCAAGGCGTCGGCACCGCGCGTTCGACAGGCCCGAAATGGAACGGCGCGCCCGGAGCATCCTGTCCCGGCTGGGGCTGCGCGTCGATGTCAGGGCTCCCGCGAAATTGTTGTCAGCCGCCAACGGCAAACTTGTCGAGATCGCCCGAGCCCTGAACGCGAACGCCCGGGTCATCATCATGGACGAGCCGACGGCGTCGCTGACAGAGAGGGAGGTGGCGAGCCTTCTTTCGGTCGTGCGGGCGCTGCGGGACGACGGGGTGGCGGTGGTCTACATCACCCACAGGCTTGAAGAGATATTCAGGATTAGCGACCGGACGGTCGTGCTGCGCGACGGAAAGCTTGTTTCCGACCGTCCGACCGAAGCGGAAACCGAAAGCACGCTCGTAAGGAAGATGGTCGGACGTCCCGTCGAGCAGCTGTTCGTCCGGCACCCCCATGAAATCGGCGAAGCCGTGCTCGAGATCGAAGGCCTCAGTTCCGGAAAGGCCTTCCAAGACGTGACCTTCCGCCTCCGGAAAGGCGAAATCCTCGGAGTCTCGGGCCTGATAGGCGCGGGCCGGTCGGAGCTTGCCGAGACATTGTTCGGGCTCCGCCCGCGCACGGCAGGCTTGATCCGGCTCAACGGCCAAGAGATCAAGATCTCAAGCGTGCAAGAGGCTTTCGCGAGCGGAATCGGAATGGTTCCCGAGGAGCGGCGGACGCTCGGTTTGATCCTGCCGTTCTCCATCAAAAACAATATCACGTTTTCAAGCCTTACCAGCTTCATGAAAGGCTGGTTCATCGACACTGCGGCCGAGGATGCGTTCGCGGAAAAGGCGTCCTCGCAGGTGCTGATCGTGGGAGCCGGCCTTGACGACCCCGTGTCGGCTCTGTCCGGCGGCAATCAGCAGAAGGCCGTCGTCGCGAAGGCGCTTGCCCGCGGCCCGTCCATACTCATACTCGACGAGCCGACACGCGGCGTTGACATCGGCGCGAAATCCGAAATCTACCGAATTATCGACGAGCTCGCAAAGCGCGGACACGCTGTACTGATGATCTCGTCGGAGCTCAACGAAATACTCGCAATGTGCGACCGGACGCTTGTGCTGCGCGAAGGAAAACTCGCCGCGATTTTTGATCGTGAAGAATTCTCGCCGGATCTTATCGGCTCCGCAGCGGCCGGGGTCACGGAGGAGGCCTATGCCTGACGTTCCCGCCTCGAACGAAGCGGGGACGGCGAGGGAGCCTTCCGCAGTGCTCCTTACGCTGCTTGCCCGGCCGGAGTTTCCGGCGCTGGTGTTCCTTCTGCTTCTCACAGCGGTGTTTTCCGTGACGACGCGGGGGTTTTTCGCTGCCGGCAATCTACTTGGGATCGTGGAGCAAGGCGTCATCATCGCCATTGTCGGCTTGGCGGTGAACCAAGTCATTCTCGCGGCGGAAATCGACGTGTCCGTCGGATCCGTCCTCGCCGTATGCGCATTCGTGTTCGGGAACGTCGCGATGGAGTACGGCGGGATGGTCCTTCCTCTTGCCGCGTCGTTGACCGTCGGCCTTCTGATCGGAGCGGTGAACGGCGCGCTTTCGACCTACGGCAAGGTGCCTTCGATCATAACCACGCTTGGCGCATTGTTCGTGTACCGCGGCCTCATCCTGCTGCTTGCCGGCGCGCAGGTGCTGAATGTTCCAAAGGAATCCAGAGTTCTCGGCCTAAACGATTTCGCGGGCGTGCCCGTATCGGTCCTGCTGCTCGCCATTCTCATCGCCGCCTTCTACTGGGTGAGCAAGAACACCGCTTGGGGCTGGAATATTTATGCAGTCGGCGGGAACGAGAGCGGCGCGATAACCTTGGGCCTGCCCATACACAGCACCCGGCTGATCGCGTTCACGCTTTCGGGCGCGTCCTGCGGCTTGGCGGCAGCAGTGTTCCTCGGCCAGATTGGCCAGCTGCAGGCGACCGCCGCTACATCGTTCGAACTCAGGGTGATCACTGCCGTTGTACTCGGCGGAACGAGCATACGCGGCGGAAGGGGATCGGTTTTCTCCCCGGTCGTCGGCGCCCTTCTGGTCGGCGTGATCCTCAATGCAATGACTTTGAACAGGGTTCCGGGCACGATGGAGCTGCTCGTGCTTGGAATTCTAATTCTACTTTCGGTATCAACCGAAGGCCTGCGGCAGCGTTACTTGGAGAAGAAGCTGTGAACGGGAGCGATTCCGCCGCGGCCGCCGTCCGCGCGGCACCGTCGGCCTTGCTATCGCGCTTCGGGCGCACGGGCATGCTCGCCGCGCTGTTCGTTGTCCAGATCGCATTGACCAGCACGCTCGTTCCCGGCTTTTTCAGCATGTGGGGGCTGTTCGACGCCACGCGCGCCTTTGTCGAGGTCGGACTGATTGCGCTTGCGATGACCTTGGTCATCATCACAGGCGGGATCGACCTTTCCGTGGGGGCGCTTCTGGCACTGGTGTCCGTAGCCATAGGTTTCTCCTATCAAGCCGGGCTGCCGCTTGGCTTCGCATGCGCGCTGGGAGTTTCAGTCGGCGTCGCGGGCGGCGCGCTCAACGGTTTCTTCACGACCTACTTCCGGCTTCATCCGCTCGTGGTGACGCTCGGCACGTTCGCGCTGTTCCGAGGCATCGCCTTCGCCGTATCGGACGCGGACGCCGTTTCGAGCTTCCCTGACTGGTTCACGGTGTTCGGCCAGTACAAGATCAACAACTTCGTTCCCGTTCAGCTGGTGGTTCTGGCGATATTCGTTGTTCTATTCTGGCTACTGCTGTCGAAGACCCCGTTCGGGCGTTACGTGTACGCCATCGGGCACAACGAAACCGCGTGCCGATTCTCCGGAGTGGCGACGGACCGCGTCAAGATCGCCGTCTATTCGCTAATGGGACTGATGGTCGGCATCGCCGGCCTGATCCACACCTCGCGGATTTTCAGCGCGCGCGGCAACGCCGGGTTCGGGCTCGAGCTCGTCGCGATCGCAATCGTCGTCCTGGGCGGCGCCCGGATACTCGGCGGCTCGGGTTCGATCTGGGGCACCGTCTTCGGCCTGCTCATACTCTCCTATCTTCAGGACGGCCTCAGCTTTGCCGGGATCCGCGGGGATTTCGGTCTCGTCGTCATCGGAACCGTCCTGATACTCGGGGTGTTCATTAACGAGAACATTCGTGCAGCAAGAAAATGAGAGCAGCATGGGCGGGGTGCGCGGCGGTCGCGCATCCGCCCGCAATTTGCCAATTGAAGGAGGAAAGCCATGGCAAATTTTGGAGTAACCGTCGCAAGGCGGACACTGGTCTTCGGAGCCGCGGCCGCTCTGATCGGCGCGGGGGCGGCAACCGCCTCGGCACAGGGGATCAAGATCGGATTGATTCCCAAGTTCACGAGTGACCCGTACTTCGTCGCCGCGAACCAGGGCGCTCAGGAAGCGGCAGCCGAACTCGGAGTCACCGTTGAATTCAACGGTCCCGTCAACGCGGACGTATCAGAGCAGGCGAACATCATCGACCGGTTCGTGCGGAGGCGGTTCGATGTCATCGCCGTGTCCGCGAACGACCCTGACGCGCTCGCGCCAGCGATGAAGCGGGCGCAGGACGCCGGCATAATCACGATGACTTGGGACGCCGACGTCAATCCCGACGCTCGGACTCTCTTTCTGAACCAGGCGACCTTCGAGGGAATGGGCAGAACTTTCGTCGAGATGATGGTCCGGTCGGCCGGAACGGCCGAGGGCGATTTCCTGATCGTCACGGCAGTGCTGACCGCGCCGAACCAGAACCGCTGGATCGAAGAACTCAAGAAGTACGCCGCGGAGATGTATCCCAACATGAACTTCCCCGCGATTCTCCCAGGTGACGAGGATCTCGAGAAGAGCAAGAACGTCACGCTCAACTACCTGCAGGGCAACCCCGAGACGGTCGGCGTCTACACGGTCACGGGAATCGCCACTCCGGGCGTGATCGAGGCGGTCAAGCAGCTTGGGATGGAAGACAGCGTCGCGGTGACCGGGCTCGGCGTCCCGAGCCTGATCCGGCCGTATTTGAAGGATGGCTCGCTCAAAGAGGCCGCGCTCTGGAGTCCGATCGACATCGGTTACGGCGCCATCTATATGGCCAATGCGCTGCACGAAGGCACCGTCAAGCGCGGCGACGCTTCGGTCGCGGCGGGCCGTCTGGGGGATCTCCAGTTCATCGGCGAGGATACGGTCCTTCTCGGTGATCCGTTCATTTTCACGGCGGATAACGTCGACGATTTCGACTTCTGATCATCGGAGCGCCGGGAGAGCCTTTCCCGGCGCCCGCCCGCATCCGGCTGCCGCCGGGCGCGGATTCTTTTGCCGGCAGGGAGGAGCCGCGGCGTGCTGGAATTGACGAGGGACGAGCTTCGCAGCGCGTTTGGCAGGCGGCTGCGACTCGGGTTCGTGGGCGGCGGACGGGACTCCGTAATCGGAAGTTCCCATCTCGCCGCTTCACGGGTCGACGGGTACTTCGATCTTCAGGCCGGCGTGTTTTCGGCCGACCCGGAGGTGTCGCGGGCGACTGCCGCGGCAGAGTACGTTCCTTTGGATCGCACCTACGCGGACTTTCAGGAAATGGCGGAAAGGGAAGCCGCCCGCGACGACGGCATTGAAGCGGTTCTGGTGGCGACGCCGCCGGACCTGCACTTCCCTGCAGCCAAAGCGTTCGCGGAGAACGGCATCGACGTCATCTGCGAAAAGCCGTTGGCCCGGACGCTCGACGAAGCCCGCAGACTCCACGACCTGTTCCGCCGGAGCGGGAGGCTTCTGTGCCTCACGCACTGCTACACCGGCTATCCGATGGTGCGTCACGCGCGGGAACTCGTGCGCAGCGGCGCGCTTGGAAAGATCCGGCTAATTGAGGCCGAGTTGGCGGCCGGGGATCCCGGAGTGAGCTTTGAGCCCGAGGATCCCGCGGACCGGCATTGGCGATTCCGCGAGGAAACCATGGGGCGAGGCGCAATACTGGGCGAGGTGTCGTCCCATGCGCACCACATCGCGACCTGGGTTTCGGGCCAAGAGGCGGTGGAGGTATCCGCCGAACTCACCGCATTCGTCGAGCGGAGAGCCGTATTCGACAACGCCTATGTCACCGCGCGGTTCGAGAACGGCGCTCGAGGGCGGATATGGGGAAGCTATGTCGCCGCCGGCGTCGACCATGGGCTCTGGTTTAGGATTTTCGGCGAGGCTGGCGGGCTTACCTGGGTCCAAGAAGATCCGGAAGTATTGTGGCACAAGCCCATCGGCCGAGAGGCGATTCGGATTGCCCGCGGCTATGACGGACTCTCCGCCGCCGCCGCCACTGCCACGCGGCTGAGGCCTGGGCATCCTGAGGGCTACGTGCTCGCGTTCGCGAACCTCTATGCCGACTTCGCTTGCGCACTCATCGCGCGTAGCCTCGGCGAACCGCACGAGTTGTTCATCAAGCGCGTTCCGGGATCGCTTGATGGCATGCGCACCTTGGCCATGCTCGAGGCCGCCGTCGAATCCCACGAGAGCGGCGGCAAGTGGACGACTGTCCGGCAGTTTCCCTGACACACCGTTGGAGCGGTTTTCACTTAAGTTGAACCAGTTCAATCTGGGACTTCCGCATCGCCATCGGCCGGGTGATGGCGATGCGGGAACTCGCGCGCCGTCGATATGGACGAAAATTGCAAATCCATTTCAGCATCGTCAATGCGAATGTGACGCCCGACTTGTTGATGCGGCAAGCTGTGCAAGGCTTGAGCGAAGAGGAGCGCAGCTCTTTGATGCAGTGACCGGCCCAAAGCGGACCCTTCTGGGAGGACTTCCGGCGGCCCAAAGAGAGAAACTGATCTCGTGGCCGGTAAACGCGGCCGCGCCACTCTACGTCGTGTACGTTGGACCGAAGATTACCAAGCATTAGGCTGTTCGTTCGCAGCGACAACTCCGACCTGCAAAACTTGATGCAAACCGCGCAGCTGTGTCTTCGTGCAACGTAGAACGCACGGCGTTCAAATTCCAAAAAGTCCAAAACTCACGAAGGCATGATGCTCTGAGTGCCGATTCAGCGCAATCCGCTCTTAACTTTCTCTATGCATATGATAGGACAAGCGGCGAGGACAAAATTGCCGAATTCCTTTGGAGGATGACATGAGATACGGAATGCCGAAACGCCTGACGCTTGCAGCGGGAATTCTAACCTCGACTCTTGCGATGAACGCGCTTGCTCAAGATGCCGGGGCGGACGGAGCGACTGAAATTGTCATCCACGCGGACATGCTGCACGAATTCCTGGATTTTCCGTTCATGGAAGGACGGGCCGTCGGCGGACGGTCGTCAGGCGAGTATACGGTTACCGGCGGCGGTTCGGGTTTGTTGTCTGTAGGAGAAACCGGCCGTATCGAATGTCTGGTTAACTCAATGCCCGTTTCGGGAGGCATCGCGCTTATCTCACCATGCACAATGACAGCAGAGAACGCGGACATGTTGTTCGCTGTGGCTGTCAGGAATACTGGAACCATCGGCGCAGGCGGCGGCGGATTCGGCACGATTGTCATCGTGGGTGGAACGGGCGGTTTCGACGGAGCCTTTGGGCAAGGGATTTACCAGACCGGGTATTCCGATACCGAAGATAACGCCCTATTCGTCAGGATGGAGTTTGAGTTGCGCGAGAGGACCGAGGGACAGGATATTGATGTCCTGCAATTTGAATTCGATTGACTTCGGTGCGGCCCGGTCGCCATGTCGCAACGAAAAGTCCGGCTTCTCTCGTCGCGCGGCGGACAGTCCGACTTCCTTTGCGAGCACGCTCTATAATCGCGTGATCTGATGCTATCGCTTCCCGCTTTCGTCCTTCGAGTCGTCGTCCGTATATTCTTCGAAATTTATGAAGAACTTCCACAAGCAGAACGCCGCCGCCGCCGCGAATAAAATGCCCCAGAACGGATTGCCCGACCCGAATTCCAGCATCGCCCAAAGCGCGCAAATCGCGGTGACGACGATTCGAACCCAAAGCGGATTGAACATCGGATGCTTGACATCGAAGAATTTCATGCTTGGCGCCTCCCGTCTCGCGAGTTTTCGTAAACTCGACTTTGGTTGATGCCGCGCCGACCTTCCGAGGATTTGATCGGTACGACCGCGTGCTTGGCTTCACGCGAGCATGCGAATGACCGGTTCCTCGGATGATCTGCTGAATGCAGGCAAACGAAAATGGAGAGCCGTGCTTGCGGATATAGTGAATCGACCGTCGGCAGAATTTCAAGGCGTGCGCTGCGGATTCAAAGAAAAATCTGCACGACTCCGTCGACCACCCGGGATTCGATCATCAACAGCGCCCGCGTCGCGGGCGCGGATTTAGGCATGCCAGTCCGCGCGTCGAACAGCCCTTGGTGAAGCGGGCACTCAATGTGTCGCCCGTCGAAGTAGCCGTCGCACAAATTCGCTCCGCCATGGGTGCATCGGGCGAGGCTGACGAATACGCCGTCGATCGTATCGTATACGGCAAGTTCCCGGGTGCCGAATCTGACTGGCGTTGCGTCTCCAGGCTCAAGCTCGGCGACCGATATCAGATCCTGCCAATGTCTTTCTTGTTTCAAGGCACGTCTTTCGGCCGGTCATCCGACCGAGGCGCGCGACCGAATATCTGCGAGAGGATATCTATGTGGGCGCCGAGATAGCCGCGCTTCTCGACGTAAACGAAGCCCTTCAATTTGCGGTGCAGCTCCGGAAGCATGTGGAACGGGACGGACGACGCATAGTGGTGTTCCGCGTGATAGTTCATGTTCCAGCAGAGAAACCGCATCGGGGTTGAAACGAGATTGGTTCGCGTGTTTTCCTTCATGTCCAGCGTGTTGGGGCGTCCGACGTGTTCCGCCATCCTGATCGCGCGCATGACAGGTTCGCCCAGAAACACCGGAAGCCACCAATACCAGACCGGCGCCCACCAATCGTACGCGGCGCAAGCGCAAAATATCAGAACGTAAATCGCGACCATTATCCGCGCTTCAAGAAAGACCGCCTTGTGTTCTTCTTTGGGGATGAAGCGACGTTCGTCCTCCGACAGCCGGCCGATCGAATGGCCGAGGATTTCGGAGAACTTCGCCTTCCAGTACGGAACTGAAGATACGTACCAAAGATATTTGCCCAAGGAGATCGGGAGTTCGATCAGCTCCGGATCCTTGCCGTTCAGTTGCGTGTATGTGTGATGGTCGCAGTGCTCGTATCGAAAGAACTTGTTGGGCAGCATGATGACCAGTCCGCAGTAGTATCCGATCAGGTCGTTGAACCATCTCGTTCGAAACGCCGTGTAGTGGCAACATTCATGCTGAAGCGAAAAATGGTGGACCAGCAGCACGCCGTGTAGAAACATCGCTGGGAGCATCCACCACGTTCCCATCGCAAGCCAGATCAGAGTTGTAGTTCCCGACATTGCGGCGAACCATACAGCCAAGCGCACAAGTCCCGGGGCATTGGAACGACGCATGAGTTGTTTCAATTCGCGACGGCTGAGCGTGCCCTCGTTCATTGCTTGCGTGATGGGAGTTATAACTTCCGCTGTCATTCCAAGCCTCTGGAGTTCTCTGCGAAAACGAAGAACAACGCGCCTTCGGTTCCGGATGCTGCCTCAATCGACATCTTCTTCAATTCAGCTTGGCGGCGGAACGCGCGCTTCGTTGACTTTGCTCTTGCTTTCGGACAATCCAATCGATGCGTCCCGGGATTGAGCAATCAATCGATGTGTGCTTGCGGCATTCATGTATGAACAGTATCGCGATTCGCCTTTCCGGGAAACCGCATCGACATCGCAAGAGATCGATCGCACAGTTTGAAAGGTTTCAAGTCAAGTCGCTGTTCGCCAATCAATGCGTCGCGCGCGTTCACCAATCAACGGCTGTCTGGATTGACGAGGCGTAGGCGAGCTGGCCCAACATCGGCTATTCGGAGGAATCATTGCTGCGGGTCGGTGGTTTGTCGTCGCCGGAGTTGACACGATGTCGCATTGGTTCGAAACGCCTCGGCCGTTCAAATGACGACCGGTCTGGAGGGTTTCCAAAATCCTCCCGTCGTCCAAGGCCGCGGCCGCGCAATGCTTGGATGTCGCTCCGGCTCATCTCCGATGGCCGCATTGCCGGCTTCTCGGCGCAATTCATCATCCCGAGCTCGGCGACGGCAAATGCCAAACTCGGATTGCGCTCGCGGAGCGCTCGCTCAATATTGGCTGCCCGTTCCAAATCGTCGAAGCGGTGCTTCGCATTGGACCAGTGGTTGTCGAAAGAGCAGGAGCGTGCGTTGAGCGACGGTACGAAGAATCCGATGGATTGCTGAAGTCGCCCCGGAATGCAGTTCCCGTCGTCATGAAGTGCAGCCTTGCGAAGATGAACGTGGCAAGCAGCCAAATTCGATTTCGGGCGAACCTGCTGAAGTGTGCATCGGAGACTCCTCGGGGAAACTGCTTTCAGGCTTTCACGTTCGGTTCGGAGCCGGGCCTTTCGAGGAACCTGAACAGCATTGAAAGACAGAAGCAAAGCCCGAAGTAGAATGCCGCCGTGGTAATCCACGCTTCGAAGATCATTCGCGTGGAGGACACGAGCTCCACTGTCTTGTAGGTAAGCTCCTGCACGGAGATCAAGGAGATGATCGAACTGTCCTTGATCAGCGAAATGAACTGGTTCGCAAGCGGAGGAAGGACTCGCTTGAGCGCTTGCGGGAGCACGATCCAGCGCATCTCCGCAAACCAGCCCATGCCGAGGGACCGCGCGGCTTCGCGCTGGCCTCGGTCGATGGATTCAATCCCGGCCCGCACGATTTCGCAGACGAACGCGCTCTCGAACAGCGCCAGAACGATAACCCCGGAGATGACCGACGGAAACCGCCGCATGTCGCCGAAGAAGAACTCCCAAAGATCGTTGTTTTCCTGCCGGGCGATCGATCGGGCCCAACTTTCTATGTTGAGGGCGGCGATCAACTGCTCAGAAAGAAAGAAAAAGAAGATGAAGATGACCACGACCGGCGGAATGTTCCGGAGCAGTTCCACATAGGTGCGCGCGAGCATGCGGACGGCCAAATTGCCGGAGCACCGGGCCATCCCCAGAAGCGTGCCGAGGAGTACGGCAAGCATGCTTGCGTAAATGCTGATCCTGATTGTCGTAATCAGTCCTTGGACGAGAACGTTCGCGACCCAGCGCCCTTCCTCGTCATCGAAGCGGAACAGGAAATTCGGGATCAGTTCCCAGCGCCACTTGTAGTTCAGGTTCTCGCCGATCTGGAACCAAATGTAGGCGAACAGCGCGAACAGAACCGCGGCGATCATGCCGTCGACCCAAGTCAAGCGTTTGATCAGCTTGTGCAAGTCGGAATTCCGTCCAGGACGCGTGGATGCGGACCCGCCGAATAGGCCCGGCGGCGGATCCGTTCAGTTTCAATTGACGACTTGGTCCCTCCAATCTTCGGTCGTGAACCAGTAATCGTGGCGCTCTTGCAGCCATCCGTTGCGCCAATTGTGCGCAATCCAGTTGTTGAAATAGTTCAAAGCGTCCGGGTCGCCCTTTCGCACCGCGAATCCTTCTCCGCGCGGATCGAAAATGGTATCGAAAGGAACGTAAAGAATATCGGGGTAAGTCCTTGCCTCCGTCGATGGCGTCGGCTCGGACGACATCGTCGCATGGGCGTTGCCGTTCAAGACTTCCTGCGTCGCCGTTCCTTCTTCGTCGAACAGAAGGAGTTCCGCATCGGGAAACATCCTCCGAATTGCGATGGCCGGCGTTGCTCCCCTGCGGGCGGCGAACGTAACATCAGGACTATTGAGGTCCTCTTTCGAGAACCCCTCCGTCATTGCTCGGTTTGCAACAATTTTCAGGCCGGAATACGCGTAAGGATCAGTGAAGTTCACGGTCAGGTTCCGCTGCGCCGTGACGGACATGCCGCTGATGATCGCGTCGAACTTGCCGGCGACCAGAGCGGGAATGATGCCGTCCCATGCGGTGGGAACGAATTCAACTTCCACGCCCATGTCTTCCGCCAGCTTGCGTCCGACATCGAGTTCGAAGCCGATCAATTCGCCGTTCTTGTCCCGCATTGACCACGGAGTGAACAGCGAAAGGCCGATCTTGATCACGCCCCTTTGCTTGATCGCCTCGATGACGCTTTCGCTCGAAAGATCCTGCGTCGTGTTCTGGGCTGCGGACGGCAGGGCCAGACTCGCCGCCGCCGCCGTAATGGCCAAGGTTCCTAGAATGCGCCGAGTGAGTTTCATGAAAACCTCCTTTGGGTTGATGTAGCGCTTGTTCATGTCGATACCGCGTATCGCCTCTCAAGCAGAGAAACGAAGACGGAAAGGATGAGAGTGACCACCAAGTAGGCCGCAGCAATGGTGAACCAGATCTCGAAACTCATGTAGGTGTAGGAAATAAGGTCTCTGCCGATCGTCGTGAGTTCGGCGACCGCGATAACGCTCACGATGGCAGAGCTTTTGATCAAATGCACCGCCTCCCCGAGCACCGGGGGAAGCATGAACTTGATCGATTGCGGGAGAATGATGAACCGATATGCTTGGCCCTTGCTCATTCCGATCGATTTGGCTGCTTCCCATTGGCCGACTGCGACGGCGTTGATCCCGGCGCGGAAAATCTCCGAGAGCAGCGCGGAATGGAAAACGCCGAGGCACAGCACCGATGCCGTGTACCTGTCAAGACCGAATATCGGGCCCAGAACATAATAAAAGATGTAAAGCAGGACGAGCAGCGGCATATTGCGGATGAACTCGAGATAGGCGATCGCGATGCCGGTCCCGAGGACCAAACCCGAAAGTCTCAGGAGGGCCACGCACAGCCCCGCTGCAACGGCGAAACCGAAGGATTGCGAAGAAAGCGCAAGTGTTTTGACGAGGCCGACGGAGATTTCACCCCATTGGAAACCGTCATCGGTCAATTGGTATATGTAATCCGGGATCCTGTACCACTGCCAATTGTATCCCATCGCTTCCGCGCCGTTGAGCGAAGCGGCAACGACCGCATACACGACGATCAGGTAGATGGCGATCGACGCGGGCGTCGATTTCAGCATGCGCTTCGCCGACCGATAGTAGCTCGGTTTCAAGGCTCTTGCGGCCCGTGCAGCGCTTGGCGCGGTCGGAATTGCCATGCGCCTCAGTGCTCCAGAATCTGGTCCAAGAACATTCTGCAGCGCTCGCTGGACGGATTCGAGAAGAATTTTTCCGGCGGGGCGGTTTCGATGATTTCGCCCGAGTCCATGAAGACCATCGTGTCCGCGGCCTTGCTCGCAAATCCCATCTCGTGCGTCACGCAGACCATCGTCATGCCGGAATCCGCGAGTTCGATCATGACGTCCAGAACTTCATTGATCATTTCCGGGTCCAAGGCCGAAGTCGGCTCGTCGAAAAGCATGATGCGCGGCTCCATGCATAGAGAGCGGGCGATGGCTACGCGCTGTTGCTGCCCTCCCGACAGCTGCGCCGGATACTTGTCTTCTTGTTCCGGGATATGGACCCGTTCCAGAAAACTTCGGGCCAGGCTGATCGCCTTGTCCTTGGATTGCTTTCGAACCCTGATCGGCCCGACGGTCAGGTTTTCAAGAACGGTCAGGTGCGGAAACAGGTTGAACTGCTGGAACACCATGCCGACTTCCATCCTTACTGCGCGAATGTTTTCGGTCTCGTCGTCAAGTTCGATTCCGTCGACGACGATTTGACCCGCCGAGTGCTCCTCCAGCCGGTTGAGGCATCGAATCAGCGTCGATTTTCCCGACCCGGACGGTCCGCAGACGACCACGCGCTCTCCCGCGCGGACGGAAAGATTGACCTTCCTCAATGCTTGGAACTTGCCGAAGAATTTATCGACGTCGCGCATTTCAATGATCGGCCTGAGTTCGTTCAAATCATCACGCCATGTCCGATCAAGCACATCCCACCGCAGACCGGCGAACGCTCATGTTTCACCCGCCGCTGTCTGGATCGAATGATTTTCCGATGCTCGGAAATCCTTTCTTGCGCCCTTGTCGGATGGCAGCTCCGTGACCGATTCCGCGCCTCAGTTCGGCAGCGCGATCATTGGCCAATGCCGGGAAAGTGTCAACCATTTGTGCGGGCTCAGCATTCTTGCGACTGTTCGGGGGTCCGGTGCGTCTGCGTCCTCGATCGCATGCCTGATCGGTTGTTCACCCCGTTGAAGCGGCGGCATTTGATCGACGAGGGCGGGAAATGCATCGGCCTCGACGGCGCCGGACGCAAACAACGGGCCGCAACGCATCGGCAAGTCACGAGGCGTATGAAGCACGAAGATCCGCGTGATCTCGGCAATCGACTGGATACGATGATTTCCAGCCTTTCCGGCTGGCAGACCCGCATGGGTGAAGATTGACCCGAAGGCCGAGCGGGACTAAGACCGCTGACCCCGCTCGCTGCGGAACAAGGCCGAGAACGGTCGTTCCGCAGACTCAAGGGCTATCGGCGCAACTGCACAAGATTCAGCGAACTCGACGTGATGCTTGCGGATTCCATGAATTTCGTTCTCATCGTCGAAACGACTTATGATTCAGTGCAGACAGCGCCTATTTCATTGATCATTTGTAGCTGACACGAAATTGTCCACTCCTGAAGAACCGGCCAATTCTGAGGGTGAAGGATCGTTGCCCATGCAAGTTGCCCCTTCGCAAATGCCATCCACTACGTTTCTTGTCATTCCTTCGGTATCGGGGATCGGAGACGCACTCGGAGCGGCTGGTTGTTGAGAAGTTTCCATTGACGACAAATGCGAATCGCCTTGGGAGCCCATATCCACTGGGGCGCCAATATCCGCAGGCGCGGCAAGGGATTCCGCGGTCTCGCCTGAACTTACTGTGCTCACGCTGTCGCTGCAAGAAGCCAAAGAACCTGCAGCTAAGACCGCAGCAATCAGTGAAATTCTTGAAGTCATGATTATTCTCCTAAAGAGTTACGCACTGTATTCGACCTCCAAGATTAATATTGCGAGAGATTCGAAGCAACATGATTTTGATTTTTGCTCATAAAAAAACTGTGTTGTACAATCAGGCTTCATGGCGTTGCGGATGCACGAGTTCGTGCTCCAAGAAGGTCGCCGGGGCTCTCCGATGGTCGGTCGCGAAGGAGGCGGTCGTGCCTGTCGGCGGAGCGCAGCTCTCCCCGCCAAGCGGGAATTCGGGTCGTCCTGCGTTCCTTTGAATCAAAGAGTGGGAAAGACGCTTTTCAGTACCCGCTACATCCGGACCGCCAACAGCCGCCCTGCCACTTCAAGCGGCTCCTGTACTGCTCCTGACGCGTTGCAACAAAATACCTTCCAAACTGCCCCGACTGGTTTGCTTTGCATCTTTCGAACAAAACGCTGGCGCGGACCATTTTTCATGAAAATTTGTCACGCTTTCAATCCGTTTGAACCTTTCAACAAAATTTGGATTCGACCCAGATCGCAGCATCAAGAAGCAATTCATCGCATCGTTTGCGCGCGACGAGCTGGATTGCCACCGGCAATCCGGACGAGCCAAATCCGAAGGGAATGGCGACTGCGGGCGCCCCGAGGAGCGTCCAGATTCTGCTGCACAGCGGATCGCCGGTGCCCTCCTCGAAACGCGGAGCTTCGCCGGTCGAAGCAGGCACAAGCAGCACGTCAGCGGATTCAAAGAAAGTTTCGAACTCCCGCTCGGCGGCATCACGCATTTTCAGTGCAGACTGGTACTCCGTTTCGCTGGTGCAGAGTCCTGCTTCCACCAATTCAACGAACTTTGCGCTCACAAGATGCCTGAAATTGGCGTATTCATGCTTGCGCGACCGCGCGACCTCGTACGCCATTATGGTCGCTTGCGCTTGCGCCAATTCACCGAAAGACGGCGAAGGCGCAACTTCGGCTGTTTTCGCGCCGCATTCAGCCAGTCTTGCCATCGCGGATTCGCAAGCGCTTCTCGAACTGATGTCGCAATCATTCCAATGCGGCTCGCGCACGAGAGAAATGCGTGGCTGTTCAGTCTTGTTGAAGCTCCGATTGCCTTCGTTTCCATGCAGTGCCCGACGGGACAATGAAAGATCGGCGGCGGATCTCGAGAATACTCCGAAAGAGTCCAAGGTTCGAGCCAACTCCATCACGCCTCGCATGTCGACCGCCCCAAGGCTCGCTTTGTAGGCGAATGTCCCGCAATACGCGGCCGGGCGGATTATCGATGCCGCCGTCTGCGTGCCGAACGCCAAGGGAACCATGCAGTCCGCAACGGCTGCGGCGGAGCCGCTGGAGGACCCGCCGGGCGTGTGCTCGGTGTTGACCGGATTCCGAGTCTTGCTCGGGGCGAACGTAGCGAATTCCGTCGTGACGCTTTTGCCGACCAAGATTGCGCCCGCCTTCAGAAAGCGCGCTACGCAAGCGGCGTTCCGTCCCGGCTGATTGCCTGCGTAGGCCGGCGAGCCCCATGCCGTCGGAAAGTCTTTCGTGTCGATTATGTCTTTCGCCGCGAAAGGAACGCCGGCAAGCAAACCCTTTGGCCCTTGCCGGTCCACTCGCCGCGCGGCTTCGATCGCTCTCTCTGCATCGAAGCATTCGAAAGCATGGATTTGCGGTTCCCGTCTGCCGATGCGGTCAAGACAAGCGGACACGACGGCTTCGGCGGTCGTTTCTCCATTGGCGACACGGCGTGCGATTTCTGTCGCGGTCAGGTTGTTCAAACTCTTCACTGCTGAATCCATAACTCTTTGATCGTTTTGAGAAACAGCCCGTCAGGCATCTCGCAGATTCTGCGTCTTGAACATCCGCATTGGTCGCCGATGTCAATCATGCCAAACGGCTTTTTTCCCAAATTATACGAGTTGCCTGGCTGAAACGCCAAACTTCAGGTCTGGTTCGCAGCAGGCAAGCATCGATGTCGGCCCGATGGCGAACGAGCGCCGGCTTATTCGGACAACCTTGCCGCTGCGCGTTCCTGCGCAGCCATGACGGCCGTCCTGGAAAGCCTGACGTCCGCGATTCAGCGACGCTTGAATAGGGAGCTGACCAATGAACTCCGACGATGCGGAAACGGTGATCCAGATCAAGAGCGTGGACAAGTACTAAGGTTCGTTCCATGTGCCGAAAAACCTCGATCTTTCAGTTCGCCAAGGCGAAAAGATCGTGATCGCAGGACCGTTCGGATCCGGAAAATCAACTTTGATTCGCTGCATCAACCGGCTGGAAGAGCATCAGAAGGGGCAGATCGTCGTCGATGGAATCGAGCTGACGTCGAATACTAAGAATATCGACAAAATTCGCTCGGAAGTCGGAATGGTGTTTCAGCATTTCAACTTGTTTCCGCATATGACAATCCTGCGGAATTGCACCTTGGCACCGATGTGGTCGCGAAAGATGAGGCGGGCGGAAGCCGAGGACGTCGCAATGCATTTCTTGCGGAAGGTTCGAATTCCGGAGCAAGCCGACAAGTATCCCGCTCAACTTTCGGGAGGCCAGCAGCAGCGTGTCGCCATCGCCCGCGCCCTATGCATGAAGCCGCGCATCATGCTGTTCGACGAACCGACCTCCGCGCTCGGTCCGGAGATGATCAAAGAGGTGTTGGACACCATGGTGGAACTCGCCAATGAAGGCATGACCATGCTGTGCGTCACGCATGAGATGGGGTTTGCGCGGAACGTCGCGGATCGGGTGATATACGTGGATGAAGGCGAGATCGTCGAGCAGAACGAGCCGGAGGCGTTTTTCGAGAATCCCGAAAATCCGAGAACGAAGGAATTCCTCGGGCAAATTCTTGGCCACTAGGAGCGTGTCCGAGAAATAGCCGCCGCTGAATTTGACGGAAATTTTCGGTACAGCATCTAGGAAATGGTGGTCATTGTATCTATATGTTGCGCTACACAACATCAATGAATCTGTGTATATTGGCGACGTTACGAATACTCGGACACGCTCCTAGTTCGGGAAGGACGCCATGCCGAAAATCGATCTGGAAACGGTCGCGCTTCATTACGAGACCTACGGGACCGCAGGCAAGACGCCTGCGGCGCTGCTGCACGGATTGGGCAGCCAGCTGACGGGCTGGCCGGAAACCTACGTCCATGCATTGGCGCAGGATCGGATGGTCTACGCGTTCGACCAGCGCGACGGAGGGCTTTCGTCCAAATTCGGTCCGAGCGCGGCGCCTGAATATGCGACTGATTGGGATGGAGCGCGGGATTACGTGCGGACCCGTGCCGTTCCCTACACGCTTTTCGATATGGCGGATGACATCATCGATGCGATGGCGTCTCTGAAAGTGGACAGCTACCACATCGTCGGGCATTCAATGGGCGGCATGATCGCGCAGATCGTCGCGGCGCGCGATGCCGAACATGTCGCAAGCCTGACTTCGCTGGCTTCATCGGGCGGGCAAGCGGATTTTTCTTCTGTGGGCCGTGCCAAGGAAGGGATGAAGCCCTTTCTGACGTCTTTTCCGACCAAGGAGGAGGCCGCCGAAGCGATCGCCTCTTACGCCGCAGCTCTTTCCACCGAGCTGGATGGCGTCGCCGAGGAGGAAATCCAGGCGGAAATCGCCAAAGGTTTTGAACGCAATTACAGCCCGGTCGGCAGCCTTCGGCAATTCTGGGCGGTCATGGCGTCCGGCGACTGCTCGGAATTGCTGTCGACCATCGCTTGTCCGACACTTGCCGTTCTCGGTCGCCATGACATCTGAATTCCGCTTGAGATCGGAAGGCGGCTTGTCGAATTGGCGCCGGACAGCCGCTTGGAAATCATCAAAGACATGTCGCATTCGCTGAGCGATGCGCTTGCGCCCAAGCTTGCAACGCTGACACATCAGAATTTCAAACGCGCCGAACTGCCGGGACCATGATTTGAAGGAGATGCTTCAGGCGGCGGCAATCATTCCGGCAAGCGCTTCGATTCTGCGTTCGGCGGACGAAAATTTCCCGAAGCGTCCAACAGAGAATCCTCCGGAAAGGCCGGCATGATTCACCGCGCGCGGTTCATTCCAGAAGGCGGGAAGGACATTGATCGGCGGAAGGCGGCGGCAATTCTTCGCCTTCGGCAGGAGCTTTCTTCAGCACTCAAGGTTGAAGCCGGATCTTGCTTTGCGGCTTGATCTCCGCATTGCATTCGGCTCCGTCGGCCTGCGGCCCGCAGGCAAGTCCGGAACCACGCATCGTCCCCTGCCGGCGAGGGCGCCGTCCGACTGAATCATGCCGTTGGCCCTGCCTCGCAGTCCTTTCGTGACCCTGCCATGCGCCCATTGCCGCGCTCTGCTCCCCATGCTTCTTGTTATCAAGAACTTGTGACATTCGATGGTTGAGCCGTCGATGCATCCGGCTGGATGTGTCCAAGCATGCCGCGCCCGTTGCATCATTGAAAATTTGCCCGCTGAGACGAGATTGCGTCCTTAAAATGCCGGGACAATTTATTGGATTGACATACCCGACCAAATTGATCAGGTTTAGCGCATGGAAGCTTGCCGCTGTTTACGGGCAAGCAGGCCGCCTCGGATCACGAAGGCAGCGGATTGTGGGAATGAGAGATGCCGATGACGCCCTTGTCCGGCCAGAAGACAAACGACCGCTTGGCGATATGCCCGACCTTGCAAAGGGTCGCGGTTCGGCGCGCATCATGCTTGAGGTTCGGCTTTCGCGACTGCGGATCGCCCGCGCGCGAGTTGAAATCGGCGAAATGAACGCAGCTGCCCCAAATCGAGGAGGCGCGCCGGTCGGATATGTCGCCGAGCTTGGGCCGGTCGAAGCCGGAGCGGTGCTTTACCTGAGGCTTTGGAACGATGGTCCGGATGCGCAATCCCGGGTCTGGAACGACTTCGCGACGGCGCTTGGTCCGCAGCACGGGCGCAATGCCCTGAAGTCATTCGAAACGCTGTGCGATCTCTGCCGCCGGCATGGGCGGCGGCCTCTGATGCGGCACCACGTGACCTGCAAGTGCCTCGGGGCCGATGAATCATGCTTTGCCAATTTCATCGGCTACGCCAGCGAGGGAAAGAGAGAGGACGCCCTTCTGATCGCCACCACGATCGTGAATCCGAACATGGCGCCTGCGTTGGTCGGGCTGGCGCAAGAGTTCGGCCTCGCTCTCCGCCGCATGGCCGTCAAAGCCGGCGGACGGCCCGACCACACTACATTGAAAAAAGGAAAACAACCCATGAAGAACTTGACCCTCGCCGCGGGCGCATTGGCTCTCGGCTTCGGAAACGCAGCCGTTGCGGACGGACATGTCGGCAAGTCGGACGTGCTCGAAAATTATGCGGATATCGCGGAGGCGATTTTCAGCGACAGCCTCATTGCGGCTCAGCGTCTCCATGCCGCTGTCGAAGCTCTTCTGGCGAATCCGTCGGCGGAAAGGATGGAAGACGCCAAGGCCGCGTGGATCGCCGCCCGGGTGCCTTACCAGCAGTCGGAAGTCTATCGATTCGGCAATGCCATCGTCGATGACTGGGAAGGCAAAGTGAATGCATGGCCGCTGGATGAAGGTCTGATCGACTACGTGGATGCCTCCTACGGCGGACCGACGGATGAGAACGAGGCCGCTGTTCTGAACGTCATCGCGAACTCGAGCTTCACGCTGTCGGGTCAAACCGTCGATGCTTCGGCGATCACTCCCGCGCTGCTTGAAGAAACGCTTCATGAAGCCGACGGCGTTGAGGCCAATGTGGCCACGGGATACCACGCCATAGAATTCCTGCTTTGGGGCCAAGACGTGAATGGGCACATGTTCGGGGCCGGAAACCGTCCGTGGACCGACTATGCCGAGGGCGATGCCTGCACCGGCGGGAACTGCGACCGTCGCGGCGAGTACCTCCGGGCGGCAACGGAGCTCTTGGTATCCGATCTCGAGTGGATGGCGGCCCAATGGGCCGATGGCGGCGGAGCTCGGAGCGCGCTGCTTGCGGACGAGGATGCCGGCGTCGTCGCAATCCTGACTGGAATGGGATCGCTCTCCTACGGCGAACAAGCGGGCGAGCGGATGCGTCTCGGACTGATGCTCAACGACCCCGAGGAGGAGCACGATTGCTTTTCGGACAACACGCACAACAGCCACTATTATGACGGGCTCGGCGTGCAGAACGTCTACCTCGGGGAATACGTTCGGATCGACGGGTCGCTGGTCTCGGGGCCTTCGCTGTCCGATCTCGTCGCCGCGAGAGATGCCGATCTTGACGCCGAGTTGACCGGCAAGCTGGCGAACACGATGATGGCCTTGGGTCGGATCAAGACCGCTGCCGAGGCCGGGTTCAGCTATGACATGATGCTCGAACGCGGAAACGCGGCAGGCGAAGCCCTCGTGATGGGCGGCGTCGACGGCCTTGTCGACCAGACTCGCAGCATTGAGCGGGCCGTCGCAGCCTTGGGCGTCGATGCGATTGAATTCGAAGGCTCCGACAGCCTTGACAATCCGGAAGCTGTTTTCGAGTGAGCTGAGAAAGGTCCGTCGCCCGTTCCTCCTCTGTCACGAACGTCACGGATTGCGATGTCCTTGGCGTCGCAATCTGCGATGCGGGCGGAGGACCTTGAAACTTGGAACCCGAGCATGCCGGAAGGATGCGAATTCATCGACCGCCTCAACCGTGCGCCGCGCGGACAGCCGGCGGCGACCGGCCGATGCATGCGCCGCTTCGGCGATCGGAAGACCGGACTTGGGACCCGCGGTCGAGAAGAGCCGCGAAGGAATAAGCATCGATGAGATGAACAGCGGGGCATGACCGTTGCGCGGATCGTCATTGTCGAATGTCCATCCGAATTCGGAAATGCCTGCTCCTCCGGGGAATCGTGAGATGCAAATGGACCTGCCGGAATGCGATTTGGTCGCGATGCAGGCGATACGGGAATTCCGCAGCGAGGCCGGGCTTTATGTTGAACGGGAACTTTTCCAAGGGCTGCCTGCCGACGAAGCGAGTTGCTTCGAATCTTCGGAATTGTATTCGCATGATTGCAGCAGCGCCGAGAGCGATGTCCGGCTTGATGCTTCAAAGATGGACAAAGCTGAGTGAACTCGGTCTCTGCGCGATCTTGGCCGGATCCGCCGCAGCGGCGGATCCGCTTGACGAGCCGCATCTCAACATCATTCCGCGCACTGCGAGCGAAACGGATCGGATAGCGGCGGTTACTGCTTTGACGGAATCCTTCGACGCCCCCCAGAAGTTTGAAGCTATGTCCGCTGGCGCCGCAACCGTGCGCGTCACCCCGGACGCGAATGCATTTTCTCAGCCGTCCGGCAACATGGACTTTTTCGACGAGTTGGACTTCAGGGTCGGGAACGGGCTGTTCCGCAAGCTCTGGGTATCGTCTCCCTCTTCGACCTTGGCTTCGGACGGCTTGGGGCCGCTTTTCAATGCGCGGTCCTGCCAGCGGTGCCACATAAAGGACGGTCGGGGCCATCCGCCCGAACTGGCGGACGACAATGCGATTTCCATGTTCTTGCGGGTTTCGATCCCGGGCGCGCCGGAAGACGGGATCGCCGAGATTGAAGACTATCTGGCGACGCTGCCGGATCCGACTTACGGTCGGCAGTTGCAGGACTTCAGCTTGGCCGGGCATCCTGCCGAATACAGTCTTGAAATCGACTATCAGGAGATCGAAGTGCCTCTGTCCGGCGGCGAGGTCGCATACCTCCGCAATCCGACTTACACCGCCGCCAGCTTGGGCTACGGACCTCTGCATCCGGAGGCGATGCTCAGTCCCAGAGTCGCTCCGCAAATGATCGGCCTCGGCCTTCTTGAGGCCATTCCCGCAGCCGACATCCTGGCTCTGGCCGATCCCGAGGATTCGAACGGCGACGGCATATCCGGCCGCCCCAACATCGTTTGGTCGATTGAGTACGGCCAGCCCATGCTGGGCCGCTTCGGTCTGAAGGCGGGGGCTCCGACAATCAGGCATCAATCCGCCGGAGCCTTCGCCGGCGACATCGGGATATCGAGTCCGCTTTTCCCGGCAGCGTGGGGCGAATGCACCGAAATCCAGTCGGCTTGCCGCGCGGCGGCGCATGGCGATGCCGACGACAGAGGCTATGAGATCGACGACGAGGGTCTCGACCTCGTGACCTTCTACAGCCGGAATCTCGGAGTGCCGGCTCGCCGCGATGTCGGCGGTGCGAGCGTGCTGCTTGGCAAAAAAATGTTCTACGAAACGGGATGCACATCCTGCCATCAGCCAGCGTTCGTGACGCATCGGCTGGAGGATCGATCGGAACAGAGCTTCCAGCTGATCTGGCCCTACACAGATTTGCTCCTTCATGACATGGGTCCCGGCCTTGCCGACAACCGTCCCGAGGCGCGGGCGACAGGCCGGGAATGGCGGACGCCGCCGCTCTGGGGAATCGGGCTGACCGAGCAGGTCTCCGGCCACACCTACCTGCTGCATGACGGGCGGGCGCGCTCCCTGCTGGAGGCGATACTGTGGCATGGCGGAGAGGCGCAGCCCCATCGCGATGCCGTGGTTGACATGCCGCCTGAACACCGTGAAGCTTTGATCAAGTTCTTGGAAAGCCTTTGATATGCGCATTTGGATGCATGCCGTCGTCATGCTCATGTCCGCTCCGGCGTTCGCGGACACGCCGGACATCCGGGCCATCGTCGAAACCCATGTGCTGCCGGGCTACCGAGCGCTCGCGGCTGAGTCGGCCGACCTTGCCGCTTCGGCAAGGTCTGATTGCTCGTCGACCAATCGGGAGTTGCGCGCCGCATATCACGACGCTTTCGATGCTTGGACCGGCGTAAGCCATCTCCGCTTCGGTCCTTCCGAGACAGAAGACAGGGCATTTGCCTTGGCTTTCTGGCCGGATCCAAGAGGTTCGACGCCAAAGGCGCTTGGAACGCTCATCCGCGACCAGGACCCCGCAGTGAATTCGCCCGAAGACTTCGCGACGGTTTCGGTGGCGGCCCGCGGCTTCTACGCTTTGGAGTTCCTGCTTTACGACACGCAAGTTACCGGAGGTGGAGATGAAGACTACCGATGCGCATTGCTTAGGGCAGTGGCCGCGGACATTTCAGCGAATGCCGCCGCGATCCTCGGCGATTGGGAGAGCGGCTACGGCAATCTGATGTCGAATCCCGGCAACGACACCTACAGGACCGCGACGGAAGCCGCCCAGCAGTTTTTCACGGCGCTGTCGACGGGTCTGGAGTTCGCTTCCACCACCCGCCTCGGGAGGCCCATGGGCACATTCGACAGGCCGCGTCCCAGACGCGCCGAGGCCCGCCGGTCCGGGCGGTCGTTGCGGCATGTCATCCTCACGCTTGAGTCTGCGCAAGATCTTGCCGCGCTTCTCTCCGGCGACGATCCCGACGTCGATGACGCCTTCGATGACGCAATTCGGGAAGCGTCGGATCTTGGCGACCCGGTGTTCGCGGGGGTATCGGAACCGCAGGGCCGTTTCCGCGTGGAGGCGCTTCAGCAGCGCATCGAAGTCATCCGGCGGCTTCTGGCGGAGGACATCGGCCCTCGCCTCGGAATCGCCGCAGGCTTCAATTCGTTGGACGGCGACTGATGACGGATCGCCGCGCGTTCATGGCGGGAATGCTCGCAACGGGGCTTTTGCCCAAGCCGACATGGGCGGAAGTCGGGAGCCCGGCATTTCTGACTGCAGGCATGAAGCCGGAGGGCGCTTACGTGCTATGCGGTCTGAGCGACCGGGGTCGGATCGTTTTCGAGCTTCCGCTGCCCTCTCGGGGACATGCCGCCGCCGGTCATCCGACGCTTGCGGAAGCCGTTGCATTCGCCCGTCGGCCGGGAACATTCGCCATCGTCATCGACTGCGCGACGGGTCGCGAAAAGGCGCGTCTGCACGCGCCCGCCGGTCGCCACTTCTATGGCCACGGGGCGTTTTCCGCGGATGGCGATCTGCTTTTCACGACCGAGAACGACTTCGAAGCCGCACGCGGCGTCGTGGGCGTTTGGGACGCACGGAACGCCTATCGGCGAATGGGCGAGTTCTCGTCCGGCGGGGTTGGCCCGCACGACATCAAGCTGTTGCCGAACGGGAAGACGCTGGCGGTCGCCAACGGCGGCATCGAGACCCACCCGGAGACCGGTCGGGCCAAGCTCAATTTGCCGGCAATGCGTCCCGCGCTGAGCTATCTGAGCTTGGAGGGCCGCCTCGAGGAGAGCATTGCCCTGGAGCAATCCCTCCGCAAGAATTCGATTCGCCATCTCGCCGTCGCGAAAGACGGCACGGTGGCATTCGCCATGCAATGGCAGGGCGACTTGACCGAACATCCGCCGCTGCTGGGCTTGCATCGCAAGGGTTCGTCCGCCGAACTTCTTGAAACGGCAAGACGGGAGGCCGAAAGAATGGCGGGATACGCCGGCAGCGTCGCATTCTCTCTCGGCATGGACCGCATCGCCGTGACCTCGCCCCGAGGGGGCGTCGCGCAGGTGTTCGACGTCCGCACCCGCGGTTTGATTGATCAAGCGGAGATCGAAGATGTCTGCGGGGTCGCCGCCTCGGCTGAAAGTTTCTTTTTGACCAGCGGCTTGGGATACATCGTGTCCGATGCTTTGACTCGCAGGCAGACCGAGCGGAAGATTTCCGTTTTCTGGGACAATCATCTGGTCGCGGTCTGAGCCGCGAAGCCCGCTGCGCAGGAACAATCCGCGCGATCTTCCCTCAACAGTCGACCTCCGCGCGCCCGGTCCGGCCGGATGGTTCGGTGTTCATCTTCTTTTTGCCATTGCCCTCGTCTGTTCAGCCCTCCGCCGAGCGGGCGGACGCTTTTTCCTTTCCATCTTCGCCTTTCCTGCGCAACGCGGAAATTTCACGCAAGCCAGAAATTTCCCGTACGGTCCCTTGCGCTCGACAAGCCAGCCATCCGGACAGGCGGGGCATGCATGATGGGTACGGCCGCAATCGCAGGTGGCGCCGTGATTATTTTTGGTACGCACCGGCAAGCCCGAGCCGCAGTTCGCGCAGGGGGGCAACCAGTTTCCGCAGAACTTGGCGTGTTCGCATCGGTAGAAGATGCCGCTATTGCGGGTTGGAACGGGGAAGAGTTGTCCCTGACATTCTCCGCAGACCTGCGCTTTGGCAAAGGTCGGGTCGTCCGCCGTCAAGCCGTATTCGAGATCCTTCGTCAGTTCGCCAACGAATTCGGAGACTTGTTCGGTTGACGAGATGATCGTGAGGCTTTCACGCGCTCGGGTCATCGCAACGTACATGACGCGGCGCTCCTCGGCGTGACGGAACTGCTCTGCTTCGGGCGAAACCATCATGAGCAAGGGATCATCCGCGATCTCCGAGGGAAAGCCCATTCGACCGGCAAAGACTTGAAGAAGGACGACGTGGTCCGCTTCCAATCCCTTGGAAGCATGAATCGTCTTGAAGCTGATGTCGAGCTTGGGATGGCTGGCTTGCAGCCGGGACAGATTTTTGGGCCCGGAACGCCGATAGCGTCCAAGAAGCAGAACTGAAGTTCGACGCTCGCTACCCGCCTCCTTCGCTTCGAGCTGCGCCAATACCTCGGCGAGCTTGAGATCGCTGTTTTGTCGGAACGCGGAGACAACATGGATTGCAGGCTCTTCAGTTGTCGCGGCGGGAATCACTTTCTTCGACAACTGAGCCGGATTCCTCAAAACGAAGCGACGCGCGGCGAAAGCGATCTTGTCGACGGATCTGAAGGTGCGTCCGAGGTCCACAGAGCTGTGGACGCCCGCCTCCCCGTCGAAGGTTCCCCCGAACTCCTCGCCGAAGTTCCGCATCAGGTGAATGTCCGATCCCGCGAACCGGTAGATCGACTGCCAATCGTCGCCGACGGCGAAGAGCCGAGCATCCTCCCTCTGGGCGAGAAGAGCCTTTACGAGACGAGCGCGGCCTCTGGAAATGTCTTGGAACTCGTCCACCAGGATGTGGCCGAAAGGGCTTCGATAGCGGCCCGCCTCCGCGTATTGCGCGGCGCGCGAAACCATGTCTTCGAAATCTATGCGCTTGCCGAGAGACTCTTGGTAAGCGGAGTAAAGCGGCTCGAACACTGCGAGGAAAGCCTTGGCGCGGCGGCCAAGATTCAAGCTTTCAGCCTTTTTCCTGCATTCTTCAATAGCAAAGCTTCCGCTTTTGAAATTGCGCAGGAAAGTCGCCAGCAGCTGGGCGAAGCTGTCGATTTTGTAGAGGTCGACAACCTGATCGAAAAGCGTTTCCGCCGGACGCGGCTGCAGCGTCGCATGAGGCTCGATCTTCTCGGCCAAAGCTTCAAGCAGCCGTCCTTCCTGACGCTCGTAGCTGTACGTCTCGATCAGGATGGTTTCGTGCTGTTCGTGCACTTGGCGCTTCCATTTCATGCCCTGAAGATATTCGTCCCGGTCAACCCAAGGCGCGGTCGCGAGAATTTCTTCGCCGCCCGGTCCGCGCTCTTTCCGCACGCCGAAATGCTCAAGGTAGACGCCGCTGTCCGTCAGGCGAAAGTCCGGGCAATAGTCCCGTTTCGTCGGATCGGGCGCATCGTGCTCGTAGTCCGGCTCGTATTCGTATTCGACGCCGTTTTCGTAAAGCCAGTTTGCGATCAGCAACTCCTCGTAGCTCTTGACCACATCTCCTTGAAGCGTACGGAGGTCCAGTCCCTCAAGGTGGGCGTAATAATCGTGCTTTTGCTTGAAATCCCATTCGGATTTGTCGTCGATATGCCCTGATGAGAACCAGCCGATCATTGCCTTGGCCACTTTCGAGTCTGTCTCTGCAAGTTCGAGCAAAAGGTTTCGAATGAGCGAAAGGAGCGCTTTGTCGTCCGTGGCGTGTTTCGCGAGCGCAGGTTTCCTGCCCTCGACTTGCCCGACAATGTCATAAGACAGAGCGTGGAACGTTCGGGCTTCGAACGACTCGCCGCATTTCTCGGCAATGCGCTCGGACATTTCCTTCGCGGCGTCGCGGGCATATGCCAGCAGCAAGATTTCTTCGGGTTTGCGAATGCCCGATTTGACCAGATAGCAAGCTTTCGCGGTGATCGTGCTCGTTTTCCCCGAGCCCGCGCCTGCAAGCACGAGCGTGGCGTCTTCGTCTGCGATCACAGAGCGACGCTGTTCAGGCGTGAGCGGATGCTTGTCGAAGCTGTCGAAGAATTCAGACCAAGCTTCCAGTTGCTTACGCTCGAACTCGGAGACAGCTTCGGCCCGACGCTTTCGCGGCTCTGAAAGGAAGCCGCGGATGGCTTTGATATCTTCGTAAGCTTCCGCGCCGATGCATGTTTTGTTCAATTTCCGAAACAACTGGTCTTCAAGCTTCTGCCCGGAGTCGAGAAACGGCTTGACCAGACAGGCTGCGGGATACCGCGCAGGGGAATTGAGCTTCTTTACGGCCGATGCAACTCGGACGACCGTTTTCGACCGCGAGCGCCATTGATCGATGTTGAACTCGCGCCAAGGCTGTTCGACCTCGGATGCAAATTTCTGAAGTGCCTCTCGGTCTCCGCTGCGAATGCGAAGCTGTTTGGCGCTTCCTTCGATTTCAATCGAAAGCTCGTGGCCGAATTGGCGGCGAACAATTTTGGGCGAGGCTCGGATGTCCGAGAGCTGGAACTTCCGCAGTCTTGGTCGCGACGTTGAAACTCGAGAGCCATCGAATGAGATGGCTGCGACGTTTCCGCGCCACTTGTCGAGCAGAAAATAGAGAAATTTATTTGATTGTATCCGCACTTGGGCAAATTTGCTTCGTTGTCGACTTACTCTTGTCGGAGGCCCGCGGCCGCAATCCGCGTGCGCCGTCTTTTTCGACGATCAATTGATGCGCGCGATGAAATACAGTCAGGGAATCCGCGTGCGTCTGCCGATCAACACGAGATTGCATGGGCGGGTGCGTTTCCAAAAACCTATTCTGTCAAAACGGCCAGCCGAAAAAGGCACCCAAAGCAAAAGTGCTGGTGAGCCAAAGGCCAAAGATCCATTTCAATTCCGTCCTGTGGCGCTGACTCATTTCCGCATCGCGTTTTGCGATTTCCGCAACCCGGTTCGCCGCGCGCCGCACCGAATCTGTTTTGTATTCAGCGTCGCGCCGCGCCGAATCCGCTTTGTATTCAGCGTCGCGTCGCGCCGACTCAGCTTTGTTTTCCGCGTCGCGCCGCGCCGACTCAGCTTTATATTCGGCATCGCGTCGTTCCGATTCAGCTTTATATTCGGCATCGCGTCGTTCCGACTCCGCTCTGCTTTCCGCGTCGCGCTTCGCCATGTCCGCCCTCAGCTCGGCCAAGATCCCGTCCCGGTCCGCGTCGCGCTTCGCCATGTCCGCCCTCAGCTCGACCAAGATCCCTTTCTGCTCGGCCAGGATCCCGTCCCGGTCCGCGTCGCGCTTCGCCATGTCCGCCCTCAGCTCGACCAAGATCCCTTTCTGCTCGGCCAGGATCCCGTCCCGGTCCGCGTCGCGCTTCGCCATGTCCGCCCTCAGCTCGACCAAGATCCCTTTCTGCTCGGCCAGGATCCCGTCCCGGTCCGCGTCGCGTCGAGATTGGTTTGCCAGCATTCTGTCAAATGCGCTTTCTTGCTGTGCCAGATATGAATTCATCTTTTCCTCTAGCAGCGCTTGCGCGTTGGACAACTGTTGCAGCGTCGGCTCGCCCATGACATGCATCCTATCGCAAGAACATCGCTGTCACTTGGCGAACCACGCGCAGCGCCGCTCGGCCGTGCGGCGCAAACGGTTGAATTTATATCGACACAACTCTATTTCTCTCCGTTTCGTCTGTCAAACTCTTGTACAGATCTTCGTGTGCAGCCCATTTTCTTTGGATAGAGAGGGGCAAGGCGCCGCTGGCTGAAATCGTGCGCCAACCCTTTGCCCGCCGTCAAATGTCGTGCCGAAACAATCGTCGGGCCGACTTCCTCAATGAGAGGCGCCGTCGCGCCGCCGTCTGACCAACAAAATTGGGATGCACTACAGATCCAGCATTTTTTCGACGGTTCGGGGGTCCGATTCGTCTGCGCTCTTCCAAAGCATCAGCAGGACGGATCCAAGCCGTCGGAACTCGGACGTCCGGCCTTTTCATGAAGATTAGGCCGCCGAACAGCACGAGACAATGCCAGCGATCCAATACATTCGGCGCGGCAAAGCCGTCGATCAGCGCGAAATCGTCCCCATTTCCGGCGGGTGAAAAGCGCATCTGCTGAAACGACCTGGAGGGTTTCCGGGAACCTTTGCGGAAGCGTCTAAAGCGACGGTGTCCGCATGAGCAGCTCTTCCGAACGGGATGAAACGCAATCTTCACTGCGCAGCACGCCTTCCTTCAAGTTTCCGGCTCGATCGTTCAGCCTTTTGGTCAACGGAACCCCTTGGACAGTTCGATGCTCTCTTCGGCAAAGCCTCAAGCAGCGCGGTTCGGCTTGCTGCGCTCATGCGAAACTGCGGCGGGCTCCAGCGGCGGGCGGCCCAGAACAAGGTCGGAACCCTTCTCCCCGATCATGATAGCCGCCGCATTGGTGTTCGACGACGTGATCCGCGGCATGATCGATGCGTCGCACACTCGAAGCCCACTCAGCCCGCGAACCCTGAGTCCGGGGTCGACAACGGCCATATCGTCGCGACCCATTTTGCATGTTCCCACCGGATGATGGTCGGTTTTCCCCATGCGGCAGGCATAATCGAACAATTGATCGGGCGTTCGAATATCGCCGCCGGGCAGCACTTCCTTGCGGACATAATCGCTCAACGCCGATTGCGCGAGAATCTCCCTCGCCATTCCCAAGCCCTTCAGCGATATTTCGAGGTCATGAGGGTCCGCCCAATAGTTCGGATCAATCAGCGGAGCTGACAGGGGATCCTTGTCCGCAAGCCGTACCGTGCCTCTGGACCGCGGCCGCACGAACGTGCTGTTCAGCGTGATTCCGGCTTCCTCCAGTTTGGCGACGCCTTTCTCGATCCCGGAACCTTGACCGAGGTGGAGCTGGATGTCGGGAGATCTCGCGGTTTTGTCGGCGTACCAAAACCCGCCGGTTTCAAAAAGCGAAGCCGCTGCAGGACCCGATTTGAAAAGCAAATACTGCAGCCCGGCCCAAGCCGATTTGTGCGGGCGGTTCCATCCGTCGTAACTGTGCGGCCCGGTCAGTTCGGCGATCGCGCAAATGTCGATGTGATCCTGCAGATTGGATCCGACGCCGTTCAATTCGTGCACGACTTCGATGCCAACGCTGGTGAGATGTTCGGGAGGTCCTATTCCGGAAAGCATGAGCAGCCGGGGCGAACCTATGGTGCCGGCGGCCAGAATCACTTCTCTCGAAGCGCGAAAAAGTTCTTTTTTGTTCTTGCTGGCGATCTCTACCCCTGTTGCTCGGCCTTGATCGACGGCAATGCGCGTCGCCTGCGCGTTCAGCAGGACGGTCAGGTTCGGGCGGGACTCCGCCGGCTTCAGGTATGCGACGGCGGCCGAAGACCGCCGCGCGTCGCGATGGGTCAACTGGTAAAATCCGACTCCGTCCTGCAAAGCGCCGTTGAAATCCGGATTGTACGGAATGCCGTACTCCTGGGCCGCACGCAGGAAGGCATCGCAGACCGGCAGCGTGGCGCGGGGCATGGAAACGCCGAGCGGCCCGCGTATGCCGTGATATTCATTGTTGAATCGCTCGTTTGATTCCGCTCGCTTGAAATAGGGCAGGATTTCCCGGTAGCTCCAGCCCGGGCACCCGCGGTCTTCGGACCATTCGTCATAGTCCATCCGGTTTCCGCGGGTGTAGACTTGAGCATTGATCGTGGATCCGCCGCCGATGACTTTGGCCTGCGTGAACCAGATTTCACGCCCCTTCATGTGCCTTTGGGGCACGGTCGACCAGCCCCAGCTGGCGATGCCCTTGGTCATCTTCGCGAAACCGGCGGGCCAATGGAAAAGAAAATTGCGGTCGCTTCCGCCCGCTTCAAGCAGGAGAACAGAATTGTCCGGATCTTCGCTGAGTCGCGACGCCAGCACGCATCCGGCGGAACCGCCGCCTGTGACGATGTAGTCGAATTCTTTCATGCCAACCCGAATCAGCCGAATCGCCGCTCGGAACGCTCGATCAGATTATTGCGTTTGTCTAGGGAAGTTCCGAGATGCCAAGCGGCGATGCCGGCGGCGGAGCAGGATGCCGAACCTTTCCAGCCGCATTCGGCCGAAACTTCACGTCCCTCCGCCTGTGAGAGGCGTGGGGGCGCGCTTCAATGCGGGCAGTTCCTGCCCTATATTGCTCATCATGGCCGACAACGAGATAGACGACCGCTTCATCTGCGCCGCCGAGGCCCGGGCGGCCCAGCAGGCGAGCTTGGGAGTCAAGGTCAGATACGAGGATATCGGAGAGCGGCTGATGGAACTGCGCAAGATTGCTTGGGACCGCTACGGCGCCACGGCTCTCTGGTACGTGCCGCCGCATGCGACCTACGGCACCATGAGCGAGGTTGCCGACGGTCTGCGCAGCTACGGCGACCTCGAGGCAGCCTGCCTGGCCGCGGCGATCCTCAAGGAGATCGAGGCAAGAACCGGCGATGCCGCTTGACGAGTTCCAGAAGAGCGTCATTGCGGTTGTCAGCCGCAACCGGGATTCCGGAAGCCCGTTCGCCGGCGGCGCGGTGATCCAGCAGCACGGCTTTCGCCTTACTGAAGATCAGGACATCTTCACGGCCGGGGATGAGCAACTTGATGACTTGGTGCAGGCCGACCGCGCGGCACTTGAGGCGGCCGGGTTTGCAGTTCATCCGCGCCGCAGCTATTCGGGTTTTCGGGAGTGCGCTGTCGTGAAGCCGATGACCGGAACCTCGGTCCTCCAGTGGACCGCCGCTCTTGCCCGCGAATTCTATGCGCCGGTTCCCGATCCGCAGTTCGGCCACCGGCTGCACCTCGCCGACCTCGCCGTCAACAAGGCGCTTGCCGCCGCCTCCCGGATGAAGAAGCGGGACTTCGTGGATCTGTGGATGCTGGACCGGCATGTCATGCCGCTCTGGCGGATGGCCTGCGGAGCCCCGGGCAAGGATGCGGGCCTGAATCCGTTTTCGGTGATCGAAAGGATCTCCTTCAACTGGAGCATGACGGTCGGGAGGAATGATCCGAGCGATTGGCTGGTATTGACGGTCGATGTGCCGCTCGAGGAGATCGGCAACGGCCTGCGCGACGCGATGCAGGACGCGCGGCTGGTTTTGCCGGATGTCCAGCCGGAACATTACGGTAGGCTCCAGATCGACGAGGGCGGCCGGCCGGTCGTCGCCCGGGAAATCACCCAGGGCGGAGCGTGGAAGGCTCCCAAGCCGGGCGGGGCTCTGCCCGCATTCGCCGGTGCCGACAGCGAGATGATCGCCGGACTCATCGCCGAATATGGACCGGAAGGAAGCCGTTACACGGGATCGCCGGCGGAGGTGGCGTCCGAAGGCTCTGCACCCGGCCCGTTCGACATACCGGAAACGCCGTCTCCCTGCGACGATTGAACGGCCCTGTCGTCCTCGGCGGTCTCTCTTGCCGCCCTCAGCAGGAGCTTCACGTCCGTCCATCCGCCCGGAGCAATCGGTTGCAGAACGCCGAGCGAAAAGGAGGCTGCCTTCCGCCCGCGCCGGAACGGACTTGAAAAAGCCGCGCAAGTGTTGAACAAAAACTCTCTGGAACCTTCAGGACGGTTCATTTGCACAAACGTCAGTAATTGCGGAAAGTTCGGTCTTTGGCAGACGGCGCGCTAAGAGTGTTGGTGGAACGAGGCGTCGGCGAACGCCGATTCACGGAATCGTTCGACGTGCCTGCCCATGAGAGCCAGACGGTTTTGGATGTGGTGTCCTGGGTGCAGCAGAACGCGGATCCGACGCTGACCTACCGATTTGCCTGCCGCGTGGGGATGTGCGGTTCCTGCGCCATGATGGTGAACGGCGTGCCGCGCTGGACCTGCCGGACCCACGTCCGGAAGGTTCTGGATGGCAACAGTATCAAGGTCGCGCCGCTGAGGAACCTGCCGGTGATCAAGGATCTGGTCGTTGACATGGACCCGTTCTTTGACAAGTGGGTCGCGGCAGGGGGCAGTCACTCCGCATCCGCCACCCGAGACGATCCTGTGGCGGAGATCGCCCCGAACGATGCGGAGCGGGTCGCGGCCGATGCGGGCATTGAGTGCATCAACTGTTCAGTCTGTTACGCTGCCTGCGACACTGTTGCGGGCAACCCCGACTTTCTGGGTCCGGCGGCGTTGAACCGCGTCTGGACCATCGTGAACGACGCAAAACATGGCGACCGGCAGGGCGTGCTCGACGCGGTCTCGGGCGCGGGCGGCTGCCACAACTGCCATTCGATCGGGTCTTGCACCGCGCTTTGCCCCGGCGAGCTGGACCCGCTCTCGGCGATCGCGGGGCTGAAGCGTGAGACCGCGCGGGGCTTTTTCCGGCGGAAAGGCAGCTGAGGATGCTGGATCTGCGTCTATACCTTGCCCAGCGGATCAGCGCTATGCTGATGGCGCCCTTTGTTCTGGTGCATCTGGCAGTGATTGTGGCGGCGGTCCAAGGGGGCCTGAGCGCGGCGGAGATCCTTTCGCGCACCCAAGGCTCCATCTTCTGGTTCGCGTTCTACGGGCTTTTTGTAGTTGCGGCATCCGTGCACGGAGCCATCGGGCTGCGGGTGATCGCGCATGAATGGCTCGGACTGCGTCGAGGCTTGGCCATGCTGACCTGGGGCGCCTGCGCGGCGTTTCTTTATATGGGAGCGCGGGCCGTGATCGCCGTGACATTGGCGTGAAGGGACATCGAGCGCATCCTCTCTGGCTGGCTCATTTCCTGCACCGGCTGTCTGGGCTGGGGCTGGCGCTGTTCTTGCCGGTTCATTTCTATGTTCTTGGGCTGGCGATCTCCGCGCCGGAGCGCTTGGACCAATTCCTCCATTGGACGGAGAACCCTTTGGTGAAGATGGCCGAGTTCGGACTGGTCTTTCTGCTGGCGGTGCATCTTTTCGGCGGGCTGCGCTTGCTTGTTCTCGAGTTCCTGCCTTGGCCCGCGCCGCATAAAACCTTGGCGGCCACTGCGCTGGCGGGAGCGTTTCTGGTCTCCGGCGCCTTCCTTTTGAACGCGGTTTGAGCGATGCGGATTGAACGCCTCGATACCGACATTCTGATCCTCGGCTCCGGCGGCGCAGGGCTGTTCGCTGCGCTTCATGCGCAGCAGACCGCTCCTGAGGGCACCCGGATCGCACTGGCCGTCAAGGGGCTGATCGGCAAATGCGGCTGCACGCGGATGGTGCAGGGGGGCTACAATGTTTCGCTCGGGCCCGGCGACAGCGTCGAGCGGCACTTCATGGACACGATCCATGGCGGCAAGTGGCTGCCCGATCAGGACATGGCGTGGCGACTCTGCGAGACGGCGCCCCGGCGGGTGCGCGAGCTGGAAAACGAGATCGGCTGCTTCTTCGACCGCAACGCGGACGGGACGCTGCATCACAAGGCCTTTGCCGGGCAGACCGCCGACCGCACGGTGCATAAAGGCGACCTGACAGGAATCGAGATCATCAACCGGCTGATGGAGCAGGTGCTCGCCCGGCCCGTCGAGCGTCTGCAGGAGCACCGCGCCGTCGGGCTGATCCCTTCCAAGGACGGCAGCGGCATCGCGGGGGTGCTGTTCATCGACATGCGCAGCGGCGGATTCCGGTTCGTGCGCGCCAAATGCGTGATGATGGGGACCGGCGGCGGACCGTCGATGTACAAGTACCATACGCCTTCGGGCGACAAAACCATGGACGGCTTGGCGATGGCTTTGCGTGCCGGGCTTCCTCTGCGCGACATGGAGATGGTGCAGTTCCATCCAACCGGCCTGCTGGCGGGCGGGCATACGCGGATGACCGGCACAGTTCTTGAGGAGGGTCTGCGCGGCGCGGGCGGGCAATTGGTGAACCATGCAGGCCAGCGGTTTCTGTTTGAATACGACCCCAAGGGCGAGCGCGCCACCCGCGATGTGGTCAGCCGCGGCATGTATGCCGAGATGCGCAAGAACGGCCGCCCCGACCAAGTGGGTGTGTTCATCTCAATGGCGCATCTGGGTCCGGCAAACGTCGCGCGGAAGTTCAAAGGGATGGTCAAGCGCTGCGCGGACTGCGGTTTCGATCTTGCAGGAGGCAAGGTCGAGGTCGTTCCGACGGCGCATTACTTCATGGGCGGCGTGGCGGTCGATGTGGATGCGCGCACCGCGATTGAGGGTCTTTATGTTGCGGGCGAAGACGCGGGCGGGGCCCACGGGTCGAACCGGCTGGGCGGGAATGGCGTGGCGAACTCGACGGTCTACGGCGGCATCGCCGGGGACGTCATGGGTGAAGAGGTTGCGCGGATGACGCTGCGCGATCCGGACGAAGCGGTTCTGGACGCCGAAATCGCCCGGGCAATTCATCCGCTGTCGCGCAAGCCCGCCCCGGTGCATCCGCTGCGCAAACGCTTGGAAGACGTGATGTGGGACGAGGTGGGCGTGTTGCGCGAGGAGGCGGGGCTGAAGCGCGGCCTCGGCGGCATCGCGGAGGTGGCATCGGAATTGATGGATGCGGGCGTGGACGACACGAACCTTGCCTTCAACCTCACGTGGCACGACTGGCTGAACCTGCGCTCGCTGTGCGACATATCCGAGGTGATCGCGCATGCGGCCTTGGCGCGCGAGAACTCGCGCGGGGCGCACTACCGCGAGGATTTCCCGGAGTCCGGCGCGATGGAAGACAGCGACTTCACGGTGGCCGGATTGAACGCGGGCAAGGTCGAGGTTTCGCGCGAACCCGTTCGATTCACCATCGTGCGCCCCGGCGAAACCATCTTGCCCGAGGGCGAACCCGAAACACTGGTGGCAGCGCAATGATTCCGATTTCCCTCATCCAATCCACCGCCGAAACCCTGATGGACAAGGCGACCATCGAGATCCCGGAGGATTACCTCGGCGGGCTGAAAGAGGCGGCCGCCCGCGAAGAGGGCGATCTGTCGTCCTTCGTGCTGCAGGCGATGCTCAAGAATTACGAGGCCGCCCGCGAGGACCGCCGCGCCATGTGCGGCGACACCGGAGTGCCGCGTTGGTTTGTGAAGCTGGGAAACGAGGCGCGGGTGGAAAGAGGGATGATCGCGCTTGAAGAAGCCTTGCGCCGCGCGACCGCCAATGCGACCAGCGGCGTTCCGCTGCGCCCCAATCGCGTGCATCCGCTGTGGCGGACCGATCACGACAACAATGTCGGCATCGGCGCGCCCGAGATCGAATACGGCTTCGAGCCTGAGGGGGATTGGATCGACCTGATCACCGTCCACAAAGGCGGACTTTTCGGGACGGATTACCGGATGCTTTTCCCCTCGGACGGCATTCAGGGGATCAAACGGTTCTATCTCGACAGTTTGGTGGCCTTCGGCAAACGCGGGCTGGCCTGCCAGCCGGCGATCGTCGGCATCGGGCTCGGCGGATCCAAGGACACTTGCATGAGCTTGGGAAAGCGCGCCTCGACGCTCAGGGTCGTGGGGTCCCGGAACCCCGATCCTCGGATCGCGGAGCTGGAGGACGAGTTCAAAGAGCTGGGGAATTCGATCGGCATGGGAGCGATGGGATTTGTCGGCTCGAACATGGTGATCGATTGCAATATCGAGGTCGGCTATTGCCACACGGGCGGGATGCCGATGTCGGTGCATGCGTTCTGTCTCTCCTCGCGGCGGGCCGTGGCGCGGCTTTACCCCGATGGCCGGGTCGAATATCGCACGGACCCCGATTGGTTCACTCCTTATCAGCGGCGCGAGACGGTGGATTGGCCGATGCGAATGGAGGCGGCCGAATGAAGCTCCGCGAGATACGTCTTTCCACGACGCCTGCGGCTGAGGATATCGCCGCGTTGCGGCTGGGCGACATCGTCTACCTCGACGGGCTGATGTACACCGCGCGCGAGGGCGTATACATGCGCGCTCTGGAGGATCTGGCGAATATCCCGATGGAGTTGCCTTCCGAGAGCGCCGCGAATTTCCACTGCTCGCCCGCCGCCGCGATCCGGCCCGACGGCTCGTTCGACATGGGCGCAGTCACGGCGACGGCGAGTTTCCGTTTCGCCAAGTGGCTGCCGGAATGGATGGCCAGGACCGGCGCCAAGCTGATCATCGGCAAGGGGGGCATGACCTCGAAAGATTACAAGGACTACTTCGTGCCCAACGGCGCGGTCTACCTGTCGACTGTCGGCTACGGCACGGGCGCATTGCTTGGACGCGGGGTCGAGAATGTCGAGGCGGTGCATTGGCGCGAGGAGCTGGGCCTGGCGCAGGCGATGTGGGTCATCAGATGCAACAAGATGGGGCCGTTCATTGTCGCCAGCGACCTCGACGGGAATTGCCTTTTCGAACGCGAAAACGCCAAAATCGCCGAGAATCTCGATCGGGTCTACGAGGGCACCAAGCCCGCCACGCTCAAGCGTTTCGGCGAGACCGACGACCGCAGCGACGAGGTGATATGATGTGCGGCGATCAGGCCCGCGCAGGCCGAGCGGTACCAGCGCGCACATGTTTCGCAATTGTGATTTTGTTGTGTCAGCGCACCTTTCGCTGGCCGAATGTGGGTTGCACTTCCGGAATGGGAGGCATTTGCCAAGTGCCCGTCACCGGAATTCCGGTGTCGCGATTGACGATTACGTCCATTACCGTCGGCGTGCTTGACTTCAGCGCTTCCGCATAGGCGTCGCCGAATTCGTCCGGGTGTTCGATCCGGACGCCCCGCACTCCCATGGCCTTGGCCATTGACGCAAAATCCGGGTTCCAGAATTCGCCGGTCGCTTGATTTACGAAGCTGGTGCCCAGTTCCCTGCCATCCAGATAAAATCGCTGAAGATCCCGGATCGTGCCGATAGCGAAATTGTTCATCACGACCCAAACCGCAGGCAGGCCATATTCGACCGCGGTCATGACCGCGTTCGACCACATCGAGAATCCGCCATCGCCGCAAAGCGTCACGCAAGGTGAATCCGGGCGAGCCAGCCGCGCGCCCAGCACCCCGTAAACCCCGAATCCCATCGCGGCAAAGCCGCCGGCGGTCATGTGATTGCCAGGAACCCTTGTCTGCCAGTATTGTTCGGACCACACCTGACAGTTGCCGACATCGTCGACCATGACCGTATCGGGAGGCGAGATGCGGTTCATGTCCGCCATGATGCGGCGCGGTTCGATCGGAACCTCGGAACTGGTCTCGAACGGTCGGCAGAAGTTTTGCCACTCGGATTGCCAACCTGCGATTTCGTTCCTCCAAGGGCTGTCCGACTTCATGCGCAAGCTTTTCTTGCGGGCGATTTTGATCGCTTTCTCAAGGAATTCCTTTGCGTCGGACACGATGCCCAATTCGACCGGATAGTTCCGCCCGATCTCGTTCTCGTCGATATCAACCTGGATGAGCTTCGTCGGCGGTATGTTGTAGACGTAGCCTGGAATCCATGATCCGGTGTGCAAATCGTTGAAGCGAGCGCCCACTGCCAAAATCGCATCGGCGTTTCTGCAGGCTTCGGTCGCCGGGTACTCTCCCCAGACGCCGCCGACCCCCAGATGCAGGTCGTGGCCATAGGGAAGTGCGCCCTTGCCCATAAAGGATGTGTAGACTGGAATGCCGAGCTGCTCGGCAAGAACTCGCAGCTGTTCAAAGGCACCGGCAACTCGTATTGCGCCGCCGGCGAGGATCAAGGGCCTGTCGCAATCGCAAATGAGATCAAGCGCGCGTTCAATGTCGAAGTCGGAGGCGCCGCGTCTCCAGCTGCCGAATTCCTGGCCGGACGGCAGTGGGTCGGGCGTGCTGACCGGCGCGGTCTCGATGTAGAGATTGTAGGGAACGTCGAAATGAACCGGCCCCGGACGCCCGCTGCGCATCAGCTGGAACGCCTCCGGCAATGCCGCGCAGAGGTCTTGCACTTCCCGAATTCGATAGGATTTCTTCGTTATCGGCTCGAAGAACGAGGACATCGTTCCATTGTAGCGGTAGTCGTCCTGCAGAGCGCCGCTGTTGACTTGGGTCGTGGGCACCTGGCCGGTGAATACGCAAAATGCGGAATGATCATAGAAGGCGTTCGCGACCGAGATTGTCATGTTAAGCGGACCGGGGCCGGTCGATGCATAAATCGCCAGCGGATTGCCGGTCAGCCGGTAATATGCATCCGCCATGAAGCCGGCGCCTTGTTCGACCCTCGGGGCGATGTGCTTGATCTTGTCGGAATGCGCGTGAATCCCGTCAAGCAAGCCGATGGCTCCGTGACCGCAATATCCCAGCAGGTACGGCACACGCTCCTTGACCAGATATTCGGCGATGATATCGGTGCCGCGCATCTCGTTGCTGCGCGAGATAAAGCGGCTTGGCGACGGCGAGAAATAGGAGCGTGATCGAGTCGTGTAGCTTCCGTAGCTGGACGCGCTTCCATTTCCGGTTGTCGGATAAGGTCTCCGAAGGTCCACGGATCTGCTCCTCGCCAATAGATATCTAATTCTAGCAGTCTATTGCCGGTACGACGCAACGGCAACCCGCAAAGTCCGGCATTGTGGATCCGCGCAGATTTCAGCGACCCGTTAAAAAACGCTTCAGGCACACTCATTTACAATCCAGCATGGAATCCGATGGTTGTCTGAGGTGCTCGCTTTCTCGATCAAGCGCTCGGAAATTCAACATCACCGGGCCCGGGGTGCATCCCATATTTTTTGGTCAGGTGGCTGCGGCGCGACAAGGCCTCCAATCGAAGAAGTTGGGCCAACGCATGTTTTCGAGGTAGTATCTGACGGCGAGCAGGACGCTGGCGCCCGCCTTCGACCGGCGGCACCCCGTCCGCTCAAAAATATGGAATGCACCCCGCGCCATGTACCTTTGTTGCGATGGACCCATTGATGGGGTACTCTACCGATGAAATGGCGAGAGATAGATCAGAAGGTGCTTGTCGCTGCTTTGAAAAAAAAGCGGGCAACAACCGAGCGGTCGCTGCCGCACGTCTTCGCCTTCAAGTGCAGTCCGCAGAGGCCAGAGATTCGATGATTTCTGATGACCAAATCGCCGCATACGCTTCAAGGCGTCGGCGGACCGCCTACAGGCTTGAAGTGAAGGAGTCGAGAAAATGAGTGACGAAAAGGAAGAAGCTTTTTGGGCGCTTCAAGATATCAGGTTTACCGAACCGCACGACGTCGAGGCATTGATCGAATGCGGTGGAAGACGACTCGGGCGTGTTTTCATGAAGTTCGGTTTCGAGCCATCGGGCGAAGTCGGTTACATGACTAAATTCCAGTGGGATCCTTTCATGGAGGAAGAAACAGACGGAGACGAACTTCGTGATTTGTGGGAGAAAACCTGCACTCTTCACCTGCATAGGTTTGTGAACGTCTACTTGGATTTGACTTCGGATTCGAAGAAACCAAAGCTGCACTGACCGGCTCGCTGACTCGCGCATAACCCTGCACTCGCAGGGGTCTCTTTTTGTGGAGACTCCACCCGCCAAGCAAATGGATGATGTCCGGCGGACGGCGCTTTCATTATAGCATATTTAAGTCTGACAAGTCAAGGGTGAGTTGAAACGGGTGCATCCCATATTTTTTGGTTAGGCGGCTACAGAGCGGAAACCCCTTCAATTGTTGATTTCGGACCTGCGGTTGTTTTCAAAGCAGCCTTTAGTGGCGTGCAGAGCGTTGGCATCGACTTTCGACCAGCGGCGCTTTGCTCCTTTCAATCCAAAGGAAATGGGATGCACCTCCGGGCCCGACGGGATTTGCAATTCCAAGCACCATCTGAAACAATTGCTTGATGAACGAGATCATGCGGCCCAAGTCTCGAAGAAGATCGAACTCAAACTCAATGGGCCGAACATTGCAAAAAAGATCCAAGTCTGGATTCCAGTGTTGTTTGGAGCGATTGCCGATGGCCCCGATCATGGAGACGCATTGTGAAGGTTACCAGCATCCTCGTAGAGAACTTTCGCGGTCTCAAACACCTGAAGCTCGATCTAGACGAATTCACTGTGCTGATCGGCGAAAACAATTCGGGCAAGACGGCGGTGCTGGACGCTTTGCGGATCTGCCTCCGGGATCTCGGGCCACGCCAGCAGATCGTCTTTGATGCGCTCGATTTTCACTTGCCGGATGCAGCGGCCGACCTCACGTCCGCCGACCCAATCCTGATCGAAATCACCTTCTCTGAACAATCAAAGGGCGAGTGGAGCGACGAGCTAATTCGCCGCCTCAATAGTGATAACGTTCTTCAAGTGGACGGCGATGACCTTAGCCACGTTATCCTGCGCGTGACCTGCAAGTATGACCCGCCAAGCCAGGATTTCGCACAAGAATGGGCTTTCCTGAACCTGGATCGGAAGCCGCTGAACGCGGTCGATCAACGAGCGCTCAGCGGGCTTCAGCAAGAAGTGGCTTATTTCTATTTGCAAGCGCTTCGAGACGCCCGACAACATTTCGGAGAGAGTGGGCCGTTCTGGCGCCCGTTTCTCAAAGACACTCAACTTCGTGATGATAAAAAGTCGGAACTTGAAGAGAAAATTCGGGAGGTGAACGAGCTCGTTGTAAACTCCCACGACAGCTTCGAGCGGGTGCAACGGGGACTTAGCCGCGTGCAGGACGTCGTTCCGCTCGCGGCTGGCGACGTCGTCTCGATCGAAGCAGTTCCCGGCAGGATATACGACATGCTGGCCAACGCCCGGATCAACTTGGGAACCATGGGCGGCGCGAAGATACCTGTGGGGCGTCACGGGGAAGGTACTCAGAGCCTCGCGGTGTTGATGCTGTTCGCGGCGTTTCTTGAAGCTTGGCCTGAAGGTTCCCCGATCATCGCTTTGGAAGAACCCGAGGCGCATCTTCATCCATCGGCGATACGGGCATTGCAGGGCCTCGTGCGCGATTTCTCCGGTCAAAAACTGATCTCCACCCACAGCGGCGATTTGCTTGCAGAGACCGAAATTCATCAGATCAGGCGGCTGGCACGAACCAGAGAGGGGATACGAGCGTATCGAATTTCCTCAGATAGCCTTTCCTCCGAGGAAATGCGGAAATTCAATTACCACGTCCGCCAAACTCGCGGAGAGCTCCTGTTCGCCCGTTGCTGGCTGCTCGTCGAGGGTCAAAGCGAATCTTTGATCTTTCCCGCAGCCGCCCGAGCGATGAAAATCGATCTGCATCGAGAGGGCATCAGGGTGGTCGAATACAGTCAGTCGGATGCAGGACTATTGGCGAAGATCGCAAACGCGCTGGGCATCGTCTGGTACTGCGTTGGAGACTACGATGGCGGAGGGAATCGAAACAAGAAGAAGAAGCTGAAGCGTTGCTTGGACGGGGCCAAGGAAGAGGATCGAATGATCTACCCGTACGAGAACATTGAAGTCAATCTTATGAGCAACGGGTACGAAGAAGTCTACGAGGATCTCATGCCGCATCAGAATAAGGAGAGGATCGAGAGCGAGTCCGACCAACCAAGCTATTGGAGTGAATACGCCAAGAATTTTCCGCGCGAGCACAAAACGCGCGCCGCCGCTGCCGTGGCAATCAAGATGGAAACACAAGGCGGGGATCAGATCACAAATGAGATCCGCGACATACTGGACAAGGTCAAATCGCTTGCGCGAGGTTCATGATGTCACCCGCTGTCGAAACCCTCAACGAGAATCAGCGCAAGGCCGTGTCGTGGAACTGCGGACCGCTTCTCGTTTTGGCAGGGCCAAGCTCCGGCAAGACCCAAGCGCTCGCCCTCCGGGTCGCTAGGATACTAGAGGGAAACGCAAACGCATCGGTGCTTGCGTTGACCTGTTCAGAAAAGGCCGTTGCTGACCTGAAAAAGCGGGTCAATCGGCTGACGGATCAACGGGCGGAACGAGCCCGCTTGCGCACCTTCCATTCATTCGCTGTTGACATTCTACGCCAGCACAGCAGCCATCTTGGTTTGCGCCCCAATTTCAGCCTCCTCATACACGATGAGGACCGTATCGCCATCCTCGAAAACGTCGTGGCCGGGCTGCCTGACGAAGGCGATCCGCTGCCAACGGACCGGCGGAACCTCCTCCGTTTCGTCGATCGTCTGTTTGCGGAATCCTACAACGGCGGTGGTAAGGCTGCTGCGCTGGCACGCCTTCCTTCTTGGGCATCGACGCTTCATCGGAGTTACTGTGAAGCTCTCGTCCGCGAGAATTGCCTCGACTTCAGCAGCCTGCCGCACTTCGCCTGCCGTCTTCTGAAAGAAAAGCCCGGGGTCGCTCGCCTAGTCCGCCTCGGTTGGACCCACGTATGCGTTGACGAATTTCACGACGCCAACATGGCGCAGTACGACTTCCTTCGGCTAATCGTACCGGATAGACGCCACGATCTGTTCGTGGTCGGTGACGACGAGCGGATCATCCATCAATGGAACGGCGCCAACCCCGAACGGCTCGCGCAGGTTCGGCGGGATTATGATATGGATGTCGTTCAATTCCCCCAGAATTATCGGTGTCCGACTTCCATCATTACATTCGCAAACCGCTTGATTGCGCACAACGTCGGCCTAGTGTCGAAGGAGCTCGCTTCGGAGGCTTCACTCGCAGCAGAACACCGCGACAACGACGATTTCCGCAGCATAACCTTTGAATCGCCGGAACAAGAGGCGGCCTTCATTCCGAAAGACATCCAACGCAGGAAGCTTGCCTCCGCCGACTGCGTCGTGTTGGGAAGAAACGCCAAGTTGCTCGAATGTGCTGTCTCCAGCCTGACCGATGCTGGATTCGGAGCAAGCCTAGTGCGGCGGAAAACCGATTTCGAATCTCCGGCCCTCAGAGTCTTGGTCGAAGCGTTGCGCTTGGCGAATGCGAGACATGATCGCGAGATTCTGCGTAGACTCTGCGTGGCGTGGAAGGAACTGTCTGCCCGAACCCTGGAAGCGGATGCTGTTGCGGCGGCGGCGGCGCTTTCGGGCGGCGACTTCCTGCGCGCTTGGGTGGATGCGGCGTCGGCGACCGCATCCGGCCGGTTCAGGGCGGCGGTGGACAGGATTCGATGGGATCTAGTGGATGCCCTTGCGTTTCCGGAGATCATTGACTGGTTTCTGGAAGGGGGATGGGAATCGTGGAGCGAGAATAGCGAGCAGAGCAAAAGGAATGAGCCAGAAGCCAAGTTCGACTTGGAACTCGCCGCTGAGCTGGAGATTTGGCGAGCATTGCACCGCGACATGAGCCGCAAGCACGGTTCCGGCAGGATGACCCTGAACGTCTACCTTCAGCAGATGTATCTGATTTCGAAGCCGCCTCGCCCGAAACCGGACGCCGTGCGCTGCATACCCGTCAATGGATTGAAAGGACTTGATTTCAAGCATGTCTATCTGATCGGCATGGCGCAAGGGGTGTTTCCGTCGGTCCGGGCGCTGCGCAAGGGTGTCGGGAGCCCGGAAGTGGAGGAGGAGCGCCGGGCCTGTTTCGCGGCTATCACCCGGTCCGAGCGGACGCTGACCCTTACTCGTGCAAAGAATTACTGCGGATACTCGAATGCGCCATCTCAATTTCTCCATGAGATGGAAGCGCAGGCGGCGCCATCGCCGGATGTGCGGCAGTGAACGCAGCCGGCAATGCAAGCGAGTGCTTGCCGGACATCCCTCTGCGGCCGAGGTAATTCCTTGTCCGATCTTCGGACGCAATACGATCTGGAAAATGTCGGTGACACGACGATGGTTTTCGTGGCGCTGAACTGATGAAGCTCAGCCCGAATGCAGCTCTGCCGGTTTGACCGCGGCGGACCGAGCTCTGGCTCGACTATTTCCTTGCAAGTCTGCTGAACCATTCGGCGACCGCAAGTACCAGCGCGGTGCCGACGAAAACTCCGAGGATGGCCGCCAGCGACCAAAGATGCTGAGTTCGCGGTTCCGCTCCTTGGTTTGCGATGACCAACAGCTCCCGAAATACCAGCAGCAGCGAAACGGCCACCGACATGGCTAGGAAATTCCGGGCCAGCTTGGAAAAATCGATGCGGCCTCGGCTGGCTTCCGGCTCGGCATCGCTGCTGAGGCCCGGAGCGAACAGCTGATAGCCGGTCTGAAGGATGGTCAGCACCGCATTGGCTGCTAGCAGCACCAATGCCAAGGACAACAACGATGGAAGGGCTTCAACTGCGGTGATCTGGAACAACTCCGGCAAGGCGCGGAAAAAGTCCCTCACGAACTGAACCAGAACAACGATCAGAAGAAGCGCCAACCCGAGGTACATTGGAGCCAGCAGCCAGCGTATCGCGTGGACGCCTTGCCGGAAGACTTTTTCGATTTCACCGCTCATGGAGCCAGCCTCCGCGCCGAACGGCTTTGAATCCTGACGTCGATTTTCCCGACTGCGAATTCAAACCCGCGCATTCGAATTTCATATTTTGGACGCCGCCGCATGGATGCCCTTCCGTTTGCAAAGATCAAGCCAGATCCGCGATAATCCGCTCGACATTCGTTATCTCCGACACATTCGCCATGGCGTATTGGATCGACGCGTTGTGCCAGTCCGAGTTCATCGTCGAGCAGGCGTCTTCAGGCACAATGACGCGATATCCCTTGTCGGCCGCCGTCCGGGCAGTGTGCTCGACACTCATGTTCGTCCAGGCGCCCGTGTTGATTATGGTGTCGATCCCGCTTCCGGCCAGATAGCTCTCCAGCCTTGAAGACGGCCAAGCGGACATGCTCATCTTTTCGACAACAAGATCGCCGCCTTGCGGTTTCAGTCCGTCGACCGGCGCCGCGCCCCACGTTCCGCGCACGAGGGCATTGGCTTCGACCACGCCCCGATAAAGCCCGCAATTCTGGGGCAGGGACGGGTGCCCGGGCTCGCAGACGAACCAGACATGAATGACAGTGACACCCGCCCGCCGACAGGCTTCGGCAAGCCGCCGGGAATTCTCGGCGACATTTTGGGACCGCGCATGCGCCGGAGAGCCGCTTGACGCGAACGCGCCGCCCTCGGAGATCACGTCGTTCTGCATATCCTGGATGATCAGGGCTGTGCGTCCGGGGTTTATTTGAAGTCCGTTCGATGTCGTGGCCGAAGTCCGACGTGCCGGAGATCCGCGCATGAAGGGCTCTTCTCTGCCGCGCGTTCCGGTCTTGACGGAGTAAAGGCCGGTCGTCGCGCAAACGAACAGCGTGTCCCAATCGTCGCCGCCCCAATGAAGATTCGCCGCCTTCTCCGGAATCTCGATTTCGCCAAGCTTGATGCCGTTGAAATCGTACGCCCAGACGCCGCCGGGCGCGGTGACGTAGATGTTGCCGTCCTTGTCCGCCTTCATGCCGTCGGGAACGCCTTCCCGCGCGGATTCCTGAATGCCGCCTGCAAAGACCCGGCCTTTGATCAACTGCCCGTCCGGTCCGACTTCGAACATTCGGATGTTTGCTTGCTCGGTATCATTGACCCACAACCACTTCTCGCAAGGCGAAAAGCAGAGGCCGTTGGGCTGGGTGAATGTGTATCGGTCGCTGACCAGGATCGCTTCGTCGCCGGGCTTGTGGTCGGGGCGCAGCATGTAGACGCCGCGAAACGCTTGCTGAAGCGGACGTTCAACCCCAAATCCGGGCATTCGCCCGTAGGTGGGATCCGTGAAGTATATCCTGCCGTCCGAACGTACGACGATGTCGTTCGGCGAGTTCAGCTCTTTGCCCTCGAAATGACTTGCAAGCACTTCGCGTGTCCCGTTCGGGCGAAATCGCGCCACCGAGCTGGTCGCGTGTTCACAGACGAGAAGGTTGAGATCCGCGTCGTAGGTCATGCCGTTGCCTTTGTTGGACGGGCGCATGACCTCGACGACATTGCCGTCGGGTGTCCATTTGCGCCGAACATCGGCAGGCATGTCTGAGAACAGCAGATGATTTTCTGTCGGGTGCCAGATCGGGCCTTCGGTGAACGTGAACCCGGACCCGAGCCGCTTGGCCGACGAGTTCACGTCAATAATTTCATTGAATCGGCTGTCGATGGCTATGTGGGCCATGTTGCGGTTCCTCCGGTTTGTTCGACCCGACTGATTGCTTCCGGCCGAGCTATGCCGGAAACCACTGGCGGGAGGGCAGGGACTCGGTTATCGGACCGGGCACGGTCATGCCCAGCCGTCCGACAACTTTCTGGTTCTGAATCTTCGCCGGGCGGTCGTGCACAGGCAGAAGGAATGTGAAGCGGTTCAGAAGCTTTTTGATCGCCGCCTTCTCGCTGCGCTTCGACCCCGAGTGGTTTCCGGTTACCTGCGGCTCCATGTGGTTGTTGATTCGCAACTGATTCACGACTTGGTCGTTGATGTCGTAGATGACGTCCCCGCAGATGCAGGCCAGCCCCTCAGCGGTTTCGACAATGACGTTCATCGAGCCTTCGGTATGCGCGCCTGCCGGTTCGCACCAGACGCCGGGAATGATCCCTTCGGCGCCTGTAATTTCCAGATCGAGAAACCGCATGGCCTGAGGTTCGTAGATGCGCTCGACCAGATGGAGGATGTCGGGCTTTGGATACTGCGGATACATGATGCCGGATACCGAAAATTCCATCTCGCGCCGGTTGATGACGACGGTGGTATTCATCGGGAAGTGATCGTCCTTGCCGGCATGATCGATGTGCAGATGCGTGTGCATGATGTAGCGGATATCCCCCGGCTTCAGCCCATGGTTGGCCAACTGGTTTTCGATCATGCTGCCATGGTGCTGGAGCCCTCGCATTCCGAGTGACTCCATGATGGCGTTGTCGCGGTATCCGGTATCGACAAGGACAGGATATTCGCCTCCCGTTATCAGGAATCCGTAAACAGGCACCCGACGCATCCGGCCGCAATTGTGGCCCAGCACGAGAAACGAGGTCTCAAGCTCGATATCGCCGTAGTCGAGAATGTGGATCTGAAGTGCCATTTGCTGGTCTCCCTGTTAACGCGGGGCCGGCGCCCGCATGTTCTAGATTCGATACGCGCGCGCCGCCGTATCGTTGAAAATTGACCGTATCTCGGGCTTGCTCAGGTTCTCTGTCGCTTCGCGGAAGGATGCAAACAGATCCGGATAGCCGGTCCACAGTTTTTCGATCGGAAAGTTGGAACCGAACATGCATCGGTCCGCGCCGAATATCCCGACTGTTTCAGCAGTCGTCCGCCGGATGAAATCCGCGTCGTTCCTGCGAATGAACGTGCCCAACGCCGAAAGTTTGGTGACAATATTCTTGCATTCAGCCAGATGCAGCATGCCCTTGCGCCAGAATTTCCAGCCCTCGTTCGACGTGTCTTCCAGCATTCCGGCGTGCTGAAGGATAAAAGTGACATCCGGGCAGGCGCGGGCCAAATCCGCGGCGCTCGCCATTTGGCTGGGAAAAACCTGCAGGTCGAAACTCCAGCCGAAGTCGGCCAGCTTGGCGATGTTGCGTTGCACCGCAGGCTCGGCGGGCAAGTCGGGGCGCGCGGCAAACCGATACGCGGGGTTTTCGTGCCAGTGGAATTGCTGACGGATGCCGCGCATGAGCGGGAATTCACTCAGCTTTTCCAGCTGCGGCCCGACATCCTCGGCGGTGAAGTCGGCAAACCCGACGATGGCGTGCGGCCACCCCCTCGCGTCGGCGATTGATTGGACCCATGCGGCTTCGTCCGCAAACCTGTCGGGTGCCCAGTTCGCCTGCACGTAGACGGATTTCCTGATCCCGGTGTTTCCGATGTCCGAAAGGAACTCGTCGATCAGGTAGTCGCGTCTGATCTCGGCATACGGTCCGAAAATGCGCGGCTGTTCGGCGCCGTGCAGCCATGGCAGGTCTTTTTTCAGCCAGATATGGTGATGCGCATCGATCATGCCGCTCTCGCCAGATTGAGGACGTGGGAGCTGATCGAACTCAGGCGGCTGCCGTCGGACAAGCTGTCGAGCCAAGGCCGGGCAGCCTGAAGCGCTTTTGTGCGCGGCTGATAATCATGGTCAGCGGCAAGCGGCGTGAGCCAGTCGAGACGCCAGGCCAGCCGGGAAAGGCGCTGGACCGCCAGGACCATTTCCGCAGGGTCGCCGCGTTCGAGGCCGTCGGACAGGATGACGACAGCGGCGCCGCGCGCGATGCCGGCAAAACGCGGAAGACTCAGGAAAGCATCAAGCGCATCTCCAATTCGGGTTCCGCCGTCGAAATCCGCGACAAGCCTGCCGATGCGCTCCAATGCAGTGTCCGCATCCGCGATTCTCAGCGCGGACGTAATGCGCGTCAGACGAGTCCCGAAGGTGAAAGCTTCAGCCGAGTCAGCCGTCCGGACGAGCGCGTGAGCGAACCGAATGCTGCCGTCCGTCAGTTCCTTCATCGATCCCGAAACGTCCGCCAGCAGCACGATGCGCCGCTGCCGGGTCTTCCTGCGGGTTTCGTGCAGGCGGATGACCTCGCCGTCGTAACGGGCCGCTTCCCGAAGGGTGCGCCGCATATTCAAGCGGTCGCCGCGATTGGCGGCGAAGCGGCGGTACGAGCGTCGGCGCGGAAGCCGCTCCGGCGCATCTCTTCGAAATCCGGCGAGAGCGTCATCCTCCTCGGTTCTTGCAAACTGCCGGTGCGACAGTCTCTCCGCGGCGACGGCTTCGATGCCTGCTTCGCTTAGGTCGTCGGATGCGTCGATTTCGCGCGTTCCGCCTTTCGGCTCATGGATTTCAACCTCGTCGGAAGCGTCGCCGGCAGCAGGCGCGGCGACGGCTTGGCCCATGAAGAAGGCGCGGAACAGCGCGTCGTATTCAGGCATTCGCTCCGGCGGAACCGCCAGCATCGCTCGACCCGCCGCATGAATGTCCGAAATGTCTCGCGGACCAAGCTGCCTGATCGCTTCGATGAAGCCGATGGTCTGATCGGGAGCGATGGAAAACCCTCGGTTGCGAAGCAACGCGGAGAATTCAACGAAAGGGCGAACGGCTTGGGGAAGGGTCATGCCGCATGCCCTTGGATGACGCCGCTGAGCCTCGGTTCCATGTAGGTCAGATCATCGCGGTCCTTGAGAGCCACGCCGATCGAGCGCAAAAACGCCTCCGGCCATCCGCTCCCCTGGGAATGGAGCAACGTCGCCGCTTCGGCCCACTCGATCGTTTCAGCGACTCCCGGGGGTTTCGCCAAGGGCTCCCGCCGCAGTTTTCCGACGGCGGCCACGACAGCGTCCGCGGTCCTTTGCGCAACGCTCGTCGCTCGCGCCATCACGATCTGCGCTTCCAAAACAGGCGGCGGGTATTCGATCCAATGGTAGACGCAACGGCGGCGCAGGGCTTCGTGCAATTCGCGGGTGCGGTTCGATGTCAGAACGACGACCGGCTGCCGCGCCGCGCGGACCGTGCCGGTTTCGGGGATGGAGATCGCGAATTCCGAAAGGAATTCCAGCAGGAATGCTTCGAATTCATGGTCGGACCGGTCGATTTCGTCGATCAGCAGCAACGTGTCCGTCGGACTGCGCAATGTGCGCAGGAGCGGGCGTTCAAGAAGGAAATCGTCATCGTAAATATTGACATAGTCATTGCCGGCTTGCCGCATCGCCAGCATCTGGCGCGGATAGTTCCACTCGTAGATCGCGGCATTTGCGTCGATCCCCTCGAAACATTGCAGCCGCGCGACTTGGCGCGAAAGGGCGGCTCCGATCGCTTTGGCCGCCTCGGTCTTGCCGACTCCCGGCGCGCCCTCCAACAGCAGCGGCTTGCCCAACGCCAGCGAAAGATATGACGCGGTCGCAAGATCCTCATTGGCCAGGTATTGAGCCCCGCGCAGGGCGCGCTGCAAATCCGCAGGATTTGAAATGCCTGATATGACGGGCCGCACTGCCATGGATCAGATTCGCGTCTGCGGCCGCGCTCCGCCGTTGGCGCGCAGACCTCGCAGTATTTTCTCGGGCGTGATCGGCAGGCTGTCGCACCTTACGCCGACCGCGTTGTAGACGGCGTTGGCGATGGCCGGAATGACTGGATTTGCGCACATCTCGCCCGGACCTTTGCCGCCGAAGGGCGCATCCTCGGCAGGACGCTCAAGAACAGCGATATTATGGTTCGCGATATCGCCGGGGCCGGGCTGGATATATTCGACGAAATCGCCCGGTCCGTGTTCGCGGTTCGGATAATATGGTTCCGTGGTCTCGTAGAGCGCGTGGCTCACGCCCATCCAGGCGCCGCCGATCAACTGTTGCTCGACCAATTTTTCGTTGAGCGCGCGTCCAACTTCATAGGCCGAATTGATTTCGTTGACCGAGACTTCGCCCGTCTCGTCGTCAACCTCGAGATCGACCACCAGAGCCGCATGCGCAAAGCAGGTCACAGGGGACATTTCGCCGGTGTTCGGGTCTGCATCCGAGGGCGGAATCAGGAAGATGCCGCGTCCGGCAATGGTTTTGCCTTGCTTGAACTGCGCGGCGACTGCGGTGTCTTCCACGGTTATCGAACGTGAAGGCGATCCCTTGACTTGGATGTTTCCCCGCCCGTCAGTTTCCAAATCGCCCGCGTCGACCTCGAGTTCATCGGCGGCCGCTTCCAAAAGAGCTTTGCGCGCCTCGGTCGCTGCCCGAATGACGGCGTTGCCCATCCGATGGGTTCCGCGCGAGGCGAACGATCCCATGTCGTGCGGCCCGGTGTCGCTGTCCGCCGTGTCGACATGCACGTCGGCGATCGGCACGCCGAGCGCCTCCGCCGCGATCTGGCGCGTCACCGACTTCATGCCCTGACCCAGATCAATGGCGGACAATGCGACCTTGAACTTGCCGTCGGGCGTCGAGTGCACCAGCGCTTGGCTCGGGTCGCCGCCGAGGTTCATTCCGATCGGGTAGTTGATGCAGGCAAACCCTCGGCCCTTGTGAACAGCCATCTCAGCGCCGCCTTGTTCCGGTTATGAACCGCGAAACCGCGGGCCGCCTTGACTTGCGTTCCGACTGCTCGGCAATTCCCGCCGCTTGTTCAGCCGCAGGCGCGGGCATGGGTCGCGCAGTTGGCTTGGGGGCGTGGCCGTCCGCGGTTCGCATTTGAGATTCCGGCAGGGTTTCGCGCAATCGGGTCCCGACCGGGGCTTGTCGCATTGGCGGCGCCGGAACCGGCGCGGCGGGCTTCACGGCCTTTGAGATCGAATGCCCGATGCGCGTCGGATCGATCTGCATGTCGGCGTCCTGAACCTCGGCGGCCTCGACCAGTTCGCCCATGGTTCCCGCCGGCACCCTGCCGAAGCTCGCGGCTCCGCCGCCCGGCTCGGGCGGGACCTCCTTTCGGCGCCGGTCGCCGATCCGCCCGGCATCGTCGGTCACCGTCTCCGGCACCTCTGCCCGCCAGCCAATCCCGCCGCCGGTCCTGCTGCTGGCCGACGCGGCCTGCGAAGACAGCGAAATGCCTGCCTTCTGCGCCGCAACCTGGCAGCATTCAATAAGAGCGCAGTTTTTGGCAAATCTCCGATGCGCCTTCACGTCTCCGTCGCGGTAGGCGTTCAGGATTCGCAGTTCGATCGGATTCATTCCGACCGCTTCCGCGATCCTGTCCATGTGGCACTCGATGGCGTAATCGACATGAGTGATGCCGAAGCCGCGCATGGCTGTAGCGGGCGTGCGGTTCGTGAAAACGCAATATACGTTCGAACTGACATTCGGGATCGTATACGGCCCCGGAAGATGGCCTGTGCCCTTGACGACAGCGTAGGACGACAGACGAGTATAAGCGCCGCTGTCGAAGAAGCCGGTGAACTCCCGCGCAACGATGCGGCCGTCGTTCATCACGCCGTCGCGAATGCGCCAGCGCTCCGCGCCCCGAGGCGCGCCGACCTGCATTTCTTCGGCGCGGTCCCAAGCGTATTTGACCGGGCGCCCGGTAAGCATTGCGCCGAGCACGGCCAGAGGCTCGTGATGGCTGTCGACCTTGCCGCCGAATCCGCCGCCGACCGTTCCGCCGACGAAATGCAGGCGCGCCGAGGGCGTATTGAGCAGCTTGGCCGTGACGCCGAGCGAAAAGAAGAGCGCTTGGGTGGACGTGTGGCAGACGAAGCGACCGTTGTCCTCCGGCGCCGCGATCGCGCCGCATGTCTCCAGCGGGGCCTGCTCGATGGGCGACATCCGGTATTCGCCCTCGACGATCTTGTCGGCCTGCCGAAGAGCTGTTTCGACGTCGCCGAACCTCAGTTTCTGGTGGTCGTAAAGATCGTAATAGTCGAAGGTGTTGTTCGGATACTCCGCGTTGACCGCGGGCGCATCCGGCTTCAGCGCCTCTTCGATTTCAAGCACGAACGGCCGCTCATCCCACGCCACCCGCACGGCCGCGACGGCGTCGCGGGCTTCCCGTTCGGTTTCGGCCACGACAGCCAGGATCGGCTCGCCCTTGTAGTTGACGTTTTCGCCGCTCAGCAGCGGTTCATCGTCGCGTCCGAAATTGATGAGGGACAAGAGCGTGTTGAGATTGACGGGCACGTCCGCGGGCCTGATGATTCGCTGCACGCCCGGCATCCGTTCCGCAGTCGAGGCGTCAATGGACCGGATCCGCGCCGCGTGATGGGGAGACCGGACGCACCGCATGTGCAGCAAGCCGTCAAAAAGGTGGTCGTCGAAGTATTTCGACCTTCCGGTGACATGGCCGACGATATCCTGGCGGATCGTCGGTTTTCCGATTTCGTTCAGATCGTCGGCGCGCTCGTCCGCGAAGATGTCTTTGCGAAACTCGATGCTGCTCATCTGCCCCCTCTTTCCCGCATCACGGCCGCTGCCGTCAGAATTGCATTGATGATCGGCTCGTAGCCCGTGCATCGGCAAAGGTTGCCGGAAATTGCCTCGGCGACGTCAGCGCGGGTGGGATTGGCGTTGGTCGCAAGCAATGCCTTGGCGGCCATCAGCATGCCGGGCGTGCAGAATCCGCACTGCGCGGCAAATCCTTGCACGAAAGCCTCCTGAAGCGGATGCAGGTTCGAGCCATCGGACAAGGACGCGGCCGTTTCGATTTTTTTGCCTTCAACCGTTTCCGCCAAGGTCAGGCACGCAAGACGGAGCTCGCCGTCAATCATGACGGAACAGGCGCCGCATCCCCCTTGGGCGCAGCCTTGCTTCGGCGTCAGGTCGCCCGCTTCGCGCCGAAGCACATCAATGAGGTTTGCGCCGCTCGGAGCGAAAACGCCCGTTGCCCTGCCGTTCAGCGTGAACTGGACCGGCGCCTTGGCCAACTTAGCTCTCCTCGCCCAGAAGCACCCGGCGCAAATGCACCGGAGCGACTTCCCGCCGATACCAGGCCGAAGAAAGCGCATCGTCTTGCGGATCAAGCCCGTCAAGACAGTTTCGGATCGCCGGGAGTATGCCGTTCGGATCGAGGCGGGCGCCTTCCAGCGCCGCCTCGGAGCTTTTCGCGCGCAAGGGGGTTGGCCCCATTGCGCCGAACGCGATTCTGGCGCCGCTCATGCGGCCTGCGCCCGGCAAATGAACGGCGATGGAGAGGACGGACGCGCCTTTCGGTTTGGTTCGCGCGACCTTGCGGTAGCGAAAGGCGCGCGGGCCGGGTCGGGGCACCAAGATCGACGAAACCAGCCCCTTGAGCGTTTCGCGCCGGGCAAAGAAATCCTCCGCCGGCAGAACCTGTCCGTCCGACATGGCAATTCTGGCATCGAGCGCGAGCAAAGCGACGCCGAAATCTCCGAAAGGCGGACGGGCGAAAAGATTGCCGCCGACCGTCGCCATGTTGCGCACTGCCGGTCCCGCCACGGACCGCGCGGCCGAAGCCAGAAAACCCGCCTCCGCGGACTGCATGACCTGCGTCATGGTGGCGCCTGCGCCGATCCGGAGTTCGTTGCCTTCATTCCGGATGACGCGCAGCGACGCGTCGGTCGTTCTCACGATGCGTGTAAAATCCTGCGCGCCGTAGTTGGCGTCGGCAACGACAATCGTTCCGCCGCCGAGATACTGCGCGCCGTCGCGGATTGCCGAGGAGGCTTCCGACAGCGACGCGAATGTCTCGACGGACACGCTCATGCCGGCCCCAGCCCCATATGCGCGCGCACGGCGTCGAATCCGGCAAGGTAGATATCGGTGCCGACCATTTCCGCGAGCTCGCCTTCACGGCCGAGGGGCGTGTCGAATCGGCTTTCCCATTCCCAGAACGTGATGTCTCCATCGGTAACAGGCAGCAGGCGGCAATGCGCCACATAGTTGAAAAGGGGGATCGGCGTTTCGAGCAGGCAGTAGCTGAAGCTCTGCTCCATGTCCGAGAGCGTCAGCAATTGCTCGCGCAGTTCCGAGCCGTCCGCTAGTTTGAACCGCCGCACGCAGCCCACCTTGTCGGACGGATGTCCGCGCTCGATTTGGCTGGCGTCCACGGCCGGATGCCATGCGTCGTGGCCGTTGAAGTCGCGTATGACCTCCCAGACCGCTTCGACCGGAGCGTCCAGAATCGTGCTGCGGACGACGGCGACCATCTCAGCTTCCGAAATGCCGTTTCAGCGCGTCGAAACCGGCCTGAAACACGTCCGTGCCGATGCCGCTGACCAGCGCGTCCTCGTCGGACGGATCGGCCGAAAACTCCGCCGACCATTCGACGAAACAACGATCGCCGTCCGTGACAGGGGTAAGCCGGAGCGTCGCGATGTAGTCGGAAAGCGGCATCGGGCTTTCCAGAATCGCGTAGGTGCAGAACATGTCGTAGTCGCTCAGGCCAAGAAGCTGTTCGCGAATGTTGTCGCCGTTCTGCAAGTTGAAATTGCGGATGCACCCGACCTTGTCCGGGGGCAGCGCATCTTCGATTCGACTGTCGCGGATGCGCGGGTGCCAGCGAGGCAAGGCATTGAAGTCCCTGACCCGGTCCCAGACGCGGCCCGCTCCGGCATTGATCACCGATGAAGTGTAGACGCGCGCCATTTACTTCTTTCCTTCCTCGGATTTTTCGGCGGCATCGCTCCGTTTCAAGCGTTTGGCCTCGTTTCCGGCTCGCGCGAGATCCTGAGCATCGCGAAGGATGCTTGATTTGGAGAGATCCGAACCGTCAATGCCGATGTCCGTGAGCAGGCTGTCAATCATCGGAGCCTGGACGCGGTAGCGCAGCGCGGAATTGATCACCTCGTCGGTCGGGCTGGGGCCTTGGCCGCCGACTCCGCCACCTCCGGCGCCGCCGCCCCCGGCGTCCAAGCCAGTGCCGCCCCCGCCAAGCTGCATGATCTTGATTTCGTCGATGTTCTCGAGCGGCTTGACGGACGCCGAGACGATGCCCTCCACATACTCCAGCATCTTGCGCTTGAAGAGTGAATGACGCGCCTCGTCGGTAAGGACATTCTCGGCTTCGTTGATCAGCTTCTGAGCCTCGGCTTCGACTGCGGCCCGAATACGCTCGCCCTCTGCGGCGATCCGCATCTCCTCTGCGGCCTTCTCGGCCATGACCACATCCACCGATTTCCGGCGGCTGGCCTCCTCGGTCTCCTTCGCGGTCGCCACTTTCTCGGCGGCCTCGACCGCGCGGGCGCGGGCAAATTCGGCCTCGGCCGCGGCGGCGCTTTCCTCAAGCGACTTCTGATACAGCGCGATCGCCTTTTCCATCGAAGCCTCCTCGACAACCTTCTCGCGTTCGATCTCCAGCCTGCGGCGCTGCTTCTGGTGGCCGATCCGGGCTTCATCAAGTCCGAGTTCGGAGGCAATCTTGGCGCGCTCCACCTCCTCCTGGCTTGCGATTTCAGCCTCGCGCAAAGCCTGAACTCTCGCGACTTCAAGTTTTTCCAGAGTCTGCTTGCGCTCCAGCTTCCTGGAATCGAGCTCTCGCTCGGCGAGGATTTTTTCGGCGTCGACTTTCATGTCTTTCGACACCCGAGCCGTCTCGATGGCCTCGTCGGCCGAAATCCGTGCGGCGTCGATCTTCCTGTTGCGCGCGATCTCCAGATTTCTGATCCGTTCTTCGCGAGCAATCCGATCGGCGTTCGTTTCCGCCTCCTTCTCGATCCGCTGCTGCTCGACCAATCTCCGGGAGCTGATTTCCGCCGCTTCGATCGCCTCGGCCGTCTCGATCTCGCGGCCGCGAATTTCGGCGTCCTTCGAGATCTCGGCGGCTCGCGTTTTGGCTTCTTCGCCTATCCGCGCGGCGTTGACCTCCTCCTGAGCCAGGATGTTGGCCATGTCGATCGCGCGGTTGCGTTCGATCTCCAGAGCGCGGGTTTCGCGGTCGGAGGAAATCTCCTCGGCCGCCACCGTCTTTTCCTGAGCGATGCGCAATTTCTCGGCTGTTTCCCGGCTGGATATTTCGGCTTCATGAACGGCCAGATTTCGTGCGATTTCACGCTCGCGCGTGGATTGCTCCAGCGTGATCCGTTCTTCGGTGATCGCATTTTCCCGCGCAATGCGCGCGCGCTCGACGACCTCCCGGGCGAGGATTTCGGCTTCGTCCACGGCGCGCTGCCGTTCAATCTCCTGGGTTTGCGTTTCGCGCTCTTTCGCGATGCGGGCTTGCGTGACCGCCATCTCCTGCGCAATGCGAGCTTTATCGATGGCTTCCGAGGCCGTTATCTCGGCAGCATCGGTCTCCTTCTGGGTCTTGATCCTTTCGGATGTAACCGACTTTTCCTGATTGATCCGCGCCCTCTCGATCGCTTCGCGCGTCGTGATTTCGGCTTCGTCGATGATCTTCTGCCGCTCGATTTCCTGCTGACGAATGTCGCGCTCCGAAGCGATGCGCGCCTCGGCGATCTGGTGCTCGTTGGAAATCCGCGCCGTCTCGATAGCCTCGCGCGAAGCCAGCGTAGCCTGTTCGGCTTCCTTTTCGCGGTCCGCGCGTTCGCGGGCGAGTTCCGCCCGCTGCTGAGCCCGGCGGAATTCGACTTCGCGCTCCTGTTCGAGGCGCGCCTCCTCGCTTTTCTTTTCGATTACGAGCGCTTGCTTTTCCGCCTCCAGATTGCGTTCTCGGATGCGGATCATCGTGTCTTGCTCGATGTCGTTGCGAAGCTTGCGGCGCTCCTCGATCGATTCAACCACCTTGGTCAGGCCGGCGGCGTCGAAGGTGTTCGAGGGATTGAAGAATTCGATGGCTGTCTGGTCGATGTCGGTCACCGCGACGCTTTCCAATTCCAGCCCGTTCTTGTCGAGACCGACCTGCGCCGACTCCAGAACGCGGGCAACGTATGCATTCCGGTTTTCGTGCAGTTCTTCCATTGTAAATTCGCTGGCGACGGTGCGAAGGGCGGAAATGAACTTGCCTTCCAAGAGCCCGTGCAGTCTTTCCGGCTCGAGAGCCCTCCTGCCGAGGGTCGCCGCGGCGAGGCTGACGGCCTCCCTGCTGTGGGCCACGCGGACGTAGAATTCCGCGTCCACATCGACGCGCACCCGGTCCTTCGTGATCAACGCGTCTTCGCGCTCCCGCGTCACGGAGAGCTGCATGGAGTTCATGTTCACCGGCGTGATGTCGTGGATGATCGGCCAAACGAATGCGCCGCCGTCGATCACAATTTTCTCTCCCAGGAAGCCTGTCCGCACGAATGCGACTTCCTTCGTGGAGCGTCGATAGAGCCAATGCATCACCCAATAGAGGATGAATATCGCGATCACCGCAGCGATGAGCCACAGGATGATCTGTCCGATGAGTTGCCCTGTCATCTTTGTCCCTTCCCCTTCAATTGCGACCGATTTTCTTGAATTCCGCCGTCTGCGCCGTCAAAGCGATTTCAGTCGGCAAGCGTTCCATGGACGATGCGCCGTAGAATCCGTGGCAGTTTTCGGTGTTCCTCAGAACGTAGTCGGCATCTTCCGGCATGGCGACCGGGCCGCCGTGAACGAGCACGATGGCATCCGGGTTGACCTCCAGCGCCGCCGCGGCCCATTCGTCCGTCAAAGTCGGCGCTTTCTCGAGCGTGACCGCCGTCTCGGCCCCGATGCTGCCGCCCGTCGTGAGCCCGAGGTGGACGACAATGATGTCCGCGCCGGCCTCGGCCATTTCAGCGGCGTCTTCTTCGGAGAAGACATAGGGCGTGGTCAAGAGGTCCTTTCCCGCGGCCATCGCGATCATGTCGACCTCATGGCCGTATCCCATTCCGGTCTCTTCGATATTCTCGCGGAATGTCCCGTCGATAAGGCCGACCGTCGGAAAATTCTGGACGCCCGAAAAACCGGCGGCCTTCACCTCGTCAAGAAACTTGTCCATCAGCCGGAAAGGATCCGTTGCGCAAACTCCGGCGAGGACCGGGGTGTTCTTGACGACCGGAAGCACTTCGCCCGCCATCTCCATCACGACGCCGTTGGCATCCCCGTAAGGCATCAGCCCTGCGAGCGATCCGCGGCCCGCCATCCGGTAGCGACCCGAATTGTAGATTACGATAAGGTCGATCCCGCCGGCCTCTTCGCACTTCGCGGAAAGGCCGGTTCCGGCGCCGCCTCCGATTATGGGTTCCTTCGCATCCCGCATGGCGCGAAATCTGGTCATCAGGTCGCTGCGGTCAAACATGGCTTTCTCCGACGCTCACGCGTCGCCCGGCCGAGTGGAACTCTCTGAATGTCTTGACGGCCAGCTGAGCGAATTCCGGGTCGTTGATATTATTCGGAACCCGTACGAGCTGGCGGCTTGAGCTGGGACGAACAGTTTCCTCCAGCGCCCTGAACAATGCGGCATCAGCCTCGGGGTCCCAGAATGGCTGCCCCGGCGCATCTAGAAGCGATACCCCGCCTTCGGGCAGGAAAAAGCGGACCGGTCCAGTCATTTGATTGAGCCGCTGGCCGATCCAGCGGCCCATCTGAGCGTTCTCCTCCGCCGAGGTGCGCATCAGCGTGATCTGAGGGTTGTGCTCGTAGAAGGTGCGACCGCGATAGCGTTCGGGCACGGTATCGGGCGCGTTGAAGTTCACCATATCGAGGGCGCCGCAGGATCCGATATAGGGCAGGCCGGACCGGACCGCCGCGCCGAACCGGTCTTCATCGGCAGCGAAAATTCCCCCGGCGAACATGTCGCAAATCTCCGTGGTGGTCAGATCGATTACGGCCGACAACATCCCGTTGTCGAGAAGCCTTTCCATCGATCGGCCGCCTGTTCCGGTGGCGTGGAAGACCAGGCAATCAAAGTCCCCCTGCAATGCATCGCTCACCATTTGCACGCAGGGCGTGGTCACGCCGAACATCGTGAGGCCGACGGCGGGCTTGCCGTCATCGGACGCGCGCCGCCGCTGTCCCTTTACCATGCCGACGATCGCATGCGCGCCATTTGCCAAGACCTCGCGCGAAATCGAATTGAGCCCCTGAATATCCGCGACCGAATGCATCATCGTGATGTCCGACGGACCGACGTACTGTTCCGTGCTGCCGCTCGCCACCGTTGAGACGATGAATTTCGGCACGCCGACCTTCAGTGATCGAAATGCGGGAGCCGCCAAGGCCGTGCCGCCCGAGCCGCCGGCCGAAATCACGCCTGCGACATTGTCTTGATGCTTCATCCAGCGTTCGAACGATTCGGTCATCGCCGCGACCGCCGATCCCCGGTCGCCGGTGAAGACTCCGGCCGCCCCGCGCGGATGAAACCCCGCAACGACGTACGGCGGGATGTCTGCGCCCGACGGTTTGCCCGAAGTCGAGAGATCGACCATGCGGACATTTACGCCCTCGCCCTTGATGATATCGCGAATGTATCTCAGTTCAGAGCCCTTAGTATCCAGCGTCCCGCAGACAAGGACGACTCCGGTTCCGCCGGAACGCGCGACCGAAACACTCGCAGGTTTCGCAACCGGCTCCGGCGTCATCGTCCGCGCGGAACCTTCAATCACGCGCGCCGGCACTGGGCGAGACCAGCGCGACGGCGTCGACGGATTGGACATGTAAATCCGCAAAAGCTCGGCCGAGCGCTTCGGCGCCGGCGCCTCCTCGCCGAGCGCTGCGTCGGGAGTTTCATCATGGGCGTGACGGCCGACGCCCAGCATTGCCTGCTGAAGGTTTCGGTTGCCGGCCAGAACGTTGCTCTCCATGACTCGATTGATTCGACCGTTGACCATGATGCCGATGCTTTCGGCCACGGCGCAGGCTACGCCGATGTTCTGCTCGATCACCAGAACCTCAATGCCGCCCTCCTGTCCCAGGCGGACGAGCATGTCTTCGACCTGCTGAACGATGACGGGAGCCAAGCCTTCCGTCGGCTCATCCATGACAAGCAGTTTCGGGTTCAGCAGGAGCGCCCTCGCGATGGCGAGCATTTGCTGCTCGCCGCCCGACAACTGCGCGCCGCCGTTGGATTTCCGTTCCGCAAGTCTTGGGAAAGTCGAATAAATCCGTTCCCGCGACCACGCGCCGCCTTGGCCGCCGACCAGGCGAAGGTGTTCATCGACCGTGAGCGACGGCCAAAGTCGCCTCCCCTGCGGAATGTAGCCGATGCCCAGCCGCGCGATCTCGGCCGGGCTCTTGCCAACGAGTGACCGGCCGTTGAACGAGATGTCTCCCGAAGCCACCGGGACAAGACCCATGATCGCCATGCACAGAGTGGTCTTGCCCATGCCGTTCCGGCCCACGACGGAAAGCACGCCGCGGTCCAGCCGCAGCGTAACGCCTTGCAGCGCATGCGAATGTCCGTAGTAGACATTGAGGTCGCGAACCTCCAGCGCGGGGGTGCTGCTTCGCTCAGCCATCCTCACTCCCGAGATAGAGCGCCTGAACTTCCGGATCCTCTTCGATTTCCGCAGGCTTCCCTTCTTTGAATATCCGGCCGTTGTGCATCATCGTCACGCTTTCGGCGACCCTGAGCGCCACGTCCATGTCATGCTCGATGATGATGTAACCCATGTGCGCGGGCAGGCTGGTCAGGATTTCCACAAGCTCGCTGCGTTCGGGCGGCGAGAGGCCTGCGGCGGGCTCGTCGAACAAGACGAACCGCGGCGCGCCGGCAAGCGCCATCGCGATTTCAAGCTGGCGCTGCTGGCCGTAGGACAGGTTTGCCACCTGCGTGTCGCGCTCGTCGGTCAAATGAACCACGTCCACAAGATTGTCGGCCGATGCCAGCAGCGCGTCCTTCCGGCCCGGTCGCAGGAAGGAGAACCGGCTGCGCGAGACGCCCACGCAGGCAAGGTAGACGTTGTCGATTACGCTCAGCCCGGTGAAAAGCAGCGAAATCTGGTAGGTGCGGCGCAATCCCCGACGAATTCGATCATGGGGAGGAAAATCGGAGATGTCCTCGCCGAAAAACCGAATGTTTCCTGTCGTGGCCAGAAAATCTCCGGTGATGCAGTTGAAGAGCGTGGTTTTGCCCGCGCCGTTCGAGCCGAGCACGGCGCGGCGCTCCCCGGGCTTGACCGTAATGTTGATGTCCTGAAGCGCCGCCAAGGCCCCGAACAGCTTCGAAACTCCGCGGAGCTCAAGCGCGTTCGCGGTGCCGGCGGCGCTGAGACGGTCGGAGACATTGACGGGGATGTTCACGGCTGTTCGCTCCCGCCGTCAAGCAGCCGGTCAATTTTTCTGCTTTCGCGCCACCTCTTCCAAAGCCCGAGGATTCCATCCGGAGACCAGAAAACGATAATCAGGAATCCCAGCCCGATGAGAAGCTGAAACCGTTCGCCGGCCAAGCCCACCGCGACCAGCGCATCAAGTGCGAAAGTTTTGAGGATCACGTATATGAATGCTCCAATGAACGCGCCGACCGGATGGCTCAGGCCCCCGATGACCGCGATGACAAGTATGTCGATAGCGGGTCCGATTCCAACGGTTCCGGGCGAAATTTGCCCCGATTGCCAAGTCAGAAGGATGCCGCCCACACCGGCGATAAGCGCGGCGAATGCGTAGGCCGCGACGCGATGCGCCGTCGCGTTGTAGCCGAGCGCAGACATCCGTCGTTGATTGTCGCGGACTCCCTGCAGCGCGAGGCCGAACGGCGCGCGGGTAATGTAAAGCACGACGAAATAGGCAACGACCGCCCAAAAAAGCGAGAGATAGTAAAAGGCGATCGGGCTGCGCCAATCGACGCCGAAAAGCATCGGAGGCAAAACGCCGTTGAACCCTGAAAAACCGTTGAAAATCGTATAGTTCTGACGTGTGAAATAGAAGAACGCAGCGGCGATCGCGAGCGTGATCATGATTGTATAAATTCCCTCGGTCCGCACTGCGAGCCAGCCTGTGAGAGTGCCGAGCGCGATGGCGACGCACAACGCGATCGGGATCGCAACATACCATGGCCAGCCCAGAGAGATGCCGGTGATTGCGCTTGGACCCAATATCGCCAGCAAGTATCCGGCGCACCCGGCGATCGTCATCTGGGCAAGACTGACCATACCGCCGTAGCCGCCTAGCAAAACGAGGCTGAGGGCGATCACGCCGAGAATGAACGACCAGCCGAATATCTGGTAGAGGACGAAGTCGGAGGCGAAGGTCGGCATCACAACGAGGATGAATCCAACGATCCAGTACGCTGCCGGAATGCGTTCAAGCCAACTCCGTCCGGACGTTTCGTGGGTCACGATTCCGTCTTCCACGACCGCCATGGATCACCCCCGGCCCATGAGTCCCCGCGGGCGGAACGCCAGCACGAGAACCATGATCAAGAATGTCAAAACAACCGCATATGTCGGGAAATAGACCGATCCGAACTGCTCGGCCAAGCCGATCAACAGCGCCCCAAGCGCCGCCCCGGGGATCGACCCCATGCCGCCGACGATGACAACGACCAGCGACGCCAGAAGGAAGCGAATGTCCTCGCCGGGCGCGACCGATTGAAATGTGCCGCCGACCACGCCTGCGATTCCGGCAAGTCCGGCGCCGAATGCGAAAACGACGACAAAAACAAGTTGGATGCGGGCTCCGGTCGCCGACAGCATGTCGCGATCATCCACGCCTGCACGGATCAACATGCCAATGCGCGTGCGATTCAAGAGCAGCCACATGCCGATTCCGACTGCGACCGACGCGGCGAAAATGACCACGCGGACCAGCGGATACTTCAGGAATACGAGATCGCCGGAGCGTTTTACCGCGGTTACGAAGAACGTGTTCATCGGCCCGTTGAGCCAATCTGGAGGCACGATGTTGTAGAAATCGCCGCCCCATATCCAAAGCATCAAATCCGCCATCACGATCGAAATTCCGATCGTGACAAGCGTCTGGCGCAAGTCCTGCCCCTCCATTTTCCGGAAGACGAAGATTTGCAGGAGCACTCCCAACGCCCCGACGGCTACGAATGCGACGGGAAAGGCCAGCAGCCACAATCCGGTGAGGTCTGCAATCTCGTACCCGATGTATCCGCCCAACAGATAGAGGGATCCGTGGGCCAGATTCACGTTGCGCATCAATCCGAATATGAGGGTGAACCCGCTGGCAACGAGAAAATAGAGACCGCCGAGGGTTATTCCGTTGAAGAGGGCATTCAGAAATACCTTTTTTCGGCCGATCAGATCCGTCAGCCAATCCGGCCAAATTGCAAAGATCGCCCAAAGGAGAGCCGCGGCGGCTACGAAGATCACGCTGGACCATAGAGGATGTCGATCTACGAACCGTCTCACCGCGCTGCCGCCGGCTGCGGAGCGCTTCCGCTATTGCAACGGCATCGAGCCATCCGAGCCGCCCTCCCCAGAGCAATCACATTGAATTCCAGCTAGTTCATTGCAAATTACGAAAGAGCTGGGGGTTCAGCAAGCCCGCCAGTCAGTCTCGAATCGCGAAAGCGCCGCAGGGCTTTCCGGGCCGGATTGGCCGCCCGGAAAGCCTAGCTGCGTGCCTTCAATAAGAAGTCTTGCACTCGGGAACTTCCCGGCTTGGAAGGCCGATGCTCGCAAACGTATCCTTGTCGAACCCAAGCGTCTGGTTGACATCGCCGACGACCTTTACGAGCTTGTTGGACAGCGTGCCGTCGTCAAGTTCGACAACCTCCGTAATGAAGTTGGTGCCGATCGCCTGCCGGTTTTCGTCCAACGCGATCCGGCCGTTCGGCGCATCGTCCATGACCAGATTGGCAAGGCAACCGCGGAACGCAGACTGGCCGTCGGACAGGTCGCCGCCCACTTCATCCAAGCAGCGCGCCATCGCAGTGGTCGCATTGTAATAGCCTGTCGCGAGCAGCGATGGCGACGGGAAGCGCTTTTCGGGCGGAAAGAGGTCCTGATAGTGCTTGACGTAAGCCTGCCAATTCGGATTGTCCCAATCATCGGCCTGCGGGCCGGACGAAGGAACGCCGATCAGCGCCTCTTTTGCAGAGCCTTTCGAGGACAGAACCGAGCCATCGACCATGATCGTCCCGCCCACCAGGTTGGCGTCGCCGCCTGCCTGTTGATACTGGTTGAGGAAGTTGACGGCATCGCCGCCGCCAAGGCCGAGATAGATGGCGTCAACGTCGTCCGGCAGCGCAGCGATAATCGATGCGAAATCCTTCGTTCCGAGCGGAACCCAAAAGCGTTCGGTGATTTCGCCGCCTGCCTGGCAGTATTCCAATGCAAGGCCGAAAACCTGAGTGTAGATGAAAGAATAGTCCTCGCCGACTGTGGCGATCGTCTCATAGCCCTTCTCATTGTAGATGTAGGAGCCGAGCCCCGTCGACCACTGCGCTCCGTCCATATTGTAGCGGAAGAAGTTTTCGGACGGATCGACATAGGTTGTTTCCTGAGCCCCGGAAATGCCGTTGATGAATGTCGTCTGAGGCTGGGTCTTTGAATAGTCGCGAATCGCGATTCCTTCGGACCCCGAAAGTGGACCGATGACGATTTCGACGCCATCCTGCTCCACCACTTTCCGCGCAGCACGCACGGCGCTGTCCGGGCTGGCGTCGGTCGGCGCAATCACGAGTTCAATTTCGCGGCCGCCGGCCATGCCGCCGACCTTATCCAAGGCAACCTGGAGTCCGCGAATGCCGTCTTCTCCAAGAACAGTATAGGTTCCCTCAAGAGTAGAAAGCACGCCGACCTTCACGGATTGGGCATTCGCCACGCCGACGGACACGAGCGCCGCCGCGCTCAATGCCGCTAGATACTTCATTCGCATATTATCCTCCTTGCGAGTTTGATTTGGTCCTAGGTGCGGGATTCGAGCGATAGACATCAAGACTTCGCGCCAGCTTTGACCAGAAATTGCGCCCAATCACTTTTTGCAGCGCGATTTCGGCAAGATTTTTCGGCACCCTGACAAAAGATCGAATTGGGATTCTTCCAGATGGATCCTTGGTTGTCTGTCGGACTCCGAACGACAATGCCATACGATTGAATCGTGCGCAATCCAGTTTTGCCTATATTGGCTCGTGCCTTTTCTGCTCTTTCTCGACATTCGGAACCATGGCGGCTGAGTGCGTCGGTCGAGGAGAGCACCGTGAACATCCCGGGAATTGGTTCGGTGCAGCGTCATTCGAAAATCACCCAATTCCTCCGAGAGTTCAATCGCTTGAGATCTTTCCAGTTGCCGCATTGAGCGCGCATCGGCACGAAACCGGGAGTCCTTCCGGGTTTCGACTCACCATCTACTCATCTGTATCTCAACCATGATGTTGCGGTTACGAAGGCAACCGGTCAGGCAGTGCGTGGCGACAAGTCCGATTTGCTATCTTTCGTTCCTCAATGCCCGCACTGTCACTGGCTGACGGACATGCTGCAGGCGATCGGTCAAGCGAACCTCAAACCCGCTGAACTCTGAGCTTCGTCTTGAGATCCGTCCGGCAAAAGGCATGCAGAAAGCAGGTTTGCTCGGAAATATCGAGCATTTCGCGCGCCGTGTCGTCGCTTTCGCCGGTCTCGAGATACACGTGAGTTTCCAACGGATCCGCCGAGCCGGCCTTTCCAGTGCCGCCGGACGCGCCGCCCAATGAAAAATGGCTGTCCTGAACGATCCGGTAGTCGGAAAGATCGAGGTCGAGCATTTTCACGAAACGCCCGAACTGGGTCATGAAGCAGAACCCGATGCCGGCGCTGATGTAGCTGTTGGCATCTGGCGCCCGGCCAAGTCCGCCGTTTTCCGGGGCTTCTTCGGACAGAAAGTTGAACGAAGTGCCGTGGGGCGAATATTGCAGCTGCACAATTTCCTTCATGCCGTCTTCGCGCATTGCGCAGGTCGCCCCGATGTTCAGTTGCCTGTTCTGTTCGGCCGCCAGCGACGACCCGGCGGCGGAGGTTCCGCGCTCGACGGCCTTTTTAGGGGTGATGCCTTTGGGCCAGCAGAGCGTCAGCGTCGCGGTGTCGCTTCCCGGGTTCGCGGCGGAAAAGCGATCGCCCGGATCCGGGCAGACCGGCCCCTTCAGCCGCGATGCCTTCGCCGGCTGCAGCTCGTTCCCGTTTTTCGTCAAACTGAACAGGCTTTCAAGCTGACCGCGCATCAGACCGTTGAGCGGGGACGCATGCACTGCGTTCATCAAAAACTGGGTCAGGGCGGCGTCATCCAAGTCGCAGTCGATCTCGACCCGAAGCTCCACGGGCAAGGCTCCGCCGACCATCGTTCGTTTCGGCATTGAGCCCGTCATCGTGTAAAAATTGTCTTGCGTGAGATTGAGCTGCCGAATGACCACGCTCTGCAATTTCGCAAGCGCCGTGATCTCGTTCATGTAGCTGGCAATCATGCCCACGCTCAGGAACGCCAACGGGCAAGGTGCGGCATCATGGCCGTCAAGATAAGGCCCTTCGTCGGAAGCCAGCCGCCAAACTCGGCCCGTACGAGAAGACGCAACCAGCGCTTCCTTTTGAAACACCGAAAGAGAGCGCACCCATGTTCGAAGGCTGTCGCCCATTCTTGTTTCGGGCGACGCGACACCGACATCCTTCGGGTTCGCCAGTTCAAAGAACAGGGGAAGGCCGCTTCGGGCAAGCGCGTTAGGTCCTTGGGGCATTTCGCCGCCTTTCTTTCGTCAAAGCTTTTCCAATTCACGCGCCGAAAGCAGATAGTAATTCCGCGTTGGCGCGTTGCGCGTTTGATCGGCAAGCGCCCGCATGGCTTGCGCCTTGATCTGTCGCGCCGCATCAGATTCGGCGTTCGCCGCGATCAGGCGGTCGGCCAGTTCCATCGCCCATTGCGGTTCCCCGCTTCGAACGGCCGCTTCGGCCGCGGCCAGAACAGAACCTGAGCCGCCTGCAAGGTCGATGATTTTGGCGGCCTCGGTCGCGGCGGGAAGCTGTCCGAGGCTGGTCGGATTGCCGTCGAACCAGCCGAGAGTTCCCGCGAAGTAGGCGCGCGAGGCGTAGCCGATATGGCCGTAGAATTCTTGAAGATAGGGTTTATCGGCCAAGTCGTCGGGCAAGCGCAAGTCGGCCGCGATTGTGACTGGGTCCAGACCCTCGTTCATGCCTGCGACGGTTTCGGCCACCACGTGCCGGATCGCGTCGCGGTAATCCGTCAGTGTCTGGCGAATGGCCGCTGCGCCGATGACCGGACTGGTATGTCCGGGTGCCAGGATTTCAGCTTCATAGGCCATCAACTGGTCCATCGTGTCTGCCCAAGCGTCGAAATCCCGGTAAGGCGTGCCGCGAATGGCATAGAGGTTGGGGAAGGCATGGTAAAAATTGTCGCCGCTGAACAGGATCCGTTTCCGCGCCCACCAGACAACGAGGTGATCGGGCGTTTCGCCCGGAGCCTTGGCCAATTCCAATTCGAAGCCCTCGCGGGTGATCTTCGTGGTTTCGGAAATCCGCAGCGTCGGTTCGATGTACCCTGCGCCCATGCCTTTCATCGGACGGTCGCCGGGCCCCACGCCGAGGCTGACTCGCTCGTCCGGGGCGAGGGTGAAGCCGAACTGCCGCTTCGTCCGGGCCATCAGCGCCGTGTTCGGCGCCGGGCGGGTGCTGTCGACGTCCACCAGATCGGAGGCGAAGTTGTCCGCCGCGATCAGCTCGACGTCGCGGCCTTCCGCAAAGACGGTCGCTCCGGAAATGTGGTCGCGGTGGGAATGGGTGTAGATGATCGTGGTCACCGGAAGCCCGCAGATTTGCCGGAAGTCGGCCAATATGTTTTCGGCGGCTTGCGTTGTTTCGGTCGTATCGATCACCACCACGCCGCCGGATCCGACCAGCATATGAACGTTCGAGCCCGCGTAGCCGACGGCCGTGTACGCATTGGGCGCAAGCTGATGCAGTTTTCGTTCGAATTGCGCATTCTGCGCAAGCAGGTCGGGGTGGGCTGGCATGGGTGTCCTCAGGCTTGGGGCGCGTCGGGTTCGGCCGCGGAATAAGCGACCAGATCGGAAGCTGTAAGGCTCTTGTCGCGTTTTTCGAAAGTCTCGATGTATTCGATCATTGTGTGGGAATGTTCCCGCATCATGCCTTCGGCGCGAACGGCGTCGCCTCTTTTGATCGCTTCGAATATCACTTGGTGCTGGGCATTGCCGATGCGCAGCCGGAACAATCCGCGCTCGATTTGATCCGGCGTGTCCTGCACTCCGCGGTCGAACACCATTGATCCCGGAGCCAGCATCGGAAGGTGGCTGATCTGCCGGCAGGTGAAGCCGATATAGTTGTTGCCGCAGGCATCCAGAATCGTTGTGTGGAAGGTCTTGTTTGCGGCCTGCATCTTGCGGATGACCGGCGTGTCCAGCCGTCCCAGGCGGACCAGCCCGTCAATCGCTTCAATCGCTTGCGCCATTGCCGGCAACCGATCCGTTCTTTCGGAAGACTGGGCCATCAGCCTCGCGGCCAAGCTTTCGAGATGTCCGCGCACTTGAACGGCTTGCAAAATATCCGCAATGGTTGGACTTGCTATCTTGTATCCGCGCCCCTCGCCGCGCAGAATGATCCCTTCTCGCTCCAGCAGACGCAGCGCGAGGCGGACAGGAGTTCTTGAAACGCTATGGGTTTCGCAAAGCCGGGCCTCCGACAATCGCTCCCCATCGGCATATGCGCCGTGAATGATGTCGTGCCTGATGCGCGCGGCGAGTGCGGTGTCGATAGAATCCATGTCGCCATTCACATGATTTGGGATCCTGATGTCAAGAAATTTAGATGAATTTTTACAAAAATCGCCAAAAACACTTGATTTGGGATCCCTATTTGATGTTTTTTGTATTAAATGCGAAAAGAATCGGTCGGTCGGCAAAGCCGGGAGATCGCTTGGGATCCCAAAGCCTCGTTGATCGCCGAGCCAAACCCTTGGAGGAAACAATGGCATTCAAACGTTTCAGCTTGATCGTCGCGCTTGCGTGGGCGCTTGGCGTTTCCGCGCAATCCGCCGCCGCGGAAGAATTGACAGTCGCGACATTCGTGCCGCCGCAGCACCACACGAACACCGTGATGTTCAAATGGTTCGGCGAAGAGCTCGAGAAGCGGTCCGGCGGATCGCTGACTATGAAACTTTTCCCGGCCGGCCAGCTGGGCGCCGGCCCGGTGCAGCAATTCAAGCGCGCGGTTGAGGGCGTCGCGGACATCACATTCGGCGTTTCCGCATACACTCCGGCGCTCTTCCCCAAAACCATGCTTGCGATCCCGCCGGGCAAGTCGGAAAGCTCCCGCGACGCGACGTTGCGCATCTTGGCCGTCTTCGACGAATATCTGGCCGATGAATATTCCGAAGTGAAGGTCATCGGATTTACGACCGCCGCGGGAATCGGCATTGCCGCGACGAAGGACGTCTCCACGCTGGAGGGGATGAAGGGCGCGAAAATCGTTCCTTACGCCGCGTTGACCACGCCGATCATCGAAGCGATGGGCGCGGTGCCTGTGCAGATGCCCGTGACCGAAATGTACACCGGGCTGTCGACCGGCACGATCGACGGCGCCTACGCCACCTACAACAACATGACGCCGCCGTGGAATTTCTGGGACGTGGCGACGCATTTCGTCATAAACGTGCCTGTGCAGCATGCCGTCATCTTCGTGGTCATGAACCGCGAGCGCTATGAAGGTCTGAGCGCGGAGCACCGCGCGATCATCGACGAATTGTCGGGCGAAGCGGCGTCCTTGAAACTCGCTGAAAGCTTCGACGGCGCGGACGAGCGTTCGCTCGCCCTGATGCTCGAGACGACAGGCAAGAACTACGAGTTGATCGAGGTGTCCGGCGATGAGCGCGCCCGCATGGATGCGGCTGTGGCGGAAGGTCTGAAGGCGATCTTTGCCGACTACGCCGACCGCGGCATCGACAATGCCGAGGAAATCTACAACGCGATCAACAGATAAACAGCAGCAAGCTGGGGCCGGCGGGCGGCCTCGGCAACCCGGTACCGGACAACGAAATGTCGGAACCGCGCGAAGCGCCTGAAGCAATCATGCTCATCGACCCGCTGCTCAAATGGCTGTCGCTCGTTCTCGGCGGCGCGACGCTGGTGTTCATGACAGGATTTTCGGTCTGGAACGTCCTGATCATGCGCAAGGCGCTGAATTCCCCGATCGTCGGGGCCGAAGATCTTTTGATCCTGTCGCTCGTCGTGATCGTGGCTCTGTCGATCCCTTTGGGCGCGCGGACCGGAGCGCATATCGAAATCGAGGTCCTCGAGTCGCGCATGTCGGCCGGCTTCGCGAAATGGTCGATGATCCTGGTCAAATTGCTCGGAACAAGTCTCCTTGCCGTCATGGCATGGCGACTTTGGCTTTCGGGGCAGGGCGCCGAACGGTTCGGAGAGACGACGCAGCAATTGCTGATTTCATTCGAGCAGTTCTACTATCTGCTTTCCGTTTCAACCGGTCTTTATGCCGCGGTTTTGCTTCTCGACATTTGGCAACTGCTGCGCTCGAGCAAGGTGGCGTCGCTCAAGATCGGCGGCGAGCAGCCATGATCAGCATGACGCTGCTGGGTCTGTCGGGCCTGCTTGCGCTGTTCGTCCTGCTCGCATTGCGCATGCCCGTGGCGCTTTCGATGCTTTGCGTCGGGTTCGCCGGCACAATAATCGCCAATGCGAACAAGTTCATCGCCGTAGGCATGGCATCGGATCAGGCTTGGGCCCGAGGCTGGAATATCGCCTATTCCAATCTTGCGGGCGAGACCTTTGAGGCCGCCTCGAACTTCAATCTGCTGGTGATCCCGATGTTCGTGCTGATGGGCAATCTGGCGGGCGTCTCCGGAATGTCGAACGACCTGTTCACGGCAGCCTATCGCTGGATGGGGCATTTGCGCGGCGGGCTCGCGTCGGCAACTATCGCGGCCTGCGCGGGCTTCGCGGCGCTGTCAGGTTCGTCGCTCGCGTCCGCCGTCACGATGGGGCGCGTCGCCTTGCCTCAGATGAAGCGCTACAAATACGCCGACAGCCTCGCGACCGGATCGGTGGCCGCCGGAGGCACGCTCGGGTTCCTGATCCCGCCCTCGGGAGGGATGATCATATATGCGGTGCTTACCGAGCAATCGATCGGGCGCCTGTTCATGGCCGGAATATTCCCCGGCATCATTCTGACGCTGCTTTTCATCGGCGCCATTTATTTGGTCGTCACTCGCAAGCCCGATGCCGGCCCGCGCGGCGATCGCGCCGGTCGCAAGGAACGCATTGCTTCGCTCGGCCGCGCGTTGCCGATCCTCGGCGTGGTGCTGGTGACGATCGGCGGGATGTACGCCGGCTTCTTCACGCCGGTCGAGGCGTCTTCCGTGGGCGCATTCCTGACATTCGTCGTTGCGGCCTCGCGCCGGTCGCTGTCGCTGGAAGCCGCGCGGACGGTCATTCTGGAGACGATGAACGCCACGGCCACCGTGTTTCTGATCATCATCGGCGCTTTCGTCTTCATCCCGTTCATGTCGCTTACGGAATTGCCCGCGCAACTGGTCACGTTCCTGACCTCGCTGCCGATCGGAAGCGTCGGCGTCCTCCTGGTCATCATTCTGGCCTACATGTTTCTCGGCATGTTCCTTGAATCCATGGCGATGCTGGTCCTGACGATCCCGGTGGTCATCCCCATCGCCATCGCCCTCAACTGGGACCTGATCTGGTTCGGCATCATCATCGTGATCGTGCTGGAAATGGGCATGATCAGCCCGCCCGTCGGAATCAACGTGTTCGTCGTGAAATCCATCGCGCCCGACGTGCCGATGGGCCAGATCTTCCGCGGCATCTGGCCGTTCTGGTTCGCGATGGCCGCGATGATCGGCCTTCTCATTCTTTTCCCTCAGATCGCGCTATTCCTGCCGCAGACGATTGTCGGCGGATAGCGGCAACAGGAGCAGACGCATGGACACCATGACAGACATCAAAACGATACGGCATTTCATCGGAGGCGAGTGGATTGATGCCGAAGGCGACGCAACGTTCGAGGATCTGAATCCGCTGGACGACAGCCTGTACGCCTGTGCGGCCAAAGGTACCGGCGCGGATATGCGCAAAGCGGTCGCCGCAGCCAAGTCCGCCTTTCCGGCATATCGGGAAACGACCCCGACCGAACGCGAGCGCTGGCTGCTGCGCGTGGCCGAGATCATGGAGAAGCGGAAACCCGATCTGGTCGATTGCCTGATCGACGAGATCGGGTCGCCCATCCAGAAAGCTATGTTCGAGTTCAACAAGGGCCTGACCATGGTGCGGGCCGCTGCCGGCATGTGCCGCAACGTGCGCGGCGAGACGATCCCGTCCGACGCGCCCGGCAAGTTTTCGATGTCGATCCGCGAACCGCTCGGAGTGGTTGCAGTCATCACGCCCTTCAACGTTCCGCTGATCAAAAACACCCGGCTTGTCGCCAACGCGCTGGCGGTCGGGAACACGGTAGTCCATTTGCCATCGGAAATGGCTCCGCATCTGACGGCGCTGTTTGCGGAAATCGTTGCCGAGGCCGGGTTTCCGCCCGGCGCCTACAACGTCGTGACCGGCATTGGGCACGAGATTGGCGACGACTTGACAAGCCACAAGGACGTGGACTTTGTGACCTTCACCGGCTCCACGGTTGTCGGCCAGCATATCAACGAGATCTGCGCGAAGAACAAAACGCCCAACACTCTTGAACTGGGAGGCAAGAGTCCTACAGTTATTCTGGCGGATGCCGACCTTGACAAAGTCGTTCCGCTGGCGGCGCGGTCGATCTTCATGTTCGCGGGCCAGGCTTGCATAGCGTCAAGCCGGTTTTACGTCGAACGCCCGCTTTATAACGAATTCGTCAAGCGCTTTGCGATGGCGGTTTCAAAGATCGGGGCGGGCGATCTACGCGATCCCGACACCGTCATCGCGCCCGTCATTTCGGAGCGGCAACGCAATCGCGTCAAAGATCACATTGGCGACGCCGTCGCCAAGGGCGCAAAGGTGGTTGCGGGCGGCGAATGGGAAGGCAACCGCTGCCTGCCGACCTTGCTGACCGGCGTCACCGAAGACATGACCGTCTGCAGGACCGAAACCTTCGGGCCGGTGACATCGATCTATCCGATCGATAGCTATGAAGAGGGATTGGCGAAGGCCAATGATACGGAATACGGCCTTTCGTCGGCCATCTTCACCAAGAACATCGACCGCGCCTTTCACTTCGCCAGGAACATCGGCGCCGGCATGTGCCACATCAACGGTCCGACCATTCACGACGAGGCCCATGTGCCTTTCGGGGGCAACAATGAATCCGGCGTCGGCCGCGAGGGGACCGACGCCGACATGGAAGCGATGACGGAACTCAAATGGGTCACGGTGCAGCTATGACATTCACGCTTTATCACCACGGGTCGTCCGTCTGCGCCGCCAAAGTCAGGTTTGCGATGGATGAAAAGGGACTGGAGTGGGACGGCGTCTACATCGACATCCTGAAGGGAGAGCAGTTCGCCCCGGAGTATCTCAAGCTCAATCCCAAGGGAGTTGTGCCTACCCTGGTGCACGATGACGCCGTCATCCCGGATTCTACCGTCATCATCGAGTATCTCGACCAGATCGCGCCGGAGACCAGCGTTCATCCGACCGACCCGTGGGAACGGGCGCAGGCCAGGTACTGGACCAAGGCGGTCGACGAAGATTTGCATCCGGCCTGCGGAGCCGTCACATTCGTCTGCTCGCATCGCCATACCGTTTTGAAAAATCTCGGCCCTGAAGGCGTGAAAGAGTTCTTGGCCTCCACGCCGTCGATATCCGTCACCGCGGATTGGAAAAGCCAGAAGGACAGCTTCGTCCGGCACGGGTTCGAAGCCCCGGGCGCTGAAGAAAAGGTCCGTCTCTACGACAAGTATCTCCGCAAGATGGAAACTTCGCTCGGCGCAGGGAGTGAATGGCTGGTGGGCAGCGCGTTCTCGATCGCCGACATTTCGATGACGCCTTATGTCAATCGCCTCGCGATGATGTCCATGCGCGGGATGTGGGAAGGCGGGCGCCTGCCCAATGTCGAACGTTGGTTCGCCCGGATCGAGGCGAGGCCGAACTTCAAGAGATGCTTCATCGACTGGGTGCCCGAAGATCTGGCCAATGATCTGCGCGACAACGGCGCCAAGAGCTGGCCCGAGGTCGCGAAAATTCTCGAAATCGAAATCTGAACCAAGGAGAAAAAAATGGGGCGACTTGAAGGAAAGACCGCAGTCATCACCGGAGCCGCGCAAGGCATCGGGGCCGCCATGGCCAAAGCCATGGCCGATGAAGGGGCCAAAGTGCTGGTGACGGATGTGCTGGACACGGCGAGCGCTGTCAAGGCCATCACCGATGCAGGCGGCACAGCCCAGGGCATGAAAGTCGATGTGACGTCGAACGACGATCTGGCGGCGATGGCGGAAACGGCCGCGAATGGTTTGGGCGGGCTCGATATCATGGTCAACAACGCGGCGATCTTTGCGGCGATCAAGCCGAAACCGTTCTTTGAGATCGACGATGACGAATTCGACGCGATCATGCGCGTGAACGTGCGCAGCGTGCACCAGGTGATGCGGGCCATCGTTCCCACCATGATCCGGGCCGGCGGCGGCAAGGTCGTCAACATCGCCTCAGGTACGTTCTATTACGGACCTCCGGGACTGTCGCATTACACGGCGTCGAAAGGCGCGGTCATCGCGCTGACCCGTTGTCATGCGCGCGAGCTGGGCGACAAGAACATCCAGGTGAACGCGATCGCGCCGGGGCTGACCGAAAGCGAAGGGGTGAAAGCCAATGCCGGCTTCGACATGGCGCGCGCCCCGACAATCGCCACGCGCTCGATCAAGCGCGAGATGCTCCCGGAGGATCTGCTCGGCACTCTCATGTATCTCGCCTCGTCGGACAGCAATTTCGTCACGGGCCAGACCCTGAATGTGGACGGCGGCAAGGTGAATGTCTGAGGGACTCCAAGAATTGAACAGGCGCTATTCGTGTGTTCCCCCGGGCGGAGGCCAGGATTGCGACTGGTCAGCGGGTTATGTGTTTCCAAGGGTCTCGGCCGCCGATGCGGGCGTCCAGCGCACGCTTATGGAGGACGATCTGAAAGCCGATTTCAGATTGGGCACCCGCATGCATCGCGGCGATGACGGGACCTGCTGCATTCCGGGCGGCTCGGCCGATTTCTTCGTCGATGGCGACTGGATGGCCGCTGAATCCGAAGGTTGCTCGCACGTGCCGCCGGTAATCGAGCACGCTTGCGTCCCGACCGAGGGCTGTCCGGCGGTACGCATGCCGATGATTTTTCAACCTTCGGGTTTCGATCAACTTCTGGCAAAACTTGCGCGGATGACAGACGCGGATTTCGAGGACGGTGCCGGGATGAGGGCACCGGAGGAGAAATTCGACATCATCAATATCGGACCGGCGCCGAGCCGCCCGCAGCAGGAAAGGTGATCCAATGGCAGAGCAACGAAATATCCTATTCATCATGTGCGACCAGCTGCGCTGGGACTATCTGTCCTGCGCGGGACACAAGACCCTTCGGACGCCCAATATCGACGCGCTCGCCGCTCGCGGCGTCCGCTTCACGAACGCATATTGCCAATCGCCCATCTGCGGTCCGAGCCGAATGAGCTTCTATACCGGACGCTATGTGTCCACGCACGGCTCAACGGCCAATTTCGTTCCGCTCCGGGTGGGCGAACGCAATATTGGCGATCATTTGAAGGCGTTGAACGTCCGCCCGGCGCTCGTCGGCAAGACTCACATGATGGCCGACCGCGAAGGAATGCAGCGCTTGGGCGTGGATCCGTCCAGCAAGATCGGCGTGCATCATCGCGAGGTCGGCTTCGAGCCCTTTGAGCGCGACGACGGCATTTTTCCCGACCGCATGATGAAAGCCCAGCCGCGCTACAACGACTACCTGCGCGGCAAAGGCCACCAGGGCGGCAATCCTTGGCACTGGGCCGCGAATTCCGTCCGCACCGACGCCGGCATGCGATCCGGGTTTTACAACGACATCGCGGACCGGCCTGCGGCGGTCGCCGAAGAAGACAGCGAAACGCCTTACATGACGCGGCGCGCCATGGACTTCCTGTCGCAGGATGACGGCGAAACCCCGTGGCTGCTGCACCTCTCCTACATAAAGCCGCATTGGCCGTACATCGCTCCGGCGCCCTACAACGAGATGTACGGCGCCGAAGACGTGCAGGAGCCGATCAGGTCGGAGTCGGAATTGGAGAATCCCAATCCCCTGATGAAGCACTTTCTAGACCGCGTCGCCGGGCAGACCTTCAGCCGCGACGAAGCGATTCGGAAAATCGTGCCCACCTATATGGGCCTGATCAAGCAGATTGACGATCAGCTCGGGGTGCTCTTCGGCTTCATGGAAGAGCGCGGCCTTCTGGAAACCACCACGGTCGCATTCACCTCGGATCACGGCGATTATCTTGGCGATCACTGGATGGGCGACAAGGACTACTTCCACGATCCGTCCGTAAAAATTCCGCTGATCATCGCCGATCCCGACCCCGCCATGGATGCCACGCGGGGCACGGCGTCCGATGCGCTGGTGCAGGGGATCGACCTTTTGCCGACGTTCATTGAGCATTTCGGCGGCGAGCCGCCGGCGCATCTGCTCGACGGCGTCTCGCTGCGCCCGCTGCTGACTGGCGAAGCGGATCGCGTGAACGACTTCGCAGTCAGCGAGTACGACTACCATCAACAGCTTTTTTCGCCCGAAACGGGCCGCGGTCCGCGCGATTGCCGGATCTACATGATCGTCAACGAAGATTGGAAATACATCCATGCGCCGGGCTTCGATCCTGTTCTTTTCGACCTGAAGGCCGACCCCGATGAACTGAATGATCTCGGCCGATCCGCTGATCACGAAGGCGCGCGAAAGGAGATGCATGCGCTTTTGTCGGACTGGGCGCTGCAATATCGCCAACGCGAAACATACGACGACGCGACGGCTGCCCGGTTCACCGGATTCGAAGAAAAGGCGGGAGTCCTTATCGGATACTGGAACGAGGACGATTTGATCGACCCGGCCAATGCGCCGACACCGGCTGATCAACCGAAACTTTGAAACGCCGTTCCGCCGCCAAATCCAGAGACGCTCCAAGATTGATCGCGATCCGCAGGATCCCAAGACGGGCAATTTTCGCTGGAATGCACTAGATGGATAAAAATCGCTTGACTTTGGGATCCCAAATTAACCGTTGGATATTGGCAAACTATCGGGAAAAGTTTTGCGCCCCATCGGCGGCGATGCCAAAGTTCGCGAACCGGGCGGCCGACGCGGCGAATCGTGTCGCCTGCTGCCGGAGGCACGCAAATCGGAAGATCCCGCATGCAACAAATGAGAGCCTGAAAGAGGCTCGCGAGAAATGGAGCAAAGGAGAACAAAATGCTCAATGCACTTAAGGCCGCGTCGCTGGCTGCGACGGCAGCGCTGACAGGGGCTGCGGCGGCGGCCCAAGTCAACTTGACCTCGAACACCGCCGGGGCGGGCGCCGTCGTCGGTCTCACGGCGACCGCTTTGGTCGAGTATGCGGCAGACCGCGGCATCGCCAATATCCAATTGAAGGACGGCCAGACAGGGACCAACTACATCCAAGCTCTTGCCGAAGGGAAAATCGACATTGCCAACGGTCCCTTCGTCCTGCCGTTCATGTTGACGCACGCCATCGGAACATATTCAGGCATAGGAAAAGAAAAGGGAGCCGAACTGGGTTCCAACGTGCGCCTGCTCTACCCCTACACGCTGAGCGTATTCTACATGTACGCGTACGATGCCAAGGGAATAACCGGTTGGAAGGATCTGGTGGGCCGCAAGGTGCTGAACGGTCCGCCGCGCGGCGCCGCTGTGGCGAACTCCCGCGCACTTATCCAGCTATTCGTCGGCCTGAAGCCCGGTGAAGATTATGAATCGGTCACGGTCAACTGGAATCAGGCGGCCGCGGCGGTGATCGACGGTACCGCGGATGCTGCCGTGCTCACCGCTTTGTTCCCAGGCCCCAGAGTTACGCAAATCGGCGCGGCAGGCGCGATGATCGCTTATTCGATGCCCAAGGACATCTATGAAACGGAAACGGCGCAGAAATTGTTGAACAAGCCCGGCTCCACGGCATTCCAGATTCCCGTCGCCGAAGTTCAAGCCGGTCTGGGCGACGGTTGGACGATTGTCTCCGAAGACGACACGTTCCGCGGAATGGCGGTCACCGGCGGCGACATGGTTCACAAAAGCATGAACGAAGAATTGGCCTATGAGCTAGTGTCTAGCAGGAAAGGTGCCGATTTCCAGGGATGACCGGGTTGCCGGGTGTCTTCCGAAGCGCATGTTCGAGGGGGACCGCCGCCGGTTCGGCTCCGAGTGTCAATGCCGAAGCAGAATTCCCCAGTTTTCGGTGTTTTGGCGCAGGCTCCGCCGTCGGCCGCCCTGCGGCCGGCCGGTTTCCGGGGGAAGCGCCGCTCAGGCGGCGCGGAGTCGTCGGTATTTGTGCTGCGGCTTGTTGCGGTCCTGCCGCGTCCTGTTGCGGTCCCGCTCCAGCCGCATTCGCTCGCGTTCACGCTCGCGCAGGATCCGGCCGATCCGGTGGAGGTTGGAGGCGAGGACGGAGAGGCCGACCGCCCGCTCGAACCCGTCCGGGCCGCGCAGCCGGACCCGGTCCAGACCGCGGTGCTCCAGGCTGTTGATCGCCAACTCCACCCCGGAGTGCTTGCGCCGGGCCGCCGCGAAGGCCGGCTCCGCCTCGCGCTCCCGCTCGGCGGCGGACAGTCTGCCCTTCTTCGGCAAAGCATTCAGCTCCAGCAGCTTGTCCAGCTCTTCGCGGTTCGACGGGCTGTGGAAGCCCCGGTCGAAGCTGCAGGACCGCAGGTCGGGGAACGCCTCCCGGCAGCGCTCGACCAACGGAACCGCGACGTCGGCGTCGCCGCCGGTCCACAGGATCTCGCGGCCGAGCACGAACCCGTTCCCGTCCTCGAGGATGCAGACCGGAACGCCGAGCTCGAACGGCGTCCCGGCCTTGCCCTTGGAGATCCAGCGGGTGTGCTCCTCGAAGATCGAGAACACCTTCTCCCCGTGCGGAATCTTCTTCCCCCGGAGCACGCGGCGCTTGATCTGGCCCGCGAAGCAGCGCACATGGGCGGCGAGCCGGCCGATCTCGTCCAAAGCCGGATCGGGGCAGCCCGCGCGCTTCAGCGCCTCCAGCGAGCCCTCGGCCTTGCCGGCCAGCTTCAAGCACGCCTCCGGATAGGCCCGGACCGCGCCCGGACGGGAGCGCCGCGACGACGCCGTCCTCACGCCTTCGAACAGCGCGCCGACCGTGTCGTCCCAATATTGCCGCTTGCGCCAGCCGTCGACGCGGAAGGTCCCGCAGGCCCGCGACGCCTCCCGGATCAGGCGGAGGGCCGAATCCCGAAGCAGGTTGACATCGGTCGGATAGTGGACGTCCGTCTCCGCCACGAACGAGCCGCAGCGGCCGACCGAACGTTGCGCCAGGCTTTTTTCCGAGAATCTCCTGCCCGCTCGCCTCGGCCAGATCGTTCACTTTGCCGAGAATCTCCGGCGCCGGAAGATCCACATTGTCCCGGATTGTCCGGAGCTCGTAGCGGCAGGGGTCGAACCGGACGTCGTGGCCCGGAAACGCCTGGACGTCCGCATGCCGGTCCGCGATCTCCCGCAGACGGTCGAAGTCGCACCGGAGGCCCTGCTTCAGAACGCCCACCGCCAGAATCCGCCACAGGTCCATCCCCGGGCGGCCCGTGTCCCGGCGGCGGCCCGGAAGCACGTGCGCGTCCAGAAGGCGGAACAGCTCCGTCCGCGCCCCCTCGTCCAGATAGACCGCTTGAATCCCGAGCAGAAGCGCCGGGATGTCGTCCCGCGACTTCGGGTCCAGATAGATCGCCCCGATGTCGGTCGAGCCCAGATAGGATTGCTCCGAAATGACTTTCCGCATGTCGAAATCCTCCGAAAATTCTGGAACAGCCGCCGAATCCGCGGCGAATCCGGCGAATCCGGCCGCATTCGCAAGCGAAAAATCCAATTTATTCACGGAAATTCAAAGGGTTGGAGCTTTTCGGCCAGACACTAAGTACGCGAGGCATGGGAATCTTGGATCCTCTTCATGCTGGAGTCTGTCCGCGTGACCGCAGAATGGACGACCGGCAAAATCAACGCGATCCGCGAGCTTCTGGACCAAACAGCAACGGGTATCCGGCAAAGCCTCCCCAAGATCTATTCGCGGGGACTCGTTTAACTGGTGTTCGTAAATCCCTATTGCCGGATCAGCGATGCCGCCGCCGGGATCGCCAAACGCCAGACTGCGGCAGTCTATTTGAAAACGATTGCGTCGGAAGGATTCATTGGAGTGGCGAAAGCCGGACGTGAGACGCTCCACGTCAACCGGCGTCTCCTGACGCTGCTCTCGGATCAGGCTCAAACCGGAATGTTCAGGAAATGAACCAGCTCATCCAGTTGCGCAGTTCGACGAATTTCAGGATCGGTTTCTCGAACAGCCTGATGGAGTGGCGGTCGCCGCATCAGAATCCGCAGGCGCCAAGCGGGCTTGCCCGTTGAACTTCGCCGCCAATCGGCTATATTGCGCGCTAAGCTCGTCCCGACTGGCTGATGACCAGATTCGGAACGCGATATATCGAAAGATGGAGGAAACCTTGCCCTTGATTAGATCACTTTTGGCTGCTGCCGCGGCCTTCGGTTTGTCAGCTTCAGCCGCAATCGCGCAGGAAGTAACGTTGCGATTTCAGCACTTTCTCTCGCCGTTGGGTTCGGTGCCGGCATATTTCATGGAGCCGTGGGCCGAAAAAGTCATGGCTGACAGCGGCGGGCGCATCAAAATTGAACTCTACCCGAGCATGCAGTTGGGAGGCGCTCCGCCCGCGCTCTATGATCAGATCCGCGATGGAGTGATTGACGGCGGCTGGGCTCTGCCTGCCTACACCCCGGGCCGGTTTCCGGAAACCGAAGCCTTCGAATTGCCGTTCGTCTCTTCGAAGTCGGCCGAAAAGACCTCGATGGCGGCATGGGAGTTCGCGCAAAAGCATCTCGGCGAGCGCATGAACGATGTCCATTTGATCGCCGTTCACGTTCACGGCTCCGGCATCGTTCATACAAAGGGCGATCCGTACGCGTCTGTCGCCGACTTCGCGGGCAAGAAGCTCCGCGGACCAAGCCGGGCAGTCAACAACCTTCTTACTGCAATGGGTGCGACGCCTGTCGGCATGCCGGTTCCGGCGTTTCCAGAGGCGCTGTCCAAAGGCGTCGTCGAAGGAGGCGTGATCCCTTGGGAAATTGTCGTGCCGTTGAAGGTTCATGAGCTTACCGACAGCCATTCCGAGGTCGCGGGCGACAAGGCGATGTACAACACCTTTTTCATCTGGGCGATGAACAAGGACAGCTACAACAATCTGCCCGACGATCTGAAGGCCGTTATCGATGCCAACTCGGGACTGGAGGCATCCGCTTGGGCGGGGCGCGCCATGGATAAGGGCGATACGATCGGGAAAGCCGTTGTCAGCGAGACCGACAATGTGATCGTTACCATGTCCCAGGAGACGACTGCCGAAATTCAGGCGATCGCCGACGTTCAGATCGCGGAGTGGGTTGCTGCGATGGACGATGCTGGGATTCCAGGTCAGCTTTTGCTCGACGACGCGCGTGCGCTGATCGAAAAGTACAACAACTAAGTTCAATCCCTCGGCCCTCGACGCGTTTTTTGCGTCGGGGGCAATTTTTGCCTAAATCGACAAGCATCAGTGAATTCCATGCAGTTGGCCACATCAATAGAGGCGCGTGTGGGCAGCATGCTGGAGCGAGTCGCGCGAGCGCTTGCCTATTTCGGCGGGATCGTCCTGATTTCATTTGCAGTAATGACCGTGTTGTCGACCGTCGGTCGCGCCTTTGTCGGGCTTCAGATGGGTCTGGGGCCGATCCCCGGCGACTTCGAGTTGGTGGAGGCAGGTACGGCAGTAGCGGTGTTTTGCTTCTTGCCGTGGTGCCAGCTTAAACAAGGGCATGTCACCGTCGACATTGTTGCGGACCGTCTGCCTGCCCGGGTTAATTTAACGCTGATCCTGATTGGCAACGTGCTGGTGCTGGCAGTGGCGTTCGTCGTGGCATGGCGCCTCTGGATGGGCTTTGGCGAGCAAGTCACCTGGTTCAGCCAGCCCGTGCGGGACATGCTGGGATTCGGCTACAAGCCTTTCACCAACAACACGACATACGTCCTCGGCATGCCGGTTTGGTACAGTTATTCGTTGAGCTTCGTCGGCGCCGCCTTCTTTGCGCTTGTCAGCGTTTACACCGTTTGGCGCGCGCTCAATGATTTGCTTGGGCGGAAAGAATGACCGGCTTTGAAATCTCCCTTTTGGGATTTTTCTTCATGCTCGGCGCAATCTTTCTGCGCATGCCGATCGCGGTGGCGATGGCCGTGACCGGCTTCGTCGGCAGCTGGATCGTGCGAGGCAGTCCCACCGCCGTTCTGTCCCAGCTGAAAAGCCTGTCTTACGATTTGTTCTCGTCCTACTCGCTTTCGATCGTGCCGATGTTTTTGCTGATGGGGCAGTTCGCCAGCAAGTCCGGCATGTCGAAAACGCTCTTCGACACGGCGTCGGACTGGCTTGGACACCGGAAAGGCGGCATTGCGATGGCGGCCGTGGGCGCATGCGCCGGCTTCGGCGCAGTCTGCGGCAGCTCGCTTGCAACGGCGTCGACCATGGGCCAGGTGGCGCTGCCGGAAATGAAGAAGCGCGGCTATTCCGATCAACTCTCCACAGGAGTTCTGGCGGCGGGCGGCACGCTAGGAATCCTTATCCCGCCGTCGGTCATCCTTGTGATCTACGCGATCCTGACCGAGCAGAACATTGTCAAGATGTTTCTCGCCGCTCTCATTCCAGGCATTCTGGCGGCGATCGGCTACATGCTCGCCGTGACGGTCTATGTCCGGCTTTTCCCGGGAAGCGCGACCAAGGCCGAGCGCGTGCCGTACGGCCAGCGCTTCCGCTCGCTGTGGCGTGTATGGCCGGTCGTGGTAATCTTCGGGCTTGTCATGGGCGGAATCGCGGGCGATTGGAACTGGGCTCAGGACGGAGTTCAGGCATTGTTTACGCCTACGGAGGGCGCGGCTTGGGGCGCTGCGGCAACCGGCCTGTACGGGCTGTGGACCGGCGGCTTGAACCGCAAGGCGATCATGGAATGCATTCGCAGCACCGCAAGCACGACAGCGATGATATTCCTGATCCTGCTAGGCGCCCAGCTGTTCAATTCTTTCCTTGCCGTCACGCAAATGCCGCAGCTGCTCGCGGACTGGGTCTCCGGGTCGGGCTTTCCCCCGATCATGGTGTTGCTGATCATGCTTGCCGCCTATTTGGCCTTCGGCTGCGTGATGGACAGCCTGTCGATGATCCTCCTGACCATACCGGTTTTTTTCCCGATCATTCAAGCGTTGGACTTCGGCATGACGGCCGAGGCAACAGCGATCTGGTTCGGCATTCTGGCGCTGATCGTCGTCGAAGTCGGGCTGATCACGCCTCCGGTTGGCATGAATCTGTTCATCATCAACTCGATGGCCAAAGACATTCCGATCCAGCGGACCTATCACGGCGTGATGCCTTTCCTGATTTCCGACATGCTCCGCGTCGCGCTGCTGATCGCTTTTCCGGCAATCTCATTGTGGCTTGTGACGGCTCTGTTTTAGACGGAAGTTCCTTGGGGCTGTTTTGAACAACTCTTTGAATGTCCGGCCTATTTTGCGGATTCCGGCTGTGCGTCCACTGGACACGGCGAGCTGGGAGGGGCTACCGCATGGGGATATTCGCGTTCAGCAGTTTCAGCGCCTGTTTCTGGGTCGGCGTCGGCGAGGCGGGGACGTCGAATCCCGGCTTTCCCGGCCCCGAGGGCTCGATCCGGTTCATCGTCAGCGTTCCGAGCTGCTCGAGCAGTCCCCGGAAGTCGTGGACATCCTCGCCTGAACTCGTGCGCTTGGCGGACGCCTTCCGCCTGGCCTGCGGCGAGCGCTCGGCCTTGGCGACGGGCGAATCGCGGACCGGGCCGTGCTCGTCGTCGAACAGCATCGGGGCGAGCGCTTCGCGCATGTGCTTTTCGACATAGTAGGCGAGCATGCAGATCAGGAGGTGGGCGCGGACCCGCGGCTCGCGGCGGTGGCGGATCGGGCGGACCTGGAGGTCGGACGCCTTCATCGTCCGGAACGCCCTCTCGACCCGGCCCAGTCTCTTGCAGGTCTCGACGGCGGCGGCGGACATCCGCTTTTCCTGCACGTTGGTCCGAACGACGTAGAATCCGTCCAGAGCCGCCTCGTCGGCGATATTTTGCTTTTTGCGCTTCCAGGAGAAGGATCCCGTTCCGATCTTCAGATCGAAATGCTTCCGCATCTTGCGCTTTTTGAGGGCGCGCTCGGCGCGGCGCCGGATCGCGTCCGCGCTCCGGAGCGGCCGCTTGTCCCGGCGGACCGCGCGGCGGATCTCGATCAGATCTTGCGCCGCCGCCGCGATCAAGTCCTTGCGCTTGCGGGTCCGCTCTTCGGCCGGCAGGGGGTTCCTGCAGACGACCAGCCGCTCGCCGGGGAACAGCTCTTGGCATTCGATCTCCGCCATGTCCCGCTCGTCGAACAGCGTGGGCTGAAGCGCGCCCCGGTCGGCCAAGGCGCGGACCCCGGCGGCGCGCAGGGCGAAGATCCAGTCGTAGCCGTTCGGCTCGAGGTCCTCGCGGACGCGCGCCTGCGTCACCATGCCGCGATCTCCGACGAACACCGCCCGCTTCAGTCCGAAGCGGTCGCGGAGCTTGCCGACCTGGGCGGCCGCGGCGGAGGGATCGGACGCGTTCCCGGGGAACGCCTCGACGGCGACCGGCCGCCCCTCGGCGTCGCACAGCAGCCCGAACTCGATCTGCGGCAGCCCCGTCTTGCCGTCGCGCGAGTATCCGTTCTTCACCAGCGAACAGGTGCGGCTGTAGCTCCAGACCGAGGTCAAATCGTAGAGCACGGGGCTTCCCTCGCCCGGATGCTTCTCGGCAAGCGCCTTCTCGATCCTCGGCTGGCGCTCGAGCAGCCAGTCCATGGTCTCGCAGAGCCGGTCCTCGCCCGCGTTCTCCGGCAGTCCGAGCTGCGACGCCAATGTGGAGACCGCCGTCTCCGGCCGGAAGAGCCGGGCGGCGGCGAGCTTCGATCCCGGCTCCAGAATCCGCTGCGCGACCAGCGCCACCGCCAAATCCCGCGAGCGCGAGCGTCGGGATGCGATCGCCCGGTCGACGCTGTCACTACTAAGTTAAAACTCCCCAAAAGCGCTAAAGTAAAATTCCCCAGTCAGGGGGCTGCGAATTCGTTCCGGGGGGCATGCCCCCCGGAACGAAAGCAGTCCAAAATCCCATCCGATTTTTTGCCGAAGGAGGCTCGGGTCGGGTGATCAAACTGGAGAAGATTGTCATGTTGCAAGAACTGAAACGGGAAGGCCTTTCGATCAGCGCGATCGCGCGGCGGACGGGCCTGGACCGGAAGACGGTCCGCAAACTGCTGGACCGGGGTCTCGCGGCTCCGGCCTATTCGCCGCGGAAGCCTCGGCCCCGGCTCCTGGAGCCGTACGAGGGCTATCTCGCGGAAAAGATCGGGAACTGCCCGGATCTGTCCGGACGCCGTCTGTTCCGGCAAATCCGGGAGCGCGGCTACGAAGGCGGCTATGCCGCGGTGACCGCCTATCTCCGCGCGATCCGGCCGGACGAGGCGCCAGGGTTCGAGCGCCGCTTCGAGACCAAGCCCGGCGAGCAGGCCCAGGTCGACTTCGCCGAATTCAAAACCGAATACGCCGACGAGCCCGGCGTCGTCCGGAAAGTCCACCTGTTCTCGTTCGTCCTCGGATGCAGCCGGTGGCTGTGGGGACGGTTCTGCGCCGACCAGACGCTCGAAACGGTGCTGAGATGCCATGTGTCGGCGTTCGACGCCTGCGGAGGGGCGCCGCGCGAAGTGCTCTACGATCGGATGAAGACCGCCGTCCTCGGCGAGGATGCCGACCGGTCCGTGATCTACAACCCGTCGCTGGTCGCCTTGCTCGACCATTACGGATCGGCGCCGAGGGCCTGCAAAGCCTATCGGGCGAAAACCAAGGGCAAGGTCGAGCGCCCGTTCCGATACATCCGGCAGGACTTCTTCCTCGACCGGACCTTCCGCAGCCTTGACGATCTCAACGCGCAATTCGACAAATGGCGTCGCGAGATCGCCAATCCGCGCGTCCACGCCACCACCGGCCGGATCGTCGACGAAGCGCTGGCCGAAGAGCGACCCGCTTTGATCCCGCTTCCCGCGCATCCCTACGACGCGGTCCTGACAGTCGAGCGGCGCGTCAGCCGCGACGGAATGGTCTCGGTCGGCGGAAACCTCTATTCGGTGCCCGACGCCGCACGAAAGCGCGTGCTGGAGGTGCAGCGGCATCCCGCCGAAGTGCGGATCTTCGAGGATAGGACGCTGATCGCGCGGCATCCGATCCTTGAAGGCCGGAACCGCCGCAGGGTCGATCCCGGCCACCGCAGGCCGCCTCCGCCGCGTCCGGATCCGACCCAGCTCGAGGACGCGCCGAAACGGTCCCTGGCCTTCTACGACGCCGTCGGACGCCGCCTCGAGCGGCAGGGAGTGCGCCAATGACCGAACTCGTCGACCGCATCAGCGCCGCCCTGGTCGGACTGAAAATGCCCCGGGCGCTCGAAGCGCTTAGCCCCACGCTGCGGCGCCTCGAGCAGGGCGAGCTCACGGCCGTCGAAGCCATCGACGCCCTCCTCAGCGAAGAATACGCCCTGCGCGAAACAAGACGAATCGACATCGCATTGCGAACCGCGAAACTCCTCCCCGCCAAAACGGTCGAAAGCTTCGACTTCGCATTCCAGCCCTCGCTCGACCGGGAGAGAATCGCCGCGCTGGCCCAGCTCGACTTCATCCGGAGACGCGAAACCGTCCACTTCCTCGGACCGCCCGGAACCGGAAAAAGCCACCTCGCGACCGCACTCGGCGTCGCCGCCGTCAAAGCCGGAAAGAGCGTCTACAAAACGACGCTCGCGGAACTCACCGAAAACCTCGCGAAAGCCGAACGGCAAGGCCAGCTCGCCGAAAAAATCCGCTTCTTCGCGCGGGCCGCGCTGCTCATCGTCGACGAAATCGGATACCTGCCCATCACGCAGGGCGGCGCAAGCCTGTTCTTCCAAATCGTAAATGCCAGATACGAAAAAGGCGCGATGATCCTCACCTCGAACAGAAGCTTCGCCGAATGGGGCGACATCTTCGGCGACCCCGTCGTCGCGACGGCCCTCCTCGACCGGCTCCTCCACCACGCCGTCGTCGTCCGAATCGAAGGCGCAAGCTACCGGCTCAGAAAACACGCCGACCTCATTCCCGAACACGTCCGAACGAATGCGCCAATCACCCCGCCGCCGCCCCCGAAAAAACGAGGGCGGCCCAAAAAGGAGACGCGAACCGACGACTGAGCTGGCTCGCCGCCAAAACACCAAAAACTGGGGAATTTTACTTTAGCACTTCTGGGGAATTTTACTTTAGCATTGACAGACGCCGCAGCCGCGCAGCGCCGCGAGGACGGCGGCGGCGTTCCCGTGCTGCAGCGACCGGGAGATTGTGAATGCGTCTTCAAGCTTGACGGGCGCATCGGCGGGGTCGGCGCCGCGCAGGATCTTGCGGATCTTCTCGACCGCATCCGGGGGAAGCTTGGTGATGTTGGCGAGGGTGCGCTTCCTGGCCTTTCCGCCCTCGCGGTAGGCTTGGCGGATCAGGATCGTGGGCCGCGAGTTGCGGTTGGGGACGACATCGACGAACATGGATACCATGTATCATATGAACAATCATCAATGCAAGGAAAAATATCACAATATGGTGAAGAATGCATGGATACATCCTGCAGCCGGAAAAACGGCCCGGAACCGCCGCAACCCATTGCCGGGGAAAGAAAAAATGCGAGGCGAAGCTTCAAAATCGCACGGAACTTCCGTTTAGAGCGGATCGGATATTGACCGATCCGCGGAGCCTGCCAGTTTCAGGCTGGCGCATGCCGACGTACGAGTGTTCCGGCGCGCGTTCGTCGGGCGCGGATTTTTTGGAGGTTGCCGCCGCTTCGGCAAAATCTTCCGCGTGATTGAGGATTGTCTCATTCACGGCAAATGCCGTGAATCATATCAGTGGATGTTCAGCGCTTCCTTTCGGGCCCGCCAATGCCCCGAAGGCGGGGCAGGCCGCGCCAGTCGGAAATGACCTCAAAGACGTCCTGCAATCCGGAACCCGCCCGGATTGCCCGCTGCTTTCCATGCTGTCCGTGCGCCAGTAGAACTCAAAAAGGCAAGGACTGCCGGACCAAAATACCGACGCTTCCAAGAAACACCGCCGAAGCTTGCAAATTATCTACAGAGGCAGGCAGGATCGGATCCTGCTTGGCCAAGTCAGGATATGCTGACGCCCAATATTGCTTTTCGTCGAGCGAAGAATGCAATTTCGAGGACGCTGACAATGTGTGAACGCCCATACCTGAACGTCAAAGCCGTTGCCGGGAAACTCCTTGGGGATATCCGCGGATTGAAGATTGCCGATATCGGCGCCGGAACTGGCCGAGTTACAAGGCAATTGGCTTCGCTTGGCGCGCGCGTGTTTGGAGTGGATCCCAACGCATCCCTCGTTGAGCTCGCCGAGGCCGCAGGTGGCGGCGCGGAATATGTCGTCGCACCCGCTGAAGCGACAGGGTTGGAAAGCGGGGAATTCGACGTCTCGCTTTTTTCATTCAGCCTTCATCATGTTGCCGACATGGAGGCTGCCATTCGCGAGGCGTGCAGGCTGACCCGCGTGAACGGACGCGTCGTTATCATAGAGCCGGAGGCCCCGGATCCTATCCATCCAGTCATGCGTTTCATCGACGATGAAAGCGCGGTCTACGACCAAGCCCAGGCTGCTTTGGGCGACGCAACATCGTCGAGGATTCTCGAACATGTCCGAATAGTGCGCTTCGCCTCGAAGTACCGAGTCGAAACGCCCATTGATTTGATCAATGACATGCTCTCTGTCGATGGAAGGCGGAAGCTTGCGGATGCCGACAAGCCTGCGTTCGAAACGGCGTTTTCGGCGGCGCTCAAGCAAGATGAGGTTGGTGGCTACATACCGTGCTGGTCCAGGGCAGACCTGTTTTTGCGGAAGTAGAACAGCAACGGGGTTTCCAACATCGGCCCCGCCGCGAACGTGGCCGCGATGCTCTCCTCTGAACCGGGCAACAAATTCCGAATGCTGCGATCTCAAATCAGGGGTGATCGCTCGCCAAGACAATGAATCTACCAAATGTCCGGCGGAGAAACATTCTGTTCCGGACCGGACGGGTGCATCGCATTCTTTTTGGATTGAGACGGGCAAGGTAACTCTGGTCGAAAGCGGGCGCCAAAGCATTGCTCGCCGTCAAAATGCCGCGTCGAAAACAATCGTGAGGCAACTTCCTCGATGGAGGCTTCGTCGCGCCGCCGTCTGGCCAGAAAAATTGGAACGCAGCCGCCGCGCTCCCTCCATTGCGTTCAGATCTGGTCCTGTTGGGTGACAGGTGCCGCGGGCATTGTTACGGGGCTGTTCACACGGACCTCGGTTGTTCAACGTTTCGAGAATTTGCGTAAGGTGGCCGCGCAGACGATCTGCGTTGGCCTGCCCTGAGTCCCAAGGCGGCAATTCCGCGCTGAGGCACGTCGATTTTGCGAGTTCCATCTGAATCGCATGAACGCCATTCAGCGGGTCGCCATAGTGTCGGATTGTACAACCACAGCGTGGACAGGATCAATCCCAAGGCATATTTCGCCAGCGAACAGTCGGAGTGCAGCATGTCCACCAGAAATGTCGTTTTGACCGAACATCAGGAAAATATGGTCGCTGGTTTGGTGACCTCGGGGCGATACCAAAATGTGAGCGAAGCCATGTGCGCAGGACTGCGTTTGCTGGAGCGCGAGGAAACTGAGTTGGCGGCGTTGTCGCAGCGTTTGGCCGAGGGCGTGAAGCAGGCAATGGATGGTGAACTCGCTGAGGGAACGGGCTCCGATGCCATCCGTCGTGTCTTTGCCAAGGCAAGACCGGCTTGAAATCCATCCGCCTTGCAAAACAGGCAGAAGAGCAACCGGTAGACATTGCTGAATGGACGTTCCGAACCTTCGGCCCGCGGCAAGCAGATGCCTGCGAAAAAGACTTGATTCAATGCTGCGAACGAATTGCTGGCGGCATCGCCCGCCGCCAAAGTTGCACGGCGTTGGTTGATGGGATCGACAAAGATTTGTTTTTCACGCGCGCGGGACAACATTTTTGTGGTGTTTTTGGAACGAGAAGACGAAGTGATCATCGTTGATTTCTTGCATTCCCGCAGCAATCTTCCAGCCAGGTTGCGTCATATTGCAGACTTAAAGGAATAAAGCCGTCCGTCGTGATCTTCCCGGTGCCGACTTAGACTCTGCCGCTGGTTGACTTTTGATCGCTGGTCAATCGGTACGGGTTCTGATCCGGTGCGCATTCATTGTTTCTGCTGCATCAATATGCGCTCGCGCAAAATCGTCCCGATCCGATGAATATTGAGGGCTAGAACGGAGAAGCGAACAGCCAGTATGAACCTATAAGGCGACTGGAATTTTCAACCGGAGGCGATTAGCTTTTTCCGATTGGAGGACAGGTCATGGCGACGAAGCCCGAAGAGCAATTGCTGTCGGCACATGAAGCAGCGTGTGTGACGGGAATGCCGCTGAAGCAAGTGCGCCGGATCATTGATGCGGGTGTGCTGGGCGAATTCGTGAAGAAGCCCAATGGTACGCACACGCGGATGATTTCCAAGCGTGCGCTGGTCGGGCTGAAACTCGCCTATGAGACAACCGAAATCTTGACATTGGCAGGCAGGCGGCGGTTCGTGCGCCATGTCCTTGAAGATCCTGACGCGACGACAGTCCGGGAGGACGCCATTTCCGTCGACGTGCGCTCAATGAAGAACGATGTAAAGCAAGGCATCGCCTCGCTGGAACCGGCAAAAAGAATCATCGTGAGCGACAAGGAAATCCTGGGCGGCATGCCGTGTTTCAAGGGCACGCGAATTGCCGTCCACTACATCGCCGCAATGCGGGCAAATGGGGATCAAGTTGTTTCGATTCTCAAAGCTTGCCCAACGCTGAGTGAAGGGCAGGTTGTCGCCGCCGAATACTACGCCAAGGCATACCCTCCTCATTGCCATCCACGCAGGCAGCCCGGATGGCGGCGGCAAGCCAAGCTACACACTTCCAAGATCGTTAAGGTCGACAGCTCGGGTCGGCTTCGTGAAGTTCCCAATTGATGAATGCCGGAGCTCCGACTTTGTAAAAGTTGCGCGTGACCAAAGGGTTCGTCGAATCGTGGCATTTGAACTGGACCGGTCTACAATCAAGCGCCGACTGGTCTATCGTTAAAAGTGTCGTCGAAGCCGAACTTGTGCTTGTTGCCAACACATGTGAATCAGCGCACAAGCGATCCCACGTCGCCGTGTTAAATCGCTCTTTCGTTGCTTTGAAAGAGCGAGGCAGCGGTATTGGATTGAGAGGAGACGAGGGAGATCCGGCGAGCCCTTTTCCTTGAGAACCGCTCGTTCAAGGGATCAGCCACGATCCCGATTGGGGCTTTGCAATCAGAGCTTGACCGGATTCAAGCGGAAAGCATGGAGGGACAGCCGCCACAGGCATCCAGTGCCGAGCACGTACTGAAGCACGCCGGAGGCGCCCAACGAAAATCCGTCTTGCGAAGGCACGACTTGATCAAGGACCATCCCTCATTCGTCAAATCAACTTTAAACTGATCCCAATGGCGTGTGCACTGATCTCTGGCAGTCTCGGGCCAAGAACTGCCAAGTTCATCTATGACAAAAGATATCGCGTCTTCGAGCAACAACTCAAATACATGCAAAGCTCCGACATATTGCATATTGACTTGCACCGACGACCTTTCGCGTGGTATCGGCATGGGCAGTGAATTCCGATCACTGCAAATGTTTCACTTCGTGATGGAAAAAATGTCAAACACTTCTTCAAATGATCTCAGATCAGGATCATTTAAAGTAAACGTCAGGAACTTTGGGCCAATTGAATCTGCAAATGTGGACTTAAAGCCGCTTACTGTGTTTGTTGGAAAAAGTAATACTGGAAAGACATATCTTGCAACCTTAATTTATGCATTACATCAGGAATTGGGTGGATTTCCACGATTGCCATATTTGCCAAATTCCAATACAGAAGATATCCTACAAACGTTGAAAAGTCAGAATAACAATTTTATAAAATCAGCGACCAACTTTAAAGATGAATTTATTGACACTTTAAAAATTTCAAATTTCAGCAACCTTCCGCCTATATTTAACGAAATGTTGTTTTCGGATAGCATCCAAAAAGAAAATGCTCATAAGAAAATAATTGACAGCATTTTGACAACCTTTGGTGAAAAAAATATTTATTCCCTTCGCCGCAATAATGGCAAATTAAACACGTTATCAATTGAATTTGGGTACTCCGAACAAAATAATGTTATATGGCGCGCTGAGATAAAAGGAAATAGAGGAAATAAAGCTAAAACTTCTTTTCACGCTTCACTATTAGAAGATATTTCGGTATCAAGAATGGTTGCTGACCGAATTGAGAGATTACTTGAACAAATCAAAATAGTTATGGAATTAAGATACCCACAGTATAGATCAATGGTAAGGACTATTGAAATGTTGTCGTATCCAAAAACAATGAAGCGAAGTCAAGTTCATTATCTGCCTGCTGTTCGTGGGGGTATTATGCAAAGTCATAAATTTATTGCAAGTGCGGGCTTGGATAGATTGTTGAACGCGGGTTTGGAAGATACACGAGTGGTGCCTCGCCTTCCAAAAATTTCAATTGACTTTATTAAAAAAATACTCTCAATTAGCGCCAATACATCTGGAACTGATCAAGTACTGACAAATCGTATGAGCAATTCGCACGATGCAATTTCATTGGTAGCTGACAGATTTGAGGAGCTGGTTCTTGATGGACGAATAGAGAGTTATACTGAGTTTGCCGAGAGCTATCCGGAGATATATTTTGAATCGAACAGGAATAATAAAAAATTTGCTTTAAGTCGGTCATCATCAATGGTTTCTGAGCTTGCCCCAATCGTCTTGTTCATTAGATACTTTCTGCGAAGGCATGATTTATTGATATTGGAAGAGCCCGAGGCACACCTGCACCCTGGAGCGCAAGTCAAAATTGCGCAGTGTTTGGCGCTGCTCGTTAGAAAAGGAGTCAATGTTATCGTAACTACACATAGCGACTGGTTCTTAAAATGTATACAAAATCTAATTATTCAAGGTAAACTGAAACAACTGAATATCAGCTACTGCGCCGATGAAGCAGATTCTTACTTGCATCAAAACGAGGTTGGTGCGTGGAACTTCGCAGAAAGCGTAAATAGCCGAGGAACTAAAGTTAGGGAAATAGTATTTCGGGAAGATATTGGCATCGAGCTTGAAGAAATTGAAGATTTGACGCTGTCACTATACAATGATGTTATTCATAGTCGAAATCTGATAGCGTCGAAGGAGTTTGGTGGAAAGGAGTCAAAAGATATGCCCTGTCACTCAGATATTGAAGTTATAGAAATGTTTACTCCGCGTGATATTGCCATGCGATTGTCTGTTGGTGTCGAGCGTATCCGTCGAAAACTGAAGCAATTTGGTATAGCTCCGGTTAAGGGAAATCGATATTTTTTTGATAAACATGAATTTGACAACTTGTGTGAGCGGATGACCGATGAATTTAAAGCAGATGCCGTGATTCGGCAAGGATAAATATTGCGAGAACTTCATTGAATTTCCGAAAACTGGCAGTTTTTGGATGCCTTAAGATGACTTTCTGATGATAACCTTGGATGATTGAATGCTGTTGAAATCTGATTTTGTGCAACTCACCGAGTTAAAATCAGCAACCTGACGGAGCTATATTATGCTTAAGGAAATTGAAACTCGGGTTGGAGTTGAGTATATCGTTAAGGGAGTTTAAGGGTTAGGGTGCCGCGTATCTTTTGTAGGAATCCAGAAAGAAAAGTTGATTTTTGATGTTGAGCGATTTTGCAAGAGGCAGAGAATCGATAAAAAGCGATGTGACTTTGCGGTGTTTCTAAAAAGCCCAAGTGAAAGACTTTGTTGTATATTAGTTGAGTTAAAAAGCGGGGCGTTAAAAGCATCTAATGTGTCTGAACAGTTGAAGGGCGGAGCGGCTTTGATTGAAGAAAATCTTGCAGGTATTGAGTTAAATTTGATTCCATTGGTGCTGACTAAAAATAGCCATCATATCGAAAGAAAAAAGCTGAATAAAGCAAGCGTGCCGTTTCGTGGTATGCAGCACAGCATTGCCCTTGGCAAATGCAATATAAAGGGAAATCTTAATTCGGCAATTGGAATGATTTTAAGAGCTTATTGAGTTCCAAAGTTTTCGGTATTGTCGTGCGAACTGGATGCTTAAACTCAAACGCATAGACGGAAGCGAAGGTTCCTAAGGAAGCTATTGTTAACAGAGATTTGATCCGGCGGTCGTTCGCCATTTCTCTTTGGCCTGTCGTCGCCGGATTGCTGGCGCATAGCCAGTGGAATGGGTCATTTTGCTGCGGAGGCATGGTCCTGATTGATGACGATGCATTCCATTGGGTTTCTGATTGTCGCAAGCTGTTCACAGGATGCCGATTTGCGGTGAACATGCACGATGTTTTGCGCTGTTTGTGATCGTTCGTGTTGCGGCGCACCGGCACTGCAGGGGGTATTGTGAGGATGGCAAGTAATAGAATACGTCTGAAGTTGGCGAAGAAAGGCATTTTATCATATTTTGTCAACTCCAAATTGAGATTGATTCAATCATGATCGGTCAACGCCTAAACTTGGCTCGCCGTGCCGCTGGCTTGTCGTCAAGGGATCTGGAGTGCAGGATCGGCAAACTTGTAACAGCGCAGGCGATCAACAAATACGAACTCCGCAATGCAATGCCAAGCTCTGATGTTCTCATTGCTGTTTGATCGATGCGGGACCGGTCGGAAAATGCCAGCCAGAAACTCCCCAAGCTCTGCAGTTCCATTCAGCGGAAGTATCGTCGCGACATACTGGTCGGGCCGAACCACGACCAAACAACCTGCTTCACGATCAACCCCGCGCATGTCGAAGATATCCCTGTCGCCGCGGTGATCGGCGCAGAAGACCTTTTCGTAGTCCAGCAGGCCGAGGCGGCCCGTGGCCGGCAGCAGAGCGGTCGGCAGATCAGTAATCTGGATTTCGTGATGATGAACCTGCAGCACGGCCCGCAAGTCAAACTGAGCGTCAATATCTTCGCTGTCCGCAGCATAGGGCAACAGCGGCGAAGCCGGGTCGGAATACAATGCCTCGCAGAGACGGCGCAGTGAACTGATCTGATCTCTTGCGCACTGTCCCTCGGCAAATGCCAGCAGGAGCCACCGAGCGTCTGCTTTCTGCAAATGACCAAGTTGCACCGGTTTGCCGTCCGCGAGCCGGATCGCAGGCGCGGAATGAAAACGCATTCCTATTTCAAAACCTTGCGCCAGATGCTGCCACTTGCTCGAACCTGTCAGCATGGACTGCGAATAGCGCACCGTAAGGCCCGCCGTGTAGCGGCCGTGCTCGACGAAATAATCCTGAAATCCCGGCAATCGTTTGCCGTCCGTTTCGCGCTCGTTCGTCGGCGCGCTTATGATCCGGGCCCATTCCCGGTCGAAATCGATCAGCGCTTGCGCCACAGCCTGCCGCTCGGCTGAATAGCTGCGCAGGATTTCCGGTTTCATGCGGCCATTCAGCACGGACACAAGTTTCCAGCCGAGGTTGAATGCATCGCCCATCGACACGTTCATGCCTTGTCCCGCTTTAGGACTCTGGGTGTGGCATGCGTCCCCCGCGATGAATACGCGCGGCGGGCGCGTCGGCTCCGCATCGCCGTTCAGATCGTCGAAACGTTCAGTCAGCCGCTGTCCGATTTCGTAGACCGACCACCACGCGACCTCTTTTACATCAATCGAATAGGGCGCAAAAATTCGATTCGCGGCCGCGACCAGATGATCAATCGTCAGATCTCGGTTCGCCACCCTTTCGTTTTCGTTCAGTTCGTCGAGCTCGACATAAAGACGGACCAAGTATCCGCCCTCGCGCGGGATGATCAAGAGGCTGCCTTCGGAATTGGATTGTATCAAGCACTTGAATCGAATGTCGGGGAAATCCGTTACCGCCAGCACGTCCATGACGCCCCAGGCTCGATTTGCGGAATCGCCTCGCAAGGTTTGTCCGATTGCGGACCGCACGCGACTGCGGGCGCCTTCGCAGCCGACGACATAGCGGGCCCGCAAGGTTTCCGTGCGCTCATTCCCTTCGCGATCCCTACGCGCCAAGGTCACGTCGACAAGGGCGCACGGATCCGAAGCGTCATAGGCCAGGTCAAGAAACCTGCACCCGTACGCCGGCTCCAGCCGCGTCGCCGACGTGCGCATCACGTCAAGATACATGTCGTGCACTCGGGCCTGATTCAGAATGACATGCGGCATTTCGGAAAGCCCGTCCTCGACGTCCTGGACTCGCCCGCTTCGCACAATGCGCAACGGATCCGACGGGTCAGGTTTCCAAAAGACGGACTCGTTCACCCAGTAAGCTTCGCGCATGACTTTTTCCGCAAAGCCGAAGCAGTTGAACATTTCCATCGACCGGCAAGATATGCCGTCCGCTTGGCCCAACTGCATCGGGCCGGATTTTTGTTCGACGATCAGAGTCCTGATTTCCGGGAAGCCTGCCAAATAGGCCGCCAGCGTCAGCCCGGCCGGTCCGGCGCCCACTATCAGAACGTCAATGTCGTCCGAGCGGGGAACATCCGAAGACGGCATCAGATAGGGGTCGCCGACGCGGAAGCCGTTGCGGTGAAACTGCATGATGCACTACCGGAATTTAGGCGGCCGCTTCTCGAGGAAAGCGCGCAGGCCCTCCTTCGCTTCATCGGTTGACTGCGAAATCGCTGCAGCAAGGCTTTCCGTGAACAAGCCTTCATCCTGGGACATGTCGTTGATCCGCGGAATTGCCTGGATCATCAGAAAATTCGAGAACTGCGCGTTGTCGGAGATTTTCCGGGCGAGCTCCCGCGCCAGCTGCATGCCTTGGCCTTCTTCGACCGCGTAATGCGCGAGCCCAAGCGCCACGCCTTTCTCGGCGTCGTAAACGCGCCCCGTAAGCATCATCTCGCGCATGCGGTCGGCTCCCAACAGATTGCCGACTCGCACCGTGGCTCCGCCGCCAACGAAGATCCCCCGGCGTCCTTCCGGCAGCTGAAACCGCGCAGACGGCTCTGCAATGCGCACGTGGGTACTTGCGGCGATTTCGAGCCCGCCGCCGATCACCGCTCCGGTCAGCACCGAGATGACCGGCAGCCCTCCGAATTCGATCTGCTCCGTCACGCGATGCCATTCGCGCGAGTGACGGACGTTTTCGACCGGAGGGCGGCTCTCGTGCTCCGCCAGATCAAGCCCCGCGCAGAAATGCCCGCCGCTGCCGATCAGGATGACCGCCGTCACATCGTCCGGCGGATTGGAGAAAAAATCGTCCAAGGCGGTCACCATCGATTCGTTGATGGCATTGCGCTTTTCGGGGCGATTGAAGGCGAGCGTGGCGATGCCGTCTTCGACCTCCAGCCTGATCGCGGATCCGCTGTTGCTTCCGTCCGCCAATTCGATACCCTCATTCCCGATTGAGGTTTGTTGTATTGGATAACTGTTCCACCGTATAGCGTTTTCCCTTGGATAGCATTCGTCAGGCTGCGCTCATGGTCGATTTCGCCGAGGTCTGAGCCATCGATTTCCATACCCATGCCGAGGATCCCTGCAATGGCTGCCGCGCCAACGGGTACAAGTCGGCATGGCGGCTCATTTTCGCGAACCCGGCGGACGCCGAGGGCATGTCGCCGAATGTGCAGGATACGGCTGCCTGCTATCGAGAGCGCAATATCGCCGATGCACGCATGCACTGGATTTTGACATATGACAATAACTCGAAGATTCGAAAACTTTATGGTGATAGAAGTATAAGAAATCTTACAGTGAATTACAGTCTCCAGAAAAATCGTAAAGAGAGTGAGTTATTGATCAGATAGACAGATGATTTGATTTAGGGTGCTGACTAACTCAATAGTTCATGTGTTGAATGAATAGTGTCCGCTTTCTCAATTTCAAAATTTCCGGCTGCAAGTAAAAATTTATCTCGCATATTTCTATTAAGCGATTCTACATATTGAAAAGTTCCATGCTTGTATTCTTTTGTCGATGCGATCCCAAGACTTCTCTCAATCACCGCTCTTGGAAAATATATACAGTTTCGATCACGACAGTCCTCTGTCTCAGCATCCGTTGCGCTATATGGGATGGAAAAAATGCCTTGAAATACCACTGTTGGTTCATTGATAAAAAAACGTCTGAATCTAGTGATTGCATCTTGCCCAACAATCTTATCTCTTCGTTGCTCGCTTTGGCGGGTTGCCCCAAGCAGGAAGCACGTGGCGTCGGGTTGGACGGTTCCTTCATGAGTTGACAATTCAATGGCGTCAACGCCACCGTCTCTCACATGTATTTGGTTTGCTTCCAGTTGGTTTTCAGATCTCACCACTCCGGAGCCAACCAAATTTACAAGTGCATCAAGCTGCTGCAGAAAAGTAGCTCGCCCGCGCGAACGTCCTGTCCACCATACAATCCACTCAACCTGAGCGGATAGTGCGTATGCGGAGACAAGTTCAAATATTTCCGCAAATGTCGTCTTGAAATCTTCTCGATCCTGCTCTGCAATTTGGGTAATTTCCTGATTCTCAAGTAGTAGAAACAGAGTTAGTGAAAAAGTTGCAAAATAGACCGGAGAGATGCTCTGGACTTCTTGACGAGATAAAGTAGGTTCGTTCCCAAGTTCCAGTTGGAAGGGGTGGCTTAATTTCAACAAGCGTTGACGACCTTTGAGAATCCCGGATACTCGATTGCCAAATTTTTCTCGCGCCAACTGCCTTCCGGCAAAGTCCTCCTCTCCATAGTGTTCTACTTCATTTTCCAGATTAAAGTCTTCGGGGTTCTCCAATATTTCGTTCAAGAGCTGCCCTTCATCCAAAGACAGATCATTGAATAGACAATGGCCGACTATTCCCGCAGTCATCTCCATTGCCATGGCTGCAAGTTCAATTTGATCGAAGCGGGTAAATTGACCAAATTCAATTCGCATCGGTATTCAATGATGCTATAAGAGTGTTGTATGTTGACTTCAAAGTGCTGCAACGATTTACCGCATCTTGGATCTGTTCTTCGTCAAGCCGCGATTGAATTTCAGAGAAATCCATTAATAGGCTTTTTGCTTGTTCTTCGAATCTTATCAAGCGAGATCGCCAAGAATCTACATCAAGGCCGGCCTTTGCCGCCGCCTGTTCAAAGTTTCCGGTATTTATAAGTGTTTCTGTCGCTGCCGTATGTGCTAGAACTTTCTGTAGTTTAGGTCTGTCAGCGCCCTGCGCGAAAATTAGCCTTGAAACTCCGTTGAGACCAAATAACCAACCTATTAACAATCTAAGGTTCTCAAAATAATTTTCCGAAACTGGATTTGATTTAATCGAATCAACATTCAATGGATCTTTTCCCCAGCCTAAGAAGGATCGAGTGGCAGGATTCGGCATCATTGTGTATAAATGCGAGAAATCAAAGGTTGTTGCCTCTATCTTCTCTCTCGTTATGAAATCGAGTTCTATTGCTTGGTCCAGAACTTCATAACCAAGGATTATTCTCAACATCGAAGAGCCGGAGGTTTCTCCCAATGCTTTTGTAATCTTGTTGAGTGCTTCAGATTTTTTGTCGCCTTCCCGAACTAAACGCCTGTATATGTTTGTTGCAAATTTTGCCTTTGGCAATGATCCCCAACTCGCGGGCCCATTGACATGCTTAAAGCCGATAAACGCATCAACATCTCTTCTGTCGTTGACGACTATGATATTGATTCGCTGAATATCCTTGTGCAGATCTTCTGAAATTATCGGTACGCGGCTCTGGTAGGGCTTTTCAAGAATACCGGGGTCGAGCAGTGCCTTGATCGCTGCGAGACGCCTATTTCCTTCAAGAACAATGAAGTTGTTAGGCTCATTCTTGGATTCGATGCAAACCATAGGTTCCAAATCCAACCATCCTTGTGATGTGATCGAGTTCCAGAGCTCATCAAGTTTTGCTCTCTTTACAAGCAAATTAAAGGCTTCTTCCCGAGAAGATACTTGCTTTAGGCCAAAGCGTGGATTATCCGGGTCCAGCAGCAAGTTGTCGGTTTCCACGAGCAACGATTCATATTTTATTTTTTGGATCATTTGCTTATTACCGTTGGAATGTTGCTGTTGCCCCTCGGTCGGTTGAGTCGCCCTGTGGCTTCCACAGCGTTTTGTTCAACACTCGAGCTGCTTTCTCAAGTGCATTCTGATGCTGGCGGAATGCCCGGCGTTTTCGTTGACGGTTCGCGCTTCCGGCCGCCGGAATCTGTCGCGTGAATGCCACACGTTGAGTCCTTTGCGTGGCGTCGAAGTCTCAATTGTGAATTCAAACATGCACCCCAGCAACACAGTTGCTTGCTGAACCGGCCCTTTGATATCCTTGGGTTTGCTGACGGTCTCGAGGCCGTGCCCAAGACCCTTGAGCGCGGCCGCCGACCTCGATCCTTGGCATCCGCTTTCAATTCCGCACGCTTCGATCTGCTATGCATCACGGTCATGGTGCAGTCCTTTCCCGTTGAAGGGATGGTTGATGGCGAAACCGAAGGACTTGCGACGACCGAACTTCCTTGTGAGTTTTTTTGCGAAACCCTTGAAACATGATCTTTCCTGCCAAGGATGCACGCCCCCGCGCGATCGGCCACCGAGCGGTTCCGATCCCTTGGCAGAAGATAGCAACGTTTGCTCCTTGGAGATCAAAGACTTGTTGAATTGATGCAGTCCGTTCACAGATTTCTGCAGAAAATACTTGCGTTCCCTGTGAAGAGATTTTACTGAATTATTTAAGGATTGGGGGATACTCAGTCGACGTAGGTGCTCTGGATTACCGGGGCACTTTCGTTATTGTAGATCTGTTGGAAAACTCCCTAGTTTCAACACCTTGTTTTCAATCAAGTTGAATGCTCTGTTCCTCTGCCCCTAAGGCAATCGTGCGTGGACGCCCCTTGCGACACGGGTTTTTCCTTGTCCAAATCCGAAACAACCTTCCCGCTTCCGCTCCATCCCGAAAGACACCTTTCGGCTTCGGTCCGCGCGCCCAAGCCGCTCCTCGCCTAGGGATCGCTTTTGGATGCCTACAGGGGCCATTATTGGATGCTCGTCGTCAGATGCGCGGTGACCTCCGTTCGCGGGCCTTCGAAAACCGGTCCGGAACCGCTCCATCCTGAACTTCGACGGTTCCGATTGCAACCTTAAAAACACCGAAGGGTGCATCCCATTTTCTTGGGTCAGGCTGCTGCGGCGCTGCAAGCCCTCCAATCAAGGAAGTCGGGCCAGCGCCTGTTTTCGAGGCAGCATCTGATGGCGAGCACAGCGTTGGCTCCCGCCTTCGACCAGCGGCGCCCGGCTCCTTTGAGCCGGCTTCCGACGATGCGCTTGCAGGCGCTTTCCACGATGCCGGATCCGACCGGCAAGCCGCGCCTCCGGTAGAGGTCGTAGCGCATCCGGTCCATATTGGCCTCGTAGTAGCGGATGCAGGCCGCGACCGCTTCGAACCGGCGGTACGGCTTCAGGTCGGCGATGACCAGATCGACCCGCCCGGCGTCCAGCTGCTTCCTGATCCAGTCCATCCACGCCTCCCGCCTGCCCTCGTCCGGCTCCGCGGCCTGCACGGCGGCGGCCGCATATTCGAGGGCGTGGTACAGGTCGAGGATGAAGGTCGTTTTCCGTCCGGGCAGGATCTCCTCGCAGACGGTCCGGATCCATGGCGCTCCGTCGGACAGCACCGCCACCTCCTCGGCCGCGAGCACGCCGTTCCGGTGCAAGAACTGCTCCAGGCGGGCGGCGAACTCCGAAGTCCGGCTGACCCCGTTCACGGCCTGCGCGCTGTCGATGCGGACGCTGACGGCCTTCGGGTCCAAGCTGTCGACCTCGCGGCAGACGACGGCCTTCGCCTCGCGGGTCTTCGCCGTGCCGTCCGCCTGCTTGCCGGCCACCCCCTCGACCTCGCGGGCGGCCATCGGGACTCCGGTGCCGTCGATCCCCAGCAGAACCCGCTTCGTCGGAGGCGGCGCCTCGGCGTCCGCCCGCTCGAACGCCTGAATCTCTCCGCCGATCCTCACGGCATGGCGCTGGAGAGTCGACGCCGAAACCTCCACGCCGGAGAGATTCTTCAGCTTGCGGCTCGCCTGGCCGTAGCTCTCGGAACTGGCGACGTCCGCGTAGAGGCTCTCCGCCCCGGGCGTCACCGTCTTGCCCTCCAGACCCAGCACGCGGTCCAGATGATGGAAGGCGACGCCGCACGCGCGGCAGCGGACATAGGTCCGCTCGATCCGGACCGGACCCATGCGCGCCTCGAACGTCTTGCCGGCCCGGCCGTGCCGCTCCATCCGCCGACCGCAGCTCGGGCAGGCCGGAGCCGGAAGAGCGGCGTCGCGCGCCTCCAGAAGATCCGCGTAGACCTTCGCCCCGACGGCAAGCGAGCGATCGCGGAGCCACGTCTCGATCGCGTCCAGATCCGGAACCCGGCCGCTCCGCAGCTCCGCCTCCAGCCGGTGAAGCGACCGGCCGAACTCCGACTCGACCGCCGCATGCAGCGCCTCCGTCCCGGCCGCCGCCTCGCGGCAGCAAACCCGGCCGCCCTCGCGCCAATAGTGCCACGCAACGCCGTCCTGCTCGCGGACCAAGGGAGGCTGCTTCGCCGCCTCCTCGTCCGTCAAACCCCGCAAACAGGCCGCCGTGTCCGGATGGCGGAACTCCGTGTCCTGTGCCTCGATCGCCATGATGCCCTCTGCTGCTCGTGCCCCGGAAACGCGGCGCCCGCCGTGCGCGGGTCTTCGGAAACCGCCCCGGAACCGATCCATGCTGAACCGCGAAGGCCGCGATTGCAACCCTCGAACGCAGAACCCGGGCGAAACGCGAAAACGCAAAACCGGATCACCCAAGAAAATGGGACGCACCCAACACCGAACTTGGGCGATGCGCGAGAGCGCGGAACCGACGCTATCCAACAAACATGAGCTGCAACCCCAGCCGCATCAGTTCGGCGCCGGGCTGAGTTCCGGAATGAACGAGCTTGCATCTGCGCCGCATGCGCTTGATATGCCGTCGCTTGGCGCGGAAACGCCCGTGCAGTCGAGCGAATGCGGCTCGTCACCTCCGCGAAAGCGGTGCGTCGGAGGCAGGAATTCGTTCAATCCGAGCCGGTCTCCGCCGCGTTCGATTGCTGCCAGAACATGTTCGCGCGTCCATCCTTCGGCGTGCGCATCGGCCAAATCCCAACCCGGCTTGACTCCGCTCGGAGGTTTGACCCGCCGGAATGTGAATTTCACCCCGCTCGCGCCTGCCGCCGCAGCGGCAAGCGACAGTTCCAAGGATTCGGCATAGGCAGCTTGGCTGTCTACGACCTGACCGTTCGGTCGGACCGCAGGCGTGTCGGCGTCCGGCCACACGACCACCTCTACAGGTTCGACGAGTTCGCCTCGGGATCTGATCGCATCGACGACCGGCGACCAGTCCGCTTGGCCGGCCGCATTGCAACCGCCCATGTTGGAGAGAACCAGGATGCCGGTCGGTCCGACCGGCAGCAGTCCGGCGGCGCAGTCTCTGGTTTTCTCGCCTTCCACGAGAAGTATGCTCGTTCCGTTTGAATCCGACCAAACCGGCACGTCTTCAAGACCGTATACCGGCCGCGATGTGCCGGCGGGAAAGCGGATCAGCGGCAATGGCGACCGCATAGCGGTGCCTTCGCCTTCGTTGAATCCGACCTGAACGAAGAATTTGCCCTTGTTGCGGGATTCCGCGCGCAGCACGAGGCAGCGGGTTTCGCCTTCGATGCCTTTGTAGCGATGGACGTGCGTTGGCCGCAATTCGAATATTCGGCTCCTTTCTTCATCGCGAACCGCAACGAGTTCGCCGGGGCGCGGAAGCGCGAGATCCTGCGGAAACGGCTTCAGGAATTTCGACGACGGGACAAGCGGTGAAGCCGCGGTCTTGCGCCTTTCGGGAACCGCCGCTCGCCAAGCGGCGGATTCGAAATCGCGAGGTTTGCCGGGCGGCCCGCGTTTTGCTCCGGGCGGCGGCAAGCCCGCGAGTTCGCCCGCTCTGGCCAAGGCTTCCGAGAATCCGACTCCGAACCACTTCTGGACGAAATCCAGAACATCGCCTTCCGCTCCGCATCCGGCTCCGAAACAGCAGAACAAGCCGCGGTCCTCGCGCACATGGAGGGACGGCGTCTTGTCGTCGTGGAATGGGCAGCATGTCTTGAATCCGCCCGACGTTTTTTGGAGCTTGATGTTGGACAGGCGTTCGATGGTTGCGCCCAGCGGCAGCGCCGATTTCACATCCTCAATGTAAGCGCGTTTGGCATTGTCGTGGTCAAAGATACTTCGGGAACGGGGCTCGGCGGTCGCCATCCGCGATGTCGGCAGACGGTCCATTTCAATGGCTGGAGCAGAAGCTGTCGCCGCCGGTTTCCCAATATTCGCCCTGCTTGCATTTGGCACAAATGCGATTTCCGGGTCCTTCCGAGTAGAACCGCGCTCGGCACAAAAGACATGACCGGGTCCTTCCGTTGCGTTTCGCGCGCTGAATGTGGTTCTCGTTCAGATAGCTGCGCCTTGTGAGGCCCAGCCTGCTCGCCTTGACCACCACCGATTTCTTCGAACGGCCCAGCAAGGCCGCGATCTCCCCCATCTTCAGCCCCTGCTGCCAGTGTTCGACGAGAACATCGATCTCCGTCTCGGACCATAGGCTTCCATTCGACGCCCTTTTCCTGATCGCCAGGCTCTCGGCCATGCCATGATTTTCGATATTCAATTCGATCACCGCCCAATTTTTTCGCGCAGCGGACCGTCCGCCATGATCCGACTTGGGGGCAGGCCAAGGGACGATGCAAGCGAGCCTGAAGCGCGTTTTGCGGACCGAACGAAGTCGCCGGCCCGCCGAACGGAACAAGAAGCCGAAGACACTCGCGCGAACATTTGTCTCCAACTCCAGTTGGTTGAGCGATGGGCAGCAGCATGGCTGAGCGCGTCGAGGCCGTAGGAGCCGCTTGCGGAAACCCGCGCGGGTCGTCCACGAATTTATTGCGGAAGTGCGGATGCGCCGGTTCGGATGCTCTCGACCCGCCTCATTCACAGCCTTGTCCGCCGGACTCGGCCACTTCGGCCATGTCCGAATTCAATGCGGAGAATCGAATGGCGGTACCATGACTTCAATGCGGCAAATGCAATCGGTGCCAGGTACCTCCCATTTTATTTGTACCGAGCAAGGCGAGGTGCGGCAAGCTGGAAGCGCTTCCTGAGGAAGGACCAGCCGCGAAGCCGAGACGATCTGTGGAAAAATGTCGGCTCCATCCTGGAAAAGTTCACGCCCCGGGAATGCTCGAACGACCTCGCCAACTCGGGATGCGCAGCGGGTCAAACTTGGTGAAAAACGCTCCAGGGGCAAGCCCGGAGCAGCTCATCGCCGTCTGCCAAAGAGGACGCCATCTGACCGAATCATGCTCGCTGGACTAAAGTTCTGACTCATCAATTTGTGCGATCTTCATCAGATGTCTTTGCAGGCCGCGTTTCAATACCTTGCCCGCGTGAACGGGCACAGAGATGCGGGCAGTGACGCCTTGCTTCATAAAAATGTTGTGGCTGCCATTTGTTCTCACCAGCTGCCACCCGCGGGATTCAAGTATCTTGCAAAGCCGTTTACCGCTGACGGCCTTCAAACCGTTATCTCGATGATCTTATCGGCTTTCGACTTGGGAAAGTCTTGAACATTGACCGAAATCTGATCGGCTTCCGATACAGGAACCTCTTGAACATCGACCGATAGGCAACCCGCAACAGCCTCGCAGACATTTTCTTGCAATTCCTCAAGACTGTCACCTTGCGTTGCGCACCCCGGAATTGAGGGCACCTCTGCCCAATATCCGCCTTCCTCCGCTTGATAGACCAATATTTGCAGCTTCATGGTTCATTTCCCTGTCGCTCATTAATCAGCAGCTGGTTCCGCAACTGCCGATAATAGAGACCCCGAATGTGTTAAGAGAATTACAGGGACAGTCGTAGCGGAACAATAAAAGTCACTAACTCGAAAGTTCGGTTAACACGCCAACGGACATTGTCAAGAGGATGCAAACTTGTGGGTGCATCTCCCGTTTTCTTGGGTTGGGCGGCGGCATGACCGGCCCTCCAATCGAGGAAGTCGGGCCGGCGCATGTTTTCGAAGCGGCATCCGGTGGCGGGCACGGCGTTGGCTCCCTCCCGCTTGCCGACCTCGCGCGCGAGCATCGGAACTCCGGCGTCGCCGACGTCCCTTCCTCGGCATCTTCCCGGCCCGGCCGTACTGCTCCATCCGCCGGTCGCAACTCGGGCGGAAGGCGTCGCGGAAGCGCCTGCAAGCACATCGTCGGGAACCGGTTCGAACAATCGGGATGACGCCGGTCGAAAGCGGTCGCCAACGCCCTGCTCGCTGCCGGATGCCGCTTCGAAAACAGCCGCAGGCCCGAAATCATCAATTGGGGGAATGCCGCGCGCGGCTGCATGACCAAAAATATGGGATGCGCCCGACCCGGTCCGGCCGATTGCATGCGGCCGGATCCCGTCGCTTTGCCGAAAAGGCGGAACCGCGACGATGCCTGAATTCGTACGCCGGCAGCGCGAAGTCAAATCCGTTTTCTTCCGGACGGAGGATCGGGACGTGCCGGTCCGCGAATTCGCTTCAGCTCGCCGCCCGATCAATGACGTAGTTCATGAGGCTGGGAATTCCGGGCTCGCAGCGGTCTTCATTCCCGAACTGACTCCAAATGAAGCCGACGTTCCGAAGAATTTCCTCAACCCATAACACCGGCTCAATCCCGCCGCTTTCTTTCGCCCTGTCTTCCAGCTTTTTGTCAATGCTCCGGCCGATGGCCGATTCGATCTCATTGGCAGAAATCGATATCGTCTTCTGCGCCACGAAGAGTCGCGCGACGGCTTCAGCCGAAGACAATATGCCGCCGGCCCGAAGTTCGCTGTAACGATCGGCATAGTAAGCGTTCCTCGCAATGCGGAATGCGTTCAATGCCTGCTTCAGGATTGCGCCGCCGATTCTGTCGCCGTCGCCGAGCTTGTCCGGTTCGGCCTTGGCGGACCGATGCAATTCCTTCCCGACAAGCTGAAGAAAATAGGGATAGCGCTGCGCCGCGTCGGCCGCCTGATCCAGCGTGTCCGAATCGATGCGGTAGCCCATCCGCTCCAAGGGCGCCCGGAGCGCCTCCTGCGACGCCGCCATGTCGAGGAGCCCGATGCCGATCTTTTCCAAGCGGTTCCAGAACGTCGCCTCGATCCCGTTCAGGCGCGATGACGTGTCCGGGGTGCCGGCGAGGATCAGCAGCAACGGCCGCCCTTCGCCGGCAAGCGCCTGCGCATCGTTGAAGAAAGCACGCGCGACTTCCGGATTGTGATGCAGAGTATGCGCCTCGTCGACCAGCAACGCCAGGCCGCTGTTTGAACATTTTTTCTTCAGGACGGGTCTGAGCAATTTTTTCGGGGACGCTTGTTGCGACAAGCTGATTCCCGATCCGAGCAAATTTATGCTTCCCGAATATCCTTCGCCCAAGAGTGTCGCGAGCATCCCGTGATCAGCGAGCGCCTCTACGAGGTCGGAGTGCGAACTGAAACTATCGGGATTCAAACTTACGCATTTGATTTTGCCTCCGAGGTGATCGACTTGCGCCTCCACCCATCGGAGCAGCGCTGTCTTGCCGTTGCCGCGCGGGCCGATCAGAGCGATGTTCGCGGTCGGATTGAACCCGTCCCTCAAGTCCTCAAGCGCCTCGATGATCACGGCCTTCTCGCGTTCGCGCCCGGCCAATACCGGCGGGGTCATTCCTGCGCCGGGCGCGAATTTCGGGTTTGGGCCTGCGGTCATGCTTGGTTCCTACATCGGAGCAGTCTTGAGGCTGGCGATTCAAATATGGCGAACCGATCGACCGACTAGTTGCGTAACCGGCGCCGATTTCAACGCCGACGGCGGGAAGCGGTCAGTCCCCCGACTGATTTGAGTCCCTTCTGCACTGAACTATTAATCATTTCGACAATGAAAGCAAAGTTGGTTGCGTTTCATGCTTTTGACAAGGCTGCTGCGCCGCGACAAGCCCTCCGTTCGAGGAAGTCGGGACACCGCATGTTTTCGAGGCGGCATCAAGCGGCGAGCAAGGCGTCGGTGCCGCCTGCTTGCCGCCCTCGCGCGCGAGCATCGGAATTCCGATGCCGTCGACCTATCAATTTCCCACTGCCGACTCGTCGTCCATGCCGAATGTCCTGAAGTCCCGGCAGAGCAGCGTCGACCGCCACCTCGCGACGGCAAACCCGGCCGCCCTCGCGCCAACAATGCGTCACAACGCCGTCATGCTCGCGGACCAAAGGAAGGTGCTTCGCCTCCTCCTCGTCCGTCAAACTCCGCAAAAACGCCACAGCTTCCGGGCGGCGGAACTCCGAATCCCGTGTCTCGACCGTCATGATGCCCTCTTCTGCTCGCGCCCCGAGGCGCGGAGCCCGCCGCGCGCAGGTCTTCGAAAACCGGTCCGGGACCGATGCATGCTGATTCACAAACCCTGCAGGCCCTGATTGCAACCCTCCACCGCAGAACCCGGACGAGGCGCGAAAACGCAAAACCGGATCAACCCAAGAAAATGGGATGCACCCCAACCCAAACACACCCTTGCGTCGGTAAAAACCTTTGCGCTAAACGTCGGTCAGCTACACCCGCCGCGGCTCGGGCGAACCTTAGGGTCGCGCTGCGCACCCGGCGGGCTGGGTGTTTCTTCGGGAGCCGTTCAACGGCAGAGGCGCTGTGTGAGATTTGAAAGGAGCGCTCTCCCGATAGATGAGCAAATCAACCGGCTGAAGAATCGCGGAATGATTTTCGCCGATGAGCAGTACGCGCGGCGAACCCTTGAATTCATCTCATATTTCCGTCTCAAAGCCTACTGGCTGCCATTTGAAGATTCCGCCGAACTGAGCAATGATCGGGCGTCTCTCGAAGGAACGCGCTTTGAAGACGTGATGGGTCTTTATTTCTTCGATCGCGAATTGCGGTTTTTGGTGCTGGGCGCCATAGAGATTGTCGAAGTTGCCCTTCGCGCCCAATGGGCACATCATATGGCTACAAGGCATGATCCCCACGATTGCTTTCTGGCCGAGCATTATTCGGATCCTCAACGGTATTTGAAGCTGGTTTAGTGAATTGCCAATGGATTCACGCGTTCCTTTGCACCGTTCGCAGATCATTATCGCAAGAAATACACCGCGCCTGAACTTCCGCCGACTTGAATGGCGGTCGAAACAATGACATTCGGCACACTCTCTAAATTCTATAGCGGCTTGAAATCTCGCAAGGATAGGCAGACGATCGCCAAGTCATTTGGTGTAAACGAAATAGTATTGAAGTCGTTTGCCCGCCACGCCAATTTCTTGCGCAACATCTGTGCTCACCACAGTCGACTTTGGAACAGGCAGTTCACGATCACGATGAAAGTTCCAAAATAAAGTGCCGAAGTCAGGACTCGCGGATTCGCGCAAGTTCACGATCACGATCATCTTTCCATCCCAATATGTAGTTCATCAGGCTCGGAATTCCGGGCTCACAGCAACAGCGCTCTTTTCCAATCGGACTCCAAACAAAACCATTATCTCGAAGTTTGCTTTCAAAATCTACAGCAAGTTTAGCTACCTCGTTATCCGTTAACTCCTTCCCGTCGACGCAGCTTTCAATTGTAATTTCCAACGCGCCGCCAGTAATCGATCTTTCTTTGCGAGAAACAAAACGCGACGCAACCGCATACGCTACGTGCAGGATGCCGTCCTCTCTAAGTTCTTGATAACGGAGGTTATAGTAGTTATCCCGCTCAGCACCAAACTCCGTCAAAGCTTGATCAAGTATTGCGCAGCCGATTTCTTTTTCGCTACCAATGCCAAGCTCCGTCTCGGCCACCCGATGCAGCTTGGAACCTACAATCTGAAGAAAATAGGGATAGCGCTGCGCTTCACTGGTCGCCCGATCAAGCACTTTATCCTTAATGTTGTAACCCATCTTCTGCAAGGGAGTCCGGAGAGCTTCTTTCGCATCCGCATCGTCGAGGAGCCCAATGCCAAATTTCTTTATTCGGTTCCAAAATGAGATATCAATTTCGATGAAGCGCCGCGTGATATTCGGGGTGCCGGCAAGGATCAGCAGCAATGGACGACCAGCACTTGCAAGCATTTGCACTTCTTGGAAAAAATTGCGAACTTCATCCGGATGCCTATTCAGTGTGTGCGCCTCGTCGATCAATATCGCCAAGCCGCTTTCGGAACACCTCCGCTCCAATACATCCCTGAGCATTTCCTTCTTTGCTTCTCGGCGCGGAACTTCAACATCAAAGATAGGCGTCTTTGCCCTAATCCGTTCTACTTTAAATCTTTCTGGAAACTCTTCCGAACTCTTCAGTGATCCGACGAGATCACCGTGCGTCCGAAAACAATGGGAATTCAGTGTTACACATTTGACTTTGCCTTTGTAGCTATCGATTTCTTCTTTCACCCACTGCAATAGAACGGTCTTTCCGTTCCCGCGAGGGCCGATCAAGACGATGTTTTGCCCAGGGCTTTTGCCGTCTTTCAGACGGTCAAGTATCAACTTGATTTCTTCTTTTTCTTTTTTGCGGCCCGCCAAGAACGGTGGAGTTTCTCCTGGGCCGGGCTTGAAATTTAAGTCAGAGGGCTTGTTCACGATTGATGCACCTTCGCTTCAGTCTTGATCAATGCAATTCGGATTGTGCCAACCAGCTGATCAAGAGAATGCGGGACGGCTGCGGTTCATGTTTTTTGGTCAGGGTGCTTCCACGCTTTTGCGCATCTTCCGGGTTTGGCGTTTCAAGAAGTGCAAAGGTTGTCTAGCTAAGAAACATGAAACGAACCCATGCAAGACCGACGCCAATTGCTATCCCGCCAAGTGGAATAGGCAATTGGATACCTCAAGCAATTGCACGATTCCATAGTCCGGATGCAGAGTCCGCATCGCATTGCCATCTTTGCCCCCAGATGATCCTCATTCCGCGAATCATTCAATCCTTTATATCGCATAAGGTTTTGAGATGCGTCAAGTTGATGTTTGGGCTCAGCTTTTTGCGACGGTTTGGCGGAGTCCGATTTATCTGCGTCCGAGGCTGGGGTTATAGGGTTTGGCCGGTGCTGCACTGGAAGCCCGATCAGGCGAAAGCGCATACCGCCATCGCTGCATGGCGTTCGCCTGCGTGCGCGACATGCGTCCGAAACGGTGCTACGCACCCCTTCGAAAACGACGCCCGACATGAACCGCATCTGCCGGATATTGCAACTCCTGCTGTCCCGAATGCCTCACTGGATCGATTGAGTCTACCGCGAGCAGCGGAAATCAGCGAAATGTAGTGCCTCAAAAATGGACGAAAACACCCAAAAACAAGCGGTTAGCAGAAAAAATGTGGAAGTCAGGATTGCCGACTTGAGCTCATAGCCGAGCGGCCAAGCTCGCCGACAAACTTTGAAGTGCGATTGCACTGCAGCGACCCGACGCGCAACTGTTCGCGGAGTTTCGAGGCATTTTTCACGGCCTTGGATCATTCATGACTCGTTTTCCGGACTTGGGCGTCTCGGCCTCGCCCGGACGCAAAGCCGAAAATCGAAAGTCATGCCCATGAACAAAATTCTTGCAATTGCCTCAACCGTGATCGCCGCCGCGCCGCGAGCGGGAACCTTTTCACCGGCACGGCTGGAGGCTCCGTCATGCGAGCTGAAGCTCCAGCCGCCGACCTACGACACGCGCCGCTTCGATGATGGTCCCGAGGTTCACGCCTTCGCGCTCAGGATCCAGAAGGCGGTCAACTTGACTGCGGCTGGTTTGCATCCTTCGCGCCAGCGCTGTCTTGGTGATCCTCCTCGCCTTCATTTCCTCGGCCGGGCCTTCTACGGTTTTGTATCCTCTTTGACAGGCATCGGTCGGCGGAAAGGCGGAATCAGGTTGTATCCTGGTTCGGAGACGCCTTGCGCGCGCAGGGCCCGCGACAACTTTATCGCCTCGGCCACCAATTCAACGTCGACCTTCGGGTTTTTCACCGCGATGTTCTCGACGTCATCCATATCGTCATCCTTGATCGATCGGGACATAGCTTCCTCTCCTGTGCAGTACAGCGGCATGTTGCATACGCTGCATATGGTGTTGTAGAAGTCTGCAATACAATAGAATCGCCTTATTCAGCTTACTGTTCTTTCCAAAATCTTCAATCTTGAGATTTATGTCTCGTCTAAGCACGTCCATGGATATTCCGCGGCCGTGAGTGTGCCAACGATCCGGATCACTCAGTTTTTCGGCAATTTCAGTTGCGCGTCGCTCGCGCAATTCCTTTGTGACTGTTTGTTTTTTCTCTTGCGTTTCCCTCCAATCTTTGAGCTTGTATTCTGCCAACCACTCTTTCAACAAGCTGATGGAAAGCTTCCGAGCTTCCTCATATTCGTAAAGCTCGGCTTGGTCGAAATGTGCAAGAAGAACGGCTGCTTCGGCCGAATTTAGGGTTCCCTTGTCAGCTTTTGAGATCAATTTTTTGTATTGAATCAAATATCCGAGCGCGGAAACCTGTTTCCCGCTCGTATTGCTTATTTTCGGATCAATCGGGCCGAGAGTCGAGAAGTAGTCCATGTGAATTGCGTCTCCAGAAATTACCAACACGGCTCCTGCCGACATTGCGAAATTTGGCACAACAAATTCGACGTTGCTATAGTGATGTCGAAGTGTTTTGACAATCCTTTCAACAACTTCAATATAGCCGCCTTCCGTTTCCAGAATGACAGCAAGTTTATTCTTCTTTTTCTCATTATCCGCCATTCCCTCCACTTGGTCTCGGAATGCATTATCAAGCCCAAACAGAATATTTCCAACAAAACTGATTGCGTCGTCGGCTTTCAGGAGGGTTTCTATTGTCTGGATTCTTTCGTCGAGTTCAGCCTCCACGACTTTCTCCGAAGGCGCGGAAATCGCCAGGTCGATCATGTGCGTTCACCCTGACGAGTTGGCGCATCCACCCGGCTGTGAGCAGCCTAGCCCTACCATGTCACGATAAAAAGTGCTGGACAACGCGTTTCCGGCGGTGTATCCGATTCGGCCATGGCACAGTCCCAGATCAGCCGCGTCTTGCGCGGCGCGGCGGAGCGCGAGCGGGTCGCCGCGATTCTGTCGCAGGAGCGGTTCGGCAGCCGCCGGGCCTTCGGGCGCCGGATCTGCCGGGAGTTCTCGTTTGTCGACGCGGCCGGCCGGCTTCAGGTGTCGGGATGCCTGAAGGCGCTTTCGACGCTGGCCGGGGAGGATCCGGGGATCGTCCTTCCGCCTCCGGCCGCCGAGGCGGTCGACCGGACGCCGCGCCTGCTTCCGGACGGGGTCGAGGAGCCGTCCGGCGTTCCGCCGCATCCGTCGCAAATCCGCGGCCTCGAGATCGCGGCCGCGTCGTCGGCGTCGGACCGCGCCGTGTGGAACACGCTGATCGCGCGCGAGCATCCTCGCGGGCTGGCGACCTTCGCCGGCTGCCAGGTCCGCTACCTTTTCGGCTCGGAGCACGGCTGGCTCGGCGCGGCGGGGTTTTCCGCCGCCGCGCTCCGGGCGGCCGCCCGCGACCGCTGGATGGCATGGAGCGACGAGCGGCGGCGGGAGCATCTCGACCGGGTGGTCTGCCTGAGCCGCTTCCTGATCCGCCCGTCGGCGCGCTGTCCGCATCTGGCCAGCCATCTGCTCGGGCGCGTCCTGCGGCGGCTGCCCCGGGATTTCGAGGCGCGCTACGGATTCCGGCCTTGGCTGGTTGAGAGCTTCGTCGATCCGGGCTATGACGGGAGCTGCCTGCGGGCCGTCGGCTTCCTGCGCGTCGGCGAGACGGCCGGGCGCGGCCGGCAGGACGCCGCGAGGCGGTTCCCGGAGACGGCGAAGGCGGTGTTCATGCGTCCGCTCGACCCCGGCTGGCGCCGGAGGCTCGGAGTGCCGCATGTCGAGCACGCGCCGGCCTTGGAGCCGGGCGAGGGGCTGAGCGCGGCGGAGTGGGCGCAGAACGAGTTCGGAGGGGCTCCCTTGGGCGACAAGCGTCTTTCGGCGCGGCTGGTGAAGAGCGCCGATCTTCTCGGGGCGGTTCCGGGCCGCAAGATCAACGCGAACAGCGCGAGCGACCGCACGGCGATCAACGCGTTCTACCGGCTGATCGAGATGCCGGCGGACTCGGCGGTCAAGGTGCGGTCCATCCTCGCGCCGCACCGCGAGCGCAGCGTCCGCAGGATCCGCGGCCAGCGCACGGTTCTGGCGATCCAGGACGGGACCAGCCTGAACTTCGCCACCCGTCCGGGCTGCGAGGGGCTCGAGGTGGTCGGCGCGAACCGGACCGGCGCGAAGAGCCTCGGGCTGCATCTGCACGCGACGCTGGCGGTGACGGAGTCGGGCCTGCCGCTCGGCGTCCTTCGGCTGGGCTTCGATTCGACGAAGGCCCGCCCGCCGGAGGCCATGGAGCGGCGGAGGACCAGGCGGTGGCTGGACGGCTTCGCCGACACCGCCAAAGCGGTCCGCGAAGTCAGCCGCGGCACCCGCGTGATCGCGGTGTGCGACCGGGAGGCGGACTGCTTCGAGATGTTCGACGCGCAGCGGCGCGATCCGCGGGTGGAGCTGCTGGTCCGGGCGAGGCACGACCGGTCGCTCGGCCCGCGCCGGCCGAAGCTGTTCGCCCTGATGGCCGGCGGCGCGCCGGACGGCTTGATCGACGTCGAGATCGACGGCCTGGCGGCGAGGCCCAAGTCGAGCGGACGGAAGGCCCGCCCCGCCCGGCGCAAGCGGCTGGCCTGCTGCGAGCTGCGCGTCCGCCGCGCGGTCCTGCCGGCGACCGGCGCGGTCGCGGGAGCCGAGCCGGCGGCCGTGTCCGCGGTGCATGTCGTCGAGACCGCCCCGCCCGACGGAGAGGCCCCGACGGAGTGGCGGCTGCTGACCACGCTCGACGTCCGGACCGCCAAGGACGCCGCCGAAGTTGTCGGCCACTATCTCCAGAGATGGAGGATCGAGGATTTCTTCCGCGTGCTCAAATCGGGATGCCGGACCGAGTTCCTCCTGTTCCGCACCGCCGACCGGCTGCAGAGGGCGGTCGCCGTCAACGCCGTCATCGCCTGGCGCATCATGGTGATGACGCTGCTCGGCCGCCAGGTGCCCGACTGCGGGCCGGAGATGATGTTCACCGGCCACGAGCTGGACTTCCTGGCCAGCTACGCCGACGAGCACGGCCTGTCCGCCCCGGACCGGCTGGGAGACGCCGTGCGGCTCGTCGCCCATCTCGGCGGACACCGCGCCCGAAAGCACGATCCGGACCCCGGGCACCAGGTCATGTGGCACGGCCGGACGAGGCTGGGAAGCGCGGCGATGGGCCATCGGATCGGCTTCAAGGCCGGCCGAAGGCATGCCCTCCGGGAGGACGGAAATGCTGTCGTGATGCATGACTTGTCATGACTCGGTAGCTCTAGGCTCGCCCAAAGACGCCATTCGTGGCCGCCCGCGGCCTCGAAGCAGACCAGAGCCTCCCTGTCGCCGGCGACCGCCTCCAGCTTCGAATGGCCTTCGTCCGTGTTCGGCAGGCGAATCCGGCGGTCGTCGCTCAAGCAATGGATGTCGAGCCAATCGCGCGAGACGTCCAAGCCAATGATCTCCGGATGTGTTGCAGTATTCATTCTCTCTTCCTTCCGGTGCGCGGTCCTTGATGGCCGCAATCAACTGTTCGAGACGATGAAGAGAGGCGGTGTCGGCTTGCTCTCGTGCGTGGTCAAGCCACAAAGTACTGACGCCGTGCACCGCCCCGTCGCCGGTCTTGGCCAAGGCCGGCGACGGGTACCCGATATCATGGTTGAGATACAGAAAGTACTGGGGTGATTGAAGCGCTTTGAAGCGCGCCAATGCGATATGGACCCGGACCGCGCATCTCCATACAGGCCAGCGTAAGGAATTTTGCTGCATCAAACAGGCCGGACACGCGACATCGCTTGACCCGACGTCTGGAGCTGGACAAGGAAAAACCCGTGTCACAAGGGGCGCCCGAACGCAATCGCGTTGGCTGAACCAAAAAAGCGTATTTCAATTTAAAAGAATACAGTATATTGTCTTTTCCGACGAGACGTTGAACTAAGGATGGTGCTGGTGATCTACGAAGACGGTGATCTGTCAAATAGGATTGGAGGAAGCGCCGAAACTGGACAGCCTGTTGAGGGTGATCTTCAAACGGACAACCGCATTATCGCAAGGGTCACCGACGGCATATATCGTGAACCTTGGTCCGCCTTTCGTGAGCTAATTTCCAACGCCTATGATGCTGACGCGACTAGAGTGTCTATCGATTGCGATTACCCATTTTTTAAAGAGATTCGTGTTTGGGATGACGGCAACGGTATGGATCAAAATGTTTTTGAGCATCTGCTACTGCACATTGGAGGAAGTTCGAAGAGAACAAAGCGCGGTAAGGAACTTGGGACTGCGAATGAACACGATGCAACCTTGAGCCCAGCTGGGCGCAAACTGATTGGGAAAATTGGGATTGGATTATTTGCAGTTGCACAGCTCACTCAACAGTTTCAAATCATCAGTAAGCACCGAGGTGCTACGAAACGTATTTCTGCTACGATTAGGCTAAATACATTCCAAGAAGACGCGCTGACAGACGCAAACGAGCGGGAAAGCATTAGCGGTAAATACAAGGTGATCGCTGAAGAAACTGGGGAAACAAGAACGCATGGGACTACAATAATCCTAACGTCAATTCGACCTGCAATCAGGCAAAAACTCCAAAGTAGTGATATCTGGTCTGCTTGTGATGAATATGAAGACGCTCGTAACAATCCGGAAACCGGCCTTGTGGATGTAGTACTAAAGCCAAAGTACCATATTGGTCGCGTTAATCAAAAGAGTGAGCTTGTTCAAAGCTCGCAGCTTCCTTGGTCCTCTAACGATGACCCATTGATCAAATTTGAAAAGTTCTTCGATGCTGCAATCAACGTAAGTCGTAGTGCGCGTGAACAAGCCAACCTTAGCCATTTCGATAGCTATTTACAGATGCTTTGGCGATTGAGCCTAGCTTGCCCTGTGCAATACTTGTTCGAACATCCTTTTCATCTTAGTTCGGACTCAGCAATTAGCATTTACAAGGTGTCGAATGAACCAAAGGGCTCGGCAACTGAAGTTCAACTCTCGTGTTCTGAGTCTATAAAAAATCACTTTTGCCTTAAATCGGGATCAACGGACCCTTTGGGAAAATTTTCCGTTCACATTGATGCTGTTGAACTTCGTCGGCCGATAAAATTATCTGCTAAACTGAATGCCTCTTCTCCAATTAAACGCCCTCTTTTTTTCATAGGTCAAGTGGATACGAATTTTGGTGGCTCTTCACCAAATAGATCAGGTGGAACTCTTACGTTTGAAGCATATCTTTATTGGAATTCAAAAGTTGTGCCCAAGGAGAGTGTTGGCACTCTTATTAGAATAAATGGTGCTAGCGGGACTCTTTTTGATCCAGAATTTCTTAATTATCAGGTTTCGGAACAGACAAGGAAACGCCAGGTTACTGCTGAAATTTTTGTTAACAAGGGGCTCGATGGAGCACTCAATATTGATAGGGAATCATTCAATACAAGTCACCCTCACTATCTGTATATCCAAAAATGGCTCCACAACGCATTCAGGCAGTTTGCAACACAGCATAAGAAGATCGGGGCAGACGCGCGAAAAAAACGATCTGAAGAGCAGAGGATTATTGCGTCCAATAGACTGCAGGATCACGCTGGTCGTGTTTGGACGAAGATGCGGGGGGACTCATTGGATGTTCCTGATGTGAAGTTTGAAGATTCGGGCGCTGGTATCTCACTACCAATGATGGTCGGGAGCAATCCAGTTCGATGGACTGGTGAAGAAAATACTAAGGGAGTTGCTGTGAATGCCCAGTTAATTGAAGCCGTATCGGTAGTTTTGGATGCTCACGGAGTCTTGGATGGATTAGACGATAGCGGTCGTGCTGAGTTGATCTCCGATTTGATAAAGTTGTTTGAGTCTAATTTATGAGTATTGAAACGGAGCAGGATCTTGAGACTTACGTTCAACCACCCGAACTTGAGCATATTGACCTTATAACCCCGGCGCGTCTTGACTTTGCACCTTGGCATAGACCTAGAAAGCAATTTGTTCGTAAGAAACAGTGGGTTTCGCACATTAGAGATATAATCAACCGTAATAATATTCTTCGTGAGGGTAGACCCTTTAGCTATTTAACTCTACCAGGGCCAGACTTGCTTGACGTAAGACTTGTAGCTGATATTTGTGAGTCGGAGCGTGTTAAGCTACATTACTTGGGATTTTGCAAAGCTAACGAGGAAGAGAGTGAACGGCTTCGTCGAAATGTTAGTGAATTTGAAACTTCCCGAACTGAATGCGTGGCTCGTAGGTCCAAAGTTGTAATCGCGCCGATTCAAGATATTCAACGACACAATTCTGAAGCACATGTTGCATTGTCCCATGGCGGTACATATGATGCAATTAACATTGATGCCTGTAACCCAATTGCGCATAGAGATAGAAATGTTACCGGTCGCTTGATTGATACAATCCGACACTTAACAAATTATCAGATTAATAATTGCCGTGATTCATGGGTGTTGTTCTTGACTTCGCCCATTCAAATAGATTCAATCTCAAATGAGAGCCTCAGTGCTATACGTAATCAGATAGAGCAGAATACAACGAATAGTGATGAGTTCGCCAACGAGATAGGTAATCAATTTAACCAAGGAGAAAGCTTCCGAGAATATGTAGATCGAATTAGTTCCTGTAACAGCAAGGAGTTTCTGTCACTGGTGAGCTTGGGTTTAACGAAGTGGCTTATTCATCTAGGTGAACAGGGACATTACCGGGTTAAAATTATGAAATCATTTTGTTATTCCACGTTTGGTCGTCCGCCTTTAACACCCAACATGGTTTCTCTCTGCTTTCAATTCAATCCAATACCTATGTCGATAACCGATGAGACCGGTTTGACAAGGAATCCAAGTCAAAACGAACAGGAGAATATTAGTATAGAAGATCATATAAGCGCACTTGAGAGTACTAATGAAATTGAGAACGTTGATGAGATCCTTAGCGATGATGAAGATCTACTTACGCAAATGATCGGAGAAACAAAGGATTTGCTTCGCCAAGCCGGCTATAAAGTTGATGATCCAGCCGAGGGATACGATGCTTGGCTCGCTGGGAATCCTTGAATTCTGGATAAAAAATTGCAGTCAATCGCTCTCAAAATTTGGCTTCTCCAATAGGAATTGAATTGGGTGCGTCTCATTTGTTTTGGTCGATCGGATACGACGTGGCATGCAAGCCCTCCGTTCGAGAAGGTCCGGCCAACGCAAGTTTTCGAGGGAGCGTCTGACCCCGAGCTAAGCGCTGGTACCTGCCGTTCGCGGGTACTCGGCAGCCTCCCCCGGCACCAATCCATGGTGAAGCGTGCAGGCCGCGATTGCGACCCTCGGAACACTGAAAACGGATACTGTGCCAAAGCGCAGAATGGACTTCACCAAAAACAACCGCTTGATCGGCCTTTGGCCGCCCGCCTCTGATCATGAAACGGATTTCGCCGCTATCTCTTCGACCGCTCAATACCGAATGAATGCCGTCCGCCCCAGCGCGACGGGTTTCAAGGCCGGTGCTTGACATGCCCGGCCAAACCTGCGGAATTGTCGGCCCGCAACGGATGAGGGACTGCAGCTTTGAACATCCGGCCGCCGGACGGGCGGCGACACGACTGGCCTGACGCAAGCCACGCTCTGCATAATGGGACGGCTAGCGGGCCGAAACGGGGGTCTCCCGGCGAACGCCATCCCGGTTCCGGGAGCAAAAGCCCGCAGACGCCGTTCGACCCCGGCACAGTTGAGGAGAGGGTGAGGTGTGCCCAACGGGAGAAAAGTTTCATGCCAAAATGTGAGACGCACCGCTCTGCCGAAACGCTTCGGCAATTGGCAATCGGTCTAGGCCCGGTTTCGCCGCTGGTTCCGTAGCGGCGTGCTCGACCGGCTGTTCACCGCGCTTCGGAAGCAGTATGTAGTCGGAAAAGATGTGGACTGCTTCGGTCTCTCCGCAGCACCAGCGTCAAGGTGTATCCCGACGGCACCGGGCCGCAAGGCATCGGCGAGTCGCACGGCGGATGTAGTAAGAGATCCACAAGATCTCGGCAAGTGACCGGAAAGCAATGATTTTCCGCCTGTCCGGCGGCCATGTCTACGACGCGCCCGAAGGCAGCGTCCTGCTGGAGATCCGGGACGAGCCGGTCGCGAACGCGCTTCTGGCGATAGATCATGCCTGCGAAGGCGAAAAGGCCCGCCGCCTTGTCGAGGAGATGGGGATGACGCCGGTCGTGCCGCCAAAGGCGAACCGGAAAGCCGAACGGGAAACCTGTAAGCTCCGGCACGAGGTCGAACGGCTGTTCTGGAGACTCAAGGGCTGCCGGAGCATCTTCACGCGGTTCGACAAGCTCGATTTGATGTTTCCAAGCTTCCGGAATTTCGCGCCCATCGTCGAAACAATTTACGACTTAGCGTAGACATGCGCTCAACGACGCTGCAACCGATTTGGCGAGTGGCGGAGGCAAAGCATTTCCAATCTGGCGGCACTGCTGCGTCTTTCCGCCAAAAAACTTCCACTTGTCTGGAAAACCCTGGATCCGGGCAATCATCCGAGCAGTTAGCCGCGGCACACCGTGGAATTCAGGCTTCGGTGCAGAATTTGCGACGCCCATACCGTCAACGCCGAGCGACGCCCATTCACGACGAACACTTGTTGGCCCAAGATCCGGGCCGCCATGCTTTTTGGATCCGCCAACAATAGTCGGCGCGATACGGTTGGCATTATCTGCCCAAGCCTCCGCATTTTTCCAGCCTTGCTCCGACATGAGATCGCCAATGGTTTCACCGACAGTTTTTGGCTTATTCCCTGTAGGTAAAGGCCATTCCAGTTCACTCTTCACATCAATTCTGAGTCCAATCAGAAATAAACGATGCCGATTTTGTGGCGTGTTGAAGTCTGCTGCATTTAACAGCTTCCAATAAGACCGATATCCCATTTCCGATAGATCACTCGCCAGTCGATCTCGAAGGTCGCCAAATTTTGATTGCATGAGGCCACGGACGTTTTCGACAAGAATTGCGCGCGGGCTAATTGCGCTTACAATGTTTAGCATCGCCGGGAAGAGATCTCGTTCGTCCTCGGCACCAAGCCGTTTGCCCGCCAATGAATATGGCGGACACGGAAGTCCTCCTGAAAGCAAGTCTACACCCCGCCACGGAGAAAGATCGATGCTTCTAAGGTCGGCTTCTATAGTGTTCCAAAGGGGGCGATTTGTTCGCAAGGTAGCACATGCATAGGGGTCATTGTCCAACAGCGCTACAGGTTGGAATCCAGCACTTTCCAATCCAAGAGAAAGACCACCCGCGCCTGCACAAAGCTCAATTGCGCTAAGCATGATCAAGCGCTTTATTCACCGATAGCAATCTGTAAGTCATGGTTTGAACAATGACGTTAGATATACCGAATTCGTGGCTCCCACAACCTCGACATTCGTGCTGGGTACGTTCCATTTGGCATGAAACTTTTCTTCCGCTGGACACTCCTCCACCGATCCCCAGCCGTACCGGGGTCGAACGGCACCCGCAGACTTTCGCTCCCCGGAGCCGGGATGGCGTTCGCGGGCGACCCCCGTTTTGGCCCGCTGGCGATCCCGTTGCGCAGAGCGTGGCTTGCGTCAGGCCGGTCGTGTCGCCGCCCGTCCGGCGGCCGGATGTTCGAGGCTGCAGTCCTCCATCTGTTGTCGGCCGACAATTCCGCAGGTTTGGCCGGGCATGTCAAGCGTCGGCCTCGAAGCCCGCCGCGCAGGGACGGACGGCATTCAAGGGATCCACCCGCTCCTCGGCATTGAGCGGTCGATGGGGAAGCGGCGAAATCCGTTTCATGGTCGGGGGCGAGCGGCCAAAGGCCGATCATGTGGGTTTTTTAATCATATGGCTGCCGTACGGCGATCCCTCCAATCAAGGAAGCCGGGCCTATGCATATATTCGAGGCAACATCTAACGGCGAGCAGGGCGTTGGCATCCGCCTTCGACCAGCCCACCCTGCCTGAAACCCGAAATTTGCCCGACGTTCAAACAGTTGCGCCCCCACGGAACTTCCGCTTAATGCGCCAGCGACTGCAATCGGTGCCGGATTTCGAACGCGAACCGGAGCCATCGCCGAAAACATGGTACTGTCAATCTGAAGCATTGGAGAGGCATTCATTGATCCGCGCGGATATTCCACGGATTTTTCTCAAGATCGGCAAACGCGCCGGTTCGAATTCTCGCGGCCTTGGATCATTCATGACCCGTTCTCCGGACTCGGTCGTCTCGGCCCCGACCGGACGCAAAGCCGAAAATCGAAAGTCATGCCATGAACAAAATTCTTGCAATTGCCGCAACCGCGATCGCCGCCGCGCCGCAGGCGACGGCTCAGGTCACGAACATCGGCGATGTCGCCGCCGGACTTCAGACGCAAGCCGGAAGCATCGCCGACCTCATCGGCGCGGCTGCGTTCCTGCTTGGAATCGGGCTCGGGATCGTCGGACTCCTGAAATTCCGGCAACACGCCCAGAATCCGAACGATCCGTCCGCGAAACTGTCTTCCGCGTTCACGCTGGTGTTCGTCGGCGCCGCGTTGGTCGCAATACCGACGACGCTGGGCGTCGGAGTCAGTTCGCTCTTCGGGAGCGGCGCCACGAATGTGACCGTCGACGGCACCCTCCGAAACATCAACTGACTTGAAGAGCCCGTTCCTGTCGATGCGGGAGATCGCGGACGGCGAACCCGACGTCCTCGCGATGGGCGCTCGCGCGCATTCGATCATTGCAGGCGCATCCTTGGATTCGATCGCGGCGCGATTTGCTATGGACGACTGGACCTGCAGCGTGTGCTCAACCCGCATCCCCGGATTCATGGAAGCGGATCACGCGGAGCGACATGAAGTCTGCGGACCTGAAAGGATGAGGGCAATTTGCCAGTTCTGCCATCAGTTGAGGCATCCGGTTTGGGCGGCCCTCCGGGGGCGGATGCGGCTCTTTTGGGGTCCGGGGCTCGACCAGACGGACATCAACCGCACGGCATGGCAGGTTTTCTTCGCTTCTCCCGACGGGAAAGGCATGGCAGCCGACGAAGCACTCGCGGATGCTGCCGCACGCATCGTCGAAGACGTTGACCGGCGGGAACGCGTGCTGGAACACATCGTCGGGTCGGCGCACCCCGAAGCGTTTTTCGAGGCGCTGTTCACGGCGCGGGACCTGCTTGCCGAGGCGGAGTTCAAATCCGTTTCCGCAGTGCTGGACAGCTTCATTCGATTCTGGCCAACCGCCGCCGACAGGGCCTCGGCGCACCGCGCGCCGGGTCGAAACGGTCTCAAATGCTGGCGAAAGGGCCGCTTCGTCGATGTGTCGACGGAGGCTATTGCCACGTATTCCTGACTTCGACAGTTTGACTCGATTTCAGCGCCGTTCCGGCTTTCCGGGGCGTTGCGCGCAAGGGAATTCCGGCTCCGTCGTGCTCCAGCGGAAAATGTAGTGCTTCAAGGACAATAATCTTGCGCATTCCGGAAAAGCATGCTAGTGATTCGGAAAACGCCGAATCAGGAATTGCATCATGTTCCTCCGCGTCAAAGCCAGGCCCGGAAGCTCCAGGAAGTCCGTCCAGCTCGTCGAATCCGTGCGCGAGGGCCGGAAAGTGAGCCAGCGCATCGTCCGCCACGTCGGCGTCGCCAAGACCGACGCCGAACTGGAGGAGCTCATGGAGCTCGGCGAGACCATCAAGGTCGAAATCCGGTGCGAGCGGCAGCCCTCCCTGCTTCCGCAGGAGAAGCTCGTCGATCTGGCGATCGAGACCCGGCGGGAGAAGGCGAAGGCGGGTCCGCCGGTCGTCATCGAGGAGACCCGCGAGGAGCATCGGGTCGTGACCGGCTTCCACGAGGCCTACGGGGCCGTCTACCGCCAGCTTGGCTTCGACGGGCTGCTGCCGACCAAGAGGAACCGCACGGCGCGCGAGACGCTTCGGCATATCGCGACGGCGCGCATCGCCAATCCCGAAAGCAAGCGCGGCACCGCAAGGCGGCTGGAGAGCGATCTCGGAGTTTCGATCCCGGTGCAGAGGATCTACCGGATGATGGACCGGCTGGACGAAAAAGCGATCGAAAGCATGAAGGATCTCGCGGCCGGGGCGGCGCGGAGGCTTCTGCCGGAGCCGGCGAGCGTGGTCTTCTTCGACTGCACGACGCTGCACTTCGAGTCGGTCGATGCGGACGGACTGCGCGAGTTCGGCTTCTCCAAGAACGGCCGGCACGCCCGGACCCAGGTCCTGCTTGCGCTGATGGTCACGTCCGACGGGCTGCCGATCGGCTACGAAGTGTTCCCGGGATCGGAGTATGAAGGAAAGAGCCTGATCCCGTCGCTGGAGAACATGCGGAAGCGCGAAGGGGTCGAGACGGCGATCCATGTCGCCGACCGGGGCATGTTCGGCGAGGCGAACCTCAAGGACATGGAGGACCGGGATCTCCAGTATATTGTCGGCGCCCGGCTGAAATCGCTGCCGAAGGACTTGAAGGAGCGGATTCTCGACCTCGAAGCCTACAAGACGACCGGCGGCTCCGAGGACTCGCTTTCGGCTGAGTTCAAGCACAAGGGTCGCCGCATCGTCGTCGGCTGGAGCCGGAAGCGGGCCAAAAAGGACGCCGCCGACCGGAAGAAGGCGATCGACAAGCTGGTCCGCAAGCTCGGCCGAAGCGCCAATCCCGCTCAGGCACTCTCCGGACGCGGCTTCGGCCGGTTCGTCAAGCTCACGGGAAAGGCCCGGCTGGAAGTCGACGAGACAAAGATCAAGGAGGCCGCCCGCTGGGACGGGCTGAAGGGCGTCGTCACCAATACGCCCGACATGGGCCATTCCGAGCTGTTCGCCCGCTACCGCGAACTCTGGAGGGTCGAGGAGAGCTTCCGGATCACCAAGCACGACCTCAAGGTGCGGCCGGTGTTCCACTGGAAGCCCGACCGGGTGAAGGCGCACATCGCCATCGCCTACATGGCGTTCGCCTGCGTGCGTCATCTGGCGTATAGGATCGCGCTGCGGCAGGGGGAGCGGATGTCGCCGGAAAGGATCCGGACCGCCCTCGCCGCCCGGCAATGCTCGATCGTGCGCGACATGCGTTCGAAACGGCGCTACGCGCTCCCGTCGAAAACGACGCCGGACATGGACCGCATCTGCCGGACCCTGGGACTTCCGATGTCCCGCACGCCCTACTGGATCGAATGAGGCCGCCGGGAACAGCCTGAAAAACAGCGGAATGTAGTGCCTAAAATTTAGGCACAAACACGAAAAAACAAGTGGTTGGCAGAAAAAAATGTCGAAGTCAGGAGACGGACATCAACCGCACGGCATGGCAGGTTTTCTTCGCTTCTCCCGACGGGAAAGGCATGGCAGCCGACGAAGCACTCGCGGATGCTGCCGCACGCATCGTCGAAGACGTTGACCGGCGGGAACGCGTGCTGGAACACATCGTCGGGTCGGCGCACCCCGAAGCGTTTTTCGAGGCGCTGTTCACGGCGCGGGACCTGCTTGCCGAGGCGGAGTTCAAATCCGTTTCCGCAGTGCTGGACAGCTTCATTCGATTCTGGCCAACCGCCGCCGACAGGGCCTCGGCGCACCGCGCGCCGGGTCGAAACGGTCTCAAATGCTGGCGAAAGGGCCGCTTCGTCGATGTGTCGACGGAGGCTATTGCCACGTATTGGTCGGAGGAGGCGAGCAGCGGGCGACTGCGCGATCTTCAATCGACCGAAGCCGGAGACTTGCGGAATGGCTGAAAAGCATCCGCTCGAGAACGCTTCAAGGGATCGTCGATATTTGGAAAACGCGCTCGGCGTCATTCTATTCGACGAGGACTTGGGCAGTTTGGCGGCGTGCTGGAGCGACAAGTGCCCATGCGACCCGTGGAAAGTCTCGACGAATTGCGCCGAGTGCGTGTGGCTTGCGAACAAGCCCGCGGCCTTCCTTCGCGAAAACGCGAGTTTCCCGGATCAAGCGACAATACACCCGGACGGGTGGCTTGGCCCGACTTGGAACACGATTGCCAATGAGTGGGGCTGCTCCGGTTCGGAAGCGTTCCGTCACGCGAGATCGCTTTCGCGGGTCGCCACCGTATCGGCCATGATTATCGATGAAGCCATGGAGCAGGCATTCGGAGCGGATTGGATCGCTTCAGCCTCGCCGGGCAAATCGATGCTGCGGCTGCCAGGCATCCGGAGCGGCCTCGCAAAGGCGTTCGATCCTTTGCTGCAGATCACCAGACCCAAAGAACGCGTGTTGGCCGAGGCAGCGAAAACCCTGCAGCACTGCGAAGTGAAATCGCGGAATGGAATTCGTCGAAACGGAGCGAATTCAACCGCCTTCTGCGTTCATTATCCCAGAATCCGATATGCGGAAGCGCTCGCCGCTGAGCGGACGCCGGCGGAGGGCAACTGGATCAGAATCAAGATGCCGGACCCGAGGCAAACTCTGAGCGGCAAGACGCTCGAGTTCCTGTCGCAGAGAAACCGTCCGATCATCGTGGTCGGCTGCCTTTATCCGAATTCGCCGGATGCGCCATTCTGGGTGCGCAGCTGGGCAACAGGCGGCGGCAGAGAAACGCGTTCCGCATTCACGCTGGAAGAATGCAAGATCCTGCTCAATCACGGAGAAATCGGGATCCGCGACGCGTATGAAGGTCCGGGCTGGCTTGAGCGGCCGGAAGACACGATTCTCGGCAAGTGCGTCGACGCGTTGAAAGCCGCATGCGGCGGCGAACTCACTGCTCGTCACTCGTGGTCGGCAGGCCTTGCTGCGGAAACATTCCTGAAGTCGATTGTTTGCCGTCCTGCCGCCAAATCTTCGATCCCGGCACTTGAAGCCGCGTGGCTGGCGGCAGCCGACAGAATGAAAATGGTCCGAGCGATCGAGGTGCTCCAAAGCGCCGGATGCGTCGTGAGGTCGGCCTCGACCGGAACGATCAAGGCGCGGACTCGCGCCGACCCCGACCAGCTTTCGAGGGTCGCTTCAGCCGTCCGGAACGAAGGATTGATTCTGCCGATGTCGCATGCGCAAGAATTCGAACGCCTGGGCGCGAATTTGCCGGACGTCATGCAAGCGTTCAATGGATCCAAGACGGATCGTTTTCAGGCCGACATTGCGATCAAGCACTCTCGCAAAACGATGTGGCATCTCAATGAAGCATTGACCTATTCGCGCGAATATCGCGAAGAGGCGACCATGAGCGCTCTGCGGCATCCGGCGCCTATCAACAAGACACACTTAACTCTGCGTTCCGCCCTTCGGCGGCCTGCCGCCGGGCGGCCGAAGGCTCCGCCGAACCCGACAATCCGCAAATCAGCGGTCGAATCGCCGGATTCCAGAGGTCGAATCGGCAACCGCTCCTCGGAATCCTTGAGTTCCGGGTTGCGTGGACGATCTTCGCGCCGCGGATGCAGCGAAACCGAAGCATAGGGACACACGGAATGATCACCGAGTCATGTGTGGGAAATTGACAGATCCGGGGCCATTGATCGAATTCGAATGCTGAGCGCCGCGAGCGAGTATTTCGCCGATCTCTTCGGCGGGGCATGCGGCCGGACTCTCATGGACCGGATCCGTCTCGAATCCTTGGAGGACGACCGCACGCTCGTCCTGAAGGACGGAACTCTGGTCTCGTTCATCGCGATCGACGGTTCGATGCGAATGCTGGACAGCGAGGCGCTGTCCAGCCTGGCCGGGCAACTGCGAGTGTCGCTTGCGCCGTTTCTCTCGTCGGTCGGTCACGCGATCGAGATTTCGTTTTCGCGGGATCCGGATTCGGCCGTCCGCATCGTCGAGCAATTCGCGGACCGAAGCCTCCGAAGGGCGCGCCTTCTCGACCTCGATCTTGCCGACCTGCTCAATGAAAGGCGCGATCATCTGGCAAGCTGCCTGGTCGATGAATCATGCATGGTCGCCGTCTACACGAGGCTTGATCCGCTGGCGGATGCCGCGTCCCATTCTGCGACCGAAGCAGGACCGTCCGAACCTTCGGTCCATCGCGGGCAGTCATCCGGACGAGCGCCGGATTCGATATTCGCGCGCCACGCCGCTCTGGTCGATGCGCTTTGCAGAGACTTGCAGGCATCGGGGCAATTCGCTCGAATTCTTGACGCGCTCGAGGCGCTGCAGAACATCCGCGCCGCGATCTATCCGTTTTCGGCTCCGTGGAAGCAGGATTGGGTGCCCGCCATCCCTCGGACCGCCGATGCGACGGCGGACCCGGCAAGCAGGTCCGGAATGCAGCGGATGCCTGAAACGCCCTCGGAAATGAATGGAGACGATTTTTCGAATTTGTCCTGGCCGTCCCTCGACCGGCAGCTGGCCACCGAAAACGGGCATGTCGAGGACTCGCGCACAGTGCGCTTGGGCGACACGCTGCTTTCGGGATTCGATGTGACCGTCGCTCCCGAAATACTCACGCCGTTCAATGCCCTGGTGGACTCCGTGACCGCCGCTCCGGCGAGAATCGCGTGGCGGTGCTCGTTCCTGATCGAAGCGGGCGGCCTTCAATCCCTCAGACTGAAAGAGCAGTACGCCCGGCTGTTCATCTTCTCCGCGCCGACGAGAAACGGAAGGATCAGGGACGCGATAGACGAATTGAGGCGGACGGACGGAACCGAGGACACGGTCGTGCGCCTTCGAATTTGCTTCGCGACCTGGACGCGCGCCGACCACGGCGCCGACCTGCGCCGGAACGCCGCGATACTCAGGCGGGCGGTCGAGAGGTGGGGCAACTCCTCGGCGGACGGAGTTTCGGGAGACGCGTTCGCCACGATTCTGGGGTCCGTGCCGGGAATCGCTCCGGAATCCACGGCGCCTCCCGCGGCCGCTCCATTGTCGAGCGCGCTCGCGATGGCGCCTTTGGAACGGCAGGCCGGACCATGGGCGGAAGGCCCGATCCTGCTGCGTACCGCCGACGGCAAGATTTGGCCCTACAAGCCCGGATCGCAAAATCAGAACAGCTGGGCGAACATATTCGCCGGAGTGTCGGGTTCCGGGAAATCGGTCGCGATGAACGCTTTCTGCCTGGCGGCGGCACTCGAGCCGCACGCCGGCGACGCCGACCGAGCCGAACTTCCCCGAATTGCCGTCATCGACGTCGGCGGATCGTCCAAGGGCCTGATATCGCTGCTCAAGGAATCCCTGCCGCCCGACCGGCGAGGGGAAGCGGTTCACCTGAAACTCGCGATGACTCCGGATCATGCCGTGAATGCTTTCGACACGCCGCTCGGAATGCGCAAGCCGCCGCCGGCGCAGAGGACGTTCCTGCAGAACTTCGTTTCCGTGATTTGCGATGATTCGGAAGCTTCGGAACCGAGCCCGCTGCGGGGGCTGATCGGAGCGACGATCGACGAAGCATACGAATTAGGGTCGGACGACCGCAGCCCGCGCCGATATCTCGAAGGCGACGACCCCGCAGTCGATGCGTCGCTCGCCGAAATCGGATGGACGCCCGGACCCTACGCAAGCTGGTGGAATGCCGTCGACGCGCTGTTTCGCGAACGAAAACCGGTCGCCGCGGCAGTCGCCCAAAGACATGCGGCGCCGCAACTTGCCGATCTCGTGACGGCAAGCCATGCGGAACACATCGCATCACTTTACGGCGGAGCTGGGCAGGGGCCGGACGGCGAAACCGCAATGAGTTCGCTGCACCGGGCGATCGCGGAAGCGGTCCGCGACTATCCGATGCTCGCAGGGCATTCGAAACTCGATTTCGGGGAAGCGCGGGCTGTTTCGCTGGACCTGGCCGAAGTCACGGCGGGCGGCGGCCCGTCGTCAAGCCGGCAAGCGGCGCTCATGTTCATGCTGGCCAGACAGGCGGCGACCCGCGACTGGCACTGCGATCCCTCGGAAGTCGCGAGCGCGGTGCGAGCAGGCGCATTGCCGGAGGAGTATGAATCTTATCACGCCCGTCGCGCAACGAACTCCGCCCGCATCCCGAAGCTGCTCTGCGTCGACGAATTCCATCGAGCGGCGCGCATCGACGGGTTTCGGCAGCAGATCCTTGAAGACATTCGAGAGGGGAGGAAGCGCAATCTCCGCGTTTCGCTGGCCTCCCAGCTTCCGGACGATTTCGACGACGAGATCATGGAACTGGCCTCCGGGCTGTTCATATTCAGCGCGCCTTCGGAAGCTTCGATCCGCAAGTTCGCGCAATCGGCGGGCTTGAACGAAATCGAGAAGACGATTTTGCGGACGGAACTCACCGGGCCCGTCGCCGAAGGCGCGCCGATGTTCTGCGTGATTAGGCACAAAAGCGGCGATTGCCGCCAGAAACTCATGCTGACGCTCGGGCCCTCGGAGCTTTGGGCGTTGTCGACGACCGCCGAAGACGTCGCGCTGAGGGAATTGCTTTACGAAGCGGTCGGCGCGCCCGACGCGCGATCGGCGCTCGCGTCGAGGTTTCCGGGAGGATCGGCGAAGAAGGAAATCGAGTTGCGCCTGCGGCGGCGGGAAGAACGGGATGCCGCTTCCCCGGCACCGGAGTCCTCCAAGGGCGTCATCCACGATATGGCAGACGAGCTGATCCAACTGGCTCGGTTCGGGACGCGGTCGGGCAAATCGAACAGCGGCCCGCCTCAAGATTGACAATTCCGGCCTTGAAAGATTCGCGCGCGGAAGATTCAGGTCCCTGCCGCGCCGACCGCAGCGCAAGCGGACGGAAAGCCCGCGCAGGCGCATCGCAATCGGAACTCGAGTGCATCGGCGGGCGCTCATTGCCGGCCTGCTCGCGGGGGCGGTTTCGGGCGCAACGGGCGGAAGCGCCTCCGCCTCATCGTCGGACGATTACGGGCCGCGTCCGGATCCCGCGCGACCGCACAGCCGGCTTGACCGCCATTTCAGCGACATCGAGCCGCGATTGCACTTGCGGAATTTCCGAACGGGCGAGGACATCGATCTTCGGTTCTTCGGGACCCAAGGGTACGACTTGGACGCGATTCGGCAAGCGGACTGGTTCATGCGCGACCGCCGCGAAAACCGCAGCCTTGAAATGGACGTGCGCCTGTTCTGGGCGCTGGCCGCCTTGTCGCAGGCGGCGCTGCGAGAAGGCGCGTCCGGCCCGATCGGATTCCTGAGCGGCTACCGGACAGCGAAGACGAACAGTTCGCTGAAGGGCGCGGCGGAGAACTCATTCCATATGAAAGCTCGGGCGGTGGATCTCTTCATTCCGGACGTTCCCGTCCGCCTCGTCGCCGACTACGCAGAGTGGCTTCAGGTCGGAGGCGTCGGCCATTACCGCCGTCGCTTCGTCCACATTGATACAGGGCGCATCCGGAGGTGGGAGGCCCGGTGAAGTTCGGATTTGCGGACGGCGCGCTGCGCGGACCGAATTCGAGGGACTTGCCGCGAAGAAAATATTTCATCAAGCGTGCCTGCCATTGCGCCAGCCGGTTTCGGTCTGAGATTTCGGCCCCGGTCTTGATCGCTTCATTCGCAACGGCATCGGAGGCACCGCGGATGCGCTGCGACGGATCCAGATCATGGAGCTTTTCTGCCGCAATCGGCAACGGCCAGCTGCGTATCCAGCGGATACGCAATGGCCGCCTTGTCTGGAAAACGATTTGCGGAACTTCCGAAACACGATCCGCGAGATGCGGAGGCGAGAGCTGCGAGGCGCGCAGGAGCACCTTGCCGTCGAGCGCGACCTGCCGTCCGCCTCCGGCGCCATCTCCCGGCCCGAAGCGAACCGAGACAGCACGCCGCCGCAAACAGACCCGGATCCATCGTCCGGAACAGCCGAGATAAGGCGTCGCGGCTGGAAAGCCCGTGCTTCGGGGCACTGACCGGCACAGGATCGCTTCGCTGATGACGGCGAAATCCGCCATCTCGACGCAGGTCCGCCGCACAGGCTCGAAAGCAGCGCACCCGTCAGCCTCTCGAGAAAATCGCGGCGCGGCGCGTTGCTCGTCCGGGGATCATCGACCCGTTTTGAGAAATTGACGGAGTTCCTCCATGTCCTGCCATTTCGCAGAACACCGTCAAGCGATACACTTTCAAGTTACACCGCTCCTGGAGCGGATCAACAAACGCTTGAAATCGAATGCCTCCCCCCTTAAAATGGGCGCGACGGCCCGTAGGAGGCAGGAACATCGCCTCATCCATCCGTTGCCGGATGGGGGAGGGGTAGACGTAGACTGACAAGGAACTACTCATGGACACGAAACTGATCGCAGCTTTCGCTTGCGCCGCGGCGCTTGCGCTCGGCGCCTGCTCCGGCAACAATGCTTCGGGAACGACCGGAGGGGGCGGAACCGGCGCGGGATCAGGCAATAATGGCGGCCCGGACGGCGGAAACGGGAACGGCGGCGACGGATCGAACGGCGGAAACGGGGGCGGCGATTCGAATGGCGGCTCGGCTTCGACACCGCTGCAGACGGCGCAGGCCGAGTACGATAAAGCCCAGAGGGCCGTGACGGCCGCGATCAATAGGGCGCAGACGGCAGTGGCGGCGGGCACCGAGGCGGCGCGCACCAATGCGGAAGAACTGATTGCCGCCGCCGGCATGGCGCTTGCCGAGGCCGTCAGAGCCGCGGATGACGCAGTCGCCGCAGCAGCGGACGGAAGCTCGGTGCAAGTCGGCGCGGCGGCAAGAGTGAGGAGACAAGTGCGCAGGCTCCAGACCGCATGGCAGCAAGACCGCGACAATGCGCTTGATTCTCTCGCTTGGTACGGGAGAAATCTCGTGCGCTACGAGCTCGCGAGCGGCAAGGCGGTCGAGCCGCGCGAAGGCGTCAATACCGCAACGGTCGTTAGGATTCCGCGAACGGTTCCTAATGTGGACGGAGTCGTCCTCCAGATCCCCGGTTTGGTACCTACGGTGTCCTTGGGCGGCGACAACAGCCAGAAGCGCAATCCTAACCGCTTCGATGACAAAACATTCGAGACCATCATGTATGAGGACGGCAATAGGGTGTTCTCCGTGATCGACGACGGCGAAGGCGGCGACGAGTTCAAAGTGGATGGATACATCCAAGCCTTGAACTCGGCGCAAGAGCGCGAAACGAGAATTCACACCGGAGTGAGGTTGACGGATGGTGGACTTGTCATCCGTACGGGCGGAACCGCGAATCTCGGCAAAGGGAACCAAGGTGGTGATGGTAACCCCAAGACTGATACAAGATTCGCGGCCGATTACACGGACATGAGGAGGGATCTTACGAGATTTGTGAGTGACACGGACGACGCCGACATTTTTGTGAATCCGTTCAACGACGCAAGCGAAGGCACTGTGGGTGAAGGCATTCGGGGCCAGAACGGCTGGGATCTCGAGATAACGTTCGACGAGCCGCAAACCAGATCCGTTCCGGTGGACTTCGATGACATCTCGAACCCCGTGTCGAGCTGGACGGGCAACAACGCCTTCTACTGGAGAGCAATCGCCCCCGCGGACCCCAGCCAATTGGATGAGGACGGAGACAACTACAAAGCGAATGCGTTCAATCAGCCGAAAGGCTACCGGGATCTGGGCACGTACGAGGTGTGGCTGTCCAATCATGTAGGCTTGAACCGGAAGCGCGAGCCGGCTCCGGGCCGAACTGCCGACTGCCCCGACGGCTCAAGAGGGACCTCCTGCCCCAGCGACGACGAGCACCGGTATCTGAAGTACGCGGCATACGGGTTGTTCGCGTACACCGCCTCTACCGAGATATTTAAAGCTTCAAACAACGGCCAGACAGGCCGGATCAACACCCTTCATTTCGGCTACTCGGCTTTCGGGACTGAGGTCGGCCAGAAGACCGAGAATATCGGCCAACCGATCACACGCGGAAAATTCCACGGATATACCCTCGCTTATGAATTTTCAGGCAGCAACGTTGCTTCTCCGAACAGTGTTTCAACCAAATTGCTGCGAGGCGATGTGACCTTGACCGTGAGTATTCTGAAGGGACCGGTTCCCGGAAACTTAAACAGAATCGATGTTGTAAATGTGGAAGGAACGATAAACAACTTCCAGCAGTGGAATGGGGAGAACAAGTACTGGACTGCCTATGATCTTGACAATTTAACTGTCGCACTGAACAGAGCCGCTATCCGCGAGAACGGATCATTCAACGGCAACACGCAGGCAACGCCTGTGACCGGTTTAAACCCCAGCCCCGGCGTACAACGAGGTCAAGGCGTTTACAGTGGGAGTTTCTACGGGCCTCGCGCCGACGCTAAGGATCTTGAAATTGCAGGAAGCTGGACCGTCGGCACACGTGGAACTCTTTGGTCTTCAAGCCTTAAAACCATTTATGGCAGCTTCGGCGCTAAGCAAAGGCTGCCGGAAACACCGGAAAGCGACTGAAGCGCGTCCGGTCGGAATGCGTCCGAGGAATTCGCAGCCGCGCCATTCGGCGCGGCTGCGTTTTTATTTCTGAGCGGCCTTTGCCATAAAGGTTTGGATTCTCTGTATCGTCCGTCCTGATATATGTCGGCGACGCTTCCGGGGGCTCGGGCGTGCTTGTGTCCTCGGCTTCGCAGCGCGTGATCCTTCGACCGGCTGACTCCGCCTTGCCGGATGGCGGCAATGGCCCGGTGGCGGGCGGTGTTCCTGAGCAATGCTTTCGCGACGAGTCACCGCTGGAATAGGACAGTCTTTCCGGATCTTTTCGTGATGGGCGCGAGGCCGAAATCCCATCACAGGGCGTCCGGGTCGCCTGAAGCCCAGTCAGGAGCGCCGGATGTCGTCCCAGGACTTCGCATCCAGCACTGTCGCCCCGATGTCGGTCGAACCCGGGCAGGACTGCTCCGCAATGACTGTCCGTCTGCCGAAATCCTCCGAAGATTCCAAAACAACCGACGAATTTGCGGCCAACCCGAGTGAAATCTTCGGCATCCCGGCACTCTTCGCAAGCGAAAATGCAATTTAAGGACTAAAATTCAACAGGTTGCAGTTTTGTGCCGGACGCCGGCTACAGATGCCCGTCGCGCTTGAGGTCCGCAGTCACCTTGACGATCCCCTTCCGCAGCGTGGCGACGACGAAATCGATCTCGTCCCGCGTTATGACCAGCGGCGGCGACATGATGTTCAGGTGCACGATCGGCCTCACCATCAGGCCGAGCTCGTCGCAGGCATTGGCCACGACCTTGCCGATATTCAGCTCCTCGGGAAACAGGGCGCGGCTGGCCTTGTCCTTGACGAACTCCAGCCCGCGCATCAGGCCTCCGCCCCGGACATGGGCCACTATTTCAAGGTCTTCCAGCGTCCTGAGCCGTTCGCCGAAATATGCGCCCGCTTCACGGGCGCGCTCCATCAGGCCTTCGCGCTCCATGATTTCGATATTCTTCAGGGCGGCGGCGCAGCAGACCGGATGGCCGGAGTAGGTGTAGCCGGAGGCGAACACCTTGTCGTCGCCCAGCTCCCGCATGACCCGGTCGATCCTTGACGAATAGATCACCGCTCCCAGCGGCAGATAGCCCGAGGTGATGCCCTTGGCGGCGCAGATGATGTCGGGCACCATGCCGAACACGTCCTCCGAGGCGAACCAGTGCCCCAAGCGGCCGAAGGCGGTGACCACCTCGTCCGCAATGTAGAGGATATCGTGCTGTTCGCAGATTTCCTTGAACCGGACATGATAGCCCTTGGGCGGCACGATGACGCCGCCGGCGCCCATGATCGGTTCGGCAAAGAACGCGCCGACCTTTTCGGGCCCGACCTCGAGAATCTTGTCCTCGAATTCCTGCGCCAGCATGTCGAGGAGCTGCGCTTCGTCCATGCCGTCCGGCGCCAGCAGCGGGTTGGGGTCCGAGATGTGATGCACCGTTTCGGTCTCGTATCCGAATTCCGGAACGCGGTCGCCCGGCTTGGCGCCCAGCGACGCGGCCAGATAGGTGGTGCCGTGATAGGCGTTCCTGCGTGCGATGGCGTGGCGTTTTTCCGGCTTGCCTTGGCTGCAGTGATGGAATTGCGCCATGCGGAACGCCGAATCCAGCGCCGTCGACCCGCCGGTCGTGTAGAAGACATGGTTCAGATCCCCCGGCGCGAGCTCCGCCAGCTTTTTCGCCAGAAGGACGGCCGGCTCGTTTGTCAGGTCGATGAAATTTGAACAGAAGGCCAGTCTGGTCACCTGCTCGGCGATGGCCTGCGCCATCTCCTCGCGGCCGAGGCCGATGTTGGTGCACCAGAGTCCTCCGACCGCGTCGAAGTATTTGCGTCCCTCGATATCGGTGAGATAGCACCCCTCGCCCTGTGACAGGGGCAGCGCTCCCTCGGTCTTGAACGATGCGAAATGCGTCCAGGGGTGCAGGAAATGTTCCTTGTCCGTCTCCCGGATCTGTCGGCGATAGTCATTGTTCATGTGCGATTCCTCCCTTGCCCGGACCTCAGCCGTGTTCCGCCATGATCATGCGCGCGATGATGTTGCGGCGAATTTCGGAAGAGCCGTCAAAGAGCTTGACCGAAAATTGAGTGGCCTCGCCACGATGTTGCATCTTTTTTTAACTTGCAACCTGAAAAGGTTGCCGGGAGTGCGTTTCACGATTCTTGGCAGGCAACTCAGGGCCTTCGTGTGTGGATGCCCCATGCGGCTGCTATCCAATCATGGCCAATGCCTCCTTGATGGAACTGCCTGATGCGCTGCGGCCTCTGCCGGACGCGCGGCCTGCCGGTCGGATCCGGCATCGTGGAAAGCGCCTGCAGGCGCATCGTCGGGAGCCGGCTCAAAGGAGCGGGGCGCTGTTGGTCGAAAGCGGGCGCCAACGCCGTGCTCGCCACCGGATGCTGCCTCGAAAACATGCGCTGGCCCGACTTCCTCGAATGGAGGGCTTGCCGTCTCGCATTCGCGTGACCAAAGGAAATGGACCGCGCCCTCGCATCAATGGGTGAACTCAGACGCGTCTAAAACACGCAACCTTGCCCATGCGGCCCGTAGGTTCCGACAGCGGCGAATCAAGAATCATGAGACATGTCCATGATGCATTGATGCGACTCCGCCTTGACGCCGGGGCAGCTATCGGTCTATCCCGCCGCGCAATTCAAAACCGAGGTATTGAGACTTGGAGTCGCAAGACTTGATCAAAACGGCCCGCCGCTTGACGAAGGTCAATCGGGGGCGGCCTATGCAGGCCAGCCTGCGCCGCGCCATCAGCACGGCGTACTACGCGGTGTTCCATTCGTTGGCCCGCATAGCCGCCGACTTGATCGTCGGCGCAGATCGCAACGAGGCTTGGCATCAGGCGCACCGCGCCCTTGAGCATGGAAGCGCCAAAAACGCTTGCCTGAATCAAGGGGCAATGCTAAAATTCCCACTGGAAATCCAAGAGTTCGCGTTTGCGTTCGCCACTTTGCAGGACGCGCGGCAGCGGGCTGACTATTCGCTTGAAGACCGGTACTCCCAGGTCGACGCGAATACGGCGATCAAAATGGCACACGACGCGATCGGAGCGCTAAAGAAAGCGGGAACCAAAGATCGCCGCCGCTTTGTCGCCCATGTATTGTTCAAGCGGCGTGCGTCGTAGGAGGCCACAATGAACAAAAAATCGGTCGAGAAGCGGATCGCAGAGCTCAGGCGGATCGCCGAGCATGCGTTCAAGGCCCGCTTCAGCAGAATCAAAATCGTACGGATCGACGTCAAGCCGGGGTACGACCATGACGGAGACGCCGTCGTCTACGTGAACTTCGTGTGCGATGGCGATTACAGACAACTTACCGGAAGGGCGCTGAATAAATTGCATCACGAGATTGTCTCCAAGACTTGGCGCGATCCGGAACATGGTCTTGGTCTCGGTTTTCCCCACCTTCACTATTTCGACAAGGACGATTTCAAAGAGCCCGACGCAGCTGCGGCGTAGGGCGGCTGTGAATTCGGGTTGGTTTTCCTGGCAACGCATCAGGCGCACCGCGCCCTTGGGCATGGAAGCGCTAAAAACGCTTGCCTGAATCAAGGGGTAATGCTAAAATTCCCACCTGAAATCCGGGAGTTCGCGTATACGTTCACAACTTTGCAGTACGCGCGGCAGCGGGCTGACTATTCGCTTGAAGACCGGTACTCCCAGGTCGACGCGAATACGGCGATCAAAATGGCACACGACGCGATCGGAGCGTTAAAGAAAGTGGGAACCAAAGATCGCCGTCGCTTTGTCGCCCTTGCAATGTTCAAGCGGCGTGCGTCGTAGGAGGCCACAATGAACAAAAAAAAGGTCGAGAAGCGGATCGCAAAGCTCAGGCGGATCGCCGAGCGTGCGTTCAAGGCCCGCTTCAGCAGAATCAAAATCGTACGGATCGATGTCAAGCCGGGGTACGACCATGACGGAGACCCCGTCGTCTACGTGAACTTCGTATGCGATGGCGATTACAGACAACTTACCGGAAGGGCACTGAATAAATTGCAGTCCGAGATTGTCTCCAAGACTTGGCGCGATCCGGATCATGGTCTTGGTCTCGGTTTTCCCCACCTTCACTATTTCGACAAGGACGATTTCAAAGAGCCCGACGCAGCTGCGGCGTAGGGCGGCTGTGAATTCGGGTTGGTTTTTCCGGCAATGCATCAGGCGAGCCGCGCCATTGGACGCGGAAGCCAAAATAACGCTTTTCGGAATCAAAAAGGCGGTGCGATATTTCCAGCTGGAATCCGGAGGTTCGCGGACGCGTTTGCCGCTCTGAGGGCTGCGCAGCGACAAGCCACTAGCCTCGAACTCGCCTTCTTGGTTGATAAAGATTGCGTTTAGGTTCGAAAAGCATCCAGTTTCGCTCTGTTGGGATCGTCTGCGCCACGAAATCCGCCATTGCTCAATTCGGTTCCGACGGATGCGGCCGGAATTTTTCATCAGAGTTGCATATGTTTTGCGTCGGAGGGAAGGCGATGGCGATAAGATGCGAACAGCAATTGCTGTCGGCCTATGAAGCGGCGTGCGTGATCGGAGTGCCGCTGAAGACGGTGCGTCGGATCATCGACGCGGGCTTGTTGCGCGACTTCGCGGAGAAGCGCGAAGGCAAGTGGATTATTTTCAAGCGTGCGCTGGTTGGGCTGAAACTCGCACATGAGACAGCCGATATCTTGACCTTGAAAGGCAGGCGGCGGCTTGTGCGCCATGTCCTCGAAGATCCTGACGCCGGGACGGTTCGCGAGGAAGCCGTTTCCGTCGACGTGCGCCCGATGAAGAACGATGTGAAGCGGCGTTCCATTCATTGGCCCGCCAGCCGCCGACTTGATTTTTGGCACAGATCGCAACGAGGCTTGGCATAGGGCGCACCGCGCCCTTGAGCACGAAAGCCCTAATGCACCCGCAAGCGCCAATTGACTTTATTGGCAATCCTTACAATTTCAATTCAAGTCTCTCGCCATTTGTGGAGCTTGAACTGGATGCGGTTTGAATGACCTGCAGCCCGGTTGTAAATTCAGAATCTATACGACAGGTCAACTCAGACACTAGAGCGTTTTTCACTAGGGCCTGTCTACGCTAGAATTTTTGCTTGAGTTTTGCTTGGCTCCATGCTTAAGCGACTGTCAACAATGACATAAAAATCGAGCGGCATACAATCATGAAACAGATCACGGCGAAACAGTACGCCAAAATCCGCCCCTTCCTGCCGGTTCAGCGCGGGAACGTGCGGATTCCCAACATCGTCTTCATCAATGCGGTCCTGTACGTCTTGGAGAACGGCTGCAAGTGGCGCGCCCTGCCGGAGCGCTTCGGAAAATGGTACACGGTCTACGCCCGGTTCCGCCGCTGGTCGCGCAGCGGCGTGCTCGAGCGGCTGTTCGCCGCGCTTCAGGAACTGCATGCGCCCGGCGGGGACGCGGACTGCTTCGGCCTCGACAGCACCAGCGTCAAGGTGCATCCCGACGGCACCGGGGCGCGGAAGACGAACGGGCCGCAAAGCATCGGGAAATCGCGCGGCGGATGGAACACGAAGATCCACATGATCTCCGCAAGTGACCGTCAGGCCGTGATTTTTCGCCTGTCCGGCGGCCAGGCCAACGACGCGACCGAAGGCCGCGCCCTGCTGAAGAGCTGGGCCGATCCGGTCGCGGGCGCGCCTCTGGCGATGGACCGCGCCTACGAGGGCGACGAGACCCGCCGGCTCGTCCGCGACATTGGAATGACGCCGGTCGTGCCGCCGAAGGCGAACCGGAAAGTCAAATGGGAATATGACCGGGAAGCCTACAAGCTTCGCAACGAGATTGAACGTCTGTTCCGGAGATTCAAGGGCTATCGGCGCCTCTTCACGCGGTTCGACAAGCTCGACGCGACCTATCGGGGCTTCCTGAATCTCGCCGCCGTCTTCGAAATGACGCATGATTTAGCATAGACAGGCCCTAAGTTTGACCCACTGCGTATCCCGAGTTGGCGAGGTAGTTCGAGCATTCTTCGGGCGTGAACTTTTCCAGGATGGAGCCGACATTTTTCCACAGATCGTCTCGGCTTCGCGGCTGGTCCTTCCTCAGGAAGTGCTTGAGCTTGGCGAACGCCTGCTCGATCGGATTGAGGTCGGGGCTGTACAGCGGAAGGAACAGAAGATGGGCGCCCGCGCCCCGGATCGCCGTGCGCACCGCTTCGATCTTGTGGCTGCCCAGATTGTCCATGATGACGATGTCGCCGCGATTGAGCGTCGGGACCAGCTGGGTTTCGATGTAGACCCGGAAGGCGTCGCCGTTGACCGGGCCGTCCAGAACCCAGGGAGCGTCGATCCGGTCCTGCCGCAGAGCGGCCATGAATGTGGAGGTTCCCCAATGGCCGAAGGGGGCCGAGCCGCAAACCCTTTGTCCCTTGGGGCCCCAGCCGTGCCTGGGCGACATGTTGGTCTTCATGCAGGTCTCGTCGATGAAGACCAGCTTGCGCGGGTCCGCCCGGCCCTGAAAGCGTTTCCACCGCTCGCGGCGGCGTATCACGTCGGGCCGGTTGCGCTCGTCCGCCACCGGCGCCGGCTTCTTGCGGGTGAGGCCGCAGACTCTCAGGAAGCGCCAGATCGAGGCGAGACTCGCCGCGACGCCCCGCCCGCCAAGCCAATCCTGCAGCCCCGCCAGCGTGATGGCCGGACAGGCCTTGATCCGCCCAAGGATCCAAGCCCGGTGCCCCGCCAGCTTCGGCGCGCGGCGCGTGCCCATCCGGCTCGGACTGACCGAGCCCGTGTCGGAATATCGCCGAGCCCATTTGATCACGCTCGACGCGGCCACCCGCAACTGCTTCGCAACACTCCGGCGGCTTTCGCCCGCCAGCACTTTCCTGACTGCGCGCATCCGCAAATCGTCTGAATAAGGTTTAGGCATCCGTTCCGTCCTTCATCCTTCGTCTTGAAACCAAGGACACAAACCATGTCGGAACAGCAAAGGGAATCCCTAAGTGGTACGATTCCACCTTAGTGAAAAACGCTCTAATGATCGCAAAGATATGACAATTGTATTTCTTCTATTTCGACGAATCAGGATCCCGTGATCCGTCGCCCGGTACGGCGGAAAAGCCGAAGGATCATCTTTATGTACTTCTCGCAGTGGGGATGTATGAAGGCCAGTGGCGGCCATTCGAATCCGAAATTTCCGGTTTGAAGCTTTTACTCGCAGACCACTTGGAACGAGATGGCAAGGGTTCTTTCGAACTAGCGGATTGCGAGGTCAAGTCCAATTGGGTGCGCATGCGCACCGAACGCGAGAAGCGAAGCCCGTTCCTCCACGCCCTAAATCAAGACGACTTGACCGATCTCACCGAAGCCTATTCCCGCCAGGTCGCCAAGCGCAACACGGTCATCATGTCCAGTGTAATCGACAAGCGGTGTCTCAACTCTTCCGTTAACCACGAAACTCTTCACACGACGGCATACGAGTTTCTGTTGGAAAGAATACAGCATTACGTGAGGGAATATCACCCGAAGCATCGCGCGCTGATCGTGATGGACGACACTAGCAGGCAACTCAACCGTGTCGTCGCGATGAGACATGCCTCGTTTCAGCGGGTGGGCAACCAGAACATGAAATTTCCGGCGATCGTGGAATATCCGTTCTTCACGCGCAGCGAACTATCAAACGGCGTCCAGCTTGCAGATTTGCTTGCCTACAACGTCTATCGCGTTTTCAAAAACGAGGACTTCAGTTACCCGTATTTTAGAAGAGTGCTGCCGAATTTCTATCGACGGCGCAAAAGTGATACTCTCAACGGTTTGAAGGTTTGGCCAAACCAGTCGCCGCTTGTCAAAATGGCGCAGACGGCGGGTAGCTCGCTCATACAACCGGAGGGAGAGTGACGTCAGGCTGGGCGAACCATATCAAGCCCATCAAGGGCACCCGACAATTCCTATATGGATTATAGACAATGCAATGTCAATATGAAATTGGGGCGCATCCAGGGCCTTCGCTCTTGAAATTTGCCGATCGCGTCGGCCAGTATTCCGAGCAGATATTCGTCGCTCATGGCGGCGATCTCCATCCGTGCCTTGAGCGGGCAGTCGTCGTCCGTGAGGCGCACGATGTCCGGGCCGATGCGCCGGAGGGCGGCGAGGCACTCCGGCCCGCTCAGGGTACGGTTTCGCATTCGGTCCTCGCCCATGACGACGTCCAGCACCCAGTGGACGACGCAGTTCTCGATCTTCCAGTGGCTGCGGGCGGGCTACAGCAGACGCTCCGGCGAGATCTCCGCGCTCATGATGTGGCATCGGACGGACCGCTCCTGTTTGCCCTTCCGCTCGCGGACCGCCTTGATCCTGCCGACGGCCTTAAGGCCGGGCCAACCGTGTCGGCTGCCACCGTTTGCTCCGCAAATCCTGCAGCCAGTCGACATCGTGCGAGACCGTCGAGATGCGCGTCTCGACGCGCCCGTGGCCGCCGCCAACATGCCGGAAAGAAAGCATTTCCTTTGCGCTTCGGGATCGGCGAACCAGTCCCGCACGTCCTCGTGTAGCGACTTCCGGTTGCCCTCCGCCGGAAGGACGCAGTCGCCGCCCTTCTCCACGATCAGCGCCGACGCCTCGTGCTGCGTGTGCATCGCGCCGGTCGCCATGCGCCCGTTCAGAGCCAGAATCTCCAGAAGTGCCGGGAGCGCCGCGCCGACAGGCCGGATACGCGAAAGCGCTTGATCCGACGCCCGGAATTGGACAAGGAAAACTCCCGTGTCGCAAGGGCGTCCACACACGAAGGCCCTGGCCGAACTCGTACAAACACTTGACATGCCAACTATAAGTTGCGTATCAATCAATCGAACAGGTGTCCAACGCTGCAAATTTATTTTAGCGGCACTGCTTGATTGCAGAATTTGATGCCAAAGATTTTCATGGATCAGATGAAATGAAGACCGCACGATCACCCGACGAGGACATTGTGTTGGATCGCAATCCCGGCATGCAACGGAAACCGTTGCACGATGAAGGAGTGACGGAATTGCCTGGATGTGAATTTAAGGCGCCGCTGACCCGGCCGATAGGCAATTCAAATTCCGAAAAGGTTGAAGAAGAATATCTTGAACAAATGGTTTTCCTATTGATTTGGAAAGAAATGGAAAAGGAAATGTTGGATGAGAAATCGGGACCAATTCCTCAATTTGAGCGGGAGCTTGATAGTTTCGCAAGATCGTTTGATGGGGCTTTCAAATATTGAAGGAAGAAAACAGTGAGCATGAATGAAGACAAGGATTTGCCGATCGGAGATGGCAGCAGTCAAAGCGTTTCAGAAAGTCAAGAAGAGCCAACAGCGCTCGTCACAAGAAGAATAAGTTCAATTTTCGCACAATCTGGTGGAGGATATCATCCGATATGGCTTATTGCTTTGAGTCCGCAACCACAAGATATTGATTCTCGCCAAAGCAGGACTTTCGGCTAGAAAATTCGGTCGTAATTGACCGGAATTCAACCGTTTTTCCCGGATTTCAGCGAAAATTAGAAGGATTCTTAGCTCCGCGTCAAGGCGCAACCGCATCAATCGGTGAATTCAAACGGCACAAAATGTAGATCATGCGGACTTAAGTAAACAAGCCATCATCCGATATTTGAAAAATTTGAATCAGTACACGTTTCACAATTCCTGAAGAACAAATCCGAGAACGACGCAGCAACTCGAAGACTAGCCAGCACCGATAGAAACTACCAGTTGATATATTTTTTTACTGGTGTCGGATTTCTTGTTTTTTTGACATTCCTTCTCCTTCCGGATAATAAGGAGCTCTTTATCGATATTGTCGCGTTGCTTGGCTCTTTTATCGCGGGAGGCTTTGGCGGGTTTGGGTTGCATGCATACAAATCAAAAAGGCATGAGAGGGAACCTTGAGGATCAGAGACGTATTCGGTTCCGACAGAGCAAGCTGTCTATTTTTTGATATTGTAAAGCAATGTAGTGAGGTGAGCGACCCGCTGTACGGGTTCAGCATTTTTGCGACGGTTCGGGGTTCGATTCGTTTGCGTCGTCAAGGACGGGAACGGGTTTGTGCTCGGCCACGAGATCATGTGGACCGGCGGCGGCGCAGGCATCGCTGTTCCGTTGGTGGGGCGCTGCCGGAAGGCGTTCCCCAACCTGCGCGGGTGCAGCTTTGACCGAGGCTTCAACAGCCCGGCGAACCGAAAGAAGCTGGACGATCTGCTGGATCTTAACGCTTTGCCGAAGAAGGGCGAGCTGTCGGTCGCCAAGCGCGAGCGCAGATCCGCCACTGGCCAACTGACCTTGTCCACGATCTTCATGCCTGCGGAATGCACAGGCCCAGCCTCGCCACTAGCGGCCAAGCCTGCGCGCATTGCGGCAATCAGACGGTCGCCGATATGTCCCGACGCGGAAACCCGTCCACGATGGCAGGTGGGATGATGTCATTGTCCAGCAGATTGCCGCCGGAGGCGACGTTTTCGGTTTTTGCCTGTGTCCAGATTCCAAGTGAATTCGTGTCGGAATAAATTGCGGCGCGCCCTTGTGCATCAACCTCTAAAACTTGTCGGCACTCGATGAAACTGAGTGCATCCCATTTTCTTGGGTTGGGCGGCTGCAGCATGACCGGCCCTCCAGTAGAGGAAGTCGGGTCAGCGCCTGTTTTCGACGCGGCATTTGATGGCGAGCACGGCGTTGGCGCCCGCCTTCAACCGACGGCGCCCCGACAGTTTGAACCGGTTCCCGACGATGTATTTGCAGGCGCTTTCACGAAGCCGGATCCGCCCGACGTCACCGCCTGCACGGCGGCGGACGCATATTCGAGGGCGTGGTACAGGTGGAGGATGAAGGTCGTTTTACCTCCGAGGAGGATCTCCTCGCAGACGGTCTGGATCCACGGCGCCCCGTCGGACAGCGCCACTACCGCCTCGGCCGCGATCACGGTGTTCCGGTGCGCGAACTGCTCCAGGCGGACGGAGAGCGCCGAAGCCCGGCCGACCCCGTTCATGGCCTGCGCGCTGTCGATGCGGACGCTGACGGCCGCTCTTCCGGTCTTTCCGAGGCTCCCCGGCCTTCGGATTCGGGCGGTCGGCCTCGCGGCAGACGATGACCCCTTCGTAGTAGTGCACCGATAATTCTGTAATTTCATTCGGGCAAGTCAAGTCCGGGTTTCGCGTTTTTCGCCTCTCGGACGGAGGCGGCTGTGCGGCTCGGGATTGCGCCTGAAGCGCGCATCCCGACTGTCGGATCCGGGACCGCATTGCCATGATGGGCGGAGCGCGGCCGCCGCAAAATCTGCCATTGCTGAATTCGGTTCCGACGGATGCGGCTGGAATTTTTCACCAGAGCTGCATATGTTTCGCGTCGGAGGAAATGATATGGCGATGACATCCGAACAGCAACTGCTGTCGGCGTATGAGGCGGCGTGCGTGGCCGGAGTGCCGCTGAAGACGGTGCTTCGGATCATCGACGCGGGCTTGTTGCGCGACTTCGCGGAGAAGCGCGAAGGCAAGTGGATGATTTTCAAGCGGGCGCTGGTTGGACTGAAACTCGCCCATGAGACAGCCGATATCTTGACTTTGAAAGGTAGGCGGTGGCCTGCGCCATTTCCTCGCGGCCGAGGCCGATATTGGTGCACCAAAGCCCGCCGACCGCATCGAAGTATTTGCGTCCTTCGATATCAGTGAGGTAGCATCCCTCGCCCTGTGACAGGGGCAGCGCGCCTTCGGTCTTGAACGATGCGAAATGCGTCCAAGGGTGCAGGAAATGCTCCTTGTCCGTTTCCCGGATCTGTCGGCGATAGTCATTGTTCATGTGCGATTCCTCCATTGCCCGGACCTCAGCCGCGTTCCGCAATGAAACTGCAATGCCGAGTCGGAGATTTTGTACGCCATCTCTGAGAGTACGGCCGAAAATTCAAGATTCGCATTATTTTTTTGTTATCAGAGTTTTCATCCCTACCGATCCGGCGCATCATGAAGCGGCATGCCGCCAATTGCGCCCGCGCCGACGACCTGTCCAAGCTCGGTTCATAATCCTTCGCCAGATGCCGGCAGCGCGACATCCAGATGAAGGTTTGCTCCACGACACTGCGGCGTCGCAGAACCGCGGACCCCATGACGTCCTTGGGTTTGTTGACGATTTCAAGGACGGGTCCGATCCCGAGATCCTTGAGCGCGGACGCCAGCTTCGGTCCTTGATATCCGCCGTCCGCCCGGAGCTTCGCGGCATGCGGCGCCGTCTCCAGCATGCCGAGGACTGCGGCTGGAGCCCGTCCCGACCCTGCACCGAGGCCTCGCGGACGGCGATCATGATCGGGAAAGTAGTGTGCCGATGGCTTGTGTCTGACCGAAAAGCTGCAAACCTTTGATTTTCCATGATTGAAATGGATTTTTTGCTTGCGAATGTTTCCGGAATGCGGCCGACGGCCTGCCAATATGACATGCTTAACTCTGCGTTCCGCCCTTTGGCGGCCTGCTGCCGGGTGGTCGAAAGTTCCGCCGAACCCGACAATCGGCGAATCCGCGGTCGAAGCACCGGATTCTAGAGGTCGTATCGGCAACCGCTCCTCGGAATCCTTAAGTTCCGGGTTGCGTTGGCGATCTTCGTGCCGCGGATTCAGCGCAACCGAACCATAAGGGCACACGGGATGATCACCGAGTTAAGCGTGGGAAATTTATAGGCCGGAAACGGCCCGCCAAGCGCGCCCGTTGGCTTCGAATCAGCGGCCGGAATAATCCTCTAAGCCCCGGACGTCCCGCCAAGCGAATCGAACGTGCGAAGATCACTTGGACAGACAAAAACCTGTCGAGCCAAGACAAGCAATTGTCTTCAGAGATCCATTTCGAAGACGGAAATTCATTCCGGCTTAGGTCGGACAATCAGCAACAAGGTCAGGTTTCTATGGCTATCCGTTTCGGCGGAGCGGATCTGCCGACCATTTTCCCTAATCGACGCATGCGGTCATTCATTCGGCCAACTTGGCCGTCACGGAGGACATCCAATCTTGGATCAGCATTTCATAGCCGATCATCCGCTCGTCAAGCTTGCCGACTTCGGAGCGGATGCTGCCGATTTCGGCGAGCGTGTGGTTGCGGAGGTCACTGATCTCATTGCGCACTCGTCCGAATTCCTCACGCACTCGTCCGAATTCCTCACTCACACTCTCGAATCCAGCCCGCATGCTATTGTTCAGCCAATAGATTGCTCCCAATTGAATGCTGATCACTGCGGCGATAGCGATGATGCCTGTCCAGCCGATGCTCTCCTGCAATGCGGGACGTCGCACGGCTTCCCGCGGTCGAGATCGGTCGGCAACCTCGATAGCGTCTTCGACAAGTTTCTTAAGTGCCTCGGCAGTCTTGGGATCCACGCCGCTTGCTACAAGCTGATCCATCGACGAAGTAGAAGTATTGGCCATGGCAGGATGGTAGGCGATGGGCGGCAGGAATTCAAGAAGAAATCTGCTTGCCCGCCAAGTTCCGGCATGCTGGCGCCATGCCCAAGCCGGTCGAGGCCGGACTTTCCTCAAGACGGCGCCCGGCGCCGGCTTCGCCTTTATCTTCACCGGCCATCGCGCGCGGAAAGCGACCTGATCGCCGAAACAACCTGCTTGATCGGCAAGCTGTCGGCCGCCGAGCGCGAGGCGGAGCCGGACACGCGAAAGCGCTTGACCCCACGCCCGAAATTGGACAAGGAAAAATCCCCTGTCGAAGGGGCATCCACACGCGAGGGCCCTGGCCGAACTCGTACAAACACTTGAAATGCCAGCTACAAGTTGCGTATCAATCAATCGAACAGGTGTCCAACGCTGCAAATTTAGCGGCACTGCTTGATTGCAGAATTTGATGCCAAAGACTTTCATGGATCAGATGAAATGAAGACCGAACGATCACCTCACGAGGACATTGCATTGGATTGCAATCCCGGCATGCAACGGAAACCGTTGCACGATGAAGGAGCGACGGAATTGCCTGGGTGCGAATTTATGGAGCCGCTGACCCGGCCGATAGGCAATTCAAATTCCGAAAAGGTTGAAGAAGGATATTTGGAACAAATGGTTTTCTTATTGATTTGGAAAGAAATGGAAAAGGAAATGTTGGATGAGCAATTGGGACCAATTCGTCAATTTGAGCGGCAGCTTGATAGTTTCGCAAGATCGTTTGATGGGGCTTTCAAGTATTGAAGGAAGAAAACAGTAAGTACGAATGAAGACAAGGATTCGCCGATCCAAGATGTTTCATCTGGAGATGGCAGCAGTCAAAGCGTTTCACAAAGTCAAGAAGAGCCAGCAGCGCTCGTCACAAGAAGAATAAGTTCAATTTTTGCACAATCTGGCGGAGGATATCATCCGATATTTGAAAAACTTGAATCAGAACACGTTTCGCAATTCTTGAAGAACAAATCCGAGAACGAGGCAGCAACTCGAAGACTAGCCAGCACCGATAGAAATTACCAGTTGGTATTTTTTTTGCTGGTGTCGGATTTCTTGTTTTTTGACATTCCGTCTCCTTCCGGATAATAAGGAGCTCTTTATCGATATTGTGGCGTTGCTTGCCTCTTTTATCACGGGAGGCTTTGGCGGGTTTGGTTTGCATGCATACAAATCAAAAAGGCGTGAGAAGGAACCTTGAGGATCAGAGACATATTTTGTTCCAACAGAGCAAGCTGTCTATTTTTTTGACATTGTAAAGCAATGTAGTTAGGTGAGCAACCCGCTGTACGGGTTCAGCATTTTTGCGACGGTTCGGGATCCGGTTCGTCTGCGTCGTCAAGGACGGGAACGGGTTCGTGCTCGCCTACGAGATCATGTTGACCGGCGGTGACGCAGACATCGCTGTTCCATTGGTCGAGCGCTGCCGGAAGGCGTTCCCCAACCTGCGGGGGTGCAGCTTTGACCGAGGCTTCCGCAGTCCGGCGAACCGAAAGAAGCTGAATGATCTGCTGGATCTGAACGCTTTGTCGAAGAAGGGCAAGCTGTCGGGCGCCGAGCGCGAGCGCAGGTCGGCCACTGGCCGAATGACCTTGTCCTAATCTTCATGCCTGCGGGATGCGCAGGCCCACCCTCGCCGCCAGCGGCCAAGCCTGCGCGCATTGGGCAATCAGATGGTCGTCGATATGTCCGGACGCGGAAACCCGTCCACGATGGCATGTGGGATCATGTCATTGTCCAGCAGATTGCCGTCGGATGCGACGTTTTCGGTTTTTGCCTGTGTCCAGATTCCAAGTGAATTCGTGCCTGAATGAATTGCGGCGCGCCCTTGTGCATCAACCGCCAAAACTTGCCGGTACTCGATGAAACTGGATGCATCCCATTTTTTGGGTTAAGCGGAAGTTCCTTGGGGCTGTTTTGAGCAACTCTTTGAATGTCCGGCCTAATTTGTGGATTCCGGTTGTGCGTCCACTGGACACGGCGAGCTGGGAGGGGGCGTGGGTCTGACATGTCACGCTCTAGTCGGAAGTTCCGTGCGATCGCGCATCCCGGTCTTCCAGAACCTCTTGCGGCACGCGCCGACCCGTTCCATGCAAGCCTCCCCGGTCTGGCGCTCGCAGTGTTCAAAGCGCTCGGCAGAGGGAGGACCCTCGTCGTTTTGAATTTGGACGATCTTGGCGATGCTGCTGTCGGTCGCGTCACTGGTCTTGGGGCGAAGGTCCGAAAAAATCGGTGGACGAAACGGGTCGGGTGGAGGTCGGGTCTGTGCCGAGCACGCCGGTGACATTCACAGCTTCGAACAGCCCCTCGGATTCGTAGGGTGTTTCGGTCGTCACAGACGCCAGCTGATTTGGAGGCGGCGGCGGCGGGACGTGGACGCAAGCGCCGAAATAAGGCACGGGGATGAAGAAGGTCACCGACGAACCTTCGAAATCGATGGGCACAATGAAACCCGGCAAGCGAACGGTTTCGCCGTTCCAGCCCGTCCGCACGCGATCCGAGGCCGGTCTTGAGTCGGCTTGAAAACGCCCCTCCTTCCGCCGCGGGTCCCAGCGGAACAATGTTGCCCTGGGAACGCCGCCGGCGCAGGCGGCGTCCTCGGCGCTGAGGCCGTTGCGCCACGCGGCGTGCCGCACGCCGCACCGCGTCAGATCGCCAAACGGATGAAGATTCCCATTGCCGCGATTGTAACAAGAACGCCGGCGATCCATATGCCGGCCAGCCATCGCATGCGGTTGATTTCGCGTTGCGCCGTTTCGGCATCTCGCTTCGCCATGTCGGTCCGGAGCTCTTCGAAGGCACCTTGGTTATTGGCCATGTCGGTCCGGAGCCTTTCGAAGGCACCTTGGTTATTGGCCATGTCGGTCCGGAGCCTTTCGAAGGCGGTGTCCTTTTGGGCCATATCGGCGCGGAACCTGTCCAAAGCGCCTTCATACTTCGCTTGATGCGTGTTCATCTGTTCCCTCAGCGTCGCCGGCTCCTTGGAAACCTCATGGATCGTCGGCTCGCTCATCGCCCAATTCCCGTCGCAAGAAGTTCATCAAGCGCGCATCGGGCCGGGCGCCGCATCGCCAATCCGTTCGGCGCGACTGGCCGCTTCATTCTCCCGCACTCTATATCGCTCCGCGCGGGCCGTCCATCCGTTTTTTTTCGCAAAGGCTCGGCGCGGAAGACGACAGCTTGCGCGGCGTTCCCGAGCTAGGACCGACCGTCGCGCGGCCCATCCGTTCGGTCCAGGCCCGCCGAGAATTTTTCCTGGTCGAGCAATCGGGGCGTCCCATTTTTTGGGCAGACCGCAGCGCGACAGTCCCGCCAATCAAGAAATTCAGCCCAGCAATTATTTTTGACGCAGCATTTGAAGGCGGTCAGAGCGTTGGCCCCGCTTTCGACCAGCTGCGCCTCTCCCTCCTCACCCCCAAAAATGGGACGCACACCCTGACAAGGATACCGTGGTGTGTTTCATGAGTCTTGGCAGGCAGTTGCTGCTCCCTCGAAACACTGGACCCAAGCGACACGCGAGTGCGCGGAACCGACTCAACCAAAAAACGTGAAACATGCCCGGATACCGGCTGCCACCTTTGCCGGAAGCAATGCCGAGTTTCTTGATCTGATGCATCCGCCTTGCGGGGAGGGCCAATTCGGCAGCACTCGTTGCGAAGACATTCGCGAGCGCATCCTTCGGCTGTTCGGAATTCGGTTCGCGCGCGAACATTCGGGCTGCAGGAATTATCAACCGGAAAATGCCGCCCGCCGCCCGGTTCCGCCTGTCATGGCCGATTGCCGCTTCCGAGTTTCGCCCCTTGCGGCCACAGTCGACGATGCGGCCGATGGCCACATTTGAAGGATCAGCGACATGATGAAGCAGTCCGTCTTGGCGGCATGCGCGGCGATCAGCTTCGCCCTGCCGGCGCAAGCCGATTGGATAATGGACATGACGAGCGAGCGGTGCTCGGATCGCTCGCGCACGCGGGTCGCGGCAAGCGTCCGCGACCAGATCGAGTTTTCCGTGCGGCGTTCCGAAGCGGCCATCGCGCCTCCCGCGCCTGTCGGCGATCTCGGCTGCCTTGAAGGGTTGATGAGTTTGCCCATCGACACGTTCGCGCCGTCCGGCGGCCTCGGCTCGCTGTTTTCGGGATCGCTGGACGGCATTCTCAACGGGGGCGGTTCCCAAGCGCGCCAGTTCTGCGGCTTCGCCCGCAAAAAATGGATGGAGGCCACGAGGGGGCTCGCGACGGCGACGAAAGGCGAGTCAACTTTCGTTTTGCCCGATTTCGCGTCCAGCTTCGATCTCGTGAACTTCCCGGCAAATGCGCTTGCCGCCGCGCGGCAGCAAGCATCGCCGTCCGTTTCCGCAGGGGATCCCGTGCCCGCCGAACCTCCGGGCGCGGCGGTCGGCGGCACCTCCGGAACCTTGGTCGATGAAATCTGGAACTCTCTTTACGGGGTGGAGGACGAGCGTTGAAACAGCTGCTTCCGAAAATCCGTCCCGGCGCCACCGGAGCGGCCGTCGCGACGGCGATCTTGTGCCTGTCTGCGGGCAATGCGCAGGCCTTGTTCGCGCAGGGGTGCAATTGCGGCGCGATAAGCGCATTTCATAGCCAAACCCGCGCTCATACGACTCGCGCCACTGCGGACGCAGCTCGAGACATCGTTTCGGCGCTGCAAAAGCAGAGCCAGCAGAACAGCCAGTATCTCGACCGGCAGGTCGAGGCCCGCAAACGCATCGCGGACGGCGAGGCCCAGAACGCGGCATTGAGGCTGCGGGACATGTTCCGGGCCGAGGCGGAAGGTCGGCGCTTCGATCCGAATCCCGATTTCTGTCTGCTCATGGACATGTCGGACGCGCGCCCGAGCGGCGCAAGCGCAGCCGCGACCGGCAGGGCGATTTCAAATTCGGTCGCGGTCTGGAACTACGGAATGCAGCCCGCGGTCAAGGAGGGCGGCGTCCGGCTGTCGGCATGGCTTGCCAGAGAGCGGGACGAGCTTCGGAACGCCGGAGGCTCGGAGGACGCGACGACCGACTGGAGCTGGATCGTCCGCAGCCCGACCGCTCCGGTCCTGGATGCCGATGCGGCGCGCGCGGCGACGAGGCTGATTTCGAATACGGTCAACCCTGTTCCGCCTAAGCCGCTTACGGAAAATGACCTTTCGACGCCCGCAGGCCTGTCGGAAGCGGTCTGGCGACGTTCGACCCAAGCCCGAAACCAAGCCGCCGCCGCTGCGGTCGAAGCGGCCATGCAGCTCAGAATTCCGAAGTTGCCGTCTGAACCGTATCGGACGATGGCTTCGCGCACCGGCTATTCAAGAACGATCCCCGAAACCGTCAGCGAACTGCAGGCGCTCGAAATCAGGGTCGCTTCCTACCACTCCCCGGACACGGATGTGCTGGTCGAGCGCCACTCGAAATCCGAGCGAGCCCTTCTTCAGGATTTGATTGATCTCCAGTCGATCAACGCGCGCATGCGCTACCTGAATCTGGAGCTCGCCACGCGCCTGGCCGTCGCGAACGCCGCCATGCTGGGCATCATGACGGACGGCATCGCATCGAATCTTCGGCCGCACTGAAGCTGGCCGCGCCAAGCGCGACTGCTCCTTGTTTGGATGCGGCCCATTTGGCATGAAACTTTTCTTCCGCCGGGCACACTTCGACCGGTCCCCAGCCGTACCGGGGCCGGACGGCATCTGCGGGCTTTCGCTCCCCGGAGCCGGGATGGCGTTCGCGGGCGGCCTCCGTTTTGGCCCGCTGGCGATCCCGTTGCGCGGAGCATGGCTTGCGTCAGGCCGGTCGTGTCGCCGCCCGTCCGGCGGCCGGATGTTCAAGGCTGCTGTCCTTCATCCGTTGCGGGCCGGCAAGTCCGCAGGTTTGGCCGGGCATGTTAAGCGCCGGCCTCGAAGCCCGCCGCGCAGGGACGGACGGCATACATGGTGTCCGGCTGCTCCTCGGCATTGAGCGGTCGAAGGGGAAGCGGCGAAATCCGTTTCATGGTCGGGGGCAGGCGGCCAAAGGCCGATCATGTGGGTTTTTTGGGTGATGAGAAAGGGAGGCGGCGCTGGTCGAAAGTGGTGCCATGGGTGCGTCTCATGATTCTTGGTCGGTCACAATTGCAGCCCTCGAAACACTTGGGTCGGGCGACGCGAGAGAGTGTGGAACCGACTCAATCCAAAAAACACGATATGCGCCCTGGCGCCATCGCTCTCCTCGCCATCAAATGCTGTTTCGAATGCAACTCACCGATTGGAGGGATTGCCGCCGCTCCAAAAAACATGGGATGCACCTTCCTTGTTTGCGTTTTTCGGTCCGAATGCAGCGATCCCGCAGCACGTTCCGGTCGGCGAGCGGCAGCCGGTATTTTGCGCATTCGGATTCGGCACATTCGGTCTTTCCACGCATTCGGGCGCGATCTCCAACGAATTCAAATCCGCAGGAATGCGCAACTTGCCTCTGCATCGCATGCGGAACTGCATCCGGAATCTGAAGCGTTCCGGATCGAACGGTGTCCGGCGATATGCAATTTGAATTCGAACGAGGGATCAAAGAGCGGAGCGATTGCGGAGACGGCTTCGGCGAAAGGGAGTTGAGGGACTGAAGAAGACTCTCGAACGCGGAATGGTCGCGGAGCGGGAGCTTGTGCGCCGGAGGGTGTTCGGGGCATGGGCGGAAGCGACGGAACTGCTTTCAATGCCGGATGTGTTTGCAGCGGCAATTGCGGCCTGCCTTGGATTGATGCTGCTCGTTCCTGGCGCATGGCTTGTCGCGGTGCCGCTCGGCCTCGTCTACGGCGCATGGATGTCGACAATGAAAGGTCGGCTTCCGTTCCGCTTGCCGCTTTCTTGGAACGGTCCGGATTATTCGAACCCGATGCCCGGAAGCGGAAACAGGCACAAGCCCGGAGAAGGGCTTCTCTACCTCGGCAACGACGCAGCTACCAACGAAGAGCTGTGGCTCGGGAACAGCGATGCGCGCAGGCATGCGTTCGTGCTTGGAACGACCGGAGCCGGAAAATGCCTCCCCGTGGACACGCTCGTTCTGACACCGCGGGGCTGGGTCCGGAACGGAGACCTGCGGCCAGACGATCAGGTCATCCATCCTTCTGGCCGAAGAACGAACATAGTATCGGTCCATCCGCAAGGTCGGCTTCCCGCCATCCGCATGCACTTCGCCGACGGCCGATTTACCGACTGCTCGCACGATCATCTGTGGCGCGTCCGAGTGCGCGCCCGAAGCGGCGCGGGCGATTCAAATGCCGAATGCTGCATGAGGACGCAAACCGCAGCCGATATCGGAATATTCGTCCATATGAACTCCCTGCAGGACGATGGGTCGCCGCCCTGCCGAATATTCGTTCCGCTGCCGTCACCGTTGCCCGGCCCAATCGAAGGATCCGAACTTACGGCGCGGCGCGCGGCCGATGCGGCCAAGCGAGGACTGGGCGGCCTCGGCTTCATGCCGTCTCTTGCAGGCACGGTCGATGAACGGCTGAATTGGTTCAGAGCATTCATCGACAATCGGCGGACCGTCTCCGCAAGCGGGCAGGGCCGCGACAGCGTCGATATTCCGGCCCTCGACGGCGAGGACGCGTTCATGCTGCAGCAGATCGTTTGGTCGTTGGGCGGACGCGCCGCAGCGATCAACGAAGTTCAAGGGAATTTCGTGCGCGCGTCCTTTCCCGGCCAGAAGAAGGTCGTCCCCGGAGCCTCCGAATGCGATCCCTCGCTGTTGTCCGACGGTCTGGAGATTGTGGACGTCGAACCGCACCCTATTGGAGAGGCGAATGACTCAAGCGCAGGCGGGACCGAACGCCCGGAAACCGGCTCTTTTGAAATGTCTTGCATCCGCACCGATTCCGACGACGGACTTTTCGTAGCGGAGAGCTACGTCGTCACGCACAACACCGAATTCCTGCTCGGCCTGGTTTCGCAATCAATGATCTGGTCGTCCGGATTCCTGTTCATCGACGGAAAGGGCACCAGCGAATTCCACGGAAAGGCATGGTCGCTCGTGTCCCGCTTCGGGCGGCAGGACGATTACCGGATTCTCAATTTCACGGACGGCGGAGGCGAACCGGACACGCCTGCGGGCGGGCCCGTCGTTCAATCGAATACGCTGAATCCCTTTTCGCACGGAACGCCCGACCAGCTCATGAATCTCATCGCATCGCTCATGAGCGATGCAGGAGCCGGAAACGACATGTGGAAAAACCGCGCCATGTCGCTGGTCGCATCGACCATGAAGACGCTTTGCGAGATGCGGGACGCGGGAGACATACTGCTGGATGTCCAGTCGATCCGAGATCATCTTCCGCTCGGCATCGGCGTGAAGAAGACTCTGCTTGAAGGCCGCGTGGCTGCGGGAGTCGAAGACATTCCGGAAGCCGCGTGGAAAGAGCTGCGCGCGCGCGGCGGAATGATCGAGCTTTATCTGCGCGCCCTGAACGGCGAATTCTCAGATTCGTCGAAGCTTGCGTTGAAGGGCTTCTTCGATTCGCTGCCCGGCTTCAATCTCGGAAAGGCCCTGAACGGCGAGGCGCAGGAAGGCAAAGCGGCGGAGCAATACGGCTTCCTCGCGATGCAATTGACGAAACCCTTGGGATCGCTTGCCGACGACTTCGGGCACATATTCCGCACGCCGTTCGGTGAGGTCGACATAGAGGACGTCGTACTGAACAGGCGCATTCTGGTAGTGCTGCTTCCCGCGCTCCAGAAAGCTCCGGAAGAGATGAGAAATTGCGGCAAGATCGTCGTTGCCATGTTGAAGATGATGATGGGCAACGCCGCCGGGTCGGAGGTCGACGGAAGCAAGCGGGCGATTATCGACGCGAGGCCGACCCGAAGCCCGTCTCCGTTCATCGTCGTACTGGACGAAGCGGGATATTACATGGTGAAGGGAATCGATACCATGATGGCTCAAGCGCGATCGCTCGGATTCATGATCGTAATCGCCGGACAGGACATGGCGGCGATGCAGTCCGTATCGCCGCAAATCGCTGAAACGGCTTCCGCGAACGCACGGCTCACCGCGGCCGGAGCGATGGAGGATGCGCAGAGAACATGGGAATTCCTCAGGAAGAAATTCGGCCGGCACAAGGTTGCCGTCTCGACGGGGAGAACTGCGCGTTCCGGATTGTTCGGAATGCGTTGGGAGGATCGCGGGACGGCCAGCTTCGTGGAGGAGGATCGCGTTTCAATCAGCGACATGCAGCGCCTGAAAGAAGGCGAGTTCTACTTTCTTATGGAGTCGACGCTCGTAAAGGCCCGCGCTTTCTATCTCGGCGACCGATGGACGGAACGTATCTCGGCCAACAAGTTCATCCCGGTTCGCGGGCCTCGGGACCGCGCTCCCGGCCTTGATCAAGCCAAAGAAGCGGAATTCATGTCGGCCTACGAAGCGATCGGCGGCAGGCTCTTGGATCTGCGGGAACTTGAAGACCGTGCAGCGGCTTACCCGTTCGCTCCGGACGACATCCTTGCGGCAATCATCCGAGATGCGGGCGACCGAATTGAAAAACTCGGTGCAAGCGAACGAAGCTCATCCGAATTCAAGAACGCCTTCCAGCTGGCGATGCTGCTCGCCGCGGAAATCGAGATTGACGAACCGGACCCCGATCCAGAACCGGACGATTTCGGATGGCATTGAAACCATCCGGGCAGCAATTAACAGACGTATTTACCTACACCTAACCGAGATTCTTCCCAATCCAACTTGTTCGAGAGCCTGCCTTGAAACCGTGACGAACAAAAGATACTGAAAATTTATGATCGAACTTATGAAATTTGTGATTCGTCATGTCGCCGACTTGTAGCGCAAAATTTTTGACCACAGCGGAGGTCTTGCGATGAGTAGGAACAATAATGATGCTACCCTTCTCAATACATCGATGGATTTACTAGGAAGGGAACGAAAGTACAAGCATGCGCTGCGTTTACTACTCGATTGGATGGGAGATCGAAAGGATCACCATATCGCTCAGAGGATTAAAATGGGTACAAGCACTTCTTACTTTATTACTGTATCGCTTGGATGGATTGCCGAGAACGTTCTATTCGCGCGAGATCTTCCAATCTTTAATGAACACCTTAACGATATTGTTAATTCTGTAAATATAAGCTACACCAACACGAAGTATTTGCAGCATAAGGATATCGATCACTCACGCCAGCAGCCCATGTCATTATATTTAGCAACTAGAAAGCATCACAAATTTCCGCCACTTCTATTAGTTGCTTACCAAGATTGGGTATATGATACGAAGCATGACAATTGGGATTCCCGCGGCTACGCAACGAAAGCATCAATTAATGTTGACTATATTGACTCCAATGCGTCAATTGTAGATTTGGATCTAACCAACACCCGATACTTCGCATTTGATGGCCAGCACCGCCTTTTAGCAATAAAGGGATTGAAAGAGATATTGCATAATGGCCGGCTTCCCGCAAAAAATAGGGATGGTACGGTAAAGTTAAAGAATGATATAACTCGGGAAGATATTGAGTATTACTTAGAAGAGCAAAACACGGATTCTAGAAAACTGCAGGGAGTGATGGATGAAATTGTGGGAATTGAAATCATTCCTGCGGTGCAGCACAGGGAAACGTTTGCGGATTCTCTTTCACGATTGTGCAATGTTTTTGTTGACGTAAACGAAACCGCAAAACGACCACCTCCCGGTCAGCGTGGCATAATCGACGACAACAACGGATTCAGGATCGTTGCGCAGGAAATTATGGTCAGGCACCAATTGTTCAAAGGACACAATGACGAATTTAATGTCGATACAAATACGACACAGCTGTCCGAGAAGTCACCTAAATACGCTTCGCTTGAATCCCTTGTGTCTATCTCGGAGAACTACTTGGGAAGTAGAGTTGAATTTATCACATGGAAAGATTCCGTTGTTGGCTTAAATGGTGGCCGTGGAAATGGGCTACTCCGTCCCGACAGCAAGGAGCTTGAAAAAGGGATAGCGAAGTTGTCCGCATACTTCGATAATTTGGCGAGTCTTCCATCGCATAAAGAAATGATCTTGTATTTTTCCTCAGATGGTTCACTTGGAACTCCGCCAAATAAACTTAGAACGGGCGATGAAATTAATATACTCTTCCTACCTATTGCACAATTGGCTCTAGCACGGGCGATTGCACGTTTTGAAACGCGCATGGGTGCAGATATATCGGATATATTCAAAAAAATATCTCGACATGAAGATCTGGGAGATCTTAGGCTTGTTAGAAAAGACGCACCGTGGTTTGGTATCTTGTGCGAGCCACTGGAACTCAAAGTCCGCCGTCACAAAAAGTATGAAGATCTATGCGTAGAGATGTTTACATATCTTCTTTTGGGGAGTGTTGGCGATAGCAGAAGGAAGGTTAGATTCCGCAAGGACTGTTTTGAAGCTAGGGCAATTAAAGCTTCCAATACAAGCGAAAAGATGGCGTGGGATTTTTCGGGTCTGCCGAAAGAAGAAGAATCCTTTACACTTCCGAAGCCATGGTAGCCGATACAATAGTTGTGAGAAGTGAGGAGTGTGGGTATCCCGATGATCTTGGCTTGGACAGCATGGGTCAAGTGGTTCGCGCGAGTAGGAAGCTTTGCCTATCTCCTGATGACAGCGGCGCACGCGCTGTTTTGGATTCTTACAGGGAATTTAGACTTGCCTGTTTGAGGACGAGCTTATCGCTTTTGAGATCGGTACAACTGCCTGACCGCACCCTGATAAGTGCGCGACTCAAGCGCATTGAGAGTATCAATAGGAAAATAACAAGAAACCAATTTGGCACGTTTTCCGTAAGCCAGATGGATGATATTATTGGCTTTCGAATTATATGTGAATCTTATTTGGAGGCAGTGAATGTTGCAGATCGGCTTGCTGGGATGAGTCGAGCGATAAAGAAGGATTATATCGGACGGTCGCACCCAAGCGGTAGCGGTTATAGAGCGATACACGTAATAGCCAAGTTCGACCAACCATTTAGGAGCAGTTCAGTTGTGGCACGGTTTGAGATTCAGATACGAACATGGCTCCAGCACCTTTGGGCGTGCTGGTGCGAATCTCAAGGGGAGCAAATCAAGGAATTCAATGCTAATTTGGATCAATGCGTAGACAGGGAATCGGTAGAGACCATAGGTAGTCTAATATCGATGTCTAATTTGATTGCAGAGTGGGAAGAAAAAAATCAAGGAAAAAGTCAAGTTAGGCTGCCGCGGTGTGGTAACCCTTATCGGTTGGCTGTTGCAAGCGTTGGGCCCGACGGTCAAAATTCGCTTATTCAGTGCGGTACTGACGCAAATTTTGCGCTTGAGAACGTTCGCTACAGTGAAAAAAGAAATCTTCATCCTCTACTTCTACTCGGCGTCGACGCGGCCAACCTTAATCTGGAATCCTTGTTGAGCATGACTCATCCAAAGTTTGTTGGAAGCAAGTTCTCCTATCCGGAAGGCTGGATGCCCAAATAAGTCAGGTTAAACGGCCCTCATTGTGACGAATGTCGGGATACTACATGGTGAAGGGTATCGATACCATGATGGCGCAAGCGCGCTCGCTCGGATTCATGATCGTAATCGCCGGCCAGGACATGGCGGCGATGCAGTCCGTATCGCCGCAAATCGCTGAAACGGCTTCCGCGAACGCAAGGCTCACCGCGGCCGGAGCGATGGAGGATGCGCAGAGAACATGGGAATTCCTCAGGAAGAAATTCGGCCGGCACAAGGTTGCCGTCTCGACGGGGAGAACTGCGCGTTCCGGATTGTTCGGAATGCGTTGGGAGGATCGCGGGACGGCCAGCTTCGTGGAGGAGGATCGCGTTTCAATCAGCGACATGCAGCGCCTGAAAGAAGGCGAGTTCTACTTTCTTATGGAGTCGACGCTCGTAAAGGCCCGCGCTTTCTATCTCGGCGACCGATGGACGGAACGTATCTCGGCCAACAAGTTCGTCCCGGTTCGCGGGCCTCGGGACCGCGCTCCCGGCCTTGATCAAGCCAAAGAAGCGGAATTCATGTCGGCCTACGAAGCGATCGGCGGCAGGCTCTTGGATCTGCGGGAACTTGAAGACCGTGCAGCGGCTTACCCGTTCGCTCCGGACGACATCCTTGCGGCAATCATCCGAGAAGCGGGCGACCGAATTGAAAAACTCGGTGCAAGCGAACGAAGCTCATCCGAATTCAGGGACGCTTTCCAACTGGCGATGCTGCTCGCTGTGGAAATCGAGATTGACGATCCCGATCCCGATCCTGAACCGGACGATTTCGGATGGCATTGAAGCCTTTGGCATCGGGGCGCTGAATTCGAGGGACAACATCGCCGGATTGAAACGGGTCGCTTCCTGTGCTGGTTGAGTACACAGCCAGACGAAGGAAATCGGGGCAGGAAACAACGCTGCTTAACGATCAGAAAATGACAGCCGCGCGCATTGACCACAATACGCAGGAATGCAGTCAACCAGCGGCGCGAAATTGGCGCAGCCATTTCTTTCTGGTGCGACCCTTGGAATGCTTCGGCGGCTTCTGGTGGCGGGGGTGGACCGATGCAGAACAGCAGGAACTCGAAGGTCAAGAGCTTCAAATCAAGCTGCGCAGCATCTGCCATGGTCAGCAGCTTATCCGAACCAACCTGCGCCAGAGGGCTCTCGACACCGGCAACAGCTGTGAATCAGTGTGCAAGAGTGCCCACTTTTGGGCTTTATTGGCGTTGAAGACTGACCCCCTTTCGATGGCGTGTTCAACTGCTTTTCCGTTAATTCGGAAGAGCGAGGTTGGTGATGCTTGGGTTGGACGAGATTGGGAAGATTCAGCGGGCCCATTATCGGGACGGCCGTTCTTTCCGAGAAGCTTCGCTTGGGTCAATTTGTCCAGAACGCGGATGCATCGGGTCGAAATCGGGCACCAACGCTTGGTTCGCCCTCAAATTCTGCATCGAAACCAATTCGTCGGGCCGACTTTCTCAATAGGAGATCATGTCGCGTCGCCGGACCAAATAAAATGGGCCGCACGCCCACTTTTGCGCGCCGATTTACAACTGCTTCATTTTGCGATAGACATATCATCGCCAGCGGACGGTAGTTCAAATCTGCCAAACGGCGGCGGGATTGTCGAGCGTTGCCCGCCAGCTGAACCGACCCTGTAAGGTTCTTGCATGTATTGACTGAGTCGCGAACCGATTTGATGGCGTTCCCCTTTCGCGACACGCAATGATGCACTATTTGGATTGCACACCATGGGTTTAATAGGATTTGCTTCATTCTACGAAGTAGCGTAATATGAAATCAATCACATGGTTGTTCGCGCAAATTTGGACGAAAAGATCGCATTGACCTCGTATTTCTGATCTGCAACTGTTGCAGTCGAATCACGGGCGACTGAAAGACAGTGTATGCACGTACCAACCTACGGCTACCATGATTTACCTATGGCAAGGAACTAATGATGTTGAATATAAATGACCGATTGCACGTGCGGCTGAAGCCGCCTTACAATCAATCCAAGAATGCGGGACCTAAAAAAGTTCTAATTCAACCTTTCGCTAGTGGAATTGATTAACGCTCCGTTTAACGAGATCAAGACTGTCGAATTTAATAAAGGAAAGATAACATGTTTGATGAATTGTTTCCGACAGGATGGCACCTATTCGCGACAACCGTTGCATTAGGTGGAATTGTACTTACAGTCGGTATCTGGATAGGAAATGTAAATGTTGATCGAAAATCGTTCAAGGAATTCATGAACGAAGTCAAGACTGAACTAAAGTCCCTCGGACAATCCATGAATGAGGTGAAAGTTGAACTAAAGTCCCTCGGACAGGCTGTAAAACTGGTCGAGACTGAACAAAAATCGCTCAGAAAATCCTTGAAGGAAGTCAAAGCCGAACAGCGGTCGTTCGGGGAGTCCTTGAAGGAGGTCAAAGCCGAACAGCGGTCGTTCGGGGAGTCCTTGAAGGAGGTCAAAGCCGAACAGCGGTCGTTCGGAGAGTCCTTGAAGGAGGTCAAAGCCGAACAGCGGTCGTTCGGAGAGTCCTTGAAGGAGGTCAAAGCCGAACAGCGGTCGTTCGGGGTATCGCTAAGGAAAGTCGAGGAAAAAATAATCAATATTCCAGAACACTTGACTCCACCTACGGTAGTGGAAATAAAAAGCCCTATTCGGTTGTCGAATTTCGGAAGGGATATTTCTGAAAATCTTTCAGTCGACGGGTGGGCCGCTGATCACGCTACATGTCTTGTGGATAAGGCTTATGAAAAACAGGAATTCGAGATATTTGAAATGTGTCTGGAATATGTTTCGAATCAGTTCGAAAACGATGTGGGCTTCAATAAAAATTTTCGAAAGGGAGCGTATGAGGTCGGCACGGATGTAGAACAGGTAAAAAAAGTATATGCGGTCGAGTTGCGAGATGCATTGCTGGCTCTGTTGGACCCGCAAACATTAGGATAAGCGAGAAAAATTTGTTTTCAAAGACTTATTCCTCCGGGTTGGCGCATACGAAATATAATTGCCGCCGAAGCAGGTTTTTGACTTTCTGATACCGTTGATTTTATCGGATTTCCGGTTCCGCGTAGGAGATCTTGAGCGGTTTTCATTCAGGTTTAACAGCGGCATTGCCGGAGATCACGAGGTAGTTCACTCATTCTTCGGGCCTGATTATTCAGGACGGTACCGACGTTCTTTTAGAGATCATACTGAGTTTGCGGTTGAATTCATCGATTCGATGATGATTCGGATGATACCCAAAGCCGATACTGATGAACCCGGGATGCCTTGCCCTGCGGACGACGCGGATATCGTTGCATTGCCGGAAGAAATCGAGGGTCTGATCTATGAAGGTCAATCCATTGATCAGTTCGCTTCATGGGGACCCGCCACCACCTGCTGCTCCCCGGATCTCGCAGCTTCAGGGAACTTTGGCCGGCGTCTGTGAATGTATCAATTTACGGCGGTCACCCGGAAAGAGACGGATTCAACTGATCTGAACTCAAACATTTGATTTGGAGTGTGATTGACACGGCCCAAGTGGCCTTACTTCAGCAATTCTTCAATGTAATCAATAAGGTCGCATGCAATCTCAAATTTGTTGCTCACGGACGCCAGTGTCACGTTGTTCGTATTTTCTTCCTTTCCGTGTGCGATGGCATTACGCCAATTAATGATCTCATTAATCTCTTTTCGCCTTTCGGAGCCGTTAAGCCATTCTTCGAATCCCGTTACCCACATGCCGTCGAAATGGCCTAGAATTTCTTTTATCGCATCGCACTTCATGTTTTTTGAAGTTGGCCATGTACCCGCGACGTATTTGCGTACGCGAGGACTGGAGTTGGCATATGCATGCTCCAAGAATATCTCTTTGATTGCCTGTTCCAAAAAACCAGAGACTAAAACACAAGTGTATTTGGCCCAGTGCGCATGAACATCAAGTTCTGAACCGGTGCCTGTTACGTTAGTAGGAGGCTTTTTAACGAGATCCGCAATGCGCTGCCGGTATCGCGTCCTATCCGTAATTCGAGTTACCATGTACTAAGCTCCGAAGATTGCACGAGCGCGCTCAATGCGCTTCCTAACCCGATCCGGCTTATTTACAAACTCGTCAACTGACCATTTGTAGTCGATGTCATCTTCCAAATATTTTAGAAGATGTGCTACCTTCTTTTCTGAAGGTTTAGAATACGATTTTAAATAGGCATCGAAGCCACTCATCACTGCATCAAAGCGAGAAACCGTTAAAGTTCTTCCGCTTCGCAATCCATCCTCTCCGAGGGTTTTCTTAACAAGGGCTGTCGCCCTTTTGAAAGCATCTCCTACAGATTTCGCGCGTTCTTCAGATATTTCACGGTTCCTTTCCATAAAGTTGTCAAGAAATCTAGACATCGGTGGTTTATAGTTCTCATGATCTTCACGCAATGCGATAAACCTCAAGATAAGTTCCATATCCTTCAGTCGTGGATGATGCTTTCCAAACAATTCTCGCCATGCGGAATGCTCGTTCAACTCCCGAATTAGATTGTCCAATCGACCATGAAAGATACTTGTACGAATTTCATGAGGTTGAAGTGGTTTTCCGCTTGTATTTAGGCGGCTGAACATCTGTATAATTGCTTGGTTGTACTCGTTTCCAAGTTCAGGATCATCCTGCGCCGGATCCGGTTTGATGACTATGGAATGCAAAACTGCATCAGAAAGTGTCCTAGCGTCCCTGTAGCTTAGAACTTTCGAATTCTGGGTCTTTGCAACATCGTGGGAAAAATAGCTGCCTTTCAAATCATCCCGAATCTTCTCTCCTGTCAAGGCAAACTTCCCATCCAGATAATCTCGCAGTGAAATTAATCGTTGCTGTCCGTCCACGATGTTCAGGTTATTTGTTTCCGGGTCGTGCGCCAAGAACACATTTGGAACGGGAAGGCGAAGAATTAGTGACTCGATAAAGAATGACTTTTCGGGCTGATTCCACACGAATCGCCGTTGGAATTTAGGAATAAATATGTCGCCGCGCTTGAGCCGCTTGACCAAGCCTTCAACATCCGAATCCCATCCGTAACTGCTCACATTGTAACGGCTGGGCGTAAGTGTCGCATCTTCATCGTTTCCGTCGTCGAGTTCTGTATCGTAGTTCTCGGAAAATAGTTCATCCTTGAGATCATCAATGCCGTGTTTGATGGCCAATATTCGGTTCCCCTCTGCAAATCAGTTTTCTTCGTTCTCAATTTCAGATGCCGTTCAAGCGCTAATGCGTGTGCGGCCTAGTCGACATGGCTGCACTCGTTGCTCCGATCTGTGTGGGGATGCGCAAACCGGATAAGTGGCCTGAAGTCAAGTTTTTTGTGGTTCAAAGCGTGCCTTCCACTGAGGCGAGACTCGGCCGTCGTACTTGATTGCATTGGACAGCTTCGCATCCTGGTCTTCCAGAATCTCTTGCAACATGCGCTTTCCCATATCCATGGATGCCTCAAGAATCTGGTGCTTGTTACGCTCAAAGCGCTCGGCAGTGAGATCCCTGTCAATAAGCATCCAAAAGTGAACCTGATCTGCGCCCAAGAATTCCCGGCGAGGAGTCGCTTTCTGGGGCGGTGGTGAATAGGCTGCTCCCAATCGGCCGCCCCTCCGTCCAATACGGGCGAAGCTAGGGCCTGTCTATGCTAAATCATGCGTCATTTCGAAGACGGCGGCGAGATTCAGGAAGCCCCGATAGGTCGCGTCGAGCTTGTCGAACCGCGTGAAGAGGCGCCGACAGCCCTTGAATCTCCGGAACAGCCGTTCGATCTCGTTGCGACGCTTGTAGGTTTTCCGGTCGTAATTCCATTTGACTTTCCGGTTCGCCTTCGGCGGCACGACCGGCGTCATCCCGAGGTCGCGGACGAGCTGGCGGGTCTCGTCGCCCTCGTAGGCGCGGTCCATCGCCAGGGGCGCGCCCGCGACCGGATCGGCCCAGCTCTTCAGCAGGGCGCGGCCTTCGGGCGCGTCGTTGGCCTGGCCGGCGGACAGGCGAAAAATCATTGCCTGCCGGCCGCTTGCGGAGACCATGTGGATCTTGGTGTTCCATCCGCCGCGCGACTTGCCGATGCTCTGCGGCCCGTTCGTCTTCCGCGCTCCGGTGCCGTCCGGATGCACCTTGACGCTGGTGCTGTCGAGGCCGAAGCACTCCGCATCCCCGCCGGGCGCATGCAGTTTCCGAAGCGCGGCGAACAGCCGATCGAGCACGCCGCTGCGCGACCAGCGGCGGAACCGGGCGTAGACCGAGTACCATTTTCCGAACCGCTCCGGCAGGGCGCGCCACTTGCAGCCGTTCTCCAGGGCGTACAGAACCGCGTTGATGAAGACGATGTTGGGAATCCGCACGTTCCCGCGCTGAACCGGGAGGAAGGGGCAGATTTTGGCGTACTGTTTTGCCGCGGTCTGTTTCATGATTGTATGCCGCTCGATTTTTATGTCATTTTTGACAGTCACTTAAGCATGGATCCAAGCAAAACTCAAGCAAAAATTCTAGCGTAGACAGGCCCTAATCCGACTATCGCCGAATCCGACGAGGGAAAGCCGGGGAAGGCCGAGTTCCGGGAAATAGAGATCCAATCGGGTACTGCGCTTCAGCTATCTCGAAACGGGGATCTCGTGGACCTCCAGTAGATCCTCAAGAAACGCCTGCAGCATGCGGTTGCTGCGTTTCGAGCCCAAATGGGCAACCGAGAATGTCGCCGTGTAGTTGAAACCCGGTTTCTCCAGCTTCCACAGCGCGCCACTATCCACCCACTGCTGAGCGTAATCGACCGGAAGATACCCGACGTGACATCCTGACAGAAGAAACTGCGCCACGGCCTCCTGATTGGGAGCGGTTGCCGTAGAAAGGTGAGAAGGCGGGACGAATTTCTGAGCTTGCTCGGCGATATAGCCGGTATCAACCCAATCGACGTCCTGCAGGCTTTCGTCCGAGATATCATCGCCCTTCAGGCCGAAGAATGGATGCGACCTGCCGCAATAAATCGACTGGTCCTCGGTAAAGATGTCGACGTAGTTTATGGTCCTGAGCCGGGACGGAAAAATTGCGATGGCCACATCGATGCGGTTTTCAAGAAGATACCGCTCAAGACGCCGGTAGGTGCCGACGTTGATGCGCAGCCGCACATCCTGATTGCGGCTGCGAAACCGGCCGATGGCATCGCTGATCCGGCAGTTTTCGTTGTTGATCACGTTGTCGACGATGCCCAGCCGCAACTCGCCTACCAGCCGCGCTGCAAGGCTGCCCATCTCCTGGCAGAACAAATTTATCTGGTCGCTCAAATCCGCGAACTGGCGCAGCGTGCTCTCTCCGCGTTCGGTAAGTTTGAAACCGGAGCGGCCCCGGTCGCACAGCTTGAAACCCAGCCGGGTCTCGAGATTTGTGATATGGGTCGAAATCGTGGGCTGTGAAACGTTGAGTATCTGTTGCGCCGCCGTAAATCCGCCGGCCTCGGCGACCGTCTGAAAAACTTTGAGCGCGCGTATGTCTGCGCCGGACAGATTTCGAAGCATTCAGCTGCCTCTGATACATAGAAGAAAGCGAAAGAATAGTTTGGGAATTTGGGCTGTATTGTCAATGCAGACTGTTCGAAACTCTGCTTGACGTCCAAGGCCATCCGGGGATGTGGCGCGTCCTGCGTTTATCCGATGAAGCATGGCAAGAGATCAGGAAAGCGACATGTTCGATCTTGCGGCCTATCTGAAAACTCCGTGCGTTCCAGAAACAGTGCGCGAATTCGCGGCGCGGTCCCACAAAAATCTGATCGGCGGCGAATGGCGCGACGCATCCGGCGGAGCGCGTCTGGATGTGTACGAACCGTCTTCGGGCCAGGCGATGTGTTCGGTTCCTTCCGCCACGGTCGGAGACGCCGAGGCTGCCGTGACCGCCGCCCGCGCTGCCTTCGACGACAAGCGTTGGCGAGGCATGTTGCCCAGTGAGCGCGAGAAGATCCTGCTGCATCTGGCCGATCTGGTGGACGCGCATTTTGAAGAGCTGTGCGTGCTGGAAAGCCTGGATGTCGGCAAACCGCTTGCGTGGACCAAAATCGTCGACGTGCCGGAAGTATCCCGCTACACCCGCTATATGGCCGGGTTCTGCACGCGGCTGGACGGGCGGACCACCCACACCTCGATTCCGGGCGATTTGTTCACCTATACGCTGGAACAGCCGGTCGGCGTCGTGGTCGGCATCATCCCTTGGAATTTCCCGCTGGTCATGTCGGCGTGGAAAATCATGGCCCCGCTGGCGGCAGGGTGTTCCGTGGTTCTGAAACCGGCTGAAAACACGCCGCTCTCCGCGATCCGCCTGATCGAACTCTGCCTTGAGGCAGGGGTGCCCGAGGGCGTGGTCAACATCGTGACCGGGTTGGGCAGCATCGTGGGCGCAGCGCTGGTGTCGGATCCGCGCGTGGACAAGGTGACATTCACCGGCTCGGTGCCCACCGGCAAATCCATCGGTCGCGCGGCGATGGACAACGTGACCCGCGTGACGCTGGAGCTGGGCGGCAAGTCGCCCGTCATCGTGATGCCCGACGCCGATCTGGAACAAGCAGCCAAAGGCGCGGCTGATGCGATTTTCTTCAACACCGGCCAGAACTGCGTCGCAGGATCGCGCTTGTTCGCGCACAAGGACATCTACGACCGCCTGATCGCCGATGTGGCCGCCATCGCCGACAAGATGGTGCTGGCGCCCGGGCTCGACCCCTCTTGCGAATTGGGTCCGCTGGTGTCCGAGGATCACATGGCCAAGGTGCTGTCCTATCTCGACAAGGGCCGCGAAGAGGGGGCGGAACTGGTCTGCGGCGGCGAGCGCGAAGGCGACACGGGGTATTTCGTGCGCCCGACCGTGTTTTCGAACGCCGCAGCCGGCATGGCCGTCATGCGCGAGGAAATATTCGGCCCTGTTCTCAGCGCCCAGCCCTTTGAAGACGAGGCCGCGGTGATCAAGGCCGCCAACGCCACCGAATTCGGCCTCGCCGCCTCGATCTGGACGCGAAGCCTGAGCACGGCGCACCGGCTGATTCCGGAGATCGACGCGGGCACCGTCTGGGTGAATACCCACAATCTGATCGACGCGCCGATCCCGTTCGGCGGGTTCAAGCATTCCGGCTTCGGACGCGAAAACGGCCCCGAGAATCTGGCCGCCTATCTCGAAACCAAATCCGTTTGGATCAACTACGGAGATCAATGATGTCATCCATCGCCAAAATCACCCGCGTCACCGACGCTGGCCCTGAAGGCGGCATGCAGCCCTGCAGCCTGATCGACCCGGCGGATGTGATTTCCGACGCCAAGCCGCTGGAGACCAAAGGGATTTTCGAGGAGACCAAAGGCGCCGACAATGAAATCGGCATCTGGACCTGCACCGCCTGCGTCGAAGACGTCAAATGCTTTCCGGTCAATGAATTCTGCATTCTGGGCGGGGGCGAGATCATCCTGACGGATCGCGAAGGCAATCAGGAACACATCAAAACCGGCGACGCCTTCATCATGCGTCAGGGCTTTTCCGGCACTTACGAGGTGCGCGGCAATCTTGTGAAATACTTCGTGACATTCTGATGGCCGCGGCGCACGAAAACCGGATGGACCACTCGTGGTACGAGGCCACGGCGGACCGCGCGGATTATCCTTCGTTGCAGGGTCGGCACGAGGCCGATGTCTACGTGGTCGGCGGCGGCTATACTGGGTTGAATGCGCTGCCGTAAGCATCCATATCGGACGTTTTCATGCCAAGCTGTCGCGCAACTTCCCTCCAGTTGGCCGTAGCCTCCGACACTTCGCGCATAATTTGCTCTGCCTGACTCGCCTTGAGCGCAAAGGAGGGAGCGGCATGGCGGGCGAGGTTCAAGCTCGCTCAGGACCCTCCTCGGATATCCATGTTGTTAGTTCACGCACCTTTTATTCAATTGGGACAGGATTGAGGTCAAAGGCCGGGGACAATCTCCAATTGCCTTCGCCGCCGTGGAGAAAACCGTGGTTGCGAAGATGATCATCAAGGTTGCCAATCATCACTCCGAAAACGATCCGTCGCCAGAGTTCGTGCAAGTCTGCAGTCGGCGTGCTTGAATGATATCGAATTATCTCTGCGATGTCGGTATAGGTTGCCATATCGCCGTCATTCAATCCCAAGAGACTCATTGCCGATAAGAAAGAAATGCGTCGATTGCCTGCACGGTCAAAGCGTCGAATGAGTGCTACCGGCCGGTCGGCAACCGTTAACAGCCGCCCGTCCGCCACGTTCAACCCTGCATGTTTTGCCAAGGCGAGTGCGAGGATTTCCCCGTGCGGGATGCTGCGATTGTCAGCTGGCTTGGGAAACTTTGCTATGGCAAGCAAGCCGTCCTTGTCGACAACCGCCGACTTCGGTCGGGCGCCTCCGAGTGGCGAACCTTCGCCCAAGAGAAGCTTCAAGTCATTCGCCGTTTCTGTATTGCTGTGCACCGCATCGGCCGCATTGAGGAGCGCAGGCAAATGAACAAGGGGCGGTACGCGGTAGCGCCCGATGTCATGATTGAAATCCGCATCTCCTTCTCGCTTGTACCGCAAGGCGCCGATCCGGGTTTGATCGTTGATAGCCAACAGGTAATCGATTTCAGAAAGTGTACGGGACCGCCCCGTTTTTCGTCAAGCACGCCTGATGAGAAGCTGCCCCCACCGATCTGGTGATATATCGCGAATCGCGCCTGGCAACGCCGATTTGTCCGAACTGGTATAGGTCGGATTTCTATCGAGCGGCAGATTGGCCGGATCAATTGCGAAGGCACCTTTGGAAGCAAGCCACTCATCGGCATACTCAAAAATCGAGGTTTGACTCCGTGCCTTTGCAAAATAATGCAACCTGCCGACTAGGCTTGCGCGGTCTGAATGATCGATATGTGTCTCGATCAAATCAGTCATAGCGCCACTTTCCTGCGGCCGCGACGAAAGATCCGCTGCGGCAGGCGCTCCTCATCCAGATCCAGCCCAAGTGAATCGCTACTGCGGTCGGCCAGCTCGCCAACGCCATCCACTAGACCCAGGATCGCCAGCACTGTTGCATATGCACCCATTGAGACAGTTGGATCGCCTTTTTCTATCTTGGCGTAGGTGCTGCGACTCACGAATGCTCGCTCGGCCATTGAGACGGTCGAAATCCGGCGCTTTTTGCGCGCAACGGAAATATCCTCACCGAGTTTGGCGAGGGCACGGCGCGCAGCTCGCGGCAACGCAATGTTTGCTCTCGATTTCACTGTCTGACCTATAAAATATGCAGAATAGCCTCATACTGCATAGTATATAATACATTTGGTCCATTTCGTAAATCGCATGCAAGACGAATTCAGCGCCTTCGCTTTTAAAATTTCTGTTTTCCATTTCTGCCTCATGATAGCGCTCTTCGATTAAAACAACGACGAAGAGCAGTGTTCGGAGGTAGAAGATGGAAGGATTCCGCTCTATTTTCCAAGGGGTTGACGATCCCCGCGAGAGCAACGCCAAGAAGCGCGGCTTGACCGACATGCTGGCGACGCTGTCGGGCTGGTCGTCATGCAGTTCTTTCGCCGGTACGCGAGATGCAAATGGGAATTTCTGAGCCAATTCTTGGAACTCAAGGGCGGCCCGCCGAGCCTTCAATAGGATACGTTCAGCTCTGCATTCCGCCTCTAGGTCGTCTGCTGCAGTGCGACCAGAAACGCCGCCAAATCCGACAGTCTGCGAGTCCGCAGTCGAAGTGCCGAATCCCGGAGGTCGTATCGGCAACCGCTCCTCGGAATCCTTAAGTTCTGGGTTGCGTGGACGATCTTCGTGCCGCGGATGCAGCGCAACCGAACCATAAGGGCACACGGAATGATCACCGAATCGACAGTGGGAAATTGATAGGATCCCCGCCAGCGATTTTCTCGTTGCGACCGAACCCTTTGGCGAACGCGCCAAGGCATTGCTTCCCTGCACTCACGCGATTTCCGACACGCGCTATCACATGAACTATTGCAGCCTGTCGCCGGACGAACGACAGCTGTTCGGCGGCCCGGCCTCGGCAAAGCTCTTTGATTCGACCGAGATCGGACGCCGCCTGCGAAAGAATTTTCTGCACGTTTTTCGCAGTTTTCAGACGTAAAGTTCGAAAACTTCTGGTCCGGAACTTTGGGCATCACCGTCAGCTAGATGCGGCATTTCGGCGCGCTGCAGGACCGTGTCCTATTCGCGCATGGCTATTCCGGTCTGGGCGTGGCGCGCGCAAACAAGAGCGGCGCGATGGTGGCGCGGAAGATACTGAGCAACGGTGCGCAGTTCGACGCCTTGGCGCGGCTCAAGGCCATCCGGCGATAGGGCGCGTCCTGCGTCTTCCGCTGAAGCATGGCAAGGGATCGGGAGAGCGACATGGTCGATCTTGCGGCCTATCTGAAAGCCACGTGCATTCCGAAAGCAGTGAGCGAATTTGCGACGCGGTCCCGCAAAAATCTGATCGGCGGTGAATTGGGTGGCGTCCTCGGCGCTGAGCCCATTGCGCCGCGCGGCGTGCCATCTGTCCGGCTTGTCCCGCCGATCGGCGACGACGGGATCGCCGGCGTCCTCCAGCCGGCAGCGGGAGGCGATCTTCGCGGCGCTTGCAAACGCCCCGTGAATTCCGATTGCTTGCATCCCGGATCCCTCCAGTTGTGGATTCCCGACTGGACGCAGCTTGGGGGATCCGCCGCTCCGGCGTCAAGGCGGAGTCGCATCAATGGGTGAACTCAGACAGTAGTCAGTGACAATCCAGAATCGCGGGTTCAGTGATTTTTTTGGTGGAGTGTTTGTGAGAAGTATGTTACAAAACCTATGACAAAAGATGATTTTATAAGATGTTTTAGAACATGGCATCTCAGCACGCCCTAACCCAAAAAGATCGCTTGATAGATCACCTCACGCATCATGGGCTGGCGCGCGCTCATGAGCTCGCGCGCCGCGGCGTTTCGGCAACAACCATCGCCCGCTCGATGGCAACTGGTGAAATTGTCCGTGCAGGGCGCGGGCTTTATCAGCTTGCGAACGCAGAATTGGACGTCCATGCAACACTTGCCGAAGTTAGCAAACTGGCGCCGAATGGTATCATTTGTCTCGTCTCGGCTCTCGCATTTCATGACCTTACCGACCAGATACCGCGCAAGACCTGGATTGCGATCGGCACAAGTAATTGGGCTCCGAAGATCAGCTATCCGCCAATCCGCACGGTACGGTTTTGCGAACGCTACTTCTCCGCAGCCATCGAAACCCATAAAATTTGCGGCGTCGACGTGCCGATTTATTCGCCTGCCAAATCAATTGCAGATGCTTTCCGTAACCCGAAACTCGTTGATCGGTCCGTCGCCATTGAATCCTTGAAATCAGCGCTTGCCGACAGAATAGCGACACCCGCCAAGCTGTTCGAGGCAGCACGAGAATTCGGTGCTGCGAATATAATCAAGCCATATCTGGAGGCGCTGACAGCCAATGGCTAAACATCAAGCTAATCTCGCCGCGTCGGTGCGGCAGAAACTATTGAACCATGCGAGGCAAAATAAGCGCAATTTTAATGAAGTTTTGGTGGCATTCGGTCTAGAACGATTGATTTTTCGTCTGGCGATTTCGCCGTACAATGATGGGTTTGTACTGAAGGGAGGTATATTGATAGCGCTCTGGACAAAAGAAAACGCAAGATTCACTCGCGATGTCGATTTCCTGGGTTTGGGTTCGCTGGATGAAAAAACTCTATTGAAGATATTCAGGGAAACGCTGACCATAAATGCTAAGGATGGCCTCATCTTCGAAACGACGGCCTTGAGAGCCACGCAAATCCGCGAGGATCAGATTTATGGCGGGGTGCGCTTAAGGACGAGCGCGAAACTAGGCAAGACCAGAATACCTATAAAGATTGATATCGGATTTGGCGATGCTTTGTCTGCACCCAATTTTGAAATTGAATATCCATCACTTCTTGAATATCCGGCCGTTTTGGTCCGCGCATATTCGCCTGCAACCGTCATGGCGGAAAAGTTTCACACTGTGGTTGCGCTCGGCCTGATCAATAGTCGGATGAAAGATTTCTATGATCTTTGGGTACTACCGCAATCGCAAGAAGTTTCTGCTGATGATCTCTCCAACGCTGTGTGCATGACTTTTTCTCAGCGGGAGACGCCGATTCCTGAAACACGGCCAGAAGGATTGTCGGAAGCGTTTGCAAAAGACGCGGCAAAGCAAAGTCAATGGGATAGGTACGCAAAGAGTATCCAACTAAATGGCGTTTCTTTGGCAAATGTGGTTGAGGCAATCTGGAACACATTTGAACCGATTTGTTATAAGCTCAAAGGTTGAATATTCAATCCTATTCGCACACCCAGGTGCGTTCCAATTTTTTTGGCCATGCGGTTGCGGCGCTGCAAACCCTTCAATTGATGATTTCGGGCCCGCGGTTGTTTTCGACGCAGCGTTTGACGGCGAGCAAGGCGTTCGCTTCGGCCTTCGACCGCCGCCATCCCGTCCGACCAAAAATAAGGGATGCGTCCATCGACAAGACCTTCTCAGTGAAGTTCCGGACCGCGTGGAATGTCTTCGCGCCGCCCGGAGCCTCCGTCTTCTCTTCCTTGAGAATCTCGTTAAGCGCCTTTCGGAAACGATCGCGTGCCGCTCCGCCACCGTACCAAGCCCGGCCTTGGACTCCGCCCGCTTCGATCCAATATGCATCCCGGCCATGGCTTTGGCCTGGTATCGGCGTTGTCGATGCCCTTTGAGGGCAGCACTGCTCAAGACCATGCCCGGGCTTTTTGCGGCAGGCCGTCGGCCTTGCGTCAAATCCGGTTCAACGCCGGGGTGCATCCCATATTTTGGTTAGAGCGTTTTTCACTAAGTTTGACCCGGTTCAATCTGAGAATTCTCCAATCTCCGTTGGGCTTTAAAAGGATGCGGGATGGGTACATTGGATCAAACTTAGTGAAAAACGCTCTAGGCGGCTACAGAGCGGAAACCCCTTCAATTGTTGGTTTCGGACCTGCGGTTGTTTTCGAAGCAGCCTTCAATGGCGAGCAGGGCGTTGGCATCGACTTTCGACCAGCGGCGCTTTGCTCATTTCAATCCAAAGAAAATGGGATGCGCCTCTCCCCGAACTGCTTGACGTAATTCAGTCTTGCAACTACTAAACTTACATGGCCCGTTCTTTGCCAACAAACCAAACGCTGAAAAGCTTCCTGCCGCTAGTCTTGTCGGCAGTCGGAACAACTATCGCGACGGTAAGCTTGGTCACAACGATTGTCCAAGCGCAGATCGGAAACCTCCAAGAGCAGATCGGGAACCTCCAAGCGCAGATCGGGAACCTCCAAGAGCAGATCACGGGAATTGACCAGCGCACGCAGAGCCAGTTGACAAGCCTCCAAACGCAGATGACGGGAAATGACGATCGCATGCAGAGCCAGTTGACAAGCCTCCAAACGCAAATGACGGGAAATGACGATCGCACGCAGAGCCAGTTGACAAGCCTCCAAACGCAGATCACGAAACTTGACGAGTTCACGCAAAGCCAATTTATGAGCGTCAATACTGCAATCGAAAGTGTTCGCTACGACAGCGACAATAATATCGAAACGGTCCGAACGGAAATTCGTGCGATTAAAGAGGAAACGGCGTCGCTGATCACGCAGATTGGCTCAGGAACGTCGTTGGCGGGTCAATAGCCTTTCGATATTGCAGAATACCCGCATCGCGGCGCGGCGTATTCGAGTTCGTGGCAGGATGGTGAGTCGTCAGACGAGTCACCACCTGTAAATATTACCCCCAGTAATTCTCAGAGCACTTGATGGAGCTTCGGCGTCGGTCGTCAGTCGAGCCGGGGTTCCGGTCAACCCCCGCCTCGGCCTGTCGCGCTACGCGCTCCAGCCCTTGGCATCGGACCCGCCGTCCTGGCCGTCACCCTCTCCGAAGCCTTCGACAGCATTCGGAAAGCCGACCTGCAAGCCTTGAGATGCTACTTCGGCGTCGAGCCTGTCACCAAACGGTCGGGACGGACCGTCCTGGTCCAGCGCCGACTCGCCGCGAACGGACGGCCCGGGAACGCCGCCCGTCACCGGGCCATGGCCGCCATCCGGCGCGACAAAGCCGGCCGGGCGATTTGTCATGCGCTGAGAAGCCGCGGGCACAAGCGTGCCCGAGCCCTTGGAAGCGTCGCCGACAGACTCCTCGGCGTCGCCTGCAGAATGATCGAAACCGGACAGACCTTCGACCCGGAACGGCTGTCGAAAGGCGCGCCCTGAACACCGAAAAAAAACGCTTGACGTCAGGTTAGGCCCCCTCCCGAAAATATGCTGTCAGGCGTTTTTTGGTGAAGTCTTTCTTTCGCTTTTGCGCCTTGCCGGATTTCGGCGTTGTTTGCGTTCAATGATTCTCGGTCAGCAACAATTGACACCTTGGAAACGCCGAGTCCAAGTGATGCGGGAACGCGTGAAATCAAATTAACCAAAAATATGAGACGCACCCTCAACGCGGGACGCCGGGCAGCTCCGCCAGATAGTCGATGTCCTGCCGCGCGGCATCGCGTTCGGCCAGATCCAGCCGCGCAGTCAGCAGTTCCTCGGACTTCGCGTTTCCGCGCGCCAACGCATCGCCGTGCGGATTGCTGATGACGCTCTGCCCGACAAATTCCAACTGTCTCTGGCGGCCGACGAAATTGGCATAGCCCACAAAACACCGGTTCTCCATTGCGCGGGCGGGGACAAGGATTCGCGCGACGTTGTCGTAAGGCGACATCAGCGCCGTCGAGATCGCCAGAAGATCGACGCGCTGTTCCGCCAGATCGCGGGAGAGTTCCGGGAATTCGGCCTCGACGCAGATCAGGACGCCGATGCGAAACCCCCGAAATGCAAAGATCAAAGTGCTGTCGCCGCGGGCAAAATTGTCGCGCTCCCAGTCGCCGTAGAGCGCTCGCTTGCGATAGCTGCCGATCAACCCTTGTCCCGGCAGGAACACATGTGCGGCGTTGAGAACACTGTTCCCTTCGGTCTGATAGCTGCCGATCTGAAGTCCGATGCCAAATCTGTCGGACAGGGAACCAAGGCGGTTCAAATGATCCGGCGTCACCTTGGCCGCCACGCCGGCCAGCGGATCCGGGTTGAAGTACCCGGTCAGATAGCACTCGGGGAAAATCAGATAATCGACGGACCGGTTCCGCGCGTCTTCGCAGACCGCCTCGATCTGCTCCATCAGCTGTTCGGGGTCTCCGGCTCGGCTCGCGCCTTGCCAGAGGCCAAGGGTTAAATTTCCGGTTTCACTCATCGAACGCGCCGAGGATGCGCGGCAGGTTGCCGAACCGGGCGATCAGGCTGAAGATGACGATGTTGATAATCAGGAACATCACGGCGATCGCGGCGATGATCGGCGTATAGCCGTAGCGCAGCGCGTTGAAGATCTTGATAGGCAGCGTCTCCACCGTGAATCCCACGGTCATCAGAGCAATGATGTATTCGTTGAGGCTGAGCACGAAGCAGAAAGCAAACCCGGCCATCGCATAGGGTGCCGCAATAGGAAAGATCACGGTGCGGAACACCGTGCCCGCATCCGCTCCCATGGTCTGCGCCGCCTCCGTCAGCGACCGGTCCACGCCTTCCAGCCCCAGCGAGATCGTGACCAGCGGCAGCGCCATCAGAAAGATCGCATGCGCGATGATCACATTGATCATTAAGCCGTTGAAGTCGATGGTCGTGAAAAATATCAGCACGGCAAGCGCCAGAATGATAGGCGGCAGGATGAAGGGCGCGATCCCCAGCCCAAACAACGCCTTGGCATAGCGCAGTCCGTATTTCCACGCCGTGTATGCGATCGGCAACGCGATCAGCACCGCCAGCGCGGCCGAACAGAAAGCGATGATCAAGGAATTCAGCAAAGCGCCGGACCATTCGGGATTGGCGAAAATCTCGACAAACCAGCCGATTCCGACGCCGTCGGGCGGAAACGACATCTTTTGCTTGGCGTTCAGGGACACGCCCCCGATCACCACGATGGGGCCGACCAGAAACAGTGCGAACAGCAGCAGATAGAATTGGCCAATCAGCCGCATCATCCATTCCCCTTGTTCAGTCGCAGCACCAGCGCAATCACGCCCCCGGCCAAGATCAGCAGGACGACCGCGAGTGCCGCCGCGAACGGCATATTGCCGCTGAATATGGCCTGATCCTGAATCAGCACCGACAACGTCCAGTGCGAAGGGCGGCCCAGAACCTGCGGCGTGATGATAGCGCCCAGCGTCAGCACGAACATGGTTACCCCGGTCGAGATCAGCGCCGGCCGCGCGATCGGCACCACGACCGTAAAAAAGGTACGCACCGGAGAAGCGCCCATGGTCTGGCTGGCTTCCATGTAGCTTTTGTCGATCCGGCTGAGGGCCGGATAAAGCAACAGAACCGCAAAGGGCAGCGCCAGATAAACCAGCGCAGTGATCACCGCGCTCAGGCTCGGCGCCATGGGAAAGGATTCGTCGACAATACCCAGTAGAACCAGAAAGTTCGACAGACCTGCAGTGCTTGAAAACAGCACCTGCCAGCCAAAGGCGATCAGGACCTCGGACAGCGACAACTGCGCCAGGATATAGATCAGCCACAAGGTGCGGTAGCGCCCCGTAAACCGGGTCAGCATGTAAGTGAAGGGAAAAGCGACCAGCAAGGTCAGGACCGAAACGGACAGCGCGGTGACAGTCGAAAAGATCGTCCGCCCGATATACAGCCCGGAGAAGAAGCGTTCGTAGTGCGCAACGGTGAAACCGAAGATGAAATCGCCGCCCGGGGTCTTGTGCGCAACGCTGACCGCCAATATCAGCACGAAAGGGATTAGGAAGAACACTCCCAACATCACCGACGAAGGGATCAAGGTCAGATACCTGCCGAATGTGTTTTCCTTACGTACCGTCAGTTCGGTTCTCCTTCCAGATATCGTCACGCTGCGACAGCGCGGTCCGGCCAAGCGGGATTTTCATTTTCCGCGGTGTTCCTCGCTGCCATCAGGTCGGACCGTGTACGGCGGAAGAAGCCCGATTTATGCGGCGCGCGCCTCCCCGGATACGCGAAAACCTCCGGGTTGGTCGCTCGATCTGTTCGACGCGCTCCGTTGCGTTCGCCATGCCGCCCTCTCACGCCGCCAGCGCCATGCAGGCGTCCACGGGCATCTCGACGATCACGTCCTGCCCGACTTTAACCTCGGGGAAACCTTTCGGCGTCATAAGGGCGCTGATTTCATGCCCCCCGCAATCAACAAGAATCTCGATCGTCGCCCCGATGTCGCGGATGAAGGTTACCCGGCCATTCACTTGATTTTCGCCGCTCCGGTCGCTGCCGGCATGAATATAGATTTCTTCGGGCCTGGTCATCAGCAGAACGTCTTGCCCTTGCGCAACGCCCTCGCCGCTTTGACAAACCCGAATGTCGTGCTCGCCGATTCGGACTTGATCCGCCCCCGTCATCTTCGCGGGAAGAAGGTTCGAAGTGCCGATGAAACCGGCGACGAACTTGTTCACCGGCTTCTTGTAGATGTTGATCGGCCGGCCGGTCTGTTGCACCCGAGCGGCGCTCATGACCACGATGTCATCCGCCATGGTCATGGCTTCGGTTTGGTCGTGAGTTACGACGACGGTGGTTATGCCCAGCTCCTGCTGCAGTTTGCGCAACTCGATCTGCATCGACTCGCGCAGGTTCGCGTCCAGCGCCGACATCGGCTCGTCGAGCAGGAAGATTTGCGGGTTCAGCGCCAATGCTCGCGCAATGGCGACCCGCTGGCGCTGCCCGCCCGATAGCTGGCTGATGCGGCGGTCCTCGATCCCCGGCAGGTGAATCATGTCCAGCAGTTCGCGGACCCGGTCCTCGCGTTCCGTCCTGGAGTGTCCGCGAACGCGCATGGAATAGGAAATGTTTTCCGCAACGCTCAGATGCGGGAACAATGCGAAGGACTGAAACACCATCCCCACGTTGCGCTTGTGAACCGGGATCGAAGTCAGGTTCTGCCCGTCGAATTCAATCGTTCCCTCGGTGGGGCTTTCCAGTCCGGCGATCACGCGCAAGAGCGTGGTCTTGCCGCAGCCGGAGGGGCCGAGAAAACAGATCATCTCGCCGGATGTGAAATTCAGATTCACTTCCTCCACGGCGGTGAAGGAGCCGAATTTCTTGGTTACGTTTTCAATCACAAGGCCGGACATTCCGCCTCCGCTCGAAAAGGGGCGCGGCCCCGGCGCCGGGGCCGCTTTAAGCCGAAAGTCCGGATCAGCCTGAAATCAGCTGGCTCCAGCGGTCGGCGATCCAGTCGCCGTGATCGAAATACATTTGGTATTTCGGCACGATGGGCGGGATGTCGCTGGACACCATCGCAAACTCCTCGGCGCTCAGCCCGGTAGCCGCCGGGTCGACAACGGGCGCCGTGCCTACATTGCGCGCCAAATGCGCCTGAATTGCCGGGTCGAGCATGTAGTTGATATAGACATGCACTTCTTCATCCATCGTGGAATGTTCCGGCACGATCCAGCTGCCGGTTTCGCGAACGCCGCCCTCTTTCGGGAAGTTCGAGCGAAGCGGCTCGCCGTCCATCGCCTTCAGAACGGTGACGTCGTGGTAATACTGGCCCCACGGAATCTCGCCGTCGACCAGCTGCTGCTGGAATGTGCCCTCGTCCTTGTACCACAAACGCACGTTCGGAGTCAGTTCCGCGAGCTTTTGGAAGGCCTGCTCGATGCCGTCCTGTGAGTCCAGAATATCGGTGCCGCCGAGAAACGTGGTCGAGGTGATTTCCAGCAGGTTCGAGTTTGTGGCCAAACCCAGCAGACCCAGCGAGTTTTCGTGTTTGGGATCCCACATCTCCGCCCAGCTCTCGACGGGGTCGGGCATCACGTTGGTGTTCGTCACGAGCGTGATAAACCACGCGATCGCGGCTGAAGCGTAAAAGGACCCGTCGTCATAGCTGTACTGGAACTCTTCCGGCAGATGGGACAAGTTTGGAATCTTTGCTGGGTCAAGACGCTTGAACAGGTTCTGCGCTTGCCCGCGCAAGCGCGGAACATTGGCCATCATCGCCACATCCGCCGGGGCCTTCTTGCCGCGCGCAGCGTTGCGAATCTGCACGATATAGGTTTCGCCGGTCGGCACCGCGACCGAGTTCACCTTGATGCCGGTGGCGGCGGTGAAGTCCGGGTAAACGCCGTTACGGAAGGATTCCTCGAAGAACCCGCCGTAGGTGCCGACAGTGATTTCACGGTCAGCGGCGCGCGACAGCGACGGCATCGCAAGAGTTGCGGCCCCGGCTGCCGCGGTGGTGGTCAGAAAGCGGCGACGCGTATATTTGCTTTTCATGGGTCTCTCCCTGGGCTGCCCGGCTCCGCGTTACGGGCAAGGCGGTACATGAATACGGTTTCGTGTGCCATTCGCCCGTCAGGATGCGAAGCTCTTCCAACTGCGGGGAACGACCGCATTCGACGCTAAGGAATGCGCCAAGCGGCGTCAATACGCAGTTGGCTATATTTGCATCGACGTGCATCAATGGTAGGCGGCATTGAAATTAAATTTGATCAATGCAACGCATTTCAGTCCTGAACGCGACCGCATGGGTTGGGATCAATGATTGCAGGGGGATGCTGAACGCGGGCGAGCATCTCGCCGACGTCGCGCTCCCGCCGGCTTTCCACCTGAATTCTAACGATCTCGAGATGCAGTTGCCATAATCTCAAGGAACAGGCCATTGCAGGCGGCTTCCTGTCACACCGCCACAATGGCGAAAATGCAGGTGAAGCTGGGTTTCGCCCGTCCGGAAGATGACCCCAAGGCGGTTGCTGCAAGGAAAAACTGCGACGGATAAGGCCGGACAGCGAAGCCAATATGCCGAAGACCTGCGGGAAAAGTCTCTCCGGAGCAAAATTTGAATTCGGTCGTTCAATGACTATCGATGCGATGAGCGCGGTATGAACGGCCCGTCCAAAAGACAGGCCGATCCTGACGCTCCAGCAAGGCCCTGCCTGTTTTACGCGGCGTGCTCAAAATATTCGATCAAGGCTCAGGTCCGCCGGGTGACGAGAAAGGCGGCGATTCCGCGCGCGACCACAAAGGCGGTAAGCTTGAAGGGAATGATTCATGAACTCCCCCTGTGCTGCAGGTTTGCGCCGCTGAAACGTACCCGTCGGCACAGCAAGAGCCAGAACATTGGCGCAGCCGCCATGACCGCCATCGCATGAATATCCGACAGCCATATTGCAGATGCGGAAACAGGCCGGTTCGGTACGCGGCGGCAAGCACCGCAGGGATTCCCGCGAAGAACTCGAAGAGCGCAAACAAGGCGACAAAGACGTTTTCGCCTGCCCAGCCCCGCGCAGTAAAGGAAAATTGTGGCCGTTTTTGCTGCAGCGGCGGCAGACAGGCCGTTATTGCGCAACAGCGTTTCGCCATTGCGGCCAGACGGCAAATGCGGCGCGCGATTGCAGGTGTGCTGGCCTTTATTTTGCCGCTCAGTGGAAAGCTCAGCCTGTGAGTGCTGTCCTCAAATCCATCATTTCTGTTGTCGTTTCGTCGGCGGCCATTGCTTCACCGCCTGCAGCGCACACGAAATTCGCACTTTGTCGCCGGTTATGTCGTGGATCAGGAGATTGTTTTCGTGGGCAACAAGTTCTCGGGTGTTTTGCACGCGCCCAAGGCGACCGATCTTGGGGTGATCGGTCAGACGTTCGGCTTTTTCTGAAAACAGAGCTCATCCGGGGCCAATGCCGCCGCTGGGTTGTCCGCCTCGATACAGTCGTAGATATTTTCGCGATCAGCGATCGCTTCGGGTGTCCGCTCCAGTGTCACGTTAGCATATCGAGCTTGCGGCGGGTTTCGGCTCTGCGAGCGGCAAATTTTTCTTCGACCGTTTCATGCGGCACCAGCTTGTCGGCATTGGCTGAATCCAATCCGGTCCGTACCTGTTCGCGGAACCAGGCATCGTGTTCCTCAGGCTCCTGCTGCCGGCGTACCAGATCGCGCATGCAGTCGCGCAGCAGCTGGGCGCCGGTGCGATCCATGGATTTTGCGACGGAAGCGAAATTCTCTTTAAGGTCTTCTTCGACCCGGAACGTAAATGTGGTTTTGCTCATGGCATTTTCCCGATGGGTTGCAGAATTGGTACAGAGTATCCCTTCCGTCGGCAATTTCAAGATTCGGTTTCAGGTTCGATGCCCCTTGGGCGAGGCCAGATGCATGAATTCGCCTTTCCGCGTTTCGGATCCGGTCGCGGCGGGCGGACGCGGCCCGGGGCCGAAGAACGCGAACGCCTTCTCGCTTGCCGTGGGCTTTCATATTCGCCAGATTGATCGCCTTCAGCGCCCTCTGGCGAATGGCCCTTCTCCTGCCATCGCCCTGTTTCTTGATGTGAAGGTAAGGCCGCTTCAAACCAATACTGTCGTTTAGACATTTCGACGTATAATTTCGGGGCTCCATTCGTGCGTTCGCGGGAAGACCGGGCCTCGTTTCCGGATGATGTAGGAACTCACTTTTCTGCGCACTCCTCTCGGCTTGGTTTGTACTCGGCTCCGCACGGCGCGCTCCTCGACGGCATCCGCGAGAGCGTCCGGATCAGGGGAAACGGCGCCCGAGTTCTGCAGGCGTCTGCGAACCGCGCGCAGCTGACCGCGTCCGAATCCTCCCGGCCTTTCCTAACGCGGAAGATCAAGGACTTACCCGAAATCCGCAACGCAACGCCGGGGGCCACGAGGCGAAGCCCGTCCGCCACACAGTGAAGGACCTCGCGCGTGGAGATGTTCTTGGACAGGCCCATCGCCTCCAGCGAAAGTTCGCGGCGCCGCACGCTGCGGACCCCGCATGCGTCCAACGCCGCTTTGATTGAACGAGGGGAAAAGACCTGGGCGATCACACCGAGTCCGAATAGTCGCAGAAGCGAAGACCCCCGGGAAATACAGCCTGCGTTCGCGCCAATGCGAAAGAGTCCTATCACAATCGAAATCCGTACGAAATTGATACAAAGAATCGTTGAAGCAACAGTACTTCGCATTGACCCCATTTTCGCCAGAGGCGTAGGCAGACGGGTCATTTCATGGAGATGGGAGCTTCGCGGACAGTCGATCAAAGTACCTTCCGAGGGTAGTGGGAAACTTGTTTCCTCATTGACCTCGATCACTCCGCTCCTTAGAGCAAAACCCTAACCTGAGAGGGGCCCCTTGCACCGTTGAGGGCAAAAAGATGCGCATTGAGTTCAAAGATTTCGGGCAAGCTGGTAGCGGGGCGATTTCCCTTGCAGACCTTACAGTAATATGCGGTCCAAACAATTCCGGGAAGACATATACAAGCTACGCAGTGTATGCTGCGCTCAAGAGCTTTTCGTCATTTTTTGATTTTGGCATTGAAAGTGAAGTCTTGCGAAAGCTGCACGATGGTGAGGCAGCTGAGATCGATCTGAAGAAGATCAGGGACGATTTTGCGATTTACTTGGCATATGCAGGCGTGACATTTGCTTCTGGTCTTAATCAGTTTTTTAACGCTCCTAATGATTTCTTCTCTGGAACTAAATTTTCATTTAAATTAGAGGACGAAGAGCTGCGGGAACTGGGAGATTACCGCGTTTCAGTAACGGTATTGAAAGGAAATAAACTGGAAGGTGAAGTAGATCCTGATGCTGGGACTATGACCCTTGTTTACTCTCACGATCAAGGGGTAAGAACACCCCAACGGCTTCTAAGCGGAATTGTCAGTAATGTGATCTTTGGTGCATTGCTTGGAAAGAAAATCCCAACGCCTTTTGCAGTAACGTCAGAGAGAACGGGGGTCGCACTTTTCTACAAGGATCTCGATGTGAACAGCAACGCAATCATTTCGCATCTTAGGGATTCTGAAAAAATCAACCCGATAGAAGTTATTGAGTCGATGCGCTCTCGATATGCTCAACCAATACAAGATAACATCGATGCGGTTCGAGATTACGACAATATCAGCAAGCGCAAAAGCTTTCTACGGGAAGCCAAAGAGGACTACAAATATGTATTTGATGCATTGAACGACCTGCTGGGTGGTGGCGCCTTTCGGCCCAATAATGGGCAACTTGTCTACAGTCCGAGAAAAAGGCGGAATCGGCCAAAGATTTTTGTTCCCCTCTACATCGCCTCTTCCTCTGTGAAATCTTTGTTTCTGGTGGATATGTATATCAACCATATTGCAGGAAAGAATCAAATTCTGATCATCGATGAACCGGAGTTGAACTTGCACCCTGACAACCAAGTGAAGTTTGCGCGTCTGATTGCGCGGCTTGTGAATGCTGAGGTAAAGGTCCTTCTGACCACCCATAGCGATTACATCGTTCGTGAGATCAACAACTTAATTTCACTTTCCGGGGCTGGCGAAGATGGAAGGGAGTTGCTCAATAGGTGCAGAATGAGGGAGCAGGACATGCTTACCCCGGATCAGGTTCGGGCATATTGTGCTGACCCGTCTACTGGCTTTCGTGAAATGAGCGTGTCGAAGGCTGGAATTGAAACCGAGATTTTTGACAACATTATTGCTGATGAAAACATCAAGGCACAAGATATTCATTTTTTGATAGAGGAATAGAGTGACAAGATCATTTCAATGCTTACTACGCCCGAACTGTTTTGAGCATTTCGGGATCTGGAATGCGCAGTGAAAAATCGCTGACCGACTACGTTGTCGAGACGGTCGCGGTCGATAACACCTATCCCTATGATTCAGCCGCTCAGTCCCAATTGCATCTTTTCGATTTTACCGAGCAGTTCGAGCGTGTTCATGCCTATGAGCAACGGCTGAAGGCACCCGGCAAAGCTCCTCTCAATGTTAAAATCGCCCCCGATTTACGCATCGATCTGGAAGTTCAGTGCGATGACCTGTAAGTGACTGAATTCCTGCGGACCGCTGTCGCGAAGCGCTGTGCCCGTGACGGTGCCGCAGAGCGACGGAAGGCGGCAAGCATGTGTTCTGAATTGATCATAACCAACGCGACCGTCTTGCCAATGACGGAGCCGGGCGCGCGCGCCGAGGCTCTTGCCGTTTCAGGCGCCCGCATCGTTGCAGTTGGCAATGCAGCAGACGTTGGAACGCTTGCAGGCAAAAACACGAAAGTCATCGATGCGGACGGGCGCATCGTGCTTCCGGGATTCATTGAGAGCCATATGCATCTTTTTGCTGGTTCGCAAAGCCTGCGGTTTCTGCAGGCGGGTGAGATCGAAGGGTTCGACGCCCTAAAATCCGCGATGGTTGATTATGCGGCGAGGACCCCCGACGACGAGGTGCTGGTGGCGCAGGGTGTGAACTTCACGGTTCTGGGCGAGACCCGTCCGCTGAACCGGCATGAGATCGATGCCATGCTGCCGGATCGCCCGGTTCTGTTGCAGTCCCCGGATTACCACAATGCCTGGGCCAATACTGTCGCGTTGGGAGCGGCGGGTCTTTTGCACGGGGCCGAGTTGGAGAATGCCGAGGTTGAGATGGGCGGCGATGGCCTTGCAACCGGCTTCCTCAAGGAATTCGCCGCCTTTCTGCCGGTGTTGGCGCTGCGCAGTCAGGGCGGGCGCGAAAACCTCGGCATTGACGGGATCGAGCCGGCGAACTTCACCGAGGATGAGCGCGCCTATGACAAGCGGCTCTTGCGCGAAGGATTGGCCCATTGTGCAAGTCTCGGCATCACCACGATAATGAACATGGACGGCAACCGATATCAGCTGGAACTCCTGTCCGAGCTGGAGTCGGAGGATGACTTGCCTTGCAGGATCGAAATTCCCTATCACTTCACTTCCGGCGAACCTCCGGGCAATCTGGACTTCGCCGAAGGGATGCGGCGCGACTTCGACAGCGACAAACTCTGGTCGCGGCGGATCAAGCTGTTCATGGACGGGGTGCTGGATGCAGGTACGGCGCTCAGGCTTGACGACTATCCCGGACAGCCGGGCGAACGCGGCACCCGGCTGCACGAACCGGATGCCTTTGCCGAGGCAGTGACCGAAGCTGATCGGCGCGGGTTCCAGATTGCGGTTCATGCCATCGGCGACGGAGCAGTGAACGCAGTTCTGAACGGGTACGAAGCGGCTCTGGCCGCAAATGGAACCGAGGATGCCCGCCATCGTATTGAACATATCGAAGTGATCGCGCGGAATGATATCGAGCGTATGCGCGATCTGGGCGTCACCGCCTCGGTTCAGCCGCCCCATTGCCCGGGCGAAGGCGCGTTTCCGCGTGAACCCACAACCACTATCATCGGAGAAGACAACTGGCCCCGCGCCTATCTGTGGCGCACTCTAGTACGAGCAGGCATTCCGATCTGCTTCAGCTCCGACTGGCCGGTCGCGCCATTGTCGCCACTGCGCGGGATCGGTTGGGCGGTGAATCGGAAACCTTGGCGGCAGAATCTGAAGGATGAACGCCTTTCGGTCGAGGACACGCTGCGCGCCTACACGGCAGGCGGAGCCTATGCCGCAAAATGCGAGAACCGCTTCGGAATGCTGGCCACGGGCATGGCGGCGGATGTCGTGATGCTGTCGGCCAAGGGTGAGCCGAACGAGGTGAACTGGGAAGATGCGCAGGTCGATATGACCATGATGAACGGTCAAATCACGCACGAGCGCTCATGCTGACGAAAGGAGTTGCCTACGCCTGTGTTGCCGATAGCCCAAAGGTGGTTCGCCCGCCAAAGTCACGATTGCGGCATCACACAATTGTAGGAATTGTAGGAGCCGCACGTCGTTCCGCTGGATCATTCCAATATCTGGGTCGTGCAGGGACGCGACCGCGATTTGGTACTCGATTTCGGAATGGGCGCGGGCGATCTGCGCGCGGAGCCTGCCGACCTGATCCGAAAACCTGTGATCGCGGCGGCCTGCCACGCACATTGCGATCATACCGGATCATTTTCCGGTTCGATGACCGGCTGGCGCATCCCGCCGAAGCTGACAATTCCGCTCCGGAGACACTGCGGGATCTGGGCGCCGCTTTGATCCCGGCCGACCTATGTGCCTATTTCGAGGGTTCAGGCTTTGATCTCAGAGAATCCTACATGATCGCCGCTATCCCTTGCGGTTATTGCAAATTGCCTTGGCATTCTGAGCGGTTGCATCTCGGATCCCTCCAGCTTAGTTGCGGATTATGGAGCGGGAGAATTTTTGGGTTCGCAACTCTGGTGTCAAGGCAGAGTCGCAAGGAAAGGCGTAACCCAGATACAATGATGGTTTTATGTTGTTAAAAATTAGTGCTCAATCCCATAGATACTTGTCCGAATTCTTGAAATAGCGCGCATGGATTTATCGAATATCGACCTGAAACGGCCCTCCATCTTATTTAAGAATTTAACGCTGATCGAAAGATGCCGCATCTATTGGTGAATTACAGACCTTATAAACCCAGAAGGAAAACGAGCATTTGGTTTGAAAGTGGATTTCAAAATTGTTTTTGCTTCAGGTTGCTTCGAATAGATTTTGCAATTCCTGTACAAATTCATTTACCCAATCCAAAGCAATTTGGATATTTTCGGATTCATCCATTTCAATTTCTTCTTCGATCAGGTTGATTCCAGATTTGAAATTACGATTTAATCTTATCCGATCAAGGATGTGCCCATGCCTGTGGTGGAGAGCTCTGGTGTCGGGCGCGCTATCGTCCAAATGAAATGGGATTATTGTTGCGTGATTTTTGTTCGTAGGAACAGCACATAGAAAGCCCTCGGCGAAGCGTGTTGCCCTTTCTGTCACAGTTTTGTTTCGCCAGTCTCGCCCCGATGCAATCTGGCCAAACCATACGGATGGACTCGGCGGAAGGTCAACATGCTCCCACGCTACGACATCGACACCATCATCCCTTACTCCTGATAATACCGTGTAGTTGGGTTCGGCCCTGACTTGAATCGGGAAACCGCGCTCGAAAGCACGATTCATGGTTTCAATTATTGTCTCGTTTTCGACGCGCGGCCATCCAACGCTTACGGCTGGGCCTTTGGCGCAACCCGCCAAGGCAATGGTTCCAATCATTTGGAAAACGCGATTGCGCATCCGGGTAATAATGTCAGAATCCAGTCCCCGCTCGCTGGGAATTTCTAACCGCAGATCTGCTCTGCTGCCGATGTGTGACGCAATCAAGCAGACCAAATATGAGCCAGCTACCGGACCATTGCCTGGATTCTGATAAGTTAACTCCTCGGCATCCTCTGACATTCTGAACGGATAGGACTCGCCCAGCATTCTGGTTCGATAATCGTATTCATTTTCGATGGAACCAATAAATTCATCGCCCTCCCTATCAGCATTGCCAATATCGACTTCTTCTTCCGCCTGAAGCGCCCGGTCCTCTATCAGCGTGTCGATACGAACTCGGCCAGAAGCATCAGTCAGAGCTGCAAGTTCAAGGAAATCAATCTGGGTGGCGACATTCGCTCGCGCTGATGGGCGCGACAATACTACTTCAATCATCCGATTGGCACTTCCGAATGGCTTTGCCCATTGCCCTTTTTCTCAACGATCAGTACAAGACTTTCCGCATTGTTCTGGATAGATCTCAAGGTGTCAACTAACTCTGACTGGTAATTCGTGTCAAAACCGCTCTGGTTCTGAAGCGCAGCGTTAAGACTTTGTTCTGCCTGGTAAACGTTACGCGCAAAGAGTTCGCTGCGCGGCATGGCAGTAATTAATGCATCATCGAGTTTGCGGGTAACCTCAAGCTGGCGCGTCGCGGCTCTATTGCCCAGAACTTTCCTTAGTCGCTTCAAATCAGCTGCTTGGCTGTGGATTATCGGGTCCTCGTCCTCAATTTTGTTGCCATAGAGCCAACCCAAGAGCCGCGAAAGCTTTCCGTATTTGTTGCTTGGAACCGGCGCTTTTACCGGATCCTCGGAGCGAGAAAGGAATTCCATTCCCAAATAGTCAGTGAATTCGCTATAACTCAAAGCCGTGTAAAGGTGTGAAAAACTGAAGTGTTTGCTTTTGCGTTGGCCTATCGACCAGATGCCATTTTCGTCAGCCTGCTTGATGACAAAAGCTGCGGTCACCATGCGTTTAAGCGTATCGTGGCGATCCCCCATTTTTTGAGCGATATCCGATAGCGATAAATCACTACCTTTGGTTCTCTCGCCCTCAAGCCAATGCATTGCAAACAGCGCCTTTGCGTAGGAGTCCCACGAGTGAGGGCCATTAATGTGCTTGAAGCCGACCAAATCCTGCGCGGAAGCTCGATCCTCAACACACCATATCGGCACCTCTTCAAGGGAGTCTCTGTTTTTGCGCGAAATTTTCGGTAGCCTCACTCCGACTTGCTTTGCAAGCTCGGGATCACGTAGGCACTTCAAGGCAGCCAGCCTGCGATTGCCTTCCAGAACTATCAGCTGCTCTTGACACTGGAGGACAACCATCGGTTCAACTTTGATGTAGCCACTTGCTGCCATAGACTGGATTAATTCGCTCAAATCAGCCGTGCGATCAATGAAGCGAATGATATCATCATCACCAGTTCCATTCGGTTTTTTGCTGGGGGTAAAGCGAGGGTTCTGTTGATCGAAGATGAGTTGATCTGTTGGAACGGGAATAGATTGACTTAGGGGAAGTGGCATGATCCAGTCGGCCTCCGACCAACCCTAGTCTCGTTGAGACCATCCGATTCTTGTTCGTTTCTTGTATAGAAGATTGAGTCCTTTTTCAATCAATGCAATCATGTGGGGTGCATTCCATTTTCTTTGGTTTGAGCCGGCTTTGCGTTTTCGCGTTTCGCTGGAGTTTTGTGTTGGAGGGCTGCAATCGGGATTGGTTCAATCCCGGGGCGGTTTCGGAAGACTCGCGCACGGCGGGCGCTGCGCATCCGGGCGCATCATAACGGTCGAGACACGGGATTCGGAGTTCCGCCATCCGCAGGCGGTGGCATTTTTGGAGAGTTTGACGGACGAGCAAGCGGCGAAGCAGCCTCCATTGATTCTCGAGCAGGACGGCGTTGCGGCGCAGCACAGGCGCGAGGGCGGCCGGGTGCGCTGTCGCGAGTTCGCGACGGACGGCGCGTCCGGCGGTCCGGCCTCGGAGCGAAGATCTACTCGGATCTGCTGAAGGTGCGCGACGCCGCGCTTCCGGCTCTGCCTCGCCCGAGTTGCGGCAAGCGAATGGAGCGGCACAGACGGGCCGGGAAGATGTGCCAGACGCGCCTCGGTTCGGTCCGGGATGAGCGGAGCTATTGCCATTGCCGCGACTGTGGCGGCGGCTTCCACCAATTGAACCGCACGGCGAAGACCAGCGAGGCGAAGGCCGTCATTTGCTTCACGGCCGTCAGCCGGGATCCGAAGACCGGGGAGCCCCGGAAGGACCGGAACAGCGGGCCGGCCGGCGTGTGGGTCGACAGCGCGCGAGCCGTGAACGGCGTTAGCCGGATCTCGGACTTCGCCGCCCGGCCAGAGCGGTTCGTGTACCGGAACGCCTTGTTCAGGGCCGAGGAGCTGGTGGTGCTGTCCGACGGGGCACCCTGGATCCGGACCGTCTGCGAGGAGATCCTCGCCGGACCGGAAATGACCTTCATCCTCGACCTGTTCCATGCCCTTGATTTCGCGGCCGCCGCCGTGCAGGCCGTGACGCCGGACGAGGGCGAGCGGACGGCGTGCATGGACTGGATCAGGGAGCAGCTGGACGCCGGGCGGGTCGAGCTGGTCATCGCCGCTCTGAAGCCGCACCGCGACCGACCCGAAGCCGTCATGGTCTGCATCTGCTGCTACGAAGCCAACGCGGACCGAATGCAATGCGACCCCTATAGGAAGCGCGGATTGCTGATCGGATCCGGCGTCGTGAAAAGCGTCTGCAAGCAAATCGTCGGGAATCGATTCAAAAAGGCGGGATGCCGCTGGTCGAAAGCGGGTGCCAACGCCCTGTTCGCCAAAAGATGCCGCCCCAAAACATTCGCTGGCCCGACTTCCTAGATCGGTGGGCTTGCAGCGCCGCAGCCGCATAACCAAAGAAAATGGGATGCACCCGCCATGAATATTCTTCTAAAATCATTAACGAGGAGTAATGATCCAGAATGCGGCGCGACCCGATCAGCATTCGATTTCATGCCGAATGGGGCCTTGGATCCGCTCTTTACACGCAAACTGTATTCGTCCCGTCATTCGCAATGATCCGCGCGGCAACGCGGCGCCGATTCCGCTACCGTCACGTGGTCGCCTCGGTCAAGGGGTTGTAAAACGCCCTGAAACTCGGTGAACGGTTGCGCACCGGGTCGATGCAGGGAGCGATGGCCTCGGCGGCTTCGGTTTTGCCTGGCTCTCTTCAGAATCCGCTCGAATGCCTCCCAAGTCGTACCTTGGATGTCGTTCGGGTCGCGATAAGGCGCTTTATTCGGGACGTTGAGCGGAACTCGCGGATAGGCTTGGCGCACCGCTTCCCGATCGCCGAAATACCATGCTTCCAATTCCTCAATCGTGATGCGGTTGACCACTTGCCACGCCGCATTGCGTGCGTGTTAGCAGACCCGCATCGGCTGCCGCTTGTTCGAGTCTATCCTTGAGTGCGCGGCAAGGGTCGTTGTCGTGATCGACCACGGCAACAATTCGCCAGCCGTCGGGCAGCCAGTGACGGCAGCCGTGCAAGCGGTTGCCAAGCTTGCGCAATAGATCTTCTTTTCCTCGGAACACGCGGCAAGCGAACGTGCGGCCCTCCGGGAGAACTCGTGGAAGCAGCCCTTTCAGGAAGACCTCCATCGACGGCTCTTCAATCAGGAATTCCAAGTGATGCGCTTCCGGCGCTGGCGCTGCTCGCCATGTCGGGTTAACGGGTCGCCGACGTTGAAATAGCCTTCCATCCAGAGATCGCCGAGCAGTGCGCCGCTCTCCATGAAATCGTGCACGCGATCAATGTCGGCAACTCGCCGCGCTTGCGTGTACCCCTTTTGGTCCCGCCAAAGGACATGAGCCTGTTCGGGCTTCAGTGCGTTCAGGAAGAACGGCGAATGGGTGGCGGCAAGCATCTGCGCGTGCTCGCTGGCCGCAACGAATTCTTCCGCCAATTCGTGAAGCAGGCGCGGATGCAGGAAGTTTTCCGGCTGTTCGATGCCGATGAAGGGCGGTGGCTTCGGGTCATGAAGCAACACCAGATAGGCCAGCATCTTCAGCGTGCCGTCGGAAGCGAAGCGGCCAGGAACCGAGCGGCTGAACGGCGCATCCTTGATTTGCAGCCGCAGCCGACCGTCCGGCATGGTCTCGGTCAGCACGCCCTCGATTCGCGGCACGCGCCGGCGCAAAGTTTTGAAGATTCGGTTAAGCCGCTCGGGGTGCCTTTCGCTCAGATGCTGGATGACGCTGGCGAGATTGCTGCCGTTCGCGCTCAGATGCGCCTGCGGACCCGCTTCGGCCCAGCTGGGCGCGCCGTCGGCAGACAGGCAGGACACGTGCCAGCCCATGACGAAGTCACGAAGCGCCGCCACGCGCGGGTGTTCCTGGAACTGCCCGAGCGCGCTGACCGCCAAGATATCGGATGATTTGAGAGGGATTGCTTTCCTCTCGTCTCCTGCGTCGGGTTCGTCTCCGCGGACCGCTTGGCCTTCGCCATTCCGGTATTTCAAGAACTGGAACGGCGCGCCACTGCCGCCCCGTTTCCATCGCAACCACTCGTGGACGACTGACAGTTTCCCGTCGCATTCGTCCACCTCGAGATGGTAGGTGATGCGCGGCGTTCCCGGACGCTCTCTGTACGCCAATTCGAAGGTGACCGGCCCTTCAGCGTCGCGGGTCTTGAGTTCCTTGGCCCGTCCGCGGCGGTCCCAAGCAGAACTTAGGTCGGACGAAAAGCACTCCGCGAGGAATGCGAACACATCGAACACCGTGGATTTGCCGCAGCCGTTGGGGCCGAGGAGCACCGTCATCGGAGTCAGCCGCTTAATCTCTACGTCCCGCAATGCCCGGAAGTTCCGCACCTTCAGCCGCTCGATTCGCGGCGGCGCAGCGTCAGCGTCCTGCGATGTCATTCCGTTCATTTTGCTGTGATTGAGTTCAAGAATTGCCAGTACTCCGCCTTGCGCGGCGGGGCGCGGGTCGACCAAGTTGTGTTCAACCGGCTACCAGCAAGCAGAGCTGCATGCCAATCATTCTGCAAATTGGTTCGGGCATTTCAAGGACAGGTTTCACGGGAGGGCGCGTCGCACGTTTTGCGGTCAAGCGGTGGCGGCGATGCGAGCCCTCCAATTGAGGAAGTCGGGCCAACGGTTTTTCTTGCGGGTGCATCCCATTTTTTTTGGTTAGGCGACTACGGCGCGGCAATCCCTTCAATTGATGATTTCTGGTCTGCGGTTGTTTTCGAGACAGCATTCGACGGCGAGCGGGCGGTTGGCTTTCGCTTTCGACCAGCGGCAGCCCCTTCGGCCAAAAAATATGGGATTCACCCAATCATGTGAGAGTGTGTCTCATGTTTTTGGCTAAGCCGGTTCCGCGCTCACGGGCATCGCTTGGGTCCGGTGCTTCGTGGGCTGCAATTGTTGCCTGACCAAGAATGATGAAACGCTCCCATACATTGAGCCTTCGGTTGACCAACGCCAAGCGAATTGGAGGGCGCGTTCCGCCAACAACAGAACGGGCTTGAAAAGGCAGCGTAACTGTTGGGCAAAAAAACTCTCCGCCCGCCCCGGGGCGATTCATTATTTGGGCCACAACCTCTGAATACCAAATGTGTCAAGCGCGACGTCCGCGCTCACGAAGGCGAGGTTTTCGAGTTGGCTTTGTGCAGCAAGTATCCGATCAAACGGATCGCGGTGTTCTGCTTCAAAGAGACCGGCGCGGCTGGCGTGATTCAAGGTAATTGGCAGCCCCAACATTGCCAGTTCTGAAACGTGGTAGGACGGGCGGGCTGCGATGTCCTCAACGCCAGTGAGTTTGCCCGAGCGGGATTTTGTGGCGATTTCCCAGACCGAAGCAGCGCTCACAAAAACATCGATTTGCAAATCTTGGATCAATTTGGCGGTGGTCGGCGGCATTTGGGTAGTGTCGCCAGGCGCGAACCAAATCAACGGATGCGTATCGAGGAGAGGCCCGGCTATCAGCGTTTCCAGTTGGCCAGATCATCGTCATCCAACGGGGCGACAACGTCGCCGACGACCTCAAGCGACTTGAACCGGCCAAACCTTCGACTTCTGCCCTCCACAATGGGCACCAACCGCACAGCGGGCTTGCCACGCCGCGCAATCACCACATCTTCACCCGCTTCCGCACGGAGTATCAAATCAGGCAACGTGGTTTTAGCCGTATGAATATCGACTTGCACCTGAGCCTCCTATGGTTTCCTCGCTAGACATATTGCAAGAAGGCAGGCGATGTTCAACTTGGTGGAGACTGTGTTGTGAAGCGGATTCAATCAGTATCCAGACTGGCCTCTTTCACCAGTTCGGCTTCTGAACCATAGAGACGAAAAACGTAACCTCTGGAATCCAAAAATGATTCTCTCTACGTGAGAGATGCTTTTGTTCACAGTATGGATAATTTCGTGCTTGTTGGCGTCTAAACAGACAAATCGCCGCCGTTTCGCAGTCGAGGCGATTTAAGCGGGAGAGAAAACGGGTATGAAATCATTGATATATGATCAGAATGTTGAGGCGCAGGTCAGGGCCGAAGTTCAAACTAATGCCTGTCCAATCTGGGGATCGAAGCACGTTTCTCGCAAAGGCTCGGACGGGCAATACTGGTTTTGGCATTCTTTCAGGGCAGGCGGGATGTTTGCAAGCATGCGCCCCGGTCCGCCGCCTTCGTTGACCTCCGAGATCAATGGCACTGAGCGGCAGCGCCTTCAGGTAGCGGTGTCGCGGGCAATCTTCGAGGCAAATCGAAATTCCGCTGTGCCCGTAATTGGCGGCTCCGACGATTTCAAGGCGCTGGCCCGCCGCAACCGGCTTGGCTATGCAGCCCGGATGGACGAACTGCTCTTGCTGGCGGAAGAGCGCGCCGTGCCAGTTTCACAGCCGGTAAGTTGGAGGGATACCCCGACGCAGGGACATGCGTCCGATCCGGACTGGGAATTTACCCAGCTCTGCATGGCCGCAACCGAATGCCAGGAATTTAGTGAGCTGATGGTCTTGACGGAATGGGCCATCCAAGAGCAATACATTTGCTGGGAAAACAAAAACTATAATTCTTGGAAAGTTACAGGCCGGGGTGCGAAGAGGCTGGATCTTCTTCGTTCCGCGACGCCCGATAGCGACAGTGCGTTCGTTGCGATGTGGATTCATCAGTCGACCCAGGCCGCCTATGACGAAGCCATAGAACCGGCTCTGCGAGATGCCGGCTACCTGCCTGTGCGGATCGACCAGACGGAGAGTACAAGTCGGATAGATGACGCGATCATCGCAGAAATCCGCCGAGCGTGCCTCGTCATTGCCGACTTTACCTGCGAGCTGGTCGAAGCCAAGGATAAGGATGATCTGATGATCGCAATTCCTCGCGGCGGAGTGTATTTCGAGGCTGGTTTCGCAGACGGGCTGGACATTCCTGTAGTTTGCACCTGCCACGAGGATCATAAAGAGCATCTGCATTTTGACACGCGCCAGCGATTTCACATCTTCTGGCGCGAGGATGAGCTGAAAGAATTCCGCAAAGCACTTACGAACCGTATTGTCGCCGCTATCGGAGAGGGTCCACGCATCTGAGGCGAGGGCGGATCGATGAGAATGCGACATTTTCTTCTTTGCGGAACAAAGACTCATCAGTTTGTGCAAGCAGCGAGGAGTGTCCTGAGTGCTTCAGTACGTACTGCGTTCCTAAAAAGTAGATGAATGATCACCGACGAAGCTGCTTCGCAAACCCTTTGCTATGGCGATCCGTCCTCTCATCCTTTTAGTCGCTGGTACCCGCTTTCAGGTAGAGCTTACGTCCAATAGGCAATTCAAAATGGTTACGTTGACCGATCTCCGCACGAAATCTCGAATTCGAGAGTACGACTATTCCAAATGCGCTGTCTTCCGCAAAACGAAGGAGAGATTTGGTGCCCTTTCCAATATGGCTGGCGGTTTTCCGTTGCACGTCAACGGCGTTAAAATTCGAACATCCGAGGCCTTGTATCAAGCATGTCGTTTTCCTCACCTTCCGGAAATACAGGACAGGATTATTGCTGAACGTAGTCCGAGGACGGCAAAGATGAAGAGCAAACCGCATCGTCAGAATTCACGCTCTGATTGGGATTCAGTTCGGGTCAAGATTATGCGCTGGTGCTTGCGAGTTAAGCTGGTGCAAAATTGGAATAGATTCCGAGATGCGCTGCTTGAGACTGGGGATTTGCCAATCGTCGAGTTTTCTCGCCGGGACGATTTTTGGGGTGCCAAGCTTATGGGCGATAGGACACTGGTGGGTACCAATGCTTTGGGACGGTTGCTGATGGAATTGCGGGAGCAGATAAAGAAGGAGCCTTCGAATTCCTTTCAGTCCGTTGAACCGCTACCTATACCGGATTTTCTGTTGCGCGGCAAGCAAATTGGGAAGATTTACCAAGTTTCCGGTGATAACCGTCTGTGGATGTTTAACATTGGCGAAGAGCGGCCAATTGACGCTATAATGAAAGCTCCTGCAAATATGGTTGAAGAGGTATCTGTCAACCCTGATGCCATCGCCTATTGCACTCGCGTCGACATCAATACAGCCGACCCAGAAACCTTACATTCACGTCTAGGAATCACGCTGAAACTAGCCGAAACAATCGTGGCGTATCGCGAAGACAACGGGCCATTCCTGACAGCGGAAAGCATCCTCTTGGTGCATGGCATCGGAGAAAAGACCTATCGGAAAATTGCTGATAAGATCGCAATGGGCCAGCATCCTCTGAGCGCACAACCTAGTCTTTTTGGGTGATTTCCAATAGCGGCGTTCGGTTGTTTGAACGATTGATTGCAGTGCAGCACTGTTCATTTGAATTAAACTCCACGCTCCCTTGCTGCCTCTGGAGAGCGTCTTCATTATCCGTGAGTGGGACGCCGCCGCCTCATCGAGGGCACGGTCGAAGTTCAAAAGTTCGTCTTCAAGGCCGGAGGGCAGCAAATGCGGCCGCCCTTGTCGTTCGCAATTAAAGGAAAGGAAACAGAATTAGTACTTGTAGAAGATTACTTGCCAGCGGCTTGATAGCACGAGCCATCTTTTGGGTTGCCTTGGTTTAATGATCTTTGTTTTCCTTTGTCGGCGCAATTGACGGCTTCGGTTGTTGCTCATGTTCGGATTTCTCCATCCTACGCAGTTCTTGCCCGCCACTCAGCCATAGTATTGCCTCCTTTGCTCCGGTTGCAGCCGGAGCAAAGGACTTGCAAATTATTTGGATGATCCGTGCCGCCGCGTGAACGCGGCAAAATGTGGTCAACCTCCATGACTCGGAATGGGAAGTGCGTATCGCAGCCCTTGCATACACCCTCCTGCTCTCCATACAGGCGATGCCGCTGTGTGCGATAGTTTGGGATGTGATCGAGATCCGTGCGTCGTGGCGGATTGTCCAGCGCGTTCGCCCCGCCCCACAAGTCGCCTCTGTCCTTTCTAATCCGCTCATTCACGAGCGTGATTGCAAGCGGCGACAGGTCAACTCCAACCCATTTCCGCTGCAATCTGTCAGCGGCGACAAGCGTTGTAGCGCACCCGCAAAACGGGTCGAATACCATGTCGTCACAATTGCTGCTGGCGCGGAGGATCCGGTCCAGCAACGCAAGCGGTTTCTGCGTTGGATAGCCGATATACTCGCTACCCGAATAGTTCGTCAGCCCCGTCGGCTTGTAAATTATGTCTTGAAGCGGCTTTCCCTGATCCGCCTCCGCATAGCGCTTCAGGCTCGGCCAAAAACCTTTTTTCGGATGAATAATCAATCCCGCTTTGTCGAGTTCGTCCAGCCGCGCATGAACTCCTTCGATTGATCGATAGTTCGGTATCCGTTTTTGCTCGATATACTCAGCGTAGCCACCGGTTTTGGGCGGCGACCAAACTCTGCCGCGAGAAGCGACTTTATAACCGTTCCAATCTCGAGCGGATTCGCCGCCGCCCGAACCGTGCATTGGACCAGTCAGATTATCCGCTCTGAAACGGTTGCCGTTCTCGTCCACTCTCGGATAGGCTTTGCAGATATCCTCGTCGCTTAACGGCTCCCGGACAACGTTCCAAGTCCATTCGTCGCCGCGGGTATAGAAAAGCAGACTATCGGAAATTCGACCATATCGGCTAGGGTCGTTATGCGCCACCGAGCGTCGCCATGTGATTGCGTTCCGAAATCGCCTTGCTCCGAAAATTCCGTCCATGAGCAGCTTGAGATAATGCCCTGCCGCATCGTCGCAATGCAGGTAGATTGAGCCGGTCGGTTTCAGCAGTCGATGCATTTCGAGGAGCCGAACGGCCATGAAGATCAGGTAGGACTGCATCCCTTTGCCGTGGGCTTGACGTGCTGCTTCGATGACTGCGTAAGCGGCGGGGTTTCGGTCAGCCAGTTCGCCGTGCTCATGCACGTCCACGTCGGCAAGCGTCCATGCGTCCTTGAAATATGCACCCGCTGCCTTGCTTCCGATTGGCGCTTCGTAGTCGCGGTTCGAGTTGAATGGCGGGTCCAGATAAATCAGGTCGACCGACTTGCTGTTCATGCCGCGCATGATGACGAGGTTGTCGCCTGTCCATACGGTCTCGCTCTGAAAATTCGCCATGAACGCTATGTGGCAGACGGATATTTTTTGGTCAAGTGGACGACTGCCGTTCAAAACACCGATTTTGGGCTTTGGTAGATATCGAGTGATCTCACGAAGACGCGGCATATTTTCCAGCTATGACCCTGACATGTAAACCGCGTGTAAGGGTTTCTAATTTGAGACTTTTCAGAGTTCAATTTAGCTGCGTTCGAGAATGATTAATAGATTTTGGATGCGCTGTTTCCTGCATTACGGACATTGAACCAAGTCAGAGCAGATATGAGAATTCCTAAATCGACTTGGTTCAACATGATTGAAAACTGCTCCAAGCGCGGTCTTGAGCGGATGAGCAGCACAGAAAAAATGCCAATTCCGCAAGGATGCCAGACGCCCTGCCTGCAATGGGAAACTTTGGCACCGCCGTCGGCGTAAGGTAGCGCCGAGCTTTCGGCGTGGCGTAAGGTGCGATTGAGCGTTGCCCCATTCAGTAGCGCGGGCAGTAGTTCACTCGGCCCAGATAGGGCTGTATCAACGGATCATCCATGCATCTGCGATAGGCCGCGACCAGATATTGCTCCATCTCGGCCCTGCCCGGCACGCCGCTCAGAACCTTTTCTTGGATCACCTCGACTCGGCCCTTGATTTCGCCCCAGATTGCGGATTCGCCAACGGTTGCGATGTTCTGTTCCGCGAGCACCTTCGCGCCCGCAACCCAAACGTCGCGCAGCGCGCCCGACTATCGGCGTAGACCGCGTGCGCCGCCGGATAGTTGAGCAGAAAGAACCCGTCCGTCGCCAGATCGAAACACAGGAAATCGGCCTCGTATCCCGGCTCCAGCCGCCCGATGCGATCCTCCTGTCTCATCAGCGCCGCGCCCGTCCGTCGCGCGATACGCTGGTCGAAAAGCCTTCCCGTTTCAGTTCTTGCAACATGACAATCTTCTCCAGTTTATCACCTGACTCGAGCCTCCTTCGGCAGAAAAATCGGATGGGATATTGGACTGCTTTCGTTCGGGAGCATGCCCCCGAACGAATTCGCAGCCCCCAGACTGGGGAATTTTACTTCGGTGTTTTTGGAGAGTTTTAACCGGTAGTAACACTAGTGGCTTGTTCGAGTTATTTGAAACCCTCTTCGACGGGCGGCGACGAGCCGATCCGAGCTGGCCGCCCATTTGAACGACTTCGCCTCTTTCGCGTTGCGCAGTTCAATGAATTGCAAACGCGGCTTATCAATCCGCCTGATGGAATCGCAGATGCCGCACCCGAGCCGGCAAGCATCAAAGGGACTCTTGTGTGTTGAAGGTGCCACTAGGATGTCCAGATCGCTGCTCGTCTGCCAGACGCCGTGAATCAATACCGTCTGCGCATTCAGCACGCCGATTTGATCCATATGCACGATCATCGACCGGCCGTAGAATTTATGCGCGGTCATCGCTTGGATGCGGGTTTCCAGAACACTGGTCAGCACCGGGCGGTTCAATCGGCGCGCCAGTTCCTGAGTCTGCTGCTGAAATGCCATAGTGCAACGCTGCGGTCCCGAGACCGAGACCGCGGACCTCACCCGCCCCGAATGGCGGTGCACAAGCTCGGTCCAGACGCCCATCATCTCCTCGCGGCCGCCGCTCCGGTTCCCGCCCGCTCCTGCCAGTAATTCGAATGATCTTTTGCTTCGTGGAAGACCCGGTGCAGTTCAGGCTATCATTCCAATACTGATCAAATCGGACAAAAGATGAATGCCAAGGCTTGCCCGCTCTCAAATGGTCTTGCCCATTTTTAAATTGTAGCTAATATGGTCAATATATCGATACTAGCTAAGGATGGTGATATGCGTCAGTTCTCATCTACTGAGCTCGCCAACAACACTGGTGATGTTCTAGCCGCAGCTGCACAGGAGCCCATTCAGATCGCCCGTCACGGACGACCTCGGTTTGTTGTTCTTACCACTGAACGATTTGCCAAGCTGCAACTTCGTCACGATAGTCGCCGTTCGGTACGTATCGATGATTTGGACGACGCTGAGGCGGCGAGTCTGATAGCGCAGCTTCAAGAAAGCATTGAAAATGACTGACGCGCCCCGCTTGGGCGACGTTTGGAGCTATCCGTTTCTTTGGAAACGCGAGGAACGGCGAGGCGAGACCGAGGGCCGCAAGCACCGCCCTTGTGCTCTTGTTTTGCTGACAGAGGCTGTGCCGGGACAGCAAGAAGTCCTTCTCGTACCCATCACTTCGCAACCATCTGAGCAAAATCCGCTTGCGGTTGAAGTGCCGGAGATTGAAAAGAAACGTGCCGGACTTGATATCCATTTGTCGCTTTGGGTCATTACCCAGGAATACAACTTCGATTGTCCGAAAATTTCGTACTATTTTGAAGAAGGCGGGTATATCGGTTCGTTTAGCTCGCAGTTTACGAAAGTTGTTCAACGCAGACTTATTTCGGCTATTCAGTCCCGGAAAGCCCGAAGCGTCAATCGGTTGGATACGCTTAGATAATTTGTTTCTGCGGCTGCTTTGCGCTACGAGTAGCTTGAGGTGATTTATCGAGCTTGCGGCGAGTTTCGGCTCTGCGAGCGGCAAATTTTTCCTCGACCTTTTCATGTGGCAACAGATTGTCGGCATTGGCTGATTCCAATCCGGTCTGTACATGTTCGTGGAATCAGGTATCGTGTTCCTCGGCCTCCTGCCGCCGACCTATTGGTCGGGCATGTAACCGCGCAGCAGCCGAACTCCGCGCGCGCGGAGTTCGGCTGGATGTTCCAGGGTGTGCTTTATCTCCGGCATGGATCCCTTTCTTTGAGTTTCCAGCTCGCTTGTTTAGCTGATCGCTCTCCGGAAAGTCCGGGGCAGTTCAATTCCGAAATCGCCCGGGTTCAACCTGAGTGAAAACCGTTCCGAGCGCAGTTTTGAACGGATGGCCGACACAAAAAATCCCGATGCTGCAGGAATGCCAGACGCCCAGCCCGGATTTGGAAACTTTTGCTCCGCCGTCGGCGAATGGCAGTGCCGAGCTTTCGGCGTAGCGTCGAGATGCGATTGATCGCTGCCCCGCTCAGTGGCGCGGGCAGCAGTTCACCCGGCCCAGATAGGGCTCCATCAACGGATCGTCCATGCATTTGCGATAGGCCGCGACCAGATATTGCTCCATCTCAGCGCTGTCCGGCACGCCGCCCAGAACCTTCTTCTGGATTACTTTGACGCGGCCCTTGATCTCGGCCCGAATTGCAGCTTCGTCGACGGTTGCGATCTTCTGTTCAGCAAGCACCTTCGCGCCCGCAACCCAAACGTCACGCAGCGCGCCCCGACTATCGGCGTAGACCGCGTGCGCCGCCGGATTGTTGAGCGGAAAGAACCCGTCCGCCGCCAGATCGAAACACAGGAAATCGGCCTCGTATCCCGGCTCCAGCCGCCCGACGCGATCCTCCTGCCTCATCAGCGCCGCGCCATGCTCGGACGCCATGCGCAAGCTGGCGCGGGCGTCGGGCCAGTCCTCGAAATCCTCGTGGAGCAGCGGTTGCAGCAGGTTGCCGAATTTAACCGCCTCGAACATGGAGCAGCTGTCATTGGCATTGTGATTGTCGGTGCCCAGACCTACCGGAATGCCGCGCTTCAGCATCGACATCACCGGCGCGATGCCGCTGCCCAGCTTCGTGTTGGACACCGGATTGTGCGAAACGCCGGCGCCGGATCCCGCCACGATGTCCAGATCGCTGCCCGTCTGCCAGACGCCGTGTATGACCACCGTTTGCGCATCCAGCACGCCGATCTGATCCATATGCTCGATCATGGACCGGCCGTAGAATTTATGTGCGGTCATCGCTTGGATGCGGGTTTCCAGAACATGGGTCAGCACCGGGCGGTTCAGTCCGCGCGCCAGTTCCTGCGCCTGCTGCTGGAATTCCACCGTGCAGCGTTGCGGACCCGAGACCGAGACCGCGGACCGCACTCGCTCCGAATGGCGTTGTGCCAGCTCGGTCCAGACGCCCAGCATCTCATTGCGGCTGCGCGCGCCGATCTGGCCTTTGGTCTTGAACTTCTCGGGCAGCAGATCATCCAGATAAGGTATCGTCTCGTGCCCCGGAAGGTCGCTGTAGGCGATGCCCACATCGGCGCGCATGCCAAGGTCTGCATAGGCGCGGAACACCGCATCGATCGACGCGTCGTCGATCTGCATTCCCAGATGCACATCGTCCAGCACGGCCGTGGCGCCGCCCCGGATCAACTCCATCCCGCCCAGCAGCGTGCGCAGATAAATTTCGTCCGGCGTCCAGCCGCGCCCGTAGGTTGGCGGGTTGTACAGCGACATCCAGATTTCCAGCGGCATAGTCGAGAACCGCCCCCGGTCCCAGCGGTCGTGGCTGTGATAGTGCGTGTTCACGAAACCCGGCAGGATCAGCTTGCCCGAAACGTCCTCGTTCCGCGTCACCCGGTGCGCCGCAAGATCGAGATCGCGGCCGAGAGCCAAGATTTTGCCGTCCCGGATGACGATGTCCGCTTTCTCGGCGCGGCTGTCGGCGGATGCCATCACCAGCCCGCCGGTCAGTCCGACGGTCTCAGTCATCGCTAGGCCCGAATGTTGCCTCCGGCGTCCACCACAACGGCACGCGGATCGCGTCGTCGGTCAGCGGGCCTTTGCCCTCGGAGACCTCTTTGGCGATCTCATAGCCCGATTGCGCATAGCGGATGATGCCGATGCCCACATCCGTCGTCATGGCCGACCCGATCCGGAGTTCGGATTCATCGGTCCCGTCGGCGATGATGGTGCAGCCGGTGTGGTGGCTGACCCCCATCGTGCCGTTCGACTGGATCGAGACCAGATCGGCCCCGGCCGAGGCGTTCAGAAGTCCGTTGATGAACGGCCAGTCGGCGATCGCGTCGGAGCCGTCCTTCATGTCCTCGGTCTCCATCGCCGGGTTGGCGATGGCGCCGCTGTCCAGATTGTCGCGCGAAAACGCCACCGGCCCCTTGATCTCGCCCTTGGCGATCAGGTCGTTCACCGCCAAAGCGAAAGCCTTGCGCTGGCCGAAGCCCATGAAGCAGACGCGCGCGGGCAGCGCCTCGATCGGCAGAAATTCCCGGGCCAGCGGGATCCAGCGCTGGGTGATCGGGCAGTCGGGGAACATCGATAGGGCCAGTTCGTCCAGCCGATCACGGTCGCTAATCTCGCCCGAGATGCAGGTCCAGCGGAACGGGCCGCGGCCCAGCTCGAACAGTTTCGGACGCCAATAAGCGCTGACGAAGCCTGGATATCGGAACGCCTCGTCACTGCTCATCCCGGCATCCGCGGCCTCTTTGCGGACGAAGGTGCCGAACTCGAACACCTCGCAACCCATGTCCTGCAATTTGTTCATGGCGCGAACCATGCGGCAGATTGAGTCGCGCGCGTTGCCCATGTATTCCTTGCGCGAACGCTTCAGGATCGCTTCCGCCTCGTCCGGCGTCAGGCCCGAGGGAATCACCGCGAACGGATCGTGGAACGGGCACATCTCGGTGACGATATCGGGTGTCCAACCCTTCTCGACGGCTTCTTCGCAGATATCGACCATGTTGGCGCAGATCAGGATGGCGAGCGGCTTTTTCGCTTTCGCGGCTTCGTCAGCCATGCGAATGGCTTCATCCAAGTCCTTGGCCTCCGCATCGGCCCAGCCTTGGGACAGCTTTTCATCCACCACTTCGCGGCGCACTTCGACCGTGACCGAGACGCCGCCATGCATGGTCATCGCCTTGGGCTGGCTGCGCCCCATGCCGCCTAGGCCGGCAGTGAAGAAGATGCGGCCCTTGAGGTCGCCGTCCCACTTTTCATCCCCGATGCATGCGATGGTTTCGAACGTGCCTTCGACTACGCCCTGACTGCCGATATATTCCCATGGGCCGGCGGTATAGCTGGAAAAGGTGGTCAGGTTCTTGTCGATCAAATCGTAAAACATCGGCCAGTCGGCCCGGATCACGTTGGTCAGCCCCATCACCACGCGCGGCGCCATCCGGTGGGTCGGGAACACCGCCACCGGCATGCCCGCCTGCACCACCATGGTTTCGTCGTTCTCCAGCGTTTTCAACGTCTCGACGATCGCGTGATAGCTTTCCCAGTTCCGCGCCGCCTTGGCGATGCCGCCATAGACGATCAGGCGCGACGGATCCTGCCCGTTCTCCAGGTTGTTCTCCAGCATCCGCAGCAGCGTTTCCTGCTTCCACCCCTTGCAGCGCAACTCCATCCCGCGTTTCGCTTTGACGTGTTCGATCACCTCCGTCATAGCCGTCGCTCCTCAATCCAGTTCCTGATCAAGACGCAGCACCGCGTCCAGCAGCACTTGCGCGCCTTTTGCCACCTGCTCGGCGGTGGCGAATTCCTCCGGGCAATGGCTGCGCCCGCCAAGGCAGGGGATGAACGCCATCCCTGCGGGCGCAACCCGCGCCATATAGGCCGCGTCGTGGCCAGCCCCGCTGGGCATTCTGCGTGCTTTGAACCCAGCGTCCTGTGCAGCGTCCAGAATGGCCGTCTGCACCTTGTCATTCATTGGCGACGGGGTGGATTCCCCGATCACCCGGGTGTCGAGTTCCAGATAGCGCGCCTTGGCAATGCGTTCTGCCTCGGCCAATGCCCAGTCGCGGAATTCCGTCAGCACGCCATTGTCGGCTGAGCGGATTTCCAGCGTGAACGCCACTTGCCCCGGGACTGCATTGGCCGCGTTGGGGGCGACATCGAGCTTGCCCACCGTCGCCACCATCGGCGCGCGGGTCTCGGCCTTGGCATTCGTTTCGAATGCCAGCAGCATCTCCGACGCCCCGGTCAGCGCATCACGGCGCACGTTCATGGGGGTCGCGCCGGAATGGTCGGCGATGCCGCTGACGGTCACGGCGATGCGGATGATCCCGGCGATGCCGGTCACCGCGCCGATATCCTCACCCGCCGATTCCAGCACGCGAGCCTGTTCAATATGCATCTCCAGAAACGCTGCAGTATCTCCCGGTCTGCGCAGCGGGGCTGTCAGCGCATCAGGATCGCCGCCCATATCCGAAATGCCTTCGGCCAAGATCGAGCCGTCCGGCGCGGCATAGGCCAGGATTTCGGGCGTCAGTTGGCCCGCCATCGCCCGGCTGCCGACACAGGAGATGCCGTATCGGTTGGGTTCTTCCGCCAGAAAGTCGATGGCTTCGAACGGATGGCGCAGCCGATGCCCGGCCTCCTGCAACACCTGCGCAATCTCCAACGCGACCATCACGCCTGCTACGCCATCAAAACGCCCGCCCGACGGCACCGTGTCGGAATGAGAGCCAACCGCGATGGGGCCGAGGCCATTGCCCGTGCCCGGCAAGATGCCGATCAGGTTCGCCGCTGCGTCGAGCCGCGTTTCCAGACCGATTTCCTGCATCTGGGCGGTCAGCCAAGCGCGACCTTGTTTGTACAGGTTCGAAAATGCCGTCCGCTCCCACGGCTCGTCGGGGACGGTCAGGCCCGCCATGTGATCGAGCCGCGCTTGCAAACGCTCCTGATTGACTTTCAACCCCATCCCTCAAGCCTCGAACGGTCTGACGAAACGCCCGTCGCCTGCATTGTTCAGCACGGCGGAGCCGTCCCAAACCTTTCGTCCGCGCAGCCAGGTCTCGCGGACCTGCGGCAGCTCCATTCCATCATAGAGCGACCAATCGCTGACGGTCTGGGACTGCACCACTCTCCACGGCGCGCGTTCAGGGTCGATGATCGAAAAATCAGCATCGGCGCCCACGCTCAGCGCTCCCTTGGAGGTCAGCCGGAAATGCCGCGCCGGGTTGGCCGCCAGCACCCGCGCCGCGACGCTCAGGTCGATGCCGCGATCCCGGCACCCGGCGATCAGCGCGGGCACCAGCACCTCAAGGCCGGGTCCGCCGCTGGAATTGGCAAGCATATTCGGGTCGTTCTTGCGATCCAAAGACCACGCGACGTGATCGGTTGAAACCAGGTCGATGTTGCCCGCCGCCAGATGCGCCCAGAGTTTCTTGCGCTCGGCGGCAGGCCGGATCGGAGGGTTGATCTTGGCCAGCCCGCCGCGCGCTTTCACGTCGATGTCCTCGGCAAAACACAGATAGTGAATGCAGACCTCGACCGAAGCCGCGAAACCCTGCCGCTTGTAGCTTTCGCAAATGTCGATGCCGCGTCCCAGCGAGCAATGCACCACATGCGCAGGGCATCCGGTGTAGGCGCCGATCTCGTAAATCTCGGCCATGGCCAGCACTTCCGACAGAGGCGTGTGAGTCAGTCCGTGGGCCAGATAATCGGTGCGCACTTCGGCCTTGACCGCCGCCATCCGGGCGCGCACGATCTCATCGTTTTCGTTGTGCACGCCCGCCGCCAGACCGTGCTTGGCGATCTCGGCGAAGGCTTCGCTCATCAGTTGCGGCGGAATGCGTGGGAACCGGTCGGGATGGGTGTTGAAGGTCGAGAATTTGAAGGCGCAAACGCCGGCCTCAACCTGTTCGGCAATGGTGCCGGTGCCTTGTTTCGGGTGGATGGTGCCGTAAAGCGCCACGTCAACATGGGCTTCGCGCGCGACGTCGCCTGCCTTTTCGGCAACCGCGTCGGCGTTGCAGACCAACGACCCCTCGTCGAAAGGCATATCGACGATAGTGGAAACTCCGCCGGCAGCGGCGGCTCTTGTTGAATATTCGAACCCTTCGCGCCCTTTCTGACTGCGCGAATGGACCTGCGCGTCGATGGCGCCGGGAAAAATCAGCTTGCCGGAATGGTCCGCGATGTCTGCCGCATCCGGTCGTTCGATTCCGGCATAAACGACCTTCCCGCCGTCAATGCCGAGATAGCCATTTCGATGGACGCCGCCTGCGCAGACAATATCTCCATGAAACGCCAGATCCATATCGCCCTCGCGCAACTCAGTGCTCTCGCTCGGATTACACCGAAAACGGGTCCCAACGCCAAGCAGTTAGCGTTCGGATTCATCGAAAAGAAATCCCAGATTGACTATAGTTACATAGAAAAACCCTTTTGCGTCTTCGGAGATGAGGGAAAATTCCCAGGGCTTTCGCTCTTAAAAATTTCCGTTTTCCATTTCCGCCTCGTGATGCCACTCTCCGGTCAAAACAACAACGAAGAGCAGTGTCCGGAGGCAGAAGATGGAAAAATTACGCGCTATTTTTCAAGGGGTTGACGACCCCCGCAAGAGCAACGCCAAGAAGCATGACTTGATCGAGATGCTGGTGATCGCTCTGCTGGCGACGCTGTCCGGCAAGTCGTCATGCAGCTCGTTCGCCCGGTACGCGAAGGTCAAATACGAGTTTTTGCGCGGATTCTTGGAACTCAAGGGCGGTCCGCCGAGCCACGACTCGTTCTCCGACCTGTTCAACGCTCTCGATCCGGAGCAGATGGCGGGCGCCCTGACGGAGCTAGCGAAGATGCTGCTGGCGGCGCTTTCGGGCGGTCCGGCGGACCAAGTGGCGATCGACGGCAAGGTGCTGAAGGGCGCGATCCTGGACGCCTCGAGCAAGTCCGCGCTGCATCTGGTGCAGGCGTTCGAGCCCGGGGCGGGACTCGTTCTCGGCCAGATCAAGGTCGACGGGAAGTCGAACGAGATCACGGCGCTCCCGGCCCTTCTGGAGATTCTGGATCTGAACGGGCGCACGGTGACGGCCGACGCGATGCACACGCAGCGCGAGGCGTCGGCGCTGATCGTGGAGAAGGGCGGCAACTACGTCCTTCCGGTGAAGCGCAACCAGAAGTCGCTGCACGAGGACGTCCGGGACTGGTTCGACGATCCCGAGGCGCGGAAGGAAATGCTTTCTTGTCAGCATGTTGACGGCGGGCACGGGCGCATCGAGACACGCGTCGCGACGGTCTCGCACGATGTCGGCTGGCTGCAGGATCTGCACGGCTGGCCCGGCCTCAAGGCCGTCGGCAGGATCGAGGCGGTCCGCGAGCGGAAGGGCAAACGGGAGCGGTCCGTCCGATACTACATCATGAGCGCGGAGATCTCGCCGGAGCGGCTTCTGGAGCTCACCCGCAACCACTGGAAGATCGAGAACTGCGTCCACTGGGTCCTCGACGTCGTCATGGACGAGGACCGGATGCGGAACCGGACCCTGAGCGGGCCGGAGTGCCTCGCCGCCCTCCGGCGCATCGGCCTGAACATCGTGCGCCTCATGGACGACGACTACCCGCTCAAGGGACGGATGGAGATCGCCGCCATGAGCGACGAATATCTGCTCGGAATGCTGGCCAACGCGATCGGCAAATTTTAAGAGCGAAAGCCCTGGAAAATTCCAGCCTCCGGTTGCTTCTGCGCGATTGCTTCCTGTTGATTGCGGAATCGATTCGTCGGGAACGGCGCCGCCAGTTTCGGCGTTGCGACAAAGTTTCCGCAGAGCGCATGCCGCTCGCTGGCCGGCAGCATCAGGCTGCGAAATCCGCGAATTGCGCAAATGGACGGACTGCGGCTCCGAATTGCCCTTGGCTCTTTTAGCGAATTATATGCATTGCCGTTTTGGGCTATCCGTTGGATTCGGGAGAGTGGTTGGGATCAAGGGGATGGAACGGGTTGAGTTTCAGGATTGGTTGTCAGCCGCTGACCGGCTGACCTCGGCGCAGCGCGCGAAGGCAGCCGACGCGCTGTCAACTGACACGAACGAGAAGAGATCCGCCGAGGGCTCCGACGCGGCGTATACAATTCCATCGAGGATTTCGAGGCGTCGGTCCTGAACTTCATCGTGCTGCACAACGAGAATGAGGCGTAGCCGTTCAAATAATCGGCTAGTCGGGGCGGCTGATCGCCGCCCGCCAACTAGGATTTCAAATGACTCGAACAAACCACTAGTCGTAAGCAATCCAAATGAAACAGGCGGGCTTTGATCATTTGTTCGCGATTGAAGCTCACTTCGATGCTTTTTCCAATTATTCCAACAACTTAATCGATGGCGCTAGCTACCAACAGCGTTGGCCTTCTTGGCTTCCAATGCAGGCTAATGATATCGAGGCCGTCATCTCTCAATTTCGCTCAGAATTGCAAGGCATTAGAAGCAGTGTAGATCTGATCGCCGGAGACCCTCCGTGTCAGGGGTTTAGCATGAACGGGCGACGTGACCCTACAGACCCGAGAAGCGCGATGATTAATCGCTATTTCGAGTTTGTTGCGGCTGTACAGCCAAAAATTGCTCTTCTTGAAAACGTTCGCGGTTTCGTTTCAATGTCGCACGAAACTGGCGGATTCTATCCAGGCTTTGCCAAAGCAACACTAGAAGAAATGGGATATGAAGCCCACGATATAGTGCTGTCGGCATCGGATTGGGGTGTCCCTCAGTGTCGCCTTCAACACATCTTGACTGCCTTTGAGAAAGGTACGCTGCCTAGTGTGGACCCTATTGCAAGGTTCAAAGTGAAACGAAGGAAGTTCTTGGAAGAGTTAGATTTGTGGCTTGGACCAACTGCTGTGATAGATGCACTATTTGACCTTGAAACCAAAGAAAGGGAACTCCGCCCTGACCCAGAGTGGAGTCAAGCAGGCTTCGAGGCGTTGAAGTACCACACGCCCAAAGACAAAACCGCTTACTTGAGCCTCGTTAGAGACGGTTGGCTAGGCCACCCTGGTGACATGAGGCTGGCACGACACCCATCTAAGGTGTCCGAACGCATGGAGACAATCCTCGCGTCTTGCGATCGAGGTCAAGCCGTTAGCATAGAAGACCGAAAAAGGTTGGGAATAAAGAAAAGATCAACTACTCCCTTGGATCCCGATGCACCATCTCCAACGATTACCACCTTGCCAGATGATCTAATTCACTACGGCGAACCAAGAACAATGACGGTTCGCGAGCACGCCAGAATCTAATCTTTCCCTGACTGGTTTAAATTCGCAAGGCGTTATACAACTGGCGGCGATAGACGAAAAAAGCCTGCCCGAGGATTACTTAAGCGGGTAACGCTGTTCCGCCTTTGCTAGCAAGGGCTATTGGGGAAGCAATACTAAGCCTTCTCGACGACCAAAAGCCTGTGAATCTCTCGAATAGATCTCAAGTTACCAAGAAATTTGGCTCTGTGCGCCGGAAAGTCGGCAACAGTCATGAACACATTCCCTTCCTCGTCTAAGATTTCCCATCCGTCGTCAGTTTTGTTTTCAAGAGCGTGACCGAGTACGTTTCTAACTTTCAAAACATCCTCACGATACTTTCTTGTTGCGGCACTTAGCGCCATGAGTTGGTCCTTTTCCGGGCCCGAAGGGGTAGACCTAATCGCTTCCCTTAGCAGCCCGCGAAAAACGTTGAAGAGCTTCGTACTATCAACTGCCCGACTTGCAAGTCTACTATTTAAGTCATCCAACGACGGGAATGTACTGATGGCGGATTCCGCGGACTTGAGCACTGCCTTGTCGAGCTCGGCGCAAATTTTCTCTGCCGCACCGGCTTCCCCGATTGACTTAACAACTTTGCGACATAAATCATCAGCTTGAGCAACGACCTCCATAGACAAGCCTCTCATTCCAGCAAGGCGATTTAGAGATAGTGCGAGGTTACCTATAACATCGGCTGCTCGATCAGTGAAATTTCTTCGATCTGCGCAAAAGACTCCTTCAACACAGTTCTTGGCCATTCTTTGCCGTAGTTTGGCCTCACTTTCACCGGCACTGTAAAATAGGATTGGCGTAAATTTAAAGAATGCTCTTGCGCGTGGTGCCAATTGATCCCCCATAACTCCATTTGCGAGCTTTAAGTCAAGTAAAACCAAATCGAATAGATGAAACTTCTGTTGCTGATCCGCCCAATGCTCAAGGTCATCTCCGTTCTTTAAGTTTTCGATAATAAGTTCAAAACCGGCAATCTCTGCAGCTTTTTCAAGAGCTGCTTCTTCTGCTTTTGAGAAATTGTCCTCAATCCACAGAATTCCAAACTGCAATCTCAAATCTTTTTCTCCGGGATCGTAATAATAAAGTCTGCTCGCCCAGCGTCGGGGGTGTTGTCCAGATCTATCTTCCCTCCCATGTCCTTTAGTACTTGACTGACATGATAGAGGCCTAAACCCGTTCCACCTACCGTTGCTGAGTAGTGTTTTTCGAAAATCCTTGTAGGGTCTAGGCACCGACTGTCGAGACCGACACCATCATCGACCACTTTCATTTCAATATTCTTTCCGTTCTCTGCTTTTCGGGTCGAAAAACTAATATTGTGGGCGTGGGCTTTGCGTGCGTTATCTATTAAGTTGTCAACTACAACGGCCAAGTCAAACGGCGAAAACGCGCACTGAAATTCAGAGCCGCCGCCATCAAATGACGGCTTGGGGAGGTTGTTTTCATCCCTAATCATCACATCAAAATACTCGGTGAGAAAAGCGATCAAATCTCCGTTGATCTCGTTAGTATCCAAACTAACACGAATATTCGGTGCAAACCTAGAGACGGATTGCAAGCGATCATTTTCGAGACGAATATAGGATATGTCATCCATGAGTTGACGGACGCCGTGGCGGAACGAACCCGCCAGATCTTGTAGATCATCGGGTTCCATATCACCGATTTCAGTAAGCATTTTCAGATAATTGCGTGTGATACTTAGTGCTCTGTCGGTGCCGGAATGGATGTGGCCCGAGTAAATGTTGAGCTGATGCAAAAGTAATTGAATACGCTCAGCATCTATATCCTGACTGGCAGAAAGAAACTTAGTTTGACGCGCCAATTGCGAAATTCGCGCATCAGATCGCGCGCGCTCTTCGGCTAGTCGCTTTGCCTCCTCTTGAGCTTCTTTTTCCGACTTCTCAAGCTCTGCAATTCTTGACTTTGTCTCTTCAATCCGCTTCAGAAGGCGTTCATCACCTTCGCGCTCAGCAATTGCCACGAGGTCTTTAAGCGCCTTGCGGCTTGCTTCTTCGCGCGCATCAGCTAGGTCAACAATATTTTCGTCGTACTTCAGAATTTTAATGTCTTGAGATCGTGCAAGACCACCGATGATTTGAAGAATTCTGAGCTTTGCTGGATGTGAGTGCAGTCCCTCGTCAGTTTCCCTTCCCTGATCGGCTTTATCTGGCCAGTTTACGCCTACGACGTACCGTTCCAGACGGAAGATCATCTGTTTTAAAATTGCATCCAGAAGTTCGCGGCTATGGGCATCTTCAATGAGTCCAGCATCTCGGCTCGATGCCTCTCTAAACATTCTAGGCGGGGCGAAAACATCCACTCTACCGAGAATATCTCTTGTCCCTAGTCGTCTGGACTGACCTTGTTGCTTACGTCTATTAAGGCCAAAGGTATCATCATATTCTTCACCAATTGGGAACACTCTAAAGTTGTTAAGGAAGAGAAAAATGCTACCAAATTCAGCGGGGCGTACCTTCATGCGAGTTGTGAAAGTTTGCTTTGCACTCCTATTTAAATAGTATATTTCGCCGGATACCTTCGATCTAAAAAGAGAACTGTATGTGTTAGGTTCAGAAATTTCGTAGATTATCCGTCCACGATCAACGAGAGATGAAACAATACGGCCGTCAGTGATGTGCACGCTAATTCGCGCAGTTTTTTCCTTAAGAACATCTGCTATATCATTCCGGATTGGGCCATTTACATTAGTTTCTTGACCTTCGTATCCGACCAGCGTCGAAGAGACGACGGTAGATTTAGTCGTGCCAAATGGATCAATGAGTTTAGCGAGATAGCTTCTAAGGCGCTGAACTCGGTCCAGATCCCACTTGTGCCTAAGTCCGAATATTTCCAAAATGGTGCCAGAGCCATTAAGTGAGTCAGTCGTCTCGATACTTGGGAACTGGGAGTTCGGATTTAGATCTACTTTGATTTCCTCAAACTCTGTTTGGCTGTCTTTCTCGTATTTTTCCCAATCGACTGAGAGCAGGTTTGTATTCTTTAAATTTTTGCTGCTCTTTGAGTACAGTTTCAGGTTTGTGCCTAGAGTATCGCAGGAAAATCGTCCGATCCCTTTGCTGCCAGCGTAATTTCCGCTGACTCCAATTTTATCCCGATAGTCCTCTGTTTTGTCGTCTTCCGTACCATCTGCTTTGGCAGAATATGCTATGAATAGCCATTTTTTCTTTATGTCGGAGGCCGACATTCCCTTACCGTCATCAACAATTGCAAGTCGATCTCTTTCAGGGTCAATTTCGATGTGAGCTTTAGTTGCTCCGGCATCAAAGGAGTTTTTCACTAACTCAAAAACAGCAATGAATTCATTGGTTACCAGATCGCGTCCGATAACGTCTTTAAGGTGCGTACTGATTCGAAATGGTAGAATCTCCGACATTTTTCCAACCTCGCCTATTCATCCGGGGTTGTCCACACTGATGTTGTTTAACGCAGTGCGACCCGTTAAAGTCTTTCGACATATTCAAAATTTAATGATCCACGGAGGTCATGAAGTAGCAGTCGCCAGCTTGCGATGTCAAGACCACCCTATTCGATACGGTGCAATTGCACTTAAGCGTCCTTTGCGGCAGGATGTTCTGCGAAGCGGCGAGACGGACGCGCGAGCAGAAGAAAGAGGCAGGGCATGGTAGAATGCCATAAGTTTTTCAAGAAGGTGTCGGGAATCCCCTGACCCTATCACTCCGCTGTTCTTAGTTCTCGGTTCCGCGTCTGCCAGTTTTGCGCCGATGACTCTGCAGGGTGGGTTTGTCATAGAAAAGTTGCAGCGGCGGTTCGGAGTCGGCATCGGGGTTTGGTTTCGGACGGCAGCCGCCGAGGAGGGCTGCGCGCGCGGCTCTCTTTCGTGCGGTCTTTGCGAATTCGTGGATTGGTGCAACGCGAAGGGGAGCTCTGCCTATCCTCGGCGCGTCGTGCAGGTTCCTCCCGAAGGCCGGGTCCGCCGCTGGAATTGGCAAGCATATTCGGGTCGTTCTTGCGATCCAGAGACCACGCGACGTGATCGGTTGAAACCAGGTCGATATTGCCCGCCGCCAGATGCGCCCAGAGTTTCTCGCGCTCTGCGGCAGGCCGGATCGGAGGGTTGATCTTGGCCAGTCCCCCGCGCGCTTTCACGTCGATGTCCTCGGCAAAACACAGATAGTGAATGCAGACCTCGACTGAAGCCGCGAAACCCTGCCGCTTGTAGCTTTCGCAAATGTCGATGCCGCGCCCCAGCGAGCAATGCACCACATGCGCAGGGCATCCGGTGTAGGCGCCGATCTCGTAAATCTCGGCCATGGCCAGCAGCTCCGACAAAGGCGTGTGAGTCAGTCCGTGGGCCAGATAATCGGTGCGCCCTTCGGCCTTGACCGCCGCCATCCGGGCGCGCACGATCTCATCGTTCTCGTTATGCACGCCTGCCGCCAGACCGTGCTTGGCGATTTCGGCGAAGGCTTCGCTCATCAGTTGCGGCGGGATTCGGGGGAACCGGTCGGGATGGGTGTTGAAGGTCGAGAATTTGAAGGCGCAAACGCCGGCCTCAACCTGTCCGGCAATGCTGCCGGTGCCCTGTTTCGGGTGGATGGTGCCGTAAAGCGCCACGTCCACATGGACTTCGCGCGCGATATCGCCTGCCTTTTCGGCAACCGCGTCGGCGTTGCAGACCAACGACCCCTTGTCGAAGGGCATATCGACGATAGTGGAAACGCCGCCAGCAGCTGCGGCTCTTGTTGAAAATTCGAACCCTTCGCGCCCCTTCTGACTGCGCGAATGGCCCTGCGCGTCGGTAGCGCCGAGAAAAGTCAGCTTGCCGGAATGATCCGCAATGCTTGCCGCATCCGGCCGTTCGATTCCGGCATAAACGACCTTGCCGCCGTCAATGCCGAGATAGCCATTTCGATGAACGCTGCCTGCGCAGACAATATCTCCATGAAACGCCAGATCCATATCGCCCTAGCGCAACTCAGTGCTCTCGCTCGGATTACACCGAAAACGGGTCCCAACGCCAAGCAGTTAGCGTTCCGGATGCATCGAAAAGAAATCCCAGATTGACTATAGTTACATAGAAAAACCCATTTGCGTCTTCGGAAATTGGGGAAATTCCAGCCTCTGCGCAACGGTCTACGGCTCGTTTCAGAATCGATTCTTCGGGAACGACGCAGCCAGTTTCGGCGGTGTAACAAAGTTTCCGCAGAGCGCATGTCGCCCGCTGGCCAGCAGCATCAGGCTGGAAAATTCGCGACTTGCGCAAACGGACGGACTGCGCCTCTGAATTGCCCTTGGCTCGTTTCGCGAATTGTATGCGTTGCCGTTTTGGGCTACCCGTTGGGTTCGGGTAGCGTTTGGGATCAAGGTGATGGATAAGGCGGAATTTCAGGATTGGTTGTCAGCCGCTGACCGACTGACCTCGGCGCAGCGCACGAAGGCGGCCGATGCGCTGTCGACTGATACGGACGAGAAGAGATCCGTCGCGGCGGTGGAGCGGAGCATCGGCGAGTCGCGGATCTGCCCGCGCTGCGGCGAGGGCGGTGCCGTGCGGAAAGGCATGGCGCGCGGCCTCGTGCGCTATCTTTGCAAATCATGCGGTCGGACATTCAACGCGGTGACCGGGACGCCGCTGCAAGGGTTGCACAAGAAGGCGCGCTGGCTTTCGTTCGGGGAATCCTTGGCGGAGGGCGAGACAGTGGAGAAATCCGCGCAGCACTGCGACATCGCGAATACGACCGCCTTCCGATGGCGGCACCGGTTCCTCGACGCCTCGCGGCAGGACACCGAAGCGTTGCGCGGGATCGTGGAGGAGGACCAAACCTATCTCGTTAGAAGCCGGAAAACTCGGGGCAGTTCAAAGTGATTTTCTCAAGTCATTACAATAAATAGTCCATTTCGCTTGTGAGAAAGGCAGATTGGCGAAGCACAATTAAACTCGTTCCATGGGCTTCAAGATGTAGCCATCGAATGTGATCAAATTGTATGGGCGGCGGCCAAGGCCCTCTTTAATGTTGTGTTCTTTTTCAGAAGTTGCAATCAGGATCTGATGATGGTTCGGTCTCACCTTAGCGGATTCTTGAAACAAGCTGGTCAAGTTGACTGGATCAGCAGCTTGTTGCCCTGGTTCGTCGAACACCAACAGCCCTGAGTGGTTTGTGCTGTATTTTTCATCCAACTCTAGGAGAGAAAGGTAGTACGACCATTTCAAGCGAATTCCATCACTTGCAGATGCTTCGAAACCAATATCTTTCTCGATCTCACCATCAGAGTCTTTATCGAGCACAAGTGCCTGTGGTCGAAAATTGTCCTTAGCCAAAGTGATTTCAGAAGGCGGGAAAGAGTGGAAGTTGAACGTTTTTAGATACCCTTGAAATATGGATTGAAAACGGGAAATCTTGTTTTTATCTTCTTGTGAGAAATCGTCTCCACTTTGCAGTGCCTTCAACCGGGCCGAGAACTGCGCCCATTCTTTAGCTATTGCGACCAGTTCGTCTACAAGGCCGTCTGCACGTTCCTGCATCTCTTCCCATCGCGACAAGTGTTCCTGCAACCGAACCGATTTTTCAATAGTTGTCCTGCTGACACTAGATCCAGGGCGCACAAGAGCACGCTTTAGGCTACGCAGTTCGCTTTGAGCTTCCTTGTAGTCTTGTTTGATGGAGCGTTCTCGCAGACGAAGTTCCCCGAGTCGCTCTTGCGTAGCTGCCAGTGCCGATTTGAACATAAGTTGCTGCGACTTAATGAAAGCAATGTTCTCATCAAGTGCCATCGCTCCTGATGAGCTTGGTGGAAGGAGTTCTCGGGTCAAGTATTGATGGCAGGTTGGGCAATTTTCGAAAGCCACGGCATCGGTAACCTCCGAGCCGAGCGCCATCAGTTTTTTGGTATCTTGATGCCTTTTTAGGTCGATATCAAGCACCTTAAGGCGTTTCTTTAGAGCTCTATTTTCTTCAAGTGTCGTACGGAACTCTGTTCTCGCGACTTCAAGCATTGCCCCAAGCTCGTCATATTTTTCTTGAACCTCCTCGAGTGCTTTTTGTGTGCTGGCCTCAGCTTCCTCGATGGAAACTAGCTCGATATTGTTTAGTTTCTCGATCTCATCCCTAAGCTCATTGGATGCAGCCGCAAGGGGCAACCACTCACCATCCATGAAGACTTCCAGAGATATTGACGCTTGGTGAGAAAACTCGGCTGTTGGCTTTTTAGGGACGCCAACAAACCGGATTAGATCAACCTCACCGCTTGCCAACACGCTGCGCTTGTTTGACCAGTCGCTTTCAAGAACACTGATCCGCTTGTTGAGTTCGGTCCTCTTTCTGCGCACCTTGCCGACATTGAGGTTTAGGACGAATTCGAGGACCCGTCTGTTGATATCTTGTATTCGGAAGTACGTTGGCAACGGCCCTTGTACGCTGGACCAGCCGCGTTTTTGTTCCACAAAGAACATTGGGAAAAGGGTTTCGAGATACAATGGGCACTCTGCCCCATCGAACCTTGGTACAAGTGGAAGGTCCCATCCCAAGAACTCGGCTAAGTAGTGGTGGAACCCACTTTTCCTTGTAGCTGCGCCGGGGTCGTGGACAAAAAAGTCTCGTTGCAGTTCCCTTGTTTGGCCATTGCTATCGGCATCACCTGTAGTCCACGTCGAAATGAGTTTTGTGGCGGCATCCCCAACTATGCTTCTTTTGATACGAAGCTTCTTGTCTTCGTGGTTTTTGACTTCAATTTCGACGTAGGATTGCAGAACCTCTTGGTATGCCTCATCTTTTGTTTCTTGAATTCTTTCCCGCATTGCGAAAGGCAATGGAACGGACAAGTTCGCACTCAAAGAACGCTCTAAGCCCAACACATAGATAATCGCTTGCAGGCATGTTGACTTGCCGGAGGTGTTGTTCGCTTGGACGATGTTGAGACCGGACGTGAAATCAAGATCGACCCCGAAGACAGTTTTTGCTGTGATCGATCTTAGCTTTAGCATGCAAATGTGGATCATGATTCGGCTTTGTTCGCTTTGAGGATTTGAGTCACAAAATCTTCTGTTATCCTGCCTGAGAACTCTCTGAGAAACGCCTTCTCAGCCACAAAACTTTCGCCATCATTCTCAAGCGTCCTTACGACTTTTTTTCCTTTGTCAGTTAAGCAAATTGCTGCCTTACCGTTGGCTACTTGCCATTCAGCCAGTTGCCCACCCGTCATCAGGTCCACATTTCTTCCAAACGCTGGCTCTACACGCATTCGCCACTCAATGTGTGCAGTTTCACCACGTATGATCTTGCTCAATTTGTCCCGCGATCTCTCCGAGCGGAGCGCATCATTTAGTAGGTTTAGCTTTGCGAGCGAAGCTCTTTTTCCCCGGGAACTGTTTAGCATCAAAAGCGTTAAGGGTAAACGCCAACCGATACGAAGGTCCCCCGGAACGGGTGAAGGTTTGCGCTCAAAGTAAAAGTTACGATCAGTATTAAGTTCAAATTTCATTGTGTGTTTGGCTCGTCAAAATCCAGGGGACACTCAATCAACCAGGTTCCCACTTGACCATGGGAAATGGAAGTAACCTGCCTTTCTGAAAGCCCGGGTACTTGGCTTTTCAGAGCGATCTTCACCCGATCAATGGAAGAATTGATCTGCTGTGACGCTGTGTTACCTTCGGCACCAGCCATCTCGAGGCGGCGCTTTTCTGCATTGATGCACGCGGTCGAAGCTTCCCAAAAATCAGGATACGCATCTCTGAGGTCAGAAAGAACATTCTCGCATTCAACATGCACATAGACATAGGTCTTTTTTTTCTTTTCGGTCTTCGAATCATCATCAAGCGGGAACGCTCTCCTGAGCTTTTCTTCTACTCGTTGGTCGAGCTTGCTTTCAACCTCTTCAATTTGTTCTGAACTCGGTTTCTTGACGGGTAAAGGTGGTCCTACGGCCTTAGCTCGTAGCTGTTGATACTCGGTTTCAAAGTCTTCCTGACACTGTACAAGTGCACAGAAATCTGGTGCCAAGAAAGTCAACTTGGCTTCCTTTAACTCGTTGGCGACGATTTGGAGATGAGAGATGACGTCTTTATTATCCAGAAATGGGCAAAACAAAATCCAGCGTGATATTTTCCGATCACCGAGGATTTTTGAAATCTTGTCCCTATTTTTAACAAGCTTTTTCAGGTCACGAGCGCCCTTTGATTTCATTGCGCTCGCGGCTTTTGCCACATCGGAAGTTTCTTCTGGTGCAAAGCTCTGATAACAACATCCATCGGTAGTAATGAATTCCAGCCCAGCGTCCCCTTGCACCTTATCAGGAACGTCTTGCACATTTTGCGGAAGATGCCGAACTTGAACAAGTTGCTTGGAGAAGCGTTGCCACTCCATTGGGTCCCATTCTCGTCGAAATTTAGATGCCAATTGCTCACACCATCTCGTTCTTAGGTGAATCGCCCCGCGTTTTCCGGAAAGTGTTTTATTCAATACTTAGGCTGCTTTTTCAAGCTCGTTGTTTTGTTGACGGAATGCGTTCTCCTTTTCGTTCGGGGTCTGGTAGTCGATCGCCCGTGTAGCCGTTCTTGGTTGTACCGGTGCACCCATTTCATTGCCTCCCGTTTGAGCTGGCCTGTGGATTTCCACGGGCCGAGGTGTTTGAGACTTTCGTCTTGAGCAGTCCGATGACGGTTTCGGCCAGGGCGTTGTCGTAGTTGTCTCCGACGCTTCGGTCCGACATATCGATTCCGGCTCCGGCGAACTATTCGGCGTATCGGATGAAAAGACAATGCATGCCTCGACCCGAGTGGTGGGTCAAAGAGCCCAGCGCGTAGTCATCCGCGCATCAGATGTCCTGGAACTTGTGGACCTGATTAGGAAGCTGGCTTCCGGCTCGACCAGAGAAGTATGAGGAATACCTGCATATCCACAAAATCTTCACAACGGTAGACCTTGGCGATGGCCACAACGTTCATGCGCATCTTGCTTGGTTTATTGACGAAGTGGTTTTGGGCTTTCTATCTGGTGAACGTCCCTTTGGGCGAAGTGTCTGTGCTCCATTCCTCAGTGAGGGTTGGCGGACGCCTCGAAACTCCGGCTCGACCGACAAACGACAGCGGCAGTCCATCAAGTGCTCTGAGTGGTAGTGGCTTCTACACACACTTATATGCGAACCTGCACGCTATCGGCGTGTGGCGAAGAAGTCGTCGAATATCTTCGTGAGGGTGTTTGTGGCTAGTGAACACCGTTACAGTCCCGTGCTTTCCCTTTGTGTAGTGGCAGTGAGATGCTGCTTTATTGTCCAAGATTTCGTCTGCGGAATTGATCGCCAGCCGTTCGCAGTTCGGATGGCATCCGACGACTTATGGAATGGGCTTGGCCCTTATGCGCTCCCCAGTTTCCGTATCAGAATGAAGTCTGTCAGCGAGCCTTTCAATTGCTTGGGTGATTTCCTCCCCGAAGCTTACGGCAGCCAAAGCGGATTCAGCGAGCACTGATCTAGCCTCGGCGAAAGTCGCATCGTTCGGGTCAAGATTTTGCAGAGTTTGGCGCAAACGGCTCGCCGAGTCCGACACATCCACCCTACGGATGCGGGCCGCTGTTACCGCAGCCCGACTCAGACCGCCGGGATCAGGAATGCCGTCGGTTTCAGTGATTGCAAAAGAAACAGTAGCGATGAGGCGATTTGCAGTACGCGTAATCACCTGAGTACCAAGCATAGTTCCGGGATATCCGAATTGATGATCCATATTGCCGTGCCCATTCATTTTGCAAAGCAACTCTCGGAACTGCTTGCCATGGTTCGAACGCCACCATGTGGCGCTCGGTCCAGCGTCATGTACCAATACGCGGTCAAGGGTCTCCACGATCTCGGCGACTTTGTGCCGCCTTGGAATGGCAGCACCCGTGCCGGAAGTGATTTTCCCGAACGCGATTTTTGCGCAGAGTTCCGCCGCATCCGAAGAGCGCGCTACAAACCATCCAAAGTCGCCCAAATCCACTCCTTCACTAGCGCTTTCAATGGCGGTCGCAAGACTCGTGGATGCCGAAGCGATATGCATCAAGGCGCTACTCCGCCATTGCGCGTATCCGTGTGGTTTCAAAATGGGTTCGCCTTCTGTTGTCGGCCATTCGCAGTTCCCTGCGATCAAACGGCCGTCACGTGCAATCGGAACTGAGATGTTGCCTAGAGAGTTTGCGCCTTCGCAGAAGCGAGTTTGCGAGATCGCCAGACCCTGAACGATAGTTCTATCTTGCGTTTCGAGACTCTTTAGTTCTCTGAGCAATGCGTCAGGCAGCGGTTCTTCTTTGCCGGTAACGAATGCTATATCCCAGTCGCTATCAGAGCGGTGGTCGCCGCGCGCACGCGAACCGAAAAGGATCGCTGCCTTTGCGTTGGGCCACAAAATGAGCGCTTTCTTGCAAGCGTCTTCAACCACCTTGCGAGCCGGTTCGGGAACTGTAGATCTGGAGCTTGTTTCGACGACACCCAACTTACAGTTTCGTCGATTCGAAGATTCCGTAGTCGGACGACCTGAATGACGAGCCAAGGTTCGCCCGAATCCGGCTTGGGCCTCGGCTGTGCTCATCGGATTGGTCCTTGGTTAGCTTGCGCTGAGATTATCTGCCTCTGCCTCAGGTGTCAAAAGAGTGTACGGGTTCAGCATTTTTGCGGCACGCCCTCCGGTAGGAATGCCGGATTTCCGAAACGCAACAATTGTCATGACTCGGAAGGGCTAGTAGCCTGTCCGTAGAATCGTGATATCGACACAATATGCGAATTATTGACATTCGAAACTACATATTGAAATTATATTGATCTATTCATAGATGTTGTGTCACGAATTGACGCCAAATTCGACAGCAACCATTTCTCGGATGGGGTTTTGGGACAAGGGATGGCTAAGAAAACAAAATCAATTAAGCAACGCCGCGTTCAAAAGACGCCGCCTTATCCAGGAAAGTTGATGTCGAGAGCCGGTTCAAATGCTGGCCGGGGTTTTCGGTATCAAGACGCTGTATCCGTATGGTTGGCAGTGGAAATATGGGCAGGTCGGCGAGCACCTGCCACCTTGATTCCCGAAGGTGGTGACGATGTAGAGCTGCGTGGCGAAGAAACCAGCTTTGTCCAGATTAAAAGCCGACGCGAGCACCTTGGGGGATATACGAAAGGCGAGGCAGCAAAACACATAGAAGATTTATGGGAACGCTCGCTTGGCGCCTCACCGCAGCCGGAACGATTGGAACTCGTTCTTGAGAGGGACGTCGACGGTCTCGACCCTCTACAGGGTCAGCCCGCGTATCGCTCGGTCCAAGGCTTGACCAAATCCAAGCTTTCAAAATTCAGCGGGGCTTCCAACCTTTTCCCGAAAACATCATTGATTGTTTCCACCGAGCCGCGAGAGCAAACAATTTGTCTGATCTCAAATCGGCAGGACTGTTCTCCAATTGCAGCCGAGATGTGCTTCGCAGCGCTTCTTACGCGAGTAGGCACTCTGGCAAACGGCAACGGCAGATTGACACAAGAGGACTATCAGGGTCTGTCGGTCTCTGACACCGAAACGATTATCCGCGACACATTGGCCGCTGTCGATATCGACGCAATAGAATGCGCCATCCGTGAAGGCGTCTGCGAGCCAGTCGATTTCCTTACCCGTCTCGACGATCCGAACTTCTATCTCGGGGTCGACGTAGAACCCGGCCACCTCGCGGCTGGGCTGGTATCCGAGCGCCCCGGAACCAGCTTGGCATTGATGAAGGGCATCGAAGAACGCCGCGCTGCATTGATTGTCGGTCCATCAGGGACCGGTAAATCCGCTTTGATGTGGGAAACAGCCAGCAAATTGCGTCATACGGTACGGTGGTTTCGCATCCGCCGCATGAGTACGGCAGATATTCCTTCCATACGTCAATTAATCCGGAGTTGTCGCGCCTCGGAGGATAGCCCGGTAGGCTTCGTCATGGACGATGTCGGTCGCAACGGTTCGGAAAGCTGGGAAGCATTGATCAAAGAAGCAATGGCAGTTCCTGGTGTCGTTGTGCTCGGTTCAATCCGGGAAGAAGATATAGTGCAGATTGCTGAACGCGCACGCGCGGCTGAAGTGCGGGCAGACCCTGATGATGATCTCGCGGAGCGACTCTGGCGAGAATTGCGCGAAACCAAAAAGACCGAATGGCCAGGTTGGCGCGAGCCGTGGCAACAGAGTGATGGTCTCCTTCTTGAATATGTCCACATCCTGACGCGTGGCAAGAGGATGCGCGAACTCCTCGCCGATCAGGTTGCAGCCAGAATTAAGGATCCCGAGCGTTCGCTTGAGCTCGAAATCCTGCGATCCGGTGCTTGGGCAGGCATGGCAAATGCTGAAATCGATGCGCCGCGCTTGGCAAACGCGCTCTCGGTCAGTGAGGCCGATCTGTGTCGAGCGTTGTTGCGGCTTATTCAGGAGCATTTGATTCGGTCGCTTAATCCGGGCGCGCTCGCCGGATTGCACCAACTTCGATCTGAAGAATTGTGGAAATTGACACATCAGATGCCATTGCCAACCCTTGAAGCAAGTTTCGAAAGGACAGTTGCTAGCGTACCCGCCGCCGATCTCGAGCCCTTGGTCACCGATGTCCTATCGAAGCGGCGCCTGCCGATTCCGGCAGTGCTCAATAGCTTGATTGTCCGGTTCGAGGGCGATCCTGATTCAAGGGCATTTGCATCCGCACTGCGGGGTTTAGGTGCTGGACGAATTTCTGCAGGTGTTGAAGAATGGCTGGAAACTCCCGAGGCAAAGGCGCTCCCGCCAACGCAAGTAGAGGTCGCCGCAATTTTCGGGATCGGCGGTCTCAATCTGGCCAGCCGCGACGTTATCCCGGAAGTTCGGATTGCAATTGACCGGCTTGCCCGGACCAAAGACTCCCCCGAAGGCGACCCTCGTCGCCTGCTGATGGAGCGTATGGCTCAGTCCACCTTGTCGACTCTGATCAAGACGGCAGATCTGGCGAGCTTGGACGAGATACTTGGTGCCTTGATCGAAGTTCCTTTGTCAGAGGCTATACGGACCGCGCTTATGCAGGTTCCGGCAAATCTGTTGAAAGCCGATCTGCGTCTTTTGGAATCGGTAATGGGCAGTCTGTCTACAATTGATCGTAAGATCGCGATCAAGTGGGTCGAGGAGGTCGGACAAGATGCACTCTTTGAGAGGATTCAAAATGAGATCGCTTGGGCTGGTCCAGTAACGACTGAAGACACGGATGATGGAGTAATCGTCAGTTGCGATTTTTGGTATGTCGCTGCTTCTGTACAAGAGCATCCGAATGATGCAGTTGTGAGCTTGTGCGAACTGATGTTGGCTCTATGCCCATCGGCTGACATTTCGATGTCCAACGCAATCACCGCTTGCGGCAAATTGGCGGGTATTGCACAGTTGCCGCTCGCAGAAAAAAGGATACCGCGAAAGAACCTTCCGCCACCGTCTGTTAAGAACTGGGACCGGCGTTGGCGGGATCAGATTTACCGTCGCGTTGCCGCTCCAAGCTATAGCGACTATCTTGCAAGGGGCGTGGCTATCCTCGAAACCCTTGTGCCGACGTTGGAGAAAATCTTCGACGCACATCTTCGGGGAAAGAATGTACCCGCTAGGCTCTATGGAGCGTTGAAATCACTCAATTCTGAAACCGAAGCGCTGACACCTACTGCCGTTCCGTCATTGGAGGCGGCAGACGTCGGAAGCGGTGATTTTGGCAAGACTAGAGCCAAGTTTCAGAACCTGCTGCACAACACGAGTGTCAATCTGATCAGCAGGTTCGGAAAGCTGCCTGATCAATCCGGCGCGTATATTGGCTGGTTAAATGATCTGATCGCCGACGTGGACACCGTGATTTCTGACGAACCTTGGCAACTTTTAGGCGATGGTCCCCCGCCAACGCTAACGCACCTCAAGGCACTCTTACAGTCCCTGCGACTGCTCGCCGGGGAAGCCCATGAAAGACAGCAATCGCCACTGGCAACCTGGATAGCCTACGGCAAGGGCACGAGACTGGGTAACGCCTTGGGATTCATAACAAGTAAGGCTAAGTCCGCTGGCAAGAAACGATTGGCAAAGCGCAAGGCAGGATTTGAGCGAGCGGCGGATAAGGCCGGGATCAACGCAGAATTTCATCTCCGCACAACCGTCGAGCGTATTTCGCCGTGGCCTCCAGCAGACGTGCTCGCTTTACTGCCGACGACCGACATTGTGGGCGCGGTGCACGCGCTGGCTGAAAATGCTGAGCTGTTGCAATCATTGGTGGGCCCATCAACCAGCCTCACAGTCATGCCTTTGATCGACGGCATCGCGTTGCCGGCGCTGGCAAGATCCGGCCATCAAACTCTACTTCCTGATGTCAACGGCAACGCAGTCGTTTGGGCTGAATTTCTCGGATTACCGTATGCTTCGTCTGAGACTGCTGGCCTGTTCGGAGAGGTGCTGAGCCTTTCTAGTGAACTCGGAGCAATGGAACAACAAGGCCTCGGCAATGAGTTGCGCCCTGAACAGGAGGTTTTTGCTCGACGGAGCTTGTCGTCCACCTTCACCACGAAGAACGAGGAGCTGACCCGACGAATCGAAGCTTTTGATTCAGATTTGCGAACTGATGTGTCTGACCTGATCAAGAAACTGCGAACTGGAGATATCGATTTTTCTGCGGAAGCGACGTCAGTTATCGGCGGAGCTTCAACGAAGACTGTAGAGCATGTGGGCATCTTGACCATGATTTTAATTGAAAGTGAATGGCAGGCTGGAAATTCAATAGTACAGCCCGACAATCAGATTATTGCAAAGTCCTCAAACGCAAGCGATTTGCTGGAAATATGATCGAACGAACATTCCAAGACATCCCCGAAGGTAAAATCAGCGAGGCGGACCAGCAATCGTTCTTGGTTAGATTGGGTTGGTCGCGGGGTGCAACGTGGGATGACCTGCTGCAATCAAAACGCATACTGATGATCTCCGAGGCCGGGGCAGGAAAGACTTACGAGTGTAGTACTAAAGCGGAGCATTTGTGGAATGCAGGTGAGCCTGCTTATTTTGTTAATTTGGCAGAATTGGCACAGAACGAACTTCGCAGTCTTCTACGCCGAGATGAAGAAACCCGACTGAACGCTTGGCTTTCCTCGCAATACGATGTGGCGACATTTTTTCTGGATTCGTTCGACGAGCTAGAATTGACGTTGGGTTCGTTCAAGCTCGCTCTCACGCGATTGGAGAAGTGCATTGGAGAACAGCTTCACCGGGCGAGGATCGTCGTAACCACGCGACCGATCCCCTTTGACGAGCATGCCTTTCGAAAAATACTGCCCGTACCTCCCGCATTATCCTCGGAGCCCAGCGAGGAGGTATTCGCGAAGATTGCGATGCGTGGCCATCTGACAAAGCACGACGGCAACGATACTGAGCATTGGCCGATATGGCGAACGGTGGCATTGATGCCGCTATCGGACGAACAGATTGTCGAATTCTCCCGAAATCGGGGCGTGAACGACCCCGACCTTCTTCTTGAGGATTTGAAGACGCGCAATGCTCAAGAATTTGCACGCAGGCCTCAAGACCTCATCGAGCTTTGCGCGGATTGGCGTGAGCACAAGCGCATCCGCAAGCATCGTGATCAAGTCGCGACGAATGTCCGAGTCAAACTGCGACCAAGCAACGACAGAAATGAGCCGGCGGAGTTGTCCGCCGACAGGGCAATGGAAGGAGCCAGTCGCCTAGCGCTCGCAATGCAGATGACGCGCCGTTTGACCATCCGCCATAATACGAAATCCGATGTTGTTGATGGGAAAGCAGCGCTCAACCCGGAAATCATCCTGCCAGACTGGAAACCGAAAGAACGAAATGCACTGCTCGAACGACCGCTTTTCGGCTTCGCGTCGTACGGCAGGGTACGCTTTCATCATCGCTCTGTCGCAGAGTATCTTGCGGCCAAGCGGCTCAAGACTCTTCGGGAAGGAGGCATGCCGTTCCGAGCACTCAAAAGGATTTTATTCGCGGAAACCAAAGGCAAAACAATCGTTCGCCCGTCCAAGCGGCCGGTGGCAGGTTGGCTGGCGTTGAAAGAAATTGGGGTATTTGAGCTCCTGAGGGACAACGAGCCAGACGTGCTCTTGAATGAAGGCGACCCAGAGTCGCTAACCCAGCCCCAACGAAATCAAGCGCTTCGCGCCTATTCCGACCGCTACGGCCAAGGTGGATGGCGGGGTCTGCAAGTACCCTGCGTTCAGGCTCACCGTTTCGCATCGAAAAAACTAGCAGATGAAATTGAGCGAATTTGGCAAAGCGGCGTTGAAAATCCCGAGGTGCGGGAACTCCTAATCAGCCTCATCGAGGCTGGACGTATCGATACTTGTGCAGACATTGTTTTTGAGGTTACCTTCGACACCGACGCACCCGAAGCAGAGCGCATCATGGCTCTTGATGCTCTGGTCGCCCTTGATGACAAGAGGTTAGGTGAAATTGTCACCGACATAGCAGACGCTGAAGATCGTTGGTCGGATCAAATGGCGCGTAATGGAATAGTATGCCTCTTTCCAAAATATATGTCGGTCGATCTGCTTTGTCGGGCTCTTCGATGGGTAAAACTCGATACGGGCGAAGCGGGCGATCTCACTTGGCAACTGCCAAGGATTATTACGACCTCAAAACTCAACTATTCCATTATTGAAGAACTGCGCGATGAAATCGTTGCACTAATTTTTGAAGGACGTAAGTGGACAAATGCATCGCCATGCATCGAGAGTAGTTTTTCAAGCCTATGCGGGGCTTTAGCGGCAACATGTGAATGCGGGCTTGATGTCTGTCAAAGCGACGAGTGGTTTTATGCGAGTGTAATTTCTTTGCGGTTGCATCACCAAGATTCTGGAAAGCATAAATCTATCAACTCGCTTCGAAATCGGTTAGACAATTTAGACGCTGACAATACTGCACGTCTCTTCTGGGTCGCGGATGCTTTGTTTCAATCACTGCATGAAGTCAAAGATCCGAGGAAGCGATATGTTTCGATCATCAAAGGTGATGGGCGGGTCCGGCTCCGGTCTGATCGAGATTTGGCTTGGGTAACTGATTCGCTAGGCAATACAACGCGCGATTTTGGCGAGCGCGCATTGCTGTTGGAGGCAGCTCTCGATTTGGCACCGAATTGCTGTACACGAAGGAAACATGCTAAAAGGCTTATGCCGCGCGTAGTGGATGAACCTTCATTAGTGGAGCGGATTGATGGTTGGATAACGCCGTCGAAGCGTGAAAAGGAATATTGTCATCGGAAAAAACAATTAGCTAAACACAGGAGGCAGGAGAAACGCCGAGCGGCAAAGTATCACGACCGCTGGGTTTCGCTTTCGCAAGAAATTTCCGATCATCCCGCAGATGCCTTTTCGTCTGATCGATGCTTGAACACAGCTTGGAACCTTTGGTACGTCATGCGGCAAGGGGTTGACTACCGTCGTTCATCAGGTTGGAACCCTCACTTCGTTGAAGAGCACTTCGACAAAGAAACTGCGAAAAGATTCCGTCGCGTTCTGATGAAAATCTGGCGCGAAGATCCTCCAACTTTACCAAACGATATACCAGAGGTTGAGGGCGATACAAAAATCGTACGCCAGCACCTCAGCTTGGCAGCAATTTATGCAGAAGCGGAAGACTCTGATTGGGTCAAAAAGATAAGTGATGAAGAGGCACGGTTAGCTGCGAGGATTGCTCTGGTTAAACTAAGTGAGCTCCCGCATTGGGTATCGGCACTAACAGATGCGCATCCAACGGTAGTCAGCCAAACGCTTGGGAACAAACTGTCGCGGGAACTAAAACAAGCACCAGATGTGCATGGCAATTCTTCGGCCGTTCTCCAAAAAGTTGGTTATGCGCCGGAAAACGTCGCGCGGTTGTTGTTGCCGCGCCTAGAATCTTGGTTGGATGAAGTCGGAGACTTGGTTTGTGATGCGAACAACGCGATCAGAATGGCTGAAAGGGTTCGGCAGGTAGCAAATGTAATTTTGCAACATGGCGATGACGCTGCAAAAGAGAAGCTCAAAGAAACTGCATTCCAACGGCTTGGACATCAATTGCCACGTGAGCTGCGTCCAGTCTGGATATCGAACCTGATGCGCATCGATCCACTAGATGGCGTTAATATGCTAGAGGATCAGGTCAAAGGAGTTGAACCAGCCAAGAGATCGGACGCCGTGACTTTGCTTGCCTATCTCTTCGGCGATCATCACAACAAAATTTACTTAAATGATGAACGTTTCACACCGCAATTGTTGCTGCGATTGCTGCGCCTCGCTTACTGTCATGTTCGGACTCAAGACGATGCGCAGCGTAAGGGGCGGCATTCGCCGAATGAACGGGATAATGCCGAGCGGGCCCGTAGTAGTATTTTATCCGCATTACTTAACTCGAAAGGGGAAGATGGCTGGGCTGCCAAGCTGGAGTTGGCTGCAGATCCTTTGTGCTCGAATTTCAAGGATCGAATTTTGGCGATAACACACGAAAAATGGGCACAAGAAATTGATTCTAAAGCGTATGACGAACAACAAGCCGTGGTGCTTGAAGAAAACCGTGAAGCTCCCGTATCAACGAACGAAGACATGTTCGCCATCATGAAGGACCTTCTGTCAGACCTCGACGACCTTCTACTGCGCGATGATTCGCCCCGAGAAGCTTGGGCCGGGATTAAAGCCGAGAAAGTCATGCGTCGAGAGATAGCACGAGAGCTACGTTATGCTGGGAACCCAACTTGCACAGTGGATCAAGAGGCTGTCACAGGAGATGAAAAAGAAACCGATATTCGTTTGCGTTCTACTACGTCCGACCACGAAGCGGTCATTGAGATAAAGCTCGGCGATGGGCACTCTGCAAACGATTTGCGCGATGCAATCGAAAATCAACTCGTTAAGAAATACATGGCGGCTGAAAATAGAAGATCTGGCGCGTTACTGGTAACGCTTGCGAAGAATCGAAAATGGAAGCACCCAGATGAAAACGGCAAGATCGATGTGGAAGAACTCCTTTCGTTGCTGCGCGAGGAGGCCAAACGGGTCCAAGAAGCACTTGGTGGCGACGTCAGGATAGAGGTTCATTTTCTGGATTTTCGCCCTAGGTTACCTCTTGAGAGAAAGAAAAAGACAAATAAGGCAAAAAACAAGGCATACCCAATCTCTTCCAGTGGCTAATCAGAAATTAATATGCATAATTCAACTCTATAGTCCTTAGAGTAATTATCCCGAAGTAAATCATTTTGGATAGAGTGGGCCCAGCCCGGCAAAAATCCCTGATCAATTTCGAAAGGCTCATTCCGCTATCATTGGGCAAAGCTGTTCTAAATGGTTTCGGTCGAATTTACACGGCAGAGCGGAACATTGCCTGCCTCAATTTCGATTGTGCTTTTTAATCCATTAAAATGACATTTTTTCAACCCGGATTGAAAAATTCTTTTAAGTGATGTAAGTGAGATTTTCGCTTGATCACTGCATCTCTCATTGATGCGCTCGGTTAGCAAGACATAGAAGTCCCATTCATCGAGATTCAAAGGTTCGAAATCATTGAGCACGCAAAAAACGTAAATATGAGCCGCCCTAATTGGCTTATCCGAGGACTCTCCCGTCTTAGAGTTCCATTCTTTGCGCTTTGAGATTCCAAATTCAATTCGCGATTGTTTGGTCTGTTTCCATGCCTGATACTTTGCTGCTGACTTAACTTCAATTTTGACTCCACTTTTCAATTCGATATCATAACTATCCCAATTGTTCCTTGGCTCGTTAACCAAGCCCAACGATGATGCAACAAGGAATTCAGCAAGAACACCGCGTGTTGTATTGATTAAAAGGTTAGATCCAGACCACTTCCAAAAGTCCAGCACATGTATGTTTAGATCAGTACCATTACTGAAGAATTGTTCGCGGCCTGATTTCATTTTAACTTTTTGTTCTGCAAGTCGGCGATTTGGTTGTGAAGAGTTCGAATCCATGATAATTTCCGATATTGACAGGAGACTTGATACAGGAAACGAAGCTTAAGCTTGCTCCCTTTACGTTGAAGAGCAATACCGCGGTTTCCCGCTTATGGCTAGCGGCGTGTCCGCGTCATTCGACATCTTTTTTGGCGGGCGGGGATGTTTCGTTCCGGGCTTGCCGTCCATTTGAACGGCTTCGCCTCCTTCTCGTTGTGCAGTTCGGTTAAGTCCAGAGTCGATGTTTTGAGATCTTTGATGGAGTCGTAGACGTCGCGCCGGAGCCGGGCCAACCTCCCGAAGAAACCCTCGACCGTGTTCATCCGGGAGCAAGAGGTTGGCATGTAATGGAAGGTCCAGCGGGGATGCTCCGCCAGCCAGTCCAAGACCGCTTGGTGCTTGTGGGCGAAGTAGTTGTCCAGAATGGCGTGGGTCGGCCGCCCTACGAGCACCTCCTTCGTGGTCTGGCCGAAGAACGCGATGAACCCCTGGTGCCGATGGTGTTCGGCGTGGCGGCCGATGGCGGTTCCGTCCAAGGTGTTTGTCAATGCCGAAGTAAAATTCCCCAAAAGTGCCGAAGTAAAATTCCCCACTTTTTCGGTGTTTTGGCGGCGAGCCAGTTCAGTCGTCGGTTCTGGCCTCCTTTCTGGGCCGGCCTCGTTTTTTCGGCGGGGGCGGCGGCGTGATGGGCGCATTCGTTCGGACGTGTTCCGGAATGAGGTCGGCGTGCTTTCTGAGTCTGTAGCTTGCGCCTTCGATTCGGACGACCGCCGCGTGGTGGAGGAGCCGGTCGAGGAGGGCCGTCGCGACGACGGGGTCTCCGAAGATGTCGCCCCATTCCGCGAAGCTTCTGTTCGAGGTGAGGATCATCGCGCCTTTTTCGTATCTGGCGTTTACGATTTGGAAGAACAGGCTCGCTCCGCCCTGCGTTATGGGCAAGTATCCGATTTCATCGACGATGAGTATGGCGGCCCGCGCGAAGAAGCGGATTTTTTCGGCGAGCCGGCCTTGGCGTTCGGCTTTGGCGAGGCTGTCGGTGAGTTCGGCGAGCGTTGTTTTGTAGACGCTCTTTCCGGCTTTGACGGCGGCGACGCCCAGGGCGGTCGCGAGGTGGGACTTGCCGGTTCCGGGCGGTCCGAGGAAGTGGACGGTTTCGCGTCTCCGGATGAAGTCGAGCTGGGCCAGCGCGGCGATTCTCTCGCGGTCGAGGGAGGGCTGGAATGCGAAGTCGAAGCTTTCGACCGTTTTGACGGGGAGGAGCTTCGCGGTTCGCAATGCGATGTCTATTCGTCTTGTTTCGCGCAGGGCGTATTCTTCGTTCAGGATCGCGTCGATGGCTTCGACGGCTGTGATCTCGCCCTGCTCCAGCCGCCGCAGCGTGGGTCCGAGCGCTTCGAGCGCCCGGGGCATTTTCAGTCCGACCAGGGCGGCGCTGATGCGGTCGATCAGTTCGGTCATCGGGCTGCTCCCTGCCGCTCGAGGCGGCGTCCCACGGCGTCGTAGAAGGCCAGGGGCCGTTTCGGCGCCTCCTCGAGGTTGGGCAAGTCGATCCGCGGCGGGGGCGGCCTGCGGTGGCCGGGATCGACCCTGCGGCGGTTCCGGCCTTCGAGGACCGGATGCCGGGCGATCAGCGTCCTGTCTTCGAAGATCCGCACTTCGGCGGGATGCCTCTGCACCTCCAGCACGCGCTTGCGGGCGGCGTCCGGCACGGAGTAGAGGTTTCCGCCGACGGAGACCATTCCGTCGCGGCTGACGCGGCGCTCGACGGTCAGGACGGCGTCGTAGGGATGCGCGGGCAGCGGGATCAGGGAGCATTGCTCTTCGGCGAAGGCCTGGTCGACGATCCGTCCGGTGGTGGCGTGGACGCGCGGATTGGCGACCTTGCCGCGCCAATCGTCGAATTGCGCGTTGAGGTCGTCGAGGCAGCGGAAGGTCCGGTCGAGGAAGAAGTCCTGGCGGATGTAGCGGAACGGCCGCTCGACCTTGCCCTTGGTCTTCGCCCGGTAGGCTCTGCAGGCTTTCGGCGCCGATCCGTAGTGGTCGAGCAAGGCGACCAGGGACGGGTTGTAGACCGCGGACCGGTCGGCGTCCTCTCCCAGGACGGCGGTCTTCATCCGGTCGTAGAGCACTTCTTTCGTCGCCCCTCCGCATGCGTCGAATGCGGAGACGTGGCATCTCAGCACCGTCTCAAGCTTCTGGTCGGCGCAGAACCGCCCCCACAGCCATCGGCTGCATCCGAGGACGAACGGGAACAGGTGGACTTTCCGGACGACGCCGGGCTCGTCGGCGTATTCCTGACTTCGACATTTTTTTCTGCCAACCACTTGTTTTTTCGTGTTTGTGCCTAAATTTTAGGCACTACATTCCGCTGTTTTTCAGGCTGTTCCCGGCGGCCTCATTCGATCCAGTAGGGCGTGCGGGACATCGGAAGTCCCAGGGTCCGGCAGATGCGGTCCATGTCCGGCGTCGTTTTCGACGGGAGCGCGTAGCGCCGTTTCGAACGCATGTCGCGCACGATCGAGCATTGCCGGGCGGCGAGGGCGGTCCGGATCCTTTCCGGCGACATCCGCTCCCCCTGCCGCAGCGCGATCCTATACGCCAGATGACGCACGCAGGCGAACGCCATGTAGGCGATGGCGATGTGCGCCTTCACCCGGTCGGGCTTCCAGTGGAACACCGGCCGCACCTTGAGGTCGTGCTTGGTGATCCGGAAGCTCTCCTCGACCCTCCAGAGTTCGCGGTAGCGGGCGAACAGCTCGGAATGGCCCATGTCGGGCGTATTGGTGACGACGCCCTTCAGCCCGTCCCAGCGGGCGGCCTCCTTGATCTTTGTCTCGTCGACTTCCAGCCGGGCCTTTCCCGTGAGCTTGACGAACCGGCCGAAGCCGCGTCCGGAGAGTGCCTGAGCGGGATTGGCGCTTCGGCCGAGCTTGCGGACCAGCTTGTCGATCGCCTTCTTCCGGTCGGCGGCGTCCTTTTTGGCCCGCTTCCGGCTCCAGCCGACGACGATGCGGCGACCCTTGTGCTTGAACTCAGCCGAAAGCGAGTCCTCGGAGCCGCCGGTCGTCTTGTAGGCTTCGAGGTCGAGAATCCGCTCCTTCAAGTCCTTCGGCAGCGATTTCAGCCGGGCGCCGACAATATACTGGAGATCCCGGTCCTCCATGTCCTTGAGGTTCGCCTCGCCGAACATGCCCCGGTCGGCGACATGGATCGCCGTCTCGACCCCTTCGCGCTTCCGCATGTTCTCCAGCGACGGGATCAGGCTCTTTCCTTCATACTCCGATCCCGGGAACACTTCGTAGCCGATCGGCAGCCCGTCGGACGTGACCATCAGCGCAAGCAGGACCTGGGTCCGGGCGTGCCGGCCGTTCTTGGAGAAGCCGAACTCGCGCAGTCCGTCCGCATCGACCGACTCGAAGTGCAGCGTCGTGCAGTCGAAGAAGACCACGCTCGCCGGCTCCGGCAGAAGCCTCCGCGCCGCCCCGGCCGCGAGATCCTTCATGCTTTCGATCGCTTTTTCGTCCAGCCGGTCCATCATCCGGTAGATCCTCTGCACCGGGATCGAAACTCCGAGATCGCTCTCCAGCCGCCTTGCGGTGCCGCGCTTGCTTTCGGGATTGGCGATGCGCGCCGTCGCGATATGCCGAAGCGTCTCGCGCGCCGTGCGGTTCCTCTTGGTCGGCAGCAGCCCGTCGAAGCCAAGCTGGCGGTAGACGGCCCCGTAGGCCTCGTGGAAGCCGGTCACGACCCGATGCTCCTCGCGGGTCTCCTCGATGACGACCGGCGGACCCGCCTTCGCCTTCTCCCGCCGGGTCTCGATCGCCAGATCGACGAGCTTCTCCTGCGGAAGCAGGGAGGGCTGCCGCTCGCACCGGATTTCGACCTTGATGGTCTCGCCGAGCTCCATGAGCTCCTCCAGTTCGGCGTCGGTCTTGGCGACGCCGACGTGGCGGACGATGCGCTGGCTCACTTTCCGGCCCTCGCGCACGGATTCGACGAGCTGGACGGACTTCCTGGAGCTTCCGGGCCTGGCTTTGACGCGGAGGAACATGATGCAATTCCTGATTCGGCGTTTTCCGAATCACTAGCATGCTTTTCCGGAATGCGCAAGATTATTGTCCTTGAAGCACTACATTTTCCGCTGGAGCACGACGGAGCCGGAATTCCCTTGCGCGCAACGCCCCGGAAAGCCGGAACGGCGCTGAAATCGAGTCAAACTGTCGAAGTCAGGAATGCGGAGACGTGGCATCTCAGCACCGTCTCAAGCTTCTGGTCGGCGCAGAACCGCCCCCACAGCCATCGGCTGCATCCGAGGACGAACGGGAACAGGTGGACTTTCCGGACGACGCCGGGCTCGTCGGCGTATTCGGTTTTGAATTCGGCGAAGTCGACCTGGGCCTGCTCGCCGGGCTTGGTCTCGAAGCGGCGCTCGAACCCTGGCGCCGCGTCCGGCCGGATCGCGCGGAGACAGTCCGTCACCGCCGTATAGCCGCCTTTGTAGCCGAGCTCCTGGATTTGCCGGAACAGCCGGCGTCCGGACAGATCCGGGCAGTTCCCGATCTTTTTGGCGAGATAGGCCTCGTACGGCTCCAGAAGCCTCGGCCGCGGCTCCCGCGGCGAATAGGCCGGAGCCGCGAGGCCCCGATCCAGCAGCTTGCGGACCGTCTTGCGGTCCAGGCCCGTCCGCCGCGCGATCGCGCTGATCGAAAGGCCTTCCCGTTTCAGTTCTTGCAACACGGCAATCTTCTCCAGCAACTGTATCTCGAGGTCGTCAAAATTCGGGTGGAATCGCGGCGGGATCGGGTCGTCGGGGGTTCGTGCGGGTTTTGCCTCTTCGAGGCTGCGCCGGGTCCGATTCGTCCGCTTCCGATGATGAACTCGGACATCGTTCCGGATTTTTGTGTTTTCGGGTCGTTCGCCCGTTTTTCGTTCGCGGCGGCGCGGAGAGCGTGGAAAGCCTGTGGACAATCCTTATTCGCGCTGTTTTCGGGTTTCGGGCTTTGGGCCTGGATTGCCCACATTCTTCCCACACTTCCGCTTGTCGGCGTTGCATTTGCGGACTGGCGCTTTGGGTTCGCGGCGGCGCGGAGAGCATGGAAAGCGGTGGACAATCCTTGTTCGCGCTGCGTTCGGGTTTCGGGTTCGGGGCCCGGATTGACCACGCTTCCCACACTCTCCGCTGTCGGCGGCCGGTCCCGGTTCGGCGCTTTCCATTCCGCAACAGCCCTGCGGGGCTTTTTCATATAGGATTCTTTTTGGGTTGGGCCGTGGAAATGTGGACAATCCTTATTTGCGCTCTTTCTCGGTTTGGAGTCCGGGGCTTGGATTGCCCACATTCCCACAGCCCCATCCGGCCGCGGCATCGAAGGTCCGTCATCCGGCTTTCGGCGTCCAGGGCTGGCGGGATTTGCACAAGGCGTTGGCGATCACGACGAGCTTGCGGGCGACGGCCGTGACGACCACCTTGTGCGGCTTCCCCTCCTTCCGCAGCCGATCGGCGAAGACCTTCAAGTCCTTGTTGTGAATCGAGGCGACGAGCGCGGCTTGGTACAGGACGCATCGGAGCGCCCGGCGGCCGCCGCCGATCATCCGCTTCCCGTGCATCTGTCCGCTGTCCCGCGCGACCGGCGCCAGCCCCGCGAGCGAGGCGGCCTGCTCTCCGGAGATCCGGCCGAGCTCGGGCATCTCCGCGATCAGCATCGCGCAGGCCACAAGCCCGATTCCGGGAACGGACCGCAGGACGGCGACGGTTTCCGCCAAGGCTCCGTCGGAGTCGAGGCAGGCCTTGATCCGCTGCTCCAAATCCTTGATGCGCCGGTCCAGCACCTCCCGGAGATCGGCATCGATGTCTTCGAATTCGCAGGCGGTTCCGTTCTTCTCGTCGGCCTTGCAATGCAGCGCATGGCGCTTGCGCATCTCGACAAGCTGCCTGCGCTTGGTCGCCGGCGCCCTGAGATCGCGCAGCTTCCCGCTCGGCAGCCGGCGTCCGGCCTCCGGGCGGAACGCCATGAACCGGGCGATCAGTTCGGCGTCGATCCGGTCCGTCTTGGCCAAAGTGCCCCGGCTTCTCCCGAACGCCTTGACTTGCGCCGGAGCGAGCTGCCGCGCTTCGACCCCCGCTGCCTCCAGGCGCTCCCAAAGACGCCATTCGTGGCCGCCCGTGGCCTCGAAGCAGACCAGGGCCTCCCTGTCGCCGGCAATCTTCGCCAGTTCCGAATGGCCTTCGTCCGTGTTCCGCAGGCGAAGCTGGCGGCCGTCGCTCACGCAATGCAAGTCGAGCCAATCGCGCGAGACGTCTATGCCAATGATCTCCGGTTGTGATACAGTATTCATTCTCTCTTCCTTCTGGTTCGCGGTCCCTGATGGCCGCAATCAACTGTTCGAGGCGATGAAGAGAGGCGGTGCCGGCTTGCTGGAGAGCGTGGTCAAGCCACAAGTTTTATCTCGCCATGCACCGCCCCGTCGCCGGCCTTGGCCAAGGCCGGCGACGGGTACCCAATATCATGGTTGAGATACAGAAGTTTTATCACCCGACCCGAGCCTCCTTCGGCAGAAAAATCGGATGAGATTTTGGACTGCTTTCGTTCCGGGGGGCATGCCCCCCGGAACGAATTCGCAGCCCCCTGACTGGGGAATTTTACTTCGGCGCTTTTGGGGAGTTTTAACCCGGTAGTAACAGTGTTCAGCGCGGTGACCAAGGTCGTGGAGTAGTATACCGATATTCCTGCAATTTCAGTTGGGTATGTTGAGAACGGCTTTCGTGGCCCGCAACCTTGGTTTTGGGTAAGGGACTCAGGGAATTGATCGCCGAATTATCATCGCGACGACAATTGTGGAGCGGCGCGAGAACTTACGACACTAACGGCCTAATTCCGGTCTCTGCAGCAAGACGTTGCGGCAGCACGTCAATCGGCTCTCAATGGACCAATAACATAAACAAAGTTAGCTCATGAACGGGGACTCTTTTGGGAGCAGGCCACCACTCGCCATAGTCCGTCCCAGTTCGACTTGGTCGGAGGCCCCGGTTCAGGAGTCGGAGGAATCAAGCCAGTCTCCTCTGGAAGAGCATCTCCGCGTCCGCAATTGCATGGTGCGCAAGAGACGACCATATTCTCTAGCGAATTTGAACCGCCCTTGGCTGTTGGGATTATGTGATCTTTGTGGAGTTCCATTCCTGACTTCGACAGTTTGACTCGATTTCAGCGCCGTTCCGGCTTTCCGGGGCGTTGCGCGCAAGGGAATTCCGGCTCCGTCGTGCTCCAGCGGAAAATGTAGTGCTTCAAGGACAATAATCTTGCGCATTCCGGAAAAGCATGCTAGCGGTTCGGAAAACGCCGAATCAGGAATTGCATCATGTTCCTCCGCGTCAAAGCCAGGCCCGGAAGCTCCAGGAAGTCCGTCCAGCTCGTCGAATCCGTGCGCGAGGGCCGGAAAGTGAGCCAGCGCATCGTCCGCCACGTCGGCGTCGCCAAGACCGACGCCGAACTGGAGGAGCTCATGGAGCTCGGCGAGACCATCAAGGTCGAAATCCGGTGCGAGCGGCAGCCCTCCCTGCTTCCGCAGGAGAAGCTCGTCGATCTGGCGATCGAGACCCGGCGGGAGAAGGCGAAGGCGGGTCCGCCGGTCGTCATCGAGGAGACCCGCGAGGAGCATCGGGTCGTGACCGGCTTCCACGAGGCCTACGGGGCCGTCTACCGCCAGCTTGGCTTCGACGGGCTGCTGCCGACCAAGAGGAACCGCACGGCGCGCGAGACGCTTCGGCATATCGCGACGGCGCGCATCGCCAATCCCGAAAGCAAGCGCGGCACCGCAAGGCGGCTGGAGAGCGATCTCGGAGTTTCGATCCCGGTGCAGAGGATCTACCGGATGATGGACCGGCTGGACGAAAAAGCGATCGAAAGCATGAAGGATCTCGCGGCCGGGGCGGCGCGGAGGCTTCTGCCGGAGCCGGCGAGCGTGGTCTTCTTCGACTGCACGACGCTGCACTTCGAGTCGGTCGATGCGGACGGACTGCGCGAGTTCGGCTTCTCCAAGAACGGCCGGCACGCCCGGACCCAGGTCCTGCTTGCGCTGATGGCCGCGTCCGACGGGCTGCCGATCGGCTACGAAGTGTTCCCGGGATCGGAGTATGAAGGAAAGAGCCTGATCCCGTCGCTGGAGAACATGCGGAAGCGCGAAGGGGTCGAGACGGCGATCCATGTCGCCGACCGGGGCATGTTCGGCGAGGCGAACCTCAAGGACATGGAGGACCGGGATCTCCAGTATATTGTCGGCGCCCGGCTGAAATCGCTGCCGAAGGACTTGAAGGAGCGGATTCTCGACCTCGAAGCCTACAAGACGACCGGCGGCTCCGAGGACTCGCTTTCGGCTGAGTTCAAGCACAAGGGTCGCCGCATCGTCGTCGGCTGGAGCCGGAAGCGGGCCAAAAAGGACGCCGCCGACCGGAAGAAGGCGATCGACAAGCTGGTCCGCAAGCTCGGCCGAAGCGCCAATCCCGCTCAGGCACTCTCCGGACGCGGCTTCGGCCGGTTCGTCAAGCTCACGGGAAAGGCCCGGCTGGAAGTCGACGAGACAAAGATCAAGGAGGCCGCCCGCTGGGACGGGCTGAAGGGCGTCGTCACCAATACGCCCGACATGGGCCATTCCGAGCTGTTCGCCCGCTACCGCGAACTCTGGAGGGTCGAGGAGAGCTTCCGGATCACCAAGCACGACCTCAAGGTGCGGCCGGTGTTCCACTGGAAGCCCGACCGGGTGAAGGCGCACATCGCCATCGCCTACATGGCGTTCGCCTGCGTGCGTCATCTGGCGTATAGGATCGCGCTGCGGCAGGGGGAGCGGATGTCGCCGGAAAGGATCCGGACCGCCCTCGCCGCCCGGCAATGCTCGATCGTGCGCGACATGCGTTCGAAACGGCGCTACGCGCTCCCGTCGAAAACGACGCCGGACATGGACCGCATCTGCCGGACCCTGGGACTTCCGATGTCCCGCACGCCCTACTGGATCGAATGAGGCCGCCGGGAACAGCCTGAAAAACAGCGGAATGTAGTGCCTAAAATTTAGGCACAAACACGAAAAAACAAGTGGTTGGCAGAAAAAAATGTCGAAGTCAGGATTTGAACCGCCCTTGGCTGTTGGGATTATGTGATCTTTGTGGAGTTCCATTGCTTGAAATGCGGCGTGCTTTTCATGATTCCCCAATGACTTGCCCCAGCGCAACGAATTTGGATAGAACTGCTTCAAGTAATTGGGAATTTTGCTTTGAATCACAGGAATTCCACACCAGCGGCATTGATACCCGTCCCTATCTATAAGGGCTTGCAGCAATTTGTCATTTTTTTTGGGGCTTCTTTGGATTCACGCATGTTGGTTCTGGAACTTCCGCAAGAAGTTTCTTTTTCTGGATTAAACAGGTATCAGGTTGTGATTTTCCCCAAAGCGACTCCGCCCATAAATAAAGTTCCATCATATCGGCATCTCTAATCGCCTTCGCCGCATTTTCGATCTCGCCATTGCAGTGGTGACCTGCAGCCATGATCAAGCGATCTCTGGCTTCTAATATTTCAGGAATCGGTTCACGAAGGCATCTTCGTAGAGTATCATCTTTGTAGTTCATCTCGGACAGTCCGTTTGTGTATATCGTTCGTTGGCATTGCTTTGGCAATATTGCAAATATTATCACAAGTAAACATCTCGATTTTCAATTCCTAGAGTCCGGGTAAATTAGTACATTTAGCGGTCTCCGTTCTACTATGTGATCGAATCGAAATCGGCGTCAAACAGACCGGGTCTCGCTGCAACACTTGACCCAATCCTCGGAGCTGTACAAGGAAAATATGGGGTCGCAGAGGGGTAGGGTTCTAACTGTCAAGCCTCATGGCTTCGGCGATATACGGTTCCATCAATTGCGCCACGGCACGGACGACAGGTACGACTACGGCGTTACCCATCTGTCGATATGCCTGCACATCGGACACTGCTCCAAACTTCCATTCGCGGAGCGAGTTGGGTTCTTTAAAGCCCATAAGACGGGCACACTCCTGTGGCGTGAGCCGCCGCGGACGATTGTTTTTCTGCCTAATCAGAATTTCCGAGCCATCCTTGTAGTAGCGGGCAGAGAGCGTTCCAGCAACGTCCTCTGGTCCAAAAATCGAATAACCAAACCCGTTGCCGGCTTTCTTGTGCTTTTCTTTGTAGGATTGGAGGTAGGTCCACAAATTTTCGGTCAGCGTGTATTTCGGATCAACTTCTTTGTCGAGTATCGAACCAAGCGTAGGTCCGTCGGTATCCGGCGTGACTAGCTTGTCGAAGTCAAACTCAATTCTGTGGTCTCTGAAACCAACTATAAAAATACGTTCACGTTTTTGTGGTACCCATGGTCGTGAACTGATGACTTGGTGAAAAACACGGTAGCTCAACTCTCTTTCCAGCACTTCCAATATAGTGTCAAAAGTCCTGCCTCCATTATGGCGCTTAAGATTCTTTACATTTTCAAACAGAAAGGCTTTCGGTCGGTGATATTCTATGATCTTCGCTAGGTCGAAGAACAGCGTGCCTTGCGTGTCGCACATGAGGCCGTGCTGTCTGCCCAGCGAGTTCATTTTGCTAACACCCGCAATAGAGAACGGTTGACAGGGAAACCCGGCGAGAAGGACATCGTGGGCCGGAATTTTATCTGGCTTGGCTGACAGAGTACGTACGTCTTCCGCCCAGAGGTGCCCGCCGTCAGCCGTTTCGGGAAAATTAGCCTTGTAGGTTTCACGACTGAACCGGTCCAACTCCGCAGTAAAGACGCAGCGTCCGCCGATTTCGTCAAATGGTATCCTAATCCCGCCAACACCCGCGAAAAGGTCGATGAACCGAAAATTCACCGGTTGCCCATGCGTGTGGCTCGCATTCGCGGGCTTATTCAACTTCTGAAACCACTCGGCATCGATCCATTTTCACTCTGTTCATCTATTCAACCTTTCGATTTCCGGGAAACCGGATTGGTAAAGTTATTCGCGCAGAGACTTTATTATTTCCTTGGATGACTTATTGTTTTTAGTCCGCAGGTACAACATGTTGAATCTTGTCGAATACAGGCTTTCGGCACGCTTTCGAAGGATTTGCCCGCGATTCGGGGCCGAGACGCGCAATCCGGTACAAAACTGCCGTCCAGGGGGGGGGCGCCCCGGGTCCGAGCCGCGCGAAGAGGCTTTCGCCGCGCCGATGCCGCCATTTCCATCGGAACGACAATTCGATAAGCTGCCAGTCTGGATTCTCGCGCCGGAAGCCGTGCAGGACGCCGAGGCCCCAGCGCTCGGGGTTCGAGAACATGCGGTGGATCCAATCGAGGACTTCATGCGCTGGCGCGTCTCCGACCGCCGCCTTGTGGTTCTCCAGCCCCTCGTAGCCGGCCCAGCCGTCGGTCAAGGTACAGGTTCCCGGAGCGGTCGCGTTCCGGACGAACGCCTTCAGCGTCGGGCCGGACTGGTCCATGATCCTGCGAAGCTTGGCGCGCCCGGGCTTGATCCCGTCGAACATCTCGACCGCCCCGGCGATCATCAGCCAGCCCTCGTGGCTGCGCCCGCCCGGCGGCGACGGCCATCGCCCAGCGGATCTTGTGCGCCAGCATTCAGGTCGACTTGCAGCTCCCTAGGTCCGGAGGGCGCTGGAGTTGCAAGGTCGACATCCCGTTCGAATGCGAGGTCATGAGATGCAACGCCCGGTACCAGTTCTTCAGCGGCACGTGCGAGCGGTGCATGAACGTCTCGTCTGTCACCGCCGTCTGCTTCCTGCAGTCGCGGTACTGGTGAACGCAGCGCTTGCGCTTGCGCCGAACCGCGTTCCGGCTCCCGCAGTCTGGGTAAACGAAGCTGTCCGGCCAATCTGCGTTGGAACAGAACTTCCGCGCGTGCCTCGTCGTTCAGGAACAGATCCTCAAACTGATCGGTGGACAGCGCATTCGGAAAAGCGGATTGATTCGTCATGCGCCCCTTATGGCATGAACGTTTAGGGAACGTCAAGCGCCCGAACGCACAAAATGCTGACTCTACGGATTCAAGTAAACAAGCCATTTCCTTGGAAAATCAATTTGCTTTCTCAACGACGGGCGTTTCGAAACCATTCTCCCGCAACTTCGAAAGGGTATCCATGGCGATTTCACATTGCTTCTCGGACGGAATCTTGTTTGGCATTGCCGCGCATCTTTCCAGAATGCCATTCTCGCGTGGCGACAGAAGCCTGTGCTCACGCCCCCAGTCGCGAGCGTCTGCCCAGAATTTTGCGCCAAACTTGTAAACTTCAAGTTCAGTTCGGACGCTGTTGTCGGCAGCCTTGTCCGCGCGGGCCTCTCTTTCCTGTTCGATTGCGAGTACCGGCGAAATCAAAACACGCTCAAATTCGACCGGATAATGCAGTTCCCGATCGGATAGCGATTTCCAACATGCTTGTTTCTTGGCCCATTCGCTGCAGTTGCGAACACCTTCGGGCGGGAGGGTAATCACGAGCTGGGCTTCGGCGCCCGCAATAACGAGAGCATCCTTCAGATCCGACGAAATTTCTTGGGCACGCCAGATAGCATCAAGATCAATCCGCATTTTGCGCTGGTCGGCATCATGGACGAGTTTAGCAATCGCGTAGGTCACGATATTGGCACGATATCCGCCCTCATACCATTCAGCGGCTGAAACAAGCCTTTCAGTTCTCCGGAAAACGATCGCTTTCGCGATCATGCGCTTGAACCAAAGTTCGTCGAAGGCTGTTCCGTCGTTTTTCCAACGTTGTCCAATACTCTTGGCAAAATTTGTGAAGTTCTTTTGCGCACCGAGGCTGACGATATGCGGCAAGCAATGCCAAGTGTTTTCGTACTTGGCTAAATCGGTCTTCGTCAGAAACTGGGAACGCGGATATTCAGAATCGAATTTCTTTCGCGCTGCTGGCGTTCTGCGTCCTCTTTCATCGGCGTATTGGCCCCTTGCACGCTCATAGAACCATTTGGTTTCTCGGTATCCCTCTTTGCCCGCTGGCGCGAGAACGCGCCGCGATACTTCCTCGATTCGAATGTGAAAGGGATGATTTGCGAAGAAGTCTGCGGCGTTCACCCTGTTCTGGCTGTTGGCGTACTCCGAGATTCGCGGTACCACACCTTCCGCTTGATTTCTTGGCACAATCGTAAGCTTCATCTGAACATGCACATGGTCCAACTGCTCCGCCGAGGTTTTTCTCGCGGCATGGAGTGAGGCGGTCGTCTGCCCGCCATTTACGATTTGCAGATTGTCTGCTTGGATGAGTTGGAGTCCTTGGTCTTTACGCTTCACTTTGATCGCATCTGCAGTCGCACTTAGGCCGTTGTTGTAGGGAAAGAACATGTTTGGCTCATCACGAATGGTGTCACGTATACCTCTGTTCACCTTGCCTCGCGCCTGAAGAAAGCTCCTAACGTTTGCTTCGAGGAGGCGAGGCCCCCATTTATCGTAAATTGCTGCCAGCTGTTGGCCGGGGATAACTGCAAGATAGCTTTCTAATGACGCGTTGCCGCCCGAAGCCTCGAGCAGAGGGAGCCCTCCGCCGAAATCCTCTTCGAAATCAATAACCAAGTTTGCCCGAGCTTGACCTTGCTCCATGTATTGCTTCAGGCGCTTCAGGTCCCAGACGCTTAGCGTGATTGGCTTGCCATCTATGTCTTTGACGACCGCCGCGTCGGCTCGGGCTCGCGACTCCGCATTTGAGACGATGATCAATTTGATTTTTTCGATATCTTTCCAAGTTGTGGCAATCAGATCTGCCAGGCCGAATCCTGAACTGGTTTCTTCTAGCTGTTCCCTGAATTCACGTTTCAAGCTTGCCGTAAGAAAGCGGTATAGCTTGTTCAATAATACTGTCAGTCCATCCTTGTGAATGAGCCGAACATCATCCTTGATCAAAAAGTCACACAGCAAAAGACATAAAATCCCATCACCGTCTCTAGGGTCACCGCCATAGCCGTCAATCTGCGCGGGACGACCGGAAACAGACCCTTCAAAATATGCGCGATCAGCATTTTCCAACTCGCCGGCTTCGGTAAGCAGCTCACCCACCTTATCAAAGAAGGCTTCAACGACCAAAAGGCGATCCGCATCAGCGTTGCCTTGAACATCGGCAATCAACTGATGATGGAATTCCTCCAATTCACTCATTTTGGAGTCCCTTTCTAATCGTCTCGATCAGATCAACACTGAGTACAAACGGCTCGCAAGCGCTCAGTGACAACGCATAACGCACATTTTCCACACCAGGCAAAAGCGGAGCGGCAATCCGCGGAAATCCCTCGACTACCTCGTAGTTCGTTGTATCGCCCAAACGCCAGCGTCTTTCGTCATAGGCGTTCTCTGGATCGTAACCTGTTGAATAGAGAGCTTCTTCCCATACCTCGAAAGCGTGTCCATTTTGTTCGAAGAGCTCGGCGGTCATCCGCACATGGTCATTGAGACTGTGTCCTTCCGGCAATATCGCAGAAGCCACGTTTACTATTCGCAAAAACAGTCGGCTTCCATCCACATCTGCCAACTGATCTTCGGAAGATATATTGACAAAGGGTTTGGCAGCGACGCGACGGGTCTTGACCTCAACACAGCTTCCAATCAATTCGAAATCCTTGGACAGCCCGGTTGGCCCGGTCCAAGCTTCAATTGCTGTCTCCGGTCCAAAACTGAGCACAAGCTCACGAAGAAAGTCTAGCTCACCAACGAGTCCACGCTGTTCTTCAACAGTTAAGCCGCCGGGCCGCCCACCGCGCAGGAGATAATGCCACCGACGGGTGCGTTGAAGAGCTCTGGAGAGAGCGTCGTCAAGATTCTCCCCTTTTTCGCCGGCCTCCACCACACTACGACACAAGGTTTCAAATATCTCGGTTTGGCTGCGATCCTTGAGGCCAAGAACGTAGGCCAGTCCGCTAGGGATCGAACGAAAAGAAGCAACGAGATTTTTCAGTTTTGGCAGGCGCGGCGCCGGTTCTGGCAGGGAGGGTAGCCTGAGCATCAGGCCACGCATTCCGGCTTCGAGAACTACCCAAAAAAAGTCGTAACGCCCTTCAATGTCGACACGTCTCGCATCGCCGGGGCCAAGCATCTCCCAAGGATCATGAGGCTTCAAGAGCGGCCTCCTGATCATCGTCGTCGTCTTCCTCCCCAAATATCTCTTGATATCGCACCGTATTAACCACGTACTCAACCCTTTCGGCACGGCGCGAGGAAGTCGGCAAACTGATGCCCCACGCAACGACCGGAGCCGGAGGTATCAATTCTATACCCTTCGCATGCTTTTTTCCTGCAGGAGGCTTCGCGTTGACGTAGTGCAGGATGAAAAGGCCCCGGTCCCTTCGCCGCCTGTATATTGAGTCTGGGTAGTTTACCGGATCACCTTCAGATTTGCCCTTGTCTTGGCGATATTCCATCTCCGCCGCTGCAGCCTTAGCAGGATCAACCCCCGCCTTTTCGACCCCACGGGACGCCACCCGCATCCGCTTCCCGCTGAATGACATGAATCCTTGCTTCAGATCATGCAGGTCTACATATCTTTTCGCGGGGACGAACGGTCGACCGAGCGTTAGATCTGGGTCGCTCCTTTTCAAATCCAAACTTGCGAGAAGAACATCCCACTTTTGCAGTTCATCGGATTTCCGTGCGCGAATATAGCTGCGCACAGGCCGTGGATCAGTTGTCACACTTTGCTCCGCGTTTCGCCAGCCCGCAAGAAACTCGTCGACATACTCGACCGGCACATCGCGAACCAAAGTGCCCCAAGGTGTTTTCGTTTCAACCAGAGAATTCTCAGCATTCAGCTTGGCAACAAATGATCTGGCGACTTCGAGGTTAGCGCGAAGGTCATCGGGCATTATGCTTACCCTCGCCGTCTCCACGAATTTGTTCGAGAGTCCGACAAGTGTTGTAACTTTCTTGCCGGCACCCATCTTGTTTCTCGCTGTTACGAGCAACGATGCTGGATGGCTTCTGACCGCAAGGCCAAACATCTTTGGCGTAGCGTTGGCTTTCTCCATGATCCGAAGCTCATCATGCAATTCCTCGGCCGCGTTCGTTATGAAAGCGTACCAGTCTATGGCCTCTGGCGGCATCCAGATGCGACACAGATCTTCGTAACCGTCGCGATATCCGAACCAGCGGCCCATCTGCATAAGGGTGTCATACATTAATGTATTGCGAAGGAACCACGTCACAGTCAGGCCTTCAAGGGTTATGCCACGCGAAAGCGAGAATCCGCCCACAGCAATGACAGTCTGGCCACGCAACCCAGATTGTGAGTAGTCCAAATCGTTCGCGCGGCTGTTTACTTCAACAACCTTTGCGGACGCAATGGCATCAAACAGTTCCGCCTGGATCACAGACCAACTCTGTGCCGCACTAGAATATTCGTCCTTCCATAAAGCGTAGAGTGCTGCGATTTCTGGATCATTCAACGCCGCAGATCCTCTACTTGCGTTAATTCGCACCGAGTTTTGGATGCGCTCCAGTGTTTCGTGAAGACGATTGCGAAGATGTCCTTGGACTGCTGTAAAGCGGCTCGCGTTTACGAGCATGGAGCAATGCGATGACTGATGGCCACGAAGATTCCTAATGCATCGTGAAAGGAGGAATGTCCGCAATGCCGTGATCAACGAATTTGGCAATGCGAAGATTTCGTGATCAATCTTATGCTTTATCGGCAGGACGTCCTCGTTGTCCGTGATGTACCTTAGCCAAGTTGGCTCACCTTCGTCAGGAAGACCGTCATCAAAGATCTTGGTCGGACCAAAGTAATTGCTCGGCGCGTCCAGCCCAATTATGAAGTCACGCGGAAAGAGATCTTCATTATGCATCTCGTCGTCTTGATCAGGATCAATGAAGATGTTTGCGAAGGGCGTTGCGGTGTATCCGACATAGCAGCTCCGACGGAACATGTTGAGGAGATCACGAATTTGGCCATTTATCTTCGTAACGAGTTCCTTGCTGTACTTTGTGTTGATTGAAGCATTGTCGGCTTCATCGTCGATCAGAAGCATTGGCTGGTCGATCATCTGTTGATCACCCCGAGCACTGTTATCCTTGAGCCAGTCGAGTAGATTGGTCAGAGTCCGGTGGTTCTTCTTGATCACCAGAACTACCGGTTCGATATAGTCTCCAATTCCGCTGCTATCGCTGTCAGCTCTTGCCTTATTGAAATCATGGACCCGCGTGGTCAAGCAAACGGGTTTTCTCGACGGGTCGGACTTACCAGCACCGATCACATATTTCCGCCCGCCATGGTATTGGCCCCGCTGTCTTCCAGAATCGAAGCCAATCAATCCCTCGTCAATACGCTCCTGCGTCTGACTGCGGAGATTGTTATAGATCCCCCCGATGACAATGATCAGTCGGTAGCCAGCATCCGCCGCCTTACAGACCAGCCCCGTATAGTTCGCTGTCTTTCCACTTTGAACATGACCAACGACCATCCCGTGTCTTTTCCACAGACCATCCCGATTAGGATTTCCTAATCGGCCGAGTATCCTCTCTGTGACTTGGTCGGTCGAAAGAACAACACCGTTGGGATGGCCGGCTTCAATCAATAAATCTTTATATCGGTTCCAATAAAATGGATTGATCGTTGGCTTGGCATCATCGAGCCAAGGTTCAAAGTCTTCGCTAAGCACAGCAGCGACGAGGCCTGCTTTGACTCCGAATTTGAACTCGATTTCGCGCGCGAATTGTTCGATCTCGTCTTCGCCTAATCCTGGAGGCATGGATGATGCAATTGTACGGATGAATGTTCGAAGCTCCACTTCGTTCTTTCTCGGTAGACGAAAAAGCCCAGCCCGGACCATGGCCTTAATCGTATCAATTGTGTTGTTCATGATCCTTTCATTCCGCAAATTTCGTCGATTATTCGAGAAACTGCGTCCCAATGTGATCTTAGGTAAGGGTAACTCCGAAGGGTATCAGAAATCGCGTCAGCAGCTACACCATTGTCCATCAGGGCAGTGGCAAGGGAAACAACCAGTTCTTCCATGTCGTTTTCCTCGGCCATGTCTGGTGCGACTGCTTCCGCGTTTCCAACAAACTCTGCGTGCAAAGTTTCGATTGGAAGTCCAGCACCAACAAGGCGCAAGCAGCGTTCGAAACCTTCTTGAAGGTGGATTGGCAATTGCTCGGCGTATGCGCGAAAAACCGGATGCTCACAGTTCGGACGGAACACGATCTGTCCGTCTTTCTTCACGCGATTCCAAATCGGAAAGCGGGTATGGTCGACCAACATCTGACCACGACGCTGATAGGTCCGCTTGGATGTACCAACAAATCTCTCGACTATCTTCTTAAGCCGCTCCCGAACCAAGGGCGGCAACTGCGCGGATGCCTTCTTGACGTCGATCTTCCAGTCGGCGTCCATCGTATTTGGAATATCGACTGCAATCCGGCATAGCTTTGTCAATTCAGCCTGTCGAGCGAGCCCAAGCCAACTTCCAGCGATAATCAGGCGGTTTTCGCGATACACATAGAGTCCTTGGGACTTCAGATGTCCTTCTTGCCCGCCAATCTCCTCCCACTCTGCACGACCCATCCGCGAATGATGAGGTAAAGTATAGCACCTTATCCGAACGTTGCCCTTCTCAAGAGGAAGTATCTCCTCCGGGTCCTTCTGTGTCGAAGGGTGAGATGTTGCCATCGGATCTATCGGCTTCAGCGGGCGACCGTTGATAGACAGCTTCAAGCATGGTGTTGCGCTTTCCAAGAAACGGTGAAACACCCGTTGTAGATGCCGTTCCGCACCAGACAGTTCCGCATTCATATGTGCGGTCCGCTTGGTGCTATCGTGCATATATCCTCCACTCAAACGGTCAAGTTTTTCCCAGACAACCACTGTTCCGCCGTCAAAAAGCAAATCGTGCCCGGTTACTTCATCCAGATTATCAAGGAGCTCAAGGCTCCAATCGTTGCGTTTGGCAATTCTATCAAGATCCCAACGAGCGCAGGCTGAACTGCCTTGCCGAACTGACAAGACGGTTAAGCGCCTACACTGGGAGAAACTAGCGCTTTTCAACCCAAGGCCGAAACGACCCAGATCTTCAGCAGCCCGCTCATCAATCGGGTTTTTGGAGCCGAGCCGCATCGCTTCCACTAGCTCTCGTTCAGTCATGCCACGGCCATCATCACGCAAGGCGATCCATGGTTCGTCTGCCGTGGTGTCGGCGGTCAATTCAATTTCCCGGGCACCAGCAGATATCGCGTTATCAATGATATCGGCGAGCGCGGTTTCGAGGCTGTAACCAAAGTCACGATGCCCCTCAATCAGAGCAGAAGCATACGGGGTTGCATCAATCTCTCTTATCTTGGAACAGGCGTCTGGAGTCTTCTTCATGGAGGAAGGTCTTGTTATCGGATAACTTTTGACTGTCTATCGATTCCGTATTTGTTGATTGATGATCGGTGTCAAGCCATTAACCCAAGACTAGCGACCAGAATTCATTTGAATAGGATTTTTCGGGTTCTGCCGACCTCATTCGCCAGCATAGAATCCGAACCACATCCAAGTCAAAAAGGAGTCCCTACTCGGTTTAATCCTAACCGGAACGACTCTAGCAAAATGGACTCCTCCGAAAACCCCTTGCGTTTTGCGTGGAGGCATGATTCCCAAGGATTGGCGGCATTGGAGGTCGGGATGTCGAAACAGCGAAGCTTTTGGGACTTCGAGGGGCACCTTGGCGCGATATTTGGCCAAGGGGGAAGATCCTTTGGAGAGGCTGTCGGCGACGGTGGATTTCGAGCGGTTCCGGCCAATCCTAGAGAAGGCCGCCCGGCGGACGAGATCTGGCCGGACGCGCCGGCCAAGGCGTCGCAGAAGGACACGGACGCGCTGATCGAAAGGCCTTCCCGTTTCAGTTCCTGCAAGCACGGCAATCTTCTCCAGCAACTGTATCTCGAGGTCGTCAAAATTCGGGTGGAATCGCGGCGGGAGCGGGTCGTTGAGGGTTCGTGCGGGTTTTGCATCTTCGGGGCTGCGCCGGGTCCGATTCGTCCGCTTCCGATGATGAACCCGGACATCGTTCCGGATTTTTGTCTTTTCGGGTCGTTCGCCCGTTTTTCGTTCGCGGCGGCGCGGAGAGCGTGGAAAGCCTGTGGACAATCCATGTTCGCGCTGCATTCAGGTTTCGCGTTCGGGGCTTGGATTGCCCACATCCTTGCCACCCTTCCGCTTGTCGGCGTTGCATTTGTGAACTGGCGCTTTTGGGTTCGCGGCGGCGCGGCGAGCATGGAAAGCGGTGGACAATCCTTATTTGCGCTCTTTCCCGGTTTGGAGTCCGGGGCTTGGATTGACCACGCTTCCCACACTCTCCGCTGTCGGCGGCCGGTCCCGGTTCGGCGCTTTCCATTCCGCAACAGCCCTGCGGGGCTTTTCAATAAATGATTTTTTTTGGGTTGGGCCGTGGAAATGTGGACAATCCTTATTTGCGCTGCGTTCGGGTTTCGGGTTCGGGGCTTGGATTGCCCACATTCCCACAGCCCCATCCGGCCGCGGCATCGAAGGTCCGTCATCCGGTTTTCGCCGCCCATGATTCGCGGGATTTGCACAAGGCGTTGGCGATCACGACGAGCTTGCGGGCGACGGCCGTGACGACGACCTTGTGCGGCTTCCCCTCCTTCCGCAGCCGATCGGCGAAGACCTTCAAGTCCTTGTTGCGGATCGAGGCGACAAGCGCGGCTTGGTACAGGACGCATCGGAGCGCCCGGCGGCCGCCGCCGATCATCCGCTTCCCGCGCATTTGTCCGCTGTCCCGCGCGACCGGCGCAAGCCCCGCGAGCGAGGCGGCCTGCTCTCCGGAGATCCGGCCGAGCTCGGGCATCTCCGCGATCAGCATCGCGCAGGCCACAAGCCCGATTCCGGGAACGGACCGCAGGACGGCGACGGTTTCCGCCAAGGCTCCGTCGGAGTCGAGGCAGGCCTTGATCCGCTGCTCCAAGTCCTTGATGCGCCGGTCCAGCACCTCCCGGAGATCGGCATCGATGTCTTCGAATTCGCAGGCGGTTCCGTTCTTCTCGTCGGCCTTGCAATGCAGCGCATGGCGCTTGCGCATCTCGACAAGCTGCCTGCGCTTGGTCGTCAGCGCCCCGGGATCGCGCAGCTTCCCGCTCGGCAGCCGGCGTCCGGCCTCCGGGCGGAACGCCATGAACCGGGCGATCAGTTCGGCGTCGATCCGGTCCGTCTTGGCCGAAGCGCCCCGGCTTCTCCCGAACGCCTTGACTTGCGCCGGAGCGAGCTGCCGCGCTTCGATCCCCGCCGCCTCCAGGCGCTCCCAAAGACGCCATTCGTGGCCGCCCGTGGCTTCGAAGCAGACCAAAGCGGTCCTGTCCAAGGCCATGCGCTCCCGCTCCGCGTGGCCGGCATCGGTGTTCGGCAGACGAAGCTGGCGGCTGTCGCTCAAGCAATGCAGATCGAGCCAATCGCAAGAGACGTCCAAGCCGATGATCTCCAAGTGATAAAGTGCTCATGCTCTCTTCCTTCCGGTTCGCGGTCCGTCGCGGCCGCAAGCAACTGTGCGAGATGATGAAGAGAGGCGGTGTGGCTCGCTCCGACGCGTGGTCTTGCCACAAGGTCTTCAACGCCATCACCGTCCCGTCGCCGGCCTTCGCGAAGGCCGGTGACGGGAGCGGAATAGCACAGCCGAGATACAGAAGGTGTCTATCTCATCAACTGCTCTAGCCTGGATTCGCGGTACCCGCCGTTTGCGGGTTTTCGACAACCGCATCGGAATTCCTTCATGCTGAACCTCGAATATCCCAGTTGCAACCTTTGAAACACCGAACTCGGGCAACGGCGTGTTTGACCGACTGTTCTCTACGTTGTGAATGCAGCATTTGATCGACAAGGATACGGAGTGTTTCTGGCTCGACAAAACCCGCGCCAAGGCGTACACAGAGAATATCGGGCACAAAAGAGAGCCGCAAAGCATCGGCAAATAACACGTGGCGGATGGAACATGAAGATCCACATAATCTCTGTAACTCACCGAATAGAAATGATTTTCTGCGTGCCTGGCGACTATACTGAAGATGTTCACAAAGACGAACCGGAAGGTTAAATTGGACTGCAACCGCATTACCGCGAGCTCTGCGTGCTGCACAGCGAGGTCAAACGGCGGTTTCGCAGACTTGAGCGTTACCGGAGCATCTTCACAAGACCCGACAAGCCCGACGCGATGTTTTTGGCATTATTGAACTTTGCCTTAATCGTCGAAGTGATTTGTGATTTAGGGTAGACAGCCTCGAAAGGCACCGGTTATGTTTTAGCTTGAATCAATCTCGCACTAGTCCTGCAATCATAATAACCCATTGAGGCAATAAATGCCAATTTCACCTAACGAAATTAGATTGCGCGCCGCAAAATTCTCTCGAGATTGGGCAGACCAAGGCTACGAAAAAGGTCAAACGCAGCTCTTTTATCGAGATTTCTTCAATGTATTTGGCATTCCGGTTCGACGAGTGGCAACGTTTGAAGAACCCATCAAGCACGCTGACACAAGAAAGCGCGGATTCATCGATCTGTTTTGGAAAGGTAAATTACTCGTAGAACAAAAAAGCATGGGGCAAAACCTCATCAAGGCAAAAGCACAGGCACTCGACTATTTTCCAAGCCTAAACGACGATGATTTACCAAGATATGTTCTACTCAGCGACTTCCAAACGTTTGAGCTTTATGACTTAGAAACTGATGATTCCGACGAAGCTGAACTGAAATTTTCGTTAGAAGATTTGGCGAAGCACACACACAAGTTCGGGTTTATTAACGGGCTTGAAAAAAAAAGATTCAAAGACCAAGACCCAGTCAATATTAAAGCTGCCGAACTGGTAGGTGCATTGCATGATGCGTTGGAAGATTCCGGTTATATTGGTCACGATCTTGAGCGTTTCCTCGTTCGGATTGTTTTCTGTCTCTTTGCGGACGATACCGGCATCTTTGAACCCAGAGGCATTTTTGAAGATTTAGTCGACCATCGAACAAACGTTGACGGATCAGACCTAAGCGGCTGGTTTGCACTGCTTTTTCAAACACTTGACACACTCGAAGGCGACGCTCGCCACAAGACACTAGACGATGATCTGAATGTCTTCCCCTATTTGAATGGTGCGTTGTTCAAGGAAACCCTTCGCCTTCCCTTTTTCAACTCCGAGATGCGAGAACGCCTCTTGGACGCCTGTCGTTTTGACTGGTCAGACATATCTCCTGCGATCTTCGGCAGCATGTTCCAATCAATCATGAACAGGAGCGAGCGACGCGAACTTGGTGCTCACTACACCAGCGAAACGAACATCATGAAAACCATTCAACCCTTGTTTCTCGACGGGCTTTGGGAAGAATTCGGACGACTGAAGGCGCGCAAAGACACGCGCCGGAAGGTTGAGCTTGAGAGGTTTCAAAAACGTTTAGGTGAAATGCGCTTTTTTGACCCCGCTTGTGGTTGCGGTAACTTCCTAATCATCGCTTACCGCGAACTGCGTCTTTTAGAGATTGAAGTGGTGCGCGAGCTAATCGATTACAAGCGCAACTCGTTTGGAGAATTCAGTGCACCACTGGACGTCTCGACCCTATCTTGCGTCAACGTAGACCAGTTCTATGGAATCGAAATAGGGGAATTCGCAGCCCGAATTGCTGAAACTGCGTTATGGATGATGGATCACATCATGAACAACCGACTCAGTCTAGAGTTTGGTCCATACTATTCGCGTATTCCACTTGAGAAATCACCTAATATTTCGGTGGGCAATGCGCTTGAAATGAATTGGGCGGATGTGCTCGCACCAACGGAGTGCTCCTATCTCTTCGGAAATCCGCCTTTTCGGGGACATCAGTGGCGCAATAAGGAGCAGCAGGCTGACATGGCGCGCGTTTGGGGCAACAAACACTCGGCCAACCGACTCGACTACGTGACATGCTGGTTCCGAAAAGCTGTTGAGTACTCGGCAAAAAATGGCAAAATCGACATGGCCCTCGTGTCCACGAACTCAATTACGCAGGGAGAACAATGCGGTATCCTATGGCCATGGATGTTTGGAGCCGGAATCAATATTCATTTTGCGCACAGAACATTCCAGTGGAATTCTGAAGCGCGCGGAAAAGCAGCCGTTCATTGTGTTATTGTTGGAATGACACGAGATGTTGGTCGAAAATCCACGATCTACGAATATGACCATGTTCTTGGGTCTCCCAATGCGGCATTGGTTTCACGAATCAATGGCTATCTCATCGACGGTCCGCAATATGCCGTTCCTGCGCGTTCCAAACCGCCAAACGGGCGGCTTACAATGCACAAGGGCAGCCAGCCGACAGACGGTGCGCGGCGGCGCAAGCCTGGAGGAGGGTATTATCCTCTGACGAGCAACCTCATCCTCGACAGGGAGAACTATGACGAACTCTTGGCGCGCGAGCCTGCAGCCAAAAAATGGCTTCGGCCTTTCGTTGGGGGCGATGAGCTCATCTCCGGCGAATGGCGCTGGTGCCTTTGGCTGAAGGACGCGGATCCGACCGAGATACGCAATTCAACCGCCATTCAGGAAAGGCTGGACCGCGTTAGGCAGGGCCGGTCTGAGAGCCCGACCGAAAGCGTCAAGGCATTTGCAAAATATCCCACCCTATTCACGCAAGACAGACAGCCAGACGAAGCCTATTTGGGTCTGCCAGAAGTTTCATCGGAAACGCGGGAGTACATCCCGATGGCAATCTTGCCAGCAGATGTCATTGCTTCGAATACTCTTCAGATAATCGTCGGTGCCCCAATGCTATACTTCGGCATTCTCACATCTACAATTCATATGGCTTGGATGCGGACGGTAGCAGGGCGCCTAAAAAATGACTACCGCTATGTGCCAGCTGTCTATAATTCTTTTCCATGGCCAGAGATGATCGATGCTCAGGCGAAGAAGATAGAGGCTTTAGCACAAGGAGTTTTAGATGCCCGTAGGGACGCAAATGCGCCACTTGAAGTACTCTACGATGCTGACAATATGCCGCCAAAACTGCGGAAGTCACACGAAATCCTCGATAGGGCCGTGGACAAACTATACATTCGTTCTGGCTTCCGATTTGAACGTGAACGCGTCGAGCATCTGTTCCAGCTGTTCGAAAGAGCATCCGCCCCACTGGACACATCGCTGAGTGAGAAAAAGAGACGCCGAAGAAAAATCTCAGTGTCTTAAGTCTTTCAAACGAGGATACTACAGATATGTCAAAAGTCCATCATTCAAGCCTTGGAAACTTGCTCTCCCATGCCGCCACGCCGAAAGGAATCGTAGCTGCATTAAACAAACCAAACGGCAGCAAATTCTTTCGATGTGCCTTTCAGGTAAACCCGTTCGATTATGGAAAACGGCATGCTAAGGATGTAGACTATAATACCGAAGACGAATACAACGACGCGATGGTAAAAGCTTGCCTCGAAAAAAAAGTTCAGGTTGTTGCCATCACAGACCACTTTCGCTTCGACAGCTCGTTACAGCTAGCAGAGCGCTTAAGGTCCGAAGGTATTCACGTCTTCCCAGGATTTGAGGCAAATTCATCCGAAGGGGTACATATCCTTTGCCTGTTCCCACCCGAAACTGCAGCGTCGCAGATGAATGCACTGATTGGTGCTTGTGACATTCCAGACCAAAAGGTAGTTTCACCACTTTCGACCAAGACATGTCAGCAATTGCTACGGCTTGTTCAAGAGCGAGGCGGCATCACGATCACTGCGCATATAACAGCAGCCGGAGGTTTACTTAAAATGCTTAGCGGCACCGCACGCATAAACGCTTGGAAATATGAATTTCATCTCGCTGCCGCCATTCCCGGTTCAATCAATAACCTACCAGAAAATTTCATGCAGATCTGCAAGAATAAAAACTTAGAATACAAGCGCGCACGGCCAGTGGCGTTCGTGAACGCTGCCGATGTGTCAAAACCTAGAGATTTAGAAAAAGATAGCACGACGTGTCTCGTGAAGATGACAAACGTTTCTATCGAGGGATTGAAACAGGCATTCTTAGATGCAGAAGGCCGTGTTCTCCTCAATACAGATGAAGACCCAACCGACTTTACACATCTAGTAACCATTTCTTGGGATCGTGGCTTACTATCGGGGCAGTCGATTGCACTAAACTCAGGGCTTAACGTCCTAATAGGTGGGCGCGGGGCGGGCAAATCCACAATTATTGAAAGTCTAAGGTTTGCCTTTGGCATTGAACCAAAGGGCAAGGAGGCTTTAAACACTCATAAAGCTATGATGAAAGAACTGATGGGGCAGCGGGCCAGTGTCGCAGTCTTACTTCATTCACCAAAGCCGTCATCAGAATACTACTTGGTAGAGCGAGTTTATGGGCAAGAGCCGCGTGTAAAGGACAAAAATGGGGAAATTATTCCGAATCTTAAACCCCTTGACATTATTTCGGGTCTCGAAGTTTACGGGCAACACGAGATTTCCGAGTTGACACGAGATAAAGCCAAACTTGCTGATATTATAAAACGATTCATTAAAGACGGTGGCCATGTTGCTGTCAAGATGGACGACATCCGATCAAGACTCAAAGAATCTCGGAGTGGTATCGACAAAATACAGCAAAAAATAGACGAACATGATGAAGCGCTCGCCGCCTTGCCTGCACTTCGTGAAAAACTCAAACGGTTTCAAGCAACGAATCTTAAAGTACATGCGGAAGAAAAAACTGCAGTACAGGCTGAGGAACGACTGCTTGAGAACGTTGCCAACAAAATTGCCAAACTCAAAGAATATTCGGAAAAAATGCTACCGACGACTACATCGGCTGAAACGGTGCTACCAGAGGAGGCGAATCAGAAGCTCCCTCACCGTGCGACCTTGGAACCTTTGCAGGCTATCGCCCAGGATGTGCATAACGCGAGGAGCTTTGCCTCTAAAGCATTGATAGACGCACATCAGAAAGCATTGAACGATCTGGAGAAAATTCAGAATGAATGGCAACCGCTAAGTGATGCTACTAATGAGCGGTTCGAGAAAGCAAAATCCAGTCTTTGCAAGGAAGGTCACCAGCCGGACGAATACGTGGACCTTGACGACCAAGTTGCCCGGCTAGAGCCCAAACATACGGAAAGACAGAGGCTCAATTGTGAGCTTGCTGACTTGAGGCAAAGGCGGCAAGGGATTATAGATGAGTGGGAAAAGGCAGATGCTAGTGCCTACTCAGAACTCGAGCATGCGGCGAAGCGCGTCTCAAAGAAGCTTAGGGGCACGGTAAAGGCTGTCATCCAACCCAGTTCCAGCATTGAGCCGCTGAAGAAAGTCTTACGCTCACACAGTGAAGGGAACATCAGTCAAGCTTTAAGTAAACTTGAAGATCTAGAAACGTTATCGCTATCAATGCTTGCGCAAACGATCCGCAAAGGTGCCGATGCGTTGATTTATGAGTACGGGTTTTCAGAGAACAGTGCCAAGAAGATCGCAGCTTCCGGCGAAAGTGTCGCGCTTGAGGTGGAGGAATGCTGGATTCCACCAGAAGCAGCGATTGAACTCAATGTTGGCCGTGACGACCACGAAAACTGGAAAACACTTGATAACCTCTCTGCCGGTCAAAAAGCGACTGCCGTTCTCTTACTATTGCTTCTGGATACCGATTTTCCTTTGGTGATCGATCAGCCGGAAGACGACTTGGACAATCAGTTCATTGCAGGACATGTCGTACCGATCATGCGGTCCGGCAAGAAACGCAGACAGTTCATTTTTTCCAGCCACAACCCCAACATTCCTGTACTGGGAGACGCCGATCAAATTATTGGACTGACACCAGTTGTTGAAGATGAAGGTGATCGAACGAAGATTCTAGATGAAGACTGCGGTTCTATTGATAAAAGCTCGGTTCAACAATTGATCAAAGACCTATTGGAGGGTGGCGAGCAGGCATTTACTACTCGCCGAAGAAAATACGGATTCTAGGGCTTGGCTAGGGCTACCATGTCACGATAAAAAGTTCTTAACAACGCGTTTCCGGCGGTGTATCCGATTCGGCCATGGCACAGTCCCAGATCAGCCGCACCTTGCGCGGCGCGGCGGGCCGGCTTCAAGTGTCGGGGTGCCTGAAGGCGCTTTCAACGCTGGCCGCGCCTTGGGCGAATTGACTCGGGCGAAAACCACGAAAGCGAACGGCGCGCCGCTCATGCCGCCAGCTTGCGCAGATCGGCCCGCCGCTGCTCCTGAAGAAGATCCATGTTTAGGTAGCGGCCGCCGTCCTCCATCCAACTCTCGTGGCTCTCGCCCTCCGCAAGTTCGACGTCGAGAACCTGCCGGCGGCCCGCCGCATCGACCCCGACCGCAATCAGGACCGCGCGATTGCGGACACCCCCGTCCTCGCGAACCTTCTCGTAGCGGGCGTCCAGAATCAAATAGGGAAACAAACCCTCCAGAGGTCGCTCCGCGAACCGCTTGAGATCCGCATCCAGCTTCGCATTGATCCGGCTGATCGTCGACGCCGAAAAACCGTGGCCGCAATGTGCCTCCGTCACCTTCGCGACCTTCCGCGTCGAAACCCCGTGAACTTGCATCTGCATCAATGCGGAAACGAACGCCTTCTCCGAACGCTCGTAGCGCTGGAACAGCTCGGTGCCGGACGCACCTTTCCGGTCCTGGTGAACGCGAAGCTCAATCTGGCCGACCCGCGTCGTCAAATGACGCTTGCAGTAGCCGGACCGGTAGCCCAGCCGGCCGGACGTCCGCTCGCCCTTCGCGGCGCCCAAGGCCTATCAATTTCCCACACATAACTCGGTGATCATTCCGTATGTCCTTATGTTTCGGTTTCGCTGCATCTGTGGCGCGAAGATCGTCCACGCAACCCGGAACTCAAGGATTCCGAGGAGCGGTTGCCGATTCGACCTCTGGAATCCGGCGCTTTGACCGCTATTTGTGGGTTGTCGGGTTCGGCGGAGCCTTCGGCCGCCCGGCGGCAGGCCGCCGAAGGGCGGAACGCAGAGTTAAGTGTGTCTTGTTGATAGGCCCAAGGCCTCCGTCATCTCTTCCTCAAGAATCTCCTGAAGCGTGCTCCGCACAAGATCGCGAACCGCGTCGCCCCCGGACCCGAGGGGTGCATCCCATTTTTTGGTTATGCGGCTGCGGCGCGGCAAGCCCTCCAATCGAGGAAGTCGGGCCAGCGCCTGTTTTCGAAGCAGCATTTGATGGCGAGCACGGCGTTGGCTCCCGCTTTCGACCAACGGCGCCCCGCTCCTTTGAGCCGACTCCCGACGATGCAATTGCAGGCGCTTTCCACTAAGCCGGATCCGACCGGCAGGCCGCGCTTCCGGCAGAGGTTGTAGCGCATTCGGTCCCTGTTGGCCTCGTAGGTGCGGATGCAGTCCGCGGTGGCTTCGGACCGGTCGCGGTACGGCTTCAGGTCGGCGACAAATTGACGACAATGCAAATTTGTGCTTATTTTTGGACGATAGAAGGTGTGGACATGGCAAGCATGAACATATCCCTTCCGGGCTCAATGAAGGATTGGGTTGAAACTCAGACAAATTCCGGTCGTTATGACAACGCGAGCGAGTATGTGTGTGACCTAATCAGGCACGACCAAGACCGCGCGTCGAAAACTCCCGCAATGCAGAGGCTGGTCGATGAAGCTTTCGAGAGTGGCGTCAGTTGCAAGAGTCTAGACGACATCTGGGCAGCGGCAAAGGAACAGACACAAAACCCTTAACCAAAGTATCAATAGCCGGTTCAGTACGCAGTGCTGTACGCAAAGTTCCATCCGAGGCGGGGCGGGTGTTGCAGACCGAAACGTAAATCGTGAGTCCTTCCTGCACATCAAAAATCCGCTCTCTTGAAGACAGAATTCCTTCAACTTACTGCAGACAAGCGATTTCCCGAAACATTGCCTCTTGATGCATATGCCCGTTTGTACCCATTGCGTTGCGTGGTCGATGCGCTATTGACGCTCCGAACTTCGCAAGAAGGCCGCTGCTGTGACTGCAACGCAATCATTATGCATGAAACTCGCATCAGTGCTTTGGATCATCTGGGGCTTGGCACGAGTCTTTGCAGGCGTGGAGGTCACGACCCTCGACATGACAGGAGTGCTTCAAGCTTTCGTCGACTCGGTTTCGCCCGAGTTGCTGGCGATGATGGAGGAACATGCTGCCGTAGGCGGGATGATGAGCCAGGACGGCTGGAATTTGGGCCTTTCCGGAATTGTGGCGATCATCGCCGGAGTTTTCGTGTGGCGGGGCAGCATGACGGCGATCTAGGTCGCTGCGCTGACCGCCGTCTTGGTCGGCGGCGCTGCGACGCAAGTCAAGCATTGCCGCACCGAATTCAACGAGGCGACGGGCGGACCGACGGCGGAATCAATGTGCTTTCAAGGCGACATCGGGTATTTCTTGTTTGTCGACCTTGGAGATTTTGTCAATTTCATCCCCGCCGCTATGTTCCTCATGGCGGTTGCGGCGATCACGCTGAGCGGCAGGGGCTTGTTTTCGTGCCTCAAACGAACCGGGGAAGTCAATTGAAAATTCTCGCTTTCGCGGCCTCCAGCAGCCGCAATTCCATCAACAGGAAGCTGGTGAAGGCTGCGGCGGAGATTTTGGAATCCGAGCTTTTGCCGGATGCCGAGGTGGAGTTGATTGACTTGAACGATTACGAGATGCCGATTTTCTCGGTTGACCGGGAAGCCGCGGACGGCGTTCATTCGCTCGCCCGGGAGTTTTTCGACAAGATCGGCGCGGCGGATGCGCTTCTGATTTCGTATGCGGAGCACAACGGATATTACACCGCGTCTTTCAAGAACATCTTCGACTGGGCGAGTCGGATTGATGAGAAGGTGTATCAGGGCAAACCGATGGTGATCATGGCGGCCGCTCCGGGCCAAGGCGGGGGCAGCCATGTGCTGGAGTCGGTCAAGGTCTCCGCTCCGTTTTTCGGAGCCGACATCCGCGGCGTGTTTTCGCTGCCGAGATTCCGCGATACATTCGATACCGCAACTGGACGGCCGAAAGATGCGGCGAAAATCGCGGAGCTGCGCAGCGCGCTCGAAGGTCTGGTTGGCTTGAACGCCTGACGCGATCGCCGCTGGCTTGCGTCAAGGATGCGATGAAGGTACAAACCATTTGAATCGGTGCATGCTGCTTGCGCGGATTGGCGATTGCGTGAGCAAGCCGAATGGTTGCGTGGCTGTTCGTTTTCCCTGACGCGAGTTGCCAATTCCTGAAATAACGGTTCGCGCCTCCTTTTCCTTGATCGGACGAACAGAGGATCACGGCGGACCGTCAGCGGCATCGCCCCAAATGCGGCCGGTGCCTTGGCCCAAGCAAGCCCGACATTCGAATAATCTTGTGGTTAAGGTTTGCCCTGCGCCGAGACATTCTGCGGCTACTTCAGTCATTTGCGAACCTCGACGTCGCAACTGCCGCTTACGACGAGGAAGTCACAGGACCGCGGCGCGGCACAAATCTCGAAAACCTCGGTCTTGAACCGACGCGAATTCCGCCCAACCAGCGAATGCGGCCAAGTGGTCCGCCCATCGACCGCTGAACGGAAGCAGACGGCTCAGATCGGAAGATCGAGTCTCGGCTTCCAGAACGGGCGGAAGAGCTCGATCTTCGGGCAGCGGTTCATGACGACTTTGAGGCCGGCGTTTTCTGCAAGTTCGGCGGCCTTGTCGTCATAGACGCCGATTTGCCCCCATAACACCTTTGCGCCGATTTCGATGGATTGCTGCGCTATTCCGTAAAGGTATTCCTTCGGACGGAAGACCTCGACCATGTCCACCGGGCGGTCAATCTCGCGCAAGCTGTGGTACACCTTGATCCCGCGGATTTCCTTGACCTTGGGATTCGGATTCACCGGCAGCATTTCGTATCCGGTCTCATGCAGGACCCGCAGCACGCCGTACGAGAACTTCGTCTTGTCGCCGCTGGCACCCACCATCGCGATTGTTTTGGTGTTCTTCAGAATCTCAGCCAGGAATTCCGGCGGGTAGTCGTAGATCCGGTCGATATCGGCGTCAGGCACGGGTCAGACCTCCTTTGGAGTGGCGATGTCCGCCTTCAGTTCGTGGGGTTCGAGCGGGTCGAGAAACGGATTGCGATAGAGCTTGTCATGGCTCTCCACGCCGATCTCGAGCGTTACGTCCGTTTCGGGACGCGCGACGCAAAGGATGATGTAGCCGTTTGCGATCTGGCGATTGTTCAAAGCCACTTGTCGGCGCTGATCCACCTTGCCGGTCTTCAGTTTCGCCGCGCATGAGATGCAGCCGCCGTACTTGCAGCCGTACGGGAGGTCGACTCCTTGCTCCCGCAGCGTATCGAGCAGGGGTCGGCGAGCGTCGACCTCGTAGGTCGCTCCGTTTCGATTTGCGAGCGTTGCGCTGAAGGTTCTCAAATCCAGATGTCGCTCGTGCAGTCCCCGCCGGGATAGCGGGTTTCATGGCATCGTGAGGGACCGTTCGGCTCCTTGCCGAAATCGACGGCGAATTCCGGGTCGATCTCCATCCCTCCTCTTTCGGTGTCGCAATTCACCATCAGCATGCAGCCGCCGTTTGTTCGGATTTCAGGGTAGAACTGGTTGTCCCAAGTGCTGAACAGGCTGGTGGTCACGTAGAGCCGCTTGCCGTCAAGGCTGAGCTGGATCATCTGCGGACCGCCGGTCACCTTCACCCCGTTCACTTCCGGAGCCTTGCCCAGCAGTCCGCCCATCCAGACTTGCCCCGTCAGGACGGGATGGTGCGGGTCCTCGATATTGTACTGGCGAATGTCTCCGTGCAGCCAGTTGCAGAGGTAGAGGAACCGGTCGTCCATCGAGATCAGAATGACCGAGATCACTCCGGGCACCGGGATGGGCCAGTCGGGGTGCGGCTCGTTCTCCACGTCGATGATCTTTTCCCATTTCCACGCTTCGTCCGAGTCCTTCCACCAATGGATGATGTTGGCAGACAAAGCCGCCCCGCAGAAACCGTGGGTGCTGTCCGGGTCGTGATGGAACCGCACTTCCAAGGGGATCAGCCCGTCTTCGCCGAGATAGAAGGTTTGCCTCGGCTCGCGCTTCTCGAAATCCCACAGATGGATGCGGCGGCCGTATTTCAGGTGGCCGACCTCCTCGAGATCGAAACCCGGCATGAAGGTGTTGGGTGCCGCCCATTCGCTCGACGCCATGACGTTGTGGCGCGGTTGGTACCAGAAGTCGTAGCCGAACGGGATGTCGCCCATCGAATTTTCCCAGCGGCCGACGATCCGGAAATCCTTGTCGAGATGAAGGTAGCCGCCCGGAGCTTCGCCTTTGGCATCCCCGAGCATCGAGACGATGATGTCCAAGCCGAGGCAATGCACGGTGTGCGGCGCGGAGAGATCCGTCTTCGCTTTGATTTCGGCTCCGTCGATCACATTGCGCAATCTCGGAGCGCGCGGATCGGTCGCCGTATCCACGATGTGGATGTTCGACGAGCGCACGCCCGGAACCAGCAGGTGCGAGCGGCTCATGGAGTCGTCGCTGAAACATGACGAGCAGGCGTTCCAGCCCATGTGGTGGAGCTCGTCGCCGATCCCCGGCATTTCCAGGCGGTGAATCACTTGGGAGTAGGACGGGCTTTCGGGGTCGGCATCAATCGTGCACAGATAATCCGGCTTCTGGATTCCCGTCCCGGTATAGATCGCGATCGTATAGAGCAGCTTTTCGCGCGGCGCTTTCATCGCCTCGGCGGGCGAGGCATAGCCGGGTCCGCAACAGGCCATGCGCTATCCTTCCATCCGGTCTGCGATTGCGATGATCCTGTACATGTCCCGCAGCACCGGCTTTTCGATCAGCTTGCCGTCGATCACGACCAGTCCAGTATCCGCTGCTTCGAATTCCGCAGTGATGCGTCGCGCTCTGGCAATCTGGTCTTCCGAGGGGGTGAACACCTGGTTGAGCGCAGGGATCTGTTTGGGGTGCACCGCGCCTTTTCCGGCAAAACCGAGGTCGCGCGCTTGCTCGGCCGCGATGCGCATCCCGTCCGGGTCCTCCAGATCGAGATGGGGAACGTCGATTGCGTCCAACCCGGCGCTCGCCGCCGCATGCACCACGCGCGACCGGGCGTACAGGAGCGGCTGCCAGGCATTCTTGCAACGCAGCTCTGCGGCCATGTCCACGCCGCCGAAGAACATCGCGTCGATGCGGTTCGAGCAATGGGCGATGTCGTAGGCTGCCTCCAGCCCCGCGTTAGTTTCGATGATCACATGCAGCCGTGTGGCGTGGCCTGCTTCCGTCAGAAGAGTGTCCAGCTGCGCCACCTCGTCCGGCGTTCGCACCTTCGGCATCATAAGCGCGGGCGGCGGCGTTTCGGTTGCGAGAACCGACGCCACGTCCTCTACGCCGAAGCGCTCGCGCATCGAGTTGATGCGCACGATCCGCTCCACGCCGTCTTCCGCCTGCGGTGCCTCGAACAGCGCAAGCGCGTTCCTCCGCGCCTCCGCCTTGTCCTTCGGCGCGATCCCGTCTTCGAGCTCCACGCAGACGATGTCCGCTCCGCTGGCCAGCGCTTTCGGATACATGTCCGGGCGCAGGCCGGGCGTGAATATGAACGACCGGCGCGGGCGCGGCGTGCGCGGGATTGGAATCGCCATCTGCTTCCTTCCTTAGGTCAAACCGTGCAGCGTCTTCGTTTCGAGGTAATCTTCCAAACCCATGATTCCGCCTTCGCGGCCGTTGCCGGATTGCTTGTAGCCGCCGAAGGGCGAGCCGTAATTGAATGCCCCGCCATTGATATGAACAGCGCCGACGCGGAGGCGCGAAGAGATGCGCTCGGCCCGGTCGGAGTCGCCGGTCTGCACGTAGGCGGCGAGCCCGTAAGGCGTGTCGTTGGCGATCGAGATGGCCTCGGCTTCATCCTCGAACGGGATGACGGCCAGGACCGGACCGAAGATTTCCTCTTGCGCGATGCGCATGTCGTTGGAAACATCGGCAAAGACCGTGGGTTTCACGAACCAGCCGGTTTCGTGTCCTGCGGGCTTTCCGAGACCGCCGGTCAACAGGCGGGCGCCCTCGTCGATGCCCACCTTGATCATCTTCTGGACGCGATCATACTGTATTTGGTCGAACAAGGGGCCGATGTGATCGCCCTCCTGCGCGGGATCGCCGACGGCGGTCGCGTCCGCAGCGCGCTTGGCGATCTCAAGCACCTCGTCGTAGCATGAGCGCTCAACCAGAAGCCGGGTCGGCGCATCGCAGGATTGGCCGGTGTTGAACATGCATTCCTGTACCGAAGCCGTGACCTTTTCTTCGAGATCGCAATCGGCGAAGACAAGGTTCGGGGATTTGCCGCCCAGCTCCAGCGTTACCCTCTTGACCGTATCGGCCGCGTCGCGCGTCACCGCCGTGCCCGCGCGGGTCGAGCCGGTGAACGACATCATCTGGATATCCGGATGCCGGGAGAGCGCGGCGCCGACCGTCGACCCGTCTCCGTTCACGAGGTTGAACACCCCGGCGGGATAGCCTGCATCGTGAATGATTTCCGCATAAACCGCGGCGGAGACCGGCGTGTGCTCGGACGGCTTGAGGATGCATGCGCAGCCTGTCGCCAAAGCGGGAACGACCTTCAGCGCGACTTGGTTCATAGGCCAGTTCCACGGCGTGATCAGTCCGCAAACCCCGATAGGTTCATGCAGCTGAATGTCTCCGTTGGCCAGTGCGGTTCGCTCCTCGAGACCTTCCAGCGCGTCGATGAATCCTTGCAGATGCCCGATGGCCGCATCCGCTTGGACTTCGCGGGACATGGTGATGGGAGCGCCCATTTCCATCCGCATCGCTTGCGCGAGCTCTTCGAAACGCGCCTGCGTTTCGGCCTTCAAGCTGCGCAGCAGATCCAGCCGTTCTGCTTTGCTGGACAAGGCGAAGGTCCCGAAGGCGTCGTTCGCCGCGGCGACGGCGCGATTCACGTCTTCGGAATTGCCGAGAGCGACCGTGCCGATCTGCTCTTCGGTCGCCGGATTCAGCACGGGCATGGTTGCGGACGAAATCGGTTCGACCCATTCCCCGCCGATGTAGAATTTTCGCAAGTTTTCCATTTGGATTCTCCTGTTCAGCGCGCTTGCGCGATAGCGGTTTCGGTAAGCATTCTGATCTCGGCCACTGTGGCGGCGCGCGGGTTGGTGCCTGCCGCGCTGTCCTGGATCGCCTTCTCGGCGATCCGCTGCGCGCAATCGGCGGGCACGCCGATCTCGGACAGCGAGCGCGGAATGCCGATGGCGTCGAGCATCCGAACCACCGAAGCGATGAAGCTTTCGATGGACGTGTCTTCAAGCCCCATTGCCTGAGACATGCGAACGACCTTTGCTTCCTGCCCCGGCAGGTTGAAGCGAAGGACCACCGGCAGGATGATCGCATTGGTGAGGCCGTGCTGGGTGTCGCACTCTGCGCCCACCATATGCGAGATGGCGTGCACGAGTCCAAGTCCCTTGATGAAGGAGATCCCCGCAAGGCACGAACCTGCGAGCATCCCGCCCCGAGCGGCGATGTTTCGAGGATTCTCCACGGCGATCGGCAGCCATTGAGCCGCCAGGGCCAGCCCTTCCAACGCCAGGCCGTCGTGCAACGGATGGAAGCCGGGGACCAGATAGGCCTCGATCGCATGGGTCATCGCGTCGGCGCCGGTCCACGCGGTCAGGTTCCGGGGCAGTCCGACCGTCAATTCGGGGTCCAGAAGCGCGAGCGAGGGCTTGAACTCGGGGTGCCAGATGCAGAACTTCATGCCCTTCTCGACATGGGTGACCATGGCCGTGCTGTCCGTCTCGGCTCCGGTGCCCGCGGTCGTGGGTATGGTGATCAGGGCAGGGAAGGGCGAAGCGATCTCGGGGGCGGGCTGTTCGAATTCGAATTTCCAAAGATCGATTTCGTTGTTTGCCGTCAGGCAGATCGATTTCCCGCCGTCCATGGCGCTGCCGCCGCCGATGGCGATGACGGCGTCATGCCGACCGCCCTTGAACTGCTCGCGCCCCGCGCCGATCTCGTCGTCGCGCGGGTTGGGAGAGATGCCGGAGAAGACCGGCGCGTTCAGCCCCGCTGCGGCGAGATGCCGCTTCAGGCTGGAGATGAAGGGCAGATCCTTGCTGCCGCGATCCGTCACGATCAAAGGCTTGGACACGCCCATCGCCGAGCAGCGGCCGCCGATCTCCGCCAAGCGGCCCGGGCCGTAGGATATGGGCACGGGGAATGTCCAATCCTTCGGCTCGACGATCTCGGTTTCGGAAAGCGTGTTCAAAGCCCTATCCATTCATGCCGGAGGCCGTTTCGGTATCGAGCGGTCGATTCCGCGCACGATCTTTTTTTCCCGGTCGAAGAACGGCAGATCGACGATCTCGCCGTCATGCAGGCTTCCGTCGGGCAAGCGCATCCGGAGCGTGCGTCCAACCCAGTCGCCGGGCGCCTCGAACACCGCGTAGCCAATTCCCAGCCCCAAGGTGGGAGACGGAACGCCGGCGGTGATGCGCCCTACGATCCTGTTGCCGTCGAGCACCTCGCTTCCGGCGGCGGGGGTTTCTGTCTCGCAGGTCAGGCCGAAGAGGCAGGATCGCCTGTCCTTGCCCGCCAATGCGCTCCAGCCGATGAATTCGCCTTTGTCCATGTCGACGAAACGGGCCAAACCGGCCTTGAAGGGCGTCATGGTCGTATCCATGTCGGTCAGGTTGCCCAGAATGCCGCCCTCGATCCGGCGGATGGTCAGCGCGCGGGTCGACGAGAACTCCATCCCGTGCGGTTCTCCGCAGGCCATGAGATGGTCCCACAGCGCCAGATGGTCGGTGGTGGCCCCGTCGCAGTAAATCTCGAAACCGAGTTCGTTGGTGAAGCCCGTGCGCGAAACATAAAGCGTCTGTCCGCCCAGATCGAATTGGCCCGAGCGGAAATACTTCATGCTTTCGTCGATCGCGCCGCCGGACGCGTCGCGCATGATGTCCAATGACGCCGGTCCCTGAACTTGGAGCACGCGGCTGCGCGGATCGGATACAGTAACGTCGAACCCTCCCGAATAGGCCATGAGCCATGCCTCGAAGGGCCCGTCGGCCTGAACGTACCAGAACCGATCCTCGTCCAGCCGGAAGACCACGCCGTCCATGAAGATGCCTCCCTGCGGCGTGCAGGCGAGGGAATAATACCCGCGGCCTTCCGTCATCGAGGCGACCTTGCGGGTGAGCACTCTTTCCAGGAACGGCACGACGTCGGGGCCGCAGATTTCCACCGGCTTTTCCGGCGTGTCGAACACCAGCGCCTTCTGGCGCAAGCGCCAGTATTTCTCGATGGGGTCCTCTCCGAGGAATATCGCGAAATAACGCCCCGCGTAGACGCCCCGGATCATGTCGGGACTGTCCGTGCGTTCGATGAACGGCGATTCTTCGAACCGCCGGGCGCTGAGGGAGACCGTGTTCTCCAGGTCCGAGGCTTCTTGCAGGTTGCTTATGGCGCGGCCTCCTGTCGTTTCGCGCCGGAGCGGATGATTTCCGGCGGCATGTGGGCGGTGACCTCGGGCAGGGGGCCGTTGAAACGCTCTATTTCGATCAGGCAAGTGTGCGCCGAGGGTCCTTGCCCGAGGCTTGAGGTTCCCTTGTCGCGCGTCAGCACGTTCGGGTTTCCGTGCTTGCAAAGCGAGTTGGGAACAGATGCATCTTCGGGGTCGTACCATGCGCCGGTGCTCATGTTGACGACGCCCTTGCGGATCGAGGGATCGATCTCCAGGCCGCCCAAGCACGCGCCGCGGGCGTTGAACAGGCGCACGACGTCGCCATCCTTCAATCCGCGAGCCTCGGCGTCGGCTGGATTCATCGCGACAGGGGTGCGGCCCTTGATTTTGGCCGTCTTGCTGAATCCGCCGTGGTCGAGCTGCGAATGCAGCTTGTCCTTGGGCTGGTTCGAAATCAAATGCAGCGGCCAGCGCGGGCCGGCATTGCCCAGCCACTCGTAAGGCTCTCGCCACGCCGGGTGTCCGGGGCAATCGTCGTAGCCGAATCCGGCGACGGTATCGGAAAAGATTTCGATCTTGCCGCTGGGCGTTGCGAGCGGGTTGGCTTCCGGGCTTTCGCGGAATGCCTGAAGCATGATGATCGGCTCGGCGGGATCTTCGAACTTGAACCAGCCTTGTTCGCGGAACCGGTCGTAACCGGGAATTTCGATCCCTGCGTCGGCGCAGCGGGCGATCGTTTGCCCGTAGATCCAGCGTTGCCAATCCTCGGCGCTTCGGCCTTCGGAAAAAGCTTCCTCCATGCCCATTGCCCGCGCAATTCCTGCGAATATCTCGTAGTCGTCGCGGGCTTGCCCTGCGGGTTCGACGAGTTTCGACATCGACACCGCGTAAGGGTCGCGCGGCGTGATCGCCATATCGAGCCGTTCAAGCGGGATCGTGCAGGGCAGCACGATATCCGAGCGTTTGGCGAGCGCGTTCCAGCACCACTCGTTCGCAATGATCGTGTCGGGTTTCTCCCATGCTCGAGAGAGCGCATTCAGGTCCTGATGGTGATGGAAGGGATTGCCGCCTGCCCACCAGACGACCCTGATGTCGGGATATTCGTAGCGCACCCCGTCGAAGTCGAAGGACTGGCCGGGGCGCGTCAGAAGATCGGTGATCCGAGCGACCGGAATGAAGTTCGCCACCGAGTTCCGGCCTTGAGGCAAAGGGACCGCCGGCGGGATCGTGTACTGCCCGCCGATGTAGTTCATCGCGCTGTAGCCGAAGCCGAACCCGCCGCCCGGCAGGCCGATCTGGCCCAGCATTGAAGCCAGGGCGATCGCCGCCCAGAAAGGCTGCTCGCCGTGGTCCTGCCGGGTGAGCGACCAGCTGACCGAGATCATCGTGCGGCTCGCGGCCATTCGGCGGGCCAGGTCGCGGATCGCGTCCGCCGGGATTTCGGTGATCTCCGCGGCCCAATCCGCCGATTTGGGAACGCCGTCGGTCTCGCCCGTCAGGTAGGCCCGGAACCGGTCGAACCCGGTGGTGTATCGGTCGAGGAAAGCGCGGTCGCTCAGACCTTCGGTTTCAAGGGTGTGCGCCAGCCCGAGCATCAGAGCGGTGTCTGTATTGGGCCGGAGAGCCAGCCACTCGCCGCCCGCGGCATCGAGCACGTCGGACTTCAGCGGGGAGATGTTGACGAAGGCGATGTCCGCCTCGGCCGCTGCGATCAACGCCGCGCGCTGGATGTGGCGTCCTGTTCCGCCTTGGCTGATCTGGCCGTTCTTCAGAGGAACTCCGCCGAAACAGACCATCAGCTCGGTGTGCTCGCGGATCGAGGGCCAGCTCGTGCAAGTGTCGAGGTAAGCTCTGAAACTCCCCAGGATATGAGGAACCATCGCCTCGGCGGCGGCGAAGCTGTAGGTGAACTTCGAGCGCGTGTAGCCGCCGATGCAGTTGAGGAAGCGATGCAGCTGGCTTTGCGCGTGGTGGAACCGCCCGGCGCTGGCCCAGCCGTAGGAGCCGCCGAAGATCGCTTGGTTTCCGAATTCGCGGCGCACCCGATTCAGCTCGTCGGCGACGAGCGCATTGGCCTCATCCCAGCTCACCGCTACGAACGGGTCGATCCCCCGCCGCTCGGTCAGCGCGCCGGGGCCGTCGTCCAGCCAGCTCTTGCGCACCATGGGAGAGTCCACCCGCGTCGGACCGTCCTGAACGTCGAGAATTCCTTGGCCGATGGGGGAGGGATCGTCGTCATGCTCGAATGCCAGCAGATCCTGCACCCGGCCGTTGCTGACGCGGGCGCGATAAGTGCCCCAATGGGTGCAGGTGAGCGGCAATGATCGGATGTCGGTCACGATGGGCTCAGCCCCAATTCCTGCTGCCGCTTCCGGCTCCACGCGCCGGTCATGCGGTCGGCGATGATCGCGATGACGGCCATGCCGATCCCGGCGATGATGCCGACGCCGAAATTGCCGTCGCTCAGGCCGATATAGACGATCTGCTCCAGCCCGTTCGTGCCGACGAGCGCGGCGATCACCAGCATCGCGATGCCGAACATGATCGTCTGGTTGAGGCCCAGCATCATCACCGGCAAAGCCAGCGGTATTTTGACCTGCCACAGCAATTGGCGGTTGGTGGCGCCGATCATCGTCGCGGCTTCGATCACATGTTCCGGGAGGTTCCTCAGGCCGTGCTCGGAATACCGGATTGCGGGAACGATCGCGTATGCGATGATTGCGAGGAGCGCCGTGAATTCGCCGATCTTGAATATCATCACGAACGGGATGAGCAGCACGAACAACGGCATGGTCTGCAGCGTGTCGTTGAACGGCCGAACAATTCTCGACACCCGGTCGTTGTGCGCCGCCCAGATGCCGATGGCGCTTCCGAGCGCGAATGACAGAAGCACGGCGATGCCGCAGAGGTAGATCGAAAGCGTCGCTTGCGGCCATGTTCCGGTCACGACAATGAACAAAAGGCCGAGCGCGGTGCCTGCGCCCAAGTACGGCCCGCCGACTTTCCACCCCAGCAGCGCTCCGATGAGCACTATTGCCGGCCAAGGCATGCCGGTCAGGCCGAAATACAGGAGAATCGCGAACAGCAAGATTGCAATGCCGAGCTTGGGCGAGCCGCGGTAAAGGCACCATCCGGCGAGCCCGGCCGCAATCAGCGCATACCCGGCTTTGTGAGCCATCGTCAGCGCGAAGCCCCAAGTGAACGGACTTACGGCCTGCTGCAGGCCGATCTTCGCCGGCAGCATGACGAAAAAGAACGCGAACTTCTTGATCGCCTCGATCTGATCGCGGAAGTTCACCACGAGATAGGTCAAGCCGTCGTTCATCGCGCCTGCGGGGCTGATTTCCCAGTGCCGCGGCCAAGCGTCGAGCGAAGGAACGACAATCGACGCGAGGTAGAACAATGCGGCGCCCGCCAGAGCGATGATCCAATACCGGTGCCGTTGGGCAAAGGATTTGTCTTGGGGATCGTATTCGCCCGAACGCGTTGCCAAGCCAGAAGTGATCCTGTCGATCACCATGGCCATCAGCGCGATCACCAAGCCCGCCAGCAGGCTCTCGCCGAATAGCGCCTTTCGGATCTGCGTCAGCACTTCCCATCCGATGTCCTCGGTTCCCCCGATTATGGAAGCGATGATCACCATGCTCAGCGAAGCCATCGTTGCCTGGTTGACTCCCAGCAGCAGTTGCCGCAGCGAAGACGGAACGCGAACCTGCCAGAACAGCTGCCTCGGAGTGGCGCCGGACATCAGGCCAGATTCTATGATTTCCGGCGGCACGCTGCGCAATCCGACAATCGTGTTCCGCACCATGGGCGGAAAGGAATAGAGCACGCTGGCGATCAAGCCTACGACGGTGCCGAAGCCGAACAGCATAAGAATCGGCAACAGATAGGCGAAGGTCGGAACGGTCTGCAGAAGATCGAGCGACGGCATGATAATCCGTTCAGCGCGGCTGGAGAAAAATCCCCACACGCCCACGCCGAAGCCGACAAGGACAGCGAGAGGAACCGAGATGGCGACGAGGGAAAGAGTGTTCATGCTCTCGGTCCAATAGCCGACGATGAGCATGTAAAGCATCGAGGCGAGCGAGAACAAAGCCAGCCGCCAGCCGGATGCGACATAGGCCACGACGCAGACCAGAAAGATGGTCACCGACCACGGAAGCGCGTGCAGCAGCGCGCGCACCCCTTCGATCGGCCATTCCAAGAGCCAGGAAATTCCTAGAAAGAACCACCCGAGGTATTCGACAATCCAATCCATGACGGCGTTCAGCCAGTCGGACAACGGAATGACGAGATCCTTCGGGTATTCGGCGAGCCATTTCCATTCGCCCTGAAGTGCGAGGCAGGCAAGGGTCACGCCGATCACCCCCATCCAATGAAGGGTATTGCGATCCGCCAGCGCGCGCATCGGCTCAGCTCTCTCGCGCAACGATCCCGGTTCCGCTGCCGGTCGCGAGCGCGGCGGCGAAGCTTCGAGCGGTGGCGATTCCGATTACCGCGCCGTCGGCGGCCTCGACGGCAACCCCGTTCGGGGCGCTTGCAAGCCTCGGCAACAGCGATTCAACCAGCGCGTCCTCGGCCACGCGGTCAAGGCCACGGGTTTCAACAGCGGTTGAATCAGCGATATCGGCCGCGCGCAAAATGCGCTCCCACGGAACGTCGCAGGTGAACTCGCGGACGTAGTCGTCGGCAGGGTTCAAAATCAGATCGACGGGGCGACCAATCTGAACGATCGCCCCGTCGCGCATGATCGCCATCCGATCCGCAATGCGCAGGGCCTCTTGGAAGTCGTGGGTGATGAATACGATAGATTTGTGGAGCTTGGATTGGATCCGCAGGAATTCGTCCTGCATCTGCTTGCGGATCAGCGGATCGAGCGCCGAGAACGGTTCATCGAGGAACCACACGTCCGGTTCGACCGCGAGCGACCGGGCGATCCCCACGCGCTGTTGCTGCCCGCCGGACAGCTCCTTCGGGAAATTGTTTTCGCGGCCGTCCAGCCCTACAAGCTCGATCACCCGTTTGGCTTGGGCATACCGCTCCTCTTGGCCGGCTCCCTGCACCTTGAGCGGAAAAGCGATATTGTCGATGACGCTGAGATGCGGCATCAAGCCGAAGCTCTGGAACACCATGCCCATCTTGTGGCGCCGGATATTGATCAACTCCGCGTTGGTCTTTCGCAGCAGGTCTTCCCCGTCCAGCAGAACTTCTCCCGCAGTGGGCTCCACCAGTCTGGACAGGCAGCGCACGATGGTCGATTTGCCCGATCCGGAAAGTCCCATGATGACGAAAATTTCGCCCACATGGACATCGAAACTGACATCGGCATTGGCGACGATATGGCCTGCGGCGCGGACTGTTTCAGCATGGGATAGGGCGTTCGCGACGGCGCCGCTGCCACTCTCGAAAAACTGCGCAGGATGCGCGCCGTACACCTTCCAAACGTTCCGGCAAGACAGCTTTACCTCGCCGACATCACGGGTTTGAGTCTTCATTCGAAGCTCCGAAAGAATGGCCTGATCATCTGGCCGCCCAAACTGTCCCGACTGTTCGCCGCCGGCCCCGCTTTATTGTCGTGGCAAAACCGCGTGCGGCGCGCAAGCGCTCAATGCGGCGGGTTCGAGACCTGCCGCATTGAGCGAATGGAATTCAACCCGGCCTTATTGCATCGCCTCGTCAATCCAGCCTTGCCATTTCCCTTCGTTGTTCGCCAGCCATTCGGCGACAACTTCATCGAGATCCCGCCCTTTGTTGTCCACCTCGAGGATGGCGGCGTTCTGCTCGTCGTTGGTCTGCGTGAAAAGCGTGAGCATTCTGAAGGCCGCGGGCCACTTTTCTTCGAATCCGCTCCAGACGACTTTCACGACCTGCGCTTGCTCGAACCCGCAAGCGGTTTCACGCTCCTGGTTTTCCTCGATGCACTTTTCCTCGGTCGGGTTCCATTCCACCCAGTTGATATCAAGGTGTGCAAAAACCCAGTGCGGCTGCCACATCATCATCAGGATGGGGTCTTCCGTCACGTATGCGGACTGGAGCTCGGCCATCATTGCTCCTTCGCTGCCTCCTGCGACTGTTTCGAAGGGCAGGTCGATCGCGACCACGATGTCGCGCGAACGGGTACCCCAGTCAGCCGGGTAGGTGATAAGGCGGCCATTCGGGAACGTGTCCGCCGCGGCGAACGCCTGAGCGCAGTCATAAAGAGCCTGGTAGCTCGGCAGGCCCGGGCATCGCTCTTCCATGTAGGGCGGATATACCCAGCCTTCACGCGGTTTAAGACCCAGTTCGCCCAGCACCACGATATCTCCAGCTTCGACGGCCTTCGGGTAGAGATCGCCGATATTGTTCGTCCAGACTTCGGCTTGGAAATGCAAATTGCCTTGCGCCAGTCCGGCATGCTGAGGCAATGCGCCGGCACTGACGTACTCAATGTTGTACCCCATTTTCTTCAGCAGTTCGCCGGCGATCTTGGTCGACACATGCTGGCCGGTCCAGTCATTCATGATCACGTTGATCGTGTCTGTCGACTCCGGAACCTCTGCGGCGGATCCGGCGCTTGCCGAAATGCCGAATACAAGCGCAGCCACGGATGCTGCCGTTGCGATACTTTTCATGCTTCCTCCTTTACGCGGCGCGTTTGTGGTTTTCCCAAAATTGCAAGAACTTTTCTGCCGCCCGCCGCGCGGATTCAATAAAATTCGGAAGAACAAGTCAACGGCTGGGTTTGGGTTATTTGACCCGACAACCGAGCTTCAATGCTTTGCGTTTCCTGAAGGGTGTTCGGTCGGGGCGTTCCGGATCCATGAATTCCGTAAATGTGATTGAATTTTCGCATCCTGCATCCGACGCGGCCATGCGCTGCTGGCCGTGCGCGAGCGCAAGCAAGGTGAATGAATTCGCAGGCATGTCCAAAGGGGCCGAACTGCGGATTCAGATGCATGGACAGCGTTCCGGTACTTGGCGTCCGAAGTTCCGATTCACGGATGAACACATCTGTCGAATGACGGCGCCGTCGCTCCGACACCCACCTGGAGCGACAATTGGATTGATCGCTACCAAGTTCATGATTCAGCCCCGATATGGCGAATGCGTAAAAGAATTGTCGCTGCAATGTTGCACGGCTCATTGCGAACAACGGTGCGATTACAGCCAGCATGCGTTAGCGTACCCGTAGCCCTGTTCCGTATGAACTCGAGTGCTGTTCAGGTTGCGCTTCTTTCACATTGCCCTTGAATCAGGCAGGTTGCGTTTCAAGTTTTTTGGTTGGGGCGGTTTCGCGCTCTCGCGCGTCTCCCGGGTTTGGTGTTTCGAAGGGTGCAATGGTTGTCTGACCAAAGAATCATGAAACGCATTACAAATCCCGAAAAACGCTTTGCAGCAAAGCTAGAATCATTCATGCGTTCCGCAAATTGGAAGACGCTGTTCTCGAAATTTGTCGCGCTGCGGCGGGCAACTTTGCACAATCGGCTTTCCTCAAAGAGTCTGACTTTTGGCCGCGGCTTGCGGGATCGAGTGCCTTGGCATCGCGTGGGCAAAGCATCAAGGATTTCAAATGATTGACGAACCGCGCGGACCGAAGCCTGCGGGTGCCGTTTGGAGGCCGTGCCGTGACCTTTCAGGCGACCAATTCGGTCTCAAGCACGAATCCGCTCGTCATGAAGCCCGGCAATGGAAGGAAGCGCGCGCCCGGCTGGAAGACAGTGGCGCAGGCCGAGAAGTGATGGACATCTGGCTGGCGGAGCAGAAGCGCAGTTTCGCAATTGAAACGGGCCAGATTGAGGGGCTCTATCACCTTCGCAAAGGGGTAGCTGAAACCTTGATCACCGAAGGATTTGAGCGGGTGCGCGGCGCGCATTCCGTGACGGAAATCACAGATAAAGCCATAAAGGGCCTTTTGCAGGACCAAGAGGCGGCACTGGAGATGCTGTACGCGCACGCAGAGGAAGGGAGGCCTCTGACTGCCGCCGCCATTCGTGAATGGCATCAGCTTCTGACTCGCCATCAGGAGACCGCGCCCGGCATCGACCTGTACGGGCGGCGGGTCGAAGTCCCGTTGCGGCGCGGCGCTTGGAAGATCAGGCCGAACAATCCGCGGCGCGATGACGGATTCGTTCACGAGTACTGCCCGCCCGAACAGGTCGAATCCGAAATCGACCGTTTTCTTGAATTCCACCGCGGGCATGCGGAGCTGGACTTGGCGCCGGAGCTGGAGGCGGCGTGGCTGCACCATGAATTCGTCCGGATCCATCCGTTCCAAGACGGAAACGGGCGAGTTTCACGAATGCTGATGGCTTTGCCCTTTGTCAAGGCTGGCGAATTCCCGCCGATAATTCGTTTGGAGGAAAAGGCAACCTACTTTGCCGCGCTGCAAAAAGCTGACGGTGGGCGGATTGAAGCATTTGTGGCGTTTCTAGGTGCCGAAGCGGCATTGCGTATGAGTTTGGCGACGACCACAGCGAATTTCGCCTTGCACGAAACTCGTTACCGACACGCCAATGGTGGAATTACGCGCGACGGGGTCTATTATCCTCCGGAGGACGATGATTTGGATTTTTCGCCGTTCTGACGGCAAAGGGAATAACCTTTGCTTGGTGCGAGTTGGTGTCATCGCGCTCATTGAAGGACGATGCACCGCCAAGTGGGTTCCGGTTCCATGAGTTCCGTAAATGGGACCGAATTTTCGCATCCTGCATCTGACACAGCAATGCACTGCAGGTCGTGCGCAAGCAAGGAAATGAATTCGCAGGCATGTCCAGAGGGGCTGAACCGCGGATTCAGATGCATGGACAGTGAGTCGGAACGTGGTGTCCAAAATTCCGATTCACGCATGAGCACATCTGTCGAATGACGGCACTGTCGCTCCGATACCCACTTGGAGCGGCAATTGGATTGATCGCCGCCAAGTTCATGATTCAGCACGGATATGGCGCGCCCGCTGCGCAGAGTTATCGTCGCGTTTCTGCGAAGCTCAATGCGAATTACGGGAAGAATACAGTTTCCGGCTCGTTCGTTCAGCCTGTTGCTCTCTGGAAACATCGGGGCAATTCAACTTAGCCCATGGGCGTTCCCCGCCGAAACTTCAAAGCAAATCTTTGAATTGCTCCAGTTCTGCTGCGGTGACCGCCAACCCCTGCTGCGTGAGGGTTGCAAGGTAGTCTTCGGAAGTGACAGGCGGCTTCTTGAGACGCGCCCGAATTTCTCGCAGAGCAGAGCAGAATAGATCAGGATTGAGCGCCAGCCAACTGCACAGAAATTTATCAGGATGCCGGGTTTCAATTCCGTAAAGCTCGGGTGATTCCTTTGGAAAGTCCTTCTGATACCGAGTCACGATCTCATTGCATCTTCCGACGATGGCTGCCGCGAGAACATGACGGTCATTCGGGTCGGGAAGCACGGGAGATGGGATCAATGGCGTGCAGCCTGTTACGAGGCAATCGGGCGTCGCTCGGTCCATCAGTTTCCGCGTCCGTTCAATGGCGGCGCGGTTCCTATCCGGTTCTTTGCGCATCAGGGCCCCGATCCACTCGCGGTGGATGTCCGCCGACCATTTGACCCTGAAGATTCCGGTCGTCGCGAGCTGGAAGAGCACATCGCGCATCGCATCGGAGCTGGATAGAGAACATTGGCGTCGGGAAACGCCGTGAAATGGCTCACGGCTTGCCGTAACCCATGTCCTGTTCTTGGGCATCAGCCACCAATTGGTCGAGCATGCTTTTCCGTTCGGCGTCGATAGACGCTTTATAGGCCATCACATCTCCCATTCGAATGCGGCGATCTTGTCCAACCTTGCGGTGTGGGATTTTCTGCGCATCCAAAAGACCTATCAGGCAGGAATGGGACACATTGAGCACATCGGCAGCATGGACCGTGGTCAATTCTGCATTTTCGGGAATGATCGTTACCCCTTGCCCTGCTGCCATGGCTTTCAGAATATCCAGTAGGAGCGTGACGGTACCTGCAGGCAGTTCAATGGATTCGGCCTCATGATCGGCAACACGCAACATGAGTGGCGTCTTGGTCTTTACGTAGTGCGAAAGTAGTGGCTCAGATGTGCGTGCGATCGCGGCGTCTTGGGCACTCGGTGTCAATTGCCGGAGCAACATCGTAATTATCCATCATCACTTTTGATACAAGATACACATAAATAAAGTGCAAATATATGCAACAATCTTGAACAGCTCCAGATTTTCTGGAGAGCAAAACGGCATACTTGGGGGCGGCGAGTCCGCCGATTGGTCTATGGTATGTTTTTGAACCGCGAGCTTTCGTTGCCGATTTCGATGATCTCGCAACGGTGCGTGAGCCAGTCGATAAGGCCGTCGTCATCTTCCCGTCGCCAAACACCGACGGCCACTCGGAGAACGACAGGTTGATGGTGACGATCACGGACGTGCGCTCGCACGGCGGGTCAGGAGATGGAGCAGGAACTGGCCGCCCGTCTGGGCGAAAGGCAGGCATCCAAGCAACTGTATCTCGCGGCGGTCAAAATTCAGGTTCTTGAAGCGCAACGAGGTCGATTGTCTTCGGGTCGGGAGCGGGTTGTTGAGGGTTTGAACGCCCTTTCGAATTCAGCGATGATCGGCGAGGTCTGCCCGCTTCGGACGGAGGGGCAGCTGATCGGGAGCAGCCTTCCACATCCGGCCCCGTCGAACGCCAGAAAAGGAAAGCAGCCAAACCATGGCGGTCTGACGCCTCCGCGCGAGGTGAGGCGCAGGACCGTCACCCGAAGAGGCGGAGACGGGCCAGCGGCGAGCATAAATTTAGCTATTTCGATGTTTCAAACCGGTCCGCTTCCAAAGCCTTCATAAGTCTCAGAACAGCCGTCACAACATCAAAAACATACCGCGCCTCATGATGGCTCAGGATCACTGAATCATGGGCCAGTGAGCGATGATTGCGCACGTCGTTAAACTTCTCAAAGACGTCTATCGCCGATTTCATCGCCAGATCGGTCACCGGTTGCAGATCCTGCTCAGACACCAAAATTTTCCGGTAGCGTCCGAAGCGGGAATGAAGCGGTTCGTTTTTAGCGCATCCCTCACCACGCTCGCGAAGAAGGAAGGCCAATTTCTTCATACAGTAGGTGTGCAGATGATCCATGGCGGCTTCGGGCTTGTTGCTCTCCAATGTCCGATTCAAATCGGCAACAAGTTCATCAAGGGTTCTGTCCACCGCGTAGCGATCGATGGCATCTGTACGGGGTTCATCCCCGCGGGTCTCGATGGCTTCTATAAGGACCTCAAACTCTGCTTCGAGACCATCTTCAGGTGCAAGCCCGCGCTCATTGGCATAGGCGCGTCGATTGGAAAAAAGCGTCCGCAGGACTTGTGTGACCAGCGGAGCCGGTGCATCGAGACAAAAGCTGATCAGCCTGTTGCGTTTGGAGGATCCGCGCTTGCTATAAACCTGATCATCAATATCAACGCGAAATTCGTCCTTGAAGAATTCTGAAAATGTGCGGTCGGAAAAATCGAGCACATAGCCCCTGCCGATGGGCCAAGCGACAAAGTTCTCGATCAACCGGATTTCTGAATTTTTGAGATTAACCATGCGCCGCCTCGCTACTTGGTCTCGCCGGGGTCGGCAGCAAAGATGACAACTTCCAGCTCCGATCCTTCCAGAACCGTTGCCGGTCTGACTGATTGAATGTCAAGATGAATTAAGGATGCGATGATCGATTGATAGGTCTCGGTATCGCGCGCCCAATGGATGACACCGTCAAAGTCTTGTGAGAGCTTTTGTGTGTGAGATCGAGTGAGGAACGGCCTTTGGTCCCTAAAGGTGCATCGACCTGCGCCAAGGCAATGTGATCGCCGCCGACCTTGGACAAAGGGTCTTTGGGGAATTCATGGGCATAGTTGCGGCGACCGTTCCAAACGGCCACGCGGAGCGCATAGCCCCCGCGGTTGTCATCACCCCGAATATCCAAAGCGCGTCATCGCGTTCAATGCCGGGGGACGATCTTGCAGGACTACCGTCCGCTCGCGTATCCGACGGCGTTCAGCGGATGTCAGCCCGCGGAGTTACTCGCCATCGGACCCGAAGGAACGAATGTGCTTGGAATAGTGCATTTCTGCGACGCCGGCGTTATTGGTGTCGGGATCGGGAATGACGAAAAGCTGCGTCTGTCCGCCGAAGCTACGAAGGTGGCGCAAGACGATGTCCCAAGTGACGTCTTTGTGAGAAGCTGGGACGACATGGAGCTGACCGTTTTGGGTTTCCAAGCCCAGCCGGGCAATCAAGGCAGAGCCGCCCGCGCTTAAGCTTTCGCCATCACCGAGGGCAAAGCGGACGTGGAACATCCTGCCGCCTATTTCGACGCGATAGGTTTGGGGCACAACCTGAGAGAAGTCTTCCAAACTCTCATTGCCCGTAAGCTTGGCCATATAGGCGTCTTCGATTTCCGGGGCGGGCGCAACCAGCGCAAGGAAGTGTTTTCGTAGAGCATCTCACCGAAGGCTTCGGAAACGCGGGATAGCCGCTCTCTTCTACGTTTGGCCTAGTTCATTCGTCAAATGCGCCGATGTGGATGAAAGTTGCGACAAGCGTTTCCATCAGCAGAAAAAGGATATGGCTGTCCTCGGGAAATTCAATCAACTCGGCGCAGGACAAGTAGAAGCCTTTCACACCGTCATCCTTGGCGTGGATGAAGACGGCGGCGATTCCGTGGTTTGCGATGCCAAGGGGATGCGGCGCAGTGCACCGCTCAAAAGATCGCGGCTCAATCCTTGACCGTCGTGGCTTGGTGACAGGGCCAGTGGGCCAATAATGGACACGGGGATATTGTCGGGTCGTTTCGACGCATCTTTTTTGGAGCGTCGGCGCACTCTACAGAGCCCGCAGAGATAGACACGTAGGTGACGACCTTGGCGTTATCGCAGACCACATAGGTATGCGAATATCTGCTCTCGTTTTTGAGCGTGCGCTGCTGCAGCCAAGTGTTCAGCGCTGGCTCACCGCAATCAAACCCGCTGAAATTATGTGTGTCCTGAAGGGCTTCTAGTGGCTTGTTCGAGTTATTTGAAACCCTCTTTGACGGGCGGCGACGAGCCGATCCGAGCTGGCCGCCCATTTGAACGGCTTCGCCTTTTTCTCGTTGTACAGTTCAATGAATTGCAAACGCGGCTTATCAATCCGCCTGATGGAATCGCAGATGCCGCACCGGAGCCGGCAAGCATCAAAGGGACTCTTGTGTGTTGAAGCTGCCACTAGTGCTGCAGGCTCGCCCATCTCGTTAGTTGCTCCACTTGATCGTTCACCCTTCCCAAGCGGGTTTGCGGGACATCAGCGCCTGCAACTTGGGACCGGGCGCAGATGGCGTATCCAAGGCAGCCGCAAAACTTTCGAAGCTTGCCGTTTCGAGTTCAATGAGACGTCGGTCCAGAAGAACATCGATTGCCTGACGGCGTGCGGTTTCAACCATGTATTCCGTGCGGGTTTTTCCAAGCGCCCGCGCTGCATCGTCAATCAACTGCCGGGAACGCGGGTCGATCCTGAGATAGATGCTTGCCTTTGTCGCAGCGTCATCTGAAATTTTCACAGACATTTTGGGTACGCTGATCCGTTTTTGATGAACCATGACTACTTTGTATTTGTACCCACAATGTCAATGCAGTGCAGCCAGATTGCGGGGCCTTCGCCCTTGAAATTTCTGTTTTTCATTTCCGCCGCATGATGCCACTCTTCGTTCAAACAACGATGAAGAGCAGCACTCGGAGGCAGAAAATGGAAGGATTCCGCCTTGCCCGGAGCGGGACAGTTGCGGAGCTTGGGACGAATAATGACGAAATGAGACATGCCGTTCGCATTTTACGATCTTGAAACATCCGGAACCAACCCGGCCTACGACCAGCCTCTCCAATTCGCGGCCATTCTGACCGACGATCAGTTGGAGCCGCTGGATGAATTCAATATCCGGTGCCGACTTTCGCCGCATCTGCTGCCTGCGCCGGGGGCCTTGGCAGTTTTGGCAGTTACCGGCATGACTCCAGCGGATCTGTCCGACCCCAACCGGCAGACTTTTTTCGAGTTCACGGGAGCGATCGCCGAACTGATCACTCGCTGGGGGCCCTGCACGTGGACCGGATACAACAGCATTTCGTTCGACGAGGAAATGCTGAGGCAGGCGCTGTACCAGAACCTGCACCCCTCTCCGTACCTGACGCAAATGGACGGAAACGACAGAATGGATGTAATGACGCTCGTTTATTCGGTATGGGTGCTCGCGCGTGACGCATTGAATTGGGCGATCGACGAAAGCGGACGCAATTCCTTTCGGCTTGGCCTCATGGCGCAAGCCAACGGATTCACGCAGCACGTCATCCATGACGCCCTTGGCGATGTGGGAGCAATGATCGAGATCGCCTGCACCATCCGAGACAAGGCTCCGGATGTCTGGAATCGAGCGCTTCAGAACCGTTCCAAGAGATCGGTGAACGAGATGCTGCATAGCGGCCGACCGCTTCGTTTGATTGAAAGAATCGGCGCGTCGCCTCCGTACTCTGTTATCGGAGCCTTCGCCGGACGAAACCTTGGCAACACGAACGCCGTAGCCTTTTTGGATCTTGAGCATTGCGATCCCGCGGAACTGGCGGCCGCCAGCGACGAGGAAATCGTGACCGCGCTGGAATCGAATCCAAGGAAATTGTTGACCGTGTCGGCAAATAGGTTTCCGTCGCTTTTCGAACTTGAGGTTGTCGAACCTGTCGTGGCAGAACGCGCGAATCGTTTGGCCAATATGGAAGAGTTGAAAAACAGGATCGGCGCTGCGACGGCGAATCGCTTCGCCGATAAAGCGGAGAGCCCCTATGTGGAAGAGCAGCTGTATTCGCGTTTCTGCAGCGATAGAGACCAGATTCTGCTTAAATCGTTCCAGCAATCGTCATGGCCGGAGCGTTTCGGCATGCTGGGTCGGCTGGACGACCCGCGCTTGAGGAAGCTCGGTCTGCGGCTCGTTTATCTCTATCGGCCCGAGCTGCTTGATCCGGAATTGGTACAAAAATCGACCGCTGCAATGCGGAATCGGTGGCATGCGACCGCCGCCGATGCGAACTGGACGACTTTCGCGGAGGTGGACAAGCAGCTTCAAGAAATAGAGAACAGCGGAGCGATGAATGCGCCCGATATTGGCCGGCTGAGGGAATTCTACGACGAAAAGAAGTTGACTTGAATGAACTGCCCAGTGTTTGTCGGCGAGCATGAGTTTGAACAGATGAACGGTAAACGTGCCAGGGGCGGGAGGCTGAGTGAAGATGCAGGCCGAGTTGTCAGCCTCGGCCGAGGCCGGCTGCGGAGCGGGAGCAATGTAGCTTGGCCGAAATACGGAGGCGGTTTCCAGAGGCGTTCAGCTTCGGCTGCACGGCTGCGGACCAAGTCAAATGCTCCCTGAATTTTTGCATGTAATCAATACGGCGACTGCACGTGGAGGCGCCAACTTACAGCCACTTGAAGTAGATCAATCCAGTCATAAAATTAGTCAGAACAAAAGGAAAAGCATCATGTGCAAGACTTGGCAGGTTTATGAGGCGAAAGCACGGTTCAGCGAATTTCTCGGAGCGAGTTGCAGGGAAGGTCCGCAGATCGTGACCAAACGCGGCGTCGAGACGGCGGTTCTGCTCTCGATAGAAGAGTGGCGGAACTTGCAGAAAAACGTACGACCAAGTCTGAAAGCAATGCTGCTGGCTCCGGAGGCCAGAACGGAGTCGCTCGTGCCGCTCCGCACGCGTTACAAGCGTCGATCAGCGCCGAATCTCGAATAGTCCAGAGTATTTGCTGGATGCAAATGTCTGAATTCGAATGCTGTCTAAGTCACACCCAATTCTGGATTATCACCTCTCATCGATAATTTTTGAAGAATATTCAGTATCTTGCGTTTGCTCGCCATGAATGTTCATTGGACGGCTGCTGAACCTGTGCTCCAAGAATTCATCCGCGCCTGCATGATCGCAAGCAGTTCTGACCCGAACTCTTGATAACGGGCAAGTTCTCCCGAAGCGCGTTGACTGAAAAGATGTTAAGCACAAAATTGAAACGTCAAATAGTACAAATAGTGGTGGTATCGCTCGCTTCAGAATTAGTCTCTCCGCCATGATCTTGCACGACAACTTTGCCGCGACTCCCTTGGACCGGACGTCGCTTCCCGATGGTGCCCTCGACATCGCTGAAAGGTCACGGACCAATTCTTTCCCGTGGGCTGGACAGTTCACGCCGCAGCTCGTCGAAAGACTGTTGTCGGCATACGCACCGCGCAATGGAGTCGTATTGGATCCCTTTGTCGGCAGCGGGACATCGCTAGTCGAAGCAGCGCGCCTTGAGTTGCCGGCCTGCGGGGCTGACATCAACCCCGCCGCAGTGGCTCTGGCAAGGGTCTACCGGTTGGCAAATCTGAACGCAGTCGAGCGGACAGCGTTGCTCCGCGGGCTGCGAGAAAAACTCTTCAATTCGGTAAGCCGACCCGACGGGCCGCTTTTTTTCAAAGACGAGCAAAAGCCTGCAGACCGCTTCGCATTGGAGTCCGCGCTTGTCGAACTGTGGCGCGAATCGTCCTCCGGTCCCATCCAGAACCTCGCGGCGGCGCTCGTCATCCTGTGCGATTTTCACCGAGAGTGTTTGGATGCGGAGACGGTCCACAGGACTTGGAGCCGCCTTGAACGGATCGTTCGCTCCCTTCCAGAATCGATAAGGCAACTCACCGTGCATCACGCGGATGCGAGATCCTTACCTATTGAATCAGGAACTGTCGATTTGGTGCTTACTTCACCTCCCTACATCAACGTTCACAACTATCACCAAAAATATCGACGGTCGGCAGAAGCGCTGGACTGGAACGTTCTCGCTGTCGCTCGTTCCGAGATTGGATCGAATCGCCAAAATCGGGGAAACCGTTTTCTCACTGTCGTTCAGTATTCCCTCGACATGTCACTGGCCCTTCGAGAAATGGCGCGGGTCGCAAGACGCGGGGCGCGGCTGATCCTCGTGCTGGGACGCGAGTCTTCTGTACGGGGCACTCGCTTCTTCAACGGCGAGATAGTGACGGAGGTCGCGGTACAGGGTGTGGGACTAAAGATCGAAAGGCGGCAGGAGCGCGTGTTCCGCAACCGCTACGGAACGGATATCTACGAAGACATCCTGCACTTTCGCTCGACCGGGGAGGTCCCGGACGATGAATGGTGCATGGCGGTTTCTCGAAAAATCGCGAAGAAAGTTCTATCGGCAAGCCGTTGCTCCGTGCCGTTGCAGGAACGCACTGGAATACAGCATGCGATGGATCGGCTTGAAGAAATCGCGCCTTCTCCAATGCCCGATCCGGATGTCTTTTCCGCCTCGGTCAACTGCCCATGACATTTCCTACTCCGCATGGCCACCAACTCAAAGCCCTCCGCGAGAATGATAAACTACCCGATAGTGACAAGGACGGTCTCGAAGTTGCGATAAAGAAGTATGAAGAATGGATATTGGAAAGCAAAGAAATAGTTAAGGGCGGCGAGGAATTGGTCCAACGTTTAGTCGAGGCCCTCAATTGCTACAAGAACTGGATTGATCTCGATTTTGTCTTCGACAGTCCAAATGAATTCCTTTACAGGGACAAGAGCCAACTCAAGCTAGACAACACGATCCTAGAAGAGTTCCTGCCCATATTGGTCAACGGCCGCTTTCCAGATTGCGAAACGTTTCACGAATCGCACCTCGGTCCGACGAAAGCTTTAGCACAAGTGTATTTCAATTCGAATCTACAGAATACTGAAGCGGGTGGTGGCTTGACCATTCGTAAGAAGGATCATGATTTCGCATTGGCCCGGCCTTTGTTCATCAAATCCTCCCACAATAGAAATTTTGGCGACTCCCGTGAAGAAACCACGTATCTTGCCTATGTGGCTACTGAAATAAACGGGAATTCACCATTATTCACAATTTTGTTCTAAAGAGTAAGGTAACACAATCCTAGACGTCGGAGGCCGAGGCCCTTGTGTCAAATCTGAGAGGATCCTTGGAAAGAAGAATCGAATGAACCGTTTGGACAAGATAAAAGTTGAAGGCTTCAAGAGCATTTCGTCCACCGTTTTGGATATTAAACCCATTAACGTCCTGATTGGAGGAAATGGGTCAGGTAAATCCAACTTTATTGAAGCCTTCACGCTCCTTAGAAAAATCGTGGAAGGCAGTCTGGTCCGGTATGTTAGGATTAATGATGGAGCGGATCGCCTGCTACATTTCGGCACTAAATCGACAAGAGAAATTAGGCTGCACGTCTTCTTCAACTCTGATGTAAGCCAGTACGAAATATCATTGGAGCCGACACCGTCAAACGGATTGGTTCCGGTAGATGAGTATGCCTATTTTTGGAACAAGGAGAAGTATGAAGAACCTTACGAACAGGGTTTTGAATCTAGTGGAGGGGAAGCCGGAATCAGTCAATCCGACACGAGAAGAGTAACGAAGCATGTCAAGTTGGCATTAAAGAGTTGGCGCGTGTATCATTTCCACGATACAGGTTTCTCATCGCCTCTCAAGAAACTTTCCAATATTGATGATAATCGATTCTTGCGCGGTGACGGCTCAAACCTCGCCTCATTTCTATATCGGTTGAAGGAATTACACATAGTTGAATACAAACTCATCCGAAATACCATGCGTCGCATTGCGCCATTTTTCCTGGACTTCGTTCTTGAGCCTCGCGCATTGGGTAGGGAAACCATTAGAGCTTGAACGGAAATTCAGCAGCTTCGCCTAGATATTGAGTGGCCTCGCCAAGATGTGGTATCTTTTGTCAACTCTGAAACCGACAAAAGGATGCCTGACATGCCTTGGAACGAGACCACCAAAACCGAGTATACACGCCCTCGGGATCGGTTTGAAAGCGATTTGACGGATGAGGAATGGAATTTGGTCAAGCCGTGTCTTCCGCCTTCGGCCAAGAGAGGACGCCCCCGCAAGACCGACCTCCGGGAGGTGTTCAACGCGATCCAGTACGTGCGCGACACCGGATGCCAGTGGCGGGCAATTCCTCATTGTTTTCCAGCAGTTACAACGGTCCAGTATTATTTCTATCTCTGGTGTCGCGAAGGGGTCTTCGCCCGGATGATGGACAAGTTTCGCGCCCTCGGGCGCAAGCTGGCCGGACGCTCCGCGAACCCGACAGCGGCGGCGATCGACACTCAGTCGGTGAAGACGACGGAGAGCGGCGGGCCTTCGGGCTACGACGCGGGCAAGAAGGTCAAGGGGCGCAAGCGCCACCTCGTCGTCGACGTTTTGGGGCTCCCGCTCGGACTCGCCGTCCACGCGGCTTCGGTGCAGGATCGGGACGGAGCTCCGGCCGTGATCCTCGGAGTGCTGGAGACGGCGCCGCATGTCAAGAAAATCTGGGCGGACGGCGGATATCAAGGAAAGAAGCTGGCGTCCGCGCTCAAGAAGCTCGGCATCGGATCCGATCTTGAGATCGTCAAAAAACCCAAAGATGTCAAAGGCTTCACGGTTCTCTACCGCCGCTGGGTCGTGGAGCGGACCTTCGCCTGGATGTCGCGCTGCCGGCGTCTGGCGAAGGACTACGAGCGGAGCTTGGAGAGCTCTCTGGCGTGGGCGCAGCTGGCCGCGTGCCGGTTCATGATGCGCCGGATCGCAAGGGCCGCAACATGCTGACAATAAATAATAAAATCGGATTCATGAATTTCCGTTCATACTCTTAGGCTGGAATGGAAGCATAAGGAGTCTGATTCTTACTTTGATGTGTCGAGTTTATCCGATGGGTCGCTTCGTTTTTTGGCACTCGCAACTTTGCTCCTTCAACCGGAGGAATTAAGGCCGTCTATAATTCTAATGGACGAGCCTGAACTGGGCCTGCATCCCTCCGCGATAAGCGTGCTCGGTGCAATGATACGCTCTGCTTCGAAGGAAGTGCAGCTGCTGATTTCTACTCAGTCGCCGATATTGTTGGACCAATTTGAACCTGACCAAGTTATCTTCGTCGAACAGCAAAATGGAAGATCTGAGTTTTTCCGCCTTGAATCTGATCAACTAAAGGACCGGCTTTCCGAATACAGTCTGGGAGAGCTGTGGGAAAAAAACGAACTTGACGGCAGGCCGAAATGATACGATTGCACATGGATGTTGAAGGCCAAAACCGAGGGAGAATTCGTTAATTCGCTCCTTCATCCTCGCTTGTTTTCCTGCGGTTACAAGGATGTTTCCGTTCGACTTGCTGGTTCAGCCATGCGCCGGAGCGATCAAGGTGAAATCTGCGGATGGAGTGCAGCTATGGCCGAGAGGTGCAGTTGCTCCCAGATCGTGGCAATTGCGGAAGTGGAGCTTGTGTTGAAAATTCATCAGGAACATTCGCCGCAGGCTCGAAACCTGTCGTGCAGTGATCAAACTCAGTTGCGTGCCCGGTTCCGAGCCAGAACGGAGGAAAGCGGTTCAAGAAGACTCGCGCCCGCGATCAGCATCACCCCCACAAACTCGCGAATTCCGAAAGGCTCTCCCGCAAGCAGCGCGGCGGAGATCGTGCCGACGACGAATTCGGACATGAACAAAAGCCCGGTGACGCCGGGGTTGAGGAATTTCGGCCCCCAAAGCCCTGCGAAAGAGCCGGGTATCACGAGCAGCAATACAAAGCCGACGAGCAACGGCAGAACCGGTGCGGTTTGCCCAATGGACGGCACATGCGATGGCGCAATGGCAAGCGCGAATCCCAAAGACAGGATCAATCCCCAAAGGAAAAATCCGACAGTCAGGTCGGCGGCGTTATGTTCGCCATGCATGCGGACGCGGACCATGGCAACGGCCCAGAGCATGCCTGCCGCGAGCCCCATCCAATCGCCGACGTTTCGGGGAATCGGAACGCCTGCGCCCAACCCGAAAAGCGTCAGCACGCCCAATGCCGCAAGCCCCATCGAGATTACCCGAATGGCGGTAATTCGTTCATTCAGCACTGCTCGCGCCAAGAGGATGCTCCAGATTGGCATGAGATAGAACAGCATCAGTGCCCGAACGACGTCGGTAAAGACGATTGCCGCGGAGTACAAGGCCAGCGCGGCGCCGCTCACCAAAACCGTAAGTTGCAAAGCCAATCCGCCTCGCCATGTCGCCCGCCATCGCATTCCCAGAATCGGCAGCATGCAGAGCGAGGGCAACATGAAGTAGATCGTGGTGATCCACAGATCGTGGAGCCCGGCCTCTTGCATTGCCCTGAGCGGTATCCAGAAAAGTCCCCAGACTGCTCCGGCATAAAGACAGGCAAGTCTTGCCTTGGCCTCGATCGTGCCTAGCACGGGACGCGCCCTACGCAGGCATGCTGAATCATGACGCGCTTCTGTCGCGAGAAAGGAGAGAGCCGATTGGTTCCACCAAGCTCGCGCCAGCGATCAGAACGACGCCCGCGACCTCGCGCCATCCGAAGGGTTCGCCTGCCAAAAGGGCCGCCGAAATCGCGCCTACGATAATCTCGGCCATGAACAGGAGTCCCACGAGGCCCGGGCTGAGAAATCTGGGTCCCCAGAGCGAGGCGAAAGTCCCGGGCACGATCATGATTGCGATGACGGGCACCAGCCATGGCAGGACGGTCAGCAGCAGGTCGTTGTCCGGTCCGCCGCGCGGCGCAAGTGCCAGCGCGGCGGCTAGCGAATAAATCGCAGCCCATTGGAAAAACACGACAGTCATGTCAATCGAAGGCAGATGACGATCCTGATTCAATCTCACTGCCGCGAAGGCCCAGACAATGCCTGCGATCAGCCCGAGCCAATCGCCCGCATTGCGAGGCAAGGGAAAATTTGCTCCCAGCCCGAATATCGTAAGCATACCGACGAGCGCCGAAGCCATGGCCAGAATGCGCAATGGAGTAATGGTCTCGCGCAGCATTGCCCGCGCCAGGAGCGTGCTCCAAATCGGCGTGAGATAAAACAGCAGCATGGCTCGTACTACATCCGTATAAACGATCGCGACCGAGTAAAGAGTGATGGCAAGTGCTGCGAGAGCGGCGGTGCCCTGCAGTTTCATGCCGCCTTGAAGGATTGCCCGCGCGCGCCACAGAAGGATCGGAGCGAGGCAGCACAAGGGCACCAAAAAATAGACAGCGGTGATCCAGAGGCTATGCGTGCCGGCCGTCTCCAGACCTCGAAGCGGAATCCAGAAGAGCCCCCAGACCGCCCCGGCGTAAAGGCAAGCGATGCGTGCGCGGAGATCAATACTGAAAGACAAAGTCATTCGGCGGCTTGAGCCAGAGGGATGTCAGGGCTGTGCCGTTACGGCAGGCCGGACAAACAAGCAAGCCAAGCATCGCAGCACATGCCCATCGCCGTCCGGCATCGTCCGGTAGTTTCATAGCTGCGATTGAATCAAAGCAACCCTAATTGACCCCGAGCCGAATGGACCTATCGATACGAACGGTCGGCTGACAACGCAGCAGTTCAATTCGGGAAATCCCTCGCTGGACAGCGGCGATGCATTGCGGTCTGCGAGTTTCTTGTCGATAAGCCGGATTTGGAATACGAAAGTCGGAAAGATGCACTGGCGGAGGTTCCGTACGTGCTGACGTTCAATGGCTTCGCAGCCATTTGAGTCGGTGCGGGCGATCATGCGGATGGAATTCGACTTTGTCATTGTCGGCGCCGGATCGGCGGGGTGCGTATTGGCCAACCGGCTGTCCGCCGACAATGAAAATCGAGTTCTGTTGATTGAGGCTGGACAAAAGGACTCTGGTCTTTCTCTGAGAATCCCCGCAGCTGTGCTTGCCAATCTCAAGAGCACAAAGTTCAACTGGGCGTTCAGCGGCGAACCCGAGTGCGAACTCAATGGTCGGCGGATCACGCACCACAGGGGCAAAACCTTGGGCGGTTCGTCCTCTATCAACGGGATGGTATTCATTCGCGGTCACGCACTCGACTTCGACGGGTGGCGGCAGGCGGGCTGCGACGGGTGGGGTTATGCCGACGTTCTGCCCTATTTCAGGCGGATGGAGACCTACAGCGGCGGCGGGGACGACTTTCGTGGCGACGCCGGGCCGCTCAAAGTGTTGCGCCCGGAAGTTGCCAATCCAATCTTTCGCGCGTTTTTGAAAGCCGGGGAACAAGCGGGATATCCGCTGACCGATGACATCAATGGCTACCGCCAAGAGGGCTTCGGGCTATTGGACAGTTCCGTTTTTCGGGGCGAGCGTTGGAGCGCTTCGAGAGCATATCTCGAGCCCGTGCGAAGTCGTTCGAATCTAACCATTCTTACAAAGTCGAAAGTCAGTTGCATCTTGTTGGAAAACGGTCGTGCGGCCGGGGTGCGCTACAAGAGGAACGGCGCGGAGACGATTGTACGATCCCGTAAGGAAGTGATCTTGAGCGCAGGGGCGGTTGGCAGCCCCCATCTAATGATGCTTTCTGGAATAGGGCCTGCTGAGCATTTGCGGGATATGGGCATAGCCGCAAAGCACGACCTGCCCGGCGTAGGGCAGAACTTGCAGGACCATCCGGACTTCGTTTTGAAGTATCGATGCGCCCAGCCCGTTTCCGTCTGGCCCAAGACTCGCCCCGTGAATCGCTTGGCAGCAGGGATCAGGTGGATGTTCACTCGCGACGGCGTTTGCGCGAGCAACCAATTCGAAGTTGTGGGCTGCATCCGCTCGGCGCCCGGTGTCGTCTATCCGGATTTGCAACTCACGATTTCTCCGCTTGCAGTGGACGAAGAAGGATGGGAACCGCTGCAGGAACATGCCTTTCAGATCCATGTGGGATTGATGCGGCCGCACAGCCGGGGCGCCGTAACCTTGCGCGACAAAAATCCGGACAGCCCGCCGCGCATTCAAGTGAACTATATGAAAGACCCGCGCGACCGCGAGCTGTTGCGCGCGGGTATAAGATTCGTACGCGAATTGGTTGGCCAACCAGCCTTCAGAGCCCATTGCAAAGCCGAGATTTTCCCAGGATCCGACGCCCGAAGCGACGCTGAACTCGACGTTCATTTGAATTCCGAATTGGCAACGCAATGGCATTTGTCGGGCACGGCGCGCATGGGCTCCACCCACGATCACGGCGCGGTCGTGGACGCCGAAGGCCGAGTGCACGGGGTAGGCGGATTGCGTGTCGTGGACGCGTCGATCATGCCATATGTCACGAATGGCAATACAAACTGTCCGACCCTCATGATTGCGGAAAAGTTAAGCGATGCCGTTCTAGGCAGACCCGGTTTGCCGCGCATCGACGCATCCGTATGGCAGCATCCGAGTTTCGAGACGAGCCAGAGATAGCGAATGTTACTGAAACGAAAGCAACTGTTTCGGCCCCAAGCGGATCACTCAACCGCTCGCCAGAAAAATTATCAATACAGCTCGACGCTTTGTTTTACATCGGTCTAGGAAAAATATATTTAAGCACAACATAATAGAGGCCTAAAACCTTTATCGTAGATGTTGTTATTAATGCCACTAACACCCAAGTTGAATGTTGAAAATACATTAATATTACTAATACATCGATCAACCAACCGCAAATCAATATATATGTTGCCCAAGAAAAAGCCTTCTGAGTCCTATACTATGTATATAGTCTTCATGCTGTAAGCGATAGAATCGCTTCTTAACGTTATCTGCATGAATTATTGGCGAACGTTTTCACTCGGTTTTAAAAATCTAACAATCTTGCGAATTTTCTTCATTTGAGATTTTTTCTACTTTCTTGCGAAAAATACCTGCGATTGTATCATTGGGAATAGGAGGCTTAGATCTGACGTCGCAACTTTCTGCCACGACTCTCCATGGTTCACCCGGGTGATGGGTTGCATTGGATAGCGAAATGCCCGAATGTTTCTTGTAAGTTTTCCAAATTTTTTCCAGATTCGTCTCCAACTTTCCGGCGTACACTGAATGGCTACCCAAATAGCCGCCCAAAAAAAAGATTGGATTCCTACCAGCGCCGTTGAATGCTTGATACAGTTCCGAAACTACAGGTCCGTGTGGCCACGCTTCGACTGTCTCAGAAAATAGCGGTCCGGCACCGTTTCCCAAATGCCAAGCATGTGCATAGTAAACTATCTTGTACAGCTTCAACTGATCGCAACGATATTTTTCTTCTCTCCAACCCTTTATCAGAAACCAGTTTGCAATCTCCATTGCTGTAGCCGGAGGTACTTGAATATTTCTTGTCATCGTTTTCCACCTCTACTTCCATAAACCTGTCGTAACTTTTTCCCTTTCCTAAACTTCATTCTTCAACTCCCCTCATCCAAATAATCTCATCTGTCTTTACTTCGACAGCACACTGATCAATAGAATTGCCGGGTTGTCGGACGAGGTATGAATTTGAAGTTGCTCGTCGAACGCAGATTTTTATTCCTTATCCTCTTGATCAGTTCGGCATGGGATAGTAGCTTGCAACCGTTATTGCCCGGCATTCTGCCTATTCCACCCGCTTGTGTCAATGGATTTTTCGGGTGCAGATTTTTGCGACTGTTCGGGGTCCGAATCGGCTGCGACCGAGGTTGGATTAGGAACTGTATCTCGTGAATGTTAAAATACAGGTACGGGGTTCGACGAATGCGATTGGAACAGTGTGCCGCCATATCAAGGATTTTCGCCGCGTAATCGAATGAATCGCTGGACAAGACCGCCGAGGATCAGTTCGATGACTTCGAGTCTGCGCTCGGCTGCGCAAAATACGGGAAACGGACCGGGAAGAGGGATTGTAGAATGAGTAGCCGCGCTTCGTTGGACACTGCCCGGGTTTTTCCGGTCTACATTGGCAATAACGAGCTCTCGCCGTTCCACCATCTTTATGCGAACGAGGACACCGTACTGCGGTTCGCGGTGGGTCGATTATTCGCGCAACACAGCGGCGATGATCCGGTCAAGGGCTATTGGGCGTTGCGGCGAAGCGCGGCGCTCTTCGATGTGCCCGAACGGCCGGTGGAACTTTCCGGCCCGGATGTATTGCCCTTTCTGGAAAGAATATGCGCGCGCCGAATTGCGGATTTGCGGCCGGGACGCGGCCGCTACGTGCTTCTGTGCACGCATGAGGGCGGCCTGTTCATGGACGGCATTTTGTTTCGATTGTCTGACAACCGGTTCTGGTTTGTGCAACCGGATGGCGATCTGGACACTTGGCTGCTTGCTCACCGGCGCGGTTACGCCGTCACCATATCCGATCCCCGCTCGCGCGTGCTTCAGCTTCAAGGTCCGAAATCGTTCGAAATCATGCATGCGGCATCCGGCGGCGAGGTCGACGAGACAATGAAATATTTCGGATGCGGCTTTGTTCGGATTGGCGGCCAAGAGATATTTGTCTCGCGCACAGGTTGGTCCGGCGAGCTGGGGTACGAGATCTACACCATGGGCGACCGCACCGATTGCCCTCGTCTGTGGGGAGATCTGATGCAGTCCGGAACGGAGCGAGGAATGGTCTTTAGCACCATGATTTCAATGAATATCCGACGGATTGAAGCAGGCATTCTGGACAGCGGAAGCGACTTCGACACGACGATGACCCCTTTCGATGCAGGTTTGGAAAAGTTCATCGATCTTGAGAAAGAGGGATTCATTGGCCGCGAGGCATTGTTGACCGCCCCTCGCCGCAAGCTCCTTTTCGGAGTGCGCGCGCCCGAGACCGTTCCGGCTTCAGGAGATCTGATTCTTGACGGAAACAAACAGGTAGGCCGCGTGACGACAGGAGCCTTTTCTCCGTTCCTTGAAGCCGGGGTCGGCTATGCGCGATTCGAGGCGACAAGCGACTGGTCAGGCCGTACGCTGACACTGCATTCCGAAAAATATGATCGTGCGACATGCGAAATCATCGAACTACCGTTTTACGATCATGAAAAATGCCTTCCTAGAATCTTGACAAAAACGGATGAACGGTAACGCTGCCGTCCGTCGCATCATCAATCAACTGAAGACGCTCTATGTGTTCACCACTCTTTGCGACTCCACTTTGACATCGGCCTTCGTCAGCATCGGCAACGGGAACGCAATGCCACAGTTGAAATACGGAAGTTAAGCTCAAACGGGAGCGCGAAACTCTGGCGACACGCGAGAACGCGGAACCGATTTAGTTCAAAATCGTGGAACGCGCGGCCGCGATAATCAAATGCGCTCAAGTGCTTGCACAAGGTCGCCCGATGGCTATGTTGACTCATGCCAAAACAATTATGACACATCGATGACAGAGCAGAAAAACGATAGGGCGCTACCAATCTTGGAAATCGATGACTTTGGTCCAATAAAGTCGGCCAAAATCGAGTTGCGCCCGCTAACCGTTTTTGTTGGGCCGAACAATACTGGAAAGTCATACTTGGCTATCTTGATTTATGCATTTCACTGCGCAATAGCAAATCGGTATGAGATGTCCTATTCAGTACTGCGCCGCCGGGCTGATTCCGAAGCAATGGCAAACCCAAAGACAGACCAATACATCGGTCATTTGGTAGAGGATGCTATATCCGGAAATGCCAAAAAGACTGTCGAATTGGGGCCAGGGCATTTGACGGAGCTTGTGCAATTCATTCATGGCAGTAACAATTCGTTGTTGTTTGAGATCACTCGAAGCTTCGGAATTAAGAATGATTCCGACTTGAGAAGAAAAAGAGCGCTAGTTCGCTTGATTCAGACTGATAATGCGTACGATTATGAGCCCAAAATCTTGATTTCCGAACTGGGTCATGGATGTCAAGTTGAGATTGTCGGTCCAAGTGAATGTCAGTTGAATCTCGAAAACATTGAGCAGCTGATCGATCAGGCCGCAGATCAGCGTGGCTTGTTTTCAAGCGACGGCAAGCGGATGAGCAACCTTAGAGCTGGAGTTGCACGCGAGGTATATAAAGCTGTGATGCCTACCATGGCAAATAGAGCATACTATTTGCCAGCGGATCGCACCGCGGTAATGCATTCCCATAGAGCGGTGGTAAATGCGCTGATAGGTAGCGCACCTACCGGCGGTCTTTTACCCGAAACAGATGTTCCAACGCTTCCGGGAATGTTGTCAGACTTTCTGCGCGGATTGGTTGTAATGGACGAAGCGGTTCGGATGAGGAAAGAATCAGAAAAAATTGAGGGAACCCGTTCAGCTTTAAGTGCTGTAACTGATAGGATGGAATCTTCGGTATTGAACGGTTCGGTTGTCGTAAGAAATACGAAGGCAATAAATTATCCGGATTTTCTATATCGGCCCAATGGTTGGAAGAGTGAACTGCAATTATTGAATGCTTCGTCAATGGTATCTGAAATGACACCCCTGATTTTATATCTGCGGTATGTGGTTGACGAAGGCCAAACTTTGATTATTGAAGAACCCGAATCGCACTTGCATCCGAAAATGCAAATTCAGCTAACAAGACTCCTCGCGTTGTTGGTCCAAGCGGGAATAAAGGTGATCGTTACAACCCATAGTGATTGGGTGGTCAGTTGCCTGAACAACATCGTTCTGCGAAAGCGGAATGAATCTGCTTCAAGTGGAGATTTACCTATTGGCCAGAAAGGCGACGTCTTGGAACCGGCGTTGAACGAGTCAGACGTCGGCGTTTGGGCGTTTTCAAAATCAGGTGTAAGGTCGGGATCAAGAGTGGAGCAGATGAAATTTTCAGAATCGGGACACTACAGCCCTGATTTTGATGACGATTTGATGGAGTTACACAATGAGTGGGCAACACAGACTTCGAATTTGGTATGAACGGCCAGTGAGCTTAGAAGCTTTCGCAAAATATTTTGGTAGCAGCACCTAGGCGAAGCGGATGGTTCGGGAGGGTTTCAGGTTATCGCTTGAGGGATTCAACGGGTTGATTCGATGTAGATTGATGATTGACATGGACCAATTTGTTTCACGTGGAATAAAATAGTCCAAGGTTAAAGAAAATCAAAAGCCAAGGATGCGCGATCACATTTTGCTGGCGGAACTAGACAGCGGTTCAGGGGAGTTGATACTTCTCGTTGCGGTCATCGAAGTTTCGCAAAAGCGTTATTCAATTGATAAATTTCGGACTCATCTGTCCAGCGGAACTAACGAGGCTGAGAAGGCAATCAAGAAGAATTGTTGGAAGCGAATTTGCTTTCGTTACTCGGATGTGTGGTTTTTTCCTATTGCAGTTGTTGGAGGGAAAACTCCTAGCCAAGAGTTTAAGAAGACACAAAAAAGCCTAATTCAGCTCGGTGCAGCGAAGTTTCACGGGAGCGAAGTCATTCGTATTGGTCGTTGCTCGAACAGGTTTACGGACATTAGTAAAGTCAAGAAGGTGCTATCCAAGACGCGGAGTATAAACTAATGTTTCCAGAAGATAAATCAGGAAAAAGCAATAACTTGCGGACACTTCCGGCAACCATCTGATTTCATAGGTGGCTTGGTTTGGAGCGTACGGGTTGGTTGCTTGTGCCATTGCCAAGCAGAAGCCGCACTGCGTCCTTCATTGACCGCTACAAGGCCAGTGCGAATCGAATGCGTTGCGACCGTCGCCGGAACGCAGGTTGCCGATAAGTGGCACGGACGATCAGAGGGTCACCGTTGTTCTGATCTGTTCGCTTGCCGCTGATCTTCGTCCGTCAGAAAGCGCACGACGATATTGATATCAATCCCCATCATGTCGACGCTTCGCCTCGGCCAGGATTCCAGCTTCCATCTCTTCGAGCGTTTTGGGCTCGCCCGTCCATTTCAGCATCCCGAACACTTCGGCTGGACTGGTTTCTTCCAAGACCGACGTAGGCTTGAGCAAAACACCTTCCGGCGTGTTCTCGACGGTCAGCTTCGTGCCGGGGCGCCACCCCAGTGATTGCAGGATCGGTCGAGGCAGGACAATCTGGCCCGTGGCGGAGACAATAGTGGTCAATCGGTCATTAACGGACATGGCAACAACTTAGTAAGGCAAAGATAAGGTGGGCGATCTATGTCTGATTTTCAAGCGGTCGTTAAGTGCTGCAGTTGTAGCGCGTGTGCAAGAGTATCGGCGTGGGGCCCGGATCGCCTTCGACGCCGTTGTGGAACGCATCGATCCACTGGACCGCTGCCCGCAGTTCAGCATTGAAGTCGTGGGAGATCACATAGTCCATCGTTCCGGATTCGAGCAGACCCTGCGATACCGGTGTCAGCTCATGGCCGACGAATATCGTGGACTCGGCGACCTCCGACTCTTCCAGAGCATGAGCGATGCCCCGGTTCGCGCCCGCAACGTTGTATATGGCTGACGGCAGGCCCTTGGTTTCAAAAAAGCTGCTGAGCTGTTCGTATGTGGTCTCGGGGATTTCATCCGAGATTACCCGCTCCACAATCCGCAGGTGCGGAAACTTGGACCGGAGCACCCGCCGGAATCCCATCTCGCGTTCCTGCTGGCATCGAAACGCGACGCTGACGACCAGCAGCACGTTCTGCTGAACGCGGGGCAACGCATTGCCGATCAATTGCGCCGCCACGCTGCCCGCAGCATGCTGATCATTGCCGACGTACGCGCTCCTTCGGGAACTCGGCAAATCCGTTGTCAGACAGACGACCGGGATTCCGCGCCGCCGCAAACCGCGCACGGCGTTGTTGACGGCGGGATGCTCGCGGGCCACCAAGATCAGTCCCCCGGTCTCATCGCCAATCTCGCTGATCTTTTTGGAAAACCCGCTCGGATCGAATTTGCTGGTCTCCGTGTATTCGTCCTTGATTGCTGCCCCGGGGTACGTCCGGTTGAGCGTGTCAGCCGCTGCCTCGACAGCCCGGTTGAACGAAATTCCGGACTCGCACATCAGCCCGATTTGAAGCGGCGGCTCGGCGTTCGAGTCTTGCGACAGCTTGCGATGCGCGGCAAGGATCCTTTCGCGGGTCGCGTCTCGGACGCCAGGTCGGCCGTTCAGTGCGCGATCAACCGTGGCGGGAGCAAATCCGGACAGCTCCGCGATGTCCCTGACCGTGGGCCCCTTCCAGTTCGTCCCGGCAGGATCACGCATAAGCTCGCGCCTCTCGTTGATGTGTTTCGCATCATTGTGGCCGGTTTCAACGCGCAATGCAACCGATTTTTGCCATTATGCACTTGCGCTTGATGTGTTTCGCATCACGGTTCGGCCTTCGCAGCGCATTGAACCGGAATCTCGCCTCTGCTAATTTTTGCTGCATCAAATTGGGGGACGCCGGATTTTTTTCGCGGCGGGAGACAGAATGGCTGTCAGATTTGCGGTCGTCGGCGCAGGCGTCATGGGCGCGGATCACGCAAGAATTGTGGCGCGTGAATTGCGTGGAGCGGTCCTGCAGGTCGTGTGCGACACATGCAAGTCGGCGGCGCGCAAAGCGGCAGATTCGCACGGCGCGCTCGACGCGACCACGGATCCCTCCGCGACAATATCTCGAAAGGATGTCGACGCGGTCATCATTGCCAGCCCGGACCGCACGCACGCGGCCCTCACCAAGGAATGCATCGGGAAGGGAAAGAAGGTTCTTTGCGAGAAGCCGCTTTCGCAGTCGTCCCGCGAATGCCTTGACGTCATGGCCGAAGAGCAGCGCGCCGGAGAGCGCCGCGTTCAGATCGGGTTCATGCGCCGATACGATCAGTCGTATGTCGAAATGAAGGACGCGCTTGACAGCGGCATGATCGGGCGGGCGCTCGTCATGCACAATTTCCACAGGAACGTCGCGACGCCTTTTGCCGAGTTCACAGGCTCAATGGCGATTTCCAGTTCCGCCGTGCACGAGTTCGATATCGTTCGATTCGTGCTCGGCATCGAATTCATGTCAATTACTGCGTCGCAGCCGACCCGGTCCGACGAAGTGGTGGCCCCGGTCGTCATGATGTTGGAAACGAATAGCGGCCAGGTCGTGACGGTCGAAGTCAACAACAATGCTGCTTACGGATACGATGTCCGAACGGAACTGGTCGGTGAAAGCGGCAGCGTCGCGTCGAACACTGTAGCGTACAGCCGGACGGACGCGCAGCTGGCCTCCAGCACCCGTTACGATCCGGACTGGAGGGGGCGGTTCGCGGACGCGTATCGGCGCCAGAATCAGGAGTTCGTCAAGTTCGTCGAATCCGGCGATTTCCCGGCGGAGGGAGCATCCTGCTGGGACGGATACTGCGCGGCCGCCGTTTCAGAGGCCGGAGTGGAGGCTTTGGCGAAAGGCCATAGGGTCGATGTTGACATGATTGCCAAGCCGGAGTTCTACCAGTGAAGCTGGCGTTCGTTTCGGACAGCCTCGGCGGCTATTCGTTTCAGGACATGCTGAACCATGCCCTGCGCCTCGGCGTGTCCGGCGTCGAGGTCAGCACGTGCGGTTGGACTACGGCGCCCCATTTCGATCTGCAGGACATGCTGGCCAGCCCGGACGCCCGGAAGGCGTACCGCCGTGAATTCGAAGCCCGCGGCCTGGAGATCATCAGCCTCAACGCGAACGGAAACCCGCTGCATCCCGCGGACTCCAGCCAAGCCCAAGGCCTGAAGGACACAATCCGGGTAGCCGGTGAAATGGGCATTGCTGCCGTTTGCGCAATGTCCGGGCTGCCGGCCGGTTCCGCCTCCGACACGATGCCCAACTGGGTCGTGTCGAGCTGGCCTCCCGAGACGCAGGCGATCCTGAAGTACCAGTGGGAGGAAAAGCTGATTCCGTTCTGGACGGAACTCGTCGCGCTGGCCCGAGAGAACGGAGTCGAAAAGCTCGCGCTTGAGCTGCACGGCAACCAGTGCGTCTACAACGTTCCCTCCTTGATGAGGCTTCGCGAAGCGGTCGGGCCGTCCATCGGCGCAAATCTAGACCCTTCCCACTTGTTCTGGATGGGGGCCGACCCGCTCGCGGCAGTGGATGCGCTGGGCGACGCGATCCACCACGTTCACGCCAAGGACACGTTGTTGAACGCGCCGGTCCAAGCAACGACAAGTCTGCTGGAGAACGGCGGGCTTACCGACATTCCGGCGCGGTCGTGGAGCTACGTAACCCTTGGATTCGGCCACGGGGAGGAATGGTGGAGGCAATTTTGCTTTCGTCTGAGAATGGCCGGATACGATGGCTGGTTGTCTATCGAGCATGAAGATGTGATACTCAACAGCTTGGAGGGCCTCGAAAAATCCGTAAATCTGCTCCGAGGCGTGATCCCTGTGGCAAAGAGCGACTATGCCCCGCAGGCGATATGAGGAAGCCATCTGCATGAATCTTCTTGAATTGAGCGGCATCACCAAACACTTCGGCGCTATCCACGCGCTAGTGGGCGTCGACTTGTCGCTCAAGGCTGGCGAGGTGGTCGGCCTGATGGGCGACAACGGCGCCGGCAAGTCCACGCTGATGAAAATCGTTGCCGGGAACTATCCGCCCACCGAAGGAAGCATAAGAATCGAAGACCGGGAAGTCTCGTTCAGCGAGCCGGTCGACGCGCGCGAAGCAGGGATCGAGATCGTCTACCAGGATCTTGCGCTTTGCGACAACCTGACCGCCGCTGCCAATGTCTACTTGGGGCGCGAAGCCAAGCGGGGACTGGGCCCGTTCAGAATGCTGGACCACAGCACCATGTTTCGGAGGGCCGGCGAGCTGTTCACCGAACTCAAATCCGAAACCCGTCCCCGGGATCTCGTTCGTCAGATGTCCGGCGGACAGCGGCAGGCCGTTGCGATAGCGCGCACGCGCCTCAGCGACCCGAAGCTCGTATTGATGGACGAGCCGACCGCGGCGATTTCCGTTCGGCAGGTTGCCGAGGTTCTGGCGCTCATCATGCGGCTCAAGGACAGCGGCCATGCCGTCATTCTGGTTAGCCACCGGATGCCCGATGTGTTCGAGGTCTGCGATCGGGTGGCCGTGCTGCGCCGCGGCTCCAAGGTAGCGGACAAGCGGATCGACGAAACCAGCCCCGAAGAAGTGACGGGCCTAATCACGGGAGCGATTGCAGAAGCATGACCGAACAATCGCACGACAAGTCGTCGCACGCCGAGATCGACGAAAGCATCACGCTTCGCCAGGAAGTGACGGGCCTCGGCGCGATCTTTCGGCTTCAGCCGTTCTGGGTCTTCATGGCAATCGTGGCCATTGGCCTTGTCATGACATTCGTCTCGGACGCGTTCATGACCGAGCGGAACATGTTCAACATCACGCGGAACTTCGCGTTCTTCGGCATTATGGCGCTGGGAATGTCCGCCGTGATTTGCACCGCCGGCATCGACCTCAGCGTCGGCTCGCTTCTTGGCCTGTGCGCCATTACCCTCGGGCTCACGATGCAGGCCGGCTGGGGCATTGAGGTCGGCTTCATCGTCTGCATGCTGACGGCCGCCATCGTCGGCTTCATCAACGGATTCCTGATCGCTTACATGAAGTTGGCGCCGTTCGTTGTCACGCTGGGCATGCTCGCGATAGCACGTTCGATCGCGATGGTCCTGTCGAACAACAAGATGATCTACGATTTCGGCCCCGACATGGACCTCTTCGAGTGGATCGGGGGCGAGAGCGTCCTCGGCATTCCGAATGTCGTGTGGGTGCTGATCATCCTGACGGCGACCTTCTGGTTCGTCTGGCGGCACACCACTTGGGGCCGCTGGGTCATTGCGATCGGCGGCAATGCCGATGCGGCGAAACTTTCGGGCATTCCGGTCGAGCGGATGATCGTCTCGGTCTACATGGTTTGCTCGATGTGCACAGGCCTCGCGGCCTTCATGTTCATCGGCTACACGGGCTCGGCGACCAACGGCATGGGCGTTACTTACGAGCTCAACGTAATTGCGGCTTCAGTGATCGGCGGCGCAAATCTAATGGGCGGAGTCGTTTACGCCTTGGGAGCGCCAATCGGCGCTGCGCTGATGGAGCTGATCCGCAATTCGCTGCTGCTGGCCGGCATACCGGCCCTGTGGCAGCAGTTCTTCGTCGGTCTGTTCCTGATTCTAGCAGTTCTTCTGGAGCAGATCCGCAACCGCGGCGGGAAGTGATCCCGCCGCACAACTTGTCCAATCAAAGGAGGACCTCATGAAGAAACTGCTTATAACCTCGCTTGCTGTTGCGCTGCTGCCTGCGGCCGCCATGGCGCAATATACCTTTGCGCTGGTGCCCAAGGCCATGAACAATCCGTTCTTCGATCTGGCCCGCGACGGTTGCTACAAGGCGCAAGACGAATTGGCCGATGTCACCTGCGAATACATCGGGCCTGGCGAGCACACGGAGCTTGAGCAGATCCAGATCGTCCAAGACCTTATTACGAAGGGGGTTGACGGCATCGCTGTTGCGCCGTCGAACGCGCCGGCCATGGCCAAGGTCCTTGAGGCCGCAACAGCCGCCGGAATCCCGGTCATGACTTGGGATTCCGACCTGCTCGAAGAGGACAAGGGGCTGCGCACGACCTATGTCGGAACCAACAACTACGACATCGGCGTGAATTTGGCCAAGCTCGTGATGGCGAGGCATCCGGACGGCGGCACCATCTGCCTGCAGACCGGCGGCGCTGCCGCTGCCAACCACAACGAGCGCCTTCTTGGCGCACGCGAAACCCTTGCCGGCGCCGATCTCGGCGATCCTCCGGGTCCCATGCTCGACAACCACAACGGATGGACGGAGATTTCCGGCTGCCCGCTCGTCACCAACGACGACGGCAACGTTGCGGTGCAGGGCATGACGGACATTCTTGCGGCGAACCCTGATCTGACAGCGTTCCTTTCGACCGGCGCGTTCACGCAGTGGTTCGACAACGCCTACCGCCAAGCCGCGGAGCCGTACAAGGCCAAGATGGATTCGGGCGAGCTGACCATTGTCGTGGCCGATACGCTGCCGATGCAGCTCGAGCAGACAAAGGACGGGCTCGGAAACGGGCTTGTCGGACAGCGTCCGTTCGAGATGGGCTACAAGGCGATGTACATCCTGAAGGACATCGTCGAAGGAATGTCGGTGGACGACCCGATCTATACGGGTCTTGACGTCTGCAACAACGACAACATCGACACGTGCGTCAACTGAGGCGCACCTGATGCGCGGCGGCGCGGTTTCCGCGCCGTCGTTTCAGGTTTCGCCAATAGGGCAATCCAGAAGGGAGGAATAATCAGGATGAAACTTACAAATACAGTAGCGGCGGCTACCGCTGCAATGATTTCGACATCCGCCATGGCGGCAGACATCGCTGTGATTGGTGGATCGATTGAGGATGGGTTCTTCAATTTGATCAAAAAGGGCATCGACGATGCGACATTGGTGGTCGAGGCCAACGGCGGTTCCGTCAACTACTTGCGCACGCAGAATTACGACAACTTCGGCCCCGATCTGGTGCAGCTGATAAACACAGCCGTGAGCCAAGGCGTCGACGGGATCGCCATTCCGGTCTGGGTGCCTGAATCACAGGTGCCCGCGCTTCAGTCGGCCGCAGAGCAAGGCATCAAAATCATGATGTACAACTCAGGCCAGTCGGTGAAGAGCGATATCAGCGGCCTAAACTATTTCGGCTCTGACGAGTATGTCGCAGGTGTCGCGGGAGGCACCTATCTCGCTCAAAATGGCGCCACGAAGATCATCTGCCACATTCAGGTTCCGGGCGCTGTAAACTTGGAAGCACGGTGCGCCGGCGTCAAGGAAGGCGGCGAGGCAAATGGTGCCGAGGTCATCAATCTGCCGCTTCCGGCCAATCTGGACCAAAACGTCACCGGCACGTCCGAGGCTATCAAGGCAGAACTTCTTAAGGACCCATCAGTCGACGCCGTAATTACTTTGGCCGCCTGGGCAGCCGACGCGGCATCGGTGGCCATTCAGCAGTCCCGTCCGGATGTCATGCTGGGTACGTTCGACATGAGCCCCGCCGTAATGGACCGCATTCAGGCCGGCACGCAAACCATGGCGATCGATCAGCAACCGTATCTGCAAGGCTTCCTTGCCACGGCCATGCTTGCTGCGCACATTGATTTCGGCACGGAGCTTGCCACCGACCCGGTGCTTACAGGCCCGGCCATCGTCGACAAGTCGAACATCGAAACCGCGCTCGCGGGTGTCGCCAAAGGCGCACGATAAGCCAAACGGTCGCTCGGTCCGCAAGTGCCGAGCGACAACGAAGCTCCCGTGGACAATCTGAAGTTCGGCACTCGCGACAAGGGAGGGAACTGGACTCCGAACCGGCAGCTCCAGATTGCTCCGTTCTGGGAAGGCAGATTCAACCAGATGGGGCGGTTTCTCATCGACTTCATCTGGCCTTGGAACGCCTTTCACATGGCGACTGCAATCCTTTATTGGATTTTTGTCATTCCCGACGTCGCCACGATGCAGACGCTTTCATGGGGCTGGGCGCTCTGGCTTTTCTCGGTGAACGCCGCCGGCATCTTCATCATGTACGGCGCGATCGAGTTGTTTTACTACGACAAGCGCGTTCAAGGGCGGCGGTTCAAGTTCAACGGCAAGTTCCCGTCCGAGAGCCCATCTGAAGTCTTCTGGTTCAAGAGCCAGAACCTCGACAATTTCCTGCGCAGCTTCTTTTTCGGCATTCCGATCTGGACCGCCGTCGAAATCCTCGTGCTGTGGTGTTACGCCAATACATGGGGCAATTGGCTGGGCTGGGAAGATAGCTGGATTTGGCTTGGAGTCCTTGTTTTTCTCGCCCCGGCAATCCACGAAATCCATTTTTTCTGCATTCATCGTTTGATTCACGCGCCGCTGCTCTACAAGTGGATTCATTCGGTTCATCACAACTCAATCAATCCGAGCCCGTGGTCCTCGCTCAGCATGCATCCGGTCGAGCATCTGCTCTACTTCGGCGAGATAATTTGGCACTTGATTATTCCGTCGCACCCGATTGCGATGCTTTTCAACAGCCATATAGTTGGCTACGGTGCGATCAACGGCCGCATAGGTTTCGACAAGTTGGAGCTTACGGACGAGACGGCTCTCGACAGCCACGCCTACGCCCATTACCTTCACCACAAATATTTCGAGGTGAATTACGGCGCTGACGGGCTGGTGCCGCTCGACAAGTGGTTCGGATGCTGGCACGACGGTTCGAAGGACGCGGACGAGCGGATGAATGAGCGCTTCCGCAAGAAAAGAGAACGGATCAACGCCAGGAAATTGTCGGCACGCAACGGCTGGTGATCGTTTCCATCGCGCCGCCGGCGTTTGCATTTCGCACCAAGAGCCGAGGGTCTGGGAAGGCTTGTATGGACGCGGCATTCCGGCGTCCTTTGAGTGAGCTTCAGGCCTAAAGCAAGGATTCAGGAAATGGCGGCAAAATCGGCCGGACCGCGCAGCCAAGCAGGAAGATCGATAACGGGTCTGCGGTTCGCGCTTGCAAGCTTGGTGAGGCGCCCCGAAGGTGGCGCATTTCTGGGAATGGTGTTCGTATTTGCTTTCTTCACCATATTCGGAGGAGCGGTCTTCACATCCTTCGCAGGCGCCGCGAGCTGGCTCAATGTGGCGGCGAATCTGGGGATCATTGCAATTCCGATCGGTTTTCTGATGATCGCAGGAGAATTGGATGTCTCCATCGGGGCCATGGTTCCTGCGGCTTCGATGTCCATGGGCGTGATTTCGGGCTTTTTCGGCCTGCCGATTCCTGTCGGCATTGGACTTACCCTTGCCTTCGCGGCGTTCGTCGGCTGGATCAACGGCATGCTTGTCGTTCGGACGGAAGTCCCGTCGCTAATAGTCACCATGGGCACGCTTTTCGCCGTGGCGGGCGTGACCTTGTTCTTGTCCATTTTCTTGACCGATACGACCGCCGTCGCGCTCAAGGCGCCGGCCTGGGCCAAGGCCGTTTTCGGCAGCTTCTATTTCGGATCCTACCAAGTGATCATTGCGTGGTGGCTGGCGTTGACTTCCATCTACATTTATTTCCTTCATTTCTCGCCGTGGGGGAACTGGCTCTTCGCCATGGGAGGCGACAAGGAAAGCGCGCGCAACGCCGGAATTCCGACCGGCAAGTTCACTATCGCCCTTTTTGTTCTATCGTCCATGAGCGCGGCTTTCGTGGGTCTCTGCCAGACTATCCTTTACAACTCCGCGCAGGTGTCGACGGGGATGTCCTTCATTTTCAACACTATCATATCGGTGGTGATCGGCGGCGTGCTCTTGACGGGCGGGTTCGGTTCAGTGATCGGAATCTTCTTCGGCACGCTTACCTTCGCCATGGTGAATCAAGGCATCTATTTTACCGATTTCGATCGCAACCTCTCGAGCCTGATCGTCGGCGTCATGCTGCTGATCGCGGTTCTTACAAACAATACCTTCCGGCAGATAGCGATCAGCTATACCGGTCCGAAGAAGGAGGATTGATGTCCCGAATTTCCGAGAAAAGACCTGTTCTGGAACTTAGGGGCATCGACAAATCGTTCGGGCCGATCGACGTCCTGCACGATGTCTCGCTGAAGGTTTACGATAGCGAAGTGCTATGCTTGCTTGGCGACAACGGCGCTGGCAAATCGACGTTGATCAAGATACTTGCCGGCGTGCACAAGCCCACGCGCGGCGAGATTTTTATGAACGGCGAACCAATAGGATTCGAGCGTCCAAGGGACGCGGCGAATCTGGGCATCGCGACAGTGCACCAGTTCGGCGGCACTTTTCCGCTCATGTCCGTCGGGCGATCATTCTTCGTCGGAGTCGAGCCAACCAAAAGGTTCGGCCCAATCAAGTTCTACGACCGGAAAAAAGCCAACGAAATCGCAGTGAAGGCCGTTCAGGACTTCGGGATCATCCGGATCGACGATGGCGACCGACTGGTCGGCGGGCTGTCCGGCGGCGAGCGGCAGTCGTTGGCCATTGCCCGCGCGGTGCATTTCGGTGCTCGGGTGTTGATCCTCGACGAACCCACCGCCGCGCTGGGCGTCAAGCAAGCCGCCCACGTCCTGCGCATCGTCAACGAAGCCAAACGAAGGGGGCTGACGGTCATATTCATCACCCACCAGGTCACCCACGCAATGGCCGTGGGCGATCATTTCGCCGTGCTTATCCGCGGTTCCGTTGCAGCCGATTTTCGCAAGGGCGAGAAGTCCCGCGAGGAGATCACGGATCTGATGGCAGGCGGAGAGACGATGGCCGATCTAGAATCAGAGATTGAACGACACGCAGATGCTTAGCCCGTTCTCGCGACACGGTTGCAGCCATCTTCGACGGATCGGCAGATTGCATCAACACATCCAGCAACAAACTCATCGGCGTGAATTTGGCCAAGCTCGTGATGGCGAAGCATCCGGACGGCGGCACCGTCTGCCTGCAGCCCGGCGGCGCTGCCGCAGCCAGACACAACGAGAGCCTTCTTGGCGCGCGCGCAGCCCTTGCCGGCGCCGATCTCGGCGATCCTCCAGGTCCCGTGCTCGACAACCATAACGGATGGACGGAGATTTCCGGCCGCCCGCTTGTCACCAGCGACGACGACAACGTTGCGGTGCGGGGCATGACGGACATTCTTGCGGCAAACCCTGATCTGACGGCATTCCTCTCGACCGGCGCGTTCACTCGGTGGTTCGACAACGCCTACCGCCAAGCAGCCGAACCGCACAAGGCCAAGATGGCTTCGGGCGACCTGTCCATTGTCGTGGCCGATACGCTGCCGATGCAGCTCGAGCAGACCGAGGACGGGCTCGGAAACGTGCTCGTCGGACCGCGTCCGTTCGAGATGGGTTGCAATGCGATGTACATCCTGAAGGACATCGTCGAAGGCAAGTCGGTGGACGACCCGATCTGCACGGGTCTTGACGTCTGCAACAACGATAACGTAGACACGTGCGTCAACTGAGGCGCATCTGATACGTGGCGGCGCGGTTTCCGCGCTGCCGTTTTCGATTCACGACGACAGCAAAGCATGCCATGCCGGAATTCGCAGCCTATCCCAGCCTGAAAAGCAAGACCGTCTTCGTGACCGGCGGCGGTTCCGGCATCGGAGCCGAGATCGTGAAGGCCTTTGCAGCGCAAGGCGCGAAAGTCGGGTTCCTTGATCTGGATTCCGACGGAAGCACTAAGCTGGCAAAAGAGGCGGATGGCGCAGTTGAATACGAAGTCTGCGATCTGAGGGACATCGATGCTCTGCAGGCTGGGCTCCGGTTGCTCAGTGCCCGCCTCGGACCCGCAAATGTTCTCGTAAACAATGCCGCGCGCGACGACCGCCACGACTGGAGGAAAGTCACGCCGGAATATTGGGACGAGCGGCAGGCTACCAACCTCCGCCACATGTTTTTTGCGATCCAAGCCGTTGCGCCCGACATGATTGAAGCGGGAGGCGGATCGATCATCAATCTTGGCTCGAATTCCTGGTGGGAAGCCGGAGGGGGCTTTCCGGCCTACGCCACCGCAAAATCCGCCGTGCACGGGCTGACCCGCACCATGGCGCGCGACCTCGGCGGACACCGCATCCGGGTCAACACGGTTGTGCCCGGATGGATCATGACCGAGCGCCAAAAATCGCTCTGGGCGACTCCCCAATCTCTTGAAGCGCACCGGCAAAGGCAATGTCTTCCAGACCTGATTGAACCGGTTTACATTGCCCGCATGGTCCTGTTCCTCGCATCCGAGGACGCGGCGATGTGCACGGCGAACAACTACATGGTCGAAGCAGGCTCGATTTAGAGGTTCCAATGGATAAGCGCGCAATAGGAAGCACCGGCCTTGCGGTCGCGCCGATCATGTTCGGCACTTCGTCGCTGGGCAACATGCCCGACACCTACGGTTACAAGGTTGGCGAAGCCCGCGCTCGCGACACGGTTGCAGCCATCTTCGACGGATCGGCAAATTGCATCGACACATCCAACAACTACGGCTTTGGCCGGAGCGAGAAGCGGATCGGAGCGGTGATCCGCGAGCGGGGCGGATTGCCGGAGGGCGCTGTCCTTTCCACAAAGCTCGACCGCGATATGGAAACCGGCCGTTTCGATGCGACGCGGGCGCGCCAGTCGCTGGAGGAAAGCCTTGAGCGGCTGGGTCTCGAATGCGTTCCGATGCTCCACCTGCACGACCCGGAACATGCGCGCGATCTCAGCGAGATAGAAGCGCGCGGCGGTGCGCTCGACGAGCTTTTCAAGATGAAGGAAGAGGGCTTGGCAGAAGCTGTCGGGCTTGCCATGGGGCGCATAGACCTTCAGTTCCGGCTGCTCCGCAACTGGCCCTTCGATGCGCTGATCAGCCACAACCGTTATACTCTGATCAACCGCTCCGCGAACGAGATGTTCGACTTCGCGAACGAACATGGAATGGCGATACTCAACGCCGCGCCGTACGCCGGAGGGGTGTTCGCCAAAGGCAGCGCGCAAATGCCGCGAGTCACTTATCAGGAAGCCGACGAGGAAGCGCTTGCGCCGGTCCGTCGAATTGAAGAGATTTGCGCCCGGCGCGGCGTTGCGCCCGGCGCGGTCGCGCTGCAGTTTTCGATGCGCGATGCGCGCGTCGCCTCGACGATTGTAGGCGTCTCGAAGCCCGAACGAGTTGCCGAGACGCTTGCGTGGGCCGCAGCCGATATTCCGGAGGATGTCTGGGAAGAGATCGGCGCGTTGGGATATTCGAGCGAAGATCCGGAAGCGAGCCGCGATTACAAGCCAGGTTGAGACTTGTGCGGGGCAGGCTGGATCGTGGGCATTGATCCAAGTGAAAAACGCTCAGGCAAACAGGTGCTTCATGTTGCTCGAAAGAGTGGGAAGCCCTGTTTCGGGCTTCCCAAGTCAAAAGAGAAATTCTAGCTGCAATCGGCTGGCCAGGACCAATTAGACACGCCCTTTCCAAGGGACGAGCCACCCTTCCAGAGCACGCATGCCTATGTCGATCAGAAACCCGATTACGCCAATCAGGATGATGCCGATGATCACGATATCCGTAAGTTGAAACCGCGATGCTGCCACGATCATTTTGCCGAGCCCGACTTCCGCAGCAACGAGTTCCGCGGCAACGACAGTGCCCCAGCAAACACCCATAGCCACGCGGGCCCCCGTGAAGATTTCAGGAAGTGAGTTCGGAACAATGACTTTCCTGAGAATCTGCGATTTGCCGGCACCTAAGGAATAGGCTGCATGGACTTTCGTGATTGCCACGCCCGAGACCCCGGATCGCGCCGCAATGATCATGATCCAGAGCGCCGCAAGGAACAGCAGGATGACCTTCGACAACTCGCCGATGCCGAACCAAATGATCATGAGCGGAATCAGAGCCAGGGGCGGAACGGGCCGCATGAATTCCACAATCGGATCGAACCAGCCGCGCGACCAGTTGGTCAGGCCCATCGCGTACCCGATCGGAATGCCGACCGCCGCTCCCACCAGGAAACCGAGCAACACGCGCTGGAGAGAAATCCAGGTGTGTTGCCAAAGCGTGTATCCCTGGTAGCCTTCGGCGTTCAGCTCGAGGAACCGGCCAAGCACGACTTCAGGCGCAGGAAGATAAAGTCGCGGCATCCGCAGGCCGGTGGCCGGCGTGAAGGACGGGGTGCCCTTGCCGGTCAGCGACAGCGTCCCTTCCGGGATATCGACCTGCCCGCCCGGTTCGACCGGTTCGCCATTCAAGGCGACCACGACCGAGCCGTCATTCTTCGCGACCTCGTCGTTCTTCCAGACATTGATGACCTTGAACCCGTAGCGGGCGACCGTCAGCGTGTCGTTTTTCGCGAACCCGTCGCCGGGTTCGACGGCTATGGGATCGGGTTCGCGTCCCGGATTGCCGTCGGCATCGCGCGTTTGCTGGATGTCTTCGCGATAGACCCTTACGTTTACGGTGGCGTCGTCGGTGCTGCCATCGGGAAGCTGGGCCGTATAGGTGAATGACATATCGCCTTGGAACGGACCGGGCATCTTGGGCAGCGGAATGACTGAATTGGTAAAGGCCACCCACAGCCAGAAGACGACGACGACCGAGATGACCGAGGCGATGCGGTTCGCGGCCACGGCGCTTTCGTCACCGAACGTCACCGTCTTGAGCTTGTTGAAGCCCTTTTTCTCGAACGCGGATTTCAGCAGGTTGGAAAGGAGATAGAAGCTGCCGAAAAAGGCGACTACATAAAGTGCAAAGATCAGAATTCCGGTCATGCCGCGTCCTCCGTGCGTCCCATGATCTCTTCTTCCATGTTCCAGATCATCGACAGAATTTCCTCGCGGGTGCCGGCGTAGTCCTTGTGTTTCTTGACTTCGCGAAGATCATTGCCAACGCCGAGATCGGCGAAGGGAAGGCGGTATTCCTTGTGGACCCGGCCCGGACGCGGCGCCATGACCAGCAAGCGCTCACCCAGCAGCAGGGCCTCCTCTACAGAATGAGTGATCAGGATAATTGTCTTGTTGGTTTCTTTCCAGAGGTCGAGCACAAGGGATTGCATCTTTTCGCGCGTCAGCGCGTCCAGAGCGCCGAGCGGTTCGTCCATCAGGATGACATCGGGGTCGTTGGCCAGGCAACGGGCCAGGGCGACGCGTTGCTGCATGCCGCCCGATAGTTCGTAAACGGCCTTTTCCTTGAAGTCTTGCAGCCCCACCACGTCGAGCAGGTGTTCGACCTTTTCGCGGCTTTCAGCCCGGCTTTGCCCTTGCATGTCCGGACCGAAGGACACGTTGTCGCGCACGCTCATCCACTCGAACAGCGCGCCTTGCTGAAACACCATGCCGCGTTCGGCATCGGGGCCCAGCACGTCATGTCCGTTCAACACGACCCGGCCCTCGGTGGGGGCCAGGAAACCGGCGATGATGTTGAGAAGCGTGGTTTTGCCGCAGCCCGATGGACCGAGCACGCTCATCAGTTCACCGGTCTTGATGTCGAGCGTCACATTCTTGAGCGCCTGAATATGCCCCCCATTCGGCAATTCGAACCGCATGGATATGTCGTCCATGAGAAGTCCAGTCACTTTCCTCTCCCTTCGTTCCTTGAGTGTGCGCCGGTTGGTGCAAAAAATGGGCGGGCGCGTGGAAGCGCCCGCCCAAGGGAGGTTTATTGCGCTGCGGCAAGCGGATCAGCGTTGGCATTGTCCTCATAGGATGCCTTGGCCGCGTCGATTGACCCTGCCGCCACGAAAACGTCAGCCACACCTTTCATGAAGACTTGGACGCCGCCGCCAAGCCATTTCTCGCTGAGCTGCTCCTCGATACCGGGAAAGGCCATCGTCGAAATCGAATCCCTCGCGGCATCCATGTCCATGCCTGATTCTCTGGCTATAACGGCCAGCATTTCATCGCCTCCGGCGCCCGAGTTCCACCGTTCATTCGCTGCAGCGGTGACGGCCAGGAATGTGGAGACGATTCCCGGATTTTCGGCAATGAACTCGGTCGGGGAAGACGTAACGTCAAAGACGAGAATGCCGAGGTCTTCTTTCTCCGCCCCGGTCAGGAGGACATTGCCGTGCTCCTTCATGCGCGTCAAGCCGCCGCCGTAGCCGCAAGCAAAATCTACCGCGCCCTGATCAAGCGCAGCAGCGCCTTCCGACGGATCCATATTAACAATTGTCAGCGAATCCAGCGGGATTCCGAAGTGGTTCATCTGGCGCAGGAAGCCGAAGTGGGCTGCGGTGCCAAGCGGAACGGCGCCCTTCTTGCCCTCAAGCTCGCCGGCGGAGTCCTTGTCGATTTCGAGATCCGCGCGAACAACGCAATTGTCGTTTTCGGAATAGCTGACGGCAACGTCGATCACCTGAAGATCCTGTCCGGCCGATGTCGCGACGACGAAAGGAGGAATGCCCTGACTGACGGCAATCTGGACATCGCCCGCGGCCATGGCCGCCGACATGGCGGTTCCGTTCTCAAAACTGACCCAGTTCACTTTCATGCCGAGGGCGTCGTCGTAGGCCCCGTTCGCTTTCGACTCCATCATCGGCAGTGGCCATTCGAGAAAATAGGCGATGGTGATTTCTTCCAGATGCTCATCGGCGAATGCCTTGGCGGCACCCGAGACCGCAAGGCCGACCGCCGCTAGTGTTGCAAGTGTCCTCTTCATGGTTTCCTCCATTTGGGTGGGATTTGTTTCACCCTGACCTATGGCTTTTTGCAGAGCTGCGTCAACGTTTTTTGCTGTGATGCAATTCCAGAGCGAACCGTTCAGGCTCTTGCCAACCCGATTCCAAGGCTTTAGTTCTGCAATGCAATAGAGTTTGAGGGGGATATGCCGCGATCGTCAGACAGTTCGATTGTCGCCAAATGCGCGCGCGTGATGGATGTCCTCACGCGCGCCAAACGCCCATTGGTGTTCTCGGAAATCGTTGCGGAGACAGGGTTTGTCAAAAGTTCAAGCCATCGGATCCTGGCAGTTCTGCAGAGCGAACGGCTGGTGGGCTACGACAAGGGCAAGCGCACCTACGAGCCCGGCCCCCGCTTTCAGGAATGGGCGCGCGCGGGTTTTCATCGCGCGGATCTGCAGCAGGTTGCAGCGGACACCATGGAAGAACTGTCGGAAGCGACGGGGATGAATGCGGCCTTGTCCGTTTTGGATGGCGATTCGCTACTCTATCTGCGCACCGCGGATCATGTGCCGGTTCGGTATGCCGCCCGAGCCGGGGATCATGCGCCACTGCATTGCACGGCCGCCGGGAAGGTGTTTCTGGCCCATATGCCAAGGCCGCAGCTCGATGCATTTCTGGCATCGTCCAATCTCGAGAAGTTCACCGAATTCACCCGCACCAGCCCGGAGGCGCTTGAGGCGGATTTCCCGGCCGTCTTGGAGAATGGCTATGCCGCGGTGATCAAGGAGGAGTTTCTCCAGGTCATGGGAATGTCGGCCCCGATCTGGGACGAGCGCAAAAAAGTGGCTGCCTGCCTGTCGTTGTGGACGCTGACGGCCAACACTGATCCGGTCGCCATGCTGGAAAAAGCGGGGCGCCTGAAACTGGCCGCATTGGCCATTACGGAGAAAATTCGAGGAGAGGCGCCCGAATGATCCGGCTTGACGCGGGCTTTGAGAGTCTCGCTTATTAGCAGGCGTGTTCTGCAATGAGAGATTTCGCCATCCCCGAATTTCGCTTGCACAAGTCGCTTTGGGCCGAGGCCGTTTCGGCTGCTGAGTTGAATCCTCCGCTTGAAGGCGGGGTTCAGGCCGATGTCGCAGTTGTCGGTGCAGGCTATACCGGTCTGCGCGCAGCCTTGACGCTGGCTCAGGCAGGCAGCTCCGTCGTGGTCGTCGACGCCGGGGATGTTGGTTGGGGCGCGTCCGGACGCAACGGCGGGCAGGTCAATCCGATGCTGCCTTTCAACTCGCCGAAGAAACTGCTTGGCCTGGTCGGGGCGCGGCACTTCGAGCGGATCGCTGAAGCTTCGCTGAATTCAGCCGATGAACTGTTCGAATTGATCGCCGCCTACGACATCCAATGTCAGGCACGGCAAAAGGGCTGGCTTCGGGCGTTGCATAATCGAAGAGCGCATCGAGCCGCCGAGGCGGATGTCAAGGAATGGAATGCCTATGGCGCCGGCATGACGCTGGTGGAGGGCGCCGAGTTGAATCGCTTGTCCGGCACCGCCGCCTATGGAAGCGGCGTGATTGCGCCGCGCGGCGGGGCCGTACACCCGATGATGCTGGCCCAGGGCATGGCAGACGTTTGCCGGACGCTCGGTGTGCGCATTCACGGACAAAGCGAGGCGCGCGATCTGAAATCTGTCGGAACCGGATGGCAGGTCACGACCAGGGACGGATCCGTGACATCGGATTGGGTGGTTGTAGCAACGAACGGCTATAGCGGCCAGCTTGTTGACGGGCTGAACCGAAGCATTGTTCCGGTCAGCCCGATCCAGATTGCCACCGAACCGCTGCCGGCATCGGTGATTGATGACATCCTGCCGGACGGGCACACCATATCCGACAGCCGTCGCGTCATCATGTATGCAAGGCGGGAACCCGACAATCGCATCGTGTATGGCGGGATCGGAAAGGTCGGGCGTGACGGGGCGCTTTCCGGTTTTGACTGGATTAAGAAAGACGCCGCACGAGTGTTTCCGCAGCTTGAAGGCGCCCGCTGGACCCACCGTTGGGGCGGGCGGATTGCGCTCACCCAGGACCACCTGCCGCATTTGCATGAACCCTGCCCCGGATTGCTTGTCGGGCTTGGTTACAACGGCCGCGGCGTGGCTATGGCGAACGTCATGGGCCGCGTGATGGCGGAGCGGGTTCTGGGGGCCGCATCGCATTCTCTGCCCTTCCCGACGACAGAGATTCGAGCTGTGAGTCTCAGGGCGGCCAAGATGTTCGGGCTGGGGACAGCCATTGGATTCATGCGTTTTCTGGATTGGCTTGAAACGCGATGAGGCACCAAAAACAAACGAATAAGCAAGGAATGTCATCCAAGCCCGGGCGGCTTCTTCTTGGTTTGCGACAAAGAAATTGACAAAAACTTTGTCAGGTTGAAATGCTGCATCGCAATAATATGGTTCCGCAATGCGATATCAATTGGCAGGTTGAATCAATCCGCGGAGAAGCCGGTGACGATCCAGCATCGCAATTTCATCGACGGCAGTTTTGTCGTAAGCCGAGGTCAGAAGCTGATTCCGGTGCTTAACCCGGCGACCGATGCAGTTCTATCGGAAATCCCGTAAACTTCACCCGAAGCGGTGACGGATGCCGTGGCTGCGGCCAAGGCCGCGCGGAAAACTTAGAAAGCTCGCCCGGCCATCGCACGGGGCCGGTTGCCTGCGTCAGATTGCAGCCCGAATCCGCGAAAATGTGCCGCTGGCCAAGACCATCGTAGCCGAACAGGGCAAGGTCATGGGACGGGCGTTGACAGGCATCCAAAACTAATCCACTGCGCGATTTATTCGTGGACATTCTGAGAAGGGATGCCTTGTTTTCAATCCCATCCTTGAGCATCTGTGTTACCCAGGGCTGTAGCCGGAAATGCAATCAATAATCGCCGGCAAGTCTGCGATAACCTGACGCATTCCATTCAAGATTTGGCGCGGCGTTTCGTGGCGGTCAGTGTTTGTGCTTCCTCAATCGCTTGGTCGCGGGGGATGAATGGACCGGCATCTTCCAGAGCTTCCGTTACCTTGGCGCGAAACCAAGCGTCATAGGCACTCGGGTTAGTTGTCAAACAAGCGGACAGTCCGCCTTCTGTTGCCACGCGCGTTAGCAGGATGCGGGCAGCATCCGAGAGCGTTAGGCCAACACCGGCGAGGACGTCAGCAGTTCGGGCCTTCAGATGATTGTCCACGCGGACGTGGAGCACTGAGGTTTGAGGCGGCATGCGGAGCCTCCTGTTCAAGTCATGGCTGTATCTCATTAGAGATACAGCCATGATTGTAATTTTTGGAACTGAGCGACATGATGAAGAGCGGCGACAGGGCCGGTTGGAGAACGCGACCATGCCACAAGGAGGCGGCGCCATCGCCACCCCTCGTGAAGGTCGGTGACAGAAGCAAAAATGGCTGATGCTCAGAATTTATTCCCTATCAGCCAAATATACGCTTGTAAGTCAGCATAATTGACGCTAAATACCGAAAAATTACTGATACTGAAAGACACCAATGCAAATTGCTCAATTCGCCGAAGGCAGGCTTTTCGAGCCTAGAAAGATCGCCGCTACCCTTCGGACCTCCTCGGAAGAGATTGCGTTGACCGTCGGTCTCGGAAAAGATGCGCTTCAGCGGCGGACCCGAATTCATTCGAACAAAACGCAGCGTCGTCTGCGCGAATTGGTCGAAGTGCTGAACAAGGTGCAGCCACGTTTCGGATCCGAACTTATGGCCTATGCTTGGTATAGGTCCGAGCCCCTGTCTGGCTTTGGCGGACGTACGGCAATGCAACTTGTGCAAGAGGGCAAAGCACAGCAGGTACTAGAATATATTGATGCGGTCGATGCTGGTGTCCACGCTTGATGCCGCTGCATGCCGACCGCTATGCCGGGCCGCTATACCGTGCACTGAACCCGGTCTATATGAAAGAACCATTGTCGGGCGATGGCGCTGCCCGCCATGGCGGGCGCTTCAATCCAAAAGGCACTCCTGCACTTTACACCTGCCTTGATCCGTTAACGGCCCTGCGCGAGGTGCATCAGGTTGGTGATCTTCAACCGACGACGCTAGTGGTTTATCGGGCGGAACTCAGCCCGATCTTTGACACGCGCGATGAAGCGATGCTTGAAGACTATGGAATGACCCAACGGGATCTTGCTGATCCAAATTGGCGATCAGAGATGCTCAACGGTCGAACTGCGCATACACAGCGCTTCGCGGAAGAACTATTCACTGCGGGTTTTGTTGGTCTACTCGTCCGAAGTTTTGCGTCCGGTACAACTGGGACAAATCTCAACATCGTTTTGTGGCTATGGTCAGGCCCTGGAATCGAACTCAAACTCGTCGACGATGAAAACAGGCTCGGCCAGATCTGAATGGGAAACTCGGTTTCGCAGTAATAGAGTACGAATCTTTATTATCAGTATGTTATAGACCTTTCAGATTCGGCGCATCATGAAACGGCGCGCGGCCAACTGCCCCCACGCCAAGGAGCTCTCCAAGCTCCGCTTTGATTTCTCAAACGGACGCTGAGCTCCGGAAGTTCTCTGTTTTCATTTCCTCATTCATTTCCGTGGTACCAACCGCCGTCCGTTTCTCTGGCGGATGCGGGAGCCCGGAGCAATTCTTTCGCCGTAACGACGGCCCGGATGACCCGCGCCATCTTGTTCGCCACCGATGAGAACGAGCATACGGACGGCATCTGCGCTCTGGGGTTCGCGTTCAGAGAGCACTCTGGAGACATATATGCGGTTTCCGCGCCCGTGTCTGGCACGAGGTATGGACGTGTGAAAGGTTCGCCGTCTCAAGCGCTTCTGGAGTGTCGCGAGCTGATCGGCAGACGAAACTGTTCGAACTGATCAAGCCGCTGCCGCAAGTTTCCGCGCGATTGATCAGTTCCTGTCCGGCGGCGGAGATTCCGAAGGATGCAGATTGGGCTTCCACCTGCGCAGCGTAAGGGAATTCGCAAGAACGCTGAGGCTGGACATTGCCATTGCCGCGGCCGCGAGCGACGGATTCAAGTACCCCAGTGCCGCAAGCGGAAGTCCAATGACGTTGTAGATGAAGGACCAGAAGAGGTTCTGCTTGATCTTCCGGAATGTTCGTCTGCTCGCGTCGATGGCGGCGGCAATCAATCGCGGATCCGGTCGCACGATCGTGACCGCCGCGGTCTCCATCGCGATTTCAGTTCCGGACGAGACCGCGAATCCGACAGTGGCTTGGGCGAGAGCAGGCACATCATTTATGCCGTCGCCAACCATGCCGACCTTCCAGCCCTCTTTTTGAAGGTCCGAAACTATCGACGCTTTGTCGTTCGGCTGCGTTTCCGCTCGAATGTATTCAATGCCCAGAGCTTCGCCGACCTTATTCGCAACTGATTTGGCATCTCCCGTGACGAGCATCGGCCGTATGTCGAGCTTTTTGAGCAGGTCCACAGCCGATCTGGATGTCGGAAGAAGCTGATCACTCAGCGTGAATCGGGCATGGAGCACATCTCCGCCCTCCTTGCGTTCGCCCAGCCAGGCGAATGTTCCTGAATCGATCGGCTCGCCGGTTTGAAGATTCGCGGTGACAAGCATTCGGGAATTGCCGACGAAATACGATACGCCGCCGATCTCGCCCTTGATGCCGCGCGACACCTCGTTCCTGAAATTTTCGATTTCCAATAAAGTCTGATGTCGCTTCCGAGCTTCTTTGGTGAACGCTTTGCCGATTGGATGCGTGCTGCCCTGCTGCAACGAGGCCGCTATCAGAACAGCCTCGTCTTCGCTCATCTCTCCCATCAGTTCGATATTTTCGATCTCCGGCTTCCCTTCGGTGAGGGTTCCGGTCTTGTCGAAGACGATGTGCGTCAGTCCGTGGGCATTCTCCAGCGTGGTCGCATCTTTGATAAGTATTCCGGCTTTTGCGGCGATGCTTGAGCCGACCATGATAGCCGTTGGCGTCGCCAAGCCCAGTGCGCAGGGGCACGCGATGACCAAAGTCGCAGCCGCGCTCTTGAACGCTTGCTCGAGACCTGCGCCGTAAATCAGCCAACCGGCAAAAGTGGCAGCTGCGACCGCGATGACTGCCGGCACGAATACTGCGCAGACCTTGTCCGCGATTCTTTGAACTTCCGGCTTGGATATCTGGGCATTCTCCACCATGCGAATCATCTGCGAAAGCATGGAATTCTCGCCCGCCGCCGTCGCTTCGATATCCAGGAATCCGTCGACGTTTATGGAGCCGGCCGTGATTCGGTCTCCTCGTCCCTTCGCCGCAGGAACGCTTTCGCCTGTGATCAAGGCTTCGTCGACTTCCGCCTCGCCTCGCGCGATCACGCCGTCGACGGCTATGCGGTCTCCCGGTCGGCACACGACGATTTCCCCCGGCTTCACGCTCGCGGCGTTGATTTCCCGTGTCGAGCCGTCCTTGAGGCGAACGGTTGCTGTCTTCGGTCGAAGGGCAAGCAATTCCTGGATGGCCGCCGCCGCGCTTCTTTTGGCCCGGGCTTCAAGGTGTTTCCCTATCAAGATCAATGTGATGATGAATGCGGATGCTTCGAAGTAGAGTTCGCCGCGCGCGCCGGGACCAAGCGAAAGCATAAGATAGCAACTGTAAATGAACGCCGAAGTCGTGCCGAGAGCGACGAGCACGTCCATATTGGCCCCGCCGCCGCGCAGCGAGTTGTAGGCCCCTCGGTAGAACCGGATTCCGAATCCGAATTGAATCGGCAGAACGATCAGCAACTCAGCCCAAGGCGGCATGTGCAACCGCATGCCGGTGTCGCCGCCGATCGCCATTGCCGCCATTTGCACAAGAAATGGAAGCGTCAAAATGCAGGACGCAATGATCACCCGACGTTCGAAAACGGATCGCCGTTGTTCCCGATCTACTTGGCTGCCGACGCCCGCGGCAGGAAGAAGATCATGGCCTGCGTCGGCGACTTGCTTGATAAGCGAATCGTCCAGAACCATAAGCGAAAGGCTGGTCACGCAGACAGTGTCTGTTGCCGGATCAGTCGCGACGTCCAGCACCCCCAGCACGTTGCTGAGCACGGATTTGATTTTGTTGGCAACTTTTTCATCGCGGAGATTGGCGATGTGGTACGAAGCAGTCTCGACGCCGACGTTGAAGCCCGACCTTTTTACTGCCTTTATGAGCGTGTCTATGTCTGTCCTGTCAGAGTCGAAACGGACGACCGCTCGTTCAAGGGCGAAGTTGACTGCCGCGTCTGCGACGCCCTGCGCATCGTTCAGAGCGTTTTGCAACCGCGCGGAACAAGCCCCGCAGGTCATTCCTTCGATCGCAAATTCCAGCCTTTGAAGTTTTGCGGGCATCGGGTCGCTCAATTCAGTCAGGGAGGATCAGTATATTGCCCGCGCTAGGCATTCAAAATATTTCGAATTCAAACATTGTTGTGAAATTTTCCGCCCGCGAGACTCTCGATTCGCCGGAGTTGCGGCGTGGAGTGCTGGCTTTCGCCATTTGCGCGGAAACCCTGTTAATGCGGTCTCAGTTGTCGAAACTCGGCTGCCCAAGACCTATCAATAATCTGCAGCTGGTTGGGCTTTCCGTGTCCGCCATATCTTCGGCCATGGAAAAGACGCAGCGGCGGTTCGGCGCCGGCATCTCGGTATGGCTTCTGAAGGCGGTCGCCGAGGAGGGTTGCACGCGCGGCCCTCTGGCTCGCGGCCTTTGCGAGGCCGCGGATTGGCGCAACGCGAAGGGGCAAGGACGGGGCGTGAATTCTTCTTCTGCGCTTCGGATCCAAGTGGAGCGAGCGGACGCGGCTAGGCATGCTGCCCGCGCATCGGGCAATCCGATGCGCGGAAACCCGAGGAAACCAAAACCGGGACGGTGGAAACCCATCCTCGGAAGCAGCCGAATCGGACCCCCGAACCGTCGCATAAATGCTGAACCTGTACAATCGCTTGACGCGATAAGTCCCGACTTGTATCTTCAAAAGCACCGAGAGCGCCTTCATTCACGGTCGGAAGCCGGATTGCATTCCGCCACATGGGTCTGGGATTGAAACCAGATGCCTGTGAAGAATTCAGGCGAGGCAACTCATCCTTCGGGACTGCGGCTTTGGAATCGTCAACAATCGGAATCCGTTGGCGCTTTCGGAAGACTAGGGGGAGAAAATGCTGAAAGACAGCAGGTTGGACACATTCCGAGTCCATTCCGTAAGAAATGTACTCGGAGCGGCGTTGCTCGCGGCGACTGCGACGACGGCCGCAGCGGCACCTGAAGGCACGCTCGTGGTGGCGGTGAACCAGGAGCCGCAAGACCTTGCGGCTCAAGGTGCATACAAGGAGATCAACGCTCCAGGGCTCAGGAACGTCGTGGAGACGCTTATTGCTTCCGATCCTGTTTCGGGGGGCTTCAAGGGAATTCTCGCGACGGACTGGGAAGTCGTTGACGACAGGACAATCCGCATGACTTTGCGCGAGGGCGTCGCGTTCCATGATGGAACGCCGTTCAACGCTGAATCTGCGGCGCATGCCGTCAACTTCGTTTGGAGCGCGGACAATGCCTTCACGATTCAGGAGTATGGAGGCCCGGGAACAATAACCGCGACGCCGACCGGCGAATATTCGATGGAGATCGTGTCGAGCGAACCGGATCCGCTGCTGGAGTTCCGTCTTTCGCTGAATGGGATCTCTTCCATGCAGCAGATCATGGACAATCCGGCCGCTCATTTCGACACGCCTATCGGAACGGGGCCTTACAAGTTCGTGGAATGGGTTCCCGGCCAATACTGGAGTGCGGAATTCAACTCCGACTGGTGGGGCCTGACTGCCGATGACGCCTACGGCACGGGCGAACCGGCGTTCCAAGAGTTGAGATTCGTCTTCCGCCCCGAGGACGGCGCGCGCGCGGCCATGGTCCAGAGCGGCGAAGCTCAACTTGCCATGTTCCCCACTCCGAGCGACTGCGGCGCGGCGGATGGCGCATCCGATTATGAATGCATCGCCGGTCCGTCCGACACCTATTTGTACGGACGGCTCGACCATTCGCTCTACGCGCCCGAATTCCTTCGAGATCCGCGTGTGCGGGAAGCGATATTCCTAGCCATCGACGTTGCGTCTCTGACGGAAGTCATCGGCTTGGCTTCGGTGCCTCAGGGTCAGCTGGGACCGGCCGGCACGATCGGATTCAACCCTGACGTTCAGACGTATCCTTATGATCCCGCTCGCGCGATGGAATTGCTCGCAGAGGCGGAAGCGGACGGAGTCGATGTTGATTCCGTGAATATAGAGGTCGTAGGTCGCGATACGACGCCGCAGATCAGCACAATTGTCGAGGCGATCGGCGGGATGCTCAACGCCGCGGGGATCGATAGCGACGTCAAGGTGCAGGTGCCGCAGGCTTTCAATCCGCGCGTCAGGATCGCCGGATACGCTACCGAGCCCGGGAGACAGATGATGCAGGTGCACGTAAGGCAAAACCCCGCCGGCGATTTTGGAATAACGCTGCTTGCAAACTACGCGTGCCCGGACGAAGACAACCCGACCGGGCCATCTCGTTCGTCCGTGTTTTGCGACCGGGAGTTCGACGAGCAGTTGTTTGAAGCGCTGGCTTCGGTTGGACCCAAGCGGAATCAGGCGCTTCAGGACTTGGTCAAGTACGTGCATGAACGTCACTTGGTCGTACCTCTGGCGCTGTTGGACCGGGCATACCTGATACAAGCGGGTCTCGACTTCACATTTGGCCCTGATCATCGGATCCAGGCGGCATATATCGTGCGCACCGAATGATTTGAGAGGTCGCGTTCGCAGCCGTCGACCATGACGGAATTAGGCGCATTCTGAACGTCCAGAGAACTTTCTGGTAACTCCGGATGCGCCATATATTCTACCGTCTGTTGCATTCTGCGATCCTGCTTTTCGCAACCGTCAGCTTCGTCTTCTTTGCCGGGCGCTCCATTGGCGATCCGGCACTGAACATTCTGGGCGTAAACGCGACCGAGCAAGCGCTTGAAACCCTGCGCGCGAACATCGGCCTGAACGACCCGCTTCTGGTCCAGTACTTACGGTTCATCGGCGACGCGCTCAGGGGCGATTTCGGAGTCAGCTACAGGTTCGGATTTTCCGTGATGCCCGCGGAGCTGCTGCGGGACGGACTCGGAAAGCCCGTCCTCCCGCTCGTTCTGGATAGGCTGCCCGCCACGTTCTTCTTGGCAGGCGTCGCGATGGCGATCGCCTTGATCTTCGCGCTCGCCATGGGCATCGCCGCAGCTCTGTGGCCGCGCTCGCCGATAGACCGGATCGTTACGGTCTTGTCCTTGGCGGGGGTCTCCGTCGTTCAGTTCTGGCTTGGCCTGATGCTCATCGTTCTGTTCGGGGTCACGCTGGGTTGGTTTCCGACGACCGGATACGGAGGGCTTGAATATGTTGTGCTGCCGGCTCTCACTCTTGCCGCGCGGCCGATGGGCCGGATTGCCCAAGTAGTACGCAGCGCGATGCTGGACGAGCTTGCGAAGCCGTATATCACGGCGGCGCGGGCAAAAGGGGCATCGGACGCTCGGATCGTGCTGGTGCACGGCTTGAAGAATGCGGCGATCCCCATAGTGACGATTACCGGCGACGAACTGTCGGCTCTGCTGACGGGCGCAATTCTGGTGGAAACGGTGTTCGCGTGGCCCGGCATCGGGCTGCTGCTCATCGACTCTCTCAACCGCGGCGACCTCCCCATGGTGCAGGCTGGCATATGCGTGGTCGCGGCGCTCGTCATAACTGTGAACTTTCTGGTCGACGTCGCCTACACGCTTCTAGACCCGAAAATTCGGTTCAAGCAGACCGGGTCGTGAAGATGGAAGAGGCGGCGTCCGCAAACGCTTCGGCCGGCGAGCCGGGCGACGAGTCTCGCGATGCGGCGCTGGGTTGGCGCGATTACCTGCGCGCGCTTGCGAACGACAGGATAACGCTCGCTTCCGCGGCCTTCCTGGCCATTCTGGCCATCGCGACACTGGGCGCAGACTTTGTCGCTCCGTACGATCCGGTTCAGCTCAATCTCAAGGAGCGCCTTTTGCCGCCATTCTCTGCGGGGGCGAGCGGCGTACCGCATATACTCGGCACCGACGAGCTTGGTCGCGACATGCTCAGTCGACTGATCTACGGCACCAGAGTTTCGATTTCCGTCAGCTTGATCGGCGCCACTGTATCCGCCTTGATTGGCATTGCGCTTGGACTTGTGGCCGGATTTCTGCGGGGGCCGCTGGAGGATCTGATCATGAGGACAGTCGACGGCATGCTGGCCTTGCCGTCGCTTCTGGTCGCGCTCTTCATCCTGTTCCTGATCGGCGGCGGATACGCCAATCTCATACTCGTATTCGCGCTGCTGCATTGGATGGTTTATGCAAGGATGGCCAGGGGCCTCGCGCTCTCCTACCGCGAAAGCACGTTCGTCGAGGCCGCGCGCTCAATCGGGTGCAGAGACAGCCGCATTATGGCAAGACATCTGCTGCCGAACATGGCATCGCCGCTGCTGGTTCTATTCACGCTGGAAATCGCCATATTGATTCTATCCGAAGCGTCGCTCAGCTTTTTAGGATTCGGAATCCAACCGCCCGATCCGTCATGGGGGTTGATGATCGCCAAAGGACGAGACCACATGCGGTCTGCCTGGTGGATGGTTGCGCTTCCGGGCGTGGCGATCATGCTGACGGCGCTGAGCCTCAATCTTATCGCGGCTTGGGTGCGCGCGGTCAGCGACCCGGTCCAGCGATGGCGGTATCTGAAGCGGCGGGAGGAGCCGCGACCCGAACCCGGCAGGCAATTTGAATGAGAAGGGAGTACAGGCAGTACGCAGGATTCGATCCGAATGCGCCGCTTCTTGCTGTCAGGGACTTGCGCGTTCAGTTTGCAACCCACCAAGGCAGCTTTCACGCTGTCAACGGAATTGATTATGAAGTGTCCGAAGGAGAAACCTTCGGGATCCTCGGCGAGTCCGGATCGGGCAAGAGCGTGAGCCAGATGGCCGTGATCGGAATCGTGAATTGCCCTCCGGGACAAGTAACGGGAAGCGTCCGGTTTCGGGGAATCGAACTGGTCGGCGCATCCGAGCAGGTTCGGCGGTCCGTTCGCGGCCAAGGCATCGCGATGATTTTCCAAGATGCCGTTACAGCCCTGAATCCGAGCTTGACGGTAGGGTTCCAGATTTCGGAAATGTATCGCGTGCGCACGGGGTCGGATCGCCGCACAGCGCTGAAGACGGCGGAGGAACTCATGGACCGCGTGCGAATTCCGTCCGCGCGCGAGAGGATCGGAAACTACCCGCATCAATTCTCCGGCGGCATGTCCCAACGAGTGATGATTGCAATGGCATTGGCTCAGAATCCCGACGTGCTTGTGGCCGACGAGCCGACGACAGCCTTGGACGTAACCGTGCAAAGCCAGATCCTGTCGTTGCTTGGGGAATTGCAGAAGGAATCGGGCTTGGCAATCGTCCTCATCACCCACGACCTTGGAGTGATCGCGGAGACCGCCGACAGAGTGGCGGTCATGTATGCTGGCCGCATTGTCGAATGCGCACCGGTGGAATCGATATTTCGAAAGCCTTCGCATCCGTATACGATCGCGCTGATGGCCTCGGCCCCTCAGATTGAAGATGTCCAGGTTCGGCTGAAGGCAATCGGAGGTTCGCCGCCGGTGCTCTCGAAGATCCCGTCAGGGTGCGCGTTTCATCCGCGTTGCGCTTTTTCGCAGAACAGGTGTCGGACGGACTTGCCGGAGGGAAACTGGATTTCGGACTCTCACTTCAGTTCATGCCATTTCGCAGGAGAACTCGAAGGGTTGGCGGTTGGCGACAATGCCCGCTGAAGCTGCGGAGCCGCTCCTGAGCGTGCGCAACCTGACGAAAAGCTATCCTTTTGGGCGCAACAAGTTGTTGGGAGCCAAACGGAATCTCCGAGCAGTCGCGGGGGTAAGTTTCAACATCGGAAGGGGCGAGACCCTCGGTCTTGTCGGGGAATCCGGCTGCGGCAAATCAACGGTCGCGAGGTTGATTGCAAGGCTGCAAGATCCGACAAGCGGCGATATCCATTTCGATGGTCGCGATGTGCTGAGGTTTTCGAAGGAGGAGACGCGGCAGCTGCGGCGGCGCATCCAAATCGTTTTTCAAGACCCCTATGCGTCTCTCAATCCGCGCATGACGGTCGGAGAGATAATCAGCGAGCCTTGGCGTGTTTTTCCGGACTTGCTTGAACGCGAACTTTGGAAAGGCCGGGTGGCGGACTTGCTCCAAAGGGTCGGGCTGCACGCCGCCGACGCGTCCCGTTACCCGCACCAGTTCTCGGGCGGTCAACGTCAACGAATAAGCATCGCCAGGGCATTGGCGCCCAATCCGGAATTCATCGTATGCGACGAGCCCGTTTCGGCCTTGGACGTCTCCGTGCAGGCCCAGGTGATCAATCTTTTGGCGGACCTGCAGGCAGATTTCCAGCTGTCTTACCTGTTCATTGCCCATGACTTGTCGGTTGTCCGGCACGTCTGCGACCGAGTCATGGTCATGTATCTCGGCAAGATCGTCGAGGACGGAACGACTCGTCAAATTTATGAGAAGCCGACCCATCCCTATACCCAAGCGCTCCTGTCGGCAGTTCCGCGCTACAGTCCAGTAGGAAGGGAGACTCGAAATCGAAACTGGCTGGAGGGAGAGGTCCCCAGCCCGATTGATCCGCCCTCCGGCTGCTATTTCCACCCGCGCTGCCGATTCGCTCGTGAACGGTGCCGCAGCGAGATGCCTCGCCTTAGGGTCGTATTGCGCGGTCAGCGCAGCGCATGCCACTTTGCCGAGGCAAGGCCGAGTGGAACTGCATTGAGGTCCAGCGCTTGAACGGCCCGTTCTGAATTCATTTCCGAATGAACTTCCAAGTCGGCCCGGCGAGGCCCGGATTCTGAATTCTCCAGTCCCGCGGGCGTCGCCAGTTTCGGACGGCGATCAGGATGATGCCGGAAAAGTTGAAGGGAATCGATTCGCTCAATTCGGTCCGAGGGAATCTGCTCATAATGCCTATGCCGAGCATTCAATATTGATCGGATTCAGACCTTGCTGTGAACCTTTCCGCCCGGGCCTCGTCACGACAGGGAACATGGCATGCAACATGGCCGGTTGCTTTGGCATGTCAGCCGCGCCAACTCGCCGATGGTCGGGTGTCCGATTGATACCCGTCAATCTACTTCAACCGCACTCCGGAGCACTCTGGCATGGATTCCGAGGCGATCTGCTGGCGGTCAGCTTAACCCTTCAACACAAATTTTGTTCGACGATACAAATGGGTCAACTTCCTGCCAAGCAGATTGGAAATGGCAACAGGCTTTCGAAACCAAGACCCTAACACCTTGATAATTTCTGCCAGAGCCAGCACAATTACTCCTCAAGGCCAGGCACTTTGCTAAATCACGAAAGACCAGAAAGGAACTTCTGATGTCCAGCAGCGACAGCAGTCCCTTGCACCTGCCGAACCTGTCAATTGAAGGGTTTCGTGGAATCAAAAGCCTATGTCTCCCCAAACTTGGTCGTGCGACACTTCTAACAGGTAGAAACGGCGTCGGAAAAACGACGGTGCTGGAGGCTGTGCGAATCTGGGCTGCGCGTGGGACTAGTGAGTCAATTGGGAGTATCCTATTGAACAGAGAAGAAATAGCTTCAAAAGTCAATGGTCAGATAGATCAGGATGATGGCACGTTTATAAAGACCCTATTTTGGGGAAGAAATCCAAACAAGCAAGATAAAATTGTAATTGGTTCAAAGGGCTCCAACGATACAGAATTACTAAAGCTAACATATATTGAATCATTTTCCAAACGAACTTTCGATGATCGTTTAAAAATGAATAAAATTTCGGAACGTTCCCCACCCGTGTATTACGCTACCTTAGGCAGAAAGTTTCGTGGAACAAAAGAATTGATGACTTGGAATCTTTGGTCATTGGTTAATGGGCCAAGTGATCTCGATATAAACTCAGATGTGGAGGAAATAAATTTTACTTGGCTGAACCCGAGATTATCCGACACGCGAACTATTATCGAATTTTGGAACGAGTTTGCGCTGACACCAAATGAGAACTTGGCAGTCGAGGCATTAAATGTTTTAACGACAAAAAAGATTGAACGGATTGCTGTTGTAGGTGACAGGGATGCACAAAAAATCATTGTCAAGATGGAGCAAGTCGATAAACCCGTTCCACTTAGAAGCTTAGGCGATGGAGCTACGAGGGTGCTGGCTGTAGCAGCGGCTATTTCATGCGGCCAAGGGGGATTTCTGTTCATAGACGAAGCGGAAATCGGAATTCACTATACCGCACAATCAAGCTTCTGGAAAATGGTGTTGCAAGCGGCCAATGACAATGACGTTCAGGTAATCGCGACAACCCATAGTTTTGACTGCGTCAAGGGGTTTGCAGAAGCTGCAGTTGAGAACAAAGCTGTGGACGGCATTCTGGTAAGAATTGAAGAAGGCGGTGAATCACAGAAGGCAATCACCTTTGACGAATCGGAGCTGGAGGTTGTCGCAAGGCGTGGTATCGAAGTAAGGTAGGTCTGAATTGATGGAAGACAGGGCTTCATCGAAACGACTATTCTTGCTCGAGGGAAGAACGGACAAGATAATAGTCGAGGCAGTCTTGGAGAGATTACGAATTTCGAATGTGGATTTGGTGAACTGCAATGGAATCAAAAATTTGCTCAACGATCTTCCGGTGCTCATTAAGGAGTCGGATATGAGAAGTATTGGCATAATTGTCGATGCTAACAATAGTTTGGAAAGAAGGTGGCAGTCAATTCGCGATAAACTGATTCGCTCTGATTTGGAAATTGAGTTACCGAAAACACCGTATCACAGCGGAACCGTCCAAGAGTTTGGAGATCAAGTTATTGGCATTTGGGTGATGCCGGACAATCAAAAATCCGGTGTGCTGGAGGACTTTGTCTCGGAACTGATTCCAGAGAGCGATATATGGAAGCTTGCGTGTGATTTTGTGAAGAACGTGAAGGATAAGGGCATTCGTGTTAGCGAAAGCAAGTCTAAAGTTTATGCTTGGTTGTCGATTGTAGCACCCGGAATGCGAATGGGTAGGGCATTTACGGCATTCAAGACTGATAAACTAGAATTGGATAATGAGAATTACAAGAATTTTGAGAATTGGATTAAGGCTCTGTGTGAATGAATTTCAATTCGAGATTTCTTTTGATTTCCAAAAATGCATTGCTATATGAATTACATGCAGTTTCGAAGGTGACATATTTGAGCATATCGTTCTCATCTATTGAATGACAGTAAGCAGCTAAAAGTGACCGCGGCGCAGAATCATTCTCTGGAGCGCGGTGGCTGAGCGTTCTTTGCGCGATGTAGCAGCGGGGACGGCTGGTCCTCTACGCGCCAGCGATTGCTTCTCATCTTTCCCAAAGCCTAACGGCTTGGCTTCGGCTTGCTGCCTGCGCGTCCGAAACACGCGCGAATCTTGCAGCAAGGATCCTGCAGTCCGGGTGAGATATCGACCGCGGTCCACTCCGGCCGGCCCGCGAATCTGCTTCACCCGTACTCCAGAACATTCGGGCATGAATTGCGGCGATTGTCGGAAGTGTTCAGCTGGTCGGAACCCACCCAATCCGACCGCCGAGTTTGTTCGATCAATGCGGATCGATGCACGCGATCGATGTTCAGATCTTGAGCCGTCTGCAACTGCAAAGCAACGAAGCGGGCGGGTGCGGTCCTATTGAAGATGATTGATGACGTCCCAGCATGCCATCACCGTATGGTAATCGGTCTTTCCGGGAGGCGACTTATAGTCGTCCACCTTGCTTCCGTCGCGCCGCAGTACCCGGAACCAAGCGCCGTGCTTGTGGTCGACAAAGTGATTCCACGAATATCGCCAGAGGCCATTGTAATCCGAGCGGTACCTATCGAAACCCGTTCTCCTGAATAGTCTCCACGCAGCCGCGAAGCCTTCGCTATGGACCCAGTAGTATTTTTGCACTGAAGCGAAATTCCCGTCCGGCGCGACTCCGTAAACCACGCCTCCGAATTGCGGATCCCGCCCTTGGTTCATTCCAGTTTCGTAAAGCGAAACAGCGCGATCAAGGTGCCATTCCCGCGGCGACTCCTTTTCAAGCGTCAAAAGAAGTCTCGACCATTCGAATTGATGTCCGGGCTGAAAGCCCCAAGGCTTGAACAAATCGTCCGGCTTTCCCGAATTGTAGTCGAAATCCGGCTGCCAGCCGCTGGTGAAATGCTCCCAGACCTGACCTCCGCAGGCATCGGCCAATTCAAGCGCAAACTTCGTTGCCAAGATTTCGGCTCTTTCGAGATATCTCCTTTCGCGGGTCGAATGCCAAGCCGCCAAGCAAGCTTCGCACATGTGCATGTTTGCGTTTTGCCCTCTGTATGGCAGAGGATCTTGATTCAAGGATGGAAGCTCGTCGACATAGGCTCCATCGGACTCCCGCCATAAGTGTTTCTCGCAGAATTCCCAAGTTTGGTCCAAAAGCTTGCGGCCTTCGGGAATTCCCGCATTGAACGCAGTCGCGGCAGCAAGCAGAACGAATGAATGGCCATAGGTCGAAACGGATTGGCTCGCCGGAGCGCCGTTCCGCAATTCCCAAGCGAACCAGCCGCCGGGCTGAAGATGCGAATCAGTAATGTATTGCAGTCCGTGCTCGGCCCGAGACCTGTCGGAGGAATTTCCGCTGAATTTGTGCGACGACGCGAAATTCACTACGTGGCGAGTGGAGCTGACTAGATGCCGCGTTTCCAAGTCGATCAAGCGTCCGTCGTCGAGCAGGCAGTGGAAAAATCCGCCATTGCCGTCGAATGCGTTCAGACGGTAGAATTCCAGAGTGCGCTCAATGTGGTCCTTGAGAAAGAAATCGGATTCGAAGTCCGGATGGGTCGGAGAGTTGCTGCTCATCAATTGTTCTCCTGAAACTCGGTCGGGATCTCGGTTGGTTTCATAAACTGTCCGCCGTGCCGACCAAAAGATTATTGTTCATTCGTCATGCGGCCGCAAATCGGAAAGGTGAATTTGTTGTTCGGGTTCGCGGCGGCATGAGGAAGCTGGCCGTCAACCTTGAAATGCGAGGTTTTGTAAAGCGATTTCAACACTTTAGCCAATTCCGGATTGACTGGGCCTGCACCTGCATTGCATGGGGTTCCGCTGTCGGTCCGTGCTGTCGACAGCGAAATGCATCGCTTGAAAGAGTGACGCCGCGAGGCGAACGGAGTCGGATTTTTTCCTGTGAAGCGCATCATTTAGTACTTCAAGCGGGCATTCGATTGAGCATTCGCAAGCGTATTGGTTTAGGGCGAAACAATTGAAAGCCGTCCGCTTCGTTCCCGACTCGCCGAGAGGCGACGTCAGCCCGCAAATATCTGCGCGTTGCTCCGCAGCTCAACCGGTGGACCGGAATGAGCCGATTTATCCAAGGACGCGAATTCCAATTTCTGCGAGTAGCGGCACGCAGGAGTTCTTCTTCGCGCGCAATTTGCGTTCGGTGTTTGACAGGCGATTGCATATCTCCGAGCGAGGTGTTATCGGTCCATCCGGTCTTTACTAAACTTAAGTGGAAAAACACATGGACAACTATGCGGACCTCGATGCTTTGTCTCTCAGGGAACTGAAAGCCCTGAAGCGTAGACTTGAAGTTGCTATAGAAACGCGAGACGAGCGACTCAAGCGCACAAAGGCAGCCGAGAAAATAGAAACGCTCGCTAGAAACATGGGCTATTCAGTCGAAGAGTTGTTTGAACAGCCGAAAGTCAAGCGTTATTCAAAGGTGGCGCCGAAATATCGGAATCCCGCAAATGCGATGCAGACCTGGTCGGGACGGGGGCGACAGCCAATTTGGTTGCGCGACCTCGTAGCGGAAGGCGCTAATGCGGATGAGTTTAAAATCAAGGATTAAACAATTATTGATCGCATTGGATGCCAGGCCGCGGCTGTGTTTTGACCGATGTTGATCAATTTTCGGCAAAGAAATCATTGAGATAGCCATTGGCGTTCTCGTGTAGGCGGCTGTCGGATAATCTTCGAATCGAGTTTTCCTGATCGATCTGGGAAAATCAGCGGCGCTTGGCATCTTCGACGGATGCCAAGCGCCGATCTGATGCGTGCGCTGCAAGATGTTCAAATTTTCGTAAGCGTCGTTCGGTCGGGAAGAAGACATGCCGAGGAACGGCGGTCGCTCTTTCGCCCAAGTCGTTCGCAAGTCTCGTCGCTAGCCGGGATTGCATGTCATTGCCGACGCACGATTTTCGAGTTGGCCGAATCACCGTTGCATGCTCACATAAGAATCGGATGATCCCCCGATTTGACGCGAACGCCGACAATGGTATCGAACGGTTTTCATCGGGGGATGCGAGTCGGAGAAAGGCGCAATGGACACGCTGTTGTGGGAACCTTCGCGCGTGCGGGCGGAATCGACGCTGATCGCGGACTTCATGGGGCGTCCCGAAATCGCCGGCGCTGTTGGCAACTTGGATTATGACGCCCTCTGGAATTATTCGATAGAGAATCCGGGACCGTTCTGGCGCGCGGTGTGGGACTTCAGCGGAACCGTAGGCGACCCGGGACCGATAGATTACATTCCCGCAGACGACATTCGAGACAGCAGATTCTTCCCGGACGCGTCGCTGAACTATGCCGAAAATCTCCTTCGCAGGCGCGATGGCGCGCCTGCAGTCATTTTTCATTCCGAATGCGGCGAGCGGCGTTGCTTGACCTGGGAGGAGCTGAATTCCCTTGTCGGACGACTCCAGCGATCGATGAGGGAAGACGGCATTGGAGCCGGAGACCGGGTGGCGGGGATCGTCGCGAACACGCCCGAAACGGTTGCCGCGATGATTGCAGCCGCCAGTCTCGGCGCGGTTTGGTCGTCATGCTCGCCTGATTTCGGAATCAACGGCGTGATGGATCGATTCGGCCAGATTGAACCGAAACTGTTGTTTTGCACAGCCGCGTATCGCTACGGCGGCAAGACATTCCGCGTTCTGCCGACGGCCGTCGAAGTTGCGAACCGCATTCCGAGCATCCGACGCGTCGTGACGCTGCCCTATGCCGAATCCGTCGATGCCCCGGCTGAAGGGAATATGGGTTTCGCGGAGTATTTGGGCGGGCAGGGACCGGCGCGGCCCGAATTCACCCGCGTAGGATTTCGCTCGCCATTGTTCATCATGTACTCGTCGGGGACGACGGGACTTCCCAAATGCATCGTCCATTCCGTCGGCGGCACGGTTCTGCAGCATTTGAAGGAGCACAAGCTCCAAGGCGATATCAAGCCCGGCGACCGTGTGATGTACGCGACCACCTGCGGGTGGATGATGTGGAATTGGCTGGTCAGCGCTTTGGCTTCAGAGGCGACAATCGTTCTCTACGACGGATCGCCGATGCATCCTGATGCGACGCGGCTTCCCGATGTCGCCTCGGCGGAGGATGCGACGCATTTCGGCGCTTCGGCCAAATACTTCGACGCATGCGCCAAGGCTGGCGCCGCTCCGCGGACGCAGTGCGATCTGAGCGCGCTCCGGGTCGTGTATTCCACTGGATCGCCGCTGTCGCCGGAATCCTTCGACTACATCTACGAGCAATGGAAATCGGACGTTTGCCTGTCCTCGATCGCCGGCGGCACCGATATCCTCGGCTGTTTCGTCGGCGCGAGTCCGATCAGCCCGGTTTACAGAGGACAATGCCAGAAGCGGCATCTCGGGATGGACGTCAGAGTTTGCGACGCGGACGGCAACAGTCTGCTCGGAGAAACGGGCGAACTCGTATGCGCGTCGGCCCACCCCTCGATGCCGACGGGTTTCTTCAACGATGATGACGGAACGAAATACGACGATGCGTACTTCTCGCGATATCCCGGCGTCTGGCATCACGGAGATTGGGTGCGTCTGACGGAGACCGGCGGGATGGTGTTTTTCGGCAGGTCCGATGCGACGCTGAATCCGGGAGGCGTGCGAATCGGAACGGCCGAAATCTATCGACCGGTGGAGCAGTTCAGCGAAGTGCTGGAAGCCTTGGCGATAGGATTGAATGCCGGGTCGGACGTCGAAATCGTTCTGTTCCTGCGATTGAGGGACGGAACGGCACTCACGGACGAACTGATTTCGGACATCAGGCGCGCCGTGCGCGAGAACGCGTCGCCGCGGCATGTCCCGGCTCGGATATTCGCCGTGTCGGACATTCCGAGGACCAAGTCCGGCAAGATCGTCGAATTGGCGGTGAGGAACGTCGTGAACGGGATGCCGGTCACGAACATCGAGGCGCTGGCGAATCCGGAGGCGCTGGAGGAATTCAAGAACTTGCCCGGATTGAGTGGACGATGATTCCGTCTGCGCGCTTTGGAAACCTCATGCAGCCGATTCGGCGACGGCGCGGGTCGGAGTTACCCTTCCGCAAGAAATGTGCGAATATGAACTGCGAGACCGGTTTGATTCTGCAGATTGGGCAATGAACGAATTCGATCAGCGTCGCGTCGCGATGGTGGACTGCCAAGTGAGGCCGTCGGACGTGACCAACTTCAACATCATTCAAGCGATGCTGGAAATCCCGCGCGAGGAGTTCGTTCCCGACGCCTTCAGGGATCTTGCATACATGGGAGAGCATGTTCCCATCGCGGACCACAGGGTGGTGCTGGATCCGCGCGTGCTTGCGAAGATGCTGAACGAATTGAACGTAAGGCGGGACGAGCTTGTTCTGGATGTGGGATGCGCGCTTGGCTATTCTTCCGCCGTCATCGCCCGCATGGCGGAGGCCGTCATTGCGTTGGAGGAAATCGACGAGTTCGCGGAGCGCGTCGAGTCGACCCTCGCCAATCATTTCGTAGACAACGCCATAGCGATCTCCGGCCCTCTGGCGGAAGGCGCGCCGGAACATGGGCCGTACGATGCGATGGCTGTTCAAGGCGGCATGGAAGATCTCCCCCTTGGTCTTTCCGAGCAGCTCAAAGAGGGCGGTCGGATCGCATGCATTTTTGTCGACGGCGAAGCGGGCGAATGCAGGATCGGCATCAAGGCAAAAGGCAGAATCAGCTGGCGGATTGCGTTCAACGCCTACGCGCCGGTATTGCAGGGATTCAAGAAAATAAGAACATTCACATTTTGATGACGCGGGGCAACAGGCGAGCAGAACGGGCTGAAGCTTAAAATGCGGAGAAGACCATGTTGTTCAAAAGGAAGGGCGCAATCTGTTTCGCGCTTGCTGCCGGATTAGCAATTCCGGCTGTCGGGCAGACGCTGCCCGAGGCGTTGGCAGTCTCCTATCGCAACAGCAGCGTTCTCGAATCGTCGCGCGCGTTGCTTCGCGTAAGCGATGAAACCGTTTCGCAAGCCGTGGCGGTGCTGCGGCCGGCAATCAATCTGGTCGCGACCTCGCAAGGCAGAGTCGTTGACAGCGCATCGGCGCAAAGCGGCGATTCCCTTACGGGGACGCTGCGTTTGACAATGGATTTGCTTTTGTCCGACGGGGGCAGCCAGAGGCTTGCCATAAAAGCGGCGGAAGAAGGAGTCCTGGCTGCCCGGCAAACGCTGGTCGAGACGGAACAGAACGTAATTCTGGGCGCGGTCAGGGCCTACTACGACGTCTTGCGCTACGACAGGCTGCTGACGCTTGAGCGAAACAATCATCGATTGATTTCGACCGAACTCGACGCGGCCCGGAATCGATTCCAGCTCGGAGCCATCACCCGGACGGACGTGAGTGCCGTGGAGGCGCAGCTCGCTTCGGCGAGAAGCACGGTTGCGTTGCGGGAAGGCGAGCTTTCGATCGCTCGGGAAACCTACAGACTCCAAGTCGGCGAATATCCCGGAACATTGGAGTTTTCGCCGCTGATCGTCGAATTGCCGCCGTCTCTTGAAGAGGCGACCGAGATCGCAAGAAGGAATCATCCGTCCATCATAAGGGCTCAGCACACGGCGGCGGCGGCGGATCTCAATGTGAAAAGATCCGAAACCGTTCTGAATCCCAGGATTTCGCTGGGAGGATCCGTGGCGTTGGACCGTGATCTGGAACGCTGGAGCGGCAGCGGATCAACCACGTCCAGCATTTCGTTGACAGCCAACATGCCTTTGTACCGCGGCGGCACGAACATGGCCCTGCTGCGGCAGGGTCTGGCTGTATCGCAGCAGGCGCGTTTCGATTTGCTGCAGGCCGTCCGTTCGGCCGAACAGCGGGTTGCTTCGGCTTGGGCGAGGTTCGAAATCGCCGCGGCATCCATAACGGCGCGGCGCGAGCAGGTGGAGTCGGCCCAGATTGCGTACAACGGCATGCGCGAGGAGGCGGCGCTCGGACTTCGGTCCACTCTGGATGTCCTCGATACCGAACAAAGGCTGCTTGGCGCTCGCACCGACCTGATCACGGCTGAAACGAATCGCGACGTTGCCGCTTATTCGCTTATTGCTTCGATGGGGAGGCTGACGGCGGCGGAACTCGGGTTGGAGGTGAATCTGTACGACCCTCAGGTGAATTACGAGCGGGTCAAAACGGCGCCGGTAGCGAGCGAGCGCCGCATGCTTTTGGACAAGGTTCTTAAGCGGTCCGGCAGGTAGGGGCTCATCGGGGGGGGGCTGGTCGAACGCGCCGGCGAACGGTTGTCCGACCTGCTTGAAGACCGGCGTCGCGCTCCGAATTCAGGGCGCGAGAAGCGGTCAATTCGGAGCGGTTTCCTTCGCCGCCAGCATCCGCCATGTCCGCTCCGGGGTAAACGGCATGTCGACCCGCTGCACGCCCAGTTCCCACACTGCGTCCTGAACGGCATTCGCGACGGCAGCGAGCGCGCCGATCGTTCCCGCTTCTCCGCATCCTTTCATGCCGATCGGATTGTTCTTGGACGGCACGGGCTCAGAGTGGAACTCGATGAACGGAATGTCTCCGGCGCGCGGCATCGCGTAATCCATGAACGTGCCTGACAAGAGCTGGCCGTCCTCGTCGAATACGACTCGCTCCGTGACCGCCTGGCCAATGCCTTGCGCCACGCCTCCGTGGACCTGGCCTTCGGCGAGCATGGGATTCATCAGGATGCCCAGATCGTCGACCACCGTGTATTTGACAACTTTCGTATCTCCAGTGTCGGGATCGATTTCGACCTCGCAGAAATGGGCTCCGTTCGGATAGGAGCGGCCGTCCAGTTTCGAGGTCGCTTCGGTCGTCAGCAAGTCCACTCGGCCTGCCGCCCGCGCGGCGTCCGCGGCGTCCATCAAAGACATCGACTTGTTGGTGCCTTTCGCGCGAAACAGTCCGTCGTCGAATTCGACATCCGATTCCGCATGTTCAAACTGCTCGGCGGCGAACGGCATGAATTTTTCGATCATGCGGTCCGAAGTCAAATTGATCGAAACGCTTTGCGTCGTGACGGAGCGCGACCCGCCGGTTCCGCCGCCCTTCCGGATCAGATCGCTGTCCCCCTGCACGAAATTGATCTTCTCGAACGGAATGCCGGTGCGTTCGTGCAGAACCTGCGCGAAGGCGGTCTCGTGGCCCTGGCCGTTCGACTGGGTGCCCACGTACATGTTGACGCCGCCGCTCTCGGTGAATTCGATTTTGGTGGTTTCAGAGGGATCGCCGAGAATTGCTTCGATATAGTAGCAAAGGCCGATGCCCCTGAGTCTGCCTTTCGACTTGGCTTCGCGTCTCCGCGACGGAAACCCGGCAATATCCGCCTCCGCTTCCGCGCGCTTCAATACCTTGTCGAAGTCGCCGACGTCGAAGGTCTCCTTAGCAAAATTCAGATACGGAAACTTTTCGGGCGGAATGAAGTTCTTGCGCCTCAATTCGAGCTGGCCGACGCCTAGAACTCTGGCGGCATGATCCATCAATCGCTCGATCATGTATATCGCTTCCGGCCGTCCGGCTCCGCGATACGCGTCCACCGGCGCAGTATTGGTGTAAATCCCTTGCACGCGGAAGAATGTCGCAGGGACGTCGTAGACGCCCGTCACGACCTTTTGGGCGATCTCCGTCTGAATCGCTTGGCCGAAAGTGGAATTCTGTGCTCCGAGGTTGCATTGCGTATCGATTCGGTAGGCCAGGATGCGGTGGTTTTCGTCGAATGCAGCTTCGACAAGGGATACGAGATCCCGTCCCGCATTGTCCGTCAGCATGGCGTCCGACCTCTCGGACTCCCAGCGCAAAGGCCGTCCGGCGACGCGCGCGCCCTGAGCCACGACGAAGTATTCCGGATACATGAACCCTTTCATCCCGAACCCGCCGCCGACGTCGGGGATCTGCACGTGAACATCCGAGCTTTCCAAGCCGAAGACCTTCTTCAACTCCTGCTTGGGGCCCCAGACTCCCTGGCCGCTGAACGCGAAATGCAGACGCCCGTCGGCCCAGTATGCGGTGCAGCCTCTCGTCTCCAACGAATTCGCGATGATGCGGTTGTCCTCCACGATCAGCGAGACCGTATGCGCGGCTTTGCTGAACTGCTTGCCGACCCTGTCCTTGTCGCCGGCCCACCAGTCGAAAGCCAGATTGTCGGGGGCTTCCTCGTGCAGCGCCTCGCCGCCGGGCTTGAGGGCGAGGTGCGCGGAAAGCTCCTCGTAATCGAATTCGATCTGCTCTGCCGCGTCCTTCGCCTGGTCCAGAGTGTCGGCCACGATCATGGCGACGGGCTCGCCCACGAAACGAACCTTGTCCGATGCAAGGAGGGGGCGTGCGGGGTTCGCGCCCTTTCCGCCGTCGGGCAGGTCGAGGATGCTCGCTGCCATCCTGTTGAGGACCGAGGCTCGCTCAAGATCCTCCGCAGTCAAGACTGCATGCACTCCGTCCGCCGATCTGGCGGCCTCGACGTCCAAGGAGGCGATCCGGGCGTGCGCGACCGGCGAGTAGAAGAAATGAGCTACCAGCGCTCCGTCGGGAGCGGCGTCGCCGATGTACCGGCCTTGTCCGGTCAGCAGCCGGACGTCTTCCTTCCTCTTCACGGGTTGGCTCACGCCGAATTTCAACATGTGGATTCACTCTGACGGCTTCGGAAATTTTTGCGCCCGGGCTCCCTCGCGCGGGTCAAGCGGCCGATTATCCGCCTTCGCAGGGAGATTCAAGGCCGACGCGCGCCCGTCGGCCCGAACTTCGCGCGTCCGGCATGCTTCAAATTCCGGCATGAATTGATTAATTGGCAGCGGATTCAATGTCGCGGTCCGGACGAAGAGGCGTGTGCGCAGATGGAAACGAAATACGATGCAGCCGAGACGGAGAGGCGCATCTACGAGATGTGGGAGGCCTCGGACGCGTTCGTCGCGGGCGCCAACGCGCGAACGGACGCCGAGCCGTTCTGCATAATGATTCCGCCTCCGAACGTGACCGGCGTCCTCCACATGGGCCACGCGTTCAACAACACGCTGCAGGACATCCTGATCAGATGGCACCGGATGCGAGGTTTCGACGTCCTTTGGCAGCCGGGCCAGGACCATGCCGGAATCGCGACCCAGATGGTGGTGGAGCGTTCTCTGGCGGAGGCCGGAATGCCTTCGCGCAGGGAGCTGGGCAGAGAGAAATTCCTCGAGAAGGTTTGGGAGTGGAAAGAGAGTTCCGGCGGCGCGATCATCAACCAGCTGAAGCGGCTCGGAGCGTCCTGCGATTGGTCGCGAAACCGTTTCACGATGGATGCCGGGTTCCACGATGCCGTCCTGAAGGTCTTCATCGAGCTTTACGAGAAGGGCTATATCTTCAAGGGGAAGCGTCTGGTCAATTGGGATCCGCATTTCGAAACGGCAATCTCCGACGTCGAAGTCGAACAGGTCGAAGTCGACGGGAAGATGTGGCACCTTCGCTACGAACTTGAGAACGGCGAAACTTACGAGCACCCGGTCGCATTCGATTCGGACGGCAATCCGGCCGAATATGAAACGCGCGATTACCTGGTCGTAGCCACGACGCGCCCGGAGACGATGCTCGGCGACACGGGCGTCGCCGTCCATCCGGAGGATGCGAGGTACTCCCATCTGGTCGGCAAGACCGTGCGTTTGCCGCTCGCCAACCGTTCGATTCCGATTGTCGCCGATTCGTATGCCGACCCGACCAAAGGCACCGGAGCCGTCAAGATGACGCCCGCGCATGATTTCAACGACTGGGAGGTCGGAGTCCGGCAGAAACTGCCTGCGGTGAACGTCATGTCGACCAAGGCGACAATGCATCTCAAGGGCAATGATGCGTTCTTGGACGGGTGCGCGCCGACGGATGAAACGATGTCGCTGGACGGCCTCGACCGGTATGAGGCGAGGGAGCGCATTGTCCAGCTGGCGACTCGGCAAGGGTGGCTCGACAAGACGGTCGACGACCGGCACACGGTTCCTCACGGAGACCGGTCCAAAGTGGCGATCGAGCCGTACCTTACGGATCAATGGTTCGTCGACGCGAAGAAAATGGTGGAGCCCGCGATCGAAGCCGTGACGAGCGGGCGAACCAAAATACTGCCCGAGCGCTATGCGAAGACGTATTTCAATTGGCTGGAGAACATCGAGCCATGGTGCATTTCGCGGCAATTGTGGTGGGGGCACCAGGTTCCGGTCTGGTATGACTCCGACGGACGGCAATACTGCGCGGCCACCGAAGAAGAAGCTGCGGAGAAGGCGGACGGGAAGCCGCTGACCCGCGACCCCGACGTTCTCGACACATGGTTTTCGTCGGGTCTTTGGCCGATCGGAACGCTGGGCTGGCCGGATCAAACGCCGGAGCTGCGCAAGTATTTCCCAACGGATGTGCTGGTGACCGGTTTCGACATCATTTTCTTCTGGGTTGCCAGAATGATGATGATGCAACTCGCCGTCGTCGACAACATTCCGTTCCACACCGTCTACGTCCATGCTCTGGTTCGGGATCAGCACGGCAAGAAGATGGCGAAATCGCTCGGAAACGTCATCGACCCCCTCGAGCTCATCGAGAAATACGGCGCGGATGCCGTGCGCTTCACCTTGGCCTCGATGGCGGCCATGGGCCGCGATCTGAAGCTCGCAGAAAGCCGCGTGGCGGGATACAGGAACTTCGCGACGAAGATCTGGAACGCGGCGCGCTTCGCGGAAATGAACGAATGCGTCGCCGTCGAATCCTACGACCCGGCCAATGTTCGCGCGACGGTCAACAGATGGATTGTCGGCGAGGCTGCCAGAGTCCGCGAATCCGTGGACGAGGCGTTGCGCGCATACAAGTTCAACGAAGCTGCGAACACGCTTTACAGTTTCGTTTGGGGCAAATTCTGCGACTGGTATCTGGAGTTCACCAAGCCGCTGCTTTCTTCGGACGATTCCGGATTGGCTGCGGAAACGCGCTCAACGATCGGTTGGGCGCTGGATCAATGCCTCGTCATGCTGCACCCGTTCATGCCGTTCATAACCGAAGAAATCTGGTCCAAAAACGCCAACCGGGCCAAGTTGCTCGTGCATGCGGATTGGCCTCAGTTCACGGCTGGCGAACTCGCGGACGAAAGCGCGGATTTGGAGATCGAGTGGGTCATCCGGCTGATTGAAGAGGTTCGATCAGTCAGGTCGCAATTGCGCGTGCCGGCGGGACTCAAGTTGAACTTGCTTGAGTTGGAATCCAGCGCCGACGCGGCGTCCCGGTTCAAGGGAAACGAATCGCTGATCAAGCGGTTGGCGAGAATCGAGAACGTCAGCCGCGCAAAGGCTGCGCCCAAGGACTCCTCAATGATTTCAGTCGATGGCGCCATTTACTGCCTGCCGTTGTCGGATGTCATCGATGTCGCGGCCGAAAGAACAAGGCTCGCTGAACTGCGCGAAAAATCGAAGCGGGATATTGCCGCCTTGGAAGCGCGGCTGAACAATCCCAAATTCGTCAGCGGAGCGCCTGCGGAAGTCGTGGAACAAACAAGCGCACGAATCCATTCGCTCGCGGAGGAATCAAATCGAATCAAAAAGGCCTTGGAGCGTCTCGGCGACGCAGCGTAACGATGGGGTCGCGGTCACGCCTTCGGCAAATTCGCAGGTTCAGGAGGCCGTTCCGGAGCAGACCTTGGCGGCGGCTTCCAATGCGCCTTCTCCGTGCTTGATGCCGAGAGCCTTCAGGCCTGAATCCACGACCGCCAGCATCCCGAGCGTCATGTGCGCGTTTACATGCCCCATATGCGCCATGCGAAAATACCTTTGCGATTCGGGATCCTCGGGGGTTTCCATTCCAAGCCCGATACCGAGCGTGACGCCCGCGACTGAAGCGGTCCATTCCCTCAGTTCAGAACTGCGCTTTTCGCCGAGGCAAACAGTTGTCACGGCATGGCTGCGATGCGCCTCGTTTTCGATATTCAGAGCAATTCCGCTGCCTTTTCCCCAAGCCCCGACTGCCGCCCAGATCGCTTGAGCCAATCTCGCATGCCGGTCGAGAGCGGAATCCAACCCTTCGTCCTTCAGCAGCATGTCGAGCGCGGCACGCAGTCCGAAAAGATGATGGGTCGGCGCAGTGCCGCAGAATCTGAAATAGAATTCTTCCGGCTCGACTCGCGCGTTCCAGTCCCAGTACCGGGTTCTCATGTTCGCGTCGCGACCGATGCGCTTGGCGCGTTCATTGAAAAACAGAAAGCCAATTCCCGGCGGCGTCATCAACCCCTTCTGACTTGCCGACAGCATCACGTCGACGTCCCAGTCGTCCATCTGGAATCGCTCGCAACCCAAACTCGCAACGCAGTCGACCATCAGCAGCGCGGGGTGGCCGGTTTCTTTGATTGCCTTCGAGAGCGCTTGGATGTCGTTGCACACGGAACTCGCGGTGTCCACCTGCACGGCAAGCACGGCTTTGATGGCGTGCGCCGAATCACGGGTCAGGCGCTCAGCAACCACTGCCGGATCTATCGGAGCCGACGTCCCGAATTCAATGCATTCCACCTCGGCTCCGAGATCAGCGGCCACACGGCCCCAGGCATTCGCGAACAGCCCCGTGGAAAGGGTCAAGATTCGGTCCCCTCTGCTCAGAGTATTCGAAAGACATGCTTCCCATGTGCCGTGCCCGTTCGCGATGTAAATCGCGGCATGACCGCGAGTGCCGGCGACCGTCTTCAGATCGGCGATGGTCTCGATCACCATGTCCTCCAAATCGGAGGCGTAAATGTCCGGCGCCGCTCTGTGCATGGCGGCCAGCACCTTGTCGGGAACGACGGACGGTCCGGGAATTGCTATGTATTTTCGGCCTGCGGCAAGATTCATGTGACAAAATCCAAGGAATACGGATTGACGCGAAATTCGCTCACTACGCCTTCCGGACGAAAAACGAAATATGGGAGATGGCTTGAAGCACGGCACTTGCGGTGCAAATCCTGACTGGACCCTCATCAGGATAGTTGAAGACCTGCGATTCCGATTTGGCGCGCATAAATCAAAGAACCTTTGTTCGCAATTTGGTGCGTGAAGGTCTTGGGCCAAAGGTGCAATTTCCCGCGCAAGCGACGTCGATGCGTGGACCAAGATAGCGAGCGAGCCGAAATCTCGATGAGATGCGTATTAGGGCGAATTGTGATCTCTGCGCATTGATTCGGCTTGTGTTGAACTGCTTGCCTTCGGCTAGCACGGCACGCAACTTCGTGCCCATCCACATTGCGTCTGAGTCGCAGTGCGGACAGCAGACGCGAGAAACCTGTTCCGGTCAGGGCAGATCGAATTCAACCCAACGGCGCCGGCACCGGTAAAGCCGAAGCGGAGCTGATCCAGCATCGCCCAAATCACCGGGATCTTTCCAGCGAAGCCGATACTGAAAACTTTTCACTTACAATTGCCACAAGGTTGCATTATACGGCTATATGACGGGGTGGATTGCACAGGACAACGTGATGACCGAATGGCACATGATAGCAGCGGTGGTGGCAGCTACGGTCGCAGTATTTGGAATTGTCCTTACTGTGATTACGGTGGCATATAAATTCGGTGAGTGGAAAGGAGAAGTCAACGCTGATCGAAAACTATTCAAGGATTTTATGAGTGAAGTTAAGGGATACATCAATGAGAACAGGGAAAAGACTGACCGTATTCTCAAACGCTTGACTCCGTCTCTGGCCGTGGAGGAAAATAGTCCTGTCCAACTTACAGAGCTGGGAAAGAAAATTTCCGAAGTCCTTTCAATTGGATCGTGGACAGTTGATCACGCTGCGCATCTTGCCAAGCTGGTGTCAGGAAAGCAGGAATTTGAGATATTTGAGTTGTGCAAAGAGTATGTTTCGGGCCAATTTCAAGAGGATTCAGACTTCAAAATAAAAATTCGCAAGGGAGCATATGAGATTGGCACAGATGTAGAGCAAGTAAAAAGGGTATATGAAGTAGAGTTAAGGGACACTTTGCTTGCACATCAAAGCTTATAATTAAGCATTAACAACCTAGCATCCCAATTTAAGTGGCCAGAGAACGATTTGGAATAATCGAAACGGTGATTCTTCCGAGCATGCGAGGCATGGTAGGTTACTTCGATACCTTGGATCGGCGCGTGACAAAGATCTATTTTGAAGTGATTTTTGGTTGGTATTGACCGTAATTCGTCAGCAGTGCGCTCGAGATATCGGCTATCTCGCAATCACGGCTGGTATGGCCGTTTCCTTGAGCTAATCTTACATGTGCAGCGAGCGACAATCCGTATTTGCCCACACATCGCGGCAGTTGTTGCCGTGTTGAATGAGCTCTACGCGACGTTAGCCACCTTCGGCGTTCATGAAGCGCGGCTCCGTCACGCCCGTTTGAAGCATTCGGCCTAAAGTGGTGTGACGTCGGTGAGAGTCAAACAGAGAAGTCGATAAGGAAACAGCCGCAGTTCCAGAACTGCGGAGCAGAGCGAATGCATCCTGAATTCCGGCGTGAAGAGAATTCAACAGCTGAACTGACGCAGGCCACTGCAATCTGTCATAATCGCCACTTGATTTCCGACGAATTCATGCCAAGACGCCACAATGCCCAACTTGTCGAACCGCATTCTGGAGCAGGCCTCAGCCCTCCCCGAGGCCGCCCCGTTGTGCCCAAGTGCGCTGCTTCACTTGGGCAGCAGGGCAGCGGTTGATCAAGCGCTTTCCGAGCTCGCCCGATCAGGGCAAATCATGCCGATCTGCCAAGGTGTCTACATGCGCCCCATCCAGACCCGCTTCGGTCCTTGCGCTCCCTCCATCGAGATGGCGATCGCATCGCTTTCTTCGCTCTGGGGCGAAACAATTGTTCCCTGCGGCGGGGCTGCCGCCAACGCTCTCGGCTTGACCACCCAGAATCCGGTACGGTCTGTTTATCTGACGTCCGGCCCATGCCGTCGACTGCATTTCGGCGCGCTGGTCGTGCAGCTACGCCATGCCCCGCGCTGGCAATTGGTGGCACCCCACAGACCAGCTGGCAATGCAGTCCGCGCCCTCGCTTGGCTCGGCCCCCGGGAAGTCGAAACCGGAATAGAAGCGATTGTGCACAAGCTCTCCGCCGAAGACTTCGACGAGCTGATCGCCGTGAGTGCGATACTTCCGGCATGGATGGCTGGACCTCTGAGCGCATCGGTGACGCTGCCTTCCAAGATGTTAATAAGCATCCAAAAATGATCTTTTCTATAGGCGTCCAAAAGCAATCCTCGCCCTTGCGAGGAACGGATTCAGGGGTGGATCAGGATTAGATGCGGTCGGACTTCAGGATTTATTGCAATGAAATGAGTGCACATCCAAATGAAGAATCAACGAATTAACCATCATCCAAGATACTAGGTTTTCGATTGTTTTTTCTTGATGCGCGCAATGCGTGCTTTAGCAATGATTTCCGAAAGGTCAATTACACGTTCAATGCCACGACCCTGATTAATGCCATCATCAATACATTGATTTATGGCTCGTCCAATTGTGGCATCGTCAAAGCCAGAATCGATAACGGATTTTGTGGCTTCATCTAGGCTGGTAAACCTTTCATGCGCCACTTTTTGCTTGCGCCCATTTTCGTTGCTCCGATCACTATTTTGTTGTTCACTTGTCGAAAACGCAAAAAGGTTATTTTCCTCATTGCTCATCGTTACCCCGCTCTTGGAGTTTGGCGGCAAAGGTTCGCGCGGCATTTGATCTGCACTGACAAGTGACTGAACTTTCTTCCGTCGCTTTGCCAGTAAGCTCTGACCGAAAGGCAACCTGAACCACTGCCATACAGCGGTTCCAGCAGCGTACTCTTGGCCTTGAGGCTCAAGCACTCCAAAGCCGGTTAACGCCAATTCTCCGTTCCAGATTACAACAGCATCCGACTGATTGGCGGGCGGCTTCCACAAGGCAACGTCGGGATATGGAAAGCTATATGCAGTCGCCCCTCTTGCAATGTCCGCCATTCGTTTCGCTTCCGATCTAAGATATTCAATATCCTGAATTTTCCAGATGGGTTCATGCTTCGCTAGAATACCCAAAAGCGCGCCCGACATTGTAGCGATTGTATCAGTATCGCTGTCCAATTCATTGGCGGCTTCGATCAAAGCATCTGCGACGGTCTCTGGTGAATGCAATAACGAGAGCGCCAAGGCGGCCAACGCAGTTTTGAATCCAGAACCCCGATATTTTCCGGTAAGACAACCGAGCCTGTGTAAGAGATCATGGTAATCCGGCGGGATCATCGACGTTTCGAAGGCATCGTTGATCAACGAAATATCCTGAAACGCGTCATTCTGGAAAGCGCGAACGGCGCATTCAAGACTCATGCCAGCCTCGTTTTCCCAAAATGGTCTCCAGACACCGGCAAGTTGGCTATCTTTTTCAAGCATGGCAGGCAGCCTGCCCATATGGGAAACGAACTCCTTAGCGACCTCCAAGCTTGGGATTTCTCGTTCGACCAACGCATGCCAGATACACAGCGCGTGGAATACGGCACCGCAAAAACCATGTGGATTTCCATGGGTCACGATTGCATCTTGCATGACCCGAAGGATCATTTCATTGCGCGACCCATTCGCGCTCCATACATGCGGTTGAATCCTCATGGCAGCGCCGTTGCCGCCAGCCGCAGTATACTTCTGGCGATCGGAAGCGAAGAAATTGGAGAACCAATTCACACCTCGCTTCGACAAACTTGCAGCAGCGGCTTTGGTGCCGACGCCTGCGCCCAAGCAGTATCCTTGCCACGACGTTACTTCTATTTTGGCAAAGGTTTCGACATCAAAGAATCCGTTTCCGAGAATAGACCTTGAAACGCAAAGCCTAAGCTGCGTGTCATCTGAGTAGGTTCCAGCTGGTAGGTCGACTTTGACGCCGGACCGCCCACCAACGAACCGTTGCCACGATACCGGCTCCGTAACCTTCTCTTTGCCGATTCGGTGCTTGACGCCGTTTGCTCCTCGGGAAAGCTCTGTGATCCATCCGAGGGCATCGCCGGCCGCCGCCCAAAGCGACGAGTTCACAACCGCACGTTCGTACTCCGCTTGACTGCAAGAGGAAGCAGGTGCGTCCGTTCGGTAAGAGATCAATTTTTCCTGCCAACAAATTTTTCGGGTTGCGCACAAACTTGAATGCCATCGAGAGTAACGTCGATCCCAAATTCACTTTTTGCCATGGTGGATCAGCCCTTCGCGAAGCCAAGTACCGTCAAGCGCGCTAGCGGGGCTTGGCGATAAGGGTCGCGTCCACCATCCGACCCGGCCGGGGAATGTATCCGGCTGCTCTGGCAGTTTGATAGAATTCTCGAAACAGATCGTCCAGCATCCCCGCCTTGACCAGCGTCTCGCGAAATTCCCCAAGCGTTTTTGCATCCGGAACCGCTTCGTGCGGTCTCAGACCGCAAAAGCGCATCCAGCTCAGCCGGTCGCACACCATCGTACTGGTCGCGTCGAGCGACATCTCATGAAGTCTCTGCAGCACGAGCATCTTGAATTTCACAACCGGATCGTCCGCCGGGCCGTCTTCCTTGGCACCGCGAGGACATCCTGCGGCCCTTTCGAGGGTCGGCCGGAACCGTTCGAAATCAACCGTAGCGGCCAGCTTTTCAAGCGGATCCCCGTTGGCCGATATCTCATTCATATGTTTTTCGAAGTCCTCGAAGCTGATCTTTTTGCGCATCTTGCCCTCCAGTGCTGCCAATTTCCGTGAAGCCCTTCCGCGCGCAAAACGCAAGGGATTTTCGGAGAGCAAAAGACCAAAAAGATGGGCCGGACATTCAAAGGAAGAGGCCAATGACGGAAGGAAGGCATACCCCGAAGCAACCATACGAGTTCCGCGCGCGGATCCCGACCGCCATTTCCGCAGATGACCCGCTTCCATCAAAGATCGTTGCGAGGTCTGCGAGGTTAAGCGGTCTGCCGCGTTACGCCGGTCACTCCGTCGCCCTAATTTTCGCGTCCGGTCGTTGTTCGCGACCACGGCATGACGTCGAAACAACCTTCACGCTTCGGCCTCATCCGAAAGCTTGCTCCTGCCCTCCAAAAAACTACTCCTCGATGGGGCACTGTTAGACACCTAAAAGGGGACATGATTAGATGCTTATTGACATTCCGACTGGATATTGATCGCCGCCGCGATCTGAGTCTCGGAGCACCCCGCCAGTTCGCGTCCGAAGACGCGAAGCCTGTCCATCATCCGGTCGTATCCCCCGTCGTTGCGCCCCGTGTAAAATAGTTTCGAACCGTCGTAAAGGTCAGAAAACAAAGGGGAAATGTCCGCCACTGGCACTCGGTGTCGAGCATGTGCTTGATCGCGTTGACCGCCGTCCTAAAATCGATCGTGCGGGGCGCCCCTCTTGGCCGGCGGCGGTAGGAACAGTTCGACCAACCCCCATTTTTCATTCGTCAAATCGCTTTCAGCTCGATCCCGAGGGCGTATATATTGCGTCTTGGTGGTCTCGTTCCAGAGCGTGCTTGGCGTCTGTGTTAGGTTGATTGATGACAAAAGATACCAAATCTCGGCGAGGTCACTGAACTCTAGGTCGAGCTCTGATAAGATCATGTCACCAGGCTATCTGCCGGTCAGTCATCGAACCCATCACCATATATTATGCGAGACCAACGTACTTTTTTTCAGAGATCTATGTTCATCTGCTTCCGGATAAAGTGTTGTGAAGACGTTCAAAATGTCCAACAAACACGATTCATGAATCCCTCCAAATTTATACATGGATCTCCAAAGTGTTCACAAATGTTAGGAATGCTGGCCGAGTTTGGTTTCTTAATTTCGAGCGTAACTACAATTCCGTCATTCACGGCGGCTTTAGCAACTACAAATGGATCCGCGAACGGATTCCCCCCTTCAATATTCTTCTCCTTCCATTGACCCATAAATTGCTCTGTAGCAAATATGTTTCGGACAAAATGCGCCTCATTTTCAGTAGCAATCGTAAACATAAATTTATTAGCATTAACCCATTGATTTCCGGAAAGCGGACCTTTTTTTAGCTCATAAAATACTTCGGAAACCGAAATCACTTCTCCGAGATTTATCAGTCGCTCAAAATTATCCCACAGGCTGGGAAACCTGCTTTGATAATAATGTTTTAACATTACCGAAAGTGGCGAGGTATCAAACACATACATATCACTTCACTTTTCTTTCATGAAACTTCCTTTCAAGTTTCGCAAAACTCGTACCTTTAATTCCCAAATAATCAATTGCCTCGTCATCCGTGATTTCATCATCGTAATACTTTGAAAATACCAGATCAATGTAGTGTAATCCAAGATATGTGATTGTCGTATTGTAATAATCTCCACCGCCGTGACGTGTTCGTGTCTGACTTTTCCATCGATTGGCGGCTTCCCTATATTGATTAAAGTTTACTAGCCGCCGATCAAGAAAGCGACGAAATACCAGCTCTCTGGAAACATTGTAACGGCTCGCAATTGCTGAAGCTCCACTTTCGTCGGGCGTAGCGTCTCGCAATTCACTGTCGAGGTGCTCATTGGGAAGTAAAAATTCTGCTGCAAACTTGTTGCACAAAACTTCAATCCTGTTTGAGCCTTCTGCTGGGGCCGGATAAACGAAGTTTTGGCGATATTCTATTCCACTCGTTTGGAAGAGCAAGTGTGAAAGCTCGTGAAATAAGGAAAAAATATTGCGAGTAGCAACCGAGTTGTTTAGGTATATCACCGGAAAATGTTTGTGGTATAGACAAAACGCTGAAAAGTCTTCATGCTTAAATGCGTCTTTAAATACACCAATACCCTGCTCCTCAAATACGTTGCGCCACTTGTTGAAGGCTGTCGATTGATCATTCCAAGATTGCTGTTGCGAAATGGTTACTCCAAAGTAATCACGAACTCGACGCGCCATTGATGGTATATCGTCATCAACGTGAAATTGCATGTTCAGAAAAAGCGAATGAAAGTTGCTGTTTCGATCAACGTTCAGTTCAATTAAATTTTCTTGCAATACCTTGGCTTTGCGAAGCATAAAATGTATGGCGCTTGGGATTTCATCGAATTGTTCGTTTTGCAATGTTCTAAAGGAGTGTTTGAGACTCGAAAGTTGCGGCGGCTCAGGGAAGAAAAAGATTGCTACGGGGTATTTGTATTTTCTTGCAAGACGTTCGAGTTGTTTGTATGTAGGTTGCGCCAGCCCTTGTTCCCACTGGTTAATTTTGGGAAAATATCTTTGTATTGATTCGAGAGAAATTCCGTCGCGTTCCCTTGCCCATTTTAATACAGTCGGTGTTATAGGCATGCGTTCAACGGGCATTTTTGAACCTAACTGATGAGATTAGTGACGATTAAATAGAGATGGAAGGTCGATGTACATTGGATGATTCGACGGACATTTGTCTTGCGAAATTTATAGATTGTCAAGGGAATGTTTAGGTTGCGGAACAATGTCAACTCGTATCGGTTGAGGCGGCTTCGTGCCTGCCGGGTAATGCCGAGTTCTGTGTCGGAAGGTTGCAATCGGCTACGCGAATGTTCGGCGTGGTAGTTTTTCGGACCGGGTGTCGAAGCTTGCGGACGACGGGCGCCATGCGTCGGAGCGCGTGTTCATGAGTGTGATTTCCGATGATGCTGCGGATATTTCAATTGGTCGAAGGCAAAATCTGTTCACCACCCATCAATGTGGATTCAATGCCTTCGCTCCCAGCGATTTCAACTCTTCAGAGCCTGCCCGAGGAATGCGACGCTAAATCCGGTCGCGTGATCGTCGAGGTTGGTCTACCCAGTCGGGTGACTGGTCCGACTGTCGGCTGTCCGGTGGTTTCCAAGATCGGTGGGAATAGAACCTATCCAACCTCCGACAACTGACCTCCAAGTCGCAGATTCAACCGCAAACTGCGGAAACACATTGCATCTGCTTGCCAAGCTGAACGACAAGGCTATACGGTGCGCCGCCGCAGCGGTTGAACATTGGGCAAGGCCGTAAGACAACACGGCATAAACAGAATGCATGACCAACCGCCGAAATCTTAAAAGTTGTCGACACAAAAAGGCGGCATTTCAACTGACTTCCCGCCGAGCAGATCATGCCGAAAAGTGCTAGGGTAATGAATTGAGTTTGGACTTCACTTCTGCGACCTACAGCACCAGTGCATTGCTGAGATGGTTCTGGAGCAGCTACGTGCGCCGCCATTCCCATTGGATCGGCGCGGCTTTGGTATTCATGGCGATCCAAGGCAGCATGCTTGGCGTTCTGAGCTACCTGATCGGGCCGATGTTCGATACCGTTTTCCTCGAGAGTGATCGAAGCGCGCTCGTATGGCTTGGACTTGGCGTATTCGCGGTATTCACGATTCGCGGCATTGCCGGCTTTATCCAACGCTGGATAACCGCGCGGGTAGGGGAGTGGGTCAAGTTGAATCTTCGCATGGATCTGATGCGGCAGGTTCTGCAGCTGGATTATTCATTTTTTTCGGAGCACGAGCCGGGCGGCTTGCTGGAACGGATCCTCGTGGACTCGGAGGAAGTCAAGACCGTCTGGTCCGCGTTGCTCGCGCCTGCGATCAGGGACTCCATCGCGCTCGCTTCGCTTTTGTTCGTCACAATAAGGATCGACTGGTTTTGGACATTGATTGCTATCGCAGGGATACCGCTCCTTTTTACCCCCGTCCGGACGATGCAGGTGCTGACTGGAAGAGCCGCAAGAGTCGCGAAGCTGACTGCCACCGACATAATGTCGCTGCTCGACGAGGTTTTCCATGGAGTGCTCGTGATCAAGCTGTTCGGATTGGAGCGCGATCAGTTCGGCAAGGTGCGGGAAACTTGCGTCAAGAATCAAAAAGCGGTCGTGAGAACCGAGGTCGGCCAAGCCGGAACGCCGGCCATGGTGGACATTGCTGCAGGCATCGGGTTTTTCGGCATGCTATATATCGCCGGAAACGAAGTTATCGACGGCGATAAAACCATCGGCCAATTCATGAGCTTCTTCACGGCGGTGGTTCTGATTTTCGATCCGCTGAAGAGATTGGGTCACGTGACGACCGCATGGGCGCGCGTGAAAGTGCCCATGGGACGCGTGCGCGCTGTCTTCGACATGAAACCGATGATCGTGAGTCCGTCGAAAGAGATGATGGTCAATCCCGATGCAGGCGAAGCAGTTCTGAAATTCGACCGCGTGGATTTCGATTTCGGAGATCATGTGCCGGTGCTGTCGAAATTCTCGGCCGAATTGAGCCCGCGCAAGACAACGGCGCTTGTCGGGTTTTCCGGGGCAGGAAAGTCAACTTTGATCAATTTGCTGACCCGCATTTTCGAAGTCAAATCAGGCAATATCTTGATTGCAGGCAAGGACATCAGAACGTTCGCCGTCGAAGAGCTGAGAGGGCTGTTCGGAGTCGTGCCTCAAGAGCCGGGGATATTCGATCTCACCGTCAGAGAGAATGTCATGCTGGGCAATCCGGAGGCTGGCCAGGAGGAATTCGACCGCGCGACAAGCGCGGCGCTCGTCGATCAGATGGCTGAAAATCTCAAGGAAGGATTGGATTCGCGCTGCGGACCGAGGGGCAGCAGTCTATCAGGAGGTCAGCGGCAGCGCGTCGCACTTGCAAGGGCGTTGCTGAGGGGAACGCGCATCCTGCTTCTGGATGAATCGACCTCGGCGCTGGATGCAAGGACGGAAAGAAGAATCCACGAAAATCTTGCGGAGCATTACAAGGATCGGACGACAATTATTGTAGCGCACAGGCTGGCGACGATTCGCAACGCGGACTCGATTATCGTCCTGCACAAGGGCGAGGTTGCGGAGCAGGGAACCCACGACGATCTAATGGAGTTGAACGGAATATACAGTTCGCTGTACAAGCTGCAGATGATGTAGCGCAGACGGATTCAGCTGCGCTCGTAGCCTTTGACCAGCGACTCGGGAGACGCGCCCAGCAAGTATTTTGCCAGAGTCGACAAGTTCCTCGAACCCCTTCGAAACCACCCTTCCTCCAAGTATCTGGATGCGCTGGTCAATGCGTCGCAATCCAGCATCCGCATTCGCCCTTCAAGCCTTCGCACGATCTCGACGTCCTCCATGAGCGGAATGTCCGAATACCCGCCGATTCGGTCGTAATGATCTCTCGAAATCAGCAAACCTTGGTCGCCGTACGGAAGGCCAAGCCGTTTCGAGCGAAAATTCGCCCATGCGGCGACGAAGCGAGGCGCGACGCCGGCGGACCGGAATCGAAGCCTGAAATATCCCGCAATTTCTGGCCGCGAAGACATGTGGGAGTTTACGACGGAACTCCAACCTGCGCAGACCTGCGTGTCGGCATGAATGAACAGCATCCATTTGCCGCTCGCCGCGCGTGCTCCTGCTGCGAGCTGGATGCCCCGTCCGCGGCGGCCTTCGACAAAAATCGCGCCCAGTTCTTCGGCAATCCGGGCGATTGAATCGGACGAACCGCCGTCGCTGATCACAAGTTCCCTCACGATGCCCGCGTCGACACCTTCCATCAGCGACGCCGCTGTCGGGCCGAGCACCGCGGTCGAATTCAACGTCGGGATGATGACCGAGAGCGGTGCTCGCAAATCGCGTTTCCTTCCTGTCCGCCGAATTCATAACAATGCGTCATGCAAATCAGCGCCGTATGCGGGAGAGTTGCGCCGCAGGACTCAAGGTTCCGCTTGGCTCAGCGATCCTCCGATTCGGACCGGCGCAACCCGAATCGCCTTGCCGGTTGCGGCATCGGTCTCGACCAATATCCCGCAAATCGTAGCTGCGCCTGCGGAGGGCTCCAGTTTTGACCTGCCCAAGCCGGTCGTGAACCGTTTCATCGGCTCCTCTTTTTTCATCCCGATTACAGATTCGTAATCGCCGCACATGCCGGCATCGGATATGTAAGCCGTGCCGCCCGGCAATATCCGCGCATCGGAGGTGGGGATGTGAGTGTGCGTTCCCGCCACAAGCGTCGCGTGCCCGTCGCACCAGAAGCCCATCGCGCACTTTTCGGAGGTTGCTTCAGCGTGGATGTCGACAATCGACGCGTTCACCGAAACACCCAGAGGATGCTTCGCCAGCTCGTGCTTGACTGCATGGAAAGGGTCTTCGAAAGCCTGTTTCATGAAGGTTCTGCCTAGCGCCGATACGACCAGAACCCGGCGTCCGCTGCCGGCTTCAAAGACGCAGGCGCCTTTGCCCGGCGGGTGTCTTGACCAGTTCAATGGTGCGACGATGCGCGGCTCTTTGTCGACGAAGGGAAGCATTTCGCGTTGATCGAACGCGTGGTCGCCGAGCGTGATGCAATCGATGCCGGCAGCCAACAGCGTTCTGGCGTGGGCCGGCGTAAGGCCGTTGCCTTGAGTGGCGTTTTCGCAGTTGGCAACAACGAAATCCACTTTCCATGAGTCGCGGAGGTCGCGGAGGCGATCCGAAATCGCGCTTCGGCCGCTTCGTCCCACCACATCGCCTAAAAACAAAATTTTCATCGTCAGAGTTTCGGTCTATCTCGGTTGTCGGAATTGGACGATGCCGCATTCAGTGGCGACAGCGTCAAGCATTTGGTCGAAGTCGTCCGCAGGAACGCGCTCAAGTTCCTGACCGGAAAACGCGAAGCCCACGGCAACCGCAGAACGGCTGGCGCGGCATGCGGCGATAGTGCGATCATAGTAGCCACCGCCGTAACCGAGCCTGCGGCCATTCCGGTCATAGGCCAACAGCGGGACGACTATGACGCAAGGGTTGATCCAAAGCCCCTTTTCGGGAACGGCGACACCGTATGCAGCTTTCACAAGATTGGAACAAGGGGTCCATTCCCTGAACCTCAAGGGTTGATCTGATGTTTCAACGACGGGAACGCAAATCGACCGGCCGGCGCGATGCAGGAACTCCATCGCGGGCCGGGGGTCGATCTCCGTCCTGATCGGAAGATATCCTGCTATCGGCCAAACTTCAGGGAAAGTTTCAAGGTGGTTCGCCAGCATATTCGCTGCGGTCGAGGCCGCGGCTTGGCTGAACGCTTCAGACCTTAGGCGCGTCGCCGCGGACCGGGCATTCTTTTTTGCTTTCGTCAGTTCGTCGTTTGCCAATGAGCAAACCCTCCAAGCGTCGTGTATCGACGCTGCCGTGTCGGATGCGACCGAGGATTGTCCTTTGCATTACAGACCGGCAAACCGATCCGCTCCGAATCTGGAGTTTGGTCGCTGTTGTCATTAAGCTTATTCGACATGTCCGCGAGAACGGCAAGCGTTGCGGCCATCGCCAATGCAATGGCGGGCCTGCAATGGTGCGCCGCGCGCAGCGCAAGTTGGGAGGAGGCATGGCTCTTCAATTGAGTCCCGGGCAGTTGCTGGCCAAAGGCGTTTGCCGTCATCTGCGGCAACTCGACTTTTGCACTCTGGAGGAATTCACGCCCGAGCCAGGGCTGAGGGTCGACGTGTTCGCGCTCGGGCCGAAGGGCGAAATGTGGATCGTCGAGTGCAAATCGTCGCGAACGGATTTCATGTCCGACGCGAAATGGGAGGGCTATTTGCCGTTCTGCGATCGTTTTTTCTGGGCGGTCGGAACGCATTTCCCCGTCGAGCTTCTCCCCGGCCTGACGGGCGTCATCGTTGCGGATTCGTACGACGCCGAAATCGTCAGGATGTGCGACGAGTCCAAACTGTCGGCCGCCCGCAGGAAGAAGCTTGCCGTAAAGTTCGGCCGCAACGCGGCGGACAGGCTCGTCGCGGCTCGGGAGGCTGCGAATGCGGAACGGCTTCGGATGCCCGGAGGTCCGATGACGGGCCGTCGCTGAAGAATGCGGGAGGAATGGCGTTCGCCAGATGACAGATTGCATCGAAGCGTTTGGTCCTTCGCGAGTCAGTCGCGCGTGCCCAGCGAGCAATTCAGCCAAACAAGGCTATTCCTGATAGGCAGTCTTCTGCGACGATTCGCGGGAGGGTCGGAGATGGCATCGACCCGAGCAGCCGAGCGACAGAAGCGGATGTTGCATTTCCGGCGAGCACCGCGCCCACTCGGGTTGTTTGATTCTTTGCAAATCCGATCAGCCAGACTTATCTGTTCCAACTGACTGATCATGGTCCAGAAGTTATGACTACACATACCGAAACCCGCACCGTGCCTTACTCCGCGAAGCAGATGTACGACCTCGTGGCCGACATCGATTCCTATCCGGAGTTCGTTCCGCTGTGTTCCGGTACGGAGGTGCGGGCGGCAGAAGCCATCGACGGAAAACAGATCTTGCACGCGGAGATGAAGATTACATTTCTGGTGAAACATGTTCGGACGGAGTCCAAGGTAACGCTTGATCCGGTTGCACGGCACATTGTCGTTGAAAACATGGAAAGGCCGTTCAATCCGCTTGCGTTATTGAAGGTGGAGTGGCGTTTCGCGGACATCCGGAAGGATTGCTGCGAGGTTCAATTCAAAGTGGATTTCAAGTTCAAATCTCGAATGACAGAAAATGTGTTCACCAAGACTTTCTTGAAGGCGCATCAACAGATCGTTGCCGCATTTGAACAGCGCGCGGCAGAACTTTATCGTTGAAGGCGAATTCCGCAGAGCAATGAAGGTTGTTGCCTGCGCATCGGATCTTGTCGCGAATTCCGTGGAGAAATGAATGTCCGGACTCAACATGACCGACTGCATCAATGAGACCTGCCCTTGGTCCGGCAAGCCGGTTCAAGCGGACTCATTGACGGAGTATTGCGGCGAGGTCGTCGGATTCTGCAATCCGGGCTGCCGCGACAAATTCGAGCACGCCATCCGCCACTTCAAGGAAGCGAATGAGGCCGGGCGCGCGGACCGTTCTGACAAATCGCCGCACTGATTCTGACACGCCGCTCCGGCGAATGTTGCAATTTTTTCGCAATGCCGGTAAGCACATCGTGTGCCGCCTTAGCTCAGTTGGTTAGAGCGCTAGATTGTGGATCTAGAGGTCCCCCGTTCAAGCCGGGGAGGCGGTACCACTTCTCTCCACTGGTCGCATCTGGTGCCGCAGCGCATCCGAAGCCTGTCGCCAACACACGGATGCAGCTGAATCGGGTCCACACCAGCCGCAAAAATGCTTAACCTTAACGACCGTTAAAGACACCGACGCATCTCAGGTTCAAGGATAAAAAAATGTACGTATCGTTACTAGCCAACTTATTTCTGATTATGGGTGGCTCTATTGTCATTTGGACCATTTTTGCATTTGGGGCCTGGGTTGGGGCCGTTAACTCAGATAGAAAGTCTGTCAAGGATTTCATGACAGAGGTGAACAAAGAGATCGATAAAATCTTGGACCGTTTGCCGCCAAATCAGGTTGTGCATCGAAACAGCCCGATCAAGCTGACTAGTTTCGGAGCAGAGATATCAAACAGTCTTTCGGCCAAAGTATGGGCGGAGTCTCAAGTTCCTAATCTCTTTGAAGACATAAAGGAGATGCAGCCATTCGAGATATCCGAGAAGTGCGAAAAATACGTGGAGGCGAAGTTTGAACAAGACGAAAATTTGCAAATAAAGATTCGCAAAGGAGCATATGAACACGGCGCCAGCATAGAGGAAATCCAGACAGTCTACCAAGTCGAACTGCGAGACGCGCTCTTGCAGAGTGTGGGCCAAAGTCACTCGCCATGAAGCTGAGAAACGGCAAGAACCCCGCATGCGGGCTTGCTGCTGACAGTCCTTATTCAAACGGTTGCAGAGGGTTGTGTCGCTGCGAGTGCAGGCTCGATCCTTGATTGAGGCGCTTGGTGAATCAGTGACGAGGTGCTCTGTTGACCCGAGGAAAGTCGGCTGATTCACAGGGTGTCCTGCAAAGGCGAAAATGCCGGATCCTCGGAATTCCGGAGCGCGTACGAAAAGTTGTCTTGCAGCGAAGCGGTTTCAGCACTTGAGTAAGCCTCACGGCGAATCAATTGCGACGCGACAGATGACCAAGCCACGCAAGAACTCATTCCTGAAATCGGTCGAAGACATGTACGACAGGGCGGCGAACCTGCTCGACATCTCTCCCGGGCTTCGCAACAAAATCAAGGTCTGCAACAGCACCTACACCGTGCGCTTCGGCGTGCGGATGAGAGGCACGATACATACGTTCACTGGATTTCGCTCTGTCCACTCGGAACATATCGAACCGGTGAAGGGCGGGATACGTTTCGCGCCGGGAGTCCATCGGGAAGAGGTCGAGGCGCTGGCATTCCTGATGACATTCAAATGCTCGCTCGTCGAGATTCCGTTCGGCGGATCAAAAGGCGGATTGCGTCTGGACCCGCGCGACTACGACGATCACGAACTGGAGGTCATCACTCGCAGATTCGCTTACGAGCTGATCAAGCGAGACCTTATCCATCCAAGCCAGAATGTGCCTGCCCCCGACATGGGTACCGGCGAAAGAGAAATGGCTTGGATCGCCGATCAGTACGGCCGGATGAACACGACCGACATCAACGCGCGCGCCTGCGTCACGGGCAAGCCGCTTGCAAGCGGCGGAATTCAAGGCCGCGTGGAGGCGACGGGCCGCGGAATTCAGTACGCGCTGCAGGAGTTCTTCCGGTGGCCGGAGGATATGGCGTCGGCAGGATTGACGGGCGCGCTGGACGGAAAGCGAGTCGTCGTCCAAGGGCTGGGCAACGTCGGCTATCATGCGGCGCGGTTTCTTTCGGACGAGGACGGAGCGCGAATTACCGGAATCATTGAGCACGATGGCGCTTTGGTGGATCCGGAAGGGTTGGACGTGGAGGCCGTCAGCCGACATGTCCAAGAGACTGGCGGAATTCGCGGGTACAACGACGGCAAGTTCGTGGAAGACGGCGCAAGGGTACTCGAATCGGACTGCGACATCTTGATTCCCGCGGCAGTCGACAGCGTCATCAGCCAGCAGAATGCTGATAGAATCCTGGCGCCGCTGATTGTTGAAGCGGCAAATGGCCCGATTACCGCGGAAGCCGATAGAATTCTTGTGGACAAAGGCACCGTCATCATTCCGGATCTCTACGCGAATGCAGGCGGCGTAACGGTTTCCTACTTCGAGTGGGTCGAGAACCTCAGCCACATCAGGTTCGGTCGAATGCAGCGGCGACAAGAGGAGGCAAGGAACCAATTGCTGCTCGACGAATTGAACCGGCTGTTCACAAACTCAAAGATTCCGGTCCAGTTTTCGGAGCGATTCAAGGAACGATTCTTGAAGGGAGCGGACGAATTGGAACTCGTTCGATCAGGATTGGAGGACACCATGCGGCTCGGATACCAGTCGATGCGCGAGTTGTGGCGGTCGCGCGACGATGTGCCGGATCTTCGCACCGCAGGATTCATGGTTTCCATAGATCGCGTCGCGCAGGAGTACAGGTCGAAAGGAATTTAGGTGGAGTTCCTGATTTCGACAGCTTGGCGCGATTTTAGCTCTGTTCCGGCTTGGCGATGCGCAATTTCTTGGCCTCGCGCTCCAGCTCCTTGATTCTGGCATTGTCGGCGCTGCTCCGTCCCGGCCGCTCTCCGGCGTCGCGCTCCGCTTGGATGCACTATTCGCGAAGCGTGAAGCGGGAGCATCCAGGCTTCTCCATGATCGAGGCGTAGGCCGCACTGTCGCTGGAGCAATTGGAACGGTTTTCTTTGAACGGACGAACTCCGCGTGCGCGGAGGTTGGCTGGCTGCCTCGGGATGTGCTTTCTCTCCGGCATGGATCCCTTCCTTCAAGTTTCCGGCTCGTTTGTTTAGCCGATTGCTCTCCGGAAACCCCGGGGCAGTTCATTCTCGTCCTCCGAGGCGGACGAATCGGACTCCGAACAGTCGCAAAAATGCCGAACCCAAACAGGGGGTTGCATTGGCAGGAGCTTTACCCTATTTATCGCATCAACAAGACCTGCCACGCCTCGGGCGGCACTTCGGTTCCGTACTGCGCACCCCGGCGGGTTACTTGTTTTTTAAGACATTGTTTTCGTAGAAAATTGATATCGCATGAAGTTTGGAAAGCCAGCCGTCTCCATAAGTGATCAAATTGAGCTATTGAAACGCCGTGTGGTTGCTGTCGATGATGAAGCGCATGCGCGACATCATCTTCAGTTCATCTCATATTATAGGCTCAAGGCTTATTGGTCACTTTTCGAGGTGCATGCAGAAGTCGATGAGGATCACGCGCTCCCTGAAAGTACGAGTTTCAATGATGTGCTGGCACTCTACACTTTCGACCGAGAACTGAAGTTGCCGGTGCTGGATGCCATTGAACGTGTAGAGGTCGCTCTACGCGCCCGGTGGGCGTATCATATGGCGATGAAACACGGTCCGCATGGTTACTTGGAACAGAGGCACTACGGGCACATTCCCCAACATGCGAGGGCCGTGGCTGACCTGACGAAGGAGTTCGGGTGCTCGCGCGACATTTTTGCTGTCCATTATCGCGAAAAATACACGTCGCCAAAGCTTCCCCTGCTTGGATGGCAGGCGAAGCCATGTCTTTCGGCTTGCTTTCGAAATTTTATGGCGATCTAAAATTGCGAAGCGAGCGACAGGCAATTGCCAAACCCTTTGGACTGGATGAAAAGGTGTTCGCGTCCCTTACCCACAATATTAGCCATGTGCGCAACGTCTGCGCACATCATGGGCGACTCTGGAATAGGCGCTTCACCGTTAAAATGACAGTCCCCAAATTTCCAAGGAAACTTCACGAGGCTATGCGTGGCGCCGACCGGCGCTACCTGCACAATACTTTAGTGATGCTCGACTATTTGCAGGCGGTCATTGCTCCCGAGAACGCATGGAAAAAGCGGGTGGTTGCTTTGCTTGAAGATTGCCCATGTGCAGACCCTTCAAGCATGGGATTTCCCGTTTGCTGGCGGATAAGACCAGCTTGGAAGATTGCATCGTGAGGTATGCGAAGCCTTGCCATATCGCGAATTTGAAGAGTTTGCGGCGTGGTCCCATTTGTTTTTCCGCTTCGCCTTCGGCGGCACGGCCGGCGTCATTCCCCGGTCCCGGGGAAAGCGGCGGACCTCGCCGCCTTCGTGGGCGCGGTCCATCATCAACAGCGCGTTCGCGCCCGGCTTTCGGTCCATGCAGATCAGTTGCGAGACCGCGCGGACCGACGGGCCATACCGGATCGATTGAGATCGCCGAGAGCAACATAAAATACAGCCGGATGCAGTGCCTAAAAATTTGGATAAAACACGTAAAATCAAGTGGTTATCTAAAAAGGTTTTGAAGTCTGAAATTGGGTTGGATGCGCAAATCGAACCAGTTGTAGCTGACGGGTATTTTGTGAAAGGAGATCATACTCTGATGTGTTGGCGCAATTGAGCAAATAGCTGGACACCAGCTTGATGTTCTAGTTCAACTACCACTGAAAAATTCTGAAAGACCTCGTTGTCAAGCGCCCATCCGCCAACACACCGAACAACGAGGTGGTACTCATTCCCGTAGCGCGCAGTGTCCCGCGTGTAGGTTACCGCAGCTGTTTGAATGGTATTTTTGTCGCGGCTGTTTGGCCCCGGCTTAAGGTCACAATTGTATCGTCTTGGAAAATCGGGTGCTTCGCCGACACGGGTGCGAAAATGTGCGAATACATCATCGACCGCACAACCGCGGATTAGACGGAAGTTCATTCGAATGCCGGTGTATTCAGCACGCGTCCGCTTTACAGGTGGATCATAAGCTAGCGAGACTCTGATGGTTCTGCGCCCGTTTCCTTGAAATTCCCGAGGAATGGGAACGCGATAGACGGCGAAATGGTCCATCTCCAGTCGATCTTCGGCAAACAATACTACCCGATGGTCGTCTGAGTATGCAGCTCGCAAAGTATCGACAAGGCCATTTCCGCAAATTTGCGTTGTCTTCTCGGCATTATGGGCAGCGAGGCGTAGACTACATTCTTCCGGCATCTGCGCCGCGCCCGCCATTAGTGACTTCAGAAGATTGGCAGATGCATTTGGAAACCGCCTAAGAAGACGCGCTGCTTTGTTGGCCAGCATTGGGGTCGAGAAGGACGTGCCGCTTTTGCTTACAAAAAGCTGACGCAGAAACTCATTATTGGTCGTTATCAGTCCGGCTGCTGCCAGATGAGGAGCCGATTGAAGACGTCGAGCAATCGCGTCGAAGACCATGGTGCCACCAAAATCAACAAAGTCGGGTTTCTTGATTCCGCCTGCTCCCGGGCCAGTTCTTGTAAACGGAGAAGGTTCGCTCGCTTCTGTGATGTGCTGGATATGTGCGTCGTTAGAGCGTTTTTCACCAAGGTGGAATCGTACCGTTCAGGGATTCCCTTTGCTGTTCCGACATGGTTTGCGTCCTTGGTTTCAAGACGAAGGATGAAGGACGGAACGGATGCCCAGACCTTATCCGGACGATTTGCGAATGCGCGCGGTCGAGAAGGTGCAGGCGGGCGAAAGCCGCCGGAGCGTTGCGAAGGAGCTGCGGGTGGCCGCGTCGAGCGTGATCAAATGGGCTCGGCGATATTCCGACACGGGATCGGCCGGCCCGAGCCGGATGGGCACGCGCCGCGCGCCGAAGCTTGCGGGGTGCCGGGCTTGGATCCTTGAGCGGATCAAGGCCTGTCCGGCAATCACGCCGGCGGGGCTGCAGGATTGGCTTGGCGGGCGAGGCGTCGCGGCGAGTCTCGCCTCGATTTGGCGCTTCCTGAGAGTCTGCGGCCTTACCCGCAAGAAGCCGGCGCCCGCCGCGGACGAGCGCGACCGGCCCGGCGCGCAGCGCCGCCGCGAGCGGTGGAAGCGCTTTCAGGGCCGGGCGGACCCTCGCAAGCCGGTCTTCATCGACGAGACCTGCATGAAGACCAACATGTCGCCCAGGCACGGCCGGGGCCCCAAGGGACGAAGGGTTCGCGGCTCGGCCCCCTTCGGCCATCGGGGAACCTCCACATTCATGGCCGCTCTGCGGCAGGACCGGATCGACGCTCCCTGGGTCCTGGACGGCCCGGCCGACGGCGACGCCTTCCGGGCCTATGTCGAAACCCGGCTTGTCCCGACGCCCGATCGCGGCGACATCGTCGTCATGGACACTCCGGGCAGCCGAAAGACCGATGCGGTGCGCGCCGCGATCCGGGGCGCGGGCGCCCATCTTCCGTTCCTTCCGCCCTGCAGCCCCGATCCCGATCCGATCGAGCAGGCGTTCGCCAAGCTCAAGCGCTTCCTGAGGAAGGACCAGCCGCGAAACCGGGACGATCTGTGGAAAAATGTCGGCTCCATCCTGGAAAAGTTCACGCCCCAGGAATGCTCGAACTACCTCGCCAACTCGGGATGCGCAGTGGGTCAAACTTAGTGAAAAACGCTCTAATCATTGGCATCTGTACCGGCGCCGGCGTTTTGCTCAGTGCAGTTCTGATGAATGACGCTCTGACCAAATTTGGCGAAATCCACTGGCAAACGCTCTCCGAGATGAAGCGCAGCGGTTTCTTCGGCACGCCGGGCCATGGCTTTATCCTTGGAAAAATGGGCACGCCCAAGAGCGGTAAACCCTTGATCATGTCCAAAGTGTTCCCTCATGCCTTGATCGTGGCCCCAACCGAGCGCGGCAAAACCACCGGCTTTGTGATTCCGAACCTGCTGACCTATCAGGGCAGTGCCGTTGTGTTGGACGTGAAAGGCGAGAACTTTGAAGCCACATCGCGCCATCGTGTGGCTCAGGGCGACAAGGTGTTTCGCTTTGCCCCAACCGACTGGAAAGATCGGCGTTCCCATCGTTAAAACCCGCTGCTGCGCATTGCCGGGCTGGAAAATGTCGATCGGCAACAAATGGAACTACAGCTACTGGCCAGCCTGTTTTGCAGGCCGATGATCGGGTTCAAGGATTGCTGGATCGACCTGTTTGTTGCTGCAGATCTTCTAGCGTTTGAACGCAAGCGGCCCACCTTAGGCGAGATCTATCGCATCACGGCCTCTGGTGGAGACAAGCAAAAAGAATACCGCCGCCGAGCGGACGAAGTGCAAAATCCGGCGGCTAAGCTGATTTTTATGCGCATGGCCTCCACCAACAACGACACGCTGACCTCTTATCTGTCGCTGCTGATGACATCCGGCCTCAAACAATGGTCGAACCCTGCCATTGATCGCGCCACTGCTACATCTGACTTTGATTTTGCAGACATCCGCAAAACGCCGCTGTCGGTCTATCTGGTGGTAGAGCCCCAGATGGTGAAACCACTGGCCCCGTTGATCCGTCTGTTTTTCTCAGATTTGTTGGCGACACTTCAGGATCATGAACCCGGAGAAAGGATCATGAACCCGGAGAAGATGAGCCGTGGCCTGTCATGATCATGCTCGATGAATTTAACAGCCTTGGTAAAATGCCGATTGTCACGGACAGCATTGAAACCCTGCGCTCCTACCGGGCCAATCTGGCGATCTTAACACAGACCATTCCCGCTCTTGATGATATTTACGGTGAAAATGCCCGCCGCGCTCTACAGGGAAATGCTGGGATCAAGCTCTATCTGACCCTGTCCGATGAGAAAACCATTGAAGAGCTTAGCAAAGCTTTTGGCAAAACCACCAAACGCGTGGTGACGCGGTCGCGGTCGGTTGGCCGCAACCCCTTTGCCGGTCGCAGGATGTCTGAACGGGCTGAAGAAACGGCGTTGCTGCCCGAAAATGAAGCCCGACGCATGGATCTGGACAACGTTGTTCTTGTGGTCGATGGACAGATGCCGGTCAGGGCCAAGCGGATCAAATATTACGAGGATCGGTTCTTCAAAGAGATCTTTGATCAGCAATCAGGGGATTTGCCGTATCCATCTGCCACAGATCAAATGCGCGGCTTGCAAGGTCAGATCCATGCATTGGAGCAGAAGATTGGGGCGATGCAGGTATCGGCAGGGAAGAGAGCAAAAACTGTAAGGCGTTCTGAAATAGATGCGATAACTGCTGAAGATGCCGGTGCAGAACCGCAACCAGTGCCAGACGTCGAGGCCTATCAGGACGCGTCAGCACGGGTCGATCAATTTATGGAACGGGCCGCAGGGAGTCAGAGTTGAACGGATCAGTTGCGGATTTTTCTTTCTTGTGAAATATATTTGCCGTATAGTTCCTGTGTGAATGGAGGTGTTCATGGCAAATCATGTGATCAATCAGCCAGTGCCCGCTCGTGGGGCCGTTTTGACCAAAGCCGCGATGCGGGCGGGGGCGCGGCTTGGCCTGTCGGGAAAACTGCTCTCAGATGTTCTGGGCATTTCTGAGGCGCAGGTGTCGCGCATGCGCAATGGTGAGGCTGATCTCAGCGAGAACACCAAAGCCTTTGAACTCGCGGCGCTGCTGGTGCGGGTGTTTCGCTCGCTTGATGCGATCGTCGGCGGGGATGAGGCCGCCGCCAAGGCGTGGATCACATCTGAAAACACAGCATTAGGCGCGCGCCCGATCGATAGAATGGTTTCAATACAAGGGCTTGCTGATGTCGTCACATATCTGGACGCAAGACGCGCTCCAATCTGAACTGCATCCTTTGCAAACGCCTGTCTGGCGTTTGGTTGAGGCACAGCATGTGGTTTCCACGCTCAGTCTGGTTGATAATCTGGACGAACAAAACCTGCTTGAGGACATTCTGGAGGAAACCAAACCGCCTGTCCCAGCCGAGTGTCAGCACCTTGATTATCTTCTCAGCACCCCGTTTCGTTATCGCCCTTATCCTTACGGCTCGCGGTTTCGCAAACCTGGCCTGACACCTGGCGTTTGGTATGGGGCGGAACAGCCGGAAACAGCGGTGGCCGAAATGGTATTCTATCGTTTTCTGTTTTACGCCGAGAGCCCGGAAACCTCATTTCCGAACAGTCCGGCGGACTACACAGCGTTTTCCGTGGGGGTAGGAACCGAATGCGCGCTGGACCTGACGGTTGGTGCGCTTGCGGGTGATCATGCGCTCTGGACTGACCCGACAGATTATTCAGCCTGCCAAGATCTAGCCGAGACCGCGCGTGAAACTGGGACTGAAATCATCCGCTTTCAATCTGTCCGAGATCCCGACAATGGGCCAAATCTGGCAGTGCTAACTTGCGCTGCGTTTCAGGACGCCGCCCCCGTGGAACGCCAAAGCTGGCGCATCCGTATCAGCACTTCCGGAGCGCAAGCCGTCAGGGATCATCCTCGTTTGGGGTTAGAGTTTAATCGCAACGCCTTTGATTTTGATCCAAGGGTTGAGGGGATGGTGTGGGAGCGGTGTGAAGTGGTTCCGGGAATCCGGACAGTCAGCTAAGGTGTATCCCAAACCTTTGAAGTGATACGAGAATGGCGAAGCGCCGGAGTTTTACAGATCGGTTTAAGGCCAAGGTGGCGTTGGAAGCGCTGCGAGGCGACAAGACGGTACAGGAGATTGCCGCGAAGCATCAGTTGCACCCGAACCAGGTCAGCACTTGGAAACGTCGGGCCATCGGACGTGTTCTCTGGCGGCAAGCAGAGCGGTCCAACTGAAGCCGAGATCAAAGATCTTCACGCCAAGATTGGGAGGCTGGCAGTTGAGAACGATTTGGCATGAAACATCTCCATCATTGGGCACACTTCGACCGTTCCCCGGCTGCGCCAAGGCTGAGCGGCGTCTGCGGGCTTTCGCTCCCCGCGCCGGGATGGCGTTCGCGGGTGGTTTGAAAATTTTCTTAAACGCATACTGCGTCGTTCAGCATCGCGTATCGCATTGTGAAAGTCTTCCTTGGAAATGCTTTTTCGGCGATCAAGCAGGGAGATTTTCTTGGCTTGGTTGTAAATTTTTTCCAACTCAGCATAGGAATAATCCGCCAGGCTTTGAACAAAGTCTTCGGGGTCAAAGTCCGTTTTCGTGTTCTTAAATGCATTTGCAAGATACAGCCGGATCATCGGCTCATCCGGGTGATCGAACCAGATCACTTCATCGAAACGCCGCCAGATTGCTGGATCAAGGTGTGGATCCAGATTGGTTGCAGCAATCAGGAAGCCGCTAGGTTGAATTTGATCGATAAAAATAAGCAGACTGTTAACCACACGGCGTAGTTCACTGTGGTCGGTGCCTTCTTCTCTTGATCTGGCGATTGCATCGAATTCGTCAAAGAACAACACGCAAGGCTGCCGTCTGGCAAACTCGAAGGTCTTACGGATGTTCGAGGCAGTTTTCCCAAGGAACGATGAAATTACGGTATCGAGCTTAACGCAGGAGAACGGCAGGCCGAGTTGCCCGGCAAAGACCTCAGCGCAAAGCGTCTTGCCCGTTCCGGTAGGTCCGCAGGACAGAAGCTTGGAGCGAACCTGCAGCCCATGTCTTTTGACGGTTTCCGACTTGCGAAACTCGTTCAGCAAACCGGAAAAAAGCTCAATGTTCTCACGGCTGAGCATAATGTCGTTAGGGGTACGGACTGGTTCGATAGATTGGATAAAATCTCCCGCATCGTCCGGGAATGGTGCCAGCGGCGACAGCCCATTGGCTTGAGGACGAGACCTCAAACTTTCGAGGGTTTTACGAAGCGAGCGCGCTAACGCGCGATTGTTCTTTTTTTTCTTCGGCAATGATTTGCTCAGCTACGACACGAAATTCTTCGTCGCGCCCGTAGCTGGACAACAGCTTCTTCGTGAGTTCGCCACGCGCCATAGGCCAATCCTCCGCTTAGAGAATCCTAGACGAGTTAAGCGAATCCCGCCACCAAATACTGTGTTTCTCGCATTGTTGGCGATGAAATGCTTGCTTGGAAGCGTCGGAAAATGGCATCAAATTGTTATCCCATCACGTCTGTTTCAACCGCGCGACCGTCATATGCGGCACTTGCGCATCCACCTCTGTTGGTCTGCCCGAACGAGCTGTGGTCGGATAACCTATAGAACGTCTGCATCCAATGCTGAAACCATGAAATTTCGCACTCGCGGCGAACGGTCGGAATCCGTCCTCTGTTGAAGATAAGGGGTGCAGCAGGTGCAGGGGATAGGCTCAAATGAGCGCGCGACTGTCTTTCCTATCAGCCTCTTCGCATTTGCTGCGGAACAGAAAATCCTGCGCCAGTTTGCGGGGTATTCTTTGGCGGTAGCGGTGAACTTATCAGTTGCTCAACAAGGGATGCACAACCGGAGACAGCCCGGCACGAGGGGTTTGTGGAAACAATGCATAATCAAGTCTCTGATTCGATTTTTGGAGCCAAATCCAGATTGAGGCCTGTTTACGCTAAGCCATATATCCTTTCGCCGACGAGGGCGAAGTTCAGGAACGCCAGAAACATCACGTCGAGCTTGTCGAACCGAGTGTAGATTCTCCGGCAGCCCTTGATTCTTCGGAACAGCCGTTCGACTTCGTTACGCAATTTGTAGAGTTCGCGGTCGTAGTCCTATTTGTTTTTCCGATTCGTCTTCGGTGGCGCGACCGGCATCACTCCCCGGTCCCGGGCAATGCGGCGGGTCTCGCCGCCTTCGCGATTGCGCTGACCGACGGGCCCTACCGGATCGATTGAGGCCGCCGAGAGCAACATGAAATACAGCCAGATGTAGTGCCTAAAAATTTGGATAAAACACGCAAAAACAAATGGTTATCTGAAAAAAACGTCGAAGCTAGTGGCTTGTTCGAGTTATTTGAAACCCTCTTCGACGGGCGGCGACGAGCCGATCCGAGCTGGCCGCCCATTTGAACGACTTCGCCTCTTTCTCGTTGTGCAGTTCAATGAATTGCAAACGCGGCTTATCAATCCGCCTGATGGAATCGCAGATGCCGCACCCGAGCCGGCAAGCATCAAAGGGACTCTTGTGTGTTGAAGGTGCCACTAGATGTGTCGATTGCGCGACGAAGTGCCGGACCTTCGCACCGCCGGCTTCATGATTTCGATTGATCGTGTCGCGCAGAAGTGCAGATAGAAAGGAATTCGGGCGGAGATGGGCCAGCGTCGATCAGGCCGCCGAATGATCCGATTCAACTGGAGCGGAAATTTATTTTCTGACCGCTCATCAATGCTTGGATGGCCTCGGCCATTATCTTGCCCTCGGCCGCCGCCGTGGCGCCTCCGACGCCGATCCTTCGACCGAATCTCCACCAAAGTCCGGGCTTCCACACCAAGGGCATGGGTTTTTTTAGCAAAATGACAAATCCGCTGGACGGCTTGAGCGCGAACAATCCTCGCTCCACCGCCTTGATGTTGTCGAGTTCTGCGACGATGATATCGTCGCTTGTGACCAGCCCTTTCCGAAGCAGCAGAATCGACGCCGACGTTGCCGAAAAGACGACCGAAGCGCACCAAAACGACGCGATTCCGAGAACGCCGAAAGTCGCGGCCGCAGCGGTGTTCGTCTTGACGCTGGCAAATCCGATCCAAATGAACATCGCGCCCAGCGCGGCGAGCATTGCGATTCCGAATGCCCGCCTCGCTCCCGAAGGCGAAATCGTGCAGATGGGTTTTGACCGGTCTTCCCAAATGTCGCCGCGTACCTCAGCGGAGGACGTCTGATCGGCAGAGTTCTGATCCGGTCCGGCGGCGCCTGCATCCGGACCGTCGGTTCCGCTCGTCACTAGGCTTCCACCTTCAAGGCGTTGATGAACGCTTGCTGCGGAATCTCGACCTTGCCGAATTGCCGCATGCGCTTCTTTCCCGACTTCTGCTTTTCGAGCAGTTTTTTCTTGCGCGTAATGTCTCCGCCGTAGCATTTCGCCGTGACGTCCTTCCGCAGAGCCGAAATCGTCTCTCTCGCGACAACCCGTCCGCCGACGGCGGCTTGCACCGGTATCTTGAACAGATGGCGCGGTATGAGCTCCTTAAGCTTTTCGCACATCGCCCGCCCTCGAATCTCGCAGTTGTCCTTGTGAACCATGGTCGAGAGCGCGTCCACAGGTTCGCTGTTCACGAGAATCTGCATTCGTACGAGATTGTCTTTTCGATACCCTTTGATGGAGTAGTCGAATGACGCGTATCCCTTTGAAACGGATTTGAGGCGGTCGTAGAAGTCGAAGACGATCTCGTTGAGCGGCAGGTCGAACGAGGCCATCGCTCTGTCGCCGACGAACGTCAGCTCCTGCTGGATGCCGCGCCGCGAGTGGCAAAGCTTCAGCACTTCGCCCAAATACTCGGAAGGAACCAGTATCGTCGCATTGATCCTCGGCTCCATGATCGAGTCGATTTTCGCCGGATCGGGCATGTCCGCCGGATTGTAGACGCTGACTTCGCTGCCGTCGCGCATCTGGACCTTGTAGACGACCGACGGCGCGGTGGTTATCAAGTCCAGCTCGTATTCGCGCTCCAGCCGGTCTCGGATGACCTCCAAGTGCAGCAGCCCCAGAAATCCGCATTGAAACCCTGATCCCAAAGCGGCGGAGGTTTCCGGCTCGCTGCTGAACGACGCGTCGTTCAGCGATATTTTGGCGATCGCTTCCCGCAGATTCTCGAAATCGCTGTTGTCCACCGGAAACAAGCCGCAAAACACGACGGGTTTGGAAGGCTGCATGCCTTCGATCGGCTCCTCGCATCCGTTTTTTTCGTGCGTGACCGTGTCGCCTACGCGAGTGTCCCGCACCTGCTTGATCGACGCCGTGAAGAATCCGATCTCGCCGGGAGCGAGTTCCCGAACCTCGTCCATCGCGGGACGGAATACGCCCACCTGGTCGACGTGATAGCTGGCGCCGGTCGACATCAGCCGAACCTGATCGCCCTTGCGAAGCACTCCGTCGAATATCCTGACGAGAACGACGACTCCCAGAAACTGATTGTACCAGCTGTCCACCAGCAAGGCTTTGAGCGGAGCATCCAGTTCGCCCTCCGGCGCAGGCAGGTCGCCGACGATCGCTTCCAGGACATCGCCGATGCCGATGCCCGTCTTGGCCGAAACTTCTATGGCTTGACTCGCGTCTATCCCGACGACTTCCTCGATTTGCCCGCGCACGGTCTCGGGGTCCGCAGCGGGAAGGTCGATCTTGTTCAATACCGGCACCAGATCATGGTCCGCCGCGACTGCCTGATACGCGTTGGCTAGCGTTTGCGCTTCGACGCCTTGCGATGCGTCGACGACGAGCAGCGATCCTTCGACCGCCCGCATGGATCGCGAGACCTCGTATGCGAAATCCACGTGTCCCGGCGTGTCGATCAGATTGAGCACGTACGGATTGCCGTCGTCCGCCTTGTATTCGATGCGAACCGTATTGGCCTTGATGGTGATGCCCCGCTCCCGCTCGATGTCCATGGAATCGAGGAGCTGAGCCTTCATATCCCGTGCGCTGACGGTTCCGGTGGCCTCCATCAGGCGGTCGGCCAGCGTGCTTTTTCCATGGTCGATATGGGCGATGATGGAAAAATTGCGAATTCGGATGGATTCCGGCATTCCGCAGCGTTTGCCAAAATAGCCGGCAATCGTCAAACCCATGCGGATGCGTTTCATGCTTTTTGGTTGGGGCGGTTTTGCGCTCCCGCGCGTCTCCCGGGTTTGGCGTTTCGAGGTTGCGGTAGTTGCCATGCCAAGAATCACGGAACGCACCCAACCCGCGCTGTCCGACGCATGCCGGAGCAAGCGCGTGCAGCACGCTGCAAGGGCGCCTCGCTGGACCCCGTCGTTTGGCCAGCAATTCGCCGCAAACATAAAAATCGCGAATAACCCTGCTTGAGGCCAGTGAACGCCTTGACCAATCTCGATGCCCGATTGTATTTTGCACCGATTTGAGAAATCCGGCGGTTGCTTTGAAACTGCCGCCGCATGGCTCGGCAAAATGAAAACAGGGGAATGAAATGAGAAAACTAGCAAAAGCTGCACTGGCGTCGGCGGTCGCTGCCGCGGCGACGACGGGCGTTCAAGCGCAAGACAACGAAATTACGCTTTGCTGGGCCGCTTGGGACCCGGCGAACGCTTTGGTCGAACTGTCGAAGGATTTCACGGCTTCGACCGGAATCGGCATGAACTTCGAATTCGTGCCTTGGACGAACTTCGCGGACCGCTTCCTCAACGAGCTGAATTCAGGCGGGAAGCTGTGCGACCTGATGATCGGCGACAGCCAGTGGATCGGAGGCGGAGCTACCTACGGGCACTATGTCCAGCTGAACGACTTCTTCGATTCGGAAGGGATTTCTATGGACGATTTCCTTCCCGCGACCGTCTATGCCTATTCGACCTGGCCGAAGGGCGAACCCAATTACTACGCGCTTCCTGCGATGGGCGATGCGCTCGGATGGGTCTACCGCAAGGACTGGTTCTCCAAGCCGGAGCTTCAGGAGGCATTCAAGGCCGAGCACGGGCGTGATCTCGGCGTGCCGAGCAATTGGAACGAGCTGATGGATATCGCGAAATTCTTCCAAGGGCGCGAGATCGACGGCGAGACGCGTTACGGCGCGGCGATCTACACCGAGCGCGGCTCCGAAGGAATCACGATGGGCGTCACTTCGGCGCTTTATCCGTGGGGCTTCAAATACGAGAATTCGCCCGGCTCCTACGACATGGAGGGAGCGGTGAATTCGCCGGAGGCGGCGGAAGGGCTCGAGTTCTACAAGGCGATGTACGACTGCTGCACTCCGCCCGGCCACGCCGACGCCTACATGGTCGCGAACCTCGACGCTTACAAATCGGGGCAGGTCGCGATGCAGATGAACTGGTTCGCCTTCTTCCCGGGCATCGCGAAGGACGAAGTGGTCGGCGGCGAAACCTCTGGCTTCTTCGTCAATCCCAGCCAGAACATCGACGCTTCGACTCTCGGCGGCCAGGGGATTTCCGTCGTTGCGTATTCCGACAAGCAGGATTTGGCGCTGGAGTACATCAAGTGGTTCGCTCAGCCGGACGTGCAGGCCAAATGGTGGGCGCTCGGAGGGTATTCCTGCCACAAGTCGGTATTGGAAGATCCCGGCTTCGCCGACACGGCTCCGTTCGCCGCCGACTTCCTCAAGGCGATGTCCGGCGTCCAGGACTTCTGGCAAGAGCCGATTTACGCCGAACTCCTCCTGGCCATGCAGCAGCGGGTGCACGACTACGTGGTCGCCGGAGAGGGAACCGCGCAGGAGGCGCTGGACAAGCTGATTGAAGACTGGACGATTTCGTTCGAAGACGACGGCAAACTCTGAGCCTGAATTCAAGACGCTTGGCGGCCCGGCGATCCGGGCCGCCGATTTGAAAGGCGGGAATGGCGAATGTCGGATGTGTCGAACGCGGGTGTCGCCCGGCAGCAGTTCGCTTCGCGCGTCCGAGGGTTGTCCGACAGAGCCATCGCGTGGATCTTCATCGGGCCGACGGTTTTCCTGCTGCTCGCGGTCAACATCTTCCCGCTGTTGTGGACGATCTATCTTTCATTCACGAACTACCGGGCCAATCAGCCCGGAAGGCCCATCAAGTGGATAGGGACGCGGAATTACGAGCGGCTGCTCGGCTCGGAAGACATCTGGGGCTATCTTCAGGCGACGGCCCACTTCGTGATCTGGACGATGGCGCTGCAGATCCTGATCGGATTCGGTCTTGCCCTTCTCATCAACAAGAATTTCAGAGGGGCGAGCTTCTGGACGACGATCATCCTGATTCCGATGATGCTGTCCCCGGCGGTCGTGGGGGTTTTCTGGACCTACATCTACCAGCCGCAAACCGGCATTTTCTCCTACATCATCGACTTTTTCCTCGGAACCGGCGCGCTCGACATGATCGGCTCGGTGCAGCTCGCGCCGTGGGCAATCATCATCGTCGATACCTGGATGTGGTCTCCGTACATCATGGTGCTTTGCCTGGCGGGCTTGCGGTCGATTCCCGACTATCTCTACGAGGCGGCGGAAGTGGATCGGGCCAACGCCGTCCAAAAGTTCTGGTACATCACGCTGCCGCGCGTTCTGCCGTTCCTCATGCTCGCGGTGCTGTTCAGGGCGATTGAAAACTTCAAGATGTTCGACATGGTCGTCGAGCTGACCTCGGGCGGGCCCGGCTCGACGACGGAGCTCGCCTCCATCAACTTGAAACGCGAAGCTTTCGAGAAGTGGCGGACCGGCTACAGCTCGGCGTTCGCAATCATTCTGTTCGTGACCGTGTTCGGATTGGGCAACATCTATGTCAAAGCCCTCAATCGGGTGAAATCGTGAAGCGCTTGGCGAAACCCGGCGAATCGTCCGGCGCCAGCCGCGCGCTGGCGGCCGTGGTGGTCATTCTTTACTCCATGGTCGCGATCATCCCGCTGGTCTGGATTCTGGCGACGAGCTTCAAGTCGCCGCCGGATTCGATTTCTTACCCTCCCAAGGTCTTCTTCGAGCCGACGCTGGAGGGATACGTCAATCTGTTCACGGCGCGGTCCAGACAGACTTCCGAATATATCGAGAGCCTCGGACCGCCCAAGACATGGTACGAAGAGCTCGTCCGCAAGCGCAACATGGTGATCGCCGGCCCGAGCCGCTTTGCGGACCGGTATTGGAATTCCATCGTGATCGGCTTCGGATCCACGTTCCTCGCCGTATTCCTGGGGACGCTCGCCGCGTACGGGTTTTCGCGGTTCAGGGTGCCGTTGAAGGACGACTTGCTGTTCTTCATCCTGTCGACCCGAATGATGCCTCCGGTGGCGGTCGCCATCCCGATCTTCCTCATGTTCAGAACGCTGGGGCTTTCGGACACTGCACTAGGGATGATTCTGCTCTATACGGCGGTCAACCTAAGCCTGTCGGTGTGGCTCCTGAAGGGCTTCGTCGACGAGATCCCGCGAGAGTACGAGGAAGCCGCTGTGGTGGACGGATATTCGCGGCTCGCGGCCTTCTGGAAGGTCGTCCTTCCGCAGATGCGCGCGGGCATCGCCGCGACGGCGATCTTCTGCCTGATATTCGCGTGGAACGAATACGCTTTCGCGCTGCTCCTCACCTCGGGGACCGCTCAGACGGCGCCTCCCTTCATCCCGATAATCATCGGCGAAGGGGGACTTGATTGGCCTGCTGTGGCAGCGGGAACCACTCTCTTCCTTCTGCCGGTCGTCATATTCACGGTGTTTCTGAGAAATCAGCTTCTCAGAGGGATCACTTTCGGGGCGGTCAGAAGATGAGCGGCGCGAAAACCGGAATGCGGAAGTATTTTCGCCGCGGCCCTTGGGAGAATGCAGCCACCGTGGTCATCGGCATCGGCGTCTTCATGCTGATGCAGCCGTTCTGGATGATGGCGTTCAGCTGGTCGTTCTCGGTGATCCTGGTCGGCACGATCGGCTTCGTCATTGTCAGCCACTTTCCGGAATGAACGCGCGATGGCCGAAGCGATCATTGCAGGAGAAGCCTTGGCGTTTTCGGGCAAGGCTTATGCGTTCGCGCGGAGGATGCTCCGTCGATACGGAATCTTCTCTGCGGCGCTCAAGGCATATGCGCCCGCGCGGAAGATGCTTTTGCGCTCGGAGGCTGTAGCCCATGGCTGAGATCGCGTTGTCAGGCATCCGGAAGGAATTCGACGAGTTCGTCGCCGTCCGCGACCTGAACTTCACTATCGGCGACGGCGAGTTCTTCGTGATGCTCGGCCCGTCCGGCTGCGGAAAGACCACGACGCTTCGAATGATTGCCGGTCTGGAACTGCCGACCACCGGCAACATCCGGATCGACGGCGAAGACGTGACTTGGAAACGCGCTTCGCAGCGCGACATCGCGTTCGTATTCCAGCTGTTCGCTCTCTACCCTCACATGACCGTCCGCCGGAATGTTTCGTTTCCGCTCCGTCTCGCCGGCCTTTCGCGAAGCGAAATCAAAACGCGAACCGAAGAAGTGGCCAAGATGCTTCGGATCGACCATGTGCTGGATCGCGGCGTCGGCGGGCTCTCGGCGGGGGATCGCCAAAGGGTTGCATTGGGCCGGGCGATCATCAGGCGGGCGAAGGCATTCCTGATGGACGAGCCTCTGGGCGCGCTTGATGCGGAATTCAGGGACGTCATGTGCGAGGAGCTGCGGCTTCTGCATAACCGGATCGGCGCGACAACCGTGTACGTGACCCACGATCAGGTGGAGGCGATGGCGATGGCGGACCGGATCTGCGTCATGAATCACGCGGAAGTCCTGCAGGTCGGAGCGCCGCAAGAAGTCTATGATCGACCCGCGACGAAGTTCGTCGCGGGCTTCATCGGCTCGCCTTCGATGAATTTCATGCCCGTGCGCGGAAAGATTCCTCCCGGTTCGAAATCGGTGAAAATTGCGGATGTCGATATTCCGGTGCCTGCGACCAGATCCGGGCATTCGGGGGATCTCGCATACCTTGGCGCCCGCGCGGAGCATATTCGGATCAGCGATTCCGGCGAATTGCGCGGAACTGTATTCGGAGTCGAGTACACCGGCGCGCGGCAGTTCGTGGTCGTCGATACCGAAGCCGGGCGAATCAGGCTGCGGGCGCCGAACAGCGTCAAGGTGAGCGACGGCGAAAACATCGGCTTGGAATTCGATTCGGGGCGGGTGATCCTTTTCGACAGCGAAACGGATGCAGCCATCCCGAGCGAGAATTCCGGAGACCTTCGCGATGGCTGAAGCCAATCTGGAGAACGTTTCGAAGTCGTTCGGCGAAACTGTCGCAGTGTCCGATTTGTCGCTGGATATTGCCGACGGCGAATTCCTTGTGATCCTGGGACCCACCGGCGCCGGCAAGACGACGACGCTCAGGCTGTTCGCCGGGCTGGAACGGCCGGACAATGGAACGATTCGGATTGACGGCTCCGACGTCACTGAAGTTCCGCCGGCCGCTCGCGATGTCGCGTTCGTATTCCAGCAGTATTCGCTCTATCCGCACTACACCGTCTACGACAATCTGGCGTTTCCGTTGCGCGCGCCGGGCAGGCGGACCGGAGAGGACGAGATAAAGAGGCGCGTCGACGAAACGGCAGAAATGCTGCGAATCGGCCATAAGCTTACTTCCCCCGTCACCCAGCTTTCGGGCGGAGAAATGCAGCGGGTTTCGATCGGCCGAGCGCTTGTCCGGAAACCGAATCTGTTTCTGATGGACGAGCCGCTCTCCTCGCTCGACGCGAAGCTGCGCGAAGAGCTGCGATTGGAGCTGAAGAGAATTCAGCGGGACCTCGGCGCGACGATTTTGTACGTCACCCACGATCAGCTTGAGGCGATGACGCTGGCTGATCGGATCGGAATATTGGAACAAGGACGATTGATTCAACTTGACGCGCCGAGGGAAGTTTATGAACGACCGGCGACGATACGAGCCGCGCAGAGGCTGGGGCGCCCTCAGGTCAATCTCGTTCCGCCAAGCCGATTCGGCGTGGGCGACGGCCCTCCCGGCGCGACGACCGCCGGCATTCGGCCTGAAGACCTGCAGGTCGGTGCAAACGGCGGGGAAACGGCCGCCTTGGTCACTGTCGAGCACAAGGGCGACGAGGTGGTCGCGCTGCTTGAGGCCGACGGGGTCAAAGTGCATGCGCTGGTCGGCGCTGATCTCGCCGCCGAACCCGGGAATTCGGTGCAAGTTATGGCTCGCGAGGGGGCAGCAATCTGGTTCAACAGCGACGGCAAGCGCTTGGCCGACGCGGCAAGTTGACAGCTTGCCGCAATCCGACCGTCGCTGCAGATTCACGAATTGGAGCATATGCAATGAAGAAACTGATCAATCAAATCGATGACGTTCTGGTCGAGAGCTTGCGCGGTCTTGGACTCGCCCATCCCGACATTGTGGAGGTCTCGCTTGATCCAAGATTAGTGACGAGAAAAACTCGAGGTCGGCCCGGCAAAGTCGCGCTGGTTTCGGGCGGCGGGTCGGGCCACGAGCCGCTGCATGCAGGATTTGTCGGGCTCGGAATGCTGGACGCAGCTTGCCCCGGAGAGGTATTCACATCGCCGACTCCCGACCAGATTCTGGCTGCGGCCGAAGAGGTTGAAAACGGCGGAGGCATTCTTTGGATCGTCAAGAATTACGCCGGCGACGTCATGAATTTCGAGATGGCCGCGGAGTTCTTCGAAGGGGAACAGGAAACCGTCGTCACCAATGATGACGTCGCTGTCGAGGATTCTCTTCACAGCCAGGGGCGGCGAGGCGTGGCCGCGACCGTGGTCGTGGAGAAGATCGTCGGGGCCGCCGCAGAGCGCGGTTCAGACCTGCAGCAGTGCAAAGAGCTCGGCGAGCGCATCAACGCGGCCTCCGGATCAATGGGCATAGCGCTGTCGAGCTGCATCGTTCCCGCGGCAGGAAGCCCGACGTTCGAACTTGGTCCGGATGAATTGGAAGTCGGCGTGGGCATTCACGGGGAACCGGGCCGCCGCCGCGAGAAAATCCGGCCAGCCGACGAACTCATTGAGGAGCTTGTGGAAGCGATTCATTCCGATATCCAGCCGGAGAGCGGGTCGGAAGTTCTGACCGTGGTCAACGGGATGGGCGGAACGCCCTTGCTTGAGCTTTATCTGGTGTTCGACGCCGTGCACCGGGCGTGCGAGTCGCGCGGGCTGAGCATATCGAGATCTTTGGTCGGGAACTATTGCACGTCCTTGGAAATGCAAGGTTGCTCGGTGACTCTGACCAAGCTGGACGAAGAACTGAAATCGCTCTGGGATGCGCCGGTGCACACTTGCACGTTTAACTGGGGGTGATTGGGCGAATATTCAAGCGCAAGTCCGCTGCGAACGCGCTCCGATCAAATCAGCGCGCGAGATCCACCGGAACCGTCAACTCGACCGGATCCGCGTTTTCGAACATCAAGGTGATGTTGAATTCGTCGCCTTCCCTGAGACTCCGATCCAAACCCATCAGCATCAAGTGGCGTCCGCCTCGACTGAACTGCACGGTTTCGCCCGGCGGCAACTCGACGCCGCCCTCAATCCGAACCATCCGCACGACGCCTTCGTCGTTCTCCTTGATGTCGTGAAATTCGATTCGAATCGCGGTCTCGCCGGATGCGCCGATCAGCCGATCGGCCGCGTCGCCGAGATTCACAATGGTCATGTATGCGGAGCCGACTTTTGCTGCGGGCGAATTCACACGCGCAAACGTGTCGGATACTCGGATTTCGCCGCCCGTTCCAAGATCCTGCCCGATCGCCGAGGCGGCGATCAACGATAGAAGAATTAAGGCGCTGACGAACCGGCGCAGTCGCATCGGTCGAAATTCAGGACTTGGCCAGCTCCGCTTCCAAGTCCGTCTTGATCTTGCGCGCTTTGGGCGAAAGCGTTTCATCCTTCGCCTTCATCAGAAACGCATCCAATCCGCCGCGATGGTCCACGGACCGCAGAGCCGCAGCCGAGACTTTCAGCTTGAATGTCTTGCCGAGCGCGTCCGACATCAGGCTGGCCTTGTTCAAATTCGGCAGAAACCGCTTCTTGGTCTTGTTGTGGGCATGACTGACGTTGTTGCCGACCATGACGCGCTTCCCTGTGAGCTCGCAAACTCGGGACATGACTGGAAATCCTCTTGCTTACATGCATCCGCGAGGCAGCTTGATGAATGCCGCGCCGCGAAGGCAGGCAGATAGATTCGGCAACCTCCCATGTCAATACAGACAAGCAGGCGCTATTCGAAAAGTCCTCGCTCGCGAATGGACTTCGACAATTCTTCGACGGCGCAATGCCGGTCGATAGCTCCATTGGCAATGCGGTCTTCCATTTCGCCGATCATCGCGCCGATGGTCGGACTGCGTTCCAGCATCGCGACCAATGCGGATTGAACTTCCCGCCGGAACCAATGGCGTTCTTGCGAATGCCGCTTCGCCGTCCAGTAACCGTTCGCCTTGCGCCAATCGGCTAGGTGGCTGATTTCGCGCCAGACGTCATCCACGCCATCGTCCAGCATCGCGGAAATCGCCAGCGTCGTCGGATGGCCCGACGACAATTCTTTTCTCTTGGCCTGCAATTTAACCGAGCTTGCGTATTCGGCCGCTGTCCGCGACGCCGCCTCCTTCAGATCGCCGTCGAGCTTGTTGACGACCACGATGTCCGCGAATTCCAATATGCCGCGTTTCACGCCTTGAAGCTCGTCGCCGCCGGCGGGCGCGATCAGCAGAATGAAAATGTCCGTCAAATTCGCGACGGAAATCTCGGATTGTCCGACGCCCGTCGTCTCGACGATGACGACGCCGAAGCCCGCTTGCTCAAGCAGAAAGACCGTGTCTTTCGCGCTTTCGGGAACGCCGCCAAGCGACAATCCTGTCGGAGTGGGTCGTACATAGACATTCTCTCGGCCAATCAGATCAGCCATCCGAGTCTTGTCGCCAAGAATCGATCCTTTTGTTTTTTCGGAGGTCGGATCGACGGCAAGCACGGCGATGTCGAAGCCCTGGTCCGCCAAGGCAGTGCCAAGTCTGTTGATGAAAGTGGATTTGCCGACGCCCGGCGCGCCGGAAATCCCGACTCGCAAAGACTCTCTGCGGACTTTGGTGCGAAACTTGCCGAATAGCGCGGCGGTCTTTGTACGGTCCTCCTGCCGAGCGCTTTCGACGATAGTGATCGCCCGCGCCAGTTCGCGGCGGTCTCCGCGCCGGACGCCTTCAGCAAGGGCTTCAAGCTTGCTCAGTTCCATCAAATCGACGAATTCCAGCAACGATAGAATTGCCGAACCTTTTTGGATTGCATATCCAAGCCTCTCGCGCGGAAACGCTCTAGAGCTTATATCGGAAATTTCCTTGCGATTGAAAATCGTTCAAACCGCCTCGCTCCAAATGGTGGCGATGAGAATACAAGTGCTGGCGTCAAGACCAACGTTGATTTTCATGCTTTCGCAGACCAGTTCATCAGAGTTGGCATCCGGTATTTCTCTTGGTCCTTGATGGTCGGCTGCCGTCATAGTCAGTCGAACCGGTTTTTCGCAGCCCCAAGCCGAAGACTCCGAGCACGGAGTCTGAACGGGCGAGGCCGCAGGTCACGAAATCGGCTCTGTTTGAGTTCACTACCTTTGAGACGCCGCCTCGACTTTGGGATGGCGGATCCCCAAGATGCAAGCAATTGGATTTTCTGGGGTGCGTCCAATGTTTTTTGGTCAGGCGACTGCGACGCGGCAAGCCCTCCGTTCGAGGAGGTAGGGCCAACTCATGTTTTCGAGGCAACATCCGACGCTGAGCATAGCGTTTATGCGTCCACAAAAAACCGGCAACTTTGCGACTTCGTCAGGCAATTTTTCACAAATCGTACAATTTCCTTGACGTGCCCTACAATTGGAATAGATTGGTGCGTGAGTTTTGGGTGTAAGACAGGCAATGCGCCTCCCCCCTTAACGTACGGTGAAGGACCCGTCGTCTTGCGGCGGGTTCTTTGCATGCAGAGTTTGGTCCAATTTCCCTGACTTCGACATATTTTCGTGGGGTGCATTCCAATTCTATTGTTCAGACGGCGGCGTGACAACGCCTCCAATCGAGGAATTTGAACTGCCCCACAACTGTTTTCGATACAGCTTTTGACGGCGAACAAAGTATTGGTGCTCGATTTCAACCGGCGGCACCCAGCCCGTCTCAATCCAAAGAAAATGGGATGCACCCGAAATCGTACAATTCCTTGACATGCATTATAATTTGAATAAATTCGTGTATGAGTTTTGGGAGTAAGACCCCATAACGTACGGTGAAGGACCCGTCGTACTTGCGGCGGGTTCTTTGCATGCAGAGTTTAGTCAAATTGATCTGACTTCGACACATTTTTGATAAACGTTTGTTTTTTCTTGTTAATTCCAGTCTTTGGAGCACTAATTTTTTTGTTGTTACCTGCACCTCCGGCTGGGCCACGGGCCTCCGATCCAGTAGCTTGCGGCCTGTCTTTCGCGCCATGCACCGCCTCGTCGTCGGCCTTCCGCCAAGGTCGGCGACAGGATTATAGCAGAAATACAGAAGCTTGATCACCCGATTCGAGCCTTCAGAGGCAAGAAATTCGGACCGGGGATTTCTGATTCGGCACTGTCCGGGAAATTTCTCCGGGTGTTTTCGCTGCCACGGGATAGCAATTGATGATGTTCAGTCCCGGCAGGGTGCCTGTGTCCAAATCCAGACCGCCGGTCGAAGATGATACATTGCGAAGCATCATCAATCTGGAACGGTGATACGAATCATCATCTTCAGGTTGCAGAAACTTGAACCAATCAGCCAATAGCAATTCATTCACAGTGAACCCAAATGCGGGTAGAACGCGAAAACGCAGACGCGACTCCTGAATTCACCCCTGCCAGCCACTACCGGAAATCTACATGCGATTGAAAATTTCTCCAGCCATCTTGCCCGTCCTGTTACTTGCCGCAGTGATCGGAATCCAAGCATCGGCGTCGAGCACTGCAGACTCTGATCTTGCTCTTCGGGTCGACGACGCCAAATTCGGAGTTTTCGTCGCAGGCATCAGAATTGGCAATTTCAATCTGGCTGCTCAAAGCGACGGCAGATCGTATGGCACATCGGCCATTGCAAAGGAGACCGGGCTGGCAAGCTGGCTTGCGGATTTCAGGTACAAAGCCAGCGCAATGGGATGGATAAGAGCGGGCGACTTGGTGCCGGTAACCTTTGAGGAGTCGCTCACCGAGAACGGCGAGTCTTCCTCTACGGAGATCAAGTTCAGAAACGGCAAGCCTTACGAAGTGGCGATGAGAAGTGAGTCGAACGAGAATGAAACTCCTTTGGACCCGCTCCGCCAGGGAATCGTGCTGGATCCGCTTACAGTCATGTATTTGATGACAAGGGACGTGCAGTCCGGCGAAGTATGCAGCGGCAGTTTTATCATGTTCGACGGGGTCAGACGGAGCCGCTTATCGCTTGGAACGCCTGTTCCGCTCGGCGACGGGTTTGAATGCCGGTCGTCTTACGAACGGATCGAAGGATGGACCGAAGAGGAAATGAATGAGCAAAAGGTTTTCCCTTTCAATCTTGAATACGAGCCGCTTGACGGGCGGGCAGGGTGGTATCGCATGGTCGAGATTTCCGCCCCGACGTCCCTGGGAAGGTTTAGAGTAAGCAGGGTGAATTGACGCCGGCTTTGTCCAGCAAAGCTCGCTGGTTGCCGGAAAACGATTGCGAAAGATAAGTCGAGGCAGCTCGCGATACGAACCCTCAAGTCCTCTCGTTGCTGCCGCACTTGTTTCGGCGCGACGCGCTGGTACTGAAAGGGCACCGCATCGCGGAAATGCGATGCGCCGGTGCGGTCTTTCAGTGCAGGTGTCAGGCCGCGCGGGCGCGTTGGTTGCGCCTTTCGCTTTCTTCCCGCGAAAGCGCGACGGAAGTGCGAATTCCGCGGCTGACGAATCTCATCAAGCCGCTGACAACGCGCTCGTTCGGGTCAATGCCTGCGCACATCAGCACCTCTCGACCGTCGCGCGAACGCGCCCATCTAGCGATAACTTCAGGTCCGTTTCCAAATTTCTTGTCGTCGGCAATCGCATCGTCCAAAGCCGCCAGAACGACGGCAGCGAATAGTTTTCTTGCTCTGGAACCCTGTTCATGGTTGAATACCGTATCATCGTAAGCAGCCATAAAGACGTCCTTTTTTGTCCTTCCCCTTGGCGGCGGGTCGCGCCGCATTGCTCATATCGGCCCGTTTTGCACAATTTCTTTCGCCAACCGAACTCGTTCGGTTCGACAGTGATGCGAATTGAATGCCGATGAACACACATGTATACGAACGGGCGGCGATTTTCAACCATTTTCGCAGGTGAACCATGCCAAAAATCAACGGAAACGAAATCCGCCCCGGTCATGTTTTGGAGCACAAGAACGCGATATGGACCGTCGTGAAGGTCGATCATGTAAAGCCCGGAAAGGGCGGTGCGTTTGCACAGGCCGAATTGAGGAATTTGCGGAACGGCAGCAAGTTGAACGAGCGGTTCCGCTCCGCTGACAAGGTGGAGCGCGTTCGGCTTGACCAAAGGCCGCAGCAGTTCCTTTACAGGGACGCGAATACCCTTCACTTCATGGACAACGAAACGTTCGAGCAGTCGGAGCTGTCCGCCGATATGCTGGGTGATCGAGGACCGTTCCTGCAGGATGGAATGGCCGTCACAATAGAGTTCTTCGGAGACGAAGCGATCCGGATTGAGCTGCCTCAGAAGGTTGAGTGCAAAGTTTCGTACACTGAACCTGTCGTCACGGGCCAGACCGCTGCCAACAGCTACAAGCCGGCCGAACTGGACAACGGAGTTCGGACCTCGGTTCCGCCTTTCATCGCACCCGGAGACACAATCATAGTCAATACGGAGACATCCGAATACGTTGAGCGCGCTTGAGCGCCGTCGCGATGATCCCCAAGACGGGCACCAATTGGTGCATCGGAATCAATCGTTTGGCTGCCTCATTCCTGACTTCGACTTTTTTCCGTTAAACATTTGTATTTACGTGTTTGCGCCGAAATTTTAGGCACTACATTTCGCTGCGTTTCAGGCTGCTCCCGGCCGCCTAATTCAATCGGCAGGCTCGTCGCGTCGCAGCCGCACGACCATCGTCATGAAATGCGATCCTCTTTTTCGTCGTGGAGATCGTCGGCGAACCTCTCCAAGGATCACAAATTACTGCGAGGATCCTCATTGCAGCGGGTGGCCTTGTGCCTAAACTTAATCGGTTCTTCCCCTCTACCGTGCAACTCAAGCAAAGGGCGGCAACTCGCCTTCCAGACGAATCCGGTCCTCGTAGTCCATGAATCCCAAGTTCGCCAGATGATGCAGCAAGGGTAAACGGCCGACGAGTAGATGCTTCGCCAGATCATCCACATCGCCCTTCATGGTGATCGGCACCGTTAATCCTGAAAGCATCTGCTTCAAAAGAAACTTAGGCATCAGCAACATTGCCGCGAAAGCGTTGGCACGTTGTTCGATTGCGCGCGGCGCCCAAGGGCCGCTGGCAACAGCCAGAGCTTGTCCTTGGTCCTGGTCGAACAGCAAGTGGCAGAACTCATGCGCTAGCGTGAAGCGGCGGCCGGCCTCGTCAGCATTGGGCGCATAGCACTCATTGACGAACATTCCGGGCTTGTGTTGCGGACCGGCGACCGCCACGCCACGCACGTGCGCGTCCGATAGCGTCAGATTTCCGATGTGGACGCCCTGCGCCTTTATTGTCCCGGAGCTCGTCCGCAACCGCCGTGCGACCGATAACGGCCTCCACTGGGTTCTGGAACGAGGACCGGATGCGGAACCGAACCCTGAACGGGCCGGAGTGCCTCGCTGCCATCCGACGCATCGCCCCGGACATCGTGCGCCTCATGGACGACGACAACTCGCTCAAGGGACGTATGCAATTCGCCGGCATGAATGACAAATATCTGCTCGGTCTTCTCGTGAACGCGGTCGGCAAATTTTAAACGGAAGTTCCGTGCGATTTTGAAGCTTCGCCTCGCATTCTATCCTTCCGCAGCAATGAGTTGCGGCGGTTCCGGGCCGTTTTTTTGGCTGCAGGATGTATCCATGCATAGTTTCAAGATATTATGATATTTTTCCTTGAATGGATAACTTTTCATATGATACAAGGTATCCATGTTTGTCGATGTCGTCCCCAACCGCAACTCGCGGCCCACGATCCTGATCCGCCAAGCCTACCGGGAAGGCGGAAAGGCCAAGAAGCGCACCCTCGCCAACATCACCAAGCTTCCCCCGGATGCGGTCGCCCTGGTCGCGCAGCGGATTCTGGAGCCGGGATCGAAGCTCGCCGCCGCCCGGCTCTTCCGGCCGGAGACGGCGGTCTCCACCTTGTCGTCCCAGCTCGGCCTGCCTGTCAATGCCGAAGTAAAATTCCCCAAAAGTGCCGAAGTAAAATTCCCCACTTTTTGGTGTTTTGGCGGCGAGCCAGATCAGTCGTCGGTTCGGGTCTCCTTTTTGGGCCGCCCTCGTTTTTTCGGCGCGGGCGGCGGCGTGATGGGCGCATTCGCTCGGACGTGTTCGGGAATGAGGTCTGCGTGCTTTCTGAGTCTGTAGCTTGCGCCTTCGATTCGGACGACGACGGCGTGGTGGAGGAGTCGGTCGAGGAGTGCCGTCGCGACGACGGGGTCTCCGAAGATGTCGCCCCATTCCGCGAAGCTTCTGTTCGAAGTGAGGATCATCGCGCCTTTTTCGTATCTCGCATTTACGATCTGGAAGAACAGGCTCGCGCCGCCTTTGGAGATGGGCAAGTATCCGATTTCATCGACGACGAGCAGCGCGGCCCGCGTGAAGAAGCGGATTTTTTCGGCGAGCTGGCCTTGGCGTTCGGCTTTGGCGAGGCTGTCGGTGAGTTCCGCGAGCGTCGTCTTGTAGACGCTTTTTCCGGCTTTGACGGCGGCGACGCCGAGTGCGGTCGCGAGGTGGGATTTTCCGGTTCCCGGCGGTCCGAGGAAGTGGACGGTTTCGCGTCTCCGGATGAAGTCGAGCTGGGCCAAGGCGGCGATTCTCTCCCGGTCGAGGGAGGGCTGGAATGCGAAGTCGAAGCTTTCGACCGTTTTGACGGGGAGGAGCTTCGCGGTTCGCAACGCGATGTCTATTCGTCTTGTTTCGCGCAGGGCGTATTCCTCGCTGAGGAGGGCGTCGATGGCTTCGACGGCTGTGATCTCGCCCTGCTCCAGCCGCCGCAGCGTGGGGCTAAGCGCTTCGAGCGCCCGGGGCATTTTCAGTCCGACCAGGGCGGCGCCGATGCGGTCGATCAGTTCGGTCATCGGGCTGCTCCCTGCCGCTCGAGGCGGCGTCCGACGGCATCGTAGAAGGCCAGGGACCGTTTCGGCGCCTCCTCGAGCTTGGGCAAATCGGTGCACGGCGGAGGCGGCCTGCGGTGGCCGGGATCGACCCTGCGGCGGTTCCGGCCTTCAAGGACGGGATGCCGGGCGATCAGCGTCCTGTCTTCGAAGATCCGCACTTCGGCGGGATGCCGCTGCACCTCCAGCACGCGCTTGCGTGCGGCGTCGGGCACGGAATAGAGGTTTCCGCCGACGGAGACCATTCCGTCGCGGCTGACGCGCCTCTCGACGGTCAGGACGGCGTCGTAGGGATGCGCGGGCAGCGGAACCAAATAGCTTTGCTCTTCGGCGAAGGCCTGGTCGACGATCCGTCCGGTGGTGGCGTGGACGCGCGGATTGGCGACCTTGCCGCGCCAATCGTCGAATTGCGCGTTGAGGTCGTCGAGGCTGCGGAAGGTCCGGTCGAGGAAGAAGTCCTGGCGGATGTAGCGGAACGGCCGCTCCACCTTGCCCTTGGTCTTCGCCCGGTAGGCTCTGCAGGCCTTGGGCGCCGATCCGTAGTGGTCGAGCAAGGCGACCAGGGACGGGTTGTAGACCGCGGTCCGGTCGGCGCCCTCTCCCAGGACGGCGGTCTTCATCCGGTCGTAGAGCACTTCTTTCGCCGCCCCTCCGCACGCATTGAAGGCCGCCACGTGGCATCCCGGCACCGTCTCGAGCTTCTGGTCGGCGCAGAACCGGCCCCACAGCCATCGGCTGCATCCGAGGACGAACGAGAACAGGTGGACTTTCCGGACGGCGCCGGGCTCGTCGGCGTATTCGGTTTTGAATTCGGCGAAGTCGACCTGGGCCTGCTCGCCGGGCCCGGTCTCGAAGCGCCGCTCGAACCCGGGCGCCGCGTCCGGCCGGATCGCGCGGAGATAATCCGTCACCGCCGTGTAGCCGCCTTCGTAGCCGCGCTCCTGGATTTGCCGGAACAGCCGGCGTCCGGACAGGTCGGGGCAGTTCCCGATCTTTTTGGCGAGATAGCCCTCGTACGGCTCCAGAAGCCGGGGCCGCGGCTCCCGAGGCGAATAGGCCGGAGCCGCGAGGCCCCGGTCCAGAAGCTTGCGGACCGTCTTGCGGTCCAGGCCCGTCCGGCGCGCGATCGCGCTGATCGAAAGGCCTTCCCGTTTCAGTTCTTGCAACATGACAATCTTCTCCAGTTTGATCACCCGACTGCCTCCTTCGGCAAAAAAATCGGATGGGATTTTGGACTGCTTTCGTTCCGGGGGGCATGCCCCCCGGAACGAATTCGCAGCCCCCTGACTGGGGAATTTTACTTCGGCGCTTTTGGGGAGTTTTAACCCGGTAGTAACACTGCCGGAGACCTTGAGCGAGGACCGGCTTTACGAGACCATGGACTGGCTGCTCGAGCGCCAGCCGAGGATCGAGAAGGCGCTGGCCGAGAAGCATCTGAACGAAGGAAGCCCCGTTCTCTACGATTTGACCTCGGTCTGGAGCTACAGCCGGACCTGCCCGCTGGTTGATCGCGGTTGCTCGCGCGACGGCAAGAAAGGGCTGCCGCAGATCGAGTTCGGGCTGCTGTGCGACGCCGAAGGACGGCCGGTCGCCGTCGAGGCGTTCCCCGGGAACGCGTCCGATCCCTCCACCGTGGCCGCGCAGGTCGGCAAGCTCCGCGACCGCTTCGGACTGAAGCGGGCGGTGTTCGTCGGAGACCGGGGCATGATCACGCAGGCGCGCGTCCGCGAGGATCTCGAGCCCAACGGCTGCGACTGGATCTTCGCCCTCAGGGTAGGGCCTTCGCTTTTAAAAATTTCCGTTTTCCATTTCCGCCGCCTGCTGGCACTCTTCGGTCAAAACAACAACGAAGAGCAGTGTCCGGAGGCAGAAGATGGAAAGAGTCCGCACTATTTTTCAAGGGGTTGACGATCCCCGAAAGAGCAACGCCACGAAGCATGACTTGATCGAGATGCTGGTGATCGCCCTGCTGGCGACGCTGGCCGGCAAGTCGTCATGCAGCTCGTTCGCCCGGTACGCGAAGGTCAAATACGAGTTTTTGAAGGGATTCCTGGAGCTCAAGGGCGGTCCGCCGAGCCACGACGCGTTCTCCGACCTGTTCAACGCTCTCGATCCGGAGCAGATGGCGGCCGCTCTGATGGAGTTCGCGAAGATGCTGCTGGCGGCGCTTCCGAGCGGTCCGGCGGATCAGGTGGCGATCGACGGCAAGGTGCTGAAGGGCGCGATCCTGGACGCCTCGAGCAAGTCCGCGCTGCATCTGGTGCAGGCGTTCGAGCCCGGGGCGGGACTCGTTCTCGGCCAGGTCAAGGTCGACGGGAAGTCGAACGAGATCACGGCGCTTCCGGCCCTTCTGGAGATTCTGGATCTGGCCGGGCGCACGGCGGCGGCCGACGCGATGCACACGCAGCGCGAGGCGTCGGCGCTGATCGTGGAGAAGGGCGGCGACTACGTCCTTCCGGCGGAAGGCAACCAGAAGTCGCTGCGCGAGGACGTGCGGGACTGGTTCGCCGATCCGGAGGCGCAGGAGGAAATGCTTGAATATCAGCATGTCGGCTGCGGGCACGGGCGCATCGAGACGCGCGTCGCGACGGTCTCGCACGATGTCGGCTGGCTGCAGGACCGGCACGACTGGCCCGGCCTCAAGGCCGTCGGCAAGATCGAGGCCGTCCGTGAACTGAAGGGCAAACAGGAGCAGGCGGTCCGCTATTTCATCATGAGCGCGGAGATTTCGCCGGAGCGTCTGCTGGAGCTCGTCCGCAGCCACTGGAAGATCGAGAACTGCGTCCACTGGGTTCTGGACGTCGTCATGGACGAGGACCGAATGCGGAACCGGACCCTGGGCGGGCCGGAGTGCCTCGCCGCCATCCGGCGCATCGGCCTGAACATCGTGCGCCTCATGGACGACGACTACCCGCTCAAGGGACGGATGGAGATCGCCGCCATGAGCGACAAATATCTGCTCGGAATGCTGGCCAACGCGATCGGCAAATTTTAAGAGCGAAGGCCCTACCCTCAGGGCCGCCGGGGTCGGCGCCTTGGCTGAAAACGGCGCGCTGCAGCCCACGCTGTTCGACGAGCGGGACATGGCGGAGATCGAATGCCGGGAGCTGTTCCCCGGCGAGCGGCTGGTCGTCTGCAGGAATCCGCTGCTGGCCGAAGAGCGGACCCGCAAGCGCAAGGACTTGATCGCGGCGGCGGCGCAAGATCTGATCGAGATCCGCCGGGCGGTCCGCCGGGACAAGCGGCCGCTCCGGAACGCGGACGCGATCCGGCGCCGCGCCGAGCGCGCCCTCGGAAAGCGCAAGATGCGGAAGCATTTCGATCTGAGGATCGGAACGGGATCCTTCTTCTGGAAGCGCAAAAAGCAAAATATCGCCGACGAGGCGGCTCTGGACGGATTCTACGTCGTTCGGACCAATGTGAAGGAAGAGCGGATGTCCGCCGCCGTCGTCGAAACCTGCAAAAGGCTGGGCCGGGTCGAGAGGGCGTTCCGGACGATGAAGGCGTCCGACCTCCAGGTCCGGCCGATCCGCCACCGCCGCGAGCCGAGGGGTCCGCGCCCACCTCCTGATCTGCATGCTCGCTTGCTATGTCGAAAAGCACATGCGCGAAGCGCTCGCCCCGATGCTGTTCGACGACGAGCGCGGCCCGGTCCGCGACTCGCCCGTCGCCAAGGCCGAGCGCTCGCCGCAGGCCAGGCGGAAGGCGGCCGCCAAGCGCACAAGCTCAGGCGAGGACGTCCACGACTTCCGGGGACTGCTCGCGCAGTTCGGAACGCTCGCGATGAACCGGATCGAGCCCTCGGGGCCGGGAAAGCCGGGATTCGACGTCCCCGCCTCGCCGACGCCGATCCAGAAACAGGCGCTGAAGCTGCTGAACGCGAATATCCCCATGCGGTAGCCCCCTCCCAGCTCGCCGTGTCCAGTGGACGCACAGCCGGAATCCACTAAAAATGCCGGACATTCAAAGAGTTGTTCAAAACAGCCCCAAGGAACTTCCGTTTAAAGGCGATGGAGTGGACGCCCCCCCCCCTGCCGGCGGCATTCGAAAGTGCCTTGATGGCGAACGATTGGAGCCATCAAGGAAAAGGAGCATCCGCCATGGAGAAGACTGGCATGATCGGGGTCGATCTTGGCAAGAGGAGTTTCCAGCTTCACGGCGTGCGCGAGGACGGCACCGCCATATTCAGGAAAAAAGTGTCGCGGGAGCGGTTCCTCGCGGAGGTGTCCGAGCGCGGGCCGTGCATCGTGGCCATGTAGGCCTGCGGGAGCGCCCACCACCGGGGCCGGGAGCTCCGATCGCCGGGGTTCGAGGTTCGCTTGGTTCCGCCGATTCATGTGAAGCCGTTCGTGAAGAGGCACAAGAACGACGCGGCGGACGCCGAGGCGGTGTGCGAGGCGGCGTCGCGTCCGGGAATGCGGTTCGTCGCGGCGGAGAGCGCGGAGCGGCAGGAGGAGGCGATGCTGTTCCGGACCCGGGATCTTCTGATCAGGCAGCGCACCCGGACGGCGGATGCGCTCCGCGGTCATCCGGCGGAGCACGGCGTCGTGGCGCCGCAGGGGATCGCGAACATCGCCCGGCTGGCGGCGGCGGTCGACGATCCGGAGACGCGGCTTCCGGAGACGGTTCGCGATCTGGGCCGCGAATTGCTCGAACAGATCGGCATCCTCGACGCGAAGATCGGGAAGTTGGACGCGGAGGTGCGCAAGCGGGCGAAGGAGAGCGGCGAAGCGAAGCGCTTGACGGCCATCCCGGGAATCGGTCCCGTTTGCGCCATGGCGATCCAAGCCTTCGCGCTGCCGATGGAGGACTTCTCGGCTTGGCTCGGCCTGGTTCCCCGCCAGTGCTCGACCGGGGGAAGCCGAAGCTCGACCGGATCTCGAAGATGGGCCAGCGCGACCTCCGGCGGCTGCCCGTTGCCGGGGCGATCGCGGTCATCCGATGGGCGTTTCGGCGCGGAACCGACGATCCTTGGCTGGCCGCGGCGGTGCTGGCGAACAAGATGGCGCGGATGGTCCGGGCCATCGTGACGACGAAGGAATGCTACAGGGCTCCCGCGTCCGCCTGAGAAACGGGCGGCGGACCGAGGCCGCGGGAACGAATGAGGAAATGAATAAGAATTTCTTCCGGGGTTCGACTCTCGCTTGATTCAAGGCGGAGGTCGGCGTCGCCAAATACGCTGGAACGACCGAGGACAGTGCAAGGACAAACAGCCGTCGAGACGGGATCGAGAAAACCGGCGGGCTTTCGAGGCGCCTCCGAGCGCGCAAAAGTAATTTGGACCCGGTCCGCGCATCTCCATGCAGGCCAGAGACAACCATCAATGCGCCGCGCCGACAGGCCGGACACACGAAAGCGCTTGACCCGACGCCCGGAATTGGACAAGGAAAAATCGTGTTTCGCAAGGGGCGTCCACACACGAAGGCCCTAACCGAATCATTCTTCCGACTTGATCTCCTTCCCTTCGTACCGCATCGTCCTCACTATGTCTTGGCTCCAACTCTTTCGTTCAAAGAGACTTGGATAGAATACTCTGGAGTTTACTATTACCTTCCACCAATAATCCTCTTCATTCTCCAACTCGGGGGGCCGCCACCCTGAAGGAACATGTTTGAATCTGGTAGGTTGTATCAATCCACCACCGCAGTTGGAACTGAATCTAAATAGTCGGGGTGTGTCTCATGATTCTTGTAAGTCACTGTTGGACCCCTCGAGCCGCGTTGTCCAAGTTGCGTGTTTTGGAGGTTGCAATCGGGATCGCGGCCGTCCGGCATGGAGCGGTCCCGGACCGGTTTTCGAAGATCCGCGAACGGCGGACGCCGCGCCTCCGGGCTCGAGCGGAAGAGGCCGGCATGACGATCAAGAGACGGGATCCGGAGTTTCTCCATCCGGATACGGTGGCGCAATTGCAAGGACTGACGGACGAGGAGGCGGCGAAGCATTCTCCGATCGTCCGCGAGCAGGACGGCGTGTTCATGCAGCAAAGGCGCATCGGCCGCCGGGTTCGCTGTCGCGAGGTCGAGGCGTCCGGCGTTCCGGCTTCGGAGGCGGGCGCGCTGCATGCGGCGGCTGAAGCGGAGTTCGGCCGTTCGCTTCCGCTTTTGACGGCGGAGCTTCTGGGCAGCGGGGTTCCGGATCTGGACGCGATCGAGACGACGGTCCGCGACAGCGTGCTGGGCGAAGCGCTACGCGGCCCTTCTCGAGACGGTCGACGCCCATCTTGCCGGCAAGTCCCGGCCGTCCTGCCCGAGCTGCGGGCGGCGGATGGAGCGGCGCGGCCGGGTCGGCAAGACGTTCGGGACGCGCCTCGGAGAGGTCCGGGTCAGGCGGCACTGCTTCTACTGCCGCAAGTGCGGCGTCGGATTCTATCCTTTGGACCGCGCGCCGCGTCTGGCGGGCAAGAGAGTGACGCCCGGGGCGGAAGCCGTCTACGCCGACGCCGCCGGTTCCGACAGCTGCGGGGAAGCGAACCGCAAGCTCCGGAATCTGGCCGGCGCGGCGGTGTCGAGGGCGACTCTCCAGCGCCACAGCGTCAGGATCGGCGAAGAGATGCAGGCGTTCGAGCGCGAGGACGCCGAGGCGGCGTCGCCTGCGGCGGAGCGGGTTCTTCCGGGGATCGACGGCACCGGAGTCCCGATGGCCGCCCGCGAGGTCGAGGGCGTGGCCGGCAAGCAGGCGGACGGCACGGCGAAGACCCGCGAGGCGAAGGTCGTCACCAGCTCCGCAGCCGACGGCCGGGGAGCCTCGGAAGGACAAGGACAGCGGGGCGGCCGGCGTCCGCATCGACAGCGCGAGGGCGGCGGACGGCGCCGGCTGGAGCTCGGAGTTCGGCGTCCGCCTGCGGCAGTTCGGGCTCCGGAACGGCTTGTTCGCGGCCAGGGAATTGGTGGTGCTGTCCGACGGGGCGCCCTGGATCCGCAACAGCTGCGAGGAGGCCTTCCCCGGACAGGAGACGACCTTCATCCTCGACCTGTTCCATGCCCTCCATTGCGCGGACGCGGCTGTGAAAGCCGCGACGCCGCACGAGAGCGAACGGAAGGATTGGATGAAGACGATCAAGGACCAGTTGAACGCAGGGCGGGTCGATGACGTCATCGCCGACCTGGAGCCGCACCGTTGGCTTGAAGCGGTCGCGACCTGCATCCGCTGTTACGGAACCAACAGGGACCGAATGCGCTACGACCTCTACCGGAAGCGCGGACTGCCGGTCGGATCCGGCGTCGTGGAAAGCGCCTGCAAGCAGATCGTCGGCAGCCGATTCAAGGGAGCCGGGCGCCGTTGGTCGAAGATTGGAGCCAACGCCGTGCTCGCCATCAAATGCTGCTTCAGGAACAACCGCTGGCCCGACTTCCTCGATTGGAGGGATTGCAGCGCCGCAGCAGCCTGAGCAAGAAACGTGAGACACACCCGAAGGTTCACCAAGCTATTGTCAGTAAAAACGAACCCTGATAAGTGGGGCGATACGAGGTGGAATTCGGCCGTAGGGAGGTAGCCTCGAATAAACTTTTCGTATGCGGGGTTTAGGTCGAGGTATTCATCGGATGGATAGAGTGGAGTTGCCAGAGAGCCAAGGAAATCCTGTTGAGGAATCGTTGCTCTGGCATTTACTGTGCGATGCCATAAGCGATTTCAATTCGCCTTGCCGTATCGTGGCTTGCGGGTTGTTTAACGCTGGAAAGAGTTCGTTGTTGAATGCCCTCTCGGGACGCGTTGGAAAAGAGCGTTTCGCAGTCGGGGCGGTGCCTACGACTAGCGCCTGCGACCATTTAACGGATGGGATCTTGCAGTGGGTCGATACGCCAGGCTTTAACGTGTCGACTACCGACAACACAGAAGCGTACAAGGCGATTTGCAAAGCCGACATACTGTTGTTTCTGCATAATGTGAGGACCGGTCAATTGCATCGTGCAGAGGTCGATTTCTTGAACGAATTGGTTCAGAACGCGGAAACCCGCCACGTCCTTACCGAACGCCTGTGCATTGTGCTTACCAAAAGGGACGTGGTAAGGTTGCGCAATGAAGCCGAGTTGTGCAGACTGGAGTGCATCATCAAAAAGCAGGTTGCGTCTGAGATTGGTAGTGTTGTTCAGCAATTCACGGTTTCGTCCAATGTCTACATCAAGGGATTTTCCGAAAGTAAGCGGAAACTGATGGAATATAGCAGGGTGCCCGCGCTTCGGATTCGCTTGCTGGAAATGGTACAACATTCCCGCGTCGTGGCATTCAGGAAGGCAAGAATAGCGAATATTAAAGCGGTTCTCCAATCGGAAATCGAACAAGAAATTGCCTACCTTGATCAGCGGCGACAATTGTTTGAGCGCGAATTCTTGAAAGCTGAAGAAGCATTGTCGGGAGATTTCTCGTTGTTTTTTGAACAGTTAACCGACAGATATGCCCAGATTGACGGATAATCCGGGAAGGAGAAATGGAATATGTTTCTTGCCCCATTGACTACCACTCAGAAAATGGCGTTCATGGCGCTTGCCACCAAGGTCGTCTCCGCCGATGACAGGGTTGGTCGGCATGAACGTGAACTGATGAATGCACTGACAGCAGAAATGGGTATGCCAGATACGCCTGTCGGCATGGATCTTGCCGACGCTGTGGCGGAGTTCACTCACTGGGAGAGCAAGGTAAGGGCAATGCTAGAGTTGATCGGCATTGCGCGGGCAGATTGTGATTTTGACAAGAGGGAAAGCAAAATCATCCAAGACATAGCTCGGAGGTTTGGGATTTCGGACGGGGAACTCGAGGTCATGGACGACTGGGTGTTTCGACAGCTCAGCCTAGCGAGAGAGGCGGTGTATCTTATGAAAGAGTTAAGAGAAGGGTAATCATGCCACTCCCATTGTATTGGATCGCAGGCGCGACGGTCGCAGTGACCGCAGTCGCGACTGCTTCAGGGATTGCCACCATAGCAAAGAGTGACAACCCAACTAATGCAAGAGATGATTGCGTCGATCAAGAGATACGCAAACAGAAAATCAAACTAGAGGTGTGGTGGGTGAAAAAGAGGCTTGCCAGTCTGGCGGAGCGCCATTCGACAACAGGACGCTGTGTTTCCAAAGTTTCATGGCCAAAAATAACCGCCGCCCGATCCGCCGACGCAAGTAAGGCTCTTGAGATGTTCTTGCCTAAGGCCGATTTGACGGACATGGAAAAAGAAATCGAGAAAATCAATTGCCGGATATCAGAGTTGGAAAAATTAGGTGAGAAAATCAGAGTAAAGGAATCAATAATCGACCAACGGGACGGTAAATCGAAATTACTCTACTCATGATTTTTGTACGCACGTTCCCTCGTATCGCGATTTTGGAAACATCGGAGAATCACGGATTAGTTCATATGTGCCTTTCGTGTTACTACCGGGTTAAAATTCCCCAAAAGCGCCGAAGTAAAATTCCCCAGTCAGGGGGCTGCGAATTCGTTCCGGGAGGCATGCCCCCCGGAACGAAAGCAGTCCAAAATCCCATCCGATTTTTTTGCCGAAGGAGGCTCGGGTCGGGTGATAAAACTTCTGTATCTCAACCGTGATATTGGGTACCCGTCGCCGGCCTTGGCCAAGGCCGGCGACGGGGCGGTGCATGGCGAGATAAAACTTGTGGCTTGACCACGCTCTCCAGCAAGCCGGCACCGCCTCTCTTCATCGCCTCGAACAGTTGATTGCGGCCATCAGGGACCGCGAACCAGAAGGAAGAGAGAATGAATACTGTATCACAACCGGAGATCATCGGCTTGGACGTCTCGCGCGATTGGCTCGACTTGCATTGCGTGAGCGACGGCCGCCAGCTTCGCCTGCGGAACACGGACGAGGGCCATTCGGAACTGGCGAAGATCGCCGGCGACAGGGAGGCCTTGGTCTGCTTCGAGGCCACGGGCGGCCACGAATGGCGTCTTTGGGAGCGCCTGGAGGCGGCGGGGATCGAAGCGCGGCAGCTCGCTCCGGCGCAAGTCAAGGCGTTCGGGAGAAGCCGGGGCACTTTGGCCAAGACGGACCGGATCGACGCCGAACTGATCGCCCGGTTCATGGCGTTCCGCCCGGAGGCCGGACGCCGTCTGCCGAGCGGGAAGCTGCGCGATCTCAGGGCGCCGGCGACCAAGCGCAGGCAGCTTGTCGAGATGCGCAAGCGCCATGCGCTGCATTGCAAGGCCGACGAGAAGAACGGAACCGCCTGCGAATTCGAAGACATCGACGCCGATCTCCGGGAGGTGCTGGACCGGCGCATCAAAGACTTGGAGCAGCGGATCAAGACCTGCCTCGACTCCGACGGAGCCTTGGCGGAAACCGTCGCCGTCCTGCGGTCCGTTCCCGGGATCGGGCTTGTGGCCTGCGCGATGCCGGTCGCGGAGATGCCCGAGCTCGGCCGGATCTCCGGAGAGCAGGCCGCCTCGCTCGCGGGGCTGGCGCCGGTCGCGCGGGACAGCGGACAGATGCATGGGAAGCGGATGATCGGCGGGGGCCGCCGGGCGCTCCGATGCGTCCTGTACCAAGCCGCGCTCGTCGCCTCGATTCATAATAAGGACTTGAAGGTCTTCGCCGATCGGCTGCGGAAGGAGGGGAAGCCGCACAAGGTCGTCGTCACGGCCGTCGCCCGCAAGCTCGTCGTGATCGCCAACGCCTTGTGCAAATCCCGCCAGCCCTGGGCGGCGCAAACCGGATGACGGATCGCGGCCCGAGCGCCGAGGCCGGATGGGGCTGTGGGAATGTGGGCAATCCAAGCCCGGACCGAGGCACGGCCGAAAGCGACGGAAAGGATTGTCCACATTTCCACGGCCCGAACCAAAAAGAATCCTATATGAAAAAGCCCCGCAGGGCTGTTGCGGAATGGAAAGCGCCGAACCGGGACCGGCCGCCGACAGCGGAGAGTGTGGGAAGCGTGGTCAATCCAAGCCCCGGACTCCAAACCGAGAAAGAGCGCAAATAAGGATTGTCCACCGCTTTCCATGCTCGCCGCGCCGCCGCGAACCCAAAAGCGCCAGTTCACAAATGCAACGCCGACAAGCGGAAGGGTGGCAAGGATGTGGGCAATCCAGGCCCCGAACCCGAAACCCGGAAACAGCGCCCGAAGGGATTGTCCACAGGCTTTCCACGCTCGCCGCGCCGCCGCGAACGAAAAACAGCCGAACGACCCGAAAACACAAAAATCCGGAACGATGTCCGGGTTCATCATCGGAAGCGGACGAATCGGACCCGGCGCAGCCTTGAAGAGGCAAAACCCGCATGAACCCGCATGAACCCGCATGAACCCTCAATGACCCGATCCCGCCGCGATTCCACCCGAATTTTGACGATCTCGAGATACAGTTGCTGGAGAAGATTGTCATGTTGCAAGAACTGAAACGGGAAGGCCTTTCGATCAGCGCGATCGCGCGCCGGACGGGCCTGGACCGCAAGACGGTCCGCAAGCTGCTGGATCGGGGCCTCGCGGCTCCGGCCTATTCGCCGCGGGAGCCGCGGCCGAGGCTTCTGGAGCCTTACGAGGCCTATCTCGCCAAAAAGATCGGGAACTGCCCGGATCTGTCCGGACGCCGTCTGTTCCGGCAGATCCAGGAGCTCGGCTACGAAGGCGGCTATACGGCGGTGACGGACTGTCTCCGCGCGATCCGGCCGGACGAGGCGCCCGGGTTCGAGCGCCGCTTCGAGACCGGGCCCGGCGAGCAGGCCCAGGTGGACTTCGCCGAATTCAAAACCGAATACGCCGACGAGCCCGGCGCCGTCCGGAAAGTCCACCTGTTCTCGTTCGTCCTCGGATGCAGCCGATGGCTGTGGGGCCGGTTCTGCGCCGACCAGAAGCTCGAGACCGTCCTGAGATGCCACGTGGCGGCCTTCAATGCGTGCGGAGGGGCGACGAAAGAAGTGCTCTACGACCGGATGAAGACCGCCGTCCTGGGAGAGGACGCCGATCGGGCCGCGGTCTACAACCCGTCCCTGGTCGCCTTGCTCGACCACTACGGATCGGCGCCGAAAGCCTGCAGAGCCTACCGGGCGAAGACCAAGGGCAAGGTGGAGCGGCCGTTCCGCTACATCCGCCAGGACTTCTTCCTCGACCGGACCTTCCGCAGCCTCGACGACCTCAACGCGCAATTCGACAACTGGCGTCGCGAGATCGCCAATCCGCGCGTCCACGCCACCACCGGCCGGATCGTCGACGACGCATTCGCCGAAGAGCAAGGCTATTTGATCCCGCCGCCCGCGCATCCCTACGACGCCGTCCTGACCGTCGAGAGGCGCGTCAGCCGCGACGGAATGGTCTCCGTCGGCGGAAACCTCTACTCGGTGCCGGACGCCGCACGAAAGCGCGTGCTGGAGGTGCAGCGGCATCCCGCGGAAGTGCGGATCTTCGAAGACAGGACGCTGATCGCGCGGCATCCGGTCCTCGAAGGCCGGAACCGCCGCAGGGTCGATCCCGGCCACCGCAGGCCGCCTCCGCCCCGGATCGACTTGCCCGACCTCGAGGAGGCGCCGAAACGGCCCCTGGCCTTCCACGACGCCGTGGGACGCCGCCTCGAGCAACAGGGAGCAGCCCGATGACCGAACTGATCGACCGCATCGGCGCCGCCCTGGTCGGACTGAAAATGCCCCGGGCGCTCGAAGCGCTCGGACCCACGCTGCGGCGCCTCGAGCAGGGCGAGATCACAGCCGTCGAAGCCATCGACGCCATCCTCAGCGAAGATTGCGCCCTGCGCGAAACCCGGAGAATCGACATCGCATTGCGAACCGCGAAACTCCTGCCCGTCAAAACCGTCGAAAGCTTCGACTTCGCATTCCAGCCCTCGCTCGACCGCGAGAGAATCGCCGCCTTGGCCCAGCTCGACTTCATCCGGAGACGCGAAACCGTCCACTTCCTCGGACCGCCCGGAACCGGCAAGTCCCACCTCGCCACAGCCTTGGGCGTCGCCGCCGTCAAAGCCGGAAAAAGCGTCTACAAGACGACGCTCGCCGAACTCACCGACAGCCTCGCCAAAACCGAACGACAAGGACTGCTCGCCGAAAAAATCCGCTTCTTCGCGCGGGCCGCGCTGCTCGTCGTCGATGAAATCGGATACTTGCCCATCTCCAAAGGCGGAGCAAGCCTGTTCTTCCAAATCGTGAATGCAAGATACGAAAAAGGCGCGATGATCCTCACATCGAACAGAAGCTTCGCGGAATGGGGCGACATCTTCGGAGACCCCGTCGTCGCGACGGCCCTCCTCGACCGGCTCCTCCACCACGCGGCGGTCGTCCGAATCGAAGGCGCAAGCTACCGGCTCAGAAAGCACGCGGACCTCATTCCCGAACACGTCCGAGCGAATGCGCTCATCACGCCGCCGCCCGCGCCGAAAAAACGAGGGCGGCCCAAAAAGGAGAACCGAACCGACGACTGATCTGGCTCGCCGCCAAAACACCGAAAAAGTGGGGAATTCTGCTTCGGCACTTTTGGGGAATTTTACTTCGGCATTGACATTTCGCGAACAGATCAATATCAACTGCCGTGACGAATAGGAGAGCAACAATGAACAAAACAGACATTGTAAACCGTGACGAATTTCTGGAGGTCATGAGAGAACTCAAGAAGCAGTTCGGAGCAGCGAAAACAAATGTGGAGATTAGAGAGCGCGAGTTCGACGAGCATTTACGACAGTTGATAGATTTTCTGAAGAATCAGCCACTGGCACTGCCGCGCGGTGGCGAGTCACTGGGTGTTTCCCTAAGTCAAGAATTACAGAAACTCCGGGATTACCTTACCAAAGTGGTCGTCGACTGGGGGAACCAAGTAGCGAAATACGAGCGAAATACGGAATTCCGTAGAGACCACGAAGATTCGCTCCTAGTGTATATCTATGGAGTGGTCAAGTCAGGCAAAAGCAGTCTCGGTAATTTCATTGCCCATGGATGCTCTGCCCCGAGCGATGAGTTCATCTCGGAACTTTCTAGCGATAGTAACGTTCCAAAATTCTTTGTGCGGGCCGTAGCATCAGAAAAAGAGGCAGAAATTAGAGAAGCAGACCAACAGATTGCTCGCAGCTGTCGGTTCCACTCGGACGTAATGGAAGCGACCGGCTGTATTCAAGGGTTCAAGCTTCCCGGACTTACATGGATCGACTCCCCTGGCTTGGGGTCAATGACTGAGGCGAACGGCAAGCTGGCCCGCGCCTATGTTGATAGCTCTGACCTCGTTCTTATCACGATGCACAGTGACCATCCTGGAAGAAGGGATGAGATGGACGAGATTCGGGAATTGATGAGGGACAAAAATTCAGTGATGGTCTTACTAACCGTGGCCGACGAGCTTGAGAGAGATTGCGACGATGGGGAAACAGTCAAAGAAAAATTGATTATGAAAAGCGCCGACGAGCGAAAACAAATGGTGGATTATGTAGCATCTGAGATCAATAAGATGATAGGAAAAAACCGGGAGACGCCGAAAATTATTCCGATATCAGTTAAGTATGCTGAAAAACATCCAGATTCCGTAGGATTCGATGAAAGCGGACTGTCTGAACTGTTCGCGCGGTTGCGTGAAATAGCAAAAGGCAATGGCGTTGAAAACAAGCGCAATATTCCAAACAATAACTTCCACAACTTCATTCGTGATTTTGTAGGTGAAACCAAGGAATTCAGCGTCGGGAAAATGCTCGGAATTATTAGTAGTTTTGAGCGAACTTTGGCCCAGAGCCGGGAGGTTCTAGATAATCAAATACGGCAGGCGGAAGATCAAGCTAATCGTGCCGTAAAAGTGATGATAGAACAAGAAGTGGAAAAACACCGTTCAGCTAGGGATAGTAAAGGACTCCAAGACACTGTAGAGAGGCGGTTTCGTGAGAAAGCGAAAACACATCTTCTTAATGCGGCAGATGAAATTGAGCAGCATATCAACACAGAGTTCCGAGCTTTAGATCGCCACGATCCGGGGGCAATATTGGAATTCAAACCAATCACAGAAGTTGTGAATCTAACAATTAATGAAAAGACGCTGTGGGGACCTCTTGTCGGGGCGGCCGTTGGCGGTGCATCAGGTGCCCTGATTGGTGGCTTACCAGGCGCTAGCGCCGGGGCGGGTATTGGCATGGCCGCGGGTAGTGCCGTGTATGGAACACGCAAAAGAACGATTCGTAGGCATGTGGAAATCGGGGACAATACCAATGAATTAATCAGTGAGTTGGTCAAACATTATCAGTCGGCGCTTCAGGACATCACCAATATCATCCGACAGAATTTCGATGAGATCTGGCAACATTTGGAAATCCTTGTAAAGAATATTGTTTCGGAGATAGGAGCGTTCAAAGCTAAATGGACCAAAGAGATGATCCGATAAACCAAGAAAGGACGAAATCCATGATTAATGGAACAGACACTATACGCGAAACATTGTCGGAGACCGCCTCGATTCTAGAAATCTACCTCGGCACTAAGGAGGTGGAGGATCTGCGTGAATTCGTAGAAACGCGCCTTGCCGAGAAGAAACTGACGATTATGGTGTATGGTATATTCAATTCGGGCAAGAGCACGCTGATCAACGCCTTGCTTGGCCAACATAAGGCTTTGGTGACCAGTCGGCCGGAGACCAAAACGGTGATACCTTACGAGTGGGACGGTTTCGAAATAATGGACACTCCGGGTATTTATGCACCGCCTGAATTTGAGAATGTTACGCGTGAACAACTAGCCAAATCCGACGTGGTTCTTTTCGTTATGGACTCGTCTTCAATCTTCGAGGAAAGAAAAGTTTATGACGAGCTCCTCGAGTTGATAGCCAAAGATAAGCGCCTAATGATCATCGTTAACTGTAAGCACGGATTTGGGGAAATTATCCGCATCTACGACAGGGTGCTGGAAAACTTGCGATCAGCGGCGGTGCACCATAATCTTGATCCCAATCGCCACGGTGTACCTATCAGAATGGTTGATGCCAAGACGGGATTAAGGGGACGAATTGAGAATAAACCGGCATTGATCGAGGCGAGCCGCCTTGCGCATCTAGAATACGATCTAAAATTCATGATCGGAAAGGCCGGGTTCAAAGACGTTATCAATACCGTAGCAAACAGGTTTATCGACGCGTTGGACTACGCTGTTACCGCGGCCACCGCTGGGGATTCGGATAACAGTCTGGCCAAGATCTTGGCTGACGATACAGCAAAGCTGGATAAGGAGAAAAATCAGGTAGAGAATGCACTTTCTGATGCGCGGCTGGAGGCAGTCCGCCGATTTCAGCGCCAAGCAAAATCTGTTCTCGTCACCCGCCAGCCAGAAGCATTAGACCAAGCTGTCCGTGGCTCCTTTGAGGATATCAAACACGCCATCAATCGCGAGCTTGAGGCCGCTCAGGAAAGGCTTCACGAATTTGCATTATCTCGGAAAAATCTTGATGGAGCGCTTGGGGCCTTTGCATCGGAGGTCGCGGGGAGTGTGCCCCGGAATTCCGAGATGGGAAACGCGAAAGTTAGGCTGGATATCGAAGCAGCGCTTGGAATGGTAACGAATTTGTTTGGGTTGATGGTGGAAGAATCTCCGAAAGCGTTTGGCCGATTCCTTCCGTATGTAGGTCTGGCGGTACAAATTTGTAAATTCGGATACGATTTTTTTTCGCAGCGCAAAGAAGAAAATCAAAAAGCAGAAGCTGCACAGCGCGATGTACAGCACTGGGCCGACCACATTAATCAATCCGCCTTGAGTCTTAACTATTATTTTGGCAGGGCGATCCAGGAGTCCGTCGACGAAGCATTCAAAGAGGCCGAAGCTATCGTTCGTACCAGACAGAGTGACTTGGATGACCGATCCAAAGAGATAGCACTCCATTGTGGGGTACTTTCGGCAGGCCGGGAAAAAATTCGGAGACACTTGAAAATGCATGCGGACAGTCCAACAACTGATTCCTATCAGATATGAATGAACCGTCACAAAAAGTATCAAGTGGAATAGATGAGTTTTGGCAATTTTAGTTCCAAGTGGCACGATACAATCGGATTTTACCTCTATTGGCGTACAACGATGAGACGTTCCGGGCGGGCTGTCCAGTTTTAGACTTCCGCCTCATTCCCGGTATTCAGGCTAATGAATCTCACAGGATCGATTTCTGTGAATCGATACGCAAAAGCGATCCCTTTGAGGGTGTAATTATTGTCCAAAACTACCTTCACCCTTCGATTTGTGTTCAACTGCTCTTTCGGTGATTCGAAAGAGTGAGGCGGGAGATGCTTGGAGTAGACGAGATCGTAAAAATACGGTGGCCAATTTCCGCGAGGATCACTCGATTTAGGGGATCAGCCGGGACCTGACTGTTTCGCGGGCGACGGTCCAGAAGGCTTTGCGTTTGGGCGAGACTTCGTTCAGTTACGAGCACGGTACGCATCCGTGTCCGAAGACCGATCCTTGGCAATCGGAGCTCCACAGAATTTTGGCGGAGAACGCGGCTCGTTCGAGGCGCGAGCGGTCGACACTGATTCGGATTTGCGTGCTCTTGCCTACGAAGGTGGACACAACGCCTTGTGGCGTTGTGCGTCGCGTTGGGTGTAGGATAAGAAAACGCGCTCGATCAGATGCGCTGGAACGTCGCGTTCGGCTTGATCGCCGTGATATCGATCAAACCCAGACAGAACTGCTCCGTGATGATTTTCCGCATGCCGAAATCCCCCGAAGATTCCAAAACAGCCGCCGAAACTGCGGCGAATCCTAGAGAATCCTGCCGTATCCCGAATATCTTCGCAAGCAAAAATCCAATTTAAAGACGAAAATTCAATGTGTTGCAGTTTTCTACCAGACAGGATACAGCTACATTTCGAAATTCGGAACTGATCGCTCAATAGATTTTTTTTTTGACGCCGAAGATACACATAAAATGCTCCACTCCCGCCGTGCAATGCGTGAGCAAAACTAACGTATTGGACAACCTCATTGAGGGGCTGGCAATCAAGCCAAGCCTGCAAGGACCGTCTAAGGATTCCTGTTCGCTGCGGAATTGGCTCAGTGTCGTGTTTTTCCCGCCCTTTACCCGTAACAATTAAGATCAGCCGTCTCCTGACACGAAATGAAGACAAAACGAACCCTGCGACGGCTCTCTTCGCTTCTTCCCGATTCATCCCGTGAAGATCCAACTTGCTTTCTGGCTCTATCTTACCGGACATCAGCCGCTTCCGGATTTTGCCATCCAGCTGATAATTTGGCAGCTGAACAACCAAGTTGCCTTCTGCAGGAAGTGTCACTCCTGCACGCGGCGGCACTTTGCTGCCAATTTCAAAGACGTCTATTTTAGCGGGCGTGGCCGCATGCTGCTCAGCTTGGCGCTGTGGACTGCTGAGCTTTTTTTTTCGGCGCATACTTTTTTTCGGTGGGCGGCAACTGTCCGCTTGCCACATAATTCTCCCAAAGCTCGCGTTCTGAACGGGTCGGTCGGCGTCCAGGAACTGCGGCGGCAATATCTTTCTTGTTATAGTACAGCCACGTTGCGATTTCGTCGTCCGAAGGTTGACGGCCGCCGACGGGGTTCATCCACGCGTGTTCGTCGCGAGGATACAGCGACGAAATTCCTGAATTCGTGCTTTCGAGATCAACAACCATATCACAACGTACATGATTGCACCTTCTTTCTTTAGGATAAGAACCAATCTAGCCCAACAAAAGGCAATATCAATCCAAGAAAGATACCCAACCCTAATATGGCTACTGCGATCACAATGAATAACGAAAGCGCTGCAAGGCAACCATTCAAGCTAGACGCATCTTTTTCGCGCTCATCAGCTTCTTCTCGTTGGTCGACGATTGTATAGCGGTATGGGTTCGGCTTTACCCTTTCGTCGCGAGTTCTCAATGTTTTGCGCCGTTTGAGTATCAAGAACAGTGCGATAGCAACGAGAATCAAAAACAACAAGATTGTCGCAGGAATAAGGGTATATCTCATGATTCTTGGTTGGGCGGCTGCGGCGCTGCAAGCCCTCCAATCGAGGAAGGGTGCGTTTCATGTTTGTTGGATTGAGTCGGTTCCAGGCCCTCGCTTGTCGTTCGGCCCAAGTGTTTCGAGGGTTGCAATAGTGACCAACCAAGAATCATGAGACACACCCAAATAGTCGCAGCACTATGGATTGCCGCCGTAAGATAGGTCTTGGGTTTGCGTGTTCTTCGATCGTAAGCATGCTTATCCTCGTTCCGGGCGAGCTTGGTAACATATCCAATTCCATAAGCCAAGAAGGTTGCGCCCTATATAGCGCTTTCGCTTTTAAAATTTCTGATTTTCCTTTCCGCCGCCTGATGGCACACTCGCGTCAAAACAACAGCGAAGAGCAGTGTCCGGAGGCAGGAGATGGAAGGATTCCGCGCTATTTTCCAAGGGGTCGGGGATCCCCGCAAGAGCAACGCCACGAAGCACGGCTTGATCGAGATGCTGGCGGTCGCCCTTCCGGCGACGCTGTCGGGCAGCTCGTCGTGCGCCGGATTCGCGCGCTATGCGGAGTGCAATTGCGAGTTTCTGAAGGAATTCATGGAGCTCAAGGGCGGTCCGCCGAGCCACGACGCCCTCTCCGACGTGTCCGACGTCATTGATCCGGAGCAGCTGTCGGGGGCCATGACGGACTTCGCGAAGACGCTGGCGGCGGCGCTTCCGCAGGATCAGGTGGCGGTCGACGGCAAGGCGCTCAAGGGCGCGGTCATGGATGCGAAGAAGAAGTCCGCGCTGCATCCGGTGCAGGCGTTCGAGCCCCGGGCCGGACTCGTTCTCGGCCAGGCCGAGGTCGACGGGAAGTCGAACGAGACCGCTGCGATCCCCGCGCTTCTGGATCTGGACGGGCGCACGGCGGCGGCCGACGCGATGCACTGCCAGCGCGAGACGTCGGCGCGGATCGTGGAGAAAGGCGGAGACTGCGTGCTGCCGGCGAAGGGCAACCAGGGAACGCTCCACGAGGACGTTCAGGTCTGGTTCTCAGATCCCGAGGCGCAGAAGGAAATGCTTGAATATCAGCATGTTGACGGCGAGCAGGGCGTTGGCATCGGCTTTCAACCGGCGGCATCTCGTCTGACCAAGAAAAATGGGATGCACCCCCGCGCGATAACAAGTTCGTGATCTCCAAGAATTTTTTGAAATATCATAAATTACCCATTTACATATCATTTTAAATATCATAAATGATCCATCACCGGTGAGACACTCCGGGTCAGAACACAAGAATCCAAGGGAGATAAAAGATGGCCAAGCACATAGCCGCAATTTTCTGCGCCGCCGCGTTCGCAATCGCGATGTTCGCAGGAAACGAAGCCGAAGCAAGAAGCTGCTATTTCGCAGGCGGTTCGATTGAAGTTATGGTCTGCACGCCTTGATGCGCATGCATCGCCGACCGCGGCGTCCAGTGAATTTGCTTCGGGCAAAGACGATTCCGGCGACCCATTGGTTCGTAGAGAAGCGGGTCGCCGCCATGGATTTGAGGAAATGCGTTTCTATCGTTCTGATTCAAGTCCGGCATGTCTCTTTTGACCCTCTCTGAGCGCTTGATGGTTTGCTGAAGTTGTCAGCCGAACGGAGTTTCAAGGCACCCGCAAACCCTTTCCTGGACCCGGAGCGAATAGCGCGACAAGTCGAGGAAAGGGTTCCAATGCCGCCCACATTCGGCCATGACCCGACGAGCTTCGCCTGCTTCAGAAGGTAGGAAGGTCAATCGGCAGCAGTCATTGTCTTTCTGCAGGGATTCGACGCGGAACAGCCTGCTCCAGTATTGTACAGAGAGAAGGGCCGCGCAACTTCAGATGCAAGAATTGTCGCAAGTTGATCAACATGACGCCGGCAGTGGAAAATCCCGACACGAGCCTGGTGCATCTCAATATGCGACGCAAGTTCATCGGCAAAACCGATCCGCATATCGCAGAGTTCGGATTCCTTCGATTCCAATTCCAAAGCGAACTCGGCAAATTCGCAGCCGTTCTTAAATTCGTTTCTGGAAAAGCGAAGCGGCAGCGACCCGTTGCAGGCCGCAATTTGACTTGTTGGGTCGGATCGGACATTCACCGCTGCAAATGTCGAAGAATGCTGCAAATATCGCCTTGATGACCAAGGCAGTCAAGCTTGTCGGCCGAACGCTGCTTCGGGACTTCGGCGAGCTTCGGCAGTTGCAACGGTCTTCGACCGGAGCCACCGAATATGCCGGCCGGGCTTTGATAAAGGCCGAAAACACTATGAAGGAGAACCTTGTCGACGCCAGACCGAACTACGGGTGGTCGAGCTTGATGCTCGGCGACGCGTCCGGACGCGATCCGACAAGGCGGTGGGTGGCAAGCGCAATCTGCGGAATCCACAATTTCAATCACGGTCTTCCGTATTGGGCGATTTCAATAGCGTTGGAGAACAAGGGCAAGATCGTTGCGGCGGTGATTTACGATGCGTTCGCGAACGAGGTTTTCCATTCCGAAGAGGGCGGCGGGTCATGGCTGAACGGATCCAGAGTACGGGTTTCCGGGCGAAAGAAATTGGAAGAGATGCTGGTCGGCACCGAGTTGTCCGGCAAAGATGGGCCGATTGAAAGCAGCTTCAACGATGTGTCTCGGATCACGCCCAAGGTCAAAGGAGTACGGATGCTGGGAGCGACCGGATTGGATTTGGCCAATTTGGCAGTAGGCCGTATTGACGGCTATTGGAGCCGGACTCCCAACGAATTCGAAGCCGGTGCCGGCGCTTTGATTCTATCGAGCGCTGGCGGGATCACTGAGGCAATAGATCTAAACTCCGATCTGTTCGGAGAAAGCGGAATCGTGGCTGCCGGCGGCGAAGCATTCGACGCGATAGCGAAGCTGGTTCGAAACTGACCAAGAAGAACGCGCGAAATATTTTGCGCATTATTTCAATTTTCGAGGCTGGCCTCGTCGAAGTGAATTTCGGCCCTGTCGGCGAGCAAGGGACTGGATTGGGCGCGGTCGAATCGGAGATACGCGATCGCATGGCCATCGGACTGCGTGTACAATTTCCCGATTGGTTTCCCGTCGGCTGTAATGTCGCTGCCCACGGCGGCGGAGCCGGTAACGCGCACTGTAGTTAATCCTTTCCTTAGCTTGGCCTTGTGTTTCATGCGCGCAGTTACTTCTTGGCCGACGTAGCAGCCCTTCTGGAAATCGACTCCGTTCAAACGCTCGAAACCGGCTTCAAGTATGTAAGTGCTCTCGGGCACCAGTTCGACAAGCGTCTCCGGAATGCAATTTTCCACCCGAAGTTTGTCCCAAGCCCGTTTGCCGATTCCGTCATTGGATTCCGTTCCGTAGAGCCGCCATCCTAGCGCGGCGTGCCTCGGATCCTTGAACGATCCTTCGGGCGGCGTTCCGAGACCGCGCGAGACCCGCAGAGGAGACTCGGAAATCGCAACCTTCGAGCGCAACTTGTATATTGCCAGCCTCTTCAAGAGTTCGGCCTTGCAGGCGGAATGCACGTCAAAAAGCATACTTTCGCCGCGGCTCAACAAAAGGAAATCCGTGACGAACTTGCCTTGCGGCGTCAGCATCGCCGCGTAGACGAGACCCTTCCTTGCCAAGTCAGCATCGTTCGTGACAAGACCTTGAATGAATGACTCACGGTCTGCCCCCGTTATCTCGATCACAGATCTTTCGAAGCCGTTGAATTCAGTCATCCCGCAATTCGCAGTTTTTGTTGCCGCGTTTTTGGGATTTACGCCTTTGTGCCGCTGCTGTCGAGAAATCGTTCAGCAGCAATTTCCAAGCATGAACGGTGCGCATCTCATTTTATTGGGCTGCTACCGCCGAAACCAATCGTTGGCTCGACCTGCGGGTGTGTCCCATTATTTTTGGTGAGGCAGGATGCTGTTGGTAGAAAGTTGGCACCAACGCCTTGCTCGCCATCAAATGCTGCTTCGACAACAACCCTTGGCCCGTATTCGTCGATTGGAAGGATTGCCGCGCCGCGACCACTTGGCCAAAGAAAATAGGAGGCATCCATGAACCACGTGCCGTCGAGGTCGCTCGGAGCACGCAAGTGCGATATTCATCCGATCCGCGCATTTCCTTGTAGGCCAGCGGAGCGAATGCCGCCGCACCAAACGCGCCGACACACGGCAGAACTTGACCTGACGCCTGACGATCTGACGATTCGATCTGGACAAGGAAAAACCCGTGACGCAGGAGGCGTTCGCACACGAAGGCCCTACCCATGAAAGGGGTTCATCCTATTTTTTGGCTGGACGGCCGCGCGACAAACCCTCCAATCGAGGAAATCGGCCCATCGATTGTTTTCGAGGCAGCATTCCACACTGAGCAGGGCGTCGGCGCCTGCCGTTCGCGGGTTTTAGGCAGCCGCGCCGGACCAATCCATGCTGAACCTTTCAGGCCGCGACCGCGACCTTCGGAACGCCGAAATCAGACACCGCGCCAAAGCGCAAAACAGAATTCACCAAAAAAACGTGAGACGCATTCCCATGAACGAGCCGCACTTGCGCGGGTATCGGCTAGTCAATATAGGTCAAGCGCATAAAACGAAAAGTGGAGAATGCGATGGCAGGGCATTCGAAATGGGCGAATATTCAGCATCGCAAGGGCAGGCAGGACGCCGCCCGATCAAAGCTGTTCTCCAAATTGTCGCGCGAAATCACGGTCGCAGCCAAGCTCGGCGACCCCGACCCCGAGAAGAACCCGCGGCTTCGCCTTGCTGTAAGAGAAGCCAAATCGAATTCGGTTCCTAGAGACGTGATCGAACGAGCAATCGCGAAGGCGGGGGCGGCTGACGCCGAGAGCCTGGAGGAAGTTCGCTACGAAGGGTACGGCCCGGGAGGCGTGGCCGTTATCGTCGAAACGATGACGGACAATCGAAATCGGACCGCATCGCGCATCAGGTCAATCTTCGGGAAGTCCGGCGGAAACTTGGCGGAAACCGGCGCGGTCAGCTACATGTTCGAGCGGAAGGGCGAAATAGTTTTTTCGACGGAAAGCTGCGATGCAGACGCCATTTTCGAGGCGGCCATCGATGCAGGCGCCGAAGATATAGAATCATTTGAGGATGCGCACATCGTATACACAGCGGACAGCGACCTTGCCTCCGTATCCTCGGCTTTGGAAACGCAGGTCGGAAATTCGGAAACCGCTAAGCTGGTATGGCTCCCAACCGTCGAAGCAGATATCGCGGAATCCGATGAGGAGAAGTTGATCAGGCTGCTTGATGCGTTGGAAGACGACGACGACGTTCAAAACGTGACAACCAATCAAAAAAGCAGCCGCGACGTGGCTGCGGCCTAGTCGAACCTTGCATCGGCTGGCTGAGCTATTGCGTTGTCTTTCGAATATTCAGATTCGAGTTGGAGTTCGGCAATGAACCGTCGAGAACGACGATCTTGACGGCGTGCGGCGGATCAATTGACCGACAAACGCGACGGAAACCGGTTCTCGACTGACCGTCGTTCTGCATTCGGATTCATTCCCAAACCAAGCAGAGTTGTCATCGGCATTCTGCTGATGGTCCTGTCAGGACTGAATTTCGTCGCGGTGACCGCGATCGTGAAGCACGTCGGCGATCAGGTGCCTCCGGCGCAGGCCGCCTTCCTTCGATACTTGCTCGGACTCGTGTTCATTCTGCCGATGCTGCGGCCGATATTCGAGATAGGCATCAGACGAAAGGACATGCTGCTGTTCGGGCTTCGGGGCGCGGTGCACACGGTCGGCGTGTTGTGCTGGTTCTATGCGATGACGCAGATCACGATCGCCGAGGTGACGGCGATGAATTACCTCGTTCCGGTCTATATCACTATCGGCGCGGCAATATTCCTTGGCGAGGGCATTGCGCTTCGTCGGATATTGGCCGTCTGCGCCGCGCTTGTCGGCGCTTTGATCATACTGCGCCCGGGCATTCGCGAGGTCGTCTCCGGCCACTACGCAATGATCTTCACCGCGCTGTCGTTCGCTGGATCCTATCTGCTTGCAAAGCGATTGACGGACAGCACGAATGTGGCTGTCGTTGTCGGAATGCTGTCGATTTTCGTTACGATCGGGCTGGCGCCGTTCGCTATCGCTGTTTGGGTCACGCCCACAATCGTCGAGCTGGCATGGCTGTTTCTGGTCGCATTCTTCGCGACTGCGGGCCACTACCTGATGACCATGTCGTTTCGATATGCTCCGATTTCGGCGGTGCAGCCCGCGACCTTTCTGCAGTTAGTTTGGGCGACGCTGCTCGGTGCTTTGGTTTTCGGAGAGCCGGCTGACATCTGGGTGATTGCAGGAGGGATCGTGATTATCGGTGCTGCTTCTTACGTGACGCTTCGCGAGGCAAAGATATCACGCGAAAGATTGCAGGATGACGCATCTCAACCGCGATGACTACGAATTTTGAGATATCAGACCAAATTTACAGAACTATCGGCACACTACTCGAGGACGATCTGGAAGCCGCCCGGGCGCAGCGCGCCTCGCCGGTCGAACCGGCGAAGCCATCGCCTTCGGCCGAAGCAAGGTCGCGAGCGAAAGCACGTCGAACGGGACGGCCGTGCACTGCTTCCATACCCTGCTCGCCGATCTCTCGACTGTCGTGCTGAACGACGTCTCCATCGGCGAATCCGAAAGCTTCAAACTGGTCACGTCCCTAACGCCCACGCAACAGAAGGCATTCGATCTCCTCGGCGTCAATCCGAGGAACATGTTCCCAAAAGCTGGCAAGCGGGAAACGGCAAATCGCGTTCCTGCAAAGGAAAACTTGCCTTTTTTACGCCGTGAAGTTCAGTTTAGGCCGATCAATCAGCACAACTCCGATGGATGGCGTTTTGCTTCTGGAAACCACCTCCGTAAGCCTTTCCCTTGTGTTTGCGTAGATAAGTATAAAAACCTATAAGAAATACATTGAAATGGCCACATTAAGGTTGAACAAATTACTCTTCAGAATATCCGAATTGATTCATCTTGTAAGCTGGTGTATCGTATAATTTGTGGTGCCAGAGTTCTATGCACTGTGGAAAATCATTTGGGTCAACTGGTAAATCCGGACCATAAAACAAATAGATCGCACGATTATATTTAATAGTGTCTTTATCTATAAAGGTCAGAAGTTTATCAATATCGATATCAATCCTTTCCCTAGTAGTTTTCTGATGTTTGATTTCGATTACTGCATAGTTATCATCCATTAAGCCCGGCTCGTGAACTAGGAAGTCTGGTATAGGTTTTGTACCCAAATTTTTGAATTCGCTATGCGAGGCTTTGCTAACCTCCCCTGAAATTATCCGTCGGCCACAATCAGGCCAACACGGCCAAAGCTTTCGTAGTTGGTGGTAGAACTCATACGCATAGGGTCGTTCCAGCCATCTTTCACAGCCGCCAAAACTTTGCGTTGTGAAATAGTCTTTAGAAATATTCCTTGTCGCTTCACGAATCATATCATCAAAGTTCATATCCATAGCGAGTATCCTTCTGCTGAATGTTTAATTGAGCCACATATATCAGTAATTCGTCGCGCGCAAGTGTCTGTATGGGTTCAGGCAGCGCTTTCGCTCTTAAAAATTTCCGTTTTCCATTTCCGCCTCGTGATGCCACTCTTCGGTCAAAACAACAACGAAGAGCAGTGTCCGGAGGCAGAAGATGGAAAAATTACGCGCTATTTTTCAAGGGGTTGACGACCCCCGCAAGAGCAACGCCAAGAAGCATGACTTGATCGAGATGCTGGTGATCGCCCTGCTGGCGACGCTGTCCGGCAAGTCGTCATGCAGCTCGTTCGCCCGGTACGCGAAGGTCAATTGCGAGTTTTTGCGCGGATTCTTGGAGCTCAAGGGCGGTCCGCCGAGCCACGACTCGTTCTCCGACCTGTCCGACGCTCTCGATCCGGAGCAGATGGCGGGCGCCCTGACGGAGCTCGCGAAGATGCTGCTGGCGGCGCTTCCGGGCGATCCGGCGGACCAGGTGGCGACCGACGGCAAGGTGCTGAAGGGCGCGATCCTGGACGCCTCGAGCAAGTCCGCGCTGCATCTGGTGCAGGCGTTCGAGCCCGGGGCGGGACTCGTTCTCGGCCAAGTGAAGGTCGACGGGAAGTCGAACGAGATCACGGCGCTCCCGGCCCTTCTGGAGATTCTGGATCTGAATGTTACTGCTAAGTGAATACTCCCCAAAAGCGCTAAAGTAAAATTCCCCAGTCAGGGGGCTGCGAATTCGTTCCGGGGGGCATGCCCCCCGGAACGAAAGCAGTCCAAAATCCCATCCGATTTTTCTGCCGAAGGAGGCTCGAGTCGGGTGTTGAAGCTGGAGAAGATTGCCGTGTTGCAAGAACTGAAACGGGAAGGCCTTTCGATCAGCGCGATCGCGCGCCGGACGGGCCTGGACCGCAAGACGGTCCGCAAGCTTCTGGACCGGGGCCTCGCGGCTCCGGCCTATTCGCCGCGGGAGCCGCGGCCGAGGCTTCTGGAGCCGTACGAGGGCTATCTCGCGGACAAGATCGGGAACTGCCCGGATCTGTCCGGACGCCGGCTGTTCCGACAAATCCAAGAGCTCGGCTACGAAGGCAGCCAAGCCGAGGTGACCGCCCATCTCCGCGCGATCCGGCCGGACGCGGCGCCCGGGTTCGAGCGGCGCTTCGAGACCGGGCCCGGCGAGCAGGCCCAGGTCGACTTCGCCGAATTCAAAACCGAATACGCCGTCGAGCCCGGCGTCTTCAGGAAAGTCCATCTGTTCTCATTCGTCCTCGGATGCAGCCGATGGCTGCGGGACGGTTCTGCGCCGACCAGAAGCTCGAGACGGTGCCGGGATGCCACGTGGCGGCCTTCGACGCATGCGGAGGGACGACGAAAGAGGCGCCTGCGACCGGATGAAGACCGCCGTCCCGGGAGAGGGCGCCGACCGGTCCGTGATCTACAATCCGTCGCTGGTCGCCTTGCTCGACCACTACGGATCGGCGCCGAAAGCCTGCAAAGCCTGCCGGGCGAAGACCAAGGGCAAGGTCGAGCGACCGTTCCGTTGCATCCGCCAGGACTTCTTCCTCGACCGGACCTTCCGCAGCCTCGACGACCTCAACGCGCAATTCGACACTTGGCGCGGCAAGGTCGCCAATCCGCGCGTCCACGCCACCACCGGACGGATCGTCGACCAGGCCTTCGCCGAAGAGCAGGGCTATTTGGTTCCGCTGCCCGCGCATCCCTACGACGCCGTCCTGACCGTCGAGCGGCGCGTCAGCCGCGACGGAATGGTCTCCGTCGGCGGAAACCTCTACTCCGTGCCGGACGCCGCGCGCAAGCGCGTGCTGGAGGTGCAGAGGCATCCCGCCGAAGTGCGGATATTCGAAGACAGGACGCTGATCGCCCGGCATCCGGTCCTTGAAGGCCGGAACCGCCGCAGGGTCGATCCCGGCCACCGCAGGCCGCCCCCGCCGCGGATCGACTTGCCCGACCTCGAGGAGGCGCCGAAGCGGTCCCTGGCCTTCTACGACGCCGTGGGGCGCCGCCTCGAACGGCAGGGAGCGGCCCGATGACCGAACTGATCGACCGCATCAGCGCCGCCCTCGTCGGACTGAAGATGCCCCGGGCGCTCGAAGCGCTCGGACCCACGCTGCGGCGGCTGGAGCAGGGTGAGATCACAGCCGTCGAAGCCATCGACGCCCTCCTCAGCGAAGATTGCGCCCTGCGCGAAACGCGGAGAATCAACATCGCATTGCGAACCGCGAAGCTCCTCCCCGTCAAGACGGTCGAAAGCTTCGACTTCGCATTCCAGCCCTCCCTCGACCGCGAGAGAATCGCCGCCTTGGCCCAGCTCGACTTCATCCGGAGACGCGAAACCGTCCACTTCCTCGGACCGCCCGGAACCGGAAAGTCCCACCTCGCGACCGCCCTCGGCGTCGCCGCCGTCAAAGCCGGAAAAAGCGTCTACAAGACGACGCTCGCCGAACTCACCGACAGCCTCGCCAAAGCCGAACGACAAGGCCGGCTCGCCGAAAAAATCCGCTTCTTCGCGCGGGCCGCGATCCTCGTCGTCGATGAAATCGGATACTTGCCCATCACGCAGGGCGGAGCAAGCCTGTTCTTCCAAATCGCAGATGCGAGTTGCGAAAAAGGCGCGATGATCCTGACCTCGAACAGAAGCTTCGCCGAATGGGGCGACATCTTCGGCGATCCCGTCGTCGCGACGGCCCTCCTCGACCGGCTCCTCCACCACGCAGCGGTCGTCCGAATCGAAGGCGCAAGCTACCGGCCCGGAAAGCACGCCGACCTCATTCCCGAACACGTCCGAACGAATGCGCCCATCACGCCGCCGCCGCCGCCGCCGAAAAAACGAGGCCGGCCCAGAAAGGAGATCCGAACCGACGACTGAACTGGCTCGTCACCAAAAACACCGAAAAAGTGGGGAATTCTGCTTCGGCACTTTTGGGGAATTTTACTTCGGCATTGACGCCGAGACCGAGACCCGCACCTACATCATGAGCCGAAAGATATCTCCGGAGGAGCTTCCGAAAGCCGTCCGGACCCACTGGGCGATCGAGAACAGCCTGCACTGGGTCCTGGACGTCCAGATGGGAGAGGACGATCTGCGGAACCGGATGGGCCACGGCCCGGAGAACCTCGCGGCCGTCTGGAAAATCGCCCCGGACATCGTCCGCCTCATGGACGACAAGCTCTCGATCCGGCGGCGGTTCCGATGGGCGGCGCAAAATCCGGATTGCCGACTCAAGCTCATCCAACGCGCAGCGGAGCTCGCGCCAGAGATTTGAAGTGCGATTGCTCTGACCGCATCCGGAGATGGTGTTGCCACGAAAAAAGAACCATGTTATCAGCGGACACAAGCGAAGAAGGAGGAATCTGATAATGGCTGACTTCGGAGATAATCTTGATGATATTTTCGACATAGCAATTAAGAGAGCCACATCACAAATCGAGGAAGAATATTTTAAAATGTCAGAATGTGGTGGACGCCGAGCTTGGCGAGAACGTGTATACTGCTATGAATTCTACCACCAACTGCGTAAGCTTTTGTGTATCGACAGTTATTTCTGTCAATTCGCTCTTTCTGGCGAGGTTTATAAGGGTAGACCAAGATTGCCAGAAGGCGAAACTCGGATACCTGACTTCATCGTTCACGTCCCAGGAACAACAATAAATTATGCAGTGATTGAAGTAAAACCAGCGGGGGTTTTTGACAAGGGCCGAACGAAAGTTAAGCGTCAAATTTGTAAAGATCTTAAATCTCTTCAGTATTTCGATACTAATTGTAAATTTGATTATGAACGAGCAATTTTTTTGATTTTTGGAGAACCAAACCTGAATTTTAAAACTGTCTTGAAAAAGGAACTTGAAAAACTTGGCTCAAATAGCATAGAAATCTGGCATCATAAAGAAATGGGAGAATGTGCGAGACGCTTGTACCTATAAATGCGTGTGTTCCATAATACGTGTCTGGTAGAAAAGTCGCCGGTTTTCCGGAGTTTTGGCGCAGGGCTCCGCCGTCGGCGCATTCGTCCAGACGTGTTCGGGAATGAGGTCCGCGTGTTTTCTGAGTCGGCAGCTTGCGCCTTCGATTCGGACGACGACGGCGTGGTGGAGGAGTCGGTCGAGGAGGGCCGTCGCGACGTCAGGGTCTCCGAAGATGTCGCCCCATTCGGCGAAGCTTCTGTTCTAAGTGAGGATCATCGCGCCTTTTTCGTATCTCGCATTGATGATTTGGAAGAACAGGCTCGCGCCGCCCTGCGTGATGGGCAAGCAACCGATTTCATCGACGACGAGCAGCGCGGCCCGCGCGAAGAAGCGGATTTTTTCGGCGAGCCGGCCTTGGCGTTCGGCTTTGGCGAGGCTTTCGGCGGGTTCGGTGAGCGTGGTTTCCTGACTTCGACAGTTTGACTCGATTTCAGCGCCGTCCCGGCTTTCCGGGGCGTTGCGCGCAAGGGGATTCCGGCTCTGTCGCGCTCCGGAGGAAAGTGTAGTGCTCCAAGGATAATGATATCGCGGAAGCCGGGAAGCCGTGATAGTGATTCGGAAAACAGCGAATCAGGAATCGCCTCATGTTCCTCCGCGTCAAAACCAAGCCGGGAAGCTCCAAGAAGTCCGTCCAGCTCGTCGAATCCGTGCGCGAGGGCCGCAAGGCCGGCCAGCGCATCGTCCGCCACTTCGGCGTCGCCAAGACCGACGCCGAGCTGGAGAAGCTCATGGAGCTCGGCGAGGTCATCAAGGTCGAAGCCCAGTGCGAGCGGCAGCCCTCCCTGCTTCCGCAGGAGAAGCTCGTCGCTCTGGCCCTCGAGGCCCGGCGGGAGAAGGCGAAGACGGGTCCGCCGGTCGTCATCGAGAAGACCCGCGAGGAGCATCGGGTCGTGACCGGCTTCCACGAGGCCTATGGAGCCGTCTACCGCCAGCTTGGCTTCGACGAACTGCTGCCGACCAAGAGGAACCGCACGGCGCGCGAGACGCTTCGGCACATCGCGACGGCGCGCATCGCCAATCCCGACGGCAAGCGCGGCGCCGCAAGGCGGCTGGAGAGCGATCTCGGAGTTTCGATCCCGGTGCTGAGGATCTGCCGGATGATGGACCGGCTGGACGAGAAAGCGATCGAAAGCATGAAGGATCTCGCGGCCGGAGCCGGCGAGCGTGGCGTACTTCGACTGCACGACGCTGCACTTCGAGTCGGTCGATGCGGACGGGCTGCGCGAATTCGGCTTCTCCAAGAACGGCCGCCATGGGCGGACCCAGGTCCTGCTTGCGCTTATGGCGGCGTCCGACGGGCTGCCGATCGGCTACGAGGTGTTCCCCGGATCAGAGTACGAGGGAAAGAGCCTGATCCCGTCGCTGGAGAACATGCGCGAGCGCGAAGGGGTCGAGACCGCGATCCACGTCGCCGACCGGGGCATGTTCGGCGAGGCCAATCTCAAGGACATGGAGGAGCGGGATCTCCAGTACATCGTCGGCGCCCGGCTGAAATCGCTGCCGAAGGACTTGAAGGAGCGGATTCTCGACCTCGACGCCTACAAGACGACCGGCGGCTCCGAGGACTTGCGTTCGGCGGAGTTCGAGCACAAGGGCCGCCGCATCGTCGTCGGCTGGAGCCGGAAGCGGGCAGCAAAGGACGCCGCCGACCGGAAGAAGGCGGTCGACAAGCTGGTCCGCAAGCTCGGCCGAAGCGCCAATCCCGCGCAGGCGCTCTCCGGACGCGGCTTCGGCCGGTTCGTCAAGCTCGCGGGAAAAGCCCGGCTCGAGTTGGACGAGACGAAGATCAAGGAGGCCGCCCGCCGGGACGGGCTGAAGGGCGTCGTCACGAACGCGCCCGACATGGGCCATTCCGAGCTGTTCGACCGCTGCCGCGAGCTCTGGAGGGTCGAGGAGAGCTTCCGGACCGCCAAGCACGACCTCAAGGTGCGGCCGGTGTTCCACTGGAAGCCAAACCGGGTGATGGCGCACATCGCCATCGCCTGCATGGCGTTCGCATGCGTGCGCCATCTGGCCTGTCGGATCGCGCTGCGGCAGGGGGAGCGGATGTCGCCGGAGAGGATCCGGACCGCCCTCGCCGCCCGGCAATGCTCGATCATGCGCGACACGCGCTCGAAACGGCGCTTCGCGATCCCTTCGAAAACGACGCCGGACATGGACCGCATCTGCCGGATCCTGGGACTTCCGATGTCCCGCACGCCCTACTGGATCGAATGAGGCCGCCGGGAGCAGCTTGAAACCAGCGGAATGTAGTGCCTAAAATTTAGGCGGAAACACGCAAAAACAAGTGTTTAGCAAAATAAATTGTCGAAGTCAGGAAGCGGATTTTTTCGGCGAGCTGGCCTTGGCGTTCGGCTTTGGCGAGGCTTTCGGCGGGTTCGGTGAGCGTGGTTTTGTAGACGCTCTTTCCGGCTTTGACGGCGGCGACGCCGAGTGCGGTCGCGAGGTAGGACTTGCCGGTTCCCGGCGGTCCGAGGAAGTAGACGGTTTCGCGTCTCCGGATAAAGTCGAGTTGGGCCAAGGCGGCGATTCTCTCCCGGTCGAGAGATGGCTGGAATGCGATGTCGATTCGTCTTGTTTCGCGCAGGGCGCAATCTTCGCCGAGGATGGCTTCGACGGCTGTGATCTCGCCCTGCTCCAGACGCCGCAGCGTGGGTCCGAGCGCTTCGAACGCCGGGGCATTTTCAGTCCGACGAGGGCGGCCTGCGGTGGCTGGGATCGACCCTGCGGCGGTTCCGGCCTTCGAGAATCGGATGCCGCGCGATCAGCTTCCTGTCTTCGAAGATCCGCACTTCGGCGGGGTACCGCTGCACCTCCAGCACGCGCTTGCGCGCGGCGTCGGGCACGGAGTAGAGGTTTCCGCCGACGGAGACCATTCCGTCGCGGCCGGCGCGCCGCTCGACGGTCAGGACGGCGTCGTAGGGATGCGCGGGCAGCGGGATCAAATAGCCTTGCTCTTCGGCGAGTGCTTGGTCGACGATCCGGTCGGTGGTGGCGTGGACGCGCGGATTGGCGATCTCGCCGCGCCAATTTTCGAATTGCGCATCGGGATCGTCGCGGCTGCGGAAGGTCCGGTCGAGGAAGAAGTCCTGGCGGATGCAACGGAACGGTCGCTCCACCTTGCCCTTGGTCTTCGCCCGGTAGGCTTTGCAGGCTTTCGGCGCCGATCCGCATGGGTCGAATGCGGGCGCGTGGCATCCTAGTGGCAGATTTTAGTCAGATAGTACCGTATTTTGTGGACGGAAAGGAGACGTTCAAAGTTTGCCGACCAGCCGCAGGTCCTCGCACCTTTTCCTTTGTACAGTTCAATGAATTCCGAAATCGGCTTCTCAGTCCGCTTGATGGAATTGTAGACGCTGCGCCGGAACCAGCAAGCATCAAATGGACTCCAATGAGTTGAACCTGCCACTAGGACGGTCTCAAGCTTCTGGTCGGCGCAGAACCGCCCCCACAGCCATCAGCTGCATCCGAGGACGAATGAGAACAGATGGACTTTCTGGACAACGCCGGGCTCGTCTGCGAATTCGGTTTTGAATTCGGCGAAGTCGGCCTGGGTCTGCTCGCCGGGCTTTGTCTCGAAGCAGCGCTTGAACCCGGGTCCATTGCAACAAATGTACATGGCGCGACATGAGGTCAGCTTTGATCATTTTCGCGCGCAGTCTGTTGCTGACCGGTGACAGCGCAGGCGGTTTTCCGGCGGCTTTTGCACTCAACGGCTCGGCATGAACGCGAATCAGCATGCTCGATAAGTTTGACTTGTCAGACGAAAAACTCCGCGATGCCCTCGAATCCTCCCCTGAAGTCAACTGCGTGAAGCAGCGCCGATTTCAAGGGTTGCCGAGCGCGAAAAAAGCTTGACACATCAAGTCTATGCCAGTTTGGCTAGGTCGTTGCCGCCGCACATACCTTTCTTGGACGAACCGAGACTTTTCTTGGTTTCAATGAGCGCGCGCAGGCCGAGCCGTTGAGTGCAAAAGCCGCCGGAAAACCGCCTGCGCTGTCACCGGTCAGCAACAGACTGCGCGCGAAAATGATCAAAGCTGACCTCATGTCGCGCCATGTACATTTGTTGCAATGGACCCGATGCGGTGCGCGCCGCGACCCGGGGCGCGGGCGCCCATCTTCTATTCCTTCCGCCCTGCAGCCCCGATCCCGATCCGATCGAGCAGGCGTTCGCCAAGCTCAAGCACTTCCTGAGGAAGGACCAGCCGCGAAGCCGAGACGATCTGTGGAAAAATGTCGGCTCCATCCTGGAAAAGTTCACGCCCGAAGAATGCTCGAACTACCTCGCCAACTCGGGGTACGCAGTGGGTCAAACTTAGTGAAAAACGCTCTAGTGGCACCAACTCGTCTGCCTAGACGAGAACGCGGGCCCGTCAACCTGCCTCGGAGCCGCCGTCAATTCTGTATGCATACGAATCGCATGGTGAGCTTCCGCAATAGATCCCACTTTATAGGATCTACTTTAAGCCGTTAGTAGCTGCCGTCCACGCCGAGGCAAACATCTTCTGGATTGCCACATGCTCGCAGGTGAACTTCTAGAGCCGTTCGTAGTCGCCTCCCTGCATAAAGAAGTATATCTCAGCACAAAATCGCCTGTCACTGGACGCACTGAGTTGCAGAACACATTACAGTCGCTATCTTCAATATGTTTTGAAGAAAAACAATTCCTAAAACCGATACCAAAGAAACAAAATTGTAAAAAAATTCAAAGCTTATACTGGTTCATCACCAAATCCTGAACTCAGGGGACTTTTCTATCCATAATTAAAAATCGACACCAATTTCTCCTTAACTCCCGTTAATTTTTTAAATCTATCCCCCTCATTAAGTTCTTTTTTTTCAGCCTTTTTTAGGTCATTACTTAATTCCTTTAAATCCTCCCTAAGTTCAAAGGATTTATCGAGAGCTTGGCAAAGGCTTTTGCTTTTTGTTAATTTCAAGATTGTATCCTTATAGGCTTGCGACAGAACGGTATCAATACCGTTTCCGATTGCATCGTTCAAATAAGTGATTCCGTCGTCATAGCGATCAGCTCCAGAAACGCTGATGATAGCATTAATAGCGAGACGTTCTGAGTAGAATGCTTTGTTTTTGTTGACTTCTACGAATTTCATATTATCGTCAATCCATGTAACTAAAATAGTCTCCGGCCATTCGTAGGGCAACTTAACAATGTGAACCTCATTGTTCTTTTTGCATTCCGCTTTCCACTTAATTTTCGTAACGTCAATTGGGAAAATACCCCTATCACAAGGATAGGAGCAAATCGGTTTATTTGGTCCTACGGTTTCTCGAGTAAAAAGTAGGTCAGCTGCCTTTTTTGTGCCCAAATTCATCACAAAAACTTGACCTTCTACGGTTTTTCCTTCTTTGAACGGTACGAGCGTTGCAGCGTAGCCACGCTTTTTACTCCTGCGCGCGAATTCAACTGGAATACGAGAATTTACATTGTAAATTGTGTCGATTCGATTCTCTATGATCTTATCTCCGGGATCGGAGATAAGAGAACCGTAGGCCAGTATCCCTACTATTTCATCTTCATTGGGTATCGCTGTCATATTAAAATCCTCAAGTCTATGCATTTTCGGGATCAGCAGTAACCTTAGTTACGAATCACACGATGGTTGCAGTTTAGGTTAAAAATTCATCGGATGCAATGAAAATCGTAGTCCTGTATGTGCTCAGCATTTTTGTAGCTGTTCGGGGACCGATGCAGCGGTGATCGGGAAAATTCTTAGATTTTGGCCCGTTTCCAGCATCCGAAGATTGGAGTTACAATGGCCCAGCTTTCTTCGCGACCCAGACGATGTAGGCTGCGGCGACGAGGCCCAACAAAATGCTTGCCAGCATAAGAAGGAAAAGAGGATAGGGGCCTGATCCTTCATTCAGTAGTGCGCTGGCAAGTGCGGACAGGCCGGATCCTCCTCCGATCATAATTGCTCCTCCGATACCTGAGGCTGTTCCCGCAAGATGCGGGCGTACGGACAGCATTCCGGCCATCGCATTCGGCATGACCATGCCGTTGCCGACCCCAAGGAAAATCATCAATCCGAATACTGTGAACGGGTTATTGGCTCCGAACCAGACAAGCGCGATCGGCAAGCTCAATCCAGCAACGCCAATCAAGGACCCCACGACAATCATCCGATCTATTCCCACTCTCATGCTTGATCGACCCGAAATGAAATTCCCCACCATGTAGCCGAGAGCTGGCAGTCCTATATAAATGCCCATCTCGGTCGCGCCCAAGCCGTATATGGTGGTTCCCACGTAAGGGGCCCCTCCAAGAAACGCGAAGAATGCTCCAGAGGTGGTCGCGGAAGCAGCGCAATATCCCCAGAACCGGCGCGATCCGAAAAGCTCCGGATAGTCCTTGAATTGTCTGGCCATGCTGGAATGTCGGGATCGTGTCGTTTCTCCGAGGTCGAAGAAGCAGAAAGCTAGGATGATCGCGCCGATCGCGATTTGAAACAGGAAATTCGATTGCCATCCGAATGCCTCGTCCAACGCGCCGCCAAGAGCGGGAGCAAGCATCGGAGCGATAGCCATTCCCATTGTGACGTACGCGATCATTGATGCTGCCCTGTCGGTAGGCACCATGTCTCGAACGATCGCGCGCGACAGGACCATGCCGGTCGCGATCACCGCTTGCCCCATTCTGAACGCTAGGAAGACTTCCGCAGTCGGAGAGAGCACGCAGCCGATCGTCGCAAGCACGAACAGTGCCAATGACCAGAGCATTACCGGACGCCGCCCGTAGCGATCCGCTATGGGGCCGATCACGACCTGAAGTATGGCGGTGACGAACAGATAGCTGGAAACCGAGAGCTGCATGAGCCGGTAGTCGGATTTAAAATGTTCCGTGATCTCCGGCAGAGACGGCAGGAACATGGTCATCGACAAGGCTGAAACGCATGCAAGTATGATGAGTGTCGCTATATGCGGAGGTGTATTCCGGTCGAAAAGCCGGGTAGCGGGCAACTCATTCATGCGGCGTAGTTATGTGTCTAGTGGTTGGTTGTCTATTGCCAATAGCGCAATGCCGCTATGCTGTCGGCATTGCCTTCATCTTGTTTGAATTAGCGGTCGAATACGATCTCCTTGAAATGTTCACCCGATTGGCGGACTATTCGCGGACGGATAGTACCTGCGTCGGGAACTGCGATGGAATCGATTCTGAACGAGCTTGAGAAGCGCCGCGAGGAAGCTCGCCAGGGCGGCGGCGCGCGGCGAATGAAGCTGCAGCATGACCGGGGTAAGCTGACCGCCCGCGAGCGTATCGAACTTTTGCTGGATGAAGAATCGTTCGAGGAATTCGACATGTTCGTCACGCATCGGTGCGTCGACTTCGGGATGGAGGACAGTACTTATCCCGGCGATGGCGTCGTGACGGGGTGGGGAACGATCAACGGCCGACTTGTCTATGTGTTCAGCCAGGATTTCACGGTCTTCGGCGGCTCTCTGTCCGAGACCCATGCCGGCAAGATCTGCAAGATCATGGAGATGGCGATCAAGAACGGTGCGCCCGTGATCGGATTGAATGACTCGGGCGGCGCACGAATTCAGGAAGGAGTTGCGTCGCTAGGGGGATATGCGGACGTTTTCCAACGAAACATACTGGCTTCCGGGTCGATTCCGCAGATCAGCTTGATCATGGGGCCGTGCGCGGGAGGGGCCGTCTATTCGCCGGCGATGACTGACTTCATCTTCATGGTGAGAGATACGTCATACATGTTCGTCACCGGTCCGGACGTGGTCAAGACAGTAACCAACGAAGTGATTACGGCGGAGGAGCTTGGGGGCGCAAAGACTCATTCGAGCCGTTCATCGGTGGCGGATGGAGCGTTCGAAAATGATGTTGAAGCGTTGATAGAAATCCGCAGGTTCTTTGACTTCCTGCCTCTGAACTACAAAGACAAACCACCGGTCCGGCCGTTCTTCGACGATCCTGATCGTCAAGAGACTTCGTTGAACACGCTGGTCCCCGACAATCCCAATCTGCCGTACAACATAAAGGAGCTCATCCGAAAGGTAGCTGACGAAGGGGATGTCTTCGAACTTCAGCAGGATTTCGCGAAAAACATCGTCACCGCGTTCATCAGGCTTGAAGGCTCGACTGTCGGAGTGGTTGCGAATCAGCCGATGGTCTTGGCCGGATGTCTGGATATCGACTCTTCTAGGAAGGCGGCGAGATTTGTCAGATTCTGCGATGCCTTCAATATACCGATCCTGACATTCGTCGATGTGCCCGGGTTTCTTCCGGGCACCGCTCAGGAGTACGGCGGAATAATCAAGCACGGTGCCAAGCTTCTGTTCGCTTACGGCGAGGCGACCGTTCCGAAAGTCACGGTCATCGTGCGCAAAGCGTATGGCGGCGCGTACGACGTCATGTCTTCAAAGCATTTGAGGGGAGACATCAACTACGCATGGCCCAGCGCCCAGATCGCTGTGATGGGAGCCAAGGGCGCGGTCGAGATTCTGCATCGCTCTGAAGTTGGGAACTCGGAATTCATCGCCAGCAAGACCAAGGAATACGAGAAGCGATTTCAGAATCCCTTCGTTGCGGCGGAACGCGGTTTCGTGGACGACGTAATCATGCCTCAATCAACTCGCAAGCGGGTTTGTCGCGCGCTGGCGGCGCTGAAGTCGAAGAGAGTCGAGAATCCCCCCAAAAAACACGACAATATACCGCTTTGATGAATCCGGCAGGTGCCGACGAGACGCATCCGAAGATCTCGGATGGGGCTAGTCATGATTGGTGAATTGCTGCTTTGCAAATGCTTCCGCATCCGTCGCTCAAGCATTTGTCTGCAACAGGGCGCATCCCAAATTTGTTGGTCAGATGGCGGCACGACGATGCCTCTCAATGAGGAAGTCGGCCCAACAACTGTCTTCGGCCCAACATTGACGGCGAACAATGGGTTGGTGCACGATTTCCACCAGCTGCACCTTGCCCTTCTCAATCCAAACAGAATGGGGTGCACCTTCTGCAACAAGTTGCGCCGGGTGCTTCTCATGATTCTTGGTCAGTCACTATTGGCACCCTCGAATCAACTGGGCCGAGCGACACGAGAGAGCGTGGAACCGACTCCTGACTTCGACAGTTTGACTCGATTTCAGCGCCGTTCCGGCTTTCCGGGGCGTTGCGCGCAAGGGAATTCCGGCTCCGTCGTGCTCCAGCGGAAAATGTAGTGCTTCAAGGACAATAATCTTGCGCATTCCGGAAAAGCATGCTAGTGATTCGGAAAACGCCGAATCAGGAATTGCATCATGTTCCTCCGCGTCAAAGCCAGGCCCGGAAGCTCCAGGAAGTCCGTCCAGCTCGTCGAATCCGTGCGCGAGGGCCGGAAAGTGAGCCAGCGCATCGTCCGCCACGTCGGCGTCGCCAAGACCGACGCCGAACTGGAGGAGCTCATGGAGCTCGGCGAGACCATCAAGGTCGAAATCCGGTGCGAGCGGCAGCCCTCCCTGCTTCCGCAGGAGAAGCTCGTCGATCTGGCGATCGAGACCCGGCGGGAGAAGGCGAAGGCGGGTCCGCCGGTCGTCATCGAGGAGACCCGCGAGGAGCATCGGGTCGTGACCGGCTTCCACGAGGCCTACGGGGCCGTCTACCGCCAGCTTGGCTTCGACGGGCTGCTGCCGACCAAGAGGAACCGCACGGCGCGCGAGACGCTTCGGCATATCGCGACGGCGCGCATCGCCAATCCCGAAAGCAAGCGCGGCACCGCAAGGCGGCTGGAGAGCGATCTCGGAGTTTCGATCCCGGTGCAGAGGATCTACCGGATGATGGACCGGCTGGACGAAAAAGCGATCGAAAGCATGAAGGATCTCGCGGCCGGGGCGGCGCGGAGGCTTCTGCCGGAGCCGGCGAGCGTGGTCTTCTTCGACTGCACGACGCTGCACTTCGAGTCGGTCGATGCGGACGGACTGCGCGAGTTCGGCTTCTCCAAGAACGGCCGGCACGCCCGGACCCAGGTCCTGCTTGCGCTGATGGTCACGTCCGACGGGCTGCCGATCGGCTACGAAGTGTTCCCGGGATCGGAGTATGAAGGAAAGAGCCTGATCCCGTCGCTGGAGAACATGCGGAAGCGCGAAGGGGTCGAGACGGCGATCCATGTCGCCGACCGGGGCATGTTCGGCGAGGCGAACCTCAAGGACATGGAGGACCGGGATCTCCAGTATATTGTCGGCGCCCGGCTGAAATCGCTGCCGAAGGACTTGAAGGAGCGGATTCTCGACCTCGAAGCCTACAAGACGACCGGCGGCTCCGAGGACTCGCTTTCGGCTGAGTTCAAGCACAAGGGTCGCCGCATCGTCGTCGGCTGGAGCCGGAAGCGGGCCAAAAAGGACGCCGCCGACCGGAAGAAGGCGATCGACAAGCTGGTCCGCAAGCTCGGCCGAAGCGCCAATCCCGCTCAGGCACTCTCCGGACGCGGCTTCGGCCGGTTCGTCAAGCTCACGGGAAAGGCCCGGCTGGAAGTCGACGAGACAAAGATCAAGGAGGCCGCCCGCTGGGACGGGCTGAAGGGCGTCGTCACCAATACGCCCGACATGGGCCATTCCGAGCTGTTCGCCCGCTACCGCGAACTCTGGAGGGTCGAGGAGAGCTTCCGGATCACCAAGCACGACCTCAAGGTGCGGCCGGTGTTCCACTGGAAGCCCGACCGGGTGAAGGCGCACATCGCCATCGCCTACATGGCGTTCGCCTGCGTGCGTCATCTGGCGTATAGGATCGCGCTGCGGCAGGGGGAGCGGATGTCGCCGGAAAGGATCCGGACCGCCCTCGCCGCCCGGCAATGCTCGATCGTGCGCGACATGCGTTCGAAACGGCGCTACGCGCTCCCGTCGAAAACGACGCCGGACATGGACCGCATCTGCCGGACCCTGGGACTTCCGATGTCCCGCACGCCCTACTGGATCGAATGAGGCCGCCGGGAACAGCCTGAAAAACAGCGGAATGTAGTGCCTAAAATTTAGGCACAAACACGAAAAAACAAGTGGTTGGCAGAAAAAAATGTCGAAGTCAGGAATGGGGTGCACCTTCTGCAACAAGTTGCGCCGGGTGCTTCTCATGATTCTTGGTCAGTCACTATTGGCACCCTCGAATCAACTGGGCCGAGCGACACGAGAGAGCGTGGAACCGACTCAGTCCAACAAACACGAAACGCACATGTTGCGCCTGTTCGGCTCGATATGTAACTTTCGCGCAGTTAGGGCGTGGATGATAGGCTCTGCGCAGCATGAGTTACGGGGTGCCTCTCATGATTCTTGATCAGTCACTATTGCAACCCTCGAAGCACTTTGGCCGAACGACGCGCGAGAGCGTGGAGCCGAATCAATCCAACAAACATGAAACGCACCCTTCCTCGATTGGAGGGCATGCCGCGCCGCAGTCGCCTGACCAAGAATCGTGAGATGCACCCTGAGTTACGTGTCTGAGTTGACGAATTGCAATTGCGGCTTTAGCTTTAGGTGAACGAATGAGTTGCCACAAATGCGGTGAAGCGGTCGCAAAAGATTCGATCTTCTGTAGGAAGTGCGGTGCTGTCCAAAAGGTGTTCTGCTCAAAGTGCGGGAGTGCGATGAATGCAGATGCCGAATATTGCGCCGCCTGTGGCAACAGTTCGACGACTCGGCTTGCCCGGAATGAAATGGAGTCAACAACTGTTCAGCGCGAACTGGCAGGTATCTCACTTCGGTGCCCTCGTTGCAGAAAAGTCAACGAGCCAGGCGCTGCATATTGCTTTTCATGCGGGCTTCCCTTTGATGACCACATAAAATCCGACATGGCGACTGAAGACGGAATGATTGGAATTAGAGCCGGGTTTTGGGTTCGGCTGTGCGCAATGATGATTGATTTGATCGTCATCGGCATATTGAACGGGATAGTGTATGGGCTGACCCAATCTGAATTCGTAGCCACGATCATAAATATGTTGTACTGGACGTTGGGCGTTTCGCAGTACGAAGGGACGCTCGGAAAGCGCGTTCTTGGCTTGCGCGTGCTCCGCACCGACCTAAGCAGGTGCGGCTTTTGGCAGGCGTTCGCCCGACAGCTATGTTACGCCCTGTCCTTTTTGCTTCTTTGCATTGGCTTTTTCATGGTTGGATTGCGCAACGACAAAAGGGGGTTGCACGACCTCATTTGCGGAACGGTCGTGATCAAGGGATAAGTCTCGCGGTCCGGCGATGCGAATCCGATTTGGGTCCTCCGCGCGTATCGAACTGCGGTGTGGAAACGAGTCTGCGGCGAAGTGGGCCGATCATTTGCCTCTCTGCATCTGGGCCGTGCAATTCGTTCACCGCAAGCTGCTGAATTCATGCTCCACAGTCTCCCGGCTTTGGATTTCAAAAGCGAAAGCGCCGTGAAATGGATTTCCTGACGTTTTTCGCGCTCGCGTTCGCTCCGGGATTGTTCTGGCTTTGGTTTTTCGCAAGGCGCAACATCTATCGGCCCGATCCGAAGCGGATTTTGGCGGGAACGTTCTTTCTGGGAATGCTTTCCACCTTTCCCGCAGGGATCCTGAATTCAACGTTCATCAGCGATGAAGTCAGTTCCGCCCTATCTGGGCAATTTGTTGCCTTGCCCACATTCGCAGCCAGCATGTTCTTTGTCGTCGGGCCGGTCGAGGAAACCCTGAAGTTCCTCGCCGTACGGATCTATGCCTATCGATCCCTGTATTTCGATGAACCGATGGACGGCATGGTGTACGCAGCGGCGGCAAGCTTGGGATTTGCGTCGCTGGAGAACCTTTACTACATTTATGAGTACGGTCCCGAGGTCATGGTCGGCCGATCAATATTGAGCACCTTGGGACACGTCGTATTCGGCAGCTTCTGGGGATATGCGTTGGGCATCCAAGCCCAACAGCATTCCGGGAAATCTACGTTCGTACTTGTGGTTGCCATCGTAATTGCTGCGGTGGCTCATGGAATATACAACACGCTGTTGTTCGCGGACCAGTTCCTTCTGGTTCTGGCTTTATTTGGTCTTGGCGTCCTGTGGACGATCAATCGCTTCAATTGGGCTCGGCGCGTATCGCCATTCAAAAGAAGAAGGAACTATCCCAAGGTTGCTTGTTTGGGTTGCGGGCGACTCGTCAGCCTCGGAGGAAAGCATTGCAGCTATTGCGGAGTCAGGGTCAAGATAGTTGATTCCATGCTGTATTGCAGCCATTGCCGCAATCCCAACCAGCAGGGTTCAAAGTTCTGCACCAATTGCGGCGATCAGTTTCTCTTCAAACCGAAGTGATTATCTGGAAACCGCACGTCGCGATGAACACACCGAACCGCACAGTTTTGTGGCTTGCTGACAGGACTTCGCAGCTCTGCGGACACACCAGATAGGCAATAGGCTGGGAACCGGTTCACGAACTGTAACACGAGGCCTCGCGGTTCCGGTCTGCACGCCGCGAGAGTCGCGCGCCATTGGATCTCTCATGAGCACATACAACCCTTCCATCACCGAGGTTAGTCGTATGTTTGCCTCGGTCTCGCGACGGTATGCCCGGCTGCTGTACCCCATTACCGTGTGAAGTCATCGTCGCGCTCGCGGACAAAGGGAGGATGCTTTTCCGCCTCCTCGTCCAAAAAACCGTGCAATGGCTTATTGCTTTGAGTTCGCAGCCGCAACATGTTAATTCTCGCCGGCGCCGGGCTTTCGGCATGCAAATTCGTTTGAATTGATCGGAGTCCGGCCCTGTCGCGCGGCTTTCGGCGCGATTTTGACGGGTCCGGCGGCGAAAACCGCAATCCGGTGCAAGGCCGCCGTCCGGAGCCTATCAATATGACACACTTAACTCTGCGTTCCGCCCTTTGGTGGCCTGCTGCCGGGTGGCCGAAAGCTCCGCCGAACCCGACAATCCGCGAATAAGCAGCCGAAGCGCCGGATTCCAGAGGTCGAATCGGCAACCGCTCCTCGGAATCCTTAAGTTCAGGTTTGCGTGGACGATCTTCGTGTCGCGGATGCAGCGAAACCGAACCATAAGGGCACACGGAATGATCACCGAGTCGTGTGTGGTAATTTGATAGGTCGTCCGGGGCGGGCTCGCCCCGAGTGCGAGTGCCCGATGCGGGGCGGTGTCCGGTCAAGCTTCGGTCGCGGTGATGTCCTTCCAGATCGCAGGTCCCTACGCGAGGCTGAGGTCCGCCTCGAGTAGTGCGAACAAGCTTTCGCCGCACCGCCGCCAATTCCATTGGAACGACCATTCGACGGGCTGCCAGTCCAGATGCTTGCGCCGGAATCCGTGCAGGACGCCGAGGCCCCAGCGCTTGAGGTTCGAGAACACGCGGTGGTTCCAATCGAGGACTTCATGCGTCGGCGCGTCTCCGACCGCCACCGCCTTGTGGTTCTCCAGCCCCTCGTAGCTGGCCCAGCCGTCGGTCACGTTCCAAGTTCCCGGAGCGGTCGCGCTTCAGACGAACGCCTTCAGCGTCGGGCCGGACTGGTCCATGATTCTGAGGAACTCGGCGCGCCTAGGCTTATTCCCGTCGAACACCTCGACCGCCCCGGCGGGCCGGCGTGGCCTCGCGCGGGGCCGCGTCCGCCCTCCGCGGCCGGATCCGAAATGCGAAAAACAGAATTCATGCCTCCGGCTTCGCCCGAGGGGCATCGAACCTGAAACCAAGTCTTGACATTCCCGATCAAAATTGCAGAATTATCGGCACACTACTGAGCTGGTCTCGGCCATGACCGCCATCGTCCCCCAACCGTCGTCCGTCAAAAGGACGATCCGCGCCCGGCGCGCGGGCTTCACCTTGCTGTTGCCGCCGTCCGCGATCGCCTCGAGCCGCCTGCGCGGCTCGTCCGAAACATCAAAGTCCACTCCCGTCCGCATCGTCCCGCCTCTCGTCTGCCCCGCGCTGTCGCCACGCAGTTCTTGCCAAGACCATACTGGACTCCAGTGAAGCAAACAAGCCACTAGGGCCTGTTAACACTAGAATTTTGCTTGGCTCTGTGCTTAAGTGACTGTCAACAATGACATAAAAGTCGAGCGGTGCACAGTCATGAAACAGACCGCAGCAAAGCAGCACGCGAAAATCCACCCTTATCTGCCGGTTCAGCGCGGGAACGTGCGAATTCTGAACATCGCAATCATCAATGCGGTCCTGTACGTTCTGGAGAACGGCTGCAAACGGCGCGCGCTGCCGGAGCGCTTCGGAAAATGGTCCACGGTCTACGCCCGGTTCCGCCGCTGGTCGCGCAGCGGCGTGCTCGAGCGGCTGTTCGCCGCGCTCCGGGAGCAGGAGGCGGTCGGCGAGGACGCGGAGTGCTTCGGCCTCGACAGCACCAGCGCCGAGGTGCATCCCGACGGCACCGGAGCGCGGAAGACGAACGGGCCGCAAAGCATCGCGAAATCACGCGGCGGATGGAACACGAAGATCCACATGGTCTCCGCAAGTGACCGGCAGGCCCACGACGCGCCCGAAGGCCGCGCCCTGCTGAAGAGCTGGGCCGATCCGGGCGCGGGCGCGCCGCTGGCGATGGAGCGCGCCTGCGAAGGCGACGAGACCCGCCAGCTCGTCCGCGACCTGGGGATGACGCCGGTCGTGTCGCCGAAGGCGAACCGGAAAATCAAATGGAATTACGACCGGGAAATCTACAGGCGTCGGAACGAGATCGAACGGCTGTTCCGGAGATTCAAGGGCTGCCGGCGCCTATTCACGCGGTTCGACAAGCTCGACGCGACGTTTCTGGGCTTCGTGAGCCTCGCCGCCGTATTCGAAATGATGCATGATTTAGCATAGACAGGCCCTAGATTCTCTTTCCACCCCTTCTTAATAAACGTTTCCTCCCACTAAGCACTTTGGACTCTTTTCTCTTTCCACCCCTTCTTAATAAACGATCCCTTCCACTAAGCGCTTTGGGCTCTTTTTTCGTTTCACTCTTCTCATCGTGGTTCGGAATCTTATCTTTCACAGGGTTTGCCTTGATCTCAGCAGGTCTTAGCACCTTGTAAGCGTCCGCTACGGTCGCAAAACGCTGCGCTGGATCCGGGTCAGTGGCCCGATCCAGGAATTCGGACACGAGCGGATAATCGTCGCGGCTCGCGCCGTGCCAGTTGAGTCCGCGCTCCTTTTCCTGATTTCCGCCATGGTTGAACGGCTCCTTTGCAAACAGCACGTGGAAAAAACTCGCGGCCAGCGCGTACAAATCATCGGACGGCGAAGCTTCAAGGCCCTTCAGGCGGGACGGCGGACTGTACAGTACCGTTCCCGGCGAGGCTGCGGGAGAGCCGATCCTCGTCACGCAGTCGTAGTCGGTCAGCACCAGTTCGGTTCCGGAAATGATCATGTTCCTCGGGCTTATGTCGCCGTGAATCATGCCTTTGCCGTGCAGGACGCTCAGCCCGTCGCTGGCATTCCGCAGCCATTTGAGCGCCAGCCTCTCGCCTGACTCCTCATGCAGCCCGTCCGCCAAGAGCGGAACATAACCGATCTGCTCTTCCAGCGGCTCTCCCTCGACCCAGGACATCAAGGCGACAAATGAATTATCTTGCCACTCGCGAGCCACTTCGTAAATGGTTGACAATGCGGCGGATTGCCCAAGGTAGGGATGGGCCAATTCATAGGAGCGAAGAACCGATCGCCCCATCTCCTCGTCCCGTGCGACCTTCGCCACGTAGGTGCCGAGCTCCGCCTGCGCATCGCGATCAAGCTTCACGACCTTGAAGGCGGTTCCTACGCCGCCGGAGCCGAGGCTCGACACGATTCGATAGCTGTTGCCGTTGAACGGAACGATCTGGTCTTCGGTCCAGTATCGTGCCGAGGGCGGGGGCGGTTCCGGCGTCGCCTCTCCCAGCCGCTTGGACAATTTCTTGTCCAATTCCGAAAGGCCGATCCGTTTTTTCGGATCGCCTTTCATCCCGGAAGCCAAAATTTTCGAGATTCCTGCGGCGGAATCCTCCTCCGCCCTCTTGAACAGCACCGACAGCGAGGCGCAAAGCGAAAAAACGTCGGATCGCCGGTCCGCCGCGCCAAGGCCATGCTTGCGAACCTCGGGAGCGACCTCGTCCTCCCATTCCCGTTCGGCAACCGGAGGCGCGACAGTAACGTCCTTCGGTATCCGCGCTTGCTCGAAGCCTGTAAAGATCGGCGAGTTGTCATGCTTCACCAGAATCGTGCGCGGCGTCAGGTTTCGGTGAACCATGGATTCTTCGCCGTCGGAATGCGCTTCATGAAGCTCGCGCAACGACCGCACCGAGCGCCGGGCGAAGACCAATCGGGCGCTTGCATCCCACGATTCGTCCGCAGCCCGCTTATCAATGCTGGGCGCCGAAGGATCAGCCATCGTAAAGAACTTTATCTCGCCCGGGTAGCCGGGCGCATCTTGAAACGAGTCCACGATGCGCGGCGCCCAGTCGTATCGTTGCAACCGGTTCAGCGATTTCCACTCGCGCTCCGCCCTTTGCAGGGCCTTCGCGTCATCGTCGGCGGAAAGGTCGTAGAGATGCAGTTTCACCCGATCCAGCCGGGAGGTGTGAGTCGCGTCGTAGACGCGATGAAACCGCTCGTCGTGCGGCGTCAGGAGCTTGAGGCGGGCATAATCGGCCATTCGCTTGAGCGTGCCGTCGAACGCAACGGCGCTCGTCGGCTCCAATGCCTTGCCCAGTTTCCTGACTTCATCCTGAGACAGCACCTTTTGCGCAAAGAGACCGACAGCGTCGTCACACGTCTTGAGGGTATGGAACGGCACTCCGCGAACAGGGCCGAGATCCCTGATTGTCGCGACTTTTGATGCCGTCTGCGTTATCAGAAAAACTCCGTCCACTTTCGGCAAGTTCACAACCTGCTTGCGGAGGGTAGTGCCGATCTTGCGTGCCTTTTCCGACACGCGCTCGGCTTCCCGTTCAACAAGATCACGGTTTTGTTCGACCCAGGTCTCGGTCCAGTGTTTGACCTCAACGACTTGGACGCCCGGCGGACCTATGGCAACGATGTCGATCTCGTCGGATTGACGGAGGTGGGTGGACGAGAAGGCGAGATTCGTCAGCAAGAGCCACTCGTCGCTTCCGGGCTCCGACCTCAAGCGTGACTTGATCCGTTCCAGAGCTTTGCGTTCGCTCTCGTTGACGGCTGGTCCGCACGGAACATCAACTACATTCATGACGGGACCCTTACTCGACTCGCGCCGGCATTTGTAGGGGCAAACATCAGACCAAGGTCTATCAATCCGCCGTTCTTAATTCTCCATTCCGCGTCTGCCGGTTTCGCGCCGATGATTCTGCAGGGTGGGTTTGTCATGGAAAAGCTGCAGCGGCGGTTCGGCGCCGGCATCGGGGTTTGGCTTCGGACGGCGGTCGCCGAGGACGGCCGCACGCGCGGCTCCTTGGCGCGCGGCCTATGCGAAGTAGCGGATTGGCGCAACGCGAAGGGGGATCTCCGCTTGGCCTCGGCGCGGCGCGCGCTTCCGGCTTTAGCGCTGGATGTGGGAGGCTGCTCCCGATCTGCCGCCCCTCCGCCCGAAGCGGGCGGACTCGCCGATCATCGCCGAAATCGAAAGGGGGTCAAACCCTCGTCTCGGCCTGTCGCGCTACGCGCTCCAGCCCTCGGCGAAGGTTGGCGGGTGCCTCGAAACCCCGGCTCGACTGACGACTGACGTCAGCGGTCCATCAAGTGCCGGGAGATGTACTGGATGTGGTCAATCCTGGCCCCGAGCAGGACACACGCCAACAGCACGGGAAGGAATTGTCCACAGGCTTTCCATGCTGGCCGCGCTCTGGACAAGCCAAAGCGTGCGAAGAGTCCGCAGCCGGCTTGAACCCGTCCACGCCGCCGCGAAGGCAAGCTCCGCCTCATGCTCACGCTCGGCCGTCGACTTCCCACCTTTCTCCGGCAGTCCGTCCAACGTCTTTTGGTTCGACGGGCTGTGGAAGCCCCGGTCGAAGCTGCATCCCTTTCAGCTCCGACTGCCAAGGACCGATCTTCGGACGCGGCTGCGTCCGGTACTTGCAGACGAACTCCGTCGCCCACGAACGCAAAACCTCCCGGATCGTCGTTTGCGACACACCCAAATACTGGCTGATCCCCTTGATCGAACGGCCCTCCCGATAATGGACCCGTCGGATCTCCCCGATCTTGCCCACTCCAAGCATCCCCCGCCTCATTCTTCCGAATCAACGAAAGAACAGTTGAACACAAGATCGAAATGGGGTCAGCCTTGAACGCCGGTCATGTCCTCCAGAAGGGACATGGTTGCATGCCGATTCACATCCAAGGCGGCTTCGGGGCAGTCGCCGCCGACCCGCAGCGTCGCGAGCGAAGCCTGAGCCTTGTCCGCGGTCTTGCGCGCGGCGGCCAGATACGCCCGGACATCGTTCGGCGTGGATTCCCGCTTCCTCGACGCCAAAGTCGAGAATCCGGCCGTCAAAAATATAGTCATTCTGTTGATCCAAGCTTGCAGGCTAACCGCAAACTCTCGGTTTCGCGGAATCTGCAATTGGATTCCGCCCTCAATCTCACCCAACGTGATGACGCTTGCAAAGAACTCTGTCTCAGACATGCCTCTTACCCAATCCGCCACTCCAGGTGCTCGGTCCAGATGCAGCAAAGCTGATATGACATGGGAGTCGCTCACATACATTCAGAAGGTCACATCGCGCGGTTTGGCCTGTGCCCGTTCAATCTCAAGACCCGGAAATGACAATAGATGATCGGCAAAGCTTTTCGGCGCTTGCCCGTTTTCGGTCAACAGAAACTTGTAGTCTTCCCTTGATAGAACCATGACGACTACTTTGCCGCCACAACTCACTTCCTGTGGCGTACCGGACAAGGCTTTTTCGACCACCGCGGAAAAATTTTTCTCCGCATTCTTCAATGTCCACATAGTTGCGAACTCCTGACTTCATAAATCTGCATTGCGAGCTTTTTTGACTTCAAGTCGCAGCAACTAAATTGCACATATTCGATATTTGAGCAAAGCATCGACCACGCCAATCCGACGCGAATTTCTTTGCTGAAGAGCCTGACTATGGACACAAGGCAGTAGGTCAAGCGGCGTTGCATAATGTTCCGAATTCACACGGCATTTGTCGACAAAGGTTGGCTACTTCACGTGCGAACTCCCAATGGCTCGGCGTTCATGTCAGGAACGCCACCCTCTGAGTCGGCATGTTGAGCGGCAACAACTGCATTTGATTTGACCAGCCTCGTTATGTTGCGATTTATGGAGTAACCCATTCAAGGTTGATAGCGTTCTCGTTGCAAAGCCAGATTTTGCGGCTGGAATTATCGCCCCGAGTGAGGTCGGAACCACCGTACGCACTTGTTGTTGAATAGCCCCATGCATTCTTGTATCAACCGGCGGTGCGCGTGTATGGTTGAACCAGTAGCGTAAAGTAGTTTGGCGCCGCGCTTGGGGCTGATCAACTTCATCATAGAGCAGTGCCGATTGAATCTGGTTTGGGTGCAACGAAATTGGGATCGTATCAAGGAGAAGAAAGATGCGTGTAAGCTTGGCCATTGCAATGTTGACGGGGCTGCTTGCGTTCGCCTCATGCACGACGGAACAGGTTGAGCGCGGAACGATCGGCGCCGCTCTCGGCGCGGTGGGCGCGGAAGTCCTAGACAGGGACCCGGTCACCGGCGCAGCAGTGGGCGCTGCTATCGGAATAGCCACAGCAGACGAATGAATTCAGATTTCGGGCGCCGCTCGGCGCCCGAATGTCCATCCGATTTGAGGCGGCAAAGAGTTGAATCGGTGCGTTGGCTTCAAGTGCCGTGCGTGAGCTGATTAGTCATGTTCAAAAAAATCTTGGTGGCGAACCGCGGTGAGACCGCATGCCGCGTTTTCCGGTCAGCCAAATCTCTCGGCGTCCCAAAAGGTAGCAATCCATTCGAAAGCCGACCGCGTGTATTTGCGTGCGAGGCAGGCTAAAGAGGCAATCTGCATTGGCCCATCGTCGGCAAGCTAGTTGTATATCGACATAGACTAAGGCGTTGTCTGCGGTTCGGTGCACCGGCGCGGACGCCGTCCATTCCGGCTTCTTGTCGGAAAATGCGAAGATCCACATGGTCTCGGCAAGTGACCGATTGGCAATGATTTTACGCCTATCCGGCGGCCATACCCACGACGCGCTCAAAGGCTGTGCCCTGCTATAGAGTTGGGACACGCTGGTCGCGAAGACACCTCTGGGGGTGTGGGTCTGACGTGTCACGCGCCAACCCGTTGCAGTTAAGCGATTTTGCGCCTTTTTGGATCCTGCTTGCGTGCGCTTGGCGAGGTTTTGGTGACAAACCGGCAGGCTTTGGCCGGATTTTGTCAGCGGAACGAGCGTTCCGCTTGCGATTCATGCGCGCGTCGAACCGGATGGAAGGGGGGGTGCTCCCTCCCGCAAAATGCGGCAAGGTGAATCAAGACAAACCACCAGATCAGGAGCACCTTATGTCAGACTTGCACACTCCAGCCGCTTCGTCCACCCGCTTTTCGGACCTCCGCCCCGCGATCAGGGATGCGATCGACGGCAGCATCGCCAAGATCGTCCAAATTCAAGACGACGAGAGTCCTCTTACCGCCGAGCGCTTTGAACGGATTGAGCGCCAGACCCGGGAGGTTTGCATGGAACTGGGGCGGCGCTTGGTGAAAGGGGTTCTGGAGGATCGGGATTCGCGGCTGCCCGATGCGGTCAGGCGGGAGGGCCGGGTCTTTCGCCGACGGAAGGCGACACCGAAGACGATCACGACGCTGCTGGGGAGCGTGACCTACAAGCGGTCGCGCTACCGCTCGGGCGAGGCGGGCGCGTCCTGGGTCCCGATTGACGACGGCCTGGGGCTGATCAACGGCCACCTGACCCGCCCGATGGCGCGCGTCTGCGTGCTGATGACGAGCCACTGCCCGGCGCGGGACGCCCGCGAGATTCTGGTCGGGGTCGGCGGCGCGTCCCCGTCCGTGAGCACGCTGCAGCGGGTGACGCGGTCGATGAATGCGGAGTTGGAGAAGCTGCCGTCCGAGCGGCGGGCGCGCATCCGGTCCGCGGAGGACATACCGGCCGACGCCTGCAGCTTGTCGGTGTCCCTCGACGGGGTGATGGTTCCGCTGACGCAGGGCGAGGACGGTCGGAGCGAAGGGGCCTGGCGCGAGGCGTCCTGCGGCGCGGTGTCGTTCCAGGACGCGTGGGGCCGGCGGCGGAAGACCGTTTATTTCGGGCGCATGCCGGAAGCGGGCAAGGCGACGCTGAAGGCGGAGATCGGGCGCGAGGTCGCGCGGATCCGGGAGCTGGCGGAGGTCCGCCTCCCGGTTCTGGCCGTCGCCGACGCCGCGTCGGACAACTGGCGGTTTCTGGACGGTCTGGAGCCCGACGACAGCGCGGTCGATTTCTGGCACGCCTGCCAGCACTTGGGCGCCGTCGCGGCCCATGCGCGCGCGCCCGACGCATGGTTCCGATCCTGGCGCCGGGCGCTGCGCGACGACTCGGACGGGGTGGACCGGGTCGTGCGGGCGATCCGATATCTTCGCGACAAAGCGCGCACGCGAACCGCGCGCAAGGAGCTCGACCGGGAGCTGGCCTTCTTCCGCAAGAACCGGCGCCGGATGCGCTACGCCGCCCTCGCGGGCAAGGCCATGGGCATCGGATCGGGGGTCGTCGAAGCCGCGAACAAGGTGCTTGTCGTTCAGCGCATGAAACGCAGCGGCATGCGCTGGCGGATCCGCACCGGGCAAGCCGTCCTGTCGTTCCGCGTTCTGCAGAAATCGGGCGTGTTCGACCGGACGTGGTCCGACCTGATGGATCTGAGGGACGCCGCCGCGAATGACAGCCATCCCCTGCCGGCCCATGCCCTTGCCGCGTGACGGGGCCGCGCATCGAGAATCGAACACAAATTGAACAAAAGTGGACATACGGGACTCACACCCACCTCTGGCGATGGACCGCGCCTGCGAAGGTGACAAGACCCGCCGCCTTGTCTAGGACATGGGGATGACACCGGCCGTTCCGCCGAAGGCGAACCGGAGCGCCGAAGAGGCCACGACCGCGAACTCTGCAAGCCGTGGAACGAGGTCGAACGGCTGTTCCGAAGACTCAAGGGCTACCGGCGAATCTACACGCGGTTCGACAAGCCCGACATGATGTTTCTGGGCTTCCTGAACTTCGCGCTCATCGTCTAAATAATCTACGATCTAGCGTAGACAAGCCCGCGTTGGAAGCCCATTAATTGGGCTACCGATCATCCATTGAATTATATCGAATTATTTCGTCCAACCCGATTGAATCGCTGTCTCCAGTGGGCCGATTCTCGTCAAAGTCGTTGCCACCGTGGGAATATTTTGCCTTCTTGTGCTTTTTCTTACCACTCTTCTTCTGCCGGTGCTGTACATAATTACCAAGTAAAGATTTCGGCTTTTTCTCTTTCTTGCCGCTACCAAACAAGCCAAACATTAGTTTTGTCCTTCCATATTGCTTCAATGGATCTGCGTTAAAAACGCTGGAAATGACCCAAATTGGTTCAAAAGATGTAGGTGTTGGCGTTAGCGATTGCAATAGAGATATGATAAAAAGGGTGCGTTTCATTTGGCATGAATGGCTTGCTTACTTGAATCCGCAGAGTCTACATTTTGTGCGTTCGGCGCTGTCTGAGTTCACCCATTGACGCGATTGCGCCTTGATGCGGGGCAGCGGATCCTTCTATTTTCCGCCGAAATTCGGGCGAAACGGTCGAACTCCGATCAATTCCGACCGAATTTTCGAGCCGAAAGCCCAGATCCGGCGAGAATCAACATCTTATGGCTGCGGACTTAAAGCAATAAGCCATTGGCATGAAACTTTTCTTCCATTGGGCACACGTCACTTCCTCCCCAGCTGTGCTGGGGGCGAACGGCGTCTGCGAGCTGTTGCTCCCCGGAACCGGGATGGCGTTCGCGGGCGACCCCCGTTCTGGCCCGCTGGCGACCCCGTTGCGCAGAGCGTGGCTTGCGTCAGGCCAGTCGTGTCGCCGCCCGTTCGGCGGCCGGATGTTCGAGCCTCCAGTGCTTCATCTGTTGCGGGCCAACAATTCCGCAGGTTTGGCCGGGTATGTCAAGCGCCGGTCTCAAAGCCCGCCGCGCAGGGATGGACGGCATTAATTCGGTACTGAGCAGTCGAAGGGTAAGCGGCGAAAACCATTTCATGGTCGGGGGTGAGCGGCCAAACGCCGATCATGTGGGTTTGGTGTGAAACATCTACTCCTTCGAGTTTCCGGCTCGTTTGTTTAGCCCATTGCTCTCCGGAAAACTCGGGGCAGTACACCACCTTATGTCAGCAATACGGCTGTCTTCGTGCTGCCGCATGTAGTGGCGTTCAACTGATTTTAGTTTGGGCGTCAGGATTTGCGCCATGCTCAATGAGCATCGCGACGATCGTGGCATGCCCCCGCTTCATCGCCAAGCCCAATGACGTCTGGCCATCTTTGGTTTGGGCGTCAAGGTTCGCGCCACACTCAATGAGTGCTGCGACGATCGTCTCATGCCCCCTAAACGCCGCCATGTGCAATGGCGTTCGACCGTCTTGGGTTTGAGCATCAGGTTTTGCGCCACGCTCAATGAGTGCTGCGACGATCGCTGCGTGTCCCTCCGACGTCGCTGCATGCAGAGGTGCCCAGCCACTTTTGGTTTGGGCATCAAGATCTGCGCCACACTCAACTAGCGTCGCGATGATCGCCGCGTTCCCCCGATCCGCTGCCACGTGCATTGGCGTCCGCCCAGATTTAGTTCGGGCGTTAGGGTTTGCGCCACGCTCAATGAGCGCCGCGACCATCGCTGCGTCTTTCTCCAAAGCCGCAAAGTGCAATGGCATTCGACCGTCTTTGGTTCGAGCGTTCAATAACGCTCCATCTTCGATCAACACTGCGACCGTTTCCACGTTTCCCTTCCGTGCTGCGGCATGCAGCGGTGTGCAACTGTTGTTGTCAGTGGCATTCGGGTTTGCGCCTTTTTGAAGTAATGCTTTCGTAAAATCTACGTGCCCCTCGGATGCGGCGATGTGCAGCGGTGTCTCGCCTTGTTCGTCTTCAGCCTCCAAGTTCGCACCACCTTTGATCAACGCTCCAAAGACAGTCACTTGGCCCTCCGATGCCGCAAAGTGCAATGGCGTCCAACCATCTTCGTCTTTGGCGTTCGGGTTTGCGTTCTTTTTAAACAAGGTTCTCACGACGGCCACGTGTCCCTTCGACGCCGCCACATGCAGCGGGGTCATATCGTCGTTGGCCTCCGCGCCCGGGTTTGCGTCCTCTTCAAGCAATACTTTCGCAAAATCTACATGTCCTTCCGATGCCGCAAAGTGCAATGGCGTCCAACCATCTCCGTCTTTAGCATTCAGCCTTGCGCTCTCTTCAAGCAATGCTTTCGCAAAATCTACATGTCCCTCTAAGGCGGCTATGTGCAACGGCGTCATACGGTTTTCATCTTTGGCATTCGGGTCTGCGTAAGACCAGAATCCATCAAGTAATGCTTTTGCAAAATCTACGTTTCCCTCTGATGCCGCCACATGAAGTGGCGTCCAACCGTCTTTAGCTTTGGAATTCAAATCCGCGTTTTTTTTACGCAGCGTCTTTGCGATATTCACATGTCCCTCCGACGCAGTAAAGTGTAACGGCGTCCAACCATCTTCGTCTTGAACTTCAAGGTCTGCGCCACCTTCGATCAGCGCTTCCGCGACAGTCTCGTGTCCCTTCGACGCGGCAACGTGCAACGGCGTCTGACCGTCTTCGTCTTGAGCGTTCGGTTCTGCGCCACCTTCGATCAGCGCTTCCGCGACAGCCGCGTTTCCTTCCAAGGCAGCAACGTGCAACGGCGTCTGACCGTCTTCGTCCTGAGCTTCAAGGTCTGCGTCACTTTCAATTAATGCTTCGACAACAGGCGCATGTCCCTCTGACGCAGCCACATGAAGCGGCGTGCAACCGTATTTGTCGCCGACATTCGGGTTTGCGTCCACTTTGAGTAATGCTTGGGTGAAATCCACATGCCCCTCCAAGGCGGCAATGTGCAACGGCGTATCGTCGATTTTGTTTTTTGCATTTGGATCGGCATCGGCTTCAATTAACGTAGCGACAAGCTTTGCACGCGCCCAGCTTGCCGCGATGTGCAGCGGTGTATTTCCGTATTCGTTTTGAGCGTTCGGTTCTGCGCCCTCGGCGATCAACGCTGTAGCGACATCCACTTGTCCTTCCAGTGCCGCGGCATGTAGCGGAATCCAATCGGTATTGGATGCGATCTGAGTAGCACCCACCTTGTGAAACTTTGCGACAATATCTACATGTCCCTTTGATGCCGCCCTACCTAACGGTGTCCAACCAAAACCGTCCGCAGCATTCGGATCCGCCTTGGACTCGAGTAATATCGCGACGACGTCGGAACGGCCGTGCACCGCAGCATAATTCAAAGGTGTTTCACCAGATACGTCCCGGGAGTTCGGGTCCGCACCCATGTTTAGTAGCGCCGCCGCGGCTGTCGCGTGTCCTTGCATTGCCGCCGTGTGCAGCGCTGTCTCACTGTCATTGCTTTTTGCATTCGGGTCTGCTCCTACCTTGATAAGTGCAGCAATGACATCCGCTTGCCCGAAAATTGCCGCCATGTGGAGCGGCGTTATACCGTGTTCGGCTCGGTCATCCGGGTCGGCGCCGCCTTCCAACAACGCCACGACGTCGTCTGTCCGACCTTCCATTGCTGCCATGTGCAATGCCGCATAGCCATCTGCGTCTCGCGAATTCCTGTCGGCGCGCTTCAAAAATTCTGTTAAAAAAGTTGCTTCTTCCTCCGTGAAGACCGCTTCCTCACCAGGAGGCGCAGACGAAATCTTCTCCACAATGCCTTTCAGCATCATCCGAGCATGCTCAATTTCATCGGCTGTGAAATCCGCTTCTGCCCCTTGAAGCATGGATTCAAACTCTTTAGATAGCTCATTTTTCATCCTCCGGTGCCGCCTCCTTTTGACAAAGCTATGGACGGCAAGCCCAACGCCGCCTCCTGCGGCAAGTCCAACGCCGCCTACTGCAACGGCGGGCATCCATAACGGCGTTGTCGAAACCAAGCCTAAGGAAATGGCCAATTTTGTCAGACCAGTAGCACCGATGCCAGTTCCCATCCATCCGGCACTACCCAATCCTATCGCAGCCAAACCACCGGCACCTATTCCAAGCGCAGCAGCGCCTTGCCCCACGCCCAATAGTGTACCAATCTGGGACGCACTCACAAAAGTCCCGCCGACATATCCTGGTGATCCGGTCAAAATTAATCCACCAGAGGAATGCGAAACGAGTACCGCACCCTTAGCAAGCGCGGGAATGATAGCAAAAATAGGTATTGGCATAGTCTCTGGGCTCCCCAATTCTGCATCTGAAAGTGCTTTGTTATCGACTTCACATAATTTACAATTGAACGTTTATCAAGTTGGGATCGAATGAAAACAAAGGACTTCATGCATGAACGCCCCCACGAGATACAGGTGTTCCTTGTTCAATTCTGGATGTTGCATCGAGCGCATCCGTATATCCAGCATGTGGTTTATTTCGCAAACCTATTCCGCTAGCCTGCATGGAGCTGCGTGGATCGGGTCCATATCGCCTTTACGCGACCGGAAGTAATTTGAAAGCCCACAGGTTTTCACGATTCCGTCTCGAAGACTGTTCGCGCTTGCACTGTCCTTGGTCTTTCCGGCGTCTCCGGCATCGTCAGCCGCCACCTGGATTCCTCATGCGGAAGCAGGGCACGGTAGAAGTCCTTCCTCGTCGCGACAACCCAGACCATCAGCGCTATCCTGTTAGCCAGCGCTGCCGCGACCAACATCAGTCGCTTCCTCTTCAGCATTCCGGCCAGCCAATGATCGTTGGTTCCCTACTGGAACGCCCAACGGATAATGATTACTGCTCCGGTAATGAGCAGCCGACTGAGGTCGTGTTGAAGCGTGTACGTCCGCTACTTCATCATGAGCGCGGAGATCTCGTCGACGCACCTGCTGGAACTCACCTGCAACAGCTAGAGACCGAGAACTGCTTCCACTGGATTCTTGACAACGTTGTGGAGCAGTTCCTATTATTTTCTGGTTCAGATACCAACGAAATTGGGGTCGTATCAATGGGAAGAAAATCTCGTGTCAGCTTGCTCACGAGTGGAATCTTGGGCATTGTTGTGGCGTTTGTTTTGGTTGGCCTAATCATTGGATTGACCTCATGCACGACAAAGCAAGTAGAGCGAGGAACGGTCGGTGCCACTCTTGGCGCAGTCGGCGCGGAGGTCCTCGACAGGGACCCGGTCACCGGCGCAGCAGTGGGTGCTGCCATCGGAATAGCCACAGCAGACGAATGAATTCAGATTTCGGGCGCCGCTCGGCGCCCGAACGTCCATCCGATTTGAGATGGCAACGAATTGAATCAGTGCGTCGGTGTCAAGCGCCGTACGTAAACTGATTTGGTCATGTTCAAAAAAATCCTAGTGGCGAACCGCGGCGAAATCGCGTGCCGCGTGTTCCGGTCCGCCAAAGCTCTCGGCATCCCAACAGTAGCAATCCATTCGGAGGCCGACAGCGCGTCACTGCATGCGAGGCAGGCTGACGAGTTCATCTGCATCGGTCCTCCGCCAGCAAGCCAATCTTATATCGACATAGACAAGGTGCTGTCTGCAGTACGTTCCACCGGCGCGGATGCCGTCCATCCGGGTTACGGCTTCTTGTCAGAAAATGCGAAGTTCGCTCAAGCGCTCCAAGCAGAGAACGTTGCCTTCATCGGACCTCCGTTTAAGGCGATCAAGGCGATGGGCGACAAGATCGCGTCGAAAAAGATTGCCGTGGAGGCGGGTGTTTCGACTGTTCCGGGTTACTTGGGCGAAATCGGCAGCGCAGCTGAAGCAGTCGAGATCGCGGGAGACATCGGGTTTCCCGTGATGATCAAGGCTTCGGCAGGCGGCGGCGGAAAAGGCATGCGAATTGCCCGGAGCAAGGAAGATGTCGCCGAGTGCTTTGAAGCTGCGCGAAGGGAAGCCGCAAACTCCTTCGGCGATGATCGAATCTTCGTGGAGAAATTCATCATCGACCCGAGGCATATCGAAATCCAGATCCTAGCGGACCAGCACGGCAACTGCATCTATCTGAATGAGCGGGAATGCTCGATTCAGCGAAGGCATCAAAAAGTGATCGAGGAAGCGCCGTCGCCATTCCTCGATTCCGAGACGCGGTCTTCAATGGGGCGGCAGGCGGTGGCCCTCGCGGAGGCGGTTGGTTACCACTCGGCCGGCACTGTCGAGTTCATCGTGGACGGGGAGCGCAATTTCTATTTTCTGGAGATGAACACCCGCCTGCAGGTGGAGCATCCGGTAACGGAACTGATTACCGGGATTGATCTGGTGGAGCAGATGATCAGGATCGCGGCAGGCGAAAAACTGTCGATTGCGCAAGACGACGTATCCATCAGCGGATGGGCAATGGAGTCCAGAATTTGCGCCGAAGATCCCCGCCGCTCGTTCCTCCCTTCCACTGGACGCTTGGAGCGATACCGTCCCCCACCCGAGCATGCATCCGATACATCTGCAGTTCGGGTCGACACGGGAGTCTTCGAAGGCGGAGAGATAAGTGTCTACTACGATTCAATGATTGCCAAGCTATGCACTTGGGCTGGAGGGCGGGACGAAGCGATAGCGGAAATGCGGAATGCGCTTGACGGCTTCCTGATCGAGGGCGTCAAAAGCAACATTCCATTCTTGTCCACGGTCATGGATCATCCGCGCTTCAATTCCGGCGAATTCACAACGGCTTTCATTGAGGAGGAATTTCCGAGCGGTTTTGCCGGAGCGCGACTTGATTCGGATACGTTGCGCCTTCTCGCCGCTTGCGCTGGTTCGATGCACCGGTATTGCGAAGTCAGAAGAACTCGGACCTCCGGCCGCATGTCGAATCATGGTCGTAGAGTAGGGGACGCCTGGGTCGTAAGAATCGGCGGATTGAATTTCCGCGTCCTAGTCAAAGCCGACCGTATCGGAGCGATAGTGGCGTTCGACGGCGGCAGCGAATGCAGAGTTGCTTCTGATTGGCGTCCCGGACGACACATGGCCATTCTAAAAGTTAATGAGCGAATACTTCGCGTCAAAGTAGCGTTCATCGTCGGCGGGTTTCGGTTCTCATACAGAGGTGCGGAACTTGATGTTCAAGTAAGGACGCCCCGACAATCTGAGCTTGGGGCAAGAATGGCCGACAAGCGCTCTCGAGGCGAGGCGACGGATCTTCTTTGTCCGATGCCTGGTGTGATTCTCTCAGTGGATGTTTCAATCGGCGAAGCTGTCGTCGAAGGCCAAGTCTTGTGCAAGATTGAAGCAATGAAGATGGAAAACGCGCTTGCTTCCGAACGCAACGGGGTTATCAACACAATTCACGTCGAGGTTGGCGCGACTGTCGGCGTAGACGATCCCATATTGTCGTTCCAATAGCGTGCACCGCCCCGTCGCGAATGCCAAACAGCCGGACGCCCCGAATGACCAAAAAACGGTTGCTGGAAAACAATCCGACCAAATCCTATAAACCGTCTCAGGACGCAGCGAATCTGACCCAGAACCGTCGCATAAATGCTAGACCTGAACACCGTCTTGAGCAACTGTTGAAAGTAGGGTAAGAATTTGTAGCACGATGACTTGCGCTGGTTCAAGCACAATTACTATGCTGCAAAGTTTGACTTCCGAGGAGAGAAAATATGAAACTAAAGAAAGCTAAAGTTACAAATTATAAATCAATAATCGACTCCACCGACGTTGAACTCGATAATATCACTTGTCTTATTGGAAAAAATGAGGCAGGAAAAACAGCATTTTTGAAAGCACTTGAAGGTTTTAAACCCACAAATGAGCAACATACTTACAGCGTTTTAAATGATTATCCACGTCAATATCGTTCGACATACAAACCGCGTCACAAAGACAAAGACGCACAGGTTGTCGTGACAACTTGGGAGCTTGAAGAAAATGATCGTCTTGCCTTGGTCGAGGAATTTGGTGAGGAAGCGATAAAAAGTAATGAAGTCACTCTTTCAAAAATTTATAACCAATCAAATTATAATGGAAGTATCGAGATTGAGCATAGCGCCGTTTTGAAATATCTGTGTGAAAGATTCAATTTAACAGATGCAGAAGCCAAGGCATTTGAAAAATCGAAGACAACAAAACTCGCTTTCAACTATTTACTTAAATTGAAACAACCAAGCACAACACAGCAAGAACTGCTAGAACATTTAAGATTATATCGAGCAAATTGTGCAACGCTTAAAGCTATCGATATCCTGTCTCTGCGAATCCCGTATTTTATATATATTAGCGATTATACGATAATGAGCGATAAGATATCTTTTAGTCAGATTCGTCACGATATACAAAATAAGCATGGAACTGCCAAACCAAGTGATCAGATTTTCTTAAATTTGTTAGAACTTGGAGAAACCAACATTGATGAATTGGAGCAAATTTCAAACTCAAAGGAATTGATCGCGCGTTGCGAAGCTATATCGGATGTGATCACAGGTAAAGTATTTAGCTATTGGTCTCTGAACAACAACCTTGGATTTAAACTCACTGTCGCTAGTGGTTGGTCACAGGATCCTGCCCCTTTTAATGCGGGAGCTGTCGCATGTGCATATATAGTTGACAAAAGTAATAATGTAGAGCTAATTTTATCGGAGCGTTCTGCTGGATTTATTTGGTTCTTTACTATCTTGGTAAGAATTGCCCAATATGGAGAAGATATCATATTGCTTATGGATGAGCCAGGTTTGACTATACACGGGGCCGCACAAAAGGACCTATTACGTTATTTTGAAGAGGTAATTGGCCCAAAACATCAATTGATTTATTCAACTCACTCTCCATTTATGGTGCCGGTAGACAATTTTTCTCGAGTTCGCACGGTTGAATTCGTGGAAGCTAAGAAATTGAGTGATGGCAAGATAATTGAGGGAACACGGGTAATTCGAAGTATTTCTGCGAAAGATTCGGTAGCTAATTTGCCAATACTAAGTGCACTAGGTATTGAGTTGACACAAAATTTCCTTATTGGTCGGAATACACTACTTGTGGAAGGAACAAGTGATCTTGATTATTTACAAGCGTTTTCTGCGCACTTGTGCGCGGTAGGAAAACAAAATTTGGATCCGAGATGGGCGGTTTGCCCTGTGGGTGGAATCAGTAAATTTTCGAGTTTTATAAGCCTATTCAAAGGCAATAGTTTAAATACCGTCGTCCTTACGGATTATGAACCGGGTCAAAGGCAAACGCTAGATAAGATTTATGAGTTGATAAATGATAAATTTGTTATCAAGGCAACAGATATAATAAATAAGAGTGAGGCCGATATTGAAGATTTTTTTGAACCAAAATTTTATTTTAAATTGATTAACGGTAGCTATAGTTTTGATGACGATAAAGCTTTGAATGTCGATGAAGTTCGGCAGGATGAGGAGCGGATTATAAAGAAGGTTAAACGTCACTTTGGAGGTATTTCTTGCACTTTCCGTCATGAAAAGCCCTCGCAGTATCTTCTTTCCAACACGCGCATACTAAAAGAAAAAACTGAAGAAGTAACGAAGACGGTAAACCGATTTGAAGAACTTTTTAAAAAGATTGCGAAACTTATTGTTGATAAACAAGAATAATGTAAACCTTGGTATATTCGCGCAATATCAATTTAAGTGCTCGGAGATGGCTTATTGCTTTGAGTCCGCAGCCAGAAAATGTTGATTCTCGCCGGAACTGGACTTTCGGCTCAGAAATCGCCGGAATTTGGCCGTTTTGCTGGCTTTGGCACGAATTAGAAGGAATCCGCTGCCCCGGCGTCAAATTGCAGTTGTATCAATGGATGAACTCAGACACGGAACGCACAAAATGTAGGCTCTCCGGATTCAAGTAAACAAGCCATGCTCGGAGTTTTTAGGGGAACAAAAAAAGTTATGCGAATGAACTGATGATCGCAAAAAGGTTCCAGAGTCGAATAGAAGGATCATTCGAAATGCAGGTGTGCGGCCCACATTCGAGCGCGCGGAGGTATCGTGGCTGCTCGTGATGATTTATCCGTATTCCATAAAGAGGTGCTGATCGTCGGATTATCTCTGATTTCGGAGGATGCTTGAACCGTCGATTCGCTTCACAATGGTCACAGCTAACCGTCAGTAGCGATGGGAATTGCTGGGTTGGCTTAACGAAGTTCCTGCTGGCGGATCGGCCATTTGTCTATCGCGTGGGTGATTTCGCGCACGGACCAAGGAAACGGCTTGCGCAGCTTGACCCCGGTGTCCTTGCCTATCAAGACCAAGGCAAAGCCGCGAGGCCGAAGTTCACGACGGATCTTGCTTGAGGCGCGTGGATCGGTATCCACCAGCACAATCAGATCACGCTCGACAAGTTCGTTTTCTTGTCCCTCAAACAGTTCCATTTGCTCAACGAACGACGGGTCGAAAGGTGAATCGGCGAAGACAACGGCGATTCTATTGATCCAATGGTATTGCTCCAGCGTGACCTTGCCGTTTTCTGGGTCAGTCAAGTCAACAATCGTAAAGGCAGGAGACGTCGAATCATCTACCTGCGCAATTCCGGTCGCCGGAACGCATGCAAGAACAAGGGCTGACAGCAGGCGAAGGAGATTCATGAACCTGATAGTGCCTGTATTCGCTTTTGCCATCAATACAATTCCGTGTTTGCCGTTAGTCAAGAAACAACCCGAATGCCGCGGGGCGATGATACGCTTGGCCCTGGTGAACAGTTTGGCTGCCATTGCGGTCCTGACTCCTCGCTGCGCCATGTGATGCTGTCGCCGCTTTCTATATCTATTCCAAATTGTAGCGAATCCAAGTGATTGCAATTAATCTGAACTGGACAACGACAAGTTGAAGGGTGGCGCACGATGACAGAAGACTTCGACGAATGGGAAAGAATCGCGCGTAGAGAGGCCAAGGGTAAGCCCTTGGACGAACTCGGCTCGACGACATTGGAGGGAATCCGTGTCAAGCCGCTCTACACCTCTCGCGATCTGAAGGAATGCAGCCATCTCGGAACGGTGCCCGGGGCGGTGCCGTTCGTACGGGGCGTCAGAGCGACGATGTATGTCGGCCGGCCTTGGACAATCCGGCAGTACGCAGGTTTTTCGACAGCGGAAGAATCGAATGCCTTTTACCGGAAGGCACTCGACGCGGGACAACAGGGCATCTCGGTTGCCTTCGATCTCGCAACGCATCGCGGTTACGACAGCGACCACCCCCGCGTCGAGGGCGACGTGGGCAAGGCCGGCGTTGCGATAGATTCCATTGAAGACATGAAGATCCTTTTCAAGGACATCCCGCTCGGCAAAGTTTCAGTGTCCATGACCATGAACGGGGCGGTCATTCCCACTTTGGCTTGCTTCATCGTCGCCGCCGAAGAGCAGGGCGTGCCATGCAGACAACTTTCAGGGACGATACAGAACGACATTCTCAAAGAATTCATGGTGAGGAATACCTATGTCTATCCGCCGGAGCCGTCGATGCGGATAGTAGCGGACATCATTGAGTTCGCGAGTCGCAGAATGCCGAAGTTCAATTCGATCTCGATTTCCGGCTACCACATGCAAGAGGCGGGCGCGAATTTGGTGCAGGAATTGGCTTACACGCTTGCGGACGGGAGGGAGTACGTCCGCGCGGCATTGTCTCGGGGAATGGACGTGGATTCGTTTGCAGGGAGATTATCGTTCTTTTTTGCGATCGGGATGAACTTCTTCATGGAGGCTGCGAAATTGCGCGCAGCGCGTCTGCTTTGGTCGCGAATCATGTCGGAATTCAATCCGAAAGATCCGCGATCCCTCATGCTTCGGACTCATTGCCAGACTAGCGGCGTCAGCCTTCAGGAGCAGGATCCGTTCAACAACGTGGTTCGCACTGCATATGAGGCGTTAGCGGCAGTACTCGGCGGAACGCAATCTTTGCACACCAACGCGCTCGATGAAGCAATCGCGTTGCCGACCGAATTTTCCGCGCGAATCGCCAGAAATACCCAGCTGATCCTTCAAGAGGAGACAGGGGTGACCAAAACCGTGGATCCCCTTGCCGGCTCGTACTACGTCGAGACATTGACTTCGGAGCTTGCGGAGAAAGCTTGGGAGTTGATTGAGGAAGTGGAGGGGCTCGGCGGAATGACAAAAGCCGTCATCGCGGGATTGCCCAAGCTCCGAATCGAAGAGACCGCTGCCGCCAGGCAAGCCATGGTGGATCGGGGGGAAGAGATCGTCGTGGGCGTAAACAAATACCTTCCTGAAACAGAAGAGCCTTTGGACTACCGGGACATCAGCAATTTCGAGGTGCGCGAAGCTCAGATCAGGCGGCTGAACCGAGTCCGCGAGACCCGAAATCAGCAAGAATGCGATTCGGCCCTCGACAAAATCATCGAAGCCGCAAGGGGATCCGGAAACCTGCTGGAAGCCGCAGTGGCCGCGGCGAGGGCGCGGGCGACGGTCGGCGAAATCTCCCAAGCTATGGAACAAGTCTTCGGAAGGCATCAAGCGACCGCGACCGCGTTGTCAGGCGTATACGGTGCCGCATACGAAGGCGACGAGGAGTTCGACGCGATACGCGAAGCGGTGGACGAGTTCGCTATCGGGGAAGGCAGACGGCCAAGGATGCTGGTGGCGAAAATGGGCCAAGACGGACATGATCGCGGCGCCAAGGTCATTGCAACGGCGTTCGCGGATATCGGATTCGACGTCGATATCGGTCCTCTGTTTCAGACCCCGGAGGAAACCGCTCGCGCCGCGATCGACAACGACGTGCATGTCGTAGGCATCAGTTCGCAAGCTGCCGGCCACAAGACGCTCGCGCCGAAACTCATCGCGGCGCTCAAAGCCGAAGGCGCGGATGACATCATCGTCGTATGCGGAGGCGTTATTCCGAAACAGGATTACGAAATGCTTTTTGATGTCGGAGTGAAGGCGATATTCGGGCCGGGCACGAACATCCCGTCTGCGGCGAAACAGGTCTTGGGGCTGATCAGCAAAGCACGGTCGGGAGATCGCGGCTGAGCCGCGCTGCCGGGAGCTTCAAAGAAGGATTATTGAGGCGATATAGAGAAACGCGAAAAATCCTACGACATCGGTGACGGTCGTAACGAATACGCCTGACGCGAGAGCGGGGTCGATTCGAGCCCGCTCGAGCCCGAGCGGAACCAGAATTCCCGAAAGGCCGGCAACGAGCATGTTGAACACCATGGCCAGCGCGAGCACGAGGCCGAGCATCGGCGTTCCGTACCAAGCAATGCCGATCCCGCCGACGATTGCGGCGAATATGACGCCGTTCATCAGCCCGACCGTGCCTTCTCGACGCACGACCCGCCAAGCGTTCGAACCCGTCAGATCCTTTGTCGCCAGCGCGCGGACTGCGACCGTCAGCGACTGAGTTCCGGCATTTCCTCCCATGGAAGCGACGATCGGCATCAGAACCGCCAGCGCCACGATCGCCTCAATCGTCGATGAAAACTGAGCGATGACGACCGAGGCGATGATCGCGGTCACGAGATTGACCGTCAGCCAAGGGAATCGTTGCCTCGTCGTGTCCAGGATTCCGTCCGACAAGCTTTCGTCTCCCAAGCCTGCCAGCCGCATCATGTCTTCTTCCGCTTCCTCGTAGTGCACGGTTATCGCATCGTCGATGGTTATGACGCCCAGCAGACGGCCAGACACGTCGATCACCGGTGCCGAGATGAGATGATATTGGTTGAAATCGAAAGCAATGTCTTTCTGCAGTTCCGTCGCCGAGAACGACCTGAAATCCTCGTCAGCGATTGAACGCAGGAATTCGCTTCGCTTCGACGACAGCAGGTCGCCAAGCGGCACTTGCCCTGTCGGCTTCATGTCGGGTCCGACTAGCACGACATGGTAATACTGGTCGGGCAGGTCCATATGTTCCCGAAGATAGTCGATAGCTTGACCGACCGTCCAATGGCTTGGAACCATGGCGACTTCGCGCTGCATAAGTCGGCCGGCTGTTTCCTCGGGGAACCGAAGAGACTCTTCGACCGCAGCCCGGTCAGCCGCATCCAGAGTCGCAAGAATGGCTTGCTTGCGCGATTCCTCAAGACCCTCGACCAGATCGACAACTTCGTCGGATTCGAATTCCCGAACGGCGGTCGCGAGCCGTTCGGGACGAAGCATCTCGACGACCTCCTCGCGGATGCTTTCGTCGAGTTCCAACAGAACGTCGCCATCGAAATTCGAGCCCCAGACCGAAATGACCGCGCTTCGTTCTTCCGGCGAAATCTGCTCCAGCAAGTCAGCGATGTCCGCTTCATGAAAGGGGTCGAGCAATTCGGTAAGGCGGGCCGTGTCCGCATTGTCCGCTGCGTCTCTGATTGCCGCGACCGCTTCCGCGGACAAAAGATCGGTTCTCTGGCCGTCGGCCTTGCGCACCTGTTCCATAGCCGTCCTCCAATCTACTGCAGCGAGCATTCAAGCGCAGCGTTCAAACGAATCCCGACAATACGCCTAGATTCGCAAGCGGAATTGCGGCAGTTCGACTACATGATTATGCTCAATTGTTGCAGGTGAATTGCAGATCAATTCGGATCGGGATTTCAAATTGAAGAAAATTCTCACAGGCCAGACACTCGCGTTCCGCGGAAATCCGTTCGTCGAACCGCCGGAGACTTGCGTCAGCCACGAATCTCGCGGGGCCGTCGTAGTGTTGGACGGTCGGATACTGGAGATCGGCAGCGCGGACGCGATGCTCGCGAAGCATCCGGACGCGCAGATCAGTCGTTACGGCGACGCATTGATCATGGCCGGGTTTGTCGACGCGCATGCGCACTACGCTCAGACCGCGATCATTGCGAGTTGGGGCAGCCGCCTCAAGGAATGGCTGGAACGATACGCGTTTCCCGAAGAGATGAAATTCAACGACCCCGATTATGCGGACGCGATTGCCGACCGGTATCTGAATCTGCTCCTGAATCACGGCACGACCACCGCTTGTTCGTACTGCACCGTTCATTCGGCGAGCGCGGATGCATTGTTCCAAAGGGCGGAGTCAATGAATCTTCGGCTGATCGCCGGAAAGACGTGCATGGACAGGAACGCGCCCGAAAGTCTCTTGGATTCGGCAAATGCGAGCTACGACCAGTCGAAGTCGCTCATTGATCGCTGGCACGGCAAGGGACGCCTCCGGTACGCGATCACGCCGCGTTTCGCGCCGACCTCCACGCCGAAACAAATGGAAATTCTCGGCGCATTGTGGAGCGAGCATCCGGACTGCCTGATGCAAACGCATCTGTCGGAGCAAACGGAAGAGGTCGCCTGGGTGCAAGAATTGTACCCTAGCGCCCGCGACTATCTGGATGTCTACGAGTCATTCGGGTTGCTGGGACCGAATGCGGTTTACGGGCATGCCATTCATCTTCGCGCTCGCGAAGTCTCCAGAATCAAGGAAGTCGGAGCTGCATTGGCGCATTGCCCGACGTCCAATACCTTCATTGGTTCCGGCTTGTTCGATCTCGACGGACTCGCGAGCGACCGGATTCGCATCGGCCTTGCGACGGACACCGGCGGCGGATCCTCCTTCTCAATGCTTCGGACGATGGCCGCCGCCTACGAGATCGGCCAGCTCAAGGGCGTGGCGGCGCATCCTAGCCAGCTGCTTTGGCTCGCGACGAAAGGGAGCGCGGATGCTCTCGGGGTTTCGGATTGCATCGGCAATCTAGAACCCGGCTTGGAAGCGGATCTGGTCGTCCTTGATCTGCGGTCCACGGAAGCGATCGCGCAAAGGGCCGGTCAAGCCGAGGATTTCTGGGAAATGCTGTTCCCCACGATCATGATGGGAGATGACCGCGCGGTTCGTTCAGTCTGGGTCTGCGGGGAGGAAGCCTTGAAGAAGGGCTGAATGAAGGCAGCTTCCGCGCCCGCGAGGTGCATGTCCCGGCAAGACGGTTCTTGATCTCGTGACCGCGTTTCTTATCTCCGGGTGGGTTTCATGTTTTTGGGTTCGTCGCAACAAAGGTACATGGCGCGACATGAGGTCGGCTTTGATCAGTTTCGCGCGCAGTCTGTCGCTGACCGGTGACGGCGCAGGCGGTTTTCCGTCGGCTTTTGCACTCAACGGTCCGGCCTGTGCGCGAATCAACATGCTCGACAGGTTTGACTTGTCAGACGAAAAACTCCGCGATGCCCTCGACTCCTCCCCTTGGAGTCGCTTCGTGAAGCACCGCCGATCCCAACGGTTGCCGAGTGCGAAAAAAGCTGGACACATCAAGTCAATGCCAGTCAGGCTACGGCTGCAAATACCTTTGTTGGACGAACCGAGACCTCTCTCGGCTTCATTGAGCGTACGCAGTGCAAAAGCCGATGGAAAACCGCCTGCGCCGTCACCGGTCAGCGACAGACTGCGCGCGACGAAAATGATCGAAGCCGACCTTATGTCGCGCCATGTACCTTTGTTGCGATGGACCCTAACCCCAATTCCAAAGCGGCAAGCGCTCGACTAACGTTCCGACTTCTGCGACTTGCGACATGGAAAATCATGAAATGAAAAACAACGGATCTTGGCTTGCCGCGCTCGCGCTTGCTGCTGCTATGCCGGTTGCGGCGGACGATTGGAGCGCATGGATTGTCGTTGACCGGTTTACCGGCGATGAAGAAATGTTCGCGGTGTACACCGTTGCGGATCCACAAAAACCCCGCCCTTCCGTTTATGCGGGTATCGTAGGGTCGCTGAACATCCATTGCAGTGGTGGCACCGCTTTTTTCCGACTCGACGATCCCGAAGGGTATATGGTTGAATTCCTGCCGCACGGAACGGAAGACCGGATCGAAATATCCACCCGGTTCGACAACGAAACAGTCCAAGAGTTGAGCGCCTACACTTCTGGCGGACGCGCTATTCTATCGTTCGATAGGAACTTGGACATGCTTTCATTGGCGGAAGGCCGCCGCCGGGTGCTTATGGAAGTGCCTTCGGTCAAGGGATCTTTGTATTTCGACTTCAGCTTGACCGGCTTGCACGAAGCCCATCGGGAAAATTGCGGATGAAAGTTCGACTGATTTGCGACTGCGCTGAAATCAGTCGAGAATCGGATTTGCCCCTAGAAGCCACGTAGAGCGCCGTACCAGCGCTCCTTTTCGGACTGGTAGGGTAAAACCCTGCAACGCCTTCTGAACGCCTGTGGCGATCTACCGGCAAGCCGGACGGAAGGCCGACATTCGGTGTTGAGAATGACTGTGAACAAGCGGTATGCTTGGCTGACACGCAACAAAAGAGCGAAATTATGTACAAGACAACTTTGGCGGCGGCTTCGCTCGCGTTGTGCGCCGCGATGCCGACCGCGGCGGAACTTTCGGAGAGGGATAAGACAATAGAGCGTTTTTCACCAAGGTGGAATCGTACCCCTTAGGGATTCCCTTTGCTGTTCCGACATGGTTTGTGTCCTTAGTTTCAAGACGAAGGATGGAGTACGGAACGGATGCCTGAACCTTATCCGGACGATTTGCGGATGCGCGCGGTCGAGAAGGTGCTTGGGGGTGAAAGCCGCCGGAGTGTTGGGAAGCAGTTGCGGGTGGCCGCATCGAGCGTGATCAAATGGGCTCGGCGATATTCCGACACGGGATCGGTCAGCCCGAGCCGGATGGGCACGCGCCGCGCGCCGAAGCTGGCGGGATGCCGGGTTTGGATCCTTGAGCGGATCAAGGCCTGTCCGGCAATCACGCTGGCGGGGCTGCAGGAGTGGCTTGGCGGGCGAGGCGTCGCGGCGAGCCTCGCCTCGATTTGGCGCTTTCTGAGAGTCTGCGGCCTTACCCGCAAGAAGCCGGCGCCCGTCGCGGACGAGCGCGACCGGCCCGGCGCGCAGCGCCGCCGCGAGCGGTGGAGGCGCTTTCAGGGCCGGGCGGACCCGCGCAAGCTGGTCTTCATCGACGAGACCTGCATGAAGACCGACATGTCGCCCAAACACGGCTGGGGCCCCAAGGGACGAAGGGTTCGCGGCTCGGCCCCCTTCGGCCATTGGGGAACTTCCACATTCATGGCCGCTCTGCGGCAGGACCGGATCGACGCTCCCTGGGTCCTGGACGGCCCGGTCAACGGAGACGCCTTCCGGGTCTACATCGAAACCCAGCTGGTTCCGACGCTCAATCGCGGCGACATCGTCGTCATGGACAATCTGGGCAGCCACAAGATCGATGCGGTGCGCGCCGCGATCCGGGGCGCGGGCGCCCATCTTCTGTTCCTTCCGCCCTGCAGCCCCGATCTCAATCCGATCGAGCAGGCGTTCGCCAAGCTCAAGCACTTCCTGAGGAAGGACCAGCCGCGAAGCCGAGACGATCTGTGGAAAAATGTCGGCTCCATCCTGGAAAAGTTCACGCCCCAGGAATGCTCGAACTGCCTCGCCAACTCGGGATGCGCAGTGGGTCAAACTTAGTGAAAAACGCTCTAATACATTTTTTTTGCAATGTCATGGCGGGAGTTCAAGACAGCGCGATTGACGCCGACGAGTGTGAAATTGCAGGAACGATGCTCGCAGAAGGGAATTCGCAAATAACAGAGTTCCGCCATCCCACTGAATTGTGGCTGGATGAAGCAGAAACAACTGCTATATCCATCAACCTGATAATTTGCAGAAATAGGTGGTTGGCAGGATATTTTATTAAGTATCCAGACTCGAAAGGGACGCTGAAATGTGCCTTACTGTTAAAGCTGATGAAAGAACGTGGAATCGGTGAATGATGCACCAGCCCGGCAACGCGGTGCTGCAAGACCGGATCGATGCAATTCTTTATTCAGCTTGAAGGAAATCAAAATGACCATCAAGAAACCTTGCCTTGCCGTTGCCGCGCTCGCGCTTGCCGCCGCTATGCCGGTTGCGGCGGGCGCTTCGACTCATCACTTTTGGCTCGCATTCATTAGTTTCGACCGGATGACCGACGAAGAAAAGGTTCTTGGGGTTTACGCCTTAACCAGCCCCGAAGAACCCCGCCCTTCGGTTTACGCCGACATTCATGGGATGCTGATGATCCATTGCGCCGAAGGCGTTAACGCTTTTTTCTACCTTGTCGACAGTGAAGGGTATCCAGTGCAATTCTTGCCGCACGGAACGGAAGACTGGATCGAGATTCGGGTTCGGTTCGACAACGAAACAGTCCAAGAGTTGACCGCCTACACTTTAGTCGGCGAACGCACTAGCCTAGTGTTCGTTTCGGAACCGTACATGCTTTCATTGGCGGAAGGCCGCAGCCGGGTGCTTATCGAAGTGCCTTCGGTTGAAGGTTCTTTGTATTTCGACTTCATCTTGACCGGCTTGCACGAAGCCCATCGGAAAACTTGCGGATGAAAGTTCGACTGATTTGCGACTGCGCTGAAATCAGTCGGCAATTTTCGGACTGGTAGGTGTGTCCGCCCCCCAGTACTTCTCAGAGCACTTGATGGACTGCCGACGTCGGTCGTCAGTCGGGCCGGGGTTCCGGCCAACCCTCGCCGAGGGCTGGAGCGCGTAGCGCGACAGGCCGAAGCGAGGGTTGGAGCCCCCATCGAACTCGGCGATGATCGCGAGCTCCGCCACTTCCGGCGGAGGGGCGGCCGATCGGGAGCAGCCTAAAGCCCCCAGTGCCTTCGAGTACCAGGGGGGGACCAGCGCCCCGATCGGCGGCCGCGGCTACGCCCAGCTAGGTGTCCGCGCCATCGAGCGCCAGTACTGGGATTGGCGAACGCCGCGGCCGGCCTTTTCTGCAACGGAGGAATGCAATGACGCAATTCGAAATATACGCGGGCATCGACTGGTCGACCCGAACCCACCAGGTCGCCGTCGTCGACGCGGACGGCGAGCTCCTCGGCGAGCGGGCGTTCGCGCACGGATGGCGACTTGGTTGAGGAAAGAACCCGCCTGACCGACAAGCTCAAGGCGCAGATCAGGCGCTGCCATCCCGCCTTCCTCAAGGTCGCCCCGGACCTCGGCAGGACCTGGGCCCTCGAGCTCTGGACCCTCGCCCCGATGCCGCGGAAGGCCCGCCGCGCCTCCGCCGAAGACGTCCCGGCCGCGCTTCGCGACACGCCCGTCCCGACCGCGCCGGGAACCGCCGAGGCCGTCGCCGAATCCGCCGGACGGATCGTCAGGAGGCTCAAGGTCCTCAACGCCGAAATTAAGGAGGTCCGGACCGAAATCGGCCAGGCCGTCGACCGGGTCGGGGCCATGGAAGGCGGGCAGGCCGTCGGCATCCTGCGCTCCGTCCCCGGCATCGGACCCGCCGTCCTGGCCGTCATCCTCTCCGAAGCCTTCGACAGCGTCCGGAAAGCCGAACTGCAAGCCTTGAGATGCTACTTCGGCATCGCGCCCGTCACCAAACGGTCGGGACGGACCATCCTGGTCCAGCGCCGACTCGCCGCGAACGGACGGCTCCGGAACGCCGCCCACCACTGGGCCACGGCCGCCATCCAGCGCGACAAAGTCAGCCGAGCGATTTGTCATGCGCTGAGAAGCCGCGGGCACAAGCACGCCCGCGCCCCCGGAAGCGTCGCCGACAGACTCCTCGGCGTCGCCTGCAGAATGATCGAAACCGGACAAACCTTCGACCCGGAACGGCAATCGAAAGCCGCCCTCTGAAACCCGGAAAAAAACGCTTGACGTCAGGCTAGTGGCTTGTTCAACTCATTGGACTCCTTTACAAGGCTTGCCGGAACGGCGCGGCGACAGCGCGGGCAGACGAGAGGCGGGACGATGCGGACGGGAGTGGACTTCAAGGTTTCGGACGAGCAGCGCGGGCTGCTCGAGGTGATCGCGGACGGCGGAAACAGCAAGGTGAAGCACGCGCGCCGGGCGCGGATCATCCTTCTGACGGACGACGGCCTGGGAACGATGGCGGTCGCGGACGGCGCGGGCGTGACGAAGGCGACGGTCTGGCGCTGGCAGAGGCGGTTCATGGAGGCGGGCGTGGAGGGCCTTCTTCGCGACAAGACGCGCAAGCCGGGGACGCCCCGGACGTCCGAGGAGACGGTCCGCGAGCTGGTGGATCTGGCGGCGCGCCCCGCGCCGGACGGGGAGACGCACTGGACGGTGCGCGCCTTGGCGAAGGCGGTCGGCATCGGCGCGTCGACGGCGCACGGCATCCTTGCCGCGCACCGGCTCGCGCCGCACCGGGTGCGGCAGTTCAAGGTCTCGACCGATCCGAAGTTCGCGGAAAAGACCCGCGAAGTCATCGGGTTGTACATGGATCCGCCGGACCGGGCGGTGGTTCTCTCGATCGACGAGAAGACGCAGATCCAGGCGCTCGGGCGGACGCAGAGGGGACTGCCGATGAAGCCGGGACGGCCCGCGACGATGACGCACGACTACAAGCGGAACGGCACCACGACGCTGTTCGCCGCGATGAACATTCTGGACGGGACGGTCATCGGCAGCCACTCCGAGCGCCACCGGCACCAGGAGTTCATCGCGTTCCTCGACCAGGTCGACAAGGCGGCGCCCGCCGGGCGGGAGATCCACGCCATCCTGGACAACTACTCCGCCCACAAGCACTCGGCCGTCACGGAGTGGCTGAAGGACCATCCCCGCTGGACCCTCCACTTCACGCCGACATCCTGCTCCTGGACGGACGCGGTCGAGGGCTTCTTCGGGAAGCTGGCCAACCGCCGTCTCCGGCGCGGCGTCCATGATTCCCTCGAGGATCTCAAGGCGGCGATCGACGGCTTCATCGAGCTTCACAACGGGAAGGAGGCGAAGCCGTTCAAATGGACGGCCAGCCCGGACCGGCTGATCGCCGCACGCCAAAGAGGGTTTCAAATGACTCGAACAAGCCACTAGGTCTGCCATGTCACGATAAAAAGTTCTGAACAACGGCGATTTCCGCGGTGCATCCGATTCGGCCATGGCACAGTCCCAGATCAGCCGCGTCTTGCGCGGCGCGGCGGAGCGCGAGCGGGTCGCCGCGATTCTGTCGCAGGAGCAGTTCGGCAGCCGCCGGGCCTTCGGGCGCCGGATCTGCCGGGAGTTCTCGTTTTTCGATGCCGCGGGCCGGCTTCAGGTTTCGGGGTGCCTGAAGGCGCTTTCGACGCTGGCCGGGGAGGATCCGGGGATCGTCCTTCCGCCGCCGGCCGCCGAGGCGGTCGACCGGACGCCGCGCCTGCTTCCGTCCGGGGTCGAGGATCCGGCCGGCGTTCCGCCGCATCCGTCGCAAATCCATGGCCTCGAGATCACGGCCGCGGCGTCGGCTTCGGACCGCGCTTTGTGGAACACGCTGATCGCGCGCGAGCATCCCCGCGGGCTGGCGACCTTCGCCGGCTGCCAGGTCCGCTACCTGTTCGGCTCGGAGCACGGCTGGCTCGGCGCGGCGGGGTTCTCCGCCGCCGCGCTCCGGGTGGCCGCCCGCGACCGCTGGATGGCGTGGAGCGACGAGCGGCGGCGGGCCTTCGGGCTACGACGCGGGCAAGAAGGTCAAGGGTCGCAAGCGACACCTCGTCGTCGACGCCGAAGGGCTCCCGCTCGGGCTCGCCGTCCACGCGGCTTCGGTGCAGGATCGGGACGGAGCTCCGGCGGTGATCCTCGGAGTGCTGGAGAAGGCGCCGCACATCAAGAAAATCTGGGCGGACGGCGGATATCAAGGAAAGAAGCTGGCGTCCGCGCTCACGAAGCTCGGCATCGGATCCGATCTTGAGATTGTCAAAAAACCCAAAGATGTCAAAGGGTTCACGGTTCTCTACCGCCGCTGGGTCGTGGAGCGGACCTTCGCCTGGATGTCGCGCTGCCGATGTCTGGCGAAGGACTACGAGCGGAGCTTGGAGAGCTCCTTGGCGTGGGCGCAGCTGGCCGCGTGCCGCTTCATGATGCGCCGGATCGCAAGGGTCGCAACATGCTGACAATAAACAATAAAATAGGATTCATGAATTTCCGTTCATACTCTTACACAACTCGCGCAACAATATGGGCTTGGTCCGCGTATTTCCCTGCAGGCTTGGCGGCAACCATCAATGCGCTGCGTTACGTCGCAGGAGGTGGCCACAGACGAAGGCCCAACCAAATTTGGAATACGCCCTTCAAACTAAATGAAAAACGTTCTAGACAGCGGGCGGATTCAAAAGGCGGAGATCGGCATGGTCGATAATTTTCGCGGCTTCAGCAACGCCACGACCGGAACCGGTCGTGCAATTGGAAATGAAGGTTTAAGGAGTTCGAAATGGCCAAAAGCAATCGAGAGTACGTGTTTGAAGGGATGGAGTTGCTTCCTTCACATCTCATTCCATTCGTAGAAGAACGACTCGAGACCAGTCTTGGCATAGGTTGGCAGAACAAGGTTCAAGAAAAAGTCCACGACATCCGAATTAACCATAACGGCGAAGTCGACTGGGACCAGCAACGTCTACTCTATGCTATGGAGAGGAATTGGCACGCCTTCCATCCCCTTCTAGGCAAGGCAGAGCGAGCGGTCGTCAACGAATTGATTGATGTCCGAAACCGCCTCTCGCACTACGCAAAGTTTTCTGACGAAGATGCTGAACGTGCACTCGATTCTATGCGTCGCCTCATGAAGGCGGTTAATTCACAGAAGGCCGCGGAGCAATTGAAGCAACTAAGGTATTCTGTTCTCCGCAGGGAATTCCCGGATTTGGGGCACACCGACCAGCGGAAACCCAAGAATACAGAGCCGAGGCCTAGGCCGGAAAGGTTCAAGCCGCCGAAGGGCGAGGTCGTGATAGAAGGGCCGCCACGCGGGCCAAAGGAAACGCATTTGAGGCTGTTGAAAAAGAGACTGTTGAAAAACCCTTCGTTTCGTGGTTCATGATGCCGGATGTTGTTTCTGGAATTGGGAAGGCCACGAGACGCTGAAGCGAAAGCCGCCCGCCCAGCTTGAGCTGTTCGTCGCCGGTCCTCTGGAGCAGCTGGTTCCCGACGATCACGTTCTGGCGCGCGTTGACCGGGTTCTCGATTCGGGCTGGCTGCATGAGGAGGTCGCCGACTGCTGATGCGCGGACAACGGTCGTCCGGGGATCGATCCCGAGGTCGCGGTCCGCCTGATGCTGGCGGGGTTCCTGCTCGGGTTTGCGCATGACCGCCGTCTGATGCGCGAGGCGCAGGCGGACATCGCGATCCGCCGGTCGACGAGGTGCGCGCGGCCGCCGGGCAGGAGATCGGCACGGCGGCTGCCGACGCGGGTTACGCCTTCGCCAAGGTCTACGGCGGCCTTGAGCGGCGGGGGATCGATCCGCTGATCCCGGCGAAGCGGGAGCCGGCCAAGAGCCGCGTGCCGCTTCGCCGGTTCCGCTGCGACGCGAAGCACGACATCATGAAGTGCCCGCGGGGCAAGGCGCTGCGTCCGGGCAAGCCCCGGAAGCACGGGCGGTTCTTCCACGCCAAGGCGAAGGACTGCGCGCGCTGCCCGCTCAAGGGCGACTGCCTGTCCAAGTAGAGCCGGTGCAGGACGGCGGTCATCAGCGACGACTATCCGGCGCTGCTGCGCGGCCGTCGGCGGACTCTTCGAAGGAGCGAAGAGGACCGGCAGCTGTACCGGCGCCATTTCTGGCGATCCGAGGGCTTCCACGGGGAAACGAAGACCCGGCACGGGCCGCGCCGTGCGGCGCGGCCTCGGAAACATGAAGATCCAGTCCTGCCCGACGGCCGCCGCGATCAACCTGAAGCGGCTCGCAGCCGCTTTCGACGCGCGATTCCCCGCCTCCGGCTTGATTCGGATGCGCGAAATGCTCGTTTCCGCGGTTCTGGCGCGATCGGCGGGCCGGATTCCCCGCATGCGCGCCGGATTCGCCTGACTCCGCCCGGCGGACCTCCGACCGGACGGCACCGCGTCAGTCTGCCCGGAAATCGTCGAGGGCCGGGTTGTTCAACGGCCTCATTTCAGAGTGTCTCGGTGAGCTTGGCCGCGTTGGCGATGAGCTCGAGGCGATATTCCGGCACTTGAGCTGCCCGCAAGCTATCAATTTTTCACTTGTTACTCGTCTTCCATGCCGTATTTTCTGTAGTTCCGGTGGAGCAGCATCGCCGGTGCGAAGATGGTTTAGGGCCTGTTAACACTAGAATTCTGCTTGGATCTGTGCTTAAGTGACTGTCAACAATGACATAAAAATCGAGCGGTACACAGTCATGAAACAGTTCACAGCAAAGCAGTACGCCAAAATCCGCCCTTTGTTCCCGGTTCCGCCGCTGATCCCGCAGCGGAGTGCTCGAGCGGCTGTTCGTCGCGCTTCGGGAGCAGAGGCGGTCGGAGAGGACGCCGTCTGCTTCGGTCTCGACAGCACCAGGGCGCGGAAGACGAACGGGCCGCAAAGCATCGGCAAATCGCGCGGCGGATGGTGCGCGAAGATCCACATGGTCTCGGCAAGCGGCCGGCAGGCAATGATTTTCCGCCTGTCCGGCGGCCAGGCCAACGACGCGCCCGAAGGCCGCGCCCTGCCGGAGAGCTGGGACGGTCCGGTCGCGGACGCGCCTCCGGCGATGGACCGCGCCTGCGAAGACGACTAGACCCGCCAGCTCGTCCGCGACCTCGGGATGACGCCGGTCGTGCCGCCGAAGGCGAACCGGAAAGTCGAACGAGACTGCGACCGGGAAACCTGCAAGATGCGGAACGAGATCGAACGGCTGTTCCGGAGATTCAAGGGCTGCCGGCGCCTCTTCACGCGGTTCGACAAGCTCGACGCGACGTGTCCGGGCTTCGTGAGCCTCGCTGCCGTCGTCGAAATGATGCATGATTTAGCATAGACAGGCCCTAGTGGAGCAATATCGCTCATTTCTACTTGATCGGCATATGGTCCATGCAGAGGCCGAAAATGCGGATTGGAAGCCAAAAACGTTGGAGGCCGTTAGAAGTTCAGAAGCAACTATCCGTTACGGCGTTGTTCAGCCCGGAGAAATATCGGATGAAGGTGTTCAGCTCATACGAGTGAAGGACATGATCGGGGGAAAGATTGCTTGGGGCAAATTGCGAAAGGTTTCGGAGGAAACAGATGAGGCGTACGCTAAAGCACGAGTAAAGAATGATGACATTTTGATTTCAGTGGTAGGCATGATCGGAAAAGTCGCAATTGTCGATGGTTTGACCGAGAATACAAATATTGCCCGCGCAGTATCGCGTATTCGTCCTGATAAAGAGAAAGTCAGTCCGAAATGGCTTTTCTGGAGATTGAATGCTTCGGATATTCAAGCTCGCTTCAAAGGCGATGCACGAGAAGTTGCCAGGAAGACATTGAACATCAGCTTGCTAAGAAAAACGCCTTTCAAACTGCCTCCGCTAAAGGAGCAACACGAGGTAGTCCGCCGAATCGAAGCCGCGTTTGCCGAAATCAATAGCATTTCGCAGCTAGTTGAATCGGCCTTGATTCTTTGCAATCGGCTGGACCAGCGCATCATAACGAAGGCTTTCGCGGGTGAACTCGTACTCCAGGATCCGAATGATGAACCTGCAAGTGTGCTGCTTTCTCGTATCCGCAAAGCTCGCGCCAATGCGCCAAAGATATCACGGTTAAGACACACGAAAACAGACACGATGAAGAAAAATCCAATAGAAACCCAGCTAAGCGACAGCACTTCCTGGCCGAAGGTCGGATTGCCATCCGAAGACGTCGCAAAGCGAGTCGCGCTTCCCCATGATCAACTGCGTGATGCATTGTTTGAGTTGATGAGCGGGGTACAACCAAGGCTGGAACAAGTCTTCGACAAAGGCGAGGCCCGTATGCGTCTGAGACGGACCGCACAATGAGACTGCGGCTTCTCAAAGTGGAAAAGTCCGTGGTTGGCGGCGGCATGTTTAACGACGCCGAGATCTGGTTCGGTCATGAAATTGACGGCAAGCAGTTCGCTTGCGCCGCTATGCTTGATTGGCCCCAACGGTTCGGGCAAATCGCTGTTCCTGCAGCTTATCGCAGAAATCTTTCAAGCTGCATGGCATGAGCACGCCCCAAACGAGGAGCGTCGCAGTTCGAATGAAGAGATACTGTTCGAACTGACTTATTTGATTGTCCCGAATGGTGCGGTTGAGCCAGAGACGGTCCGCCTCGTCAGGACTATGAAGGGCAGGAGACCCTGTCCAATCAAACTTTTCCGCAGTGAAAGTGCAGAAATTAGAGCAGGTACGACGGAGTTTGGCAAGTATCTGCCTTCGATGATCATCGGCTATACCTCCGGCGAAAACGAGACGCTGAGCATCCCGTTCCTCGTTAGCGGAGGTGGCTACGCCGATGATGTCGCCCGCGCTGCGCTGAACGGCGGAACCGAGCAAGCCATACCCGACAATCGGCTGATGCTGATCGATTACGCGACGAACCTCGAGGTTTTGTTTGCCAATCTCATGCTAGGTTCAGACCGCGTGCGCGATAAAATTCTTGAGCACGCGAACTTGAGGGACTTGGCCTCATGTCGTTGTGTCATCCGCCTTGCCCATGCAGCTGTTCCGAAGGCATCCAAAAGACAAGCGGCGAAATCCAATCGGGAAGGCATACACCTCACGAAGGAGCTTGAAGAAACAATTGATAGGCTGAGGCGAGTCGCTACCTGTTGGAGCGTTGATGACCGGACTGAATCCTACACATTCGACTTCTTTTTGACCAAAGCCACACGCGAAGCTTCTGAACTGCACCGGGTTTTCCGGAGAGCAATCGGCTAAACAAACGAGCCGGAAACTTGAAGGAATGGATCCATGCCGGAGAGAAAGCACAGCCTGAGGCAACCAGACGAACTCCGCGTACGCGGAGTTCGTCCGTTCAAAGAAAATCGTCCCGACTGCTCCAGCGACAGCGCGGCCTATGCCTCGATCGCCGAGAAGCTCGGATGCTCCCGCTTCGCCAATGGTGCATCCAGACGGAGCGCGACGCCGGGGAGCGGCCGGGCCGGAGCAGCGCCGACAAGGCCAGGATCAAGGAGCTGGAGCGCGAGAACAAGGGGTTGCGCACCGCAAACGAAATCCTGAAGAAGGCGTCGGCTTATTTTGCCCAGGCGGGAATCAGATGAATGGCAATTTTTTTGGCTTGGGTAGGATGTTGCTTGCTAGCACGCTTCCTTTTTTGTAATAAATTGTCGAACTCTGCGGCTATTGACCGACATAATGTTACATGGAAGAGCCAGTTCAAACAACGCAGCGTGATCTTGCCGTTAATTTGGTACGAAGGTACGGCATCATGCGCCAAATTGACTTGACGAAGCGCGGAGTCAATCCGGCCACGCTCGCGCGTCTAGTTAATAACGGCGTTCTGAATCGTCCCTCACGCGGGCTTTACGAGCTTGCCGGTGCCGACATTGGAATTTCGCATTCCCTTGCCGAAGTTGCCAAACGTGTTCCGAAAGGCGTGATCTGCTTGATTTCAGCACTCCAGTTCCATGACATTACGCTTCAGGCGCCGAGGAGCGTCTGGATTGCAATTGGGTCCAAAGACCGCAAGCCGACACTCGACTATCCGCCAACCCGAGTTGCCCGCTTCAACCCGAAGGCGCTAACTCTTGGCGTTGAAATTCAAACCATTGATTCTGTTCCCGTCAAGATTTTCGATCCGGCGAAGTCCATTGTGGATAGCTTCCGTTTCCGGAATGCCGTCGGCCTCGACGTCGCGCTTGAAGCACTGCGCATGGGCTGGCGCTCGCGCAAGGCAAAGCCTGACGACATCGCGAAGTACGCACAGGCGCTGCGTATCTGGAGCGTCGTGCGGCCTTATCTGGAAAGCTTGGTCGCCGATGACGGATAAGACCGCCAACCTCGCCGCATCGGTGTCGGCTCGTCTGCGCAATGCAGCACGGGCGAAAAAAACTGACTACCAACTTATATTACGCCGCTACTCAATCGAGCGGCTGCTCTATCGTCTCAGCATCTCTCCGTACCGAGATCGATTCATCCTTAAAGGCGCAATGCTTTTCACGGCATGGCTTGAGGATCCATTCCGTCCTACGCAGGATCTCGACCTCCTTGGCCATGGCGACGGCCGAACTTCGGCAGTTGAAGCTACGATCCGTGCGATCTGTCAGACCAAGGTAGAAGACGACGGACTGGTATACGAAATCGAAGGATTGACTGTTGAGCCGATCCGCAAAGATCAGCAAGATGGTGGTGTTCGTGTGAAAACGACAGCTTCTCTTGGTAAAACCCGAATTCCTGTTCGGATCGATATCGGCTTCGGTGACATCATTACACCTTCAGCGCATGAGTTAGAGTTTCCGCCGTTGCTTTCGTCAAAGGGTCCTCGGGTATTGGCCTATCCAAAGGAAACCGTCGTCGCTGAGAAACTTCAGGCTATTGTTGCGCTTGGTCGCGCCAACAGCCGGATGAAAGACTTTTACGATCTGCTCGCACTGTCACGTCTTTTTTGCTTCGACGGCCAAATCCTTACTATGTCCATTCGCGCGACATTCGATCAACGCATGACGGCAATTCCGACAAACATGCCTGAAGGATTTGGCAACGCCTTCATTGAGGATCTGGATAAGCAGCGCCAATGGAGAGCATTCGTTCGCCGCGAACCGTTACTAATTGATGCGCCGAGCCTGAAGGAATCAATCAGGGAGATTACAAGTTTTATGCTGCCGCCGCTCAAGGCCGCGGCTTTGAGGATCAACTTCGGCTCTAAATGGATCAATGGCGGTCCATGGTCAACGCAGCCGCCGAGCAGTTAGGTTGAGGCAAGCTTTGAGATGGACCTCTGCATTCCGGTATCGGAAGGATACCCTTTGACCATACGGTCTTCAGGTATCCCGACTAGAGCGTGCTAGTGGCTTGCTCGAGTTATTTGAAACCCTCTTCGACGGGCGGGGACGAGCCGATCCGATCTGGCCGCCCATTTGAACGACTTCGCCTCTTTCTCGTTGTGCAGTTCAATGAATTGCAAACGCGGCTTACCAATCCGCCTGATGGAATCGCAGATGCCGCACCGGAGCCAGCAAGCATCAAAGGGACTCTTGTGTGTTGAAGGTGCCACTAGCTCTGGCGCTTGGTTTCAATTTATTCTAAGCGTTTGTTATGACAGACAAACAAACTAGAATTTCACGGTTATTTCTGAATTCGCAGAAGAGCAGTGCGCCATGCACCTTTGTTGCGATGGACCCGTTTTTTGGTTGTGTCGGTTTCATGCTTTCGCGCCTCGCTTGGGTTCGGCGTTACGACGGCTGCAATTGCTGCCACAACAAGAATTGAACTGCCTCGAATTTTCCGGAGAGCAATCGGCTAAACAAACGAGCCGGAATCTCGAAGGACATGGGATCCATGTCAGAGCCAAAGCACAGCTCGAGGCAACCATCCGAACTCCGCGTAGGCGGAGTTCGGATGTTCAAGGAAAATTGGGTTTCCCGAGGCAGTTTAGATTCTTCTTTGTTGTGTCAGTATCTCAACGATAATCGTATTTTCGATGAGCAAATCTGACTATCAATACAACGAGCTGGACTTCTTCAATCTTGCAAATGACTCGATAGTCTCCAATTTTGTATCGCCACAATCCTGCTTAGCCATACCGCAACGCCTGCCCAAAACGCCGAGGGTCATCAGAAGGTTGGATGCGTTCAGAAATGAAGCGAAGGATATCGGATTGCCTTTGATGATCGATTTTCCGCAGATCCTTCCTCGCACGATCATCCCAATCAACCCGCCAAGTCAACACCGTTCTCTATATCGGAATGTTTCCATCTGTGGGCGGGCTTCGCCAATCTTTCCTCAATCACATCAATTTCCTCGATGATATCTTCGTGAGACATCAGAAACACCTCTCGGATGCATTCTTCCTTTGTCAATCCCATCCTGCGAGCAAGATCTTCCAAGCGCGCGTGTGCATCGTCGTCCAGTTGGATAGATAACGACTTCATGGCGACCTCCTTGAATGCATTGTTTGCACTCCCACAAATCTATTGCGACTGAAGACGCATGTCCATCATGGGCGTGAAACGTCTCTTCCCTCGGGCACGCTCCACGTGTTCTCCGGCCGTGCCGGGATCGAACGGCGTTTGCGGGTTTTCGCTCCCCGGCGACGGGAACAAAATATCATGGTTAAGATTCAGAAGTTCTGTAATTTAGCTTAAACATTTCAAGAACCGCTTACGCTCGGCTTTGTCCAACTGAACTCCGACCGGGCTAATCCCCGCTATCCAGCTTAGAAATCTCCACGACGTGAATAATTCGGCGGCTTCTTGCGTTATTTTGGTTATGAATACTATTGGATGCTTTCAAATTTGTTCCAACAAAATATCCGGCTGCAATCGGTTCCACGTTTCAATATTATACACAGTGCAATCATTGACAATCTGCCGATTCCAATTGCCGGACTTTGGTCCCATGAGCGGAAGCTTTCTCTTCAATTCGTCTGCTCGTGTATCGAGGTCTGTTCTGTCCAGCGCACCCAAGGCGATGATGACCCAGTAGTAAATCGGCCGTCCGTCGAGCCTGTTGCGGGCCCACTGATACAAGAAAGTATCGCGATACTTGTAACATAGATCGTGATCCAGCTTATCGGAAATATAAACCTCCTTTCTCGCTCCCGGTGCGTTGGGGTGGTCCGGATTCTTGAGTTCGATGAACGCAATGAATTCCGGCACTTCGACAATGAAATCCACCGCCTTCATGCAGTGAGACAAGCCATGAGACGCATGATCATCGAATCTCTCGGCCGTCATCCGATCTGGAAATCTTATTCTCAGATTTCCCTCGATGAACTCGGTCATTTGCTATGGCGCGAAAGGCTGCGCTTGACCCCACGGTCGTACAGGCCGTTGAAGGTTTCGGCGATGGAATTAGGGTGAATATTAATATAGTCGTCGGATCGATCGCATTTAATTGCGCCATCATCTCGATAGAGCGCGTGGAAAACGATCTCGTCGTTCTCTTTCCTCTGTAAATCCAGTTCTTTAAGAATGACGTAGTCATGGGTGGCAATAAATATCTGAACTCCCATGCGCTGCAATTTGAGAAGAATGCCAATCGTCAATTCGAAATGCTTGGGGTTGAGATTGGTCTCCGGCTCGTCCCAGAACAGGACAGATCCCTCCAGCAGCATTCCTTTTTGGATCAACAACCAAAGCAGCCCCAACTTGCGCACCCCGTCGGCAACAAGAGAGAATTCCAGACTGCCCTGATCGGTTTGAAGAAAGAACACTTCATTTTGGGCCTCAACTTTTCCTTCAATGGTCGTTTGCAGGCTATCGAGAAGCTTTTTGCGTTCTGGCGGAACCGCGCCGCGCTTTTCGGGTAGGTAGGCCCGGTCGAGGATATCCGCATCGATCTCTTCAAAGTGAATATTTAGTTGCGAGTATAGGGAGCGGAAACCGGGCGCATTCGCGAGCATTTCCTTCACCGGAATGTAGACGCATTCGACGGGATTTTCCGCCCAGCGCGAAGCGCCTTTGACTTGGGCCGAAGCCGCTTTGGGAGTACGGTTCGTGAAGGAAGTGCAAAGCTGTCCCTCGGGGCGAGAAACACAGATCTCGCAATTCGTATTTGCATCGTCGTGATTGACTAGGCGTCCGATATTGTCGCCAAACGGCATGAAGACTCGAACGAGCTTTTCCGCGAAGCCGACTCTCGTCTTGCTAACGGCACAGGCGGCGTACATGACTTTCATGAGGTGGGTCTTGCCAGTGCCATTGGCGCCAACGAGGACATTGACGCCGGGCGACGGCTGGAAATCAAGCGATTTGAAAGCTGTGAACCGCTCCAGCTTCACTGCCTTGATCGTCATGGATCTACCCTCGCGCAGGTCAGTGCCTGATTTCGCCAATAACAGAGCTTTCGAACGTATTGGAGCGGTTTGTTCAAGTATTGGGAGATACAGATCATCTCCAATTATTGATGCATGTTGCCGATGCCAACCAACGCGAACTTTCGGCAGGGCAATTTGATTTTGATCCTGTGCGGGAAGCAACGGCTGCGCCGCCCTCCAAGCTTCAGGTACCGACCCATTGCAGGTCGAAAGCCCCAAGCGCTTAGGTGTAGCCCACCACGCTGATTCCTTGCGGTGTTTTCGCAGTCTGGCGGTAACATGGCCGAAGATGCCGCGTTTTGCCGATGTCTAAAGAATCTCTTCCGCGCTATATCCATCATCAACACATTCCTTTGCTCTTCGGCGGGTACGCAACAATGCAACTACCGTCAAGGTGGGACTCAACAGTGGGCGAACTCAAATACCGATTCACAAAGATCAGCAATAAAGCGGCGTTCGCGTGAAGACGACTGCATTTCTCAGCTTCGAGCAGCAGGCAGCGGTGATCTGCGATCCGCCGAAGCACTCGCGCAATGCGCCAGTCAAAAGCCGTGAATTTTTGGGAAATGCTGTTCCCCGCGATCATGATGGGAGATGACCGCGCGGTTCGTTCAGTTTGAGTCTGCGGGGAGAAAGCCGTGAATAAGCCTCAATGAAGGCGGCTTCCGCGCCCGCGCAGTGCGGGTTATTTCGTTCCGAACATCCGGTCGCCCGCGTCGCCGAGGCCTGGAAGTATGTAGCCGATCTCGTTCAATTTTTCATCAAGCGCAGCCGTGACGATCTGGACGTCCGGATGCGCGTCGAGCATGCGCTGGACGCCTTCCGGCGCCGCGAGCAGGCAAAGGAATCTGATGTCTTTCGCGCCGGCCTCCTTGAGCCTGGAGATCGCGGCGACCGAGGAGTTGCCCGTCGCCAGCATCGGGTCCAGAGCGATCACCAGCCGTTCTTCGAGATCCGTCGGAACCTTGAAATAGTACTCCACCGGCTCAAGCGTCTCTTCATTCCTGTAGAGGCCTACGAAACCGACCCTCGCCGAGGGAATCAGTTCGAGCACGCCGTCCAGCAGCCCGTTTCCAGCCCTGAGTATTGAGATCAGAGCCAGTTTTTTCCCGCTCAGCGTGGGCGCTTCCATGCGCATCATGGGCGTTTTGATCAGGCGGGTTCCCGTTTTGAGTTCGCGCGTGATCTCATAGGCCAGCAAATTGCTGATTTCCTTCAGCAGCTGGCGGAATACGGCCGTGACCGTTTCCCGCTCGCGCATGATCGTAAGCTTGTGCTGCACGAGAGGGTGTTCGACGATTGTCAGGTTGCTGAACATGAATTTGCGTCTCCATTTGAATTTTGGTTCATTCCACACGTTTCCGGTGACGATGAGTTCGCCCTCGGATTGCTGCTTTTGGCCGTATTTCGTTCGGGAATCGGCGGACAAGGCTATAGACTTATTCCGACCGCTTGCGAAGGCAGATTTTTGGATCAAAGCTGCTTGTGATTCATCCGAAGCGATGCCCGGATTCGTTGCTTCAACCTGGCAAGAAGCTCGACCGACGCGGAAGCTGTGTGGACTGCTGGTTTGAATCCATTTGAAGATCGCAACGCATAACCGCATTCTGCGGGTCATCATGGCGTTCGCGTCGAATGATGATCGGGCGGCAAGAGGCGCTGCACGCATGAGCAAAGGATGCTCTTGGCAGTTCAATCCTTGTCCCAGTTCAGTTATTCGCGGAGCCGGGCCATTTGCGGCAGCGTGATTTTCTGCGGTTCAGGCGGCTTCTTGGGCTCCGAACGAATGCTGGTTTTGTCCGGGCTTTCCAGATCAAGAGCTTGACGAACGGGCGCTCCAGATCTGCTTTCACTTCAGATGCCCGCCGCAGCGTTCAGCATTGGCCATGCCGTCTTCCTGGCGATGTTGAATTCCCGGCGCAGCTTCACGGACGGGGTGCATCTCATGATCTTTGTCAGACGGCTGCGGCGCTGCAAGCTCTCCAAAACACACAACCTTGGCGACACGGTTCGAGGGTTCCAATAGTGACCAACCAAGAATCATGAGACACACCCTCACGGACGCGACGTCCTTGATATTGGTTGTGAACATATAAATGCTGATCGGCCCAAGCCCGGTACAGGAACTTGGAGCGTTTCATCGGCAGTTCCTTTTGCGACTCGAAGCAGGGAATTCTTTTCGCCGCTTGAATTCAAAAATATCGCCTTCGTTGCAGGTCCCGTTGACCCGGATGGCGACGCAAAGGCCGCAAACGCGCGGACCGGTCCAAGGCGCGGTCCGCGCCAATGCTTGCTGGGGCAGGACTCAATTTCGGGCAAGGCCCCTGTAGCCCATTTTTGCGAGCGCGTCGGATATTTCGTCCAGTATTGCCGGATCGTCGATGGTCGGCGGAGTTTTGAAAGTCTCGCCGTCGGCGATCTTGGCGATCGTTCCCCGAAGTATTTTTCCCGACCGCGTTTTCGGAAGCCTCGGAACGACAGCCGCCGTCTTGAATGCCGCGACCGGTCCGATCTCCCGCCTGACCAGCGCAACGCATTCGGAAACGACTTGTTCGTGCGGTTTTTCGCAGCCTTCGTTCAAGCAAAGGAAGCCCAAAGGAAGCTGCCCCTTCAATTCGTCCGCCGCGCCGACGACGGCGCACTCGGCGACATCCGCATGGCTGGCGAGCACTTCCTCTATCGCGCCGGTCGATAGCCTGTGGCCGGCAACATTGATGACGTCGTCGGTGCGGGCCATGATGTACATGTAATCGTCTTCGTCCATGTACCCGGCGTCGCCGGTGCTGTAGTAGCCGGGAAATTCCTTGAGGTATTTGTCGAAATACAATTGATCGGCTTTCCAGAGGGTCGGCAAGGTTCCCGGCGGGAGCGGAAGCTTGATCGCGATCGAACCCAGCGTTCCGCGGGGAACCTCGCGCCCTCCGTCGTCGAGTACGCGAATGTCGTAGCCCGGCATCGCGACAGACGGAGAGCCGAGCTTCACGGGGAGCATTTCTATTCCGACCGGGTTCGCCGCGATGGCCCATCCGGTTTCGGTTTGCCACCAGTGGTCGATGACCGGCACGTCCAAATGCTTCTCCGCCCACTTTATCGTGTCGGGGTCGGCGCGCTCCCCGGCAAGAAACAAGGTCTTCAGGCAAGACAGATCGTAGTCTTTGATGCACAGGCCTTGCGGGTCGGCCCTCTTGATCGCGCGGAAAGCTGTCGGCGCGGTGAACAAGGCGCGCACGCCGTGTTCGGAAATGACCCGCCAAAATGCCGCTGCGTCGGGCGTTCCGACCGGCTTGCCTTCGAACATCACACTCGTGTTGCCGGCAAGCAATGGCGCGTAGCAAATGTAGGAGTGGCCCACGACCCATCCGACGTCGGAGGCGGTCCAAAAGACCTCTCCGGGATCCACTCCGTAAATGTTCTTCATCGACCATTGCAGAGCGACCAGATGGCCGGCGGTCGGCCGAAGGACGCCTTTGGGCTGCCCGGTCGTCCCGGAGGTATAGAGGATGTACGCGGGATGCGTTCCTTCGACCGGGATGCAGTCGGCGGGTTTCGCGCCGGAAACGAACTCGCTCCAGTCGAAATCGCGCCCGTCCGCCAGACCGGCTTCGCATTGTTCGCGCTGCGCGACGACGCAGAATTCCGGCTTGTGGTCCGAAATGGAGATCGCCTTGTCCAGGAGGGGTTTGTATTCCACGATCCTGCCCGGCTCGATCCCGCAAGACGCCGCCAAAACGCATTTGGGTTTGGCATCGGTTATGCGCACTGCAAGCTCGTTGGCCGCAAAGCCTCCGAAGACGACCGAGTGCACGGCTCCCAGCCGCGCGCAAGCCAGCATGGCCTCAAGCGCTTCGGGAATCATCGGCATGTAGATGATGACGCGATCCCCTTTCGATACCCCTTTCGCGGCCATGGCCCCGGCCAATCGAGAGACGCGCCCGAGGAGTTCGGCGAACGAGATCGACCGTTTTGCTCCGGTGACGGGGCTGTCGTAGATGATTGCGATGTTTTCGCCCCGGCCGGCTTCGACGTGCCGGTCCAAGGCGTTCCAGCAGGCATTGACGACCGCGTCGTTGAACCATGTGAAAAAAGGCTCTTTCTCGTCGAACAATGCTCTCGTCGGCGGTTTGACCCAATCGATCGCACCGGCTGCCTCCAGCCAGAATGCTTCCGGATCCTTCTTGCAGTTCTGATAGACTTCTCGATAACTCATGGCGGTGTCCCTTTGCGGCTCGGCCAGGCGCGCATCCAAAATTGGGGCGATTGTCCTCGACGGAATTTCATTATTCGCATGTCGTCAACATCTGCATGCAAAAAATTTGCGCATTCACTTGCAATGATGCAGCGCGAGTCGCGTCAAGCCGATCTCCGAAGCCGGATAATCGCACCGCGCCCGGCATGATCGTAAGTCGGCAGCATTCCGTTCCGAATTGGGCGCGTCTCAAACCAACGTGCGCGCCGGGCATCAATCCGGCATGGAGAGACGCCTGTTCCTCTTTCCCTTCGAGTAGACGATGTGGTCGCTATGGATCGATTTGACCCGCCCGCCGTCAAGCGCGTCGCCGACGGACACGCTGACCAGCGTGCCTTTTTTGAGACGAACCAAGGCCTTCATCTGATCAGGCTTGCCCATGACGCCGATCAGAACGAGTCGAGCGTTTCTGATTGCGCGATTTTCGGTAGCGTACGATGAGACGGTTTCATCCGATTTGCTTTTTTGGGACGAGGAACTCCCGGTGCGCGCCGCAGCGAAGGTTTGCAAATTCTGCGGCCGAGACGGGGGAGCGACTTGCGGTTCATTGGATGCCGCCGGGCGGCGGGTTCGTTTGCGGGCATTCGCGATATATTCGGGGCGCTGCGGCGGCCCGTATTCGACCGCTGCCGCGCTGATCGACTCCGGGCGTTTCGGCGGAGCTGCAAATTCGCTTCCGACTGTTTCCGCATCCTCCGACGCAGCATCGGCAATCTGCGGATCCGTCGGTTCTGCGGCTGCGAATTCCGGCAAAACTGCGCTGCCATCCGCCGCGGAATTATCGATAGCGCCCGCGTCGCTCGCAGCTCCTTCGGCGGTACCGCTCGAATCGGCTGTCCGGCTGGAGGCTTCGTCGGCTTTGGAAACTGATGAATCCGATTCGGGCGGAATCGGACCGGTCGGCTCCGATGGCCCGGAAGCGACTTTGTCGGCGATGTCCGCAGGCGGCTGATCTTCCGGCTTTGCTGCGACCGGCTCGGAATCCGGTTCAAGCTCGGGCGTATTTTCTACGGATGCAATGGCCGAGCCGCCGCCAAGATAATGCGGTCGAAGAACGACAGGCGGTTCAAGCACCAGCGGGCGCAACTGGGGCGCGTATAGGATGGGTGCGGGGGGTGTTTCTTGTGCCGCGGACGGGCCAGCCGACGCCGCGACCTGCGCGACCCCCGCCAGAACGGCGACGATTGCCCGTTTGGCGGCCTTTGAGCGTACCGCCCCGAGCGGCAGACGCTGGAGCGATGCCGCTGCTTTCGTGCAGGTTTGAGCCTGTGCATCGTACAGGTGTTCGCAGACTGCCGGTCGGCCGCAAGTTTCCTTTCTTCTGCCCGCGCTTGGATCGACGTTCGACAGAATTCCGAACTGCGCTACATTTCGGTTAGGACGTTTTCCGAGGCGTTCAATCATCGCGGAGATAGACCATCCGCCGCCTTCACCTCCGCCAGTTGCTGTGCGGCCTGCGACAGGTGGCTCGCCATCGGAATCGCTTCCGCCGCTCGTATCTGCGGGTCTTTCAAAGAACGGCTCGCTTCCGAACTGACTCGGATCCGGATCGGCGGAATACGCAACCGGATTGAGGCCGATCGCCGTCGCGAAGTCGTCCGCTTCGCGAAGAGTTTCTTTTCCTACGACTGCGATCTGCACTGTGTCCCCGTCGCCGAACCAGTCGAACACCAATTCCGACACGTTTTCATTATAGCCTGTCCGCCCGATGAGTCCTTGCCGGATTTGGACGGCTCGCTCCTTGGACGTAGGGCCGGGCGCATAGCATCTCGAGTAGTAGACGAGTTCGTTGGGAATGACGATCTTTGTCTTCAGCAATCCGCCTGCCAAGCTGAATGCTTTTCGGCGAAGCATGGTCCAATGCCGATCGGATTTCCGGTGTTCCGTGTCAACTTCCCCAATGAAAACTTTCACGCCGACGGTCGGATGGTGGAACATCGATGCGATCGACCCGTTGGACGATATGGAGAAATTGGCGTTTTCCGCTCTGCCCGTCACTTGATCATGCCGTGTTCGTGATTGCGGCATCGCGCCGCCTTGTCAGGATACTCCACCGCGACATTCAACGGCAAGAAGATGTTTGAGTTCGCATTTTTGCGACTGCTCCGGGTTCAATTCGTCTGCACACGAGGATGGGGTTTTAGCAAACGCATCTCTCGGTCGTCAAAATTCAGATCTTTGAAGCGCAGCGAGGTCGAGTGGTTTTGCGTCGGGAGCGGGTTGTCGAGGATCCGTACGGGTTTCGTATTCAGGGCTGGATTGCCACGCCCAGTACATCTTCCGTGTCTCAACCATGATTGTGTTCCCGTCGCCGACCATGGCCGAGGCCGGCGACGGGGCGGTGCACGGCGTCAATCAGTCGTAGCTTGACCACGCCCGAGAGCGAGCCGGCACCGCATCTCTTCACTGTCTCGAACAGTTGATTGCGGCCATCAAGGACCGCGCATCAGATAGAAGAGAGCACGAGCACATTAACACATCCGGAGACCATTGGCATAGACCTCTCGTGCGATTTCTCGACATTCATTCTTTGCTCGCCGACCGCTCGACCGCCTCCCTTTGCAGTTCCGGAAGCTTCCAAGCGGTTCTGACGCTCGGGCAACATACTGAATTTGATCTCTCGGACATCAATCCGGCGAAAACGGTTCCGGCAGTTGGCATGCAGGAATGCGCGAATCGCATTGCTGACAAGGAAACTTGCGTGTTGTGCGCCGTGAAGTTCAGTCTGAAAACGCTTCGCAAATTTTTCCTTATTCGTCGCTTTCGGCGCAACACAGCCTCGAAGATCAAAATGGTGCGCTCAGTATTCGCTACCAAATGCTTCCTGCGTTCATTGAAGAATCCGCCACGTTGATCAAGAACGCGCAGAACCTGCAGTTCGTTTCCTTTGATGCGATTGATCATCGTAAACGGAGTCTTGCGAATCGGGTATTCAAGGGCATCTTTGAAGTCATCAGTCGGATGCCCGACGTTCGGGTGCTCGGAGATAAGCTGAATCATGCCTTGAAGCTGCGCTCCGGCGTTTCCTTTTCCCGCCGAAAACACTCTGCCGCAATCGTCTTGAAACCACGCGACGTCGTCTCTCGCGTTCAAGATGTCTGACTTCCGTCGATTACGTATGGATAGGAAATACGTCCGGCTTCGGGGGCGGCAGTTCTCCTTCCGAATCCCAACTGTCCATCCAGTCGTTCATCTTGTCTTCTGAAATGAAGATGCCCTTGTCCGCTTCTGCTACGGCCTCCCGGATAAGCTGCGACTTCGCTTCTGAACGATCTTTGAGCGATTGAACGGCCTGTTCGGCAATGCAGGCCGCGCTTCGATCTTGGCGCTTTGCTTCAGTCACAAGCCAATCCGTCAACTCAGGATCCAGGCTGATCATAAGGCTTTGGCTGGCCATCGCGACTGTATTCCAAAAAATCGATATGCTCGTGTCAGACATCTTATGCCGAATAGGCGAGTTGTCAAAGGCATGTTTGGGTTCAGCATTTTTGTGACTGTTCGGGGTCCGATTCGTCTGCGTCCGAGGATGGGGAAAAAGAGTTGAGCGGGTTGTATTCCAGCATCCAGATTTTTGATCTCTTGCGGCGTTTGGTTGCTTGGCCTTCGACTAGAGTTCCGAATGCAAAGGGAGACGTCTGCGGTTATGGTCGGCGTTCCGCTGGCGGACGGGCAACTCGACCCTGCGGTTGCCGCAGGGTCGATGAATAAAGGCTTGCGAATCCCAAGTTTCGCTTATGATGTCGCCTTTGCGAGCGCTTGATCAAGGTCTTCGATAAGGTCGTCGGGATCCTCGATTCCGATGGAAAGCCGCACGACGTCGGGCTCCGCGCCTGTGGCCGCCTGTTGCTCAGGGGTCAACTGTCGGTGCGTGGTTGAAGCCGAATGGATCACCAAGGATCTGGCATCGCCCAGATTTGCGACGTGGCTGAATATTTCCAAGCTGTTCACGAACTTGACGCATGCGTCGTAACCGCCCTTCATCGCGAATGTGAACAGGGCGCCTGCCCCCTTCGGGCAAATCTTCTCTATCCGGGAGTAATATGGCGACGAAGGCAACCCGGCATAGGTGACCTTTTCGACCCGATCATCGTTCGAAAGCCAGGCAGCAAGTTTTTGCGCGTTGGAGACGTGCTTTTGCATCCGCAAGGAAAGCGTTTCGATTCCAAGGAGCGTGTAGTGCGCGCCTTGGGGATTCATCGTCATCCCCAGGTCGCGGAGACCGACTGCGATTCCGTGGAACGTGAATGCCAGCGGTCCGAAAGTCTCGTGGAACTTCAATCCGTGGTAGGCGGGCTCAGGCTGGGACATGGACGGAAACTTGTCCGAAGCCGACCAGTCGAATGTGCCGGAATCAACAATTGCGCCGCCGGTAACCGTTCCGTTCCCTGTCAGGAATTTCGTCAAGGAGTGGACGATCAGTGTCGCTCCATGCTCGATGGGGCGGCAGAGATAAGGCGTAGCCGAGGTGTTGTCGACGATCAAAGGAACGCCGTTCTTCTCCGCGATCGCGGCAAGCGCATCAAGATCCGTTATATACCCGCCCGGATTGGCGATGGACTCGCAGAACAGGGCGCGGGTGTTTTCGTCGAACGCCGCTTGCACCGCGTCCAAATCTTCCGTGTCAACGAACTTTGCGGACCATCCGAACCGATTGATCGTGCGGCTGAACTGTGTGACCGTCCCGCCGTACAGCCTGTCGGAAGTAATGATGTTGCATCCGGGCTGCATGATCGGAAAGAGCGCCATGATCTGGGCGCCGTGGCCGGACGAGCAGCAAACCGCGCCCGCGCCGCCTTCAAGGGCGGCGAGCCGCTCCTGCAGAACAGCGACGGTAGGGTTTGTAAGTCGCGAATAGATGTAGCCGACTTCTTGGAGGTTGAACAAAGCCGCGGCGTGATCGGTATCCCTGAAAACGTAGGCCGTCGTTTGGTAGATTGGCGTTTGCCGCGCGCCCGTGGCGGGGTCGGGGCGGGAACCCGCGTGGATCTGCAAAGTATCGAAACCGTAGGTCGGTGCATCTGACATGAATTTGCTCCAATTTGTATTTTGCGCTTGCAACTCGGCAACGTTGTTTGAGTGCAATCCCGATGCGACGCCTCCGTTCCGGCTGTCGCTCGCGGCTCGCGAAAATTGCTGCTGCCTAGAGTTCTAAAGCGCGTTTATTCGGTTTCTGCAATGATTCAAAGAAGAACAGTCGCGGGAAGGTCAGAAAGAAAATTTTGCCGTTGAATGGATGATCCCAAGGAACGCCAATGCTCGATCCGTCGAAATGCTTGAATTTTGTTTTGGGCGCGGATGCATGCGTTGCGTCGGCGTTCAATCGCATGACGGTTCGCAGCGTCGCGGCCGTCCGAGCTCCGCGCCGGCTCCGAACGCGAATCCGTCAGCCGCCGGGCACATGCGCGGTCGGGACCTATGGTCGGATTGCGTGGACGAACCAGCTGTCGCACAGCGAAATCTCTCGGCGGGAGCTGCACCGCTCATTCTGGAGATTTCTCCATTCAAGTGCAGGTCCAGCAAGGCGGCGAGTAGCCGGTCAAGCATTCCGTTGCAGACCCAACAGCGCATCCGTGCGTAGATTGCTTTGCCATTTGCCAAAGGGTGTAGTGGAAGCATTCAATCTCCGCGCAGTGCTACGAAACGCGGATTTCGCTTGTCACAACCCTGTTGTTTCGAGCACTGCGTGAGCGCATCGCTCGCCGACAAATTCGAGACACCTCAGTCTCAAGCATGACATTCCACTGTGCGGGAGTGCACGGCAATTATTGCAATGCAACGAAGGACTCCGGGCAACAGTCTCGTTCTTTGATCTTGTTCCGTTTCCGTGAAGGTATCGTCCTTCCGCAATTTTCATGTAGGCTGCCTTCCGCATTCAAGGGATTTCGCGGTGGCCAGCGCAAAGCAACTCATTGGGCTATTGAAGAGCCACGTAGAGGGAAATGAAGGTCGCTTCTACGATTTAGCGCTTCAGCTTGCAGCAGCGGAAGAACAAAAAGGACACACCCGGCTTGCAGAGCAGCTCCGCCAATGGGTAGAAGCTGGTCAAGCGCCAAAGACAAATTTCCGGTCACCGACACCCATAGCCAAGCCCAGAGGCGAACTCGGGTCAATGATTGGCACGACTTACCCCGAAACCATACTAAACGACCTTATTCTTCCCGATTCTATTTTTTTGGAACTGAAGCAACTGGTGACAGAGTTTCACAAACGTACAATGTTGGAGAAAAGTGGATTATCACCTCGCCAGAAGTTGCTTTTGGTTGGACCGCCTGGAACAGGAAAAACAATGACTGCCTCTGCTTTGGCAGGGCAATTGAAATATCCACTTTATTCAGTTTTGCTCCATGGGCTTATATCAAAATATATGGGCGAAACCGCTGCGAAGCTCAGCGCGATATTTGAAGCTATCAAAACCCAAAGAGGCGTATACCTGCTGGATGAGATTGATGCTCTAGCGGCATCTAGGGACAATGCCTCTGATGTAGGCGAAGCGCGAAGAATTCTGAACTCGTTTCTTCAGTTCCTTGATGAGGACACTGGTCCATCTATCGTCGTCGCAACTACAAACCTGCCTGAAATCCTCGACAGGGCACTCCTTAGACGCTTTGATATTGTATTGCCTTATGACTTTCCAACTGCATACTCCATAAAATTGGCTATGTCACGACGTCTCTTAGCCTTTGATGTCAAAGACGTTCAATGGGACCAAATTGTTGGCCATGCCAGCGGCTTGTCCGCTTCTGACGTAATACAGGCAGCTACAGATGCCGCTCGACGAGCAGTGTTGCGTTCGAGAGAGAAAATTTCGACAAAAGAATTAGTGCAGTCCATCAATCGTCGGAAAGAGTTGCAAGAATTGACTTCAGCCGTTGGTAGACCGAAATAAGCCGCATAAGATCATTGAAGGTTTTTCGAGTTCTCGAAGTTATGGCGGCCGATACTAAGACACATTCCTCCAAAATGGCTTGAGCAGCAACCAGACGATCCCATGGGTCACGGTGGCTCCAGTCGAAACGAGCAGCATGCTCCGCGTGGTAATGGGTGACGGATAGTTCCTCGACATCATTATCCCTTAGTGTTTCAATTACTACTTGAGGACGCAAGTCTACTTGATAGCGCTTGTACTTGATTTTGAACTCAAGATCGCAGATCGAAACTGCACTGACTAGACGCGACATTCGCGTCGTCGATGATCATTTCCTCGGCGCGGGTGGAGCGGTCGTCGCCCGCAGTCCACCAATATGCGGTGTGGCTGTTTATAAGCAGTTTCACGATGCGGCCTTTCGGCCTTGCTGGATGGTGAAGTTATCGGTTGTCGCTAAGTTCACCAGTATCGGTTACGGCTTGTTTAGGATATTCATCATCGAAGAGGTCGGGTAGGTCGAGATGTTTCAACGGCGCCTTCTTCCGCCTTCCGCGCTTCGTCGACGGCCAATGTTCTTTAACTGGTTTTTGGCCTTTGACTGCTGATCCTTCATCTCCTGCATGGGTACATTCCGTTCGCAAAGTTGGCGGCAAAAGCCTTGCATGGGGCTTTTGATCCTTAGTAATCAGAATTTCCTCGCCAGCGCGAGCACGCTCAAGCAGTTCTGAGAACTGAGCGCATGCGTCTTCTATCTTGAATTTGGCGAGCGGCAATTGTGAATATCCAATCATTTTTGCTTAAAACTACCAAGTCAGATTATGATAAATGATTTTCTGCTAGTGTCAATTATATTGCTTCCCAAGTGTACGAGCCATGATCAGCGCGAAGCTTACGGCCTTTGAGGACGGGATTGATTTGCATCCCCAACATCCATTTTCGTCCAGTAATTGCGCCGGATCGAATTTGCAAAATTACTTTGTATACAACTACGTGCAGTCGTAAGCGGCAGGGACCTACAATCCTGTTCGCTGCCTTGAGCATCCTCCGCTGGATCTTCCACTTCACGCCGACTTCGTGCTCTCGAATGAATGCTGTAGAGGGCTTCTTCGGGACGTTGGGCCGCCGTCGGCTCCGGCGCGGCGTCCGTGATTCCATCGAGCAGGTCAAGACGTCGATCCTGGACTTCATTGACCTGCGCAACGGGAAATAGGCGAAGGTCTGCAAATGGACAGCAAGCCCGGAGCGGCTCATCGACTCCCGCCAAAAAGGGTTTCAAATGATTGGAACAAACCACTAGTGCGATCCATTGATCGCAGGAAATCCCGGATTGGATCCAGTGAGCGTTCTCGCCAGTAAATTATTGCTGTTTGAGTTAATTTGCATTTCTTTCCGTGTAGCATGTGCAAGACATAAATTCCTCAAAAATCGAGGAATCTCTGGTCAACTTGTTTCAAAGAGCCTTGAAGAGATAATTCCGGTGTTGAGACCGGCCATTCGAAGCTCCGAAAACAGCCTCTGGTATTCGATCTTTGGACATCTGTTCTGAATTGCGGCGACGCCTCGCGCGCGGGCCATCTTGGCTGCCTCCGGATGACTTATGCCATATTGCATCCAGACGACCTTCAGCTTGGGAAACCGTTCCAAAGCGCATTCGACGAGCGCCGGAACCTCCTCGGGCTTGCGGAAGATGTCCAGCACATCGACGTCCGTTTCGGGCGGGATTGAGTTCAGGTTCTCAAGGACCGTTTCTCCGAACAGCGTTTGACCGGAATATGCGGGATTGACCGGAATGACCCTGTAGCCTTTCAGGCTGAGATATCTTCCGACGAAATAGGACGGCCGGACCGGATTCACGGAAATCCCGACGCTTGCGAATGTCTTGACCGAGGTCAGCAAGTCCTGAAGAAATTCGTCGGAATAATTTTCGTCCGTGTTCATGTCTTGCGATGCGGATGCCATTTTTCGGATGCTGTCATGCGGCAATGGGTTGCGGAATGCAGTCCATAGAGTCTTCTTCAGGCTTGCGCAAATTCGAAACGACCTTTCACTCAAATCGTCTTCGCGCTTGCCGCGGTCGCGGCACGGTTGTTTGTTGCCGCGTAAAGCGAGATCGCGGCTGCGTTCGAAACATTGATCGACCCAGCAAGCACCGCCGAGATGTTCGCAAGGCAATCGCAGCTGGCCTTGGTCAACGCCCTCAAGCCGACGCCTTCAGATCCCAGAACGAGCGCCAGTGGCCGGGATGCATGGGCATGAAGCGTTTCGCTCAAGCTCAACGGGCCTTGCGCATCGAGGCCAATGACCGCGTAGCCCATGTTTCGAAGCAGCGTCAACTCCGTCGCGAGGTTTCCTATTCTGATGTAGGGAACCCGTTCAAGCGCGCCGGACGCCGACTTTGCAAGCGCTCCGGTCTCCGGGGGCGAATGCCGACTTGGCGAGATTACGGCCCTTGCGCCGAAAGCCTCCGCGCTGCGAAGTATTGCGCCGATGTTGTGCGGGTCGGTGACCCTGTCAAGAACAAGAACGAGATGATTTTCGCCAGCCTTGCCGCAGATTTCCGGCGTCGAACCCCACTCGAGAGGAAAAGCTTCCAGAGCGGCCCCTTGGTGAACTGAACCGGAGTCCAGCGGCACGGGGAACCTTCGGGGATCCGCAATCTCCGCAGCCATTCCGGAGGCTTTGATTGCGTCCTTCAATTTGTTTCCGGCATTTCTCGTCGCGATCAAGCGGCGCTTTTTCCGGCGTTCGTTCAGCAGCGCGCTTCGGACTGCATGCAATCCGAAAATCCAATAACTCGCTTCTTGAGCGGAACGGCGAACGGGAGAAACTCGGCGGTTCATATCAACCGATCTCCGGCGCCGATTCGCGGTCGCCGAGGCCAAGAGCATCCGAGCATTTGACCTTTGCCAGATAGAACTCGCCGTTTCACAGTCGGCACATCGGTTGGGGTGCATCCCATTTTCTTCGGGTTGATCCGGTTTCGCGTTTCACCCGGGTTCCGTGTTCGAGGGTGTCTGAATTCACCCATTGATGCGACTCCGCCTTGACGCTGGGGCGGCGGGTCACCCAAGCCGCGTCCAGTTGAGATTCGACAACTGGAGGGACCCAGGATGCAAGTATTTGGAATTCACGGGGTGTTTGCAAGGTTTAACGGACTAGGCGTCCGGCGGTCCATCTTCGGATAGGGACGCGCTGCATGCGGCGGCCGTGGCGGAGTTCGGCCGGGATCATGTTCCAAAACAACCGCCTCCGCACCCTCAAAGCGAGGAAGAGCCGCAAGCAGACCGTCTTCGCCACCGCCCACAAGCTGGCCCGCGTGATCCATATGGTCCTGAAGAGCCGAAAGCCCTTCGTGGATCCCGGAACCGACCACCAGGAGATCATGGCGTGCGGGAATGCGTTGCGCTTGATCCGCATGATGACAGATTGCGGCATCGAGTGTCCGGCCGCCGGACAGGCGGCGACGCAACCGGCCTGATCCAAGCCACGCCCTCCGCAAGGGAGCGCCGACCGGCTACAACGGGGCCTCTCGCAGCCGCAATCCCGGTGCCGGGAAGCGAGAATCCGGAGATGCCACTCGACCCCCGCAACGCAGAAGAACGGTCTAACTGTGCTTGGGAGAGGAGATGTTTCATGCCGACAGGGCGTTCAGCACGTCCACCCCACCGGTCTTCCGCCGAGTACCAGCATTTGATTGCTGGGTTGCTTCTACATCATCCCTTGTTTCTTGGCGGAGGGGCAGGGGGAGGCGGCGGCCTTCTAGGTGGAGGCGTTGGCTTGGGCGTTACTCCATCCTGTACATTTCTTCCGGGAGTGTTTCGCTCGGAGGGAGGCGGATTTGGAGCTTTGACCATTTTTCAACTCCGTTATTCGTCTTCTGGAAGGCTTCTCATGAATTCTACAATAACAACTTCAGAGCCCGGAATCAATATACTTTCCCCATCCGAATCTTTCTCGGGAGGCAAAAAAACTGCCTTTTTGTCTACCTCCTCTCTTTTCAACCAAGTATATTCCGAAAGCCTGAAATGTCCTTTTTCCGGTTGGCCGGGCCACTCAACTGGCCATCCATAAACGAATCTTTCATCGACAAGATGCAAAACCACATAACAATTTTGGTGCCGATGAAATGCGGAATACCACTCGGACGGAAAAGAGGTTTCGCGAGTTATGCGTAAGCGACGAAGGCGCCTATGTATGGCATCATTGCCGTATGTTGCTGCAAGGAGAACCGCTAACGCTACGGCAATCGGGAACGAAAGGTGAGGAGGATACGGTGTTGTCCAAGAAGCGTCACTTTCGCCAACAATCCTTTCGAACAGTTCAACAATGCCACCGCAGACAGTCTGTACGATAATCGTAAAGATCAGCGCTTGAACGACTTGATCAAACACGCTTGAAGGTGGATATGAAGTAAGTGAACGAAAAATCCCGACAACAATCAGGCCTGGAGCAAGAAACATCAGAAGGCTAACAGCATCCTCGGCAATCCAGTTCATTGTATGGGCTCGGCTTCTCTGGGACTGTTTCAGTTAAGATTTGGTCGCTTCATTTGATGAGGATAGACGTTTCAGTTTCCAGTTTCCAGCATATGTCTACACTAAATCGTAATTCATTTCGATGATCGGAGCAAAGTTCGAGAAAGCCAAAAACTTCACGTCGAGCTTATCAAATCTTGTGCAGATGCGTCGGCAGCCCTCGAGTCTGAGAAACAACCGGCCGACCTTGTTCCACAGCTTGCAGAGTTTGGTGCATCCCATTTTCTTTGGTTAAGCGGCTGCATCGCGGCAAGCCCTCCAATCAAGGAAGTCGGGCCAGCGGCTGTTTTCGAGGCAGCATCTGATGGCGAGCACGGCGTTGGCGGCCGCTTTCGACCAACGGCGTCCCGACTGTTTGAATCGGTTCCCGACGATGCGCTTGCAGACGCTTTCCACGATGCCGGATCCGACCGGCAGGCCGCGCTTCCGGCAGGGATCGCAGCGCATTCGGTCCCTGTCGGCCCCTTAGGTGCGGATGCAGGCCGCGACGGCTTCGGACCATCGCGCGCTTCGGACTGCATGCAATCCGAAAATCCAATAGCTCGCTTCCTGAGCGGAGCGGCGAACGGGAGAAACGCGGCGGCTCATACCAACCGATCTCCATCGTCGATTCGCAGTCGCCGAGGCCAAGCGCATCCGAGCATTCGACCTTTGCCAGATAGAACTCGCCGTTTCAAAGCCGGCACATCGGTTGCGCTCGGCCCGGAATTTCCGCCCGAGCCTTGAACAATCCGCCTGCCAAAGGGGATTTCAGCAGATCTGCATCCGAATGCCTTGTCCGGAGAGAGGTGACGTAAATGTCCTTCAGATCATTTCCGCCGAATGCCACGCAGGTAGGTCCCTTCACAGGCAATTCGATAATTTGGATCAGGTTTCCATAACGGTCCAAGCTGATTACACGACCGCCCCACACGCGGGCATTCCAGTAGTTGCCCTCGCTGTCGATAGTCGCTCCATCCGGCATGCCCGGCGCTATGTCCGGGCCGGCGAGCGGTTCGATCTCATTTAAGGACGAAAATCCGTCGCCCACGCTGTAGCGGCGAATTACGCCGTCGCCGGTATCGGCGAAATACATCGTTCGCCCGTCCAGCGAAAACTCGAGTCCGTTCGTCACGGTAATCCCGCCGAACAGTTTCTCGACCGAACCGTCGGGAGCAAGTCGATAAACGCCGGCGTTCGGCCGCCGTGCGGATTTGTCGGGATTCTCGTTGAATGTGCCGAATACGATTCCGCCGAACGGGTCGACGGTGGCATCGTTGATTCGCGTTTCGGGAAGATCCGCTTCGATGTCATGAAGCCGCTCGAAATTTTCCAAGTTCTGGTCCGCGAGGGCAAGCCAACCCGCAAATCCCACGACGAAGCCCGGGTCTTGGCGCGGAAGAATGAAACCTGCGCGATCCGGCAGCGGAAATTCGACAACTGTGCCGTCCGAGTTCAATTGAAAGATTGAACGACCCTCAATGTCGGTCCACCGAAGCCGTTCGTCGCGCGGGTCCCAGAAGCAGCACTCGCCGAGCGAATTCTTGCAGTCCGCGATGCACTCGAATTGCACTTTTTTGTTTCCCTCGTTGACTTTCTGTCTCCGCGCGGATCCGGCGGCCGCGCCGCTGGATCCCGTCCGATCGCGACGAGGGCGATTGTAACTTTGCACATGCGAATTGCAATTGAGGCGAAAAGGCAGTTTCGGGGCGCCTCCGCCCAAAAAGGCGGCTTGTGAGCGTTCCGCGTTTATGCGGTGCGTGTGCCCAGATTATTGTTGACTGTCGCCCTTGCCCTAAGTAGGTAAGCGAATTATCCGCTTGTGCTTCGGGGCGCAAAGTAGGGATGGGCGACGGGCTGCAAGGTGCGGCAGCGGACTGTAACTCCGCCGGGGAGACCCACGCTTGGTTCGATTCCAAGGTCGCCCACCACTCCATCAATCCTTTGTCGGTTGTTCCGAATTGGCCCTGCAGAGCAGTTGGCAATGTCGTTCCCGGCCGCTTTCCCGGCCGGCTGAAAGCGAGATAGACCATGAGTTCGCAAAATTCAGAAAACAGGCGAAATGACTCAATTCTTCAGTGAGGATGGGCAGCGGGTCGGCTTCCCGGTTTCTGACTGGTCACGAAGGCAGTTGCCGCCGAGAACGCGGATCGATGGACGCTACTGCGCTGTGGAACCGATCGAGCCGGATCGGCACGGCGACGATCTTTACGCCTCGTTGTGCGCCGGTTCGGATCGCCGAAACTGGACCTATTTGCCGTATGGTTCGTTCCACGAAAGGAAGCGGTTCGACGATTGGCTGGTGCGGACTTGCTTGGGCGAAGACCCGATGTTTCACGCGATTGTTGACAAGGCAAGTGGAACGGCTGTCGGTGTTGCGAGCTACCTTCGGATAAACCTTGATGCGGGCGTGATCGAGGTCGGACATATAAATTTCGCCCAAGTTCTCCAAGGAACGCGGGCAGGTACGGAATCGATGTTTCTGCTGATGAGTCGCGTGTTCGACGAACTCGGATTCCGTCGCTACGAATGGAAGTGCGATGCGCTGAACGAGAAATCCTGCAGGGCGGCGGAGCGGCTGGGCTTCAAGTCGGAAGGCGTTTTTCGACAGGCGACCATCTACAAAGGTCGCAACCGGGACACTGCGTGGTTTTCCGTAATCGACTCCGAATGGCCGCAACTCAGAGCCGCGTTCCATTCGTGGCTGGAACCGTCGAACTTCGACAGCCGCGGCAATCAACTTTCCGACTTGCGCGAAGTGCGCGCAACCTTGGGCGAACCTGCAGACTGAATGACTGAGGGCGCAGCGAGCTATCGGAAGATGCGCACCCCAAGAATCAGGAATTGGGCTCCTCGCTGAAGGGGGTGCATCCCATATTTTCTGGTCAGGCGACTACGACGCGGCAATCCTTTCAATTGATGATTTCTGGTCTACGGTTGTTTTTGAAACAACGTTCGACGGCGAGTGGGCGGTTGGCTTTGACTTTCGACCGGCTGCATCACGTCCAGCCAAAAAGATATGGGATGCAGCCGCTTGGAAGACAGAAGTTGAATTTTGGTAACATATGTGATACCATATATGCTATGTTTGAGGTTGTTGTCTATGAGACGGAAGACAGACGTGCGCCATTTGAGGATTGGTTCAACGCTCTCGATACGCAAGCCGCTCTGAAGGTGACGACAGCAATCGCCAGGATCGAGGCAGGAAACTTGGGAGACGTGAAGCCCGCAGGGCAGGGGTCTCCGAGCGCCGAATTGCCTTTGGACCTGGGTATCGGCTCTATTTCGGTCGAGACGACAAGACGCTCGTGGTGCTTCCGACTGGCGGGACCAAGAAACGGCAATCCAAGGACATGGAGCAGGCCCGGACATTCCGGGCGGACTGCAAGCAGAGAAAGAAAGGAGGCTGACGATGCCACTCACTCGAGATTTCAAAGATACGGTAAAGGCGCGCGCCGAGCGCGACCCCGAATTCCGCGTCGGTCTCTTCCTCGAAGCGATCGAGGCGCTTCTCAACGATGATCTTGAAACCGGCAAGGCTCTCTTGCGCGACTACGTCAATGCGACGGTCGGCTTTGAGACCTTGGCGGACGAGCTCGACAAGAGCCCGAAAAGTCTCATGCGGATGCTCTCGGACAAGGGCAATCCGCGAGCCGACAACCTGCTCGGGATGATTGGTCATCTCAAGAAGAGGGAAGGCGTCGTGCTCCGTGCCGCAAAGGGCGCAGGGCTGCACGCCTGAACCATGCCGCTTGATTTCGCATATTTTCCCCGGGTCACTTTCGGAGTTCCCCCAATTTTTGCGACTCCGCCCTGAGGCCGAGGCGGCGGGTTCCTCAAGCTGTTTCCAGTTCAAATTCGACAACTGGAGGGATCCGGGATGCAAGCACTCGGATTTCCCGGGGCATTTGCAGGCGCCGCGAAGATCGGGTGCATCCCGTTTTCTTTGGATTGAAAGGAGCAAAGCGCCGCTGGTCGAAAGCCGATGCCAACGCCCTGCTCGCCTTTGAAGGCTGATTCGAAAACTACCGTCGGCCCGAAATCGTCGATTGGAGAGATTGCCGCGCCGCGACCGCTCGATCAAAATATATGGGATGCACCCATTCTGCGCCGACCGGAAGCTCGAGATTCTCCACAGATGCCAAGTGTCAGCCTTCGACCCATGCGGAGGGCGACGCGAGAGGTGCTATACGATCAGATGAAGACCGCCGTTCTCCGGGAGGACGCCGACGTACCGGCGGTCTACAACCCGTCTCTAGTCGCCTTGCTCGGACCACTACGGATCAGTGCCGAGGGTCTGCAAAGCCTATCGGGCGAAGACCAATGGCAAGTTGGAGCGCCCGTTCCGTTGCATCCGCAAGGGCTTCTTCCTGGATCGGACCTTTCGGAACCTGGACGATTTCAACGCCCAGTTCGAAAAGTGGCACGGCGAGATCGCCAATCCGTGCGTCCACGCCACGACCGGCCTGATCGTCGACGAAATGCTCGCCGAAGAACACTCCGCTTTGATCGCTCTGCCCGAGCAACAACGAGAATGGGGGCAGGCGGCGGCACAACAGATCTGACGGACGCCACGCTCTAAGCAATGGCATCGCCAGCGGGTCACAAAGGGGGTCGCCCGCAAACGCCGGTCAGCCCCAGCACGGCTGGATCACGGGTGAAATGTGCCCGAGAGGTGCGATGTTTCACGCCAAATGGGAGGTTCACTGGCAGTCACGAATTGACACATGCCAACAAGGCATCCCGCAACTCAACCTCACAGATCTTCTTTACGTTTTCGACATCCATGCTCTGCTCATACGCACCCTCGCGAATTGTTCTCTGAAATTTCAAATCCTCATCAAATTGACCTGATACATGTTCCACGCACATCTCGAATACTTCGAATTCCGGTTTTCCTGACGCATCATTCTTGAGGAGTTCCGCGTGGTCGGCTGCCCACTCTCCGATGGAAAGCGAATCAGAGACTTTCTTTCCGAAATTCGTAAGCCGCATGGGGCTGCCCGGCGCCAATCCCGGTGGCGACGGCAATCGTTCCAAAATGCTGTACAACTTTTCCCTAATCTCCGTAAGGTCACCTCGGAACTGATTCATGTCTTGCCGGAACTGATTCATGTCTTGCCGGAATTGAATCATGTCCTGCCGGAATTGGTTCATGTCTTCCCGATTTTGGTTCAAGTCTTGCTGGATCTGAGACATGAACTCCTTGAACGAGCTTCGATCAGTATTGACTTTTCCGATCCAAATGCCAGCCGTAAGCACGCCCCCGACTCCTGCGAACAAAGTCGCAATCAAGTGCCATACGGTCGGAAACAATTCAATCGTCATGTTGATTTCCAGTCGGAGCATTCAGCAGAAAGCCGCTTAGAAAATTCCATCAAAATAGCGGCATGCTCACCGTTACGGCAGCGTGCAATACTTTCCATTGCCCAGCCTCCTTTTCCGGTCGCAAACACAAGAATTTCATTCCAACCGTTCAAAGGAAATGATGACCACGATTCCCAAGATTTTGCTCCGATGAGCATGCCCGATCGCGTCAGCCGAGAATTTCGCTTGCTCGCGGTTAGGCAACCATCATTGCCGCCAGCGTAGGTCCAAGCGTTGGATTCTGCCGGTCGCACAAACAGAATATATGATTACATCTCCGGTTGGCAAGTTCAATCGTGTGCGCCCGAGGGGCGCCCGAGGATGCTTTTCAAACGATTTTGTCAGACGGCGGCGCGACGAGGCCTCCAATTCAGGAGGTCGCTCGCACGATTGATTTAGGTGCAGCGTTCGACTGAGAGCACGGCGTTAGTGCAAGATTGCGGCCAGCGGCACTTCGTGCCTCTCAATCCAAAGAAAATGGGATGCACCCCCACCCGTGGTTGATCTCGTTCTCCATATCTTCAAACGGTTTGCGGCTGATTGCGGATTTCAACCTCTCTTTGTTGGTCCGGCGAAGCTATTTTGGGGTCTTCATTCAATATGTTTGGCCGATTGCGATGGTTGAGTGATAGAGACGCCAGTGTTTCGGGTGCCTGTCTTTGAGAAAATCGGAACAAATTCTCCGACAATCAATGGAGATTCGAATCCTCGCTGCAGCCTGCTGCGCTCTCGCCCTCCGCGAGGGTTGGCGGGCGCATCGAAACCCTGGTTCGACCGGCAACCGACCTTATCGGTCCATCGAGCGCTCGGAGAGCTGCTTCGGTCAACTTGCTTCAAAGAGCCTTGAAGAGATAATTCCGGTGTTTAAGTCGGCCATTCGGAGTTCGGAAAACAACCTTTGGTATTCAATCTTCGGACACCTGTTCTGAATTGCGGCAGAGTCGAGCGGGTCCGCCGCGTCCTGCCGGTCGCTCCGTCGACCCATTATGCGCATGCCGCCGTCGCCCGCGATTCCAGAAAAGCCTCCGACCGGCTCAAAGGGGTCGCCGAAACCCTCAAGACGATCCGGAGCGTCCACGATGAAAGCGGAGGGCGGTACGGAGCGCGCAAGGTCTGGCGCCAGCTGCGGCGGTAGGGCGGTAGGGCCGCCCGATGCGCCGTGGAGCAGCTCATGCGGAAGCAAGGCTTGCAAGACGACCACGATCCCCGATCCGGCATGGCCCTGCCCCCGGGACAAGGTCAACCGCCAGTTCAAGGCTGACGCGCCCGATCAGCTCCGGGCCGCAGAATCCGCCTGCGTGCACATCGCAATGGGAATGGCCTGCGCCGCATTCCTCGTCGACGTCTTCGCTCGGAAGATCATCGGATGGCGCGTTCCTACCGTGATGACCACCAGCTTCGTCCTCGACGCCCTCAAACAGGCCATCTGCCAACGGCGTCCGGCGATGGGCTCCTTGACCCGCCACTCGGACGGAGGCATGCATTGTCTGTCCATCCGATACGCCAATCGGCTCGCCGAAGCCGGAATCGACATGTCCGTCGGAAGCGTCGGGGACAGCTACGACAACGCATTGGCCGAAACCCTAATCTGACTGTTCAAGACGGAAGTCGTCAAGCATCCCGGCCCGTGGAAAAGCAAAGGCCGACTCGAATGGGAGACCATGAAACGGGTGCATTGATGCAATAAGGACCGGCTTCACGGCACCATCGGCGGCCAGAACCCGGACGAAAAGGAGAACGCATACCGTCAGAAAAATAACTGGCTTGAAAAAGCAGCTTGAATGCTGAACAAAACACTCTCCGGAAAACCCGGGGCGATTCAGTGCCGAAAGGAGGCGCGTCCATGAGAATCATCGAATTGAGGGTCACGCTTCAACACGTGAAGCCCGCTGTAACCCGTACCCTTCAGGTGCCCACCGATATCTATCTCGACCACCTGCACTTGACGATCCAAGCTGCCATGGGCTGGACCAACTCGCATCTCTACATGTTCGAGGCTGGAGGAATGAATTGGGGAATACCCGATCCAAACTTTGGCGAGGATGAACTGCCAGCATACGAAACCACCCTGGCAGAGCTGATCGAGAGTACCGGCGCACGCAAGATCGATTACCTCTACGACTTTGGTGACAGCTGGGACCATAAAATCAAAATCGGCAAGATCAGCGATCCCATCCCTGGTGAACTCTATCCCCGCCTGACAGACGTCGCGGGTCGCTGCCCGCCCGAAGATGTGGGTGGTTTCCCCGGATACGAAGTGTTCCTGGAAGCAATGGGCGACCCAAAACACCCTGAACATGCCTATCTCAAAGAATGGCACGGCGGCGACTTCGATCCGGATATGCCGGATAGCGACGCATTGCGTCTCAAAGTCCTCAAGCTCGCGGAGTGCTAGAAGCCGAAAAAGAAGCGCGCCCACTAATCAAGGTCTGATCGGCGCACCGATTGCGATTATCGGGACTCGGGCGCGAGATTATCGCCGATTTCGGCTCAGATTATTGAGACCATAAATCGCGTCTGGCTCACAATAATTGTGACTGGGCGCAGATTGTCCGAGACGGGCTCACACTGCTGAGACTGTAGGCAGCTGCCCGAGATTATCGATCAAACGAGCAGTCGTGCGCTGGCTGGCTTATGGATGGGCGAAATGCGGAACAAGTTGGCCGCTCTGTTTGCTGAGCCGATTCCGCAATCAACTGTGAATATGGACCTCTACTTCATGCTTCACAGGAAAATTCACTGAAGACGCAATAAAGCAATTTCTATTGGCTTGCTCATGAAGCTCAATCGCCAATGATCTGTCGGATTCTTTTGTGATTGTCACGGTTGGTCTCAGAGTCACTTCAGTAAAATGACCGCCCAGTTCCTTCTGGACCATCACTCCCGATGCGCGATCGACGTAAGATACAACCTTCACTTTTCGCATTGCAGCGAAAGCCAAAAAGCTGAGCATATGGCAACTGGAAAGCGCCGCGAGAAGACAATCTTCGGGATTTATCCTTTGAGAATCGCCCATAAAGCAAGGGTCGGCAGACATTTTCAGATCAGATTTCCCATCGATCTCTATGACGTGCGCTCTTGTATAGGACTCATATGTATACGACGTCTCTTTCTGGTGGCCATCCCAACGGGTTGTGAGTGAGTAGCTATGCTCTTTCATCATCTCTCAAAATCCCTTTCCTTTTGCTCCAGCCAAGCCGCTCATCGTTTTAATGTTTGAGAAAGAGGGAGTAGGGCGTGATAGACGTCATCGCCCAATTCCGTGACCTGATATCCGGTTTCTCCCTTTGTGACGAATCATGATCTGCCTTTGATCGCCCACCCCCGATCATGTAACGGTTTCCGTGGCGGCATCGGGACGCGTCCCAATTTTGTTGGTCAGACAGCGGTACGACGAGGCTTCTCATTGAGGAAGTCTGCCCAAAGATTGTTTTCGATACATCATTTGACGGTGAGCAAAGGGTTGTTCACGATTTCTACCTGCTGCACATCGCTCTCCCTATCCAAAGAAAATGGGATGCGCCAAATCAAGTGCTGCGCGATTTTTTTTCGTCGATTCCCGACACCCCTTGCCGCAGATCCAACTCGTCAAGCACTTCTTGGATCGTAGCATCGTTGACTTCGAGAAGGACAAGCAAGTGAAACAACGTATCTGCGGATTCCGAAATTAGCGCTTCCCTGTCTCCTGCAGCGCCGGCGATGACGGCTTCAACCGCTTCCTCGCCGAATTTCTTGGCGCAACGCTGTCGGCCGTCTTGAAGCAGCTTCGCGGTCCAGGAGTTTTGCGGGTCGGCATGCCTGCGCTCGCGCACGACTTCGGCCAACTGCTGCAGAACGTTCATTGCAGCCTCACCGGGATACCAGCGTTCAGCATATGCTCCTTGACCCCGCTAATCGAGAACTGGCCGAAATGAAACACGGACGCCGCCAAAACAGCTGAGGCTCGTCCCTCGGTAACTCCGGTGACGAAGTGGCCCAGTTCGCCCGCACCGCCGGACGCAATCACCGGAATATTCACCGCATCCGAAACGGCTCGCGTGAGCGGGATGTCGAATCCGGCTTTGGTGCCGTCCGCGTCCATGCTCGTAAGCAAAATTTCTCCTGCGCCCTTGCGCTCCACTTCTTTTGCGAACTCAACGGCATCGATTCCCGTAGGCCGACGCCCTCCGTGAGTGTAAATTTCCCATCGCCCAGCGGCAACCGACCGAGCGTCGATTGCAACGACGATGCACTGAGTGCCGAACCGATTGGCCGAGCGCGCGACGACATCCGGGTCGGCGACGGCTGCTGAATTCAGGGATACTTTGTCGGCTCCGGCGCGCAAGAGAGCCATCGCGTCTTCAGGCGAACGCACGCCACCGCCGACCGTGAGAGGCATGAAGCATCGCTCTGCCGTGCGGGATGCTACATCGAGAATGGTTCCGCGGTTCTCGTGCGTCGCGGCGATGTCAAGAAAGCAAAGCTCATCGGCCCCGGCCTCGTCGTACTTCGCAGCTGCTTCGACGGGGTCTCCCGCGTCGACCAGGTTGACGAAATTCACGCCTTTCACGACGCGCCCGTCCTTGACATCTAGGCAGGGTATGACCCGGATCTTGAGCATTTCGCAATCCTTGGCGAGGAAACTTAGCTTGGTAAGCACGTAGCGCGGGCGATGGGAATTGAAAACTGCTCCGCCAGCGACTCGGCGGCATTCGCGCCAAAATTCGTCGATTCGACAGCAAATGGCGTCAATGACTCGCTGAAGTTAACCATGCCGCCGTAGACCTGACAGCCCGGGATGATGTCGAGTCACGCCGCATTGAAATATGCGAAACCGCCCTCCCGGAAGCCGGCAGGGCGGGCGGATTTCGCAGCTGCGGCAGCGAGGGCAGCAAGCGAGGCAAGCAAGGATTGTCGAGAGTCTCGCTGGCTCGACGGCGCCCGAAGAGCATTGCACGGCAGCAGAGAGGAAGGGCAAGGCACCGTTGAAGCGGTCGAAGTTCTGACTGAAGCCAGCGGCGTTTGAGCAGCTAAAACTGAGACTGCGCTCTCATCTCGGCTTGCGGAAATGCAAAAGTCGCTACTTGCCGGATTTTGCTCCGGATTTCCGTTGACCCTTCCGAGCCTCTTGCAGGAATGGGGCTTTCATTCTTTCGTAAAGCGCAAGCAGGTGCTCGAATCTTTCTCGGTCCGATCCGAACCCAGAGCGTTTATAAAGCTTGTCCACCTCACGATCCAATGCATTGTGCGCCTGTCTCAGCTTTGGAGGCATGATGTCGGGATCGTAAAGATTCGCGAGACTTGCATCTGGAAAATCCGCGCGAGCCTTCAGAACGGATTTTGCAGCACGCTCCAAGGTCGGACGATTCAAGCTGTCGGGATATCCAGGCGGCGCTGGAAACGTATTGTACACCAAGCCGATTGAGTAGCGGAATCTGCTTTCTAGTCGACCACCGATATTCCTCATCCACGACATGTGCATCGTCGATGTCAGCAGTGCGAATTCAATATGCGACGCGTTCTCCAATACGCGAACCAAGCTGCTTGGAATTACAGGCGGTTCGAGCCATCCGATAGGCACGTACTCGCGTCGCTCCGAACTCACTTCGGGAATAACGAGGAATGCGGAATTGGGAATGACGTTTACATGATACAGCGTGGGCGTCTCGGCCAGTTTGAGCGTAGGCGCGCTTTTGCTTTCCATTCTGAATTGCCGAACCGAGGCGACCATCGCCTTAATTTTCGGCATTCGGTCAATTTGCTCCGGTCTCGCATTGTGCAGCGAAATTATCCAGCGCTGCTTGTTTTGCAGAAACTCCCACGCGCCAACATACGGGCGGATGAATTCAGCTGCACCCGGTTCGGATTCAAGCAATTCTCGCCGCTCGCTTTCACCGAGTATATAGTTGCCGCCATCAATGGGCTTGGATCCAATGACCAGTCTTCGAAATCCATTGATCGGATTACTTTCTGCATTGACGGTCAGAAACGGATTGGAAATCGTATCGGCGCCGGTGAGATAGGGCGATAGATTCGTGTGCTCCGATTCCACCGGGTCTGCATTCACATTCGAGTAATTGAAGAGGCGTTTTTTCGTTTTCTCGCCCCGTCGTTTGTCGAGTCCGGCAATCACGACATGCACGTGCGCTTTGCCTCTCGCATCCGAACCCCACGCGAACGTGCGGTGCGCAAAATGGATTTCGAGACCGTGACGCTCAAACATCAACGGCCAAAGCTGTGCTACTTGTTCTCCTTGGGTGATTGAATTGGTCGCAACAAACCCGATCCGAACCTCGTGATTCTTGACATAGGCGCCGGCCAGAATGAACCACGCGGCGACGTAGTCCAGCGTTCCGCCGGATTTGCCCAGCGAAGCGATCCGCTTTACTTGGTTCCTCTGAGCTTTGGACTGAAATTTTGCTCCCACGAACGGCGGATTTCCGAAAACGTACGAGCATTCTTCCGGAGGAAGCAACTCCGCCCAATCGACTTCAAGCGCATCTGCGCATTTTATCGTGGGCGAAACCTCAAGCGGAATGCGCGAGTACGCCTCCCCAAATTCGAGACTCAGCCGATTGTTCATGATGTGGTCCATCATCCACATCGCCGTTTCCGCGATCCGGACCGGAAACTCGCCAATCTCGATGCCGTAGAACTGATCGACATTCACCTTCGACAGCAGGCCGACGTCCAAGACCCGGGCACCGGCGTCGCGCTCGGCGGCATGCAATTCCTTGAGCGCATCCAGTTCCAGCAGCCTTAGCTCCCGGTACGCAATGATGAGGAAATTGCCGCAGCCGCAGGCAGGGTCGAAAAACTTCAGCCCGCTCAATTTCTCCTGGAACATCCTCAGCGCAGATGCGCGCCCAGTTTTTCTTGATCGAATTCGCTCGAATTCTGTGTGCAGGTCATCCAGAAACAATGGCTGAATGACCTTGAGGATATTCTTTTCTGTCGTGTAGTGCGCCCCTTGCTCTCTTCGTTCCTTCCGATCAAGAACGGACTGAAACAGGGCGCCGAATATTGCCGGTGAAATTCCTGACCAGTTGAAGCGACAGCATTCCAGAAGCGTCTCGCGCATTTCCGAGTTGAACGCAGGAATCCGGAGCTGGTCTTTGAAAAGCTCGCCGTTGACATACGGGAATCTCGCCAGATCCTCGTCAAGAATTGCGAGCCTTTCGTTTTCCGGCGTGTTCAGGATTTGGAAAATTTGTGCCAGCCACGGCCCCAAATCCGCTCCGTCCGGCGAGGTTCTTGATTCGATGAAGTCCAGAAAGATGTCGCGCGGCTCGAAAATTCCCGTGTCGTCGCCGAAGAGGCAAAACACGATCCTGACAAGAAAGCGTTCCAAATCGTGTCCTGAATATCCGGTTTCGGCGAGTTCGTCGTGCAGCCTGCCGACCAGTTCGGAAGCTTCCACATTGGCTGGATCTTGATCGCGGAATGATACCGGCTGGACTCCGAGTATGAACCCGAATTTGTCCACGTGTTCCGGGAACTCGGAAAGGATGAAGCGTGCCTCCTCACGTTCATCCAGATCCAAAAGCTCGAAACTTTGGAAATCGCTTGTCAAGATGTACCGCGGCCTGTCGCGCTCCGGAATGGCATCGAAATAGGCCATGGCTTGGTTTCGCGCGGCAATCAGGTCTCTTCCAGCGCTTTTCTGCTCTACAAGCAATACTCCCCGCCAGAACAGATCGATGAAACCATGCTGGTTGTCCAGCATGTTTACATGTTGCTCGTAGCTGGCAACGGTCCGTCGCTGAACGCCGAAGACGTTGAAGAAATCGTTGTAGAAGCTCTGCGTTTCGCCCTTTTCGTAAGCAGCGTCCTTCCAGTCCTCGGCAAACCTTGCGGCTCGCGCGCGTATTTCGTTCCATGAAAGCCGCATCAGGACGCGTCCGTTCTGCCTTCGGTTGCAGAACAGCACAGCGCGGGTTCAATCGCGCGATTTCGCAACAGGATCGTCGAACGATGCGGCAATTCATCTTGGACCGCAGGCTGCGGTCCGGACAGTAGGCCAGTTTGGGCGCAATGCAGCCGTTCGGGCGACGGCGCCGCAATCGGATTCAGCGGTTTGCCAAGAAAACCAACTGATAGCTGCCTATTGAAACCAAATGGATCACGATGGGCAAACAGTCTTGTTTTCGCTTCGTCTGACGGCGGATCGGGCGTCTGAACCCAACATGCTGGAAGTCCTCCAAAAACCATCTTTGAAATCACTCGTTTCAAACGCCTGCTCTTGTTCGGCCGTGGTTGACTGCTGAATTGCGCATTCCCCAATTCATGGATTTGGACAGTTCCTTGCAGCTGCAAATTCCACTTAAGCCTCCTTTCGTCAAGCATGCTGAATCGCAAAGGTGCATCCCGTTATTTTGGGTCATTGTGCCTCGACTGCTCGTGCCGGGATGCGCGGTGCTCGCCGTTCGCGGGTCTGCGACAACCGCGCCGGGGCCGCTTCATGCCGGAACGTGAAGGTTCCGCTTGCAACCGTTGAAACACCGAATTCGGGCGACGCCGGAGAGGGGAAGACGCACGCTGACCCGGAATAAAGGGATGTACCCGCTGCATTCGGCAATGGGAATTGAAAACCGATCCGCCGCAAACGACTTCCACGGCATTCGCGCGAATATCCGGCGACTCGACAACGTATGCCGTAGATATTTAGCTGAACCCGACCGCGCTGCCGAAGACCGGCGGCCCGCGATGATGTCGAGCCGCGCCGCGCGATATACAAAAACCGCCTTCCCGGATGCCGGGAAGGCGGTGGATTTCAAAGCTGCGGCAGCGGGATATCCCTCCACGAATGTCGGGGAGGGCGCTGCAGCTTGTCAGGCGGCGATGCGATGCTCTTCGGCCGGAGCCTCGAACTGCTCTTCTTCGGTCGAACCGGACAGAGCGGTGATCGAGCTCTTGCCGCCGGTGACCGCTTGAGTGACCGCGTCGAAGTAACCGGCGCCGACCTCGCGCTGGTGCTTGTGGGCGGTGTAGCCGAGCGATTCGGCAGCGAATTCCGCTTCCTGCAGTTCGACGTAAGCGCTCATCCCGTGATCGCGATATCCGTTCGCAAGGCTGAACATCCCGTGGTTGTTGGCGTGGAAGCCGGCCAGCGTGATGAACTGGTAGCGGTAGCCCATTTCGCCTAATTCCGCTTGGAATTTAGCGATGGTGGCGTCGTCGAGGTTGGCCCGCCAGTTGAACGACGGCGAACAGTTGTACGCAAGCCGTTTTCCGGGGAATTCCTCTCGGATCGCTTGGGCGAACTCGCGCGCCTCGCCGAGGTCGGGCGTCGCCGTCTCGCACCATACCAGGTCTGCGTATTTGGCGTAGGCAAGCCCGCGCGAGACCGCCTGCTCCATGCCGCACTTCACTTCGTAGAAACCTTCCGAAGTCCGCTTGCCGGTGATGAAGGGCTCGTCATTGGAATCAATGTCGCTGGTGATCAATTTGGCGCCGAGCGAATCGGTTCGTGCCAATAGCAGCGTAGGCACGCCGCAGATGTCGGCGGCGAGACGCGCCGCGGCCAGCTTCTGGACCGCTTCGCCAGTCGGCACCAGAACCTTGCCGCCCATATGTCCGCATTTCTTCGCGGAAGAAAGCTGATCCTCGAAATGCACGCCTGCGGCGCCGGCATCGATCATGTCCTTCATCAGTTCGAATGCGTTCAGCACCCCGCCGAAGCCGGATTCCGCATCGGCGATTATGGGCAAGAACCAGTCGATCGAATCATCGCCTTCCGCGCGGTGAATTTGATCAGCCCGTCCGAGAGCGGCGTTGATCGCGCGAACCAAGTTGGGCGCGCTGTCGGCTGGATACAGGCTCTGGTCAGGATACATCTGGCCTGCGCTGTTTGAATCCGCCGCCACCTGCCAACCGGAGAGATAGATGGCTGGCAGCCCCGCTTTGGCCATCTGTACTGCTTGGTTCCCGGTTAGCGCTCCAAGCGAGTGCACGTAGGGCAGCATATCGAGGGCATTCCAAAGCCTTTCTGCGCCGCGGCGTGCCAAGGTGTATTCAATTTGCACCGATCCACGCAACCGCACCACATCGGCGGCCGTGTAGCTGCGTTCGATGCCTTTCCAGCGGAGGTCTTCCTGCCACTGCTTATCCAGTTCCTTCGTTTCCTGTTCGCGGCTCATGTCATACTCCATCAGTAGTGGTTGCCGGTTGCTGTTTGAGGCGCTGCCCCGCATGTCCCGAAGTACGCTGACAATTTCGAGTATGCTGCGGAGCGTCACCCGTATGCTGCATCGCAGAATAAGAGGGCGGTTTAAAATTTTGCAAGACTTTTTTTTTCAGTTCTGCGACAAATTTTTGCAGCAGTTGCTTCGCTCCGAAAATCCGTTGTTCAACGCATCCAGAATGGCGCTTTCGGCAGCCGCATTCCAATCCTCGAATCTCGGCGGCGGACCTGAAAAAATCGTTACTGGCAGCGGCAGAGCCTTGGGTTGCCTGCGAATTTTGACTGGGAGATCAGCCCGGTCAATTTGAGCAAATGCCGGACTCGACCTGCGGGAATCTGTGAGGCCGACCGGCGCTCGGCGAGCCTTCAGTAGCGAGTACTCGAAAAGTTTACCTGATTTGCGGCGTCATCCGCCAAGGGTCGCCAACGCCTCGCTGATATCGATCGCGCCGCTGTAGATTGCGCGGCCTGCGATCACGCCGAGCAGCGTCGCATCGCAATTCTTCAACGCGATCAAGTCGGCGATAGAAGATACGCCTCCCGAAGCGACCACCGGCACCGACACGGAATTCGCGAGTTTCTCCGTCGCCGCGACATTCGGGCCGGTCATCGTGCCGTCTCTTTCAATATCGGTGTAAATGATTGTCGCGGCGCCCGCGCTTTCCAAGCAGGCTGCCAACTCTTGAACGTCCCGACCTGAATCTTCCGCCCAACCAGCTGTTTTGACTCTGCCGTCCCAAGCATCGATCGCGACGGCGATTCGGTCCGGATGTTCGGCGGCGGCGCGCTCCACGATCTTCGGATTTGTTGCGGCGGCTGTTCCGAGGATGACTCGCGCAATTCCTTGGTCGAACCAGAATCGAATCGTGTCCTCGTCGCGTATCCCCCCGCCCAATTGCAACGGAACATCGACTGAATCGATTATTGATTTCACCGCCTTCGCGTTTCTCGGACGCCCTTCCGTCGCTCCGTCGAGGTCGACAAGATGGATCCATTCGCATCCCAGCCGTTCGAACTGCTCGGCTTGGCGCGCCGGGGAGTCGTTGTAGACCACTGCGCTGTCCATTTCTCCTCGGAGCAGTCGAACGCATTTTCCGTCTTTCAGATCGATGGCCGGAAAGAAGATCATCGGTTGCAGTCCGGCAATTCAGGGATTCCAGCGGAGAAAGTTGCTGATGATTCTCAGGCCTGTGCCTTGGCTTTTTTCGGGGTGGAACTGCACGCCGGCAATGTTTCCCGAAGCAACGGCCGCCGTGACTTCCGAACCGTAATTCACGTAGGCGATGCGATCCGACGCTTGTTCCGCAACGAAGTGGAATGAATGAACGAAATACGCGTGCGCTCCGGTTCGTACTTCAGAGAAAAGCGGGTGTTCGCATTCGATTGAAAGATCGTTCCAGCCCATGTGCGGAACCTTCAAGCTCGGGTCGCTGGGAGCAACTTCGACAACCTCTCCGGGGATCCAATCGAAGCCTTCGGTTGTGCCGTGCTCTCTTCCTAGGCTCGCGAGAAGCTGCATTCCAACGCAGATGCCGAGGAACGGCGCGCCTTTGTCCCTTGCGCATTCCGATATTGCTTCCGCCATTCCGTCCTGCTTGAGGATTTCGGCTTTGCAGTCCGCGAACGCGCCGACGCCAGGCAATACCAGTCTGTCCGCTTTCGCAATCCGCTCGGGGTTCGAAGTGACTTCGACCGTTCCGGCGCCAGTCTCCCGAGCCATGAGCTGAAACGCCTTCTGAGCGGAATGCATGTTGCCGGAATTGCAGTCTGCGATCACGATTGCCATTCAAAGAGAGCCTTTGGTCGAAGGTACGGCGTCGGCTGCGCGCGGGTCGATTTCCACGGCTTGCCTGAGAGAGCGTGCCAACGCTTTGAAGGCCGCTTCCGAGATATGGTGGCTGTTCAATCCGCTCTTCAATTCGACATGAATGTTGGCTCCGACGTGAACAGCGAATGCCTGGAAAAATTCCCGGACCAATTCCACATCGAATGCGCCGATTTTTTCAGTTGGGAACGTCAAGTTCCAAACGAGATGAGGGCGACCGGAAAGATCGATCGCAACGGTCACCAGCGCATCATCCATTGGAAGCACGGACCATCCGTAACGTTGAACTCCGCGTTTGTCGCCGAGGGCTTCGCGCACCGCCGCGCCCAGCGCAATTCCAGCATCCTCAACAGTATGGTGGTCGTCGACATGCGTATCGCCGTCCGCCTCGATGGCGACGTCAATGAGCGAGTGCTTGGCGAACAGTTCCAGCATGTGGTCGAAAAAACCCACTCCGGAATTGATCTTCGCAATTCCGGTGCCGTCTAGGTTCACCGATGTCGAAATCCTGGTTTCGGTCGTTTGTCGATTGTTTGAAGTTTCTCTCATGGCCAAGAATCAAGTGGTGACGAACGACTGCGCTTATACTTGTCCAACCCAGGTCTCGCCATACTCAGTTTGCGCTTAGCTCCGGAAAGGATGCGCCCGGGTCGCATGGAATTCCGATCATCACATTTTGCCTTTGGAAGGTCTTGCCGAGATCTTCGCGTTGATCAGCCTGAACCCAACAGGCCGAATCAAGTATTGCTCCATTGTCGTTGCGCGCACGGCGTGGTTCAGTGCTTGAATCTTGATCGCTTGATTCAAGGCTGGAGTAATTTGGGTTCGCACAAGGCGGCGCAGGTTTGTCTTTCATCGACCAATTGAAGGGATCGCATGAAATACGGACGCACCCCATCTTACGGGCACCGTTGAAATTGAAACGAACTCCAATCCCGAATTTTCAGCTTCGCAGGGAGAGCCGCATTGCCGAATTCCGACACAGCCCAATTCAGCTTTGCTGCGGTGGACGCATCCCGTTGGCTTGATCTTGAAAAATTGTTCGATGGGCGCGGCGGGCCGAAATATTGCTGGTGCATGCTGTGGCGCAAGAGAAACCGGGAAGACCGTATCGGCCGCGGCGCCGCGAAGAACGCCGTCTTGAAATCGAAGTTGAAATCGTACGTCGAGAACTGCGTGCCAATCGGCATCTTGGCCTATTCCGGCTCGGAACCGGTGGCTTGGTGCTCAGTCGGACCTCGCGATTCATACCGCAGCCTCGGTTCGCCGGCTCTGCAGAGCGAGAATCCGGGAGACGTTTGGTCCTTGGTTTGTTTTTTTGTCCGAAGGGATTGCCGTAGATCAGGACTATCCTTGCGAATGATCGAAGAGGCCAAGAAGTATGCAAGCGCAAACAACGCAAAGGTGCTGGAAGCCTATCCGGTCGAGCCGGACTCGCCCAGCTACAAATTCATGGGATTGACAGGATCATTCGAGCGAGCCGGGTTTTACGCCTGCGGACGAGCTGGCAAGCGCAGGGTCGTGATGCGGTACGATCTTTGAGAATGAAAGCGCATCAATTTCGTCTTCGGGAGCGTTGGCCGGGAGATCTTTCGCGGCGCAATATGTAGTAGCTGGATCCCACGATGATTCCTGTCCCCAAGACGAATTCAAGCGTTATCGATTCGTTGAACAGCAAGATGCCGATGCCGATGGACATCGGGACCGCCAGATAGTGCAGGGGAGCCAGAACGGTCGCTGGAGCAAGCTTATGGCTCAACGCCATGGTGAATTGCTGCAATCCGGCCAAAAGCCCGGCACCGATCATCAGCGCGATATCGGTTCCGGTCATCGCCAACTCGGGAGGATTTGCCGCTACCCAGAATGCGAAAACCGCGGTCCCAAAGATATTGTACCAGATCGCCGTGGTCGCAGGAGAATCCGTAAGGCCAATTTTGCGGAGAAAAATGAACATCAAAGCTGCAAAGAACGGCGCGGCAATTGCATATATCACCCCGTACTCAAGCCATCCCTCGGTGCCCGGCTGAAGCAGAACCAAGGCTCCCACCAAGCCGATCAAAACAGCCGTCCAACGACGAATCCCAACGTGCTCCCCCAAGAGGACCGGCGCAAGGATTGTGATGAACACGGTCATCGTTTGGCTCAGCGCGGTGGCCTTCGTAAGTTCAATGCTCGCCACGGCAAAAAGCCACGACGACAGCCCGACCAAGCCAAAAATGCTTCGGAGCATCAGCCCTTTCACATTCGTCACGCGGAACAGGTTTCGGCCCCTCTGATGAAGCCCGATCAATATCAGTATTGGCAGGCTGAACACATAGCGGAAAAGCAGGAAGAACGAGACGGGAATCGTGTCGGACGTGATCTTCACGACAGATGCGATCACCATGGATATCACGATTTCCGAGATCAACGCCGATGCGCCCAGGGCGATATTGTCGCCTTGTTGTTCGGGAGTAGGTTTTTTCACGGCGGCTGATCGGTACGGTTCGGCAAGCATGCCTATGCCCGCCATTGGGCGCGCCGAAACTCCAATGTCAAGACAGCAGAGTTCGCTGCGGACCCTTCAGGTGCGATTACTCCATCGCACGGCAATGTTTTTGATCTACCCTTATCAGGCATCTAAATTCTCTTTACGGGTATCAATAATGGGGGATGCATCGCTTTGGCGCCCAAGTCAGCGAGTGAAGCACAATTCGGGCAGCAACGGATGGACGGCCGGATTGAGAATTCGTCAATTGCCGATGCGATTTTTACGTTGATGCCGCCGCGTTTACGCGCTGCTATCCGGCCAGCCGATCCGGCAATTCTTCGTAACAGAAATAATCGAATTGGCGGGCGGCAGGCGAGGCGCAGTGCAAAATGAGCTTGCCAAGCTCGCGAAGACCGGCTTCGTCTTTGCATCAAGAGTTGGAAATCGAGTGTACTGCCAAGCCAATCGAAACTCGCCGATACTCGAAGATCTATGTGCAATTGTTCAAACAACCCTAGCGGAATTTCCGTTTTAGAGCGTTTTTCACTAAGTTTGACCCGCTGTACCCGTCCCGTATCCTGTTGAAGCCCAACGGAGATTGGAGAATTCTCAGATTGAACTGGGTCAACCTTGGTGAAAAACGCTCTAGGGTCTGGTGCAAGATGCGCGTGTTGACGTTTCGGGTCCCAGCGTCTTGAGATCGTAAATTGAGATTTCAATCGCCGAGCTGGTCTAAGTCTCAATTGAGTGCATCGAGTGTTGGCCTAATGCGGTCTTCAAACCAGGCATGGTGCGATGGAGACAGCTGCTCAAGCCTTAACCAGATGATATCTGACCGATGCCGCCAACAATCGGCAAAGATCGGCTCGTAGTGCGCAATTCGATTTCAGAGATCACGAATTTTCAGCAAATCCTTATGCACATCCCTGATGTCTGTATTATCAGGCCAGATTGTTCGTAGAAACGGCGTCCAGATAGTGTCGCGATACTTTTTCTCGTGCATCGCTACCCAAAAATGAAATGTCAGCCCCGCAACAATGCGCCCGGATTCCACTGTTTGTCGTCGCGCTGTCAATCGTTTGCGCACTTCGCGGAGGTTCCGCCGTCTCTCGGGCGTCAAGAGGGATGTGAAGGTCCGTGCTCTATACCAGTCCTTTCGTTTGAAATGATCCTTGATGGCTTCCGAAACGGCGTTCCTCAGAACAACTTCCAATCCGCCAATTACTTCGTGAAGGCAATTTGATAAGCGGGCATTGAGTTCGTAAAGCGCCAATGCTTCGACATTCGACCGCGTGGCGTGTCGATATGCAGACAGTCGTTCCCTGTTCATGTTGGCGATGATCGTAGTCTCCTCCTCTTCGCTCAGGCTCTCAAGATATTGACTCTCAAGCGGCAATGGACTATCTGCCTTTGCGAACACCCCGGTGCATCCCTGCCTTTGGCATATGCCCGGGGTAGAGTTTTTCTAGCCAAAACAACATCGATTCCAACGATTTAGCTACGCATGCGAACTGAAGTATGTGTCGACATGCGCCAACGCATACCGCTTGGCGCGTCTTTTTGATTCGCGGATTTGCATGTTGTACCGATTTAGCGTTTTTGACGGTTCAAGGTCCGATTCGTCCGCGCTCACGGATGGGGTTATAGGAGTTGGGCGGGTTGATTGCCAGCGTCCTGTTTTTTGGTTTCGGTCGATGTTCGGTTGTCTTGCAACATGCCTATGCCTGCCATTGGGCGCGCCGAAACTCCGATGTCAAGACAGCAGGGATTTCGCTGCGGGGCCTTCAGGTGCGATTGCTCCATCGCAGGCGGCAATGCATATGATCTACCCTTATCAGGCATCTAAATACCCTTTACGGGTATTAAAAATGGGGGATGCATTGTTTTCGCGCCCAAGTCAGCGAGTGAAGCACAATTCGGGCAGCAACGGATGGAGGGATGGGTTGAAACTTCGTCGATTGCCGATGCGATCTTTACGTTGACGCAGCAGCGCGTTTACGCGCTGCTATCCGGTCAGCCGAACCGTCCATTCTTCGTAACGGAAATAATCGAAGATGATCGTAGCCACATCCTCTTCGCTCAGGCTCTCAAGATATTGACTCTCAAGCGGCAATGGACTATCTGCCTTTGCGAACACCCCGGTGCGTCCCTGCCTTTGGCATATGCCCGGGGTAGAGCTCTTCTAGCCAAAACAACATCGATTCCAACGATTTGGCCACGCATGCAAACTGAAGTATGTGTCGGCATGCGCCAACGCATGCCGCTTGGCGCGTCTTTTTGATTCGCGGATTTGCATGTTGTACGGATTTAGCATTTTTGACGGTTCGAGGTCCGATTCGTCCGCGCTCACGGATGGGGTTACTTGCCGTTACGCGACGATCAACTTGCGATGGACGGCGACCCGCGAACCCGGCAAGCTTCTTGCGGTCTGTGTCCGCGAGAGCATCGGCGCCTGCGAAACTTCATCAACGAAATCTTCCCGCCGAGCATGACCACGAGTTCAACAAGGAAACAGCCACACTTTCATTCACCCACATCCAAGCTGGGACTTCTCTTTGTCATGGCCCTCTTTCCTCGAGCAATTCGCGAGTACATTGCGCTTTGGCAAACATTGGGCAGTTCAAATTTGCAAGGTCAGAAATGCACTCGACTTTCAACAAAATGCCGACTCTGATCCATTATACTCGGAAATCACGGTACCAAAATTATCAATAGCAATTTCCTCAGATAGTCTGAACAAAAAATAAAGCTAAATTCATTTACGATTTTTCTATTTCAGTATTTCAGTATGTAGTAAAGAAAGATCTTCCATGGTGGCTTTCGCAAATCTTGCAAACCCTGAACGCTGAAAACAAGTGAGTCGTCGCGTGGAAAACTGACAAAATCAAATCTTGGGTTGTTGGATCATCCTCCAGCTCCTCAATCACCAACCCCTTTTCAGCAAGTTCTGTATGCGATAAATGACGGTCGTAGCTAATGAAATTTGAATTATTCGAAAGCCAGTCAGAGATTCCATCAGCCAATTTCGCTTTTTCCGCTTTCCCTTCAAACATGTAATCCAACAACCAAACACTCACCAAGCGCTTCGACAAATCAATAGCTTTGCCACACGTCTCGATTAAATCCAGTTCGACTTGGGAAATATGAGGTGTCCAAATCTTGCTTTCCGTTTGATCTCCAAAGTCCTTTTTAATCATCATGTACTGCTCCAGTATTGCCTGTGCTGACACCAATCTTGGACCAAGAGGCGTAGTCAGCGGAATCTGAGGGTTCGTCGGCCCAAGAAAGGAATGCTTCCCCATGACAATTTTGTTTGCAGAGCATGCAATCATTGTTGCGGCGGACTTGGCAAAATTTGGTACAATGACCCTGATGTCCGTAAAGCGAGATCGGAGGTATCGGACAATTTCCTCCGCGACCATGGGCGACCCGCCCGGGCTGTGCAGTATAACGTCCAGATCCGGACCACGAAGATCCGACGTAACTTCCATGAGCGCGTGAATGTCTTGATCGGCAACTGCTATTTTACTGGGAGGCGAATCGTCACGTTGAAGCCATGAAGATGCATAAATAATGGTGTCCCGCTTTGTGTGGTTTCTAAGCATCAGCAAGTAATCTCGGCGGAGCTGATCATACTTTTTTAAATTTGGCGACGAATCACTAGAAAGTTCCGCGAGTATCTCGTTCCAAAGTGGCATGCATCAAAATCCTTGTGCAAAAATTGAATATTTTTTCTTTGGATACATCCCTAGAATCCAAATTTTTCTTACAAACATCGAGCAGATAACTCTATTTTTTCTCTTGCATCTATTTTCCAACCTTGGTGAACCTTCAATACCTCTTGAATACCTGGGCGATTTAAGATTTCCTGTCTTTCTGATTCAGAAATCTCCTGAAAGCCGACTTTTTCATCCTTATCGAGCGACGAATCGGAATTTCGACCCTTGTTCATGACATGTGCCCTTCCCAGCCACGATTGTACAAAAGATCTGGCGATCATTAAAATTATATACACAATTGCAAGCGTTTGGCGAGAGAAAATTTCCGGATGCCGGATGTAGATTGTTCCGGAGCGGGTTTTCGGCTTGATAATTCTGTCGATTTGATCCAAATCCAAGCTCCCCGAAAGCTCAGGGTTAGGTGGGGCATGCAGCTTAACGTCAAGCGTTTTTGGTTGTTCAAGGCGCGCCTTTCGATTGCTGCCCCGGGTTGAAGGTCTGTCTGGTTTCGATCGTTCTGCAGACGACGCCGAGGAGGCGGTCTGCGATGCCTCTGAGGGCTCTGGCGTGCCTGCGTTAGCGGTTTCGCAGCGCATGGCAAACCGGCGCGGCAGCCTGAAGTGGAGCTGAATTCGACCAGCAAATCAACTCGCCGCCAACTCTTCCTGTGTTCGCCTAATTGCATCGCCGAGAAACTCGGCGAACGGCGCAATATCACCTTCCACGCTCGCGGACTCGAGACTTTGCATGTAGCGGTCACGGTGTTCGACCTGAATGACCGTCCACGGCAATCCGGCGGCGGAGAGCATGAGATTCATGAGAAAGCGCGCCAATCGTCCATTTCCGTCGACAAAAGGATGAATAAAAGCAAACATGAAGTGCCCAAGAGCGACTCGCACGGATGCATTGTCCTCCTCTTCAAGCAATCGGAAGAAAGCCGGCATCAGATCTCGGACAGCCTCCGCGCTTGGCGGGACGTGTCTCGAACGGCGAATGAGGACCTTGCTGTTGCGGTAGCCGGCGAGTTGCGCGGCTGGGATTAGGCCTGCGGCCGCGGAGGGAGCGAATAGTTCGCGATGCCAGACGCCGAGTTCATGGTCCGTGATTTTCGTAGGGTCGGCACCTTCCAAGACTTTCCGTATGCTGGCTTTGACTGCCTGAAAAGCTTGCCAGTAGCCTCGCGCGGCCAAAGCATCATACTGTCGGCGGTCTTCTTCGTGCGCATCGGTGTTCCAGTTTCCGCTTCGGACGCGATCAACCAAAACGCGGCTTACCTTATAACCCTCAATCGAAAGAGAGTGGTAGGCGTCGGCGACGTAGATTGAGTCGATGTTCGCCAAATAAGCGTCGATATCATTGGGAACAGGCCGCGGTTCTGGAAGCTGCTCGATAACGGCGGCGCGCATGTCGGTCCACATGATTTCTGATCGGTGCACGTGTGGAGAAATGGATTTGAGCTTCGGAGTCATCGGATGGTCGTCGACAAACGGATCCACCTCCCGGACATCGTACATCGCCGTCTTCATGGCCGAAAGAATTTCGTCGGCCAGTCTGCCGCGGCCAATATTGCGGAATGCCCCGGCAAGCCGCCCGGCGGCTGTGACATGTCCGCCAGAGAGGAGTTTCATTAGAATTTGGGAAGCATCCGGTACCGCCGCCAAGAGAGCGCGGCCATCCGCTGTATGCGTGCGGAAAAATCCTTTGGAAGCAAGAACGAGGGCGCTCTCGCGCTTGAATATCCTGAGCCCGTCAATCATTTCGGCCTGATCTCCGGCGGCGTAAATCGCGCGCACTTCATAGATTGAAGTATCGCGAGGGAGCTTCGTCGGCTTGTTTCGTGCTGCTTCGGCTCGAACAAACAGTTTTGCAGGCACCGTATAGTTGTCTGCGTGGATCAATAGCGACTGTTCAGGCGACAGGCTCCAGCGGTCGCCGAAACGGGCTTCCAAGTATTGTGCGCAAAAGTCCCAAAACGATGCGTACCAAGCTGTGCTCTCTCCCACGGTTTCATCGGGCCGAGAAGGAATGTACCACCCCTTGATTACGTCTTTCAGGAATCCGGCCTTGTAGAGGCGTTCGCGGTGCGTACGGCTGAGATCTGTGGATCGGATCGCTACAAGCCCTCGATTTTGAAGCTCTTCCAACGCCTCAAGAGAGGCAGCCAGTTTTTCGTGGGCGGCGGCCATGTGATCCAATCTTAGCTCTTTGTGCTGTGGCTTTCTTAGCTTATTGCGTTGTATCTTTTTTAGCTTATGATGTCGAGGATGTTTTAGCTTTTTCTGCACGATGGATTGGAGCGCTACGGACACCTCAAAATCTTGTATGACTGCAAGACTGGCTCGGCCGATTTTCGGAAACAGCCGGTTCATGATTGCGAATTTGCTGCCGATAAAAAAAGTCGCTGACTATGCCAAAGCTCGTGTCCTGATGACCAACGCGGATCTCCTCCACTGACTTGAACGCTTCGACGCGTCGCCTGCCGTTGTTCAGCGGATTGCCTTGAGTAGGGGGCGTACTTCCGCGCGTCGCAAGTACAATCCGTCCGGCATCGCGATACGGGGGATCTGTGGCAGCCAATGCCGCTTAAACTGTTGAAGCCATCGCGCGGTCTGTAGCGCGGGCGACGAATGGACCAACACACCGACGGTTTGCGCAAGCATTGCAGAAACAAGATCGTAATCGTGGTACGAACTCCACTACTTCCGCGTGGCAGGGATGGGCAAACATGGGATCAGCCCACACGGATTGTGGCGCTTGGCTCTGCTGTCGTTCGGCTTACGGTTGCGCGACAACACTGACTCGAACTCGGAGTTCTTGTCGCAATCATCGTTATTTCAACATTCCATCTCTTAAGAATCACGGTCATTTTCGGCATCATGTCTGATAGCCTTCCAGAATGGGCGGCTCCATAATCCAGATTGGCCGAACGACAAATTGCAATGAAACGCTTGGAAAATCCAGAATAGTCGTTCATAAAATCCAGAATGGTCGGATTTATTTTCCAGATTGGACGAAAGTGCATCGAACGCTATTCCCCCGGTTCTTGGAAGCCAGAGTTTCTGAATCACTCGACGATACACGGGTGACGGCGGTCACCGGCCCAAGGCAGTCCGGCAAGACGACGCTGGTTCAGAAATTTACGTCGGACAAGCGACCGTACTACACGCTCGACGACCCGACCACATATGAGGCTGCGACCTATGACCCGTTGGGTTTCATCAAGAGAATCGAGTGCGGCGCAATAGACGAAATACAGAGAGTGCCGGAACTGATTCCCGCGATCAAAATGTCAGTCGATTCCGACCCGCGACCGGGGCGATTCCTATTGACGGGATCAGCCGATATCCTGACCATTCCAACAATCTCGGAGTCTCTCGCCGGACGCATGTCGATCAATCGTTTGCTTCCACTGTCGCAAGCTGAAATCGAAGGCGTTCAAGTTTCCATTCTCGACGATCTGTTTGAAGCAGATGATGCATCTCTCAAAAGAACCACATATCGGGTCGATGATTTGGAGCATCGCGTTCTGAAAGGCGGCTACCCCGAGATGCAGCGCAAAACCTCCGAACGCGCCCGGCGGGAATGGTCAGCCAATTACGTTGAAACCATCCTCAGCCGAGACATCAAGGAAATTCTGGATGCATACCGGCTAACCGACCTGTCGCAACTGATTCAGGCAACTGCAATACAATCTGGGCAGCTTGTCATTCATGCAGAGATAGCGAAGCGCATGGGCCTCGATACAAAAACAGTCCAGCGCTATATGGCTACGCTGGAACAGATGCATCTGTTGAAATATCTGCCTGCCTGGCACAGCAACGAACTGAAACGGCTGCTCAAGACGCCCAAGCTGCATTTCCTTGATTCCGGCCTGGCCGCCGCCGTTCGCCAAATCGATCTGCGTACAATCCAAAGCAATCGGACCTCATTTGGGCCATTGCTGGAGTCGTTCGTCTATTCCGAGTTGCAGAAGCTCGCGAGTTGGTCAAAGCACCGACTGTTCTTCAATCACTTCAGAGACAAGGACAGGAAGGGGGTCGATTTCGTCATCAGCGGCGGCGGCAATGCAATTGTCGGCATTGAAGTCAAAGCATCGGCGACCGTTCGACCGCGTGATTTCGCCGGACTGAGGAAATTGCAATTTGCAACAGGCCCTGCTTTCAGATTTGGCGTCTTGCTTTACACAGGCAGGCAGATCGTTCCATTCGGCGACGCCCATTTCGCGGCCCCTGTCTCCGTTCTGTGGACTTGAATGGCGATTGTTTTGACTTAATTCTCAATTGGCACGGAATTTCTGTTCTTCGTTGCTTCAAGAATGGCTCTTGGGGCTACTGGGTCGAGAAGGCGGATGAGGCGGAACCAACGCAGATATCTGTGGAGGCGTCTTGATGGTGGCGTGGTTCATCCTTCATCTGGATGTACCAAGCGTCGATTACCCGCTCGAGATAGAACTTCTCTTGCCACGCGTCCAGATTTGCAGACAAAGTGCGGTCAACTGGGATTGCTGTCGGAGATCGACTCGATGCCTCCGCCGAAGACGTGTCCAAGTGACCCCTTGATCGCATCGGCGCACACCGTTCAATATACTAAATCTATAATTATATTGAAAAAATTTGGAGCGGGCGATGGGATTCGAACCCACGACCCCAACCTTGGCAAGGTTGTGCTCTACCCCTGAGCTACACCCGCGACTTCCGTCTAAGATGCATTACCGGAATCCTGCGGCTATCGCAAGCTTCTGTTTGGGTTCGGAGTGCATACTTTTTTGGAGTTGAGATGGTCACCCGCAATCGCGTGTCGCTCGGCCTCGGTGTTTCGAGGATTGCAAATGGGACTTTGCAGGTCAGCGCGGAGCAATTCCGGTGCGGTTGCCGAAGACCCGCAAAGCGCGGGTGCCCCAAGCCGGCCAAGGCTGGCCCTCGCAATACCGAACGGAGCCAGTACAGTGGCTTGATTTCCAGCTTCGGATTGGTTTGAGTCTCGTTGGTGGGAGGCGCGCAGACCGTCGACGGAAGCAAAGGAGGACTGCAATGCATATGGAATCACTGAATCTGCGGCGGCCGCAAGAACTGAACGGATCGCCGCGTTCAGGCGCATCGGACGCCGCTATGCCATGCTGACCGAATACATTGATGAAGCGCTTCACCGCGCTCGCTATGAGCTCATTGAAGACGACGAAACCCCTTACTACGGAGAGATTCCGGAGTTGCCTGGCCTATGGGCGTCCGGCAGGACGTTGGAAGCCTGTCGGCGAGAACTGAAGGAAGTTATTGAAGGCTGGATACTCGTCAGTGTGAAACGATCACTCAGCATTCCACGGCTGGGCGGCACCGAGATCAGGGAGACCGACGCAGGGGCGGCTTAGCGGCGACGTTGCGCCGTGTTTCGCACCGACAACTCTCGGCACGTCCGCAAAAATTCGGGTTTGCCGGGTCTTTCGGGGACAGCGAGCGTCTTTATATGATCAAGGATGAGCGACGCCTCGCGATACCGAACCCCAACCGCCATGAAATCGGCATCGCTTTGCTGACTCGGATTCTTGGGCAGGCCAAGATTGATCGAAATGCTTGGCTGCACGATTAGTTTGGCGGTGGCAGGAGTACTTCGGTGAGATGGCAATTCATTATTCGCTGCGCGGAAATGGTGCAAATTTGCCGCTAGACTAAGCGATGCCGACACCTGTTTCTGCGCTGCAGTTTGTTCGATTGTTTGCAGCATAGACTTTCCGGGGTGCGCGCCGGTGTTTGATCGCGCGGTAGCGCGATACACCCTTCAGTCGTGAAATTCGACCCATCGGTTGCTTTCGATGCAACGTTCGATGGCGAGCGGAGCATTCGACCAGCGACACCTCGCCCTTATCAATCCAATGAAGAGGGACGCACCCTTGGGCTCGGCATTTTTGCGACTGTTCGGGGTCCGACTCGTCCGCGTCCGAGGATGGGCTGCGGGATTCGGCGTCAATAAGCATTCAAAGGTGACTTCCAATTTGCGTGCAAAGATGACGCCTATCGTGGCGGCGGCGTCGATCAACAATCCGGAGCGCCGCTGCCCGGACGGATTCAAGCTGGCGTTCGGCCTCTCGGTCCTTGCCTCCGACATTCAACGGTTCGGGATTATCCTGCACGAGAGGGAACGGAAGTGGATAGGGCGGAAACGATGGAAATATGCCGCCTAAACGGTGCCCCGGTATTTTTCAGATCGCTTGGCGGCTCGCTCCGGACCAGCAGGTACTACTCAATTGGGCTCGGCTGGCTGGGCGCCGGGAGGTTTCCGTATCGCACAGGCCGATAATGCTTTGCGATGTGTCCTTCTTCGGCTGCCCTTTTCAACCACGGATTGGCTTGCTCCTTTTTGAGTTCGAGTTTTGACGCCACTTCACCTGGTTTCAATTCTTGATTTGCCAGCAGCCGCTTGAGTTCCGCCACAAACGAATAAAAAATTATTTCGGCGCCTGAATCGCCGTCCGGCAGTTTCGCGTCGCTTGCAGGTTGCTCGGGCTTCGCGTCCTCCAGTATGGCTTCGCGGAATCCGGGCAAGGAATTCTGGAGCGGCGATTCATCCAAGCGGATCGGAGAATCGATCGCTTCCGCAATCCCGTCCGCGTCCTCCGGGTTCGGCCACGGAATTGCGCCTTCGTTCTGCAATGCTTTGATGCCTTCGGATGCCGATTCAGGGGAATGGACATAGACTGTCCCTTTGTACTTTCGCAGTTGTTCGATCGCCCCTGCCCAGGTGCCTCCTTTGTTCGCGTCCGCGTCCGCCACCAGGGTGGCGTCAGCCAAGGCATAGATCAGCTTGTTGCGCTGCATGGCGTGTCCGACGCGGAACCCCGCGCGCGGGTCGAGGGGGGAAACCAGCACAAGCCGTCCTTCCAGCAGCAGATTCCGGTGCTCCCGGTTCATGGCTATCTGTTCGAGGTTTCCCGGCAGCACGCCGACGGCAGTTCCACCCGCTTCAAGCGCCCCGTTCATTGCGGCCAAGTCGATTCCCTTCGCGCCGCCCGACACAAGCCCTTTTCCGGCTCGCGCGGCCAAGGCGGCGGTTTTCCGCGCGTACTCGATCAGCGGCTCGCCAGCCTTGCGCGGCCCAACGACGCCCAAGGCGCTGCGCCCCAAGATTTCGATCTCCCCGCAGATGTATAGAAGGATTGGCGCGTCATGCCGGAGCCGTTCCTTCAGCCTCCGTGGATAAGCTTCATCCGCACCGCTGATGACGCTGATCGACCTCGATTGCCAATGCTCGACCGCTTGGCTAAGCAGAAACCCCCTTTGAAGAAGGGCGCTGACGCGAGCAGTGTCCACCGCGGCACCGCAATTTTCAATTAGTTGGCCAGCATCCGGCTTAAGAAGGTCGGCCGGTTCCGCGTTCAGGGTCTTTAACTGCATGGCGAGCGCGCGGTACTCTTTGGGCGAGAGGATTGCCGCCCTCGACCCGCTTTTGCCCACGATCAGCGGCGCTGTCAGCAGCAGGACTGCCTTGGTGTTTTCAGTCGGCACAAAGTTCATCAACCACCCCCAACTTTCGCGAGAGCAAGCGGCCATACCTCGCCGCAGCCGCGTCGGCGAAGCTCCCAAGCGACGACCGTGAAGGTCCACCGCGAGTCGACCATGTCATCCACAAGTAGCACCGGTCGAGGCAATATTGCACTGCTGGACACATCCAGAGAACCGAGCACGTTGCGGGCCTGCTTGTCGCTGTTCGCCATCGATTTCTGCTCAGGACGCTGCTCTGTCTTCGTCAATGCGGCGCGGAACGGAAGCTCGAGCGCCGCCGCCAAGCGCCGCGCGAAATCCGGCACTAGATCCGGACGGCGAAGCGAAGGAATTGCTGTCACCCACTCGGGAAAGGGGTCAGGCCGCCACTTCCGCACGAGTGTCGCACAGGCGTCCACGAGCTCGTCGGAAAAGGTTTGCTCCGCGTATTTGCCACGGCTTACCAAGCGTCCCCAGCCGGCGTCTCCCCAAGCGCAGAGCGCCTTTCCGGGCTCGGCTCGGTGATCTGCACTGATCGTTTTGCCCGGAGGCCATTGCTTCCGAGGCATGATATCCAGACTCGATCCGCGCAGAAAAGCGACCGCCGCGCGGACGCTTTTCGGATCCGCGGACACGGGCAAAGCCGGAGCGGTCGTCGGAAATTTGCCGCCGGGGTCGCCGTCCAGCGCCCGGATCAGGAACTCCATGTGGCCCGAAGACAACTGCACATACTCCTGTACCTGCGCTTGCTCTGAACGCCGCAGTTCCGTCAGTCGGCGCACCCGTTCCCAGAAGGCGTCACCCAGTTTTGCGGCGGTCAATTGCCACTTCGCATCAAGTTTCGCGACGGGAGCAGGTGATTCCAAAGACAGGAGCTGGAGGACTTTCCCGATGCGGCTGTTGCTGACATTGGTCATAGCTTCGATGCCGCGAACCGACAAGCCGTCGGGTGCGTTCTCCAATGCTTGCAGAACGAATTCGACTTCGGATCTGGTCGGAAAGGCACTTTCGATAAAGTAATTTGATATCTCGACATCTTCTCTGCCGCTCAGCAGCACCCCGTATGCGCAATCGAGAGCTCGTCCGGCTCGGCCCACCTGCTGGTAGTATGCAACAATTGATCCCGGCGCCTGGTAGTGGATGACGAATGCCAGATCCGGCTTGTCGAAGCCCATTCCCAAGGCGGTGGTTGCCACCAGCGCTTTCAGCCTGTTGTCGAGCAGGTGCTGTTCCAGCTCCGCCCGGGTTTCACCGGACCGGCTGGAGTAAGATTCAACTTTGATGCCGCGCGACTGCAGCCACTCCGCAACTGTTTCTGCGTCGCGGACGGTCATCGTGTAGATTATGCCGCTTCCGGGCAACTCTGGAAGCCGTTCCGCGAGCCAGGCAAGTCTTTCGGCTTGGTCCGGCATCGAGATGGTTTGCAAAGCAAGCGAGGGCCGGGCCAAATCGCCGCGCGATATCTCGAGGTTTGGTCCTAAGCTCACCTTCAGGTCGGCCATTACTCGGTTATTTGCCGTCGCGGTCGTCGCCAGAAGACGCAGGTTGGGCGGAAGGACTTTTATGTATCGTCCGATCAACCTGTAGTGCGGACGGAAGTCATGACCCCAGTCCGATATGCAATGGGCTTCGTCAACCACGAGAACTGATATCCGGTCTGCAATATTCGCCAGAACCTCGTGGATAAACCGCTCGTTCGCGAGCCGCTCCGGCGAGATCAGCAAGATGTCCACTTCGTCCCTTTGCACGCCCTCCTCGATTTTTAGCCAGTCGTCCTGATTGTCGGAATGGATGGTGGCTGCACGAACGCCCATGCGTTCCGCCGCCGCGATCTGATTTCGCATCAACGCTATCAGCGGGCTAATGAGCAGGGCAGGACCCATGCCGGACTCGCGCAGCATTTTTGTCGCAATGAAGTAGACGAAGCTCTTGCCCCATCCGGTCCTTTGCACGACGAGTAGGCGGCCCGCACCGCTTACCACGCGTTCAACAGCTTCGAGTTGCCCGGTTCGGAACTGCGCGTCGGGGCTTCCGACTCCGTTCCGGAGATGTGCCAATGCACGATCGCGGTTGAAGTGGAGGTTCATGGGAAGGACGCCCTCGCACTTGGCCGATAGCCGCGCGCCCCTTCCCGGCATATCCTGCTCATCGTCCCGAATCACTCCAAAATGGCGTCATATGACTATGCCGCCAAACAATTTCTCAGGCGGCAGGTCTTGCCCCTTCCCGTTGCGGGGCTCGATAAATGCCATGATCAACTTCTCGGATTGCCCGATGGAGTGTCAGACGTCGCATCAGAGCCGACAAGCATCAAACCGAACTCAGGTTTATCGAGCGTGCCATTAGGCTTGCTTGCCGGAGCTCTTTGTGCGCCACAAGTTCAGCGCTTCAACTGCGCCGGCGAATATGATGCCGCCATAGATGAAGGTCCTGTCGATATGGTGGTGCAGGCCGTCCGCGATCAGCGCGATTCCTATGAACAGAAGAAACGCCAAGCAGAGCATCTTTGTCGAAGGATGACGTTCGACGAAGCTTGAGATCGGCCCTGCTGCGACCATCATCGTGATGACGGCGACGATGATTGCCGCCACCATGACCTCCGTGTGGTCGGCGATTCCGACGGCGGTGATTACGGAATCCAAGGAAAAAACCACATCCAGGACGGTGATCTGCGCAATGACGTACCAGAATTTCGCTTGCGGTTTGGTTTGTTGCTTCTTCTCTTGGGATTCCATCTCTTGGCAGATGTAGGAAACGGATTTCCACACCAGAAACGCGCCGCCCGCCGCCAGGATCACGTCCCGCCAGCTGAAGCCGACGCCGAACAGTTCGAACACCGGTTCGATCAGGGACGCGACCCAGACGATCGAGAACAGCAATGCGACTCTCAGGAAAAGACCGATCGACAAGCCGACCATTCGCGCCGTTCGCCGTTCGTGTTCCGGCAATCTGGACGCCGCTATCGATATGAAGACGACATTGTCCACGCCGAGTACGATCTCAAGCATGGCCAGCGAAAGGAAACTCGCCCAGACGGCGGGCTCCGATAGAAGTTCGAGCACGAGTTGCTCCTGTCTTGTCAAAAAAACTAGCGCGGCCGCCCGTAGGGTGAACGCGAAAGGATATTCGGCAACGCCGTTTTGCGCCTGCGGACTCTGAACGCGATCGCCGGATTGCGGTCCATCCGGACCCCGAAGATCATCGCCTTCGATTCTGCCCGGCGTTCGCAGTGATCGCGTCGGTCCACTTTGTTATGCAATCTAATCAGTTGGGTCTTCCAGCTCGATCATCAAGTCCTTCGCATCAATCATTGCGGTCGGCGCAACATGAATCTTTTTCACGACAGCGTCCATTTCCGAGTAAATGCCGGTTTCCATCTTCATCGCCTCGATCGTCAGCAGCAATGTGCCCTTCGATACCTTTTGGCCTTCCGCGACGCTCAGCGACGCGACCGTGCCGGGCATGGGCGCGCCGATCTGGTGCGGATCGCCCGGTTCTGCTTTCACGGCGCTGGGCAATTCGGCGGTCGCCAGTCTGTCGGTAACCCTGACGACTCGAGGTTGCCCGTTCAGTTCGAAAAATACCCTGACATCGCCTTTCTCGTGGACTTCTCCGACCGCCTGAAGGCGGATTTCCAGGATTTTCCCCGGCTCCATTTCAACGCTGATTTCTTCACGGGGCAACATCCCGTAGAAGAACGTCGAGGTCGGCAATGTTCGGACCGGACCGAACGGCCGGTGTCGCTTCATGTAATCCAAAAAGACTTTCGGGTACATGAGATAGCCGTTGAGATCCTCGTCATCGACCTCGCAGCCGTCAAGCTCCTCGGAGAGTTTTCTCCGTTCATCCTCCAAATCTATCGGGGGCAGGCGGTCGCCCGGCCTTCCCGCATATGCTTCGGAACCCTTCAGGACTTTCTTTTGAATGGCATCCGGAAAGCCCCCGAGCGGCTGTCCGACGTCTCCGCGCATCAGCTCGACAACCGATTCCGGAAACGAAATCTCAACGTTCGGATCTTCGATCATTTCTCTGGTCAGACCTTGGCTGACCATCATGAGCGCCATGTCGCCGATCACCTTGGATGTCGGAGTGACCTTGACCAGATCTCCGAATATCTGGTTCGCCTGCACGTAGGCGTTCGCGATCTCCTGCCACCTGTCTTCCAATCCCAGCGACCGCGCTTGAGCCTTGAGATTCGAAAACTGTCCGCCCGGCATTTCGTGCAGGTAAACCTCGGACGCCGGCGCCGCGAGTCCTTCGTCGAACGGGGCATAGAGCTCCCGCACCTGTTCCCAATAACCCGACAATTCGCGTATGCTCGCAATGTCCAGTCCCGTATCCCTCGGCGTCGACTTGAGGGCTTCCGCGACTGATCCCAGGCAAGGCTGCGAGGTTCCCCCCGAGAACGAATCCATCGCAAGATCCGCGGCGTCGGCTCCGGCTTCGGACGCCGCCAGCACGGACGCCGCCGCGATTCCGCTTGTGTCATGGGTGTGGAAGTGAATGGGAAGGCCGACGTCCTCCTTCAAATTCTTGACGAGAACTTTCGCCGCATGGGGCTTTATCAGCCCGGCCATGTCCTTGATGCAAAGGATATGGGCCCCTGCGTCCCTCAATTGCTTGCCCAGTTGAACATAGTATTTGAGGTCGTATTTCGAACGGTCGGGATCCAGTATGTCCCCTGTATAGCAGATCGCGGCTTCGCAAATCCTGCCTGTGTCGAGTATGGCGTCGATCGCGACCCGCATGTTTTCGACCCAGTTGAGGCTGTCGAAGACCCGGAAAAGATCAATGCCGGTGTCTGCCGCTTGCTTGACGAAAAAGCGAACCACGTTGTCCGGGTAGCTTGCGTACCCTACGCCGTTCGATCCGCGGAAAAGCATCTGCAGCAAGATGTTCGGGATTCGCGCCCGAATGTCGCGAAGCCGTTGCCATGGACACTCCTGCAGGAACCGGTACGCGACGTCGAATGTGGCTCCGCCCCAGCATTCCAATGAAAACAGCTCCGGCAGGTTCGCGGAATATGCGTCGGCCGCATTCAGCATGTCGTAGGTGCGCATGCGCGTCGCCAAAAGGGACTGATGGCCGTCCCTCATCGTCGTGTCGGTCACGAGAAGCCGGTTTTGCGTCGCCATCCAATCCGCGACCGCCTGCGGCCCCTTTTCGTCCAGTATCCTCTTGGCTCCGCATTGGCGGGCGGGTCCGCCGACCGAAGGCGGTTTCGGCTGCTTGAGCTGCGCCGGCCTTTTTTTGCTTCCCGTGATTTCAGGATGACCGTTCACGATGACGTCGGCGATGTAGGTGAGGATCCGCGTGCCCCTGTCGCGCCGGGCTTGGAACTGGAACAGTTCGGGAGTGCTGTCGATGAAGCGCGTCGTGTATTCTTCCGACAGGAAGACCGGGTGCTGGAGGAGCGCTTCGATGAATGAAATGTTCGTGGAAACGCCGCGAATCCGGAATTCCCTCAAGGCGCGGTCCATCCTCGCGATGGCGTCGTCCTTGGTCGGCGCCCATGCGGTGATTTTGACGAGCAGCGAATCATAGTGCCTGGTGATCACCCCGCCGGAATAGGCTGTTCCTCCGTCGAGTCTGATGCCGATGCCTGTCGCTGACCGGTAGGCGGCAAGCTTGCCGTAGTCGGGGATGAAGTTGTTCTGCGGATCTTCGGTGGTTATGCGGCTCTGCAAGGCATGGCCCCTGAGCTCCACGTCCTCCTGTCTCGGCGCGCCGGTCGCAGCCGCGAGATCCGCGCCCTCCGCGACCCTGATCTGCGCCTTCACGATGTCGATGCCTGTTACTTCTTCGGTGACAGTGTGCTCGACTTGGATGCGCGGGTTGACTTCGATGAAATGGAATTTGCCGGTGTCGATATCCATCAGGAACTCGACAGTGCCGGCGTTCTGATAATTCGCTTTGCGCGCGAGCCGCAGCGCCAGTTCGCAAACCTCGCTTCGCTGGTCTTCCGACAGATACGGAGCAGGCGCGCGTTCGACGACCTTCTGGTTTCGCCGTTGAACGGTGCAGTCTCTTTCGTACAAGTGATACACGCTGCTGTGCTTGTCGCCGAGGATCTGAACTTCGACGTGCCGTGCGCGCTCGATCAATTTCTCCAGAAAGCATGCGCCGTTCCCGAATGCCGCTTCGGCCTCTCTTCGGCCCTCGATGATTTTCTCTTCCAGTTCGCCGGGCGTCCGAATGACCCGCATGCCTCGGCCGCCGCCGCCCCACGAAGCTTTCAGCATGAGCGGGTATCCCACTTGCTCCGCCATTTTCTTGGCTTCGCCGAAATCGTCGGGAAGAACCGGGGTGGCAGGAACGACCGGCACGCGCACGGAATCCGCTGCGATTCTGGCGGCGGACTTGTCGCCGAGGAGTCGCATCGTTTCCGGCGTCGGCCCGATGAACGCGATCCCTTCTCTCACGCATGCTTCCGCGAATTCCGGGTTTTCGGAGAGCAGGCCGTAGCCGGGATGCACCGCGTCCGCCCCGGATTGCTTGGCGACGCGAATTATATCCGGAATCGACAAATACGCGCTCACGGGACCCAACCCTTCGCCGATTCTGTAAGCCTCGTCGGACTTGAAGCGATGAAGCGACAATTTGTCTTCTTCAGCGAATACGGCGACGGTCTTTTTCTTCAGCTCGTTCGCCGCCCGCATGATTCGAATGGCGATTTCGCCTCGATTGGCCACTAGGATTTTATTGAATTCCATCTTTCCTGTCCTGCAACAAGCTTATTCAGATTCGGATCTCATCGGCAGAATGAATCCTTTGCGCCGGGATGGACGATTCGGAGAAAATGCCGGAAACGTCCACCGACTTCCAGCGTTTCCCCGTAGACGGATTGCGGCGCGAACGCCAATGCTGGGGGCGGTTGGAACATATGCGGAACTCAAGCTTCAATCCGGCTGAAGCCTGCTGTATGGGGCTTCTCATGAATACTCATTTGACAAAAGACGCAGTTAGCGAGCGCGCGGACGCTCAGGCGCAGCCGTACTTTGACGGGCTGAATGAGCCGCAATTGAAAGCGGTGCAAACGGTTGACGGTCCCGTTCTGGTTCTCGCCGGGGCCGGCTCCGGAAAAACGAGGGCGCTGACGGCCCGGATGGCGCATATCCTGCACACGAAACGCGCGTGGCCTTCGGAAATCCTTGCAGTCACATTCACGAACAAAGCCGCGAATGAGATGCGCGAGCGCGTCGGCGCATATTTGCATCTCGGCGCAAGAATCCTCCCTTGGCTCGGAACGTTTCATTCGATCGGCGCAAAGATCTTGCGGAGCAAGGCCGAGCTGGTCGGTTTGAAACCCGACTTCACCATACTGGACGCCGATGATCAGTTGCGGCTTCATAAGCAATTGATCTCGGAAGCGAACATTGACCCCAAGCAGTGGCCGCCCAGACAGCTCCAGGCAATTATCGACAGGTGGAAAAACCAAGGCTGGCTTCCCGACGACGTGCCGAAATCCGAATGGGATTCGTTCAATCGCAAGGGCCACAAACTCTACAAGCAATATCAAGAAAGGCTCGAAAGGCTCAACGCGGCGGACTTCGGCGACCTGATCCTGCAGGTGGTCGAACTCCTGCGTCGGAATGACTCGGTGCTCGCCGAATACCAAAGGCGGTTCAAGTACATTCTTGTCGACGAATACCAGGACACGAACGTCGCTCAGTACTTGATGCTCAGTTTGCTCGCGCAAGCGCACGGCAACATCTGCTGCGTCGGAGACGACGACCAGTCGATCTACGGCTGGCGGGGAGCCGAAGTTCGCAACATTCTGGAATTCCAAAAAAATTTCAATGGTGCGCAGATCATCCGACTTGAGCAGAACTACCGGTCCACCGGCCACATACTTGCTGCGGCATCGGGCGTGATCGCGCACAACGGCAGCAGGCTGGGAAAGACGCTGTGGACTGAAGCAGGCCCCGGAGAGAAGATCCAGCTGGCGGAAGTCTGGGACGGAAACGCGGAAGCCGAATGGATCGGAACGCAGATAGAAGATCTGAACCGAGGCGGCGAGAGTCGCCGCGAGTACGGATTCGACGAAATCGCAATCCTGGTCAGAATGTCGCGCCAAATGCTGGCGATTGAAGACCGGCTCATCGCGAGCGGAGTTCCTTACAGAGTCATAGGGGGACCCAGATTCTACGAGCGGCGGGAAATTAGGGACGCGATCGCGTATTTTCGACTCGCGGTTTCAAAATCCGACGACCTCGCCTTCGAGAGAATCGTCAACACGCCCAAGCGCGGCATGGGTCCGAAGTCGCTCGGCGCCATTCACGTCGAATCGCGGAGCAAGGGAGTTCCGTTGCTGGAGGGGGCGCGAAGCCTCCTGCAGAAGGGCAAGTTCCCGAGGCCGGCAAGGGACGGCATGGCCAAATTGCTTGGCGGACTCGATGAATGGTCCGAATTGTTGCGCGAAAGCCAGCAGAATCATGCTGCCGCAGCTGACAAAATAATCAAGCAGTCCGGACTCTTGGAGATGTGGGCGAACACGAAGACGCCCGACGCCGAAGCCCGCATCGACAATCTGAACGAGCTTGCAGGCAAGATCAATGAATTCGAGAGCATCCAAGCGTTTCTTGAGCACATCGCTCTCGTCGCCGAGAGCGGAGAGGACGCGGATGCCAAGAAGGTCACGCTCATGACGCTTCACGCTGCGAAGGGGCTGGAATTTCCTGTCGTGTTTCTGCCCGGATGGGAGGATGGGGGCTTCCCGTCTCAGCGAGCGCTGGATGAACAGCTTGAGCGCGGCCTTGAAGAGGAGCGCCGGTTGGCTTATGTCGGGATCACAAGGGCGAAAGAGGTTTGCATCGTGACATGCGCTGCGACCCGCTTTGTGAACGGCGAGTGGAGGTCCGGCATCCGGTCGCGCTTCATCGGCGAGATTCCCGAGAAGAACTTGCAGACCCTGACGCCGCCCGGCTCGGGGTGGCAGCGGTACAGCTACGGCGAGCGGGATCGCGACATTTCAAGATTGAGTCAATCTGCCGCCGACACCCAGGGCGGATACTCGTCGCCGGGTTTCCAGCGCATGGCGCGACGAATCTCGTCGGGCGACGTGGGTTCGGCGCGCCGTCCGAAGGCGAAGGCGAAAGTCGCGTCGCCGTTCGCGGCAGGGGACCGCGTTTTCCACCGCAAGTTCGGACCCGGCGAGGTGGTTGAAGTGAACGACGTGAAGGTGGACGTGGAATTCGACCACGCGGGAACCAAGCACGTTCTCGCGAGCTACCTGACCAAGGGAGACGGGAGCGAGGGCTGAATTCGGAGTCCTTTCTCGGAGGAATGAGTCGGCGGCGTGCGAAAGGAGAAACACGGCCGCCGACTAGAGACTGGCGCTCGTGGCGCCGACGCCTCTAATTCATTTGATTCGCGCGCTGGACGCGTCGCGTGCGACGGATCTGATCTGGTCGCGGCTGAGCCCGATGTCTGCCAGCTCCCTTTGGGAGAGCGCCTCAAGGCCAGTGACCGTGGCGCGGTAACGCCTGTGCATCTCCCACGCCTTCGCGACGGATGCAAGTTTGCTGCCGACGTAGTCGGCGATCCTGAACTGCGACAGGGGTTTTGCGATGGCTGCCATGGTTTTGCTTCCTTTTTTTTTCAATGCTGCCGCCAAACGGCAGGCTTCATCATCACTTGCGGTATATCGTGCCGGGGACGGCATGCCGCAATCTACAATTGAGCAATTCCGCTATGCGCCTCGCGCAAGTGCGCTTGCCCGCAGGTTCCGGTATCGACTAAGGATTCAGCCGGCGCGAGAGTTGCTGTAGATTTGGAATCATCGCGGCGGGAAGGGTCGAGTCGGCGCCGCGCGCCGCGCATTGGAACGGGGGCGGATTTGGAAGTATCGAAAGAACAAGTTGTCGAAGAGCTTGGCCGCATCGCTCTTCCCGGCGGCGAGGATATCGTCACGGCAGGATTGGTCAGGGCGCTTGCGGTCGATGCCGGCAGCGTCAGCTTCGTGCTTGAGGTCCCTTCCGAACTCGGAGCGCGAATGGAGCCGGTGAGGGCGGCGGCGGAACGCGCGGTCAAGACGCTGCCGGGCGTTTCGAAAGTTTCCGTGGTCATGACGGCTCATTCAGCAAGTGCTCAAAGTTCCAAGGAGCCGCCGACGCTGAGGTTCGGCGGACACCCGAAGAAGCAGAGTGAGCCTGCTGTCGTGCGCGGCGTCGAGCGAATCATTGCGGTCGCATCCGGAAAAGGCGGCGTCGGCAAGTCGACGGTCGCGACGAACCTTGCGGTTTCCCTTGCCCGGACCGGCAAGCCCGTCGGACTGCTGGATGCCGATTTGTTCGGTCCGTCGATTCCAAGGATGATGGGCGCCAAGGGGCGGCCGGATTCGCCTGACGGCAAGACGATCATACCGCTTCGCGCGCACGGGATCCGCCTGATGTCGATCGGGTTCCTCGTGAAGGAGGACGAGCCTGTGATCTGGCGCGGACCGATGTTGATGGGCGCTCTCCAGCAGATGCTGACCCAGGTCGATTGGGACGGCACGGATTATCTCGTCGTCGATCTCCCGCCCGGAACCGGGGACGTCCAATTGACTTTGTGCCAGAAGTTCCAGCCTTCGGGCGCGGTCATCGTTTGCACGCCGCAGGACATCGCGCTGATCGATGCGAGACGGGCGATTGCCATGTTCCAGAAACTCGGGACCCCGGTCCTGGGGATCGTCGAGAACATGTCGACCTTCAGCTGCCCGAAATGCGGCGCGGAAACGCAGATTTTCGGCCACGGAGGCGCCAAGAGGGATGCTGAGAAGCTCGGGCTGCCGTTTCTGGGAGCCGTTCCGCTGATTCCCGAAATCCGGCTCGCTTCCGACGGCGGCACTCCCGCCGCCTGCCGGCGGGGGCCGATTGCCGACGCGTTTGATTCGCTCGCCGAGCGCCTGTTCGCGGGCGGAGCGGGGAAATAGGGGTCGCCGGCATGGGAAATCATGGCGCCGACTGTCCGAAAGTGCGGAATCGATGCAAAAATGTTGCATCAACGCAACATAATTTTTGCGACTTCATGGCATTTTTTTCAATTGGACTCCACTTTTCTGAAATAGAAAATTGAATCTTTGATCTCTATATATAGTATATAAAATATTCGAATAAACAATATAAAGATAACTCAGTCGATTATTCGACTTGTTTCGAATCGCTTTCAAATCGTCTCCGTCCTGATTTTCCCGAAGTGGGCTTAAAACCTATGACTTCCCATATGATCCCAAAAAAAGGTTGCAACCGCCGAACATGTGTGCCAGCAATTCCGGCGGGGACGATCCACGTCAGTAGATGGGATCAAGGCAGGAATTATAAGGGCAAGGGCAGGCCCTCCACGAAAAAGTCGTTCCGTTGTGCATTGGTGCTCTCCTCCCCCTCCGAAAAGCACGACGGAACGACTTGTGATCCGAAGCGGCAGGTCGAGCACCAACAAGAGCGTCTTCATCAACAACGGACGAGCAGCCTGTGGCGCTTCAAGAATCAGAACAGCACGAGGCGTTCAGGGGCAAAAGCACCCACAAGGTCGATTCCAAAGGCCGTGTGTCGATTCCGGCCGATTTCAGGAAAATTCTGGAGGCAGGCGATCCCGGCAGGGAGCCTGGCGCGACGGCGTCCGCCGTCATCGTTTACGGGCCGCCCCAACAGGAGTGCCTTCTCTGCTACTCTCTGGAAACCATCAACAAGCTTGATCGATTGATCATGTGGGGGAACTTGCCCCAACAGAAAAAACGAGTTTTTCAGCATTATTTCATAACAAGCTCCGTAACTGCGCAACTCGATCCCAACGGCCGGATTTCGATGCCCGCCGATCTTCGGGAGAAGTCCCGACTGGACGTCAGCAAACCCGCTCGCTTCGCCGGCACGGGCACTCATTTTGAAATCTGGAATCCGGCCCTTCACGACGCATACGCAGCGAGCATAGACGAGCAACTGCAGAGTCTTGCCGGACCGGACGCCGGGTCATTCAATATTTCGGTATTGCTCGACCAGGAGCTGCAAAACCAGCAAAGCCAAACGAATGCGGACTGAAAGGCCGGCATCCGGCGGGACGAGAGATTCGATGCATACCCCGGTGCTGCTGGACGCGTTTTTGAATGCCGCCGCGCCGATAAGAGGAAAGTGGGTGGACTGCACCTTCGGAGCCGGCGGCTACTCGCGGGCTTTGCTCGCGGCGGGCGCCGAAAAGGTGTTCGGGATGGATTGCGATCCCGACGCGCTGCAGAATGCAAGGACGAACGAGTCGAACAGCGGGATCGAATTGGTGCAAGGCAGATTTTCCGACTTCGACCGGCATCCCGAGATCGCGCCCTCAATCCATGTGGACGGAGTGGTGTTCGATCTCGGCGTGTCTTCGATGCAAGTCGATCAAGCCGAACGCGGATTTTCTTTCAGCAAAGACGGGCCGCTCGACATGCGCATGAGCCGAAGCGGGCCGACGGCGGCGGATATCGTCAACGGCGAATCGGAAAGGCGGCTGGCGGAAATCTTCTTTCGCTTCGGAGAGGATCGCGCCGCGAGACGCGTCGCGCGCAAGATCGCTGAACATCGCTCCCGCAGCGCGATCACCACGACCGGCGAGCTTTCGAAAATCATCGCGGCCGCGAAAAGCAGTGAGCGCTCGAAGTCCTCGATCCACCCGGCCACCAAATGTTTCCAGGCGCTGCGGATTGCGGTCAACGACGAACTCGGGCAGCTTTCGAGAGGTCTGGAAGCGGCGGAGAGGGCGTTGCGCATAGGCGGCTTGATCGCCGTCGTGACGTTCCACTCTCTTGAAGACAGAATCGTGAAGCGATTTTTCCGAGCGCGCGGCAGCGCATCCGGGGCCAACCGCCACAGCCCGCAGGAGCCTTGCGCGGGCCCCAGCTTCAATCTCATGTCGCGTCGTCCGCTCACGCCCGACGAAACTGAAATTGCCGCCAATCCGAGATCTCGTTCGGCGAAGCTCAGGATGGCCAGGCGCACGGATGCGCCTTCGCAATTTCGTTCCGAGGCGCTGGAGGGGAGAACGGCCGGTCAAGTCTTGGGAGCTCGGCGATGCGCAATATAATGTACGGCGTCCTGTCTGCGTCTTTGCTCGTATTCGCTTGGTGGGCGTACAAAGAGAATTACCGGACTCAGGATCGGCAGAGGACACTCGAGGAACTGCAGAGGCTCCATGGCGAGAGGTTCTACTATCTTCAGTACCTTAACGCTGATTGGGCGCATTTGACCCGGGCCGAGCGCTTGACTGCGCTTGTCGAGGACAATTTCAACCAGATCAATCTCGGTCCGATGACCGAATCAAATCTCGTCATGGTGGAAACTATCCCGTACGTGAAGGATCAGCATGACCGAGTCGGCCTTCTCGCGTTTTCCGATGAATCAGGGATCGGCGGCGGTTTCCGGCCCAGATGACGATGAGAGCGAATTCGAAAAGGGCGGGCGCCGAAGGTTCGGCTGCAAAAAGGCCGCGAGTCGATGCCCGGACAGGGTTTCGGCCGAGATTCCGGTTGCTTACGATCATAAGCTGCTTTGTCGTCTTGTTCGTCACGGTCGCCGTGCGAACCGCGGCGATCTCGGTTTCCGAGCCCGACGAGCCCAGGTCGAGCGGGTCTTCCGCGGCAGTATTCGCGCAACGCTCCGACATCGTCGACCGGAATGGCAGCTTGCTTGCCACGAACCTTCCGACGAATTCGCTGTATGTGAGGACCGAGGAACTCAGAAACAACGGAAACCTTCGGCGTGCGGCCGAAGATCTTGCTGAAATATTTCCGGATTTGAATGCCGACGACCTTCAGGAGCTTTTCTTGAACAGATCCAAGTTCGCTTGGATCAAACGCAAGCTGTCGCCGGAGCAAGCCAAGCTCGTCAACGACATCGGCGAGCCGGGCGTCTATCTCGGTTCGCGGGAAGTCAGAGTGTATCCGAACGGCAAGCTGGCCGCGCATGTTCTGGGCGGAACAGTATTCGGCCTGCAGGACTCCCAATTCGCCGAGGTCAAAGGCAATGCCGGCGTGGAAAAGGAATTCGACGAGTTCGTGCGCGACCCGGCGCATCGCGGCAAGCCGCTTCAGCTTTCCATAGACGCGAGGATTCAGGAGATCATCCAGAATCTGCTGAATGCCGGATTGGGCATGATGAGCGCTTTGGGCGGAAGCGCGATACTGATGGACGCCCACTCGGGCGAAATCATCGCGCTTGTCTCCATGCCCGCTTTCGACCCCAATGATCGCCAAGCATACATGAGCGGTTCCAAAGCCGAGGAAAACCCGTTGTTCAACCGAGCGGCGCAAGGCGTCTACGAATTGGGATCGACATTCAAAACCTTTGCGGTCGCGCAAGCGATCGAGCTTGGCTTGGTGTCTTCCGAAACCGTAATTGACACGCGTCCGTTCAGCGTCGGACAGTACAAGATCAAGGACAATTACGGCAAAGATTCCCGAACCGTGGAAGAAATCATCGTGAAGAGCTCGAACATCGGCACGGCAAGACTTGCGCTCATGATCGGTCCTGAAAGGCAGAAATCTTTCCTCGGCGAACTCGGGCTGCTGGATCCTTTGAAGCTGGAACTGTCGGAAGCAAAGAATGCGAAGCCGAAATGGCCGTCCCGATGGCAAAGAATTTCGACCGTCACCATATCGTACGGACACGGAATCGCGGTCAGCCCCATGCACCTCGCGGCGGCTTACGCAACAATCATCAATGGCGGAACGAAAGTCGAGCCGACAATCATCATGAAAGACGTTTCGAATGACTCGCCTGAAAGGGTGATCTCGGAGGAGACTTCCGCCGAGATGAGAATGATGCTTCGAAAAGTGGTGCTGGACGGCACCGCTTCGATTGCCGACATCAAAGGTTATTCGATTGGCGGGAAGACAGGGACCGCGGAAAAGCCGAGTTCACGGGGCGGTTACGACAGTGAACGAGTTCTGTCCACCTTCGCGTCTTTCTTTCCTGTGGACAACCCGGAGTACGTCTTGGTCATAAGCTTGGATGAGCCGAAAATCACCGACGGCGAGGAGGCCTTGCGGACCGCAGGCTGGACGGCGGTGCCGATCGCCGGGGAAATCGTCACCAGAGTCGCGCCTGTGCTGGGCATCTGGCCGGAAACGAGCGTTGAATGAACTCATGGTCCTTCCATCCGCAATCGTTTTGCCGGCGCGCGAAGACGTGACCTTCAAGCCGACCGCCGACCGCATGTCGCTTTCAGACCTCGGATTGGCCGATGCTCCGGATCCGGCGGCGGCGGTATCCGGTTTGTCGGAAAACAGCCGCAGCATATATCCGGGCTGCCTGTTCGCGGCCCTTCCCGGAACCAGAACGCACGGCGCGCTCTACGCCGATGCCGCGATCGAAAACGGAGCGGCGGCGCTTCTTACCGATGCGGACGGAGCGCAAGTCGCCGCCGCGAACAATGACGTCAGCGGTCTGCAGATGATCGTGCGGACAAGGCCGAGGTCGGCATTCGCGGTCGCGGCTTCCAACTGGTTCGGCGGCGCGCCTGAAACAGTCGTGGCGGTCACGGGAACCAACGGAAAAACGTCGGTCGCGACAATGTGCCGTCAGCTGTGGGAAGCGCTCGGACGTCCCGCGGCGAATTGCGGAACCACCGGGATTGAAGGAGCGTATGCAGCGCAGCTTCACCATACCACGCCTGATCCGATGACTCTCCACAGGCATCTCGGCGCGATGAAGAGGCAGGGGATCGCTCGGGTCGCGCTGGAGGCTTCGTCTCACGGATTGTCGCAAGCCCGGCTCGACGGCCTGAAGTTCAAGGCGGCTGCGTTCACCAATCTGTCGCATGAGCATCAGGATTACCATCCTGACTTGAAAAGCTACTTCGCCGCAAAAGCGACGATGTTCGAAAGAAACATGATCGACGGTGGCATAGCCGTCGTCTGCATCGACAGTCCGTTCGGGAAGGAAATGTCGAATGTGGCAGCCGCATCGGGGCTCGAATTGATCACGGTCGGTCGTGAAACGGCCGATCTGAAGCTTGCCGCGCAGCGCTTCCGCAGTTCAGGCCAAACGCTCAGCTTTTCATGGAGGGGCAAGGTCTTCGAAGCCGAACTGAATTTGGCAGGCGGATTTCAAGGAATGAACGCCCTGACTGCCGCTGCGCTTTTGATCGGAGCGGGCGAAAATGCGGAAGCCGTATTCAGCAAATTGAATCGAATTGGCGCAGTCCGCGGACGCATGGAGCTTGCCGCCCGAAAAAGTGACGGTTCGCCGGTGTTCGTGGACTATGCGCACACTCCCGACGCGCTTGAAACCGCGCTCCAGGCTGTCAGGCCGCATGTCCTTGGCCGCTTGATCGTCGTATTCGGCGCTGGCGGCGACAGGGATCGTTCAAAACGTCCTTTGATGGGCCGGATCGCAAAGATGCATTCCGATGTCCAATTCGTGACCGACGACAATCCGAGGTTTGAGGATCCTGCATTGATCAGGTCGGAAATCCTCGCAGCCTGCCCAGGGGCAGCGGAAATCGCCGATCGGGCGGAGGCCATTCTGACCGCCGTGAGCGCAATGCGCCCGGGCGATGCATTGGTGATCGCCGGAAAGGGGCATGAAACGACTCAAACGATCGGAGAGATGGTTCTGCCGTTCGACGATGCCGAGCAGGCGAGCATCGCAGTCAAAGCATTGGAGGGAAGCGAGCATTGACGATTTGGACATCGCAAGAGGCGGAAAAAGCCACCGGAGGGCGTTCGACGGTCGGGTGGAGAGCGACCGGCGTATCGATTGATACCAGAACGATCATGCCCGGCGATCTGTTCGTCGCACTTCGGGACAGGCGCGACGGGCATGATTTCGTGGCGCAAGCATTGAACTCGGGAGCGGCTGCCGCGCTCGTCGAGCGGCGGCCCGAGGGCGTGTCAGGAGACGCGCCCCTCTTGATAGTGGACGACGTCCAGACCGCTTTGGAAGGGCTGGGAGTCGAAGCGCGAAGGCGCTGCCGCGCAAAGGTGATCGCAGTCACCGGATCCGCAGGAAAGACTTCGTCGAAGGATATGCTGCGGCTTGTGCTGAGTTTTCAAGGAAAAACGCACGCGGCCGAGAGAAGCTACAACAATCATTGGGGAGTTCCGCTGACGCTGGCTCGGATGCCCGCAAGCGCCGATTACGCCGTAATCGAGATCGGCATGAACCAGCCGGGCGAAATCGCCCCGCTCAGCCGAATGGCGCGACCTCACGCAGCCATCATCACGATGATCGCGCCCGCGCACCTTGCCGCGTTCGACAGCCTGGAAGACATCGCGAAAGAGAAATCGTCGATTTTCGAAGGTCTGGAACCCGGCGGCGCCGCGATCCTGAATGCGTCTTCCGCCGAGTTCGAAACCATGCATTCAATTGCGCGGCAGGCTTCCGCGCAGGTTGTTGCATTCGGATCGGCTTCCGATGCCCGATACAGGCTCGTCGAAGACCGCTTCGTTGAAAGCGGCACCGTTGCTCGGGCTCTTGTAGACGGGCGAACCCAGTTTTTCAGGCTGGCGGCGCTCGGCCGGCACTTTGCGGAAAACGCGCTCGGCGTGCTTGCCGCGGTCGCCGCGGTGGATGCGGACCCGGTTGTCGCTGCGCTTGATCTCGGACGCTGGACGCCGCCCGACGGGAGGGGAGTGAAGCATACCGTCCGGCTTGACGAATTCAGCGAGGACGCGACGATCGACCTGCTGGACGACGCGTTCAACGCAAATCCCGCATCGCTCTCGGCTTCGCTCAACGTGCTCGCGGCGGCGAAGACCGGAACGGCGCCGTCGCACTCGCGCCCCGGTCGTCGCGTGGCGATCCTGGGCGACATGCTCGAGCTTGGACGCGGGGAGGCGGACATGCATGCGAGCTTCGCCGACCATCCCTCCATGGATTCCGTCGCGGTCGTGCATTGCGCGGGTCCGCTGATGCGCAATTTGCATGACGCTCTCCCGCCGGAGAAACGGGGGCGTTGGCGCAGCAGCGCGGAATCGCTGGCGGAGGAAGCGCATGCGCTCGCCGGACCCGGCGACGTCGTGCTTGTCAAAGGCTCCAAAGGATCGCGCATTTCGTTGGTCGCCGCGGCGATCAAAAACTTGGGCGATGTCGGGTCGCGGTACGCAAAAGAGGCGAATTGAATGCTGCATTATCTTTCCAGCCTTTCCGATGGCGGAGATTTCTTCAATCTATTCAGATACATAACTTTTCGCGCGGGCGGAGCGATGATCACCGCGCTGGTGTTCGGCTTTTTGTTCGGGCGTCCTCTGATCAACCTGCTCAAGCGGAAGCAGAAAAATGGACAGCCGATCCGTTCCGACGGTCCGGAAAGCCATATCGCCGACAAAGCCGGTACGCCGACGATGGGCGGCGTGCTCATTCTTGGCGCGATTCTAACGGCGACTTTCCTTTGGGCCCGCTTGGACAACCTGTACATTTGGATCGTGCTTCTCGTAACGCTCGCGTTCGGCGTGATCGGCATGATCGACGACTACAGAAAAGTAACCGCGAACAATTCGAAGGGCGTGGCGGGCAAGACCAAGCTCGCGATAGGGCTGCTGATCGGAGGCATCGCGGCGTACGGCGCGATTTTGGCCCATCCGGACGAATTGTCCGGCATGATCGCGCTTCCGATATTCAAGGACATCCTTATCAACGCGGGGATTTTGTACATCCCGTTCGCGATGATCGTGATCGTCGGCTCCGCCAACGCGGTCAATCTGACCGACGGCCTCGACGGCCTCGCAATCATGCCGGTCATGATCGCGGCGGCGGCATTGGGGGTCATCGCGTATGCCGTGGGACGGGTCGACTTCACGGAATATCTCGAAGTGCATTATGTTCCGGGAACGGGCGAGCTGCTGGTATTTGCCGCCGGATTGATCGGAGGCGGGCTGGGTTTTCTCTGGTACAACGCCCCGCCGGCCGCCGTGTTCATGGGCGACACCGGATCGCTGGCGCTCGGAGGCGCGGTCGGAGCCATCGGAGTGTTGACCAAGCACGAAATCGTGCTCGCCGTGATCGGAGGGCTGTTCGTTGTCGAAGCTCTGAGCGTCATTGCCCAGGTCGCGTACTACAAGGCCACGAAAAAAAGGATTCTGCTCATGGCCCCGATACACCATCACTTCGAGAAGAAGGGATGGGCCGAATCGCAGATCGTCATCCGATTCTGGATCATTGCGCTGATATTGGCGTTGGCCGGGCTGGCAACCCTCAAGGTGAGATAGGTGATAGCGGCACAGGGCGTTGCTGGGAAACGCTATGCAGTGCTCGGCCTCGGCAGGACCGGGCGGTCGGCGGTCGAGTCACTGAGGGCAGGCGGCGCGGACGTCGTCGGCTGGGACGAATCTGCGGATGCGCGCGAGCAAGCGCTTGCAGCGGGAATGACGCTGAGGGATCTTGCGGCTGCGGACGCTTGGAGCGACATTGAATGCTTGATCGTTTCGCCCGGGATCCCGCATCTCTACCCGAAACCGAACAGTTTGGTATCGGCCGCTCAGGAAGCAGGCGTTCCGACCGACAATGACATCGGAATGTTTTTCCGCCTGCTCGGCCGAAACGGAGATGCGGACCGCGCGCGGAATCGCCCTACGGTGATCGCGATCACCGGCTCCAACGGTAAATCGACAACGTCCGCATTGATCGACCATGCGCTCCGGCATGCCGGGCGGAATTCGCAGCTCGCGGGCAATATAGGCCGCGGAGTGCTCGACCTCGACCCGCCGCGCAAGGGCGATTTCGTGGTCTTGGAAATTTCGTCCTACCAGTGCGACATGGCGAGCCTGCTTGCGCCGGAAATCGCGATTTTCCTCAACCTCACTCCCGATCATCTTGAGAGGCACGGCGGAAAAGGCGGCTATTTCGCTGCGAAGCGACAGCTGCTGGCGGCGGGAAGCATGAAGTCGGCGATCATCGGGGTGGACGAGGATGAAGGACGGTTCCTCGCGTCGCAGGCGTGCGCCCGGGTCGGAGCCGGGAAGGTCGTTCGGGTATCCGCAGAAAGAATTCTGCACGGTCGTTCGCCGCAAGTCTGCGTTGTCGACGGAATGATCACCGCGACAAGCGGCGACAGCGAACGTCGAATCGATGCATCGGAATTCAGATCGCTCGCGGGCGCCCACAACCAGCAGAATGCTTGCGCCGCTCTCGCGGCCTGTCTCGAGTGCGGCCTGAGCGTCTCCGAGGTGGAAGCCGGTTTTGCAAGCTTTCCGGGCCTGCCTCACAGAAGCCAGATCGTCGGCGACTTCGGCGGCATTCTTTGCGTGAACGACTCCAAGGCGACCAACGCGGAGAGCGCGGGAAGGGCACTCAAGGCCCACAAGAGGATTCGATGGATCGCGGGCGGCCTGGGCAAGGAAAACGGAGTCTTGCCGCTGGTCGACAGTCTGGACAATGTCGTCAAGGCCTACCTGATCGGCCATTCGGCGAAAGAATTCGCTCTTCAAATCGGCGGATTGCCCCATGTGGTCTGCAGAACGCTGCCCGAAGCCGTGGCGAGCGCGGCATCCGACGCCCAGCCGGGCGACACCATTCTTCTTGCTCCGGCTGCCGCGAGCTTCGATCAATACCCGGATTTCGAAGCCCGGGGCAGGCACTTCATAGACGAGATTCACATCAGATTCGGAAAGCCCTGACCGCGGCTGAAATCCGAGTGCGCCGCATGGCGGGATTGCAACATTGATCGACAATTTCGCCGCGCCCGGAATTTTGGGTTCACAGGCACCTGATAAGTTCTATAACTTCGGTCTTCGGATCAGCCGCAAGAGCTGACCTTGGGCAGATACAGGCGAGCACCATGACACACATGGTTTACGGATCGACGGAATCCGTTCATGAGGAGCCGTTACTTCCGATCTGGTGGCGTTCACTTGACCGCATGGGCTTGGCGGCAGTCGCGATCTTGATGCTGATAGGGCTGCTGCTTTCGTTTGCGGCTTCCCCGCCATTGGCCGCGAAACACGGGCAGAATGAGTTCTACTACGTTCAGCGCCATGCCGTTTACGGCTTGGCGAGTTTCGGCGCGTTGATATTGATATCGCTGTCTTCGACGATCACGATTCGCAGGGTCGGCATCGGGATCTTCGCGATTGCATTTTTCGGAGTCTTGATGCTGCCGTTTTTCGGCACCGACTTCGGCAAGGGCGCGGTCAGGTGGTTTTCATTCGGCTTCGGATCCATCCAGCCGTCGGAATTCCTGAAGCCCGGGTTCGTGGTGTTCGCTGCCTGGCTCATGTCGATTTCAATGCGAACGGGAGAACGGAGCGGCCTGATGATTTCGCTGGGCTTCGGCTGCCTGATCGCAGGAATGTTGGCGCTCCAGCCCGACTTCGGCCAAGCAAGCTTGATCGTGTTCAGCTGGTGCGTGATGTACTTCGTTTCGGGCGGGCCGATCCTGATCCTGCTTCTCGTCGCGGCGATCATCGTTTCGGCGGGCGTGGCCGCATTCCAGTTGTCCGATCACGTCCAGGGGCGGATCCTCGCGTACTTGGAACGCGACGTCGCTCCGAATACGCAGCTGGGGTACGCGACGAACGCAATACAGGAGGGCGGGCTGCTCGGCGTGGGACTCGGCAACGGGACAGCCAAATTTCAGCTTCCGGACGGACATACGGACTTCATCGCGGCCGTCGCGGCGGAGGAATACGGACTGGTGATGGTCGTGCTGATCATCTTGCTGTTCTGCTTCGTCTGCATTCGGTCCATGTATCGGCTGATCGAGGAGGAGGACTGCTTCGTGCGGCTCTCCGGAACAGGACTCGCGGCGCTGTTCGGGATACAAGCCTTCATCAATCTGGGCGTTTCGGTACGCTTGCTTCCGGCGAAAGGCATGACATTGCCGCTTGTTTCGTACGGCGGTTCGTCGATGATCGCCGTCGGGCTGACGCTCGGTATGCTCTTCGCGGTCACAAGGGAGGCGCAGAAAGCGCGATTGGAACAATTTTTCGGCCGCGATCCATGATCGCGCCAAACGGCGTCCCGAACGCCGGGCCGCTGCTGGTGCTTGCGGCGGGCGGAACCGGAGGCCACGTATTTCCCGCCCAAGCCGTTGCGGAGGAAATGCTCCGCAGAAACTGGACGGCCGAATTCTGGACGGATCGCCGAGGCTTGGCGTTCGCCAATGGATTCCCGCAGGACGTTACGGTGCAGACGATTGAAAGCTCCACCCAAGCACGGGGCGGAATTGTGGAGCGAGCGCTCGCGCCCGCGAAGATCGCGAAAGGCGTCCTGTCCGCGCTGTGGCGCATTCGGCGCCTGCAGCCGGCCGTTGTAGCCGGATTCGGCGGCTACCCGGCGTTTCCGCCGATTGCCGCCGCTTGGCTGGCAAGAACGCCGACGCTGATTCACGAACAAAACGGAGTACTTGGCAGGGCCAATAAATTGCTTGCCAAACGCGTCGATATGGTAGCATGCGGCGCGGTCGACACCATCCTTCCAAGGGGCGTCGAATGCGTGCGGACCGGAAATCCCGTGCGAGCGGAGGTTCTCGAGTTTGAAAAGGATTCGTATCAAGAACCCGACGACGGCGAGATCAGACTGCTTGTGACCGGAGGAAGCCAAGGCGCCGGGGCGATCGACCGCGTCATGGCGGACGCCGTGACGATTCTCCCGGACGAGTTGCGCCGAAGGCTGCGGGTGACGCAGCAGGTCCGGTCTGAAAACTTGGAACGCACGAAGGAAAAGTATCTGCGTTGTTCGGTGGAGTGCGAAATCGCCCCGTTTTATGATGACCTTCCGCGAAGGATCGCCGACTCGCACCTCGTGGTTTCAAGATCCGGCGCGTCTTCAATCGCCGAGATCGGAGTGATCGGCAGGCCCGCGATTCTGATTCCCTTCGCGGCGGCTGCGAATGATCACCAGACAGCCAATGCGCAAGGCCTTGTCGGGGCCGGCGCAGCGGTCGCGCTGACCGAAAGCGAGCTTTCGCCGGAAACGATGGCTAGCGAGCTCGCCCGCATCCTGACGAATAAGGGAACTGCGGCGCGCATGGCGGAAGCGGCGAAACGGACTTCGATGCCGACCGCAGCGGCGCAATTGGCCGACGCGATCGAATGCTTGGCAGAGAAAAGAGAGACGAAACGGTAGCGATGCGCACTTCGACAAAACTGCCCGACAATCTTGGGCCGATACATTTCGTCGGAATCGGCGGGATCGGCATGTCCGGAATAGCCGAAGTGCTCATCAATCTGGGATACAAAGTGCAGGGTTCGGACCTCGGCAAGACCGACATCACCCAGCGGTTCGTCGATGCCGGCGCCAAGATATTCCAGGGACAGTCTTCCGGCAATGTCGCCGGCGCGGACGTAGTGGTCGTGTCGTCCGCGATAAGGAGCGACAATGCCGAATTGGTCGAAGCGCGCCGCCTCGGCCTTCCCGTGGTGCGGCGAGCCGAAATGCTTGCCGAGCTGATGCGCTTGAAGTCGAATGTGGCGGTCGCCGGAACGCACGGCAAGACCACGACGACGACCATGATTGCCAACCTGCTGGAATTCGGCGGTTTCGACCCTACGGTCGTCAACGGCGGAATCATCAGATCATTAGGGTCGAACGCGCGAAAGGGCGAGGGCGAATGGATGGTGGTGGAAGCCGACGAGAGCGACGGAACTTTCGTCAAATTGCCTGCGACCGTCGCAGTGGTGACCAACATCGATCCGGAGCATTTGGACCATTACGGAGACTTCGAAAGCCTCAAGAGCGCATTCGACCATTTCGTTTCCAACCTGCCGTTTTACGGCTTCGCCGTCTGCTGCACGGACCACCCTGAGGTTCAGGCGCTTGTCGGCAGAGTGACGGATCGTCGAATTGTCACCTTCGGCTTCAATCCCCAAGCCGACGTCAGCGCCGAGAACTTGAAGTACGAGAGCGGGAGCGCCCGTTTCGACATCGTTTGGCGGACAGGCGGAGTTCGGCTGGAAGACTGCACGTTGCCCATGCCCGGAGACCATAACGTCTCCAATTCGCTCGGAGCCGCAGCCGTCGCCAGAGGACTCGGCATGGAAGGCGGGCAGATCCGGGAGGCGCTCGCGAATTTCGCGGGCGTGAAAAGGCGATTCACGCGGGTGGGACGACGCAATGGAGTTGAAATAATCGACGATTACGCGCACCATCCGGCTGAGATTTCAGCTGTGCTGAAGGCTGCGAGGCAAGTGTCAAGCAGGCGGGTGCTGGCAATCCATCAACCGCACAGGTATACGCGGCTCGCGAATTTGCTCGACGATTTTTGCACCTGCTTCAATGATGCCGACATCGTCGCGATAGCCGATGTTTATGCTGCCGGAGAGGAGCCGATACCGGGCGCCGACAAGGAAAATCTCGTGGCAGGGCTCAAAAGGCACGGGCATCGGCGCGCAGTGGCCATTGAGGGTGAAGAAGGACTGCGCGAGTTCGTCGATTCGGAAGCGGACCGCGGGGACATCGTGGTTTGCATGGGCGCGGGCACGATTACTTCATGGGCGCATTCGATAGCCGACGATCCGGACGGAAGTTGACAGCGGCGGGAACATGAATCGGGTTCAGGCGCAGGAATGCCGGCTTCCCCCGAGGCGCGGAAAGCTCGCCAAGGGACGACTCATGTCGGAATTGACATGGCTGCGCGTCGGAGGCCCTGCCGAATGGCTCTTCCACCCTGCGGACGAGAAGGATCTGTCGGAATTTCTGTCCGGCCTCGACCAAGAGATTCCGGTGTTCGTTGTCGGCGCGGGCACCAATCTGATCGTGAGGGACGGCGGGATCGCCGGAGTGGTCGTGCGTCTCGGAAAATCGTTCGACAAGATTGAATTCGACGGCTGTCGAGTCGCGGTCGGGGCCGCCGCGCGGGGTGCAAGGGTTGCCGTGGAAGCCGCGAAGAAGGGCTTGGATCTCACATTCCTTAGAACGATTCCAGGAACTGTGGGCGGCGCCGTCCGAATGAACGCAGGTTGCTACGGGACGTATCTCGCCGACGTATTCGAGGATGCGACGATCGTGACCAGGTCGGGCGATATCGTGCGAATGGAAAGGGGCGATGCCGGTTTTGCGTACCGAAGCAGTTCGATCCCCGACGGAACAGTCGTCGTAAGGACCGTTCTGAAATGTCCGCGCGGACGAAGGGACGAATTGCTGAGGAAAATGTCCGAGCAAGTGGAGAAAAGAAATGCCACGCAGCCGACGAAAGCGGGCACGGCCGGATCCACATTCCGGAATCCTTCAGGATTCTCTTCGACGGGATCGCCGGGTGAGACTCATGATATGAAGGCATGGAAACTGATCGATGACGGAGGGTTCAGAGGCGCCAAGGTAGGAAGAGCCCAAGTGTCGTCTCTGCACCCGAATTTCTTTCTAAATCTAGGTGGCGCAACTGCAACAGATTTCGAGGCCCTGGGCGAGAAAATTAGGGAGAAGGTTCTTGCGGAACGAGGAATCAGTTTAGAGTGGGAGATAGTACGAGTAGGAAAGCATTGCTCATAATCCTGCGTTAGTCGGGGCGGGCGGTGTCGCCGGATTTCGCGTCCGGCGGAAAAGCGGAGCGAGGCATGTCGAGCAGGACGCCAATCCGCGTAGTTGTGCTGATGGGCGGTCCGTCCGTCGAGCGAGAGGTCTCGCTGGTCACCGGCCGCGAATGCGCAGCTGCGCTTAGAGACGAAGGATACGATGTCGTCGAGGTCGATGCGGGCCGCGACATCGTTGAGCGACTCGGCGAAATCAAACCGGACGTAGCTTTCAATGCCTTGCACGGGCGCTGGGGCGAAGACGGATGCATGCAAGGCATCCTTGAGTGGATGGGAATACCTTACACGCACTCCGGCGTTCTCGCTTCGTCCTTGGCCATGGACAAGCAGCGGGCCAAAGCCGTGTACTGCAAATCAAGGCTTCCCAGCCCCGAAGGCTGGCTGGTTTCGAAAGAGGACATTCTGAATTCGCCTCCCTGCGTGCCGCCTTACGTCATCAAGCCGAACAACGAGGGATCATCGGTAGGAGTGCATATCGTCGCAAACGGACGGAATGCGCCGGTTTGCGACCCGGACGACCTGCCGGACATGGTTCTCGTTGAAAGATATGTTCCCGGCCGGGAGCTGACCGTTGGAGTTCTGGGCGATCAGGCTCTCACCGTCACCGACATCCAGACGACCGAGTGGTACGATTACGAAGCGAAATACGCGCCCGGCGGGTCGACGCACGTATGCCCGGCGAAAATCAACGATGAGGTCTTCGAAACGGCGATGACTTATGCGCTGAAGGCGCATCGCGCGCTCGGCTGCAAGGGCCTTTCCCGGACCGACTTCCGTTGGAACGAAGACGACGGCGCGGCGGGATTGTTCCTGCTGGAAACGAACACTCAGCCCGGGATGACGCCGACTTCGCTTTGCCCCGAGCAGGCGATGCATTGCGGAACGAATTTCGGCGCGCTTTGCCGGGAACTGGTGGAGGACGCGTCGTGCGGCAGATGAATCCGAACGCCGGAAAGGGCACCAGCCGCGTCAATTACCGGCTCCAGCGCCTGCTGCTCGCGAAATCGTTCACTTTCTTCCTTCGCATCTTCGCGCCGGTCGCCGGAGTTGCGGGGGTGGCTGCCGGATTGTTCGCTTGGGGCGGCTTCGAACTGCGACTTGACGACATCATGTCGCAGGTCCGGAAAGAGGTGAAGTACAATCCTGAGTTCATGATCGGCGGCGTGATCTTTCAAGGAGCCTCGCCGCTTACCGAAAAAGAGATTCGCGCACTCCTTCCGGCACGTTTCCCGGTCAGCCCTTTCGATATCGACGTGAAGCAATTGAAGCAGGAGGTTGAAAAACTGCCTGCGGCGGCCTCGGCGAGCGTTTCCATGAATACTTCAGGATACATGGAAATCGTCGTGATCGAGCATGCGCCTGCGCTCATTTGGCGAAGCGAACTTGATTTGCATCTTCTGGATTCCGAGGGCCGAGTCATCGGCGGCGCGGAGCGAAGGCTGGATTACCCCGAACTGACGCTTGTGGCGGGACCCGGATCGGACGCCGCCGCGCACGAGGCTCTTCAAATCATGTCGACGGCGCAGCCGATCGCAAAGATGGTCCGCGGCTTGGTGCGCGTGGGCGAGCGGCGATGGGACGTCGTGCTGGACCGGTCGCGGAAAATCATGCTTCCGGAGGCAGAGCCGGCGGCGGCCTTGGCCAAACTCATCTATCGCAGCAAGACCGACGGCATTCTGTCCAGAGCAATTTCGGCCATCGATTTGCGGAACCCCGAGCGCATGACGGTCCGGCTGGCCGAAAGCGGAATCGAACGGGCTGGGATGCAAGACAGCTAGCGCATGGCATGATCAGATGAATTACGATCAAATACATCGACTTCATCGCGCGTTGCGGAGCAAGCGCGCAGAAGCCTTGCAGCGCGGATCGATAGCCGTTCTGGATATGGGCACGACGAAGATCGCGTGCCTCGTGTTGAAACTCGAGACCAAGCCGGGCGCGGAGGCCCTTGGCCGAGGATCCTTGACCGATCGCACAGGGTTCAAAATCATCGGATCGGCGTCCACGCCCGCGCGCGGGATCAGGTTCGGCGAAGTTGAATCCATATCCGAGGCGACCGGCGCAATCCGCAGTGCCATAGCGGAAGCCCAAAGGGTTTGCGGGGAGCGGATCGACCATGTGATCGTCTGCTTTTCAGGCGGCCAATTGATCTCGAATTTGAATTTCGGCGAGGTCGAGGTCGGAGATGATCCGGTCGATGAATTGGACATCGCGCGGGTTCTTGCGGCATCCGAAGCCGATGGTCTCGGTCCGGAGAACGAAGTGATCCACGCTCAGCCGGTGAACTTCTCTGTCGACCACAGGTCGGGGATGTTTGATCCAAGAGGACATCGGGGCAAGCGTCTGACCGCGGACCTCCATGTCCTCTCCGTAAACCGGTACACTTTGGAAAACTTTTCGAGGTGCGTGGAAAACTGCAATGTCGAACTGGCCGGAATTACGACTTCCGCCTATGTGTCCGGGATTTCGTCGCTCGTCGAGGATGAACAGGAACTCGGCGCAGCATGCGTGGACATAGGGGGAGGAGTCACGGCGATTTCGATCTTCTTCAAGAAGCACATGCTTTTCGCTGAAGGTCTTCCCTTGGGAGGCAACGACATCACCAGAGATATCAGCGCGGCATTCTCGGTGTCCGAGCGGGTGGCGGAATGGCTTAAAGTCAACCATGGCGGCGTGATCGCGACCACCGAAGACGATCTGGAGCGCCTTCCTTCTGATCAAGGACCCGGCCGGTCCGGCCCTCCGAAGGGATCCACGCGCTCGCAGCTGATCGGCGTCATGCGGCCGCGCGTCGAAGAGATTCTCGAGAACGTCAAATCGATTCTGGAAGATGCCGCATTCAACAAGCTGACCGGCCAGCGCGTCGTTCTCACCGGTGGATCGAGCGTGCTTCCGGGCTTGGAAGACTTGGCTCGCGAAAAGCTCGGCCGCCCGATCCGCTCGGGCAGGCCGATGCGCATTGCCGGGTTGCCGCAGGCAATGAGCGGCCCTGAATATTCGTCCACAGTTGGACTGACGATGTTCGCAGCGCATCCGGATGACGAATGGTGGGATTTTCCGGATCCGCCTCTTGCCAGCCCGCCGTCGAAGCCGGTGAAAAGGCTGATGCATTGGATCAAGGAGTATTGGTGAGTATGTGCCGAACCGACCCGCCCAAGACGCGGCGACGGAGCGGCGCAACGCGTAGGTGCAACCATATGGATGACGTTGCGGGAACGTCGCCGACAAATCGAGCAGGAGAACCGAAATGTCACTAAATTCACTACATGTTCCCCCGAAGATCAACTTGCTGCCACGCATCTTGGTTCTCGGAGTGGGAGGCGCGGGGTGCAACGCGATCAACAATATGAGGGACAAAGGCCTTGAAGGCGCGGAGTTTTTAGCGGCCAACACCGATGCTCAGTCGCTCGATGGTTCGACAGCCGACGTGAAAATCCAGTTGGGCGCCGACCTGACCCAAGGACTCGGCGCAGGGTCTAATCCCGAGATCGGATTTCAAGCGTCGGAGGAATCCAAGGACGAGCTTATCGATCACCTTTCCGGTGTCCATATGGTGTTCATCACCGCCGGAATGGGCGGCGGAACCGGCACGGGTGCGGGGCCGAATATCGCCAAGCTGGCGAGGGAGCTTGGAATTCTTACCGTCGCCGTGGTTACGAAACCCTTCACTTTCGAAGGGCAGCGGAGGATGGACGTGGCCTTGGACGGCGTGAAAGCGCTTCGGGAGTCCGCCCACACGATCATGGTGGTCCCCAACGAAAATCTGTTCATGATGGCCAACGAGAACACGACCACCACCGACGCATTCGTCAAGGCGGATGACGTGCTCTACCAAGCCGTCAAAGGTGTTACGGACCTTATCATTCGGCCCGGCCTGATCAATCTCGACTTCGCGGACGTGAAGTCGATCATGCTTGAAACCGGGTCTGCGATGATGGGCTGCGGCGAGGCAGAGGGTCCGGACAGGGGATCCAAGGCGGGGGAACTCGCAATTCACAACCCGCTTCTTGAGGAGACTTGCCTGTCGGAGGCGCGCGGCATTCTGATCAATGTCGTCGGCGGCAGCGATCTGTCGCTTTGGGATTTGAACTCCGCATCGACCAAGATTCGCGAAGAAGTCAACAAAGACGCCCGGGTGATCGTCGGGTCCTCTCTTGAAAAGGACATGGAGGGAACGGTCAGGGTCTCACTGGTTGCGACGGGGCTGAACCCCGTGAGTGCCGAGCAGGCGGGCGTTCTGGAATCATCTTTCGACAAAAGCCGGTCCGAAAACTCGTTCTTCTCCCAGTTGAGCGCTCAAGGGGCAGATGATTCGTGGGCCAAGAAAGATGCGGACAAATGGAATGAGTTTCCGAGGATGCCTGACCTAGGATTCGGCCAAGGCGAACCCCAAAAGAGCTTCGTGGTCCAGCGGGACGAGGAGCCTGTTTCAGCAAGGCGGAGCTTTTTCGTCGCGCCCAAGCCATCAGCAAATAACCATGCGCCCGACCTGTCGTCGGCGTCCGACCACATTGAACCAACGCTGACAGCCTCCAGAGACGGTTTGCAGGACAAACCGAAAAGATCGGGGCTTGGCGGAGTGTTTGATCGAATGACCAAGCCGTACGATGGCGTCCGCGACCCTGATCGGGACGAGGATCAGGTGCGGCTGACTTCCGAATCAGGCCCGCGAATCAAGAGCGACGGCGTTGAGCAAGATGGTAACATCAGGACTCCCGCGTTCATGCGTCGACAGGCGAATTAATTCCGTTCGTTTACGATATTTTCTCCGCACCGGAAGTGAACGGAAGCGATCGCGCCCTAAGGGCGCGATCGCAGGCTTTTTGGCACTGGCTGACCGCCGCGCATTGGAAAATGCGCCATTTCAACAGTCGGCGTCCGCTGGATCAAGGCCGCAAGTCCATATGTTACAATTAGTTGCAATCGTTGATTTGTCGTAGGATCACAAATTCTATAAGCATTCTGCATAAAGCGGGATGAGAGAATTGCTGTGCAGGCAACAATTAAATCGATTGTTATTTCCGCCGGAACTGGATTGCACTCCGGGAAGCCGACCAGAATCCGGGTTTTGCCGGCGATGGTCGGCCACGGCATCAAATTCAAGCGCGTTGACGTCAAGAATCGACCGAATGTCGTTGACGCGTCATTCCGCAATGTTTCCGACGCGCAGCTTTGCACGAAGATCAGCAACCGGCGGGGCGTTTCGGTCAAGACGATCGAGCACGTGATTGCCGGGCTTTGGATTTGCGGAATACGGAATGCGCTTGTCGAGGTGGACGCTGAAGAAGTGCCCCAAATGGACGGAAGCGCGATTGAATTGGTCGATAAAATCTTGAATGCCGGCGTCGAATATCAGAATGCGCCCATCGAAGTCATCAGGATCGTCAAGCCGGTGGAGCATGAAGACGGCCCCGCCAGTGTCGCGCTTGCGCCGTCCGGAAAGTTCGGAATCGACTTCAAGATCTCTTTTGAGAACCCGATCGGGGAGCAGTCGAAGTCGATGATTCTCTGCAACGGGGCGCCCGTTCGGCATTTGAGCGACAGCCGCACCTTCTGTACCGAAGCGCAATACGAGGAAATCAGGAAAAACAACCTGGGTCGTGGCGGAACTTTCGAAACAGTTGTTTTCGCGGACAGGGAAAACAAGATTTATCCCAATCAAATTCGTTATGAGGACGAATGCGTCAGGCACAAGATGCTTGACGCCATCGGCGATCTGGCTTTGGCGGGCCGTCCGATTGTCGGCTGGTTTTCCGGAAAATTTTCGGGCCATCGCCACACGAGTGAATTGCTTAAAAGGCTTTTCTCTACGGAAGGCGCGTATCGGCTGGAGACGGCGGACGCCGAAACTGCGGCGCTGCTGCCCGGCGTCGGGGCGTGCACCCGCGATTTGCCGAGAACATCCATCTGCTGAACGCGAACATTCCGGAAGCAGCCGGTTTTCTGCGACATTGCGCGTTGCATCGCAAAGAACTATTCTTTGCGAAGAAGCATCAACGAAGGTCGGCTCACAGATGTCGTTTCATACTAGGTTGCGGAACATTGTTTTCGCGTTGTCCTTCCTTTCGGCGGCGGCATGCAGCGACAATGAGCCGGACATCGAGTCTCTGACTCCGCAGCAGATTTTCGCCCAAGCCGAAGGGTTGCTGCAAGACGGCAGCTATGAACGAGCGGCGGACAGGTTTTCCGAAATCGAGCGGGTCTACCCGTATTCGGACTGGGCTCGGCGCGGTACCGTGCTGGCGGCGTCGGCCTACAACGCGGCGGGCGAGTTCGAGAAGAGCCGCATCGCGGCCGAAAGGTTTCTATCCTTCTACCCCGGCGACGAAGATGCCGCGCTGGCCCAATTTCTGGTCGCCATGAGCTATTACGAACTGGTCGGCAGGCAAGGGCGCGACAGGGCGAACGCGATCAATGCGCTGCGATTCCTGAACGAGGTCATCGAGCAATATCCCGAGAGCGAATACGCCAAATCCGCCGAGCTTAAATTCGACCTGGTGATCGACTTGCTGGCGGCCAAGGAGATGGAGGTCGGGCGTTATTATTTGAAGCGGAAGCATTACGTCGCGGCGATCAGGCGGTTCCAGATCGTGGTCGACGACTACAGCACGACGACGCATGTGCAGGAAGCTTTGCATAGGCTGGTCGAGGCCTATCTTTCTCTGGGTTTGGAAACTCAAGCCAGAGAAGCGGCCTCAATCTTGGCCTACAATTATCGGGGAAGCGACTGGTACGCGAATACCTACAGGCTTTTCGACGACAGGGGTCTCGAGCCGCCTGTCGGCCGCGGCGACGGGATTCTGGCTGAATCCTACAGGCGAACTATTCGGGGCGAGTGGTTGTAGACCCCGGCAATCAGGTTCGGGGCATGCTTTGCTCTCTTTCGGTTCACAATCTGCTGCTGGTGCGCGGCCTGGAAATCGAATTCGAATCCGGCCTCAATGTGCTCACCGGCGAAACCGGAGCCGGCAAATCGATCCTGCTCGACGCGCTGGGATTCGCGTTCGGAATCCAGAACAGGGTCGACTCGAATGCCAACGAGTTTCCCGGCGGCGAAGTGGCTGCGACTTTCCTGCTCGATCAGGAAAGCCGAGCGAAGAGTTTGCTGGAATCATTCGGCCTTCCGCCGAACGACGAACTGGTCGTCAGGCGCACGATTTCACATTCCGGGCGGAAATCATCCTTCGTGAATGATCGCCGATGCAGTTCCGACTCGATTCGGTCGCTCGGAGAAATTCTGATCGAATTTCATGGCCAGCGCGACGACAGAGGCTTGATGAACAAGGCAGTTCACAGGGCGATGCTCGATGCGTTCGCAGGGCATGAGCCGCTTCTCCACGAAACCCGCAACGTTTGGCGAAAATTGCAGGACGCGAGGCAATCGCTGTTGAAAGCACAGCGCAATGAAGAGGACGCGAAGAAGGACGAGCAATATCTCAGTCATGCGCTTCAGGAGATCGAAGATCTCAATCCCGCGCCGTCCGAAGTGCTTCAGCTTGAAGAGCGTCGGCGCTTGATGAAGTCGGCTTCTAAAATTGGCGACGATCTAAAAAAGGCCGAGCATTCGATCGGCGCGCAGGGCGCGGAAGGCATTGTCGGCGAGGCGATCAGGATACTTGAACGGATTTCGCCGGAGTCCGGCGGAAAGCTGGACGAGGCTGTTTCCATGCTGGATCGTTCGTTGATTGAGATTGGCGAGGCTTTCAGGATCGTGGAAGAGTTCAAGGATTCAGTCCAATTCGAACCATCCGATCTGGAGCTTCTTGAAGACCGTTTGTACGCGCTCCGAGCGCTCGCGCGCAAGCACGACGTGGTCGCGGAAGATATTCACAAGGTTCCCGACAAACTGCGATCCAAGCTCGCGAAAATCGAAAATTTCGGCGAGGACGTCGCTAGGCTTTCTAATGCGGCGATACGGCTTGAGAAAGAATTCGGGGAATTGGTTCGCAGGTTGAGCGCCAGCCGTCAGGCCGCCGCGGAAAAGCTGGACACGCGAATTGCTGGTGAGCTGGCGCCGCTGAAGTTGGGCAAGGCGACGTTCAAGACGATATTGACTGAGACCGAAGGCGGTTCGGATGGCGCCGACGCCGTGGAATTCCAGGTTTCCACCGGGCCCGGCGTCCCCCTCGGTCAGATCGGCAAGATTGCCTCCGGCGGAGAGCTGTCGAGATTTCTTCTTGCATTGAAGGTGTGCCTTTCATCGGGTGATTCAGGAAACTGCATGGTTTTCGATGAGATAGACAGCGGCATCGGCGGAGCTACAGCCGATGCCGTGGGTCGCAGGCTGAAAGCGTTGGCGCAAAACGCGCAGGTGCTGGTCGTGACGCATTCGCCGCAAGTCGCAGCGCTCGGACAGCACCACTGGCGGGTTTCGAAATCGGAGGGAGCCGATCAACGAATAAGCATGTCCAAATTGGACATGTCTGAGCGGGTGGAGGAAATCGGAAGAATGCTGGCAGCCGGATCGATCACCGACGAGGCGCGCGCTGCGGCGCAGGCATTGCTGCGGGGCAGTTGAAACATATTCGATCGATCTAGGCACAGGTGCGTTGCGGCGACATAGCCGAACGAGCATTGACTTGATGCGCTTGGCTTTTTTCGTGTTCGGCGACCCCTGAATTCGGCGTTGCTTCACGCAACCAACTGCAGGGGGAGGAGTCTGAGGGCATCGCGGGGGTTTTTCGTTCGAGGAGTTGGTGTCTGGCAGAAAAGTGGGTGCGTCCCGTTTCATTTGGTCGTTTGGCGCGACATGCCCTCCAATTGAGGAAGTCGGCCCAACAATTGTTTTCGATTCAACATTCGACGGCAAGCAGGGCGTTGGTGCCCGCTTTGGATAAGCAGTGCCGCGGCCATTTCAGCCAAGAGAATTGACATGCGCCCCAGAAAAGGTGCCGGTTTTCACGGACGGTCGGCTTGCCGGGAGGCTTCCGGAGCGCTTTTTCGCGGGGGAGCAAGGCCGGTTCGGCTCCGGGGGCCGACATTTCCGCGTTTTCCTTGGTTTTTCGTGCCGTCGGCGCAGGCTCCGCCGTCGGCCGCCGAGGAGGGCCGCACGCGCGGCTCTCTTGCGCGCTTCCGGGCTTGGCGGCGGATCTGGGCGTGCGGCTTCCGGCGGCGCGCGGCGCCTGCGCCGGCCCGTCGCTTCGGACCCGGTTCCGGATCCTCGGATCGAGGCGCCGCTCGGCGATCTCGGGGCGGTCCGGCTCGAGCCTGCGTCCGGCGCGGCGGACGTCCGGGCCTGGCGGTCGATGATGGCGCTCCGGCATCCGCAGGGGTCGCCCTTGTCTCCGGGCGCGCGGCTTCGCTGCTGGATCGTCTCGGAGCGGCGCGGCCGTCTGGGCGGGGTCGGCTTCAAGGCCGCCGGCTGGCATTCGAAGGCGCGCGACGCGTTCATCGGCTGGAGCCCCCGGGCGCGGGCGGCGAATCTCGGGCGGCTTGTGGAGAACGACCGCTTCCTGATCCTTCCGGGCGTCCGGGTTCGGAATCTGGCCTCGCGGGTTCTGGCCTTGGCGGCTGAGCGCCTTCCTTCGGACTGGGAGGCGGCGCACACGGCGTCCGTCCCTTGGCGGCCTGCACGCACACCGGGTGTCAATGCCGAAGTAAAATTCCCCAAAAGTGCCGAAGCAGAATTCCCCACTTTTCGGTGTTTTGGCGGCGAGCCAGTTCAATCGTCGGTTCGGGTCTCCTTTTTGGGCCGGCCTCGTTTTTTCGGCGGCGGCGGCGTGATGAGTGTATTCGCTCGGACGTGTTCGGGAATGAGGTCGGCGTGCTTTCCGGGCCGGCAGCTTGCGCCTTCGATTCGGACGACGACTGCGTGGTGGAGGAGCCGGTCGAGGAGGGCCGTCGCGACGACGGGGTCTCCGAAGATGTCGCCCCATTCCGCGAAGCTTCTGTTCGATGCGGGGATCATCGCGCCTTTTTCGTATCTTGCATCTGCGATTTGGAAGAACAGGCTTGCTCCGCCTTTGGAGATGGGCAAGCAACCGATTTCATCGACGACGAGCAGCGCGGCCCGAGTGAAGAAGCGGATTTTTTCGGCGAGCCGGCCTTGGCGTTCGGCTTTGGCGAGGCTGTCGGCGGGTTCTGCGAGCGTGGTTTTGTAGACGCTTTTTCCGGCTTTGACGGCGGCGACGCCGAGTGCCGTCGCGAGGTGGGACTTTCCGGTTCCGGGCGGTCCGAGGAAGTGGACGGTTTCGCGTCTCCGGATGAAGTCGAGCCGGGCCAGCGCGGCGATTCTCTCGCGGTCGAGCGAGGGCTGGAATGCGAAGTCGAAGCTTTCGATCGTCTTGACGGGGAGGAGTTTCGCGGTTCGCAATGCGATGTCTATCCGTCTTGTTTCGCGCAGGGCGCAATCCTCGCTGAGGAGGGCGTCGATGGCTTCGACGGCTGCGGTCTCGCCCTGCTCCAGCCGCTGCAGCGTGGGGCCGAGCGCTTCGAGCGCCCGGGGCATTTTCAGTCCGACCAGGGCGGCGCCGATGCGGTCGACGAGTTCGGTCATCGGGCTGCTCCCTGCCGTTCGAGGCGGCGTCCGACGGCGTCGTGGAAGGCCAGGGACCGCTTCGGCGCCTCCTCGAGTTGCATCGGGTCGGGACGCGGCGGCGGCCTGCGGTGGTCGGGATCGACCCGGCGGCGGTTCCGGCCTTCGAGGACCGGATGCCGGGCGATCAGCGTCCTGTCTTCGAAGATCCGCACTTCGGCGGGGTGCCGCTGCACCTCCGGCACGCGCTTGCGGGCGGCGTCCGGCACCGAATGGAGGTTTCCGCCGACGGAGACCATTCCGTCGCGGCTGGCGGCGGCGGTCGACGATCCGGAGACGCGGCTTCCGGAGACGGTTCGCGGTCCGGGCCGCGAATTGCTCGAACAGATCGGCATCCTCGACGCGAAGATCGGGAAGCTGGACGCGGAGGCGCGCAAGCGGGCGAAGGAGAGCGGCGAAGCGAAGCGCCTGACGGGCATTCCGGGAATCGGTCCCGTTTGCGCCATGGCGACCCAGGCCTTCGCGCCGCCGATGGAGGGCTTCCGGCGCGGGCGCGACTTCCCCGCCAGCGCTCGACCGGGGGAAGCCGAAGCTCGGCCGGATCTCGAAGACGGGGCGGCGCGACCTCCGGCGGACCGAGGCCGCGGGAACGAATGTGGAAATGAATGAGGAGTTCTTCCGGGGTTCGGCTTTCGCTTGACTCAAGGCGGAGGTCGGCGCCGCCGGAGACGCGGGAAAGACCGAGGACAGCGCAAGGGCGAACAGCCGTCGAGACGGGACCGGGAAAACCGGCGGGCTTTCGAGGCGCCTCCGAGCGCGCAAGAGCGATAAGGACCCGGTCCGCGCATCTCCATGCAGGCCGGCGGCAACCATCAAGTGCTCTGCGAGTTACTGGACGTCCACACACGAAGGCTCTGGGCCAGCGGACGGAACGTGCTTGCTGGCGCAACTTTACGTGTTAGGTTGCTAAAGGAGGCTAGTCAGCGATCAGGCGGGTCGCGTCCTTGCATCGGCGCGCATCCGATATGAATCGATTCGCAATGCATTCGACACGAAGCCATAAACATTTGGAGGTGCGAAATGGTGAAAAGATACTTCTTTGCGACAGCGATCATCTTCGCCAGCGCAGTCTCAGCGGGGCACGGTCAAACTCCCGACAACGCAATCAAGGCCCGTCAGGAAATAATGTCATTCGTCGGCGCGCAGATGCGGCCTTTGGCTGGCATGGCAAGGGGTAGTGTCGAGTTCGACGCGGATCGCGTTAGGTTGATCGGAAGCGCTCTCGTCCCGATGGTCGCCGCATTGCCGTATTTGTTTCCGGCAGGAAGCAAAACAGGCTCGAACACCGAGGCGGCGCCTGCCATATTCGATGACATGGACGGTTTCATGGTTGAGAGCGCAATGCTTTCCGACGCGGCAAGATCCCTTGCGGGTGCGGCGAATGCCGAACAGTTTGCGGAAGCGTTCGGCGAGCTTTCTGGAACCTGCCGGTCCTGCCATTCGAAGTACCGCGTGAACTGAAAGATCGAACGAACGACTTGTTCGGACGGCTGAAATCTTCGCGATATTTACAGGCTGCCGTATCGGCGATTGCGGTCGGTGCGGCAGGCATGCTTTTCTGGCTAGCGAATCCGCCTCGAATGACTGAAGCACAGCTCGCCATGCGTCTGCCCGCGGGATTTGTCGGCGACCCGCAAATCGGGGAAACGTTATCTCACATCGGAGGCTGCGCAGACTGCCACCGATCAAGTTCAAATGACGGCGCAATGGCCGGCGGCGGTCCGCTGATCACATTCGCAGGAACCTTTTTCCCGCCGAACATCACGCCTGACGTTCAAACCGGAATCGGCGGATGGACGGATGTCGATTTTGTGAATGCCATGGTGTCCGGCGTCAGTCCGGACGGACGTCATTACTTTCCGTCGTTTCCTTATACTTCGTACGCGCGCACCGAGTTGACGGATCTGCTCCATCTCAAGGCCTACTTGGATGGCTTGGAGCCGGTGTCTTCGAGATCGCCGGATCACGAATTGTCATTTCCGTTCGCCTTCAGACTCGGAATAGGCTTATGGAAATTTGCGTTTCACGACGATTCTGAATTTGAATTCGACGCAAGCAAAAGCATCTCGTGGAATCGAGGAGCATACATAGTTAACGGACTCGGTCATTGCGGATCGTGCCACACGCCCCGGAATCTGCTTTTCGCCGAGCGCGCCGACCGAGCTTTCGCAGGTGGCGAAGCATTGAAACGCGGAGAGAAAGCGGCGCCTCGACTCGCCGGTCTTGACGCGCAGAAAATTTTGAACGGCTTGGACGAATGGGCCGGTTCAGTCAGCGAGACAAGCTCAATGTTTCTGGTCACTCAAGCATTTTCGGCACATGTGCCGTTTGAGGACCATGAGGCGGTTGCAGAGTACCTGTCCAGTTTGGAGAATTGAAGATCCTTTGCGGCCGCCGATAGGCGCCGAAAATTCCCCGCTCAAGGCATTTTCGATTTTCCCGCCGTTTCAGGTTCGGTCGTGAATTGGCTGTGTGTGATGGGTGCGTTTCATGTCTTTGGTTAAACCGATTCCGAACTCTCGCATGTCGCCCGAATTCGGCGTTTCAACGGGTAGACAGGGGACGCGAAGGGAAACAGAGCGATCCGAACCTGACTTGGGCCATTCGCACCGCATGGCTGTTCGGCATGAACCGCCGCCCGCGCAATGCCAGCGAAAACTTTTGTGATGGGATGCAAGCGATGGCCTACCGGACACGGTCGGAACATTCCGAGCGGATGGCGAGACAGGAAGAACGCATGAGCACGCATCAGGCGAAGTGCGAAAGCGCCTTGGACAGACTGCGAGCCGATATGGCAAAGCGCGATGTCGACATGGAGAAGCGGGACAAGGACAATTCGCGATGGCAGATCGGCATGTGGGTCACTGCCGTTCTCATTCTGGGCGCTTGGATTCGCCGGCCGTTCTGATCGGGCGCAAAACTTGCGGCTGGCTTGCGCGCCACTTGCTTTTGGTTGAGTCGATTCCGCGCGCTCGCGCATCTGCTTGGGTTCCACGTTTCGAGGGCTGCAATTGTCGCTTGACCAAGAATCATGAAACGCACCCGTGCTTGATACGAATTTTTGCTCCGAGGTGGCCCGGCATCGGGTCGATTCGCGGCATCTTCAATTCCAAGATTCCGATTCTTCGCTGAGACCAAGCGCTGGCTTCGGGAGAAAGGTCGGTGCTGTCCCCGCAAGACGTAATCTTTGGTCATGCGCAGTCCCCGTCGAAGGACAGGCCGCGCTTTCGCCGAAACGCAATCCTTTCTTCTTATCCCAGACGTTCTGGTTGAACCTGTTCATGACTCTGCGCGAACCGCGCTTTCATGCCACTTCCGAAGAAGCAGGTGGCTCAGCAATGCCAGCGATCCGAAGACGAACACGCCGGTTCCGGCAATGAGTATCAACGCCGCGAACATTCTCGGAATGTTCAGCCGGTAGCTTGCTTCCAAGATCGTATACGCGAGTCCCGTGCCGATTCCTCCGGTGCCTGCGACATATTCGGCCACGATCGCACCAATCAGCGCGAGACCGCCTGCGATCCTGAGTCCGCCAAGGAAATACGGAAGCGCCGACGGCAGCATGAGCAGCAGCAGCCGTTGACGCGTGCTCGCTCCGTAGATTCGAAACAGATCACTGAGATTGCGGTCAACCGAATTCAAGCCGAGAGTCGTGTTTGAAAGGATTGGGAAGAACGCGACAATCCAAGCGCAAATCAGCAAGCCCGCAAACCTGTTGTCGACGTAGATGAATATCAGCGGCGCGATGGAAATGATCGGGGTTACTTGGAGAACGACAGCGTATGGAAACAGGGACAATTTTAAGAACCGAGAAAGCGCGAACAGTACGGCAAGCCCGACTCCGCCCGCGACCGCGACCGCGAGAGCCATCACCGTGATGCTCAAGGTCACCCCCAATGCGCGAGAAAGGACGAGCCAATCGGCCAGCATCGTATCGAGGACCAGGCTTGGCCTTGGCACGATATAGTGCGGAATTTCGTTCCAAACTACGAAACGGTCCCAAAGCCAAAGCGATGCCAGAAACAGCAGAGCGGGAATTGCCCATTTGCCCACTGGTTCAATCCACTTGCGGTCCATTGGGCGTTCGTCGTTCAACGCATGAGACTCCGTGAGGTGGTCTGCAGGCGCATGGATCGGCCCTTCAGAGGAATCGTCATTCGATTTACGCCTTGCGGCGCTCGACGAAGTCATGGCTTGGGCTTCATGGAATCCTGCAGCGCAGCAGATGCCGCACTGCAATATTGCAGATATTCTGCGGAGGTCCGGAATTCCTCGCTCCGAGGGTAGGGCGCATCAATCTCCAGCGTGCGAATGACTTGTCCCGGCCTGCTGGACATAATGGCGATCCGCCGCGACAGAAACACGCTTTCGAACACGGAATGAGTGACGAAAATTATCGTGCAGCCGGTTTTTTCCTTGAGTTCCAGAAGATCGTTGTTCAGCTTGAAGCGGGTTATTTCATCGAGCGACGCGAACGGCTCGTCCATCAAGATCACGCTCGGCCGGGTCGCCAAAGCCCTGGCGATCGCGACGCGCATCTTCATTCCCCCGGAGAGCTGTCGCGGAAACATCTTCTCGCAGCCATCCAACTTGACCATCCTGAGCGCTGCGTCGATTTCCGGTCTTGCCGACCGCAAGCTCAACCCGTTCAGCCTAAGGGGCAGCCACACGTTTTTCTCGACGGTTGCCCAAGGCATCAATGTCGGTTCCTGGAATACGACTCCGACCGATCCGGCTCCATGGTCGACGTTCCACTCAATCCGGCCGGAAGTTGGTTCAGCCAAGCCCGCAATCAAACGAAGCGCGGTAGATTTTCCGCATCCGGATGGTCCGAGCAAACTGACAAAATCGCCGTTTTCCACGTCGAGCGAGAGGTTCCGCAAGGCTTCGACCCTGCCCGGAAATGTTTTCACGACGTCGATGAGTTCGACAAGAGTCGCTTGCTTGCCGTTGTCGATTTTCGGCTCCATTGGCAGACTTATCAATGCCGCGCGATCAGCGAACCTGAATGAAGATTCTGCAGCCAATTGGCACGAGAGCTTTGCGTTTCGCTACTCGAGCTTCAGATCCATGCCAACGCCTCTTCCAGTGAACTCGCTCGTAAATGTGGAGCGCCAATTCAGTTCCGCAGGCACAACTCCAGCCGCAACCATCTTGCTGTAGAAATCTTCGATGATGGTTTCGTCAATCACGCCGATTCCCTTTTGCAGAGCCAATCCGGAATCCGCTATTCCTCTTTCGACCATCATTTCCACGGCGTAATCGATCCTGTCGTCCGTCATTTCGGGATTGTGCTTCTTAATCAGGTCGTCCGCCGCGGTTCGGTTTCCATACAAGTATGCGTACCAGCCCTTGATCGACCCGTCCACGAAGCATTGCACGACCTCAGGCTTGGACGCGACAGTATCGGTCATGGTTTCGATCGTCGTCGAGTAGGTTGAGTATCCTTCGTCGGCCAGCAGAAACACATCCGGCTTGAAACCGCCTTCGCGTTCAATCGAGTACGGCTCGGATGTAAGGTATCCTTGCATGGCCTTGTTTTCGTCTGCGAGGAACGGCGTCGGGTTGAACATGTAAGGGACCCTCTGCTCATCGGAAAACCCGTATTCGGCGATCATCCACTTGTAGTAGGACTGGTATCCGAATTCGGCGATCATCAAGGTCAGATTCCTTAGATCCTCAAATCTTTCCGCCTTGCCGGGGTGGGAAAGAATGACTTGCGGATGCTTCTGAAAAATCGCTGCGACAAGCACCACCGGTATGCCGTTCAGGACAGAGTCGAATGCTCTGAGCAGATCTCCGCCGAGGTAAAAATCGATTTTTCCAGCAGCCAGCAAAGCTCGGTTGTTGACCTGCGGCCCGCCCGGAAGGATTTCAACCTTCAGGCCGCATTCCTCGTAGGTGCCGTCGGCAAGGGCTTGGTAGAATCCGCCGTGCTCCGCTTGCGCCACCCAGTTGGTGCCGAAGGTTACTTCCTCAAGCGCGGCCGCGCTGTTGGATACGAGGAAAACCGCAGCGAATGCGGCCAAAGCTCTTGAATGCATTCCAACACTCCATGGAATTCGATGCGCGGCCTCGCATGCGCAAGGCCCGAGCCCACTAATATGCCGTACGCGAATTCGCAATTCATGTGCTTCACGAGTTTGCCACCGCGGAACAATCTCAATCCCGGAGCGAGGTCATCGGCAGACGCCAAGCGCATTGTTGCGGACGCCGAGCCAATCACGCGAATCGGCCAAGCCGACGTTCTCCGGATATGCTTGAGCGCTTGTTCTCTTTTCTTTCCGGCCCACGGGCGTTGTCGGCGGCAATCAGCTGCCAGAGACGATCAAGAGAGGCGGAGCCGGCTAGCTGATTGGCGTGGTCACGCGACAAGCTTCCTGCGCCGCTCCGTCGCCGGTCTTCGTCAAGGTCGGCGACGAAATCACATTGCCTTGAATCGGGAACTTGAAACCGTTTGCCTCCCTCTCTGGGCACAAGCTGGCGCGATTGAAAGTTTCGTCGACTGGACGGGTTCCCATGCTGCCGCTCGGTTTCGGAAGCCGTAAGGTTCGTTAGGCAGTTCAGATTACGCCCGCGTGTGCGCAGATCGCGCGCGGTTCATCGGCACTTAACCGAAATTGTAAGGGCAAAGATCATCAATTGTGAAATCAAGGCAATTTATCTCTTGACTTTTACGGACTATATATTATTTGTTATAGCTATATATCCACTTAAGGAATAATATATTGATCTTAAATTTTGACTTGCGAACGTCTTGGGATGTGCAATGCCTGATTTGTTCAGCCTCGCGCAATCGGCGCTTGGCTCTCAACATGACCCAAAAGGAGGTCGCCGAGAAATCGGGTGTGCCGCTCTCAACTCTGAAGCGATTCGAGCAGCATGGGGAAATTTCGTTGGCAGGGTTGCTAGCCGTCGCGAGGGCGACCGGTGCGCTTGATGAGTTTCAGCAGCTTTTTCCCATGCCGCCAATGCGAACACTCGATCAGCTGCAATCGGTCAACAAGCCGAGGAAGCGCGCGCGCGGAGCGCGGATATGATGGCGCGGCGGCTGAACATTGAATTGGATTTTGGCGATTGCAAGCGAACGGTTGGTCAAATTGAGTGGATTCCGAACCAACGCGTGGCCGCTGTCGAATGGGACATAGGATTTTCTGCTACTCCGCTGCCGATTTCTCCTTATGCAATACGCTCATTGGACGAACTCCATCTTGGAAAACCGAATCCGTTTGAAGGCCTCCCGGGCGTATTTGCGGATTCGCTGCCAGACGGGTGGGGCAGATTGCTAATTGACCGGGAACTAGCCCGTCAGGGCAGAGCGTTGCATGAGCTGACGCCAGTGGATCGTTTGGCCATAGTCGGGCGCCAGGGGATAGGCGCGCTGGCGTACTGGCCAGAAGAAGAACCCACCGAACAGGATGATATTGACCTCGATTGGTTCGCTGAGACTGCGGCGCAAATAGAAGACGAACTGCCTGTCCAGGATTTGCGCCGTTTGCGCGCCGGTAGCGGCGGATCCGCGGGCGCGCGCCCGAAATTTTTTACCTTGCTGAACACAGAAACCGGAATCCTGCGCGATTATCGGAGCAAGGCGCGGGAAGGGTTTGAACATTATCTGGTCAAGTTTCGCTCAACTTCTGATCCCGTCAGTGCTGCGCGCGAGGAACAATCCTATGCCGAAATGGCCCGTTTGGCCGGAATTGACATGCCGGAAACGATTCTTTTGGAAACAAAATTCGGTGAAGACCTGTTCGCCGCGCGTCGGTTTGATCGTCAAGGTGTCGCGCGTTTGCATAAGCACACGGTCGCGGGCATCCTGAACGCCGATTTCACCGTACCCGCGATAGACTATGAAGCGCTTTTGAGAGTTACCTGGTTCATGACGGATAACCGCTCCGACGTCGTGGAGATGTTCAGGCGCATGGTCTTCAACGTGCTTGCCCATAACCGGGACGATCACATGAAGAACCATGCCTTCTTGATGGACCGGAACGGTTCATGGCGCTTGTCGCCTGCCTACGACCTTAGCTTTTCAAACGGTCCGGGCGGAGAACATCATTTGAGCGTCAACGGAAACGGACGAAACCCAAGCCGCGCGGATTTGGTCGCCGTGGGGCGGAGGAGCGAAATTGAGCCGCGTTGCGCGAATGAAATTATCGAGCAGGTGGCTCAAGCCGTTTGTCAATGGAAAGCAATTGCAGAAGCATCCGGCGTCCCGACTAGGCGGAATGCAGAGATCGCTGAGCGCATTGGCATGGTTAGCGGTCTGCAAATTTAGGTGCGCTGCAAGCAACTGCGTGCAGGCCTCAATCGGCGCCGAAAAAGGAACTCTGTCAATTGGCATCCAAAATCGTCTTCTCCAAGCTTGTTGCCAATGGAGCGCTTTGCGATCCCTCTTTTCGGGATCAATAGCGATCAGTTGACTATTCGCCTGAGATCGCCGTCTCGAAGAAGCGAGCGTTGATTTCAATAATCCTTGCGTCACGCAACACAAAAATATCGTGAAATACCGATCCATGCGATGCTTCCGACGAAGTGACCGCCACTCGCGTTTCCGCTGTCTTGCGGATATACGGCTGCCGCAACGCGATTGGTCCAATGTCCTTGCACGAGCCAGTCCAACCATCATTTGATGTTCGATTTTGAGGCAGCCAAACGGCTTTGATGGGGAATTGCCGTCTGTTCAAGCGTTGCTTCCGACAGCATGCGTGTCGTCCGCGCAGCCATTGATCGACCGAAAGGAAATAAAGACTGATAAGTGATGCATAATGATGAAATATTGGCATAGTGATCAATAAGTGAAGCATTGACTTGTCATATGAATTCAACCATATTTTGCTTCAGATATGAAGCGCAAAGAATGAAAACTGGGCATAAAGTTTAAAAATGACGCACAATCTTGATTTTTCAGTTGCTTCCAGCGAAGCAGTCATCGAAGCGCTCTGCCGGCGGCTCGAGGAAATTCGCTTGAGCCGGAATGTCAGCCAAGCAGGGCTGGCGGAAGAGGCCGGCGTTTCCCGCAGCACGATGACAAGGATTGCCGATGGAAAGCCCGTTTCGCTGGACTCATTCGTTCGGGTTATGCTGGCCCTTCGGCTTGCCGACCACTTGGCGGCATTGTTGCCCGATCCCGGCGTTCGTCCGGTCGACAGAGCGCGTCTCGGCGGGAGAGAGCGCAGACGGGCGCGGCCCAAGCCTGGTCCTGAAAGCGCAGGGAGTCGGCCGAATTGGGCTTGGGGGGATGAAACGGAGACGTCATGACGGATACGGCGCGGGTCATCCTGTGGGGCAGCGATATCGGCGCCGTGACTTGGCTCCGAGACAGGGAACTCGGTGTTTTCCAGTACGCTCCGGGATTCACTGCTTCGCGGATTGAAGTCGCGCCGTTGACGATGCCGCTCAGAAACGAGTCTTACGAATTCCCGTCTCTCTCGAAGGAGACATTCAAGGGCCTGCCCGGGATGCTTGCGGACAGCCTTCCGGACAAATTCGGCAACATGCTGATCCGCGCGTGGCTCGCCCGCCAGGGAAGAGAGGTCGGAAGTTTCACGCCGGTTGAGCGGCTCTGCTATACCGGCGCGCGGGGAATGGGCGCGCTCGAATTCAGGCCGATGCTGAATGAAGCGCCGAGATCCGCACGGAAGGTTGAGATTGATGCTCTCGTCGCGCTTGCAAACCGCGTGCTTGACGAACGCGTCGCATTGCAAGGCAAGCTCAATGGTGAAGATGATCAGCGGGCTATTGAGGATATCCTCCGTGTCGGGACGTCGGCAGGCGGCGCGCGAGCAAAAGCGGTCGTTGCTTGGAACGGCGAGAGCGGCGAGTTTCGCTCGGGACGGGCCCCGGCTTCAAAGGGCTTCAGTCAATGGCTCATCAAATTCGACGGGGTGCATGGAAACAAGGACAAAGAGGTCGCTGACCCGCAAGGCTTCGGTCGGATCGAATATGCCTATCATCTGATGGCTTGCGCTGCCGGGATCGTGATGAAGGAATGCCGGCTTCATGAAGAAGCGGGCCGGGCGCATTTCATGACCAGGCGTTTCGATCGAGCCGCGGATGGTCGAAAACTGCACATGCAGTCCTTCGGAGCCATGATGCATTGCGACTTCAACGCGGCGGGAGCATATGCGTATGAGCAAGTGCTTCTTGCTATCAAGCGGCTGGGACTTCCCATGCGCGATATGGATCAGCAAGTCCGTCGCGCCATTTTCAATGTGATCGCCCGCAATCAGGACGATCACGTCAAGAATATCGCCTTTCTGATGGACAGGACGGGAGCCTGGCGCCTCTCACCCGCATTTGACATCACTTATTCCTACAACCCGACGGGCGATTGGACGAGTCGGCATCAAATGAGCCTCGCAGGCAAGCGGGATCGATTCGACCCCGATGACTTGATCTCGTTCGCCGCCGTCGGCGGGATCAAAAAAGGCAAAGCCAAATCCATCGTGGAAGATGTATCCGGCGCTGTGGCCGGCTGGCGCGGATTTGCGAAGGCGGCCGGAGTGTCGGACAAGGATACCTGCCGGATCGAGAAGGCCCTTCGCCGGGAACTGTTCGCTTGAGGTCAAGCGGTTGAGGCATCGTCCGAAAAGCCATCCGAAAAATTTCGCTCTCTGCTAATTTTCGGACCATACCGCAAGCTCATTGCCGCTTGGCTCCAGGAAATGAAACCTCCGGCCGCCGGGGAACCCGAATATATCCTTCGAAATCGTTCCTCCACCATTCCGCACGGCTTCAAGCGTGCGTTCAAGATCGGAGCTGTACAGCACCACGAGCGCGCCGCCTTCTTCAGAAAGGCTGCGCTTTCCGCCCAAGTAGAACCCACCGTCCAAGCCTGATTCGGAGAACGCGGTGTAGTTCGGGCCGTAATCCGTGAATTTCCAGCCGAATACGTCGCTGAAAAACGATTTGCTGGCAATCAGATCTGAAGCCGCGAACTCTACATAGTCAATTCGGTTCGTTTTCTTCGTCATTTCAGTGTTTTTTCAATATTTTATCGGCACAATCCGATCAACTCGCTCCAATGTCAAATAAGCGCAGCCGGGGCAAGAGACGTCTAATCGAAACCGCTCTCATATCGAAAGATCCATGCGTTTGTGCGCAGGCTCGCATTGTAAATTGCCACAACTTTTGAAATCTTGGATCATTCAGTGTTTGATAGCTGAATAAACGGAACGTCGGATGGCGGCCGGAAGGTCGGCGCCGCCGATTTGGTGCCGCGGTTGCCTGCAACGCATTGTGAACAGGCGGTCAGCGCTTCGGACTCTCGTCGAGCAGCGGCGGCAGTTCGGCGCGCAGAACGATGATTATCGAACGGATGCAGGTCGGCCGCTGCCGAGTTCCGCAGATTATGTTGGGACAGGAGGCCTTTTCCACTATGCAAACTCAATCCGCCAAATCGTCGGCTGTCGCCGAGAATGCCAAGGGCAAGCGACGCAAGAGCTTGAATAAGCAAGTCTATGAGTCGGAGCTGTTCAACCTTCAGAAGGAACTGGTGAAACTGCAGCAGTGGGTCAAGGTCCGCTCCATGAAGGTCGTCGTAATTTTTGAGGGAAGAGACGCAGCGGGCAAGGGAGGCGTGATCAAGCGAATCACGCAATTCCTCAATCCGCGGGTTTGCCGGGTGGTTGCGCTGCCTCAGCCCACTGAACGCGAAACGACGCAATGGTACTTCCAGAGATACTGCGCGCATCTTCCTTCAGCGGGCGAAATCGCCTTGTTTGACCGCAGTTGGTACAACCGCGCAGGAGTCGAACATGTAATGAAATTCTGCTCCAACGATGAATACGTCGAGTTTTTGCGTTCATGCCCAGTCTTCGAGCGGATGCTCGTCCGCTCGGACATCAAGCTGATCAAGTATTGGTTTTCGGTTTCGGACGAAGAGCAAGAGCGGAGATTTCAAAGCAGAATTCTGGAACCGCACAAACGCTGGAAACTCTCGCCGATGGATTTGGAGTCAAGGCGGCTTTGGGCGGAGTATTCGAAGGCCAAAGACCGCATGTTCGCCCATACCGATATCAAGCAAGCGCCTTGGTACGTCGTGGACGCGGACGACAAGCGGCGGGCGAGATTGAACTGCATTCGCCATCTGCTCGAGCAATTGCCGTACGAAGACCTCACCCCCGATGCGATCGAACTGCCGCAGCGAACCGACTCGGAAGGATATATCAGGCCGCCGTTTTCGGATCAGACTTTCGTAGAGGATCATTACTGACCGCAGCCCTCGAAAACCGTGAGCGATATCCAGCCGACGGTTGCGGCATTCCCAATTCAGGGAAGGGCGATTCAGTGCTTTGTCCGATGCAGGCGTCCTGTCAGCCAAGCACTTCCGGATTGACAACGAGCTGCTTTCTCAGCTTGCCGTCCAGCCCGTCCAGCGCATTGCGGACAGTTATTTCAGCCATGGCGCTCAAGGACTCCTCGGTCAGGGCGGCGGAATGGGGGCTCAGCACGATCCGAGGCTCGCCGGTCAAAGGAGAATTCTTCGGCAACGGCTCTGTTTCAAACGTATCCAGTCCGGCTGCGAACACATGCCCTGCGCCGATTGACTTCAAAAGGGCTTCTTCATCGATCAATCCTCCGCGGCTTGCGTTCACTACGATTGCTCCCTTTGGCAGCCTGCGCAGTTCGGGCTCTCCGATCAGCATTCGGGTTTCCGGGGTCAATGGAAGATGCAGGCTCAGGATATCGGCTTGCGCAAGACCGTCGTCCAAATTCCGGACGACCTTTGTTTGCGCATCGATTTTTCCGCTGAAGAACGGATCGTAGACCAAGGTGCGGATCCCGAAGGCCTGCGCTCTAGGTATGAGTTCGCTTCCGATTCGTCCGCATCCGACGACAAGCAGCGTTTTGCCTTTCAGTTCGACCCCCACGAGTTCGGACCGCGAACTGAACTCTCCGGAGCGAACCGCGGAATCACCCATGATGCCTTTTTTCGCCGCCGCGAGCATCAAATACAATGCATGCTCCGCAACGGAAACAGAGTTGGCGTTGCCGACGATCGCGACCGCGATGCCCCTGCTCGTGCAATAGTCGACCGGCACATTGTCGAAGCCGACGCCATGCCTTGATATGACTTTCAATTTCGGGGCGGCTTCCAAAACATGCACGGGCAGGTCGGCGACTCGAACCGTCAACGCGTCGGCGTCGCGTATCGCTTCCAGAAGCGAAGAGGGGGTCGTGTCCGTCACCAACTTCCAAGAAATGTCTGGTCTTGCATCAAGGAGCGCGGTCGCGGACGGGGCGATGCGCTCGATTACGAGCACGTTTTTCATTGAGGGCATCTGGCAAACCGGCATTGGGATCGGTAATTCCGGCCGAAATTTAGGCAACGCGCCGAAAAATTCAACAGCTTGTTCCGGCCGCAATTTAACGCTGAAATGGCGGACTTCAACGAGATCGCGGAATTTGCAGGCCGGGCGGCAGCCGTTTGGGAATCAGGCGCGAAGGGATATTGATGTTGATGCAGCGTGCACGCGGATAGCTGGTCAAGAAGCTGGTTGGAATGGAATTCGCGAGCAGGTCGAGCAACTAAGGGCTTTCGGATGACGATGCGAAAACTGAGATGGGGCATGGTAGGCGGCGGCGATGGCAGCCAGATCGGGTTTGCCCATAGGGCCGGCGCGGAGTTGGACCGGCGATTCGATTTCTGCGCCGGCGCGATGGACGTCGACCCGGGCAGGGCTCGCCAATTTGCTATAGAGCTGGGCCTATCTCCGGATCGAGCGTACGGGTCTTGGCAGCAAATGCTCGAGAAGGAGGTGGCGCGGAATGATCGAATCGACCTTGTGACCGTCGCAACGCCGAATTCAACGCATTACGACATCGCCAAAGCGTTCATCCAGGAAGGCTTCAGCGTTCTGTGCGAGAAGCCGCTGACCAACGAACTCGATCAAGCGCGAGAGCTGACGCAGCTCGCGCGTTCGAAACGCGTCAGGGCGGCGGTGAATTTCGGATACACTGGGTATCCGATGGTCAGGCAAATGCGGGCGATGATTCGGGACCGCGCCCTTGGTGCGATTCGGGTCGTGAAGACGGAGTTCGCAGGCGGATTTCTGGCCGACGCTGCGGATCAGGACAATCCGCGCGTCCGATGGCGTTTCGACCCGAAGCTGGCGGGAGTGTCGTGCGCGGTCGCGGATCTGGGCAGCCACGCGATGCACCTTGCGACCTTCGTGACCGCGCAGAGCTTGGTTTCGGTATCGGCGGATTTCGCCAGCGGAGTCAAAGGCAGGCAGCTCGAGGACGATGCTTCGATCGCGTTTCGGATGTCGAAAGGAGCCGTCGGTCGCATGTGGGTCAGCGGGCTTGCAATCGGACGAACGCACGGGCTTGGCATAAGCGTTTACGGCGAAAAGGGAGGGCTGAAGTGGTCACAAGAGAGCCCGGAACAGCTCCATTGGACGCCGTTGAACGAATCGACACAAATTCTCGAGAGAGGATCGGATTGCCTGTCCGGCGCGGCCGCGCGGGTAAACCGGCTGACGGTCGGCCATCCAGAAGGCATGGTATTTGCGTTCGCGAATTTGTATCGGGACTTGTCCGAGGTGATTGGGGCCGACTTGGCGGGCACCGACCCGGACCCGCTTTGCTCCGAAATTCCGAACTTCGACGATGGCCTGCACATGGTCGAAATGGTCCATGCGTCAGCTATATCCGCTTCCAATGAAGGCCGTTGGATCAAGCTTGCGGAAATCTGAGGCGTGCCGAAATGCATTCGCTGCGGCGCATGGGTCCTGATCGCCGGAAGAAGCAGAGTGTGGGAGTCCCCGTCCCGCTGGACGCTCGAATGTGAGTTGCTGTTCTGCTTCAGATGTAATCCATGACAAGGCCGCGCGAATGATCCGGCAGATTTTCGCGCTTCATTTCGATTGAACTCGAAAATGCAAAGTCGACCATTTCCTCCGGGAAGAATTTCAGGAACTCGGTAATCCAATTTCCTTCGCGGCGAAGGTAGCAAAGAGTGCGGAAGTGCATCGGCACGACGTAACGCGGCTTGATCGCATCGGCGACGCGCTTCACTTCAGCCATCTCTACGACCGGGTAGCCGCCGGCCAGCGCGAACAGGATGTCCACGCCTTCAAAAAAGTCGATTTGCGCTTTGGTGAACGGGTTGCCGATATCGCCCATATGCCCGAAGTCGATGCCGTCGACTTTGAATCGATACATGCCGTTGTCCTCCGGGTCATGCTCATGGTGATTGAGGTGCTCTTTCGCCAGAACGGCTTTTATTTCCATTCCGTGGCTCACTCGGCTCGTTCCGCTTCTGGCGAGGTCGAGCGCGTTCACGACTTCTGCGCCGTCCGACTTCGGAACAAGATGGGCATTGTCGTGGAAGTCGTCGTTGTCGCTGGAGATGATGACTATGTCCGCCTTGTCGGGAAAAGGCTTGAACCCCGACTTCACAGGATCGTAGGGGTCCGTGACGACGCGTAGGCCGGATTCTGATTCAAGGCCGAAACTTGCCCAGCCGTACCAAGTGATTTTCATGCGAGCATCTCCATTTTCTTCCGGCGGCATTCGAGTGACGCAGCGCCGGCTTGGCGTAAATTAGGCTCAAGGCAAGGTTGCAGCAAGCTGCGAACCTTCTCGTGTTCTCCGGAAAAAATAGTGATCGGCAGCTTTGCCGTCGAGCACTCACTTTCGGTCCGGCTCGGCGAACACTCCGACCCGAAGTCAGGGAACATTCGCAGTCGCCAAACTCTTCGAACCCACGCGGCCTGCGAACACGTTCAATGAATTGGAAATCGTGGATCAAACCGGGATCATGCGCAAATAGGTTAGTTCAGAATGGACCGGCGTCCGCAACACTGCTTGAACTTCTTGCCCGACCCGCAGCTGCAAGGGGCATTGCGACCGATTTTGCGGTCCGAACGGGTGAATGCCTCGAAAGTTTCCGGATAGCGACTTCGCTGTTTGGAGAAGTATTTGTTCATTTCCAGAACACAGTACCCAGACGCGAGATACAATTCTCTCCGTTCCTGATCGGTGAGAGGTTCTTTGCAGGCCCGCATCTTCGGGTTCTCGTGGTTCTCATATGCCAGCGTCCAGATCGGCAACATGAAATCGCGCACTTCCTCATTTTTAAGAAATTCGTCCCAAATTTCACGCCTTAGTTCGGTTCCTTCCATAAAGCCGTTCGCCCAGTCGTTTGCGTGGAATTTGCCGTCCTCATCCACTTGCACAAGCGGAACATAGTCTTCTTCATCGTTGAGCTGCTGATGAACACGGTGCCAATGTTCGGCTACAAATCCGGAAAATTGCCCGGCCTCTTGGTCATTTGCGAAATGGGTTATTTTATTATTTGAGCCAATATTCAGCAGGACAGGCATATATTCATTGGGCCCGATCAGATCCGGGCAGCAGATCAGCGCCGCAAAAAAACCGTCGAGTGCCTCCGCATTTTGAATTGGTCCGTCCGGGTCCCTGCTAAGGAATTCTCCCAGCTTGTTAAGTTCGCTTTCATACGATTGCGTTTGCCAATCCATATCTTCCATATTTTAGTTCCTCTTTGGGCATGAGTTCGGATGGTTCGTCATCTCTGTCAACGTCCTGCTTAATGCTGCGGAAGCAGCGGAATTCGGAGGCGATGAAACCGCGGCATCTGCCCGCGCCTTGGGAATGAAGCCGATCCGCGCCGGTCGGACGCCGGAGTCGCCAAATCCGGCTACGGCGGTCTCCGCATTGTCGCATGTGATTGATTGATACCTTTCCTGTAGGCGCCGGTAAAGCCCGACTCGGATGGCTAGCGAATTGCAATGGCGTGTAAATCCCTCCAGCCAGCCAACCCTAAACTGCATCTTCAAAAGCCACTGGCAGTTCAGTCGAGTCTTCGCGATTTCGCTCAGGAAGTCGGTGCGCAACTCCCGCATGTTTGAAACTGTATGCGCTAATGCCAGCCTCGTCAGCCCGTTGTACAGGTTCAGCATTCATGCGACAGTTCAAGGGTCCGGTTCGCTGCGTCCCGGGACTGAGTATAGGATTGGAACGGGTTGTTTTCCAGCGTCCCGGTCCTTGGATTTCTCGGGGCGTTTGGCTGCTTGGCGTTCGCGGCAGCGCGGAGAGCATTTCGATCCGCGGTCAGGAATAATTTGCAGTCGCCAAAGTCTTCGAGCCCGCACGGTCTGCGAACGCGTTCAATGAATTGGAAATCGCGGATCAAACCGGACTCATGCGCAAATAGGTTAGTTCAGAATGGGCCGGCGTCCGCAACACTGCTTGAACTTCTTGCCCGACCCGCAACTGCAAGGTGCGTTGCGACCGATTTTTTGGTCCGAACGGGTGATTGCTTTGGAGGTTTTTGGGGGGTGATTTCGCTGTTTGGAGAAGTGGTGGTACATTTCCATGACATAGTACCCAGCCGCGATATACAATTCTCCCCGTTTTTGTTCGGTAAAAGGTTCTTTGAAGAGTCGCAACTTCGGGTTCTCGTGGTTCCCGTGTGCCAGTGCCCAGATCGGCAGCAGGAACTTTCTTGTTTCATTATCTTTAAGCAAATCGTTCCAGATGCCATAGCGTAGCTCGGTTCCTTCAAAGAAGCCGTGCGCCCAGTCCTCTGCTTGAAATTTTCCGTCCTCATCGGATAGCACGAGCGGAAGATAAAACTCCCTTTCACAGATTTGGTGGTTAACATTGTTCCAATAGTCGTCCAGCAACCTGAAAAATTGCTTCGCCTCCTTTTTATTTGCGAAGTGCGTTATATCATCCTTAGGGCCGATGTTCAGCAGGATGGGTATGAACTCGTCGGGCCCGATCATATCCTGGCAACAGACCAGCGCCGCAAAGAATCCGTCGAGCGCCTCCGCATTTTGTATTTTCCCGTCCGGCACTCTGCGAAGGAATTCTCCGATCTTGATATGCTTCCTGTCGTTAACATGCCTTTTCCGATCCATATTTTAGTCTCTCCTCGAGCATGAGTTGGGGTGGTTCGTCATTTCTGTCAACATCCTGTTTTACACTGCGGAAGCGGCGGAATGCGGAGGGAATGAAACCGCGGCATCTGCCCGCGCCTTTGGAATGAAGCTGGCTTGGGCCTGCGGGGCACCGGGGTCGCCAAATCAGGCGACGATGGCTTCTTTCGCGGTGCCGCCATGGTCTCCGTACGGCTGATTGATATCCCAACAGCAGGCGTCGGCCAGGGTCATAATTGGACGATTGAGGAATCTCAATGGCACTTGAATGAACTGCCCCGGGCTTTCCGGAAAGCAATCGGCTGAACAGACGAGCCGGAAACCCGAGGGATGGGATCCATGCCGGAGAGAAAGCACAGCCCGAGGCAGCCAGCAGAACTCCGCCTACGCGGAGTTCTGCTGTTCGATGTGCTGCCACTTTGGATAGGTGCTTCGTCAACAAAATGGACTGCATTTTGTCGGAAGCATATTGGAAAAACCCAGATTCGGAAGGGTCGCGATCGCATTTGTCCAAAGGTCAGTTGCCGATTTCAGTTCTGTCGGGCGCCGCGATCTTGGCCTCAGTTTCTATCGCCTCAATGAGAGATTCGCGGTCTTGCGTCGCGCTGAGCACGACGCGTCTTGAGGCCGCTCTGTCTTCCTCACCGTTTCGCATGACGGGGCGGACCGACGAATATCCGACGGCAATCATGTGGCTCCGCGCCCATGCATGAATTTCAGAATTTTTCACGATATCCAGACACTTCCTCAGCACCGCCTGCGAGCGTCGTTGGCTCAGATCAAGGTTCATGAGGTAAGCTTGCTGCGGAGTTGAGCTTGAGCTCCATTCCGAAGATGCATGCCCTTCGATCTTCACCTCGGATATCTCGACGCTCGAGTTCTTCAGAACACTGAGCCAAGGTTCGCAGGCATCTTCCAGGAATTGGCCGAGCACAGGAGTGATTTCCGCCTGCCCCTTTTTGAAAAGCACGCTGTCCGGGAGAATGACCGCGCCGGAATCGTCGATCTTGCCCCCGACATTTGAAACCAAGTCTCCGAGTTCACTGCGCAGAGTTGCGACCAGGGCCTGTTCCTGCCCTTGAGCTTGTTCAATTTTGTCGGCGATGTCTGCCAGAGATTGACCGGCTTGATCCAGCGCCAGCAGTTTTTCGGCAGTTTCCACGAGTTCTTCAAGCGTTCTCCCGCTCTGCTCAAGAGATTGCATGATTTTTGCAGTCGCCAGCAGATCCTCGACATTCATGCCGGAAGCTTCGATCTCATGCGCCACCCCGCTTGAAGCGATTAGGTCCGCAACCTCCTGTCCGGTTTCGACGAGTTCCTCGAGTTGCGCCATTTCTTTCAATACTGCCTGAGCATCTTGGCTTTCGACCATATCCGCGAGATCCCGCTGCATGTCTGGAGGAAGTTGCGAGGCGGCATCCAGCAGCCGGCGAGCATCGTCCTGATCGACGAAACGCCATTTTTTCTGCAGTTCCCCAGTTGAAGCGGGTGCCGACACCGCCTCGGCCATTGCGCTAAGTTCGCTTGGCCCAATCCCTTTCTGCTGAAGGCTCTGCATAGCTCCGGCTACTACCGGAATATCCTTGATATCTATTCCGGAATCTTCCAGCACTCGCGGTATTTCGCAAGCAGCGACACACTCGGCGATCGTTCGATTGGATTCGGCCAGCAATACCAGAGAATCATCATTGGCCGCATTGATGATCAATTGCCTTTGTTCATAGGGCAGGTCATTGATTGCCTGCAATTCGGGAGTGTTGTCCTTCGCCTTTTCCCACTGCCAGAACGCGAACAATAGCAAAAGTGCGAAGGCAACCAGAATGAAAGCCTCTGCGAGAGTGAGCCCCATGACCGCGCCGCGTCTGTAGCTTCGATCTGCTTGGTTTTCATCCGGCACTCTTCAGATCCTCCTCGTTATGGCGTCCATGGCACTTGCGCGTAAGGGTCGGGCTTATCCTCGTCATTGCTCGACAGAGGTTCGGTACGATTGGACGATGAATCTTCGGCCGTCTGTTCGGCGATACCGTGAACCGCCATGTCTTCCTCCCCGGCGTGCGGACTGTTTTCAGAATAATCGAGCTCGGCTGCATCGCCGTCATTCAGGCAGCCGTTGTCTTCGGCAGGCTCCGCCCTCTGTTCTTGCCTGCGTTCATCAGACTCCTCATTGATCTTGGTTTGGCGGGTCAAGTGGGCCGAAAGGAAATCGGCGTTTTCCTTGAGCAGTTTCCGATTGTCTTTCAAGAATTGCTCCGATGCATTTCGGCGCCGTTCATCCTTCTCGGATGCGAATTTACCGGATTCGGCAGTGCATGCCTCAATCTCCGATAGCATTCTCAAAGTGTTTTTCCTGAATTCGCTGACAGTTTCCATTTGCGCGGCAAAGATCTTCTCAGTTTGCTCAAGCTCAAACGCAAAAACTTTCCGGCGGTCCCGAATTTCCTCGACCGTTTCAAACTCCTGATCTTGCAATCGTTTCCTTAACTCCTGCAGATCGTTGATTACCTCCTTTAGCTGCTCCTGCTGAACCTTCTGGCTTTCGCCGACAGCTGACATGATTTGTTTTGCCGCCTCCTGCGCTGCGTCGGAAAACGCTTCTTTCATATGAACGGAAAGTGCATCGGCGCTCGCTTGGAGCGCTTTCTGATGATCTTCCAAAAATTTTTCGGTCGAACTTCGGATCCGTTCATCTCTCTCGGAGGCAAACTGGACGGATTCCACGGCGTATGACTTCATCTGCGAGAGCATTCCGGCCATGCCTTTCTTGAAATCGCCGAAGGCTCGATTGACTTCGGCCCGCACCTCGCGGTCCTTTGCCACGAAGTCGGGGCGCAGTTGCATCAAAAAGACACGGAGAAACACTCCGACGATGGTCGAGGAAAGAGCCAAGCCGAAGCCTGAAATCACTTCGGGAATATCGACCCGCGCGCCGCCGTTTACCGATGGATCCGCAACTTGAAACAGGGTGTAGGCAAGGGCCGCCAGCGTGAAGAGGAAACCGAGATAGTAACAATTGTCTCCGATCGTTTCCGGCTCGATTTTCACGCGCCCGCCTGCCCATGCAATGAATGCGTAGAGACCGAGAATGATTGCCGCATACGCGGCAGGGATGAACGGGTGCACGCCCAATGCCTTCAGCAACACGCTCCCGCCGGCGCCGAGCAGAAAAGCAAGAACAAAGGCTGCGCGGTCCAGAGTGTCGAAAGGCATCACATCATGGGTTCGCTTTGGTCTCATGATCAAAGGTCTCCAAGCGAACTGACCCTCGGCGCCCGACTGCCCTGCAGGTCAAAATAGCGGGTCCAGAAATCATCGACGAGTGCGGGGGAAGGCGTGTTTCCGCCTGATCTCGGAATCCGCAATATCTCGACATTGACGTGCGACATGCTGCGGGCGAGCCGCCTTTCGCCGTTCCGGGAGACGAAATAGTCCCATCCCTGGCTGCTGTAGAAACTCAATTCATCGCTATGCTGAAGCATGTCGGAGACAATGATGATTTTTTTCAGGCCGGGCGCCGTCGTAAAATCCGGTGTTTCGGCAATGAGAGATTGCAGCGCCTCCATGATCGGAGACTTGTTTTCGGCGGCGCTGGTCAAGGTTTCGTCGATCAATTGCTTGATCGGCGTCAGGAACTCCCGATTGTATCGGTCCGCGATCTGCGTCGGGTTTTCGTATATTGGATTGGCGTCGGCGCCTGTTTCAGGCTTGCACTTGGCATACTTCGCTCCCCAATTATTCGGGAATTCGCTGACCACTCCCAAAGCGATCATCGTATCCGTATTCGAAGCGGCAATTTCATTTTCAATGATCGTCCGAAGGCGATCCTGCTGGGTTCTGCCGAGTGGATCGGTGAGGTCGAGAAGGATCGACGTCACGTTGACCGGGCCGCTCGAACGGCAAAGCGTTCTTTCATCGATGCCGCTTCCCGAAAGCATTATCTGTGCGACGCCTAACGCGCCTCCAATCACAAGGACGCAGGCGCCGATCACCAAGTACCAGACTGAATTGCTCGAGCCGCGCCGGGATCTGCCGCCGCGCCGATGTGGCCGTCGGCGCACTGTAGAAGTTTTCCGTCTGGCCATCAATCCGCTGCTCTCCGTTCCGAATCGCGTGTCATTGAGAACGACTCGGACGTTGCCGGCAATGGCAGTTCAAACTTCTTCGATCGTTCAACATAGTTCCCTTCAAGCTCATCGATTTCGTAGTGCTCCTGAACGGCTTTGTGGAAAACGGCGAAGATTTCCTTTACCGAATTCTCGACCAGAAGCGATACGTCTCTGGCCTGCTTTTCTGCTTCGGTTCGTTGCTCATCGTCCGCGACCTGAGAAGTGAATGTTTCAAAGAGGAACTCTTGCTGAAAGTAGGCTGGAGGATCATCCGAGCGGGCCGCCTTGTTCGAGTCTCTGTAGATGGACAGCAAATAGTTCGCGGCGATATTGCACTGCTCAAGGAAAGGGTAAAGGTTGGATTGAAGAGCTTTTTGTCCGTACAAGGCATCCACCGAATCCCTGACTTGCCGCTCGACCTCGTCGCGCGCCTCGTGAAGCGCAACAACGGCGTCGTCCCTGTGTTCAGCCAATTTCGAGATGGAATCCTCCAGATGGTCGATATAATCGTTGCGCGCATCGATTAAGTCCTGCGCAACCTTCGAATATCCCGGGCATGGATCGGAAGAATGATAACCCTTCAGGAGCGCGATGACTGAAATGAAAAACCCCAGCAGGAAAAGCAGGTAAGATTCTATCGTGTTCAACCCGATGGGGTTTTCAATCAGCGTTTTCATGGCCAACTCGCCAGCTTCCCGCCACTCCGACTCTGTTTCGACGGCATCCCGGAAATGCGCGATAGCGGCGTTGTATCCAAGCGCGAATGCAATCCATGCCGACGCGAATAGGAGACCGAACACCTTTTTGAGCAGGTTTAGCAAGCCTTTCACGTTGATGTAGCGCACGCCCATGCCCATGATCGTGCTCATAGACACGTTTATGAAAGAGACGAGAAAAGCGGCAATCAGCCCTCCAAGAATTCCCAAAGGATTGTTCTGGGCGAAGAGATACGCGTTTCCGGCGGATTCCAGCAGAATCATCACGAGTGACAATCCGATGATGTTCGCCAGGCTCGTGGCCTGTTTGGCCGGCCTGTTATAGAGATGGTTGAGTTCACGAAAGCGCGAACGCCAGCGGTACGTCTCTTGCACGCGTTCGCGCGGCGTAACCATCAAAGCCCGCCATCGGGTCACCTCTTCAGCGAACCGAGCGATCGAGTCATTGGCCTCGGTTTCGACCAGCATTCTGGCTGAAACGGAGCTGTTGAGCCGCTCGGAATAGACGCGGCGGTTGGTTTCGAAGTTTTCCAGCCCTTTGCGGCGGAGCTCTTCGACCCTGGAAATGGCCTTCAGTTCGATATGGTCAGGATTGGACGACGCCGTTTCAGGCAATCCATCGCCGCCTCGGGCAGTACCTTCGGCTGCAAGGTCAAGCTCTCTGGCAAGTCGATCCCAGTCGATGTTCGGGAATACAACCGACGAGTTAATGAACTCGTCCGAGCGGAACAATTCTTGCAGCTTGGAAATCATTTTCGCTCCGTGGATCCAATAATTCAGATGGTCTTGCCCAGAATATCATCTCGCAGATGCCTTGAACGCTTACAACCGCGTAGCGGGGAAAGGAAGTGGAAGCGCCGCCGCGACGATCAGGGCGGCATTGAGAACTACGCCGCGACAGCCGACAAATAAAGCTCCGAAAATTTGCTGATTCCATGGCAATGGCTGAGGTCGGCGAGCGTTGCCATACGCATCCGGACAGCGGCAATGCGCTCGTTTTGACGACTTTGACCAAAGGCGGCGCGCTGCTTGATCTGGACAATGCGCAACCGATCAACGCGGAGCCGGTTCGTCATCGAAGTTGCGATTCATTGGGACTTTCATACACATCCAAAACGGTAGAGGTTTTCGTCGAAGTCCGATTCGAATCGCATTCCACCAGCAACGAAGGGAGCAGGCAAACGCGGCCCAGATGCTAAACATTGTTCGAACGCATGGCATGATTCATGCAATAAAAATTCTTATTAGAAAATAACTATGCAAACTGGCAACAAGCTATACCGGCCGTAAAAATTAAGAATGAACAATGTCGCTATAATATTCAATAGAACTGTTGAGGTAAACAACTATCCGGATAAAGATAAATTACTACTCTGTTTCAAAACAGGAAATAGTTTGTCTACTTCTGCATTTCCGGTAAAATTTTTCAAAACAAAGAAAATATTATGAATAACGCAAAAAGTCCAATAATGGTATAGATCACAATCGACGTTAGATGTCCAAAGCATCCGTTGTTTTCCGCTTGCGATTCCTCTTTGAGAGTTACTGAATCTGGATCTATCCCGTCAGAAAGTTGGAATCCGCACGAACAACAATACGATGCAACTTCGTCATTGTATTTTTTACAACGCGGGCAGCGATGATTGTCCGTTGCGCCATTATGCGGAATATCCGGTATTTTCTTAACATTATCTTTAGATGCAGGAGTCGGATTTTGGGTACGACCAGTTCTGGCGGAGTTGCTGGACGGAGAACTGCCGTCGGCCTCTGTTTTCGCCGCTGGACTGGATCTTTCCGCTGAATGACCCGGAAACATATCGATCGAACCGTTTTTCCTCAGATTGCACCATATGCATTCCTTGGATTCGTCCGGGTAGTAATGCGTTGCTACCTTGGTGCATCTGTTCAAGGCGTTTTCGAAGCTGCTTAAAGCGGAAATCCAATCCTCGGCGCTAGGGCGCTTTTCAGGCTTCAGACCGAACGCGTTTTCGAATTTGTGGGAAATTGCGTCCGGAAAACAATCCAGTGTCAGCGCTCCGTTCGGAGGCATCGCTTTCGTGGCGTACTGTTTCGATGCTGAATATGCAAACCGATTCCGGGCAATGGCTTCGCTTAAGGAAACAATCGGCCCAGTATAGCGCCCAGCATACGGATGGCGGCCCATGAACAAAAGATGGAAGATTACAACCGCAAGCCCGAAATTGGTGTGCATGCTTGTCTTCAATACATCCTCAAAATAGTTCGATAACAGTTCTGGAGGTGTGTATTCTGGCACGCCTGCGGCGTTTGGGTGGGTTTTTCCGTTTATCGTGTATTGAAAGCGATCAGCATTTATCAGCGCAACCGTCGCATCTTTTGCGACTAGCAATCCAGAATGATTCAAGTTGCCAATTACGCATGAGACGTTTTGCGAGGCGTTGCCTCCGAGACTTTGAACAGCGCCAACAGCGCGTGCGACATTCTGCGCGACGCGAACTACAAACCGGTAGTCGATATCGGGATAGTGATGCAGTCTTGATTTAGGATTGTAAAGCTGCTGAATCTCCCGACGGTCGGACATCAAAGGCATGGAAAATCCCAGAAATTCCCCGGAATTGGATGTGGCGACTTGCAATGGAAAGGCGACCAAAGAAGGTTTTTGTCCGAGATTTGCCGCGACTGCGGCGCGAATTTTTTCTTCTCGGGTTTGCCTTTCGCCGTGTTTGTAGATTTTCACCGCCCGGCTGGGGTCGCCTTTGAGCCTGTATACGTCTCCGTCGTTTCCACCCCCAAGCCATTCTTTGAGCGACGCACGCTCGATTCCCAAGACGATTTCCCGCAATTCAGCCTCCGGAAACTGGGACCAACGGCTTTGCAATCATCGGCGCATTCGCAATCAGAACGAGTTTTCGGACGTGCGGTTCACATCCATCGCCAAAGTCCTCGACAAGGTGGCCATGGTTCAGCGCGTCATCGTACCGATGCGCCGCGCAAGTGCAACCTGAACCAAGCCGACGATCCGGAAAGATTTCATTCAATGCTTGAGCAGTTCTTTCTGGAGCTCGTCTCTCCCTTGTTGGGCTGACAATGCCGAGTTGGGATCATGTTTCGACCGTCCCTTGAACAGGAAAGGACGGCACGATGACTGGGATGCATTGTCATTTGAAGCGGGCGGAGTTCAAGGCGGTGCTTGATGTCAGCGGCGACGCGGTTCGCAATCTTGTCCGGAGAACCCTTCAAGAGATTCGTGAGGAAGAGGTGACGGAGGCGTTGGGCGCCGAGGAGCGAGCGACCCTCTGGTCGTGCGGGCTGTTCTTCGGCTACCGCAATTGGTTTTGGCGAGCGGGTCGGTCGGATTGAGGTTTGCGTTCCGAGTATTGGAACGGCGTGTCCGGCACCGAACTGTTTGAGTGCTGCGAGCATTCGGAGAGGCGCATTGCTGCTGTGACCTTTCGGCGTCAGCGTCAGGTTGGATCAATGCGAAGCTGGATGCGGGACTCAAGCAGTTTCAGGATGATCACACTCGACGTCGATTGCTTCAGTATGTTCCGGAAACGGGAACTGCCGCGCCGGAAAGGCGCGGCAGCCGGAAGTCTTCAGGCCAGCGCTCAGAGGTCAGCCGCCGGGCCCCACCTCGACGCCGTAGCTCCCGTCTTCGCGGACGAGCGCCGCGCCGAAGCTTCCCACGACCGACAGTTTCAAGCCGGAGGCGGCAGTGTTTCCGTCCTGGAGATACCAGATTCCGGCCGCCTCCAGGTCGGCGGGCGGCCCGTAGAAGGTCCCCCGGTAGCCTCCCTCCGCGAAAACCGTCGACGGGTAGGAGGCGGGGTCGATGACGCCGGCGAACGACCCTGAGGCGTCGATGCCGGTCGTCTGGAGCGTCAGAGCGCCGGAGACCCTCGCGTAGTCTTCCCAGATCCCCTTGCTGTCGCTGAAGGATTCCAGATTGGCGATCTTTCCGTTGATCCTGTTGTCGGCTGCGGTTCCGGAGATTGTCGCGGTCAGCGTGACGTCGCCTCGCAGCCTCAGATAGTTGTTGGCACCCTTCAATTGCGGATACCAATCGCCATAGGCCATTTCGGTAATCGCAAATTGCGAGGCCAGGGTCCGACCTCTGAACGTCCCTCCGGTGATCCTGTCGGCGTCGGAGACGTCCGTGGTCCTCATTCCCGCCTCGTCCTTGAACGCGTCGTAGCCCGCATGAAAGGGAAAGGTCCGCCTCCCGGGGATTATGTTTTCTGAGCTGGCCGAACTCACGAAGCTGTCGGAGAATTCCATATGCCCGTAGGCCGCATAGGACAGGTAGTGGTTCACGTCGTCGCGCACGGAGGCCGCTAGGTCGTCCGGGTTTTCGAGATTCCTGTCCAGGCCGACATGGTTGGACAGCCTCATGGTGTAAACGCCCAGCGCCCGCTCGCCGTTACTGAGTCGGCTGCGGAGGAGCGACACAGTGAGATGCTCCGACCACGGCATGAGCTGGGCCGTCCAGTAATGCTCGGCGTTGCCCTCGGGCGAGGCCGCCGGAACGCCGAACGTCAGCTTCAGATCGTATCCGCCGTTCGCTCCGGTGTGGCCGACAAAAAAGCCACTCGGAAATAAGTTGGGAAGTCTGAAATCAAGGCCGGGCGCGCCTTTTCCGCCCATGTCCACGACGAGCCCGCTCGAAGTGATCCTCAGCCCGGCGACGAGTATCGGCGCGTCGTTTCGTGCGTTGCCGGGTGGGTCCAGAGCGAAGGGTCCAGGGAGGAGTCCAAAAAGCAGAAACCGTCTGTTGTTCCCGCTTTGCGCAAGACCCGTAGCAGCGACCGGGATTCCCCGCATGAGCAGCCGGTCGCCGCTGCTTATGAGGCCCGGGGACATAACGACCTTCCCGTCCTCGTACATGACCGCCGGGATTTTCTCCTTCGTCAGCAGGGTCGCGGCGTCGGTGCCGTCGGGGTTTCTACGCCGATTGCGGACCACATCGATCTCAGGCACGGGCCGGAGATTCTCCCTCCCTATGATCAGGGCGGACGATCCCGCCCATCCCGCGCTGCCGCGAGGGCGTCCGTCAAAGCCTTCCGTGCGGCGGCGATGCCTGCCGACGTCGTTGCAGCGGCAGTCACCATGTTCCGTGCGGCGGCCAGATCCGCCGCCGCTTTCGCGTGCTCGTCGTCGAACCTTTCCGCCGGGATCCTGACGTCCGCTGGCGGGTCGTCGGGAACTGGATCGGGAGCGGTCGGCCCGGGAGTGGCCGGATCGGGATTGGTGTTTTCAGGAGCAGCGGGATCTGGATCTGGATCGGGACCTGCGAGCGTCGGCGGATTGCCGCCGGAGCAGGCGCCGAGCGCCAGCGCCGCGGCGCAAGCCAGAGCTGCGATCAGTTTCGTGTTCATGGGCGTTTCCCCCGTCGGTGCCGGTTCAGTGTCTCCTTTGCCTCTTGCCGCCGCATGCCCCGCCGGAGCGTCCCGTCCTGAACGAGCTCCGGCGTTCGCGCCCACTGCGGCGGCCCATTTGGGCAGCCGCGAGCATCGTAGGGGGGTGATTGATGTCCAGTGCTTTTTGCGGTCGGAAACCGAATTCGCTGCCGCCGGATTCAAGCCGCATCCGCCCGGATCCGCCCGGATCCGCTCGTTCTTCGCAGCGTCCGAAGCCTCCGTCGTCTCTTCCCCGGGGGTCTCCCGGAGCGCGCTTCGACTGCGGACTCGCGGATCGTCGGGTTCGGCGGAGCTTCCGAGCACCCGGCTGCTGGCAGCCATGGGGCGGAACGCAGCGTCAAGTGTGTCTTATTGATGAACCGCGGACCGCGTCTTCGACGCGCTCAAGCCCGGCATTGGATCCGCTTGCTCAATGAATATGCATCCCGGCCCTGACGCGGCGGTCGGCCTTGAAACCAAATGACTTGCCATGAACGCTTCCTCTCGAAAGCTTTTGCTGGACTTCTGCAACACGATCCGAGTGGGCGATCAGTACGCAATTTTCCGCGGCATAGTTTTCGGGCGACGATTGCCGACGACAAGGCTTTTGAAACGTCACGTCGGTTCGGCTGTTCGCGCCGAAGTTGAATTCATCGGGTCACGATTTCCGGACCCATCAATGAGTAGGGCAGAAATGTCGACAGCCATGGAACGTATGTGACGATGATCAAGAAAACGACCAATACCAGTAGGAAGGGAAGCGCGGCTTTCACCACGCTCATGACGGTCATCCCGGCCACTCCCGACGTCACAAACAAATTCAGTCCGACCGGGGGCGTGATCATTCCAATTTCCATGTTCACGACCATGATGATGCCCAGATGGATCGGATCAATCCCCAATTCGATTGCGACCGGGAACACTAAGGGCGCAATGATGACCAGCAGGCCGGACGGTTCCATGAACTGACCGCCGACCAACAGGATGAGATTGACAATAACCAGAAACATGACCGGTCCGAATCCGGTCGTCAGCAATACGGCGGCGACCTGCTGCGGAATTTGCTCATCCGTCAGCACGTGTTTCAGGATCAGAGCGTTCGCGATCACAAACAGCAGGGTGGACGTCAGCTTCCCGGCTTCAAAAAGCGTTTGCCGCGTGTCGGGATGTATGAATGCGGTTGCCAGAGCCGTTGGCTTCTCCAAAAGAGAGATATTTGTTGCGGCAGATGGCTTTGCAGGGAAGGGCGCAGACATCCCGGTATCGGACGCCGAAAGAGGACCCATGTCCCTGTAGACGAAATTCGCCACAAAGAATGCATAGATCGCGGCGACTGCGGCCGCTTCGGTTGGCGTGAATACGCCACCGTATATTCCGCCGAGAATGATAACGATCAGAAAAAGGCCCCAAGCGGCGTCGCGGCCGGAGTTCAAAATCTCCTTCCAACCCTTCCATTCGCCCTTCGGGAGATTCCGCAATTTTGCAATCAGGTAAATCGTTACCATGAGCATCGTTCCCGCCAATAGGCCGGGAATCACGCCCGCGAGAAATAATCGTCCTACCGAAACATCGACAGCCGCGGCATAAACCACCATGACGATGGACGGCGGGATCAATATGCCGAGCGTGCCCGCATTGCAGATTACGCCTGCAGCGAATTCCTTTGAGTAACCCACCTGCCGCATTCCTGCGATGACGATCGTTCCCACGGCAACCACCGTCGCCGGTGACGAGCCTGACAGCGCCGCAAACAGCATGCAGGCGACGACGCCGGCAATCGCCAAGCCGCCCGGCAGGTGCCCGACGCACGCGATGGAAAATCGGATGATCCGCTGAGCGACACCTCCCGTGGTCATGAAGCACGATGCCAATATGAAAAATGGAATCGCGAGCAACGTGAAGTGCCCTTCGAAGGCGCTGAACAGCGTCTGCGCGACCGACGCCAACGAGCTTTCTGAAAACCAAAGAAGAAACACGACGGACGAGAACCCGAGCGAGACCGCGATCGGCACTCCGACTAGGAGCAATGCGATAACGATCAAGAAAAGAATAAATGCTTCCATCAGTCCGGCTTGTCCTGCTGCATCCGAACGTGCAGGATCTCTTCCTCCACCTCGTGGCTGGCGACGAGCCGGTCGGATTTCCCTGTCCAAATCAACCAAGCCGCTTGCGCGAATCGGTAAAGCATGATGGCCATTGATATCGGCAGAATCGCGTACGGAATAAATCGGGGGATCTTTTCGTAAGCCTCGCCTTCATTGAATATGACATCGAGGAATCGCATGATTTCCGGGCGCGGCACGTCGTCGACTTCATACCATCCCTTCGACCTAAATTTGTCCTCGAATCCCAACGGAAACCAGCGTCCTTCCGTGCCGGGCAAATTTGCGAAATTCGCCCAGTAATCCCAAGATCCCTTGAGCATCAGGAATGCGAAGGCCAAACAGACTGCGGCGACCAACAAGCCGAGCGCTTTCCGCATTTCTGGCGACAGCGAATTGATCAGCAAGTCTACGCCAAGATGCGAACTTTTCTTGACTGCGTAGCATGCGCCCAAAAGCACCAGCCACGCGAACATGAACACGGTCAGCTCTTGAGCCCAAAGTATGTTGGAATTGAAGATGTAACGGGCGACGACGTTGGCGAAGGTAATGATCGCCATCAAGCCGATGATGGCGGCGATCAGCGTCTCTTCCAGGCGATCAGTGACCGAACTGCCGGGCTTCAAGATGGTCTCCGCATTGCGCCGCCCTTATTTGCGTACATGCGCTAAGCGTGGCGGCCTGAGACGGCCGCCACGGAAGGTTTAAAGGCTGGCGTTTATTGCTTGCGCCGCCTCAATCGTTTCGGAGCCGACATCTCCTTCAAATTGATTCCAAACAGGTTTCATTGCTTCGACCCACATTTGGCGTTGCTCATCAGACAAGGTCCGAATAACGCCTCCGGCGTCGATAATCGACTGCTTTGCCGCTTGGTTTACGGCATAAGCTTCTCCGTTCCGGGCTTCCGTCACTTCGCGGATAATGGTTGCCAATTGATTGCGCATTCCATCCGGCAGACTTTCCCACCAATCGATTGACGTCACGACCAGATAGTCGATGATGCCGTGGTTGGATTCGGTGATGCCGTCTTGAACTTCGAAAAACTTCCGCCCGTAAATGTTGGACCAAGTGTTCTCTTGGCCGTCGACGACACCTTGCTGCAGAGCTCCGTAAACTTCGGCAAAAGCGATCTTTTGGGGATTCGCGCCGAGCGCTTCCATCTGCGCGACAAGGACGTCCGAAGCCTGGACTCGGAATTTCAGCCCCGCCGCGTCCGAAGGAACGAGCAGCGGCCGGTTGGCCGAAATCTGCTTCATGCCGTTGTGCCAGAATTCAAGCCCAAGTATCCCACGCCGAACCATGCTTTCCTTCATCGCGGTGCCGGTTTCCGAAGTCTGGAAAGCATCGACCGCCTCAATGTTCTTGAACATGAACGGGAGATCGAAAATCCTAAACCGCTTCGTGAATTTCTCGAATTTCGAAAGGCTTGGAGCAGCGAACTGAACATCGCCGTTCAATAGCGCTTCAAGCACCTTGTCGTCGTCGTAAAGGGTCGAGTTTGGGTAGACCTCCATGCATGCCGTTCCGTCCATTTCTGTGTTGACGCGTTCGGCGAACAGCGACGCCGCGATGCCTTTGGGGTGATTGACCGCATTCGTTACGTGGCTGAATTTCAAGACCATTTCGCCTTCGTCGCAAGCAGCGTGCAAGACGTTTGCGCTGAATAGCGCGATTGCGGCAATAGCCGCTGTGAACATTGGCTTCATACGTACCTCCTATGATTCGATTCTGGTGAATGCATCCGGCACCATCGGATTTCACGGCCGGGGTGACCGGAAGCGAGTCGCCTTGGTTGTTCCGCAGGGCGTTTTGTTCAACACCTGCGTTGCTTTTTCAAGTTCATTCTGTTGTCGGCGGCCCGAGATCTCCTATTTGGTCAGCTCTTGGCATTTGATCCCAACGTGCAGTCCATCATCGCTTTATGAGTTCGCCTATCTCTAGGGTTTCTCATTCGACCTGCTCGGTGGTTTCGTCCTCGTCGATCATGGCTGCGAGGAGGCCCTCGACCATTGCTTCGACCTCCGCGACCCGGTGCTCCAGAAATTCAAGATTTTCGTTGAGCGTGTCCTCAGCCGCTTGGGCCGATTTGTTCTTCAGGTTGGCTTTGTTCCGCTGCAGCATCTCTTTGCGTGTGTCGACGAGCTGTTTGCGGTTGGTCATCAGCCTTTTGAGAATGAACATCATTCCGCTCGGCAGGCTGAAACCTTCCTCAGGGTGGGCCGCAATGAAGTCGGCGATCAATTCGGCATCGGTCAGGTCCTTCTCGGCCAAAGTTCCGCGGCCTCTTCCGAACGCCTTGACCTGCGCCGGAGAAACCTGACGCACTTGGACGCCTGCCATCGCCAAGTTCGCCCAAAGCCACCATTCGCAGCCGTTGGCGGATTCGAAGCAGACCAATGCCTTCCTGTCCTTGGCGATCTTCTCCAATTCCGAATGGCCATCTTCCGTGTTCGGCAGGCAAATCTGGCGCTGATCGCCCGAGCAATGGATGCCAAACCAATAGCGTGAAAACTTTACGCCAACTATCTCCGGGTTAGATTTAGATGAAGTGCTCACTCTCTTAACCATCTTGTCCTCGGTCCTCGCCGGTCGCAATCAACTGTTGGAGACGATGAACGAAGGCGGAGCCGGCACGCTAATTTGCGCGATGATGCCAAAAATTGCGCGCGCTATGTACCGCACTTTCGTCTGTCGTCGTCAAGGTCGGCGACGGGAATACGGTATCACAGTCGAAATGCAGATGTTGTGGAATATGCGGGCGACTCGACGCGTGATTCGCAGAGCCTCGGTCAGCGAAGAATCCATTGGGTGCTTGGGTTAGCAGGCGGCACGGCGGCAAATTGCATCGGAGTCCTGGGTCGCGATCACTTCTGAAGGCTGCCCGATGCTTTCTCACATGTCTTCACAAAAATGGAATTTGCTTGGGCATTCTGAAATGCCCGACACGGTGCTTGAAACACTGCGCTGACGGATGCGCAGCCTACTTGAAATGATCGAGCCTTGCGTCTGTGGGCAAGCGCACAGCAATTTTCCGAGAGTTTGTGATGTCATCATGTCCAAGCATGTGTCAGCACCCTTTTTCAGCAAGCACCCCGTCTTCAGCCGCGACGGTTGCGCCGTCGCTGTCGGTCGCCGCACCGGCGACAAGACAGTAACAGCGATGCTTGCCCAGCACCTCTGCTCAGGCAATATCAAGCGCATCGGTCGGGGCGTCTTCGCTTCCGCTCCCAAGCGCGCCGATGCACGGACGTGGGTCATTGACCGTTTCTTGGCCGCGTCACGTTTTCATCTGGACGGCATTATCGCCTATCATTCGGACGGCTACGCCTATACCGTGCCGCACGAGGTGCAGGTCATAGCGGAAGGCAAAACCAGAGTTATCGAGACCGCTGGCGTGACTTGTCGATTCGTCCCTTTTCCGAAAGGGTTTGAGCGGCCGGGCGGCGCATGGAACGACGGCATTTCGACTTTCGACCGTTTGGGGCAGCAAGTTGCCATGACGAAGATCGAACTGATGATCGCCCATTTGTTCGACCGATACGATTTGACTGGAGGCGCGGAAGAACTTTTCAACTCTTTGGAGTTGGTTGAGCGAGTCGATGCCTCCGCATTGGTTCGGCACGCAAGTTCCTGCGGCAATGCGGCGGCCATTGGCGCTCTTGGCTTCTGGATGGAGCGCGAGCAAGCGCGATTGCGCGTACCTGAACAGGCACTTGAAAATCTAAGAACTTCAGCGCCATCCGAACCGCGCTACGCGCTGGGCGCCAAACCCCGCAAAAGAAAACTGGCCAAGGGCTGGAACGTCATTCTCCCGATCGACTTGGTCGAACCGAGCTTTGAAGGAATTTGAATGCCGCAGCCTCCTTGCAAACTGTGCAAAATCCGGCGAATGAAACAGATATGAAATCTCCAGTTGTAGTTCTGCATAACGACACGACCGACAATCTGTTGGAAATGCTGGCGAAGGATCACCGAGGTCTGAATTTCCATGCTTGCAACTCGTACGATGAACTGGGGCGGACAATAACGCGTACGGGCGCTGAAGTCGTCTATTCAATACGGTTTGGCGGCGGGAGATTGTTCCCGCGACAGGCGCTGCTGGAATCGAAAACACTGAAGTGGGTGGCTGTCGGAGGCTCGGGAACGGATCACCTTGTGCCTTGGGACGCTTCGAAAATCACGATTACGAACTCCGCAGGAGCGGGCGCTGGGATGATGGCGGAGTACGCAATTGGCGGGATGTTCCATTTTTGCCTGAAAATGCCGCAATTGCTTGCGGCCAAAGGGCGCCGGGAATGGACGAACCAGCGATTGGAGCCGATCGCCGGAAAGACCGTGCTGATCATCGGATTGGGCAAGGTTGGCCAAGCCGTTGCATCTAAAGCGAAATTGCTTGGGCTGGGAACGCTGGGCGTCCGCGCCGAACCCAAACCAACGCCGTTCGTTGATGAAACTCATGCCCAAAGCGAACTTCCCGTCCTATGGCCGCGCGCCGATTTCATAGTGTGCTCCGTGCCTTTGCTGAAAAGCACGGAAGGCATCGTGAACAGCAGCGCGTTCGAACGAATGAAGAGCTCGGCGGTGCTGGTCGATATGTCCAGGGGAGGGGTCGTCGCCGAGACGTCCCTAATTGATGCATTGCAGCGTCGAAAAATCAGAGGCGCCGTTCTTGATGTCTTCAAGAAAGAACCGTTGGAATCCGATCACCCTTTCTGGGGCTTCGAGAACGTAGTCATTTCGCCTCACTGCTCCTCCACGCACGACGACTGGTGGAATGAATCCATACGGCTCTTTTCAGAAAACTTGACTCGGTATCGCAAGGGCGAACCGCTGGCCAATGTTGTCGATCCCGATAAGGGATATTAGATCGCCCGGATTTCTGAACTTTCCGCACCTTCAAAGCAAATCGAAAAGTCGGCCGGGAAACCCGCTTCGTCTTTTCAATCCCAGCTTGGCCATTGCACAATATGCCATCGCTTGATTTGAGCTGATGACAGGCTTGCCAAGCTCTTCTTCTATTTTCGGAATGGCGTCTACCGTGCGCAAATCCGTGCAAGAAAGCACTATTGCCTGCGCATGGTCGCTATTGGAGCGAATCGCCAAATCGAACACCTCTTCAGTCGTCAATTCGCCCTGCTCCCAATTGTCGAGCTCGCGGTCGATTTCAGCTCGACTGACCGTTTCGATTTCGTTTTCTCGCAAGTATGATTCAGCATGTTTGTTTATGTCGCTGGTGTAGGGAGACGCAAATCCGATTTTGCTTGCCGACATGGCTCTTATGGCGGCGGCGAGGCATCCCGCGGCCGTCAGCACGATGGATCCGGATTGCGTCGCAATCTTGTTCGCGAGCTGCGCATCAAAGGCCGATCCATGCGTCAGGGTCGCGGATGTGCATCCAAACAATATTGCGTTGGGCTTCACCCCGGCGATCATTCTGACGTCATGATCCATGGCGGACACGCCCAAACCTGCCATCTGGCCGGACGCAGGTATGGCGTCCGCGTCGTATCCGCCGAGCCGCTGGAAATGCATTGTCGTGTCGGCAGGGCACATCAGAATCATTTCGGTCTCGAGGTTTGTATTTGTGAACGGCACCAACACTCCGATCCTGAACGATCCTCGCCTAGGGTATGTCATTTCATTTTTCTCCCGGGAGATTTCATGACGCGGTGCGTAATCGGCTGAGGAAAACTCTTGTTAGCCGGTGCTCATTTGGGCTGCATCCTGCCAGCCCGCCCAATCGCAAAACAGCAGAAATATTGTTCGGACTCAATATTTTCCTGATCCTGCGCCGAATATTGACCGGGGATTCGCTCCATCGACGCGGACGCTCTCCAGCCGCATCCTTCCGAAAATGTTCTGAATTCCGTCGCTTCGTCTTCGCCTGCGAGGCCGCAGACCTCCTATGGCGGACCAAAAGCATCGGCGAATCCACCGTCGGCCTGATCAGCCGCGAGAATCCCGCCGTTCGGCGCATGCGCTCGGAGCCGGGTGAATCGGGCGGATGGATCCGGATTGGGCTGAACGAACAGCAAGCATTCCGCGGTCGCTGCCGATGCATTTGAATCAAGCGGAAATGCGCTGTCGTCTCGGACGAAGGATTTCGGTCTGCATGCTGAAAGGCTCGCCGATTCATAGGGATCCGCGGCTTCGACAATAGGAGCGGATCATTCCTTGCAGCGGTAAGCTCTTGCGCCGTCCTTGCTCACAAGCCCCCGTTTCAGATCGAGTCCGATCGCGTCGGGAGATCGGCCACGCGGATCGCCGTATCCGCCGCCGCCGGGAGTCTCGAATATCAATCGCTCTTCATGCTCCAAGCGAACCTCTCCCTTGCCGGGCAAGTCACGCCACCGGCCCTTCAACCGAACTCGTCCAGTCATCCCGGCCATTCCGCCTGCGCGACCCAATGCAGGATTCTTGATCCGCTCCAATGAAAGGAAAACAACAATTGGCATTCCGTCCGCCGACGAGACTTCGATCGTCTGGCCGAGGCCGCCTCGAAATTTTCCCGGTCCGCCTGAATCCGGGCGCAGCTCTCTGCGCCAAATAGTAACTGGAGCAACGGATTCAGTGATTTCCACCTGGGAGCCGAAAACTCCGGAAGGGTAGGCGGTCGCTGAAAGCCCGTCAGCGTGAGGGCGTGCGCCCGTTCCGCCGTTGTGCACAGGCTCGATTGCGAATTTTCGACCGCCGGCCTGAGCCGCCTCCGGAGCATGCCGCATCGGAAGGTCGTACATGCACGATGCGCCTTCCGCAGGAACTTTCTCCGGCACCGCTTGGTGAAGACAGCCCAGAACAAGATCCGGCGTCAGCTGGCCGATCGTATGGCGCATAGCCACCGGCGCCGGTCTTTGCGCATTCAATATGCACCCTTTAGGCCCATCGACTATGAACGGCGCAAGGGATCCCGCATTGTTGGGGATGTCCGGACCGACGACGCATCGCAATGCGAATACGGTGTAGGCTGCCGAATAATTCAGCGGGACATTTATGCCCTTTTTGGAACAGCCCGAAGTGCCGGCGAAATCCACCCGCATCTCATCATCCGAAACGGACAAGGACGCATGCAGTTCCAATTCCCTTTCGTATCCGTCGATCTTCAATCGATTCCTGTAGACGCCGTTCGGAACTTGGAAAATTGCATCCAATGTGCCTTTTCGCGAAGTTTCAATAATGTAGGAGCTCAATTCGTGCAGAGTTTCCGCTCCGAAATCCTCCATCATGGCGGTCAGGCTGCGCGCGCCGGCTTCGCAGCAAGCGATGAGGGCGAACAAGTCGCCTTCATTGGCAATGGGCTCTCGCGAATTCGCGCGAATGATTTCAAGAAGCAGTTGGTTCGGCACTCCTTCCGCCACGACCTTGCATGGAGGGACCAGCAAGCCCTCGTCGAACACGTCGCCTCCCTCCGGCCCCATTCCGAGCCCGCCAAGGTCCACCAAGTGCGAAGTGCATGAAGTATACCCAACGATCCGTCCATTCTTGAACACGGGCATCACAAGCAAAAAGTCATTCAAATGACCTGACGCGAGCCACGGGTCATTTGTCATGTAGATGTCGCCGGGGCGCATTCCGAGTGTAGGAAAGCGCGCTCGCAGTTCGTTTACGGCTGCTGCCATCGTATTTATGTGCCCGGGAGTGCCTGTAACGGCTTGGGCAAGCATTCGGCCTTCGCAATCGAAGATCCCTGCCGAAATGTCGCCGCATTCCCGCACGATCGGGCTGAAGGCGGCGCGAAGAAGAATTTGGCCTTGCTCTTCCACGATGGAGAGCAATCTGTTCCACATCACCTGCAGTTGCGCTCGCGACTTTGAATCCCGCACAGGTTCAATCCTCTCCGCGAATCAAGACGAGGTTGCCCAAGGCATCCACATGTGCGGCGAAATCTTCCGAAACGAGCGTCGTAGTCTGCGGCTCGGTTATCAGCGCCGGTCCATTGATGCTGTCGCCAGGCTGCAAATCCGCTCGTTCAATCAATGCCGTATCCTTCCATTCTGCATTGATGTCGCAGAATATTTTCTTGGTCCGGACCGGGGCAAGTTTCGCGAACCGCGGCTCCGTACGAGTCGGTCGGCCGACCTTTCGAGGAGACAAGACGGTCACCGCCCAATTCAATATTTCGATTTTCATGCCCGGCACGGGTCGAGAGAATTGCGTCCGGTATTCGGATTCGAATGCCTCGGCAAGCGGGGTCTTGTCGTCATTGTCGAGCGGCCTGTTCGGGATCGGGATTTCAATTTCGTGACCCTGTCCGCTGTAGCGCATGAAGGCGCTTCGAAATATTTCGATTGGCGACTGCCCCGCTCCCTGCCTTACCAAGTCCCGGGCTTCCCCGATCATTTCTTCGAACAGCGAATTGATCTCGCCGATTTCGAGCTCGTCCAGCAAAGAATGCCGGGAACGAACAATCTCGAACTTCACAGGCGCATGCAGAAATCCGACGGCCGATCCGACGCTCGGGTTCGGCGGAACGACGATGCGGCGAATGCCGGCGTTGCGCGCAACTCGGCTGGCGTGAAGCGGCCCGTTTCCCCCTAAGGCAATCATGGTGCGCCTGCCAAGATCTTTGCCGGATTCCGCAGCATGCATCCGTCCCGCCGATGACATGCTTTCATCCACAATTTTGCAAATTCCGTCCGCGGCGCTTTCGGTATCCGTTTCAAGTTTGCTTGCAATTGATCGGTCAATCGCTCCTTTGGATTTACAAGCGTCGATTGCGATCATTCCGTCGCCGAAAGTGTCGGGCTCGATGTATCCAAGAACGATGTCGCTATCAGTAACGGTCGGTTCGGTTCCGCCTCGGCGGAAAGCAGCCGGCCCGGGCTCCGAGCCTGCGCTTCTGGGTCCGACCCGGAGACGGCCGAGCCGGTCGACCTCCGCGATTGATCCGCCTCCGGCGCCGATTTCAATCATCTCGATGGCGGGTATGCGGACAGGCATTCCCGAACCCTTTATGAACCGTTCGGCGCGGGCGATTTCGAATTGTCGCGATGTCTGCGGCTGAGCATTGTCGATCAGGCACAATTTGGCGGTCGTGCCGCCGATGTCGAACGAAAGGACTTCGTCGAGGCCGATGTCGGCGGCAACCTTGGCGGCCAGGATCGCTCCGCCAGCCGGTCCCGATTCAACCAAACGGATCGGAAACCTCGAAGCGGTTGCGATGGAGCACATGCCGCCGCCTGCCGTCATCATGAGTATAGGACAGCGGAGGCCTTCCAATGCGAATCTGTCGCCGATCCGCTGCAGATACGTCTGCATGAGAGGCAAAATGAAGGCGTTCGCGACTGTTGTTGAAATTCGATCGTACTCGCGCGCTTCAGGGCTGACTTCGGATGAAATCGTGACCGCAAGGTCGGGCCTGAGCTTGTTCAGGGCGTCTCTGATGCGACGTTCGTGCGCCGGGTTCGCATACGAGTGCAGAAAGCAGATTGCCGCGGCTTCGGCAGCGCACTCGTCAAGATTTCCAAGCAGCGCGTCGATGCCGGATTCATCCAGCTCGATCAAAACTTCGCCGTCGACGGACATTCGCTCCCGAATTGTGAACGAGCGTTCTCGAGGCACCAGTCTTTTAGGTTTCTCAAGAGAAAAGTCGTATTGCGAATACCGGCGCTCGTAGCCGATCTCCAGAATGTCCCTGAATCCCTCCGTTGTGACCGAAGCCACTCTCGCGCCCCGCTTTTCGATCAATGCGTTCGCGGCAAGGGTGGTGCCATGAATGAAGCCGGTGACTTCGCCGAGCGAATATCCTGTGCGGGCCATCATTCTGGCTACGCCTTCGATCGCTCCGTCGACAGGGTCGGAGTGGGTCGTCAATGTTTTTTCGGAGGCCAGAACATCGCCATTGCCGCTGGCCAGCACAGCGTCGGTGAAGGTGCCTCCGATATCGACGGCAATTCTCATACGATCAGGTCTTCCTATGAAAATGCGGGGCAGGGGGCCGCGTCGCAGGCATCGCGGCCACGCTTCAAATCATGCGATCCAGTTTCTTGAGCGGCGAGGCGTTCCCGGCGCTGCGAACTTGCGCGGAAAACGAACTATTCAAATTGGATTCCTGTCAAGCCAATTTTCAGGCGCAAAGCGAAAAATTCAAAAAGCGGCGATGGACATGCCCGAGCAACGAGCAACAGCTGCACTGTGAAATTCGTGAATCCGGCTCCGGAACTTGACCGGCATGTTCGCGCATCCGGAATTCCGAGACCAGGCTCTTGCGCCCGCGCCGATGACGGCCGCTGTTCCAGCCGCTTGCGATGCCGTATCGCATGAACACCGATCCATCCGGCGCAGATTGAGGCGACATCCGCACGCGGACGTCCAATCGCGTCAGTCCGCGGATTTCACTGCGCTCAGGAACTGCTGCGTTCGCTTTCGCTGAGGGCTGTCGAACAGATCAGCCGGAGCGCCTTGCTCCTCGATCTTGCCGTCGTAGAAAAAGCATACCCGGTCCGAGATCTCGCGAGCAAAACCCATCTGATGGGTTACCATCATGATGGTCAGGTTGTGCGCCGACACCAGACCCTTGATGACTTCCGTCACTTCGCCGGTCACCTCGGGGTCCAGTGCCGAAGTGACCTCGTCCAGCAACAAAACCTTGGGCCGCATCGCAAGGGCGCGGGCGATTGCCACGCGCTGTTGCTGACCGCCCGACAGGCGCGAAGGGTGCTCATCCTTCTTGTCGATGAGCCCTACCAATTCCAGCAGCTCTTCAGAACGTTCCCGCGCATCCTGTTTCGACATGCCTAGAACTTGCACCGGCCCTTCCATGCAATTCTGCAGCGCGGTCATATGAGGAAACAGGTTGAAGTGCTGGAAGCACATTCCAACGGGTTTGCGCGCCATGCGCAGGTACTTGTTCGAAGCCGGAACCAGCTTGCCGTTTATGTCTTGATGCGTCAGCGGCTCTCCGTCCAAATAGATCACGCCTCCCTGAATGCGTTCCAGCATCAGCATGCGCAGCACCGTTGTCTTGCCGGACCCCGACGGGCCTATGATCGAAACCATCTCGCCCTCGGCGACGTCGAGATACAGGTTGCCGAGAACAGTGAGCGAGCCATAGCGCTTCGTCACATTATGGAACCGCACCATCGGCTTGTCGTCAGCCGGGAGGTTCAGAGGATAACTCGAGAGGTCTTCCATCAGATCATCCCGAATTTGCGGCGAATCCAGATCTCGAAGGCGCGAATCAGGCCTGCGGACGGCAGCGAGACCAGCAGAAAGACAACGCCCACGATTGTATAAGGTTCAAGGTAGCGGTAGTTCTGTCCGCCGATCGCGTTCGCGGCGTGCATCAGTTCGGCCACGCCAATGACCGACAGCATCGGAGTATCCTTGAATATTCCGACCAGGTAGTTTCCCATTCCTGCTGCCGAAGGCGGCAGCGCTTGCGGAATTATGATGCGGAAATAGGTGTCGCGGGCTGACATCGAAAGTGACCGGCACGCCTCCCATTGTCCGACGGGAATGCTTTCGATGCCGCCCCGATAGACTTCCGAGAGGTAGGTCGAATAATGCAGCCCTATGGCAATCATTCCCGCCACCCAAGGGCTGAGGTTGATTCCGAATTGCGGACCGACGTAGTAGACGAAGAATATCTGCAGCACGAGCGGGGTCGAGCGGATGAATTCGACGAACTCGCGCACTGCCAGCGTCGCCGGCAAGAAGGGCGTTCGCTGCGCCAGCGCCAGAATCAGGCCGACCACGACGGCGATTGCATATCCCAAGCCCGCGGCGATCAGCGTGTTGCCGGTCGCTTCCAGCATTCGGGGCATGATTTCCCAAGCGAAATCCCAGCTCCATTCCATCGATCAAGCTTTCCCCATCTTTCGCATCATGATCCGTTCCAGCGAACGCATGAACGGAGTCACCAGAAAGCGCGCAAGGACGTAGTAAATGATCAGAGCCGTTCCGAATGCCTGCGCCGACAGGAAGGTCGATCCGTTTATCTGGCGAGCCTCGAACATTACATCCGGCACGGCAATCAGCGCGACCAAAGCAGTGTACTTCAGGAGTTCGATAATAAGATTGCCCCAAGGCGGCAGCATATTCAGAAACGCTTGCGGCAGGATGATGCGCCACATGCGGCGCGCCGAAGACATGGAAAGCGAGTAGGCCGCCTCCCACTGGCCAGTGGGCACCGATTGAATCCCGCCGCGCACCAGTTCGGCTCCATAAGCGCCGAGGTTCAACCCGACGGCTATGAATCCAGTGACGTATTTGTCCAAGGTCAGTCCGAACAGAGGCAATACATAGAACAGCCAGAACAGCTGAACCAGCAGCGACGTGCCGCGAAAGAACTCGATATAGGCGGTGGCGGACCAACGCAGGATCGGGTTTGGCGACACCTTTCCCAGACCCATGATCAGAGAGATCAAGACCGCCAGCGCAGTCGCCATCAGGAACTGAACCGCCGTGACCTGGATTCCGTCCAAATACCGGTCGCCAAATTCGAATAAGAATTCAGGGTATGGCATCTATGCCCCGGAAGACGCATATGGGCCGACCCGCAAATGGGATCGGCCCGAAACGCGTAAGGTCAGCGATTTTCGCAGACCCACGCGGTCGTTTCGCCCTTGGGCAGGATTTTTTCGTCGATGCCGTATGCGGCCAGTCCGGCGAGCATGGCGTCCGAGCCAAGATAGCTTGCCTGGGCCGCGTTGAACTTGGCGGCGAAATCCGCGTCTTCATTGCGGAACCCGATGCCGACCCAGTTCTGAGTCCGCTCCGGCAGCGCGTCCGGGTCGGTCACCTCGATATCCGGGTTTTCTTCAGCCAGGGCCAGCGCGGTGAAGTAAGTCACGGCGCCTGCATCCGCCCGGCCTGCCTTGACCGCGGCGAGGATTTCGGTCGGCCCGGGCACCTGCATGATTTCGCGTTCAGGGATGCCCTCCTCGATCGCTATACCGATCATGTAATAGCCGGCGCCGGTTACCAGCTTGGCATCGTTTTCCAAGATGTCCTTGTAGCTCTGGATGCCGGCAGGGTTGCCCTTTTGCACGATGAACGCATCGCCCACCTTGGCCATCGGTTCCGAAAAAGTCACGTTTCCGCAGCGGCTGCCGAGGATGTACATTCCGCCGGTTATGAGGTCGAAGCGCCTGGCATGCAAGCCCGGGATCAGCCCGCCCCAGTCGGTGACGACCGGTTCAATGTTCTCGTGACCCATCTCCTTGAGCACGCCCAGCACGTGAGCATTCACGAAACCCAGCGGTTCATTCCCTTCTCCGGGATAGGCCCAAGGCACCTCGTTGGCGAAGCCGAGACGAATGGTTTCGCCGGCCTCGACCCGGTCCTGAAGCGATCCTGCAAGCGCGGCGGATGCGCCGCCGGCGAGAGTTGCGGCAGCGACCGTGATCGCATTGAACAGTTTCATAAATTTTCCTTCCTTGATCGGTTTTATTCGAGACAAGCATGCTATGTATCGAATGCCGTATATTGCTCAATATCTTGAGAAAAAGCAACGGCATTTCTTGTTCGCCGAATGCGGAGCGACGTTGCCCCGGTACGCGAACCTGCCTCGATGGCTTTCTTGGTCGGCGTCACAAATCTTTTCCGGTTGACGGAAAATCTGGTTTCACCTGACCGACAAATTTCATGATTGCGACACGGCGGTCGTCGATGCATATCTAGGCGTCGGCATTCCGAGAACGACCCTGTCACGCCGGGGGCTGCGCGGAAATCTCAAAGTTTGGCGCGACCGCTCATTAGAGTCATAGATCCGCACCCAGCGATCTTTTCCTTTGCAGCGAGCCGGTTTCGGGACCGGCTTGGGCGGCCGTCGCGAGCCGGACGAATCTACCGGCAGCTGTGCAAGCTGAGCCCCGTCCTTGATGCCGCGCGGACGGAACGGCCTCCGGCACCGGTTCGGCGGGTGGAGCTTTTGATCACGAGGCACCTCTGGGCAGGGTGTTTTCAGGATCATAGAGGCACAAGTCACTGACGGTGGCTCCGACTTGAACGCCCATCAAAAAGATCTCGATCTCAGAACCGACCTGTGCGTGGGCGGGGTGGACATAAGCCATGGCGAGATTCCTGCCCATGCGATAGCCCCAGGCCGCGGAAGAAATCGAACCTATCGGTGCGCCATCCGCAAACACTCCTTCACCCGGGTGTGCAGGGCCTGCGTTACTGTGGATGTCCAGCATGACCCTCTCTCTGCGGTTCCCGGCATCCATCTGCGCTAAAAGCCCCGACTTTCCGGGAAAATCCTTGCTCAATTCCACGAAACGCAGAAGTCCGGCTTCGGCCGGGTTGAATTCAGTGATGAAGTCGCCCCTCCAGTGACCATACCCTTTTTCAAGGCGCATTGAATCGATGGCATGCATGCCAAAATGCGACAGGCCGAAACCTTGCCCCGCTTCGGTCAAGGCTTCATAAGCCGCGTAGAGTTGGGTGTTGGGGACATGAAGCTCAAATGCCTGCTCGCCGGAATAGCTGATCGCGATAGCCAGCGCCTCGACATAGCCGATGAAGACGCGCTGTGCGGTCAGCCACGGGAAATCCGATTGATCCCATTTTGTACGCGGTGATACCTCAGCAAGCAGATCGCGGGTTTTGGGGCCCGCAATGACGATCATCGTGTGTGTATTGGTGCGACTTTCAATGCAGATGTCCGCTCCTTCGGGCAATCGATGGGTCAGCCAGTCCATATCGTGATATTCGGCCGTCGCTGCAGAGCCGTAGAAAACCTCGCCGTCGGACAGCGGCACAACGGTGGCCTCGCCCGCAATGTTGCCCTTGGGGGTAAGGAAGTAGCACAGGCTCGCCTTGCCGGTTTGCGTTGAAACCGGCGAACAGGTCAGGCTGCAGAGCCAGTCCAGCGCGCCGGTTCCAGAGATGCGGCAATGGTTGAAGCCCGAAAGCTCTGCCAAGCCGACATTGGTCCTGAGCGCGTCGATTTCAGCACCCACAACGTCGTGCCAATTCTGGAAAGCATAGCCGTGGGTCGGCTGAAAATCGGCATCCGGCTTGTAGAACTCCGTGCGCTCCCAGCCATTGACTACTCCAAATTCTGCGCCCTTGGCTTTGAGTATCGGATAAAGCGGCGATGTCTTTGCAGGGCGGCCTGCCGGGCGGTGCTCGTGCGGCAGGTGCCAGCGGAACTCGTTCTGGTAGTCTTCGATGGACTTCAGCGCGGTGTATTCGGCGTTGGCGAAGCTGGTGATGCGGCGCGGATCAAGCTGCCAGCAATCCCATTCGGTTTCGCCATGCACCATCATTTGGGCCAACATCCTGCCGTAACCGCCGCCTTCGCCGATGCCGACGCGCAGCCCGTTCATTGACCAGCAGTTGCGAAAGCCCGGTTGCTTGCCGACCAGCGGCCCGGCATCTGAAGCGTAAGAAATAGGTCCGTTCACCACCGATTTGATGCCGACATCCTGCAAGCACGGCAGACGCTCGAATATTGGCTCCATTTTGGGCAGAAGCCGGTCCAGATCGTCCGGGCAAAGCGCGTTGACGAATTCCGGGTCGATCCCATCCATGCCGAAGGTCTTGCAGTCATGTTCATAGATGCCGACCAAAAGCCCCTTCTTTTCCTGACGCATGTAGAATGTGTCACGCGGGCAGCGAACCATGGGCAAACGTTCGGGGCGCGACGTCAGATCTGGAATATCCTCGGTGACGAAATACATGTGCTCCATGGCGATGACCGGGTATTCGATTCCCATTAGGGCGCCAACTTCGTTCACACGGCAGCCTGCGGCGACAACGATATGCTCAGCCGTGATCGTGCCCTTGTCGGTCGTCACCAGCCACTCGTCATTGGGCAGTTGTTTCAAACCGGTCACGGGCGCGTTGCGATGAATGGCTGCGCCAGCCTTGCGTGAGCGGCGTGCCAACGCTTGACACAACTGTCCAGGGTCAATGTCGCCGTCTTTCTCATCCCACATCGCCGCCAAAACGCCGTCGGTATTCAAAAGGAAGTTGCGCCGTCCCGCCTCGTCTGCGTCCAGCAAATCAAACTCTATCCCCAGCCCCTTGGCCACCGACATGATGTGATGGACTTCCTCCACATGAATCGGATCAGTCAGAAGGCGCATCCCGCCGGTGGCGTAGTGGTAATTGATCGGATAGGCCGGATCATCGGCCAGCTCCTTGTAAAGCTTGATTGTATAGTCGCGCAGCAACAGCAACAGTTGATTGAAAGCAACGCTCGGGCATTGCGCCGCCGAATGCCAGGTGGTGCCCGAGGTCAGCTCGTTACGTTCAAGCAGAACCGTGTCGGTCCAGCCTTCCTGGCAAAGATGATACAATGCCGACAATCCGCCTACGCCGCCGCCCACAACAACTACCCGTGCATGGCTTTGCATATCGCGTTCTCCTCAATAATGATTTTGGCCGCAGTTTCAAAGAAATCCAATCTTTTGAAAGACAGAAAACATCAAATGCCAAATTCAAATAATTTGATGAATGAGAGGCACATGGAAATCAGTCTGAAGGCATTGCGATACGTCATGGCTGCCGCGACCGTCGGCAGCATTTCCGAGGAGGCCAACCAAATGCATGCGGCGCCTTCTGCGGTGCGAACTGCTGTAAATCGGGCAGAAGAGGCATTCGGCCCGCAGCTGATCACTCGGCATTTCGTAAAAGGCATTGCTTCCGCCGCCACATGGCAAATCCTCACGGCGCGCATCCAGCCCCCGCTGGATGAGTGCAAGGCTCCTATGGGGTGTGGGTCTGACATGTCACGCACTATTCGTAAGAAGGTCCGTGCGATCGCGCATCCCGGTCTTCCTGAAACTCTTGCAGCACGCGCCGCCCCAGTTCCATGCAAGCCTCCCGGTCTGGCGCTCGCAATGTTCAAAGTGCTCCGCAGCGGGAGGACCCTCGTCGTTTTGGATTTGAACGATCTTGGCGATTCGGTGGCGGAATGCTTGTCCCGCTGACAAAATTCACCCAAAGCCAGTCGGGTTGTCATCGAAACCTCGCCAAACGCACGCGAGCAGAATCCAAGAAGATGCAAAACTGTTAAATTGCAACGGACTAGCGCGTGACATGTCAGACCCACACCCCTCCTATGAGTCGAGCTGCCGAGGTGCGGATGAATCGCATGCCGATAATCAACTCTGGAAACCGTTTCCGGAAAGACGGGACTGTGAAGAAATCCGCAAATTCTGCAAGAGATTTATCGAATTGCGCCTGGAGTGTCGTTCTTGCCCGACAAAAGTCGCGTTTTTTGCCGGGCAAGTTAAGATTCACACCGGGCAACGCGCCTGCGGCGTGCGGCCTGAATCCAAGTCTTGCGGATTTTCAAGACATTGAAAACGAGTCTCTTTTTTCGAACTGCCCGTAGAGAACCCCAACTTCGTCCGGGCAAGACGCGAGTCTCGAAATCACTCAGACAACAAAAAAGCCGCGCGAACCTACGCCACGCGCGAAGGATCTTCCGGTTTCGTCGCTTTGCTGCCATTGAAAAATGACTCGGCGGGACGGGCGTCCAATTCTGGGGCGCATGCAGAATCGGACCGTCCATTCTTCAAATGTTAGATTCGCGAAAGCCGCCATGTTGGGACAAGCGCGGACCGATGGCAATACTCGCGCGCATCTGTGCCGCAAAACATCCCGTCGCGTTCAACCAGCACGGTGCGCCATCCTTGCGCCGCGGCACCAAGGATATCGGTGTGCAAGGTGTCGCCGCACATTGCTATCCGGTTCGGCGGAATGCCTTCGAGCGATTCTTCCACCATCCGGAAAACCTCGGGAAACGGTTTTCCGAAGAACTTGATATCTGTCAGACCTTTGTCTGCCAGCAGGTGACCAAAATGGCCCGGCTCCAGCGAGAAGCCATAATCGCGGGGTGCCGCGATATCGGCATTTGCGATTACGACCGGCCGGGGGTTTGCCATCAGGCTTGCTGTCAGAACGGCCTGACGCTCTGGCCCCCAGGCTTCAGTCGACAGGAACAGAATACCGTCGACCCGGTCATAGTCAGAGGGGTCGTCACCCAAACGCACCGTGGCGGCCGGGATATCCGAGAAGTCGTCGGATGGTGCCGCGATACAGCCCCACAGCAAGTCCCTGAGACTTTCGAGCGCCGCATCGCGGCTGGTCACAATTTCGCCCGACCCGACCTTCATGCCGAGCTTGCGGAACTTTTCCGTGGCGCGTTCATGATTGTAGCTCGCGGCATTCGACAGGATTCGAATCGCAAGCCCGGCTTCGCGAAGCTGGTCCAGCCTTTGCGCAGCTTCGGGGATCGAAGTCTCGCCGACATTTAGAACACCGAAGGCGTCGAAGACGAAGGCATCCACTTCGCCTGCCACGTCGACCAGAGAACCTACGTTCTCGGAACTTGCGGTGAAGTGCGCCGTCGGAAGCCGGTGTCGCACCGACTGATACCGTTCGAAAATGCTGGAGACGTCATCCATGCGTCCGACTGGTCCTTTCCAAAGCGCCACGCATTCTGGACGTGGATAACGACAAGCGTAGCGACGGCGAACGGAAATGAAAAGCAAAACAATAAAACAACATGCAAGTATCCCCGAAACCACGAAATTCATCATTTTCACAGCCCAAATGATTCAATCGCTACACTGCGCGCGAATTTTTTTGTTGTTTTGTCGCTTTTCGGCGAATATAGTCGCATCAAAACGACAGGGACTCGATGGCATCGAAAAAGATTCGGCGGCGTGACTTGATCCTTCAGGTCGTTCAAGAAAGAGGAGGCGTCAGCGTCGGCTCTCTGGCGGAGATGCTGGGCGTTTCCACCCAGACCATTCGCCGCGATCTCGACCTGCTTTGCAACGGCGAAGCACTGCGCCGCGCGCACGGCCGCATTGAATTGGCGGAAGACCGCCTGAACACCCCCTTCGACCAACGCGCGGGCACCAACCTTGCCGGAAAGCGCGCCATTGCCGAGGTGGCGGCGGCGCAAATCCCCAGCGGAGCGACGCTGTTCATCTCGGTCGGCTCGACGGTTCTAAGCGTGGCGCGCGCGCTGCGATTTCGCAAGGAAATGACGGTCATCACAAACAACCTCAGCGCCGCGATGGCTCTGAGCGAGGAATTGTCGAACCGGATCATCCTGCCCGGAGGCGAGCTTCGCCTGCCCGACCGCGATTTCGTGGGAGAAGAGGTTGTCGATTTCTTCGGTCGGTTTCGCGCGGAATTCGCCGTCTTCGGCTCTGCGGGCGTGGGCGAGGACGGGCGGCTGCTGGAGTTTCACCAATCCGAAGTCCGCGCCTCGGAACGCATGCGAGCAAACGCCCAGAAGTCGATCCTCGTGATCGACAACAGCAAATTCGGTCGCCTCGCGCCTGCCGCCGGCGCCATGATCACCGATGTCGACCGGGTGATCTGTGACCGCCTTCCCGACGCCGCTTTCGATCAGGTCGTGAATGCGCTCGGCGACAGCCTTGTCTTTGCCGAGGGTGCCGAATGACCGCGATCGACACATTCGTGCGCGTCGACAACGTCGCCAAGCGTTGGAATGGCCATCTTGGAGTCGAAGGCGTTTCGCTGTCGATCCGGCGCGGTGCCTTCGTCGCGCTGCTGGGACCGTCGGGCTGCGGGAAATCCACGACGCTAAGGCTGCTGTCCGGATTGGAACTACCTGACGAGGGCCGGATCACAATCGACGAGCGCGATGTGACGACAGCGGCGCCTTCCGAGCGCAATCTGTCAATGGTGTTCCAGTCCTACGCTTTGTTCCCGCACCTGAGCGTGGCCGAGAACGTGGTGTTCGGGTTGAAAGTGCGCAAAGTCGGCGCCGCGGACCGGCGCAAGAAACTGGCCCGCGCGCTTGAGATTACAGGGCTTACGGGCTTCGAAAATCGAAAGCCCGGCGAATTGTCGGGCGGCCAGCGGCAGCGCGTCGCCCTTGCCCGCGCCATCGTCGCAAACCAGCCGTTGTGCTTGATGGATGAGCCGCTTTCGAATCTTGACGCCAAGCTGCGCGCATCGGTGCGCAAGGACATCAAGAAACTTCAGATCGATCTGGGGATCACCGTGGTCTACGTCACCCACGACCAGACCGAGGCAATGAGCATGGCTGACATGGTCGTCCTGATGAAAGACGGCCACATTCAGCAGACCGGCACGCCGGAAGAGCTTTACTACAAACCTGAAAATACCTTCGTTGCCGAATTCGTCGGCGCGCCGCCGATGGCGCTGATCGAGGGGGCGGCCTTGCCCGGCTTTGCCGACGCGGCCCGGATTGGTCTCCGGGCCGAAAATGTCCAGTTGGCCGATGCCGGAGCGGGCCGGCTGACCTGCAAGGTCTCGGAATGCGAGTTTCTGGGGTCGGAAACCTTCATCGGGCTGACACATCCTGCAGCTACAGGACTGACCGTCAGCCTGCCGGGTGTCAGGCACATTCCGACGGGCGAGGACTTGGAGATATCCTTTGCCGACGCCGACCTGCATTTCTTCGACTCTGCGGGCCGAAGGCTCGCGCAGCGAGCAGGGAAACCTGCGAATCAAAACTAACCTCAAACGCACATCTAAGGAGCAAAGAAGATGAACGCATTTAGGAAACTCGGATTGGCCGCCGTATCGGCGGCCGCGCTTGCCGCGTCGGCGGCGGCGGAGACGGAACTGACGATGTACTACCCGATTGCGGTCGGCGGCGCGCTGACCGAAGTGGTGGATGGCATCGTCGCGGATTTTGAGGCCGCCAACCCCGACATCAAGGTCGACGCGATCTATTCGGGCAACTATGACGACACACGAGTCCGCGCGCTTTCGGCGCTGGCCTCGGGAGAACCGGCGCAGCTGGCGGTCATGTTTTCGATCGACGCCTACGACCTGATCGAGCAGGATCTTGTGGTGGCCTTCGAGGATATTGAAGGCGTCAATCCGGACTGGCTTGATAGCTTTTACCCGGCGCTCATGGCCAACAGCCGGATCGAGGGCAAGACCTGGGGCATTCCGTTCCAGCGCTCGACGATCGTTGCCTATTACAACAAGGAAAAGTTCCGCGAGGCCGGGCTTGATCCTGAAAGCCCGCCCGCGACTTGGGACGAGCTGATCAGCATGGGCAAGGCGCTGACCAAAGACGGCACCTATGGCCTGATGATCCCGTCAACCGGTTATCCCTACTGGATGTTCCAGGCGCTGGCGATCCAAAACGGCAAGGAAGTGATGTCAAATGACGGGCTAACAACCTATTTCGACGACGACGCGGTGGTCGATACGCTGGCGTTCTGGCTATCGCTAAGCCAGGAACACGGGATAATGCCCACGGGGACCGTCGAATGGGGCACGCTGCGCCAAGCCTTCCTTGAAGGGCAGACGGCCATGATGTGGCATTCCACCGGCAACCTGACGGCGGTCAAGAACAATGCGAGCTTCGATTTCGGGGTCGCGGAACTTCCCGCCAACGTGCGCCCAGGGTCGCCGACAGGCGGCGGCAATTTCTACGTGTTCAAGGACACGTCGCCTGAGGAAAAAGCCGCAGCACTCAAGCTGATCGAGTTCATGACCGCGCCCGAACAGGCCGCGACTTGGTCGATCAAGACAGGCTATATGGGCGTGTCGCCAGCCGCCTATGAAACCGAAGCGCTGATGGCATACACAGAGGAGTTTCCGCCTGCGCTTGTGGCGCGCAACCAGCTTGAAAACGCTGTGGCCGAGTTTTCGACCTTCGAGACCGCCCGTGTGCGCGAAGGTCTGAACAACGCGATTCAAGCAGCGTTGACTGGCTCCAAATCGCCCGTCGACGCCTTGGCCGAGGCCCAGGCTGCTGCTGCCCGTCTGTTGCGCGACTACCAGTAAAAAACCTCGGGCGTCCGGACAGTTCCGGGCGCCCGTTCCATCGCGGGCCCGCAGAATGGCTGTACGTTTGAATATCGAGCGTCGCCGGCAGGCGATCTATGGCTGGATACTTCTGTCTCCCGCAATGATCCTTCTGACGACCTTCGCCTTTTACCCGTCGCTCGCAACGCTCTGGACCAGTCTTTTCAGCCGCCGCACACGGCGGCGACCCAGCGAATACGTCGGAGGTGAAAACTATGCCGACCTTTTTGCCGATCCGACATTTTGGAAAGTGGTGACCAATAACCTGATCTATGCAGGCGCCACCATCCCGATCTCGATCGCCATTGCTCTGGCCATGGCGCTTTGGGCGAACTCCAAGATCCCGGCGCGCGGTTTTGTGCGCACCGCCTATTTCACGCCGACCGTCCTGCCGATGATCGCGGCCGCAAACCTCTGGCTGTTCTTCTACACGCCTGGGCTTGGTGTTCTGGACCAGATCGGCAGCCTGTTCGGACTGCCAAGCATCAACTGGCTCGGCCAGCCCGGAACAGCGCTTTGGGCGGTCATCATCGTTACGATCTGGAAAGAGGCCGGGTTCTTCATGATTTTCTATCTGGCAGCCTTGCAAACGATCCCTGAAGACCTGAAGGAAGCCGCCGATATCGAAGGCGCCAGCCGTTGGACCTATACCCGCCGCATCGTGCTTCCGCTTTTAATGCCGACAACGCTCTTCATATTGGTCAACGCATTGATCAATTCAGTGAAGCTGATCGACCACCTGTTTATCCTGACCAAAGGCGGGCCGAACGACGCATCGAAACTGATCCTTTATTACATCTGGGAAATGGCATTTGCCTTTTTCGACGCACCGCATGCAGCGGCGATGACAATTCTCGTGCTCATCGTGCTGGGCGTGGTCGCAGGCATCAAATTCACCATTCTCGACAAGCGGATCCATTACCGATGAGCGGCCTATCCCGGCATATCGAAGCTTTTGGCGCACTTTTGCTTGCGCTCATCTGGGTCTCGCCGCTGGTATTCGCTTTTTGGGCGGCCTTCCACTCCACCTCGGATGCAGTCAACTTCAACGTCACCTCGCCCTGGATACTCGAAAACTTTCGCACCGCCTGGGACGGTGCGCCCTGGTTCAGATATTTCGTGAACACTTTCCTTCTGGTGACGGTGATCCTGATCGGACAGTTCGTTGTCACCACGCTCGCCGGGTTCGCGTTCGCACAGGTGCGGTTTCCGGGCCGAGATTTCGTGTTCATCCTGGTTCTGATGCAGCTTTTCATCCTGCCCGAAGTGTTGATCGTCGAGAACTACGCGATGGTCTCGCGGCTGGGCCTGTTCGATACAATCCTTGGCGTGGGGATGCCTTACATGGCTTCGGCTTTCGGTATCTTCCTTATGCGCCAGGCGTTCAAGGGCGTGCCAATCGAGTTGCATGAAGCGGCCCGGGTCGAAGGCTGCGGCTGGTTCGGCATTCTCTGGCGTGTCTACGTGCCGCTCGCGCGTCCCACATACCTGGCCTATGCGTTGGTTTCGGTCTCGACACACTGGAACAACTTCCTCTGGCCGCTCATCGTGACCAACTCGCCGGATACGCGGCCACTTACCGTGGGTCTTTCGATCTTCGGCGCACCGGAAAACGGTGTGGACATCAGCGTAATCTCCGCAGCCACGATGATGTCCGTGGCACCGCTTCTCATCGCGTTCCTGATCTTCCAGCGCCAGTTTGTACAGGCCTTCCTCCGTGCCGGGATCAAGTGAGAAATGGCACGCTTTCTGCAGCTGACAGACTTGCATGTTGTAAAGGAAGGCGCGCTCGCTTCGGGCGTGCTTGACACTCGCGTCATTCTCAGGACGGCGATAGACCGGCTGATCGCGATGCGCGCTGCCCTCGACCCGATCGACGCCGTGCTGGTTACCGGTGACGTCAGCGACGATGGCAGCCCGGACAGCTATGCATTGGCGAGGGCGGAACTGGACCGGCTTGGGCTGCCGCTGTTCGTTGTGCCCGGCAACCACGACGCCCGCGAGCCGATGCGCGCGGCTTTTGCAGATATTGCCGAGATGCCGAAGGCGGGCCTCATTGATTGGGCGACGACGGTGGGAGATACCCTTCTCATTGGCCTCGACACGCTGGTTGAAGGTCAGGGTGGTGGTCTACTCCGTGACGAAAGCATGGATCTGCTTGTCGACGCCTTGGCCGGTGCGGGAACTGGCCCTATCGTCGTTGCGTTGCATCACCCACCCACCAATACGGGCATCCGGTTCATTGATGTCATCGGGTTGGAAAATGCCGCCGCGCTGCATGCCGTTCTGGCGGATGTGCCAAGCTCCGTCACACTGCTGGCTGGGCATGTTCACGGCGTGCATCACGGGCAGATCAAGCATCATCGCGTGGCAACGGCGCCGGCGATTTGTAGTGCTTTTGCACTAGATCGGCGGATGGATGCGCCGGTGGGATTCTTTACTGGCCCAGTCGGTTGCGCCGTCATCGACTCAGGCCGCAACGGGCTTTGGAGTGCCGTACCGCTTGACCCTGCCGATGGTCCCTTTTCATTCTAGGCGACGCGGATATGGAACAATCCCCGATTCTTATCACATTGAATCTTGCGGCCGCCGCCGCCCTTTTGATCTGGGCGGTTCGCCTTGTGCGCACCGGTTTCAAACGCGCCCTCGGTGGTCACCTCAGGTTTTGGCTTCGACGCTCGACAAGCAATCGGATCTCTGCCGCGACGACTGGTGCGGCCGCCGCCGTTCTTCTTCAAAGTTCCACAGCCGTAGCGTTGCTTCTGGCCGGGCTTATGGCTGCCGGCACAATCGGAGGTGCGGCGGGGCTTGCGGTTATCCTTGGTGCGGACCTCGGTTCGGCCATCGTTGTTCAGATCCTGACGACGCGCATATCGGTGCTGACCCCGATTCTACTTCTGGTCGGGGTGCTGTTCTTCCTGCGCAGTTCACGACGCAGCTTGCGCCAGATCGGACGGATATTGATCGGGCTGGCGCTGATCTTTCTGTCGCTCGACCTGATCGGCGAGGCAAGCGCTCCCCTATCAGGCAGCGATGCGGCCAAGTCGGTCATGGTTTATCTCTCGGGCGACCTGATCACGGCATTCGTTCTTGCAGCCATTTTCGCCTGGCTTGTTCATTCCAGCGTGGCCGCGGTTCTTCTCTTCTCAACGCTTGCGGCTCAGGAATTGCTTCCATTGCAGGCGGCTTTCGCAATGGTTCTCGGGGCCAATTTGGGCGGTGCCTTCATTGCGTTTGCACTGACACTTCATGCCGAGGTCACAGCTCGGCGGGTCGTTCTGGCCAATCTGATTTTGCGCGGCGGCGGAGCCTGCATCGCGCTTCCTCTGCTGTTTCATATAGACATCGGCGTCGTGATTCCGGGGGTGTCGGCGCAGCAACAGGTGCTCAACCTTCACCTCGCGTTCAACTTTGTGCTGCTGCTCGGCGGAATGTTGATTCTGACGCCGTCGATGCAACTTGCCAAACTGGTCATCGCCGGCAACGGCGGCACCGGAGCCAAAGGCAACGGCCGTTCTGCGCTTGATCACGCAGTCCGGAACCAGCCGTCTCGCGCCTTTGCCTGCGCCCAGCGCGAGCTGGTCGAAATGGGGAACCGTATCGAGATCATGCTGCGCGACGCCATGGAGCTTTTTGGCAGCTACGACGACGCCATCGTCCAAAGACTGCGCAAGGAGCAAAGCGACATATCCCGCATGTCGCTCGACTTGCGCGTCTATCTTTCCGGCATTCGAAGCAACGACCCCAAGGAAGATACCGGAACTCGCGCTTTTGACCTGGCGGACGTGGCGGTGAACCTCGACTCCGGTGCGGACGTCATCGCACGAAAGATGACCGGTTTGGCGCGAAGAATGCACATCGAAAAGACCAGCTTTTCGGACGAAGGCTGGCGCGAATTGACGAATTTTTACGATCAGGTCCTCAGGAATGTCCAGCAGGGCATTGCCGTTCTGATGTCGGAAGACATCGGTGCCGCGCGCGAACTTGTCGAGCAGAAGGAAATGATCCGGGACATTGAACAGTCGCTGGAACGCAAGCACCTCACCCGGCTGCGTCAGGGACAGCCCGAATCGATCGAAACCAGCGCAATCCACATAGACCTTCTGAGATCCCTGAAGATGCTTAACACCGCGTTCGCCATGATCGCCTATCCGCTTCTGAAAGAGCACGGAGAGCTTCTCGAAAGCCGTCTTGCAAGCGATTTGTGAATCGGCATGCAAAAGTGCCTCTTTGGCACACGATCAGCGTTCAAATCTGATTCTCTTTCGATGTGTGTTCAACTGCTCTTTAGGTGATTCGGAAGAGCAAGGCGGGGGATGCTTGGAGTGGACGAGATCGGGAAGATACGGCAGGGCCTTTCGATCAAGGGGATCAGCCGGGATTTGGGTGTGCCGCGCACGACGGTCCGGAAGGTTTTGCGGTCCGGTGCGACGGAGTTCATCTGCGAGCGCCGAAGGCAGCCGCGACCGAAGATCGGTGCCTTCGGCAGTCGGAGCTTGAAGGGTTTTCTTGCGGACACTACCTTATGGGCAATGCACACCTACCCGAAAGACCACTAATGGAAAGGTCCAAGGAAACCTTATCTCAAAACAAGCACGGCACAGTGAGACCGCCGCACGACGCGCGAGGCTGTTGAGCCGAGAAAGTAGTCTTCGACGCCGGGTTTATGCGAGTTGATGACAATCAAGTCGGCGCTCGTCTCGGATGCGAGATCCGGGATTGCGACGCCCGGCTTGCCTGACAGCACGGCGATTTCTAGATCTTCCTGTTCCTTGGACAGGGCGCGCAGACGCTGCTTGATGTCTTCAAGCAGATGCTCGGCCGGTTTGACGGCGGCGTATTCGGCGACATAGTCCGGGATGTCTTCAACGACTGCAACAAGCGTCATTTTGCCACCATCTGCAAGGAGCCGTCGCGCCGTTGCGATGATGGAGGTAAAATCAACATCGTGGTCCAGGGCGACGGGGATCAGAATCGAATTGAACATGGGCGTTCCTTTAAGGCGTGAACGGGGCACTGAATGATGTCCGCGTCCGGATGGGGTTCAGGTCGAGACGTGGCTGACGTCTTTGTCAGGCGAGTAGATATCCAAAATGTTCCAGTGGCCCGTCGTCGGCGTCGGGTTGTTGATCATCGGAACGTCAAGGACGGAGGGCTTGCCGCTGGCGATGGCCGCCTGCAAGGCTGGGAGCAGATCATCTGCAGAGCTGATCCGAACGCCCTCCGCCCCATAGGCCCGCGCGATCTCGGCATAGCCCGGACCGTTTGCAGGTGCATCGGGTGAGCCGGGGAAGGTCGTGCCGTAGGTCAGACCGTAGTGCGCCTTTTGCAGCCCTGCGATTGTGCCGAAGGCGTTGTTGTTCATGACCAGCCAGATGATGCCAAGGTCCAGCTCGACGGCGGTGGCCAACACCGAAGGATTCTGACCGAAGCCGCCGTCGCCGACAAGGCTGATGACTACGCGGTCCGGGGCCGCCAGTTTGGCACCGATGGCACCGGGAGGGCCGAAGCCCATCGTCGCAAATCCACCGGGCGTCAGGATCGAGCCTGGGGTCAGGATATCGAACTGCTGGCCGACACCGTTCTTGTTCCAGCCCACGTCCGTCGTGATGATCGCGTCCTCAGGCAATGCTGTGCGGGCGTCAGCGAGGATGCGCTCGGGCATCATCGGGAAGGCGTTGGAGGTCTGCATCTCGGTGTTTGATGCCTTGAAAGCCTCGCGGAACGCGGCGATCTCGGCCTTCATCTCAGGCCGCGCGAAGCCGTCCGGATACATCTCTTTTGCCAAGCGGGTCAGGACGCGAAGAGCGGCTTTCGCGTCTGCGACCACGCCGATCTCGGTCGGGTAGTTGCGGCCGATTTCCTGAGGTTCAATGTCGATATGAATGACCTTCGCGTCATTGCCCTCGACCCCGATGTCGAAAGTGTAGCCGGGATACCAGCTGGAGCAATCAGCTTCCTTGAACCGGGTGCCGACGGCAAAAATGATGTCGGCATTCAAGCACGTCTGGTTGACAAGCGATGTGCCCCAGAACCCGGTCATGCCCATCACCAGCGGGTGGTCGTCGCGCAGCGCACCCTTGCCCATGAGACTATGCGCAATCGGCAAGCCCATGTGGTCAACAAACTCGCGAAGCTCCTCGCTGGCTTGCGCCAGAAGGATGCCACCGCCGACATAGGCGACCGGGTTCTGCGACGTGGCAAGCGCCTCGACAATGTCGCGCGCAGTTTCGTCTTCAATGGAGGGCTTTTTGAGCGCTCGGGTGTTCTTCGCCACGCGGCCAAAGGTGTCGGACGGGATCACTTCGCTGAAAACATCCATCGGCACGTTGACGAGCACCGGGCCGGGTTGACCGCTTTCGGCCAGATGAAACGCCTTTTCGAGAATGCCCGCCATCAGATCTGCGCGGTCCACACGCCAGGCGCGCTTGACGAAGGGGCGGTAGATTTCCCACTGCGCCGCGTCGGCATGCAGGTTCACCTCCTGATGCGGGTGCTTGCCGTAATAATGCGTCGGGATGTCGCCTGCGATGACCACCATCGGAATGCAGTCGAGCGCGGCATTCGCGACGCCGGTGGCGCAATTCGTCAACCCGGGAGATAGGTGCGACAGCACCACCGACGCGCGCCCTTTCACGCGGGCGTAAGCATCAGCGGCATGGCTTGCGATCTGCTCGTGACGCACAGTGATGAAGTCGATCGGGCTCTCTGCGAGGGCGGCGAGCACGGCGATGTTGGTGTGACCGCAAAGGCCGAACACATGGGAAATCTCGCGACGCTCAAGAAAATCGACGATATGTTCCGCGACGGTTTTTCCGTCCGGCTTGCTGCCGTCCATCACGCGACCTCCCGTCCGTAGAACTCGCCGAACAGCTCTTCTTCCGAGGGACGATCCTCGGGGATGGGCCGCGCTACCCATGTGTAGTTCATCATGTGTTTCATTGTGACATTCTCGTTGGTGATGTTGCCGCCCCAGATGCCGCAGCCCAGGCTTGAGGTCATCGGCATGCCATTGGTCCAGGCGCCCGCATTGGCCTTGGATTGCGGTTGGCGGACCATCATGCGGCTGACGGGTGCGAGCTTGGCGAGACGGTCGATGCGATCGTCGTTGTGGCTGTAGATGCCGCAGGAATGACCCTTGCCGCCGGTGTTGTAGATTTGGCGGACTGTCTCAAGCGCGTCGTCGAAGGTCTCGAAGTGGTAGAGCGCCATGAGCGTTGTCAGCTTCTCCTTGCTGAACTTGTGCTCAGGCCCGATCTGGCCCTGGTTCTCGACCATCAGGAATTCGCGATCTTCGGGGATGATGAATCCAGCCACTTCCGCTGTTTGCTGCGGTTTGCAGGCGATGGTCGGGAAGGTGCGGTTGCCCTCCTCGTCCCACATGGCCATTTCGAGCATCGCCTTTTCTTCGTCGTCGCAGAGGTAGCCGCCTTCGGCCTGCAGCGCCGCGACCATCTTGTCGTAGATCGAGCGCTGGATGATGATGTTGCCATCCGCCGAGCAGCCTGATCCGAAGTCGGAGGTCTTGGAGATGCGTGTGTTCTGCGCGGCGATCTCAATTTCCGCCGTCTCGTCGATCACGATCGAGGAGTTGCCTGCACCCACGCCATAGGCCGGCTTGCCGGAGCTATAGGCCGCCTGCACCATCGGCTTGCCGCCTGTAGCCAGAGTGAGGTCAGCCTCTGCCATCAGGTGTTGGGTGAGCGGAATGGACGGTTTGCGAATCGCCTGGAACAGATCTTCGGGTGCGCCGGCGGCGCGGCAAGCGGCACGCATAACTTCAACCATCCCGAATGTGGTTTGCGCCGTGCGCGGATGTGGAGAGAAGATCACCGCGTTGCGCGCATTGGCCGAGGACACGCCAGTGACCGGCGGCGTCAAGGCCGGGTTGGTCATCGGAATGAGCGAGGCTACTACGCCGGCAGGCTTGGCGTATTTCACCAGCCCCTTGGCCTCGTCCACCTCGACAATCCCAGTCGAAGGCGTGCGCAGGACATCGCGCAGCACCATGTGGATCTTGAAGCGCTTGCCCGGACGGCCAGCGCGATCACCGATGCCGGACTCATCCACTCCCTGCTCGGCCAGTCGGGTGAAGGTTTTCTCGTTGCCGGCGTACCAGGCGATAGCCTGGCTCAAACGGTCCAGACGCTCCTGACTCCAATCTTCGATTTCGGCCATGGCAGCGCGGGCCCGGCTCAACATTTCAGCGGCCGACACGCGTTCGTCTTCGGATAATTCTCGTGCCATCCGGCATCCCCTACATTGATTGTTCAAGCCGCGTGCTTTTGGGGTTCGCGACGTTTGGATCGCGCCGCGCCGAAGGTTGCCTTGGCATGGATCAGGCAGCGGCGGGCATGTTCCTCGAACCCCAGTTCGGCCACTCGGGCCTGGTTGGGGAGTTCGATCGAATAGTTCATGGGTGGGCAGCGCTCGATGATACCGGCGAAATCGATCCAGCCCTCGCCGGGATAAAGCCGCGCGTCGCGGGCCAGCTGGATCATGCCTTCTCGGGTGTCGGCGATGCCGGGAAGGCAATCGGAAATGTGCAGGAAATGCAGCCATTCCGGCGGGACGTGCAGCAGCTCACCGATATCGACCCGGCTAAGGTGCAGATAGAGCGTGTCGACAAGGATGCCGCCGTTGGGGCGATCTGCCGCGCGCAAGATATCGAGTGCTTCGTCCAGCGTGCGAAGGCGCGAGAAGGACGGGAATTCCAAGTCGACGGTGATGCCGAAGGGCGCGGCGAGGTCGCAGGTTTGGGCAAAGGTGTCGAGGATGAAATTGCGGTCGTCACGGCGCGTCGTCCAAGCCGACATGATCATATGGTGCGCGCCAAGCTCCCCGCCCAATTCCAGCGCGGCCTCGAAATCGCGCGGGTCGCAATCCTCGGTGATTCGGGCCAATTCGATATCGAGCACTTTGAGCCCGGTTGTTTCGAGTGCGGTCTTCGCCGCCTGCACCTGTGCGGCGTCCAGCGGCGACTGGCTGAACTCTCCGGGGACGTTCATAGTCACAAAGCGTGGGCTCACGGCATCATAGCCTGCGCGAGCGGCGATATAGATCAGCTCTGCGGGTGTGCAGTTGATCAGCGTCAGATGCGCGAGCGAATAGAGCCGGTCATCGTTCCGGTGCGGCGATTTTGGCATTTGATGCACCTCCCGCCTCGGTTTCAGCGTTTTATGACAGATGATTTACAAAATATCTGATATTTTGTAAATCATCATTTTCCTCGCTTGTCAAGCTGAAACCCAGTTCCCTCCGGCCTCGTGCGACCGGACTGCAGCGTCGATGAACCGTACGCCATTTGCTCCATCACGCACGCGCGGCATGTCGAGCCAGCCCTCCGGGACGGAACGCCCGTCGCGCCGGGCTGCAATGGCCATGGCAAACTCAGTGTAAAGATTGCCCCAAGCTTCGATGATGCCCTCGGGGAAGCCCCGCGCGGTGCGGATCATCCGCTCTACCCTCGGACCGACGCCATGGCCATGCCCGCGAGAGATGATGCGGTCCGGCTCGCCGAAGCGGTTGAATTTCAGCTCTTCAGAGTTTTCCAAGCCCCATTCCAGCCCACCTTCCGAACCAAAGATCCGCAGCCGCAGCCCGCCTCGGTTGCCGGGGGCAAGCCGCGTGCACATCAGCGTGCCGGGCACCTCGCCGTCGTAGCGCGTCACCATGAATGCCGTGTCCTCCAAGGGCTTGGGCGCACCACAGACGTGGAATTCGGCCTTCAGATCGGTCAGATCCAGATGGCTGACAAACTGAGCCAGATGGGCGGCGTGTGTGCCGATATCGCCCACGCAGCTGGTTTTGCCCGATTTCGCCGGATCGAGCCGCCATTTGACGTGCGGCGCGTCGGCGAGGTCTTCCTGCGTCATCCAATCCTGCAGAAATTCCACATGGATTTGATTGATCCTGCCGATGCCATCCCCCGCCACGATCTCGCGCGCCTGCCGGATCATCGGAAAGCACGACATGGTGTAGGAAACGCCGAAAACGCAGGACGACGCCTCCGCGAGACTGACCAGTTCCTCGGCCTCAGCCACCTCGTTCGCGAGAGGCTTGTCGCACAACACGTCAATTCCAGCCTCCAGAAAGGCTTTGGCAGCCGGGAAATGCAGATGGTTGGGCGTGGTGATCATCACCGCGTCCACCCCGTCTGGGCGGATGGCTTCTTGCGACGCCATCTTGTCGAAGGAGGTGTAGCAGCGTTCTTCGGGCAGAAACCATTCGCCAGCGGCCGCTTTGGCCCGGTCGGGGTCGGAAGAGAACGCACCTGCCGCGACTTCCCATCGGTCGGTCAGCCGCGCGGCTGTGGCTTGAATGGTGGAGATGCGGCCGCCTCCGACCACCCCAAGACGCAGACGGCGTGGCAGGCGTGGAAATGGGCCGTTGAAATCTATCTGTTCTGGAAGCAACATGGATCAAAGCTCCGGCGGAGTTGCCCCGTCCGGCAGCATCTCCACAGCCATGAAGATCGACGGGGTAACGGTTTCGTACTGGTGCCAGGGATAATTGCCCTCGGCGTCATACATCGGGCGATGGGTTGTGCCGGGGACCATAGGTTCTTCGAGATAGAGCGTGTCCACATCCCTCTCTCGGCACTGCTGCATCTTGCCGAAACCGACGATCTGCGTGTGTACCTCCCGAAAGCCCGGCACGGTGCAAAATGCGTGGTCGCGGTGCAGTCCGACATTCAGTGGCACAGAGGCCGAGTGGTAGAACGTAAAGCCGACCCGCCCGACCCAGACCTTGGGCGACATGTAATGTTCGACGTCGCGCAGGCGGTCTTCGCCGCGCACCTGATACGCGCTGGACCATGCGTTTCGCACCTCGGCCAGCAGTGAGCCTTCGTCGCTGTGGTCCGCGAAGCGCTCGATCAGGATGGCGTGCTCCACATCGTGGATATCCGTGTCTTTCAGGATCACCGATTGCAGGGAGTCCAGTTTCTGTTCCCGAACCCTTATCGGCGTGTCGGCAAGATTCAAGGCGATGGTCTTGCCGCCAATCCGATGCGACGCCTCGCTGTGCAGAAGGCGCAAGGTGAAGAACGGCTCGCCGATATCGAGGGTTTGAATGCTCATGCTGTGGTCTCCGGAAACTGTTCGGGCAGAATTTCGGGAGTGGCGGGGCGGCTTTCGATATCAACGAACCGGCCCTGCGCAGGACTGTCGAGGATACCAGTCATCACCTCGAGCACGTGATAGGCCAGTTCGCCGCTACACCGAGGCGCGCGCCCATGTGCGATGGCGTCGGCCATCTCGATCAGGCCCATGCCGCGGCTGTCTTCGTTGATCCCGTGCGTGTTCTCGGCCACCTGCCAATTGTCGCGGCCCATAGGTCGAGGCAGGTGGGTCCAGCGGGAGGAGTCGCGTGTGCGCACCCAAACCTCGCCTTCGAACCGATTGGCCCCAAAGACGGGATCCGGATCGGGAATGCAGATCGTACCTTCGGTGCCATAGATCTCCAACCGGGGCATCTCGCTGTCCCAGATGTCGAAGCTCATGGTGATGGATCCGATCGCTCCGCTTTCAAACTCGAGCATGCCTTGCACATGAGTGTCGACCTCGACCTCCATCCACGCACCATTCCGCGGGCCGTTCTCGATCATTCGGCGGTCGAAGGCACGGTTCGAGATGCCTGCCACCCGAACTATTGGGCCAAGAAAGAAGACCATGGCGGACAGGTAATAGGGTCCGAGGTCCAACATCGGGCCGCCACCGATCCGGTAATAGAAATCTGGGTTCGGATTGTGGCGCTCGGTGCCATGGGTGCCGACAAAGGCCGCGCAGCCGGTGGGATGGCCAATCGCCCTTTGGTCGAGCAGCTTGCGCACGGTCTGCCATCGCCCGCCGAGCCAGGTGTCCGGCGCGCTGCCTACGGTCAAGCCTTCGGCGACGGCAAGGTCCAACACTTGGCGACCATCAACCAAGTCACTGACCAACGGCTTTTCGGAATAGACATGCTTGCCCGCCTTAAGCGCGGCAAGGCTGATCAGCGCGTGAGCTTCCGGGATCGTAAGGTTCAGGATCGCGTCGATATCTGGGTCGGCGATGATCGCTTCCGGCATGGCGGCGCGTGGCACGCCGTGGACCTCCGCCTTCGCGCGGCTTTCGTCCAGATTGAGACTGCCGCAGGCGACAATATCAACCTGTGGGTATTTCTTCAGTGTTTTGAGATAGATGTCGCTGATGCGACCCGTGCCGATCAGTCCGACCCGGAAGGATTCCGCTAGCTCACTCATCGTCCCCCAACGGTTCGTATTCGGGCAGATATTTCGGTGGCATCGGCCCCTTGTTGCGCCCACCTTGTTGCATTTGTTCCCAGCCGTGGGTGAGCACGCCAACCGACCGGCTGAGGCAGAAGAGCCCGCGCGACAGCGGCGGCGGAAAACCCAACTCGCAGAAGATCACCGCCGTTGCACCGTCAATGTTCATGGCAATCTCTGCGCCCCGACTACGCTCGATTTCGGCCTGCACGGCCTCGCCAATATCCGCGAACCGGCCTGAAACAGCGTCGTCGTCGGCAGCCTCGCGCACCAATGCCATCAGGCGCGGCGCGCGCGGGTCGACGGGCTTGTGGAAACGGTGCCCGAAGCCCGGAATAATATTGCCATGTGTTTCGCGCCAATCCGCGATGCCGTCCCGCGCTGCCGTCTCAAGATCGTCGCCCGCGTCCAGACGCGCGGCAATGCCAAGATAGAGCTCGGCGCATTGTTCGCCCGCCCCGCCATGCACGTCGCCCAGCATATTGACGCCCGTGGCCATGACATTGTTCAGCCCAACTCCGCAGGTCGCCGCCATTCGCGCAGCGGCGATCGAGGGCGCTTGCGGGCCGTGATCGACACCGGCAACAAGTGCGCATTCCAGAAGCGCCGCCTGTTCGGACGTTGGCAAATCGCCGCGCGTCATCAGCCAGATCATCTGGCCGAAGCCCACGTTGCCGATCAGGTCTTCGATTGGGTGACCTCGAAAGGCAATGCGTCCCGGTGCCATGTCGATGATCGATGTACGCCACCAGTGGCGGACGGCGTTAGCGTCTTCGCTTATCTCATTTGCCTTTCTTTTGTGTCCCGCATCTGGGCGGCAAGCCGAACGGGCGCATTGCGGGCGCCATAACCCTGATAGCCGCCCCTGCGCTGGACGATCTCGAAGAAGAAGCCGCGAAAAATCGGAGCGCTGTAGATCTGGAAATACTCGGTGTCGCCGTCGCGGTCGTAGAGGATATGCCCGGCCCGGAGCGTGTCGGTCGTCTCGATGTCCAAGCCGAAGGTGACCGCGAGATCGTCATAGTAATTTTCGGGCATCTTCAGGCGCTGGAAATGCGCGGCGTCCAGATAGACGGCTGTCTCGAAGATATCGTCTGTCAAAAAGGCGATGTGCTGCACACCAGCACCGAATTGGTCGGCAAGAAACGCGCCGGCGAATGTCCTGCGCTCGCCCGCGCCGTTGAGGTTCAAGCGCACCTCGCCCTCGGGGCTCGCGAGCGCTTGGGAGAGAACCACGCCAGACGGGTCCACCACATCAACGACCGGCGCTTTCTCCATTTCGAATGTCGACGTGTAGTAGGTCAGCCAGCTTTGCATCTCTTGATAGCGCATCGTCTGGGCGATATGGTCGATCCTGCGCAGGCCGGCGGGTGGTGCGGCCTCGGTCTTTGGCACGGGTTGGAATTCGATGTCCCAGACCCGGTGCAAGTCGGATTTCTCGTCGATGAAATGCACGACACTGCCGCCAACGCCTTTGATCGCGGGAATGTCCAACTCGCCGGCACCGACGGGTTGAGAAAAGGCTGGCGCACCCAGTTGAGTTGCCCGCGCCACGGTCTGCGCGGCATCGCTGACCCGCAGCCCCATGTCGCACACAGATGGTCCATGCTCTTCCAGCGCATTGGCAGCAAAGCCGGTGGCTTCGGAGTTGAGCACCAGATTGATCGCACCCTGCCGCCAAAGCTCGACGGATTTCGAAACGTGCTGGCGTTCCTTGCGAAAGCAAAGGCCTGCCAACATGTCGGTCAGAGCCGCGCGCGAGGTATCGTCGACCGCGAATTCGACGAACTCGATCCCTTTCGGCGTGACGCGGGGTGGCAGCTTCGGCAGTGGCGCCGTCAGTGCGGGTTCGGTGAGCGCCACCTCATCCAGCAGGGAGACCAAGGCGCGAAAACCGTCGCGCGTATAGGTCTCGCGACTGCACTGCGCGGCGTCACTGACACGGGCAAGTGACCAGGGGCCAGCGTAGCCGGATCGCGCGACGACGCGCACAAAGCCCGACAGGTTCAGCGCGCCTTGCCCCGGCAACAGCCCGAATTGGCCTTTGAGTCGCGAGATATCGAGATCCATCGCCGGGGCATCCGACAGCTGAACATGAAACAGCTTTTCACCGGGAATGTCCCGCAGCCTGGCTGGACGGGATCCATCGGCCAACGAGAAGAACGAATTCAGCGCGAGGCCCAGATGGGGGCTGTCGACAGCTCCGACGATCTCCAGCGCGGCCATCTCGGATCGGATGTGACGGGCCCACGGCAGGGCGATCAGGGCGGCCCGCAGACCTGCCTTGCCGACGCATTCCGCAAGTTCTGCGAAGTCGGCGCGAAGCGTGTCGTGGTCGCCCGAAGCATCCGGATGGGTCGACGTGCCGACCAGCAGAGTGCGAGCGCCAAGCGCATGCATTAGCTTCAGTTTTGAATCGAGTCGCTCGCGGGCCTGCGTGCGGGCCTCTCCGGCCAGTCCTTCGAAACCTTGCAACGGCTGAAAGACATCGACGGACAAGCCCAGCTCTGCCGCGCGATTGCCGACCCTCGCGGGCGTTTCGGCGGAGCCAGTCAGATCCGGTTCATTGAGCTCAACGCCGGTGAAGCCGGTCCCGGCGATCACTTCGAGTTTTTCGAAGAGTTCGCCGGGAACCGAGGTCGTCGCGACCGAAAGGCGCATTAGCCCTGATATCCGAACATCCGCGGCAGCCAGAGCACGAGGTCGGGTACCAACAGCAACACCAGAAGCGCGACGACCAACACTGCAAGGAACGCCCAGATTTCCGATATGATCTCTCGCAGCGGGATATCCGTCACCGCGTTGATAACGAACAGCAGGATGCCATAGGGCGGCGTGATCAAACCGATCATCGAGTTGACCACGACCAGCACGCCGAAATGCACGAGGTCGATGCCGAGCGCCTCGCAGGTCGGGATGAAGAGTGGTACGATCACCAGAATGATGGTCGTTGCATCCAGTACGCAGCCAAGCGCCAGAATCAGGACGTTCACCATGATCAGGAACATGATCGGGCTGATATCAGCGCCTTCCAGCATGGTTGAGATCGCCTGCGGGATCTGTTCTTGAATGACGATGAAGTTCAGGATGAACGCGCCGCCAATCACGATGCCGACAGACGCCGAAGAGCGGGCGCTGTCCACGAACACGCGGTATAGACCACGCAGCGAAATTGCCCGGTAGAACGTCGCGGCCAGCATCAATGCATAGAATGCGGCGACGGCGGCGGCCTCGGTCGGCGTCGTGACTCCCCCATAGATGCCATAGAGCAGGATCACTGGCATCAAGAGCGCCGGGAAGGCGTTGGCGGTCTTGCGCGGCAACTCACTCAACGGGACCGGATCCTCGAGCGCAAAACCGCGCTTGCCCGCCAAATAGGTGTTCATTCCCATCAGAACGGCGCCCATGATCAGGCCGGGCAGGATGCCCGCGAGAAAGAGCGACCCGATGGAGGCCTTTGAGACCAGTGCGTACAGCACCATTGGGATGGAGGGCGGGATGATCGGCCCGATCGTGGCCGAAGCCGCCGTGATCGCCGCAGCATAGCCCCGGCTGTAGCGGTTCTCCTTCGTCATCATTTCGATGATGATCTTGCCAATGCCCGCCGCATCCGCCACGGCCGAGCCGGACATGCCCGAGAAGATCAACGACGCCACGACGTTCACATGTCCCAGCCCGCCCTTGAAGCGGCCGACGGCAGCGACGCAGAAGTTCAAAAGCCTATCAGTGATCGAGCCAGCATTCATGATGTTCGCGGCCACGATGAACAGCGGCACGGCCAGCAGGATGGTGCTCTTGTAGAAGCCTTGCAGGATCTTTTCGCCTGCAAGCGCGACGTCCAGCCCGGACACGCCGAGATAGACGACAGAGGCGAGAAGGATCGAATAACCGATCGGAGTGCCAATGCCTGCAAGAAAGAAAAGCGTCGCCAGCAGAGAAAGAAGTTCAAAGCTCATTTTTTGTCCCCTTCTGCAGAGGTTTCATCCGCCTCGTGTATGGCGTCGACCACGATTTCGAGTTCGGTTTTCGGGGGGCCGTGCTTGAAGATGTCGAAGAAGAGCCATGCATAGCGGGCCGCAGCGGCAACGATGAAAACCGCATAGATCGAGAAGATCGTGCGCATCGGGATCTTCTTTCCGGTGAACGGATTTTCGACCGTGGTGGTTTTGCGGATCTTCATCCAGTCGATGTAGTCCCACGTCGGCAACAGCGTGTAGAGCATGCCGACGACCAGCGCCGCGGCCGAGATCAGGGCAAAGACGCGGCGGGCGTGTTTGCCGACCGAAAGGTAGATGATGTCAAACTTGACGTGGTCGGACTCGCGCAACACGAAGGCGCAGGCAAAGAAGATGACCCAGACCCAAAGGATGCCGATCAATTCCAGCGTCCATCCTGCGGGCGTGAAGAAGTAGCGCAGGACAATTTGCAACAGAAAGATTGCGAAGATTGCCGCCAGCATCCCGCCGGCAATCGCTTCAGTAAGTCGGGAGAACCCTTTGATTAGTGATTTCATTGCTGTTCTCCCTCCCTAATGATGTTTGACGATCAGCTGCCGAGTGCGTTGATCTTGTCCAAGACGCCCTCGGGCCAGGTTTCGGCAAACTCGCTGTCGAGGTACATCGATTGCACCTGATTGCGGAACGCGGCCAGATCGGGCTCGTAGACGGCAAGGCCTTGCTCTTCAAGGAAGGAAACAAGGTCGGCTTCCTTCTGAAGCTGGGCCTGACGACCGGATTCAGCGGCGGCGTCAGCTGCTGCCTGAACTTTGGCTTGCTGTTCTTCCGACATGCCATTGAAGACTTCGGCGTTGATGGCGATGTAGTTGAGATCAACCAGATGCGACGTCAGAACGATCTGGTTTGTCACCTCGTAGAATTTAGCGTCGACCACGGTCGGAAGCGGGTTGTCCTGTCCATCAACCGCACCGGTCGACAGGGCTGTGTAGACTTCGGAGAACGCCATCGGCGTCGGCGCGGCACCAAGAGCCTTGCCAAGGAACTGCCATGCATCCGTGCCCGGCATCCGAAGGTTAACGCCCTCCAGGTCGGCAGGGGTGCTGACCGTCAACTCGTCTTTGGATTGACGAAGATTCACTTGACGGCGGCCAAGATACATCACCGAAAGCAGCTTGACGCCCAGATCCTTTTCGACGGTCGCTTTGAACGGGTTCATCAGCGGGTCATTGAAGACCGCAACTTGGTGTGCCGCGTCCTGATGTACGTATCCGGCTGTGAAGATCGAAAACTCGGGGAAGAACTGCGCCAGCTCCTGGGCCGAGGTGATCGACATTTCCAAGTTTCCGCGGCTAATCGCGTCCAGCTCGGTGCCTTGAGCGAAGATCGTGCCGTTGTAGCTCGGCTGGTAATCGACGAAGTCAGCAACCATCGGCGCGAAGACTTCGGCCATGGCAATAGACCGCTGATCGGTCTCGGAACCGGACGTCGCCAACCGAAGCTGGATCTTGTCTGCGGCAAAGCCCGGAGTGGCCGGACCTGCAGTCAGGCTCAGTGCTGTCAGCGAAGCAAGGGCCCCTCGGCGGGCAATTTTTTTGATCATGGTTTTTCTCCTCTGGATCAGACCGTCGCAATGAGGTCGATTCAGTAATTACAGATTTTTTTATATTTTGCAAGATATTTTGTAAATCATCTGATATTTTTACTTCGACCGCCCACGCCGCGCGGTCTGGCCCCGTGCGGCAAGGGAAACTGAAACGCCGGTCTTGGCCGATGTCGAAATGGCTTCGACGACTTCCAGCGACCGCATCCCTTGCACACCCGGGACCAGCGGGACCTGATCGCCTCGGATCACATCCGCGAAATGCTTCATCTGTGTGGCCAGAGGGTCTTCGAAGGAACATGTCAGGGTCTTCGCGGAAATCGGAGTCCGCCAATCCCGGCCTTGCTCGTGCCGCCAAATCCGCAAATCGGGCAGCGACATCCCGCCTTCCGAGCCGCCGATCAGATAGCAGCTTTCGTTGGTCGCGGGATAAGCGGGGTTTTCGCGGGCGGTCAGTTCCCAACTCCATGGACCTACAACGCTGTCAGAGACCGAGATGGTCGCCACGCTTCCCTGCTCGAATGTCAGAATTGCCGTCGCAAGGTCCTCGTTCTCGAACCCGCGCGCTGAAGGGACGGCTATGGCCTGAACGGATGACACCTCGCCGCAAAAGTGGCGCAACAGGTCGACATCATGCACCAGATTGACCGAAATCGGTCCTGCACCCTTGCGCGCTCGCCAAGGGGCGGCATCAAAGTAGTGATCCGGCTTGTAAAACCAGCACGTGGCCTGCACAGCCCGCACCGCCCCGATCGCCCCGCCTTGCAGGGCCGTCTTGGCCGCTTTGACCATCCCGTTATGGCGTCGGTGATGCCCGACCAGCAGCGGAACACCAGCTTTCTCTGCGGCAAATGTCAGAACCTCAGCTTCGGCGGAGGTGACGGCAATGGGCTTCTCAATCAGGATCGGACATCCGTTGGAGATGCAGGTCAGGCCTTGCTCAAGATGGAGGGGCGTCGGTGTAGCCAGCACCACACCTTCGGGTTTGGCGGTCTGCAACATGTCCTTGAGCGTATCAAAGACCGGATATTCCAGCTGAGCGGCGGCCGTCCGACTGTTTTTGTCCGGATCGACAATGGCGGCCAAAACAAGGCCGGGAGAACGCCGAAGGACCTCAGCGTGCCGTCGTCCGATCAGCCCAAAGCCAACCACTGCAATTCGTGTTTCAGTCAGCACGGATGGCATCCCTCGAATCCCGTTTCCAAGGTACACTATCCGTCATCGCCAGATGTTATCAAGATGATCTGATGTTTTTAATTTAGACATTTGAAAACTTGACTTGGAGCGGACGACCATTGTGTATACTTTAAGGCGAAAGCAGGAGCATCGGACGCATGTGATGGCAAAATCCCTCAACGAAATCGGTTCCTCTACGTACCAACGCATCAAGCGCGACATCATTTTTGGCGAGCTCGAACCCGGTTTGAAACTCAAGCTGGAGGGGCTGCGCCAACGCTATTCCGCCAGCATGTCGACGCTGCGCGAGACACTTAACCGGCTGGCCAGCGAGGGGTTTGTCGATGCGCTGGACCAACGCGGGTTCTTCGTCACTCAGGTATCGCGGGAAGACTTGGTCGAAATCGCAAACCTGCGCGTACTGCTGGAGTGCCATGCCTTGCGACTTTCGGTCGAAAAAGGGGATACGGATTGGGAAGGCAACCTCGTCGCCGCCCATCACAAACTGCATCTGATGGAACAGAAGATGCTGGGAGGGGATGACAGTCACAAGGAAGACTGGAAACGCTATGACTGGGAGTTCCACAAGGCGCTGATTCTGGCCTGCGGTTCACAAAACCTGCTGTCATTGCATGCAATGCTGTATGACAAGTACCTGCGTTACCAAATGCTTGTCCTCACCTACCGCGGGGAAGAGGCAGTCGATGAGCATCGCGGCATGTTCAAAGCGGCTTTGGCGCGGGATGTCGACCTAGCCGCGGCGGTTCTGAAGAAACACATCAAGAAGGGTCTGGAGCACACGCTTGCCGCGTTCTGACGCTGCGCGACGATGGTTGACGTGACCCGGGTTCCGCCGTCAATACCGGATGCTCGAACCGGGCGCATTGTTGGTCAAGACCAACTGCTGCACGATTTGGGGCACGGACGTACACCTCGACAATGGATCGCTCGCCCGCAAGGTCGGCTTGCCTGTGATTGCCGGGCACGAAATAACAGGACGCGCTGCCGTCAAGGGCTCAGGGACGGATACCGACGGCGTTGGCCAACCGCTCGACATTGGGCGCGGAATTGTCTGAACGCGGATCGACCACAGCCGCTCAGCCGGCACTCTGTGAGAATGCTCGCGCCTACATGCATGAAACTATGGAACAATCACCATACCTTTTGGGCGGAATGTCGGAATAGGTGCATGTCCCGCCTGGATCCGACCGTGCAGTGGTTCCCGAGGAGGTCGACCGCACTCTGCCGAGCATGGCAACCGACGTCAGCGGTCCATCAAGTGCCCCGTGAAGTACTGGGACGGTCGCTTGTCATCCAAGGCACTGGCCCTTCGGGTTTGCTGGCCATTGCCGTTGCCCTTGTCGCGGGCGCTGGCTGGATTGTCGCGGTCGGCGCACCCGATGCTCGGCTTGACCTCGCAAAATCACTCAGAGCCGACGTCGTTCTGTCCATTGAGCGATCAAGTCCCGCAGGCATAAAAGCGACCTTTATGGACCTTGCGCAAGGTCGCGGGGCTGATGTGGCGATGGAATTCACAGGCAATCCGCAAGCCTTCTAGAGGGAACTGAACTGGCGCGCCGGGGCGGTAGCTACCTTATAGTCGGTTAACTTGGCAGGGCGATGTGACTTTCTGCACTTCCACGCTGGTCCACCGAAATTCGCGCCAGATCGAATCACTTGATGGAGGCGCAAACGACTATTGGTCTGCCTTGCGGTTTCTTTCGACATACAAATTTAACTTTACCCTTCGCGCGTCATCTTTCAAACATTTACGAACCGGCCGATGTGAACGCCGCGATTGGCGCGATGTCCAGCCATTCAGAGACAAAACCGGTTGTCATCTTCCAAGCGCTTTGTTTGAGATACAATTGCTAGTGGCTTGTCCGAATCATTTGGAACCCTCTTTGTCGGGCGGCGATCAGCCGCTCCGGGCTGGCCGTCCATTTGAACGGCTTCGCCTCCTTCCCGTTGTGAAGCTTGATGAAGTCCAGGATCGCCGCCTTGAGATCCTCGAGGGAATCATGGACGCCGCGCCGGAGACGGCGGTTGGCCGGCTTCCCGAAGAAGCCCTTGACCGCGTCCGTCCAGGAGCAGGAGGTCGGCGTGAAGTGGAGGGTCCAGCGCCGGCGGTCCGCCAGCCAGTCCGTGACGGCCTTGTGCTTGTGGGCGGAGTCGTTGTCCAGGATGGCGTGGATCTCCCGCCCGGCGGGCGCCGCCTTGTCGATCCGGTCGAGGAACGCGATGAACTCCTAGCGCCGGTGGCGCTCGGAGTGGCGGCCGACGGCCGTCCCGTCCAGAATGTCCGGCGCGGCGAACAGCGTCGTGGTTCCGTTCCGCTTGTAGTCGTGCGTCATCGTCGCGGGCCGTCCCGGCTTCATCGGCAGCGCCTTCCGCGTCCGCCCGAGCGCCTGGATCTGCGTCTTCTCGTCGATCGAGAGAACCACCGCCCGGTCCGGCGGATTCATGTACGACCCGATGACTTCGCGGGTCTTCTCCTTGAAGGCCGGATCGGTCGACACCTTGAACTGCCGCACCCGGTGCGGCGCGAGCCGGTGGCGGACGAGGATCTTGTGCACGGTCGACGGCGAGAGGCCGACCGTCTTCGCCAGGGCGCGCACCGTCCAGTGCGTCTCCCCCTCCGGCGCGGAGCTCCGCGCCAGCTCCGCCACCTCGCGGATCTTCGCCTCGGACGTGTCAATGCTAAAGTAAAATTCCCCAGAAGTGCTAAAGTAAAATTCCCCAGTTTTTGGTGTTTTGGCGGCGAGCCAGCTCAGTCGTCGGTTCGCGTCTCCTTTTTGGGCCGCCCTCGTTTTTTCGGGGGCGGCGGCGGGGTGATTGGCGCATTCGTTCGGACGTGTTCGGGAATGAGGTCGGCGTGTTTTCTGAGCCGGTAGCTTGCGCCTTCGATTCGGACGACGACGGCGTGGTGGAGGAGCCGGTCGAGGAGGGCCGTCGCGACGACGGGGTCGCCGAAGATGTCGCCCCATTCGGCGAAGCTTCTGTTCGAGGTGAGGATCATCGCGCCTTTTTCGTATCTGGCATTTACGATTTGGAAGAACAGGCTTGCGCCGCCCTGCGTGATGGGCAGGTATCCGATTTCGTCGACGATGAGCAGCGCGGCCCGCGCGAAGAAGCGGATTTTTTCGGCGAGCTGGCCTTGCCGTTCGGCTTTCGCGAGGTTTTCGGTGAGTTCCGCGAGCGTCGTTTTGTAGACGCTCTTTCCGGCTTTGACGGCGGCGACGCCGAGTGCGGTCGCGAGGTGGCTTTTTCCGGTTCCGGGCGGTCCGAGGAAGTGGACGGTTTCGCGTCTCCGGATGAAGTCGAGCTGGGCCAGCGCGGCGATTCTCTCCCGGTCGAGCGAGGGCTGGAATGCGAAGTCGAAGCTTTCGACCGTTTTGGCGGGGAGGAGTTTCGCGGTTCGCAATGCGATGTCGATTCGTCTTGTTTCGCGCAGGGCGTATTCTTCGCTGAGGAGGGCGTCGATGGCTTCGACGGCCGTGAGCTCGCCCTGCTCGAGGCGCCGCAGCGTGGGGCTAAGCGCTTCGAGCGCCCGGGGCATTTTCAGTCCGACCAGGGCGGCGCTGATGCGGTCGACGAGTTCGGTCATTGGCGCACTCCCTGCCGCTCGAGGCGGCGTCCGACGGCGTCGTAGAAGGCCAGGGACCGTTTCGGCGCGTCCTCGAGCTGGGTCGGATCCGGACGCGGCGGAGGCGGCCTGCGGTGGCCGGGATCGACCCTGCGGCGGTTCCGGCCTTCAAGGATCGGATGCCGCGCGATCAGCGTCCTATCCTCGAAGATCCGCACTTCGGCGGGATGCCGCTGCACCTCCAGCACGCGCTTTCGTGCGGCGTCGGGCACCGAATAGAGGTTTCCGCCGACCGAGACCATTCCGTCGCGGCTGACGCGCCGCTCGACTGTCAGGACCGCGTCGTAGGGATGCGCGGGAAGCGGGATCAAAGCGGGTCGCTCTTCGGCCAGCGCTTCGTCGACGATCCGGCCGGTGGTGGCGTGGACGCGCGGATTGGCGATCTCGCGACGCCATTTGTCGAATTGCGCGTTGAGATCGTCAAGGCTGCGGAAGGTCCGGTCGAGGAAGAAGTCCTGCCGGATGTATCGGAACGGGCGCTCGACCTTGCCCTTGGTTTTCGCCCGATAGGCTTTGCAGGCCCTCGGCGCCGATCCGTAATGGTCGAGCAAGGCGACCAGCGACGGGTTGTAGATCACGGACCGGTCGGCATCCTCGCCGAGGACGGCGGTCTTCATCCGATCGTAGAGCACTTCGCGCGGCGCCCCTCCGCAGGCGTCGAACGCCGACACATGGCATCTCAGCACCGTTTCGAGCGTCTGGTCGGCGCAGAACCGTCCCCACAGCCACCGGCTGCATCCGAGGACGAACGAGAACAGGTGGACTTTCCGGACGACGCCGGGCTCGTCGGCGTATTCGGTTTTGAATTCGGCGAAGTCGACCTGGGCCTGCTCGCCGGGCTTGGTCTCGAAGCGGCGCTCGAACCCTGGCGCCTCGTCCGGCCGGAGCGCGCGGAGATAGGCGGTCACCGCGGCATAGCCGCCTTCGTAGCCGCGCTCCCGGATTTGCCGGAACAGACGGCGTCCGGACAGATCCGGGCAGTTCCCGATCTTTTCCGCGAGATAGCCCTCGTACGGCTCCAGGAGCCGGGGCCGAGGCTTCCGCGGCGAATAGGCCGGAGCCGCGAGACCCCGGTCCAGCAGTTTGCGGACCGTCTTCCGGTCCAGGCCCGTCCGCCGCGCGATCGCGCTGATCGAAAGGCCTTCCCGTTTCAGTTCTTGCAACATGACAATCTTCTCCAGTTTGATCACCCGACCCGAGCCTCCTTCGGCAAAAAATCGGATGGGATTTTGGACTGCTTTCGTTCCGGGGGGCATGCCCCCCGGAACGAATTCGCAGCCCCCTGACTGGGGAATTTTACTTTAGCGCTTTTGGGGAGTTTTAACTTAGTAGTGACAGGACGTCCGGGGCTTGCCCGGCGGGCGCGTCTTGTCGCGCAGAAGGCCCTCGACCCCCTCCCGCATGAACCGCTCCTGCCAGCGCCAGACCGTCGCCTTCGCCGAGCCGGTCTCGGCCATGACCGCCATCGTCCCCAGACCGTCGTCCGCCGGAAGGACGATCCGCGCCCGGCGCGCATGCTTCCGCTTGCTGTTGCCGCCTCCCGCGATCGCCTCGAGTCGCCCGCGCTTCTCGTCCGAAACATCGAAATCCACTCCCATCCGCATCGTCCCGCCTCTCGTCCGCCCCGCGCTGTCGCCGCGCCGTTTTTGCCAAGCCCGTACTGGACTCCAGTGAAACAAACAAGCCACTAGGCTCGCGGCATGTTCCGAAAAATTGCAAACAAGCACTCTCGCCCCTGCAAAAGTGTCAAGAACAGGCGCGAGAACTCAAAGTTGCGTATCATGCCCGATAGATGTTGGGTTTCTCGCCGGACGACACAACACCGACATTCTGGCTGGGGTGGTAGGATTCGAACCTACGGTACACGGTACCAAAAACCGTTGCCTTACCACTTGGCTACACCCCAGCAACGGAGCCTCTCACGTAATAAATGCTTGGAATGCTTGCAACTCCAAATTCAAACCGGGTTCCGATCAGGCGCCGATGGTTTGATCGTACGGTCCGACTTCCGGCTCTTGCCTGATCAGCTCGTCGAAGTCCCTGAATATATGATTTAGGTCCTCCGCGCTTGATGTGCTTTCGCAGCAAACAACTAGGCTGGGGGTGTTCGAAGATGCCCTGACGAGGCACCAGGAGCCGTCGTCTAGCGTCGCCCTTATTCCATTGATTCTGTTCAATTCAATGATCGGACGACCGCCGATTCCACCGTCGCATGACTGCAAAGATTCCAATCGGCGAGCGAGCCTTTTCACGACATTGTATTTGGAATCGTCTGAGCAATGGGCCGACATGGTCGGCGATTGCCATGTGCGCGGAAGCGAGCGCTTGAGATCGGACAGCGAAGATCCCCCCGTCTTGTCCAGCATCTTGGATACTTCCAATGCCGCGCGCAGGCCGCAATCGTAGCCATGCCCGAATTGGCCGGACAAAAAGAAATGGCCGGATTTCTCGAAACCGGCCGCCGCTCGCGTTTCGGCAATTCGGAGTTTCATGTGACTGTGACCGGTCTTCCAGTATTCCGTAACCGCGCCGCGCTCCGCCAGCACAGGGTCCGATGCAAACAGGCCGGTCGACTTGACGTCGGCCACGAATTTCGGTCTCTCGACTTTTTTTGCGAACTCCCGGGCCAGAAGCACCCCGATTTTATCCGAGTAGATTTCTTCGCCTTCATCGTCGACAACGCCGAGCCTGTCGCCGTCGCCATCGAATCCGAAGCCGACGTCTGCGCCGGATTCCAATACTTTTTCGGATATGTCCTTCAGCATCGCGACGGATTCCGGATTCGGATTGTAGTTCGGAAACGTGAAGTCCGGTTCCGCGTGGAGCCGCACGACCCGGGCGCCGATGCGCTCCAGAACCATTGGAGCAAACGCGGATGCCGTCCCGTTGCCCGTGGCGCAGACAACCACGAGTTCGTCGGACAATTCGAAGTCGCCGCAAATGTCGTCGATGTAGGCTTTCGTCAAGCCGCGCATTTGTTCATAGGCGCCGCCGGTTGCCGACCGGCACCGCCGTTCCATTACGATCTCTCTGAGTCGGCGCATTTGCGCTTGGTTGTGGGTATGCGGATGCTTGAACCCGATTTTGACGCCCGTCCATCCGTTCGGATTGTGCGACGCCGTGACCATTGCGACCGCATCGACCCCGTAGAGAACGCGCGCGAAATACGCCATGGGCGAAAGCGCAATTCCGATGTCCTTCACCCGCGCGCCTGATCTGATCAGGCCGACAACCAGCGCATTCTTGACCGGCAGAGAGTACTCCCTGAAATCGCACCCGACCAGAATATCCGGTTCAATGGCTTCCTCGCGCATTTGGGTTCCGATTCCCGCGCCGACCTCCGTGATGCCCGGGAGGTTGATGTCGTCCGGATATCGCCACCTCGCATCGTATTCCCGGAATCCATTCGGAGCGATGATGGGCTCGGTAACGAACTCCCAGCAATTTCCGAGCCGCCCGGAGGTGTTGCTTGCCGCGCTCATATTGTTACGGGGTCGGATTTCGCCACTTGGTCGATCTTCGTCAAAGTGCGCAAAATCGCCGGGAATTCATCCAACCGGATCATGTTCGGACCGTCGCTCGGCGCTGCGTCCGGATTGTCGTGCACTTCAATGAATGCGGCGGCCACTCCGACCGCTGCCGCCGCTCGCGCGATGACGGGCGCAAATTCGCGCTGGCCACCTGAAGATCCGTCCCTGCCGCCCGGCTGCTGAACGGAATGGGTTGCGTCGATCACCACGGGGTAACCGGTTGAGGCCATGATGGGCAGGCTCCGCATGTCGGTCACAAGCGCGTTGTAGCCGAAGCAAACGCCTCTTTCACAGAGTAGAATCCGATGGTTTCCGGTCGATGCGATTTTTTCAGACGCATAGGCCATGTCGGCTGGCGCCATGAATTGACCCTTCTTGAGGTTTATCGCTGCGCCGGTCTCGCCCGCCGCGACGAGGAGGTCGGTCTGCCTGCAAAGAAACGCCGGTATCTGCAATATGTCGACAACTTCGGCCGCTTCTGCGCACTGACAGGGGTCGTGGACATCCGTAAGGACGGGGCAGCCAAGATTTTTCTTGATATCTGCAAGCACCGACAACCCGTGTGCAAGACCCGGCCCGCGTTTCCCGCCGATGGATGTCCTGTTCGCCTTGTCGAAGGAAGACTTGAATATGAAGCCGACGCCTTCGGCGGACGCCATCTCCTGCAGTCTTCCCGCGATCATCAACGAATGATCGAGATTTTCAATCTGGCAGGGACCTGCGATCAGCGTGATCGGCAAGTCGTTGGCGATCACCAGGTCGCCGACCGATACGCGCCTCGTTGAATTCGGCTTTTGCTGGGTCTTCACTGGACTTTGAATATCGATTTCAGCGATGCCAGGCCGTGATGGTTTTCGGGATCCTCACGCGAGCCGAACCGCCGACCGGTTGAGGGAGGGGCAATGAATTGGCGGTTTGCAGTCAGCGGAAGCGAATTGCAAGGGCAATCGGCAAATCGCTTCCAGATGAATTGACGAACATTCATCGTTGAGTTTGGCCTCAATCGATTTTGTCTATTTTGAAAGCTTTGCTGACGATGATCGCAATGGCTGCAGCCCCCAAACTCAAAAGCGCGCCCATTTTCGCGGCGTCTTGCACCGGACCCGGACCGAAGGCGACGGATGCGATGAATAGCGAGACCGTGAAACCTATGGCCGCGATAAACCCTACGATCAGTATGTCCGTCACCCTCATGCCGTCGGGCACGCCGAGCCGCAGCGGAACAGCGCCGAACCAACCGAACAGGTAGATCCCGACAGGCTTTCCGACAACCAGGCCAAGCAGAACGAGCATGGTGGGCGTTCCGATCGCCGAGAACTCGACTCCCGAATTGGCAAGGCCGAAAAAGAAAAGGATGATTTCTACCGGATACTTCAGCATGTGCTCAATTCGGTTCAGAATGTCCTTTTGGTATTTCTCCATAGCTGCGAAGTGGCCGTAATCTCTGTCAGCATGGGGTATTGCGGGGATGACAGGGATCAGGCCGAGCGCTGGATGCAGGCCGGATTCTTGAAATCCATACCAGGATAGCGCCGCCGCCGCCGCATACGGCCAAAACGAGAGCTTTTGCGTCACGAAGGTCGAAGCCGGCTTTTCGACCCGTCCGCGGTCGAGTTTCAAAGGAAGGTAATTGAACAGCACGAATGCCGCAGCCGAGGCGCCGACAGATAATAGCAGCCACTCCGGCACCAGTTCGCCGCTCGGGTAAAATATTGCCAAAATCAGCAAGCCCGCCGCGTCGTCGGCGATGGCCAAAAGCAGCAGGAAGCGGACCGCCGGGTGCCCGGCTCCGAAAATTATTCGACCGACAAGATAGGAAAAAGCGATGTCCGTAGCGGTAGGAATCGCCCATCCGTTCGCCACGGCGTTGTAGGTATCGGATCCGAGCAGCAGCGCGATTCCGAGATAGACCGCGATCGGACCAACCATTCCGCCGGCGGTGGCAATCAGGGGCGTGAGCGCCTTGCGGCCGCGAAGCGATCCGTCCTTCAGGATGATTGCTTCCCAGACCTCCTTTGCCGCGACGGCGAAGAAGAACGCCATAAGCACGTCGTTGACAAGATAGTGCACAGTTAGGATGCGGTGGGATTTGCCGTCGGCTTCCGTATGGATTTCGCCGATCAATCCATCGGAAAAAATCGAGAATTCGATAAATGCGTGGTAGCTGTGCGGCGAAAGGTTCGCCCAAATCAAGGCGATCGCCGCTCCGGCGATCAAAAGTACGGAATAATCGAAAATGAAGTTTCTAATGCGAGAGCCGCTATTGCCGTCTGTGTGCGTGTTGTTCATTTGAGTCGCCATCCATTGTGCGAATGTTTGGAGTGGAAGCTATCGCCAACAGGTATTCATGCCACTGCGCCCCAAACCAATCCGGCCAGAATCGCTCCAGCAAAGGCGAATCCTAAATAGCAGGCAAACAAAGCTTTGCGAACGAGCGCCCAAACGGCGATGGCGGCGGGGATGCAAGTGACTCCTCCTGCAAGAAGGAACGCCATTGCCGTGCCCTGCGACATGCCTTGCTCCATCAATCCGCCCACGAGCGGGACAGCCGCGTATCCGTTCAAGTAGGCGGGTATTCCGATCGCTGCGCCTGTCAGCACGGATCCGAACCCGTTTCCGCCGAGCGTGCTGGCAATCCACTCGGGCGGAACCCAAGCGAGCATCAAAGCCTCGAGCATGTAAGCAAGTAAAAGCCATTTTGCTAGGAACTTGGAGTTTTCAATCAAGGTCGAACCGAATGTCGACCGTCTGTCCGAATCGGTCCAAAATGCCCAGTTTGCGGATTTGTCTTTAATGGATCCGCAGCAAGATGACGAAAGAAGTTCAGGTCGAATTTGATTCTTGAGCAATCCGAAACCTTCGATGAGCATGGTCCCGAATCCGCCGAGCAGGCCCAAGCCGACGGCGCATGCAGTCTTGGCGACCGCGAATTCGAAGCCCAACGCGCCGGTCGTGATGATGAACATCGGCGGATCCATCAAGGGCGAAGAGAGCCAGAACGCCATCACTGCCGAAATCGGCGCGCCTGCGGCAAGCAGCGCGGCGATGAAAGGAATAACTTCGCAAGAGCAGAACGGCGACAATCCGCCCGCTAAGGAAGCAAGCAAAATCATTTCGATTTTGCGATGACTGAACGCCTTTGAAATAAGGTTGTTAGCCCCGGTTGCCGACAAGCAGGCCGTCATCAGGACCGCGAATGCGATGAAAGGGAGCGTTTTCAGGAAAGCGCTTCCGGTGAACTGCAAAGTTGATTTCAACTGATCCGGAGCAACTATGGCCAGAGTCAACGGGATTAGAACGACAGCGGCCCATGCACGGTCGATTTGTTGCCATTTGAATGTCCGGCGGGCGACAACAGCTTGTTGTTCCATGATTGTCCACTACATTGCCTGCATTCAAATGTCCAACCGATACCGCCTTGAGAAACGGCTTCGAGTTGCACGAAATTCTGAAATCCCAATAACGTTGCAGACAGTATTATTGATGGGTGATTTTAGGGCGGGGCAGGTTTCCGCGTTGCCTCACGCAATTCCGAAGGGCGATCGATGAACGAAGACCTATGCCGGCTTGAATCTGAAATCAGGCGCTGCAGGATTTGCGAAAGTGATTTCCGCGCCACCGCCACCGCTCATTCTCCGCGCCCGGTATTCTGGTGCCGACCCTCGGCGAGGATCCTTGTCGCAGGCCAGGCGCCGGGAGTAAAAGTCCACCAAAGCGGCATTCCGTTCAATGACAGATCCGGCGTCCGGCTAAGGGATTGGATGGGCGTTTCAACCGCCGAGTTCTACGACAAGTCGAGACTTGCGATACTGCCGATGGCATTTTGTTTTCCGGGTTACGACGACAGGGGCGCGGATCTGCCTCCGCCGACGGTATGCGCCAGAACTTGGCGTACAAGCGTTGTCGGCCATCTTGAGAATCTCGAGCTGTCGATATTGGTCGGCGGATACGCGCAGCGATGGCATCTCGGCCGCGAAGCTTCCCCAAGAGTCACGGACACCGTCGCATCGTGGAAATCTTTCGCTCCACGCAAGTTTCCTCTTCCGCACCCGAGCTGGAGGAACAACGGCTGGCTTCGACGCAACCCTTGGTTCGAACAGGAATTGCTTCCGGAACTGCGATTCAGAGTTCGTGAATTGCTGGAGCGCGGATAGCGGTCTCGATGCCGCGCCTCTCAGTATCCGCGGTGCCTGTCCACCAAATTCATCAGCGGAAGTCCGCGAATGTCGCGCGCGATGTTTTCTGCGATGACCCGCGAAGCGGTCTCCGGCCGCGTTTCGGATGCAATGTGCGGGGAAACGGTCACTCCGGGATGAAGATGGAAGGGATGCTTCGGAGGCAGCGGCTCTTGCCGGAATACGTCGAGCGTCGCATTGCGCAGTTTCCCGGAATCAACTGCCCGCAAGAGGGCTTCATCGTCGACGAGACCGCCTCTGCCGGCGTTCAGAAACACAGCGCCATCTTTCATTCTCGAGAAAAAATCTTCGCCGACGATGTTCTCAGTTTCCGAGGTCAGCGGCATCAGCAGGACCGCGAAGTCTGCCCGCGAGATGGCGCTGCGAAGCCCGTCCATTCCAGTCATGCATTCCATCCCGCCAATCTTCTTTTGTGAACGGCTCCAACCAATGACGTTGAAGTTCATATTCATCAAGGATTTGGAGCAGGCTGTTCCCAAAACTCCAAGACCCAGCATCGCGACGGTTCGAGTTCGCGCGAGCGGCGGGCTGATATGCTTCAGCCATCTGCCGTCTTCGTTCAGCACCAGTTCATCAAGATTGATATGATGACGGAGCACGTGCGCTGTAACCCATTCGACCATTCCTTCGATCATGCCGGGGTCGACCATCCGGACGAGCGGCACGGTCAAGGTTTCGTTGTGAACGATGTTCTCGACGCCTGCCCAAGTGCTGAGCACGGCTCTCAGATTCGTGAAAGGCCGGAAGTCGGAAACTGGTCCGTCCGGGGAGTGAACCATGTAGTCGAAAGATTCCGGGGCGTCTGCATCGGTGGTCAGCTGGGCGTCGAGCTCGGTCTCGGCGAATGCCGCAGTTAGTGCCGGAATCCAGCCGGCCCAATGTCGGGTGTGGGCGGAGTAATGGATTTTGACTGCCATTCTGGTGCTATCTTTCGCCGTGAATGAGAGCGGACTGAATCAGCCCGAAGGAGAACATCAATATCAGCATTGCGGATCCTCCGTAAGAAATCAGCGGAAGAGGGACGCCGACGACAGGAATGAGTCCCGTAACCATCGCAAGGTTCGCCGCAAAGTACAGAAACAATGTGCTTGCGAGCCCCAAAATGAGAAGCGTGCAAAATCGGTCTTTCAATTTCCTTGCTTCGAAAAAGCATGCGCCGATGATGGCTCCGTAAATCCCCAAAAGTATCAGCCCTCCGATCAGTCCGAACTCCTCGGCCAAGGTCGTGAACACGAAATCCGTGTGCCGCTCCGGAAGAAATCGCAATCGATTTTGCGTGCCGTTCAGGAACCCGCGCCCTTCCAGCCAGCCGGATCCCAAGGCGATTTTTGACTGCGTGATGTGATAAGATGCCCCAAGCGGATCGATATTGGGGTTCAGGAACGTCTCGATTCGGCGAAATTGATAGTCCGACAAAAGCGGCCAGCTGGACTGCTTGCTCAGGAAGATCACGAATATGGCTCCTGCCGCCGTCGCGCCCACAGCAGCAAAATAATACAAGCTTACGCCGCCCAGAAACATGAGAATGCCGCCTCCGGCAATTATGAGGACGGCCGTCCCGAGATCGGGCTGGCGCATCACCAAGAATGCAGGAACAAGAATCAAGGCGATCGGGATGATCATCCAATGCGGCTTGGATACGGCTGAAAGATCGAGGCGGTCGTAGTACGATGCAAGAATGAGGATCATGCTGACCTTCATGAGCTCGGACGGCTGAAACTGCGCTACGCCAAGGTTGATCCAGCGCGTCGCTCCCATGCCGGTTGCGCCTTTGAACTCGACGAGCACGAGGAGCGCGAGGGTGCACAGGTAGATCGGAAAAGCCAATCCGCGCCAGAACCAGATCGGAATGAGCGCAACCACAACCATCAGGGCAAAACTGGTGCCGAAGCGCACCATCTGCTTTGAGGCCCAAGGTTCATAGGATCCGTTGGCAACCGAGTACAGCAGCACGAAGCCGATGCAGGCCGTGAAGCATACGGCGATGACAATTATCCAGTTGAGTCGAAAAATCTTCGGGATCCCGGCCAGAACGCCCGCGGACCATCTGACGACTTGATTCACGCGCGAATCCTTTCCGGCCCGGCAGGATCAGTTGGTCGGAGCTGAAGCTCCTGTTGCTCCTGTTCGATCTTGGAATGGAATTCCTTGGGATAAGCTTCAAGGGGGGGGATTGCTCCGTAATGCGCGCGCATCAGAAGGTCTCGTCCGATTGGAGCGGCGGCCTCGGATCCGCTGCCGCCATGCTCGACGATTACGGCGACCGCGAATTTGGGGTTGTCATGCGGACCGTAGCCGCAAAACAGTGCATGATCTCTTTGCTCCCACGGAAGGTCTTCGTTCTTGACCAGGCCGGTGCGCCGCTCCTCCGGCGTAATCGCCCTGACTTGGCTTGTTCCCGTCTTTCCGGCAATCAGAAACGACCCGTCCGCCGCCCTGGCTTCGTACGCGGTTCCTCTTTTGCCATTGATCGCGCCGAACATGCCCTCCCTGATTATATCCAGATGCACGTCCGGCAAGGCAATCGGCTTGAAATCGCTCGGCTCGGTCCGCACGCCGTCCTTCGACATCAGCAGACGCGGTTCATACTCCCGGCTGGTTGCCAGCCTTGCGACCATGATCGCGATTTGCATTGTCGATGCGAGAACAAATCCTTGGCCGATCGCCGCATTGAGCGTATCGCCGATCACCCAAGGGTCGCCGCGGACCAGTTGCTTCCACTCCTTGGTCGGCGTGAGTCCCTGCTTGATGTTCGGGATCGGAAGGTTCGGCCGGACGCCGAGGCCAAGTCGGCGGGCCATCGCAGTAATCTTTTCGATTCCGACCTGCTGTCCCAGCTTGTAATAGTAGACATCGCAGGATTCGGCCAAGCTCTTTTGCAAGTTGACGTCTCCATGACCTCCTTCTCTCCAGCAATGAAAGGTTCTGTCGGAAGCCTCGAATTCGCCGTTGCAGAAAAATGTTTGATCTTTGTCGATCAGTCCTTGATTCAATGCCGCCAATGCCGTCACCATCTTGAATGTTGATCCCGGCGGGTAGGCGCCCTGCAATGTTCTGTTCAGGAACGGCGAGAATTTGTTCTCGTTCAGTTCATTGAATGCGGACTGCGTGATCCCGGTGACAAATGGATTCGGGTCGAAGGTCGGCGTCGAGGCGCTCGCCAGAATTGTTCCGTCCCTCAGATCCAGCAATACGGCGGAAGCCGGTTTGCTGCCGAGTCTGGCGAACATGTAGTTCTGCAGACGGGAATCGATTGAAATCTGCAGGTTGGCCCCGCGCCGCGGATCCGTTCTTTCAAGTTCGCGGATGACCCGGCCATCTACGTTGACTTCGATCTTCCGGGTGCCTGATTGCCCTCTAAGCTGGCGGTCGAGCTGTTTCTCCACCCCGATTTTTCCGATCTCGAATTGCGGAAGGTCAAGCAGCGGATCTTCGTTTTTGGCCTCCTCTCGATCCTTCGCGGAAACCCGGCCGACATACCCGACAAGGTGGGCGAATTCACGACCGAACGGATAGAACCTCGACGTCCCGACGTCGGCACTTATTCCGGGCAGCGCAGGCGAGTTCGCGGATACCGCGGCGACTTGTTCCCATGTCACGTTTTCCGCGACAGTCACCGGAAGGAATTCGGAACGCTCCCCGATTTCCGCGATCTTTTCCATGATGTGCTGGTCGCTCATAGGAATGATGGCGGACAGCTTGCCCAAAGCCTCGACTAGGTCGCCAGCCTCCTCCGCCACGATATTTATGCTGTAGTTGGGGCTGTTGAGCGCAATCGGGGTTCCGTTCCTGTCGTAAATTATTCCTCGCTGCGGCGGGAGCAGCCTGACGTCGATGCGGTTGTCTTCGGCTAGGTCCCGGTAGACGTGCGATTCCAAAATCTGCAATTGAAAGAGTCGGCCGGCCAACACCAGCATCACGCCTCCCTGTGCGCATCCGAGCAGCACGCTCCTTCTGCTCAGAAGCTTTCGGCCATCCGGCCTGGAAGTCGAGCGCGACGTCCTCAATTTCCGCTCTCCAGCAAGCTTGCCTCGGTGGAGGTTGACTTTCTCAGGCGGAAAATCCAATTCGTCACGAGCACGGCGGCGGGGTAGGCAAGCATTGTCGTCAGCATGTGCAAAGCCGTTTGATGAATAATGGATGCGGGCACGAAAAGTAATACGAGAACGCCGCCGTAAATGATGGCTGCTCCCGCGATGGTGCCCGAGACCAGAAGCCATTCAAACCAGAACGACAGATGGCGAACGCGGTCGACTTGCCGACGCAAAAAAATCAACGCGGCGAACACGAGCGCAGACCATAGTCCGATAGGTTGATGATAGAGGACTTCGGTCGTCAATGCATACAGTATCACTAAAGAGACAGGCGCGTAGTCGGGACGTCGCAAAATCCAAGCCGAAGCCAAGCAGAAGGCTAGGTCGGGCCTGGGGATGTGCTCCGGCAGCACCGGCTTCGGCACAAGGCCGGCGAACAGCAAGGCCGCCAGCGCAAGGCCAAAAAGCAATCGGTAAACCCAAGCCTCCAATGTCGTGTTCATGAGGCCGCGATCAGTTCGATACTGTTTTTTCCAGTCCAATCGATTCCGTGACGATGAGGCCGTCGCTCTCGATGATCGTTTCAGGCGATTCAACTTGAAGAATGGCGACGAACTGCAGCTTTCGGTAGTTGGCCGCGAGGTTCACCCTGAGCCTCCGGTCCGTTCCACCCTGCGCGACATATCCCACAAGCAAATTGCTCGGAAAGACGCCGCCGTCGCCGGACGTCATCACTCTGTCGCCCAGCCCGATGTCTTCGCCGCCTTGGATCATGTGAATCAAAGGTGTGGAGGAATTGTTTCCGATCACCAAGGCTCGGCTGCCTGAAGGCTCGATCACCACGGGAATTCGACTGTTCGGATCCGTCAAGAGAATGACCCGGGAAACGGAATCGCCCACGCTGGTCACGCGGCCCACGAGCCCGAGCCCGTCTGTCGCGGGCCAGCCCTCCGAAATTCCGTTTTCGGCGCCGGCATTGATCAGCACGGTTTGCGCGAAGTGGTTGCTGGTATCCGCGAGGACTTCCGCAGTGAAGCTCAAGCTGCGGGTTTGCGACCCGACCCTGGCGACGTTGCGAAGACTGGCATTCTCTTTTTCAAGCGCTCGGGCGTAAGCGCGCCAAGCCTTCAGAGACTTGACCTCGTCTTCCAACTGCTTGATGCGATCGTCGGAAGAAACGATATCCTGAATTCCCACGGCGACGTCGTAAATGATTTCGCCCGGCTTGGTCCCCAATTGAATGGCCGAAGGCAGCAAATCGATGATCTTTGCCCGCATGGATTCAGCCCGCTCGCCCTGAATCCGCCAAAACAGAAAGATTGACACAAGCAAGAACAAGACCAGAAAAGCGAATGCTCTCCTGAACGATCTTCGAAAAATCTGGTTGGAGCCATGTCCTAGGTAAGCCACAGTACGCCGCTTGAATTAGCTGTGATAGTCGATTGCGTGCCGCAGATGCTTGGAAATATCCAGCGATCTGCCGGTTCCGATCGCGACGCACTTGAGCGGTTCTTCTGCAATTGTCACCGAAAGTCCTGTTTGCTCTCGCAGCACGGCGTCGAGGTCTCCCAAAAGGGCTCCGCCCCCTGTCAAGATGACGCCGCTGTCTGCAATGTCGGCAGCAAGGTCGGGGGGTGTCTGTTCCAGCGCTAGCATGACGGCATCACGAATTTCGTTGAGGGGTCCGACCAGCGCGTCGGCGACCTGGGTCTGCGACATGGAGAATTCTCTCGGAATGCCTTTTGTGAGGTCAAGGCCGCGGATGGTCAACGTATCTCCGCATTGCTCTTCCGGGCTTTTCGCGGTTCCCAGAACTTTCTTTACGCGCTCTGCCGTGCTTTCGCCGATTGCCAAATTGTGCTTCCGCCGGAGGTACGCGATGAGCGCTTCATCCATCTTGTCCCCGCCGACGCGAATCGAGTTCGCGTACACGATATCGCCGAGCGACAGCACAGCGACTTCCGTCGTGCCTCCGCCGATGTCGACGACCATCGAGCCGCGCGGATCGGATATCTTGATTCCAGCTCCGACGGCCGCGGCGATGGGTTCGGCGATAAGCCCGGCATTGCGGGCCCCGGCCGAAAGCACCGATTGGCGAATCGCCCGCTTTTCGACCGCCGTCGCGCCGTGGGGCACGCAGATGATGACTTTTGGCTTGAGGAACGTCGTCCGCCGGTAGATCTTTCGGATGAAATATTTGATCATTTCTTCGGCGACGTCGAAATCCGCGATCACGCCGTCGCGCATCGGACGAATCACCCGGATCGAATCAGGCGTTCGGCCGATCATCGACTTCGCGGCCTCGCCGACCGCCAGCACCTGTTTCCCGCCGTTGTGGTATTGGTAGGCTACGACGGAGGGTTCATTGAGGACGATTCCGCGTCCCTTGACGTAAGCGAGCGTATTCGCCGTCCCAAGGTCGATCGCCATTTGATAGGACATCATTCCTGAAAACAGGCCGAACATTTTTTGCGGCGATGCTCCTATTTTCCGTCGATGCCATTCGACGTGAATTCGCACGGTATATATGCGAGCAGCGCGCGACTCGCAAAGCAATCGGTTGCGAAGCTGCAGGATTGTTGCTTCGCATTGCCTGCCAGGGCATTTCTGCGCGGGTGCCTAAACGGCCAAAGCCTTGGACAGATCCGATTCCGAAGATCTTTCGCGTCGCCTGACGAGGTTGTTCAGCGCACTTACATATGCTTTTGCCGACGCAAGAATGGTGTCCGTATCCGAAGATTGACCCGCCGCAATGCTTCCGCCTTCTTCAATCTTGATGTTCACGGTCGCTTGGGCATCCGTGCCTTGGGTAACCGCTTGCACTTGATAGAGCTGAAGACGCGCGCCGTGCGGGAACGCCGATTTGACCGCATTGAATGCGGCGTCGACCGGACCGTCTCCCTCCGCCCGGACCTCGCAATCCTGCCCGTTGACTGAAATTATCATTTCCGCGGTCTTCGGCGATTCGGATCCGCACACGACCTTGAGGTACTTCACCTGCAGAGTGTCGCCGGGCGATTCGTTGGCGTTCGCCCTCATGATCGCAATGAGGTCGTCGTCGAAAATCTCTTTTTTCCGGTCCGCGAGATCCTTGAATTTCACGAAGATGTCATTGAGCCGATTGCCGCCGACTTCGTAGCCGAGATGCGCGAGCTTTTGCCGAAGAGCGGCCCGGCCAGAGTGTTTCCCCAGAACAAGATTCGACTCAGAGAGGCCGACGTCTTCCGGCCGCATGATTTCGTAGGTTCCGGAATGTTTGATCATTCCGTCCTGATGGATTCCCGATTCATGGGCGAAGGCGTTCTTGCCTACGATGGCTTTGTTGTACTGCACCGGGAATCCAGTTGCATCCGAGACCGCTCTGCTGGCGTTCATTATCTTGGTCGTGTCGACTTCGGACCGGAACGGCATGATGTCGTTTCGAATGCGGAGGGCCATGACGATCTCTTCAAGCGCGGCGTTTCCCGCGCGCTCGCCGAGACCGTTTATCGTGCATTCGACCTGCCGCGCTCCGGCGCACACGGCGGCGAGCGAATTGGCCACGGCCATGCCGAGGTCATCGTGGCAATGAGTCGAGATCACGACGTCTTCGATTCCCGGAACGCGCTCTCGAAGCATTCGAATGATTCCGGCGCTCTCGTTGGGAGCCGTATAGCCGACGGTATCGGGGATATTGATTGTTCGCGCCCCGGCTCGAATAGCCGCCCCTACAGCGCGGCACAAGAAATCGTGCTCGGTCCTCGTGCCGTCTTCCGGCGACCACTGGACGTCATCCGTGTATTTCCTGGCGCGCGAGACGGATGACACGATGGCGTCGATCACCGAGTCGGGATCCATTTTCAGCTTGTACTTCATATGGATCGGCGAGGTGGAAATAAACGTGTGAATTCTTGGCCTTCGAGCGCTCTTCAGCGCTTCGGCAGCTCTGTCGATGTCGGCAAGGGAAGAGCGGGCGAGCCCGCAAACAGTGGCGCCGGTGACCACTTCGGCCACTTTCCGGACCGCGTGGAAGTCGCCATCGGACGCGATCGGAAATCCCGCTTCAATGACGTCCACGCCCATGTCGTCCAAAAGGAGCGCGATTTCAGTTTTTTCCGAATGCGTCATCGTTGCGCCAGGAGACTGTTCTCCATCGCGCAATGTCGTATCGAAAATCAGAACTTTGTCTTGAGGTGTATTGCTTGCTTGCTGCATCGGATCACCGGTTCGGCCTTGTTGAGTGGTGTTTGGCGGCGCGATAACTCACCTCTGAGCGGACGCGCCTGAACCGGCACGCTCAGAGGCGTCTTAGCAGTAGGTCGGTTCCGAACCTGCAATGAAAGCGTAATTCGCCTTCAAGGCGGCATGCTGCAAGGGTCATGATTCGAACCTAAGCAATTCTATGGAATCTTGCAACCCGCTTCAGTGCGGAGAAAAAGCGTTCCGTTGCAAAGACGGCGCGATTGCGGTTCCGCATCGAGTCTCAAGGATTATCCGCGTAGCTGCCTTCTCCAGTTGGAACATTGTCCTTGAAAAGTCCCTCATACACGTCGCCATTCGGATAATTCGCCTTGCCGAATCCGTGCATTTTGTCATCTGCCCATTGCCCTTCGTATCGGAAACCGTCGGACCGTTCAAAGACGCCCGTTCCAGACCTGATGCCATTCGCAAACGACCCCGCGTAACGGGAACCGTCGGCGAGCACTTCTTCACCTTGACCGTGCTTTATGCCCGCTATCCAATCTCCTGCGTAGGTATGCCCGTCCGGATAAGTAATTATGCCGAAGCCGTCGAACCGCGACGATTTGAATTTGCCTTCATAGACCGTTCCATCTTTGTAGGTTGCGTAACCATCTCCGTTCAACAACCCTTCCGACCAAGTTCCTTCGAATTTGGTTTCATCAGAGGTAATGTATTCGCCGGAGCCGCCGATGCGACCGCCAATCCACCCGCCGTCGTACACCGACCCGTCCGCGAATTTCATCATGCCTCTGCCTTGGCGAACTCCGTTCACGAATTCGCCCTTGAATGCGCTTCCGTCCGAAAATGTCATCCTGCCGGCGCCTTCCAGCAGCCCCTCGACGAACGTACCGGACAAGCTGGTGCCATCTCCGTAGGTTAGGACGCCGGAGCCGCCGATGCTGCCGTTGGTCCACCCGCCGTCGTACACCGACCCATCCGCGAATTTCATCACGCCTCTGCCTTGGCGAACTCCGTTCACGAATTCGCCCTCGAATGCGCTTCCGTCCGGAAATGTCATCCTGCCGGCGCCTTCCAGCAGCCCCTCGACGAACGTTCCGGACAAGCTGGTGCCATCTCCGTAGGTAAGGACGCCGGAGCCGCCTATGCTGCCGTTGGTCCACCCGCCGTCGTACACCGACCCGTCCGCGAATTTCATCGCGCCTCTGCCTTGGCGAACTCCGTTCACGAATTCGCCCTCGAATGCGCTTCCGTCCGGAAATGTCATCCTGCCGGCGCCTTCCAGCAGCCCCTCGACGAACGTACCGGACAAGCTGGTGCCATCTCCGTAGGTTAGGACGCCGGAGCCGCTCATTTTCCCGCCGAACCAATCACCGTCGTACACCGAGTTGTTTGCGAAAGTCATCGTTCCGCGGCCCTCTCGAATGCCTTCAACGAAATTACCCACGTACACGCTGTTGTCGGGATACCGTTGAGTTCCTTGCCCGTGCGGACGCCCATCTGCCCAATCGCCTGAATACTCGTGTCCACCAAGGCGCGTGAGAGTGCCAAACCCGTGTCTCACGCCGTCTGAAAACCGCCCCTCGAATATCGTGCCGTCAGTGAAGGTTTCCGTACCCTCGCCGTCAATGATGCCCTTTGACCATGTCCCGCTGTAGGTGCTGCCGTCCTCGTAAGTAATTGTTCCTACGCCTTCCCTTAAGCCTTCCGCGAAATTTCCGACGTAAACGGCGCCATTGGGAAGGGTTTCAGTTCCAGAACCATGCCGCTCACCGTTTACCCAGTAGCCGACATACTCATAGCCGTTCGAGAGAGTGTAGGTGCCAATTCCGTGTCGTTTTCCATCAAGGTAACTGCCGCTGTAGTTTCCTCGATGCACAGCCGTGTCTGCATTGTCAGACTGTGCCCACGCAGGCGATGCCAACAGTGCGATTGCGCAGACCACGCGAATGGTTGCGGTCATGAGCAGATGCTCCTTCTCCAGACATAGGCAACCGCCAAAACGCTGTGATTATAAACATATTTCTCACGCTCGTCCACTACAATATGCGCCCGGAAGTGCATCGAGCGGCACAAATTGTGATTGTGGCTGAACTGGAGTGCGTCGTTCTGACGAACTCCCCGGCCGACAAAATCAAGATTGCATTCGCAAACTTAAGATATTGCAGTCCGTGCAAAACGCTTCACATTAATGTCATCAAATATTCGGGCGGCGGATTCCAATGTTGATGGATTGCGGCTCGGCGCGGCAGAGTATGCCGGCTTGCTGTTGCGCAACAAGATTTCTTGGGAATTTCGCTGATGCAACCGGAGGTTTTTGTTGGGCGGAGACCTGCTTAGGGCATTCTGCAATCAGGTCCGGTTGTCATTTTCTTGGTCGGAAAAAGTTCCATTCATGCCGAAATCCCGCTGCTGCAATCCAAATCAGTGGCGAGGACGCCATGGAACAGACATATGCCGCGAGAAAAAGCCCTAAATCGAAGGACGGCATTGGAAGGTCCTCTATCTGCTCTCGCGCAAGCTTCTTGACTCCACCAATCAGTTCCGCCGCCCAAACCGTCATTGCGTAAGCTTCTGTGACCTCCAAGCGATGGTAGGTTTACCCGATGGAAGCGCCGACAGCCGTCGCTCCATGGTTTTGGAGAAGAAAGGCACTACATTAGTTTGCAAAACTTGCGACGGCAGCCGCAAGTTTTGGCGAGGACGGTCTGCCGTAAAGGGCTGTCGGGATGAAGCCGAAGGTCGCGATCAGTCCAGGCAGAACACCCACGGGTAATTCCTTGATTGAAGAGGCAAATACCGTAGCGAACGCCGGGGTCCGTGCGCCACGCCGTCAATGCCTGAGTGCTGTCTGTACATTGCAAGGTGCATGAACCTTTTGGAGGCCGGTTTGAGATTTCCTTCCAACACATCTCCGTTCATGTCCATGCAGACCAAGCTTTCGAATGTCGCATCGGCTTTGCTGAAACCTGTGGGCGTGACCAGCACCGTTCCGTCAGGCGCTCGAGCGCTGATGTTCCCTTCTGTTCCGGCAACGGGAGTCGGTCCGCCATTTTACGGCGGAACTCGACGCTCTCAGTTTTCAGTTCAATATCTTGCCCGCTTATTGGATTTGCATCCTTGGCAAAATGCCAGCTGCCTCACCGCTCGCTCGGTGAATCTAAATTCCCGCCTTGAAGGCAAGCATCAAATAGGGAATACATCAAGAGCAGCAGGGTGCTTTCGTTTCATGCTTCTCTGCAACCGACGAAGCAGCTGTCGGCCGTAGTACAAGTCAATACGTCATCGGCCGCAAGGGTTGGCTCTAGTCGTATGCTGTTCAAAATCTTCAGCTTGGCTCAACGGACTTTCTGCGAAATAAGTGATACAATGGCCGTTCTGAAATACAGGCACGAAAATTGAACTGCGCAGGCGTCGATCCGAACCTTCAGGAAACCAAGGCTTGCCCGGGGCAATTGACTACTGTCAATTTTTCATCGCAGGTAATGACTTAAATGCGCATGGCGACCGGATACAGTTGGCGCCATCCAACCATTTGCATAGTTTATCGAAAGGCACTGGATTTACTCGGCAGCATCGGATACCATGTTGGACGGAGGCAGCGGCGCTTGCGTAAAATCTGTCGAGCGAATCAAAAAAGATTCAAGCTTGGCAACTGTTTGTTTGCGCAGCGCAATCAAACTATATAAGTGGTTAACGGAAGAGAAGTGCTTTGCTTGAGAACAGTGTCTCTGGATAGTGCTCCGTCAGTCGAGCTGGAGTCAGTTTCCCATAGACAGAGAAGGAGGTTATGATATGAAAATAAAACTGTCGTGCGGCGGTTTCGTGCTGGAATATAGCGGGGATGAGCAATTTGCAAAGGAATCGCTCTGTTCGCTAGTTTCTGAAATAAAGGACATTATTCAAACCGAGGACGAAGTATCGAAACTGGAAAAAACCAGTCAAAATATGCCGGGCGAGGATATGAAATTGCCGAGGTTCTTGGCAGAAATGGAAAAGAATTCGGAACGCAATTCGCGCGAATATCGAAAGTTTTTAGTGACCGCTGCTTGGCTACATCTAAATGGAAAAAGCAAGCTTCAAACGGCGGATGTTGCTTCTGCACTTCTTGAAAATAAAATAAATAAACTCAGCAATCCTTCAGACAGTTTGGCAAAGAATATAAAATATGGCCATTGTGAAAGAGTTGAAAATAATGGATTTATTGTTACTCAAAGAGGTTTTCAAGACTTGGAGTTGCAGATGCCCGAGTGATTTGGGGTAGTATTAGATGAACTAAAATTTTTATGCTGTTGAGTACTGCGGAGTTTGTGGATGTTAACCAAAATAAACTTTAAGTAAATTTTCAACGCAGCCCAATTTACGGTGAACTGCATAAATTATTTATGGATTGAATCGTTATGGTTCGATTGACCTTGCTGAGTACATTCGCATTCAGTGTGGCGCATCAACTCATGTGATTTTGCGCGAATGGCAGCCGCTTTACGACAGCGGCGACCTGCGCCGGAAGGAACTGCCGCGTTTGGCTCTTGGCTGACGCCAAGCTCGCCCAAAGCGGCCACGCCGCGGCGCCCGTTGCTTTGAAGCAAGTTAAGGCATTTCTGTCGTTGGCGAATTCTTCCATGTCCCAAGGACCTTCTTCCGTGTTCGACAAGCGAGTCTGAGGGCTGCGGCTCTGGCGATGAATGCCGAACAGTCGTGCGAATCGCCTATGCCAATGATCTTTGGATGTGATAATGTGCTTATTCTTTCTTCATACTGGTCCGCGGTTCTTACCGGCCGCAATCAGCTGTTCGAGACGATGAAGAGAGAGGCGGTGCTGGTTTGCTAAGTTGCGTGCTCGGGCCACGACACGGATGCTGCACCGCCCCGTTGTCGCCCTTCGTAAAGGTCGGCGACAGGAGTGCAATATCATGGTTGAGATACAGACGATGGACCGATCATTCAGGATAGCTCTTGCGCAGGCAAATCCCGTGGTAGGCGGGCTTCATGCCAATGTTGCGAAGGCTTGTGAATTCCACAAGGAGGGCAAGGAGAAGGGGGCGCTGCTGGTAGCGCTTCCAGAGTTGTTTCTCGCGGGTTATCCAATTCAGGATTTGGTGTGGAAACGAGCGTTCATCGCAGATTGTGCCGAATGCATCAATAGCATTGCTCGACGTTGCGCCGACGGTCCAGCTGTAGGAATCGGAGCTCCCTATCTCGAAGGCGGCAATGTCTACAACGCGTATTTCATTCTTCATGAAGGGCGGATAGCAGGCATCGCCAAAAAGCACCATTTGCCGAACTACTCGGTTTTCGACGAAGCGCGTCAGTTTTCGCGCGGACCGCTCGGACAGCCGGTGGCAGTCGGCAGCGCTCGCGTGGGAATCGTGATCTGTGAAGACGGGTGGCACAGCGACGTTTGCGAAAATCTCAAGAATGCCGGTGCCGACCTTTTGCTCGTGCCCAACGGGTCCCCGTATCGAAGAAACAAGGTGTTCCAAAGGCATTCGGTAATGTTTGACCGGGTTCGCGAGACTGGGCTGCCCTTGGCCTATCTCAACATGGTCGGAGGGCAGGACGACCAAGTTTTTGACGGCGGATCTTTTGCAGTTGCTCCAAGCGGCAGAATTTCCGTGCAAATGCCGTTGTTCGAGGAAGGATCAGAAATCGTCGAGTTTTGCGGGAATTCGCACGGATTTTCCGTATCGGAGGGAAAAATATCCGATCTGCCGGGCGAGCGCGAACAGGACTACAGGGCGATGGTCGAGGCGCTGCGCGACTACATGCGAAAGTCGGGGTTTGCCAAAGTGCTGCTGGGCCTTTCGGGCGGTGTGGACAGCGCTCTTGTCGCAGCGATCGCTTGCGACGCGATAGGGCCTAGCAATGTAAGGTGTATCCTTTTGCCCTCGGAATACACGGCGAAGTCTTCGCTGGATGATGCTGAGTCCGTTTCATCCAATTTGGGATGCGAAACGATCTGCATACCGATTTCTGGACTTATGTCTGAGGTCGAGCGATCACTTCAACCGGTTTTCAACGACCTTCCGAGCGATACGACTGAGGAAAACGTTCAGCCGAGACTTCGCGGGCTTCTCTTGATGGCGGTGTCGAACAAGTTCGGTGAACTATTGCTCACGACGGGAAATAAATCGGAGGCAGCGGTCGGCTACGCAACGATCTACGGCGATATGGCCGGCGGGTACAACCCGATCAAAGATTTATACAAGACCTTGGTCTTCGAAACTTGCAGGTGGCGCAATCGTTGCCACCGTACTTGGATGAAAGGTCCAAAAGGGGTCGTGATTCCCCAGAAAATAATCGATAAACCGCCCACCGCGGAATTGCGAAGCAATCAAAAAGACACCGACAGCCTCCCGCCTTACGACATTCTTGACCAAATTCTCGAATCACTGATCGACAACGACCTTTCGGTACCGCAGATCATTGAGTCGGGTTTCGAGAGAGACGTTGTGAAGCTTGTGGAGAACCTGATTTACACTTCGGAATACAAAAGGTTCCAGTCTGCTCCGGGAACACGTTTGACGGAGCGGGCGCTCTGGTTGGACCGGCGCTATCCGATTGTGAATCAGTGGAGAGACCCGAACTGAACATTCGATTCGTCTTGCAGTTCGGGAGGCGTCGCGCGCTACTCCCACCACCGGTCGATTTCGGCGATATCGTCGTCGGACCATCCGAAATGATGAGCGAGCTCGTGAACGACAATGTGGGTGACAAGTTCGCCCAACGCGACATCGCCCCTTGTGGCCCACTCGTCGATGATCGGCCGCCTGAACAGCCAGACCATATCCGCGCTCAAAGGTTGTTCCGCATAGGAGCGTTCGGTGATGGGGCAACCTTCATAGAGGCCAGTCAGCTCGAAGGGATCGGATATCTCAAGAGCCTCCAGCTGTTCATCGGTCGCGAATTCGGCGACCTGGAACGCGATTGAACGGGCATGCCCGCGAAACGGCTCGGGAAGCGACTCAACGGCTGATGCCGCCATTTCTTCGAATTCGCCCAGCCCGGGAGCGACGAAGGCGCGCCTGTGGTCCTTCAATTCCGATCCTTCTGCAGGCGACTCAAGTGGACAAGCGCAGCATCGTATGAAAGAGGGACGCGCGCAAGGAGTAACCCGATGACTATTGCTCGTTTCGCGCCATCTCCGACAGGACACTTGCACATTGGCAACCTTAGAACGGCGCTGCTGAACTACATGGTGTGCAGAAAGTCGGACGGGCGTTTCATCTTGAGGTTGGACGACACCGATCCCCAGCGTTCCAAGCCGGAATATGCCGAGTCGATCATGGAGGACCTTGAATGGCTTGGTTTGAATTGGGACCATTTGGCAAGGCAATCGCGGCGCAAGCGGAATTACCTCGACGCTGCCGAAAAACTCCGCGACTCAGGAGTGCTTTACGAGTGTTTCGAAACTCCTGAAGAGCTAGAATTCAAGCGAAAGCTTCAGCTCAAAGCAGGCAAACCCCCGGCTTACGACCGATCATCTTTGGCGTTGACGGCGGGGGAACGGGACTCGCTTCGGAAGGACAGGACCGGCTATTGGCGATTCAAGCTCGATCAAGAGCGAATCGAGTGGGTCGACGCGGTGCAAGGTCAGGTTTCGATTGACGCGACCAGCCTATCGGATCCGGTTCTAATTCGTGCGGACGGCCAAGTGCTTTATACGCTGGCATCCGTCGTAGACGATGTCGAAATGAGCGTTACGGATGTCGTCCGAGGTTCGGACCATGTTACGAACACGGCGGCCCAAATCCAGATCATGAGGCGTCTTGGTGCAAAGCCGCCTCGGTTCGCGCACCATTCCCTGTTAACCGGGCCCGAGGGCGAGCCGCTGGCCAAGCGACTGGGCACGCTTTCCATTCGAGATATGAGGCGGAGCGGAATAGAGCCGCTGGCCTTGCTGTCGCTGCTTGCCTATTTGGGAACTTCCGCGCCGGTTCAAGCCCGAAACGGCTTGGGTGAATTGATTGAGGATTTCGAAATTGGTCGATTCAGCAGCGCGCCGACCAAGTTCGATGCGCAAGACCTAATTCCTTTGAATTCTAAGATTTTGGCTTCGAGGCCATTCGCGGCGATCGAAGACAGAATACGTTCATTGGGCGTCCCGGACGACATCGCGGAACGATTCTGGACGACAACGAGGACGAACATCTCGAAGCTGGATGAACTTGCGGATTGGTGGGCTATATTTTCAGGGGCCGTCGAACCCGAAATTGACGAGGAAGACCGCGATTTTGTCGAGCTTGCCAAAAGCCTCCTGCCAAATCCGCCGTTCGACGAAAAAACCTGGAGCACTTGGACGGCCGCGGTTTCGGAGAAAACCGGACGCAAGGGCAAAGCGCTTTATTTTCCGCTTCGCAGGGCATTGACGGGACGATCCAGCGGGCCGGAAATGGCCTCCGTCATGCCGTTGCTGCAAGATGTTTGGCGCGCGGGCATCCAATAATCAGGCGGAAGCGAAAATGGCGCTCGAATTCCTGCACGGCGGTGTCGTTGACTGATTGCGCTGCGGTCATCGATCCCGGCGGAACGATGTCAGCGATCCCGTATCAAAGAGACACTGACTTGGCGTTGCAAGGAAGACAGGTTGCTCAATAGGGCAATCCGCTCAAGGACAAAGGAGAAAGGTCATGCCTAACCGAATTGAGTCTCTCCACGTCAAAGGTTTTCGAACTCTTGCCGATTTCAAAATCGACGACTTGCCCTGTGCCGCAGTGCTGATTGGTGCCAACGGTTCTGGAAAATCCAATCTCCTTCGCTTCGTCGAGATGCTGGCCATGATGATCAATGATCGTCGCTTGAACCACTTCGTTCAGCGCCACGGCGGCGCCGGCGACCAACTGTTCGGCGGCAACAAGACCAGCAAGCGAATAAAAGCCAAACTTGGTGTTCGGACCGAGTCGGGACAGAGCGATTATCGATTCGCGCTCGCATTTTCGCAGCCGGATCGCTTCATATTTGACTATGAGGCATATCGATTCATCCAAGATGGATGCGATGCAAAAATGCCTTGGCAAGAGATCGGAAGCGATCATGACGAGGCGAAGATCATTGAAGCTGCGCAGTCGGCAGGATCTAGAGGAGTCAATTTCGAGACGGCCAAGGTTCTTGCCCGATTGTTGCGGCGCTGTGAGGTTTATCAGTTCCACGACACCTCGTTCTACTCACCGCTCAAGACGGCATGCAAACCAGAGGAAAACGCGTTCCTTCGGCCGGATGGCAGTAATTTGGCCGCTGTCCTGCTCCGCTTGGAGCGGGAAAACCCGCGTCGGTTCAAGTCAATTTGCAGCTTTATTCAACGCATTGTTCCGAATTTTGACCGGTTCCAGATCGAGGAAGACAACACTCCGTTTTTGCTTCAGTGGCGGGTGAAGGGCATGGACAAGACGATCGGCGCACACCTGACATCGGATGGTTCGCTGCGCTTCTTCGCGTTGGCGACTCTATTGAACCTTCCGCCCGAAATGCTCCCCGACTTGCTGCTCTTGGACGAACCGGAGCTAGGATTGCATCCGGCCGCCGTCGTCTTGGTCGGGCACATGATCAAAGTCGCCGCGAGAGAGCGCCAGGTCATCGTGGCGACCCAGTCTCCTCATTTGGTTGATGTATTTGGCCTTGATGAAATTTTCGTTTTGGAGTTGGAAAACGGGCGAACCGGATTTCATCGATACGACAAAGGCAAATATTTTGAGTGGCTGAAAGAGCATTGGCTGGACGAGTATTCGACGGGCGAGCTTTGGGAGAAAAATTTGATCGGAGGGCGCCCGTGACCCGACTTGCAATACTCGTTGAGGGTCAGACGGAAGAAGATTTCGTAAACAAGCTTCTCGTGGGCCATCTGGGCCCGCTGGAGGTCTATCCGGCAGCAATGTTGATTTCGGGCCGCGGCGGCAATATCAGCGTTGAAAGACTCGTGCAGAAGATGGCCGAATTCAGCTGGAGATTTGACGCGGTAACTTCGCCGGTCGATTTCTATGGCTTTCGAAATAGGGGAGAACGGTCGGTAGAAGAATTGGAGGAGCACCTCAGTCAGGAAATAAATAGGAAGAATCTTGGCACGGGAAAAGTGTTTCCTTATGTTTAAAAATACGAGTTTGAGGGTCTGTTGTTTTCCGACACCTCCACGTTTCAGGTGATTGCAGACGTGGACAAGAGGGATGTCGCAGCGCTCTCGAAGATCCGCCGACGATTCAAATCTCCCGAAAACATCCACGATGGGTACGAAACCGCGCCGAGCAAGTGCATTATGCGTAGAATTCGGAGATACGATAAAGTTGTCTATGGCGTGTCTGTTGCTCAAGAAACAGGCTTGGCGAAGATCCGCGAGGAATGCCCACGGTTTGGGGCGTGGCTGACACGCTTGGAACAACTGTCGCTGCCGGTCCGAACCGGTCCGACGGCGTTCCAAGGCGAGGAGTGACAATGCCGATTCATGGTTGGTGCTGAACACTGCTGTGCACTCGGGATTTATCGATTCCCTGAAGTGACAGATCGCATCGTTTGCAAAGGATTAAGTATGGGGAACGCTTCCTCCACCGTTCATGCATAGGCTTGCGTTCGGGTCGTTCATCTTGCCGCACCCTGAAACACTGCAGTTGAGTCCTTTCTCAGTTGCGAGAGATACAGCATGGATCAGAATTGGCAGAAACCTGTGCGAAAGACCTAGCCAAAAGGTTGAATCGATGCTCGCAAATATGGTCCTGCCTCGCGCAATTGACGCCCGATAAGAAGAACCGGAATTCCCCTGCGACACAGGCAGCTACGGCTTTCCGCTCAGCCGGTCATGCCCCGAGTGACGATTCCAAGCGCATATTCCGGCTCATGGCCGTGCGCGAATTCCGGCAGCGCATTCATTCATACCATTTCGATCATTAGGCTCGGATCGGTTTCAACGTTTTTGATGATCCAGTTGTATTGACATACTAAATCTTCGACGGACTCTCGCCTTCCCTCCGCATGAAACCGTCCCAGTTCGTACAAATTGAGTGCGATAAACTGCTCAATCTCGAAAATGTCGATTCTATCGCCCAAACCCTTGTCGGCAGCCAAACCCTCCGCCGTCGCCACTCGTTCCGGCACCGTGATCAAAACAGGCTTGAGGCCCCCGTTCAAATTCGTCCTGCACGGTTCAACCACCGATTCTCCAAGGGCTGTAGTCACGTGGACTGCCACGTCGCCGAGCAAGAAATCGCCTGGCCGCCCGGCCTGTGCGTCGGCCGTTGAAAAACTGTTGTGCCAGACTGTCCCGGACTTGAGCACGCAATTGAACTTCGCGCCTACCAGGTGTTGCATCACAGCGCCCGCATAATTCGTCCCGGTCGATTTATCCTGCCGACTTTTTGCCTGATCCGGAAGATCGCGCACAAGGCGTCGCAAGCCGTGAGCCGAGTCCAACCGAATCCTGAATGGCTTGCCGGAAAAAAAGTCCTGCACGCGGTCAATCCAGTATTTCTCAATTGCTGCGATATCTGTCGTATCCTGCTGCGGAGTATTTGCTCTCTGGCCGTGAAATTCATTCAGAAATCCAACATAAGCGCGCATGTTTTTGATGCTGCCGCGACTTGTACGGCCTCCTTCTTGGGCAAGCACCTTGTCGATGTCGTGACGTTTCAGGATGGCCTGGACAGAAGATTTGCTCAGGCCGAGCACCTGTCCTCCGCTCGACGTCACCAGATCATTGGGGTCAAGGGGCAATCCCCGTCGCCGTGCGTGTTCCGTAACGACGAGCGCAACGCAAAGTGGTCCCGGTCCCTTGCCTTTGAAGTTGTGCTCAGCTGCGAATTCGGCCAACTTTTCTTCAAGATTATTTGGCATGAGCTTAAGCGGCCGCGGCTTCCAATGGAGCGTCGAGCAGAGGTTCAAGTATGTGCTTTGCAATATGTCCAACCACAGGCACCGCCACTCCGTCTCCCGCCAAATGATAAGCTGCGTTGCGATTGTCAGGCAGCTGGTAGTCGTCTGGCATCCCCATCAATCTTGCAGCTTCCCTCGGCGACAATAAGCGCGATCTGATATTGTTGCCCTCTACGACGAGGATTGTTTGCCGGCTCGAACCTCCCATCGGGGTGCGCAGGCATCCGGCGACGCCATCGAAACGGACCTCTGCCCGCTGCGTCCTGCGGCCGTCCTCTTTTTTGCGGGTGCGCTTATAAATCGTGCCTATCATAAGGCGTTTCGCCTCGCGCGCCTTCTTTACCTTCTCGAGATTGACGCGACTCATCATGCCAAGCAGCCGGGCAGTCTCGGCGGGTGTATTCCACTCGACGCATGTCGGCCTGTCCTCGATCAGATTTGCCAACTCCGTGTTGCGGGTTGCAGGGACCGGCAAGTGCCACCAAAGCCAGCCAGCCCTTTCAGTTGCAGGCAATCGACCGTGGGCACGCATCAGGGCACGCGTATGCCACGCCGCACCCGGCTCAGGAAGCAAGAGATTAGGTGGGATCGGGCGGCCCGCCCGAATCGCAATTACGAACAATCGCGGGCGGGACTGCGGCAGAAAATGCACAGCGTCGATCACCAAAGCCCCAAACTGGTATCCTGCACTGACGAGGGCTTCGGAAAGCGCCGCGAAATCGGCACCTCCGTGCGAGGTCAGCGTGCCGCACACGTTTTCCAAAATCACAGCAGCGGGTGCTCTGCCTTCCTTCGCAAGAGCCACCACCAGCCGCCAGAACGACCAGAAGGTTCCGGACTGCCTGCCGCCGAGACCAGCGCCATTGCCCGCCAAGGAGAGATCCTGGCAAGGGAAGGACGCCCACGCCAGATCGGCAATGCCCGGTAGATCCGCTGTCGTCAGTTCCGCGACATCTCCGGCCCGCAATGGTTCTTCACCCCAATTCGCGACGTAACTCGCTACTTTTTTGGGGTCGATGTCGTTGGCAAAAAGGCATGACCACTCCGGCCCAAGTCCGGCCCGCACCATGCCGCCTCCCGCGAAAAATTCGTAAAAGGTCTTCATTTTTAAGACACTTTCCTACATTGTCGATTTGGCGCAAGCAATTGGGTGCGTCCCATATTTTTTGGACGGACGCGATGCCGCCGGTCGAAAGCCGAATCCAGCACCCTGTTCTCCGTCGAACGCTGCTTCGCAAACAACCGCAAGCCCGAGATCATCAATTGGAAGGATTGCCGCGTCGTAGCTGCCTGACCTAAAATTATGGGTGCACTCATCGCACCGGGTTGCGTCCCATTTTGGGCGGACGGGAGCGCGACAAACCATCCAATCAAGAAATTCAGCCCAACGATTGTTTTCTATGCAGCGTTTGAAGGCCATCAAAGCGATTGAGTGGACGTTCCTTCCGACCGCATCTGGAAGTGTGATGTCTGAATGAACAATCCGCGTGTGAAAACGGAAGTCCTCTTTGATAAAGATCTGCTTGATCGGGATCGATTCTGGCATGAGATGCACGGGTTTCAGGCTCCGCGGTGGCAGCTGCCTGCCGCGCCCCGACTCTTGACAGGCCAGACCGAATATGCGGACCTCTCGGCACTCATTTGTGGCAATGAAGGGGAACTGCGACCGGTGTTCGGCCTCAGTTCCGGAAACGAGACCGGTGGCGGGCGATGCCGGAAACGCAGGAAAAAGCGGCGGAACCAAAAAGGAAATCAACCCAGACAACAGGGTCGGCGACAGGAATGCAATTTCATGGTTGAGACACGGAAGCATTGACAGGCGGCCGGCCATCCGTTCGGTTTGCGGGTGGCGACGATCAGGCTTGTGCCAATCGAGGGGAAGCGTACATGAATGAATTTAAGGGTATGGTCCGGCTTGCGCTCGCGGCTGTTGCAATTTCGGTCGGCGCATTGGAAGCATCGGCCACCTCATTTAGAAACATTCACCATCCGCAGCTTTACGAGGCGGCCTCTGCAGGTGATGAGAACGAAGTGCTTGCACTGCTCGAAGCGGGCGCGGATCCGAACGTCGTCAACCTTTTTGGGGACACGCCGCTGGATGCGGCGGCATGGGAAGGACATGCCGGCGTTGCAATTGTGCTGCTGGAAGCAGGCGCGAATCTGAACGCCGTGCCCGTGAGCCAGCGGCATCCGTGGCTCTTGTCGCAGGATCTGGAACGAACACCACTGCACGGGGCGGCATTTGGCGGGCATGCCGGCGTCGCGATTGTGCTGCTGGGAGTGGGCGCGGACCCGAATGCCGAGGACATCTCTGGCATGACGCCGCTGCACCCGGCAGCAAGGGCGGGATACGCCGGCGTCGTGAAACTGCTTCTCGAGGCAGGCGCGGACCCGAACGCCAAGCAGGAGTCAAATCAAACACCGCTGCATGGTGCGGCATGGGGTGGGCATGTCGGCGTCGCACTTGCGCTTCTGAAAGCGGGCGCGGATCCAAACGCCGAAGAATTTGACGACTGGACGCCGCTGCATGCGGCGGCAATGAACCGACATGTCGGCGTCGCGCTTGCACTGCTTAAGGCGGGCGCGGACCCGAATGCCGAGGACACGTCAGGCATGACGCCGCTGCACTTGGCAGCAAGGGATGGATACGCTGACGTCGTGAAACTCCTTCTCGCGGCAGGCGCGAACCCGAACGACAAGGACAATGACGACTGGACGCCGCTGCACGCCGCGGGAATCAACGGGGAAGCCAACGTCGAGCAAATGCTGCTGGCCGCAGGCGGTGATCCGAACATCGGACGCGAAGCGAGATTAGCCTATGATCGGTGGCTGGCGGAACAGATGGAGAAACGGTGGCAGGACATAGAGCGACGATCCCCGGCCGAGTAATAATGTCGCTCAGTAATTGCCAAGCGCGACCGTCAGGCGTTGGCACCACGACCTCCATCGGAAACGAGCATTACCGGTCGGGTTCGGCATTATGGAAAGCTCCTGCAAGCGCATCGTCGGGAATCGATTCAAACAGGCAGGGCGCCACCGGTCTAGCGCGGGCGCCAACGCCCTGCTCGCCGCCGACTGCTTTGAAAACGCCTGTCGCACGACTTTCCTGACCGAGGCGTTGGCCGCGCCGCAGCCGCCTGACCAAAAAATGGGATGCACCCATCGCACCGAAAGAATTTGACAAAATGCAGGAACTCATACAAGAGGGCTACACTCGGGGCCGTAGCTCAGTCGGGAGAGCGCGTCGTTCGCAATGACGAGGTCAGGGGTTCGATTCCCCTCGGCTCCACCAAATATCATGAATTCAAATTGCGAAGCCGTTTCGGTCGCTTGCCAGATTTTCGACAAGTGTTTTCGGTTGAAAATGGCGCTCCGCAAGCACACGCTCGGCGATGAGATTCAGGGATCGGTCATCGACTCGTCCGAAATTCGACAAATTGATCGGGCCATAGCCGCCGCAGAGTTCAACGAAGCGCCTGCGGCCACGCAAATCTGCGGCAGGACCAGCCACTCAAGTGCCCACGCGGAACCCGATCTTTCCTGTTCGTGCATGATGCCGTGAAACATGCCGGACACAAGAACGGAATTGTATCGGGAAAGAGTCACCAAAGCCTCGGCGCGTATCGGGTTGCTCTTGTGCGGCATCGCCGATGACGTTCCGGCTCCTTTAAACCCCACTTCTCCCATTTGAGCCATCAAAGCGATGTCCTGACCAATTTTGCCAAGCGATCCCGTAAGCGCCGAGCACCATGTGGCGTATTCTGCAAGTCGGCCCCGGTCTGCATGCCATGCGAAACCGATTTCATTCAATCCCAGCTCTTTGGCAACTCGCTCGGCGACGGTCTTGGAGTTATCGCCCAGATTCCTTCGATCTCCGACAGGACCGCCGAATTGCAGAACTTCGACCGACTCCCTTACGCTCGGAAACTGGCCTGCCGTCCGATCAAGAGCTCGAAGCCAAACGTTGATTCTGTTTCCTGCTTTGATCGGCAAAGCATCCTGCATTCTGGTTCGACCCATCAACGCATTTTGCCCGAATTCACGATCAAGGGATTCAAAAGTTTTGATGAGTGTTTCAAGTCGACCAGCGAGGATTGAATTGACCTCTCGCAATGCCATAGCCAATGCCGAGTCCACCAAATCCTGACTTGTAGCGCAGATATGCAGATCTTTATCGTGCGGCGAACTGATCGCCGCGCGAAGCTGCCGCACCAGTTCGGGAACCGGAACGCCGTCGCGGGCGGTGGCCACATTGATCCGCTGAATCTCCACATGAAAATTATTCAGAATTTCCATAGTGTTGGACACGCAGTCTTGGGAAACGATTCCGACGCAACCAAGGGCACGAGTCAGGGCCGCTTCAAACTGGATCATTCGTTCCAGCATCGCGTCGGACGCAAACAACCGTTCCAAATCGGCGTCGCCGAACAAGCCCGCAAGAGGCGAACCGCTTATCGGATAGACGAACATCTCAATCTGCCTCCGGCGCAATCTCGCAGTTTGGCCGAAGCCCGATTGAATCCTTGCGCCTAGTCTGCATGCGCCGACCTATGCAATGACCGCGCGACGCGTGCGGAGCTGCGCCAGCCCGCGCTCTTTATCGCTGCTGGGCTCTGGCCTGCGAACGCGCCTTTCGGCTTGCCACGGCCGAAACTTCGTTTTGCTTCGCATTGTCGGAGAACCGGCAATGTGCCTAAGTCCAGCGACCCAAGCCGAGCGACTGCTCTTTAGCAGCCAAGCCGCAAAGCCGTCCTTGTTCGATGACACAGGCATTGAATTGGCTTCAATTCCATCCCGGCGGTCGCTGCAGACCAAGTATCCGATCAATAATCCGACGATTGCCTTCATAATTTGCCAATTTGTGCCGAGGTTCAGTCGAGGCATCACAAATCGAATGCTCACGCGTCGTTGCCGGAATGGGCGGCAGCCGTACGCGCCCGGAGGTCCCGAAGCGTCTCAAGCTCATCATTGGAAGGTTCCGCGGTGACCGAGGCGTCAGATGCGAAACTGACGGACCATCCGACCGTTTCTTGCACCTGCTCTCGCGTGACGCCGGGGTGGAGCGAAACAACCTTCAGTTCTTTGGTTGACTCGTCCGGTTTCCAAACAGCCAAATCAGTGACAAGCAGGGAAGGCCCCTCGGTTTTGATCCCAAGCTCGCTCCTGTCGTTATGACCTGACCCGAAGCCGAAAGACGTGAAGAAATCTATCTTGTCGACGAAACCTCGGCGGGATTGCTTCATCACAATGAAGACCTTTTCGCATGAGGTGGCAATTTCGGGCGCTCCGCCGCCGCCTGGCAAGCGCACCTTGGGATTCTCGTATTGGCCAATCACAGTAGTGTTTATGTTGCCGAACCTGTCGAGTTGCGCGGCACCGAGGAAACCAACCGTAATTCGGCCGCCTTGCAGCCAATAGCGAAACATTTCCGTCACAGGCACGGTCGTCAGCGAGGTATCGCAAAGTTCGCCGTCGCCGATTGACAGCGGCAGAACATTCGGGGCCGTGCCGATCGTTCCGGATTCGTAAATCAAAGTAATGTCCGGCGCCGTAGTCAACCTGGCAAGATTGCATGCGGCCGACGGGGCGCCAATACCTACAAAGCATACGTCGTCATTTCGCAACGAGCGCGCGGCGGCGACGATCATCATCTCATCCGGCGTGTACTTTTGGGTCGTCATGGTGTACTCCGCAAATGCGCTACACGATTCTCAAAGTCCTCCGGCTTTGATGCCATGACGTTTTCCTGTATCCAGTCTCGAAATCGTTGCCGGTCGGCAGCCACCTTGTCCCACGCCAAATATGCGGCATTGTCTCTGACGTAGTATCCTCTAGCGTAAGATGGATGAGCTCCGCCGGGAACGACAGCTATCGCGGCAATCGTCCAGGACGGTAGGACGCAGGCGTTCGGAGGGGCGGAAAGATCGTCGACAATCTCCTCTACCGTAACGACGGCGCGGTCAGCCGCCAGCACCGCTTCCTTTTGAACACCCAGTATGCCGTCGATAAGGACGTTTCCCTTTCTATCCGCCTTCTGCGCGTGAATGAATGTGACATCAGGCGCAATAGCGGGGACAGCGGATATTGTTTCACCAGTAAACGGGCATTCAATGCTCCGAATGTTCGGATTGACGGCCTGCAATCCCGATCCGCGGTACCCTCGGAAAGCCGCGAAAGGCATTCCGGAAGCGCCTGCTGCATATGCATTCGCAATTGCCGCGTGGGAGTGTTCTTCAAGCTCCAGCGGCTTGGGCCATTTTCGCTCCACCGCGTCCCGAAATCGCCGGAGCAGCCCAACACCCGGGTTTCCCGCGTACGAAAAGATTAGCTTGCGGACCAAGCCTACGCCGATCAACTGGTCGTAGATTATGTCGGGCGTCATTCTGACAAGAGTCAGATCGTCAATGCCTGCCCGTATGACCGCGTGTGCGGCAGCGTGTGGAATGAGGTGCGTGAATCCTTCGAACGCAGCAGTGTCACCGGGGCGAATGTGCTCGACGACGGCGTTGTCGAGTGTCGTGAACTTTGTCATTCAATTATCTCAAATATCGAAGAAAACCGTCTCCAGACCGCCTTGGAGATTAACATTGAATCTGCAGGTTCCATCCTCGACTTCCGCTATAAGCGTAGCAATTCTCGATTTGTGTTCTATGCGGCTCAGCACGGGATCGGACTTGTTCGCGTCAGGCTCGTCGCCGAAATACATCCTCGTATGCAACCCCAGATTTATTCCGCGCGCTGCAATCCAGAAGTGAATGTGCGGCGCCTGCATGCGCCCGTCCAAATACGGCACCCGGCCCGGCCTTATCGTCTCGAACTTGAATTCGCCAGTGTCCGTGTCGACCGCTTGTCTTCCCCAGCAAGTGAAATGAGTATCCGCGTTGCCGCGGGTTTCGTTCGGACTGTTGAACAATCCGGAATGATCCGCCTGCCAGATCTCCACAAGAGCATCCCGCAACGGCGTTCCGGTCCCGTCGAATATCCGGCCGAGCACCGTCAACCTTTCTCCCTTGGTGTGCTCATCCGTCATCGTGCTGCCCAGATCACGCCCGCCGTACATTCCCGTCAATCCGCAAGAATTCGGGGCGCAGCCGATATGCACGTATGGGCCTGCGGTTTGGGACGCGGATTCGTCGAGGTAATTCAATCGCTGAACCATCATTGCACCAAAATCAGAAGTTTTCGAAGATCGTGCGACGCTTGCCGCGGAGGACGATGTCGAACTTGTACGCCCGGGCGTCCATCGGAATTGTCGAAGGCCAATCGAATGCAGCCACAAGCTGGCTGACCGCCTCCTTGTCCGGGATTGTGCTCACTATCGGGCACAACGGGATAAGCGGATCGCCCTCGAAATACATCTGGGTGATCAGCCGCTGCGCGAAACCATGGCCGAATACGGAAAAGTGGACGTGCGAAGGCCTCCAGTCATTAATTCCGTTCGGCCAAGGGTAGGGACCCGGCTTAATCGTTCTGAACTCATATCCGCCATCCTCGTCCGAAATGGTGCGCCCGCAGCCTCCGAAATTCGGATCCAGCGGAGCCAAATACGTGTCGACCGCGTGCCTGTATCGCCCTCCGGCGTTCGCTTGCCAGACTTCGACAAGTACGCCGGAAACGCCCTTTCCGTTCTCGTCCACAACCCGGCCATGAACAATGATCCGTTCACCGATGGCACTTTGCCCGGGGCTCGCAAAGTTAACGATAAGGTCGTTGTCCTTCGGACCAAGAATTTCCCGGCTGAACGAAGGTCCGGTCAATTCGCCCGGCGAGTTCCCGATCGAAACCAAGGCCCTTCCAGGCGAGCGGGCAACGCTGCTTCTGTACTTCGGGGTAAAGGCCGGAGGCTGCCTCTCCAACTTTCTTTGAAAGAACGTCATTATCTTCTAGCCATCGTCGGAATCATTTATCACTTTGAGCGCTCGTGGATTCCAATTCAGCGAACACCCTCTTCGCGATTCGGAATGCTCGGTTGGCCGCAGGAACTCCAGCGTAAATGGCGACGTGCAGCAGTGTCTCAACGACATCTTGTTTACTTGCTCCAGTCCGCGAAGTTGCGCGCAGGTGCATTTCCACCTCCTCGTCATGTCCGAGAGCTGCCAACAATGCAATCGTGATCAGAGAACGGTCTCGCAGCGTAAGGTTTGGACGGGACCAGACCCGTCCCCAAGCGGCCTCGGTAATCAGTTCTTGAAATGACGCGTCGAACTGGTTCGTCGCCGCGATCGCTCGATCCACATGCGAATCGCCAAGTACTTGCCGCCTTGTTTGGAGACCTTCACGATGCAGGCTACTTTGATCTAAATTCCGCAATTTTTGTCCTTTGCGTCGCAGCGACCCATTTTTTGCTATGGATCGGATTGAGTTGAAAACTGAACATCAGCTAAAGCCGAATCTTTGTTGCAGCGGGCCCATCTATTAGGTTTTGGGTTTGCACACAACGTCGAAAACATCTTCATTCTTGAATCTCTCGGCTTCCTCCGAATAAATTGTGTCGTGCATAGCTATAATCGCATCTTTGGCACTGGTATCACTGATAACATAGTTCAGCGGTTTAGGGCTCGGATCTGCAAAGGCCGAGTCGTATATTCTCTTTCCGCAAGGTGCTGCCTCGTGAAATTCAAAACAGTTAGCCCACGTGGTCCACCTATTGCGGAGCCATACAAACGACAGATCGGCAAACCTGTCAAAATCTGCCGGCAAATTCCAACCAACGCTATCCACAATTTGGGACGGTAACATGTTCGGCTTGAAGAAGAAGGCTCGGTCAACCGATTCCTTTGGTACATCACCACAATTGATCGCATCCTTTAATGTCGATAGCATTGCGTTTACAGCGGATTGGTTCGTTTGTGGGTCCCGTTTTTTGACGTATGGAGACGCGCAGATATCTGTGCAGGCGGCAAGATATAGAGCCATGATTGATTTAGCCACCAACGCTGTGGCCGCCAATTTGGGCCTGTTCTTTACGAATTCTTTCGGATCCGCTTGAAAGGAATCGACTCCGAATCTCTTCAGGCGATACGTATTGTTTCTCGCCCACCTTATTGTAACCGCGGGCTTGCATTCCTCAAGGCTCATTCCAGCTTTGGAAACACAGAAGGTTATGCCATCTCGACAAGGCGTGAAGTCCAAACTGTTCTGCATCATGAAGTCTACTAGCTTGGAATTCGAATCGAGTATCACTTTAAGCGTAGACCTAGTCAAATTCGGAATAGCCGCCACTGTTTTTCCCTCTATTTACTGAATTTGAGAATCACATAACTTTGTGTATACGAAAAAATACACCTTGTCAAGCAAATTTTAAGCCGTAAAAAGATAATTTAGATAGACGGCTTGTACATGCAGTGATCTCAACTTTCAGTATTCTTCGCGTCCAAAGCCGAAAGAGTTCCTGAATACCGTCTTTCTTTAATCTTGGATTCCCGGGAAGTTATTTATTCTGAACTGCCAACCTTGTGTCTGTAACAGCTTCGGAAACGAGCATCGTACGTTTTTCAAGTCTTTCTCAATAAACCAAATTAGGTATCGGATAAAAAAAGAATGATTGAATTGTTATCCCCATTCAGCCGAAAAATCGCCTATAAGGTCAAGATTACGGCTGTAGTTGAATTTTTATGTCTATGGATTTTGCTTGCATAAGCATATCGGATTTCAGTATCCAATTCATGCCGAACAGATCAAGATTTAAGGAGTTGCTGGCGGAATAATTCAGGATCCGTAGCACACGACATTTTTCGTTCTATTCTGCAAGGTCAATCAGATACGAATCAGAAATTGATATCGAAGTTAATAATTTTTGGTATACTCAGCGCATCCGTGTAGCGGAGCGTCATCATCCATTATGACGGAAACTGGAAATTGTTCCATGAATTCACTGAAACGGCCTTTGTCTAGAAACGCCTCCGTGAAGCCAAAGGGATTCAGAACTCGTGCAGTGGCTTTAGCGACGCTGCCAGCAAGGTAAATTCCGCCGAACGGCAGATGCACAAGGGCAAGATTGCTTATTACCGATCCCAAAATTTCAACGAATAATCGACCGGTGTCGTCGAAGGCGGGACCGCGCCCGAAGCTCGCCGTAATCATGTCGTTTTTGGGGCCATTGAGGTTGTCCGACCGCTGGCCATTCAACCACGAATGCAATGCTTCGATTCCCCGTCCTGACAAAACGCATTCGATACTTGTGAACCCTGAGTCCTCCTGCAATGCTTTGAGCAGTTCGAATTGCCGGTCCGTTGCGACGGGGAGGCTCGAATGTCCTGACTCTGACGGAGCGACAAGCGGCCCGTTTGCTGAATTCAGGACCATTGCCGAATTAAATCCGGTTCCGATGTTGACGACCAACTTGGTTGTCGACGCTGATTCGGATTTTTTGGAAATCACATCGTAAGTTTCGGACGAGCGGACCTGTTCAAGCGAATGACCCAGCGCCTGCATGTCGTTGATGACGAAGACGCTGCCGATGCTCGTGAGTTCGCTGATCGCTTTCGCGCATATGGACCAATCGCAGTTGGTCAGCGAAGCGAAGCCGTCGCTGACGGGACCAGCTACGGCTATGCAAATGGCCGTCACTTCAGCGCCGGGACCAGAATCTAAGTACCTTTCGAGCGCATCGTGGAAGCTGCTGAATTCATGGTTTCGGTATTTCTGGATCGAGTTGATCTCCAGACCGCCATTGGAAGCCAGCGCCAGGCGCGTGTTGGTGCCTCCAATGTCCGCGACCAGCGCTGATTTTCCGCGCGTCTGATCAGACATTCGACTGAACGATTCCGAAGAGCGAGCCACTGAAAATTCGCGGCAACAGTGAAAGCAAATCTTTTTTCATTTTGTTACTGCATCAATGGATCTTCAATATTGAAACCAGTCGGCTTCTGCTGCGATTTTCGAAATGGAAGACTGGGTCCCCCGGTTTCACTCGGTTCCGAGGCTTCGGATTTCGCACCGGTGGATTCGCCTACCAATAGTTCGACTTCCCACAATTCACAAATCGGCTCCGAGGCCGGATTCCGTATCAGTTCGAGAAGGATGTCGGCGCAGCGTCGGCCCGCATCCCTTACGGAAGATCGCGTCGCGGTAAATTGCGGGACTTCCCCCGAATTCTTCAAATAGGACAAGTCGTCGTCATGCGTAACGATGGAAATGTCGTGGCCGAGTTTGTATCCGGCTTCGTGGACCGCCTGCCGAACGCCGATTGCGGTCAGGATTGATGAAGTCAGGTACGCTGTGGGGCAAGGGCGCAGGCGCATCATTTCGGATGCGGCGATTTGGCCGGAGGACTCTGTCATTCGGCCAGATCTCATGAACTCCGGATTGGGCATGATCCCGCGCTCAAGTAGAGCTGCTTCGTATCCTTGCTTTCTTCTGGCGGCGAAGTCCAAAGACTCGTCTCCGTTGATAAGCGCGATTCGAGCGTGTCCTTGGTCAAGGAGGTGGTTTGTCGCGCGGTGGAACGCGGCGGTATTGTTGATGTCAAGCCACGAATAGTCCGAGGACTCGTTCAGGGATCTGCCGTGGACGACGAATGGAATTCCGATCTCGTTGAGAATTTTGATTCTGAGATCGGTAACCGCCGGAAATTGCACGATCAATCCGTCGACCGCTCCGCGCTCGGCCAGTTCTCTGTAAGCACGCTCGTGATCCTTGTCGTCCACTACGGAAAGCAACAGATCATATCCCTGGCGTCCGCAGGCTTCGCCGACCCCGGCAAAAAAGTCCGAAAATACGGGATTCACCATTTCCTTCTTTGACGACAGCGGAATTACATGCCCGATTGCCATGGAGCGTCCGGTCGCAAGCCGAGTCGCGTTCAGATTAGGCCTGTAGTTGAATTTTTTCGCTGCTTCGAGAATGCGTGTCCGCGTGCCCTCGTTCACCTCGGGATAGCCGTTCAAAGCCCGACTGATCGTCGTCTGCGAAATGCCCAGAATGCTCGAAAGGTTTTTCAGGTTCATTGCAAAAGCGTTCTTGGTTTTTCCGATCTCGATAGAGCGAAAGCTCCGGTTCTGGTAGCAATTTATCTGTAATCGTCAACGAATGCTGCTTCCAACTGCAATTGGAGACAACCGGAGTCGCGACCGCATTTTTACCGCAACATCATGGGTGCAAGTCAACTTCGCTCCCGGACTCAGCGCGGTATTGGCCCACTTCAGCTTTTGCTAACAGAGATTCGCGCTCTTGAACAAGAATCGAACCGGTTTGCGTTGCAGTTCATATCCCAGATTGCCGTTTGATCATTGAATCTTATACTTCGGCAGCGCGGTCGGTTATCAACGCGGGTTGCGCGTTTGGCAGTGAGCATGTTCTGATGGAAGAAATTCCGTTCATAGATCCATCGGCTTCCGATTTCTCGATTCGCTCGTGCGAGGTGCGGGATGCGCGGCAAAAATCCTGGTACGCGAGAACGCCGTACGGAATTGCCGTGCTCCGGTACGAGGAAATGAGGTCGCTGCTTTTGCACCCGTCGCTGAGGCAGGGGTCTTACAAATGGCCGGACCACTGCGGCGCCTTCGGAATCTGGGCGAAGTGGTGGAAGCGCATCATGCTGAACTTGGAGGGCGAGGACCATGCGCGATTGCGCCGGCTTGCGCAGCCTGCATTCGTTCCTCAACGCGTGTCTTCTTTCGTGCCTGAATTTCAGAATATTGCCGACCAGTTGATCTCCGCATTCGAGCGTCGCGGCCGCTGCGATTTCTTGAAGGAATTCGCGGAACCTTACGCTTCGAAAGTCATCTGTTTGCTGATGGGCATGCCGGATGATCAATGGCGCGAGCTTTCAGACTTGACCTCCAAGATGGGATTGGCGCTTGGAGTCACTTACAATCGTGATGAAGAAATCGTTGACGAAGCGACGGCCGGGCTGTTCCGGCATGCGGAATCAATTGTCTATTCCAGCAAGGTGAATCCGAAGAGCGATTTCATCGGAGACTTGATCAAGGCGAATCAAAACAAGGATGCGTTCAGCGACCAGGAACTGCGGGACATGATCGTTCTGCTGATTTTCGGGGGCATCGATACGACTCGAAATCAGTTGGGTTTCGCGATGCACTTGTTTATCGAACACCCATCGCAATGGGAGATGCTCAGCGAAAGGCCCGATCTGGCGCGCAAATCCGTCGACGAGGTCATGCGACTGAGACCGACCATTACATGGGTCACCCGCGAAGCGATCGAGGATTTTGAATTCAAGGGCTTGCGTTTGGCCAAAGGCACCACGATACACCTGTTTTCCGAGTCTGCGGGCACCGACCCCACTGTGTTCTCGGAGGGCATGGATATTTTTGCCGAGCGTCGCCCGCACTTCGGTTTCGGCGCGGGCAAGCATCATTGCATCGGATCGCCTGTTGCGAGGATCGACATGGCGGAAGCGCTCAAACTGCTCGCGCAGCGTATTCGGCATCCGGAGATGAACGGCGCGGCGAAATGGCTTCCCGATAGCGGCAACACAGGACCGGTATCACTTCCGATCAAATTCACGCAGTCAGACCGAATGTTCGGCGCCGCATAGCGGGACAAGAATAGGGATTGTCGGCTGAAGCCGGCATGTCGGCAAAATTGCTTTATTGACACCATAAGCTCGGTCATGCACAAGCGTTCAAAGCGCTTTGAATCCGTGATCCGGCTTCAAGGCGGAGCACGAGGCGTCAGAAATGACCAGGAAGGGGAATCCTTTATGAAACTATCACTCTTTGCGGGGGCGGCTGGCGTTGCGTTGGCCGGTGTCGCCGCGAACGCGCAGGATCTCATGTTCGAACCGGACGCCGATCCTACATACAACTGGGCGAGTTACGACGAGCTCAAGTCAATGGATCTGTCGGGCGAAACGGTCACGGTGTTCGGTCCTTGGCTTGGCCCGGACAAGGCACTCGTCGAGTCAGTCATCGCGTATTTCGAAGCGGCGACAGGGGCCAATGTCGAGTACTCCGGCTCGGACAGCTTTGAACTTCAAATCGTCATCGATACCGAAGCCGGGTCGCCGCCGAACATTGCCGTGTTCCCTCAACCAGGCCTTGCAGCGGATTTGGCTGGCAAGGGGCTGCTTGCGCCGCTCGGGGACGAAACGGCCAATTGGATTCGCGAAAACTATGCGGCCGGACAGTCTTGGGTCGATCTCGGATCGTATCCCGGACCTGACGGCAACAGCGAACTCTACGGTTTCTTCTACAAGGTCGATGTGAAGTCGCTCGTTTGGTACGTGCCGGAAAACTTCGAGGATGCCGGATACGAAGTGCCCGAGACGATGGAAGAACTCAAGGCATTGACGGATCAAATGGTTGCCGATGGTGAAACTCCGTGGTGCATCGGAATCGGTTCCGGCGGAGCAACGGGGTGGCCGGCGACCGACTGGGTTGAGGACATGATGCTGCGGACTCAGCCGCCGGAGGTCTATGATGCCTGGGTGTCCAATGAGATGGGCTTCGGCGACCCGCGCGTGGTCAACGCAATTGATGAGTTCGGCTATTTCGCTCGGAACGACGACTACGTTGCTGGCGGCGGCGGCGCGGTTGCGTCGATCGACTTCAGAGACAGCCCGGCTGGCATGTTCGCATCTCCCCCGCAGTGCTACATGCACCGCCAAGCTTCGTTCATTCCGTCCTTCTTCCCGGAAGGCGTAGTCATCGGCGAGGATGCGGATTTCTTCTATTTCCCTGCGTACGAAAGCATGGATCTCGGACGGCCCGTGCTCGGAGCAGGCACATTGTTCGGCATCACCAAGGATTCAGAAGGCGCAAGAGCGTTCATGGAATTCCTCAAATCGCCGATCGCCCATGAAGTTTGGATGGCGCAAAGCGGTTTCCTTACTCCGCATACCGGAGTGAACCGGGACGCATACGGCGATCCGACGCTCCGCGCGATGGGTGAAATCCTGCTCAGCGCAACGACCTTCCGGTTCGACGGTTCCGATCTGATGCCCGGCGCGATCGGAGCGGGCGCATTCTGGACCGGCATGGTGGATTACGTCGGCGGCGAGTCGGCTCAGGATGTTGCGGACACCATTCAAGGAACTTGGGACACGCTCAAGTAACAACTACCGGTATGCGCGGCCCGTCCTTCGGCTGGAAGGGCGGGCCGCATCGGAAAGCCCGCCGGCAATCCGGAGAACTCGGGAGGGAATGTAGTGATTCAAGTATTGGGAGCGCTTGCTACGATCATCGTCGGGGTGTTCGCTTGCGTCACCTACTTTTACTTTTCGAATTACCTGCTCGACGCGATTCTCCCTGCGAGGGGCCCGAATGCCAGCCGGAATATCAACCGCGCGTCGGCGGTGCGGCCGTGGCTCTTCATGGGGCCCGCCATTATTTTCCTGTCTGCTTACCTTGTATATCCGGTCGTCAGTTCGGTTTGGCTTTCGCTTCACAACGCCAGCGGAGACGAATTCGTCGGACTGGACAACTATCGATGGCTGCTGGGGGACGACAAGTTCCTCGAATCGATGCGGAACAACATCCTATGGCTGATCGTCGTTCCCGCCGCCTCGACATTCTTCGGCTTGGTCGCGGCAGCACTTACAGACAGGATATTCTGGGGCAATTTCGCAAAATCGATGATTTTCATGCCGATGGCAATTTCATTCATCGGTGCCGCCGTGATCTGGAAATTCATATACGACTACCGAGGGGACGGCGCCGCGGAAATCGGGCTGATCAACGCGATGGTCGTTGCTCTATCCGGCGAAGCAAAGGCGTGGCTGACGATCATACCATGGAACAACTTCTTCCTGATGGTCGTTCTGGTCTGGATTCAAACCGGCTTCGCGATGGTCATTCTGTCGGCTGCGCTGAGGGGCATCCCGGAAGAAACGATTGAAGCGGCAATTTTGGACGGCGCAAGCCCGTTCCAGATATTCTTCCGAATCAAGGTTCCCCAAATCTGGGGAACGATCGCGGTCGTGTGGACCACGATCACCATTCTAGTCTTGAAGGTTTTCGACATCGTTCTGGCCATGACCAACGGCCAGTGGGGATCTCAGGTTCTGGCGAACCTGATGTTCGATTGGATGTTCCGCGGCAACGACATGGGACGGGCATCGACCGTTGCGCTCGTGATCATGGTTTTGGTGACGCCGATCATGATCTGGAACATCAGGAACGCCCGCGCAGAACTGCGATAGGAACGAATCATCATGGACAACATTGCAGGAACGCGTCCGGGGCTGGTTTGGGCCGTAAACTTGTCGGTCATTTTCTTGGTCCTGCTTTGGGCGGTCCCCACCTTCGGACTTCTCGTCTCGTCGTTCAGGGACCGCGATCAAATCACGACGAGCGGGTGGTGGAAAGCGCTGTTCGCGTCCGAACAAAACATCATAGTGCGATCCGAACTCCCCGAGGAGCAGTACGAGGAAGGAGACCTCTTCGTCATTTCGGGGAACATCTTCGAGAGCGGCGAAGGCCGGGTGATCGCCTTCGGCGTCTCGTCCCGGGCGCCCACCGATTTTCTGCCGGGCGAAACCGGCGAAATGTCAAAGGGCAGGGAGATGTCGGTTCAGGATAACGGGGATTACAGAATCACTTCTCCGGAGCCGTTCGGAGGGAGCAGGGGCGTGCGAATATTCGCGACGACCGTCGAACCGCCGCGCTTCACATTGGAGAATTACGAAACGGTATTGTTTTCCGAAGGCTTGGGCCGATCGTTCATCAATACTTTTTCGGTGACGATCCCGGCTACCATTATACCGATACTTGTAGCGGCCTTCGCCGCCTACGCGCTCGCATGGATGGAGTTTCCCGGCAGGTCGTTGCTGATCGCGACCGTGGTCGGTCTGCTGGTGGTGCCGCTCCAGCTGGCTCTCATTCCGCTGCTCAGCCTCCACAACGATATCGGGTTCGGCAAGAGCTACATGGGGATTTGGCTGGCCCATACCGGCTTCGGCCTGCCGCTGGCCATATACCTGCTTCGAAATTACATCGCCGGCCTGCCGAAAGAAGTCATCGAATCCGCAAGGGTTGATGGCGCGACGGATTTCGAGATTTTCCGGCGCATCGTGCTGCCGCTTTCGTTCCCGGCTCTAGCGAGTTTCGCCATCTTCCAGTTTCTTTGGGTCTGGAACGACCTCCTCGTCGCGACCGTGTTCCTAGGCGTCAACGAACAGCAGCTCGTCATGACCGGAAGGTTGCGAGAATTGCTCGGTTCGCGCGGGGGAGACTGGGAGATTTTGGCTGCGTCCGCATTCGTAAGCATCGTCGTGCCGTTGATCGTGTTCTTCACCATGCAAAAATATTTGGTCCGAGGTCTTCTCGCGGGTTCAGTAAAGGGCGGGTGAAGCAGGCATGGAGCAAATTGTGGCTGAAACGATCGCATACCCGCGCAATGCGGTCGGAAGCGATGAATGGTGGCGCGGAGCGATCGTCTACCAGATTTACCCAAGATCGTATCAGGACTCGAATGCTGACGGCATCGGCGACCTGCGCGGAATCACTTCCAGGCTGCCTTACATCGCAAGCCTCGGGGTCGATGCGGTTTGGATTTCGCCGATATTCAAATCGCCGATGAAGGATTTCGGATACGACGTCTCGGATTACCGGAGCATCGCGCCGGAATTCGGGACACTTTCGGATTTCACCGAATTGCTGCGCGAGGCGCACGGCCTTGGGCTGAAGATCATGCTTGATCTCGCCTTGAGCCACACATCCGACCAGCATCCATGGTTTCGCGAGAGCGGCCAATCTCGAACGAACTCGAAAGCGGACTGGTACGTGTGGGCCGATCCGTCTCCAGACGGCCTGCCTCCGAACAACTGGCTTTCAGTATTCGGCGGTCCCGCTTGGTCTTGGAGCAGCATTCGTCGGCAATACTATCTGCACAATTTCCTTTCGTCGCAGCCGGATTTGAATTTTCACAATCCCGATGTCCAGGACGCGCTTCTCGAAATCGCCGAATTTTGGCTTGATTTGGGAGTCGACGGATTCAGGCTGGATACGATCAATTTTTACTTTTGCGATCGGCAATTCAGGTCCAACCCGCCTCTGTCCGCGGACCTGCGAAATGATTCAATTGCTCCGGAGGTAAATCCGTATAATTTTCAACTGCACGTCTATGACAAGAATCGCCCGGAGAACCTCAAGTTTCTTGAGCGCCTAAGAACAACGTTCGAAAATTATTCCGCTCGAGTGATCTTGGGTGAGGTAGGCGATGCCCAACGCGGCCTCGAGATCAGCGGCGAGTACACCGAAGGCTCGTCACGAGTCCACATGTGCTATTCATTCGAATTTCTGTCCGGCGGGCAGCCGTCAGCGCAAAGAGTCGCAGAGACTTTGCAAAAGGCTGAAGACGTCGCGCAGGGCGGGTGGATCAGCTGGGCGTTCTCCAACCACGACGTTCAGAGACACGCTTCACGTTGGAGCCTGAGTGCTGAAAAATTGAAGATGTTCGCAACGCTTCTCGTATGCATGCGCGGTTCTGCTTGCGTTTATCAGGGCGAAGAGTTGGGGTTGCCTGAAGCGATGCTAAAGTTCGAGGATTTGCGAGACCCGTACGGCATTGAGTTCTGGCCGAAATTCAAGGGGCGCGACGGATGTCGAACTCCGATGGTTTGGGACCGCGCGGAGCCGAACGGTGGATTTAGCTCCGAAAATCCGTGGTTGCCGGTTCCGGACGAACATCGCGCATTGGCGGTGTCGGAGCAGGATGGGGCCGAGGATTCAATATTGAACCATTACCGCGAGATCCTTGCCCTGCGAAAAAAATACTCTGTCCTCAAGTACGGAAGTCTGTCTGGCATTGCTTGCGATGGAGAGACGCTGTCGTTCATTAGGAACGGGAGCGGGACAGCCTTTTGCGCGTTCAATTTCGGATCCGCCCGGACGCAGCTTGATCTGCCGGACGGTACTTGGTCGCCGGTGGTCGCAGACAGGGGTGGCGAGGCGATAGAGGGCAAAGTCGAATTGCGCCCGTTCGAAGCGTTGATCGCAACAAAGCGATAGGAAACAAGAATGGCCGAAGTCAGCCTTGAAGATGTCAGCAAATCTTACGGCGAAATTGAAGTTCTTCGCGACATAAATCTCGAAATTGAGAAGGGCGAACTTGTTGTGTTCGTCGGTCCGTCCGGGTGCGGCAAGTCCACGCTTCTCAGAATGATCGCGGGGCTTGAACGGATAACCGGCGGTACGCTCAAAATAGAAGGAACGGTCGTGAACGACGTGCCTCCGGCGCAACGCGGCGTCGCGATGGTGTTTCAATCCTACGCTTTGTACCCGCACATGACTGTTCGCGACAACATGGCGTTTGCTCTCCGCATCGCGAAGCTGCCGAAGAGTGAAATCAACGAGATGGTTGAGAAGGCGGCAAAGGTGCTCCAACTGCAAGATTATCTTGACCGCCTCCCCAAAGCTTTGTCCGGGGGCCAGCGGCAGCGCGTCGCGATCGGACGAGCGATCGTTCGCGACCCGAAGGTGTTCCTGTTCGACGAGCCGCTTTCCAATCTGGACGCCGCGCTGAGAGTCGCCACCCGGATCGAAATCGCGCAACTCAAGCAACAGATGCCGGAAACGACAATGGTTTACGTCACGCACGATCAAGTCGAAGCGATGACGCTGGCGACAAGGATCGTCGTGCTGAACGCCGGTGAAATCGAACAGGTCGGCCCTCCGTTGGAACTTTACGAGCGTCCGGCAAATGAGTTCGTCGCGCAATTCATTGGCTCGCCGGCAATGAACCTGCTTTCCGGAGAAATCGCCGAGACGGGAGAGACCACATGCGTGAAGCTCAAGAACGGCGGTATTGCACGGTCGGACATCGCCACGCCGGATTCAGCCAAGGGCAGAGAAGTGAATGTTGGGATCCGTCCGGAAGACATGACGCTCGCCGACGGCGAAGCGGTTCTGGACGGAACCGTGGAAATCTCCGAAGCCTTGGGAGAAGTCACCGTTCTTTATTTCAAGAAAATGACGGGACAGTCTGAAGGCGTGATTGCGAAACTGCCCGGGATCCATACAGAGTTCAGCAACTCAAAGGTCAGCCTTACGGCTCCGCCTTCAAAAGTGCATCTTTTTGCCAACGGACTTTCGCTGCGCCAACAGGGCTAAGTCAGGACAATTGAGTTCTGCTTCCGGTAAAGGACGCTGACGAGTCCGAATTCGGAATGGCGGCGGTTGACGAGACTGCGGCCCAGAGCGCGGCTGCTGGCATCTTCACCTAAAACAGCGCGCTCGCGCCCGTTTCGGCTCCACCAACTTTATTCCTGAATACAGAAAAAAGCTCCCGTCCGAATCCGTATTGCGGATCCTGCGAAGCTTCAGCAAAGGGCCGATCATTGAATCCGGCTGCCAGGACTTCCAGTACGCCGTTTTCTGAATCGACACGAATCATGTCGCCGTCTACAAGCTTGCCAATTGGGCCGTCTCGCGCAGCCTCCGGCGCGACATGTATGGCAGCGGGCACTTTGCCCGACGCGCCGGACATTCGTCCGTCAGTAACCAGCGCTACTCGCCAGCCGCGGTCAAGCAGAACTGACAGGGTAGGGGTCAGGCTGTGCAACTCCGGCATTCCGTTGGCCGTCGGGCCTTGGAAGCGAACGACAACCACGCAGTCCCTGTCCAATTCGCCATTCTTGAAGGCTTGTTTTACAGTTTCCTGATCATGGAAAATTCGTGCCGGCGCTTCCACGATGCGATTTTCCGGCTTCACCGCGGACACCTTGACGACTGCGCGGCCAAGGTTGCCTTTCAAATGCCTCAATCCGCCGGTTGCGGCGAAAGGCTCCTGAGCGGGTCTCAAGATTTTTTCGTTCGCCGAGCGCTCCGGACCGGGCTCCCATTCGAGCTTGCCGTCCCGAAGTTTAGGTTCAGCCGTATATCGTTCGAGGCCGCGCCCGGTTATCGTCTGCACGTCAGCATGCAGCAATCCCGCATTGATCAATTCGCGGAAAAGAAATGCGAGGCCGCCAGCCGCGTGAAAATGATTTACGTCGGCCAGCCCGTTCGGGTAGACTTTCGCCAAGAGGGGCACCGCGTCCGAGATATCGGAAAAATCTTGGATCTCGAGTTGAATACCGGCAACGCGGGCCATTGCGACCAGATGCAATACGAGGTTCGTGGAGCCGCCCGTCGCCATCAGCCCCACTATTCCGTTCACGAAAGCCTTTTCGTTCAATATGCGCCCGACCGGGCAACAGTTGTCGCCGAGCGTTGAAATTGCGGCGGCGCGGCGCGCTCCCTCTGCGGTCAGCGCTTCGCGCAGCGGAGTTCCGGGATTGACGAATGATGCGCCTGGCAGATGCAGCCCCATGAATTCCATCAACATTTGGTTCGTGTTTGCAGTTCCGTAGAAGGTGCATGTTCCAGGAGCATGGTAAGATGCCATCTCCGCCTTCATGAGGCGGTCCCTGTCGATTTTCCCCGCCGCGAAATCTTGGCGGATTTTCGCCTTGCGATCATTCGGAAGCCCGGATGGCATGGGGCCCGACGGGAGGAAAACGGCTGGCAAGTGCCCAAAGGCGGCGGCAGCGATTATCAAGCCTGGAACGATTTTGTCGCAAACGCCGAGAAATACCGCCGCATCGAAGGTGTTGTGCGAGAGGGCGACAGATGCCGCCATCGCAATCACGTCCCTTGAAAACAGCGAGAGTTCCATACCCGGCTGGCCTTGAGTCACTCCATCGCACATCGCCGGAACGCCGCCCGCGACCTGAGCCGTTGCGCCTACGCTGCGCGCAGCTTCTTTGATGATTGCCGGAAACTCCGCGTATGGCTGGTGCGAAGAAAGCATGTCGTTGTAGGCCGTGACGATGGCGATATTCGGCGAGCGGCCTTCAGTGAGGGCATCTTTATCGGCGCCGGAAGCGGCGTAGGCATGGGCTAGATTGCCGCAACCCAAGTGACTTCGAGTAGGTTCGAGGCTGCCCAGCTCGTCAATTCTGGAAAGGTAGGCGGATCTTGTCCGTTCGCTGCGACTGCGGATTCGATCAGTTACTCGGGCGATCGCCGAATCAAGAGGCATGTCTTCATGCTCCAATTTCAATGGATGAGGGTTTCATCTGCCGGGGTTTCACAATCGCATCTAACTGCGTGGCACTCTGCAAAAGCTTTCGGCCGCGGTGTTCCAATTCAGCGCAGTTGACCGGCAGATGGGCTTTAGTGCTTGTGCCCCAACCTCAATGCGCCGTCGATCCTCACCGTTTCACCGTTGATGTAGGCGCATTCGACAAGGAACTTTGCGAGCTTCGCGAACTCGGTAGGCTCGCCTAGCCGACGCGGGAAAACGACGCCGGAAGCGAGCTTGCGCCGCAGTCGCGGCCTTAGCTTTTTCAGCATCCTTGTGTCGAAAATTCCGGGCGCAATCGTATTCACCCGAATCCCCGTCGATCCTAAATCTCGCGCCAGCGGAAGCGTCATTCCGACGATTCCAGATTTCGCTGCCGCGTATGCCGACTGGCCGCGCTGCCCTTCCGTTGCAGCGATAGATGAAACATTGATGATTACGCCGCGCTCGCCATCTTCGTTGGGAGCGTTCTGCGCCATGATCGCAGCGGCGATGCGCACTACGTTGAATGCTCCGCTGAGGTTTACATCGACTGTTTTTCGAAAGATCTCGTAATCATGCGGTCCGTCGTGCCCGAAGATCCGTGCGCCTACCGCGATCCCCGCGCAATTTACGCAGACCGAGATGCCGCCGGTGTTCTCGGCGATGCTCGACAGGCCTTCGACGACCTCGTCTTCTTTCGTTATGTCTATGTGCTCAAACGATATCCCCAGTTTTTCGGCGAGCGCTCGTCCAGTTTCCTCGTCTTGATCAATTATGGTGACTCTTGCGCCTGCCGCCAGGAACTCCTCTGCTGTCGCTCTGCCTAATCCGGAATTTCCGCCCGTTATGATCGCCGATACGCCAGAAATGTCCATATTTTGTTGCAACTCATTTAAATATTTGCGATCCCAGTATCCTGCGCCCAGCCGCAGGCGAGCATCGCATTCGGGAATATTGGATACATCGCTGATCGGTTGCTGTCAATCAACTGGGACCGATTTGGGTGTGTCTCATGATTCTTGGTTTGTCACTATTGCAACCCTTGAAACACTTGGGTCGAGCGACATGCGAGAGCGCGGAACCAACTCGATCCAACAAACATGAAACGCACCCGTCCTCGATTGGAGGGCTTGCCGCGCCGCCGCCGCTTAACCAAGAATCATGAGATGCACCCGACCGACTTCCCCGATTGGAGGGCTTGTTGCGTCGCATCCGTCTGACCAAAGATCATGAGATGCACGCCAGTTCATCACTGAGCACCTGATGAATGGCTCCCGCAGGATGTCAGTCGGATCTGCGTTTCGAGGCCTTCGCCAACCGTTGGGGACAGCAGGACCGAGCATGCGGCAGGTCAAGGCGAATGTTCGGATCCGGTTCAAATTCGTCGAAGCCCAGGTCGAGAGGCCGCACGACCCGAAGCTGGAGGTCTTTCTTGAAGGCAAGACGCGGTTCGGTCAACGACCGCTATTCATCCATCACATCGCTTCGAAAACAAGGACGAGGCCGTGCAATCGGCAGTGGCTTCGCTGCAAGGTCAATGCCTTTTTTGCCTGCAACTGGAAATTCGCCGCCGGGAGCAATTGAACTGCGCAATCGGGTCGGCTCCCGTGGCGGCAAAAGCTTGTTGATATTTATCTCAAATTTCTCGGTTTTTACCTTCCTTTCGTGTCGGCTCCGAAGGCATTGCCTTCAATCGCTTCAATCAATTCGTCTACGACGCACTGATCGACCTTGACCGTTTCCGCATCGCCCGGAAACTCGTTGTTCGCCGCCGCGTCCCGAAATGCCTTGAGGGCTTTGATGCGCTCCGATTCAATTTGCTGCCTCAGCGTTCCAATATTGCCGAACGCTCGCGCGTGGCGCGGCGGGTTTTCGGAGTCGCCGCAGATGTCTTCCATGAACAAGTAATCGACGTCCGCGCCGTCTCCGGACCCGAGCGAAACGGTGATCACCGAAGTGCGCTTGGAAATCTCCGCCATGACGGCGCCGGGTATAACTTCCGCCTCGACCAAGACGCTGCCTGCTTCTTCAAGCCTTTTGAATTGTTTGAACAATTCGAATGCTTCGTTTGCGGTGCGTCCGACGGCGCGCAAACCGCCGGTCCAAGTCGATTTCCTCGGAACCAGCCCAAGGTGGCCCATGACAGGAATATCTTCACGAGCGAGGGCGCGAACGACGTCGAAACTGCGCGCGGTCATCACGGCGTCCGCGCCGCGCGACAGTGCCCGGAATGCTTCTCTCAGAATGTCGGTTTCAGTCGGAAAGTCCGGAATTCCCATTGCAGCAGTAAGGAAAAGATTCGACGAGCCGCGACGCACCTCGTCTACGTTCGCTGAGTTGCAAATGATCATGTCGAAGCCGGCAGTCTCGGCGGCCGAAGCTTCTTCTGCGCTGTTCGCTGTGACCTGCGTCCATTTCCTCCGCGATTTATGGGCTTGCATCTCGGCGATGGTCACGGACCGCAACGCCGGTTTCGCACTCCAAGTGTACACGCGCTTCATCAGGACTCCCCCAATTGCTGCCGACGGTTCAATGCACGCTGCCGAAGATTTCCTTGAATTTGCCGATGCACATCCTGAATCCCGCCTCGAAGCTCCCGTCGCCCGGATGAAACACGCTTTCGTAGGATACGATGCCGTCGTAATTGTCGTCTTGCAGAGCTTTCGAAATTGGCTGGAACATATCTGCAAGCTGTCCCTTTCCGAACTCCCGCACCTTCAAGATCGATCGCACGGTGTCCACCGTGACGTCCTTGATGTGGATATGGCCGAGGTATTCGCCGCGGATTTCCTCGTAGGCATCGGGATACGCAAGCTCGTGGCACCAGCAGCAGTTGGCCGGATCCCAAAGAATCTTCAGAACGTCCTTTGCTTTCAGCTCGTCGATCAGACGGCGGGCCAAGTATCCCGAATTCACCATGGTGCCGTTGCCGGTTTCCACGGCCAGCGTGATTTTTTCAGATCTGGCGAACTCGATCGCGGGTTCGATGAGCTCGAGCATTCGGTCCCAGGCGCCGTTCGCTACGTTCCAAATCTCTGCTCCGTTCTCGCCCCAGATGATCGTTTCCTTTTTTGGATTCAGTATCCGCACCAAAGGGGAGTTAAGCGCATGAGCCATCTCGGCAACGCGTTTCAGGTCGTCCATATGCTTGGAATGAAGCGTGTCGTACGGCTTGTTGTTGACGGTGGTGCCGGCAAAAATGTGCCTCGACAAGCAGGACACTTTTTTCTCGTGTTTCTCAAGCAAGTTCTTGATTTCATAGATTTCCTGATCATCATGGTCTCCGACCTCCTTGCCCCAGACGAATTGGAGTTCCGCGAACTCCAGATTGTATTCGTCCATGACGGTGAGCGCGTGGTCCAGATCTCTGCTGATGCCGTCGCATATAACTCCGAGTTTCATTGGTTTTCGCCTTTCTGCCTCAATTTCGCACCGACGATTTCTTCAGTGAGCCTGGTTACGACCCAATTGTCGCCGTTCGGAAACTTCGTTTTGCCTGCCTGGAACAACTGCATGGCCGACGCCGCCGTGAACATCGGCACTCCGAGTTCTCGAGCAAGATCCATAGCAATTGTCATGTCCTTGTACATCGTGTTGATGTGACTTCCCGTGCCTTCGAATTCGCCGCCGATAATGTTCTTCACGGCGGTGTTGGAGACCGCGCATCCGGCTCCGGAATTCGAGAACACTCTGTAGAGCGCGTCGGCGTCCACGCCCGCTTTGGCGGCAAGCACGGTCGCTTCGAACGAAGCCGTGAAAATTGCGCCGATCAACGATTGAAGGCACGCTTTTACGGTTTGACCCATGCCCGCTTCGGTTCCCACATGATGCAGAGTGCCGCTGACCGCTTCCAGTATCTCGCGGTTGTCTTCCAGAACATCTGCGGCTGCGGCCGTCATCAGCGTCAGGCTTCCGTCCTGCGCTCCAGAGTATCCGCCGCTGACCGGAGTATCGATCAGGCGGATGCCGGTCGATTCTAGTTTCGATGCGATCTCGCGAACTTCGACCGGTTTGATGGTGGCAGTCATCAATATCGCGGAGCCGGGCGACATCGCGGAGGCGAGGCCGTCCTTGCCGAATACGACCGCATTCGCCTGATTGCCGTTCAGCACCATCACAAACACGGCTTTGGCTCCGCGCCCGACCTCGGCGGCCGATCCTGCGCTTTTGCCGCCCATTTTCACGAATTCTTCCATCCGCGGACCGCTTAAATCGAAGCCCGCGGTTTCAAAGCCGTGCTCAATGAGGTTTTTGGCCAAGCCGGACCCCATGTCGCCCAATCCAATGATTCCTACGCGATATGTCATAAGTCGCCCCTCATCGCTTTGCATATTTCGCAGTTGCAGATTTTGTTCATATCCATCTATCGTACTAAGAACAGAGAAATTTCCGGAAAGATGACAAGCAGCGCAAGCACAGCCAGTTGCAAGCAAATGAACGGTCCGAACGAGCGGTAAATCGTTACGAGGTCGATCTCCGGCGGCGTTACGCTCTTGAGGTAGAACGCCGCCGACCCGAACGGAGGCGTCAGGAATGCAACCTGCATGTTCACGCTGAAGAGAATCCCAAACCAAATCGGATCGTATCCGAGCTTGATGACAATCGGCATGAAGACCGGCATGGTAAGCAGTACGATCCCGATCCAATCCATGAACATGCCCAAGACCAGGAAAATTGCCATCATGATCAGGATGACTGCGATCGGAGCAATATCAAGGCCGAATATCAAGTTTGCGACGTAAGCGTTGCCGCCGGACAGGCTGTACGCCCCGGCGAGCACGGTAGCGCCGAATGTCACCCACAATATGGTTCCGACCGAACGAAAGGTCTGCTCCAGGCTTTCCAGCAGCATGGAGAGGCCCAGCTCCTTGCGGATGGTGATCAAGATGAACGTCGCGACCACGCCCATCGCAGCCGCTTCGGTTATGCCTGTTACGCCGCCATAGATGGAGCCAAGCACCAGGTCGACGACGATCAGCGGAGGCAGCAAGCCTTTCGCGATGGGGTGAAAATCGTTGTTCCGCAGCCTGAAGACAAAATACAGACCTGCTGCGGCGCTCGTGAATATGAATGCCGCGACCTGCTGCGTATCGTCGAAGCCGACGAAACGCCCGAACGCAACGCCTGCCAAGCCGAATGCGACTGGAACCAGGTTGTAAGCGAGTTCGGGAGCCCAGCCGGCGCGAAGCTTCGGAATTTCCCCCGACAGATCGACATGCGCTTCTTCCGGCATCGGCGCAAGCGCCGGATTCAGCCTCGTTCGGACAACGATGTATCCAATGTAAGTCGCGGCAAGCATCAGGCCGGGCACGAAAGCCGCTGTGAAGAGGGCGGTGATTGAGGTCTCGGTTATCAATCCGAAAATGATCAGGACGACCGAGGGCGGTATCATCGTTCCCAAGGAGCCGCCTGCGCAGATCGTTCCGATCGCCAGATGCTTGTTGTATCCGAGTCGAAGCATCTGGGGCAGCGCGACCAGCCCGAGCAGCACGATTTCCCCGCCGATGATCCCCGACATGGCGGCCATGATGACCGCCATGATTGTTGTTACGATAGCTACGCCGCCCCTTAGTTTGCCCAAGGCCAGATTCAGCGCATCGTACATGTCTTTGGCGATCCCGCTGCGTTCCAGCAGTGAAGCCATGACGATGAAAAGAGGAACCGCGATGATGGAGTAGGTGATTGCGAGGTCGTAAACGCGCTGCATGACCAGCCCGAGGCCGTTCGCGCCGAAATTCAAGTAGATGACGATCGCGCCGAGCAGCCCGGTCGCGAAACCGAGCGGCACTCCGACAACCAGGAGTACGAATATTCCAATCAGCAGGAAGAGCGAGAGCGTGCCGATGTCCATCTACACGGTACCCTTCTGCGCGGTCTTGCGCTTCCTGTGCGTGATCGTGTCGACGTAAAGATTGTTTATCGCTTGGACAGCGACAAGGAACGTGGCGATCAGCACCAGCGGTTTGACGGTTGCCGGGATGGGAGGATTCCAGAAAGTGCCGAAGCGCTCCCATGAAATGAGAGTTTCCCAGGCGATGCCGAAGCTTGCGCCAATCATCAAGGCCGCATAGGCGACAACGACCAGTGCGGACACGATGTCGCAGAAGTACTTCACCGGTTCAGGGAATAGGTCGTAGGCCGCGGTGATGCGGATGTGGGAGCGTCGCTGCATGGCATAGACGCCGGCGACGAGAAATATCACGCTTCCCATCCACAACGTCAATTCGTTCACCCATAGCGTGGGGCTGAAGAAGACATACCGCATGGTCACTTCGTAGAATGTCACGATCACGGCGACCGCGGTCAGGAACATGGCGGCGCGGGAAATGAAGGCGTTTATTCGATCGACGAATGTGACGGTTTCATGCGGCGAATGGGCCGTGAGCCAGCGCAGTATGCCTTTCGCAACGCTTCCGGAGTCGATCAGTTTCTTTGTGTGTTCGTCCATCTGGGCGGGCCATCGATTCCAGCAATGTGCGCTGCCCGGCATGCCGGGCGACCCGCCCGGCATGCCGCTTGCTTAATGGGTCGGATTACTATCCGCCGAACAAGCCGAGTTCGGCCATGAAGGCTTCGTGGCTTTCGACGATCGCCGCCGCAGCCGGGGACCGCTCTTTCCAATCTTGCCAACGCTCACGCGCGAAAGCTCTGAACGCCTGCCGGTCTTCGGTGGACCAGTCGTGGAGCGTGATGCCTTGTTCCACAAGCATCTTCGCCGCCCTCTTGTCCTTGATTTCAGTAAGCATCGCGAGGTCGAGCGCCGTGCGGTAAAGCGCAGTCTCGATCATCCGCTGCATGCTGGCGGGAAGTTCAGCCCACTTGTCCTTGTTGCAGGCAAGGGTTTCGGTAGGCATCGAATGGAAGCCCGGATAGGTCGCGTCGGTCGCGACATCGAACAGGCCCAACGACACATTGGTGTTGAGAGTCGATGCATCAGCTCCATCGACGATGCCCGTCCTGAGCGCGGTAGGAACCTCGCCGAAATCCATCACGACGGGCTTGGCGCCGAAAGATGCGAAGATTTCGGTTTCAAGGCCCGGAGGCGAGCGGAATTTCCAGTCCTTCAAGTCATCGAAACCCGCCAGAGAGCTCGTGGACGAGAGAGACTCATGCCCTTGGAGCCACAAGCCCACCAAGTGGACGTTCAGCGGATCGTAAAGATGGGACTGGACCATTTCACGACCTCCGCCGTGGTGGAACCACGCAAGGAACTGGTACGGCGTGTCGTAGCCGCCCATGATGTCCCCAGCGAACTGGAAGCCCGCGTCCTTGCCGACATTGCCGGAGGCGCCGGTCATGTCGCAGTCAAGAATCCCTTGCGAAACGGCGCCGAGCGTCTCGTTCTGCGCCACGACCTCGGAATTGTAGTGAATTTGGATCTCCAGCGCCCCTTCCGACATCGTTTGAACGTCGTCGATGAATTGAGCGATCAATTCGCCTGGGGTCGAAGCTGCAGAGAAGTGGGTCTGGATTCTGAGCTTGTAGTCTTGCGCGAATGTCGGCAACGCTAACGTCGCGGCAACGGTCGCACTCGCCATCAGTGTAATCAGTCTTTGTTTCATTGACGTCCTCTCCTTAGGAACTTCAGGTTATCGCAATTTTAGTTGCGACAAGGCTTCACGCCTTGATAGTATTCGCCTAACATTATGCAACAAAAAATTCAAATGCCATGAAGATTGATGCATCAATTTGAAAAAAATATTCATAATCATGACTGTATGAGAAAGAACAGCTCGCGGCGCAAAGCTCGCCGGCGCGCTAGGATCGCGGACATCGCGGCAAAGGCGGAAGTAGGGACAGCAACTGTCGACCGGGTTCTGAATGGACGCGGCGGCGTGTCCGAGAGAACCAGGCAAAAAGTGAAGGAGGCGATGGCCGCGCTTGACGGTCAACGGCGCGTTGTTTCAAATCGCGACGCTGGCGGGCACCCGAAAATCCGGCTGGTTTTGCCTGCCAACGCCGGCCAGTCCACGGAATTGCTCGCGCGGGAATTCCTGCGAATCGGAACGGTTTCGAATTTGCAGGTCGGAAGCGTTTTCGTTGAAAAGATGAATCCCGCCGCGCTGGCTGAAAAACTGTCGTCTCGTTCCGGGCGCGAATGCGAAGGCGTCGCGTTTCAAGCCCTTGACCATCCGTTGGTTCGGGACGCTGCGGAGCGCGTCATCAAGCAGGAAGTGCCTTTGGTATGCATGATGTCGGGGATCGACGGGTTGAAGCCGCAGCAATACGTCGGAACCGACAACCGTGCCGCGGGACGAACGGCCGGATTTCTGATGGGGCGGATGTCCCGCAGGGTCGGAAAAATCGCGGTCGTGTGGGGAGGCGCGCTGTATCGCAGCCATGAAGACCGGGAAATCGGCTTCCGCGCCGCGATCAGGGAAGGCTTTCCGTCGTTCGACATCATCGATCTGCATGCCGGCCGCGACGACGACGGAGGAAACTATGCGCAAGTCGCATCGCTCCTCCGCAAGGAGAAAGATCTCGTCGGAATCTACAGCGTCGGAGGCGGAAACGAGGGCATCGTTTCCGCCATGGTCAGATTCGGCATGGGCGGTGAAATCGTTCTCATCGGACACAACCTGACCTCTCTGACTCGCAAATATCTGATCGACGGCGTCATGGACGCGGTCATCCATCAGGACATGAGGACGGCTGCCCGAATGGCGGTCGCTTCGCTGGTTGCCCAGCATCAGGGAAACTCCATCAACTTGCGCCGCTTGCCGATTGAAATCGTAACGAAGGAGAACGCGGACGGTCGAATCTGAATTTCGGAGAGCCAACGCTGCGCTGCGCGATTCTGTCCAAGATCCTTCAAGTTCTCGAATGATCGGCTGCGGCGACACAGGCGAGCAGGTACGAGGCACTTCGGCGAGAACGACAGGCGGGAGTCGACGGCCGCGAGCCATGACAGTCTGACGTTGATCGAATTGCCGCCTCAATGCGCCGCGCGCTCAATGGACGAACTACCGGATGTGCGGTCAAATGTTTTCGGATACGTAAATGTTGAAGGGAATGATGGCGGATCGCGTTTCCGCGCGTTCATTTGCGCTCGGCGCGGCAAGCAAGCTGACCGCCGCGTTCGCTATCGCTTCGACGGGCGAGTCCAGTACTAGATCAACTATGCCGTCGATCAGTCCGTTCCTCGTCTCGTTGATGAGTTCATGGCAGACCAGCGCGATCTTGTTTCCAACCCCTTCTTCTCTGAAAGCCTTTACCGCACCCGCCGCACCGCCGCCGATCACGTATAGACCGCCTAAATCCGACCGGCTGGACAACAATTCCAATGCGCTTTCGTAAGCCCCCTGATCGTCGTCAAGATAGGTCAGCGACTGGATGAGTTCGAAACCGGCCGAGCGTTCGCGAAAATAGCTCCGCAAGCCGCCCTCCCGGTCTTCGTGGCCGGAATACCTGTGACTTCCGATTATCGTGCCTATCGCGCTGCCCCTCCGCGCGCATCGCTCCAGCGCCCATGCGGCCGTTCGTCCCGCCTTTCGGCCGTCCACGCCGATGAAGCCTGCGATTTCAGGAGATGAAATGCCGCTCAACAACGCCCATGTCGGGATGCCTGCGGTTTTGAGCCGCCGCACTTCGTCGACGACGTGCGGATGATCCAAAGCGACGATCGCCATGGATTCGACCTCCTCCGATAAACGCCTCATCGCCTCAACGATTTCCGAAGGCGACAGCTCGTCCACGAACTCTATTTTGCACGACGCATCGAATTCGGTCAGCGAATGCGTCGCGGTTTCAAGCGATGCGCCCAGCTTTCGATAAAAACTTTTTCCATGCTTTTGAAGAATGAAACCGATATTGAGAGGCCGCGCTCTGGAAAGGGCGCGCATTTTGATCAAGGAAGTCGCGTAGAATCCGAGGTCTCGGGCGGCGGCTTCGACTGCTTCGGTTGTTTCCGGCTTGACCGGTCGTCGCCGGTTGATAACGCGGTCGACCGTCGCGGTGCTTACGCCCGCTCGCTTCGCCACGTCAGAGATCGTGATGCGGTTTGCCAATTTCTAAACCAACTCGGATGGATTCAATCCGAATGTAGTCATTTTGGGATAGGAATGCAATAAAAATTGCTGCAATGCTTGCATTCGGGCGCGCATCGACAATAGAATTCGACGACGGATCAATGCGCGAACGAGGAACTGATGCCCGAATCAACTCCATTCAGGAACTACCGTCTGTCAGGAAACGATGCCGCGAAGGAGTTCAAGCACGAAGACTGGTATACGTGTCCGATTCCGCGCAAGCGCATGAAGGAACTGATGAAGCGGAGCGACAGAAAAGCGATTATTAACTTCGGTCTTTGGATAGTCCTGCTGATTGCTTCCGGAATTGCGGCATGGTTGAGCTGGGGCACTTGGGCCGCGGTTCCGGCGTTCATCGCATACGGCATCTTGTACGGATCCGCTTCGGAATCGAGGTTCCACGAGTGCATTCATGGCACTCCTTTCAAAACTCGTTGGCTCAATGAAACATTCCTGGTCGTGCTTGGCTTCATGTCGCTGAAGAACCCGTATCTTTGGCGTTGGAGCCATACGCGGCATCATACGGATACCGTTGTGGTCGGCCGCGACCCGGAGATCGCCTATCCGCGGCCGCCCGATGTCTGGGGAATGGCGTTGAACGTGCTTCATTTGAGGGCTGGCCTCAACGGATTGGGATGGTCCTTGCGGCAATGCTTCGGCCGGTTCACCGACGACGAAAAGGAATATGTGCCCGAAGAGGAAAGGGCGAAGGTTGTTGCCCACGCAAGAATCCATATAGGTATTCTACTCGCCGCTTCGGTTTGGTCCGTGTGGTCATGGAGCCTGCTGCCGCTTCTGTTCATCGGTTTGCCGACGTTCTACGGCTCATGGCTCCATAGCTTGCTTTCGGCCATGCAGCACGCAGGTCTTGAGGAGGACATTCCGGATCACAGGCTGAATTCCCGCACGGTTTACCTAAATCCGATCCTGCGCTTCATCTATGCCAACATGAACTACCACGTCGAGCACCACATGTTTCCGATGGTTCCGTTTTACAGGCTTCCTGAATTGCATGACGAGATGAAGCACGACTGTCCGCCTGCGTACGAAGGGGTTGTCGATGCATACCGGGAAATGATCCCTGCGCTGAGACGACAGCTGAAAGATCCCACTTACTACGTACCGCGGGTCCTTCCCGCGGGCGCGGGAGCTTGACGCCGCCGCTTGCGGAGCATTTCAGGCTATTGCAGCCTCAAGGCGAATTCTCTGGCTGTCGCGTGGACGGATAGAACGTCATCCCTTGTTGTCGAAAAGGTTCCGGCGCATACCCTGATCGCCTGCATGCCGTCGATGACCGCCGGCGTGAGATATATGCGGCCGTCGTCATTGATTTGCTTCAAGAGTTCCGTCGTCAGTTCGTCCGCGTCGCGCGAGGGCGGAGCAAGACGGAACGTGAATAATGCGAGCGGATTGCTGGTCACGACCTCAAACAGGTCGTCCGCGACGAATTTCGCCTCGAGCTCCTTGATCCAAGCAACATGGTTCCTGATCATCTCGCGCAGTCCGGAGAGGCCGTGCGCACGGAACAGGAACCAGAGCTTGAGGGCTCGGAACCTGCGTCCGAGGCCGATTGAAAGCTCGTTGTAATTCACGATGTCTTCGTGACCCGGAGTACGCAAATATTCCGGGCGAATTCCCAGCGTTTTGGCCTGATCGCCCAAATTCGCCACGAACTGAACCGAGCAGTCGATCTGCGCGCCCAGCCATTTGTGAGGATTCAAAACGACTGAATCCACCTTTTCGATTCCTCTCCACATGTGACGGAACTCTTCGCAGATCATGGCCGATCCTGCCCATGCCGCGTCGACATGGGCATAGAGGCCGCGGGACTTCGCAAGGTCGGCCAATTCGTCGACATTGTCATGTGCGCCCGTGGCGGTTCCTCCGACGCTGATCACGATGCCGATCGGGAGTCTGCCGGCTTCAATGTCCATCTTGATCACGACGTCCAATGCTTCGGGATCAATGGCGCGATCGCTGCGCAGGGCAGGTTTCACGAGGCCGGATTGGCCGAGGCCGGAAATCCTTGCCGCCTTGTCGATGGACGAGTGGTTTTCCGAAGACGCGTACAAACGCATTTCCGGCTGGTCTTTCAGGCCGAACTGGTTTCCTTTCCAGTCAAGCGCCTTTTCTCTCATCGTCAGGACGGCGCAAATGTTCGCGGTCGTCGCCGTGTCGTGGATCACGCCTTCGAATGTCGCGGGAAGACCCGCGGCTTCGCGCAGCCAAGTCGTCATTCTGGCTTCAAGCTCCGTGGCGGCGGGCGAGGTTTGCCAAAGCATGCTGTTCACGGCCATCGAATTCACGAGCTGCTCGGCAAGCATCGAGGCGGGGGAAGCGTTCGCCGGAAAGTAGGCGAAGAAGCGAGGGTGCTGCCAATGCGTCATGGCATTCGGCACCAACCGCTTGAAATCGTCGAAGATTTCTTCCATTGATTCTGGGCTTTCCGGCGCGGAGCTGGGTATGCGGCTCTCGAATTCGCCCGGCTCCACATTGGCTTTGACCGGCATTTCGGAGAGGCCCGCATGATATTCAGCGGCCCATTCGCCGGCCAGTTTCGACCATTTGGGAAGGTCCGAGTATTTCATTGCCGTTCTCCGATTTTGGCATTGTTCAGCATGAGGCTTCCTTCCGTGCCGCGTGCGGTGCGGGAACTCATGCCACAAGATTCAGCTTGTTGCTGCTGAGTTAAGCGTCTTGAGGCCGTTCGCAGCATTCAGCAATCCGAGTTTGCTGGTTTCCCATCGCCGAATCTTTCATCGCTTTCTGCGGGAGGCAATCATTTAGAGCGTTTTTCACTAAGGTGGAATCGTACCACTTAGGGATTCCCTTTGCTGTTCCGACATGGTTTGTGTCCTTGGTTTCAAGACGAAGGATGAAGGACGGAACGGATGCCCAGACCTTATTCAGACGATTTGCGGATGCGCGCGGTCGAGAAGGTGCTGGCGGGCGACAGCCGCCGGAGTGTTGCGAAGGAGTTGCGGGTGGCCGCGTCGAGCGTGATCAAATGGGCTCGGCGATATTCCGACACGGGCTCGGTCAGTCCGAGCCGGATGGGCACGCGCCGCACGCCGAAGCTTGCGGGGCATCGGGCTTGGATCCTTGGGCGGATCAAGGCCTGTCCGGCCATCACGCTGGCGGGGCTGCAGGATTGGCTTGGCGGGCGCGGCGTCGCGGCGAGCCTCGCCTCGATTTGGCGCTTCCTGAGAGTCTGCGGCCCCGCCCGCAAGAAGCCGGCGCCGGTGGCGGACGAGCGCAACCGGCCCGACGTGATACGCCGCCGCGAGCGGTGGACGCGCTTTCAGGGCCGGGCGGACCCGCGCAAGCTGGTCTTCATCGACGAGACCTGCATGAAGACCAACATGTCGCCCAAGTATGGTTGGGGCCCCAAGGGACGAAGGGTTTGCGGCTCGGCCCCCTTCGGCCATTGGGGAACCTCCACATTCATGGCCGCTCTGCGGCAGGACCGGATCGACGCTCCCTGGGTTCTGGACGGCCCGGTCAACGGCGACGCCTTCCGGGCCTATGTCGAAACCCAGCTGGTCCCGACGCTCAATCGCGGCGACATCGTCATCATGGACACTCCGGGCAGCCACAAGACCGATGCGGTGCGCGCCGCGATCCGGGGTGCCGGCGCCCATCTTCTGTTCCTTCCGCCGTACAGCCCCGATCCCGATCCGATCGAGCAGGTGTTCGCCAAGCTCAAGCACTTCCTGAGGAAGGACCAGCCGCGAAACCGAGACGATCTGTGGAAAAATGTCGGCTCCATCCTGGAAAAGTTCACGCCCGAAGAATGCTCGAACTACCTCGCCAACTCGGGGTACGCAGTGGGTCAAACTTAGTGAAAAACGCTCTAACGGCATCAGCGGCGAATTCGATCAAGCTCCCGAGCGCAGGCAGCAGGACGGAGCAATCCTCGCAGAGCGCAATTCGAACATGGCCTGCGGCTTCGCTTCCGAAGCTCTCGCCGGGCATGACGGCAATTTTTTGCGCCTTCAGCAATCCGCGAGCGAACTCAAGTCGCAAGATTCAGTTTTTTGCCGCGACAAAGTCAAATTTTGCTAAGCAGTTCGAAGCATTGAGCAAGCCGGAATTGCTTGGTTTCCCGTCGCCGAATCTCTCATCGCTTTCTGCGGGAGGGTGATCATTCCAGGGCATCGGCAGAGTATTCAATCAAGCTCCCGAGCGCAGGCAGTAGGACAGAGCAATCCTCGCAAAGCGCAATTCGAACATGGCCTGCGGCTTCGCTTCCGAAGCTCTCGCCGGGCATGACGGCAATTTTGTGCTCCTTCAGCAATCCGCGAGCGAACTCTATTCCGCTCAAACCGGATTTTCGTATGTCGAGCAGCAAATACATGCCCGCCGACGGCGGCACGGCGCGAACCAGATCCTGTTCCTGCAAGGCTTCCAAGCACGCTTCTTTGCGGCCATTGAACCTGCGCCATATCGAATGTTCGATCTCGCGGCCATTCTGCAAGGCGTGCAGAGCGGCATCCTGGATGAATTCGGAAACCCCGAAGCTTATGACCGACATCTTTTCCGTCGCGGCAGCAACCGCTTCGCGCGGGCCGGAGAGCCATCCCAACCTGAAGCCCGTCATGGCGAAGCTCTTCGACATCGAACCGATCACGATTGTCCGCTCGCGCATTTCCGGGAGAGAGCTCACGGAAACATGGCGTCCGTGCCACACCATCGAGTCGTAAACCTCGTCGGAGATCACCCAAAGATCATGCCGGATCGCAATATCTGCGATTTGCTCAAGCGTTTGCCGCGAATAAGCAACGCCCGCAGGATTGTTGGGCGAGTTCAGCAAAATGCTGCGCGCCCCTTCGGCGAGCTGGTCCAAAACTTCCATATCGGGCAGGAAGCCTTGGTCCCGTCTTGCTGGCGCGTAGGCCGGCTTGCCCCCGGTTCCGCGGATTGTCCCGGGGTAGGTCGGGTAGTAGGGATCGATGCAGATCGCCTTGTCGCCGGGATTCAAGACCGCAAGATGGGCGGCGAACAATGCGGCTTGTCCTCCATTGGTTACGACGACTTGCTCCGGCGGGACCGCCACGCCGGTGCGCGCGCGGATTCGAGTCGACAACGATTCGCGCAGCCGCGCCGTCCCGGCGGCGTCCGTATACCCCGTTCGACCTTCGTTCGCGCTCGAATGCATTGCGCGTATGATCGCAGGATCAGTCGGCTTGTCATGGTCTCCGATCGTCAGGTCGACGACGGCCCGGCCGCGGGATTTCATCTGCCGCGCCTTGTAATGCGTTTCCCACGCATCCCCGGCTTGGGCGACTTCGGACTTCATCCTTCCGGAAAGCAGCAACAGGAACTCCTAAGCGACATTTTGCAACGGCAGATATGTCGATCTTGGGCGATTGTCGATTTTTCTTGAATATGGCTTGGCAATTGGTCATAAGCACACGCATGTCACGGACGGTCTGCATAGTCGGCAACTGCATTATCGGCTGAAAATTCAGCCGGGCCGCGCGTCTTTCTCACAAATGAATCAAAGAATTCGAGGCTCGGCTGCAGAACCGGGAAAACGAGGTTCATGCATGGAATTGGCGTTTTGGAACACGAAAACGCGCCGCAAAGAGCAATTCCGCCCGCTTGATCGCAATCGGGTCAAAATGTACGCGTGCGGGCCGACCGTCTACGACCGCGCCCATATCGGCAACGCACGGCCGGCGGTCGTGTTCGATCAGCTGTATCGGCTGCTGCGGCACATGTACGACAAGCAATGCGTAACATATGTGCGGAACATCACGGACGTCGACGACAAGATCAATGCCAAGGCTCTGGATTGCCGGGCCGAAGGCGACGAGAGACCGCTCATCGAAATTGTTCGCTCGATCACCGACCGGACGATCGGCTGGTATCGGGCGGATCTCGAGCATTTGAGTGTTCTTCCTCCGGATTTCGAGCCTCGGGCCACAGATTTCGTTCCGAACATGATTCGCATGATTCAGTTGCTGATAAACAAAGGACATGCATATCCCTCGTCCGGTCATGTTCTATTCGATGTCGGAAGCTATCCCGACTATGGACGGCTCGCACGGAGATCCATCGACGAGATGCAAGCGGGGGCGCGGGTCGAGATAGCCCCGTACAAGCGGAACAATCTTGACTTCGTGCTTTGGAAGCCATCTCCGCCGGACATTCCCGGATGGGAGAGCCCTTGGGGCCGAGGGCGGCCAGGCTGGCATATCGAGTGTTCCGCAATGAGCTCGGAATTGCTTGGCGAGTCCTTCGACATTCATGGCGGCGGCATTGATCTTGCTTTTCCGCATCACGAAAACGAGCTGGCGCAGAGCATGTGCGCCCACCCGAACGCGACGTTCGCGAGCTACTGGATGCACAACGGCTTCGTGCAGGTCGAAGGCCAAAAAATGGCGAAGAGCCTTGGCAACTTCCTGACGGTCAGGGATCTAATCGATCGCGGCATATCGGGACCGGCAATTCGGTTCGTTCTGCTTTCCGCGTACTACCGGAAACCGCTTGACTGGACTGAAACCAAGTTGAGGGAGGCGGAGATCGTTTTGGAGAAGTGGAGCAAACTAGTCCAAGAATTGAACGCTTCCAAGGTCGAAGGCGACGAGCCAGCTGAACTGGACGACGAATTCCTTGCGGCGCTCTGCGACGACCTCGACACGCCGAAGGCATTCGCTCGAATGCATGAACTGCACTCGAGCGGCGATGCGGATGGCCTGCGACGCGCGATCGGGTTCTTGGGGCTTGCCCGCGAGCGTTGCCGCTTTGATCCAAAAGACTTGAATGCAATGTCCAATATGTGTCGCGTGCGGGACTGGGCGCGCAAAAACAAGGACTACGCAGTTGCGGACTATATGCGTGAGCTCATGATGGACGCAGGAGTTTCAGTGATGGACGGCAATGAAAAGGGCTTCACGCCGACATCCGCGTTTGATCGGGCAAAACTTGATCGGATCGCAGAGAAAGTAATCGACCGTTTCGGCTACATGCCAGGCGATGAACAAAACGGGAGGACGAGCGATCATCGAACTTCCGACAAAGAGGGTGAATAAAATGCCGAAGGAAAGGCTGTATCTCTTCGATACAACGCTGCGAGATGGGCAGCAGACGCAGGGAGTTCAGTTTTCCATCACGGAAAAGATCAAGATCGCCCGGATGCTCAGCGCTCTGGGCGTAGATTACATTGAAGGCGGCTGGCCCGGAGCCAATCCTACAGACAGCGATTTTTTCGAGCGCATTCCAAATGGCACTGAAGACAAACTGACCGCTTTCGGAATGACGAAGCGGGCAGGGAGATCTGCGGAAAACGACGATGTTTTGGCAGCGGTTCTGAATGCGAATACCAAGATTGTCTGTTTAGTCGGCAAGGCGCACGACTACCATGTCAAGAAAGCGCTGAGGATCAAACTCAAATCCAACTTGGACAACATCTCGAAATCTATCGAATATGTTGTAAGCCGCGGACGCGAAGCGATTTTCGATGCAGAACACTTCTTCGACGGTTTCAAGTCGGATCCGGACTACTCGATGCTGTGCGCCCGCGCGGCATTCGATGCAGGGGCAAAGTGGATTGTGCTCTGCGACACGAACGGAGGAACGCTTCCGAAAGAGATTGAAGCGATCACGAGGAAGGTCATTGAAAGCGGAATCCCCGGTTCAAGGCTGGGAATACATACGCACAATGATACCGGGAATGCCGTGGCAGGCGCGCTCGCCGCGGTCGACGCCGGCGCGAGGCAGATTCAGGGAACATTGAACGGGTTGGGCGAGCGGTGCGGCAACGCGGACTTGGTCTCGATCATTCCGACGCTCATCTTGAAAGAGCCTTACAGCAGCTCTTTCGAAACCGCGATCACCGACGGCGGATTGAAGTCCTTGACGCTCCTGTCCCGTTCGCTCGATGATATCCTGAACAGGGTGCCGAACAAGTCGGCGCCGTATGTGGGAGCCTCCGCGTTCGTCCACAAAGCTGGCCTTCATGCGTCCGGCGTCGCCCGGGATCCTGCGACCTACGAGCATGTCGACCCGATGTCAGTGGGCAATCGCAGGGGCATTCCGATGTCCAACCAGGCCGGTCGCTCAAGTTTGGCGGCAAGGCTGGCCGATGCCGGAATCGCGGTCGATTCCGACGATCCGAGGCTCAGTGAAATCATTCAGGAGGTGAAGCGCCGGGAGGAAAAAGGCTACAGTTACGATACGGCTCAAGCCTCCTTCGAGAACCTGGCGCGAAGAATTCTGAATTCGATGCCGGAATTCTTCACGGTGGAGCGATACCGGCTGATTGTTCAAAGGACCGGCGGCGAAAACAACGGAAGAACCACCCAATCCGAAGCGGTCGCAGTCGTCAAAATCGGAAACGAGCGGAAACTTTCCGTTTCGGAAGGCATGGACAAGCTGGGAAAGGACAACGGTCCCGTGCATGCCTTGGCAAGGGCCGTAGGCAAGGATCTCGGCGTCTACCAGAGATACATCGACGAAATGCGTCTTGTGGACTTCAAAGTAAGAATAACAGGAAGCGGGACCGCCGCGGTCACCCGCGTGATCATTGATTGCGAAGACAATGCCGGCCGCAGGTGGTCGACCGTGGGGGTGTCGCCCAATATCATCGATTCTTCATTCGAGGCATTGATAGAAGCAATCGTCTGGAAGCTCGTCAAGGATGACGCGCCGTCTTGTGACCCCTGATTTTCTTGAGGAACTGGTTCGGCGCGGCGATCGGGATCGCCATCTCTCGGCTTTGTCGGCGGAACCGGTCGGCAGGCGCAGACTATTCGTTCTCTACGGATTCAATCTGGAAGTCGCCCGGTCTGCTTGGACGTCGCCCGATCCCGCCGTATGCGCCGTCCGCCTCAATTGGTGGGCGGACGCGATTGGATCCTCCCTGTCCGGGGATGTCCGGGAGAGCAGCGACTTGCTCTCCTGCGTGGCGGAATTAATCCGTTCCGCGGATTTGCCGCCGGATTCCTTCAATCGAATGATCGAGGCGAGATACAGAGACCTGAACAGGGAAACGTTCAGTTCTCTGGATGAATTTGAAGAATACATCGACGCTACATCCGGAGAATTGATGGTGTTGGCGGCCCGGACGCTTGGCGCTCCGGAGCGCGCGATGGAAACAGTCAAGATGTTCGCTTGGGGTTCCGGGGCAATTTCGTTTCTGCGCGCGGTTCCGTCATTGAGCCAGAGAGGGTGGAGCGCATTCGGCGCAAACAGGGAATTGGTTCAGGACATACTGCGTTTGGCCTCTGATCGGATTCGGGATGCGAGACGAAATCGACGGCAAGTGCCTCGAAGCGCGACGCCGGCGTTGCTGGCGGGCTGGCGCACGGGCGCAGCATTGGAAAGGGCGTCCTCGGATTTGGGACGAATTGACTCGGGCCAGCTTGAAGAATCGGAGTTCATGAGAAGGGCGACGCTTCTGGCGCGCAGCTTGACGGGGAATTGGTAGTTTTCAGACCGTCCACTGTGCATGCAACGACATGGGTGCGTCCCCTTTTTTTGGTCAAGCGGCTGCGGCGCGGCAAGCCCTCCATTCGAGGAAGTCGGGCCAGCGCATGTTTTCGAGGCAGCATCCGGCGGCGAGCAGGGCGTTGGCGCCCGCGTTCGACCAGCGGCACCCCGATTTTTTGAACCGGCTGCCGACGATGCGCTTGCAGGCGCTGTCCACGGCGCCGGATCCGACCGTCAGTCCGCGCTTCCTGTCCTGTAGAGGTCGTAGCGCATTCGGTTCTTGTTGGCCTCGCAGTAGCGGACACGGACCGAGACGGCTTCGGACCGGCGGCGGTGCGGCTTCAGAGAGCGGCGATGACTTGGGCGTCCAGCTGCTCCTTGATCCGTTCCATCCATGCTTTCCGTTCGCCAATGTACAGAGTCACGGCTTGCACTGCGGCGGCCGCATATTCGAGTGCATGGAACTGGTCGAGGATGAGGGTACCGTTGCGTCCGGGCAAGATTTTCCCACAGGCCAGCGGCAGACATAGATGCGCCGCATCAAACAGGCCGGGCACGCGAAAGCAATTGACCCGACGTCCGGAATTGGACGAGGAAAAACCCGTGTCGCACAGGGGCGTCCACGCACGAAATTGCAGCATCATCGGCACGTGATCGGCAGATGCGGAAAGGCGAACTGAGTGTGGGGCCGCGGCAGATCTGCCGCGGCTGCAAACCTCTTGACCGTTTCCCGTCCGGTCGCGCTCTAGTTGATCGGTGGGACGGCCGCCGGTCTTTGTTTGGCGGCGAAGCTGCCGAACACGCCCTTCCTGCCTTGACTTCCAAGGTGTGGATAGTTGGTCTGGTCCGGATTACCAGGCGCAAAGCCCTGGCCGACGGTGTAGCTTCCTGCAATTTCAAGATCGTTGCTGTCGTTGCGAGGGCCATAGAAACTCCCCTTCAAAAGGCCTTGACCGTTGGAGCTCCATTCATTTGAAGGCGTAGCTGCCACTCTGCCGCTGAACGTTCCGTCTGCACTGATAGCCGTGCTGTTCACTGTGACCGCGAGCCTGTCGGCATAGGCAGTCCAGTATCCGCCTTCTTCGTCCCACCTTTGAAAGTTTCTCATTGTTCCTTGCAAAGTTCCTGTGCCCGTTCCCTTCGGAATGTTCACGGTCAAGACCACGTCGCCTCGCAGCAATTTCGTATTGATGGTGGTTGTCCGACCCCCCCTGAACTTCATAAGCGAGAGTGCTCCCATAGAATTTCCCGCTAGTGATCGCCGTGCCGATGTCCGTGGTCCTTTGGCCGTCGGCGTCGGCGAAAGCCGAGTAACCGAAATGCAGCGTATTGACCCGGCTGGCATGGCCGTTATAGTCAGCTCGGAAGGTTTCGGTGTCAGCGGTCAATACGAACAGCCCGTATGCGGCGTAGTCCAGATAATACTGTTCGTCGTCCTCGGGGCAGGCGGTTCTTCTCGAGCCGTCACGGCAAGTGCCCTCCCGGCCCGGAGGCGGCTCGAGCTTCGTATCCACGCCGATGTGGTTGGACAGCCAGATCTCGTACGTGCCGAGGTCCTTGTACCCGTCAGGCTGGAGGAATGCACCCTCCTGATAGTATTTCCCGTCAGCAGCCAGCTGCATGTCCTCGTCGGCGGGGGCGATGGCTCTCCAGTAGAAATCGCCGTTTCCTTGCCAGCTGGCAACCCAATTCTTGCCGTCCGGGGCGTTCGGAACGGGCATGGTCTGCGGCGCGTCGAACGTGATCTCCAGATCCCAGCCGTTGTGTCCCGTGCCGCCTTGATTGGCGTAGTTAGCAAGGTTTCTCCGCATATCCGCGTAATCCACAATAAATATTTGGGAAGGCCAGCCATCAATATCAATCGTTCCGCCAGTACGAATGACAAGTCCGGCGTCCGTCAGTTTCAATCCGGTGTGAACGAATGCTTCAAGGCGCCAGTCTGTTTCCGGCCAGCCGACCCATCCATCCACTTTGAACTCATCGCCGCCTTCGCCGTCGTCGGCTGTGGAGAACACTTTCTTGCCGTCCTCGTACATGACGGTCTTGAATGTCGTTCTGGTGAAGGCGTCATCCTCTTTATTCTCATTATCCACATTTGGTATTTGGGCGCTGTCGGTCGCGGACGTGTCTCTTGTCCGCGGAATTCTTCTGATCGTTGCGATGTTGGTGCCTTCGCGCGGCTTCACGGCCGCGCCGCTCGCAAGCTCGTAGCGCACGAGATTTCTCCCGTACCAAGCGAGAGAATCACGCGCCGCGTCGAGGTCGTCCGTCCGCTGGCTTTGGAGCCTGAGCGCTTGTCTTCTCACTCTTGCCGCCGCGCCGACTTCCACCCCGCTTCCGTCCGCTGCTGCGGCGACTGCAGCATCCGCCGCTTCCACCGCATCGTCAAGCGCCGTGCTGGCCAAGCCGATCAACCTTTGCGCATTGGCGCGCGCCGCCTCGGTATCCGCCGCCGCTGCCAGACGCGCCGCTTCCACCGCTCGCGTCACGGCCCCCTGGGCATCCGAGTATCGGGTCTGCGCCGTCTGCAGCGGGGTCGGAGCCGCGCCGCCATTCGAATCGCCGCCCCCGTTTCCGCCGTTCGATCCGTCGCCGCCGTTCCCGTTTCCGCCGTCCGGGCCGCCATTATTGCCTGATCCCGCGCCGGGTCCGCCCCCTCCGGTCGTTCCCGAAGCATTGTTGCCGGAGCAGGCGCCGAGCGCCAACGCCGCGGTGCAGGCGAGAACTGTGATCAATTTAGTGCCCATGTGTCGTTCCTCCTCAGTCCGCCGGTTCAGTGCCCCCAGAACTTCTCAGGGCATTTGATGGATCAGGCGATGCTCATGCCGCCTTCGGGCAGCCACGCCCATTCTACGGGGGGGTATTCGATGTCCAGCGTTTGTTTGCGTCCGAAAACCGGATTCGCCACCGCCGGATTCAAGCTGCGCTCGCCCGGGCCCAATCGCATTTTGCAGCGCCCGAAGCCTCCGCCATCACTTCCTCAAGGAATCTCTAGAAATGCGCTTCTGGCAGGATCGCGAACCGTGTCGCCGCCGCGCTCAAATTCAACCTTGAACTCCGCCCGCTTCGAATGATGATGCGTTCCGGCCATGGTGTCGTTCTTTCCTAAAAAACCCACATGGTCGGCCTTTGGCCGTCCGCCCCCGACCATGAAACGGATTTCGCCGCTCCCCTTCGACCGCTCAATGCCGAGGAGCAGCCGGACCCCATGAATGCCGTCCGTCCCTGCGCGGCGGGCTTTGAGGTCGGCGCTTGACATGCCCGGTCAAACCTGCGGAATTGTCGGCCGACAACAGATGAAGGACTGCAGCCTCGAACATCCGGCCGCCGGACGGGCGGCGACACAGTCGGCCTGACGCAAGCCACGCTTTGCGCAACGGGATCGCCAGCGGGCCAAAACGGGGGTCGCCCGCGAACGCCATCCCGGTTCCGGAGAGCGAAAGCCCGCAGACGCCGTTTGGCCCCGGCGCAGCTGGGGATTGGTTGAGGTGTGCCAGCGGAAGATAAAGTTTCATGCCAAAAGATGGCTGACCGCGAAACCAAAGGACTTGCCATGGCCACCTGCTCGCGAAAGCATTTTGCGGAACTTCTGTATCTCAACCATGACATTGCGTTCCCGTCGCCGATCTTGACGAAGGCCGACGACGGGGCGGCCGGACCAAGCTCCGACCTTCTTTACTACTTTGAGGAAGACAGGCTTCGTCCGCCCTGCACGAACCCGCGCGGCGCGGCGGCGTCTTGCCGCGAGGAGCCGAGGAACCAGCGCCGCCATCGGAAGGCGGCCGAAAACGCATGGAATGAAACGACAATGCACATAATTCGCGAAATAAGCCTTTGCGTAATCGCTACGGCAGTGCAACGCTTGAAGCTATTCTCCGCGGCATGAGGCATCGCGTTGATGACGGCGGGTTCAAAACCCGTAAATTCCCGCAATTAACCGGCATGCAAGGATGAATTTTGGCGGTCGCTCTTTTGTGAAGAAACGCGCTATTGAATGATTGACATATACGGCAATATACCGTACATGTTTGCAAAGGAGATTGACCATGTTCGACATTGAAACCGTAACGTCTACCCCGGGAAAGATGGACGTGCGCAAGGAATTGCGCATGCATCGCGAGGACGAAGCGCTTATCAAGTTCGCTGCTTCGGCGACGGGCTTGCGAGAGAGCGACTTTGTTCGTCGGTCTGCCATTATGCATGCACGGGAGATACAGCGGCGCATGTCGCTTTCGGTCTTGCCTAGCGAAGCTTTCGATAACTTCAAGGCCGCAGTCGAGGCACCAGGCAAGTCCGTACCCGGTTTAAAACGCGCATTCGAGGCGTCCAAAGGCCTACTGAAGAATGCCGGATAGTGCGTCGGCTGCTCCCGCCCTCGTGATTGCAAAATTCGACAAGGCGCTGCATGACCGCAGCGCTTTTTCTTGTGGTCATGCTCCGATTGACAATTTCCTGAAAATTTCGCTCTCAAGTCAGATAAAGTCCAACCTTATCTCAGCTTGGGTCGCAACTTTAGAAGCCGATTCAGCTGTACTGGGCTTCTATACATTTGGTGCATTTGCCGTTCGACAAGACATCGGCCCAAAAATATGGCGGCGGTTGCGGATTTCTGATGTTCCGGCAATTTTCATCCGTGCCTTGGCCGTGCGCAACGACATGCAAGGAACAGGATATGGCACGGCACTCATGATCGATGCCATGAAACGTTGTCTTGGGATATCGGAACAAATGGGGGCGGCTGCGATCGTTCTCGACGTACTGGAGGACGAAGCCTTTGAGCGTCGATGGCAATTCTATGCGGAACTTGGATTCCGCTCCTTGAACGATCATGAAAACCCAAAGCGTGTTTATATCCAGATGGCTGACGTGAGTTCGACTATCGGCTGACCCCTGTGTCCGCTCATCAATGAAGCATCGTCATTGGCAGGGTTGAAACATAGGTGTTTTCGCTTGCGTTGCGCCGAATCCAGCAGCGTTCGACTGAGGTGTGTCGATATTCGAGCGCGACAATCGGCGAAGTTCGGCGTAGCCTGTCAGGCGTTCCTTGATGGCCGCCAAATCAGCCAGCCGAGAGAGCATCCCGCCAGCAGCAAGAACGGCACCATCGCCCAATTCACCGATGCCCATCCTTCAGGCGGAGCGCCTCCGGAACAGTTCATCAAGGTTCCGGAGGCAAGCGAGGCAATCGTCACGCATCCGAACACGATCATGTCGTTCAAGCCCTGAACCTTCCCGCGTTCCGCGGGGACGTGTGCTTTCATCAGCATTTCGGTCGCGCCGATGAAGCCGAAATTCCAGCCTATCCCCAGAAGGATCAGCGCCCCGAAGAAATTGTACAAATCGATGCCCGCCAGCCCCACAATCCCGGCGAGTGCGAGCAGCGCCAGGCCCGAGGCGACGATTCTCTCGGCGCCGAAGCGCGCGATCAGGTGGCCTGTGAAGAACGAAGGAGCAAACATTGCCAGCACGTGAGAAGACACGACGTCCGCTGCGGAATTCTGGCTGAACCCGCATCCTACTACGGCCAGCGGCGTAGCCGTCATCGTCAGGTTCATCAATGCGTACGAAACCATCGCGCAAATGATTGAAACGGAAACACGCGCGTCTTTCAGCAAGTCGAAATATGATCTGACATCCGTCGCGGACACTTCGGCCGCTTTCGGTTTGGGTATGTCCAAAAAAATGAACAGGAATGCGCCGACCAGATTGACCATAATCACGGCGATATAGGTTCCGAGAAACGGAACGGCGAAACTTTCGGCGGTGACCTTGACCATTTGAGGCCCGAGAATCGCCGCCGCGAGGCCGCCCGCCATGACATACGATATCGCCTTCGGCCGAAATCCAGGCGACGCAGTGTCCGCCGCCGCGAAGCGGTAGAAGCCTTGGGCCGACATGTAGATGCCCGTGAAGTACGCGCCGACCAGAAAGAGCGGAAATGATGCGGTAAGCAAGGCGTACGAACCGACGACTCCCCCCAAGCCGCCTCCCAGAGCCCCGACGACAAAGCCCGATTTCCGTCCGAACCGGTGCATCAGCCGACTCATCCATTGTGCAGTTGTCATTGAGCCGAACACGATCAATGAAATCGGCAGCGTCGCCCAGCAAGGGTTGGAAGCAAGCGATTGCCCCGCCAAGCCCGCAATCGTGAAAATCATGGGCATCTGCGCTCCGATCGTCGCCTGAGCGATGACTAGAACAACAACATTGCGCTTTTCTTTTGACGCGGATACAGGCGGCATGGTCGGCTTCGTATTCTTGTGGGCAATCGGCTTCAAGAGAAATCGCGATTCCGCATGAATCGGTTGAGACCCGAACGTATCGGCGAGGAGTCGGCGGACTCGAGTCGATAGCGGGAACAATTGAATTGGAAGGTTGAGATGCGCGAAAACGGCCGGCGGATCATCACTTGCATTGACGACATATCCGAAGGGCTTGAGTTCATCTCTTCAGTCGAGCCGCGCTTCGCGCATGCGGCGGAAGTTTGCGGTGACCCGCCGCTGAGGAGCCGCAATGAAGGATTCAGCGCTCTGCTGGACATGATCGTGAGCCAGCAACTCTCAGTGGCTTCTGCGGATGCGATCTGGGGCAGAATGGAGGCCGCGGATCTCGTTTCCCGAGATCGCGTGCTCGCGGCTTCGGACGGAGATTTGCAAGTTTGCGGCCTGTCGCGCCCGAAAATTAAGTACGCTCGGGCGCTTGCGGCTAGCGAAATTGACTTCGGTCGCTTGGTAGAACAGACCGACGAGGAAGTCGTTTCGCTCCTGACTTCGGTAAAGGGCATCGGTCGATGGACAGCTGAAATCTACATGATGTTTTCGCTGGGCCGGGCCGACGTGATCGCTGCAGGAGACCTTGCGCTGCAGGAATCGACGAAGTTGCTGTTCGCACTTGACGCGCGCCCGACCGAAGACGAATTGAGGCGAATGGCGGAAAGGTGGAGGCCTTGGCGGGCAGTGGCAGCGCGCCTCCTCTGGACGTACTATCGATTTGCGAAAAAAAGGGAAGGTGTCCGTTGAAATCGAATCTGGAGTTCATTGAAAGAGAAGCGAAGTCGGATCCTGCCGACAGTCTCGTCATACTCCTTCATGGTTATGGAGCAAACGCCGCCGATTTGATGGGTTTGAGCGATGTGCTTTCGAATGAATGCCCTACCACGAAGTTCGTCGCTCCAGATGCCCCTGAGCCCAACTTCGTGAATCCCAACGGGTATCAGTGGTTCCCCGTGCCGCAGTTCGATGGGAGCACGGAGCCGGATATGGTGCTATCCTTCAAATGTTCTTATGCCAGCCTTTACGACTTTGTGGACGATCAGATCTCCGCTGCGGACGTCGAAGCGGCACGGACGATATTGTTCGGGTTTTCGCAGGGTGCGATGATGTCGCTGCATGTTGGCCCGCGCCGCGCCGTTCCTCTCGGCGGGATTGTCGCGGCATCCGGTCGCCTGCTTGCGCCGGACCGTTTGGAGGTCGAAAGCAAGTCGCGTCCGCCTGTACTTTTGCTTCACGGGGATATGGACGAGGTTATTCCGCCTTCGGCTATGCCGGAAGCTGAAATTGCGTTGAAGGGCTGCGGATTTAGCGTTCAGTCCTACCTGTCGCGCGGAGTCGCACACGGAATTCCGCCCGACAGCCTCGGAGTGGCGGCTGAGTTCATGCGAGGCGTATTGTCGAAGTAGCCATTGCGGCGGACGCTTCCGACTTCGGTCACATTCTGCGGCCCCGAACATTCCGAGCGGCAGGACTTGCGGCGACGGCGCAATATTTCTCCCGGGCCGGCTGTTGCTTGCCCAGAGGCGGCAAAGGACTGTAAGGCGAAATTCGCTGGAGCTTTCGAAAACGGAGAAGCCGAATATGGGACCGAATGAGATATTGGATTTTTGGTTCGATGAACTGAAACCTGAGGATTGGTTTACAGGCGGCGAGGAGGTTGATGATCAGGTTCGGACACGGTTTCTTCAAGTCTGGGAAGATGCCGCCGACGGGAAATTCGCGAGGTGGGCGGACACGGCGAACGGCGCTCTGGCGTTGGTCATCGTATTGGACCAGTTTCCAAGGAACATGTTTCGCGGCTCTGGAAAATCGTTTGCCAGCGATGCATTGGCGTTGAAGACGGCTGCCGCCGCAATCGATGCCGGCCAGGATATGGAATTGAACGAAGTTCGAAGGCGTTTCCTCTATATGCCGTACATGCACTCCGAGAAAATACCGGAACTGACCCGTTGCCTTGAGTTGATGGAAACCAAGTTCGCGGAGGTGAACCCCGAAGTCGTGCTGCACTCGAAAGCGCATATCGAAGTGGTCAAGCTATTTGGGCGGTTTCCTTACCGGAACGAAGCGCTGGGCCGAAAATCGACTCCGGAGGAAGAGGAATGGCTTGCCGCCGGGGGATACCAAGCGTTTGTTGAGTCTCTGCGCGAGTGATTGCCCTCAGAATTCGTGCAAACGGTTCACGAGGATTTTCAGCCGCGGACTCGATCAGGCGGTACGCTTGGGGCCGTGCCAATGAGGCATAAGCTAAAATTCAAAATGCGAATAGCCGCACTTCAGGGCGGAGGATAGAAACTTGGAGCGCAAGACCTACGACATGATCGTAATCGGGGCAGGGCCCGGAGGATACGTATCCGCGATAAGGGGAGCGCAACTCGGAATGAACGTGGCCGTCGTCGAGCGAGGGCATCTCGGTGGAATTTGCTTGAATTGGGGATGCATCCCGACGAAAGCGATGCTGCGCTCGGCGGAAGTGTTCCACTTGATGAACCGCGCCGATGAATTCGGGCTTTCGGCAAGCGCTGTCGACTTCAAGCTAGACAAAGTTGTTGAGCGGTCAAGAAAAATCGCCGGGAAGCTCAGCGGAGGCGTCAAGCACCTTCTGAAGAAGAACAAGGCGGCTGTGATCATGGGCGAGGCCGAATTCGCCGACAATCGAACGCTTTCCGTGTCGGGGTCGGATGGGCCGATTGAACTCACGGCGCCGAACATCGTTGTCGCCACCGGCGCGCGCGCAAGGGAATTGCCGGGACTTGCGGCCGATGGCGATTTGGTCTGGTCATACAAACAAGCTTTGATTCCGACGCGGATGCCCAAGAGCCTATTGGTCATCGGGTCCGGAGCGATCGGCATGGAATTCGCAAGCTTTTTCAACGCGCTGGGCGCGAATACGACCGTTGTCGAAGTTCTGGACAGAATTCTGCCGAATGAAGATGAGGAGATATCCGGATTAGCGAAGAAAAGCTTCTCCAAACTCGGAATCAAGTTCCATGAAAGCTCGATGGTTAAGAAGTTGACCAAGTCTGGCAATCAAGCTTCAGCGGTCATCGAGTCGAAGGCGAAAAAGGAACTGGTCCTGAATGTCGATACAGTGATTTCCGCGGCGGGAATTGCAGGAAACATCGAAAATCTGGGCTTGGAGAAGATCGGGGTCAAGACAGACAGATCGCACATCGTCGTCGACGAGTTGTGCCGTACAGGCGTCGATGGGATTTACGCCATCGGAGACGTTGCCGGCCCCCCTTGGCTTGCGCACAAGGCAAGCCACGAAGGAATAGTGGTCGCCGAACTGATCGCAGGAGGGCAACCCCATCCTGTAAAGCCCGAAAGCGTCGCGGGCTGCACATACTGCCACCCGCAGATAGCTTCGGTCGGTTTGACGGAAGCCGAAGCGAAAGGGAAGGGAAAGCCTGTCCGTGTCGGAAGGTTTCCGCTTCACGCCAGCGGAAAGGCAATTGCTCTCGGCGAGCCTGAAGGGTTGGTCAAGACGATATTCGACGAAAGCACGGGGGAATTGCTCGGTGCCCATATGATTGGCGCGGAAGTTACAGAGCTGATTCATGGATTTGTTGTAGGCCGACAGCTGGAAACGACAGAATCCGAGTTGATGCAGACGGTGTTCCCGCATCCGACGATTTCCGAGGCGATGCACGAAAGCACATTGGAAGCGTTCGGCCGGGCCGTGCATATTTGACGCCGGGATTGGTCTATTTGCTGGAATCACCCATTCAAGTTGAGAAGTTGAATTGGACAGGGACATATCCCTAGAGCGCGGCTCATTGGAGATAGGCACCGCAGAGATGATACCTTGCAACCAAGTAGACTTTTTAGATCGTGAACGCGGAAGCGTAGGGTGCATCCTTCCTTTTTCGTTGGCGCACGAATTCAGTTGAAATGCGTACGGGTGATCGCCAGATCTTGCGAGTCGTTGACACATTGCAGCAATTATTTCATTGCCGCGTAGCGTATTCCCGAATTGAACGGGACTGCAATGAAATTGGCGTGAGTTCGGAATTCGATTCGAGGCAAAGGGCTCGATTTGTCCATGAGCAAGATACTGCCTATCAACTTGGAAGATCTCCTTTACTGCAGGGGCGTCGAATCTGAACGCGTCGAGCTCAAAGCATCGTGGAATCCAAAAACAACAGGATTCCAAGTACTCAAGACGATCTGCGCATTTGCGAATGATCTCCACAATCTGAACGGCGGCTACGTCGTGATCGGAGTTGAGGAAAGTGGAGGGCAGGCGGTTCTGCCTCCTTTCGGACTTTCATCCGAAGAGATCGAGTTTGCGCAGAAGTGGGTCAGCGGACACTGCACTCGACTCAACCCGCCCTATCACCCGATTCTGTCACCAGAAATCGTCGAGGATCGACGTATTTTAGTGGTGTGGGCGCCTGCGAGCGAGACGCGGTCCGCTCATCGTGCGCCAGAAAGCGACGGCGGGGCTTGGCGATACTGGGTCCGCCTTGGCTCGGAGACCGTCGACGCAGAAAAACGCGGCCAACTCCAAGCGCTCATGGAGAAGTCCGCTCGCGTGCCTTGGGATGATCGCCGGGCGCATGATGCCCAGATCGAGGATCTGCGCGAGAGCAAAGTACGTGAATTCTTGCGCGATATTCGAAGCGAACTCCTCGAGGAACCGAATGGAAACCACTTGATTCGGAGCATGCAAATATCGGCAAAAGTCAACAGTCACGAGATCCCGCGTAACGTGGGCCTTCTCTTTTTCTCATATGATCCCACTGAGTGGTTTAGAGGGGCGAAGATTGAAGTTGCACAGTTCGCAGCAGATCGGGCCTGAAATGTACTGCAAGAGAGAACCTTCAGGGGAACGTTGGCGGACCAGCTTCGTGATTGCTTGAATTATCTTGAAAACCTTTCGACATTTCATGTGCACAAGCAGCAACAGCACAGGCAAGTTCAAAGCTGGGTCAATTATCCGTTGCCTGCGCTGCGCGAGACTTTGGTTAACGCGGTTTATCATCGGAGCTACGACGTCGACCAACCAGAACCCACTAAGGTTTATCTCTACCCGGACCGCATTGAAGTCGTCAGCTATCCGGGGCCGGTTGCAGGAATCGAACATCGGCACCTGCTTCCCAATGCGGAAATTCCAACCGTACCTGCTCGAAATCGTCGCATCGGAGAGTTCCTGAAAAAACTCAAGCTTGCGGAGGGATGGCATACTGGATTGCCCAAGGTGTTCCGGTCTATGAAATCGAACGGTTCCCCGCCGCCCCGATTTGATTTCGACGAAATGCGAACTTATTTCCGGGTTACGCTGCCGGCCCATCCTGAGTACGTCGCGCTATCGGCGTTGAGTGATGCGGCTTATTTGCGTGCCATGGGTGAACCTAAAGATGCATTCCGCCGTATTGAATCAGCATGGAAGTCTAGCCAAGCTTCGGAAGTCCTCGCGTCAGAAATGATAAGGGCATGCTCAAAAAATGCCGAGTTCGGCCGCGCCGAAGAAGTGCTGAAGATTTTTGAGGCGAAAGGGGCAACAAGCGCCGTTGCCCGAGTTGCAAATACGTTGATTGAAGCACTCACGGAAGCGGGCAATGAAAACAGAGCGCGGCAGTTGCTCAAGAAAATGCAGCCCGCATCGCTTGGGCAGGACGCCGTCTCAACCGCGATACTCGCAAGGCGTGTAAAAGACTACAGTACGGCACACAGGTATTTCGTGCTTGCAGGAGATGCAGTATATGACGACCCTCGTCCACTGCTTGAATTTGCGCAGACTAAAATCAAGCTGGCGGGCAAGGCCCGCCAAGATCAACAGGATGATTTGAATCGGAGGCTTCTTGTCGAGGCTCAAGAGCTTTTGGAACGCGTTATCCAGCTGGATGCCTCACCTGCCCGACACGCATGGGCATGGCGCGAACTCGCGCTCACCCGTTGCTGGCTAAGGACTCCAGTCGGAGAGGTTGAAGACGCCTATCGGCGGGCGATTGAACTGTTGCCGGATGAACAGCGATTTCGCAAGGAATTGGACAGAGTGCTTAAACGCTGAAAGATCTGCGGGATTGGCAGCGGAAACTATGATTCAATATATTCGCACTACGTGAAAGGACAATGCTATCCGATTGCCGGAATACGAAATTAGAAAATACATATAATCAGTGACTCGATAGATGCAGTCAATCAAAACAGGTGAATGCTGCAAACTAAATTCAGGAATTACCAATCAAATTCAGCGTTGCGATTTCTGTGGGTTTATCCGTCATTTTTGAATTATTTCGATTGCGAACTGGAAATGATTGCCAAAAGGTCCGAAGCCTTGAGGGATGCTCCTCCGATCAATCCTCCGTCAACATTTTTAAGGCTGAGAATCTCGCGGGAATTGCCGGGATTCATCGAACCGCCGTAAAGAAGCCTGATGCAATGGCCGTCAACCTCGCCGAAACGAGCGATGCAACGGTTCCGGATGAACTCATGCACTTCGGCGATTTGGGCAAGGGCAGGGGTCTTGCCAGTTCCGATCGCCCAGACCGGCTCATAGGCGACAACCAAATTGTCGCTGTTGGCGCCGTCAGGAATACTTTGATCGATTTGGAACTCGACGACGGCCAGAGTTTCCCCCTTGTTTCTTTGTTCTTCGGTTTCACCGATGCAAACAATCGTGATCAGATCGGCTCTCCAAGCCGCTTTCACCTTTGCCATCACGGACGAATCGGACTCCCGATAGTGCTGCCGCCGTTCCGAATGCCCTAAAATGACGTGGGTTGCGCCGGCGTCTCTCAACATTTTTGCCGAGATTTCGCCGGTGTATGCCCCCGACGGCTTTTCATGGCAGTTTTGGCCGCCAACTTCGATGTCCGTTTCCCCCAAAGCCTCGGCCATTCGCGAAATCAAAGTGGCAGGGGGGCAAACCAGCACCTTCAACCCTGGTCTGATTCCGACCGCCGCGAGTTCGGCGATCTCATTCAAGGACTCTCCGGTGCCGTTCATTTTCCAGTTTCCGGCAAACAAAAGGTTGGCCAATTCATTCTCCAGTTTGATCGGGACTTTGTGTTCGGGCGAGTGCCTACTGCAAGAGAGGTTTGAATTATCCACGCGCATCTCTTCGCAACGCGTCCATGTTGCAGGTGCTACTCCTCCTTGAAGCTCACGGATTCGCCGCATCCGCAAGAATCGACTACGTTCGGATTCTTGAATTGAAATCCAGATTCAATCAGCGAGGTCTTGTAGTCGATCTCGGTTCCGAAAAGAAACATCTGAGCCATCGGCTCAATAACGATCCTTGCGCCGTCCTGCTCGACGACCTCGTCATTGTCGTTGACGGAGTCGACGAAGTCCATGACGTACTCCATCCCCGCGCAGCCGCCCTTCTTTACGCCGATCCGCAGCCCTGCTTTGCCCGCATCAGCCATAAGCTTCGACACATGTCGAACAGCGGCGTCAGTCAGTGTGACTGCTTGCTTTCCAGGTATTCCGAACATTGACCAAAATTAACCCTTCCGAGAGTTTGCGCAATGTTGCTCACGGGCCGACGATGATCGCGGCGGACGGAGAACAACCGACATCGCGCTCAAATCATCGCAATGATCTTCACATGAAGCCCAGTTCCAAGCGCGCTTCGTCGGACATCATCTCCATCCCCCAAGGCGGATTCCATGTGATTTCGACATTGACACACTTTACTCCCTCCAGCGGCTCAATCGCGTCGGCGATCCAACCCGGCATTTCGCCGGCGACAGGGCATCCCGGCGCAGTGAGCGACATGATGACTTGAACTTCGCCTTCTTGGTCGATCTCAATTGTGTAAACCAGACCAAGATCATAAACATTTACAGGTATTTCCGGATCATAGACTGATCGACATGCATCGACGACACTATCGTACAACGGATGATCCACGGAGGAAGGCTTGATGAGAATTGTCCCTTCCAAAGGAAATTTGTCTTCTATTTCCATTTCGATGCACGGCGTCTGCAAATCCCTGACCAAACATATAGGCTATTGCAACCAATTGTCCATAACCGCGTTCCGCCATAGTTGAAGAGCTCGAGACGCCGCGAGACAGCGCAACCGCCCAACTTCCTTGGGCATTTGCAGATTGAAGACCGGTTGAGAGCGATTTGAACAAGCCCGCGCCGAATAGCAGCGGGTTGCAGCGCATGATCGGATGTTTACGTGTATCAATCACGAGGTTGTTTCCAACCCGGATGGGCAGACGGCATGGCATTTCAATTTGAAATCACGAAATCAGAGGGCGATGCGAGGACCGGCGTCCTTCGCACGCCGAGAGGGGATATCGAAACGCCTGCATTCATGCCGGTCGGAACGGCGGCGACCGTCAAGGCGATGCTGCCTGAACATGTGGCTTTGACTGGCGCCCAAATTATACTTGGCAACACATATCACCTGATGTTGCGCCCGGGTGCAGAGCGGATTGCGAAACTCGGCGGCCTCCACCGATTCATGAATTGGAAACGGCCGATTTTGACCGATTCCGGAGGTTTTCAGGTCATGAGTCTCAGCACGCTCCGGAAACTCAATGAAGACGGCGTCCGCTTCAAGTCCCACATTGATGGTGCGGAGCATGTTTTGTCGCCGGAGCGCTCCATTGAAGTGCAGCAACTGCTTGGTTCGGATGTCGCGATGTGTTTCGATGAATGCACTCCGTTTCCGGTCAGCAGGGTCGAGGCGGAAAAGTCGATGCTGCTGTCGATGCGTTGGGCGAAACGATCCAAGGCCGCATTCGGAGAGCACGATTCAAGAGCGCTTTTCGGAATACAGCAGGGGTCGGTATTCGAAGACCTACGGTTCAAGAGCACCGGAGACCTGGTTGAAATCGGTTTTGACGGCTACGCGATCGGAGGTCTTGCCGTAGGAGAGGGAACCGAGAGGATGATTGAGGTCCTGAGCTATGCGCCTAGAATGCTTCCGTTCGACAAGCCAAGGTATCTGATGGGCGTGGGGAAGCCGGATGACATTGTGAACGCGGTCGCCCGCGGCGTAGACATGTTCGACTGCGTTCTGCCCACTAGATCCGGTCGAACAGGGCAGGCGTTCTTCAGGTCGGGGACATTGAATCTGAAGAATGCTGCTCACAAGGATGATCCGCATCCCATCGATGAGTCCTGCGGCTGCCCCGCTTGCAAGAACTTCTCGAGGGCGTATTTGCATCATGTGATCAAAGCGAAAGAAATTATTGCTTCAATACTCGTAACTTGGCACAACCTGCACTACTATCAGCAGTTGATGTCCGAAATCCGGAACGCGCTGCTGACCGGAAAATTCGACGCGTATGCTCACGACTTCCATCGAACTTGGAGACGCGCGCCGGAACAATCCGAATAAATTCTCTTGTGTTTTCTGTTACTTGACTTCCAACAAGGTCGCCGCAACTTGACAATTTAGCAATCAGCACACATTTTTGCTGCGGTGCGGGCGTCGGGTAGGATGGCGGCGCGGCAATGATTTATGTGTTCTACAGGAGCAGCCATGTCTCGCAACGAAAAAACGTACCCAATCTTGCCGCTTCGCGACATCGTCGTCTTTCCGAGCATGATCGTTCCCTTGTTCGTAGGTCGGCCGAAGTCCGTCAAGGCGTTGGAGATCGTCGCTGATTCCAAGAAGGAACTGTTTTTGGCGGCACAAATGGATCCGAAGCATGACGATCCGACACCGGAAAACATCTACAAGGTCGGCGTCGTGGCGCATGTCCTGCAGCTCCTGAAACTGCCCGACGGTACCGTGAAAGTGCTCGTTGAAGGCAAGCAACGAATGAAGATCGACGAATTCGTTGACTGCGAGACTCATTTGGAAGTCGTTGCGACCGAATTCGAAGCCGAAATTGTTGACGATGGCGAAACCCGGCGCATCGCGAAAGCGGCGAAAGAAGCATTCGCGAAATACAGTCAAAGCAGAGAAGCGGTTTCAGAAGAAACAATTTCTGAAGTCAACGACATCGCCGCCCCAGCATTGCTTGCCGATGTTATTGCCGGGCATATGAGCATAGAAGTTCAAAAAAAACAGGAGCTTCTCGAATCAAGCAAGGTTTTTGACCGACTCGAAAAGATCCTTTCGCTCATCGAAACCGAACTTTCTGTATTTCAGGTTGAAAAAAAGATTCGCCGCCGCGTAAAATCGCAAATGGAGCGCACTCAAAAAGAATATTACCTCAACGAGCAAATGAAAGCCATCCAGAAGGAGTTGGGCGACAACAGTGAAAAGTCGGAACTGGCTGATCTGGAGAAAAAGATCGCCGAAACGAAATTCACCGAAGAAGCGAAGGAGCGTGCGCTCGGCGAATTGCGCAAGCTTCGTCAAATGGGATCGATGTCGTCGGAAGCGACAGTCGTCAGGAATTATCTGGACTGGCTGCTTGAAATCCCTTGGGGTGCGAAGAATCCGGTAAAGAGCGACATCAAGAAGGCGGAGAAGATCCTCGACCGCGACCACTACGCCTTGGAGAAAGTCAAGGAGCGCATTCTCGAGTATATCGCCGTCCAGCAAAGGGTCAACAAGATCACCGGCCCGATCTTGTGCCTTGTAGGGCCTCCCGGCGTCGGGAAGACTTCCTTGGGGCAGTCGGTCGCCAAGGCGACCGGGCGCGAGTTCGTTCGAGTGTCTTTGGGCGGAGTTCGCGACGAAGCCGAAATCCGCGGCCATCGCAGAACCTACATCGGTTCGATGCCGGGCCGGATCATCCAGTCGTTGCGCAAGGTGAAGTCGATCAATCCTCTCATCTTGCTTGATGAAATCGACAAGCTCGGAAACTCATTCAGAGGCGATCCCGCGAGCGCTATGCTGGAGGTCTTGGACCCGGAGCAGAATTCGAAATTCGTGGACCATTATCTGGACTTGGATTACGACCTGTCGTCGGTGATGTTCATAACGACAGCGAATTATCTCGACGATATTCCCTATCCGCTGCGTGATCGAATGGAAATCATAACGCTTTCCGGCTACACGGAAGATGAAAAGATAGAGATTGCGAAGCGTCATATCGTGCCGAAGCAAAAGGCCGCCCACGGAATAGAATCCTCGGAATTGCGGATAGACAAGAACGCCATTGAAGAAATTATAAGGACTTATACGCGCGAGGCGGGCGTTCGCAATATGGAAAGGGAAATTGCGAAGCTTTGCCGCAAAGCCGTGACGAAGCTGGTCAAGGACGAAAATAAAAGAATTTCCGTATCGAAAAAGAACCTGCGATCATTATTGGGATTGGCACCATATCAATATGGTTTGGCTGAGAAGGAAGACCAAGTCGGAGTCGTCACCGGACTCGCGTGGACGACCACCGGCGGGGATCTGCTGTCAATCGAGGCCGTCGTTTTGCCGGGCAAAGGGCGCATGAAGACGACCGGAACGCTCGGAAACGTCATGAAGGAGTCCATCGACGCGGCGTCTTCATATGTGCGGTCGATTGCGCCAAAGATCGGTTTCAAGCCCAACAAATTTGAAAAGATCGACATTCATGTTCATGTGCCCGACGGTGCGACACCGAAAGACGGTCCATCCGCCGGGATCGCGATGGTGACGTCAATCGTCTCGGTTCTTACCGGCATTCCGGTGAGGCGGGATATCGCCATGACAGGGGAAGTCACGTTGAGGGGCACCGTGCTCCCGATCGGCGGGCTCAAGGCTAAGCTGCTTGCTGCAATCCGCGGCGGAATCACGACAGTCCTGATACCGGAGAAGAACGCGAAAGATCTGTCCGAGATCCCGGACGAGGTTAAAAACCAGCTTGAAATCAAACCGGTATCCAGCGTGGGCGACGTGCTTGGGATTGCGTTGACGATGCCGCTTGTTCCGATCGAATGGGAATTCGAGCACCTGCCGCGGCCGGACCTACCCGGGTCTGCTGTTCAAGAGCACGTGGATAGACCAAGCAGCGTTCAGCACTAGAGCGGTTCGTTCATTGGTTGAGCAGCGGCGCATCCTAGGAGCGTGTCCGAGTATTCGTAAAATCACCAATATACACAGATTAATTGATGTTGTGTAGCGCAACATATAGATACAACGACCAACATTTCCTAGATGCTGTACCGAAAATTTCCGTCAAATTCAGCGGCAGCTATTTCTCGGACACGCTCCTAGAGCGGTTTTCGTTTAGTTGGAATCGTTCCACTTATGGATTCCCTTTTCTGTCGGGATGAGGTTTATGCCTCTAGTTTCAAGACAGAGGATGGATGGATGCCGAGACCTTATCCGGACGATTTGCGGATGCACGCGGTCGAGAAGGTGCTGGCGGGCGAAAGCCGCTGCAGTGTTGCGAAGCAGATCGGCGTGGCCGTTTCGACCGTGATCAAATGGGTTCAGCTATATTTGGAAACGGGATCGGTCAGCCCGCGCCGGATGGGCGGATGCCGCAAGCGGAAGCTGGAGGGTCGTCAGACCTGGATCCTGGAGCGGATCAAAGACTGTCCGGCGATCACCTTGGCGGGGCTGCAGGGTTTGCTTCGCGAACTGGACGTCTCGGCGAGCGTCGCCGCGATCTGGCGCTTTCTGCGATCCTGCGGCCTCACCCGCAAGAAGCCGGCGCCGGTGGCCGACGAGCGGAACCGCCCGGATGTGGAGCGCCGCCGCAAGCGGTGGAAGCGCTATCAGGACAAGGCGGATTCGCGCAAGCTGGTCTTCATCGACGAGACCTGGACGAAGACCAACATGTCGCCCAGATTCGGCTGGGGCCCCAAGGGAGAGAGGGTGCACGGCTGGGCTCCCTTCGGCCATTGGGGGACCTCGACATTCATCGCCGCTCTGCGGCACGACCGGATCGACGCCCCCTGGGTCCTGGACGGACCGGTCAACGGCGGCGCCTTCCTGCTTTATGTCGAAACGCAACTGGTCCCGACGCTCAGCCGAGGCGACATCGTCATCATGGACAACCTCGGCAGCCACAAGACCAGAGCGGTGCGCGCGGCGATCCGAGGCGCAGGCGCCCACCTGCTGTTCCTTCCGCCCTGCAGTCCCGATCTCAACCCGATCGAGCAGGCGTTCGCCAAACTCAAGCACTTCCTGCGCAAGGACCAGCCGCGAACTCGGGACGATCTCTGGAAAAATGTCGGCTCCATCTTGGAAAAGTTCACGCCCGAAGAATGCTCGAACTACCTCGCCAACTCGGGGTACGCAGTGGGTCAAACTTAGTGAAAAACGCTCTAATCCTGAAGAGATTCGAACCCGAAGAATGCGCCAACTATCTCGCGAACTCAGGATATGGAGTACTTCAAACTAAACGAAAAACGCTCTAGGAGCCTGTCCGAGAAATACCCGCCCGGGAGATTCATGCGGTTGATGAAATAGGGATTCAGTGCTATAATTTCTGATGAACATTGGGAGTGATTCGGAATGACCGGCAAGACCTTTCGCGACTGGCAGGCAGACCAGGTGTTTCTTTTGCCGCCTTCGGTCGACGACTTCGTTCCCGAGGACCATCCGGCCCGGATTGTCAGGGAGCTTGTCGAGGAGGCGCTGGATCTGTCGTCGGTCATGCGGTCCTATTCGGAGGTGCGCGGGCAGCCGCCCTACCATCCGAAAATGATGGTGGCTCTGCTGTTCTACGCCTACAGCCGAGGGATCTACTCGTCGCGGGAGATCGCGCGGTGCTGCCAGGACCGGATGGACTTCATGGCGGTGACGGCGTGCCAGCGCCCGGATTTCCGCACCTTGAACGCCTTCCGGAAGCGCCACCTTTCGTCGCTCGGAGGTCTGTTCGACCAGATATTGGCCCTTTGCAGGGGGATGGGCCTTGCGTCTCTGGGGCATGTGTCGATCGACGGCACGCGGATTCAGGCGAACGCGTCGAAGCACAAGGCGATGAGCTACGGCCGGATGGTGAAGGCGGATGCCGAGCTGAGCGAGGAGATCGAGGAGATGCTGGCGCGCGCGGAAGCTGCGGACGAGGCGGAGGACCGCGAGCACGGGGCCGACGGCGGCAGCGGGATGCTTCCGGAGCATCTGGCGACCAAGCGGCAGCGCCGGGAGCGGATCAAGGAGCACATGGCCGCTCTTGAGGCGCAGGCCGAGGCGGCGGCCGAGGCGGAGGGCAAGGATCCGGCGTCGGCGAAGCCGGAGGACAAGGCCCAACGGAACTCCGCCGACCCCGAGAGCCGGCTGATGAAGACCAAGGACGGGTTCGGCCAATGCTACAACGGCCAGATCGTGGTGGACGCCGACAACCAGGTCATCGTCGCGCACGGCCTGACCGCCGAGGGCAGCGACCAGAAGCAGCTGGAGCCGATGATCGAGGCGATGGAAGCGTCGGCGGGGGAATTGCCGGAGGAGTTGTCGGCCGACGCCGGATATTGCTCCGAAGAGAATCTCAAGCTTCTGAACAGGAAAGGCATCCGAGGCCATGTCGCCACCGGCCGGCGGAGGCACGGCAAGGAGACGGCGACCGGCGGCAGGCCGCCGCGCGAGGGAACCTGCCGGGCGGAGATGGACCGGCGGCTCAAACGGGAAGGCCGGGACGGTCGGTACCGATTGCGCAAGATCACCGTCGAGCCGGTGTTCGGACAGATCAAGCAGGCGCGCCGGTTCCGGCAGTTCCTGATGCGAGGCGTCGAGAATGCGCGGCGGGAATGGACGCTGGTCTGCATCGCCCACAACTTGAACAAGCTGGTGTCCGCGTGGCCGAACGCGCGGCCCGTCGGCGCTTGACCGTCCCGGGACCCGTCCGGGCAGGCATGGAACGCTAAAACCGAGGCCGGAACCGGGAGATCCGCCAAAACCGTCCGAGCAAAATCGCCAAATCCGATCCGGGCGGAATGAACGGCCTATGACAATGCCGACCCCGGTGCGGCGGTCAGGTTCAGCGGAAGCGATTACTTGGACAGGCTCCTAGTGGTCGGTTCAACACACTAGAGTCCATTCGACGCTTGCTGGATCCGGAGCGGCGACTGCGATTCCATCAAGCGGATTGAGAAGCTGCTCTTGGAATTCATTGAACTGTACAACGGGAGAGAAGCGAAGCCCTGAAACTGAAGACAAGTTCCGCGTGCCTCGCCGTCTCCTGCAAAAAACCACATGATCGGCCTTTGGCCGCCCGCCCCCGACCATGAAACGGATTTCGCCGCTTCGCCTTCGACCGCTCATTGCCGAGGAGCAGCCGGATCCCATGAATGCCGTCCGTCCCTGCGCGGCGGGCTTCGAGGCCGGCGCTTGACATGCCCGACCAAACCTGCCGAATTGTCGGCCGACAACAGATGAAGGACTGCAGCCTCGAACATCAGGCCGCCGGACAGGCGGCGACACAGTCGGCCTGACGCAAGCTGCGCACTCCGCAACGGGATCGCCAGCGGGCCAAAACGGGGGACGCCCGCGAACGCCATCCCGGCGCCGGGGAGCGGAAGCCCGCAGACACCGTTCAACCCCGGCACAGCTGGGAATGGGGCGGGTTGTGCCCGAGGGAAGAAACGTTTCATGCCAAACTAAAAAAGTGGGCAGATAGCAAAAGTGAGATTGATCCAGCGGTATGGGTCGAAGAGGAGCTTCGATCTGTTGGCTTCTTCTGGAGTCGTATCGGGCAGGAAGAATTCTGCGAACCCGGAATTCCTAGTGGCTTGTTTTCTTCACTGGAGTCCTGCATGGTTTTGGCAAGAACGGCGCGGCGACAGCGCGGGGCAGACGAGAGGCGGGACGATGGCGGTCATGGCCGGGACCGGCTCGGCGAAGGCGACGGATCCGGCGCTGGCAGGAGCGGTTCATGCGGGAGGGCGTGGACGGCCTTCTGCGCGACAAGACGCGTCCGCCGGGCAAGCCCCGGACGTCCGAGGCGAAGGTCCGCGAGGTGGCGGATCTGGCGCGGAGCTCTGCGCCGGAGGGGGAGACGCACTGGACGGTGCGCGCCTTGGCGGAGAAGGTCAGCCTCTCGCCGTCGACCGTGCACGAGATCCTCGTCCGCCACCGGCTCGCGCCGCACAAGGACAAGCGGAACGGAACCACGACGCTGTTCGCCGCGACGGACATTCTGGACGCGACGGTCATCGGCAGCCACTCCGACCGCCACCGGCGCCAGGAGTTCATCGCGTTCCTCGACCGGATCGACAAGGCGGCGCCCGCGGGACGGAAGATCCACGCCATCGTGGACAACTATTCCGCCCACAAGCACTCGGCCGTCACGGAGTGGCTGGCGGACCGCCGGCGCTGGACCCTCCACTTCACGCCGACCTCCTGCTCCTGGACGGACGCGGTCGAGGGCTTCTTCGGGAAGCCGGCCAACCGCCGTCTCCGGAGCGGCGGATCGCCGCACGCCAAAGAGGGTATCAAATGACTGAAATCGACCACTAGCACTTGAGCCGACGCAAGCGCAAGCCGGATTGCGTTCAAGGCATTCGTGCGCCCGCGTCGAGCAGCATCCGCGCAACCGCTTCGTCTGCCGCCAAATGCAGCGGCGTGCAGCGGCGTTGATTCCTGCGCGGCGGCCGTTGCGCCGAACGCAAGCGCGAGCCGGAGTGCGTTCAAGGCATTCGTGCGCTCGCGTCGAGCAGCAGCCGCGCAACGGCATCGTGGCCGTGCCCTACCGCCTCGTGCAGCGGCGTCCAGCCGTCTTCATTGACGGCGTTCGGGTCCGCGCCCGCGTCGAGCAGCAGCCCCGCAACCGCTTCGTGGCCTTCCCCCGCCGCCTGGTGCAGCGGCGTCCAGCCGCCTTCCCTGCTCTTAGTGTTCGGGTCCGCGCCCGCTTCGAGCAGAAGCTCGGCGACGGCAGCGTTTGCCGCCAAATGCAGCGGCGTTCCGCCCCATTCATTGACGGCGTCCGGGTCCGCGCCCGCGTCGAGCAGCATCCGCGCAACGGCATCGTGGCCGTGCCCTACCGCCTCGTGCAGCGGCGTCCAGCCGTCTTCATTGACGGCGTTCGGGTCCGCGCCCGCGTCGAGCAGCAGCCCCGCAACCGCTTCGTGGCCTTCCCCCGCCGCCTGGTGCAGCGGCGTCCAGCCGCCTTCCCTGCTCTTAGTGTTCGGGTCCGCGCCCGCTTCGAGCAGAAGCTCGGCGACGGCAGCGTTTGCCGCCAAATGCAGCGGCGTTCCGCCCCATTCATTGACGGCGTCCGGGCTTGCGCCTTCGTCCAACAATTGCTTTGCGAGCGCAGCGTTTCCTTCAACCGCCGCTTTGTGCAGCGCAATTGTTTCAGTCGTTTCGGTTTGCGTTAAAGTCGGGCTGGACGGTCTTGGATCAAGAGTGAATCCCTTGCCGCGGGTAAAGTTTTCAATGCGTTCGGCCGTGTCTGCGCGGTCGCTTTCCCCGCAAGTGGCCAACACCAACGGCAGACTCACCGCCAAAACCCATTTGTCGAATTTCATTTCACACTCACTCCCTGCGTAGCTGAAGAGGCTGTTCTATTGGGCAAGCAACCCGGGGCAGTTTATACCTTTGATTGCGGGTGTCAATGCTAAAGTAAAATTCCCCAAAAGTGCTAAAGCAGAATTCCCCACTTTTTCGGTGTTTTGGCGGCGAGCCAGTTCAGTCTTCGGTTCGGGTCTCCTTTCTGGGCCGCCCTCGTTTTTTCGGGGGCGGCGGCGGCGTGATGGGCGCATTCGTCCGGACATGTTCGGGAATGAGGTCTGCATGCTTTCCGGGCCGGCAGCTTGCGCCTTCGATTCGGACGACCGCCGCGTGGTGGAGGAGCCGGTCGAGGAGGGCCGTCGCGACGACGGGGTCTCCGAAGATGTCGCCCCATTCGGCGAAGCTTCTGTTCAAAGTGAGGATCATCGCACCTTTTTCGTATCTGGCGTTTACGATTTGGAAGAACAGGCTCGCTCCGCCCTGCGTTATGGGCAAATATCCGATTTCGTCGACGATGAGGATCGCGGCCCGTGCGAAGAAGCGGATTTTTTCGGCGAGTCGGCCTTGTCGTTCGGCTTTGGCGAGGCTGTCGGCGGGTTCGGCGAGCGTCGTCTTGTAGACGCTCTTTCCGGCTTTGACGGCGGCGACGCCGAGTGCTGTGGCGAGATGGGACTTTCCGGTTCCCGGCGGTCCGAGGAAGTGGACGGTCTCGCGTCTCCGGATGAAGTCGAGCTGGGCCAACGCGGCGATTCTCTCGCGGTCGAGCGAGGGCTGGAATGCGAAGTCGAAGCTTTCGACCGTCTTGACGGGGAGGAGCTTCGCGGTTCGCAATGCGATGTCGATTCTCCGCGTTTCGCGCAGGGCGCAATCCTCGCTGAGGAGGGCGTCGATGGCTTCGACGGCTGCGGTCTCGCCCTGCTCCAAGCGCCGCAGCGTGGGTCCGAGCGCTTCGAGCGCCCGGAGCATTTTCAGTCCGACGAGGGCGGCGCCGATGCGGTCGATCAGTTCGGTCATCGGGTTGCTCCCTGCCGTTCGAGGCGGCGTCCGACGGCGTCGTAGAAGGCCAAGGATCGCTTCGGCGCCTCCTCGAGGTTGGGCAAGTCGATCCGCGGCGGGGGCGGCCTGCGGTGGCCGGGATCGACCCTGCGGCGGTTCCGGCCTTCGAGGATCGGATGCCGGGCGATCAGCGTCCTGTCTTCGAAGATACGCACTTCGGCGGGGTGCCGCTGCACCTCCAGCACGCGCTTGCGAGCGGCGTCGGGCACGGAGTAGAGGTTTCCGCCGACGGAGACCATTCCGTCGCGGCCGGCGCGGCGCTCGACGGTCAGGACCGCGTCGCAGGGATGCGCGGGCAGCGGGACCAAGGAGCACTGCTCTTCGGCGAAGGCCTGGTCGACGATCCGGCCGGTGGTGGCGTGGACGCGCGGATTGGCGACCTTGCCGCGCCAATTGTCGAATTGCGCATCGGGACCGCCGAAGCTGCGGAAGGTCCGGTCGAGGAAGAAGTCCTGCCGGATGCAACGGAACGGGCGCTCGACCTTGCCCTTGGTCTTCGCCCGGCAGGCTCTGCAGACCTTGGGCGCCGATCCGTAGTGGTCGAGCAAGGCGACCAGGGACGGGTTGTGGATCACGGACCGGTCGGCGTCCTCTCCCGGGACGGCGGTCTTCATCCGGTCGCAGGCGCCTCTTCCGTCGCCCCTCCGCAGGCGTCGAATGCGGACACGTGGCATCCCGGCACCGTCTCGAGCTTCCGGTCGGCGCAGAACCGCCCCCGCAGCCATCGGCTGCATCCGAGGACGAACGAGAACGGATGGACTTTCCGGACGGCGCCGGGCTCGTCGGCGTATTCGGTTTTGAATTCGGCGAAGTCGACCTGGGCCTGCTCGCCGGGCTTGGTCTTGAAGCGGCGCTCGAACCTGGGCGCCGCGTCCGGCCGGACCGCGCGGAGACAGTCCGTCACCGCCGTATAGCCGCCTTCGTAGCCGAGCTCCCGGATCTCCCGGAACAGCCGGCGTCCGGACAGATCCGGGCAGTTCCCGATCTTGTCCGCGAGATAGTCCTCGTACGGCTCCAGGAGCCGGGGCCGAGGCTTCCGCGGCGAATAGGCCGGAGCCGCGAGGCCCCGGTCCAGCAGTTTGCGGACCGTCTTGCGGTCCAGGCCCGTCCGCCGCGCGATGGCGCTGATCGAAAGGCCTTCCCGTTTCAGTTCTTGCAACATGACAATCTTCTCCAGCTTCAACACCCGACCCGAGCCTCCTTCGGCAAAAAAATCGGATGGGATTTTGGACTGCTTTCGTTCCGGGGGGCATGCCCCCCCCGGAACGAATTCGCAGCCCCCAGTACTTCTCAGAGCACTTGATGGACCGCCGACGTCGGTCGTCAGTCGGGCCGGGGTTTCGGCCAACCCTCGCGGAGGGCTGGAGCGCGTAGCGCGACAGGCCGAAGCGAGGGTTGGAGCCCCCTTCGAACTCGGCGATGATCGGCGAGCTCCGCCACTCCCGGCGGAGAGGCGGCCGATCGGGAGCAGCCTAAAGCCCCCAGTGCCTTCGAGTACCAGGGGGGGACCAGCGCCCCGATCGGCGGCCGCGGCTACGCCCAGCCAGGTGTCCGCGCCCTCGAGCGCCAGTACTGGGATTGGCGAACGCCGCGGCCGGCCTTTTTTTACAACGGAGGAATGCAATGACGCAATTCGAAATATACGCGGGCATCGACTGGTCGACCCAAACCCACCAGGTCGTCGCGGTCGACGCGGACGGCGAGCTCCTCGGCGAGCGGGCCTTCGCCCACAGCGGCGACGGCCTGGCCGAGATGGCCGACTGGATCCTCGGGCACTGCCCCGAAGGCGGGGCCGCCGCCGCCATCGAGAAGCCGCACGGCCCGGAGGTGGACGCCCTGCTGGAGCGCGGCGTCGCCGTGTTCGCGCTCAACCCCAAGCAGCTCGACCGCTTCCGCGACCGGTTCTCGCCGGCCGGAGCCAAGGACGACCGCAGGGACGCCCTCGTCCTGGCCGGTTCGCTCGCCACCGACAGGAAGGCGTTCCGGGAGGTGGAACCGCCGCCGCCGGAGATCGTCAGGCTGCGCGAGCTGTCGCGCACGGACGGCGACCTGGTCGAAGAAAGAACCCGCCTGATCAATAAGCTGAAGGCGCAGATCAGGCGCTACTACCCCGCTTTCCTCAAGGCCGCGCCGGACCTCGGCAGGACCTGGGCCCTCGATCTCTGGACCCTCGCCCCGACGCCGGGGAAGGCCCGCCGCGTGCGCCTGTCCTCCGTCGAAGCCGTGCTCAGGAAAAGCCGCGCCCGGACCTCCGCCGAAGACGTCCTGGCCGCGCTTCGCGACAAGCCCGTCCCGACCGCGCCGGGAACCGCCGAGGCCGTCGCCGAATCCGCCGGACGGATCGTCAGGCGGCTCAAAGCCCTCAACGCCGAAATCAAGGAGATCCGGACCGAAATCGGCCGGGCCGTCGACCGCGTCGGGGCCATGGAGGGCGGGCAGGCCGTCGACATCCTGCGCTCCGTCCCCGGCATCGGAGCCACCGTCCTGGCCGTCATCCTCTCCGAAGCCTTCGACAGCGTCCGGAAAGCCGAATTGCAAGCCTCGGGATGCTACTTCGGCGTCGCGCCCGTCACCAAACGGTCGGGACGGACCGTCCTGGTCCAGCGCCGACTCGCCGCGAACGGACGGCTCAGGAACGCCGCCCGCCACTGGGCCATGGCCGCCATCCAGCGCGACAAAACCAGCCGGGCGAAATATCATGCGCTGAGAAGCCGAGGGCACAAGCACGCACGAGCCCTCAGAAGCGTCGCCGACAGACTTCTCGGCGTCGCCTGCAGAATGATCGAAACCGGACAGACCTTCGACCCGGAACGACGGTCAAAAAACGCCCTCTGAAAACCGAAAAAAAACGCTTGACGTCAGGCTAGGTGTCCCCCCCCCCTGACTGGGGAATTCTGCTTTAGCGCTTTTGGGGAGTTTTCACTTAGTAGTAACACCGTTTCGCCCGGATTTCGGAGAGAATTAGAAGGATCCGCTACCCCGCGTCAAGGCGCAATCGCATCAATGGGTGAACTCAGACGGCGCCGATCGCACAAAATGTAGGCTCTGCGGACTTAAGTAAACAAGTCATCTACGGCTTTTGAAGGGCGGCGTGGCTATTGGATAGTAAACGCAAATATAGAATTATGGCTGAGAAGAATAAAACAAATAAGAGCGGATCTAAAGAGCGTTCTCAGACTTCTATTTGTTGGCTCGCACGATACAACTTATAACGGATCGACAAGATCAATTCGGATGGCTTATTGCTTTGAGTCCGCAGCCACAAGATATTGATTCTCGCCGGAGTTGGGCATGCGGCTCAAAAATTCAGTCGGAACTAACCGGAATCCAACTGTTTCGCTCGGATTTCGGCACAAATTAGAAGGATCCGCTGCCCCGCATCAAGGCGCAACCGCATCAATCGATGAACTCCGACGGCACCGAACGCACAAAATGTAGACTCTGTAGACTTAAGTAAACAAGCCATCAATTCGGATGTTCAATTTTGATAAAAAAAACCTGATTGTGCGTCGCAGCTACGACAAGGGATGTAGGTCTCCGCAGCATGATTATTAAAATAATCGATAGGATGATCCAGAATTCTGGTACAAAATGCAATCATAGATCCACCCGTTAAGATCATCGATATTCGTGAATGAAGCACCCGACCGAGGCAACGTCGGCTGCGTAGGCTTCGAAAGCATGTAAACTGGAAGATTGCATTCGGCTGCGGCGTCCAATTTGTGTCTTCCGAGTTCGCTGCCGGAATTTCTGCATAGCAGGCACGTAATTTTCTCGCGGCGCAAAAGGCGCAGTTCATGTTCCAGATTAGAACTCGGACTTTCGGTCAGCACTATGCAATTTGCAGGAACTGACGATCTCGAAGGACTTTCGAATGCGCGCACCAAGAACATGACATCCGCTCGGGAACGCAAAGCATCCGCAGTGAGCGGGTTTTCAATCGACCGGCCTCCGATGGCCGCAAGCACGCGCGAGCCTCCGGGGATCATTTCAACAGCCTGGCTGAGTTCATCAAAAAATGCCCAGTTGTCGAGGTTGCCCGAAACCCATTCCGGACGGTCCAACCGAACAATTGGTATCCCGAATTGGCTGGCGGCGGCTATTGCGTTGAAACTGATTTGGACAGCGAAGGGATGCGTTGCATCGATGATCGCGTCGAATCTTTCAGACCGTACATATTCCGTTAGACCTTTGGCTCCGCCGAAACCGCCGATACGAGTCGGGACAAGGTATTTGCTCGGTCTTGTGGTCCTGCCGGCCAAGGACGCAAGTATCTCCAACTGCGGGAGTCGAGACAATTCGTCGCAGAGGTGGCGGGCTTCCGCCGTGCCCGCCAAGACAAGCAACTTCTTCCTTTGCGAAGCTTCCACTTTCAAACGTTGCTTTGTCCAGCGGCCGAGGCATCCGCGAGCAATCGGCCTTCCCTGTCGAATACTAGCACGCTGACTCGAACGCCTTTATTGTTTAGCATTTGTTGCGAACTGATGCGGGCTCTTTGGGCGACCTCGGCCGCTAGGCTTGGCCCGACCAAATTCAAGACTTCAAGCGCGGTATTCGCGTTTCTGATCTTTTCGAAATGGTTGGGCGCATCGCACGACTCCGATGCGATTTTCGCCAATGCGCCGAAATCTACCTGTGAACGTTTGGAGTGAAGATCTGACGCGCCTTGGGCCAGCTTCGCAATCTTTGCGAATCCGCCGGCGATCGTGACTTGCGGTATCGGATTCCTGCGAAGGTATTTCAGCATGCCACCCACGAAATCGCCCATATCCAGCATTGCGAAATCAGGAAGACCGTAAAGTTTTTGCGCGGCGGCTTCGGAGGTGGTGCCGGTTGACCCGACGACATGCTTAGCTCCGTTTGCCCGCGCGACGTCGATGCCTCTGTGTATTGAGGCAATCCAAGCGGCGCAGGAATACGGCTTAACGATCCCTGTCGTTCCCAAAATCGAAATGCCGCCCAAAATTCCCAAACGAGGATTCCAGGTTTTTTTTGCCAAGTCCACGCCGCCCGGTACTGAAATCTCAATTTCAAAGTCGGCGCTTGCACCGAACTCCGATGCGACATCGCGCAATGCGGCGACAATCATTCTTTTCGGCACCGGATTGATGGCAGGTTCGCCCACGCCGACTGGGAGGCCGGCTTTGGTCACGATGCCAATCCCTTCGCCTGCCTTGAATGTTATGTCGGTGCCGTTTGGGGCCTTGCGCACTTCGCAAATGACCAAGGCATTGTGCGTTACATCCGGATCATCGCCGGCGTCCTTGCGCACGCCGGCGCGTGCCCAGCCGTCGCCTGATTCCATGGTTTCGAGCTTGAATTCCGGTGTTTGGCCGCGCGGCAAGGTAATCTTGACAGACTCGGACCATTTGCCCGTCAACAATGCCCGGCAGGCCGCAAGGCTTGCCGCCGTTGCGCATGCGCCTGTCGAGTATCCGGTGCGCAATTCCTTATGGGCATCCCGTTCCATGGAGTCGAGCATACAAGGATTTCTTCGCGAGCGTTAACTCTGAGGATTCAAGTTGTTCGGGTAGACTCTGCCGGGCAGGGGCTGCCCGAATGAAGATTGCGCGGCCTGAGCTGCGAAATTGCGCCGAGCATCAGCTGCGAAATTGCGGGAAATCGAGTTTGCAGCCGAATCTATTGGCCGGATTGTCGAATGCCCGGTCGCATCCGAAAGAGTTCATGTCGAATGAGGCAGGTGGCGGCGAGCGCTCTCCGGTCCGAGCGGATGCTGCGAGTGCGGGTAGGGCGGATGCTCATGGTGGTGGTCATGAAAATGATCGTGATGATGCGAATGGTGCGCATGCTCTCCCTGCTCGCCGTCCGTCGATGAAGGCAGCCTGCATGCGCCAGTGCAGAAACTATCGCACAATTCGCACTCGTTCACATTCGATCCGGGCGCGGATGCGCCTTGACCCTCTACGTGATGATGATGACTTGCTTGCGGACTTCCCACCTCCGATTCGAAGCCGAGAACCTGCGTGCGATATTTGCACATGGAACAGTTCATCGCCGTTTCGCCGGTCAGGATCTCGCTTGCCCGGTCTGCGAATGTTTCCAAGACTTTGCGGTGATCATTGAGATATCCCGCCTTGACGAATTCGATTTCGGGAAATCGCTCGGCCGCCATGTCGGCAAAACCGTAGATGCGGTCGATCAGGATTCCGCAGAACAGAAAATAGGGAAACACCACGACCCTGCGGAAGCCGAGCATCGCAACTCGCTCCAAGCAAGGCTCCACCAAGGGAAATGTTACGCCGGAGTATCCTGTTTCTGCCCAGCCGAAGCCGAGCCCTTCCCACAGCAGCCTCGTGATTTTAGAGACATTCGAGTTGGCGTCCGGATCCGAGGCTCCCCGTCCGATTACAACAAGGCAAGTCTCCGAAACCGGCAACTCGCCGTGCGCTGCGTTCGCTGCCTCGACCGCCGCCGTGATTCGATCGGCGGCCGCGGCGATCATCTTTGGATCCACCCCGAGCTCCCGCCCGTAAAGAACTTCCACGTCGTGTTCCAAGGCATATGAGTTCAGGACGGCGGGAAGGTCGTTTTTCGCGTGCATTGCGGCGAAAAGCATTCCCGGAACTGCCAGAATGCGTTCGCAACCCTGCTTCCGCAGCCTGTCCAAACCGAGGCGGATGACCGGGTTCGCGAATTCGAGATAGCCAAATTCAACAGGCCAGCTTTCCGCGAGATGCGGCGGAAGCTGCTTGGCCATATTCGCGAATTCACGGATCGCAGCTTCGGACCGCGAGCCATGCCCGCACAGGAGCACGCCAGTCTTCGGAGATTCGTTCGCCTTCGGCTTCCGCTGGATTTGGTTCATATTCGATCTCCGATCAGGACAACGCTGGAAATTCAATCCGTTGAAACATTGCAGCCCGACCAATCGGTTCAAAATGCCGACGCAGAGCTGAATTTTTCAACGCTGGAACCGTTTGTGCTTCGCTCTCTTGGGTTCAACCGATTCTGGACCAAGACGCCGAATCTTGTCCTTTCTGTATTCATCAAAGTTCCCTTCGAACCATTCGACCTTCGCATTTCCTTCGAATGCCAGAATATGCGTGCAGAGACGGTCGAGAAAAAACCGATCGTGAGAAATGACCATGATGCACCCGGCGAATTCTTCAATTGCACTTTCCAGCGCGCGAAGAGTTTCGATATCGAGATCGTTCGTCGGCTCGTCGAGCAGAAGCAAATTGCCGCCCGACTTCAGCAATTTCGCCAAATGCACGCGATTGCGCTCGCCGCCCGACAAAACTCCGATTCGTTTTTGCTGGTCCGCGCCTCGGAAATTGAATGCCGAGCAGTAAGCGCGCGAATTCATCTCCGCATTGCCTAGAACGACGACCTCGTGACCGCCCGATATTTCCTCCCAGACGGTCTTGTCGGCGTCCAGATCGTCGCGATCCTGGTCAACGTACGAAAGCTTGGCAGTTTCTCCGAGTTCGATCCTGCCTTCGTCGGGCGAAAGCGATTCGGCGATCAATCTGAACAGGGTGGACTTGCCCATTCCATTTGCGCCGATGACGCCGACAACCGCGCCGGGCGGAACGGAAAAAGAAATATCCTCGATGAGTATGTTGTCTCCCATCGCCTTCTTCAGGCCGGAAACCTCCAGAACATTCGATCCGAGCCTCGGTCCGTTCGGAATGACGATCTGGGCGCGACGGACTTTCTCGCGTTCGGTTTGGCCGACGAGTTCATTATACGCATTGATGCGCGCCTTTTGTTTGGCCTGCCGGGCTCGCGCTCCCGAGCGAATCCATTCGAGCTCGTGTTCGAGGGTCTTTTTTCGCGCCTCGTTTTCGCGGGCTTCGTGGGCAAGCCGTTTTGCCTTTTGCTCAAGCCAGCTCGAATAATTGCCTTGCCACGGTATGCCCCGACCTCGATCCAGCTCCAGAATCCAGCCTGTAATGTCATCCAGAAAGTACCTGTCGTGAGTAACGATCAGGCAAGTGCCCTTGTAGTCGATCAAGTGTTGCTGGAGCCATGCCACTGTCTCCGCGTCCAAATGGTTGGTCGGCTCGTCAAGCAGCAGCATTTCCGGAGCTTCCAGGAGCAGTCGGCAAAGAGCGACTCTTCGTCTTTCGCCGCCTGAAAGGGTGGCGGTCTCGGCGTTGTCCGCAGGACAGCGAACGACCTCCATGGCCTGGTCAATTTTCGAATCGATGTCCCAGAGGTCGCGGGCGTCGATTTCATCCTGGAGTTCCGCCATCTCTTCGGCGGTCTCTTCGGAATAGTTCATTGCGAGCTCGTTGAAACGGTCGAGCATCGCCTTCTGTCGCGAGACGCCGAGCATGACGTTTCCGCGGACGTCGAGTTTCGCATCCAGCACCGGCTCTTGCGGAAGATATCCCACCCGGACTCCCTTGGCGGCCCACGCCTCTCCAGAAAATTCCGTATCGAGTCCGGACATGATTCGCATCAGAGTGGATTTGCCCGAGCCGTTCACGCCTACAACGCCGATTTTCACGCCGGGGAGAAAGGAAAGGCGGATGTTTTCGAAGCACTTCTTTCCGCCGGGGTAGGTTTTGGAAACCCCGTCCATATGGAAAACGAATTCCTTCCCGCTCATTCGATTCGCCCCATCTCAATTCCCAAAAGTTTTCATTTCGGCGTCCTAGCGATTCAACTTGTTAGCAGCAACCGATTACGCAAGATCAGCGCAATTTTGCGCTTTGGATACATTTGTTGAGCTACAAAAAACCCACATGATCGGACTTCGACCGCCACGCCGGTCATGAAACCCATACCGGAGCGGTCTCGGGTGCTGCATAGCGTTTTCTTGCAGGATCGTGGATGATGCCTGGCGGAAGCGGGTGAAGTGGAGTTCTTTTTTCGGTGACGATGTTCCCGTTCAGAAAGCTATCCCGGGCGCGGCCGCTGCGAGCCTTGTTAGTGCCCGGCTGCCAGACCGTGAACGTGCGCCAAATCGACCCTCGCCCGCCCGCCGGGCGCAATTCTAGCCAGTCAAGGCCCCGACATCGGCGAATTCGCATCGTACGCCCATTCCATCTGGATCCGAAACGCGGAAAAAAGAATTCCTGCCCCAGCCTCGCCCGAGGGTTGCATGCTGCGAAAGGGCGTATCCCAATTTAATTGGTCAGGTGGCTACGACGCGGCAATTCCTCAAATTGATGATTTTGGGCTGGCAGTTGTTTTCGATATGGCATTTGACGGAGAGCGGGGCATTGGATTCGGCTTTCGACTGGCGGTATCCCGTCGGGTCATAAATATGGGATGCACCCGCTGCGAAACCAGTTCTTGACCTGCCCGACCGAAGATGCGGAACGATCGGCACTTGCTTTCGGTAATGAAGGAGGAGTTGGAATCGGGGTTAAGCTTTCGCTCCGGCGACGAGAGCGTAGGCAGGTGCCTCCGGAGGCGCGGGGAAAACCGAGGACGGTGCAAGGGTAAACAGCCGTCGAGACGGGATCGGGAAAACTAGGGCAATTTCGAGGCGCCTCCGCGCGCGACCGATCAGTATGGATCCGACCCGCGCTTCTCCGTACTGGTCGGCGGCAACCCTCAATGCGCCGCGTCAAACTGGCCGGGCACACGCAAGCACCTGAACCGATGCCCTGCATTGAACAAGAAAAACCGTGTCGCAGGGGGCGTCCATACACGAAATTGCAGAATCATCGGCGCATAATTCGTGGCCTACTGGAGAAGCACGATCAAAACGCGGGGCGCCGAGTTACATGGCACGACCTACAGGACGGAAGGGGAGCTGTCGAAGTACAGAATTTACCATAACTCGATATATCCGGCCCGCCACCCTACGGGCGCGGAGCCTTCAGCCGATCTCTCTTGGACCGGTTGGAGCCGTCTCGGCCGGTGTTTTCAGATGGGCGCTTTAGCCGATATCTTTCCCTATGCTTATATGCATCTCAATATCTTGGATAGTCCGATCTCCCAACTTCCAAGGTCGATGCCTTGTGGATTACATTTCCGCAAAACGTCAAAATATTCTCGGTGTTTAAGTATATTGCTGTATTCCGTTTAAAACCCTCAAATCGGTGCTTGTCCAAAAAGGCGTTCATGAGCGGATTAGTCGTGATAGAGAAATCGCTATATCTGATTTTTTTGTGTGCAACAGAATTTCGGCATAGGTTGTGCGGTCGAAGTTACTGAAATAGCGACCAACGGGTGCAGCTGCGACAGCAATGGTGTCTTTTGGATTATGAAATTCGCTGACCAAATCAATGCTTGCAATGGAATCGGGTTTTCGGGACTTTCGAAGCCAAATTGGAAAGGATTGTCATTTTCCACATCGATGCGGAATTCTGGATCGAGTCCTGATATGATTCTTGTCGGATGGGGTTGTCTACACTGTTTATTCCTACGATGCCGGTTTCGCACCGTGAGAATAGAAAGGCGGATATTTGCAAGGCACTCCTTTCCTCCGGAGTAAGCATGGATGGCATTTCGGCACAGGAGACGAATTCCTACCTGTTTGGAGCATACTTCACTTAGGTCGTACCATGGCGTCCATTCCGTCCTGCGTTAAAACCCAACGGACGTTGAACCAAATCCGAACGGAAAAGAGAATTTCCAGATTGAACTGGTTCAACTTTAATGAAAAACAACTCTAGTCGAGTAATTCTAAAGCTGTTTCCCAGTCACAGCTGTTTCGACGTCGTAGCGATTCAACTTGATTGCGACAGCCGATTGGTTATGGCCTATCCAAATTCGCGCTCACGAGGAATTCGATGAACCGCTAGGGCATTTCGACCGTCGGCATGATCGCATGGCTCCCTCCAAAATGTAAGTGGGTGACGACTCGTTTCGTACTGAGGCGCGCGTAGGAAAGGAACAAAATGGGCACCGGCTGATTCGGCCCGTTCGGCGGCGGGAAGTTCAAGAATCGAACCACCAATCAACGGCGAATCGAATTTCGGAATCACTGGGGTTGGATATTTGGAAAAAATCAGCACCGGAGGAGGGGCCGGTGCTGATTGAGTTGCAAGGTATGGTTCGTGCGGCGAGTTGGACTCAGAAGGAGCAGATGTACCGGTCATTCCAGAGCATGCACCTGCCGCCAGAGTACAAAGTGGTGTCGGCGGCTTCGGCCATTGTCTCGAGGCTGATGGAGGATTCCTCGGCATGCGCGAAACCCGCGAAGCAAATGACTGCAACTGCGACTGCGGCGATAGCTTTCATCTTTTTACCTTTCAATGCTGGTGGCGACTAATGAAATACTTTTACCACCATTCTAATCGTCTTGTAAATAGATATTTAAACAAATTTTAAAATTTCATCTAATATTCACAATATTGTGAACGCTTGGGCGTCCTTACGGAGACGATCTGCCGCGACGGACGGTTTGGGAGGGGCGCAATCGATTTGGCGTATGGTAGGGCTTGCTGCGTAGCCGACTTCTGCGAACGCATTTGGAACATCTTCAATTTCCTTGGGCCGAAGGAGCCGGAACAACAGCGGACGACGCTGATTCGCTACATTTGATGCAAGGCTAAGCGCGCCTTGCGCTCTACGTCGTCATTCGCGTGAACCGTGCGGGTAGGCGAGCGTCAGCAAAGCGCCAAAGCTGATGACGCATGCTTCCATTTATCTGCGATTCTCGTCATTCAAATTTTCAAAAGCTATGGACGATTCGCGTTCTGGCTACCGAAATTCCAGCTCATTCAGGGGTAGGGGCAGTCGGCCAAATCGGCGTTTTTCAGGCGACATGCTTCGCTAAAGGAATGCGCGATGCGCTTTCGGGCGGAATGGAAGCGTGCAGGATCATTCAGGCGGGACGTTATGCTTTGATTTTATCGCTTCTTCGCGAGAATGCGTTTGCCGTCGCCAAATCCGGAACGGAATGGCGAAAACCAAGGCTGATTTGAAAAGCAGGCGGACGAATCGATGGAGACTGAAAGCGGGGAACGGGGGGTGCAACCTGACAGGGCCCGACCCCGAAGAAACGAAAGCTCACGAACCGCGTTCAACGTTCTTCCAGGAAGGCGCGGCCTCAAAACCGGATTGCTAGGGGGGTCTTTCGACCCGCCTCACGCCGGACATGCCCACATCTCGGCTTGGGCATTGAAAAAATTCGGTCTCGATGCGGTTTGGTGGCTGCCGTCGCCGGGCAATCCATTGAAATCGAACAGGCCAGCTTCAGTTTCGGCGAGGCGAACGGCGATGAAGCGATTCCGCAATCCTAAAGTTCTGAATGTGGAATTTGAATTGCAGACCGGCACGGCACTCACTCATGAGTCCATTTCTCGACTCAAGAGCCTTTGTCCGCACGCGAAGTTTGTCTGGCTGATGGGAGCTGACAATCTGGCACAAATTCATACATGGTCAAAGTGGGATTCAATATTCGAGTCCGTCCCTGTCGGGGTCTTGGCGCGCCGACATGGCAATTTTGCCGAGATGTCCTCCGTCGCCGCACGAAAGTACATGCATCGCCGGATCAACCGGGGCGAATCATTTTTGCTTCCGGAACTTCAGCCTCCGGCCTGGGTGCTGGTCGATATTCCGCTCGTCGACGTTTCGTCGTCGGACATCCGCCGGAAAGGGCTCTGGGGAGCTTGAGCGGTTCAGGGAACAGTCTGAAATCGCACACTAAAGCGTCGTGTATCTCGCGCGCGAGCTCCTATGGATGGCTTCCGCAACGAGCGGGTCGACCTCAAGATTTTCACGGATCTGATCGAGGAAGGCAATCTCTCGGCGTCCCAGCCGACCGTCCGCGGCCGCGACATCGCATGCATAAACATACGCTGTTTCCGCAAGATGCGAAGGCAGAGACGGCTTGACCAAGCCAAACAGCGCATTGATTCCTTCGTTTTCCTCAAGGAGCATGAACACGGTCTGCGAGACAAAGCCGATTCGCTTGGGATCGTAATCCGAAAAAATCGGCAGATTATGAATAATGCGTTCTATCGTCTTGAGTTCGGACATTTCGAAGTTCTCGTCGGACTCGGATACAGCGACCATAATCGCGACGAGCGCGTCCTTGGGCGCGAATTTAATCTCTGTGTTTTCGTGTTGCATAGACATCTCCGTTTCATCGCGCGGATTTTGATCGGTGCCGCGGTCTTTGCCTTGCGTTCCGCCGGAACTGGTTGGTGCGCGATGTTCGTTGCTCCGTAATGATTTTTCCATTTTGATCAACCTATTTGCAAGTTGTGCGGTAGATCGAATGCGTCCATTGGGGGCCTATGAAAAACCCATCGTCTAGTGGTTCATGATACCGGGTATTGTTTCTAGAATCTTGAAGGTCACGAGATGCTAAAGCGAAAGTCGTCCGCCCAGCTTGAGCTGTTCGTCGTCGGGCCTCTGGAGCAACTGGTTCTGGACGGTTTTCCTGCGCACGGTGTCGACCTGCTTGGAGGCGGGAACCGCGAACGGCGATGCATGATTGGTAACAAGCCGCCGCCGCGCCGAGGTGAGGCGGAGATCCCCATTCGCGTTGCGCCAATCCGTGGCCTCGCAAAGGCCGCGAGCCAAAGAACCGCGCGTGCAGCCCCCGTCGTCGTACGCCCTCTGAACGCGCACGGCCGATTTGGATCCGATCTGTGCATCTCAATGCACGCCGGCGGCAACCATCGATGCGCAGCATCAAACAGGCCGAACAAACGAAAGCGCCTGACCGATGCCTTGAATTGGACAAGGAAAAAACCCGTGTTGCAGGTGGCTCTACGCACGAATGGCCCTTGTTGCTTTACGAAATGCGGAAGCGGCTCGCGGAGCGGAAGCAGCAGGAGCGGTGATTGGCACCTGAATTCTGTTTGCAATGCTCCAAATCGTGCGTGATAAGCAGGATGATCGGACGCATTATTCGCTCCAGAGAGAAAATATTCAGGTTTGACCGATATGCCAGCATGGTAATTTAACTTGATGCAATCCAGTGCCCGCCAAAAACAATCTGACCATGATTTGATCGAACGGCAATGCCCACAATGCTCGAGTAACGCTCGCAACGAGGTCAAGCGATACTCAAGAGACCACTGGCTTGTGGTCGAATGCTTCGAATGCGGTTTCGTGTATTTGTGGAATGTTCCCGACTACAGCCAGTTGGTTGACGAGTTTGCTTGGGAAAAAAGCTACGAGGCTGAACACCGGCGCAGGGTACAAGAGCGCGGGTTTTCAAAACGTGTCGCCAAGGCATTTCGGGATATGCTTGCGCAGCCGTCGCGCAACGAGAAAATCTACCGTCGATTGTTCAGGCCCGGTCCCGTTCTTGACGTCGGATGCGGCGCGGGAACCAGCGTTCCTTCCGGCTACACTCCGTTCGGAATCGAGCTTTCGCGCCATCTGTGGCAAGTAGCGAATGCCCGCATGCAGCAAGCGGGCGGCCGCTGCGTCCATGCACCCGCCGTTGAGGGCATCGACATGTTCGAACCAAAGATGTTTTCGGGCGTAATTCTTCGGTCCATCCTTGAGCACGAACGGCAGCCGCTTCGCTTGCTTGCCAAAGTCTCCCGAGTGCTGCGTGACGACGGAGCCGTCTTTGTCCGCGTTCCGAACTTCGCATCGTTGAACAGGAGGATTCGCGGATCCAGCTGGTGCGGATTTCGATATCCCGACCATGTCAATTATTTCACTCCAAGGTCGCTTTCGGATATGGCCGCCAAATGCGGCTTCCGAATGAAGCTCCTGCATCCTTTCCGGGTCGCCGTGGACGACAACGTCAATGGATCGCTGCGCAAAGATATTCCTCCTCGTTGAATTCAGCTTCTCTTGGTGCGAATCGGCGTGCAAATGCGGCCCCTTTTGAGATGTAGTCGGTGCGCAAAGCTGGCCCACGTTCGATGTGTTAAATTGCTCTTTTGGTAACTCGGAAGAGCGAGGCGGGCAGCTTCTACCTAGTGCGGCTCAACCATACGCTTGAACATCTCAATGATCCGGTAAAGCACCTCGCCATGATCAGAGATTGGCTGGCACCCGATGGAGCGGTTTACGTCGAGGTTCCGAACATTGAGTAAGTGGCAAGCGGCCTCTTCGTCGGCACGCCGCTGGAAATCGGCGAGAAAATTGTTCGTTCCTTGTAGGCTGATTTTAGCGCGCAATTTCGTTCCCATTCTCTGGTTGGGAAGAACGTTTCGGAGGTCGTATCAAGAAGCCGAATGAGGCTTGCATGCGATCTGCGAAACGAGCCCATCTTTGCATTCAGACCGAATTGGCCATGGTGCGCTGCTCAAATACTATCTGCGGCGCGCGGATTTAAGTTTGCTCTTTGCTTTGCCCGCAGGTTTGCCTGCTTTTCCCGACTTTGAGCGCCCGCTTCTGGAAAGCGCCTCGCCAACTGCTTTGTCCACTTCAAACTGCCGAGCTAGCGGATCCTCCGCCACCTTCAATTCGACGGCCTCCAGCCGCTTGATTTCATCTCGCAGTCTCGCTGCCTCCTCGAACTCCAGATTTTCGGCAGCATTGAACATCTGGTCCCGAAGCGCATTCAGGTGCGTCTGCAAGTTGTCTCCGATCATGGGTCTGTCGATTTTCGCCGTCACGCGCGAAATATCGGTATCGCCCTTGTAAAGACCTTCCATGACGTCGGCGACGTTCTTGCGTATCGTCTCCGGGGTAATGCCGTGGGCTGCGTTGTACGACATCTGCTTTTGCCGCCTCCGCTCCGTTTCGCCGATCGCTCGTTCCATGGAGCCGGTGACCTTGTCCGCGAACATGATGACTTTGCCGTCGGCATTTCGGGCGGCGCGCCCAATTGTTTGGATCAAGGACGTCTCGGATCGAAGGAAGCCTTCCTTGTCCGCGTCGAGTATCGCGACCAATCCGCATTCCGGAATGTCCAATCCTTCGCGAAGCAGATTGATTCCGACAAGCACATCGAACGCGCCGAGCCGCAAGTCCCTGAGTATTTCGATGCGCTCCAGCGTCTCAATGTCGGAATGCATGTAGCGCACCCGCAATCCTTGTTCATGAAGATACTCGGTAAGATCCTCGGCCATGCGCTTGGTCAGCGTCGTGACCAATGTGCGATATCCCGTTTCGGCGGCTTGCCGGGCTTCGACCAGCAGATCGTCGACCTGATCGGCCACCGGTCGGACCTCGACGACGGGGTCGACAAGTCCGGTCGGCCGAATCACTTGCTCCGCGTAGGTTCCGGCAGTCTGCTCGAGTTCCCAGTCGCCCGGCGTCGCGGAAACGAAGACCGATTGAGTCCGCATCGTATCCCATTCCTCAAATTTGAGCGGCCTGTTGTCCATGCATGAGGGAAGTCGGAAGCCGTGCTCGGACAGCGTGAATTTCCGCCTGAAATCGCCTCTGTACATTGCGCCGAGCTGCGGAACCGTGACATGCGATTCGTCGGCGAATACGATCGAGTTGTCAGGAATGTACTCGAACAATGTCGGCGGCGGCTCTCCGGGTTTCCTGCCTGTCAAATACCGCGAATAGTTCTCGATTCCGCTGCATGAGCCTGTGGAGACGATCATCTCGAGATCGAAATTCGTTCGTTGCTCCAGCCGCTGCGATTCAAGCAGCTTTCCCTCTTTTTCCAGTTCCGAAAGCCTATGGCGCAGCTCCGTTTTGATTTTCTCCACAGCTTGCTGAAGCGTCGGCTTCGGCGTCACATAATGCGAATTCGCATAGATCCTGATCTGCTGAAGATCATCGGTCTTCGCGCCGGTAAGGGGATCGAATTCCGAAATGCTTTCAATCTCGTCGCCGAAAAAGGAAATCCTCCACGCGCGGTCCTCCAAATGCGCCGGCCAAAGATCGAGAACGTCTCCCCTGACTCGGAAGTTGCCGCGTTGGAATGATTGATTGTTGCGCCGGTACTGCTGGGTCACCAAGTCTGAGATCAGGCTTCGCTGATTGCATTCCTCACCCGTGCGGAGATCGCGCGTCATTGCGCAATAGGTCTCGGCGGATCCGATGCCGTAGATGCAGGAAACGGAGGCAACGATGATGACGTCGTCGCGCTCGAACAGCGCCCGCGTGGCCGAGTGGCGCATGCGGTCGATCTGTTCGTTAACCATCGCCTCTTTTTCGATGTAGGTATCAGATCGCGGGACGTAGGCTTCGGGCTGGTAGTAGTCGTAGTAGCTGACGAAGTACTCGACGGCGTTTTCGGGAAAAAATCCCTTGAACTCCCCGAACAGCTGCGCGGCGAGCGTCTTGTTCGGGGCCAGCACGATTGCGGGGCGCTGAGTCGCTTCGATGATCTTGGCCATCGTGAAGGTCTTGCCGGTGCCCGTCGCTCCGAGCAGCACCTGACTCTGCTCACCGTCGTACAAGCCGACGACAAGTTCATCGATCGCGGTCGGCTGGTCGCCGGAAGGCTGGAATTCCGTGTGCATCGCGAATTTCTTTCCGCCTTCAAGCTTCGACCAAACCTGCGTCGAGCCGCTTGCCGCTGAAACGACGTCAAGATTCATGAGAATGGCCCAAAAGTGCTGCAGGTAGGCATTTCATCGGCTTATTGTTCCGAAATTTCCGAACTTGCGCAACGGTTGTTCGACATTGATCTGCCGTTTCAATATTCGTTCCGAGATTGAGATTAAAGGTTGGACCAAGCTTCAAATTGGATCGGACCGGCTTCTGCAAGTTCCATCTCTTCGTTGCTTGCCCGAATCATTGAATTTTTGTTCATTCATGTGGTAGGAGTTGTGCGTTGGTCGTAAGGATCCATTGGATGGGCGCACGGATTTACAAGCCTGCGAGAACGGCGATGCAGTCGGGCACAGCGATGACGAAGCGTTGGGTCCTTGAGTTTGATCCGGCAAGTGCAAGAAGACTGGATCCGCTGATGGGATGGACGAGTTCCGACGACATGCGCTCGCAGGTGCGGCTGGAGTTCGAATCAAAGGAAGCAGCCATACAGTACGCGGAGAAGCGCAGCATTCCGTACACGGTTTCGAATCCGAAAGTCCGCCGACCGGTCGTTCGGCAGCGCGGATACGCGGAGAACTTCGCGCACAACCGTCGGGAGGCGTGGACGCACTGAATTCGGCTTTTTGCGCAGCGGGCGGCATGTTCACCCGCGCTTCCGGCCTTGCGAACTTTACAGGTGACTAAGCCTCTTCCGTCACGCAACTGACTCCATGTGCGGGTGGCGCCGAGGCTATCAATTTCCCACGGTTGCCGTTTCGACCGCGGACTCGCGGACCGTCGGCTTCGGCCGAGCTTTCGGCAGCCCGGCAGCAGGCGGCCAAGGGGCGGAGCTGAGAATGTCTTGTTGATGGATCCGGGGTCGGCGCGTTTGCGGCCGGTCCGCCGACCGGTCTATGATCTGTTTTTGAACCGCCAGCTTTCGTTGCCGGTCTCGATGATCTCGCAATGGTGCGTGGGTCGGTCGAGCAAGACCGCCGTCATCTTCGCGTCGTCGAACACGCTCGGCCAATCGCCGAAAGCGAGGGCCCGCTCAGGGTTCCAGAAGCTCCTGAATGTTTGCATCCAGTTGCGCCGTAAAACCATGATCGTTTCCAGGGTTGGCGGCGCAGTGGCCGAACTCGGACAGGACCGGTCGAAAGCTGGCATTGGGGATATACTGAGCTTCGAACGCATTGTCCTCGGGCGGGAAATAGAGATCTTGGGCGCAGGGCATCAGGATTGCCCGGGCACGGATCGAACCGAGCGCGGCGATGAAATCTCCCTGAAACGCAGGACCGGCGCTGACATCGCCGGCCTGCCAGGTGGCCAGCTTGGAGAGCAGATTGTTGGCGTCCCAGTTGGCGGCGTGGTCTTCGGCCCAGTCATCCAGCAGCGCGGCGATGCTGTCATATCCGATCTCGCGATAGCGCGCATTGCGATAGAAAGCCTGAGAGAACGCCCAGCCGGCATAGACTCGGCCGAATGCCTTCAGACCTTCGACGGGCTGCGTCTCATAGTGCCCGTCATTCCAGACAGGATCGGCGCAGAGTGCGGCCTTGACCCCTTCGAGGAAGACGACGTTGTGCGGCGAAGTGCGGGCCGAGGCGCAGAACGGCAGGATCGCTTTGACCATATCCGGGTATTGAACGGCCCATTGGTAGGACTGGCACCCGGCCATGGACCAGCCGAGAACCAATGCAATCTCTCGCACGCCCAGCCGTTCGGTCAGCAGCCGGTGCTGCGCGGCAATGTTGTCGTGGAACGTAATCAGCGGAAAATTCCCGCCTCCCTGCGCTTCGTCAGTATTGCTGGGGGATGAGGAAAAACCATTTCCGAACAGGTTGATCGAAACGATGAAATGCCGCGCAGGATCCAACGCGCGGCCAGGGCCAAAGAACCCCTCGTTGCGGGCATGGGTGCCGGTGAAGAAAGTGGGCATGACCACAACGTTGTCGCCCGCATCGGACAATGTGCCATATGTCTGATAGGCCAGCCGGGCATCGCGCAGCGTTTCTCCGGACGATAGCGGGAAATCCCCAAGCTCGAAAATCTCGTGTGACTGCATGATAAGATCGCCTGAATTGGAACTGTGCCGGGCACGAATACCGTCCCGGATAAACGCCTTGAACAGAGCAGTACCCATCAGCGCCATAACGATCGAGAACGGCAACGCTCCGATCACCGGTGTCAACGCAGCACCCCACACGGTGATGTGCATTTTGGGCTTTTGACGGGCATCGCCGCCTGCCGCGATGGTGTTGATGATCAGAACCGCCGAGTCCGCCAATGTCACCAGATATGTCAGTAGCAGAACGACGATGATGATCGACATCGGCAGTGCTATGGTCGGCGACAGCATGAAGTTGATCACCGCGAACAGCTGCGACGAGATAGTACAGCTTGTCAAAGCATAAGGTAGCGAGCCCGTATCTGAATACTCGCGCCGACTTCTCCGGCAGAAAATTTCGGCGGTATACCGCGGGGACCGCGCGGTCCCCGTGGTCATTCAAAGCATCTGGACGCGTGTCTCGCACGACAGATCTGGCTGTTAGTAGAGCCGCAGGTATTCCTGCACCTCCCAATCGGTAACCGCCTGGTGATAGCGTTCCCATTCGTCGTTTTTGTATTCCAGATACGAATGGTGCATTACCGGACCCATGACATGTTCGGCCATCTCGTCCGTGCGCAGGGCTTGAATGGCGTCCCAGAGGGTGCGCGGCAGACGACGGATACCCAGATCAACCAATTCTGCCTCAGTCTTGGAATAGAGGTCGAAATCGGTGGGTTTGCCCGGGTCGATCTTGTTCTTGATGCCGTCGACGGCGCAGGTCAGGTGCATCGCCATGGCCAGATAGACGTTCATCGTCATGTCGCAAGCGCGGTTTTCGATGCAGTGGCGGCTCTGCGGCAGACGGAACTGGGCCGAGCGGTTGTTGAAGCCGTAAGTGATGTTGGTCGGCGCCCAGGTCACGGTGCCGCCTTCGAAACCGCCCACACGCGGGACCAGACCGTTGTACGAGTTCACAGTCGGACAGGTGATCGCGGTCATCGCTTCAGCGTGCTGCATCAGGCCGCCAACGGCCCAGCGGCTTTCATCGCTCCATCCGCCATCGGGAGTTTCAAAGATATTCTCGCCGGGGCGGCTTTCATGCTGCATCGACATGTTGATATGCGCGCCGGACCGCCAGTCGCCCACGGTGGGCTTCGGCATGAAGGTCACGAACATGCCGTGCTTCTTGGCAACCTCTTTCAGAACGATGCGCAGGAACGCCAGACGGTCGGACATTTCCAGCATGTTGGTATAGTGGAAATCCAGCTCGAACTGCGAATAGGCGCCTTCGGCCACAACATCGTGCAGGTTCCAGCCCAGCCCTTCGATGATGTCGATCATGTCCTTCAGATAGGGCATCGAGTCGACCGAGTATTCCACGTCATAGCCGAAAGCTTGACGGCGCGGACGCAGACCGTTTGCCGGATCATCGTCGAACGCTTTGACCGGCTGGCCGTTCTCGTCATACTTCATGACGATGAATTCGGGCTCGACCCCGGCGTGCCCGGTGTAGCCGTCTTGCGCTGCCTCACGCATCGCGCGTTTCAGCGCCTGACGCGGGCAGACATTGTAAGGCGCGTCTTCCCAATAGAGATCCGAGAAGATGATCGCCGTCGAGGTGTCCCAGGGACAGATGTAAACCGCATCCAGATCCGGCACCACCACCTGATCGCTGTCGGCGGGGCTGAGTTCGGGTACGAACGAAATCGAGTGCACAGCGAATTGCGGGCCCTTGCCCAGGCACAATTGTTCGAAATCGCTCATCGGCACCGGCTTGGTTTTCGGGATGCCGTGCAGGTCGATCCACGCGCCCATCACGTATTTGACGCCGGCCTCTTCCAGCCGCTTCTTCGCTTCGGGAATTTTCGGGCGGTTGCGTTCTACCGCGTCCTGAAAGCTCTCGCAATAGATCTTGCTGTTGGCGTTATCCATGGGCAATTGTCTTCCTCCTGTCAGTATGCCACCTCGCGCTCATGCACGCGGGGTCGGCAGCAATCTTGAATTCTGGCGGTTGGTGCCGCCGAATAGGTGAAGCCGGGCGCCCTGCTCTGAAGGGAGAGGGAGAGGCGAGGTGTCCGGCTTCGCCATGTGTCAGGGTTTCAGCCCGCCACAAAATCGTTGGGATCGATGCCCGGCACTTCGGTGATGCCGGCCAGCTGTTTCCAGTTATGGGGATAGGCGGCGTAGAAGATCACACAGCGATCATCCGCCTCATAAGAGATGTGGTTGTCTTTGGGTACAAACAGCACGTCACCGCGATCGCAGATGTACTCTTCTCCGTCACAGACCAACCGGAAGGTTCCTTCCAGAACATAAATGATCTCGTCACAGGTCAGGTCCCACGGAATCTTGATGTTTTTGAGCACGTTGATGCCGCCGCACATCGTGTCACTGAACGCGCTGGTCACCATGGGTTTGATATAGGTATCGCCGTCGCCTTCACCGATCTTGTTATACCGGTCTTCGACAAGATCCCATTTCATAAGTCTTGGCGTGTTTCCCACGGATCAGGACCCTTCCTTGGCCAGATGTTTCAGAATGGATTCGTTCAGTTCGACCTTGTAGCCGTCCGGGTCCTCGCAGAACGCGATGACACGGGTGCCGTTCTTCATCGGCCCCGGCGGTCGTGTGATGTTGACGCCGGCAGCGGCCAGGTCTTCGCAGGCCTTGTAGACATCCGGCGTCTCGATGCAGATGTGACCCCAGCCATTGCCTTTTTCATAGGGCTCTTCCTGATCCCAGTTCGCGGTCAGCTCCAGCGTCGGGGACTCGGCCTCCGGCCCATAGCCGATGAAGGTGTTGGTGAATCTGCCCTCGGGGTAATCGGTCCGGCGCAGCACCTGCATGCCCAGAATGCCGCAATAGAATTCCAGCGACTTTTCCATATCCATCACGCGCATCATCGTATGCGCCAGACGAAAGCCGCTGCTGATGTCATCACTCATGATCGTCGTGTTCCTTATGCCTTGCCGTTGACGCGGGTGACATCGCGCGCAACCAGTTCCTGAAAGGCGCGCACGCTGTCTTCCCACGCCGGGGACAGCACGCCGCCTGCTGCCGAAATGTTCGAAGACCGGCCCAGTTGCAGCCGTTCGGTCATTTCGTGATCTTCCTTGTGAACGTCCCACCACAGCTTTTTCAGACCGTCGATTTCGTCCTCTGACAGGGCTTGACCGTCCGTGGTGTAAAGAGCCCGTTTCTGCATCATGGTGCCCGGGCCGGTGGGAACATTCAGATAGACCCCCATCTGATCCGGGAAATAGCGCCCCAGAATGAAGTTCGGGTAGAGCGTCAGATAACGCGAGCTGACCGCCAAACTGCCTGAGGTGCCGATCTCTTCATCCAGATCCACCGCGCTGCCGAGGCAGTTGCCGTCGATGATCGTATAGTGATCCTCCAGCGGCTGGTCGGTGGTCGAGGAATGCACGAACTGCACATGATAAGGCTCGATGAAGTTCTCCATGATGAACTTCCAGTTGCAGGCGATCTCGCCGAAATCGAGCGTGCCGACGCAGTCGACCTTGTCCCATTCGACACCGTCAAGACGCGCCATCATCGTGGCTGCGTAATCCTTGAACGGATCAGCCTCGCCATCAATGTTGACGAAGATCCAATCGTTCCAGACATGACTGCGAACCGGCACCAAGCTGTTGGCCTTCTTATCGAACCCGTTTGCCTCATGCTGGTTGGGCCCGCCAAAATGTGGAGCCGCGCGCAGCGCGCCGTCCAGATCATAAGCCCAGGCGTGATAAGGGCAGCGGATCAGCCTGCCGACGTTTTTCGGTGCATCCACCAGCGTCAGGCACCGGTGGCGGCAGATATTGTGAAACGCCTTGATCCGGCCTGCCGCGTTGCGCACCAGCATAAGCGGGTGGCCCGCGACCGTAACCGGCACAGCATCACCGGTGGCCTTCAGTTCATGCGCAAATCCTATACACACCCAATTGCGGGTGAAAACCGAGGCACATTCCGCCTCCCAAAAGCGGTCATCTGTATAGGCTGCCGCCGGCAGGCCCCGGCGGGGCGAAGTCTCTTCGTAGAATGGCTCCAATATCGAGGTTAAAGCGCCCATCTTGTTATACCCATGGATTGCGTTTCGCGTCATTCAGAGAGTAGCATGAACACGGGACGATCACGTATCTACTCGCAGCAATTAGCTGCGAAACTCGCGCGCTGTCCACGAAGAAATTGCGAATACGTCATCAATTCTTAACGAATGCCAAATACGGGCCCGCATGCGGCACCTCATTTGATAAATTCGCGATATTCACAGCAAGTTCCGGCGGCCACGGTACAAGTGAACCTCACGAAGAATCAGGCTGACCCCCAAACGAAGGTCATTTGTGATGCTCATGGATCGGACGTCGGCAAAGATGGCAGGCGGTCAGCAGATCACTTTTCGCTGAACATGGATCAGCAGGCGTTCGGCCTTCCGGGCAATGGCGTTCAGCACGTCTTCAACCGGTGGAGCACTGTGAATCACTCCAACTCCCTCGCCGACCGCGGCTTCGTCCATGTTTTTCAGGACTCGCATGTCTTGAAGACCCGCCGCCGCTTGGACGCGAACCGTATCATCCCCGGTCGCATTCAATACAGCCGTCAGATGATCGGGATGCACCAGAGCTTCCTTGCTGGTCCACAGCCGCGTACCCATGACCACGCCATCGGCCCCCATCACGATCGCCGCCGCCAGCCCGCGCGAATCCGCAATCCCTCCTGCGGCAAGCAAGAGGGTGTCATGTGCCTCGCGATACAAAATATCCGCCAGCTCCGGCACAAGTGTCATGGTCGAGCGTTGCCCGATTGAACCTCCGGCGGCATTCCCTTGTGCGACGATCACTGCGGCATCTGCCTCGATGGCCAGACGCGCGGCCTCCAAATCCTGAATCTGACAAATCAACCGCGCGCCAGCCTGCGATATTCTGGCAGCAAAGGGTCGTGGGTCACCATGGGCCAGGTAGATCGCCCGTGGCCGGTGTTCCAGAACCCGATCCAGAACGTTCGGCGTTTCGGCCAATCGCGAGGTTGTCAGCCCACACCCCACAGCCTCGTCTCCGGCTTCGCGGAACTGGGCTTCGATCCATTCAAGATCACAATCACTGCCTCCGATCAGACCAAGCCCGCCCGCGCAGGTCACGGCAGCGGCCAGCCGTCCGCCCGCAACGCGATGCATCGGGGCCAGCACCACCGGGCAGGTCAACCCAAAATGACGTGTCAGTCGCGTATCAATCATCTGTTCTTGCCTTCAACTTGATCAAAGCCCTCGCGGATTGCACACCGGAAGGACCATTGCCGTGTCTTCTGGACATTGGGGCGCAGACCCCTGCCTCATCAGATAACGAGTGTATTCTCTTTTTCCCAACGCGAGAAATGCGACACGAACGAGTTTCATTCCTGGTGCTTCATTTTCAGGAACGCGGCCGAGAATTCGTCGCCCATCATTTCCTTCAAGCCCTTGTCCCTGACGCAGGCGCGCAGGGCATCCAGCGTGTTCAACGGCAGCTTGGGCGCGCCGCGCACCTTGTGGCCCTCGGCATACATGTCGATGTCGTATCGCATGCCCGGACCGGCCTTGGACCGGATACCCGACAGACCTGCTGCGATAATGACGGCCTGCAGCAGGTGAGGGTTAGTGGCTTCATCCGACAAGCGCAGTTTGAACCGGCCTAGGCTTGGAACGCGCACCATGTGGGTGCAGTTGTTGCCAGTCCAGGTTGCCGTGTTGGACACCCATGTGGCCCCGACATGGTGCGCGGCGCGTTGATGCGCTTGCAGCTGTCGACCGTCGGGTCGGTAATCGCCGCCAGCGCGCTGGCGTGTTTCATAATACCGCCGAGGAAGTGCTTGCCCTGTTCGGTCAGCCCCGATTCGCCGGGCGGGCCCGCGCCTTCACCGGCGAAGACGTTCGTTTTGGCCTCCGCGCCGGGCGCATCCCAGACCGAGGTGTGGGCGTGACAGCCATTGCCCGTCAGCCCTTCGACCGGTTTCGGCATGAAAGTGGCGCGCAGCCCGTGTTTCTCCGCGACCGATTTGGTCATGTACTTGAAAAAGCTGTGCTTGTCGGTAGTGCGCAGCAGATCGTCGAACTCCCAGTTCCAGCATATGGTCGCAGATCTCGCGCTATCAATCCGCCGTTCTTAACTCTCCGTTCCGCGTCCTGCCAGTTTTGCGCCGATGATTCTGCAGGGTGGGTTTGTCATGGAACAGTTGCAGCGGCGGTTCGGTGCCGGCATCGGAGTTTGGCTTCGGACGTCGGTCGCCGAGGAGGACCGCACACGCGGCTCTCCGGCGCGGGGCCGCGTCCACCCGCAGCGTCAAAATCGCACGGAACTTCCGACTAGAGCGTGTCCGATTTAAGTTGAAACAGTAGCATGTTTGTACAACTGCCTCGTGAACACCGGATAGGCGTCAACCTAAGTCGGACACGCTCTAAGCTTCTTCCTTCACGCAACTGACTCCCTGTGCGGGTCGCGCCGAGGTCGGCGATTGAGAAGTGCGCCAACAAGCCGGGCGTTTCTGCATTCCAAGACATGAACTCCGCCGCCGATGAAGTTTCGCCTTCGAATTTCAACAAAACGCTTGAAAACTGGAACCGACTGGTTGATTGAAAGCCTCAAGGCCCCGTAGCTCAACTGGATAGAGCAAGCGCCTTCTAAGCGCTAGGCTGTGGGTTCAAGTCCTACCGGGGTCGCCATAAAACCAGACCGGCCGCCGAACAAAGTTGCCGAAGGCAGCGCGCGCCGCCTCCAAGTCGCCCGGCGTCGAATGTTCGAATCTGCATATTGGGCGCAAAAGCCCTCATTTGCGTCGTTTTTTCATAATGCCGAACCATGAGTTTCGTGTTTCTGAACTTGCGCTTTCCACGGCTGCCGGACCGCTTGTGAAATTCACGTCAAGCAGCATGGGATCGGCGATGCTGCGCGAAATCAGAAATTCACTCTTCTGATTCGGGCCGTTGCGCGCAGACGAGAGAATCGATCGCTGTCTGACTGCAGATAGTGGCCGCGATAGAAAGGGGTGCGGATCAAATGCCTTTGGAAATGAATAGAAGCGTATTCATCACTTGCGCCGTTACAGGGGCCGGCAGCACGCAATCGAGAAGCAACCTCGTGCCCAGATCGCCGCGCGAAATCGCTGAAAGCGCGATCGCGGCCGCAAAGGCTGGCGCCGCTATCGTGCATTGCCACGTTCGGGAACCTGAATCCGGCGTACCGTCTCGATGTCTGGAATACTATCGAGAGGTTACCGACAGGATCAGAAGCGCGGATGTCGATGTCGTGCTGAATCTGACCGCCGGCATGGGTGGCGACCTCGTTACGGGGCCTCCGCAATCGCCGCTTCCGCTGAACGAGGATGCGACCGATCTGGCCGGCGCGGAGGAGAGGCTGGCGCACGTTGTCGAATGTCGGCCGGAGATATGCACTTTGGACTGCGGAACTATGAATTTCGCGGAAGCGGACTACGTGATGCTCAACACGCCCGGAATGCTCGAGGAGATGGGCGGAATGATGACGAGGCTGGGCGTGAAGCCCGAAATCGAAGCGTTCGACACCGGCCATCTTTGGTTCGCAAAGAGACTCGTCGAAAAGGGAATTCTGGAAGAGCCCGCGCTCGTCCAATTGTGCATGGGCGTTCCATGGGGCGCTCCGGATGACCTGAACACATTCATGTCGATGGTGAACAACGTTCCGTCGGGCTGGACGTTCTCGGCGTTTTCACTTGGAAGGAACCAAATGCCCTATGTCGCGGCAGCGGTGCTCGCGGGAGGAAACGTGCGAGTGGGGCTGGAGGACAATCTCTTCTTGGAAAAGGGCGTGCTTGCTACAAATGCGCAGCTGGTGGAGAAAGCGGTCCGCGTAGTGGAAAATCTCGGCGCGAGCGTTGTCGGGCCTGAGCACGTCCGCGATCAGCTTGGTCTGAAGAAAATTGATCCTGCCCGCAAAAACTGAATTCGATCAGGTTCCGTCGCAGCGCGCATGATCTCGCGACTCCCTTTGCTGGAGCAAGGCCGGCACGACCCTTGAACGATCCGAATTCGGCGAATGCGCGTGCTGAATCGCGGCCGCGCGCACGGCCGAAACGACAATGCGGCCGTGCCCGCTGCGAGCGGCGAATTGGTGCCGGCTACGGGCTGGCTTGCCGCCGGGCGCCGAACGCGCCTATCATTCCGCTTTGTTCGAAGACGCCTGCGGCTTCCACCTGATCGGTTCCGAAGAAAGCGCCGGAAATCCGGTTTCGCGCGCTTCCGGCTGCGAAAGTGCCGTCGGCATCGACAGCGACGCTCGTGAAGCCCGCCGAGGGCGTCGAGTGTGCCGCGTTTCGACTAAGGTTGCGAATGTTCGTGAACGACGCGTTCAGCGTTCCGGCGTCTCCCCCTATGGTGTAGCTGAATGTGGCGTCGCCTTGAAGAATTTCATCGCTTCGCTGCGGCATTCCGACCATCAGTCCCCTCCATGACGCTCTGGCGGCAGGTCTCTCTGAAGAAAGATCGCCGTAGGAATATGCGCGCCGGTCCAGATAGGGAGCCGTATTGCGGCCTGACTTCGACATTTTTTTCTGCCAACCACTTGTTTTTTCGTGTTTGTGCCTAAATTTCAGGCACTACATTCCGCTGTTTTTCAGGTTGTTCCCGGCGGCCTCATTCGATCCAACAGGGCGTGCGGGACATCGGAAGTCCCAAGGTCCGGCAGATGCGGTCCATGTCCGGCGTCGTTTTCGACGGGAGCGCGTAGCGCCGTTTCGAACGCGTGTCGCGCACGATCGAGCATTGGCGGGCGGCGAGGGCGGTCCGGATCCTTTCCGGCGACATCCTCTCCCCCTGCTGCCGCGCGATTCGGAAGGCCAGGTGGCGCACGCAGGCGAACGCCATGTAGGCGATGGCGATGTGCGCCTTCACCCGGTTTGGCTTCCAGTGGAACACCGGCCGCACCTTGAGGTCGTGCTTTGTGGTCCGGAAGCTCTCCTCGACTCTCCAGAGCTCGCGGTAGCGGTCGAACAGCTCGGAATGGCCCATGTCGGGCGCGTTGGTCACGACGCCCTTCAGCCCGTCCCATCGGGCGGCCTCCTTGATCTTGTCCTCGTCGACTTCCAGCCGGGCTTTTCCCGCGAGCTTGACGAACCGGCCGAAGCCGCGTCCGGAGAGCGCCTGCGCGGGATTGGCGCTTCGGCCGAGCTTGCGGACCAGCTTGTCGACCGCCTTCTTCCGGTCGGCGGCGTCCTTCCCGGCCCGCTTCCGGCTCCAGCCGACGACGATGCGGCGGCCCTTGTGCTCGAACTCCGCCGAACGCAAACCCTCGGAGCCGCCGGTCGTCTTGTAGGCGTCGAGGTCGAGGATCCGCTCCTTCAAGTCCTTCGGCAGCGATTTCAGCCGGGCGCCGACGATGTACTGGAGATCCCGCTCCTCCATGTCCTTGAGGTTCGCCTCGCCGAACATGCCCCGGTCGGCGACGTGGATCGCGGTCTCGACGCCTTCGCGCCCGCGCATCTTCTCCAGCGACGGGATCAGGCTCTTTCCTTCATGCTCCGATCCGGGGAACACCTCGTAGCCGATCGGCAGCCCGTCGGACGCCGCCATCAGCGCAAGCAGGACCTGGGTCCGGGCGTGCCGGCCGTTCTTGGAGAAGCCGAATTCGCGCAGCCCGTCCGCATCGACCGATTCGAAGTGCAGCGTCGTGCAGTCGAAGTACGCCACGCTCGCCGGCTCCGGAAGCAGCCGCCGCGTCGCGCCGGACGCGAGATCCTTCATGCTTTCGATCGCTTTTTCGTCCAGCCGGTCCATCATCCGGTAGATCTTCTGCACCGGGATCGAAACTCCGAGATCGCTCTCCAGCCGCCTTGCGGTGCCGCGCTTGCTTTTGGGATTGGCGATGCGCGCCGTCACGATGTGCCGAAGCGTCCCGCGCGCCGTGCGGTTCCTCTTGGCCGGCAGCAGATCGTCGAAGCCCAATTGGCTGTAGACGGCTCCGCAGGCCTCGTGGAAGCCGGTCACGACCCGGCGCTCCTCGCGGGTCTGCTCGATGACGACCGGCGGGCCTTTCTTCGCCTTCTCCCGCCGGGCCTCGAGGGCCAGGTCGACGAGCTTCTCCTGCGGAAGCAGGGAGGGCTGCCGCTCGCACCGGAGTTCGACCTTGATGATCTCGCCGAGCTCCTTGAGCTTCTCCACCCCGGCCTCGCTCTCGGCGACGCCGATGTGGCGGACGATGCGCTGGCCGGCCGTCTGGCCCTCGCGCACGGACTCGACGAGCTGGACGGACTTCCTGGAGCTTCCGGGCTTGGTTTTGACGCGGATGAACATGGTGCGGACCCTGATTCGCTGTTTTGCGAATCGCTACCACGAACCCCCCCCCCCGATTCTGCAATATCGGCTCTTATTGGAGCACTACAAATCGCCCAAGAGCGCAACAGAGCCGCAATCCCCTTGCGCGCAACGCCCCGGAAAGCCGGAACGGCGCTGAAATCGAGTCAAACTGTCGAAGTCAGGAAAGATCGCCGTAGGAATATGCGCGCCGGTCCAGATAGGGAGCCGTATTGCGGTTTGGCCATCTTGTTCTTTGGCGCCCGACTCCGAACGCGCTGTTTATCAGAATCGAAGAGTAGCCCAAATATCCGGTGGTGGCGTCGTTCCTTGTTTCAACCATTGTGATTCCATGCTTCGTAAGGATGGCCCGTCCACCGGCGGCTGGCGCGAAACTGGAAACCGCGAAGGTGGCTCCCGCGACGAATCCTTCCGGGTCGCGAAACGAGCATCGTGTCCCGCTGCATTGAGTCGGCGGGAGAAGAATGAAGGGCTGGTTCCGCGAATAGTTTTCGATTGCGCGCGAGGACATCGACAGCGAATCGGATCTTGATGCGATCGCCGCTTGACGAGCATTCTGAGTCGTCGGGGTTTCACGCGGCGCCGAGGAGGAGGTGATGCGTTGAGCGCGAGGCGCGTCCAAACGAGATGAAGGGGTGACTTCGCGCACGGACGGACATGGCACTCCGCTATTGCGCCTCGGATCGTCGCGGTACCATTCATCTCCGTCGCAGGCATCCAGACCCAGGCCTTTGCAGGAAGCCATGGCGATCATTCCGAGTATTAGAATGCGGTCTTCAATTTCATAGATCTGCCTCCGGGTTTTCAGGCTCGCTGGAACGAGTTCGACGCGAACGCTGAATTGAGCGCCTCCGACAACCATCGAAATTCATGCGGGACAGCTTTGGAGCGCGGTTCAAGCGAATTCGCGGGTCGATCAGGATCAGCCGCGGTCGGATTGCGGGCTCCTTGTTGCAAGATTTCGCGCCTGTTTCGGCTTTTTCGGACTCCAAAGTTGCCAATTCCTGTGAATCCCTTCCGCGCGTAAAACGCAAGTGGATTTCGGAGGCGGCCGATTGTTTCTTGATTCCCGAATAATACTGCATGGCAAGTCATTCATTCATCACATCTTTCTTACGAGAGTCGAATCGTGGATTTTGCGAAGATATGACAAATGGCAGATGAAGGTCGAAAGCCGAGCGGGAGAAAGGATGCTCCGATTCCAAATCAATCTCGGCGCCGTAGAAAAAGGTCATGTCATGGAAGCGGAAACAGTAGGGCTGGAAATTGACGCCCGCGGAGTGGCAAGGGTTTCGCTGAGACGTCCGCACAAGCACAATGCGCTCTCAAGGCGGATGATCGGAGAACTCGAATCTGCCGCTCTGCGATTAGGTGCCGATGACAGCGTCCGAGCGGTCGTGCTGGTCGGCGAGGGCAAGAGCTTCTGCGCGGGCGCGGATCTCGATTGGATGAAAGCCCAGATTGCAGCCGACTCGGAGACGCGGCGCAACGAAGCCCTGATGCTGGCGCGGATGTTCATTGCATGGAACAAATGCATGAAACCAGTCATTGCGCGCGTTCACGGCGGCACGTTCGGCGGAGGAATTGGCCTGATTTCGACCGCTGATACGGTCATTGCGTCGCCCCAATCCAGATTCGGCCTGACGGAGGCAAGGCTCGGCCTGATTCCCGCGACAATTTCTCCGTTCGTCATCGGCAAAATCGGGCACGCTTCGGCGCTTCGGCTATTCATGACTGCCCGAAGGTTCGGTCCGGTCCAAGCGAAAGAATACGGGTTGGTAACCTTGGTCGCAGAATTGCCCGAGCTGGACGAAAAGATCGAAGCCGAGCTTGAATGCTATCTTGCTTGCGCGCCGGGAGCGGTCGCCGCTTCCAAGGCGCTTGCCCAGTCATACGGACCGGCGATCGACGAGGATCTGATCGCCCGGAACGCGGAAAATTTGACCAAGCGCTGGGACAGCGATGAATGCAAAGAGGGCATTGCCGCATTTTTCGAAAGAAGAAACCCGGCGTGGGCCGCCGAAAACGAGGGCGGCAAGGCGCGAATCTGATTTGCGGCGCATCGTTCCGCCGCGCTTCAACTCGCGGCCGTCAACACAGTTCTGCGGCAATCCGGAACGAATCGTTTGCTCCCAATGGACGCCCGCCTTTGCGGGAATGGAGCGGGCCGCGTTTAGGTTCCGATGATTCGGGTGTAGCGGTCTTTGACGAGCTCGGCGGTCCTTTTAATGTCGTCGGTAAATGTTTCGAACATCGACGAACTGTAGTTCCTGCCGAAGCTGCGCTTCAATTGGTTCGCAGCATCGTCATCCGTTTGATTGCTGCCGGCGGTCAAGATCAGCATGCCTTGGAGATTGCGCCAAAATACGGCCGCTTCGGCGAGCTCGCCAGCCGCGTCTTTGTCAATAAGCCCGAGCTCGCCCGCCTTCTCGAAAACCGAAATGGAATCGCGGCGCAAAATGTCTGGATGTTCAGAGGCATGCCGAATCTGAAGGTATTGTGCGATCATCTCCAGATCCATCAGTCCGCCGTGGCGGTATTTGATCGATGCTCCGTGCGACTCCAGAAATTCCTTATCGATCCTGCGCCTCATATCAAGCATGTCGTCCTTGATCGCGGCAGGATCTCGTTTCGAAGTAAGCACCTTGTTGATAATCCCTTCAAGCCTCTGTCCCAAATCCCCCTCGGAATAGATGACTCTGGCTTTCGTCAGCGCCAGGATTTCCCAAGTCCAAGCCTCTTTGCTTTGGTAGGACTCGAACGTTTCAAGCATGCATGCGATCGGTCCGGACTTGCCGCTGGGCCTCAGCCTCATATCGACTTCATAAGGGCGGCCTTCATTGGTGGGCACCGTCAGCGCATTGATGAATCTTCGGCAGAAACGCGCGTAGTATGCTGTGGGCGACAATGCCTTGGCGCCGTCCGACATGGAGGCGTCCGGTTCGATTTCGTAAACGAAAATCAGATCGAGATCCGACGCCAGCGTCAATTCCCGGCTTCCGAGTTTCCCGAATCCGAGCACCGCCAGTTTCCCGCCGGGAACCTTTCCATGGGCTTCGGCGAACTGATTCTGAAGGTCTTCAAGCAGAACCGAAACGCTTGCTTGCGCAATCCCGCTCAACGGCTCGCTTGCCTGAACCGGTGCCAGGTAGCCGCGCAGCATGTGAACTCCGACCTGGAATTTGCGCTGCTGAACCCAGCGCCTTTGGACATCCAGCATGTTCTGGAAATCGAAACCTTCCGGCATGGCATTTTCGACAGCGGACTTCAGATCGTCGATCATTTCTTCAATGCCGAATTCCAGCTTGTAAAAAAGGCGGACGAGCCCTCGCCTCGCCGACTCTTCCATCTCCCGCTCAAGGCCAAGATCTTCAGGAAGTTCCAGATCTTCGAATTCGCGCTGCAATGCGCTTTCGAGGAGGTGCGGACTGCGCCTGAGCCAATTCGACAACTCCGGGGCTGTGCCCATGATGTCGGCGATCAGGGTCAGCAAGTCCGGCCTCGCGTTGAGTATCGCGAACAAATTGACTGACCGGCTCAATCCCGCGAGAAATTCATTGAATCGCAGCAGCGCAGCGTAGGGTTCGGGCAACGTTGAAAAAGCCACGAGAATGCTCGGCGTCAGTTCAACCACCATTTCCCGGCTTCGGCCGACCGACGTTGCGCGGATTTCTCCCTGGTGCCAATTCCGAATCATTTTCCAGACGGCTTCAGCGTCTTCAAATCCAAGATCGCGAAGGGAATTGAGACTGTCTTCGCCGGGCTGTTCTTCGTCGAACGAAATGTCCAGACCGGATTCAGGCGACGGCCGATTCTCAAGAAGTTCGTTGTAGTTCGATTGAACAGTCTCGAGCTGGTCGATCAGTTCGGAGGCGAAGGCGTCGCGGTCGGGATACCCCAGGAAGGTGGCAAGCTTCTCGACCCCGTCCCGAGTCTCGGGCAGCGAGTGGGTTTGCTGATCGTCCGTCATCTGCACCCGGTGCTCGACCCGTCGCAGGAATTTGTACGCCGATTTGAGGTCTGATGCGCATGACAGCGTTATTCTGCCCGTCCGAGCCAAGACGTCCAGCATGGACAGCGTTTCCCGGCCTCTTAGCTCGTTGTTCTGGCCTCCCCAGATGAGTTGCTGCGATTGCGTGAAGAATTCGATCTCGCGGATACCGCCGCGCCCCAGCTTAACGTTGTGGCCCTCGACGTCGATATTTTTAGATCCGCGGTGGGCATTGATTTGTCGCTTGGCGGCTTGAATGTCGCGCATGGACGCGAAGTCCAGATTTCGACGCCAGACAAATCCTTCGTTCGCAGCCATGAACCTCTCCGCTGCTTCGAAGTCGCCGGCGATAGGGTTCGCTTTGATCATCGCGGCCCGTTCCCAAGTCTGGCCGACCGTGCGGTAGTAAGTTTCAGCCGCGCGGGTCGATACCGCCGGCGGGGTCGAGTTCGGGTCGGGCCGAAGTCTCAGATCCGTTCGGAAAACGTATCCGTCCTCCGTCCGCTTCGCCATCACCGTTACCAGGTTCCGTGCGAGACGAGAGAACAATGGCTGAGGCCAGCCGTCCGCGACCGGGGAGGTTTCCTCGTCGAAAAGAAGGATCAGATCCACGTCGCTGGAATAGTTGAGTTCGCCCGCCCCAAGTTTGCCCATGCCCAGCACGATCAGACCGGAGCCGACATTGGGGTCCGTCTGATCGTCTGCATTCAGTTTCCCCTTGTCGCGCTCTTCGCGCAGGAGCAGTCCGCAACTGGCATGCAAAGTTGCAGCCGCAAAGTCGGACAATGCTCTCGTCGTCTTCATGACGTCCCAGACCGACGTGATGTCGGCGAGCGCGACGGCGAATGCCAGATTGCTCTTCGCCTGTCGGAGGCGCTGCATCAGCGTGCGCCGGGTGTCGCTTTGCAGCTTCGCCATATCGCGGGTGTCCGCAAGAATGGCCGCGGTCGCTTTGTCAGGTCCTTCTTCAACCAGGCGCGCGGCGAATTCGACATCGCTGAGAAGGCAATGGCTCAGGAACGGGCTGTTCCCGAATACAGACTCGAACAGCGCGCGCGTCACGTCGTCCGTTCTGTACTGCGATGCTTGATCCTTCAGGCGCTCATCGCCGCATGAGCCGGCCGCAGAATCCCACTGCTCCCACCGTGCGTCCAATGCCTCCGAGTCGGAGGGCAGCGGAATGCTTTCAAGTTCAGCCCACACATCCGAAATCAGCATGTCCCGCTCTCCTTGAGTCTTCTCATGAACCGGCCTTCGATGCCGTCAATGTGATTCGTTCAAAACGGTCGCCAATGCGCACCAAAGCGGCATGTTAGATAATTGTGAGTTTGCTGCAATCGAGTTGGCAAAATTTCACGCAGCTGTCCGGTCGGTCGGCACCGGGTGCGCCCCATTTTTGGACAGACGGCAGCGCGACAAACCCTCCAATCAAGAAATTCAGCCCTACGATTGTTTTAGACGCAGCATTTGAAGGCGGTCAGAACGTTGGTTCCGCTTTGGACCAGCGGCGTCTCTCTCTTCATCCAAAAACGGGACGCACCCGCTGTCTGAGTTCACCGACCAAAATCTTATGTCAATAATGAATAGATATTGCTTGCAGCCGGAAGCAGATTGCATCAACAACATCAATATGGTTCGTTTCCTATCCATCTTTCGTGGCGCGCTGCCTTTCAATCTCTCAATGAGCACCGTGGCGAAAAAGAAAGTCGCTGTAAGCGTGCAGAGCACTGCGTGACCGACAATCTGCTGACAATAGCGGACCAGGAAGAAGAGCTTTCATTCGTGTATGTTCGAGCTATTGCGGCGCAAGCTGCATACGCGACGGCTACTCCTTCGCTTGACCGAAGCGGCGTGGACCTGAGTATTCGCGCTGGAGGCGCGATGAAACCTGCTTTGGACTTGCAGTTGAAGGCGAGCGTCAATCTGGCGAAGCTGGACGATGGTTTTGTTCGGCACAAATTGAAGCGGCACAACTACGATTTGCTTCGAATCGAAACCCAGACGCCAAGGCTGCTGGTTGTGCTGGATTTGCCTGCCGACCGCGACCGCTGGGTGACCGTCACTGAGGAAAGGCTGATACTGAGGAATAGAGCCTACTGGTTGAGCCTTAAGGGATTCCCGGAAACTGCGAACGAGGTATCCATCACAGTCAAAATACCAGAAGCAAACCTGTTTAACGTTGATTCCATGCGCCGCTTGATGGATCAATCGAGGAGAGGGAAAATCCAATGAAAGTAAGGATACAAGACAGGGGAGTCTTGGACGCGGTGCCGCCCGCGGCGCTGTCAGCTTACGCGCGCGCTGCTGGTTGGGCGAAAAGTGAGACTTATGGCGGTCACTCCGACATCTACGTTCACGAACATGCGCCTGAAATCATCATTCCGCGGACTCAACGACTTGGCGATTACGCCGAGGTGGTTTCGCGGCTGATAGGGATTTTCGCCGAAACCGCCGAAACGGACGAACTTTCCCTGTACCGCGATCTGATCACGGCCGACCGCGACGTTGTAAGAGTGAGAGCTGCGCCGGAGGAGTCTCGTGGCTCTGTTTCTCTTCAGGACGGCGTGAAACTTATAACTGGCGCTCACGACATGTTTTTGTCTGCGGCGCGCTCCTTGCATGAGCCAAGGCAATACCACCGGGCAAGGGCAACTCAGGAGGTCGATGATTTCATGCAGCGCGTCCATCTTGGACAGACTGAACATGGCAGCTTTGTCATAACGCTCATGACTCCCGTTGTTCCGCCTCCCGTCCGAATGCCGACGCTGCTGGACTCCTTGGAAGAGAATGAATGGCCAATTGAGGATGCGCCCATTGAGCGGCAGATGACGCAGAACTTGTTGGAAGCGTTGACAGCTGTCCGAGAGGCAACCGAGAGGACGTCCGCTGGCGAAATGGACGCATTTCTGGAAGCCGTGAAGCGAGGCGCGAGTGTCAATCTTTGCAATGCGCTTGCCATGCTGATTGAACCTTTTGACGGGATCGATATCGGATTGACTTGGGCGCGTACATGGCCGGCGGAAACGGCAAGAGAAACTGTCCGTTTCGGTGCAGCGGACGCGCCCATCCTGCGTGAAGCGGCGCGACGATTTCGAGAGCGCGAACCGAGGCAGGCAGCCCCGATTCAAGGTTATATCCAGCGATTGAGTCGGGAAGATGGAGAAACGGGCGGGACGGCTACATTGCGAGCCGATGTCGAGGGGCGTGCTGCATTGGTCTCAACCGGTTTAAGGAAATTGGACTATGATCGCGCCATACAAGCCCACAAAGACAACGCGCTCATTGTCATGGATGGCGATCTCGAGCGAGTCGGCGATCGATGGCGTTTCCGCAATGCTCACATCGTGGATGTCATTTCGAACGGGAGCGATGATGGCAATCCGAACTGAACTTCATAGAGCGTTTTTCACTCAGGCTGAACCGGTTCAGCTTGGGAATTCTCATTTCTATAGTGATTTGGTTCAATGTCCGTTGCGTTTTGACAGAAGACGGGATGGATGGAGGGTGCGTCTCATGATTCTCGGTTAGTCATCTACGGTTTATGCGTCGTTTATGATTGCTTTGACTTGAGACCGACGGACTCGGAATATTCATGCAGAGTTCTCCGAATTCCCTCCTCAAACGATATCGTTGGGCGCCAGCCAAGCTTCCGAATGAGGGTCGTGTCGGCGAATTTGCGTGGAACTCCGTCCGGCTTGGTTCCGTCAAGCACGATTTCGCCGCGATAATCGGCCAATCGGGCGATCAGCTTGGCAAGGTTCAAAATCGAAACCTCGCGGCCGCTCCCAATATTGATCGGAATCGGGCCGGAGTAATGCTTCATCAAGAAAACTATGGCATCCGCGCAATCTTCCGCGTGAAGGAATTCCCGTTTCGGGGTGCCGGATCCCCAAATCGTGATGGACGGCGAATTGCCGGTCTTGGCATCGTGCACTTTCCGCACGAAAGCGGGAAGCACATGGCTGGACGACAGGTCGAAATTGTCGTTTGCCCCGTACAGGTTGGTGGGCATGCACGAAATGAAATCCGCTCCGTGCTGCCTTCTGTAGGCTTGGCACATCTTCAGGCCCGCGATCTTGGCGACCGCATAGGCCTCGTTCGTCGGCTCGAGCGGGCCGGCGAGCAATTCCGTTTCTGAGATCGGCTGCCGGGCGGCTTTCGGATAGATGCAGGTCGAACCGATGAAAACCAGCTTTTCGACGCCGACTTGAAACGCGGCGTGAATGATGTTCGCTTCAATCATCAGGTTTTCATAGATGAAGTCCGCCGGATAGGCATCGTTCGCCAGAATGCCGCCGACCTTGGCGGCCGCCACGAAAACCAAGTCCGGCTTCTGTCGCCGAAACCATGACTCGACTTCCGTTTGCCTCGTCAAATCGACCTCGGCCCGATCGGCGGTGAGCAGAGCGCACTGCTCGGAAGCCAGTCTCTCGATTATGGCCGAACCGAGCAGCCCGCGGTGGCCTGCGACGAAAGTACGCTTGCCTTCAATCTCGAAAGGCGTTTCAAGGCGCTGGACATCGGTCACGATTTGCTTCCGTTTTTTCAAGCAGCGACGGGTGCGTCGTTCATGAGTGTTCCCGTCGCCCTACTAATCGGAGAGCGCCGCCGAATTCAACGCAAGGCATCGCTCGACCGGCCCTGATGCGCTTGGCGGGTGAAGCGCCCGATCGATTGTTTTCGGTCGGCGGAGCGTTCCGAAGAGACTGCCTCGCCAGCCACCGGCGCGGCAGTTTCAAGCCGCAGCATGTCGTCGGAATCTTTGCGGTCCTGCGAATTCGCAGCGGCGGCGGCGCCCCTTGATTGCTTTCTCGCCATGCTTCAGTTGAGACGCCGGCCCAGTTCCATATCGAACAAATGAAGGTTGTGCTCCGCTACGTTCAAGCGCAGCCCGCTGCTTCCCCCGCCAACCCGGTGCACGCCCGGGATGCTTGCGGTGAACGCTTCGCCCGTGCCGTTCAGCCTGCCATGGAGAAGCGTGTTCGCTCCGAGCGGTTCGCTCATCTGAACGGAAAGCATGATCGGACCGTTCGGGTCGATCTCAAGATGTTCGGGCCGAATGCCGAGCTTGATTGATCCTGAAACATTCAAATCCCGTGTGCCGAAAGGAGGGCATTCCGCGATTGCCAACCGTTTGTCTTCGACTCGCGCATCGACGACATTCATCGAAGGACTTCCGATGAATTGCGCGGCGAACAACGTCTCCGGCCGCTCATACACATCCAGCGGGGTGCCGATCTGCTCGACCAAGCCCCCGTTCATCACGATCATCCGGTCGGCCATGGTCATCGCTTCCACCTGATCGTGAGTGACGTAAAGCGAAGTGACGCCGAGCTTCGATTGCAATTCCTTGATCTCCAGGCGCATCTGCACCCGCAGTTTAGCATCGAGGTTCGACAAAGGTTCATCGAACAAGAAAACCGACGGTTCGCGGACGATTGCGCGGCCCATCGCGACGCGCTGCCGCTGACCGCCCGAAAGCTGTTTCGGCTTGCGGTCCAGAAGATCTTCAAGCTGAAGCAGCTTCGCCGCTTCCGCCACCTTCCTTTTGATCTCGGCTTTGGGGACGCGGGCAATCCGCAGTCCGTATCCCATGTTCCGCGCAACGGTCATGTGCGGGTAGAGCGCGTAATTCTGGAACACCATGGCGATGTCGCGATCCATGGGTTCTTTGTCGTTCGCGCGCACTCCCCCGATGAGGAGTTCGCCTTCGGTAATGGTTTCAAGCCCGGCGACCATCCGCAGGAGCGTGGACTTGCCGCAGCCTGAAGGCCCGACGATCACGACGAATTCGCCGTCGTCGATGCTGGCGCTGAATCCGTGGATGACGTCCACGGATCCGAATTTCTTGACGACGTTTCTCAGTTTGACTTCAGCCATGGCGCTTACTTTTCGCTGTCGACCAATCCGCGGACGAACAATTTCTGCATCCCGAGGATCACGAGCACCGGCGGCACCATCGCCAGCATCGATGTGGCCATGATGACCGGCCAGTCCGCGATGTCGTCGCCGCTCGGGAACATTTGCTTGATGCCCATGACGATGGTGTTCATGTCGGGATCCGTCGTGATCAGCAGCGGCCACAGATATTGGTTCCAACCGTAGATGAACAGAATGACGAACAGCGCCGCAATGTTGGTTCGGCTCATCGGAAGAACGATATCGACGAAAAATCGCATCGGGCGCGCCCCGTCGACGCGGGCGGCTTCCGCCAGCTCGTCCGGAATGGTCAGGAAGAACTGGCGGAAAAGGAATGTGGCGGTCGCGGATGCGATGAGCGGGAAGATCAGTCCCGAATAGGAATTGAGCATCCCGAAGCTTGCCACGACTTCGAAGGTGGGAACGATCCTGACTTCGACCGGAAGCATGAGCGTCAGGAAAATCAGCCAGAAGAATGCTTGGCGGCAAGGAAACCTGAAGAACACGATCGCGAACGCCGACAAGAGCGAGATGATGATTTTCCCGACGGCGATCCCGACCGCCATGACCATCGAATTGACCAGCATCCTCGCGACCGGGACGTTGACGCCGGAAAACAGCGCCGACTTGTAGTTCTCCAGGAAATGCCCGCCGGGAAGCAGCGGCATCGGCGGCTTCGTGATTTCGGGCTGCGAGACGGTGGAGGCGACGAAAGCCAGCCAAGCCGGAAAACAGACGATCAGCACGCCGGCGATCATGGTGCCGTGAGAGATCCAGACTCCCGCGCCCCGATGCTCCACCATCCCTGAAGTTCCGGCCGGCATCAGTAGTGGACTCTCTTTTCGATGTATTTGAATTGGACCACGGTCAATATGCCGACGACCACGAGCAGAACGACCGATTGCGCGGCGGAGGAGCCGAGGTCCTGGCCGACGAAACCGTCGGCGTAGACCTTGTAGACGAGGATGGTCGTCGCCTGCTGCGGCCCGCCTGAAGTGATGGTGTGGATGACGCCGAACGTTTCGAAGAACGAGTAGACGACGTTCACCACAAGGAGGAAGAAAGTCGTCGGCGAAAGCAGAGGCAGGACGACCGTGAAAAATCGTTTCCAGAAGCGCGCCCCGTCGATCGCGGCCGCTTCGATGACGGATCTGGGGACGGACTGGAGCGCCGCAAGAAAGAACAGGAAGTTATAGCTGATTCGGCCCCATGCGGACGCCACGATCACGAGCCCCATCGCTTCGCCTCCGTTCAAGGCATGGTTCCAATCGTATCCGAGCAGCCCAAGGTACCAAGTTACGACGCCGATCCGGGTATTGAACATGAACAGCCAGAGCACTCCCGCAACCGCGGGAGCGACTGCGTAGGGCCAGATCAGCAACGTTCGGTAGGTCGTTCCGCCTTTCAGCAGGCGGTCCGCGACGACGGCAAGAAACAGCGCTGGAGCCATTGAGGCAATTGTCACGAGCGTCGAAAACACGGCGGTCGTGAAGAAGGATGCCCGATAGTAGCGGTCGGAAAACAAGAATTCGAAGTTGCCGAGTCCGACGAACTGCGACGACAAGCCGAATGGATCGGGAATGAAGAGCGATTGCCAAATTGCTTGGGCGGCGGGATAGAAGAAGAACGCGGCGGATACGATGAGTTGCGGAGCTACCAGGGATAGCGGCAGCAGCCAGCCCTTGAATGTGACCCGCTTTTCCAAAGCTGTTCTTTTGGTTCGGACCGGCCCGGACGAAGGAATGCGACCTGCGTCCGGGCCGAGGCGCTTAGCTGTTGGCGCGCTCGAAACGACGCAACAGTTCGTTTCCGCGTTCGACCGCGCTGTCCAGCGCCTCCTGCGCTGTCTTGTCGCCGGACCACACGGCTTCAAGCTCTTCGTCGATGATGGCCCGGATCTGGTCGAATGAACCGAGGCGGAGGCCTTTGGAGTTGGCAGTCGGCGCGTTCGCGGTCATCTGGATGACCGCGATGTCCGTACCCGGATTTTCGTCGTAGAAACCCATGGAGCGGGTCTCTTCGCCCGCGGCCGACGTAATCGGAAGATATCCCGTGTCCTGATGCCACTTCGCTTGGACGGCGGTCGAGGAAAGATAGTTCAGATATTCGGCTACGCCTTTGTACTCTTCGTCGGAATGCCCTTCCAGCACCCAAAGCGAAGCTCCTCCGATGATGGTGTTTTGCGGTGCGCCGTCAACGCCGTCCCAGTAGGGGAGATGCCGCACGCCGAAGTCGAATTCCGCCTCGGTGCTGATTCCTGCGTATCCGGCGGAGCTTTCGGTGAACAATGCGCAACTTCCGGCCCGGAAGTTCGCGCCGCCCTCGTTGCGGCGACCGGCATAGATGAATTTCCCTTCCTGCGCCCACTCTCCCATCGCGCCGACATGTTGAACTTGAACCGGGCCGTTGAAGGCGAGCTCGGTATCCAGACCGGCAAATCCGTTCTCCTTCGTGGCGAACGGGACGTTGTGGTAGGCGGAGAGGTTCTCAAGATGCACCCAGCTTTGCCAAGCGGTGGTCATCGGGCACGAGTGCCCGGCGGCCTCCAGCTGATCCAGCACCTCGCCGACGGCTTGCCAGGTGGACAGATCCGTATCGGGGTCGATTCCCGATGCCTGCAGAGCGTCGCGGTTAACCCACAGGACCGGAGTGGACGAATTGAAGGGAAGCGAAAGCATCTCGCCTTCGGTCGTCGTGTAATAGCCCTTTACGGCGCCGATGTACGCATCCGCGTCGAAATCCGCCCCCGAGTCGGCCATCAACCGGTATACCGGCTTGATTGCCCCTTCAGCTGCCATCATCGTGGCCGTTCCGACCTCGAAAACCATCAGGATATGCGGCTGTTCTCCGGCGCGGAATGCCGCGATGCCGGCGTTCAATGTTTCAGAATAGTTGCCCTTGTGCGAAGCGATTATCTTGTATTCGGCGCTGTTCGCGTTGAAGTTCTCGACTTGCTCCGCGACAAGGTCGCCGAGTCGGCCCGTAAAGGCGTGCCAGAACTGGATTTCAGTCTGAGCGAACCCGGCTTGCGGCAGGAAAGCGGCTGCCCCCGCGGCGAATGCGCCAACGATCGTATTTTTCATGAATGCCTCCCTAAGTTGACAAGTGGAAACGGAAACGAGGCATCGGATGCCTCCTGTGCTGCTGAGAAATGTCAGAGTAAGGTGTCAACATTATGAAGATAGCATCACAGGCCGGTCACTTTAGCCTCCAGGAATTCAGACACAAGCGAAATTGGACGTTCGCACGGCCGAGGCGCGCAATCGCGACGCGCGATAATCTGAATCTGGCAACCGGTTGGCTGAAGAGCCTGCGAAACTCCGTGACTAGGGTCGCTGCGTCGGCCGTCTTGTGTGGACGTCCCGCAACCGGTTTTCTTCCGTCGGCGATTGGTCGGGCGGTCGGAGGATTCGAGCCCGTCCGGCGCCGAAACTCTATGCGCCGCTCGACCGCGCCTTGCAATGACAATCAACGGGAGCGTCCGGCGGCGTAGTCGAAATACCCTGCATGGATGAATTCATGCAGCTTTCTGCTTTCACTTTCCGCTTCCAACAGCATTTTCCGGCGATGCGGAGAATTCTGCAGAATGCGCCTGAACAGGTTCAACAATTGCTCCGCAGATCGTTTTGCTTCGGCGCAAATCGACCCGGGATGCGGGTCAATCTTTGAAAGGTGGCTGCCGACAGCTTCGCAGGATGCCAGCACCGACGATGGAAGCATCGGATCCGACGCCATCATGTCGAATGCGGAAGCGCCATCGATTTCGCTGCCGAACCTGCGGGTGTAGCTGTCTGCCGCGTGAAATATCCGCAGCAGGCTCAAGACATTTTTTTCGGGATCGGCAGAGCTTTGCTCTTCGGCCTCTTCATGGCCGACCAACAGCGAAATCGAGAGTTGCGCACGCTCGACCGCTCGGCCGAGCTGGAGGAAATGCCAGCCTGCATCCCTGTACATCGTCGCTTCCGCGACCCCGAAGAATGCGCGGAAATCCTTTGCGACGCCCGCGTAGAATTCTTCAGGCGCGGACTTCCAGATTTCCGGCAAGTCCAGCGGTTTGAATCCGAGATAGGCGCGGTTCAGGCCGAACCACATTTCGGTGCTGATGCAATGGCGCATCTGCCGCGCGTTCTCGCGCGCATGATCGAAGCACTTGGCGAGAGAGTCGGGATTTTGAGGTTCAAACGTCAAATCGCCGGCGAGCGTGAACGAATCCGCCAGCGTGAACGCATCGGTCATATGGGTCAGCAGACCGCCAGGCGGCATGCGTTTCAAACTTATGTAAATCCGCCGCCATCCGAACTGAATTTCTTCGACCGGCCGGTCGACGAGTGCCGACACCTGCAGCTGGAGCGCTTCGCATACATGTTCCGCCCGCTCCAGATAGCGGCCCAGCCAGTAGAGTCCCTGCGCGCTACGCGCCAGCATTCAATCTTCCAATACCCAAAAGTCTTTGCCTCCGCCGCCTTGGCTGGAATTGACCACCAGGCTGCCGCGCCTCAAGGCGACCCTGCAGAAGGCGCCGGGAACAATCCTTGTTTCCTTCGCCGTCAATACGAAGGGTCGGAGGTCGACATGCCGCGGTTCCAGCTGCCCGTCGATCAGGCAGGGAGCGCGGGACAATTGAAGAACCGGCTGCGAGATGTAAAGAGCAGGATTTTCCTTGACGGCTTCGGCGAATTCGTTCCGCTCCTGCACGGACGCATGCGGTCCGACCAATAAGCCGTAGCCTCCGGATTCATCGACCCGTTTGACGACAAGCTTGTCCAGATTGTCCAGCGTGTAAGCAAGATCCTCCGGATTGCGGCACAGCCGCGTATCGACATTTTCCAAAATCGGATCTTCGCCGAGGAAATACCTGATCAGATCGGGAACGTACGCATAAACGCTTTTGTCGTCCGCCACCCCCGTTCCCGGCGCGTTCGCAAGCGCGACATTGCCCTTGATGTAGGCCTCCATGATCCCCGGCACCCCGAGAAGCGAGTCCGGCCGGAACATCTCAGGATCAAGGAAGTCGTCGTCCACCCGCCTGTAGATGACGTCCACCTGGGCCAATCCCGAAACCGTCTTCATGAAAACGAATCCATCGCGAACCACGAGATCCTGGCCTTCGACAAGCGGCGCGCCGATCTCGCGCGCAAGAAACATGTGCTCGTAGAAGGCGGAGTTGTAGATCCCCGGCGTCAGTACGACGACCGTGGGCGCGCTGCGCTCGCTCGGAGCCAATTCCATGAGAGTCTTCAGCAGAAATTGGCCGTAGTCTTCGATGTGCCTGACGCGGCAATCCCTGAACAAGCGTCGGTAGCTGGACTTGATCGCCTTGCGGTTGGCGATCATGTACGAGACGCCCGAAGGCACCCGCAGATTGTCTTCAAGAACTCTGAAACCGTCGTTCGTCCGAATAATGTCGATTCCCCCGACAGCCACCCAGACCGAAAGAGGCGGCGACAATCCGCGAAGCCGCGGACGGTAATGTGGGCAATCCAGAACCATTTCGGCAGGAATGACGCCGTCCGATATCGCCTTCTGGTCGCCATAGACGTCATTGAGAAACAAATTCAGCGCTTTGAGCCGTTGCGCCAATCCGGATTCCAGGAAGTCCCATTCCTTCCCGGAAATCAGGCGAGGAATGCAATCCACGGGAATCATGCGTTCTTCGGGCTGATCGCCGCCGTACACTGTGAAGGCGATTCCTTCGTTCCGAAATGACGCCGCGACCGAGTCTTGGATTTCATTCGCCTTTTCCGAAGGCATCTGATCCAGCAGGTCCTTCATCGGCGCGTAGTGTTTCCGGACCAACCGGTCGGGATGGAACATTTCGTCGAAGACGGCTTCATCCAACCTGTAGTTTGTGAAATCCAATGTTCCCGCCGTTTGTCCGTCGCCGGAAATTACCATTATTGCCCGCTTTCAAGGATTCCAAGTGCAAGTTTGCGATTTATGTTGTTCTGATGCCCATATTCAGCCAAGTTCTCCGAATTCCGCTTCAATCTGCGGTGCAATTGGCTGCGATCCCGCGCCGCCCGTTGCATGGACGGCACCGGAACGTGCAATTTGGTGTTGCATTGTGCGCAAATTGCGGCAAATGTTCGGCGACGGGCGCGCGATTTGTATTGAACGGTTTGCGCGTCGTTTGGCATGAACGCGGGCGTCCGCAGAGGCAAGACCGGAATGAACGGCATGAGCGACTTGTACAGGATATTGGTTGTAGACGACGAGCCGGATGTGGAGCCGATGGTGCTCCAGCGCATGAGGCGGGAAATCAGGCGGGGGAAGTACGAGTTTCAGTTCGCAGGGAACGGCGTGCAAGCGCTTGAGCGATTGAAGGAGGGCGGCGATTTCGACATAGTCCTGTCGGATATCAATATGCCCGAGATGGACGGGCTCACGTTGCTGCAGCAGATCCCGTCGGTTGATCCGAATATCAAATCGGTGATTATCTCGGCGTACGGGGACATGGAAAACATACGCGCCGCGATGAATCGCGGCGCTTTTGATTTCGTGACCAAGCCGATTGATTTCGAGGATCTCAGGATAACGATCGACAGGACGGTCCGCCACCTCGAAATGTGGAGGGACGCTCTGGCATCCCGCGACAAGCTGATTTCCATACAGAACGAGCTCGGCTTGGCGAACGGGATGCAGCAGTCGATTCTTCCGGCGAAGTTTCCGGAAGGCGACCGCTTCAAGATCCATGGAATCATGGAGCCCGCCAGAAACGTAGGAGGCGATTTCTTCGACATCGTTCGTCTCGACGCGGACAGATACGGGCTGGCGATCGCGGACGTCTCGGACAAGGGCGTGCCTGCGGCATTATTCATGATGTCCAGTCGGACTCTTTTGAAGGGCGCCGCAGTCGGAACGCTGGATTCGAGCAAAGTGCTGAACGAAGTCAACAACCTGTTGATAGAAGACAATCGGACTGGGATGTTCGTTACTTTGCTTTACGGAATATTCGATCCCAAGACAGGCGAATTCGAATACTCGAACGGAGGTCACAATCCGCCGCTGCTCGCTCGGGCGAACGGGACAGCGGAATACCTCGACATGCCGGAAGGCATCGCCCTGGGTTTGTTTTCCGAAATCCCTTTCGGGATGAAGAGGGTAAACCTTGAGCCAGGCGATGTATTAATTCTGTATACCGACGGCGTGACCGAGGCCATGAACGAAAGCGGAGAGCTGTTCGGCGAGGAGCGGTTCGCGCAGATCGTTTCAGAAATGGATAGATCGGATCTGCCGACGCTGAACAAGCAGATCATTCAGGCTATCGGCGAGTTTGCGGGCGAAGCGGCGCAGTCCGACGACATTACGTGCTTGTCCATTCTGTACGACGGAGCATCGTAGTGACCGCCGAAAAATCCATCATGATCGATCCCGAACTGGACGGCGTCAATCAAGCGCATGCTATAATTGACGAGTTCTCGGAAAGTGAGCAATGGCCGTCCGAACTCGAATTCCAGATGCGGCTGATGCTCGAGGAGCTTGTGATGAACGTGGTCAGTTACGGATTGGCGGAGGACAATCCCGTAATCAAGCTTTCTCTCTTCTCCGATGAATCAGAGGCGCGCGCCGTGCTCGCCGACAACGGGCCGGAATTCAATCCTCTTGAAGCCGCGCCGGACGCAGACGTCGAAACATCTGTTGAAATGCGGGAAGTCGGCGGGCTTGGCGTCCATTTTGTCAAAACCATCGCGGACGACGTCCGATATGAGCGGACCGGAGGAATGAACATACTGACCATCGTCAAACGGAGAACTGAATGACGGCGGCAAAGCGTGTCCTCGCTTCAGCCGCCCTGGCATCGTCCGCATTGTCTTTTGGTTCTTTCGGGGCGGCAGCCGAAACCGGAGTGACGGATACGGCAATCGTGTTCGGCCAAAGCGCGGCTTACTCAGGTCCGGCCGGCGATCTCGGAAAGGGCATGCGGCTGGGACTGCTCGCGGCGTTCGGCGAGGCGAATCGCGCGGGAGGAGTGAACGGCAGGCAAATCGAGCTCATCCAGCTTGATGACGGATACGAGCCCGACAGGTCCGTAGAGAACACTCGCCTTTTGATTGAAAAGGAAGAAGTGTTCGCTTTGATCGGAGCGGTAGGCACGCCCACCTCAAGATCCGCGACCCCGATCGCCGAAGAGGCCGGAGTTCCTTACGTGGCTCCTTTCACCGGCGCCGGGTTTCTTCGGGATCATGAAACTCTTTCGACGGTGTTCAATTTCCGGGCGTCTTACCAGCAAGAAGTCGACGAGATCATTGACAGGCTGATCGAGGACAGAGGCATTACGCGGGTCGGCGTGCTCTATCAGAACGATTCCTTCGGGCGGGCCGTGCACTCCAGCACAGTGAAGGCTCTGGAGAACAGGGGGTTGGAACTCGTAGCCGACGGCGCGTACCCAAGGAATACGACGGCGGTCAAGACCGCCGTATTCGATCTTCAGCTGCGCAACCCGGATGCCGTGATACTCGTAGGCGCTTACGAACCGGTGGCAACTGCGGTCAAGTGGGCGAACAAGATTGGGTTCGATCCTGTTTTCGTCACGATTTCGTTCGTTGGAAGCAATGCTTTGGCGAGAGAGCTGGGGCCGCTGAACACCGGAGTATTCGTCACGCAGGTGGTCCCCCACTTCGATTCAGCGGATTTGGAGGCTGCCAGCCAGTATCGGAACGCGCTGGACGAGGTCCAGCCGGGGGCGCCCAGAGGCTTCGTTTCGTTCGAAGGCTACATGGCCGGTCGAATGGCGACTGCCGCGCTTGAGTCGTGCGCTTCGAACATCACCAGAGAATGCTTCATGGCAAGGCTGAGGAGCCGGGAGCCGATGCAACTGGGCGGCATGACGTTGCGTTTCGAAAGCGACGACAACCAAGGTTCGGATGAAGTCTTTCTGACTGCCATCAATTCGCGCGGCGAATTCGTTCCCATCCGAACGCTGAACGACGATTTGTCGAAATGATGGGCGCCGTCAAGAAGCTGCTCGCGGCACGCTACCGCCTAGCGACACAGCTGTACGCAGCGCTCAGCTTTACCGGGCTCGTGACGGTGGCGGCAATTTTGGTCGCGTGGCAATCGTTTGATCGGATAGACGAAACCCAAAGGAGGGTCAACGAGGAAAGCTTTCCCGAAATGGTTTCAGCCTTCGGGATCGCTCAAACCAGCGGCTCCCTTGTTGCCGCTGCTCCTAGGCTGACCTCCGCATCCACGCGGGAAGAATTGGAGGCCGTCATAGCGGAGGTTTCCGACGTCAGGCGCGAATTCGAGAAGCAACTCGGCAATCTGATGCAGTTCGACTTGGGCGAGGGTTCGATTCGGGTGGGCCAGTATAGTTCGGAACTTATCGAAAACATCGATGCGATTGAAGCCTCCATGCGCGAACTGCTCGGACTCAGGGCGAGATCAGCCGAATTCAGGATGCAACTTGCAGAAATGGAAAAGCAAGTTCGCATGGATCTGCTGCCCGAAGTGGACAGACAGTTTTTCTACTCCGTGACCGGCTACACTGAGCTTGACGCGGAGCCCGCCCCGAAAGTTGTTCACTTGTCCGTCCCGGAAATAGACCGGTACCGGCACCTTACGAATCTGGAAAAAGGCGCGAACGTCGCCGTCCAATTGTTGGCTACGAGCGTCATCATCAGCGACCAAGCGCAACTGGAACCGTTGCGCGAGCAATTCGAGTCCGCATTCGACTCAATCCAAAGCAGTTTGGAACGGCTCAATCAACCGGATGTGGAAGATCGCGTCAGTCCGCTATTCGGAAAGCTTGAAGATCTGGGATTCGGTCCAGGCAATGGGTTTGAAATCAGGGATATGGAGATCGAATTGGAGAACCAGCAACGCGAGTTGCTGCATAACAATCGATTGATCGCAGTGGAACTTGTCAACAATGTCGAGCTGTTGGTGGGTGCCGTGAGCAAAAGCGTCGCCGAAGCCGCGCAGGCAACGGCACGAGCGGTCCAGACGACAAGGACATTGCTTTTGGCGCTCGGCTTCGGCGGACTCGCCGGTGCGCTTATGATCGCTTGGCTGTTCGTCGGGCGCTTCCTGCTTCGAAGGCTGGAATCGTTGTCCACCAGGATGCGCGGGATGGCGCGCGGCGAACTTGAAGAAGCTGTGGATATAAGCGGTCGAGATGAAATCGCGGAAATGGCCTCTGCTTTGGAGATTTTCCGTCGCCATGCGCTGCAAGTGCAAAGGCTGGGCTTGGTCGAAAATCTAGCCAATGAGCTTCAGGAAAAGAATGCGGCCTTGGAGACCGTGCTTGAAGATTTGAAGAAGGCGCAAAACCAGATCGTCATGAGGGAAAAACTCGCCGCATTGGGAGAACTGACGGCAGGGGTCGCGCATGAAATCAAGAATCCTTTGAATTTCGTGAAGAATTTTTCGGAAGCATCAAGGGAGCTGCTGGAGGAGCTTGAAGAAGTTGCCGAAGACGAGACCATGGATGAGGAGGAGCGGAAGGAGGAAATCGAGAGCATCCACGAACTTCTGAACGACAACCTGAAGCGGATTCTTGAGCATTCAGGACGTGCGAACCGCATCGTCCACGACATGCTCAGGATGGGACGAGGCGGCGGTTTCCAGAGGACGGAAATAAACACGCTTGTCGACGAGCATGCGAAGCTTGCATACCATGGAGCGAGGGCGACAACGGAAGGTTTCAACCTCACTCTTAAATCGGAATACGATGAAAACGCCGGCAAACCGGAAGTGATCTCGCAGGATCTTGGCCGGGTGATTTTGAACATGGTAAGCAATGCCTGTTACGCGACGCACGACAAGCGACTGAAACTTGAAGAGAAAATGGGCGCGTCGCAGACCGGATACAGTCCGGAACTCAAGCTGGGAACCAAGCGGGAGGGTGACATGATCCGTATCACGATCCGCGATAACGGCAGCGGCATGCCGCCTGAAGTCAAGGACAAGATATTCAACCCGTTCTTCACAACCAAGCCGACCGATCAAGGCACCGGTCTGGGGCTGTCGCTGTCGAACGACATCGTATTGCAGCATGGCGGGTCAATCTCGGTGGAATCCAAAGACGGCGAGTTCACGGAGATGACCATAATGATTCCCGATTCGCCGCCAAAGGAATTGCAGTAACGAAGCAAGCGAAGCCACCTGCCGGTCGGCGGCGGTTCCAAGGGAACCGGGCCGACCTCGGGATGCCAATACTGCAGCATCGGCAGAACTCTTGCACCTCGTCGCGGTCCGCCGGTCCACTGCATCGTGCCGGAAGTCGGCCGCGTTGCGGCTGTCCGCCCGGCCGCCGTTGCGAATTGTGTTTGGGCATTCCGGTTGCATCTTGGATGCTTCCAGCTGTGGAAACTTGACTTGGAAGCAGCTTGAGCGATCCGCAGTCCTGACGTTCAGGATGAAGTCTCAACGATAGTGAGGTCGGACGGCGTGTGGCGTTCGGTGGTAAATTTTGGACTGCATGAATCAGCATTGAATAATATCGTGAACGTGATTGCACGAATTCTCTTGAACAAGCTGAAAGGGATCGTTTAAACTTGAGCGTGGCCGAGTACATAATCCTCAAGAATTGGAATGGATTAATGTTGATCTGCGATCATATGTCAAAAGTTAATCGATTCGTCACTTGAAGGCGAAATTGAGAAATTTTGGACAAAATTGAGGGGCATATGCGCAGTGAATTTTGAGCTCGTTAACTTAATGAAGAGAACACTCCAATATTGTGGTAGGTTAGTCGCTGCCTCGCGGCTAACTTGGCAGCATTGAGGGTATCAAATGTTCAATAGAATACCGGAAGTGAATTCGACCGGAACCGGCCGAAGAGTAGCAAAGCGGAGAACAAAACGGCGGATTGCGTTTGGCTGGTATGGCGGCAAATTCTCTCATTTGGATTTTCTTGCGCCTCTCCTGCCGGAAGATGCACAGCACTTTTGCGACCTGTTCGGAGGCTCGGCGTCAGTTCTTATGAACATCGGTCCGTATCCGGTTGAAACATACAACGATTTAGACACTGAATTGGTAAATTTTTTCCGAACCTTGCGAAGCCACGAGGACGAACTAATCAAGGCTATCGGCCTTACTCCGTTTTCCCGGGAAGAGCTGCTCTTGGCATGCCGGGCTGATCCGAACCTCTCCGACCTGGAGAGGGCACGACGATTCTACGTTCGGGCGCGACAAACTGGAACCGGTCTCGCTCAGACGAGCAGTGCCGGTCGTTGGGCGCATTGCGTGTTGACCTCGCGCGCCGGCATGGCCGGTGCCGTTTCGCGATGGCTTGGCTCGGTCGAGGGGCTCTCTGAAATTGCTCAGCGCTTGTTGCGGGTGCAAATTGAGAATGCCCCTGCCTTGGAAGTTATTGCACGGTATGACACCGACGAGACATTGTTTTACGTGGATCCTCCATATGTTCATGAGGCGCGCGGAGACAGTTCGGCGTATGGCTTTGAGATGAGTGACGACGATCATGTAAAACTTGCAGAGACGCTAAGCGGCATCAGAGGGCGCGCTGTGGTATCCGGTTATAGGACGGAGCTGTATGATAAATTGTTTTCCGATTGGCGGCGCGTCGACGCACCAATACGGTTATGCCGCGCGACACGCACGCCCAGGCAAGAATCCGCGTGGTTGAATTTTTAACCTTTTTAACCAATGGCGAAGAAATCGTTGACGAACAGCCAAGCCAAGGCCCTGCTTGCTGAAGAATGGGACCGCGCATTGCGGCAGAACGCTCCGAGTCCGGATCATCCGGTTGATGAACTGGCCAACTCGAAAGTCAAGTCAATTCGCTATGCCCTCATAATTCAGATACTTGGAAAAGTCGCTGATCCTGGACGAAGTGCAATGGCAATCCAACTTGGCGAGGGTTCCGAAGGTGCGTGGGATGCGCGGAAGCTTTGCAAAGGACGTGATTGTCCCGTGGGAAATCGAGAACAATCATTTCCTGGGCGGGAGCGGGGATCCGTATGTAAGCAAACCTCTGAGGCGTACTCGGTCGGATGATCGGCAGACAAGGGTTCGCGACAAGGGGGATTGGCAGAAGCTTGAAAACTTTCTTCATCCGCTGGACGCAGCAGATTCGATAGAGCTGAACGGGGCATCGCGACGAGTATCGGCTTCGTTTGCGCGCAAACTGGCGGATGAATCTTTTGGGTATTCGATTCCCGGCAGAATTGACCAGTTCAGGCTGGAGTGCACCGTATCGGAGTTTTTGCGAGAATCTAGTGGAGGTTCGCGGCCGCTCGCTGTTGCTGCAGCGTTGTTCAAAACCATTGGAAAGGGTTTCAGCCTCTTTGGCGAAATAAGATCGCAAGGCGTCAACGAAGCGGATGCTGCGAAAGGCGTTCCTGGCGACATCATGTGCTATAATGAGAGCGGAAACATCTGTCTGGCGGTCGAAGTCAAAAGCACCGAACTGACTTTGACCCATGTTGAGGAAACGACAAAAAAGGCGAAGAGATCCAATGAAGGAATTTCGAATTTGATCTTTGCCGCACCAAGTGTTCGAGAGAAAGACGTCGATGAAATCGAAGATCGGATTTGTCGCAGGTGGACCGAGAATCTAAATCTTTATGTTGTATCGATTTTCAATCTTGTTGCGACTACATTGGTCCTATTGGATGAGTCGTGGCGCATCGTTTTTCTGCGCGAAATAGGAAATCAGCTTGACGACTTGCGAGATCAGGCTGCCAGGCGCCGATGGGACGACTTGCTGAAGGAATTTTACAATCGATAACGCGCGACGACGGATTGGCGGTTTCATTTGAAGACGCCTTAGTCTGAACTTGATGCAATGAGAAGCACCATTTTCCCTCGGCAGCACCGCGATTCGCGGATTCCAGTCTGCCGGTTGTTGGGAACATTTTCCCCGGATTGATGCCCAAGCGCTCGGTGCGTTTTTCTGTCCGGGTGTCGGGACCTTGACTGCCTTGAAGCTTCTGGATCCCCAAAGGGAGACGTCATTCGGGGCGGGAACCCGGAATGAAATCAGTCGGATTTCCTTGGTCGGTAGCACTGGCCGCGGAGGTCGACTCGGGTGCAGTCCGGAAGGCGCCGGAGATGCCGACCTCGTTTGCATCTCGAGTGCGATCTTGCACCGTTCGGGTCGGCGCAAGAAGGACGACCCCAGCTCCCTGCGCGAAATCGGACCGTGTCGGGAACTGGCTGAAGCCGTCCTCGACAACGGACTCGCCCGCTGTCAAGTGATCAAAGCCAAGTTCGCCGTGCACATCCGGCGCCGAGGCAAGATAGTCTCCGAAAACACGGTCAGGCGGATACTCAGCCAGCGTGTGGAGCGCGACGTTCGGCAGGTCCGGATACCGCGAAAAAGGCATACCGATCAGTACGCAGCAAGAGACCTTGAGACAAGTAACGGTCCTCAGGACCCCGCCCGGAAAAGCCCGGCGAAATCGTTCGGATTTATGTCTCGGCCGCAACGCAGCCCGGACCGCCCGCGATCAAGCAGTTCGCCGCCATCAATCCCGTGGCGTGGTGGACCTGCTCCCATCCTTTTTGGAACGCGGCCGCTCGAAGCCGCGCAAGACCGGCGATCGCGTGATTCATTTTCAGGTTGTTCACCGAAATCGGCAGACTCGGTGCAAGCGAGCCTGCCGCTAAAGCGAATAGCGAACCTGTATCAGGTATTGTTTGCGATCGAACGGTTCGCCGCCGAAATCGATCTTCAGCCTTGGAGCGATTGAATCGCGTCTTCCCGTGATTTGTGGATCGGGATAATCCGGTCAAATCCGCTGATTTCGAACACTTCTTTGATGTTGTCCGACAGCGAGCAAAGAGCCAAATTGGCATTGTCGGCTCGAACGGACTTGGCGATCAGCAAAATCGCGCGCAGTCCCGCGCTGCTGATGTAGTTCAAATCCTTGAAATCAAGGACGACAGAGCATTTGCTGTCGCCGATTTCCGACTTCAGCGATTCTTCGAAGTTCCGGGAATTCGTGCCGTCCAATCGGCCGCTAGGCGTGGAAATCAACAGTTCGCCGCTATGTTCAATATTCAGATCCATTTGAAAACCTTCTGCCTGGCTGTTCCGATCATCCTGTGGGCCTTGGCGGCATTTCGCCTCGGCTTTTCGCTCATAACCTGCACACATTTGTTCTATATTGCACCGCTAGTCAATGCCGAATTCCGACCAGAAGGCAATACGATGGCACATTTCCGCTTTCTCTCGCTCTTCGGGCGGCGCGATTGGCATGCAATCCCCAACGGTCCGCCCGAAGATCACTCACCCGCGAGCGGCGCCCGAATTGGACTCGCAACTTTCGGCGCACCCGCATGATCGTTCGCGTAATCCTCCGCCATCGGCAAGCATGTCCAAGCCATCCCTGAAATGATTCGCGCCCATTTCCGCTGGCCGTTGGCATCGGCGACCAGATCCTGTCGAATCTCGACAACGATCATCGGAATGTCGATTTCGTCTCCGTGAACGGGAAGCGAATATACGCCGGTGGTCCCGATTCGATACGGCATATTGTCTCCGACGATGAAATTGCCGACCGACTCGAGATACTCGATGCACTCGCGAGCTAGCCCCCATGCACGGCCGTAGAGGACTGCGCAATGCCAAGGCCGGTCGAATCCGTCGACTCGCAGTTTCGGTGTGTAGCTGTGAATTGAAAGCAATGCCTTCGGCTTCACGGCTCGGATCAACTTGGAACATGCTTCATGATACGGCTTGTGGAACCATTCGATTCTGTCGGTTTTGGCTTTATCGGACATGCTCTGATTCGCTGGGACTGCCGTTCCATCGCTCGATTCCCGAATGCAGGCCGATGATTCTGGCGCACGGTTCAGATCGACAAGCAGCCTTGAGAACCGACCGAGCAAAGTCGGAAGCCCGAGAATTCGATGCATTTCTCGTGCAACGCCATCTACTCCGATGTCCCATCCGATATGCCTTTTGAGTTCATCGACCGGAAGGCCGAGCCGATTCAATTGCTTCGGAACCTTCACGCCGGCATGCTCCGCGGTCACGAAAACCGGACTCGGCGAGCATGCCGGGAGGTAATCGAAGGTCGGATGACGTCCAGGAGAAACCGTTTCTTTATCGCTCCGCTTTTCCGCAAACATCCCGGATTGAGCCTGTGTCCGCCACAGCGGCGGGAGGCGTCAATTAGCAGCATCGTCCGCAACGGTAAATTGTCAGATTGCCAGGCGCGTTGCAGACGGCCGCTTCGCGAGAGAGAATGCGTCGGGATTCGCCGCGTTGCGGCCGCGCAGGAGCCGAGGCGCGAACGACCGCCGCTTCCGTTCGTGAAGCAATTTGGCTTGAATTGCGATTGCCTATTCCGACTATGTATATTAGGCGCGTTGGCGAAAGCATGGCAGGATCGGAACAGAAGGCTGGTTTGGAATCATTCTTGGGAGAATACTCGGGCATCCTGATGTTCTTGGCGGTCGCCATCGGGTTGGGACTTCTCCTCCTGTTGGCTGCTGGAATCATCGCCGTCTATCGTCCCGACCCGGAAAAAGTTTCGGCGTACGAATGCGGCTTCAATGCGTTCGACGACGCAAGGATGAAGTTTGACGTGCGGTTCTATCTCGTTGCGATTCTGTTCATCATCTTCGATTTGGAAGTGGCCTTCCTTTTCCCTTGGGCCGCCGCTTTCAAGGATATCGGCTCGTTCGGCTTCTGGTCCATGATGGTGTTCCTGGCCATACTGACTGTCGGATTCGTTTATGAATGGAAGAAGGGGGCGCTGGAATGGGAATGAGCGCTGCCGCCGAACTCCAGCCTGCGGCTCCGAACCTGTCCGAATTCGGCGACGAATTGCAGGACAAAGGCTTTCTCGTCACATCGGCGGAAAGCGTGATCAACTGGGCAAGGACCGGATCGCTCCACTGGATGACTTTCGGTCTCGCATGCTGCGCAGTTGAAATGATGCACACTTCGATGCCGCGCTACGATCTGGAGCGGTTCGGGACCGCGCCGCGAGCTTCGCCGAGGCAGTCCGATCTCATGATCGTCGCCGGCACTCTCACCAACAAGATGGCGCCAGCGCTTCGCAAGGTCTACGACCAGATGCCGGAACCTCGATACGTGATCTCGATGGGTTCGTGTGCCAACGGCGGCGGATACTACCACTATAGCTATTCGGTGGTCAGGGGGTGCGATCGGATTGTTCCGGTCGACGTATACGTCCCCGGATGCCCGCCAACGGCGGAAGCGCTCCTTTACGGCATCCTGCAGCTGCAGCGCAAAATCCGTCGAACCGGAACAATCGTAAGGTAGGACGGCGCGTGTCGAACGAGAAGCTTGCTGAATTAGCGACGCATATCAACGCTCGCCAGTCCGATTTCGTGCGGTCGGCTTCGGTGGACGCGGGGGAGCTTGTCGTGATGGCGACCGCCCCGGGCCTCGCCGGTTTTGTCGAATTCCTGAAATTCGATCCGAAATGCCTGTTCACGACGCTGGTCGACATAACGGCGGCCGATTATCCGGGGCGCGACAAGCGATTCGATGTCGTCTACCATTTGCTGTCGATGGATTTGAATCAAAGAGTGCGCGTCAAAGCCGAAGTCCGCGACGCGGAGCCGGTGCCTTCGGTCATGTCCGTGCACCCGTCCGCCAATTGGTTCGAGCGGGAAGTGTTCGACATGTACGGCATTCCGTTCTCCGGCCATCCGGACCTGCGCAGGATCCTCACCGACTACGGGTTCCGCGGGCATCCGCTGCGCAAGGATTTCCCCCTGACCGGCTATACCGAGGTCCGTTACGACGAAGAGCAGAAGAAGGTCGTTTACGAGCCTGTGGCCCTGGTGCAGGAGTTCCGTCAGTTCGATTTCATGAGTCCTTGGGAGGGCGTGCAGTACGCGCATCCCGAAGACGAAGCGAAGCCGGCGCAGGAATGAGCGGCATGAGTGTTCAGCCAAGCCGCATTTGCCGTCGGGACGCAGGCATTGCTCGAAGAGGTTCCGAACATGGCGGCTGAAGCGCGGGATTCGCTGCCGGGCGATCAGCGGATCCGAAATTTCAACATCAACTTCGGACCGCAGCATCCGGCTGCGCACGGCGTTCTCCGTCTGGTGCTGGAGCTCGACGGAGAAATCGTGAACAGGTGCGATCCCCACATCGGCCTTCTCCACAGGGGGACCGAGAAGTTGATGGAAAGCCGGACCTATCTGCAGAACCTGCCGTATTTCGACCGGCTCGACTACGTCGCTCCGATGAATCAAGAGCATGCCTGGTGCTTGGCGATCGAGCGGCTGACCGGCACGGAGGTTCCGAGAAGAGCCTCGCTCATCAGAGTGCTTTATTCGGAGATCGGTCGGATTCTGAACCATCTGCTGAACGTCACGACGCAAGCCATGGATGTCGGAGCGCTGACGCCGCCGCTTTGGGGTTTCGAGGAGCGCGAAAAGCTCATGGTGTTTTACGAAAGGGCCTGCGGCGCGCGGCTGCATGCGGCGTATTTTCGTCCGGGCGGAGTGCATCAGGACCTTCCGCAAGCGCTTCTGGACGACATCATGGGCTGGACGGCCACTTTTCCGAAGGTCATGGAAGACATAGAGGACTTGCTGACCGAGAACCGGATTTTCAAGCAGCGGAACGTCGACATCGGCGTTGTAAGCAAGGAGGATGCGCAGAATTGGGCGTTCTCCGGGGTGATGGTCAGGGGCTCCGGCATGCCGTGGGATCTGCGCCGCGCTCAGCCCTACGAATGCTACGACGAATTCGATTTCAAGATTCCGGTCGGCAAGAACGGCGATTGCTATGATCGCTACCTTTGCCGGATGGCGGAAATGCGCGAAAGCCTGAAGATCATCGAGCAGGCGCTCGAAAAACTTGATGTCAGCACAGGCGACATCATGCATCGCGGCAAGATTTCGCCTCCGAAGCGCGCCGAAATGAAATCATCGATGGAAGCGCTGATTCATCATTTCAAGCTGTATTCCGAAGGATTCCACGTGCCTCCCGGAGAGGTCTACGCGGCCGTCGAGGCTCCGAAAGGCGAATTCGGCGTCTATCTGGTCTCGGACGGCACCAACCGTCCCTACAAGGCGAAGATCCGGGCTCCGGGGTATCCTCACCTGCAAGCGATGGATCACCTTTGCGGCGGACATCTTCTGGCGGACGTGTCCGCCATCCTCGGTTCTCTGGACATCGTATTCGGGGAGATCGACCGATGAGCGCCCCGGCCGAATTTGCCGCGGAGCTTGACGTTCAGTTGTCGGGCGTTGTCTGAATGCGGCGAAGATTTCACGATGAGCAGCCTTCGGGATTCGCGTTCGCGCCGGGCAACAAGTTATGGGCTGAGAAGCAAATCCGGAAATATCCGCCCGGTCGGCAGGCTTCGGCGATCATTCCGCTGCTGTGGCGCGCGCAAGAGCAGGAGGGCTGGCTTTCCAGGCCGGCGGTGGAGCATGTCGCGGACATGCTCGGCATAGCGCATATCCGCGCCTACGAGGTGGCCACATTCTACTTCATGTTCCATTTGCAGCCGGTCGGATCGATCGCGCATATCCAGGTTTGCGGAACGACGACCTGCATGATTTGCGGAGCCGAGGATTTGGCGGACGTCTGCCGTCGAAAGATCGCCGCGAGACCGCACGAGCTTTCAAAGGACGGAAAGTTCAGCTGGGAGGAGGTGGAATGCCTCGGCGCATGCGCGAATGCTCCGATGGTCCAGATCGGGAAAGATTACTACGAGGATCTTTCTGTCGACGACCTCTCCCGAATTATCGACGAACTGGCGGCCGGGAAAGTGCCCGTCCCCGGTTCGCGCAGAGGACGGTTCTCATGCGAACCTGCAGCGGGAGCGACGACTCTCACGGAGCAGGCCGCCGGCCGGCGGGAGTTCAACGCCGCCGTCGGACTCGCCTTGGAAAAGGGCGACTCCGTGAGCCGAATCGACGGGGAGGCCGGGACATGACTGCGGCCCGCCCGCGGCAGCGCGGCCAGATTCGTATGGCCGCCATCGTCGCCATCGCGACCATGATCGTTTGGCTCGCGCTTTCATGGCTGGGCGGCGCGGCAGGGCTGGAGGCGCGGTATGCATTTCTGCTGGATTTCGCCGCGATGGCCGCTTTCGCATTCGTGATCGTGGTCGCCCTTCGCGCGTGGCGCAAGGAGCGCCGGCAGGAGCAGTCCGATGCTTGAAGACAAGGACCGTATATTCACGAATCTTTACGGGATGGACGAGTGCACGCTTGCCGGCGCGCGCAGGCGGGGGCATTGGGACGGCACTGCCGACCTTATGCTGAAAGGTCCGGAGTGGATCATCGAGCAGGTCAAAGCCAGCGGACTGCGCGGTCGGGGCGGAGCTGGCTTCCCGACCGGTCTGAAGTGGAGCTTCATGCCCAAGGATTCGGACGGCAGACCTCACTATTTGGTTGTGAACGCCGATGAATCGGAACCCGGAACCTGCAAAGACCGGGAGATCATGCGGCACGACCCCCATACATTGATCGAAGGCTGCTTGATTGCCGGATTCGCTATGGGATCGAATGCGGGATACATTTACATACGCGGCGAGTACATCCGCGAACGAGAGCTGCTGCAAGCGGCGATCGACGAAGCCTATGATGCCGGACTTCTGGGCCCGAACGCGGCGGGGTCGGGCTGGGATTTTGATCTTGTGCTCCATCACGGGGCGGGCGCCTACATCTGCGGCGAGGAGACGGCGCTGCTGGAGAGCTTGGAGGGCAAGAAGGGCATGCCGCGAATGAAGCCGCCGTTTCCGGCGGGAGCCGGTCTCTACGGATGCCCGACCACCGTCAACAACGTCGAGTCGATCGCCGTCGTGCCGACGATACTCAGGCGCGGCGCCGCCTGGTTCGCCGGATTCGGAAGGCCGAGGAACTCGGGCACCAAGATTTTCGCCGTCAGCGGCCACGTGAACAATCCGTGCGTGGTCGAGGAGGCGATGTCCATCCCGCTCAGGGAGCTGGTTGAAAAGCATTGCGGCGGCGTCCGCGGAGGATGGGACAACCTCAAGGCCGTGATTCCCGGGGGCGCGTCGGTGCCTTGCCTGCCGAAATCGCTCTGCGACGAGGCCCTGATGGACTTCGATTGGCTGGCCGGAAAGCGGTCCGGCCTCGGGACGGCGGCAGTGATCGTCATGGATCAATCGACCGATGTCATCAAAGCGATTTGGCGGTTGTCGAAGTTCTACAAGCATGAGAGTTGCGGCCAGTGCACGCCTTGCCGCGAAGGCGCCGGCTGGATGATGCGGGTCATGGAAAGGCTGGTGCGAGGCGAGGCTGCGATTGAGGAGATCGATATGCTGCACGACGTTACCAAGCAGGTCGAAGGCCACACGATCTGCGCACTGGGCGATGCGGCCGCCTGGCCGATCCAAGGTCTGATAAGGCATTTCCGGAGTGAAATCGAAGACCGAATCAGGTCGCGTCAACAAGCCCGGTCCGCGGCAAAAGCGAAACCGACGGCGGCGATGGTGGCATGATGTCGGAATTGCGCGCGGTAGAGATAGACGGCGGCGTCTTCGAGGTTGATCCGCAAGCGACGCTGATTCAGGCGTGCGAGATGGCCGGAATCGAGATCCCTCGCTTTTGCTATCACGAGCGGCTCTCGATCGCCGGCAACTGCCGCATGTGTCTCGTCGAAATCGTCGGCGGTCCGCCGAAGCCCGCGGCTTCCTGCGCGATGCAGATCAGGGATTTGAGGGGAGGGCCGGACGGAGAGCCTCCCAAGATCAGGACCAACAGCCCGATGGTCAAGAAGGCTCGCGAAGGAGTCATGGAGTTCCTCCTGATCAATCACCCGCTCGACTGTCCGATTTGCGATCAGGGCGGGGAGTGCGACTTGCAGGATCAGGCGATGTCTTTCGGCGTCGACATGAGCAGGTACCGGGAGCCCAAAAGAGCCGTGGAAGATCTGGACCTCGGTCCTCTCGTCGAGACGCACATGACCCGCTGCATATCCTGCACGCGCTGCGTGCGGTTCACGACCGAGGTGGCGGGCGTCGAGGAGATGGGACAGACCGGTCGCGGCGAGGACGCGGAAATCACGAGCTATCTCAATCGGACGCTGACGTCGAATTTGCAGGGCAACATCATCGATCTTTGCCCGGTCGGCGCTTTGACCTCCAAGCCATACGCGTTCACCGCAAGGCCGTGGGAGCTGAAAAAGACCGAAACGATCGACGTGATGGATGCTCTCGGGTCGAACATTCGGGTCGACACGAAGGGGCGCGAGGTCATGCGCATCCTGCCGAGAAACCATGACGGCGTGAACCAGGAGTGGATCAGCGACAAGACGCGGTTCGTTTGGGACGGGCTCCGCAGCCAGCGCCTCGACCGGCCCTACATTCGCGAGAACGGCAAGCTGCGACCGGCGGAATGGCGGGAGGCGCTCGCGGCCGCGGGCGCGGCGCTGAAAAAGGGCAAAGTCGCGGCGCTCGCCGGCGATCTGGCGCCGGTGGAAGCGATGTACGCGTTGTTGAAACTGGCGGACTCGCTCGGCGGCGATTGCGAGTGCCGAACCGACGGAGCCAAGCTTCCGGCCGGCAACAGGGCGGCCTATGCCGGAACCGCGTTGATCGAGGATCTGGATTCCGCGAAGAAAATCCTTCTGGTCGGCACATGCCCGAAGGATGAAATGCCGGTGCTGGATGCGCGGATTCGCGCGGCGTGGCTGGCAGGCGCGAACATCGAATATTTCGGACCGCCCGCAGACCTGCCCTACGGCCGCAATCATCTCGGAACTACGAAGACCGCGTTCGCCGACTACGCCGCCGGACGGACGGAGGAAGATCTGGACGGAACTCTGATCGTCGTGGGGCAGGGCGCGGTCTCGGAAGCGGATGGCGAGGCGGTGCTCGGCTGCGCGTTGCGACTGGCCGAGCTCGGAGCGGGTCTTCTGGTCCTCCATACGGCGGCGAGCAGAGTCGGCGCCATGGATATCGGTTTTGCGACGGAAGGCGGCATCGAAGCCGCTTTGGACGGGGCCGAGACGATCTACTGTCTCGGCGCGGACGAAGCCGAAATTCCCGACGGGCCGTTCGTGATCTATCAGGGCAGCCACGGCGACAAGGCGGCCCACCGGGCCGATGTCATATTGCCGGGCGCCGCCTACACCGAGGAAAGCGGAACGTTCGTGAATACTGAAGGTCGGCCGCAGCTCGCGATCAAGGCGTGCTTTCCGCCGGGAGGCGCGCGGGAGAACTGGGCGATCATCCGGGCTCTGTCGGCCGAAATCGGCGCGACGCTCCCCTTCGATTCCCTGCAGGAGCTCCGAACTGAACTGCACGAAGCCGTTCCGCACTTGTCGCAGACCGATGAAGTCCCCAAGAACGTCGCTGTTCCGCTGCCTGAAGCCCGGGTGGAGGAGGGAGAGTTCAAGCTTGCGGTCGACGACTTCTATCTGACGAACCCGATCGCCCGCGCGTCCGCGCTGATGGGCGATCTGTCCAGGGCCGCGGCGGCCCGGACGAATTCCGGCAACGGCGCGGATGTATATGGCTGAATTCTTCCAGACCGGCTTCGGCGCCTTCGTGATCTTGCTGGCGCAGTGCTTGGCCATGACGGCGTTCGTCATGATCACGCTGCTTTTTCTCGTGTACGCCGACCGGAAGATATGGGCTGCGGTGCAGATGCGGCGAGGGCCGAACGTGGTCGGAGCATTCGGGCTGCTCCAGGCAATGGCGGACGCCCTCAAATACGTGTTCAAGGAGATCGTCATCCCCGCCGGCTCGGACAGGACGGTCTTCCTGCTCGCTCCGCTCGTGTCGTTCGTCCTCGCGCTGGTCGCATGGGCCGTGATTCCGTTCGGAGACGGATGGGTGATCGCCGACCTGAACGTCGGAATCCTATATGTGTTCGCCATCTCTTCGCTCGAGGTCTATGGAGTGATCATGGGCGGATGGGCTTCAAACTCCAAATATGCCTTTCTCGGATCGCTGCGGTCCGCGGCGCAAATGATTTCCTACGAGGTTTCGATCGGATTCATCATCGTCGGAGTGCTGATCTCGACCGGGTCCTTGAACCTGAGCGAGATCGTGCGGGCGCAGGACGGGCCGTACGGATTCTTCAGCTGGTATTGGCTGCCGCATCTGCCGATGGTCGTATTGTTCTTCGTTTCCGCGCTTGCGGAGACCAACCGCCCGCCGTTCGATCTGCCGGAAGCCGAATCGGAACTCGTTGCGGGCTACCAGGTCGAGTATTCGTCCACGCCGTTTCTGCTTTTCATGGCCGGCGAGTATATTGCGATACTTCTCATGTGCGCCCTGACTTCGCTTTTGTTTTTCGGCGGCTGGCTTTCCCCGATCCCCGGCCTTCCCGACGGCGCCTTGTGGATGATCGGCAAGATGGCGTTCTTCTTCTTCTTGTTCGCGATGGTGAAGGCGATCGTCCCGCGCTACCGCTATGATCAGCTCATGCGCCTCGGCTGGAAGGTCTTCCTTCCGGTCTCGCTGGGCTGGGTTGCGCTCGTAGGTCTGTTCGCGCAGTACGAGTGGTTCAATGGCGCCTATGTTCGCTGGGCGGCGGGAGGCTGAAACATGCTAGACAACTTCGATTTCAAGCGGGCTGCCAAATATCTCTTGCTTGCGGATTTTCTGGCGGGCTTCAAGCTCGGCATGAAGTATTTCGTCGCTCCGAAAGCGACGGTCAATTATCCGCACGAAAAGGGCCCTCTTTCGCCGCGTTTCCGCGGCGAGCACGCTTTGAGGCGGTATCCGAACGGCGAGGAGCGGTGCATCGCATGCAAGCTTTGCGAAGCGATCTGTCCCGCTCAGGCCATAACGATAGATGCCGAGCCGCGGGAGGATGGATCAAGGCGGACCACCCGCTACGACATCGACATGACGAAATGCATCTATTGCGGCTTTTGCCAGGAGGCATGCCCGGTCGATGCCATCGTCGAAGGGCCAAACTTTGAATTCGCCGCGGAAACGAGGGAAGAACTCTTCTACGACAAGGAGAAACTGCTTGCGAACGGCGACCGCTGGGAAGCCGAAATCGCGCGCAACTTGGAATACGATGCTCCATACAAATGACATGAGCTTCGCAGGCGCGGACGCGACGCCTTCGCGGACAGTCGGGAGCTGACGGAATGACGCTCCCGGCGTTCGCGTTCTATCTCTTCGCGGTCCTTGCGGTCCTTGCGGGCCTCTCCGTCGTGGTCGCGAGGAACCCTGTCCACGGCGTGCTTTGGCTGATCCTCGCATTCCTTTCCGCAGCAGGGCTGTTCGTCCTTCAAGGAGCGGAATTCGTAGCGATGCTGATGATCATCGTCTATGTCGGCGCTGTGGCGGTGCTGTTCCTGTTCGTCGTGATGATGCTCGACGTGGACTTCGCCTCGTTCCGGGCCGGCATGGCCAAGTTCATCCCGGTGGGCCTTTTGATCGGCGCCGTGCTGCTGATGATTCTCGGAATAGAAATCGGCGGCTGGTCCACCTCGACGGAGGCCATTGCGCAAAGGCGGTCGATCACGCCGGATGCGGACATGGCGCACAACACCGTCGCTCTCGGCCGCTTGATCTACACCGACTACGTGTTCCTTTTCCAAGGGGCCGGGCTGATCCTGCTGGTGGCGATGATAGGCGCGATCGTTCTTACCTACCGCAAGCGCAAAGGGATCAAGCGCCAGGACATTCTGGAGCAAGTCTACCGGAATCCCGACAGCGCCGTCGAACTCAAGGATGTGCCGCCGGGGAAGGGACTGCGATGATCGGGCTTGTCCATTACCTGACGGTCGCGGCAATCTTGTTCGTGACGGGAGTGTTCGGAATCTTCCTGAACCGCAAGAACGTCATCGTGATCCTGATGTCGATCGAACTCATGCTGCTGGCGGTCAACATCAATCTTGTTTCCTTTTCGACGCATCTCGGCGACCTCGTCGGCCAAGTGTTCACGATGTTCGTGCTGACGGTCGCCGCCGCCGAGGCGGCGATCGGTCTCGCCATACTGGTCTGCTTCTTCCGCAATCGGCGTTCTATTGCCGTGGACGACGTGAATCTCATGAAGGGCTGAGCGACCATGGAAGTTGCGATCCTGTTCGCCCCGCTCTTGGGCGCGCTCGTCTGCGGATTCGGCCATCGGCTGATCGGCGAAAGAGCCGCGATCGTATCCGCGACCGGGCTGCTCTTCCTCGCTGCGGTCCTCAGCTGGATCGTCTTCGTCACGTTCCACGGCGACGTCGAGCAAATCCGAATCCTGCGGTTCATCGACAGCGGCACGCTCACGTCCGACTGGTCGATCCGTCTGGACCGCTTGACCTCGGTCATGCTTGTCGTGGTCACGACCGTGTCGGCGCTCGTCCATCTGTACAGCTTCGGGTACATGAACGACGACCCGCAGTGGAAGGAAGGCGAAAGCTACAAGCCCCGGTTTTTCGCCTATCTCTCGTTCTTCACCTTCGCGATGCTCGCGCTGGTCACATCCGACAATCTTCTTCAGCTTTTCTTCGGTTGGGAAGGGGTCGGCGTCGCCTCGTATCTGCTGATCGGATTCTACTATCGAAAACCGACGGCGAACGCGGCGGCGATAAAGGCGTTCATCGTCAACAGGGTCGGCGATTTCGGAATGGTTCTGGGCGTATTCGCGCTCTACGTCTTCGTCGATTCCATACACTTCGACGACATATTCGCGGGGGCTGAAGGACTCGCGGAGCGCTCGTTCGAATTTTTATGGCTCAAGATCAACGCGGCTGAACTGGCGGCGTTTCTTCTGTTCGTCGGCGCCGCCGGCAAATCGGCGCAATTGTTCCTCCACACATGGCTGCCCGACGCCATGGAAGGTCCCACGCCGGTCTCCGCTCTCATCCACGCGGCCACCATGGTTACGGCGGGCGTATTCCTTGTTTGCCGGATGTCGCCGCTGTTCGAATTCGCCCCGACCGCGCTCGGCATAGTGGCGGTCATAGGCGCGGCGACGGCGTTTTTCGCGGCCACGATCGGACTGGTCCAGAACGACATCAAGCGCGTGATCGCCTATTCGACCTGTTCGCAGCTCGGATACATGTTCGCCGCCGCGGGAGTCGGCGTGTACCAAGCCGCGATGTTCCACCTGTTCACGCATGCGTTCTTCAAGGCGATGCTGTTCCTCGGCGCCGGATCGGTGATCACTGCGATGCATCACGAGCAGGACATGCGCTGCTACGGCGGCTTGCGCCATCGAATCCGGTGGACATTCTGGGCGATGATGATCGGCACCCTCGCGATCACGGGAGTCGGAATCCCGCTGACCCATTTCGGCTTCGCGGGCTTCCTCTCGAAGGACGCGATCATCGAATCGACCTTCGCCGCCGGCACGGGCGGCGGATCGTTCGCATTCTGGCTGCTGGTGGCGTCGGCGCTGATGACGAGTTTCTACTCGTGGCGTCTGATGTTCATGACTTTCTACGGCGCGCCTCGCGGAGACATGCATGCCCACGAGCATGCGCATGAGTCTCCTTGGACCATGATTGCGCCGCTGGCGGCGCTCGCGGTCGGATCGGTGCTCGCCGGAACGGTCTGGTACGGAGACTTCTTCGGCCATCATGCGCTGGAGTATTTCGGCGCGTCGATCTTCGTCGGAGAAGGCAACCATGTTCTCGAAGATGCGCATCACGTGCCGACTTGGGTGAAAGTGTCAGCTTTCGCAGCGATGGCGATCGGCCTTGCAACGGCCTGGCTCTTCTACATCCGCAATCCGGAAATCCCCCGAGCCTTGGCGAGAACTCACAGGCCGCTTTACCTGCTGCTTTTGAACAAGTGGTACTTCGACGAGCTTTACGAATACGTATTCGTCAAGCCTGCGAAGTGGATCGGTCGTTTCCTCTGGAGGAAGGGCGATTTGGGGGCCATCGACGGCACGCTGCATTCCATAGCGATAGGCGCCGTGCCGTTCCTGACGCGGATGGCCGGACGGCTGCAGTCCGGATACCTTTACCACTATGCATTCGTGATGGTCGTCGGAATGGCGCTGATCATCGCGGCGATATCCATCGCCGGAGGCGGCTGATGGACAATCTGCTGTCGATCATCACGTTCACGCCGCTGATCGCGGCCGCGATTCTCGCCGCGTTCCTGCGGGGCGACGATGCCGCCGCAAGGCGGAACGTGAAAACGCTGGCATTGTTCGCTTCAACCGTGACTTTCATCGTTTCGTTGTTCGCGCTTTTCGGTTTCGACCCGAACGACACCGGATTTCAGTTCGTCGAAGAGCGGACCTGGCTGCTCGGGCTGAACTATCGAATGGGCGTGGACGGGATCAGCGTGCTGTTCGTGATGCTGACCACCTTCCTCATGCCGATAACGATCGCCGCCTGCTGGAATGTCGAGACCAGGGTCAAGGAGTTCATGATTGCGTTCCTTGTTCTGGAAACGCTCATGATCGGCGTGTTCTGCGCCCTCGACTTGGTTTTGTTCTACTTGTTCTTCGAAGCCGGCCTCATCCCGATGTTCCTCATAATCGGGATTTGGGGCGGCAAGGATCGGATATACGCGGCCTTCAAGTTCTTCCTTTACACCTTGCTCGGCTCGGTGCTCATGCTGGTGGCGATGATCGCGCTCTGGGCCGACTCCGGGACGACGAACATCATCGCTCTGCTCGGGCACGAGGTTCCCCACCAGTCGATGGAAGTCCTGGGCTTGCGGATCTCGGGCGGCCTGCAGACGATCTTGTGGCTCGCATTTTTCGCGTCCTTCGCCGTCAAGCTCCCCATGTGGCCGGTTCACACATGGCTTCCGGACGCGCACGTGCAGGCGCCGACCGGCGGATCCGTGATCCTTGCGGCGATTCTTCTGAAAATGGGCGGCTACGGATTCTTGAGATTCAGCCTGCCGATGTTTCCGGTCGGCTCCGAGGTGATGACTCCGCTCGTCATGTGGCTGAGCGTGATCGCGATAATCTACACCTCGCTGGTCGCGATGATGCAGGAGGACATGAAGAAGCTCATCGCGTACTCCTCGGTCGCCCACATGGGTTTCGTCACGATCGGCATTTTCACGGCCAACAGGCAGGGGATCGACGGCGCGATCTTCCAGATGCTCTCGCACGGGTTCATCTCGGGCGCTCTGTTCCTTTGCGTGGGCGTCATCTACGACCGGATGAAAACCCGCGAAATCGACGCGTACGGCGGCTTGGTCGTGCGGATGCCGGCCTACGCGCTGGTTTTCATGCTGTTCACGCTTGCGAATGTCGGCTTGCCGGGCACCAGCGGATTTGTCGGCGAATTCTTGACGTTGGCCGGGGCGTTCCAGCACGACACTTGGGTTGCAGCCTTCGCCGCGACAGGCGTCATCCTGTCGGCGGCCTATGCGCTTTGGCTGTTTCGAAGGGTCGTGTTCGGCGATCTCGTCAAAGCCGCCCTGCAATCGATCAAGGAGTTGGATTCGCGCGAGAAGTGGGTTTTTGCCCCGCTCGTCGCGATGACGCTGCTTTTGGGGGTCTATCCGAGCCTTGTGACGGATGTCATCGGCCCAAGCGTGCAGGAATTGGTGGACAAGGTTGAAGCATCCGTTTCGGCCGACGTCCAGCTTGCTCTCAATTAGGCGATCTCCGGACATGAGCTCAGCAGATTTCTTCGTGGTTCTTCCGGAAGTCTTTCTGGCCGCGTACGCATTGGCTGCTCTGGTCTGGGGCGTCTACGCAAATCCGAATCGGGCCGGTCCGTTCTTGTTCTGGCTGACATCGGCAGTGCTTTTCCTCGTCGGAATCTGGGTCGGTTTCGGGTCGGACGAAACTCGCGAGGCGTTCGGCGGATCGTTCGTCGACGATTCGCTCTCCAGATTCGGAAAGTCGCTTCTGCTGTTCGCGTCGGCCGTCGTCCTACTTGCCGGCCGGGATTACTTGAGGCGGGAAGGAGCCGAGAGCTTCGAATTTCCCGTCCTGACTGCGCTTGCAGCGGTCGGCATGATGGTCATGGTTTCCGCAAGCGATCTCATGGTGCTCTACGTCGGCATCGAGCTGCAGTCGCTCTCCTTGTATGTTCTGGCAGCCTTCGAACGGAGCAAGTCGCGGTCCACGGAAGCCGGATTGAAGTATTTCGTTCTGGGCGCCCTTTCGTCGGGATTGCTCCTGTATGGCGCGTCGCTGGTCTACGGGTTCGCCGGAACGACGCTGTTCTCCGGCATCGCAGCGGTCGCCGAGGCTTCAGGCGCAGGCATGGGGCTTCTTTACGGCCTGGTCTTCATGGCGGTCGGCATGGCATTCAAAGTCTCGGCGGCGCCGTTCCACATGTGGGCGCCGGACGTCTACGAAGGCGCCCCGACGCCGGCGACCGCATTGCTGGCCACTGCGCCTAAGGTCGCGGCGATGGTCTTGTTCGCGCGTCTCCTTGCGGAGGCATTCGGCGCTGCCGCGGAGGACTGGCGCGACATCGTGGCGTTTCTCTCCGCCTTTTCGATGCTGCTCGGAGCGGTGGCGGCCATCGGTCAGCGAAACATCAAGCGCCTTATGGCGTATTCGTCCATCGCCCATATCGGCTTCGCTCTGATGGGGGTGGCCGCCTGGTCGGAACAGGGACTTCAGGCGATGCTGATCTACATGGCGATCTACGTCGTCATGAACATCGGGGTATTCGCCTTCATACTTTCTATGCGGCAGGACGGACGGCCTGTGACCGACATCGGAGCGCTTGCCATGTATTCGCGCAAGGCGCCGCTGCGAGCGGTCGCGCTGCTGGTTTTGCTGTTCTCGCTGGCCGGAATCCCGCCGCTCGTGGGTTTCTTCGCGAAATTCTACGTGTTCGTTGCAGCCGTCGAGGCCGGAATGGTCTGGCTCGCAGTCGTCGGCGCCGTCGCGTCCGTCATCGGGGCGTTCTACTATCTGCGAATCGTCTACTACATGTACTTCGGAGAAGAGCGCGAAGCGCTCGACGACAAGATGCCGAAATTCGCCGCGGGAGTACTGGTGGCGAGCGCGGCGGCGATGGTCGCGGGCGTGTTCAACCTCTTCGGTGTGCCTGAACTGGCAATCGCGGCATCTCTGCCGGTCTTCAACTAGAAGATGGCCAAACTCGATGGATTCGAACTCCTGATGCTCGACGAGGTCGACAGCACGAATTCGGAAGCGATGCGCTCGATGGACGGGCTGGAGCGGCCGACCTGGATCGTCGCCGAGCGGCAGACTGCCGGACGAGGCCGGAACGGGCGGCATTGGACAACGCTGCCGGGCAATTTGGCGGCGACCCTCGCGATCCGGCTGGAAGAAGAGCCCAGCTCCGTCGCATTGAGGACGTTCGTCGCGGCTTTGGCGCTCAGGGATGCATTCATTTCCTTGGCAGGGAACGAAAGCTCGTTCACATTCAAGTGGCCGAACGATGTGCTGCTGAACAAAGGCAAAGTCGCGGGGATACTTCTCGAATGCGCTTCGGGTTCTCGAAGCAGCAAGCTCGCGATCGGTTTCGGCGTCAATCTCGCCGCCGCCCCTGAGCCGTCCGGAGATGGCAGCTTGGCCCGCCCGATCAGCTTGGCCGGCGAGACCGGCGTGCGAGTCGAAAGAATGAGGTTCCTTCAGGAACTCGCTTCAGCTTATTCCGAAAGAGAGCGGGAATTCATGCGGTTCGGTTTCGCCTGCGCGCGGGCCGAGTGGCTTGAGCACGCGGAATTCCTCGGGGCAACCGCCTCGTTCCGGCTGTCGGACCGCATTGTGAACGGGGTTTTCCGAACAGTCGACGGCGCGGGGCGCGCGATCGTGGATTCGGCGGAGGGCCGCCATGAAATCGCTGCCGCGGACGTGGCGGCGTGATGCACCGCTCTTTGCTTCTCGCGATCGATGCCGGAAACACCAATACGGTCTTCGCAATCTTGGACGGCGACCGGATCGTGAACCAATGGCGATGCGCGACGGAAGTCGGGCGAACGGCGGACGAGTATTTCGTCTGGCTTTCCGCGCTGCTGAAACTAGGGCGCCAAGGCGATCGCATCCGCTCGGCAGTAATTTCTTCGGTCGTTCCGAACGCGGTCTTCAACCTGGTTTCGCTTTGCAAGCAATATTTCGAATGCGCGCCGCTCGTCGTCGGCACTCCTGAATGCGCGCTTCCGATTCCGGTCAGGGTCGACGAAGGCGCGATCGTGGGGTCCGATCGACTTGTGAACACCGCCGCGGCGTTCGATCTTTACGGCGGCAACCTCGTTGTCGTCGACTTCGGGACGGCGACGACCTTCGACGTCGTTGATCAGGACGGCGCATACATTGGCGGCGCGATTTCACCGGGCATAGAGCTTTCGCTTAAAGCGCTCCACATGGGAGCAGCCGCTCTTCCGCAGGTCGGCGTCGTCAAGCCCGAGCAAGTGGTCGGCAAGAATACGACGGACTGCATGCATGCCGGAATTTACTGGGGATACACAGGTCTGATCGAAGGAATCTGCAATCGGATTGAAACGGAGCGCGGCAGAAAGATGCGCGTCGTCGGAACCGGCGGCCTTGCGAGTCTTTTCGCGAAAGGCGAGTCGCTGTTCGATGTGGTCAACCCCGACCTGACCATCCACGGACTTGCTCTCATCCACGGATTGAACAGGAGCTGATTGCGTGGCGGATCGTTGGTTTTACATGCCGCTGGGCGGCGCCGGCGAGATCGGCATGAACATGTACGTCTACGGATACGGTCCGAAGGGCAGGGAGCGGCTCCTGCTTGTGGATGCCGGCGTGACCTTTCCGGACATGGACTCGACGCCGGGCGTGGATCTGATCATGCCCGATTTCAGGTGGATCGCCGAGCGAAAGGAGAGGCTTGAAGCGATATTCGTCACCCATGCCCATGAAGACCATTTGGGCGCGATCGCTTCTCTTCTCGAACAGGTTGACGCGCGAGTCTACGCGCGGCGCTTCACTGCTGAAGTCGTGCGTAGGAAAGTCCGGTCGCGCGGTTTCGAAGGCGTTGAAGTCCGCGAGATCGGCGCGAACCTCGAAGAGGTTCCGGTCGGACCGTTCAATGTGCGGTTTTTGCCCGTCAGCCATTCCGTTCCGGAATCTTCGGCTCTCTTGATCGATACGCCGGCAGGAAGGCTGATTCATACCGGCGACTTCAAGATTGACGAGCAGCCGTTCCTTGGAGGCAAATTGGATTTGGACACTTGGTCCGACGTCGCTCGAGACGGCTTGACGGCGCTGGTCTGCGATTCGACCAACGTGTTTTCGACGCATCACTCCCGCAGCGAGGCGTCGATCGGCCCCGAGCTGGTCCGTCTGATGAATGGCGCGGACGGAGCGGTCGCTGCGACGACCTTCGCATCGAACATCGCGCGGCTCAAGCAGCTTGCGGAGGCGGGCATTGAGAGCGGCCGCAGCGTCGTTCTCCTGGGCCGCGCGATCAATGAAATGATCGGAGCGGCTCTCGACACAGGAACGATCAGCGATTTCCCCGGAACGATCATGCCGGAAGCTTGCCGGTCGGTTCCGCGACGGAATCTCCTTTTGCTCGCAACGGGGAGCCAAGGTGAAGTCAGGGCTGCGTCTTCGCAGCTGGCGAGCGGAAACTACCGAGGCATCAAGCTCAGCCGCGGCGACACGTTTTTGTTTTCGTCCAAGACCATCCCGGGAAACGAGAAGGCGGTCGCCAGGATAATGAACGCGCTGTCCGAGCTGGGCGTGCAGGTGATCGACGACAGCGCAGGCATCTACCACGTTTCCGGCCATGCCAACCGTCCGGATCTAACGGCCCTTCACAAGAGGCTGAAGCCGGACATCCTTGTCCCGATGCATGGCGAGCACCGGCACCTCGCGGCGCATGCGGATCTTGCGGCCAGGAACGGGCTTGATTCGCGTGTCGTGGTCAACGGCCAGATGCTCGATCTTGAAAGCAAGAAGATAATTCCAAGCGAGTGCATCGAAGCTTCAAGATTGTATTTGGATGGAAATCGGAAGATCGGCAGCATGAGCGGTACGGTCAGGGACCGGCTCAAGATGGCGCGCGAAGGATTCGTATCGGTTTCAATCGTCTTGGACGCGGATACGAGGCGGCGGCTTTCTGTGAAGGCGAATTCGTGCGGCCTCCCCTTGGATCGCAGTATCGACCTCGACGAGGAAGTTTCCGAAGCCGTCGAATCGGACATCCGCCGCGCGCGTCGCCGCGACCTTGCGGACGACTCGAATCTGGAAGGTCTTGCCGCCTCAACCGCGAGACGCACGGTCGATGGATTGATCGGAAAGAAGCCGAAAGTCGGCGTGGTCGTTCACAGGCTATAAGTCTGTCGCCGCCGATGGCGTTTCGGAGCTTTTCGCCCGGACCTTGAATTCTTGAAGCAGAAATTCCGGGATGTGTTCGCCCATCCCGACGACGACCGGATTGTCGCCGCCGCCCGGCGCGGATTCTTCCGGCAGGTCTGGCACGCGTTCGGCGCGGGCATTTTTCGCAGGCGGCTTTCTGGTCCGGGGGGCATTGCCCGCCGCGCGTTTGGAGCATTTTCCTCTTGCCCGGCGTTCGGGTTCAGGCAGCGTTTCGCTCTGAATTGGAATTTCGAGGCCGATCAGCCGCTCGATGGCCGCAATGTATCGATCATCCTTGGGAATGCTGATCGTTATTGCGATGCCAGTGCGACCGGCTCGGCCTGTCCGTCCGATTCGGTGGACGTAGTCTTCGGCATTGTGCGGCACATCGAAATTGAACACGTGGCTGACATCCGGGATGTCCAAGCCGCGCGCGGCCACGTCGGAAGCGATGAGGAACCGGATGGATCCATCCTTGAATTCCGACATTGTCCTGGATCGCACGGATTGATCCAGATCTCCGTGGATCGCGGCGCAATCGAAGCCGTGTTTCGCCATCGACTTGTGAAGGATATCGACGTCCGACTTCCGGTTGCAGAAGATGATGGCGTTCTTCAACTCGCCTTCGCGCTCGCGGATCACTTTTCTCAATGCTTCCCGCTTGTCCTTGAACACGGTGTTCTTCCCGCGAGGTTGAACGACGAGCGCGGACTGATCAATGGAGGCAGCGACTGTAGCGCTCGGAGTGACTTCAACGCGCACCGGATTGGACAGGAACTCGTTCGTGATCCGCTCGATTTCCGGCGCGATGGTCGCAGAGAAAAACAACGTCTGCCGGGTGAAGGGCGTCAGTTTGAAAATGCGCTCGATATCAGGAATGAATCCCATGTCGAGCATTCGGTCGGCTTCGTCGACAACCATGATCTGCACGCCGGAAAGCAGGAGTTTCCCGCGCTCGAAGTGATCGAGCAGTCTCCCGGGCGTCGCGATCAGCACATCGACCCCGCGATCGATTAGGCTCAGTTGTTCTTGAAACGACACTCCGCCGATGAGCAGCGCCATGTTTAGCTTGGTGTTCGAGGAGTAGGTCTTGAAGTTCTCCGCGACCTGGGTGGCGAGTTCCCGCGTCGGCGCGAGGACGAGCGAGCGCGGCATTCGCGCCCGCGTTCTGCCTCGTCCCAGAAGCGTGATCAAAGGCAGAGTGAATGAAGCAGTCTTTCCGGTTCCTGTTTGCGCGATGCCGAGCACGTCGCGGCCTGCGATCGCAGGAGGGATTGCTTGCGACTGTATTGGGGTCGGTTCCTTGTAGCCTGCGGATTCAACGGCTGCGAGTACTTTCGGGTCGAGAAGCAACTCGGAGAACTTTGTCATGGAGCCTTCGCAAATGATTTTCGCACGTTCTTGCGTGGGCGGTGCTGCCCGAAGCCTGCGGTGCATGGCCGTACCGTTATGCCACGGCACCATCAGCGTCAATTGCATCAATTAATGTTGCAAAGAGTTGTATTATTTTTCCAACAATTCTTGTTGTCTGAGTTCGCCCATTGATGCGACTCCGCCTTGATGCGAGTCGGGACGGCGGCTATTCTCGGAAGTGCAGTTTGCCGAATGGCGGACTTTTGAACCCTCGCTTAGGGAATGAAATCAATGGATTTAGGAATCGCAGGCAAATGGGCGGTCGTTGGCGCTTCATCCAAGGGTTTGGGGCGCGCGTGCGCGGAAAGCCTCGCGGAAGCCGGAGTTAATCTGGTCGTGAACTCCCGCAATTCTCAAGCCCTTGAAGAGGCGGCGGAATCGATATCCGATCAGTATCGCGTTCAGGTGAAAGCGGTGGCGGCGGACGTCGCGACGAGCGAGGGCAGGGATGAAATCTTCAAGGCGTGTCCGAATCCGGACATTCTGGTGACCAACGCAGGCGGTCCTCCCGCGGGGCATTGGAGCGAATGGGATCGGGACGATTACATTGCGGCATTCGACCAGAACATGCTCGGCCCGATCGACATGATGAAGAGGGTTATGCCGGGAATGATCGAAAAGAGTTGGGGACGCATAGTCAACGTCACGTCGGCTTCGGTCAAATCGCCCATCGCAATTCTTGGACTTTCCAATACCGCGCGGTCCGGGCTGACCGGATTCGTGGCGGGAACCTCCAGGCAGGTCGCGCAGTACGGCGTCACCATCAACAATTTGCTCCCCGGAATTCATGCCACTGATAGAGCGGAATATTTGGACGCCGCCGCGGCCCGGAAAGCAGGGAAAACCGCTGAAGAAATCAAAGCGCAGCGGGAGGCGGGCGTTCCCGCGAAGCGATACGGCCTGCCGGAAGAACTGGGAGCCATGTGCGCATTCCTGTGCTCGCAGCATGCCGGATACATTGTCGGCCAAAACTTGCTTCTGGACGGAGGGGCGGCATCCATAACGATTTGACGGATGCGACGCCGAAAGGCGCCGAATTCGGACGGTTGACATAGCCCCGAAAGACCTAGTAACGCACTCGGGTATTTGACGGAGTGCGACGTGGGGTCCACCAAGAGTACGCCTAGGCTCGCGGTCGAATGTTTAACCCGGCGATTCGATGATCGGGAAGTCGTTTCCGAAGTATCGCTGTCGATCATGCCGGGGGCGGTGACGTGCCTCCTAGGCCAGTCCGGCTGCGGGAAATCGACGACGCTCCGCCTCATTGCCGGCGTCGACCGGCAGAATTCCGGCCGCGTTCTGATCGATGGGAATGTCGTTTCCGATTCGCGATGCCACATGCCGCCGGAGCAAAGGCCGGTCGGTCTTCTTTTTCAGGACCTCGCGCTTTTCCCCCACCTCACGGCGGCGGAAAATGTCGCGTTCGGTTTGACCTGCGGCCGTCGCGAACGCCGCCGCCGCGTTGAGGAGCTTTTTTCGAAAGTCAATCTTTGCGGCTACGAAAACAGCTACCCGCACGAGCTGTCCGGCGGCGAGCAGCAGCGCGTGGCGCTCGCGAGGGCGCTTGCGCCGAGGCCGGGAATCATGCTGCTCGACGAGCCTTTTTCCAGCTTGGACGACCGCTTGCGAGACGGGATTCGCGAAGAGACGATTGCGATGCTGAAGGAGGAAAACACCGCTGTCCTTCTTGTCACGCACGACCCGGTCGAGGCGATGCAGATGGGGGAAGAGATCGCGGTCATGCGAAACGGCCGAATCGTGCAGTTCGGCGAGCCGATTCAACTTTACCTGAAGCCGGCGGACCGTGACATCGCTGCTTTCTTCTCCGACATAAACATGGTCCATTCAGTCGTTTCGAACGGAAGCGCCGACACCGTATTCGGAGAATTCGACGCGCCGGGGATCGTCGACGGCACTGAAGTCGAAATCGTGGTGAGGCCGCAGCATGTGCGCATAGATTTCGACCGGAACGGCAACGGTCCGGTTCCGACGCAAATCGATGGCGTCGCTGCCCGCGGAACCGTGCATCGCGCCCGGTTCCTCGGGACGGCGAGCCTTGTCGAGTTCAAGCTTGAAAGCGATCAATCGATCATCAAGGCGGTCGTGCCCTCCGTCTTTTTGCCGCGGGAAGGAGTGCCGCTTTGGCTCAGCATTCGCCGGACCCGCTGCCACCTCTTTCCTTGCAGGTTCCAGTCCGGAAAAGCCAAGCCACTAGAATCGGCCCGGTCCGGCGAATGACGGCGCGACCGGCATGCGAAAGAACGAAAGGCCTCGGCAAGGCGCTCTCTCGGATTTGATTGCAAATTTTCCTGTTGCTGATAGAAATTGCCGCAGAAGCGCGGCGTGGGAAGCTGCTTGCGCGTTCGCGCCGCGCTTGAAATCCGATTGATCGGCCGAGTTGAAGGCCGGATCGATGAACCAGATGGAGTAAGCCAATGCTGAACAATATCGGGCTTCCGGGACTTCTATTGATCGTAATCGTGGTCCTGGTGCTGTTCGGGCGCGGAAAGATCGCGTCGCTCATGGGCGAGATGGGCAAAGGAATTACTGCCTTCAAGAAAGGTGTTGCCGAGGAAAAGAAGGAACTCGACACCGCTGCCTCTGAACAAGAGATAGAAGGCAAGTCGGAAGAGAAGCAACAGGTTTCCTGAGCAGCAAGCTGATTGAATGTTCGACATCGGCTGGACCGAGCTTCTTGTAATTGGAATCGTCGCGCTCATCGTGGTGGGTCCGAAAGACCTTCCCGGCATGTTCAAGGCGCTCGGTCGGTTCACCGCGAAAATGCGGAACTTGGCGCGCGAATTTCAGCGGGCGATGAATCAAGCCGCAGACGAGTCCGGCGTATCCGACATCACTTCCGATCTGAAGGCGCTGCGGTCCGCCAAGAGTCTCGGGCTCGATGCGGTTCAGGACGCGGCGGATCGATTCAAAGGCGGGTGGAAAACCGGCCTGGACCAAGCCGGTTCTGCCAGTGCCGCGGAACCGGCGGGGTCGAAGGCTGAATCTTCCGCAGCTGCGAAAGATTCAGACGCAGCAGAGGATTCGATGAGCGCCGTCCAGACCAGCACTTCTTCCGCGGAAGCGGCTGCGCCGCAGCCGGCGCGCTCGGAAGCCGCAATGGCGACCGAAGCGGAGCCGAAAGAGGCGGAATCGCCGGAACCCGCTGCCGCCAAAGCGGAATCGGCGTCCAAGGCCGACGGATGAAGGACGACGAAATCGAAGATACCAAAGCGCCGCTCATCGAGCATCTCGCTGAACTGCGCAGCAGACTCATTCGTTCAGTCATTGCATTCCTTGTCGGAATGGTCATCTGCTTCACGGTCTGGAATCCGATATTCGATTTTCTGACGGCCCCCATTTGCAGCGCGCTAAGCGACAGGAGTCAGGAATGCGGCTTGATTCTGATCAAGCTGCAGGAAGGGTTTTTCGTCGCGGTCCGGATTTCCCTGATGGGCGGCTTCGTGCTCGCGTTTCCGGTAATCAGCTACCAGATGTGGCGTTTCGTCGCGCCGGGACTTTACAGGACTGAAAAGAATGTCTTTCTTCCCTTTCTGATCGCATCGCCGTTCATGTTCTTCCTTGGCGCGGCTTTCGCATTTTACATCGTTATTCCGCTCGCATTCGATTTTTTCCTGGGATTTCAACAGCAGGGCTCATCGCCTATTGTCGACGGCGACCAGCTTGGCGCAACGGACGGGACTTTGCCGCCCGGCGCTCTCGAGGCGGCCGGCATTACCTTCCAAGGCTCGGTCGCCGAATACCTGTCTTTAACAATCAAGTTCATTCTCGCGTTCGGAATCTGTTTCCAGCTTCCTGTAATGCTTACGCTTTTGGGCAAGGCCGGAATAGTTACGGCCAAAGGCTTGGGCCAAGTCAGGAAATACGCGATCGTAGGGATTCTAGCTGTGGCTGCGGTCGTCACGCCTCCCGATGTGATCACTCAGGTCATACTTTTCGTCGTCGTTTACGGTCTTTACGAAGTATCGATCATTCTGGTTCGCCGGGTCGAAAAGAAGCGCAACAAAGAGCTGGCGGAGCAAGGGCTGCTTTTTGAAGACGAAGATGACGCGGTCGACGGTCGGTCCGGCTCGGATTAGACAGTCCGCATCCCAAGTAGGAACAATCCCTTCGATGGACGATTCGATAGCCGAGCGGATTGCGGAAGCGCTTGAACGGATTTCCCCGCCGCCCGCCGATGCCCCGGATTTCAGCCAAACCGACGCGTATGTATGGCGCGTGTCTCCGGACCGGCTGGATCCGATACGTCGAGTCAACAGGGTCGGCTTGTCCCTATTGGTCGGGATTGAGGGCTCAAAACGCGTCCTTTTGCAGAATACGAAGCACTTCGCTCAAGGATTTCCCGCCAACAACGCCCTTCTCTGGGGAGCGAGGGGCATGGGCAAGTCGTCCTTGGTCAAGGCGGTCCACGCGAGCATCGCATCCGAGCACGGTTCCCTGAAGCTGATCGAACTTCTGAGAGAGGATCTGTCCTCATTGGGACGGCTTCTGGGCCTTCTGAAGTCGCGGTCCGAGCGATTCGTCATTTTCTGCGACGACTTGTCGTTCGCTCGGGACGAGCAGCAGTACAAATCCTTGAAGGCAGTGCTCGACGGCGGCGTAGAAGGCCGCCCTGCGAACGTGCTGTTTTATGCCACTTCGAACCGTCGGCACCTTATGCCGCGGGACATGATCGAAAATGAACGTTCGACCGCGATAAGTCCTTCGGAAGCAGTTGACGAAAAGGTGTCGCTGTCGGATCGATTCGGGCTATGGCTGGGTTTTCATCCGTGCAGCCAGACTCAATTTCTTGAGATGGTCGAGCAGTACTGCCTTCATTTCAAGATACCGGCTGGACCGGAAGAGCTATCGGCGGAAGCTATCGAGTGGCAACAGACGAGAGGCGCGCGCTCAGGGCGGGTCGCTTGGCAGTATGTAACTTACCTTGCCGGAAAGCGCGGCGTCGGCATATCGCTTAGCTGATGCGCAAGCCCTCGTTTCGTCTTGAATCGGTCGGATCGGACGATATTCAGCCATGCCCTGAAACAATCAGCCTCTTCCGACGAATGGCATGTTCGTGGCCATGATAGTCATGAACTGGATGTTTACGTCCAGCGGCAGATTCGCGATGTAGGCAACCGCTTCGCCGCATCGCGAGACGTCGAATACCGGCTCCGTTCGAACGTCGCCCGACGCTTGGGGAACTCCCGTCTTGAATTTGGCGGCAAGGTTCGTATCGGCGTTTCCGATATCGATCTGGCTGCAAGCGATTCCGTACTTGCGGCAATCGAGCGAAATGCTTTTTGTCAGGCCGCTGATCGCATGCTTGCTGGAGGTATAGGGGGCCGAATTCGGCCTCGGAGAGTATGCGGAGACCGATCCGTTGTTGATGATTCGCCCGCCTTGCGGAGCCTGCTCCTTCATGATCCGGATGGCCTGCCGGCTGCACAGGAACGATCCTGTGAGGTTGACCGCGATGCATTTGTTCCATTCTTCAACCGGCAAATCTTCCATCGGGACCGGCGGAGCGGCGATGCCCGCATTGTTGAAAAGAACATCGAGTCGGCCAAGCTCGCGCTTCGCCTCCGAAAAAAGGGATTCGACGTCATCAGGCACCGAAACATCGGCGGCGACCGATATGGCGCAATTGCCGTTGGTGGCCTTCAGCAATTTCAATGTTCCGTTCAAAGTCTCGATATTCCTGCCGGCAAGCACAAGCCGGAAACCGCTGCCGCCCAGCGCCAGCGCTGCGGCCCGCCCCACGCCGGAACCGGCGCCCGTGATCAAAGCGGTTCTATCGCGCGGCATCAGACTGCCTCCATTGCTCGCTTGTTGAAGAATGAATTTCGTCGGTCAGGTCTCAGGTTTTGTCAAGACGCGGCGGACGCGGGCCGGTCTGCATTGGCCTCGACCATTGTTTCAAAATTGGCAACTGCCGCTCCGTTCCGGGATACGTTTTCTCCGGTTCGCATTTGCCATGCTGCGGATCTTTGGACCTGCGGAGCGAGGCGAAGTCCTGTGCTTCGCGCGATGAAGGAGCCAAGCCGGTCAGGCGATTTCGTATGACCAAGCGGCCACCCGCCGCTCGACGAAAACAACCATGAGAAACAGAATGATCGCCATTGAAGAGGACAGCACGATCGCGGCGTATAGTCGCTCCGTCTGGTAGTTGAACGTCGCTTGGATGATGAGCGCGCCCAAGCCCTTGTCCGAACCGATCCACTCGCCGACGATGGCTCCGATGACTGCGGTCGCCGATGCGATTCGGAGCGACGAAAACAGCATCGGCATGGATCGGGGGAGGCGGAGCCGCCAGAACGTTTCCCAAGGTGTTGCCGAAAGCACCCGGAACAATTCGTGTTCGCTCGCGGCCGCAGAGTTCAGTCCCCGGACCATGTTCACGAGAGTCGGAAAAAAGCAGATGACGGAAGCGATCACGATTTTCGGCAGCATTCCGAGTCCGAAGATCAGAATTATTATGGGCGACAAGGCAAGAATCGGGATCGTGTTGAAAAATAAGACCACAGGAAAGTAGGCGCTGTTCAACGTCCGGCTGTAAACGAACGCCACGGCGAGAATAACCGCCGCCAGGTTGCCGAACAGAAAGCCCGCCAGGCTTTCCGCCATGGTTGGCCACAAATTGTCCAGTAGCAGCGGCCACTGGTTGGCGAATGCCGCCGCAATCCGAGTCGGCGTCGGCGCAATGTAAGGGGGAACACCTGCCAAGGGCAGGAGGAACTGCCATGCCAGAATGATTGAAGCTGCTCCAAGAACGGGAAGAAGGATCCGCAAAGCGTTGGGAATGCGTGCCGGCAGCATCAGGCGCCCTCCAGCATGCTTCGCATCTCCGTCATGGCCGAGATGATCGCGGGATCCTCCCGTCGGCAGCGATTGTCCGGCGTCTTTGCGTTGCGCAAGTCCTTGATGGAGAGCACTCGCCCCGGACGCGAACCGAGCACCATGACCCGCTGGCCGAGATAAACGGCCTCCATGATCGAGTGCGTGATGAAAAGGACAGTTGTTCCAGTTCGTCGCCAAATCCGGAGCAATTCATCATTCAGCCGGTCGCGCGTGATCTCATCGAGAGCGCCGAACGGCTCGTCCATCAGCAAGAGTTTTGGTTCGGTCAGCAATGCGCGCGCGATCGCGACCCTTTGGCGCTGCCCGCCAGACAGCTGTCGCGGGTAACGGCTGCCGAGATCGTCGATGCCGAGCATTTTGGAAAGTTCGGCTGATCGGCTTTTCGGCGCGTCTGCGGTTCGCTTTCCTCCAATTGCACTAGGCAACTCTATATTGGCTTTGACGGTTCGCCACGGGAGCAGCGTCGGATCTTGGAATACAAAGCCGACCTCGCGCTCGCGGCGAGCCGCGCTCGGGCTTTTGCCGAGAATCTGGATATCACCGCTGAGCGGGTCAAGAAGATCCGCGACAACCCGAAGCAGTGTCGATTTGCCGCAACCGGACGGTCCGATGATCGACAGGAATTCCCCGGCGGCGACAGTGAGGTTGACGCCGCCGAGGACCGAAACCGTTTCCGCATCGTTGCGGTAGCCGAGCTCGAGCGAACTCGTCTTGATCGCGGCATGCATCCAGGACTAAGCGCTCGGCGAACCGAGTCTTGGACGCCGGTCTGCGGTCATTTCCAAGATCTTTGAAGTGTATACATCTTCAAGCGCCGGGCGTCCGCCTGGGAATTGGCCGATATCGTCGAAGATCGACAGCTGCTCCTCGAGCAATGCCGGATCGAATGTGCCCCAGCCATCCCTCACAGTGTCCGAGTCGAAGCTCAATTCCAAAACAAGTCCGATGGTCCTGAGTTCCCATTCCAAGCTGAGCGCGGGATACGCCTCAACAGTCTTGCGAACGGCCTCTTCCGGATTGGCGTGTGTCCAGCCCCATCCCTTGGCCGCTGCGCCAATGAAGTCGGCGAGGGTGTCAGAGTTCGTTTCTATCGCTTCGTCGGTCGCGAAGTACGTGTTCGCGTACGAGGGCAAACCGAGATCCCTTACGAGAAGATCAATCCGATCGTCTCCGACGACACTGAGCGCCTGCGTGTTGGTAATCCACCCGCCGATGGTATCAACTTCGTCCCGGACGAGTGGACCCTTGTCAAACCCAACGCTGACTATCGTCAGGTCAGCGAGGTCGATTCCGTTCTTTGCTGCGATCGCGTCAATAATGAATCGCGCCGTCGGCTGGACGCCAATGCGAAGGCCCGCAAGGTCTGCGGCCGTGCGAAGCGGCTTCGCGGGTTTTGAGGTGAAGGCGTAAGGCCCTGTCCTGTATCCGCAAGCGAGTATTTTCACGGGAACGCCGCTTGCGCGCGCATGGAAGAGCTGGGTGGTTTCCGAGAACTGACCCAGTGTCGCAGCGCCGGAGATCACCGGCGGGACCGTTTGGGAATTCGGGCCGCCGGGGCTGAATTCAACCTCGAAACCGGCTTCCTCGAAATACCCGTTCTCGACCGCAACGACGTCGCCGATTTGTCCGTTCGAAATCAGCCAGTCGTATTTGATAGTGACCTTCGCCGCGGCGCCGGCAGCACTTGGAATCGTGAGCGCCAGGCCGGGCCCGATCGCGGCCGCACCGGCAGCGAAAGACTTCAGGACCGTCCTTCGGTCCATTTCGCGGGGATATTTTTGCATTTCTTTCTCCATGATTGCGGGATATCGAGTTCTTGATCAGTGGTTGCGCCGTTCTAGAGAGGTCTGCCTGCTCCAAATCAGCAGACTTGGCTGAAGTGTCGCTGTCATTGCAGGCTCGAAACCGCTTTCAGCCGCCGCCAAGGGTTTCGTGGTAATCGCCCGGGCCTCCCTCCTCCCACGCGTAGAGCTCCCAAAGCGTATCGTCGGGGTCGGTGAAGTAGGCCGCATACGCGTTCCAGACGAAGCTCTTCGGAGGAGCTTGGAATTCCACGCCGCGTTCGCTGAGTTCTTTGTAAAGTTTGTCCAGCACCGCAGGAGACTCGAGCTCCAGAGCGATGCAGCCCTTGAGCGCGCCTGCAGGCGCGCGCCGGTTCGACACGCCGGTGTGCTCATGGATGTGATCGATTTCCCAAGCGGCAAGCGTCAGTCCGGCACCGGCGAAGTCCGCAAATCCCTCTGCTCGACGCCGAAGCTTGAAGCCTAATTTTTCGGTGTAGAATTGAATAGATCGCTCAATGTCCTCCACGAGGACGCACACATCGGTTATTGGGTGTACGCTTCCTAGTAACATTGGCGTGATCTCCAATCAGCCGCCTATCGCTCTTGATCGAATGGAAGTCAACGTTGAAATTCAAAAACTTTTGAGCGGGTCGACGCGAGTTTCCGGACTGGAACGAGCATCGAATTTGCATGCGACTGCCGAGACGAAGCATTTGCGTGGTTTATCGGCCCTTCGTCGGCGAGAGGCGAAGACCTTCATGCAGGAATGTGATTCGAATTGGGAAAGCGGCATCATTCTGGATGCATCCAAATGCCTGCTGATCGCTCGCTGCCCGCGAATTTCCCACTATTCCGCGAAGTGGGAGCCAACCCGGCCAGAACGGCGGCATGAAGGTCTACGGTCTGGCAGCGATCTGCCTCGAGGCAGAACCCGAGTATGCCAGTGATCGTTTCGGCATGGATCCTATACCAATCTGAGCACTTGATGGCCCGTTGACGTAGGTTATTAGTCGAACCGGGGTTTCGAGGCACGCCTCTGCGGATCCGCGAAGTTGCTTCAACTGCACCAAATCAGCCCGGACGTGAAATCGATGGTTGTCGGAGAGGTCAGATGGGCAATGCGTTGTGCGTCCCGCAGATTTTATTGTTTGCTTGAATGCCTTCAATAACCTCAAACCATTGCCGGGTCAGGCGTTGTCCTGTGTCTGTCCTGTTTGATGCGGCAACGCTCGTTCCGCTGGCCTGCATGGAGATGCGCGGGCCGGATCCATATAACACTGGCGCGCTCCGAAGCGCTTCAATTGCCCTTGGTTTTCTCCGTGTCTCCGGCGCCGCTCGCTTCCGCTTTCGTTTTTAAGTGGAAGTTGAATCCCTGTGCCAGAACCGGACTCGCTGCCACTCAAAAGAATGCGGTTCGGAAGGACCCGTCAAGCCAATCGCAGTCGAAAACAACAGATTCTCTGCCAGACACTAAACTACGAGTCGTTGCTAGAGAGATAAGGCATCGGGTCTTCCGCGCGAGTTCCAATTCGAATCTCGAAATGAAGGACGTTCCTGCCCTCGCCCGCGATCCTGCCGATAATCTGCCCCTTTGAAACCTTGTCGTCCTTTGCAAGCGTCACGCCAGTCAGATTGGTGTAGACCGTATGGATGTTTTGATCGTGCCGAATCAGCATGATCACGGTTTCATTGTCGCGCGGCGATACGATCGACACTTCTCCATCTCCAGCCGCGACTACCGGGGTGCCTTCCGGCGCGTAAATGTTGATGCCTGGATTTCCGCCCGGTTCGCTTGAGTATCCAAGCACGATCTCGCCTTCCATAGGCATCATGAACTGGGGCGATGCGGGCGTCGATGACGCAGTCGAAGGAGCAGGCGTTTCAGGCTCGCCTGATTCGGCGTTCGCGGATAGTTCGGAAACGGTTCTTTTGGGCGGAGCAGCGCTTTCAGATGGGGTTTGACTTGGCAACTCTGTCGATGCTTGTTCCGGCGATGGCGCGGCAGGACTCGAAGCCTCTGTCGGCACGGATGCGATTCGCGGAATCAGCAATCGTTGATTCACGCGGACTCGGAAATCCGGCGGTTCCAAGCCATTCCATTCCACGAGCGCAAGAACGGAAATTTCGTAATCTGCGGCGATGCTGTACGCGGTTTCGCCGGGTCGCACGATATGGACCAGCTGGTTTGGCTGAGTGCTTTGAACGACCTCGCCTCCCGAAGCCGCAGAGTTTTCCGCCGCTTGGGAGCCGATCGCTTGAGAGGCGATCTCGGAAATGCGGCTTGAGCCCGGCCTATCGTCGTCCGGCGGAAGTTCCAGCATCCGTCCGCTCTGGATCGGCACGCCTGCCAACAGATAATTCAACGAAGAAAACTCCTCCAAATCCACCTTGTGCCGGGAAGCGACGGATTCCGGCGTATCTCCTTCCTGTGCTTCGACATACCGCCTGCCGTCGAAGGTGATTATGCTGTCTTCGGGCTCAGCAAGCGGCGCGGCGGTCTCCTGAGCCGGAGCCTGTCGAGATTCCGCCCTTGGCGGCTCCGTGCCGGTAGCGTTCGTGATGCCTTGTCCCCGCAGATCCACGCTGGCGCACCCCGATACCGCCAATGCCAGCAACAGGACGGAAAGCGCGGAAAACAGCGAGATCATCTTCGCAAGTCCGGTTTGGCTGAGTTCCGATTGTCGACTAGCCATTGGCAATTCCTTCAATCAGCGGCACGAATCTGACGCCGCAGAGTTCAGTATATTCGAATTTGTCGCCAATTCGCTGGGCTTTCACGAGTTGTTGCGTCCACTCGGACCGACCGACCGGGAGCACCATTATTCCTCCATCCTTCAGTTGATTGAGAAGCAGCGGAGGCGGATCTTCGGAGGCGGCCGAAACGATGATTCGATCAAAAGGCGCGGCTTCGGGCAGGCCTTGGGTGCCGTCGCCCATTGCGACGGTAACGTTTTCACACTTGTATATGCTGTAGATCACCGACCGCGCCTGCTCGACCAGCAGCCTGTGCCGCTCGACGCTGTATACGCGTTTTGCGAGCATCGAAAGTATGACGGTCAGATAGCCTGAGCCGGTTCCCACCTCCAGAACCCGGTGGTTCGGCTTGACCTCCAATGCCTGCGTCATCAGGCCGACAATCCCGGGCTGGCTGATCGTTTGACCGCAAGAGATTGGAAACGGAATGTTTTCATAGGCCCGCGAAACGAATGCGCCTGTAAGGAAGCGGGCCCGATTCGTTCGCGACATCGCGTTCAGAACGCTGTTGTCGGTTACGCCGAATTGGCGCACCTTGTCCACTAGGGACTGCGTATCGTCTTTCCAATCCGTCATTGCATTCGTTCCGCCAAAGTGGCCATCGCGTTGCCGTCCGTAAGGTCCGCTCGCATCGGCGTTATCGAAATTCGGTTTTCATGGTTGGCATGAACGTCCGTTCCTTGTCTCGCATTGTTGGATTGCAATCCCCCCCGCAACCAGTAGATGCGGCGGCCGTTCGGAGCGATTTCGGAAACCGTGTGGAATTTCGCGTTCGTCCGGAACCCTTGCGGAACGAAACTCGTCCCGGAGACAGCCTCCGGCGGACATGGAGGAAAGTTCACATTGATGAACAGCTTGTAGTCTTCGTCATCCCACGGCGCATGCTCCAGAAGGGATCTGACGACTTGGAACGCATGGCGTTCCGCTGCGTCGAACTGGTTGGCCGGATCTTTGTTTTTCGGCCCGATATACTGGGACAAGGCGATCGACTTGACGCCTTGCAGCGCGGCCTCCATCGCCGCGCCGATCGTGCCCGAATAAAGCACGTTTTCACCGGAATTGTTTCCGCGGTTGATGCCGGACAGCACGAGATCGGGCGGGCGCCCGTCAATGATTTCATGCAATGCCAGCAGGACGCAGTCCGCAGGCATCCCTCGCCGAACGGCGAATCTTTTCGGACCGAACTTCTCAATCATCAGCGGCTGCACGAATGTGATGCAATGCGCTGTCCCGGATTGCTCGAAATCCGGCGCTACGGTCCAGACGTCGCCGTCAGGACCGGCAAGCTCGTTCGCGATTTTCTGCAGGATCTCCAGACCCGGAGCGAAGATGCCATCGTCGTTGGTAACAAGTATGCGCATTTTCAACCAATTTCCTTCGGTTTCGTCTGCTGATTCGCTCCGCGCCGCCGTAACCGCGCGGGACAGCCTTTAGTTGCTTGAACGCTCGCTCTGCAAGCCTGAACCCTCGCTCGATTGGACCAATTCGCCTTCAGGAGACAGCAAGCCGTTCCCGCCGAGGTATGGACGGAGAGCACTGGGCAATTCCACCCCGCCGTCGGCCCGCTGCCCATTCTCGAGCACTGCGATGAGCGTTCTGCCCACCGCGAGCCCTGATCCGTTCAGCGTATGCAAAAACGATGTCGGCCCGTCCGGTCCGGTGCGAAAACGCGCGTTCATCCTGCGGGCCTGGAAATCGCGGCAATTCGAGACGGAGCTGATCTCGCGATGCTTGCTTTGGCCGGGAAGCCAAACTTCGATGTCGTACGTCTTGGCGGAACTGAAGCCCATGTCGCCCGCGCAGAGGACTACGGTTCGGTAGGGAAGGCCGAGTTCCTCCAGGATCGCTTCCGCGCAGCGCGTCATCCTTTCGTGCTCGCTTCCGCTCTCGCCGGGTTCGGTGATCGAAACCATCTCCACTTTTTCGAATTGGTGCTGGCGGAGCATGCCTGCGGTATCTTTTCCGGCTGATCCCGCCTCCGAACGGAAGCACTGCGTGTGCGCGCAGTATCTTCTCGGCAGGTAATCGCGGTCGACGATCATGTCGCAAACGATGTTCGTCAGCGTCACTTCGGATGTCGGAATAAGCCACCTTCCATCGGTTGTCTTGAACGAATCCTCTCCGAATTTGGGAAGCTGCCCCGCGCCGAACATCATCTCCTCGCGCACCAACGCAGGCGTCCAAACTTCGGTCAGGCCGTTCTTGTTGACGTGAGTGTCGATCATGAACTGCGCGAGAGCGCGATGAATTCGGGCGACGGCGCCCGACATCAGCACGAACCTTGATCCGGAGAGTTTCGCGGCGGTCTTGAAATCCATCCCGGAGGCGACGCCCGGAATTTCAAAATGCTCAAGCGGTTTGAAGTCGAACTCGCGCGGCTGTCCCTCGCGGCGAATTTCGACATTGTCGCTTTCGCCGCCGCCATCGGGCACGTCGGCATCAGGCGCATTCGGGATCGCCATAAGCGTTTCTGTCAGCGTTCGCCGTGCCGTCGAAGCTTCCCTTTCGGATTTCTGGGCGTCGTACCTTCGCTGCGAGATGAGGCTTCGAAGTCTCTCGAATTCATCTTTTTCGCCTTTGGCCTTCGCTTCGCCGATCCTGCGGGAGACTGCGTTGCGCTCTGCGGCCGCGGTCTCCGACTCATGAATCTTCTTGCGCATTTCGGCGTCGATGCCGAGCAGTTCCGCGGCTATCGGCTCAATTCCCCGGCGCGCCAGGCTTTGATCGAATTCCGAGGGGTTGTCCCTTATTTTCCGGATGTCGTGCATTGTAGATGAAGCGTCCGTCCTGATGACCGGACGTCTATGCACTGATTCCCGCCGATTTTGAATTGGTCAATTCGTGCTTGGTCCAAAAGATTCGGAATGTCGGCGATCAATTTTGATTTCGAATCGGCTGAGCGACGGGCAAATGCGCGGCATGGCCTGTGAAATGCCTGTTTGATTGGCGGACTCGACATTGGAGCAATGCGATTTATAAGTGCCGTCACCCGAACCTAGGGTCGATTCATCTAGTCGTTGGAGAGGTTAGCCAATGTTGATTAGTCCGGCGTACGCGCAGGCCGCAGGCGGCGGGTTGGGCGGCTTCACAAGCATCGTGCCGCTGATCCTGATTTTCGTGATCATGTATTTTCTGTTGATCCGTCCTCAGCAGAAGAAGGTCAAGCAGCATCGGGCGATGGTTGCGGCTCTTCGTCGCGGCGATCAGGTCCAGACCCAGGGCGGGCTGATCGGACGTATCACCAAAGTCAAGGACGAAGGCGAAGTCGAGGTCGAAATCGCGCAAGGCGTAAAGGTTCGGGTCGTTCGGAGCACGATTGCCCACGTCATCAGCACGGCTGACGACAAGGAATAGCTCGCAAGCAGTTCGACGCAGGCATTCGGGATGCTTCACTTCGCGATCTGGAAAAAGGCAGCGGTCATCGGGCTGTGCGTTGTCGGGCTGCTCGCGGCCCTGCCGAACGCGTTTTACGAGCGCGTGGAGCGGCACAACGATGCCGAGGCGGCGATGGAGAACGGCCAGGCATCGACCGGGGAGATGCAGGCCGACTTGGCGGCTTGGCCGAACTGGCTGCCGTCGGCCCTCGTCAATCTCGGATTGGATCTCCGAGGCGGCGCGCACCTTCTGGCGGAAGTCCATCTGGAAGAAGTCTATGCATCGCGAATAGACGCGATGTGGCCCGACGTCAGGGATGCTTTGCGGCAGGAGAGGGCGGTCATCGGCACGATTCGCCGACAGGACTCGGCGCCGGATGAATTGCGGGTGAAGATCTCGCGGCCCGAAGAGATCGACAAGGCGGTTGAAGTGGTTTCGTCGCTGGCCCGCCCGCTCGTCAGCCTTGTCGGCGTCGGCGGAGAAGACATCGAGGTCGCATCCGACGCCGACGAAGTGGTCGTCACCCTTTCCGAGGAGGAGAGGGCGGCCACGGACGACCGCACAATGCGGCAGTCGCTTGAAATCGTCAGGCGCCGAATCGACGAGGTGGGCACTCGGGAACCGGTCATTCAAAGGCAGGGCGCCGATCGGATCATCATCCAGGTTCCCGGGATCGGCTCCGCCGAAGAGCTCAAGGAACTGATCGGCACGACCGCGCGTCTCACGTTCCACCCGGTCGTGCGACGAACCGACAACGCCGATGCGAGCCCCGGTCCTCGCAATGTGATTTATCCGTCTTTGGACGAACCGGGCGCATTTTACATTCTGGAGCAGACGCCTGTGGTGTCGGGGGAGGAGCTGACCGACGCGCAGCCTGACTTCGACCAGAACAACCTGCCGGCGGTCAATTTCAGGTTCAACCCGTCCGGCGCACGAAAATTCGGCGATTACACGGCGGAGAACATCGGGCTTCCGTTCGCGATCGTCCTTGATGGGGAGGTCATTTCGGCGCCGGTCATTCAAGACCACATTCCGGGCGGTTCAGGGATCATCACCGGCAGGTTTTCCGTGGAGGAGACGACGCAGCTCGCGGTCCTGCTCCGCGCAGGCGCGCTGCCTGCGGGAATGACCTTTCTGGAGGAGCGGACTGTCGGCCCCGAGCTTGGACAGGATTCCATCGACGCCGGAACGATCGCCTGCGTGGTCGCGTTCCTGGCCGTGCTCGCATTCATGGCGGCAAGCTACGGCCTCTTCGGACTGTTCGCGAACATCGCTCTTCTGATCAACCTATGCCTCATCTTTGGCACGCTTTCCGTGATCGGGGCGACGCTGACTCTTCCCGGCATTGCCGGCATCGTCCTCACGATCGGGATGGCGGTCGACGCCAATGTCCTGATCTTCGAAAGAATCAGAGAGGAGCTGAAATCCGCGAAAGGTCCGGCGAGAGCCATCGAGCTCGGCTACGAGAAGGCGTTTTCCGCGATAATCGACGCCAATCTGACCACGCTCATCGCAGCCGTGATCTTGTTCGCCATGGGATCGGGCCCCGTGCGGGGCTTCTCCGTCACGCTGGGCATCGGAATCGTGACGTCGATGTTCTCCGCCATTTTCCTTACGCGCCTATTGGTATCCGTCTGGTTCGAATGGCGGCGGCCCAAGTCCATTGCAGTTTAGGGATTGAAGATGCGCCTCAAGCTTGTCCCTGCGGAAACGAACTGGAACTTCCTGAAATACAGCCGCGTTTCGGTCGGCGCGTCCGGCGCCGCTTTCGTCGTATCGATCCTGCTGGTTCTGTTCGCTGGGCTGAATTTCGGCATTGATTTCCGCGGCGGAACGACGATCCGCACGGAAAGTGCCAGCCCGGTCGATATCGGCAGCTATCGAGATGCGATTGCTCCTCTTGGACTGGGCGACGTATCCATAACCGAGGTGTTCGATCCGACGTTCGGCGCGGACAAGAACGTGGCGATGATCCGCATCGAGGTTCAGGAAGGCGATGAAGCCGTCGCTGCCGCGACTGTCGCAGCGGTCGAAGACGCGCTTCGCAACATTGATCCCGCGATGGAGTTCCCGCTGGTCGAAAGCGTCGGTCCGAAGGTCTCCGGAGAACTGATCCAGAGGGCGGTCATCGCGGTGTTGCTCGCCATCGGAGCGGTGCTTTTCTACATCTGGATCCGATTCGAATGGCAATTCTCCTTGGGCGCGGTCGCGGCGCTGATTCACGATGTCGTGCTGACGCTCGGCATGTTCAGCGCACTTCAGATCAAATTCGACCTCGCGATCATCGCGGCTTTGCTCACGATTGTCGGCTATTCTCTGAATGACACGGTCGTCGTATTCGACCGCATCCGCGAGAATCTGCGCAAATTCAGAAAGCCCAAGCTCGTCGAGGTTCTGAACATGTCGATCAACGACACGCTTTCACGAACAGTGATGACTTCGGTGACGACGCTTCTGGCGCTGCTGGCATTGTTCACGTTCGGAGGCGATGTGATTCGAGGCTTCGTTTTCGCAATGATCTGGGGCGTCGTTGTCGGCACCTACTCCAGCGTGTTCATCGCCACGAACGTTCTGCTGCATTTGGGCGTCAAGCGCGACTGGTCCAAGCAAAACCCGAAATCCGGAACTCAATTCACTTCGAATAGCTGAAGCACGCGCTCTTGGCGGATCTGGTCCAGAACTACTTGGGTTTTTCTCCGTACGCTCTGGCATGGATTTGCGCGGGAGCGTTCACGGCCGGAGTGGTGCGCGGGTTTTCCGGCTTCGGGACGGCCATGATTTTCCTTCCGTTCGCATCATCCGTCATGTCTCCCGCGTGGGCCGTGACGGTGCTTGTGGTCATGGAAGTCTTGTCTTCCGCTGCGATTTTTCGGCGCATGGCGAAGGACGCGGAAATTGGCGAATTGGTGCGTCTCGTCGCCGGCGCGCTGGTTGCAGTTCCATTCGGCGTCGCCGTTTTGATTTTGATCGATGCGGAAGTGTTCAAGTATGCGGTTTCCATTGTCACCCTCGGAATGCTCGCAATTCTGCTTGCCGGCGTCAGGCTGAAGACGACGGTCAGCAACTCGGTCGTCTACGGCGCGGGAGGCATCGGAGGGTTCATGGCCGGCGCGGTCGGGCTTCCGGGTCCCCCGGTGATCCTGCTTTATCTCGCCCGACCATTGGGACCGGCCGCGATTCGCGCAACTTTGTTCACCTATCTCGTGATAACGGACATAATGCTTTTCGGAGTATTCGCGGTATCGGGAATTCTGGAGCGGGAACCCATCGTCACGGGCCTATTCGCAGCGATACCGTTCGCCGCGGCCATGGCGGTCGGGGCATTCATATTCTCTCCGGAGAAGGCGAAGGTTTACCGCTATGTCGCATATTGCATAGTCGGCGCGTCGGCAGTGATGGGACTGCCTGCATGGCGATGACGCGGGAAGCCGCTTGAGAAGTCTGCGGGCGCTTTGCCAACTGCCGCCTGCGCAAGACCGCTGTCGAACCGGTTTCAGGACAGGCGAAGCCTGATCATGGCTTTTTCGGTCCAGGCATTGCTGCTCCGACGGCTGGCAGCAGGCACGTTCGGCGTTCTGCCTTTCTCAAATATGCCGCGGCGATTTTTCCTGTCCGGCCTGCGCCAGACTGTTTCATTCGCATGCTTGCGCGAACCAGGTTTTCAAGTTCGGAGACCAATAATACGCGATTGCACCCCGAAATGCCCGTTTTACCGTTTGCATATGGCTTTACTGTCGCCCAACACGAATATATTGGATTCGCGATATTGCGCGCTCGGAGTAGCCGATGAATCTATCGCAAGGATTGTCCAGGCGCCGCGTCGTGCAAGCGGCCGCGTTGGCGGGAACCGCAGGTCTGACTGGCACTTTACCCGGGTTGTCGTTTGCCGGTTCAGAGCCTGCAATTTCGAAAGGGCAGACAATGGCGTTCAATTTACCTGACTTACCATACGCCTACGATGCGCTCGCGAGTTCGGGCATGTCGAAGGAAACCTTGGAATTCCATCACGACCTTCATCACAAGGCATACGTGGACAACGGCGGCAAGCTCGTGTCCGGCACAGAGTGGGAAGCGAAATCACTCGAGGAGATCGTGGTCGGAACCTACCAGTCCGGCGCCGTCGCGCAAAACGGCATTTTCAACAACGCTTCGCAGCATTGGAACCATATCCAGTTTTGGGAAATGATGGGGCCCGGCAACTCCGGCATGCCGTCGGAGCTGGAGGCCAGGATCAATCGTTCCTTCGGCTCGGTTGAAAAATTCAAGGCCGACTTCGCCGCCGCAGGCGTCGCCCAATTCGGCTCCGGATGGTGCTGGCTGGTCGCCGACTCAGACGGATCGTTGAAGGTCACCAAGACCGAAAACGGAGTGAACCCGCTTTGCTTCGGACAGACCGCGCTGCTCGGTTGCGATATTTGGGAGCATTCCTATTACATCGATTTCAGAAACAAGCGGCCGGCATACCTGGCGAATTTCCTGGACAATCTCGTGAACTGGGAGAACGTCGCTTCGCGCCTCCCATCCGGCTGACACGCCGAACGATCGGTTTCAGCAAAGGAAGACGGTGCTTCGCCTGAAAGGCGAAGCACCGCTGCTGCATTGTCTTGACGAGTCGGCGGAAAGGCTTGCTCGCAATGGCTGCGGCGAGCACGATTTGGGGTCTGTCGCCCCTGTTCTACAAGCCGTTGGAGCACGTCCCGCCCGGCGAGATCATGTCCCACAGGGTGGTCTGGTCGTTCGTGATTTTTGCGTTGGTGCTGGCGGTTCAAGGCCGGTTCCGACTGGTATACGCCTCATTGACCGGTTCGCTGAAGACATTCGGGCTGGCGGTGGTCTCGGCGCTCATGATCGCCACGAACTGGTTCTTTTTGATCTATGCCGTCCTGACGGAGAGAGCGACCGACGCGAGCTTGGGTTATTTCATATTCCCCCTTGTCGCCGTGCTGATCGGCGCCGCCGTATTCCGGGAGCAACTCACGCCGATCCGGAAAGCAGCTGTCGCCATTGCCGCTGCAGGCGTGTTCGTGCTGACGCTCGGACTTGGCACGGCACCGTGGATATCGATCATTCTGGCGAGCAGTTTCGCGGTCTACGGGTATTTGAAGAAGAACACTTCCGAAAGTCCGATATGTTCCGTGGCGAACGAAGCATTGATCATTGCGCCGTTCGCGCTGGGTTGGCTGATCGGCGTGCACTTCTTCGATCTGGCGGGAATCGGCGGTCAGACCGGCGGATATTTCGGCGCGCGGATGTTCGAAACCTTCATGTTCGCATTGTACGGCGTAATCACGGCAAGCCCGTTGATCTTGATGGCGTACGCGTCGCAAAGAATTCTGTACGCCGAGGTCGGACTGATTCAATATGTGAATCCGACACTTCAGTTCCTCGTGGCCATTCTGGTTTTCGGCGAGCCCTTCACGGTCTGGCACGGCATGGCGTTTCCGGCGATCTGGGTCGCGCTGCTGCTTTTTTCGGCATCGACGCTTGGCTACGCCAGACTCTTCCGCAAACCCCTGATCAATGCGGATACTGAGTCCAGGACCACGAAGTGATCTCCCAATTGCTCGTCGGCGAAACCTTTGTCGATTGCGGAGTTCACAAGCTCCAAAAGACTTTTCCAGTAGCCGCCGCAGTTCAAAATGTAGATCGGCTTGCTGTGCAGTCCGAGGTGTCGCCAAGTCAGGACTTCAAAGAACTCGTCCAGCGTGCCCGGACCGCCGGGAAGAACCACAATTGCGTCAGAGTTCGCAAACATGGTATCCTTCCGCTCATGCATGGTCTTTGTCACAATCAGGGTATCGAGATTGGCGTCCGCGACTTCAATGTCCAGCAGATGTTTCGGAATGACACCGAATACTGTTCCGCCGGCGGCTTTGGCGGATCGGGCGGCGATGCCCATTAGTCCTATGCCTCCAGCACCGTAGACCAGCCGCCAGCCCTCCAGAGCGATCCTTGTTCCGAACTCGGCAGCAGCATCCCCATATTTCTTGTCGGTTCCCACGCGGGATCCGCAGAAGAGGCAGACAGATCGGTTTGATGTCATGATATCTTTCAGTTTCCATAAAGATTGTCTTGATTTATCTGCACGCGTTCATAATGAACGGCGTTGATGTCAATTCCGATCCAGAAATGTTTCTGGCAGAGGTCACCTAATGGTTAAATCCACATTTGCCAAATACGCGGAACGCGTCTCAATTCTGGTGGTTGCCCTGATCGTTGTCGCGTGGGTGGTTTTGACGTTTTTCGTGGATGATTCGCAGGAGCCTGACTCTATTGATCAGGGTCAAAGTGATCAGGTCGACGACAGTGTCGAATCAGTTTCCGGCAACGAAACAGCTCCAGATCAGTCGAGCGATCCGGGCGATGTTCCTCCGGCGGACGGCGATACGGCTTCAGGCGGGGATGATCCTGCCGAACCTTCGGACGGAGCAGGAGTTGGCGCACCCGGTGAAGCTGGAACGGATGGCGGTTTGCCGCTGGACGGAGGCGATTCCGCCGAAGATCCAGATGGTTCGGAATCCGACGGCACCCAGCCGGGCCAGGAGGTTGAGACGGAATCTGCTGGCGATGGGTCGGATGATGGCGAAGGCATCAGTGCGGAACCGGATCAGTTCGCAACTTCCAGATCTGAAGACATTGCGCCCGAAGACGCCGGAACGGATGGCGATATGCCGTCGGACGGGAGCGATTCCGCCGAGACTTCAGATGGCTTGGAATCCGAACGCATTGAAGACGCTCAGCCGAGCCCGAAGGCTGAAACGGAATCGAGCGGCGATGGGTCGGATGATGGCGAAGGCATCAGTGCGGAACCGGATCAGTCCGCCTCTTCCGGATCTGAAGCCATTGCGCCGGATGACGCTGGAACGGATGGCGGCATGCTGCCGGACGGGGGCGTTTCCGCCGAGACTTCAGATGGCTTGGAATCCGAACGCACCGAAGACGCTCGGCCGGGCCCGAAGGCTGAAACGGAATCGAGCGGCGATGGGTCGGATGATGGCGAAGTCGTCAGTGCGGAACCGGATCAGTCCGCGTCTTCCGGATCTGAAGGCATTGCGCCCGATGACGCCGGAACGGATGGCGGCATGCCGCCGGATGGGAGCGCTTCCGCCGAGATTTCAGATGGTTTGGAATCTGAACGCGTCGAGGACGCTCAGCCGGGCCCGAAGGCTGAAACGGAAGTGAGCGGCGATGGGTTGGATGGCGGCGCAGACGTCAGTGCGGAACCGGATCAGTCCGCGTCTTCCGGATCTGAAGGCATTGCGCCCGATGACGCCGGAACGGATGGAGGCATGCTGCCGGACGGGAGCGCTTCCGCCGAGATTTCAGATGGTTTGGAATCCGAACGCGTCGAGGACGCTCAGCCGAGCCCGAAGGCTGAAACGGAGAGCCCGAAGGCTGAAACGGAATCGAGCGGCGATGGGTTGGATGGCGGCGAAGGCGTCAGTGCGGAACCGGACCAGTCGCGTGTCGGATCTGAAGATGGCGTATCCGATGATGACGGAACTGAGGGCAGTGCGTCTCTTGACGATGGCGCTTCCGCCGAGATTTCAGATGGTTTGGAATCCGAACGCGTCGAGGACGCTCAGCCGAGCCCGAAGGCTGAAACGGTATCGAGCGGCGACGGGTTGGATGGCGGCGAAGGCGTCGGTGCGGAACCGGACCAGTCGCGTGTCGGATCTGAAGATGGCGTATCCGATGATGACGGAACTGAGGGCAGTGCGGCTCTTGACGATGGCGCTTCCGCCGTGGATTCAGACGGTCCGAAAGCCGACTCTGCCAATGGTGAGCAGCTGGTCGCCAGTACTGAACCACTTGATGGAATTGATACTCCCGTGCAGGGAGAGACCGCGATTTTGCCGACCTTCGACGTTGTGCGCGTCGATCAGTTCAAATTTGCGACGATCGCCGGGCGCGGCATGCCAAACTGGGCAATTGACGTGCTGATCAATTCTGAATTGAAAGAAAGCGGCACAATAAGCGGGGATGGCCAATTCGCATTCGTTTTTCAACTCGATACCGAGGGCGGACCATCGGAGATCACACTGGTTTCGCGCGATGGCGACGGAACGATATATCGCTCGCCGGATACGGTATTGATTCTCGCGCCGGAAGACGTTGAAGCCCCTGAATCGGAAGAAATACAGCTGGCGAGCGCTGATCCGCTGCTTCCGGCGGTGCTGATCGCAACGCCGGAAAGCGTCAAGCTGAAGCAGGCTCCAATTCCGGATCGACCGGCAGGAAATCCCGGTGAAAACCTGCGGATTGACTCGATCTCTTATGACATGGACGGAGAAGTCGTGCTTGCTGGAAGGGGCGGCGCAAATGGTTTCATTAAAATTTACTTGGACAATTTGCCGGTCAAGACGGAACAAATAACGTATTTTGGAACGTGGGAAATTTCTCTTCATGGCGTGGATGCTGGCCGCTACATGCTGAAACTCGAAGAGTTGGATCAATCCGAAAATGTTGTGGCAAGCGTTGTCACTCCATTCCAGAAGGAATTTCAAGGCGACGCTTTGGAAATAATAAAAGAAGCTGCGCAAGCGTCGGGGAAGAGCGATGTTCTTGACATGGACGACGGCCGGATTGCCGATGTCGTGACTGTCCAGCCCGGCTACACGCTTTGGGGGATTTCGCGCAAAAGTTTCGGTCAAGGTCGATTTTACGTGAGGATTTATCACACGAACATCGATCAGATCGATGATCCGGACTTGATCTTTCCTGGACAGCTGCTGGTCGTTCCCAACTTGGATACCACTCCGCCGCGACGTCCTTCCCTCAATTGACATGTTGTTCCCTGACGGCGGCGAAGCCTCGCCCGCTTGCGGCGGCGGTTTCCGCGAAACTTGGAATTCAAGGAACCTGCTGGATGGTTCGCAGCACGTGCAGCAATCGGAGTTTTTCGAGCTGCTCGCGCGGACTTTCGGATGAACGGTCGAGGGCGCGTCTCATGATCCTTGGTCGGTCGGCGACGCGACGGGCGTTCCAATTGAGGACGTCGGCCCGACGATTGTTTTCAATGCGGCATTTGACGGCGAGCAGAGCGTCGGTGTCCGAGAATTGGCAGGAACGAATGCAGCTTAAGGACTTAGTACCTTGACCAAAACCTCAGGTGGACGCCTCCGAAAACCCCTTGCGTTTGGCTTGAAGGCATGATTCCCAGGACTTGGCGGAATTGGAGGTCGTGATGTCGAAGCAGCGAAGTTTTTTGGACTATGAGGAGCACCTCGGCGCGATATTGTCCAAGGGGGACGATCCTTTGGAGAAGCTGTCGGCGACGGTGGATTTCGAGCGGTTCCGTCCGATCCTCGAGACGGCCGCCGGACGGCCTCGCGGCGCGAAGGGCGGCCGACCTGCGCTGGACGTCGTTTTGAAATTCAAGATGCTGGTTCTGCAGAGCCTTCACAATCTGTCGCTGGAGGCGACGGAGACCATGGTGCGCGACCGGATGACCTGGCTGCACTTTTGCGGCCTTGAGCTGAACGAGACGGTTCCGGACGCGAACACGCTTTGGGATTTCCGCGAGGCGCCGGTCAAGGCGGGCGTTCTGGACGAGCTGTTCAAGGAGATGAACCAAATCGTCGCGGAGGCGGGCTTCATCTCGCGGTCGGGCCAGATCGTGGATGCGTCTCTGGTCGCCGCGCCGCGCCAGCGCATGACCGGGGAGGAGAAGGCGGCGGTCAAGGAGGGACGGTCGGCGGACGAGATCTGGCCGGACGCGCCGGCCAAGGCGTCGCAGAAGGACACGGACGCGCGCTGGACGGTCAAGCACAAGAAGGCGAAGGCCGGGCCGGACGGCCGGAAGCTGGTCGACATCGCCATTCCGGTCTTCGGCTGAAAGACCCACATCGGCATCGACAAGAAGCACGGGATCATCCGCCGCCGGACCGCGGCGGACGCCGCCGCGAACGACGGCAAGCGGCTTCGCGAAGGGCTGATCGACCCCGGCAACACCTGCGGCGACGTGTGGGGGGACACGGGATACCGTTCGGCGGAGAACGAGAGGTGGCTCAAGGAGCACGGGCTGAACAGCCGGATCCACCGCAAGAAGCCGCACAAGCGTCCGATGCCCGCGCGGACCGCGAAGGCCAACGGGCGCAAGTCGAAGGACCGGGCGAAGGTCGAGCATGTCTTCGCCCACCAGAAGGCCCGGATGGGGCCGGCGATCCGGACCGTCGGGCTGGCCCGCGCCAAGGCCGCCGTCACGATGGCGAACATCGCGTACAACATGGGCCGATTGCGATGGCTTCCCGGTCGAGCCAAGCCGCCGCCCAATGGCCTGGTGTCCGCATGAGGCCCGAAACGGGCCGACGAGGCCGGAACAGGCCCGCATCGGGCGTTGGGACTCCAGAAATCCGGGCCAAATCCGACCGCATCCGATCCTGATCGACCCGTGAATCCGCTTCGACCGCGCTTGCAGCCGGTCCAGCGCGAAATCAGGGGGGTGTCCAGGTTCTCGACAACCGCGCAGGGCAAGCAATGTTCATTGCCGCGATTTCGCTCGGCTTGCTATTCGGCCGCATGCAATATCGGAGGTCGCTCCTCGTTCGCAGGTTCCCTGACGGTTCGGGTGGAGGTCTTCTTCGATTCGATTTCGCTTCGGCCTTGTGCAGGCGTTGGTGCAGGGGCAATTTTCCGGCGCAACGCTCTTTCAGTCATTTGCGCGGCTCTCGATTCATTCTCATCCGGCTTATTTGAAACGACGCGCGTCGCGCCCTCGCTCGGCTTGATGGATGAGGCGGCGCTCTGAGGCGACGCACCGGATTCCGAAGCCATGGCGACTGCCGGTTCGCTCTGGTCCCAAACGAAGGTCAAGTCCCTGGTTTTCTTGAGCGCTCGCTCCAGCCGCATGTCCAGAGCGACTTGACTGCTCTTTCCGAGCGTCGTTGCCGCCAGCCTTCGGGTCAGACCGTATGACCCCTTCGCAGCCCAGACCCTCAAAGCAAGCAACGACGGAGTGAAAACAAGCGTCAAAGCCGTCGCGGTCGAAAGGCCGAAAACCACAGCCGTCGCCAACTGCTTCCACCATAGCGATGTCGGCGTATTCGCGGTGTAGCCGCCGTTGACGATGTCGATGGAGTAGCCGTACATCATCGGAGTAAGCCCGGCGATCGTCGTGATCGACGTCAGCAGGACAGGCCGTATCCGTACTTCGGCGGTCCTGATGATCGCCTCCAGACGGGGCATGTATTTGGCATACTCCTGGTACGTGTCGATCAGCACAATATTGTTGTTCACCACGATTCCCGCCAGCGCCACAATCCCTGTGCCGGTCATGATGATTGAAAACGGCTGATTCATGACCATCATCCCGATCAATACTCCTGACGTCGAGAGAACGACGGCAAGGAGGACCAGAACGGAATTGTACACGCTGTTGAACTGCGCGAGCAGCACCGCGAACATCAAACCCAGCGCCCCTATGAATGCCTGGATCAGGAACGTCTGGCTTTCTTGCTGCTCTTCTTGGTCGCCGGTCCAATTCCAAGAAACGGACTCAGGCAATCCTGCTTCGTTCTCGATCCAATCCGTCAGAAACTGGATGCGCTCTGTCGGCGTCATCGGGCGACCGTTCTCATTGCGAAGAGTGGGATTCACGCCCGAGCGCACATCAATGTATCTGGACTGGTCCGCGCGGCTTATTTCGGGCAACTGATCGACCGGAATCCGAGTCACGAAATTCGAGAGCGGAACAAGCCCTCGATCCGTTCGAATGCGAAGCGTGTCCAGAGTTGAGAGAAGCCTGTCGCCCTCGGGCAATCGGACCCTTATTTCGATTTCTTCGTCCGACGAGTCCACCCGCATCTCGTCGAGCAGTATTCCGCGCGTGACGAGCTGCAGCATCGCACCGACCGTCTGGACGTCCGCCCCGAACCGGCCGGCCTTCTCGACATCGATATCGATCTGCCAATCAATTCCGGGAAGCGGCCTTGTGTCTTCGATGAAGAGAAGCCCTTCGGTATTGTCGAACTTGTTCCTGACTTTGGTCGCGGCCGCAACGAGATCTTCCCAGTTGTCGCCTGTCAGCCTGAGACTGATGGGTTTTCCTTGCTGGGGTCCGTTCGATTCCGTCTGGACGTCCGTGTGAATTCCAGGGATGTCGGCAAGCTTGGATTCCAGCAAATCCATAATTTTTCGGGAATCCTTAACTAGGCCGCCCAATTGCTGCCGCTCCTCCCACGGCAAGAATTCGACCTGCACGTCTCCGATTGTATCCACCGGGCGCGCGCTGCCGCCGGCATTGTTCAATCCGCCGCTTCCAGCCGTCGAGAACACGGATGCGATTCCTTCCGTCCCGAGGATCAGCTGCTCCACTTCCCGGACAAGTTCGTCTTTCTCGTGCAAGCTGAGATTTCCGCGGGCTCGAACATAGACTCGGACTTGATCCGGTTCCGTTTCCACGAAGAATGTGACGCCGTTGTTGTTGGCCATGTAATATCGGACCGTGGACGCGACGAACGCGACAGTCGCGACGACCACCAGAACGGGCATGACCGGGTTTCCGACGATCAGCTTGATGAACTTGCCGAATTCGGTTCGCTTGACTCCGGTCTCCAATGGTTCGGATGCTTTCGGCTTCAGCGAACGGACCGTCATCGATATCGCGAATGCGGAAACCGCGAAAAGCAGCGCTCCCGGGAGGGTCGCCAGCAGATTCCGCCCGCCCGGCGTGTCGCCCGAAATCATTCCGGGGTTCAATACGGCCATCGCGGAACCGAACCCGAGCAAGACGAAACCGCCGAGAAGAAACAATCTTGTGCGGAAGCGCATCGTTCGGAGCGAAGCGGTCATCGTTTCGAACGCCCGCGTGACTCGTCCCGAAACACCGCCGACGACAGGCAGGAACACCAATGCAACAACCATGGACGCCGACAAAACGAAAATGATCGTTACCGGAAGGGTGCCCATGAATTGTCCGGGCATTCCGGGCCAGAAAAGCATCGGAAGAAACGCGCAAAGCGTTGTGGCCGTGGAAGAGATGATCGGCCAGAACATGCGTTTCGCAGCATTTCTGAAAGCGCGCATGGGGCCGACCCCTTCCCGGATGTTTCGGTCCCCCAATTCGACGATCACGATGGCGCTGTCGACGAGCATGCCTACCGACAGGATCAAGCCGAACATGACAATGTTCGAAATGGCGATATTCATTACCGACAACAGCGCGAAGCAAAGAAGGAAGGACGTCGGGATCGCGAATCCCACGAGCATGGCGGAACGCATTCCGAGCGCGGCAAGGACGACGATCATGACGATCGCTATTGCGGTGAGCACCGAACCTTGAAGCTGGTTGACCATCGCCGACACGGAATCGCTCTGGTCCTGCACGTAAGTGATCGAGATTGCGCTGTTCAACTCGTCCGGCCAGGACGCACGAAGCCCGCTTACGGTGTCTTTGACCAACTGCGAGGTTTCAATGATGTTGGCGCCTTTCCGTTTGACGACTTGAAGGGCGAATGTCGCTTCGCCATTCTGGCGCGACGTTCCAGTTCGATCTTGGTACGTCATCTTGATGTCGGCCAGATCGCCCAAGGTCACGACCCGTCCGCCGTTCACCTTGATCGGCAGTTCGCGAACATCCTGGGGGCTTTCGTAGGAGGACGGAATCTTGAGCGCGAATGCTCCCTGCTCGGTTTCGATTTCGCCCGCGGCGACCAATTGGTTGTTTCTCGAAACCACGGATACGAGCTCATTCGCCGAGACATTGTAGGCTTCGAGTTGCAGCGGGTCGATGATCACCTCGAGCATTTCATCTCGAACGCCCGACAAGCCTGCTTCAAGCACGGGCCCGAGAGATTCGAGCGTTTCCTGTATCTCGTTGGCCACCCGCAGAAGGGTGCGTTCCGGCAAGTTGCCTGAAATGACGACGACCACGACCGGAAAGTCGGAAAAGCTGAATTCTGAAATTGTCGCGCTGCTGGCGCCTGCCGGGAACTCCGACTCCGCTCTATCGACGCGGTCCCTTATGTCCGCCAGCATCTTCGAGCGATCAATTCCGAAAGCGAAAGATAGCGATACCCCTGCGTAATTCTCCGCGGCGGTGGAGGTAATTTCTTCAAGGCCGTCGAGGTCCCGAAGTCGCGACTCCAAAGGTCGGACAAGCAATCTCTCGCTGTCTTCCGCCGAAATGCCAGGGAATGGCACCGAAACGAAATATGCAGGGATCTCAATGTCGGGCGAGCCCTCGCGAGGGAGGCTGATATAGGCGGCGGTTCCCGCTGCGATCGAAAGCAGCAGGCAGGCCAGAACCATTCGCGAGTGCGTCGCAGCCCAATCAATAATGCGGGTCATGACTGTTCGTTCCGGTAGGTAACGCGAACCTTGCTGCCGTCTACCACGTATTCTTGTCCGATCACGATCAAATCTACGATGTCGGGGAGGCCGGTCACCCATGCGCCTTCAAGAGAATCCCGCACGATGTCGATAGAATAGAACTTTGCCTCGTCGCCTTCGACCGCGCGGATGCCAAGCAGGCCATCGTCATCAAGCGTCAATGCCGACTGCGGCACGAGGTGCGCCTCTTCGGACCTTGAAGTGATGAATATCTCGGCTGTCGAGCCGTCGCGTATGGAGAGGTCCGCGTTGTCGGCTGTGATCTCCAGACGAAACGTCCGCGTATCGGGATCGGCCGAGCGGGAAATGAAGGTCACTTCCCCTGGCACCTCCGTTCCCGACACGAGGCGTGCGGCTGCCGAATTGCCCACATCAATCGCGTCAACGTCGGCTTCCGGAACAAAACCGACGATCTTGATCGGATCCAGCTGAATGATTCTTGCGCAAAGCGATCCGGGCTGAAGCAACGATCCCAATTCCGCAGCGTCCGATTCCAGCAGCCCGTCGAACGGCGCTTCCATCGTCAGCCTGAGTATCTCCTGCTGTGCCCTGTCGACAGCCGCGGTCGCGGCGCGCAAAGCAGCCAGCGCCGCCGTTCGCCCGGTTTCCGATGCGTATCCTTCTTCGGCCAATCGGGAGGTCGCGCGCTCGTTCATTTCAGCTTCGCTCAAGCGCGCGTTCGCTTCCGCCAAGCTTGCGTTGCGCGTTCCGGGATCAAGCTTGCAAATTTCTTGTCCTTCGGTCACGAAAGCGCCCTTCCTCAGCGGCTCCGAGATGACAAGACCTGAAGTTTCGGATCTGACATCGACGAATCGCGCCGCCTCGGTTTGACCTCTGAGGACAATCCCGCTTTCGACAGGTTGCGCGGAGGAGCGCAGCGCGACGACGTGAACAATTTCGTCTGCTGCCTGCGGATTTTGAGCAAACCCACTTTCGGAACCTTGCTGTCCTGCGGCCGACGCTTCGCCTTCCGCGTCCGCGCTGACGGTGTCTCTCTGAGTGACGAGCGCGTACAGCCCGACCGCAACAAGAACAGCTGCGATTATTGAAGCGATGCGCATTGGGACGCCCGTGTGGGAACTTATGCCGAACTTGAGTTCATTGCTCAAGCATATAGGCATATATTGGCCGATCAAATGGAATCAAGGAATTGAGCGAGCCGACGCTAGGCGTTTTGATCCTATCCTGTTGCTTTCTTGTGGCAAACCGATTTGCTGCGGGACCAGCAATCGTCTTCGGAATAACCAATCCCGCTTTGCTCAAGAAGCGTTTGCTCAGTTCGGGAAAGCTCTGCGCGAGCGTCGGTGTTTCAATTTCTATTGAGGCCGCAATCAGCGCGCGGTCGCGCAGGAATTCCATTGCAGCGAAGGCAGGAATTTGCTGCGGCACGGCGTGCAGCATGCTCTCTGGAACCTCTCCGGCTTGGGGTTGGTTGTCGTACGCCGACGAAACATCTGCCAATCGGAACCGGGAATGCACCCTACAAGAGGCATTCACAGATGCCGGGGTGGAACAGAATATTTTATGCTGAATGCCCATTTCGAAGCAAAATCGGCAACCCGCGCCTTTCTGCAGCGAAATGAACCCACTGGAATCGCCAAAAGACACGCCTTCGACATCGCGGGTCGACAGTGCTGGACCATTTACAGCATCGCGTTCTCAAGCGACTGAGTGAATTGAATCCCGGGAATTACTTTTTTGCTCAGCCGGTCGTCGTTTGTAATGAACAGATCACTATTGGCTGCAGATGCACAGGCAAGTTGGATCGCATCCTGCGCTTTGATCGAGCGATCTTGGCGAATTTCCGCAAACTTGGGGGCCGCGTGCAAATCAAAGGGCACTACCGTTGCGCCCAATACGATCATTTGCTCGTAGCTGTGGATCAAGTCGTGTCTCCGGTCTCCATGGGCTTGACCAAGACCTCGCCGAGAGTGAGCGCGGAGGTCAGAAGTTCGTCATCGCGTTCAATCATGCGCTTTCGCAAAGCTGCAACCTGCTCCGCATGCTCTGCCTGATCCTCAACGAGATAGATGAATAGATTGCTATCCCAGAAAATCCTACTCACTTTTACCCTATCTAATACCTTCTCTAAGCCCAATGCTGTTGCTTTAAGCATTTCGTCGGATGATTTCGGGGCTCCATTCGTGTTTCAGCCGGGAGACCGGGCCTCGTTTCCGGATGCGGTAGGAGCTCATTTTTCTGCGCACTCCTCTCGGCTTGGACTGCCCTCGGCTCCGCACGGCGCGCTCCTCGAGGATCTCGGCGTCGACGGCCTCCGCGAGAGCGTCCGGATCAGGGGGAAACGGCGCCCGGATTCTGCAGGCGTCTTCGGATCACGCTCACGGCGTGGACGAAGCTGATCCCGTCCGGGTCCTCCCGGGCCTTTCCGGCCGCCCGGTGGATCAGGCTCCGCACGGCGTAATGCGCGAGCATCAGCCCGTCGACCTCCTGGAGAACCAGGTCCGGCGTCTTGCTCCGCAGCGCGGCTCCCGGTCCGAGCAGATGGGTCTTGACCTCGTCGTACGCATTCTCGATCTCCCACCGCTCGTGATACAGGCCGGCGAGCTCGCGGGCCGGGAATCCGCCGGGGTCGAGAAGCGTCGTCGCGAGCCGGTAAATTTCGCCGGGGCGCGCCGCGAGTTGGTACTCCACGACCCGGACCCGGCAGGCGCCGCGGCTCCGCCGACGGTCCAATCCCGATCCGCGCAGTTCGGCCGGCCACGACCCGTCCTCGAACGGCTCGCCCGCCGGATGCAGGCGCGCGTTCGCGGGCACGCGCCAGAGCAGCTCGGCTCCGGTCTCCGAAGCCCTTGACCACAAGGGAAATCCGAATTGGCCGCGGTCGGCCAGAAGCAGCATTCCCGGCTCCAGATGCCCGAGCAGCGCCTCCGCCTGCGAATGCTCGGACTCCCCGCGGAACGGGCCGGCCCGCCATGCGAGCGCCGCCCGCGTTCCTGTTTCCATAAGCAGGGCCAGCCGCGCCTTCGGAAACGCGGCCTCGCCGCGGGCGGCGCCCGGAAGCCCGAACGCCTCCCGGTTCCGCTCCTCGTCCGGAAGATCCAGCGTCGTGCCGTCCAAAGCGACGGTGCGGTAGCCCCGGCACTGCGACCCCGGCTCGCCGAGCTCCGCGAGCGGAGCCACGCGGGCCCGGCGGAGCTCCTCGAAAGGCGCCGTCCCCAGCCGGGACCGGGCGCGGGAAATCGAGGACTTCCCGGAAATCCGCACCGGAACGCCGGGATGTAACTACCGGGTTAAAACTCCCCAAAAGCGCCGAAGCAGAATTCCCCAGTCAGGGGGCTGCGAATTCGTTCCGGGGGGCATGCCCCCCGGAACGAAAGCAGTCCAAAATTCCATCCGATTTTTTTGCCGAAGGAGGCTCGGGTCGGGTGATCAAACTGGAGAAGATTGTCATGTTGCAAGAACTGAAACGGGAAGGCCTTTCGATCAGCGCGATCGCGCGGCGGACGGGCCTGGACCGCAAGACGGTCCGCAAGCTGCTGGATCGGGGCCTCGCGGCTCCGGCCTATTCGCCGCGGAAGCCGCGGCCCCGGCTCCTGGAGCCGTACGAGGACTATCTCGCCGACAAGATCGGGAACTGCCCGGATCTGTCCGGACGCCGGCTGTTCCGGCAGATACAGGAGCTTGGATACGAAGGCGGCTACACGGCGGTGACGGATTATCTCCGCGCGATCCGGCCGGACGAGGCGCCCAGGTTCGAGCGGCGCTTCGAGACCAGGCCCGGCGAGCAGGCCCAGGTCGACTTCGCCGAATTCAAAACCGAATACGCCGACGAGCCCGGCGTCTTCAGGAAAGTCCACCTGTTCTCGTTCGTCCTCGGATGCAGCCGATGGCTGTGGGGGCGGTTCTGCGCCGACCAGAAGCTCGAGACGGTGCTGAGATGCCACGTCTCCGCATTCGACGCATGCGGAGGGGCGACGAAAGAAGTGCTCTACGACCGGATGAAGACCGCCGTCCTGGGAGAGGACGCCGACCGGTCGGCGGTCTACAACCCGTCCCTGGTCGCCTTGCTCGACCACTACGGATCGGCGCCGAAAGCCTGCAAAGCCTACCGGGCGAAGACCAAAGGCAAGGTGGAGCGGCCGTTCCGATACATCCGCCAGGACTTCTTCCTCGACCGGACCTTCCGCTGCCTCGACGATCTCAACGCGCAATTCGACGATTGGCGCGGCAAGGTCGCCAATCCCCGCGTCCACGCCACCACCGGACGGATCGTCGACCAGGCCTTCGCCGAAGAGCAGGGCTATTTGATCCCGCTGCCCGCGCATCCCTACGACGCGGTCCTGACCGTCGAGCGCCGCGTCAGCCGCGACGGAATGGTCTCCGTCGGCGGAAACCTCTACTCGGTGCCGGACGCCGCACGAAAGCGCGTGCTGGAGGTGCAGCGGCATCCCGCCGAGGTGCGGATCTTCGAAGACAGGACGCTGATCGCCCGGCATCCGATCCTTGAAGGCCGGAACCGCCGCAGGGTCGATCCCGGCCACCGCAGGCCGCTTCCGCCGCGTCCCGACCCGATGCAACTCGAGGAGGCGCCGAAGCGGTCCTTGGCCTTCTACGACGCCGTCGGACGTCGCCTCGAACGGCAGGGAGCAGCCCGATGACCGAACTCGTCGACCGCATCAGCGCCGCCCTGGTCGGACTGAAAATGCCCCGGGCGCTCGAAGCGCTCGGACCCACGCTGCGGCGCCTCGAGCAGGGCGAGATCACAGCCGTCGAAGCCATCGACGCCCTTCTCAGCGAAGAATACGCACTGCGCGAAACAAGACGAATAGACATCGCGTTGCGAACCGCGAAGCTCCTCCCCGCCAAAACGGTCGAAAGCTTCGACTTCGCATTCCAGCCCTCACTCGACCGCGAGAGAATCGCCGCTTTGGCCCAGCTCGACTTCATCCGGAGACGCGAAACCGTCCACTTCCTCGGACCGCCCGGAACCGGAAAGTCCCACCTCGCGACAGCACTCGGCGTCGCCGCCGTCAAAGCCGGAAAAAGCGTCTACAAAACCACGCTCGCAGAACTCACCGACAGCCTCGCCAAAGCCGAGCGACAAGGCCGGCTCGCCGAAAAAATCCGCTTCTTCACTCGGGCCGCGCTGCTCGTCGTCGATGAAATCGGATACTTGCCCATCTCCAAAGGCGGAGCAAGCCTGTTCTTCCAAATCGTAAATGCAAGATACGAAAAAGGCGCGATGATCCTTACATCGAACAGAAGCTTCGCGGAATGGGGCGACATCTTCGGAGACCCCGTCGTCGCGACGGCACTCCTCGACCGACTCCTCCACCACGCCGTCGTCGTCCGAATCGAAGGCGCAAGCTACAGACTCAGAAAACACGCGGACCTCATTCCCGAACACGTCCGAGCGAATACGCTCATCACGCCGCCGCCCGCGCCGAAAAAACGAGGCCGGCCCAGAAAGGAGACCCGAACCGACGACTGATCTGGCTCGTCACCAAAACACCGAAAAAGTGGGGAATTTTACTTCGGCACTTTTGGGGAATTTTACTTCGGCATTGACACGGGAGCCACGAGGCGGAGACCGTCCGCGAGGCAGCGAAGCACCTCGCGCGTCGAGACCTGGCGGAACAGCCCCATCGCGATCACGTAGTATACCATCGCCTCCAGCGGAAGGTCGCGCCTCCGCGCGCTGCGGACGCCGCACGCGTCCAGCGCCGCTTCGATCGAGCCGGGCGGAAAGACCTGCGCGATCACGCCAAGTCCGAGATAGTCGGAGAAGCGGACTCCCCCGGGAAATGCAGCCTGAGTCCGTGCCATCGCGGAAGAGTCCTATCATGATCGGAATCAACGCGAAATTAGCACAAAAAATCCTTAAAGCAACAGTATTGTCTCTAAGCCGTTCCACATAAGTGTCGGCATCTTCATCCGCCCAGATGACTTTGCCCAGGCCGCGCAAGCTAAGGATGGGGTCAGCTGCCTGACGCCCTCCGCCGACGTACTCGTTCCAATACCAATCGATCAGCTCCCGATAATTCTGCGGCATTTCATCTTTCCGCGGGGTAAACCTCCCCAAGTTGCGGCGAGGATCGAACGGATCTCCGGGTTTGAACAGGCGTCTTTGTCCTTTCGAAGTCTCGAACAGCATTCGGTAGCGCCCCGGGTCGTATTCGTTGTTGACGACACAATGTCGAATGACGTGCTCCCAAAGCTCATAATGCAGTTAACTGTCGGCGACATTCTCCGCCTCGGCCTGCCGGACGATTTCGACGGCTGAGAAATCGGATCGGTCCGGGTGCCGACGGTGCAAGAGAGCGGTCGCAACCCATACTTCATCAGCCACTCGGATTTGCATGTTTCACCTCAATTACAGTGGCAGTATTGGTAATGAATGAACCAATTCCCGAACATCTTCTAGTCCAAATTCCGGTCGGGGCGCATCCCATTTTTTGGTCGGACGGGATGCCGCCGGTTGAAGGGCGACGCCCTGCTCGCCGTTGAATGCTGCTTCGAAAACAACCGTAGATCCGAAATCATCGATCAGAGGGATTTCTGCTCCGCAGCCGCCTTGCCAAAAAATAATGGGATGCACCCTTCCGGCCGCCGTGGAAATGACTTGCGTGTCCGTCGTTAGCGCTTCGACAGTCGGTTTTACAGCTGTCTGCGAAGAGTTGACTCACAAAGATGCTATTTTGGTATCAGGTATGATGAGTGTTGGCCAAGGCAAGTGAGCTTGGGTGTGAACTGCCCCGGGTTTTCTGGATATGTCGCGAGTATGATCAAGATGTGCGGATCTCGTCCACCGGGATCCCGCGCCGTTTGGCAGAGTCGCGAAGTTCGGCTGTATAGTCCCGTTGGCCCTTTTTCGCACCTTCCCAAACGATGAATGCTCTAACAGGATATCCAGAAGCCTGCGCATGATCGAGAATCGCGGTGTTGCCAGCTCGATAGGCAGTCGGGCCAGGTTTCTGAAACTTAAGGACTTCAAGCCCTCCTTCAGTTCTGGCGCTGTCAAGGATCTGGTCATAGTCTTCCCAACGCCCGGGCCTGTCCAAGACCGAAGTTGTACGAAAAAGATCGCGATCAAATGGCAATACAATTGTGCGGGGGATGCCAAGGTCTCCAGCAGTTCGAAGGACAAGGATGTCTGCACCGCAAGCGGCAGCGCCGAAAATCGCAGCGGGAGCAGTCTGGCGCAGATATGTCTCTATCTTGGCAGATACGAGCGAAACCGCTTCAAGGGGAAAGGCATGGCGTTTCGAGCCCAACGGATCAATACGGCGTCCAGCGAAACTAATGACGGAGGAAGCCACGCGGCAGAACCCGGCTTGCTGAAGGCGACAAAGACAACTGGACGATTGCAAAGCCTCGGTTCAATATGTTGCTCGTCCGCCGCTGAGGTCGAAAACTTGACCGGTTGTGAACGAGCACCGCGGACTGGCGACCCATGCGGCCATTTCAGCGACCTCCTGCGGAGAGCAGAGCCGGTTCATTGGAATCCGGCCGCGCTTGTCATTGATGTAGTCATCCGACATTTCTTTCAGCAAATCTGTTTCCGTAATCACCGGCGCAAGACAGTTTACAGTGATACCAGAAGGAAGCAGTTCCCTAGCAAGGCCTTTCGCATAACCGATGGCGCCTGCCTTCGCCGCGCCGTAAGCGCAAGCACCCGGATTTCCTTCTTTGCCGGCGATTGATGCCACCACGATCAGCCGCCCCCTTCCTCTTTCGCGCATGCTGTTCAAAAATGCTCTGGTTGTCAGGAAGACACCTGTCAGGTCCACGTCGATAACGCGCTGCCATTCTTCGACCGTATAGTCCCATGTCGGCTTGGTCGGACCGTTCACGCCCGCATTCGCGACGACGACGTCAACGTCGCCGAAGGCATTCAACGTCGAAATGGAAGCTCGTTGTACAGAATGTTCATCTGAAACGTCTACGCCTTCAGTGTGCTTGAATACATTCGTTTCGGAACGCATGAAATCGCTTCGGATATCCCATCCGCACACTTTCGCTCCGAGTTCAGCGAACCGAACAGAGATGGCACGTCCGATGCCGCGAGCGGCGCCCGTCACCACGACTCGGCTTCCTTCAAGGTCGAAACTCATCCGGCTATCCGTCGTCAGGAACCCATTTCAAGACGTGTTTTGCCACGCCAACGGTTTTGCCTTTCTGATTCGTCACTATGATATTCGCTTTGGTGCGCCTCCGTTCCGTGTCGATTGACACGAAACGATAATCCACCGTGACCGTGTCGCCAAGGAAAACCGGCGCGACGAACCTGATGCGGTCGTATCCGAGCGAAACCGGCGTCTCGTCGCTGTCCCTGCAATGCGCGATCGCAGCTGACGAAGCAGTTGACATGAAGCCCACGAGCAATGCGCCATGCGCCATCAATTTGCCGAATTTGGATTTTTCCATGTATGGCTCGTTGACGTGGTTTGGGGAAAAGTCGCCTGTAATTCCTGCGAACATGTAGACATCGCTCTCCGAGACGGTCTTGGAAAACTTCGCCCCGTCGCCAATTTCAACATGAAATCCAGAGGTTTTCCGGGTCTTCTCTGCTGACCCAGATGACCTCGACGGCATTGAATCGTCAGGATTGTCGGGCGAATTCGACTTAGTCTTTTTGGCACCTGCCTTCACTGCAGATGATGTCATTCAACTCTCCTTTGCCTTTTCTAGGATGCTGTTTTGCCAATCGGATAGGATCTGAACAACCGGCAGCGCAGTTGATCAAAAGCTTCGACTTGCGTCGTTTATCGACTGACGGATTCTTGACAAGTACCCGTAACGCAATTGTTGGCACGATGCGCCAGAACGTATTGATACCCTCTGTTGCCTATTGCGAAACCGCTGGTCCACGAGATTTGCAGCGCGTTTCAAAGTTCTACCCTTTTTCCGGAATTCGCCGACTCGAGTACCGCCAGCGTTGCCTGAAGGCTGCCCACGGCATCCATGGCCGAGACGAATGGCGATGCCATGCCTCTCACAACCTCGCTGAAATGCTCGATCTGGAGCGAAAACGCATCGACCGGTTCTGGATTGATGTTCTTTGAGGTCATCGGAGCGAACCAGTTGCCTCCTTCACTTTCATTGCTCCATAGCGTCAATCGAGGAAAATCCAACGACATTTTCGTTCCGAAGAACCGATAGCAGTTCTCTCCCGAAACAGGAAATGCGCTGTTCTCTCCGGTTGCGAATTCCCAAGCCCATGGCGAGTTCGCGCAGTCGCTAAGCACGATTGCTCCCAACGCGCCGCATTCGAACCTCATCACTGCCGCCGCCGCGTCCTCCTTTTCGAATCCTTGGAAGTCGCTCGTGGTTTCGGCAAAGATTGAATTGATTTCGCCGCATATGAAGCGAAGCAAGTCAAGTTCGTGGCTCAGGTTGATCAATACAGGACCGGCGTTTCGCGTTCGCCGCCAATATTCATCATAATATTCGTCATGCTTGCGGGCGCCCCACTGTCCGGACACTTGAACAAGTTTCCCGAGCTTGCCTGCCCTGATCAATTCTTTCGTGACCTTCAATGCGGGATTGTATCTCCTGTGATGGCCGACAAGGACGCTCCCTTTCGATTTTCTTTCCGCTTCCGCGATGCGTACTCCATCCGACGCAGCGGCGGCGATTGGCTTTTCGACAAGTACGCTGCATCCAGCCTCCAAAGCGGCAAGCGCCGGTTGAAGGTGCTTGTCGGTAGGCGTCGCTATGATCACGCCGTCCGGTTCGGTCGCGGAGACCAGGCTCTCGATGCAGTCGAATTCCGGCACTCCGCGTGCCGCCGAAAGGCGGGCGGAATTGGAGTCTGCGATGCCGACCAACTCAGTTGTCGGGCAGTCCGCGACGGCGGAGATGTGGCGCCTTCCGATCACGCCAGCGCCGACCAAACCGATTCGAGCTCTCTCAGGCGTGCTCATCGTATGAAGCACTCCCAACTGATCTCGTTCGGCGAATCAATCATCTTGGGTCTGAAACCCATTTGGTCCAGAATGTCGGAATGCAGGTTCACGCCGGGAGCGATCTCGGTCAATTGAAGTCCGTCTTCGACCAGCCGAAACACGCATCGCTCGGTGACATAGATGATTTCCTGTCCGGCCGAGCGAGCCCGCGGGCCGGAAAATGTGATTTGCTCGACGCGCTTGACGAATTTCCGCACATTTCCGTATCGCTTTATTCGGAGGCGGCCGTCGCCGGTTTCAATCTCAGATCCTTTCGCGTCGAACGCGCCGCAGAAAACAACTTTCTTCGCATTCTGTGCGATATCCATGAATCCGCCCGGCCCGACGGTGAGCCCGCCGAGCTTGGATACGTTGACGTTCCCCTGCTCGTCGACTTCTCCGAACCCCAGAAAGGCGATGTCGAGACCGCCGCCGGAATAAAAATCGAATTGCGACGGGCCGTCGATCATGCAGCTGGCATTCCGCGCGTAGCCGAACAGCGATCCGGTCAACAGCGTGCCGCCGTAGGTGCCGTGTTCAATGGTTTGGAAATACCGGGTCGAGCTTCCTTCGGATGCCGCGATCGCAGCGACTTCATCCGGAATCCCGAATCCGTAATTGACGACGGCTCCGTCGAGGAGTTCCTTCTTGGCCCGCCTCGCCACGATGCTTCGGACCGAAAACGCGGGCGCGGCCGGAGGCGCCGCTTCGCTTGAAACCTCGCCGGAAATGGCCGGGTCGTAGCGCAGGTCGTATCCTTGCCTTTGCTCCGGGTCGACGACGACGGCGTCAATGATCGCCGAAGGAATCCGCACCGATCTCGCGCCCAGCGAACCGCGCGGCACGCGCCGCCTGACTTGGAAGATGACCTTGCCTCCGCAATTGTGCACAGCTGAAGCCAAAGCATAGATTTCAACATTGGCCGGCTCTTCGTCCAAGCTGATGTTGCCGTCGTCGTCCGCCGCCGAACCTTTCAAGAGCGCGGCCGTGATCTGATACGGGAGGTACCGCAGATATTCCTTCCCGTCGACCTCCGTGAATTCAACGAGGTCCTCGACCGCCGCCGAATTCATCTTGCCGCCTCCGAACCGGGGATCCACGAATGTTCCCAGTCCCACATGGGTGAACAGGCCGGGGCGCTTGGCGGCGATTTCGCGCATGAGCTGCATGGTTACGCCTGCGGGCATGACGTAAGCCTCGATCAGGTTGTCGCGGGCCATCTCCTGCATTTTCGGAGACCATATCCAATGCCCTCCGATCACCCGCTTGACCATTCCTTCATGCGCGAAACGATTGAGGCCGCGGCTCTTTTTGTCGCCGATGCCGAGCGAGTGCACGACCGTCAGGTCCCGCGGACGACCTGTTTCAAGGAAAAGGCGCTCAATCGACTCATGAAGAAGCGTCGCTTCGGACAGTCCGCCGCCGCCGCCCGCCAGACCGACGGCTGCTCCGTCTTCGATCAACGATACCGCGCTGATCGGATCAAGGAATTCCAATCATGCTCTCCGATTATGCAGCGCGAAAAAAGCGGAATCGTTTATGATAAAGATCTGATTTTCAATCTCTGCGACCGTTGCTTGAACCCGTGTTTTGTTCAACGCAGCAAGAAAAATATTGGCTGCTACTTTCGCAAGGTGCAACGCACAAGGGAAGCTAACACCGTTGGCGCGGCCGGTTCCGAATGCGGCTTCGCGTTCCATTACATGCATCATGCGCTCATTCACTTGCTTCGTTCCGAGCCTTTGAAGATTGCGCTGGCGCGACCAGCAAGCCTTCAGATAACTCTGTGTCTTTGTGCGTCCACATGATCGACAAAAATTTCCCCAATGTATTTTCCCAGTAATACCGGTACCGCGTTACCGATCATCCGGCCCAATGCATTGATACTTACCGCCGCATCGTCTGGTGCGAACGCATAATCCTCAGGGAAGCTTTGAAGTATGGCTGCCTCTCGAAGGCTAATGGCACGATCTTGTTCTGGGTGCCCAAATCTGCCGTTCCCGAATCCGTAGCACTGCGTTGTTATAGTAGGAGCTGGGAGATCCCACTCCATCCGCCCATAGACAGAAGGAAAAGTAGCGCCGGATTTCCGAACGTGGCAACCCGCAATGAGATATTCTGGCCAATCCCGCCACGTGCCGCCCGGTTTCGAATGACGGATCCGCGCCAGATTCAGTTGGCTGAGCGAGGCAGAAGCGTGAAGTGGGTCATCCGGATCCGCAGCGCCCGCCTCTATCGGAGGGAGGCAAGATATGGCGTCCCTTACCGTAACGGTTGGCTTAGCTGTTTCCGGAATCGTGATTGGTCCCAGTAGGGATGCCACTAGAACGAGGCGCCGCCTCTTCTGAGGTATGCCGATGTCGCGGCCGTCTACCAATTCAAAATCCACAAAATACCCAGCGTCCAGCAGGTCTGCGACAAACTCACCGAATACCCTCCGCTTGCGGAGCGGCGGCACGTTCTCCATCGTAACAAGTGTCGGCCGGACTTTCTGAATGAGTTTAGAAAAGGAAGAAAGCAATTCCCAGTCCTCGTGCGGTTCGTTGCGTCTCGCTGATTGCGAATATGATGAAAATGGTTGGCATGGGGCGCATCCGGCCAGAAGTGTAATCTCCGAGTCCGCGAACGCCAAAAGGACATCCGAGGGCATGAGATTCGCGACGTCCGCCTCCATGAATTTGGCAGCATTGTTGGCCTCTATTGGAAAGCGGTAAGCAGGATCAACGTCGACCCCAAGCCGAACTTCAACGCCAGCAAGAGTCAAGCCATGCGTCAAGCCGCCAGCACCGCAGAATAAATCCACAGCTGCGATTTGGTTTTCGCAACTCACGCACTTAACTCCTCGTCCGTCAAATACGCCTTGTTCTCGAGAAAATCCTGATACGACTCCAAAACGGCCCGCAGAAATGGCAATACCCGCATAGCTAAAATTTCAAGTTCATCCAAGGTCAGATCGTTGGCGCCATCCTCAAACGTGCTGCCTCCATGCGCGATGGAATTTCTTTTGCGTGCAAGAAACTTCAATGCGGTCGATTCGTCCTTGTAGGCGCGCTCGTAGGCGCCTCTTTTGACTTCGGGCGGTAATGCTAACTCACAACCGAGGCGCGCTGCGACTCTTCTGATCGCATCGTCGTCCCAGCTACCGGGTTCGCTTTTGACCACGAACGCATCCACATTTTTGCCGGAAACCAAACTGCTGCAAACTTCAGTAAGCCTGTTTAGAGCGGCATTGTCAATCCTCTCATCAATGCTCCAGAATTCCGCACGAACCCACTCTTTCAAGACGGCTTCCGTCCAAAATCTTGGATTTTCAGTCACGACGGTCTGACCAACGATAACCAGCGTTCTCGTTGTGATGGCTTCAACAATATTGTAGAGGTGGATCAGGAGACCAGATTTAATCGTATTGACGTGTCGGATTTCGACCAAAATTTCCTCCCCGTTTTCTGTTTCTTTCTCTATTCGCTTTTCAAGCATTCGGGCGATAGACAAGTGTCGTTTAAATTCATCCTCCCTCTCACCCAGAAAATACAAGACATCGTTCATTTGTTCGCCAACCAGTTCTTAGTTTCCCTTATCCGCCCCAATAGCTTCTTCTTAACATTGGCGGAATCCGTTTTAGTCGCATTTCTAAAAGAATCAGACTCCAGCAATGGAGTTATATCCGGCGCGCGTTGCAGAAGTTCAGGATCCGCTCTTAGTGCCAAAGCCGAACCGACCGCTATCGACTCGAACCGAGCGCGCGGCACCTGATTTCCCCCCTCGGACTTCGTGAAGCCGTTATGGGAAACGGACCGTACGAACCGCAGCATTCGCAGAAACTCGCCGCGCATTGCTTCGACAGTTGTAGAAGTGTCGTTTTGCTCAATTTCTGCCTTGATCCGCTCGTTGGTTTTCTTGACGAATGTGAAAAAGAACCTTTGAGGCTTGTCCTTGTAGCTTGGGATATCTCCATCCCCATCGGCTAGTTCTGGATCGAAGTTAACCAAGTATGCGAAAAAGCGTGTGACCAGTTCTTCTCGTTCTCTCCTGTTGATCAATGATCGGCTGAAAGGTGTAAGGTCCACAAACGCCTGATCTTCGGCGAGACTGATGATTAGATCCATAAATGGACCGGGGAGACTGCCACGCCGGACCTCGGCAGGGTTGGCCGTAGTTCCGCCGGTGTTGATGCGCGCGAACATTTCTGTACGCGTAACGGCATCTGTGGTGTTGTCCAATATAATAATACGGACAGACTTTTCCTGAAATTTCCGCTGCCGTGAGATCGGCAAATCGGAGTAGCGCATACCATTCGCGGCAGGGATGGTTTCAAGTTCCTTCAATGTTATCTTATCGTCCATGAAGTCTCGGATGGTTCTGATCCGCTGCGAGCCGTCAACAATTTCCATCTTTCCGTCTTCATCCTGCCAGAAGAAAAGGAATGGAATTGGCAAGCCCATAAATACGGACTCGATGAACTTCGACTGTTTCGCAGGTGTCCATGTGAGCTTGCGCTGATAGTTCGGCACGTAGTAGAGTTCTTTTTTAAACTTCTGTACAATGAATTCAAAGGAATATTCGGTGACCGTGAAATTAACGTAGCGAGAATACCCGTTGATTTGCTTTTCGACCTCTTCAACCTGAACTGAATCGATTCGTATTTGTTTTTCTTTTAGTGCCATCTAAAGCTCCAAACTTAAGATTATGTCCGCATAATTTGTGACTTCTGTATTTCGACCGTGCAATTTTGCTTCAGTCAGCTACCTGATGTCGACCGATTCGACCGCGTTTGTCCAGTCGAGGTTAGCCAAGTCTAGCTTCTTTCGGACGCCGGCGCTCGCGATCATACTCATCTCGCCGACATGCGGTCGATACAAGATTAATCGCGATCATGATCGTTCTGCAACCTCGATACAGCTGGAACTCAAGTCGCAGGGATCGGTTTACTGATAGCCCTTCGCTCCGCCGCCATCTATAGTGATCGCTGATCCGTTCAGATGCCGCGCTTCAGGCGAGCACAGGTAAGCCACGGTCGCGGCGACATCGGCCGGTTGGCCAAGCCTCCGAATGCCTTCTTTCGCCAATGCCTCCGTTTGGATTTCGGCGCGCGTCTTCCCTTGCTGCTTGGCCCTGCGTTCAAGAACGGATTCAAGCCGCTCCGTTACAGTCAGGCCCGGATGGATCCAGTTGACGTTCACGTCGTCCTCGAGACCCTTTTCGGCCAGCGCTTTCGAAAAGTTGGCAAGGGCTGCGTTGACGGCGCCTCCGACCATGAAATCCGCCGAGGGCGTGCGGGCGAAGCCGCCGCATATGTTGATCACTGTGCCTTTGCGTTGCTTCAACTCCGGCCAAAGCAACCTGCACAGCCGTACCGCCCCGTGGAATTTCAGCGCGAAGCCGTCCAGCATTTCGTCGTCGGGCTGTTCCGGAAAGATGCCGCCCTTGGTCGCGCCCGCCGCGTTCACCAGAATGTCGCATCCGCCGAGGTGCTTGATGCCAGCGCGTGCGCTGGCTTCGCATCCGTCCAGCGCGCGAAGGTCGGCGACGGCAAGGCCGGGCTTGATAGCGGTTTGCTTTTCAATCTCGGCGGCCGCTGCCCGGAGCCTCTCTTCGTTCGACGCGGCAAGGCAAATATCCGCTCCTTCCTTCGCCAGATGCAATGCGCAAGCCAAGCCTATGCCCTTGGAGCCACCCGTCACGAATGCGGCTTTGCCGTCCAGTTTGCCCATTACGCGTTCCCTTCGTTGTTCCGTTCCAAACCTTTGACGATTGCCCGGAGTGTCTCCAGCGTGGGAGTGGGCACTTCGTATTTTCGACCGAGCTGGATTGCCGACCCGTAAATGAAGTCAACCTCGGTAGGTCGTTTGTTCAAAAGATCGGTGCACAGAGAGGATTTATTCTCGCCGGTTCCTCCCGGCGCCGTAATGAGGCCGAGAGCTTCCATTGCCTGATCGCGATCCAAAGTGATTCCGCTCGCCTCCGCTACACGCAACGCCTCATCAAGCGCGAGAGTGCTAGTCTCGCGCAGTTCCGGCACGGCCAATACTTCGACTTGAGTGCGATTTGTGGCGCCTGAAAGTGCGCTCATCGCGATATTGCTTAGGAGCTTGGTCCAGATGTCGCGGCGGATGTCGTCGCGGGCGTGCGTCTCGAGGCCGGCGCCTGTCAGAACCTCGGCGATTGAAATTGAACGTTCCGAAAGGCCGCCGGCCAATTCACCGATATATGTGGGAGCTCTCGAAAAATCGCGCACGACGCCGGAGCTTTCCTTCAGCCCGGCCATCGTGGTCAGTCCGCCGAGCACTCGCTCAGCGCCGACTTCGTCGGCGATGACTTCCTCGTTGCCAAGGCCGTTCTGAAGGCTGACGCACACGGCGCCCTCAGCCAGATGCGGTCGTACGGCGCGCGCCGCATCGGACGTGTTGTTCGCCTTGCATTGAAACAAGAGCAAATCTCTATCGGCGACGGCCGCGGCATCGCAAGTGGCGTCGATTCGCACGGTTCGCTCGCCGCCGAAACCACGGATATGCAATCCGGATCGCCGGACCGCGGCCACATGATCCTCGTCCACGTCGACGAGCAGCACGTCTATTCCGCCGCTTTGCAGTATTGAACCGAACAAAGCACCCATTCCGCCTGCGCCGATGATCGCGATGTTTTGACGTCTTGACACGGACTTGCTCAATTGAACTCCAGACGGATTGTGCCGAGATCCCCGAAATCCGCCGTTGCCTTGCTTCCCTTGTTTATTGGCTGAGGCACGGTCGCGGTGCCTGTCGAAATATACATGCCTTCCCGCAGCGGGATGCCTCTCTTCGACAAAAGATTCGCCAAGTCCGCCAAGGCTTCCAGCGCGTCGCACCGATCTTCCGGCGCAAAGTTCTGCGCGACAGGCCCGGATCCGACTCGCAGCGATACCTGATGACGCAAAAAGTCGATATTCCGCCAGTTTTTCACAGGATTGCCGGACACAAATCCGAACCCTCCTCCGTTGTCGGCAATGGTGGCGAGCGAGCGCAGCCCGGTCGAGAGGTTCGACTTCTTCAGCCGGTCGCCGATGATCTCGATCGCCGGATGCAGAACTGCGGCGTCCGCAAATTCTTCAGGTCTCCGCGGCTTGTCCCTCACCGGAAAAGCCGCATTGAGCCGGAACGCGAATTCCGCTTCGACCCGTGCGTTGAGCGGCAGCTCGGCATTGATTCGGACGTGCGTTCCGCGCCAAGTGGTGGGCGCGAATATTCGGCCGGGAATAATATCGTCGTGACCGTCGAGTTCACGCATCCGGGCGCTGGTGGCGCCGGCCTTCCAACCGGTTGTCGGATGTCCAACCAGGTCGGCGAGTTTGTCCTGCACGAAATACGCTTCCTCGCGATTCCGCGGAAACGGAAGTTCCGGATCGTCGGAATCCACCGTGTCGTGCGGCCAAACCTTCGCCAGGTTTTCCGCAAGGCGCCGGAGCCGGATTGTTCGTTCGGACTGGATCGCCATGGCGAGGGACTATATCCTTCCAATCAAGTTTCGCATTGACCAAATTGTGTTGCTCGAGCGGGAACAATCAATATTTCGGCAAGGTATGCAAGCTGAATCGATTTTGCCGGACGGGCGCCTCTGTTCTTTTCACATTTCGCTTTGGCCGATCATATTGGCATTCAATTTTTGCCCATGCAGCTTGGAATTTTGAGAGCGACTCGGAACGTTCGGCAGAGATGCTGCTCCGGCGGACGCTGCCAAGGGATGAGCGGACATGCAACCGAGTTCAATTCGATGAAGCATTCCGCGAGGGTTTGCCAAAGATTCACGCTTTGTGGATAAGGGGTGGATGTTCATCCCGACAAAGGAAATCGGAGTTGTCAATTTGAGGTTGCTTGGGTTAACGTGCGCCGGAACAGCGGAGAGATCGGCGTGAGCAATCCGGAATTCTTCATTGAAGAAGTAACGTCTGAAGTACGGCGCGACAAGCTTTATAAGTACCTGCGGCGCTATGCGTGGGTCGGCGTGCTGATCGTGCTGCTGATTGTCGGCGGAGCCGCATTCAGAGAGTGGAGCATCGCGAGAGACAGAGCAGCGGCGGAAGCCTTCGGGGACGCCATCATCTCGATATACGGGCTGGAGCCATCCCAGAGGGTGGATGAGCTTCGCGCCGTTCAAGCGGCATCCGGCGACGCCAAGGCGGTCGTGCGGATGCTCGCTGCGGAAGAAGCAATCAATGCCGGGAGACCGGATGATGCGATTACTTCGCTTGACTCGATCTTGGCCGATTCCGACGTTTCCGAGGTCTATAGAGATTTGGCAGCCTTCAAATCCACCTTGTTGCGCAGCGCGTCGCTTGCGCCGGATGAAATAATTCGCTTGTTTGAGCCGATGGCTGCGCCGGGTAAAACTTTTCGCGTGCTCGCTTTGGAACAGATCGCGCTCGCCAACATTGATGCCGGCCGATACGCTTTGGCGGCCCAGAAACTTCGCGAATTGTCCGGCGATGCGGGATCGCCCGTGGGCCTTAGGCGGCGCATCCAGCAGATCCTTCCGACACTCGATGCAAGCGGCGGCTCTTCGTCCGGTTCCGTCGTCGGTCAGGAATGAATGGTCCGAAATCGACGATAGCTCAGTCCATGCCATTATTCAGATCTAAGTTCGGCGGTTTTGGACGCATCTGTTCCCCCGCATTGCTGGGGATCGCTGCGGTTGCTGCCGGGTGCAGTCAAAAGGAGGTGCCTCTGACGGGCCAGCGGTTCGACGTCAGGATGCCGCTGTCCGAAACGAGGGACGTGGTTTCCGATGAAACTGACACGCTCGTCGACACCGCCGAAAAAACGGTTCCGAACGAGGTCAGAGACATTTCGCTGGAGGAGCCTGCGGATCTCAATTCATGGACACACGTGGCCGTCGGTCCGACCCACAAAATGGTTCACGCGAAGCTGCCCTCCGAAATCCGGCAAATCTGGTCCGTCCCGATCGGCGAGGGCAACAGCAGACGATCCGTCATCACCGCCACGCCGGTGGTTGCCGGAGACAAGATTTTCACCATGGATTCGAAATGCACGGTGATGGCGCACACCCGCGACGGCCAGGCGTTGTGGTCCGAAAGCTTGGTTCCGCCCTTCGAGGGAGACGGAGACGCGTCGAGCGGCGGGCTGGCGTATTGGAACGGCAGGCTTTTCGCGACGACGGGTTTCGGCGCGCTCCATTCGATTGATCCGGCAAGCGGCGCGGTCCTTTGGACTCACAAATTCGGAGCGGCGGCCAACTTTGCTCCGACGGTAGCGGACGGCATCGCCTATGTGGTGACAGCCGACAGCAAAGCGTGGGCGGTGGATGTCCGCAACGGGCGGATTAGATGGCGGCTTGAGAGCATTCCCGCTGCGGGCAGCGTCCACAGCGATGTCGCCCCCGCCATCTCGGAAGGGCGCGTTTACTTTCCGTTTCCTTCCGGCGAGATCATAAGCGCGTCGGCATCAAGCGGCGAACCTTACTGGAGCGCGAAGGTCGCAGGCATTCGAGTCGCCGGTCCGCGATTTGCGATGCGGGGCGTATCCAGCCCGCCTGTGGTGGATGGCGGAGTCTTGTACGCCGCGAATCAATCCGGCAAGATGTCCGCGATCAACACGAGCGACGGCAAAGCGAATTGGACTGCCGACGAAGGCGCCTACAGCGCGGTCGTTCCTGCCGGCGATTCAGTGTTTCTGGTTTCGGATGCTGCCGAGCTTGTCAGGCTGGATGCTTCGACGGGGCGCAAAATATGGGCGGTTTCGCTTCCGGAGTTCAAGCGGCCGCGGGCGCGCCGAAAGAAAGCCGTGTTTGCAAACTATGGCCCGGTGCTTGTCGGCGGAAGACTGATCGTCGCTTCCAGCGACGGATTCATTCGTCATTTCGAGCCGGAATCCGGAACCTTGATTGGTACGACCGAACTTCCGAGCGGAGCGTCCAGCGGTCCAGCGGTCGTCGACGGCGTCCTCTACTTGACTACGGATCAAGGCAGGTTGCTGGCCTTCAGATAATCTCGCCGGTTCGAAATACGGCGACAAGCTCCGTCGCTTATCCGCCATGCCATTCACCCTAGCAATATTGGGCCGGCCCAACGTCGGCAAATCAACGCTTTTCAACAGGCTGGTCGGACAACGGCTTGCCTTGGTGGACAATCGCCCGGGCGTGACGAGAGATTATCGCGAGGGCGAAGCGCGTCTGGGGTCGCTTCGATTCACCGTGATCGACACGGCTGGCTTCGAAAGCGTCAGCGATGACAGTTTGAGCTCGGAAATCAGGAAGGTGACCAAGAAAGCGCTCGACATGTCGGATGCTTGCCTTTTCGTCGTCGATGCGAAGTCCGGAGTTATTCCCGCCGACCGAGAAATCGCCGATTTTCTGCGCAAGCAATCGAAACCGGTACTGGTCGCAGCGAACAAATCCGACGGGCGGGCGACGCATATCGGATATCACGAAGCATTCGAATTGGGCTTGGGCGAGCCGGTCCGGCTTTCGGCCGAGCACGGCGACGGCTTCGGCGACCTCTATGAGGAAATCAATCGGATCGCTTTTGATTCGGGCATCGACATTGAAACTGCGAAAGGCGAAACGATCCGCGGTGGAGGCGAAGATCCGCCTTCGTCGATAAAAATTGCTGTCGTAGGCCGCCCGAATTCCGGGAAGTCTTCGTTGATCAACCGCGTTCTGGGCCAAGAACGGCTGCTCACCGGGGAAACTCCCGGGATCACTCGTGATTCGATTTCGATCTCCGCCGATTGGCTAGGAACGAAGGTGCGGCTTTTCGACACCGCCGGAATGCGAAAACGTTCCCGCGTTGTAGAGAAGATCGAGAAACTTTCGGTTTCGGACGGGCTGCGCGCGGTCAGATTCGCGGAAGTTGTCGTGCTTCTGGTGGATGCCCAGATGCCTTTCGAATCCCAGGATTTGCGAATAGCCGATTTGGCCGAGCGTGAAGGTCGCGCAATGGTCTTTGCGGTCAACAAATGGGATCTGGTTGGGGAGAAAGATTTCAGGCTGCGGGAACTCAGGAAGGATTTCGAATTCCTGCTTCCGAAAATGAAGGGCGCGCCGGTCGTTCCGGTTTCCGCTTTGAAGGGGTCCGGGCTTGCTCGGCTGCACGCCGCGATTCTGGGAGCGTACGAGAATTGGAATCAGCGCGTTTCCACCGGAATCCTGAATCGCTGGCTGGAAGAAATGATCATCGCCCATCCGCCGCCCGCGCCGCGCGGACGAAGGATCAAGCTCCGGTACATGACGCAGTCGAATTCTCGACCTCCGACATTCATAGCGATGTGCTCGCATCCTCGCTTGTTCCCGGAAAGTTACTCCCGGTATTTGGTCAATGGGCTGCGATCCCGTTTTGGACTTGCAGGCACGCCGATAAGGTTGATCTTTCGGTCAAGGGCCGAGAAAAATCCCTTTGCGACAAACCAGTGAATTGCATTAGGCCTGTCTATGCTAAATCATGCGTCATTTCGAAGACGGCGGCGAGGTTCGGGAAGCCCGGAACGTCGCGTCGAGCTTGTCGATCCGCGTGAAGAGGCGCCGGCAGCCCTTGAATCTCCGGAACAGCCGTTCGATCTCGTTCCGAAACTTGCAGGTTTCCCGGTCATGCTCCCATTCGGCTTTCCGGTTCGCCTTCGGCGGCACGACCGGCGTCATCCCGAGGTCGCGGGCGAGCCGGCGGGTCTCGTCGCCTTCGCAGGCGCGGTCCATCGCCGGAGGCGCGCCCGCGACCGGATCGGCCCAGCTCTCCGGCAGGGCGCGGCCTTCGGGCGCGTCGTTGGCCTGGCCGCCGGACAGGCGAAAAATCATTGCCTGCCGGGGACTTGCGGAGACCATGTGGATCTTCGCGTACCAGCCGCCGCGCGATTTCCCGATGCTTTGCGGCCCGTTCGTCTTCCGCGCCCCGGTGCCGTCGGGATGCACCTCGGCGCTGGCGCTGTCGAGGCCGAAGCATTTCGCGTCCCCGCCGGGCGCATGCAGTTCCCGAAGCGCGGCGAACAGCCGCTCGAGCACGCCGCTGCGGGACCAGCGGCGGAACCGGGCGTAGACCGCGGACCAGTTGCCGAACCGCTCCGGCAGGGCGCGCCGTTTGCAGCCGTTCTCCAGGACGTACAGGACCGCATTGATGAAAGTGATGTTGGGAATCCGCACGTTCCCGCGCTGAACCGGGAGAAAAGGGTGGATTTTCGCGTACTATTTTGCTGCGGTCTGTTTCATGACTGTGAACCGCTCGATATTTATGTCATTGTTGACAGTCACTTAAGCACAGATCCAGGCAAGATCCAAGCAAAATCTAGTGTTAACAGGCCCTAGCCAATGTCGCCTCGACCGCGCCATGGCGCAGCGACTGGAAATCAGGCAAATGCAGGCCCAACAAATTGATGCCGGATTCTGGCTGGAGCGGGCCGGAACTTGGATGAATCGATTCAGACTTCCGTTTGTCTTTGAAGTGAATCCGGCCTCAATCCGGCGAAGAGGTCGCGCGGACGGCAGAAACCAATTTGTTTCTCGACCACGGCTATTGCGCTCCTGTCGAAATCCGAAGCTTTGCGATCAGTGCCAAGCGGCCGTCGCCGAGGTATTCGTTGCCCTGTCTGTCGGAGCGGCCGCTGCCAGCGACAAGAGGCGGTCCGGTTTGATTTGATTGCCGCAATGTCAAGACTGCTGCATTGTCTCGAAAATCTTGGACAATAGCCTTTCCGCTTCCTGTTCCGGCGTTGATAGAGCGCTCCGGTCCTGTCCTGGGTGGAATGCTGAACGGCACTTAGTAAACATCGGCCGCGGCTTTAGAATCACGACCTTCGGGCCTATGTTTGCTGTTTCGGCTTTCCAGCTTTCCGCAAGCGACATCTGTGCGGCTTTCGTGCTTCCGTATGCGCCGAAGAACTTATTGCCGAAGGTGTCGTCTTCAAAAAACAATGCTGTTCCATCAGGCGAGCGAAGAAGAAGAGGCTCGACGCAGTTGATCAACCTTGCCGTGGCTATGACGTTGATTTCAATCGCTCTCCGAAGCAGTTTCTCGTCGATGTGCGCCGCTGGCGACAATGGCGCCGGCGTGATCGCCGCATGAGCGAACAGATCGAGCTTCCCCCAGCGGTTGTTGATGGTCTCGCAGAGTTTTCGGACCGGCTTGTATTGGGCAATGTTCAGCGCTGCCAGAGAGACGGATCCGCCTTCAGCGGAAATTTCGTCATCAAGCTCCTCCAGCGCGCCTGCGGTGCGGGATGCAGCGACGACGTGAAAATCGTTCTTGGCAAGAGTTTTCGACAATGCCGCGCCCAAGCCTCGCGACGCGCCCGTGACAAGAGCGATTTGTCTGCTCACCGTCGATTCAGATGTCCGTTTCGGGCGCGGAGGGCGGAGCGGACGGATCGGGCGCCTGATCCGGCAGTTCGTCCGGCAATGCGTCCTGCACATCCGGCGCTTGTCCGCTGAGCGAGCCGCAAATCGCGGTGAAACCGGTGTACAAGCGCTTGACCGACTCCAGGTTTACTTCGGAGCCCTGCTCGACGACCGTGCCTTGAATATTGCTCAAGACCCGTTTCGATTGCGAATTCTCAATGGTGCGGAAGGTGCCGCCGGGTATTACGGCGTCGTTGACTATCAGAATCAAGACGACAAGAAGCACGCCTCTGGCCGCGCCGAACAAGAATCCCGCGCCGGCATTCAAAGCGTTCATTCCGGGCATTTTCGCGACTTGAGAGATGAGCATCGTCACGATTGAAAGCACGACGAGAGTTGCCGCCATCATGATCGCGAAGGCCGCGATGACCGACATCTCGCAACTGCCCGCGAAAAATTTGCCCACGACAGGAATGTCGCTGATCAACGGATGGAACAGCGGAGCCGAAAAGTAGGCGACCACGGCTGCAATGATCCAGCTGAGGATGGACATGGATTCGCGAATGAAGCCCCGATAATAGGCGAGGATTGAGGAAACTGCGACAATCAATGCCGCAACCAGATCGAACGCAGAAAAATTGTCCATCGCCTACCTTGCCATGCTAACGGTCCGAACCGCTTTGATCCGCGAATTCCGCCGAGAAATCCGCCAAGTTTGCGAGTTGGCGGATCTCCATTTTTGATAGAAATATCTTTTCTGCGGGGGCGGGGGCAAGTGCGGCTGTGAATCCCAGCTTCTCGGCTTCTTTCAATCTCTGTTCCGGCTGTGCGCTCGGACGCAGCGTGCCGGACAGCCCCACCTCTCCGAACGCGACCAGATCCGCCGGGAGAGCGCGGTCGAAGTGCGCTGAAAGAAGTGCTCCGACGACGGCGAGATCGGCAGCGGGTTCGGTGATGCGGATGCCGCCTGCCACATTCAAGTACACGTCATGCCCGGCAAATCCAATTCCGCAGCGCGCTTCGAGCACGGCCAATATCATCGCCATGCGGCCGGCGTCCCATCCGACGACGTTCCGGCGCGGCGTTCCGTAGGCGGACTGGGCGACAAGAGCTTGAATCTCCACGAGAATCGGCCGCGTTCCCTCAATGCCGGCGAATACGACCGATCCCGGCGCGAACTGATCGCGCTCCGAAAGAAACAGCGCGGCGGTATTCTCGACGCCCATCAAGCCATTGTTGGTCATCTCGAAGACGCCGATTTCGCCGGCTGGCCCGAACCGGTTCTTCACCGTTCGAAGAATTCTGTATTGATGCCCGCGCTCGCCTTCGAAATACGCGACCGTGTCGACGAGATGCTCCACGGCTCGCGGACCCGCGATCTGGCCGTCCTTCGTAACATGGCCCACCAAAACCACCGAAGTGCCTCGCTTCTTTGCGAAACGAACAATCTCGTGCGCGACCGCTCTGACTTGGGAAGTCGTGCCCGGCGCGCTCTCTATCGTGTCCGACCACATCGTCTGGATCGAGTCGATGACCGCCATGCCCGGGCGTTCTGATTCCAATGTCGCAAGAATGTCCCGCAGACTCGTCGCTGTCGCGAGAAGTACGGGCGCTCGCTCCAGACCGAGCCGTTCCGCCCTCATTTTGATCTGGTCCGCCGCTTCCTCGCCCGAAAAGTAGATGACCCGAGTGCCGTTCAGAGCTGCGCCCGCCGCCGCTTGGAGCAGCAGCGTTGATTTTCCGATGCCGGGGTCGCCGCCGACAAGAACGGAAGATGCCGGAACGATTCCGCCTCCGAGGACGTGGTCGAATTCCTGAATGGCCGTTGAAGTTCGAACCGGCGGATCAGCCGCTGACGACAGATCGGTCAGATCGACCGCGCTTCCGAGATTATGGCTGTAGCCCCCAGTTGCCCCTGCGCCAGATGCCGAGGGGTCGTCTGCAATTGAATCCCACTCACCGCAGTTTTGGCAGCGTCCGGACCATTTGGTGAAGCGAGCGTTGCAGGAGCCGCAAATATAGGAATCGGTTTTTTTGGCCATCGGCGTCTATTTTCCTATCCGCGCGCGCCATTCAACCTTTGCGGATGGATTTTTCATCACCGGAATTCACATTCCGGCGAAAGGGTAGTTTTCACGAGCGGGCCAATTCGGCACGCAGCCTGCGGATCTCCGGTCCAATGCGTCCCGTTTGCGCGAACGCGACGAAATTTTCCAAGGTGCCGAATCTGAACCGCCCCGCGTTCCCGGAGATTGAAAGGCCAAACGAATGGCCGGAGACTCAAAGGGGGCAACTTATGGCCGTCTTTCAAGACATCGCATCAATGGACCGCATCCTCTACGCGATCTTCGTTCATGAAAACAAATCTCAGGAAACAAGAGCACCGTTCGCCCCGACACATAAATTTTGACGCTGCCGCGCCGAAGCCGAATGGCAGAATTGGAACGGTTTCACATGCTTGCGGCCGACTGGGGTGCTGCGTCGAACCGAACGAGCGCAGGCTGGTCGCCCCATTGCCGTCGGGCGTTGGTCGCGCCGCGGCTGCAAAACGCAGGGTCGAACGCAGGATCAACCGTCAATTTCGAAGTAGCTGCGGCAAAAGAGCAGAAACCTTTCTGCAGCTCGGGACAAGGTTTTTCCGTCTTGGGTTGCCAAGACAATGTCGGCTGTGTTTTCCGTCGCGTGGAACGGGCGCTGCACCAATGACTGACCATCATAGGTCATCGGTGAAGCAGGTTTCGTTGCTAGCACCGTGTATCCCAATCCGTGACCGACCATGGATCGCGCCATCTCCAAAGACGTAGGGCGGTGGGAAACGAATGGGTCTTCGCCAGTCACTTGTTTGAAATGGGCCAGGAACTTGTCTGTGGGTGGTCCATCAAGACAGATCATTGGCTTGTCGACAAGATCTTCAGGTCCGATCTGCAACTTTTCCTTCAAAGGATCATTTTCCGCCAACAACACATAAAGATCCAGTCGCGCGAGCGTTTCATGCCGCAACCGATCCGGAAGCTCGTGATCATATAGGAGTCCAACCTCGCATTCGCCTGTTTTCAGGCTTTCGGTGATGCGGCGTTGATCGCCCTCGACGGGCCTGAGAATGATCGGTTGGGGTTCATCGGCGAGAATGCGCATGAACTGCGGCACCAGATAGGGCCCGAAGGAATGAAAGCAGCCCAAAGACAGCGACTGCGCCGCATCTTTTTGACCATGGTCAACGGATTTTACGCCATCGATCCGCGACGCCACGCCATAGGCGCGATTGGCGTAGATCAACGGCGACCCGCGCCCGGAATTGAAGATTTCCTCGACTTCGCCGAAAAAGACATAGTGGGTGCCGACACGTTCCGCAGACACGACTTTGCAATCAAATGCCACAAGGGGGTCGGCGACCCTCAGGGCCCCGGTCGATGTGCTGACCCATTCCGTGCAGTCGAATTTATCCTCGAGCTGATCTTTGAACCGCCCCGCGAACGTGTCGGAGATGTATGATTGATCATCGCGCAAAACATTCACGACGAAACATCCGTTGTCGATGATCGCCTGGGCGCTTGGGGACAGGTGGTGAACGCAGACGAGAAGCGTCGGCTTGGGCGTATCGGCACTGACCGATGACATGGCCGAAACGGTGACGCCCGCGCGCCCCGCAGGCCCGTCGCTTGAGATGATGTTGACCGTGCAGGCCGCCTGGCTCATCCCGCCAAGAAACTGTGCCCGAAGGTCGGGTTGCTGTGCTGAAGCCATCGTCGTCACTTTGCGCTCCCAATGTTGCCGGTCAGGTACTGCGCCAACGCCAAGGCCTTGCCGGTGCTCTCGGCGAGTTGCGGCGCAAGCATGCGCAGGCGATCAAAATCCTGAGCGGTGAGCGGTCCGAACAAAACGTCATTCACCTCCTGCTGGACAGGGATGAGCGAGGCCAAAAGCGCATCGCTCTTCGATGTAACGCGCAAAAGAACGCGGCGGCGGTCTTCCGGGTTCGGACGTTTCGTCACCAGGCCCAGTTTGATCAGCTTGCCCACCTCGCTTGTCACGAATGCCCCCGACAGCGACAGATGGCGCGCAATCGCGTTGATGCCAATGTCCTTGTCGCCCTGCATATGGGCGATCGAGATCAGGATCGTGTACTGTACGCCCGTCAATCCGATGTACGCCCCGAATTGCTGACGAACGGCCTCCAACCGGGTCGAGAAGGCCAGAAGGCTGTTCACGGTCTGACGAAAGTCAGCGTCCGTTCCATTGCGAAGCAATTCCGGGCGCGCGACCGTGGTGGATTTCTGGCCGGTCTCATTCATTCCGGTCGTCCCTGCTAGGCCGCGATGCTGGCCAGCGTTTCGTCCAGATCAACTTGGTCGAGGAAGTAATCGACCATATCCGTCGCCTCTTTCCAGTCATAGGTGCGGAACGAATGCCCGAGTACGACGAAGGACGCACCGGAATAGAACATTTCGTAATGGAGGTGGCGCGAAGCGAATTCCGATCCAACCACGTCCCAGGCCAGTTTCATGAACTGGACCCGCTCGCGCGAGGAGCAAATCGGCGATTGCTGCGTCGCATCGACCATTCTGGCAATCTCGGGATTTCCGTAATCCGACACGTGGCTTGGCAGCATGATCACGCCGCCGCCGGCAAGATCGCGGATATTGTTGAGGAAGTTGCCGTAAAGCTTCTGCGCGTGAACCGCCGCGGCATAGAGCGTGTGCGGGTCGGGCAGGTAGTAGCCGTTGCGCTCATAGCCCTTGGCTTCCATTGCATGGACAAGGTTGTCGACCGAGGCGGCGTCGGCGGCCAGCTGGCCCAGCTTTTCGCGCACCTGCGGGAATTTGACGACCCCGTTGGTTTCCGCCAGCCGATAGGCGACGCCAGTCAGGAACTTCAGTTTGACCGAAAGCCGGATCTGCGCCTGATAGTTCTGATAGACATGGGCGGGCGTTGCGTGGAATTGCTTTTGCGCCATCGCGACGTCGTTGTGCAGGAATACGCGGTTCCACGGCACTTTTACGTCATCGAAATACAGCACCGCATCGTTTTCGTCGAACCGCGATGAGAAAGGGTTGTCGAACCGGTTTGAAACGCCCTGTTCGTAAGACTTGCGCGACAGGATTTTCAGGCCCGGCGCATTCATCGGAACGACACAGGAGAATGCGTATTTCTCTTCGCCGTCCTTGAGCGGCATCAACTGCGTGACGAGCACCTCGTTGGCCATGATCCCGCCGGTGGCCAGCATCTTGCCGCCGCGCAGCGTGATCCCCTCGTCGTCCTGATCAGCGACGCCCGCGCCGATGAACTCGCTGGCCTGTTCGGATGCCGCCTTGGAGCGGTCGGCCTGCGGGTTGATGATGACATAGGTCAGGTAGATGTCATTGTCGCGCCCTTGTTCGTAGTAGCTGCGCAGGTTGCTTGCGAATTTCGGGTCGTAATCCTCGAACACCTCCAGACCCATGCGCATGCCTGAAATGCAGGATGCGACGTGATCCGGCGACCGGCCCAGGAACCCGGCATGCAGTCTGGTCCAGGCCTCGATGCCCTTGCGGCGTTCCACCAGATCGGCGTAGCTCTTGGGCAATTGCCAGATACGGTTCGCGACATGGCCGGTCTCGGTCTCAAATGTCATGACCGATTTGTTTTCCGGCTGCGACTGAAAGTCATAAAGTTCGGCGATCGAGGCCACCGCATTGCGGTAAGCGGGGTGGGAGGTGACGTCGGATACCTGTTCGCCATTGATAAAAACGGCGCGGCCGTCGCGCAGGCTTTCGGTGTGCTGCTCTCCGGATTTGATCATGTGTTTACCTCGCAATTTTAGCTTTCTTAGACAGCTAACTTACAAAGTTACTCGAGTCAATCCTTTTCTGTGCCGAACGTGTCCGTATCTGGACAACTCAATAATATTTTTGTGAGATACCATTTTTTTCAGGCATGGTTCGTGGCGGCGATCAGCGGGGAGGCCAGCATGGATGCCAAGGCCCTATTCGATTGACCTTCGCGAGCGTGCGGTTTCGGAGTGCAAAGTCGGCGGAAGCTGCCGCGAAGCTGCACGCACGTTCAATGTGTCTGCTTCGCGCGTTGCGGGATGGACCCGGCAATTCGCGCGGACAGGACCGGTTCGCTCCGCCCCGAAAGAACCCCTCCGGCTCCGGCCCGCTCCAGAACCAATTTTTTCCGGGGTCGCTTTTGGAAGCCTATATGGGATCGTTATTGGATGCTTGTTGATAGGCGAGGCTTAGCTCTTTTGCAGGAGTTCCGCGATGCCATGGGCAATGGCAAACACTTGAGCATCGTGCCCTCCCGCCCGGGCGACCGTCAAACCGGTCGGCGCGGCTCCAGCCCCGTGCATCGGCAGCGAGATGGCGCAGCCATCAAGAAAGTTGATCGTTGAAGGGTTGCGCAGCATCAAGAGGTTCATTTCGCCATAGAGCTGTTCGTCGGCGTCCAGATCCGCGATGCGCGGGGCCACTTTAGGCACAGTCGGCATGACAATAGCATCGTAGCCCGTCAGCTCTGCTGTCACGTCGGCAATATAGCGGGCGCGTTCCTGCACGAGCGTGATGTAATCGGCGGCGGTTTGCGCTTCGCCCTTGCGGATGCGGACGATCACGCGCGGATCATAGGCCTCCGGGGCGCGGGCCATCAAATCGGCATGCCACTGCGCAGCTTCCGCAGCGGCAAAGCCGCCTTTGGCGTTGATCCCGGCCAGCCGGTCAAATGGTTCCAGCGCGCGTTCGTCGACATGTGCCCCGGCGGCACGCAATTTTGCCAGCGCGCCGGCGAAATCCGCGCTCACGGTTTCGTCCATGCCGTCAAGCACAACATTTGTGGGCGCCAGCAGGCGCAGACCCGCCGCACCGCGTTCCGCGCGGGCGCGGGGCGTCCGGCCCGACATCAGCGCGTCGAGAATTTCGACGCAGCGCGCGGAGTGCGCCAGCGACCCGATGCTGTCGAGGGTAAAGGAGAGCGGGACCGCCCCGTCCAGAGACACGTTCGATTGCGTCGGCTTGTACCCGACGACCCCGCACAATGCGGCGGGAATGCGGCAAGACCCGCCGGTATCCGAGCCGATGCCGGCAAAGGCCATCCCGTCCGTGACCGAGACTGCAGCGCCGGAGGACGACCCGCCGGGGATCCGCGCATTGTCGCGGTCCCAAAGATTCGCGGGCGTGCCGTAATGCGGGTTCATCCCAAGCCCGGAATAGGCGAACTCGGTCATATTGGTGCGTCCGATCAGAACAAAGCCCGCTTGGCGCAGGTTCGCGATCGCCTCGGCGTCCTTCGTCGCAGGTCCATCCGCAAGCGCCTTTGATCCGGCGCGCGAAACCTGGCCCTGAACATCGAAGAGGTCTTTGACCGAAATCGGAATGCCCGCGAAAAGCGAGGGCGCCTGACCGGAACGGCGCAGCATATCCATCGCATCGGCGGAAGCCAAAGCCCCGTCACAATCGAGATGCACAAAGGCGCGCGGGCCTTCGCCCAGCCGCGCCGCTTCCAGGCAGGTCTCGGTCAAGGCGCGCGAGGATGTGCCCCCGCGCGCCAGCTGATCCGCCAGCTCCTCAAGCGTCGTCACATCTCAACCGTCTTGATCGTAGTAATGGATCTCAAGCAGGACGCATCCGGTGTTCGATTTGAATGGCCCGTGATATGCGCCCGGCGGACGGCAGGCGTAGGTGTTGGGCTCGAATGCCTCGCCGCCCTCGCCGTTTTCGTCATTGCCGACGGTCAGATCGCCCGAGACAAGATACACCTCTTCCCAATAGTCATGGACGAACGGCGCGGTCGTGTAGATGCCGGGTTGAAACCGCAGGAGCCGCGTCCGGTTGCCGACCTTGCCGTCCTCGTCCAGCTTGCCGGCCAGGATCTTTTGTTCGATGCCCTCTGGATATCCGGGCAGCGAGTGCCAGCCCTCGGTACCCATGTCGACGGCGTGGAACTCTTTGTGCTCTTTGTCGATTGCCATTCTCGATGTCCCTTTCCGGCTGTGCCCCGATCAGGCCGGGGCGCGCTTCAATCAGTTTTTGGGTTTGGTGTGCATCCACTGCTCGTTGCCCTTCATCGGGTCTTCGATCGGCAGTTTCATCGCCGCGTGCATCGCCGCATACATGCCCCAAAAGCCCACGCAGAGCACGATCTCCATCACCTGCTGCGGGGTGAAATGCTCGGCCAGACGTGCGCGCAGATCGTCGGACACGCCGTTGGGGTCAAGCGATGCCATGTTGGCGTATTCGATCGCGACGGCCTCGGCCTCGTCGCTGGGCTCATCCGCATGAAGCAGCGTTTCAATATCGCTGTCTTCATACTCCCACCGGCGCTTGAGCGTGCCGGAATGATGCGACGTGCAGTATTCGCACTCATGCGTCCGCGCCACCGACAGGGCGAGCTTGTACTTGAAATGCTCGCTCAGCGCATTGCGGTCGTCGCGCATGACCGAATTGTTCAGCGCGATCATGTGGTCGGCCATCCACGGCACATGGGCATAGAGCTTGTTGCAGTTGGGCTGGAACCCCATGCGAGCGGCGTAGTAGTGTAGGGCGGGGCGCAAGTAGATCGGCGCGTTTTCGTAACCGTCGCCGAGTTCGAAATATGGGATGAAAGCTCTGCTTTCACCTTCGTTCACGATCGTGTCGATGGGTTTCGGGGCTTTGACAATCTCGTCCATGATGGTCTCCTTTTTCAGCCGCTTATGGCTTGCAGTTTCTGGTTCAGAACAGGCGCTTTGGTGAAGCCCGAGAGCTTTTCCAGCATCTCTCCGTCCTTGGAGATGTGAAGCGCGGGCAGAGCGGACAGTCCGAATGCGTCCTGCGCGTCGGGATGGGCTTCCAGATCGACATAGGCGAAGTTCACCTTGCCTTCGAAGCGCGGCATCAGCCGCTCGACCACCCCGCGCTGCGGTTCGCATTGCGGGCACCATGGGGCCTTGAAGCCGATCACCGTGACGCCGTCCTGCGCCAGACGATCCTGAGCTTCTGTAGGGGAAATCATTGGTATCATGTGATCCTTCCTTTCCATGCCTCGGAATCAGCCGAGGTTGTTGATCTTCGGTTTGAATTGTTCACACTGCAAGTCGGAAAACGCGCTCGCCGCCGCGAGCGGACCGCCTTTGGCAAAATCGCGCGCGCCCCGGACATCCTCGACCTCGACAATCAAAAGCGATCCGCGGGGCGTGCCGTCTTCGTTCGAAAGCGGCCCGGCCAGACGCAGCGTGTCGGGCTGCGATTTGAGATATGCGCGGTGCGCGTCCAATGCGTCCGCACGGGCCTCGCCTGTGCCGAGGTTGTCGATGCATTCGCAGACAACGAACATGCGCGCGTCTCCTTCAGTCTTCGAATTCATCGCGGCCAATGCCTTGCCAACGGTTCACAAGGCCCGCCTCTATGCCGAACAGGTCCAGAACCCGGCCTATCGTCTGATCGACCATCTGGTCAATGCTTTCGGGCTTCTGATAGAACCCCGGCACGGGGGGATACATGATCGCACCCGCCTCGGCGACATTGGCCATGGTGCGGATATGGCCCAGATGCAGCGGCGTTTCGCGGAGCATTAAAACCAACCGGCGACGCTCTTTCAACATCACATCCGCCGCGCGAGCGAGAAGCGATGTGGTCAGTCCAGTGGCGATCTCGGACATCGACTTGACCGAACAGGGCGCCACAATCATTCCGTCGCAATGGAATGATCCCGATGCAACGCTGGCGCCGATATTGGTGTTCGAATGCAGTTCGCTTGCCAAACCGCGCAAATCCGACATGGTCAACCCGCATTCATGCGTGATCGTCTGCACGGCCGGTTTTGAGATCACCAGATGTGTTTCGACATCTGCGGCTTTCAGAGTTTCAAGCAGCCGCACGCCGTAGATCGCTCCGGACGCGCCGGACATGCCGATGACGATTCGCCGCTGCGCGGCCATTAAAGATAATCCTTCAGATCGACCTCGCCCCAGTGCTTGGGCCAGGTGCGCAGGAAGTCGTCCTTGCTGAAACGCTCCTTGATCGTTGCATCAATGCCGATTTTCGAGCCCAGCCGGAACGGCGGGTGATCGGGCAAGGGCTCGGCCGAAGGATCATAAAGCGACGCGCGCGTATTTTCGACTTGGATGGTATCCTTCGCCGGATCGACGCGCGTGGCGATCGCATGAAAGACATCTTCGGCACTTTCGATATCGGTGTCCGGACTGATCGCAACAACGGTTTTCGTGTTCAGCCAGGGCGCGCCCATGCACGCCATCAGAGCATCGTTTACATAGCCGGGCCGCGAGGTCTCGATCTGAATGACCGCCGTCAACGCTGCGCCCCAGTGCGGAAAACGGACGTCATGGACCTTGATCCCCATTTCGGAGATCCGGTTGTACAGCATCGCCTCGTGACAGAGCCGCGGCAGAACCTGGTGATCGGTGTAGGGGCAGGTCTGATGATTGCGGTAGATCGGGCGGTCGGCGCGATGGGTTATCGCGGTCACCTCGATTTGCGGGATCCGCTGGATTTTTGGCAAGTAGTACCCTGAAGGCGAAACCACTTCGCCCCACTCGGCAGGCTCGCCCAGATCGATCCATCCCTCGACGGCGATTTCCGCATGGGCAGGAACGTTGATCGGAATGGTCTCACCCGGAACCATTTCGATGTCGGTATCCAGAATTGTTCCGACCATTTCCAGCTCGCCCCACATATCCATGTGAAGACCGCTGAAATTGGCCATGATTTCGAAGGCGGGGTGCAGTCCGAAGACCATCGCGATCGGCATCCTGCGCTCGCCCCGCGCGCGATATTTGTTCATCACGACATGGGTGTGCGGGGTCGCGAAGCTCACGACGCCCGACCGGGGGCCGGTGGGGTTGGTGCCTGCGTGCGACGAATTGTAAAACCCGGTTTCCGGGTCCACCACGATGTTCATCGCGGTGATATAGGGGATCGTTTCGCGCTCGGAGTGGATCGGGATCGGGAGCTTGTTCCAGTCGACATCCCCGCCCGTGATGATGGTTTCCTTGACCGGACCGCTGTCGACATGGGTGAAGCCGCGCGGCGGCCGGCGCAGGCGGAACGCCAGAGTTTTAAGGTAGTCCTCCACAGAGACATCCAAGGCGCGCGCCTGAAGATGGCGATGCTTCACGTGAATGTCGGTCAAGCGAAAGCCGGGTTTTTCGACAATGTTCTCAAAAACGATGGGCTGTTCGCTCTGTGCGCTCAGCGCGCCGATATGCTCCATTTTCACCGGCTTTGCGATTGTCGTGACGACCTCTTCATTCAGCGACAAGAAGCTGCGCAGATCAGGGTTGCGCAAATTCGAGACAGGATGGGTCATTGCATGCACTTCCCTGATTTGGTTTCGAGCGGAGTCCCGACCGAACCACGGCCGGGACTGAAATTCGAGACGCCGTGCGTGCTTACTCGTGAACTTCCTGCAGTTTCCAGCCGGCGCTGGTGATTTCCATCACGTAGGTCGGCTTGATGGCGTCGCCGTCCTCGCCGAATGAAATCGGACCTTCCAGCGCCGGGAAATCTCTGAGCGCCGTCAGCTGGTCGCGGACGGCCGTGCGTTCGGCTTCAAGATTGGCCTCGTCGCCGGTGACGCCGGCTTCCCGCATCGCATGCGCGTACATCATCACGATGCCGTAGGTCGAGGCGTCGAACTGAGTCGGAGCGGTACGCTCAATGCCGTCGGCTTCGGCGCGCGCCTTGAACTCGGCCGCGAAGGCTTTGGTATCGTCATTGAGATCCCAGTAGAACGTCGTCGGGAATACCGACCCGATTCCGGCTTCGCCGATGCGCTCGGGCAGGGTGACGTCGAACACGGTCGATCCGGCGACCAAGCGGCCCTCGTGGCCTTGGCGACGCATTTCGTTGGCCAACTTGATCGCGGCTTCGGGCGGGGCGCCCACGGCAACGACATCCGCGCTGGTTTCAGCCAATTGCGACGCCTGAACCGAAAGGTCGAAGGCCGCATACTTGAAAGTGACCTCATTCTGAACCGGCAATCCCGCGCCATCGAGAACGGCCGGAAAAATGCGCTCGCCGATTACTACCGAGACCGCATCGTCGGTGGCATAGGCGATCGAGGACGTGCTTGCGTCCGGATCGACTTTCTTCAGCGTTGCAACGGCGCGGCTGATCATGATGCCTTCGTTGGTGGTGTTCCGGAAGCCATAGGTGAACGGCTCAGCCAATCCGGGCGCGGAAGAGGCCATGGACATGCTGACGACGCCATCGCGCTCCGCCCGCGGGAATGCGACCCTGGCTTCAGCGGACGAGAATGGGCCCACGATGGCCAGAACGTTTTCATCCTGGGCCAGCCGGCGAAGACCGGCGACGGCCTGATCCGGTTTGCCGGCGGTGTCGAACTCGACCAGCGTGAGCTGTTTGCCGTTGATGCCGCCGGCGGCGTTGATTTCGTCGACGGCGATCCGAGCGCCGATCGTGTTGGTCCTCGATAGGCTGACGAACGGGCCGCTTTTGGCCACGAGATACCCGATCTTGAGCTCGTCCGCAGCATTCGCAACGCCGGCCGAGGCGACGAAGGCCGCAAGCGCGGTCGCCGCAAGCGACGTTCTGAAGATGTGTTTCATTGAATTTCTCCCTAATTTGTCTTCGTAGGATGATCGACGGATCAATCTGACTTCAAGCAGTGATACACTAGTGAAATTTTACAATCCCGTCAAAGCAAATGATCCCGGCTACACGCATCAAGACCGGCTATCCCGTGCCTGAGATGAATTTTTCGGCTTCAAGCGCAGCCATGCATCCGGTTCCGGCTGCGGTGACGGCCTGCCGAAAGACTTTGTCCCGTACGTCGCCCGCGGCAAACACGCCTTCGAGGGAAGTGCATGTGCTGTCGGGTTTGGTCAGAATGTAGCCTTCCGAATCGAGGTCCAGAATTTCGGCGACCAGACTAGTGTTCGGCGTATGTCCGATGGCCACGAAAATCCCGTCCGCGTTCAGGGGTTGCTCGGAACCGTCGCGGGTCGAGACAAGGTTCACTCCTGCCAGCTTGCCGTTCTCGCCGAAAAAAGAGTCGGGCCGTTGGCTCCACATGACGTCGATGTTTTCGGTGCCGAGCAGTTTGTCCTGAAGCATCTTTTCGGCTCGCAATTCGTCGCGGCGATGAATGAGCGTGACATGCGAGGCCAAATTGGACAGGAACAGCGCCTCCTCCACTGCGGTGTTGCCGCCGCCGATGACCGCGACGTGCATTCCCTTGAAGAACGGACCGTCGCAGGTGGCGCAGGCCGAGATGCCGGAACCCAGATAGTCGGTCTCGCCGGGGATGCCCAGCCACTTGGCCTGCGCGCCGGTGCACAGGATGATCGTATCGGCCGTGTAGATATCGCCGAGTTCGCCTTCGGCTTCGAAGGGGCGCTGGCTCACGCTGAGCGACACGATGGTGTCCGTCACGATGCTGGTGCCAACCGCCTTTGCCTGCCCTTCCATCTGTTCCATGAGCCAAGGGCCCTGAACTGTTTCGGCGAAACCGGGATAGTTGTCGACGTCCGTTGTGATCGTCATTTGCCCGCCGGGCTGGTCGCCATGGATCAATGTCGGCTGCAATCCGGCGCGGGCAGCGTATATCGCCGCGGTAATGCCGGCCGGGCCGGATCCGAGAATCAGGACTTTGCTATGCATGGCGGCGGTTCTCCCCGGTCGATTCGGTGCATTTTTATCTAATCTACTTATCTAAGCTAGGAAGTCAATATACTTAGTTGACTTACCTAATTTACTTCCCTAGCTTGGCTGCGAAAGAGGTGGAGCTTCCATGCCGGATCAAGACTTCAAACGCCCCAATACCGTGTCCCGGCCCGAGCTGCTGGTTGACGGAAGCGATTTCCAGTTTCGGCAGATGATCTACGAGATGGACCATCTTTCGCATCTCATCCAGGAGACTCGCCGCAACATCTCTCAGGCCATCGACCTGTCGCCGCCCGAATTCAATGCGCTGATGGGGGTCGCCCAGCTTCAGGGCGAGAGGGGCGTCAGCGTCGGCGATCTCGCCCGGCATTTGCGCGTCGCGGGGCCCTTCGCCACTCAGCAGGCCAATTCGCTGTCCAAACGGGGCCTGGTGTCCAAGTCGCCCAATCCCGCGGACCGCCGGTCGACGCTGCTGGAGCTGACCTGCGACGGGCGGAAGATGATGCAGGATCTGGCGCCGAGGCTGCAGCGCTTGAACGACCGCATCTTTGCATCGCTGGATCGGGAGAATTTTCACAAGTTCTGCCAGTTGCTGAGGATGGTCGCCGACGGTTGGAACGACACCAGCCTGCAAATGGCGGAGAGGATGTCAGAGTAGCTTTCCGACATTCTCTTTGAACGACAGAATATGCGCGCGCATCGCTTCTTCCGCAGACGACCGGTTCCCGCCTTTCATGGCATCCAGGATCTTGTAATGGTCATCGCGGACCCGATCCGCATGCGCTTCATTGGCCAGCGAGACGAACCAGATCCGCATTGAGCGCTCGTGCAGATTCCTGAGGATCTCGGCCAGCACTTGGTTTCCGGCAATCTGCGCGATCTTGCCGTGGAATTGCCTGTCAATCACCATCTGCGCCTGAATGTCGCCCTTCTTGGCGTATTGGTCCGCTTCAGCCAGGATGCACTGCAGTTCAGCGGCGCTTTGAGCGGTGATTTTCTCACACGCCTGGCCGGCGCAAAAGGTCTCGTTCACGAGCCTCAGATCGATAATTTCCGCGACTTCCTGGAGCGAGATGGCTTTGACGATCAGCCCCTTGCGCGGAATCAGCTCGAGCAGACCGTCATGGGTCAAATGCCGAACCGCATGGTGAATGGGGGTCCTGCCAATCTCGAGATCTTCACTCAGCATCGCCTCGTTCAGATAGGATCCCGGCTTATAGACCAGCGTGATGATCCGAAACTTCAGCTTCTCGTAGGCGATGTCGGCAAGGGACTGCCGCGCTTTCCTTTCCGGCGATTCCGTCTCGAAGGATTTTTGCTTGGCATTTGCGCTCATACGTACGGTTATCCGACCACCGGCAAAGTTTCGACTGAATAGCCGTGTGAAATGGAGCGGCCCGTTTGCGGGTCGCGCAGCAAGAACTCGAACGCTTCGGCCGGACGAACGCCGCCGATCGCGGCCAATGTGCCGCCCATCATTACGTCGCCGGGCCCGAATTTCGTTCCGGTGCTCGTTTCAAATGCGGCAACCAGATCCTGCGGGTGCAACATCGCGGCGACATTGCCATCCTGATACACGACCCGCTCGCCGCCGATGGTGGCGTGGCTGGCGATCTCCAGAGAATCCCACCGCTCCTTGAGATCGTCGTATCGCCAAAGCTGCCGCGCGACAGGCTTGTCGCACATCTGCTTTGAAACCGTGATGTTGTACGCCTCGACATGACGGTCGGTATGGTCCGAGCCGGCGCCGATCCACCAGTCCCCGTCGATATTGAAGATCACGAACTCGACTTCGCCCGATGAATTCTCGCCCGGGTTCTGCAATAGTTCTTCCTGCGTCAGGCGCGATGTTGATGCGCGATAGAACATCGGCGTCTCGGGCGGGCGGGCGACACCCAGTTCTTCAAGCTCGTCTATGTGTTTGTTCATCGCGGCTTTGTCGCGTCCGGTCCAGCCGGCGATGATGAAGCGTGATGGATAGAACGTGATCCGGCGAGTTTCCTCGGCGCACAGCTCGAGGGTCAATTCAGGCGTTTTTGTCACGTCGGGCTTCCTTCCGTTTCGGCAGTCACACCAAGATAGGCTTCGTGCAAGCGCGGATCGTCGGCAAGCGCCTTGGCATCGCCGGACAGGATCAGCCTGCCGCGTTCCAGAACATATCCCGTATCGGCCAAAGCCAAGGCCTGCTCGGTGTTCTGTTCAACAAGCAAAACCGTCAGCCCGCCGTTGTTGAGATCGCCCAGGAGTTTGAACAGGTCTTTGACGAACAGCGGCGAAAGGCCGAGCGAGGGTTCGTCAAGCATCAGCAGGTCAGGTTTCGCCAGAAGCGCGCGGCCGATGGCCAGCATCTGCTGTTCGCCGCCCGACAGGCAGCTGGCCAGCATGTGCCGCCGCTCCTGCAGGTTCGGGAACCGGTCGTAGATCGTTTCCATCTCGGAGCGGAGCGCGCTCATGTCGTCGCGTTGATAGCCGCCCAGCAGAAGGTTCTCTTCGATGGTTTGCGAAATCAGGATGCGGCGTCCTTCCGGCACTAGCGCCAGGCCCGACTTGATGCGCCGGCTGGGCGGCCAGGCGGTGATGGTTTCGCCATTGAAGACGATGCTGCCCGAGGCGGGCTTTTCAATGCCCAGAACAGCTTTGAGAAGCGTGGATTTTCCTGCGCCGTTGGCGCCCAGAACCGTCGCGACTTCGCCCTCGCGGACCTTGATCGAGAAATCCCGAAGCGCGGAAATGCGCCCGAATTTGACGTCGAGCCCGTCGATTTCAAGCAGCATTGTCCGCGTCCTCCATATCCACACCCAGATAGGCGGACTGAACTTTCGGGTCTTTTTCCACTTCTTCCATCGTGCCTTCGGCGACTTTTTCGCCGAAATTCAGAACAACCACGCGTTCGCACAGGTTGCGCACGAAATGCATGTCATGTTCGACCACGAGAAGGGTGACGCCATTCCGCGCGACGGTTCTGAGCTCGCGCATCAACTCGTCGGTTTCCGACGGGTTCAGGCCCGCGGCCGGCTCGTCCAGCAAAAGGATCTGCGGTTCCGCCAGAAGCGCGCGCACCAGATCGACGCGTTTGCGCAGACCGTAGGGCAGGGCATCGACGGTTTCCTCGGCATAGTCCGACAGCCGCGCCTCCTCCAACGCTTCGTAGGCGGACCGCCACCACTTGTGCCTGCGGAACATGCCGAAGGGCTGCAGCATGTTGGCCACTCCGCCAGCATTGATGTGCTGACCAAGGATCAGGTTTTCCACCACCGTCAGGTGTTTCATCAGGCGCACGTTCTGGAAATTGCGCGACACGCCGTATCCGATCCGTTTTTTCGACGGCACATGCGTGATATCGATGCCTCCGACCAGGATTGAACCGCTGGTGACGGGATAAACGCCCGAGATCAGGTTGAAGATCGTCGTCTTGCCCGCGCCGTTGGGGCCGATCAGTGCAAAGCGCTCGCCGGTGTCGACCGTGAACGAGACGTCGTGAGTGACCTCAAGCGAGCCGAAGTTCTTGACGAGGTTGCGGACTTCGAGCGCCGGCGTCATGCCGCTGCCCCTTTGCGGAGAAGCGGAGCTTTGAGGCGGCGCATCATGTTGGCGGTGATCATGCCCTCGGGGCGCAGCACCATGAAGCCGATGATGAAGGCCGCGAAAATCAAATAACGCCACTCTTCCCCGGCACGCAGCACCTCGGGCAGGAAGGTGAAGAATGCCGCCCCCACAAGCGGTCCGACAACCGTCTGCGTGCCGCCAAGAATGACGAACAGCACCGTATAGATCGAGACCAGCGCGCCGAAGCTCTGCGCCTCGATATAGGACAGGTAATGGGCCTGCAGGCCGCCCGCGATCGCCGCGAGCATGCCGCCGAGGACAAATGCGGCCAGTTGAACATTCTTGACTTCGACGCCGAACAAGTCGCAGACGGTCGGGTCGTTCTTGATCGCCGTCAGGTAAAGCCAGAAGCGCGTCTGCGACAGGACGAACAGCGCCAGAACAATCGCGATGGCCGTCAGCGCGATGGCGGGCATCTCGATGAATCCGAAGACCGGATAGCCTTGGGCGGCTCCGACGATATCAAGGTTTAGAAACACCGCGACCAGTATCTGCCCGAGGGCGAAGGTCGCCAACGCCAGATAGATCCCGGATGTGCGCAGCACCGGTATCCCGATTAAAAGCGCTATCACGCCGGACACCAAGGATCCGATCAGGATCGCCACCGCGATGGGCAGACCCAATTCGTTGCTGCCATAGGCCGCCACATAAGCGCCCACGGCCATGAACCCCGCCGCGCCCAGATTCAGCTGACCGGCCACAAGCGGCAGCGCTGCCGCATAGGCCATGATCACGTTGATCGACAGGATGACCAGAAGTCCGTCAATATAGCCACTGAACATCACAGCTTCTCCCGTACTTGCGCCGAGCCGAACAGGCCTTGCGGCCGCGCCATCAAAATGATCAGCAGCAATCCGTAAACCGACAGGTCGACGACGTCGGATCCGAGGAAATAGATCGACATGACCTCGGCCAAGCCGATCAGAAGACCGCCCGCGATTGCGCCCCAGACGGATCCCATGCCGCCGATGATCATTGCCGAGATGCCTTTGAAGCCCACCTCTTCGCCCATGAAGGGCGACACCTGATTGTAGTTGACGGCAAACAGCATTCCGCCGATTGCCGCGACAGCGCCCGAAATCAGAAAGATCAGCGGAACGACCCTGTTGGTGTTCACGCCCAGAAACTCTGCCGTCGTCGTGTCCTCGGCGATGGCGCGGATGCCGCGCCCGACCCTTGTTTTCTTGAGGAAACGGCTGATCCCAATGATGATCGCAACCGACAAGACCAGTCCCAAAAGCTGCGCCGACCCGATTACCAGATCGCCCAGGGTGATCGTTGTGTTCGGAATGATCTGCGGAAATCTCTGCTGGTCGGAGCCGTAATAAACCAGAAAGATCTGCTCGAACAGAATCAGAAAGCCCAGCGAACTGACCAAAGGCACTTCGTGCTCCGAGCCCTTCATCCAGCTGAAGGTCAGCCGTTCCACGACCAGGGCGCAGGCGCAGGCGATCAGGAATGCGATTGCGAAGGACAGGACGGGCGGCACGCCCATGGTGATCAGGACCCACGAAATCATCCCGCCCAGCATGAAGAGGCCGGGTATGGAGAAATTCAGAAAGTTGAGAATGCCGATGCTCAGCGTGAAGGCGACCGCCACCAGCACGTAGACCGATCCCAGCATCAATCCGTTTATAAGCTGCTGCAGCATCTGATCTTGCTCCCGTTATGCGCCGATCACGATACGACAGTGAAATTTCACTGTCGTCAAGAGAGCGAGGGCGAGTTTTTTTGAAGTTTCTGGCGCGGCGACCGAATGCTTTGACGCGGCGCACAACAATATACATAAAATACAATACGTTAGATCAAAGACGCTTCCGAAGGCCCGTTGCGCTTTGCGTTGGGGCGTGATTCCCCGGGGATTGGCGGAATTGAAAGTCGGGATGTCGAGACAGCGACGCTTTTGAAACATCGAGGAGCATTTCGGCGCGGTATCGGCCGATTCTGGAAAAGACCCGCGAGCCGCCCTCGCAGCGTGAAGGGTGGCCGCCCGGCCTTCCTCAGCTCCGAAAGTCCCACCGGCTCCTGTCCGCCCGGAAAAACACTCGTCGCTGGGATAGGAGTCATTTTTGCATGCTTGTTTGCGCGCTTCGCCCACCGGAAGACTCGGATGGAACCGGCGATCCGAACCGTCGGACTGGCCCGCGCCAAGACCGACGTCACGATGGCGACCATGGCATGCAACACGAGTCGGCTGCGATGGCTTCCCGATCAGGCCAAGCCGTCTGACGGCCTGGTGTCCGCTTGAGGCCCGCATCGGTCCGGCGAAGCCGGAACAGGCCCGAATCATGCATCGGGGATCCCGAAATCCGGGCCAAATCCGACCGCATCCGGTCCTGGTCGCCCCGCGATTCCGCTTCGAACGCCCTCGCGAAGGTCGGCGACGGGAGCGAAATAGCACAGTCGAAATATAGCAAGGTATCCGCGTGTTGAGAAACTTCACAACAACAATTGAGAAATATCACTATGCGCGCGTCGCTAACGGTGTTAGTGTGGGTGCGTCCCGGATTGCGGCTTTCCGCTTTTCAAGCTTGGAACGCGGGCCGCGACGTTGAACGGGCTCGTTTTTGTCAACGGAAAGGAGCAAAATACCCATGATCAATTCGAATCAATCCATTCTGCGCCGAACTCTGCTTTTCGGCGCCGCCTGCGTCGGCTTCGGCTTCGCCGGAGCGGCGTCCGCCAGTTCGCTGTCCGAATCAGAACCGCAAGCCAAATTCGCCGTCGGCATGACGACGAATTTCGTGCGCGACTTCAGCAAGCCCTTCGACACTTGGGGCCGCAAGTACAAGACCGAGGAATACAAATCCTGGCTGGACGGTGTCGACGCCAGCGGCACGCCGCGCACGACCGTGACCAACATCTACTATCCGACCGCCATGTCGAACGGCATGGCTGCGGGCAGAGGCGAAACGCTGCTTCCCAGCGCGCTGCCGGCAGCCGCCGAGGGAACCCAGATTTCGGTGGCGGACATCTTTCAGGGCGACCAGAAATTTACGGAGTACACCTTTCAAGGGTTTCCAGGGAATGAGTTCGCCTTTCAAGGGCTTCTGGTCGAGGGCATTTATCAGGCGTACAAAGGGGCGCCTGTCGCCGACGGCAGTTTCCCGCTGGTAATCATGGTCCATGGCCTGGGCAGTTCCGTTCACGCCTGGGCCAGCGCGGCCGAATATCTGGCGGCGCAGGGTTACGTCGTGGTGACGGTCGCCATGACATCCGACAGCGCGGCGTCGCCGGTGTTCCACGACCCGGCTTCGCTTTGGGCCGCCGGCAAATCTCAAGAAGAGATTTATGCGGCCTACGGGCTGCGCTCCGGCAATACGGACAGCACCGTGTTCCGGAACTTCTTCGGCTTTCTTTATCAATACGACGGCCCCTTGTTGTTCGAAAGTCTGCCCGACCCGTCGCTTCTGGCCCCGACGCCCGAAGGCGCACTTCGGTCAGGGCAGTTGATGGCCGATCTTTTCGACCAGCGTATTGAGGACGTTGCCCGCGTGATCGCCGAGATGAAGTACCTCAACGCGCCCGAGGTCGAATGCCGTGTCGGACTTGAAGTCGAAAACTCGCCGGAAGATCTGTGCGGCTTCTTTGCCGGTCGTATCGATGTCGACAATATCGGCGTCATGGGCCACTCGCTGGGGTCGATGACGGCGCAGGCGTCGGCGGCATTTCTCGAAGATGTCGATACCGCCGTGGGCTTCAACAATGGCATGCCGCGCCTTTGGGAGCCCTATGGCGGATTTCCAGGCAATCCGGTTGACGGACGGCCCGCGGGCGTGCCCAAGCCGTTCCTGCAAATCATCGGTTCGGACGATTTCTTTGTTCACTACGTGTTCCGCGACATCCACGGCAACCTCTACCGGGCCGCTGGCGGGAACCCCAACGACAACTATCCGTTGGCCGATGAGCAACCTTGGCCGACCGACGACAATCCGCAGCCTGTTGCCCGCTCCGCATACAATCGCGCCACGGATGACAAGATGCTGCTGATGTTCCGCGACCAGGGCCATGGCCATGCCACCGATGATGAGCCCGGCGTGTTCTCGCCCGGATATGAGCACGAAGGACTGCGCCTGCCGACGACACCTGACGGCGCGCCGGAGCCGTATCGGGCCCTGGGCTGGATCAAGGACGGTGGCATGGATGTCTATCTGCCTCACGTGATGCGGCACTACTTCCTGACCCATTGGTTCGACTGGACGCTCAAAGAGGATGAGCGGGCGCGCGCGGCGCTCCTCGATCACCCTTTTACGAACGGTGTTGAGCAATTGCTGGAAACCGGCGTTTCGCAATGAACGCTGCGCACCCCGTCGCCCGTCGGCGGGGTGCATTCCTTGTGTCCGGCCTATCGCGCTGTCACTTTCGCTGCATTGCAGCGGCTCTTGCCGCCGCCGCTATCCCGACGTTCGTTCCAATGTGAAGATGATGGCCCCGTGTCGGCGCGGTATCCGCGTCGGTTGGGCTCGGTTCCGGCTATGGCCGCTTTGCGAAACCGATTGCTTCGATACGACGCGCAACAAGATCCTTCAGATACAAGATATTGGAGAGCGCTGCGAAACTTCACAACAACCATTGAGAAATATCACTATGCGCGCTTTGCCAACAGTGTTAGGATGAGTGAATCCCGGATTGCGGCTTGCTGCTTTTCAAGCTTGGAACGCGGGCCGCGACGTTGAACGGGCTCGTTTTTGTCAACGGAAAGGAGCAAAATACCCATGATCAACTCGAATCAATCCATTCTGCGCCGAACTCTGCTTGTCGGCGCCGCCTGCGTCGGCATCGGCTTCGTCGGAGCGGCGTCCGCCAGTTCGCTGTCCGAATCAGAACCTCAAGCCAAATTCGCCGTCGGCATGACGACGAATTTCGTGCGCGACTTCAGCAAGCCCTTCGACACTTGGGGCCGCAAGTACAAGACCGAGGAATACAAATCCTGGCTCGACGATGTCGACGCCAGCGGCACGCCGCGCACGACGGTGACCAACATCTACTATCCGACCGCCATGTCGAACGGCATGGCCGCGGGCAGAGGCGAAACGCTGCTTCCCAGCGCGCTGCCGGCAGCCGCCGAAGGAACCCAGATTTCGGTAGCGGACATCTTTCAGGGCGACCAGGCTTTTGCGGAGAACGCCTTTCAAGGGAATCTAGTCGAGGGCATTTATCAGGCGCACAAAGGGGCGCCTGTCGCCGACGGCAGTTTCCCACTGGTGATCATGGTCCATGGTCTGGGCGGTTCCGTTCACACTTGGGCCAGCGCGGCCGAATATCTGGCGGCACAGGGTTACGTCGTGGTGACGGTTGCTTTGACGTCCGAAAGCGCGGCGTCGCCGGTGTTCCACGACCCGGCTTCGCTTTGGGCCGACGGCAAATCTCAAGAAGAGATTTATGCGGCCTACGGGCTGCGCGCCGGGAATTCGTTCAGCACGGTGTTCCGGAACTTCTTCGGCTTTCTTTATCAATACTACGAACCTGCGTCGTTCGGCAATCTGCCCGACCCGTCGCTCCTGACCCCAACGCCCGAAGGCGCGCTTCGGTCCGGGCAACTGATGGCCGATCTTTTCGACCAGCGTGTTGAGGACGTGGCCCGCGTGATCGCCGAGATGAAGTACCTCAACGCGCCCGAGGTCGAATGCCGGGTCGGACTTGAAGTCGAAAACTCGCCGGAAGATCTGTGCGGCTTCTTCGCGGGTCGTATCGACGTCGACAATATCGGCGTCATGGGCCACTCGCTGGGGTCGATGACGGCGCAGGCGTCGGCGGCATTCCTCGGAGATGTCGATACTGCCGTTGGCTTCAACAATGGCATGCCGCGCCTTTGGGAGCCCTATGGCGGCATTCCCGGCAATCCGGTTGACGGCAGGCCCGCAGGCGTGCCCAAGCCGTTCCTGCAAGTTATCGGTTCGGACGATTTCTTTGTCCACAACGTGTTCCGCGGTATCCACGGCAACCTCTACCGGGCCGCTGGCGGGGATCCCAACGACAACTATCCGTTGGCCGATGAGCAACCTTGGCCGACCGACGACAATCCGCAGCCTGTTGCCCGCTCCGCATACAATCGCGCCACGGATGACAAGATGCTGCTGATGTTCCGCGACCAGGGCCATGGCCATGCCACCGATGATGTGCCCGGTGCGTTCACGCCCGGATATGAGCACGACGGGATGCGCCTGCCGACGACGCCTGACGGCGCGCCGGAGCCGTATCGGGTCCTGGGCTGGATCAAGGACGGCGGCATGGATGTCTATCTGCCCCATTTGATGCGGCACTACTTCCTGACCCATTGGTTCGATTGGACGCTCAAAGGGGATGGGCAGGCGCGCGCGGCGCTCCTCGATCACCCTTACACGAACGGCGTTCAGCAATTGCTGGAAACCGGCGTTTCGCAATGAACGCTGCGCACCCCGCCGCCGGGCGGCGGGGTGCGTTCTTGACGGCCCGGCCTATCGCGCTGTCACTTTCGCCACGTTGCCGTGATCATTCCGCCGCCGCGACGGGGCCATAGGCGCTACTTCGGACGAATTCGCGCAGAAATTGGTTTTCTGTTGTTTCGAGGGTCTCGGCGCTGCCGGACCATTTGATGACGCCCTCGTGAAGCATCGCGATTCTGTCCGAAATTCTGCGAACGCAAACCATATCGTGCGTAATGGTTACCGCTGTCGCTCCTGATTCCTCGACAATGCATCGAATGAGTTGGCTAATCCTGCTTGCGCTGACCGGATCCAAGCCGGTCGTCGGCTCGTCGAATAGAATTATGTCCGGATCCTCCGCAATTGCTCTCGCCAAACTCGCGCGCTTCTGCATGCCGCCCGAAAGCTCGGACGGATATCTGTCCGCGACGTCCGCCTCCAATCCGACTCGGTCCAGAAGGTTCAAAGCAACCGTGCGCGCTTGCGATTTTTGCTGACGATTCGGTCCTCGCAATTGCCGAAACGAAACATTCTGCCAGACGGGCATCGAATCGAACAATGCTCCGCCCTGAAACAGCATTCCGATTTTTGCTTCGCGGCGAGTTCGACTGGCGACCGGATTGCTCCCCCGCACCAGCACTTGGCCGGCGTCAGGCTTGATCAACCCCAATATGCATTTGAGAACTACAGACTTGCCGACCCCTGAACCGCCGATCAGAGCAAAGCTCTCGCCTTTCCGGACATTCAGCGACACGCCGCGCAAGACATCGTTCCGGCCGAACGATTTTCGCAGATCGCTGATTTCGATGTCAGGTTGATCCATCAGGAATGATCTTCCATTGAAACTAAATGGCGCGCGCAGGCCTAAGCCGACCGAATTTTTCGATGTGCCGACGGTGCTTGATCTCAGGAGTGCTCACGATGTGAAGAACCATTCCGTCAATACGAAATTCGACGCAATGATTAGGACAGAGGATGCGGCGACGGCGTTTGTCGTCGCATTTCCCACGCCCCTTGCGCCTTTTCCCGCATTCAGTCCGTTGTAGCAGCCTATCACCGCGATCAGGAACCCGAATACGGCCGCTTTGGCAAGCCCGGACGTCACGTCCGCCGTTTCAAGGAACCTCGTCGTGTTCGAGAGATACGCGTCAGGACTGAAGCCCAGACGGGATACGCCAACAAGGTAGCCGCCAAGTATCCCTATCAGGTCGCCGACGCCCGCCAAAACAGGCAGTGAAATCGTTGCCGCCGCAACGCGGGGAACAACGAGGAACTTGACCGGATTCGTATCCAAGGTGCGCAAAGCATCGATTTGCTCTGTGACTTTCATGGTGGCGATTTCAGCCGCTATCGATGAAGCGACCCGGCCAGCGACCATCAGTCCGCAAAGCACGGGGCCGAGTTCCCGAACCATCCCGATGGCGACGATGGAAGGGACAGCGGACTCCGCGCTGAACCGGGCTCCCCCCGAGTGAATCTGGAGCGCGAGCGCGCCGCCCGTGAACAGAGCCGTCAGTCCCACCACGGGAAGGCTGTTGTAGCCGATCGCCCACAGCGATTGGAAGAATTCCTTCACGTAGAACGGAGGCCGGACAAGATGGCTTGCCAGCTCAGCGATGAATATCGCCAGCCGCCCGACTCTGGAGCAGTTAAGGATGACGGCGCGCCCGACAAATCCGGGAACTCCCAAAATTGAACGAATAATGGTCATGCTCGTCCGGATGCCGTACTGCCGACATACGTCCGCGCGTATCGGCTGCCGAGACAAGTAAGCACTTCGTGCCCTATCGTTTTGGAGTCCGCTGCCAGGTCGTCGATCGTCTGGTTCGGGCCCAGCAGTTCGAACTCGCTCGGAATCTTGTCGAGGTGCGACACGTCGACCCCGAGCAGATCCATCGAAATCCGTCCGACAATCGGGCATGGGATGCCGTCGGCATAGACTTTCGCCGTACCCCCGGAGATCCGAAGAATGCCGTCGGCGTACCCGGCGGCGAGGGTGGCTACGCGCATCGGACGATCAGCCCTCCATGAGGCGGCGTAACCGACGAACTCGCCCGCCGCCAAGTCGCGGTGCTGCACCGTCTTGAGTTTTGCCGACACCACTGGATGCCCGTCGTTGAACGGAAACCCGCCGTAAAGACCGATTCCGGGGCGGCACAAATCGAAATGGTACTCGGGTCCAAGCAGCATTCCGGCGGTGGCGGACAGCGACCGACGCACGGCCATGCCGTCGGTCAGACGGCGGAATTCGCGCAGTTGCATTTGGTTGATCGGATTGTTCGGCTCATCCGCGCAAGCAAGATGGCTCATGACCAGGCACGGCGCGTTTTCCGACAGCCGTTCCGCTACGCCCCGGAATTCATCGCCCTCCATGCCGAGCCGGTTCATTCCGGTGTCCAGCTGGATCCCGTAGGGATGCCCGCGGAGCGAGCGTTCATGTCTTGCGAACTGGCTCGCCGAGTTCAGCAATGGCGTGAGTGAATGCCTCCGAAACGCGGAGGCGTCGCCCTCCATATGCCCCGACAACACGAATATCTCCGCATCCGCGCCTGCAGCCTGGCGCACTTCGGCGCCTTCGTGGGCAAGCGCTACAAAAAACGACCGTGCGCCGGAGGCCGCGAGACAGGCGGCGATTTCGGATGTGCCGAGACCATATGCGTCGGCCTTGACGACGGCGGCAGTCTCGACCTCGGAACCCGTCAACCGATCAAGATCGGACCAGTTGCGTGAAACCGCGCTCAAGTCGATGGTCAGCTCGGATTGCGACATCAAGTTCCCGTTTATTGCTTGGAACGGCGAATGAGCATTCCAAGCGGCGTTGAAGAAGGCGACGATGGTTGCATCCGAAATGGACCGGCCAATCCGTTGCCGCTGCGTCGAAGCACCTTTTCGGAATTTCAGCATTCGCGCCTGAAATCAATGGCTGCTGCTTTTGCCGGTCTGCAAATTCCGCATGCGTACAAGTCATCGTGCAGACATTTCGACTGGCCAAAGCTCGTTCTGAAATCACGATTCCGACAGCGGTCTCGACTTGAAAAACGATGATCGAATCAGACAGGGGGCATTTGCGTCTGGCGGATCCGCTGAAAGAAACTCAAAAGCGGATCCGTCCCAATCTGCTTGAATCGGCATGAATGGAGTTCGATTCGCCGCGATAGAACACAGACCCATGCGCTCGCTTCGGCCGAATCGCCGCCGGAGCGCGAATCGACCGCATGTTGCCGGGCTCCGCGATGATCGGCTTGGCGTTGGGCCGGTCCGTGCGGACACGGCCATTTTGGAGCCCGAGCCAAACCGGAATCGGCGGCGCACGATGGAACGTCCGTTGCGGAACGATGGCGCCGGCCATCAGCCGAACGGGCTCCCTTCATTGTACCTTTGCCTGTCTTCTTCGGTGCCGAGATTGTCGAATTTCGTAATTTCGTGCTTGAACAGCAAGTCAAGCGAGCCGATCGGTCCGTGGCGCTGCTTTCCGATGATGACTTCAGCCTTGCCGTGCACATCCTCCATTTGCGAGACCCACTTGGCCAAAGCCACCTCGTCGTTTTCGTCGGGCTTCGTCCGGGACAGGTAATACTCCTTGCGGTAGACGAACATCACGACATCCGCATCCTGCTCGATCGAACCCGACTCCCTCAGGTCGGCAAGCTGCGGCCGCTTGTCGTCCCGGCTTTCGACCTGTCTGGACAGTTGGGAAATCGCAAGAACCGGAATGTTGAGTTCTTTGGCGATCGCCTTGAGCCCCTGCGTGATTTCAGACACCTCATTCACCCGGCTGTCGTGCTTTTTGGCGGGCTTGATCAGTTGGAGATAGTCCACGACCAGGAAATGCAGTCTTCCTTCAAGAGATCGCTTGAGGCGCCTCGCTCGGATGGAAAGCTGGGCGATGGTTAGCGCCGGCGTGTCGTCGATATACAGCGGACAGGCTCTCAATTCGTCCGCCGCCGCCGCGTATTTCTTGAATTCGTTTTCGTCGAGGTCGCTCGTGCGGACCTTGGAGGCAGGAACTTCGGATTGCTCCGCAAGTATTCTTGAGGCGAGTTGCGACAAGGACATTTCCAGCGAAAAGAAGCCGACGGTGCCTCCCGTTTGAGGCTTTCCGTCCTTGGATTCCTTGTAGCTTTGGGCAATGTTGAACGCGATATTCGTTGCAAGGGCCGTCTTGCCCATGGACGGGCGGCCGGCGAGGATGATGAGGTCGGAAGGCTGCAGCCCTCCCAGCTTCCTGTCCAGATCGGTCAGACCCGTCGCCAGCCCGGACAGTCCCTGTTTTCGCTGCGTCGCATTCTTGGCCTCCTGCAAAGCCTGATTCATGCCTCTGATCAGCGGTATGAACCCTGTCGTGTCTTGGCCGGTTTCCGCAAGCGTGAAGAGTTTTTGCTCGGCGCTATTGATCAGGTCGTTCGCAGACGAATCGATGTCGACGATCTTCGCCGTATGGATCATTTCGTCGCCGATGCTCATCAGGCTTCGGCGCATTGAGAGGTCCCGAATCTGTTCGGCATAGTCGCGGCAGGCGTGGACGGAAAAACCCATCTCGGCCAGCCTGACGAGATACATCGGTCCGCCGAGCTCCTGAAGTCCTTGATGATTGTCGAGGAATGTCTTCAGGGTTGCCGGATTGGCAACCCTGTTGCTCAGTATTTGGTTGCTGATGATTTTGAATATCTCTCCATGCAGCGGATCGTAAAAGTGTTCCGGGTTCAAGATCGGAGAGACTCTCTCGAACACGTCATTGTTGACCAGAAGCCCGCCCAGAAGCGCTTGCTCCAGTTCAATGTTGGACGGCGAAGTCTCGGCGTCCGAGGCGTCTGCTTTTTGCGGCTCCGGGTTGGCCGCCGTCATTACGACCTGCATCCTATTCCTCTCATATTAAAAATGCACCTTCGCCCGACAGCGGGATGATTGCAAAATGTATGTTTCTGTTGATTGTTTGTGGAAACCCGACTCACAGCGCAAAAACAAAGAGTTGCAGTCATTTTCCTGTTCGATCTTCAGTTTTTGTCCTTGGAGGCGGCTGCCGTGCGAGCGCGTTTCGTTTGTCCTTGGAGCAAAATTTTCTCTCTGAATCCGAACAGGGGGCGGCCGCCCTGCGGGAGAAGAATCGTCGAATTTATTCAATGTTTTCGAAGCGCTGAAGCACCCGGCGGAACCTTCATCGAAGACGTCTCGCGCTAGCCGGTCCAGCGCGAATCAGCCTGTCGCTTTGCCCGCGCGTTTCGTTTCGCGAGCGAACCTTTTTCAATGACCGGAGCGAATCGCGAATGCGACGAGAACCATCGCTTTCGATGTGAGCGGCATCCGCGCAATCGGCAGTGCAATGCCGGCTTGGCCGACCGGTTTGTTTCTCAGTCGGATGCGCTCGCCAGCGCGGGCAATATTCTCTCGCGCATTACCCGGGAAGTAATCGGCCCCGCGAATCGAAGTGCCACCTTGCCGTCTCCATCGACCACGAAGGTTTCCGGAATCCCGTATACGCCCCACTCTATGCCTACGCGACCGTCGCGGTCCGCACCAATCTTCGCGAATGGATTGCCAAGCTCCGCAAGGAAACCGAGGGCGTTGCTCTCATCGTCCTTGTAGTTGATCCCGAGAATCACGACGCCTTCCGCAGCCATCGCCATGAGATTCGGATGCTCGACTCGACACGGCGCGCACCAGCTCGCCCAGAAGTTGACCAGCTTGGCTCCGTCTGCCAGCAAGTCCGCGTCGTTCGGCGGATCCGACGTTCCGAGCGCGGCTGGAGCGAGCGGGGCGGTTCGACCGATGATTCCCGATGGCAAGCCTCCTTCGTCGTCGCGCAGCAGCCCAGCGTAAAGAAGGGTTCCGAATGCCGCGAACAGAACAAGGGGTGCGAGGACGACGATGGCGGGCTTATGGCGATTTTTCATCCCGCTCATCGGCTCCAATTTTTGCGGCCCGTTTCGCCTGCATCACGGAAGTCACCACGACGCCGCCGACGATAAGAGCCGTCGCCGCATATGCCATCACGACTTCCAGCAGGTACTGTTCCGGCCCCGCGTTCAATCGAATTGCTCCCGGAATGCCAGTGCCGCCGCGCGTCGCCTGCGGATTTCAGTCCGCGTCCTGAGCAGCACGAGCGTGAGGAACAGCATCACGAATCCGGCGATGCAGATCAATAGAGGGAAGTAGTACGAGTTGTGGATGTGCGTTTCCTGGTCGATGGAGAGCGTCGGTCCTTGATGGAGACCTTTGGCCCAAAAATTCACAGCGTAGCGCGAGAGCACGGCGAACACCGTGCCCACCAGACAGACCATCGACGTCACATCCGCCGCAAGTTCGCGATCCTCGATCGAGTTCCAAAGAGCAATGTAGCCGACATAGAAAAAGAAAAGGATCAAGAACGAGGTCAGCCTCGGGTCCCATGCCCACCATGTTCCCCACATCGGCTTCCCCCAGATAGCTCCCGTCGCGATCGCAGCCAGCGTCAAGGCGGCGCCGACCGGCGCCGCGGCACGAGCCGCCAATGCTGACACGTGATGCCGTCGGACCAGCCAGACCAGCGATGCGACCAGCATCATGAACCATGCGTTTATCGCCATCAGGGCAGTCGGCACGTGCACGAAAATGATCTTCACGGCGGCCCCCTGGACGTAATCGCTCGAAGTGAATGCAGCGCCCCAGACGAGGCCCGACCCAAGCAGCAAAACCGTTGTCCAAGCGCAATAGGGGATCGTGCGGGAGGCCGCCCGCTCGAACAGGTTCGGATTTGCGAAACGCCAAAAAGACATGATGGTGTGCGAGGTGAATTCCGTCGTCAGTTGTACCGGTGCATCGACGCCGAAACGTCAAGCCAAATTATATTGAAGCACCCGCGCGGTGGCGAACGGAATCAGTGCCGCCGCCGCGAGTGAAATCCCTGCCAGCGCGAACAGCGGCTGCGCGACCGGATCGCCTGCGGCTGCGCTTTCCATGACGTTTGTTCCGAATATCAGCGTTGGGATGCAGAACGGAAGCGCCAGTACCGGCAAAAGCAGTCCCCCGCGCTTCACGGAAATTGTTGCGGCGGCTCCGAACGCGCCGACGGCGCAAACGGCTGGCGTTCCGACCAACATCGACGCGAACAGCCACAAAGAGATGGCGGGAGGAAATCCGAACAAAGCGGATGCGGCAGGCGCGGCGACGCAGAGCGGAACTGCCGTCGCAAACCAATTGGCAGCAATTTTCGCAACGGCCAAGCCCTCCATAGGAACATCGGAAAGTGCCAACCGTTCCAGTGTCCCGTCTTCAAAATCCGATTGGAACACGCGATCAAGCGAGAGCAAGCACGCGAACAGAACCGCGATCCAAAACAAGCCCGGCGCCGACTCGACCATGTCCGAAACGGAGTAGTCCCTTCCGAGAGTGAGCAGGCAAGCGGCAATAACGAAGAATGCGAGCGAAAGACCGAAACCGCCTCCGGATCTGAACGCGAGCCGAATGTCCTTGATGAATATGGTGCTCACGCCGCGGATGCCGTCCCGTCGGCGCGGTCAGGGCAGGGAGAACCGCGCAAAATCGACAAATCAAGCAACTGGCTGTCTGGAAGCGCCATGCCTTGGTGCCCAGTTACGACCGAAATTCCGCCCGCACGGCAGTTTTCGGCGATCAGGCTTGTTGCGATATCCCGTCCGCTTTGGTCCAACGACGCAAAAGGCTCGTCCAGAAGCCAGATCGGCCGTCCCGAAAACATGACTGTCGCCAGCGCGACTCGGCGCGCCTGGCCTTCGGATAGATCGCGAACCGCCATGCCAGCAAGTCGATTCAGTCCGAATGCGTCCTTCGCGCGGGCGGTGTCTGCAGAATTTGCAAGACGCATCCAGAAATCCAGGTTTTCGTCGACGGTGAGCTGCGGCTTCAGTCCATTCCGATGTCCAAGATATGACATCCGGTCCTGCGAGGCTCGCAAAATGCCCCGCGCAACTCGACCCAGACCTGCCAATGCCCTGATCAACGTGGATTTGCCCGAGCCGTTGGGACCGACGACTTCAAAGCAGTCTCCGGGGCCGAGCCAAAGCGAGACCCCGGAAAGCACAGGTCGGCCGCCCCGTTCGCAGGTCAAATTTTCGGCTACGATTTCCACCATTCAAGCTATCCGCGAATGTCCGGCCTGAACGCCCATGCCACAATCCCTCGAATTCCGCCAGTTTGCGGACTGCCGATGTCGCTGCGGCCAGCGCGGGGAATCGTTCGTACGCTCAAGTTTGGATGGAACGGATTGCCGGTTTCTCCTGAATTCAGGTTGCGGTCGGACTCCAGATTCCAATCCGCTCATGCAGTCGCCAGATCCAAATGAAACTATTGAATTTTTGCTTGCGCAGTTGACCACTCGGGGCCGTATCCGGCCACCGAATTCTTGCAGGATCGTACTGTTGTGAAGTTACGAAGCCTTGATGTTGTTGACCATCGGCCAAGAATCCTGAATAATTGCGCATGCGAAAGTTAGCAACGCTTCGGGATTCGACATGGCTGTGAGTGTAGGTTCCGGTTCAGGTGTATTTCGAAAGCGGTTCTCGGTTGAATCTCAAAACTACGACGCATTTTCGGTTCGCGCCGCTGAAGCTGCCGGATTCGGAGACTTTTCGGCATTGCCCGCTTCGCTCGCCGTCGTGCTGGAAAATTTGCTGCGGCATCTGGACGGTCGAACGGTCGACGACGACGACATAACCGCTTTCTCCGAGTGGTGTGCCAAAGGAGGCAGAAACCCGAAGGAGATCTCCTACAGGCCGGCCCGAGTGCTGATGCAGGATTTCACGGGCGTGCCGGCGGTGGTGGACCTGGCCGCGATGCGGGACGGCATAGCCGGAATTGGCGGCGATCCGCGCCGCATCAATCCTCTCAGCCCGGTGGATCTCGTGATTGATCATTCCGTGATGGTCGATGAATTCGGGACGCCGCGCGCGTTCCAGCTCAATGTTGATCGCGAGTATGAACGGAACATCGAGCGATACAAGTTTCTGAAGTGGGGGCAGCAGGCATTCGACAACTTCCGCGTCGTGCCGCCCGGCACCGGGATTTGCCATCAGGTGAACTTGGAATACCTCTCCCGCACCGTATGGACCGATACCGATTCGGACGGTGCGCTGATCGCTTTTCCCGACACTCTCGTCGGAACCGACAGCCATACCACAATGGTGAACGGACTTGCCGTGTTGGGATGGGGAGTCGGCGGAATCGAAGCCGAGGCCGCAATGCTCGGCCAGCCGATCTCGATGCTCATTCCGGAAATGGTGGGATTTCGCTTGGAGGGCGAGATGCCGGAAGGAACGACGGCGACCGACTTGGTGCTGAAGGTCGTCCAGATGCTTCGCAAAAAAGGCGTCGTGGGCAAATTCGTTGAATTCTACGGCTCGGGACTCGACCGTCTTCCTCTTGCCGACCGTGCGACGATCGCGAACATGGCGCCCGAATACGGCGCGACCTGCGGCTTCTTTCCCGTGGATGGCGAGACGCTCAGGTATCTTCGACAGACCGGCCGGGAAGAGCATCAGATCAAGCTTGTCGAGGTCTACGCCAAGGAGAACGGGATCTGGCGCGGACAGGATTACGATCCGATCTACTCCGACTCATTGATTCTCGACTTGTCGGAAGTCGTTCCCGCCGTCTCTGGACCGAGTCGTCCGCAAGACCACGTCGCCCTGTCAGACGCCGCCGACTCGTTCCTTTCGGTCACAGCAAAGCACAGGAAAAAAAGTCCCGAACAGGGACGCGAAAGCATCCTCGTCCAAAAGCCGGTGGACGGCAAGGATTTCAAGATCAGAGACGGGTCGGTGGTGATTGCCTCGATCACATCCTGCACCAACACGTCGAATCCCTACGTCATGATCGGAGCCGGTCTAGTGGCAAGGAAAGCGCGAGCTCTGGGGCTCAACCGCAAGCCGTGGGTGAAGACGTCGCTGGCGCCGGGCTCCCAAGTCGTCTCCGAATACTTGGAAGCGTCGGGTCTGCAGGAAGATCTTGACGCCGTCGGCTTCAATCTCGTCGGATACGGCTGCACAACTTGCATCGGCAACTCCGGGCCGCTCCAGCCCGAGATTTCGAGCGCGATCGCCGCGGGCGATCTGGTTGCAGTGTCCGTGCTTTCGGGAAACCGCAATTTTGAAGGTCGGATCAGTCCGGATGTGCGCGCAAGCTATCTGGCATCTCCGCCGCTTGTCGTCGCTTATGCTTTGGCGGGCGACATGAACAAGAATTTGGCCGTCGAACCCATCGGAAAGGGCAGCGACGGCCGTGACGTTTATCTGAAAGACATTTGGCCCGCGACGGAAGAGATTGCGGAACTCGTGGAGCGAACCGTCACCGGCGACGCGTTCCGAGCGAAATATGCGAATGTGTTCGAAGGCGACAGCAAATGGAGGTCGGTGGAGGCCATCGACAGCCAGACCTACGATTGGCCGGCGACGTCGACGTATGTCCAGAAACCGCCTTATTTCGTCGACATGTCCCCGGAACCGGGTGAAATCCACGACATTGTTTCGGCCCGGATACTGGGCGTATTCGGCGACATGGTCACCACGGACCACATTTCGCCGGCGGGGTCCTTCACGGAGGTTTCGCCTGCCGGACAGTATTTGACCGAACGACAGGTATCCAGAAGCCAATTCAACTCTTACGGATCCCGGCGCGGCAATCATGAAGTGATGATGCGCGGCACGTTCGCCAACACGCGCATTCGAAACGAATTGATGGGCGGAGCCGAAGGCGGGCGAACTTTGGGACCGGAAGGGAATGAAGCTTCGATCTATGAAGCGGCAATGGAGTACAAATCGCGCGGAATTCCGCTCGTCGTAATTGCCGGGGCGCAATACGGGGCGGGATCGTCCCGCGATTGGGCGGCGAAGGGAACCAGCCTGCTTGGCGTGAAGGCGGTGATCGCCGAATCCTTCGAACGAATCCACAGATCGAATCTGGTCGGAATGGGAGTCATTCCGTTCGAATTCACCGACGGCGCGACCCGCAATTCGCTCGGTCTGAAAGGCGATGAAGAGATTTCCATCACCGGAATCGCTGCCGAGCTGCGTCCTTTGATGAATGTTCCTTGCGAAATCGCCTTCGCGGACGGAAAGTCAAGAAAAATTGCGCTTCGCTGCCGCGTCGATACCGAAGTTGAAATCGAATACCTGCGTCATGGCGGCGTTTTGCATTACGTCCTTCGCGATCTGGCGGCTGCGGCTTGATGGGCGCGCCTTGATCGGGAATCGCTTTGTTTCCGCCGGATGCTCGGCATCTTCATCGTCGGCAAGCAGTCAACGAATTCCGGGGCTACGCAGCTGCTTAGGGCAGAGTATGAATAGCGGCCTTCGCGGAATTCCGAAAATTCGCGAATAGTTTATTTTTGCGAACGATGCTTTTCGACTAGGGTTGATCTGATGAAGCGCCGATCAAACATGCTTGCATTCGGAAGAATGAGACTACTTTGGGTGGCTGCGGTCTTTGCGCTGCTCAACCCAATTTCGACTTCGGGACAGCAATTCCCAAGTAATTTCGCGGATTCGCCTATTGTGGTTGAGTTGTTCACTTCGCAGTCCTGTGCATCCTGTCCGCCGGCCGAGACTTTTGTAACGAATGTACTAAGGAATATGGAAAGCGTCGTGCCGCTCGCGATGCACGTCGATTATTGGAATTATTTGGGCTGGACTGATAAACATTCTGACATTGCTTTCACTAAAAGACAACAATCATATGCAAATGCTGCGGACATGCCATTCATTTTCACGCCCCAAATCGTAATTCAGGGTCAATATTTGATCGCGGGCCATGCTGAAGATAGAATTTACGAGATAATCAATGCAATACGCAGCGGTTCAGATGAGGGGCGACCCATTGTTTTAAACGCGGAGCGGGTTGACGGCGGATATGAAGTCAGGTTGTTGAATTGCTCAAACGTAGCCGGAAATTATATAGTTCAACGTGTGATGTATTATGATCAAGAGATCAAATCGGTAGTTCATGGAGGCGAGAATGAAGGTCGAAGCTGGGTTTATTCCAACGTCGTCAGTAACTTGCTTGAAGTTCCATGGGACGGGCAAACCGAATTCAATATTGAAGAGAATAATTTGGCGGTTGACGGAGATACGTCTGTTATCGTACTGCTTCAGGAGGTTATAAAGAAGGAAAGGTATCATGGGCCAATCATCTCGTCTTTGCGCTTGAAGAATTATTCGGATGAACCATTCAGGCATTTGCGGATAAGTTATTCGGATGAATACAGTTCGGATTGCGTCGACTTGGCAGGGGAAAATTAGGTTCGATGAAATCCGTTCGCGGACGCGAAGGCTGCGGCACGGCAACACTGACGCTGGACATCCATCCGTCTTTGGGCTTTCCGTGGCGCTTTTCAGCCAACGATGCCGACGATATAGCGGTAACGGCCTCTGTAGACCGTTGCGCGAATTTCGTGAAGCCAATCAGGCTTCCTTGGTCGTTCCAGCATTTAGCGGCGGTGTGTCAAGCGGAGTACGATCAATATACCCTTGCGGCGCGCAGCCGATCATCGGTTCTGCGCCGGAACTCTTCCGTAAGGAAGTCAAACGATTTTTGCGCCGTGGCGCAAACGGGCTATGATTCACGGAACGCCTGTCAGACGCTTTTTCGGAACAAAAGCTGCGTGGTCCAGACACGAAAATTGTCAAGTGTCACCCGCGATGATCTCGCCAATCTCCCGGAATTTCTTGAGGAGGAGAGCCTGCGTCTCGGCAGACGGTGCCTCGGGTGCAACCTTATCCGCAAGCGCGTCGAGCCCGCACCGAACGTCGTCCAGCTCTCGGTGAACAGGGCAAGAAATCTCTGCCATGCCCAGAGCGGAATGCCGGCGAGATTTTCGTCAAAAAGCAGCTTGATGTAGTCGTTCATCGCATTAGTGCGGGCGAAGCGTCCGAAGTCGCCACCCACCAATATCCCGTTCAGGGCGGTCTGAAATCATATCTCTCTTGGTCGGATAATAATCGTCCACTTCGGGCGAAGTGATAACTCGATTGCCACTCCCGCCGCGCTGCTGCCGATATCAGTTCCGGTATTCAGCCGCATACCTTGCTCCGGTCACGTATGGATCAAAAATCTGGGGCGAACCTGAGATCACTTTGGACGGTGTCCAAGGCATGACGACAAGCAGATCTGCAGGGGCGCATGCTGACGGTGTCACCTTGTAGCGGACGCCTGACTCTCTCTCCTTCGCGAGCACATACCTGCCTTTCAGTTCAATCCTCATGAGGATCTGAGGGATGATGTTCGGTACGGACGATCGCAGAACAACATCTGGAAATGTCTGAGGTTGCCGCTCGAAACCTTAAAGGGAATACCGGTTGCCAGGGTCCCGAACGGTGCGCAGTTCGTTTAGCGAGGCAGTGACCTGTTCTTCAATTGTAGCACCGAGGGACGAATTGAACGCGAACAGGTCAGTTGCGAGCACGCCCGAGATAACAAATTCTGACTCGAAGCGAGACGGCAAAGCAAAGATTGCCGCCTTTACGTTGGTCCATAAGACGAGATGCTCCCAATTTGGGTCAGGCTCTGTTGGGCCGGGTTGATCGGGTATTTTGGCACAATATTTTCTGATTCTTGCTCGAGTCGCCTTGCGGCCGCCTTGAAATAATCTGAAACGACCTCGGAAGAATAGCAATGTCTACCTGTACGTAGTGAACTGACGGCCATCGAACAAAGCCCGCCGAATGGCTCCCATACAACATCCCCGCGATCAGTCGACGCCGCAATGATCCGCCCGATCAGGCGCAGGGGCTTTTGATTTATGTGCAGAGCCTTGGAGCCATTCGCTTTCACGCGTTCAGCTCCGCGCACAGCAGGTTCACGCCAGACGTTGGTAACGCCGTGGATGTGGTTCCACTTTGATCGCATTCGCTCCCACTGCTTCTCCTTCAGGGGAGTCTTGCCGTCGAGCGAGAAGTAGGGGCAGTCCGTAGGCATGCCGTGGTTCATCGCATATTTCGCAAGAGCAACCATTTTGTCCGCAGGCTGGAAATACCATACGTGACACTGGGTGAAGTATTTTCGGGTTGCAGCGTTCACGACCCCGCACGCCTCATTCGTCTTGGAAAGCGGCAAACCCGACCGTTGCCACTCATAGCGCAACCACTCCTTCATCGAAAGCGTTTCGCCTTCCACCGTTTCAAGCCGGATGTCGCGGACATACTGGACACATATTTCCGTCACGATTGGAAAGCCTCGGATCGTGTCGCCGTTGCAGTTGCCTGCGACATGCCCAACGCCTTTGTCCCATACATGCGCGGCCTTGTAGCGCCAGCCATGCATTTTTAGGACCGGATGCACTTCGGCCCAACCAACTTCAGAGCACCATAACCAAAGCGTGGTTTCCGGCAGGGCAAGGCGCGCCCATTCGGCAATGTGCGGAGCATACCACTTGCCGAGAGCATCGGCGCTGTTCGGTTCGCCCGGAAATTTGCCAAGGCCGTACGGGCCGTCCGCAATGATCGCTGTCGGCTGCGGCCAGTTCTTATAGCAACTCATTGCATCGCCAAGCGTCAGCGATGCGCTCCCGTCGTCGCCTCCGAAGATGGCCGGTGATCTGGGGAATTTGTCGAGTTTTATGACCTTCGGCATCTTCTAAGTCTAGCTCGCAGATATTGCATTGCTTCCATCATATCGAGATTCGGTCCAACAAGTAATCGCATTTTACGGAGAACATATGAAGAACCCGCATCCATGTCGAGTCAAAACGTTGGGCAAGCTGTCTTGGTGCAATTGACGGTGCGCTTGCCGCCATCGCATTCGCTCAATAGAAACCGGACCAGCGAACGATGCCGGCGAAACCTGCTGATGAAACATCTTTCCCGCATGACGCCGGTAACGCAGGGCATTCTGCTGATGATCTTGGCCATGATGTTCTTGACGACAATGGATTCCGTCATCAAGTATCTTTCAGGCGCATATCATGAGCTTCAGCTGGTTTGGATAAGATATGCCGGACAGACTGTCATCGCGGTGGCGTTCGTTGCTTGGAAATCACCGCGTGCATTCAAGAGCCGCAACCTTGGCATGCAGGTGTTGCGTTCGCTGTTCCTGTTTTTCGCCACCGTGTGTTTTTTCATCGGACTGGGGAACATAGGACTCGCGGCAGCGACGTCGATACTGCAATCAAGCCCGATATTGGTCGCGGTAGCCGCGTATTTCTTTCTGGGCGAATCCTTGGGGTGGCGGAAATTGGCGGGCGTTCTGGCTGGGCTGATCGGCGTATTTGTCATCATACGGCCCGGTACTGATGTGTTTAACCCGTACGCGCTTTTCCCGGCATTTGCGGCAGCAGGTTTCGCCGGCTACACGGTGGTGACGCGGTTGTTGAGCAAGCGCGAAGACATTTGGACAAGTTTTTTTTATACGGCCGCGCTCGGCGGCATTGTCGCGAGCGTCCTCGTGCCATTTTTCTGGACACCTCCCAGTTTGGCCGACGCGGGATTGATGATCATTGTTGCAATGCTCGGAGCGACGGGGCAATTTCTGATCATCAGATCGTTATTCCTAGCCGAAGCCAGTATCGTTGCACCATTCGGATACGTATCGATCCTTTTTGCAGCGGTTGCCGGAATGATTGTCTTCAACGAGTATCCGGACCACTGGACCTATGCCGGTGCCGCAGTAATCGTCTTGTCCGGCCTGTATATATGGCACAGGGAGTCACGAAGGTCGAAGCGGTCGGGTTGAATTGAGTGGCGTAGCAATATGAACAGCGGCGTAGATGAGAAGAGTCGATTGGCGGAATACTCGGCTGATGTATTCTTGCGGGCGGCCATGGGAAGCCTGAGCCTTTTTCCTTACGAGCGCCGTGTGCCGATGGCAGGAGCGCTGATGTCGTCTTCCGTAGGTCCGTTGATGGGATTTGGCAGTCGAATCAAAGCAAATCTGGATCTTGTACTGCCGGAACTTTCTCAATCTGAAAGAAAGCGGATTTACAAAGGATGCCTCGACAATTTCGGAAGGCTTTACGCGGAATTGTTCAGCCCTGACCAGTTCAAAAGCAGGGCCGTCAATTGGATTCCGGAAGGTGACGGACTCGATACGCTGGAGAGTGCCGCTCGATTGAAGACGCCGGTGATATTGATTGGCGCGCATTTCGGCAATTACGAAGCTGCCCGCGCATCGCTGATCGGACGCGGGATATCCGCAGGCGGACTCTACCGTCCCATGAACAATCGATTTTTCAACAGAAGGTACGTGGCGGCCATGAAACGGCTCGGCCAATCAGTTTTTCCGAAGGGCAGGAGAGGTCTGAAGGGCTTGATGAGCTATATTCGCTCCGGCGGAATTTCGGTCATCCTGAATGATCAGCATGCGCAGGATGGAGTGGACTTCCGGTTCATGGGGCACTCTGCGAAAACCAGCATTGATCCCGCAAAAATCGCGATGCGTTGTGGCGCGCATTTCATCCCGTTCTACGGAATTCGGAAGAGCAATGGCGTCGACTTCAAGGTTTGCTTTGAGAAGCCTATCGAAGCAGGTGATCCCGTCGCCATGACGCGCTCATACAATGAGAGCTTGGAGCGGCGCATTCGGGAACATCCTGAACAATGGTTTTGGATCCATCGCCGTTGGAAATAGAGAGCTCACACTCAGCAGAGCCTTAATTCCAAGCGTTCTGCGGAATTTCCAAAGCGATTGCGGTCGCTTCACCGCCTCCGATGCAAATTGCGGCAACACCGCGGCGACTTCGGTTTCGTTCCATCGCATGCAGAAGAGTGACGATAATCCGGGCGCCGGATGCTCCGATCGGGTGACCGAGTGCGCACGCTCCGCCGTTGACGTTCATTCGCTCAGAGGGAATTCCAAGTTCCCGAGCGAATGCCATTGCAACGACAGCGAATGCTTCGTTCACCTCCCACAAATCCACATCCTTCACATGCCATGACAGCTTCTGCAAAAGCGATTTCGCGGCGAAAACCGGGGCCGTCGTGAACAGGCTCGGAGCCTGCGCGAATGATTCGTGCCCTGCAATGCGCGCCCTTGCCGGCAGTCCACGCCTTTGGGCGTGGACTTCGTCCGCGATCACCAGCGCGGCTGCACCGTCGGAAATTGACGACGAGTTTGCGGCGGTTACGGTTCCGTTTTCGCGGAATGCAGGCTTGAGCCGGGAAATTTTGTCGGGATCGACCCGATTCGGTCTTTCGTCCTCGGCAACGCTGCTCAAGCCTTTCTTCCGCACGACCTGCATGGCTTGTATCTCCTTTTCGAAGCTGCCGGTCGACGCAGCGACTTGCGCTTTGCGCAAAGAACCTATTGCAAACTCATCCTGCTCTTTTCGCGTGAACTGGTAAGCGGATGCGCAGTCTTCTGCGAAAGTCCCCATCAATAGACCCTTGTCGTAAGCATCCTCCAATCCGTCCAGGAACATGTGATCGAGAGCCTTGAAGTCGCCGATGCGCGCGCCTTCGCGCGATCTTGGCAATAGCCGCGGCGAGCGGGTCATGTTCTCCATTCCCCCGGCGACCGCGCAACAGGAGTTTCCCAATGCGATGCCATCATGCGCCAGCATCACGGCTTTCATTCCGGATCCGCACATCTTGTTCACGGTCGTTGCAGGAACCGAATTCGGAATCCCCGCTCCGATGGCCGCCTGTCTCGCCGGCGCCTGTCCCAGTCCGGCGGGAAGCACGCAGCCCATTATCGTTTCATTGATTTCGGACGGATCGACATTCGCGTCGGAAATCGCCGATTCAATGGCCCGGCCGCCTAGCTCCTGAGCTGAAACTTCGGAAAATCCTCCGCAAAAGTCTCCGATGGCTGTTCTCTTGGCTGATGCAACAATGACAGATTTCGTCATTTTTAACTCCGTCAATCATTTTTGTATTTCGACCACACAGTTACTTTCCCCTTGCCGATATTGGCGAAGGCCGGCGAAGGAGCGGCGCATGGCGCAAGAATCTTGAGGCGCGGCCACGATTTTCGACTAGGGCCTGTCTATGCTAAATCATGCGTCATTTCGAAGACGGCGGCGAGGTTCAGGAAGCCCCGATAGGTCGCGTCGAGCTTGTCGAACCGCGTGAAGAGGCGCCGATAGCCCTTGAATCTCCGGAACAGCCGTTCGATCTCGTTGCGAAGCTTGTAGGTTTTCCGGTCGTATTCCCATTCGGCTTTCCGGTTCGCCTTCGGCGGCACGACCGGCGTCATCCCAATGTCGCGGACGAGCTGGCGGGTCTCGTCGCCCTCGCAGGCGCGGTCCATCGCCGGAGGCGCGCCCGCGACCGGATCGGCCAACTCTCCGGCAGGGCGCGGCCTTCGGGCGCGTCGTTGGCCTGGCCGCCGGACAGGCGAAAAATCATTGCCTGCCGGCCGTTTGCGGAGACCATGTGGATCTTCGCGTACCATCCGCCGCGCGACTTGCCGATGCTTTGCGGCCCGTTCGTCTTCCGCGCCCCGATGCCGTCGGGATGCACCTCGGCGCTGGTGCTGTCGAGGCCGAAGCAGACCGCGTCCCCGCCGGGCGCATGCAGTTCCTGAAGCGCGGCGAACAGCCGCTCGAGCACGCCGCTGCGCGACCAGCGGCGGAACCGGGCGTAGACCGTTTGCCATTTTCCGAAGCGCTCCGGCAGGGCGCGCCGTTTGCAGCCGTTCTCCAGGACGTACAGGACCGCATTGATGAAGACGATGTTGGGAATCCGCACGTTCCCGCGCTGAACCGGCAGGAAGGGGCGGATTTTGGCGTACTGTTTTGCCGCGGTCTGTTTCATGATTGAATGCCGCTCGATTTTTATGTCATTGTTGACAGTCACTTAAGCATGGATCCAAGCAAAACTCAAGCAAAAATTCTAGCGTAGACAGGCCCTAGGAGCCTGTCCAAGTAATCGCTTCCGCTGAACCTGACCGCCGCACCGGGGTCGGCGTTGTCATAGGCTGCTTATTCCGCCCGGCCCGGATTTAGCGATTTTGCTCGGACGGTTTTGGCGGATCTCCCGGTTCCGGCCTCGGTTTTCGCGTTCCATGCCTGCCCGGACAGGTCCCGGGACGGTCAAGCGCCGGCGGGCCGCGCGTTCGGCCACGCGGACACCAGCTTGTTCAAGTTGTGGGCGATGCAGACCAGCGTCCATTCCCGCCGCGCATTCTCGACGCCTCGCAGCAGGAACTGCCGGAACCGGCGCGCCTGCTTGATCTGTCCGAACACCGGCTCGACGGTGATCTTGCGCAATCGGTACCGGCCGTCCCGGCCTTCCCGCTTGAGCTTCCGGTCCATCTCCGCCCGGCAGGTTCCCTCGCGCGGCGGCCGGGCGCCGGTCGCCGTCTCCTTGCCGTGCTTCCGGCGTCCGGTGGCGACATAGCCTTGGATGCCTTTTCTCTTCAGAAGCTTCAGATTCTCTTCGGAGCAATATCCGGCGTCGGCGGACAGCTCGTCCGGCAGTTCTCCCGCCGCCGCTTCGACGGCTTCGATCATCGGCTCCAGCTGCTTCTGGTCGCTGCCCTCGGCGGTCAGCCCGTGCGCGACGATGATCTGGTTGTCGGCGTCCACCACGATCTGGCCGTTGTAGCACTGGCCGAAACCGTCCTTGGTCTTCATCAGCCTGCTCTCGGGGTCGGTGAAGTTGCGCTGCGCCTTGTCCTCCGGCTTCGCCTCCGCCGGATCCTTGCCCGCCGCCTCGGCCGCCGCCGCGGCCTGCGCCTCAAGAGCGGCCATGTGCTCCTTGATCCGCTCCCGGCGCTGACGCTTGGTCGCCAGATGATCAGGCAGCATCCCGCTGCCGCCGTCGACCCCGTGCTCGAGATCCTCCGCCGCGTCCGCAGCCTCCGCGCGGGACAGCATCTCCCGGATCTCCTCGCTCAGCTCGGCATCCGCCTTCACCATCCGACCGTAGCTCATCGCCTTGTGCTTCGACGCGTTCGCCTGAATCCGCGTGCCGTCGATCGACACATGCCCCAGAGACGCAAGGCCCATCCCCCTGCAAAGGGCCAATATCTGGTCGAACAAATCTCCGAGCGACGAAAGGTGGCGCTTCCGGAAGGCATTCACGGTGCGGAAATCCGGGCGCTGGCACGCCGTCACCGCCATGAAGTCCATCCGGTCCTGGCAGCACCGCGCGATCTCCCGCGACGAATAGATCCCTTGGCTGTAGGCGTAAAACAGCAAAGCCGCCATCATCCTCGGATCGTAGGGCGGCTGTCCGCGGGCGTCCGAATAGGAGCGCATGATCGACGACAGATCCAACGCCTCCTCGACAAGCTCCCTGACGATCCGAGCCGGATGGTCCTCCGGAACAAAGTCGTCGAGCGAAGGTGGCAAGAGAAAAACCTGATCTGTGTGCCAGTCGCGAAAGGTCTTGCCGGTCATTCCGAATCATCCTGAAAGTTGCCCGGTATTTATAGCACTTAAGCCCTATTCCATCAACTGCATGAAACTCCCGAGCGAATATTTCTCGGACAGGCTCCTAGAGTGGCGGCATCGTTTCATCCCGATCCATCAAGCCGCCGGGATTTCGATCTCCGGTACGGCGCGACCGTCTTGTCGCCGACGCTGAAGGGATCCCGATCAGGACCGGAGTCCGAGGAACCTCAGAGCTGCCGCATTTGAAATTCCGTTCCTCAATGCTGCGTTGGGCGGAGCGAAGAGGCGGGCGACGGACGAATTGCGTTCATGATTCAAAAGGGTCGAGGATCAGCGGACAAGCGGCGCGACTGTCGCGAGATGCCTATGATCGCGTCGCTTTCAAGCCTGCGTCGATTCCCGCGTCCGGAATGCGGTACTCCGCCCCGGCCCAGCGGCAGCGAGGTTTCAATCTTTTGAAGAAAGCTCAGATGCTCCGCTTGAAAATACGAGAGCGTTTCATCCTCATCGGACGGCGCCCAGAATTCAAAGCGGGCCTTCGCGGAGCGCTCTCTTTCGGGCGAGCTTCCGTGCTCTGCGTATCGCTTCGGCCTTTTCGCGAGCCCTGCGTTCGGACGGCTTTTCGTAATGCTGCCTCAATTTCATTTCCCTGAAAACGCCTTCGCGCTGGAGTTTCTTTTTCAGCACTCTGAGAGCTTGGTCGACGTTGTTGTCCCGAACTTGCACTTGCATACTTGGCTTCCGCCTTTCCTTGGACGCGGTTAGTGAATCTGTGGGCTGTATATCAAAGCAATTCTGCGATGTCCACGCGTGCAGAGCAATGGGGCAGGGCTTTCGCTTTTAAAATTTCTGTTTTTCCTTTCCGCCGCGTGATGGCGAACTCCCGTCAAAACAACAACGAAGAGCAGTGTCCGGAGGCAGGAGATGGAAGGATTCCGCGCTATTTTCCAAGGGGTCGGGGATCCCCGCAAGAGCAACGCCACGAGGCACGGCTTGATCGAGATGCTGGCGGTCGCCCTTCCGGCGACGCTGTCGGGCAGCTCGTCGTGCAGCGGATTCGCGCGCTACGCGGAGCACAAACAGGAGTTTTTGAGGGAATTCATGGAGCTCAAGGGCGGTCCGCCGAGCCACGACGCCTTCTCCGACGTGTCCGACGCCCTTGATCCGGAGCAGCTGTCGGGGGCCATGACGGACTTCGCGAAGACGCTGGCGGCGGCGCTTCCGCGGGACCGGGCGGCGGTCGACGGCAAGGCGCTCAGGGGCGCGATCATGGATGCGAAGAAGAAGTCCGCGCTGCATCCGGTGCAGGCGTTCGAGCCGCGGGCCGGTCTCGTTCTCGGCCAGGCGGAGGTCGACGGGAAGTCGAACGAGACCGCGGCGGTCCCCGCGCTTCCGGATCTGGACGGGCGCACGGCGGCGGCCGACGCGATGCACACGCAGCGCGAGACATCGGCGCGGATCGTGGAGAAGGGCGGGGACTGCGTGCTGCCGGCGAAGGGCGACCAGGGAACGCTCCACGAGGACGTTCAGGTCCGGTTCTCCGATCCCGAGGCGCAGAAGGAAATGCTTGAATGCCGGCATGTCGGCGGCGGGCACGGGCGTGTCGAGACGCGCGTCGCGACGGTCTCGCACGATGTCGGCTGGCTGCAGGATTTGCGGAGCAAACGGCGGCAGCCGGCACGGCTGGCCCGGCCTCAAGGCCGTCGGCAGGATCGAGGCCGTCCGCGAGCTGAAGGGCAGGACGGAGCGGGCCGTCCGCACCTGCATCATGAGCGCGGAGATTCCTCCGGAGCGGCTGCCGGAACTCACGCGCAACCGCTGGAGGATCGAGAATTGCCTCCACTGGGTTCCGGACGTCGTCATGGGCGAGGATCGAATGCGGAACCGGACGCTGAACGGGCCGGAATGCCTCGCCGCCATCCGGCGCATCGCCCCGGACATCGCGCGCCTCATGGACGACGGGCACTTGCTCGCGGGACGGATGGACATCGCCGGCTGGAACGACAAATATCTGGTCGGCCTGTTCGTGAACGCGGTCGGCAAATTTTAAAAGCGAAAGCCCTGAGCAATGGGGTGCATCCCGCTTTCCTTGGATGGAGAAGGGCGAGGTGCGGCAAGTCGAAAGCGGGCCGTCGCTCTGCTCGCCGTCAGATGCCGCCTCGCAGACTTGCGTTGGCCTGACTCCTTCGATTGGAGGGCTTGTCGCGCCGCCTGACCAAAAAATATGGGATGCGCCCGAGCAATGCACGCGAATTGAGTGCATGCCCGACCCGGTGATTCATTCTCGCGCAAATTGAAGCTGTTTCCGATGCTGAAAGAATGCTAATTCGAATGTCGCGGACGTTCTGCGGACCGGCGAAGGACATTCATTTGGCGGAAAACGCATCGAAATCGGACGGAGCCTCCGTGCGAGAGACTCGCGAAAAGCTGATGCGGGCTGCGCTGCCGCATGTCCCGCACACCGGCTGGACTGATCGAACATTCCGTTCGGCCGCGAGCGATTCGGGCATCGAACTGGTCAGGGCGAGGGCCGCGTGTTCCCGAGGAGCGCTGGATCTCGCATGGGAATTCCACGCCGCCTGCGACAACAGGATGGTGGAAGAAGCGGGCAAGGCCGATTTTTCGGCTCTGAGGTTTCGCGACCGGATCTCCGAAATGGTGTTTCTCCGGCTTGAAGCAATGGACGATGACAAAGAAGTGGTCAGAAGATGCATGTCGCTTTATGCGCTGCCGCAACACGCCCTTGAGGGCGCCCGCGCTCTCTGGACGACATCGGATCGGATCTGGACACATCTCAGAGACCCCTCGGCAGATTTGAACTGGTATACGAAAAGAGCATCGCTTTCGGCCGTGATCGGTTCGGCGACGCTCCATTGGCTGGAAGACGCGAGCAACGGGAATTTCGAAACGCGAAGCTTCATCAACCGCAGGATTGACGAAGTGATGAAAATTGAAAAAGCGAAAGCTTCTTTGCGGAACAATCCCGCTTTCCGCCCGTTCGCAGAGGGCATTGAGCGATTCGCCCGGTCAATTCGAGCGCCTCGAAACCGGCGCGGAGCGAATTCCGGCTCGGCAAACGGGAAGACAGGCTGATGCTGCCGGCGAACATGAAAGTCGTGGAAATTGCGAAGCCGGGCGGTCCGGAGGTGCTTCGATCTGCGACGCGGCCGTTGCTCGAACCGGGCTACAAGCAAATCCTGATCAAAAACGCTTCGGTCGGCGTCAATCGGCCGGATGCCTTGCAGCGCGCGGGCAATTACGCGCCCCCGCCCGGCGCATCGGATTTGCCGGGTCTGGAAACTGCCGGCGTTGTTGTCGCGACCGGAGTCGGCGTTGCCCGATACAAGAAAGGCGATTCCGTCACCGCCCTGCTGCCGGGCGGCGGATATGCGGAATACTCACTGACGCACGAGGATCACGCGCTGAACATCCCGGACGGATTTTCGATGGAGCAAGCATCCGCGCTCCCTGAGACCTGCTTTACTGTTTGGAGCAATGTGTTCCAGCGCGGCCGCCTGAAGGCAGGGGAAGTCTTTCTGGTCCATGGCGGTTCTTCAGGAATCGGCACGACGGCGATTCAGCTCGCCGACGCTTTTGGAGCACGAGTGTTCGCGACGGCGGGATCCGAGGAGAAGTGTCGCACATGCGAAAAACTGGGAGCGGAATTGGCGATCAACTATCGGGAAGCCGATTTTGTAGAGGCCGTCAAAGAGGCGACGGGTGGCACGGGTGCCGACGTCGTCCTGGACATGGTCGGAGGCGACTACATTCCGAGGAACATTCGCGCGCTCGCGGACGACGGGCGCTTGGTGCAGATCGCTTTTTTGAAGGGGCCGAAAGCTGAACTGAATTTCGCGAGGGTGATGACGAAGCGTCTGATGATCACCGGAAGCACGCTGCGCCCCCAATCGGACTTGGCCAAGTCGCGGATTGCGGACGGATTGAGAACGCATGTCTGGCCTCTGCTTTCGAGCGGTCGGATTGCTCCCGTAATGGATTCGGAATTTGATTTGGCCGACGCGGCGAGAGCTCATGCGCGCTTGGAGAGTTCGGTTCATATCGGCAAAATTGTTATGAAGCCGTGAGTCGCGGCGAGCGCGTGCATTGCGAGAATTCGAATCGACGATATTTGCCGCTTGGACAAAATTGCACGGAACGCACTTTCTAATTTCCGTGTCGGGGATTAAGTGGATTTCGAAGCAACGGTTCCGTCTGCAGGGCGGGCGAGAGAGACGCGATTGCTCCGAGATTGACCTAAAGGCAAGGCACCCGCGAAATGAGCAAACCGATCATGGCAAGAGCGACGGCAGTATGGCTCGTTGACAATACCGTTCTGACATTCAAGCAAATCGCTGAATTCTGCGAATTGCATGAACTGGAAGTGCAAGGCATAGCCGACGGAGAAGTAGCCGTCGGAATTCTCGGATACGATCCGGTCGTGAACAACCAGTTGGACTTGGAGGAGCTTCGGACGGGGGAGCGCGACCCAAAGCACGTGTTGCGATTGAAGGAAAGCCCTGCATCGGCCGGCGAAGTCAAACGGAGCGGACCGAGATACACGCCGCTTTCGAAGCGCCATGAACGCCCGGCGGCCATAGCATGGTTGGTCAAGAACCATCCCGAACTGAGCGTCAGCCAGATCTCCAAGCTTGTCGGAACGACCAAGCCGACGATCCAGTCCATCAGGGAAAGAACGCACTGGAACATCAACAACCTTCAGCCCACTGATCCTGTGGCTCTGGGGCTTTGCCGGCAAATCGAACTTGACGAAGCCGTGCGGCAGGCAGCGGAAAAGAAAGAAAAATCCAAAGGAGATGAGACCGAAGGCGGCGCAAAGATCAAGCCGACAACGGAATCCCTGCAGCCGACAGAGCTTCAGAAGCCCGAAGCGATCGCCAGCCTCAAAGACTTCAAACTGGGTTCCGAAAGCTGACTGGGCCCTTCAGTGGCAGGGAATGTCGATCGCGTCCACCAATGTTCTGCCGCCGTCAACCGTCAGTACTTGGCCGGTAATGAACTGCGATGCGTCGGAACACAAGAATTGAACGGCGCTGGCAACATCGGACGCGTCTGCAATTCTTCCGAGAGGCGTGCGTCGAATGATGTTCAGTCGAGCCTCATGGTTTTCGGCAAGCGAATTCTGGAGTCTGGCCGTCATGACTGATCCCAGCGCCACCGAATTGACGCGTATCGATTCGGGAGCAAGAGTCACGGCCAATGATCGGGTCAGCTGATCCAGCGCGGCGCAGCTGACCGAATACTCGAGCAGGTTCGGGTGCGTTCGCTGCGAGGCGATCGTCGATATGTTGACGATCGACCCGACAGGGAAGCTGGAAAATTCCGTTTCTTCGGATTTTTGCTTGATGAATTGCTTGGCGACGAGACGCGAGAGGTCGTAGTGCTGTATCAGATTCTGCTCAAGCATCGTGTTCAGGAATCCGCCCTCGCGGTTTGAAATCAATTGAGTCGACCGGACATCGCGGCTGGCATTTACGAGGATATCCACTCTCTCGAATTCGGAAAGCGTCGTCGCGAGAAGATTTTGCCGGGTCAACTTTTCCCTTAAATCGCCGGCGTAGTAGCCGGCATTGGATTTGCGGGCGTTGAATTCAGATTTGAGCCCTTGCACGTCCAAGTCTGCAAAAACCACGTTTGCTCCGTCGTCGATGAAGCGCCGCGCCACCGCCAATCCGACGCCGCTCGCTGCGCCGGTGACTATCGCTGTCCGTCCTTTGACGCTGAATTTCATTCCGGGATCCGTCGAGTCGAATTCGGCTCGACGTCATTCCTTCTCGACTACGCACATGAGAGGATGATCGTGCTTGCGCGCCATGCTGAGCACCTGCTGCGCCTTGGTTTCCGCTATCTCGTAAGTGTAGACTCCTGCGACCCCCACGCCGTCGTTGTGAACTGCGAGCATCAGCCTGACGGCGCTTTCTTTGGAGAGTCGGAAAATTTGCTCAAGCACTGCGACAACGAATTCCATCGGCGTGTAGTCGTCGTTGATCAGCAAGACCTTGTACATGGGAGCCCGCTCGGTTTTCGATTCCGGGCGGGTGAGCACTCTGGCTCCGCCGACCGGGCCCTCCTTGTCGTTTTCTCCGGCTCCGCTTGCCATTGCCGTCAATTTGCTGCCTTTGGATTGGAGGTCATATTCAATGCATCGAAAATATTGCAATTGACCGAGCAATTCAAACCTTCTGCATCTCGGCTGTGCTGATTCTCCCCCTGTCGCCGACCTTGTCCAAGGTCGGCGACAGGGCGGTGCATGCCTTGCCGCATTTCGCGGCTAGCCAGCACCGCCTCTCTTAATCGTCTCGCACAGTTGACTGCGGCAGATCAAAACCGCGAACCAGAAGGAAGAAAGCGAAACATAAGAAAGAGGGCGACGGTCGGGTATCACATCCTGCGATTCTCGGCAAGAGTTTGTATAGGTTCAGCATTTTTGCGACGGTTTGGGGTCCGACTGGCTGGCGTCTTCAAACCGGCAGCGGGAGGCGGTCTTCGCGGCGCTTGCAAACGCCCCGGGAAATCGGATGCATCCCATTTTGTTTGGATTGGGAAAGCGCGGCAAATCGAAAGCTGGCCGCCGCCCTGCTCGCCTCCGGATGCCGCCTCGCAAACTTACGTTGGCTTGGCTTTCTCGAATTGCTGGCCGTTCGCGCCGCCACCGCCCGACCGAAATGAACGGGATGCCCCAATTGCTCGGCCAGAAAAATTCTTGGCAGGCTTGGACTGAATGGATGGGCCGCGCGACGACCGGTCCGAGCTCGAGAACGCCGCGCAAGCTTTCGTCTTCCGCGCCGAGCCTTTGCAAAAAAAGAGTGGATGGATGGCCCACGCGGAGCGATTATAGAGTGCGGACATATGAAGCGGCCATTCGCGCCGAATGGTTTGGCGATGCGGCATCCTGTCCGACCAAAAAAGTATGGGATGCACCCCGGAAAATCCGATCGCTTGCATCCTAGGTCCCTCCAGTTTCGACTTTTAACTGGAAGCAGCTTGGGGAACCCGACGCCCCGGCGTCAGGGCGGAGTCGCGACAATGGGTGAACTCAGACAGGGGAGAAGGGCCGCCTCGGCATGTTGTGAACCTCGGCGGTCGAAAGGGCGCACCGCGTGATCGATTGGCGGAATGGGTGCGTTTCATGATTGCTTGGTCGGGCAGCTATTGCAGCCCTCGAAATACGGGACCAAGGTGGCGCACGAGAGCGTGGAACCGAGTCAACCCAAAAGACAGGAAACGCCAGGGCTTTCGTGTGTGGACGCCCCCTGCGACACGGGTCTTTTCCTTGTCCAATTCCGGGCGTCGGGTCAAGCGCTTTCGTGTGTCCGGCCTGTCGGTGCGGCGCGTTCATGATTGCCGCCGGCCTGCATGGAGATGCGCGGACCGGGTCCTTATCGCTCTTGCGCGCTCGGAGGCGCCTCGAAAGCCCACTGGTTTTCCCGATCCCGTCTCGACGGCTGTTCGCCCTTGCACTGTCCTCGGTCTTTCCCGCGTCTCCGGCGACGCCGACCTCCGCCTTGAGTCAAGCGAAAGCCGAACCCCGGAAGAACTCCTTTTTCATTTCCACATTCGTTCCTGCGGCCCCGACCGCCGCCCGTCTCCCGGGCGGACGCGGGAGCTCTGCAGCATTCCTTCGTCGTCGCGACGGCCCGGACCATCCGCGCCATCTTGTTCGCCAGCGCCGCGGCGGCCAGCATCGGCGGCTTCCTGGTCAGCAGCGCGGCCAGCCAAGGATCGTCGGTTCCGCGCCGAAACGCCCATCGGATGACCGCGATCGCCCCGGCAATGAGAAGCCGCCGGAGGTCGCGCTGCCCCGTCTTCGAGATCCGGCCGAGCTTCGGCTTTCCCCCGGTCGAGCACTGGCGGGGAACCAAACCGAGCCAAGCCGAGAAGTCGCGCCCGCGCCGGAAGCCCTCCATCGGCGGCGCGAAGGCCTGGATCGCCATGGCGCAAACGGGACCGATTCCCGGGATGGTCATCAAGCGCTTCGCTTCGTCGCTCTCCTTCGCCCGCCTGCGCACCTCCGCGTCTAGCTTCCCGATCTTCGCGTCGAGGATGCCGATCTGTTCGAGCAATTCGCGGCCCAGATCGCGAACCGTCTCCGGAAGCCGCGTCTCCGGATCGTCGATCGCCGCCGCCAGCCGGGCGATGTTTGCGATCCCCTGCGGCACCACGACGCCGTGCTCCGCCGGATGACCGCGGAGCGCATTCACCGTCCGGGTGCGCTGCCTGACCGGAAGATCCCGGGTCCGGAACAGCATCGCCTCCCCCCTGCTGTTCCGCGCTCTCCGCCGCCACGAACCGCATTCCCGGACGCGACGCCGCCTCGCACACCGCCTCCGCGTCCGCCGCGTCGTTCTTGTGCCTCTTCACGAACGGCTTCACATGGACCGGCGGAATCAGGCGAACCTCGAACCCCAGCGATCGGAGCTCCCGGCCCCAGTGGTGGGCGCTCCCGCAGGCCTCCATGGCCACAACGCACGGACCGCACTCGGACACCTCCGCGAGGAACCGCTCCCGCGACACTTTTTTCCTGAATATGGCGGTTCCGTCCTCGCGCACGCCGCGGAGCTGGAAACTCCTCTTGCCAAGATCGACCCCGATCATGCTAATATTCTCCATGGTGGATGCTCCTTTTCTTTGATGGCTCCAATCGTTCGCCATCAAGGCAATTCCGAATGCCGCCGGTAGGGGGCGTCCACTCCATCGCTTTTAAAATTTCTGTTTTTCCTTTCCGCCGCGTGATGGCGAACTCCCGTCAAAACAACAACGAAGAGCAGTGTCCGGAGGCAGGAGATGGAAGGATTCCGCGCTATTTTCCAAGGGGTCGGGGATCCCCGCAAGAGCAACGCCACGAGGCACGGCTTGATCGAGATGCTGGCGGTCGCCCTTCCGGCGACGCTGTCGGGCAGCTCGTCGTGCAGCGGATTCGCGCGCTACGCGGAGCACAAACAGGAGTTTTTGAGGGAATTCATGGAGCTCAAGGGCGGTCCGCCGAGCCACGACGCCTTCTCCGACGTGTCCGACGTCATTGATCCGGAGCAGCTGTCGGGGGCCATGACGGACTTCGCGAAGACGCTGGCGGCGGCGCTTCCGCGGGACCGGGCGGCGGTCGACGCGATGCACTGCCAGCGCGAGACGTCGGCGCGGATCGTGGAGAAGGGCGGGGACTGCGTGCTGCCGGCGAAGGGCAACCAGGGAACGCTCCACGAGGACGTTCAGGTCCGGTTCTCCGATCCCGAGGCGCAGGAGGAAATGCCTGCGTATCAGCATGTCGGCGGCGGGCACGGGCGTGTCGAGACGCGCGTCGCGACGGTCTCGCACGATGTCGGCTGGCCCGGCCTCAAGGCCGTCGGCGGGATCGAGGCCGTCCGCGAGCTGAAGGGCAGGACGGAGCGGGCCGTCCGCACCTGCATCATGAGCGCGGAGATTCCTCCGGAGCGGCTGCCGGAGCTCACGCGCAACCACTGGAGGATCGAGAATTGCCTCCACTGGGTTCCGGACGTCGTCATGGGCGAGGATCGAATGCGGAACCGAACGCTGAACGGGCCGGAATGCCTCGCCGCCATCCGGCGCATCGCCCCGGACATCGAGCGCCTCATGGACGACGGGCACTCGCTCGCGGGACGAATGGACATCGCCGGCTGGAACGACAAATATCTGGTCGGCCTGTTCGTGAACGCGGTCGGCAAATTTTAAAAGCGAAAGCCCTGCAGGAAACGCGCCTTGGCCGGATTTAGGATTCGACTCGCGCTCGCGATGCGCTAAGATTTTTGCCGGACATGCGTGGGAAGCGCCGCCCAGCTGTCGCCTCTAGATATGCGGTCATCAAACATCTAGAGTGAATAAAAGTAGAACTTGGACTACATTTGGATCAACATGCAGATCATGTAGCAAATTCACAACAGATGAAAACTAAATTCACATCCATGTCAAAATGTAGTATCCTGACCTTGGGCCGCCAAATGAGCCCTCCGGTTGCTTCAAGCAGCCGAGATCGAGCAGTCAAGGTGTCAATCCCGGCGAACGGGACGGCAAGAGAGTGAGGGCAGGGTGTTGAAAATCGTAATGCGAATTTTTTTCCGGGCCGGAATGAGCGCCGGAATTGTCCTACTGGCGGGCTTGCTGGTCGCGCTGTGGGCAAGTGGCGGGCTCGCCGCTCCGTATGCGGAGATGATCATGGATGCGCGCAGCGGCAAGGTTCTGCGCTCGAGGAATGCGGATACGCAACTGCATCCTGCGTCGCTGACCAAAATGATGACGCTCTATGTCGCGATCGAAGCCGTGGAGAACGGCGAAATCGGGCTCGACACGAAAGTTACGATATCCAGTTTCGCAGCGTCGGAGCCGCCGTCGAAGCTCCACATGAAGGTCGGATCGCGAATTCGACTCAGATATCTCATGCGCGCTGCCGCGGTTCGCTCCGCCAACGACGCGGCGACAGCCATCGCCGAGGCGATTTCAGGCAGCGAAGAGAAGTTCGCGAAGCGGATGAACAGAACCGCGAGAGCGATGGGCATGAAGAACACCAACTTCAAGAATGCTCACGGCTTGACGCAGCGCGGTCATTATTCGTCGGCCCGCGACATGTCGATACTGGGTCGGCACGTCATTTACGATTACCCGGAATACTACAATCTTTTCTCTCGCGTCAGCGCCGACGTCGGGGGCAAGACCATCCTGAGCACGAATCGGAAATTTCTGAATGCGTACAGGGGTGCCGACGGCATCAAGACGGGCTACACGAGTGCGGCAGGATTCAATCTGGTTGCGTCCGCCAAGCGGGGCAAGGAGCGCATTATCGCTACGGTATTCGGAGGCAGGTCCACCGCCACAAGAAACAAGCGTGTTGCCGAGTTGCTGGATCTGGGCTTTGAGCGCGCTGCGACCAATGTGGCATTCAACAAGCCGGCATTGCCGAATTACCAGTCGAACAGAGCGTTGGCTGCACTCCGCACTCCCAAGCTCAGGCCGCCGTATCTGGGCGCTGAATTTGCTCAAGACGATCAGACGGCGACCGCGATTTTTGACGATGTGGTTACTGTGCATGTGGGTAAGAGTTATCTCACGACATCCGCGTACGGCGGCGATATCGAATCATACGTCCCCGACGGCATGGATGCTGGCCGCCCGCAGGTGGAACGAGTGCCGCCGAAGCGGCCGATCGCCTCGTATGCGAATCTTAACTTGACCGAAGAGACGCGGTACGGACTTTACCTCGGCCAGTTCGGAACAAAATCCGAGGCCGACAAGCATCTTCTGAAGGTGTCGCTGATGGATTTCAGTTCGGTCTTCGGCGCGACGAAATCGGTGGAGAATGTAGGAGCCCATTATGTCGTCAAGCTGCTGGGACTGACCAAGGGAAACGCGAACAAGGCGTGCGCTCGACTGTCCGCGAGGAACGTGGACTGCTCGGTTATGTACCTTCAGTAAACCGACGCTGTCGGCGTCGCTTGACGCGCAGCGCGAGGTTCATTCCTTCGGCTTCTCGTCGTAGTCGTCTCTCAGGATTCGGTGGGCTGCGCCTTTGGGGTCGCTGAACTGGCGGTTGCGCGCGGCCCAGAAGAATGCTGCAAGCCATACGCCGCCGGCGAATACTGTTGCTGCGATCAGAAACAGCAAACTTTCCACTTACTTCAGCCTCATTGCGTTCAGCGTAACCGAGATGGAAGACGCCGACATTGCGATAGCGGCAGCCAACGGAGTAGCGAGGCCAAGGAACGCGACAGGGACCGCGATCAAATTGTAGCAGGCAGCAATTCCGAAATTCTCAAGAATTCTATTTTTGGCTTTGCGCGATATCTTGATCGCGCGAGGGATTGATTGAAGATCGGGATCCAGAAGTACGATGTCGGAGACGACTCTTGCCGCATCCAATGCGGAAGCAGGCGACATCGAAGCATGAGCGAATGCCAGCGCGCCGGTATCGTTCAGCCCGTCCCCGACCATCAGGACTTTTCGACCTTTCCCGGCAAGCTCCTGAACGATCTCGGATTTTTCGGCAGGCGACCTTTCAGATCGTCGGCATTCGATGCCGAGCCTTGCCGCCGTGTCCTCAACGGCGGCAGCCGTGTCGCCGGACAGCACTTGAACCTCCAGGCCCATTTCCTTGAGTTCCCGTATTGCGCGAGACGCGCCGGATCGCATTCGATTCGCAAAGGCGAACCTCGTCGGCTCCTGATCGTCGACCTTCAGGTAGGTCGCGTTTCCTGCTTCGTCGGCAACCCCGAGCCACCCTGCGCTTCCCAGTCGAACGGGCTGCAGTCCGTACCGTCCCTCGATTCCAAATCCGGGCCGTTCTCTTACCTCTTCCAGCCGACATGCCTTTATGCCGTTCGCTATCGCGTGCCGCGCTAGAGCGCGAGCATAAGGATGGTTTGAAGATTCAGCCAAGGCCGCGGCAATAGCAAAGGACTCAGGGTCGTGGCGGGCAGGATCGGCAAGAACCGTGTCCGTGACCGTCAAGGTTCCGGTCTTGTCGAATACGACCGTGTCGACAGAGGCGAGGCGTTCGAGCGCGGTCGGGCTCTTAAGAAGAGCCTTTTCGCGAAACAGCTTACCGCTCGCCGCTGTCGAGACGGCGGGAACAGCTAGCCCCAGGGCGCAAGGGCAGGCAATTATCAGCAACGCAATAGCCACGTTGACCGCGACTCGAGCATCGCCCGTGCCGATGAACCACACGGCGAATGCCATCGCGGCCGCCAAGTGAATCGCCGGAGCATAGATGAGGGCAGCTTTGCTCGCGAGCGATGCGTATTTGCTTCTTGTCTGTTCCGCCAAAGCAACCAGATTGGCGATCTTGCGAAGCGAAGTTTCCTCTCCGGCAGCAGAAACCCGAATATTCAGGCGTCCGGTCAGGTTCATTTCGCCCGCGGCGACAGCCTCGTTCGGGCCGACCGGAACAGGGCGGCTTTCGCCGGTGAGGAACGATTTGTCGAGTTCGCTGTGTCCTTCGGCAACCACGCCGTCCACGGGAATCCTTTCGCCGGGGCGGGCAAGCACGAGGTCTCCGATTCGCACGGCGTCGACCGGCACTTCGGTTTCTGCTCCACTGTCCAGCCGGATTGCCCGGTTGGGCTCGAGAGCCGCGAGCTCCTCCGCCGCCGACCTCGCTACGGTCCGGGTCTTTTCGTCGAAATACCGGCCGGCGAGAAGGAAGAAAGTCAATGCAAGCGCTGCATCGAAATAGACGTGCTCTCCGTTCTGCCACGTCTCGAAAAGCGACATGCCTGCAGCCAGCGCGATCGCAAGCGAGATCGGAGTGTCCATATTCATCCGCCAATTCGACAGCGCTCGGCCCGCACTGATGAAGAACGGGCTTGCCGAATAGGCCAGCGCCGGCAGCGCGATAAGCGCGGACAGCCACTGCATCATGCTCCTTGTCGCCCCTTCGGCGCCGGACCAGACGACGACGGAGAACAGCATTACGTTGAACAGCGCGAATCCTGCCACTCCGACCCTTACCAGAAGGGCGAAGCCCGCTTTTTCGCTTTCATTCGAAGCGGAAGACCGCGCCTCCAGTTCGCGCGCTTTGAATCCCAGCCCGGCAATCCGATCTCGAAGCGAATCGGCATCGATTGATTCGGAGGCGGTCACGTAAATTCGCTTTTGCGACAAATTCACCCTTGCAAGCAGAACGCCGGGCTGTCTTCCCAAGTCTTGCTCGATCACTGAAATGCAAGAGGCGCAGTGGACTCCGGGAGCCGAAAACAGAATCGTTCGGGCGGAGCCTTGCCCGTCCGCCCCGGCATCCTCCGGATCGGTCATGCGTGCCGCTTCAGCGAATTCGGAGAGGCTCGCGCCCATCTTGCCCTCAGCGAATCCGGATCGACAGGCGCTGCTCGAATTCCTGTCCGTCGACGGAGGCGGCCCTGACGTCGACGTTCCAGCGCCCTTTCGCAAGATTGATGGGCGCGGAGTAGTGCTGCCCGCTGAATTTGAATTCCGGCGTTCGGTCCTCGCGTTGATGCGTCGGCCTTCGGACCACGGCGCCGAATTCGCGCAGCTCGGCGGGACGCCCGTCGGCGGCGACGATTTCGACAACGAGAAAGCCGTCCGCGTATTGCGCGTCCGCCTTCCACGCCAAGCGGTCCTGAAGTTCGCGCCGCCGCTCGAATTTCTGGCTCGCGATGTAGCCGTTCTTGACTTCCAAGCCGGGATTCGTGGCGATCGCCGAAACGGCAAGAGAAAGATTGGCGGCGATGACGATCGCGAATCCGGCCAGAATGATGAGGAGCACCTTGCGCCCCGTCAGCGGTTTGCCGAAGTCGTTCATCGCCCGCTCCCGTTGAACACGGTATCGACGAACGCGCGCTCGCCGCTGGTCAGGTCCTCCACCCAGAATCTGAATTCGGTGCTTGCCTCCGCCGCCGCTTCGGAAGCGGCGGGCGCGGTCACGTGAATCCTGCGAATCCCTGTTTGATCGGCTTGGATCAAGACCTCCGGCTCGTCCTGCATTCCGGTCGTCAGGGCGAATTCATGCTCTGATGCGAACGAGATGCCGAAGGTCGCGTCCTCGCCGTGCCTGTTCCGGATTCTGAAGTCGTAGGAGTTTCGAATCGAGCCGTCGGAAAGCACGACGAACGTCGGATTCCGAACAGGCGCGACGGAAAATTCCAGATCGGGGCGCAGAAACAGAGCGAACACGAGGGAAGCGCCGATACCGCTCCAAAGCCCCGCATACAAAAGGACGCGCGGCCGAAGGACATGCCGGAGCAGGGCGCCGTAGCTTTTTTGCGTGCCTTGGCCGAGATTGTCGGCGGGAGCCATGTAGTCCACCAAGCCGCGCGGCTTTCCGATTCTCTCCATCACGTCGTCGCACGCGTCGATGCAAAGCGCGCAATTGATGCACTCAAGCTGGTGGCCGTCGCGAATGTCTATGCCCATGGGGCACACGTTGACGCACGCGCTGCAGTCGATGCAGTCGCCCAGTTGGTCGGCTCCCTCCGCCTTCCTGTGCTTCCCTCTGGGTTCTCCGCGCCAATCCCGATAGGCGACCGTCAATGATGTTTCGTCCATCATGGCGGCTTGGATCCGAGGCCAGGGGCACATGTATATGCAGACCTGCTCCCGCATGAAGCCGCCGAGCACGAAGGTGGTCGCGGCAAGGATCGCGATGGTCGTGTAGGCGATCGGATGAGCTTCGAGCGCGATCAGATCGGCGGCGAGCGACGGGGCATCCGTGAAATAGAAGACCCAGGCCCCTCCGGTCGCTATGGACATCGCCAGCCAGATCGCCCATTTCGCCATCCGAATCCGCGCTTTCCGGAACGACATCGGAGCGTTCCAAAGCTTGACCCGCTTGTTCCGGTCGCCCTCGACCAGCCTTTCCACGAGAATGAACAAATCCGTCCAGATCGTCTGGGGGCAGGCGAAGCCGCACCAGACGCGGCCCAGGACCGAGGTGAACAGGAACAGGCCGATCCCCGCCATGATGAGCAGCCCGCCTATGAAATAGAATTCGTGGGGCCAGATTTCGATCCAGAAGAAGAAGAACCGGCGGCTGGCGATATCGATCAGGACCGCTTGGTCGGGGAGATTCGGTCCCCGGTCCCACCTGATCCACGGCGTCAGATAGTAGATGCTCAGAGTTGCCGCCAGCAAATACCATTTCAGCGTACGGAATCGCCCGGCGACTCGCCTCGGGAAAATGGGTTCGCGAGGCGCGTAGAGCTTGGGAGGCAGGGTTTGCGCGGTTTTCATGAGTGTCTATGTCCTGCCCCGCGTCCGATCTCGCTGCCCGGCTTCATTCCGAACCGCGCCGAGCGTTCCTGCGCATTTCGGGCGGCCAAGTCGCGGACGCGCCTGTCCGCGAATGCCGGTCTTCGCCTTGCGGCGCTACTCTCCGCCGCCGAGCTGGTGCACATAGACGGACACTTGCCTGATCTGGGATTCGGTGAGCCGGCCCGACCAGCTCGGCATCACGCTGTTCCGGCTGTAGGCGATGGTTTCGGCAATGTCGTCGGGCGCATTCCCGTACAGCGTGATGAAATCGGTCAAGTTCGGCGCGCCGAGTTCCCTGTCGCCCTTTCCGCCTTCGCCGTGGCATGCAACGCATTCCTGCTCGAACAATTCGCCGCCCGCCGCGAGGAGCGATGCGTCGTGCTGCTGGCCGGACAGCCAAAGCACGTAATTCGTGAGCTGCCAAATCTGCTCCTCGGCAAGAAGTTCGCTGTAGGCGGGCATTTCCGAATATCGCGCGTCGGGGTCCTCGTCATTCCGAATCCCGCGGGCGACGCTGTAATGAATGTCGCTGATCGTGCCGCCCCACAGCCAGTCGTCGTCGAGCAGATTCGGATAGCCTCGCGCTCCGCCGGCGCCGGATCCGTGGCACTGGGAGCAAAACGTCCGGAACACCGCAGCTCCGCCTCGCAGCGCGTAACTGAGCATTTCGGCGTCGGTTTCTATGTCTGCAAGAGCCGCCGACTCCAAGCGGGCGTCCAGCCCGGCATTGGCCTCGTTGAATGCGATGATGTCCGCTTCCAGCGCTTCGCGGGTCGAAAAGCCGAGCAGTCCCGGCGTCGCCGATCTGAGCAAAGGCCAGGCAGGATAGGCGATCGTATAGCCCAACCCCCAGACGAGCGTCGCATAGAAGATCCAGAGCCACCATCTCGGAAGCGGGTTGTTGTATTCCTTGATCCCGTCCCATTCATGGCCCGTGCTTTCCGGCTCGTCATTTTGATCGGCCTTTTCGTTCATTCGCGGACCTTTGAATCCGGTTCGCCGGCCGATGCGTCGTCGTCCGGCATCGAGTCATGCCGGAACGGAATGTTGGCGCTGTCCCGGTGCAATTCCCGGCTGGACCTGCGGAAGGTGTAAAGAACCACGAAGATGAACGCGATCATCAGGAGCAAGAGCCCCCAGCTGTCGGCGAATTCGCGCAGGATCGAATACTGCTCCATGCTGCGCCTCCTACCGGCTCGGATCCGGAATGAAGCTGGAGAAGTCGACAAGCGTCCCCAGAATCTGCATGTAAGCGATGAGCGCATCCATTTCGGTCAGTTCCGGCTGGCCGTCGAAATTGCGGGCCTGCGCCTTGGGATAGCGTTCCAGCAAGCCCTCGTGGTCCGCATCGCCGTCCGCCTGCGCGATCATGTCCGCTTTCGCGTTCTCGATCATCTCGTCGGAGTAGGGCACGCCGACGAGCCTGTGGGTGCTCAGCGACTCAGCGGAACGATCGGCGTCCAAACGGCGGTCCGACAGGAATCCGTATTTCGGCATGATGGATTCGGGAACCACGGACTGCGGATCGATGAAATGAACCAAATGCCATTCGTCGGAATAGCGGCCGCCCACTCGCGCAAGATCCGGACCGGTGCGTTTTGACCCCCACTGGAACGGGTGGTCGTACATGGACTCGGCTGCGAGGCTGTAATGGCCGTATCGCTCCACCTCGTCGCGGAACGGGCGGATCATCTGGCTGTGGCAGACATAGCAGCCTTCCCGGACGTAGATGTCGCGGCCGGCGAGCTCGAGAGGCGAATAGGGGCGCACCCCTTTCACCTTTTCGATGGTGTTCTCAAGGTAGAACAGCGGAATGATCTCGACGACGCCGCCCACCGTCACCACGAGAAAGCTGACAATGAGCAGCAGCGTCGCGTGCCGTTCGAGCCTTTTGTGCCTGGTGAGGAACGCCATTCTTCAAGCCCCGCTCACGCCGCCGCCTCGACGGCGCGGGTCTCCGGCGCCCGCGCCGGCCCGCGTATCGTCATCCACAGATTGTAGCACATGATCAGAGAGCCGAGCAGGTAAAGCACTCCGCCCGCGCCCCGCACGAGATACATCGGAAACTTCGCCACCACGGTATCGGAGAACGAGTTCACCAGGAAACCGTTCGCATCGACTTCCCGCCACATCAGTCCCTCCATGATTCCGGTGACCCACATCGAGGCCGCGTAGAAAACGATTCCGATGGTGGCCAGCCAGAAATGCCACGAAACCATCTTCATCGAGTAAAGCGCCTTGCGGCGCCAGAGCTTGGGCACAAGGAAATACAGCGCGCCGAATGTGATCAGTCCGTTCCAGCCGAGGGCGCCGGAATGGACATGGCCGATCGTCCAGTCCGTGTAGTGGCTCAGCGCGTTGACCGCGCGGATGGACATCATCGGCCCCTCGAAGGTCGCCATGCCGTAGAAGGCGAGCGAGACCACCATCATGCGGATGATCGGATCGGTCCGAATCTTGTCCCATGCGCCCGACAGCGTCATCAAGCCGTTCACCATGCCGCCCCACGACGGCATCCAGAGCATGACCGAGAACACCATTCCCAGAGTGGAAGCCCAATCCGGAAGCGCCGTGTAGTGCAGATGGTGCGGCCCGGCCCAGATGTACATGAATATCAGCGACCAGAAATGCACGATTGAAAGCTTGTAGCTGTAGACCGGACGGTTCGCTTGCTTCGGAATGAAGTAGTACATCATGCCGAGGAAACCGGCCGTGAGGAAAAACCCGACGGCGTTGTGCCCGTACCACCACTGAGTCATCGCATCCTGCACTCCGGCGAAGAGCTGGACGGATTTGGACCCGAATATCGAAACCGGAATGCTGATGTTGTTCACGAGGTGGAGCATCGCGACGGTTACGATGAACGAAAGAAAGAACCAGTTGGCGACGTAGATGTGCGGTTCTTTCCGTTTCACGAGCGTGCCGAGGAACACCGCGAGATACGCCACCCAGACCAGGGTGAGCCAAATGTCGACGTACCATTCAGGTTCCGCGTATTCTTTCGACTGGGTCGCCCCCAGCAGGTAGCCGGTCGCGGCGAGCACGATCACGAGCTGGAAGCCCCAGAAAACGAACCAGGCGAGGTTCCCGCCCCAAAGCCTTGCGGCCGTCGTTCGCTGTACGATGTAGAAGGAGGTCGCGATCAACGCGTTCCCGCCGAACGCGAAGATCACGGCCGAAGTGTGCAACGGCCGCAGCCGGCCGAAGTTCAGATAGCCTTCCGCCCACTCGAAGTTCAGCTCGGGAAACGCCAGCTGGAACGCAATGAAGGTGCCGACCAGGAAGCCGACGATTCCCCACAAGGTTGTCGCGATCACCCCGGCGCGCACGACACCGTCGTTGTATCCGGTCGCGGGCTCGGGCTCCGGCTCCCCCGTTCGGCGCACTCTCCAGATGAAAAGGCCCGCTGCGATGAGCGCGACGGTCAACGCGTTCACTTGATAGGCGATATCGCGGGCGTAATTGGCGGCGATCACGGCCAGTACCGCAATGATCGCCAAAAGCAGCATGTATGCGTAATCCCTCATCGTCGGTTCGGACCTATTTCAAGGGCTTCACCCATCTGGCACCGCACTGTCGAGCATTCGGGAATCAGTGATCCGACGTATAACGAAGGCCGGAAGGTTTTCCAAACCCAATTGCGCAGTTCGGCTGGCTCCAGGCTGACGGAAAACCCTTCAACGCATTGAACTTTTGACGGAATCTCCGATTTCTGCTTGCAAGAGCTTACAAGATCCGACGCGGTCGACCCGATTTCGTGGCAAATTCAAGGGAATCGCGTCGCATTCCGGGATTCTCCGCAATCAGAAGCAAATATTAATTGTTATTATTCAAGGCTTTGTCAGCCATTCTTGCGAACGCCAACTAATCGGGCAGCACGCAATGCAATTCGATTCAAGCGGCTGATCGACTCCGCGGCGGTTCGCCGTTCCGGCGCGTCGCTTGCTCGGGTGCTTCGCCCCGCGCCAAGTTCGCTGCAGCGGCCTGCATGTCGAACGCGGCGGTGATGAGCTCTCGTGTGTAGGACGTCTTCGGGTTGTTGAACACTTCGACGGACGATCCGCTTTCGACGATGTCGCCGTTCCGCATGACGATGATCTTGTGGGACAGGGCGCGAACCACGCGCAGATCGTGGCTGATGAACAAGTATGAAAGCTCATGCTTGCGCTGAATTCCAAGCAGCAAGTCAATTATTTGCGCTTGCACCGTTCGGTCCAGTGCCGATGTGGGCTCGTCGAGCACGACAAGCTTGGGATGCAGAATCATTGCCCGAGCGATTGCGATCCGCTGGCGCTGGCCGCCGGAAAATTCGTGCGGATAGCGCTGCAGCATGTCGGCGTCCAGCCCGACTTCTTCCAGAATTTCGGCGACAAGCTTCCTTCGCTTGCCCTCGGAGACGCCGTGGACGCGCAAGCCTTCCGACACGATCTGCTCAATGGTCATTCGCGGAGACAGCGAGCCGTACGGGTCTTGGAACACCATCTGCATGTTGCGCCTGACCGGCCTTAGCGCAGTGCTTTTCAGACCTTGGATGTCCTGGTCGAGGAACCTGATGTCTCCGGTCGAAGCGACGAGCCTCATCATCGCCAGCGCGAGCGTCGTCTTGCCGGATCCGGACTCGCCGACGACCCCGACGGTCTCTCCCCGCTTGACTTCGAAGTTCGACGGATTGACCGCTTTGATGTAGCCGACGGTGCGCCGAATCAATCCTCGCTGGATAGGAAACCATACCTTTACATTCTTCGCCTGCATGATGGCTTCGGACCGCTCCGGAACGGGATCCGGTTCGCCGCTCGGCTCCGCGGCAAGCAAGCGCTGGGTGTAGCGGTGGCTCGGACGGTCGAACACATCGTCCTTCTTCCCGGTCTCGACGAATTGTCCGTCCTTCATCACATAGACCCGATCGGCGATGCTCCGCACAATGTTCAGATCGTGGGTGATGAACAAAAGGCTCATTTCTTCCGCCGATTTCAATTCGGCGAGCAATTGGAGGATTTGAGCTTGGATGGTGACGTCCAGAGCGGTTGTGGGTTCGTCGGCGACCAGCAGGTCGGGATTGTTGGCCAGCGCGACGGCGATCATGACCCGCTGGCGCTGGCCGCCGGAGAGCTGGTGCGGGTAGGACTTCAGCCTGCTTTCCGGGTTGTCGATTCCCGTCTTGGCAAGCAGGTCGACGGCGCGGGCGCGGGCCGCGTCGCCCTGCAGCTTCTGATGCAGCGTCAAGCTTTCCCCGATTTGCTTCTCCAACGTGTGGAGCGGGTTCAAGGAAGTCATGGGCTCCTGAAAGATGAAGCTGATGTCGTTGCCCCGGATTCGGCGAAGCTGGACCGGATCGGCGCCGATCATTTCGGTGTCCTTGTAGCGGACGGATCCTGAGATTGCGGCATTTTCGGGGAGCAGCCCGACGATCGACAACGCGGAAACTGATTTGCCTGAGCCGGACTCTCCGACGATCGCTACGGTTTCCCCCTTTTTTACGTGAAAATCCACGCCTCGCACGGCGGCGGTCTCGACGCCGCCTTGACTGAACGCGACGGACAGATTCGTCGCTCTGAGAAGCGGCTCGGTCAAGCGAATGTCTTTCTCGGGTCGAATGCGTCGCGAACGCCTTCGAAGATGAAGACCAGCAGCGAGAGCATGATCGCGAATGTGAAGAACGCTGTGAATCCGAGCCAAGGCGCCTGCAGGTTCTGCTTCGCTTGAAGGGTGAGTTCGCCGAGCGAAGGCGACGACTGCTGAAGGCCGAAGCCAAGGTAGTCCAGCGCTGCCAGCGATCCGATCGTGCCGGTGATGAGGAAGGGTAGGAGGGTGACGGTGGCGACCATCGCATTGGGAAGGACGTGCTTGAATAGTATGGCCAGATTGTTCATTCCGAGTGCGCGCGCCGCGCGGACGTATTCGAAATTCCTCGCGCGAAGGCATTCGGCCCGGACGACTCCGACAAGGGCCGTCCATCCGAACAGCGTCATCAGGAAAGCGAGAAGCCAGAAATCCATCTTCCAGATCGCCGCGACGATGATGATGATGTAAAGAGACGGCGTCGCGCCCCAGATTTCAATGACTCTTTGGAAGAACAGATCCAGAAGGCCGCCGAAAAATCCTTGCATGGCGCCGGCCGCCAAGCCGATGACTGTCGATGCCAGCGTGACGATCAAGGTGAACAAAACCGAGAAGCGGAATCCATAGATGATGCGCGCGAGCACGTCGCGGGCGGTGTCGTCCGTTCCCAGCAAATGCTCTGCGTCCGGAGGAGACGGGGCCGGTTTCCCGCCGAGGTCGCTTACGGTGTAGTAGGAGTATTTTATCGGCGGCCACAGGACCCAGCCGCGCTCGATCGCCGTGCCGTCGACTTCTCCGTCCCGCGAATTCTCGATGACGCCCTCTGGATCGTCCCAGCACGATTCCATGCCGCCGGAGACGATCAGGCATTCGATTTCGATGTCGCGGTAAATCGCCTCCGTCCGGAGGTCTCCGCCGAAGGCCGTTTCGGGATAGAAATTGAAGATCGGCGTGAAGTATTCGCCCCGGTATTTGACCAGAAGCGGCTTTTCGTTGGCGATGAATTCGGCGAACAGCGAAAAAAAGAAGATGATGCAGAAAACAATGAGGGACCAGTACGCCCTTCGGTTCGAGCGGAAGTTTTTCCATCTGCGACGGGTCAGTGCCGATGGGCTGATCATGTTTCCCTCGTTTCAAAATCGATTCGCGGGTCGATCCAGACATAGGTCAGGTCGGATATGATCCCGACGACGAGGCCGAGCAGGCCGAAGACGTACAGCGTCCCGAAGATCACCGGATAGTCGCGCGAAACGGCCGCCTCGAATCCGAGCCGTCCCAGTCCGTCCAGCGAGAAAATCGTTTCGATGATCAGCGAGCCGCCGAAAAAGACCGAGACGAACACTGCGGGGAACCCCGCGATCACGATCAGCATGGCATTGCGGAAGACATGTCCGTACAGCACGCGGTTTTCAGAAAGCCCCTTCGCTCGCGCCGTCATGACGTAGTGTTTCTTTATTTCGTCCAGAAAGCTGTTCTTGGTCAGAAGCGTGAGAGTCGCGAAGGCCGAAATCGTCGAGGCCAGCACCGGAAGCGTTATGTGCCAGAAATAATCGGCGATCTTTCCCAGAAGGCTGAGTTCGGCGAAGTCGTCGGATACCAGGCCGCGCAGCGGAAAGACCTTGAAGTATGACCCTCCTGCGAAAAGCACGAGAAGAAGGATTGCGAACAGGAAGCCCGGTATCGCGTAACCGACGATGATCGCGCCGGAGGTCCATGTGTCGAAGGGCGTGCCGTCCTTTACGGCTTTTCGTATGCCCAAGGGGATCGAGATAAGATACGCTGCCACGGTGGACCACAGGCCGAGCGTGATCGAGACCGGCATTTTTTCCAGCACGAGATCGACCACGCTGATTGAGCGGAAGTAGCTCTCGCCGAAATCGAGGCGGACGTAGCCCCAGAGCATCGTCAAGAAGCGTTCGAGCGGCGGCTTGTCGAACCCGAATTGCTTTTCGAGCTCCGCGATGAAGTCCTCGGGCAGTCCTCGAGATCCGAGATACCTGTCGCTGCCGCCTTCGTTGGAAATTGTCTCCTGGCCCGTGCCCGCGATGCCCTCGAACACGTCGCCCTCGCCCTCGAGCTGAGCGATGATCTGCTCGACCGGCCCTCCCGGCACGAACTGGACCAGGACGAAATTTATCACCATGATTCCGAGCAGTGTCGGGATCACGAGCGCGAGTCGGCGCAAGATGTAGGCGCCCAATCAGAACTCCCTGCGCAGCTGTTCGCCTGCCTTCAAAGCGCGCCCGCGTTCACCAGCTCGTCGAATTTTTGCTGGTTGAACCACCAGAAATCCATTTGGCCGAGCGCGTACGGCGGAAGGTTTTCCGGATGTTCGAACATGTCGTAGTAGGCGACAGTATAGAAATTCCGATACCATTGGGGCACCCAGAATTTCAGTGATCGCAGAACCCGGTCAAGCGCTCGCACAGCCGTCACAAGTTCTTCTTCGGTTTCGGCCGCGATGACATGATCGATAAGCTTGTCGACTGCCGTGTGCGCCAGCCCCATGCTGTTGAACACTCCGTCGGTGCTTTCCGAGCCGAAAAGTTGCTCGAGACCGGCTCCGGGTTCCAAGCCGACGCTGAATGAATCCACGACCATGTCGAAATCGTGATTTCGAACTCGGTCAGTGTATTGGGCAGGATCCACTTGGGAAAAAGTTGCCGCCACTCCCAGCTGCTGTAGATTTTCGACATACGGGTTGATGATGCGGGCGAATGTCGGGCTGTCTTCAATGAACTCGACTTCAAGCACTGTTCCTTCGGAATTCCGGCGAATTCCGTCGTCTCCGATTGGCCAGCCAGCCTCGTCGAGAAGTTCTGAAGCTCGCCGCAAGTTGCGCCGGTCCAGCTGGCGCTCTCCGGACGAGGGCGCGAGCGCCGCCGGCTCGCTGAACACCTCCTGCGGAAGCTGATCCCTCAACGGGTCGAGAAGCCTGAGCTCTGCTTCGCTTGGAAGCCCGGTCGCGGCGCGGTCGCTGTTTTCCCAAAACGAATGTATTCGCGCATAAAGGCCGTAAAAAAGCGTTTGGTTCGACCATTCGAAATTGAACATCAGGCCGATCGCTTCGCGCACCCGGATGTCAGCGAATTTATCGCGCCGGAGATTGAATACGAAACTCTGGCCTGACGCTATGTCGCCGTCGGGAAAGGTCTTCTTCACGACCCAGCCGCTGTCGATTGCAGGGAAGTCGTAGGCGGTCGCCCATTGCCTCGAGACGTTCTCCGAGCGGAAAGTATAGGCGCCGCCTTTGAAGCCTTCGAACGCCGCTACCGCATCGCCGAAATATTCGATCCTTATCGTGTCGAAATTGTTTCGACCTCGGTTCATGGGCAGGTGATTGCCCCAGTAATCTTCGTTTCTCCTGTAGATGAGTCGGCGATTGATCTCCAATTCGTCAAGAATATACGGAGCGGATCCGATCGCGGGCTCCAGTCTGGATTCGTCGAGTTTTGCCCCTGTGGATTCAAACCACGCCTTTGAGAAAATCGGCAGTCCGCCCACGCGCGCAGGATAATCACGGGTCGGCTCGTCGGTCTTGAAGGTGAATTTGATCCTGTGGGGAGACTCCACTTCCACGGTATCCACTGTTTTCTCGAGTATGCGGCGGAACGAGATCAGCCCTTCTTCAAGGAAAAGCTCGTAGCTGAATTTGACGTCTTCCGCCGTCAAGGGCATGCCGTCGGAGAAGCGAGCCTCCGGACGCATGTTGAATACAACCCAAGTGCGGTCTTCGGGATACTCCATCGTTTCGCAAACCAGGCAATAGGCCGCGCTGACCTCGTCGGCCGTTCCCGCAAGCAGGCTTTCGAAGAATACTGAAGACAGCGCGCCGGCTCGACCCTTTCTGGAATAAGGATTCATGGAGTCGAAGGTTCCTTGCGCCCAGACGGCGATTTCGCCGCCTTTTGGAGCATCCGGATTCACATAGTCGAGATGGCTGAAATCAGCGGAATATTTAAGGTTGCCGAACGTGGATATGCCATGGGACTTGATGATGTCTTGCGACGAAGCCTGCGATGCGCACGCGATCAGCGCCGCTGCCAAGGCGCCCGCGCATGCGCGGGCGATGTTTTGACGACATGTTTCTGCGCCTGCACTTCTCATAACGCGCCCTGCCTGATCAAATGTATATTCCGCCGAAACTTAGCAAACTACGCTGGAATCCGCAACGATCCGTCAGGGGTTTAGAGCATTGCCGGCGCGTCGATCCATTCCGGGTGCCGTCGCAAGGCGGCCGTCGCAACCCATGCAGCATTTCTGTCATGTTGAAGCGAGAAATTCAGTTTCCGCGAAAGCGCGCCGGCGAACTGTTGCGCGACTCGATTTCGATCGTTCGCCGAATTCAGGTCCAAGCCGCAGCCATCTGATCGAGCGGTTGGAAAAGCTGTCCGAGCATGAACTTGATCGGTGCCTACTGCTGGAATGACAGCAGGTAGGAGACGACGTCCGCCCGGTCTTTCGGTTTCTTCAGACCGACAAAGGTCATTTTCGTGCCGGGAAGAAATTTCCTCGGATTTTCGATGAACGCGCTGATGCTCTCTGCTGTCCACTCGCCTTCGAGATCGGACATGGGCCCCGAATAGCGGAAGTCTTCAAGCGCGGCGATCGTACGGCCAACAATGCCGACAAGGTGCGGACCTGCGCCGTTCTTGGGTTCATCCACGATATGGCAAGCCTTGCATTTGGCGAACACTTTGGAGCCGTCTTTCGGATCGGCTTCGGCGAGCAGCACCGCAAAATCCACTTCCTCGACCTCTTCGGCGGCGCCATCAGAGCCGGCCGAAGCTGCCATCGCAATTTCGGCGACAGGACTGCCGTGGCTTTCGACATGGTATAGCGTTTCCGAGGCCCAATTCGAAAGCAACAACACGAGCAATGCGCCGCACCCGGCGCCGACGACTTTCGTCGCAGTCATCGTGTCCAACATTCGATACTCCTGCAGCTCATCGCAATTTCGGTCGAAGATTTATTCGCATGCCTTCTATCGCGTTCCAATTGGGTTTATCAAGAACTACTAGGACTGGGACAGCAGGATCCGACCGATGACGAACGGCGCAAAAGGGAAGGTTGCTTTTCAAGGCGAGCCGGGCGCCTACTCTCACGAAGCATGCCGCCTTGCTCGGCCCGGCTGGGAAGCCGCGCCCTGCGCAACTTTCGAAGACGCAGTGGATCAAGTGCGCTCGGGTGCCGCCGATTGTGCGATGCTGCCCGTCGAAAATTCCATTTACGGGCGCGTTGCGGATATTCATCGGATACTTCCGGGATCAGGCCTGAGAATCGTCGATGAGGTCTTCGTGCCCATTCACATTAATGTTTTGGTGATTCCCGGCACGCCGTTGAGCGATATCCGCACCGCGATGAGCCATATGGTTCTGCTCGGACAGTGCAGGAACTTCTTCAGGCGGCATGGAATCGAAGCGCTTCCATCGGCGGATACGGCGGGATCTGCCAAGCGCGTAGCAGAACTGGGGGATAGAAGCGTTGCCGCATTGGCATCCGAACTGGCCGGAGAAATCTACGGTTTGGAAGTCGCGAAGCAGCAGATCGAGGATTCCGAGTTCAACCGAACAAGATTTATCGTCATGTCCCTTCGAGGCGATTGGTCCAAACGCAGTCCGGAAATGATGACGTCCCTTGTCTTCCGGGTGCGGAATATACCCGCTGCTCTCTACAAGGCGCTTGGGGGATTCGCCACGAACAACGTGAACATGGTCAAGCTGGAAAGCGCAATGGTCGGAGGATCGTTTTCTGACGCCCAGTTCTTCGCGGACATCGAAGGGCATCCCGAAGACAAGCCCGTGGAGCGCGCCTTGGATGAACTGAAGTTCTTCACAGACTATGTCAGGATATTGGGCGTTTACGGAGCGTCGCCGGAACGCAAAGGCTGATTCTAGTCCAGGCTGTCCGCAAGCCAATTCCTGATCAAGAAATCCGCTATCGCTCCTCGACGGGGCCTGCCCGATCCGTCCACGTTGGCGTATGTTTCGAGCAGGTCTTCGCGTTCAACCCATTCAGCGTTCTCAAGTTCGTCGGTGTTGACTCGAATCTCCTCTGAAATTGCGATTGCTCTGCATCCGATCATCAAGGAGGCCGGAAACGGCCAAGGCTGGGAGGCAAGGTAGTTCACCTCGCCGACCACCACGTTTGTTTCTTCATGCACTTCGCGGCGAACAGCGGCTTCGACGGTTTCGCCCGGCTCGATGAATCCGGCCAACAAGGAGCGCATTCCATCGGGCCATCCGGGCGAACGACCGAGGAGCAGACGGTTGCCGCTAAGCACAAGCATGATAACGACGGGGTCGGTGCGGCAAAAATGATCCGCTTTGCAAGTTGGGCACTTCCTTTGCCAACCTGCCATCACTGGAACTGTGGGGTGTCCGCATCGTGCGCAATATCGATGGGTTGCATGCCATCCTGCCAATGCTTTCGCAGATGCCACCAATTCGGCGTCGTTGGGACTCAGACCGCTCATTCGCATTCGCAGATTTGCAAAACTCGAGCCGTTAGGCAGCAGGTCGCTCCGTTGCTCGGCATTGTCGAGAATGTCGTTCGGCGGCGAATCGCATTTGTCCGGCGGATTCCATCCCGATACATCCGATGCGAATCGCGGAGCCCCCGATTCGAACCCGAGGAATATCGGCCGCTCGATTCCATGATCGAGAAACGCATGGGTCGGCGGAACCCAATTCAGTGAACCGTCGTCAGCGAACAGCGGTTTCGATTGCCACAGCAATGTGACCCGCGCATCCGACCGAGCAAGCAGTCCGGCGATTCTTTTTTCATTGCTTCGGATTTCAGCGGCTCGCTCGATCCCGCCTCCGGCGAACGTAACCTGTTCTGCCCGCTTCACGACTTTGCTCTGTGGAACATGTTGATTCGACCTGTCCAAGGATAGGTTGTTTACGAGGCTGATCCCCCGGTCATAAGAGTATTTTCCCGTTGAAGCTTGGAATCAAGCCAAACTGCCTTGCTCGGAATACGATGTAGCGCACGAAATAATGCGAAGCGTTGAAAGGATATCTTAAGCTTGGGCGGTGCGCTGAGTTTGGCGAGTTCCGTCGTTCCTTTCTTAAGAGCGCGGCCTTTGCCTTGCGCAAGCTCGCTCTGTGTCTTCATCCTGTCATCGACTCAGGCGCTGACATTCCTGCGCGCCTCGGTCCGCGGTAGGCCGGAGCCGGTTGTTCAAATTTGTTGAAAGGTTGCGCATACGGGTGCATCCCATTTTCTTTGGACGGAGAAGGGCGAGGTGCCGCTGGTCGAAAGCGGGCCAACGCTCTGATCGCCTCAAAATGCTGCATCGAAAACAAATCGTCGGGCTGAATTCCTTGATTGGGGGGTTTGTCGCGCCGCCGTCTGACCAAAAAAACGGACGCTGAAAAACAACCCGACCAAATCCTATAAAGCGTCCCAGGACGCAGCGAATCGGATCCCCGAACCGTCGCATAAATGCTGAACCTGTAAACGGGTGGACAGGGGATACGAGGGGAAGTAGAGTGATCCGAACCTGACTTGGGCCATTCGCACCGCGTGGCTGTCCGGCATGAACCGCCGCCCGCGCAATGCCAGCGAAAACTTTTGCGACGGGATGCGAGCGATGACCGACCGGACACTGTTGGAACATTCCGAGCGGATGGCGAAACAGGAAGAACGCATGAGCACGCATCAGGCGAAGTACGAAAGCGCCTTGGACAGACTGCGAGCCGATTTGGCAAAGCGCGATGCGCAGCGCGACGCCGACGCGGCGAAACGCGACGCCGAAGCCGCAAAGCGCGAACTGCAGCGCGACGCCGAAGCCGCAAGGCGAGAGGCTGAAGCCGCAACGCGAGAGGCTGAAGCCGCAAGGCGAGAGGCGCAGCGCGATGTCGACATGGCGAAGCGGGACAAGGACAATTCGCGATGGCAGATCGGCATGTGGGTCACTGCCGTTCTCATTCTGGGCGCTTGGATTCGCTGGCCGTTCTGATCGGGCGCGGAACTTGCGGCGGGCTTGCGTTCGGCGTTTCGAGGGCTGCAATTGTCGCCTGACCAAGAATCATGAAACGTACCTTGTGCATCCATTGAGCTTGCAATGAATCTTCAATGCCGAAGCCTGATTCGGCTTCGAATCGCGCAAATGAAAATGCTTTGCATGCAGGCTGATTTGCAAATTGAACAACGGAATGCGCCGAAGAGTTATCGATGCGTACCTGCTCGCAGGCCGTACGTCCGGTGGTCGCGCGGCAAATTCTGAATCTGGGGCGATCGACGCATATTGCTGCTCGCAATAATCGAGGGGATGTCAGATTTCTATTGACGCTCTTAAACTGTCGCAACAGTATAGCGTTTCTCGGCGAATACTCGAAAGATGAGAGTTGATTGCCGATACGGTCGCATGTGCCGTGCTCGATGTGCACGTTTGATTGGATGGTCGCAATGGCTGGTTGCTCATGACTGAATCTCTTGAAGTTGAATTGCGAGAGGTATCGTACTCCTACGAGTCCGATGAAGGGGAAGTCGATTTGATCGAAGGCCTTTCGCTTTCGGTCGAAGTCGGCAATTTCGTATCAGTGATTGGACCTGATGGATGCGGAAAGTCCACGATAGCAAGAATAGCATCGGGACTCGTGCAGCCCGGAAAAGGGACAGTCTGGCTGGGAGGTGAACAAGTTGCATCGCCGCGTCGGACCGTCGGAATCGTATTCAAGGAGACGGCACTCCTTGAATGGTTGACCTTAATTCAAAATGTCGCGCTTCCGCTTGAGGTGATGGCGCCAGATATGCCAAGTGAAGAAAGGGAAGAGCGCGCGGGCGACTTGCTCAGGCTCGTTTCGCTGGAGGGCTACGAGAAAATGCGCCCGGCGGAAGTCTCGACCGGGATAAGGATTCGCGCAGAGCTTTGCAGAGCGTTGGTTCACTATCCGGAGTTGCTGATTTTGGACCAGGCATTCGAAGGCGTCGGGATATTCGAGCGCGAGAGCCTTTGGGAGACAATGCAATTGCTGCGCGAGATGGAGCCGTTCACTTGCTTGATGTTCACGCAAAGCTTGCGGGAAGCCGTATTCCTATCGGATGAAGTTGTCGTGCTGTCCGACAAGCCGACCAAGTCCAGGTTGGTTGCCAAAGTCGAATTCAACGAAGAAAGGAAGCGTGGTTTCATCCATGAACACGAAGTCAACAAGTTGATGGCGAAATTGAGAGAGCAGATTGAAGCGGCTATCGCCGGGATTGAACTCGACGCCGAGGAGGATTCGAAATGAACTCCGGAATGCGCTTGGGTCTCGGTGCAGGCGGCGTCGCTTGTTTCCTGGTTCTCTGGGAATTGATTGTGCTCGCGGCAGGCTGGAACAATGATGTGATGGCTTCGCCGGTCGATATTGTGGCGGAGTTGTTTGGATCGGGCCTGCTGCTTGTTCAATACGCCTTGGACACGATTTGGCGAGTTGTCGTCGGAATTGTCTTGGGCGTCATCGTCGGAACGGCGCTCGGCGCAGCTATGGGCTTTTCGAGCAAGGCTCGCCTGATTCTTTATCCGCTGATTCGCGGTTTGAATTTCGTTCCTATGGCATCGGTGGCTTTGGTGTTCGCCGTTCTGTTCACAGGAAACGAGACCGTTTCAGCAATATTGGCGGCGATGCTTTTGGCGGCGTTTCCCATCGCAATGGCGATCATGGTGGACGTCTCGCGAAGCGACCCGACTGTCGATGAGCTTTTTCGCCTCTGGGGCGCGGCAAAGCGGCACATGCTGTGGAAAGTGACTGTCCCCCGCGCTTTGCCCGGATTTTTGGACGCGCTGAAGATCGCAATGCCTCTGGCCTTTGTTGGAACGACGCTTGTTGAAATCATAGAGCCGCATGATGCGGGACTGGGCCACTTGCTGAATTCCGGCCGGGCGGAATCCGATGTGCCCCTCACTTTCGCTGTTTTGGTCGTCCAAGGAATCTTGGTCGGTGTCCTGTATTTCGTCGCCGCGAAATTGCGCGCCGCCTTCGCGGATTGAACCCGGGTCAAGGCTTGAATGGGAGAGCGGCGACGGTTGCTTGCATTTGTTCCCAATGCGAATCAATTGATGATCCGCTCATTGGCAGGCGCTGCCGGGTTTGAATGCCTGCGAAACTCGGAACGCGAGTCGAAATCAGTTTCAATCTGCTGGCCAAAATTTTGAACGGTGTTGATGACCGGTAGCCGGGTTGTCCAGTCTTGGCGAATTCAGGGGTGCGTCCCATTGTTTTCGGTCGGGCGGCCGCGATGCGGCCAGCCCTCCAATTGAGGAAGACAGGCCGACTCAAGTTTGCGAGGCAGCATCTGATGACGAGCGGAGCGTCGGCACGCTTTCGACTTGCCGCACGCCGCCCTTCTCAATCCAAAGAGAATAGGATGCACCCTCCGAAATTCGTCCGCGGCGGAACGCAACGCGAGCGAGGATTGAAGGTGTCGAGCGGATTGATCTTCCTTCGTGCAGTACTGTTCAGGGAACAAACGCCAAAGCCGGACTCTTGCAGCGGAAGGGCGGCCAAACTCGCGAGAATGGAATCAAGAGGTTGGCAAGCGGCCCGAACGGGTCTCGTTACGGCTGCTTCCTTTCGGACCTGACCGGGTTGGCGAGTCGTTCGCCCGCACCAACCTCTCGCCTTTGAACCTAGTCCGACTGGCGCGAATTGGCAAGATCGCTTTCTATAATGGGTGCGCGTCCCGTTTTTCGGGATCGGAAGGGAGAGGTGCCGCTGGTCGAAAGTGGATCCAACGCGCCGCTCGCCATCAAATGCTGCATCGAAAACAATCGTTGCGCCGAATTCCTTGATTGGAGTGCTTGTCACACTGCCGCCCGACTAAAAAGTGGGACGCGCCCCGGTGAATTTCGGAATCCAAGTTGACTTAGTTTAGTGAAAAGTTTATTCGAATCAACAGGGGCGGAACGATTCGCAAATTTGTTCCGAAGATGTCTCCGTTGGCAGGGAATGCGAAAGGCGCGGTTCCGGGGAGGTTGATTTTGTTGGCACTTGCGATAAGTCGCAGGCAGATGTTCAATCGCTGTGACAAGTGGTTTCAACAAACTTCATCGGATTCCGGTTGCTGCCGCTGTCGGTTCGTAGTCGGAGGCGGGACTAATGCGAAACGATCTTCTTGCTGAAATAATCGACCGGGTAGTCGAGGCGATAAAACTCAATGCCGACGAGCTTACCTTTCTTGATCAGGCCATCGGTGACGGCGATCACGGGACCAACTTGTGTCGCGGCGCCGAATCCCTCCTGAAGAACCGAGACGCGATCGCGGATCTGGAATTCGGTCCCGCGCTCAAAAAAGCGGGAACCACGATCGTTATGACGGTCGGTGGAGCGTCGGGACCCCTCTACGGTTCAGCTTTGCTGGCAATGGCGCGGGAAGCCCTCGAAGTGCCTGAAGATTCCGCTGGGATCAGCAAACTGACCGGGACAGGGGTCAACGCGGTCAAAGCGCGAGGGCGCTCCGATGTCGGGGCGAAGACAATGCTCGATGTTCTGGTGCCGGTGCACGAGGCCGTTGATCGCGGCGCATCGTTGCACGAAATTCGCGAAGTCGCCGAAAAGGCGGTTGAAGCGACTAGGACAATGCAAGCGAAAAAAGGCAGAGCGTCGTTCTTGGGCGTCAGGTCGATCGGCCACATCGATCCCGGTGCGAGGTCGGCAGCGCACATAGTGAATGCAATTTGCAACGTGTTGGAACATCGATGAACGACAAAGTTTCAATAGTGATCGTCTCCCATTCGGAGGAAGTCGCCCGCGGAACGGCGCGAATGGTACGCGAAATGGTAGGCGATGACGTGGAGGTCGCCCATTGCGGCGGAGACCCTGACGGCGGATTGGGCTGCGACGTGGGCGCGATAATCGACGCCATCGAGAGCGTTTGGTCGGATAGAGGCATTGCGATCCTCGTGGATCTCGGAGGATCCGAGACGAACAGTGAAATGGCGATAGAAATGCTTGATCCGGAAAAGGCCGAGAAGATCGTAATATGCAGTGCGCCTATTGTGGAAGGCGCGGTGATGGCCGCCACTGAAGCAGCAGGGGGATCGAACCTCAATGCCGTCCGCGCAACAGCCGAGGAATTCAAGTGATGGAAAAAGCGGAAACTGAATTCGAATGGGTGAGAGGCGGAGCGTTGATAACCAACAAGCTCGGTCTGCACGCGCGAACCGCGATCAAGCTGACCAAGCTTGCTATGAAATTCAAGGCGAATGTCCAGATTTGCTCGGAACAAAGGCCCGATTGGGTGAACGCGAAGTCTCCGAATGCGGTCGTCAAGCTGCGCCCGCCGAAAAATTCGCCGATTTATGTCCGAGCGGCGGGCGCGGATGCGAATGAAGCAGTCAATTCGATTGTAGATTTGGTCAATAGGAACTTCCATGAATAATGGCGGCGTGCGCGAATTCGTCGGACTGCCGGCCGCCGGCGGATCCGCTTTGGGGCCTTGCCGCAGGTTCCAATATTCCGGAATCAAGCGGTCGCGCAGGCAAGGCTCTGTTTCGGACGAGTCGAAGTTGCTGGATCATGCTCTCGCTCGGTCCGCCGAGCAGATCGCCGCATTGGTTCTGAATTCCGATGAACTGGGAGCGGAAATCCTTGAATTCCAGGAATTGCTCCTCGAGGACGACAGCATATTGGAACCGGTTCGGAAACGGATTGCCGACGGCAAGGCCGCTGACGACGCTTGGCAAGCGGTCCTGAATTTGGAGATTAAAGATTATGCGTCTTCCGAAGGCGAGTACATGGCTGCGCGAGCTACGGACCTGACTGATCTTCGCGACCGGGTCCTGAATGCGATGTCGGATGGGGCTGACAAGTCAGGCGAACCTCGAAAGGGCGACATCATCGTTGCTGAGGACATTGGCCCGTCGATTCTGATCGAATGGATCGGCGCGGACAGGATATCGGGGATTGCCCTGTCGGCGGGAAGCGCGACGGCGCACACGGCCATCGTTGCTCGTTCGCATGGAATCCCTATGGCAGTCGGCGTGAGTGGCATGAACGAGTTGCAGGATCGCAGCGTTGTGCTTGTCGACGGAGACAACGGCACACTAGCCCATGGCGACGCCAACGAATTGTCGAAGCTGCAACGAGACAAAGTCGCTCGACAGCAAGAGGAGCAAGCCATTGAGGCTGAGTATTCGCGCCTCAAGGCACGAACTCGGTCGGGGAGGGCGGTCAAAGTACTGATCAATGTCGAAGATCCCGATGCTCTGGACGACCTGAATCCTGAAATCTGCGACGGCGTGGGATTGTTCAGGACGGAGTTTCTCTTCATGGGCGGAACACTGCCTTCTGAGGAAGTCCAATATGAAGCTTACAAGCGAATGGTGCTGTGGGCAGACGGCCGACCGGTCACCATTCGGACGCTTGATGCTGGCGGCGACAAACCCATTGCCGGGATTACCGCTGACGGCGAATCGAATCCGTTTTTGGGCCAAAGAGGTCTTCGCCTTTCGCTGGCCAATCCTGAGCAATTCAGAATTCAGCTTCGCGCTCTTTCGCGGACGGCCTCACTCGGCCCAGTCAAAGTCATGCTGCCGATGGCGACGATTCCTTCGGAGCTGTCCTCGGCCGCTGATCATCTGAACGCCGTACTGAAGGAGTTGGAGGAAGAGGACACCCAATTTGATCGCCCGGCTTTGGGCATCATGGTCGAAACGCCGGCGGCGGCGTTGACGGCCGCTGACTGGGCGGCGGAATTCTATTCGATAGGTTCCAACGATCTCGTGCAGTATGTAACGGCTTGCGCGAGGGACAATCCGAACTTGGCTGCGCTTGCGAGCCCGTCAAATCCGGCTGTGCTTGAATTGATCAAGCGCACTGTCGACGCGGGCAGATCCCGCGGCGTGGAAGTCAGCATCTGCGGCGAGATGGCGTCGGACCCCAAATATGTGCATACGCTGCTGGAGCTTGGATTGGACACGCTGTCCGTTTCGGCGAACTACGCCGGACGCGTTAAACACGCGATATCGACCTTTGACGACGGCGCATGAGCGATGAACGGCACTTCCACTCAAGAGGAGGCGCTGCGAAACTACAAGGTTATGCTCAGGGAGCTGGTCGACAGGAGGCCTTCCGGCACTCGCCTTCGAATCGCCAAATCCACCGGAACGCACAAGAGCTTCATTAGCCAAATCTTGAATCCAAACTATCGGGTTCCGTTGCCGGTTCAGCACGTTCCGACGCTGATGCGAGTCTGCGTGTTTTCGCTTGAGGAAAAAAAAAGATTTTTGAACCTCTACGCTCGGGCTCATCCCGACCAAGCCGGGCGCTTGTTCGGCGAAAGGCATCGGCCTCCGGACAGAATCGCCATCGCAATACCTGAATTCGCAGACCCGGAAATTCGGAAACAGGTCGAGGACACGATTGAAGCGGCGGCAGAGAACATAATCGCTTTGGCACAAGCGCTTGAAGGCAAAAGGAAAGAGACGGCGTCCTGATTGTTACATTCCTTGGGAGAAAACTGCATTTTGCTCTTGCGCGTTTTCGGCGGCTTCTTGATGGATGCCAATTTTTGGATGCAAAAAGCCGGAATTCCGCTTTTCATCAATGCGTCAGGTGCGGCAATGGGTGCTCTCGACAGGCAACCGGCCCCGCGACGGGCGCGCGAAGAGTACGAATTTCAAAGGTTGCGTTCCAAATCTGTTCAAGCAGAGCTTAAAACGCTTCAGTGCGCGCCGTTCTCCACCACTTGCTCCGGATGGTCGGCCACCCATTCGGCAAGAAAGCCCGCCATCGATTCCTCGCCGGCAAAGCGAGCGTAGGCAACGTGGTCACGGCTGTACCGATTCAGGCAATTTTCCGAACCGTGCACAATCATTGAAAACAATAATGTAAAGGTACTGTTCTGCAATGCCGCTGTGTCGTGAAGCAGACCTTCGCTTGGATGTCGCTTTGCCGTCGTCTGGCGAAGGGTTATGAATGAAGCTTGGTGGAGAGTTCGGGGCGTGGCGCTGCTGGCCGCGTGCCGTTTCATGATGCGCCAGACCGAAAGAATGAAACATGATGAAAATGCAATTTACGACACGCATTTATGAATTTTGAATTTTACTCGTGAGGACCATCACCGTCAAGCGGACGCCGGAGTCTTGGCTGTACGGCTATAGAGTCCAACCCAAGGGTAAGCTCTAGCTGAAAGCGTAATCAAGTTGAAAAAATAAGAGAGTAGATTATACTATCTAGTAGGCAAATGGATCAGAAACGAGGTAAAACACAATGCCTATGGTCAAGAAAAGCATCTCCGTTACGGATCAGCAAGACACTTGGATCAAAGCAAAAATCGATACCGGCCACTATGGCAACGAGAGTGAAGTCGTGCGCGAACTGATCCGAGAGCGTCAAATTCGTGAGCGAGAAACACCAGAGGAAATTGCCGCTATTCGCGCTGCTCTTATCGAAGCGGAAACGAGTGCAATGCAAAAAGGCTACAGCAAGAAGTCCATTGAAGAAATCTGGGAAGAAGCCAAAGCGAAATATAGAACACGGCATGGGTGATTATGACCTGGCACCAGAGGCTGAACGGAATCTATTCGAAATCGCTCTAAATGGATTGGAAAATTCTGGTCGGCGCGGTCCAAAGAATGTCGTGATGGGATAAAATCGTGCTTTCAGCAAATGGCGAACAGCCCGATGCTGTATCAAGCCGTCGGCCACATCCGCCAAAGGTATCGGCGTCGCGTCTACCGGTCGCATTCGATTTATTGCTGCATTGAAGGGCAAGGGGGAGGGGGCCAATATGCGATCGACTGCCGAGTTAACCCTTCGGCGCATCGGCGGGTTTCTTTGGCTTCAGGCCGTATCAGGCAAACCGGCCGCTTTGCGCAAAGCGTCATTGATCCTGCTTTGCCAACCTGCGCCATCCCTTTTGAATGCATCAATCACATCAGGGTCCAAACGAATTGTGGTGGACACTTTGGTCACTGGCAGCTTGGGCCTGCCGCGTTGAGCTGGCGCCGCATCAATCACCTTGGCCCATTCATCGGTTGCCAAGTCGGGGATTTCATCGGGATCAACCCAATCTGTGGCGATATCTTCCTTGTTCACGTTCATTGGCTTTCCTCATGCTGATGATCCGAACGGCATCATCTCTTCGGGTCCATGCCAGCAGGACCATCCGATCCTGCAACATGCCGAAGGTCAGAAACCTTCGTTCCCCATAATCGAACCGAAGGTCTTCAAAGGTTATATGCAGGCCTTCAAACACCTGATCGGCATCTTCCATGTCCAACCCGCGATGCTGCAGGTTTGCAAGGCGTTTGGCTCGGTCATAGTCGATTTTCATTTATTGTTACTACAAATAAGTTGATTTTGGGTCAACCCCAAGTTTCGCACTTGGTGCAGCATCATGGACCCAGGAGAAATGCCGCTGACATTCATAAGCCGCTTTCACCCAGTTTTCGATGTCGGATCAACCCTTTGGCTTTTCAGCGGGTTTCCTTGAGTTTCCGGCTCGTTTGTTTGGCCGATTGCTCTCTGGAAAACCCGGGGCAGTTCAATCGAGCTCGCGCATTCGCATCGTTTGAAAAAAATTTTGGCAAGCGCATTGGCGCGATGGCAAATGAGGAATTTCAAATCTGTTCAGGCAGAGCGTGCAACGCTTCAGTGCGCGCCGTGCTCCACCACTTGCTCCGGATGATCGGCTGCCCACTCCGCAAGAAAACCCGCCATCGATTCCTCGCCGGCAAAGAGAGGCGCGAGTTTCGGAAGCGGAACGCCTGCGCAGAGCGCAAGCCGAGCGCAGGCGACGTGGTCGCGGCTGTCCCGATACGGGCAATTTTCTGAACCGTGCACGATCGTTGAAAGCAGGTCGCCACCAAAGCCGTTGACATGCTCAAGGTCGGGCTGAAGCGACAACCAATACTCGACAGCATCGGGAAGTCCTTCCCATCCGGCGAGCTGCACGGGCGTAAGGCCCATTTCATCGGGAGTATCGTTGCCGAATCCGAGCGATATCAAGCGTTTGGAGTGCTCCAGCCGATCCGGATAACGCTGGAGATTGTGGAGCAGATACTTCAATTCGCCGACGATATCCTCGGCATTCAGTCGAGCTGAATTGCCTGGCAAGCTTTCGGCCGCGACCGCCGCGCTGCGAACTGCTCCATTGAGCGTTTCGGAGTGGCCCCTTTCTTCCAGCACCGTTGCGAATTCCTTGTTGCCGTAAATGGAAGCTATGCCGTGGGCCGTAAGCCCGGAATGACGTCGCTTGGGATCAGCTCCGGCGTCCAACAGCAAGTTGGCCATCCGCGCATCGCACATCCGCCTTGCCGCTTGATGAAGTGAGGGTAGCGTGAGGCTGGGTTCGTCTGAAGGGTGGCCCACGACGTCGGCGTCTGGATCGGCTCCTTGATTCAACATCAAGGCAACCGCTTCATGGTCGTTGAAATCCAATGCGCGAAGCAGCGCGTTCGTCCCTTGAATCCTTGCGCCGTTCTCCAGAAGCAGTTTCAAGCTTTTGCGATGGCCGACCTCCGTCGAATGGTAGAGAGACTCATCGTCGTTCGGTTCGGCGCCGTTCTTCAAGAGCCACTCGGCCAAACTGAAATTATCCGCATGTCCGACCGCGCCGTACAGCGCCGACAGCTTGTGATCGCTATCTGAATCTGTCGCAATTCCATCGTTGACGTCAGCTCCGTTTTCCACGAGCATTTTTGCGATTTCAATCGCGTCTTCATTCAATTCCTTCGCCGCATGAATGTGCCGAGAGTAGGCAAGATGCAGAATCGGCGTCCGGTTGCCGATCGGACGAAGTGCCGCATCCGGATCCCGGGCAAGTGCTTCTGCGACTGATCGCTTGTCGAATAGCGCAATTTGAATGCCCAGATCGGCATCTGCGGTTTCTGGATAATTGGTCAGCAAAGTTTCCACGACCCAGTGTTGACCGAAGTACAGTCCGATCTTGAGTCTTTCGGCAAGTTCGCCGGGGGTCATTTCCGAAAACCAATTGTTGGCGACAAGCCTTGCCCAACTGCCGAATCCATTCTCCTTGGCAACGGTATCCAGCGCATCCGTTTTTTCGATTTGCTCATTGCCGTGAATTTCGGCTTGAGCGCCGCGCTTGGAGATTCCTCCGTTTCCGGGGGCGTTGTCCGATAGCTTCCTTGCTTGCTGTCGGAGCAAGTCCAAGTTCTTGGTCATTTGCTTCATTCCGGATGCCCAGAAATTTCTGCCCGAGGCGGGGTGCAGCGCAACGCGATGTAGGGTAGCACGAACCATGTCTGCCGGAAACGCGGCGCGGAACAATATCAAGTGGCGAAAATCAGACCCTGCCGGTAATGTGAATATCGTTATGGACGAATCCTACAAGGTACTCGCGCGGAAATATCGGCCGCAGACATTCGCAGAGATCATCGGACAGGATGCGATGGTCCGCGTATTGCGCAATGCGTTCAACGCGGACCGGATCGCCCATGCATTCATTCTGACCGGCGTCCGAGGAGTTGGAAAAACCACGACCGCCAGATTGATCGCAAAAGGCCTGAACTGCATTGGAGCCGACGGGAGCGGCGGTCCCACCACCGAGCCATGCGGCCAGTGTGAGCATTGCGTGTCCATCGCGGAGGGGAGGCACGTCGATGTGCTCGAAATGGACGCTGCGTCGCGCACGGGCGTCGGGGATGTTCGAGAAATCATCGAGAGTGTGCCCTATCGAGCGGCGAACGCAAGATACAAGATCTACATCGTCGATGAAGTCCACATGCTTTCGAACAACGCGTTCAACGCGCTGCTGAAGACGCTTGAAGAGCCGCCGGAACATGTGAAGTTCGTGTTTGCGACAACCGAAATCAGGATGGTGCCGGTCACGGTGCTTTCCCGGTGCCAGCGCTTTGATTTGAATAGGGTTCAGCAAGACCAAATGGTTTCGCATCTGAAGATGATTGCCGAGAAAGAGGGAGCTAAGGTCGCCGACCCGGCGTTGGCGCTCGTCGTGCGGGCTGCGGAAGGATCAGTTCGGGATGCGATCAGCCTGTTGGATCAAGCGATTTCGTTGGGCGGCGGGGAAATCGATGTAGTCCGCATCCGCGAAATGCTTTCTTTGGCGGATCGCGGCCGAATTCTCGATTTGCTTGAAATGATCATGAAGGGCGAAACGGCCGGCGCGCTGGAAGAGCTCCGCAGCCAGTATGCGGAGGGCGTCGATCCGCAAGCGCTTCTGCGCGAATTGGCGGAATCGGTTCATTGGGTTTCCATGTTGAAGATCTCGCCTGAAATTGCGGACGACCCTTCGGTCAGTCTGGACGAACGAGTTCGGGGTTTGGGCATGGCCAACGCGTTGTCGATGAGCATTCTTGCCAGAGCCTGGCAAATGCTTGTCAAATCGCTTGATGAACTCGTTTATTCGCCGAGCCAGATCATGGGGGCGGAAATGGCGGTCATAAGGTTGACTCATGCAGCCGACCTTCCAACGCCGCAGCAACTCGCGAAAATGCTCGCGGATAATAAGTCGTCCAGCGAAAGCGATGTCGGGCAGCCGGCGAATCGTAATGTCGCGCAGGAACCGCAACCCGAAAAGAACAAAATTGAGTCGGAGCCCGCAGTTCAAGTGCAGGAGCCGAAACCATCGCCGCTTGTCGCTGGGCCGGCTGCAACCGATGCGGCGCGGGCAGAGAGCCGGAGCGACGACGTCCCTCAAACGGAAGGCGACAACGTCGAAACCCCAATCAAGCCTGACAATGTGGAAGAAAAAGCAGATGCGGCCGGAAAATGCCAAACCTATGAAGAATTGCTGGAATTCATCAAATCGCGGGATGCGGCATTCTACGAGAACTTTAGGTCGGCGTTGGAGGTGGTTGAATATACTTTTGGGAAGATCACCGCTAAGGCAAAGATTGATAAATCTGCCGAACAAAAGGACTCATTTGAAACAAAGCTTTCGTCGTTGACCTCGTCGCCTTGGGAGTTTGTCATTCTTGAGCAGGCGAAAGAGGAAACTAAACAAGGCGCCAAGGACGGGCGGTCTGATTTCAGCGAGGCTTCTCCGCCTGTCCATCCGCTGGTAAAAAGCGTAATGGACGCGTTTCCCGGCGTTCTTTGCCCAGATTCAGACAGCACCCGCACTTGAACGTATTGTCGCAGGGAGAAAATCGAGGATTGAGCGTTGCAAAGGGCAAGCAGCTGTCAGCCCGCCAAGATGCTGCTCGGCGGAATTGATTGCCAGTTCGGAGGCAGCGAAATTGCTGAATTGGAAACGTTGGCCGCTGATCGCAGAATCTCTGAAAGAAGCCGCGAATTTCATCGTTGTCGAACGACCGATGCAGTTGCATCTCGTCAGGAGTTGCGGTGGGCGTTCAAAGCTGACTGATCAGACCCGGCTTGGATTTTTGCGCCATGCAGCCAAGGCTTCGGAGTAACAGGTTGAAACTTTGAAAGTTTACGGAACTTGGCCGTTTTGGACCGGCGTACGAGGAACCAAATGCAATCGGCGCAGCCCGGAAGTGTCGGTACGGGAGCAGGAATGATTCAGAATCGTGATGAAATCAACGATCTGGTTGAATTGTTCGCCCGGCTGCCCGGCCTTGGACCTCGGTCATCTCGCCGCCTCGTTCTTCACATGCTGAAACGGCGAAAGCAGCAGATGGAACCAATCGCGAAGGCAATGCTCGAAGTTGCGGAAAGGGTGCGGAATTGCGACGTCTGCGGCAATCTCTGTTCAGCGGACGTCTGCGACCTTTGTAGTTCGGACCGCCGCAGCAACGGGGAGATTTGCGTTGTTGCGGAAGTTTCAGACCTTTGGGCGATGGAGCGTTCGGGCGGTTTCAAGGGACGGTATCACGTGCTGGGCGGCCTATTGTCGATGCTGGACAATGTAGGACCCGATGAAATCCGGGTTTCCAAGCTTGTGGAAAGAGCCGAATCGGAAATGGTGAAAGAGGTCATTCTTGCGCTGAGCCCGACCGTAGATGGACAGACGACAGCATTTTATATCGCGAAACAATTGCGCCAAGTCGGCGTGGCCGTAACCTCGCTCGGAACCGGCGTTCCAATTGGTGGAGAACTTGATTATCTGGACGATGGAACAATCGCGGCGGCGCTAGCAGGGCGAAAGGAAATGTAGGTGCGCACCTGCGGCTCAGCCCAAAGATCCAGAGTTGCGACATGGGCGGTCTGAAATCCATGGAGATAGAAAAGACCCGCGTGAGCAACTGGTTCCGCGAGTTGCGCGACAAGATTTGCGGCGAATTCGAAGATTTGGAGAGCGCATGCGATCTGCCGCAAATTGACGGAATGCCTTTTGGCAAATTTGAACGGACTCCAACCAAGCGCGCTTCTGAAGACGGGCAGGACGCAGGCGGCGGCGAAATGTCCATGATCAGGGGAGGGCGCGTATTCGAAAAGGCAGGCGTAAATGTTTCGACCGTTTACGGTCGACTCGGCGATGACGCGAAAAGATTGCTTTCGTCAAGGAAATCCTTGCCCGATCTTGAGCAGGATCCCCGCTTTTGGGCTTCAGGGATTTCCTTGGTCGCTCATATGAGGAATCCCCATGCGCCCGCGGTGCACATGAATACCAGAATGTTCTGGACGCCCGGCGGTTCGTGGTTCGGCGGCGGAACCGACTTGAACCCGTGCTTGACCTATTCGGACGACATCAACCAATTCCATGCCGTTCTGAAGGAGCTATGCGATCGCTTCGGGCAGGATCGATATGCAGAATACAGGAAATGGGCGGACGAATACTTCTTCATTCGTCATCGCAATCGCGCCCGCGGGGCAGGCGGGATATTTTTCGACGATCTGAATTCGGGCGACTGGGAAGCAGATTTTGAATTCGTTCGACAAGTCGGTTTGGCCTTTGTGGATGCTTACCTGCCGATTGCCAGACGGCGGATAAATCAATCCTGGACAGCAGAAGAGCGCGAGACTTTGCTCGTGCACCGAGGGCTGTATGTTGAATTCAACCTGATCTACGACCGAGGAACAAAATTCGGGCTAGAAACCGGGCATGACCCAGATGCCGTCCTAATGAGCCTGCCGCCGGTCGCCGCTTGGCCTTGATTATTCCAGACGAGGCGTCTGGCAAGGAATTGCGCATGCAAGCGTGAATCAATAGATCGCATGCGATATGTATGATCCGCGCTAGGTTCAGTTTTAGGCAAAATTTGGTCGACGTCGAGCACCAAGTAAATTTGATACCCTTAAATTCGGGAGCAATTGATCTGGAAATGGAGGCTGTTCTCAGGTGCGACTTTCACTCAAGTTAAACCAGTTCAATCTGGAACCGAATTTTCTATTTTGATTTTGATTAATGTCCATTTCGTTTCAACAGAGGAGGAACGAATGCTCTGATTCGACTTGACTGAAAAACGCTCTAAAGTCAATGATTCCGATGACACAGTTCCGCTTTTGCCTCTTACCACGATATCTATGTCGGGTATTCCTCTATAGTTTAACTTTCAAGGACTAGGATGTTTACCAAATGTCGAATCACTTTATGTGCCTAGCTTCCCCTTGCTTCAATTTATCTGGCAACAATTTTAAGATAGTCAATTTGCTCTGACCTTAATTTTAGCCAACCGAGCTGGATAAATTTTTCTGAATCTTAGTCTAGCCCAAGAAATCCTTGCCCTTTCCTAGCAACATTCATCTGAATCGTCGCGGGTTTTCCGGAGGGTGTTTTGTTCAACACTTGGGCTGCTTTTTCAAGCTTGTTGTTTCGTTTGCGGAACGCATCCTCCCTTTCGTTCGGGGTCTGGCAGCCGATCGCTCCGCGCAGTTGGTCTTTGTTGTACCGGTGCACCCATTTCATGGTCTCCCATTCGGGTTGGCCTTTGGTTTTCCACGGACCGAGGTGTTTGACGACTTCGATCTTGAACAGCCCGATGACGGTTTCGGCCAATGCGTTGTCATAGCCGTCTCCGACGCTTCCGCCCGACACGATTCCGGCACGTTTGTTTAGCCGAGTGCTCCCCGGAAAACCCAGGGCAGTTAAATCTGTCGGTCATGTGTGAGTGCGTTGATACGTTTCCTACATGCAATTCAGGAAAACTTGTTGCTATCACTGAGCAATATTAATTTTTCGAAGAGGGATTACAACTTCTGCCGAAGGAACCATACCGCAACCGGGCTAAATGGTGTATAATCGTCTACATCACCAGTACGTTTATTGATTTCATCTTGAACACGTAGACGTGCATTCGGTGTCGATCGCCACCATTTCAGCACTTCTTCATAAACAACTTTACGATTTCTCATCAATCTTTTTACGTTCAAATTCAGAATTTCATTGAGTTGAAAGTCGAATTCGTCGCTCACTCCCTCGATGGTGCCGTCATTCAGAAATCGGATTCGATCTTCGATCCTATGGTCGACGTTTGCAGGGTTCCAAGCCAAGCTTTGATTGCCTTTGCTTGTATCACAGTGTTCGCAAAGATCCGTTACACCGCAGCATGAGCCGAGTAGATTCGAGTAGTCAAGTTGCAAGTCTGGAAAATTTGCTTGACACTTCCAGTGTTCAATTTTCATTTTCTTTGATTCGGGCCGAATTCGGGTGGTGCAATAACAGCACAATCCTTTTTGCTCCCGCGTAAGTGCAATTCGCAAATCGTCTTTCTCGGAATAATTGTTGTAATTGCTATGGGGTTGTAACCGGTGCTGAGTCAAACTTTTTGGTTCTTTACCTTTAACTATCGTTCTCACGCGCTATCCTCCATAAACTCGAGGTATGTAAGTGCACGTGTGATTTCCGGGTCCTCTTCTCCAAGCTTGTCCGACAGCTCTCTTATTTCTTTTTTTGCGGCATCTGATTTACCACGACCGATGAGTTTACTGATTTTTCTAATTTGCTCGTCTATAACTACATTCCGTGACTTGGAGCCCATTAACTCTTCTAGGATGCGGCTGGAATCTATTCCAAAAGAGCGCGGTGGCGTGTGTACCTTGCCGTCAACTATCATCCGGATTTTGCAATGCTCTACTTCACCAATAACTTGAGGCGAATGCGTTGTTGCAACGAACTGACAGTTAGGGAAAGTCTTGCACAACTGTTCAACGATTTTACGCTGCCATTGGGGGTGGAGGTGAAGTTCTATATCGTCAATCAGTACTATGCCGGCTCCTTCTCGGACGGGATCATCCAAACGCGGGTTGGCTTGACAAAGTCGCATGACCAAGTCAGATACTAGGGCAAGTATACTTTTCTCACCATCGGATAGTTTACGTGAGTCCAGTTTTTGGCCGTGTTTCTCAAAATACAACCTTGAGCGATGATCGACTACGGCGGCTTGCATGTTTTTACATTCAGGCAAAAATCGATTGACAGCAGTTCGTAGCGCATGCAGATGTTGGTCTGCTTTCGGTAGTTCCGAGGATCGTTGCTCAAGTTCATGCATCCACGATGCCAGTTCGGCTAAGCGAAGACCTCGATCGGTCAGTGCATACGCATAGGCGCTTTTTGGCCCGCCGTTCGCTTTAATGTTTCTCCGTAGCTCATAGGTCGCCATGGAGCGATTTATTCCAAAGTAGACGCCAATAGTATCAACAGGATTCAGCCGTGCTTCCTTCGCAGCCATTGCTTCCGTTTCGAATTTAGGAATAAGCATTTCGCTGTCTGTCATGAAAGGTGTCTGATCTCGTACATGCCTAGCCTGGCTTGTGATGCTACATTGTTCGTGTTTACTGTAAATTTTCAATTTGTACGATTTGAAATTGATCGACAGATCAAGGTCGACAGATAGAGCTGTCGCTCCAACTTGGATATCGTCATTCCAAAAAGATCTCGGTTTCGTTTGGCTGGCCGTGAACTTCCGCAGCAAGCGGGACAGGCAGATGCGCAGCGATTCTAGGACAGTCGTTTTGCCTACACCGTTAACCCCCGCCAGAAGCGTGAATTCCGGGTGAAAATCGAATTCTGCGTGATCAAAAGCACGCAGGTTGATAATGGATAGACGCTTGAGTTTCATGCGACCTTCACGATTCCGTTTATGCTTGCCGCCGCGGGAATGGGGCAGTGAAGCGACAACCAATCTATGTGAGTCAAGCGTTGGGTGCAACGTATCGTTGGTCCATGGGTGCGTTTCATGATTTCTGGTCGGGCGGCTTTGCGCGACAAGCCCACCAATCGAGGAAGTCGGCTAACAGCTGTTTTCGAAGCGGAATTTGATGCGCGCAGGGCGTTGGCACCAACTTACGACCAGAGCGGCATCCCGCCTGACCAACAGTGGGATGCACCGGGGATGTACCTTTGGTTCATCTTGGTAGGATCGTTTGAGAATGGCTCATTTCGCGCTGCGTGGGCATGACCGTTTCATGGCTGCATTCACGCGGTCAGCAACTGTCAAAGCTGTTTCAAGTGGTCCCCGTCTGATTTTAGTAGCTCAACGAAATGTCTCGGAAATGGCATGCAGTGGTCCGTGCTCATCTACTTCGATTAGTATGCAGGCCGATCACTCTCCTTTGAAAGCGCCATCAATTCAGTTTGCATGCAATTCACAAATGAGCGTTGCAAAACAGTTGATTGGTACGTGCAAGTCACATATAAGTACAATATATATATTTTTCCGGCCATGCAATGGACGTATTCACCTACGACTCGGTTCTTGGCGTCTGTAAGAGCTCGGTCAAAAACGCCTTGGCACAGCAAAAGGCAATGTGCGCTATCACATTGCATAGGACAGGCAGATATGCACAGTAATTTTAATCTCTACCCGATCAATTTTATCAATTCGGAATAGATTGAAATCCATTCATGTTCCTCGTTTGACGGCATTTTAGGGCAAACATGGATTGCGAATAGTTTTAATTAACACCTCGACATTCATCGGGTGCGCATCGGGAGTAATCCCATGTCCGAGATTGAAGACATGCGGGCCGCCGGAAAATGCTTCGACGATTTTCTTCGTCTCGTCGACAAGCACTTGTCCTCCGCAGACCAGGTGCCGCGGCGCAAGATTGCCTTGAACGCAACGCCCTTTCTGGATTCGCGCGGCCGCCCATTCCGGCTCAACTGAATCGTCGAGGGCAATGCAGCTTGCTTCTGTCAGTCTTGTGAATTCCACATATCTTTTTCCTGCGCCGCGCGGGAAGGCAATCACCGGCACTTCCGGGTGCTGTGAATTCAAGGCATGGATGATGCGCTTCGTAGGTTCGACCGCAACTCGATTGAAGTCTTTGTCAGGAAGCGAGCCCGCCCAGCTGTCGAAGATCTTGATGACTTCGGCGCCGGCCTTGATCTGAGCAAGCAGATACGAGATCGTTGCCTCTTCAAGCAATGCAATCAATGTCTTGAACGCTGAGGGCTGATCTTCCATGAAGCGCAGCGCGGGCGTTTGGTTCGGAACGCCTTTGCCTGCGATCATATAGGTCGCCACCGTCCAAGGAGCTCCGGCGAAACCGATAAGCGCGGTTTCGCGAGGAAGCTCCTTTGTCACAATTCCAACGGTTTCGTAAACCGGCTGAAGCGTCTCATGGATATCGGCCGGATCCCGAAATGCTCGCATGTCGCGCTCGCACGTGATCGGAGAAAGGCGTGGTCCATGCCCGTCTTCGAAACACAAATCCGATCCCAACGCGTGCGGAATCAGCAGAATGTCTGCGAACAGAATTGCGGCGTCGAACCCGAACCTCCGGATCGGCTGCATGGTCACTTCCGCGGCCAGTTCGGGCGTGTAGCAAAGCTCCAGAAAATCTTTCGCTCTGGACCTTACGGCCCTGTATTCGGGCAAATATCTGCCGGCTTGACGCATCAGCCAGATTGGAGGAACGGAGGTCCGCCGACCTGATAGTGCTTGCAGCAGTGGTTTTGGCGGATTGCTTTGCATGTCGACTTGCGTGTACTCAACATAGTTTCGCATGAATCAGTTGCGATTGTAAGCCGCAGCGCGGCAACCAGGGGCCTTGATCGACATGCAACGGAATTCTGGACATGACCGGCGCGCTGTCAGGATCGGGACGCGAGGGTCGAAGCTAGCTCTAGCGCAGGCCGAGCAAGTCCGGGATTTGCTGGTCGACACCTGCGGATTCGAAGCTGAAAGCTGCGAAATCGTCCAGATCGCCACCAAAGGCGACAAGGACACATCCAGACCCGTCCGACACATCGGCGGAAAGGGAATTTTCTGCCGGGAAATCGAGGTCGCCTTGATGGAGGGTCGGGTCGACATAGCCGTCCATTCGCTGAAGGACCTGCCTGTCAAGCAGCCGGAAGGATTGGTGGTCGATTGCATCCTTGAGCGAGAGGATCCGAGAGACGCGCTGGTTTCGGAAAAATTTGGCGAGATTGATTCGCTTCCGGAGGGGGTAATTGTCGGAACTTCCAGTTTGCGAAGGAAAGCTCAATTGCTTCGCCTTCGACCGGATCTGGATGTGGTCAATTTCCGGGGCAATGTGAACACTAGGTTGCGCAAGCTCTCGAATGGCGATGCGGATGCAATTCTTCTGGCCATGGCGGGATTGAAGCGCCTTGGCGAAGTCGACGCTCCGGCGACGCCCGTCCCGTTCGGGTCGATGCTGCCCGCCGCCGCGCAGGGCGCAATTTGCATCGAGCGGCGGTGCGTGGACGATTGGACTCGTTCCATTGCGTCGAAGCTGAATGATCGGGCGTCCGCGCTGCGAATCAGGGCGGAACGCGCGTTTCTAGCCGGAATTGGCGGATCGTGCGATCTGCCGGTAGCCGCGTTGGCAAAGATCGAGGGCGGCACGCTTGTTCTTTCCGGGGAAGTCTTGCGGGTCGACGGAACGGATGCCGTTGGTGATTCAATTCGAGGTTCTGCCGAAACGCCTGAGGATATTGGATGCGCCCTTGCCCGGAACATTAGGGACGTGATCGGTCATGATCTTGAGAATTGGATGCTGCCGCGACCGCAGAGTTGAACGAGTCCATTTCGGTGCATCTTGCCCGCAACTCAACGGACTTCCAAGCGCTGGCGAACGGCGAAAGTCGATCACAATTTATTTGGGCCATTTGCGCTCTTCGAATTCGGAAGTTAATCTGAAATTTCCGTTGGGGAGCTCGCGTAGGGCTGAGAGGCGGATTCGTCGACCCATCGAACCTGATCCGGGCAATGCCGGCGAAGGGAACGGATTCACCACCTGATTGCGAATCCGTTGATTGCTTAGGCCGTGGGCCTAGTAGGAAGTTGCGGAGGCGCTTTGGGTGTGAAGTCTGCACTGACGGTTGCCGGTTCGGACAGCGGCGGGGGTGCCGGGATTCAAGCGGATCTCAAGACTTTCTCCGCGCTCGGTGTGTACGGCGCCAGCGCCGTGGCAGCGATCACGGCGCAAAACACGGTCGGCGTGCAAGCGGCAATGCCCGTGGCGCCGAATCTGGTCGCGGCGCAGATCAGATCGGTTCTTTCGGACATTGATGTCCGCGCCGTCAAGACAGGAATGTTGCACTCGGCGGCAACGATCCGAGCTGTCGCGGAATCGCTTCAGGAGTTTCGCGGACATGTCATCGTGGACCCCGTGATGGTCGCGAAATCCGGAGATCCGCTCCTGTCGGACGATGCGGTCGAGACATTGACTGACACTTTGATCGCACGCGCGGCCCTGACGACTCCCAATCTTCCGGAGGCGGCGCGGATTCTTGGCGCGGATGTCGCGCGTTGTCCTGAAGACATGATGGAGCAGGGCAAAGCGCTTCTGAAAATGACCTCCGGAGCGATGCTGATCAAGGGCGGCCACGCGCCGGGCGATGCATGCGTAGACATCCTTCTTGAACTTGGAGAAGAGCCGCTCGTGCTTTCGTCGAAGCGCATCGACACTCGAAACACTCACGGAACGGGATGCACGCTCTCGGCGGCTGTTGCGGCGAATTTGGCGCTCGGTTCAAGTCTTGCAGAATCCGTCAAGCGTTCCCGAAGCTACTTGCTGTGCGCGATAGCTGCGGCGGATTCGATGAATATCGGAAAGGGTCACGGACCCGTGCATCATTTCCACGGGTATTGGCACAACGATGGTTGACATTCAGATTGTCGGTGCGGGCGTGCTGGGCCTGTGCGCCGCTACGGAAATTCTGGAGCGAGGCGGGAAGGTCGCGCTATTCGACCGGTTCGACGCTCCGGGCCCGCATGCGTGCTCGTGGTGGGCGGGGGGCATGCTTGCGCCCTATTGCGAAGGCGAATCTTCCGAAGAAGTCGTCGCCAGACTCGGCAAACAGGCAGCGGACTGGTGGCAAAAGGCTGTCGGCGGCGTCGTAGGCAACGGCACCCTCGTTCTGGCCCAAAACCGCGATCTGAACGAATTGTCCAGATTCGCAGTCATGACCGAGGGTCACGAAACAATCGACGCCGACCGCATAGCTGAACTCGAGCCGTCTCTGGGGAAGCGCTTCCGGAAAGGCTTGTTCTATCGGAATGAAGCTCATCTCGACCCTCGGCGATCACTTTCGGCTCTCGCGACAAGTCTTGCTTCCAAGGGCGTTCCGATCCGCACTTCGGAACCGCATGACGACCCAACGACTCTGGATTGCCGCGGACTGGCCGCACGGGATGCGATTAGGGACTTGAGGGGAGTCAAGGGCGAGATGATCGTCCTGAGATGCCCGGGAATTCGGCTGAATCGCCCGGTAAGGATGGTGCACCCTAGGTTTCCGGTCTACATTGTGCCGCGCGGAGATGGCGATTTCATGGTCGGAGCGACCATGATTGAATCCGACGAACGAAAGCGGGTTTCGGTCCGCTCGTTGCTGGAGTTGCTGTCCGCCGCCTACGCGCTGTGTCCCGATTTCGGAGAGGCCGAGATCATTGAATTCGGCGTCGATTCCCGCCCTGCATTTCCCGACAACGCGCCGCGCATTGCGAGACGCGGCAATACGATTTTTGCGAACGGCTTGTATCGGCACGGCTTTTTGCTTGCGCCCGCGCTTGCGCGCATGATTGCCGACCTGCTCTTTGACGGCATCCGACCGGAGGTGATGGATGAAAATTTCGTTTAACGGACGCGAAACCGATCTGGAGTCGCGGAATCTGGCGGCGGCTTTGGCTGAACTCGGGGTTGACTGCGTAAGCGTCGCGACTTCCGTGAACGAGGAATTCGTGCCGAAAGCTCGCCGATCCGCCGTCGAACTCCAGGACGGAGACCGGCTTGAGGTCGTCGCTCCCATGCAAGGCGGATGACATGAAGCCTCTTTACGGAACGATTCTGAGCAATCCTTTGATGCTGGGAACCGCCCAATACCCATCGCCGGCCGTGATGGCGAAGGCGTTCGAAGAGTCGGGCGCCGAAGTTGCGACGGTCTCATTGCGGCGCGAATCCGGGGCGGGGAGCGGAGGCAGCGATTTCTGGAATTTGATCAAAGGATTGGGAGTGCGCGTTCTCCCGAACACCGCGGGATGCAACACTGCAAGGGAAGCGGTCACGACGGCCCGGATGGCCCGCGAATTGTTCGGCACCGATTGGATAAAGCTGGAAGTCATTAACGACAACGACACACTCCAGCCGGACGTTTTCGGCCTTGTCGAAGCCGCTGAAACCCTATGCGGCGAGGGGTTCGAGGTGTTTCCCTACACTACGGAGGACCTTTCGGTCGCGGAAAGGCTGGTTGCGGCGGGCTGCAAAGTCTTGATGCCTTGGGGTGCGCCAATCGGCACGGGACTCGGTTTGAACAACGAATACGGACTTAGGGCGCTCCGCGCGCGCTTTTCCGACATGCCGCTTATCGTGGATGCCGGTCTCGGAGTTCCGTCGCACGCGGCCAAGGTCATGGAACTCGGCTGCGACGGCATTTTGGTCAATACCGCAGTTGCGCGCGCCGGCGACCCGGCCGGGATGGCCTGCGCTTTCGTCCAGGCCGCAACTGCCGGCAGGAAGGCGCATGAGTCGACTCCTATGGAGCCGCGAGACATGGCTGCGCCGTCCACGCCGGTCCTGGGAAGGGCGTTCCTCGGATGAAGCTTGATCGCTTTTACCCGATATTCGACTCTGCGGATTGGCTGCGAAGACTTCTTCCGTCCGGCATAAAGACGGTTCAGCTGAGGATAAAGGATCGAAGCAATGAGGAAATCCGCAAAGAAGTAAAGACGGCCAAGGCGATTTGCCTAAAGCACGATGCATTGCTGATACTGAACGATTACTGGGAAATCGCAATCGATTCGGGATGCTCGTTCATTCATTTGGGACAGGAGGATCTGGATGATGCGGATGTTCCAGCGGTCCGTCGCCGCGGAATTCGCTTGGGAATCAGCACCCACAGCCGTGATGAACTCGCCCGCGCTTTGGATTTCGACCCGGATTACGTCGCACTGGGCCCGATCTACCCGACAATACTGAAGAAGATGAAGTGGGATGCGCAGGGCGTCGCCAAGCTTGCCGAGTGGAAGCAGTTGGTCGGCGACCGGCCCTTGGTGGCGATCGGGGGAATGACCGTCGAAAATTGCACCGGCGCGTTCGAAGCCGGCGCGGACATCGTATCGGCAGTAACGGACATAACATTGAACAATTCGCCGGAAGCGCGGGTTGTGCAATGGATCGGCGCAACCCGATGAATCGCTATGTTCGGCAGGTCATGCTTCCCGAGGTGGGCACTGCTGGTCAATTGCGGTTGGCCGAATCACGGGTGCTGGTCGTCGGTGCTGGCGGGCTTGGTTCCGCCGTTCTGCCCTATCTCGCCGGAGCGGGGGTCGGGAACTTGATATTGGTCGATCCCGATTTCGTCGAATTGTCGAATCTGCACCGGCAGCCGCTTTTCACGGAAGCGGATGTCGGCAGGCTCAAGGTTGAAGCGGCAGCCGACTCTCTGCGCACCTACAACGGAAGCGTAAGGGTGGAGATCGTTCCGAATCAGCTTGATCCATTGAGTGCGAAGCAACTGCTGGGTCAGGCCGACGTGGCGCTTGATTGCGCCGACAGCTTTGCGGTCACTTATATGCTTTCCGACGCATGCTTTGAGCGGGGATTGCCGCTCATTTCCGCATCTGCCGTCGGATTTGCGGGATACGCGGGCGGGTTCTGCGGCGGAGCTCCGTCGGTGCGGGCGGTCTTTCCTTCACTCCCGGATCAAGGAATCAATTGCGCCGACGCTGGAGTGCTTGGTCCCGTCGTCGGCATGATCGGCTGCTTTCAGGCGCATATGGCGCTTGCCGTGTCGCTGGATCTGGAGCCGTCGCCTCTCGGCAAACTTATGCGGTTCGATGGTCGTGAACTGCGATTCAGCGAATTCCGCTTCGGGTCGGCTCCTGAGCCGACTGAAAAGCAATTTCAATTCATCTCCCCCGAAACTGTCGAGCGCAACGATACTGTCGTCGATTTGAGAGGGAGGGATGAAGCGCCGGAACTCATGGTTCCCGGCGCAATTCGGAGCACGCTCGACAAAGTCGAGCAACTGGAAACTTCGCTCGAACCATCAAAGCGGCTCGTACTTTGCTGCCGAACCGGGTTCAGGGCTTGGAAAGCGGCGGAGCGATTACGTCCGAATTGGAGCGGTGAAATCGCCTTGGTCGCAATGGGACAGGAAACAAACGAAAGGAACACGGCATGAAGCGTTTGGCATTGGCTTGCATTTTTGGATTCTGGACGGCGAGCGTTTCGGCGTCCGACAATTTGACTCTTGTCCTTGACTGGTTCGTAAACCCGGATCACGGACCGATAATCATCGCGGAAGAAAACGGTTATTTCTTGGAACATGGGCTGGAGGTAGAGATAATCCCGCCAGCTGATCCCGCGGACCCTCCGAAGCTTGCGGCAGCGGGAAAGGCCGATTTGGCAATATCCTACCAGCCCCAACTGCATCTGCAGACGCATGAAGGCCTTCCTCTGGTTCGCGTCGGCACTCTGATTGCCACGCCGTTGAACTGCCTGCTCGTACGCGATGACGGGACAGTCGATTCGATTCCCGATTTGCGAGGCCGAAAAGTCGGTTTTTCAGTGGCTGGCGTCGAGGAAGCTTTGTTGGAAGCCATCTTGGCTCGCCATGACATGTCCTTGGACGACGTTGAGCTTGTCAACGTGAACTGGTCGCTTTCTCCCTCCTTGATGTCGAACCAGGTCGATGCGGTGATCGGCGCTTACAGGAATTTCGAACTGAACCAGATGGAACTCAGCGGCGTTCCAGGCCGTTGCTATTACTTGGAAGAGGAAGGTTTGCCGCCTTACGACGAGTTGATTTACGTCGCGAACCCAGAGACCATGGACGCTGAGATCATTGAGCGGTTCCTCTCGGCGGTCGAGAAGGCTACCCAGTACATAGTCAATCATCCGGACAAAAGCTGGCAAATCTTCTCATCGACGGCTCCGGAACTGCAGGATGATCTCAACAGGATGGCTTGGACCGACACGATTTCCAGATTTGCGCTTCGCCCCGCATCTTTGGACGCGGGCCGGTACAATCGGTTTGAACAATTCCTGTTCGAGTCAGGACTTATTCCTTCCGTCAACGACAGCAATCTGATTGCGATAGACGTGACGAATCGATGACGCCGTCAGCTGAATACGGGTCCGCTTTTGCACGATGGAAATCGCACGCCGGCTCCGACTGGAGGGACTTCGTCGGGCACCGATTTGTTGAAGCGCTGCGCGACGGGAGTTTGCCCGAGGAAAACTTCCTGAAATACCTGCGTCAGGATTACATCTTTCTGGTGCACTTCTCCCGCGCATGGGCATTGGCGATCGTCAAATCGGAAACCTTGGACGAAATGAGGTCCGCCGCATCAACGGTCAATGCTTTGGTCAACCACGAAATGCATCTGCATATCGAAACCTGCGCCGCCGCCGGCATCAGCGCGGAGCAGTTGCATGCGACCGAGGAGGAAGTCGAGAATCTCGCCTATACTCGATATGTGCTGGATGCCGGTCATTCAGGCGACTTTCTTGATCTGATGGCGGCCCTAGCTCCGTGCATATTCGGATACGGTGAAATCGGCTTGCGTCTTGAATCTGAAAGAAGCTCGGATCGCTATTGCGATTGGATAAAGACCTACGCAGGCCGCGAATATCAAGACGGCTGCAAAGAGGTCGGCGCTCTTGTGGACAGTGCGCTCAGCCGGAGGCTGGGTTCAGATTGCGTCGAAACGCCTCGCTGGGCCCAGCTATGCGACCGATTCCGTACCGCCACGCGCTTGGAGATAGGGTTTTGGGGCATGGCGCTCCGCTGGCCTTGAGACAGAATCTGGGCATCGAAATCCACGGCGGCACGAAACCCGTCGCAGGAATAGAGCCGCTTCCACAGATTGCCATGTCCGTCGCGGCGGGGCGCTGGACATGCCTATTGGGGCCTTCCGGAGTAGGCAAGACCACTTTGCTGAGACTCGTCGCCGGCTTGAAGACGCATGTCGAGTTCAAGGGTACAATTTCGGCCTCGGACAGCCGTCCGATCGCCGGCAGAATCGCATATATGGCGCAAAGCGATCTGCTTTTGCCGTGGTCCAGCGTTGCAGAAAACGTAGTGGTCGGAACCCGATTGAGGGGTGGCGAGCCCGACTGGGCCAGAGCGAATAAGCTGATTGCTCGCGTCGGTTTGTCCGGCCATGCAGAGAAGCGTCCGAGCCAGCTCTCGGGCGGACAAAGGCAGCGCGTTGCGCTTGCGCGGACCCTGATGGAAGACCGCCCCGTCATCCTGCTCGATGAGCCGTTTTCCGCGCTTGACGCCAAAACGCGGACCGAAATGCAAAATCTCGCCGTTGAACTGCTTTCGGAGCGGACTGTTCTGCAAATTACGCATGATCCCGCGGAAGCCGCCCGCATAGGCGAGACGATTTACTTGTTTAAGCGAAGCGGGATGGTTTCTATCGGCCGACCGGACGGGAACATACCGCGCGCCGTCGACGATCCGAGAATGCTTGAGTTTCAAGGCAGACTCTACAAGCAGTTGCTGGAGAACGGCTGATGCCTGTACGGAATGCCGCGGTTGCGACCGTTCTGCTGATCGCAATATGGCAGGGCGTCGTCACGATTTCGGGGCTTCCGGAGTTCATACTGCCGCCGCCGCTCAGCGTGCTGGACGAGCTTTGGACGAGCAGGCTGCTCATCGTCGAGCATGCCTGGGTGACGCTCATTGAAGTCCTGATCGGAATTCTCGCAGGCACTGTCCTCGGGATTTGCACGGCGGTGCACTTGGCGTACTCAGCCACGGCGCGAGCGTACATCCGGCCGATCTTGGTGTTTTCGCAGGCGGTTCCGGTTTTTGCGCTTGCTCCCATCCTTACGCTCTGGCTCGGCTACGGGCTGCTTTCCAAAATCGCCATGGCCGTTCTGATCATTTACTTTCCGGTCACCTCGGCGTTCTTCGATGGGCTGATGAATACGCCGAAGGGCTACCTCGACCTTGCCGAGACCATGGGCGCAAACAGGATCAGGGTGCTGTTGAGGATTCGAATGCCTTCCGCTTTGCCGGCGCTTGCTTCGGGCTTGCGCTTGGCGGCCGTTTACGCCCCGATCGGCGCAGTGATCGGGGAGTGGGTCGGAGCGTCGCGAGGCTTGGGATACTTGATGCTCCTCGCGAATGGGCGGGCAAAGATTGATCTCATGTTCGCGGCGTTGATTGTCCTTGGCTTGCTGGCAGTCGCACTGTACCTTTTTGTCGATTGGCTTGGAAAACGGCTCAACTTTGAGCAATGACATGCGCCGGTCCAAAAGACGGGCTGAATTTAGAGTGATATCCACCTATTGGAAAAGCGAATGGCAGTGAAATCGCCATGAAAATGCCGACAATCGATGCTAGCGGGAAAACGCTCCTGCCTGCAGAAGCCAGCGGTAAGGCGTTCGCTCAAGTCCGCCATACACAGTCCGGCGGGAATGCCGCCGCTAAAGCGCTTCTGATTTTGGTTTGCGGTCTGCGTCCGGTTTCGTCGCTCAGCCCGCAACGGTGTGCTTGACCGGCTGTTCGCCGCGCTTCGGGCGCGGCATGTGATCGACGATGATGTGGAATGCATTGGCCTTGCCAGCAACAGCGTCAAATTACGCCTAGTCGGTGTCGGAACACAGAAATCGGGCCGCAAAGCATCGGCAAATCTTGCGGCGGATGGAGAACGAAGATCCACGTGATCTTGAAGAGCAGCCGACGCGCATTGATCGTAAGCTTGTCCGGGGGCGCAACGTTGCGCGCCTCTGAATGCTACCGGAAAACTCCGTCAGGATCGAGGGTGTCGGCGGCGAAACCGGCGATTCTAAGTGCTGCCGCCACGATTCCTGCTACTCTCGAAATCTTCACCTTACAGGGCGATGACACGGTGCTTGATTTCAAGGTTAGCCACTTTTCATCATTCGCGGGTAGCCTCCGTGCCTTCGCGAACGCTTTTGTCACGAAGGTACTTCAAAGCTTGCGCGTCGTCGTACACTGCATTCGGAACATCGATGCCCGGCGCACACGCATCCAAGATGTCGTCCGCCAGCGCGATCTCCCGGCGGAGGTGCTGATTGAAGCAGTTGACAGAACACTTACGATCCGGGTTTAGGGATGCGATGCCAAACCAGTGCAGTTCAATGATGGCTTCCGCTGGTCTCAAGGTGCGGCGCCCCAGAGATGAGCCGTGACGAATTTCGTGGATTCTTCCGCACCGAGGCAGTGATTCAAGCGGAATGAGCCAGAAAATCTGCCCGACACCGCGGGAAACGTGTATTTGAACCGAGTCGGAGATGCCCTAAAATGCCGAAGATCGAAGTCGCAAAGATCGAACTGATCTGGCCCGACAAATTTAATGAAGACGGAACGCGCAAGGAAGTGCCACGAGCCAATCTTCCGTTCCAGATTACCAAGACCGTAAACGAAAGCCGTGCGACGCGCGAGGCGAAGAAGGGTAATCTGTGGAGGTCGTTGTTCGACGTATACAAGCGTAACGATGGCGACACCTTCGAGGAAGGTTGGATGAACAAGCTTATTTGGGGCGACAACTTGCTGATTATGGGATCTCTGCTAGAGAAATTCGCCGGAAAGATTGATTTGATCCATATTGATCCGCCGTTTGCTGCAGGAGCAGATTTTTCGTTTACTTCCCAAGTTGGTAGCGGTGGAGAGACGGTCGGAAAAGAGCAGTCGATTATCGCAGAAAAGGCATATCGCGATACGTGGACGTGGATTTCCGTTTCACTGCCGGGGAGTTCCAGCCCGAATTTGGGCGAGCGCAAGAGTTCGTCGAACGCATCAGGCAGTTTCTGGTAACCGACCGGGCACACCATCCAAAACACGGCAATGTTTGAAAAAGCTGTCGTCCTTAACGGAAAGGCGATTTAACCATGGCGCAAGCCCTCATCGACTACGACAAGGATCTGCCGAGAATTCCCGACCGCCGACCGTGGGAGCCACCCGTTTCTCACTTGGTCAAGGATGACGGCGCGCCGACCGGTTGGCGCGAAGACGTTTCCGGTCGGCGGCCGAGTAAGCTACTGTTGGTGCCGGAGATTCGCAGTGCGGTGAGTGCTTGGCGTAACGACGGCTATCAGGGTGTATCCGCAGTTACCCGCCGGTTGTTCGAATACTGGTTCGAGGAAGATCACGAAGTCCGCGGCTTCGACGTGCCGTTCCGTTACTACTTCTGCCAACGTGAAGTGATTGAAACGCTGGTTTGGCTGGTGGAAATCGCCCGTCAGCGCGATGCCAAAGCACTTATCAAGAATTATGCAACGAATAATCAGAGGGATATCGGCTCGGAAAACATCAGGTTCCAGACCTTGATGGATGGCAAGCGCCAGCTTTGCCGCTATATCCCGGAGCTTGGAGACGCGTGCGTGCAGGACCTGCCGCCCGAGAACCTGCGCCGCTTCGCCTTCAAGATGGCAACCGGCTCGGGCAAGACTTGGGCGATGGCGATGGCGGTCGTCTGGTCCCGCCTTCATAAGCAGCATGTCTCCAGATCGGATCTGTCGATGAATTTTCTCATCGTGGCGCCCAATGTCATCGTCCATCAACGGTTGGAGAAAGACTTCGCGAATAATGGGATATTCCATCGGCTTCCGCTCGTTCCGCCGGAGTGGCGAGCTGGATTCTCGCAGAAAGTAATCCTCCGAGGGGATGTTACCGAGCCGGGTTCGTCGGGGAATCTCTTTCTTACCAACGTTCATCAACTCTGCGAGTCGCGCGAAGTGGAGAAGTCTCCGGAAAACGCCGTTGAAACGCCTCTAGGCAGGAAACAATCACCAGATTTTGCGTCGCTCGGTCAGCACTCTATGTTGGAACGAGTGAAGTTACTAAAGGATTTAGTTGTACTGAACGACGAAGCGCACCACGTCCACGACGACGATCTTGCTTGGAACAAGTCGCTTCTCTCGATCCACGAAGCACTGCCGCACGGTCTCAGTGCCTGGCTCGACTTCTCCGCCACACCGAAGGACCAGAACGGCATGTATTTTCCATGGACCGTCGTGGACTACCCGTTGGCACAGGCTGTGGAGGATCGAATCGTAAAGGCTCCTATCATTGTCACTAGGGATACCGACCGGAATCAGCCTGCGGAAGCACCGGATCGAATAACCAGGGACAACGTGGCCGAGAAGTACGGTTACTGGCTACAGGCCGCCGTCCGGCGCTGGAAAGAGCATTGGAAGGTATACGAGAAGCTGGGCACTAAGCCGGTGCTCTTCATCATGGCGGAAGAGAACGTCTACGCCGATGCTTTGGGCGAGTATTTGTGGAAGACTGAGGAGTTCGGCTTTCAGCGGTCCGAGGTGCTCGTCATTCGCACCGACGCTACGGGTGAGATCAGGAAGGGTGATCTCGAAAGAGCTCGGCAGGCGGCTCGGGACATCGACGGGGCGGAAAGCAGGATCAAGGTTATTGTCAGCGTGATGATGCTCCGCGAGGGATGGGATGTGCGGAATGTTACGGTGGTGCTAGGGCTGCGGCCGTTCGCCGCACGGGCCGAGATCCTCCCGGAACAGGTGATCGGTCGCGGTTTGCGCCTGATGACGCAAGTAAGCCCAGACCGAACGCAGACCTTGGAGGTGCTAGGCACACGCAACTTGCTCAAAGTTTTGCGCGAGCAACTTGAGGCGGAAGGCATCGGTGTAGCAAGCACGAATACTAATCCGCCGCCGCCGATCATCATTGAACCGGTGACGGAGCGGCTGGAGTACGACATCGCCATCCCCATTACCAAGCCAAGCCTTAGGCACGATCACCGAAAGCTGTCGAATTTGGACGTGCGGCTCTTTGAACCACTATTCGAGCTCGATGAGCGTTTCCGGATCAAGTTGAAGCTGGAATTCGCCAAGACCGGAACCGAAGTGCATCAAGACGGTATAGCCGATAGTCCGCCGCTTATTGAGGAACTCCTAGCCTCGATTACCAATTTAGTGGCCGCGAAGGCGGGGCTGCCCACCCGCTTTGCGGAGTTGTACCCAATGATACGCCATTACATCGGGAATCACTGTTTCAGTCGGAAGATCGAGTTGAACGATAATACCCTCCGCTCTCATCTGGCACGGCCGGAAATCAAGGAAGGAATCGCGAAGTACTTGGCTCGCAAGATTGCGGAACTCACTGTTGAACGCCACAAGATCGAATTCGACAAGCAGGATTTCTATCTGTCCGAGACGAAGCCGTTCGGCTGGAGGCGAAACCTTCCACCGCTGGAAGCAGAGAAAACGGTGTTCAACTACGTTGCCACCTATAATGATTTCGAGCGCGAGTTCGCGGAATTCCTAGACAATGCCAACGACATTCTGCGTTTCGCTGCGTTGGGCACAACGGAACAGGGGGCTTCGGGCGCATCGTTCCGTGTCGATTACCTGAAGCCAAGCGGTGCCATCGGGCTCTATTGCCCGGACTGGGTAGCCGTTCATCGCGAACTGGATGGTCATATCGTCAACTGGGTAATCGAGACCAAAGGCCGCGTCTGGGAAGGTACCGATGAGAAGGATGCCGCCATACGGGAGTGGTGCCGTCGCGCCAGCGCAGCCACGGGCGACAAGTGGAAGTATTTTCGGGTCAATCAGGCCGAATTCCGCCTTGGCTATGCCACCTTTCGAAAGTTCCTAGTCACTTTAGTTGGCAAGTCCATGACCAAAAAACGTGATGCGAGCGGGGTTTCCTTGTCGCACGAGGAATTTCTCCTAACCCGCGATGAAGGTAGAGCCTGATGGCAATCGTCATCGATGCGTCCGTCGCCATCGCCTGGCGCTTACGAGACCGCGAGGGAACACTTTACTCCGACGCGGTCATCGAACGGATTGAAGGCGAAGAGGCCGTCGTGCCGGATCTTTTCTGGCACGAGATCCGCAACGTCTTGGTGGGTGCGGAGCGGAGGAATCGCATTGAAGAGAACACATCCGAGACTCACATTGAGTCCATGCGTTTGCTACCAATTTCAACAGACGGCAATCAGGATGATGGCCAAACTACCATGCTTGCACGCCGCCACAACCTGAGCGCCTACGATGCTGCGTATCTGGAGACTGCGAAACGCCGCGGCGCTAGTCTCGCCACCCTCGACAGTCAACTTAGAACAGCAGCAACTGAAGAAGGCGTGTTCATGGATTATCACGACTGATCCCGCAACATGCGAATTTGGGTCCATCGCAACAAAGGTACATGGCGCGACATGAGATCGGCTTTGATCGTTTTCGTGCGCAGTCTGTTGCTGACCGGCGACAACGCGAGCGGCTTTCCGCCAACTTTTGCACTCAAAGGCCCGGCCTGCGCGCGCTCAATGAAACCAAGAGAGGTCTCGGTTCGTCCAATAAAGGCATGTGCAGCGACCTGGTGGCATACTTCAATCAGATAGCGCCCTATTTTGCGGGCGGAGAAGAGACGTTCACAGCTTGCCGACCGGCTGCAGATCTTTGTTTCTTTTCCCTTGGACAGTTCAATGAATTCAAAGATCGGCTTCTCAATGCGCTTGACGGAATTGCAGACGCTGCACCGGAGTCGGCAAGCATCAATTGGACTCCAATGAATCGAATATGCCGCTAGCCTGTCTGGCATAGGCTTGATGTATCAAGCTTTTTTCGCGCTCGGCAACACCTGAAATCGGCACTGCTTAAGGCAGCTGACTTCATGGGGAGGAGTCGAAGGCATCGCGGAGTTTTTCGTCCGACAAATCAAACCTGTCGAGCATGTTGATTCGCGCCTATGCCGAGCCGTTGGGTGCAAATGTCGGCGGAAGATCGCATGCGCTGTCGCCGGTCAGCAACAGACTGTGCGCGAAAACGATCGAAGCCGATCTCATGTCGCGCCATGTACCTTTGTTGCGATGGACCCCTTGCGGAGCGTCGGCATCGACGGCTCGCCGCCTCTCTCGATCTTGACCAGGGTCGTCGGCGAGATGCCGATTCCAGCCGCCGCCCGCAGATTCATGTTCCCGCGCCGGTTCCGCAGTCTCGACGGCAACCCCTCCATTGTCCCTTGAGGCCCCTGCGCAGTGTCAACGTACTTCCATTCTGTGCTTCATGGCGGCGTCTATAGAATCAGGGTCGTAAGTTACACACCGGCTCGTTCCGTCCTTGCTCTCAAGCCGATGCAAACGAAAATGTTCCTGATCCAATACACTATGAGCTGCCTCAATGTTCTCCAGACTATGTGTAGTTAAAATTAGTTGCACATTAAAGGCTAAAGTTGCTTCTTCTATAACTTTCCAAACATTTGGTAGAACTTCATGATGAAAACTATTTTCAATTTCATCTATCACAACAATTCCACCAGGGGCTGACGAAACAGCCAAAATTAGCTGAGCAATTCTTAGAATTCCACCACCGATAACTGATAAAGGAACTAATTCATCCGATCCAATATCTCCGTAAATCATTGCAACGCCGGTAGCTGAACTTTCTTCGACGCTTTGCAATCGAGGTTCAATTTCTCTTAAAGCGGACAAGAGAAAGTTTCCGAGCTTTTTTTGCTTTAATATTCCCAGACGTTGAGCGTCTTGCTCGGAGCCTCCAGTACCGAAAGTCGCGAAGATTACGGGAAACGGTGGGTTAGGAATTGGTTGCGATAACTCGATACCTTGAGAACTGGGTTGGAGTTTACTCTCTATTTGCAAGGCTGAGTTACGAAAGTATCGTAATTTTAAGGCAGACACCGTTGGAGTATTTGTAACGGGAATTTTGCTTTGTATCGGTGCTTCAAGGTTGCTTGGAGTTGAATCTTTTCCGTTCTGCCTAATTCTAACCTCTTCAAACAATGATTTCTCCAATGAAATTTCTAGCTTTAGCTCTCCGAATTTTTCATGTTTTCCGATAATTTCAATAGGTTGAAGAATGTCTAAATTTGAAAATAATTCTTTCCATGGGCTTACTGATTTTGCCCAAACGCCGAAACTAGGGGTTACGCCACGCATTAGATCAGGAAGCATGATCAATTGTGCATTACCTGCCCCAGAAAGAAGAAAAATTGCTTCAAGCAAACTTGTTTTACCGCAACCGCTTTGTCCAGCAATTAAATTAATTCTGTGAAGATTCAATCGACTCAATTGATTAAGGATTCTGAAGTTTCGGATCTGGATACTTTTCAACACTGTAACGCTCCATCGGCTGTTAATTCACGGTGGGTCTTAGTTGGCAGTAGTAAAATTTCATTTTGAAATCTAAATGCTTCTTTCTGTTTGCCCAGAAGTCTAGTTTCATAGAGGTGGTGGCGATTCCAGCTGTTGCCAATTGTGCGACTTTCATGTCGATATCCGATTTATGAATTTGAGGATGCTTGAACATACCTGACGGTCTACCCTAGCTGAACCATTGTGCACAACATCGCCTAAAACTAGTGGAACTAATGGTTGGCTTCAATGGTTCACTTTAAATTTTTTTTGGGGGGAACCTTATTCTTTGTGGGGATAACAGTGCGGGGCGAGGCGCGTTGCTTACATGAGGTCAATCCGCGAACGTGCAATCCTCATTGCAATGATGCCGAAAGGACGGGTGTGGCGGAAACATGTACGCGCGTCTGCCTACAATTCGACTCACCCCACAGCGCGGACGTCGACCGAGTCGAACGACGCCTCGCCAAGCAGGCGTCGTGAAAAGGTAGATTGCGAACTAACGACAAATTCTTGAAATTGACCGGTGCCGTCCTCGACGGGGCACGCGCAACCCCGCGAACTCAAGATATCTCCCGATGCGACCCAAGTGAAATCCACTCTGTTCAAATAAGATTCTTCAAATTGCTGGTTCGTTTCGCATTCATTGCCAAGAATCCGATGCCGACAATTTCTGCTAAAGACTCCGGCCGGAACGTGCCTCAAAGCCGCGTCATGGCTTGGCAAAGCCTCAGCATTCAAAATTCTGGGGATGTATCCGTCCGCGATGAGTCCAGCGGGATGACCTTTCCCGGATTCATTATGTTGTTGGGGTCCAGTGAGAATTTGATTGCTCTCATGACCGACAAAGCCACAGGATTCTTCCTCCGCGCCATGGTTCCCAGCTTCGATCTGCCAATGCCATGCTCAGCCGAAAACGAGCCGCCGAGGCCGACGGCCTCGCTTTCAACTGCTTCCATGACTTTTTCGCGCAATCCGTCGTCGTAGGGGACCGTGCAGCGATCAAGCCAAATATTGTAGTGCAGGTTGCCGTCGCCCAGATGGCCGACGGTGATGCTTTCCGCTCCGGGAGCGACGTTCGTGAGGATGGAGTCCATCTTTTCGACGAACGGCTTGATTTGGTTCAACGGAAGCGCAATGTCGTTGTGCACAAGCGGGTGCCGCATGGTCGAAACCTCGAACGCCACGTCTCTCAATGCCCAGATCTCGCGACGCTGCCGCTCGTTGGACGCGATATACGCGTCTTCAATTTTTCCAGAATCTATTGATTTGGAAAGCAGATCCAGCAGCCGCTTTTCGACAGGCACGCTGCCCTCGTCATCGGGAACGGCGTCCCTCTCCGATGCCGCCGCGACCTCGACGAGGATGCAGACCGGATAAAGTTTCTTGAACGGAATACGGCGGTCGGGATACCTGATTCGAAGATTTTCGAAATAACCCTTCGGCATGTATTCGAACGCTTCCACGGACCGCCCGGTCTCGGCCTGCAACTGATTCAATAGCGACAAGGCCGCCTCGAGATTGTTCATCCCTACAAGCGCGGTGGCGTATGCCTTCGTCTTGGGAAACATCTTCAAAATCGCCGCCGTGATGACGCCGAGCGTTCCTTCCGATCCGATATAGAGGTCCTTGAGCGAGTAGCCGCTGTTGTCCTTGTGCAAGTTCGTCATCAAGTCCAGAATTTCTCCTTGGGGCGTGACAACTTCAATGCCGAGGCAAAGAGCTCGTGCGTTGCCATGTCTGAGTACATTCGATCCTCCTGCATTCGTGGACAAATTGCCGCCGATCATGCAGCTGCCCCTTGCGCCGAGGTTGAGCGGGAATTCGAAACCGTGCCTCCCGATCGCTTCCTGCAGATGTTCAAGGATCACGCCCGCTTCCGCGACCACTGTCTCGGTTTCGGAGCATACCAGCCTGATTCGGTTCATTCGCTCAAGCGACAATATCAATGCCGTTCCATCGGCACTCGGCACGGTGCCTCCGGAAACGCCGGTATTTCCCCCGAAAGGGATGACGGGCGTCCGGGTGGAATTGGCCAATTTCAGGATTTCAGCGACTTCCTGGGTGGATGCGGGCGCGACAACCGCCTTGCATCGCCCTTCGTACTCGCCGGTCGCATCGCGTACGTATTTGACGCATGACAAGTCATCGACAAGGACATGCTTCGCTCCGATCAAATTCGACAGCTTTTCGATAGTCGATTTGTTCACTGACGCTTCGCAATCACTCATTAAATGTCCTTGCCCAATCTTCCGCTCGCGCGAGGCACCGCGCTATTGACATTCAAGCAAGCAAGCTTGCGTCAAACAATCGCCGGACTCCGTTCCGGCAGTGGGGGCAGGGCACTCGCGTTCGGCCGCGCGGCAGGAGGCGGCAAGACTGACTCAGGATGCAGTTCGCTGGGCGCCTTCTCCGATCGCTGCCTCCAGCTTCCGCTTGAGGGCATCTTTTCGCGATTGCGAATGAAGTTTGAGTCCGAAAGAATCCTTCACATAGAAAACATCGACCGCCTGTATGCCGTATGTCGCGACCACGGCTCCGGCGACCTGCACGCTCGCCGAGTTCATGGTGCGCGCGAGATCGTACAAGAGCCCCGGGCGATCGCGCGTGTCCACTTCGATGATGGTATAAATTTCCGATCCTTCGTTGTCGAAAGTGATTTCTGTGGGAATCTTGATACTTTTTGCGCGCCTCATCTCGGGCGCCCTGCTTCTCAGCCTGTCTCGGTCCGCGACTTTCTTCTCGATGTCCATCTCCCCCTTCATCTCAAGTTCGATCATCTTCTTGAGCCGCGCCATTTTCGTTTCGCTGAAGGGTTTGCTGTTGGCATCTTGAATCCAGAATGTCGCCGTCGAATATCCGTCCGTAGTACTGAACAGTTTCGCATCCACGATATTTGCGCCAGCCAGTGCAAACGTTCCGGCATATGCCGCGAAGGAGCCCATTCGGTCGCTTTTTGCAAAGCATACGCGCGTTGCGTCTCGATCCTTGTCCAGTTTGACGTCCGTGCGGAGGTCGTCCGTCGCGATGTCTTCAAGCAGATTCGCGAATGCGACATGGGCTTCAGTAGACAATCCCTGCCAATACTGATCCGGATGTCGCTGGATTGCCTCTTCCCGCTTCTCTTTGCTCCATTTGGACATGGCGGCATGGAATTTCTGTTTGGCTTCCTCCGCGCCGACTGCGAAATCGCTGGCGGAAGCCAGCCCTTCGGAAAGTGCTTTGTGCGTCGCATGGTAAAGATTTCGGATCAACTGGGCTTTCCAGTTGTTCCAGACATTGGGTCCGACGCCGCGGATATCGCAGACGGTCAATACGGTCAGGAGCTTGAGTCTTGACCGGTTGCCGACGGCTGACGCGAAGTCGCGGACGGTCCGAGGGTCTGAAAGATCCCGCTTCTGCGCCGTGTCGGACATGAGAAGGTGATTGGCGACCAGCCACTCGACAAGCTCGGCCTCGTTGTCGTCCAAACCCAATCGCGGCGCAATCGACTTGGCGGTTTTCGCCCCGAGCTTCGAATGATCCTCGTTTTTGCCTTTGCCGATGTCGTGAAGCAATAGCGCTACGTACAGCACTCTCCGATTGACTCCCTGCTCAAGTATCGAAGATGCGACCGGCAAATCCTCCTTGAGTTCGCCGCGCTCGATCTGCGCAAGGGTGGAAATGCATTGAATGGTGTGCTCGTCGACCGTGAATTGATGATACGATCCGAACTGCATCATCGCCACGATGTCCCGGAATTCGGGGATGAACATCCCTAGGACGCCGAGTTCGTTCATTCGGCGGAGCGCCCTTTCCGGATTTCCGTACTTTACCAGAAGGTCGACAAAAAGCTGGTTGGCCTCTGGATTCTGCCGGAAGGAATTGTCGATAAGGTGCAGATTTGACGCCACAAGGCGCATGGCATCCGGATGCAGAAGCAGGCCGGACGACAGCGCTTCTTGGAACAAGCGCAGGATGTTGAGCGGATCCTTCAAATACGTGTCCGGATCTTCGATATCCAGCCGTCCGTGATTGTTTTTGTAGCCTGCGCCGACTCGGGTGCCGAACTTGAAACCTGCGCTTTTGAGCAGCCCTACGACGACGGGCTCGCGCTTTACATGTTGTTCTTCAAGCTTGGTCAGGAAAATCCGCGTCAGTTCGCCGACGTCGGTCGCGTGGCCGAAGTAGTCCTGCATGAACAGCTCGACCGCGCCGCGCGCAGGCGTGTCTTCGTAGCCGAGCCGCTTGGCGACATCCATCTGCACGTCGAAATGAAGTTGATCCTGTGGTCGGCCCGCCAAATCGTGCAAATGGCAGCGCACCGCCCAAAGGAAAGACTCGGCGCTGATGAATTTTTCAAGCTCCTCTATCGAAAAGACATCCAGTTCAATGAGTTCGCTGGGATGGCTGACGCGGTGCAGATATTTCATGATCCAGAACAGCGTTTGCACGTCCCGCAGCCCGCCTTTGCCTTCCTTGATGTTGGGCTCAAGCAAATACATGTTGCCGTTCTGACGCAAATTCCGCTCGTCGCGTTCGGACAGCTTCGCTTCGACGAATTCGGGACCTGTGTTCTTGAACAGATCCGACCAGAGCTTTTGGTGGAGTTCGTCCGCCAAGCCTTGCTCGCCGTAAATGAAACGATGCTCAAGCATCGCAGTCCTGATCGTCATGTCATCCCGGCCGAGCAGAATGCAATCCTTTACGGATCGGCAGGAATGCCCCACCTTTATCTTCAAATCCCAAAGGATGTACAGTGCCGTTTCGATCACGCGTTCCATCCAAGGCGATATTTTTCCGGAGTTCAGGAACAGCAGGTCGACGTCGGATTGAGGCGCCATCTCTCCGCGACCGTACCCGCCGACCGCCGCGACGCTGATCGGTTCCGGCTGGCCGGTTTCAGGCACGAGCGGACCCGTCGCCAGATCAAGAACCGTCGTCATGATGCCGTCAGTCAAATGCGCGTACGATCTTACGGCTTTCAGCGACGCGAAGGGATTGATCTTGCATTCCACCAGAGCTTTTTCGGAGATGGCCTGCATCCCCGCTTCACGCCGCTTGGTGAGCTCCTCAACAGCGGTTTTTCGTATGTCTGCGGCGCTGCCGTCCTTGGCAATGACCTCGGATACGGCTGCAGCGTCGTAAATTTCATTCGCAGGCAAAATCAAGTTTTCGAGGGGCTTGGCGACCGATACGGAAGCCTGGCTTTCAACCGTGCCTTTTGCTTCCGCTCTGGAACGCTCGTCTGTTGATCCGCGAGTAGACATTTTCGATCCGATTCCTATAGTTCCGCAGGCGTTTCGTTTCTTGCTTCAGTTTCGCGCTTGGCGATGGGATTTGCAAGCAGGTGTTTGGGCTCATCATTTTTGCGGTTGTTCGGGGATCCGGTTCGGCCGCGGCGCCTTCCGAGTCCATGTCGACAAGGTTCTTGCCTCGACGCTCGCACGCCGCGATTTCGGCGTTATGGACAATCGCGCTCGCCGCAAAATCCCTGCCGTGCGCCGTCCGTCCGCCGCGTCTCGACCTCAGCCCGCTCGAACAGGCTGTCGCCAAGTTCAGGCGCCTGCCGAGAAAACCCGCCCGCGACCCTGCAAGCCCTTCGGCGAAATCCCCGACGGATTCAAACTTGGCGGATGCGCAGACTGCCCGATAAACGCCGGATATGCGTCATCTTGAATCGGGCAAGCTCAAGGCGGCGCCTCCCGTCCGGCCGACATTCGCGAATGAAGGAGACGGCATGGCTTCGGTGCGGCTCTCAGCCCCGCGTTTCTCTGCAAAGACTCTCGGCAAGCGTTTCGAGCGCTTGCGCAATTTCTTCACCGAAACTCACGGCGGTCGAAACGGATTCAGCGAAGGTCGAACTCGCCGAAGCGTATGTCAAGTTGCTCGGATCAATATCCTGCAGCACTCGGCGCAGACGACTCGCCGACTCCTGCATGGAGGTCCAGTAACTGCCGGACACTTCCTTCGCAGCTTGTCGCAGGTCTTCAGAATCGGGAAGCTCTTCAACTTCCAAGATAGCAAATGACACTGTGGCGGCAAGACGATTTGCCGCGCGGGCAATCACCTCGGCGTTGATTGTCGACCCCGTGTAGCCGGATTGGTGGTCCTCATGCCCATGCCCGTTCATCATGCGGAGCAAATCTCGGACTTTCATGCTGCGGTCCGACCGCCACCACGCGGCATGCGGTCCGACGCTCCGCTCCAAAACGCGGTCGAGCGCCTTCACGATCTCATTGACTTGGTGCCCTCTTGGAATGTCGACGCCGGTGCCGGAGGCAAGCTTTCCGAACGCGATCTTCGCAAAACGCTCCGCAGCATCTGAAGAGGCCGCCACGAATTCTCCCAATTCAGTCCGAGCGCTGCGTGTTCGAGCAATATCAATGGCTTTCGTAAGGTTGTCAGACGCGAAAGCGATGCGTATCATTGCGCCGCTTCGCCAGTCCAAGTATTCGTCAGGTTTCAAAATCGGCTCGCTTTCCGGTTCCGGCCATCTGCAGCGTCCGGCAATCAATCGGCCTTCCCGCGCAATCGGCGCGGCGATATTGCCGAGGGAATCGGCGCCCTCGCAGAACCGTTCCTGCGACAATGCGATCCCCTGAACGGCTATGTTCTCGCGCGTCTTGAGTCTCCTCAGATCTCGATGGACTGCGGTCGGCAAAGATTCTTCAGAGTCGGTAATGAATGCTATGTCCCAGTCGCTGTTGTCGCGATAGTCGCCGCGCGCCCGCGAACCGAATAGGATCGCCGCCTTTGCGTTCGGCCACCTGATCAGCGCATCATTGCAAAGATCCGCGACCGCCCTGCACGCCGGTTCGGGAGCGGGGGCCATCGCAGTTGCTTCGACAGCCCGACGCGCTCGAAATCGCCCGCTGGAGGAATCCGCAACCGATCGGTCCTGGCCGAGAGCCGAGGTTGACCCGAATGCGGCTTGGACCTCGGCTGCGCCCATCGGTCTTGTCCTTGGTTGCCCCGCGCAGAACTTAACCGACTCAGCGTCCATAGTCAAAAGATTGTACGGGTTCAGCACTTATCTTGCCTGATTCGATCACGTTCTACGTCGATTGCGAGAGGCCGGAAACGCAGTGAGGCCTGCAATATTCCGTTAAGGGCAAAAGGGTGATTCGCGACCCGGATGAAGCGGTCGAAATGGCGCTGCCGCTTATTCCTTGGAGCGCAGAACTCTTGACGGGCTCGCGTTGAGCGGTCCGAGAGCGAAGAGCAATCCGGCGACAAGCGATGCCACGGCGCCGCCGAAGACGATTGAAATCGCCGAAACCGGCTCGAAACTGAAGTTGGATTCCATGACGAACACCATGACCGCCCAGCCTGCCACCGCTCCTGCGCCGATTGCGACCAAGCCCGCAGCAACCCCAAGAAGTGCCGACCGCACGGCGAGGCCAGCAAGAATCCTGAACCGGGTCGCACCGAGGACCTTCAACACGGAAGACTCGAATACGCGCGCGCGCTCTCCAGCCGCGGCTGCGCCGATAAGGACGATGAATCCAGTGAGGAGCGTGGTCGACGAACTGTAGGTGATTGCCGCGGCCAAGCTGGACAAAACGCCCGCCACCCTTTCAATTCCCTCTTTCACGCTGATCGCTGTCACGTTCGGAAATGCCGACGTGACCGCCTTGAAGACGTCCTGTTCGCCTTCGTCTTCCGCATAGACAGTGGCGATGTGGGTATGAGGCGCGCCCGCCAGCGCATTCGGGCTCAAGGACAGGATGAATCCGATTCCTGCCGTAGAAAAGTCGACGATCCGGAAGCTTGCCACTTCCGCTTCAATCTCGCGGCCCAGAATGTTGATCGTAATCTTGTCGCCGATCTTCAGGCCGAGTTCGCGCGCTTCTTCATCCGAAAAGCTTACCAATGGCGGCCCGGCGTAATCTTCGGGCCACCATTCGCCTTCAGTCAATATCGTCCCTTCCGGCGGAAGAACGGAATAGGTGACGCCTCGGTCTCCTTGGAGAACCCAATGCTCCCCGGCGACGTCCTTGGCAGGCAGCCCGTTGATCCGCGTGATGATTCCGCGCAGCATCGGCGCCGTGTCGACTTCGGAAACGAATGAGTTTCCGACCGTAAGATCCTTGAACTGGGAAAGCTGTTCGTTCTGAATGTCGATGAAGAAATATGACGGCGCCCTTTCCGGCAGATCTTCTGCTATGGCATTGTTCAAATTCGCAGCAATTTGACCCACAGCGGCAAGCACGGTCAGTCCCAGCCCCAAGGAAAGCACGACTGATGTCGTCTCGGAAGAAGGCCCTCCGATCGAGCCGAAGGCAAGTCTTGCAATGGTCTTCCCGCGCATTACGGGAGCGCGGGCGAGTCTTTTTGACATCCAGCGCATTGCGATCGACGAAATGGCAAGCAACGCAAGAGTCCCAATGATGCCTCCCGCAGTCCAAAGCGCCAGACGCGGTATGCCGGACAGCATAGCGGCGGCGCCTACAAGCGCGGCGGTCAGAGCGGCGACGACAATCAGAATCGGCAGGGACGGGATCCCGCGCCTGCTTTCGGCTGCGTCCCTGAATAGCGTTGCCGCCTTTATGTTGTCCGTGCGCGAAATCGACCAGAGGGCAAAAATGGAGCCGTTCAAAGCTCCATAAAGTGCAGCTTCCGCAAGCGGCGCGGGATGGATGCCGAGCGTCGCCGGAACCGGCAGCAAGTCTTCGAAGAGGGGCGCGACTGCAACCGGCAGGATTCCGCCAATGAGCAAGCCTATTCCGATTCCGGTGGCGACCATGACGCCGACCTGCATCAGATACGCTACAAGAATAGTGCCGCGGTCTGCACCGAGCGACTTGAGCGTCGCAATCACTTCGGTTTTTGATTCGATATAGGTTTTCACGGCGGCGGACACGCCGACTCCGCCCACCGCGAGGCCCGCCAATCCGACCAAAACAAGAAATGCCCCGACTCGCTCGACAAATTCCCTGACGCCGGGAGCCGCATTCCTGCTGTCCAGCCATCTTAGGCCGCTGTCCGCGAAGAGCCGTTCAGTTTCGGCCTGCAGGCTGTCCAAGTCGGCCCCCGTCGGGAACAGCAATCTGTATTTCGAAGAAAAAAGCGAACCGGGAGTGATCAGACCAGTTCCATCCAGGTCGGCGAGAAGCACGATGGTTCGCGGTCCGATGCCTATGCCCCCGATCGCGCTGTCGGGCTCGCTGACCAAGGTCGCCGCCAGTCTGAAGTCTTTGGTGCCCAGCTTGAAGGCGTCGCCGACCGAAATCCCCAATCTATCCGCGAGGGTCGGATGCATGACGGCCCCCGGAGCTCCGCCGCCAGCCGAAAAGGCTTCCTCAAGTTCGATATCCGGCTCCAACCGAACGCTGCCGAACAAAGGATAGAGCGAATCGACGCCCTTAACTTGCGTAAGCGCGCGATCGGTGCTCTGCGTCCCGTCCACAACGGCCATGGAACGAAACTCGACAACCTCGGAGATCGATTGTGAGTTTTCTTGCATCCATGACATTTCAGCTTCGTCGGCGAAGCGATAGGTGAACTCGATTTCCGCATCGCCGCCTAGCAAGGCAGCGCCCTCCTGCGTCATTCCTTGTTCGATGCTGGTTCTGACCGATCCGACTGCAGCCACCGATGCGACGCCGATCGCAAGGCAGGCGAGCAGGATTCTGAACCTTCTGACTCCGCCCCTGAGTTCTCGTCCCGCGATGTTCGCAGCCGCCGCAAACTCCATGGTTAGGCATTCCTCGTGATGTCGAATCCGATCGCTCCGTCGCGCAGTCCGATGACCCGATCACACTTTTCGGCGAGTTCGGCTGCGTGGGTGACGAGTATGAGAGTGCTTCCATGCCTGTCGCGCAATCCGAACAGCAGTTCGATAATCGCTGAGCCGTTCGCCGCGTCGAGATTGCCGGTCGGCTCGTCCGCCAGAAGTATTCCCGGCCGCGTCGCCGAAGCGCGGGCAAGGGCGACGCGCTGCTGTTCGCCGCCAGACATCTGCGACGGATAGTGCTCCATGCGGTCGCCGAGCCCAACGGCACCGAGTTCGGCCTCTGCGCGCTTGAATGCTTCGCGATGTCCGGACAGTTCCAAGGGCGTCGCGACGTTCTCAAGCGCCGTCATCGTGGGAATCAGATGGAACGACTGGAAGACGATCCCGATATGGTCTCTGCGAAAACGCGCGAGCCCGTCTTCGTTCATATTGGAAAGATCGTTTCCGAACGCGGTGACAACACCGCCTGAGACCCTTTCAAGGCCCCCGGCAAGCATTAGCAACGACGATTTGCCCGAGCCGGATGGCCCGGTGAGACCGAGCGTTTTTCCTTTTGCGACCTCAAAGGAAATTCCCCTCAGTATTTCGACAGGGCCCGCGTTTCCCGCTAGAGTCAGAAACACGTTGTCGAATGAAAGGGCGGTTTCCGACATGATGGCTCTCTTGCACATTGCGGCTTCTGCAAAATATGGACTCGGCTGTGCGCTTCGCAAGGTCGCGCCTGCGATTTGTTTTTTTCTGGCGTTCACGACTTCGGGCGCTGCCCAGGCAATCACCGTGGTCGCGCTGGGCGACAGCCTCGTGCAAGGGTACGGGCTGCAGCCCGAACAGGGCTTTGTGCCGCAACTCGAAAATTGGCTGCAGGCGAATGGCGAGGACGTAACGGTCGAGAATGCGGGCGTTTCCGGCGATACGACGGCGGGCGGTCTTGCGAGGATTGAGTGGACGCTGGCTTCCGAGCCGGACGCGCTCATCGTCGTTTTGGGAGGCAACGATTTGCTCAGGGGCATTCTCCCCGAACACAGCAGAGAAAGTCTGAACGGCATTCTGGCTGCCGCGTCAAATCGAGGCTTGCCTGTATTGCTTGCCGGGCACGAGGCGCCGTCAAATTACGGCCCGGAATACAAGGATGAATTCGAAGCGATTTACCCTGAACTCGCGGAAATGTACGGCGCGATTCTTTATCCCAAGTTCTTCGCTGCGCTCGACGCTGAAGGCGACAGGCAAGAGATAAGGCGAAGATACATGCAGGACGATGGCATCCACCCGAACTCCGAAGGCGTTGCACTGATCGTTGCGTCGGTCGGTCCGTTTGTTGTCGACTTGATTCGAGAGGCGCGAGCGAGCCAATGAATCCGCCGTAAGGCTGCCGTTTGAAATCGTCGACAACTCGAGCAATTACCCGCAAGAGAAGCATATCGCCAACACGAATATGTGATGCGGCCAGCCTTGGATGCATCCAGTGTTTTGTTCATCGCACGCATGCTTTGGCGTGAAACATCTCGACGCTCGGGCACACCTCGCCCGCTCCCCAGCTGTGCCGGGGCTGAACGCCGAGCGTCGCCACCCCTCCACCGACGAGAATGGCGTTTGCGGGCGGCCCCCGTTGTGGCCCGCCGGCGATCCCGCGGCGGAGGGCGCGGCTTGCGTCAGGCCGGTCGCGTCGCCGCCTGTCCGGCGGCCGGATGCTCGTTGCCGCGGTCCTTCATCTGTCGTGTGCCGACAAGTCCGCAGGTTCGGTCGGGCATGCCGAATGCCGCCACGCGGCCGGCGAGCGGGCGCGGGTCGATTTGGCGTGCGTCCGCGGCCTGGCGGCCGGATGCGAACGGGGGCTCGATGCCGCCGCGTCCGGGACAGTTTTTTGAGCGGGACCGGGTCGCCGAAAACTGGACGTCCGCTTTGCCGGCTTCCGCCGCGCATCATCCATGATCCGGAAGGAAATCGCCGCCCGGAGCGCGACAACGCCCCGGAACCCGTTTCATGGTCGGGGCGGGCGGCCAAAGGCCGATCATGTGGGTTTTTTGGAAAAATGGTTTGAGCTGCGAGTCCTATTGCCTGACATTCGACTGCAATGTCTGCGCCTCAGTTCGAGTGTCGGGACCGAGAACGCGAAAATCGCCGCGGCTGCTCGTGAAAATGGGTTTGCCAAGCATTGGAGTTTGCCGATGCCTTTCAGCCCGAAAGCGCGATCCAAGCGAAAAAGGCAAATGCAATGCCGATTGCCGTGCCGAGGACGCTTCGGCAAATCCGGTTTGCTTGGCCATCAAGACGCCCAAAAAGGTGGTCGCGTCGCCAGCGGCTGGATTGTCGCGAGAAATTGTTCGGAACGAACTTTCGCAGGCGAGGTCGGGACTGAAGGCAACAAAAGCCGCGCGAAGCAGGTCCAAGTGCGCAGAATGCCCGTCGTGCGAAACCGGGAATTCAAACTACTCGGACGAACCAGCGGAACGGTCGATGGCGCAGTCTGAAACTGATGCTGAAAACGCAGGTGATTCGGGAAAAATGGCCAACGGACAGGGCCTTCGTGTGCGGACGCCCAGTACCTCGCAGAGCACTTGATGGACCGCCGGCGTCGGTTGCCGGTCGAACCGGGGTTTCGAGGCAGCCGCCAACTCTCGCGGAGGGCTGGAGCGCGGCGCGCGACAGGCCGAGGCGAGGGTTGGACCCCCTTCGAATTCGACGATGATCGGCGAGCTCCGCCCGCTTCGGGCGGAGGGGCGGCCGATCGGGAGCAGCCCTGCGGACGCAGCACCTTCGAATGCCTGCAGGGGACCCGCGCCCCGGTCGGCGGCCGCGGCTGCGCCCAGCTGCGTGTTCGCGCCCTTGAGCGCCAGTACTGGGATTGGCGAACGCCGCGGCCGGCCCCTTTCTGCAACGGAGGAAAGCAACGGCGCAATTCGAAATCTTCGCCGGCATCGACTGGCCGACCCAAACCCGCCAGGTCGCCGTCGTCGATGCGGACGGCGAGATTCTCGGCGAACGGGCGTTCGCCCGCAACGGCGAAGGCCTGGCCGCGATGGCCGACTGGATTCTCGGGCGCAGCCCCGGCGGCAGGGCCGCCGCCGCCATCGAGAAGCCGCACGGCCCGGAGGCGGACGCCCTTCTCGAGCGCGGCGTCGCGGCGTTCGCGCTCAACCCCAAGCAGCTCGACCGCTTCCGCGACCGGCTCTCCCCCGCCGGAGCCAAGGACGACCGGAGGGACGCCCGCGTCCCGGCCGGCGCGCTCGCCACTGATCTGAAAGCATTCCGGGAGGCGGACGCGCCGCCGCCGGACATCATCGAGCTGCGCGAGCTGTCGCGCACCGAAGGCGGTCCGGTCGAAGACGGAACCCGCCTGACCGACAAGCTGAAAGCGCAGCTCAGGCGCTGCTGCCCCGGCCTTCCTGGAGGCCGCTCCGGACTTCGACAGGGCCTGGGCCCTCGACCTCCGGATCCTCGCCCCGACGCCGCAGAAGGCCCGCCGCGTGCGACCGGCCTCCGTCCAAGCCGTGCTCGGGAGACGCCGCGCCCGAGCCTCCGCCGAAAGCGTCCCGGCCGCCCTTCGCGGCAAACCCGTCCCGACCGCGCCGGGAACCGTCGAGGCCGTCGCCGACTCCGCCGGACGGATTGTCCGAAAGCTCAAAGCTCTCAACGCCGAAATCAAGGACGTCCGGAACAAGATCGAGAAGGTCCGCAATCGAATCAAGGAGAGGGAAGGCGGGCAAGCCGTCGACATCCTGCGGTCCGTCCCCGGCATCGGCGCCGCCGTCCCGGCCGTCATCCTTTCCGAAGCCTTCGACAGCGTCCGGCGGGCCGACCTGCACGCCCCGGGATGCGACTTCGGCGTCGCGCCCGTCACGAAGAGATCCGGACAAGCCATCGTGGTCCGGAGACGACTCGCCGCGAACGCGCGGCCCGGGAACGCCGCCTGCCGCCGGGCCATGGCCGCCATCCGGCGCGACAAAGCCGGCCGGGCGAATTGCCACGCGCTGCGGAGCCGCGGACACAAGCACGCCCGCGCCCCCGGAAGCGTCGCCGACGGACTCCCCGCCGTCGTCTGCAGAATGATCGAAACCGGACAAACCTTCGACCCGGAACGGCAATCGAAAGGCGCACCCTGGAACCCAGAAAAAACGCTTGACGTCAGGCTGCGTGTCCCCTGCGACACGGGAGTTTTCCTTGTCCAATACCGGGCGTCGGGTCAAGCGCTTTCGCGTGTCCGGCCTGTCGGCGCGGCGCATTGATGGTTGCCGCCGGCCTGCATGGAGATGCGCGGACCGGGTCCTTATCGCTCTTGCGCGCTCGGAGGCGCCTCGAAGGCCCGCCGGTTTTCCCGGTCCCGTCTCGACGGCTGTTCGCCCTTGCGCTGTCCTCGGTCTTTCCCGCGTCTCCGGCGGCGCCGACCTCCGCCTTGAGTCAAGCGAAAGCCGAACCCCGGAAGAACTCCTCATTCATTTCCACATTCGTTCCCGCGGCCTCGGTCCGCCGCCCGTCTCCCGGGCGGACGCGGGAGCTCTGCAGCGTTCCTTCGTCGTCGCGACGGCCCGGACCATCCGCGCCATCCTGTTCAGCAGCGCGGCCAGCCAAGGATCGTCGGTTCCGCGCCGGAACGCCCATCGGATGACCGCGGTCGCCCCGGCAACGGGCGGCCGCCGGAGGTCGCGCCGCCCCGTCTTCGAGATCCGGCCGAGCTTCGGCTTCCCCCGGTCGAGCGCTGGCGGGGAAGTCGCGCCCGCGCCGGAAGCCCTCCATCGGCGGCGCGAAGGCCTGGGTCGCCATGGCGCAAACGGGGCCGATTCCCGGAATGCCCGTCAGGCGCTTCGCTTCGCCGCTCTCCTTCGCCCGCTTGCGCGCCTCCGCGTCCAGCTTCCCGATCTTCGCGTCGAGGATGCCGATCTGTTCGAGCAATTCGCGGCCCGGAGCGCGAACCGTCTCCGGAAGCCGCGACTCCGGATCGTCGACCGCCGCCGCCAGCCGGGCGACGTTCGCGATCCCCTGCGGCGCCACGACGCCGTGCTCCGCCGGATGCCCGCGGAGCGCATCCGCCGTCCGGGTGCGCTGCCTGACCGGAAGATCCCGGGTCCGGAACAGCATCGCCTCCCCCTGCCGCTCCGCGCTCTCCGCCGCGACGAACCGCATTCTCGGACGCGACGCCGCCTCGCACACCGCCTCGGCGCGCGCCGCGTCGTTCTTGTGCCTCTTCACGAACGGCTTCACATGGACCGGCGGAACCGGGCGAACCTCGAACCCCGGCGATCGGAGCTCCCGGCCCCGGTGGCGGGCGCTCCCGCAGGCCTCCATGGCCACGATGCGCGGCCCGCGCCCGGACACCTCCGCGAGGAACCGCTCCCGCGACACTTTCTTCCTGAATGCAGCGGTTCCGTCCTCGCGCACGCCGCGGAGCTGGAAACTCCTCTTGCCAGGATCGACCCCGATCATGCCAGTCTTCTCCATGGTGGATGCTCCTTTTCCTTGATGGCTCCAATCGTTCGCCATCAAGGCAATTCCGAATGCCGCCGGAAGGGGCGTCCACTCCATCGCTCTTGAAACTCGCCGACCGCGCTGGCCAGGAGGCGAAGCAGATATTCGTCGCTCATTGGGTCCATCGCAACAAAGGCACATGGCGCGACATGAGGTCGGCTTCGATCGTTTTCGCGCGCAGTCTGTTGCTGATTGGTGACAGCGCAGGCGGTTGTCCATCGACCTTTGCACTCAACGGCCCGGCCTGCGCGCGAATCAACATGCTCGACAGGTTTGACTTGTCAGACGAAAAACTCCGCGATGCCCTCGACTCCCCACTGAAGTCGCTTCGTGAAGCAGCGCCGATCCCAAGGGCTGCCGAGCGCGAAAAAGCTGGACACATCAAGTCAATGCCGGTCAGGGGGTGCATCCCAATCTTGTTGGTCAAACGGCGGTGCGATGCGGCCTCCAATCGGGGAAGTCGGCCCGACGGTTGTTTTCAATGCAGCATTCGAAGGCGATCAGAGCGTTGGCCCCGCTTTCGACCAGCGGCGCCTCTCCCTCCTTATCCCCGAAAAATGGGACGTACCCCCAGCCGGGCTGCGGCTGCGCATCCCTTTGTTGGCTTCATTGAGCGCGCGCAGGCCGGGCCATTGAGTGCAAAGGTCGACGGAAAACCGCCTGCGCTGTCATCCGTCAGCAACAGACTGCGCGCGAAAACGATCGAAGCCGACCTCATGTCGCGCCATGTACCTTTGTTGTGATGGACCCAATGCCGGTCATGCCCCCGAAAGGGACATGTTTGCATGCCGAATTCACAGACGGTCCCGCGCAGGATCTCACGGATCTTCTCGAACGTCTCCGGGGGAAACTTGGAGATGTTGGCGAGGGTGCGCTTCTTGGCCTTTCCGCCCTCGCGGCAGGAATGGCGGATCAGGATCGTGGGCGGCGATTTGCGATTCGGGGCGATATCAACGAACATGTCTACTCTTTTATCGTTATAAATCATTATATAAAATACAAAAAATAGTGATAAATCGAGAAAAAACATGGTCACATCCTGCAGGCGAAAATGCGGCCTGAGTCCGTATCAGCCCATTGTTTTGCAAGGACAAAGCGTGCAGAAAAGCTTCAAAGTCGCACGGAACTTCCGTCTAGCGATAAATAGTGTCTGGCAGAGAACCTACCGATTCAGGGCGTTCCATCAAGGGCCGGTCGTGGTTCAGGGGTCCGGTCGCGGGCAATGATGGCGGGCAGGAGGCCGATTTCGGGATCATGTTTCAAAAGTTCTGCAAAATGCTTTCAAAGAAGTTCGGTCATGGCAAGTCCTTGGTTTCGCTATCAACCATCCCTTGCAGGAAAGGACGACACCATGACCGGGATGCATAGTGGATCGAAGTTGGCCGAGTTCAAGTCGGAGCTTGAGTGTGGGGGCGACGCGGTTCGCGAGCTTTTGCGTGGCATGCTTCAGGAGATTCTTGAGGAAGAGATGACCGAGGCCTTGGGCGCCGCGAAGGGCGAGCGGACGTCCGACCGTCTGGGTTATCGTTCCGGTTATTACAAGCGTCATTTGACGACGCGTGTCGGCCAGGTTGAGCTTCGCGTTCCGCAGGATCGGAACGGCGCGTTCAGCACCGAGCTGTTCGAGCGCTACGAGCGTTCGGAGAAGGCGTTCGTTTCCGCATTGATGCAGATGTATGTTCACGGGGTTTCGACCCGGAAGGTCGCGAAGGTGACGGAGGCGCTTTGCGGCCACGGTTTTTCGGCGTCGACGATCAGCCGGCTCAATGCGAAGCTGGATGCGGAGCTCGGGAAGTTCGCGGAGCGGCGTCTGGAGGGTTCGTTTCCCTATTTGATTCTGGACGCCCGCTACGAGAAGGTTCGCGAGGACGGCGTTGTCCGCGACCGCGCGGTTCTGATCGCGGTCGGGGTCGACGCGTCGGGCCGCCGACAGGTTCTCGGCGTCGAGCTGGCGGAGGGCGAGAGCCATGCGAGCTGGCGTCGGTTCCTGGAGTCTTTGAGGGATCGCGGCCTGTGCGGCGTCGTCCAGATTGTTTCGGACGACCATTCCGGCTTGACGAAGGCGATCCGGGAGGTTGTTCCGGAAGCGGTCCGCCAGCGGTGCTACGTCCATTTCCTGCGGAACGCCCGGGCCCATTTGAACTCGCGTTCGGGCGACGGCTGCCTCAAGGAGCTTCGCTGGATCTATGATCGTCCGAGCGTCGAGGAGGCTCGGCGGGATCTGGCCGCGTGGCTGGAGAAGTGGCAGGCGTCGCAGCCGAAGCTTTGCGATTGGGTCGAGGCGACGATCGAGGAGACGTTCGCGTTCCTGCGGCTTCCCCGGCAGCATCATATTCGGATGCGTTCGACGAACATGCTCGAGCGCTTGAACGAGGAGATCAAGCGGCGGACGAAGGTCGTCCGGATTTTCCCGGACGCCCGCAGCTGTCTGCGGCTTGTCCGGGCCTTGTGCGCGGAGACGCACGAGAGCTGGATGGAGGACGGCGTCCGCTATCTGGACATGGATCTTCTTCAGGAGCAGCGTCGGGCCGATCTGCGGAAGCTGGCGGCATGACGATCGCATTCGGGGTTTTCGCCCGAGTCAATTCGCCCGGGGCGCGGCCAGCATGGAAAGCCTGTGGACAATCCCTTTGGGCGCTGTCGGCGCGCGTCCTGCTCCGGGCCGGGATTGACCACATCCTTTCCACACTTTCCGCGCCGCGCCGATCGGCCAATATGCCGGCCCGCCGCCGCTCCGATAAATGGGGTCTCCGCGGCGGCGGGCCGGCGTGGCCTCGGCGCGGGGCCGCGTCCGCCCTCCGCGGCCGGATCCGAAATGCGGAAATACGAATTCATGCCTCCGGCTTCGCCCGAGGGGCATTGAACCCGAAACCAAGTCTTGACATTCCTGATCGAAATTGCAGAACTATCGGTACACTACTGATTTCGGCTCCGGAGGCCGCCGGTTCCGCGTTCGTATTGGTTTTCCGCAGCATTGGCGCAGGCTCCGCCGATTGCCGCCCTGCGGCCGTCCGGTTTTCGGGGGAAGCGCCGCTCAGGCGGCGCTTTTTCGCCGCCGCATCCGCTTGCGCGCCGCTTCGCGCAGGTTCAGCCCGAGCCGATGGATGTCGGGGGCGACGACCGAGAGGCCGACCGCCAATTCGAACCCGTCCGCGCCGCGCAGCCGGACCTTGTCCAGCCCGCGATGCTCCAGCAACTGTATCTCGAGGTCATCAAAATTCGGGCGGAATCGCGGCGGGATCGGGTCGTTGGGGGTTCGTTCGGGTTTTGCCTCTTCGGGGCTGCGCCGCGTCCGATTCGTCCGCTTCCGATGATGAACCCGGACGGCGTTCCGGATTTTTGTCTTTTCGGGTCGTTCGCCCGTTTTTCGTTCGCGGCGGCGCGGAGAGCGTGGAAAGCCTGTGGACAATCCTTGTTCGCGCTGCATTCGGGTTTCGCGTTCGGGGGCCGGATTGACCACATTCTTCCCACACTTCCGCTTGTCGGCGGTTTATTCGTGAACGGGCGTCCTTGGTTCGCGGCGGCGCGAAGAGCATGGAAAGCGGTGGACAATCCTTGTTCGCGCCGCGTTCGGGGCCTGGATTGACCACGCTTCCCACACTCTCCGCTGTCGGCGGCCGGTCCCGGTTCGGCGCTTTCCATTCCGCAACAGCCCTGCGGGGCTTTTTCATATAGGATTCTTTTTGGTTCGGGCCGTGGAAATGTGGACAATCCTTTCCGGCGCTTTCGGCCGTGCCTCGGTCCGGGCTTGGATTGCCCACATTCCCACAGCCCCATCCGGCCGCGGCGCTCGGGCCGCGATCCGTCATCCGGTTTGCGGCGTCCAGGGCTGGCGGGATTTGCACAAGGCGTTGGCGATCACCACGAGCTTGCGGGAGACGGCGGTGACGACCACCTTGTGCGGCTTCCCCTCCTTCCGAAGCCGGTCGGCGAACAGCTTCAAGTCCGTGTTGTGAATCGAGGCGACAAGCGCGGCTTGGTACAAAACCTGCCGGAGCGCCCGGCGGCCCCCGCCGATCATCCGCTTCCCGCGCATCTGTCCGCTGTTCCTCGCGATCGGCGCCAGCCCCGCAAGGGCGGCGGCTTGCTCTCCGGAGATCCGGCCGAGCTCCGGCATCTCCGCGACCGGCATCGCGCAGGCCACCGGGCCGATCCCCGGAACCGACCGCAGGATGGCGGCGGTCTCGGCCAGGACGGCCTCGTTCGCAAGAAGGCTCCCGATCCTCTCTTCCACCTCCGCGATCTGGCGCTCCAGCAGATCAAGAAGCTCGTTGGACAAGTCCTCGACCTGGTCGGCCGTGCCGTTCTTCAGGTTCGCTTTGGCCTGCTGTCGCGAGCTTTTGCGAATCTCGACGAGCTGCCGCGCTTCGATCCCCGCCGCCTCCAGGCTCGCCCAAAGGCGCCATTCGTGGCCGCCCGTGGCCTCGAAGCAGACCAGGACCTCCCTGTCGCCGGCGATCTTCGCCAGTTCCGAATGGCCGTCGTCCGTGTTCCGCAGGCGAAGCTGATGGCCGTCGCTCACGCAATGCAGGTCGAGCCAATCGCGCGAGACGTCTATCCCAATGATCTCCAGGTGTGCTACAGTATTCATGCTCTCTTCCTTCTGGTGCGCGGTCCTCGGCGGCCGCAATCAACTGTTCGAGACGATGAAGAGAGGCGGTGCCGGCTTGCTGGAAAGCGTGGTCATGCCACATGATTGTGTCGCCATGCACCGCCCCGTCGCCGGCCTTCGTCAAGGCCGGCGACGGGAACGCAATATCATGGTTGAGATACAGAAGATTGTTGATCGTCGACTCCACTCCGGAATGCTTCCTGCGCGCCGCCGCGAAGGCCGGACTCGCCTCGCGCTCCCGCTCGGCGGCCGATTTCCCGCCTTTCTTCGGCAAAGCATTCAATTCCAAGAGACCGTCCAGCGTCTTCCGGTTCGACGGGCAGTGGAAGCCCCGGTCGAAGCTGCATCCCCGCAGCTCGGGGACCGCCTTCAGGCAGCGCCGGATCAGCGGCACCGCCACGTCGGTGTCGCCGCCTTTCCACATGATCTCGTGGTCGAGCACGAACCCGTTCCCGTCCGCGACGACGCAGCCCGGAACGCCGAGCTCGGCCTTCCTGCCGGCCTTGCCCTTGGAGATCCACCGGGTGTGCTCCTCGAAGATCGAGAACACCTTCTCGCCGTGCGGAATCTTCTCCCCTTGCAGCACGCGGCGGTCGGTCCGGTCGGCGAACCGCCTTGCGTGGCCAGGAAGGCGGTCGATCTCGTCCAGAGCCGAGCCGGGGCAGATCCCGCCGGCCCGCAGCGTCGCAAGCGAAGCCTGCGCCCTGTCCGCGATCCTGCGCGAGGCGGACAGATAGGCCCGGACGTCGTCCGGCCGGGCCCGCCACTTCTGCGATTTGTCCGCCCGGCGTTGCAGCGCTTCGACAGTGCGCCGGCAGTGCTTCCACTGCCGCCATCCGGGCACGCCGGCGCCGCCGCAGGCCCGCGCCGTCTCCCGAAGCAGGCAGCGGACCGAGTCCCGCAGCAGGTTGAAGTCGGTCGGATGGCGGACGTCCGTCTCCGCCACGAACGAGCCGCAGCGCCCGACCAACGCCGCGCCAGGCTTTTTTTGAAAGCTTCGCGTCCGCCCGGGCGATCAATCGGCCCGCCTCCCGCAGAAGCTCCGGCGTCATCAGCTCCACGTCGTCGCGGATGTTCTGAATCTCGCATTCGCTCTCGTCCAGCGGGCCCGTGGCCGAGCATCTGCCGGATCTTGATGTGCCCGTCCGCCTGATCCTGGAGCCGGTCGCAGTCGCAGCGAAGGCCCTGCTTCAGGACGCCCACCGCCAGGACCGCCCGGAGATCCATCCCCGGCCGGCCGGTGTCGCGGCGGCGGTCCGGAAGAATGTGCTTTTCCAGAAGCGCGAACAGCTCGTTCCGCAGCGCCTCGTCCCTGTAGACCGCCTGAACGCCGACCGGAAGCGCCGGGGTGTCGTCCCGCGACTTCGCGTCCGGCTTGATGTCCTCGATGGGGATCGACCCCGGCGGGCGACGCAATTCGATGACCGTCCGCATGCAAAATCCTCCGAAGATTCGCCCGAAACCCGCCCGCGGGGCGGAAATCATCGGGAATCATACAAAATCCGGAGACTCCTTGCAAGCGAAATCCGGAGATTCAGTCAATTGATTCAAAGAATTGAGGGGTTTTCTTGCGGACACTAAATAGCTTCCCCTGCCTCACGATAACAGTCAGCATCCATGCTACGTCTGGCCGAAAGTAACGAACAAGCAGGAAAGGAAACTGCGTATATGTTTCGCGCTGTATTCGCCGCAACCACCGCTCATTCAAGATCTCAACCTTGTCCGAGGGCAGTGGATTGGACGGTAAGGGCTCTACCGTATCAATCACACAAACCTCGTCATGCAACTTTTCGAGTGTGGTTTCGTACTTGGCAACATCCAAGACGCCGAACGAATCTTCCGTTTCATGCGGCAAAAATTTCCTGTGACACCGTGACAGGCGCAACTGTGCCCGAGAAATCGAAGCCGACCTTTGTTGTTCACCCGACGACCAACTAGGCCAAGAATGAAGCGGACGTGTCGATTGAAGCGACACTGGAAGAGATCGTTGGTGCGGTCCCGCGGCCCGTCAACGTCAAGATTATTGGGATGGGTGTGTCCCATGATTCTTCTGTGTCTCGACTGTGATATTGCGTTCCCGTCGCCGACCTTGGCGAAGGTCGGCGACGGGGCGGCGCATGGCGCATGATTCTTGTGACATGACCACGCTGCCAAGACGGCCAGCGCCGCCTCTCTTCATCGTCTTGAACAGTCGGTTGCGGCCGCCAAGGGCCGCGCACCAGAAGGAAGAGAGCATGAGGCCGTTGAACAACCCGGCCCTCGGCGATTTCCGGGCCGGCTGACGCGGCGCGTCCGGTCGGAGGTCCGCCGCCGGGCGGAGTCAGGCGAATCCGGCGCGCATTTGGGGAATCCGGCCCGTCCATCGCGCCGGAACCGCGGAAACGAGCATTTCGCGCATCCGAATCAAGCCGGAGGCGGGGAATCGCGCGTCGAAAGCGGCCGCGAGCCGCTTCAGGTTGATCGCGGCGGCCGTCGGGCAGGACTGGATCTTCATGTTTCCGAGGCCGCGCCGAACGGCGCGGCGCAGCCCGTGCTGCGTCTTCGTTTCTCCGCGGAAGCCCTCCGACCGCCGGAAACGGCGCCGGTACAGCTGCCGGTCCTCTTCGCTCCTTCGAAGAGTCCGCCGACGGCCGCGCAGCAGCGCCGGATAGTCGTCGCCGATGACCGCCGTCCTGCGCCGGCTCTGCTTGGACAAGCAGTCGCCCTTGAGCGGGCAGCGCGCGCAGTCCTTCGCCTTGGCGTGGAAGAACCGCCCGTGCTTCCGGGGCTTGCCCGGACGCAGCACCTTGCCCCGAGGGCACTTCATGATGTCGTGCTTCGCGTCGCAGCGGAACCGGCGAAGCGGCACGCGGCTCTTGGCCGGCTCCCGCTTCGCCGGGATCAGCGAATCGATCCCCCGCCGCTCCAGGCCGCCGCAGACCTTGGCGAAGGCGCAGCCCGCGTCGGCGGCCGTCTTGCCCGCCTTCCCGCGCTCGCCGGCCGCCGCGACCCCGGTCTTGCTCACGCCGTCCGATTTGCGCTCGCCATCCGACGCGCCCTCTTCGGCCGCCGCGTCGCCGTTCCCGGAAGCCGCCGCCTCCGCATGGCGGTCAACCATGCTCTTCCAGCCCGCGTCGGCCCGGATCGGCGTGGCGTCCACATGCACGACCTCGCCCTTCGCGATCCCCGCGTCAACGCAGGCCGACGCCGTGCGCCGGAAAATCTTCCGGAACCGCGCCTCGCCCCGGCGCCGGCGGATCCGGGTCAAGCTCGAATGATCCGGAAGCCGCTCGTCAAGACCGCAGCCGATGAACCGGCGGATCGCGATGTCCGCCTGCGCCTCGCGCATCGGACGGCGGTCATGCGCAAACCCGAGCAGGAACCCGGCCAGCATCAGGCGGACCGCGACCTCGGGATCGATCCCCGGACGACCGTTGTCCGCGCATCAGCAGTCGGCGACCTCCTCATGCAGCCAGCCCGGATCGAGAACCCGGTCGACGCGCGCCAGGACGTGGTCGTCCGGAACCAGCTGCTCCAGGGGCCCGGCGACGAACAGCTCAAGCTGGGCGGGCGGCTTTCGCTTCAGCATCTCGTGGCCTTCCCAATTCCAGAAACAACATCAGGTATCATGAACCACGAAACGAGGGGTTTTTCAACAGCCCCGCATGAACACTGTAGCACAACCGGAGATCATAGGCTTGGACGTCTCGCGCGATTGGCTTGACCTGCATTGCTTGAGCGACGACCGCCGGCTTCGCCTGCCGAACACGGACGAAGGCCATTCGAAACTGGAGGAGATCGCCGCCGGCAGGGGTCGAAGCGCGGCAGCTCGCTCCGGCGCAAGCCGAGGCGTTCGGGAGAAGCCGGGGCACTTTGGCCAAGACGGACCGGATCGACGCCGAACTGATCGCCCGCTTCATGGCGTTCCGTCCGGAGGCCGGACGCCGGCTGCCGAGCGGAAGGCTGCGCGACCTCAGGACGCCGGCGACCAAGCGCAGGCAGCTCGTCGAGATGCGCAAAAGCGCGCGGCAGCAGGCCAAAGCGGATCTGAGGAACGGCGCGGCCGAGTCGGTCGAGGATTTGACCGGCGAGCTTCTCGAGCTGCTGGAGCGCCGGATCTCGGAGGTCGAAGAGAGGATCGCGGGCCTTCTCGCGAACGATGCCGTCCTGGCCGAGACCGCCGCCATCCTGCAGTCGGTTCCGGGGATCGGCCCGGTGGCCTGCGCGATGCCGGTCGCGGAGATGCCGGAACTCGGCCGGATCTCCGGAGAGCAGGCCGCCGCCCTCGCGGGGCTGGCGCCGGTCGCTCCGGCAGGTTTTGCATCAAGCCGCGCTCGCCGCCTCGATCCGCAACACGGACTTGAAGCTGTTCGCCGATCGGCTGCGAAAGGAGGGTAAGCCGCACAAGGTGGTCGCCGCAAACCGGATGACGGATCGCGGCCCGAGCGCCGCGGCCGGATGGGGCCGTGGAAATGTGGACAATCCTTTCCGGCGCTTTCGGTCGTGCCTCGGTCCGGGCTTGGATTGTCCACATTTCCACGGCCCAACCCAAAAAAAATCATTTATTGAAAAGCCCCGCAGGGCTGTTGCGGAATGGAAAGCGCCGAACCGGGACCGGCCGCCGACAGCGGGGAGTGTGGGAAGCGTGGTCAATCCAGGCCCCGAACCCGAAACCCGAACGCGGCGCGAACAAGGATTGTCCACAGGCTTTCCATGCTCTCCGCGCCGCCGCGAACGAAAAACAGCCGAACGACCCGATAAAGACCGAAATCCGGGACGCCGTCCGGGTTCATCATCGGAAGCGGACGAATCGGACCCGGCGCAGCCCCGAAGATGCAAAACCCGCACGAACCCTCAACGACCCGCTCCCGCGCGATTCCACCCGGATTTTGACAACCGCGAGACACAGTTGCTTGTAAGTCACTGTTAGACCCCTCGAGCCGCGTTGTCCAAGTTGCGTGTTTTGGAGGTTTGGAGGGGGTGCATCCCATTTTCTTTGGTTACGCGGCTGCGGCGCGACAAGCTTTCCACTCGAGGAAGTCGGGCCAGCGCATGTTTTCGAGGCAGCATCTTATGGCGAGCAGGGCATTGGCGCCGGCTTTCGACCAGTGGCATCCCGCCTTTTTGAATCGGTTGCCGACGATTTGCTTGCAGGCGCTTTCCACGACGCCGGATCCGACCGGCAGTCCGCGCATCCGATAGAGGTCGCAACGCATTCGGTCGGCGTTGGCTTCGTAGTAGCGGATGCAGGCCGCTACGGCTTCGGACCGGCGGCGGTGCGGCTCCAGAATGGCGATCACTTGAGCGACCTGCCCGGCGTCCGGCTGCTCTCTGATCCAGTCCATGCACGCCGCCCGCCCGCCCTCGTCCGGCGCCGCGTCCCGCACGGCGGCGGCGGCGGCGCAATCGAGGGCGTGGAACAGGTCGAGGATGAAGGTCATTTCCGGTCCGGCGAGGGTCTCCTCGCAGACGGTTCGGATCCAAGGCGCCCCGTCGGACAGCACCACCAGCTCCTCGGCCTTGAACAAGGCGTTCCGATATCCGAACTGCTCCAGGCGGGCCGCGAAGTCCGAGGTCCGGCTGACGCCGTCCGCCGCCTGCGCGCTGTCGATGCGGACGCCGGCCGCCCCGCTGTTGCGGTCTTTCCGAGGCTCCCCGGTCTTCGGGTCCCGGCCGTCGGCCGCGGAGCAGATGACGGTCTTCGCCTCGCTGGTCTTCGCCGTGCCGTCCGCCTGCTTGCCGGCCACGCCCTCCACCTCGCGGGCGGCCATCGGAACTCCGGTGCCGTCGATCCCCGGCAGAACCCGCTTCGACGCGGGCGCCTCCGCCTCGGCATCCTCCCGCTCGAACGCCTGCATCTCTTCGCCGATCCTCACGACATGGCGCTGCAGAGTCGACGCCGGAACCTCCACGCCGGCCAGATTCTTGAGCTTGCGGCCCGACTCTTCATAGCTGTCGGAACTGGCGGCATCCGCGTAGAGGCTCTCCGCGCCGGGCGCGGCCGTCTTGCCCTCCGGACCCGGCGTGCGGTCCAATTGGCGGAAGCCGACGCCGCAGTCGCGGCAACGGAAGCAGGTCCGCTCGACTTGGACCGGCCCAAGGCGCGTCCGGAACGTCTTCCCGGCCCGGCTGTGCCGCTCCATCCGCCGGCCGCAACGACGCGGGCAGGACGGAGACGGAAGCGCGGCGTCGCACGCCTCCAGCAGATCCGCGTAGAGCTTCGCTCCGAGGCCGAGCGCCCGCTCGCGGATCGCCGTCTCGATCGCGTCCAAATCCGGAACCCCGCCGACCCCGAGCTCCGCCGCCAGCACCGGAAGCGAACGGCCGAACTCCGCCTCGGCCGCCGCATGCAGCGCCTCCATCTCAAAGGACCGAACGCCGGACCCGCCGTCCGTCTCGAACTCGCGACAGCGCACACGCCCGCCCTCGCGCCAATATCGCGTGACAACGCCGTCCTGCTCGAGAGTCAAAGGAGGCTGCTTCGCCGCCTGCCCGTCCGTCAAACTCTCCAAAAACGCCACCGCCTCCGGATGGCGGAACTCCGTGTCCTGTGCCTTGCCCGACATGATGCCCTCTGCTGCTCGTGCCCGGATCCGCGAACGGCGGGCGCCGCGCATCCGGGCTCGAGCGGAAGAGGCCGGCATGACGATCAAGAGACGGGATCCGGAATTTCTCCATCCGGATACGGTGGCGCAATTGCGCGGACGCGGCCGTGAAAGCCGCGACGCCGCACGAGAACGAACGGAAGGATTGGATGAAGACGATCAAGGACCGGTTGAACGCAGGGCGGGTTGATGACGTCATCGCCGATCTGGAGCCGCACCGGCGGCTTGAAGCAGTCGCGGACTGCATCCGCTACTACGGGACCAACAGGGACCGAATGCACTACGACCTCTACCGGAAGCGCGGACTGCCGGTCGGATCCGGCGTCGTGGAAAGCGCCTGCAAGCAGATCGTCGGCAGCCGATTCAAGGGTGCCGGGCGCCGTTGGTCGAAGATTGGAGCCAACGCCGTGCTCGCCATCAAATGCTGCTTCAGGAACAACCGCCGGTCCGACTTCCTCGATTGGAGGGATTGCAGCGCACCAGCAGCCTGAGCAAGAAACGTGAGACGCACCCTATTGGGATGGCGATCAGTTACGGGTTGGGACTTTCGTATAACATTCAACATTCCCAATGGAATTCGATCTCTTCCAATTTGAGTCGCATTCGAGTCGACTGGATCCTTTGGCGAATAAGTCGTTTCAAATCCGCATCATTGCAGCTCCTTGCTTGAAGTTCATAAAGGATTGGCGGACATGAACAAAATTCGTTGCGCTCTAGATGAAAAGAATTTCTTCACTTGGTTGGAGGAATTCAAAAACACGGCTTTCAAGCAATTCGCCTCGGAGATATCCATGCTGAACCCGGAACGTCACGATTGCAACCCTCGGAACCCCGACATCGGACGACGCGCGAAAGCGCAAAACCGCCTTCACCAAATAAAATGAAACGCACCCATTGCGAATCGAAATTCGTGCTATTCTGCTTTGCGGCGGAAGGTTTGCCGAACGAAGCCGCGACGGGAAAAGCCGCGTCGCGAACTTGGCTCGAATGAACTGCGGCGGCGCGGAAAAATGAGAAATGACTATGCGAATTCTGGTTTTGCAACATGCGAGAGAAGAGCATCCCGGGGCTTTCACGGAATTGCTCGACGAAGGCGGACACAAGATTTCCACCGTTGAGCTCGACGAAGGCGAGCGTCTTCCTTCATTGGACGATTTCGATGCGTTGTGGGTGCTCGGCGGGCCCATGGACGTCTGGGAAGAGGATGTTCATCCGTGGCTCGCCGGAGAAAAGGCGTTCATCCGCGAAGCGGTCGAAACCCGAAGCATGCCTTATTTCGGACTTTGCCTGGGGCATCAACTCCTTGCCGAAGCACTCGGCGGGCGATGCGGCAAGGCGAAGGAATCCGAGGTCGGGGTTATGGATGTGCACTTGACGGATCCCGGGTCGGAAAGCGCGTTTCTGGATAGTGTGCCGGATACCTTCAAGTGCTTGCAATGGCATGGCGCCGAAGTTCAGGAGATGCCGGAAGGCGCGGTCTGCCTCGCAAAATCTCCTGCATGCGCAGTTCAGGCAATGAGCTGGGGTTCGCATGCATTCTCGGTGCAGTTCCATGTTGAAGTCGATCCGGACACGGTCGATGCATGGGCGGCGATCCCGGAATATTCGGCGGCGCTCGACAAGGTCTACGGAAAGGGCGGTGCGGAACGGCTTGCCAAGGAATGCGCTGCGAATGCGCACGAATTCGACCGCCTGACCGAGTTGGTCTACATCAACTGGATGCACGCGGCGTCGCGCGCTTGATCGTCAGGTTGCCGACGCCCGCGTCAGAGACAGTCGCGCGGTCTCCAGATGCTCTCTCATGCAGCGTGCCGCGACCTCCGGCTCACGGGCGCGAATCGCATCCACGACGTTTCGATGCTGCCGGCTGTAGCGGTCGATGATTTGCTGATTGAGCGTGATTTGGCGCATTCGCAGCCAGTCGCTCTGCGCGCGCACGGCCCTCAATTGCTCGGCGATCCAAATCAGGAGGGAGTTTCCAGTGGTTTCCGCAAGCCGGAAATGGAATAGATCGTCGAATTCCGCGAACCGGTCCGCGTCTGCCGCGCTGGCCTCCATTTCCCCGAGCAAATCGTCGAGATCGTCGAAGTCGGCGTTGATGGCGTTCATTACGGCCAGGCGGCATATGTGCGGCTCGAATGCGAATCTGGCATCCATGAGTTCCAGCGGTCTCGTGGGCTTGGAGTAGCCGCTGGCTTTCAAGTCGACCTCGCCCAGAACGTAAGTCCCGCTCCCCTTTATGGATTGAACCAGTCCTTCATCCGTCAACTGTCTGAGGGCGCGCTGGACGGTTCCTCTGGAGCAATCGAATTTTTTCGACAGATCGCGCTGCGGAAGAAGCCGGTCATTCGGCTTGAGCGTTCCGACCGCGATCTCGTTCCGCAGCTGCGCGGCGACCCCCGAAGACCCTGCTCCCGATGATGTCGAAAATTCCATTGGATGGTTCTCCGAAGCCCAACTTGTTCCAATTCGCAAGGCAACTTTGCAACGAAGCAAATCCAATTTCAAGGATGGCAGGATCTTTCGCTTCTCTCGGGATCGACGCGCCGGTTCCGCGGTGCCGACTTGCTCCAAAGCGAATTGCCGGAGAGCCGACAGGAGTCCGCGCGCACGCCCAATTTGATCAAGTGCCCGACCTTGACGGAACGTTGCAGAAGCCGATTCCATTTTGCAAGAAAGGCAAAATCCTTGCGGACAATCCATGTTTCGGCGACGAGCAACTCCATTGCCAGCGGGGAACTTAATTCATTGCGATCCAAAATAGTCCAATTTACGCAAAAATTGTTGCATATTGATACAGAATTGGTATTAATAATGTTGAAAGCTGATTCGCTGGACGATTCAATCGCGCGGCGAACGGCAAGGGGAGCGGAGGCGATTTTGGAAATACCGGATCACGTGGAATTCGCGATCATCGGCGCGGGCGTCCACGGCTTGTCGACCGCGTGGAGGCTTTGCCAGCGCCTTCGCGACCGCGGCGAGGAGACCGAAGGCAGGATTGCGGTTTTCGACAAATCGGGCGTCGCGGCGGGCGCGTCCGGGATCGCCTGCGGAGTCGTGCGCAACAATTATTTCCAGCCGGCGATGCGCAGACTCATGGCTCATTCCGTTGGCGTCTGGGAAAGCGATCCCGAGGGGCTTAGCTATCATCCGGTCGGCTACATGCAGATTTCATGCGAATCGATGAGGGAGGATGTGGCCGCGATCTTCGAGCAGCAGCGCGAGATCGGCTACGAAAGCGTTTTCGTCGAAGGCGCGAACGCCGCCACGAAATACATGCGCGGCCTTTTCGACGATTGGCAGGCGCGGAACATCACGTCCGTGCTGCACGAAAAGAGAGGCGGCTACTCGAACAACACCCTGTCCATGCAAGGACTCGCGAAAAAAGCGACCGATCTCGGAGCGCGAATTCATTCCGGCGTCAGAGTTGTCGGCTTCACGTGCGAGTCGGGGTCGGAAGCGATCCAAGCGATCGAAACGGATGCGGGCGCGGTCCGGTGCGACCACGTCGTGATCGGCGCCGGGCCGTGGGTGAGGGATTTTTGGGACATGCTCGGCCTTCCGAAGCGCATTTCCATACACGATCCGTCATCCGGGCAGAGCCATGAAACGGACATGTGGCGGTATTGGCAATTGGAGGAAGGCGTCCTCGAGCTTCCGCCGGAGACATTGCTGACGAACGACGGCGACGTCCCGCCGGTGATCCACGTCGACACCGACGCGCCGCTGCATGAGGAAGGCGGCGAACTCGTCACGGACGAGATGTGGGGGATCTACTACAAGCCGGATTGGCATTTCGATGGCGTCCAAGGCGGCGCTTCGCCTTACAAGGTTCCGACTCCGGTCGATGAGGTCGCGATCGACCCTTACGGCCCGTCCAGCCCGGAATTCGTGGCCGGAAAGGATTTCGAGGTCATGTGGACGTCGGCGCTCGCTCATTGCCACAAGAGGTTCGAGGGAATGTCCGGGAAATTCCGCAAGGAGCCTTCGGGCGGCATAGGATGCTTCACGCCGGACAGCTTCCCGGTATTCGACAGGTTCCGGGAAAATGCGACGGTGATCGCGGACTCGAACCACGGATGGAAGATGATCGGCGTCGGCCATCTCGTGGCCGACGAGGTTTTGGGGGAGGAGCAGGAGCTTCTGGCTCCGTTCCGGTTCGACAGATTCGCAAGAGGCGAATTGCATCCCGTGTCCCACAGCCCGTACCCTTGGAGCTGACGCTAACGGCGGGCCGCCGCCCGCGACTGAAGTAAAGGAGAGATCATGCCGGAAATGGATATAGAAGCGTTCGTCCACGCGGACGGGCGGGCCGACAAGGTCAAGCAGGTTCGCGAAAAGATCAACGAGTTGGGCATTGATTACATCTATCTTCAATTCGTCTCGGTCACCGGGAAGATCATGGGCAAGGGGATCCCGTCCGACCACTGGGAAAGCATTGCGGAAAAGGGCTTTCAGCTGGTCTACGGAGCCACGGTCAACCTGTTCACGAACAGGAGGGGCGACTACCTGGGATACGGGCCGGAAGCGGCGGAGCTCGTCGGAATTCCGGAACCGGAAACGATGATGCAGCTTCCTTGGGAGCCGAAGATCGCCAGATTCTACTGCACGCTGTTCCGGAATCGCGAGGAGAAGGAGAACCCGGGCGGCTATCTCACCTCGGATTGCCGCGGCAACCTCCACCGCCAGCACGCGAAATTCAGGGAGAAGCACAAGGGGCTTCATCTGCGGGTCGGAACCGAGCCGGAAATGATGTGGCTGAAGAGGGACGAGCAGGGGAGGCCGGCGGGCGGGTTCTCGAAGCCGTTCTGCTACCACATCGACCAGTTCGAGAGCCTTCGCCCCGTCTACATGAAGGTGATCGAATATTCGCGCCGCATGGGGCTGGACATGATCCAGGGCGATCACGAGGACGCGCCTGGTCAGCTGGAATTGAACTTCATGTTCGACGAGGTGGCTCGGAACGCCGACCGCCTTACGACATACCGCCAGATTTGCGCTCAGGTCGCGCGTGAGTTCAATCTGATTGCCTGCTTCATGTCGAAGCCGTTCATGGGCGTTTCGGCCTCGGGCTGCCACCACAACATTTCACTTTGGCGCGGCGGCGGCGACGAGTTGAGGCCGGTCGGAAACGATCCCGAAAATCTGCCGGGCATGTCGGGGTCGTTCATGTACATGCGCGGCGGGGAAAACACCTTCATGCCTGAAGGCGACGACCCGCAGATGCCCGGAAAGGTCGGCCGCGCCGCCATCGGCGGGATCGTGCGCCATTTGCGGGCGCTGACGGCCATCGGATCCTCGACGGTCAACTCGTACCGGCGGCTTTGGGACACCGGATTTTGGGCGCCTGTGTTCGCGGACTGGGGCTTCCAGAACCGCACGACCGGACTGCGCGTGTCCGCGCCCGGCCGTTTCGAATACCGTTCGGTCGATTCGATGGTGAACCCGTACCTGATGGGGTCGGCGATCCTCGCAGCCGCGGAAGACGGCGTCGTGAACAATCTGGATCCGGGCAAGCCGGAGGAGCGGAACATCTATGAAGCGATCAAGGCGGGCAAGGACGTCAAGAAGCTGCCGATGTCGCTTGGCGAGGCGTTGGACGCGCTGGCGGAAGACGATGTCATTCGGGGCGCGCTCACCGGAGAGATGTATCGGCTCTACCACGAATACAAAACGGACGAGTGGGAGCGTTTCATGCACACCGTCACGGATTGGGATCTCGACACCTACATCGACTGCCTGCCGTGATGCGATGAGACTTTCGGGCGGCGCGGACGCGCGCCGCCCGCCCGCCCGCGAACGAAAATTGGAGACAGGACGCGAAAATGTGCGGAATTGCTGGATTGATCCACCGCGGAAGCGTCTCGGGGATCGGGTCCGAGATGACTGCGATGCTTCAGGCGTTGAAGCATCGCGGCCCTGATTCGACCGGGTACGCGGTTTACGGCACGGGCAGCCCGGGCGAACGTGTCATGCGATTCAAGGTCGCCGAGCAGGAGGACATGGGCAAGGGCAGCGGAATATTCAAGGCCATTGAAGACAGGATCGCCCGCGTGGATGCCATTCTCGAAGAGCACGGCGCCGAGGTCAAAGCGCGCGAGAAAGCCACCGAATACGCCCTGCGGTACGTGATTGCCCACGACGGCGACACGGAGGCCATGGCTCGGCATGTCGAGGAGACCGACGGCGTTGAAATCCTTTCGCTCGGAAACGGCTTGGAACTCATAAAGGACTTGGGCGACGCGTCCGAGGTCGCCGACTCCTACGGGTTGAGCGGATTCTCCGGGACGCACGGCATCGGGCACACTCGGATGGCCACCGAGTCCGATGTCGATATCCGTTCGGCGCATCCGTACTGGGCGTTTCCGTACAACGACGTCTCCGTCGTGCACAACGGCCAGATCACGAACTACTGGATCATGCGGCGCGAAATGGAAAGGCGCGGCCACCGTTTCATGTCCAGTTGCGACTCCGAATTGCTTGCCGTCTACACTGCGCACAATCTGGCGAACGGCGAGACGCTCGAGCACAGCATGCGGAAATCCGTCGAGGAGATCGACGGCGTCTTCACCTATCTGGTCGCAACGAAGGACGAACTCGGGATGGCCAAGGACACGATGGCCGCCAAGCCCCTTGTTCTTTACGAGAGCGGCGATCTGATCGCGATGGCCTCCGAGGAGGTGGCGATCCGTTCGATCCTGCCCGAAGAGATCGACACCTATGATCCTTACGACGAGGAGGTTCGCGTATGGAGCGCCTAAGCGATGCCGAACTCAGGGAAATGAGCCAGGACGAGCGCGCCCGCGCGCTCGGAATGACGACCGAGCAGCTGACCGGCCGCTCGATGGTCATCGAATTCGATCCCGACGAAGAGCCGAAATTCACCTACCCTTGGGCTCCCGATGTCGATTTCAACCGCAGGGCGCAAATCGACGCGGACGGAATGAGCGCAACGGAAGTCAACAGCCGGATTCGAGAACTCCTGCAGGACGGCTACGGCACGATCGTCGTGAGCAATCCGCGCGGAATGCATGGCCTGGGCGTGGGAATTCTTTGCAGGATGAACCTGATATTCGAGGGATCGCTGGGGTATTTCGGCGCAGGCCTGATCGATGGTCCGAACGTGAGAATCCAAGGGCGCGTCGGCTGGTCCTGCGGCGAGAACATGATGGCGGGAACCGTCCAGGTGGAAAAGAACGCGGGATCGACCTTCGGCGCGGCCATTCGCGGAGGGGATCTTGTCTGCCGCGGATCGGTGGGCTCGCGGACCGGGATCGACATGAAGGGCGGCACCATCATCGTGGGCGGCGACACGGGGGCGCTTTCCGGCTTCATGATGCAGCGGGGCCGGATGATCGTTTGCGGCGATGCGGGCAAGAATTTGGGCGATTCCATGTACGACGGGACGATTTTCGTCGGCGGCTCCATCCGCAGCCTGGGCGTCGATGCGGTCGAGGCGGAGCCGACCGAGCTCGACCGGGCCTGGCTCAGGCGCAAGCTTCACATGTACGGCATGCTTCCGGAACAGGGAGTCGACCATTTCACGAAGATCGTCGCGGGCAAGCAGCTTTGGAACTACGACAATCTCGAGCCCACCGAGAAGAAACTCATCCTGTAGACTGCGGAAAGGATCACGGACATGCCTGACGGCAACATTCCCGAAAAGCGACCGATGGAACGCGACCCTTACCGGCTCGGGAACTCGTTCGTTTTTCCGCCGCATGTCATCGATGACATACACATCAAGGCGGAACTCGGCCGGTACCGGATGCGGGGATTTTCGCTGTTCAAGAAAATCCCGCACTGGGACGATCTGACATTCCTGCCGGGGACGCTCACGAGATTCGTGATCGAGGGCTATCGGGAGAAGTGCGACACGGAGACCGTCGTCGGCCCGAGAGCGAAGCGGCCGATTGAACTGGACATCCCGGTCTACGTCACCGGAATGAGTTTCGGCGCGCTCTCCTACGAGGCGAAGACCGCGCTGGCGCGCGGCGCGACCATGGCCGGAACGGCGACCTGCTCGGGCGAGGGAGGAATGATTCCCGACGAGCGGAGATATTCGTCCAAATGGTTCTACCAGTGCATCCAGTCCCGGTACGGTTTCAACCCTCACCACCTGATGCTGGCGGACGGATGCGAATTCTTCATCGGGCAGGGCTGCAAGGTCGGCTTGGGCGGGCATCTCATGGGCCAGAAAGTCACCGACCAGGTTGCTGAAATGCGCTCGCTTCCGGCCGGGATAGACCAGCGCTCTCCTGCGCGGCACCCCGATTGGCTCGGGCCGGACGACCTGGCCCTCAAGATTAGGGAGATACGCGAGGCGACCGACTGGCAAATCCCGATTCAACTCAAACTGGGCGCGGCCCGCGTCTACGACGATGTCCGGATGGCGGTGAAATGCGATCCTGATTCGATTTACATCGACGGGATGGAAGGCGGAACAGGCGCCGGTCCGCATCTCGCCACCGAAGACACGGGCGTTCCCGGCATTGCCGCGATACGCCAGGCGAGGAAGGCCATCGACGACCTCGGAATGCGCGGAAAGATCACGCTGGTCTATGCCGGAGGCATCCGGAACGGCGCCGACGTCGCGAAAGCGATCGCATTGGGAGCCGACGTCATCGCCCTCGGACACTCGGTGATGATGGCGTTGAATTGCAACAAGGACATCCCCGAGGCGAACTACCAGGAGGAAATGGGCGTCGATCCGGGCTATTGCTATCATTGCCACACGGGTCGTTGCCCCGTGGGCGTGGCCACCCAGGACCCGGAACTGCGATCCCGGCTCGACCCGGACGAAGCGGCCGAGCGGGTGTACAACTTCCTGCATACGTTGACGATCGAAGCGCAGATGTTCGCCCGCGCCTGCGGCAAAACGAACATCCATTCGCTCGAGCCTGAAGATCTCGCTGCGCTGACGATGGAGGCATCCGCGATGGCGGGCGTGCCGCTGGCGGGCACGGACTACACGGTCGGCGTCGACGACTACCACCATCTCTGAGGAGACCATTCATGGCGGGCACCAAATACAGAGGTTCGGACATCGCTAGCGTCGACCAGTTCCTTGAAGACGCCGCGGGATTGGGCTCGGAACGCGAAAAGGAGATCGGCCAGCACATCGGATACCGGTACGACGTGAATCAGGTGCCGGACTACGACCGCCTGACTCCTTTCCTCAAGCAGTACATGGAAGTCATGGGATGGGACGACCTCAACTGGCTTGAAGACGTGCACATGGGATACGAGGAAGGCATGCCCGCGGTGTTCGACCGGAACATCAACGGCTGGGTGCGGATACCGGCTTCGATCAGCCTGCCGGACAACCAGCAGGACCGCGACATGATCGCGCGCGAGCTGCTGATCAAGTTCCAGATGTCGGACCGCCACCCGCTGGTGACGCTGCGCGAAGCTTATCGGAAGTTCTGACGAGTGGCGGACGCCTATCAGGCATCATGCGTCCAGACGCGCCCGAAAGCGGATTTCGACTCCGCTCTGGACGAAGCCTTGCGGCTGGGCCGCAAGGCCGCCGACAGAGGCGCGCAATTCATTCTGTTTCCCGAATACTGCGGCGGGCTTCGAACCGAAAAAGGCCGGCTCGTTCCGCCCGCCGCGCCCGAGGATTCCCATCCGGTTCTTGCCGGGTTGCGCCAGTTCGCGGCCGAACAAGCCGTATGGCTGCTGATCGGCTCCGTCGCGGTGGCATCGAGCTGCGGAAAAATCTTCAACCGCTCGTACATCGTCGACATCGAGGGGAAGGTCAGCGCCCGCTACGACAAGATCCATCTCTTCGACGTGAACTTGTCCGAAAAAGAAATCTATCGCGAGAGCTCCGTCGTCCTTCCCGGCGCGCACGCCGTGGCAGCCGATACTCCGTTCGGCCGAATCGGGCTGTCGATCTGCTACGATCTCAGGTTTCCGATGCTGTTCCGACGATTGGCGCAGATCGGCTCCAAGGCCATCGCGGTTCCCGCGGCGTTCACGAAAGTGACCGGTTCGGCGCACTGGCATGTTTTGAACAGGGCGCGCGCTATCGAGAACGGATGCTACGTATTCGCGCCCGGGGCGGTCGGGCCGGTTCCGGGAGGCGGGGAGGCGTACGGCCACTCCTTGATCGTCGACCCGTGGGGAACCGTTCTTGCCGACGGCGGCGATTCTCGGGGTACGATCATGGCAGACATTGATCTTTCGAATGTCGATATCGCCCGCTCCAAGATTCCGAGCTTGGGCCACGACCGGCCATTCGGAACACTGCGCGAGTATTGAGGCCGATGATTGCAATTGACGGAATCCATCCCGCTTCGCGGCCAAGAAGGACGCATCCCAACATGCGGTCGTTTCTCAAGTGGCAGTGCCGCGTCCGCCAGATCGCGGTTCGCGAACATGCGGGGCGTCCCGACGAAAGCGTTTCTCCGACAGCTGAACTTCCGTGCGGCTCGGTGCGCTTCCAGAGTATCGTGACGGTCATCTGCAGGAAGCCGGAATTTTCCAAGGCGCCCGAATTGATGCACATCTCCAAGCGCACGAACGATCCTGCGCAACGGCGCGCCGAAGCGCTGAAGTTCCTGGCCGCCGAGCACTACCAGCAGCCGTCGAAATTTTCCGACACGCTGGTCGCGTCGTTCTCGCCCCGCTCGGCGACCGCCGCGCAGATGGCCGAAGCCGGGTCTTGCACTCTTGAATTCCGCGCTTACGCGCAGCGCTACAGATTCAGTTGCGCGATCCGGCAACTGGAAGTCGGCGATCCGATTCGAGAAGAGGCTTGGTGGCATAATCTGATGTTCAACCCGGGCCTGCACCCGGATGCCGTCGTACTTGGGTTCGATCCCGATTGGCACGGCAGCATCGCTGAATCGGTTCCGCCGACGGCGGTCTGCAAGCCGCGGCGTTCACCGCTGCAGGAGGCGGAAGCCGCTCAATGAGGACCCGGAATATGAATCACGCATCCGGCTGCGCCGGATGCAATGGAATTCGCGTCGAGAGTTGGCGCGGATGCTGCCGGGCGTCGACGGGATTTAAAACCGCGATGCCTTTCGGCAGGCGAAAACCGCGGGGCTTGCCCGCATTGCAACAGGAGGAATCCAAATGAAGAAACTAATCTCGGTGGCGGCGTCGGGCCTTGTGGCAGCGTTGCCGGCAACGGCATTCGCGCAGGACAGCAGCGACCCCATCATAATACCGACCCACAACTGGTCGAGCCAGATCGTGATGAGCCATGTCGTGGGCAATCTGTTCGAATCGATAGGCAACAATGTCGAGTACGTTTCGACGGACTCGCAGGCTGTCTACGAATCGGTCCGTCTCGGCGACGTGACGCTTGAGCTAGAGGTTTGGGAAGGCGCGTTCGGAGTTGCATTCAGCGAAGCCTTGGCCAAGGGAGGCATGCACGACGCGGGCGACCACAACGCGGTCACGCGCGAAGACTGGTGGTACCCTTTGTGGACGAAGGACTCTTGCCCGGGACTTCCAAGCTGGGAAGCGCTCAACGACTGCGCGGCCATGTTCGCTACTCCTGAGACCGGCGACAAGGGCAGGTTCCTCGGCGGTCCCGTGGATTGGCTCAAGCACGATGCGGAGCGCGTCGAAGCGCTCGGAATGGATTTCGTCGTCGTGAACGCGGGGTCGGCTGCCGCTCTTTGGGCCGAGGTTTCCGCGGCGGAGCGCAACAAGCGGCCGGTCGTGATCTTCAATTGGACGCCGAACTTCGTGGAAGCCGTATGGGAAGGCGAGTTCGTCGAATTCCCCACGTATTTCGAGGGCTGCAAAGATGACCCGGCGCTAGGACCGAACCCGGACGCCACGTACGACTGCGGCAATCCGGCCGACGGCTACCTCAAGAAGGCGGCGTGGGACGGCATGGAAGACAAGTGGCCGAACGCGTATCAAGTCCTTCGCAAGATATCCTTCACCAATCCGCAAATCGCTGAAATGGCCAAGCTCGTCGACGTGGACGAGATGGAGCCGGAAGACGCGGCGCTGCAGTGGATTGAAGACAACGAGGATGTATGGCAGCCTTGGCTCTCCGGCGTAAGCTGAGTCAAGTCTGAATCAAATCCGGGCCGCGCCGGGCATCGCTCGGCGCGGCTGAAAGCGGGGTAGCATCAATGACGGCCGAAACGAGTCCGGTGATATCCTGCCGGAACGCATGGAAGCTGTTCGGACCGCATCCGCGCAAATACCTTGAACGCGTTCCAGTAGGCCGGGCCTACGAGGACATCCGCTCGGACGGGTACATCGCCGCCGTCCGCGACGTCTCGGTCACGATGGACGCGGGCGAAATGCTCGTCATCATGGGGTTGTCCGGTTCAGGGAAGTCGACTTTGGTCCGATGCCTTTCCCGGCTGATCGACCTCACCGGCGGCGAAATACATGTCGAAGGCAACGACTTGGGCGCGTTGTCCGAAAAGGAGCTCATCGAGCTCCGCCGAAGCAAAATGGGCATGGTGTTCCAAAGCTTCGGATTGCTCCCCCACCGGACGGTGCTCGACAACGTGGCGTTTCCGCTCGAGATGCGCGGACAGGACCGCGCGCAGCGCAGGGAGCGGGCCATGGAGGTGATTGAACTGGTCGGGTTGTCCGGACGGGAGGATTACTACCCGAGAGAGCTTTCCGGCGGGCAGCAGCAGCGGGTCGGAATTGCCAGATCATTGGCGATCGAGCCGGACATTTGGTTTCTGGACGAGCCGTTTTCCGCACTTGATCCGCTGATCCGCAAGGAGATGCAGGACGAATTCCTGCGTCTGCAGGATATTCTCGGAAAGACGATCGTATTCATCACGCACGACTTCGACGAAGCGCTTCGGCTGGCGGACAGGATTGCTATCATGAAGGACGGAGCGATCGAGCAATGCGATACGCCCGACAGGATCGTTCTGGATCCCGCCACCGAATACGTCGCCAAATTCACTGAAGACGTGGACACGTCGCGAGTGGTTCATGCGGAGTACCTCGCCGAGCCGGCGGATTCTGTCGCGTTCGATGGCGATCCGGTTCCTGCGAACGCGACGGTGCGCGAGCTGGCGCGGGGACTCGTCCGCGACACGCGCGAATTCATTCCCGTCGCAGACCGGAGCGGCACCGTCGTCGGAGCCATGCGGCGGTCTCGGGCGCTGGAAGTGCTGGTCGGAGACGCGAAGTGAGCAGTGCTGCAAGCACTGCGACCATGCAGGACTTGCGTGGCGGCGCGGCTCAGAATTACAGGATCGGGCAGGCGCTCATCGCGGCTGCGGCGATGTTCGCGTTGATGAAATTCGCGCTTCCCGATTTCATGATCAGGCCGCCGGAATGGCTGGTTTGGCCTTTCGCGGACTGGATCAATTGGCTGTTCACCTTCGTGAAGGACGATTTGGGTCTGATTTACGCGACGAGGGCGTTCGCGTCCGCGATCGAATGGCTTCTCGATGTTACGGCGAATCTTCTTTACGGCCGGAACAGATGGCCGCGGATCGGACCGATACCTTGGAGCGTCGTAGCCGTAACCGCCGGAGTGATCGGATACGGTCTCGGCGGCTGGCGGCTCTCCTTGCTGTCCGCCGGCACGTTTTGCTGGATTGCCGCCATGGGCCAGTGGAAATGGGCAATGGAAACTTTGTCCGTCATCGTCGTCGCCGCGCCCATCGCGATCTTGGTCGGACTGGCGCTCGGAATTGCCGCGTGGCACAAAAAATGGATCGAGCAGGCACTCAATCCGCTCCTGAACATAGCGCAGTCGCTGCCGCATTTCGCTTACATGATCCCGGTGGTCGTATTCATCGGAGTCGGTCCCAAGGCGGGCGCGATCGTCACGGTAATTTTCGCGGCCCCGCCGATGATCCGGATGACGCTGCTCGGCATGCAGAAGATACCCGCGGAGATCGTGGAGAGCGGAAAAATGTGCGGCGCGGACCGCTGGCAGTTGCTTCGTCATGTCAGGGTGCCTTCCGCCCGGACGGAGATACTGCTCGGCATCAACCAGGTCATCATGCAATGCTTGGCGATGGTCGTTCTGGCGAGCTTCATCGGAATGCCTGGACTCGGACAAAAGCTGCTGCAGCTGCTGCAGGCGCTGAAAGTCGGCCGCTCGATTGAAATCGGCATATCGATCGTGCTTGTCGCCGTCATGCTCGACAGATGCTCGAAGGCATGGGTGGTGAAGGAGCCGGTTCATTTCGCGAAGGGCACGCCTTGGCATGAGAGGAACCGCCTCCTGATCATTTGGGCGGCGCTCGCCTCGGCAGCTTTTGTCGCGGCCCAGTTCTGGCCGATTGCGGACGAGATCAAGCGCAGCCAAGCCTTGACGCTCTACAAGCAGATCGACACCGGCGTCGATTGGTTCATCGGGATTGCCGACCCTGTGACGCAGGCGCTTCGGGCGTTCCTGATCACGCAAGTGCTCATTCCGATGCGCGACGCCTATCTCTGGTTGCCGTACACGGCAGTCATCGCGTTGTTCGCAGGATTCGGATGGATCGTTGGATCGCTTAGATCGGCCGTGGTCTGCATAGCATATGTCGGCTTGATCGCGATGTCCGGGTGGTGGGACCGCGCAATGATAACGGCCTACATGGTCAGCTTCGCGGTCTTCGTGGCATTGGCGGTCGGGTTGCCGCTCGGCGTCTGGGCATCGAAGTCGGATTTCCGGGCGAAATGGCTTCTTCTCGTCTGCGACACCGCCCAGACCTTTCCGAGCTTCATCTATCTCATTCCGGTCGTCATGCTTTTCGGCGTCAACGACGTCGCCGCGATCGGGGCCGTCATCATTTTCGGCCTTGTGCCGATTGTTCGGTATACGATTGAAGGGCTGCGATCCGTGCCTACGAACTTGCTGGAAGCCGCGGACATGAGCGGTGCGACCGGCAGGCAAAAACTGTGGAAAGTCAGGTTTCCCATGGCGCTCCCGACGATCGCCGTCGGCTTGAATCAAACCGTCATGTTTTCGCTTTTCATGGTGATCATCGCCGCCTTCATAGGCACGCAGGATCTCGGACAGGAGATGCAGAGGGCTTTGTCCTCCACGGACGTCGGCAAGGGATTGGTCCTGGGCCTTTGCGTTGCATTCATGGGGCTGATGGTCGATCATCTGATCTTGCGCTGGTCGTCTGCGCGGAAGAAAGCGTTGGGGATTGACTGATGAACGTGCGACCGGTTTTCGAAACGCCCTACGAGAGAAGCGGCGTGATCGCTCCCGGCCTTCCGGTTCTTCCTTGGGGCGTTGAGCGCCACCCGATTCCGGGCGGCGGATCGAGAGCGGTGCGGATCAGTGAGGGCGACGAGCTCTCCGTGCTGGATCTGGAAGGTCTTCAGCCTGCGGAACTGGTGTTTTTTTCGTCGCAAGGCGTTTCGGACGCGGCCATGATCGGCGCCGCCGGGCATGGCCGGCCGGCGGATACCTTCAGAGTGCTGGCCGATGGGTCCGATTCCGGATTGCGGGTGCTTGCGGCTCTGACGGCATCTGGATTCAACCTGAGCGCGGGAGATGCCGTCAAGGCGCTGGGCGAGGGATCCCGACCCGGAGACATGGCGACGTTCGTCGCGCAAGCCGATGGCTTGCTGATCGTTTCCGCGCCGGGAGCGGCCATGCTGCCCGGGGAGCAGAATCCGCCGACCGGCCTGGCTCTCTACATCCGCAGGGCAGATCCGGGCCCTGAAGTGGCGAAGTTCGCTCCGCCCGACCCGCTCGCTGATCCTTTGAAGGACATCAACGTGCAACCCGGCGAAGCGGTTTGCTACGAGGTGAAGGCCGGCGAATACATTCAGGTGCTCGACGTGCAAGGCCGGGAGTGTTCCGATTTCCAAGCTTTCGCGCTTCGCGGACTGGACAAGGGACTCGAACGGGAAATCGATCCGACGGCGACTCGTTCGTTGACCGGGTCGGTCTACCCCGCGCCGGGCATCTATTCGAAGTATTTCAACGTCGATTTCGACCCGCTCGTCGAGATCGTTCAGGACACGTGCGGCAGGCATGACACATTCGGTCTCGCATGCACGGCACGTTACTACGAGGATCTGGGTTACCCGGGGCACCTGAACTGCTCCGACAACATGAATTCCCGGCTTGCTGAATACGGAGTGCGGCCGCGAGCGGGGTGGCCCGCGATAAACTTCTTTTTCAACACCATGATCGACGATGCGAATGCGGTCGGAATGGACGAGCCTTGGTCGAGGCCCGGAGATTACGTCCTGCTGAGAGCGCTTTCAGATCTGGTTTGCGTGTCCACGGCGTGCCCTTGCGACGTCGACTCGGCGAACGGCTGGAACCCGACCGACATTCAGGTGAGAACCTACGCGGCCGAAGAGGACTTCAAGCGATCATACGGATATCGGAAATCTGCGGAGGCGGACATGGAGGGCACGAAGAACACGGGTTTTCACGAGTGCTTCGCCCGACGCACTCGGGATTTCATCGAATACGCCGGATACTGGCTGCCCAACACTTTCTCCGGGCTCGGGACGATCAGCGAATACTGGGCTTGCCGCGAAAGGGTCGCGGTGATGGATCTCTCGCCTCTCAGGAAGTACGAGGTTACCGGTCCGGACGCCGAAAGATTGATGCAGACATGCGTCACCCGGGACGTCAAGAAACTTTCCGTCGGCCAGGTCGTCTATACGGCGATGTGCTATGAGCATGGCGGAATGATTGACGACGGGACGATCTATCGGCTCGGGGAGAACAATTTCAGATGGATCGGAGGGTCGGATGCGTCGGGATTGTGGCTTCGGGAACAGGCCGCAAAACGCAATTTGAATGCCTGGGTGCGATCTTCGACCGATCAGCTGCACAACATCGCCGTTCAAGGCAGGGCCTCGCGCGATCTCTTGAAATCAATCATGTGGTCGGCGCCCGCGCAGCCAGCGATAGACGAATTGGAGTGGTTCAGGTTCTCGGTCGCGAGGTTGGGGGATTTCCGGGGCGCGGCCTGCGTCGTCAGCCGAACCGGGTACACGGGCGAACTGGGTTACGAGATTTTCTGCCACCCGAAGGATGCCGAGACCATCTTCGACGCCGTGTGGAAGGCCGGGGAAGAATTCGGAATTGCGCCGCTCGGATTCGAAGCGCTCGACGTCCTGCGCATAGAGTGCGGATTGGTGTTCGCGGGTTGCGAATTCAGCGACCAGACGGATCCGTTCGAAGCCGGCATCGGCTTTGCCGTTCCGCTGAAATCGAAACCGGATGATTTCATCGGCCGTGCGGCTTTGGAAAAGCGCAAGGCAAGCCCTGTCAAAAAACTTGCGGGTCTCGAATTGAGCGGGGGCGTCGTGCCGTCCACCGGAGACTGCGTTCGCATCGGCAAGGCGCAGGTGGGAGAAATCACCTCTGCGGTCAAATCGCCGATGCTTGGGAAAAACATTGCCCTTGCGCGGCTCGACGTCACGCACGCCGCAGTCGGAACCGAAGTCGAAGTCGGGCAGCTGGACGGGCAGCAAAAACGACTGAGCGCGTCGGTTGTGGCGTTTCCGCATTTCGACCCGCAAAAGAAGCGCGTCAGAGGGATTTACGAAACCAGCTGAATTTGGTTTCAGCGGGATCAGCTGTTAGGCTGAACTTCACGTCACGAAAGACGCATTTTTCCCCTGTCAGCAGGGCAATCCGCGGATTCCAACTTGCTAGCCGCTGGGAACATTTTCGCCGGGCGAATGCTCATGAACTCGACGGCCTTCTGTAGTCCGGATGTAGAGGACGCGGCTATCCCGAAGCTGAATAGGGCATTGGACGAAATTAAATTGGTTGACGGCGAATACATTGACGGGCGAGGGGATATAATGGATTGAGCGTACCAGTAAGGTCGTTTTTCGGAACGCTGACAGCCGAGGATGTTGTCGGCCGGAAAGAATTTCGAAAGTCGAGAGAATTGAAATGACAGCACCAGAGGCCAAGATCCAAAACCGGGCTTCGACCGTCGATTTCTGTAGCGTGGCATCGACGAGCACATCAGGCCCTCCGCCACGAAAGTACGAAAGAGATGGTGAAGGGCAATTCGATTGCGAACGCGTAGCGACATTTGGACCCGACAGGAAAGGTCTTGAATGGACGGCCGTCAATGATCAGCGCGAGCAGGAATCCAAGGCAGAAAAGGAGATCTTGGACACGATTGACGCCCAAATTCTTCGGGCTGCCCGACTTAAGGGAGGGGCAAGGCAACAGTTGAAGGTCAACAGGGACCGAATCGCCGAGTTGCTCGGGACGCAGGAAAATTGGAAGCGGCCTGATGATGTTTATGCGGACGAAGCGTGGGAGATTTGCGTTGTTTGGCGCAGCGAATTCGGCAAGGTAGAGATCGGCACGGAGGAGGACGGAACCGTAAGCTATTTCGTAAGCCGCACTCTCAGCGAGAAAAGCTATGAAGGCATTATTGAAGGATGCGATGCGGATAAGCTAAAAAAGATACTATCGTGGCTTGAATCGGACCAGGTGGATATTGAAAGTAGGTAAAGCGCGGGGCGATTCAGTTTCGGAACGGGAAAGAAAAGCACAGCAAAAATTCTCCCGGTGTTGTTGACGACGAAGAATTGCTGGAACGTAGATTGCCGCCCGGGCCTCGCCTATTCTGCAGCGGCACGATCCCCCGACAGGCATTTACTCTTCGTGAGCTCCAGCGGACCGAAGACGAAGGCGGAGCATCTGTAGTTCGGATACAAAAAGCCAAGTTGCTACGGCATCTCGACTTCCATGTTGCAAAGCATGTGAACCGCATAGCCGAGCAAAATGCGAAGTGGCGCCATCTGTAATGGCAGCTGGAAATGCCATGCGAGGCTTGTGTTGATGGAGGCGCTTGTTCGGCCCACCTTGCGGCGCATGGTCATTCAATGAGCACGCGACACCAGTTCGCAACCGGCAAAGGTTATTCCCTTTGTCGTCAGGACGGCGAAAAATCCAAATCATCGTCTTCCGGAGGATAATAGACCCCGTCGCGGGTAATTCCTCCGTTGGCGTGTCGGTAGCGCTTTCCGTGCAAGGCGAATTTCGCTGTGAGCGTCGCTACACTCATTCGCATCGCCGCGGCGGCACCTAGAAACGCCACAAATGCTTCAATCCGCCCACCGTCGGCTTCTTCCAGCACGGCAAAGTAAATTATCCTTTCATACAAATGAATGATCGGCGGGAATTCGCCAGCCTTGACAAAGGGCAAAGCCATCAGCAGTCGCGACACTCGTCCGTTTCCGTCTTGGAACGGATGGATCCGGACGAATTCATGGTGCAGCCACGCCGCCTCCAACTCCGGCGCCAAGTCCAGTTCCGCATGCCCGCGGTGGAATTCAAGAAAACGGTCGATTTCGGATTCGACCTGTTCGGGCGGGCAATACTCGTGAACGAATCCGTCATCGCGCCGCGGATTGTTCGGCCTGATCTTCCAAGCGCCGCGCCGCAACGGGATTTCGACCCGCCGCCCGTACAGGTCGATGCCGGGCGCGGTCTCCTGATGGCGCGTCAAAAGCTGATGCCATTCACGAATGGCGGCGGCAGTCAGAGGCCTCCCTTCCTCTGCGTGCGCGTACAGCATCTCCAGTGCCGCCTCTTGGTCCTGCAAAAGGCCCTTTATGGCTTTATCTGTGATTTCCGTCACGGAATGCGCGCCGCGCACCCGCTCAAATCCTTCGGTGATCAAGGTTTCAGCTACCCCTTTGCGAAGGTGGTAAAGCCCCTCAATCTGGCCCGTTTCAATTGCGAAACTGCGCTTTTGCTCCGCCAGCCAGATGTCCATCGCCTCTCGGCCTGCACCGCGGTCTTCCAGCCGGGCGCGCGCTTCCTTCCATTGCCGGGCTTCATGACGAGCGGTTTCGTGCTTGAGACCAAATTGATCGCCTGAAAGGTCACGGCACGGTCTCCAAACGGCACCTGCAGGCTTCGGTCCGCGCGGTTCCACAATCATTTGAAATCCTCGATGCTTTGCCCACGCGATGCCAAGGCACTCGATCCCGCAAGCCGCGGCCAAAAGTCAGACTCTTTGAGGAAAGCCGATTGTGCAAAGTTGCCCGCCGCAGCGCGACAAATTTCGAGAACAGCGTCTTCCAATTCGCGGAACGCATAAATGATTCTAGCTTTGCTGCAAAGCGTTTTTCGGGATTTGGGGTGCGTTTCATGTTTCGTGATCGGACAACCATTGCAGCCCGCGAAACGCAGGACCCAAGAGATGCGTGTGAGCGCGGAACTGACTCAATCAATAGACATGAGACGCATCTCGCTCCAAGTGCATGTCGGGGCGGCGGTGCCGTCACTCGACAGATGAATTCATCCGTGAATTGGAACTTTGGATGCAAAGTTCCGGCACACTGTACGCGCCCCTGAATCCGCGCTCCGACCCCGCTGGACAAGCCTGCAACGTTTGCGTTCCCGCGCGACCCGCCGCGCATGGCTGCGTCGGATGCAGCATGCGACAATTCGATCCCATTCAAGGGGTGCGGTTCATTTATTTGGGATGAGAATGGGAGGTGCCGCTGGTGGAAAGTGGCCCCAACGTTCTGCTTGCCATCAAATGCCGCATCGAAAACAAGAGTTGGGCCGAATTCATTGACTGGAGAGACCGTCCGCCGCGCCGCCGTCCGACCAAAAATGGGACGCACCCAACGCGGAACGCGGATGACACCCGAGAACGCTGGATCGTCTCAACCTAAAAAACCCACATGGTCGGCCTTTGGCCGCCCGCCCCCGACCATGAAACGGGTTCCGGGGCGGCGGCGCGCTCCGGGTGGCGATTTCCTGCGGGATCGTCGAAGATGCGCGGCGGAAGCGGACAAAGTGGACGTCTTATTTTCGGTGACTGTGTTCCCGCTCAAAAAACTGTCCCGGACGCGGCGGCATCGAACCCCCGATTGTACCCGGCCGCCAGGCCGTGGACGCATGCCAAATCGACCCGCGCCCGCTTGCCGGCCGCGTGGCGGCCTTCCGCCGCGTCCTCCGCTTCCGCCTTCAACCCCTTTGGAACAAGGAGCAAGCGGCATGATAATTGATGAAGCGTCGCCGGACAACATGAATGTCGTCCATCCCTGCGCGGCGGGCTTGGACGTCCATAAGCTGTCGATCACGGCGTCGGTGCGGGTCTGGAAGGGCTGCGGCGAGGACGGGGAGGTCGCCACGCGGACCTTTCCGGCCGCGGCCCGGGGCTTCCGGGAGATGGCGGACTGGCTTTCGGGCTGCAAGGTGACGGCGGCGGCGATGGAGGCGACCGGGATCTACTGGGAGGCTCCGCTGGACGCGCTCGAGGCGGCGGGCATCCGGCCGCTGGTTCTGAACGCGCAGCACGTCAAGCAGGTCCGCGGGCGCAAGACGGATGTCGGGGACAGCGTGTGGCTGGCGCGGGTCTGCCAGTTCGGGCTGGCCCGTCCGAGCCTTGTCCTTCCGAAGCGGTACCGGGAGTTGCGGGCGCTGAGCCGGCACCGGCGGCAGGCGGCCGAGGATCGGGCGCGGTTCCGCAACCGGGCGCACAAGCTGGTCGACCGCGCCGGCCTGCGGGTGGGCGGCGTGCTCTCCGACATCTTCGGCAAGAACGGGCGGCGCATCCTCGACGGCCTTGCCGAAGGCTTGCCGACGGGCGACATCCTGGCCGGTCTCACGTCCCATGTCACGCGCAAGCGGTCCGATCTGGAGGGCGTCCTGTCCCTTGAGCTGCACCCGCATGCCCGGGCGGCGCTCAAAGATCTTCTCGACCAGCACGACCGGGCGGCGCGCGTGATGGCGGACTGCGAACGCGCCCTCCACAGCGAACTCGCCAAGAACCGCGAGGACGCGCAGTCGCTGCGCCTGCTGCAGACCATCCCCGGGATCGGGGCCGCGGCGGCGGGCGCCATCCTGGCCGAACTCGGCCCCGACATCGGCATGTTCGCTTCGCACGCGCACTGCGCCGCATGGGCCGGGCTCTGTCCGGGCAACAACGAGAGCGGCGGCCGGCGGCGGAGCGGACGCGCCCGGAAGGGCAATCCGGCGCTCCGGAGGGTCCTCGTCGAGTGCGCGCACGCCGCCTCCCGAACCAAGGACTGCCAGTTCCACAGCCACTTCCGCGCCCTCAGGGCGAGGAAGAGCCACAAGCAGGCCGTCTTCGCCACCGCCCACAAGCTGGTCCGCGTGATCCATGCGGTCCTGAAGAACCGGAAGCCCTACGCGGATCCCGGAACCGACTACCAGGAGATCATGGCGCGCAGGAATGCCCCGCGCTGGATCCGCATGATGAAGGCCTACGGCATCGAGCAGCCGGCCGCCGGACAGGCGGCGACACAACCGGCCTGACGCAAGCCAAGCCTTCCGCAACGGGATCGCCGGCGGGCCAAAACGGGGGACGCCCGCGAACGCCATCCCGGCGCGGGGAGCGAAAGCCCGCAGACGCCGCTCAACCTTGGCGCAAGCCGGGGAACGGTCGAAGTGTGCCCAATGGTGGAGATGTTTCATGCCAAATGGAACGCACCCAACTGTTGGTGCGGCTTGTGGATCCGTCGGGAATGTGCAAGAGCGCAGCAATGGAACATCGGAGTTACCGCCCATAAATTTGCGGGAACGGGTTTGTCGCTCAGGAAGAAAAGCAATACCCCGGTTGCATACCAAGAGGCAGAGGCAGATCCGGGGGCTTACGAAACTGATATGGCATTCAATAAATCTGCTGTCAAGGATTTTTCTCGGAAGTGTGAAATTCTCGATGCAGTCGAGGCAGCGCTTTCGCCCGAACGGCTGAATACCTATCGCGATGCGGTCGAGAAAAAAGACCGAAAACTCGCGCTGCAGCTCCATGCGTGGAACACAGCCATTGGAGCGGCCCTATATGGGCCATTGCAAAGTTTGGAGATTACACTTCGCAATGCCATGAACTGCCAACTGATCAGTAAATTCGGTGTGTCATGGTACGAACATATGAACGACGTATTTGACACGGGTGCCTTGAGCCGGATTGCGAAGGCGCGGAAGGAACTGGAGGGTGCCGGCCGCAATGTCAGCGCATCGCGGATAGTAGCTAAATTGCCATTCGGATTCTGGGTCTTGCTTACCGGACGAGGCGGTCCGCGTTACGGCCGCAGCAAGTCAAACTACGAGATGATGCTATGGCGGCCAGCATTACGTCTAGCTTTTCCCTACTGTGATTCACTGTCGCGCAATGACGTCTACAAATCGTTGAATCGATTAAGAGACCTGCGCAATAGGATCGCTCACCACGAGCCGATCTTCACGCGAAACTTGGAGGCAGACCACGAAGAGATTCTCAAATTGGTTGGCTGGATATGTCCAGAAATGGCGGAGTTGATCAAGCAGCACAGCCGAGTTCTTGAATTGCTTCCGTTTAGGGATGACCTCCGAGAAATCAAGTTCTGAAGTTCCCATGGCGTACACCTCACGTATTTTGTCAGGCGGCTGCAGCCGCTTCGAGGAAGTCGGGCCAACGGTTGTTCTTCAAGCAGCATTTGACGGCGAGCAGGGCGTTGGCTCCCGCCTTCGGTCAGTGGTGCTCGGCTCCTTTGCATCGGCTGCCGACGATCTGCTTGCAGGCGCTTTCCACGACGCCGGATCCGACCGGCAATCTGTGCTTCCGGCAGAGATCGCAGCCCATTCGGTCGTAGTAGCGAATGCAGGTCGCGACCGCTTCAAGCCGGCGGTACGGCTCTAGGTCGGCAATGACGTCATCGACCCGCCCTGCTTTCAGCTGGTTCTTGACCGTCTTCATCCAATCCTTCCGTTCGCTCTCGTGCGGCGCCGCGGCTTTCACAGCCGCGTCCGCGTATTCGAGGGCATGGGACAGGCCGAGGACGAAGGTCACTTCCTGTCCGGGAAAGGCCTCTTTGCAGGCGTTGCGGATCCAGGGCGCCCCGTCGGACAGTACCACCAATTCCTCGGCTGCGAACAAGTCGTTCTGAAGCCCGACCTGCCGCAGGCGAGCGCCGAACTCTGAGATCCAGCCGGCGCAGTCCGCCGCCTGCGCGCTGTCAATGCGGACGCCGTCCGCCCCGTTGGTCTTGTCCTTCCGCCCCCGGAACGAATTCGCAGCTCCCTGACTGGGGAGTTTTCAACCCGGTAGTGACAGGAACTAATTCCTGACTGGGTCGGTGTCTGAATTTGCCGCGCGGTACCACCTGACCAGGAGTTGGCGGTCGCTGTCGTCGAGAAACGTTGCGCTGGGAGGCGGCATTGCCCGGGACGCTCCGGCTTGAAGGTGGATTGAACGGGCGTTTCGGGCGACGTCCGATTCCGTTTCCAGCAAGACTCCGGCCGGTGCCCAGTGCATGCCGTCCCATGTGGGCTCGCGAGCATGGCACATCGAGCAGTTCGCCACCACGACCCGGTAGGCATCCTGAAAGCCGTCCGCTGTTGCGAATCGCATTTCGTTATTCGCAAGCGGCCGTGATGCTGCTTCATCGCGCGAAGCCCATAAGTTCGCTGTCGAGAGCCAAGCGATGCAAATGATTAGGAGCGCGGCTACGGCCCACGCCCAGGTCGGATTGCCGGTTCGGGCGTGCTTTGCATTGAAATAATGCCTGATGGTGACCCCCACGAGAAAGACCAGGCTCGCGATGATCCAGTTGTATTCGGTGGCGAACGCCAGCGGGTAGTGGATCGAAAGCATCAAGAACACGACCGGGAGCGTAAGGTAGTTGTTGTGCGTCGAGCGGAGTTTCGCAATTCTGCCGAACTCCGGATCTGCCGCGCGGCCGTTCTTCAGATCGTCCACGACAATGCGTTGGTTCGGGATGATGATGAAGAACACGTTGGCCGTCATGATCGTGGCGGTGAATGCGCCAAGGTGCAGCAACGCCGCGCGGCCCGTGAATATCTGTTGATATCCCCAAGACATCGCAACCAGAATCGCGAACAACAAAATCATCAGGAAGGTCGGTCGATAGCTCAACCGCGATTTGCAGAGCTGATCGTAGACGATCCAGCCTGCCGCAAGCGAAGCGGCGGAAATGAGTATGCCCAGTTGAAGCGACATATCCGCCTTCGACGGATCCAAAAGGTAGACTTCGCCTCCTACCCAATAGATGATCATCAAAAGAGCCGCGCCGGAAATCCAAGTCGAATAACTCTCCCACTTGAACCAGGTCAGATGCTCCGGCAGGTGCTCTGGAGCGACGAGGTATTTCCGGACATGGTAAAATCCGCCTCCGTGCACCTGCCATTCCTCGCCATGCACGCCCTCGGGCAGGTTCGGTCCTTTGCGCAGGCCGAGGTCGAGCGCGATGAAGTAGAATGATGTGCCGACCCAGACGATCGCCGTAATGACGTGCAACCAGCGCACGACAAATTCGATCCAGTCCCACGTCACGGCAAAGTCGTACATCGCACTCTCCAGGATTTTTTACGCGGACCAACCGAGACCGATCTTTCGGCCACAAGGCACATGACTAGCCCGTTCGAAGTAAATCATCAAAATGTCGCTCTGTCCGCGAAAGCTCAATTTTCGCTTGCAGCCGTCGACTTTGCGGTCTGCACGGCAAGCAAAGATCCTGCTTGGGACGAAACGAGATCGAACTCGAAGCTGAATAAGCAAGCAGGACGTGCGTGCGTCAGGGCTTCGGGCGCTGTTCAAGCGTTCCCGCTGGTTGCAGCGACATGTGTCGATTGACGTCCTTGTACAGCAGATATCTGAACCGGCCGGGACAGGATGCGTAGCAAGCCTGCGGGCAGAATGCCCGCAGCCACATGTAATCGCCCGCCTCAACTTCGACCCAGTCGCGGTTCAACAGGTAAACCGCCTTGTCTTCCAGTACGTAAAGCCTGTGCTCCATGACGTGGGTTTCAGCAAAGGGGATGACGGCGCCAGGGGGTGCGGTCCATTTTCTTTGGTTAGGCGCCTGCCGCGCGACAAGCCCTCCATTCGAGGAAGTTGGGGCCGCGCATGTTTTCGAAGCGGCATCCGATGGCGGGCAGGGCGTCGGCTTCAGGTTTCCCTGTCCGGGGTCAAGCTGCTTCCTGATTCTCTCCGGCCATCGGCCGCGCCCTCGATACGTCCGGATCCCGACATATCCCCTCGGTCGGACGGCCCTTGCGAAAATGGGCCTGCCGAATCTCCCCGATCCTGTCCGCTCCGAGCATCCCCCGCCCCGCTCTCCCGAATCAACGAAATAGTAGTCGTACGCATCATCGAACGGGGGCCGGCCTTGAATTTCGGCCCTGCCCGTAAGGGACTCGGGACGGCATCCGATCATTCATGTCGAATGATTGCCATGTTGTTGACCGGCCGGGCTTCCGGTTCGGGACGGACCGACGCGCGCTCTGCAGGCACGGAGCCCCAATGTCGTCGTGCAGTCTTCACAAATTCGTGATGATCGTGGAAATTTCGGATTTTATTTAAATTGTCTCTTTACATGACGATATATGTCATGATAAGGGATGTCCCACTTGGAACGAAACATCGAAATTGAAAGGATACGAACAATGAAGACCTTTGCCGCTTTCATCGCCGCCTTGTCGCTCGCCTCGGCCGTCGCGGCGCACGCGACGACCGACGCCGGACCGGCGGCGGCTCCGCCCGCATCCGCGCAGAGCGCCGGGCTCGCGGACGCATGGCTTTCGCCCGGCGATCCCGATCAAGTCCGCCAGCCGGAGAACACCGCGTTGTATTTCTTCATGTGGCTCGCCGGATAGCCTTGGAGCCGGGAAGGCGGACAAGACTCCGCCGACGCGCTTGAACGGGCCGGCGGGCCGGCCGCGACTCCAAGCCCGCCCGGCCATGTCCGGCGCGACCGGCGGCGGTCCTCGCGGACTCCCCTTCGATCCCCCGGCTCCGCCCCTCGCTTCCGGCCAATCCATGGCGGGAGCGCATCGGGCCCTCGCCACCCTGCATCCGCACCCGCGAGGCCGACAGAGACCGAATGCGCTGCGATCCGTGCCGGTCGGATCCGGCGTCGCGAAAGCGCCTGCAATTGCATCGCGGGAACCGGTTCAAACAGTCGGGAGGCTGCTGGTCGAAAGCGGGCGCCGCAGCCGCCTGACCAAAGAAAATGGACCGCACCCGGCGCCAGGTTCCAAGTTGACGATGTTGACGTGCATGTCGTGCCGGAGATCGGTCGGATCGACGAATCGGGTGGTCGACCATTTGCCCTCGGTACCGGGCATGGAAATCGGGTCGATGTCTTTCTCGTTCGTCACAAAGGCTTCCGGCAGTTGCAATCCTTCGACCTGCTCGTACGATTTTCGGATCCAATGGAATCTAAGCGGACTGGCTTCATGGTTGCGCAATGTCCATTCGGCGCCGGGCGGCAGTTAAGCGTGGCCGCCGGGATCAAGCGAATGGGTGGCGCTCCCTATTTTGAGCGTTGCCGATCCTTCAACCACGAACAATACTGCTTCCGCGCGAATGTCTGCTTCGGGACGGTCCGATCCTCCGTTCGGACCGACCTCCATTATGTATTGGGAAAACGTTTCAGCAAATCCGCTTAGCGGGCGCGATTACCCAAAGCCGCGTACGGTCCCAGAACGGAAGTAAGCTTGTGACGATATCACGCATGACGCCTTTGGGAATGACGGCGTGTGCATCGGTAAATACGGCCCGGTCAGTCGTGATTTGCTCTTGACCGGGAAGACTGCCGTCGGCGCGTAGTATTTTCGCGTCATGGCAGTTCTCGCATTTGTTTTGCGGTGGCGGATCGCGGAGCGCCCCGGTCGCAGCCGATGGCGATACGCGAATTTGGCAACGAACTGAGAATTGCGGCAATGCTGCGAACCGAATAATGCACTCCGTTTCGGGCCGCAAATGCTCTGAACAGGATTGCTTCGCTTTGTCTATCCCTTGCGGATGAACTCAGCACTGAGACTTGGCTTCCTGCGCAAAGTCGATCTTGCGTTGCCAAATTTCTTTGTCGGCAAAACTTGGATGGTCGGTTGCGCCGAATGACCAAGCCTGCCTTCAAAAACGCGGCTGCGCCGAAATCACTCGGCGCAGCCAATAATCGATATGCTTTCAACCCGCCGGAAATTATTCCTCTTGGTCGAGAGCTTTCCGAATGTGCTCGGGCGATCCGAATTCGCGGATCTTTTCCTCGTGGTAGGCCTTCTCCCAGCGGATGCACCAGACATGCCAGTATATCCAGAAGACCACCCCGATCAGGACGAAGATCCATTCCATCCCTTGGAACGGATAGATTGCGCCGACATTGGCAAGGTCCACCGCCCAAGACTCAACTCCAGTTGTAGACATTCAACTTCTCCTTTTTTGATCTTCGGCCGTCAAATCATCGACTTTTCGGCTTCGCGCACTTCCCGCGCCGCGCGATCCTCTTCGCGCTTGGTTTGGAAATCCAAGCCGAGCAGCTCAATCTCCTTGGGTATTCTGAGCAGACCGAAGGAATTGAGGATTTTCGAGGCCACGAATCCGGGCAGAAACCCAAGCACGCCGAACATAATGATCGCACCTGCGATCTGCCCCAGCGGATTGATGGATGCATACCCGTCGTACGGCGAACTCGGATGCCCCCAAAGCACGAAGCCCGCGATCACCAAGCCCACCACGCCGGCATAGCCATGGACGGCCACGGCGCCGACCGCATCGTCGATCTTGAACTTGTTCTCGACCCAGTAGTGCAGCTTGTAGGCGATGTAGGTTCCGACGCCTCCGATGATCAATGATTGGACCGGATGATACAGATCGTTGCCCGCGGACGCCGTTATGATGCCGGCGAGTCCGCCGGAATACGTCCAGAACGCGTTGCCTTTCGATGCCATGAAGCCGATCAGCATCCCGCCGGACAGCGACATGAGGAAGTTCACGGTTATCGCTCCAAGCGTGGTGGGCGTCAGGTATATGGTCGTGGCCGTCCAAGTCTCGCCCGTGATCAAGCCGCCGATGACGTCGGGCGAGATGATCGGGACGTTGCACGCGACGTAAAAGCCCCAGAAGCCGGTATAGATCATGAACAAGCCGATGCAGACCAGCCAAGGATTGTGCGGAAGAATATCGCGCGGAGTTCCGTCCTTGGCGAATTTTCCGAGTCTCGGTCCCAGCACCACCAGAACTCCCAGCGCAAATCCGCCGGCGATCGCATGAATGACGCCTGATGCGTAGGCGTCGTGATATCCGAGAAGCTGCACCATCCAGCCGCCGTAGTGCCACCCCCAGGCTGCGTCGATGATCCAGAATACCGAGCCGATCAATACAGCGAGTATCCAGAACGCGCCGGAATTGATCCTCTCGATCACTGAGCCTGACACGATCGATGCCGCTGTCCAGGAGAACAGCAGGAAAGCTGCCCAGAACACGCCGGTAATTCGATCGCTCAGATTGGTCGCCATTGTTTCGGAAGTCGGCGCATTTGCTGCCGCATCGCCTGTCAAGAGTCCGCCGGTGATCCACGGGCCGTTCGGAAACGCCCAGTAAATCCACCATCCGAAGAAAAAGAATGTGATCGTTACCAACGGAATCAGCATCGAATTCTTCATCAGCGTGTGCACGTGATTCCGCCGGCGGCTGGCTCCGACTTCGTACATGCAGAATCCCACATGTATCAAAAACATCAGAGCTACTGTCAGCCAGTAGTAGAACTCGGTAAAGACCGTTGTTAGTGCGTCAAGGTTGCTTCCCATTTAAGGTCTCCTTATCTCGACCTGTGCCGCCGAATTGGCGGCGGCATCGGATTTGCCTCCTGTGCCCTTGTTTCTGTCGGACCGGTTCCCGTGCAAATGCGGCGCTCGAAAAACCTGTCCGCAATGGACACGAATCGGGATGTTGAATAATCGGAAAGCTTAAATCAAGTACAATTTGCAAGATTCTGGATATTTTATTGATGGAAGCCTGAATGTGCCGCTCATTCGTACGATAAAATTCGACCGGCATGCTTTTCTTCGTCAATTGGATTCTGCATCTCCACGCAAGCCGGCGGCAACCATCAACGCGCAGCGTCAGACAGGCCGGACACGCGAAAGCACTTGACCTGGCGCTTGAAGCTGGAAAAGGAAAAACCCGTGTCGCAGCGGGCGTCCACGCATGAATGCCTTGGTACAGGGTATTGCATTGGCAGCAGCTTCACCCTATTTATTGCATCAACAAGACCTGCCGCGCCTCGGACGGCACTTCGGTTCCGTACTGCGCACCCCGGCGGGTTGCTTGTTTTTTAGGACATCGTTTTTGTTGCAAATTGATATCGCATGAAGTTCGGAAAGCTGGTTGCTATTGCCGACTGGAATCGGATTCGGAATTTTCTTGAAACAGAGCCGATTCCCTCCAATGCAAATGTGTTCAAACGCAATGCAGCTGACTATTTGATTGAGTCGGGCGGCGAAACGATGGCGTCGACCTTGAATCATTTTCGAGAATCGATTTTGCGGGAATTTCGGTAGATTGCATTGCGGGCAAAAAAACGCGAGCAGATCCACCGAAATTTCGGCAGATTTGAGCCGGCGGCGTTATGGTCGCAGGTCAATTCCGATTCGTCTGGACATGCGGGCTGCGAACCGGAAGAATCCAATCGAATTGATGCCGGTTCGGGAAATTGAAATGGAAATCGAATAATGGCGGAATACCAGATCATCGATCCCAAATTCGAAACTTACCTGATCCCCAGTGCGAAGCTGAAGAAGCTCGCATCGGGATTCGACTGGGCCGAAGGTCCGGTTTGGTTCGGCGATGCCGACTGCTTGCTGTTTTCGGATATTCCGAACAACCGAATCCACCGCTGGTCGCCGGTGACCGGGCTGTCCGTTTATCGCGAGCCGTCGAACTTTTCCAACGGCCATACCCGCGACCGGACCGGTCGCTTGATTTCGTGCGAGCACGGCGCGCGGCGCGTGACGCGAACGGAGCACGACGGCACGGTGAGCGTCATTGCGGACCGCTTCGAGGGAAAGAGGCTGAATTCTCCCAACGACGTCACGGTCAGGTCCGACGGCTCGATCTGGTTCACCGATCCCCATTACGGGATCGCGAGCGATTACGAAGGGCACCGATCAGCCGAAGAACTGCCCTGCAATGTCTATCGATTGGACCCTTCGCTGAGATGTTTGGATGCCGTGGCCACGGACTTCGCGTGCCCGAACGGCATCGCGTTCAGCCCTGACGAGCAGCGGCTATATGTTTCGGAAACCGGTCGGATGAACGACGCCAATGCGGAAACCCACATTCGCTCCTTCAAGGTCATGCCTGACGGCTCGCTCGCGAGCGAAGGCGTATTCCATAAGGTCGACGAAGGCGTCTCCGATGGATTTCGACTGGACAGCGACGGGAACGTCTGGACCTCCGCAGGCGATGGCGTGCACTGCATCGACCCCCAAGGCCGATTGCTCGGCAAGATCTGCGTGCCGGAAGAGGTCTCCAATGTTTGTTTCGGCGGGCGCGCAAAGCACCGGTTGTTCATAACTGCCACGACTTCCGTTTACTCGTTGGCTTTGAATAGGAACGGCGTCCAGCGGCCTTGATCTTGAACTTCGGTCCGTTCGATTGCCAAATAATTCTCGGCGCATATGGCGCGTGAGGCGCGGGACGAAGCAACGGATGTTGATCGGGGAATTTAATGAATTTCATCTCGAATCCCTGCGCGAAGCTTGATATACGGCGGAGAGCGCGCAAGACGTCGGTTCCCGGTCGAATCTGAATGTCATCGACCCTTTCAGATCAGCGGAGCCGCGGAAACTGTTGCTGCGCTAAGATTCGGATCGGCAAGGCTTGGAACCATCGAGCATGAGCGCAACTTTCGACAATTTTTTCAGAGCGCAGCTCGAAGGCCTTAAGGAGCAAGGCAACTACCGCATTTTCGCAGATCTGGAACGGCGCTGCGGAAGATTTCCTGAAGCCTTGAACCGGTTTGACGGCGGCGACAGGGACGTCACGGTATGGTGCTCGAACGATTATCTTGGGATGGGCCAGCATCCGGCCGTTCTGAACGCGATGTCGGATGCGATCAAGACCTACGGCGCCGGCGCCGGCGGCACTCGCAACATTTCCGGGACCACTCATTTGCACGTCGTTCTCGAGCAGGAGCTTGCCGATCTCCACGGCAAGGAAGCCGCGCTGCTGCTCACCTCCGGCTACGTTTCCAACTGGGCTGCGCTTTCCACGCTCGGCTCCCGCCTGCCGAATGCCGTCATCCTTTCAGACGCGATGAATCACGCCTCCATGATTGAGGGGATCAGGCACTCGAAAGCGGAAAAGAAGATTTGGAAGCACAATGATGTGGAGGATCTGGCAAAAAAGTTGTCGGAATGCCCGCCCGATTCGTCGAAGATCGTCGCGTTCGAGTCGATTTATTCCATGAGCGGCAGCATTGCTCCGATAGCCGAGATTTGCGATGTCGCCGAGCACTATGGCGCAATGACTTATCTGGACGAGGTTCACGCGGTTGGGATGTACGGACCGCGAGGAGGGGGCATATCGGACCGGGACGACATCGCGGACCGGATCACTCTGATCGAAGGCACGCTCGGCAAGGCTTACGGGGTGATCGGAGGCTACATCGCCGGTTCAGCCGTGCTTTGCGATTTCATCCGTTCGTTCGCAAGCGGTTTCATATTCACAACCGCATTGCCGCCGGCCGTCGTGGCGGGGGCCTGCGCTTCGGTTCAGCATCTCAAGAACAGCGATCTCGAGCGGCTTCGGCACCGTCGGCAAGTCAAGAAAGTGAGAGACCGGCTTGACTCGTACGGCATTCCGCACCTTGCCAATCAAGGGCACATCGTGCCGGTCATGATCAAGAATCCGGTCAAGTGCCGCTACATCAGCGACGTGCTGCTGGAGGATTACGGAATTTATGTCCAGCCGATAAACTATCCGACGGTTCCGAAGGGCGAGGAGCGCTTGCGGGTCACTCCGACGCCTTTGCACAGCGACCGGGACATTGAGCACCTGACGGGCGCGCTTTCGAATCTTTGGTCGCAATGCGCGCTGGCGCGCTCGGCCGCTTGAATCGAAGCCGATCTCCAAAGCGCGGAGTCTTCGCCGCGCGTCGAAAGAAACTCATTCGAAGCTGAATTGGTTTGATCCGTTCCGCGTATCGATGTCTTCGGACAGGCGCGGTTCGGCCATCATCTCCAAAATGGCGGGTAGTTCCATGTGCGTCTCCAGATGATCGGCCAAAGCGTCCAAAGCTTGATCGATCTTTTGGCCATAGTCGAATTCCGACCCCTTGCCGTCGAGTCGCTCGAGAAACGCGCGCCGAAAACTTCCTGTGGAAAACAGACCGTGCAGGTATGTCCCGAATATGCGGCCGTCTGCAGAAACCGCGCCCTCGCTCAAGATTTCGTTGCCTCTTTCGACGTACGCGAACGCCCGTTCTCGATCCGGTCCTTCGGTCCGCCCAAGATGGATTTCGTACGCCTCGAATTTCTCTCCGTCCGGACTCAGGCGCCCGGTCGTCTTTCGGACCTGCTTGTCCGGCTCCATCTCGGTGTCGACGTTCAACAGTCCGAGACCCTGCGAAGTTCCTGCGGATCCTTCAATTCCCGATAGATCCGCGATTCGGCGTCCAAGCATCTGATAGCCGCCGCAGATGCCGAGCACGCCGCCGCCCCGCCTCGCATGGGCGAGCACGTCGATGTCCCAGCCCTGATCCCGTATGAACTTCAGATCGCCCCTGGTCGACTTGCTGCCTGGGATGATGACGAGGTCGACGTCGGGCGGAAGCGCCGACCCGGGCGCCAAAATCTCCAAAGTGACGCCGGGCTCTGCGCGCAACGGGTCCAGATCGTCGAAATTCGCAAGCCGCGAGAGCGCCAAGCATGCCACTTTGAATGTCCCGTCGCCGCCGCGCCGTTCAAGGAGGTCCATCGCATCCTCGGACGGCAGAATCTGTGCTCCATCGAACCATGGAACGACTCCGACGCCCTTCCAGCCGGTTAGTCGCTGGATCAGCCTGTATCCGTCGTCGAACAATGACTTGTCGCCCCTGAATTTGTTGACCGCGAAGCCGCGCACCATCGCGGCATCTTCTTTGTCGATCACGGATTTCGTTCCTGCCAGCTGGGCGATTACGCCGCCCCTGTCGATATCTCCGACAAGGATCACCGGAATTTCCGCTCTGCGCGCGAATCCCATGTTTGCGATATCGCCGTTTCGCAAATTGATCTCGGCGGGGCTTCCTGCGCCTTCCGCAATTACGATATCAGCGTTCTTTGCCAGCCGGGTGAAGCTCCGATGGACTTCGGCCGCCAGACGAGGCTTGAATATCGAGTAGTCCTTGGCGCGCATGGCGGCGACGCGCCTGCCTCGAAGCACGATTTGCGCGCCGGTTTCAGTTTCCGGTTTCAAAAGCACGGGATTCATGTCCGTTACCGGCTCCGTTTCGCACGCGATCGCTTGCAATGCCTGAGCTCGACCGACTTCCCCTCCGTCCGCCGCCACGGAGGAATTGTTCGACATGTTCTGGGGCTTGAACGGACGCACCCGAAATCCCATGCGCGTGAAGGCGCGGCACAAGCCCGCGACCAGCAAGGATTTCCCTACGCTGGACCCGGTGCCCTGCACCATGACTGCCTTCGCCATGCCGGAATCCTGTCAGGAAGGAGACTTCAGAACTCCACTCCCGGCTGCGCTTTTATGCCCGAGCGGAACGGGTGCTTCAAGAGCGTCATTTCTGTCGCGAGATCGGCCAATTCGATCAGCTTTTCGTGGGCGTTTCGACCGGTCAGGACAACGTGGGTGTTTTGCGGCTTTTCCGCGGAGATGAACCGTAAAACCTCTTCGATATCGACATACCCGTACCGGATGGCGATGTTGATCTCGTCGAGCAGCACCATTCCGATATCCGGATCGCGTATCAAATCTTTTGCGACCCGCCATGCGTCCTGCGCCATTTCGATGTCGCGGGCCTTGTCCTGGGTCTCCCAGGTGAAACCGGCGCCCATTGTATGGAATTGGCATACTTCGCCGAACTTGGCCATGATCAGTTCGCGTTCGCCTGTGGCCATGCCGCCCTTGATGAACTGGACGACCGCGCAGCCTATGCCGTGCGCGATGCACCGGAAAATCATCCCGAACGCCGCGGAAGATTTGCCTTTGCCCTTGCCGGTATGGACGATGACCAGCCCTTTTTCCTCGGTCTTGGTGGCCATGATCTTGTCGCGGACCACTTTCTTCTTGGCCATCTTGATTTTGTGTCTTTCAAGGTCGTCAGTCATCACCCAAGCCGTCTCCATCAGGTCGCGCCGCGCCGCATAACATTTCGAGCGTCCGGCGGGTCGAATTCAAACGCGGACGCCAAAGATCGCGCTCCAATGCTTCCAGCAGCTTGGCCGCCATCTCCCTGAGCGCAGGCGCATTGTTTTCTTCAATGAACCCGCGCGTCTGATCATCATCAATGTAGGCCGAGTAAACAAGATCGAAATGGTGCGATTTTACCGCACCGGTCGTCGCGGCGAACGCATACATGTAATCGACGGTCGCGGCGATTTCGAACGCGCCTTTGTAGCCGTGCCGCTTCACTCCGGCGATCCACTTCGGATTCACGGCCCTCGCTCTTACGATCCGCCCGATCTCATCTTCCAGAGAACGGATGACCGGTCTCTCCGGGCGCGAGTGATCATTGTGGTAAATCGCGGGCTTTGCGCCTTTCAAGCCTTCGACCGCCGCAGACATGCCGCCCTCGAACTGGTAATAGTCGTCGCTGTCCAGAAGGTCGTGCTCGCGGTTGTCCTGATTCTGGACGACGGCATTCATTCCTGACAAACGTTCCGAAAATGCTTCCGCAGCCGGAGCGCCGCAGTCTCCGTCGCCATATGCGTAGCCGCCCCATTCGATGTAAGTCGCGCCCAAATGCTCGCGGTTGCGCCAAATGTTCTCGTCGAACAACGCCTGAAGCCCGGCGCCGTATGCGCCCGGCTTCGAGCCGTAGACCCGGTATCCTGCCCGTTTTGCGCCCAGTGTTTCCTTCTCCTTCTTGAATGCCGCCGCCGCAGGGTTTTCGTCGGGGCTTTCGTCCAGATCCATGACTGCGCGCGCAGCGCAGGCAACCAATTCGATCTGCGCAGGAAATGCATCGCGGAAGAAGCCGGAAATCCGCAGCGTTACATCGACGCGTGGTCGGCCCAATGCGGAAAGCGGGATGATTTCGAATCCTGTAACTCGAGAACTGTTGTCGTCCCACACCGGCCGAACGCCCATCAGTGCGAGTGCTTGCGCGATATCGTCTCCGCCGGTCCGCATGTTGGATGTTCCCCAAGCGGTGACGGCCATGGCCTTCGGCCAGTCGCCGTGATCCTGGACGAATCTCTCGACCAGCATGGACGCCGATTTCCAGCCGAGCTCCCATGCGGTCCTCGTCGGCAGGGTGCGGCTGTCCACAGAAAAAAAATTCCGCCCGGTTGGCAAGACGTCAAGGCGTCCGCGGGATGGCGCGCCCGACGGGCCGGGCGGCACGAACCGCCCGTCCAGCGCCGCCATTAGGGCGCATATTTCAGATTTTCCACAGCTGCGAACGGAAGGCAGGATATTTGCGCGCACATTCTCCAGAACCGCATTGGTCAAATCGCCGGGCGATTCGGCACCTCCCTCGATTACGGCCGCCGCAAGGTGTTCCAAGCGCTCGACCGTATCGCCTGCGGTTCGCCAAGGATCTGCGCAGACGCTGTCGAGAATTTCCGGCTTGCGCGCAGTCCACGGTTCGGACATGTCGCAGTCAAGCGGATCGAACCCTTCGGCGAGACCGATATCAAGGGCCAGCGCTCTCGTCAGCGAAGCGTCTGCTTTGGAACTCGTACCCCGTGGCACTCGAACTAGCGAAGCAACCAAGTCGCGCTCCAAAGATCCTTCCGGAGCCTCTCCGAAAACATGCAAGCCATCTCGAATTTGGCTTTCCTTGATTTCGCAAAGATAGGCGTCAAGTTTCCTTAACCGGCTGTCGGCATCATCCGCCGGGTCTAGGCCGACATCCTTGTCCAGCCGCGTCGCGGAAAGTTTTTCAAGTATCTTTTTGCGCAGCCTTTCGATCCTTCGCGGATCAACGTCTGCGGCTTCGTAGTATTCATCGACCAGAACTTCCAGTTCGCGCAGGTCTCCGTATGTTTCCGCGCGGGCAAGAGGCGGCGTCAGGTGGTCGACGACCACGGCCTGGGTGCGCCGCTTTCCCTGAGTGCCTTCGCCCGGATCGTTCACAATGAACGGATAAATCATCGGCGTGGGTCCGAGGATTGCCTCCGGAAAGCAAGAGTTGGACAGAGCGACGGATTTTCCGGGCAGCCATTCAAGATTGCCGTGCTTGCCCAGCTGGATGATTGCATGGGCATCGAACTCAAACCTAAGCCAGAAATAGAATGCGATGTAGTTGTTCGGCGGCACGAGATCGGGGCTGTGATAAGTTTCTTCGGGATCAAAGTTGTAGCCCCGCGCAGGCTGGATTCCGACAACGAGGTTGCGATGGCGGGCGAGCGACAACGCGAAAGTGCCGCTCGCGCAAAATGGGTCGCAGTCCGGGGCGCCCCACTGCTTTTCGACTTTTTTCCGGACTTCCTCCGGCAGCGTGCCGTAGTGGCGCAAATAGTCGTCCAGCCCGAATCGAATTCCTCCCTTTCGGGAGGCGCGGTCGGTTAGCCAGTTCGTCGGGCCTGCCAGCAGTTCGCTCATGATTTCGCCGCCGGTCCGAGGCACGTCGCCGATGTTGTATCCGAAATCGTCGAGCGCATCGAAAACCCGGGCTGCCGATGCCGGAGTGTCCAGCCCGACGCCGTTCGCGACCCTGCCGTCCTTGTTGGGATAATTTGCCAGAAGCACGGCGATTCGGCGTTGCGGCGTCGGCGCTCTTGCCAGACGCAGCCAGCCTGATGCCAAATTGGCTATGAAATCACGCCGGTCAGATTCAACGGCGTACCCGGCAACCGGACACTGCGTAAGCTCATCCCGATACGATTCTGACTTGAATGCCAGCGTTCTGGTCGCAAGGCGTCCATCGACCTCGGGCAATGCGACATTCATCGCGATGTCGCGAGCAGACAATCCTTCGCTTCCCGAATTCCAAGAGTCATGATCGGAAGACGACATGACGACCTGAAGCACGGGACGGCCAGGTGCATCAAGCACTGTGGCTTCTCGTCCCGAACTGGATCCACTCGGCGAACCGCAGGCGAAGCTGGTGGCATTCAACACGATGCTTGGGCACGCTTCTTTGAAAGCGCCGGCAACGGTAGTTTTGGAAAATGGGTCCTTCAGCGAAGCAACAAATATCGGCAACGGATTTATCCGTCTGGCTCTTAGGGCTCCAACCAGATCATTTATCGGCTCAAGATCGCCGCTTTGAACCAAGGCTCTGTAGAAGACGATTGCCGCCGCCGGCCAGCCGGAATTCCATTCACGCTTGAGTTGCGCAAGCGTCGGGGATTCCTGGTCAGGCCAATACAGGCCGCTCTTCGCCAACGGGACCGGCGGCGGAGCGGGAGGTTCGCCGAATATGAGATGCCGGCAATGCCGCAATAGGTTGACTGCGTTTGTGATGCCCCCTTCTGAACAGTACCCGTGCAGAAGTTCCCAATGAGGCGTCGGAATCGTCGAGACGCGAAGCAGTTCGCCGTCCGGCCGGTTGTCGCCGGGAAGCGCAGCGAACGCTATGCCTTGATCCGAGAGGCGACTGGAAAATTGTTCGAGGCAGTATTGCCAATACGACAGACCGCCCAGTGCGCGAACAATTACGAGTTTCGATTCAAGCGCGGTTTTTTCCAGATACAGATCGACCGAATACGGATGAGCCAGCCACGACAAGTTGGCCAGGCGCAAAAAGCTGGCGGAAGCGCCGCTCAAGCTGTTGGCCGCCGCCAGAACGGACAGTTCAGAATCTGCCGCGGATAGAAAAATTACATCTGCAGACGTTTGGTCCGGATCAATGGGTTCCGCGTTGCCGGAAATGCTTCCAGGTCGAGCCGCAAGCAAATGCATCAGACTAGGCGACTGCTTCGAGCAGATCCGTTTCGATCGCGGATCGGTCGACCCCGGTCAAGCCGATCACTACCAGACGCGACATTCTCGGCTCGGATTCGCGAAAGGGCCGGTCGAAATAGCCATCGACCCGCGGTCCCACCGCTTGAACGACCATTCGCATGGGCTTGCCCGCAATTGCGGCAAAGCCCTTCACCCGGAGCAGGTCATGACGGCTCATAACGCGCCGCACGCCGTCAACCAAACGCTCGCCGTTCGACGCTTCAGTCAACTCGACGACGAAGCTTTCAAATTCGTCGTGTTCGGAGCCTGCCTCCTCATGATCGCCCTCGCCGTGGACATGGTGAATTTCTGCTCGCGATTCCATATTCAGTTCGGCGGCAAATCCGAGGCCGAGCAATGCTTTCGGGTCGACCACGCCCATTTGCGCGGACACCACTTTGACTCCGTCCCGGACTTCGTCCTGCAGTTTTTTTCTGAATTCGCCGGAGGCCTTCTGTCCCAGCAGGTCGGATTTGTTGACGACAACCAAATCGGCGCAGGCCAGCTGGTCGTCGAACAGTTCGGTCAGAGGCGATTCGTGATCAAGATTTTCATCCGCTTCACGCTGCTTTTCCACTGCTTCGAGATCGTGGGCGAACTGACCGTTCATGGCCGCGGGTCCGTCGACAACCGCGACGACGCCGTCAACGGTGACTTGCGTCCTGACTTCCGGCCAATTGAACGCGCGAACCAACGGCTGCGGAATTGCCAGCCCCGAAGTTTCGATAATGATGTGGTCCGGCTTCGGGTCGCGACCCAAGAGCTGTCGAATCGCCGGAGTGAATTCCTCCGCGACGGTGCAGCAGATGCAGCCGTTGGACAACTCCACGATGCCGCCTTCCTCGCAGCCTTCGATGCCGCACCCGCTCAGAATTTCTCCGTCGACCCCCAAGTCACCGAATTCGTTGATGATCAGGGCGATGCGCTGTCCTTCGGCCTTTTCAAGGATATGCCGGATCACTGTAGTCTTGCCGGCGCCTAGAAATCCTGTAATCACCGTTGCCGGCGTCTTTGTGCTCATGATTCCCTCGTCAACGAAATTCGTCGCCGTTGTCTATCACCCAATGAATTCAACTGCACCGGCTGAATACGGCACGCTCATCAACAAAGTACCTGACTGCAAACGAGTACCCCTGAGCCGATGCTTTTCTTCACTTGCCGGGAGTGCGTATGCGGTTTGCACGCGGCGCACGACCCGAAAAATCGAACGCCGCCCAGTATTCTCAGAACTGGGGTATCGCCTTCGATGGCTTATTGCTTTGAGTCCGCAGCCACAAGATGTTGATTCTTGCCGGAGCTGGGCTTTCGGCTCGAATATTCGGTCAGAATTGATCGGAGTTCGGCCGTTTGGCCCAGCTCTCGGCGCGAATTAGAAGGGATCCGCTGCCCCGGCGTCAAGGCGCAGTCGCATCGATGGGTGAACTCAGACAGCGCTGAACGCACAAAATGTAGACTCTGCGGATTCAAGTAAACAAGCCATCGCCTTCAAATATGGCCGGGTTATTGGACTTCAATTTGCAACTATCGCCAACAAACACTAATTTGCGTTCGCAGATTGACTCACGATGCGTCTCTGCATCTTTTGGAGAACACCCGATGTTGCCTATTGATGACGGATTTGCGGACGCAAAGGCTTCACAAATATCATTGATGAACAATTTTACTGTTGTGTATGAAGACTCAGCGATAAAAAATACGCCTGATGGCTTGTTTACTTAAGTCCGCAGAGTCTACATTTTGTGCGTTCGATGCTGTCTGAGTTCGCCCATCGATGCGATTGCGCCTTGACGCCGGGGCAGCGGATCCCTTCTAATTCGCGCCGAGAGCTGGGCCAAACGGCCGAACTCCGATCAATTCCGACCGAATATTCGAGCCGAAAGCCCAGCTCCGGCAAGAATCAACATCTTGTGGCTGCGGACTCAAAGCAATAAGCCATTACGCCTGATTTTAAATTCAAAATCTCTTCTTTTTTTGAAGAGTGTAAAAAAGTGGATAGCTACCGGAAGTAGTCAAGCAAAACAATCAATTTACGGCGAATCGAGTAAGGACGAAGAATTTGAATCAAAATCAAGTTAGTCTCCTTATGGAAGCGTCAGATGCATTTGAGGGTATAGCAGAGGAATTGGCTCCAATGGCTTGTTTACTTGAATCCGCAGCGTCTACATATTGTGCGTTCGGGCGCTTGACGTTCCCTGCATGTTCATGCCATAAGCGGCGCATGGCGAATCAATCCGAATTTCCGAGTGCGATGTCCGCCGACCGGTTCGAGCAGGTGTTCCCGGACGACGAGGCGTGCGCGGAGGATCTGTTCCGGCACCGCTGGCCGGACGGCTTCGTTTGCCCGGACTGCGGGAGCGGGAACGCGGTCCGGCTCAAGCGGCCGCGCTGCGTCCGCCAGTGCCGCGACTGCAGGAAGCAGACCTCGGCGGCGGCCGGGACGTTCATGCACCGCTCGCACGTGCCGCTGAGGAGCTGGCATCGGGCCATCTGCATCATGACGTCGCATTCGAACGGGATGTCGGCCTTGCAGCTGCAGCGCCATCCGGGCCTGGGGAGCTGAAAGTCGGCCTGGATGCCGGAGCAGAAGATCCGCCGGGCGATGGACGCCGCCGACGGGTTTCCGCTGATCATGAATGTGCAGGCGGACGAGACGAGCATTCCCTATCGTCTCAAGGGCTCCGAGCCCCCGCCGGGCGGGCGCGGCCGCGAGGGCCGGCTGATGATCGCCGGGGCGGTCGAGGTGTTCGGGGAGAACGGTCCAGGGTGCGCCGAGCTCCGCAGGATCATGGACCAGTCCGGCCCGACGCTGAAGGCGTTCCTCGAAGATTCGACCGCTCCGGGAACATGGATCGCGGCCGACGGCTGGGTCGGCTACGACGGGCTGGAGAACCACACGGCGATCGCGGTCGGAGACAGGCCCGCGCATGAAGTCCTCGAGTGGATCCGCCGCGTGTTCTCGAACCTCAAGCGCTGGGGCCTCGGCGTTCTGCACGGATTCCGACGCAAGCATCCGGACTGGCAGCTCGTCGAATGGTCGTTCCGATGGAATTGGCGGCGGCAGCGCGGCGAAAGCTTCTTCGCGCTGCTCGACGCGGGCGTCGCGTCGGGCCCGGCGACCTGGAAGGACACCGCCGCCACCGAAGGCTGACCGGACGCCGCTTCCAATCGCGCAGCCCGGACCCGGAGCGAACCCGCCCCGGACGGCGGCTTTGTACGTCAATTCGCATTTGGCCGCCTGAGTGCCGCCGGATCCTTCGAAATCGCGCCGGAAGCCGGGCGGAACGGCCGGACTCCGATCATTCCGACCGAATTTTCGAGCCGAAAGCCCGTTTTCGGCGAGAATCAACATGTTGCGGTTGCGGACTCAAAGCAATAAGCCATTGGCTCCAAATTCCGTCAAATTGTTGAACGCCTTGAGGAATTAAGTACGAAAAATTCGAAGTACGAGTCCGATGTGCTGAATCGCTATGAATATCTTGCAGCTAAAGTAGAGCGTAGTTTTGAAGGACAAATCGAAGTTTGCTGGATTTCTCAGATTATTACCGTGGCTACGCACGAGCATATGATCCTGACCAAAATTAAGCAAAGTCTTTGATGACATTGATTCCTTGTTTCAGCATTTGGAAATGGATTAATTTTTGAAACTTAGATATAGCCTGCTGTTTAAGAAGGCATTGAAATCCCTCTCTAAGCAGAACCGAAACGCAGCTCAAAGAACTTAAAAAAAGCTAGAAGCTGATAAAGTGCCGCATTCTGTTAAGCCACGACCACTTGGACGCCTCCGAAAACCCCTTGCGTTTTGGATGAAGGCATGATTCCCAAGGATTGGCGGAATTGGAGGTCTTGATGTCGAAGCAGCGGAGCTTTTTGGACTATGAGGAGCACCTCGGCGCAATATTGTCCAAGGGGGACGATCCTTTGGAGAAGCTGTCGGCGACGGTGGATTTCGAGCGGTTCCGTCCGATCCTCGAGACGGCCGCCGGACGGCCTCGCGGCGCGAAGGGCGGCCGCCCGGCTCTGGACGTCGTTTTGAAATTCAAGATGCTGGTTCTGCAGGGCCTTCACGGTCTGTCGCTGGAGGCGACGGAGACCATGGTGCGCGACCGGATGACCTGGCTGCACTTTTGCGGCCTTGAGCTGAACGAGACGGTTCCGGACGCGAATACGCTTTGGGATTTCCGCGAGGCGCCGGTCAAGGCGGGCGTTCCGGACGAGCTGTTCAAGGAGATGAACCAAATCATCGCGGAGGCGGGCTTCATCTCGCGGTCGGGCCAGATCGTGGATTCGTCCTTGGTCGCCGCGCCGCGCCAGCGCATGACCGAGGCGGAGAAGGCGGCGATCAAGGAGGGACGGTCGGCGAGCGAGATCTGGCCGGACGCGCCGGCCAAGGCGTCGCAGAAGGACACGGACGCGCGCTGGACGGTCAAGCACAAGAAGGCGAAGGCCGGGCCGGACGGCCGGAAGCTGGTCGACATCGCCATTCCGGTCTTCGGCTGAAAGACCCACATCGGCATCGACAAGAAGCACGGGATCATCCGCCGCCGGACCGCGGCGGACGCCGCCGCGAACGACGGCAAGCGGCTTCGCGAAGGGCTGATCGACCCCGGCAACACCTGCGGCGACGTGTGGGGGGACACGGGATACCGTTCGGCGGAGAACGAGAGGTGGCTCAAGGAGCATGGGTTGCACAGCCGGATCCACCGCAAGAAGCCGCACAAGCGTCCGATGCCCGCGCGGACCGCGAAGGCCAACGGGCGCAAGTCGAAGGACCGGGCGAAGGTCGAGCATGTCTTCGCCCACCGGAAGGCCCGGATGGGGCCGGCGATCCGGACCGTCGGGCTGGCCCGCGCCAAGGCCGCCGTCACGATGGCGAACATCGCGTACAACATGGGCCGATTGCGATGGCTTCCCGGTCGAGCCAAGCCGCCGCCCAATGGCCTGGTGTCCGCATGAGGCCCGAAACGGGCCGACGAGGCCGGAACAGGCCCGCATCGGGCGTTGGGACTCCAGAAATCCGGGCCAAATCCGACCGCATCCGATCCTGATCGACCCGTGAATCCGCTTCGACCGCGCTTGCAGCCGGTTCAGCGCGAAATCAGAGGGTTGTCGGAGGTTTCCACTTAGGAGCAAACCCGGATTATGGATAGTGAATGCAGCAAACAAGTATAGAATTGTCGGTAGAAAAGATTCTGGAAACATATTTGTTCTTCTGGACATTGGCTCGCATGACGCAATATACAACAGGTGGACCAAGTAGCGGCGAACGCTAACAGAAATTCAACAACGACGATAAAGCTTGCATCCATGATCATCAAAACTTCAGTCGGTTTTACAGAGCGCCACCATCGGTTCGCAAAGCGGAAAGTGGAAGAAGGCTACTGCGCTTCGGTCAGCGGTTTGGTCGCCCAAGGCATTGAGAAACTCATGCAAGAGGAAGAAGAACGCGAAGCGGTGCTGGCCGGCATGGCTGACGCTGTTCGGGCACGGACGCAAACGCCGCGTTCCGAGTTCATCGAGATGGATGAGAACGACACCATGCTCGACGATATCCGAAATCGACTTGCTTGGCAGGGGCGGCAAATTATAAAATAGCACTTCACCCGGGTGTTGCCGATGATCTGCTGGACATAGCTTCTTTTATTGCAGGGTGGATCCCATTTTTTGGGCAAACCGCAGCGCGACAAACCCTCCAATCAAGAAATTCAGCCCGACGATTATTTTTGATGCAGCATTTGAAGGCGGTTAGAGCGTTGGCCCCGCTTTCAATCAGCGGCGCCTCTCCCTCCTCACCCCAAAAACCCGCATGGTCGGCCTTTGGCCGCCCGCTCCCGACCATGAAACGGGTTCCGGGTCGTCCTCGCGCTCCGGGTGGCGATTTCCTGCGGGATCGTCGATGATGCGCGGCGGAAGCGGGCAAAGTGGACGTCTTATTTTCGGTGACCAAGTTCCCGCTCAAAAAACTGTCCCGGACGCGGCGGCTTCGAGCCCCCGTTTGCATCCGGCCGCCAGGCCGCGGACGCATGCCAAATCGACCCGCGCCCGCTTGCCGGCCGCGGCCCGGGGCTTCCGGGAGATGGCGGACTGGCTTTCTGGCTGCAAGGCGGCGGCGGCGATGGAGGCGACCGGGATCTGACGGGAGGCGCCGCTGGACGCGCTCGAGGCGGCGGGCATCCGGCCGCTGGTTCTGAACGCGCAGCGCGTCAAGCAGGTCCGCGGGCGCAAGACGGATGTCGGGGACAGCGTGTGGCTGGCGCGGGTCCGCCAGTTCGGGCTGGCCCGTCCGAGCCTTGTCCTTCCAAAGCGGTACCGGGAGCTGCGGGCGCCGGGCCGGCACCGGCGGCAGGCGGCCGAGGATCGGGCGCGGTTCCGCAACCGGGCGCACAAGCTGGTCGACCGCGCGGGCCTGCGGGTGGGCGGCGTGCTCTCCGACATCTTCGGCAAGAACGGGCGGCGCATCCTCGACGGCCTTGCCGACGGGCGACATCCTGGCCGAGCCCGCGTCCCATGTCACGCGCAAGCGGTCCGATCTGGAGGGCGTCCTGTCCCTTGAGCTGCACCCGCATGCCCGGACGGCGAACGCGCCCTCCACGGCGAACTTGCCAAGAACCGCGAGGACGCGCAGTCGCTGCGGCTGCTGCAGACCATCCCCGGGATCGGGGCCGCGGCGGCGGGCGCCATTCTGGCCGAACTCGGCCCCGACATCGGCATGTTCGCCTCGCACGCGCACTGCGCCGCATGGGCCGGGTGTCACTACTAAGTTAAAACTCCCCAAAAGCGCTAAAGTAAAATTCCCCAGTCAGGGGGCTGCGAATTCGTTCCGGGGGGCATGCCCCCCGGAACGAAAGCAGTCCAAAATCCCATCCGATTTTTTGCCGAAGGAGGCTCGGGTCGGGTGATCAAACTGGAGAAGATTGTCATGTTGCAAGAACTGAAACGGGAAGGCCTTTCGATCAGCGCGATCGCGCGGCGGACGGGCCTGGACCGGAAGACGGTCCGCAAACTGCTGGACCGGGGTCTCGCGGCTCCGGCCTATTCGCCGCGGAAGCCTCGGCCCCGGCTCCTGGAGCCGTACGAGGGCTATCTCGCGGAAAAGATCGGGAACTGCCCGGATCTGTCCGGACGCCGTCTGTTCCGGCAAATCCGGGAGCGCGGCTACGAAGGCGGCTATGCCGCGGTGACCGCCTATCTCCGCGCGATCCGGCCGGACGAGGCGCCAGGGTTCGAGCGCCGCTTCGAGACCAAGCCCGGCGAGCAGGCCCAGGTCGACTTCGCCGAATTCAAAACCGAATACGCCGACGAGCCCGGCGTCGTCCGGAAAGTCCACCTGTTCTCGTTCGTCCTCGGATGCAGCCGGTGGCTGTGGGGACGGTTCTGCGCCGACCAGACGCTCGAAACGGTGCTGAGATGCCATGTGTCGGCGTTCGACGCCTGCGGAGGGGCGCCGCGCGAAGTGCTCTACGATCGGATGAAGACCGCCGTCCTCGGCGAGGATGCCGACCGGTCCGTGATCTACAACCCGTCGCTGGTCGCCTTGCTCGACCATTACGGATCGGCGCCGAGGGCCTGCAAAGCCTATCGGGCGAAAACCAAGGGCAAGGTCGAGCGCCCGTTCCGATACATCCGGCAGGACTTCTTCCTCGACCGGACCTTCCGCAGCCTTGACGATCTCAACGCGCAATTCGACAAATGGCGTCGCGAGATCGCCAATCCGCGCGTCCACGCCACCACCGGCCGGATCGTCGACGAAGCGCTGGCCGAAGAGCGACCCGCTTTGATCCCGCTTCCCGCGCATCCCTACGACGCGGTCCTGACAGTCGAGCGGCGCGTCAGCCGCGACGGAATGGTCTCGGTCGGCGGAAACCTCTATTCGGTGCCCGACGCCGCACGAAAGCGCGTGCTGGAGGTGCAGCGGCATCCCGCCGAAGTGCGGATCTTCGAGGATAGGACGCTGATCGCGCGGCATCCGATCCTTGAAGGCCGGAACCGCCGCAGGGTCGATCCCGGCCACCGCAGGCCGCCTCCGCCGCGTCCGGATCCGACCCAGCTCGAGGACGCGCCGAAACGGTCCCTGGCCTTCTACGACGCCGTCGGACGCCGCCTCGAGCGGCAGGGAGTGCGCCAATGACCGAACTCGTCGACCGCATCAGCGCCGCCCTGGTCGGACTGAAAATGCCCCGGGCGCTCGAAGCGCTTAGCCCCACGCTGCGGCGCCTCGAGCAGGGCGAGCTCACGGCCGTCGAAGCCATCGACGCCCTCCTCAGCGAAGAATACGCCCTGCGCGAAACAAGACGAATCGACATCGCATTGCGAACCGCGAAACTCCTCCCCGCCAAAACGGTCGAAAGCTTCGACTTCGCATTCCAGCCCTCGCTCGACCGGGAGAGAATCGCCGCGCTGGCCCAGCTCGACTTCATCCGGAGACGCGAAACCGTCCACTTCCTCGGACCGCCCGGAACCGGAAAAAGCCACCTCGCGACCGCACTCGGCGTCGCCGCCGTCAAAGCCGGAAAGAGCGTCTACAAAACGACGCTCGCGGAACTCACCGAAAACCTCGCGAAAGCCGAACGGCAAGGCCAGCTCGCCGAAAAAATCCGCTTCTTCGCGCGGGCCGCGCTGCTCATCGTCGACGAAATCGGATACCTGCCCATCACGCAGGGCGGCGCAAGCCTGTTCTTCCAAATCGTAAACGCCAGATACGAAAAAGGCGCGATGATCCTCACCTCGAACAGAAGCTTCGCCGAATGGGGCGACATCTTCGGCGACCCCGTCGTCGCGACGGCCCTCCTCGACCGGCTCCTCCACCACGCCGTCGTCGTCCGAATCGAAGGCGCAAGCTACCGGCTCAGAAAACACGCCGACCTCATTCCCGAACACGTCCGAACGAATGCGCCAATCACCCCGCCGCCGCCCCCGAAAAAACGAGGGCGGCCCAAAAAGGAGACGCGAACCGACGACTGAGCTGGCTCGCCGCCAAAACACCAAAAACTGGGGAATTTTACTTTAGCACTTCTGGGGAATTTTACTTTAGCATTGACACCGGGCTCTGTCCGGGCAACAACGAGAGCGGCGGCCGGCGGCGGAGCGGACGCGCCCGGAAGGGCAATCCGGCGCTCCGGAGGGTCCTCGTCGAGTGCGCGCACGCCGCCTCCCGAACCAAGGACTGCCAGTTCCGCAGACACTTCCGCGCCCTCAGGGCGAGGAAGAGCTACAAGCAGGCCGTCTTCGCCACCGCCCGCAAGCTGGTCCGCGTGATCCATGCGGCCCTGAAGAACCGGGAGCCTGCACGGATCCCGGAACCGACTGCCGGGAGATCATGGCGCGCAGGAATGCCCCGCGCTGGATCCGCATGATGAAGGATTGCGGCATCGAGCAACCGGCCGCCGGACAGGCGGCGACACAGCCGGCCTGACGCAAGCCGAGCCCTCCGCAACGGGATCGCCGGCGGGCCAAAACGGGGAACGCCCGCGAACGCCATCCCGGCGCCGGGGAGCGGAAGCCCGCAGACGCCGCTCAACCCTGGCGCAGCCGGGGACCGGTCGAGGGGTGCCCGAGGGAAGAAGGGTTTCATGCCAAATGACTCATCCCTTTGCCAGCCCAAGACAGTGGTGAATCCTTTTTTCAATCGATCATCTCGCAAACAGTAGTCCTGATCAAACCCAAACAACCAGTTGCCGATTGCGAGCGACAAGTGTACCAATCTGAATCCTGATCGGGTGATTAGCTCAGTGGTAGAGCGCTTCGTTCACATCGAAGATGCCGGGAGTTCGAATCTCTCATCACCCACCATTTTGCCTCGTGCCGATCAAATTGACGGATTTGATTGGAAAGCGTGCAATCTCAGCTCTGCGTCCGATTTGTTGACAATCAAATTCGTCTCGCTGTATCACCCGTCGCGCGGGTGATTAGCTCAGTGGTAGAGTGCTTCGTTTACACCGAAGATGCCGGGAGTTCGAATCTCTCATCACCCACCATTTCCGTTGGCGGAAAGCAGCATTGGCCGAATCCGCTTGACTGCCCGATTTTCGTGCTTTACTCGGAAGCCCCTGTTCCGAAGATCGGATCTGCAGGAATGCGGCTGTAGCTCAGTTGGTTAGAGTGCCGGCCTGTCACGCCGGAGGTCGCGGGTTCGAGCCCCGTCAGCCGCGCCATGCTTCAGTCCTTCCGGATTCTCTTGCGAACGCTTTCTGAGTACACCCCTTGTCGAGACTCAGCCTCGACGCAGGGGAGGCGGGCCCTACCTCAAGCTGCGTCAAGTTGAGATTCCTCAGCGGAAGGGACCCATGGTGCAAGCATTCGGGTTTTCCGGTACGTCTGCAAGCGCCGCGAAGATCGCCTCTCGATGCCGGTTCAAGGACGCCGAAGCCCCCGTCGTCGCCGATCGACGGGACAAGTTGGAGCGATGGCGGATCGCCTGCGGATTTCTGTGCGATCGGGGCATGGCGGTGGGCGTCCGCTTCCACGAGGATCTGAGCCCAGCGCGGCGGGCACGGAATTTTCCAATTTCCAGTCTACACTGGATCACTGCTTCATTCGGGCATTTGTCGGATCAAAAGGAACCTGCGGCAGGATTTGCGCGGCGCCGCCGACCAAGAATTTCAACCTCCAGCCCATTCCGTGCCGTCCTGTCGCGCAGATAGGCAAGCGCCAGAGTCTTGCCGGTACGATGGCCGTAAGCCGCTGAGCCGACGATGCCCACAACGCGGTCATTCTGGATGACGCCATGCGCGTAATGTGGATCGAAGTTGCCGTTTTCGATGTCCAAAAGGACCATCTCCCAGCGGTCGTTGGCTTTCATGCGCTTGGCAATGGCATCCTTGCCGACAAAGTGGCGCCCCGCGGCCTTCGGCACCTTCTTCTCGCCGATCAGCCTGAAAACCGGCGCGCCGACATTCGGCACGCCCGAGGGCACGCAGTTCCAGATGTGCGCCAAGACGCTGGCGGACCGGCTGGGCCTGCCGTTCCACTCGGTGGGCGGACTTACCGCCTCCAAGATCCCGGACGCGCAGGCCGGCTACGAAAGCCAGGCCCAGCTTATGGGCGCGGCCATGGTCGGGGTGAATTTCATCATCCACGCCACCGGCTGCCTTGAAGGGCTGTTGACCACCGGCTACGAAAAGATCGTCATGGATGCCGACCGGTGCTCGGCCATGCAGCGCTTTGTCTGCGGTGTCGATTTCTCCGAAGCTGCGCAGGCGATGGACGCGTTTTTCGAGGTCGAGCCGGGCGGTTATTTCTTGGAAGCGCGGCACACGCAGGACAATTTCGAAACCGCCTTCTGGATGGGCGAGATGTCCGACAACGGAACCTACGAGCAGTGGCAAGCCGAAGGCGGGCTGTGGCAGCACGAACGCGCCAGCGCCCGGGTCAAGAAACTGATCGAGGAATACGAAGCCCCGGCGATGGATGCCGGTGTCAGAGAAGCACTTGACGATTTCGTCGCCCGCCGAAGCCGGGAAATCGAGGGAGAACCAAAATGAACATCCGAACCGACTGGACGCTGGACGAGACGGCGCAGCGGCGCGATACCTTCTACGCTGCGTCCCAGCGCAAATTCATCCCGTTCAAAGAGCCGATGGTGTTCCGGAAAGGTTCAATGCAATACCTCTGGGACGTCGAAGGCCGCAAATACACCGACCTTCTGGGCATGAATGTCTGCATCTCGGTCGGCCACAGCCACCCGAAGGTGGTCGCCGCCGCAATGGCGCAGGAACTGACCCATTGCACCACCATGTTCTACCATCCGGTCCCGGCGCATTTTGCCGAGGAGCTGGCCGCTACCATGCCCAACCCGGACGGGAATATCGATTGGGTGGTGCATTTCACCAACTCGGGCGCCGAAGCCGTCGACCTCGCCATGGCCATGGCGCGCAGCTATACGGGCAATTTGGATATGCTAGCCTTGCGCTCGGCCTATCATGGACCCACGGCGGCGGCGCAATCAGTCACCGGCATCAGCGGCTGGCGGCATCCCGGCATGCCCGGCAACGTGGCTTTCGTGCCAGATCCGCACCAGTATCGCGGCATCTTCGGCGAAAACGCCGGGGCGAGGCCTTACCTTGACGAGATCGAGCGCACGATCCACGCGGCAACCTCGGGTCGGGTCGCGGGTATCGTCATCGAAAGCGTGCAGGGTTACGGCGGCATCGTCGAAATGCCCAGGGGCTACATGACCGGCGCGGCCGAGCGTGTTCGGGCCAAGGGTGGCCTGCTGATCGCGGACGAGGTTCAGGCGGGCTTTGGCCGCACCGGCGACCATATGTGGGGCTTTGAGGCGGACGGCGTCATCCCCGACATCGTCGTGATGGCCAAGGGCATCGGCAACGGCTTCCCGTTGGGCGCCGTGGTCGCGCGCAAGGAAATTTCCGCGCCTATGGCCGACAAGTTCATGTTCCACACCTATGGCGCCAACCCGACCTCTTGCGCGGCGGGCCGCGCGGTGCTGCGGGTGATCAAGGAGGACAAGGTGCGCGAGAATGCCCGCGACGTCGGCGCGGCGTTGCTGGAACGTCTGCACGCAGTGAAGGACAAGCATCCGGCCATCGGCGATGTGCGCGGGCGCGGCCTGATGCTGGCCATCGAAATGGTCAAGGATCGCAGGACCAAGGAGCCCGATCCGCAGACCACCGCCGCCGTGTTCGAAGCGACGCGCGAAAGCGGAATCATCCTGTCGAAATCCGGAGCCCATCAGTCCTGCCTGCGCATGGTGCCGCCGATGTGCCTGTCTATGGCGGATGTCGATCAAGTGCATGACGGGCTGGACCGCGCGTTCACCAGCCTCTGATCCCGAAATCGGCAAAAAAAGAAATTGCGCCGGAGCATGTTCGATTATGCTCCGGTTTTTCTATGGCGTTCAAAATCTTGCGGTCCATCTGCAGGATGCACGTTGAAGGACCGGGAACCGCCCGACCCGAACGCCGCTCCGTGTCTATCAACATGACGAGCTTAGCTCTGCACTCCGCGTCTGCCAGTTGTAAGCCGATGATTCTGCAATCTCGAGTCGCGGAGGGTCGCCCACACACGAAGGCCGACATTCTGCCCGCCGTTGAATATCCCATTGGAGGCAATCATTGGGCAGACTTCCCCGATCGGAGGCTTATCTAGCCGCCGCCTGATCAAAATGGGACGTGCCAATTGAAATAGCCCTTCCGGCAACCCTGCGAGAAGCGTATTGACCTATTGCATGTCGTAAATTTGCAAATGGTTGAACTTCAATTCGGGCAGCAATGGTCCAAACCTCAGAATCTCCCCGTTCAGGTCGGCTTTCGAGTTTCAGCTGGCTTGTCTTCTACCTTATGGTGATAGCCTCGTGGCTCGCCTTGTTCACAATCAGCCTGCCTCCTTTGCAGTGGTCGAACTTCCTCGCCTACGGATTGGATCTTTGGACGGAAATTTGCCGGATTGATCCGAGGTCGGCAGGCTCGCCTGCCGTTTTTGCCATGTGGTCGATCATGGTGGGCGCCATGATGATGCCGACATTCGTCCCGGCGTTGAAGACGTACGAGCATCTGTATTCGGCAGGGGCCGGATCGCAAATCGGATTTTTTCTTCTTTTGGCGGGATACGGGATCGTCTGGCTGCTTTTTTCGGTCGTCGCGACAGCCGCCCAGTTCGCGATGCATTCGTGGCTTTCGACTTTCCCCGGCGGCATGATTTCGGAACGGCACGCTACGGCCGCGTTGCTGCTGTTCGCAGGACTGTACCAGTTTACTTCGCTGAAAAAGAGCTGCCTGACGCATTGCCAGCATCCGTTGACGCGGTTCATGTCGGTCTGGCGCGACGACGGCCGCAGCGAATTCAAGGTCGGAGTCTGGCTGGGAGCGGATTGCCTGGGCTGTTGCTGGGTATTGATGTCTGTCGCGATTGCGGGCGGCACGATGAATTTGGCGTGGATGGGCTTGGTGACTGCGGTGATGATATTCGAAAAATTTCCCACGCTTGGCAGAATGGTGCGCGCGCCTTTAGGAATAGCCTTGATTGTCGCCGCGATTGGAGTCATCGCTATTCCGCAGCTATGAGACCGGAGGAATCGTTTTGGCGAGCGAAAATGCGACTGACAGGCTTCGGCCTCAAAACAAGATCGACAGCAGACATCCGTCGGCCGAAAGGTCCGACAAGGGCACCGTGCCGTGGTGGCTGAACGGCGAACTGATCCTGAATTGCAATTGCACGGTATTCTGTCCTTGCGTGGTCAGCTTGGGCCAGCATGCGCCCACCGAGGGCTACTGCCAAGCCTGGGCAGGAATCCGCATCGACAAGGGCGCATACGGAACGGAAGATTTGTCAGGACTCAACGTCGGGCTTCTGATGGAGATCCCCGGCTTGATGGCTCGCGGAAACTGGAAGGCCGCCGCGTATATTGATGAACGCGCTTCACACAAGAGTTTCCACGGCATAGTGCAAATCCTCTCCGGCAAAGCGAAGGGCACAACGGGCTTGTTCAATATCCTCGTCAGCGAGTTCCTCGGCGCCGAACGGGCTGAAGTGATTTACGAAAACGAGGGGAAAACCCGCCGACTGAAGGTCGGCAAGAAGATCGACGGCGAGGTTGTGCCCGTCGTCGGCTCCGACCCGGGTTCGGATATCGTCATAACTAACACGAAATACTGGATGGGTCCCGACGTGACCGTCGCGACCGCCAATAAAGGCCGGGTACGGGCGCATGGCCGCGTTTGGGATTTCGACGGTCGATCAGCCGAAATCTGCGCGATAAAGTGGACCGGTCCGGGCCGCGGGTCGCGCACGCCCAGCTGACCTCCGGAGTTGTCCAAGGACATGCTTGAATTCTGCTGCCCCGGCGTGCCTTGTTTCTGGCTCCGTCGCATCCATCTGATCGGTCGGCTGATCAATCGGTTTGCTGCAATCGAAATGCAAGCGGATTCATGAGAGCGCTGTCAATCATGCCCTCGCCGAGACTGAGGCGCACTCCGTTCTGGGACGGCGTGTTGAAAGCAGGCGTCAAATCATGCTCGATATACAACCGGATGCTGCTTCCGACAGCGTTCGTGTCCTTGGAAAACGATTATTTGCACCTGAAAAGGCATGTCCAGCTTTGGGATGTGTCGTGCGAACGGCAGGTTGAGCTGAAGGGTGCCGACGCCGCGGTCTTGGCACAGATGATGACGCCGCGGTTCATTGGCCGCATGCAGGTCGGCAAGTGCAGATATGTTCCGGCGGTAGATTCCGAAGGCGGGATGCTCAACGATCCGGTGCTGCTGAAGCTCGCGGAGGACAGGTATTGGCTTTCCATTGCCGATGGCGATTTATTGAATATGGCCAAAGGTCTGGCTATCGGCGCCGGCATGGATGTCGATGTTTTTGAGCCTGACGTGTCGCCGCTGGCGGTGCAGGGGCCGAAGTCTGACGAATTGATGCGCCGTGTATTCGGAGCGGAGGTGACAGAGCTTCCGTTTTTCGGATTTGATTGGTTTCCGTTCGGGGGCGTGGACCACGTCGTGTCGCGGAGCGGATATTCCGGGCAAGGCGGCTTTGAAATCTATCTCGATGGCACGCACTTGGGGATGGATCTTTGGGACGAGCTGATGTCAGCGGGCGAGGATCTGGACGTGCGCGCCGGGTGCCCGAATTTCGCCGAGCGAATAGAGGCAGGCCTGTTGTCCTACGGGAACGACATGACGAACGAACACACGCCCTTCGAATGCGGGCTGGAAAAGTACTGCGACTTGGACAAGGCAACGATCTGCATCGGGCGCGATGCGCTGGTGAAAGCAAGTCAAGCGAGATTGGAGCGGCAGATTCGCTACTTGTCGATTGACGGACCTCCGGTACCGCCGGTTGAAAATCGTTGGAGGGTTCTAGGCGGCGGACGACATGCCGGCATGGTCGGATCCGCCAGTTGGTCGCCCGACTTCGAAACGAATGTGGCGATCGGAATGATTGAAGCTGATTTCTTCGCGGAAGGAACGCAAGTCCAGGTCGACGTGTTCGGCGGTCTTCGCAATGCGACCGTCCGAGAGCGGACCTTCAATTGACATGAAAACGACAGGAAAATGAGATGACATTCAATGCGCTAGTGGTGGAAAAAGGCGACGACGGCAAGACCTCGGCATCCGTGCAGCAGATCGATGAGGCAAGCCTTCCGAGCGGAGATGTGACGGTCTCGGTCGAATACTCGACGCTGAACTACAAGGATGGTCTTTGCATTGGTCCGGGCGGCGGTCTTGTTAGGAATTACCCGCACGTGCCCGGCATAGATTTTGCAGGCAAGGTCTCTCATTCGGATTCTTCAGAATTCAAGGTGGGCGACGGCGTAATCCTGACCGGCTGGCGCGTGGGAGAGTCTCGGTGGGGCGGCTATTCACAGTATGCACGGGTGAAGTCGGAATGGCTGGTACGGCAGCCTGGCGGTCTGAGTTCCAGACACGCAATGGCGGTCGGCACGGCAGGATTTACCGCCATGCTTGCGGTGGTCGCACTGGAAAAGCATGGCCTTCGCCCGGACGGAGGACCGGTATTGGTTACGGGTGCGACCGGAGGAGTGGGCTCGGTAGCCACGGCGATTCTGGCAAATCTAGGTTATGAAGTCGCGGCAGCAACAGGCCGCGAGGAGCATACCGCATACCTGAAGAGACTTGGAGCGAGCACAATCGTGCCACGAGATGAAATCGCTGACACGACCAAAAGGCCGCTCGAGTCCGAGACATGGGCTGGCTGCGTCGATGCCGTCGGCGGATCCATGCTCGCTCGACTGCTGGGGCAGATGAAGTATGGTGCATCGGTTGCCGCCGTCGGTTTGGCAGGCGGCGCGGCGCTGCCGGCCACCGTGATTCCGTTCCTGCTGCGCGGCGTGAATTTGCTCGGCATCGACAGCGTGATGCAGCCGCTTTCGAATCGGATCCAGGCATGGGAACGAATCTCTAAAGATCTTCCGGCGTCCGCGCTGGACTCGATGATTGAAGTGGTCGCCTTGAACGACTTGCCGAAACTTGGAAGAGACATAATCAAGGGTCAAGTGAAGGGACGGATCGTCGTGGATGTGAATGTCTAGCGGCTCAAGTGCCTTGACGATGCGGTCGCGCTTTCGTCGACAGCTTTGACGACGGCCGATGACGAGATGGTGCATGCGACATGAGGAAATTGCGCTCTCTGCTCAGTTGGATCAAACCGCTTGACCGCATCGGTTACGCTTAAGGCCATTGGAACCCGCATGGGCTCGCCCATTTCGCAGTTCAGACCGTCGCCGAAGCGAAAGCTTTCGCCAATTTCAATGATTTTGAATTGATGCGCCGGAGGTTCCGAGTGCAGAAGTTTGACGATTGCGTTGCCGAAGACGCGCATCCATCCGCCCAAAACGGTTTGGCAGGAAAAGATTGTATTCCTTCTGCCGAGCAAAATAGTGCTTCTGGCACTTGAAGCCGGTTGAAATCGGCGCGATAGGCATTGGAAACTGCTGGCAATCAGCATCGTGGCGAGCAAGGCAGCAGCGAGCATGCTCCTTGAAGGCGCTTCGCATGATGATAATCAGCTGGCGCAAGTTTGCACGGCAACAGTAACCGATCACGCACTCAGGGGTGAATGATGGCGTTTGTTAATAGATCCGGCATTCGTATTGACCAAGAACTCTGCGAGTTCATTGAAACCGAAGCCATTCGAGGGTCAGGTTTGGATTCCAGCAGATTTTGGCCGGAGTTCGCTGAAATTGTCGCTGAATTCCAGCCTAGGCGAAAGAAATTGCTTGAGACCAGGCAGCAGGTGCAGAAGCAACTCGACCTTTGGCACAAGGACAGGCGCGGACGCATTCACGATTTGAACGAATACCGGTCGTACTTGGAGGAGATCGGATACCTGGTTCCTGCAGGAAGCGATTTCACCATCCAGACGGAAAACATCGACGACGAGATCGCGAAAATCGCGGCCCCCCAGCTTGTCGTTCCGATTACGAATGCCAGATTCGCATTGAACGCGGCCAATGCAAGGTGGAATTCGCTTTACGACGCTCTTTACGGAACCGACGCGCTGGGCTCGGGCCCTGAAACAACAGGCTATGACCGCGAGCGAGGCCGGAAGGTTATCTCTTGGGCCAAAGAGTTCTTGGACGACATCTTTCCGCTAAGGAATGGATCGCATGCATCGGCAACAAAATATTTCGTGGCCGAAGGAGCGCTTCGCGCCGAGGTCAGCGGCCATGCGACCGGATTGTCCCGCCGCGAGCAATTCACTGGGCATCGAGGCGAAGGAAGTTCTCCGTCTTCGATTCTGCTGAAGAACAACAATCTGCATGTCGAGATTGTCATCGACAGATCAAAGCCGTCCGCCGCGGACGACCCTGCAGGAGTTGCAGACGTGATTCTGGAATCCGCGGTCACTACCATTGTGGATTGCGAAGACTCCGTCGCCGTAGTCGATGCGTCCGACAAAGTGCTGGCATACAAGAACTGGCTTGGCCTGATCGACGGAACATTGGTTGCTTCCATCAAGAAGGGCGGGGCCGAATTTACCCGCTCGCTCGAAGCTGACCGCGAATATACCGGTTCGGATGGCAAATCCTTTGCCTTGAAAAGGCAATCTTTGCTTCTCGTTCGAAATGTCGGGCTGCTTATGGATTTCCCGGGTCTTCAGGATTCGGAGGGCGGCAACGTCGGAGAGTGCATCTTGGACGCGATGTGCACGTCCCTGATTGCCTCGCGCGATGTGAAGGCGGGCCGGCGGAATTCGAGCGAAGGTTCGATTTACGTGGTTGTTCCCAAACTGCACGGGCCGGAGGAGGTCGAATTCGTGAACGACCTGTTCGGCGCTGTGGAGCGCGCGCTGGACTTGCCGCGCTATACGGTCAAGCTTGGCGTAATGGACGAGGAGAGGCGCACGACCGTCAATCTCAAGGAGTGCATAAGGGCGGCCAAGAATCGTATCGCATTCATCAACACGGGCTTCCTGGATCGTACGGGCGACGAAATCCATACCTCGATGGAAGCGGGCGCGTTCCTGCGGAAGTCGGATATCAAGAACGAAGACTGGATTTCCGCGTACGAAGACTGGAATGTCGATGCCGGGCTATCTTGCGGGCTAGACGGCAAGGCTCAAATCGGGAAGGGGATGTGGGCGATGCCTGATCTCATGGGGGACATGCTTGAGCAAAAGATCGCCCATCCGAAAGCTGGCGCCAATACCGCTTGGGTTCCCAGCCCGACGGCCGCGACGCTGCATGTGGTGCATTATCACCGGATCAATGTGGCGGAACGCCAAGCCGCGATCAAGAATGCTGGCCCAAGGGCGAAACTGAACGCTATTCTGACTATCCCGCTCGCCGACCGCGCGAATTGGTCGAAAGAAGATTTGCTGGACGAGATCGAGAATAATCTCCAAGGAATACTCGGATATGTAGTTCGATGGGTCGATCAGGGCGTGGGCTGTTCCAAGGTGCCGGACCGTCGAAACGTCGCGCTTATGGAAGATCGCGCAACGTGCAGGATCTCATCGCAGCATCTGTCGAACTGGCTTCACCACGGAATCGTGGATGCGGAAACTGTCGAAGACGCGATGAAGCGCATGGCCAGAGTGGTCGATCAGCAGAACGAAGCCGACCCGAATTATTCGCCGATGGCGCCTGATTTCGACGGCGAAGCGTTCCAAGCCGCGCGGGACTTGGTCTTTGAGGGCAGGGTGCAGCCGTCCGGGTATACGGAACCGATACTTCACCGGCGCAGACTTGAACGGAAAAACCGAGAGGCGAAAGCAATTCAATGATTGCTGTTTCATCCAATCCGCTTCGAAGCTTGAAGTTAAATTGCGCCGCACGGCAGAGTTGAATTAGGCAGGCAACGAAAATGGAAGTGCACAAGGATCTCGCCGATGCGATAGGCCGGACGCCGATGCTGCGGCTCGCGCGCGCATCGGATGAAACGGGTTGCGAAATCTTGGCCAAGGCCGAATTTCTCAATCCTGGGCAATCCGTAAAAGATCGCGCGGCGTTGTCGATTATCCGGGATGCAGAGCGTTCCGGAAAGCTTCGCCCCGGCGGAACCATTGTCGAAGGAACGGCCGGAAATACCGGAATCGGGCTTGCTCTAGTGGGGTTGTCGCTTGGATACAGGTGCGTGATAGTTATCCCCGAAACGCAGAGCCAAGAAAAGAAGGACGCGATCAGACTCGCAGGGGCTGAGTTGGTTCAAGTCCCGGCTGTTCCGTATCGCAATCCCGACAATTACGTGCGATATTCCGAAAGACTTGCGGTTGCCCTTGATGATTCCGAGGCGAACGGGGCGGTTTGGGCAAATCAATTCGACAACGTGGCGAACAAACAGGCACACATTGATCACACCGCCCCCGAAATCTGGGAGCAAACGAATGGGAAAGTCGATGGCTTCATCTGCGCGGTCGGAACAGGGGGCACGCTTGCCGGAGTTGCCGATGGCCTGCGTGCGCGCAAGCCGGAATTGAAGATCGGGCTCGCCGACCCGATGGGCGCCGCATTGCACAGCTACTACACGACCGGAGAACTCAAGTCGGAAGGAGATTCGATAACGGAAGGAATCGGCCAAGGACGGATTACCGCCAATCTCGAAGGCTTGAAAGTGGACTATTCTTACCGAATTCCAGATCGCGATGCGGTATCAGCAGTGTTCGCTCTGCTTCAGGAGGAAGGATTGTGCGTGGGCGGGTCGTCCGGAATCAACATCGCAGGCGCTGTGCGCATGGCAAAAGACATGGGTCCCGGCCACATGATCGCAACCGTGCTTTGTGATTACGGAAACAGATACCAATCGAAGTTGTTCAATCCGGAATTCCTCAAATCCAAGGATCTGCCGGTTCCGGATTGGCTTGTCCGAAAGCCTCGCAATCTTCCGAATGTCTTCATTGGCAGCTGATGCGCGGAATGCTTGAATTCGCGTGCAGGGTTGCAGCCGTATGGCTTCTGCTCTTTGCGGCTGCGCCTGGTTGGGCCCAGTCGCCGGGGCAAAATTACTCTCTTGGTCTCGACACCAACGAATGGGACAGGCTTGCTTTGCGGGCGGAGGAAGCTATCGCGGCCGCAGCAGCTTCCGACACTGCGTTTCTCGTGCTGCGCGAGCAGATATCCGATTGGCGAACCGAGACGTTGGCCGAACAGTCGGAGCTGGAATCTCAGATCGACCAGTTGAGCAGCCAGCTCTCGGCGCTCGGCGCAGCTGAAGGCGACGAGCAGGACGCAACCGGAACGGCCGCGATCAGGCGAGGCGAACTGGAAAATCAGCTGGCGGCCGCGAATGCGCCGTTCAGAGTCGCCGAGGAGATTATTCGACGCGCGGACGGCTTGCTTGCCGAAATCGACAAAATTCTGGAAGCGCGAGAACGGGAACAGCTGTTTCGGCTGAGCCCCACGCCGCTCAATCCCGCGAATTGGAGCGGTGCGGCAAGCTACCTCATGTCTTTTCTTAACGGGATCAGGCAGGAGATTTCCGATGCATGGTCGAGCGATGCTCAGCGTCGCCGCGCCGAGCAAAACATTCCGGCCATTTTGCTCTTTGTCGCCGTCGGGATATTCCTGCTGACTCGCGGCCGGTCGGTATTGCGCCGGTGGACCGCCGGCGCCGAAAAGAGCTCGGACGATTCGGTCCGAGGGACACTGACTCTCTTGGCCGGGTTGCTTACCGAATTCGCGATGCCGACGGCGGGCATTTGGGCAATCGCCAATGCCGCCGATTCCACAAGCCTCGCCTACATGAATTCAGGGCGAGTTCTGGAAGCCATTCCAATCGCCGCGGCGGTCATTTTCGGATCGAGATGGCTGGCCGCTTACACGTTTTCGAATTCCGACACCGGCATTCTTCGGTCGCGACTCGATGAGACATGGACAGCGGCAGCTCGGAGAGCAACAGTCGCGATCGGTTGGTTGATTGCAGCGCGAATTGTCTTTTACGAGTTAACGAACACGCAAATCGGAAATCCGGAATTGGATACGATACTGACCTTTCCGATATTGCTGGCAGTGTCATTTTGTTCATTCCGACTTTCCAGACTTCTTTCGGCGCACGCATCCGCGCCGCCTGAGGAAGGCACGGAGTCCAACTGGGATCGATTCATCAACTTGCTGGCTTGGGCAGTGCTGGCAGTTTCGGTGGCGGCTCCGTTGCTTGGGGCTGTCGGATACGAGGGCGTCGCGAATTTCCTGCTTTATCCCGCTGTGCTGACGCTCGCTCTGTTCGCCGCATATTTCGCGGCGAACGACATAATATTCGGGCTTTATACGTCGGCGCTCAAAGCTGTCGGATTTACTGCCGCGACGAGAACTGCGGGGTTCGTCAGGTTCGCGTTCGGCATTCTGCTTTTCGCCGTTTCGCTTCCGATATTGGCGTATATTTGGGGTGCCTCGGAAAACGAGATCGCCGAATACTGGTCGATGGCTCGCGATGGAGTCTTGATCGGCGGGCAGCGCTTCACTGCTGGGGATTTCCTGACCTTGGTGCTTGTGTTTTTGGTTGGCGTCGTTGCGACCAACATGATCCAGACGATACTGAGGAGTTCGGTGCTGCCGAACACTTATCTGGACGTCGGCGCTCAGAAAGCCATCACCACAGGCACGGGCTACGTCGGCATCATACTGGTCTCGGTATTGGCGGTTTCCGTCGCGGGGATCGATTTGACCAATGTCGCGATCGTCGCCGGCGCGCTTTCGGTCGGAATTGGCTTCGGGCTTCAGGCGATTGTTTCGAACTTCGTGTCCGGCATCATTCTGCTGATCGAGAGACCGATCAATGAAGGCGACTGGATCGAAGCAGGCGGAGTTTCGGGAACGGTCCAGCGAATATCCGTGCGTTCGACGCAGATCATGACGTTCGATCGTGCGACGGTCGTAGTACCGAATACCGACTTGATGTCGGGGCAGGTGACCAACTGGACGCTAGGCAATCGATATTGCAGAATCAGAGTCCCGGTGGGTGTGGCATACGGCACGGAGACGAGAACGGTCGAACGCGTGCTTATGGAAATCGCGCATTCGCACGACGCCGTGCTGGACGATCCTGCGCCCGCCGTGATTTTCATGGGATTCGGCGACAGCGCGCTCAACTTCGAGTTGCGCTTGTATCTCAAGGACGTGAATTTCTTCCTGTCCGCGAAATCGGAAATCAATTTCGCTGTTGCAAAGCGATTCGAAGAAGAGGGGATCGCCATTCCGTTCCCGCAACGAGATATCTGGATCAGGAACGCCGACGCTGAAGATGGACAAGCCAAGACGCGAGACGAGGAATGACGGAATTACTTTACCAAATGAACACGTACGAAAAGGCGGCTGACGGCGTCGTGCGCGCTTACGGGCCGAACGGCGGCATCGTGCTGGACAAGACAATTTTCTATCCGACCGGCGGAGGGCAACCCGGAGATACTGGAGCGCTGGAATGGGGCCGCTGCTCGTCCGTCGTGACTGATTCGAGAAAAGCGGTAGCCGGCGTCGAATTGATCTGCGCGGCAGACGGCGAAAAACCGTCCGTCGGCGAAACAATTCGTCAAGTACTCGATTGGGATCGCCGACATAGGCACATGCGCATGCACACGGCGCTGCACCTCTTGTCGGTGGTCATCCCTCTTCCTGTGACCGGGGGATCGATCGGAGCGGAGCGAAGCAGGCTCGACTTCGATATGCCGGATGCAATCGCCGACAAAATTCAAATCGAGGATGCGCTTAACCGGCTGGTTTCCGACGATCTTGAAGTGACGGACGAATGGATCACGGATGCCGAATTGGAATCCAACCCGGGTTTGGTGAAAACGATGTCTGTGCAGCCGCCGAAGGGGGCAGGGAAGGTACGATTGGTACGTATCGGAACCTCGGATCAAACCATCGATCTACAACCGTGCGGAGGAACCCATGTCGCGCGGACTTCCGAAATTGGAAGAGTGCATCTGGGCAAGGTTGAAAAGAAGGGCCGCCGGAACCGACGGGTAAACATCGTTCTCGATTGATACTGTAGCTTCGCAACGGTTGGCTTTCGCTGTTCGTGCACCCATGGGAGCGCGACGCGGTTTGCAGCGATGCGGATATAGGCATTGCAGACGGAGACCGGAAACGCGATTCCAACCAGCTACGCGCCATCCGGAGGAGAATTGCGGCGTCAAGCGCGCTGCAAGAATCCAAAGCGCGTTTGCTTCCGGCGTTGTGCCGCATTAGTCGAGGCGGGAAGGCGCATCCAGCTTAACCGCTCGCTCAGAATTGAATATTTCTTAAGCGTTGCCAAAGGTTGAGTTAAGGTTGCATCAAAAGGCATTGAACAGGGAAAAGGCAAATGAGCTTAAAGGCAATCCAGTCGATCCGCCCCAATATCGGGCATTGGAATCAACGAGTTGATCTGGCAGCCGCCTTCAGGTGGACGGCGCGGCTAAACATGCATGAAGGGGTCTCAAATCATTTCAGCCTTTCCGTGAATGAAGACGGAACCAAGTTTCTGATGAACGCGAACCAAGTGCATTTCGCAAGGATTCGCGCATCGGAACTATTGCTGCTTGATGCGCGGGATCCGGAAACACTGTCTTACGCAGGCGCGCCGGATCCAACGGCTTGGGGGCTACATGCGTCTGTCCACCGCAGATGCCCGCATGCAAGGTGCGCGATGCATGTTCACTCAATCCACGCGACGGTACTTGCCTCGTTGGCGGACTCAACCCTTCCTCCAATCGACCAGAACACAGCGATATTCTATAATCGCCATGCGGTGGACGACCAGTTCGGCGGACTGGCTTTCGAGGAAGAGGGCAAGCGATGCGCAAAATTGCTGTCTGACCCGAAGGTCAGGGTTCTTGTCATGGGGAATCACGGCGTGCTCGTCATCGGCGACAACGTTGCGGATACTTTCAATCGCTTATACTACTTCGAACGCGCCGCCGAGACGTACATTCGAGCCCTGCAAACCGGTCGACCGTTGCGCGTTCTTTCCCCAAGCATCGCCGAAAAGACTGCGGACGAGATTCACAACTATCCCGGCCAAGCGGAACGGCATTTTTCAGAGCTCAAGGCAATACTCGATGAAGAAGGCTCCGATTACGCAGGCTGATCATGGCAATCGACCACAATTCTTTGGCGGGAATGCTGCATCGACCAATCGAAGCCGAGACGGCACGATAATCGCCGGACTCGGCTGAACCCACGATTCCAAGCTCACGGGGCAGGGCGCGTGCGATTGATTCTTCACTCTGCCGGATACATATAAGGTGAAGTCAAATTAGCTTGGAGGACACTATGTCTTTGCGCATCAATGACACTGCGCCTGACTTTTCGGCGGAAACGACCGAAGGCAGAATCAATTTTCATGAGTGGGTCGGCGACGGATACGCGGTTCTGTTCTCGCATCCCAAGGACTTCACGCCGGTCTGCACGACTGAACTGGGCGTAATGGCCGGGCTCAGTGAAGAGTTCGCAAAACGGAATGCCAAGATTATCGGGATTTCCGTTGATCCGGTCGAGGACCATCACAAATGGAAATCGGATATTGAGACCGTTTCGGGCAACACCGTCGGCTATCCGATGATCGGCGACCCCAACCTCGAGGTCGCGAAGCTCTACGACATGCTTCCCGCCGCAACCGGCGGAAGTTCCGCTGGCAGGACGCCGGCGGACAACGCGACCGTACGTTCCGTATTCATCGTCGGTCCGGACAAAAAAGTAAAGCTGACGCTCACTTATCCAATGACCACCGGCCGGAACTTCAATGAAATCCTACGGGCGCTGGATTCAATCCAGCTGACTGCGAATCATCAGGTGGCGACGCCTGCAAACTGGCAGCAAGGCGAGGACGTGATCATCACGCCTGCCGTATCCAACGAGGCAGCGAAGGAGCGGTTCGGCGACTACGAGACGGTCTTGCCGTATTTGAGGAAAACGAAGCAGCCGAATTGAGCGTGTTGCTATTATTCCTCAGTTCGTTGCAATTGTCGCGATAGGCCTTTCTGGACCTTGGAGCTTCATGCGGTCGCCGTCGCTTCGCGAGGCGGTCGCATGAAGGTCCGCCTGCAATTTGTGCGCTACTGTTTGGCACAATAGTGATATGCGATTTCAGGACCGTCTTTCTTCGAGGCCGCCATTTCCGCCTTGCAAAGGACCACGAAACCGATTCCATTTCCGCCTCGGTTCGTGCAGGTCTTGATCTACCGTCAGTGCAGCTCGCGCCGCGCAGATTACCGCCCCGTCGTTGGCCTTGGCCAAGGCCGGCGACGGGTACCCGATATCATAGTTGAGATACAGAAGGTACTGGGATGGATTTTTGAAAAACGTTCTACCCTGATCTCTTTAGCGACCGTGCACCGCTCGATTGTTATCTCATTCTTGACAGATACTTTACGCGGGTCAGAACAAATTCCAGTGCAAACAGAATTTCAATTGATTCAACACTTTTACTCACTATTGAGCGGGATCCTCAGCAAGCCCATTAATCCATTCGAGCCACCTGCGGAATCTTGGACATTCCTCGGAAATTCTCTCAATTCCGACTTCTTTTGCAACCGCAATTCCGTCATCAATTTTTCTGTACCCGCGCACAGCATTCTCAAGCTGTTTGCTAGGCGCACTGTCCTGACTATCATTTATATCTTCTGGAGTATCGAATTCGCATCGGATTTGACGCAGCCTCGCAATATTCGGTCTAGCTCCTCTCCTTCCGATTATGCCGAATGTCTCTGGATTCGAGAATAGCAAGCCTTCAAATTCATGCATCTGAATATAGGGCCGCACACGGGGATTATTGTTCCGCTCCCTCATGATTTCTTCCAATATAACGCTTTCCAGTTGCTCCACAGTTCGACCCTCTCGATCTCTAAACCCGTAAAAGTCGACGAGAGAGGTCGCAGCGTCAAATTCATCCAACGTACGAATAAGGTCTGAAATTAAAATATCCACATGTACGTCGCCGCCCCCGACTTTGCGCGTTCCGCTACCTACCAAGTACGGCACCGCCTCAATTCCGACGTCGATTAGATGGGGTCCCAAAACACTCTTGACGAACCTTTCTTCCGTGCGACCCTCTACGACTACCGCCAGCCGGGTCACGGTCGGCCTCCAAGAACATTTTTTTGCCAAAGTTCTCCCAAAGAATAGCGGCTGAGCCAATTCCGGTAACGACTTTGGTTGTCCGCCCCGTCAAATCTCCGGACCTGAGTCTGCCCATCCCGCAATTCCAAAACTAAAATCTCGCTCAAATCAAACTCATCGACAAGCAATGGAGATTGCGTTGCAACAATGATTTGTCGATCCAAGGATGCTGAGCGAATGAGTTCGCCGATTACCGAAATCGCAGCTGGGTGCAATCCAAGTTCGGGTTCATCAAGCAACAGGGTGTCGGGCAGCATACAGGTTGGAAGATTCAGCAAGGTTGCCAGCGCGAAGAAGCGCAAAGTTCCATCCGACGTGAGATGTGCGCCGATAGTCTTGTCGATCCCTTTCGGTTTCCAACGAAGCGACGCTTTTCCGTTGCGTTCCTCAACCTGAAATCTGTCAAAATTTGGCAGAACACCGCGAATGCATTCGCGAACGGAATAGAACCTTTCCGGTTCGTCGCGTTCCATTCGAACAAGCACCGGGGCCAGGTTTCCTCCTTCCGGCATTAGATAAAAACTATCCTCAATGTCCCACGGCTTTTTCAGGCTTGAGTGGTATGAAGTGTCATGAAACTGATGAACAGCGCAACTTTTAAAGAAACCTTTAAACTCCATAGAGCAATCTTGGCAATCGTTTCCATTGTTTGCAACGCCAGAGTAGGAATTGCTCGACGGTTCAACTGTTTCTCCCCCAGAGTCGCTCGGCGGAATATTAGATTTTGAAGTCGCGACCATCGTTCGGTATCTTTTCTCGTTTACCTTTAGACGATCCTTATGCGCAAACTCCAGAACAAATCGACATTCGTATCGAAACTCGCTATTCCGAAGTGCAATCTTTGCTTCGATTTTTGGACTATTTTTGCTGCCTCCAAAAAGCTGGTCGTTTGCACCGCCATGTCGCTCCACGAATTCTTCAAGATCTCTATGAACCACCATGCATTTGATCAATTCAAAAAAGTGAAACAAATTGGATTTTCCCGATCCGTTTGGACCGATCATTACCGTCGCCCCTTTGGGCAAGTCCACGATCTTCACATCGGAAAGAGAACGAAATCCCTTGATGCGAATTGATTCGATTCGAGTTGAATTCAATTTTTGTCCTCCAACCGGTGTGAGTGCCCGACAAGATCACTATTATACTCCATTATTCGAAAAAATCAAAAAAAGATGGCCTATTGTCTTCGGAGTTCCAGAATGCCGAAGCGTGGAGGCAACCTGAATAGGTTCCTGCATGCAATTTTCGGGCGCAAGTAGTACGAGGTGTACTCGGATAGTCGCATCGTTGCGATGCGTGCGACTTGTCGGCTTTGAGGATGTCGAAATGCAATAAGATCGAAACGGAAACGGTATCTGACTTTGGACTTGCCCGAGGGTTCCGGAGACAGGAAATATGCGGGCGTGCGCTCGAAAGACGGGAGCAATGGCAGAGTTAAGGCGCGTCCCGAGGCAACCATCCGAAATCGGTGCACGGTGGTCGGATGGTCAGAGAAAATCGCGTCGATCAATCCAGCGATAACAGGGCAAAGACCGTCGCCGTCGCGGTCCTTTTCCTTCCGCACATGCTCCTTGCAAATCATCGGTGTTTTTCCGGAACGTCGTACCTCGTTATGCCACGGTTTGGATGTATGCATTGGACAGTCTCTTTCCTTGGGTCCAGGAAAGCAAGGAGCTCCGCGGCAACGGTTGGTTTGGGCGGCGCGTTCCTGACCATTCGAGCCGAATGGAATCTAGCCAAGACATCATCCGGCTCATTGCCGACACGAATTAGCGCAGACAGGCTTTAAGTTGCGCCTATCTCCCGGCGTACCTGCTCGTCATCCATTTCCTTGCCGAGATAAGCCTCCACGACTGCTGGGTTGTCCTTTATCTCCGTCGGAGTTCCCGTTGCGATCCTTTCTCCGTGGTCCAGCACGGACACCATATCGCACGTATCCATTACCACCTTCAGGATGTGTTCAACGACGACGACGGTCAATCCGTATTTTTCCTTGAGTTGCATCATGATGGTCATGAGGTTTTCAACATTTGGCGGTGCCAGTCCGGCCGCAGGTTCGTCCAGCATCAGAAGCTTGGGCTTCATCGCGATCGCGCGGCCCAGCGCGAGCAGGCGCCGCTGACCGACCGAAAGCTCTGACGCCGGAATGCCGGCGAAATCCGACAGGCCGATGAATTCCAGGATTTCCATCATTTCGTCCCGGATTTGCCGCTCCTCTTGAGCGACCCGGCCAATGTTGAATATCCCCGCGAACGTGCTGTAGCGGACGTGGCAGTGGTGCCCGACCATCAGATTTTCCAGCACGGTCATTTCCGTGAACATTCGAAGCAGCTGAAAGGTTCTTGCAATGCCCGCCGCGGCAACTTCATGCGGCTCGATATTGGTAATGTTCCGGCCGTCGAAATGAACTTCGCCCGCTTCGGCGCGGTAAACGCACGAAACGAGATTGAAAAAAGTGGATTTCCCGGAGCCGTTCGGGCCGATCAGGCCGTGAATGGCTTTGTCCTCCACATCGAAATCGACATTGTTGATCGCCTTGAGGCCGCCGAAACTCTTGGAGAGTCCTCGTACTTGCAGCAAGACGGCCATTACTCGGTCTCGCCAACCTCCGCTCGCTTTCGCTCGGCCGTCGCTTCGCGAGCCGCGACAAATCGGCGCGTCGCGAAATAACGGTCGATGATGCCGCCGATTCCCTTGGGCATGAACAGAACCGTGCCCACAATAACCAGGCCGAAGGCGAGCAGCTGGTAAAAATAGAAATCGCGGGTCAGATCCGCGATGATCGTTACGATCACCGCGCCGATCACGCCGCCCCAGATATTGCCGATGCCTCCGAGCACGACCATGAGAAGCACTGTGACCATCTCGATGACGGTGAAATTGTTCGGGTGGACGTACCCGGGAAGCATGTGAGCATACAAAGAACCGGCGACACCTGCGTAAATCGCGCTGATGACGAATGCGATCAATTTGTATCGCTTGACGTTGATGCCGGTCGCAGCGGCGGTCAAGGGATCCTCTCGAACGGCCATGAATGCGCGGCCGGTCGCGGACCGCAGCAGCGCATAGGAAGCGTATACGGCTACCAGCATCACAGGCATCACCAAGAGGTAGTAATCGTCGTAATTCCTTAGCGTGTGGCCGAATATGGACGGCGGGCGAATTCCGCCTATGCCGGAAGCCGACCCGAGGTAGTTGGTCACGCGAATGAACACTTCGACGGCCTGCGCGAAAGCGAGCGTCGCCAGCGCGAGATACGCGCCTTCAAGCCGGAAAGACGGAACGCCGACCAATAGGCCTGCCGACGCCGCCGCCAGAACGGCTGCGGGCAGACAGACCCAGAACGGCATTCCGAAATTCACCGACAGGACGGCCGATGTGTATGCTCCGATGGCGTACAGTGCGACGTGTCCGACAGTGACCTGCCCGCAGAAGCCTTTGACGATATTGAGTCCCGTCGCAAGGATGATCATGATGCAAATGAAGTTCAGCAAATAAATTTGGTAATTGTTTGCTGTCAGCTGCGGCAGCGGCAACAGGATGAGGAACGCCAAAATCCAAGGCAGCAGGCGGTGCGACGACTTCGTGCGGTCAAAAAGCCCTGCTGCTGCGCCGGTAAATTTGCGCATCTGGATCTGCTTGCAACTTGAAGGGCTAGGTAGAATGTTGGGCGTTCCGGTCTACGATGCCGGAGACCGGAACGCCCAATCGTCAGAGACCGAAGTCGATGGGCATGGTTACCCTGTCGAGAATTCCGACCTCGAAGTCTTCGCCGCCCTTGGTGTACTGTATCAGCACAGGCGTGCGGTTGCCGTCGCGGCACTGCGGCGTGGGATCGGCGCAGAAGCTGATCGGCCCCGACGCGAGACCTTCGTAGCCTTGGACGTTCGCGATGGCATCGCGGATCGCCGTGCGGTCCGCGGCGAGGTCATCGTCGGCAAGCGACAACTCCGCGTTGCCGAGCGCAATTTCTACAATTCTGACCAAATCGTAGGCTTGGCTGAAGTCATGGTCGACGCTCGGGATCTCGTACTTTTCCTTGACCAAAGAGTTGAACAGCTTGGCGATCGGCCGGGTATCGCTGTCGGAATAGGCCGCGGAAAAGAACACGCCCTTTACTGCGTCCCCGGCGAGTTTCGGAACCGGCGCGTTCGAAGCGGCGGAGCTTGCAGCCCGCGTTACCGAAGCCGGTATCCCGACTTCATAAGACTGCACGAGGAACCGCGCGATGGGTTCCGCCAGTCCGCCGAAATAGATCGCGTCCGGCTCAAGCTCCCTGATTTTGAGCAGGTGCGAACGGAAGTCGATTTCCTTTTCCTGCGTCTGCGCTTCGTAGATCGGCTCTACCCCGTAAATGTCTCGCATCTGGCCGATGATGCCTTGGGTTTCAGACTGCGCAGCCGCGTCGGATGCGTATACGTATGCGATGCGGGTGCCGACATTGTCCGCAAGGTACTTGGCGACGACGCCCTTGTAGTACCGGGCGGAGATCGGAACCCTGAAAACCCACGCAGAGTCCTTTCTTGTAATCTGGTCGTTCGTCGAGTGAGGAATGATCTGGGGAACTTGGGCTTGCGCCGTAACGTCCACGATAGGAAGCGTCACGGACGAGCAGGTCGACCCGATGATGAGATGCACGTTCTCCTGGTATGCGAACTTGTTCGCATTCGCGACGCCCTTGTCCGATTTGCATTCGTCGTTGAGGAGCGACAGGCTGATCGTATGGCCGTTGATGCCGCCGGCGGCGTTTATCGCATCGAATTCGTCCTGCATCATTTGACCGTATTTCTGGCCGTTCTCCGAGATCATCCGCATCGTCGCGCCGATTCGGATTTCCCCCGCCTGCACGCCTGCGGCTGCGAATGCAGCGGCAAGAGCGATTAGTCCAACTGTTGTTTTTCTCATGATGTCTCCTTTCTTGAGTGGGAGGTTTACAATGGATTCAGGCCTTGACCTTCGCGAGCGTTCCAAGCAGCCCAGTGGGCCGAACCATAAGCACGAAGATCAAGAGAAGAAACGCATAGATGTCCTTGTGGCTGCCGGATACGTACGCGGCTCCCATAGTTTCGAACACGCCGACCAGCAAGCCTCCGAGGACTGCGCCGGGCAGGGAGCCGAAGCCTCCGACCACCGCGGCGGCGAACGCCTTGATCAAGATCAAGTAACCCATTTCGACTTGGACGTAGTTGATCGGACCGATCAGTACGCCGCCCGCGGCCGCGAGACCGCAAGCGACGCAAAAAATCAGCGAAATCATCAGCGGGACATTAATTCCCATCAGGTAGGCGATATCCTTGTTCGCAGCGACCGCCCGGATTCCGCGACCGAGTTTCGTGTATTTCAGTCCCGCGTGCAGAAGCGCCATGAGCCCGACGGATACCACCAGAATCCACAGATAGGATTTCGGCAAGGCGACTTGCCCAATCATCATCGGCAAACCGAAGTTCACGCCGATCGCATGACCCTCGGCGCCCCAGATCAGGTAGGCGACATTCTGAAGGATGATCGCCATTCCGAAGCCGCAGATGATCATCCCCATTCCCGCGACGGTGTATCCGCCGCCTTGCTTCGTCAGGCGACGGTAGAAAACTCTTTCAATGACGATCCCCATGATGCCTGTCAGGATCATGGCTACAAACAACGTAATCGGGTAGGAGAAGCCAAGATCGTTGAACAGGACCAGCCCGAAAAATGCGCCGAACATGAAAACCTCGCCGTGCGCGAAGTGCACGATGTCGAGACCGGAATAAATAAGGGAGATACCGAGCGCGACGAGGCCATAGACCAGCCCGATCGATAATCCGACCACGAGGAAGTCAAGCAGCATTCAATTCTTCCACGGTGCTAGCGACAGTTCCGCCGAGATAGGCGTTCCTGACCTTGTCGTTGTCGATCATTTCACTGGCGCTGCCCTCGACATGAATTCGCCCGTCGTGGATCACGTAGCCGTATTCTGCAAGAAGGAGCGCCATGCGCACGTTCTGTTCCACAATCAGGATGGTCATGTCGGTTTCGCCGCGGATTTTGTTGATCTGCTTGAAGATGTCAAGCACGACCATCGGCGCGAGAGCGGCCGATGGCTCGTCCAGCATGATCATTTTCGGGGCCGCCATCAACCCTCTGCCGATGACCAGCATCTGAACTTGCCCTCCAGACAGCAATCCGGCCACCTGCCGTCGGTGGCCTTTCAGCGCGGGGAAGAACGCGTACACCATATCCAGATCGGATTTGACGGCTTTCACATCGGAACGAGAGTATGCGCCGAGCAAGAGGTTCTCTTCAACCGTCATGCCGGGATAGCTGTCTTTGCCCTGCGTAACCTGCACAAGGCCGGCTCTCACGATCTCGTGTGGTCGCTTGTTGTGTATAGGAACGCCGTCGAAAACGATTTCGCCTTTCCAGACGGGAAGCAGACCGGAAATGGCCTTGAGAAGCGTGGATTTTCCCGTGCCGTTGCCCCCGAGAAGGGCAACAATTTTGTGATCGGGCACTTCCATATCAACGCCCCGGAGGATCCTGAGCTTGCCGTAGCCTGTTTCAACTCCGTTCAGCAAAAGCACGCGATTCTCCAAGCAGTTATGGGCGGCACAATTGAGATTACGATATCAACGTCCAATTGACCAACCCGAAATTGAGTTGTCGAGTTATCCATGTCCATGCGCCGCAGGCAATGCGCCTGACAAAACTCCGAAGCGACGTTCTTCCGCAGCTCGGGAAATGGCGAACCTGCCGCGTAAGACAACCGTCCGCTAATCAAATCCGATGTTGAAGGCCGCGACGGCACGCATGCGAAAGTTGCGCCCGCATCGTCAGTCCAGTCCAAAGATGCCGGGCTCCTTCGCCAACATTCGTTTTGCAATAATGTTTCTGTGAATTTCGGAGGTTCCGTCAAAAATCCGGAATATCCTCGCATCCCTGTACAGCCGCTCAATCGGCGCCCTTTTCGAGTATCCGGAGCCGCCGAAAATCTGGACTGCGCGATCAGCAACCCGACCGAGGACTTCCGATCCGTGCAGCTTGGCCATGGATATTTGCGTTCTTGCGTGAGATCCCCGGTCAATGCGGCGCGCTGCATCCCAGACGAGGGATCGCGCGGATGCGATCTCTACCGCGCTGTCGGCCAGCATCGTTTTTATCATCTGATATTCGCCGATCGCGCGTCCGAACTGATGGCGTTCGCGCGCATGATCGACAGCGAGGTTCAGCAATCGCGCAGCCTTTCCAACGGATCGCGCGGCAACCTGCGCGAGGCGCACTCTGCCAAGCGTTTCCAGCGCCAGTTTCAGACCTTGGCCTTCGTTTCCAAGCAGGTTTTCAGCGCCGACTTCGACATCCTCGAAATACAAGGAAGCATGTGTCGTGCCCCGAAGCCCCATCATTTCTTCATTGGGACCGAGACTGAAGCCCTTCGTTCCCTTTTCAATGACGAATGTCGATATGCCGCGCGAGCCGGATGCAGGATCGGTTACCGCAGTCACAATGAATGCATCGGCATGAAGCGCATCCGACACGAATTGCTTCTGTCCGTTGAGCATCCAGCCGCCGTCGGTTTTTTCGGCACGGGTGGCGATGCCCGCTGCATCCGATCCGGCCCCGGGTTCGGTGAAAGCGATGGAGAAAGTTTTTGCTCCGCTGGCAGCAGGAACAAGCCATCTCTGCTTTTGGGATGCGGTGCCTGCGAGCAAGATGTCATATACGTTTCCGAATGCCCGTCGCACCAGTATGTCGGACGCATGTCCGAACTGCTCTTCCGCCAATATCCAATCGAACGACGAAAGCCCGCCGCCCCCGTACTCGACCGGAATATTGAGGGCGTAGAGACCAAGTTTTTTTGATTTTTCAAAGACGTGTTCCGCGTCTACGCGGTTCAATGCCCCGTCGGCCTCGACGCGATCCTCCAATGGATGCAGTACATTGGTAATGAACCTTGAAACCGTTGAAATTAAAAGGTTTTGTTCATCTGCAAGTTCACTGTGCAATTCGCCGCCGCTCCTATAATCGCTCCGCTCAAGCGCCCATTGCGAAACAAATGGCAGGGACGCGCGGATCGTTCAATACGAAATCGAACCCAATTGATCGCCCGTTCCGAGTCAGACTCGTCCGCCAAGAATTGAAGAACGAATGCTTTGTTGCGCGCAAAGCGTCTCTCCAAGAAGAGGGCGGGTAGCCACGCATAATGCTTCTCGCGTTGGGAATGCTTCGGTTCGACTAGCATGACGCCGATCATGCTTGCGAACGTCGGCGCAATGACGCTGAAGCAACAGGACTGGCCACAATGCTCAATTTCAACGGCGACGAATATTTCGTCTTGGAAGAATAAGCTTGGCTCATTTCGCAATTTGTAGGCATGGCCGTTTCATAAACCATCCAAACGGACGGCAACCGATCATACCGTTTCAAGTGGCCTCAGTTCGACTGCCGTGGCATAGCAACGAAATCCCGCGAAAACGACTTGCAGTGGCTTCTGTTCGCCTGCCTTGATCAGAGCGCAAGCCGACAATTCTATGTCGAAGCCACCGTCGATTCACAGTCTGCATACGATTCACGAAATGAGCCATAAGCTTTGATATATGGATAAATCGTTCCGGCGAATGCGCTGCCGATTCGAGACCGCTAATTGCGGCAGACATTTGGCTCGCGGCGCAGGATTGAATTCGCATTGAATGGTTAAGCCTCGGATCAACATCGATGGATTTCGTCAGCTGGCTGATTTTGTTCTTTCTGGGGGCGATTTGGGGACTGACCTTCTCGCTCGCGAAGATTGCCGCCGAGGCAGGCGGCGAGCCGTTCGGAATTGCGTTCTGGCAGGCTTTCGTTTCCGGCGCGTGCTTGTACTTGTTCAACTTGGCGCGCCGGAAACGGCTTAATTTCAGGGCGCGCCATATCAAGCTGATCTTGATCATCGCCTTGCTTGGAACAATCATTCCGGGAGTGCTGTTCTACTGGGCGGCAAGCAAGGTCGATGCCGGCGTGCTTGCCATCACGGTTTCAATCGTGCCGCTAGCCACCTATCTTTTCGCCGTTCCACTCAAATTGGAACGTGCGGTTGCCAGGCGCATCGCGGGCGTGGTCGCAGGCGCGACCGCAATCGGATTGCTCGTTCTGCCGAAGAACGGGCTTCCAGATCCTGCCGCCGTTCCCTGGGTTCTCATTGCTTGCGTGAGCTCATTCGCTTACGCCGCGGAAAATATCGTGCTTGACATGAATCGACCCGTCGAACTGGGAGCCGCCTCTCTCGTGTGCGTGACGAGCTTGACGGCTTCCGTCATTCTGCTTCCGGTCGCCTTGGCCACGGGCCAATTCATCGTGCCCAATCTCATGCCGGGCGAACTGGAGCTTTCAATTGTGGTTTTGGGGATTATTTCGGCTGTGGGCTATGCGATGTTCGTTTACCTGATCAGACGGTCCGGACCGGTTTTCGCCAGCCAAGCGGGATATCTTGTGACGATGGGCGGCGTCATTTGGGGGATAATCATCTTCAATGAAAGTCACACTGCCTGGGTATGGTTGGCACTGGCCACGATGATGATCGGCATTTTCATGGTGAATCCGAGGAGCTTCGAAAGCAGTCGTTGATCCGGAGTCGATTCGAGCTCGCAATAAAGGTTGCAGACCTTGCCGCTGGTTTCGTCGTCGGGATCAGATTTCGTAGACCGCCAAATCTTCGGCAATTTCGACCGGTCCCGAAAACGCTGTCTCGGCAGCGGCCCGCGCTTCTTTCAACGAGTCGTTTCTGTCTGCTCTTCGGCGAAAGTGGGAAAGTATAAGCGATCCGACTCCGGCTTGACGCGCAAGCCCACCAATTTCAGAAGGCGTCGGCGTCATCGCCGCCAGAGCAGGTTGCGCAGGCTCGTCATCAAACCGATAGCACCAATGAAGCAGAACATCCGCGCCTTGCGCCAATTCCTTCAGGGTTTCGCATTGCGCCGCATCTCCGGAGTATACGAATTTCTTCCCTTCCGCCTCTAGCGAATATGCGACACAGGCAAAGACAGGTTGCGCATGCGGCACTTCGCAAGACCGCAATGTCCAATTGGACTCCGAGAACTGGAACCCCAGCTCGATTTCCTGAACGCTCGGAGATGGCCAAGGACGCGGCAAGGTTCCCCCGCGAGCGACCCAAACTTGCTGTGAAGGCTCGAGTTCAGTTCTGGCCCGAATGTCATGCGACAACACGCCGTTAGGGCCGAACAGTCCATCGGTAACGAATTGAATGGGTTTTGGACCGATGACTTTCATCTGCGCTCCGCCTTCGTCCCATGCGGCATGGATCAAACGGGCGTAATCCAACATGTGGTCGGAATGCAGGTGGGAAAAAAATACGTGGGTAATATCGGAGGGGATCAGCCCGGTCCGAAGCAGATTGTCGAACACCCCGCCTCCGCAATCGAACAGTATTTTTGCTTTGCCGGTTTCGATCAGATATCCCGATGACGCGCGTCTTGAATACGCTTCGGGCGATCCGGAACCGAGTATAGTGAGTTTCAATTCAGGACTTCCGGAGTTGGCGTGGCGGCAGACGTGCCGGTCTTGAACGCAGCTTCACGGCCTCCGAAACGCCTCACCAATTCCGCTTGATCTGCGAATGCTTGAGCATCGGTTTGTTCCGGGTCGCAGATGCCAAGCAGCGCTTCATGCATGCTTTTTACGACTTTCAATGCCCTCGGGTCGAATGCCAGGTTCTTTGTTTCTTCAGGATCAGTTTCCAAATCGAACAATTCGGGGTCGAAGCCGACATAATGATGGTATTTCCATCGGCCTTTGCGCAACATGTACGCTCCCGAAACCGACCCTGCCGCATGGTATTCGCTGAATGCAGGGCGGTCCGGGTCAACCGGCTCGTCGGCGATGGAATAAAGCGATTTCGAACCGGCGGCAGCTTCGATGCCAGTCCCGAAGTGGTCTGCGATAGTGCAGGACAGATCAAGCAGGCTGACCGGCGTTTCGCAGACGCCGTTCGGCACGTCGGGGCCGGAAATGATCAGCGGGACGGCCGTGCTTTCCTGGTAAAGGTTCGATTTGCCCCAAAGGCCGCGTGCACCGACGTTGTCTCCATGGTCGGAGGTGTAGACGACGGTGGTGTCGTCCTTGAACCCTGCTGATTCAAGTGTGTCGAGTATTCGACCGACGTTGGAGTCGAGCCAAGTGCACAGGCCATAGTAGGATGCCATTGCGCGCAGCCGCTCCTCTTCTGACTCGAACTTGGCTTCGGAGTTCATGAAGGCGTTCTGCTTTTCGACCCACGGGTGGCGAGCGTAGCCGTCGCGAGGATGCAACTTGACGGCAGGCAATCGTTCGGTCGGGTACATCTCGTAGAACTCAAAAGGAACGACGAGAGGGAAGTGGGGTGCGACCAAACCAACGAACAGACACCATGGGCCGTCGCTGCGTCTGCGCGCGCTCAGCCAGTCTTGAGTCCGTTTCACGACTGCTTCATCGTATTTCGTGTAATTGCTGTGGCCGGGGCCGATATATTCGCCAAGCATCCGCCGGTCGCGTATCAGACGCTCGTCTTCCCTTCGAATTGACGCCCAAACCATTCCTACGCCATTTGCCACCATCATCGGGATATGTTCGACGTCGAAGCCTGCAGGATCCTCGGCAGCCCGGTAATGCAGCTTTCCGATGCTTTCGACAGCGATCCCTTCGGCCTGCAGGGCGTGTCCCCATCCCGGAATCGCGCCGGTATACGGCATGGCGTTGTCCCACAAGCGGGTCTGATGAACGTACCTGCCGACCGCGAAACTTGCGCGCGCAGGAACACAAATCGGCGAAGGCGTGTATGCGGACGCAAACCGCAAGCCGCCGGATGCCAGCCGGTCAAGGTTCGGCGTCTTGACGAAATCATGCCCTTCACAACCCAAAGCGCGCGCCTGATGCTCGTCCGACATGATCACCAACAGGTTTCGGATCATTCGCCGAAGTCTCGCATCTTCGACGCCCGTTCAAGTTTATCAAGGGCTGAATGGAATGCGGCAAGCTCTTCGCTCGTGAATTCACTCGTCAAGTGACGCTGCCGACTGGTCATGATTGCGACCATGCGGCGGTGCAGAGCTTTGCCCTTGGGACTGAGCTTGAGCTCTATTTTGCGCCGTGAACCTTCGCGTTGTTTCGCCAGCAAGAGGCCCTTGTCCGCCAAGGATCTTACGGTGCGGCTTATCTGCCCTTTGTCGATGAATGTCGTCATGGCGATTTCGGACGCGGTCGTCTCGTCCACCGCGTTGATCAGGCTGATGATCCTCCATTCCGTTAGCGACAGGCTGGAATTCTTTTTCAAGACATGGGCGGCTTGAGCATTCAATAAGTTGGCTGTTTTCGCTATTCTATACGTGATGACCGCTCTGAATTCAGAGGCGAACCGGTCAGTGTCTGAAACTTGGCTCTGCATGGCGCATAAATCTCAAAGAATAGTTGACATGTCAACCAAATTGTGAATTTGGTCGCAGCACATAAACGGGTCGGAGGGGAAAATGACAACACTTTTCAGGACTTTGGCGGTTGGCGCTTTGCTTTTGACGTCAATGGCGACTGCGCCGCTTGCGGACGGCCACGGCGGCTGGGAGCCGAACGGTCCCATCAAATTGATCATCGCATTCCGCGCAGGCGGCGGCGCAGATACCTCGGGACGGCTGATTGCAGAAGGCATTCAGGACGCCACAGGGTGGCAAATCATTCCCGAGCAAATTACCGGCAAAGGCGGCGTCAATGCGCTCGTCGCACTCAAGGACATGCCGAACGACGGGTCGGCAATCGCGCTGGTCGTGACTGAATCACTGGGCTACAACGCCGCGTCCGCGCAGGGTTCCGGAGTCGAGCCGTCCCGTTACACAGGGCTCACCACGACCGCCGGATTCCAGATGGGCATTGTGGCGAAAACGGAAATGGGCTGGAACGACATCGGGGACGCAATCAATGCCGTGAAGGCCGGCGACGAACTCAGATTCGGCGTGATGAGTCCCAAGCTCGCGGATTTGGCGTTCTTGCTCGGCGATGCCAACGGTGTCGAGTTCAACATCATTGAGGTGGCTGGCGGCAAAGCTGTCATGGACGGGGTCGTCGCCGGCGACATGGACTTGGGCTTCATGGCCGGGATACAAGCCGGCGGAGTCGCGTCGGGCGAACTCGTCAACCTTGCATCGGCGCTGTCTGTGCCGCTCAAGCAATCGCCCGAGGCCCCGACGATGGCGGACTATGGCCTCGAGTATAACGCTGATGGCTACTTCGTTATCGTTGCGCCAGCAGGGCTCCCGGATGATGCCAGGATGGCTTTGACCGAGGCGATCGTCGACGCATCCAATTCAGGCAAGGCTGCAGAAATGATTTCAGCGGCTTTCGGCGGAACGGTCAACATCATGGGCGAAGAACTGGATGCGCTCCTGCAAAATGATTTCGATGCGGCAGGCGCATTGATTGAAGCAGCGCAGTAATCCAGACGCCAACGGAGGAGGCCGAAGCGCTAGCGACTCGCCGACCGGCGATCGCTTGCTTGGCCTCTTTTTTGTCTTCTTCGCTCTCGCGACGATTTTCATCTGGATTCCGCTGGACGTCGATAGCGGCGTCGTCGAGAACGTCCGCCGCCGGCTGGTGATAGGAGACAGCCTCGGCCCGATTGTTGCAGGGGTCGTGCTGGTTGCCGGCGGACTCCTGACTGTTTTGAAGCCGAAAAGCGATTCCGGCTCCTTGCGGCTATCCAATCTCGCGTGGGTCGCATACCTTTTGATCGTGATTTCGATCTCGTTGATTCTCATCAGATATTCTGGTCCGGCGATAGCTGGGTTGCTAACCGAAGGCGGATATCGACCGCTTCGCGACACCATTCCTTGGAAGTACATCGGTCATTTGCTCGGGGGCGCGCTTCTGGTGTCCGCGCTGATAGGATTGACGGTTCAGCGCAGCCATTGGACCCACTGGGTCGCGGGGGCGTTCGCCGCTCTCACTATCGCTCTGATATTCGATATTCCGTTCGAAGATTTGTTGCTTCCGCCGAACGGCGACGTCTGATGGGTCTCTTGGACCACGTCGTCTTGGGCGTCCAAGCCGTATTCATCGGGTCGGAGGCATTCAGCGTTTTCGGCGTACCGGTTTCGACAACTCTGCTGATGATCGTTGGCGGCTTCTTTTGCGGCATCGTCGTTGGTGCGACGCCGGGCCTCGCCGGGCCGATGGCAATGGCGGTCTCGCTTCCGATCTTGATCTCCGTATTCGGGTTTTCTTCGGATGCGCTGCTTCCGGTCGTTGGCTTTCTCATCGGAATCATGAAGGGCGCAACGGTCGGCGGTGCTGTGCCTGCAATATTGTTCAATACTCCAGGGACGCCGGACGCATATCTGACGACGTTGGACGGCTACCCGATGGCCCAGAAAGGCCAGGCGACCAAAGCACTAAAAATTGCGCATTTTTCATCAGCATCCGGCGATACGTTTTCGGACGTCGTTCTTGTCGTCTGCGCTCCGTTTCTCGCGGTCCTCGTGGAAAGCTATCTCGACCTGCCTGAAAAGGCTGCGTTGTTGATTTTGTCGTTGGCATTCATCGCATCCGTCATCGGAAATTCCGTAGGCAAGGGGCTGATTTCCATGGGGCTGGGGCTGTTGGCGGCTATGATCGCCACCGGCTCGGATTTCTATCCGCGCCTCACGTTCGGAATCCAAGGATTTGCGGAAGGCATTCCTGTGGCTGCGGCGGTCCTTGGAGTGATGATCCTTGGAGAGATATTCAAGTCGCTTGAAGATTGGCGAGCAACGATTAGGCGCTCGGAACCCGCTGCGCATGTCGTCCAGGCAACTCATCAACCGTTTGCATTGTCCGAAATCGCATCACTTTTACCGGTAATCGGTCGGTCATCCGTCATCGGCACCGCGGTCGGCGCGCTTCCAGGAATCGGAAGCACGCTTGCGGCGACATTGGGCTACACGCTTGGCAAGCGAGCGCATGCCAAAAAAGCTCAGCCCGAAGCCGCGAAGTTCGGAGACGGAATTCCGGAAGGCGTCGCAGCGACCGAAGCTGCGAATTCCTCGGTTTCAGGGGCGAACCTCATTCCAGTTCTTTCATTGGGCATTCCTGGCAATGCCGCGGCGGTCTTCCTCATTCTGGCGATGGACAGCATCGGCGGATTCAACCCGGGGCCGTCGGTATTCAGAGTGCCTGCCGACGGAATCAATTTTGAGCTTGTGATTGCGTTCGGCATTTTCACATCGATGTTCGTCGCCAACGCCGCTAACTGGACGGTCGGGGGCTTGTTCATGCGCAACATGGGCATCATGGCCAAGGTTCCGAAATCGATACTTCTCCCAATAGTGCTCCTCGTGACGCTGACCGCTGTCTACGTGCAAGAAACAAACTTGTTCGCGGTCTACATGACCATAGCCTTCGGCTTCCTGGGGTATTTCATGCGGCGAGTCGACATGTCTCCCCTGCCGTTCGTGATCGCGTTCATTCTGGGAGGCAGGCTTGAGGAGACCTCAAGGCAAGCATTCGCAGCGACCGGCGCCGATCCGTTTTTCCTGTTCAACAGTCCGTTGGCACTGCTTTTCGTGCTGCTTTCGTTGGCTGTCGTCATCATTAACCTTAGGAAGTCTCCGAAATGAACCGACCGAACATCCTGCTGATATCAGGCGACCAGCACCGGGCGGACTGCCTCGGAATCGAGGGCAGGCGGATAAAGACGCCTCATCTCGACCAACTCGCCGCCGAAGGGACACGATTCACCAATTGCATTACGCCGACGGTAGTGTGCCAGCCTGCGCGCGCGTCAATCTTGACCGGCCAGCTTTGCCGCACGCACGGCGTCCACGACAACGGCATCGACCTGCGCCCGGAAATCGGAGAGAAAGGCTTCGCCGGTGCGCTCTCGAAATCAGGATACGAATCGGCATTTTTCGGCAAGGCGCACTTTTCGACCTATCACACCTTCAAGCCCACCGGCACGCCGGAGTGCGTGACGTCGTCGGCGGACTATCCGGATGACTGGAACGGTCCTTACATGGGATTCCAGCACGTCGAGATGATGCTGGTCGGACACAACTGGTTCCTCCCGGAAAAGCCGCCCAAAGGGCAGCATTATGAACGATGGTTCCACGCGGACGGCCGAGGCGATCGGAAAAACGAACTCTACCGCGAAAGCGCCGGAGATACGAAGCAAGCGGCGCAAACTTGGCATTCGAAACTGCCCGTCGCCTGGCACAATTCGACTTGGACGGCTGACCGGGCGACAGAATGGCTCAAGCATGGAAGGAGCGGCGAGCCGTTTTGCGCGTGGGTCAGCTTTCCCGATCCCCACCATCCATTCGACGCGCCTGAACCTTGGTCGCGGCTGCACAATCCCGAAGAAGTCGATCTGCCCGAGCATCGCGCGCGAGACTTCAGCGGACGCCCTTGGTGGCATGAAGCCGTATTGACGAATGAGCCGGCAGGACCAAAGAAAAGCGCGGACTTGCGTAAATCCTACAGCAGAATCAAGCCGCAATCGGATGAACAGCTTCGTGAGATCATTGCCAATACCTACGGCCAGATCGCCTTGATGGATCACAACATCGGCCGGATTCTTATTGCTCTTGAAGAGTCAGGCGAGGCCGACAATACGATTGTCGTGTATATTTCGGATCATGGCGATTGGCTTGGGGACCACGGGTTGATCCTGAAAGGCCCGATGCATTACGACGGCCTTTTGCGGGTGCCCATGATATTCCGCGGGCCGGGCATCCGTCGGGGCGCCGCGATTGACGAACCCGTTTCGACCTTGGATCTGGGTCCGACATTCTATGACTGCTGCGGCGCGGAGCCGCTGCAGCGGCAGCACGGCGAATCTTTGAAGTCCCTGATAGAGCAGGGAACTGGAAGCAGGGAGTTTGCTCTCAACGAGTGGGAACTGCTGCCGACAAGAACAGGCGTGGCGCTCAGCTTGCGAACTGTTCGCACCAAGACATGCAAGATGACGGTGGATATTCTTTCTGGAGCGGGGGAACTTTACAACATGGCGGAAGATCCTCACGAAACAACAAACCTGTTTGACGATCCTGCAGCATCGGAAACCAGAAAACTTCTGACATCTTTCCTTGATACGCGTCCGAACGATATCGGCCCGAATGGAATTCAGATCGGCATGGCCTGACGAAAACAGGATTCACTGTAGATTACCTCGGTGTTGTTGGAGAGCACTGATTCAATATGCGCTTTCGCCGCGGCACAGTCCAAGCGCAACGGGGCAGCGCATGAACGGGCAACGGGCAGCGTCATCGTTCGCAGTGAAGCGAATGCTGTCAGCTTGTTGATCAGCAATTTGGAGGTGGCGGAGAGACAGGGATTCGAACCCTGGAGGCGGTTTCCCGCCTACACGCGTTCCAGGCGTGCGCCTTCGACCGCTCGGCCACCTCTCCGTGGATAAACTTTATAGACTGCTCAAGCTTGAATGCAATGCCTTGACGTATATTCGAGGCGTGCAGGCGACGTCCATGAGATGGCCTGCATTTTTTTGTTCGCGTTCAGCGGCAATCAAGATTCGGTCCGAAGGGTAGGGTCAAGGACATCGCGGAGCCAATCGCCCACAAGACTGATCGAAAGCGCCAGAAAGAAAATCGTCGCGCCCGGGAACAACGTCAGCCACCACGCCGTAAGCAGCCGGTCCCGTCCCTCGCTCATGATCTGCCCCAGGCTTGTCAAAGGAGGCTGAACGCCCAAGCCAAGGAAGCTGAGTGCGGTTTCAAGCAGGACGGTCAGCGGAAGATTGACCGTGAACTGGACAAGAGCGATGTTCAGGATGTTCGGGAGGATGTGGCGAAGGTAGATCCGCCAAGGCGATGCTCCGAGCGCGCGAATGGCAATGACATAACCTTGCTCCCTGGCGGAAAGCGTCGCCCCTCGCATAAGCCGCGCGTAGACCTCCCAACCGGTCAAGCCGATCAGCAAAAGAAACAATGTGAAGCTGTTGTCAAACATCGCCAATACGAACAGCGCGACGATAATGATGGGCAACGACGCTTGGACATCGATTGCTGCGACGATCACGGCTTCCGCGCTGCCGCGCCGCGCGGCGGCGAGTACGCCCAGCAGTGATCCGAGAACGGCGCCGATCAGCGTTCCGACTACGGCCACGATGAGGGTTATGCGCGCACCGATCGCCAAGCGCACGAGCAGGTCTCTGCCTTTGGCGTCGGTTCCAAGCAAATATCGGCTGGCTTCGCCTTCGGAAAGTGGCGGCTTCAACCGGTGGAAAAGCGAAGTTTCGCGAAACTCGAATGGCGATAGCAACGGACCGAACAGGGCAAAGATCACGAAGAATGCAATGAAGCAAAGTGAAATCTTTACTGCCCACGGCATTCCGGACGACGCTGCGGACATTCTATTTCGCCCGTATGCGCGGGTCGATGACCAGATAGAGCAAGTCCACCATGAGATTGGCCACGACCATCGTGAATGCGACGGCCAATACAATGAACTGCACCGTTGCTATGTCTCGCGTTGCGACAGACCTGACCAACAATTGTCCGACGCCCGGCCAAGCGAATACTTGTTCCGTAACCACCGACCCGGCGATCAGGGCTCCGAGCGAAAGCCCGATCAGCGTAACCAGCGGAATCGCCGCGTTCGGCGCGGCATGACGAGTTAATCGCCTCATGAACGGGATTCCGCGAGCCTCGGCGGCTCGCATGAACGGCATATTGATTGTCTCAAGCAGCGATGATCGTGCGAACCGTGCAAACGAGCCCATCGCAGCCAAGCCTAAAGTGAAAGCGGGCGGCAGAACGCCGAGCAGGTTTCCTGCTCCGGCCGCGCCGCCGAGATAGGTTTTGAATACAAGCGCGCCAATCAGAATCACAAGCAAACCGAACAGGAAATTAGGCATTGCGAACGCGAACACCGAAAACGCCATGACTCCCCGGTCGATAAGGGATTTCCGATTGAGGGCAGCGATTGCGCCGAGGGGTATTCCGGTCGCTATCGCGATCAAGAGCGCCGCGCCGCCAAGCTTGAGGGTATACGGAAGTCTTTCCAGAAATAGGTCGGATGCGGCCCGGCCCGTATGGATCGAATACCCGAAATCACCCGTGAGCAGGCCGCCGAAATAGGCCGCGTATTGCTGCCACAAGGGTTTGTCTAGGCCCATTGCCCTTGCGTATTGATCGATGACTTCTTGCGGCGCATCGGGCGGGGCGAGGGCGGCCGCCGGATCTCCGGAAAATCGAATGAACATGAAAACGAGCGATGCGGCCACTACGAGCGTCACCAACGCCCGAAACAACTTGAACAGTATGAACGACGTCATGCTGCTTTATCGGTTTGGGAAAAGCGCGGCGCCGCGGCAAGCAATTCCCTGGTGTACGACGATTTCGGATTGCTGTAGACTTCGCTCATCGATCCGGACTCGACGACCTCTCCATTTTTCATGACGAGCACATCGTCGCTGACGGCGCGGGCGATCCACAAATCGTGAGTGATGAATAGCAACGCGAATCCAAGCCGATTCTGGAGGTCCCGGAACAGGTCCAATATCTGCGCTTGAATGGAAACATCCAATGCGGACACAGCCTCGTCGGCAATGAGCAGTTCCGGCTCCACAGCAAGAGCGCGCGCTATGCAAATCCGTTGCCGCTGTCCGCCGGAGAACTCGTGCGGATAGCGATCCGCCGCATTCGCGCTTAGCCCGGTGAGCTCCAGAAGGCGATCAACGCGCCTATTCGCTTCGCTCCGGCTTGATCCATGAATTACCGGCCCTTCGGCAATCGCTGATCGAACGGTTTGGCGCGGATTCAATGCGCTGAACGGGTCTTGAAGAACGACTTGAATTTTCGATCTTACGCCCTGAAGCGCGCGCCCTCGAATTTGCGTAATATCTGTTCCGCGATAAGATATTCTGCCTGAATCAACGTCCTCCAAACGAAGCAGGCATTTCGCTATCGAGGATTTTCCGGAACCGCTTTCTCCGACGATCGCAACGGTTTTGCCTTGTCGCAATTCAAGGGAAACTCCTCGAACGGCAGGTATGCGGCGGCGGTTCAAGAAATTGCCGCGCTTGTAGGTCAGCGAAATCGCCTCCGCCTTGAGTATCGGCGAACTCCTGCCAGCGAAATTTCGGACTCCGGCGTAATCGGCGGCATCGAGCAGTCGCCGAGTATATGGGTGACGCGGTGAAGCAAGAATGTCCGCGGCCTTTCCGGATTCCACGATTTCGCCGTCCTTCATTACGCATATGCTGTCCGCAATTTGCGATACGACGCCGAAATCGTGGGTTATGAACAGTACCGCCATATTGCGTTCGTTCTGCAGGGACGCGACGAGATTGAGTATCTCGGCTTGGGTTGTAACGTCGAGCGCCGTCGTCGGTTCATCGGCGATCAACAGCAACGGATTGTGGAGCAGGGCGCCCGCGATGACGATTCGCTGCGCTTGGCCTCCCGAAAGCTGGTGAGGGTAAGCGTTGAAAATTTCCGACGGGTCGGGAAGGCGCACCGCATCAAGCGCGTCGTGGATTCTTGCCCGCCACTTCGCCTTGGGAACTCCGTGTACATCAAGCAGTTCTTCAAGCTGGCGGCCAACCTTTTGCACCGGATCGAGACTCGCTGCGGCGTCCTGAAAGATCATGGCGATTTTTCGGCCGCGAATCTCGTTGAATTCTCGTGATCGCTGCCTTGGCAGTTTATGCCCTTCAAGCGTGATTTCGCCTGACCGCACTTCAAGCTTGCGCGGCAGCATGCCCATGATGGAATCTGCTGCGACGGTCTTGCCCGAGCCGCTTTCTCCGACGAGGCAGCGCGTTTCGCCAGCGCCGACGTCGAAGGAGATGTCCTTGACCGCAAATTCACGGTCGCCGCCAACGGGCAGGGCGACCGTGAGATTTCTTACGCTGGCTAACGGATTTCCGACAGTTCGGTCGGCTTGATCGCCAGCGTCCGGATTCAATGACCGGACTTCATGTAGAATTTGTCGAAAATCGTGACGGCGGAATTCCCGGGATCCCAGTCGAGGTCGTCGCGCTTCGCGTATGAAACAACGTTTCGCCAGAGATACATGCCCGGCGTGACGTTCTCCCATTCGTCGACGAGCTCGAGATAAGCTGCGTTTCGTTCGTCGAATTCCTGCGCCGCTTCGAACTTCTCGCCCAGTTCAAGGAACTGGTCGGTCGGAACCCAAGTCTTGTGGCTCGCGCGAGTCCGGCTCGAAAGCGGACCCCAGTCCATCCAGAGAGGCCGATAAGGATCGCCGGAGAATTCGCTCGACATCGACATGTTCAGCATGTGGAAAGGTCGCTGATAGGCAAGCGAAAAGTTGTCAACGATCTTGAGCCTGACGTTGATGCCGACATCGCGCCATTGCTCGACCATGAATTCCGCGGCGGTTTCATAGTTCGGGTAAAACCCGCGCGTGATATGCCAAACCAATTCTTCGCCGTTGTAATCGGTCATCGCAAGCAATTCTTTCGCTTGATCAGGGTCGTAGGAATATCTCGGTCTCCGATCAGGGTCGAAATAATCGCCGTACTCCGGGAAATTGAAAGGCGCCGGAACGAATGTGGCGCCGCCCCAGAGTGCTTGGACGATGCCTTCGCGATCGATCGCGGTGACCATCGCCTTGCGCAGGTTCGCATCGGTCAAGGGGTTGTCAGGGATCAACTCCGTATTCAGCGTGTTGAAGGCGAACATCGGGTAATTCTCGATGGATTTCTCCATCACGTTCACGCCTTCCGCATTCCGAACCGTCTCGACCTGGTCGGCGGGAACGCTCACGATCACGTCGAACTCGCCCGCGACAAGTCCGGCGAAACGAGTGGAGAACTCGGGTACGATCTGAAACCTGAGTTTCGACGCGGGCACGGGTCCGTTCCAATAGCCGTCATACGCCTCGGCCTCCACATGGGACGAGGGGTCGAACGAAACCATCCTGTATGGCCCAGTTCCCATCGGCATCTGGCCGAACGCTTCGGTGCCGACTTCTTCGTAATAATGCATCGGAAGCACAAAACCGAGCGGCGTTACCAAGCGGAAGATGAAATTGGGATCCGGCAGGCCGGTTTCCACCTCGACGGTGTATTTGCCGGTAGCTTCCACCCTGACGATTCCGCGCGCGTAGCGGGTTCCGCGCGGCGCAAGCGGTTCCGGTCCCCACAGACGCTCCGCCGACATCGAAAACGCAACGTCTTCGGCGTCCATTTCGTGGCCGTCGTGGAAGGTCACGCCTTCCCTCAGCTTTATCGTCCAGATGTTCGGGGTAGTGCGTTCCCAGCTTTCTGCCAACCAAGGCACCAGAGTCGTGCCGTCCGGATCCTCCCAACGGTTTCGACGCACAAGAGTATCGAAGATGTTCGAATGAACTCTCGCGCCTGTCGTGGAAATGCCGATCACGGGATCCATCGTTGGCCATAGGTTGTCTACGGCTATCGTGACCTCCGGCTGGTCGCCCGACGCAGAGCCTGTGATCGCGGCGGACGCCAACGCGGCCGCCGCAAGTTTCAGAATTTTTTTCATTGATACTCCTCCTTGATTTATGGTGAATTCAGCTTGGCAACCCTTACCGATTCATCATTCGTGCACAATCGTGTAAGGTTTTTCGTTCGCGAGCGACGGGATTTGGCTCCGAGCCGACTCCACCCGCCCCAAATCCAAGTGGGTCGAAGCGTGGCCGGTTGCGAAACCGCCCAAATCGACTGCGATTTCGCCCCACGGGCTTACGATCAAAGAATGGCCGTAGGTGGTTCGGCCGTCGTCGTGTTTCCCGACCTGCGCCGCCGCCACGAACCAGCATCCGTTTTCGATGGCTCGGCACCTCAACAGAGTTTCCCAATGCGCCCGCCCCGTCGGCACCGTGAATGCGGAAGGAGCGAACACGAGGGTCACGCCGAGTTTCGCGTATTCCCTGTACAGGTGGGGAAACCGCAAGTCGTAGCAGATCGTCATTCCCCAAAGCCCCCAGGGCGTATCAACCACGACCGCCTCGCCGCCTGAAGCATATCGCTCGGATTCCAGCGATGCAGGCTTGCCCTCAAGGAAAACGTCGAACAGGTGAATCTTGTCGTAGCGCGCGCGAACTTGTCCCGCGTCGTCAATCAGCAGCGATCTGTTGTGCAGCTTCCCGTTCGTCTGCACCGGTGTCGAGCCGATGTGGATCCAGATATCGTGGAATTGCGCCGCTTCTTTGCAGGCCGCGATATAAGGATCGTTTTCTTCGTCGCTTGTTCTGGCCAGCGCGCTGGCTTTGTCCTTGTTCATCATCCCTGATGCCTCGGGCAACGCAAGCAGGTCGCACTCGGCGCCCGCGCACGACGCAGCCAATCTTCGAAGCGACGAAATGTTGCGCTCATGCTCGTTGGAAGAATTCATCTGCGCCAACGTGATTCGCAATGACTTGCGCATTCCGTGTCCAATCGATCGTTCGGATGTGACTATTCGCGATTTTTCCGCTCGGTGCGCAAACTATCGGCAACAAGCATGTTGTCAACTTGCCACTGTAGGACTTGCCATGACCGATTCCTGATGAGACCTATTTGCGAAACTCTTGAAACATGATGCGGGACGCTCCGAGACCCCGACCGCAACTGCGACCCACACTCAATCGGTGAAGAAGACGGAGAGCGGCGGCCCTGCAGGCTACGACGCGGGCAAGAAGGTCAAAGGGCACAAGCGCAACGGGTGCATCCCATTTTCCGAGCAGACGGCAACGCGACAGCCTCTCCAGTCAAGACATTCAGCCCAACGATTGTTTTCTATGCAGCATGGGGTGCGTCTCATGATCTTGTTAGTAACTGTTGGCCCCTCGAGCCGCGTCGTCCAAGTTGCGTGCTTCGGAGGTTGTAATCGGGATCGTGACCGTCCGGCATGGACCGGTCATCGAAGACCCGTGAGCGGCGGGCTCCGCGGATCCGGGCACGAGCAGACGAGGGCATCATGGCAGTCAAGAGACGGGATTCGGAGTTCTGCCATCCGGAGTTGGTGACCTATTTGCAAGGTGTCCATCTTGTGTTAAGGGCACACGAAATTTTGATCGACAAGGTTAAGGGAATGAAAAGTATGGATATTTCTGTTCCGGTCAGAGTTGCTGCAATGGTCGCGGCAGCGATAGTTTCAGGGTGTTCTGGAGTTAGCAGCCCGGGCGCCGGGGGGGGGGGCGGGCGTAGGTGATACGGAGGCCCCATCAATCATTGAGCAGCAAACGTCGACGATTGCCGCGATTGATAATGCTCAAAAAGCTGCAATGGCCGCTTACTCGGCAATTGTAAGCGCGCGGACTATCGAAGAGCGCGTTGCCGCGAGCTCCGAAATTTCCGAAGCGAAAGAGGCATTGAGTATCGCTCAGGAAGAAGCCCAAGCCTTCACAACCGCCGCCGCCCAAGGTACGCAGATGCAGCAGGAGCTGGCGGCAACATATCAGCGTTCAGCGGTATTGATCAGCAGATTAATCGCATCATTGGAATCGGCGCTAGCGACAGGAGGGTCGCCTCAGGCTCTGACTTTGGACGGCGAATTGCTTCCGCAGCTGACGGCGCCCAGAGCAGCAAGCGTCAACGCGGAATTTACGTGGACGCTGCGTCAGAAGCCGGGTGAGGGTGAAGAAACTCCTGAGGGTTACGAAGATTTCACTGAACGCGTGGTTCCGGTGACAGGATTCAAATCGGTGGCGTACGAAGAGGGCAAGAGATTGTTCGGCGACGGCGCGACTTCCGACGAATTGAAAATGCGCGGAATTACAATCCGGAATCTCCTGCTCGACTCCATTCCCAGCGACGATTGGAACGGCGACGGGACTTCCGGAGAAGGGAGTCCGGGAGATCCTTACAGGCGAAATAAAGGAGAAGACGTCGACTTTGCGCGGCTGACCATACATGGCGGAAGCCAAGTTGGATCTTTGTTTGAAGTTTCCGCGACAACCGGCGAACCGGCCGCCCCGGCAACCGGATGGAACAATTTTGTCCAAGCCTATTACAGTTCGATTCAGCTTCCATCCGACCGCAATAGCGGTCCTACCCTGAAGATGGGCGGTCCCGGAATCATATTCTATGACATGGAACAGCGGAAGCGGGCAATCGGATGCAGCGGGACAGGCCAAAGCCGGCTTCTATGCAATGATGCAACGACCGACGATGTCACGGTCAGATTCACGAAGGCCGCAACGCAAGACCTATCCGGCGAGCCGACGATGATATGGCGGACAAGAATTCCATTCGACCCCGCCGGACGGAACGCCGCTCTGTTCGACCCTGAAACGGGCAATTTGAGAGGAAGCGACCCAAGGAACCCTGAAAGTCGCGATAGGATTTTCGACCAAGGTGAATATCAACTCTATCTTTCTCGATATGCTGGCTTCGATGAGAACCTTGAGCCAACGACGGGTTTTGCATCGTATCCTTCCGACGACGCGCATAGACACTTGAATTATGCGATGTACGGGATGTTCGCGTTCATGGACAACAGCCTTTCATCGCACGGTCCAGGGCGAGTTCAGGTCTTTCATTCGGGCTATGACGCGTTCGCCGACGCAGCCGGAAGCAAGACAACCGATCTGACCGGCGCGACCGCGGTCAAGGGAGAGTTCAACGGCTGGACGTCGGGTTGGCTGGTGAGAAGCGCGAGAGCACTGGTCAGTTATTCACGGGACTTCAGTACCGACAACACAACTGTCAACCCAGTAGGTGAATTGATCCGCATGCGCGGAAGAGTCATGCTTGAAGCCTCAATCAATGGAAATGACAACCAAATCAAGGGCTATATGAAGGACTTCGAATTCCTGAACAACGGCGTTTGGGCAAGGGATTATTCGACGCCAATTCTTCAAAACGCGCCGAGTTCCTACGATCAGGGCAGGGCGGGCAAGGCGGTGCTTCTTGTTGGCGGCGACATTCCCAAGATACCCTCCGGCACTAGTGGGGCGGGTCTCCCAAACCGCGGAACAGCGGCATGGTTTGCCGCAACCGCGGTAGCGCGAAACTATGACGGCGACGATGCGTGGGCCGACATTAATGCCGATGGCTCTTTCAGCGGCCGCGCTATAGCGACTCATAACGGACCGGGCGGCAATTCGGGTTTCTACTGGTTCGACATGGGCGAATGGGGCGGCAATCTTTACGGGCCGAAGGATGAACTGGAGGCGGCAGGCGTTTGGTATCTTCCGGCTGGCAACTGGAAAACTGCATCGCAGTCCGAGAAGACTGGGGACGTAGGACATCTTTTAGGCAGTTTCGGTGCGGTCTTTGAAGAACCGCCCGAGTAGCGATTTCAGACTTTTTGCGCTTGGTTGAAGCGAAAGAGCTCGCCCCGCGATTCGGCGGGGCGAGCTTTTCTTTGCAAACATATGTTTCTGGATATTCGACCGGTCTTGCGGAGGCAAAGCCGTTGTCGAAGCAGGGGGCGGTCCATTTTTCTTTGTTCAGGCGGCGGCCGCGCTGCAAGCTCTCCGATCGAGGCCGGAGGCATGAATTCTTTTTTTTCCGCAATTCGGATCCGACCGCATTGGATGGACGCGGCTCCGAGCCGAGGCCAAGCCGCCCGCATGAGCGCGCATGCAGCGCGCCCGTCTCCGAGGCCGGGCCGCCGAATCTCCCCAATCTTGTCCACTCCAAGCATCCCTCGCCTCGCTCTTCCAAATCATCAAAGGAGCAGGTGAGCTCGTCATCGAATCGGGGTCAGCCTTGAATTCGCGGTCGCGTTTCGGGCATCCGGATGGTCGCCGCTAGGAGACCGCATTTCTTGCAGCTTTCCAGTCAACTTGTTGGCTCAGTCGGGTTGATTCCGCTAAATTGAAGTGCTTTCAACATCAATCGTTCACGGACGTCAGCGAGTGCCGACGGCATCTCCTCAGCGTCCTCTGATGCGCGGGTCAAGCGCGTCCCTGAAACCGTCGCCCATGTAATTGACGGAAAGAACCGTCAGAGATATCGCCAAGCCCGGCCACAAGACGCGTTCAGGGTACTGCTGAAGATAATCAGTCGAGTCGTACAGAAGTCGGCCCCATGTCGGGAAATCGGACGGGAAGCCCAGACCGAGGAAGGACAATGCGGACTCCGTGATGATCGCATTGGCGATCCCCAAAGTGGCGGAAACCATGATCGGGGAAAGCACGTTGGGCAGTATGTGACGGGTGATGATCCGATGCCAAGGAGTGCCGACCGACCTTGCCGCCAGAACGAATTCGCGCTCCTTGAGCGTCAGAACGTCGCCCCGCACGATGCGCGCGGTCTGCATCCAGCTGGTGATTCCGATCACGAACACGACCAGGATGAAAATTCCAGCTTCGGGGCCGAACTGCGCTCTGAGCTTGTCGCGGAACAAGAGGATGATCACGAGCAGCAGGGGTAGCAGGGGCAAGGCAAGGAAAAGGTCGGTAAATCTCATGAAAAGACCGTCCAACCATTTGATATATCCCGATATGACGCCGATCAGCGTCCCTAGGACCAAAGCGAGCAGCATTGCTGTGACCCCGACGGCCAGCGATGCCCGTCCGCCCGCCATAACTCGCGCGAGAGTGTCGCGACCGAGTTGATCGGTTCCGAGCGGATGGAGGAAGTTCGGACCTTGATTTCGCGCGCGGATGTCGATGAATTGCGGATCGATCGCCCAGATCATCGGACCGAACAAGACTGCGGCGACGACGAAAACAAAAAATGCCGTGCCGAAGAGCGCGCCTTTGTGAACTTTGAATTGATCCCAGACGTCGCGCCAGTACGAACGCGGGCTTTCATCGTTCTCGCGGGCGGGCGAATTCGACTGCTCAGTCATAGCGGATCCGCGGGTCGAGAATGCCGTAGAGGATATCGGCAATGAGATTGAACAGGACGATCAGCACGGCGAACAAGAATGTGAGCGTCTGGACCGTCGGCAAGTCGTTGGCCTGAATCGCGGCGATCAGCATGTGGCCCAGACCGTTCACCTTGAAGACCTGCTCCGTGATGATGGCGCCCCCGAATACCGTTGGAATGCCGAGAGCCACGACGGTGACGACCGGAATCATGGAATTTCTGAGCACATGGATGAGGACCACGACCTTTTCGGTCAGACCCTTCGCACGCGCGGTCCTGACGTAATCCTGATTCAAATTGTCGAGCATGGATGCCCGCATGAATCTGCTGATCTGTGAGGCGTTGTACAGGGCGAGAACCGATACCGGCATGATCATCTGCTTGATCTGGACAACGAAGCTGTCCCAATCCGTTACCGAATGGGTTGTGTCGTATATCGAGGGAAACCAGCCCAGCTGGACGGAGAAGACCACGATCAGCAGCACGCCCGTGAAAAAGGTCGGAACCGAAAACCCCACCATCGAAACGAAGGTGCCGATCTGGTCGAACCAGCTGTACTGCCGATACGCGGAGATTATCCCGATCGGCAAAGCTATGGCGACGCCGAACAGGTAGGAGAGTCCCACGACCCACAATGTCTGCGGCAGGCGCTGCATCACGATGTCGACGACGGGCGAGCGGGTTTGCCAGGAAATGACGCGCTGGCGGTCCCCGGATAGGCTCTCCCACCCGGTGAGCTCGGCAATGATATGGAGCGGCTCATTTACGAAGAACTGCTTGAGCCACAGCAAATACCTGATGTGGATCGGCTCGCCCAATCCCAGGGATTGGCGGATTTTTTCCTTCACCTCAGGAGGGATTGTCAACGGCAGCTGCGCTGTCGGATCGCCGGGGGCAAGATCAAGCAGCAGGAAAAGGATCAGGCTGATGAAGAGAAGCGTCGGTATCGCGATGATCAGTCGGCGAATGGTGTAATGGAACATCTTCGGATACCTGTGCCTATCGCGATTGCATTAAATCGGTCTCGCTTAGGCGTTTTGCCGGCAGGGTCGTTCGTGCGGAAAGTGAATTCAAGCCGATGCACACTCCCCGGAGGCTGTTTGCCTCCGGGGAGCGCAATCAATCCGTCAATTGCTGCGATGCCAGTCCGCTGCATTCCACAGTTCGGAATCCCAAACATTCAGGACAACGCCGCCAAGCGTTTTTGAATGCGCGGATACGCGACCTCGGTCGACAAGGGGAATGATCACGTACTCTTGCATCAGCATGTCGTTCATCGCCTTCGCAAGCCGCGCGCGCTCGGACAACTCTCCGGTCCGGGCCATTTCGGCAATCAGATCGTCGTATTCGCTGTTGCAGTAGCGCGGCATGTTGGTGCCTTGCCATTGGCTTTCCGGGCTGGGCTCGCGGCCGCACTCCCAGCTTCCCATGTAAGCTTCCGGATCGGTGCCGTCGAAATTGTTCGCGTACATTTCGATGTCCGCGAAAAATTTCTGGTAAGTGTCGGGGCTGCCGGGATCGCCTCCGAAGAATACGGACGCATCCAGATTGCGCAGCTCAGTCTCGACGCCGATTTCCGACCACCATTGCTTTATCAACGCCTGGAAGTCCTGGCGGACTGCGTTCGTCGATGTCTGGTACAGGATTGAGATCCTGACTCCGTCTTTTTCCCTGACGCCGTCGCCGCCCACGGTCCAACCGGCCTCGTCGAGCAATTGATTGGCTTGATCGATATCTTGGACGAGGCAAGCGTCGTTCGCAGTCGATTTGTAGATCGCCGGGGCAGGGAGAACATTGCAAGTCGGCCGCCCGGCGGCTCCATATCCGATTTCGACCAGCAATTCCCTGTCGATCGCCAGCGAAAGCGCCTTGCGCACATTGAAGTCGGAAAGGAACGGATGCGGATGCTTCCGCGTCGACCGTTCATCGCCGAGCGTGGGGCTGGGATCCGTAAGGTTCACCATCAGGCGCTCGACCAAGGTGCCGAATGCGGAAATTACGACGCCCTGTCCTGCGGCCTCCATGTTCTGAATGACTTCGGGAGACAGCTGCGTGTTCCATGCGTAGTCGAATTCGCCGGTTTCAAGAACCGCGCGGGCCGCCGCGGTCGCTTCGCCGCCGCCCTTGAAGGTCAATGTGGCGAAGGCAGGCTTGTCCGGCTCCCTATAGTTCGGATTGGCTTCCATCGAAATCACGTCGTTCGGCCTGAACTCTGTGACCCTGAACGGTCCGGTGCCGATCGGATTGAAGTTTTCATTCGTGCATTCCGGGGCGCGGGCGCCGACGCAATCAGCGAATTGCGCCTTTTGGATGATCGGGGTTTGCCCCCCGACGAAAGCGCCGTACGGGAACGGTTTCGGCACGCTGAACTGGATGACGATCGTTTTTCCGTCCGTCGCCTCTATGGAGGATATATCGTTGAACTTGTTCAATTGCGCGCAACCGCTATCCGGATGCATGCAGTAATCGGCAGTGAATACGACGTCCTCCGCAGTGACGGGAGTGCCGTCAGACCATAGCAACCCATCTTTCAGAACCCACGTGATGCTTTTCAAGTCGGCTGAAACGCCTCCGTTTTCGACGGTCGGAACGCTTTCGGCGAGCCAAGCCATCATGTTGCCGTCCTGATCGTAGCGGGCAAGCGGCTCGATAACCAAGGAGGACGATTCGATGTCCTTGGTGCCCCCGGAAAGGTAGGGGTTCAAGATGGATGGAGCTTGCCAATAGATTATGCCCACATGCCCGTCCGAGCCGCGTTCGGCCTGGGCTGCAGCAGCCAGCATTGCTGCTGCGGCAGTCGATAGGGCCAACAATCTTCCAAACATTTTGATGTCTCCTTTTTGATTCAGTGGAAGGTCTTCTCTTGCGAAGAGGCCATGCCCTCGCGAGTTGTTGCATGGAGGTGGCAAGCCGCAAGCCTGCCTTGCCCCATATCCGTCAGTTCCGGCACGACAGTCTTGCAGATGTCCATAACTTTCGGACATCGCGTGCAAAAGTTGCAGCCCTTGGGCGGATTCGACGGCGACGGCACGTCGCCTTGCAAGATGATTTGCTTGCGTCTTCGTTCAATTTTTGGATCGGCTTCCGGAACAGCCGAAAGCAGCGCTTCGGTGTAGGGGTGCAACGGTGTTCCATAAAGCATGTCGCGGGGCGCGATTTCGACGATCCGGCCAAGATACATGACCGCCACCCGATCAGCGATATGTCGAACCATCCCGAGATCATGACTTATGAACAAGTAGGTCAGGTTCAGTTTCTTCTGCAAGTCTTCAAGAAGGTTCACGACCTGCGCCTGGATGGAAACATCCAGCGCGGCGATAGGCTCGTCGCAAACGACCAGCTTGGGTTCCAATGCAAGCGCGCGAGCTATCCCGATCCTTTGCCGCTGGCCGCCCGAAAATTCGTGCGGATACCTGTCTGCATACCGTCGGCTCAATCCGACAGAGTCCATGATCTCGAATACCCGCTCGAATTTCTCGGCCTTCGACAGGGACAAATGCTCGTCGATCGGTTCCGAGATTATCGCAGATACCGTCATGCGCGGATTCAGGCTGGCCTGCGGATCTTGGAAGATCATTTGCATTTTCGGGCGGATGCGCCTGATTTCGGAACTGCGCGCGCTCGCCAAATCCGTACCTTCAATCTTGATCGTTCCGCCCGTGATGTCGGAAAGTCGCAAGATCGCTCTTCCGGCGGTCGTCTTGCCGCACCCGGATTCCCCTACGAGGCCGAGAGTCTCGCCAGCGAATATATCCAATGACACATCGTCTACAGCTTTGATATCGCCTGTTTTTTTGCGGAAAACTCCGGAATGGATAGGAAAATAGACCTTCAAGTTGCGCAATTCGACCAGCGCTTCGCTCGCAAGGGACTCAGGCATTTATCGCGGCTTCCGTTTCCGAAGCGCGGAAACACACGGCGTAGTGACCGCCCGGAAAGGTTTCCTTGCTCGGCACCTTTGTTGCGCAGCGGGAATACGCGAGTCGGCAGCGAGGATGGAAGCTGCAGCAATCGGGCTTGTTCACAAGCAATGGCGTCTGGCCGCTGATGGTTCGCAGCTTCTCCATGCGTTCTCCCCTGACAGCCGGCACCGTTTCAAGCAGCGCGCGCGTGTAGGGATGTTTGGGATTTTCGAACAATTCGTCAACCGGCGCGCACTCCACGACCTGACCCGCATACATGACGATGACTCGGTCGGCAATTCCGGCGACTACGCCGAGATCATGGGTAATCCAGATTATGGCCATCCCGAGACGCTCGCGCAATTCTCCGACCAATGCCAATATCTGGGCTTGAATGGTCACATCCAGCGCCGTGGTAGGTTCGTCTGCTATGAGCAGCTTGGGATCGCAAGCCAACGCGATTGCGATCATGACCCTTTGCCGCATTCCGCCCGAGAACTGGTGGGGATAGTCCTTCAGCCTCCGTTCCGCATCAGGTATCCCGACAAGCTTCAAAAGTTCCAGCGACCGCTTTCCCGCTTCCTGCCTTGAAATCCCGAGATGCCGGCGCAATGTCTCGCGGAGCTGGAATCCGACTGTGAAGACAGGATTCAATGACGTCATCGGATCTTGGAAGATGAACCCGATGTCGCCGCCGCGAATCTGGCGCAATTCGTCCTCGCTGACCTTCAGGAGATCTTGCCCATCGAACATGACGGTGCCGGACCGCACCTCGGCAGGGGGCGACGGCAAAAGTCCAAGCATCGACATCATCGTCACCGACTTCCCGCAGCCCGACTCTCCGACGACGCCGAGGATCTCTCCCGGCGCCAAGCTGAAACTCACTGAATTGACCGCATGAATCTCCCCGGATCGAGTTCCGAAGACGACTTCAAGGTCGGTCGCTTCAAGAAGCTTGCTGTTTGACATCGGCTTTGCAATTCGCAGTCGCGCGTTCGCGTCGCATATTCATATGGATTTGCTTCCGTGAATTTTGAACAGTCAACAAATCAAACGCAATAAGCAAAATCCAATTCAAGCTTCCATGCAATTGCGCCGTTCAATTCGCATTGAACGCTCGCAGAAAGCGCGTGCGGCGGCTCCGCATGGTGGACGGAACCGCCGCAGGATTAGGCAGCAAATGGATCCCAGCTACGCTGAATAGTACATCTGGTACTCGACGGGATGGGGGGTGTGCTCGAACGAGAAGACTTCTTCCCATTTAAGCTCAAGATATCCGTCGATCTGATCCTTCGTGAAGACGTCGCCGACGAGCAGGAAGTCCTTGTCGGCCTCGAGCGATTCCAGCGCCTCCCTCAACGAACCGCATACTGTCGGAATGCCTTCGAGCTCCTCCGGCGGCAGGTCGTAAAGGTTCTTGTCCATCGCCTCGCCGGGATCGATCTTGTTCCTTATCCCGTCCAAGCCAGCCATCAGCAGTGCGGCAAAGCACAAGTAGGGATTGGCGCAGGGATCCGGGAATCTCGCCTCGACACGCTTGGCTTTCGGGTTCTCCGTCCACGGGATCCTCACGCAGCCGGACCGGTTCCTGGCTGAATACGCCCTCAGAACGGGGGCCTCAAATCCAGGGATAAGGCGTTTGTAGGAATTGGTCGTGGGGTTGGTGAACGCGTTGAGCGTCTTGGCATGCTTGAGCACGCCTGCGATGAACCAAAGAGCGTGGTCGCTCAGGTCGGCATACTTGTTTCCTGCGAAAAGCGGCCGGTTGTCTTTCCAGATGGAAATATTCACATGCATGCCGCTTCCGTTGTCGTCCGCGATCGGCTTCGGCATGAAGGTAGCGGATTTGCCGTATGCGTCCGCCACGTTATGAACGACGTACTTGTATTTCTGCAGCTGGTCGCCTTGGTCCGTGAGGGTCGAGTGGATCAGGCCGAGCTCGTGCTGGCAGGAAGCGACCTCGTGATGGTGCTTGTCCACATCCATGCCCAGTTCCTTCATCGTGGAAAGCATTTCCGAGCGCATGTCCTGTCCGGCGTCGACCGGGTTCACGGGGAAGTATCCTCCCTTCACCCCGGGACGATGCCCTGTATTCCCGCCCATGAATTCAGTGTCGGAATTCCACGGCGCATCTTTGGCATCCACGATGAACGAAACCTTGTTCATCGTGTTCGCAAATCGGACGTCGTTGAACACGAAGAATTCGGCTTCCGGTCCGAAAAATGCCTTGTCGCCGATTCCGGACGATTTCAGGTAGGCTTCCGCCTTTTCGGCCGTCCCGCGCGGGTCGCGTTCATATGCTTCGCCCGTGTCCGGCTCGACGACGGAGCAGTGCAGGCAAGCCGTCTTCTCCGAGTAGAACGGGTCGAAATAGAGCGATTTGTGGTCGGGCATCAATTTCATGTCCGAAGCCTCGATCGACTTCCAGCCGGCGATCGACGAGCCGTCGAACATCATTCCTTCTTCCAGCATGTCCTCGTCGAACGCGGCGGCGATCAATGTCACATGCTGCAGCTTTCCGCGAGGATCCGTGAAACGCAAATCGACGTATTTACAGTCCTCTTCCTTGATTGCCGCCAATACTTCGTCTGCTTCCATTCCGATTTTCTCCTATTTTTCAAATCGCAGGTGGTTGTCCCGGAACATGCAATTCCGGCTAGAGCGCATCGTCTCCGGCTTCGCCGGTTCTGATCCGTATCGCTTGTTCAACCGAAGTCACGAAAATCTTTCCGTCCCCGATCTTTCCGGTTCGAGCTGTTTTCAAAATTGCATCGATGGCATCGTCAAGTTGCTCGTCGCTGAGAATGACTTCCAATTTCACCTTTGGAAGGAAGTCGACCACATATTCCGCACCCCTGTACAATTCGGTATGCCCTTTTTGGCGCCCGAAACCCTTGACTTCAACGACTGACAGTCCTTGGATCCCGATTTCCTGAAGCGCTTCCTTGACTTCGTCAAGTTTGAAGGGCTTGATGATTGCTTCGATTTTTTTCATGAACGCGTCTCCCTATGGCGGTAACCTGACTGAAGGCATGGTTTGCCGCATTTCTACCGCAAGTTCAATACTGTTGCCGCCTATGACGAATGTTCAAGCAATCATCAAGACTGATTTGCCCGAAATTTGCGCAAATTGCCGCTGGATTGTGCAATTCATTTATCTTTTTCGCTTCTGACCCGCCAATGGCTCCCGGAAACGCGCCCGACGGCCGGCATCTTGTTCTTTTGCCGACTCCCCGAGAGCGTCTCGCGGCACGTACAATTCTGACCGGGATATCGGATGCCTGCTGAGCGACGCCGGCCGCCGAAGAGATCCGGTTCATAGTTTTACTGGTGCGCCGTGGGGCGTCTCAAGGTAAGCTTGGCGCCATTCGTCTTGAGCAGAATCGATTTCGCGACGATTCGCAACGCCGCGGTCCGCCAGCGCTCTTTCCAGAGTTCGAAGCGCCGCTGTGAAACGTTCCTCCCCTGCAGCCATGCCATTCTCGGGATTTGCGCTCGAAGCGGCCTGTTCGACGGCGTCCGACAATTCCGCCCGATCAAGATGGCCGGCCTCGCACAACAAAACCGCGATTGCGAACAGATCCGCTTGCCACGGCGAGATGAAATAAAGCTCCGAGCGCTCGAACGCGTCGCTTCGGGCCGTCGCTTCGATCATGCCGACGTCAGGTAGCTTTCCCAAAGATCGACCATGACGTCGTCTGCCGCTGCTGAAGCGCGCGAACCCCAAAGCTCCTCCGCAGAAAATTGAACGGAATAGAGCGGTTCCGGATTCTCTCCAAGACGATGCGCGTTGGCATCTGGAAAAACATGCGCTCCATGCGATTTTTCAATTCTTCCGATGCGACCTTGGGCGTACGCGGGAAGTCGCGTATGGCCTCCCTCCGCGAGGCGGTTTTCGGCCGGATCTTTCGTTCTGACCAAATCGCCGACGCCGAAACGGGGACGGCGCCCGCGCTTTCGGAGCGTAGGCGCCCCTGAACTTAGCAATTTTTCGACGCTCGCGGGTCGAAGACATCTTGAATCGAACTTTTTGCTTTGTTCAATTTGATCGGGTTCTGCGAGCTCTTCCGAAGTAAGCAAACCACGTTCGACCAGAAGATTGGCAAGGGCCGCCAGCCAGCGTTCGTAATAGCTCATTTCCAGATAATCCGCGGGCGAAAGACGCTCCCGGGCATGACGCGACGAATCCAAGTTCCATGCGCCCAACGTGCCTGCGGCAAGCGTGACAGCAAGCGCGCGGGCGTGCCAAGGCTCTCTGAATGCGAAATAATCTGATTCCGGAAGGGGGATGCGGGCACGCAATCCGCCTCCTCCCATGTCGTGGACGCGCATTATCGCCTCGTGCGCGGGTTGTTCGGCAGCCCGGTTCCGATCATCGAGTCGCGGGTTATCCATTCGACGAGCTCTGATTCGTCATGATTTTTGGCTTCCGGCGGCATGCGCGGCACGACGAGATACCGTATTTCCGCGGTGCTGTCCCAGACCCTGACTTTTTGCGTGGAAAGCAATTCGACGCCGAATTCGGCCAGAACTGCCCGCGGCTCCGAAACGGCCCGGCTTCGATATTCGTCGGATTTGTACCAGCCTGGAGGAATTCCGAGCAAAGGCCACGGATAGCAGCTGCACAGAGTGCAGACCACCAAATTATGCGTGCTCTCAGTGTTTTCTACCGCAACCAAGTGCTCGCCTTGCCTGCCGCCGAATCCCATCGACGACGCCGCTTCGGACGCATTGCGCAACAAATGTTTTTTGAATTCCGGGTCGCACCATGCCCGAGCAACGACGCGAGCGCCATTTTTCGGACCGACGCGATGCTCGTAGTATTCGATGATTTGATCAAGCGCGGCAGGATCTATCAATCCCTTGCGGCGGAGCACCGTTTCGATGGCCTTCACGCGCAAGGCGGGGTCGGGCGGCAGAACGCTGTGCGCCGGAAAATCGTCGTTGCCGTGCGGCATTTCAATCAAGCTCCGATATTGTCCGCCGGTTCAATGGCATGGGTCAATCAATCAGATTCCCGATACAGCCTTTCCGCTTCGTCCTGGCTGGGCATCGAAGGCGCCGTGCCCGGGCGGGTCACGGAAATGCTTGCCGCGGCGCAGGCGAACTTTGTGGACTCCAACGCGGAGAAGCCCTGATTGAGCGCATGCGCGAATGCGCCGCAAAAGCAGTCGCCGGCACCCGTGGTTTCGATGACGTCCCCGGCGCTGAAGGCGGACACATGAACCGCATTCAATCCATCGTCCAGCAAAGCTCCGTTGTCGCCCAAAGTGATGATTACAGATTTCGCTCCGCGCCTCTTCAGTTCCGCCGCCGCATCTTTTGCTGTTTCTGGATCGCATACTTTTACACCGGTAAGGAGCTCGGCTTCGCTTTCGTTCGGCACGAGATAATCGCACATCTCGAGTATGGAACTGTCCAAGTCGGCCGCTGGGGCAGGGTTCAGGATCGTTGTCACGCCTGCATTGCGCGCGACCTCGAGTCCCCGCTTGGCCGCTTCCATCTGCGTTTCCAGCTGCGTCATGAAGATGCTCGCGTTTTCAATGTCGGTCCGGTTGCGCTCCAAATCTTCCGGACCGATATCTCTTGCAGCGCCCGGCACTACGATGATCGCGTTGTCGCCACTTTTATCGTCGATGAAAATGTACGCCGCGCCGGTAAAACTGTTCGGGTCCGATTCGACAAGCGGATTCACGCCTTCCGCAACCCACATCTCGCGAGCCATTTTTGCGAACGCATCGTCGCCGACTCTTGAAATGAATGAAACCGGCGAACCAAGCCGCGCAACCGCCACAGCTTGGTTCGAACCCTTGCCGCCGGGACCGAGAGCGAAACCTTTGCCGAGGATAGTTTCGCCCATATTGGGCTGCCGGTCTGCGCGATAAGCCGTATCCGCAACGAATATTCCCAAGATGGCGACGTGTCCTCGGTGCTCGCTCATGCCGTTTGCTCCTTGCTCGCGTATGACGGCGACTTCTTGAAAAAGTTTGCCGCAAATCCGAAGCGGTGGCAATCTGCAAGAGCGGGATTGCAGCGAACGTCCGGCCGCAGCACGCAAGGAACGAACTCAGCCGAAATTCATTCATCAGCCTTCACGAAGTCACACGAAGACAAAAGGGCACCTGATCTGGCCGCATGAAATGCCTGCAGATCTTGTGAAGAAAGGATTCTATGCCACTGAATTATTTATTCCAATCGGACTCATGCAACCGGAATCGAAGGCTCGAATTCCAGTTCCGGTCACGTCGCACTCGGTCTCAGTCGGGAGGAACAACTCCCTTGCGAAACGCAAAGCAGCCGTAAAACCGGCGCTCGCCTGTTTGTATGACGCAATAGGCCGATTTGGCTCTTTCGTAGAAGGCGTACCGCTCGATCGAAATCATGGGCGTCGGCCTTCCTTCGGCTTTATCGATTTCGCCTTGCACTTCCATTTGCACTGGCGGAATTCGTTCGGGATCGTCCACGATCTCCATCCTCGCAGCCGCATCGTCAACGAACGTATCAAGCGGATAAAGCGAAAGCACTGCGCGAGCCGCCTGGGCGGCGGTGACATTGTCAAGCCGTAGCAACCGCCCGAATCTTGTCTGCCGAGCTATTGAATCCGACGGGAAATTCGTATCTGCGATTATCAGATCGTCTCCATGGCCCATCGCGCGCAGCGCGAATAGAACGTCGGCATTCAGAATGGGGTCGATACCTTTCAGCATTGCTCCTCCGCTTGTTCAGTTGCCGTCAATCCGTTCGCCGGATGACTTATCGAACAGATGCACATTATCAGGATTGATTCCGAGGGATACTTTGTCGCCGGGCTTGAAATCGAATCGCTCGCGAACCTGAGATACCACTGATCGACCCGCGACCCTGCTGTAGATCAATGTTTCCGAGCCGGTTGGCTCGACATGCGAGATTTCGGCAACGATGGACTTTTCGCCCGGCATGACATGCTCCGGACGCACGCCGTACATGATTTCCATGTCCGGTTTGAGACTTTTCCATTGCGGCAATGGAAGTGCGAATCCATTGGCGTAGAAGGCCAGCCCCATGGCTTGGCGCGTCACCGTTCCCTCGAAAATGTTCATGGCGGGCGACCCGATGAATGTCGCGACAAACAAGTTCCGCGGATTGTCGTACAACTCCAGCGGCTTGCCGATCTGCTCGATGTTTCCGTGCTGCATGATGACGATTCTGTCGGCCATCGTCATTGCCTCGATCTGGTCGTGCGTTACATAGATCGTGGTTGTTTTGAGCCGGTCGTGCAGTTCCCTTATTTCCGCCCTCATTTGCACGCGGAGCTTCGCGTCGAGGTTGGAAAGCGGTTCGTCGAACAGGAATACGGTCGGATTTCTGACGATCGCGCGCCCCATCGCGACCCTTTGGCGCTGGCCGCCGGAAAGGTGGCGCGGTCGCCGATCCAAATATTCCGTGAGGCCGAGGATTTCGGCGGCGGCGGCCACTCTGGCCTTGATTTCGCTTTTTGGCGTCCCGCGGATCTTCAAGGAAAACGACATGTTGGCCTCGACAGTCTTGTGCGGGTAAAGGGCATAGGACTGGAAGACCATGGCGATATCGCGTTCCGAAGGAGCGAGGTCGTTAACGTAGCCTCCGCCAATCATGACATCGCCGGAAGTGACGCTTTCCAGACCCGCGATCATTCGAAGCAACGTGGACTTTCCGCATCCGGACGGTCCGACAAGAACGACGAACTCGCCGTCTTTGATCGTCAGATTCACCCCGTGAATTACTTCGACCAAGCCGTAGGATTTTTTCAAGTCGTTCAAGACAACGTCTGCCATGGAACGCTCCCGCAACCCGAAAGGGAACCTGTCGCCAATTTCCGACAAGCGGACGTCATTTGCAATAGTGGATCGCCGCACCGAATCGCACAGCCTGATTATGCGCAGGTTTCTCGAGAGATTGGTTGGCGCAGTGGCCGATCCGTCGGCGCAGATTGTTGACATTGCAAGTTTCTGAATTGAAGATAGCGTGCATCATCGCGGCATCGATTCCGCGGACTGCGGCGAGCGCGCAGTGCCGGCAAGATGCCTCAACAGGGACGGGTGCTCGTTATCGATTCGAGTTTCGCGGTCCAGAAATTGGAGGAAAACAAACAAATGAAAACATCTTTGTACGACTATGCCGTTCGAACGGGGAAGGTCAGCAGGCGGTCCGTGCTGAGAGGCGCGGCCGGCGCTGGCGTTCTCGGCGCAATGGGCGGCACCGGGATGCTGGCAGGAAGCGCTTTCGCTCAGGAAAGCGGTCTCCGTGCCGAAATTCTCAAGATTCCCGGCGTCGGCATGGGATCGCCGACCGATGCCGACTGGCAGCAGGTTGGGGCGCTTTGCCTCGGCCCGACAAGGGACCGCGTGCAAGAGGGCGAGTTCAACGGAGTAGAACTTACTTTCATGGGTCTGAACAATCAGAACTTGCACAATTTGCTGTTCCGCGGGTTTCTGAAGCCGTGGGAGCAATACACCGGTGCGCAAATCAACTGGATCGACCTCGCGCAGGCCGATTACAACGCCCGTCTGCAGCAATCGATTGCAACCGGCACTGTCGATTTCGATATCATCGAAATGGGAGCGCCGTTTGAGGGCGACGTTTGCGGGAAGGGACTTGCGTCCGAAATGCCGGATTGGGTGCCCGAGCAAATCGATATGGAAGACTATGTCGGTTACCTGAAGGCTCCTGTCGGAACTTGGGACGGCAAGCTTTACCGCATCTCGATTGACGGCGACTGCCACAACTTCAACTTCCGCACCGATTATTTCGAGGACGAGGATCTTGCGCAAGCATGGACCGATGAAGGTAACGAAGGACCTTGGGAGGTTCCGACCACTTGGCAGAAAGTGCAGGAAGTCACGAAGTTCCTGAAGGGCAAGCGCTTCCAAGGTTTGGACGCGCACGGCTACCTTGATCCGTTGAAGGGCTGGGGAGGCTTCGCGTTCTATTTCCTTGGCAGCAGGGCGACGGCCTATGCCAAGCACCCTGACGACCCGGCTTGGCTTTTCGATCCGGACACGATGGCTCCCCGCGTGAACAACCCGGCTTGGGTGCGGGCGATTCAGGATGTCCTGGATGTGATCGACGCGCAGCCGCCGGATCAGATCAATGCGGATCCGGGAACGACCGGTTTCCAGCAATTCTTGGCTGGCACCGGTTCAATGCTGTCATGGTGGGGCGACATCGGGTCCAACGCCCGCACCAGCGACAGCTCGGTCGTCGGCGACGTCATTGGATTTTCGATCCTCCCTGGTTCGGACGACGTGTACAACAGCGTGACCAATCAATGGGATACGTTGGCAAGCGGTCCGAATTTCGCTCCGAACATGGCCTACATCGGCTGGGGCGTGTACGTCATGGCTCGGGTCGACAGCGATTCGATGAAGCGCAAAGCCGCGTGGTCCGCCGCCGCCCATATCGGAGGCAAGGATCTGTCTCTGTGGTGCGCAGCGTATCCGTCCGGCTTCCAGCCTTATCGGAACAGCCATTTCAACACTTCCGAATGGGTCGAGGCGGGTTACGATCGGATGTTCATCGACGATTACCTTTCGTCCGAAGCGGATTCGTACAATCACCCGAACGCAGCGATTGAACCTCGGATTCCGGGCATCTTCCAATACTACAGCGTTGCGGAAGATGAATTGGCCAAGATATACGCAGGCCAGTTCGACGCGCAGACCGGAGCTGACAACATCGCCGCGGCGTGGGAAAGAATCACGGATCAGATCGGGCGCGACGACCAGATCAGGCTCTACAAAGCTTCGCTCGGCCTCGGCTGAAATACTGGCGGCGGCGGATATCGCCGCCGCCGCATTCCCTGAATCCAACCCAAGGCACGCCCGGTCCCAGCACATGGCCGCCAAAGCAGCAGTCGAAGACGACGTCCTGCATGTGGTTCAACCGAACAAGGTGACGCCCGGACGCTTCGCGCTGGGGCGAGGTCTCGTTTGGGGGGCGTTTCTGCTGATGGTGGCTGCCGCGGCCGTCCAAGCGCTCAACGAACAAGGCGCAATCGGTTTCGGGTTCGAATCCTGGCGGCCCGTTCTTTACGCATATGTCCTTTGGGCTGCCGCCATCGGCTATTCGAGAGTGCTGGTTTACGGCGAAAACGGCAAGCGATCGCTATTTGTGCTTCCTGCGGTCATGTTCATCGTCGCCATCGTTTTTTTTCCGCTTCTGTTCGGATTGTACGTTTCATTCACGGACTGGAATCTAAGCGCATTCGAGGGCCGCAAATTCAACGGGCTGGACAATTTCCGGCAGATGATGGGCGATCCTTACTATTGGAACGCCTTGACCAACATGGTCTACTACGTCCTTGCGATTTCTGTCGAATACGTCATCGCGTTCGGCATAGCATTGCTCCTGAATTCGGAAATCCGCGCAAGGAAGTTCTTCCGCGTGGCTTTCCTGCTCCCGTTGATGCTCAGCCCGGTCGCCGTCAGCTGGATGATCGGCAAATCGATGCTCGAATACCGCTTCGGGCCGGCCGCAAGATTTGCAAGGTGGCTTGGCTGGGATTCACCGGCGTTCTTCTCCTCGCCCGAAATAGCCCGCTTGATGATCATGATCATGGATTCATGGACTTACATACCGTTCATGATGCTCATGCTGCTTGCGGGACTGCAATCGCTCCCTCGCGAGATCACGGAAGCGGCGCGAGTCGACGGCGCGGGGCCGTGGAAAACATTTTGGGAAATCATTTTCCCAATCATGCTGCCTGTGTCCATCACGGCTGTTCTCATCCGAATCATCTTCAAGCTGAAGCTCGCCGACATCATCATCACAGTGACGTCCGGCGGCCCGGGAGGCGCGACGGATTCAATCACGAGTTTCATTTTCCGGGAATACCGCGACAGGTCGAATGTGGGGTACGGGACTCTTCTCGCGTTCGTATACCTGGTCATAATCGTGATTTTCCTGACGGTTCTGATCCGTTCCGTTAACCGTTGGCTGGACAGGCCGGCATGAGAAAGAAAAGCGCCGGAATAACGAGACCGCCGCATGGTCGGTCCCGCGTCGAACAAGGGACCCGGCTGACGCGGCGCATCGTCGCAAAAACGGCGATTTACGCAGTGCTGATATTCTGGGCGTGCATTTGCTTGTTTCCCATTTACTGGACATTCACGACGTCATTCAAATCCGCCGTCAACGTCACGCAAGGCCATCTTATTCCTTGGCTGGACTTCGTTCCCAACTGGAAGGGCTGGCGCTCGCTGGGATTGTCTCCCGACACCATATTCGAAATTTCGACCGCCCGGGCCGAGTTCATGAAACGGTTCGCGAACTCCGCTGTCTGTTCGGTCAGCGCGTCCAGCCTCGCATTGATTCTCGGATCGATGGCGGCCTACGGGCTAAGCCGCTTCAATTACCGTTTCGGCTTCATGCGCAACCCGGACATCTCCTTCTTTTTTCTTTCGCAACTTATCCTTCCGCCCGTCGTGCTCGCGCTGCCGATACTCGTCCTCTACAAAGAGCTCATTCTCTTGGACACGAGGGTCGGCATCATTTTCCTTTATACTCTGATGGTGTTGCCGATCGTGATCTGGATCATGCGCGATCAATTCAATTCGGTGCCTATCGAGCTCGAGGAGGCCGCCCTTGTCGATGGGCTTTCCATTTGGGGAACGTTCTTCCAGATTGTAATCCCGATCGTGGTGCCGGGTCTTGTCGCGTCGTTCATACTTTCGTTGATCTTGTGCTGGAACGAATATTTCTTCGCCGCGCTCCTGACGAGCACCCACGCCAATACGCTGCCCGTGATGGTCGCGTCCCAGACCGGCTCCCAAGGCATCAACTGGTGGACGATGGCCGCATTGTCCGGCGCGTCGGTCCTGCCGCTTCTGTTCGTGGGGATTTTCTTGGAGCGCTATATCGTGAAGGGCATGGCGGCGGGGGCCGTAAAGTAATCAACCTGCATTTATCCGATGCATCAGCCCGCGGGTTTGCTCGTACAGACCCCTGAATACCGAATACCCGTTTTCATAGACTCGGTCGCCTTCCGCGCGAATCAAACGGCATGGCGGGTTCCAGTTCGTTAGTTCGGACCGTTCGACAGCTCCGACAGCCAGCGCTGCGAGGAACGCATCTCCAAAACTCGCGCCGACCGTGATTGATCGGATGGATTGTTGCAGGCCGGATATGTCCGATACGGACTGCAGCCAGATTTCGTTTTTGGTGCCGCCGCCGACGGCGTAGGCATTGTTCAGCTTTGCACCGGCTTCATGGAACGTCCCGATCACATGCCGCGTGCCGTAGGCCATTCCTTCAAGCAAAGCGCGATACAGATCGGCGCGGGTATGCGTCAGATCAAGCCCGAATATGCATCCCTTTGCGTGCGGATCATGGATTGGCGTACGCTCTCCCGAAAAATACGGCAGAACGATCAGGCCTTTCGATCCTTTCGGCGATCCCGATGCCTCCTTTGCAAGAAGCCGAAACGCATCTTCAGGGGGCAGATCTCGGGAGAGCGTATCCCTAAACCAATGCGTCAACGTTCCGCTGGTGGCCAGACCGGCGAGATAGGCGTGCAAATCCGGGAACAGCCACGGTGCATACCAGAGCTTCGCGTTGGGCGCCCATTCTTCGGCGACCGTAACGAAAAACATCGTAGATCCGTACATCACCATCAGATCGCCGGGATCCAGCACGCCGACGCTCACGGCTTCCGACGCGGCATCGATCGTGCCTACAGTCACAGGCGTGCCTTGGGCCAATCCGGTTTCCGACGCGGCTTTCGCAGTGATTGTGCCAGCGATTTCAGACGACCACATCAATTCGGGGAGGCGTTCGATTTCGACAATCCCGGGTGCAAGAGAGTCGTCCCAGCGACGCGTGTGCGAATTGTACAGCGGCGTGAAGTTGGCAGCGGTGTAGTGATCCATCACCCAGCGGCCGGTAAGTTTTCGCACGAGATAGGGCGTGGACGACGCGAATCGATCCGCCTTCGCGAATGCCTCCGACCTGTTTCTGCGCAGCCAAAGCAATTTGGGGCCGACGGCTTGGGAAGTGAGCGCGTTGCCATTGAACGCAAGTATGCGATCAGCCCCGATCTCTCTTTCAAGATCGTCGATCTCCCGGTGCGCGCGCGTATCGACGCCGTACAGGATTGCGTTCGTCAGTGGCCTGTCGTCTTTGTCGACGGGAACGGCGCAAGGGCCGATCGCACTGACGGCGACCGATGCGATCTCGCGGGCGGGCACTTTGGATTCGGCAAGAACGCCCTGAGCGACGTGAACGCATCCTTGCCACCAATCGTTTTCGGCGCAATGCTCGGCCCAGCCGGGTCGAGGAACTGACATCTTGTGGGTCCGAACCGCGGTCGCCGCGATCTTCCCTTCGATGTCGCAAAGAACGCCCTTCGCCTCGTAGGTGCCGATGTCAATTCCGAGAAAATAGTTTTTGCGCATTCCGCTATCTTCCAAGAATGAGCTTGATCGCCCTTTCGGATCGTGCCGCCGCTGAAATCAGGTCGGCAGTCGCCGCCAGATCCCTCAGATCGCAGAGTTCAGCCGGAGCATGCGAATATCGCATCGGAAATCCGATATCCAAGCATGCGACGCCTTCGCCTTCGAACTGCAGATAAGAAGTTTCCGTGAGAGCGCCCATATGCACATTCCGTTGAACGTCAATATTGGACATCCGGGCTTCGCTTTCAAACAAGCGGACCAATCCCGGATGCGGAATCAATCCGTTGAGCGTTCCGCGGCCGTGGAATGAGTGCATCCCCAGGCAGGGTCCGCGCCCCAAATGGACATCGCCCAAATGGGCCGTCTCCGGAGTGTCGGAAGCGATCGCGAGGTCGACTTGAACAGCCGCAAGCGGCTTGAGGCACCGCGCGGCGGGCAGGACCCCGCGCAAGTTGAATTCTTCCTGCACCGAAAACAGGATATGGACAGTCGGAATCAACGGACGGCCCGCCAAGGTCTCGGCGACCTCCAAAAGAATCGCGCAGCCAGCTCGGTCGTCGAGGGCTGTTCCGCCGATTCGGAATTCGCCGAACCTGTCCGCCCAAGGGCGATAGACGACGGGAGATCCAATCTTGATGCCGGCGTCTTCCGCGTCCGCACGATTTTCGAAACCCGCATCAATCGAAAGTTCAGAGCAGGGAACCACCCGATATTTCTCTTCAGGCAACGTCGCGTGATGGGACTTGGTTCCGATTATTCCGGGTATCTCCGTACCATCGTCGACCGTTATGACGACCCGTTGCGACTGCAGCGCTTTTTCGGGAACGCCGCCGACGCGCTCTATCGACAATCGACCGTCCGATTCGATTTTTCGAACGACGAGCCCCAGTTGGTCCATATGTGCGAAAAGCAATATGCTCGGCGAATGATCCCTGCCTTGAACCGTTGTCCAAAGGTTTCCAAGCAGGTCTTTCGAACAATGCAGCCCCAGCCGGTACAAATGCGTCTCTATCGCCGCAGCGACGCGGCCTTCGCGGCCGGACAGTCCGGGAATCAGGCTAAGCTCCCGAGTTTTTTCCCAAATCGAATTCAACCGATCTGAGTGCATTCCATGTCCTCTCTCCCGCGCTTTCAGCGCTGAACGGCGCGGGCACGTTCCATGAATCTTTGCGCCCGTTCAGGGTCGACGGGGTTCCAAGTTTTGCCGTCGTATTTCAACGACGATCCGACAATGACGCCATCCGCGATATTCAGCACGCGTTCGACGGTCTCGATCTTTATCCCCGTATTTGCAAAAACCGGCGTATCGGGGAGCGCTTTCTTCACTTCCTCGATGTCGGAAATCGCAGGCGGCTCCCCCGTCAGCACTCCCGAAATCAGAATTGCGTCGGGAATGGACGAGAACACAGCGCTGCGAGCCCGTTCGGGAAGCCGGCGGCGGTCCAAAGAGTCGGCGAATTCGGCGCTGACATTGTAGAATACTTTCAAATCGTCGCGGTCGAGCCGCTTCCGGTACCTAAGCGCATCGGCGGCGTTCGGCGACCAAATCCCCATGTCCGACGCATAGGCGCCTGTAAATATTTCTCTTACGAAGCTCGCGCCCGTGGATGCCGCGACCGCCATGCTCGCAACGGGGTCCCAGAGCGCGTTGACGCCGAATGGAACGCTCAATTTCTCCGACAGGCGTCCGATCACATAGGCCATGACGGCGACCGTCGCGGGGTCAACCTTTAGTTCATAGGGCCGGTCGTTCTCATTTCCGAACATGACCGCATCTACCCCCGCCGCCTGCAAGGCCTCCAAGTCCCTATTCGCATTGGCAACGATTTGATCGACGCCACCATCGGCATCGTACAATGGCGTTCCCGGACTCGCAGCAAGGTGGACCATGGCGATCACGGGTTTTCCGGTGCCGAACAATTCGGAAAGAGCTTTCAGCATGCGACTCGAAGTCTCCTGCGCAACAAGGCTCACGTTCGCAGAATCGGGCATCCTATCTCCGCGAAGGTTCTCCAAACGATACAAGGGGTTGATGCAACCTGCAATCTGAACTCGACGATGCTGAAGTCCACCGTTAGATTGCCGTGATGACGCGCTGGTGCGCCGAGCCATTCTAAAATGACAACTTTGCGGAATTGCCATGGATACTGTCACCTGGAAACGAAACACGTCTGCGAGCGTGGAATTCACGAGGCTGGGTTTCGGCACCGCTCCATTGGGAAACCTTTATCAAGCGATTACGGAAGACGAAGCGGCGGAAGTGGTCGCGGCGGCATGGGACAGCGGCGTCAGGTATTTCGACACTGCGCCGCTTTACGGCTTGACGCTGGCGGAGCGTCGCCTGGGCGCGTTCCTGAAATCGAAACCGCGGGACGAATACACGCTTTCCACGAAAGTAGGGCGGCTTATGCGTCCGTGTCCGCCAAGCGAGAGAAGCGGCATCGGGCGGTGGTTCGAGGTGCCGGACATGAAAGAAGTATTCGACTATTCTTACGATGGCGTCCTGCATTCGTTCGAGGAAAGCTTGGAACGGCTCGGGGTCGGGCGCGTAGACGTTCTCTTTGCTCACGATTTGTGCACGTCCACCCACGGCGGCAAAGCCGCTTCCGATGCGCGAATCCAAGAGTTCATGTCGGGCGGATACAAGGCAATGATCGAGTTGCGCGAACAAGGCGTCGTGAAAGCGATCGGCGGCGGAATCAATGAATGGGAAGTCTGCCAAGCGATGGCCGAAAGGGGAGATTTCGACATCTTTCTTCTTGCCGGGAGATACACGCTGCTTGAGCAGCATGCTCTGGATTCCTTTCTTCCTCTCTGCGAATCGCGAGGCATCGGGATCGTGATTGGCGGACCTTACAATTCCGGCATTCTGGCAACCGGGCCGGGGAAGGGCGCATACTACAATTACGATCCTGCGCCGCCAGAAATTTTGAAAAGAACAAAAAAGATTCAAGACAAATGCATGGCGCATTCCGTCGATTTGAAAGTGGCAGCGCTCCAATTCCCCTTGCTGCATCCCTCAGTGGTCGCAGTCATTCCGGGCGGGAAGTCGACGGAGGAGGTTATCGCCAACGGCCTCAATATGAACGAGACAGTTCCGTCCGCATTGTGGCAAGAATTGAAGGCGGAGGGGCTGCTTCGCGAGGATGCTCCGACGGCCGGTCCTTGAACGCGCATCGGAAGATGGGCTTGCTTCGATTCGCAACTGCGCATGGCCCGGGCAACTCAAGCGGCGTTCCGCTCTGGTCGCGCCACTTCAGCTGCGTTCAAGTGAGCGTTCTGAATCGGCCACGTGCCGGGCAGCGGCGGCGCTTGCATATGCCGCCGCCGATACGATGTCTGAACCAAGCGCTAGTCTCGCGTTGAGCGCACCGACGAAGACGTCGCCTGCGCCATGCGCGTTGCCGTTCGCCACTTCGTCGGCAGCAACTTCAAAAGAGCCTCGCATTCTGCACGCTCCGCCCAGTCCGAGTCGTCCAGCGGTAACGATTGCCTTTGGATACATCGAAAGAAGTTCTTCCGCCGCACGACGGGCATCGCGCCTCGAATCCACGGCCGTTCCGATCAGTTGCTCCGCTTCGAGGGCATTGACCACCAAAAGATCGACACAAGACGAGAACTCGTCATCCAATTCCTTGTAGGGTGCTGCGTTCAAGCAAACCTTGATTTCGTTCGATTTCGCAATCGCCGCCGCCAGCGCGTTGAAATCATGTTGCAATTCATTCTGCAGCATCAGAATGCGGACATTCGTCCAAAGCGTGGGATCGCGAACGGCGTCCGTGGGGATTTGTCGGTTCACTCCCGAAACAATGACCGCGCCGTATTCGCCGGCATCGTCGGAGATGGCGACGCTCATGCCGGTCGGACCGTCGATCTCGTGCAAATGCCTGCAGTCCACTCCCGCCGCCGCCAATTCCGAGCGAAGCCTGGTGCCGAACGCGTCGGGCCCGACCGCTCCCAGCATCCTTACCGCGACGCCGTTTCGAGCCGCCGCGACAGCCTGGTTGCCGCCTTTTCCTCCGAATTTCGGATACCAGCCCGATCCGGCCAGCGTTTCGCTTAGCTTGGGCAGTCTGGGGGCTTTGACCAGAATGTCGTAATGCAGGCTCCCGGCGCACACGATTATCGGCACTGCGTCTTCCAAGGTTCAGCGACCGAAACTTGTAGATCCGAGTTCGCACGACTGGGGCATCGCGGTCATCATTCCGCGCTTTGAGCAAAAAAAAGTGCGCCGCCCGCATTTTCCGGATGATTTCATTCTTTGACGAATTCCGTTCGAGCTGCTGCAAGGGCATGCCTGAATTCTTCTTGGGCAGAGATAGCGTCTTGTTGTGCACGAGCGGTTTCAAGCCTCTTGGAGTCCATTAAAAGCTTTGCTGCTTTAATCAGCTCTCGAGTGGTGCGTATGTTCATTTCGCACTCCAAAACCGGGTCCAGTCCCGATGCGTCAGGGAAAGTGTCGAAATAAATCACGCCATCGTAGGAGCATATGAAAAGTTCAAGAAGGAATTCTACGGTCGCCTGAAGGTGAACCGTAGCCACCATCAACCCGTCGTCGCGTTTGGAGTAGCCGTCATTCAGGTGAACTCCGGCAATATTCGATTTCTCATGCGCCATTCTAACTGCGGCTGCGGGGTTCTCGTTGGCATAAAGCACGTGCGCGAAGTCCAGCGTCACTCCGAGATTCGGACATCCCGCATCGGTGATCGCGTGGAGGGTCGTCGCCAAATTCGGAAGCACGGAAAACGCCCTCGGCTCGTTCGGCTTGTATTCCACGCTCACGGTGCATTCGGGGTCGTGCAACGCGACCTCTCGCAGAGCTTCGACTTCGTCCTCCCAGAGTCGCCTGTAGTCAGCTTGGAAACTGTAGTCGAAGCCATCTTGTCCCAGCCAGACGGTCATCAAGGATGTCCCTGCCGTCCGCGCCGCGTCGATGCCTCGCTTGGTCAGATCGATGGCATGCTGCCTGATTTTCGGTTCCGGATTGGTGAAGGCACCAAGCTTGAATTCCTTGACCGAACCGTATCGCATCGCAAGGCCGTTGATGTTCAGCCCGAGATTCTCAACTCTGTTGAACAATTCGCGGTTGTTGCCCTCGAAATGGTCGGGATAGTTCAGATCGACATCGGTCAGCCCGACAGTTTTCGCTGCCCGTTCGAGCATCGAAAACACTGGATTTTCGGTTCCGGCACCTGCTTTCGCGCTTCGGTCCGCTGCAAAGGCGTTGATCCTTGCAGCGAATCGCTCATTCATCACCCCGAATGGCTCCTATCTCTGCCCGAAATTTAATTCGATCATGAACACTTGGTTGCTCTGCAGTATTTTGCGTGCCGGGCCGGTGCCGGCTTCAGGCATCCGGCCCGTCCTCGCTCTTTGCCACGAGCGTTCCCGTCGGTTCAAGCAGATAGATCATTCAATGGGCGGCCAAACATTGGAACCCGTTGTTGGAGAGCGATGACGAAGAAAGCATGTTCGGTCGGACCATCGATCATTTCGGCGCTTCTTGGTAAATCGTTCCTGAATCGTTTCCGCGATTTTTGGAACCGAAGACAAGACTTCGACCTCGCATGCATTTTCAGCAAAGCTCAAATCCGCCCTTGAAGGGGAGGAGTCTTCTGAATGGGGCTGGACGAAGATCAATGCCAGACCAATCGAGACGAAATGAAGATGCGCTACTTGGAGTTTTTGCAGCTGCGGTGCCGACAGCCAAAAAAGAGAAGTATATCAAGTTTCTCAAGAAGAGTGGGGCGCTTGCCGTTGCGAATCGCTGGAGTGTGATCGTGCCTGAAGGCGGATCCACATCGCTTTCGAAAGCGGTTAAGTGTGGAGCAGATGAAACAGTTTGAGCAGGCTGGATTATTTGACCTTCTGCGGAGTTCGGAACGACGGAATGGCAATAGTAGCGGGGGGTCCGAGGCTGCAAGCTGTGGCAAATCCCTTGCCGTTCGACGGACAGCGAATGATAGTTGGTGGATTTGTGCAGCTCTTGGAAGGCTGAACGCAAAAACCACAGCTATGCGCCGCAGTATATAAATTCTCTACTCGCCGAAGTCGGTTGCGTCGCAAGTTTACTCCTGAAGTGCCGTCGCTGATTGATCTGCAGCGAATCCGTTGCCGCCGTAACAATTGACCAAGACCGTGATATCCGCCGCAATTCTGTTCAGTTCCACCAAGTCAATCTCGCTCGGTAGCGGGTTTTCAGGAACGAAAATTCCTGTTTCAGTCAGACTGGCTGCTAACGCGCTTCCGCGAGCTGCAAAATTGATCCCTTCAGGCAGCACTCGACCATCGGAGGGAGGCGGCAGCAATACCCCCACCACATCACCTTCCAGATTCAAAACCGGGCCGCCTATGTCGCCCTGCCTGGCCTTTGCATTGATCACAGCCAGGTCTGTTTCACCTTCAAGACCTTGAGGGGAGTGGATCTCGCCGAAAGTAAGCGAAGAGGAGCCGAGAAGTCCTGAATAAGAATGGCCTGAAACAGCGATGCGGGAGCCGCGTCCAGGCTCGCTGCCCGCAAGCCTAGCGAAAGCGATAGGGCTCAATTCTGCCTCAGGAGACAGAACGGCGATCCCGAGATCATCGTCAATCATGCGCACCGCCATGCGATAGTTCGGCTCAACTTCGACCTGAACGCATGATCTGACCAGATCAGCGGCAGTGACGACCGAACCGATCGGATCGATGAAAAAACCTGATGCTGTTGCTATCGGTTCACGCTCCGCCCCGTCGACGAAATTTTCAAATTCACCGGGTGCGCTGACGGGTGCGTCCAGCCGGTCCAGCGTTCGTTCGTTGATTTCTTTCAGGCTTGCGCGCATCACTTGCGAAATCCGGTTCATAACTTCGTGCTCGCTCGTCGGCCAAGCGAACACGAACCCCTTGATTCGTCCGTTTTGCAATTTGGCATGGGCGAATGAATTCGTTTCGTACCCGATGCCGTACAAATTGAATTCATCCCGAACGAGGCTGCGAGGCCCTTCTTTTGCAACGAAATCTATCGACTGGACAATGTCAAACAGCGCCTGAAGCGTCCGCGCGTTTCCTTCCATGCTGACAAGCATGATCCGCGTGTTCTTGCCGCTGGCAGGCTCGAATATTGCAAAGGGCGGAGAGTATCCTGAAAATTCAACCAAATTCGCCGGGTACTTCAACGCGATGCCTGCCTGTTCGTCCTCCAGATCGGACAGACCGGTGAGTCTTAGCTCTGCTTCGTAATCAGCTACGAGATTGGCATACTGCTCAGCTGTCAGCCATCCCGTGGCCTCAAAGCCATGTCTGCGCTGGTAATCTTCTATTGCCGTCGCGGTTCGAGGTCCGTAGAGCCCGTCTATGATCGAGTCGTAATCACCCGTCCACTGAAGCGCCGTTTGAATTTTCATCATATCGATGGTGTCAGCTTCTGGTTCGTCTCTCTCGGTCGTGGCGCCATCGTCCAAAGGCAGCACCGAAATCGAATCGGTTTCCTGGTCGGGTGCGATGTATGCGAAGTCGGTTTCAAGATTGCTGTTCAATCTTGCGTTCGCATTTACTCCAACCGGCCAGAATTGACTAACGAAATCGTTGCCTAGAGTTACGAAGCTGTTCTGCGGTATCGAGGCGGAGCCAATCAAAGACTGGTTTCGGTTCAGTGCTTGCGATCTGTCAAACGGGCCAAGCGCGATGACATAGGATCCGTCTGGAATTCGGAATGCATGAGTTTCGGGGAACTGGGCAGTCAATGCTCGCGCTCGCGAAAGTGCCGTCCGCGCATCCCGGAGGGCTTCAATCTGGATCCAGAACTGCTGAGTCTGAGCAACAGCCGACAGACCAGCGGTCACGGTCGCGAGAGATACAAGGATTGTGACGAGCAGTTTTTTCATCGATAAACACGATTTATTAGGACTATCACATAAATTAAAGAGTGGTTCGTCTTAGTTTAAGGCGAACGTCATCATTTTTTGATCTTTGCCGTTCACTGTGTTGCAGCATCATTGGACAATAGCGCGCAATCTGCCGCTTGATGCCAAAAAATCGGCGATGGCCAAAGGCACATTGACCCGAATGAGAGTGTTGCATAGGAACACCGAGCATATCATATACGTCGGATTGATGCCACCACGATGGACAAAAATTCCAAACCTCGTTGTTTTCAGGATGTAATCGGCAGACTCCAGGACTACTGGGGACAGCAGGGTTGCGCATTGCTGCAGCCATACGACAAGGAAGTGGGCGCGGGAACCTTTCATCCTGCGACAACGCTTCGCTCGCTCGGTTCGAAGCCGTGGGCGGTCGCGTATGTCCAGCCGTCTCGGCGGCCGACCGACGGCCGTTACGGAGAAAACCCCAACCGAATGCAGCATTATTACCAGTTTCAAGTGCTGATCAAACCATCGCCGCCGAACATCCAAGAACTGTATCTCAGCTCTCTCCGATCTATCGGGATAGATTTCGAACTTCACGATTTGAGATTTGTCGAGGACGACTGGGAAAGCCCGACTTTGGGCGCTTGGGGCTTGGGCTGGGAAGTGTGGTGCGATGGCATGGAAGTATCGCAGTTCACATATTTCCAGCAGGTCGGAGGACATGATTGTCGCCCTGTTCCGGCCGAAATCACGTACGGCTTGGAACGGCTGGCGATGTACGTTCTCGGTGTGAACCACGTGATGGAGATGCCGTTCAACAATCCTGATGCCAAGATCCCTTTGAGCTACGGCGACGTATTCAGGCAGGCGGAAGCGGAATTTTCCAGATGGAACTTCGACGTATGCGATACGGAAGCCGCACTGAGGCATTTCAAGGATGCCGAGCTGGAGTGCGCGCGAATCCTTGACACGCCATTCGAGGACGAACGGACAGGCAAGCGGATCGTGATGGCATATCCTGCCTACGATCAATGCATCAGGGCTTCGCATTGTTTCAATTTGCTTGATGCAAGAGGGGTGATATCGGTAGCCGAGCGGCAATCCATGATCGGGAGGGTTCGCGCCTTGGCAAAAAAATGCGCCGACGCGTATCTCTCGACATCCGAAGGCGGATGGAGTGAGGAGGCGGTTGCCTGATTGCCAAGCGCAAGCAATTGCGTTGCGGCAATCTGCTTCGCCAGCATCGCGATGAAATCCATGTTGATCAAGCTGATTGAGCTACCAGCGCGATATTCTCCAAAAGCCGAAACAGAAAACGAGTAGTTCACGGAGCGTTGCTGATGCTTGGAAATAGGATGATCAAGTTTCTTCGCGGGCCGCAGAGGCTTTTTGAAAGCTGGCACGAAGGCTATTTCGTTGAAACAGGTGGGGCTGTTTTCATAATGCGGCATTCAGCGCTGTGATCAAAAAGACGGACGCACCGAAATCTCGGCCGGGCGGGCCAATAATGCCGAATTGCGATGCGGTTCGGCAAACCTCGGTTAGAAACCCGGCCGGTGAAAAAATCGGAAGGAAGGCTAGAGAGCGAACGAATGCCCGACTTGTTGCTTGAACTTTATTCGGAGGAGATTCCGGCCCGCATGCAGCGCGATGCTGCGGACGGCTTGAAGTCGCTCTTGTGCGACAAGCTGTCAGCGTCAGGCATTAGGTGCGGCGAGGCGTCAGCGTATGCGACGCCCCGACGGGTGTGCATCGCAATCAAGGACTTGCCGGAATGCAGCCCTGCGCAAAAGGCAGAGCGAAAAGGGCCGCGAGAAGACGCGCCCCAGGAAGCGCTTTCAGGCTTTTTGCGTTCAGCGGGAGCAGCTGCCGAGGATTTGGAACTGCGCGAAGAGAAGAAAGGACGATATTATTTTGCTGTATTGGAGGTCCCGGGACAGCCGCTATCAGAGATCGCGACTGAAGCCGTCGGCAATGCCATTCGAGAATTCGTTTGGCCAAAGTCGATGGTTTGGGGCACCGCTCAATTTCGTTGGGTGCGGCCGCTTCACTCCATCCTGTGCATACTGCACGATGAAACCGGCTGGCGGAAAGTCGATTTCGAAATCGGCGGCATTCAAGCGGGGGATACGACGCGAGGCCATAGTTTCATGTCGCCGTCGGAGTTTGAAGTCACTTCATTCGACGACTACAAGGCAAAGCTGGAGCGAGCTTTCGTCATTCTTGATTCCGAAGATCGAAAAAAACGAATTCGCGCCGGGGCAGAGCGACTTGCGGATAAATATGGGCTGAATCTTGTCAACGACCCCGAACTATTGGACGAAAATGCCGGATTGACGGAATGGCCAGTGCCCATGATCGGCGCGATCAAAGATAGGTTTCTGGATCTTCCGAACGCGCTGATTACTGCGGCAATGAAGCAGCACCAGAAGTACCTTTCGGTCGTGGACCGCGACTCCAGAAAGGTTTCCCACTTCGTCATGGTAGCCAACAAGAAAACCAAAGATAATGGCGAAGCGATGCTCGCAGGCAATTTGCGGGTTCTCAACTCCCGTCTGGAAGATGCTGAATTTTATTGGAAAAACGATCTGAGAATGACCGGGTCGGACGGGCAGGAAGGCGGCGAGGTGCTGCTCCGGCGCTTGGAGCCTGTGACAGAAAAACTCCGCCAGATGAATTTCCATCACAAGCTCGGAACCATGGAGCAGCGGGTTTCACGCATATCTGCGATTTCGGAAATCTTGGCCAAAGCAGTATCTGTCAGGTCCGCCGACGCCCGCTTGGCGGCAAAACTGTCGAAGTTCGACCTTGTAACGGAGACCGTAAAGGAGTTTCCGGAACTCCAGGGCAAGGTAGGGCACAGGCTGGCTTTGCTCAATGGCGTCAAGACCGAAATCGCGAATGCATGCGACCAACATTACTCCCCGGCCGGTCCTTCCGATCCTACACCAAGCGAACCTTTAGCGGTCGTAGTCGGGCTGGCGGATCGAATTGACTATCTAGCAGGATTTTTCGGCATCGGCGAAACCCCGAGCGGCTCAAAGGATCCGCATGGCCTCAGGCGCGCGGCGATCGGCGTTGTCAGGCTCACCCTCGACAACAATATTCGAATTCGGCTGCTGGACACCTTGGAATTCGCATTGTGGCAGTACAAGGATGTCTCTTCCATGGCCAACAAATTGACCGACGATTCAATTACAGACTTGAAGATAGAAGTTTTAAAATTCGTGAATGAGCGCTTGACGGTATATTTGCGCAATGCTGGCATTCGACAAGATTGCATCAAAGCGTGTGTTCTAGTACGCAGCGATGATACTTTAAACGAATTGAAGGAAAGGCGTGCCGACGAATCGGTTCTTATAAGTAAACGAGCCGAGCAGCTTCACGATTTTGTCGTCACTGACGAAGGTTTGGAACTCGTTAAGGCATTTAAAAGAGTCAACAATATAATCACTTCAGAAGAGCAAAAAGAGACAGAGGACTTGAGCGTTTACCCAGATAAAAATCTCTTTGAAGAGAACGAAGAGCATGACCTAGAACATGAACTAATGTTGACGCTTGAAATGAAAAAAGAATTTGAACGCCGTACCCGTATAGGTAATCCCTTTCCGGTATTGGGACTATTGAGTAAAGCAATCAACCCATTTTTTGAGCGCGTGCACGTCAATTCGACAAATCAGCAAGTTCGACTCAGCCGGCTTAGATTGCTTTTTCATGTAAGGAAAATATGCATGGAATACGCAGATTTCAGGCAACTCGAAACATGAATTGCACTTATTCATTTCGCCGACCGGTCAGTCAGCTCGACGACGACGCTTCGGAACGAGTCTGGCCGAAAGCGGCAATTGATCCAACATATTTTGAGGTGAGGGGATCGGGTTGATGAAAACTAATTCCGGCGCCGTACTGCTCACAAATGGCACCTCGATTGACCCGCGGTTGTTCGGGTCCCGCGCCGAACGGCTTGCTCGGCTAATTGATCTTGGATTGCCAGTTCCGAAGACGGTCGCGATTTCCATGCACACCGTTCACGAAATCGCGACCGGGCGCCATCCGGACGCGAAGGCACTGTTTGAACCGTTCGGAAAAAATGCGTTGGTGTCGGTGCGATCCAGTCCGAGCGACGCGAAGTGGGGTCGCACGAATACGGTCTTCAATGTCGGAATGTCCGACCGTACTGCAGAGCACGTCGCAAAAATTCGAGGGAAGGCCGCTGCGACCAAGTTGTATTCGGAGTTCATTCTCCATTTTGCAGTTGAGGTCGCGCGACTTGATCCGGAAAGTTTCGAAGGAATCGTGGGCGATCCGTCCGAGCCGGAGTTTTTGGCGACGGCATTGAAACGATTCGAGCGCGAAGGTGATTCGCCGTTTCCGCAATCCGCCTCAATGCAACTAGCGAGCGTCCTTCGTTCGATGGCACGGGCTTGGGAGGGAACCACTGCACGGCTGCTCCGGCGCGCGCATGGTGCGCCTGACGATGCCGGGCTGGGCCTCGTAATTCAGGAAATAGTGCTCGGTCGGACCGGTGAGGAATGCGGGGCAGGAGCATTGGTCAATTCCCATCCGGAAACCGGGAGCAAAGGACTTTACGGAACGTTCCATTCAGAGCTGCACGGAAAATGCGAAATCGCAGCAACCGAAATTTCTGAAGCCCTGCCGTGCAAGAGCATTTTTCAAGACGCCAAGGATTGCCTCGACAAACTCCGGACGGCCGAGCGTGATGCTTGCGAAATTGAATTTTCGGTCGCCGACGGCAAGCTGCGGGTTCTCGATTACAAGCCAGCGGAAAGGACTGTCGGTGCGGCGATCGCGATTTCAGTTGGATTGGCCAAGGACAACATCATCGCGAAACAAGACGCGTTGACAAGAATGGAGCCTGACAGCCTCGGGAGGATTCTACACAAGCAGGTCGCGAAATCGCCGAACCGCAAGATCGTTGCAAAAGGGATCGGAGCCAGCCCTGGCGGAGCATCGGGCGCGATCGTGTTTTCTTCCTCCGCAGCGGCGGATTGCGCCGCGCGAAACGAATCATGCATTTTGGTAAGGGTCGAGACCGGGCCGGAAGATATTCGGGGCATGTATACGGCCAAAGGCGTGTTGACCGGACGCGGCGGCGTCACGAGCCATGCAGCCGTAATCGCGCGAGGCCTAGGCGTTCCATGCGTCGCAGGAGCCAGCGATCTGCATTTCGATCAGAAGGAGCAATTGCTTACCGCATCGGAAGGTCAAGTGTTCCGCGAAGGTGACTTGATCACGGTCGACGGCACGCGCGGCGAGGTTCTCAAGGGCGCGACCGAGCTTGTCGAGCCAATGATGAATGAGGAAGTCGATGAGTTCCTGGATTGGGCGGACGAGCATCGCGACTTGGTAGTCCGAGCCAACGCCGACACGTCGAACGAGGCCCGCGTAGCCAGAAGATTCAAAGCCGACGGGATCGGGTTGTGCCGGACCGAGCACATGTTTTTCGGCGAAGCCCGGTTGACGGTCATGAGGGAAATGATCTTCGCCGACAGCGCGGAAGAGCGGCGCTCGGCCTTGGACCAGTTGCTCGACATGCAGCGCAGCGAATTCGAATCCATGTTCGAAATCATGGAGGGCAGCCCTGTATGCGTCCGATTGTTCGACCCGCCGCTCCATGAGTTCCTTCCTCATGACAGGGATGAGATGCAGGAGCTTGCGGAGGCATTGGATTTGCCGATCAGCAAAGTCATCGCCCGGGCCGAGGAACTCAGGGAATTCAATCCGATGCTGGGGCTCAGAGGCGTCCGGTTGGGAGTGACCGTTCCCGAGATCTACGAAATGCAGGCGCGAGCGATTTTCGAGGCGGCGGTCAATGCGAACGAGAAGGGCGGTTCGATCATTCCCGAAATCATGGTGCCTCTAGTTTCGGCCCATCGCGAGATGGAACTGGTTCGCAAGCGAGTGGACCTCGTTGCCCAGTCCGTAAAGGCCGAATTCAAAGTGGACTTCGAATACAGCATCGGGGTCATGGTGGAGACTCCAAGGGCGGCCTTGCGCGCCGGGGATCTGGCCAGCGAATCGTCGTTCCTGAGTTTCGGAACCAACGACCTGACCCAAATGACTTATGGAATCAGCCGCGATGACTCTCAGCGTTTCATGGAGGCCTATTTGGAGCAAGGAGTCTTTCCGTTGGATCCCTTCAGCTCGCTCGACCTCGAAGGCGTAGGCGAACTTCTTTTGACCGCGGCGCAGCGGGGGAGGGCGTCGAAACCTGAATTGGTACTCGCCATCTGCGGAGAGCACGGCGGCGACCCGTCTACAATCGAGTTCTGCCGCGATGCGAGATTCACCTATGTATCTTGTTCGCCGTACCGCGTGCCGATTGCAAGACTTGCGGCAGCGCAAGCAGCGATTCGCTCAAGGTCCGGATAGCGACGATTTTGCCGGATTCGATTCGTTGCGGCCATTCCCGATTCGTCCTCATCACGAAGTCGCAGGCAAGTTGCTGCCTCGAAAGCCGGATCTGCAGCTGCAACGAAGGCGCTGCTTCCCGCCTGCGCTTGGTCGCTCGGGATATCCCCCGTCGCTCTGAACCAATCCGCAGGCCAGCATCCCTGAGGGTCTTGCCGCTCCCACACGGTCGGCAACCGGCGAAGCCGTTTCAAGCGACTCTTGTTCGACTTTCGCGGCGGCGCGATGAAATATCTCGAAAACGACCTTCAGTGATGCCAGTTCGCATGCCTCGGTCGGAACGCAAGCCTGTCATCCTGCCTCGGAGCGGCCGTAAATCCGGCATCTATGCGATTCACGAAATGAACCAAATTATTCGATCATGGGAACGGCAAAATCGATAGGATCTCTTGGAAGCGAACGCCAATGAAAGCATTGCGAGCAAATGAGAATCAATTCACGGTGCAAGAGCCAAGCTCCTGCTACGGACAATTGTCGCTGAAGGATGCGTTTTATGATTCTTGGCAAGCAACCACTGCAGCCCTCGAAACACCGACCCCAAGCGACGCGCGAGAGCGCGGAACCGACTCAACCCAAAAACATGAAAGGCACCGTCAGTGAATTGTTGCCCTGATGTGAATTCGCGATCGTTGACAATTGCGGCACTTAGCTTCAAAAGTCCTGATCTCGGTAGACCGTGGTTTATCGGACTGTGAAATTGAGTTGTAAGCGCCCCAAGTCGGACTGCAGTAGTTGGGCGGCTGGAGCTTGGTTCTTTTGGGGGTTGTGCAAGTGACTGAAAGTAAGCGCTGCGAGCATTGCGGAAAAATGCTCGCGCAGATCGTTGTAGTAGGCATGTCTGCATTCTGTCTATCGGCATCTGCAGCAGTCTCGAGCGACTTGATCTCTACGGAAACAACGGTCGTTATGCTGCGGCCAGATGCAATGGCTGGTCTTGCAGCCAATGCTGAGCCTAATGTCGACGGCAATGATTTCGCCGTGATTACTCGACCGATCCAACTGGGAAATTCGGGGTCACTGACGGTGGCGAAGCAAAGCGTGTCTGATTTCGGGATAAGCGAGCTTTCGTTGGAACGACTCAGCATTATCAATGCTGAAGAAGTCCTTCGGGCTCCGAGATTGCTGCCAAGCGGCTCGGAAATCGTCGCGGCCGTGCCGAAAAGGAGAACGGAGTCTTTGTTCATTTTGGATAATGCAGCGCCTCGGTCATCGACCATCGCAAATCATGAGACGCCCGCCGATGTGCCTCGCATGACGAGGGATACGCTGCTGGCGGATGCTTTGGAAGCGTTCGCGGAAGGAGATTATTCCGGCGATTTCGATTTGGAGTTTGCTTTCGACAATTTGAGTGAATTTCCAGAGGGGGTTGAAGCCTTGGTGGCCAAGCACGATGCCTCGTTTGAGGCCGCTCCGATTCTTCCGATTCTACGGCCGCAATATTTCGGCGAATTGCACTGCCTCGCCGAAGCGATTTATTTTGAGGCAAGAGGCGAAAAAGCCCTGGGGCAGCAGGCGGTGGCAGAAGTCATCATCAATCGGGTCAAGTCGGACAAGTTTCCCGACAAGATTTGCGAGGTGGTTACTCAGGGCGGCAGCTATAAGAATAAATGCCAGTTCAGCTTCAACTGCGATGGGCTGTCTGAGGCGATTTCGGAGAAAGACGCCTACGCGGAAGTCAGAATGCTCGCGTTTCGAGCGATGCAGGGCGAAATCAAGCCTGTAGCCGGGGGTGCGACATATTTTCATGCCACTTGGGCCAATCCGCGATGGGCAGGCGTATTCGAAAAGACCGCCGAGATAGGGAGCCACGTTTTCTATCAAGAGCGGATCAATTGACTCAAGACATCAGATAGGCGAATTTCTGGTGTTGTCGGCAACATGCGGGCATCGCGAAGCGTATAAATTCAAATAAATTCGAGCTCTCGGGACATTCGGCAAAGATTTATCCATGCAGCGATCTCTATTCGGAACTGACGGCATTCGAGGGCGGGCCAACACCCATCCGATGACAGCGGCTTCGGCGCTCAAGATCGGAATGGCTGCAGGACGCTGTTTTCGAAGGGATGAATCAAACAAGCATCGCGTGGTCATTGGAAAGGATACTCGTCGTTCAGGCTACATGATCGAGAATGCTCTCACGGCAGGGCTGACCGCAACAGGGATGAACGTGCTCTTGCTTGGGCCCGTGCCTACGCCGGGAGTAGCACTATTGACTCGGTCCATGAGGGCCGATCTCGGCGTTATGATCTCGGCGTCCCACAACCCTCATCACGACAATGGAATCAAGTTTTTTGGCCCGGACGGGCGCAAGCTGAAAAAGGACATGGAAAATGCGATTGAAACCAACCTGAGCGGGGAGTACGAACTTCCAAGGCCAACGGAAATCGGGAGAGCACGCAGGATCGATGACGGGCTTGGGCGCTATATTGAATTCGTCAAGACCACCTTCCCGAAGCACCTTCGATTGAACGGCTTAAGGATTGTCATCGATTGCGCGAATGGAGCCGCGTACCGAGCCGCCCCAGACGTGCTCTGGGAACTCGGCGCTGAGGTCGTGCCTCTCGGGATTGCCCCGAACGGCTTCAACATCAACCACGAATGCGGATCGACGGATACCCGCCAAGCGGTAAGAAAAGTCCAAGAAACCGAAGCGCACGTCGGCATCTGTCTGGACGGCGACGCTGACAGAGTCGTCGTCATTGACGAAAAAGGCTCAATCATAGCGGGCGATCAATTGCTCGCATTATTTGCGCTGGAGTGGGCCAATGCTGGGCGGCTGGCAGACAGAACGCTGGTTGTTACGAAGCTTTCCAATACTGGCCTCGATAGGTTTCTCAATAGTGCGGAAATAAATGTGGTTCGGACACAGGTCGGAGACCGCCACGTCTCGGAAAAAATGTTGAAGGAAGGTTTCAATCTCGGTGGCGAGCAATCCGGGCATGTCTTAATGTCGGACTATGCAACCACCGGAGACGGGTTGGTAGCCGCTCTGCAGTTCCTCGCAATGCTGAAAGAATCAGGAAAGAAAGCCAGCGAACTAGCCAGCGTCTTCGACCCTGTTCCTCAGTTGCAAGAGAACGTTGCTGTTTCCTCGGTGAACAGCGGGATCTTGTCTGATGAGCAAGTGAAAAGCGCAATCTCAGAGGCACAGGAAAGGCTAGACGGAATCGGTCGGCTGGTTGTCCGGAACTCCGGCACTGAACCAATCGTGCGGATCATGGCGGAGTGCGAGGACTTGGACCTAATGAAATATTCCGTAGACATGGTCGCCGAAAAAATCCGGTTGTCGGCTTAATCTGCTCAAACTGAAATGATCGGCGTGCAAGCGCTCATTTAGCGGGAATCGTCGCATGCGCAACAAAGTTGAACGGGTCGATGTGATCATCGCGGGATGCGGATTGGGCGGCCTGTTGGCGGCGGCCGCGTTCGCGTCGGATGGATACAATGTTTTCTGCTATGACCGCAGGTCAAGAGACACGAAGGCCGAACGCAGCGGCTCGGACGGTCGAACGACGGCGCTGTTCGGGCAGTGCCGGCAAATCTTGAACGAAGCAGGGATTTGGCCGGAACTGGAGTCCGAAGCAACGCCCCTTGAAACCATGCGGATCGTATCTTCGCCGCCGTCGGAATCGGGAGCCGCTTTGAAAAAGGATTTCGTTGCATCAGATTCTTCCATCCCTTGTTTCGGATGGAGCCTGCCCAATGACGTCCTTGCGGAGACCCTTCTGCGCGCTTTGGAGCGTCTGCCGCATGTTCAGACGCGTTTTCGCTCAGAGATTGCCGAGATCGTCACGCGAACCGGCGAAGCGTTCATCGTGCTGGACGACGGATCGAGGATTGCAGGCAAACTGCTGATCGCTGCGGACGGCACAGATTCGCAAGTTCGCCGGACAGTCGGAATCCAAGCCCGGCGATTCGATTTCTTGCAAAAGGCGTTGAGCTTCAACGTGACGCAGGAGATTCCCCATGAATTCGTTTCAACAGAAATCCATGCGACCGGTGGCCCATTCACCTTGGTGCCGCGTCGGGACATCGGCAGCGAACCAGCATCGGCAATCGTTTGGATGGAAGAATCGGCAAAGGTCGACAAACTCTTGAATCTTCCCGCGGAAGACTTTGAATATGCAGCGGAGGAGAGATCTCTTGGACTGTATGGCCGATTGCGACTGGCGTCTGAAAGACGCGCCTGGAACATGCGCGTCCAGCTCGCGAGCCGGATTTTCGCCGAACGCACTGCCTTGATCGCCGAGGCGGCGCATGTCGTGCCTCCGATAGGAGCGCAGGGACTGAACATGACTGCCGACGATATCCAAGCCCTTAAAATAGCAGCAAAATCGGGCCGCCGCGAAATCGGAAGCGTCGAACATCTCAAAAGGTATCAATGGTTGCGCTACAAAGATCTTTTGCTTCGCATTTCAGGCGTTGCCGGTCTGAATATTGCTTCGATTGGGTCCAATCCGGCCTTCCGCAGATTGCGGACGATTGGCTTGGCAGCCGCGCACGAAATCGAGCCATTGCGGTCGCGGCTCGTGTCTGCCGGATTGGGTCCGGTCTACCGGTAGGAAGCCAAAACACATTGCCAGTCTTTGGCGATTTATCGCCACAAATCGGCGACTTGCATGAATTCGCCGATTGAAATCTGGACGTCACGGCGTAAATACCGCCGCGATACCAACATTCGCATGGCCGAATTCGGCCATTGAAGATCGGAGGATTGAATGCGCGTATATTACGACCGAGATTGCGACATAAATCTCATCAAGGAAAAAAACATCGCGATTTTGGGATATGGGTCGCAAGGCCATGCCCACGCGCTGAACCTGCGCGACTCGGGCGCTCGCAGCATCGTCGTGGCCCTGCGCCCCGGCTCGACGTCCGCCAAGAAAGCGGAAGCCGAAGGGCTGAAGGTCATGGGCATCGCCGAGGCCGCCGCATGGTGCGACCTCATCATGTTTTCCATGCCCGATGAACTTCAAGCGGAGACGTACAGTGACTACGTCCACGACAACATCAGGGAAGGGGCGGCCATCGCTTTCGCCCATGGCCTGAACATTCATTTCAACCTGATCACTCCGAAGCAGGGCGTCGACGTTGTCATGATGGCTCCCAAAGGGCCCGGCCACACGGTGCGGAGCGAGTTCGCAAAGGGCGGCGGCGTTCCCTGTCTTGTCGCCGTCCACAACGACGCGTCCGGCCGCGCCTTGGAAACTGCACTGTCTTACTGCTCCGCGATTGGCGGCGGCAGGTCGGGAATCATCGAAACGGATTTCAAAGAGGAATGCGAGACAGATCTGTTCGGCGAGCAATCAGTGCTTTGCGGAGGCCTTGTTGAGCTGATCAGGTGCGGTTTCGAGACTTTGGTCGAAGCCGGCTATGCGCCTGAAATGGCGTATTTCGAATGCCTTCACGAAGTTAAGCTGATTGTCGACCTCATTTACGAAGGCGGAATCGCAAATATGAACTACTCGATTTCAAACACTGCCGAATACGGAGAGTACGTCGCAGGACCGAAGGTCATTCCCTACGATGAAACGAAGAAGAGGATGAGAGAGATCTTGAAGGACATTCAAGCGGGCAAGTTCGTCGCGGACTGGATGCAGGAATGCTCGGTCGGGCAGCCCTCGTTCAAGGCAACGCGGCGCATGAACGATTCGCACGAAATCGAGGAGGTCGGGCGCAAACTCAGAGGCATGATGCCTTGGATCGCGGCTGGCAAACTCGTGGACCACAAGAAGAACTAACCGGAGCGCGAACGAAAGGACACGGCCAGCCGTTCCGAAACCGCGCACCGTTGTCTGGCGACTGTCGCGAACCGTCTCCAACGCGAAACTTTTGGCCGAAACCGCAGGTCTGCTCAAAATTCGGCTTTGGAAGCAACGGCTGCACCGGCTGGTGCAGCTGGTAATCCCAATGATTGAAAACTGCTCGTTCGAAGTTGAAACTACAGTCCGCGATTTTCGAATCGCTTGATCGAAGCGGCCAACCCAATGTCCGCTACCATGACTCAAAGCTGCGGTTGGCAGCCAGATTGTTCGAATGCCAAGAAGGCCGCCAAGGGAATCGCGAAATTTCCTGCGCATTCCAAATTCGCGAAGGCAAAAATCGTTGCGCGCAATGAAATCATAGCCTACGTTTCCGCCGTGTCCGGGCTTGAGGTTGTTGGGAGGGCAACTTGAGTAATGCGTGACCGGATTGATAGCGCTCTGCGAGATGCCAAGGCCGCAGGCGACGAGACCCGATTATCGATGCTGCGACTCGTCAAGTCGACGATTGCGGACAAGGATAGTTTGGCGGCAGCATCAGTGAACCAGGATCAGGTGCCTGACGACGCAATCATTTCCATTTTGAGCGGCATGATCGAACGCCGCAAGCAGTCAGCGGTTTCGTATGATGAGCAAGGGCAATTCGAACTGGCGGACGGGGAGAGAGCCGAAATTCAGCTCCTTAGGGAGTTGCTGCCCAAGCAGCTGGACGAAGAGGAAACTCTTCATGCCATCAAGAAGGCGGTCCATGCTACGAAGGCGAAGAGCGTAAGGGACAAAGGCAGGGTCATGTCCCATCTGAAATCGAATTACGCAGGGCAAATGGATTTCAGAGCCGTCGGCAAACTCGTGGGCAATCGGCTTTCATCCGACGCAGGTCGATCCCGGAAGGGTTGAAAGGGTCCAGCCGGGCATGAACCAGCACCGTCCTAGCGGTGCCGAATCCTGAAATCGGACTGTGAATCCGATGGTCAGTGGTAGTGACCGCCTCGATTCCATTCTTCCGCGGTAGGAAGCGTTTCGAAAGTATGTTGCGGCGGCGGATTGGGAAGCGTCCACTCCAAAGTGTCGGCATGTTCGCCCCAGTACGCCGGTTCCTCGACCCGCTTCCCCGCTAGAAGCGTGTAAAAGACGATTCCGATGAAGAACACGAATGAGGCGAATGACAGGAACGCGCCGTAGGAAGAGACTTCGTTCCAAAACGCAAACGCTTCCGGATAATCAATGTAGCGGCGGGGCATGCCTTGGCGGCCAAGGAAATGCTGTGGAAAGAACGTCAGGTTCGAACCGATGAACATTGTCCAGAAGTGCAGTTTGCCGGCCCATTCGGGATACTGACGGCCCGACATCTTTCCAATCCAGTAGTAGACTGCTGCGAAGATGCAGAACACGGCGCCAAGCGACATCACGTAATGGAAGTGCGCCACGACGTAGTACGTGTCGTGATATGCGCGATCAACGCCGGCTTGGCTGAGCACTATTCCCGTTACGCCGCCTACCGTGAACAGGAACAGAAATCCGAATGCCCACAGCATCGGCGTTTTGAACTCAACCGATCCTCCCCACATTGTGGCGATCCAAGAGAATATCTTGATGCCTGTAGGCACTGCGATCACCATCGTGGCGAGCATGAAGTAGGACTGCTGGGTGATGCTCATTCCGACGGTGTACATATGGTGAGCCCAGACGACGAAGCCGAGCGCGCCGATGCCCACCATCGCGTAGACCATCGGCAAGTAACCGAATATCGGCTTCTTGGAAAACGTGGAGATCACGTGCGAAATAATTCCGAATCCGGGAACAATGATGATGTAAACTTCCGGGTGCCCGAAGAACCAGAGCAGGTGCTGATACAGAATTGGGTCCCCGCCTCCGGCCGGGTCGAAAAAGGTCGTGCCGAAATTCCTGTCCGTCAGAAGCATCGTGATCGCCCCGGCAAGCACCGGAAGCGACAGGAGAATCAACCACCCTGTCACGAAGATCGACCAAGCGAACAGGGGTACTTTGTGAAGCGTCATGCCCGGTGCGCGCATGTTCAGGAACGTCGTTATCATATTGATGGCGCCAAGGATCGAAGAGGCGCCGGATACATGCACGGCGAATATGGCCAAATCCATCGAGAAGCCTGCTTCGCGCGTCGACAACGGGGCGTACAGCACCCAGCCGACGCCTGATCCTGCCTGCCCGTTGCCGCCCGGAGACAGAACGGATGCTATGGCTAGCGACGAGCCGGCGACATACATCCAGTAGCTGAGATTGTTCAGCCGAGGGAACGCCATGTCCGGGGCGCCGATCATCAACGGCATGAAATAGTTGCCGAATCCGCCGAAAAGCGCAGGAATGACAACGAAAAACATCATCAGAATCCCGTGGCCTGTAATCAATACGTTCCACAGGTGGCCGTTGGGAGTGCAGTCCTCCACCGCGGCCGCGGCCAAACTCGCCCCTTCAAGGCACATGTACTGCACCCCGGGCTCCATCAGCTCCATCCGCATGTAAACGGTGAACGCAACCGAAACGAAGCCGACGACTGCTGCCGTCACGATGTAGAGGATGCCGATATCCTTATGGTTCGTGGACATGAACCAACGCGTGAAAAACCCGATATTTTCGTGATGCTCTTCTGAGTGCGCAGTTATGTCAGCCATGACATCCCTCTTTGATTTTGCTTGGAAAGCGGCCTATGCCGATTTTGTCTCCGTCTGCCCACTGCGCTGATATAGCAGGGTTGCCGATAACTCAACTGTCGGCGGGTTGCTTCACGCCTCATTCAAGCCTCGCGGCATGCCCATTATTCGGAAGGAACGTCTTCATTGCCGCAATGAAACGCCGCGTCGAAATTGCGAATGAGCGCTCTGTCGACATCTTGCATGGTCGTCTCGACTCCGAGGTCGGCCAAGCTTGAAACGCCGAATTCGCGGATGCCGCAGGGCACGATATCGGCATAGTGATCAAGATTGGGCGCTACATTTATCGAAATTCCATGGAAGCTGATCCATCTTCGGAGCCGGAGTCCGATCGCGGCGATTTTCTTTTCGCTTTCCGGTCCGCCGCGGTCCATCGACGTTCGGCATTTTACCCAGACCCCGATCCCATTCGAACTCGCGCGGCCTTGAACTCCGAAATCGCCCAACGCCATTATCGCCCAGTTCTGGAGCGTCCTCACGAATTTCTTCACGTCGCGGTCGCGCCGACGCAAATCCAGCATGATATAGGCCACGCGCTGGCCGGGGCCGTGATAGGTGTACTGTCCGCCGCGAGAGGTCTCGAGCACGGGAAAACGAGGATTCGAATTCAGGTCCGTCGATTTTGCGCTCTTCCCGGCAGTGTAGAGGGGAGGGTGCTCCAAAAGCCATACGGCCTCGCTGGAAGTTCCGGCGGCAATGCGGTCTACGCGCGTCTCCATTTCCCGCACGGCGTCGGCGTACTCCACAAGATCTGAATTCGTTATCCAGTCCACCATTTTTGCCCAAATGTTTCGAATTTTCCGATCCGCAGCCCCGACGGGACGCATCGCATACTTTTCGGTCGGGCGGGAAGCCGCCTGTCGAAAGCCGACGCCCTGGTCGCCGCGAATGCCGCTTGGAAACCAGCCGCAGGCGCGAAATCATCGATTGGAGGGATTGCCGCGCCGCGCAATCAATTGACCAAAAAACACCGGATGCGCCCGGTTCCCTGAAGGTCTTGGAGGCGCGCGTTGGCGAAAGATACGGAATGCGGAAGCATTGTCAGCGCGTTCAGCCAAGGAGCGCAGGCATGGGCGTGATGCGCGCCGCGCCGCGTCAGATCGCCAAACGGATGAAAATTCCCAATGCCGCGATTGTGACGAGAACGCCGGCGACCCATATGCCGGCCAGCCATCGCATGCGGTTGATTTCGCGTCGCGCCGTGTCGGCATCTCGCTTCGCCATGTCGGTCCGAAGCTCTTCGAACGCACCTTGGTTTTTGGCCAGGTTATTGGCCATGTCGGTCCGGAGCCTTTCGAAGGCGGTGTCTTTTTGGGCCATATCGGCGCGAATGGCCGCTTCACATTCCCGCACTCTACATCGCTCCGCGCGGGCCGTCCATCCGTTTTCTTTTCGCAAAGGCTCGGCGCGGAAAACGACAGCTTGCGCGGCGTTCCCGAGCTAGTGGCAGCTTCAACACACAAGAGTCCCTTTGATGCTTGCTGGCTCCAGTGAGGCGTCTGCGATTCCATCTGGCGGATTGATAAGCCGCGTTTGCAATTCATTGAACTGTACAACGAGAAAGAGGCGGAGCCGTTCAAATGGACAGCCAGCTTGGATCGGCTCGTCGCCGCCCGTCAAAGAGGGTTTCAAATAACTCGAACAAGCCACTAGGACCGGCCGCCGCGCGGCCCATCAATCCGGTTCAGGCCCGCCGAGAATTTTTCCTGGTCGAGCAATCGGGGCGTTCCATTCCTTCTGGTCAGGCGGCTGCTGCGCTGCAATCCCTCCAATCGATGATTTCGGGCCTCGGGTTGTTTTCGAAGCAGCACTTGACGGCGAGCAAGGCATTGGCGCACACTTTCGACCAACGACTCGCCGCCATTTGAATCGGCTGCCGCCTATCTGCTTGCGGACGCTTTCCTCGACGCCAGCTCCGACCGACAATCCGCGTTTCCAGCAGATGTTGCAATGCATCCGCGGCTGGCCCGAAGTCAGAGTTCGAACAGCGCCTCAGCGGGCAAACTCAAGGGATCCATGAAGTCCCGCTTCAAAATTTCGCCCGGATGAATCGGTTCAAACTACGTCATGCCGATGTCTCCATCAGCGGCAATCGGAGATTTCGACGTCATAAGCATCTCCATCCTCAAAGCGAAAACAAATGCTCCATTGGCCGTTGATACGGATGCTATGCGAACCGCTCCGGCCGCCCTTCAAAGCTTCAAGCTGATTTCCCGGCGGTGCTTCAAGGAATCGAGACAACCAACTGCGTTTAGCTACAACGATCTGCGCTTGGCGGGTCGTTCGAAATCAACGAATCGCCGAACACGACTTCCTTGAAAAAACCGCTCGGTTTCCTTGCATCGGAAGCATCGAATCATCTCCTGCAACGTCGTGTGCATCAATGTATGATGCAAGTTGCTGACGGGTCGGCGAAGAACGCTTCACTTTTCCATGCCAAACCAATATACGATGACTAAACCTGAGTCGCGGCCGTGGCGGAATTGGTAGACGCGCAGCGTTGAGGTCGCTGTGGGGTAAAACCCGTGGAAGTTCGAGTCTTCTCGGCCGCACCAATCGATTGGCGGCTCAGGTTTGTCCGGCTTCGTTGCCTCCCCCGAAAACGCATTGGCTTGAAGCAAGTGAGCGCAATCTCGAATTGCGTCGGGCCCGAAGTGTGGCAAACGTCGTGTTCAACTGCTGAATGCTGCGCTATCCGACGATTGCTATCCAAGCCGAGCCGGTTGCAATGGAGAACGCAGTTCCGAGCAGAACGCTGCTGGCGACGACCCGTTTTGCGCGCCCGTACAGATTTGAAAAAATGTAGGCGTTCACGCCCGGCGCCATCGCAGCCGTGATGACGGCGCCTTGAACGAGACTGGCGTCCAATTCAAAAACGATGTGAGACAAGATCCAGGTGACGGCGGGGTGAACGATCAGGCCGAGCACGCCGATCCACGCGATTACCCTGAATTCGCCCTCCGGCCTGTATCTGACAAGCACGCCTCCGAGTGCGAACAATGCGGCGGGCAGAGCGGATCTGGCAAGCATGTCCAATGCGTCCGCGACAAGGGATGGAAGTGCGAAGTCCAGCAGGTTGAATGCCATTCCCAAGAAAATTCCCAGCATGATGGGGTTTTTGAAGATGGTTGTCGCTACGGTCCGCGATGTCCGAAGCAAATTCGCGCTCCGGCTGCGCACGATTTCCATCGTGCTTATCCCGAGCAGGTAGCAGAACGGCGCATGGAATGCGACGATGACGACGCAGCTTTCCAGTGCCGCTTCGTCGAAGGCTCTGCCTATGATCGCGAGGCCAAGCAGCACGCTGTTGCTGAAGAGGCAGGCAAACCCGATTACCACGGAGTCTTCCCAAGGTCGGCCGAAAAGAAACCGCGCGCCGAGTATCCCCACGAAGAAGACGACCAGACAACTCGCGTAGAATGAGACCAGCATGAGGATGTTGAAGCCGGATCCCAAATCCATCTGCGATACGGCTCTGAAGAGCAGGCAGGGGATGGCGATGCCTTGCGCGAAACTCATCAGGCCGTCCGTTTGGTCGGCGGACAACAATTTGCGCCAAACGACCGCGTAGCCGAATCCGATAATCAGAAATACCGGAACCGTTACTTCAAGGATAATCTGCAATTTATTGCTTTATGGCAATTATCATGCCGTCGTAAGCCGGTTCGACGTTTTGCGGAGTCTCCGCGGCAATGGCGTCGTAGTCCATGTCGACGTGCATGTTTGTAAGTACCGCACGTTTCGGTGCAGCGCGCGCAATCCATTCGAGCGTTTGCTCGAGGTGGGAATGGGTCGGGTGCGGCCGTCGCTGCAGCGCGTCCACGATCCAGCATTCCAAGCCGTCGAGATGCTTCCATGCCGCATTCGGCATACTCGACACGTCCGGCACGTAGGCGAGATTTCCGACCCGGAATCCTTTGCAGGGGATGCCGCCGTGATCCACGTCAAACGGCTCAAGCGTGATTGCTCCCGCATCGCCTTCGATCTTGATTGGGCCGTCAATCGGATTCAGTTCAAGGATGGGCGGGTAATCGCCACCAGCAGGCGTTCTGAACGCATAGTCGAACCGACGCGACAATTCCGCGCTCGTGGGATCGTCCGCCCAGATAGGGACTCTTGATTTTCTGTTGATATATATCAATCGAAGATCATCAAGTCCGTTGACGTGATCCGCATGGGCATGCGTGTATACGACGCCGTCCAATGTCCGCACTCTGGCCCGCAGCAATTGCGCTCTCAAATCCGGCGATGAATCGACAAGGACTTCCGTTTTACGTTCGCCGTCTACGAGCTGCACGAGCAGCGAACAGCGAAGGCGCTCGTTTTTCGGATTGTTCGGATCGCACGCGCCCCAATTGCCGCCGATTCTTGGGACGCCGCCAGAAGACCCGCAGCCGAGAATCGTGTATCGCATGCAAGACACGCTAGCGACCGACGCCTACCGCGGCTTTTCTGAACAGCCGATTGAAGTTCAGCGTTGTTTGCCTCCGGAATTCATTCGCATCGAGGCCGAATAATTCCGCGCCGGCCTCTGCCGTATGCGCGGTGTAGGCCGGCTCGTTCCGCTTTCCTCGATTCGGGATCGGCGCCAAGTAAGGCGCATCGGTTTCCACCAGGATCCTATCCAAAGGCATCGAACTGAAAATATCCCGCAGCTCACCGGATTTCGGAAATGTCGCAATGCCGGACATCGAAAGATAGAAGCCATGCTCGGCGGCGAGCGCCGCTAGGCCCCGCCCCGACGAGAAACAGTGCAATACGCATCCGAAGGGCTCCCGTTTGAATTCTTCCGACAGAATTCGCCCGGTGTCCTCGTCGGCTGACCGCGAATGCACGACCAAGGGAAGGCCGGATCTTCTCGATGCCTCGATGTGTATTGCAAAACTTTCCTTCTGCTCTTCGGCTATTTCCCGCGTGTAGTGGTAGTCTAGGCCCGTTTCTCCGATCGCGGCCATCTTCGGATGCTTCGAGAGTTCGGTCAGTTCCGCCACTGTTGCCATCGGCTCCTTCGCTACGTAGTGCGGATGCACGCCGGCGGAAAAATACACCCGCGGAAATCGCTCCGCGATTTCCAGAGTCGCGTCGAGATTTGATTGTTTCGTGCTGACGGTAAGGATTCGTCCGATCCCTGCGCGCGCGGCATTCTCCACCACCGCGTCGAGATCATCTGCGAATTTGGGGTCCGCCAAGTGGCAATGGCTGTCAACAAGCACCGGAAGTTCTGACATTCGGCACCTATGACCTTACTTCTTCAGCGACCACTTCAATGCCGTTCAGCATGCCCATGACGACGGCGAAAGGATCAAGCGTTACTGATTTGGCGTCTGCAGCACTTTTGGTCAGCTCGCAGTACAGGTCAGCCCAGCGGCGCCCTGCCGAATGATTCGAAGCCAGTTTTTTCAACATGTCAATTTCGCCTTCGGCAGCGGGGGCAGGGGCACTTCGAGTGACCCCGAACTCGGCAAGGCGCCCGACCAGGAATGCAAGCAAGCGGGTGGTGGCGTCATATCGCGCCTCGGATTTAGCACCTTCGCAATCGATGGCAATCTCAGCGGCTCGCGATTTGTTGATTGGCGGCGCATCGCCCAGCAGATCCACGATCGATCCATAGAGTTTGGGCCCGTCGTCGTTCTGAAGGCGCAAAGCCTCGCCAACCGACCCCGACGAGAGTTCCCGCAAATAGGGAACCTGATCGAATTGCTCGATTCCAGATGCTCGGAGCGCCATCTCCAGATGATCGCCGGAAAGCGGCGAGCAGGAGAGATTTCTGCAACGGCTGCGCACGGTCGGGAGAAGGCGCGACGGCACATTGCTGATAAGAAAGAAATACGCGTTTTCAGGAGGTTCTTCCAATATCTTCAGCAGAGCATTGGCAGCGTTGACATTCAGGTCGTCCGCTGAATCGATGATCGCCAGTCTGGGATCTCCGTCCGTCGAGCTCATGCTCATGAAGGCATTGATCGATCTGACGTCGGTTACGGAGATGTCTTTTTTGAAGCGTTTGGATTTAGAATCGTACTGTCGGCGAAGAAGTTTGACAGAAGGATCCACGAGCAGTGAAATGCTGCGGACGACCGGGTCGGAATCCGGCACTTCCAGAGTAGTTGCGGTCGAATGATCATCCGGCGCGTTTCTTCCGGCCCTTGCAGAGAACAATAGAAACCTCGCGATTCGCCACGCGAAGGTTGCTTTGCCGACGCCTCGCGGCCCCGTGAGCAGCCACGCATGATGAAGTCTGCTTGAACCGAATGAAGAGAGGAAGTTTTGCTCGGCTTCGAGTTGCCCGAACAAATTCAGGGTGTTGCGCGGGTGGGGCGCCGCGCCTACTCGGTCCGATTCCGGCTGTTCATCGCTCATTGCTGATTTTTTGGAGTGCAAGGGCCAGCATTTCGTCGGCGATTTCGCGCCGCGCTCTCGACGAATCAATCATCCTGATTCGCTCAGGCTCGGCGGCAGCCAGATCATCGAACATCCGGAGCAGCTCAGCGGCTTGATCACCATAGCTCTCGAAGCGCCAATCGCTTCCATGGCGTTCCGCAATCCTGACTTTTGCCACATCGAACGGAAGATTGAGAACGAAGGTAATATCCGGCCAAACTCGGATCAGGCCGTTATGAAGCTCGTCGATGATCGACCTCAATCGAGGATTTCCAAATCCTTGGTAGACTCGCGTTGAATCCACGTACCGGTCGCAAATCACGACCTTGCCATCCGCCAGCGCGGGCAGGATTCGCTTGTCCAAATGATCCCGTCGCGCGGCCATGAACAAAAGAAGCTCGGATTCGCGCGACCAATCCAAAGAGTCGCCGGCGGCAAGCAATTTCCGGATCGACTCCGCGCCGGGAGAGCCGCCCGGTTCCCGGGTAAGCACCGTTTCATGGCCTTCGGCCGACAATCCTTCGGCGAGCAAGCGCGACTGCGTCGATTTGCCGGAGCCGTCGACGCCCTCGATCGTCACGAAAGTTCCGCAGCTGCTCATAAAACATCCGAAATCGGAGCGACAACGTACCTATCAAGGAGAATGAGCGCGGCATTGCGGAGAGCATCGATGAACGTTGCTTCAGGGACATCTTGCTTTGCAATGAGATCGATGCGGGCAGGCTGGGGCAGGCCGGGAATATGAACGACGAGCGTACCCAGCACGTCGCCGGTTTTGATCGGCGCATGAGGCACATTATCCAATTCCGCAACGGCGGCGGGCGCATCTTCGGCAGCAGTAGGAATCGGCAACGTGACATCCTCTCGGACCGTCAGGGGAATCGTCAGCGCCTTGCCGCCCGCTACCGGCGATTGGATCACTTCCTCTCCTTCTTTGAAGGCGGTGAGATCCTCGAACTGAAATGAAAACCAAGTGACCAGCCTTTCCGCCTCTTCGCGCCGCTCCTCCAAGGTGGACATGCCGGCCAGAACGAAGACGACTCGGCGCTTTCCCCGCTTGGCGGATCCGACCAATCCGTATCCCGAGTCATTGGTGTAGCCCGTCTTCAGGCCATCCGCCCCGATGCCAAGCTTCAGCAACGGATTCCTATTGTACCGATTCGACGGGACGCGCTCGTCAAAACCGAATTCCTGCTCCGAAAAATAGTGATAGTAATGAGGAAATCTCTCGAGCAGGCTCCTCGTGAGCACTCCGAGGTCTCGCGCGGTCATGTAGTGGTCGGGGTCGGGCCAGCCATTGGAGTTCCTGAAGTTTGAATCTTCAAGCCCGATTTCGCGGCCCCGCTGCGTCATGAGCAGCGCAAAACCATCAGCCGAGCCATCCGGCGACAAGGCTTCGGCGACCACGACGCATGCGTCGTTGCCCGACAACACGACGATCCCGCGAATCAAGTCCTCAACCCGCACGCGGTCATTCCTGTTCAGAAACATGGACGATCCTTTGAACGACATCGCATGACTGCTTACGGGAAGTCTGTCGTCCAGCGTGAGTCGTCCGTCGTCCAACGCTTCAAACAGCATGTAGAGCGTCATCAACTTCGACATCGACGCGGGCTGGATTCGCACGTCTGCGTCCTTTTCCATCAAATCAATCCCGGTTCCGTGATCGATCACGATGGCGCTGCGTGCTGTGGTCTCAAAAGCTGCCGCCGACATCGCGACGGAAATGGCGACCTTCATCGCGCAGACGAATGCGACAATTAATGATTTCATAGCGAACCAGCTTTTTTTCTGTTGCATCGCAAAATTTCGCGCCGAATGAAAGCGCTTTCGCGTGCACAACTCCGCAACGCGCCGGAGTCAAGACCTCCGGCAGTTTACGAAAGATTGGAATCGCGCTACAAGCTGAATCCCATCGGAGGAGTGACAGAGCGGTCGAATGTACCGGTCTTGAAAACCGGCGTGGGGGAAACTCCACCGTGGGTTCGAATCCCACCTCCTCCGCCACGCATCTTTTGCGCTCACTTCAGTTCGGACACTCTCGGCGACTTAGGCCGCTGTTTTTCCGTGATTTTTGATATTCTTGTTGATCTCCGCATCTCTTCAATGGCCCTCATTCCGGTCATCGGATGGCATGAAATATGCTACATTCATGATGCTGCATAGCGGCAAAACGATCAAGATTCGTCGGATGCCGCTCGGCTCCGGTCGACACGGCGACGAACGGATCCAACTTTCCGCAGGCCCGGCAGAGTGTGCGACGACGCATTGTTCGGGTCATTGTCGAAGGTCGGAGGATTTGGAATTAGGGCCTGTCTACGCTAGAATTTTTGCTTGAGTTTTGCTTGGATCCATGCTTAAGTGACTGTCAACAATAACATAAAAATCGAGCGGCATGCAATCATGAAACAGATCACGGCAAAACAGTACGCCAAAATCCGCCCTTCCTTCCGGTTCAGCGGGGCATTTCAGCGACATAACTGCTGGTAACGCGGCGGTCGGACCATAGATCAGCCCCTCGGAGATGATTCGACCCCACAGATGCTCCTGCAAGATGAATTCAGGACCGGTTCCAGAGCGGTCCTGCGCGTACCGGAATCTGAAGCCCTGAAACATGTTCGGGCAATAACCAGCGCGTGGATGACAAGCGGGGCAATGGCGAATAGTTTCATAGCGTTTCCTCTTTCGGCAAAGTCAGGGTGAACCAGAACGCAAACAGCTTCAGGTTGCGTGGTGCAACGGCATAGGCTCCGATCAAGGCCGTTCGGGCGTCAGGGGGATCCCGGAATGAAGCCGGCGGTTTCAAGAAAGGGCAGAGTGGCGGCTGCGGAGAGAGCAACGGCCAGTTTTCCCGCGAAGGTCCGGATTCCGAAGGCGGGCGATGCATTCAGCCCCGCGCGGATAAGCACCTTGGAAAACATCAGGGCAAGATGAAGATATCCGCGCTTGTGGCAAAGCCAGATCCGGCGCAAACCGGCAGAAAGCCCGTGGTATTTTGGGATGCGTTAAAAGCCGCGCCGGCAAAAGTGACTATTGCGAGTCCCATGGCGATGAGAGTCGAACTGCGCGCTTTTGCGCCACAGCGTCAACATCGCATTCTGGACAATTTCTTCCGCGAATGCGGCAGAACAGCCGCTGCGCATGAAAAACCCCTTCAGTCGCGGGGCGAAATGGTCGAACAGCGCAGCAAAGGCATCCTTGTCGCGTCTATCGCGCACGGCCAGCAAATGCTTGGTCTGCTCGGATATTTTTGTGTTGTCCAACGACAAGATTGCAACGCCGCGTTCAGCCGTCGCGCGGCACCAGCGTTTCTGCGGCGCAATTTTCAACCATCGCTCCATCATAAACAGTTTTCGCAACGACGTGTAAGCCGGATCACTTTTGAATAAAAAATGATCTTCATGTCGAACAGTTTCGTAGCCTACGCAATGGCCTATCAAAGACGTGATCAGCAATGCGTAATATCGTTGTAAGCGGCGGTTCCGGAGCGATCGGAGCGGCCTTCGCCGCAGAACTGGCTCGAAAATATCCGAATGCCTGCATCAGCAGTCTGTCGCGAACCGGTTTGCGTTCATCCGATGTGCGCGTCCGGACTGTGCGCGTGGACTATCTGGATGAGGCATCCTTGCGGAACGCGGCCGAGCGCGCAGGACAGTATGGTCCGGTTGATCTGGTCGTCGCCGCGGGCGGAATTCTGCATCAAGTCGGCATGATGCCTGAAAAATCCCTGCGCGATCTGAGCGCGGACAAGCTTCTGACGTTGTATTCCGCCAATACGGTCGGCCCGGCCTTGATAGCAAAGCACTTTCTGCCATTGATGCCGCGCTGCCGCAGGGCCGTTTTCGCAGCGCTTTCGGCCCGCGTCGGCAGCATTTCCGACAACCGCCTTGGCGGCTGGTATTCCTATCGGGCGTCGAAGGCCGCGCTCAACATGATCATACGCAGCGCTTCGATCGAGATGGGCCGCCGCAATCCTCAAGCCGTCGTTGTCGGGCTTCATCCGGGCACCGTGGACAGCGCTCTTTCAAAGCCGTTTCAGAGCAATGTTGCTCCGGAAAAGCTGTTTTCACCGCAATACGCCGTCACTCGGATGCTTGAGGTTCTTGAAAGTCTCAGCGCATCCGACAGCGGGCATTGCTATGCTTGGGACGGAAGCCGCATTGAACCCTGACATCAAAAAAGCACGCTGATGACATCTTTCGTGATAATGTGGTTCCGGCGGGATATGCGCCTGTCGGACAATCCGGCGCTTCTGGAGGCGGCGCGGCACAAGCGTGTGCTGCCAATCTGGATTGATGATGATGCGGAGGCCGCCGACCTTGCTCCCGGCGCAGCGGCCAGAGTCTGGCGGCATCATGCGCTGGCGGCTCTGAATGACTCGATGAAAGGAAAGCTGAATTTCCGCCGCGGACCGGCGAAGGCGGTGTTCGATGAACTTACGGCCCGTTTTTATGTTGAGGCCGTCTATTGGAACCGCTGTTATGAACCTTGGCGGATCGCGCGCGACAAAGAAATCAAAGCCTTCCTCAACAATCGAGGGGTCAAAGCGCAAAGTTTCAACGGATCGCTTCTGTTCGAGCCGTGGACCGTACGCAAACAGGACGGCGCGCACTACAAGGTCTTCACGCCGTTCTATCGCAAGGGATGCTTGGCAGCGGCCCCTCCGCGCATGCCTCTGCCTGCACCCGAGGGTATGAACTGGCTGAAAGACCAGAAAGCTCTGGACCTAAGAATGCCGGGCCGTCTGCCGGAGCGGCCTTGGTGTGCTGGAATCATGGAGCACTGGCGGGCGGGCGAGGCCGGAGCCCGGGAGAGGCTGGCTCGGTTTTGCGAGACCGGGCTGGGCGATTACAAAGATGGGCGCGATTATCCGGCGCGTATGAATGTGTCGCGCCTTTCGCCTTACCTGCAATCCGGGGAATTGTCCCCGAACCAAGCATGGCATGCGATCCGGAACGCGGCGAGCGACAAGAACGCGGATCATTTCTGCAGAGAGCTGGGCTGGCGCGAGTTCTCCTACAGCTTGTTGTTCCAGCATCCCGACCTCCACCGCCGCAATCTGCAAACCAAATTCGATGCATTCCCCTGGCGTGAACCTGATGAAAATCTGGTTGCCTGGCAGAAAGGGATGACCGGAATCCCCATGGTGGATGCCGGCATGCGCGAACTTTGGCAGACCGGATACATGCACAACCGAGTGCGAATGATCGTCGGTTCGTTCTTGGTGAAGAACCTGATGATACATTGGCGTCACGGGGAAAGATGGTTTCGGGATACCCTTGTGGACGCGGATTTGGCAAGCAACAGCGCGAATTGGCAATGGATTGCCGGTTGCGGCGCCGATGCAGCGCCGTATTTCAGAATTTTCAACCCCGTTGCGCAAGGGCAGAAGTTCGATCCCGGCGGATGCTATGTAAGGCAATTCGTACCTGAAATCGCCTCGCTGCCCGACAAATTCCTATTCTGCCCATGGGAGGCCCCCAACCATATTCTGGAAGAAGCCGGCATCGTGCTTGGGAAGACCTATCCACTGCCTGTCGTAGATTTGAAGAAATCGCGCAATGCCGCTTTAGCTGCGTTTCAATCATTGAAAAAATAGGCTTGGCGGACGACGACAAACACCGAGTGCGCAACCTAATGACGAGCTTGCATAAATTTATTTTCCGGCACTGAAAGGAATGATTCATCAATCCGAAGGACAAATGGCGGGATTATTCAAAGCAATAAACGAATTCCGTCCGGCATCCAAGAATAGACTCAAAAGCGATGCTGCGAACAAAGCAGGATGCAAGGATGTCATTGAAGCTGCTTCAGCCGGCAATCTTCAACAGCCAAAACTATGCAGCTTGAATACGATCCTGATTGTCGGTCTTGGCTTCGTTCTGCGTTTGAATACAGCGTCGACGAATACAACTTGCTGTCTGATCTTGAATGGCTTTCGTTCAACTGGAATGCCTTATGGAGCCGCTTGCCATAACAGGGAAGCGCGGGTCCAGTTGTACTTGCGTTGAACTTCGACATTAAATAGCAATTCAATCAAATCTGCCAATTTGGAGCTGGGAAACGAAAATGAGAGTCGGATTCATCGGCCTGGGAAATGTTGGAGGCAAGCTCGCCGGCAGCGTGCTGCGGAATGGCTTTGCACTAATGGCGCACGATCTGGACGCGACGAAGGTAGATGAACTTGCTGCTCAGGGAGCCTTGGCGGCCAAGGATACCGGCGACCTGGCGGCGTGGTGCGATGTCGCCGTAACCTGCCTTCCCAATCCTCAAGCAAGTGCAGCAGTGGTTGAGGGCGAGGGCGGGCTTTTGTCGGGCGCCGCGCCGGGAACGATCTGGTGCGAGATGAGCACCACCGACGAGCGCGAAGTCCGACGGCTGGGCGCAAAAGCGGCTGAGTTGGGCGTACGGCCGATGGACTGCCCGGTTTCGGGCGGCTGCCATCGGGCGGCGACCGGGAACATTTCAATATTTGCGGGTTGCGAGCGTTCCGTATTCGAGGATGTTCTGCCGCTTTTGTCGGCGATGGGACGCCGCATTCTGCATACGGGCGGCCTTGGCTCCGCCTCGATTCTCAAAGTCGTGACCAACTATTTGGCGACGGCGAATTTGGCAAGTTTGTGCGAAGCGCTGATGACCGCGAAACAAGCCGGAATGGATTTGGGAACGACTTATGAAGCGATCCGCATATCGTCGGGCAATTCATTCGTTCACGAAACTGAAAGCCAAGTCATCCTGAACGGCAGCCGGAACATAAATTTCACGATGGATCTGGTTTTGAAGGACTTGAATTTGTTCTGCGATGTCGCGGAGCGAGGAGGAGTTCCGCTTGAACTTGCGCCAGTACTCAAATTCGCGTTCGAAGACGCGGCGGCTCGATACGGAGCGCGCGAATGGTCTCCGGACGTCGTTCGGAGACTGGAGGACAAATGCGGCGAAAAAATTCTTGCTCCCGGCTTTCCATCCGAGATCATCGACACGGAGCCTGAAAGTACGGGATACGAGGTTCGCCCAAGCAGTTTGCGGAATTCGGCTCGCACCGAATGTCGTTGAGTCATTTTTGAGGCGCATGATATATTGAGCTGAGGACAGACTCCTGGGAAGGTCGCGCTCAATGGGAGCGGTCGGGAAGCGAGCCCAACTTCGGACGCGCGAGGAATTACCGGTCTGAGGAGGATGCATTGTTGAACGCATTCAAACAAATTCTTCCATTTGCGGCAGCCTGCGTTCTGACGGCATCGACGGCAAACGGTCAAGAATACACGTTCAAGCTGCACCATTTGCTGAGTGATCAGTCTCCGGCGCACGCGCGGATGCTGCAACCGTGGGCCAGGCAAGTCGAAGAGAACTCGGGCGGCAAGGTCGCAATTGAAATCTATCCGTCGATGTCGCTCGGCGGACGGCCGGCCGAGCTGATCAGCCAAGCCAGGGAAGGCGTCGTGGATCTGGTTTGGACGGTTAACGGGTATACGCCGGGACTTTTTCCGCGCACCGAAGTCATGGAGCTGCCTTTCGTCTATGTGAACGATCCCGTCGCCGCGAATCTTTCGCTCTACGACATGTTCGAAAGTGAGTTGGAGCAGGAATACGTGGGTTTGGAGGTCATGTTTCTGCATGTGCACGCAGGACACGGCATTCATATGCGCAATCAAGCCGTCCGTTCGCCTCGTGAAATGAAGGGCGCGAAGATGCGGATTCCGACGCGGACCGGAGCGTGGAGCATCGAGGCTCTTGGCGCCAGCCCGGTTTCCATGCCCGTGACCGATCTTCGTCAGGCGCTGCAGAAAGGGGCAGTCGACGGCGCGTTCATTCCTTGGGAAATCATTCCTTCGCTCGAAATACACGAACAGACCCAATACCAGATCGAAGGCTTCAACGGGGCGCGTTTCGGAACGACAACATTTCAAGTCTCCATGAATGCCGCCAGATGGAACAGCCTTCCCGCGGACGTCCAATTCGCCTTCAAGGAAGCCTCCGGGCGTGACTGGTGGGGTGAAGTCGGTGAAATCTGGAAAGCTTCGGACGATGTCGGCATCGGCGTAGCTGTGGAAGCAGGGAATGAACACATCGTCCTCAGCGAGGCTGAAACCTCCGAGTTTCAAGCCGCGCTTGAGCCGGTGGTTTCGCGTTGGATCAGCGAAGTCGATGAACTGGGCATCGACGGAGCTCGGCTGGTAGGAACGGCAAGAGAGCTTATTTCCAGGAATGCCAGATGAGCAATGGGCCGAGCAAGGATTTTGAAGCGTTTCGGGCTCAAGTTCGCGCGCACCCGGCAGTCCCGATGCGGTCGTACGAAAATGCTGCTGTTTCAACTTGATGCTGGCACTCTCCAGAGCGTTTCCCGCTCTGGCCGACCCGCTGAATCCGTTGCTGCTTGATCACGCCGAGAGCAGGCCGAGGCGTTCGGCAGAAGCTGGGGCGCGGCGGCCAGAACGGATCGGATTGATGGCGAATTGACCGCCCGCTTTTTGGCGTTCCGCCCCAAGGCCCGGAAGTCGTAGCGTTTGCGCGGAAAGCTGCACGACCTCCGATCGTGTTGCAGAAGTTCTGCAAAGAGCTGTCGCGAGGAAGCGTTCATGGCAAGTCTTTTGGTTTCGCGGCCGACCGCGACTCGACGGCCGGGATGCATATTCATTGAGCAAGCGGATCCAATGCCGGGCTTGAACGCGTCAAAGACGCGGCCGGCGGTCTATCAATAAGACACACTTAACGCTGCGTTCCGCCCCATGGCTGCCGGGTGGCCGGAAGCTCCGCCAAACCGGACGGTCCGCGAGGGCCGCAGTCGAAGCGCCGGATTCCAGAGCGCGCTCCGGGAGATCCCCGGGGAAGAGACGACGGAGGCTTCGGACGCTGTGGAGAGCGGGCGGACCCGGGCGGATGCGGCTTGGATCCGGCGGCGAATCCGGTATCCGACCGCAAAAAAGCACTGGACATCAATCACCCCCCCCCCTTACGATGCTCGCGGCTGCCCAAAGGGGCCGCCGCAGTGGGCGCGAACGCCGGAGCTCGTTCAGGACGGGACGCTCCGGCGGGGCATGCGGCGGCGAGAGGCAAAGGAGACACTGAACCAGCATTGACGGGGGAAACGCCCATGAACACGAAACTGATCGCAGCTCTCGCTTGCGCAGCGGCGCTGGCGCTCGGCGCCTGCTCCGGCGGCAATCCGCCGGCTCCCGCCTCTCCCGAGACCGAGATAGCCGACCCGGAAACCCCGGATACCGAAACCACTGAAACCGAGACCCCCGAGACCGAGACAACGGTTCCGCCCGAGGACGGCAGGACCGAGGCGGAGAGGTTCGACGACGAGCTGGAAGAAGCGGAGGCGGATCTGGCCGCAGCCCGGAGCAGGGTAGTGGCCGCCGTAGCCGCGGCGGCTAGGACGGGAGGCGACCGGACGAGGGCGCTGGCGAACATCGCCGCCGCGCGGAAGGCTTTGACGGACGCCCTCGCGGCTGCGCGCGCTCTGGAGGCGCCTTCGGACGACTCCGGAAGGACCGCCCGGGCGGCCAGGCTGGCCCTCAAAGCGGACGCCGCCGAAGCCGAGGACCTCCCGAGGCTGCGCGCGGCCGAAAGCAGCGCGGGCGCGGGATGGGCGGCGTCCTCCCTGGTCATAGGGAGGGAGAGTCTCCGGCCCGTGCCTGAGCTCCAGAGAGTGGTCCGCAATCCGCGAAGGGAGAACGGCGCCGACGCCGAGACCCTGCTGACGGCGGCGAAAATCCCGGCGGTTGCGTACGAGGACGGGAAGGTCGTGATGTCTGCAGGCCTGGCCAGCAGCGGCGACCTGCTGCAAATGCGGGGAATCCCGGTCGCTGTTATGATTAATGAACCTTCGCATCGTAGAAGGTTCCTGCTTATGGGAGCCGGTTACGATTCGCGCTCCCATGTAGACCGCAACGGCGGCGGAAACGACGGCGAGGACCCGAGACTCGTCGCTGGGCTCAGAATCACTCCGAGCGGGCTTGTCTTGGACATGGGCGGAAAAGGCGCTTTCGGCTTTGATTTCAGACATCCCGACGCCTTTTTTGCTTTCGCTCGATTTGTTTTGCCCAGCGGGTCGAACGGCGGATACGATCTGAAGCTGGAGTTCGGTCTTCCGAAGGCTTCGCCCGAGGGCAACGCCGAGCATTACTGGACGGCCCAGCTCATGCCGTCGCGGGAGATTGTGGCGGGTTCCAGCAACCAGCTCAGCAACGGTCAGGCGATGGGTACCTACACCATGCGGCTGTCCAATCATATTGGCCTCGACAGAAATCTCGAAGATCAGGACGATCCGGCGGGCTACGTGCGCGACGACGTGAACCACTACCTGTCCTACGCCGCCTACGGGCATATGGAATTCGTTGACAGCTTACCGACCGGAAGCACGATATTCCCCGGGCGGCGGACCTTTCCCTTCCATGCGGGCTACGACGCGTTCAAGGACGAGGCGGGCATGAGGACCACGGATGTCGCCGACGCCGACAAGATCACCGGAGGGACGTTCAGGGGCCGGACAATGGCCTCGCAATTTGCGATTGAAGCCATAGGGACCCATGGCGTCTTTCCGTCACTGACGGGCGCCAACTATTTGAGGCTGAGGGGCGATGTCCGGCTGACCGCGACAATTTCCGGGACCGCGGACGACAACAAGATCAGCGGAAGGATCACGAACCTCGAATCCTTCAGCAGCGGCAAGGGCATCTGGGAAGACTATGCAAGGATCTCCGGCGCTCTGACGCTCCAAGCGACCGACATCAGCGCGGATGGAGAGTTCAAAGGCGTCATAGACCCCGCCTCTTACCCGGCGGCTTTCGCGGAGGGAGGCTACAGGGGGAACTTCTACGGGCCGCCCGTCGGCCTAGAGACGGCCGGAATCTGGTATCTCCAAGACGGTAACACTGCCGCCACCGGCCTACACCTGTCGATCGTCGGCAGCTTCGGCGCGGCGCTCGTCCGCGAAGACGGCAGCTTCGGCGTCGAGGTGGGGCTCGGCGGCTGACCCCGGGGCACGGCCCCAAAAACTTGCCGGCTGCCGCGCCCTCCGGGCCCGGCAGTTCCCATTTCCTGAACAGGCATTCCAAGGAAGGCTTTCCGTCGCCGGACGCATGCCGATTCACAATGCCCGAACTGCTTCGTGAACGCCGGAAGCGCGTCAACCTGAGCCGGGCGCGTTCTATCTGCAACGCGAGGTTCATTCGAGCATTTGGATTGCCCGTAGAGGGCTGAGCTTGTTTCGGCGGCATGCCGTTGCTTGCCATCCCGCTTTTTTTTTTGGCCGCTGCTCGCAGGGATCAACGACGGTCTCGATCAGGAAATCGGCGGTGCTGCATTGGCAATGAGCGCGAGAACCTGAAAATATGGTTCGGAATTCTTGCATTGATCGTCGTGGAACTAGGCTTGGCAACACGCCGTTCGGGCTGAATGGGTCGTCATTTCAGCCGTTGCCAAAGTCACCGCGATGGTTGAAAAATTCAAGTGCATCGCTCCGCTCTTGGGAACGGAACTCCTGCGTGTCGGGCTTGTTCTTGCGGTGCCAAGCTTGACCCTGTGGTCGCCGGATGTTTACTCCGACCAGTTTCGTCATTGTTCCGGTTTTTGGGTTGGTTTGAATAAAATTGCTGAATCAAATTCAGTCGGCATGACTGCGGGCGGCGCGATATTCCAACGCTTGAAAACGCTTGGCGTGGATTATGTGTTCGCCAATTCCGGAACGGACTTTCCGCCGATAATCGAAGGCTTGGCCGAAGCGATGGCCTCGGGCGCGGATGTCCCGACCGCGGTTGCCGTAGGACACGAGCATGCAGCCATGGGCATGGCGCACGGATATTTCCTGATTTCAGGCTTTCCCCAAGCAGTGATGCTTCATACGAATGTCGGTCTGGCGAACGGTGCGATCGGCGCGATCAACGCGGCGTGCGAGCATATTCCGCTGATGCTTCTGTCCGGCCGAACGCCGACGACTGAAAGCGGGCGATTTGGAGCGAGAACCGTTCCGATTGGCTGGGGCCAAGAAATGCGGGACCAGACCGCATTGGTCAGGGAAGCCTGCAAATGGGATTGCGAACTCCGGGCTCCCGAACAGATATTCGAATTGCTTGATCGCGGGCATGCGATCGCGAGTTCCACTCCGAAAGGCCCGGTTTATATCTCCTTGCCGCGCGAAGTATTGTGCGAAGTCGTTGACGCACAGCGCGCAACGGCAAACCCTCAATTCAGCCCAGCTTTGTCCGCGCCTGTACCGAGAGATATTGAAGCTGCTGCCAGCTTGTTGGCGGATTCAAAGCGACCCCTGATAATTGCCCAGCGCGGGGCAGGGGACGACCTCAGCTTCGATGCATTTTCGGAAATGGTCCGCGCATGGGGCATCCCTGTTTGCACGTGGTGGGCGACGTCGCTAGCGATATCCACGGAGCACGAATGCCATGTCGGTGCAGACCCCGGGCCATGGCTGCAGGACGCGGACGTCGTGCTTGTTTTGAATTCGCTCGCGCCATGGTGGCCGGATCGGCATCCGCTGAATCCGCGCGCCGCGATCATCAACATGGGGCCCGATCCGATATTCAGCAAGCATCCCGTGCGCAATTTCCGATCCGACCTCAGCATCGCCGGCGAACTGGAAATCTCAATTCCTCAACTTGCGAACGCAATGGATGCCCGTCTTCCTGCAAACAGCTTGGCTGGCGAGCGGCGCATGGAAATTGAAGCCAAATCGAGAACGTTGCGCGATGATCTGCGAAAGTCCGCCTTTGCGCCTCGTTCCACTATAACGAAAGCATTCGTTTCGGCTGTATTGAGCGATGTATTGGAAGATATCGACTCTTCGGTCTTTTCAGAACTTGGCGCGATGCTCGGGACATTGAAGCGCACGAAACGGAACTCGTGGTTCCAAGAGCCTCATTCCGGCGGACTTGGATGGTCGTTTCCATGCGCGATCGGCGCAAGTCTGGCTGATCCTGAACGCTTGTGCGTCGCGGTGATGGGCGACGGCTCGTATATTTTTTCAAATCCCGTCGCATGCCACCAGATATGTGAATCGCTCAGCGTGCCCGTTCTTGCAATCGTATTGAACAACGAAGGATGGGGAGCCGTCAGGCAATCGGTAACCCAGCTTTACCCGGACGGACTGGCTGCGAAGCTCAACAGGATGCCTTTGACGTCGCTATCTCCTTCGCCGAATTTCACGATGGTGGCAGCCGCCAATCGCGCGTTTGCGAAGAGGGTCGAAGATCCCTCAGCCCTCCGCGAGGTTTTGGAAAAAGCTGTGGAAATCGCAACGGTTGAGAAAAGGCAGGCATTTGTGGAAGTCAGAATTGGATATGAATGACCAATTTTCGCAATGGAATCAGTAGGGCAGGCCGGTATAGTTTTCGGCCAAGACGCGCTGCCCATTCTCCGAGCCAGCCAAGTAGTCGAATTCGGACTCGCTGACTTTCGCATCGAATGGAGACGCTTCGGGAAAGACATGCAGGAGGTTCGACATCCACCAGCTGAACCGCATGGTGCGCCAAACCCGCGACAAGGCATTGGGAGAATACTCTCTTAGTCCGTCTTCGTCACGGTGAGTGAAATAACGCACCAGCGCTTCGCAGAGATAATGCACGTCAGAGACGGCGAGGTTCAAACCTTTGGCGCCGGTTGGCGGAACTATATGCGCGGCATCCCCGCACAGAAACAGCGATCCGTACGACATCGGTTCCGAAACGAAGCTTCTCAACGCCGCAATGGATTTTTCGACTCCGCGCCCAGCAACAAGCGACTCGGCATATTCGGACGGGAGTCGGCGTCTCAATTCGTCCCAAAAGTTATTGTCGGACCAGTCCTCCACGCGGCCGTCGATTGGAACTTGAATATAGTATCTTGAGAGGTTGCGGTTTCTCATTGATGCCAGTGCGAATCCGCGCTTGCTCTTCGAGTAGATCAGCTCATCCGACACCGGCGGGGATTCGGAAAGCAGCCCGAGCCAACCGAACGGATATGTCTTCAAGTATTCCGTTCGCACTGATTTGGGTATGGTCCGCCGACTCACGCCGTGGAATCCGTCGCATCCGGCGACGAACCTGCAATTCAGCAATTTGCTTTCATTCTCATGACGAAAAGCAATTCTTGGCGATTCCGTGTTGGCTCCTTGGATTTCAACGTCATGCACCTCGTGGAAAATCCGTGTTTCAGAAACATTGAGCGCTTCGTAAAGATCATGGGTGATTTCTGTTTGTCCGTAGACCATGACGGAACGTCGGGCGAGTCCGGCGAAGTCCAAGCGCACAGTTCGATTTTCCAAAGCCAACAAGCAACCATCATGGACCAGACCGACTTTATCCATTCGGTCGCCGACGCCGGCTTCTCTAAGTTGCTCGACGGTGCCCCACTCCAGTACGCCCGCGCGTATTCGCGAGCAAACATGCTTTCTGGATTGGCGCTCAAGCAGAACAACATCAATCCCGGAGATAGCGAGCTTGCGGGCCAGCAGCAATCCTGACGGACCGCCTCCGATGATGCCTACCTGCGACTGCATGGACTTGTCTGGTTTCGACATTGATTCGTACGCGCACCTTTTGCCAAAAAAGGTATGCAGTGTCACCTTGCCAAATTCGGAAATTCAGAAACGCAGCGCCGTCTTTCACCTGTTGGCCGGTTCGAAATCGAAACACGAAAGCAGCGCGCTTGCTTCATCGCCGTTGAACTCTTGATCTCGCTGCAGTTGTCACATAGATGGAGGTGGATTTGATGGATTGAACAGCGGTTATGATCGCCAAACGAATCTCAGACAGCGCGGGACTTGAACTGTGCTTGGCGGCCTATTGATTTTTGAGGGACCAAGTCATGAACGCTCTTGGTAATAGGTGCGAATTCGGTGCAGCTGAATGTTAACCGCTGAAGCGTTGGTACGGAATCACCCGCTTATTTACCATATGTCTGAACCGAGTAGCTGGCCTTCGATCAGAAAGCACGGGTTGTTGTCAGCTACTGCGTTGCTCGATCTTTTTGAATACAAGGGAGAACCAAGATACAAGATAGAGTTTTTCCGCCGTCCTGATTGGGTTACATTGAACACCCTGCTTACGATAACGTCTATACGAGATCAGTGGCCTTCATCCAATGGCGGATTGCGAAAAGCGCTACCTGGAGACATGAGTCCGGTATGCTGGTACAAGGTCCTTAATGGCATGATTTTTTCTTCCACTGCAAGGAAAGACTTAAAAGGATGATTATGGTTTACAAAAAATACCGAAATACCGAAATACCGTATTGGTAATAAATACAAAAAGCCTGCTGAAAACCAATGGGCAGAAAATTTTTTTATCATCGATAAACAGCGGATTTACAAAGAGTAAAAATACTGCCTATCGAGATAGAGTGGTCGATTTTAGTCATTTGATACCCTCTTTGGCGTGCGGCGATCAGCCGCTCGGGGCTGGCCGTCCATTTGAACGGCTTCGCCTCCTTCTCGTTGTGAAGCGCGATGAAGTCCAGGACCGCCGCCTTGAGATCCTCGAGGGAAGCGTAGACGCCGCGCCGGAGCCGGCGGCGGGCCAGCTTCCCGAAGAAGCCCTCGACCGCGTTCATTCAGGAGCAACTGTGAATCAGCATGCAACTATGTCCCTTTCGGGGGCATGTCGGCCGATGACCGTTCCGTCCAGGATGTTCGGCGCCGCGAACAGCGTCGTGGTGCCGTTCCGCTTGTCCTCGTGCGTCATCGTCGCGGGCCGTCCCGGCTTCATCGGCAGCGCTTTCCGCGTCCGCCCGAGCGCTTGGATCCGCGTCTTCTCGTCGATCGAAAAAAACACCGCGCGGTTCGGCGGATCCATGTACAACGCGATGACGTCGTGGGTCTTCCCCGCGAAGTCCGGATCGGTCGAGACCTTGAATTGCCGCACCTTGTGCGGCGCGAGCCGGTGGCGGGCAAGGATGCGGTGCGCCGTCGCCGACGAGACGCCGACCTCTTTCGCCAAGGCGCGCACCGTCCGGTGCGTCTCCCCGTCCGGCGGACGGCTCGGCACCTGTCAATGCCGAAGTAAAATTCCCCAAAAGTGCCGAAGCAGAATTCCCCACTTTTTCGGTGTTTTGGCGGCGAGCCAGTTCAGTCGTCGGTTCTGGCCTCCTTTCTGGGCCGGCCTCGTTTTTTCGGCGGGGGCGGCGGCGTGATGGGCGCATTCGTTCGGACGTGTTCCGGAATGAGGTCGGCGTGCTTTCCGGGTCTGTAGCTTGCGCCTTCGATTCGGACGACCGCCGCGTGGTGGAGGAGCCGGTCGAGGAGGGCCGTCGCGACGACGGGGTCTCCGAAGATGTCGCCCCATTCGGCGAAGCTTCTGTTCGAAGTGAGGATCATCGCGCCTTTTTCGTATCTGGCGTTTACGATTTGGAAGAACAGGCTCGCTCCGCCCTGCGTTATGGGCAAGTATCCGATTTCATCGACGATGAGTATGGCGGCCCGCGCGAAGAAGCGGATTTTTTCGGCGAGCTGGCCTTGGCGTTCGGCTTTGGCGAGGCTGTCGGTGAGTTCGGCGAGCGTTGTTTTGTAGACGCTCTTTCCGGCTTTGACGGCGGCGACGCCCAGGGCGGTCGCGAGGTGGGACTTGCCGGTTCCGGGCGGTCCGAGGAAGTGGACGGTTTCGCGTCTCCGGATGAAGTCGAGCTGGGCCAGCGCGGCGATTCTCTCGCGGTCGAGGGAGGGCTGGAATGCGAAGTCGAAGCTTTCGACCGTTTTGACGGGGAGGAGCTTCGCGGTTCGCAATGCGATGTCTATTCGTCTTGTTTCGCGCAGGGCGTATTCTTCGTTCAGGATCGCGTCGATGGCTTCGACGGCTGTGATCTCGCCCTGCTCCAGCCGCCGCAGCGTGGGTCCGAGCGCTTCGAGCGCCCGGGGCATTTTCAGTCCGACCAGGGCGGCGCTGATGCGGTCGATCAGTTCGGTCATCGGGCTGCTCCCTGCCGCTCGAGGCGGCGTCCCACGGCGTCGTAGAAGGCCAGGGGCCGTTTCGGCGCCTCCTCGAGGTTGGGCAAGTCGATCCGCGGCGGGGGCGGCCTGCGGTGGCCGGGATCGACCCTGCGGCGGTTCCGGCCTTCGAGGACCGGATGCCGGGCGATCAGCGTCCTGTCTTCGAAGATCCGCACTTCGGCGGGATGCCTCTGCACCTCCAGCACGCGCTTGCGGGCGGCGTCCGGCACGGAGTAGAGGTTTCCGCCGACGGAGACCATTCCGTCGCGGCTGACGCGGCGCTCGACGGTCAGGACGGCGTCGTAGGGATGCGCGGGCAGCGGGATCAGGGAGCATTGCTCTTCGGCGAAGGCCTGGTCGACGATCCGTCCGGTGGTGGCGTGGACGCGCGGATTGGCGACCTTGCCGCGCCAATCGTCGAATTGCGCGTTGAGGTCGTCGAGGCAGCGGAAGGTCCGGTCGAGGAAGAAGTCCTGGCGGATGTAGCGGAACGGCCGCTCGACCTTGCCCTTGGTCTTCGCCCGGTAGGCTCTGCAGGCTTTCGGCGCCGATCCGTAGTGGTCGAGCAAGGCGACCAGGGACGGGTTGTAGACCGCGGACCGGTCGGCGTCCTCTCCCAGGACGGCGGTCTTCATCCGGTCGCAGGCGCTTCTTTCGTCGCCCCTCCGCATGCGTCGAATGCGGAGACGTGGCATCTCAGCACCGTCTCAAGCTTCTGGTCGGCGCAGAACCGCCCCCACAGCCATCGGCTGCATCCGAGGACGAACGAGAACAGGTGGACTTTCCGGACGACGCCGGGCTCGTCGGCGTATTCGGTTTTGAATTCGGCGAAGTCGACCTGGGCCTGCTCGCCGGGCTTGGTCTCGAAGCGGCGCTCGAACCCTGGCGCCGCGTCCGGCCGGATCGCGCGGAGATAATCCGTCACCGCCGTATAGCCGCCTTTGTAGCCGAGCTCCTGGATTTGCCGGAACAGCCGGCGTCCGGACAGATCCGGGCAGTTCCCGATCTTTTTGGCGAGATAGGCCTCGTACGGCTCCAGAAGCCTCGGCCGCGGCTCCCGCGGCGAATAGGCCGGAGCCGCGAGGCCCCGATCCAGCAGCTTGCGGACCGTCTTGCGGTCCAGGCCCGTCCGCCGCGCGATCGCGCTGATCGAAAGGCCTTCCCGTTTCAGTTCTTGCAACATGACAATCTTCTCCAGCTTCAACACCCGACCCGAGCCTCCTTCGGCAGAAAAATCGGATGAGATTTTGGACTGCTTTCGTTCCGGGGGGCATGCCCCCCGGAACGAATTCGCAGCCCCCTGACTGGGGAATTCTGCTTCGGCGCTTTTGGGGAGTTTTAACCCGGTAGTAACAGCACCAGCTCCGACAGCTTGCGGGCCTTCTCCTCGGGCACCGGCGGCGTCCCCGACTTGCGCGTCTTGTTGCGCAGGAGGTCCTCCCCCCAGTACTTCAGGTAGCACTTGATGGACCGCCGGCGTCGGTCGTCAGTCGAGCCGAGGGTCCGAGGCATCCGCCAACTCCCGCCGAGGGCTGGAGCTCCTTTCGAATTCGGTGCGTCATGAAACGGCATGCGGCCAACCGCGCCCACGCCAACGAGCACTCCAAGCTCCGCTCATGGTCCTTGGCCGGACGTCGGCAGCGCGACATCCAAGCGAAGGTCCAACGACACAGCAGGATTGTAGAACCGTGGATCCTCTGACATCCTTGGTGTTAATGCCGGGTCAAAATTTCCCAAAAGCGCCGAAGTAAAATTCTCCTGCAACAGTATTGAATCCAGACCGAATCAGAATAGCCAACGGAGCGCGGCCGAATTCCGAGATCTTCGTTGGCTTCAGCCGAAATCAATTTCCGACCAACCTCTTAACGCTCAGGAATGAGCCCTCGCGGATAAAACCTCATCACCAGCAAAAGAATGAGGCCCATGGTCAAAAGCCGCATGTGGGCGGCCGATTCGAGAAGATGCGCGCGGACCGGATTGTCTTCGCTCATCCAGGACGTCGCCAAATCCAGCAGGAAGATGCCGAGCGGCTCAACCTCTATCCAACAGAACCAGATCAGGATTCCGCCCAGAACCGAGCCGAAATTGTTTCCGGAACCGCCGACTATGACCATCACCCAGATCAAGAACGTGAACCTCAGTGGCTGGTAGGACGTGGGCGTGAACTGCCCGTCCAGAGTCGTCATCATCGCGCCGGCGAGTCCGCAAACCGCAGATCCGAGCACGAAGACTTGGAGATGGCGGCCGGTCACATCCTTTCCCATAGCCTCGGCGGCTGTTTCGTTGTCGCGGATTGCCCGCATCATCCGGCCCCAAGGGGAACTCAAAGCCTTCTGTGAGAGCCAAAGAAGTCCCAGCAGTACGACGAGGAAAATGCCTGCGTAGCAAAGCTTCACGAAAATCGAAGACGATTCGATGATGCTCAGGCCGAAGGAATCCACGGCCTCGGCAAAATCTTCGTTCTGCTGAAGGTCGACCTCGTAAGGTACCGGTCGAGGAAGCCCCACGACATTCTTGACTCCTCGCGTGAGCCATTCCTCGTTCTTGAGGACTGCAACGATGATTTCGGCGATCCCGAGCGTGGCGATCGCCAGATATTCCGACCGAAGTCCGAGAGCGATTTTGCCGATCACGAACGCCGCGCCGGCGGCGAGCAGTGCGCCTACGGGCCATCCCAGCAGCACAGGCAAGCCCGCCCCGCCCAAAAACCCGGTGGACGCGGGAGTAACGGCTTCGATCGCTGCGACGGCAGGGTCGAAAACCCAGCGGTACAAAAAGAAACCGATGACTATGATCGCGGCGAGCGCATAAGCGCGGAATTTTCCGCTCGCAAGCTTCACCCAAACGGCTATGGCTCCGAGAATTGTCGCGGCCCCTAGCAGCAAGCCCGCGCCGACTCGGAGGCCGCCGGCTGCCCACGCATCTCCGACAGGGGCGACGGAAATGACGATGATGGCAAGGCCGCCCAGTGCGACAAATCCGGTGACGCCGACATTGAACAGACCCGCATAGCCCCATTGGATGTTAACGCCGAGCGTCATGATGGCCGAAACGAGACCCATGTTCAGGATCGCCAATGCGACATTCCAGCTTTGGAAAAACCCGACTCCGATCAGAAGCAGCCCGACCGCCAGGAATAGAAGCGCATCCCGACGGCTCATATCAATTTGCCCCGAAATATCCCAGTCGGGCGGAAAATGAGGACTATGACCAGAATCGCGAATGAAACTGCGAACTTGTAGTCCGTGGAGAGCAGTTGGGCCAGACCGTCCGGCTCAAGCCATTCCGGAAGCAAATACTTCAGAACCTTTTTGTATGCGTAGGTAATCAGCACTTCCGAAAAGGCCACGGTGTAGCCGCCGGCGATCGCGCCGATGGGACTGCCCAATCCGCCGAGTATGGCCGCCGCGAAAATCGGCAGGAGCAACTGAAAATACGTGAACGGCTTGAAAATCTTGTCCAAGCCATAAAGCGTTCCGGCGATGACCGCCAAGGCAGCGGTTATCGCCCAGCAAATTGCGACCACTCGATCAGGATTGATGCCGGAAAGCAGCGCCAATTCCTCGTTGTCGGAAAAGGCGCGCATGGATTTGCCGATCCGCGTCTTGTTCAAAAACCAAAAGAGTCCAATCATCAACAGGATGGCGGCGATTATCGTGATTCCCTGCGTGGTCTTGAAAGCCAATCCTTCCTGCAAGCCCGTCAGCGCCTTGAAGTCGCGCGCCGACATGATGAAGCGCTCGCCGTCGGCGAACCGCTGTTCGTCCGGTCCGATGATCAGTCTGACGACCCCATGCATGATCAGCATGACGCCAACCGAAATGATCACGAAAATGACCGAAGGGGAATTCTTCCTCCGGTAGAAGCGGTAGACGAACCTGTCGACGGCCAAAAGCACGATGACGGTGACGCCGATCGCGGCTGGGAGGGCAAGCAACGCTGTCGGCAAAGGTCCAAGGCTCACGCCCATCGACTGCAGCAGCCAAGTGAGGAGCACTGCGACCATGGCCCCGAACGCCATGGTGTCCCCATGCGCGAAGTTCGCAAATCTAAGCACGCCGTAAACGAGCGTGACGCCGAGTGCGCCGAGCGCAAGCTGGCTGCCGTAGGTCAGCGCGGGGAGGACTACGAAATTCCCTAGCGCAATGATGGCGTTCAAAAAATCCAAGGGCAGTTCCGCCTATGCGCTAGTTTCGGGCGTCCGAATTGCCTTGAATCCGGAAGTTCTGTGCGCAGAAAAGCATCAAACCGAAACAAGATTCAACCTATCCGCCCAAGAACGCCCGCCGGACTTCGCTGTCGGCGAGCAGAGCGCCCCCCGTGTCCGTAAACCTATTGCGCCCCTGTACCAGAACATAACCCATGTCGGCGATCTCAAGCGCTTGGCGCGCGTTCTGCTCCACCATCAGCACGGAAATGCCCGAGGCGGCGACCTCTGTGACGCGCTCAAGGATTTCGTCCATCACTATAGGGGAAACGCCGGCTGTGGGTTCATCGAGCATGAGAACGTCGGGATTGGTCATGAGCGCCCGTCCGAACGCCACCTGTTGCCGCTGTCCTCCCGACAACTCGCCCGCCAGCTGGGAGCGCTTTTCGCGCAGGATCGGAAACAGGTCGTAAACCTCTTCCATCGTATCTTTGAAGTCGTCCTGCCGCAGGAACGCCCCCATTTCCAAGTTCTCCTCGACGCTCATCGTCGTGAAAATGTTTTTGTTCTGAGGAACGAATGCCATTCCCTTTGCGACGCGCTGGTGGGGAGACAAGTCCGTAATGTCCTCGCCGTTGAATTCCACGCGGCCGGACTTGAGGTCGAGCATTCCGAACAGCGCGCGCATGGCGGTCGATTTTCCGGCTCCGTTGGGACCGACAATGACGGCGATGGATCCGAATTCGACCGATATCGTGCAATCCGTAATGATGTTCGCGCCGCCGTACCCGCCGGTCAGAAGTTCGCCGCAAAGAAAACTCAATTCGTTTCCTCAATCATTGATGTCGGCATCCAGCCGGGTCTTCTCGGCGCTCGCGCCAAGGTAGGCTTCGATGACCCGCTCGTTTGCGCTGATTTCGTCCGCCGAGCCTTGAGCAAGGAGCCTGCCTTCAGCCATGACGATCACCGGTTCGCAAAGCCGCGAAATGAAAGCGAAATCGTGCTCGATCATGCAGAAGGTATAATTTCGCTCCTTGTTCAATCTGATGATCGCGTCGCCGATCGTGCGAAGAAGAGTTCGGTTCACTCCCGCGCCCGCCTCGTCGATGAAGACGACCCGCGCATCGACCATCATGGTGCGCCCTAGTTCCATAAGCTTCTTCTGTCCGCCGGACAAGTTGCCCGCCTTTTCGTCCGCCAAATGCCCGATGGTGAGGAACTCCATCACCTCTTCGGCCTTCTCCGAGATCCTGAGTTCGTCTTGCGCGATCTGCTGTCGCCGGAACCAAGTATTCCATAGAGTTTCGCCGGATTGGTCGCCAGGCACCATCATCAGGTTTTCACGCACGGTGAGCGAGCTGAACTCGTGCGCTATCTGAAATGTCCGCAAGAAGCCCATGTGGAACAGGGTGTGCGGCAAAAGTCCCGTGATGCACTCGTCGTTCATGAACACGCGCCCGGCCGTGGGCTTGTGGACGCCCGCCACCACGTTGAATAGAGTGGACTTACCAGCGCCGTTGGGGCCGATCAGCCCCGTTATCGAACCGCTCTTGATCTTGAGCGAGACGTTATCGATAGCGGTAAAGCCGCCAAAGCGCTTCGTCAGATTCTGGATATCAATCATCGGATGGGCCGATTCCTATCCGATCGCATTGGACGAAACTGTCATCGTCCGACCCGCACGGGCATGATCGGCGACGGCGCACCGGAAACAACCAATTCCGATCATAGTCCGGGCGGCAAATTCGGTGCCTCCCATAAGCTCTGGCCGGCAGTCGCGATGCAATTTCAGCCGCAAAAACAAGAAGCTTTACAGCCAAGCCGAAGCCCCGATCTGGAGGTTCAGGAATTGATCGCTGCTCGAGCGGCAGGGTACGAAATCCCCGCCGCTCGAAGGAGTTGGATCAGCGGTATCCGACAACAGTGAACTCGTTGTCCATTACCTCGTATTCCGCATAATTGCCTGCCGCCTCGCCGGGACCGATCAGCTCAACAGCCGACGCACCTACGTAGTCGATATCGCCGCCGTCGCTCAGGATCTGAAGACCTTTGGCGAGTTCGCCCGGGAGTATCATTTCGCCCGGAGCGTTCGCTACGTCCATGACTGTATCCTTGATGTCGCTGCTGCTTGACGAGCCGGCCGCCTGCATTGCGAGCATGATCAGCGCTGCTGCGTCGTAAGACTCGGGAGCGAAAGGCGAAGCGCCGTCGAAGCCAGCCTCGGTCGCCATGGCATGCATCATCGCCGCGCCGTCACTGTCGGTTCCCGGCGCTTGACCGAAAGAGCCGTTGAGATCAGGGCCGACGTTTTCAACGATACTTGCGCCGATCATGCCGTCAGGCAATACGAATGTATCGAATGCGCCGGAATCCAAGGCAGCTTGGATAATGCCGAGCCCACCTTGATCCAGATAGCCTGCAACGACGAGCACTTCGCCGCCTGCAGCGTCGAGGGCTCCGATTTCCGCGGAGTAATCGCCTTTGCCGTCCTCATGGGAGGCATTGAGCGTTACAGTTCCTCCCGCAGCCTCGAACGCGCTTTGGAAACTGTCTGCGAGGCCTTTGCCGTAGTCGTTGTTGGTATATGTGACTGCAACTTCCGAGTACCCGCGACCCATGATGATTTCACTCATGACGACGCCTTGCCGCTTGTCGGACGGAGCTGTCCTGAAGAACAGGCCGTCGTCCTCTGCCGTCGAAAGAGCGGGGGAGGTTGCGGACGGCGAAATCATGACGATTCCGTTCGGGCGAGCGACGTTTTGGAGCACGGAAGCAGTTACGCCGGAGCAGTCTGCGCCGACGATCGCATTGACGTTGTCGGCAGTGACGAGCTGTTCCGCCGCGGCAACGGCGGCTGCGGAGTCGATGCAAGTCGAGTCGCCCCTGACGGCCATGACGGACGAGCCGTCGAGCAGCATCCCGGACTCATTGACTTCCGCAATAGCTAGCTCCGCACCGCTGGCCATGTCCGGAGTAAGGGATTCAATCGGTCCGGTGAACCCGAGAAGCACGCCTATCTTGATCTCTTCCGCATGCGCTGCGGAAGCAGCCAAAGCCGCAATCGACGCGATCCCAAAAGCTAATTTTTTCATCACATTCTCCAAGATTTGAACGGAATTTTGAATCACGGACTCAATACTTTCCATTGACTCGCACGTCAACGTATTCGGGGCTGGCGTTTTCAAGAATCATAGGGTCCGATTCAGCTGCTGCAGCGGAAGGAAGCGGTTTTTGAGGGCAGTTTTTCCAACATCCGCGGTTTTGGGCTTGGCGCGCTGTGTCTGTTCGGAAGGTGGCCGCACCCGGAATGAATGGAATGCGCGCGCAACTCGGGCGTTTTCGCGATCGCAGGATGCAAAGATGAATCAGGGCATTCGATTCGCCGGATTGCAACGAAATGGTATTGGAGTTTCCCGCGAGTCGTCTAAATTCGCGAGGCCGCGGACCTGCGCGGCGGATTGGAGCGCCATGCGCGCCCGAGGCGCAAGGAAGTGAGAGGTTTCAAATGGAAGGCAGCTATCGCGCGGTCGTAATCGGGGGCGGCGTCGTCGGCGCTTCCGTGCTTTATCATTTGGCGAAATTCGGCTGGCGAGACGTCTGCTTGGTCGAGCGGTCAGTTTTGACGGCCGGTTCGTCATGGCATGCAGCCGGCGGAGTGCATGCGCTCAATGCGGATCCGAACATGGCGGCCCTGCAAGCCTACACCATCGATCTTCTGTCGGAAGTCGAGCGAGAGTCGGGCCAATCGATAGGACTGCACATGACAGGCGGCATTACGGTCGCTTCGGCACCCGCTCGATGGGAATGGCTCAAATCGACTTATCGAATATTCCAAACGATCGGGATTGAAGATTGCCATCTGATGACGCCCCAAGAGATCAAGGAGCGTTGTCCGATCATGGACGTCGCCGGCGTCATCGGAGGGCTGTGGGCGGACCGCGAAGGTTACGTGGACACGACGGGAACCGTTCATGCCTACGCGAAGGCGGCTAAGAATCTCGGGGCAGAAATCGTGGAGCACAACCGCGTGCTGGAGCTCGTCCGCAGGGTCGACGGCACTTGGGAGGTCGTTACCGAAAAGGGAACGATCCAAACCGAGCACGTCGTCAACGCCGCTGGACTTTGGGCGAAGCAGGTCGGGCGAATGGCCGGATTGGAGCTTCCGTTGTCGCCGTTGGAGCACCACTACTTCGTGACGGATACGATACCTGAAGTCAGAGATTTGGACTTCGAGGTCCCCATGACTGTCGACCTCGAAGGGTTTACCTACATGCGGCAGGACCAGGAGGGCGTTCTGGTCGGGATATATGAGTTGAACCACAAGCATTGGTGCGTGGACGGAGCACCGTGGGAATACGGGATGGACTTGATCGAGGAGGATCTGGACCGGATTTCCGACGAGCTCGAGATGGCGTTCAAAAGATATCCCGTACTACAGGAGGCGGGCATCAAATCCTGGGTCAACGGCGCGTTCACCTTTTCGCCCGACGGCAATCCGCTTGTCGGTCCAATCCGCGGGCTGCGCAACTACTGGCTTGCTTGCGGAGTGATGGCCGGATTCCTGCAAGGCGGAGGCGTGGGAAAGACGCTCGCCGAATGGATGATTAACGGCGAAACCGAAGCGGACGCGTGGCCGATGGACATTGCGAGGTACGGCTCCTTCGCCTCGAATCGCGAATACATCAAGCAGATGACCGGGCAATTCTACTCCAGGCGATTCGTCATGACCTATCCGAACGAGCAGCTTTGGGCAGGGCGTCCGTTGAGAACGCCGCCTGCCTACGGCGCCATGACGGATGCAGGCGCGTTTTGGGGCAATAGCTGGGGATTGGAGGTGCCGATTTACTTCGCTCCGAAAGATTTCTCGGAAACGCCGACCCTGAAAAGATCCAACGCATTCGACATTGTCGCGGACGAATGCAAGCGCGCGCGAGGAACAGCCGGGATCCTTGATATTTCGGGATACTCGCGCTTTCGCGTTACCGGTCCCGGAGCCGAAAAATGGCTGAACCGGGTGCTTGCGGGTCGCCTTCCGAAAGAGGGCAGGAGCCGGCTCTCGCCCATGCTCGCGCCGAGCGGAAGGCTTCGCGGCGATCTCACGGTATTGAATTGGGGCAGGGGTGTATGGTGGATAATGGGAAGCTACTACCTGCGCGAGTGGCACATGCGCTGGTTCAGCGATTTAGCCGAATCGGGAGTCACTGTGGAAGATTTATCCGACAGGGTCGTCGGTTTCGCCGTTGTTGGACCGAATTCCCGCGACCTGCTTTCGAGCTTGACGCATCACGAAGTGTCGGGCGACGCGCTGCCGTTCATGGGTCTTCAAGAAATGGATCTGGGTTTGATTCGCTCGAAGGTTGCACGCATGAGCGTGACGGGAGAACTCGGTTTCGAAATCAATTGCGAAGCGTCCGAGCACCTTGCTCTCTACAATTCGCTGAAGGCGGCCGCTGCAGATTTCGATGGGTCGGACATCGGATTCAACGCTCTGCTTTCGCTGCGGCTGGAAAAGAGCTTCGGGATTTGGAACGCCGAGTTCATGCAAGCTTACACGCCGCGGGAAACCGGCTTGGACAAGTGGATCGCTTACGACAAAGGGGAATTCATCGGGAGGGAGGCCGCATCGGCGGACCGCAGGAACGCGGGCCGGAAACTCGTGACCTTGGAAATTGAAGACGGCGACTCGGATGCGACCGGATACGAACCTATCTGGCTTGACGGTCGGCGGGTCGGTTATGTGACCTCCGGAGGCTACGGGCATGTCGTCGGAAAGAGTTTGGCGATGGCCTTGGTCGAACCGGACGCGTCGGAGCACGGGACCAAGTTGACATGTCACATAGTGGGCGCGGAGCGCAACGCGATCGTAATTCCCCCGTCGCCGTTCGATCCGGCAGGAACGCGGATGCGCAGCTGAATTTGTCGGAGCATCGCATTCGCAACGCGTTGCCTGAGGCAAAGTCTTGAGGAAGTGCGGAAGCCAGAAAATCGAGATCAAAAGCGACGGGGAAGAACCGGAACGCGCCTCTCGACGAAACAAATGGAGTAATATTCGGACAGCGAATTGAACAGCACATCGCCGGGGTTGCTCGGCGAGGGCTGGCCGAAAGCTGATGATTGCGGGAGCCATGATGCGGCATGGAATATCGCGTGCCCGTCCCGCGGCGCGTTCGGTCTGCAATGCCGGCCTCGTCCGCAGCCATTATTCGCATGCTTGTTCAAGGATGTGAATAAGGCATGATCTTCGACCGGATGCCTGGTCGGCACATGAGGACACGGGTGCGAGCCAGTTCATCATTAGGCTTTCCATAACGCCGCAAAGACGGATAAGAGGGCAGAGTGAAATAGCAGCTGGTCCAAGTGTTGGAGCTCATCGCGTTAGTTGCCCGCGATACTTTGATCTGTTTTGAACCAAATATCCATGCGCGGCGGCACCACAAGCGGTAAAGAATACTGGGAAAGAATAATGATCACTTCACTCCGACTCGTCGATTTCAAGAATTTCGCCGACGAGACTCTGCGCGCCGGTCCTTTCACCGTCATCGTGGGCACGAATGCGAGCGGCAAGAGCAACATCCGGGATGCCTTCCGTTTTCTTCACGGGATCGGCCGCGGCTACACGCTGGCGGAAATCATCGGCGGCAAATTCGGTTCCGGCGGCCAGGTCGAGTGGGTGCCGATTCGTGGCGCAGCAAATGAAATTACCCGTTTTGAACAATCTGGATTCTTCCTTGAGGTCGAACTGAAGATTGGCGGGAACAAGATCCGGTATTCAATCAGGGTCGAACATGACAAGGACAATCTGAGTGGGTTCCGGGTTACCGAGGAAAAGCTCAGTCGGTTCGGATCAGAGTACATTTATACAAGCCACCCCGATAAACCCGATCCAGTTCGTGCACAAGACGACGAAACATGCCTTCTTCTTCGTATGGCGAAGACCGGTGGGCAAAAAAAACGTGGTCATCGGATCAAAGCCAGATCTGATCAGCCGGCCCTGACGCAAATTCGGGAGCACAAGATCGTCTTCCGAAATCACAAAGACATCACTCAATCGGTGATCGATTGTCTTGCAGGTATCCGTTTCCTCGACCCGATCCCTGATCTGATGCGGAAACCGGTTTTTCCCGGGCAGACTGTTCTTGGCGACAGCGGTGAAAATTTGCCGACCGTCCTGCAGGAAATTTGTGCGGATTCGAAACGCGCGGCCGTATTCTACGACTGGGTGCGCGAGCTTACGCCCATGGATGTTAAGAAATTTTACTTTCCACGTGATCCAACTACCGGGCGAGTTCAACTCGCGATTGGCGAGACGAATAAAAGAAAAGTGTCCGCTTACAGCGCGTCGGATGGTACGCTGCGCTTCCTAGCAACGTTGGCGGCGATGCTGGGCAAAAATTCCACTTTGCCCAACCTTAGCACCACGCGTTCATACATTTTCGAAGAGATTGACAACGGCATCCATCCGTCGAGATTGTGGCTTCTGCTCGATCTGATCGAAGGGCAAACTGCAAAAGGCGGGCTGCAGGTAATTACCACCACTCATTCCCCTGACCTGCTTGCCATGATCGGTGACGAGACGTTCAAAAGCACGTCCGTCGTCTGCCGCCTGCCCGACACCGACGATTCCGTGATAAGTCCGGTATGCGATTTGCCCCGCTCAGAGAAGCTACGAACTGCTCGGGGGCTAGGGCGACTCCATGCCTCCGGCTGGATGGAGAACGCGCTTGCTTTCACTTGGAATGACGAGGAGCATGCGGAATGAAAGTCCTCGTCATCCCCGAAGATTTTCGCAATGATCAGTACATTCTGAAACCGCTGTTCAAAAAGTTGATGCGATCAATGGGTAAGCAAAATGCTCGCGTCGAAATATGCAGCGATCCGTTGCTTGGCGGTATCGGAGAAGCGATGAAATCTAAACGCATTCAAGAGATTGTTGACGACTATGACGGGATGATTGACATTTTTGTCCTCTGCGTCGACCGAGACGGCGTTCCAGAACGCCGTCGGAGGCTCAACCAAATTGAAAATGAGTTCAGTGAAGACGGACGGCGTTTCCTTGCGGAAAACGCTTGGGAGGAGCTTGAGACTTGGGTTCTCGCGGGCTTGAGGCGGCCTCGCGCTTGGCCTTGTTGGCCGGATATCCGTGCGGAGGTGCATGTCAAGGAGACATACTTCGACGAACTTGCCAAAGACCGCAGTGTTGCCGATGGCCCCGGTCGTGGCCGCAAGGCACTGGGCGAAGAGGCTGCCCGGCGAATTCGGACGATCCGGCAGAAGTGCCCCGAGGATTTCGACGCACTTGCGCAACGCCTTGAAGCCATCGTGAGCGGCAGGTGAGCGCACCCTGACCCACAGGAACCAAGAAACGCTTGCCACCGAGTGGTGAAACAGGGCGATAGCGTGGGCATGGATAAGATTTGGCGTGACGTCTTCGCCGCCATTCTACGCGATGCCCCCTTACGTTGGCGATGTGGCCCGTAGGACTATGCAACATCGAAGAGTCCGCAATTCGAGCAACAGAAAGAGGCATGCTCAAGGGTCTTGCGCTCGATTTCCGACGTCCCCTCTTCTTCGGTGCGGCGGGCGGCCAACAAGTTGGCCGCGCGGCAAGCGTGGTTCTCGACCACCCGCTTTCGCTGCGAATCCAATTGACCAGAGACGTGTCATCGACTCGGGCATCGCCGACCGCAAGGTGCAGTTGCTTGGATGCAATCGGCTTCATATGCTACGAATTTATTGCGTAAAACCGAAATTAATCTATATTTTTGGAGACTGCGAAAACTCTCGATACCTCCATGACCCGGCAAATTTCCGAACCATTTTTCAACGAGCATCCGGTCTTTCGACGCGAAGAGTACGCAGCCGCAGTCGGTCGTCACCCGAGGGACAAGACTGTAACGGGGATGCTTTCCCGTCACCTCAGCGCGGGCAATGTCAAGCGCGTCGGGCGGGGTGTCTTCGCATCGGTGCCCAAGCATGTCGATGCGCAGAAGTGGGTCGTGGACCGTTTCTTGGCGGCGTCGCGTCTACGGCAGAACGGCGTGATCGCCTATCACTCGGCACTTGAACTGCACGGCTATGCCTATTCGGAAGGGCATGTGGTTCAGGTTATTTCAGAGCGGGAGCCCGGATTGGTCGAAGCCGCGAGCGTTGCCTGTCGGTTTTTCCGCCCTCCCAAAGGATTTGCCCGAAATCCTGGCCCTTGGAGCAGCGGCGTCACAACCGTCAGCCGATTGGGACAGGACGTCGCGGTTACGACCATTGAGCAAACGATTGTCCATTCATTCGACCGCTATGATCTGGTAGGCGGAGCGGAAGAACTTTTCAATTCACTGGATTTTGTCGACAGGGTCGATGTTTCCTCGCTTGTCATGCATGCATGCTCCTGCGTCAATTCTGCGTCGATTGGCGCGCTTGGTTTCTGGTTGGAGCGTGAACGAGATTTTTTGAACGCGCCGGACAGCGCAATTGAGCATTTGAGAAGATTGGCCCCGTCCCAAGCGCGTTACGCAATCGGGGCCAAACCCGGCATTGGTAAAATAGCAAAGGGCTGGAACGTAATTCTGCCCATTGACGTGGTCGAACCGAGCTTTGAAGGGCTATAAATGCCGCTGCCCACTTTAGAGAGCGTGCACCATCTCGCCGTTGAGACCGGATTTCAGCCAAGCGTGCTTGAAAAAACGCTCAGGCATTTTGATTTGCTGCAGGAAATCGGTCGGAATCCAGCTCTATCGGAACGGTTGGCCCTCAAAGGCGGCACGGCACTCAACCATTTTTTCTTTGATCCTGAACGGCTCTCCGTCGATATCGACTTCAATTTCGTCGGCGTGCTCAGCCAGACTTCTATGAAAGCTGAACGCCCCGTCGTTGAAGCTGCGCTTCAGGGCCTTCTTTTGTCCCAAGGCTACGTTGTCCGCCGCAAAGCCAGTGGCCATGCTGGCGGCAAATGGTTGTTGCACTACAATTCTGTCCTCGGTGGCCGCGGCAACCTTGAAATGGATCTCAATTACATGGCGCGTGAACCGTTGTTTGGAACTGCGCGCATATCGTCTCGCCCAATTGGGGATTTTCAGGCAAATGGCGTCCATGTCATCGATATTCACGAAGTAATCGCCGGAAAGTTCGTTGCGTTGATCGGTCGCAGCGCCGCCCGAGATCTGTACGACGTTCACAGACTCCTCTCGCTGGAGGGGCTTGAATGGGGCTGGATAAAGGCTGCGACTTTGGCAATTGGCGCTTGCAGCCGTCGCGACTGGCGAACTGCGTCCTTGGAGTCCGTCAAGATCGATCCACGCGAAATTCAACGTAAGCTTGCAATCTGCCTTCCAAATAACCACTACGCCGTGCGCAGTGCTGAAAAATGGATTGACGAAACCATTACGCTCTGCCGCGAGAAGTACGGGTTCTTGTTCAAATTCTCACGGAATGAAGAGGAGTTCCTTGACTGTCTCCTCGATAGCGGCGACGTTGACGCTGAACTGCTTGATGTTGCCCCCGACATACAAGAGCGGATTGCAACGATGCCGATGCTGGCATGGAAATCTCGCAATGTCCGCAGGTATCGGGAGATTGGGTAAGCGACAAGTGCACGACAATCTGTGAATAAATTTCCCGCTTTGCGGCATTCTTTTTGGCCCGCTTCCGGCTCCAGCCGACGACGATGCGGCGGCCCTTGTGCTCGAACTCGCCGAACGCGAATCCTCGGAGCTACCGGTCGGGCTGTAGGCGTCGAGGTCGAGGATCCTCTCCTTCGAGTCTTTCGGCAATGATTTCAGCCGGGCGCCGACGATGTACTGGAGATCCCGCTCTTCCATGGTCTTGAGATTCGCCTCGCCGAACATGCCCCGGTCGGCGACGCGGATCGCCCTCTCGATCCTTTCGCGTTCCCGCATTGTCTCCAGCGCCGGAATCAGGCTCTTGCCCTCATGCACCGATCCTGGGAACACCTCGCAGCCGATCGACAGCCCGTCGGACGCCGCCATCAGCGCCAGCAGAACTTGGGTCCGCCCGTGGCGGCCGTCGGATTGATAAGCCGCGTTTGCAATTCATTGAACTTTACAACGAGAAAGAGGCGAAGCCGTTCAAATGGGCGGCCAGCTCGGATCGGCTCGCCGCCGCCCGTCAAAGAGGATTTCAAATAACTCGAACAAGCCACTAGGCCTGCCGCGATTTACGCCCAGGGATTTCCCCCAGGTTCACAATGGAGGCCTGCGCCACTCATGAAGCCCGCCAAGAGTACTGCGGGGATCGCTAGGGCCAACGCCGCCAGTTTAAGGAGCGCTACGAAGAAATTGCCGGCATGGGCTTGCCCTGAATTTCGAATGGCCAGCAATTCAGCATAGCCCAGACTGCCGGCGTAACTTGCTGCGGACGCCTGATGCGTGCCATGCTGATGGAGAAGTGGGTCGGCGAAACGATCCGGCCTTACTTGCGGGGCGCTGTTATACGTGAGTCGACCGTTACTTTGCCGCTCAGTACAAAGCTCACCTTGTGATCGTTGGCCCACATTTCTGTTCCTCTTGTTTAGCGATTCTCCAAGGCGTGCCACACACGAACGATAATGGCTTCGTCATCAACGAAGCGATACCGAATGACATAGCCGCGAGCGCCGAACCGAACCGACAGCTCACGGAAATCCATTTCCAAATCCCAAGGACGACCTTTTTCGGGGAACTCAGCTAGTGTCTCGGCCGCGTCTATCAAGGTATTGACGGCACGCCCGGCAGCGTCCGGGCTGTGCGGTTCTATGAACGCATGGAGCCGTTTGAGGTCATCCAGCGCCTCTAGCAGCCATCTGACCGTCGCCATCAACTAGCATCTGCCTTCGAATCACCAAGACTGGCCGCCCAAGCTTTTACGTCGGCATGATCGACAGTTTCGCCGGTTAGCTCGTATTTTTCCCATCGGGATTTCACCAGCTGGCGTTCAGCCTCCAGAGCATCCTCGACATCAAGAAAACGCTCAACAGCGGCTTTAATCAGATAGTGCGGCGTACGATCTCGTGCTTTTCCCAAGGCTTCCAGACGGTGCCGGGTCTCTTCATTCAGGCGAACGCCCATCGTTGAATTAGCCATAGTCTTCTCGAGTTTTCGGTTCCAGTTGCATAAAGTATAACAATGTTGCGCATTTTTCAATTCAAATCGATTCGTACTGGGGGTTTGCCCCGCCGGGTTGTGCTCTACCGCTGCGCGACAGAGCCTGTAGTCTCCGCCTGACGGTCACGATCACTAAGCCTTTCGGGACGCTTGCGTGCGTCCACTGGTCAACGCAAAGGCGGGCGGCTGGCCGGCATTCCCCATCTTTCGGCTTCGTCTGCAAGATTGTGCGGATCCGCATACGCGGATATGCACTGCCCTCCGTGCCTCTCCGGCATGGATTCCCTCCTTTGAGTTCCCGGCTCATTTGTTTAGCCGATTGCTCTCCGGAAAACCCGGTGCAGTTCAGCGCGTTATGCACTGGGCACTAAACCCGGCAATGGAAAAATAGCGAAGGGCTGGAATGTGATTCTTCCTTTGGACGTGGTCGAACCGCGCTTCGAGGGGCAATATGTGCAATTGGCTAAATTTGATGGCATGCGCGGTCTCGCCGATTTGGACAACTTTGGGCAAATGGCGTCCGTGTCCTCGACATTCACAAAATGATCGCCGGAAAGGTCGTTGCATAGGTCGGCCTGAACGCAGCCTGGGTTCTGTACGACATTCACCGATTCCTCTCGCTGGAGGGTTTTGCTGAGCTTGATATTGGTCGACTTTGCTTGAAGCGGTATGTCTTCTGGAACCGAGACCTGTGTGATAGCAAATCAAACGGCACGACGGTCTGAGCCATCGCTGCCGCACTCGAGTACTGGAAGCGCGACTGCACTGCGACTTGTATCCGGCAGCGACGATTTACTTTCATTTTCCTTGTAAATTCTCCATGGCATGGATAAATTGCAAGGATGATTCCGCGACTTATTACTCGTGACGTCGAAAGTGCCTTGAACCGTCAGGCCGCGGTTGCCTTGATCGGGCCGCGGCAGGTCGGCAAGACAACGCTGGCGCTGGAGATCGGCCGGTCGCGTAACGCCCTCTATCTCGATCTTGAAGACCGCGATGATCGCAATCGGCTCGCTGAGCCTGCACTTTTTCTGGACAATGCAGAGGATCGGCTCGTTATCCTCGACGAAATCCACCGGATGCCGGAGCTGTTCCAAGCATTGCGCGGCATCATCGACAGAGGCCGACGCAAAGGTAAGGGCAAAGGCCGCTTCCTCATACTGGGATCGGCGTCGATCGACATGCTGCGCCAATCGGGCGAGACGCTGGCAGGGCGCATCGCGTACATCGACTTGGTGCCCTTTTCCGCGCTTGAAGTGGAAAATGCCCGCGCGCCGCGCGAGCGCCTGTGGCTGCGCGGCGGCTTTCCGGACAGCTACCTCGCGCAGAGCGACCGGGACAGCCTTGCGCTGCGCAGGGATTTCATCCGCACATATCTGGAACGCGACGTCGCAACCTTCGGCCCGCGCGTCCCGGCCGCGACCTTGGAGCGGCTGTGGACAATGCTCGCACACCGCCAAGGAACAATGCTGAATGCTTCTGTTCTTGCGAGGGCACTAGACGTGAGCGCGCAATCGGTGACCCGCTACGTCGACCTCCTGTCGGATCTGTTACTGGCGCGCCGATTGCCGCCTTTCCAAACCAACGTCGGCAAGCGTCTCGTGAAGGTGCCGAAGGTCTATGTGCGGGACAGCGGTCTGGTGCATGCTCTTCTGGGCATCGCGTCGCTGGAGCAGCTTGCGGGGCATCCGGTGGTCGGCGCGAGCTGGGAAGGCTTCGTCATGGAGACACTTCTTTCGGCGTTGCCGCCGCTGGCGAGACCGTACTTCTACCGCACGAGCGTCGGCGCCGAGATCGACCTCGTGATCGAACACAACGACGATGCGCGCTGGGCGATCAAGATCAAGCGTTCGTTGTCCGCCAAGATCGAGCGGGGGTTCCGCCTTGCCTGCGCGGACGTGAAGCCGGCACGCGCCATCATCGTGCATGCGGGCGACGACCGTTACCCGGTCTCGGAAAGCGCGGAAGGAATCGGCGTCCGAGAAATGGCCGCGGATCTGCACGACCTCTCCTGAAACACAGTCGACTTCGTTCGCGCGGCTTGCCGGTGCGCAGCCCTTGCTTCATATGAAAGATATCCTAAGGATGACTTGACGCCGACCCGCTTCAACCAGGCAGGCATGCATTTCGGATCAACGGAAAACCAACCGCCATTCGGAATTTTGCCGCATCAAATGGAAGTTCGCTCACCGTCTCCGGGCACGGTCCGTGATCATGGTCGGATGTTCCGGTTTGAAGCCGCCCAGCATGCGCATTCCACCCGCGCAGTTCTCCGGGCAGGCAATAATCTTCGGTTCTAAATGGCCGCATTCCATTGATCGCGTCCTCGGGACAGAAAAAGAAGGACGATTCGATATCCATCCCGCCGCAGTGAACAGGGTCGACACAGCAGCTGGAAATGCAGGCGTCCGGCGAGCCGTCGTAGGCGACGACGCGCGTTCGGAAAGTAATTTGTGCTCCGCGAATGAGTGAGGGATTGCCAACTTTGCTGTCGGCTTGAGCCGCGAGGCATTGAACCGCGAGCGGATGGCAGAGACCGGTTTGAAATTGAAAATTTTCTGTTCGCTTGATAGCCCATGTTTGCGAGACATAAAGAGTTTTCCCTCCGACGTCAGCGACAGGGCAACCAATGACGAATATTGATCACCGCTCTTCGTTCGCTCCCGGAGCCGGCATGCCGCCGCCGGTCATGGCCGGGCGCGAGAGGGAGAAGGCGCTGGTCGCCGGAGCGTTTGAACGCTTGGAAAAAGGCGTCAACCCGGCGGCCAATCTTGCGCTGATCGGCCCTCGTGGCAATGGCAAGACGGTTCTGCTCCGTTGGGCGCAATCCGAGGGAAATTCCCGAGGCGGCAAACTAAATTGCGTTAATTTGAAACCGCATCAATTTGAAACTCTGCCTCAGCTTGTCGAAGCGCTGGCGAGTTCAAGCATCTTTAAGAATCTCGCTGGCGACGGTTTCTCGGTCAACATAAGTGCGCTTGGCGCTGGAATTGGGGTTGGTCGAAAGCAATCAACACGAAAGTTGCTTGAACCAGTTTTGCGCAAGCGATGCGCCGAATGCGGATTTGTGATCCTGATCGACGAAGCCCATATGCTGGATCGCAAGCCGGACGTCTCGCGTACATTTTTCAATGATGTCCAATCCGTTGCAAGCGACGGCCTACCGCTGCTGGTGATCCTCGCCGGCACGCCGGACATGTCGCCGCGGCTGAACATGATTGAAGCAACCTTTTGGAACCGACTGGAAAAAGTCGGCATCGGCCTGCTTGATTTTGAGGCTTCAAGGCTTGCTCTGCAGGAGCCATTGAAGAAATTGGATTACCGCATTGAAGAGAATGCGTTGGACCGTGCCGTCGAAGCAGCACAGTGCTATCCATATTTTCTTCAGCTGGTCGGTCAGGAGCTGCATAGGGCTGCGATTGCGGAACCGAGCAGGCTGAAACCGGGCGGCGTGATCGGAGGCGGCATACTGGAAGTGGCGCTGCGAAACAGTCGAATTGCGCGGGATACCTACTACGCGGACCGGTATCGCGAACTCCGTGCACGCAGTCTTTTGCCAGCGGCAGAATCAGTTGCGGAAATTTTCAGATCCAACAATGCAAAGGCGATCACAGCCGCCGCATTTGAAGATGCCGTTTCGGGGTCCGTTGACTCGAAACTGGATGAAAGGGCTAAAGCGTCGGGGGCGCAGGATGCGGCGTTGTGGGCCGAAGACGAACTGCGAAACTTGGGTTTCATTTGGGGTCAGGTCGGCGAAGAGCGCTTTTGCGAACCCGGGTTGCCCGGCCTTATGGACTATGTCGCTGAGTTGGCGCGCCAACGCCGCTAAGCCGGGGCACCTGATTCTACCCCACTGTTCGACCAATCTGCTCCATTCAGATATCTGCCGCAGCAAGCTTGAGTTTGCTCATAGCCTCCGGGCGCCGGGCCTCGTTCCCTAATCAAAAGGAACCAGCGCACTGCGCACTATCAATTGCTGCATCGAAAGCAATCCCGGGCTCAACTTCATCGATAGAAGAACTTGTCGCGGCGCAGCCGCCTGACCAAAAAAATGTGACTCAACCCTTGACGGTCGGCGCGTTGTCTTGGCGGTCTCCGTGGGCTATCGGCATGCAATAGGAATGAGTTTGGCGATGGCTCTCGTCGTAGCGGGCACTTCAAGGCATCAGACCGTGTTGCGTGATTTATTGTTGGCGAAAAACGAAATGCGATTGCGTTTCTCCGTCGCCGTTCGATTCGGCAGGGACGCGGACGAATGGCCTGATCCCGGAGGGCGTTGCTTTCGCTGCGTCGCACCGGATTCAAAGACTTGTTGAGAAGCCGAAATCAGGAATCGAGATCAATTATGATGGAAAAAGGAACCGGAGTTCGCACTCTTGCGAAAGGGGCGGAGCATCTACAGCTGGCATCATGCCTGACAGCAGCGATTGCGGCGCTGCCTATTCTGGCTTCGACTTTCGAAGTCTCCGCGGCGGAGACCAGAGTTGCGGACGGCAAGCGGGTTTCGGTCGAGCGAATCGCATCGAAACTGGATGTTCCGTGGGCGATCGACTTTCTTCCCGGATGCGAATTCGTAGTGACCGAAAGAGGCGGGAAGCTGCTGCACTTCGATAGGGACGGAAACTGGACGGAAGTGGAAGGTGTTCCGAGGGTGATAAGTCGGGGACAAGGCGGGCTTCTTGATGTCGTCGCGGCGCAAGATTTTCCGGATTCGCGGACGCTTTTCTTTTCTTATTCCAAAAGACTGGAAGGCGGGGGTTCAGGAACCGCCGTCGCACGCGCCAAGCTCAGCGAGAATGGAAAGAATTTGCAGGATTTGGCAGTGATCTTCGAAGCAACGCATGTAGGCAGAGGAGGCTCTCATTACGGATCAAGCATCGTCGAAGCGCGGAACGGCGACCTGTTCGTAACGCTTGGCGAGCGGGGCGAGCCGGAACTCTCGCAGGATTTGTCAAACCACAACGGCACAATCGTCAGGATTTCGCGCGACGGCTCGGTTCCGGATGGAAACCCCTTTGCGGAATCGCCAGGAGCGCTGGCCGAGATCTGGTCGTACGGCCACAGAAATCCGCAAGGCGCGGCGCTCGACGCCGAAGGCACGCTTTGGGCCGTTGAGCACGGCGCTCGCGGCGGCGACGAAATAAACAGGATCGGAATGGGGCTCAACTACGGCTGGCCGGTGATCTCGTACGGAGTTCACTATTCCGGGAGGAAAATTGGCGAGGGAGTGGCGAAGGACGGCATGGAGCAGCCCAAATTTTACTGGGATCCCTCGATCGCGCCGTCCGCGATCATGGTTTATTCGGGCAAGCTTTGGCCGGAATGGGAAGGCCATTTCTTTGTCGGGTCACTGAAGTTCGACTATATTTCCAGATTGGACCCCGAAGGCGGGCTGCGAGAGGTTGAGCAGATGGACTTCCCGGAGACGAAAAGAATCCGCGATGTTCGGGAGGCTCCGGACGGATCGATCTGGTTCCTTTCGGAAGACCGCGGCGCAGCCTATCGAATGGTTCCCGAGGGCGTCGACGACCCTCTGCCGGAGTGCGAGCCGCGCTCCCTGTAGGGCGTCGTGTTGTATGTGCTTCTGTAGCACTTGGAAAAATGGGACGGCGACCCGAACCCGCAGGCGACCGCCACGTCGATGACGGCCATGTCCGTCTGCATCAATAGGTTCCGAGCTTTCTGCAATCGCAGCTCCATGTAGTACCGCTTGGGAGTCCGGTTCAGATACCTTCGGAACAGCCTCTCGAGCTGCCTGGAGCTCATGCCTTTCTCTTTCGCCAGAACGGTCGGCGAAATCGGCTCCTCGATGTTTTCCTCCATCATCTGGATGACTTGCGCGAGCTTCGGATGCCTGATTCCGAGCCGGGAGGGAACCGAAAGCCGTTGTTCGTCCGCATCGGTCCTTATGGTGTTGTAGATCAGCTGATCCGCGATGTCGTTGCTGAATTTCGTTCCGAAATCGTCCGATATGAGCCGAAGCATCAAGTCGATGGTCGAAACGCCGCCGGATGTCGTTATTCGATTTCCGTCGATCTTGAAGACCGACTTGCTGACATCGAGTTCCGGGAACTCTTCCACCAGCCCATCCCGATTCTCCCAATGTATGGTTGCTGTTCGGTTGTGCAGCAGTTCCGCCTTCGCGAGGGTGTAAGCGGCTGTGCAAATTCCGACAATTCGTATTCCTTTCTTCGCCTCCCTCCGCAGCCATGACAAAACGGGCTTCCTCGAGGCTTCTCTCACATGGATTCCAGAACAGACAACGACGGTATCGTCGCGGCCGACGGGCACGAGCTCGGAATCCACATTCACGATCACGCCGTTGGAACAACGGACGGCGTTGCCGTCCTCGGAAACAATCGTCCAATCGTAGACTTTGCGACGCTTCATCAGGTTGGCGATCCGCAAAGGTTCGATCGCCCCGGCGAATGCGATCATTGTGAAGTTGTCCAACAGCAAAAAGACGAAGCGCCGCGGATCATCGTTGCCGTCGATTAGAGTTTGTGGATTGCTTTGTTGTTGGACCATCGGACACGCACAGATTTCACACAGTTTCGGTTTTGTTCGATTGACCTTAATTTATCGCGTTCAATTAGCAAACTTTTCTTATCAGAATCGGACAAATAAAGAATTGGTCAAATTCCGTTGCGGTCGCGGACCGCAGAATTGAATATGGAGTTCGCAAGGTCAAGCGTGTAAGGGCCATCCGCAATGTTCGCTACCGAAAGGGTAAAGGATTATGGCAAGCGCATGGAACAAAACGGGGTGGCGCTCCAAACCTAGGGTTCAAATGCCGGATTACCTCGATTCGGACGCGGTCGCGGCCGCGAGCGCCAAGCTTTCCGGATGCCCGCCGCTGGTATTCGCCGGCGAGGTCTGGAAGATGAAGCGCGCTCTTGGCGATGTTTGCGAGGGGAAGGCATTCTTGCTTCAAGGCGGCGATTGCGCAGAAAGCTTCAAGGAATTCAATGCCGACACGATACGGGACACGTTCCGAGTCCTGATGCAGATGGCGGTTGTGCTGACCTTCAGCGCCAAATGTCCAGTCATCAAGGTCGGCAGAATGGCCGGTCAATTCGCCAAGCCGCGCTCATCTCCGACAGAAACCGTCGACGGCGTCGAGCTGCCCTCTTACCGCGGCGACATCATCAACGATGTCGAGTTTTCGGCGGAGGCCCGGATACCCGACCCGGATCGGATGATTCAGGCGTATACGCAGGCGGCGGCTTCGTTGAACCTGCTCCGAGCGTTCAGCCAAGGAGGCTACGCGGACATTCGCCGTGTGCACACTTGGACTTTGGGCTTCACGAAGAGCAAAGCGGCGGAAAAATATCGCGGGCTTGCCGACAGAATCACCGACGCGCTTGATTTCATGGAGGCGGCGGGCGTCAGCACCAGCACCACGAAATCACTTCGCACGGTCGATTTCTACACGAGCCACGAAGCTCTGCTGCTGGAATACGAGGAAGCCCTTTGCAGGGTTGATTCGACCACAGGGAAAACCATTGCCGGGTCCGGCCATTTCATTTGGATCGGCGATCGCACGAGGGATCCTGAAGGTGCGCATGTCGAATTTTGCCGAGGCGTCCAAAATCCGATCGGCGTAAAGTGCGGTCCGTCGCTTAGGGTCGACGAAATCAAGAGGCTTCTTGAGATCCTGAACCCGAGCAACGAGCCTGGCAGAATTACGCTGATTTGCCGCTTCGGCGAAAATAAGCTGGAAGATCATCTTCCGGCGTTGATCAGGGCTGTCGAATCCGAGGGTGCGAAGGTCGTTTGGTCGTGCGACCCGATGCACGGAAATACGATCAAGGCTGCAAGCGGATACAAGACCCGGAGATTCGGGAGCGTCCTGAACGAAGTCAAATCGTTCTTTCGGGCTCACGAAGCAGAAGGGACCTATCCGGGGGGCGTGCATTTCGAGATGACCGGCAAGGACGTGACCGAGTGCACCGGAGGGGTGAGCGCCGTATCGGACGAGACCTTGATGGACCGTTACCACACGGCCTGCGACCCGAGGCTCAACGCTTCGCAGTCGCTGGAGCTGGCGTTTCTGGTCGCGGAAGAGCTTGCCGAACGAATCGGAATTGCCGGAGGTCAGACGGAAAAGAGGGCGGCGGCGGGTTCATAGTCGGCGAGGCCGCCAAGTTCCGTTTCGGCCGCATTGGTCAAGTAATTGCCGAGTGGGCTTGCGCGACCACTGCTTCGCAGTGGCGCGCAAGCACTTTCCGATTTGCGAAAGTCTCCACTTTTTCTGGCGAATGCAAAATGAGTTTCGCGACGCCTCCGCTTGGCGCCGTGAGTATGGTCCATAAGTGCGGCACGAAATCCATATCGCCCCACCACGCGTAAAGACGGGGGTCTTCGCCCGTGGGCGAAAAATAACGCAAAGTCACAGGCTGAATATACAAGCGGTCGCGAATATCCGGTTCGAAGAATGCACCGAATAACGTGGATTTGAATTGGACAACGCGCATGCCGTCGGTGCTTGTACCTTCAGGAAAAATCAGCAACTTGTCGCCGCATGCCAGCCGGTTCGCCAGATCCTTGCACTGTTTCGTGGCCTGCCTCGGGTCCCGTTCGATAAAGACGCTTCCTGTGGCATGCGCAAGAATCCCGATGCCGAACCAACTCCCGACGTCCCTGCGAGCCACGAAGCACGCTGGCTGCGACGCGCTCAACGTGAATATATCCAGCCACGAGGCGTGATTGGAAACGATGGCCCCGGGTCTCTGCAAAGCGACGCCTTGCTGCTTGAGTCCGATTCCAAGGATTCGCAAGCAGCCTCTGCAAACCGCCTGCATTATCCGCGGCGTGACCGGGCGTCCCCATGGCAACTCGCATATGCGGACGACGACGAAGACGGGCAACGCTGCGTAGATCAGTACGAGCATGGAAGGCAAACGCCATGCCGCGCGTGAAATGCCCGGCAAACCGTGAGATTTGACCGGTCGCGGCTCAGCGGAGCGCCACGTTGTCAATCAGGACTCCGGTTTCGGACGTAGTAGTCGCGGTGTCGCTGCGACATTCTCTTCGTGTCCATAAGGAGGCAAACGTCGACAGTGTTGAAATCTATGTCGACGAAGGCGCCGTCGCCGATGAAGCCTCCGAGCCTGAGGTAGGCTTTGATCAAGGTCGGCATGTCCCTGATCGCCGTCGGTCTGTCGACTTTTTCAGGCGGCAGTCTGTCCGTCCGCACCGAATGCTCGCCCTTTGCCTTCACTCGAAGGTCTTCCGGCGCAAGGTGGTTGTGATGAAGATATGAAAGCGGCTGGGCGAGCGACTCCGCGTTCGTTCCGTGGAAGCTGGCAACCCCGAACATGATTTCGATTTCATGCTTGAGCACGTATTCCGCAAGGCCGCCCCAAAGCTGGAACATCGCGGAGCCGTTCCGGTAGTCGGGATGAATGCAAGTCCGGCCGAGCTCGACGACCGGGCGACCAAGATTCTTGATGACGGAAAGATCGAATTCGCTTTCGGAATAAAAGCCGCATTCCGATGCCGCGACATCACCGCGCAGCAAGCGATAGGAGCCCACCACATAGTTCGAATCGAGTCGATCCAACCTATTGTCGATAAGAATCAAATGATCGAACCATTCGTCGAAACGATCAGTTTCCAGGCGTCGCTCATGATCGGAATCAGAAGCGCTCGCTCCTAGCTCTTCCACGAAGACCATGTATCGAAGTCGTTTGGCAGCCGTGAGGTCTTCCTTTGATTCCGCCAGGCGAACCGTGAAATTGGTTTCCTCGAGATCCATATGCTGTAGGTTAGTCCTGATTTTGGTCGAAAGCGTCTACTTGCTTGAGTTGATGACTGCAACGACGGACGTCAAGGCGAGGAGATCGGATGGGTGCATCCCATTTTTTGGTTATGCGGCTGCGGCGCGGCAAGCCCTCCAATCGAGGAAGTCGGGCCAGCGCATGTTTTCGAAGCAACATTTGACGGCGAGCACGGCGTTGGCGCCCGCTTTCGACCAGTGGCGCCCGGCTCCTTTGAGCCGGCTTCCGACGATGCGCTTGCAAGCGCTTTCCACGACGCCGGATCCGACCGGCAGGCCGCGCTTCCGGTAGAGGTCGTAGCGCATTCGGTCCCTGTTGGCCTCGTAGTAGCGGATGCAGGCCGCGACGGCTTCGGACCGGTCGCGATGCGGCTTCAGGGCGGCGATGGCCCGGTCGACCCGCCCGGCGTCCAGCTGCTTCCTGATCCAGTCCATCCACGCCTTCCGCTCGCCCTCGTCCGGCGTCACCGCCTGCACGGCGGCGGCCGCGTATTCGAGGGCGTGGTACAGGTCGAGGATGAAGGTCGTTTTCCGTCCGGGCAGGATCTCTTCGCAGACGGTCCGGATCCACGGCGCCCCGTCGGACAGCACCACCACCTCCTCGGCCGCGAACACGCCGTTCCGGTGCAAGAACTGCTCCAGGCGGGCGGCGAACTCCGAGGCCCGCCCGGCCCCGTCCGCCGACCTCGCGCTGTCGATGCGGACGCTGACAGCTCCGCTCTTCCGGTCCGTCCGCGGCTCCCCGGTCTTCGGGTCCAGGCTGTCGGCCTCGCGGCAGACGACGACCTTCGCCTCTCGGGTCTTCGCCGAGCCGTCCGCCTGCTTGCCGGCCACGCCCTCGACCTCGCGGGCGGCCATCGGAACTCCGGTGCCGTCGATCCCCGGCAGAACCCGCTTCGCCGGAGGCGACGCCTCGGCGTCCGCCCGCTCGAACGCCTGCATCTCTTCGCCGATCCTCAAGACATGGCGCTGGAGAGTCGACGCCGGAACCTCCACGCCGGCGAAGTTCTTCAGCTGGCGGCGCGCCTGCTCATAACTGTCGGAACTGGCGGCGTCCGCATAGAGGCTTTCCGCGCCGGGCGTGACGTTCTTGCCTTCCAGATCCAGCGCCGGGTCCAAAGGGAAACGGCTGTCGCCGCACCCGCGGCAGCGGAAACGGCGCCGTTCGACCCGGACCGGTCCGAAGCGCGTCCCGAACGTCTTCCCGACCCGGCCGTGACGGTCCATCCGCCGGCCGCAACGCGGGCAGGACGGGGGCGGAAGAGCGGCGTCGAACGCCTCGAGCAGCGCAGCGTAGCACTTCGCCCCGCCGCCCAGCAGATCGTCGCGGATCGACGTCTCGATGGCGTCCAGATCCGGAACGCCGCCGCCCCGCAGTTCCGCCCTCATCCGAGGAAGCGAACGGCCGAACGCCGCCGCGATCTCCGCATGCAGCGCCTCCATCTCCGAGGACGGCCCGCCGGACGCCGCCTCGAACTCGCGGCAACGCACCCGGCCGTCCTCGCGCCAGTACTGCGACGCAACGCCGTCGCGCTCGACACTCAATGGACCCAGCGCCGCCGCCTGCTCGTCCGTCAAACCCTGCAAAAACGCCGCCAATTCCGGATGGCGGAACTCCGCGTCCCGTATCTTCTCTGCCATGATGACCTCTGCTGCTCGCGCCCCGGAGGCGCGGCGCCCGCCGTGCGCGGGTCTTCGGAAACCGCCCCGGGACCGATCCATGCTGAACCGCGCAGGCCTCGATTGCAACCCCCGGAACGCAAAACCCGAGCGACACACGAAAGCGCGGAGCTACCCGGTTCCACAAAAAATGGGATGCACCCAGATCGGATCCCGATTTGCGGCCAAGTAGCAAATGTTCAGGATCTTGCGTCGATGCCCGTCGAAGCCTCCAATACGACCTGAGTTCCGTCAAGGACAACTTTCCCGGCGTTCTCGAAGTTCACCGTGATCAAATTCGCGGCGATGGACTGGACTTGCCCAATTCCCCAATCCGGCCGGGCCGGATTGACCACGAGCTCACCAGGCTCCAAGAAAGTGTTCAGGACATGCATTGTCGCATACTTGTGGACCAATCCGGTTGCCAACCTTCGCCAAGGTCAGAGACAGGAGGAATTTATCACGAATGAGATGCAGAAAGCCATCCATGACAATGGTATCTCTTGGCTTAAGGTCGGGACCAGAATTTCTCTGACAAACGAATAGAAGTTATTCCTTCCGACAAAGCCATCGACAATACAAGAAAAGGCCAGCCAGTAACTGCGCCGGGAAATGATCGAATTCGAAGATATCCAGCATCAAAGAGGCAGTCAGCCTTGCGGCTATCTTCGGTGTATGCTCAACCTCGGGGTGATGTCACATTGGTCTTGATTCAAGTCGTTTCAAGAAAGTTCGGCTTGTCCTGACCATAGGTACTATTGTGTACTTCTGCTTGATCGGGTCAAGAAAATTGAAGGCAGAAATGTCCGTTGATTGAGCCGATCTTCTGCCAGATGCAGCGGGTTTCGTTCTGTTCTTTCGGCCCGCCATAAAGAGGATTATGTTCGCCACGAACTCCGCAGCATCTCCTAATTTTCTGATATGCACGAAGTTGAAATCGAGTGGAGCGTTCCCGATGGAGGTGGCTACCACGAAACTGATTTACTAGACCATCAAGACATATGAAAGTTGATATAACTATTCCATTGAGACAACAATTTCATTTAGCGCAACGAACATTTCTTTAACCCATTGGGCCGCATGTGGCCATTGCTCCTTATTGTCACGCGACCATTTTCGCTGAACACGAATGCTTGCGCCGTCTTCTTCTTGACCTTTATCATCCATTGATTGCTGATCGCTTAATTGCTTTATGATACGCTGTGAATATTTCTCCATTCGCAAAGTTCGCCATTTTGGTTTCGATTTGACTTCTACTCCCGACCTGATATAAAGTTGAACTATATTTTCTCCTAAGAAGAACCCGATTTTGTCCTGTTGCTTATTCAAGGCTACTGACCATTGTGTTTCCCTTCGCTCTACACGACGTTCGCGTATTTCTGGGATTTCATTCTTGAGCAATTCCCAGAAAGCAGATATTAGTTTATTTTCGTCCTTAGTTAACTTCTTTGACATAGCTTTCTCCTACGTTATGGGTTTCGCGCTCGTCAGCGACATGACGATGCTCTATTCGTTCTATCTTTGGCACGACGAACCATGGTAAACTGAGTCTATCGATTTTCAGTTCTTGAAGAAAGGCTGGAATCCGCACTACTGCGTATATTGTGCGCCGTTTCGGTCCCGAAAATGCACAATAGCGACATGCTATAGTCAGGTAGTACTTCCATTGGCTGCGGGGATGTATCGCTCAAAGCTCTCTGTCCAATCGCAGGTCTTTGCCTCAATCCCCTAGCGTAGTTTGATAAATTGTGAATCGGCATGCAACTACGTCCCTTTCGGGGGTATGACCAACGTTCAAGGCTGACCCCATTTCGATGGTGCGAGCAACTGCTCTTTCGTTGATTCGGGAGAGCGAGGCGAGGGATACTTGGAGTGGACAAGATCAGGGAGATTCGGCGGGCCCATTTTCGGGAGGGCCGTTCGATCAAGGGAATATGCCGGGATTTGGGCGTGTCGCGGGCGACAACCCACGTCAGGCAACATCGTTTCAACCACTCATCTGCGGACTTGACTGGTCGAAATCATTCCTATTCGTGCTGGTTCGCTTGCTCGGCATGCGTATTGAAGAACGACTAGCAGGGGCAGGAATCTGCGAAAGTCAAAACGCCGCAAATCCGATTCGCCCCAGCTTAGTTGGCGGAATTGATTCTATCGTGAGAGTGTTCGAAGCGAATCCTGGAAGCGCTTCCAATTGGCCTCGTAGCGCTGGCCCACTTTTCGCATAACCGCTCGGAATTCCGCGCCGGTTTCGCCGACAACTTTCGCGGGGACTCCGAGCGCAAAGGAGTCGTCGGGGATGACTGTCCGCTCCGTCACAAGCGCGCAAGCGCCTAAAAGGCAGTGCTTCCCGACCCGAGCGCCGTTCAGTACCGTCGCATTCATTCCGATCAGGGTGCTTTCACCGACCGCGCAGCCGTGCAGCATCGCTTTGTGACCGATCGTGCACCCGGGGCCAATTTCGATGGGATATCCCGGATCGGTATGAAGGACGCAATGCTCTTGGATGTTGCTGGCTTCGCGAATGACGATTGGCTCATTGTCGCCGCGAATCGTCGCTCCGAACCAGATGGATACGCCGCGTTCAATGATGACGTTGCCGATAACGCTGGCGTTCGGCGCGATCCAGTATTCGCCCGACTCGGGTAGCTGCGGCTCGGAATCTCCAAGTGCGTATATCGTCAATTTGCCTGCGCCTCGAATTCCTGATTCAATTCCTTCACGAATTCGACCAAGCCAAGCTGCCTGCTGCGCCGCAGGCGTTCAGCTTCGATGATCGTCTTCACCTTCACCAGCACGCGTTCCATATCCCTGTTCACGAGCACGTAGTCATACTGCGGCCAGTGACTGATTTCGCTGCACGCTTCCGACATCCGAGACATGACGGTCGTATCGGTGTCTTTTCCGCGCCTTCTCAGTCGTTTCTCAAGCTCTCGGATGCTTGGCGGAAGCACGAAAATTGAGATGGTGTCGTGCGCGAATTCCGACTTTCGAATCTGCATTCCGCCTTGCCAGTCGATGTCGAACACAATGTCGTTCCCGGACGAGACGGCTTTGCCGACCGGCTCACTGGGCGTGCCGTAAAGGTGGCCGAAGACTTCCGCGTATTCAAGGAATGCGTTGTTTCGGGCCATGCAGTGGAATTTTTGCCTGTCGACGAAGCAATACTCCTTGCCATCGGTTTCGCCTCGCCTCGGCGGCCTTGTTGTCGCGGAGACCGAAATCCTGATCGACGGATCCCACTCGTTCAATCGTTTGACAAGGGTGGTTTTGCCGGCGCCCGACGGGGACGAGATCACAATCAGCATTCCGCGTCGGCGGGAATTTCTCATGGCGGGCTCTTGCAAACGAATTACGCAAACACGCTGCGGGGCCGGCGAGACCGCCGAACATGTCCGCAGTTTCAGCGTCCTAAACACAGATTGAGTGTCAAGCAAAGCCCAAACATCGACCTTGGATGAACTTGGATTCAAAACTCCGATGGCGATGAGCGCAAATTGCCATCGTTGCGTCGGTTTGCAATGGTGATTGAGACCGGATCGCGACCGGCTTGGGAGCCGATCCAATCAACGTCGGTCGGCGCGCAATCCGGAGTGATTCGGCATGAATTGGCTCATGGTAGCAGACTTCAATCGTTCAACCGCTGCATCCTTGCGGCCAAATTCAGCGCTGGCAACGCTGATTGATGCGCCGTCAATTGCGCTCAATGCCGTTCGGAGAGCAGCTTCACGAGTTCTCGCGACGGATCGTCCGACCGCCACAGCTCTTCTCCAATGACAAGGTAATCCGAATGAACCGAGTATGCGGCTACGGTCGCGCCGTCGCCGCACGTCTCCGCAAGCGCCGGCAGCATGGTTGTGGACGACCAAAGATCAAAAAACTCCGGGGTTGCGATTCCGGATGCGTTTTCCCCTGATGCGCCGAGGGGGCCGAAGCTCACATAGTCCGCGCCTGCATCCCCTGCCTGATACGCTTCATCCCTTGAAGTCCCGCAGTAAGCCCCGACGGTGTATTCTTTTGAAAGTTTTCGCCTTGCGCGGGCAACGGACCGTGCGCCATCTTGCAGATGAACGCCATGCAAGCCGAGCGGAAGCACAAGGTCCAGACGCGAATCAATGAGCACCGACGTTTCGTAGCGATCAGTCGCCAACAATAGAAAATCCGCCATTGATTGGGGGTCGCCTGTGTTCCCCGGCGGCAATGTCAATCTGATGCTTGCAATTGCGTGATCCGACAAGATTGTCGACAAATCGCGCTGCTTGGGCAAGCCATCGCCGCGGTGAGGAACAATCAGGCAGATTCCCGGTTTTGGCGGGCCGTCCTTGCGAATTCCGGTGGTTTCTTGGTCCATAACTTGCGCCCAACTCGATACTTCGTCGTCGAGGCGTTCCTGCATTCACAGGAATCGAAACTCAATCGCCGCAGTACGCGGTCGCAGTACGATTCGCCATATCGCGAGCAGTGTCCGGGTCTTCGCCCGATGCGACGTGCGCGACTCTCCACGCGTCGGCGCATTGGCGAATGAATCGTTTGCCGCTATCCGATCCCATCCATGCCAGAGCTTCCTTCCTGTCGAACCCTACGAATTGATTGCAGACGAAGCATTCCAATCCCAACAAGGACAGGTCCCAACCCACCCCGGTCGCGCCGGGTCCGAATTCCTGCCAGTGCTTATCCGTTGCGTCGTCTCCAACCTGTTCGGCGTGCTCCAGATTCAAAGTCGCACTTGTGCCATTTGAGCTTAGCGAAACGGAAACCCAGCTCAGCTTTCCAGAGAATTCCCACGTTGCTTCAAACACTTCGGGAATGACGCAGCGCAACACCTCGCCGCTTGCGTTGCCTTCAATCTTGTATCGTCCACCGACACGCAGGTCGCCGGAAATCGGAGCAAACCACTTCGATATATGTTCCGATTCGGACACCGACCGCCAAAGCGCCCTCTGATCTGCTGAATAAGTCTTGCCGACGCCAACGATTCGGACAGGAGCTTCGCCTCGATTGCTCAATCGTACGCTTCGAACTTCTGCTCCCGAAGCTTTGTTGTAGTCCATGCCGAAAAGTTTCTTGCCGTCCGCGAGAGTTTTTCACTGCCCGAATCCCCGAAAATATTCAACTTCAATTCTGAATCGCCCGTCATGAAATCCATAATGCACAGATGACCAAACCTGCGGCGGTGTACTGTGAATCCGAACATTGACCTTGCAGTTCGCATCGCGCATTCCTTTGGGGTATCGGACCGGAGGCGACACCAATGGCGAATGCGCGTAGTTGCGCTGGCATTGAATTGAAGAATTGCTTCTATTCGCTTGAATCCACGGCACCGCGTTCAGCCGAGTTTGCAGTCGGGAAACCCAATGTCTGAAAGCAAACATCCGGATTTGCAGCCGGCGGCCGATGCCCAGCCGACGTTCATACTGGTGAGGCCGCAGCTTGGCGAGAATATCGGCGCGGCAGCGCGCGCGATGCTCAATTTTTCCTTGGACAGGATGAGGATTGTCGATCCGCGCGACGGATGGCCGAACGCCAGCGCGGTCAAGATGGCAAGCGGAGCGGGGAGGGTGTTGGATAATGCCGAGTTGTATCCGGATGTCGGGAGCGCCGTCGCCGACTGCAATTACGTTTATGCAACGACGGCCCGCAACCGCGATCTGAATCTGCCAATTCATTCTCCTTCGGAAGCTGCGCTGGACGGAAGGCGAAGGATTGAAGCCGGCCATAAGCTGGCGTTCATGTTCGGACCGGAGCGCGCCGGTTTGAACAATGACGATCTCGCTTTTGCGCAAGCGATGATCTCGGTCCCGACGAATCCTGAATTTTCGTCGTTGAACCTTGCGCAATGCGTGCTTCTGTCAGCCTATGAATGGTTGCGCGCGGGGTCTGACCCGTCGGATTCGGGCTCGCAGCCTTCCCGACTGCCGCCCGCCAATTCAAAGGCGAAGGAAGTGCTTGCGCAGCATTATATCCAAGACCTTGAGGAGGTCGGCTTCTTCTGGCCGGACAGCAAAGCCGAGGGAATGCGAAAGAACCTGCAGCGGCTGCTGTTGAGGCTGGATTTGACCGAACCCGAGGTGCGGACGCTGCACGGCGTTCGCAAAGCGTTGAAGACAGGTGCGGGTGGTGGAAAGGGGTAGCCGAAAGGGGTAAGTGGTTCGCGAGATCCAAGGACGATATTCCATTGAAGCCCAAGCGAAGCATATTTGAAGAGGTGGGAGGCGACCGCAAGGAGGAGGCAACGATCCCTGCGGTCTCCGGAGCTCTCGATGCAAGAAACGTCAATCGCCATCGATTGTCATACTGGTTCGCGTCGCTCTGCGTTCTTGTAGCCTTGACCGTAGTTGTTGGAGGGTTGACCCGACTTACCGATTCGGGCTTGTCCATCACCGAGTGGCAACCTGTAAGCGGCATGCTGCCGCCGATGAACGAAGCCGATTGGCAATCGAACTTCGAAAAATACCAGGCAATCCCTGAATTCCAGCTCCAGAACAGAGGCATGAGCTTGGAAGAATTCAAGCGAATCTACTGGTGGGAATGGGCGCATCGACAGCTGGGGCGAGTGATCGGGCTCGTGTGGGCGGCAGGATTCGCATGGTTTGCGCTCGCGAAAGCTATTCCTCCCGGATGGATGATGCGCATTTTAGGGGTTGGCGCGCTGATTGGCGCGCAGGGCGCAATCGGCTGGTGGATGGTTTCGAGCGGACTAGGGGGCAACAAAGTAGACGTGTCGCCAATGCGGCTGGCCGTGCATCTCTCGCTCGCATTCCTGATATTCGGAATTGCGCTCTGGAGCGCGATGTCGTTGCGCTTGGAGCAGCGTCAACTGATTCAGGCGCGCAGGAATCGCGAGGCGCTCTTGGAACGATTATGTGTTTGGCTTCTGGGGCTGCTGTTTTTGCAAATCGTTCTTGGGGCGCTCATGGCTGGGCTTGATGCAGGATCCGCGTTTCCTACGTGGCCGCTGATGAATGGCGCGTTTCTGCCCTCGGAAAGTTTCGCGCTTGATCCGTTGGTCGCAAATTTTGTGGAAAATTCGGCACTTGTCCATTTCAATCATCGCGTGGCTGGATACTTGTTGTTCGCGTTTGCGATCGCTGCTTGGTGGAAGAGCAGATCCAGCCCGCGGTCGTCGACAAGACAAGCTTTCGCTTGGGTTGCTGCATTGACGCTCGGCCAAATGACCATTGGAATCTTAACGGCGATCTATTCCGCTCCGATCGCAATCGCCGCAATCCATCAGGCTGGAGCGCTCTTGTTGTATTTGATCGTCATGCGAACCTGCTTTATCTGTCGGTATCCTCAATCTTCGGTGGTCGGATTATGAACTCGCATTGCGCCGCCTATGCGGAATTCCTCAAGTTCCAAAGGGAAACCGAAGCGCTGTCGCAGGTCGCGGGCCATTTGGAGTGGGATCGCGATACGATGATGCCGAAAGGCGCCGCCGAGCAGCGCACGGAGCAAGCGGCGACGATTCAATCATTGCTGCATGGCCGCAATTCGTCGAACCGCTTCAGCGAACTTTTGCAGGCGGTAGACCCAGACGAGTTGGACGACGTCGGACGGGCGAACTTTCGGATCGCGAAGCGGCATCATGATCGGGATAAACGGATTCCCGCCCACCTGCCGCCTGCGATAGCAAAGGCCGTCGGAAGGGCCGACACTGCATGGAAGGCGGCGCGCGAGGATAGGGATTTCAAGGTGTTTCAACCGGCGCTCGCGGAAGTCGTTTCGCTGAAGCGCGAGGAAGCCGAAGCGGTATCGGATGGCGGAGAGCCTTACGATGCGCTTTTAGACAATTACGAAGAGGGAATGACGACCGCGACGGTCGACAAATTGTTCGACAAAATGCGCCCGAGGCTGGTTGCGCTATCCGAAAAGATTTTAGGATCGAGGAATTCGGTCGAGCCGCTGGTCGGCAAGTTCGGCGAAGGGCGGCAGAAGGAGTTGGCCGAGGAAATTGCCGGCAACTTCACCTACGACTGGAACAGAGGTCGCCTCGACGTATCCGTTCACCCGTTCACCATGGGTTCGGGCAACGACGTGAGGATCACAACAAGATACGATGAAACCAGCCCGTTCAATTGCGTCTATTCGACGATTCACGAAGTCGGGCACGCCGTATATGAGCAGAACATCGCCAAGGAGCATTTGCTGACCCCGGTCGGCTCCGGAGTCTCGTTGGGCGTGCATGAAAGTCAGTCGAGAATATTCGAAAACCAGCTCGGCAGAAGCCGCGCATTCTGCGGATGGCTGTTCAGAAGGATCAATGACCTATTCGATGCAGTCGAGGCTTCCGATTCGGATCGGTTCTACAGGCAGGTGAACCGGGTTTCGCGCCAGCCCATTCGAACGGAAGCGGACGAAGTGCACTACAATTTGCACATCATGCTCCGGTACCATCTGGAAAAGGACTTAATTTCCGGGCGCTTGGACGCAAGCGACCTCGAGGAGGCTTGGAACGCAAAGTTCAAGGAGGATTTCGGCGAAACCGTCGACGGACCCAATTCAGGGGTCCTTCAGGACGTTCATTGGTCATTGGGGGTATTCGGCTATTTTCCAACGTATTCGCTCGGAAATGTGTATGCGGGTTGCTTGAATAAATCGATGCGCCGAGATTTGCCCGATCTTGATCGCCACTTGTCGAACGGCGATGCCGGCCCGGCCGGGCGTTGGCTGGCGGAAAAGGTCCATTGCTTCGGCGGATTGCGCGATCCGGTCCGCACGATTGAGTTCGCGATAGGCGAACCGGTTTCCGCAGACCCGCTCTTGGACTATCTGGATGAAAAATTCAGCGAGATTTACAGGCTTTAGGATTCTTCTCAGCCGCCTTCGCCGCGCGGATTGCCGCGCCATGCCGGGGGACGCTTCTCCAGAAATGCAGAAATGCCTTCTTCCGTGTCGCGGTACAGCAAGTTTTCCACCATGACCTCGCCCGCGTAGCGATACGCGTCTTCCAGAGGCATGTGCGCTTGCTCGTAAAACGCCTGCTTTCCGATTTTCACCGCTGCTCCAAGCTTGGATGCCACGAGCGATGCAAGCTCGCGGGTTTCGCGTGCAAGGCTGTCATCCGCAACCACTTTATTGACCAAACCCAGATCCAGTGCTTCGCGCGCGTCAGCCAGACGACCGGTCGTCAGCATCTCGAAAGCGCGTTTTCTCGAAACATTTCTGGAAAGCGCGACCATCGGCGTGGAACAGAACAAGCCGATATCGACTCCGTTCACGCCGAAACGCGCGCGCTCAGCCGCAACGGCCATGTCGCAAGTAGCGACCAGTTGGCAACCTGCCGCGACGGCAGCGCCGTGAACCTCCGCAATTACCGGCTGAGGATGCCGAACGATCGACATCATCAACGCCGCGCATTTGTCGAAAATCATTTTGAAGTATGCGTGACCCCGGTCCGGCCCGTTTCGCGCCGCGGCGAGTTCCTTCAAGTCATGTCCCGCGCAAAATGCCCGGCCAGCTCCGCGCAGGACGATGCACTTTGTATCGGACGTCTCTGCCGCCTCGTCCAATGCTTCTTTGAGGGCGTCGATCATTGATTCGGAGAGAGCATTCAATTTGTCAGGATTGTTCATTGTGATGCCCAGAATCCCGTCTGATCGTTCCTGAAGCAAAAGCTCGTTGATCATCTTGCCGTTTCCGTCCATTTGGTCTGCCCTCCAAGCCGAAGAAACTGAAATGAAGTTGCAAGGTTAAAAGATGCCGCTCTCCATGTCGATTGATCAGTTGCACGAATTCATGCGGGTTGAATTTTTGCAAATGGCTGATTCTGTCGAGGTCTTGAACGTGTCGTACGGCTCGATTGAGACACGTTTGAAGGTTGGTCCCGAAAGTCTGCGTCCGGGCGGCACGGTATCGGGACCGGCCATGTTCGCGCTGGCGGATGTCACGATTTATCTTGCCGTGCTGGCAATCATCGGGCCCCGGAAGCTGGCGGTAACGACGAATTGCTCAATCGATTTCATGAGGAAACCGTCGCCCGGCGATTTGCGGGCAGAAGGGCGGATATTGAAGATGGGCCGTCGCCTGGCCGTCGGCGACGTGCTGATTTTTTCCAGCGAGTTTTCTGAACCCGTCGCGCGGGCAAGCATGACCTACTCTTTGCCGAATTCCGGCAGTTGAAACAGGCTCAATCCTCATGCGCTCTGACCGCTCCAACTCGATCCGCACGCGAAGACCAATAGTTGCCATCTTGATCAGCAATTGCACGGGGTCAAATTCAATCTGATCTCATAGCATCAATTTTAATGCGTTAATTACTCAAAATGCTAATAATGCGTCATAAAGAATGCAATAAAAATACAATCTCTGCAAGCTGATTGGCCGGCAGATTGCCGCGCGGGCACTGATGGGTCCAATGACCGCGCAAGCCGACGGCAACAATGGTCCAAGCAAGAAGGGCGCTGAAGCGATTCCAGTTCTTGGCGGCGCTCGAGCGGAGTTCCGCATTTCGCGTCCGATCGCGCGGGCGCATGTTTGTCTGCCAAAATGTGCAAGGCAACACCTTCGAATGCCAATGCGCTGGAATCAAGCGAGATGCTCGGCAACGCCAGAGCGCATGGATCGGAACGGATTAGAAATGAGGTATTAAAATACCTTATACTCAACCAACTGAAATTTTGGAAGAAAATCGAATTTGAACTTGACTCTTGCAATCGCGATGAACTAGAAGTCGCGTCTTGCGGTTGTTCAATCCTCTCGACAAGCAACGTAAATTGGGACGCGCAATGAAAACATACTCTGCGAAGCCGAGCGATATCGACAAAGCTTGGATCGTTATTGATGCGGACGGAATCGTCTTGGGGCGCTTGGCGACTGTCGTAGCCTCACGCCTGCGTGGAAAGCACAAGCCACAGTTCACGCCGCACATGGATACCGGCGACAACGTCATCGTCGTCAATGCGGAAAAAGTGCAATTGACCGGAAGAAAAAGGACGGCGAAGACCTATTACCGCCACACGGGATATCCCGGCGGAATTCGTTCGACGACTGCGGACAAGGTATTGGAAGGCAAGCATCCGGAACGCGTGGTGCTCAAGGCTGTACAGCGGATGCTTCCGGGAAACCGGCTCTCCAGAAAACTCATGACGAACCTTCGCGTGTATGCCGGTCCTGACCATCCGCACGAAGCGCAGAAACCAGAAGCCGTCAACGTCGCCGCGATGAACAGCAAGAACACTCGGAGATACCGGTCATGAACGAGAAAATTGAATCAATGGAAGAGATCGGATCTGCCATTGCGGCCGAGGCCGAGCCGGTTGTCGAAACGCAGCCCGAGCGCGAGCCCGTCAGGGACGAATTGGGCCGTTCGTACGCGACGGGCAAGAGAAAGAACGCGATCGCCCGTGTTTGGCTGAAGCCGGGTACGGGCCGAATCACAGTCAATTCAAAGCAGATGGATTTGTATTTCGCCCGTCCGGTGCTCCAGATGGTTCTGCGCCAGCCGTTCGAAATTACGAACTCGGAGAATCAGTTCGATGTCATGGCAACAGTCCGCGGCGGTGGCTTGTCGGGGCAGGCTGGAGCAATCAAGCACGGGATTTCGAAGGCTCTTCAACTCTACGAACCTTCGTTTCGGCCGTTGCTCAAGTCGGCAGGCTTTTTGACTAGAGACGCCCGTGTCGTGGAGCGTAAGAAATACGGCAAGCGGAAAGCTCGAAGGAGCTTCCAGTTCTCGAAGCGCTAATGTTGAAAGCGCGAACCATTGTATCGATAGACGCGGTCGCAAGAGATTGCGGCCGTTTTCTTTGCAGATAGTATTATTTTGGAATCATTGCCACTTCTTATTGAGAATAAAAAAATGCGAGCACGGCAAGATATCTGGCTAAAGTTGAGGTTTTTTAAGCCCATGAAAATTGATTTAGATCAAGCAAGTTGAAAATAGAAGATCGCTTATGTATTCTCATGAAGCGGAAGCAAAAATTCAACACTCGGAAAACAGGTTTGATGATTATTACAAGAATTAGAGGTGGGCTAGGAAACCAACTATTTCAGTACGCGGCTGGACACGCTGCATCATTGAGATACGGCAAGCCGCATTTTTTGGATTTGCGGTTTTATGACGTCGACAAGCATCGGGATTATGGGCTAGGGCGGTTCAATATATCTGCAAGGGTCGCACCTGCTGATATACTGCCGCCTGCCAAAGAAACTGACTTGTTGCAATATGCGGCATGGAAATACTTTGGAACAGAGCCAAGATACGTTAGGGATATGGATTTTGTACGAGGGAAAAAAATTATGCCAAAGTTTGCAGAGCATAAATTTTCCGGGCGGGCGTATATGGCAGGATTGTGGTGCTCCGAATACTTTTTCTGTGACTTTGTATCGCAAGTTCGGAATGAGCTAACGCTCAACGAAGAGTTGTCCAATCGTGGAAAAGAGTTGCTCAAGCGAATCAATAGTCGAACCTCAGTGTCATTGCATGTTCGAAGAGGAGATTTTGTCGAAAATAAAGCAGTATTCAAAAGGTTTGGAGTTTGCTCGGTAAATTACTACAGGAAGGCCATTGGCTACTTGACCAACAAACTTGGAGATGAATTTTGTATTTTTGTTTTTTCCGACGATTTGCTGTGGGTTGAGGATAACTTACAGTTTTCCAATGAAACTGTGCTCGTTGATGCTGCGTCAAACCGCGTGCCCCACGAGGACTTGGCACTTATGGCAGCTTGTGATCACCATATCACCTCGAATTCTACGTTCTCTTGGTGGGGTGCATGGTTGAACAAGAACTCGAAGAAATTAGTCGTATGTCCGGAAATATGGTATGCGGCTCGAAGGAAACGTCTGCACGGGATGGCACCCGATAGCTGGGTTCCTTTTCCAGCATTTTCCTAGCTGGTGCAGCATTAACGTGAATTTTGTGAATTCAAATGTTGGACTGGTGGGAAATGATCCGATAAACCTCCAGATACGCCGCGGTGGTTTAATCTACTTGTTTGTACTCTAATTTTGGATCAAAGTAGTGTTCGCGGACATTTCCTACTGTCGGCGCACCGAATGGATCCCAAGCAAACAGTCGCCGCTGTGAAATGGTGTAGAACGAGGCTTCCCGAACCTGTAGCTCATTTAATTGGGTAGCCGAATCGGCGTCTACATTGCTATAAGGGATCTGATCTCAAAGAATTCCACGGAAAACGGAAACAGATGCGAGCCGCCAATACTGCTGTCTTACCGGCGTTTTTCGTCCCAAAAAAAGTTCCGAATTTGGTTCGGCTGGGCCGAGACTTCGACGGCGGCTATCTGATTGACTCGAGGTGCGTTGGAGATGCGAACTGCCTTGTGAGTATAGGCATCAACGACGATTGGAGTTTCGAGAAGGATTTCAGTTCGCTATCACAAGCCCCGATCATTGCGATAGACGCAAAGACCTCAAGATGGTTGTTCCGCCGACGCCAATACAGGGAAACGATCAAGAGTTTCATGAAAGGGCTTGCAGGACGGAAGAACAGGAGCGACCCCCGCCAGCACAAAGCGTTGCTCAAGGATTACGACGAGTTTTTCAGGGACGAAAACCGTCACATCCGGAAATTCGTGTCGAGTGCCAATGATGCGAAGCATATAACCATCAACGAAGTGGTGAACAGTCTCGTGCCGAGCCATCATCGCCGCTTCTTGCTCAAGATCGACATTGAAGGCGCCGAATACGGGATTTTGAATGACATTTTCGGGATCTCCAGAAGGCTGGTTGGGCTGGTAATGGAATTCCACGACGTGGCGAAGAGAATTGATGAAATTGAAGCGTTCATGGCTAGATTGCCCCTCAATCTCTGCCATGTTCATTGCAACAATTATGGAAAGATCGACGACAGAGGACTGCCGGAGGCAATTGAGTTGTCATTCACAGCGTACAAGACATGCGACACGCAAGTCGTAGAGCTTCCCCACTTCTTGGACAGAAGCAACTCTCCGCATCTTCCGGAAATTCAAATTGTTTTCGAGTAAGCACGGATTCTTCCAGCGGTGTTCTGGCCGTCCAGACGCACGGCACGCGCGAATGGCTGTCACTGCGCTGGGATCAATTTCTGGCGTAATTGTCTTCTTGGCGAACAGCGCTGTTATCTCCCGGACAAGATTTGGTCTACAACTCGACCAAGACTATTCCTGCTCTCACCCGGGTTTTTCATACGGCGCATGCTTCGAAAGAATTGTATGCGGGTTTCACAAGCTTCAAGCAGGTGGGTATCACCCTAACCATGACCTTCGCCGCGGCCTTTACAAGGATCCAGACACAGGCGGGCTCGAGAAACCCCGTTAGGACACGAGCTCGAGTTGCTCGCGGTAATCGGAGTTTGCCATCTCTTTGACTAGATCTTCAAAGGAAATTTTGGGCACCCATCCCAGCTTCTGCCGTGCAAATTCGGCGTCTCCGATAAGCGAATTTACTTCCGCCGGTCTGAATAGATCAGGATCAACCACCACGATTGGCCTGCCGGATTCATCGTAACCGACCTCGTCGACGCCTGAACCTTCGAACATTATTCGGATTTCCAATTCTGCAGCGGCAGCCCGCAGGAAGTCGCGGACAGAATGCTGCATACCGGTCGCGATTACGAAGTCTTCGGGCTCGTCCTGCTGCAGCATAAGCCACTGCATCTCGACATATTCTTTCGCATGCCCCCAGTCGCGCATTGCATCCAGATTTCCCAGCTTGAGTTGATCTTGGACACCGATCTTTATTCTTGCCAAGGCTTGCGTGATCTTCTTTGAAACGAACGTTTTTCCGCGAACTGGGCTTTCATGGTTGAATAGTATGCCGTTGCTCGCGAAAATTCCGTAAGTTTCCCGGTAGCTAATCGTGATCCAGTAGGCGAAGAGTTTGGAGACGCCGTACGGGCTTCTCGGATGGAACGGTGTTGTTTCCGACTGCGGAGTTTCCTTAACGAGGCCATACTGCTCAGACGACGATGCCTGATAGAACTTGGTCTTCCCAGTCAATCCTTGCGTCCGTATTGCCTCGAGCAGTCTGATTGGGCCGAGCGCGTTCAAGTTCGCCGTGTATTCGGGATTTTCGAAGGATGTCTGGACGTGACTCTGCGCTGCCAGATTGTAGACCTCGTCAGGTCGTACGGCCTGCATAATCTGCGCCACCCGGGTGCTGTCGGTCATGTCGCCCTGATGGAGAACGAATGATCCGTTACGGCCGTGCTCACCTTCAATCAGGCATGCAATACGCGACGAATTTGAAAGGGATGGGCGCACTATGCCATGAACGACATAGCCTTTGCCAAGGAGCAAATCTGACAGGTAGTAGCCGTCCTGCCCCGTGATGCCCGTGATCAGCGCAACCTTGGAGTTTACCCGATTGATTGCTTCCGATGGACCCAGTGATTGTGGCAGGCTTGGTATCATGTTCCGTTGATTTTCATTTCGTATTGGACAGAGAAAGTTTCACCTGTTTCAAAGACGTGCCCGTGTCGACCGAATGTCGTGTTGCGCCGCCTCAGTGCTTTGGACCTTTGATCTTTCGTTTGATCTCTGCTGCCCTTTCGACGCCCAATGCTGATTCCAAGCCGTTATCCAAGATGGATCTGAATCCCCTGACGAGAGTTCTGGGAAACTTTAGGTGTCGGGTGTGAGGAGTCAGACCTGCGTTTATGAGCTGCGGATTGATAAAAATTTTCGCGCCGGCCTTTCTCATCGTCAGGTTGATGCTAACATGCTCGCAAACCTCATCTCCATCTTCGGTCACTCCGACATACTTGACGATGTCAAACCAATTCCGTCGGTAAATGGCAAATCCGCCGAAAGCGGATTCGACATCAATCCACTCGTTGCTCGCCGGAATGGTAATCATTCGAGATGACACGCTTGCATAGCGCGCCCTCTCTCCATTCGCCGTATACTGCCTTAGGAATCGGTATTCCTGCCAGCAGTCTCCTGGACACCAGTGCTCGTGTCGCAGCGTCCAGATGTCGTAGTACGGACCGCCTTGGTTGGCCGTGCATGCGTCCCAATCGTTTCGCCGCCAGCAACTCTCGACGGCCGCCGCCGAAAGCGTGGAATTGATTCCGTCGAAGTCCGCTACTGCGATAAAATCAACGGCATCGTACTTGTCGGACGACCGTATCGCCTCGGCATATTTGTTGCGGCAAAACGCCAGCCTTTCGGTTCGTTTCGGGATTTCGGAACGGAGATTTCCTAAGGCAAGATAATCGAAACCCGGCTGCTTGTGTTTCAGCGATTCGAGCACGGTGACAGTTGCATCGTCGCTGTCGGACTCAACCGCCAGCCACCGAACGTTCTTGAACGAAGACAGCGCCGCTCCGATTCGGTCCACGTCGGCTTCTATGCTTTTTTCGCAGTTTCGGACGGTGCCGACGACGAGGATTGATGCTTCGGCGAATGGTTTCATTGCTCTGAGATTGCGAGGTTGCAGGCGAGGTAGTGTTATCGTCCGGCTGGCCCGCGACAGCGACGGGCGCAGCCGAAATCTGCGTAACCCAAACAGGATGGTGAAGGCAACATGCTAGAGAGGCGGGGCAATTCGGCTGAGAACAGTCATCGGCAGCCTTGGTGTTTGGCGTACGTAGGCGTTGGCGACATATATTGCGGCTTCCGCAAAAGGGGCATCAAATATAGAGAAGGCAGGTATGATCGGTGTGAATCCCGGCATCTCGGCACTAGGATGGATTTTCGTCTATTGTTTTTTCCCAATCACTTTCACGACTGTACACCGCTCGATTGCCATATCATTATTGACAGATATTTAGTACAGATCAGACAAAATTCTAGTGTAATCGGCGTTAGAACTTGGCAAGAAGGAATTAGCGACAGCATGCCCGCCCCGCGATTCTCCAGAGAATCCCCGGTTCGAGAACCAAGCGGAGAATACCAGAACTGCCTGCCTTGCCGCGAGGACGCAAGCCCTCGACGATATCGTCGTACGCGTTGGATCAATGCACCGTAACAAATTCAACTCTCATTTTTTGAATAAAATTGCTATAATGATCAGTACTATTGATAACTCTGAGATCATTTGACTCGCCACAAATTTCAACGCAGCGGCGAGCCGATCCATAAATCCCTACGATGCCAGAAGGGTTATAAAGAATTGTGCTCAGTTGAATGCGTAGGCCGATAATATCGATATTCTTGCAAACTATGCTAATCCTCATTATACAGAAGGATAATTATTTTTTTCCATACTGTTCTTGGAGCATACTTTATGATAAAGCTTATTAAAATCTTGATTTTTTCCACAAAAAGTGAACTCAATGAGATTTTCCCCCCAATAATCTTTGCTCCATGGGTGTACCTTCCAAATTTGCCCGTTTTGCGTGTAGCTATACCATCTCCTGCGGTCGTTAACTTTATTCCAACTCACGCCAATTGTTTTATTGTTATTGCACGGTTGAGTGATTTCACCAACTGCCTTTATTACAAGATAAGAAATAGAAGTTTCATCAATTTCTATATTATACTTTTGTTTGAATTCACCAGGAGTTTCGCTACTGCATTCATACATCGCAATCAGATCTCCAATCTTCATTTCATGCAAATATTTAAGATATATTTCTCGTGTATTTTCTTTCACTTCATCTTCGAAATATTCCCAATAATTTTCATCCACAAATGGTTTAAGCCTGTCTACACGATGATCGATTTTTGACAAAACGAACCAAAACGGTCTATCGAAATTAATTTTCTGTGAGGTAATCATTAGAACGTCCTTCCAATTATACGTATTTCATTGAGGCTCATATAGCGATGCAGAGTATGCTAGATGGTAAGTGACTATAAACTTAGCTGTGCATCAGTTTCGACTATGCAACCAAGAGTGCACCAGTGGTGGCAGGAACTCGAGAGCAAAGCGTGGTAGTCGCCCATGCTAGGCAATTCATGGAACTGGTTTGTCATTTTGGCTCGCAAATTAAGTATATGATTCTCGCTACATTTGCTGGCAAGAACTCTGCACCCTAGACTATAAACAACCCGCCGGTTGTACAGTTCTGAACTGAGTTCTATCCGCGGCGACGCGCGGGCGTATTCAACATAGCAATAGATGATGAATCAATCCGATGCAACATAAATTTTGGGTGCTTTCCATTTTTGGATTGGGAAGGCGAGGTCTTCGTGTCACGATAAAGAAGTCTGAACAACGCGGTTCCGGGGTGCGATCCGATTCGGCCATCGCACAGCCCCGGATCTGTCGGGCGTTCTCGTTCGTCGACGCGGTCGACCGGCTCCAGGTATCCGGATGCCGGAAGGCGCTGCTGTCGCGGGCCGGGACAATTCGGGGGTCGTCCTGCCGCCCGGCGCTGCGCTCTGCGCAACGGAATCGCCAGCGGGCCGAAACGGGGGCGTCCGAGAGCGCCACCCCGGTTCCGCGGAGCGAAAGCTCGCAGACGCCGTCGACCTCGGTACGGCTGGGGATCAGTTGAGGTGTGCCCAGCGGAAGAAAGGTTTCATGCCAAAATGTAATTTCAATCTTAATATTATTTTGTTAGTACATCTTTGAGTTCGGCTAAATCCTGTTTTGCTCCATTAAAAGTAAAATCAATCAAATTTTGTCGCCAAGGCACACTATTATCTGGCACTACTTGCCAAATTTGCCTCCTTGTAGATGAAAATACCATTTTCTAGGGTCGTTGATTTTTTGCCACTCTATTTTAATTGTTTTTTTATCTTTATAAACTTGAGTGAATTTGCCAACTGCCATTATCGTCAAATAACGAACTTTTTTTCGTTTCCCACCTATTTTATATTTGTATTTCTGTTCAAATTCTTCACGAGTTATTTCATTAATTTTGTAAGCCGCAACTCGATCCCCAATTTTCATTTTTTGCAAGTAACCAAGATATATATTTCGCTCTTCGTCTCTTTTTACGTTATCTTTATAATACTCCCAATACCTATTGTTAATAAAGTTATCCAATTTATCTGTACTGTATTCATTTTTTGACAATAAATACCAGCACGACTTTTTTGGTTTAATATTTTGCTTCGTGATCATTGGGCAATCCCTGCAAGTTGCACCTTCGGATGAATTAACGTAATAGACGCACAATTCGATCATCATTTACACATATATGATGATTGATAATCTTTCATAAGCGATCCTGCAGCTGTTGATGAGAAGTTAAAATCTTTAGCAACTCCAAGGAAGAGTACGCAGGGGTGTGCTTTGGAGGACTCTACACCATATCTTCAAACGACCCAGCGAGTGCGCAGGTTGGAACTCAGTTCCGATCCGAGGTGACTTTCGTTAGTAAGTGCCTATATGCAAGTTCTTTCTGATGCAAGATGAATTTTTAGCCTTTTGAGTAGGTATTTCGTTTAAACTGTTGAACAGTGCTTTCTTCCGACGGAAGACCTTTGGGAGAACTGCTAGCCTTCAATCTGCCGACAGGACTTGGTATGCGGGGCAAGATTGCGGAGTGGGCGGATGGCGGTCGGCATTTTTGATTCTGGCCTTGGAGGGCTGACGGTATTCGAAGCCGTTTCGAAGCGGTTGCCGGATGTAGCGTTCATCTATCTTGGAGATCATGCGAACGCCCCGTTCGGCGTCCGAAACCATGACGACATCTTCAATTTCACGTGCGATGGCGTGTCCAGACTTTGGCAAGAAGACTGCGATCTGGTTATTCTGGCTTGCAATACGGCCTCCGCGGCGGCGTTGAAGAGGATACAGGAGACTTGGCTTCCGAAGGACAAACGGGTCTTGGGCGTGTTCGTTCCCATGATCGAAGCGCTGACGAAACGGAATTGGGGCGACAATTCTCCGCCCGGAGAGGTCGGAGTGCAGCGAGTCGCTCTTTTCGCAACACAGGCAACGGTCGCGTCCCGAGCTTTCCAGCGTGAGCTTTCGTTCAGGGCGATTGGTGTGGATGTTGAAGCGCAGCCATGCGGCGGCTTGGTCGACGCGATAGAGCAAGGGGATATGATCTTGGCGGAGGCGCTCGCGGGAAGCCACGTCGAGGCGTTGCTTCGCAGGATGCCGAATCCGCAAGCGGCGATTCTTGGATGCACGCACTATCCCCTGATTGAGGATGTGTTTCGCGACGCATTGGGTGCGGATGTTGAGTGCTACAACCAAGCGGAACTCGTTGCGGAAAGCTTGGCGGATTACCTTCGGCGTCACGAAGGCATTGAAGGTTCCGGGGGCGGTTCCAGATTTTTTACCACGGGCGATCCGGAAATGGTCTCTCGGCAGGCGACACGGTTTTTGCGTCGAGCCATAGGCTTCGAAGCGGCATGAACCAAAGCGAACAGTAGGAGAATTCAAGTGTCGGGCGAACATTCGGCTCGGATCGCGATAATCGGCGCGAGCGGGTACACAGGTGCTGAATTGATGCGACTGGCTGCTGGCCATCCCAAGTTGCAAATCGTCGCGCTGGGTGCCGATCGCAGCGCAGGACAGGAGATTGCCGACGTATTTCCTGCGCTCCGCCACTTGAACCTTCCTCGATTGCAGTCGGCTGAAGATATCGACCTGAAGGAAATTGACTTGGTTTTCTGCGCTCTGCCGCATGCGACCAGCCAAGCGGTGGTTCCCGGGATTCTTGAATCCGCGTTGTGCGTCGATCTGTCGGCGGATTTCCGTTTGAGGGATCCGGCGGAATATGAGCGTTGGTACGGGAAGCCGCATTCCGCTTTGGATGTCCAGGACAAAGCCGTCTACGGGCTTACGGAATTCTACAGGGACGAAATCAGGAATACGCGCCTCGTGGCATGCACCGGATGCAATGCCGCGACCGGTTTGTACGCATTGCTTCCGCTGGTTGCGGAAGACGTCATCGACACCGACGATATTGTCATCGACCTGAAAGCTGGCGTCTCTGGAGCGGGCCGCAGCCCGAAACTTGGCACTTTGCATTCGGAGGTGTCCGAGGGATGCCAAGCTTACAACGTGTCGAAGCACCGGCATCTTGGGGAATTCGACCAAGAATTGTCGAAAGCGGCGGGAAAACCTGTCGCAGTTACATTTGTGCCTCATCTGCTGCCGCAGAATCGAGGAATTCTCGCCACGATTTATGTTAGAGGCGATCCGTCGCGAATTCACGCTGCGCTCGATGAACGGTATCGGCAGGAACATTTCATAATCGTGCTTCCGTTCGGCCAGCATCCTTCCACTCGCGACGTGCGAGCATCGAACTTCGTGCATATTGGCGTTGTCGCGGATCGAAAACCTGGGCGGGCGATTGTGTTTTCAACGCTCGACAATTTGACCAAGGGATCATCGGGACAAGCGATTCAGAACGCAAACCTGATGCTCGGCTTTGACGAGACTGAAGGTCTTGGACTTGCGCCTGTGGTTCCCTGAGCAATGCGCGGCCTCAAAAAACGAAGGCGAGCGCAGTTGATCGCACTTTCGGCAGTATGCCTTACATTGGCAGTCGGCTTGATCGGCTATGCCATGCAGGACGGCATTTCGTATTTCAGGAGTCCTACGCAAGTGTTCGAGGATCCGCCCGAAGCGGGCGAACGATTCAGAATCGGCGGGCTGGTGGAAGTTGGATCGCTCGTTCGCGGCTCCGGCAACGAAATTCGTTTCAGAACGACTGACGGGGCGGCTTCGGTCGAGATGCGCTATTCAGGTTTGCTTCCGGATTTGTTCGCCGAAGGGCAGGGTGTCGTAGCTTTGGGTCGGATGGAGGATGGCGTGTTCGTCGCGACGGAAATACTGGCCAAGCATGACGAGAATTATATGCCGCGGGAAGTCGTCGAAGCGCTGATAGAGCAGGGCGTTTTTAAGCCGGTGGCCTCCAATTGATTGGTTTCGTGACTTGCAATGCTTAACTTTAGCAACACATCGCGGATCCATTTCTCCGGTTGCACGCCTCGTGAATCATGCGTGTAGTCTCCATCGGCAGGGTCATTGAATGATCGTTGAGATCGGCCATTTCGCGCTCGTGGCTGCATTGTTCGCTTCCTTGTTCCAAGCGCTGGTGCCGTGCATTGGAGCCCACAACGGTTGGCGCGAATGGATGGACGCCGGAACGCGGTCGGCGACCGTGCTTTTCTTGTTTTGCGCGGCTTCATTCGCGGCGCTTACGGCCGCATTCGTGGTTTCGGATTTTTCGGTAGAACTCGTCGCCAGGAACTCGCATTCTGCCAAACCGCTTCTGTACAAAGTCACGGGAGTCTGGGGCAACCACGAGGGCTCGCTGCTCCTCTGGATATTGATTTTGACTTTGTTCGGCGTTTCGATTGCGTGGTTTGGAAACGGCCTGCCGCCGAAACTCAAGGCGCGCGTCCTCGGCGTTCAGGGCGCGCTTGCGGCGGCGTTTCTTGCTCTGACCCTCTTTACCTCCAACCCCTTCACGCGAATTCAACCCGCGCCGTTCGACGGCAATGACCTGAACCCGCTGCTGCAGGATCCGGGCTTGGCGATTCACCCGCCGTTTCTTTACTTGGGGTATGTCGGGCTATCGATTTCATTCAGTTTCGCGATTGCCGCGTTGTTGGACGGAAACGTCGATGCGGCTTGGGCGCGGCGAGCGCGTCCTTGGACGCTCGCGTCATGGACCTTTCTCACCATCGGAATAGCGCTTGGATCGTGGTGGGCCTACTACGAGCTCGGCTGGGGCGGCTGGTGGTTTTGGGATCCGGTCGAAAACGCTTCGTTCATGCCATGGCTCATCGCGACGGCGCTTCTTCATTCCTCCATCGTTACGGAAAAGCGTGAGAGCTTGAAGAACTGGACGATCCTGCTTGCCTTGCTCGCGTTCACCTTTTCGATGATCGGGACTTTTCTGGTTCGATCAGGAATTATTACATCAGTTCACGCGTTCGCGAGCGATCCTGCCCGCGGTGTATTCATACTGGCTATTCTTTTGGCGTTTTCAGGAGGCGGATTTGCGCTCTTCGCATATCGCTCAGCATTGCTGGTTCCGAAGGGCGCCTTCGGCTTGGTAAGCCGGGAGTCGGCTCTGATTATGAACAATGCGTTGCTCGTTGTATCCGCATTCGTCGTTTTCGTAGGCACATTCTGGCCTCTCGCCGCAGAAATGGTCTTCGGGAACGTCGTTTCAGTCGGTCCGCCGTTCTTTGACTTGGCTTTCACTCCATTTGTCGTCCTTCTGGCAGCTCTGCTTCCGATTGGAGCGCTGCTTCCCTGGAAACGCGGATCGATTGAGCAGTCCTTCAGGCGTATGTGGGGCGCGCTGGTTCTGGCTTTGGCGCTGGGCGCGCTGGCATGGTCGCTGCAAACGGGCTCAAGGATTCTTGCGCCGATCGGAATTACGCTGGGCGTATGGATTATCGCGGGCGCTATCGCCGACTTGGCGGCAAGCGCAGGCGTGTGGAGGCGCGGCTTGAATATAGGCCGACTTGTGTCCGCGCCGGGCGCCCAGCTGGGGAAGGCTGTCGCCCATGCGGGTTTCGGAGTCTTGATTTTGGGCATTTCCGCGATAACGGCATGGGAAGTGGAAGACATTCGAATCGCGCGTCCGGGGGAAAGTTTTCAAATCGGCAGGTACGAAGTGAGGCTCGATGGTGTTGAAACAGTGTCCGGTCCCAACTATCGAGCCGCTGTCGGCATGTTCGATGTATTTCGGAACGCGTCGTACGTCGCATCGCTGTCTCCGGAGCGCCGGTATTACCCGGTCGCCGGAATGCAAACGACGGAAGCTGCCATAGATAGAGGCCTGTTCAGAGATCTTTACATCGTTATAGGCGAATCGAACGGCGACGGCGGCTGGACGGTGCGGACCTATCTGAAGCCGTTGGCGAACTGGATCTGGGCAGGCGCAATGATCATGGCGTTCGGCGGACTGCTTGGCTTATCGGATCGGCGATTTCGTTTCTCGGCATCCGCAAAGGCCGCTAGACGGTTGCGCGCGGCAGCGGAGTGATCGCATGAGGTTAGGATTGATGTTGATGCTCCTGTTGGCATTCGCCTTGCCAATGAACGCGGTTGAGCCGGACGAAATTTTGTCCAACGCTCAATGGGAAGAACGTGCGCGAGACATATCGAAGAACCTGCGATGTCTGGTATGCCAAAATGAATCCATCGACGAATCGAACGCTCCGCTGGCCAAGGATTTGCGACTGATCGTTCGCGAACTGATCACTGAAGGGAAGAGTGACAGTGACATCTACGCTTACCTTTCGGAACGTTACGGAGAGTTCGTTCTCCTTCGGCCGGTCGCTTCAGGCGCGAACTGGCTGCTCTATTTGTTTGGACCGGCCGCATTTGGTCTCGCGCTGCTCGTTTCGGGAATTTACATAAGGCGCCGAGGTCGAGCGGAAAGCGGGCAGGCATCCGAGTTGAGCGACGCTGAGCGGGAGCGACTTGAGCGGCTTTTGGAATGAACAATGAATGCGGCCAGACTCAACGAATTCTTGGATTCCCAAGATTCGGGCTGGCTGTCTGCGGAGGCGGAAAGTGACCATGGATTATTCGACCTTAAAGTTTGAATCCGAAAACGACATCGTGACGATCAAGCTGAATCGCCCCGAGGTGATGAATGCATTGAACGCGCTGATGCGGGCCGAACTTGCGCACGCCATCCAATCGGCCCCCGAACACGGTCGAGTCCTCGTGCTGACCGGCGAAGGCAAAGCGTTCTGCTCCGGGCAGGATTTGGGAGACGGCGTCAGAGCTGCCGACGCGGATCTGGAGCGCACTTTGCGCGATGAGTATTTCCCGCTTTTGAAGGCGTTTCAGAATTGCGTGATTCCGACCATTGCGGCGGTCAACGGCGCCGCCGCGGGTGCCGGAGCCAATATCGCGTTGCTTGCGGATGTCGTCATTGCGGCAGAGAGCGCTTATTTCATGCAGGCATTCTCTCGAATCGGGCTCATCCCGGACGCAGGAGGGACGTGGCTACTGCCGAGAAGCATCGGAGCGGCGCGGTCGATGGGCATGATGATGTTCGCGGAGCGGGTCAGCGCGAAGCAAGCTCTCGACTGGGGCCTAATTTGGGAAACTGCGCCGGACGCCGAGTTCGAACGCGCTTGGAAGGCCAGAGCCGGCCAGCTGGCCGCCGGCCCGACACAGGCCTACGCGCGGATGAAGCGGCTGGTCAGAGCAAGTTTCGAGACGGATTTCAACAAGCAGGTCGAGCTTGAGGCGAAACTTCAGGGCGAGTCGGGCAAGACCCGGGATTTCAAGGAAGGCGTGCTCGCGTTTCTTGAAAAAAGGCCCCCGAAATTCGAAGGCCGCTGAATCCGGGCCGCCCTCACTGCAAAGACGAGAGAATGCGCGCCCAGCTGCGGATCCCTTTGTGGAAGCTCTTCAGATCGTATTTCTCATTCGGCGAATGGATCTGATCATCGTCTTTGCCGAATCCGATGAGCACTGAGTCCATTCCGAGAATGTCCTGAAAGTAGCCTGCGATCGGTATTGATCCGCCGCATCCGATGTAAGCGGCGGGCTTGCCCCATTCCTCCGCGAGCGCTTTGTTGCTCACTTTGAATGCCGGGTGCGAGATTTCCATCCTGCACGCGGGCGAAGCTGCGTGATCGAGAAACTCCACCTTGCAATCCTCCGGGAGCCGCGTCCGCACGAACTCCCTGAAGTTCTTGCGGATTTCCAAGGGATTCTGGCTGCCCACAAGCCGGAAGCTGATCTTCGCCGATGCTTTGGACGGGAGGACGGTTTTGAATCCTTCGCCTGAATAGCCGCCGGTCAATCCGTTCACCTCGCATGTCGGTCGAGACCAAATCATTTCGAGGGGCGTTCGATCCCGCTCGCCCGCGGGAACCGACAATCCCACGTCGCCCAGAAACTTGCTGTGGCTGAAGTCCAGAGCTTCCCACTGAGCTTTGATCTCCGGCTCAATCTCGTGGACGCCTTCATAGAAACCGGGAACAGTGACGCGGCCGTTCTCGTCATGCAGGTCAGCGATTATCCTCGCAAGCACGCGCGCGGGATTCGCGGCCATGCCGCCAAACGCTCCTGAATGAAGATCCAAGTCCGGTCCGGTCACGATGATTTCTTCGCCCAGCAGCCCGCGCAGCATCGTTACGATTGCAGGCTGATCTTCGCCCAGCAGCCCGGTGTCGCATATGAACGCGATATCGGCGGCCAGTTCCTTGGCATTTTCTTCAAGGAAAGGAACCAATGACGGCGAGCCCGATTCCTCCTCGCCTTCCAAGATTATGGAAATATTCCGAGGCGTCTCGCCGCTGACTTTCTTCCACGCCCGGCAAGCCTCTATGAAGGTCATGAGCTGTCCTTTGTCGTCGCAGGCTCCCCGCCCTCTGATGACCTTTCCACTCGGAGTCGATTCAAGTGACGGGTCGAACGGGTCGCTGCGCCAAAGACTGATCGGATCAACGGGCTGCACATCATAGTGTCCGTAGAACAGGAACCTTGGCCCTGTTCCCTCTCCGTGGGCAACGACCATCGGGTGGCCCGCCGTCGGCCTTTTCTCGGCCTTGAAGCCTATCGAACGCAAATCTGCCGCAAGCCAATCCGCTGCATTGTCGCAGCTGTCGGCATAAGCCGGATCGGTCGAAATCGACTTGATCCGAAGGAGCTCGAATAGCCTTGAAAGGGATTGATCCAGATCCTGGTCAATCGTGGAAAGCAATTTATCCAAATCCATGTTCCGTGCTCTCTGTTGCTGTTGGGCGTTTTCCGGGCGAATCGCTGCCCGAAATCATCCGTCGACGTTGCCCTTCTTGATCCAGCCGCCGCCCAATACTCTGGTCGAAGCGACCTCATACAGAACGCAAGCCTGCCCTGGAGAGACCGCTGTCTCGGGCACCGGCAGCTCGACTTCGGCCAATCCGTCCCTTGCGGGGCGGATGATCGCTGCTTTAGGCGGTCGCGTCGACCGGATTTTCGCTTCGACTTTCCACTCCGACCGGCTTTCGAATGGATCGTCGCCAAGCCAATTCAGTTCGCCGATCATGATCCGGAACGATTCAAGCGCACTTCTAGGTCCGACTACGACTTGCCTTTTTTCGGGGTCCAAGCGAGCCACATAAAGAGGATCCGACAGCCCGCCGATGCCGAGTCCGCGGCGCTGTCCGACCGTGAAATGAATTACGCCTTGGTGCTCGCCGACAACTCGTCCTTCCATATCCACGATATCGCCTGGTTCCGCGGCGCCGGGGCGGAGTTTTTTGATGAGTTCCGCGTAATTGCCGTCCGGGACGAAGCAAATGTCTTGGCTGTCGGGTTTAGCCGCAACTGGCAGACCGTACTTTTTGGCGATTCGGCGCGTTTCGCCCTTGTCTTCGACGTCGCCGAGAGGAAATCGGAGAAATTCCAGTTGCTCCTTGGTCGTCGCAAAAAGAAAATAGGATTGATCCCGGCGGGGATCCGCCGCGCAATGCAGCTCGGGACCGCTCGCTCCGGAAACACGACGGACGTAATGTCCGGTCGCGAGGCAGTCGCCGCCCAATTCCATCGCCATTTCCAGCAGTTCCTTGAACTTCACCCTTTCGTTGCAGCGAATGCACGGAACGGGAGTTGCGCCTGCAAGGTAGCTATCGGCAAATTCGTCGATGACCCGCTCGCGGAAGAGGCTTTCGTAATCGAGCACGTAGTGCGGGAATTCCAGCAACTCGGCAATCCGTCTTGCGTCGTGGATGTCGCGTCCAGCGCAGCAAGCTCCCTTCTTGCTGAGCATCGCGCCGTGGTCGTAGAGCTGGAGCGTGATACCCACGACATCATAGCCTTCGTCGGCCAGTTGCGCCGCGACGACAGAACTGTCCACCCCGCCCGACATCGCAACAACCACGCGAGTGAGTTGCGGCGCCTTTCGGAAGCCGAGCGAATTGATCGGTTCGATTTGTACAGTTGCAGGCATGAATGATCCGGATTGCCGACTTGAACAGAAATTGATGGCTCTACCAATATGGATTTCGGCATCGCTCGGTTCAAGCTGATCCAATCGAAGGGTCGAGTTGGCAACGGTCTACACGATGCGGAGTCGCGCCGCAAATGAAGCTTGCGACACAACCAAATCAAGGGCTTGCATGTTTGGCGATCAAAGTTCACTCTTGATCCAGTAATCTTCAATTGCTGTACCCACGCGGGCAGCGTCTCCCATGGCCACCGAACGGTGGCCATGGCTTTTTCGGAAAAGCTCTATTGAAAATCTGTTTCATTGACGAAGCCGGAGACCTTGGAAAACTTGGCGACCCACCTCGGCCAAATGACCAGTCCGTCCTCGTTGTAGGCGGCTTGTTTGTCGATGCTGAGAACCTTGCTGCATTGACTGCGAAATTCATGGATCTGAAGATCAAATACTTCCCTGCGTTGGCCGGCCCGTGCGACCTGCGCTTGGACCGCATCCTTCTCGATATCAAAGGATTGGATCTTCGCAGAAACGCAACACGCCGAAATGCAAAACGGTATAGGCGCACGATCAGCCAATTTGGATCGTTGATGTTTAGAGCTTGATCTAAAGTACCGAACAGCCTGACCAAGAATTTTGAGACGCACGCCTTCCGCCTGGAGCACGTTGTTCAGGTTTTCTTGTCATGACTTGGCAGACCTTGCCGTTTCCGACCGGCCAAGTTGAAATTGAACTCGGTTCCGCATCCGTCTGGCCGGTTGGAGCGATCCGAAATTCATGGCATTGTCCGCGCACCAGACTGGAGCGAAAGTGCAGCCGAGCATGAACAAGCCCCGCGACTCAAGGTTCACGCCCGGCGCAGGAATTAGCCCTCCGTATTTGGCCGGGCGCGAAAAAGAAAAAAACAGGATTGAGTCGGCACTCGGCAATCTGGAAGCGGGCCTGAAGACGACGGAAAACATCGCCTTGATCGGTCCGCGCGGCAACGGCAAGACCGTGCTGCTCCGATGGGCGCAGACGCAAGTTCGTGAACGCTACGGCAAAATCGAATGCGCAGTATTGAATCAGAAAAGCTTCGAATCATATCAGGATCTCGTCGGCGCGCTCGCGGATCCGGGAATATTTTCGGCTCTCGCCGACGAAGGGTTTTCGGCCGGCATGAATATGCTCGGATCGGGAATAAGCTATTCGCGCCCGGAGGCCGCCAAGAGATTGCTGGGACCTGTCTTGGAAAAGAGGTGTTCCGAGAACGGCTTGGCAATTCTGATTGACGAGGCGCATACGCTGGATCATTACGCCGACTCGGCTCGCGCATTCCTGAACGATGTGCAGGCGCTTGCCGGCGATGGTCGGCCGTTGCTGCTGATTCTTGCCGGAACCCCGAACATTTCGGCGCGCTTGAACAGAATCGAAGCCACATTTTGGGGCCGTTTGAGGAGAATCGGCATTGGGCCCCTCGACGATGCGGCGGCATGCGAGGCCCTCCGGATTCCCTTGGAGCGGATGGGCTACGGCATCGAGGCCCATGCCTTGGACAAGGCGGTCAACGAGGCGCAATGCTATCCCTATTTTCTTCAGGTTGTCGGGGACGCGCTGCACGAGGCCGCTGTAGAGGAGCCCGGCAAGCTGGGAAGCGGCAACGAAATCGGCGATGCAATCCTGGGACAAGCTTTGAAGGAATTCAAAGTTGCGACGAACAACTACTATGACCGCCGGTATCGGGAACTTCGACGGGCGGGCGTCCTGCCCGTGGCTGAAGCCGTCGCTCGACGCTTCGTGTCTCAGCAAACGGAATCGATTTCCGCCGGCGCGTTCGAAGCCGTCGTCTCGCGAAGCATTGATGCGGGATTGGAAATGCTCGCGAAGGAGCGCGGCGGGATTGATCCGGCGGCATGGTTCGAAGATCAGCTTCGCGATTTCGGCCTGGTCTGGAGTTCGATCGGGCACGAAGCTTCGTGCGAGGCCGGGATTCCCAGCCTGATGAGTTACATTGTGGAAAGGGCCGACGAGCGCGAGGGCGCGCTGAGGCAAATTTGAGAATTAAAGCTGCCCTAGCCGGAAAGGCTCCGGAGGATTGTCCGGCTCCGCAATCCGGCCAGAGCGCCGAAGGAAGGAGGTCCGCCTCCCAAGCGGGCGCAGTCCCCCGTCGCCGATTGGATGGCGCGGGCAGCCCAGCCTGCGTCTGACCTCGATCTGCGAAATTGCGTCAAGGCGGAGTCGCATCAATGGGTGAACTCAGACATCGACGGAAATCAAATGCAATTTGTCGATTGCGCTGATTCACTGCTATTCATGAACTCGGCCGCAGTTGCGCTCCCTGCAAGAAACTCAGCAGGCTTATGCCAATCGCTTGGCTGCAGCAAAGATGTCACCAAATTGCTTTGACATTGATCTGAAGGACATTGTTCCCGCATAAGGCATTTCGATGGGCATGCCCCGGAGAACGCAATTTTGTTCGCAAGAGATCACGAGTTCAACATTGATTTGCGTGCCGCCAAGCAACGAATTACCTACCATGTCATTTGGCGAGCCGATGGAACGGGGCGCGGATGCGACTTGATCGGTCTGTTTTCGGGAATTCACGCAAGAGCATAAGGCAAGCGAATTGATGAGCGAGAAGGTGAACGGTGTCGACAAGAAGCCCGTCGAAGAGCTGACCAAAGAGGAAGCGGGCGCGGAACTGGCGAAATTGTATAGTCGGGTCGGCGAGGCCGACATCGAGTACCACCAAGAAGACGCGCCGCAAATCTCGGACGAAAAATACGACCGTCTCAAATCCCGCGCTAAAGCAATCGAAGATAAATTTCCGGAACTAAAATCCCCAGACAGCCAAACCGACAAGGTCGGTGCGCCGCCCGCCCAAGGATTCGAAAAGTCCACGCACTTGCAGCCCATGCTTTCGCTGGACAATGCGTTCGACGAGGACGATGTCCGAGAGTTCGACGGGCGCATCCGCAGATTTTTGGGGCTCACGGGTTCGGAGGAGATCCATTACACGGCGGAGCCGAAAATTGATGGCCTGTCAATTTCACTCACCTATCGGGAGGGCCAACTGGTCAAAGCCGCGACTCGGGGCGACGGGACGACCGGCGAGGTCGTGACCGAGAACGTTCTGACCATCGAAGGTCTTCCGTTGTCGATCCCTGACGCGCCGGAGCTTTTGGAATTGCGCGGCGAAATCTACATGCTTCATTCCGACTTCAAGGAATTGAACGAGAGGCAGAAGAAGGCCGAAAAGAAACTGTATGCGAATCCCAGAAACGCGGCGGCGGGATCGCTCAGGCAGATCGACAGCAACATCACCAAAACTAGACGGCTGCACTTTTTTGCCCACGGCTTGGGAGCGGTGTCCGGGTCGTTCGAAAAAACCAACTACCTTGCAATGCAGCGATTGATCGACGCAGGATTCAAGATAAGCGACCAGATCGCGCGATGCTCCAGCGTGGATCAATTGTTGACGCACTATCGATTGATCGAACAGAATCGCGCTGAACTCGGCTTCGACATCGACGGAGTCGTTTACAAGATCGACGATTTTGGCTTGCAGGAGCGGCTGGGGATGAGTTCAACTGCTCCTCGGTGGGCAATCGCGCATAAATTTCCGGCAGAGACCGCATGGACGCGGCTTGAAGGGATCGACATTCAGGTCGGCAGAACGGGCGCATTGTCGCCTGTCGCACGGCTCAAACCCGTGACCGTCGGCGGCGTTGTCGTGTCGAACGCCACTCTGCACAACGAGGATTACATTGCCGGCAGGGGTGCCGACGGAGAACCGATACGGAAGTCTGATTTGCGGGTTGGCGATTGGGTCAAGGTTTACCGCGCCGGCGACGTGATTCCGAAAATTGCGGATGTCGATCTGCAAAAAAGGTCCTCGGACTCAGTGCCATACGAATTCCCGGATCGTTGCCCGATTTGCGATTCCGAAGCGGTGCGACCGGAGGGCGACGCCGTGCGCAGGTGCACAGGCGATTTGACCTGCAGCGCGCAGGCAATTGAGAGAATCAAGCATTTTGTTTCGAGAACCGCTCTGAACATAGAGGGTTTAGGCAACCAAACTATTGAACAGTTCGCCAAAGAAGGTTTGCTGAATGACGCCGCGGACATCTTCCTGCTTGAGGAAAAGTTGGGCACTGGCGAGGATCGGCTGGCGGAGCGGGACCGCTGGGGAGAACTGTCAGCGAACAATCTGTTTACGGAAATCAGAGCCAAACGGAACGTGCCGCTTGGAAGATTGATTTTCGCGTTGGGCATCAGGCATGTCGGGGCAGGGGTTTCGGACCGCCTCGCTCGGCATTTCGGCACTTGGGACAAGTTCACGCGCGTAGTGAACGAAGCGCGCGTCATGTCTGGAGAGGCATGGGATGATCTCGTTTCGCTCGAGGGCGTCGGAAAAGTCATCGCAGAATCATTGGTTGCCGCATTCGACAAATTCGAATCGATCGGTTTTTTGGAACGGCTTGGCGGACATCTTGAAATTGAAGACTTTGTTGAAACCGCGCAGGCAAGCAGCGCGCTTTCCGGCAAAATCGTTGTGTTCACCGGAACGCTCCAGAACATGACGCGCGCCGAAGCGAAATCGCGGGCGGAGCAGCTGGGCGCGCGAATTTCCGGATCGGTCTCCAAGAATACAGACTTGGTTGTTGCCGGCGAATCCGCAGGTTCAAAGGCAAAGAAAGCTGCGGAATTGGGTGTTCAAGTCATAGATGAGAAAAGCTGGCAGAGGTTGCTGGCCGGCAAGGATTCGAATCGCGTGGCTGAAGAATCACCAGCTGTCGATCAACCTGAAGAATCAAAAGATTTGCCGCTGCTTGCGGATTGATTGAACCCGCCTCGACGCTACTCAATGAGGCCGCAAGGCCTCTTGAGAAACCGATGCGGTTGATTTCGTCAGGTGCCGCAACCGATATTCACCTTCGCAAGAGATTGACGGTCGAAGTCCTCGCGAAGGGACGGCTGGTCGCCTTCAATATTCGACAATCTCCCAATGCGGCTTTGGATCGCGAGATGTGCCGCCACGCTTTTTCTTGGCTTGCAGTCCGGCGAAGATTGACAGCCTAACGACGGCCGTGAATCAACATTTGTTCTCAAAAGAACCTATTTTGTTCTTTACAAGTATCGCCGCATATGAGAACATATATAGAATCATATCAAAACTTACGGAGAAATTCGATGTTGAAGGAATTGATGGAAACCGCAAAGCACAACCCCGGAATTATTGTCGCCGACGTGCTTGGCTGTGCTGCAGTGTTTTTGGCAACACTCGCGTTCTTCTACTTCTGATCTGATGTGCGATTGGCCGGCGACCGCGGTCTGGCGGCATGATTTGGCCGTATGATTCTCCTCTTGGCTGGCGGCGATGGGTTGTTCCGGGCTTGTCGTTCAGCTGTAGACTTTCTCCTCCTTCCACTTGTGTAGCTCGATGGAGTCTAGACGCCGCGTCGGAGCTGACCACGGGCCGACTTTACAAAAAGCTTGCGACGGCGTTCATCCACGAGCAGGAGGTCGGCGTGAAGTAGGGGGTCAGCGGAAATGCTGTCGTCATCGCTTTGACGAGAACAGCAAGCTATCCGCGGGACGCGAGATTCTCTGCGGCAAAGATTGAACTGTGATTGAAGTGTCCGCCGACCGGTTGGCTACCAATCGGAATGATCGCTGTGCAAGAAATCCAGGCAACAGCGGCTGCAAAGCCGGGGAGGACGAGCAAATTCAACCTGAATTCGGGCGACTAAGAAATTCATTCAACGAGACCGGCGGGAAATCGGGCACTCGGATAGGTTCAGGGGGACTGGCTGCCTCTGCAGACCCGTGTGATTGCTACCACTATTTGGCACGACTTTCTTTCGGGGTTAATGATCGGCCAAGCACGCTGTCATAGGCGGCCAATGTTGCTTCAAGGACAAGCAATATTGATGCGTGCCGGTTCTTGTAGTCCTTAGCAGGCAAGAGTGCAGAGAGTTCATCGAAGGGCGGACTTGGCGTAGGGCCATCTCGTTTCAACATCGACTTCATCTCGTTGAGCGCGGTTTCAATGTCGGAGCGACTGCATCCGATGACATTCGATCCTACGACCGATGCAGCAGCTTGCCCGAGGGCGCAAGCCTTAACATCTTGGCCAAATTCAACAATTTTTTCATCTTTCAACGAGATATCGACGGTGACGGTGGATCCGCACAGAGGCGATCTTACTTTTGCGGTCCCGTCTGGATTTTCAAGCCGGTTCGTATTGGGTATTTCCGCGGCCAACGCTAGAATTCGCCGCGAATACAACTGGATCATGTTCCGATCTTGGTCCATAGGCTTGACGATTGAACAACTCGGAGTCTGCAGGAGTCATGCGAATGCCGGAATTCGGCGGTCAAGATGAATTCAATATAGAATCGCTCAAGTTTGGCAAGGACGGTTTGATCCCCGCCGTGGCGCAGGATAGCGATACGCACGAGGTTTTGATGATGGCGTGGATGGATGCCGAAGCTGTAAACAGGACATTGAAGAGTGGATTGGCAACCTATTGGTCGCGTTCGCGGAAATCGTACTGGGTCAAAGGTGAAACTAGCGGCAATATTCAGAAGCTCGTCGAAATGAGGATCGATTGCGACATGGATTGCTTGCTGCTCTTGGTCGATCAAACAGGCAACGCTTGTCACACGGGCAGACGGAGTTGCTTCTACCGACGATTGAGCGACGATGGCTTGGCGGAAATGCGTTGATGCGAGCGTCGTCCTTGCAACTGAAGGAAACGGCAATGTTTTCTGCGACTTTGATGATCCCGATGTTGCCGAGAATGGCGACTCTCTTGGCGATTTCGAAAGCTTCCCGGTGATCATGGCCCCGACACCCGGACGCTGAAAAGCCTTTGGGCACTTGGGCAGCGATTCGACGAAAATGTTCCCAGCGGCCGGAACGTAGGAATCCGCAAATTGCCCGGCTGCCAAGGGAAAACTGCGTTTTCTGCTACCTGAAGTTCAGTTTAGGCTTCATGTTTGCAAAGATCAGGGCAATCCTGAGGCATGATCGCAGACTTGTGCTCTGGTTCGCAGCCGTCAATATGCTGCGCATTGAAACCTTGAACCCGAAAACGCGATTGTCTTGACCAATGGCCGACCAGTGCAATTTCGGCGAACAGCCGTACTCAACCGCTTCGGAAAGTAGGGTTGCAACGCTCGTTGTTGGCTCGAATTCTGATGCACGCAGCTCAAAGCTCGGCCCGGAAGCGATTTCAGGAGGCGGCTCGGGCTCCGCATGAGAGAAGAAACGGCGCCGCAGAAACCAGCGCATGCCTTCAGTGCGGACGGGGAGAGGCTGCGCTTGCCGAATCTCGTTTGCCTACCTTTTTGACCCCTACACAGGGATTCACTCGAGCCTGATCCGGCCTCTGCCACACCAGATAACCGCAGTTTACGAAGACATAATGTCATCCAATATGGAGGTGGCTTGAAACGTGAAAGCACGCGACTTGATAACGATCCCCGCAGTTTGACGGAGCTTGATCCGCGCCGGCCCACGCAGGCCAACCTACGCCGCGCGGTCAGCACTGCGTATTACGCGGTGTTCCATTCCCTGGCACAAACCGCCGCCGATATGCTCATCGGCAGAAAACGCACCTCTGATTGGCATCAGGTATATCGCGCACTAGAACACGGAAATGCAAAGAACGCCTGTCTTAACAAGTAGGCAATGCAAGGATTTCCGCGTGAAATCCATGAATTTGCGAAAAAAATTCGTCGCTTTGCAGAATGCGCGGCACCAAGCGGACTATTCTCGCGAGGCCAATTACGACAGGCAGGATACGCTGGCGGCAATAGACAGAGCGGTGGGTGCGATCAGCCAACTCGAGGGGCGAGCATTCATCACCGCCGCGGATTTGTCGTGCACTTGCTATTCAAGCGACGGGTGTCGTAGGAGATTTGACATGGACGAGCAAAAAATTCGCGGGATCGCCGAGGACGCATTCAAAGCACACGTCCGCAATTCCGAAATCATCCGGATTGATGTCGAGCCAAGGCTTGATCATGACGGCGACCGCGTTGTTGATGTGAACATCTATGGCGATATCGAGCACGAGGTGTTGAGTGGCGGTGGGCTATTGCAAGTGGAATCCGACATTGTTTCCAAGGCGTGGAGCGAAGTGGAGGATGATCTCGGCTTTCCTCTTGTCCACTTCTACTCCAAGTCCGCCCTCAAGCGGCACGACTCTATGGCTTTGAAAAAGGCCCGCAGGAATTCATCGAATTCGCAACCGTAGCAGTCAACCGTCGGGAAAAGGGTGCGTTTCAAGTTTTTGATCGGGTAGCTGCTACGCGACACGCCCTCCATTCGAGGAAACCGGGCCAACGCATGTTTTCGAGGCAGCATTTGACGGAGCGACCAGCGTTTGTTTTTTCGGAGCTCATTCAGGACTCGGAAAGCTTGGAATGCCGTGGACAATTGCTTTTTCGGTTGTTTGCGGGGAGGGGCACGCGGCCTTACTTCAACGCAATGTCTCAAAGATCGTTTACTCAAACACGTCGAATCTGTGACTGAGGCGCAAAAGGCTCCCAAAACTTTGCCTTCAGTCGGGCAAAGCAAGTTCGGCCAAGCGGCGAATGTCTGTCGGGCGAAATCCGTTTTTGCGGTAATTTCTGATTGATCTGGCGGCGTCGCGCTTTGCGAGCCGCTTGCCGAATTCATCCCGGACGAGCGGGTGATGGCGCCAAACAGGTGGAGGGAGATCAAGCAGAACTTGAAGGAGCCGATGAAGATGCGTCGCCTCCAAAAGATCCTCGCCGCGCGTCACGTGGCTGATCTTTTGCTCCGCATCGTCTACGACAACCGAAAGGTGGTAGGAAGTGCCTAAATCCTTGCGCGCAAGGACGACATCGCCGAAGGAATTGAACAGGATTTCCGAGTCAAGCCGATGTTCTCCTGCATGCGCATGAGACGTTTCCTGGAACCCGATTTTCCCAACGGAATCCGCTCCTCCAAGGAGAGCGACCGCCTTGCGAATGTTCAAGCGAATTGCATCTGAGCTTGTGCGCTCCGACATTGTGCGAGCTCGGCAAGTGCCGGGGTAGGTTTTGGTTCTTCGGGAAAGGCCGAATCCATGCCTTCGTTCGTTCTCCTGCGGGGCGGAAAGCGCTGCGCGGATATCGCGGCGAGAGCACCTGCACGGATAGCAGACTCCAAGCGAATCCAGTTTTTCCAACGCTTCGCGATAGGCAGCCATACGTTCGGACTGCCTCAATACTGGCGTTGCCCAAGTGATCCCGAGCCAATCCAGATCTTCGAATATGGCCTTTTCGAATTCGGTTTTGGATCGGGTCTTATCGATATCTTCGATCCGAAGAATGAACTTTCCGCCCTTCGCCGCAATCGTCTCCCAGATGAGGAGGGCGGAGTACGCGTGACCCAGATGAAGATGCCCGGTAGGCGATGGCGCGAACCGCTCGCGACGAACCATCAAGCCTTTTCGAGCACGAACACCGTCGCCTCGAGACCGATGCCCGGTAGATGTTCTCCGTGCTCCTTGAACAGGAGTCTCGTGGCGCCTGTGTCGACGTATTCATTGATTCTCGACATGTATTCGGTGTCTTGAAGGGTATGGTCATTGTAGGAAAAGACGAGCTTTCCGCTTGAAGGCAGGAGGTCGATAAGCATATCGAGCTTCGAAATCGGGGCCGCGCCCACGCTGATGACGCCTACAGCCGACATATTTTGATACGTGCCAGGCTCCACTGAAATCGGCTCATCAGCTTCGACAGTCCATAGCCGCCGATAGACGTCTTTCATATCGGCTTGAGCCAGCATTCCATCGGAAATATCGCAGCCGTCGATCTCCGTGAATCCTGCTTTGGAAAGCTCAACGCCGGAAATTCCCGTGCCGCATCCGAAGTCCAGTATCGGGGCTTTCTGGTCTTCAACGACGCTTGCCAACGCATTGGCGCATCGCTCCGGAACAACATACCCGTTTTCGCTCACTGATTCATCGTACGTATGCGACCATTCCTCATAATGCCTGTGAACATCCTCCGCGCCCTCCAGATTGTACACTTCTTCCAAGAAGTCTTTCGTCATTGTGGTTCTCTCCTTCCGGCCATGATGTATTGCTCGGGCGCCGGAATGTCCAGATTGAGCCCGGAAGGCTCAGTTGATGAAGGCCAGACGGAGCTGAAAATGCGATGAGCGTCGGGAAATACCCGCGCAGGACGTCCAAGCCGCAAGAGCTTGCCGACGGCTGGTTCGCATTGGAAACCGGAGCTCAATCCGCGAATGGAAGGAGAACTAAAAAAAGCCGACAAACTAAAGGATAATTCCTTTAACTCTTCATTGTAGTAATTTGAAAAAAAAGCTTTTTACGAAGAACGGAAGATGATCGCGATTTCTGTGGGTTGAGGCTTCCTCGCGTACCGATTCATGTTCGGTGCCGAACAAGCACGAATGTCCGCGTTGCGGAGGAATGCAATCTTCATCTCGACCTCCAATTTTCATGCAAAAGGGATTGCGCTGATTGGCCGAATGCATCGCTCCGGTCGGAAACCCGGAAGCCGACAGAATGCGCGAAAAGACTTACTCCGGTTCGGACGTCGCTGATTCTCCCGAGTGATCATCTTCTTCGTCGCTGTCCATTCTAGCGACCGAAACGATGCGCTGATCTTTTTCAAGCCTCATTATTCGAACGCCTCGTGCCGTTCTGGACAAGAACGAAATTTCGGAAACATTGCACCTGATGGATTTGCCGGAGTTGGTGGTCAGCATGATCTGGTCGTCTTCCGCTGCGGCGAGAAATCCGACTATTCCGACGTCGTCCGGATTGTCATCAGGTTTCAATCTTATGGCGACGACGCCTTTTCCGCCTCGGTTCTCCCTCGCAATGTAGTCATGCAAAGATGAGCGCTTGCCCAATCCGCCAGCGGTAATCGTAAGGAGAGTCACGTCGGCGTTCTTCATTTCCTCGTATCGCTCGGCGGGCAGCGTAATTTCCGTTTCTTCAGTCTCGGCAGGCTGCTCCGCCTCCAAAATCCCCAGTTCGTCGGAAATATGCGGCAGCTCATCTTGCATTGATGCAGATTCGGCCCTCCGCATCTTCAAATATGCAATGCGCTCATCGGAGGAAGCGGCGAAGCTGGGAACGACCTCCATAGCGACGACCTTGTCGCCGCTCGTGACCTTTATGCCTCTGACGCCGTTGGACTTTCTGTCCTTGAATACTCGGACAGTGTTTGCCGGGAACCGTGCGGCGTAGCCTTTCGTTGTCACAAGAATTATATCGTCCGTGTCGGTGCAAATGCGCGCGTTCACCAAGGTCGAATTTTCCGGAAGCAAAATCGCTCTCTTGCCGTTGGAAAAAATTCTCGTGAAATCCCCGAGCCGGTTCCGCCTTATCTTTCCTGCGGAAGTCGCAAAAACAATCTGGGTTTGGTCCGGATCATTGTCGGACTGGCTGATCGGGAGGATCGCGGCCACCGAGGCGCCTTGAGTATTCGGGAGCAGATTGATGATCGCCTTGCCGCGCGCGTTCCGACCGCCCTTCGGAATCCGCCACGTCTTTAGCGAATATGCCATTCCGTCCGTCATGAACACGACAAGCGGGTCGTGCGTATTGAGCACATGCATGGACTTGATGATGTCGTCGTCCTTCGTGGCCATTCCGGACTGGCCTTTGCCGCCGCGCTGCTGGGCGCGAAACTCATCCAGATTAGTGCGCTTGATGTAGCCTGCCTCGGTTATCGTCACGACGACGTCTTCGCTCTCGATCAGATCTTCGTCTTCGACTTCCTCCGGATCGTCGACAATTTCTGTTCGGCGCGGAACGGCGAACAATCTCTTTACCTCTTTGAGCTCGTTGGAGATGATTTCGCGTATGCGTCTGCCCGATTGCAAGATATCCAGAAAATCCTTGATCTCGGCGGCCAGCTTTTCCAATTCGTCCGTGTTTTCTTTGACGCCCATCGCCGTAAGCCGTTGAAGCCGAAGTTCAAGAATGGCGCGGGCCTGGATTTCGGACAGCATGTATGTCTCGTCTTCCGAGACAGTATGCGACGGATCGTCGATCAACCGGATGTATTCCGCGATCTGGGCAGCTGGCCATCTTCGCTCCATCAACTGCGCTCGCGCTTGAGCCGGTTGGGCGGAACTGCGAATGATTCCGATGACCTCGTCGAGATTGGAGACCGCGACGGCAAGACCGCAAAGGATGTGACTGCGTTCCCTTGCCCGACGCAAGTTGTATTCCGTACGTCGCGCAACGACGTCGGTCCTGAATTCAATGAAGGACGACAGATACCTGACAAGTGTCAGTTGTTCGGGGCGGCCGCCGTTCAAAGCCAGCAAATTGCAGTGGAAGGCAATTTCCATGCTGGTGAAGCGCCATAGCTGGTTCAACACGACTCTTGGAGACGCATCGCGCTTCACTTCGATTACGACTCGCACGCCTTTCCGGTCGGATTCGTCTTGGACGTGCGCGATGCCTTCGATTTTCTTTTGCTTCGCCACCTCGGCGATGCGCTCGACCAGAAGAGCCTTGTTCACCTGATACGGGATTTCGTCGATGATGATCGCTTCCCGATCATTGCGCAAGGTCTCGATGCGGGTTTTCGCGCGGACTTTGATGGCTCCCCGGCCTGTGAGATAAGCCTTGGCGCAGCCAATTTTTCCATAAATGATGCCGCCTGTCGGAAAATCCGGCGCGGGCACGTGCTCCATCAGCCTTTCGACCGAAATGTCCGGCTCTTCGATCATTGCAAGCGCCGCATCGACAAGTTCGCCCAGATTGTGGGGCGGAATGTTTGTGGCCATCCCGACTGCGATGCCGCCGCTCCCGTTCACGAACAGGTTCGGGAAGCGCGCCGGAAGAACCACAGGCTCGCGATCCTTCCCGTCGTAGTTGTCCTGGAAATCGACGGTTTCTCGATCAATGTCGGCGAGCAGCACCTCCGCGACCTTGGCCATTCGAACTTCCGTGTATCGCATGGCCGCCGGATTATCGCCGTCCATTGACCCGAAGTTGCCTTGGCCGTCCAGCAAAGGGATGGACATCGAAAAATCTTGCGCCATCCGCACGAGGGCATCGTATATCGCGTTGTCGCCGTGCGGATGGTATTTGCCCATCACGTCGCCGACCGGGCGCGCAGATTTCCGGTACGGTTTGTCGCTCGAATTTCCGCTTTCGTTCATTGAATGCAGAATGCGCCTGTGAACAGGCTTGAGTCCGTCGCGAAGGTCCGGGATCGCTCGCGAGACGATGACGCTCATGGCGTAAGCCAAATACGCCGAGGACATTTCGCGTTCTATCGCGATGTCCTTGACCATGAAATCCGGATTGCCGACGGGGTTTCCCGCGCCGTTGGTGCGCTCGATTGGCGAATAGGTCAACTTGCTGCTCGAATGTCGAATATGCCCAACACTTGGTATCGCATCGCAGAGTCGGTTACAACATCCGTCAATCGGCCGATCACCTCCTTCGCCGATGATCGACAGGGAATTCCGTCAATCGTCCGTATCTGATTCCTGAGATGTTCCCGCCTTGTCGAAGCCGTATCCCGTTTGTCCTTGGGCATTTCATATTTGTCTTCATTCATATTTTTGCCGACGGAAACGAGTGACTAGCGCGCTTCCTCACGAACCTCATGCTCTCCGCCGCCGGATTGCTGTTGACGGTCATTCAGGTCGAATGCCGCGACCGCTACATGCAAAGCCCCGAGTCTGTGAGCGTGGATATTGTGCCGTTCGGCGAGTTTCTTGGAGATGCGCTTATGCGAACGCTGGAAGAATTGGCGGCGGGATGATTAAACGGGGCGTGCAATCTCGATTTAAGCCAACGGAGCCAACAGGCGGATTGGTCCAATCAATAAGCCAGCGCAATTTCTCTCGGTCGGGGCGCCCGCCAAGGTCGCGTAGCCATCATGTCCCGCCATCATTCTCCGTCCCGAGGACATGGAAGCCGCGCGGAAATTTCTTCAGCTGCCCGAATGATTGCTTCGATAATCTGCTCGTTGAATTCAGCTCCACCCTCGTACTCGGCGAGATTGCGAGTCCGATGTGCTGAGCTCAAAATGCGGACGTTCTCTTTCGATATATCCAACGTGTGCTTGAGGCATTGAAACACAACATATCGATTGTAATTCGAACGGTAGCCAGTTAGCTGAAGGACCGCAAGCGAAAGTGAGTAAGCGGCGTTGTAGGCCAAATCGAATCGCGACTCGTCGCTGAGATCTGCGTTCTTTGCATCCTCGAGACGAGCCTTGCCACTTGATATCAGGTTGGAAATTCCCTCCTTTGCCACGGCTCCTCTTTTCAGCCTTCCCTCGCTGACCAAGATTTCCAGTTGTTCATGCAATATCGGTTGAACCTGCAATCACAAAATTTGGTCCATTAAGGGTCTGCGCCAAAAACCCGTTTTCATTGGAGCGTCGGCGCCGATACTCGTTCAAGTTGTACAGAAGCGGATGAATCTGCCGGCCAAGCAATTTCTCAGCGGGTCGAAGGGCCGAGTAAACCAATTCCAGCGTAAGGTCGTCCGAAACGAGCAACAGGTCGATGTCGCTATCTGCGGTGTCCGTACGATTGGCAACGGATCCATGAATTGTCGCCAAAGACAACTTGTCCTTCAATGGCTCAAGCGCATTTTGGACGACAGTTTCGAGGCCAATCGTCTTTCGAACAATCGAACATAAATCTTCAAAGATCGGCGAATTTCGATTGGCTTGGTAGTAAACCCGATTGCCAACCCTTGACGCAGTGGCGAGACCCGTCCTTGCAAGCTTTGCAAGTTCGCTTTGCACTGCGCCCCGCCCGCCGCCCGCCAATTCGATTATTTCCGTTACGAAGAATTGACGGTTCGGCTGACCGAACAGCAGCGCGTACACCCGCTGCTGCGTCAGCGTGAATATCGCGTCGGCGATTGACGAAGCTGTCGCAATGCGGCCGTCTGCGGGCCTAGCTGATTTGGGTGCAGCCACGCCTTATCCTTCCATTTTCAATACCCGTAAAATGTATTTATATACCTAATTAAGGTAGGTCAAGCGCATCCCCGCATGCGATTGAGCAATCGAACCTGAGGATCCCGCAAGGCAGGGTGCGTTCCATGTTTTTGGTCAGGCGGCCGCGACGCGGCAAGTCCTCCGTTCGAGGAGGTCAGGCCAACGCATGTTTTCGAGGCAGCATCCGACGCCGAGCAGGGCGTCGGCGCCTGCCGTTTGCGGGTCATCGGAAGCCGCACCGGGACCACAATCCATGCTGAACCGTGCAGCCGTGATTCCACTCGAATTTCGAGGACCTCGAGATACAGTTGCTCGAACCGTCGAAATCGAACACCGCGCCAAAGCGAAAAACAGACTTCGCCAAGAAACGTGAGACACACTCCGCAGGGAAACCGATTCCGAACTTTCGCATGTCGCCGGAATTCAATGTTTGGTTCCATCCCATTTTCTTTGGATGGAGAAGTGCGAGATGCCGCAAATCGAACGCGGGCCGCCGCTCTGCTCTCCGTCGAATGTTGCTTCGAAAACCACCGTAAGCCCGAGTTCACCATTGGAGGGATTGTCGCGCCTTAGCTGCCCGACCAAAAAATATGGGATGCACCCCGTTTGTCCGGGCGCATTGACTCGGGTTGTCTTTAGCCCGGGAAGTCTTGGCTTTTATCTTTGATTTCAGCTGTCTGGATGTGCCGGAACCCGCGTGATGCAGTTTGACTTGCCTGTCTTTGCGCTCCGGCCGAATCCAAATCCAATGAGTTTCAATGGCAAGAAGGCGAGTCAGTCGGCGTCAAAACGCGCCGCTCGCCGTTTTTGCCGACAATGGACCATCCAAGCGAGCCGCTTTTCGCCGGAATCGGCATTGGACTAGTGGCAATTGCGTATTCGGAGATTGATACGGCTCGCCGAAGTCGTTGGCCGTACTTGAAAGAGCGCGGCCAACGATTTCGCTGCATTCATGCCGGATTGAAGCAACGGAGAGGCGTGCTCAAAATGGAATGTTGTCGTCAAGGTCCGACATATCCACCGCGGATTGTTCCATACCGCCGCGTTGCGCTCCGCGATTGTCAGTGTCGCTTCGTCCGCTGCGTTCGTAATCGCCTGAATCTGACCAACTGCTGTCGGATGGCCGATCAAGCGCTTGCAGATTCCCTTTAAACCCCCTGATCACAACGTCCGTCGAATACCTGTCTTGACCCGATTGATCCTGCCATTTGCGAGTTTCAAGCTGACCCTCGATGAATACCTTGCTTCCCTTGCGCAGGTATTGCTCAACGAATTGGGCTGTCGAGGTATTGAAGACAGTGACGCGGTGCCATTCCGTCTTTTCCTTCTGCTCGCCCGACTCGCGGTCTCTCCAGGATTCGTTGGTCGCGACGCTTAGCCTGCAATATTTGTCGCCCGACGGGAACGCGCGCACGTCCGGATCCGCACCGAGATTGCCGATCAAAATTACCTTGTTCACCGAGCCTGCCATCTTGTCTTCCGCCTTTGCTGATCCAACGCAATCCATTTGCGCATTGTTGACGAAAGCCGCAGTGACCTATTCGCGGTCGGAATTCAATAGCCATCGCAACGGGCATTGATCTTGGACGGTAAGCGGCAACTTGTTGAATTGACTGGGATGTTGGATTTTCTTGCCCAGTAACGGCGGTATTTGCAAAGTGCTTGGCAAAAAACGGACGGCCCATGCCGGATATTGCCGCGCTCGGCAACGCGATTCGGCGCAAGGACGATGTGCTCGCAACCGCAAGATGCAGCATGGTTACCTGTTGCAAAACACAAAATCAGGAGCACAGGATATGCTGTATCACGCGAATGTCCGTTTCGTCGCTCGGCATATCCCGGAGCAGCTCCCGTCGGGCCTGAACTGTCCTTGTTTCTTCATGGACATAGAAAATTATTCACAACTTTGGCATGAAACTTTTCTTCCGCTGGACACTCCTCCACCGATCCCCAGCCGTACCGGGGTCGAACGGCACCCGCAGACTTTCGCTCCCCGGAGCCGGGATGGCGTTCGCGGGCGACCCCCGTTTTGGCCCGCTGGCGATCCCGTTGCGCAGAGCGTGGCTTGCGTCAGGCCGGTCGTGTCGCCGCCCGTCCGGCGGCCGGATGTTCGAGGCTGCAGTCCTCCATCTGTTGTCGGCCGACAATTCCGCAGGTTTGGCCGGGCATGTCAAGCGTCGGCCTCGAAGCCCGCCGCGCAGGGACGGACGGCATTCAAGGGATCCACCCGCTCCTCGGCATTGAGCGGTCGATGGGGAAGCGGCGAAATCCGTTTCATGGTCGGGGGCGAGCGGCCAAAGGCCGATCATGTGGGTTTTTTGCCACGCGTCTGGATCGCGGTTTTGGAAGATCAGGATCAGCAACGCCATCTGCAATTTCCGGGGATTTCCTCCGGCCTCTCGGCGCGACCGCAATGCGCCGCATCGTTCCCGCGGGATCGGAAAAGCAGGGGCGGATCTATCCTGTCGTCGACGCTTGTGCGGGCACTCCGCTGCTCTCGGCGCTAAGCTCGTGAAACGATAGAGGTTCCTGCTAATTGCGTATAGCAGTGGCGCGACCGGAATCTCGAAATGCAACGAACCTTCGACCGTTTGTCCGCAAAAATTGAAGGGACTTAGGGTGCGGCCCATTTTTGGGATGAGAAAGGGAAGTGCCGCTGGTCGAAACTGATGCCAACGCCCTGTCCGCAGTCAGATGCTGCTTCGAATATAACTCATCAATTGGAGGGGTTGATGCAGCCACCGCTGTAGAAAACATGGGATGCGCCCACTCGTGATCCCTTCATTGACAGATATTGCCAATTTGTGTCATGCTGAGAAATTAGGAGGTGCTGAAATGGCAAGCATGAATATATCCCTTCCAGACCCAATGAAAGATTGGGTGGAGACCCAGACACGTTCCGGTCGCTATGACAACGCAAGCGAGTACGTACGCGACCTGATCCGGCACGACCAAGACCGCGCGTCAAAAATTTCCGCCATGCAGAAGTTGGTCGATGAGGCGTTCGAGAGTGGCATCAGCGACAAGAGCGTAGACGACATTTGGGCGGCGGCGAAGCGGCAGGCGCAAGCGGACCGTGGCAATTGAGTTTTCACGAGCGGCAGAAGACGATCTGCTTGAGATATTTTTCTATGGCATCGAAGAACACGGGCTTGCTCAAGCTGAACGATACAAATCCAGATTGGACCGGAGCTTTCAGACTCTATCCGACAATCCGAAGATTGCACGCTTGCGGCTAGAGATCGCACCGCCCGTGCGAGTGTATCCAGCCCAGAAAAATATGATCGTTTACACCATTGCCGAGGATGGTGAGACGGTCTTTGTACTGCGCGTCCGGCATCATCGAGAAAACTGGAAAGAACACCCATTAGGAAATATTCAATAGTATAGACTATGACTCGCCCCGCAGAGGCGAGTTGGAATTTTTGTCGCTTTATAAAGATATGACAAATACAATTTAACGTGGAGCCGCTAAATTACTTGGGTGCGCCCATTCTTGGTCAGACGGCGGCGCGACAGACTCTCCAATTAAAAAATTCAGCCATGCGATTGTTTTCGATGCAGCATTTGAAGGCGATCAGAGCGTTGGCCCCACTTTCGACCAGCTGCGCCTTTCCCTCCACATCCCAAAAACGAGATGCACCCAAGGACTTCCGTTTGGGTCACAACGCGATGAATTCCGTGATCAATTTGTCGAACTGCCCGAAGGAGCGATAGACGCCCGACCAAGATCTCCGGTCAGGTGGACGTAGTCAGGAACGAAACGGGCCAGCGGGACAGAAGGCTTGGCCGCGCCAGCTTCCGGTCGACCAAATCGTGACCGCGCCAACGCTAATGCAGATCCTATCCGCATCGGACAGTTGCGCTGACGTCGGCCGCGGATTGCTTGTTTCAGCAGTTCCGTTCGCAGAAGATCACGCGGCTGGGAAGGTACTCACCGGGACAGGCGAGGCAGACGATATTCCAGACGTGGCGACATCGTTTCGACGCAGGCTGCCGACGCGGTTCAAATTCCATTCCAGTATCGCAATCCGACGGACTTCAATCATTTTCTGGATGCCGTCAGCGACGGCGACAATCTCGGCGGGAGCGCGCGCGGATAGATTGGCCCGCTGCTTCAGAGCAACAAGTATCGGAGCTAATCGCTCCGATCGGTCTTGGTCACTGTCGAAATACTCCAGGAAGTACTGTTCCGGCGTCCCCCGAGCTATCGCATCGACGATAAAACACAGAAGTTCTTGCACGTCGTCATCGCCGTCGAGATCACATTTTGAAAAAGCTGATTGGAGTGCGAGCGTCGCGGAGGCGTAATCTTCCAGCAATGCGTGAGCCTTGAAACGCACCCAGAACAGGAGTCGAAGATCGGAATTCCGCATTTGCTCGGGGATCCTGCTTAAAATGTCATCGATATCATCGCACTTGCGCAGAGCGGAGTTCACGGGGCCGACATCCGCCAGTGCCGAAGCTTGCAAAATTGAGGCAAGAATGACCTGCCTTGCATCGTGCTGATCAGTGCCGCTGAAATCTTTCCATTCCTCCAGCGCTTGGTTCGCCATCCCGACGACCCTTTCGAAATCGAGTTCGTTGAACGCGGCTTCAATCCCTTCGATGGCCGAAATGCCGCCGGTCGGAGCTTCCTTCTGATCAGACGACCTGTGATCGATTGGCAGTTCGCTTGGAATCAGTTTGTCAACGATTGGCTCGTCAGGGGTTGCGGGTTGGACGCCATGACGCAAGGCGTGATGCTTTCCAAGAACCTGCTTCTGTTCACGCTCGGCAAAGACCAAGCGCATGAATCTGATGAGATCGGACACGACACGGGCCGCGCCTTGATCGCGGCGAAGCTTGTAGTAAAGGCAGTAGAGACCCTCGGCAACGGAATATTCCCGCTTGCCGCCGGTGCCGCCGACCAGAATCGCGCCGCGATCAGCAAGCCGCCCAAGCATGGTGGAGACCGTCCGGATTCCAAGCGAGGCGCGCGCGGCGACTTCGCCGGTTCGACTGGGTCGCCAAAGGTCTGCGAGGGCAAGATAAACGCGGCGTTCAGTTTTTGGCATTCCATCCAAATGGCCCCGGAAGTATTCGGTATGGCCGTCGATCAGATCCACGAACTCATCCAGCAGGCCGTCCAAGGAGAATTGGTTGGCGACACATGCAGTCATGGCCAGCAGCCTGGGACTGCCGCCTGTGAGGATGCGGATCGGTTCCATTTGGGTTTCCGACCTTTTCCCGCCCCCAAGTTCGTGCCACAACCGGTGGCAGGACTTCAAATCCAGAGGATTCAGGCGGACAGGTCGGAATAGTTCGAAAAACGCATGCTCCACGTCGCCGAGGGCCCGGAAGTAGCTCGTGGCTGTGGCGACGAGCGTGAGTCGGGATTCGATTTGCAAGGCATGCCGCAATCCCCATCCGAAATCGTCGTCGACAGCATCAACGAGGGATTGCAGGTTTTCGACCATGAGCACCAGGTGCCAGTCGAGGCGTTCAGCAGTACTCAGGACGGCGGCGCGCGCGCGTTCAGCAATGTCTCGCTCCCGCCACCGCGACTTGAATTCTGCGTGGGCTGCCTTGAGTTCCTGTGACGCTTCGGGGTTGCGTGCTGCTATTTCATTGGCCAAACTGATCAGGGCGTCGAGCCAGAAATCGGCTATCGTGAAGATCTCGTAACACTCTTCCATCAATCGGATTGGAACGACGCGTCGGTAATATTTCTCGCTGGTCCGGAATTCGGCTGCCAAACGCGCCAGCAGCATTGTCTTGCCCAAGCCTCGGGGCGCGACGACAAGCACATGCTGCCACGAAGGCGAGTCGAGGTTTTCACTGATGATCTCCAGCACGATTTTGAACTCAATGTGCCGAACCGCAAATTGCGCAATCACTTCATGGTCGGTCTGGAATAGCCCCGGGTTGAACTTTCGAATGGTTGGTCGGTGCTGTGCGTTCAAGGGTCGCTACGTCCTTAAGCTCCGGGTCTTCGGTCTGAGAGCGGAAGGTGGTAGGGACTGTAGCGTGCCTTAAGCCAATCCCGAAGCAGTTTGAACTCGAACCGGTGGCCGTCCGGATATTGGGCGAGATATCCGTCATGTTCGAGAACACCCAATATCTGCCTGATTCTTTCGGATCCGTCGGTAAATCTATCGTGAAGCTGGTTCTCCATGATTCGCCGAGCGCTTTCGGAAAACACGCCTTGCGTAGCGGTCTCCGCGAGAATCTCCATTGCGATGGCAAAGGATTCTTCGCCGAGCGCGGCGCGAAGGCGGGTCTCATAGTGAATGAGATCACCTTGCCCCCAAGGCCCGAGAAGTCCGTTGCGATAGGCCTCCGCGACATCCTGCTTGGTCACGGCCGCACCCGCTTGCGTTTCAGAGAGGTCTTTCAGGTGGGCGAAGAGCCGCTGTACGAAATGCGGCACTCCGAGACCAAGCATATCATGAACGGCACCTGCGACGTCCTCATCCGACCGCAGTTCGTATTCCACGGCGAGCCGCCGGAAGCAGGCAATGCTAGTGTCGCGATCCCAAGGATTAAGCCGATAGGGAGCGAAGTAGTTGATGCGATCAGGCAATCCAAGGCGTTCAACCAATGGAAGGAGTCCAATGCTGCCTGCCAGAATGGCGACGGGACAGTTGTCAATTGTCTGAAACGCATGTCGCATCCAGCTCAGAAATTCGTCGACCGGCCTCTCTTTTTCGGTTTTCGCTGAAAGACGGGATAGGAAGATTGGCAGTTCGTCGACAACCAATAGGACCGGCTGCCTGTGCTTCGCGCAGGCGCTGATCAGATTGTATCCGAACTGCTGCCAATTTCTCGAGTTCAGTTCAGCACGGAATTTGATCCTGAAATCCCATGCGCTTAGCTCCTCAACATTCTTCCAAATTCGGCGATCCAGGCCGTCGACGATGCGAGTTGCTATGGGACGCACGGGATGGGACCCTCGGGCCAGTTCGGATATCGCATCTTCCGGCGAAGAGGCATGCTCGACATCAGCGAATACGGTTGCCCAACCCTCAAGTTCAAGTATTCGTCCCAATTCCTTTGCAATGCTGGTCTTCCCCATGCGGCGCTGCCCGGATAGCAGGACATGGTTGCCGTCGCGGACTCGTCGCAATAGTGCCCCAAGTTCTGCCTCGCGGCCATGGAAGTCTGCGCCGACGACAGGGTTCCCAATTATTGATTTCATGGTTCGCAACGCGGTTCAACGATTCGGTTGAACTTTAATCCTCAACCGCGCGGCGGTCAACGGCCTTGTTGACCGCCGCGCGGTTGATGCAACCGCAATTGGTTGGAAAGTTGATGCCAGTCTCTGACGATGTGTATTCAGATGCATCTGCCCAAAAACATTAATCGGCCCGACTTCCTCAATTGGAGGGCTTGTCGCGTCGCGGCCGCCTGGATCAAGATCATGAGACGCTCCCCCTTGTGTATCATACATTGATACATGCATCATGACACGATATGTGTCCGACATGATCCAAAGCACCCGCGGCGAATTCGCCGCCAACGCCATGAAGGGCAAGTATGGCAAAGGCTTTCCCAACGACTTGGTTAAGCGTGCGCGAGCAATGCTGACGGCGTTGGATGCTGCGGTTGCAATGGAAGATTTGCGCTTTCCTCCAAGCAACCATCTGGAAGAACTGAAAGGCAATCGGGCAGGGCAGCATTCGGTACGAATCAACCGCCAATGGCGCATTTGCTTTGTCTGGACGCCGAAGGGTCCCGCCGACGTTGAGATTGTCGACTAACACTGAAAGGAACCGCAATGAGCCTGTTTGAAGAACCAATGCACCCTGGCGAGGTACTGAAGGAACTCTACCTTGATCCCTTGGGGATGGGTGCGATTGCTTTGGCGCGCCGCTTGGACGTTCCTCGCACGCGGGTCGAGCGGCTTGTGAAGGGTGTCACCGGCATTACGCCGGACACGGCATTGCGTCTGGCACGCGCCTTCAACACCACCCCGGCGTACTGGATGAACATGCAGGCCAATTACGACATTGCCGCAGCATCCAAAAAGCTCGAGGTGTCCGGGATCGAGCCGCTTTTAGCGGCCGAATGAAGTCAGCGGCACATTCAATACGCCAAAGTGCAAAGCGATGCCTGCGGATTCCGATTCGGCGTCCGAACTCCATCAAAATGTTCAAGAAGTCGATCTTGGAAGTCGTGGAGCTGCAAAGCGGGATGGCGGCGGGATGCGTCCTATGTCTTCTGGGTTGAGCCGCTCCCGCGTTTCTGGGAGCGTCCCAATTTTGGTAGGACGGCAGCGCGGCGAGCCTTCCAATCAAGGAATTCAGCCCAACGATTTGTTTTCGATGCAGCATTTTGGTTGCGAGCAGAGCGTTGCACCACTTTCAACCAGCGGCACCTCTTCATTCTCATCCAAAGAAATTGACCACATCCGTTTCCAGGCTTTTGAACTTGGCAGATGCATCAACTCAAGGCGCGCCGATTGGTGCAGATTGAATTGACCGGGAATTGCTGGCGGATTTCTTCATGTTTTCGACCGGCTTGGGAGGCATGTCGGCCATGCCTCGCGGGACTGTTGAAACAGAAGCTGGCCAGTGAATCGCAGAATCGGACGACGGTCTATGTATTTGACTGCACATTCCCGACGGGCGGGCTGAAGACGACGATTTCAGGAAGCAAAGCACTCGTCCCAAGAAGAAAACGTCATTGATTTGGAAGGGTGCCGATCATTCGGCCGGAAGCTTGACGCGAGATTCTCGCGATCTGCAGTCCAGCAGATAAGCTCCATAGGAAATTGCAGCATTGAACAGGCCAGACGCCCGGAATTGGACGAGGAAACGCCGCGTCGCAGAGAGGCTCCACACACGAATGCCCTGTCGCCGCTGCGAACTGTCCTCCCGGATTTTGTTCATATTTTGTATTGTTTCCGCTTTGCGTTGCGATGCAAGATTCGATAGAGCGAGAGAAACAGGATGCAGGGGCGAATATGGCCGAATTGAAGGAAATTCAGGTTCGAGGGGCGCGCGAGCACAACCTGAAGTCCATTGATGTCGACATACCGAAAAACAAGCTGGTCGTCGTCACGGGACTGAGCGGATCCGGAAAATCCTCGTTGGCGATCGATACCATCTACGCGGAAGGTCAACGCCGATACGTCGAAAGCCTTTCCGCCTATGCCCGCCAGTTCCTGAACATCATGGACAAGCCGGATCTGGACTATATCGCAGGGCTTTCTCCAGCGATCTCGATTGAGCAGAAGACCACATCGAACAATCCTCGTTCGACCGTAGGAACGATCACCGAAATATACGATTATCTTCGGCTTCTGTTCGCTCGGGTAGGGGTTCCGCATTCGCCTGCAACCGGAAAGCCGATCACGGCGCAGCAGGTCTCGGACATGGTCGACCGAATCATGAGTTTGGAGGAAGGGACGCGGCTGTATTTGCTTTCTCCGATCGTGCGCGACCGGAAGGGGGAGTACCGCAAGGAGCTGCTCAATTTTCAGAAGAAGGGCTTCATCAGAGTCCGGATCGACGGCGAATTCCAGGAACTCGACGACCTCCCGCAGCTCAGCAAGAACATCAGGCACGACATCGATTTGGTCGTGGACCGACTGATCGTTCGGCCCGGAATAGAGGAGCGGCTCGCAGATTCAATCCGGACGGCGCTGGACCATGCGGACGGCATTGCAATGGCGGACGCCCAGTTGGCGGACGGATCCGTCGAATCAATCACGTTTTCCGAGAAGTTCGCATGCCCGGTTTCAGGATTCACCGTACCGGAACTCGAGCCGCGGCTCTTCTCGTTCAACGCGCCGTTCGGCGCATGCCCCGTCTGCGACGGTCTCGGGTCTGAAGCCTATTTCGACGAGAACTTGATCGTGCCGAATCCCAACCTTTCACTGAAAAACAACGCGATCGCGCCTTGGAGTTTCAGCGGATCCATGATCCACGAGCAAACTCTCCGAGCGCTGGCGAAGCATTATTCCTTCAGCCTCGACGAAAAATGGTCGGTTTTGCACGCGGAAATTAAGGACATAATTCTTTACGGTTCGGGCAAAGAGAAAATCGAATTTGAATTCAGCAGCGCTTCCAGGGTCCACAGGGTCGAGAGAACCTTTGAAGGCGTGATTCCGAATTTGGAACGGCGCTACCGCGAAACGGCCTCGGAGAACATTCGAGAGGATTTCGTGCGCTATCAGAATTCCCGGACCTGCAAGAAATGCGAAGGGAACCGACTGCGGCCGGAAGCGCTGGCCGTGAAGATCGCGGATTTTCATATCTCCGAAGTGACGCAGATGTCGATCTCCGACGCGCTGGACTGGGTCGGGAAGGTGCCCGAGCGGCTCGGAAGGCAGCAGAACGAGATCGCGACTTCGATCTTGAAGGAAATCCAGGATCGGCTCGGCTTTCTGGTGAACGTAGGTCTAGAGTATTTGACGCTCGCCAGAAAGGCGGGAACGCTTTCCGGCGGCGAAAGCCAGCGGATCCGACTGGCCAGCCAGATCGGATCAGGGCTTTCAGGCGTGCTGTATGTGCTTGACGAGCCCTCGATCGGGCTTCATCAGCGCGACAACAAGCGACTGCTCGACACGCTCAAGAACTTGCGTGACCAAGGCAATTCCGTGGTCGTGGTCGAGCACGACGAGGAAGCGATCCGAGAAGCCGATTTCGTTCTGGACATGGGGCCCGGGGCCGGCGTGCACGGGGGAGGCATCGTGGCTTGCGGGACTCCGCAAATGATTGCCGCGGACAAGCATTCGTTGACCGGCCAATATTTGAGCGGGGCAAAGTCGATTGATGCCGACAGAGCGAGGCGACCGGGCAACGGAACGGGCATCAAGGTGATCGGCGCTTGCGGGAACAACCTGAAAGACATCGAAGTTGAAGTTCCATTGGGCAAATTCGTTTGCGTGACGGGGGTTTCGGGCAGCGGCAAATCGACTTTGGTGTTCAATACGCTTTTGAAGAACGCCCACGACATCCGAAGCAGCTATTTCGCCAAAGCGGAAAACTGCAAGGCCGTCGAAGGGATGCAGAAGGTAGACAAAGTCATAGACATCAATCAGAAGCCCATCGGCCGAACTCCCCGTTCGAACCCGGCCACGTATGTCGATGCGTTCACGCCGATTCGCAACTGGTTCTCCGAAATGCCGGAGTCAAAGCAGCGCGGATATCAGCCGGGCCGGTTCTCATTCAATGTGCGGGGAGGGCGGTGCGAAGCGTGCCAGGGCGACGGAGTGAAGAAAATCTCAATGCATTTCCTGTCGGATGTGTACGTCCTTTGCGAGAGCTGCAAAGGAAAGCGCTACAACCGGGAAACTCTGGAAATCGAGTTCAAAGGAAAAAACATTGCGGACGTCTTGGACATGACTGTCGAGGAAGCCGAGCTGTTCTTCCGCGCGCTGCCGGCAGTTCGGCCGAAGCTTCTGGCGTTGCTGGAGGTCGGTTTGGGATACATCAAGCTCGGCCAAAGGGCGACGACTCTGTCCGGCGGCGAAGCCCAGCGCGTCAAGCTTTCCAAGGAGCTGGCGAAACGCTCGACCGGCAACACCTTGTACGTTCTGGATGAGCCGACAACAGGATTGCATTTCCACGACGTCGCGAAACTGCTCGATGTCCTCCATGCGCTGGTCGATCTCGGCAACACGGTCGTGGTCATCGAGCACAATCTGGACGTCATCAAGACGGCGGATTGGATCATCGACATGGGTCCGGAAGGCGGAGACCTGGGGGGCGAGGTTGTTGCCTGCGGGATTCCGGAGGATGTCGCTCAGTGCGTCAACAGCTACACGGGCCAATTCCTCGCGAAAATTCTTAGCCAGCCGAGAATTGCAGCGGAATAAAAGCAGCGAGAGGCATTCGATTCATGGTGCCGACCGCAAATTGGTCCGGCCTGGGCGCGTCCTGAAGTCTGAGCGGAACATGCTTGGCGGATCGCACCGGGATCGAAAGACGGGAAATCCTGTCGATCCGGCGGCGGATTGGTCTCGAGGGAATGCCGGAAAATCGTGATTCTACGAAAAGTTATTTCCCGCTTTCGAGGACAGAATTCTTCGCCAGCACCTTCAAAACTGCGGAAAAATCCAATCCCGATCCGTTCTGTTCTTCGACAAATTTCCTGTAGAATTCGGTGGCGCAATTTCCGACCGGCGTGTCGACGCCGCCGCCCCGGGCGGCGCTTTGGGCTAGGCGCAGATCCTTGAGCATCAGGTCGGAGGCGAATCCAGGCTTGTAGTCGTTGTCCGAAGGCGAATTCGGCCCCACGCCCGGAGCGGGGCAGTAGGCATTCATGCTCCAGCTGTATCCGGACGACTTCGACACGACTTCAAACAGCTTCTGCCGATCCAGCCCCAAAGCGTCCGCCAATGCGAAAGCTTCGCAGGAGACGATCATCGTCGCGCCCAATATCATGTTGTTGCACATCTTGGCTGCTTGGCCCGCGCCAGCATTCCCGCAGTGCACCGCTTTGCTTCCCATGATCTCGAACAACGGAAGGACGAACCGGAACGCTTCGTCTGTCCCGCCGGCCATGAACGTCAAGTTGCCGCCTGTCGCGCCTGCGACGCCCCCGGAAACCGGCGCATCCACGAATTTCAATCCCGCCGCCTCCGTTTTTTCCGCGACAGCGAGCGCGCTTGCCATGTCGACCGTGGAGCAGTCCACGAAAGTCGCGCCGCGCCGCATGGCAGGGATGGTTTCGTCGGCGACGCTCCGTAGCGCGGTCCCGTTCGGAAGCATAGTGATGACGATGTCATTGCTTTCCGCTGCGTCAGCGGCTGATTCCGCGGGATGCGCGCCGTCCGGATATCGTCGCGCGATGTCGAAGCACGTCACCGAGTAGCCTGCTTCAAGAAGGTTGGAGGCCATCGGGAACCCCATGTTTCCCAATCCGACAAATCCGATTTTCACAGCGTTTCCCTCCACACAATTTCGTCCTCCGGCAGCGGCGCCAACAGTTCCTCCACCGCCTTCGCCGGCACGTCCGCAATGTTTTGAAATTTCCAACTCGGCTTGTTGTCCTTGTCGACTATTCGCGCGCGAATGCCCTCGATGAAATCCGAATGCTCAAGCGAGCGGTGGGTGTATCGAAATTCGAGTTCAAGCGCTTCCTCGATGCCTCTCGTCGTGCGCTGCATCCGGATGAGTTTGAACGCGCACGCCGTCGAAAGCGGAGAATTCCTTTGCATTTGCTTTCTGCAATTCGCCGCGAATTCGCCGCCGTCATTTTCCAAGGCGCGCGCGACGGCTGCGATTGACTCGGCGGACCAGACGGCATCGATCTCGGCCTTCATGCGCCGAAGCTTGCCTTGAGGCGGCGCTTCCGAAGCGGAAACGACCGGCGCAGATTCGCCTTGATCGGCCAACTCTCCAATTAACTGTTCCCATCGCGAAGCAGGAACGAAATGGTCCGCGAAACCCGCGTAGATCGCGTCATCCGGCCCCATCCGGGTTCCTGTGACGCCCAGGAATTCCCCTGCGCGTCCGGGCGCATTGGCTAGAAGAAACGAGCCGCCCACATCAGGAACCAGTCCGATCCCGCACTCCGGCATCGCGACCAAGCTTGATTCGCAAACGACACGGTGGCTCCCGTGGCAGCCGATTCCCACGCCGCCTCCCATCGTGTAGCCTTGCAAAAAGCTAATGATCGGCTTTCTCCAGTTCGCAATTTTGGCGTTCAGCATGTATTCGTCGCGCCAGAAGGATTGCCCGTATCCGAAATCGCCCTCGATGCCCCGGCCGTACATTTCCGCTATGTCGCCGCCGGAGCAAAATGCCCGTTCGCCCTCGGCGTCGATGATTGCGACCGCGACCGCTGGATCTTTTTCCCACTCATCGAGCGCGGCGCTTATCTTTCGGCACATGTCGTAAGTAAGGGCGTTCAGCGCCTCAGGACGGCAAAGCGTGATTCTGCCGGCCTTGCCATCTCGGCGGATATTGATTTCCCGGCTCATCGCTTTTCCGCAAGCAGGCTGCGCGCGACGATCAGCCGCATGATTTCGTTCGTCCCTTCAAGAATCTGATGGACCCGCAGATCGCGGACGATTTTCTCTATCCCGAAGTCCGCAAGGTATCCGTATCCTCCGTGAAGCTGCAGGCATTCATTCGCCGCCTTCCATCCGGCGTCCGTCGCGAAACGCTTGGCCATCGCGCAATGGACGGTCGTATCCGGCGCTTCCGAATCATATTTGCGGGCCGCTTCCGCGAGCAATGCCCGCGCGGCCGAAAGCTCGGTCCCGATATCCGCGACGCGGAACGACAGAGCCTGGAACTTGTCCAATGTCCGGCCGAACGCCTCTCGATCCGCCATGTAATCCAAGGCCTTTTCCAATGCTGCTTGGGCGCCGCCGATCGAGCACGCGGCAATATTGAGGCGTCCGCCGTCGAGAGCGGAAAGTGCATACTTGAAGCCCATGCCTTCTTCGCCGAGCAGATTTTCGCTCGGGACCCGGCAGTCATCCATCTGGACTTGGCGCGTCGGCTGGGCGCGCCATCCCATTTTGTCTTCCAGCTTCCCGAACGAAAGCCCCGGCGTATCGGAATCGACGAGAATCGCCGAGATTCCGTCAGGTCCGTCGCCGCCCGTCCTGCACATCACTATGTAGGCGTCGGAGTACCCGCCGCCCGAAATGAACGATTTCGTGCCGTTCAGTATCCAGCCTTCATTGGTTTTCTTCGCCCGCGTCTTCAATGAAGCCGCATCTGAGCCGGATCCCGGTTCCGTCAGACAATATGAGAGGATCGAATCCATTGAAATCGCTGAAGGCAGCAATCGCTCCTTGAGAGCCGCGTCGCCGTAGGCGTCCACCATGGAAACGCACATGTTGTGGATCGAAATGAATGCCGCAACCGATGGGCATGAGCGGGCCAACGCCTCGAATATGTGCGTCGAGTCCAATCGTGACAGTGCCGACCCGCCGTATTGGTCGCCAGCGTTCAGACCACCGAAGCCAAGCGCTCCCGCTTCGGGCCAAAGTTCGCGCGGTATGCAGCCTTCCTTTTCCCAAGCCAAAGCATTCGGCGCGATATTCTCCTCGCCGAACGCCTTGGCCATATCGAACATGGCGCGCTGGTCTTCATTCATGTCGGGTTCCATCGAATGCCTCCCAAGCATAAGGTCTTCAATCACGCATCCGGTCGAGAACAGCGAACCGTCCAAGTCTCGATGCAACCGCCGAGCGGAATTTCTCGGCATTCGCAACGAGCAACTTCGGCACGTTCAGAGTGCCGAACTGATCGCTGTACTTCGCTGCTGCAGGATTCGGGAATTCATTCCATTTGCGCGAAGTTGAGGACGGCGCCTTCCTTAATTCCGGAAGGCCAGCGCGACGTGACGGTCTTCGTTCGCGTATAGAACCTGAACGCGTCCGGTCCATGCTGATTCAGATCGCCGAATGCCGATTTCTTCCATCCTCCGAATGTGTGGTAGGCTAGGGGAACCGGGATGGGAACATTGATGCCGACCATTCCGATGTTGATCCTGCTTGCGAAGTCCCTCGCCGTGTCGCCGTCGCGCGTGAATATCGCCACTCCGTTGCCGAACTCGTGGTTCATCGCAAGACCCAAGGCGGCTTCGTATGATTCGGCGCGCACCGTTGACAGCACAGGTCCGAAGATCTCCGTCTTGTATATGTCCATATCCGGGCGAACCTGGTCGAACAGATGCGGACCGACGAAGAAGCCGTTCTCGTACCCCTGCAGCTTGAAGTCGCGGCCATCGACGACGAGATCCGCCCCTTGCTCCAAGCCAGTTTCGATCAGCCCGAGAACCCGTTTCTGAGCTTCACCGGTAACAAGCGGCCCGTAATCCATGTCATCGCCGCTGGTGTAGGGTCCGATTTTGAGCTTTTCGACTCGCGGCGCGAGACGCTCGATGAGCGCGTCGGCCGTTTTGTCGCCGACAGGCACAGCCACGGAAACGGCCATGCATCGTTCTCCGGCGGCGCCGTAGCCTGAGCCGACAAGGGCGTCGGCGGCTTGGTCCATATCCGCGTCCGGCATGACGATCATGTGATTTTTCGCGCCGCCGAAGCACTGGACGCGTTTCCCGTTGGCGCATCCCCGCGAGTAGATATACTGCGCGATCGGCGTCGAGCCGACGAAACCCATGCCGCCGACGTCCGGGTGGTCGAGAAGAGCATCGACGGCTTCCTTGTCCCCGTGCACGACTTGCAGAATGCCTTCGGGTAGGCCCGCTTCAAGCATCAATTCCGCAAGCATGACCGGAACGGAGGGATCCCTTTCCGACGGCTTGAGGATGAACGCGTTTCCGCATGCGACCGCAGGAGCGAACTTCCACATCGGTATCATCGCCGGAAAATTGAACGGCGTAATTCCTGCGACGACTCCGACAGGCTGGCGCATTGAATACATGTCGATGCCCGGACCCGCGCTCTCCGAGAACTCGCCCTTCAGAAAATGCGGGGCGCCGATGCAGAATTCCGCAACTTCCAAGCCCCTCTGGACGTCGCCCTTGGCGTCGGGCAGCGTCTTGCCGTGCTCGCTCGACAGCCTCTCCGCCAGCTTGTCCATGTCGCGATGCAGCAACCGCACGAATTCCATCAGCACGCGGCCGCGCCGCTGCGGATTCGTGGCCGCCCATTTCGGCTGGGCGGCAAGCGCGCCCTTGACTGCCGCGTCAACCTCTCCCGCGTTGGCCAGCGGGACCCGCGCTTGCACCTCGCCGGTGGCGGGGTTGAATACGTCTCCGAATCGCCCCGAAGCTCCTGCCGTTTCGCGACCATTCAAAAAATGCGGAATTTCCCTCATCTTCACCTCCCTGCGGGTAGTATTTTCCAGATTGCGGTGCGACTGAACAATTCAAGTATCGACAGCCGCAATTTGGCGCAACCAAGTTGTCGAATTTTCGCGCAGACGAGCATTCGACCGCGAAGCGGGCTCCGGGCCTGAATTCTTCTTCGCCATGCGTGCGACTCTCCCATCATGGCCGAGGCCCGTCATTCAATTGATTAATGACATTCGAATATCGGACTGTTACGATCCGGCAAGGACAAGCGGCTTATGCTTTTCAGGCAAACGAAGCTGGAGGAATCGAAACCATGTTGATCAAGCAGATACTCAACTCGAAACCTAACACGCAAGTCTTGACGATCGGTCCGGATTCAACAGTGTCGGATGCAGCGAAAATATTGTCGGAAAAGCGCATTGGCGCGCTTGTGGTCACGGCCGGCGGGCCGCAAGCCTTGGGAATCATCTCGGAGCGCGACATCGTGCGGGAACTTGGCCGAAGCGGCACCGGCTGCCTGAAGAAAAATGTCGAACAACTCATGAGCCGCGCCGTCGTCACCTGTACGGAGGATGAAACGGCGGACCAAGCACTGTCCAAAATGACGGAAGGCCGATTCCGGCATCTTCCAGTCGTCAAGGACGGCGACATGATCGGGTTCATCTCCATCGGCGACGTCGTCAAGGCTCGACTATTGGACCTGAGCATGGAAAAAGAAGCTCTTGAAGGAATGATTATGGGCCATTAAGGCCAGACCCGACCTTGAAGCGGAGCGTTTGCCGTAAATTCGGCAGTCCGCCCGCGAGGTCTCTGCAACTTAACCAGCGAGTCGAAACGCCAATGCGAGTAGGCCTTTATCCGGGTACGTTTGATCCGCTGACGTACGGACACTTGGACATAATGCGAAGGGCGTGCTCGCTTGTCGATCACTTGGTCGTGGGCATCGCAATAAACAAGGACAAAGCTCCGACGTTCAGCTTGGAAGAGCGGGTGGAAATGGTGGAGTCTGAATCGGCGGCTCTGAAAGAGGCGACCGGCGTCAACATCGTGCCGCATCCGTTCGAGAATCTTTTGATTGAATGCGCAAGAGAAGTTGGTGCAACCGTGATCATACGCGGTCTCAGAGCGGTTTCCGATTTCGAGTACGAATTCCAAATGGTCGGCATGAACCGGGCGCTGGATTCGAATGTCGAAACGGTATTTCTGATGGCCGACGTAAAGAACCAATCGATCGCGTCGAAGCTGGTGAAGGAAATTGCCCGCATGGGCGGAGACGTGTCCAACTTCGTTCCTCAATCGACGAAAGTCGCGCTGGAAGAGAAGTTTCGCGTCCGCCGCCCGTGAAATTGGAATCGGCTGCGGAGCTTTGCGGCGACGCAGCCGAATGAGGGGCACAATGTGTCAATTGAACTGCAATGAACGCCCGAATCGTCAATGGGAGCAGAAGGGGAAATCTTGAATGAAACTACTGAAATCCGCGACTGCAGCACTTGCGATCAGCGCAAGCGCAACGATCGCAGCCGAGGACGAAAACGTGCTGGTGCTTGAGGTTGGAGGCGAAGCCAGCGGGACCATCGAAATTGAGTTGCTGCCCGAATTGGCGCCGAACCACGTGGATCGGATCAAAACGCTTACTCGCGACGGCGAGCTCGACGGAGTCGTGTTCCACAGGGTTATCGAAGGCTTCATGGCGCAGACCGGCGATGTCGAGTTTGGAAGGCGAGGGGGAGCGAATCTCCATCGGGCCGGGACGGGCGGCTCTTCGATGCCGGATCTCAGGGCAGAGTTTACAGACGAGCCCTTCGCCAGAGGCGTGGTCGGGATGGCGCGCGCGCGGAATCCGGACAGCGCGAATTCCCAGTTTTTCATAATGTTCGCCGATGGAATGTTTCTCAACGGGCAATACACCGTCTTCGGACGCGTGATATCGGGAATGGATGCGGTGGATGGAATCAAGAAGGGGAATCCCCAGCGCAACGGTTCCGTCGACGATCCCGATTACATAGTGCGGGCGCAAATTAAGGCTGATATGTGAAATGTTCGCTCCGTTGTTCGCCATTCCGGTCCGTCAGTCCGGCGCCGCCATGTTTGCAAGGCTGCTAATCGCATTCTTCTCGGTTGCATCGATTGCGGTTTCTGCAAATGCGAACCCGTCAAATTGGCAATGGGAGTGGCCGCGGACTGATTTTTCCATCCACTCGATCGATCTCTCGGAGATCATGTCCGGAGGTCCGCCGAAAGATGGAATCCCTGCGTTGATTGATCCCGAGTTCATCGCGGCGGAAACTGAAACGCGGTTGTCGCCAAGAGAACCGGTTATGACGTTGGAATTGGGAGACTCCGTTCCGCGCGCATATCCGATTCGGTATCTGCTCTGGCACGAAATCGTGAATGACATCGTCGGAGGCGTGCCGGTTGCCGTGACCTATTGTCCGCTTTGCAATTCAGGGGTGTTTTTTGATCGCCGGATCGACGGCGAAACACTCACTTTTGGCGTGTCGGGAAAGCTGCGCAAATCCGATATGGTGATGTATGACCTCGAGTCGGAGAGCTGGTGGCAGCAAGCTGTCGGCGAGGCCATCGTCGGAAGCCGAACCGGCGAGAAGCTGGCGACCCTTCCCGGCTGGCTTGAGAGCTGGTCCGATTTCGCTGAGAGAAACCCGGACGGGCTTGTGATGGACGAGCCAAACTACCCCCGCCGATACGGATACAACCCTTACGTCGGATACGATACGTCTTCTTTCCCTTTTCTGTATTCCGGTGATTCGCCGCCGTTCGACATTTCTCCGCTTGCGCGCGTGGTGCGGGTGGGAAACCGGGCTTGGCTTTTGGAAAGACTCAAGGAGGCTGGGGAACATACCGAATACGGGGTGAGCTTCACTTGGACAGAAGGGCAAGCCTCTCCTTTGGACACGAGACTCGTCGGCGAAGGGCGCGATGTCGGCACGATCCGTGTCCGGGATGCGGGAACCGGCGAAGACCTTCCGCACGATGTGATGTTCGCATTCGCGTTTCACGCATTCTATCCCGACGGCGAGTGGATTCTCGAGTAGGCATCATGGCCGTGTTTCGCGCGATTGAATAACCGACGCGCTCATCCCGGGTTCGCCGCCGATTCTGCATTCGCTACGCGGACCCCTGCGAAACTGGCGAGGTTCCTGAAGCGTTGTTGAATTCTGACCGAGACCAGATTTGGTGTAGCTTGTCCGTCGCTTTATTGATCCGACAAGGCAATACGAACGTGCTTTTTTCGCCCGGACGAAAGCTCTATCGGTTTGGCCAGCATGTCGATGCTGACGCATGCCGAGGTATCGGTAATTTTTTCTCCGTTCATGCGCGCGCCGCCGCTCTTGATCAACCGCCGAGCTTCTTTTCCTGTGGGCGATAGGCCGGATTTGACAAGCAACTGTACGATAGGTGTGCCGCGGCCCGATAATTCATCTGCTTGAAGTTCTACAGTTTGCAACCCCACTCCAGCTTCGTTGCTTGACTGGTTGGATTCGCCGAATAGCCGAGTTGCCTCCGTCGATGCAGACTCTGCCGCATCAGCGCCATGAGTTATGCGCGTCACCTGATTGGCCAAGGTAATTTTGGCATGATTGGTTTCGGAACCGCGCAAAGCGCCCAATCGCTTGCACTCGCCAACGTCGATCTCAGTGAACAACAAAAGGAACTTTTCCACATCGGCATCCTGAACGTTCCTCCAGAATTGCCAGTAGTCGAAAGGCGAAAGCATTTCAGCATTGAGCCAAACGGCACCCGATGCGGTTTTCCCCATCTTTTTCCCATCGGCCGTTGTCAGGAGCGGAGAAGTCAGTCCGAATACGGTCGAGTTGTCGACTCTGCGGGCAAGGTCGACGCCATTTACAATGTTGCCCCATTGATCCGATCCACCCATTTGCAAACGGCATTCCAAGCGGCGGTTCAGTTCGAGGAAATCGTATGCCTGGAGCAGCATGTAGTTGAACTCGAGGAACGATAGCGTCTGCTCGCGCTCGAGACGCGATTTCACGGACTCGAAGGACAGCATCCGATTCACCGAAAAATGCCGACCAATGTCACGAAGGAATTCCAGATAGTTCAAGCCGTCGAGCCACTCGGCGTTGTCCGGCATCACTGCGTCGGTTTCGTTGTCGCCGAACCGAACAAAGCGCGAGAAAACCTTCTTGATTCCTGCGATGTTGGACTTGATTCGTTCAGGACTGAGCAGGGGGCGCTCGTCCGCGCGGAACGAGGGATCTCCAACCTTCGTCGTGCCGCCTCCCATTAGCACGACCGGCTTATGCCCCGTCTTCTGCAGCCACCTCAGCATCATGACTTGAATCAGGCTACCGACATGCAGAGACTCCGCTGTCGCATCAAACCCAATGTATCCCGGAACGACTTGGCCCCGTAAAGCTTTGTCCAGACCTTCGAAATCGGTGCAATCCGCGAAAAATCCGCGCTCTTGCATCGTGTGCAAGAATTCTGATTTCGGAACGTATGCCTCTGACATCGCTAGGCCGCAGGTTGTTTCGTGACGCCCCCTATATTATCGCCGGTTGGAAAGGAATTGGGCATGACCTCACCAGAACCGATTTGGGCGATCGGATGCATGTCGGGCACATCGATGGACGGCGTTGATGCAGCCTCCGTCCTTACGGATGGCCATGAAATTCTGGATTTCGGCCCGACGCAATATCGTCCCTACAAGGATGACGAACGGGAAGCGATAAGGTCCGCCATAGGCTGGTGGCCGGGCTGTCGGCAGGTTGAAGACGCCGAAGCGGTCATCATCAAAGCGCATGAAAAAATATTGGGAGAGTTTCAAGAATGCGAGTTGGTGGGGTTTCACGGCCAAACGCTTGCGCATGATCCGAAAAACCGGCGTACGCACCAAGCAGGTTCAGGACAGCAATTGGCCGACGCGACCGGAAAAAAAGTCGTTTGGGATTTTCGCACGGAGGACATACGCATGGGAGGGGAGGGTGCGCCGCTTGCTCCGTTTTTCCACTTCGCGCTGGCGCAGCATGCCGGACTGGCCGATCCGGCGGTCTTCCTGAATATCGGCGGTGTCGCAAATGTCTCTTGGATCGACACCAGAAAAATATACCCGGAAGCGTCAGGTGCGCTGCTTGCGTTCGATGTCGGACCCGGCAACTCCGTTCTGGACGATTTCGTCCGAGTTCATGCTGGTCAGAAATTCGACGAAGGCGGAAAGCTCGCATCGAGCGGTGAAGCATCGCCCGAAATCGTTGACGAGTTTCTCAAAAATCCTTTTTTTGCGCAGCGACCTCCCAAATCCTTGGACAGGGACGAATTCAGCTACTTGCTGAGCTTGGTCGGAAACATTGAACCAAAGGACGCGTGCGCTACTCTGGCGGAGTGCGTCGTTCGCGGCATTGTGGAAGGGTACGCCCGTGTTCCTTCAGAGCCTTCGTGTATCGCTGTTTGCGGGGGAGGGCGCAAGAACGCTGCGCTCATGCGAGGCTTGTCGAAATCGCTTAAGCCGAAAGTCCGACCGGTCGAAGCTTACGGTCTGGACGGCGACATGATTGAAGCCCAAGCGTTCGCTTTTCTAGCAGTGCGCGTTCTGAATGGATTGCCAACATCGTCGCCTACGACGACCGGTTGTCGAGCACCCGTGGTTGGAGGCCGAATAAGCGAGCCGATCAATACAGGCGATTCTCAAATCATGTGAATTGGCGGAAAATGCTATTTGACAAAGACAAAGATTTTGCAACGGATCAACGTTAAAGAAACCTTTCCAAGCCGTCCCAATCAGTTCTCGTTACTGGCCGAGTGCGAGGATCAATCAGCCCGACTTCTTCAAGTGTATATTCCCCTCTTCCATAATTGCACCCGCTACAGGTGATGGCCAAGTTGTCAAGGTTCGTGCGGCCGCCTCGGCTGTGCGGAAGAATATGGTCGTATTGTACCCACATGCACTGAAACGCAGCATGTTGCTCCGAGTTGGAGCCTCCCCATTTCAGTGCATCGGGATAGTGCTTGCGCATGGCAATACGGACTTCCGACCGAATGACCGGGATGCCGCAGAACCGGCACTGGTAACCGTCGCGCTCGATTAATGCCCATTCATCTTGTTTGCTGGGTTTTCGTTTCGGGTCCCGTTCGTTCTTGTCTAGCGTTTTGGGTGCGCCCTCTACTTTCCGTCTACGATGAATGTCGAGCTTTTCCTTGCCCCAAACAGACTCTGTCCAGTCCCAGACGCTTTGCATGTCGGCCTGAAAAATTAGCTTCGCTGCATTGGAGTGACGGCCCGCCAGATGTGCATCGACGGCTTGGTCAAGAAGTTCGGCCGCTTCAAAGATTTCTGGGATCGGGTCACGAAAGCATGGCCGAAGGGCCCAGAAGTTTGGTTCTTGGGTCGATGGAAGAGAGGTTTTGTTCATTTCATCAACTCGTAGTCACTGATTTGTTCAAGCAAAAGTGATACTAGTATTCTTACATGATCTACACTACCCAAGCGATCAAGATTCGACCGAGTAAATTAGCTTCGAATACAAAGGGTTGTTAGGTTCAACGCATTTCGTATCATACTTGCCGACGCTGAAATCGGCGGACGAATCTCTGTGCAATATCCGCAGGGCAATTGAGATTCCATCGCTTCATACTTCAGAGCGCGGGAACCCAGCCACAACGCTTTCTCGTGGGTGATCGCAGTTAGGGGCAGTTCATTGTCCCTGTGCTGAAGCGCAATGGATCGCTCCACAGAGACAGGAAGAATTGCCCTGAAGAACCCACCGATACGAAGACAATGTATTCACATCAAGATCTTGACCAAAGTAGCCAATGAATCGGGACGCGCGCCGTAGTAGCTTCCCACTACCGCTTGAACCGTGGTCTTGAGACTCGTTCGATTCGTCGACGGCAGCCCGTACACTCAAAGCCAATTCAGACGGGCAACGAAACTTGCCGAGAAATCCTTAAGTGCAACTATATTTGCAGACGCGGCGTCGCGGCGGTTCACCAACCTGCACAAAGCGAAGACCATCCGATCTTTCATAAATCCATGTTTCCCCGACCTCATAGAACGCAGACCCTTACAACACCGCGAACTTTACTATAACGTCAGTAACGCAAATATGACTCCAAGCAAATGCGGATCCCTAACCCATCGCCACCATGACCCACTTTCGTACTGACGGACGGTTTTCTTTAAAGCTAAGAAACTTTGGTCCGATAAAAGAGGCGTCCCTAGACGTGCGCCCGCTTACCATATTATTAGGCAGAAGTAATACTGGAAAAACTTACTTTACTACCCTTTTATATGCATTGCATAATATGTTCGGTGGTTTTCCAAAAATTCCGCTGAATAATTTTGATTTTTTGGAACTCAAGTCAATTGGAAATACAGATGCAACAGAGTTTACTAACTCATTTATTGAGTTCTCCAAAAATCAAAATTCTTTATTAAAATTTCCAACTTTCCAGAGTCTTCCGGAATTTTTTCAAAGCGAACTTATTTTTTATAATCAAAATACAGAAAAATTTGTTCAAAAATTTTCACAATATTTAGCTACCCAATTTTCAGTAGATGAAGTTTCAGAACTCCATCGCCAACCTAGTTCTCATCCTGAGCCGATGACCATATTTTGTCAATATGCTGAAGGTGGCGAAGAAATATGGTCGGCCGAATTTATTACTCGAAATTCAATGAAACTTTCGCACTCAAACCTATCGAATCCTGTCAATTTAGACACAGAGACAGAGAAATTTCTTAACTCGATAATTGAAAAAATTGCAGCCGGTCTTGATCGCCCATATATGCAAGTATTTATTGCGGAAGATATTATTTCTAGGCTAGCCAACCCGAGTAACAACGGTTATAGTTCTGTGCATTATTTGCCGGCTAATCGCAGTGGCCTCTTCCAGCATAATCGTATTTTATCAATTAATTCTTTAAGGCGGCAATCAATGTTTGGAAAGCCAACACTATTTATTCCAGATGCTCAGATATCGTTCCTTACAAATATCTTGGCGGCATCAGAATTTTCGAAGGCTAATTTAGGGCGCTCAAATCCAAACCGAGATTCTATTGTAGAGGTTTCTCATGAAATAGAGCGCTGCCTACTTGATGGTAAAATTCATTTAGAGTCTCAAGATAGCGAAATTTATCCTGACTTTAAATTTTTACCTCGAAAGATAAAAAAAGAATTTTCCATGCAACAATCGTCTTCAATGATTTCAGAGATCGCGCCAATTGTGATTACGCTAAGGTATTTAGTCAACTCGAATGATTTGGTGATTATTGAAGAGCCGGAGGCCCATTTACATCCGAGCGCCCAAATCGCGCTGATCCAGTGTTTGGTAGAGTTGATAGATTGCGGTGTAAAAGTATTTATTACGACACACAGTGATTGGATTTTACGGGCGGTACATAACTTGGTTTTACGCGGTGCCAAGTCAAAGATAGAAAACGAAAATGGTGCCATGGATCACGCAAGTATAGATAGAGAAGACATCGGTGTATGGGAGTTTTTGAGTAGTAAAGATGATTTGGGTACTGTTACAAGGGAAATTGAAGTTGGGCAAGATGGATTGGAGCCTACCGATTTTTTGGAGATCGATACCGAATTATATAACGATGAAGCGTTTATTCGTCATGGATTGGACGGCGATGACTAAACCGTTATCCGTAGGAAAGATGCTTGAAGATGTAAGGGCAAGTTTTGGTGAAGAGTATTTTATAGATGGAATTGGTAATAAGGATTGCGTTGTTGACTTGGAAGGGATTCCGGAAAATCGGCTTATATTGGATTTAGAGAAGTTTGCTTTAGCGAAACGATTTGTTGAAAGTAGATGCGATTACGTTTTATTTATTGAATGTGGAGATCAAAAGATTTTTTGTGTACTAATTGAGTTGAAGAGTGGTAAATTTGTTGCGTCGCACGTTCGCAGGCAGTTGCAAGGTGGAGCTAACCTAATAAAGAGATATTGCCGGTTGCAGATGGGTTGTTGTGCGCTTTTGATTCATAGGTTAGGAATCAAAAGGATCGATCAAATGAAGATGATGAATGATCGAATAAAATTTGAAGGCTCGGTCTCGATAACTAGGAGTTTGTGTGGAAAAAAGAGAAACGTTTTTGTGCCAATTGATAGAGCGCTCGCGATTGACTGTTAGAATTGTGTGATTTTTGATTTTAATAAGTGAAACATGAATTTTATAATATATTAACGATACGATAGTGTTTAATAGAATTTGTTTTATATTGAGTATTTAATTTAAATATTTGCGATGTATCTTAGTCTTTCAAAATGTGGTATCTGTAAGTAAAGTCGTTGTTGTAGGGAACGTTATTTTATTAGACTTTGCATCTTTTTGGCTGCGTCAGTACGACAGTTTGCGCAGTCCCTCCAGCGGTTCAACCCAGTAGCCTAAGTCCGCATTGCCTTTTGTTAATGAATGGTAATTTGACTATATCATACCGCAATTTTGTTGCCGGGTGTTGGGACCAGATTAAATGAGATTCCCTAGAAAAACATTGTTAAATGTTGATCCGACGGCCATGACGGCCATGTTTGCATATTCAAGTTGTTCGTTCTGCTGAATTTCAGGGACTCTACAGATACTTCAAATATGGAATGTCGCCGGAATATCTTGACGCGCTGCCGAGAGATTCCTCAATCCGGATAAGCCGATTGTATTTCGCGGTCCGGTCGGAGCGTGACAGCGACCCAGTCTTGATTTGGCCGCAGTTCGTCGCGACGGCCAAGTCGGCGATCGTCGTGTCCTCGGTCTCGCCCGATCTGTGGGAGATGACCGTGCTGAAACCAGCATGATGAGCGACTTCTATCGCTTCCAAGGTTTCACTGAGAGTGCCGATTTGATTCACCTTGACAAGAAGCGAATTGGCGCAGCCAGCTTTGATTCCGGCTTGAAGCCGTTTGCAGTTGGTGACGAACAAATCGTCTCCAACCAGCTGAACCTTCTTGCCCAGTGTCTCCGTCAGGTGCTTCCAGCCGTCCCAATCGTCCTCGGCGCAGCCGTCCTCTATCGAAACGATTGGATAATCATTCACCAATGAAGCAAGATAATCGACATTCTCTTCCATGGAGCGAGTGATATTCTCGCCTTTGAATGAGTATTGGCCGTCGGAAAAATACTCGGTCGCCGCGCAGTCCAAGGCAAAGAGAATCTCGTCTCCGGGCGCATATCCGGCGGCTTCTACGGAACCCATCATGAAATCCAGCGCTTCTTTCGCCGATTTCAGCGCGGGCGCGAAACCGCCTTCATCTCCGACTGAAACGGAATGTCCGGCGTCCTGCAGTTTTTTCCGCAGCGAATGAAAAACTTCTGATCCGATTCTTACCGCGTCAGCGAAATCCAACGCGTCAGCCGGAATGATCATGAATTCTTGAATGTCGATCGGATTATCCGCGTGCTTTCCTCCGTTTATGACATTCATCATGGGAGTGGGAAGTATCCTTGCGAATGTGCCGCCGATGTATCGAAACAAGGGCAGATCAACATGCTTTGCCGCCGCCTTTGCGATAGCAAGGGAGGCTGCGAGGACCGCATTGGCTCCAAGACGACTCTTGTTTTCCGTGTCGTCGAGATTGATCAAGAGTTCGTCCAATTCCGCCTGATTCAGTGCGGACTGGCCGACAAGCGCATCCGCAATCTCATCGTTGAGCGCGCTGACCGCGCGTTGAACGCCCTTTCCGGCATAACGGTCCGGGTCGCCGTCCCGCAGTTCGACGGCCTCGTGCGCGCCGGTTGAAGCGCCGGAAGGCACCGCGGCTCGTCCCATCGTCCCGTCGTTCAGAAACACGTCGGCTTCGACCGTCGGGTTGCCGCGGCTGTCGAGGATTTCCCTGCCGGAAACGTGAAAAATTATCGACATGGCATCCTACCGATTCATTTCTCCGAAATACGGATCCCGTATAGCTCCATTCGGTGGCCGCGCAACGCATATCCGAGTCGGCTTGCGATCTTTTTCTGCAGACGTTCGATCTCGTCGTCTCGAAACTCGATCACCTCGCCCGAATGCAAGTCGATGAGATGGTCATGGTGTTCGCGTTCGGCGTCTTCAAACCGCGACTTGCCGTCCTTGAATTCAAGTCGCTCCAGAATTCCGAGTTCTTCAAGAAGCTTTACGGTGCGGTAGACAGTGGCGATCGAAATTTGCGGATCAATCTTCAGCGCGCGGCTGTAAAGCTCTTCAACGTCAGGATGGTCGTCGGAATCTTCCAAAACCTGGGTGACCGTGCGACGTTGCCCCGTCATGCGAAGCCCCTTTGCTTCGCATCTCGCTGAAATCTTTTCGACCATGGCCTCGTTCAACGCAGAGGGACGGAATCGGGAACTGCGGACTGCCGCTAAAAGACGACTAATCTCGCGATTTGCGCAACGCGGGCACATTCTGATCGCATGCGAGACCGGATCCGCGAATCAAATTCCCAAGAATTTTCGTACAAGCACGGTTGCCGGGTTCATTCGTCCATTTTTGAAGCATTGAGCTGAGCGAATTTCTCTTCGCCCATCCGCTCGACCAAGCTGAGCTGCGTCTCGAGGAAATCTATGTGTCCTTCCTCGTCCGCAAGCAGTTCCTCAAAAATATTCATTGTGACGTAGTCGCCGGAATCACGGCAGTATTCGCGCGCCTCCTTGTACAACGCTCGCGCATCCTGCTCGGCTGCAAGATCGCATTCAAGCGCCTCCTTCGGAGACTGTCCGATCCGCAGCGGGTCGAGCGTCTGCAAGTTCGGGTGACCTTCGAGGAAAATGATGCGGCCCATCAGCTTGTCCGCATGGTGCATCTCCTCAATGCTTTCTTCGCGGCTCTTCTTGGCCATATGGCCAAGCCCCCAGTCCTCGAGGAGTTTGTAATGAAGCCAGTACTGGCTGATGGCTGTCAGCTCGCTTCGAAGGGCTCTGTTAAGATAATCCAGGACCTTGGCGTCGCCTCTCATTGCGTAGTCCTCCTGTTTTTGCCAGTCGCGGACACGGGGGTCGCGGGCGCGAGATTGACCTTCACGGGGAGATTATCATTTTTGCGCATGATGTCTAGAAACAGTTGCATGCAATTCCCGCAATTCGCTTTCTTTCCCAGAACGCGAAATACCTTTCCGGGAGTGATGATCGCGTGCGGGTCGGACGCCCTCATCCAAGAAATCGCCCGATCAATGTCTTGGTCGGAAATCCGGTTGCAGTGACATACGATCATGAGTCTCGTCGTTTCGATTTGCCGAGGTTTCGCTCGGAGCCGATAGCCGCTGTCTCAAGCGCAATACGCCGTCTAATTCCTGACTAAAACAGTCGATTATGTCAAGACCGTTTCACTCGTTGCATGGTTAGCTTAGGCGCATGCTGCAAAGCCTTCGCGGGAATGAAGCGGCTGGATCATTCATCGCAAGCATGCATTTGACTATTGGGCGAATTGCCGAATTTGGGAAAACGAGATCCAGATGCAACTGCGAAGTACGAACGCAGCCGGGCTTGACGCGCGGCAGGGCGCCACGCTCGCTCAGACCTCGGAATCAAATTGCAGAAATGCGAATCGCTTGAAGATTGGTGTTCGTGAGACCGAGTTTCATGTTCCGCAAAACGTCCTTGTCACCAATTCATTCGCTTCGGGCGGATTCATGTACTCGGCGTGTTCGGGTTGATCGGAATAGGGAGAGGCCAAGACCTTGTTCATGGTTTCGAACGGCGAAAAATCGCCGCCGACAGCGGCGGAGATCAATTGCTCGATTCGGTGATTTCGCGGGATGAAGGCAGGGTTGACTGCAAGCATCGTCCTGCGAATCTCGTCGCTGCTCCTCGGTTCCGAACCTGTTCGCTTTCGCCACGAATCCAACCAATCGTCGAGTCCAAGAGCGTCTCCGAAGAGCGAGCGAAGTTTTTCGGGTCTTTCAAGTTCCGGCCCCAATTGCGCGAGCTGCCGGAACGCCAAGGTGAAATCGGCATCGGCGCTCGCCATCAATTTCAAAAACCCGGCAATGATCTCAGCGTCTCCATCGACTTGATTCGATAGCCCGAATTTCCTGCCGAAGACCGCCAGCCATTCCGAATTGTAAATTTCCCGGAACTCGTTGACGGCTTCTGTCGCTTTCTCGACCGCCAGAGCTTTGTCGTCGTTGATCAACGGGACCAAAGTCGTCGCGAATTGCGCCAGATTCCAAAGTCCTACCGAGGGTTGATTCGAATATGCATACCGTCCGCCGCGGTCGATTGAGCTGAAGACCTTGTGTGCTTCGTAATTGTCCATGAATGCGCACGGGCCGAAATCGATTGTCTCTCCGGCAAGCGACATGTTGTCGGTGTTCATTACGCCATGGATAAACCCCAAGCCCATCCAGAGGGCGATCAGACGAGCTTGAGCTCGGACGACGGAGCGAAGCAGGGCAAGAGCATGGTTGTCCATGTCCAAGACATCCGGGCAAATCTTGGATGCAACATGTTCGGTCAGTAGCTTGAGCGCTTCGATATCGTTTCTGGCATAGAAATATTGGAACGTGCCCACGCGGACGTGGCTTGCCGCGATTCGCGTCAAGACTGCGCCCGGGAGCACGCCATCCCTGAAGACGCGCTCTCCTGTTTCGACCGCCGCCAGCGCCCGGGTGGACGGAATTCCGAGCGTGTGCATCGCCTCGGAGACGACATATTCCCGCAGCACCGGGCCCAGCCAAGCGCGGCCGTCGCCGTTTCGGGAAAACGGAGTGCGTCCGGATCCCTTCAGCTGAATGTCGCGGCGGCAGCCGTTCGCATCAACTACCTCGCCGAGCAGCAACGCGCGCCCGTCGCCCAGCTGATGAACCCAGTTGCCGAACTGGTGGCCTGCATAAGCCATGGCGAGGGGTTCTGAGCCGTCGAACAACCGGTTTCCGGCGAGGGCCGAAACGCCGTCATCGGACTCCAAATAGTTCGAATCGATATTCAGTTCCGCAGCGAGCGGCCGATTGACCTTGATCAGTTTCGGCTGCGCGACCGGAGCGGGCGGCAGCTTGGCGTAAAAGCGGCTTGGCAGCCGCGCGTATGTGTTGTCGAATGCAATCAAGGTGCGACCCAACAATCATGCGCAATTCACTGCGATTCAATCAAAGTAACGCAATTCTCTCGGTGATCAGATCAAAATATCTTTGGTCGTCGACCGATCCCATGAAGGTGGCGTTTGGTTTTCGATCGGTAACGCGCCACCAGTCGGCAACGGTCATTCCCAGCGTGAGTTCGGAATTTGTCTCAATCTCCACATTCACGAATCGGCCCGAAAACAATTCGGGCTTGAGCAAGTAGGAAATGACGCAAGGGTCGTGGAGCGGGCCGCCGTCGGTTCCGTACTTTTTGCGGTCGAACCGTTCGGCGAATCCGGTCATCTCCGCCACGGCGTTGCCCGCTTGGTTGCCGATCTTTCGAAATGCTTTGATGCGTGCAGGGGTCGTCAACGCCTTGTGGGTGACGTCCAGAGGAAAAACCGTGATCTCGATGCCCGCCTTGAAAACGGCTGCGGCCGCTTCCGGATCGACGTAGATGTTGAATTCCGCCGTCGGCGTTATGTTGCCGACTTCGAAATAAGCCCCTCCCATCAGAACGATTTCTTGGATGCGGTTGGCGATTCCGGGTTCCCGTCGCAACGCGGTCGCGACGTTGGTCAGAGGACCGAGAACGCAAAGCGTGACAGTGCTTTCAGGCTCCTTCGACAGCGTTTCCACGATAAAATCGACAGCGTGCTGTTCCTGAAGAGACATCTTCGGATCCGGCAGGTCCGGCCCGTCAAGGCCGGTTTTCCCGTGGACATGCTCCGCGGTCACGAGCTTCCGCTCCAAAGGCCGGCTGCATCCCGCAAACACGGGCACGTCGGTGCGGCCGGCAAGCTCGCAAATGATCCTCGCGTTTTTGGAAGTCAGTTCAAGCGGTACGTTGCCGGCCACTGCGGTGATGCCGGCGATATCCAATTCGGGACTTGCCAGAGCAACGAGCAGCGCGACTGCATCGTCTTGGCCGGGATCTGTATCGATGATTATTTTTCTGGGGTTGGCCATGGCGGAATCCTGCTGTTCCAATCTGGAAATGCGTGTTCAGTTGTTCCTGTCCCATAGCATGAATCAAGAGCCGCGACATGCGGTCGCGGCTCAAGACACAGGTTCAATGCAAAAAAATTCTATTCGTCGAATCCGACTTCTTCCACAAGGCGCAGGGCAACCGGACGGTAGCTTGCAATTTCAGTCAGATTCAGGCCGTCGCGAACGAAGTTGCCCCAAGACAGCACCAATGGCGACGGTTCAATCTCCGGGTTTACAGGATACTCGAAGTTCTCCGCCGCATAGATCCGCTGCGCTTGGTTCGAAGCAAGAAACTCCATAAGAGCCAAGGCTTCTTCCTTGTTCGGCGCCGCCTTGGTCAAAGCCATGCCCGATACATTCATATGCGTTCCGCCGTTTGAAAACTCGGGGAAGACGATTCTTGCCGAGTTGGCCCATTCGCGCTGTTCTTCGTCACTCAGCATCTTGCCCATGTAATACGTGTTGCCTAGAGAGATGTCGCACTCGCCCGCCCAGATGGCTTTCACCTGCGCGCGGTCATTGCCTTGAGGCTTGCGCGCGAGATTGCCCTTGAGCGATGCGAGCCAATCCTTGGCGGCATCTTCGCCGTGGTGGGCGATGAAGCCCGAAACCAATGCAAGAGTGTACGGATGGGTTCCCGGGCGAGTGCAGATGCGCCCGTTCCACTTCGAGTCCGCAAGGTCTTCGTAGGTAGTGACTTCCCCATCGGCCACGCGGTCTCTGGATGCGTAAACCACGCGCCCACGCAACGTGAGAGCGTACCAGTGCCCGGCATCGTCCCGAAACTCTTCGGGAATATTTTCCGTCAATGCCGAGTTGACTACTGGCTGCGTGACGCCGGCATCCACCGCCGCGCTAAGGCGCGAGATGTCCACTGTCATAATGAGATCGGCTGGCGACCTGTCCCCTTCAGCCAGCAAGCGTTCGACAAGCCCCTTGTTCAGGAACGTCACGTTCACCTTGATTCCCGTATTGTCCGTAAAAACGTCGAACAACGGCTGAACGAGTTCAGGCTGCCGATATGAGTAGACGTTCACATCTGCCGACGCCGCCTTCACGGTCGCGGCGGTCGCCGCGACAATTGCAGCGGCGCAAACGAGCTTTTGCATCTTGGTTCTCCATAGTTGAAATGCAAATGCTCGAGTACATTGGCCAACTCCTATAGTCAACCAAAATGGTCGGGTATTGAAATGGACCGGGAGTTTGAGCAGATCATTCCTTGGCGGCGTTCCAGGCGTCCTCCATGTCCTGCAGCGTCGCTTTCTGAAAGGCTTTCCCGTCAAAGCGGGCATTCAGTAGTTTTTCCATGCGTTCGAATCGATCATTGAATTTTTTGTTCGCTCGGCGGAGCGCGTCCTCGGCGTCTATGCCCAAATGGCGCGAAAGATTTACCGCAGTGAACAAGACATCCCCGAATTCCTCGGCGATGCGATCCGGATCAAGATCGCGTCTTGCTTCATCAAGCTCGGAGAGCTCCTCTTCGAGCTTCTCCAGCACGCCCGCTGCGCTAGGCCAATCGAAACCGACCCGCGAGGCCCGCCCTTGGAGCTTCGATGCCCGAATCAATGCTGGAATCGCTGCCGGGATGCCCGAAAGAACTCCTGCGGTCCTGTCCTTTTCGCGTTCTTCGGATTTCGCGTCTTCCCAATGCCTCTTCTGCTCATCGGCGCTTCGGCGCTGGTCGGTTCCGAATACGTGGGGATGCCGCCTCACCATTTTGTCCGAAATTGCCTCGACCACGTCCTTGAAATTGAACAGCCCTTTTTCCGAAGCGATTTCCGAGTGGTAGACGACCTGAAGGAGCAAGTCGCCGAGCTCCGACGCCAGCTCGTTCCAAGCCTCGCGCCGGATTGCGTCCTCGACTTCGTAAGCCTCTTCAATCGTATAGATCGAAATCGAGTCGAAATCCTGCTCGACGTCCCAAGGGCATCCGGAAACCGGGTCGCGCAACCTGCGCATTATCTCCAGCAAGCGTTCAATTCCGCCGCCGGAGTCCATGCAAGTCTTTTGGCTGCCGGCCCGTTCATCTTCATTCATTGATTTGCATTCATGCTATCTCGCCGCATTACTCGCCATTCCCCATTCGCCTCTGCTTCGGAATTTGATGAAGAGCAAACAAGAAGCGATCTGCGGACGCAATTATCATGCCGTCGCGAGAATAGTCACAGCGGGATTCGTCAGTTACGGCAACCGGCGCTCGTCCGCAAGCAGACGCGAGACTGTTAAGATATCCAAAAAACGCAAGGGCGGCGAACGGCTGACGACCGACGTCAGCGGTCCATCAAGTGCTCTGAGAGTACTGGGGCATCCCATTTTTTTGGATGGATAAGGGCAAGGTACGGCAGGCCGAAAGCGGGCTGCCGCTCTGTTCGCCATCAGATGCTGCCTCGCAGACCTGCGTTGGCCTGACTTCCTCAATTGGAGGGCCGGTCGCATCGCAGTCGCCTGACCAAAAGTAACGGGATGCACCCATGCAGAACTCGGGCGAAACGCGAAAACGCAAAACCGGCTCAACCCAAACACACCCTTGCCCCGCTAAAGACCTTTACGCTAAACGTTCTGTCAACTATACCCGCCGCGCCCCGGGCGAACCTTAGGATCGCACTGCGCACCCGGCGGGTTGGTTGTTTCTTCGGGAGCTGTTCAACAGTAGAGGCGCTGTGTGAAATTTGAAAAGAACGCTCTCCCGATAGACGAGCAAATCAACCGGCTGAAGAATCGTGGAATGGTCTTCGCCGATCAGCAATGCGCGCGGCGAACCCTTGAATTCATCTCATATTTCCGTCTCAAAGCCTACTGGCTGCCATTCGAAGATTCTACCGAACAGAGCGACGACCGGGCCTTCTTGAAGGAACGCGCTTTGAAGACGTGATGGATCTTTATTTCTTTGATCGCGAATTGCGGTTTTTGGTGCTGGGCGCCATAGAGATTGTCGAAGTTGCCCTTCGCGCCCAATGGGCACATCATATGGCTACAAGGCATGATCCCCACGGTTGTTTTCTGGCTGAGCATTATTCGGACCGTAAACGGCATTCGAAGCTGGTTAGTGATTTGTCAAATGGATTCACGCGCTCTTTTGCACCGTTCGCAGATCATTATCGCAAGAAATACACCGCGCCTGAACTTCCGCCGGCTTGGATGGCGGTCGAGACAATGACATTCGGCATGCTCTCGAAATTCTATAGTGGCTTGAAATCTCGCAAGGATAGGCAGGCGATCGCCAAGTCGTTTGGCATAAACGAAATAGTATTGAAGTCGTTTGCCCACCACGCCAATTTCGTGCGCAACATCTGTGCTCACCACAGCCGACTTTGGAACAGGCAGTTCACGATCACGATGAAAATTCCAAAATATCCGCTTGATCGGAACAAAGCCATGTGCTGCACCAAATCAGATCGCCTGCGCAACACTTTGATTATGCTTGATTATATGGTAGGCAAGATTTTGTGTCGCACTGGATTGAAAGACAACGTCCTGACCCTGCTGCAACATTGCCCTGTAGTCGATCCTGCAAAAGACATGGGTTTTGCGGATCAATGGCGATCAAGTCCGGCTTGGAGGACGACAAAATGAAGACGCCGTGTATCTGTCGGTTGAACAGTAAATTGCGCACGGAGTGACACCCAATAGACCAACGGAAGTGGTCGAATTTGACTTTTCCGTTCCGCTTTGCCTGCTAAGGGATTATGGATCGCGTTGGAAATGCATCTCCCAGTGAAATCTGCGCTCTTTTTTCGAACGGAATACGGCTTATCCGATTCGAAGGCCCGGATTTGCCGAAACAAGCAATTTGGCATGAAACTTTTCTTCCGCTGGGCACAACTAAACCGGTCCCCAGCTATTACGGGGTCGAACGGCGTCTGCGGGCTTTCGCTTCCCGGAACCGGGATGGCGCTTGCAAACGCCCTGTTGAATTCCGATTGCTTGCATCCCGGGTCCCTCCAGTTGTGGATTCTCAACTGGACGCAGCTTGGAGGACCCGCCGCTCCGGCGTCAAGGCGGAGTCGCATCAATGGGTGAACTCAGACAGCACCGGCCTTGAAGCCCGCCGCGCAGGGACGGACGGCATTCATGGCGTCCGGATGCTCCTCGGCAATGAGCGGTCGAAGGGGAAGCGGCGACATCCGTTTCATGATCGGGGGCGGGCGGCCAAAGGCCGATCATGTGGATTTTTTTGACAATGGATGTCAGTCAACGGCAAGGAATCTAGACAAACGAAGCGCTACCGGCCTCCTAGGAGCCTGTCCAAGTATTCGCTTCCGCTGAACCTGACCGCCGCACCGGGGTCGGCGTCGTCATAGGCTGCTTATTCTGCCCGGCCCGGATTTAGCGATTTTGCTCGGGCGGTTTTGGCGGATCTCCCGGTTCCGGCCTCGGCTTTCGCGTTCCATGCCTGCCCGGACGGGTCCCGGGACGGTCAAGCGCCGACGGGCCGCGCGTTCGGCCACGCGGACACCAGCTTGTTCAAGTTGTGGGCGATGCAGACCAGCGTCCATTCCCGCCGCGCATTCTCGACGCCTCGCATCAGGAACTGCCGGAACCGGCGCGCCTGCTTGATCTGTCCGAACACCGGCTCGACGGTGATCTTGCGCAATCGGTACCGGCCGTCCCGACCGTCCCGCTTGAGCCGCCGGTCCATCTCCGCCCGGCAGGTTCCCTCGCGCGGCGGCCTGGCGCCGGTCGCCGTCTCCTTGCCGTGCCTCCGGCGACCGGTGGCGACATAGCCTCGGATGCCTTTCCTCTTCAGAAGCTTCAGATTCTCTTCGGAGCAATATCCGGCGTCGGCCGACAGCTCCTCCGGCAATTCCCCCGCAGAGGCTTCCATGGCTTCGATCATCGGCTCCAGCTGCTTCTGGTCGCTGCCCTCGGCCGTCAGCCCGTGAGCGACGATGATCCGGTTGTCGGCGTCCACCACGATCTGGCCGTTGTAGCACTGGCCGAACCCGTCCTTGGTCTTCATCAGCCGGCTCTCGGGGTCGGTGAAGTTCCGCTGCGCCTTGTCCTCCGGCTTCGCCTCCGCCGGATCCTTGCCCGCCGCCTCGGCCGCCGCAGCGGCCTGCGCCTCCAGAGCGGCCATGTGCTCCTTGATCCGCTCCCGGCGCTGACGCTTGGTCGCCAGATGCTCCGGAAGCATCCCGCTGCCGCCGTCGACCCCGTGCTCGAGATCCTCCGCCTCGTCCGCAGCCTCCGCGCGGGACAGCATCTCACGGATCTCCTCGCTCAGCTCCGCCTCCGCCTTCACCATCCGGCCGTAGCTCATCGCCTTGTGCTTCGACGCGTTCGCTTGAATCCGCGTGCCGTCGATCGACACATGCCCCAGAGACGCGAGGCCCATCCCCATGCAAAGAGCCAAAATCTGGTCGAACAAGTCTCCGAGCGCCGAAAGGTGGCGCTTCCGGAAGGCGTTCACGGTGCGGAAATCCGGGCGCTGGCACGCCGTCACCGCCATGAAGTCCATCCGGTCATGGCAGCACCGCGCGATCTCCCGCGACGAGCAGATCCCTTGGCTGTAAGCGTAGAACAGCAGAGCCACCATCATCCTCGGATCGTAGGGCGGCTGTCCGCGGATCTCCGAATAGGCGCCCATGATCGGAGACAGATCCAGCGCCTCCTCGACAAGCTCCCTGACGATCCGCGCCGGATGGTCCTCCGGAACGAAGTCGTCCACCGAAGGCGGCAAGAGAAACACCTGATCGACGCGCCAGTCGCGAAAGGTTTTGCCGGCCATTCCGAATCACTCCCAATGCTGATCAGAAATTATAGCACTTAATTACTATTTCATCAACCGCATGAATCTCCCAGGCGGATATTTCTCGGACAGGCTCCTAGCGTCTGGAATGCAGTCGCCCGCCTCGGGGCGGCAATATTGGGGGATATTGTTGCCCAGCTCAACACAAGTGTGATCGTTGTCGATCTTTCATCAGCGCTTAGGCAGTGTCGGTCCGAGGGATGAATGTCTTCAGCAATTCGGGAGGAGCACGCGATCAGTTTGCCAGCAAGAACTCTGCGCTCTAAATGCAAGCAACCCGCCGGGTGCGCAGTTCGAAACCTAGTTCCGTCCGAGGCGTGGCGGGCATTGTTGACCAAGATATAGATGATGATTCTTTCCGATGCAACATAAATTTTTGGCTTCTTGAAGAAATAGTTCGTTCAAACATTAAAGATGATTCGCGCCCTGTTCGCCGAAACCCGAGAGAAATGGAAGCAGGACGGTTGCCATCCGGACATGGAGTTTCTGCGGAAGCTGGGGCGCGGTCTCTGGAATTCGCGGATCCGGGGGCATGCGGAACGTGCGGAAATTGTGGACAACTCCCTTCGGGCGTCCGCCCGAATCAATAGCGCGGGAGATCGGCAGGGACAAATCGAGGAGTCCGGGCTCGCGCCGCGCAAAAGACAAATCAAGCCCTGTATCTGTCTGAAAGGAAACGCAGGGCGGTCCAGCATCAATCCGCAGCAATTGTTATCACCGGTTCCATTTTCGCCAACGTCTCCGCCGCAAGATGGCACTTTACGAAATGCCCATCTGCAAGCCATTGATTTTCTGGAACTTCGGTTTCGCATTTGTTGCCGGGCACCTCCGCCTTCCAGCGGCATCTGGTCTGGAACGGGCAACCGTCCGGCGGATTCATCGCGGACGGCACGTCACCTTCCAGTACGATGTGCTTCTTTTCGACATGGGTGTCGGCGATCGGAACCGCGGAAAGCAACGCCTCCGTATACGGATGGTAGGGCGGCGAAAATACCTGATCCGTGCTGCCCAGCTCCACGACGTGTCCGAGATACATGACCAGCACGCGATCCGACAGATATCTGACGATCGATAGATCGTGAGAAATGAACAGCAGAGTTGTCTTTTCCTGCCTCTGGATTTCCATAAGCAGATCGGTGACGGCGGCCTGCACGGAGACGTCAAGCGCGGAGACCGGTTCATCCGCGACCACGATTCGAGCGTTTCCGGCGAATGCTCTTGCAATTCCAACTCGTTGCTTTTGGCCTCCGGAAAGCTGCCGCGGCATTCTCCGCGCGAATTCTCGCGGAAGCTTGACGAGATCGAGAAGCTCGAGCATCCGGCCGTTGCGCTCGTCCTCGCTCTCTCCGACTCCGAAGATTTCCAATGCTCGAATGATTTGCCGTCCGACCGACATGCTCGGGTTGAGCGTGTCGAACGGGTTCTGGAAAACCATTTGCACCGACGACACCGTGTCGGAGGTGCGCTTTTCGATAGGAACTTCTTGAATTTCAGATCCGTCAAGCGAAATTTTGCCCGAAGTCGCGGTTTCCAATCCCATCAGAACCTTGGCGAATGTCGATTTTCCGCAACCTGATTCGCCGACAATTGCAAGCGTCTCCGATTCGTGGGCCTCGAACGAGATCGTTTCGTTCGCCTTGACGACTTTGGTGGTGCCCGTTCCGAACAGCGGATTCGAAGAAACCTCGTAATACTTCTTCAGGTTGTCCATGCTGAGGACAATTTCTCCCGTTTCCGCGGCATCGAGGGCGTCCGCGCGCTCGGGCGGAACGCTCCAGTCAATCTCTTTGAACTTGAGACAGCGAGAGTCGTGCCTTTCATTGCCCGGAACTCGGTCCATATGGATATCTGATGCATCGCATCGTCCAGCCTCGAAGTAGTCGCATCGAGGCCCGAAGTTGCATCCCGGCGGCCGCTCGTGAGGAAGCGGAAAGTTGCCGGGTATGGCGACGAGAGGGCGCGCGTTCTTGTCGGCGCCCGGAAGCGGAATGGAACGGAACAGCGCCTGCGTGTAAGGGTGCCGCATTCGGTCGAAAACATCCTTGATCGATCCGGTCTCGACGGCTTCTCCGGAATACATGACGCAAATCCGGTCGCATACTTCCATAACGAGGCCGAGATTGTGCGAGATAAACAGCATCGACGTGCCGTATTTCTTTCCGAGATCCTTGACCAGTTCGACAATCCCGGCTTCGACCGTGACATCCAAGGCCGTGGTCGGCTCATCGAGAATCAGCAGCGACGGCTTCGACATCAGCGCCATCGCGATCACGATCCGCTGCTGCTGCCCTCCGGAGAGCTGGTGAGGATAGCTGTGCAGGATCCGCTCGGGATCCGGCAACCGGACGTCTTCCACGATCTGCAACGCCAGGCTGAGCGCGTCGGACTTGGACTTTCCTTCGTGGATGATCGGAACCTCGGTAAGCTGGTCGCCGATCCGCATTGCCGGGTTGAGCGAAGCCATCGGCTCCTGGTAGATCATCGCGATTTCGCTGCCTCGTATATCGCGGAGCTCTTCCGCGCTCAGCGTGCTCAGGTCGCGTCCTTTGAACTTTATGGAGCCGCTGACGATCCGGCCGTTGATACCGAGGTCCTGCATGACGCCGAGCGCGACGGTCGATTTGCCGCAGCCGGACTCTCCCACCAGCCCCATGGCTTCTCCGGGCCGGACCACGCATGAAAAATCCATGACCGCCGGAATTTCGTAAAGCCTTGTAAAGAATGAAATCGAAAGATCCTCGATTTCAAGTATTGGAGCTTCGGCGTGGCTATCCGCCATCGGTCTTTCCCCCGTTTCGTTTGCAGGCATCGATTCGCCCGAGATCTCGGCTGAAGCCGTCGTTCCAACTGCGCAACTATCCTCAATCCTTCAGCGATTCTTCCCTTAGACCGTCCGCAAGCAGATTCAATCCAAGGACCAAAGTCATCAATGACAGCGCGGGCGGCAATGCAGGGTGCGGGTAAATTGAAAGCAGCTTCCTGCCGTCGTTGATCGTCGAACCCCAGTCGGGACTCTCCGGGCTGACTCCGAGTCCGAAAAAGCCGAGCGTTCCGAGCAGTATCGTCGTGTAGCCGACCCGGAGGCAGAAATCGACAATCAGCGGTCCTCTGGCGTTGGGAAGTATTTCCCACAGCATGACATACCACGGACCTTCGCCTCTTGTCTGCGCAGCCGCCACGTAATCCCGGGTCTGGATGTCCAGCGCTATTCCGCGGACGATCCTGAAAACTGTCGGGGAATTCACGAAGACGACTGAAACGAAGACGTTCAGCAGGTTCGGGTCCATGCCGAACACGCCCAATGGATCGGCGTTGAATGCCAATCCGGAATACGCCCACAAGCCGAAGATCAGAGTGACGGCGATGAAGAGGTTTCGTTTCGCTGGTTGCGTGAAATACCTCGAGTTCCAGAGGATCGCGAGGAACACGATCGGGAATGCGAACAGAACGACGGCAAGCAGGTTCGGTATGGATGTGACCCAGGAAAAACCGAACCAGAGCGGGATTTCCGCTCCGGCGGCCCGGACCTCCGGAGTAACGAGGAGATAGAAGAGCAGAATCACGGGGAACGCGAGCACGAGATTTGCGATGAACGACAAGATCGTGTCCAGACGTCCGCCGAAGTACCCAGCCGGCAGGCCCAGCGTGATCCCGACCATGAATGCGAATGCGGTCGCGGCCGGAGCAATGGCCATGACCCGCTGAGCGCCCACGACCATTCGCGAAAACACATCGCGCCCGAGGTTGTCCCCCCCAAGCAGATAGGCTGCGGTTTCGGAGTCGGGAAGGAAGGTTCCCGGCACCTTGTTCTTCAATTGCGCGATTTGCACCAGCGGATCGAAGGTGGCGATCGACGGCACGATCGTCGCGCCGCCTACCGAGACGCCTTCCGCGAAAATCGCAGTGAAGAACCAGAAAATAACGATGGCGAACCCGATCATTCCGACCGGACTGTCGAACAGCTTGCCGTAAAGGCCAAGTCTGCGTTTGTATCTTATCGAGGCGATGAACAAGATTGCCATAGCGATCCAGACCGGAACGAACTGGATCAGGATTTGGGCGAATATGGCGCCCCATGACATCGGTTCCATGATCCGCTCCCTAGGAAATCCTGATGCGCGGATTCAGATACACGTATCCGATGTCCGATATCAGTTGCGTCAGGAGCACGACCACCACCGCCACAATCGAGCATGTCATCAGCAATTCGATGTCGTTGTTGCTTGCCGCTTGGACGAGTGTCCAACCGAAGCCTTTGTAATTGAAAAGCGTTTCCACAATTACGACTCCGGTCAGCAACCAGGGGAACTGCAACATGATGACTGTGAACGGCGCGATCAGCGCATTTCGCAGCGCATGTTTGAGAACGATGTTGCGGAAAGATACGCCCTTGAGGCGCGCGGTGCGAATGTATTGCGCCGTCATGACTTCCGCCATTGAGGCCCGCGTCATTCTTGCAATGTAGCCTGTTCCGTAAAGCGCCATGGTCACGACCGGCAGCGTGAAATTGTCGAAACTGACGCCGTCGCTTACTGCGCTGGCGGCCGACCCCTTGAACCATTTCAGTCCTACGACGGACGAGGCGAACACGACGACAAGCACCACGCCTGAAATGTATTCAGGCGTCGACGTTGTCACGATCGCCGAGGTCGACAGGGCCCGATCGGTTTTCGATCCCTCGCGCATCCCGGCGAGAACGCCGACGACCAATGCTACAGGAACCATTAGGATCATGACCCAGAACATCAGCACGCCGGTCGCAGCGAGTCGCCTTCCGATGATTCCGGAGACGTCGTCCTTGGCCACGATCGAGTATCCGAAGTCGCCTTGCAGCAGCCCGCAAAATCGAGGCGACGTTCCGGGCTCGGCGGTTCCGTCCACGCATCGTCCGGTTTCCTTGCCGTCTTCATTGATTCTCGTCCAGCCCGGCGCGACGCCCAGCCATTCGCCGTAGCGCACCACCAGCGGCCTCAAGTACCCCCTCTGTTCCAACCAGGATTCAACCTCGGCATCCGGCATTCTTTGCGTGCCGGAAAATTTCGCGACCTTCTCAAGATTGGGGTAAAGGTTTGTTAGAAAGAAGACGACAAATGTGAGGCAGAGCGCCGTCAGCACCATCAAACCTATGCGTCTTGCAATGAATGCGCCCATTGTATCTGCTAATTCTTCGGCTGCCTATTCATGAAATTCGCGCGAACGCCGCCCGTCGGAAGAGAAGCGTTCGCGCGTTTTCAACCCATTCAGCGAGGTTGATTCGCCGATACCGTCAGCCGGCCAACCCGAGCTTGTAGACGTGAATCTCGAAAGTCGGGTGCATCTCCGCGTTGAGCACGCCCGGGCGATAATGCCTGTAGAGCGACCGCCAATAAGGCTGGATGACCGTGCCTTCCTCCTGCATGATCTGTTCGATCCTGACCATGACCTCGCGGCGCTTGTCGGCGTCGGCGATGGAAAGAGCCTTGGCAAGCAGGCCGTCGAATTCCTCGTTCGCCATCGCTGTTTCGTTCCAAGCTTCTCCGGAACGGTATGCGAGAGCTAAGACCTGAACGCCGAGCGGACGCATGTTCCAGTTGGTCGAGGAGAACGGGTACTTCGCCCAGTCATTCCAGAACGTGCTGCCCGGCAGAATGGTCCGCTTCACATTGAATCCGGCTTCGCGAAGCTGGGCCGCGACCGAATCCGTCGTATTGCGGCGCCAATCGTCGTCGATGGAAATCAAGTCGTGCTCGAAATCCATCATGCCGGCTTCCTGCATGAGCGCTACTGCCGCATCCGCATCCCTGGAGATCGGCGGAAGTTCCGCATATTCCGGGTGGATTGGGCAGACATGGTGGTTTTCCGCCACGGTCCCGCGATTGTTGTAACCGAGTTCCAGACAAGTCTGATTGTCGACTGCGAGAGCGAGCGCGCGACGAACCCTAGCATCGGCGTAAGGCGTGCCGCCGTCCACTTCCGCCTCCTGATTTGTCCGAATGACGATCGTGGCCGCGGTGACCGCTTCCGACCGTTCCCAACCGACCGATTCGAACAAGTCGATGAAATCGCCGACCGTTTCGTATGTCATGTCGAATTCTTCGGCTTCGGCGCCTGCGAACCACGAAGCGGGATCGGTGCCGAAATCTATGAATTCGATGCGATCCAAATACGCGCCTTCGCCCCACCACTGGTGGTTCTCGTTGCGAACGAGCACGCCCCTGATGCCGACTTCGAGCGATTCGGGGAGATACGGACCGGTTCCGACCGGATTCTCGAGCATGCTCGCTTCCGGATCGAATGACCGGGGCACGATGGCAGCCGGGTAGTCGGCCATTCCGGGGATAAGGCTGATGTCGGGAATCGGAAGGTTCAGCATCACGGTATGGCTGTCGGCGACTTCAATAGCGCCGGCGATTGCCATGCCGGCGTCCTGATCAATGAGCGTGCCCATTCTCGCGGCCATCGAATTGCCTTCAATTTTCTCGCACCAGCGGGAAATGTTGAATGCCACATCTTCAGCCGTGAAATCCTCGCCGTTGTTCCACTTTATGCCCTTGCGGACATTCAGCTTGTATTGGGTCGCGTCTTCGTTGACCTCCCAAGAGTCGAGCAGAATGCCTCTGAATGTGCCGTCTCTGTTGTATTCGACAAGATATTCAAGCCATCCGCGGGCGAAATTGGCGATCTGCGACCAGTCGTAGGTCCTGGGATCCTTCAAACCCCTGACTTCCTGCTGAATGCGCAATGTTCCGCCCATCGCCGGCATGGCGGCGGCAGGGAAGGGAGCCAAGCCCGCCAACGCATAAGCGCCGGCGGTTGTGGCCCCGAGGGCTGAAGCGCGCGCGAGGAACTCGCGGCGGCTCAACCGACCTTTCTTGAATTCTTCCGCATATAGCGGGATCGCTCTATGAAGCGGTTTACCGGTAATCGTGTGATGGGTCATTTGATGTCTCCCGTTCTTTTCCACCGTCGCCGGAGCGTCCGACCAGCTTGCAACCTGCTAGTCGACGGCGTTGTCGTCTGACGCTCCGTCTGGCCGAATCCTGCATCCCAAGTGTGGACGAGTCCCCGAGTTGCCGCCAATTCGCTCACAAATTTCTCCAAACGTCAAACGCTTTCCCTAAGCCCGTCAATCCGGCGAGCCCCGTCCTCGGCTGCGCGCGGGAAATCGTCAGTGGACGTCGCGGCGCCGATGACCTGCCGCCGGCGCTTCTGCGAGAGGAAAAAAGTGAATCTTTGGAACTTTATATTCGTCGAATTGCTCTCCGCGCGCTCAGGGCAGGCGACGCTCGACCGCGCCGGTCAAGGTCTTTGCGTCGCAATCATTCTTTGAAGCTCCGGGCGGACGGCCGAATTCTGATTTTCGCGAAGGTTCGCCCTGAATTCCCTCGGCGTCGTGCCGAACTGTCGTTTGAACGCGCGCGAAAACACTGCTGAGTATGAGAACCCGCATGCCATGGCGACGTCCCTTATCGAAAACTCGTCGTAGAACAAAAAATTCCGAGCTGCCTGCAGTCGAACATTCAAATAGAGCCGCATCGGCGATTGTCCGAATGCGCGAATGCAAATTCTGGCGAGCGTCCGTTCGGAGACGCCGAACTTGTCCGCTAGGTCGGCCAGCGTAAGCGGGAACTCCAGATTTCGTTCCATCAATCGAATCAAGCGGTGCGGAAGCGATTCCGGCGATGGCCCGCCCGACGTGATTTCGTGCTGCGGCGTCTCGGCGCTCCGCCGGGTGTGCAACAGGGCATGCGCGATTTCGTTGGCCAACGCGTCGCCAAGGAATTCGGAGATCAAGTGCAGTATCAAATCCAGCGTGGCCACGCCGCCGGCGCAGTGAAGTTGCTTGTCGCGAACCAGGTAGATTTGGTTCTTGGGTTTCGAAAGCGGGTATCGTTCAAGAAACGAAGGCGTCGCTTCCCAATGAAGGACCACCTCGGATCCTTCCGTCGTTCCGATGATGCCAGCTTCGGCAAGCGCGAAAGCGCCCGTGTCGACTCCGCCCACGACCGCTCCGTGCCGGGCGGCGGATCTGATCTGTCCAAGAAGCTTCTTCGAATTCAGCTGCGTCGGCAGATTTCCTTCAAACAGCAGGTAGACGTCGGCGTCGGGCATTTCCCGGACGCTGCAGTCTGCGGCGAACCACATTCCGTTGGTCGCACGCACCGGCTTGCCGTTGTCCGAAACGAACCTCCAGTCGAAGTATTCCCGCTGAGTATTCTGGTTGGCTATCCTTAGCGCCTCGCTAGCCAGCACGAGCGCATTCAGCGGAAATTCCGACTGGAGAATCAAGTTGAATCTTATCGTCTCCAAGATTGTCCGGCGCCCCAATATTGACCGGAACGATAAAGTTATTGACTTGAATCGTCAATATTTTGCTTGCGTGGCTGCAATTGTGGACTCAGGCCACCACCTGCTGCCGTCAAGACTGCTTGATATTTGCGGCTCGGCTGCTCGGTTTTGCAGGAAAACCGGCTGGACTCCTAATCGCCGCTTGAATGTCGAGGTGATGCGTGGACGCGGAATATCTGAAGTCCGAGCTTGCAGGGTGCTACGTAACCATACCGACGCCATTCCGCGACGAAACGGATTTTCCAATTAACGAGCGCGCGCTTCGCGAACACTTGCGGTTTCTTCTCGACGCAGGTCTCGGCGGAAGATACGCGACATTCCTCGCCGCCGGGGCAGCGGGCGATTTCTCAACCATGACGTTCGACGAGCGGGCGACTGTCGCCGAGATCGTCGTCGACGAATGCGGGGACCGGGTCCCGGTTGCGATGGGAGCTCAGACGACGAGCACGCTGGAACTCAAGCGACTTGCCAAAAAGGCCAAATCGATCGGCGCGTCTTACATCCAAGTCTCGTGTCCGTTCTACTTCGCCCACACCGAAGGCGACTTCGAAGATTTCGTGCGCGCGGCCGCCGACGCGGAGCCCGAGGTCGGCATAATCGTTTACAATACGTTTTGGACCAGCTCCAACATCTCGTTCGCAATGGTCGAACGGCTCGCGGAAGTGCCGAGCGTGGTTGGTCTCAAATGGGCGGCGCCGCGCACGGACGCAATGGAATTCGAACACGTATCTTCGCACTTCTCCGACAGGTTCACAGTCATTGACAACAATCTGATGTTCGCGACGAGCGCGATGCCGGCGCTGGGCGCCCGTGCGTTCGAGGTCCACAATTGCAATTTCTGGCCGGAATGGGGGATGAAGCTGATCGATGCGGTAAGGGAAAGCGACTATCCCGAGATCGCCCGCATGCTTATTGAAGAAGCCATGCCTTTTTACAAGCTGTGGGTGGAAATCGAATCGGAGTTCACGAGCGGCGACGGGTATTTGGACAAGCTCTGCATGGAACTTGTCGGGCTGCCGAGTAGCCGATGCCGGCCGCCGACGCGCGACGTAAGGAATATGTATCGCGGCGCGGCGCACGCCATGCTGAAATCTATCGGCGCGCCGAGGATCGCTGAATCCATCGACTGAACTCCCTTGAAGAAGAACCTATTCCGCCCGGGCTCCGCGCCGGATGTCCGTGTCCGGGAATTCAACGCGGGATGAGACAGGCGAACACGTAATGGAGATATTTGTATACGAGGATCTGACGGATATTCAGAAGGAGCGAGTTCGTCGAATTGCGGCCGGCGACAAGGTTCACTTCGTCGATTCCCTTCCGGCCGGCGCCGATCCGAAATTCGTATTTGATCGGTGCGAAGTCGCTTTCGGAAATCCGCCCGCGGAATGGGTTGCGGCCAGCACCGCCATTCGTTGGATTCAGCTGGGATCGGTCGGCGTCAACGAATATTTTGTCGTCGGACGCTCACCTGCGGAACGCCGAGTCGGTATTTCAAACCTTGCGGGCTTCTTCGCCGATCCGGTCGCGGAGTCGTGCCTCGCGGGCATCCTCGCACTCTATCGAGGCATCGACCGGTTCGCGATGCTGAAGCACCAAAGGGTCTGGACAGGGGACGCCAGCAGAAGACGGTTGAAGCTGCTGTCGAGTGCGAACGCGGTGCTGTTCGGCCGGGGGGCGATAAACCGGCGGTTGGCGGAACTGCTTGAGCCATTCGATTGCAAAGTCACGAGCTTCGGCGCGGATTGGACCGACAACCAGCTGGACGGCGCGCTGGAGACGGCAGAGATAGTCGCCTGCGCCGTGCCCGACACTCCGCGGACACAGGGAGTGTTTTCTGCAGATAGGCTGGCGAAGCTGCCGCCGCACGCGATCATCGCGAATTTCGGCCGCGGATCTCTGATCGACGAGGATGCGCTTTGTTCTTCCTTGATGGACGGCCGCATCGCTGGCGCCGTCATCGACGTAACCGCCGAGGAACCGCTTCCGGTGGACAGCCGGCTCTGGAATTGCCCGAACACGCTCTTGACGCAGCATAGCGGAGGCGGATTCGCGCAAGAAGCCGACCGGAAGATAGAAGTATTCGAAACCAACCTCGGCAGATTCAAATCTGGGCGCAAGCCTCTCGACATCGTCGACTTCAAGAAAGGTTACTGATGCTTCTGATCGAGGACGTTCGATGCGTTCTGCTCAGTTCGCCGTATGCGGACGCGGATCACCCTGAAATCAAGGAATGCTATCCGAACGGTCCGAAACGGACTGTCGGAATGGTGGAATTGACCCTCAGCAACGGCGTGACAGGACTGGGGGAGGGTTATCTGGCGGTCTTCGCGCCTCTGGTATTCAAATCGATAGTCGACCTTTGCGCGCCCTACATGATTGGAAAGGACGCTTCCGACATTGCGCGGCGCGTGCGGGACTTGCGCAGCTTGTGCGACTACTGGTCTCTGCAGGGCGCCGCTAGACACGTGATCGGCGCGTTCGACATCGCGCTGCACGATGCGAACGCCAAAGCGCGCGGAATTCCAGTTCATGAATTTCTAGGCGGGTCTTCGTCTAGTTCCGTGGCGGTTTACGGAAGCGGCGGGTGTTGCGGCACCAAGGAGCACTTCACCGAGGAGTTGGAGTTTCTGGAATCCAAGGGGATTGGCGACTACAAAATTCGATCCGTCAGCTCCGACGTGCGCAGGACCGCGTGGGTGCTGAATGAAGCCGGCGCGCGGGATATCCGGGTCGGCGTCGATATGTGCCAGAACCTCGCGGACCCTCCCCAGTCTGTGAACGAAGTGGTTTCGTTCGTTGAAGCTGTTCACGAACGAACGGCGCATAGAATCAAGTTTGTCGAAGAGGCCATCGGTCCCGATGATCCCGCGGGTTTCAAGAAGCTCAGGCGCAGGATAGACGTGCCCGTGTGCGGCGGCGAAATCATCACGACGCCGAAGGAAATGATCGATAGGATAAAGGACGGCGTTTACGATTTCGTTCAGCCGGACGCATCCGTCATAGGAGGGATAAACCCGGTCTTGGAGGTCTTCCGGGCCGCCCGCGAAAATGATGTCGGCGTCGTGGTCCATGCTTGGAGCGGGGCCGTCGCGATGATGGCGAACTACCATGCTTCGTTTGTCGGCGGCGGTGGCTTCGTCGAATATCCGCTGCTTGAATTCGCGGTTTGCGACGAGATGCTGGGTGGCCAGGCCAATATAGCGGACGGCCGGCTCCGGCTGCCTACATCGCCCGGACTAGGCGTTACGCTTACAGAGGAGATCGAATCGCGATATCCGTTCGACGCAACCGCCGTATATTCCTGCATGCTCAACGATTGGGGGCCGCCGCCGGACAGTTATTGGGAGTAGGCGTCGGAGTTGGGAGTCGAATCGGAATCAAGCGGTTCAGATTTTGACCGCTCACTCGGGGCGCGCGACGGCATTGCCGTCCGACCTGAACAGGTGGAGATGCCTTTGGTCGAGCGCGATGTTCAGCGGCCCGATTCCAGGCCGTACTTCGTCGCGATTTTCAATCACGAAATTGCCGGCCGGATGCTCGGGCGCATGAAGGAGCGTGGATCCTCCCAAATTCTCCACGGATGTCACATTGACTTCTAAAGCAAGTTCCCCTTCGGGCCCGCATTGGATGTTTTCGGGGCGAATTCCTACCGTAATCTGTTCGCCTTCTTCCAACTCCGCCACCGCATTGCCGATTCTGAGAGTATTGTTCGCGACGCCGGACAGCGCAACCTCGAACCCGCTCTCCGAGACCTTGGCTACCGTTCCGGAAAGGAGATTCATTCGGGGTGACCCGATGAATCCGGCGACGAACAGGTTCGCCGGCATCGCGTAAAGTTCGGTCGGTGTCCCGACCTGCTCAATGTTGCCGTCGCGAAGAACGACGATTCTATCGGCCATCGTCATGGCTTCGACCTGGTCGTGCGTCACATAGACCATTGTTGCGCCGAGCTGTCGGTGAAGGCTTGAAATCTGGAGGCGCATTTGAACCCGCAGTTCGGCGTCAAGATTGCTCAAGGGTTCGTCGAACAGAAAAACCTTGGGATTTCGGACGATTGCTCGACCTATTGCGACGCGCTGGCGCTGGCCGCCGGAAAGCTGCTTCGGCAGTCGATCCAAGAAGGGTTCGAGCTTAAGGATTCTAGCGGCTTCGCGGACTCGCTCGTCGCGTTCGGACCTGCTCATTCCCGCCATTCTGAGCGCAAATCCCATGTTGCTCGATACATTCATGTGCGGATAGAGAGCGTAGGATTGGAACACCATTGCGACCTCGCGCTTCGCCGGATTCACTCCGCGCATCGAAACTCCGTCGATGAATACTTCGCCTCCGGATAGGTGCTCCAATCCGCAAATCAACCTGAGCAAAGTCGACTTGCCGCAACCCGACGGTCCGACGAAGACGACCAGTTCGCCTTTCTTGATCGCAAGGTCGAGATTTCGGATGACTTCGGTTTGATCGAAGGCCTTGCGGACGCCCCGCAGCTCGACATAACTCATTTAGTCGGAAGTTCCGTGCGATATTGAAGCTAGTTCGCAAATTTTATCCATTAACATCAATAGGATAAGGCGGATTCCGGCCCATTTCCGCCTGCAAAAACGTAGTCATGCATTGGTCAATATATTGTGATATTTTTATCGTTGAAACATAAAAGTACAATGATAAAATGGTAGTCATGTTCGTAGAAACCGTCCCGAACCGCAAATCGCGGCCCACGATCCTGATCCGCCACTCCTACCGGGAAGGCGGAAAGGTCAAGAAGCGCACCCTCTCCAACATCACAAAGCTGCCCCCGGAGATGATCGAGAAGATCCGGGAGGTCCTGCGCGGCGCCGCCGTCGCCGACCTGCCCGCCGCGCTCGAAGGCGCGTTCACAATCTCCAGATCGCTCCAGCACGGGAACGCCGCCGCGGTCCTCGCGACGCTTCGCGCCTGCGGCGTCGACCGGGCGATCGCATCCCGGCGCTCGCGGTCGCGGGACTTGGCGGTGGCGCTGGTCGCGCAGCGGATTCTGGAGCCGGGATCGAAGCTCGCCGCCGCCCGGCTCTTCCGCCCGGAGACGGCGGTCTCCACCTTGGCGTCCCAGCTCGGCTTGCCGGAGAACGTCAGCGAAGACCGGCTCTACGAAACCATGGACTGGCTGCTCGAGCGCCAGCCGAGGATCGAGAAGGCGCTGGCCGAGAAGCATTTGAGCGAAGGAAGCCCGGTCCTCTACGATTTGACCTCGGTCTGGAGCTACAGCCGGACCTGCCCGCTGGTGGATCGCGGATACTCGCGCGACGGCAAGACGGGGCTGCCGCAGATCGAGTTCGGTCTGCTGTGCGACGCCGACGGGCGGCCGGTCGCCGTCGAGGCGTTCCCCGGGAACGCGTCCGACCCGTCCACCGTGGCCGCGCAGGTCGGCAAGCTCCGCGACCGCTTCGGACTGAAGCGGGCGGTGTTCGTCGGAGACCGGGGCATGATCACGCAGGCGCGCGTCCGCGAGGACCTCGAGCCGAACGGCTACGACTGGATCTTCGCCCTGCGGGCTTCCGGGGTCGGCGCTTTGGCCGACGAGGGCTCGCTGCAGCCCACGCTGTTCGACGAGCGGGACATGGCGGAGATCGAATGCCAAGAGCTGTTCCCCGGCGAGCGGCTGGTCGTCTGCAGGAACCCCCTGCTGGCCGAAGAGCGGACCCGCAAGCGCAAGGACTTGATCGCGGCGGCGGCGCAAGATCTGATGGAGATCCGCCGGGCGGTTCGCCGGGACAAGCGCCCGCTCCGGAGCGCGGACGCGATCCGGCGCCGCGCCGAGCGCGCCCTCAAAAAGCGCAAGATGCGGAAGCATTTCGATCTGAAGATCGGAACGGGATCCTTCTCATGGAAGCGCAAAAAGCAAAATATCGCCGACGAGGCGGCCTTGGACGGATTCTATGTCGTTCGGACCAACGTGCCGGAAGAGCGGATGTCCGCCGCCGCCGTCGTCGAAACCTACAAGAGATTGGGACGGGTCGAGAGGGCGTTCCGGACGATGAAGGCGTCCGACCTCCAGGTCCGGCCCATCCGCCACCGCCTCGAGCCGCGGGTCCGCGCCCACCTCCTGATCTGCATGCTCGCGTACTATGTCGAAAAGCACATGCGCGAAGCGCTCGCCCCGATGCTGTTCGACGACGAGCGCGGCCCGGTCCGCGACTCGCCCGTCGCCAAAGCCGAGCGCTCGCCGCAGGCCAAGCGGAAAGCAACCACCAAGCGCACGAGCTCCGGACAGGACGTCCACGACTTCCGGGGACTGCTCGAGCAACTCGGAACGCTCACGATGAACAGGATCGAGCCCTCGGAGCCGGGAAAGCCGGGATTCGACGTCCCCGCCTCGCCGACGCCGATCCAGGATCAGGCGCTAAGGCTGCTGAACGCGAAGGTCCCCATGCGGTAGCCCCTCCCAAAGCGGCGTGTCCAGTGGACGCACAGCCGGAATCCGCAAATTAGGCCGGACATTCAAAGAGTTGTTCAAAATAACCCCAAGGAACTTCCGTTTAGTCTTCCTTGATGAATTCAATCCGAAAAAAACGCGTCTGCGCAGACGGCATTCGAGCCCGTTCAGCATCTCCGAACTCGGCGACTCGCCGCGGCAGGACTGCGCAGCCGCGCGGACTGGTTTCGACAGCCTATTCAACTTTGAACCGCGTGCATTTCACTTCCTGCAAAGTGCCGTCCCCGTCGCTCCATTCATGATAGCAGCAGGCGATGGTGCCGTCTTGGGCTTGAACGACGGTCGGATAGCCGATGTGCTGGAAAACTCCCGGATTCTTCGGATTGATCGCCAGTGAACTCCCGCTCGCGGATTCATCGTCGAGATTCCGCGCGGCGCCGATTCTATTCGTCTTTCGCGGAACTCCGCCTTCGCGAATTACGAATTCATTTTCAGCGTTCCAACTTAGTCCGTCGTCCGAAACAATTCCTCGGACTCCGTACGGCTCGCGACGATAGCCGTATACCATCAGGTAGCGGCCGTCCGCCAATGCCACCAAGTCCGCCGGGTAGCCCCAAATGTTGGTCCATTCCGGCGGCGTCCAAGAGAAACCGTCGTCGGAGGACACGGTCATCACCATGTTTTTCGCGTCGCCGCTCGGATTGACATGGGTGCGCATGAAGCAAACAAGCCGACCGTCCTTGAGCCTCATGATCGCCGGTTCCTCGTAATCAATGATCGATGCGGGGTCGTAAGCCAACGTCGAGAAGTACTCCCAGTTCGACCCGCCGTCGTCGGAACGAATCAAAGCCGAACGCGTGGTCTCGCCTTCGCCTTCTTCGCCGTAACCGCGGATGCGGCCGTAAAGCCCCATCAAAAGGGAACCGGACGGAAGCTGCCAGCAGCCGACTCTGCATCCCGCGTGCTTGAGCGGTCGAACATTGCAAGGAACCGGGTCGCTCCAAGTCGCGCCCTTGTCATGCGACTTCAAGACGAAGGTGCCGATCCAACCCTGCGTCTTGAATGCCCAAGTCCAATCGCCCCATTGCTTTGTCCAAGGATCCGACCGCCATGACGGCTGTTCCGGCTTGACGCCCCGCTGAAAGAAAGCGGTAATCGTCAAATTGACGATTAGCGAACCGTCATGCAGTTCGCAAATGCCGCAGTCCCAGTTTCCTGTGGTGTCGGTCCAAGGCAGGACGACTTCGGGTTCCGTCCATGAAACACCGCCGTCCGACGAACGCGTAATCAAAGTTTGACCGCTGTCGTGATGAAACGGAAAGCGTTCTTCGTTGAAAACTGCGACAATTTCTCCCGTCGACAACGTTCTTGCGGCGATTTGGTTTACGCAATGTTCGGGATGCCGGAAGATTGGGTGGTGCTCAACTCCTGAAATTCGAGCCATGATCGTGTCCTTCGCTGATCTTGAATGGAAATGGAATATTTACGCTGCATGAATTCAGGCATTGCCGGATTCTGGAGGCTGGAAGACCTGCAGTCCGATATTTTTGATCCTGACGTAATTGCCTATGCCCGCCATGCCGCGCTCTCGTCCGAAGCCGCTGTCCTTGACGCCTCCGGTTGGAGCTTGAACGCCGCCGATGAACCAGCCGTTAATCCAGACCGTTCCTGCTTCGATCCGCTTGGCCAGACGCATTGCGCGATCGATGTTCGATGTGAATATCCCGGCCGCCAGCCCGTAGGGGAGACCGTTCGCCGTTTTAACCGCGTGCTCTTCCTCATCAAAACCGAACGTTGAAACCACGGGGCCGAACGTTTCTTCGCGCGCAATTTTGCTGCCGCGCGGCACATTGTCGAAAACCGTCGGCTCGACAAAAAAGCCTTCCGTAAGCCCTGCGGGACGCCCGCCGCCGACAAGCAGCGTCGCGCCGTCCGACACCGCGGCGTCAATGTGCTCGAAGACTTTCTCGTACTGCTCGCGCGACACAAGCGGGCCGATATCCGCGTCCTGCAGCCCCGGCGCTGTTTGAAGTCCGCCAGCCTTTGCCACGAAGCGTTCAAGAAATTCATCCTTTATACCTTCGCTCAACAGCAATCGAGATACCGACGAGCACACCTGTCCGCAATTGTCGAACGCGCCCTCGACAGCCGCGCCGACGGCGCGGTCCAGATCGGCGTCATCGAACACGATCATCGGGTTCTTGCCGCCGAGCTCGAGGACGACCGGCTTCAGCGCTCGGCCGGCGGCAGCGCCGACCAAGCGTCCTGTCTCGACTGAGCCTGTGAAAGTCAGGCCGTCTATAGCCGGGTGTCCGGCCAGCGCCGCGCCGGCTTCTTCGCCGTATCCTGTAACGACATTCACGACGCCCGGCGGAAATCCGTTTTCCGCAATGAGAGCGGCCAGCGCCAACGTTGTGAGCGGCGTTTGTTCCGCGGGCTTGAGAACAACGGTGCATCCGGCGGCCAGCGCAGGCGCGACTGACCTCGCGGCCATCCCGAGCGGGAAATTCCAAGGGGTGATGTGAGCCGTTACTCCAAGCGGCTCCAACTCGGTGAAATCGACGAATCCCTGGCCAAGGGGTACGGTGGTTCCCTCCAACTTGTCCGCCGCGCCCGCATTGTATCTCAGTGTCGCAATGGCTCCGGCAACGTCGCCTCTGGAACTGCTTAGGGGCTTTCCCACATCGACAGTCTCGAGAATCGCGACTGTCTCCGCATTGGCCTCCAGTGCTGAAGCGAGCGCATGGAGCAATTCGCCCCGTTTGTGGGGCGTAGCCGCTTCCCAAGGACCGTTCAGCGCCGAACGCGCCGAAAGAACCGCGTGCTCGACATCTTCCGCATCGCCGCGCGACAACCGGGCGACGGCTTGCCCTGTCGAAGGGTCGATCGAGTCGAATTCGCGGCCGGATCTTGCAGGCAGGAATTTGCCGTCAACGCAAATCGAGGCAATCCGCGCCGGGCCGCTGCCCGACCCGTCCTTCGCACTGGCTGCAAAATGTTCCAGAGCCGATAGAACCTTCGTCGGAGACATCGCGCGACCGGCCGTCTTCACTGGCTAAGCCCTCCTTGGGAAATCCCTTGAATGAAGTATTTCTGCAGGAAGAAGAACAGCAGCAGGCTCGGGACGGAAAGGACGGTGATGCCCGCCATCGAGACCGAGTAGCCCTCAAGCTGTGTGTGCGTGCCGACGACAGGCGCGAACGCGGCGATCCCGACGGGCAGGGTCTTCATGTTTTCGTCGAAAATAACCAGCAGGGGCCAAAGAAAATTGTTCCAGTTCAGCGTGAATATGATGACCGCCGCAGCGATCATTGGCGCTCGGGCCAAAGGAAGCGCTATCAGGGCGAAAAGGCGGAACGGGCCTGCACCGTCCAATCTTGCGGCTTCGATCAGTTCCTTGGGGAACGTCAGGAAGAACTGCCGGAAGATGTATACTGAAAAGACGTTTGCGATGGTCGGAAGGATCAGGGCCTGATAGGTGCTTGCCCATCCGACCTTGATGAACGCCAGAAGCATCGGAATGACTGAGACTTCGACCGGCATCATAAGCGAAGCCAAGAAGATCAAAAATATGGCGGCGCGTCCGGGGAACCTGAATTGAGCGAGCGCGAAACCCGCCATCGCGCCGAAAAATACGCAGATCGCCGTGGACGTCACAGCTTGGACCAGACTGTTGAAGGTCCAGCGGGCGATGGGATATTCGAAAATCCGAATATAGTTGTCCAAGGTAACTCGGCGCGGAATCCATTCGATGGTCTCGGTCAGAACGTCCTCGGGAAATTTGAAGGAGGTCGTCACCATCCACAGAAACGGCGAGGCCCAGGCCAATGCGACGGCCATGCCGATGATCCAGATGGCCGCATCGCCGTAGGTCATTCGACGCTTTTCAAGCCAGTCGCGCATCAGGCTGTTTCTCTGATCGAAAAACGCTGGACAATCGTCGCCGCGAGGATCACGATAAACAGCATGATCGCCAGCGCCGAGGCGTAGCCGTAAAGATTTCTTACGATCGCCACGGTGTAAATATAGTGGATTGGCGAGGACGACGAACCCGCCGGACCTCCGTTGGTCATTACGTAAACTTGGCTGAAAATTCTCAGCGTCGATATCAACTGCAGCGTAATCACCATGGAAAGGACCGGCCGCAAGTGCGGGAGGATGATGAATCGCAGCCGATTAAGAGGACCGGCGCCGTCGACCGTCGAAGCCTCCACAAGGTCTCTTGGAATATCTTGAAGCGCCGCCAGAATCAGGACGAAAGCGAGGCCCAGATCCCACCATATTGAAGCCATCGAAACGCCGATCAGCGCGTAGTCGGTCGAGGTCAGCCAAGGAATCGATGGTGCGCCGAGCGCTCCGATCACAGCGTTGATCAAGCCGTATTGCGTGTCCAGAAGGTAGACCCAAACGAGGCCGATCACCGTTGCGGAAACTACGTTGGGCGCGAAGAAAAGCGTTCGCGCAATTCCGGACAAAGGATACGATTTGTTGACGAAAAGAGCAAAGAAGAGTCCGAGGACCGTAACGCCGGGAACGATGATAAGGGCGTAGAAAAGGACGTTTCTGAATGCCACCCAAACCCATTCGTCAGCGATGGCGTCCTGATAATTTTGAGTCCCAATCCACTCCGGAGTGCCGATTATGCTCCATTCGGTGAATGCGACATAAGCGCCGAAGAACACCGGCGCCACATTGAATACCAGGAACGGAATTCCGAAGCACGCGACGAAGAGATATCCTACCCAATCAAGCGGCGGCCGCTCTCCGGACCGCCGCGCGGCCCCCGAAGCCGTCGTGATCGTCGCAGACGGGTTCACGGATCAATCCGCTCTTGTCGGGTTCCGGCGCGGCCGGAACTCTTTCAGGGCCGCGCCGGGTTGCGAATTCAACCCTCGTCGAGACCTTCCTGCCAGCGGGACTGAAGTTCAGCCATGGCTTCATCGGGAGTCTTCGTCCCGGCCCATACGCCTTCCAGCGTTCTGGCAAGGAAATTCCCGCCGGAGTAGATCGTGAATTCCGGTCCGGAAACAACCGGGATTTCGGGGATCGTGGCGAACTCCATCCCTTCGACGAACGCGCCGCGCACACTCCAAGGATGACCCGCCGTCTTGTAGTCCGGCCGGTCAAGGATTGATTGCCGCGGCGACGCGCCGCGACCGACAGTCGTCCACAGGAAGCTGTTGTCCGAAAGCCACTTCACCGCGTCCAGAGTCGCCTTGTAGCGCCCCTCGTCCTGTTGCTTGTAAAGTTCCAGACCGCCCATCTCGAAGTAGGTGCGCAGTTCGTTCCCGATCTTGGGAAACTTCGAGGTCATGAAATTGAGACCTTGACCGACATATCCGTTGAGGGTCCAAGGCCCCGTCCAGAAAATGGAGCCGTTCCCGGTTCCGAACGCCTTGTAACGATCCGTCACGTCGCGTGTGGATACCTTGTGGGTGTCGAACAAATCCAAAACCCACTCCATGGCGGCAATTCCTGCTTCCGGGTTAACCGCAGCGGTCTTGAGATCGGCGCTCGCCCGGCGGAAGCCCATCTGCTCGGCGACAATTCCCCAAGTCACCGTCGGCTGAACTCCGGATCCGGTCATCAAGATTCCAGACCGAGTAACGGAATCTCCGTCCCGCATCGTCATGGCTTTGCCCCATTCGATCAGCTCATCGCCGGTCGCAGGGGGTGCGTTGGCGTCCAAGCCGGCCTCGGCAACGTGGTCCAAATTGATTTCCGGCTGCAGGCTCATCAAATCCATCGGAATCAGGAAGATCGCATTGTCGTACTTCGGATACCTGGCGGCGTTCACCGAAAGTTCGGTGAAATCTCCGATGTCAAGATCGGATTCGCCGATGAGATCGTCCAGCGGAACGGTCACGCCATCGCGTGCCAGAGCGGCGCCCTTGCCAGCGGTGCCCCAGCCGAAATCCGGCGCTCGGCCGGTGGCGGTGGCAGCGAGGACTTTGGTGACGTACTGCTCTTCGGGAACGAGCTCCATCCTGATTTGCACGCCCTTGTCGGAATGGGCGTCGTTGAAGTTATCGATCATCTGCGCCCAGACTTCGCCGTCCGACGCCGCCAGCCAACTCCAATGGATGATTTCAGTGTGGGATGAAGCGAAAACGCGGGTCGCGCCCAAGTAGGGCGTCGCCACGGCCGCGCTGGCAACGGCGGCCGATCCGCGCAGCACTCCCCGCCTGGAAAGTCCGTCGCTTGTGCCCCGCTCCTTCGAACGGGAATCATTTGATTCATTCATGCTTTTCTCCTCCAGAATTATATTGTTATCCCTTGATAAGGGACCTCGCGCCGCCAATCCACCGAATTCGTACGATGCAACACCGCTTCCGGACACCCCGAACTCGTTTCCGTCAAGCTTCCGGACGGTATTCCTCACGCGGTTATGCGTCGGAGCGCGCTCGGGCACGTTGGCAGCACCGACCGGTGCCACTGGCGCGAAAATAGCAGCCCTATGCTACATGGGTTGCAGGATTACATAAGGATTCAGCCATATTTTGACTTCAATTGACATAACGTTGACTGTTGACGACATCCGCGTTGTCGCTGCGGTGCCGCTCGTTTCGTGCCGTTTGTCGAAATCGACGAATTTTACGGCATTGGATACCCATCCAACGATCGCGAATAGACACCGTTACCCGGATAAGCCTTCATTGCTTCAGTCTGGCTTGGCGAAACACCTATCGGTAGGTGTCGTCTGACATTTGCGGCAATTTTTGTCCGTGGTGATTGACCTGATCCTTCGTTTTGGATCGGCGACAACGCAAGCCGAACGATTTTTCGAGGAAACGATGTGAACTCCGAAGCGGATGCCGCAGCTTGTCGCGAGAGCCACCGGACGGACGGAATGGTTTTCTAGTGGCGTGCCCGTCCCACTAGATTTCCATACAAGTCTCGCAAGAACAACGCGGAACGGGCGCGGGACAAATGAAAGACGGGACGATGCAGACGGGGTTTCGGAAGAGCGAGGCGGGGGATGCTTGGCGTGGACAAGATCGGGAAGGTACGGCGGGCCCATTTCCGCGAGGGCCGTTCGATCAGGTGGATCAGCCGTGACATGACCGTGTCGCGGGCGACCGTTCGGAAGGTTCTGCGTTCAGATGGACGGCAAGCCCGGAACGGCTCATCGCCGCCCGCCAAATAGGATGTCGAATGACCAGAACGAACAAATATATTTTCGAACATTGAATTGCGCGCGGTACGGAATGGAGAGGCTCCTCGCGGCTCCACTTGCATGAATTCCGAGATTCAATCGCGATTATTCGGCGTCAACCCAGTTCCAATTCTTCATCCTGCCTTTGAACCAAGTCATCTGCCGTTTTGCGTATCGGCGGGTTGACATCACGGTTTGAGCGATGGCGTCCTCCAGGATGCGCTCGCCCTTCAGAAATGAAATGAATTCTTTCGCTCCGATCGCCTTCGACGAGGCCAAGGTCGGATCCCAATTGCCGAGCATGGCTTCGCATTCACGCAATGCGCCACCGCGCACCATTAGCCGAACGCGGTCCTCAATTCTGCCGGCAAGTCGCTCGCGCTCCGAATGGAGCACGATCGGATGGGTTTCTCCCAAAGGCAAAAGGGGGTCGCCCTTTACGGACTGCCACGAATGGATTCCGCGTCCTGTCGCATGCAGCACTTCCCAAGCCCGCCTGACTCGGGCAGGATTTGCTTTATCGATGCTGCCGAACGAGTCGGGATCATTATTCTTGAGATCGGCCAGCAGTACTTCAATGCCGTCTTCCCTCAATATTTCGCCGCTCTTTGTTCTGGATTCAGCGGGTACGGGGGGAATCGGAGACAGACCGGAAGTAAGTGCGGAAAAATACAGCCCGGTGCCGCCTGCGACGATCAGCGGCCGATCAACATGCTTGAGCAGGACTTTTTGCACCTCTTCAAGCCAGGCGCCCACCGAATACGGGGCGTCAAAATCGATGTGGCCGTAAAGCTCATGCGGAATTCCGCGTATTTCGTTTTGTGAAGGACGCGCTGTAAGTACCCGCCAGCACGAGTAAACTTGCATTGAATCCGAATTGACGACGATTCCTCCGAGTGCATCGGCGATTTCACATGCGAGCGCGGATTTTCCCACGGCAGTGGGGCCGGCGATCAGGACAGCGCGACGGCCTGCGAGTTCGGAATGACGCATATCAACAAGAGCCTTGGACTGGCAATGCGCTGAAAAATCGGCCGGATGCGGAGAATTCATGTTGCGTCCAAATCGGAATTCGGACATTTACCGCAGCAGCGTTTCGGTCGGCAAGCAACGGAGGAGCATTCATGCGCAATCCCAAAACCCGGCCTTCGCCGAAATACAAGCGAATCATGCTGAAGATTTCCGGGGAAGCGCTGATGGGCAGCAAGCGGTTCGGGTTGGATCCGCAGACGGTCAGCCGCATCGCGGATGAAGTCAAGCATGTGCACGATCTAGGTGTCGATGTATGCATGGTCATTGGCGGCGGCAATATTTTCCGGGGAAATCAAGGCGAGCAGCTCGGGATTGAACGTCCCACATCCGACAGCATGGGCATGATCGCGACATTGCTCAACGCTCTCGCGATGCAATCGGCGCTTGAGGCGAGGATGATCGATACGCGCGTTATGTCGTCAATCCGGATGGATCAAGTTTGCGAGCCGTATATCAGAAGACGCGCTCTGCGACATTTGGAGAAGAAAAGAATCTGCATTCTTGCCGGAGGAACAGGATCCCCGTTTTTCACGACCGATACCGCCGCAGTTCTCAGAGCGGGAGAGCTCTCGTGCGAATTCCTTTTCAAGGGGACGAATGTGGACGGGGTTTACAGCGGCGACCCCAAAACCGACGGCGATGCTCGGCGCTATGATATCGTCAGCTACACTGAGGTGCTCAAGAATGATCTGCATGTCATGGATGCGTCGGCGATCGCATTGGCGCGCGACAACATGCTGCCGATCGCCGTTTTCTCGATTGAAAAATTCGGGGAATTGACGGGAGTCGTCGAGGGCAAAGGCACCTATACCATTATCCGATGAAAAGGATATTATTTTCGGATAAGGCGACTACAGTCTTGAGATGAACAGCGGTACGGCCTTGAAGGTGGCATGAGATGTCGGCGGAAGATTTTGAACTTGATTTGGATGACATTGATCGTCGGATGAAGGGTGCGCTGGCAGCGCTCAGACAAGAGTTCGCCGCGCTCCGTACAGGCAGAGCATCTTCATCGATGGTCGAGCCGATCACGGTTGAAGCGTACGGGACAAACATGCCGATCAACCAGTGCGGCACGGTCAATGTGCCCGAACCCAGAATGATTACAATCAATGTTTGGGACAAGACCCTGATTGATGCGGTCACTAGGGCGATCAATGATTCCGGATTGGGCATAAATCCTGTCGTCGAGGGAGCTGTGATTCGCTTGCCTATCCCCGAACTCAACGAAGAACGGCGCAAGGCTCTCGCGCGCCGCGCCGCGCAGCTGGCCGAACATGCCAGGGTCGCGATTCGAAACGTGCGTCGGGACGGAATGGATCAATTGAGGAAAGCGAAGAACGACGGGCTCAGCGACGACGAGCATAAACTATGGTCGGACGAGATTCAGGTGCTCACGGACGACGCCGTTGCGACCGTGGACAAAGCGCTCGAGACCAAGCGCTCCGAAATTATGGTCGTTTGAAGCCAAGGTACAACGGAAGTCGCGGATTTGGCACCGGGCAGGGCATTTGGCGGATCGCCGGCGCACGTCGCGATCATCATGGACGGAAATGGTCGATGGGCGCGGCGGCGGGGGCTGCCGCGGGTGAACGGGCACCAGGCAGGCGCCGAGCGGCTGAAGGAAATAGTCAAGGCGTGTCCGAGGCTCGGCGTCAGCTATCTCACGGTCTTCGCCTTTTCGACGGAAAACTGGAAGCGCCATGCCGAAGAAGTCGATGGTTTGATGAGGCTTTTCCGGCGGTACATCATCTCCGAATCAGCCGAACTGCTTCAGAACGGCGTGCGCGTGCATTTCATCGGCGAGCAGAGGGGCATGGATGACACGCTTCTTGAACTCATGCGCAACCTTGAGGAGAAGTCCCGAAACAACAACGACTTCCATTTGACAGTCGCGATGAACTACGGCGGCCGAAGCGAAATCATCCAGGCCGCCAGGAAGGTCGCGGCGATGGCCGCCGCAGGCGAGATTTGCCCTGAAAGCATAACAGAAAAAAGCTTTTCAGATCTGGTCTACACCAGCGCCATCCCGGATCCAGATCTGGTCATCAGAACCTCCGGCGAGGAGCGGCTTTCGAATTTCCTTCTCTGGCAATGCGCGTATGCCGAACTGGAGTTCGTCGACACTCTCTGGCCGGATTTCACTTCCGAGCAGTTCGAGTCGGTGCTCGCTCGCTATTCGTCCAGAGAAAGGCGATTCGGCGCGGCCGCCGGATAGCGGCGGACACTTGACCGGCGCAAATCTTCAGCTTCGGGTGGTGTCCGGCCTCTCGATCGCAGGCGTCGCAGCAATCGCATTCGCGCTCGGTCCTCCGTTCTTCACTCTGTTGTGCGCGTTCGCAGGAGGGCTGCTTCTCTATGAACTTGCCGGCCTTTGCGATTCCTCGCTGTCTGGAAAACGCCGGATTTCGATTGGATTCGGAGCATTCCTTGTATGCCTGATCGCTGATTACGGTCCCTGCGCGCTTTCGGTATTGAACTCGGCGTCGTGTCTTGCAGCGAATTCGTACGCGTTGGGCGCGGCGAACGCTCATCTCGCTATGCTGGCATTGATCGCGGCGCTAGGGTTGAGCGTTGGCGCGCGTGCCAACAAATCCATATTCGTTGTCTTTGCCTTCGCCATTCTGCTGGGAACGTTCTTCCTTATGCAGACTCGTTTTTCAGGGGATATGCGCCTTGCTCTTTGGCTGATTCTTGTGGTGGTTGCGACCGACATCGCCGGATACTTCGGCGGCAAGGCATTCGGCGGCCCTAAGATTGCGCCGTCCGTGAGTCCGAAAAAAACATGGTCGGGAGCGATAGCAGGGTGGGCGTCCGCGGCGTCAGTCGGACTGGCCTTCGCCGTTTTTTTCGAGACGGCCAGCGTTTGGGCCGCCGTCGCCGCCTCCATGGCATCGCAGTTCGGCGATTTTGCAGAAAGCTGGTTGAAAAGGCGGGCGGATGTGAAGGATTCGTCGTCTTTGATTCCGGGCCATGGCGGCGTTCTGGATAGATTCGACGGTTTGGCCGGGGCGAGCGTGGCGGCTCTGGCGCTTCAGTCGCTTGGCTTGCTTTGACCAACTTCCGGACGAATCCGTCCGACACGCAAGCAATCGAAATGAGTCCTGCGAAGTTCAGAACGCTGTCCGCTCCTGAGCTATTTTCGATCCTTGATCAAATCGCGCATCTTCAGAAACTGAATCTTGATCAACGGCTTTCGGCAAACTTTGCTTTTATTGTCGAAATGATTGATGGTTCAGTACAGAAAGGACTCAAATCGGGCGGGGAACTGACCGCTTCCCGCCGCCGATGCTGAAATTGGCGTCGGCTACGCTACCGGTCGGTCGAGCGATCCGCCATATTTGAATCGCTAGCCTCAAGACTGCGACTATGCCGGAACCAAGCATGACCGCAGGCCCAAACCCGAAGTTCGCGCCCGGCGCAGGAATGACGTCGGCGGTCCATCAAGTGCTCTGAGAAGTACTGGGGTACAATCCCGCGGCGAACATCGCTCTGATCGGCCCGCGCGGCAACGGCAAGACGGTGCTGCTCCGATGGGCGGAGACACATGCCGATCACTACGGAGGCAAAATAAAATGCGCAGTACTGAATCCCGGTTGCTTCAGGTCACACTCTGACTTGGTAGATGCGCTCGCTGATCACGGGATGCTCGCGACCCTCTTGAGCGAAGGATATTCGGGAAGCGTAAATATTCTCGGATCGGGACTCAGCCTGTCGCAACAAGCGTCCCCGACAAAATTGCTCAGACTCGTCCTGGAGAAAAGATGTTCAAATGGCGGCTTGGCGTTGCTGGTCGACGAGGCGCACACGCTGGACCACAACCCGGAAGTCGCTCGAGCTTTCTTCAAAGATGCGCAGGCGCTTGCCGGCGAAGGGCGGCCGTTGCTGCTGATCCTCGCCGGCACTCCCGACACTTCATCGCGCCTGAACGGGATCGAGGCTACGTTCTGGAACCGCTTGGACAAGATCGGCATCGGACGCCTCGACATGGCGGCTTCGCAGGAGGCGCTCCGGGCGCCCTTGGAGCGGATGGGCTACCGCATCGAGGCGGATGCGCTGGATCAGGCGGCCGATGCGGCGCAGCGCTATCCCTATTTTCTTCAGCTTGTCGGCAGAGAATTGCATCGGTCCGCCAAGGCCGAACCGGACAAGCTCGGCGGCGGCAGAATCGGCGGCGCGATTCTGGAGCAGGCATTGAAAGCATTCCGCATTGCGAGCAACGCATACTTTGCCGACCGCCATCATGAACTTCGGACCATCGGCATATTGTCCTCGGCCGAAGCCGTTGCGCGACTCTTCGCAGCGCAGAAGACGATATCGATTTCCACCGCCGCGATCAAATCGACCATCGGCCGGAGCATTGACAAAAAACTGGAAAAAAGGGCGAAGGCAAGCGGCGGGATTGAGCCGGCCTTACGGGTTGAGGCCAATCTTCGGAACGTCGGTTTCATTTGGAGCCGGTTCGGGAATGAAGACCGCTGCGAGCCCGGAATTCCCAGCCTCATGAACTACGTCATTGATCGGGCGGCGAGCTGAAGCGAATTCGCGGATCAGCACGCCCTGATCATCCATCCAAGAACAAACGGATTTGACTTCGTGACGCCGGTGCCTGAATTCAGACATCGTTGCGATTCTGACTTTGCGACAAACGACGCAATCCATTTGAATGCAATCGGCTGTACCGGGCTCGGTTGTGAGCGACCCGGACGGGGTTGAGCCGGCAGCAGGCCGCTCCGTCCCGGGTACGTTTCCGAGAAACAGCCGCTTTTGCATTCAACGGCAATTTAAAGCGCAATATCTTGAGGAGTATGGGGAGCATATCAATATTCAGTGTCGAAATGCGATTGATTTGCATATTTCGGCGATATCGCGATTGCTCGGACACGCTCCTTCCGCGTTTCGAGGATCGCAATAGTGCCCGACCAAGAATCATGAAACGCGCACTTTCGGCAAACCCGCGCTTGCATCATTGGCCTGCTGGCAATATTTCAAGGCGGAATCCGCTTAAGGCGTCCGCAGACGGAGACGACCCGACGGCTCAATGTTCAAGCGTTTGCATGGTCAGATGCTAGGCTGCCGTTCGTCGCAGCATCTACGGCCACCGGATGCCAAGGCGATGGTTGGGTGCGCTTGCACGGGACTCCGCGGTCCGGTTTCTCCAGAAGAGGACTACAATGGTTGAACTTTTGCCAGGAATTTCGGGTTTTGGAGTTCCGGCGCTGATTTATTTTCTGGTCGTCATATCCGTGGTCGCTTTCGCGCACGAGCTGGGACATTATCTTGCAGCTCGGGGATGCGGCGTCACCGTTGAAGAATTCGCGATAGGGTTCGGGCCCAAGCTTGTCTCATTCCGCGACCGCACGAATACGGAATGGACATTCCGATGGATTCCCCTCGGCGGATTCGTGCGCATGCCTGACGGCGTGCTCTACCACCGGTCCGTAACCGAGAAAGGTTCGGCGGAAATCAACGACGGCCAAGGCGACAGCCTGGCTCCGCTGAGGCACCGCGCAATCATTGCAGCCGGCGGCCCGATCGCAAGCGTCGTATTCGGGATTTTGGTTTTCGCCGGGATGATGATGGCGTCCGGCATCGTCACCGAGCGCGCGGTCATCGGCGAACTCAAGGAATTGCCGGGCGCGAGCTACGAATTGGAAGAGGGCGACCGGATCCTGTCGGTGAACGGCGTCGAAATCGATGATCTCGCGTCGCTTTTTTTTGCCGCCGGCGAAATGGATCCTGTCGACCCGACGGTCTATCGCGTCCAGAGAGGGGATGAAAATCTGGTTCTACCCGGCCCGCCGTTGCAGCCTCCTTTGATTGAAGCGGTGCATCCCGGATCGGCAGCGTTCGACGCGGGCTTGGAGGCGGGCGACGTGATCATGTCGATCGACCGCAAGCCCGTCCGCTCCTTTGCCGATGTCGTTTTGAGCGTCGGTCATTCGAATGGCCGGGAAATGCGTTTTGAAATCTGGCGGCAGGGCGAGGTGTTCGAAACCTACCTCGCCGGCCGCATGACTGATTTCGGGCTTCCGGGCGAAATGGAGCAAAAAGTGATGATCGGGATTTCCGGCGGCCTGTTCTTTGCTCCGGAGACCTACACCCCCGGACCGATAAGTGCCTTGGGATACGGCGCACTTCAAGCTTGGCGGATAATTTCCGGGTCTTTCATCGCGCTCTACGAGATCGTCGCTTCAAGGATAAGCACTTGCAACTTGCTCGGACCGGTCGGGATCGCGGAGGTGTCGGGGGACGTGGCTTCGCAAGGACTGTCCGATTTCATTTACTTCATCGGCGTGCTTTCAGTGGCGATCGGGGTGTTTCAGCTGCTTCCGATTCCGGTCCTCGACGGCGGCCATCTGGCCTTTATGGCTTGCGAGGCGATTTCGGGCAGGCCCATCCGCAGCCAAATCCTTCGCTGGGCATTCGGAATCGGCCTGATTTTGATGCTGGCGTTGGTCGGCTTCACTCTGGTGAATGACTTGACCTGTCCGTGACGCGGTTCTGCCGCGCGCCTTCGCAAATCGACTTGCGGATTTCGGGGACGGATCAACAGTTGAACTGCGGCGTGCTTTCGCCGCTTTGACAACATATTTCGTTGCGAATAATCATTGCAGATCGGATGGCAGGACTTGGACAATTCAATGATGTTTATGAATTCGGCCGTTGAGACGCGGAAATGGCGGATCTTCTTGGCGGGGACGTGCTTGATTGCGCTGTCCGTTTTTTGGGCTGCAGCCGCTTTGGCTCAATCCTACTCGTATTCGCGGATCGAAATCGAAGGCAACCAAAGAATCGATACGGCTAGCATCATCCGGTTCGCAGGCATTCCGTCGTCCGGGGTCCTGACTTCGGACGAGATGAACCAAGTCTACAGGCGCATATCCGATTCCGGGCTGTTCGATGAATTTTCGGTCGGTCACAGGGCGGGAGCGATTGTCATCTCCGTCGTCGAATTGCCGATCATCAATCAAATTGCGATAGAGGGTAACCGGGCGCTCAATGATGAACGATTGATGGAACTCGTTCAGTCGAAGCCTCGGCAAGTCTTCGTCGCCTCGGACGCTGATCTCGATGCCGCTCGAATTGCAGAAGCTTATCGGACATCCGGGCGTTTCGCCGCGACGGTCGTGCCCAAGATCATACGTCGGGATTTCAATCGGGTGGATCTCGTTTTTGAAGTGTTTGAAGGGCGTGTCATCGAAACCGAACGCATTGGTTTTGTCGGCAACCGGAACTTCTCTGACCGCAGGCTTCAAGGCGTTCTCGCGTCGAAGCAAGCCAAGCTCTTGCGCGCTTTCATCCAGAGGGGTACCTTCATCTCCGAAAGGCTTGAATTGGACAAGTCGCTTCTGAGTGACTTCTATCTTTCGCGCGGATACATCGATTTCAAGGTTAATTCGGCCGATGCCGAAATGACGAGGGAGCGCGACGCCTTTCTGGTTACCTTCAACATCCACGAAGGGACGCAATTCCGTTTCGGGGAAATAACCTTCACCAGCTCCATTCCGGAAATCGACCCAGAAGTTTATGGCGCGGAGAGTCGCATCAAGTCGGGCGATGTGTACTCGCCGACCTATGTGAATGACGCCATCCAGCGGATGGAAGCGCTTGCCACGGACAACGGGCTGCAGTTCGTTCGCGCGAGAACAGAAGTTTCTCGCAACGACAGCGAGAGCACGTTGGACATAACGTTCAATTTGGAACGCGGACCTCGCGTTTTCGTCGAACGGATTGATATTGAAGGAAACACGACGACTCTGGACCGTGTTATCAGGCGACAGTTCGACATCGTCGAAGGGGATCCGTTCAATACAAGGGAAATCGCTCAAGCGGCGGAAAGAATCAGGGCACTAGGCTTCTTCTCGACGACCGACGTGACGTCGCGCGAAGGCTCTTCTCCTGCGCAGGCGATCGTGGATGTCCGGGTCGAGGAGACGCCGACCGGATATCTCAGCTTCGGCGCGAGCTACGCGGGCGACGAAGGGCTCGCGGGAACTTTTAGCCTGACCGAACGCAATTTTTTGGGCCGAGGGCAAACCCTTTCTTTTTCTTTAAACACAGGCTCGAACAACCGCGAATACTCAATCAGTTTTGTCGAGCCGGAATTCTTGGATCGCGACGTCGAATTGTCTTTCGCATCGTCATACAGGACGCAGACGCGTTTCCAGCAGCGATTCAAATCGCAAGAATTCAAGTTCACTCCGTCGATCCGATTCCCCGTAAGCGAAAACGGACGCTTGCAGCTCAGAACGAGCGCGAATACTTATAGAATGTTCGAATTCAGAAGCGAATCGCCGATTTTGCGGCGGGATTTCGCAAGAGGCAACGGCGACAACATCTCGGTGGGCTACACTTACGAATTCGACAGCAGGTTGACCGGGCTCAACCCGAACCGGGGGTATATCTTCCGGGTCGGTCAGGATGTTCTGGTCGGAAGGAGCGGATACAACGCCATTCGGACGACGACACTCGCCGGCGCCCAAACAACCGCATTCGGCGAAGAGGTAACCTTGACCGGAATTGCGGAAGCGGGAGCGGTGCTCGCCACTCGCGGCGGCACTCGCATCAAGGATCGGTTCTATTCGAATTCGGGAATTCTCAGGGGGTTCTCGACGAACGGAGTCGGACCTAGGGACGTCGATGCAAACACCAACGACGCATTGGGCGGCAACTATTTCGCGGCGCTGCATCTGGAAAGCCGAATGCCCATCGGGTTTCCAAGTGAAACAGGCGTAATGGGCGGCGTGTTTCTGGATACCGGAGCCGTATGGGGATTGGACGATGTCGACGGAGCAAGCCGTGTTGACGATTCGTTCTTTTTGCGCTCCTCGGTCGGCGTGTCGTTGTTCATCGACTCGTTTTTCGGCCCCCTTCGCTTGAATTACGCTTGGCCGATCCGAAAGAGAGGCTATGATCAAACTCAGTCATTGGATCTAACCGTGGCTTCGGAATTCTAGCGCGTGAAGGCATTTGTCAGAGCTTTGCTGGCGACGGCCGCGTTGATGCCGGTCCATGTTTCGGCGCAAGAGGCGCCTTCGTCTCCTCCAGTTCTGAGTGCCCCGCTTACGCAGCTTGCCGTCATAAACTTTGATCTTCTCTTCAATCAGACGGCTTTCGGGACATGGGTGCGCGAGCAGCGCAACGCGGCGCGTTTCGCGCTTGTGCGCGAGAACAGCGCCTACGACGAACAATTCAATAATGAAGAGTCCGTATTGGCGAACATCAAATCCACGCTCGGTGAACAGGAATTCAATGAACGCGCCGCGAATTTCAATGCCAAGGTGGATGATCAGCGAAGGATCCAAGACGAAAAATTGGAGAAGATCGAACTTTGGGTTGATCAGCAAAGAGAGTTTTTCGTCAGCGTCGTTCAGGAACTTTTGCCTTACGTGGCGCGGCAGTACGGCCTGAAGCTCGTGGTGGATTCGAACGCCGTGGCATGGCATCGGGATTCCATAGATCTGACGCTCGAAATGCGCGCCGCGATTGACATCGCGCTGGCCAGCGGCAACGCAATTGCAAATGCCCGCCCCGCGTGGCAGTTCGCCGGGATCGACAAGGCGTATCTCGAATAGCGCTTATCTGCGCTTGTCGATCAATCTTCATCTTGGTACTGCAATTCGCCGTTTGGACGGTTTAGATGAAGTTCGGATTTATGGAGACTATCGAAGACACTTCGCTGCCCGCCGCCGACCTTTCGATGATCAAGCGCATGATTCCGCATCGATATCCGTTTCTGATGATCGACAAGGTCGTGAACCTGAAAAAGTCGATCAGCGCGATTGGGATAAAGAACATCACGGTGAATGAGCCTCAGTTTTCCGGGCATTTTCCCGATGAACCGATTATGCCCGGGGTCCTGGTCGTCGAGGCGATGGCGCAGACCGCCGCCGTGCTCGTCAATTATACTCTCGACATGGTCGACAAAGAGCTCGGAATCTATTTGCTTGCTGTCGACAAGGCGCGATTTCGCAAGAAAGTGTCGCCGGGCGACGTTCTTCGGCTGCACATGGACGTCCTCAGGGGCCGCGGAAGAGTTTGGAAATTCGAGGGCAACGCGATGGTCGGAACTGAAACCGTCGCTCAAGCCGAAATTACCGCGCTGTGGGAACTCAAGGTGTCGGGAACTGAAGGATGACAGTCGAAGGCACTGCGCGAGTGCACCCGACGTCGGTGGTCGCCGAGGGCGCTCGAATCGGCGCGGACTCTGAAATCGGACCATTCTCCGTTGTCGGCTCGGACGTCGTGATCGGCAGAGGCGTGACGATCAAATCGCATGCCGTTGTGACAGGGTGTACGGAAGTCGGCGACGGCACGGTCGTTTTTCCATTCGCATGCGTCGGAGAAGTGCCTCAGGACCTGAAGTACAAGGGCGAAAAAACCCGACTGATTGTCGGCCGGCGCAATCGTATTCGCGAGGGAGCAACGCTGAATGCCGGCACTGAACTCGGCGGGGGAATTACTCGCGTTGGCGATGATTGCCTCTTCATGACCGGATCGCACGTCGGCCATGATTGCACAGTCGGCAACGGCGTGATCATGGCCAACCAGGCTGCGCTCGGCGGGCACTGCGTAATTGAAGACAATGTCATCGTCGGCGGGCTTTCAGGAGTCCACCAGCATGTCCGCGTCGGGAAGGGCGCAATAATCGGCGCCGTGACGATCGTTCGGCGAGACGTCATTCCATTCGCGCTCGTTCAAGGCCCGGAGGCGGATGTCGAGGGCGTGAACTTGATCGGCTTGAGGCGGCGCGGCGTGGACAAGAGCGACATCGAGGCATTGCGATCAGCGTACGACATGCTGCGCGTCCCGGAACGCGCATTTCGCGATCGTGCGCAATTGCTCGGCCGGCAGTCGGAACTGCACCCGCTTGTGAAAGAGCTGGTAAGATTCATTCTCGAGGATTCCAGCCGATCATTCCTCGTGCCGACGAACAGAGATTAAGTAGGCGCTTGCGGTGGATGCCTCTTATGCGGTGATTTCCGGTTCCGGAGTGCTTCCTCGGCTGGCAACAGAAGCGCTTGAGTCAAGGGGCAAAGGAGTCAGGGTACTTACGTTCTCGGGAGAAAAATTCGATTGGCTGGGTTCACGGGAAGCATTGTCAATCAATCTGGAGAACTTTGCGCAAGTCTTGTCGGATTTGTTCGAAGACGGCATCGACAAACTCCTTTTTGCAGGGGCCATCAACAGGCTGAACGAAATGCCGGTCGGCCCCAATGCTGGGCTGCTGGATTTTTCTCGCGGCGACGATACAGCTGTAAAATCGCTTGTTGCGGCCGTCGAAGATATCGGCTTCGAGGTGGTCGGCGTTCATTCGGTGTTGCCTTATTTGCTGGAGGGGCCCGGCGTCTTGACCCGAACGACGCCGAACGAAGATGATGTTTCGGACGCGGTCCGCGCAGCCGAGATCGTTGCCGCCCTCGGCAAAGCAGATGTCGGCCAAGCCGCAATTGTCGCAAACCGCATTTGCTTGGCTGTCGAAACGGTCGGAACCGATGCGATGATCGCATTCGCGGGCACGATATTGCGCGGTACAGGCGGCGTTGCGCGTCGCGGCGTTCTCTACAAGTCGCCGAAACCCGGTCAGGAATTGCGCGTTGACATGCCAGTCGTCGGTCCCGGCACCGTCCTGAATGCCGCAAAGGCAGGATTGGCGGGCATCGCGGTAAAAGCGGAATCCGTGTTGCTTCTGGACCGGGAGCTTGCCGTGCGGCATGCCGACCAGCACGGGCTTTTCCTGTGGTCGCGGTGCGAGGGCGATTGACAGCCCGCAAGTTCTTCATTCTTGCAGGCGAGCCGTCAGGCGACTCGCTTGCTGCAGGCTTGATCTCCGAGCTGATGCGCAAGGAGCCGGGAGCTCGTTTCCGAGGGGTCGGCGGCCGCTTGATGTGCGAGCTCGGCCTCGAAGCGATTTTCCCCATCGGCGACATTTCGGTCATGGGCATTGGCGAAGTTCTGCCTCGGATTCCGCGCTTGCTCGCCAGAATGAAGCAGGCAGCCGCCGAAGTGCTGGAATTCGAGCCGGACGCCCTGATCACAGTGGATAGCCCGGATTTCAATTTTCGGGTCGCGCGCAAAGTGAAGAAAATCCGTCCCGACCTTCCCGTCGTGCACTATGTCTCGCCGACCGTTTGGGCTTGGAGGCCGGGCCGGGCGGCCAAGCTTGGGGCGTCCGTCGACCACGTGCTTGCACTCTTTCCGTTCGAGCCCGAGCATCTTCATTCCGCCGGGATCGGGTGCACCTTCGTCGGACATCCCGCAGCTTCGTTTGAAATGCCGACAGAGCAGGACGTTGCTTCATTGCGCAGGCATTTGAGCATCGCCGAAGGTGACCCGGTGCTTGCAGTGCTTCCAGGGTCGCGAGCGTCCGAGGTCTCTCGACTATGTCCGCTGTTCGGGCGAGCGCTTGCGCCGCTGATGAGGGACCAAAGCGAGCTGAAGGTGGTGGTTGCGGCAGCCGAAGCAGCCGCCGGTTTGGTCCAGACGCTTGCCTCCGGCTGGGAATTTCAACCGCTGGTGCTGGATGCCAGCGGGATTGACGGCAGCGAGTCGCTGCGGCGAAAAATGGCGCTGTTCCAAACAGCGGATGCCGCGCTTGCGGCCTCCGGCACCGTTACTTTGGAGCTTGCGGCGGCAGAGACGCCGATGGTGGTTGCGTACGACGTCAATTGGCTGACCCGCGCGGTCTTGGTTCGTCTCCTTCGAGTCGACACCGTCACTTTAGTGAATCTTGTCAACGAGGATCGTGCGATCCCGGAATTTCTTGGCCGGGATTGCCGACCGGAATTGATCGGTCCCGCAGTCGCCAGATTGTTGATGAATGCCGACGAAAAGAAGATGCAGCAGGCGGCATGCAGGACGGCGATGATTCGCCTCGGGCGAGGATGCAGGCATCCTAACAAGCGAGCGGCCGATGCCGTTCTTGATTGTCTGGATAAGCCGACGTTCAGCCGGAAGGGGTAACCGTGCCGCCGAGCATGTGGGGTCCGGGAAGGATTCAAGAGCTTCCTTCCCGAAAAATTCACTCTATTTCGGCAGGAATTTCCAGGCCAATCTCTTCGTAATACCGCCGCGCGCCGGGGTGGAGACGTAGGTTTTTGGCGACCAGAGCGCCTCCAAGCGTCACGCGGTCGAGATAAGGCGATGTCGCCCGTTCGGCGTCGATATTTTCCCAGAACGCTTTGGTGATGTCGTACACCGCATCGTCGGCGAGATCCAGGCGCGCGACCACGCCGACGACTGCCCCCAGCGTGTAGACGTCGCCGTCCGTGACGACATTGTCTCCGTAAATTCCGTCTGGAACCGTGTCGAGGCTTCTGCCCAAGGCTTTAGTGGGCGCCAGCATTTCGGGCGTGGCGTTGTCCACCTGCTCCTTGGTAAGTCCGATGATCCTGAGCTTGCTTGTCAAGGCGAGCTGTTCGACTTGAGGGAAGGGCGGAATTCCTCCGTTTATGTACACGTCGAATTGCCTGTCCTGGAATCCTTGCAGCGCGGCGGCCCATGAAGCTTTCACATTTTCATAGTCGTCGCCGGCCTTCATGCCGGTCGTCGCTTCAACCCAGGTGTGGGCTGCATTCCAAGCTCCGCCGCCCGGAGGGCCGAGATACACCTTTTTGCCGCGAAGATCCTCAAGCGTCTCGATGCCGCTGCCGTCATAGGCGAGCACGTGGTAGGCGCCGTACGGGAACCAGAAAATCAATCCGACATTCTTGGACAATTCAGGCGCCGCTTCCAGATTGGTGTACATCGCGCCGCCTGTGCTCATGAGAAAGAACACGGTTGGCGATGTCATGACCAGGTCAAGCTTGCCTTGAGCCAATTCCACGATGTGCTTGGTCGCGGCACCAGTGGCATCGACAGAAATTTCCAATTCGTCCTGCGCTCTGTTGACGATGCTGGCCATCGTGGTCATGACCAGATAGGCCGACGAGCCGGGCGCGATGGTCGCCATCTTCAAGCGCTCTTGTCCTGCGGCGGACTGAGACAATGCGCATGCCGCCGCAGCGGCGATGATCGTTTTCGCTATGATTTTCATTCACTCATTCCTTCCTTGTTGGGATGCGCGGCCGGACCTTTAGCAGGTCGGCGCGATCTGTGCATTATGCTTAATCCGGCGACAATTGCGCAACCGGTTATGCTTATCCAGGTTTCCGGCGCGAATGCTGCGATGGACGCTGCGATCCTGATGCCGCTCTCCGCCCATCCCAACCTGCTTGTTTCGAACCTTGATACGCCGGTCGCCAGCCCCCAAGTCGCGCAGGCAATCGCGATGACGGCCAAAGCCAGTCCCTCCAATTCGAAACCGTCGATCAGCAGGATTTCCGGCCGATAGACGAAAACAAACGGAATGATGAAGCCGACGAGGCTGAGCCGCACGGCTTCGAATCCTGTTTCCATCGGTTTCGCGCCCGCGATCGGAGCCGCAGCGAAGGCCGCCAGCGCGACCGGCGGCGTGATTGCGGAAAGGACGCCGAAATACAGCATGAACATGTGCGCGGAAATCTTCGAAATCCCGAGCGTCTCCAATACAGGCCCCATGATCAGGGCCAGCAGGAGATAGGCGGAGACCGAAGGCACGCCCATGCCCATTATCAAGCATCCTGCCATGACGAGGAGCAGCGCGAAAAAAAGGCTGCTCCCCGATGCGGACCGTATCGCGTCGGCGAAGGACAATCCGATTCCGGTCATGTTGATGACGCCGATGACGATTCCGATGGACGCGACGATAACCATGAGCTTCGATGCAGTTCGTCCGGCGTCCACCAGTGCGTCCCACCACCTGCGCGGATTCCGGAACCCCGGGAAAAGTGCCAAGCTCATGACGAATGCCGAAAACAGCGCGTAGAAACCCGCGTTCTGAGGGGTGCGCCCGGTCAGAAGGACAGCGATGATGACTGCGAGCGGAACCCAGAAGGCGAAGCTCTGCATCCATTCCTTCTTGGAAACTTTTTCGCGCTCTTCAGGCGGCGTTGCGCCTACGCCCAGCCTGCGGGCTTCGACAAGGACCACGGCGAACAAGCTGCCGTAGTAGAACAAGGCAGGCAACAAGGCGGCCACGACGATTTGAATGTAGGGAATTGCTGTGACGTCCGCCATTATGAACGCGACGACGCCCATGACAGGCGGCATGATTTGTCCGCCGGTCGAAGCCGCCGCTTCAACCGCTCCGGCAAATTTCGCCCTGAAGCCGGCGCGCTTGATGATCGGAATCGTGAACACTCCCGTGGACACGACATTCGCGACGGCCGCGCCCGACATGGTGCCGAACATCGCGGATCCCACGATGGCAGCGTGCGCCGGTCCGCCGACGATGCGCCCGGTCAGCGCGAACGCGATTTTCAGCAGGACGGCTCCCGCTCCGGAATTCGACATCACCGCTCCGAAAACGACGAAAATGAGCACCACTGTGGTGACGACCTGGACCGGTCGTCCGAATACTCCGTCGGTGGTGAACCATTGCCGGTCTGCAACGCTGGACCAATCAAGTCGGGGACCGAAACCGAACGGCAGAACCGCGTAGAGGATGAGCGCGAGCAATACAGTGACCATCGGCCATCCAAAACTGCGTTGCGTCAAGTACGCGATCAGCGCAAACGCTGCCCATGCCAGCACGAAATCATTCTGTGAAATATCAACAAAAAACTGCTCTTGAACGAGCATGATGCTCATCCAGCGCAAAATGAGCGCAGCGAACGCGATGCCGAGAACGATGTTGAGCCATTTCATCGGCGAAAACGTTCCTTGGTTGCGCGAGGCGAGAGAGAGAAAAGTCCAAACGGCTCCCAAGCAGACTGTAGTGCCGTAAACGATGATCGTATCGAATATTCCGAAGCCGGCGACGTATATTGCAAAGACCGCGAAGCTGGCCGCAATAAAATTCGCCCCTAGGCTCAACGGGTGAAAGCGCGGCTTTTCCTTGTTCTCGCGCTGCGAACCGGAGTTGGCCGCATAGGTCATTCAATCGATTCCTCATTCGCTAATCGGAGTTGCGCGCGTTCTATCCTTAGGCCATTACGCGAACCCGAATGACTAGCCTGAAGCAAGTGCGGACATTCCGCCGTCCACAAGTATATTCGTGCCATTGATCCAGCGTATTACTTGGCCGCATTGTCAAGTCACTCGGAGGTTGCTAACGCGCTTGAGCGCGGTGAATCCGGACGCCGCTTGCAAAGTTGCTGCGCGCAGCATTGACCGTGCCAATCACGAGGTGCAAATACGAGGCATGCAGTTCGAAGCAGCAATAAAGACCGTGCCCAACAGGTTCGAAGATGCAATGTCGCATGAATCGAACTTGACAAGCGGTTCCGAGCAGACAGCATTTTTTAGATTGGTTGCGAATGTTTCGAGTTGCAGTCCTTACCTGAGAAGCTTGATTCACTCGGAAGAGGAATGGGTGCTTCGTTTGGCTGAAACGGAGCCCGAAAAGACCCTGCACGAAATAATCGATCAGGATCATCCCACGAATCCGGCCGAGTTGGGCAGGGCGTTGCGCCGCTCAAAAAAGCGGATCGCGCTGCTCACTGCGTTGGCCGATCTGGGAGGCGTTTGGAACCTGTCCGAGGTGACCGGCGCATTGACCAGGTTCGCGGACCGCGCAGTCAGGTTGACGCTCGAATGCATGGTTGACGAGGCGTCGCGCCGCCGCAACGCGCCTCGGCTTCGCATTGAGGAGCCGGGCGGCTGCCGCCACGGCATGTTCGCGCTTGCGATGGGCAAAATGGGCGCGTTCGAACTGAATTATTCGTCCGATATTGATCTGATTCTATTGTTTGACGAGCAAAAGTATTCGTGCGGGGACTTCCAAGAAGTGAGGTCTGCGTTCATTCGCGTGACGAGGCAACTCGCGACGGCGTTGAGCGATACTACCGGAGACGGATATGTCTTCAGAACCGACCTTCGATTGCGCCCTGACCCGCTAGTAACTCCAGTTTGCATGTCGATGGGTTCCGCTGAACAGTATTACGAAAGTTTCGGGAGAAACTGGGAGCGCGGGATTTACATCAAGGCCCGACCGTGCGCGGGAGATATCGAGGCCGCGACTCGGTTCCTCAAGGATCTGACGCCGTTCGTTTGGCGCAAGAACCTTGATTATGCGGCGGTGCAAGATGCGCGCGAAATGAGGGTCCGAATTCGCGAAAGCAAAGGAATAACCGGAAAGATCACGCTTCCCGGCCACAACATCAAGCTGGGTCGCGGCGGAATCCGCGAAATCGAATCATTCGCGCAAATTTTCCAGATCATCGCAGGGGGGAGGGATCGCGATCTAAGGGTGCCCGATACATTGGGCGCGCTTGACGCGCTCGCAAGGAAGGGTTGGATCGCGAGAGAGACTGAACGGATTCTGGCGCAGCACTACGTTTCGCTTCGCCGGCTTGAGCATCGGCTGCAGATGGTGAACGACGCCCAAACCCACGAAATGCCGCGCAGCGACGGCGAATTCGATCGCATTGCGGCAGTGAGCGCCGCTCAAAGCACGGACGAATTCCGAAGGTCCACGATTCGAATCCTTGAGGAAGTGCACGAAATAACCGAAGACTTTTTTGTTCCCCCCGAATCCCGGCGCGCGCGGGAGGCTCGATTCGAGCTGACTGAATCCGAACAGGATGTCCTTGAACGATGGCAAAAGTTCCCTGTTTTCAGAGACAGGCGCACGATGGAGCTGTTCAATCGGATTCATCCGAGAATATTTTCGCAACTCAGAAGGTCGGTCAATCCAAGCGAAGCACTTTCGCAGTTCGACGGCTTTCTGAAGGGTCTTCCTGCGGGGATTCAGCTTTTTTCGCTATTTGATGCGAACCCGCAATTGATCTCATTGTTGACCGACATCTGCGCGACAGCGCCTGGGCTCGCGTCCTATCTCTCGCAGCATTCGCAAATCTTTGATGCGGTATTGGATGGCGGCTTCTTTTCGTCATTTCCCACCTCCGCAACCATGACTTCGCAGGTTTTGGACGCGCTTGGCGCAGCGCAGGACTACGAATCCAAATTGGATGCAGCCAGAAGATTCACGAAGGAACAGCGCTTCCGGATCGGCGTGCAGAATTTGCGCGGCTTGATGAATTGCGAAGAAGCGGCCGCCGCCTATTCCGAACTGGCTGACGGCGTGCTTGGCGGCCTTTATCCGGTAGTCGTTGAAAACTTCCAAAAGCGCTATGGACCTCCTCCGGGGCGCGGAGCATCATTGATCGCTATGGGATCCTTGGGAGCAAAAAGTCTGACTTCGCAGTCGGACCTTGATCTTATCGTCATTTACGACGCTCAAGGCGAAGAATTTTCAACAGGCAAGAAGTCGATTTCGACACGCGCATATTACGCTCGCATGACCCAAGCATTGGTTTCCGCGCTGTCGGCACTGACGGCGGAAGGCAAGCTTTATTCGGTCGATATGCGTCTGCGCCCGTCAGGAAGGCAAGGCCCGGTAGCGATTACGATCCAGTCATTTTCCCGCTACCAGATGGAGGAAGCGTGGACTTGGGAGCATCTTGCGCTGACAAGGGCACGACCGGTGGCCGGGTCGCCGGATGTCGGGAACGAAATTGAAACCCTCCGAAGGTCGATCATTGGCGAGAAAGGCGATCGTTCCACGGTATTGGCTGGACTAAGGGACATGATGCGCCGTTTGGCCGAAAACGAAGATGCTCGGCGGGCAGACAATCCTTGGGAGGTTAGAATTGGACATGGCCGATTGCTCGAAATTGAGCTGTTCGCCCAAGCAGCAGCCTTGATCGGCAATTCGCCGGAACGCAAAGTCAAGGCTCAATTGGCTGCCGGCGTCGAATGCGGTTGGTTGGCTGAGAGTGATGCCGGAAGACTCTCTGAATCGCATGCGACGCTGAGAAGCGTCATGCAGGTCGCTCGGCTGACCGTAACTGATTCGTTTCGTCCGTCCGAGGCCGGCACGGGCGCAATCGAGCTATTGCTGCGGGAAGCGGGCGAACCTTCGCTCGAACGCTTGGAGAAGCGAATTCAAGAAGAACGGATCGACTGCATGAACATTCTATCGGCATTGATCGCGTGACAGGGCGGGCGCAGTTAGGACGACGGGCAGGCCGATGAAAAAAGGGGCGCATCCTGCGGATCCCAGAGGTTTAATCCTTGAAGCATACAACATCAAAGACTTGTCGGAAAAAGACTGCCGGACCATCTTTCTCGACTGGGCGCTCGGTGTTCCGGCCGAATCCGACATGGCCCGTCTGATGTCGGAACTGGCTGAACACTACCTTGAGTTGAATCCGGAGCACCCAATGAGCATGCTGCTGAACGAGAATGCCGACAGCATGAAAAACGTCAGATCATTGCGAGGGCGATTCTCGAGGCGCAAGGGCAAGGCAAGGGCCTGATTGGGGCCATCGCGCACTCCGCATTGCGGGTTTTCCGGATTATGCAATTCCGATTATCTGCAGCGCAAGGCGCATTTCAGGTTCCATTGCGAAGCCGCTTCGCATTCGAAAAGCATGTAGCCGGTACAGCGGTATTCAATCAGGGATGAAAAAAGCAAGTCATTCAATTCGTTTTTGATGCTGAAATCCAAGCCTTCGGTACTTGGATTCCAACCTCGGCACCTGAAATTTTCTAGCAGCGGCCTGAGGCATGTGCAGCCCATGGACAGCACCGTTCGACATATTGCTGCTGATCCAGTCAGCGATCTTCGATTTTAACGAACTCGCGGTTGACAGGGCCCATGTATCGCTGCCGCGGGCGACCGATCTTAGAAGTTGGGTCACCAATCATTTCCTTCCACTGCGAAATCCAGCCGACAGTGCGCGACAAGGCAAAGATCGGCGTAAACATCTCCGTGGGAAAGCCTATCGCGTCAAGGATGATGCCGGAATAGAAATCCACATTGGGGTAGAGCTTTCTATCGATAAAATATTCGTCTTGCAGCGCAATCCGTTCAAGCTCTTTGGCAATTCGGAGAATCGGGCGATTGTCGTTCGAAATAAGGTCGAGAATTTCATCGGCGGATTCTTTCATTACTCGCGAGCGCGGATCGAAGTTCTTGTAGACCCGATGCCCGAATCCGACCAACCTGAATGGGTCGCTCGGATCTTTGGCACGACGGATGTACTCAGGAATCCGTTCAACGGTACCGATTTCGCGAAGCATTTGAAGGCAAGCTTCGTTTGCGCCGCCATGGGCCGGTCCCCAAAGGCAAGCGATCCCGGCCGCGATGCAAGCAAACGGGTTCGCGCCGGATGACCCGGCGAGGCGAACCGTCGAAGTGGACGCGTTTTGCTCGTGATCCGCGTGGAGAATGAATATCCTGTCCATTGCCTTGGTGATGACCGGCTCTTGCTGGTAGTCGGAAGCTGGAACTGCAAAGCACATCCGCAGGAAATTGCCGACATAGTCGATATCGTTGCGAGGATAGATGAACGGTTGCCCTACAGAGTACTTGTAGGCCATTGCGACAATCGTGGGAAGCTTCGCGATCATTCGGATTGATGCGATTTCGCAGTGCCAAGGGTCCTCGATGTCCAACGAATCATGGTAGAACGCCGACATGGCCCCCATGACGCCGGTGATGATGGCCATCGGATGAGCGTCGCGGCGGAAGCCGTTGAAAAAATGGCGCATTTGCTCATGCACCATCGTATGCATTGTCACTCGGTTGCTGAAGTTTTCGAGCTGGCTCTGCGTCGGCAGTTCGCCATTGAGCAGCAGGTGGCAAACTTCCAAATAGCTGGAGTTCTCGGCTAGATGTTCGATGGAGTAGCCCCTGTACTGAAGCTGTCCCGCTTCTCCGTCGATAAATGTTATGTCCGAATCACATGAAGCGGTCGAAGTGTATCCCGGGTCATAGGTGAACATGCCGCTCTTCGAATACAGGGACCGGATGTCAATTACGTCTGGTCCCGCTGTCGGTGAAAGCACTGGAAGTTCAATTTCCTTGCCCCTGACGGTAAGCAAAGCCTTCTCTTTTGACTCTGACATGTTCGAGTTCTCTTTCGGTTCGGGACGGCAAAAGCAAAGTACGATCCGCCATCAGTTGAATGCAGCATTCGAATTCCTGCGCTAGGCGCACGTTGGCCAAGCGCCCATTCTGTTCGTCGGCCAAAGCGTTACAAAACTCGTCATTCCGCGAGGCATTCGCGGCAAGGCGGGTCATGGCTCTACGCGGGACGCGGTGCTAGCCTTCTATCGGCTAGACGAATCCGAACTGCAACAAATTTTGCCGACTAGCGGATGCCGATGAAGTTCGCACCAACATGTCGACGCTGAAATTCGTGCATCCGCTACCACCGATGCTCTGCGTTGTCAATCTGACGATGACGACCCACTTGAATTAATGCAAAACCTAGAAGATCTGTCTTTTGAGAAAAATTCATTTTAACAAACGTTTTGAGCAAAAAAAATGGATTGTCGAGCGCCAAATAGACAGTTCAATTTAGCATATTTGCATTGAGATATACCGGTAAGAAGCGAACTGCAGTTTCGTGCAGTCAGTGCAACAGACGAAATTCACAATAAACTGGATCGAGCTTCACCGGACGCGCAATGAATTCTATTTGCAGGAGCTCTATTAACAGGATCAGCGTGGCGCAGATTCATCTCGTTAATAAACCAAGAAGGTTGCCGATGCCATCCGCGGTACCGGTTTGCATAAGTTAAAGTCAAACGCCTTCGAGTACGGGTAATTGCAACGAAAAAATTTCGCCGCTCCTCCTCCAGATCAGCAGGATTTGCGCCATCTTGGAGACTTTGCCACGAGGGCAAAATCGATTCTGCTGCTCCGACGAGCCAAACGCTTTCGAATTCGAGCCCCTTGGCTGCATGGATCGTCAAAAGACGAGCAGCGTTTGGGTCAGGGGGCGGCTCCTTGGGCCGAAGCGCGAAACCTTGAATAAGATCATCCAAGTCCGGTGATTCTCCTCGTTCGATACGGATCGCTGAGGTGGCAAATTCCCAAGCGTCTTTATCTTCTTCGACATCTCCGACAAAGCCGTCGTGAAAGACATTTGTCGTCGGAAGCCATTCGAGCGCATCTGATACGACCCGACGCCAGCTAACTCTCGATTGCACGAGCCGCAATGCGAATTCTGCAAGACGAACCAAGATATCGCTATCCGAGTCCTTTGCAGCCAAGGCCCAGTGTTCAAGATAGCTGATATTAGCGGACTCTGTCGAGGCTGCGAGCACCGCTGCGTCGAGTTCGGCACCCGCAATCCGGTTGGCTACGCCGACCATTTCTGTAAACTTCCACCTGTCCATGGAACGCAATGACAGTTCAAGGCAGCTATGAAGCCAAATGAATTGAGGGGATACAAAGCGGTTTCTCCTGATTGGAAGTGAAGAGTTGACACCGGCGTCGTTCAGTGCATCCAGAACTGGCTGAAGAATTGCTCTAGTCCGACCTAGAACAACTGTTTGTCCCCAGCCGGACGGCGCCAAGTCAGCGATCTCCGTGGCAACGGCCTTGGCCTCTTCGCTGTCCGTCTGATATTCGCGAAGAACAATGGCCGTACCGGCGTTTGGCAATGTTGGTACGAGCAACTCCTTTCCCGGCGTTCTGTCGGAATTGTAAGCGATCAAATTGTTTGCCGCTTGGACGATCTACGGCGGACATCGTCGATTTTCCACAAGTTGCATCAGCACGGGGGAAAATTCGTCTTGGAATGAAACGATTTGCCGATAACTGGCTCCCGCCCACTGGTAAATTATCTGGTCGTCATCGGCGACCGCAAAAACGTTCTTGAATTCGGATCCTGCAAGAATACACACGAGACGGTACTGTGCAGGCGTGGTGTCCTGAAACTCGTCAATCAACCAATAAGGGCAAGTTTGGCGTATGCGCGCTGCGACGGCAGGCAATTTAAGTACGAGACGACACGTGTCTAGGATTAATCCGTTGAAGTCCATGGCATTGTGTACACGCAAGGCTTTTTCGTAAATGGAATAAACTAGCGCAACTCTTTCGCCCGTCCTTAGGTCCCGAAAATACCGTGCAGAATTTTCTGGTTCCACTAAGTTGCGTCGAAGTTGATCAATTACCTTGAGCCAACGCACATCATCAGAGGCAACCGGTTCCCCGGTAGAAGCGGCCGAATTCAGGGCGTCGCGCAGAATTTCGGTGCGGTCGTTGTCTTGATCGTAGATGCCGAAATCTGGCTTGATTTTGAGGTGCGAGCCGTGCAGACGCAGCACATGTGCACAAAACTGTGAAAGGTGCCAATGACAGCCCGGTCCGACAGCCCGGGAACCATAGCGTCTCGCGGTGGCGCATCTCATCTCCGGCCTTAGTCGTAAATGTCAGAGCGAGTACGCGAAATCTGCATTTCCTAGTTTCGTTTAGTATTCGAGCAATCCGTGTCGTGAGGACAGTCTTTTTGCCTACTCCTGGACCAGCCGGAACCAATGTCGCTCCCTGCTCCCACTGAACCGCTTGAAATTGGATCGGGCTCAATTGCTTCGTTGCTGCGTCAAGTTCAGGGGTCATGTGGTAGAGCTCTTTCAGGTCACTGACCAAAGAAAGTTTTCAATTTCTATTCGGGCGATGCTCATAAATTGCCTCTCCGATAAGTTTGAAATCGGCGGGAGCCGATTGTTCGATTCATAATGAGGTGAGTTGCCCATTTCTGAACGCTTGATTTGAGGAAGTCAGGCATTCTGAAGGACGCGTTTAAATCGAGTCAGCGTTTCGGAACGTCCAATAACTTCCATTATATCGAATACGCTTGGCGATGCGGAGCGTCCAGTAAGCGCAAGGCGGATGGGTTTTGTGACTGGCCCTAATTTCAAGTCCTTTTCAGATGCGAGTTCGCTTGCAATATGTTGCAAGCTGTCTCGGCTCCATTCAGCGCTTGCCGCTCTGTTTTTGAACTCGCGCAAGAGGCAGATTGAATCTTTGTCGAACAATTCTGCGATCTCATCGGCAGGGACGAACGGCGCGTCGCCCAACAGAAAATGCGCATTATCGGCAATTTGCGCCAACGACCTTGCTCGTTGCTTGAGGAACGGCATTGCCGCCCTGAGTTGCGGTTCTAGTGGTTCCGGAACGGGTTGTCTGTCGTTGGCCTTCAGGTAAACATTTAGCTGAGTGAGCAATGTCGAGTCATCCGCAACGGCGATGTGCCTGCCGCAGACATTCATCATCTTCTTTGAATCAAGCCGTGCAGGTGATTTTCTCAAGTCTTCCAAAGAAAACCAGTCGATTGCCTGCTCAGTTGCAAAAAAATCCTTGTCTCCGTGGCTCCATCCGAGTCGGCAAAGGTAGTTTCTCATCGCTTCCGGAATGATTCCGGCGGCGCGGTAATATTCGACTCCGACGGCCCCGCCTCGCTTCGATAGCTTTTTGCCGTCTTCGCCGTAAATCAACGGGACATGGGCGAATTCCGGCGTTTTCCACCCGAACGATTTGTATATCAAATGCTGCTTCGGTGAATTGGCAAGATGATCGTCGCCTCTGATTACATGCGTTATGCCCATGTCATGGTCGTCGACAACGACCGCCAGATTGTAAGTTGGGCTTCCATCCGACCGAAGAATGACCAGATCTTCGATTGTTTCATTCTTCCAAGACAGTTTCCCGTAGACCGAATCACGGATTTCCGTTTGGCCTTCGACAGGGGTTTTCAGCCGTATTGTGAACGGCGCGTCGGGTGCGGCCGCAGTGCCGGCGTTTCTCCACGGACTTTGGAACAGCGTGGGGCAGCCGGCTTCCTTTGCTTCCTTCTTGGCGTTTTCGATTTCCGCAGGGGTGGAATAGCATTTGTAGGCTGCGCCGAGTTTCAGCAACTCACGAGCGGCCTCGATATGTCGGCGTTGTCTTGAATGCTGGCTCATGGCATCGCCATCCCAGTCCAGTCCAAGCCACTGCAGCCCCTCAATGATTGCAGCCTCGGCCTCTTCGGTCGACCTTTCGCGGTCGGTGTCTTCGATGCGCAGCAGAAACTTGCCTTGACTGGCTTTGGCGAAAAGCCAATTGAAAAGCGCAGTTCGCGCGCCGCCGATGTGCAAGAATCCTGTCGGTGAGGGCGCAAAGCGCGTAATGACTGGTGAATTATTCATCGGCCGCAATTCAATCGAAGTTAAAACAAACCGTAAATCCGTCTGGCTGAAGAGCTTTACGTCAACATTCCGCGAGGATCCTGCGGATCCTCGGTTTCTGCCGAGCAACTCGCGGTTGGATGCTCGGCACTCATTCGTTGAGGATCAACGCAAAAGCAAATCAATATCGCCTGAGAAGGCCAACAAGCTTTCCCTGAACCTCGACGTTCTCTTGGCTGTAGACCCGCGTCTCATGACTCTTGTTGGCGGGAACGAGCGCGATGGACGTTCCTTTTCGCTGGAACTTCTTCAAAGTGACGTCTTCGCCTTTGACGAACGCAACCACGATGTCGCCATTTTCCGCGCTGGGCTGTCTGCGAATTACGACCGTGTCTTCGTCGTGAATTCCCGCTTCGATCATTGAATCGCCGGAAACTTTGAGCGCGAAATGTTCGCCGTTTCTACCAAACGTGTCGGGCGGCAACGCCAATGTGGATTCCTTGTGGCTGATTGCCTCGATCGGCGTGCCTGCGGCGATCTTCCCCATTACCGGAATTTCGACCAATTCAGACACGGCTTCAGCCGCTCTGTAAATGAATTCCTTGAATACCGGGGGCGATTTCTGGTCGGGAAACTTGAGAATCTCTAGAGCTCGCGCGCGATTGGGCAATCTGCGCAAATAGCCTCTTTCCTCTAGTGCGCAAATCAATCTGTGTATTCCCGACTTGGACTTCAAGTTCAAAGCGTCCTTCATCTCGTCGTAAGATGGCGAGACTCCGTCGACAGCAAGTCGGTCCCGGATCAATGTTAGCAACTTAAGTTGTTGTTTAGTAAGCATTTTGTATCTCCGTCAATTGATCCCAGTCCAGACTCAGAGCAATGGCTGCCACATCGTCGAAACCTGTTCTACAGCTGTTCGTGATTTGTGTCAATCCGCTAATTCAAAGGAATGTAGGCCATCGGATCTCCTGCGGATAGCGGACCTTGGTTGGGCGGGCGGACTGCGAGCGCATTGGCTTCGGCCAGTACGCTGATCAGAGAACTGTCCTGCTTTTCAAACACGTGCAGCACATTCGCTTCGTCCCGGATGGACAGTTTGGCACGCATGTAATGCTCTCTGGGTCCGTTCGGGCCGATCGGGGAAGACAAGATTCCGCTGCTGCGGGGCAGGGGGCCGGAGGGCAGGCCGAGCATTGCCCTGATCGCCGGAACGAGAAACACATACCCGCACACCAGCGACGAGACAGGATTTCCCGGGAGGCCGATGATCGGCGTCCCGTTGAGGCGACCGGCCATCAATGGTTTGCCGGGCCGCATCGCGACCTTGTAGAACTCAGTTCGCATTCCGAGCTTTCCGGCTGTTTGCCGGACAAGATCGTATTCGCCGACAGAGGCGCCGCCCGAAGTCACGATCAGATCGGCGCCTTCGGCGAACTCGAATGCCGTTGACAGCGATGCGAAGCTGTCCCGAGCGATCGGCAAAGATCTGAAGCGAGCGCCGGCGTCTTCAAGGATCGCCCGAAGGCCGAAGGCGTTCGAGGCCACAACTTGGTCGGCATTCAATCTTTCGCCCGGCATCGCCAATTCGTCGCCGTTGGGTATGAAGGCAATGATAGGGCGCTTTCTGACGACGATCCTGTTCGCATTCATTGAAGCCGCTAGCGCGAGCCGGGCAGGCGTTAGCTTCGTTGGCGCTTCCAAGCGGTCTCCTCGTCGGAAATCTCCGCCGGCATGCCTTACGTGTGCATCCTGACTGCATTCGCTCTTGATTCGAATCCGTTTGCCTTCGCGGTGCACGTCCTCTTGGATGATGACTCTGTCGCTGCCCTTCGGCATTCTGCCGCCGGTGAATATCCTGACGGTTTGACCGGATGCCACTTCACCTTCGAATGATCGTCCGGCGGGCGATTCGCCGATGATTTCGAATTGATCGCGCGTTTCAAGATCCTCGGAGCGCAGCGCGTAGCCGTCCATTGAAGATGCATTGAACGGCGGCTGATCCCGTTCGGCGACGACATGTTCGGCAAGGATGCGCCCTGCAGCTTCGGCGAGCGGGACAGATTCGCAGCCGACGGGCCTGACGAGATTCAAAACGCTGTCCAGCGCTTCGGCGACCGAAATCATCTCCTGCCCGTGAAACGGCCCGATTTCCCGCCGTCCTTGAAAACCAATCTGACATCCTTGATTTCCACGGCTCGGTCGACCGACTTAACCATGTCGTAAATTGTCAACGCGGCAACGGTCACGGCAGTCATCGCTTCCATTTCGACGCCGGTTCTGGCCGTGGTGGAGACCGAAGATTCAATTTCGATGCGCGTGGGCTCCTCGGCTGCCTCGAATTCAATTTCAACGCTGGTGATCGGCAAGGGATGGCAAAGCGGAATCAATTCGGCTGTTCGCTTCGCTCCCATGATGCCGGCCAAGCGCGCGACCTCAATGACGTCGCCCTTTCCTGACCGCCTAAGTTGGACCAACTCAAGGGTGGGTCCGGCCATCGTCACGGCGCATCGCGCCTTGGCGGTCCTGCGGGTTTCGGGCTTGTCGGAAACATCCACCATCCGCGACCGCCCGCGATCGTCGAAATGCGTAAATCCGCTCACGCGACCCTCGGCTCGGCGCGTTCCGCCTCGACTAGCGACCTCAATGCCGGCTCGATGCTTTGGCAGCGCATCAGGCTTTCACCGATCAGGAATCGGCGGACGCCGTGCTCCGCCAGATCGCGCAGGTCGGCGGCGGATGCCAGTCCCGATTCCGCAACGACCTCGCAATCCTTCGGAACTTTCGGCGCCAGGCTCTTGGTGGTTTCCAGCGAAACGTTGAATGTTTTCAGGTTCCGGTTGTTGATCCCGATCAAAAGAGCGCCAAGTTCGCAGGCGCGGTCAAGCTCGGTTTCGTCATGAACTTCGATGAGCGCGTCCATGTCCCATGCTTCGGAAGCTTCCTTGATCTCAAGCACCTGCTGGTCACTCACCATCGCCATGATAATGAGTACGCAGTCCGCGCCCATGGCGCGCGACTCCGGAACTTGATACGGATCAAGCATGAAATCCTTGCGGATGATCGGAATGGAAACCGAATTCGCAGCTGTCTTCAAATGCTCGCTTGAACCTTGGAAGCTGGGCCCGTCGGTAAGCACTGAAATGCATGCGGCTCCTCCGCCCTCGTAGGCTCTCGCAATCTTCTCGGGATCGAAATCCTTTCTGATCAGCCCTTTCGAAGGGCTTGCACGCTTTATCTCGGCGATGATTCCGAATCCGCGGTCCGCTGCGGCCCGCAACGATTTCGCAAATCCTCTCGGCGATGGCATCGCTTTCGCCTCGCGCTCGACGGAATCCAGCGGCCGGGATCTTTTGAGCGATGCGATCTCGTCGCATTTGTATTCGGCGATTCGTTCAAGGATCGTCATGGCTCGGAATTCGTTATTCTTGCGAGAGACTCCGCCAGATCCCGCGCTCTTCCGCTGTCGAGCGCGGCCATCGCCAGATTTGCGCCTTCCTTCAAGGAGGTCGTTTCGCCCGCCAACATCAGCGCTGCCGCAGAATTGAGCAGAACGGCATCGCGGTAGGCGGACTTTTCTCCCGCGAGCACCGCTTTCAGGGCTTCGCAGTTCTCCTCCGGAGTTCCGCCCTTGATGGAGGCCTCAGAATGACGGGGCAGCCCCGCGTCCTCCGGGCCGATATCGAATTCGGTGATTTCGTCCATTTCGAGCGAAACGACGTCCGTCCGTCCGCAAATCGATATCTCGTCGGTCCCGTCGCGGCCGTGCACGACCCAAGCTCGCGCTGTCTCCAAAGCGCGGAAGGTTTCGGCCATAGGCCGGATCAAGAGTTTTGAAAACGCGCCGATCAGGCAGATCTTCGCTCCGGCAGGGTTCGTCAGCGGCCCGAGAATGTTGAACACTGTTCTCGTCCCGAGTTCCGTGCGGGCCTTCATGACGTGGCGCATGGCGGGATGATGGACCGGAGCCATCATGAAGCCAATGCCGATTTCGTCGATCGCTTTCTCGACGACCTCGGGCTCGGCCATCACGTTTACGCCGAGCCTCGAAAGCACGTCCGCCGCGCCGGACTTTGACGAGAGGCTCCTGTTTCCGTGCTTGGCGACAGGGACTCCGGCGGCGGCGACCGCGATTGCGGTCGCCGTGGAAATGTTCAGCGTTCCCTTGCCGTCGCCGCCGGTGCCGACTATGTCGATCGCTCCCTCGGGAGCCTTGACCGGCCTGCACTTCGACCGCATGACTTTGGCAGCCGCGGCGTATTCGGTGACGGTCTCGCCCCTCGTGCGCAGGGCGGCTAGGAAACCGCCGATCTGCGCGTCCGTTGCGTTGCCTTCCATGATGGTCGCGAACGCCGCTTCCGCCTCACCGCTATCGAGCGGTCGCTCGCAAGCAAGAGCGACGAATGTTTTCAAGTCGTCCATTTGTGCTCCTCTGCAGCGTTCAGGAAGGCTTGCAATATCGCATGGCCGCATTCCGAAGCGATGCTTTCCGGGTGAAATTGCACGCCGTGAATCGGGCGTTCCTTGTGCCGCAGGCCCATTATGGTTCCGTCTTCGGTCCATGCGGTGATTTCAAGCACATCCGGAAGGTTGTTCCGCTCGACTACAAGCGAATGATACCTTGTGGCCGTGAACGGATCGGGAAGGGCGGTGAACAGTCCGGTTCCGACGTGGCGAATGGCGTTTGTTTTGCCGTGCACGATTTCGTGGCACCGGACGACGCTTCCGCCGAACACATGGCCGATGACCTGATGGCCCAAACATACGCCCAGCAAAGGGATTCCGAGCCGAGCAGCTTCAAGCGTCAGTTCCGGGCAAATCCCTGCTCTTTCCGGACCGCAGGGACCGGGCGAAACGACGACCGCGTCAGGCTTCATTGAAACCACGTCGCTGACTGCGAGGGCATCGTTCCGGTGAACCGAGACATCAGCCTTCAATTCGCCGAGATATTGGGCGAGATTGAATGTGAAGCTGTCGTAATTATCAATCAGAACCAGCACTTAATCGCCGTCTCCCATGGTTTGCGGCCCGGACGATGCGCAGCACGCGCGGATCAGCTCGCGGTCCGGACGGTCAGCCTACGAACATGCCGGCGTCCGCCGCCGCCTTTCTTAGCGCGTTGGACTTGTCGATCGACTCTCGCCATTCCGCTTCCGGGTCGCTATCGTGCACGATTCCGCCTCCCGCCTGAATATGAAGCATTCCGTCTTTCAATACGGCAGTCCGCAACGCTATGCACATGTCCATATCGCCGTTCGAAGAAAAATATCCGACGCCGCCGCCGTATATCCCGCGTTTCTCCTGCTCAAGTTCGTCGATGATTTCCATCGCGCGAACTTTGGGCGCCCCCGAAACCGTTCCGGCGGGAAGCCCGGCGAGCAATGCCGACAATGCGTCGTGTTCATCGGACAACTTTCCGACGACATTGGAGACGATGTGCATGACATGCGAATAACGCTCGATCACGAATTGTTCGTTCGGGCGTACGGAACCGATTTCCGACACGCGCCCGACGTCATTGCGTCCGAGGTCCAGAAGCATCAAATGCTCGGCGAGCTCCTTTTCGTCGGCGAGAAGCTCCTCCGCCAGCGATTCGTCCTCCTTTTGCGTCGCGCCCCTGCGCCGCGTGCCTGCGATCGGCCGAATTGTGATCTCTCGTCCGAAGACCCGGACCAGAATTTCGGGACTCGCGCCGATGACCTGGAAACTTCCGAAATTGAAAAAGAACATGAATGGAGATGGATTCGTGCGTCGAAGCGCTCGGTAGAATGCAAACGGCGGAAGGCGGAACTCCTGCCTCCATCTTTGGCTGGGAACGACTTGGAAGATGTCCCCGTCGCGAATGTATTCTTTTGCCTTTTTGACAAGCGCGATGTAGTCCGACCGGGAAATTCCGATTTCGGCACGGGTTGGCGCGACCGCCTCGCCAAACTCGCGCACCTGCTGCGGCGGGAGCATGTCCAGACGTCGCATTGCGCGGACAAGGCGGGCGCAGGCGGCATCGTATGCTTGGCGCGCATTCAAACCGCTGTCGAGCCATGCAGGGCATACAATCGTCGCTTCGCCCTTTATCCCGTCGAGCACGGTCACGAGTGAAGGTCGGATGAGCACCGCGTCCGGAGTCCCGATGCGATCCTCGTTGACGGCCGGAAGGTGCTCGACCAGTCTCACCATGTCGTATCCGAGATACCCGAACAAGCCGGCGGAACTAGACGGCAGATCCGATGGGAGTTCGATGCGCGTGCTTTCGATCAGTCGGCGCAAGGATTCAAATGGCGTTCCAAGCTCTTCGTGCCATTCGTCTTTGCCGTCGAGCGGATTTCGATCGATCCGGGCGGTCTTGCCGTTGCATTCCCAGATCAGATCGGGATCCATGCCGACAATGGAATAGCGTCCTCTGACTTCGCCGCCGGTGACGGACTCAAGCATGAAGCTGAAGTCGCCTGCATTCGCCAGCTTGAGCATCATTGAGACCGGCGTGTCCAGATCAGACGCCAATCTCGAGTAGACGATTTGATTCCTGTTCGCTTCGTAGCCTGCAGCGAATTCTTCGAAATTCGGTTCGATCGCCATCAGATCCGACTACTGGAATTGAACGTGCACAGCGTCGATGACCGACTGGTCGAGCTCCAGTCCGGCTTGATTTTGGACCTCGTTGGCAAACAGAACGAATGCGTCGCTTCCGATCTCGGCGGCGTTTTGGAGGCCTATCGCGGTCACGATGCCGCTCAATTCCTCAGAATCCAAGTCGGCGGGTCTGATCGCGTCAAGTCTAGCTATAGCGAGTGTTTCGCCGTCGTCGACAACGACTGATTCATCGACTTCCAAGCTGAAAATTTCCGCAACGAGGCCATCGGGAGTGCCATCGACAGGGGCGCCTCTCGCGATGTCGCGAGCTTGCAAGGGAGCCAGGCCGAGTTCTTCGAAACTTTTTCCCGATCGCATTCCCGTTTCGATGGTTTCCGCCAATTCCAACAGTTTCTTCCTGCGCTCGCCCGCTATCCATTCCGCACGCACGTCTTCCTTGGTTTGCTCGAAAGGCTGCAATATGGGCGGAACGATCTCGTTCAAGCGGAGCGCGAATACGCCGCCGTCGGAGAGTCCGTAGAGTTCTGGAAAGTCGTCCTCCGTGACCTGACCTGCCGCGCGGCGGAATTCCTCGTATCCGACGATCCCATGCGCGGCGAGCGAATTGTAGGAAACTGCGCCAATCCGCAAATCGCTTTCGTCGGCCAGCTCTTCAAGCGTCGCTCCGGCAGCGATCAAATCGTCCCAACTGCTGATATTGTCGGCAATGGTTCGTCGTGCCCGGTCCATTGCCGCTTGAGCGACGAGGTCGGGGCGGGCATCTTGGTAGGAGACCTGCCTGGCAAGCAGGATGGCATTCACATTGTATATCGCCGGCCCGAGTTCCGACTGCACGGGATCGGTCACGCCAAGATCGTCCAAAGCGAATATCGCCGCATCGGACGCCGGGTCGAGGGTTCCGCTCGCAATCTCGCCCAAATCCAAATCCGAAAGCGACAATCCTCTTTCAGCCGCCAGTTCCGCGAAATCAATTTCGCCGTCGTCCAGCCGGCGTTTGGCTCTTGCTGCCTCCTCCATCGCGGGAAAGACCATCCTTTCCACTATTCGACGTTCCGGGGCATTGTACTCTTCCGACAGATCTTCGTAGAGGACGCGCAAAGTTGCTTCGTCGATGTCGATGGATTCGACGAGCATCTCAGGAGTGATCCATGCGAAGGTGATCTCACGAGTCTCGGGGAGCGTGAACTGTTCCGGATTCGCCTTGTGGTACGCCACCAGATCGGCATCGGTCGGCTCCGGAAGACTATCAGAGAGCAGGAATGAATCGATCCGAGCCCAGCTGAAGTCCCGACTCTCGAAATAGAAACTGACGATCTTCTCCACATATCCTTCGGACGGCCGCAACGCGCCCGAAACGGCGGACTGCAGAATGGACCGGGCGGTTTGTTCGCGAACAATTTCGTCGTAGTCAGCCGCTGTCCAGCCGGACCGTTCTAGCACGAATTCGTACTGGCTCTGATCGAACTTCCCGTCGAGACCGAGGAATTCTGGCGTTTGACGCAGTTCCTTGAGCACGTTTTCGTCGCCGGTCGACAGGCCAATTCGAGATGCTTCGTTGTCGAGCGCAGCATCTGCAACCAATCTCTGCAGCGCAATTCTTCCGACTCCGTAATCCAAGCCTTCTTCCAGAGGCACGTTTCTGCCGGCTTGATTGGACAGGTTCCGCAGTTCGTTCTGCAGTTCCCGCCAATAATCGTTCACCGGGATGTCTTCATCGCCGACGGATCCGACGGAATTGAACGATCCAGTGAAGTTGCCGATGCCGAAACCCGCAAGCCCGAGGATGAGCAGGGCGATCAGAATCCAGACAAATAAGTTCGTACCTTTCGATTGGAACGCCTTGGCCATTTACCTTATTCCCGCAGGTTTAGACAGGCGGGCTTTTATTCCGAGCGGTCGGATCAAACAAGGCACTTGTCCCGATGGCTTGGCCAGACACATTTCACATCCGAAGAGGTCCATGGCAAAGGCATTCGCTCACTGATCATTCGACAACGGCTGCAACCGAACTCAAGGCTCGAACGCTGCCAGCCTCTTGGAGAAATCCGCGATTTCTTCAAGACCGATGTTAGGAAATGCGAACCTGATCTGCCGCTCGGGTCGACCGGATCCTCCGTCCGATCTCTTCAGGCCGCACATCGTGCCGGGAATGGCGAGAATATTCTTCGATGCGAGAAGCCGTTTTGCGACCGCGTCTGAATCCATTTCAAAAGGGTGTTCGACATAGGCGAAATAGGCGCCGCAGCCGAGCAGCCTCCAACGGTTCATCTTGCGGAATCCGGCTTCCATCGCGGCGCGGCGCTCAAGGATCTCGAGTCGTTCTCCCTCCAGCCACTCGCCGAGATGCTGAAGCCCGAATAGGGCCGCTCGTTGCGCGAGCTGGTTCGGGCAGACCGTCACGGCGTCCAAGCATTTTTCCACCAGAGCAAGAATCTCCGTGCTGGCTACGACCGCGCCCGCCCGGTGTCCGGTGATCCGGTACGCCTTCGAGAACGAATACAAATGTATGAACGTTTCGGGCCAGTCCTCATCTTGGAACAAGTCGTGCGGCGCGCCTTTCCGCGAGTCGAAATCCCGATAAGTCTCGTCCAGAATGAGCGCGATGCCGGCGCTTTTCGCGAGTTCGTAAAACTCGCGAACAATGCCGGACGGATACTCGACGCCGCACGGATTGTTCGGCGTGATCAAGGAAATTGCTTTCACCTCCGGCGAAATCAGCGCTTCTGCCTCCGCGGCGTTTGGCAAGAGGTCGTCTCCGACCTCGAGAATTCGAGTCTTGATCCCGCAAATGTCCAGCCAAGCCTTGTTGCTGAAATACCATGGCGCGGCGACTATGAACGCGTCACCGGTCCGGGAAAGTGCGGACGCGACCGCGGCGAACGCCTGGTTGCATCCTGAAGTAATCCCGACCTGCTCGGCGGAAATATTGCCGCCGTAGGCAGCTGACCATTGCTTGGCGACCTCCGTGCGGAGCTCCGGGAGACCGAGAACAGGTCCGTAGACGTGAGCTTCGGTTTCCTCCATCAAGGAACGCGAAACCGCTTCGCGAAGCGGCCTCGGCGGGAGCGACATCGGAGCAGCCTGAGACATGTTCAGCAAAGGCAGATCGGTCGAGCGCGGAATGTCGTCCAGCCACCGCCTGACCTCCATGACAGGAGGATTGTCTGCGGACACGGCAAATTGGTTTTTAGAAATCGCCATACCATTACGTCCATTTGATCGCATAAGCCCCGTCTCTGAATGAGCTCATGACGGGTTTCTGCATGCTCCCCATTCGAAACGAAGATTTGCTGTTATCCGACAGAAGATGCTTGGGCAATTTCATATTCGGCGCGGCTTGTCCGCTTGGTCTCGAATCGGGTTTGGTTCGATCCAGCGAATGAAAACGAAAAGGCGCAACGTTCGACCGCGACGGACGCCTGATCCTATCGGCATAACTGTCTGGCGCTCTGAGCGCGGATGGGTTGAAAATGATCGCTGCGTTGCATTGTTCGGGCTCACGGCGGAAGCGGCGCATTTTCGGAAACATCAAGTCTTTGGTGAGGCGCGGCACCAATTGCCGACAGCCGCAAACCTGTTGGCGGAGAGACAGGGATTCGAACCCTGGGTGCCCGTGAAGGCACAACGGTTTTCGAGACCGCCCCGTTCGACCGCTCCGGCACCTCTCCTAAGGCAGCCTCGGATAACACAAGTGCGCGAGATAACCAATAGCCGCCTCAATTGTGCGCCTTGGCCAATTTACAAGCGCAAGCGGCATCCGCATCGGTGCGCGCTCGGCCCTCGGTACCGGCGCAGGTCATCGGCTCAAGAGCATTCATCAAACCTTCAAACTCACGTCGCAAAACAATAAAGGTCGCCGCGTAGAAGCGACCCGTCCAACAAAAATCCATCCATTTCGGGAGCATCAAATGAGAACTGTTCGGGTTGCTGCCTTCGCGGCGGCATGCATATCCGTCAGCGCAGGCAGTGCCGTGGCAAGGGATCAAATTCGCATCGTCGGGTCGTCCACCGTGTTTCCCTACACTCAGGCTGTGGCGGAGCAATTCGCCAATATGACCAGCGCTCCGGCCCCGATCGTCGAATCGACCGGAACCGGCGGCGGAATGAAGATGTTCTGCGCGGGCGTCGGCGCCGGCCACCCCGACCTGACCGGGGCATCGCGCGCGATGAAGTCGTCTGAATATTCGCTGTGCGCGGAGAACGGCGTCAATGAAATCACCGAGGCGCTGATCGGATATGACGGACTTTCCGTCGCTGTCTCCCGCGAGAGCGAATTCGGTTGGGACCTTTCGCTGTCAGAGATTTACCTCGCGCTTGGCGCGCAGGTTCCGGTCGGCGGCGAATGGATCGACAATCCCTATGAGAGCTGGTCCGAAATTGATCCGAATCTTCCGAATCAGCCTATTCTGGTTTACGGACCTCCGCCGACCTCCGGTACGCGCGACGCTTTCGTTGAATTGGCAATGCACGCAGGCTGCGAGGAACTCGAATTCGTTTCTTCCGGCGGATACGATGGCGACTGGGTTGGAGAGAACTGCTCGCGGATGCGTCAAGACGGCATGTTCGTCGAGGCCGGCGAGAACGACAACCTGATTGTGCAGCGTCTCAACGCCGATATGAACGCAATGGGCATCTTCGGTTACTCGTTCCTTTATGAGAACCTCGACATCCTCAAGGCCGTCAAAGTGAATTCCGTTTCCCCGAACGCAGAAACCATAGGCGACTACTCCTATCCGATTTCGCGTCCGCTGTATTTTTACGCCAAGAACGCGCACCGCGGCGTGATTCCGAATTTTCAGGAGTTCATTGAGGAATACATGGCCGAAGAAGCTCTCGGCCCAAACGGATATCTTTCCGAGCGCGGCTTGGTTACGCTGAACGACGCCGATCGCGCAGAACTTCAGAATGCCGTCGTCAACGGCATCAACATGGAAGCCAAGTAGGTTCGGCCTCGCTCCTTCGCCCGGTTATTCGGGCGAAGGTCCAAAAGGATTGATTCATTGACCGCCGCAGCTTTCCTACTCCTTCTCGTCGGCGCCTTGGCGGGCTGCGTCTGGAACAGGCGCGCGGCTTCGGCATTACGCGGAAGAGGAGACAAGCTTCATTCGACAGCTGGATATCACGGTCTGTTTTCCTTCCTGATGGTCTTGGTTCCGACGCTGGTATTTGTCCTGCTTTGGCTGCTTCTGCAGGGAGCTTTGATCAACGCCCTCACAATGGCCGGGTTGCCGGCCGACGCGATGGCGGGAGTCGTCGGCGGAAAAAGACAACTGGTCCTTACCGAGATTCAATCGATTGCCGCGGGCCGGATTTTCGGCGAGCCCGAAGATTGGAAACTCATCGCGGCGGAACGCTACAGCTCATTGACCGATACGGCGGCTGCTCTGCTTGTTGTCTGCGTATGCCTGCTGGCGATCGTTCTGGCGCTGGTCTCGCGGCTGAAGGTAGCGGCGGAATTCAAAGCTCGCCACGGCGTCGAAACCATTGTCTCCGGGATTTTGATATTCTGTTCGGTCGTGGCCGTGTTCACGACAGTCGGAATCATCGCATCTCTTGCGCTGGAAACGGCGAATTTTCTTGCACTGGTGCCGCTGCCCGATTTTCTTTTCGGCTTGAATTGGGAGCCGCAGATCCCCATTCGAGAGGATCAGGTTGCGGCGGAAGGCGCATTCGGCTGGCTTCCGGTCATATTGGGCACGATCATGATCACGGTTGTCGCGACGACGCTGGCCGTTCCGGTCGGACTCATGTCCGCGATCTATATGAACGAGTTCGCGCCCAAGGCCGTCCGCGCCGTCGCGAAGCCGGTCCTGGAAATCTTGGCGGGAGTTCCGACGATCGTCTACGGATTCTTCGCAATCCTGGTTGTCGCGCCCGCGATAAGAGACGCAGGCTCTTTTCTCGGATTGTCTGTAGCGCCGAACACTGCATTGGCTGCAGGAAGCGTTATGGGCGTGATGCTCATTCCGTTCATTTCATCCTTCGCCGACGATGCTCTTTCCTCTGTTCCCCATTCGATGCGCGACGGCGCGCTCGCGCTGGGCTCCACGCGATCCGAGATGATGCTGACCGTATTGTTTCCCGCTGCGTTGCCCGGCATCGTGGGCGGCGTTCTTCTGGCGGTCAGCAGAGCGATCGGCGAAACGATGATCGTCGTCATGGCGGCGGGCCTCATTGCCAAACTCACCATAAATCCGCTTGACAGCGTCACGACCGTGACCGTCCAGATCGTGACGCTGCTGATCGGGGATACGTCGTTCGACGATCCGAAAACGCTGGCGGCGTTCGCACTCGGGATGATGCTTTTTCTGGTTACGCTGGGCATCAATGTTTTCGCGATCAGAATTGTGCGGAAATATCGGGAAGTTTACGAATGATGGGAAAGCCGTAATGGATAGCTCGGCCAGAAGCGATGCGCGGCAGCGCGATGTCGCCGGCAAGTTGAAGAGCGGTCTTCCGGCGCGCAACAGAAGACAGCGGATTGTGCAGGGGCTGGGTCTGGCAGCTATCCTGTTCGCATTTCTGATGCTGTTCATTCTGGTCGCGTCGCTTGCATCGACAGGTTACCGGGCAGTGACTCAGACGCATGTTGAAATAAGCGCGTACGTGGATCCTGGGATGATCGACCCCGAAAGGCTGCCCCGCGGCAATTTCAGAGGGGTTTTGGCCGCGTCGGCTGAGCAGCTTTTCCCGGAGGTGACCGAAAGATCCGACAAGCAGAAGATTTACAGGATTCTGAGCAACGGCGCTCAGTTCATCTTGAGAGACATGATTGTCGACGACCCGTCGTTGATCGGACGGACCGTGGTTCTGAAGGTGCCGACATCCGACCCCTTCGATCAGCTGCGAAAAGGATTGATCGATCCTGGGACGCCGGAAGAGTTCCGCAGGCTTTCCGATGCGGAAATTGAATGGTTCAACCGCCTCGAATCAGTCGGCTTGATCTCCAATCCTTTGAATGCGGCACTCCTGTTCAACGCGGACAGCAGGTTTCCCGAGATCGCGGGCCTCCGGGGCGCCATTGTCGGCTCATTTTGGACTTTGCTGATTTGCTTCATGATTTCTTTCCCGGTCGGAATCGGAGCCGCGATCTACTTGGAAGAATTCGCGAGCAAGAACAAAGTGAACGATTTCATCGAAGTGAACATCAACAATCTGGCGGCGGTGCCTTCGGTGGTCTTCGGCCTGCTGGCGTTGGCAGTGTTCATCGGCTGGTTCGGGTTGCCGCGGTCCGCTCCGCTGGTCGGAGGAATGACGTTGGCGTTGATGACAGCGCCGACGATCATCATCGCGACGAGAGCGGCATTGAAAGCCGTGCCTGCCAGCATTCGAGAAGCGGCTCTCGCGCTGGGCGCGTCAAAGCAGCAGGTCGTGTTCGGGCATGTGCTTCCGCTTGCGATGCCCAGCATTTTGACCGGAACGATCATCGGCATGGCGCAAGCGTTGGGAGAGACGGCTCCGCTTCTTCTGATCGGAATGAATGCATTCATCACGTCTGCTCCGGGAGGGCCGTTGGAAAGCGCAACGGCGCTGCCGACTCAGATCTTCATTTGGGCTGACAGCCCGGAACGCGGTTTCGTAAGCCGCACATCAGCCGCAATCCTCGTTTTGCTCGGCTTCATGATCGCGATGAACAGCTTGGCGATATTCTTGCGGAACAAATTCGAGCGGAGCTGGAACTGATTCGGGCGGCGCATGCCAAGTCGACGAGAGTGTCCTGTTCGTGAACCGCGCAAACGGCGCAACGAAGCACAAGCGTGTTGACAATTGCGGATGACTTGAAGATATGACAATCCCGCCGCTTGGTGACGTTCGGGTTTAGCGGCGCAGAATTCGAACGAATAGCACACTGTTGCGCCGTCGCGGTCGGAGCGGCGCTTGCGATTGTTGACGGATGCATGACGATGGCGAATGAAAAGATTGAGGCCGATGCGGAAGACGCGGCCGAGCCTGCTCGAAAAAAAAGGAGCGGTATGGCGGCGGATACCGGCGAGACCCGGGTTGAAAAAGGTCAATTGAAGGCCGTTTTCAGAATGGGGTCGCGTCAGTATTGTGCCGGAGTCGGAGACCTCGTTTTAATCCCGGATTTTCCGAAGGCTTCGAAAGACCGGGAGCAATTTTCCAAGCCGGAGATAGAAATCCGCGCCGACGTTTTGATGGTCACCGGCGATCAGACGATCATCGGAACGCCATCGATTCCCGGAGCTCAAGTCACGCTGGAGCTTGCCGACGTCAGTCCGGGCAAGCGGGTGATCAGCTTCAAGCGCAGGCGGCGCAAGCATTCGTCGAAGCGAACTAAAGGTCACAAGTGGCTGGTGTTCGATTTCATCGTTAAAAGCCTCGAATTGCCGGACGGCGGAGTGAAAGCTTCCGCGGCGGCGGGAACGTGACGGTTTCGGGTGTCGTTCGGGACCTGAATTGTGGATATTGAAAGTTGGGCTTCGGACGGTTCTGGAATCAGTTCAGCAATGCTCGAGAACGCAGGAGACGAATGAGATGGCGCACAAGAAGGCAGGCGGTTCATCCAGAAACGGCCGGGACTCGGCAGGCCGCCGTCTGGGTGTGAAAAAGTTCGGCGGACAGCTCGTCAGGCCCGGCAACATTCTGCTCCGCCAGCGCGGCAACAAATTCTGGCCCGGAGAAGGCACCGGAATTGGCAGGGACCATACGATATTCTCGAAGATCGACGGCACGGTGCAATTCAACAAAGGGTTCAGAGGGCGGACCTTCGTTTCCGTTGCGCCGTTGGATTTCGTCCCGGAATGAACATGACTGCGGGTCTGTTTGATTTCAGGGCGAGCACAGCTTTCAAGCCGCAAATCTAGAGACCCGTATTTCGAATGCCGTGCCGCACTCGCACGCAGCGGCGTTGTTGGCGAATGGCTGCGCATCTTGCATGCGTCGATTGCTTCTGCCTGCGGAACATGACGTTGACCATCGTCGGGAGGGGCATTCCACTCCATAATGATTTGAACTCGGACATCCGTTTTCGGACACGCCATGTCAGCGACTCCGGGCACGGCTTTGTGGACAAGTACTCAATAGATTTGCCATTCGGCACAATGCTTTGAGCTGCATTCTTGACAGCGTCTCGAAAGTGCCTTGTGTCTTCGGCATCGAATTGCGGTCGCAGGAGGATGAGCTGAGACCAAAGGAAACATCCCGTGCCGTTTTCGACACAAATGATGGTTTCAGGTCGTGCTGAATCGGCGAAGGCCATCTCTCCCGCAATTTCCGAATCGAAACTGATCGGTGGAAGGCCATGCTCAAACTGCGTTTTTCTACTGAACGCCTGATTCAGCGCATCATGGCAACATTTGGCCGCCGTCCTACAAGCTCGTGATCGCAACATCTTCGGCGGACGGCAGCAACAGATGAAGTTTTTGGATCTCGCGAAGGTCGTAATCAGGTCAGGCACCGGCGGCAACGGTTCCGTGAGCTTCCGTCGAGAAAAATACATCGAGTTCGGCGGTCCGGACGGCGGGGACGGCGGGGACGGCGGGGATGTTTGGGTGGAGGCGATTGACGGGCTCAATACGCTGATCGACTACAGGTATCGGAGGCACGTTTTCGCGAGCAATGGTTCGGCCGGCAAAGGCAAACAACGGAACGGCGCAAAAGGAAGCGACGCCGTTCTGAAAGTGCCGGCCGGTACCGAGGTTCTGGATCAAGATTGCAAACTTGTTATCGCGGATCTGGCTGCGGTTGGGGAGCGATCGTTGCTCGCACAAGGGGGTAAGGGCGGTTTCGGCAACACGCGATTCAAGAGCTCGACTTCCCGGGCGCCGAGAAGAGCCAATTCCGGGCAGCCCGGACTTGAAAGAACTATCTGGCTGAGGCTGAAGCTGATTGCGGATGTCGGGCTGGTAGGTCTGCCAAACGCCGGAAAGTCGACTTTTCTGGCGTCCACGACGCGCGCGAGCCCGAAGATTGCGGATTACCCGTTCACTACTTTGCACCCGAATCTTGGGGTCGCCGAGGTCGGCGGGCAGGTTTTCGTGATCGCCGACATTCCCGGGCTGGTGAAAGGCTCCCACGAAGGATTCGGGATCGGCGACCGGTTTTTGGGACATGTGGAGCGATGCCCGGTGCTGCTGCATCTGGTCGATGGCACGTCCGATTCTTTGCTTGAGGATTTCGAAACGATAATCCATGAAATCTCGGCGTACGGAAAGGATTTGGACAAGAAACCGAGATTGACGGTTTTGACGAAGATCGATTCTCTCAGCTCTGGTCTTAGAAGGGATCGCATCAAGTTGCTCAAGAGTGCAGGCGCGGGCGAGGTCCATCCCTTGTCCGCCGTAAGCGGGGAGGGGATGGCCGACTTCCTGCGGAAACTGTCGAAGTTTCTGGATGATCCGGTATGAGTCCTGAGCGCGGAGCAACCGGTCGAGAACAGTGGATTCCTTGAAATTCCTGCAGCGCGCCAAGCGCATCGTCATCAAGGTCGGCTCGGCGACGCTTGTCGATCCCCCGAGCGGGGTTTTGCGTCGCGAATGGCTGAAGGGCCTTGCTGAAGACGTGGCCGGTCTGAAGCGAAACGGCGCAGATGTTCTCATTGCTTCGTCGGGTTCCATCGCGCTGGGCCGCAATGTCCTTGGAATCAACGCTTCTTGCTTGTCGCTCGAGCAAAGTCAGGCGGCCGCGGCCGTCGGCCAAATTCGATTGGCGAAAGAGTACGAAGAGGCGCTTGAGCCCCATGGCTTGATCGCCGGGCAAGTTCTCTTGACGCTGGAGGACAGCGAAAATCGGCGCCGATACCTCAATTCCCGCTCTACTTTCGCGATGCTGCTTGCGCAAGACGTCGTTCCCATCATCAATGAAAACGACACCGTCGCGACCGACGAGATCAGGTTCGGCGACAATGACAGGCTTGCGGCGCAGGTCGCCGCGATGGTCGGGGCGGACGTGCTGATAATCCTTTCCGATGTTGACGGGCTGTATGATCGCGACCCGAGATCGGGCCAGCCGGCAAGCCTAATCCCGGAGGTGAAAGAGATAACGAAAAAAGTAGAGGATATGGCTGGAGATACCGGATCGGGCCTTTCGAAAGGGGGGATGAAAACCAAATTGCTCGCCGCGAAGACCGCAACCGTCTCCGGCTGCGCGATGGCGATCACATTGGGCAGCGTCCTGCGCCCTGTCGAGGCTTTGAAGAACGGCGCCAACTGCACATGGTTCTTGCCGGTCGGAGATCCGTTGACCGCAAGGAAGAACTGGGTCGCATCCATGAAACCGCGCGGGCGGGTGGTCGTGGACGAAGGCGCCGCAGGAGCCCTGATGAACGGCAAATCGTTGCTGCCCGTCGGAGTGCGGTCGGTTTCAGGCGAATTCGGTCGCGGCGACCCTGTGGAAATCATCGGTCCGAACGAGGAAACAATGGGCGTGGGTTTGGCGCGATATACTCAAGCCGAGACCGCCAAAATCTGCGGTCGCAAAAGCGCCGAAATCGAATCGATATTGGGCTATCCGGCACGTACGGCGCTGGTGCATCGAGACGACATGACAATGTTGATCGGAACTGCGTGAAAATGAACTCAACCTGCTTGCTGCTCTCTGAATAATTTGAGATTGGACGTGGAGAGACCGGGAACAGCGACCGCGAACCGTTGCATTGTTGAAAGGCGCATCAAAATGGCGGATGGGTTGGACCAAGACACCATGGAAGCGCCGGGCGAGCGGTGCGTGTCCATCATGCAGGATATCGGCAGGAATGCGCGGGCGGCGGCTCGGGTTCTCGCGACAGCTGCGCAGGAACAGAAGAACGCAGCGATTTGCGCTGCTGCCGACGCTGTCAGGGCGAACCATAACGATATCCTGAGCGCGAACCGGACGGATCTGGAGAATGGAGAAGCGTCCGGTCTCTCGTCTGCAATACTCGACAGGCTGGCCCTGAACGCTGATCGGCTCGCAGGAATAGAAGATGCGCTTAGAACAGTCGCAGGTCAGAGGGATCCTGTCGGTCGAATTCTTGCGGAATGGAGTCGGCCGTCGGGACTGCGGATCAAAAGGATTACGACCCCGCTCGGCGTCGTCGGCATCATTTACGAGTCGCGGCCCAATGTCACTGCCGACGCAGGAGCACTTTGCTTGAAATCAGGCAATGCCGCAATTCTGCGGGGCGGCTCCAACAGTTTCCATTCTTCGGAGGAGCTTCACAAATGCCTCTTGAAAGGACTTGATCAAGCCAAACTTCCCAAAGCGTCCATTCAGCGGGTCCCGACGACGGACAGGGCCGCTGTAGGCGAAATGCTTCGCATGCCGGAGTACATCGATGTTCTAGTCCCTCGAGGCGGAAAGAGTTTGGTCGAACGCGTCCAGGCGGAAGCGCGCGTGCCGGTGTTCGCGCATCTTGAAGGCATTTGCCACGTTTATGTTGACGCGAATGCAGATACGGAAAAAGCGCGACTTGTGGTTTTGAATGCAAAAACGCGAAGAACCGGGATTTGCGGAGCCGCTGAATGCATACTGGTAGATCGCGGTTTTTGGGAAGAAAGGCGTGCGCCATTCCTCGACGATCTCGTTGAAGCAGGGGTTCAGGTTCGCGCCGAAGGGGATCTTCTGGAGTTGAAAGGAACCGTCGCGGCGTCTTCGGACGACTTCGGGAAGGAGTTTCTGGACATGGTTGTTGCTGCCAGGATTGTCGACGGCCTAGATGGCGCGATCGAGCATATCGCGGAATTCGGGTCTGGACATACGGACTCGATAATCACGGAATGCGACAAAACCGCGAACCGTTTTTTCAGCGAGTTGGATTCAGCAATTCTGATGCGCAATGCGTCCACGCAGTTCGCGGACGGCGGAGAATTCGGCCTGGGCGCGGAAATAGGGATTTCCACAGGGAAAATTCATGCCAGGGGTCCTGTGGGCACGGAGCAGCTGACAAGCTTCAAGTATTTGGTAGAAGGCGACGGAACGATCCGCCCATAGCTTTGCCGGGAGCAGCAGTGCGGTGACTGTCAAATATTGCAGAAGTTGACTATCCGCCCCAAGTTCGCACGTCGCCGCAATCGACATGCACGAATCCGGAGCGGTTGTATGTTCCCACGCCGCCGCCGCGGCAGCGTTCGGCCGCTTTCGCGAGTGTCTTGGCTCCGATGCCTCGGATCCGCACATCTGCGGCTTTTCCCTCGATATGCAGAGAGTTCCTCGCGACTCGTTTGCTGGATCTGCGCAGAAGCCTGTTGGTTGTCTTGGTTCGATATCCCGATAGGAGGGTGTAGGGCTTTTCGGTTTCCAACAGTCGATGCGCGGCAGCAAGGATGTCGAAATTTTTCGGATCCATCCTGATGTAGGCATTCGTGCGCGCATCTCGCATGAAATAGTTCAGCTCGGCTAATGCGTCGGGGATATATTGTCCGTCAACCCAATATATGATATTTATTAACTCCCCCGTTTTGTCGCACTCCATGTGCAATCGTCGGATGTTGCCCTGATTCCTGATTATGTTGACGGTGGTCGGTAAAGCGGGGCCGGCTGATACGATCAGCGATGCGCAGCTTAGCGCAAGCAATCTGCGACGCGATACCCCCAATCCTGAAATACTGCTGCCTCGATCAAGTGTCACGCCACTTTCTCCTGCATCCATCCAAGTTTCCATACATTAACTCACACGCATGCCGGTCAGCAACCGTACGCAAGCGTGCGCAGCCCCGCATTTGTAATCGACTCTCTTTTACGATGTCAAGCAAATGTTAGGGGCGCGCATCGTGCCGTCGTGCCGTCGTTTGGGGCGCTACGGGTCAGCATTTTTGGGACCGATCAGGCTGCAAGTCGGCGGCGTCCGAGAATGAGCTATAGGTTTTTGATGCTCTGTTTTTCGGCGTCCGTGTTTTGGTTTTCGGGGGTTATGTTTGTTTGTGGTCCGCCGGTGCGCGAACGGCATGGCAAGTGCTAGCATGTCACGATAAAAAGTGCTGAACAACGCGCTTTCGGCGGTGCAATCCGATTCGGTCATGGCACAGTCCCAGATCAGCCGCGTCTTGCGCGGTGCGGCGGAGCGCGAGCGGGTCGCCGCGATTCTGTCGCAGGAGCGGTTCGGCAGCCGCCGGGCCTTCGGGCGCCGGATCTGCCGGGAGTTCTCGTTTGTCGACGCCGCGGGCCGGCTTCAGGTGTCGGGGTGCCTGAAGGCGCTTTCGGCGCTGGCCGGAGAGGATCCGGGGATCGTCCTTCCGCCGCCGGACGCCGCGCCTGCTTCCGTCCGGGGTCGATGAGCCGGTCGCGGGCGCGGAGCTGGCTCCCGTGTCCGCCGGTGCATGTCGTCGAGACCGCCCCGCCCGGCGGGGAGGCCCCGGCGGAGTGGCGGCTGCTGACCACGCTCGACGTCAGGACCGCCAAGGACGCCGCCGAGACCGTCGGCTTCCATCTCCAGAGATGGAGGATCGAGGACTTCTTCCGCGCGCTCAAATCCGGATGCCGGACCGAGCTCCTGCTATTCCGCACCGCCGTCCGGCTCGTCGCCCATCTCGGCGGACACCGCGCCCGCAAGCACGATCCGGACCCCGGCCACCAAGTCATGCGGCACGGCCGGACGAGGCTGGGAAGCGCGGCGATGGGCCACCGGATCGGTTTCAAGGCCGACAAAAAGCACGCCCTCCGGGAGGACGGCAAAGCTGTCGCGATGCATAACTTGTCATGACTCGGTAGGGCAAGCGTGCGGACAATCTCTTCCGGGCTGTTTGCCGGCCCCAAGTTCCAAGCAGGAATTGTCCGCACCCTTCCCACTCTTTCCGTTTGCCGGCGCCGTTCTTGGAAATGCGGTCGTTTGAATTTCCACAACAGTCCTGCGCGCTTTTTCCGGTTTTCATCAGGTTGAGCTACGGAACGAGAACAATCCGGACGGTCGAACTCTGGAAGGCTTAGAAGCGGAACTGCCTCGTCACGGGACCGCCTTTTCAGTCTGCTCTGGAGCTAAAGACGTCGCGTCGGAATTGGCGAGCGTCGTAATGGATTCGGGGGATTTGCATTTGCAAATGCCTTTGAATGCCGATGGAATCTGAGCTGTCAGTTGATGCTTGTAGACGCAATCAAGTACTTTTATGCTCCTCGCATGCAAATCAACAAGAAAACACAGGGAGTCCAGTAAATGCATAGACGCAATTTCGCAGGTCTTTTCGCCGCAGCATTTTCCGTCGGCATCTGCGGCGGCGCTGCCGCTTCTGAAACTATCCAGCACAACCTGTTGCCGGGAAAACCGTTTGAAGGGACAACATTGAACATCCTGTCAGTCGTGACACCGCAGTTCGACGGTCTGATGTTGAGAGACGGTGAATTCACGGAACTGACAGGCATTGAAACGGAATGGACATTCATCCCGTTCGTGTCGCTGCAAGAAAAGATCGCCGCCGAAGGCCTGGCGGGCGTTGGCACGTACGACGTCGTGAACTATCTGGACAGCTGGGGTCCTTCCAACAGCCATTGGCTGCTTACGATCGATGACCTGATGGACCGCGACGGCATCTCAATGGACCGGTATCCGGAAGCATTCGCAAGGTCTGCGCAGTTCGAAGGTCAGACATACGGGTTCCCGCTCAGGGCCCATCCGCAATTGCTTTTCTATCGCAAGGACCTCATCCCGAATCCTCCGGCCACTTGGGACGAGCTCGTGGAAATTGGAAAGCAATTGAAGGAATCCCATCCCGAAATCGCGCCGTTGGCACTCTACTACAACAACGACGGCAATCGGCAGAACCTGTTCATTTGGCTCAATTTCATTTGGGCCGCCGGAGGCGACATTTTCAACGATGATTGGACGGCCGCATGGACATCCGAAGAAGCGCTCCAGGCGACGGAAGACTACATCGCGCTCCACACGGTCCACAAAGTGACCAATCCGAACTCGCTGGCTTTCGTTGAACAGGATGCGCGGCAGTCCTTTCAGCAGGGCAATTCGGCGATGATCCCCGTGTGGTGGTGGGCTTACTCCGGTTTCTACAATCCGGATGCATCGACGCTCACGAAGGACCAAGTCGCCTTCACGGGCATGCCGGCATACATGGGACGGACGAAGACATATGCGATCTCCATGCCGTTTTCGATTTCAACCTATTCGAAAAATCAAGGCGCTGCGTGGGAATTCCTGAAGTGGCTTTCGAACCCGGAAATGGACCGTGCGAATGCGATCGAACGTGAGGTTGCCGGCAAAAGTATCGTCAACAACGTGGTCACGCACATCTCGAGCTTGCAGGATCCGGATGTGAACGCAGCAAATGACGGGATTCAGGCCGCCGCATGGGAGTCGCTGCGCGAATCCGACATCATGCCTCAAATTCCTGAATGGCCGGAAGTTGGCGACATCCTATCTTCTGCGATCGCCCGTGCTGCCGTCGGCGGCGACGTGCGCGCCCTGATGATCGACGCTGCGGAGCAGTCGGACAGAATCCTGAAGCGTGCCGGGCGAATAAATTAACAAGCCAAACTGCGCGGGCGCGGACTCATTGGTCTGCGCCCGCAACCATGGCGGCTTGATCGTCCGACATGCGCGATCACGTATTGAAATATCTGCTTGTGCTGCCAGCAATAGTGGTTGTCGCAGCAACTGCCGTTTGGCCCTTGGCGCGGTCGCTTGTCCTTTCGCTCTATACAGGTCGGTTGAACCGACCCGGATTTCCGCAAGGTTTTCTAGGGACCGACAATTATTACTGGGCGATTTTCGAAGAGCCTGCCTTTTGGAACTCCGTTTTCGTCACGACCGTCTACACTATCGCGACGGTCGCGGTGACCGTATCGCTCGCGCTCGGACTAGCGCTGCTGCTGGTTCCGGGCGGCAAGTTTCGCATGTCGGTGCAAACGCTGCTGATTTTGCCGTTCGCGATGTCGCCCGCGCTTATCGGCGTATCGTTCAGGTTCATGTTCAATCCGGAATTCGGACTGTTCGACGCATTTTTCGGGCTTTTGATTCCGCCTCTGGCAGAAATCAACTGGCTGTCCGACCCGGTGCTCGCTTTCATAGTTTGCGTGCTCGCCGATGTCTGGGGATGGATCCCGTTCCTGACGCTCGTGCTGATCGGAGGCTTGGCGGCCATACCCCACGATACGATAGAGGCCGCTCAAGTCGACGGTGCCGGCAGCTGGAGGGTTTTCCGCGACGTCACGCTTCCGCAACTCGGTCCGGTTCTGGCAGTGGTTGTTATTTTGAAATCCATATTCTCGTTGAAAACATTTGATCAGGTCTACATGCTGACGAACGGCGGGCCTGGCGCGGCGACGCAGACGCTTAGTCATTACGTCTATTTCAATGGGCTGAAATATGGCCAGATTGGTTACTCCGCGGCCGTTGCGTGGTTGATGGTCATTCCGATGATCGCTTTGACATACGCCTACGCAAGACTTGTCTTCAGGAAAGACTGAACTGTGAACGGGGCACAAAGACGAAGGTTGGTTCAGATCGTGCAAACGATCATGATTCTGGCGGCAGCGGCGGTCATGATCGTGCCCATAATCTGGATTTTCCTCGCAGCCTTCAAAACGCACGTCGACGTCTATCAGCTCAAGATATTCTTCAATCCGACGTTCAAGAATTTCCTGACCGTATTCGAATCGCCGTATTCGCTTGGAAGCAAGCTATACAATTCCACCATCGTCGCAGGCGCGACGGTGGCGATAGCGATCCCAGTCGCCACATGCGCCGCATATTCGTTTTCCAGATTCAGGCTGAGAGGCGAATTGACAATGCTGGTCCTGATATTGGCGACTCAATTCGTGCCGGCTGTCGTGATCGTTCTTCCGTTTTTCGTCATGTTCCGCGACATCGGACTTCTTGACACGCGAGTTGGGTTGATCATGGTCAATCTTGCCATCGTCATGCCGTTCGCGATATGGATGATCAAGGGTTTCATCGACGGCATTCCGATCGACACGGAAGAAGCGGCGCTCGTCGATGGCTCCACTCGGCTGCAGGTCATCAGGAATATCGTTCTGCCCTTGGCTGCGCCCGGCCTGATCACGTCGGGCATCTTTTGCTTCATCATTGCTTGGAACGAGTTCCTTTTCGCTTTGATTCTTACGAACAAGGATGCTGTCACGCTGCCGATCGGTTTGGCGTTGTTCAAGGCTGAAGAGGGTGACCTTTGGAATCTGCTGTCGGCCGCCGGGATCATCATCATGCTTCCGATGTTCGTGCTGGCGCTGATCATCCGGAATCATTTTGTTCAGGGCATGACGATGGGGGCTGTTCGCTGATGGCTGAAATCAGGTTGGAGGGCGTTACGAAGCGATGGGGATCTTTTGTTGCCGTCGACAACCAAAGCTTGACTGTCTTCGACAAGGAATTCCTCGTGCTTCTAGGTCCGTCCGGATGCGGGAAAACCACAACAATGAGGATGGTCGCCGGGCTTGAAGAGCCAACGGACGGCAAAGTCTGGATCGGCGACCGCATGGTCAATGAAGACCTTCCGAAAGACCGAGACGTGGCCATGGTCTTCCAGAACTATGGTCTCTATCCGCACATGACGGTTTTCGACAACATCGCTTACCCGCTGAAAGTGAGAAGGATTGAACGGTCGAAGATCGCGCCGTTGGTGGAAAGCGTGGCAGCCAAAGTCGAGCTGTCGGACCTCCTCGGGCGCAAACCCCGTGAGTTATCCGGCGGACAGCGGCAGCGCGTCGCGCTTGCCCGGGCGATCGTGCGCACTCCGCAAGTGTTCTTGATGGATGAGCCGCTGTCGAATCTGGATGCGAAACTGCGAGTTACCATGCGTGCCGAACTCAAGCATTTGAGCCACGAGCTGCAGATCACCACCGTCTATGTCACCCACGACCAGATAGAGGCGATGACGCTCGCTGATCGGGTCGCGGTCATGCATGAAGGGCGAATCCAGCAACTCGGCACGCCGAATGAAATCTACAACGACCCTGCGAATATCTTCGTGGCAGGTTTCATCGGTTCGCCGGCCATGAACCTGCTGGAAGGGCGGCTTGAAGACGGAGTTTTCGTGACCGATGGCGGGCACGAATTCCTTCGCGCCGGACACGGCGACATGGCGAAAGCCGTTCTCGGAATCAGACCGGAAGATATTGAAGTCGTGCCGATCTCCGACGACGCGGTGCGGGCTGTGACCTACGCCACGGAAAATACCGGAGAAAGCGTTCTCGTAACAGCGCAGTTCGGCAAGCAGCGGATTACCTGCAAGGGAAGCCGATACCTGAAGGCCGCCATCAATGAGCCCATCGGGCTGCGAGTCAATTCTGCGCGAACCTACCTGTTCGATTCGGACACCGGCGATAGAGTGCCCGAAGTCGAATAGACTTCCGCCCGTTGCGGAATATCATGCGGAGCGTCGATCGATGCAGGATCGAGGCGATTGAAGATTTGCCTCTCGGTCGCGCCACTTCCGCCCGAAATCGGAACATTACGAAAGATTGAACGAATGTCGCATCGGAGCCGTCAAAGTATCGGAACAACACGACCCTTGGACAAAATTCCGACTTGGGAGGCTGTCCGAATAATCGTGACGCAGCCAAAATTTCTGAATTATTAGAGTATTTTGCACAACATATAGATACATCACGGATGTTATCCTATATGTTGTGCCACAATTTCCCGTCAAATTCAGCGGTAGCTACTGATCGGACAGCCTGCCAAGGATTGTTGCCATGTGATCATTGCATGACAACTCAGTGCTGCGCGACGGTTCCAGTTTTGCTTTCAAACAGCAACTGCGGTAACGTCCAACCGTAAAACAATTATCGCAGACCAAAAATGCAACTCAGTCGACTTAGATTTCTTTTGCCTTGGAGCTTTTCCGCGGCTTTGATCACGGCAGCAGGTTTGGCCATGCCTGCGAGCGCCGAACCCTCCCGAAATCTGGAAGCGCCGGTTTTCCAGCTTGCGTTGGCCGAGACTGCGGCGCCGTTTGAAGAGCTTTACTCGTACTACCTCGAGGTAGGATTCCGTCCGATCTGGGTTGGAAACGAGGAAGAGAAAATCAGACGAAAGCAAGCGTTCTTGTCTGCCTTGGGATCTTCGTCCAATCATGGAATTCCGCTGGGGAGCTTTCGAAAGCGAAAGATTGAGGATTTGCTTTCCGGCGTCGATGACTTGCAGTCGGCGGCAGCGGCGGAATTGGAGGTCAGCAGCGAATTCGTTCAGTTCGCGCGTGAATTGAATTCCGGTTTCTTGGACCCGCAAGACATAGACAAGAATATCGCCCCCTCGCGTGAAATGCTTGCGACGGACTTTCTTCTGAATGGGATTTCCGGAGAAGATCCGGAGATCTTCATTTCCAGCTTGGCGCCTCAAAGCGCGGATTACGCCAGTCTTTTGATGCTTCACGAAAAGTACCGCTCGCTTGCGGCATTCGGAGGCTGGGGACCGAGGGTCGAGGCGAAGAGCCTGAAATGGGGCGATTCCGGCCCGGACGTCGTGGCATTGCGCAACAGATTGATTCGAATGGGGTACTTGTCGCGCATCGCGGAAGCCACTTACGGTTCGGCGATCACCTTGGCGGTTCGCAGGTTTCAATTGGACCACGGACTCGAAGCGGACGGCCTTGCCGGACCGCTAACGATCAAGGCGGTGAACGTGGAGCCAAGCGAAAGGCTGCGGCAAGTGATTGCATCGCTGGAAAGGGCGCGCTGGATGAACAAGCCGCTTGGCGAGCGTCACATATACGTGAATCTTGCCAACTTCCGGGCCGAGGTCATGGACAACGGGCGGTCGGTTTTCGATTCGCGCGTCGTGATCGGGCGGAATACTCCGCGCCTCAGAACGCCGGAATTTTCAGACGTCATGACTCACATGACAGTCAATCCGGTTTGGCATGTGCCGAGGTCGATCGCGGTGGGCGAGGTTCTGCCGCAATTGAAGCAGGATCCGAACGCGGAGGCCGCGCTTCAGATATTCGACCCGGAAACAGGCGCCGTGGACCGCGCGGAGATCGACTTCAACGCCTACAACGCGCGCGACTTCCCGTTCAGGATGCGCCAGCCGCCCGGTCCGACCAATGCGCTGGGCGCCGTGAAGTTCATGTTTCCGAACAAATACAACATCTACATGCACGACACGCCGGAGAAAAAGCTTTTCGCGAGCGACGTGAGAGCCTACAGCCACGGGTGCATCCGAGTTCATCGGGCATTCGACTTCGCGCGCATGCTCCTGTCGGAACAGATGTCGCCTTCGTTCGATTTCTTCGACAATCTGATCCAATCAGGAACAGAGGTGCATGTGAATTTCGACGAGCCTCTGCCCGTCCACGTCACATACAGAACGGCGTGGGTCACGCCGGATGGGCGCACCAACTTCCGAGCGGACATCTACAGTCGCGACGAGGCGATCTACGACGCCTTGCTGGCCTCCGGCCTCGAAAACGGATTTCCAAGCAGCTGACCGCCGCGCGTGACTTGAAAGACATGCGCAGGCCGCATCCGGGGAACAGCGCAAAGCGACGCGGGCGACATTGAGATTCACGGTAGGGCAGATTGCGCAGGCATTGGACGCCGAGGCATGCGGCGATTCGAGCTTGCAGGTTTCTGGAATTGCAGAGCCGAAAGCCTGCCGTGCCGACGATCTCGCGCTCGCAATGGCTCCCGAATTCGCGAATGAAATAGGGCAAGGAGGTGCACGAGCGGCCATCCTGCGGACGGGCACTGCGTGGAAAGCCCTTGGCTTGGAAGCTGCGATCATTGTCGATCAACCTAGATTCGCTTTGGCTTTGGCGACCAAGTTGTTCGACCCGGGTCCCGATGTTCCGGAAGGAATTCACCCGACTGCGGTCATCGGGAATTCCGCAGAAATCGGCGAAGGAGCTTCCATCGGTCCTTATTCGATCATCGGCGAGGGTGCACGCATCGGGCAGGGGAGCGTAATCGGCGCACATGTCTCGATTGATCGCGATGCGCAGATCGGTATTGGCGCGCTCATCTATCAGGGCGTTAGGATCGGGCGGAACGTGCGCATCGGAAACCGCTTAATCGTTCACGCGAACTCGGTGATCGGGAGCGACGGCTATTCCTATGCTACGCGGGCGCCGGGCGCGGTCGACGAGGTTCGATCCACGCTCAGTGGCCGCTTGACCCAAAAGCAGGCCGAGTATTTGCGAGTGCACTCGCTCGGGACCGTAGAAATGGGCGATGACGTAGAAATAGGCGCATGTTCCGCTGTCGACAGGGGAACCATTGCCTCGACTGTCGTCGGTGAGGGGACCAAGATCGATAACCTTGTGCATATCGGACACAATGTGCGGATCGGAAAGCATTGCTTGGTTTGCGCTCATGTGGCGATCGCAGGCTCTGCAGTCATCGGCGACAGGGTCGTTCTCGCCGGCATGGTCGGCGTATCGGATCATGTCACCGTTGGCGACGACGTTGTCGCGACGGGAGCATCGAAGCTGTTCAGGGACGTCAAGCCAGGTCGGTCCGTGATGGGCTCGCCGGCAGTCGACTTGGACTTGAATATAAAGATGTACAAGAACCTCCGAAGATTGCCGCGAATGATCGCTGAATTCAACGCGCTAAAGAAACGTGTTTCAAATCCTGCGAAAAAAGCATAGTTGAAAGGCGCACGGCAAGGTACGGCAGATGGCGGACTCAGTTTCAACGCGAGTAATTGAAATCATTGCGGAGCAAGCGGTCCTTGAAGTGGGCGACGTATCGATGGATTCAACGCCCGAGGAGCTTGGGATCGATTCGCTTGGGCTGGTGGAATCGATATTCGCCATTGAGGAGGCGTTCGACATCGAGGTTCCGTACAATGCCAATGAGCCGGCAAAGAGCGAGTTCGATCTTTCCAGCGTTCGCGCAATAGTCGACGCGGTCAGGCAGTTGGTTTCCCAGAGAGGAAACTGAAGCGGCAATGCACCGCGTCGTAATTACGGGCCAAGGAACGATCAATCCCTTGGGCCATTCCGTCCCCGAGACTTTTGAAAGCTTTCGCGAAGCGCGTTGCGGCATCTCGGAACTCGATATCCGGGACGTCGAGCGGCTTTCGATCCGAATCGGCGGGCAGGTTACAGGCTTCGATCCGTCGAAACGCTTCACTCGCCAGGAGCTCGCTTTGTACGATCGCTTTACGCAATTCGCATTGGTCGCCGCGCTGGAAGCGCTGGATCAATCCGGCGCGGCGGATGTGTTTGCCTCTTCCCCAAAGACCGGCGTCGTCGTCGGCACGGCCGGGGGCGGACTGAACACCTGGGATGACTCGTACCGCGCTGTCTATGAAGACCGCAAAAATCGGGTCCATCCGTTTGTTGTGCCGAAGCTAATGAACAATGCGGCAGCCAGCCACATATCCATGAAATTCAACCTTCAAGGACCTAGTTTCTCGGTTTCGACCGCTTGCTCTTCATCGAACCACGCCATCGGTCTCGCATTCGAAATGATACGGCACGGTATGGCGGACGCGATGATCGCAGGAGGCGCGGAAAGCATGCTGTGCTTTGGAGGCGTCAAGGCGTGGGAAGGGCTGAGGGTCATGTCCCACTCCGCGTGCCGCCCATTTTCCGCGAACAGGAACGGCATGGTTCAAGGGGAGGGAGCAGCGATCTTTGTTCTTGAAGAGCGCGAACGCGCCCGGGCCAGAGGGGCGGATATGCTCGCGGAGATCGTCGGCTTCGCGATGGCGTCGGATGCGAAGGATATTGTGATGCCGTCAACGGAAGGGGCGGCGCGCACCATCAGGTCGGCGCTGCGGAACGCGGAGGTTTCTCCGGAGGACGTCGGCTATATCAACGCTCATGGAACAGGAACCGCGGCCAACGACGTGACGGAATGCGCCGCGATCAGCGAGGCACTCGGACCAGCGGCGAACGATGTTCTGCTTTCCTCGACGAAATCCATGCACGGGCACCTGATCGGGGGCACCGGAGCCGTGGAGCTGCTCGCATGCGTCATGGCCTTGCAGGACGGCGTCATTGCGCCGACCATAGGCTACGAAGTGCCGGACCCCGAATGCGCTTTGGACGTTGTTCCGAATGAAGCGCGGGAAGCGGATGTGGATGTGGTCATGTCAAACGCGTTCGCGTTCGGCGGACTCAACGCAGTGCTGGTGCTTCGCGCAACCTGATTTGGTCGCGCGCGATAGGGCGCGACCAACGACCGGCCGCATTATCGTGAACTAGAGCGCGTCGAAGGCTCTGCGAAATCCGCGCAGCGACACCCTGACGGCTTCAGGTTCTTCTTCGTTCAGCACTTGCAAAGTGATGTTGTAATTCCGACCCCGCTTCATTTCGTCGATTTCGGTGCTCGACAAAGCAAATCTCGAATAGCAATGACCCGGAAGGCAGTAGAGGAATTGGCTGACTCTCTCTTCCTTTCTGTCGACTCGCTGCACAACCCCTTCCGGGAGGATGACGCCGACAGGCGTGAAGATTTGCGCCAAGGCGACCAATTCAGGCGCGCCTTCAATGGTTCCTCCGATCTTGGAAATGACCACGCGAAGCAGAGTTCGGTCTCCGTCCTCAACCACTTGGGACATTTCGCACAATCTTCCGCCGCCGTCAGGCTGAACGCATACTACCGTCCAAGCGTTATATTTGGTTTCAGTCACTTCCGGCTGTGCGGCCTCCTGAGCCGACGCGAAACTCGACCCGAAGGCCAAAAGAGCAACAGTTACAATTCTTGCCAAGCGGCGCATCTCAAAACTCCAGAATAGAGGGATAATCGACGCGATCTAGCACAGCGGACTGCAAAAAAAAACCTAATTTCCGTGAAGTCCGGCCCTCAGGACATGAATATGGCGTGAATAACCTGGTCGTGTTCTACACGGAGATTCAATCCCCGGACGGATTGAGGGAGGCGGTTGCGCTTTCTTGATCCGCTGGATCATCGCACTTGCGAAGCTTGAGCTTCGATATCCGGTTCGATTCTCTCTCAATGACTTCAAAACGAAATCCGTGGAAAATGAACTCTTGGCCCGCGACCGGAATGGATTGAGCTTCGTGTATGACAAGGCCGGCGATCGTGACGGCATAATCGTCCGGCAGGTTCCAATCTCGCTCCCGGTTCAAGTCCCGGATCGGCGTTGACCCTTCCACGATGAAGCCTCCGTCAAAAGTGGGCGTCATCATCTGGTGCGACACCTCGTCGTGCTCGTCCAGAATGTCTCCGACAATCTCCTCAAGTATGTCCTCAAGAGTGATCAGTCCCTGAAGCATGCCGTATTCATCCACCACCAAAGCGAAATGGGTATGGCGGCGCAGGAACTGCCGCATCTGATCGTCAAGGGTTGTCGTCTCGGGCACGAAATAGGGCTTCATCGCGAAGTCGAGTATGTGAAGGCGGCCCTTAAGGAACGGATCCTTTATGGAGATGTCCGCCTGCAGCTCCATCATCGCCTTGAGAAGGTCCTTCGCATGGACGACGCCGACGATGTTTTCCGGTTCGCCTTTGTACAGGGGAAGCCTGGTGTGACTAGACTTGATGCACTTCTCAATGGCCGTCTGGGGCGGATCGTCCGCGTCGATCATTTCGATCTCCGAACGATGCTGCATGATCTCTTCGACCGTCCTGTTTCCCAAGTCCAGAGCGCCCAGAATGCGATCCCGGTGATCTTTTTCGACAGCGCCAAGCGAGTGGCCGAGCGCAAGCGTGCCGGCGATCTCCTCCTGAACGGCGTCGCTTACATTCTGTTTGACCGGCGCAACTCCGAACAAAGCCAGAAACCTGCCAACCAGGAATTGAATGATCGCGACGATCGGAAAGAACAAGGTGACGACTCCGCCGATAAGCGGCGCGACCCTCCGCGCCGCGAATTCGGGGTTCGCAAGAGCGTACGTCTTCGGCAAGACTTCGGCGAAGACGAGAATGAGCAACGTCATTACGAGGGTTGCCATGAATACGCCGGCATCGCCGAGCATTGCCGTGAACAAGCTTGTTGCGAGCGATGCCGCAAGAATGTTCACCAAATTGTTGCCCAGCAATATGGCGCCGATGAGTCGCTCCTTGTCCGATGTGACCCGCAGGGCGCTCGCCGCCCTCCGGTCTCCATTGTCCGCCTGCGATCTCAGCTTGCCGCGAGATGCGGAAGTCAGCGCAGTTTCAGAACCGGAGAACAGCGCCGAAATGCAGATCAGGAGCAGAATTGCGGTTCCGACGGTGACAACATCGAAATTGAGCTTCGCCAATCGGTCGAGCACTTGTGTCGCGAAGGTGTCCATTGCAGCGTCCATGCCAGATATTCGGTCGACTTGAACCGAAACGGAGCCGGATCAAGAGTCCGCTCGGAAGCCCAGTCGATAATCGATGAATTGAATTCAGTCGTCCTTGGCCAGCGGGTGGTTTTCCAGAACCAGAGATTTCAGCCGTTCGTCCACGACATGAGTGTAGATTTCGGTGGTGGAAACGTCCGCGTGGCCGAGAAGCGTCTGAATTGAAATCAAATCCGCGCCGTTGGCAAGAAGATGCGTCGCGACGGCATGCCGAAACTTGTGCGGCGTGACTTTTTCAGGCGGCACCCCGGCTGAAGCCGCGATTTCCTTTATCAGCGTGTATGCCCTGACCCGAGTCAAATGGCTGTTGTTTCTGGCGGACGGAAACAGATACTTGGATGGCGGCTTGCCTTTTTTGCGCTTGCCCTGCTCGTTCTCATCCCTAGCGGAAAGCCATTCGGAAAGTGCTGCGCGCGCAGGGGCGGACAACGGAACCATCCGTTCCTTTCCGCCTTTTCCCTTGACGATCATGACTTGGGGATTCCCGCGGACGTTCGCCACAGGCAGTTCGACAAGCTCGCTCACCCTCATGCCTGTCGCATACAGCAGTTCCAGCATGCATGCGTTGCGGAGCGCATCCGATGGGGTTCGTCCGTGGTTCTGAGCCGCCGCAAGCATCGCTTCCACCTCGTCGAGGCTCAAGGTCCCCGGCAGAGGCTTGGGGAGCTTGGGATGACTTACGTCTTGCGCGGGCATATCCGTCCGCCACCCTTCCTCAAATGCGAACCGGTACATCTGACGGATTGCCGAGAGCTTCCGGGCGCGCGATGTCGCGGCGATTCCCAATCCGGCAAGCTCCGAAAGATAGGATTCGATGTCCTGTTTGGCGACTGACGCGAAACCAAGGTTTCGTTTCGCGAGGAACTTCGAGAATCCTTCGAGATCGCGCCTGTAGGCCGCGCAGGTGTTCACTGCCGCGGAACGCTCCGCGTGCGCGACTTCGACGAAAGCGTCTATCCAGTCCTTGTCGGAATTCATGATCTATCGTCCAATAGGATCTGCAGCGCGATTCCGCGGGCATCGTATTCCAATCCGGTCCAGACCAGTATCGCCAGAGCCTGCTCGACGTTCGAAGGATCCAGACGCGAATCGCCTTCGAGGAGCAGCAATGCGGAAAGCAGGGCCTCGCCGAGCTTGCCTTCTTCGATTATCAAGCCGATCTCGCCTCGAGGACGCCGCCGCTGCATGGCAAGGACGATGGCTCGCTCCAAGCTCGTTCGCGGAATCGCGCCGCCCAATCGGCCTGTTGCGATGCCGAACAAAAATGCCTCGCGCGAATCAGTCGGCCGCGAATCGGATGCAAACCGCTCAAAATCGTCGGAAAGCATTGCGACCTCCACCATTTCCTTCCGAGCGCCGCCTTCATTCGCAAATTCGCTGAATTGCCCCGCCGCGTAGTTCGAGAAGGCGACTTCGAGGTCTGCCTGCTTCATGAGAGCGTATGCCTGCGGCAGTGCCGCGACCATGTTTTCTCGACTTTGCGCTCTCGCAGCCGATTCGAATTCCTGGAAGGCGCGCACGCGTTCCCAAACCCCTCCGGATCCGGCAGGCTTGGACTCCGCATAGGCGGCCAGCAACCTGTCGGCGGAAATGGCGCGGGACGCGACCAGCCGTTCCAGCGACTCAAGCCGCGTCTTCCATCCGGCATTCATGGTCAGGTTCCTGAAAAGGAACGGTTCCTGCAACTCGGCAAGCGGATGCGACAGCCCCGCTTCGATTTCCATCGCGAAGTTCAACGGCGTGCCGGGAAAATCTCCGGGGCTGAAAGCTTTTTCGGGATCTTGCGGGCCCACGTATTGCGCCAGCAAGCGCGTCTCGAAATCGCCAATTTCGCCGAGCGATGCTGCTCCGGTATAGAGGATGGCGGCGGCCTTGAGTTCCCCGCGCTTTGCCAGACAATAGATCATCGCCGATTTGCTCGGCGCATGGGCCGGAATCGAAAGCATTGACGAGCATTCGTCCGACGCCGGCCCGGTGAGCAGTCCGATATCGAACCAGCGCGCGAAGAGTTCGCGGTTTTCCAGCCCGGATCTATCCAGCAGGGCTCCTGCTTGTTCAAGCGCACCGAAACTGATCAGCTTGTCCGTCCGCGACAAAAATACGGTCAAGCCGTCGGAATTCGCTGGAGGATCCGCTTCCGCGAGAAGCAGCATGTAAAGCAATCTCAACGCAGTCTGCGGGAGATCTTTCGATTGCTCGGCAATCAACGACGCGATATCGGCGCTGTCGGAATTCGACCAAAGATCCGCCGGGAAGCCGCTGATTCTTGCAGGCAGTATTCCTACGGCGTCGATGTTGGGCTTTCCGATGCGAGTCGCAGTGATCGCCGTCGGGGCTTCCGGCTCCGGAACGGTCTCTCCGAGGCCGAGTTCCTCAGAAAGCCAAGGAATGGCGGAAAGCGGTTCCTGGGCGAGGCATGTCGCCGGCAAGATAGCTGCAGCGACAGCGGTCCAATTAATTCCCATCAATTTCAACTGGAATTTTGATCGGGCCGTCGGGCGGCGAAAGATCGCCGAAAAGCGCCGTGCCGACGACTATCAATGCCATCAACACGATTATTCCCAGTATGATCTTCAGCCAAAGCCAGCGCATCGCCCTGCGTCTGCCTTTCAAGTAACTGTTTCGCGCCATTGAATTCCAAATACATGAAACCCGCAGAATACCGCAACAAGGTGTTCCTGTCCCGACCGGACTCTTGCGATAAAGGATACGTGTTGAGAATTTGCCATGCGCCGACCGTTTCAGCAATGATCCGATTCTGTCGCAGGCCATGGTTCGCTGCCGCTCGACCCGGCTGTGCGCTGTTGCAACGAATGCGTCGCAAATATAATCCGTCCCTCGGGGGCATCGCTTGTTCAGGCGAAATTTCGGAGTGGCTGCAATGAGCAAAAGCGCACTGAAGCGGCCGATTGTCTTCGTCGGGATGATGGGCTCAGGCAAATCGGCGGTCGGGAGCGCCACCGCCAAGATCCTCGGCGTGCCGTTCGTGGACTGCGACAAGGAGATCGAAGCGTCGGCGGGAATGAGCATTTCCAGCATATTTTCCGAATACGGCGAAACTCGATTCCGGGAGACGGAAACCCGAGTCCTTTCTCGCGTTCTTAACGGTCCTCCTGCCATCATCGCGGCAGGCGGCGGCACTTTCATGAACGGGAGGAACAGGGACGAAATCGGGAAGCATTCCATTTCGGTCTGGCTGAAGGTCACGCCGGATACGCTCTGGCAGAGGGTGAAGAGCAAAACGACGCGACCGCTGCTCAAGACAGCCGACCCGTACGGAACTCTGCTGCAGCTGCTTCGCGAAAGAGAGCCTATTTACGCGAGGGCGACACTGACAGTGTGCTGCGGACAAGGGCATTCGGTGCAAACAACTGCGAAGCGGGTTGCCGAGAGGCTGCTTGACGCGAGTGCTGATTTCGACATTTTTTGAATGGGCAATTCGATGGAAACTGAATTTCTGGAGGTGGAACTCGGCGACCGATCATACAGGATTCTTATCGGATCGGAATTGATCGCCAATGCAATGGATCACCTGCGGCCGCTTCTGCATCGGAAACGGGTCGCGGTCGTCACCGACGCGAATGTCGCGCGCCACGGTTTCCTTGCTTCGCTTCGCGATTGCGTTGAAAGAGAAAACGTGAAGTTCAACGCCAAGGTGCTGCCTATCGGCGAAACCGTGAAGTCATGGGACTGCCTTCGCGACGTCTCGGAATGGCTGCTTTCATTGGAGACGGAGCGGCAAGACGTTGTCTTGGCGCTCGGCGGCGGCGTTGTCGGAGATCTCGCCGGATTTGCAGCGGCGATACTTAGGCGAGGCGTTCGGCACGTCCAGTTTCCGACGACTCTGATGTCTCAGGCGGACAGTTCCGTGGGCGGCAAAACGGGGATCAACTCCAGCTACGGCAAAAATCTGATCGGAGCTTTCCACCAGCCATCGCTCGTCCTTTGCGATCTATCGGCTCTGGATACGCTGCCGAAACGAGAGTTTCTTTCCGGGTACGGGGAGGTCGCAAAATACGGATTGCTTGGCGACGCAGAATTTTTCCGCTGGCTCGAGATAAACGGCCAATCGCTTTACAAAGGAGACCGCGCCCTGCAAGCGGAAGCGGTCCGAAATTCCTGCAGGATGAAGGCGGAAATAGTCGCTGCCGACGAGACGGAGTTCGGGCGGCGGGCCCTGCTGAACCTGGGACACACGTTTTGCCATGCGTTGGAAGCGGCCTCGGAGTATTCGGAACGGCTTCGGCATGGCGAAGGAGTGGCGATCGGCTGCTGCCTGGCATTCGAGGCATCGCATCGCCTCGGCTATTGCAGTTCTGCGGCCTCCGCGCGGGTAAGGTCGCACTTCTCCAAGTTGGGAATGGTTCACCGCATCGCGGACATACCGGGAGAGCTGCCGTCCGCGGATGCCTTGATCGAACTCATGCGTCAAGACAAAAAGGTTCAGGGCGGCAAAATCCGTTTTGTTCTTGCGAAAGGCATTGGGCAGGCATTCGTTTGCGAAAACGCGGACTTGGATGTCGTCAAGCGCATGCTGGAAGACGAGTTGGCCGAAAAGACGAATTGAGGTCGGTCGCCGGGTTGGGAAATCGCCGTCGTACGGCGCGTCTCGGGGCAACGAATTTCGCCGCACTCCACTGCGCATGCAGTTTCCGAGATGTTTCGCGGGGGCGCCTTGCAGATTCAGCAGGGATCGCTTGAAACCGTTCTTCCGGCTGTCGGCTGTCTGGTGCAGTCGTCAATCGACCGTGCCCACAGGTCGCGTAAAGAGCCTGAAGTCGTTAACTTCCGCAACCAAATGCCGAATTCGTCAAGGATGATTGCGGGGGCTGCAAGAGGCGCCCCCAAGAACGCAAAACTGAGAGCAGCTCGGGTGATTCAAATATACCGGCTGTTCCGAATCTTCCAAGTTGGAACCGAATTCGAACTCGGGGTCATAGGGTATCAGAGTGCATGCGACAACGACGGGCTTGGCCGCCCCCTTGCGCTTTACGACCATTCTCGAAGTCGAGCACATCATGTCTTGCGGACGCTTCCCCAGTATCTTCCAACAGCCGGTCGAAATCTCCGGCGTATTTGTTGTTGGCGTGATTTCCGGAAAGAGCACCATGGACCTCGGATCATTCGCTTCGATCTTGTAATTCCGCGACTCGAACAAGTTCGCGTATCCCGAACGGGCCTCGTCTTCGGTTTCGCTCCAGATCGTCCTTCCGGCGGCGGCCATTGTGAAACCGTGGTCGCGCAGCCAGTCCATTCCGACCAGTGATTTTTTGAATGCGCCGCGCCCCCGAACTGCGTCGTGCAACTCTTCGCTGTAGTGATCCAGCGATACGCGCAACGTGATTTTTCCGGGATGCTCGCGCTGCAAATCAAGCAAGCCCTCTTGAACTCGAGGCCTCATCATAGGCCTCATTGCGTTCGTCAGGACCAAGACGTCAAAGCCGCGGGCAACGCTGCCGCGCAGTATTTCCATGAATTCCGGATTGAGAAACGGTTCGCCGCCGGTAAAGCCGAGTTCCGCAACCGGCCACCGGCGCTCCTTCAATTGGAACAGGTAGTCTTCGACTTCGTCCGCGGAGAGATAGACCAGTCGATCATTCCTCGGCGAACTCTCCATAAAGCAGTTTTCGCAGGTGATGTTGCAGAGGGTGCCGGTGTTGAACCAAAGCGTTTTAGGCTGATCGAGTTCGACTGAAGCTCTTTCCAATCCTTCAGCGGTAGCGAAGGGGTCTTCAAATTTGCGGGGCAGGACCTCCGCCTGTCCTGCGCTTACGTAATTCAACATATGCTGCTCGAGTAAAAGCTTCAAAGATTTGGCTCGGATCTTTGTTCCGTAGCGGGAGAATTGAAGTGATCGATCACCCGCGATACTTGAGTTCCGAATCCGTATTGAATGACAAATACCGAATGTACGGAGCAAAGTATATATCGCAGCAGCCGCGTCCACCCAATTCCTATAAACTTCTGCAGGAGCGCCGGTACAGCGCATCGCCGTGGCGGGAGACCGCAGAGTGAGGCGCGGCGCAAGTTTCGTTTGCCTGCGATATACATGCACGAACTCCATTGCTAGTAGACAGCTTCCGGAAACACGGGCATGGCAATTGTCTCATGCCGACGGATTCAGTCGGCGGAGCGAAGCCGGCCTCAAGATGCAGATGGCCATAGAGGCAGGTCATCATATAGAGGAGCAGCGATGTATAAAATCATTCCGGTCGAGCCTTTCGATCTGGTGCTTTTCGGCGCTACCGGCGACCTCGCCAAGCGGGAAATTATTCCCGGCCTGTACCGGAGGTTCAAATTCGGTCAGATTCCGCAAAGTTCGCGGGTCATCGGCGCTTCTAGGTCGGCAATGACCAGCGACGAATTCAAGGCGTTCGCAAAAAAGGCGGTGGTTGCCGATATGCCCGGGGATTCCTTGGACGGCGACAGCTTGGAAAGGTTCCTCGAGTGCCTGCATTTCGTATCGGTCGACGGACGGAGCACGCGGGGTTGGGACGAGCTGGCTGCTGCGGTTCGCGACGACACCGTGACAGCGTATTATCTTTCGGTCGGCCCCAAGGTCTTCGAGGATATAGTGCGCAACCTCAAGAAGTCCGGCCTTGCGCGTCGCGGGTCGAGGATTGTCGTCGAAAAGCCCTTCGGCGAGGATCTGGAGTCGGCAAAGAAGCTGAACGCAGTTTTGGGATCCGCGTTCGACGAATCGCAGATTTACAGGATCGATCACTATCTCGGAAAGGAGACGGTGCAGAATCTGATGGCGCTCAGGTTCGGCAACCTGCTTTTCGAGCCGCTTTGGAATTCGAGCTACATCGACCACGTCCAGATCACCGTCGCCGAAGTGGTGGGGGTAGAAGGCAGGGGAGAATATTACAACGATTCCGGCGCTATGCGCGACATGGTGCAGAACCATCTCATGCAGCTTCTTTGCCTGACTGCCATGGAGCCGCCTTCGAAGTTCGCTGCGGACTCGGTGAGGGATGAAAAGCTCAAGGTCATTCGCGCCTTGGAAACCGTCGGGCCCGAGCGAGTCGTGCGCGGGCAATACGGCGGCGGCCCGAATGTAAAGAGTTATCTGGGTGACTCGAACATCGACGACAGCAAGACCGAAAGCTATATCGCTCTCAAATGCGGGGTCGCGAACTGGCGTTGGGCCGGAACGCCGTTCTATCTGCGGACCGGCAAAAGACTGAAGGAAAGGCTGTCCGAAATCGCCATCGTGTTCAAAATGCCGCCGCATTCCATATTTGGTTCGGACCAAGGCGTCGCCGGCAACGTGTTGTCCATTCGGCTTCAACCGAATGAAGGCATCACGCTGCACGTCACGATCAAGGAGCCGGGGCCGGGCGGAATGCGCTTGACGAACGTACCGTTGGACATGTCCTTCGCCGACGCGCCCTCAACCGAGTTCAAAGTGCTGACCAACGCTTACGAGCGACTGATCATGGATGTTGTCAGGGGAAACCAGACTTTGTTCATGAGAAACGATGAAGTCGAGGCAGCATGGGCATGGGCGGATCCGATTATCGAAAGCTGGACAAGCGATGGGTCTCGGCCATTGATCTACGATCCCGGCACCGATGGTCCGAAAAGCGCGCTGAAATTGTTTCCTGAAGGCAGTTTCGGCTGGCGAGATATCAGCCAATGAAGCTCGTCGAATACGAATCTCGCGAGGTTTGGGCGGAGTGCCTAGCCGCCGAACTCGCCAGGCAACTTGCCGATGCATTGGAAAACGTCGGCAGAGCGACGCTTATCGCCGCCGGGGGATTGACGCCGCTCCCGGTTTATCGGGCATTGAGTCTCACTGATATTGATTGGAAGGGAGTCACCGTCATTCCTTCCGACGAACGCTGTGTTCCCGAACGGTCATTGCGTTCAAATCTCGGGATGATCAGATTGAATTTGCTGCAGGAGAATGCCACCGCCGCCCGCGCGTTTTCGTTGTTCGAGAAGGGGCATGACTGCGACAATTCCCAACTGATCTGCAAGGCCTTGGAACAGTTTCTTCCAGCAACCGCTTGCCTTCTCGGCATGGGGGAAGACTTGCATACGGCCTCGTTGTTTCCGAAGGCAGCAGAACTGCGTGTGGCAATGTCCGAGCATGCGCCGCCGATGCTGCCGGTTATCGCCCCGTCTACGGGCGAAAGGCGAATGACGCTGTCGCTTCGCGCGCTGGCATCGTCGAAATCTATTGACATCGCAATTCTAGGCAGAGCGAAATACGAAGCCTTGGAGCACGCTTCGGCCGGCATGAATCCGCTTGTCGCTCCGATTGCCGCACTGCTGGAGCGGGCGCGTGTTCATTACTGCGAGTGAGCGATGAGCGTCTGGGACCGACTGGAATCGCTTGAAAATGCGGCGCGCCGCCGGTCCATCGCGTCATTGTTCGACGAAAATCCAGATCGAGGCGCGCAGTACTCCGCCGAATTCGACGACATGCTATTCGACTATTCCAAAACAGGAATAGACGACGAAGTTCGCAAAGCCCTCATGACGCTCGCCTGCGAGGCAGATGTAAGCGGCAAGCGGGACGCAATGTTCGATGGGGATCCGATCAACTCGACGGAGGGCAGGGCGGTCCTGCATACCGCTCTTCGAAATCCTGACGGGCCGCCCCTGATTGTCGAGGGGAAGGACATAAGGCCGGGAATTCGAAAGACCTTGGAGGCGACGGCTTGCTTCAGTGCCGAGATCCGCCAAGGCAAGCGCCGGTCAAGCACCGGCGAGCGCTTCACCGACGTAGTGAATATCGGAATCGGCGGGTCGCACCTGGGACCTGAAATGGCATGCGGCGCCTTGTCGCCGTACTCCGGAAAACTGAGAGTCCATTTCATTTCGAATGTGGACGGCGCCAACGCTTCGGACGTGCTCGCCAGGCTGGATCCCGCCAGAACATTGGTGATCGTCGCATCAAAGACTTTCACCACCGCTGAGACGATGCTGAACGCTCGCCTCGCGAAGCGATGGCTGCATAGGGCGCTTGGCAGGGAAGGCGGGTCGAAGCATTTCGCCGCGGTTTCGAGCGCCGTGGCAAGAACCCGCGAATTCGGCGTTCCGGAGGAGGCAGTTTTCGGTTTCGGCGATTGGGTGGGCGGCAGGTACTCCGTCTGGGGGCCTGTCGGGCTGAGCCTCATGCTTGCCATAGGTCCCGACGCCTTCTCGGATTTCCTTGAGGGCGGGCGGGAAATGGACGGGCATTTCCGGTCGGCGCCGTTCGACCGGAACTTGCCCGTTCTTCTTGCGCTCGTCGGAATTTGGCACAATCAGATATGCGAATACTCCACTCGAGCCGTTCTCCCGTACGACCAGCGTTTGTCGCGGCTGCCTGCATATCTGCAGCAACTGGAAATGGAATCGAACGGCAAATCGGCTGCTTTGGACGGCGGACGATTGCCGCGACATTCCGGCCCGATCGTGTGGGGCGAGCCGGGCACGAACGGACAACATGCCTTTCACCAGCTCCTGCATCAGGGCACTCGGTTCGTGCCATGCGAATTCCTCGTCGCCGCCTCCGGGCACGAGCCGGACTTGCTGGAGCATCATGACATGTTGCTTGCCAACTGCCTCGCTCAATCCCGGGCGCTCATGCTCGGGCGCGACCGCCAAGCGGCCAGGCAGGCTGCTGCAAAAGACGGCTACAAGGGAAACAAGCTTGAAACGGTCGCGCGTCATCGTGAATTCGCGGGCAATCGTCCGTCAACGACGCTGGTCTACTCAAAACTTACGCCGCGGGCGCTCGGTCGACTTGTCGCGTTGTATGAGCATCGCGTCTTTGTCGAGGGTGCGATTTTAGGGCTGAACAGCTTTGATCAGTGGGGCGTTGAATTGGGCAAGGAACTTGCGAAATCGCTATGTCCTTATATTGGTTCCGGGGAAGTTGTTCCCGATGCCGATTCTTCAACGCTTTCGTTGCTAAAACATGTCAGCAAACTGCGTGATCAAGAACTTGGATGATGAGCGGAAGCAAGATGAGCAGGTTGAATCGCGCCTGAATGCCGTGCGGAACCCACAATTGTCATGAACAGGGAAAAAGCGACCAAAGCCATGAAATGCCACGCAATTCGCGCATACGAAACAGGCGGCCCCGAAGTTATGCAATGGGAAGAGGTCGCCGTTGGCGATCCTGGACCGGGCCAAATTAGAATCCGCCAGCGCTATGTCGGTCTGAACTACATCGACACATACCATCGCTCCGGGCTTTATCCCGTTGCCGACAAGCCCTTCACGCCTGGCTTGGAGGGTGTTGGAGTGATTGAGGCAGTTGGCCGAAACATCGGGGATTTGGCGGTAGGCGACCGCGTCGCATATGCTTCGCCGCCGCTGGGCGCTTACGCCGAGGTCCGGCTGATGCCGGGAGCCAATGTTGTAAAGTTGCCGGACGACGCGGATGATGAAACTGCTTCAGCGATGATGCTCAAAGGCATGACGGCGGAGTATCTCCTTTGCCGCGCCTATCCGGTGAAGGCCGGCGAAACTGTTCTTTTCCACGCTGCGGCCGGCGGAGTGGGCCTCATCGCTTGCCAATGGGCGAAAGCCATCGGGGCAACGGTGATCGGCACCGTGGGCACGGAAGAGAAAGCCGAACTGGCTCGCGCGAACGGTTGCGATTACCCGATTATCTACACGCGGGAGAATTTCGTCGAAAGGGTGCAGGAAATTACCGACGGGAAGGGCGTTCCGGTCGCGTACGATTCCGTGGGGCAAACCACTTTCCTCGGTTCATTGGATTGCCTCGCACGCCGCGGCCTGCTGGTGGCCTTCGGCCAGTCGTCGGGCCCTGTCTCGGCGGTCGAGCTCGGCCTGCTCGCATCGAAGGGGTCGCTTTACCTGACCCGCCCGTCAATTATGGATTACAACGCGACTCGGGCCGAAATGGTGGCGAGTGCCGACGCTTTGTTCGGCATTGTTGCGTCCGGGAAAGTGAAGATTCGCATCGACAGCCGTTACCCGCTCGCGGAAGCCGTACAGGCTCATCGGGATCTCGAAAGTCGTAAGACCACCGGGTCGACAGTGTTCGTCGTATGACATCAATTTTTTGAATTGGAGATCAGGGCAAGGAGTGAATTGCGCCATCGGCAACTTTCTGCGGCTCAATATGGAATTGCACGACGGCTCGTCGCAGCGCGCTCAACGCGCCGGAGCTCGTTTTATTGCTGAGACGAACGGTGTCGCGAACTGCCGGGTCGGTGATGTTGCTTTGGAAATATGGAGCGGGTGATCGGGATCGAACCGACGACATTCAGCTTGGGAAGCTGACGTTCTGCCACTGAACTACACCCGCATCCGAATGATATGCAGTATCCGTCGCGTATTCGAAGAAGTCAAGGATCTGAACCTCGGACTCCAAGCCTCTTGGTTTCCGGACGGAAAGGGCAGATGCCAATTCTGGCAAGAGTCTACATAAACGTTGCAAATCCGGCCACATGCTTGGTTCTTGGTCCGCTTCGACGGGTGAATTCGCTGCTGCGGGCATAAAGGCATAATTTTCTTAAAAATTATGTTATAGCTATATGAATTAAGATATTATTTCGTAATCAGTGAGCGCGTTTTCGCGCTTGCCTTCGACGAGCGGTCACGTTGAAATTCACCTCCGGCAGGTCGACGACGGATTCGAGGTTGGGAAAGGCATCGATGGCATGCGGAAACGAATTCGCGTTCACGAAGTGCTCTTGGAATTTCGGTTCCACTGCCGTTTCGATCTTTTCGATCCTGCGGGCTACGCGCTCAATTTCCTTTCGAGCGTCGGTGCTGCACAAAGCGATCCTGGCCCCGGTTCCCGCCGCGTTGCCCGCCGAAACGACATTTTCCAGCAGGCAGTCGGGAATCATGCCAAGGATCATGGCATGCTTGGGCGAGATATGCGCCCCGAATGCGCCTGCAAGAACAATTCTATCTACGGAACTCGCCCCGAATTCATCCATCAGCAGCTTTGCCCCGGCGTAAAGGGCGGACTTGGCGAGCTGGATGGCCCGAACGTCTGCCTGTGTCACCAAAATCTTCGATCCGCCTTGTCCAGTGCCATCGTACAGCAGGTAAGAATTGGTTCTGCCGTCGACAATCAAGCGTTCTGAGCCGACCTGCGCAGCTGAACCGATCAGGCCGGACTTGTCGATGATCCCGCACCGTCGCATTTCCGCTATGGCTTCGATGATGCCGGATCCGCAAATTCCGGTGACGCCGGTATCGGCGGCGCATTCGCCGAAGCCCGGATCATCCGACGAAAGTTCAGAGCCGATGATTTTGAATCTAGGCTCCTTTGTCTCTGGATCAATTTCGACTCGCTCGATCGCGCCGGCCGCGGCGCGCTGTCCCGAAGAAATTTGAGCGCCCTCGAATGCCGGGCCGGTAGGCGACGAACAGGCAAGCACCCGTTCTCGAGTTCCGAACACGATTTCCGCATTCGTTCCGACATCCACCATCAAAACCTTGTCTTCCGAGCGGTGAGGCTGTTCCGATAGAATGACCGCCGCGCAGTCTGCGCCGACATGTCCGGCAATATTCGGCAGACAATAGACTTGAGCTGCCGCCCCGACTTCCGAGAGGCCAAATTCGCGCGCAGTCGCGCGCACCGGCGCGGAGGTCGCCAGCGCGAATGGCGCTTGACCGAGTTCCACGGGATCTATTCCCATTAGAAGGTGGTGCATCACCGGGTTGCAAACGAATACGATTTCAAGAATCCGCGCGCCGTCCACGCCCGCCTCGGAGGCAGTTTCGGCGGCAAGCGTATTGAGGGCCGACCTTACGGCGACGGTCAGCTCGTTCGCGCCGCCTTCGTTAAGCATAGCATAAGAAACGCGACTCATCAGGTCTTCGCCGAATCTGATTTGCGGGTTCATGATTCCCGAAGAGGCGAGCACTCGGCCGTCCCGCAAGTCGCAGAGGTGCGCCGCGATGGTCGTTGATCCCAAGTCTATTGCAAATCCGTAGATGCCGCCCTCGTAGAATCCGGGCCAGCTCTCGACGATGCAAGGCGTTCCGTCCGAGGGAAAATACACCGCGAAAGTCGCTTTCCAGTCACCCTTCCGAAGGGTCGGCTGGAGTTTTCTCAAGACCGTCAAATCAGCCGTGATTTCCTTGATGTCCCACTGAGCTGCGAGCGCCGCCTTGACGCGCTCGAAGTCGCCTGACGGCTCGTGCATGTCCGGCTCGTCCACTTCTGCGTACAGCAGCCTCGTGGCCGGATTCATCGCGACGGGGCGCGAATCTGCCGCTTTTCGGACAACTTGCCTGTGGACTTGGGATTCCGCCGGGACATCGATAACCATGTCGCCCAATATTTGGGCTTGGCACCCCAATCTGCGCCCCTTCTTGAGGCCGCGAACTCGATCGTAGCGCGCCTCGACGGCGTTCCACGCGGACAGCGCAGACTCAACGGCGACAATATTGTGCTTGGGAAACGATCCGAAAGACGGCGACACTTGGCAGCGGGAGCATATCCCTCTGCCGCCGCAAACGCTGTCCAGATCCACCCCGAGCGAGCGGGCCGCTTGCAGAACCGGCGTTCCGCCAGAGACACGCCCTCGCTTTCCCGATGGGGTGAAAACCACAAGTGGGTCAGTGTCTGCCATCGCCGATCCCTGAGTGCCGGTTTGAATCCGCTGGATTGGTTAGCAAAATAGCGCGAAGCGGGCGAGAGCGATTTTGACTGTCGGCATCGTTGCAATATGCGTGACCAAGAATTCGTATGACAACTTCCAGCAATCTTGCGCGGTCCGGACGCTCCGCCGCACTGGCTGGTCGGAACAAAATTCAAGCAAGGCCAAACTGCGCATCGATGAGCGGCGGCAATTGTCGTTGAATTCCTTCGCGGAGAAATTCAGCAGTCATGCGCGCGCAATCCCGGGTGGTACAATAGGATACAAGGGCTGTTTCTTGATATTTTAGCGACGCGTTGAGCGGGCAAGCTGCGCAACGAAACTTGCTGGCGGACATCAGTCCAATCATGCCCTTCGCCTGCGCCGCCTTGGCCGAAGTTCATTTTCCGGTCGCAACACCTCTGTCTTGGGCTTGTAGTTCTTGATCCATGTCGCTCCGTTCCGGTCATTGTTGGAGAGCAGGTTTGCTGCGCGGATTGCTTCCATTTCCCTTGGCCGCACGGGGTTCATGATTGCTGACGTCAAGCCCGCGCATATTGCCATCGGAAGGAAAGTCGCGTTGATTCCGTGGCGGTTGGGAAGTCCGAACGATATGTTCGACGCGCCGCAGGTCGTATTGACGTCCAACTCGTCCCTCAATCGCCTTACCAGCGCGAAAACTTGATTGCCTGCCGTCGCCATAGCTCCCACCGGCATGACGAGGGGGTCAACAACTACGTCCGCTGCCGGAATGCCGTGGTCCGCCGCGCGCTCGACGATCTTCCGAGCGACGTCGAAACGGACATCGGGATCCTCCGAAATCCCCGTGTCGTCGTTGGCGATCGCGACGACAGGGACATTGTGTTTCTTAACCAGCGGAAGAACGGTTTCGAGGCGCTCTTCTTCTCCGGTGACCGAATTTAAAAGCGGCCGGCCTTCGCAAGCCTCCAAGCCGGCGCGCAACGCACCAAGTACCGAACTATCGATGCAAATAGGGACATCCACAATTGACTGGACCAGCGTGATCAGCCGCTTCATCAAAGGCGGCTCCGTCTGGTTTGGATCCGGATTGGAATTGTAGACGACTCCCGCGTTCACATCCAACATCGATGCGCCGCACGCCACCTGCTCTCTTGCGTCGTTCTCCACCGTCGTGAATATCTCCGCTTCGAGCTCGACAGCGAGCATTTTTCGTCCCGTGGGGTTGATGCGCTCACCGATCACGCAAAACGGTTCATCGGAACCAATGACCACCGTTTTGCTTTTTGACTCGACGACTGTGCGTGTCATGACCTGCTATCCTTGGATTCTTGAAGCGAGTCCTGATCGCTTGCATGGCGTTTCGCCCATTCGACGCTGGCTCTTATCCCTCCGAGAGGGTACATGTGGACCGAATCCATTCCGAGTTCCGGTTGCGCGAGCTTGACGGCCGAAAGGCCGCGAACAAAATCGTTCGGCTCAATTGGCTGAAGAAGCTTCTTCACGTCGCGGGCGCGTCTCTGGAGCACTCGAATTGAATTGCCGACGCCGCAATCCAGCGCAAATCTCAGAAGTGTCTGCAGGCGGGCGGGGCCAGCCACTCCGAAACGGATCGGAAGCGTCACGCCCAATTTCCGAATGCGCCGAGCCCAGGCAATGACAGGTTCCGTTTCGAATGCGAATTGCGTGACGATCGCCATTCTGGCGTCAGTGCGGCTTGAATAGTTCTGCTTGAACAGAAGTGCATCGTCGGCGTTGGCGGACGAGCCGTCAGGGTCGATGTCCTTATTGCCTTCAGGATGCCCTGCCACGTGCAGATCCGTAAATCCGGCGTTCTCGAACAATCCGGTTTCCAGCAACTGCATCGAATTGTCGAATTCACCTTTCGGACGCGGCAATCCGCCCGCCAAAAGCAGCGCTTGCCGAACGTCCGCTTCCTCTCGGTAACGCTGAATCAATCGCTGCAATTCCGATCTGTTCCGCAGCATTCGGGCCGGAAAATGAGGCATGACCGGAAAACCCTCGGAACGAATTCTGCGGGCGGTTGAAACCATGTCGTCCCAAGATGTGCCGTCTATGCAAGCAATGTACACCCGGGTGCCACTTGGCAGAAGATCTTTGAAGCTTTCGATTTTGGCCGCCGTCCTAGGCATCACTTCAATTGAATACCCGCCAACGGCATCTGAAATCGGCGGATCCGCCGCCGCTGAAAGAACGTCAGCGCTCATCGAATCTTGCTCCCCGCCCCAACAGCGCAATCACTTCGGCTCCCATCCATCGTTTGCCAAAAGCAATTGGATTTTCTCTTTGCCGTATTCGGCTTCCAAGCGCTCCGATTCGGATTTGGCGATATCCTCGGCTTCGCCAACAACCGATACAGGATCGCTTTTTCGCCACTCCGCCAAGTACGCGTCAGTTCCGCGTGCGCCGACTTTCATCGCGCAGCGATCGATCGCCTGCTCGAATCGTTCGGAGAGTTGGTGCTTCGCAGCGCGCCGTCCCTTGCCGACAATGACTTGTGCGGGTATGTCCCGCCAGTAGACGATCGTTACATCGGGCATCGGCGGCCTTCCGAATTTGTTGAAATTTCGCTTCTATCAGTCGAGTTTCCTGCAAATATGGCGGATTGCGACTTAGATAGTCGAAATTGCGACAGTTCTCGCCGGATATTGCGACGCTGCGATTTCCGTTTTTGAAATCTTCTGAAAGAAACACGATGCACGACTTTACTCTTTGCCAATCACGAATGCTTGGAGCAGACCGTGTTCTCCGGTGAAGGGAAGTCCGGCCGCGGACAGCGCGAGCTTCGCGTTAAAGTGCGTACGGCGCGCGGGCGCAAATTGAGTTCTACAAGATGGCTTGAGCGACAGCTGAATGATCCGTATGTCCGTCGCGCAAAGCAGGAAGGCATGAGAGGCCGGGCTGCGTACAAGCTAACGGAAATCGACGACAAGTTTCAGATTCTGCGGGCAGGGGCCACCGTTGTGGATCTGGGTTGCGCGCCGGGAGGATGGTCGCAAGTCGCCGTGGAGCGGGTCAATGCCCTGAACCAAAACTCCTCGAAGCCGCAGGGTCGGGTATATGGAATTGACCGTTCGGATTTTGAACCGCTGCAAGGCGTGGAATTCCGGAAAATGGATTTCATGTCAGGGGCCGCAGTCGAAGAATTTCAAGAGTCTCTCGGCGGATCGGTCGATGCTGTGGTTTCGGACATGGCCTCGCCTGCGACCGGGCATCCGAAAACAGACCATCTCCGCATTGTCGCACTTTGCGAAACAGCGATGCATTTCGCGGTCGAGGTGTTGAAACCCGGCGGGACTTTTGTTTCGAAACTTCTGATGGGCGGCGGACAGGGCGAGTTGCAGCAGCTACTCAAAATCAATTTTGAAAAGGTCAGCAATTTCAAGCCTGAGGCGAGTCGAAGTGACAGTTCCGAACAGTATGTTGTCGCGCGGGGATTCCGAAAACGCTCTGCACGGAACTGAGCCGCGGTCGCATGCTGATCGGTCACGAGGGCCTGATCGGCAATCGTTGAAAAGCGATAAAGTGTGAATTCAGCAATGATTTTGGCGGCAATGCTGAAGCGATAGCGCATGCGGTCGCGGGAAACGATTCGACAGGGGGATGTCGAAATGCCAAATGCAATTCATGCGGGAACGAGCAGCGGAAATTTAGGAAGCATTCGCCAATGGAAGACAGTGAATTCAAGGCAATTGGCGTTGACGGCTGCAGGTCGGGCTGGTTCTACGTGGTGTTAAATCCAAGCGGGAGGCCAGATTGGGGCGTTGCAGAAAAGCTTGAGGAGTTGCTGCCGGATGTCGGCGAGTCGGATCGAATATTTGTCGATATTCCGATCGGTCTGTTGACTGATCGGTCAGAGCGGATTTGTGATGGTGTAGCCCGATCCATGTTGCGAGGCCGTGCAAGTTCCGTGTTCAAGGCTCCAGTTCGCGCGGTACTTGGCACGAATGACTACGAGGACGCAAAAATGCGAAGCCAAAACGCATGCGGCATAAAGGTTAGCCAGCAGGCTTGGGCAATAGTTCCCAAAATTCATGAGGTGGACGATTTGATGCGCCGAAACGACAAAGCAAGGCATTTTGTCCGGGAAGTGCACCCTGAAATTTGCTTTTGGGCTTTGAATGATAGGCATCCTATGAACAATAGGAAAAAAGACAAATCTGGATTTGAGGAGCGGAAGGGTGTTTTGAGCCGTTGGTTGCCCAACGCCGACTTACTTGTTTCAAGTGTTCGGCAAAAATTTTTGGTAAAGCAAGTCGGCAATGACGATATCGTCGACGCACTGGCGGCCGCCGTCACGGCTCTTGCCCACTCTTCTATACTGCGAACTGTCCCCGAAAATCCGCCCTTGGACGATTTCGGACTGCCGATGGAAATGGTGTACGCGGACCCTGGTCTCCTGTCGAATTATCCTCTGAAAGCTGTTCTATAGAGTGAAGAGCAAAGGGTATCGACGTAAGGAGGCGAAGGGCGGGATCTATCCAAGTCCATGCGGTCAGTGTTTCGCCGGGTTTCTCGGCACGGACTGAAAGCCCCTGTCAAATGCGCTGACCTTCACCGGCCTCCCGCTTTGTTTGTGTGCGATCAAAGCCGACTTGACACAACCAGTGCTGAGTGAAAACAGAGCAGAGAAATCCCTTGGTCAGAAAATTGCGAGGACGGTTGGAATGTCACGGATTGCACGGAAGAAATTTGGAGCCTCGGAAGTTGTCGCGATAACGGACGGAGCTACGGAACTCGAAAGCGAATTGTTTCCCAACGCTGATTCCGACAGGATCGGGAGGCTGCTTGCCGCCGCCGGAAAGAGCGGTATCGAGACGAATTTCAACGCATATTTGGTTGATCACAACGGCAGAAAAGTCTTGGTGGACTGCGGCGCCGGGGTTGAATTCGGTCCGGTCGCAGGGAATCTGGCGGAAGGTTTGACGGAAGCCGGCGTTTCGACGGACGACATCGATACCATTATCTTCACGCATCTGCATGCCGACCATATCGGCGGCGCTTTCGGACCCGACGGCAAGGCAGCATACCCAAAAGCGGAAATTTTCATGTCCAAACAGGAGTTGGCTTACTGGCGCGGGTTGGAAGGCGACAACGATCTGGACGAGAATGTCGCGGCTTGGCTAGTTCTTTCAAAGAAGCTGCAATCTGCCTACGAAGGCAGAATAAGGACGATCGAGTCAGGCGGCGAGATTTCCGGCGGAATAAAGTTTGTAAGTTTGATCGGCCATACGCCGGGACACCAAGGTGTCGAATTCGAGTCGGAAGGTGAATCGCTGGTGCTGATAGGCGATCTCGTGGTGGCGCAGGACATGCAGTTGCCTGAGCCGGATATCCAATGCAATTTTGACGTCGACAAAGACAAGGCGTCGAAAACTCGCAAGGGTATGCTGGAAGAGTTGGCTTCAAGCGGGAAGCTATGCTCTGGAAGCCACTTTCTGAGGTCGGCAATCGGACATATCGAGCGCGCTGGGAGCGGTTACAGCTTCGTTTCGGCTCAGTAAATTGCGGCCAAAGGCTGGTGCGTCCCATTTTCTTGGTCAGGAGGTGGCGCGAACCTTCCAATCACGGACCGGCTGACATCGTGGAACGGAGACCGGCTGACGATTATGCGCTCGTGTTGACCGAATGCGGATAGAGGGTCGTTCGCTGTCGTGTAGGCTTTCTGCAGCCGTCGTTCGGGATCGTCTCCCGCCACATGCGCGGGTTGTTCGCAAGGGGGATTGCCCGAGATTCGAGTTGAAGCCCTGTTGCAATATTGTAACTTTTGCCCTTGGAAAGGGACTCGGTCGGCACCCCAACACGCGAGCGCAGTAAGGTTTTTGCCCTGCTACGGGGCGGCAAGGGGGGGGGGCGATTTGACTAGACAGTTGAATCAAAATATTTTCTGCGGCACTTTGGATGCGGATTCCGCGTTTTCACGTTCGGGATTCGAGCTTTTGAGCTTGGCGTATTGCAGTTGATCGAGGTTGAGGCAGGGACAATGGCAAAGTCTGGTCTATTGGCAATAATTCTGGGCTTTGGCCTCGCGGCTTGCTCAGGCGGCGGGACACCGACCGCCGGAAACGGAGGCATCACGCCGGGATCCGAGGGGGGGGGTAGCCCGAGTCAACCGGCGGAGCCGACTCCGGAAGCAGTAAGTCGGGCTGAGAATCAACTTGCCGGTGCGCGGCGGGCTGTAGAGGCTGCCGAGGAACGATTGCGGGTCGCAACTGAAGCGCAGCGCGCGACGGCGACCTTGAGACTGGCTGTGGCCCGGGCGGATGTGACGTCCCTGACCGCGAAAGTGAATCTGGAGCGATCCCGGGCAGCGGTGCAGACCGCCGAGGCTCTTGCGCAGGGTGCGACGACTCCCGAGGAGCGCAGCGAGGCGCAGACGCGTCTCCAGACCGCTGAGGCTCAGCTGTCCGCAACGGTCGAAGTCGCGGCGAGAGGGCTTCAGGAAGCTGAGGCCGCCTTGGCAGCCGACGGCGCGGACGCAGCCGGCGCCGAGGCAAGGACGGCGGCGCTGGCGGTTATTGGCCGCGCGACGAGAATTCTGGCTGAGACCCAGGCGTTCCGGACTTCGGCCCGTGCCCGAATTGCGACAGCGCGACGGCTCGTTCCCGAGGCGCCGGCTCCGGAGCCGGAAGCCGGTCCGGGACCCGCGAGCTCGGCCCGGGTCGTGCGCCATGCGCGCGCCGCGGGCGACGGGACGGCGCTGGCGGAATCCGACCGGCTGACGATCGCGACGGCCGCCGTGCCCTATTCGGCCGGGAAGCGGGTGATCGCGGCGGACAGGACGGGATCCGACGAGCTGCCTCTCCGGGATCTCACGCTCCGGATCGGGACGACGACGGCCGGGGACGTGAAGATCCAGGGGCGCGACGGCACGGAGACCGACTATTCGGAGACGGACGGGGTGCCGGTCTCTTCGATCAATCTCGGCTCCGACCGGATCACGTACAAGTTCGGCGGGGCGGGCGTGACCTTCCACGACACGCAGCGCCGCTTCGACATCGGCGGCACGAAGGACGCATGGAGGGACCTGGGCGCGGACCAGCAGTCGGGAACGACCGACGACGACTATTGCTGGCAGTCGGATCTGGCGCGGTGCTCGGCATGGAATTCAGACGATCTGGAGATCACTTGGCAGGCCGGCCTGAGCGGCAGCCGCAATTCCCTGAACGGCGAGCCGGTCTATTACTGGAGCTCCCGGGTTCCGTTTCCCGATGGCCAGTCCGCTTCGGATCCGAATCTGCTGGAGACGTTCCAGAACGGGCGGAACGGCTGGGATCTCGGCTTCTACGAGCTCTGGGTGACGAATCACGGCGGCTACGACAGGAATCTGGAGCCGTCCGCCGGAAAGGGCCAGCGATCCCGCGCCGACGACGTCGCTCGGTATCTCAAGTACGCCGCCTACGGGGTGTTCGTCCACACGGACACGCTGACTGACTACTCTCTGCCCAGCCGGGTGCAGGCGTTCCACTTCGGCTACGACGCGTTCGAAGACAAGACGGACAAGAAGACCACCGACCTCGCGACGCCGGTCAATGTGCGGTTCGACGGTCGGACGATGGGCTTCATGTATGAACACCACAACAACCCGAATCCGTTCAGGGTGGACATAAGGGGGGACATCGTGCTCAACGCCCGCATCGGCTCGGGCGCGAACACGATTTCGGGGGAGATCACGAGTCTGGAGAAGCTGTCGCCGTATGGACAGTGGGTCAGATTCGACAGGGCTGCGGATATTGGTCGCGGTCCTGTGCAATATGCGGACCGACTGGTGTTCGCCAGCGACAGCTTCGATTTGAACGGCCAGGATTTTGCCGCGTCCGGCGCACCGATCAGCGCGGATGGAAGTTACAAGGGCGGGGTCTACCTGCAGCATTGGGACACGTCCACCAGCAGATGGACGAACAAATCTTGGCATGGCTTCAATTCCAGCGGCTTCAGGAATTCTTCTTCCGAGTTCGGCGGGACCCTCTACGGCCCCCGCGCCGATCTCGAGACCGCCGGATACTGGTATCTCGAGGGCGACAGCCAACGGCAGCGCTGGGGCGGCATCGTCGCCAGCTTTGGAGCGGCGGGGACGACCGGAACCAATTGATAGCGATCTCTCTTGCAGCGCGACCGTTCGGGGCGGGGCCTCCGGATCGGCTGCGGCGGAACGACGAACAGGAGCACGAAAAATGAAATCGCGAGCTTTGGCACTACTGGGCATATCCGGCCTCGCGTTGGCCGCCTGCTCCGGCGGGCAACCGAATCCGTCTGGAGGAGCCTCGGACATGTCGGAGACCGATCCTGCCGCCCGTACGCTTCTGGAGGTGACGGAATCGCAGTCGCACGGATGGGCGCTGTCGAGGCCTCCCTCGGGGACGGTCACGGTGAGGCCGACCGCTATGGCGGCGACGTTCGAACGCGTTGATCGAGCAGCGGCGACCGACTCGGCCGGCACGGGCACCGCCGCCGAAGACAGACTGCAGATCCAGAAAGAAGCGGTTCGATACGCTGCGGGAAAGACCATGTTCGGGCCGGGCGGCTCCGGAACCATAGAGGAGCTGCCGTTGCGAGCGCTCACGATCCGACTTGAATTCCCCAACGGTCGGGTGTCCGAGCAGGGAAACGACGGCAGCGACGTGACTTATGATGCCTCGACCCGTCTGCCTTCGGGCTTGCGGAATACGGACGGCAAATTGTTCCACTCGGCTCAGGTGACGGAGGACGGGCTTATCCTGAAGATGCGCGGAAACGCGATCTATTTCGATTTCCAGCGCAGATTCGACATGGGTGAAGATATCAACGATTGGTACGGACGCGGGCCAGACGGCGTACGGGGAACCGCCGACGACGGCACCACCGGAAGCGGGAAATGGGACGGCTGCTATACGGATCTGCCCGACGCAACCGCGGACTGCACGAATTGGATACACCATGACGTGAAGGTCACATTCGGCAGGCCCTCTCCCCCTCCGCATGGCTACTACGCGTGGTACTGGAACACCAGGATCCCCCTGCCGCCCGGTTCAAGCGCCGGCGACGCCAATCTCAAGGCTCAGTTCGACAATAAGTTCAGCGAGATTCGCGATCTGGGCGTCTACGAGCTGTGGACGACGAATCTGGCCCGCATCGACAAGAATCTGGAGAACGCGGAGGGACCGCCCTACCGCAGGGACGATCAAGCGCTGTTCCTCTCGCATGCCGCGTACGGCTTGTTTCTCTACAATGACAACTTGTCCGCATTTAGATCCGTGAGCAGGCTGGCGGGATACCATTTCGGCTACGACGCATTCGCCGACTCGGACGACGCCAGGACGACGGACGTCGAGAACGCCGTGTCCGCGACATTCAAGGGAACGACAATGGCGCAAATGATTCTGCACCTGACAGGAAACAGAACTTCGCGGCCGAGTAGGATCGATCTTCGCGGCGATATCGAGCTCACAGCGAGCATCGGCGGCTCCGGCGGTGGCACGATTTCCGGCGTAATCTCCGGTTTCGAAATGCTCGGACCCGATCGGATTTGGCATCCCCATGCCGCCGTCATTGATCCGCAGAAGCGGGAGCGCCTCGTGCTGACGGGAACGAACTACAAGACCCGGCAGACCAGCGGCGTGTTCACCACGGCGAATTACGCCGCGGACGGCGCTACGATCAAGGCCGACGGCAGCTACGAAGGCGGCGTGTATCTGCAATACTACGACTCCGCTGACGGAAAGTGGAAGGACAAGGATTCGATGTTCGACACTTACGTGAAAGCGGATCAATCCAAATTCGGCGGCACGTTCTACGGTCCCGTCGGCGACGATCTCTCGGGCCTGGAAACGGCGGGACATTACTATCTCGCAGCCCCAGCAGCCTGCACAACTAACAGTTGCTCTGAAGACGTGCTCCGAAGCGGCCCTGTCTACGGCAGCTTCGGAGCCGCGCAGTAAAGGCCGAAGTCGAATCAGCCCTTCGCTATCCACGACATTGAACCGCCGCGCTTCTGCGCGGCGGCAATTCTTCGGGCGTATTCGGAAAACCAGGTTTCGCCTGCAAGAAAATCGCCATCGGCGGCGGGGCCGCGAACGTGGAACGCCTCGACGGCATCTGGTCCGGGGCAGGTGTCGCAGCCCGCTGACGCGATTGCGATAGAACTTAGAAATTCCTGTTCCAAGCGAAAGCACAGGCCGGATCTTCAAGCATAGTGCTCGCACTCCTCCCTATATGGTTGGCTGTACGGCGGCGTGGATAATCGCGCACTTTCCGTTTTACTGACAAGCGATGTAAACATGGCGGTCGCAGCCATTTACCAGCATCCGTTTCGCGCATCGCCACATTGGCCGTTGGGCGTTCACGATGCTCGAACGGCCCAGAAAGTTCATATTAAAATGCAATAAAATTCTATATTTGTTCTAAAAATGCTTTATTGCACGTGCCGAGTCTGCTAGACATTCAGGAAGAATTCAATCAGTAGGCAGCAACTGCCTAGCGGCATCATGAGTTACGAAAGACAAGACATGGACAAGAAACGAGCCCTCGAGACAGCGCTGGGGCAAATCGAAAGAAACTTCGGCAAGGGCTCAATCATGCGGCTGGGACAGGCCGGGGCGGTAATTGAGGTAGAGACTACGCCTACCGGGTCGCTCGGCCTCGACATTGCCCTCGGCATAGGCGGCCTTCCCAAGGGGCGAATAATTGAGGTCTACGGTCCGGAAGCCTCGGGCAAGACGACATTGACCCTCCATGTTGTCGCTGAAGAGCAAAAGAAGGGCGGAATTTGCGCGTTCGTCGATGCGGAGCACGCCCTTGATCCGTCCTATGCAAAGAAGCTCGGAGTCGATCTGGATGAGCTTTTGATTTCTCAGCCCGACACCGGCGAGCAAGCTCTGGAAATTACCGATACGCTCGTTCGCTCCGGCGCAGTTTCGATGGTCGTGGTCGATTCGGTCGCCGCACTCACGCCCAGATCGGAGTTGGAAGGCGAAATGGGTGATTCGCAAGTCGGGACGCAAGCCCGCTTGATGAGCCAGGCAATGAGGAAATTGACAGGGTCGATCAATAGATCGAACTGCATGGTTATCTTCATCAACCAGATACGGATGAAGATTGGCGTCATGTTCGGATCACCGGAAACCACTACAGGCGGCAACGCGCTCAAGTTTTACGCGTCAGTCAGGTTGGACATCCGTCGAACCGGGACGTTGAAGGACCGCGATCAGGTCGTCGGCAACTCCACCCGAGTAAAGATCGTAAAGAACAAACTCGCCCCGCCCTTCAAGCAGGTTGAATTCGACATTCTTTACGGCACCGGGATTTCAAAGGCTGGCGAACTGCTCGACCTCGGAGTCAATGCGGGGATTGTCGAGAAATCTGGATCTTGGTTCTCTTATGGAGACCAGCGCATCGGCCAAGGCAGAAACAACGCTGCGGCTTTCCTGATTGAAAATGCGTCGATCGCTCAGGAAGTCGAGAACAAGATCAGGTTGGAGCACGGCCTCAGCGTTCAAGAATCTGGAGGCGGCAAGGCTATTGAATCGAACGGCAAAGGATAGATTTCCGCATCCATTGTTTTTCGCGGAACCAAGGTTCGAACAACAACCGAGATCAGCGGGTCATCACGAGCTCGAAGAGCTACAGCGGACAACGTCTGCCGGACGCAACGTCGATACGCGGCGTTGTGATTTAACGAATAGATCACATTCCGCGATTGCTTGGCTGAGTATAGCGATTTTCGACAAGAATTAGAATTTTATACCAAATTACGACATCTGTGAGTAGCATTCGACATTCACCGCATGGATGCAGTCGATTTCGACGTCTGTGAGGAGAATTCGACATTCGCGGTTTGATTGCACGGGGTTTCGACAGTTGTGAGTGGATTTCGACGTTTGTAGCTCGGATGCATCGGTTTTTGACAATTGCGTACAGAATTCGACATTCGCAGTTTGAATGCGATGGATTTCGACGTCTGTGAGAAGAATTCGACGTTCGTGGAGCGGATGCGCCGGGTTCCGACAATTGCGTGCAGAATTCGACATTCTCAGTTTGAATGCAGATATTTTCTGCGATATTGGAGAATTTGGGATAGATTTCGACAACTGTAAACGGATTTCGACGTGCTGATCAAAGCTCAAAGACCGGCGTTTCTTCAAGATGAGCCAGTTCCGGCGGCATCAAGCCTTGCTGGTTGGTCTGCGCTTGCCTACCATTTTGGCATTTCAGCTCCAATACTCAGACCGTCGTGTGTTTCGGACAAGCATATTCACGGCAACAGGAGGTTGGACGGAATCTGGAGTGTTTTTGACAAACGATACGCGCCGGACGAGACCCTTGAAGGACATATGGTCTTTGCACTTCGGCATGAAAATATGGACATGCTGCTCCTCAAATACATCCTCGAGGTGGTTCCTGAGCGCGCCATAGCCGATATCGTGGCCGGTGCACCGGCAAGTTCAATCGCACGAAAGATATGGTTTTACTTTGAAACGCTGACCGGAAGATTTCTGGATATCGACGATGCACCCAGACTTACAGCTGTCCCGGCATTGGATCCAAGGCTCTATTTCACTGGAAGGGAAAAGCTTTCAACTCGACACCGCGTTCGCGACAATCTTTTGGGCACCGGTGATTTTTGCCCAATCATTCGGCGAACGGAAAAGTTGCAGAGCTTCGTTGATCTTAAACTTTCGGAAAAAGCTCAGGAAACCATCGGCAAAGTGGGTAAGCAACTTATAGCGCGAGCTGCCCGTTTTCTTCTGCTTGCAGACACTCGCGCTAGTTTTGAAATCGAAAATGAGCGTGCCCCGACGAGTCGCTTGGAGAGGTGGGGCCATGCCGTTCTCCGGGCTGGAGAACGCCCGCTTAATCAGACGGAAATCTACCGGCTTCACCGTATACTCATTGGTCCAGATGATCGGTTTACTCCTGTAGGCTTTCGCGAAGACGCAGTTTTTCTTGGGGATCGCGATCACAACAACGATCCTCTACCCGAATTCGTAGGCGCGCGCCCCGAGGATGTTCCAAGTCTCATGTCGGCCTTGTTTGAGTGCAATGCCTGCCTTCGCACCACTTCGGCAGCAGACGTCGACCCCGTTTTGCAGGCCGCAGCCATCGCATTCGGCTTTGTATACATTCATCCGCTGGCCGATGGGAATGGGCGAATGCACCGCTGCCTGATTCACCATGTTCTGGCTGAGCGCGGGTTTACTCCGCCTGGACTAGTGTTTCCCGTTTCTACGGTAATGCTGGAAAGGATTAGGGATTACCGCAATGTCCTTCAGGGTCATTCGGCACCGCTCATGGATCTCATCCAGTGGCATGCGTTGCCGAATGGGAATGTCCGTGTCTCGAATGATACTTCGGATTTATACAGATACTTCGACTGTACGAGGGAAGCAGAATTTCTTTACGAGTGTGTAATACGCACTGTCGAGCACAGTCTTCCGCGGGAAATCGACTTTCTTACCAGCCATGACAGGGCAATAAGCAATATCATGCATTTTGTCGAAATGCCTGATCGAATGGCCGGAGACTTGATAATGCTCATTCATCAGAACAATGGTAAGCTTTCAAGCAAACGTCGGAAAAAGCATCCCTACGACAAGCTTACCGATGCCGAGATCAAGGAGATCGAGCAAATAGTTTCTGATGCCTTTGAAGGATTTCAGAATTGGGCAGAAAGAGAATGAATTAAATTTTTGTTTTCTGCTTGCAGGTGACTTCACGATTCGCTGGGCGGTGCCAGGAACGGCGCATTATTTGGCATTATTGTCCCTGAGTCATTTCCTTGCCAATTTGCTGGGGGCCTTCCGAACCGATGTCGTCGGCTGCCGATGGTTCGACATCAACTCCCACGGTAGGTTGAATAGCCGAATGGCGAGAGCAGAAGCGGAACGTGGTAGTGAGAGTCCTCCGAAATCTCGAAGCGAACCGGGATGATATCGAAGAATTTTTTGTGTTTGCTGTTCGTTCCTTTGAGCTCAAGATAGTCGCCGACATTGAAAACGAGCTCGTATGACCCGAGTTTGAACGAGTCTGCCGGAAGAATAGGTTCATCCGTACGTCCGTCGCTGTTGGTGACAAGGTCCGCAACGAGGGTTCGCTTGGTTCCCTCAATACGAAACAGATCAATCCGAAGTCCGTCTGCGGGACGGCCGCGCGCCGTGTCGAGAACATGGGTCGTCAGGTAACCAGCCATTCGCCACTCCAAAATTCTGCGAGTCGCTCGTATATGCAGGAGCACCAAGCCTTCCGCAATCACTTTGAATAAAACCGCGTTCTGTGCATCACGAGCCTTCAATGCTGCAATTACTCGTTTGATTTACCTTTCGCTGTGTGGAAAACTCGGAGCCGTTCAGCGCTCCGATCAGCTCAAATATTCCATCGTTGTGTTGGATTGGGTTTGGGTGGGCCAATTGCAGGATGAAGAGCCTCTGAGCATTGTTTGAAACAACATGAAATTGGCAGAAAGCTCAATGAATCGATATCCGCGCGACATGACGGGCTATGCTTCCGAGCTCCCAACAGCAAACTGGCCCGGAGGCGCGAATGTAGCCGTCCAAATTGTCTTGAACTACGAGGAAGGGGGAGAAAACTGTCTGCTTCACGGCGATCCGGCTTCCGAAGCATTCCTGTCCGAGATCGTAGGCGCCGCCCAGTGGCCCGGGCAAAGGCACTGGAACATGGAGTCAATTTACGAATACGGTGCGAGAGCGGGCTTCTGGCGGCTCCATCGCATGCTGAAGAACCTCCCGGTGACGGTCTTCGGCGTCGCGACAGCGCTTGCCCGCGGTCCCGAACAAGTCGCGGCAATGAAAGATGCAGGCTGGGAAATCGCAAGCCATGGACTGAAATGGATAGAGTACAAGGACTTCTCCGAAGATCAGGAGCGGTCCCACATGCGTGAAGCAATCAGCTTGCACGCTGAAGTTGTCGGTTCGCGCCCCAAAGGCTGGTACACCGGCAGGTGCTCGGAAAACACAGTTCGCATCGCGGCCGAAGAAGGCGGGTTCGAGTACGTCGCCGACAGCTATGCCGACGATCTTCCATATTGGCTTCGATTTGGAGATAAAGACCAATTGGTTGTTCCGTATACGCTGGACGCCAACGATATGCGGTTTGCAACCGCGCAAGGATTCAATTCGGGCGCACAATTTGAAACCTACCTGCGCGACAGTTTCGACATGCTCTATTCAGAGGGAGAACAAGGCTCGCCGAAGATGCTCTCCATCGGACTGCATTGCCGGCTCGCCGGTCGACCCGGCAGAGCGGCGGCGCTTCGACGCGCGCTGGACCACATGAAGGATCGAGGCAAGGTTTGGTTCGCGACAAGACTGGAGATTGCGGAGCACTGGCGAAAATTGAATCCTCCGTTTCCCGCCGTTAGGCCGAGCGAATTTGATCGAGAACGATTCGTTTCGGAATTCGGCTCGATATTCGAGAACTCGCCTTGGGTCGCGGAGGGGGCGCATGCGCTGGAGCTTGGTCCGACCCACGACACGGCCCGCGGAATTCATTCCGCACTTGTTCGCGTATTCCGAAGGGCAGGGGAGGAGCAGAAGCTTGCTGTTCTGAAGGCTCATCCGGACCTCGCTGGGAAGCTTGCCCGGGCGAGGAAGCTGACCGCCGAGTCTACAGCCGAGCAAATGTCCGCCGGCCTTGATGCATTGACCGATGGCGAGCGGTCGGAGTTTTCAAAACTCAACGCGGAATACGCTGCTAAATTCAGCTTTCCATTCATTATCGCGGTCAAGGATCACTCTAAGCCCTCCATTTTGGCCGCTTTTCATCGGCGGGTTGGCAATGATCGCGCGGAAGAATTCCAGGAAGCCTGCCGGCAGGTGGAACGAATAGCGGAACTGCGGCTGTTGGAGAAAATTTCGGAGTGACCAGACATATTGCGCCGAATCCGATATCGGCCGCGGAGTTCGAGCCGTTCGGAGATTTGATCGAGGCCGCAGGCGACCCGGACAAGATCATCAATCAGGGTTTGTGCGGACGATTTCATGATCGGGCTCGGCTGGATTTCGGCGGCGGTCGGGCAGGGATCAGCCTGTTCAGGTCAGAACTTTGCGAGCTGCCGTTGACTTTGCGGCTAATGGAGCGACATCCCGAAGGCAGTCAAGCATTCATCCCGATGTGCGACAATCCGTTCCTTGTCGTCGTGGCCCGCGACGAGAATGGTGCGCCCGGACGTCCGTTGGCCTTCATCACGAAACCGCTTCAGGCCGTGAATTTACTTCGCGGCACTTGGCACGGAGTGCTGACCCCGCTGGCCGGATCCGGCCATTTTGCGGTTGTGGACCGAATTGGTGAAGGATTGAATTTGCAGGAGCACAGTTTCGAGACGCCTTGGATTGTGGGTTGAATGGCGGAGTAAATCGTGAACTTCGCCGGATTGTTCCGAGCTTGAGCGTACGCGGAGACAATCTTGGAATGCAGCATCGTCCGCATTCCTGTCTGGAAAAACCCGTCGACAAGCTGGCGGCATTCAGAGGATTCGCTTTTTTCAAGTTTTGAGTGCAATCGCAGAACCGAGGCCTCCTGCCGCCGCGATGGCAGCGAGTCCGCCTCCGCCCCTTTCAATCAGTTCATGCACCAGTCGCACCGCAATTATGGCGCCGGACGCTCCGATCGGATGCCCTCTAGCAAGCGACCCGCCTCCCAAATTGACCGTGGAGGGATCCAGCCCGATGTTCCGGACGCAGGCGATGGCTTGTACGGCGTATGCTTCATTGACCTCTGAAACTGCAAGATCTTCGAGGTTTATTCCCGTGCGGGAAAGCAACCTCCGAACTGCCTCCACCGGAGCGAGTCCAGGCAAGGTCGGATCGCCACCCGCCATGCATCCCGAAACGATCTGGACAGGAGTTCTGCATCCTAGTCGACGGGCGGTTCGTTCCGAGACGACAAGGCAGAAGGCGGCCGCATCCGCCGCTACCGAAGAGTTTGCCTTCGAAACGGTGCCGCAGATTGAAGGTGCGCGGGAGCACGCTTTCAATGAAATGTTTCTTGAATAGCTGTCATGCACGAGCGAGGATCCCCGAGCAGGTGCGATTTCGGATGCGATCCGATCTCGTGCGGCCATCGCTTTGGCATGGCTTTCCGCCGTCCAGGAGTCTTGCTCTGCTCTTGAAATCTTCAGCTTTCTTGAAAGCGCGTCGGCAGCCTCCGCCATATCCGGGTCGCGATCAGGCCACGGGGTGAATGGCGCTTGGTCGTAGTATTCGGGATCACCGCCGTCCGGACCAAGCCTTTGGCGCAAAGGTCGCATCGAATAGCTTTCAACGCCGCCTGCAAGAATGACATCGCATTGTCCGGCGACGATCATGTTCTTGGCAATGATCAACGCATCCAAACCGCCGCAACACTGGCTATCGATGCTCAGACTTCCTGCCGACTCCGCGCCGAGTGCCAGTGCGACATGCCGCGCAGGATTGCCTCCCGCGCCGAGTGAGTTGCCCGCAATGACCGTTTCGACTTCCGATGCCGCTACCCCTGCGTCCTGCAGGCAGGCCGAGGCAGGCGCAATGCCAAGCTCGCCAAGCTGGTAAGTGCGCAACGCGCCGTGTCGAGGAGCAACAGGGGTTCGTTTCGCCCCGACGATCCACGCTGAATTGCCCATCAATTCATTCTTCCGACTTTGCTCGGAGGGCGGAATAATCCGTTTTGCCGGAGTGAAGAAGAGGCCATTCATCCACGGCTACAATCTTGCGCGGCGAAATGCCGCTTCCGAATTCGCTCCTGCATGCCCGCAGAATTGCCGTGGCGTCGAAGGCGTCTTTCGAACGCATCTTGACGAAGGCAATCAGCGAAATTCCGCGCATTCTGTCGTTGATCGGCACGATTGCCGAGTTCTCCACCCCTTGAAGACCGGCAAGATACTCTTCAATCCGTTCCGGGTGCACCGTCTTGTCCGCGATTTGAACTGCGCGATCCTTTCGGCCTTTGATGTAAAGGTTTCCGGTCGAATCAAGCGAGCCGATCTCGCCGACAGAAACCCATCCTGCTTGCCATTCGGCGCTTCCATGCTCGTGCGATGCATACCCTTCGAACAAATACGGGCTTCTTACCCAAATCTCGCCGATTTCATCGACACCCAGTTTGCCGCGTTCGCTTGATCGAACTTCAATTTCGACGTTTGGAAACGCCTTGCCGGTCGATTCCTTTGGAGTGTCCCAGCTGCTCATGGCGATGAAGCTTGTCTCGGACGCGCCGTAAAACTGGTGAATGTCGGCCTGTGGAAACATGCGTTGGCACGCATCGGCAGTCGGCTGATCAAGATTTGATCCTCCGATGAACACTCTCTTCAGGGAGCGGGCGGGAGATAAGGGTTTGCTTCTGTATGCCTCGAACAACAGCTTTATTTGTGAAGGCGTTGCATAAATAACGGACGGCTTGCAGGTTTCGATTTTAGCTAGCTGCTTTTCCGGCCGCTGTCCCGACGCATCAATCAGGGCAGCCCCCAAATGCAATGCCTCCATTGCGCCGTATAGCGATAACGAGTGGGAGAGCGCGCCAAGGATTGCGTACTTTTCGCCATGGCCGAGGTTCCATAAACGCGCGTTTGCATTGAAGCATCGAATCCAAGATTTGTGCGTTCTTCTGATCTGCCTGGGTTGGCCGGAACTGCCCGATGAAATGCACTGAAAGGTCGCGATTGCTTCGCGGGCAGGGTCGGTTGGTTCCCGAACTCTGCTGCCGTCGGGTGTCATGGCGGACAATCTAGCCGCCGTGCGGACGCTATCGACCACGCAAAACTCCGTGATGCCGTAAATCGACTCGAAGATCGCCAGGTAAATATCCCGCTGTCGGCGGTCGGCAGGAATGTAGCGGACAAGAGCCGTTGTGTCCGTCTCCAGAGCATTATTGAATGAGTCTTCAACCTGTTGCCTTGTCAGGCAATACCCGTTTCCGAAAAGCTTGGATTTTGGGTGCCACCCGAATCGATCTTCCATAAGACCCCGAGAACCAAGTGAAAATACGGACGGCTCATCGGAATTCGGCCATCCGCGACATGCACCCGCGGCCTACTGCGGCGAGGGTCGGCAACGGTCGCGCGTGCCGATCCATATAACGCGGTGCGGATGCAATGGCACGACCGGGATTTGGTATGCTTGCCGGGCCCCGCGAACAGAGCAAAAACGGGGAATGACATGTCATTGATCAAAAAGTTTGTCGCGCAGTAAACGGTGTCTGTCCGCAAGGTTGCTTGAATTTGGGCAATTCTGCTGCCGGGTTGCATTCGGCGTTTTGCTCGGGCGAAATGGCAATGAGCTGCGGCGATGGCGAATCTTTGGGGAGCGGCGATGTTTCTTGGTTGCGAAAAATATTTCAGCATTGAGACGCGACCAACGAGTTGGGAGGACATTGACACCCCGACGCCGATTGTTGATTTGGATGTCGTCGAGCGCAATGCCTTGCGTTGGCAAAAGCGGTGCGACGAACTCGGTCTGGTGAACAGGCCCCACATCAAGACGCACAAGCTTGGTCCGCTAGCGCGTTACCAAATCGCATTGGGCGCGAAGGGCATCACCGCGCAGACGCTCGGAGAGGCCGAGGTGATGGCTGACGCGGGATTGAAGGACATGCTTGTCACCTTCAACATCGTTGGCAAACCAAAGCTCGCACGTCTTGTGGAGCTGGCCAAGCGCGCAAAGATCATGGTGGTGGCGGACAACCCGACGGTCGCGCATGGATTGAACTGGGCCGGCTGCCGGACCGGCAGCCCTATGGATGTACTGATCGAGTGCGATACCGGTGGAAAGCGAAACGGCGTTCAGTCCCCCGAGGAGGCTGCTGCATTGGCCAAGCTCGTGGATGCGCAGCCTGGCACCGCGTACGCCGGACTAATGACCTTTCCTGCTCACTTCGACAGGCTTCGATCGATTCGTTTTCTGACAAGGGCGAAAGATTTGGTTCAGCAGGCCGGATTGCAAACGAGCTGCATTTCCACGGGCGGCACCCCGGACATGTGGACAAAAGCCGGATTGGAAATCGTAACTGAATACCGAGCCGGAACGTACATCTACAATGATCGATCGCTGATGGCGGAAGGGGTTGGCGAAGACGACTGCGCTCTCGACGTTTTGGCAACGGTCGTGAGCCGTCCAACGCGCGGCCGCGCGGTCGTGGACGCCGGCTCGAAAGCGCTGACAAGCGACCTGCGCGGACTTGAGGGATTCGGGTGCATGCGCCGGACCGGAGCCGTTGTTTACGCGCTTAGCGAAGAGCATGGCTTGCTTGATGTAACCGAACTTGATGGTCCGCCGAATGTAGGCGATATCGTTCGGTTGATTCCCAATCATGTCTGCCCGGTCAGCAATCTATTCGACAAGATCCTGCTTTGCCGCGGCAAGAAGTTGCTGGGCTACGCCAAGGTCGATGCTCGCGGAAGGACGCAGTGATTTTTCCTGCCATTCACCTTTCTCGGTGCCGCCGACAGCGGCCTTCGTTTGAATTTGCCGCAATGCATGCCGGATTGACGCGCGGCCGGAAAAGCATCGATAATTGAAAACGCCCAAATTGCGATTGACCCATCCCATGAGGCTCGCGGCGCGGCCCGCTTCGGCAATGCGCGCATGGCAGATCCGCAAGAATCCAACGTGCAATTCCTTGCGTTTCGGCGAAGGACAGACTAATGAAGCTAATGACGGTCTCTCCCAAATTCGCTTCTGTTTTGGCAGCCGCCAATGACGAATTGCTTGAGCGTCCGGCTGCAACATTGCGCGAGAACAGCCCGAATTTCCGAAATGGATACCCTGAATGCGGCACGACAACGAGCAATGTCCTCTTGATTCAAGCGAGCGTCTGATCCCCGTTTCCGACCGCCAGCTTCAGCGAAATTGCGGCGCGGCTCGTATCGGTTTCAAATGTCTTGACGGCAAAACTACGCTCTCCGACTGTTTTGCCAGCGCGCCCTTGAAATGGTTCTTTCCGCGCTCTTCGGCGGATGTGAAAGAAGCTGTTGTTGCGAATGTCTCGGGGGGAATCGCCGGTGCCGATCAACTTGAGCTTCAGATCAACTCGGGTGCAGCCACGAACGTGTCGGTCACGAGCCAAGCGGCCGAAAAAATCTATTGCGCCCTTGATACGCCGGCGCGAATAAGGACAAAAATCCGTGTCGGCGAACATGCTCGTTTCGAATGGCTGCCGCAGGAAACGATTGTGTTTGACGGTGCCCGGCTCGACAGATCGCTTGAAGTCGAAATTTGTCCGGGAGCGACTGTGCTTTTGGCCGAGACCGTCGTGCTGGGGCGAGCTGCTTCCAACGAGCAAATCAGGTCCGGCCATCTTCTGGATCGCTGGTCAATCAATTCCGAAGAGTCGCCGGTTTGGAGGGATGCTTTTGAGATTGACAATAGTGGCGCGATGGGTATGTCTGCCAGCATGGCAGGACACTCAGTGTTTGCAACTTTTGTTTACGCAGGACCGGATGCGCCGAAGCACTTGGATGCGCTTCGTGAATTTGCGTCGCAAGTCGGCGGAATGTCGGGAGCAACCAGCTTCCGCGGTATTCTCTTGGCTCGGTTTCTGGCAAGCGAAGCGGGTCGATTCAAAGCAGGTTTCGCCCGCATGATTGGCGAACTTAGATCGCGTCTGCTTGGACGAACCGCCCAAGCGCCGCGTGTTTGGTATTGCTGAAGCTAAGGCAAGAAAATGCGATTGACCCCACGCGAACAAGACAAGCTGTTTGTAGCCATGGCTGCGATAATCGCGCGCCGCCGCCTTGAGCGCGGAGTAAAATTGAACCACCCCGAGGCCGTTGCTCTAATCGCGGATTTTGTCGTCGAGGGAGCCCGCGATGGTCGATCTGTCGCGGAACTGATGGAACTTGGAGCGCAGGTGCTGACTCGCGATCAGGTCATGCCGGGAATTTCGGAAATGATTCACGACGTGCAGGTCGAGGCCACTTTTCCGGACGGCGTGAAGCTCGTGACCGTGCACCGGCCAATTCGTTGAAAGAGAGTCTCAATATGATTCCGGGCGAAATCCTGGCCGCCGAGGGCGAAATTGAATTGAATCAAGGCCGCGGCCGGATCGAATTGGAAGTCGCCAATCGCGGAGACAGGCCGATTCAGGTCGGGAGCCATTACCATTTCGCGGAAACCAATTCCGCGCTGGATTTTGATCGGAACAGGGCCGGCGGGTGTCGACTGGACATTCCGGCAGGGACGGCAGTTCGGTTTGAACCGGGAAGCACCCGAACCGTTGGGCTGGTTTCATTTGCTGGAAGCAGGAGAGTATTCGGTTTTTCCGGTTCCGTAATGGGCAATTTGGAGTAGGCGAGCTAGCCATGCCAGTCTCAATACCGCGCGCCGCTTACGCGGACATGTACGGCCCGACAACAGGTGACAAAATCCGGCTTGCCGACACCGAGTTGTTTATCGAGGTCGAGCGAGATTTCACGACCTACGGGGACGAAGTCAAGTTCGGAGGCGGAAAGGTCATTCGCGACGGCATGGGCCAGTCGCAGCTGACCAGAAGCGAAGGCGCAGCCGACACGGTCATCACAAATGCGGTCGTTCTCGACCACTGGGGCATCGTTAAATGCGATATCGGGATTCGCGACGGGCGGATCCATGCCATCGGCAAGGCAGGCAATCCGGACATTCAGGACGGCGTGTCAATTCCCATCGGTGCTTCGACCGAAATAATCGCCGGTGAAGGAAAGATTGTGACAGCCGGAGGCTTCGACTGCCACATACACTTCATCTGCCCCCAGCAAATCGACGAAGCTCTTTCCTCCGGCGTCACGACGATGCTTGGCGGAGGAACTGGGCCCGCGACAGGCACGAATGCGACGACCTGCACGCCGGGTCCATGGCACATCGGAAAAATGATAGAGGCGGCCGACGAATGGCCAATGAATCTGGGGTTCGCCGGAAAAGGCAACTGCAGTTTTGCCGAGCCGCTCAAAGAGCAGGTCAATGCCGGAGCGTGCGCCCTCAAGCTCCATGAAGACTGGGGCACCACGCCTGCGGCCATCGATTGCTGCCTCGGCGTCGCGGATGAGTTGGACGTGCAGGTGATGATTCATACTGACACGCTGAATGAGTCTGGATTCGTGGAAAACACGATCGAAGCTTTCAAGAATCGCGTCATACACGCATTCCATACCGAGGGAGCGGGCGGAGGGCACGCGCCAGACATAATCAAGGTTTGCGGACTGGAAAACGTGCTGCCGTCTTCGACAAACCCGACGCGCCCGTACACGGTGAACACAGTTGACGAGCATTTGGACATGCTCATGGTTTGCCATCATCTGGACAGCCGGATTCCAGAGGACGTCGCGTTCGCGGAGAGTCGCATCAGGAAGGAGACGATTGCCGCTGAAGACTTGCTTCATGACATGGGGGCATTTTCGATAATCGCGTCCGACAGCCAGGCCATGGGGCGGGTAGGAGAGGTCATCATCAGGACTTGGCAAACCGCTGACAAAATGAAACGCCAATTTGGCAGGCTTGGCGAAGAAGCTGGCAAAAACGACAATATCAGGGCCCGCCGGTACGTCGCGAAATACACGATAAATCCGGCCATTGCGCACGGCATGTCCGGCATGATCGGATCGGTCGAAACCGGCAAGCTTGCGGATTTGGCAGTCTGGAGCCCTGCATTTTTCGGCGTCAAACCGGACTTGATCTTGAAGGGCGGAATGATCGCGATGGCCGCGATGGGCGATCCGAATGCCTCGATCCCGACGCCGCAGCCAGAGCGCTACCGGCACATGTTCGGTGCGTACGGCGGCGCGCCGGCGGGGAATTCAGTGACTTTCGTCAGCTTGGCGGGCTTGGATGCCGGTCTGGAGACACGGAAAGAATTGGTTGCAGTATCCGATACAAGGACGATTTCGAAGGCTTCAATGCTGCTCAACGGCGCGACTCCAGAAATAGAGGTAGACCCTGAAACGTATGAAGTTCGCGCCGACGGGAACATTCTGACCTGTGAACCCGCCGAGGTGCTGAGCTTGGCGCAACGCTATTTCCTGTTCTGAAGGGTTGCTTAGGGCGATTGAGCATTTCGCGGCCGGGGACTGGCCGGCTGACGATGTATCGGAATCGGTTGAACTCGATTGGGAAGACAGGTGTCGGCGTCGCAAACGGCTCGAGTCGCTCGGCGGTCGCCCGATACTCATCGACCTGCCTAGATCAGTCGCGATGGCGGACAAAGATGGGCTCCGATGCGATTGCGGAAGCTGGATAGCGGTCCGCGCCAAGCCCGAGCAAGTACTCGCGATCAAGTCGGCTGTGCCAGGTCGATTGAACAAGGTCGCTTGGCATCTCGGCAATCGCCATACGCCCGCTGACTTGAGAGAGGGTGTCATCATTATCCGGCCAGACCATGTGCTTGCCGACATGGCTAAGAATCTAGGCTGCGAAGTCGAGGCATCGGTGGAAGCGTTTCACGCGGAACGCGGCGCTTATCATTCCCACTAGAGAGGATTTCATTTAGGCGGGATCAGTTCATTTTATATTTCCTTTCTGCTTCCGTTTATTTCAATTTCCGTAGTGTTGAAGCATATGAGGGGAAGTCCAAGTGCGCGCGGGCAGTATTCCGGGAGACCGAATTGACAATCCTGATGGCTGCGTCCCCGCCCCGAAGATTGGCGTTGCGCAGACTGATCGCATTGAGCGCAGCTATGACAAACATTCCAGATCCGACGGCAGAGCGGCCAACCGTTCCAAATGTGAAACCGATTACGGCCGGAGCGCCCATCCTGGCGCTAATCTGATCAGCTCAAATCCAAACATGCTGTTGCTCTAAGAATTTTCTGAGTTGCTCTGGGGCGGATTCCCTTTGTGATCAGGTGCTTCGGAAATCGGAGCCGACCATCGGCGAAGCCTGCCGGATCCGGGCGGTCAAATGCCGCTTGCCGACCGCCGCTGCGACATCTGCAGGGGAAAACGATTTGCTGGGGTTCGTCACAATGCCGCGTTTGCGGTTGACTTCCCAATCCTCGGTTGGACAAGTGACGAGATCAAGATCAGGGCACTTGAGATTAGCGAGCGAGGGGATGGCAAGGCCGATTTCAAATTGTCGCATAACATCAAACGCATGAAGGCTTCCGAGCTTCTCGCTTGCGTCAAAAATTGTGCTTCTGTCGGATGAGGTCCTCATGCCTGCCTACTGTGAATGCCATTTGATCGTCACTGCAATGATGGCGGACGGCAGCCCGTTTGGGCACCACGCAAAGGCCGTGCGTGGCACGCCCGATGGCCTAATGCCGCAGGGCAAGGCTGCTGCGAAAGTGGCGGATATTCTTTCAGGCGTTTCGCCGGGCGGCGGCCAATGCCTGATTGATACTTGCTCAAGAGAGGAATTCGCGATCCTGGATATCGCCGAAGCTTCTTACCTGCCGAAGGACATAACGGCGCGGTTAAGCAAGGTCGTGCAGGGATGAGTTTGAAACCCAGAAACACACGCCCGGATATCTTGGTCGTCGGCGGAGGAAATGCGGCGCTCTGCGCGGCGATCACTGCGGCAGAAGCGGGGGTATCAGTTTCGCTTTTGGAAAGTGCGCCGAAGCCGTACCGCGGCGGAAACAGCCGACATACACGGAATTTTCGTTGCATGCATTCCGGGCCTATGGGCATGCTGACTGACCGGTATGGCGAGGATGAGTATTTCAACGATCTTGTAAAGGTAACGAACGGGGAGACGGATGAAAAGCTTGCCCGAATTTGCATTCGCGAATCAGAAGAGGCTTACGGTTGGATGGAGTCCCGCGGAATCCGCTTTCAGCCTTCGCTTTCAGGAACGCTTTCGCTCAGCCGCACCAACGCTTTTTTTCTAGGCGGCGGAAAGGCGCTCGTCAATGCCTACTATCGCACCGCAGAGGCATTGGGCGTTGAAATCTGCTATGACGCGGAGGTCGTGCATCTGAGCCGTGACGGTTCTCGGATCAAAGAGGTCGCGGCATATGTCGACGGTGAGCGCGTCGGTTTCCTTCCCCGTGCGGTCGTTGTCGCCTCGGGCGGCTATCAAGCTGACATCGACTGGCTGGCCCGCGCTTGGGGCGAGGCTGCGCGGAATTTCTTGATCAGAGGCACGCCTTACAATCGCGGCGTCGTGCTCAAGGATTTGCTGGATCAGGAAATCGAAAGCGTCGGCGATCCGACTCAGTGCCATGCCGTTGCCATCGACGGGCGCGCGCCAAAGTTCGACGGCGGCATCGTTACCCGGCTTGACTGCGTGCCTTTTTCCGCGGTCGTCAATAAATGCGGTGACCGCTTCTATGACGAAGGGGAGGATGTCTGGCCGAAGCGATATGCGATCTGGGGGCGCCTTGTGGCAGCCCAGCCGGATCAGGTGGGATATGCAATCATCGATGCGAAATCGCTCGAGTTGTTCATGCCGTCGGTTTTCCCGCCGGTCGAGGCCGGTACAATCGCGGATCTCGCAGGGAAAATGAATTTGCCCGCGCTTAGGGTCGAGCGAACCATCAAGGCATTCAATTCCGCCTGCCGACCGGGAACGTTTTGCCCGACCGAACTTGACGGACTCGGCACCGAGGAGTTGACGCCGCCAAAATCCAACTGGGCGCGCCCGATCGCCGAACCTCCGTTCTACGGATATGAATTGCGCCCCGGCGTGACCTTCACCTATCTTGGTTTGAAGGTCGACGAGGGCGCTCAGGTCCAAGCGCGACAGGGTTCGGTTGAGAACCTTTGGGCCTCGGGAGAAATCATGGCAGGTTCGATATTGGGACAAGGATATTTGGCTGGTTTCGGCATGACGATCGGTACCGTTTTCGGCCGCCTCGCAGGAAAAAGAGCCGCATCCTATGTCAAGTGACGCAATTCAGGAGGCGCGCCGGCAAGCCGAGATATGCAATGCCTGCCGCTACTGCGAGGGCTATTGCTCGGTATTTCCTTCAATGTTTTCCCAGCGGGTCTTCTCTGATGGCGACATTACCCAGTTGGCGAATCTGTGCCACAACTGCCGCGGATGCTACTACGCCTGCCAGTATACCGAGCCGCATGAATTTGCGCTCAATCTGCCGGCAGCCTTGGCAGGTGTGCGGCAAGAAAGCTGGAAGGATTTTGCATGGCCGCGCGGATTCGCGTTGCTCCATGATCGGGCGGGCATCGTTCTTGCTGCAGCCCTGGCAGCTTCGCTCGCGTTCCTGTTTTGGGTGGTCAGCGCCTTGCGTCCCGAGGATGGCGAGGGATTCTACGCTGTTATGTCCCATGGGCTAATGATTGCGATCTTTACGCCCGCGTTTCTTTTGCCTCTGCTTGCCATCGGCATCTCGTTGGTCCGTTACCGGCGTATTGTGGGCGACGGACGATTGAAGTTGAGCGATATCTGGCAAGCCTGCAAGGATGCCGCTGCCCTGCCCGATCTCAAGGGCGGCCATGGGGACGGCTGCAACTTTGAAGACGGCGACCGCTTTTCGATGGCGCGCCGCACGCTGCACCAGATGACGTTCTGGGGATTTATGATGTGCTTCGGCTCGACCAGCGCCGGTACGGTGCTTCACTATGGATTCGGACTTGAAGCTCCGTATGTCTGGTATTCCCTGCCAAAGCTGTTAGGCGTGCCGGGCGGAATCATTTTGTGCCTTGGAACGGGCGGACTGGCATGGCTCAAGGTCAGGGCAGATCCTTCGCTGGGCGCGGCGCGGGTCTGGGGCGGCGAGATGGCTTTTGTCTTGCTGCTTTTTGGAGTCAGCGCTTCGGGCCTCGCACTCTATGCGGCCTCCGGAACAAGCGCCGTGGAGTGGCTGTTGCCCGTTCATCTTGGCGCAGTTTTGGCATTCTTCCTAACCACGCCTTATTCGAAAATGGTGCATGGCTTTTTCCGAATGGCGGCGCTCATCACGGATGCCGGACGAAAAAGATGAACAAGACTATCGCAGAGCGGCCAGTTGAATTCATTGTTCAGTTCGATTTCGATAGCATTCCTGACGAGGCCATTCAGATTGCGAAGCGTTGCGTCGTCGACGGCATCGCGACGATCCTCGTGGCCTCAACCATACTTTCCCCGTCGGCGCGTACGCACAATATCTTGACGGTGGATAGGAGCGCGTACGCGTGACGACAATCGAGCTGCAGAAATTGCTTAAACTGCAATGCTGGTTCTCTCCAAGTTTTCCGACCGGCGCATACGCCTACAGCCACGGGCTGGAATCAGCGATTGAAGAATCCGCAGTGCGCAATGCTGCCGATTTGCGGAATTGGGTCAAAACGGTTCTATTGCGGGGATCAGGTCGAACGGACTCCTATTTCTTTTTGCAAGCGAGGAACTGCACCCCTGAACAAGCCGCGTCCTTGGCCGACGAGGCAAGGGCGTGGTCCCCGACTTCTGAAATCGCCGCAGAATCCGAGATGCAGGGAGACGCGTTCCTGCAGACGGTTCGGTCCGGGTGGCCGCATCCGCTTCTTGATCAGTTCGATGAAATGCGGGAAGGGCGGCCGCCCTTGGCGGTGTCCGCCGGATTCTGCTGCGGCGTCCACGAGATTCCCGCTGAAGCCGCGCTGGCATTCTATCTTCAGGAGTTCATTAACTCGATCATATCCGCAGGACAACGAGCGATACCAATCGGGCAGTCGGATGCCCAGAAAATCATTGCTGACATCGAGGATGCCGTGATGTATGCGGCGAACCGGACATATTCGGAACCGACGACGATGACCCCTGCATTGGAGATCTATTCTATGAGGCATGAATCGCAGTATTCAAGGGTGTTCAGATCATGACGAATTCGCCTCACGGTCCTTTGCGAGTCGGAATCGGCGGACCGGTCGGATCCGGCAAGACCGCGCTCGCAGAAAATCTATGCCGGGCAATGCGCGCAAAATTCGATTTGTTCGTGATTACGAACGACATTTATACGCGCGAAGACCAGTTGATACTCACTCGCGCCGAGGCGTTGCCGGCGGACAGAATACTAGGAGTCGAAACCGGCGGGTGCCCGCACACTGCAATTCGGGAAGATGCTTCGATCAATCTCGCTGCGATCGCTGACATGATCGGAAAGTTTCCGGCTGCCGACCTGTGCCTGATCGAATCGGGCGGCGACAATCTGGCAGCGACTTTCAGCCCTGAATTGGCCGATTTGACAATTTACGTCATCGATGTCGCGGCGGGCGAAAAGATTCCGCGGAAAGGCGGTCCAGGCATCTCCCGATCCGATCTTCTGGTCATCAACAAGATTGATCTTGCGCCGATGGTTGGAGCGGATTTGGAAGTGATGCGGAGCGACACGGAGAGGATGCGGAACGGTCGGCCCTTCGTATTCACCAATCTCAAGAATGGAACCGGAGTCGAAATGATCGTCGAATTCATCTGCAGGGAAGGCGGACTGGCAGATTTTTAGCGATCACCAATTTGCCGAGTTGCACCCAAGCAACGTCACGTGTGTGGCTTCGACATCTAAATCCGGAAATGGCGAATTGCGGAGATGCATCGCAGATAGTTTCATTCTCGATCTCACCTGCTATGCAGCCGGTGGCATGGTCTTGCCGTGCAGGCGGCGTGACTGGGACGCGCTGCGAAAGTTCTTTGAGAGTGAACGCAAGTATTTGTAGTTCAATGATTCGACCGGCCTCGAGTTCGGCTTGCAAAATTGAGGATGCAAAATAGCATTTCGGTCAGATTGAGTTCGGGCAAGTTGGCTGAACCAGTGAAAAGGGCGCGGTGCCCCGCAAGCGGGTGTGGGTCTGACATGTCACGCGCTAGTTGGAAGTTCCGTGCGATCACGCATCCCGGTCTTCCAGAAACTCTTGCAGCACGCGCCGCCCAGTTCCATGCAAGCCTCCCGTTCTGGCGCTCGCAATGTTCAAAGCGCTCTGCAGCGGGAGGACCCTCGTCGTTTTGGACTTGGACGATCTTGGCGATTCGGCGGCGGAATGCTTGTCCCGCTGACAAAAGCCAGCCGGTTTGTCACCGAAACCCCGCTATGCGCATGCAAGCAGAATCTAAGAAGATACAAAACTGCTAAATTGCAACGGACTAGCGCGTGACATGTCAGACCCACACCCCCGCAAGCTTAGTCCGGAAGGTCCGATTAAACGGGAAATGCAATTTCACGAATCTGGAGTGCAACGGGCAGAATCGTTGCGTATTCATGATGCGCGTTGAAAATTAGGAGCCAAATAGATATTCGGATGCCGTTGGGAGACGGCATGGACAATCGAAATAAGTTTGCGGCGGAGCGCCATCCTGAAAAAGCGCATCGCCCCGATAACCCCGGCAGCAAGAAGCCTGCATGGATCCGGGTCAAGGCCCCTGTGTCCCAAGGATTCAGGACAACCAGAAACATTGTTGAGCAAAACCGGCTCGCGACAGTTTGCCAAGAAGCCTCTTGTCCGAATATCGGCGAATGTTGGAGCCGGGGCCATGCGACGTTCATGATCCTCGGTTCGGTGTGCACTCGAGGGTGTACATTCTGCAACGTGGCGACGGGCAGACCCGACCCATTGGATCAGTTCGAGCCGCTTAGAGTGGCGAACGCCGTTTCCAAGCTCGGCCTTAAGCATGTAGTGGTTACCAGCGTTGATCGCGATGATCTTGAAGACGGCGGGGCGGAACATTTCGCCCGAACAATTCTGGCGATCCGCCGAAAATCGCCGCATACGACAATCGAGGTGCTTACGCCCGACTTTTTGAAATGCGGTCCTGACGCCCTGGAAGCGGTCCTCGCCGCACGCCCTGACGTGTTCAACCACAATCTTGAGACCGTGCCCAGCCTGTATCCTGCCGTGCGGCCGGGCGCTCGCTACTTCCATTCGCTCCGGCTCCTGCAGCGCGCAAAGGAAATCGACCCGAAGTCGTTCACCAAGTCGGGGATCATGGTCGGTTTGGGCGAGAACAGGCAGGAAATAATGCAGGTTATGGCCGACTTGCGCTCGGCTTCCGTGGATTTCTTGACCATAGGTCAGTACCTGCAACCGACATTGAAACATCATCCGGTCCACAGATTCGTTGAACCTGCAGAGTTTGCGACTTACGAACAAGCTGCGTACGGAAAGGGTTTCCTATTGGTTTCGGCTTCGCCGCTGACCCGCTCAAGCTACCACGCAGGCGAAGATTTCGAACGGCTGAGGGCAGCTCGACTGAAGGCTTGACCGAGCATGCGCAGCATTCCGGAGCAGGGTCGAATTCGAAGATCCTGACATATTTGCGCCATTCTCAATTTCTGCCGTTCGCCAATCAACTGAATTTTTTATCTGGACGGGATAACCTGCGTCGCAGCATAGTGGAGATGAAGCAGCATATGCGTTGCCACGGTTCTCGTGCGCATCTCATGGCGTGCCACGGCCGCTGTTGGAACTTGGGGCTTCGCCCGCAAGCATTCAGAAGCGGCCGCTCTTTTTGATGCAGCTTGCAATCCAGTTAGGACTTGCATAACGGCGGTTTCGCAGGCAGCATCGTCATCGGGAATTGATCTTAAAGGCTAGCGCATCAAATGCTCTTTGTTGATAATCGAATATCGAATCAGCGTGGGCAGGCCTAAACTCGGGTGCATATGCTTGCTAAGCAATGTGCAACCAGTTTAGGTTGCTTCGAAAACTTTGCGACGGAAGAGGGAGGAACAGAATGGCGATTGCGAATTATTCAGAACTTCGCACGGTCTATAAGGAACCGGGACCGCGCGCGGCTCAGAAGGTCTTGACTTATTTGGACGATCATTTGGCGAACTTCATTGCTCTATCGCCACTGTGCGTGATCGCTACCGCCGATTCCAAAGGGCGGGCAGATGCATCGCCTCGAGGCGGACCGCCCGGCTTTGTCAAGCTAATGGACGAGCGCACGCTGATGCTGCCGGATCTTCCGGGAAACGATCAGGTGGATTCGTTTCAAAATCTTGTTGAGGAGCCAGGTATCGGCCTGCTGTTCTTTGTTCCCGGGATGAACGAAACACTGCGCGTCAACGGAAGTGCCAAGTTCGTAACGGATGCGTCAGTTCTGGATCCGGTAAAGATCAAGAGAAGAACGCCGGTATCCGGATTGAAAATTGCGGTGGAGGAAGCTTTTCTACACTGCGGTCGCTCCTTGATTCGCTCTAGATTCTGGGATCCAGCCGTACAAATCGAACGATCAAGTTATCCTACTTACGGCGAAGTTCTGGCAGATCAGATTAGTGGAGCCAGTGCTAAGGAAATCGACGATTCCGAAGATGAAGCGAATCGACAGCGATTGTATTGAATCAGTCGGAAGCAAAAGAATTTTGTACGGGGCAAGTCGTTCCGGTATGATCTGGAATGAACTTTGCGGCTTGATCGTGGGCTGAAAAGATAGTGTCAACCAATGATCAGTTCGTTTTCGTGCCACAATTCATTCAGTGCGCTGCAGGATGCAGGGCCGCAGGTCACAAAGCCGGGCCGTTCTTGGCGCAAGCCGAGATTCATGCGGTGCGGATTGACTCATCTTTGGCCGCTGCGCGCCAAATTGGAAGAAAAACGGTTGCTTTGCAAAATGAACTTGACAAATGTTTTATTAATTGATAAATTTTATGAAAATTTAAAATAAGAAAACGAGCAAAAAATTTAGAGTGAATTTGTTCAAATATTTGAAAATCATGTAGTTGAGTAGAACCAAGTGGAAGGGTAAATTTAACCATTAACTTGGAACGAAATTCGATGACAGTACAAGGAAAAGTTATCGAATTGAGATGAGTAAACTTGCCATTTTGAATATTTTAAATTGGAAAATATCGTTTTAGAGTAAACCAAAAATCGCTATGCTGTTCAATTCAAATATCGTTGCCGGTTATTTAAAATTCTTGAAGCAATGTTGAAATTTTTTGAAATAGGGATTAGGTGTTTGAAAGTAAACCCATGAAGTTCAAATTCATAACCGAAGAATCGAGTTTTAGTTTCAAGGAATAGCTTCGCAAAATGCTATAGCATATATAATTTAGAGTGCTCATGTGATATGCGGAGCAAAGGAAAGAAATCGCCGAAATCAAGTTATCGAATATGAACTAAAGCCGGATACACTGAATATCTGATAGTCCTGAATTGATATCAGTCATCTACCGCATCGGGACCAGAATCGTGTTCGTGCTGCAGGATCCCTTCATGCTGTGCCGTTAACTGAAAGCGGCTTCGAAACAGGAGGCAAGCCAAGCACCAAGTAGACAGCTAACCAATTCGATAGTAGTTGAGCGGCGGTTGAGCGAAATGCCGTACGGAAGGTGGCGATGACTAGCCTGAATGACATCAGAACGACATTTTTGTCCTATTTCGAGGAGCAAGGTCACAAGGTCGTATCGAGTTCGCCTTTGGTTCCAAGGAATGATCCGACTTTGATGTTCACCAATTCAGGCATGGTGCAGTTCAAGAATCTTTTCACCGGCATAGAGGTCAGAGACTACAAGCGCGCGACCACGAGTCAGAAGTGCGTGCGCGCGGGAGGAAAGCACAACGACCTCGACAACGTTGGGTACACATCGAGGCACCACACGTTTTTCGAGATGCTGGGAAATTTTTCCTTCGGAGACTATTTCAAGGAATCGGCGATAGCCTATTGCTGGGACTTGATGACCAAGGAATACGGCGTTCCCGCGGACCGAATGCTGGTCACAGTTTATCACGACGACGACGAGTCGGCTTCCATCTGGCGGCGTTACGCCGGGCTTTCCGAGAATCGAATTATTCGGATCGCGACCTCCGACAATTTCTGGTCGATGGGACCGACTGGTCCGTGCGGCCCGTGCACGGAACTTTACTACGATTACGGCGAGGACATTCCTGGCGGGCCGCCAGGCAGCGCAGACGAGGACGGCGATAGGTTTGTTGAGATCTGGAACCTCGTTCTTATGCAGTTCGAGCAGTTCGAAGACGGCTCGCGAGTTTCGCTGCCGAAGCCGTCGATCGACACCGGCATGGGCCTTGAGCGCATCGGCGCGCTTCTGCAGGGCAAGCACGACAACTACGATACCGATCTATTCAGGAAGCTTATCGAGGCATCCGCAAACGCGTCCTCAACGGAACCGGACGGTCCGAAGCAAATCCACCATCGCGTGATCGCTGACCATCTTCGATCTATGTCATTTCTCATTGCCGAAGGCGTATTGCCGTCGAAGGACGGCAGAGGATACGTATTGCGGCGAATCATGCGGCGCGCGATGCGACATGCCAATTTGCTGGGCGTAAACGAGCCGTTGATGCATCGCTTGGTCCGCGTGCTGGTTGCGGAAATGGGGAATGCCTTTCCAGAATTATCCCAAGCTCAAACATTGATTGAAGATACTTGCTACAACGAAGAGAAGCGATTTCAGGCAGCACTTTCGAGAGGTCTCCGGCTATTGGACGACGAATTGGAAAAATTGCCATCCGACTCTAGGTTGCCCGGCGAGATTGCGTTCAAATTGTATGATACCTACGGCTTTCCGCTCGATTTAACGCAGGACGCTTTGAGAGAGCGTGGCAGAACTGTCGACGAGGCAGGGTTCAATCGTGCCATGAATGAGCAGAGAGCACGGGCGAGGGCTTCCTGGGTCGGTTCCGGCGAAGCGGCCGAAGCGCGGATCTGGTTTGAACTGGCGGAAGAGTTCGGCCCTACAGAATTCCTAGGCTACGAAACTGAACATGCGGAAGGGCAAATTCTGGCGATTGTTCAAGGAGGGCAACGAACTGATCGGGCGGATACCGGCACGAAAGCTGAATTCATTGTCAATCAGACGCCATTTTACGCGGAAGCAGGGGGCCAAGTCGGCGATACAGGCCGCATAGCCACGCCTGAAGGCACCGCCAAAGTGACTGATACATACAGGAGAGCAGGACTTTACGTTCATGCGGCAAAAGTCGAGCAAGGAAATATAGAGTGCAAGGTTTCGGCTGAACTGGCTGTGGACGGCGCGAGGAGACGGCGAATTCGCGGAAGCCACTCCGGAACGCATCTTCTGCACGAAGCGCTCAGGCGCAAGCTGGGCGCGCACGTCGCGCAGCGAGGATCATTGAATTCGGACGGAAAGTTGCGGTTTGATTTCTCTCACAACAAAGCCATGAGCCTTGAAGAGCTCAGAGCTGTCGAAGACGAGGTCAATGCGATGATCCAGCAGAACTCCGAAGTTGAGACACGGATCATGAGCCCGGACGAAGCCCGAGACATTGGCGCAGTGGCCCTTTTTGGCGAAAAATACGGAGACGAGGTCCGGGTCGTATCTATGGGTACGATGGAAAGAAGCGGCAAAGGACGCGAAGGAAATACATATTCAATGGAATTGTGCGGTGGAACCCATGTGAGCCAGACCGGCGAGATTGGGCTGTTCGTAACGACAGGAGAAAGCGCATCGGCTGCCGGCGTTCGCAGAATTGAGGCTATTACTGGGGATGTGGCACGAAATTATCTGGCAGATCAGGACCATACAGTTGCGGAGGTTGCACTGCTGCTCAAAGCCAAGCGAACCGGTGTCGTAGAAAAAGTCAAATCGCTGATGGACGAGCGCAGGACTTTGTCTGCGGAAGTTGAGCGACTAAGGAAGGAACTCGCCGTTGGAAGCGCGACATCTGGATCAGAGAAAGATACGACGCTCGAAAACGGCATTTTGTTCAGCGTCAGACTGCTGAAAAATGTCTCGGGCAGGGACCTGCCTGACTTGATAGATGACTACAAGAGTCAAAACAATTCAGGAGTTGTGCTCATTGTTTCGGAGGTCGGCGGCAAGGCGGCGGTGGCAGCTGGAGCGACAGATGACTTGGTAGGCCGCGTATCTGCTATTGACATCGTGCGAACCGCAACGCCATATCTCGGCGGCAAAGGCGGAGGCGGCAGGCCCGACTTCGCGCAAGGGGGAGGCTCCAAGGCGCACGGCGCCGAAAAAGCTGCCGAAGCTGTGGAAAACCTACTGAGGAGACTAACATGAGTGCTTACTGGATTGCCCACGTAGATGTTTCGGATGAGGATACTTACAAGGAATATGCCAAATTGGCGACTGTAGCCGTCGAAGAACACGGAGGAAAGTTCCTCGCGAGAGGCGGCAGATACCAATCTTTGGAAGGCAATAGCAGACCGAGAAACGTCGTGATTGAATTCCCGGACATGGATTCCGCACTAAGGTGCTACGGGTCCGAAACATACAAAAATGCACTCGAATATTCCAGCCGCTCCTCTGACCGCGATATGGTGATTGTAGACGGGGTAAAGTAAACGCATACTAATCAGTCTATGAATTGATCATTAGTATTTCAGTAGTGTATTTGTTATTCGGGAAGGGTTGGAAATTAACTATCTAATGGGACTTTCGCGCACCGACGGCAGCGAAGAAACCATACTTTTTCTATCGAGATCTGGAAAGGGGAGTAAACGCCTCCGGTGATCGCCGAATTTCATGGTTCGAATGGTTACGCGTGGATGGATTTGCTTTGCGGACCTTTCGAAAATAATGAATTGCCGTCCAAGCCGGCGTCCATTCTCCAGCGCCGACCAAGAATCATGCCTAAGTCAAAAGGGGAACTCAATTCGGTTCGGAAGGCAACGGAGTTGCTTTAGCCAAACTTTGGATAAACGCGCGACCGCGAAGAAGCGCGGATGCTACGCCTTTCGTCGCGTGTTGCCTATTGACGCGGGCTCAGGCAGTTGCGAACCTCCCGTGCGGAACCTTTGCGATGGTTTGGGCTTCCTCGTTGTGCAGAGCCATTCTTGAACATGGATGGTTGCCTTTGCCTCAAGCTGAGCTCAAGCGCGGAAATTATCCCAAATGAGACCGGCGGGTGCCAAGAAATTGGTTCATTTCATGGCCTGCTCAAAGTTCATTTGGACTTTGTCCAAGAATTCAAGCGTCGATAGCCAGCTTTGGTCCGGCCCGACCAGTATAGCCAAATCCTTCGTCATGTCCCCGGCTTCGACGGTTTCAACGACTGTTCTTTCGAGTGTCTTTGAAAATTCCGCCAACTTGGCGTTTCCGTCGAGCTTCGCCCGATGCATGAGACCTCCAATCCAAGCAAAAATTGAAGCAATGGAATTCGTCGAAGTCTCAAGCCCTTTTTGATGCTGTCTGTAATGTCGGGTCACGGTGCCGTGGGCAGCTTCAGCCTCGACAATCTTGCCGTCCGGCGTCATCAGCTTTGAGGTCATGAGACCGAGCGAACCGAACCCCTGTGCAACGGTGTCGGATTGGACGTCGCCGTCGTAATTTTTGCACGCCCAAACAAATCCGCCGTCCCATTTCAAAGAAGCTGCAACCATGTCGTCAATCAATCGGTGCTCGTAAGTTATTCCCGCTTGCTTGAACCTATCTTCGAACTCGGCCTCATAGACCTCTTGGAACAAATCCTTGAAGCGTCCGTCATAGGCTTTGAGGATGGTATTTTTCGTGGAAAGGTAGACCGGCCAGCCGAGAGAAAGGCCGTAGTTGAACGATGCCTTGGCGAAGTCCCTGATTGAGCTGTCCAGATTGTACATTCCCATGATTGTCCCCGATGACGGCGCATTGAAAACTTCCCGTTCTATCTCAGTTCCGTCGGTGCCGGTGAATTTCAAGGTTATCCTGCCCGGCCCGGGAAATAGGAAATCCGTAGCGCTGTATTGATCCCCGAATGCGTGGCGCCCGATCGCGATCGGGCGGGTCCAGCCCGGAACCAGCCGAGGAACGTTGCGGCAAATGATCGGTTCTCGAAAAATGACCCCGCCGAGGATGTTGCGGATGGTGCCGTTCGGAGAACGCCACATTTTTTTCAAATTGAACTCTTCCATTCGCGCTTCGTCAGGAGTGATCGTCGCGCACTTCACTCCGACGCCCACTTCCTTAATTTTGTTAGCGGCATCGACGGTGACTTGATCGTCGGTCTTGTCCCGCTCTTCAATGCCTAGGTCAAAATACAGCAGATCAATATCCAGATAGGGCAGGATAAGTTTCTTCTTCAATTCATCCCAAATGATCCGAGTCATTTCGTCGCCATCCATTTCGACGACTGGGTTTTCCACTTTGATCTTGTCCATGACTGCTCTCCTGCTTGTTCGAAATCGGTTGCGTTATACAGATTGTGCGCGAAGGTTGAATTCCCTGATCACGGAAACTGCCTCGCTGAAGCCGACCCGATCGCTTGCATCTTGCCGAAAGTTCGGCTGGGAAGGTTGTTCCTTCGAAGCTACCGAAAAGAATCCAACGGCCGGTCACTGAACTTCATGTTGAATCCATCGTCTACCTTAGTTGCCGGTCCACGCTGCACATCGCTTTGGCCCAAATGTGCCGCAAGGTGATTTACTGGAACCAATTCGCACTGTGTATAAGCGTTCAGCCTTAATACCGAGACCGGTCAGACCGATGCCGTCAACCCACCATCCACTCTGATATTTTGGCCGGTGATGTAGCTGGACGCGTTTGAAACAAGGAAAGCCACCATCTCCGAAAGTTCGCGAACTTTCGCATACCGCTGCATCGGAATCTGCTGCACACGACGGGGTTTCTCAGGAAGGCTGTCGATGAATCCAGGCAGGACGTTGTTCATTCGGATGTTGTGCGGAGCATACTTTGTGCTGAACAGTTTGGCGTAGCTTGCCAAACCGGCTCTGAAGACGGACGAAGTCGGGAAATCCGCGTCAGGCTCGAATGCTGCGAATGTCGAAATGTTGACGATTGATCCTCCTCCGCCCTTCAGCATGAGCGGAACTGCATGTCTGCAAGTCCTGACGATATGAAGAAGGTAATAATCGAGGCCCAAGTGCCAGTTTTCGTCGGAAATCTCAAGGATATCGCCCTTTGGGCCGTGCCCGGAACAGATGACCAGCCCGTCAATCCGACCTAGCCGGCTGGCCGCCAATTCTACGAAGTTTGCGAGGTCAGCGTCGTTCAAGATTGAACCGGTGTAACCGATTCCGCCCAACTCAACGCCGAGTTGTTCTCCTTTTCCAGACGACGACATTACCGCGACGGTATAGCCGATCTCCGCAAGTTTTCGCGCCGAGTCGGCACCGATCCCAGTGCCTCCAGCTACAACCAATGCAACGGGGAAATCCGACATGCACATACTCCTCGATTTGTGTCGGCAAACTCAAACGCGTGCCTCGGTCGAGAGCGGCGCTTCAGCGAAGCTATCACCCAGCCAGTCGTGATTCAATCGAGAGTCTGCCCCTTTGCGTTTTGGCAATTTAGCGCAAATGCCGTAAATCGAGCAGGCAAACAGGATTGCTGCGCTTTCCGTTGAACCGCCAAACGAACTTTTCCTGATCGCAATCATTCCGAAGATTGTTCGGAAGCGCCAGCTTTTTCAGGACATTGATGTTCGGCGTATGGCTCGAAATCCCGGTTTGACTGCCAACAATTTCAGCGATTCATCAAGGGCCAAGAGAAGTGCAGGGGCTTCGCACCTGAACCTACGGGAATGCAGACTCAAATTGACCGTCAATGATAAGAACTGCGACTGAGTTCCGCAGTCGGCCAACGCAACACTGTAGGGCCTATCGAATTCAAGGCGAGAGCACGCAACCGAAGATCCGCGCGGCGCCTTGCCGCGCGATCAGATATCAAAAGGCCATCAGTCGTGTAGCGCCATTCCGGTTTGTAGTGATTTGCATAAGCGGGGACGGACGTGAAGACGATATTGGCCGATTCGCCGGACTTTCATAGCGCCTCGGGGCCTAAAGCCGGCATTTCTTCCCGAAACTTGCTTTTTCTTTGCAAATGCGCGCGAGGAGATTGATGCGCGTCGAACAATTCAGCATGCGCGGAAAGAGCGTTCCTTTCAGAATCATTTCCCCACATAAATTTTCTCGTGTTCAGTCTGCTCGCGGCCTTCTTGCGCTGCGGAGATTGCCGCATGTTCTGCGCAAGCTGTTTGCATGCAGTCATTGACCGGCGCACAGCCGAGAAATGATGCAAAGTGCGGCAAGAAAGCAGGCTGACACAAGCAAAGGACTCAACGATTGCACTTTTGTGCATTTTCATGTTGAGCATTTCCGCTGTCGTCGGTGCCGTGCGGAACTGGCCGGGAGATGCACGGATGCTGATCGCATCCGGCATGATCGCGCTGGTCTCCGGATGGCTCGACAGGAGGCGTCTTTCGGACAAGGTTGCTTCAACGCCGAAATCGTATGCAATGGCAGATGCTCCAATTCCACACGAAGTTTCCATGATCTCGGTAGCTGCGTCGGATGAAGCGTTCGCGAACGCGGCGAAGGTCAAGAGCGTTCCGCGACGGATGAAAAGGCGCTGGCCTGGCAAAAGAGGCGGGTCCGATGCTGCGCCGAATCCTGTTGCAGCTTATGAATGGGAGTTGCTGCCAGTAGGAAATTCACATGAGCTCTGATCCGCTGCCGCTATTCGAGAATTCAGGAGTCAAGGTTCCGGAGCCTACTGACAACGCAGATCCCTTGAACGAATCTCTCAACAAAGAAATCAACAAAGATTTGCCGGTCCGGACTGGTTGGGTGCCTTCTTCCGAATCCGTAACCGTGGCCGGACGTGAAATCGGCGGCATGGTTTACATTGGGAAACACATCATCCGGAACAAAAATCGCATCATTGGCAAGAGCGGTGCATATATTGATCCAACGCTCCCGGTCGCGGATGGCAGAGTGGGTCAAGTGGACCGATGGGGTTATATCTGGCCAAAGTATCATTCTATTTCGCCCGAGCGTCGAGCAGCATACTTGGATTGGTTGGCTACCGGCCGTTCAGATGCGTCATTCGATCCCAGCCATTTGAGGATGTATCTTTACGGGCTGGAACGTCGATTTGCAGTGGACGACCCGCCAGAGGCGGAAAAGCGTGAAATTTTGGACGAGGCGCTCCGTCTTGCGGGACTCTCTCACGACGACACGCAAGTCTGGAGAGATCTGGAAAAATTCATCTTGTTGGCAAGATTGACGCTTGAAGAATTTTCTCAACTCGAACCGGTATACGAATATTATAATTGGGAGCTACCCTTTCCGCTGAGAGCGGCCATAGGAGCGCACATTGTGCGCCGGGAGCGTTTGCCAGCGGAATGGTTCTTCAGCTGGTTCTATTGTCATCCAGAATCCCGACTCAAGCTTGCTGCCAAGCGTTGTCCCGACGAGTTTCGCGAGCTTTTCAAGTTGCGGTTTGACGAACGGTTTCCGAAGGGTTATAAGGTAAACAGAACAAAACATGTTCTGCATTATCATTATTTTGCGGCATCGGCTGATTTTCGTATTGATCTTGATGTCAAATTGAATGGAAAGTTTCTTTCCGACGTCTCACCACAACGCAAGTTCCTAATTTATGCCGAAGAAATCGCTGCCGGAGTCTCGAAGGATCTAGGCAAGCTCAGCCGCTATGTTGGAAACAACCCTAATGATAGCGACATTCTCGGTGCAAGGGCATATTTGCCGAAAGAGCTTTGGCAAATTATTCCTTGCGAAAAACTGGACCCGTTTAGGAAATGGGCCCGCAGAGTCGCGTCGAAGAACGGTCAGGTTCGTGTTGAACAGCTGATCGCAAAAATTGAAGGATATCGCCCGGGCAAGATCGCAAAGCAGCAATTGACGTCGGCGTCGGCAATATTGGCGCAGACAGGCTTCGGATTTGCCCCGGATCCCAAGTATGCTTTCCAGTCGCCGAAAGTCGGAGAGCCTGTAGTGATCTTCGATACGGGAGAGGCCGTTGCCAATCTGGACGATGCCTCGGACACCTATCGCGCGTCTCTCCTGACTTCCGCATTGGGAGCGTTCGTAGCCCATGCCGATGGAAAAGTCACCGAGAGCGAACGCGAAGCGCTGCGAGAGAAAGTGATCAGCATCGAATTCATCAACAAAGAGGAAAGGCGAAGGCTGATTGCCGATCTTGAGTGGATGCTTTCAGTTGCTCCGAACTTCGCATCGCTGAGCCGGAAACTGAAAGAATTCGGGCCCGGCGTGATACCGGCCGCTCGAAACGCCGTGGTTGCCGCCGCGCACGCCGACGGCGTAGTCCAGCCTCAAGAGGTCAAAGCCATCGAGAGAATTTACAAAGCATTGGGGCTGAGTGTCTCCCTTGTGTATTCGGATCTGCACGCGAGCGACATGCACGACGGGATTGCCATCGTGCGTTCCGCCGAATCTGCGGCATCGGGCGAGTCGATTCCCGTCGAAATGCCTACCGGCGAAATACAGCTCGATTCAGAGCGAATCGCCACCATTCACTCGGATACCGAGCGTGTATCTTCCGTTCTAGGCGAGATATTCAGCGAAGCGAAAGACAGCCCGCAGAATAAAGGCGCGCAAGAGGTTGTTGTTCCCGGTCTTGACGCCAGGCATGCCGCATTCGTCAAGGAGGTCATCGCCGAGAAACATTGGGCGGAGGGCTCGTTCAAAGAACTCTGCGACAAGCATTCATTCATGCCGTCCGGCGTGATTGAGGACATCAATGAGTGGGCCTTTGAATCCTACGGCGATGCGTTGCTGGACGAAAATGACGGCTACGAGGTCAATGCCGAAATCGCAGATGCGCTGCAGAGGGAATTCGAAGGGAAGAATGACGATGCACGGGTTGAAACTGGATGAGTTCATTGCGGTCATTCATTTGCTTGGCGCAAGCACCGCTTCGCCGCAGGAATTGCTTCGCATTCAGGTTGGATGATTAATTCGTCAAGATGAATCATCGGACCGCATTTGCTGGAGGCTTGATTTGTGGTGCCGGTTCGCCATCGGGCTCGGCGGGAGGCGCTATCGATTGGGCGTTCGAATCCGAACTCTCCCCGGAAAACCCGGGGCAGTTCAATGTGGTTTCGAAGCCGCTGTTTTGGGCCAAGATTTGAAGAGCGGAGCCAGTCCTGCCTGGACGCCGGGAAATTCGGTTGCCGCCCTGCCGGTGGCGATATAATTCTATCCCGTGGGCGGCGCGACTCGAAGGCTCGCTCGGGCAGCAGGCGAAAGACGGGTCGGCCGAATGGAAATACGGTTGCGCAATTTGCATGAGAGAAAACCGAACGGAGAGATTTCGACGAGGGACCGAGGGCGGCCGATAGATCGCTTCGCGATTTGGGACAATTGGGATGATGGACAGGCTCGTTCCGGACTTTCGCTTCCGTCTCAAAAACGGCATTGCGTTGAAAAAGTCCAGTTTGTATTATAAAAATTCCGTATAATGATCGAATTTGTGAAATTTTTTAAAAATTCACTTTTCTATATATATTATTTTAAGTTGTTGACGTTAATGATTGATTTATTTATTGAAAACTAGAAAGAGAACAAAAAATTTCTATCATTCCTTTTTGAATTTGATTTTTTGGCGCGAGAAAAAACGAGTATCATGCGAAGGTAGGAAAGCGATGAATTTCGGAGACGACGAAAATATATCGTTCAGAATATCTGAAGCACGAGTTGAATCAATCAATCATTTCTGGGTGCCGTCAAGAAAATCAGCTACAGTTGCCGGCCGCGCAATCGGTGGAATGGTTTACGTCGGAGTTCCCTCAACAGTACCTGACGATTGCTTCAAGAAAGAGTGCAAAGCATTAATAGATCCATCGCTCCCTGTTGCGAGAGCAGGCGACGACATAAATGGAATTGACGTGCATTTTCGAAAGAGGTATTCCGACATGTCTCCGCGCAGTCGGGCGACTTATTTGGAATGGCTGGCATCTGGTCGCTCGGATTGTTCATACAATGCATATTATATGCTTCTTTATTTTTATGGGTTAGAGTGCCGCTTTTTTCTGGACAACCCGTCAATGGCTGAAAAACGTGAAATTCTTGAGGAGGTGAAACGCCTAGATTCGCTCTATCGTGACGGAAGTAGCTCTCTTTTCCAATTATCGGGATTCATTAATGGTGCACGAATCTCGATGGGAGATATCGCAATATATGAGCCGACATTCAAGGTCCAAATATTGGCGCTACCCTTGGTGATGAAGCTGGCCCTCGGAGTGCGGGTCGCGCGCGGGGAATTGTTGTCTGCGGATTGGATGCTGAGCTGGTTGTACAGCCAGCCGTCCTGGAAACGGGTATTGCCCCCGGATCTGATCCGCGACGAGTTTTGCGCGCTATTCAAGTTGCGGTTTGACGAGAGGTTTCCCGAAGGCTTGCAGGTCAAAAAACCCGGCAAAGCGCTCAAGATCCATTACATGGCCGGATCGGGCGAATTTGATGTGGATATTATGCCAGAATTTGACGGAAAGCCATTTCCGGACATTTCGGGAGTGCGCAAACCGCAAGGAATTGCGCAGGAGATCGCCGACGGGGTTATGGATGAACTGCGTCTATTCCTTGATTATCTCCTCGGCAATCAAAAGGGCCGCGGCAGTTTGGAAGCGCTTTCCTATTTGCCGCCGGAGATTTGGCCGATGTTTGCGTCAGAAGACTTGAAGCAGCTCAAATTATGGGCCGGCAATATCGTAGAAAAGGGTGGTTTGGCTCCTGTCGGCGAGGTGGTCGCTCGAGTTGGAGGAGAGCCCCCGGAAAAGCTTACCAAGCGGCTGTTGACCGAAGCAGCAGATTCGCTGGCTTGGCTCGGCTTCGGTCTTGCGCCCGACCCGAGGTTCGCGTTGCGGTCTCCGAAACTTGGGGAACTCGCGATGATTTTCGATTTGGGAGAGGCTGTAGTCTACTTGGAAGATGTTTCGGAAACCTATCGAGATGCACTTCTGAATATTGCAACTGGAGCATTTGTCGCCCATGCCGATGGAGAGATCAGCGAACACGAGCGCGAAACACTGCTCGAAACAGTGCGCGATATGAAGAATCTGAGCGATCACGAACGACGCCGACTGGCTGCGGATCTTGAATGGATGCTGGCGGTCGCTCCGGACTTGGCATTTCTGCGCCGAAAGTTGAAGGATGCATGGTCGGTCGACGTCGCAGCCATTCGAGCCACTTTGATTTCTGCCGCGCATGCCGACGGCGTCGTCCGAGTAAAAGAAGTCGCCGCTATCGAAAAAATTTACGACGTGTTGGGGCTGAATCCCGCCCTCGCATATTCGGATTTGCACGCAGGCGAGTTTCGCGACGGTCTCGTGAAAGCGCGCTCCGCCAAACCTAGGGCATCGGGCGAGGCGATTCAATCGGAAAATTCGACCGAGGGAATTGAACTCGATACAAGGCAAATCACTCACATCCACTCGGAGACGGCTCGTGCGTCTTCGGTACTGGGCGACGTCTTTGGCGACGCCGAGACCGAAGACAGCGAAGAGGAAGAAGTCGGGCAGGAGACGCTGTTTCCGGGCCTCGGTCCCGTCCATGCGGCATTCGCTACGGAAATCATCAAGAAAGAGCACTGGACGGAAGACGCATTCCGGAATCTTTGCGCCCGGTTCTCTCTCTTGCCATCCGGAGCGCTGGAGGACATCAACGAATGGGCATTCGAAAATTACGGTGATGCGTTGTTGGACGAGCATGACGGCTTTGAAATAAATCCTGACATAGCCGGCGCGTTGAGGAAGGAATGAAAGGGCAGGGGCGGCAATGCCGGGGGCGGATCCGCGCAAGCACGAAAAATTAGTCGGGTTCAATGAGCATCGTTTTGAACGTAGTTCCGCAGCGCCTTCAAGTCGGCAGCGATTTTCGTTAATGGACCTGTCCGCAAGGACAAGATTCAATGATCCTTGGCACTGGGTCGTTTAACTTGGCATCAGGCTCGATCCAGGACTTCAGCGAATGGGCGGCAGGACGGGAGCGCAGGACATGAAGCTAATCCCGACATGAGAAGAAGGCGTTTGAGGGGGAGGCAGCGATGTCCAAATTGAAGCCGCGCGAACGGGATGCGATTGTTCAGGCTCTCCGCGCAGGCGTCGTGCCGAAACTGGGCCTGCGGCATCTTCAGGTCGGCCGGGTCCGCGAGATAGAGGAATTGATCAAGGACATTGACCGCATCGCCGATCGCGGTTCAGCCATTCGCTTCATCATCGGCGAATACGGTTCCGGAAAAACCTTTTTCATGAATCTGATGCGGCTGGTTGCTCTTGAGAAGGGCCTGGTCGTGATGTTCGCCGACTTGGCGCCTGATCGCCGCATCCATGCGACAGGCGGGCAGGCTCGCGGGCTGTACGCCGAAATGGCGCGGAACCTGTCCACCCGGACCAAGCCGGACGGCGGAGCCTTGGCGAGCGTGGTTGAGCGATTCGCATCCACGGCGCATCGCGAAGCCGAAGATCGGGATTTGCCGACAGGGAAAGTGATCAAGGAAAAACTGGGTCACTTCGAGGAACTGACGGGCGGGTTCGAGTTCGCAGAGGTCGTGCGCCGGTATTGGGACGGTCACGAGACTAGCGATGAAGATTTGAAGTCGGCTGCGCTGCGTTGGCTGCGAGGCGAATTCGCGACACGCACGGATGGGCGAAAGGCCTTGGGCGTTCGCACGATCGTCGACGACGCGAACATATACGATCAGCTGAAGCTCATGTCCGCCTTCGTCCGCGAAGCCGGATACAAAGGCATGCTGGTTGGCTTGGACGAAATGGTGAACATCTACAAGCTGACGTCCTCCCCCGCTCGCAAATCAAATTACGAGCAAATCCTTCGAATACTGAATGACGTCCTGCAGGGAAGCGCAGAAAGCCTTGGATTCCTCATGGGCGGGACGCCTGAGTTCCTGATGGATTCCCGCAGAGGCCTCTACAGCTATGAAGCCTTGCAATCTCGTTTGGCCGAAAACACTTTCGCCCGCGGAGGGTTGGTGGATTTGTCCGGGCCGGTGATAAGACTAGCCAACTTGACGCAGAATGAGCTGTTCGTTCTGCTGACGAATGTGCGCCGCATCATGCAGGGCGAAAATCATTCTCTGCCCGACAGCGCCTTGGAGGCATTCATGGTTCATTGCTCCAAGCGCATAGGAGAGGCCTATTTCCGAACGCCTCGAAATACGGTTACCGCGTTCGTCAATTTGCTCGCCGTTCTGGAGCAGAATCCAGAAGTGGAATGGTCCGACCTGATTGAAAAGATCGAAGTTGCCGAAGACCGAGGAGAGGACTTGAGCGACGTGGGTGAAGCAGACGGTACGGCGCCGCTGGACGACGACTTGGTCAAGTTCCGCCTGTAGAAGTCCATCGAATGAGGTCTGCGTTCGATAAGCTTGCGCGACCGACTCAAAGGTGGATTCGGTCGCAAGGCTGGAGCGAGCTCCGTCAGATTCAGGTTGACGCGGTTCATGCGATCATGGACAGCAAAGATGACTTGATCGTCTTTGCCGCGACCGCAACCGGCAAGACCGAAGCCGCGTTCTTGCCTTTGGTTTCGCAGGTATTGAACGAGCCTGCCGAAGCGACCGGCTTTGATATCCTGTATGTCGGGCCGCTCAAGGCATTGATCACCGACCAGGCCATGCGGCTTGAGGAAATCTGCGGCGAAACGGGACTGCCGGTCGTGCCTTGGCACGGCGATGTTTCGCAGTCGCTCAAGCGGAAGGCGATGAAGGCGCCGAAGGGCATTTTGCTGATTACGCCCGAATCTCTCGAGGCGATGTTCATACGCCGATGGCTTGAAGTGCGGCGGCTTTTCCGCACCACCCGGGCGGTCGTGGTCGACGAGTTGCACAGCGTTTTGGACAGCGAACGCGGCATTCATGTGCAATCGCTGCTAAACCGATTGGAATTTGCGTTGAAGCGCCCAATTCGGCGTATAGGTCTATCGGCAACGCTTGGCGACATGAAAATGGCGTGCGCATACCTCCGGCAGGAGGATCCGGATGCGGTGCGGCTGATTGAAGGGAGGGGCGAAAACGAACTGCGTCTGCAGTTGCGCGGCTATGTCGAGGGAATCGAGGATGACGGCGCGCCGTCCGCGGCGGAGGGCGTTGCAGAGCATTTATTCGCGAAACTGAGAGGCAGCGACAATCTAGTCTTCGCCGGAGCGCGAAACCGAGTGGAGGTTTACGCTGATCGCTTGAGGGAACGGTGCGAAGAGAAGCATCTGCCTCAAGAGTTCTTTGCCCATCATGCCAGCTTGTCCCGCGAGCACCGCAATTTCGTCGAAGAGCGCATAAAGAAACCAAACCTGCCGACGACCGCTGTGTGCACTTCGACACTGGAGCTTGGAATTGACATTGGCGAAGTCAGGTGCGTCGCCCAGATCGGCGCGCCTTTCAGCGTCGCCTCGCTTCGCCAACGGCTGGGCCGTTCAGGTCGACGCGAGGGGCAGGCGGCAACCCTGCGCCAATATGCAGTCGAAGCCCGGATCGAATCTGAAAGCAGCTTCGTGGATCGACTGAGGCTCGGTTTGATCCGCGCTATCGCGATGATTGAACTCTTGATAGAGCGCTGGTGCGAACCGCCTCGACCTGCGGCGCTGCATCTTTCGACTCTCGTGCACCAAGTCATGTCGGTCATCGCCGGATTGGGCGGCGTGCGAGCCGATCAATTATATCACTTGCTTTGTCGGAAAGGACCATTCCGGAGCGTGGATGTCTCGCTGTTCATGGAAGTCCTGCGAGCCATGGGACGTACCAAAACAGGATTGATCGAACAATCCGACGACGGATTGCTTCTATTGGGACCGAAAGGGGAAAGGCTGGTCGAACACTACAGTTTCTTTGCCGTCTTCCAGACCGAGGAGGAATTCCGGCTGGTGTCGGATGGGAAGGAACTCGGGACGCTGCCGGTCTCCAGCATGCTGGCTCCGGGAATGCACATTATTTTTTCAGGGCGCAGATGGTTCGTGCAGGAAATCGACGATCTTGCCCGAACGATAATCGTGACTTCGGCGAAGGCCGGGGCGGCGCCTGTCTTCGGCGGAGATCCCGGCATTATTCACGACCGGGTCATAGAACGCATGTTCGCCGTTCTCGAGGGCGATTGCCGCCCTGTGTATTTGGACGCGATTTCGGCGGAAATGCTGCAGGAAGCCCGTCGGAACTACAAGCGATCTGGCTTTGCCAATGCGCAGGTTGTCCGAACTGGCGTCGGCTCACACATATTGGCCACCCGTTGCGGAACAGTGAAGACGACGACTTTGGCGTTGGCATTGGTCAGCTTGGGTTTCGCAATCGAGCAGCATGACGGGTTTCTCCAGGTGAAGTCGGGCGAATCGGGCATCCCGCTTGAAAAAGCGCTGCACGACATGGCGGACGGAAAGACGGTCGATTTGTTTGCGCACGCGCCAAATTTGATCTTTGAGAAATACCATGGATACTTGACTTTGGATCTATTGAAACGCGACGCGCTTTCGACGCGCCTGGATCTGGAATCGCTGAATAAACTCTGCAAAAGCATATGCGAGAGCAAAGCGCTTTGATTTCCCGGAACAGCCTGCTTCCGGACAGGTCCGGGCATACCCCGATGATTTCCGCGCGATGGCTCTTGCAAGGCTCCAAAGGCAGCGGTCGCGGCCCTAACGGCATATATGCCGGAACCTATCAATTGACCGCGGTTAGCTCGTTGCTCATTCCGTGCTCGCTCATGGCTCCGCAGACCTGCATTATCGGCGCGAGGGTCGTCCGAGCTGATTTTCGATGATCGAGACAGCAAGGACTGCATCCCAAGTCGGACGGGATGAAAAATCAAGCATTGATTGCGTTGCGATCACTCGTTAATCTGCTGACGGTCGACGACTGATGGAGGCTCCGTCATGGCAAGCATTACGGTTCGAAATCTGGATGGCGAGCTGAAGTCCCGACTGCGGACACGAGCGGCGGAGAACGGTCGTTCTATGGAAGAAGAGGTGCGGATGATTTTGCGCCAAGCGGTCGAACTGGAGCCCGAGCCTGAGAACTTGGCCAGTTTCATTCACGATTGCTTCGCGCCTTTCGGCGGAGTGGAGTTGGAGCTGCCGTCGCGCGAGCCGATGCGCGAGCCTCCCATTTTCAGCTGAGGCTTTTCCGTGTTCATTCTCGATACCAATGTGGTGTCCGAGTTGATGCGTCCGGCGCCTGAACCTGCACTGAAATCGTGGATAGCGGATCGTGCGGCGTCGAGCTTGTTTCTGACGTCGGTCTGCGAGGCGGAACTGCGCTTTGGTCTTGCAGTGATGCCATCGGGCAGGCGCAGAGATGGCCTTGTCGCGAGCTTGGAACGGATGCTGCGCGCAGGCTTCGCGAACAGGATTCTTCCGTTCGACGGTGCCGCAGCGCGGGCTTATGCGGAGATTGCGTCCGACCGTCGCGCGGCCGGGCACCCGATATCTCAATTCGACGGCCAGATGGCGGCGGCCGCGCGTACGCGCGGCATGGCGTTGGCAACGCGGAATGTTCGGGATTTCAGGAGTATCGGGCTCGTTCTCGTCAATCCATGGGCAGGCGCCTAACACGGTTCCGACATCGTTTCGCGCATGCGTGGGTCCATCGCAACAAAGGTACATGGCGCGACATGAGGTCGGCTTCGATCGTTTTCGCGCGCAGTCTGCTGCTGATCGGTGGCGGTGGCAGCGCAGGCGGTTTTCCGTCGGCTTTTGCACTCAACGGCTCGGCCTGCGCGCGCTCAATGAAGTCAAGAGAGGTCTCGGTTCGTCCAACAAAGGCATGTGCAGCCGTAGCCTGACTGGAGGTGGGTCTTATTTTTCGGGGACAAGGAGGGAGAGCGCCGCTGGTCGAAAGCGGGGCCAACGCTCTGATCGCCTTCAAATGCTGCATTGAAAACAACCGTCGGGCCGACTTTCCCGATTGGAGGCCGCATCGCGCCGCCGTTTGACCAACAAGCAACTGTGTCTCGCGGTGGTCAAAATCCGGGTGGAATCGCGGCGGGAGCGGGTTGCTGAGGGTTCGTGCGGGTTTTGCATTTTCGAGGCTGCGCCGGGTCCGATTCGTCCGCTTCCGATGATGAACCCGGACGGCGTCCCGGATTTCGGTCTTTATCGGTTCGTTCGGCTGTTTTTCGTTCGCGGCGGCGCGGAGAGCGTGGAAAGCCTGTGGACAATCCTTGTTCGCGCTGCATTCGGATTTCGCGTTCGGGGCCTGGATTGACCACGCTTCCCACAGCCCCATCCGGCCGCGGCATCGGCGGCGACCCGGTTCGGCCTCGGCGCTCTTGCGCCGAACGGACGTCATCCGGTTTGCGCCGCCCAGGGCTGGCGGGATTTGCACAAGGCGTTGGCGATCACGACGAGCTTGCGGGCGACGGCGGCGACGACCACCTTGTGCGGCTTCCCCTCCTTCCGCAGCCGATCGGCGAACAACTTCAAGTCCTTGTTGTGAATCGAGGCGGCGAGCGCGGCTTGATGCAAAACCTGCCGGAGCGCCCGGCGCCCTCCGCCGATCATCCGCTTCCCGCGCATCTGTCCGCTGCCCCTCGCGACCGGCGCCAGCCCCGCGAGGGCGGCGGTCGCGCGTACGCGCGGCATGGCGTTGGCAACACGGAATGTTCGGGATTTCAGGAGTATCGGGCTCGTTCTGGTCAATCCATGGGCAGGTGCCTAACACGGTTCCGACACCGTTTCGCGCATGCGTCCCTAAGCCGTCGCCTGTCCAAGCTGAAAATTCCGTTTGATGCCTTCGCTTGACGGCACGAGGCAAGCCGATGCCTGCTCACTTGCCGCGCTTCCGCCGGAATCGTCAAATCGGCTTAAATTCGACAACTGCGAAAACGACCCTGAACAAGAGAGGCATCCGCATTCGAATCGTTTGCCGGATCGACGTTTTGCGGAATTCAGGTCTTGAATTCCACTGCAACGAAACTGAGCGTCTTATCGCCGATGTTCTCCAAGTCGTGCACGAAGAATTTGCCGTCCCGAAGGTCGAAGTGCATGGTGTCTCCTTCGACGTATTCGACATCGCTTATCGATCCGTCGTGGTGGTACGATCGGGCTTTCCCGTTGCCCATAACTGTCCAGAAATACGGCTCGTCGTGACGATGGAATGGAGCCCGATCGCCCGGAAGGAGCACAAGGTGCCAAACGCGAAGTGAATCCGTTTCCGACACGACGCGCGTTCCGATTTTTCGATTGTTCCAGTTTTGCCGAATCTCTTCCCGGCGTATGGCAGGCCAGTCCGCGTAGAGATCGCCGTTCGGTAGATCGTTCATTTCAGCCTTAGTTCCTTGAATGTCCTCAGTGTGTCACGAGGAGTCGAATGCATGGTCGAGATATCAAAGTATCTTGCTATCCATGCCCGCCTCCATTGGCGCGGGTACTGAACAAAGCCTCAGCAAAAAACAGTAATCGCAACCCGTTTCGAACAATAACTTATTTCGTTCTTACATGCATTCTTGGCAATGCAGCACGTATATCTGAGCATGCTCGACCCGGAACCCTTTTTTGTCCCCTGCTTTAGCGCTTACGCTTGCGACGCCAAGACCGCTAGCGGTTCGTTCAATGCACTGGCGTCCATTATCGATGCCTGCGAATACTGATGAAACGTCCACTGCTCCATCAGGCCGTTCGCGAAGCCGATTCTGGAATTCGTCGAATTGTGCAACAAAAGGCCCGCGAAGATCTGCATCTGGACGGCAATCTTGGAACGACTCGTCTCTATCTGCCGAAGAGGGGCTATCTGACTGAAAAATGTTGCCAATCTGAAGTCGTCCTTGGCTATTCATGTCACGGCACGTCAGAGGTTGACGAAATTCTACGATCCCGCGGATCATTCTTTCTGGTTGACAGGTAAAGATTTGACGCATCCGAGCAATTGATGCAACTTGAGTGCGCAACGCATGGTTAAGCAGGGCAGGAAGGCAATTATGGTGAACGCAACTTCTGGCAACAGAGTATCAAAGGGCGCGGCGCAGCATCCATCCACTCCGGAAGAGCGGCTGGAGGCAATGGGGTTGGAGCTTCCCGGCGTGCCGTCGGCGGTAGGGGCGTATGAACCATGGGTAGAAGTTAACGGAGTGATCTACACTTCGGGACAATTGCCGTGGATCAACGGGGAGATGAAATACACAGGAAAACTGGGCGAAGAGTTGACAGTCGAAGACGGGTATCAATCGTTTCGAATTTCTGCGCTGAACGCGATCTCGCAGTTGAAATCCGCAGTCGGCGAACTTTCGAGGATCAAGCGAATTTTGCGAGTTGAAGGTTCTGCGCACTGCAGTCCCGATTTTATTGAGCAGCCAAAAGCGCTTGACGGTGCCTCTCACCTGATCAACGAGGTGTTCGGGGCCAGAGGGCGGCATACAAGAATGATCTATTCCGACCCGGCAATGTGTTTGAACTGCACTACGTTATTGGTGCTTTGGGCTGAAATCGAACAGTAAGCCTTACGGGCTGAAACATAAAGCAGAGCGAAGCCTTCGCGCTCCGGCAGACGGCAACCATTGACGGCCCCAATGTCGCTTGGATTATGCAAGCTCGTCGGACAATTGCAGTGCGTTCTCTGACTGCAGTTCCCGGCTACATCGGAGTATTGGCCATTTTGTGCATCCGGATTCGGCTCAGGCAGTTTTCAAAATCCTTTTGGCTCCGTTCGCCCATCAAACAATCAAGCCAGCTTGCATCCTGCCGCGCACGGCGCAAATGCTCTATTGTGAAGAATTGGGCCATGTTCATTGCCGAACCTTAACTTGAACCAACTGCCGCCAGTAACTTGGTTGCAGATGAGTGCAACAACGCCTTCGAGGTTGCGGTCCAATGCCTGTTGCGAATGATATAGCTCAAACTTATCTGAATCCGCGCATTGTCTTTCAGAAAAGACTTGAGTTGACCGTTTCGGAGGGAAGGGCGTATGCCTATCTTCTAGCGGGATGCTTTGTGCATTTCATTTCCAGGCTACCTGAATTGGCGAACACGCATCTGTTTGGCGATTCAGGAATTTCGTTCATCGCCGCATCCTCCGGGTATTTCCTCGGCTTGGTCATATTCGGGCCGTTCCTGTTCTTTCTCTTGGCTTGCGTTGCAAATTTGCTGGCAAGGCTAGCAAACCGCCGATGCAGTTGGAGAAATTCCAGGATCGTTTTGTTTTGGGCTTTTTTGGCGGTTTCGCCGCTTGCCTTGTTCAATGGAATCGCGAGCGCCGCAATCGGGATCGAAGCGGTATCCTGGATTTTGCAAGCCGCGCAAGGATTGGCGTTTTTGCTTTTTTGGGTGCTGGGCATGTCGGTGGCATCGACTTATTGCAAGAATTTCGAATATTCGTAGACAAGCGATTGCGGTGTCGTTTGAGCTCCAATTTCGGCCTGGCGCCGATGCCGGAGCAGAAAGGCTTGCAGGCTGAAAGACGCATCGATGTGATTGGCATGCGAAAGCTGTCGAGGCGGGACTGCCGGGTTCCCCGCCGCCAATTCCCGGATCGTGCCGCCGCCAGCCGAAGTGAAAGCCGAGGGCCTTGGCCAGATCGGCAGTCCATAGCGCCGGCTCGAATCCGGAAACGCGAATTCATCGGATCGACCAGGTCGCGGCGATGCGAATGTTCAGGTTATCAGCACAGGCGTTGCGAACTTAGTCGCTCAACATATTCAGTCGCAGATTGCCCAATAAAGAGTTTGACTATCTTGAGCTCTCCTTCAGCCGCCGCCTTACGTATTTGGTGACGGCTCCGGTCAACTTATCCATGTGATCGCTTTCAAAAAAGTGGCCGGAGCCCTGAATGGTTTCGTGCGTAATGGTAATCCTGCGCTGCTCCTTGAGCTTGGCGACGAGGTCGCCGACATCTCTCGGCGGAACGATGCGGTCGGCGGTTCCATTGATGATCATGCCCGAAGATGGGCAGGGCGCAAGAAACGAGAAATCATATAGGTTCGCCGGCGGAGCCACGGAAATGAACCCGGTCACTTCAGGGCGCCGCATCAGGAGTTGCATTCCGATCCACGCCCCGAACGAAAATCCTACCACCCAGCAGTGCTTGGTGTTCGGGTGGTGCCCCTGCAGGAAGTCAAGCGCAGCCGCGGCATCCGACAGTTCGCCAACGCCCTCGTCGTATTCGCCCTCGCTTCTGCCGACTCCTCGGAAATTGAACCGCAGCACCGCAAATCCCATGTTGAAGAAACAATAGTGCAGATTGTACACGACCTTGTTGTTCATCGTTCCGCCGTAACTCGGGTGCGGATGCAGAATGACAGCGACAGGTGAATCTGCGGCGGGTTGCGGGTGGTATCGCCCCTCCAAACGCCCGTCCGGGCCGGCAAAGATAATTTCTGGCATGTTTAAGTTGCTGGCTGCCTCTTTTATGCGTCTGTGCCGCTCGCGTTGACTAAATGCGGCACGTTGTTTAGAATCATTCTAAAGTAATTGAGCCGGGCCGGTGCCGGACTCGAGACCATTAGTTCAAGGTCGATCTCGTGTCAACAAATGCGACGGTAGTTCAGTGAAGCTTAGCACTAAAGGAAGATACGCGATAACCGCACTGGCGGATCTTGCACTGCTGGACTCGCCAAGCTCGGTCTCTCTGCCCCAGATCGCCGAAAGGCAAAATATTTCTTTGGCTTACTTGGAGCGGCTATTCATCAAGCTGCGCAAGGCTGGTCTTGTGGTTTCCGCGAAGGGGCCCGGCGGCGGATACCGGCTGGCAAGAAGCGCCGACAAAATCAGAGTCTCCGAGGTGCTGGCGGCGGTGGACGAAGACATCGAAGTCACGTCGCCGCACGCGAGTGCGGCCGGCGGCATGTCAGGAACGCAAGCCCAATCGCTAACCAACAGGCTCTGGGAAGGTTTGTCCGCGCAAGTTTACGTCTTTTTGCACGGCATTAGCCTATCGGACATCATATACAACCAGCTCACGCCCTGTCCGGCTGTTCCCAATCTACTCCGCGTTGTGGACGAGTGACTCATGTGCGCGCCTATTTGGATTGGAACGCAACGGCTCCGTTGCGTCCTGAGGCCAAGGCTGCCATGACGTCGGCGATGGACTTGGCGGGCAATCCGTCTTCCGTTCATTTGGAAGGCAGGAAAGCGAAGGCAGCGTTGGAGCAGGCCCGCGCTCAAGTTGCCCGAGCATGCAGTGTCGATCCGGAAACGGTGGTCTTCACCTCCGGCTCAACGGAAGCTTCTGCGTTGGCGCTCGCCGACCGGAATCTTGTTTCCGCCCCGATTGAGCATGACGCAGTTCTTGCTTGGACAAGACCTGAACTGCCTGTCAGCCAAACGGGGATTGTTGCTGTCGCTGAACCCGGCGCAAGTGCTCTGCAGGTCGCGAACAGCGAAACCGGCGTGATTCAAATGATTCCGGACGGCCTTGCTGTTTCGGATGCGACGCAGGCGTTCGGCAAAATTCAGACTGCTGCGCAGATCGGCAAAGCCGGAATGGTATTTCTGTCAGCGCACAAGATCGGCGGACCGAAAGGCGTCGGCGCGTTGATCTTGAAACCGAACGAAAGACCGGCCGAGTTGATCAAAGGCGGCGGGCAGGAGTTCGGCAGAAGGTCCGGAACAGAAAACATTATCGGCATCGCGGGATTCGGAGCCGCCGCCGCGGCCGCTGCGCGTGAAGTTGCCGACGGGGTATGGGAAAGAGTGCGCGCATTGCGGGATGCGCTGGAGCATGCGCTTTTGGACGCGGCAGAGGGACTGAAGGTGTTTGGATTCGAAGCTGATCGCCTTCCGAACACGAGTTGCTTCTGCATGCCGGGCTGGAAAGGCGAATCCCAAGTTATCCAGATGGATTTGGCCGGATTTGCCATCTCAGCGGGATCCGCATGCTCTTCGGGCAAGGTGACGGCCAGCAGCGTATTGCCGGCCATGGGCGCTTCACAATCCGAAGCGTCGTCGTCGATCAGGGTCTCCATCGGTCCATCAACGACAAAGGATCAATTGATGAGTTTCGCTTCGACATGGATCGAATGTTGCAAGCGCTTCAAATCACGAACATCGCCGTCGATCAATGTCGTTCCGGAAGCGGACTTTTCTGATCGCGAAGCAGTCATTGGAGCATGATGGATATGGACGATCTTGACGTAAGAGAAGGCGTGGACCGGGAAACGATCGAAGCGGTTCGTTCAGTCGGGGAGAAGTACAAGCACGGTTGGGAAACCGAAATTGAAATGGAGTTCGCTCCCAAAGGTCTGAACGAAAAAATTGTCAGATTGATTTCCTCCAAGAACGATGAACCTGATTGGCTGACGGATTGGCGCTGCCGTGCCTTTGCGCGTTGGAGGAACATGCGCGAACCGATTTGGGCGATGGTGGATTACCCGAAGATCGACTATCAGAATCAGTACTATTACGCCAAGCCGAAAAGCATGGAAAAACGCCCCAAATCGCTTGAAGAAGTCGATCCCAAGCTGCTGGAAACATACGATAAGCTTGGAATTCCATTGCGGGAGCAAATGCTCTTGGCAGGCGTGGAAGGAGCCGATGCCGATGGTCCTCCGCCCAGAGGAGTGGCTGTGGACGCGGTGTTTGACTCCGTATCCGTGGGCACGACCTTTCAGAATGAACTCAAGAAAGCGGGCGTTATCTTTTGCCCGATTTCGGAAGCTGTCAGCGAACACCCTGAGCTTGTGCGCAAGTATTTGGGTTCGGTCGTCCCAATTACCGACAACTTTTTCGCGACTCTCAACTCTGCCGTTTTTTCGGATGGATCATTCGTGTACGTGCCGCCGGGCGTGCGCTGCCCGATGGAGCTTTCGACGTACTTCCGGATCAACTCGCAAAATACGGGGCAATTCGAGCGCACGCTCATTATCGCGGACAAGGGGTCCTACGTCAGCTATCTTGAAGGGTGCACAGCTCCGCAGCGCGACACGACCCAGTTGCATGCGGCCGTCGTCGAATTGGTCGCTCTTGAAGACGCGGAAATCAAATACTCTACGGTGCAGAACTGGTTTCCAGGCGATGAGAACGGGAAGGGCGGCATCTACAATTTTGTCACCAAGCGAGCTGACTGCCGCGGCGACAGATCCAAAGTCATGTGGACACAGGTCGAGACCGGATCCGCAGTCACGTGGAAGTATCCGTCGTGCATACTGCGCGGGAATGAAACGCGAGGCGAATTTTACTCCATTGCGATTACCAACAACCATCAGCAAGCGGACACCGGCACGAAGATGCTCCATTTGGGCCGCAACTCTCGGTCGCGCATAGTGTCCAAAGGGATCTCGGCGGGCAGGGCGCAGAATACGTACCGCGGACTGGTGTCCGTGCATCCTAAAGCGAAGGGCAGCCGGAATTACACCCAGTGCGACAGCTTGCTCATCGGCAATCGCTGCGGAGCTCACACCGTCCCTTATATCGAAGTGAAAAACAACTCGTCTCGCGTTGAGCACGAAGCGACGACGTCGAAGGTAGACGATGACCAGCTGTTCTACTGCAGGCAGCGCGGTTTGGACGAAGAGGCTGCGGTGGCCTTGGTGGTGAACGGATTTTGCCAAGAGGTTCTGCAGTCGCTTCCGATGGAGTTCGCGATGGAGGCGCAGCAACTGGTTGCGATTTCGCTTGAAGGTTCGGTGGGCTGAACTCAATTGCGCGCAAAGTTCAGATTGTTGCGCGGGCGGCCGAATCTGCGACGCCATGGGTCATTGGCCGCCTTGAGACCGCCGATATCCTGTGAGCGTCTCGCCATTCATTTCACGGATTCGAAAGCAACTGGCCATGCGATGGCATCTAAGCGGCCAGTTTGCCGTTGGGGCGGCAATTTCGGAATTCGTCCGCAAGGATGCTCAATTCGATCAACCTTCGACCGGCATCGGGATATCGGAGAATATAAGCCGCTCGGACATATAGCTTGCATATGTTCGACAAATTTCCATAGCATGCATCGTATATCCCGAGTTTTTTGAAATACAGACAGGAATCATTGCCAATCGGAGGTCGCCGAAATGTCCATGCGTGTGGTGAATGCATTTGATGAGGAGGGGTTTGAAAATACTCCGGCCGATTCGAACAAGTTCGGCTCCAGAATTGCGCCGATCGGGCAAAAGCTGGGTCTCGAGGGTCTGGGATGCATGTTTGTAACGGTGCAACCCGGGCGGCGCGCTTTCCCGTTCCACAATCATTTAGGGAACGACGAGATGTTCGTGATCTTGAGCGGGAGCGGCACCTATCGGTACGGCGACGCCGAGCATCCGGTCAAGGCGGGCGACGTCTGTGCTGCGCCTCGCGGCGGGCCTGACACGGCGCACCAGCTGATCAACACCGGCAAAGATGAGCTGAAGTATCTGGGCATCTCGACGATGCGCGACCCGGAGGTTGTCGAGTACCCGGACAGCGGGAAGTTCGCGGCGCTCGCGATCAAGCCGGGCCCTGATTTCATGAGAGCGCATCTTCGCTATATCGGGCGTGCGAAGAACAGTCTGGGATATTACGAAGGCGAAGACACCTGAGGCCGACGAAGCCGCTCTTTCCCGATTGCGCATCACGGTGCCAAAGTCAGTCATAGGACGGAGGGTCTACGACGCTGGCGGCAACACGCGGCAGTCTGGCTTGACGACTCTGCGGATCTCGGGGTAGTCGCCGATGAAACTGATCATCTGCCCTACGGGCGGTCGGGAACTGCTTGGGCGGATTATGAGGACGACTTCTTCAAGATTTTCTTGTTCGTGTTCGATAACCTGCCGCCGACGGTCTAGTCGGCGCTTCCCGGTGTCACGATCCGCAAATCTTTAACTCGGAAGCTTCGGCGTCCTGCGCGACTCCAGGCGCGGTCTTCATGACAGTGCGTCGCCGTCCCGAACATCCGATCGCTGGGCAGCAACAGCGTTTGCCCGCGCGCGTGGGTGCGTCTCATGATTCTTGATCAGTCACAATTGCAACCCTCGAAACATTTGGGTCGGGCGACACAAGAGAGTGTGGAACCGACTCAATCCAAAAAACACGAGATGCACCCTCATTGTGCTGCATTTGCCGGTTCTCCGTAAGATTCGGGGCAGTCAGGACCGACATGCTGCAAGCAATTTATGCGGCTTCCGCATCTGCGTTCCATTGCGGCCTACAAACTGGCATGAGCAGACACTATTTGTAGATCGTGAAATAAACTCGGTACTCGGAAAAAAGGGCAAAACCATGATCGTTACTACAACTCCTGATATCTCGGGCATGACCATCAGGCAGTATCACGGCGTCGTCGTGGGAGAAGCAATTCTTGGAGCGAACGTGATACGGGATCTGTTCGCGGGGATTACGGACATCCTCGGCGGAAGATCCGGCGCATATGAAGAAGAGCTTGGCAAAGCGCGGCGGATAGCGCTCGGAGAACTGGAAAGCGAGGCTGCCAGAATCGGCGGCAATGCGGTCGTGGGCGTTGATCTCGACTATGAAGTCATCAACAACATGCTCATGGTGTCAGCTTCCGGGACAGCGGTAACGGTCGAAGCTCAGTAGAGGCGCCGAAGGCAATGGCGGTGCGCCGCCCGCGTTTCAGACGCCGCCGGGGATTGGCGGTTGCGCATAGCGCGGCGGACAACTCTTGGAGATTCGTTCAAACTTGCGCCGAAACTGTCTGGCAGGATTCGGGCTTCAAACGCAATTTGCGCAGCGAATTGGGGCGCATCCCAAATTTTTTGGGCAGACAGCCGCGGCTATCCCTCCAATTGATGATTTCGGGTCTGCGGTTGTTTTCGAAGCGGCATTCGACGGCGAGCAAGGCTCCGGCTTCGGCATTCGACCGGCGGCATCCCGTCTGCCCAAAAAAATATGGGACGCGCCCAGCGAATTGGCTTTCGAACGTTTTCGCGGGCGATAACGGCAACCCGCTCGCGCCGTGTTGCTTCTCCATTCTTCGCTGATGAGTTGAAGCTTGCGCAGCAAAGGGGTAACGGAAGCGGGATATTGAATCAGCAGGTTGCCCAAGCCTTCGGGTTGTGAGCGGACGGCCAATTCGGATGAACGGAGGCGTGGTAAATTAATGTTGTCAATCAAGAACTTGCACGCCGGACTTGAGAATGAGCAGAAGGAAATTCTCAAGGGCGTCGACATGGACGTCGAGGCGGGCGCTGTCCACGCCGTGATGGGTCCCAACGGTTCCGGCAAATCGACGCTGTCCTATATCCTGGCTGGCCGGGACGGATACGAAATCATAGAAGGGACCGTCGAGCTGGATGGAAACGATCTTCTGGAGATCGAACCGGAGGAGCGCGCGGCAGAGGGCTTGTTTCTGGCTTTCCAGTATCCGGTCGAAATCGCAGGCGTCGGAAACATGACCTTCCTTCGAACGGCTCTGAATGCGCAGCGGAAAGCGCGCGGAGAGGATTCGGTGTCCGCCGCGGAATTTCTTCGGCTGGTCCGCGCGAAAGCGAAGGACCTCGGGATCGAGGGCGATCTATTGAAGCGTCCGGTAAACTTCGGCTTCTCCGGTGGCGAGAAAAAGAGGAATGAGATCCTCCACATGGCGGTGTTGGAGCCGAGGCTTTGCGTCTTGGACGAAACAGACTCGGGATTGGATGTTGACGCCCTCAAGCAAGTCGCCCGAGGCGTCAATTCACTGCGTTCGGAACAAAGATCGTTTCTCGTGATCACCCATTATCAACGCCTGCTGAACTACATTCAGCCGGACATGGTCCATATTTTGATGGATGGTCGAATAGTGCGGTCCGGAGGGCCTGACCTCGCTCTTGAAGTCGAAGAAAACGGTTATGCCGATCTGCTGGCAGAGATGGGATGATGCGCAGGATTTGCCTGAGATCCGATCGCAATGGGAGTACGACCGATTCACGAAAATTCTGACAGCCGGCCTGCGCCGTCGGGCTTGGGCGGTAGGGCAGCATGGCACAGCAACGCCTTGCATCGGGCTCGGGAGCTGGTCAAGTCGACCGGCCCGGCCCAGCGGCGCGATGAATATTGGAAATTCACGGATCCGGAAGGGCTGACCGGTTTATCGAGCTCGGCGCCTCCTGCCTGCGGGACCGATGGTCAATCAACCGTGTTCGACAGGATAGATCGCAAAAGGATTGTTTTGTCGGGCGGCGGTTTGGATAGGCAGCAATCCGATTCCTTGGCAGATGCGCACATTCGGGTCGATGAATTGAAAGACATCTTTGTCGACGAATCGCATTGGTGCTCAGATCTGTTCGGCGCTCTTGAAGCCAGGGGACAGGCTCCGGTTCAGCGTCCATTCGCGCTCGAAAACCGCCTCCGTGTCAATTCCGGACTTGCGATAAGAGTTCGCGGCCGACAGACCCAGCCAATCGAGATCGCGTACAATGTGGGGGAAAGCGCCGTCAGGTCCGCTTACGTCAGGCATGTTCTTAAGCTGGATCCTGATTCCGAGGTGACATTGCTTGAAACAGGATTCTCGGGAACCGGAACGAACACGGTCGTCGAGGTGGAAATCGGGGACGGCGCCCGATTCAACCATGTACGCATTCAAAACGGAATGCATCAGTTTCGATCAATCAACCATATGTTTGCCAGATTGGGAGCCGGTTCAAGCATGAAGTCGTTCACGGCAACTGCCGACACGGATTGGTTGCGGAATGAGTGCGTAATCGATCTGGCAGGCGAGGGAGGCGCGGCGCATGTTTCTGGGGCGGCGATCGGAAATGCGAATTTCCATCAGGACGACACGCTCTTCGTCAAGCATCTGGCTCCCAACTGTGAAAGCCGGCAGGTATTCAAGAAAGTTCTTCGCAACGGAGCTGTGGGCGTCTTTCAAGGCAAGATACTGGTTGAGCCAGCTGCTCAAAAGACGGACGGATACCAATTGAGCCAAGCTTTGCTGCTCGACGACGACGCTCAGTTTCTTGCGAAGCCCGAACTGGAGATATACGCCGACGACGTCGCATGCTCGCACGGCTCTACCAGCGGCGGGCTGGATGAAAATGCATTGTTCTATCTCAGGTCGCGCGGAATACCCGAAAGCGATGCGAAGGGAATGCTTGCCGCGGCGTTTCTGGCCGAGGCGGTCGAAGAGATTGAAGATTCGCAGCTCGCTGAAGCAGTTATGCAGCAGTTTCACGCTTGGCTGCCTGCCTGAAGTTGCAGTATTCCGAGGCAAATCCAGAATGTTCAAGATGACTGATCGGGCAGGCACGCCGCGATGCGCCTCGCATGCGGGATCTTGTTGATCGAAGACATTTCTTTTTCCCGGCTGTTCGGGCTCTCGATCGGTTCATCGCGATGTTGAGGCTGCGAGCGGCGGATGACGCGGGCAATGCACTGAGAGACGGACATGCGCCGTCACCTTCAGATTTCTGGAATTCACGACCACTTGCCGCAAAGAACGCGGGAAACTATCTATAGAGCGAAATGATCGCAGGAATAGAATCCACCCCATGCTCGGCCAACTGATTCAGCTTGCAAGCTTGTCTTTGCGGGATCCGAAATACGGAGCCGTGAAGGTCCTCAAGCATCGTGTGCCTTTGCAAGCCGCCATTGAGCTGGCTGCGGTCGTAGTGATCTTGGGGTCCATTCTGTCGAGCCTTTTCTTTCAGCTTACGGCTGCAAGCGAAGAAGCCGAACAGCTGAATCTGTTTAGGAACCCGCTGATTTTCACGGCGATTCAAGGCGCCGTTTTGTGCGTCATCGTCCTAGCAACTTATCTGATTGGCCAGATGGTCGGTGGAAATGGGAACCTGAAGGAAACGCTTGTCTTGATGGTTTGGCTCCAATTCATCATGCTGCTTTATCAATTCGTACAGATTTTTGCCTCCATGGTCATTCCAGTTCTGGACGGGCTGTTGACGATCGTTTCGATCGTATTGTTCTTTTGGCTGTTCGCGAATTTCGTCGCCGTCCTGCATGGATTCAAATCCGCGTTCAAAGTGCTCATCGGCACGATGATGTCGATGGCGGCGATCATTATGGGCGTTTTGACTCTTTACGCGGCCTTCGGAACCGTCTGAGATCCCCGATGTACGATGTGACCAAGATACGGGATGATTTTCCGATTCTTAGCCGGGAGGTGAACGGTCGTCCGCTTGTTTACCTGGACAATGCGGCATCGGCGCAAAAGCCGGGTCGCGTCATCGAGGCCGTATCGCGGGCCTACGAGGAAGAGTACGCAAACGTGCATCGAGGTCTTCATTATTTGTCCAATTTGGCGACCGACAAGTACGAGAAGGTTCGCAGCAAAATCAAATCGTTTCTCAACGCCCGCAGTGAAGAAGAAATCATCTACACCACAGGCGCGACGGAAGGGATGAATCTGGTCGCGTACAGCTGGGCGATGCCGCGCGTAAGCGCCGGCGATGAGATCGTTCTTTCCGTTATGGAGCATCACGCAAACATCGTGCCATGGCATTTTCTTCGTGAGCGTCTGGGCGTCGTGCTGCGCTGGGCTGAGCCGGACGGGCAAGGCGCCCTTGATCCGCAGCGCGTTCTTGAGCTTGTCGGGCCTCGGACCAAGCTTATCGCGATCTCGCACATGTCCAATGTCTTGGGCACCAAGGTCGACGTCGCGACAATCGCGAGAGAGGCGCGAAAGCTGGACATTCCCGTGCTTGCGGACGGCGCTCAGGCGGCAGTTCACGGGAAAGTGGATGTCCAAGAGCTTGGCATCGATTTTTATGCGATTACCGGGCACAAGCTTTATGGTCCCTCGGCATCAGGCGCCTTGTTCGCGAAACGCGAGCGAATTGAAGAGATGCGTCCGTTCAGAGGCGGCGGCGACATGATCAAATCGGTAACCAGATCGGCGGTCGACTATGCGGATCCGCCCCGCAGGTTCGAAGCCGGAACTCCGCCGATCGTGCAAATGATCGGGCTTGGAGTCGCAATTGACTACATCTCGGAGTTGGGAACGGAAAACATTCACCGGCACGAATGTGAGTTGCGGGATTATGCTGCGAAGCAGCTTTCCAACAAGAACTGGCTTCGCCTTCAAGGATGCGCGGAGGGGAAGGGCGCAATATTTTCTTTCACGATTGACGGCGCGGCGCACGCTCATGACCTTTCGACTGTGCTTGACAAAATGGGCATCGCAGTCAGAGCAGGCCATCATTGCGCGCAGCCTTTGATGGAGCATTTGGGAACGACCGCGACCTGCCGTGCTTCGTTCGGTCTCTACAACACAAAGGACGAGGTGGACAAATTGGTGGAAGGACTTGAATTCTGCCGTGAACTATTCGCATGATTGAATTTGCGATCTTTGAACAAATCGAATAAAGACATGGATCTGCGCACCCGTAGCTCAGCCGGATAGAGCGCTGCCCTCCGAAGGCAGAGGCCAGAGGTTCGAATCCTCTCGGGTGCGCCAACTGAAAATTTTCGCTGCGCAATTTTCCGACAATCCAAACGGCAAGGACATTTCTAGTTTTCGGAATCCGTTTTCCGGTCGAACGCCGTCGGTCCAAGAATGCGGCTGGCCTGAAATGCTTGGTCGCATTGAGATACTGAGGATATGACGGTCGGACCGCGAGCTTGGCCTCAATATTGCGCAGGGATGCCATGGCATTGCCGCGTTCAATCGACATCTGACGCGCGCATGCACAAGGTATTGAGGAAAACGAAGGAGCACTTCCATGGCAAACACAAGTAAAAGCAAGATGGTGAAGCGGCTGAATACGACACTACCCGATCCGTTGGCACTGTATGTTGGCGAAATCACCGGCAGAGGCTCCCTCTGCGAGACACCAAGCGAATTTATCCGTGATTTGGTGCGTCGCCATATGGAAGCGGCTCTGAACCATGAGCGCGGTGAAGTCCGCGCTTTGCTCCAGCAATCCCTTCGGGAAAACGAGTATTCAGTCTGGTCGGACGAATATCTGGCCGATGCCCGCAAGGCGGCAGGTGCATAGGCGCGCGTCTGAGTATGCTCTACGCTGAGCCTGACAGTCGCACCGGGACATGTGTTATCGCAGGCCGTCCATTGCGACCGAATCGGATTGAGTGAATTCACTCGAACGATTTTCGCGTTCCATGTCCTCGCGGGCGGGTACGGGGAAGATCCAGTGCTCGCGGACTGCCCGTCCGGCCATTCGAAAGCCGGCTTGTTCAAGTTGTGGGTGATAAAGGCCAGCGCTCATTCCCGCCGCGCAGCAGGAACCGCCGGAACAGGCGCGCCTGCTTGATCTGTCCGAACACCGGCTCGCTCGTTTAAGCTTTTGCCATTCGGAAAAACCGGGGCGTTTCAGATTTGCGCAATCCGTCTTGTTCTTTGCTTGCTGCGGAATGCAATATATTTACGGTCGGCACAGAGAAACTAGGCGCCCTGCGAACTCTCATGCTGAAGTGGGTCGAACAAATTATAGCGGCATTGTCGGACCCGGTCGTATTCGTCGGTTTGGACTACGGGATCCGCTGCGCAAACCATGCCGCCGAAGAATTATTCGGCGCGCATCTGGCCGGCCAATCATTCTATGCATTCATCCGGCAGCCCGAGGCTTTGCATTGCATCAACGATGCGCATAGCGAGCGGGGCATCTCGGAAACGATCATCAAGCATTCGGACGGCGAGATCGAGACCAAATTTAAGATGTCCGTCAACTTTGTTGATTTGTCCGACCCGCGATTGGAGGGCTTTGTCATTTCGCTGACCGACATGAGCGGTCTCGACGCGACCGAACAGCTGCGCCGCGACTTCGTCGCCAATGTCAGCCATGAGCTTCGGTCGCCGTTGACCACGATGCTGGGTGTAATCGAAACGCTCAAGGGGCAATCGTGCAACGACGAGAGCAGGCGCGCCGGATTTATTGACCTCATGGAGCGCGAAGCGTTGCGGATGAACAGCCTGATCAAGGATCTTTTGTCATTGTCGAAAGTAGAATCGAACGAGCGCATTCGTCCCAGCGAGCTGGTTCATATCTCGGAAGTTCTGAACAACACTTTGAGTTCAATGTACTCTTCAGAAAATGGGTATGCAAAGCGAATTCGAACGCATAATCGGAATTGCAATGCTGTCGTGCGCGGCGAATTGGATCAGCTTTGCCAGGTGATGCGCAATCTGCTCGAGAATGCTTTGAAGTACGACGAGAGCGGAGGCGAGGTTTTGGTGGATGTCGAGATCATTCGGCAGCCCGCGAATTTCAACGGGGACGCAGTTGCGATCAGCGTATCGGACAAAGGACCTGGAATCGGTCCGGACCATTTGCCTAGGCTGACGGAGCGCTTCTATCGCGTGGACCAGCATCGTTCCCGGGAAGTGGGCGGAACAGGCTTGGGATTGGCGATCGTAAAACACATCGTCCAGCGCCATCGAGGGCGGCTTGCCGTTTCAAGCGAGCTGGGGGCCGGGTGCAAATTTACCGTGCTGCTCCCGATGGAAAGAGTATAAGCTTGGCCGTGTCCGCAAATTTGAGAATGAACGCCGAAATCGCAATGAGTTACACATTACATTGATGTGCTTGACGCAAAACGTTCACAAGCGGCGGGTATGAAGGAGGTTGCGGTGGTGTCGGATAGCTCTTCAGAGTTGAATGATGATCAGAAGCCAGTGCATGAATTTACAGAGGTTGATTCAATGCGCGATGGCGGGGAACCCATCCAAAAAGTGAAAGTGAAGGCGCAGGATGTCAGCGTCTATTACTCTGAAAGCAAGGCGCTTATGGACGTTTCTGTGGAGATACCGGACAAGTCGGTCACTGCCCTGATCGGACCGTCAGGATGCGGCAAATCGACGTTCTTGCGTTGTCTCAACAGGATGAACGATACGATCGATCATTGCCGAGTTGAAGGTTTGATCGAGTTGGAGGGCGACAACATATACGCGCGTTCCGTCGATCCTGTGCAACTCCGGGCACGAGTCGGAATGGTTTTCCAGAAACCCAATCCGTTTCCAAAATCCATATACGACAACGTGGCGTACGGGCCTCGCATTCACGGGATTGCCTCGTCAAGAAGCGATCTCGACGCGATCGTGGAGACATCGCTCCGGCATGCTGCACTTTGGGACGAAGTGAAGGACAGGCTGAAGTCACCGGGCACAGGCATATCGGGAGGACAGCAGCAGAGACTCTGCATTGCGCGCGCGATCGCAACCCAGCCCGAAGTCCTGCTGATGGACGAGCCATGCTCGGCTTTGGACCCCATTGCGACATCGCAAATCGAGGAACTGATCGACAATCTCAGGGCGGAGTTCACGGTCGTCATCGTGACGCACTCCATGCAGCAAGCCGCGCGGGTCAGCCAAAGGACGGCCTTTTTCCATCTTGGTCACCTCGTCGAGTGCAACGACACAAGCACTGTATTCACCAATCCTACGGATGAGCGAACAGAAAGCTATATTTCGGGCAGAATCGGGTAGGCGGCGTCTTGGCAGCAATGGAATCCAAACACATACACTCCGCATTCGACGAAGATCTGACAGAAATCTTCAAGCTGATCGTTACGATGGGCGGAATGGTCGAGGAAGCAATAGGTCAAGCCATGCTCGCCTTGCAGAACATGGACGGCGAAATCGCGGAGAGCGTTGTCGCCAAAGACAGGATGATTGACGATCTGGAGGAGGAGGTGCACCGGGCGACCGTCAGCATACTTGCGCTTCGGCAGCCTCGCGCGCAAGACCTTAGGATGGTCGTTGCCGTTATTCGGATCGCCATCAGCTTGGAGCGGGTAGGGGATTACGCGAAGAACATCGCGAAACGAACCATTGTGCTGATCAAGTCGCAGCCGCTCGGCAGTCAGTCTGCCTCCATCAAGGGTTTGGCGAAATCGGTGCGCGGGTTGACCAAGACAGCGCTCGACTCGTTTGTGTTGCGCGATGCCGACATGGCCGCCGACGTCATTTTGCTCGATGAAGACATCGACCGCATGTACAATTCTTTGTTCAGGGAATTCCTGACCCACATGCTCGAGGACCCTCGCAACATCACTGCGACAATGCATCTTTTGTTCATGGCCAAGAATCTGGAACGGATCGGGGACCATGCCACCGGCATTGCAGAGCAAGTTATATACGTCGTAACGGGCATTCCCCCGGATCAGGATCGTCCCAAGAGCAATGACGCCGAGTTTCTTGGCGATGTTGCGGCTGCTCCGCCGACAGGCTCGCTATCCGAGAAAAAGAATTGACGATGAAAAAAGCAGAAATTCTAATTGTCGAGGATGATCAGTCGCAGCTTGAGTTGCTCGCATACAGGATCGAGTCTGCCGGCCATCGGGTGCTGAAAGCGTCGACCGGCAATGAAGCATTGGAGATTCTTGAAGACAACGAACCCGATCTGGTTCTGCTGGATTGGATGCTTCCCGGCGTGTCGGGGATAGACATTTGCAAGCGCATAAGAGCAGACGAACGACTGAGCGCGATGCCGATGATCATCGTTTCCGCGCGAGCCGAGGAGTTCGACCGGGTTCGCGGCCTTGAAGTCGGCGCCGACGATTATGTCGTTAAGCCGTATTCGATGTCGGAGCTGCTGGCTCGGCTCAAGGCGCATTTGAGGAGATTCAAGCCTTCGACCGTCGGCGAAATCCTGCGTTTCGAGGACATTGAGCTCAACGCGGAACAGCACAGGGTCTTCCGGGGCGGCAAGCCGGTCAAGCTGGGGCCGACGGAGTTCCGCCTTTTGTCGACGTTCCTTGAGCGTCCGGGCCGGGTGTGGTCCCGCGAACAGCTTTTGGATCGAGTTTGGGGCAAGAATATCTACGTCGAGAACCGAACGGTCGACGTCCATATCGGCAGACTCAGGAAAGCGCTTTGCCGATACGGCGGAGAAGATCCTTTGAGAACCGTCAGGGGCGCTGGGTATTCCCTCGGTTGATAGAATCAAGCTTCGGCTGCCCACTGGGGTGCATCTCATGACTTTTGGTTAAGCAGCTACGACGCGGCAATCCCTCCAATTGATGATTTCGGGCTTAGGGCTGATTTCGAAGCGGCATTTGACGGCGGGCAGGGCATTGGCTTCGGTGGTCGGTGCTCCAATATTCCTGCAGAACCTTCGAATCTCGCCGGACGCCGCCTCCAGCCGTTTCGCGTCTTGCACCGGATTGTCGGGAATCCGGAGAAGCAAGAAGACTGACCGATGGCGCGCAGCAGTGAGACCGTGATCGCCTGCGCCGTAACAGGGGATATTCACACGCCGCCCATGTCGGACGCTCTCGCGGCGGCGGAGACCGAGTCGGCTTCCGACCCGCCCGGCCTGATCGATATGGCCGTACTTGCCAGGGACAGCGCACAAGATTCTCTGTCCGAGCCGGGAATACGGCTGGGAAGCGGCCGCTAAAAATTCATTCTCGTTGCTGCATTTTCCCATCAGGAAGCCGGAGGGCTTCAGTGCCTATTGAGTCTCACAACGCTCATTCGTGCATATGTAGAACAATAAGAACTGCGCTGCGATGGCCAAAACGCGCTGGGAGAAAGAGTGCCAATACAGCAACGAAACAATTGCCAACGGAATTGTTGCCAACAAATCCATTGCCAACAGATCCGTTGGTGGTAGTTTAACAGAAGCCATCCGGGATTGGACAGGAATTGATCATGGAAAGCGTAGCCGGAGCACCCGTAGTGGGCGATGACCTTTTCGGGCGAGAACAGGAACTTGCCCATATCTGGCGAATGCTGGAACGTGGCGCGCATGTTCTAATGACTGCGCCAAGGCAGGTCGGCAAGACTAGTCTGATGAGGGAGATGGAGCGCGACCCCCGCGACGGCTGGATCGTAGCGTACGCCGACGTCGAAGCATGCACAGAGCCGGGCGGCGTGATCGCGGAGATCCTCGGCGAAATCGCCGAGAAGGAGGAATTCAAAAAACCCACATGGTCGGCCTTTGGCCGCCCGCCCCCGACCATGAAACGGGTTCCGGGGCGGCGGCGCGCTCCGGGTGGCGATTTCCTGCGGGATCGTCGAAGATGCGCGGCGGAAGCGGACAAAGTGGACGTCTTATTTTCGGTGACTGTGTTCCCGCTCAAAAAACTGTCCCGGACGCGGCGGCATCGAACCCCCGATTGTACCCGGCCGCCAGGCCGTGGACGCATGCCAAATCGACCCGCGCCCGCTTGCCGGCCGCGTGGCGGCCTTCCGCCGCGTCCTCCGCTTCCGCCTTCAACCCCTTTGGAACAAGGAGCAAGCGGCATGATAATTGATGAAGCGTCGCCGGACAACATGAATGTCGTCCATCCCTGCGCGGCGGGCTTGGACGTCCATAAGCTGTCGATCACGGCGTCGGTGCGGGTCTGGAAGGGCTGCGGCGAGGACGGGGAGGTCGCCACGCGGACCTTTCCGGCCGCGGCCCGGGGCTTCCGGGAGATGGCGGACTGGCTTTCGGGCTGCAAGGTGACGGCGGCGGCGATGGAGGCGACCGGGATCTACTGGGAGGCTCCGCTGGACGCGCTCGAGGCGGCGGGCATCCGGCCGCTGGTTCTGAACGCGCAGCACGTCAAGCAGGTCCGCGGGCGCAAGACGGATGTCGGGGACAGCGTGTGGCTGGCGCGGGTCTGCCAGTTCGGGCTGGCCCGTCCGAGCCTTGTCCTTCCGAAGCGGTACCGGGAGTTGCGGGCGCTGAGCCGGCACCGGCGGCAGGCGGCCGAGGATCGGGCGCGGTTCCGCAACCGGGCGCACAAGCTGGTCGACCGCGCCGGCCTGCGGGTGGGCGGCGTGCTCTCCGACATCTTCGGCAAGAACGGGCGGCGCATCCTCGACGGCCTTGCCGAAGGCTTGCCGACGGGCGACATCCTGGCCGGTCTCACGTCCCATGTCACGCGCAAGCGGTCCGATCTGGAGGGCGTCCTGTCCCTTGAGCTGCACCCGCATGCCCGGGCGGCGCTCAAAGATCTTCTCGACCAGCACGACCGGGCGGCGCGCGTGATGGCGGACTGCGAACGCGCCCTCCACAGCGAACTCGCCAAGAACCGCGAGGACGCGCAGTCGCTGCGCCTGCTGCAGACCATCCCCGGGATCGGGGCCGCGGCGGCGGGCGCCATCCTGGCCGAACTCGGCCCCGACATCGGCATGTTCGCTTCGCACGCGCACTGCGCCGCATGGGCCGGGCTCTGTCCGGGCAACAACGAGAGCGGCGGCCGGCGGCGGAGCGGACGCGCCCGGAAGGGCAATCCGGCGCTCCGGAGGGTCCTCGTCGAGTGCGCGCACGCCGCCTCCCGAACCAAGGACTGCCAGTTCCACAGCCACTTCCGCGCCCTCAGGGCGAGGAAGAGCCACAAGCAGGCCGTCTTCGCCACCGCCCACAAGCTGGTCCGCGTGATCCATGCGGTCCTGAAGAACCGGAAGCCCTACGCGGATCCCGGAACCGACTACCAGGAGATCATGGCGCGCAGGAATGCCCCGCGCTGGATCCGCATGATGAAGGCCTACGGCATCGAGCAGCCGGCCGCCGGACAGGCGGCGACACAACCGGCCTGACGCAAGCCAAGCCTTCCGCAACGGGATCGCCGGCGGGCCAAAACGGGGGACGCCCGCGAACGCCATCCCGGCGCGGGGAGCGAAAGCCCGCAGACGCCGCTCAACCTTGGCGCAAGCCGGGGAACGGTCGAAGTGTGCCCAATGGTGGAGATGTTTCATGCCAAAAGGTATCGGGATGAAATGTCCGACCTGTTCGGCAAAATCTCTGAGCGGGTTAGTTCCATTTCAGTTGCCACATTGAAGGCCGAAATACGCTCGGCAGTGAAAAGCAATTGGAAACGAGAAGCCGAGAAATTTCGAAACCTTTTGCGTTCTTCGACGCCCAACGACCGCAAGCTACTGATAATTATCGACGAACTTCCGATTCCAATAAACAATATGCTCAAGAACGAAGAGCAAAGAAGGGAAGCGGAGATATTTCTATCGTGGCTCCGAAAGCTAAGGCAAGATCAAAAGCTTCGAAACAAGGTGCATACTCTAGTGGGAGGCTCAATTGGCATGGAAGGCGTGATGAGACGAATGGGAAAGTCGTCGCTCATCAACGACATGAAAACTTACCATCTTCCGTCTTGGTCAAAAGAAACGGCCGCGAAGTTTCTAAGGAAGCTTAGCGAACGCGAGCAATTCCAGCTCGGCGAGTCATCAATTGAAGAGATGTTGGCACTTTTGCAAGATCCCATTCCGTATCATGTTCACCTATTCTTCGAAAAACTTCAAACCGAACTTGCCGACAAAAGCGGCCTGATGTCTGCGGAATCGATTAAGCGATGTTTTGATGAGCAGCTAGCGGGATTTCAGGGGATCGCGCACTTGGAGCACTATAAGGAGAAGCTCGAATCGATATTTGAAACCCAAGAGGAAAAGAGCATGGCGCGTGAAATACTAAAAGCCGCATGCATGCAGCAAAACGGAATCAAAAACTCCGATATCAACACAGCCAATTCCGAAGGAAAGAAAACGATTCAATTAGTTCTAAACGAATTGATAGCTGAGAAATTTCTGGCAATCGAAAATGGCAACGCAGGATTTTGCTCAAATCTTTTGCGGTGCTGGTGGAGGAGGCAAGTGGTTGGAGTTCGGACATGACGGTTTATCAGCAGTTCTACAATCCAGCCTTCCTGTCCAAGGAGCAACTTCGAGAGTCGTTTTCCGTACGGCAAAGTACGTTGAGCAAGCTTTTAGGGCTTGTAGCCGAGGAAGCTCCGGACAAACCTCGAAAGCACACGATTATTGTTGGGCCAAGAGGAATGGGCAAGTCTACTTTGGGATTAAGGTTGATGCACAAGATAGAAGAGGATTGTGATTTGTCGGAGGCTTGGCAACCTCTCCCATTCGATGAGGAAAGCTATGAAATAGCTGACGCCGCAGATTTTTGGCTAACGGCCTTGCGTCATTTAAGTCGCGCCACGGGTGACCCCACTTGGGCGGAAAGTGCCATGGCACTCGCCCAAGGAGAAACCGATAGCCGGAGAGTCGAGGCGTATGCGATAAATTTGCTGGACGAATATTGTGATGAATCAAAAAAGAGATTGATTTTGTTTGTTGAAAATATTGATACGGTATTGGATCAGCTACATGGCAAAAGAGAAGTGCATGCACTACGCGCAACTTTAACCACAAATCCGAACTTCCTTGTTCTTGGTTCCGCAAACAGCGTTTTTGCTGGAATGCAAGAGTACTCAGCTCCATTTTATGGATTCTTCAGAGTGATCCGCCTCGACGGATTGAACGTAGAGGAAACAACCGTCTTGATCCGCGATATGGCAAAACGATTCGATCAGCCAAGTCCCGACAAGCTTTTATCAAGCGAATGGGGTCGAGTCGAAGCAATTAGAAGATTGACCGGCGGGAATCCTCGGTTGCTCGCTCTAGCGTGTCAAATGTTATTCGAACCGCGGCTCGGGACGACATTGGAAAACATCGAGCGGCTAATTGACGAGCAGACGCCGTATTTCAAAGCCAGAATTGAGGACTTGCCGGTGCAATCCAGGAAAGTGTTCTCCAAACTCGCCGATGGATGGCGTCCAATGCTCGCGAATGAGGTAGCAAGCCGTACAAGACTCGGATCGTCTCAAGCTAGCGCTCAGTTGAACAAGCTCGTCGATTGGGGATATGCCGTCAAGGTCAATTGGAACAATGAAAAACGTGTCCGTTATGAGGTAAGCGATCGCTTCTTCAATATATATTATTTATATAGATTTTCGCGCGTCGCGCGGGACCGGATGAAGCGTCTCGTTGCATTCCTTTACGATTTGTTTGGCCCCACTCAAATGAGGATTTTGTATCTTGGTACATCAAAAGAAATAGAAAGAGGGATCCATAGCGAAAAGGACGCAAAGGAATTGCTCAAATCCTTAGCGCAGTATGTGATTCGGGATGTTGAATTCAAGGAAGGTCCAGCTTGGGCAAATAACTTTCTGAAGTTAATTCAAAAAGGGGAATCCACACCGAGCTCTCTTACTGAACATTCGGATTATGTTGCAAAATGGGTAAATCTTGGAAATGAATTTAAGGATGACAGTCGTCCAAATATTGAAATTTCCGCTTACCTTCGCGCACTTGAATCGATTATTTCGAATTTGACTGATCGGAAACTGGAAATGGATGAAAATATCGGATATTTGATTGAAGTAGATGCAATGGAAACAATTTTTAAAAAAATTAAAGAAATTCAATCCCGCACGATAGTTGATGGCAACTTACACCACCATTGGAATGAATTTCACGTAATTTCGGGCCTTACACACTTGACACTTGGACAGGCTTGGTTGCTTATGAAACGCCGAGACAGCGCAATTGCTTCAATTCAAGAGTCAGTTAAGGATGCGCAAGGAATTCGCAATGTTCACGATGAGGATGAGCGTGACTTTTCGTTCCGATTGCATTTGCACTTGATTCCATTTCTTGATGAATTTGGATTTGACGAGGAACTGATTGACATTGTAAACAGTGCCTTGGAAATGAGCGAATCTAATGATGCGGTTCGACGCGAAGGACAGGTTATAAGAATGATCGAAGCGTGTGGAAGACTAATCAAGCTAGAGCGATACTTGGAGCTTGAAGAGATCTGCACAAAGATTACCGGGAAATTCCCTGATTTGGATTCGGGTTGGCGATTATTTGCGATTTGCGTTGCCAGCCAGAAAGGAAAGTCCGAGATGGCCGACGCGAAGAAGTATGTGGATGAGGCGATCGCGAGGGGACCAAATAATGTGTGGAACCATTATGCGAGTTTTGTTGTTTTTTGCAAACTGGGTGAGTGGAATAATGGGCTGAATCGGTTGGAGTATTGCTTGGAGTCAGGGATAAACTTCTTTAAAGGTGAATTATCAAGAATTACGAATATTTTAATCGAAGCGACTTGCGCTGGTGAAGGTCGAAGGGTTATGTCGATCATTGAGAATGCGAAAATCACGAATGAATTGGAACCGCTTTGGCACGCGCTCCGAGTGCGCCAGGGCGAGGATTTGGAACCCCTTCCTCGTGAGATAATGGATGCAGTGGAGCATATTAAGCAACGATTCGAAGTTAGTGAGAGCAATTGGAAATAAGTCCATATGGTTCAGATGAACACGGTATGACCCTAGGTCGGCGTGGGAAGTCGGCGTCGTCGAGTGTGGCCGGTTCCGTTGAGCTCTACGCTAGCGATTGCGGTAGGGTTTCGCGGAATTTTGCATGAAATACCGGATGAACCGTAGAAGATCGAAAAGATATTGGATCATGAGAAGGCTGCGTCCGTGTTCCGAACGGAGCTTCGGCTGGGCGTTGTACAAGGTTCAAATTGAAGGACTCACCGAAGGATGGATCGACGGCATGCAATGTTGCGGCGGCAGGTACGGAAGAAATTCGGCTTGGACCGGCGGGCCAAGTGGCTCGATCAGATCGCCGAGCCCGGACTGTCTACCAGCTGGAGTGCACGGCAGCCGACCGAAATACATGAGACGTACCCTGTCCGCTGGTTCCAGCCGCCCTCGAACGGTCCAGGATTGACTGGGCGCGCTGCCGGGTATCCATATTCGACCGTCGCTATCGGACTGAGTGCGTTCGCAACGATGCGCTTCCACATCTCATTCCGCGCCTTGGCCGGTTGCAGAAAAAGAATGTTGACTTGAATGAAAGCCGACGCGGACGGATGTTCATTCTTGCCTTCATCCGGTCTGCCGTCCTGACCGGCCGAATCAAGTGTTCAAGGCATGACGGGACACGGCGCCGGCTTGCCGAAACTCGTTGCTGCGCCACGATGCGTCTGCGCGAAAATTGATCAAATCAAATAGTTCAATGCAAAAAGGGATACAATCAGGAACAGTATCGTCATGATGCCGCCCGCCCGCATGTAGTCCGTGACGCGATATCCGCCCGGCCCCAGAATCAGCGCATTCACTTGATGGGTGGGAATCAGAAACGAATTGGATGTGGAGATCGCTACGGTCAGCGCGAACAGAGCGGGATCTGCGCCGACTCCCAAGGCGATGTTCACGGCGAGAGGCACGAGGAGAACCGTCGCTCCGACATTTGACATCACGAGGGTGAAAAATGTCGTGAGCAGCGCAACGCTCGCCTGAATCACCCAAATCGGCATTCCGTCGAATATGAGCAGAAACTGGGTCGCGATCCATTCCGCCGTCCCGGTCGTCTGAACGGCGCTGCCCAGCGGAATTAGGCTTGCGAGCAAGAAAACGGTGTTCCAGCCAACCGCATCGTATGCTTCGTCGATGGTCAAGACCTTGGAAACGATCATACCCAACGCTCCGACGAGCAAACAAAGCGAAAGCCGCATGTCGGTAAACAAGACGAGTCCAAGCGCGATCATGAAAAACAGCATCGCCCATCCGACTTTCTTCGGGCGCAGTTGTTCGCGCGGATACGATGAGGTGACGATTGCGAAGTCCTTGTTCGACTCAAGCCGCATCAGTGCGTCCCAAGGCGTATGGCAAACCAAGGTATCGCCAGCCTGGAAGGGGATTTCACCGAAATGCCCGCATTCCCTCGTATAGGATTGCCCGCTGCGATACATTGCTATCGGAGATAGGCCGTAAGTCTTTCGGAGCCAAAGTTCCCGTCCTGTCTTGCCGATCACGCTGGATCCGGGCGGAATGACAACCTCGGCTATGCCTGCCTTGGACGGCCCCAGCGTCTCGCTGAATTCGCTCAAGCCGGCGGTTTCAACCAGATTGAATTTCTCTTCAAACGAATTGATGGCTTCAGGCTCGGCGATGACAGCGATGACGGAAGGCGCTTCGATGACAGTGTTGCGCGGCGGCGCAGGATACTTCCTGCCTTTGTAGTGCGTTGCGATAATCTGAAGATTGTATGTATTCTGCACCTCGTCGATCGTCATGTCGACGAGTTCGGACCCGACCGGGATGTTAATTTCGTGGATATGCCCGTCTATCCCGTAAATCTGGTTGAAATATTCCAAAAGCGAACGGGCTTTCCGCGTTCCTCGACCCCGGTCGTGGCCGGGAAGCACAATGCGCCCGAACACGACGAAATAAACCAGCCCGGTAGCGACGAGCGCAAGTCCTATCGGCAAGACGGAGAACAGCCCGAATGATTCCATATGCTGATCTTCGGGAAGGGTTTCATTGATTCCGAAGATCAAGTCGTTCAGCAGAATCAAGGGCGACGACCCGACCATCGTCATCGTTCCGCCAAGAATCGCGCAAAAACCCATAGGCATGAGCAGCCGCGACATCGGTATTTCCGTTCGGATCGAAACGCGGCTTACTACGGGAAGAAACAGTGCCGCCGCTCCCACATTCTGCATGAAGCTCGAAATTATGCCGACCGTGCCTGAGATCATGAGCATGATTCTGGATTCAGCCGTGCCGCCGACTCTGGTGATCCAAGCGGCGACCGTAGACATGACGCCGGTTCGGTCCAATCCGGCACCGATGATCATCACGGCGATTATCGATATGACCGCGTTGCTTGCAAATCCGTCGAACAGCCTTCTGACATCGGCGAGTCCTTCAAGGCCGGGCAGGGCGGACAGGCCCCCCAGCGTCACCATGACTAGGATGGCGGCGACATCCACTCGCACGATTTCCGAAACGAAAAGAGCGACTGTCAACAACAGCAGCACAAGCACTAATACCATTTCCAAGGTGAGGCCGAGAGATTCCATTTCGACAATCTGCTCCTTTCAGACCGCAGCCTTTGGGCGGATCAGGCTCGCGAAAGACCGTAGTACAATTGCGAGACGTGTTCCGCTTCAGCAAAAAACAACCATCTCTCGATGAGCACTCCGAGGGAGGCGCATATCACTGCCAGCCCGAAGAATATCGCGTCGTAATCAACCATCGTGCTTGCCAAGGTTAAAGCGGCAGGCGCCGCGAAAAGTGAAACCAAGGCGCTGCGACGGAGCTTCCGCGAATGCTTTCTGCCGACTGAATAGCCCATTTCCCGCATCACGAAATTGGGCATGGTATGCGGTTGTTCCAGTTGCCGGACCTTTCCGAGTTGACCAAGTCCGACTGCCATTTCCGCCGTGTATTCGCCGGCATCTCTATCGATCAACGACCAGTACCAAGCTTTCAAAGCCGCTCCCGCCGCGAGGCTTGCCACCGCGCACCAAGCCGCCCAGTCCGGAACCGGTTCGATATTGCTAATGATAAAGCACAGCAAAATTAAACCGGTAGCGCAGGAAATTGCCAAGTAATTTATCGGCACAATTCTCAGGTTCCACTGTCGGATCGTCCGCAACGAGGCATAAATCATGCCGGTGCAATAAACAGTTGCTACGGCAAAGACGGCGGCAAGAAACGCTAGCAAATATTCTACGCTCGACGATGCGCCGAAAAGCCAAGTCAATGCGAGCAGCCCGGAAGGCACATATGTGGCGAGTGCCACGACCCCTTCGCGCGATAGCCATGAGCTCCGCCATTGCGAGAAGGATCTAAACGCACGTTCGGGATGCCCAAGATGGGCGAGCGATGCAAGCAAGCCGAAGGTCGCCAGTGCGAGCGCAAGAGCGAGCGCTACGAAGCCGAACCACCTGCCATCCGGCAGAGTGCCGAAGAGGTGCGCCACCGACACCCAGAACAACAGGCCGTATCCTGCTCCGGAGGTCGTCGTGAATGCAATAACCGAATAGGCTGGATGCACGGTTTCAATCCTGCCGCGTAAGAACTTTGTCAATCCAGTCGAACAAGCGGTCCGCAGCGGAATTGTCGGAATCCTGCGCGCCGGCGATCCCGTCGAACGGCTCGACAGTGCTGACCCTCGGCGGCAAATATTTGTTGACTGGCTTGTACCCGAATTCCTCAAGGAGGTTGAAGCCGTCGCGGGCTTCGACCGACTTCGAGACATCGCTTTCAGGATCTCCGAGATCTCCGAACGCTCGCGCTCCGGTGGGGCATGCGCGGACGCATGCGGGAATCCGGTCTTCTTCGGCAAATGTTTCGTTGTAAATTCTGTCGACGCACAAAGTGCATTTTTTCATAACGCCGTGGTCGTAGTCGTACTCGCGCGCGCCGTACGGGCATGCCCATGAGCACAGCTTGCAGCCGATGCAGGTATCCGGGTTCACAAGCACGATGCCGTCTTCCTCCCGCTTGTAGGATGCGCCGGTGGGGCAGACCGTCACGCAATCGGGTTCCTCGCAATGCAAGCAGGATCTGGGAAAGTGCACCGTCTTCGCGTCTTTTCCATTGCCGATCTCGAAGGAGTGCACCCGGTTCAGCCACGCGCCTGACGGATCCGGGCCGTAAGGATCGTGATCCGAAAGCGGAGCGCTGTAGCCGCCGGTGTTCCATTCCTTGCAGCTGGTCACGCAGGCATGGCAGCCCACGCATATGTCCAGATCGATCACCAAGCCGAGCTTCTTGCCTGTCGTCGCGGGAAGGCTGGTCATGCCTGCGTCCTCCTGAATTCCGCTCCGTAGGCGAGTTTCTTGGGCGAGGGCGGTCTAGTCGACGAGCCCAATGGCTCGAAGATCGGCTCCGACACTCCGCCGCTGTCCGCCTTGGCAATGGAGACGCGCAGGTCGAACCAAGCCGCCTGGCCGGTGATCGGGTCGGAGTTGGAGTATCGGTATCCGCCGCCGCCTTTCGGAAGAAGCTCTGAAATCAAATGGTTGAGGAGAAATCCTTGAGTGGATTCGGGCGAGCCGTCCGCAAGGTTCCAAGCGCCGCGGCGCTTGCCGATAGCGTTCCAGGTCCACACGGTGTCCGGATTGACGCCATCCATGAGTCGGACTTGGCACTTTACGCGCCCTTGATGCGATTCCAGCCAAACCCAGTCGTCGTCCGCGACGCCGATTTTCTTGCCGGCGGAAAAATGCATGTAGAGACGGTTCGCAGCCGTGATCTGCCGCAGCCAGGCATTCTGGCTTCCCCACGAATGGTACATATGCATGGGGCGCTGAGTGATCGCGTGGAACGGATATCGCTTTTCCTCCACCATGGCACCTTCGAAAGGCGGGTACCACATCGGGATGGGATCGAAGTAGCGCTTGATTCGTTCGCGCGCCCTTTCCGGCGGAACGATTTCGCCATGGCCTTCCGCAGCCAATCGGAAATTCTGCAGCGGTTCGCAATACAGCTGGAAGATTGTCGGCTTGGGCTCGGCATTGAAGCCCATCTCGACCGCCCATTTCAAATACGCTGCGTTCGCGTGCTTGAAGTAGGCCTGCTCCGGCTCAAGATGCCGGACGAAAAATGCGCCGTTTTCAATATAGCGGTCCAGCTGACGGGGGTTGGGACTTCCCTTTCCGACTTGAGTGCCGTCATTCCCTCGCCAGCCGGTCAAGGGTCCCACGCCGGGCATCCTTTCATGGTTGACCATATAGTCCGGATATCCGCCGGGAAATTTAGGGGTGCCGTCTTCGTTCACGAAGCCCGTCAATTTCAGCCGCGCGCCGAGATCGATCAGCACTTCTTGGAAGCCTCGGACGTCCCGATCAGGCTGAACCACGGGGTGCCTGATTGAATCCGCTGCCATGTCGGCTTCCGAGATCGGACGGTCCAGCAAAGATATGCAGTCCCACCTTTCCAAATAGGTCGTGTCCGGCAGCACGAGGTCGGCGAACGGAACCATCTCGGAGTAATATGCGTCGGAGTAGATGATCTTAGGTATCTTGTATTCGCCGTTCGATTCGGTCGCCGTCAGCGCGTCAAGAGTGCCGGGAACGTTCATGGAAGAGTTCCATGCCATGTTGGCCATGTACATGAACATCACGTCTATGGCGTAGGGATCCTTTTTGGCTGCGTTGTTGATGACCATATGCATCAACCCATGGGCCGACATCGGCGCGTCCCAGCTGAAGCCCTTGTCGATGCGCACCGGATCATCTCCGTCAAGCAGCAGATGCGCCGGGCGATGCGGGAATCCCAAATGCGGGCCGCCGAGCGGCTCGCCCGCGATGATTTCGTCCGTCTTGCCGTGCGGCAGCAATCCAGGGGGCGCGGATTTGGGGTAGGGCGGTTTGTATCTGAACCCGCCCGGGCAATCGATCGAACCAAGCAGAATTTGGAGCAAGTGGATCATTCTGCAGGTCTGAAAACCGTTCGAATGCGCGGATATGCCTCGCATCGCATGCATTGATACCGCCCGCCCGATCATTTTGTCGTGCTTTCTGCCCGCCCAGTCCGTCCACGGCTGATCGAGCGTGATCGTCTCTTTGAACGCCACATGAGCGAGCTCGTGCGCAATTCGCCGAATTTGTTGCGGCTCAAGCCCGGTTTCCGCAGCAACGGCATCCGGCGAATAGTCGTCGCCGAGGAAACGATCCGCAATGAGCTCGAATACCGTCCGCACTCGCTGGCCGTTCGGCAAATCAGGAATGCCGGACATGGCAGGGCTGACGTCCGTGTTCATCGCGCTGGCAAATGCGCCGTCATCGCTTGAATATACGAGCGGTTCTCCTTCCGCCCCCCTCGCGAACAATCCGTGATGCTGGGTGCCCGGAGCGTCGATCACCAGCCACGGAGCGTTCGTGTAGCGGAGAAGATAATCCAAATCGATTTTGCGGATTCTGAGAAGCTCATGGATGAGGGCGCCGACGAACAGCCCGTCGGTTCCGGGCTTCAGCCCGACCCATTCGTCGGCGACGGCATTGTAACCGGTTCTCACAGGGTTCACCGAGACAACCTTTACGCCCCGGTTTTTCAATTTGCCGATGCCGATCTTTATGGGATTTGAAGCATGGTCCTCGGCGACGCCGAACAGCATGAAATACTTGGTCCGGCTCCAATCCGGGTCTCCGAATTCCCAAAAGGCGCCGCCGAAAGTGTAAAGCCCGCCCGCAGCCATGTTTACCGAGCAGAATCCGCCATGTGCGGCGAAATTGGGCGTGCCGAACTGCATCGCCCAGTATCCCGTCAGCGCTTGGCTTTGATCGCGGCCGGTAAAGAAAGCGAGCTTGCGCGGATCCGTTCGCCGAACACCGTCAAGCCAAGAGGTCGCGATTCCCAAGGCTTCGTCCCAAGAGATTTCCTCGAATTCGCCTGAGCCGCGCGGCCCCGTCCGTTTCATCGGAGCGCGGAGCCTTGCAGGCGAGCAGTGCTGCATGATTCCGGCGCTGCCTTTGCCGCAAATCACGCCTTTGTTCACGGGATGGTCCCGGTTGCCTTCAATATACCGTACCTTGCCGTCCCGGATATGGACATCGATTCCGCATCTGCAAGCGCACATGTAGCAGGTGGTTTTCGCAACGGAATCTCCGACAGGAGCGTTCAGTTCGAGTTCAGGTTCGACCGACATTCAAACCTGATCCTGTTTCCGGGCGGCAGCGGCTTGCGCCCCCGTGATCGCAATCATCTTGTACACATCGTCTGAACTGCAGCCTCTTGAAAGATCGTTCGCCGGGCGGGCGAGACCCTGCAGGATCGGGCCCAAAGCCGTCGCTCCGCCGACCCGCTGCGCAATTTTGTAGCCGATGTTTCCGGCGCTAAGGTTTGGAAAAACAAAGACATTTGCTTGGCCTTCAAGAGGGGACCCCGGCGCCTTCCGCGCCGCCACGTCGGGCGCGACCGCGGCGTCGAACTGGATTTCTCCGTCCACGATCAGATCCGGATTCCTTTCGCGCATGATCGAGACCGCGTCGCGGACCCGGGAGATGGATTCGTGCTCCGCGCTCCCCATTGTTGAAAATGAAAGCATTGCGACTTTCGGTTCAATGCCTGTCATTTCAGTGAGTGAGCGGGCTGAAGCGATCGCAATGCTGGCGAGTTCTTCGGCCGTGGGCATAATGATGAGGCCGCAGTCCGCGAAGATTACAGGTCTCGAGAACGGCTCTCCGAGCAGCATCAGGAAGTAGCTTGAAACAACTTTGCTGTCGGGCGATTTGCCGATCACTTGGATCGCCGTCCGCACGGTGTCCCTCGTCGTTGCGACTGCGCCGGCGATGGTACCTTCGGCATGTCCTTGCCTTACCGACATTGCCGCGAAGCCGAGCGGCGCGGCGACGGCTTGCCGCGCGGCGGCGCTGTTGATGCCCTTGTGCTTGCGCATCTCAAAATAGGTCCGCGCGTAGTCATCCAACTGCTCGGACGACTCAGGATCGCAAATTTCGATCGCCTCGCGCAAGCCTGATTCGCCAATCAATGCGCCTGTTTTGGATGGGGATCCCAAGAGCACGATCTCGGCAAGCCGATCCCGGACCGCTTTCGCAGCGCCTTCGATGACGCGAGGGTCTTCGCCTTCAGCAAGAACGATCCGAGGCCGCGCCGCACGCGACGCGTCCCGGATATCTTCCAGCGCGCTGTCGGCTGTAGCTGAGTCGCTCAACAGCTGCGCCCCCTGATCGCAATTCGCGCCTGCGCCGCGCTCGTCACGAATTGACCGTCTGGGGGATCAAGTCTTCCTTCCGAATGCCCGCCACGACATTGGGCGCCTTCATGGCATCTCTACGGAATGGTTCGCCAAGCTCTTGATTCAAAACGACTTCAATGAATGTCGTAATCCGATCTTCCATCTGCTCCTTGATCGCGGCTTTCAAGGCCTCGGTCAACTCCGCCATTGATTCGACCTTGACTCCCTTGAGACCGCAAGCGTCGGCGACCTCGGCGTAGGAGACCCCTTTGTTCAGTTCGGTGCCAACGAAATTGTCGTCGAACCAAAGGGTGGTGTTCCGTTTTTCGGCCCCCCATTGGTAGTTGCGGAAGACGATCATCGTGATGGGTTCCCAATCATTCCGTCCGCACGCGGTCATCTCGTTCATGGAAATGCCGAAGGCGCCGTCGCCGGCAAAGCCGACGCACGGCACGTCGGGGCAGCCGATCTTCGCCCCCAGGATTGACGGAAATCCGTATCCGCAAGGACCGAACAGACCCGGCGCCAGGTATTTGCGTCCTCTTTCGAATGTCGGGTAGGCGTTGCCGATCGCGCAATTGTTGCCGATGTCTGAACTGATGATCGCCTCGGTAGGCAGAGCCGCCTGTATTGCTCGCCAAGCTTGACGGGGACTCATTCGATTTGGCTCGCGCGCTCGCGCTCGCTCGTTCCAAGTCGTTCCCTGGTCGTCTTCCTCATGGTCCATCGAAGTGAGTTCCTGAGCCCAAGCGGATTTTGCGTAGGCAATTGCTGCTTCGCGTTCCGAACGACCGTCGTCTCCCGCACCCGGCGCCAGCTTTGCCAGGATGCGTTCGGCGACAACCTTGGCATCGCCGCAGATTCCGACTGCTACTCGTTTGGTCAATCCGATCCTGTCGGCATTGATATCCACTTGAATCAGCTTGGCGTCTTTCGGCCAATATTCGGTTTGATACGCAGGTAGCGATGAGAACGGATTGAGGCGGGTTCCGAGCGCCAACACGACATCCGCCTTGGAAATCATGTTCATCGCCGCTTTGGATCCGTTGTAGCCAAGAGGTCCGCAGAACAATGAGTGCGATCCGGGGAACGCATCATTGTGCTGGTAGTTGCAGCAGACCGGCGCCGAGAGCCGCTCCGCCAGAGCCGCCGCCGCCGGGGTCGCGCCGGACAGGACAACTCCGGCACCGTTCAGCAGGACAGGGAACTTGGCCTTCGAAAGCAGGGCGGCTGCTTCCGAGATGGAATCTTCGCTGCCGCTCGGATGCGCGATCCGGACAATCTGCGGAAGGTCGATATCGATCACTTGGTTCCAGAAGTCTCTGGGCACATTGATCTGCGCCGGAGCCGAGCCGCGAAACGCTTTGAGAATTACACGGTTCAGGACTTCCGCTATTCTGGATGGGTCGCGAACCTCCTCCTGGTAGCAAACGCAGTCCTCGAACATCGCCATCTGCTTGATTTCTTGGAATCCGCCTTGGCCGATCGTCTTGTTGGCGGCCTGGGGCGTCACCAGCAGCAAGGGAGTGTGATTCCAGTATGCCGTGATTATGGGCGTAACCATGTTGGTTATGCCCGGGCCGTTCTGCGCGATCGCCATCGACATCTTCCCGGTGGCGCGCGTGTAGCCGTCGGCGCTCATGCCTGCATTGACTTCATGAGCGCAGTCCCAGAATTTTATGCCCGCTGCCGGGAAAAGGTCTGAGATCGGCATCATCGCCGAGCCAATTATGCCGAAGGCATGTTCGATTCCGTGCATCTGGAGGACCTTTACGAAGGCCTCTTCAGTCGTCATTTTCATTGTTGTGCTTCCTATGGATCCAAAATTGATGAATTAATTCACGCAACAAGTCCGGCGCTCAGAGCTCACGCAGCCCGGTCTTCGAGAACCATGTCGCTTGCTTTCTCGCCGATCATGATTGTCGGCGCGTTGGTGTTTCCGCTTACGATTGTCGGCATGACGGAAGCATCAGCAACCCGCAAGCCCGATATCCCATGAACGCGCAGCCTGTCGTCGACGACCGAAGCAGTTTCGCGTCCCATGCTGCAGGTGCTGGTCGGATGGTAGATTGTTTGGCTTATGTTCCGCGCGGCATCGAGAAGTGCTTCATCCGTGCTTGGATTGCCCTCGGGGACGTGCTCGCGGACGACGTAGGGTTTCAGCGCAGAGGTCTCCATCATCGCTCGGGCGAATTTCATCGCTCGAATCGCGCAGAGCTGATCTTCATGCGTGGAAAGGTAGTTCGGAACGATCTTCGGATAGTCGGCCGCGTCAGGGCTGGCGATATGCACGTGGCCTCTGCTGGATGGCCGTAGCTGGCAGACGGATGACGTTATGCCCGGGAAGGGATGCATTTCAATTCCCGGCTTGTCTGCGCTCAGAGGCTGGAAATGAAACTGGATGTCAGGAACGTCAAGCTCCTTGATTGACTTTGCGAAGACGCAGACTTGGCTTGCGCCGAGACTCATCGGCCCCCTGCGGAACAGGACATAATTGATGCCGATGCCCATTCGAGGAATGAAGCTGTTTATAGCGTTGTTCAAGGTCTGAACATTGACTTCGTAAACCAGGCGCAACTGCAGGTGGTCTTGCAAGTTTTCGCCGATATTCGGCAATTCGTGTCTTACAGGCACGCCGGCTGCCTGCAATATCTTGCCATTGCCGATTCCGGAGAGTTCCAGCAATTGCGGAGATCCGATGGCGCCGGCGGCAAGAATAATCTCGCCGCCGTCCTTCAGAAGCGCGACTTGCTCGGATCTGTTTCGTTTGAAACGGACTCCGGAAACGCGGCGCGGATCTTCGTCTTTGAATTCAATGCCTTGGACGTGCGATTTCGTAAAAACTTCCAGATTGCTGCGGCGCTTCGCAGGACGAAGGAATGCCTTGGCGCTTGAGCAGCGGAAGCCGTTTCGGGCGGTCTGGTGGAAATATCCCACGCCTTCCTGAGTCTCGCCGTTCGAGTCGTTCGTGCGCGGCACGCCCATTTCCACGGCTGCATCGATGTAAGCTTCCGAGATTTTGCTTTTCGTTCTCATCAAGGAGACGCTGAGTTCGCCTTCGCCGCCGTGGTATTCGGTCTCTCCGAACTCGTGCTTTTCGGAGCGTTTGAACAAGGGCAGGACATCGTCGTACGACCATCCCCGATTTCCCATCTGCGCCCAGTTGTCGTAATCCTCCTTTTGGCCGCGGACATACAAAAGCCCGTTTATCGAGCTTGATCCGCCAAGCGTCTTGCCGCGCGGCCAGTCAAGCGACCGGCCGTTAAGACCCGGGTCGGGCTCGGACTTGTAGCACCAGTCGGTTCTCGGGTCGTGCATCGTCTTGAAGTAGCCGACAGGGATATGTATCCACGGATTGATGTCGCGGCCTCCGGCTTCAAGCAGCAGGACGCGAATGTCGGGCTTTGCAGAAAGGCGGTTGGCGAGCACGCAGCCCGCGGACCCGGCTCCGATGATGATATAGTCAAACACGTTCAAACCTTGTCTTGCTTGACGGGATCCACGTAGGGAAAACGCGCCAATGCTTTCGTATCTGCGGCGCCCGCATTGCGGATGTACCGCTCGTTGTCATCGTGCCGGATCACATTCACCCAAGTCGGTTCGCCGCCGGTCGCCCTGTGAATGAGAAGTCGGCGCTTTTGGTCCAGCTCGATTGTTTCATGGAGTTGCTCCGGGTCCCAGCGATCCATTGCGATTTTGCGGAGCTCCGCGGCTACATCCGCTGAATCCGGATCACCGATCCTGCTGTCCAGTTCGAGCGGGTCGGATTCAAGATTGTAAAGCAACTCTTCGACGCCCTCCAAATACATGTATTTCCAAGGGCCTTTCTTCACCATTCTGCTGACGCCTGTGGAGCCGTCCGCAGAAAACTCGGATATCGCCAGGTCGCCGATCATCTTCTGGTCGCCATCGAGGGCAGGCACGAGCGAATTTCCGTCCACGGGGCCATCGGCGTAGCCGTCGAACGATTTTCCGGAGGCGAGATCCATGAATGTGGGCATCAGATCGACCAGCGATACATTCCGGTCGACTCTCGAAGGGGCGAAGCGACCGGGCGCATGGAACACCAACGGCACTTTCGCCGCCCATTCGAAGAAATGTTGCTTGTACCACATGCCCCGCTCGCCCATCATGTCGCCATGGTCCGCGGTGAGGACAATGATCGTGTTGTTTTGAAGGCCGCATTTTTCGATTGTTGCCCGGAGCAAAGCGACTTTGTCGTCGACGTACGAAATCATGCCGTAATAGCCGTGCCTTGCGATACGCCGGTCTTCGGGCGTGACCGTGAACTGGTGCCGTCCTTGGCAATAATGCAGATTGCGGCTCAGATGATCCATCTCGTTCAGTGAGATTTCATCGACGGCCGGATATTCAATGTCGTCATGACTGTATCTGTCCCAATACTCTCGGTCGATCACGTATGGGGAGTGGGGTTCGGTAAATGAGACGGTCAAAAACCAAGGGCGGCCGTCGCGGTTCCTGACCAGGTCGTAAATCGCCTGCACCCCGCAAAACGCGACCTCGTCGTCGTAGTCCATCTGCAGAGTTCGAGTTGCAGGGCCACTCTCGAGCACCGGCGCCATCGTGAGATTGGTGGGGCGGTATTCGCGTCCCTTTGACCAGTCCACGGTCCAAGCAAAATTCGCGGGATAAATCTCGGTCGTATGGCGGCGATCGTATCCGTGCAGTTGGTCGGCACCGACGAAGTGCATTTTTCCGCTCATTTCAACACGGTAGCCCTCATTTCTAAGATAATGGGCGAATGTCGGCACGGCGGAGCGGAACTCGCTTGCATTGTCGTACATCCCGATGCTGTACGGCAATCGACCGGCGTGCATGGACGCACGGGACGGGCCGCACATGGGAAAATTGCAGTAGCAGTTCGTGAACGCGACGCCTTCATCGGCGAGTCTGGACATGTGAGGAGCCTTCACCGTCCTGTTTCCGCCGAAGGGCAGCGCCGGGCCGGCCATCTGGTCGGCTTGTATGAATAGGAAATTCGGCCGGTCGGAAGCCATAATTGTTCTCCGATATGCCTGGCAGACCTGTTCGCCCCGTCGGCAGCCGGTGCGCCGACGGGGTTAGTCAGTCGAATGCTACTCGACCCGAAGTCCGAGTTTGAGCAAAGTCTGGTCGAAAACGTCGTACTGCGCCTTCACGAAGGCCATCGTGTCTTCCGGCGATCTGATGTCCACCACATTGCCGAGTTCATTCGTGAGGCGAAGCCATTCCGCGTCTTGCCCCAGAAACTGCAATGTCTCGACCCACTTCGCGACCACTTCGTCAGGCAGATTCGGCGGGCCGTATACAGCCGACCATCCCACGATCTGCTCCATGGCCGGGTAGCCGAGCTCGCCGACGGTAGGGATGTCCGGGACGGCAGAGAAGCGCTCCGGCGTGGTCACGGCCAATGCTCTCAATTGTCCAGCGTTTATGGCATTGATGACGCCGGAAAGGTTCTGCCACATGAAATCAACTTTGCCGCCCACGATCGCGGCCTGTGCGTTTCCGCCGCCTTTGAACGGCACGTGAGTGAGGTTTTCGAGCGTGACGCCCATGGCGTCCGCCATCACGGCAGTCGCGATGTGGAGCAGGGTGCCCACGCCTGCCGAGCCGTAGGTCATTTCTTCTCCGGCCAACACTTTCGACTTGAATTCTTCGAAATCATCAATTTCGCTCTCGCCCTGAACGACAAGGACGAACGGATTGGTCTCCGTCAAGCCGATGAAAGTGAAGTCGTCCCACTCGTACGGAATGGTCTTGTTCATCGCGGGCACGCCCATCTGGCTGCCGACGCGGGCCGAAAGCATAGTGTAGCCGTCCGGCCTCGACCTCGAGACGAAATTCGATCCGACAACGCCCGCAGCTCCGGTTCTATTGACCGCCAGCACCGGCTGTTCCAGAAATTCCGGGGCTCGAGCCGCCACAAGCCGGGCGGACAAATCCGCCGCGCCTCCGGCGCCGTAGGGGACAATCAAATTGATCGGTCGTTCAGGGTAATCTTGCGACCATCCCGCTCCCGCCGTCAGAGCGCCCAGCGCTATCGCGGCCGCTCCTCCGAAAATTTTCGTTCGCATGTTTTCCTCCGTGCGATCATTGAATTTTGACAATCACGACGGATGGGATACAGAAGGACACGCAAATTTTCAATAATTAATTTTCAATTGCAATAGATCAAATTTCATTTAAATTGTGGAGATCCGGCCATGCAATGAAAAATTAAATGACAAAGGTAATCAAAGTGCATCCGATGTCCGGCGTCCCGGCATCGTCGATTCTCAGCCGCATCAACAGGGAACGGATCATCAACCTGCTGGCTCGGGGTGACTCGATGACTCGAAGCCAGATTGCGCAGGGGGCCGGGCTGACCGCCGCCGCGATTTCCCGGATCACCAGAAGAATGCTGGATGCCAGAATTCTTCTGGAGAGCGAACCGATTCCGTCTCAGGGGCGGGTCGGCCGGCGAGAAACGCTTTTGTCCATCAATCCGGACGGCGCGTACGTGCTCGGAATATCGATCACGGCGAACCGGCGGAGCGTAACCTTGGCGAATGCGCGTGGAGAACCGCTTGAAACGCTCGACTGCGGCAGTCTGTCGACCGAGGATCCCGAGCGGTTTCTGGGCGAGTTGGCGCTTCGCGCAAAATCGTTGATCTACGACTGCGATTTTTCGCGCAGCCGTCTGCTGGGCGTCGGCGTGTCCGCCGCATTGTCGGCCGGCACCGGCCATCCGCTTTCAGAAGATCTCGTCACTTCCAATCCGCTGGGTTGGCGGAATGTGCCGATCAAGCGAATTCTAGAGAATAGGCTGGACCTGCCTGTGAAGGTTGAACATCGCTCAAGCGCGATTCTTCGGGCGGAACTGAAATCCGTTCAGCCGGAACTTGATGTTTACCTGGTGAATGTCGCGCTCGGCATCGGCGCCAGCGCGCGTTTGGACGGACAATTCCTGGCGTCCGGGGACAGAGGGTTCGGGGCCCTTTCGCACTTTTCGGTGCATGGCAACGAAACAAGGTGCTACTGCGGAAAAAAAGGATGCCTTGAAGCGGTATCCGGCGGATTTTCCGTCCTCCGCGAGCTTGGCCGCGTGGATTGCCCGCCTGAAGTGCAGGCACGACGGCTGAACGAGACGGTTTCTGCCGCGAATTCCGGCAGCCGGGAATACAAGGACGCTTTCAAACGCGCTGGTCGTCGGCTTGGCATCGGCATCGATGCGGTTCATACTCTAATGAGGCCGGACAAGTTCATATTGTCCGGCGAAGTCGGACGTCAGCACGACTTTTTTGCGGGCGTTGTGGATGCGCTTAATGAATTTGGTTTGGAGGATCCGGCCAAAATGCTTGAAATGAGCGGTACGACGTCAGCCGAAGCAGCAGTGCAGGTCGCGCTTGAAGGGTTTGTTTTTACTGGCGCAATGGATATGAGGAGCCTTAAAGTCGCGTAGACTGAACTGATCGTCCATATTTATCTGCGACGCGGAACGAAAGGGGACAGTATGGATTATGTGATGAAAAGAGACCTGCTTGCCGGGCTATCCGTCCTGTTGATCGGGATCTTGCTCGTGTTCGTGTTGATACCTACCGGGGTTGATGAGCCCGGCAGCGTGGAATTCGCGGCATTGGCGCCTTCGTACTATCCGCGTTTCGTCGGAATCGCGATGATGGTGCTTGGGTTGGCGATTGCCGTGCGTTCAATCTACAGGCCGGTCGCCGACGACTTGCTCGAAATTCCAGAATCGGTGCTTGTCTACAAGGCAATTTGCGCGATTGCGATCATGTTCGCGACGGCTCTGTTTGTGAGTTCGGTCGGGTTCGTTTTGGTCGGAGCAGCTGCGCTTCTGGCGCTGATGCTTCTTGCTGGCGAGCGGAGTCCCGTCATCCTCGCGGTTGCAGCGATTGGCCTTCCACTCCTGCTGTACTTCTTTTTCACGAAGCTGGCGAACATCCCGATACCGGGAGGAGTTCTCGAGCCCGTATTGATAAGGATATGAACCATGCTTCTTGACACTATAGTCAGCGCGTTCGCGCTTTTCGCTACGATCGAGAACATTCTGATCCTTGGGCTGGGGGTCGTAATCGGTACGATCGTCGGAGCAATTCCCGGCATGACGACGCCGATGGCCGTCGCATTGACGCTGCCTTTCACATTCACGATGCAGCCGGTCACCGGGATACTGCTCCTACTGGGCGTATACAAAGGCGGGATCTATGGGGGATCGATCACAGCAATTTTGATCAATGCGCCTGGAACTCCCGCCGCTTCGTGCACTGCGCTTGACGGGTACCCGATGGCCAAGCGGGGCGAGGCTCGCCGCGCGTTGGATATGGCCTTGATCGCATCTGTCATCGCGGACTTCATCTCCAACCTGTCGCTGATCCTGTTCGCGGGAGTGCTTGCAAGTTTCGCATTGCGTTTCGGCTCCCCCGAGATGTTCACGCTGATCCTGTTCGCCCTTACGATCATTGCAGGCGTGTCCGGTGACCAACTGCTCAAGGGTTTCGGCTCCGCGTGCCTGGGGCTGATCCTCGCCACGGTCGGTTTGGACTTGATCTTCGGAACAAACCGGTTTGTGTTTGGCAATTGGGATCTGATGAGCGGCCTCACCTTCATTCCGGTCCTGATCGGATTGTTCGCGCTTCCGGAGATCATCAACTTCTACATGCGAAGAATGGAGACTCTGGAGCAAAGTCCGCTAGCGGGAATCGGAGCCAAGCTTCAAGATGTAAAGCGCTGTTTCAAATCGATTATCAGAGGAAGCGTCATCGGTGTCATCCTCGGCGCAATTCCTGGGATCGGGGGAGCGCCGTCAGCGTTCCTTTCATATGCGGAAGCTCGGCGGAATTCGCCGAATAAGGACAATTTCGGCAAAGGGGAAATCGAGGGCGTCGCTGCGGCTGAAGCCGGCAACAACGGCGTCGCCGGAGCAACGCTGATACCGCTGCTTGCGCTCGGCATACCCGGAGACATCATCACAGCGATCATTCTTGGGGCCTTCATGATCCATGGGCTTCGGCCCGGACCGCTGATGTTCCAGGAAAACATCGTGCTGATCTATGCATTGTTCATCGGGATCATGCTGAGCTCGATATACCTATTCGTAGTAGGGAAGGCGTCGATCAAGCTGATCAGCAAGATCGCCGACGTGCCGCACAGGATTTTGTTTCCGATCGTTTTCGTTCTGTGCGTCTTCGGCGCTTACGCGGTCAACAACTCGACATTCGACGTGCTTGTGATGATGATCATGGGACTAGTCGGGTTCTTCATGCTCAAATTGAAGATTCCTGCGGCGCCATTCCTGATCGCATTCATTCTGGGTCCGATACTTGAGGATAATTTCCGGCAATCGCTGCTGATCTCTAAAGGAAGCCTCAGCATCTTTTTCTCATCGGTGATCTGCTGGATATTCTGGTTCTTCACCTGCCTGGTCATCGGGTTTACGATCTGGTCTCACTTGAAACTTCGACGAAACCCGTTGGCTGACGCATAGGTTTCGGCTTCGTCCATATTGCTTGCGAGCCGCGGGTGTTTGAAATCCGCGGCTCGTATGTTGTCCATGCGGTTTTTGCGTCGACCAATTTGCAGATGCGAGTGCAGGCAGGGGTTCGTTGGAACCGTTGAAGCCGCAAAACCAGTTCTGCACGGTTTGGATGCAGAATTTGCTTCGCAGGGCAGGTTGAAATTTGCAGCAATTCGATTTTGGCCGCGCTCTTTGCGGCTTCGTGATTGACTATCTTCAACATTTGCAGGATTCTGCGCTATCGGCTTCGCGTTTCAGCAGAGATGCGAGGTCGCATCAGTATAAGGCGAAGGTGAATTGGATTGGCAAAGGTGATTTGCGTCGGCTCGTCGGTCGCCGATACGATTTTCGGTGTTTCAGTGCTTCCGTCCGGAGGTGGCAAAAACCGCGCTCATACCGTTCTCGAGACAATAGGCGGCTTAAGCGCGAACGCATCTGTAACGATCTCCCAGCTTGGAGGTGATTCCGTTCTTTGGTCAAGGGTAGGGGACGACGCCGCGGGAGACCGAATTATTCAAGACATTGAGGGTTGTGGGGTGGATGCTGCCAATATCCAGCGCGTGAAAGGGCTTCCTTCTCCGATATCGACGGTTGCGATTGATGATCGCGGCGAACGCCAAGTCCTTAGTTGCCTGAACCCGTACCTTTTCGACCCGCCGCATAGATTGCCGCTTGAAGAAATATCGTCGGCTCAGGCGTTGCTTGCCGATGTCCGGTGGCCAGACGGTGGAACAGCGGCATTGCAGGAAGCGAGCAAAATGGGAATTCCACGAGTGCTGGATTACGAAAAAGTCCCGGATGAACGGGAAGCTCTCATGGCCAATTTGGCTAGCCATGTTTTGTTTTCGCAGGAGGGGTTGCAGACCTTTTCAGAGACAAGTGACATTGGGGAAGGGCTGGCCCGAGCGTCGAAACGCACCGATGCATGGCTCGGCGTTACCTGCGGTGCAGCTGGCGTCTATTGGCTCTGTGACGGCATAGTAAAAAATTATCCTGCATTCGAGGTTGATGTCGTGGACACGCTCGCCGCAGGCGACGTTTTCCATGGTGCATTCGCTTTGGCCCTCGCGGAGTCGCGGATGATCGAAGATGCTCTGAGATTTGCTTCCGCCGCTTCAGCCCTGAAGTGCACACGCTTCGGCGGAAGGCTAGGGATCCCGAACCGCGATGAAGTTGAAGACATGATGAACGGCGAACTGCAACTTTCGCAAAGTCAGTCGGCGTAGTTGGCAACGGACTCCAGCGGGGTCGACGGGGCAGTGACACGAATCTAAGAAACGCCTGCGGCAGATGTCGGCAGCGCAACCAAGCCAGTGATCAGCCGCTAAATTTATGAACGCGCCGGCAGACTTTTGCCATTCCCAAATAAACCTCGAGAGTTGCCGACTCATCAGCGGACGGCGCGATGCCGAGTTGCATATCGGTGAAAACTGAAAACGTGAGTCATGCTTCCGGAAAGCTCGGTCTGCGGATTAAGATCGAAATCTTGGACCGAACGGCAGTTGCGCGACGGGTTCGAGTCGGACGGCGATTACAGAACGAGGAGTAAGCCTGAATCCGAGTCTGCGGACGGTTTCAGATGCGCAGGGCAACAATACAGGCGACCATGGCAGGTCAAATCCACCGCATGCCTTCCAGACGGTCATTTAGCCGATAATATATATTATGTTAAATAAGTGTCTGGCCAGATCACCGAAACACCTCAAAGCATCAAAGCCTTAAAAAGCTAATAAAACAAATACATAGATCTGATATGCGATAGATCACCGCAAGACTTCGATCCCGATGCATGGAAAATTATTCACGTTAGTCTTGCAATCAAATGCATTCCATCAGAACAAGCTTCCGGACGGATCCATCTTGGCGGAGTTGCGGCTATGCATTCGTTATTGATTTTGAACGGCCCGAACCTGAACCTTCTCGGCGGTCGGGAACCAAGGATTTACGGCGTAGCTTCGCTGGACGAAATCCGTGCGCTTTGCTTGAAACGCGCGGAAGTTCTCGGCGTTGAAGTTGAATTCCAGCAGTCAAATCACGAAGGCCATCTGATCGACGCCATGCAAGGTGCGTCTGGTCGGCACAACGGAATCATACTGAACGCGGCTGCCCTGACGCACACGTCGGTTGCCTTGATGGACGCAGTGCTTGCGATTGATCTTCCGGTAGTCGAGGTTCATTTGTCGAACATCCATAAACGCGAAGACTTCCGAGCCAGGTCATTCATTTCCAAGGCAGCCGCCGGCGTCGTATTCGGATTTGGCGCAAACGGATACCTGCTTGCTATGGACGGGTTGGTTTCAATCCTGCGAAGTTCTGCAGAGGCGCGACGTTAGCTGGGGCAACGCTCGCGAAGCGTCCTAGAATTCCGACCTTGCATAGCAAATTCGGGCGGGCACCCTGCCCGCCCGGCTGTCGTCGGCTCCGCCATCCGAACGCATGGAATCACTGTTCAGCTATCTCTCCGACTTCAAGTCGCGCGAACTCTTGAATTGATATGCCGCCAGCCGACGCCGCATCACCGACCGTGGTGTTCGGGTCGATTACGAATTTCTGGTTGACTAGCGTTTCCTCTGCGAAGAATTTTTTCAAGCCGCCGGCAACGATTTTTTCGATGATATTCTGAGGCTTGCCGGATTCGCGAGCTTTCTCCGAGAGAATTTGGCGCTCGCGCGCTATCGTATCGGATGCGACATCGTTCTCATCCAGCGCGATCGGTCTCGTCGCGGCCACATGCATGGCGACCTGCCTTGCAAGTTCAGAATTGTCGCCGCTGAATGCAACAAGCACGCCGATTTTGCCCATCCCCGGTTCAGCCGCATTGTGAACATAGCTGACCACGGCATCGCCGGTTACCTTCGCCATTCTGCTGACTGTAAGATTTTCGCCGAGCTTCGAAATATGCTCCGTAACGAAATCGTCCATCGGGCTTCCGTCCACATCCGCAGCGCGCAGAGACGCAAGATCATCGGCATGGATGGCTGACTTTGCTATCCGATTTACCATTGTCCGGAATCTTTCGTTCTTTGCTACGAAATCCGTCTCGGAGTTGACCTCGACTGCCGCGCCCGTACCGCCGTCGACCTGAACGCCAACAAGGCCTTCCGCCGTTGCGCGACCGGCCTTTTTCGCGGCTTTCGCAATGCCCTTGGCCCGCAGCCAATCCACGGACGCCTCGATGTCGCCATCGTTTTCTGCCAAGGCCTTTTTCACGTCCATGATTCCCGCGCCTGTCTTTGCACGCAGATCCTTGACCATCGCAGCTGTTATCGTCATTACTTCGTTCCTCTCATGTTCCCAGATCTCGATGAGCGTCCACGCACATTGAATTTCGCAATTCGGTCAGTTCGCTTGCTGCCTTTGGACGAGTAGGCTGCTCAACTCGGGCAAGCAACACCTACTCTGGGGCGGCATCCATTCCTTCAATTTGAATTGCGATCAAGCCGCTTCTGAAGTTCGCGATTCATCGCTATCCGAGTCTGAATTGGCTTCTTTTTCGGATGTCGCTGCATCCGCCTCGTCAGCCGTCGTCTCGAGTTGTTTTGAATCGTCTGCGCTGCCTTCTTGTTCAGGCGCTGGCGCGTCCGAATCTGATTTACCGCCATTTGAGTCTGGTTTGCCGGCATCCGCATTGGCTTCATTTTCGGGTGTCGCCGCATCCGCCTCGTCAGCCGCCGTCTCGAGTTGTTGTGAATCGTCTGCGTTGCCTTGTTCAGGCGTCGGCGCGTCCGAAACTGATTGATCTCCATTTGAGTCCGGTTTGCCGGCGTCCGCCTTGGCTTCTATTTCGGGTGTCGCTGCATCCGCCTCGCCAGCCGCCGTCTCGGGTTGTTCTGAATCGTCTGCGCCGCCTTCCTGTTCAGGCGTCGGCGCGTCCGAAACTGATTGATCTCCATTTGAGTCCGGTTTGCCGGCGTCCGCCTTGGCTTCTATTTCGGATGTCGCTGCATCCGCCTCGCCAGCCGCCGTCTCGAGTTGTTCTGAATCGTCTGCGCCGCCTTCTTGTTCAGGGGCTGCCGCTTTCGAATCGGTTTCGCCTGCCGCGCTTGCCGAAGCAGCGGCATTGCCTTCCCCGCCTTCAACCTGAGATTCGTCCATCGTTTCCGTGACGCCCAACTCTTCGGCAATCTCGCCGATGCCTACGCCGATCTTGCCCATTTGCTGCTCAATGCCGACGATTGCAGCCTGCGCCACCAAGTCGCAGTATAAGGCAACGGATCGGGAGGCATCATCATTTCCCGGGATGATGTAATCGACGCCATTGGGCGAGCAATTGGTATCTACGACTGCGACGACCGGAATTGAAAGTTTGTTTGCCTCTGCGATCGCCAGTGATTCCTTTTTGACGTCGATGACAAACAAGATCTCGGGCAAACCGTCCATCTCCCGTATGCCGCCAAGCGATGCCAGCAATTTAGCGTGCTCCCGCTCCATGCCCAGCCGTTCTTTTTTGGTAAGTCCCTCGACCCCTTGCTCCAGCTTCTCTTCAATGGATTTGAGGCGATTGATGGAATTCGACACCGTCTTCCAGTTCGTAAGCGTGCCCCCCAGCCAACGATGATTGATGTAATATTGCGAACTGCGTGTCGCCGCATCCTTGATCGGGAGCTGCGCCTGGCGCTTGGTTCCGACAAACAGCACTCTTCCTCCGCTGGACACGATCTTGGAGATTCTCGCGAGCGCGACATCAAGCAACGGCACAGTCTGCGTCAGATCGATTATGTGGACCCCGTTTTTCTTGGTATGGATATACTGCTCCATCAACGGGTTCCAACGATGGGTTTGGTGCCCGAAATGGACGCCCGCCTCCAATAATTGGCGTAAAGTAAACGTGGGATGTTGCGCCATTGTTTTTCCTTTCCGGTTTTGCGCGTCTGCGGGAATTCAGGTAAAAAACCCAACCGGCGGACCAGAGTGAATTTGTTTCACCCAGCCCATTTCCCGCGTGTGAATTTGGAGGCACCGCCTAGATCAATCGCTGGCCGAAAGCAAGCGTATCAGATGAAAGTCGAGAGAATTCTGACCTGCGATCGCGAACCTCACAGGCTGTTATGCATCGGCGCGCTTCTTTGGGATTACTTCGGGCGGGCGAATGGCCCGCTCTCTCGCTCTGAAGACCGGCCTGGACTCGTTTCTCGCTCCGTCGGCGGCGTTGCCTTCAATGTTGCCCGAGCGCTGCGCAAATTCGGTTTCGCTCCGGAGCTGGTCAGCGCAGTTGGCAGCGAGGCGGAGGGCGATGAACTCATACGCGCGGCGGAAGCGTGCGGCATACTCACTTCCGGCGTCGTCCGCCCTGCCCGTTCAATTTCGGACAGCTGTCTGGTCGTCGAAGATCCTGACGGAATGATTGCGACGGTTGCAGATTGCAGATTGATCGAGGCGGTCGGCGCGAAGTTGGTCAGACATTCAAGAGCCGGCGCGCCGTCATCGTTTGGCAGCGCCGCAAATGCGTCAAGCCACGTCGTGCTTGACTGCAACCTGACGCAGAGCGCATTGATGGAATTCGAGAATGGGGATGCTTTTCACGGCATCGAATTGAGCTTGGTTTCGGCCTCAATTGGCAAAATTGGTCGAGCTTCTATTTTGCGAAACAGACCAAGCACCACGCTTTACGCGAACTTGGAGGAAGCGCGCGTTCTGTTGTCCGAGGAAGTCTCCAGCGCGGCAGAAGGAGCAAGAGGCTTGGTAAAGCTTGGGTTCGAAAGGGCCATCGTCACGAACGGCAGTTCGACAGCCGCCGATGCCACGCTTGAAGAATGTTGCGAACACAGCCCCGATCAAACTGGCCCGTTGAGATACTCGGGGGCTGGAGACCGGTTTGCGGCAGCGCACATTGCGGCGAGACTCAAAGGCAAAAATCAATTGGAAGCGTTGGCATATGCCTGCGGCCGTGCTGGAGCGTACGTTTCAAATGCTGAAGAGTGAGACAGAAATGATTGAAATAAAACAAGAATTGAAGACCAGAAAGTCGGACGCCCTTCCGGTTGTCGCGTTGGAGACCTCGATCGTTTCGCACGGAATGCCCTACCCAAAGAACGTATCCACAGCGCTGGAAGTCGAGGCGGCCGTTAGGGAATCGGGTGGAATCCCGGCAACCGTGGGGATTGTCAATGGACGCATAAAAGTCGGATTGTCAGAGGCGGAAATTGAACATTTCGGCCGAGCCGAAGGCATCAGGAAGGTAAGCCGCGCGGATTTGGCGGTCGCGATTGCCCGAGGCGAAACTGGCGCGACTACCGTTTCCGCGACGATGCTGTGCGCAAAGGCCGCCGGGATCGAGGTGTTCGCTACCGGCGGAATCGGAGGCGTTCATTTCGGGGCGGAGAGCACATTCGACATATCGCAAGACCTGCATGAGCTGTCCCAAACAGCGGTTGTCGTCGTTTCATCCGGACCGAAGGCTATCTTGGACGTCGGAAAGACCCTTGAAGTGCTTGAGACCTTGGGCGTGCCGCTCGCGGCATACGGTCAGGACGAACTGCCCGCTTTCTGGTCCTCATCTTCGGGCTACAAAGCCCCGTTGAGGATGGATCATCCAAAAGAAATTGCGAATTCGTTCCTTGTGAGAAAGGAACTCGGCATTCCGGGAGGTTTCCTGGTCGCGAATCCTGTTCCCGCCCATTTCGACATTCCAAAGGATGTTTCCGAAATCTGGATCAAACGCGCGCTTGAGGAAGCGTCATCTCGCGACGTTTCAGGCAAGGCCGTTACCCCATTCCTGCTGAACTCGATTCTGGAGATTTCCGAAGGCCGCTCGATAGCGTCGAATGTGGAATTGGTGAAAAGCAATGCCAGATTGGGCGCGAAGATCGCGAAGAAGATCGCTGACGCTGGTCGAACGCCAAAAACCCGCTAGTTTGATATTCACATTTAATTTAATGTCGGTTGTTCGGGCTGAATTGGCAGCTTTGCTCAAGAGCAGATTGATATGGATGAAGACGAGAACGAAGACCGCTTCACAGCGCCTAAGAAAAGGGCCGGTCTTTGGGCGAGTCTGCGCGCGAATTTCCTGACCGGCCTTGCAGTCGTGGCCCCCGTGGGGCTGACGATTTTCATTGTTTGGGAGGGAATCGGCATCATCGATTCCTGGGTGCTTTTCTGGATTCCGGACAAGTACGAGTGGGATTGGCTCACTCACATCGAGATCTTCGGCGTGGACGTTCGAGGCGTCGGGGTCGTCATCTTTCTGATTTTCACGGTAATCATAGGATATTTCGCGAAAGGGCTGTTCGGCCGCTTCTTTCTGAGATGGGGCGAGTACATCGTATATCGGTTGCCTGTGGTGCGGACGGTTTACAATGCCCTTAAGCAAATCGCAGAAACCGTCCTGAACAATACCGAGACTTCATTCGACAAGGCGTGCCTGATTGAATACCCGAGGAAGGGCATCTGGGCAGTTGCCTTCTATTCTTCCGTGGCCAAGGACGAAATCCAAGAGAAACCGCCTGTCGAAGGCAGGCTTATCAGCGTTTTTCTGCCGACGACCCCGAATCCTACCTCCGGCTTCCTGCTGGTTGTTCCAGAGTCAGACGTTATTTTTCTCCGAATGTCGGTTGAAGATGCGGCGAAATTCGTGATTTCGGCGGGTCTGGTCTACCCGTCAAAGGAAGACGACAAAAGAAGGCGCGCGATCACCAGGCGCAGGGCGTCGAAGGATTCCGGTTCCGAATCTGGCTGACAATCAAATCGCCAGAGGGCAATTTAGAGTTTTCCTTCAGCTGTGCACCATTTTGTTTGGCGCCGAATTCCCATTGCCGGCTGCGCGCGGGCGTTCATGGCCAAGGCCCGCCTTGGCATTTGGCGACCATTGCCTGTGATCGCCCGCGAGGAGCAGTGCATAGCCTTTGCCGCTATTCTTCATGCCACCAGACATCCGGCTGCCATCCGATCCAATGGCCGTAGATCGGCAGGTATTCAGGGAACTTGAGCTCTTTCTTGTGCGCAATTCTTGCATAGTCCGAATACCAGACCGGAATGACATACCGGCCTGATGTGAGCGCCCTGTCCAGCGCCTTGACGGCTGAGCGGAAATCGTCCTGTGTCCGGCCTTCAAGTATGGCAACAATCAAGCCGTCGACCGCCGGACTGTTCACGCCCATGTAGTTGCGCGTTCCTTCGGCCGTGACGCCGTCGCTTCCCCAATAGAGTTTCTGCTCGTTGCCAGGGCTGAGCGAAAGTCCCCAACGATACCAGATCATGTCGTAGTCGTAGCTGATCACCCGTTCTCGATACTGGGCGCTGTCGATCGAGATCACGCGCGTTTCGATACCGAGGCGCTTGAGCGATTCAGTAAAGATGTTCGCAACCGAACGAATTATGTCCGACCCTTGGACAAGAAGTATCTCGAACTCGAAAGGCTTTCCGGCTTCATTCCTGAGAACGCCTTCCGAATCCGCGGTCCAGCCTGCTTCTTCCAGTATCGCGATAGCCTTGCGAATATTGGCCCGGTTGCGCTCGGTTCCGTCGGATTCAGGAAGCGAATATCCTTCAAGTGCGCCCGGTATCAAATGGTCCTGAAACTGGACCAATAGCGACCTGACCTTGCCGGCTGCAGGCGCATGATCCATTCCCAGCACTGAATTCGAAAAGTAGGATGCAATTCTTGCCTCGGTGCCGCCGTTGAGAGTGTTGTTGATGAACTCGAAGTTGAATGCATGAATCAGGGCATCGCGAACTCGCCAATCGTTGAATACGCTCTTGCGCGTGTTGAAAACGAAGCCGCCAATTCCCGATGGGCGCCGATGAGGAACCTCGGACTTTACGATTTCGCCGCTCCTAACCGCCGGGAAATCGTAATTCGTTGTCCATTTCAGCGCGTCCCACTCAGTGTAAGTATCGAATTCTCCGGCCTTGAATGCTTCAAACACGGCGACGCTGTCGCCGAAATACTCGTATGAAATCTCGTCGAAGTTGTTTCGGCCCTTGTTGAAGCCCAGGTTGCGTCCCCAATACTCGGGGCTGCGTTTGAAAGTTACGGATCTTCCGGTCTCAAAGCTGTCCAAAACGTAGGGACCCGAACCGATGGGAATGTCGAGCGAGCTTTCGGCAAAATCCCTGCCGTCCCACTGCGCCTTCTGCAATATCGGCCTCAGCCCCAGGATCAGGGGCAATTCCCGGTCGACGGTATTGAAGGTGAACTTCAACGACCTCGGTCCTGTTTGCTCCATCGAGTCGATTTTTTTCCAAGCGGTCCAATAACGCGGGTTGCCCTCGGTGCCCAAAGTTTCGAACGACCACATCACGTCGTCGACGGTGACTGGAGAGCCGTCGGAAAAACGCGCCTCTTCTCGAAGCGTGAATTCGACCCAGTTGCGCCCCTCGTCCGTTTCGATGGTTTCAGCTAGCAGCCCGTAGAGTGAAAACGGTTCATCCCAGTTTCGGCCCATGAGCGTTTCATAGACGTGGGTTCTGATCGCAGCGGGCGACCTTCCCTTGAGAATGTAGGGATTTAAGGAATCAAACGTTCCTCCGACTCCGTAAGCAATTCGACCACCTTTCGGCGCATCCGGATTCGCATAAGCAAGCGCTTCGAATCCGTCAGGGAGGACCGGGTCTCCGTACATCGCGATTCCATGCATCGGCTCTCCGGTTGCCGCGAGCGGCGAAAAAATGATCGACGATGCGCCAAGAATAGCGGCGCATGCTCCTGACAATGCTCGTGACATATCGGCAACACCTCTTCTGACATTGAGACACAGATTGATTACCCGAACAATTAGGTCTTGGAAACTAAGATAAACGAGACTAATAGAGTTGTTACTGCTCGATAGGTTTCTTGCCTGTATGAAACCTGCCTCAATACTCAAAGCCCGCTTCCAAGCGGGCTTTTTTTATTTCTACCGATTTCCTTGTCGCGGTCAAACATTTGAAGCAATGTACTGCGCAAAGATAAGAATATTTCATAATATCAATAAGTTACATTGCATCCTGCGACATCGGAAATGCTGCGGATACGGAAATGCCGCGTTGCGGCATTTCCGTATCCGCAGCTTCCCAGCCGCCATCCAATCATCGATGCTTCTTTGCATGTGCAGCAATTCAATGCTTGCTAGACACGGTGAAAGTTCGCTAAATCGGCCCGGCTATCGGTTGCTAGTGAAAACTAGCCATCCGCTAAATTGCCGGGAGTTCGAAGAACGTTCCTTGTTGGTTTCGATTTGAGGCTGCCAGATCAATGAGAATCGGTCCTGACGGGAAAATTCTCCGAAGCGCTTCGCGGATTCATGAAATACACGCAGGGAATCGTCGATTGGAAATGCTCAGGAGGAATTTGCCAAGTGCAGCTTGATGGGAAGAAGGCCGTCGTAACCGGCTCCACCTCCGGAATTGGCTTGGCGATCGCGGAAGAATTCGCCAGGAACGGCGCAGATGTCGTTTTGAATTCTTTTGAGAATCTGCCTGCCAATTTCGCCCTTGCCGAAAGTCTCTGCAGGCGATTCGGGCGAAATGCGCAATTCGTCTGCGCCGATATGGAAGATCCGGTACAGTGCAGACAATTGATCGAGCAATCCTCTCCTGTAGACATTCTGGTCAACAATGCCGGCATCCAGCACCTGGACCCTGTCGAGCGATTTCCTATCGAGGCTTGGGAACGAATCATCTCAATAAATCTGTCGTCCGCATTCAATACGACCGCCGCAGCGCTGACGGGAATGCGAGAAAGCCGATGGGGTAGAATAATCAACATCTCTTCCGCCCACGGCATGACGGCCTCGCCCTACAAGTCAGCATACATTTCAGCGAAGCACGGCCTGATCGGACTCACGAAAACGGTGGCCCTTGAAACGGCGGAGGAACCCATCACGTGCAATGCCATCTGTCCGGGTTATGTTCGAACCCCGCTCGTCGAAGCTCAAATCCCAAGCCAAATGGCTGCGCACAACATGGACCGCGACACGGTTGTTCGGGAAATCATGCTCGCGCGCCAGCCGTCGAGGGAATTCGTCACGGTCGAGCAGATTGCGGGGACCGCCCTGTTTCTGTGTTCAGAAAGCGCCAGCCAGATTACCGGAACTTGCGTTTCGGTCGACGGCGGATGGACCGCGCTCTGACTTGGAGATCCGCCGCTTCAATTATTTCGGCGCCGCGATTTTGGCCAAGTCTCTCGAAATTGTGGTGATGCCGTTCAGTTTAGAGTCGGCGTTGAGCCAGTTTCTGCGGAGAACGAGACGATTGCCTTTAAGTTTTGCCCTGCCCGCCTGCGATTCGATATAGTGAACCAGCCGCCGCGGGTCCGGGTAGCTGTTTTCTTGAAATGAGACCGTCGCTCCCTTCGATCCAGCGTCGATTCGCGAGATTCCCGCCTTCCGGCAAAAAGCTTTGACATGAAGAAGCTTGATCAAGGTCGATGTTTCGGGCGGCAAGGGGCCGAACCTGTCGACGAGTTCCGCGCCTATTCCCTCAAGTTCCCTTATTGAAGCAATTGATCCCATTCGACGGTAAAGGCCCAGCCTGACGTCAGGATCCGACACGTAGGATTCAGGCAGTCCTACCGCCAATCCGAGATTCAACTCGGGCGTCCAATCTTCATTGCTCGTGCCCTGCGCGTCGATCTGTCCTGAATTCAGCTTGGCAATCGCTTCCTTCAGCATGCTTTGGTAGAGTTCGACGCCGACCTCGCGGATGTGCCCTGACTGGTCTTTGCCGAGGAGATTGCCGGCTCCCCTGATATCCAGATCGTACGCGGCCAACGAGAATCCTGCTCCCAAAGAGTCCAGGCTTTCGAAAATCCGCAAACGCCGCTTTGCTCCTTCTGTTAGCTTTGCGTTGCGCTTGTAGGTGATGAACGCGTAGGCGCGAAGCCCCGATCGCCCTACTCGTCCCCGAATCTGATGAAGTTGAGCCAATCCGAATCTGTCGGACCGATGAATGACTATCGTGTTCGCAGTCGGCACGTCCAATCCGGAGGCGATGATTGTCGTCGAGAGCAGAACATCGAATTCGCCGTTGAAAAATGCGGTTGTCCTCGATTCAAGATCTTTCGGCGGCAGTTGCCCATGAGCCGAAATATACTTGATTTCCGGAACGAGGTCGGAAAGGAATTCCTCGATCTCGGCCATGTCTCTGATCCGAGGAACCACGAAAAAGCTTTGTCCTCGCCTGTAATGCTCCCGCAAAAGCGCTTCTCGGAGTGTTACAGGATCGAATTCAGTCACGTAGGTCCGAACAGAAAGCCTGTCGGCGGGCGGCGTCGCAATTATTGACAAATCCCTGACGCTTGAGAGGGCCAATTGCATCGACCGCGGGATCGGCGTGGCGGAGAGCGTCAGCACATGCACATCTGTTCGGAGTTGCTTGAGCCGCTCCTTCTGGGCAACCCCGAAATTGTGCTCCTCGTCGATGATCAGCAGACCCAGCTTCTTGAAATCAATGGTTTTTGACAGCAGCGCATGTGTTCCGATCGCAATGTCGACAGCGCCATCGGATATTCCAGATTTTGTAATCGCGGCTTCCTTCGCCCCAACGATGCGGGAGAGTTGTCTGACAACAACAGGAAAGCCGTGGAACCGGGATTCGAAGGTTTCAAAATGCTGGCTCACCAATAGAGTCGTCGGCGCGACCAACGCGGTCTGAAAACCGGACATTGCGGCGAGAAACGCGGCGCGCATCGCGATTTCGGTTTTCCCGAATCCGACGTCGCCGCAGATCAGCCGATCCATCGGCGTGCCGGAACTCAAATCCTCCATCACATCGGCCGCTGCCGTGTTTTGGTCGTCCGTTTCATTGTAAAGGAAGCGTGCAAGGAAGTTCTCCCACGCCTGATCGTCCTGGACTATCTTGGGTCCCGACCTGACCTCGCGCTGAGCGGCGACTCTCAAGAGCTGGTCGGCAATTTCGAAAATATTCTTTTTTAGTCTGGACTTGCGCTCCTGCCACGCCGCTGCGCCCAAGCGATCCAATGCAATGTCCCCGGAACCATAGCGCGACAGCATCTCGATGTTTTCAACGGGTACATACAGTTTGTCTCCCCCTGCGTATTCAAGCGCGAGGCAGTCATGAGGCGCTCCGGATACGGTGATGGTCTGAAGGCCGACGTAACGCCCGACGCCATGGTCGGAATGGACCACCAATTCGCCCTGTGCGAGGCTGCTGACCTCTTGCAGGAAATCGGATGCCCTTTTTTTCGTCGCAGTTGGGCTTCCGATGCGCTCGCCGAATATGTCCTGCTCTGAAACAATGCAGTAGCCAGGCGCAACAAAGCCTTGATTCAATTGCCAAACCGCTAGACTGACATCGCCTGGTTTTCCAGTAACGCCCCCGGCATTTTCGATGAAGCTGATGCGTTCGACCCCGTGGTCGACCAGCATTTGCTTAAGCCGCTCCCGTGACCCTTCGGTCCAGCACGCGATGACGACTTGAGTCGATTTTCTTTGAGTCTGAACGTAAGTTGCGAGAGCTTCCAGCAATGAAAGGCTTTCCTGCCGCCTTTCGACCGAAAACAATTTTCCTGGCCGCCCGCCGGCATCAAGCACTCCGAGGCCTATCGGAAGCTTTTGGGGATACAGCCACTTTACCGTTCTATCTTTCAGGATCTCGAGGCCTTGATCTGGTGGCAAATAGACAAGCTCGGGTCGGACAGCTCGACCGTAATCCCCTCCTTTCGGTTTAACCCGACCGAATTCCACGCGGGATTCGTGCAGCCCCGCCACCGCCTCCCAACGTTTTTCCCATTGCTCCCGCACCCCGTCGTCCACGAAGATTGCCGCATCCGGCAAGTAACCGAACAGCGTTTCGAGCCTTGCGTGAAAGAACGGAAGCCAATGCTCCATTCCGGCGAAGCCCCGACCTTCCGTCACTGAGTCGTACAGATGATCGCCGGGCCCGGGGTTTCCGAATTCCGTGCGATACATGCTTCTGAATCTGCTTATCGCGTCGGGATTGAGAACTACTTCTGAAACCGCTGAAAATTCGGCATTTTTCAGCTTTCCTGTAGTGCGTTGGGATACCGGGTCGTATGTCCGCAGGCCGTCGATGACATCTCCAAAAAAGTCCATTCGGACGGGTTGTGGCATTCCGGGAGGAAACACATCGATTATGCCGCCCCTTATCGCGAATTCGCCGCGCGACACGGCCATCGGCGCTCGGACAAAACCCATGTGCAAGAAGTAATTCTTTAGATTGTCTTCGCTGATCCGTTGCCCTTCCGATACCCTGAATATGGTTTTGCTCAACCAATCCTTTGAAGGCAGCAACTGCATTGCTGCGTTCAGCGTCGTCAGGCACACAAGCGGATCACATTTTTCGAGCCGGAGGATGGCCGAAAGCCCGCCGAGCCTCTTGGCGACGATATCCGTATTTGGCGAAATGCGGCTGTATGGCGGACAATCCCATGCAGGAATTACCTGCACAGGCGTTTCCGGCCTGTAGAAACCCAGCGCGCGCCGCATCGCTTCGGCACGCTTTATTTCTCTGGCGATGAATAGAACCGTTCCGCTTGCCCGATCAAGCTCCTGCAAGAGCAGCTTGGCGTCGTAGCCTTCGGGAGCTCCACAGATTTTGGTGTGATTTTCGTTCAATTCCAAGCTCGTCCAATGGGGCGCATCGCCGTTCGCAAGAGATCCGGCGTGCGGAATTTAATTCAATTTGTCAGCGTGATGCAGCGAATTTAGTCGGGATTCGAAGTGCAAACTGCTCGCGAAGTTTGGGAGGCATTTAATTGGCAATTCGTCTTTTGTCGAGAAGTTGACGCGGGCCGCCTACCCGTCACGACATTGCCGATCATCTGCAATCAAGTCTGCCCGAAAATGTCCGAGCAACGACCTCAGGCGCCCGATTCCGAACAAATTTCGAGACGCGGCTCCACGTCTCTGCGATGCTGAATGCGCGCGACTGTGAACTTGGTTTCAGCCGACCGAGTTCGGGAAGTATTGGCTTTGCGATCTTCAGCAGTGTCATGCTTGAAGATTCGCAGTCCTTCCGCAATAGCTAAAACAATTCCGCCGGAACCCAATTGTCTTGACTCAACCGATTTACCCGGCGAACTGCTGTCGGCGCGGTCCGCGATGCCGGCGCTTGCATGGTGGATTGTCGCATCGCGCTGCATATGATCTGGACGGCTTGGCCAGCTATGTATAATGCCAAGGCTCTTGAACCGGCACTGACGGCGTCGCCGCCCATCTGACCCCGCTCTTGAGAGAACTTTCTCGGATGAAACCTGCAATGTCACGCTACCCGACATATCGTGCACGTCGGCTTAGGCGCTCGCCCGGAATTCGGAGGCTGGTTCGCGAAGTCGACCTTTCGCCATCAGATCTCGTATGGCCGATTTTCGTGCGCGATGGCCGCGGCATCAAGGAGCCTGTGACTTCTTTGCCCGGCGTGGAGCGGGTGTCGTCCGACATCGCTGTTGAACTCGCGAAAATGGCGTTTGATCTCGGCATAGCTGCGATAGCAATCTTTCCGTACACGGACTCTTCGGTCAAATCCGAGAGCTGCGAAGAAGCATGGAACCCGGAAAATCTCGCGAACAGGACCGTGCGCCTTGTGAAGGATGCAGTTCCGAGCATTCCTGTAATGCTGGATGTGGCATTGGATCCTTACAATTCGCTGGGTCACGACGGAATCGTGCGAGGCGGCGAAGTTCTCAACGACGAAACGCTTGATTGCTTAGTGCTGCAAGCGCTGGAGCATGCGCGCGCCGGGGCCGACATTCTTGGACCTTCGGACATGATGGACGGCCGGATAGCTGCGATAAGAAACGCCTTGGAAGCAAATAATTTCAAAGACTTGGCTATACTTTCCTATTCTGCGAAATATGCTTCATGTTTTTACGGCCCTTTCCGGGAGGCAGTCGGCTCGTCCGGCGCTTTGATCGGCGACAAGAAGACATACCAGATGGATCCAGGCAACTCGGACGAAGCGCTCCGAATGGTCCAGCGCGACTTGGAAGAAGGCGCCGACATGGTGATGGTAAAGCCCGGCCTGCCTTATCTGGACATTTGCAGGAGGGTGAAGGAGCGGTTCGCCGTGCCCACTTATGCCTATCAAGTTTCAGGCGAATACGCGATGGTCGCGGCGGCTGCGGAGCGTGGCTGGATCGACAAGGATCAGGCGATTTTGGAGAGCCTGCTCGCCTTCAAGAGGGCCGGATGCGATGGAATTCTCACCTATTTCGCACCCGCGGCCGCACAGCTGATTCAGGCACTGTCGAGCTAACTCAAAGCAAGCAAAGGCACAGCGAACCGAAAGCAGAATGCTCTTGGGTTCGTTCCGCGAGGGCAGCGCCGCCGCCGATGCATTCATAAGCTTGGCTGATTCACCGATTTGACAAGGAGTTAGCAGATGTTGTGAAACTAATTCGCAACGGCGCCACTCTTCTCAGAGTGCCATTTTGAATGAATTGTGCCGTGCTTGGCAGTAGCAATTTCGTCGGATTTCGGCATAATGAGTGCAACGAGCAGATAAAATCAGACAGGAGATTTCCAAATGCTGAGGTGCGCACGTCGAGCAGTCATGGGCGCGGTTTGCATGGTGCTTGCAGCCACAACGTTGCATGCGCAGAACAATGAAAATCGATTCGCAACGATCGACAGGCAGGTCGATTCAGCAATCGGCTACATGCTTGTCAACGTTCCGGAAACTGAGGATTTGATGGAACGGTCCGTCGGGATGCTGATGATTCCGGTCATCACCAAAGGCGGCTTCGCGTTGGGCGGATCATACGGAGAGGGCGCGCTCCGAATCAACGGCGAAACTGCCGGATTCTATTCTGCGGTTCAAGTGAATTTCGGCCTGCAGTTTGGCGTCAAACAGTACTCGCATGCGCTGTTCTTCATGAACGAAGGCGTACTGGACAATTTCCGCAACAAGGGGGGATGGAAGCTTGGCGCGGATTCGGAAGCAGTCGTGGTCACGGAAGGCGACCATCAGTCGATCAGCTCACTTGACAATCTAGTGGAGGTTGTCGGCGTCGTGTTCGGACAGTCCGGGATCCATATCGGCCTTTCGCTGGAGGGTACTGCCTATAGCGAAATAGAGCCCTGACTTCAGCGACTTGCGCAAGTTTGATCCAGGCACCTGAGGCGCTGAATAAGACTGGATGTATCCCAGCGAGCGCCGCCAATTTTCTGGACTTCCTTGTAGAATTGGTCGATCAATGCCGTCGCCGGAAGGCTGGCGCCGGACTCGTCGGCGGTTCTCAGACAGATTCCGAGGTCCTTGCGCATCCAATCGACTGCGAATCCGAAATCGAACTCGCCCTTCAACATGGTTTCGTAGCGATTCGACATTTGCCAAGACCCGGCCGCGCCGTGCTGGATCACATCGATCACCGCCTCGCCGTCAAGATCATTCTTTTCCGCAAAATGAAGTGCTTCGGCCAAACCTTGCAGCAATCCGGCTATGCATATCTGATTGACCATTTTCGCCAGTTGCCCTGCCCCGCAGCCGCCAATTCGCTTGCATGCCTTGGCATAAGCGTCGATCACCGGCTCGGCCCGAAGGTAGTCCGCTTCGCTGCCGCCGCACATTACCGAAAGAGCTCCATTTTCTGCTCCCGCCTGCCCTCCGGAAACCGGCGCATCAACATACCCTATGCCGCGGCTTGCGGCCTGAGCGGCGAGGTCGCGCGTGACAGAAGCGGAAACTGTCGTGTGATCAACAAATAATGACCCTGAAGACATTCCCTCGAAAGCTCCGTTCTGTCCCGTGCAAATCTCGCGAAGGTCATCATCATTTCCGACGCAGGCCATCACGAACTCCGCCCCTTTTGCAGCTTTCGCCGGAGTATCCGCTTTCTCTCCCGCGTGTTTGGCCAGCCAGTCGTCGGCTTTGGACGACGTTCGGTTGTAAACTGCAACGGTGTGGCCAGCCGCCGACAGATGGCCAGCCATAGGAAATCCCATCACGCCGAGACCCAGGAACGTCACTCGAGACATGCGCTTGCTCCGCCTGCTATTCTTCTCGACCGACACCTATTGTATCGAATACAGGAATTTCAACGTCTGGAAGGTGGTAAATGCTGACAATGTTCCGATGGGCGGCAGGCGCGGTTGTCGGCTTGCTGATATTCGCATGCGCGGCCGCTGTGCTGGTGTTGCATTTGATCATGCGGTCGCTGCCCGAATACGATGCGACCCACGAAGTCGCCAAAATTGGGCAGCCCGTCGAAATCATTCGGGATCGGAACAATGTTCCTCACATCTTCGCAGAAAATGACGAAGACGCGTTTTTCGGCTTGGGCTTCGTCCACGCGCAGGACCGGCTGTGGCAAATGGAAATATTGCGGCGAACCGCGCAAGGTCGCCTGTCGGAAATCTTTGGAGAGCAAACACTTGAGCACGACAAGCTGATGCGGTCGCTCAGACTGTACAGGTTTGCCGCGCTATCGGTATCAGCACAGGGCCGTGAGACGAGAAACGCGCTGGGAGCGTATGCGGAAGGCGTCAATGCTTGGATTGAAATCGTCAACCGGGATGCTCTCGGCCGAGGAGCGCCCGAGTTTCTTTTGTTTCGGAACGGCATCGAGCGATGGCAGGCCGCCGACAGCATTTCCATATTGAATCTGCAAGCGTGGCTATTGTCGGAACACTTGGAAGATGAAGTTCTGAGAGAACGAATAGCAAACAAGCTTTCTCCCGATGACCTTGCGGAAATTTTTCCGGATGCGTCTGGAAGTCTAGACAAGCCATTCGCATATCAGCTTCATTCCGACTGGACTCCCAATCCGAATGAAACGCGCGAAAACTCATCTCCGATAACGCCCGTTTCGCCGGGGAGCAGCGGACCGGGCGGCGCATCCAATGCTTGGGCCGTTGCGCCAAGCAAAGCAATCAACAAAAAATCAATGCTCGCAAATGACCCGCATCTTCCGTTTTCCGCACCTTCGATCTGGATGCTTGCAAGGCTCAGTTTGTCCGGCGGCGACGTGATCGGAGGCACGATCCCGGGATCCCCGGTATTTCCGGTCGGTCGGTCCCAAAATCTTGCTTGGGGTTTGACGTACGCATTCGTGGACAATCAAGACCTTTATTTCGAAAAAATTGATCCTGACGACAGGGATTTCTACGTGGCTCCAAACGGCAAAGAAAGGTTCCAGATCTTTACCGAGTCAATCAAGATCAAAGGCAAGGATCCAATTTCTGTCGAAGTCAGATGGACTGAAAACGGTCCGGTTCTTCCAGAGGAAAGCTATGCCTTGTCGGAAGTTGTGCCGGAAGGACACGTCGCCGCTCTTGCCTGGTCTATGCTCCATCCGGAAAACTTGTCCATGACCGCCGCATATCGCCTGATGCAAGCCGCGTCGGTCAGCGAAGCTTTGGAGGCCGCCGACGGCTACAGGTCGCCCCCGATGAATATGTTCGTCGCAGATGAGGATGAAATCGCGATGCAGCTTATCGGGGCCGTGCCGATGCGCCACCCCTTTCATGAGACGCTGGGCCGGTCGCCGTCTGCAGGTTGGAAAAGAATCAATCGCTGGATTGGCGAATTTCCATACGAGTCCAATCCCGCAATTCACAATCCCGAAACAGGCCTTCTGGGAAACACGAACAACAAATCGGTCGACCGCCAATTCCCTGAGCATATTTCCTACCGTTGGGGAGATACGCAGCGCATTCAGCGCCTGAAAGAGTTGTTCAAAGACAGAAGAGCGCACACTATCGACAGCTTTAGGGAAACTCAGTTGGACATCAAGTCCGTTACTGCGACGACGCTGGTTGCGCTGGTCGCTCGGGACCTTTGGCATACCGCCGACCGTGTTCCGGGAAACGATATGGAGAGGCTTAGATTCGAAGCTGTCTCCCGTCTCAGCAAGTGGGACGGAAAAATGGACGAGCTTTCTCCGGAACCGCTGATTTACGCCGAATGGATGAGGGAGCTCTATTCATCGCTGCTCAAGGACGATTTGGAAGAGATATTTGAAGACATGGAGAGTCCGGATCCGGTTTTCATAGAGCGGGTCTATCGGGACTTGGACGGAGCGTCTGCGTGGTGCGACTATCGGCAGTCGCAGGCGACAGAAAGTTGCAGCGAAATCGCGGAAGATTCGCTGGACAACGCACTTTCAAAACTCAGTTCCAAATACGGACCGACTATTGGCGAGTGGCGCTGGGGAGATGCCCATCAAGTGGAGCATAGGCATCCGGTGCTCGGAGCCAGCAAACTCTTTTCTTGGTTCGTCAACATCTACCAACCGATGTCAGGAGGCGACAACACGCTCAATCGAAACGTGGCATCGGGAGGCGAAAACAATCCCCATGCGAGCAGACACGGACCCGGATACAGAGGAGTATACGATTTGTCCGATGGGGACTCTTCCTTGTTCATAATCTCGACGGGGCAAAGCGGACATTTTCTGTCGCCGCATTATGACGACCTCTCGACCTTATGGAGGAAAGGCGAATATCTCGCGATGTCCCTCGACCCCGCTCTAGCGCGCTCTGAACCTGTCGGAATCACGCATCTCGTCCCTCTTCAATCCGAATAACCGGGAATGCGCGGCATCATCGGATGCCGATGGAATTTGAAAGTCCCTGACGAAGCAGAATTGCGACAGATGCGCTCGCAGCGGTCGCCCGATTGAAATCAAGCGATGCCCGTTCCTGCTATTCGTCGTCTTGATTTTCTGTAAACAGCGTTACGGGCTGCGAAGGCAAAATCGTCGAGATTGCATGCTTGTAAATCAGTTGCGACACACTGTCCTTGCGAAGCAGAACGCAATAATTGTCGAACCATGTCACGACGCCTGACAACTTAACGCCGTTGACCAGAAAAATGGTCACATTGCCTTTGGATTTCCTTACGGCATTAAGAAAAACGTCCTGAAGGTTCTGTTTGTCGGATGCCATGCGGAGACCTTCCAAGCTTCCCGATTTCTTCACAATCTGGCGCGCGAACATATAGTTTTTTTTGGGCTTGTCTAGCAAAGCGATGACTTCGCCCAGGGCGATTGAGCACCAGCTTTCTTTGCTTCCAAGCGTTTTCCGAACGCTGCGGCGACAGCCGCATCGGGTAGAAGAAAGTGAAGGCGCTGAAGAAAAATCATCAAATTTTCAAAAGGTTGAAGATCTCCGGCCAAACGATGCGGTGCTTCGCGACTTTCTCAAGATGATTGTGACCGCTCTGCTTTCGAGCGAGCGCATCGGGCAAATTTGCATCACATGGCGGATTTCGTTGTCATCAAAGAGGTGCATATGCACGTTGCCGCATTTGGAGCATGGGTCTCCAAGAGCCACTTCGGGGTTCACGGGCTTTTGCGCCGCAGACTTGCAAGCGTCCGAATGTCTCATGAACGACCACCGAGAATCATTGAAACCGGACGCATTGGCAGAGTCGGCACGAAACGGATGAATTCGGAAAGGTCGGCCTCTTGAAGATAATTCAATAGAATCAATCATGTTCGACGAAGTGCCGACGACAAAATCGCGATCAATGCGACCAGCTCCAGCCTCCCGATCATCATTGCGCCCGCCAATGCCAGTTTTATTCCGCTTCCGAACTCTCCGAATGAAAATTCATTGCCTAGAACGGTTTCTGCAAGCGGGCCGGTTGACGAAACCATCGAAACAGCAACGACCAAAGAGGGTTCGAACTCCTTGCCTGCAATTGCAAGCGAAACCATCACGAATACCGTTGACAAGACGAACAACATGAACAGTGCGCCGCACGCAATCAATTCCTCTTTTCGCAGGCCGCTGAATCCGCTTGTCGGCCCGGCCGACGAAGGATGCACCATCTTTTTGACTTCCGTCATGCCGAGTTCGGTGAGCGCCAGAATGCGAATTAGCTTGGTGCCGCCTGCGGTTGAAATCACGCCTCCTCCGATCAATGCCAGAAAGGTCAAGCCTATGCCCACGTAGTTTTCGCGCGGGCCTCCCGTTGGCTCGATCCAGAAAGCGCTTTGGAATCCGGTCGTCGTCATGAACGAAAATACGGTGAAAACGGTTCCAAGCAATGCATCGAAAAACGTTGCCGCGACCTGAAAGCCGTAAACGCCATCCAACAAAATTACGGCTTGGTGGATCAGTGCAAAAAGGCATGCCAATCCGACGATCACCAGCGCGAGCCAAAATTCGGAGCTCTTGACTGTCATCCTTGCAAGCGAGGAAGGTCTAGCTGTCGCGAAAAACACTCCGGTAACTGCCAGGATCAAGAACAGCGTGATGAGAATTTCGGCTCCGGCCGTGCTTCCCGGCATCGCCAATTGCCCGTCCGCCGATACGCCGCTCGTGGATATGGTCGACATGGCATGAATCAATGAATCCAAGGGATTTTCTCCCAGCGCGATCAAGCCGACCAAGAGCAGCAACGTAGCTCCTGAGTACGCAAGAAGCAGACGAGACGTTCTCGCCGTCCGGCCCCGGACTGTCGAATATGCGGCGTTTCGGCTCGAAGATGCTCTTGCTGATTCCGCAAGTCCGGCTGTTTTTGCGGGCATGATGAGCGCAATTGCAGTCGAAAGCACGATGAAACCGCCGATCCATGCGACAGCTCCGCGCCAAAGATGGATTACGTCGGGGAGACGTTCCCCTTCCGGGAGTACTGTCGCGCCGGTCGTGGTCAGGCATGAGACCATCTCAAAATAGATATCAAGCATCGAAACCGATGGCATGCACATGATCAGAGGCGCGGACAGAGGCACCGGCAAGCATACGATTGTCGCCAGCAACCGAAGCAATTTCGACTGTACAGTTGATGACGGTCTCCTGTTTGCAAGAGCGATCCCGGCAAAGATTGCCAAAACCACCAGGCTCAAACCGCTTACCAGAAAAGCACGCGCTATATCCGATTCATCGGCGAGCAGTCCCGCGACAGCATGGACGAGCATTGCAATTCCGGAGAAAAAAACCGTAATTACAAGGGGTTCATGGTCAAACCTAACGCGCATCGGAACTTAGCAGTTCCATTAAGTGCCTGACGGCGCCGATGTGCGCGAAGATTGCAATCCTGTCTCCGATTTCGATTTTCGTATCGGGTGTAACCTTGACCGGTTCGCCGTTCTTTTCCAACGCGCCGACCAAGGATCCTTCCGGCAGTCCTGCGTTTCTGATTCGCTTTCCGGTTACCGGCGACGGCCCGATGATCTTTGCTTCAACAATTTCCGCCTCTCCGTCTCCGACAGAATAAATAAAGCCTGCCCGCAGTCCTTGGATGTACTTTAGGCCTCGCACATGGGGCAGGATTGATGTGACGGTCAATGCTCTTGGATTGACGACGGAATCGATCCTCAGAGGTTCCATGAGCGCCATGAGCGAAGGCTGGTCAACCAAGCTAAGTGCGAAGATGCCGGAATTCGCCTTTTTGGCCCGAGCCGACACGAGAAGATTGGTCTTCTCGTCATCGGTTACTGAAATGATTGCGTCCGCCCCTCGGATGCCTGCTTCGTCAAGTAGATCGATGTCCAGCCCGTCCCCATGCAGAACAACTGTCTTCCGAAGCTTTCCTGCGACCCATTCGGCGCGGCTTCTTTCGAATTCAATAACTTTGACGTTGGTTCGGTGCGAACTCCTTTCCAGCTGCTCCGCCACGTACAATCCGACGCTTCCAACCCCCACAATCAAGATGCGTGCGCACGGCTGGCATTCTTTGTTGAAAATCTTCAAAGTGCGGTCCAAGTCTCCGCTAGCCAGAAAAAGATAGACTTCGTCGTTCGCGAAGAGTTGGTCCAAAGGCGTCGGAATGGAAAAGGTACCGTGTCGGCGCAGACCGACTACGACAGTCCTCAGCGTGGGGTAAAGTTCCGAAAGCTGCCGGAGCGGCGTGTTCAATACGGGGCAGTCGGTTCTCAGCTTGATGCCTATCAGCATCGCATTGCTGCCGAAGACGTTCCTTCGGTCGAAGATTGAAGGCGCTTCAAGCAAGTCCTGAATCACGCTTGCGACTTCGGCTTCCGGATTGATTGCGATGTCGACCGGTCCGCCCGATTCGCGCGTCACCACTTCATGATACGCTTGGTTCTTCAGGCGCGCGATGGTTCTTGCTTTTGAGTTCAGATACCGAGCGACCAGACAGCACGAAATGTTTATCTCGTCGGAAGAGGTGGCGGCGACCACAAGCGCCGCGTCTTCGGCGCCGGCAGTCTCAAGCACGCTCGGATCCGCTGCCGACCCTGTGATGCCGGTTATATCGAGCGTGTCCGCGAGGCGTCGAACTATGCCGCCATCATGGTCGATCGCCGTAAGGTCGAATTCGAAATTCTGCAGGTATCTGCAGATTTGTCCGCCGACTTGACCGGCTCCGCACACAATTACCTTCACGGATCGGAATTCCTCCGGATAAGAACTTCGATCAGCTCATGCGCATTCCGACGGCTGCTTGAATTTCTCGTCGCCATTCTCGTAAACGGCTCTTCGATTCCCGGCCTTCGCCGTCGTAATGACCTGAAGCGATCTGAGCTTGCGGTGCAAGGCGGATCGTTCCATTCCGATGAAATGCGCCGCGCGCGATATGTTGCCGTCGAAACGATTGATTTGCGTAACAAGGTACTCTCTTTCGAATTGCTCCCTGGCGTCACGCAGGGTCATAGTGACCAAATGGCCGGAAATGGACTTGAAGTCGAAATCGAACACCTGCTGAGAGGAAGCCTCGAATTCAGACGCCTTGATGGGGCCATTGCTTTCGTTCATGAGCAAGACGCGCTCAACGAGATTTTTCAACTGCCGAACGTTTTTCGGCCACTCCGCGCCTTCCAGAAAATCCATCGCCTCTTTCGTAAGCGTCCGGGCCGGCAAGCCCTGCCCCCGATGGAATTGGTCCATGAAATATTGAGCGAGCTCCGGTATGTCGGACCGGCGGGAGTTGAGGCTCGGGACCTCTACGGTGTACACATTCAATCGATCGTACAAGTCCTTGAGGAACCGGCCCTCCGCAATCTCCTTCTCCATGTCTTTCGAGGTGGAGGAGATCACGCGAAAATCCACTCGAACCATGTTTTCGTCGCCCACCCTGTTGAATTGCCGGCATACCAGCGTTTTCAACAACTTGGGCTGCAGCTCCATCGGCAGATCTTCGACCTGGTCGAAAAATATTGTTCCTCGGTGGGCTTGCTCGAACATTCCCGGAGTTCGGATGGACCCGTTTTTGCGAAATCCGAACAGGGCTCGCTCGAGTTCGTCTTTCTCCATCGCGCCCGGAATCACGTCGACGAACGGTTCCTGCGCCCGCGGCGACTTGGCATGAATGTATCGAGCGGCGTATTCTTTTCCGCAGCCCGGCGGCCCTTTGATCAGCACGCGCGCGTTGCTCCGCGCCACACGATCCAGCGAATTCCTGATTTTGTTGGCAACTTGGGATGACCCGATGATTTCGCCTGCGATGCCGCCGCGGAGGCGAAGCGCAGCGTTTTCCCGCCGCAACCTGACGGTCTCCATCGTTCGGCCGATCACGGTGATGAGAAAGTCGGGTCGAATTGGCTTTTCCACGAAGTCGTACGCGCCCATCCGCATCGCGCGAGACACGATTTCAATGCTTCCGTGAGCGGTGATGATGATGATCGGTATATCGGGATTGTTTTCCTTCAGCTCCTTCATGATGCGAAGGCCGTCCAGATCCGCGTCTTCCAGCCACAGGTCGAGCAGGATGAGGCTTGGAAGATACTCGTTTACCGCTTTGAAGCATTCTTCGCCGTTCGACGCGGTTCGCGTGCTGTAACCGCGTTTTTCCAGCAGTTCGGAAAGCAGCACCAAGATATCCTTGTTGTCGTCGACAATAAGGATATCGTCGCCCAGCCCAATCGAATTGCCCGTGTCGTCAGTTTTCAACATTGTCTGCTCCGATCCGTTTCTTGGGTAGAACGATTCGGACCAATGCGCCTTGGTGATCGTGTCCTTCAAAAACAGGAGCATCAAGAAGCTCAAGCTGGCCTCTATGCCCGTCGATCACTTGAAGCACATTCGAAAGGCCGAGTCCCCTTTCGCGCTGCCATTCCCGTCCGCCTTCGCTCTTTGTCGAAAAGAACGGTTGAAGGAGTTTGTCTCTCTTCTCGGGAAAGCCGACTCCGTTGTCCATAACGTCGACAACCACGTCGTTGCTGCTACACGAGACTTCGACCCTGACTTGCCCTGTGAATGCGTTCTGCCCTAACGCCTCTCTTTTTTCGGCTATTGCCTCACGCGCATTCTTCAACAAATTTTCCACAACTTGCAATACATAGTGCTTGTCAATGTCTACAAATATTGGTTTTTCTTCGAAAATCGCCTGAAAATTCGTTCTCGGAGAGTACGCTTTTTCCGAAATGATGGCTTGCTCGATCAATTCGGATATATCTTCTGTGCGGAATATCGGTTCCGACATGCTTGCGAATCGCCTGAATTCATCGGTCAGCCGAGCGAGTCGATCAACATTGCTGTTGATCACGCCGACTTTCGCCTCAAGGTAATTTCGATCTGGCTCATCGAGAATCGGGGCGATTGAGTCCCTGATGTGGTAGGTCGATACGGAAATCGGCGTCAGCGGATTCTTCACTTCATGCGCGATGCGCTGCGCGACCTCGCTCCAAGCGGCCTTGCGCTCGGCGCTGACCTGATCGGTCACATCGTCGACCGCGACGACGAAGCCTTCCACCGTACCGGAAATATTTCTCCTGGTCGCGCAGCGAACCAAAAGCTGCTGCGTGCTCCCGTAACGTTCAATGACAATTCTCTCCTGAACGACATCCGAGTCCGCATTTTCGAATTTCCCGACCAGATCTCCGATTTCCGGGAAGACATCGCCCAATTTCACCTTTTCGTATCGGTCGCTGTCCGCGTTGAAACGATCTTCCTTTATGGCCAGAATCAGGGACGCCGACCGGTTCATGAACATGATGGTCATGTCCTCGTCCAGACCGATGACGCCGGGGGTCACGCTGGACAGAACGCTCCGAAATGTTCGTTCCCTTTGCTGCGCCTGCTCATTCTGCTCATTCAGCCGGGTCCTTTGAGTGCTCAATTGCTTGATCATCTTGTTGAAGATGGTTCCAAGCCTTGCGATCTCGTCGTTTCCGGGAATCGCCAGCTTCTGGTCGAGCTGTCCCCGACCGACGTTCTCCGCCGCGGCCGTCAACTCGGTCACGGGCTTGGAAATCCGGGCCGAATACCAAATTCCGAAGCGAACCATCGCAAAAATCAAAAGAAGCGAACCCGCAAGAGCTCCGACCGAATATCGAAATATCCTGTTTCCCAGCTTTCGCACCGTGTCGCCCGACGTGCCTTCTCTAGCGGCGATGGAGTCATAAAGTTTCAGCATCGCCGTATTGCCGGGCTTCGATGCAGCGATGAACCGATCATGCGCGTTCATGATTTTTGCCGCGCCCATAAAGACCAGATTGTTGTCGCTTCGATAAATGACGACGGATGCGTCTTCCTCATCGGCGAAAACGATCTCGCTTGTCGGCATGCGATTCCGGCATTCGGTTCCTTCGAACTCGGTTGCCGGCGCAAGGATCTCCATAACGCCGGCAGGCGGCTGCTCGTAGTTGAACTTGTAACTGTTCAAGCCTCTGGCCGCGATCGAGCAGTTGCTCTTGATTACGAAGACGTGTTCGAATTCCCCTTTCAGCTCATTCTGCTTTTCCTGAAGGATCTTGCGCAAGTTCCCTGAATCGATTTCCGGATTGCTCAGGTATTCGGCATTCATGCTTCGGGCCAATGCGGCGAGGTCCCGTTTCATTTTGTCCAGTTCGCCGGAGTAATACGAGTCCACCGCTTCCGTCGCTTCATTCAATTCAATTCGAACTTCATTCGCCAGCCAGTCGCCAAGGCCAATTCCGAAAGTCAGAGTTCCGGTGCTTGCGACGATGACGGTGGGCAGAAGTGCGCCCATCGCGAAAACGCCGCTGAGTCGGACTTGGAGCGGCGAAGCAATTCCTTCGGCCTGCGCCTTTGCGGAGCGCCGGGCGTATTCCTGAAACAGGAACGCCGAGAACGCGAGTATAAGCAGGAAGTCCCCGAGAATCGTCAGGATCAGGCGCGGCGTGATCTCTCCGCCTTCGAAGTCGTCCAGAACGGCGTAAGTCGTGAAGGACATCGTTATCCCCGCGATGACGAATATCGCGACCGTCGCAATCCTGATTCTCCTAAGCCATCGTCTGGTCATTTAATCCTGCCGTGACTCCCTGAGTCGGGACTCGCGGCCGACCTGAAAGGCGCCGTCGCGGATCCCTGAGCCAGATTGGTCCAAATCGCCGTCAATGCGAAAGCCTCCATGAATCGGTTCAATCCGAATTCTTATGGAAGTTTTTCCGCCAATTCCTGAGTATCGCGTGTTCCTGCATTTTCTTCCTGAGCGTGTTGCGATTGACGCCCAGGATTTCCGCGCATTTGGCGCGATTCCCGTCCGATGCTTCCAGAGCGGCCCGGATCAAGGGACCTTCGACTTCGCTTAGAATCCGCGATCTGAGACCCGGCGCCGGCATCGCTCCGCCCAACGAATTGAAATGCGCCTGGAGCTTCAATTCAATAAGGTCGCCGAAGATGGGTTGGGATGCCGAACTGTCGAACGCGGGCGCGGCCGGCTGCGTCGAAAGCGCGTCCCTGATTTCCGAATCCGTGATTTCGTCATTCGCGCCGGCGACGAGCAGCCCACGCAGCACATTCTCTAGTTGGCGGACGTTTCCCGGCCAAGCATATGTCTTCATTGTTTCCAGAGCGCATTCTGAAATCGACCTTGGCGCGCTGCCGCTGGGGCCCTTCCGGTCGAGAAAATGGCGGGCGAGCAGCGGCAAGTCGTCCAACCGATCTCTCAGCGGCGGCACGGCCAGTGACACGCCGCTCAATCGAAAAAACAGATCGTTCCTCAAGAAGCCCTTTTCAACTAGTTCGTTTTTGTCGACCTGCGTGGTGCTGACAATTTTGGCGTCTCCTTCAGGCAGCGCATCGAATGCGCGAAGGAGACGCTCTTGCGCAACCGCGTCGAGATCCCGCAGTTCCTCAATAAGAATTGTTCCGCCGCAAGCGTTGCCGAAGAAGTCGGCAGTACTCGCGGCATCGGCGAGTATATCGCTGTCCACTTTTGCGAATGGCAATTCCTGCCTGTCGCTGCAATCATGCATTAGCTTTGCGATCAAAGACTTGCCGGTGCCGGTTTCACCGAAAATCTGGACCGGATCGTCGGAATTCATGACTTTGGCAAGCAGCTGATACAGCGACTGCATCGCCCTGCTCCGCCCGACCAATGGCAGGCCGTCGGATTCAAGCGATTCAATGGAAACTGCAGGCGCCTGCTCCTTCAGTTTGAGACCTTCGCTCACTCGCCTGAGCAGATCCGTCAAATTGAACGGTTTCGGAAAATATGCGAATGCCTCCGATCCCTCGGCCTGTATCGCGGTCATGACAGTGTTTCTTGCAGAAATCACGATCACAGGCAGCCGAGGCCGGATTTCATGCAGTTCCTTGAGCATTTCGATTCCGTTCCCGTCGGGCATGACGACGTCGGAAATCACTAGATCGCCCCTTCCTTCCTTGACCCAGCGCGCGAGCGTCGTGAGCAACGAAGTGGCATGAACTTTGCACCCGGACCGCGACAGCGCTTGCGAAAGCACTCTTCGGATCGCCTTGTCGTCATCCGCCACCAGTATAGTGCCGTCCATCAGAAACTCCCTTCCGCCGAAGGCGCGACAGGCAGCGAAACGCGAAAAACGGTATGTCCCGGAACCGATTCAGCCGTTATCCATCCTCCGGATTCTGAAAGTATCGCGGAAACAAGCGCCAATCCGAGGCCTTTCCCGTTGACCTTGCCGGTAACGAAGGGTTCAAAAATATCGGCTGCCAGGCCCGGCGGCAAACCGGGTCCGTCGTCGATGATCTCCACTTGAACGGGGAGCGGCTTGCCCTCCCCGCTCGGCTGCGTGGTCCTCAAATTGGCATTGTAGTAGGTTCGGATGCGTATTGTGCTGCCTCGCTCCGAAACAGCTTCAGCCGCGTTCTGCAGCAAGTTCGAAAAAACGCGCATCAATTTGTCGTCGTCCGCGCAAATCAACGGCAAGGAAGGATCGAAATCCTTTTCAATGATCTTTCCGTCTCCAAGTCTAAGCGACGCGAACCTGCTGACCCTCTCGAGAGTATCATGCACATTCAGCGGCTGCAGGTCCATCGTGCTCAAGCTGCCGAATTGCTCGAATTGTTGGATCACAACGAGAATTCGTTGGATTTCCTCGGCAATGATGTCCGTGAGTTCCCTGTCCTGCCGCGCGAGGCTCATGGCTAGCAGCTGCGCCGCGCTCGATATGCCTGCCAACGGGTTCTTGATTTCGTGCGAAAGCAGCTCCGTCATTCCTGCGGCGGACTTGGCCACTGATCTGAGTTGCATGCCCTGCCCCAGCCTGCCCTCTATCTCGCGAGACTGAAGGCAAATCAGCAGCTGGTTTTCCGAGGGCGACAAAGGCGCGATCTGCACGCTTGCCACCATAGGCGTCCTGTGGTCAAGCCGAAGAACAACGTCCAGCAGAGTTACAGGCGCCAATCCTTGACGCGCGCGGGACAAGCTCGACGCAAGGCATGGATCGACGTCAAGTTTTTCCGCCAGCAGTTCTCCTGCAAGCGCGCCTGCGGAGTAGTTCAAGAGGGATTCGGCTGCCGGGTTCGCCGAAATGATGCGATCTTCCCCGCTCACTGTTATCGCCGCGATCGGCAACGATGTCCAAACGGTTTCTCGCGGAGGGTCGATTGACTTCATCTCTTCAGCTTCCCTGGTCCCAGCGAATGGATATCCCTGCAATCTTCAAAGCATGGATATTCTCCAGCCGGCTTGCGGCGCTGCAAACTATTTCATCAATCGCCGTTAGATCAATCTGAACTGCGGCCGCTGTCGAAGGGGACCGAGTTCCAGCGCCGGCTGGTGCCCTCGAATCACTGTGCGGACATTCATGAATGAAAACTGCGCAGTGCACCGGATAGACACTGATTTGCACCATGTGCGCCTCCGAGAGTATACGCTCCCTAGATACTTCAAATTTGCGGCGATTCCAGAATGAACATCGCAGCGGTGGTGGTTGCCGGGGGCCGCGGCGTGCGTGCCGGATCTGGCATGCCAAAGCAATTTCGAAATGTTCGCGGCCGTCCTGTCATGGCTCGCGCGATGGACCCGCTTCTTTCCCATCCTGCGATTTCGCAGTGCGTCGCCGTAATTTCCGCCGAGGACCGCCACTATTTCGACTCTACAGTTGCGCGAACGATCGGTGCTCCGATCAAAGTCGCCGCTGGAGGTCGAACGAGATCCGAGTCCGTCGAGAGCGGGTTGATCTCGATCAAGAAAATGGGTTTCACTCACGTTCTGATTCATGACGCGGTCAGGCCCTTTCTCTCCAAGCCGGTCGTGGAGCGGCTGATCAAGTCCCTCGACAAATACGAAGGCGCCGTTCCGGTCATACCTGTTGCCGATGCGCTTTGGTCCGCATCCGACGGCGTGGCTGAATACCCTGTTTCACGAGAGAGAATTTTCAGGGCGCAGACTCCGCAAGCATTCGAATTCGAGGGCTTGCTCGAGGCATACAAAGGGTTTTCAGGAATCGCGGCGGACGATGCCGCTGTCGCGGTTGCTGCAGGAATGAGGGTTGCCGCGGTCCCGGGTTGCGGCGACAACTTCAAGATCACGGTTGCGGAGGATTTCGTGAAAGCAGAACGAACTCTTGCGACTGCCTCCTCCGGCGTGAGGGTCGGCCAAGGATTCGACGTACATGCGCGCAAGGATGGCGACAAGGTAATTCTTTTGGGAGTCGAAATACCGTGCGATTTCAGCTTGTCCGGCCATTCCGACGCGGACGCCGCCATGCATGCCGTAACGGACGCTGTGTACGGCGCGGTCGCGGAAGGCGACATCGGAAGCTGGTTCCCTCCGACCGACGAGAAGTGGAAAGACGCGGATTCCCGCGTTTTTCTCAAGCATGCGGCTGATCTGGTTGCAAAAAAGGGATATTTTGTTTCCGGCGTCGATTGCACAATCATATGCGAGCGCCCGAGAATCGCGCCTTATGCCGAAAAAATGAAAAGGAACATCGCGCAAATTCTCAATATCGAAGAGGACTTTGTAAGCGTCAAAGCGACGACGACCGAGAGACTCGGTTTTCTCGGCCGCAATGAAGGCATCGCTGCGCTTGCTGTCGCGACAGTTGCGCGTTGATGCGTCTCGGCATATCCAATCTATTCGGAATCGGCCTCGTACCTTGGGCGCCCGGCACGGCTGGTTCCGTCGCCGCTGTAGCCGCGGCATTCGTTGTGAATTCCTTTGTCGATTTCGCTCTGTTCGTCGTAGCGGCCATTGCCGCCTCTGCGATCGGCCTGTGGTCGGCGTGTTCGGTCAAACTTGAATCCGGCGAGAAAGATCCCTCTGAATTCGTGATGGACGAGTTCGCGGGCCAATGGATCGCGCTGCTGCCGGTTTCCTTCGTATATTGGAACACTGCCGCCGGCTCTCACTTGGTGGTCGCCGGTGCCGCCGCATCTTTCGGGCTGTTCAGATACTTCGATATCGTCAAACCAGGACCCGTCGGATGGGCGGACCGAATCGAGGGCGGCATTGGCATCATGCTTGACGACCTGATTGCCGGCGCGCTTTCTGCGATAGTTCTTTCCCTCGGATTTATGGCAATTTTGATGGCGGTCCCTTCATGAATGCGGAGGATTTGCTTGAAATCTGTCGTCGCCGCAAATTGCTGATTGCTACGGCCGAGAGCTGCACCGGGGGACTGGTCGCCGCCGAACTGACGAAGATCCCCGGCAGTTCGGATGTGTTCGACCGCGGATTCGTAACCTACTCCAACAAGTCAAAACGCGAATTGCTTTCGGTTGCGGAAGACTCGCTTGAGCGTTTCGGCGCTGTGTCGAAAGAAGTCGCGGCGGAGATGGCGTTAGGCGCATGCACGCATTCGGATGCGGGCATGTCGGTGTCAGTGACGGGAATCGCGGGACCCGGGGGCTCCGAATCCAAACCGGAAGGCAGGGTTTGCTTCGCGGTCGCCCGAAACGGCGCATTGGTCCATTGCGCTTGCGTGGATTTCGGAAGCATCGGTCGGGATTCGATCCGAAACGCGTCCGTGAAGCATGCAATTTCGCTTTTGCTCGCGGCCGAAGAGGCCATGCCTGGCTGAACGGCAACCGCAAATTTCATCACATCCTTGCCGGTCAATCGAATTGATCTTGCTTCCATTGATGAAAGTACAATTGATGCATTGTCACCTTCCGTCTGATATTCTAGAAAACGGAAAATTTCACATTATGTTTATGGAGTGGAGAAATGAGCGGAGCCGATACAGCTTGGATTATTGTCGCGACGGCATTGGTCTTGATGATGACCCTGCCCGGTCTGGCACTTTTTTACGGGGGTTTGGTCAGGGCCCGAAATATCTTGAGCGCATTCATGCAATGCTACGGCATTGCTTGTTTGATGAGCATACTTTGGCTTGTCGCAGGTTATTCGATAGCGTTCGGAGACTCGGGTTCCGGGTTCTGGGGCGGACTTGGAAAGGCGTTCTTTATCGGCATCGGGACCGACACGCTATCCGGTTCGATTCCTGAAATCCTGTTCGCCGCATTCCAGATGACTTTCGCGGTCATCACGCCGGCTTTGATCGTCGGTGCGTATGTCGAGCGGATCGGCTACGCATTCGTGCTCACATTTTCCGGGCTTTGGATGCTGCTGTGCTATGCGCCCGTCGCCCACTGGATCTGGGGAGGCGGAATACTTGGAGGAGGCGGCATTTTCGGCGAGGTGGGCGTGTACGACTTCGCTGGCGGAATAGTCGTGCACGAAACCGCAGGTTTGGCGGCGCTCGTCATCGCTTTCTTTTTGGGGCCGAGGTTCGACAAGGCGAAACCTCCGCACAGCCCCGGTTTCGTGATGATCGGTGCCGCGCTGCTCTGGGTTGGGTGGTTCGGTTTCAATGGCGGGTCGCAGCTTGCAGCGGACGGCGGCGCCGCGATGGCGATCACGGTGACCCACATTTCGGCGGCGGCAGCTTCCCTCACGTGGGTCATTTGGGAACGCATCAAATTCGGAAAGACCTCGCTCGTCGGCATGGTGACGGGCACGATCGCCGGATTGGCCTCGATAACCCCGGCTTCCGGTTTTGTCGGCCCGGTCGAAGCGCTGATCATCGGCGCGGTCGCCGGAGTTATTTGCCAGGAAGCCGTCGGCTTTGTGAAAAACATTCTCAAGATCGACGACACGCTGGACGTGTTCGCCGTGCATGGACTTGGAGGAATGTTCGGAACGATGATGATTGCTTTGTTCGTTCCCGAGTCCTCGTGGGTCGCGCAGGCGGGGTCAATTGTGATCGTTGGCGTTTTCACGGTCGTCGTGACCGCGATACTTGTCAAACTGGTCGGGCTTGTCTTGGAATTTCGCATTACCAAGGAAGACGAATACACTGGATTGGACATGTCCGCGCATGGCGAGCGGGCATATGATCTGACTTCATAGTCGGACGCATCCCGATTGTCCTTCCTGCGGCCCGGGCGCGCTTCGTCGCGCCCGGGCCTCCGATGTCGAGAAAATCAATTCAGATTGATGCCGCCTTCAGTCGCGAAACATGGGCGCGCTGTCTGAAGACGTCTGCGCAACTTCGCTTAGACGAACGAATCCGGCATGGATTTCTTCTTCTGGGCTATGAAATCAAGCAGTTCTTCATTTTTGGCCTGATCCAATGGCGGCGCCTCGTAATCCGCGATCTGCTTTTTCACGAGATCCCTTGCGAGCGATTGGGTGTCTGGGCCGCCATCTTCAACCCAAGTCTCAAACGGACGATGGTCGAACAAGCCGCTTCGCCAGAATGCGGACTTGAAGTTGGACTGCGTATGCTCGCAGCCAAGGTAATGGCCTCCCGGCCCCACTTCCCGGATGGCGTTCAGTCCTTGCCCGTTAACCCCGATATCCACGCCCCCTGCAAATTTGTGGAGTGCGCCCAGCTGGTCCGCATCCATCGCAAATTTCTCGAATGACGAAACAAGGCCGCCTTCGAGCCATCCGCAAGCGTGAAGCATGAAGTTGACGCCTGCGAGAAGCGAGGATCCGAGAGTGTTCGCCGATTCGTAAGCGGCTTGCGCGTCGGGCAGTTTGGATCCGCACAGCCCGCCGCCGGACCGGAACGGCAGGTTCATCCGTCTCGCCAGCTGCCCTGCCCCGAATACGACTTGGCTCGCTTCGGGGGTTCCGAATGTCGGGGCGCCCGAATTCATGTCGATTGAGGTCACGAACGCGCCGAATACGACAGGAGCGCCGAGCCTGATCAATTGCGTGTATGCGATGCCGGCAAGAACTTCCGCCAATACCTGAGTGAGCGTGCCGGCGACCGTAACCGGCGCCATCGCGCCGCCGACGATGAATGGAGACACGATGCAGGCTTGGTTCGCAGCCGAGTATTCTTCCAGCGCGCCCATCATCATCGCGTCGAAAGTAAGCGGCGAATTGATGTTGATGAGCGAAATCAAGACCGTATTTTCATCGACGAACTGGTTTCCGAACAGGATCTTCGAAACTGCGACCGAATCGAGCGCTCTGGAACGCTCGGTGACGGATCCCATGAACGGCTTGTCTGACAGCGAAACGTGCGCATGTAGCATGTCGAGGTGTCGCTTGTTCACCGGAATGTCGGTCGGCTCGCAAACAGTTCCGCCCGAATGGTGAAGCCAGTTCGACATGTAGCCGAGCTTCACGAAGGTTCGAAAGTCTTCAATGGTCGCATATCTTCGGTTGCCTTCCAGATCCCTGACGAACGGCGGACCGTACACCGGGGCAAGCACGAGATTCCGTCCTCCGATTTCTACCGATTTCTCGGGATTCCGGGCGTGCTGCTTGAACAAGGCTGGAGCGGTGGAGCAAAGCTTGCGCGCCAGTCCTCTCGGAATTCTGACTCTTTCGCCTTCGACCTCGGCGCCTGCGTCCTTCCACAGCTGCAGAGCATCCGGATTGTCCAAGAAGTTGACGCCAATCTCCTCGAGTATGAGATCCGCATTCCATTCGATGAGTTCTATGGCTTCAGTGGAAAGAAATTCGAAGTTCGGTATGTTCCTCTCGATGAATTTGGCGGTTTCAATCCGGACTTGCGTTCTCTCGGCGCGTTTCGCCGCCCCGCCGCCCCGTCTACCTCTCGCGCGTGCCGAATTGCGGCCCATCGTTGCGCCTCCGAATCGATTTGCCCAGACGCGGAATCCTAATACAAAGATCAAGGAATGTTGCCATCCAATACGCCGCTTCCGACGTCGCGAGCGACATCAATTCAGTTGATCTCCAGCTTGGTCCGCGTGTCATCCGGTGCAAAGCATGGAATTTCTCCATCATCCGTGATTTGGGAAAGGCCCGGGGATACTCGGCAACGGCATGGAATTTGGAGCAGCGTACGAGCATGGAAAAGCCGGGCAACACCGACATGAACCGGAACGCGCACAAGAAGTTGCTGATCGTGGATTTCGGAAGCCAGTTGACGCAGCTTGTCGCTCGGCGTCTCCGCGAGGTTGGTGTTTACTGTGAAATTCATCCTTATCATAGCGTTACGATGAGTTTCTTGACTGAAAAATTCAGGCCGGGCGCGGTGATTCTGTCGGGCGGCCCGGCGAGCGTTTGCGACCCTGATCGCCCGGAAGTTTCCCTTGGTCTTTACCAGCTCGGCGTTCCGATTTTGGGAATTTGCTATGGTCAACAGCTGATGGCAGCGCAGCTGGGCGGAACTGTCGAACGAGGAAGCAAGCGGGAATTCGGCAGATCCGTTCTTGTGCGCAAGGAGATTGCATGCGGCGAGTCCATATTCTTGGACATGTTTCAAAGCGGCGCCGAAACTGTATGGATGTCGCATGGCGACAGCGTCGCCGAAACTCCGTCTGGATTCAGCGTGATGGCGGCCACCGACAACGCACCGATGGCGGTGATTGCGGACTTCGATCGCGATTTCTACGGCGTTCAGTTTCACCCGGAAGCGCACCATACGATCAAAGGCACAGTTTTTCTGAAGAACTTTGCCGCCATCGCGGGTTTCGAAGGCGACTGGACCATGAGCAGCTACAAAGACGAAGCCGTCGAATCAATTCGGCGAAAGGTTGGGAAAGGACAAGTCATTTGCGCCGTGTCCGGCGGCGTGGATTCGACGGTGGCCGCCGCTCTCGTCGGGCGGGCAATCCCAGGCCAGGTGACCTGCGTATTCGTCGACAATGGACTGTTGCGGAAAGGAGAAGCCGAGAGCATCGCTGCTTTGTTTCGAGAGCACTTCGATGCGCCCCTCCAATTCGTGGACGCTTCAACCAGATTTCTTCGTCGCCTGAAGGGAGTTTCCGATCCGGAACAAAAGCGGCGAATCATCGGCGCGACTTTCATCGAGGAGTTCATGAAAGCTGCGCGCGAGTTGGACATGCCCGAATTTCTTGTCCAGGGAACGCTGTATCCGGATGTGATCGAATCGGTCAGCCCTGCCGGAGGGCCTTCCGCCAAAATCAAGACCCATCACAATGTCGGAGGCCTCCCCGACGACCTTGAATTCAAGCTGGTCGAACCGCTTCGGACTTTGTTCAAGGACGAGGTTCGCGCGCTCGGCAGGGAACTTGGCGTGCCCGAAGAATTTCTGTCACGCCACCCCTTCCCCGGACCCGGACTCGCTGTTCGCTGCCTCGGCAAAATCACCGAAAGAAAACTCAGGATACTTAGGACCGCCGATGAAATCCTTTTGGAACAAATCGGACGCCACGGCCTTTACAACGAAATCTGGCAAGCTTTCGCGGTTCTTCTTCCGGTGAGGACGGTCGGCGTCATGGGCGACGGACGGACATACGACCACGCATGCGTCTTGAGAGCCGTCAACAGTGTCGATGGCATGACGGCGGATTATTTTCGGTTCGAGCATGAGTTTCTAGCAGAGACTGCGAACAGGATAGTGAACGAGGTCGATGGAATAAATCGGGTAGCCTACGATATAACTTCGAAGCCGCCTGGAACAATTGAATGGGAATGAGTTCCGCGGATGCAGCAATCCGGAAGATGCAGGCAGGCCCGATTGGCATCGCTGCAGACGTTCCGGTGCTTCGCTTCCCGACCTTATCCGGTGTCTCGCCAGTTCCTCAAGATGCATGCAGTCACTGAGTTGCATCCAATGCCATTGCGCTTGCTGTCTGATGCACCCGTATTGCCGCGTTCGCCTGTCGACCCAGACAGAATTGAATCGGACCTGATCCCGATGCCTCCTGCCCGGACGCGGAAATCCGGATCCTCATGAGCGATACGACTTCGAATCCCGTTGCAGCGGCGATGTGGATGTCAGGAGTCGTCGTTTCGTTCACTGTGATGGCCGTTGCCGGCAGAGAGGCGAGCGTCGAACTGGATCCGTCCGAATTGCTCATGTACCGTTCGATTATCGGAATAGCGATCATCGTTGCAATTTGTTTGTACAGCAAGACGCTCGCGCAGATTCGAGTCGACCGCATCGGCTTGCACGTCATAAGAAATGCATCTCATTTTTTAGGACAGATCCTTTGGATATTTGCAATTTTCACGATCCCGCTTGCGCAAGTCTTCGCATTTGAATTCTCAACGCCGCTTTGGACGGCGGTTCTGGCGCCGTTTTTTCTTGGCGAGCGCATGACTTGGATAAGGCGGATCACAATCACGGCGGGTTTCATCGGCATCCTTATTGTCGCTCGGCCGGGATTTTCCCAAGTATCTCCCGGTGTTATTGCCGCGATCCTGTGCGCGGTAGGTTTCGCAGTGTCGGCCATCGCCACCCGCAAGCTTGTCGGATTTGCCAGCGTCATATGCATTCTGTTCTGGATGGTCGTCATCCAATCCATCCTTAGCTTCGTGATCGCCGGTCTCGACGGTGACATTGCCTTCCCAACGGCGCGAACTGCTGTTCCGGTATTGCTGGTCGCGCTTACAGGCTTGTCGGCGCATTACTGCTTGGCAAGCGCTCTGCGATGCGCCCCAGCCGTAATTGTCATGCCGCTTGATTTCGCACGGCTCCCGATCATCGCCGTCGTCGGCATGCTGCTGTACGACGAAACTCTGGATCTGTTCATATTCCTGGGGGCCGCAATCATCGTGTGCGCGAACTATTTGAACATCAGGAATGAAGCGAATCTGTTGCGTCGAGCAAAGTGAATAACGGCCAAGTCGAAGACTCCGTTCCGTGAAAGGCCCGCCGCCCTTCTTCGGCGCCATCAATCGGATTGCTATTTTGAACGCTTATGCTCTATTCCGGTCGAATTTCCGTATCCGGTGCGAGAATGATCTACAGTTGCGCGAAAGATTGGCATTCGGCTGAAAGCAAGCGCGTTCTGCTTTTAGGCATGTCGGGCGTGGGAAAGACCTATATCTCCGACATTCTGAGAAAATCAGGAGAATGGTTTCATTATTCGATCGATTACAGGATCGGCACGCGCTACATGGGCGAAAAGATCGTCGATAACTTCAAGCGCGAGGCGATGCGGAACCCGTTTCTGGCTCGCCTGCTGAAGTCCGACTCGATCTACATCGCGTCCAACATTTCATTCAGCAACCTGGAACCGCTGTCCGCATATTTGGGAAAGCCGGGAAATCCGGATCTGGGCGGGATACCGATGGATGAGTATGAAAGGCGCCAGCAATTGCACTACGATGCCGAGGTTGCCGCGCTGAAGGATACGCCGCACTTCATTCATCGTTCCGGCGACATTTACAACTACAAGCATTTCGTATGCGATTCCGGCGGATCCATATGCGAAGTCGTGAATCCCGACGATCCGGACGATGAAATTCTCAAGCTCCTCAGTGAGCAGCTGCTGCTGGTTTGGATCAACGGAGGCAAAAAGATCGAGGAAATGCTGCTGAAGCGCTTCCTGGCGAATCCCAAACCAATGTATTACAACCCCCAGTTCCTCCAGGAGAACTGGGCGAAGTATTGCAGATTGAACAAAGTTCAAGAAAAAGATGTTGATCCGGACAAATTCGCAAGATGGGTCTACGCTCGAGCGCTGGAGATGCGGCAGCCCAAATACAAGTCGATCGCCCGGAATTGGGGCGTTGAAATCGCTGTCGAGAGCGCGGCTTCGGTAAGTTCGCCGGACGAGTTCTGCAGGTTGGTCGAAGAGACTCTCAAAAATGGCGTCCGGCGGACGAACGCTTGAGGCCAAGGTCGTTCCATCGTGCCGATAAATATCCCGGAATCCCTGCCCGCATTCGATGTGCTTCGCCGAGAAGGCGTCATGGTCATGTCGGAGAACCGGGCTGCCCGCCAGGATATAAGGCCCTTGGAAATCGGGCTGCTGAACCTGATGCCGAAAAAAATTACTACGGAAACGCAGTTCGCGCGGCTGATCGGGGCGACGCCGCTTCAGATCGTTTTGACGCTGGTCCGCATGTCGGAGCATCGGTCGAAAACGACGTCGGCGGAGCACATGGAAGCATTTTACAAGCCGTTTCAAGACGTTAAGCACAGGAAGTTCGACGGCTTCATCATTACCGGCGCTCCTATAGAACACCTTGAATTCACGGATGTGACCTATTGGGATGAGCTCTGCGAAGTCTTCGATTGGACAGAAACGAATGTTCATTCGACTTTCGGCGTCTGCTGGGGCGGCATGGCGATGATCAACTACTGGCACGGGATCAAGAAACACGTATTGGGCAACAAAGCGTTCGGATGTTTCCATCATCGCAACCTGTGTCCTGCGTCCCCCTACTTGCGCGGGTTTTCGGATGAATGCGTGATCCCCGTCAGCAGATGGACCGAAATGCGTCAAGATGAGATCAAAGGGACCGGAATGCTCCGGACGCTGCTGGGATCGACAGAGGTAGGTCCTTGCCTTGTGGAAGATCTATCGAGGAACGCGCTCTATATCTTCAACCATTTCGAGTATGACAGCGATACGCTGGCGGAAGAGTTCGCACGAGATGTGAGGAAGAACGTGCAGATTGATTTTCCGCGAAATTACTTCCCTGACGACGACCCGTCGCGGCTTCCGAACAACAGATGGCGGAGCCATGGACATCTGCTCTACGGCAACTGGATCAACGAGATTTACCAGTCCGTTCCGTTTGAATTGGAGCGGATCGGGTCAATTGAGTGCTCACGCTAGAATTGCGGACCGAGATCGTCGGGAGAAGTCTTCCGCGCGACCGGCTGGCGGAACATGACGGTTGGCGGGCGCCTTCTTCTCATTCCGAATGAATTTTCTCCTGCAGACTTGAAATTCAAAAAATGCGAACCATTTGAATTTCGTGGTTGCGAAATGACATCAATGCCGCTGCGGCGCTGGACGGCGAATCGCCCGAATGTCCGGCACGAAGCAATCATCGGCGGCGCGAGAACTTGCGGAAAGATCCCGCATTCGGGCTTGCAACTAAACTCAGGGAAAAGAAAATGAAAACTGGACAGCCCTTCGTATCCAACATTTTGAACTGGTTCGACTCGCAAGGGAAGCTCGCATGGATTGCGCTAATGGTCGTCGCATTCATCCTGCTCTGGCCGATCGGGCTTGCGATCCTGTTCTTTCTTCTTGGTAGCGGCAGACTCAGCAACGGAAAACCGCCTCTCCGCTACAGATATGTCGCGAAGAGCACCGGCAATACGGCATTCGACAACTACAGAGCGGAGACGCTGAGGCGTCTTGAAGAGGAGCAGGAAGCGTTTCTTGAACATCTTCAGCGTTTGCGCGACGCCAAGGATCAAGCCGAATTCGATCGTTTCATGAGCGAACGGAATAACGCGAGCAGCAATGCCTGACTTGCAGTCGAGCAATAGTGATTCGAGTCTTTAACGGTCTCGTTGTTCGCAGGTGGCTTTGGGCAGAACTCAAAGCCACTTTTTTTATCTGGAAGCAATCGATTCATTGTCGAGCATTATTTCGTCTGTGAATCCATGATTTGAATTTTGCCGATCGCGATGCACTCCTCACCTGTGATCGCGCATTTTCCAGCCCTTCCGCAGTGGCAAGAAGCAAAATTCGCGGCGCTCCGCGTGCACTTGGCGACCGTATTTCGTCACGCAGACGCAATGGGTTGCCGCATCGAAGCATCGAAGCGGTTGATTAGCCCGTCCCACCGGAATAAGCTTGCATCGCAGTCAACCCAGAGTGCTGCGGATGCTTGAGCTTTCCCCCGACTTTGCCAGGTTCCAACTTACGGCGCCGAGACCGTGCGCATATCTTCCCGGCCAAAGCGAGCGCCTGCTTTTCACGTGGGCTTCAAAGGGAACAGAACCGGAATTGTACGATTACTTGTCGGTCATGGGGTTTCGCCGTTCGCGGCTGGTGCTTTACCGGCCGATATGCCTCAATTGTTCCGCATGCCTTTCCGCCCGGATCCGCGTGGACGCTTTTTCGCCGTCGAAAAGCCAACGAAAAACCATTCGACGCAACTGCAATCTTGAGCGGACAATTTGCTTGCCAAGAACTGACAGCGAGATATTCGCGCTTTTCAAGAGATACATATCCGCAAGACACGGCAATGGCGGCATGGACGACATGAGCGTCGAGGATTTCAACCGGATGACCGACGAATCGCCGACGCAAACTCGGGTCATCAAATATTTCGAGCATTCGGAAGAAGGCGCTGAACGAACTCTCGTCGCGGCAGCCCTTACGGATATGCTCCAGGACGGGCTGTCAATGCTTTATTCGTTTTATGATCCGGACCGCACCAGGAATTCGCTCGGCACCTATATGGTGCTCGACCATGTCGACATTGCAAGGGAAAATGGATTCAAGCACGTGTATTTGGGATATTGGGTGCCCGGAAGCAAAAAAATGGACTACAAGCGGAAGTTCGGTTCGCTCGAAATCTTTTTCGACAATATCTGGCGCAATATTGACGAGTACGAAAGCATCTCTCGCGACCGTTCGAGTGGACCAGAAGATCGTGCAGCAGCGGACAAGCTGTGAGTCTCGTTTCAATTGGAGCGGCGCAGAACTTGGAGTTCATTCAAGGTTTATCAAGTTCATATCCTGCTTGCATGATCCGCGTCGGCGGTTTGGGACGGCCGTCAACGCGCCATGAGGCTCGGAACCAAGGTTACGATATCGGGAACGAGCCAAAATAATGCGAGCCCCGCAATCTGGACGATGACGAATGGAGCCACGCCCTTGTAAATATGCGCGGTCGTCACTTCCTTCGGTGCGACTCCGCGCAAATAAAAAAGCGCAAATCCGAACGGCGGCGTCAGAAAGGAAGTTTGCAAATTCACGGCAATCATGATCGTGACCCAAGCAGGATCCAATGTGCCCCCGTAAATTACGGGTCCGACGATTGGAACAACGATGTAGATGATTTCAAGGAAGTCGAGCACAAACCCCAGAAGAAAAAGAATAATCATGACAACCAAGAACACGACCCACTCCCGGTCGAAGCTTCTGAGAAAATCCTGGATGTAGTGCTCGCCTCCGAAGGAAATGACCACGAGGTTCAACAGCTGGGATCCGATGAGGATGGTGAACACCATTGACGTCACCTTCGCTGTTTCCTTGACCACGGACGGCAGCACCTTGTGCCTTAAAAGCACCCATGCCGAGTAAATCAGCCCGAGCATCGCGACCGAATACGCGGCCTGAGCGACAAAGAATGCAATCCAATCTTCGAATGCGACGCTTTCGAGACTGACGCGAAGATCGAAATTCAGGCCCGTCAAGATCATGACGACAATGCTGAAGCTGGCTACGACGATAATCTTGCCGCTTTTGTTCTGCTCTTTGAGGACGCGATAGCCGGACAACATGATTGCCCCGGCGGCGCCGAGCGCGGCCGCCGGCGTGGGGTTGGTGATTCCCCCGAGTATTGAACCGAGCACCGCCACGATGAGCACAAGCGGCGGAAAGACCACCCGGATCAATTCTATCTCCATCAAGCGGGTTACCGCATGTTTGCAGCCGTAGAGCGCCAACCCAGTAGGTATGGCGAGAATCAAGACTGCAGTGCCGGATGAAGTCAGTGGCGAAATCAAGCCCGCATCCGCGACCAATGCAAGCACGATGCCGCCGGCTCCTATCAGAAACGGTTTCAAATCCACGGTCGCCGCCGTGCCCCTGCCCGCAACCATGATCAAGGCCAGTATTAGGAATATGGTTGCAACGCCGTTGCCAATGGGCGCCGCGGCGGCGAACTTCGCCGCACGCGCAGCTTCAAGCTCCTCGTCTGTCAATTCGTGCCTTTGAGCACCTTCTTGCGAGTCGATCGCCGACTGCACTTCGACGGCTCTGTCCCATTTTTCCTGACCGTGAAGTTCAATCATTGACTCCTTGCAGCGATCTGGAACTTTCGTGCGAAGTTCCGCAAGCTCCACGCCGCCCGAGTACCGGTCGACTGCCAAGTCCTGATCGCCGACGATGCCTGCAAAGCCGGCTAGAACGACCGCAACGATCAATCCTGCGGGGACGCCAAGGAACCAAATTAGCGAGTGACGCAACGATACTGCTCCACCGCCTCTCGACGCTCCGCTGACTGGCGGTGCCCGGTGCGGATAAACCAGCGCATAACCAAGCGCCAGCAGCGCATACAGGAGTGCAAGAAGCACGCCCGGCAAGATTGCCGCTTGGAATAGCGTGCCCACAGACACGACTGCCGCCTGACCGAGGTAGGTTAACGCATCGGAGCATCCGGCCGCGATCGCGCGGGTTTCTTGCGCGGTTGCGTAAATGTCCGCGGCCAGTGTGCCAAGCAAGACAATGACAATGGACGGAGGGATGATCTGCCCCAATGTTCCGGACGCAGCAATGACACCCGTAGCCAGTTCAGGAGAGTAATTGTTCCGAAGCATCGTTGGCAGAGACAGCAGTCCCATCGTCACGACGGTCGCGCCCACGATTCCGGTCGAAGCTGCAAGGAACGCGCCGACCACGACAACCGACACGGCAAGCCCGCCGGGCAGCGGACCGAAGACTCGCGCCATCGTCGTCAACAGATCATTCGCTATCCGGGATCGTTCCAGTGTGATTCCCATCAGAACGAACATTAGAACCGCGAGAAGAGTTTCGATGGATTGTCCAGCAAGCACCCGCTCGTTGATTCGGTTGACAATGAACGAAACACGCTTGTCGATCGCCTCCTGCCATCCGTCCGGGAATACGGGCGTTTCGACGACGGGCAGATCCGGGTAGCGGAAAATGGATATGTCGATCCGTGCGACTCCGCTTTCCACAAGCGCGCCGTAAGCTGCGCTGGACGTGTCGACCGCCTCGTGGATCATCAGCCCTGCGCTGTCGAGCAGCGCGATTATGCCGAACGAAATCATCGCTGCGCCGCCGATTGCGAAAGCAACCGGGAAACCTGTCATGATGCCCCCGAACAGGCAAATGAAAACTATGATCAGTCCGATTTCGACGCCGTCGAGGCCAAGCATTGAGGAAATACCTTAATTTCTTGACGCGGCTGGCGCCGTTTCGTCGTTGAATGAGTCTTTGTCGAGGTGCTTTCCTGCGGCCTCCTCGCCTTCCCGGTATTCGAGAAAAGAACGATAGAAGAAGGCGACAGCCTGCAGCAGCATCATCGCGGCGAACAAGACAAGCAGGACCTTGAACAGAAAATATCCGTTGAATCCGTTGGGCGAGAAGCCGATGGTTTCAACATTCCACCGCACCGCCCTCGCCTTGAGCAGCAAACGGTCCAGCGTATCGGATGCCGACGGCTTCGGCACGATCAGGTGCCGCCACATGAAAAACCACGCAAAGAGCCAAACAAGCAGCAGGGCAGGCATCATGAACAGAAGCGAACCCGCCATGTCGACGATCTTTTTGGTTCGGAACTTGGCCGATGCGTAGAACAAATCCACGCGAACATGGCCGCCTTGGATGAATGTGTAAGCACAGCAAAGACATACGACCATCGCATTGTAGAGCTTGAGTTCTTCGCCGAACCAGCTCAGATCTTTCGTGAACGTGTATCCGAACGGACCGATCGAGATTTCCGCAACTCTGAATATCCGCTGAAGGAATACGATCATCACCTGCTGAAATACCATCGCGAGGCCTGCCCATGCGATCAGGCGCCCCACTGTGTTTCCAAACCCTTCAAACAGGCGCACAGTCCCCCACATTATATTTTTGCGCCAGATTCCAATACCGGTGAGAACCAAGAATGAAGTGAGCACGACGTAGAACAGTTCAATCGAACCGCCGTAGTAGATGAACCGCATCAACGCTTGCTTGTCAGACCAATCTAGCCACAAGTTTGGATGGGTCACGGCATAGAAGAAATTGTAGAAAGCAAGACCGAGGTTGAAAATGAATCCTGTGACGGCGTCAATCATCTGCTAATCCAAGGCAACGGCTCACCTCTGCTGCCGTGCCAAGCAGACAGCGCTTCCCCCGGAAATGCCCGGAGGAAGCCAACTCTTTGGAACGAACGAATTGTCCTAAATGCCAAGCACGCGGTTGCGGTGCCTGGAATATGTTCCGGTCGAGGTCGACAGCCAGCCGGCAGTCGTGCGCATCGATTCGTTGTGCGAGTCGTAGATCTGCTTGAATATCTCGTCGCTTAGATTTTCTTCCAAAACCTTCGCGGATGCATCTGCGAAGGCATCCCAAACCGAATCGGGAAACTCGTTAATCTCGACGCCGGCAGCCGACAGCCTTTGAAGCGCCGCCGAATTGTTCGCTAGGAACAAGGTCAGCGTCCATTCGTGGCAATAGGCCGCCGCGGTCTGAATAATCCCTTGTTGCCCAGGCGTCAGTGATTCGAACACCTCCCGGTTCGTGGCCAGGGACAGAGCGGCATTCGGCTCATGGAACCCCGATGTGTAGTAGATTTTCGTGATTTCTTGGAAGCCAGCGGCCTCGTCAGCCCATGGGCCGATCCACTCCGTGCCGTCGATCGCGCCAGATGACAACGCTTGGTATACTTCGCTTCCAGGAATGTTTTGCACGGACGCTCCAAGTTCGCCCAATGCCTTTCCGCCGAGGCCGGGCATCCTGAATTTGAGACCGTTGAAATCCTCGGGACCGTTGATTCGGTTGTGAAACCAGCCGCCGGCTTGCGTTCCGGTGTTGCCGGCGATGAATGATTTCAATCCGAAGATTTCACCCAACAGATCGTGCATCTCCATTCCGCCGTTGTGGTAATACCACGTAGTCATTTCCTGCGCAGTCATTCCGAACGGGACTGCGGTGAAGAACGCATATCCAGGATGCTGTCCGAGGAAATAGTAGTCCGCACCGTGATACATGTCGGCTTGCCCGGCAGTAACGGCATCGAACACCTCAAAGGGGCCGACAAGCTCGCCGCCAGCCTTGAGATCGACAGTCAATTTGCCGTCCGACATTTCGGTGATTACATCAGCACAGCGCTGCGCGGAGTCGTGAACTCCAGCCAATCCCCTGCCCCATGTCGTGACCATTGTCAGGGTTCGGTTTCCTTGGGCAATTGCCGGTGCGGCGAGCGCCGCCGCCGAACCGCCTACCGCAGCGGTCGTGATAAATTCGCGCCGATCCATATTCGTGCTCCCGTTAAGCGTGCCCATCAGGGCACTGTTTGCAAATGAAGTTGAAGAGTTATCGAGTCTCGCTTGAAGGTCAAGCGGGAATTATGTTCCATGCGCCCGATACCCATCTTGCGCGCTCCGATGCGATGACAATCAAGTTGACGCCTGTCGCCGCCAAACCTATTTTCGCTCGGACGAAAAATTCGAATGCACTCGTTGCGTCGGAGACTTGACCGCGCTCCTTGTTTTCGGGCGCATTGGGAAGCTTTGGCGCTACGGGCATTCATTGATGTTCCAGATTGCTTGGGAGTAAGAACCGATGACTCGCCAGATGTCAGGTGCCCGCATGGTCATTCAAGCCCTCGCGGACCAAGGCGTGGATACCGTGTTCGGTTATCCAGGCGGAGCAGTGCTTCCCATATACGACGAAATCATTCTGCAGAACAAGATCAGGCATTTCCTTGTCCGCCACGAACAAGGCGCAGTGCATGCGGCGGAAGGCTACGCTCGAACGACCGGCAAGCCGGGAGTGGTATTGGTGACTTCCGGTCCGGGCGCGACCAACGCAGTTACGGGCTTGACGGACGCGCTCATGGATTCCGTTCCGCTAGTGCTGATATCCGGCCAGGTTCCGACGTTCATGATCGGGAACGACGCATTCCAAGAAGCGGATACGGTCGGCATCACCAGGCCGTGCACGAAGCACAATTGGCTGGTCAAGGAGACCGACAAGCTTTCGACTGTAATCCATCAGGCATTCCATGTCGCGACCGCCGGCCGACCGGGGCCTGTGCTTGTCGACATTCCAAAAGATGTCCAATTCGCGAACGGGCAATATTTCGACACCGAAGAAGCGCCCGCGAGCAATTACAATCCCAGGACGCACGGCGATTCTGACTTGATCGCGCTTCTTGCCGAGTGGATGGAAACTGCGTCTCGGCCCATCCTCTACACCGGCGGCGGCGTCATCAATTCGGGAAAGACGGCATGCACCCTGCTTCGAGATCTGGTCGGCGAGACTGATTTTCCCATAACCTCGACTCTCATGGGCCTCGGCGCATACCCGGCATCCGGCAGGAATTGGCTTGGAATGCTCGGCATGCATGGCATGTATGAATCCAATATGGCGATGCACGATTGCGATCTCATGATCAATGTAGGTGCTCGTTTCGACGATAGAATTACCGGTCGCGTCAGCGACTTCAGCCCCGGGTCGCGAAAGGCCCATATCGATATCGACCGCTCATCCATCAACAAAGCCATACAAGTCGACATTCCAATCGTGGGCGACGTGGAAAATACGCTCAAGGAACTTCTTGCGGTCTGGCGGAAGCGAGGCAGCAAGACGGACACGGCAGGCCTTGCGAAATGGTGGAAGCAGATCGAAACGTGGAAGTCCGTCGACTGCCTCAAGTACCAGAACTCGCTCTCTTCGATCAAGCCGCAATATGCGATCCAGCGGTTGGAAGAACTCACCAGAGGCATGGACCGGTATGTCACCACGGAAGTTGGCCAGCACCAGATGTGGGCGGCGCAGTTCATGGGGTTCGAGGAACCGTTCCGGTGGATGACTTCCGGGGGGCTCGGCACGATGGGCTACGGATTGCCCGCCTCCATCGGAGTTCAGGTTGCGAGGCCGGATTCTCTTGTGATCAACGTGGCCGGCGAGGCAAGCTGGCTGATGAACATGCAGGAAATGGGAACGGCGGTTCAGTACCGCCTGCCCGTCAAGCAATTCATATTGAACAATGAACGCCTCGGAATGGTCCGTCAGTGGCAAGAGCTCTTGCATGGAGAGCGTTACAGCCATTCCTGGTCGGACGCGCTGCCGGATTTCGTGAAGTTGGCGGAAGCTTTCGGATGCAAGGGAATTTCGATCTCCGATCCCTCCGGTTTGGATGACGCGATACGGGAGATGCTGGAATACGACGGCCCCGTGATTTTCGATTGCCAAGTCGAAAAGCACGAAAACTGCTTCCCGATGATTCCTTCTGGCGAGCCGCACAATAAGATGATTCTCGGAGAGAATGCTCCGGAGCAGGCGATTGGCGAGAGTGGCGGCGTTTTGGTTTAGGCGAAAAGCAATGAGCAAGTTGAAGATCAAAAAGGGAGCGTCGCGGAAGTCCGCCTACGATTTGCGGAATCCGCTGGGTGACGAGTTGGAAACGCATACCTTGTCCGTCCTCGTCGACAACGAGGCCGGGGTTCTGGCACGGGTCATCGGGCTGTTTTCCGGGCGAGGCTACAACATAGAAAGTCTGACGGTCGCCGAGGTCGACCGCAAGGAGAATCTTTCCAGAATTACAATTGTAACCAACGGAAAACCCGCAGTAATCGAACAAATTATTGCTCAGCTTGAACGCATGGTTCCGGTGCACAAGGTAATCGATTTGACGAATGAGGGACCGTCCGTCGAACGGGAACTGGCGTTGCTGAAGGTGCGCGGCGAAGGCAGAAAGAGAGTTGAAGCGCTCAGGCTCGCCGATATCTTCAGGGCGAAGGTGGTTGATTCCACGCTTGAAAGCTTCGTTTTTGAGATTACGGGCGTCCCGGAGAAAGTAGACGCATTCGCCGAACTTTTAAAACCGCTTGAGCTGGTGGATATTGCTAGAACTGGAGTCGTCGGGATATCGCGCGGCACCTGAGAAGTGCGCTTGATCGTCTTGAGCTTTCTGTCCGAACCGATCGACAGAACTCATTGGATTGCCCCGTCTCCGCAGATCCAGCGGTGCCTTGCGATTGAGGCGACGGTCTGCCGCGCGGGTGGTCTCTCCGCCCAAGCGAATTGCGCCGATGCCTTCTTCAGGATCTCGTTGGCGATGCGCAATTCCCTGTTCTCGTGCTCCAATTTCTCAATTCTCGCCTAGTCGGCGCTGCTCCGTCCTGGCCGTTCAGACATTGGGCCCGTAAACCGCCCGTCGTGTTCCGAGACGTTCATCGACCTTGAATCAGCTTGTCTGAATTGTATCCGCTTCAATCGGACGCCCGTCCTTCAGCTGCAACCGCTGGTCGTGCCGCAAGTTGCGCAATGAGTACAAGATCCGCTGCGAAGAAGGGTAAAATTGCCGCACTCGCCGCACGGATCTCCCTCGTAGCCCCGCATTCTGGCTATGCTGGCGCCGTTAGAGCGAACCGTTTCGGCCAAGTAATTCTGGCTGCGCTTCATTCCGTTGGCTTCGTTGGCAGCAAGTCCATTGCCCGCAAAGCTGGCAACTGTCGAAGTCTGAGGCGCAATAGCGCGGACACCGGCAGAACTTGATTCGGAGGGTTGACTGCTTGCTAGCGCCGCCTCGGCTGCAGGGGGGGTGATTGCAGTATCCGACTCGGGCATTGAACCGTTGGTGCCTTTCATGGACGGCAAGCTTTCGCCGGAGGAGTTCTCCTGCCCGGAGCGGGCGGATACCGCGTTCGATAAATCGGTTCGGTCGAGGTAGGTGATCGCCAGCTCACGAAAAATGTAGTCGAGAATCGACGTGGCATTTTTGATGTTTTTGTTGCCGTACACCATGCCTGACGGCTCGAACCTCGTGAAAGTGAATGCTTCCACGAACACGTCCAAAGGCACGCCGTATTGCAATCCGAGCGAAATCGCTATCGCGAAATTATTCATCATCGCCCGGAAGCTTGCGCCTTCCTTATGCATATCGATGAAGATTTCACCCAGCTGCCCATCCGGGTACTCGCCTGTCCGAAGATAGACTTTGTGCCCTCCGATAATGCCTTTCTGCGTATATCCGTTCCGCCGGTCCGGCAGCTTGCTCTGCCTTTCCTGCTTGAACATCTCATTCGCGTAAGTTCGGGCAAGCTTGTAAACTCTGTCGTCGTCCTGTTCCGGCTGTCCGGAATGATCCTCGAGATCGTCATCCACTCTAAGGGAGGACGCCAGCGGCTGGCTCAACTTGGAGCCGTCCCGATAGAGAGCAATTGCCTTTATGCCTTGGCGCCAAGCCGATTCATAGGCATCCGTGCATTCCTTGATTGTCGAGCTTCCGGGCATGTTGACGGTTTTCGATATCGCTCCGCACAGGAAACTCTGAGCGGCGGCCATCATTTGGATATGGCTCTCAATGTTGAGGCAGCGCTTTCCTTTGGTCCCGCACGTATTCGCGCAATCAAATACCTGAAGGTCCGATTCACGGAGATGGGGCGCTCCCTCCAATGTCATCGTTCCGCAGATGTCCTCGTTGGCCGCGCTTATCTGATCCGAAGTAAATCCCAGCCAGTTCAATAGATCGAAATCCGGCTTCGAAATGGCTTGATCGTCAACCCCGAGCTCAGTTTTGCAAAACTCCCTGCCGAGCACTTCGGGATTGAACGTGCTGCGGATATCGAATGCGAACTCCAGGGCATCCTGCAGCTTGTCGAGCTCGGCATCTCCGAAACCGATTTCCGAAAGCGACTTGCGATTGATGAATCGCGACTCTTCCAAGGAGGAGGTCCCGATCGCATATTTCACGATTTCTTCGATTTCGCTGCTTTCGTAGCCGAGCTTGGCAAGAGCGTGCGGAACCGAGCGATTGATGATTTTGAAATAGCCCCCGCCTGCCAGCTTCTTGAATTTCACGATCGCAAAATCAGGCTCGATGCCGGTGGTGTCGCAGTCCATGACAAGGCCGATCGTTCCGGTCGGAGCAATCAGCGTGGTCTGCGCGTTCCTGTAGCCATGCAATTCGCCGAGTTCGACCGCTTTGTCCCAAGCCTCCGCAGCGAGTTCGGGGAGTTCGGAATAAGGACATGCGCCGGCATTCAGCGGCACGGGGGCAATATTCAAGCCCTCGTATCCGTCGGCGTTGCCTCTCGCCGCATTCCGGTGGTTCCGCATCACCCTGAGCATTTCAGAAGAATTTTTCCGGTAAGCTTTGAACGGGCCGAGCTCATTGGCCATCTCCGCCGACGCTTGGTAGGCAATTCCGCTCATCAAAGCGGTCAGAGCCGCGCAAACGGATCGTCCCTCTTCGGAATCGTACCCCAAGCCCTGAGTCATGAGCAGACCGCCAAGATTTGCGTATCCCAGCCCCAGCGTTCGAAAATCAAAGGAGTTCCGTGCGATTTCACGCGAGGGGAATTGCGCCATCGCCACTGAAATTTCCAATGTGATGGTCAGCAAACGAGTGGCGTGAACGAATTCATCCGACTTAAATCGGCCATCCTCGAAAAACCGGAGCAGATTGAGGGACGCAAGGTTGCAGGCCGTGTCGTCAAGGAACATGTATTCCGAGCAAGGGTTCGAAGCCTTGATCAGGCCGTCCTTCGGGCAGGTGTGCCAGCCGTTTATCGTATCGTGGAATTGGATCCCCGGATCCGCGCAAGCCCACGCAGCGTGGCCGATCGTATCCCAAAGCTCCCGCGCATCGACTGTCTTGGCCACGCTGCGGTCCGTTCGGTTCAACAGCGCCCACTCGCCTCCGGTTTCGACGGCTTTCATGAACTTGTCGTTGACCCTTACGGAATTGTTCGAATTCTGTCCCGAGACGGAAGCGTATGCATTCGACTCCCAATCAGTGTTGAATTCTTCGAATTCGATCCCCGAATAACCTTGGCTAGCATACTGAAGAACTTTGGAAATGTAGGATTCCGGGACCTGCGCGTTCCGAGCGCCTTTGATCGCATCTCTCAACTGCGGGTTTTTTGTCGGCGAACAGGCATCCTCCACTCGGCCATCCCAACTTTTGACAGCTGCGAAAATTGACTTCAGCGCTGCGACCGTGACCTTGGAGCCGGTCACCAGCGCTGCAACCTTCTGCTCCTCCTTGACTTTCCAATTGATGAATTCCTCGATGTCCGGATGATCGAGGTCGCACACGACCATCTTGGCAGCCCTGCGAGTTGTTCCGCCAGACTTGATCGCTCCGGCCGCCCGGTCGCCAATTCGCAAGAAGCTCATCAGCCCGCTGGACTTTCCGCCGCTTGCCAAAAGCTCGTTTTCCGCCCGCAAGTTCGAAAAATTGGAGCCTGTCCCGGATCCGAACTTGAACAATCGAGCCTCGCGGACCCACAAGTCCATAATGCCGCCGGCATTTACCAAATCGTCCTGGATCGATTGGATGAAGCAAGCGTGCGGTTGCGGTCGCTCGTACGCGTTCTTGGATCCCGTCAGACGGTTCGTTCGCGGGTCGACATAAAAATGGCCTTGCTCGGGCCCTTCGATCCCATATGCCCAATGCAAACCCGTATTGAACCACTGCGGCGAATTCGGGGCGGACATTTGTGTCGCGAGCATGTAGCGCGACTCATCGAAAAAAGCGCGCGCATCTTCTTCCGTCGAAAACATCCCTTCTTTCCAGCCCCAATAAGTCCACGCACCGGCCAAGCGTTCAAACACCTGCTTCGCCGACCATTCGGGCCCGAACTTTTTTTCTTCCGGCAGTTTGTTCAACGAATCCGTATCGGGAATCGACCTGCGAATGAACGCGGGGACGCCGGGTTCTTCCACTTTCTTCAGCTTGCTGGCCACGCCTGCTTTGCGAAAATATTTCTGAGCAAGCACATCGACGGCGACTTGGCTCCACGATTCTGGAGCCTCCACAATTTCCATTTTGAACACGGAAGAGCCGTCGGTGTTCCTGATTTCAGACTTGCGCTTCTCGAACGGAATTCCACCGTAGGGGGCGCCAGCGGCTGTCGTGAAAATTCTCTGTATCTTCATGTTCGTCTACTTTTGGGATTCGATTGTCTGTCTTCATTCGGTTCCGTACAAATCCGCGGCAATCGCTCCCGGTCTGTCGGACAAGTTGAAGCGGCCGTTCGAGGCGGTATTCGATGCATGGGCCAAATCATCACCCATCGCGCGCTTTGGTCCGATGCCGGATGGTTCCAAGCGTGGCCCGCATCTAGGGAAGCGCTGCGATTCTTGGGGAATGCGCCGCGGCTCAACAAAACTGCATTCCCGGAAATGCCGAAAAACATGCCTCCATTGGCTCTGAGAGCGCCTTCGGCATTCAGCCGACCGCGGCGATGCACAAGATTGTCGAAGCTGCAACGCATCGTGGATTGCAATTGCTCTCGCAAAAGAGAACTCAAAAGCAGCAACAGATCCATCATGCGTTTCACTTCAAAATCACCATGTCTTTGAACGACTGCTCGCCAACATGAAATGCGAACGAACTTCGCGGCTCGCTTGTCACCATGTAGCGTTCCACAAATTACAAAAACACTAAAGCTTGAAAAGCAAAAAATTTAATCCATTGATAAATAAAGACTTCAAGAAGCTTTCGGAGGACGAGGACGAGTCCAAATCTGCGAATCATGCGGCAGATATCCACAAACAATTTGACTGATTCGCAATATGTTGTGGCCCTGCTCGCCAGTTTGTGCCTGTGACGGTGATTTGCCTTGATTTCGGCCGGAGCCGCAGCGCAGGAGCGGAAATCCGAGGACATTCGTAGAAAAATCAATTAGTTCCCATTGCTCGGCGCACGCTGTCGTTCGCTGCTTTGACCAGCAGCTGGCGCAACGAAATCACCATGGACGGACGCGTTCAGGTCACGCAGCTGGTCCGCATTCGGTCCGGTGCCGATACCCGGGAAATCGCGGCCGAGATGCAGCGCCGTCTTCAGGTCCGAAATCCCGCACCGATGGACAACACCTGTGCGGGTCGGCCGGTGCCGTTTGCGGCGCAGCGGCATGAATCAGCCGTTTTGCCAGATCTTCACGGGCACAAAACTCGGAGCGGTGACCGCGGCATGGTCTTCGGGCGCAAGGCCAAGCGCTGACAGCTTGTGCCGGGCGCCATGAGCCGCCAAGCTTCCGGTAGCGAAGGCGCGCACAGCAATGAAGTCCGGATAGTCAAATTGCTTCAATGCTGCGAATGGTCGGGGCGATTGGATTCGAACCAACGACCTACGGTTCCCAAAACCGTCGCGCTACCAAGCTGCGCCACGCCCCGAAGCAATGAAAATATGGCCTATTGATCTGCCCCGCAAGGCCAAACAGCCGATTGCGGGTCGAATGACAGATGCCGAATTTGACTTCCGACATCGATTCCAAGCCGCGACGCTATTCCGGCATTGACCTCAAGAACCGCAGCAACCTCCCTGCCCCCGTCGATCAGACTCGTGTCATGAGGAATCGCATCTCGATGAATCGACGTCACTTGTCCCTTGAAATCGAAAAAAATTATGTCGAGCGGAATTAAGGTGTTTTTCATCCAGAACGTCGCATGTTCAGGTTTCTCATAAACGAAAAGCATTCCGCCGCTCGCGGGCAGACTTTCTCTGAACATGAGGCCTTCGGCGCGCATCCTCGGCGTGTCGGCGACTTCGATATTGAATTTCGCAGTGCCCCACGCCCCGCGCAATTCAGCTATGCCTTCGTCGCATCCCGCATCCGCCGTGCCAACGCCGAGTAGAACTAAGCAGAGTATCCGCAAGAATCGCGGAAAAACAGTCATTTGCTGCTACGGATTTAACCGACAGCCGCTTCCCATGAACGAATTTCCGCCGCCATCATGCCCCTTGGCCCATCCGTAACCCTGATGCTGATTGCCTCGCCCGGCTGAAGATCCGACAACCCGCTTTGGCGAAGCACCTCCATGTGAAGAAAGATATCTTGTTCCTTGCCAAAAACGTTGGCGAAGCCGAAGCCTCTGAGCTTGTCGAACCATTTGACGCGGGCTGGAAGAAGAGGCTCGGAACTGTCAGGCAAGTGACGCGGCGGCGGAGCGAAATCGGTTGATTCGATCGGAGCCGAGTCATCGGCATCAATCGAAATAATTGAGGTTGCTTGGAATCCGCGCCGTGATTCCTGCGCCATCAATTCGATTCTGGCTCCGTCAGCAACCGAACTCTGTCCGAAGCTCCGCAAGACATTGATGTGGAGTAAAATGTCGGGCTGATTCGGGTCGTCTACAACGACAAACCCAAATCCCTTTGACGCGTTAAACCATTTTACCCGCCCTGAAAATCTCTGGTCTGTTTCCACTTCGCCTGCACTCCGCTTCAAACGGAAGCGTCTGCAAGAATTCGCACGCTTCCGAGCACCCAACTATCAGGAATTTGCCTGAAGCCGCAAGTTAATTTTTCCTGTTGCGTCAAGAGCCGCATGAAATTTCCCGGTCATGGATACAGCCTTTTGACCGTCCAATCTGAATCCAGGGCGGGGCGTTCCCACCGGAACCGGTCGTGCAATCGAAAGGCCCCATCGGCCCAGAGTTCGATTTCAAGTGGCCGGATGCGATATCCGCCCCAGAATGGCGGTCTTGCCGGGTTCTGCCCGTGCTCGGCAGTGATTTTTGCCACCCTGTCCTCCAATTCCGACCTCGAACTCAGCGATTCGGATTGCTTGGATGCCCATGCCCCATATCTGCTTTGGAGCGGACGCGAATTGAAATACGCATCGGCTTCGGGACCGTCTTCCCTCGATACCAGACCCCTGACTCGAATTTGGCGGCGGATCGACTTCCAGTGGGCAACAAACGCCGCCTTGCCGCTGGATTCGATTTCACTCGCTTTGACGCTCTCGTAGTTGGTGTAGAACAAGAATGAGTCCGCCTCGATTCCCCGTAGCAAGACCATACGCACGTTTGGCAGGCCGTTCGCATCCGCGGTTGCCAGAGCGACCGCGTCGGGATCGTTCAATTCGGCTTCCGTCGCTTCGGCATGCCAGCGCCTTACGATTTCAAAAGGGTCGCTGCCGCCAAACAATTCGTTCCGCTTTGTCAAAAGCCCCTCCTTCGCCTGTTCGCTTCAATGCTTGCAGCCGGTCCAGCGTCTTGCCCGGGCAGTTCGCCGCCGTCGGTATTGAATCCAATTGGGCATTATCCTAAAGGTCACCTGCAAGCACTACCAGCTTGGAGACCGGAACCCATGTCGCTTATGGACGGCAAGCGCGGACTTGTCATGGGCGTGGCCAATGACAAGTCCATCGCATGGGGCATCACTAAAATGTGCGCGGCTCATGGCGCGGAAATCGCCATGTCGTACCAAAGTGCGCAGTTGCTAAAGCGGGTTGTCCCTTTGGCCGAATCCATCGGCGCAACCGAACTGATCGAGTGCGACGTAAATCAACCTGACTCCGTCGAGGGCTTGTTCAGGCATCTCTCTGCGGCTTGGGGCACGATAGATTTCGTCGTTCATGCGGTCGGATTTTCAGACAAGGACGAGCTGAGAGGCAGGTATGTCGACACCAGCTTGCCCAACTTTCTGAAATCCATGGAAATCTCGGTATATTCATTCACGGCCTTGGCGAAACACGCCGAAGCCTTGATGCCGAACGGTGGCGCCATGCTCACCCTTACCTATTACGGCGCTGAAAAGGTGATGCCGCATTACAATGTCATGGGAGTCGCAAAAGCCGCGCTTGAGGCTTCGGTGAAGTATTTGGCGGCGGATCTGGGCGGGGGCAATATCCGCGTCAACGCGATTTCAGCAGGAACCATCAAGACGCTCGCGGCGTCCGGAATTGGCGATTTCAGGTACATAATGAAGTGGAACGAGTTGAATTCGCCCCTGCGGCGGAATGTAACGCAGGAGGAGGTCGGAAAGGCCGCGCTCTTCTTGCTTTCGGACCTGGGTTCGGCTGTCACAGGCGAGATTCTCCATGTCGACGCGGGCTACCATGTCGTTGGCATGAAACGCCCGGACGCTCCCGATATCGACGCCGTAACAGGAAGAAAATGATGACCGCAGACTTTCTTCCGCATGAAAAAGGATTCCAAGTAAGTTGGGAGCAGCTTCATTACGATGCAAGAAAGCTCGCGCTTCAATTGGAGAGAATTGGCTCCGAACTTCATGGGAACTGGCGTGCGTTGATCGCGATAACGCGCGGCGGCCTCGTTCCTGCAATGATCGTATCGAGAGAGCTGAATATCAGAATCGTCGATTCCATATCCGTCAAATCTTACGACTATCAATCGCAGTCCGCGCCGGAAATACTGAAATGGCCGGATCCCGAGGTCATCGGCAACGGCGAGGCTGTCCTGATGGTCGACGATCTGGTCGACTCAGGGAAGACGCTCGAGCTCGTGCGGGAGAAATTTCCAAATGCTCATTACGCCACTTTGTACGCCAAGCCCAACGGCCGTCCGATGGTTGATACTTTCATCAAAGAGGTTAGCCAAAACACTTGGATATACTTCCCTTGGGACCTTGCTCTGCAATACGTGGATCCCTATCGTCTCGAAGCTTGACTCAAAATAAGTCGTTTGGACAGCCGACAACTCAACGATGCGGCCAGGCGGCTGCACCCATTCGAAGTTCGAAGTCATGCCGAAGCAGCCTCGTGCTTGCCGAGTCCGTCTTGGCAGTCCACTTGAACGACAAACAGTTGGCTTGATTCAGGTTGCGAACCGCAAATCACTTAAATTCGGCGCATGAATGCCTTAAGCTCAGCGATGCGTCTCGGGAAAGCCCGCTTTTGCCAACTGCGCCGGTGCGCGATTCGATGGCTCGGCCTCGAATCTTGTAACTCAATCGAACGAGAATTCCATGCTTCCAAGATACACGAGGCCAGCGCTGGCGGCGATTTGGTCGGACCAGAAAAAACATGAAATCTGGTTTGATATCGAAGCCCACGCCGGAGACGCGATGGCCGACCTGGGCGCGGTTCCGCGCGAGTGCGCGGATGCTGTCTGGCAAGCGAAGCCAACCGCTTTCGATGCCGGCAGAATAAGGGAACTAGAAAACGAGACGCAGCACGAATTCGCCGCGTTTCTTGCTTATGTTTCCGAAATCGTCGGCCCCGAAAACGCCCGCTTTCTGCATTTCGGAATGACATCAAGCGACGTTTTGGACACATGCTTCAATCTGCAGCTGAAAATGGCGACCGATGTCCTCCTCAGCGGAATTGAGCAACTAAAGAATGCGCTCAAGGCGCAGGCGCTGGAACACAAGCACACCGTTTGCATCGGCCGCAGCCACGGCATGCATGCCGAGCCGACGACATTCGGCGCAAAGATGGCGCAAGCATACGCGGAGGCATGCAGAAATGCAGCCCGCCTGCTAACCGCAAGAGACGAAATCAGCATCGGCGCGATATCCGGCGCGGTCGGGACATTCGCGAACATCGACCCTGCAGTTGAAGCGCATGTCTGCGAAAGGCTCGGACTGCAGCCGGAAATGATTTCCACTCAAGTTGTTCCTCGCGACCGGCACGCGATGTATTTTTCGACGCTCGCGGTAGTGGCAAGCTCGATCGAACGGTTGGCGACTGAATTCAGGCACTTGCAGCGAACGGAAATCGGAGAAGTCAGCGAAAAATTTGCCGGCGGGCAAATCGGATCCAGCGCCATGCCCCATAAGGCCAATCCTATTCTTTCAGAGAACCTGACTGGCTTGTCGCGCATCGTGCGTTCTTGCGTGGCGCCCGGATTGGAGAACGTGGCGTTGTGGCACGAGCGCGATATGTCGCACTCCTCCGTAGAACGATGGACAGGTCCATGTGCGACCGCCACCTTGGATTTCGCATTGCACCGCTTGGCAAGGATTGTCGAAGGAATCGTGGTGGACAGCGCGGCGATGGACCGCAATCTGAGAATGGCCGGAGACGCGGTCCATTCGCAAAGGGTCGTGCTGGCGCTTGTCAAAAAGGGATTGGATAGGCAGACGGCATTCCGCATTGCGCAAAAATGCGCATCCAGGGCGATCGCCACCGGCGGGTCATTTGTCGAAGCCTTGAAATCTGAAACGCAAGTCCAGCGGGTGATGTCGGAACGAGAACTTGAAGCGTGCTTTGGATATGACTACCACCTCACCCGTATAGACGCGATCTTTTCGCGCGTATTCGAATAAGATCTGGCTCGCCGGATCTCAGTTCCGCCGCGGGCTCGCTGCCCGTTCAAGTTCTCAGCTTCGCCGATCAGGTCTCTCCCTCGACCTGCGATTTGGCTTCGTCCAATGTTTCGTCCATCTTCGACCGGATGGCGTCAGTATCTGCAACACCCTCAAGTTCGGACGCAACTTTGCGAAACACGTCTTCCCTTCCCGGCTCTTCGAAATCCGCCATCATGACTTCGTTTATGAATTGCGTCTCGGCCTCTCCCGTTTTTCCCAGCAGACTCGCTGCCCACGCGGCCAACAGCTTGTTCGCGCGCGATTCAACGGTGAACCGGAGTTGCTCGTCGCGCGCGAATTTTGATTCGAATGCAGATTTACGTTCGTCGAAGGTAGTCATCCAAGTGTTCCGTAGAGAATTTTCAGGTCCTTCTATTAGGGCATTTTTTCATTTTGGCAAGGCAACGTCCTCATCGCCTGCGGATCAAGGAATCATCCTGCTTTTTCTGCCAGGAAGAACGCCGTGGAAGAGCCAGCCCCATGTGCGCCGCGAACGTTTTTATTGTTCAATTTCGAAGCGTAAGGTAATGATCCGGCAGCGGCGATTGATCGCTGCTGCCTAACGATTGGAGTTGCAATGACACAGCGGAAATTGATGTACCGAGGCAGAACAAAATCTGTGTATAAAGGAACATCAGCTGGAACTTTGGTTCTACATTTTAGAGATGACGCAGTTGCTTTGAACGAGCGGAAGGAAGCAATTCTTGAAGGCAAAGGAGTATTGAACAATCGTTTGTCCGAACATCTGATGACCGGACTAGGCAACATCGGGGTTCCGACTCACTTGGTTCGACGCGTGAACATGAGGGAGCAGCTCGTGCATTCGGCTGAGGTGCTGCCCCTGAAGATCACGGTTAGAAACTACGCTGCGGGAGGTTTTGCAAGTAGGTTGGGCTTGACGGAAGGGGAGGTCTTGCCTCGCCCGATATTCGAGTTCCGGCTCAAGAATGCGGAATTGGGATACCCGCTTGTGACCGAAGATCATGCTGTGACGTTCGGTTGGGCAACGCATGCGGATATCGAGGATATTATCCCTATTGCGTTTAGGGCAAACGATTTTCTGACGGGATTGATGCTGGGCGTTGGCATCAGGCTAGTGGACTTCACGCTGGAGGTCGGCAGAATTTGGGATGACGACTACCAGAGGTTGGTCATCACGGATGAGCTCAGCCCGGATGTTTGCAGATTATGGGATCTCAAGTCGGGCAAAATGCTTGGAAACGAGGTGTTCGAGGATGAATTCGGACACTTGGTCGATTCCTATACGGAAGTCGCGCGGCGGCTCGGCGTCCTTCCGAAATCCGAGGTCAGGCCGGCCAAGCCAAAACTCGTCAGCTGAGTCAGACGATGGATTTCGCGCGTGCGAGATCGGAGTCCGATCATACGCAGCGGCCGTAAAGATGCCTCGCTTCGCTATTGGCAGGCGCCGTCTCGCGACCGCGTCCGGATGATCTACACCGGGAAAGGCGCTTTGCGACTGCCATTGTCAGAGGGCAAGTTCGTCGCCTTGCTTGGGAACCGCCGTCGATTCAATCTGCATAGCACCGGCAAGATGGAACTTTGAGATTGAATCAGGAACTTCAGTGGCGCAAAATCTTGCAGTTGACGGCTTGTACGATTCATTTGAAACCTTCTTTGGCGGGCGGCGGCGAGCCTCCCTCTCATTGTGCAGCTCGATGAAATCCAAAATCGACGTCTTGAGATACTCAATGGAATCATGGACTCCGCGCCGGAGTCGGCGGCCTGTCAATAGGGCACGCTCAGTTCTGCTTTCCGCGTCTGCCAGTTTTGCGCCGATGATTCTGCTGTTTCGGTCTGTCATGGAAAAGATACAGCGGCGGTTCGGTGCCGGGATCAAGATGATCCTTCGGCTTTTCCGCCGTACCGGTCGGCGGACCGCGGGATCCCGATTCATCGAAACAAAAGAAATGCATTGGGGGAGGTTGAAAGGCCCTCGCCTCGTTGTACATGATACCGGATTTTATTTCTGGAATCGGGAAGGCCGCGAGATGCTTAAGCGAAAGCCGCCCGCCCAACCTGAGCAGCTGGTTCCGGACGCCCGGCCTGTCGATCGAGCCCGTGTTTCGGCGCCATCGGCCGACGACCATGTTTCCGACAGCCGCCACTCGGCGCCGTTCATCCGCAACTTGGTTCGGAGCGCAGGCCTCGCCGGGGTCCGATACTGCAAATGCTGACGGAGCGGATGCAGATTCTGGTTCGAGCCCATCCTGCCGGGATGGTCGCGACCGTCAACGAAGACGGAACGCCAGCGGTCTCGCCGAAGGGCACTTTCGTGGTGCTGTCGTCCGAGTCGCTTGCGTTCGGAAACATCAGATCCCCGGGCACAATCCGGAATCTTTGGCGCCGTCCGGAAATCGAGGTGTGCTTTCTCGACGTGCTGGAACGCGTGGCGGTTCGGATCCGCGGCGTCGCCACGATCAAGCGAAGGGCTGACTGCGGCCTTGATCTGCTCTCGGAATTTGAAACCGCTTGGCCTGAGTACGTGTCCAGGATGGAAGATATCGTGACGATCACGGTAGGGTCCGCGCAACTGATCCGTTCACCGGCCTACGACATCGGCTACGGTGCAGAAGATTTGCGCAAGGCGAACTTCGACCGGCTGCGCAGGCTGAGCGCCGCCGACTCGGGCAGTGGCGATTGAACCACATATGCGCCGCCGTGGGACCAAGTGAACTGCGCTCTCCGACCAGAAGCTCAAATGTCTGAATCCGCATTCAGTCTGCCGACCCTGGCTTGATTTTAGCCAAACCGGCTCCGGCGCGGCGTCCATGAGTCCATCGAGTATCTCAAACCGTCGATTCCGGACTTCATCGAGCTGCACAACGAGAAGGAGGCGAAGCCGTTCAAATGGACGGCAAGCTCGGAGCGGCTACCCGCCGCCCGCCAAAGAGCGTTTCAAATGAATCGTACAAGCCGCTAGCGGACTGCGCTGGCTGAAAACTCCGTTATCGCATCCGAGAGATCTCCGTACCCGGTCAAACGCTTTTCATACTTGAGACCAAGCCGGCGGGCGCATTCCTTCGCTTGCTCATCCAGATCGTTGTCATCAAGCTGGGCAAGGTAGATCAAACGTTCGTATCCGGCGAAGTACATGTCCCGCAGTTCCGGATGCCTGTCGAGTCCCAAGGGCTTCCAGACGAAAGCGTCGAACTGCCGCACGAGGAAATCAGTCAGATAGAATACCGTGGTTTCGGACTCGGAATTGGCACTGAAATTCTTCAGGCCGTCGTAGAACGCATAGCAGTGCGGACCCTGCACCATTTTCACGCCGAGCTCTTTGCATTTTGCTTCAAGCAGGCCTCCGGTCCCGCAATCAGCGTAGACAACGAATATCGAACTGTAATCGTCGCGATACCTGTGGAATGCCGTCTCGACCGCAGCAGGAATTTTTTCCGGGTGCAAATGCAAATCAGCCGGCAGGCATTGCAGCTCCAAGTGATCCAGCCGGTTGATTCGCATGATTTCAAGGATTTCGCGAGCAAGCGCTCCGCAGGCCAGCAGCAAACTTTTCTGCCGCCTACCCTCGCTCTCCTCCAAGCGAGGCGCAGGCGAGCGATCCTCCGGTCGGGGATCTTGAGCTTTGGCAAATGCATTCACTAGCGGATCCCAAGATTCGATTGTCTGATGGATTGGCTCCTGCCCGATTGCACGGAATCCGAACGATCTTCAGGGACTATCCAGCAGCAAGAACGTTGTGCTTTCTAGCCATGAACTCCTTGGCGGTTTCAACGGCCACTGCGGCATCTCGACAGTAGGCGTCAGCTCCAATGGCTTTGCCGAACTCTTCGTTGAGAGGCGCCCCTCCAACCAGCACGATGAAATTTTCGCGGAGCCCAAGTTCTTTCAGCCGATCGATCACGACCTTCATGTAAGGCATTGTCGTCGTCAGCAACGCCGACATCCCCAGAATGTCCGGCTCTTCGGTCTCAAGCGCCTCAAGGTAGTTTTCGACCGGATTGTTGATGCCGAGATCAACGACTTCAAACCCGGCGCCTTCAAGCATCATCGAAACAAGGTTCTTGCCAATGTCGTGTATATCGCCCTTCACAGTTCCGATCACGATCTTTCCCATTCTCGGCGCGCCGGTTTCCGCAAGAAGCGGCTTCAGTATCGCCATTCCTGCCTTCATCGCATTCGCGGCGAGCAGCACTTCGGGAACGAACAGAATTCCGTCGCGAAAATCGATTCCGACAATTCGCATTCCCTCGACCAGAGCCTCGGTAAGGACCTTGTAGGGAAGCCACCCCCGATCAAGCAGGATTGCGACTCCCTCTTCGATTTCTTCTTTCAAGCCGTCGTAGAGATCATCGTGCATCTGCAGGACGAGTTCGTCATCCGGCAACTCGGACAAAATGATTTCGTCGCCGTCTTCATTATCCTCGGACATGGCTTATCCTTATTCGCGCGGGCAAATCATGATGGCTCTTTCATGCCTGATTTGAGTCTGCCGATCAAAATTCGACGTTGCACTATCGGATTTCGACAGCGGTTCCAAGCTCCGCGGCTCAGCTGCTCAGTTCCGCTTGGGCCGTTTCGCTCGCCGCCGCGACGTGCGAATTTCGACCTTGTCCTTGAAAGTAAAGGCTCCAAGCGTTCTCTCTATCTCGTTGAGAGTCGGCCGCCCGCCCTGAACCTGCGCTTCCAACCGATTGCGCATCGCCAGCAGATGCTTTGCGTTAGTTCCGCAGCAGCCGCCGATGATTTGCGCACCGGCCCTCAGCGCCAGCTCTGCATAGTCCGCCATCAAACTCGGCGTCCCGTCGTAATGAATCTCGCCATCGAGGTATTTCGGAATTCCGGCATTTCCTTTGGAAATAAGCGGCAGCCTGGAGGTCTCGGTTGAAAATCCCAGTAGCGTTCTGACCAGATCAGACGCGCCTGCGCCGCAGTTCGCGCCGAATGCCAAAGGTGGATTCGGAATTTGCCTTACCGCGGATTCGAAATCGGCGGCCGTTACACCCATCATGGTTTTTCCGGCAGTGTCAAAACTCATTGTGCCGCACCAAGGGATTGCCGCCAGTTCGCATGCGCCGGCGGCTGCCCGGAACTCTTCGGTCGACGACATCGTTTCAATCCAGAGCAGGTCCGCGCCCCCGCTCTTGAGGGCTTCAGCTTGTTCATGAAAAATCTCAGTGGCGAGGGAAAGGTCAAGTTCTCCGAGCGGCTTAATCAATTCTCCAGTCGGACCCATTGAACCGGCAACGATTGCATGCCCTCCAAAGCGCTCGCTCACTTCTCTGCCGATTTCGGCTGCGGCCTTGGATAATTCGAATGCTCTATCGGCTGCGAAGTGCAGCTTCAGTCTGGCACGATTTCCTCCGAAGCTGTTGGTGAGGAACAAATCGGATCCTGCCTCGAGCGAACTCCGATAGAGGTCCGCGATGACTTCCGGCTTTTCGACGTTCCAGAATTCAGGCGGCTCGCCGGACGGCAATCCGCGCTCGAACAAATTGGTGCCCGTCGCTCCGTCGGCCAGAAGCCAGCCGCGTTCTTCAATGATTGATTTCAGTTTTCTGGTCATTTCCGGAATATGAGGCAGCTGCTTCAATTCTTCGACCTGCAAATGCAAAGAGCACCCGGCTGCAATCCGGCATACACATCTTTTTCACGTTCGGCTTCGGGCAGAATGCGCAATCTCGGCAAGCCTTTGGATTGCTGCGACCATTGCATTAAGCCCATTTGAACGTTGCGGGGTCAGGTGCTCGTGCAGCTCCAGCCGCGAAAGCTGCTTTCTCGCGTCTACATCGCGTACCTGCGAAAGCGGTACATCATTGTAAAGAGATGACAATATCGCGATCAAACCCCGCACGATCATCGCATCGCTGTCGCCTCGAAACCGGAACTTTGGCTCAGGAGAAGCATCCGCAATCTCGGGAACGATCCATACTTGGCTGACGCATCCATCCACCTTGGTTGAAGGGACCTTCAGTTCGTCTTCCAAAGGACGCATGCCCTTGCCCAGATCAATGACATGACGATATCGTTCCTCCCAAGAGTCCAAATACTCGAAGTCGTCCGCAATTTCCTCAAAAGCGCACGCTGCCATTATAGCGGCTCCCAAGCTTCCTGATGATATACACGACAATCAAATTCCAGTTGCCATGCAGATGGAAAACCATCTGACTCGGCAATTGGTCCACACTCCCGGGTCGCAGCATAGCAAAAACCGCTCATGCCGGGAAACGACATACGCGCGATCCGGAGTTGTTGTCAAACGTCCTCTCAACGGGCTCGATGAAGCCGGAAGCGACATGCCGGTTGGAACCGTCTGGCCAGCTGCGGCAACGCCCCGACCGAGAGCGTTGTCGGGTTGTTTGAGGAAGCAGTCCCAAACGCCGCGACCCGGACATGTCGAACGGAAAACAATTGAACGGGTGAACTGCTGCGACAGGGAGAGACCAAACGGAGCCTTCGGCTGCCGAGCGCCAATCGAAAAGGCGGACGAGTTCAACCGACAACAGAACGGACTTGAAAAAGCAGCGCAAGTGTTAAACAAAAAACTCTCCGGAACCCTTGGGCGATTCAAACTGGGTGAACTGCGATGAGCAAATTTATTTTATCCGTGATGCTTGTGTGCTTGGTCGCCGCATGCAGCAACTCAGGTACCCGTCCATTTGCTGCCGACTCCGACGAGGAGCGGAACCGAATGCAGGTGCTGGAGCAGCAAGTTGCCGCTGAGGACCGGGAACTCGTGGCGTATGTCTCCGCGGTACGGGCTGACATCAACCCCAATGGAGTTATTCTGGTCGCGACGGGTTTGCCAGAGTCGCAAGGTTACTGGGATGCTCAATTGGTTTCGCTCAATGACGAACATCCGGTGGATGGCGTGCTCAGCTACGAATTCGTTGCAGCCAAACCGGCTGAACCAATGGGTGTAGGGTCTCCGGAAAGTCGCGAAGTCGTCGTCGGTCGATCCATCAGCAATAGGAAGCTACGAGGCGTGTCCGGCATCAGGGTTGTGTCGGCTTCGAATGTTCGGTCGCTTGGCCTCTGATCTGAAAGCTCACGACGCGGCCATTGTTGATCGCCAAGGCTGTCGATCCGTCTTGCAGCTTTGAGGCATCTTCGCCGAAGATGGACCATCGCCATCCGTCCAGCAATTTGGAGCGTTCGTTGCCGGCAGCGAATTCTTCCAGTTCGGCATTGCTCGCGATCAAAGCCTGAGAAACGCCGAATTCTTTCGATTTCGCCGAGAGCAGCACTTTCAACAAGGCCAATACCTCGCTGTTTATCAGAGATTTTTTGGAAGCATTAATTTGCGGCAGCTTGTCTTTCGGGCAGCTTTTGCCTTTGTCTATCGCCCTGAGCAGCGCGGATGCTCCCCCCTTCCATCTGAACTTCGCGGGAAAATTGCGAAGACCTTTCAGCTGGTCTTCTCTTGAGGGTTTCGTCGCCGCGAGTTCCACAATCGCTTCGTCTCGCATTATCCAATTTCTGGGCACATTGTGCTTTTGCGCCGCCTCCTCGCGGAATCTGGCGATCTCGCGAACGATGGCCAAAAACTCAGGCGAGTGGCTTCGCGTTCGGATGCGCCGCCAAGCATTCGCCGGGTCGTTCTCATAGAGTTCAGGCTGCAATAGGTCGTCGAACAGGTTTTCAATCCATTGATCCCTTCCGGATGCTTCGAGACGCTTCCTCAATTTCAAGTATATTGTTCGAAGGTGGGTTACGTCCGAGAGCGCATATTCCATTTGCGCCTTGGAGAGCGGGCGTTTGGACCAGTCCGTGACACGCGTAGCCTTGTCGATTCTGGCGCCGGCGATATCTTTGGCCAGCGCATCATACGCGACTTGATCTCCATATCCGCACGCCATCGCCGCGATCTGCGTGTCGAACAACGGCTTCGGGAATAAGCCCAGCGTAAGGTAGAAGATCTCGAGATCCTGCCGCGCCGAATGAAAAACCTTTGTCACGGATTCGTCCGTGAACAGGTCGGCGATGGGATCCAAAGACAGCTCGTCCGCAAGCACGTCAACCAAAGCCGCGCTTTCATCAGTGCCGCCCGGGTATGCGATCTGCATCAACAGGAGGCGCGAAAAATAGGTTCGATCTCTTGCGAATTCCGTGTCGAGGGTTACAAATGGGCGTTTGCGAGCGGCGGCGCAGAATGCATCAAGATCAGCAGTGCAACGAATGATTTTCATAAGTCGATCCGTAGTTTCGATGCGGCACCTATCCAATCCGGGCGGCAATTTGAAGCGTGCATCAGTTCTGAAGGAGCAAAACGAGTGCGTTTAGTCGTCCAGAGAGTGAAGTTTGCAAAAGTCGAGGTTGGCGGAGCTACGGTCGGCTCCATCGACACCGGACTGGTCGCGCTGGTTTGTGCGATGAGAGACGATGATGATCAGCGCATGCCGCAGACTGCGAAGAAACTCGTCAATCTGAGGATATTCCGGGACGAATCCGGGCGAATGAACAAGTCTGTGCGCGATATCGGCGGTTCATGCTTGCTCGTAAGCCAATTTACTCTCGCAGCCGACACCTCGAGAGGGAACCGGCCGGGTTTTTCGATGGCTGCCCCTCCCGACGAGGGAAAAAATTTGTTCGAAAAACTGGTTGAATCCGTCCGCAGCTTCGGGCTTCAGGTGCAAACCGGGGTTTTCGGGGCTGAAATGGAACTGACGCTGGTCAATGATGGCCCCGTCACGATTTGGATCGACATCTAAATTCTGCCAATGGTTAATGGCTTGAATGCATCGCGTTGACGCCTCTCGCAAGTTTGGGTCTTGGCTTCAGCAATTTCAGAGATGATTCGTTTGGCGTTGTTTGCGAGCTGCGAGATTTCGATCACTTCCGCATGCGGCTCTTCCGATCATTGGTCCGGCTGGCCGCGATTACAACCGTGAATTTCTTTGCCGGCTTCTTTGCAATCTCCCGGAATCGATGCCGCGAGCGGTGTGCGGTCGTTTATGCAACCCTTCAGCGCGCTCACTGTCTTCCCTCAAATGGCGCAGCAGCCCGGACGTCAGCGGACTCGCACCAAGGTTCATCTCGAACAACGGCATCTCCATCGCCGCATTTGGTGTTTGTTCGCGTCCCGAATCAGGTTTCTGATGGAAACCTCTGTGTTGATGTCGCCATAGACGATCATAGCGGCAGCAGCGGATTTCGAGGATGCCCCCTGCCGAGCAGCCGCGAATCGCCGAGCGCGGGCCATCGTGGAGATGTGATCCGCTCGCTTCGCCTGAATAGCGCAAGGAGACCCGTCAGCTTCGATCTGATCGGGGGCTGATCCGAGTCAGCCGGATTTAACGCGTTCAACAAGTGGCGGGGATGGCTCCGGCGGCAGGATTCGAACCTGCGGCCAATTGATTAACAGTCAACTGCTCTACCACTGAGCTACGCCGGAACAGGCATTCCGCTTATCATGTGCAACCGGTTGCGTCTAGCGACTTGACGTTGACGGACGCGTTTCATGTTTTTGGATCGAGTCGGTTCCACGCTCTCGTGCGTGGCCTTGGTCCGGTGTTTCGAGCAACTGTATCTCGAGGTCCTTAAAATTCGGATGGAATCGCGGCGGGATCGGGTCGTCGAGGGTTCGTTCGGGTCTTGCATCTTCGAGTCTGCGTCGGGTCCGATTCGTCCGCTTCCGATGATGAACCCGGACATCGTTCCGGATTTTTGTCTTTTCGGGTCGTTCGCCCGTTTTTCGTTCGCGGCGGCGCGGAGAGCGTGGAAAGCCTGTGGACAATCCTTATTCGCACCATTTCTCGGTTTCGCATTCGGGGCCCGGATTGACCACATTCTTCCCACACTTCCGCTTGTCGGCGGTTTATTCGTGAACGGACGTCTTTGGATTCGCGGCGGCGCGGCGAGCATGGAAAGCGGTGGACAATCCTTATTCGCGCCGCGTTCGGGTTTCGCGTTCGGGGGCCGGATTGACCACGCTTCCCACACTCTCCGCTGTCGGCGGCCGGTCCCGGTTCGGCGCTTTCCATTCCGCAACAGCCCTGCGGGGCTTTTTCATAAATGATTTTTTTGGTTCGGGCCGTGGAAATGTGGACAATCCCTTCCGTCGCTTTCGGCCGTGCCGCGGTCCGGGCTTGGATTGCCCACATTCCCACAGCCCCATCCGGCCTCGACGCTCGGGCCGCGATCCGTCATCCGGTTTGCGGCGCCCAGGGCCGGCGGGATTTGCACAAGGCGTTGGCGATCACGACGAGCTTGCGGGCGACGGCGGTGACGACGAGTTTGTGCGGCTTCCCCTCCTTCCGCAGCCGCTCGGCGAAGACTTTCAGGTCCTTGTTGTGATTCGAGGCCACGAGCGCGGCTTGGAACAAAACCTGCCGGAGCGCCCGGCGGCCGCCGCCGATCATCCGCTTCCCGCGCATCTGTCCGCTGTCCCTCGCGACCGGCGCCAGCCCCGCGAGCGCGGCGGCCTGCTCTCCGGAGATCCGGCCGACCTCGGGCATCTCCGCGACCGGCATCGCGCACGCCACCGGGCCGATCCCCGGAACCGACTGCAGGATGGCGGCGGTCTCGGCCAGGACGGCATCGTTCGCGAGAAGGCCCGCGATCCTCTCTTCGACCTCCGAGATCTGGCGCTCCAGCAGCTCGAGAAGCTCGCCGGTCAAATCCTCGACCGGCTCGGCCGTGCCGTTCCGCAGATCCGCTTTGGCCTGCTGCCGCGCGCTTTTGCGCATCTCGACGAGCTGCTTGCGCTTGGTCGCCGGCGCCCTGAGGTCGCGCAGCTTTCCGCTCGGCAGCCGGCGGCCGGCCTCCGGGCGGAACGCCATGAACCGGGCGATCAGTTCGGCGTCGATCCGGTCCGTCTTGGCCAAAGTGCCCCGGCTTCTCCCGAAGGCTTCCGCTTGCGCCGGAGGAAGCTGCCGAGCTTCGATCCCTGCCGCCTCCAGGCTCGCCCAAAGACGCCATTCGTGGCCGCCCGTGGCCTCGAAGCAGACCAAGGCCTCCCTGTCGCCGGCGACCGCCTCCAGTTTCGAATGGCCTTCGTCCGTGTTCGGCAGGCGGAACCGGCGGTCGTCGTTCAAGCAATGGATGTCGAGCCAATCGCAAGAGACATCCAAGCCAATGATCTCCGGGTGTGCTACAGTGTTCATTCTCTCTTCCTTCTGGTGCGCGGTCCTTGATGGCCGCAACCGACTGTTCGAGACGATGAAGAGAGGCGGCGCTGGCCGTCTTGGCAGCGTGGTCATGCCACAAGAATCATGCGCCATGCGCCGCCCCGTCGCCGGCCCTCGCCAAGGTCGGCGACGGGAACGCAATATCACAGTCGAGATACAGAAGAATCATGAAACGCGCCCGGCGCTGATCCGGCGAATGAAAGCCAATTCCAACAATGATTCTAATTCAATCTTCGAAATGCTGAATCGGCGGATAGGCCTCCTTCGGCTTCAACAATCCCTCGCATGCGCAAATCCAGCAAATGGGCCAATACGTTCATGCCTGCCGCGGGCCGCAGCGACGGCGAAAGGTTCGCATAAGTTTGATCGGCGATTTGCGCGGCGGACAACCGCCCTTCCCCGAGCGCCTCCAGAATTTGCCGTTCCCTCATTCGCCGGTGCGCCATCAAATGATTCATCACGCTCAAACCATCGGCCTGCTCGGCTCCGTGGCCGGGAAGCAACTTGCGCTGGCCGCGCGAAATCAGCTTCTCCAACGAGGCGAGATAGTCCGTCATGTTGCCGGACGGAGGCGAGACGACGGTCGTGGCCCAGGTCATGACGTGGTCTCCGGAAAATAGAATGTTTGCGTCGCTGATATCGAAGCAAAGGTGATTCCCGAGATGACCGGGCGTCCAGACCGCGTTGATCCTCCAATCATCAACCCGGATTTCCTCGCCATCCTTGATGCAAATATCGGGCTTGAGCGATTCATCTATCCCCTCGTTGAACGCGCCGCTCGCAAAATTCGTGCCGATCAAGTGATCGTCGCGCCGGCCAGCTCTGTAGTCTCCGAAAGCGCATATCTTGGCTCCGGTCTCTTCCGCGAGTCGGGGCGCCATTTCGGAATGATCCAAATGCGTATGCGTCAATAATATCTTGTGGACTTGAAGGCGCGGCGGAATAGCCGAAAATATGGCTTCGAGATGCGAGTCCAAATTCGGGCCGGGGTCGATTACAACAGGCTCGCGGGTGCCGACGATATATGTATTCGTGCCTCTGAAGGTCAACGGAGACGGGTTTGGAGCAACAATTCTGCGAATTCCTTCAGCTAGGCGTTGAGCTTGGCCGTGCTCCGGGCGGAACTCGCTTATGAACGGCGCATCCACTGTGATTTCCTCAAGAAAGAACCATCATTGTCGAAACCGAGAAGAATGAAACATCGCAACAGCAAATCCATCCTGCCCCGAGGCATATTCGGACGAGCGGCTCTGATCCTTATATTTCCCGTCGTCACGCTCCAGCTCGGAGTGTCCGTGGTCTTCATCCAGCGGCATTTCGACAGAGTGACCAGGCAAATGGTCTCGAATGTCGAGCCTCAGATCAGGCTCATACTTTCGGAAATCAACGCATCCAAGGATATCGAAACAGCACTGGAGAATGTAAGGCCGATATCGATCCCTCTTAAGCTTCAAGTGGAGATCAATCCAAAACCGAGTTTGGAAACTGCCGACCAGCGTCGATTCGTGGACCTGACGGGACAAATCGTAATGGATGAGCTGCGAAAGCATGTCGGGAACATTACTGCGATAGATCTGGTCAGCGACGATGCCGCGTACGTCGGCATTCACGCCGCGACAACTCTCGGCGAAGCCGTGATTACCCTCAACAGACGCGCAGTTTCGCCGCTGAATTCGCACCAGCTTCTTGTCCTGATGGTCATGTTTGGATTCTTGATGACTTTGATCGCATTTGTGTTTTTGCGCAATCAATTGCGGCCGATCCGGCGGCTTGCAGAGGCATCCGAGGCATTCGGAAAGGGCCAGATACTCGAATTCGCCGTATCTGGCGCGACGGAAGTTCGAAGCGCGGCAAATGCCTTCATTGACATGCGCGACCGGCTTTCGCGCCATATCGAACAGCGCACGGCGATGCTGTCGAGCATCAGCCACGATCTGAAGACTCCGTTGACCCGACTGAGGCTCGGTTTGGCGATGCTTGAGCAAACATCGGAAATCGAAGGATTGATTTCGGACGTCAACGATATGAGTTCCATGATCAATGAGATACTGGAATTCACATCGGGGGCAAAATCGGAAGAATTCGTTTTGACCAGCCTTGCTTCGTTTCTTGATGAAATCGTTGAAAACGCCAAGAAGTCCGGCCAAAATCTTGTGCTAAGCCCCAGCGGCGACCAGATCGGCGGGCCTCCTGTCCACATCCCAAGATCAGCTGTGAGGCGGTCGCTGGAAAATCTGCTGGGCAACGCGGCCAGGCACGCCGAAAACGCGCGATTGCACGCGGAGTTTTCCGGCGGGACACTCAAATTGATTGTGGAAGACGATGGGCCGGGCATTCCGGAAGACCAGCGCGAGGCAGCAATGCGCCCTTTCACGCGGTTGGATCGAGCTCGCAATCTCGACGATCACTCGGGAGTCGGTTTGGGTTTGGCTATTGCGCGTGATCTGGCCGGCATCCACGGGGGATCTCTTGATCTCGGCTCCAGCGAAGACTTGGGCGGATTGCGCGTCGAGTTTTCGTTGCCCGTGTGATTGAAATCGGGAAAATACGCTCGTTCGCGGAGCGATTCACGGCCGCATATGAATTCGGGGAAGAGCGCTCTACGAGCGGCTGGTAGGCCCGGAGGGACTCGAACCCCCAACCAAAGCGTTATGAGCGCTCTGCTCTAACCAATTGAGCTACAGGCCTGACCTTTGAAGCTTGGGTTACCCAACGTGTCCGCATTCGTCAATCATGACGAATGCAAGCTTGTCGGATGGAATCACGAACCTGCTGAATGCGAGGACTCAATCCGTCGCGATGAAGTCGCGACTGCGGAACTTCACCCGACGATTTCCGTTCTCGCAAAGAAAAATGCAATTTCTGTCGCTGCGGTTTCAGGACCGTCGGAACCGTGAACGGAGTTCTCCGACAGCGACACCGCGAAAGCTTTCCGAATTGTGCCCTCCGCTGCGTCGGCAGGATTCGTCGCTCCCATGACGTCCCTGTTCTTCTTGATGGCGTCTTCGCCTTCAAGAACTTGAACAACCACCGGTCCGGACGCCATGTAATCGCACAGTTCCGAATAGAACGGTCGATCCTTGTGGATTTCATAGAAATCGCCGGCCTGGGCGGGAGTCAGCCTCATCCTTCTCTGCCCGACGATTCGGAGCCCCGAGTCTTCCAGCATGGCGTTGATCTTGCCGGTCAAATTTCTCCGGGTCGCATCCGGCTTGATTATTGAAAGAGTTCGTTCGAGCAAGCCTGCTTCCTTTCTTAATTGCGGCCGCTTTGCCGATGCGGCGCATGTTGGCGGATGATCCGGCAGTCCGGAATCGCCTATTTCCAATTGCTTCTGCTGTGATCCCGATACGCCGGTCGTCAAGGCGTTCCGATTGCGCCGGTGAACTAGTGGCTTGTTCGAATCATTTGAACCCCTCTTCGGCGGGCGGCGATCAGCCGCTCTGGGCTGACCGTCCATTTGAACGGCTTCGCCTCCTTTTTGTCAATGCCAAAGTAAAATTCCCCAAAATTGCCGAAGCAGAATTCCCCACTTTTTGGTTTTTGGTGACGAGCCAGCCCGGTCGTCGGTTCGGGTCTCCTTTTTGGGCCGCCCTCGTTTTTTCGGCGCGGGCGGCGGCGTGATGAGCGCATTCGTCCGGACGTGTTCGGGAATGAGGTCGGCGTGCTTTCCGGGCCGGTAGCTTGCGCCTTCGATTCGGACGACGACGGCGTGGTGGAGGAGCCGGTCGAGGAGGGCCGTCGCGACGACGGGGTCTCCGAAGATGTCGCCCCATTCCGCGAAGCTTCTGTTCGAGGCGGGGATCATCGCGCCTTTTTCGTATCTGGCGTTTACGATTTGGAAGAACAGGCTCGCGCCGCCCTGCGTGATGGGCAAGCAACCGATTTCATCGACGACGAGCAGCGCGGCCCGCGCGAAGAAGCGGATTTTTTCGGCGAGCCGGCCTTGCCGTTCGGCTTTGGCGAGACTGTCGGCGGGTTCGGCGAGCGTCGTCTTGTAGACGCTTTTTCCGGCTTTGACGGCGGCGACGCCGAGGGCGGTCGCGAGGTGGGACTTTCCTGTGCCGGGCGGTCCGAGGAAGTGGACGGTTTCGCATCTCCGGATGAAGTCGAGCTGGGCCAAGGCGGCGATTCTCTCGCGGTCGAGCGAGGGCTGGAATGCGAAGTCGAAGCTTTCGACGGTTTTGACGGGGAGGAGCTTCGCGGTTCGCAATGCGATGTCGATTCGTCTTGTTTCGCGCAGGGTGTTATCTTCGCCGAGGAGGGCGTCGATGGCTTCGACGGCGGTGGTCCCGCCCTGCTCGAGGCGCCGCAGCGTGGGTCCGAGCGCTTCGAGCGCCGGGGCATTTTCAGTCCGACCAGGGCGGCGCTGATGCGGGCGATGAATTCGGCCATCGGGCTGCTCCCTGCCGTTCGAGGCGGCGGCGGTCCGGCGTGGCCTCGGCGCGGGGCCGCGTCCGCCCTCCGCGGCCAAATCCGAAATGCGGAAAAGAGAATTCATGCCTCCGGCTTCGCCCTAGGGCTACCGAGTCATGACAAGTCATGCATCACGACAGCATTTCCGTCCTCCCGGAGGGCATGCCTTCGGCCGGCCTTGAAGCCGATCCGATGGCCCATCGCCGCGCTTCCCAGCCTCGTCCGGCCGTGCCACATGACCTGGTGCCCGGGGTCCGGATCGTGCTTTCGGGCGCGGTGTCCGCCGAGATGGGCGACGAGCCGCACGGCGTCTCCCAGCCGGTCCGGGGCGGACAGGCCGTGCTCGTCGGCGTAGCTGGCCAGGAAGTCCAGCTCGTGGCCGGTGAACATCATCTCCGGCCCGCAGTCGGGCACCTGGCGGCCGAGCAGCGTCATCACCATGATGCGCCAGGCGATGACGGCGTTGACGGCGACCGCCCTCTGCAGCCGGTCGGCGGTGCGGAACAGGAGGAACTCGGTCCGGCATCCGGATTTGAGCACGCGGAAGAAATCCTCGATCCTCCATCTCTGGAGGTAGTAGCCGACAACTTCGGCGGCGTCCTTGGCGGTCCGGACGTCGAGCGTGGTCAGCAGCCGCCACTCCGTCGGGGCCTCGCCGTCGGGCGGGGAGATCTCGACGACATGCACCGCGGACACGGCCGTCGGCTCCGCGCCTGCGATCGCGCCGGTCGCCGGCAGCACCGCGCGGCGGACGCGCAGCTCGCAGCAGGCCAGCCGCTTGCGGCGGGCGGGGCGGGCCTTCCGTCCGCTCGACTTGGGCCTCGCCGCCAGGCCGTCGATCTCGACGTCGATCAAGCCGTCCGGCGCGCCGCCGGCCATCAGGGCGAACAGCTTCGGCCGGCGCGGGCCGAGCGACCGGTCGTGCCTCGCCCGGACCAGCAGATCCACTCTCGAATTGCGCCGCTGCGCGTCGAACATCTCGAAGCAGTCCGCCTCCCGGTCGCACACCGCGACCACGCGGGTTCCGAGGCTCACCTCGCGCGCCGCCTTGGCGATGTCGGCGAAGCCGTCCAGCCACCGCCTGGTCCTCCGCCGCTCCATGGCCTCCGGCGGGCGGGCTTTCGTCGAATCGAAGCCCAGCCGAAGGACGCCGAGCGGCAGGCCCGACTCCGTCACCGCCAGCGTCGCGTGCAGATGCAGCCCGAGGCTCTTCGCGCCGGTCCGGTTCGCGCCGACCACCTCGAGCCCCTCGCAGCCCGGACGGGTGGCGAAGTTCAGGCTGGTCCCGTCCTGGATCGCCAGAACCGTGCGCTGGCCGCGGATCCTGCGGACGCTGCGCTCGCGGTGCGGCGCGAGGATGGACCGCACCTTGACCGCCGAGTCCGCCGGCATCTCGATCAGCCGGTAGAACGCGTTGATCGCCGTGCGGTCGCTCGCGCTGTTCGCGTTGATCTTGCGGCCCGGAACCGCCCCGAGAAGATCGGCGCTCTTCACCAGCCGCGCCGAAAGACGCTTGTCGCCCAAGGGAGCCCCTCCGAACTCGTTCTGCGCCCACTCCGCCGCGCTCAGCCCCTCGCCCGGCTCCAAGGCCGGCGCGTGCTCGACATGCGGCACTCCGAGCCTCCGGCGCCAGCCGGGGTCGAGCGGACGCATGAACACCGCCTTCGCCGTCTCCGGGAACCGCCTCGCGGCGTCCTGGCGGCCGCGGCCCGCCGTCTCGCCGACGCGCAGGAAGCCGACGGCCCGCAGGCAGCTCCCGTCATAGCCCGGATCGACGAAGCTCTCAACCAGCCAAGGCCGGAATCCGTAGCGCGCCTCGAAATCCCGGGGCAGCCGCCGCAGGACGCGCCCGAGCAGATGGCTGGCCAGATGCGGACAGCGCGCCGACGGGCGGATCAGGAAGCGGCTCAGGCAGACCACCCGGTCGAGATGCTCCCGCCGCCGCTCGTCGCTCCATGCCATCCAGCGGTCGCGGGCGGCCGCCCGGAGCGCGGCGGCGGAAAACCCCGCCGCGCCGAGCCAGCCGTGCTCCGAGCCGAAAAGGTAGCGGACCTGGCAGCCGGCGAAGGTCGCCAGCCCGCGAGGATGCTCGCGCGCGATCAGCGTGTTCCACAAGGCGCGGTCCGAAGCCGACGCCGCGGCCGCGATCTCGAGGCCGCGGATTTGCGACGGATGCGGCGGAACGCCGACCGGCTCCTCGACCCCGTCCGGAAGCAGGCGCGGCGTCCGGTCGACCGCCTCGGCGGCCGGAGGCGGAAGGACGATCCCCGGATCCTCCCCGGCCAGCGTCGAAAGCGCCTTCAGGCATCCCGACACCTGAAGCCGGCCGGCCGCGTCGACAAACGAGAACTCCCGGCAGATCCGGCGCCCGAAGGCCCGGCGGCTGCCGAACCGCTCCTGCGACAGAATCGCGGCGACCCGCTCGCGCTCCGCCGCGCCGCGCAAGACGCGGCTGATCTGGGACTGTGCCATGACGAATCGGATACACCGCCGGAAACGCGTTGTCCAGCACTTTTTATCGTGACATGGTAGCGCTAGCCTTCGCGAAACGAATCAACTTCTAAGAATGAAACACGGCCGGAAGAAATTGGCGAACGGGGAGGTTTGCTTGCAGTTGCCGCAATCTGCCTCGAACGGCTTCAACTTTGGTCAACAACCAACAGGGAGGAATCAAATCCATGCATAGGAAATTGCTACTAGCGCTCGTGGCCTGTTTGCCCATTGCGCTTTCCGGCTGCGGCGGCGGGGGGGGGTGGCGGCGCAAGTTCATCGCCCGCCGAGCAATCGCCTTCCGGCGGAACGCAAACGCCCGCGGCGGCGTTGACCGCTGCGGAAAACGCCGTGGCCGCCGCGAATTCGGCCAAGACCGCCGCCGCTGTCGAAGCCGCCCGCCGCGCTCTGGATGCGGCGGTGGAAACGGCATCGGCAGCGGTGGAAACAGTGGAAGCGGACAGTGCCACCCTGCGAACGGTCGAGGCCGACGTGCAGACCTACCAAACCGAGCAAACAGCCATTCTCGACGGACTGCAGCCCATCACCCCCGCCTCTTTGGCCACAGTGAAACCTGCCGCAACCCTTCAGATAAGGATAACGTGGACGAGTGGACGACGACTAACCCTCTTCGAGTATCTTCAATACCGCGCCGCGGCGGAAAGGCACAACGCCGCAGTCGCTGCGGCGGAAAAGGCCATGGCCCGCGCGAGAGCGGAAAGAACCTCCGTCCGAATCGACGACGCCCGCCGCGCTGTGAGGGCAATAGAGCGAAGCGTGATCGGCGTTCGTGAAGCGGTGGACACCGCTTTGGAGACCACGCAAACCGCTCTCACTAGGGCGCGGAACTACAGAACCGCGCAACTCCCCGCCCTCGCAGCAATTCTAACGCCACCCGAAACGCCACCCGGTTCAACGCTACCCGGTGAAGTAAAAGGTTTAAGCGGTATTGTACACATTGAAATGACGGATTTCGCCGACGCGGCAGGAAGTTTGAATAGCGGTCTTCCATCCTATGATAATGTTGGCGAAAATGGTGAGGATGTCTCACCCGAAGATATTTATAGAAGACCCGTAGTTTGTCCCGGCGTACCTCCGCGCGGAAATGTGTGCGAAACATTGGAAGGTATTGAGATTGACGGAACAAGTTACAATCCAAGATTTGGAGTTTACCTTATTACCGATTTTGGGGTGGAATATCATGAAGCATTCCTTGATGATGCTCTTGACATTCCTTTTGATCATCCTCACGCCCCGGCGGGAACTACGTTTTTTGGCACGCAAGATAGCGATTATACCGACGATGGTTTCGGTTCTCCAGTGGCAGGGTTGGGGCGATACAGTCTAGCCTACACGGCTTGGGGTCCCGGCGATTACACAAGCGGCACACACAGCGGCACCGGTAGGGGTTTTTATGCGGCGGCAATGGGACAACTGCATGATGGTAGACCAAGCGGTAGCGCTGTTTGGCAAGGGGCAGTGGTTGGACAGGAGCTAAGGGGGCTTTTGACTACACATGTAGAAGGCGATATAGAACTTAATTATAACTTTGCGGCCAGCACAATTGATGTCGTAATTTCCGAATTGGAGAGAATCCGTGCGAGTTACGACTCAAGTACGCAAACTGTGGATAAAAGCAGTACTTCTATCGACAAAAGGTTTGAGTGGCGTGGTTTGCGAGTGAATAATGATGCGTCTTTTTACATTACGGGTTATGACAATGACAGACGCGGCACAAGACTGCACCCCGAACTAGGATATATTGACGGGGATTTTTACGGCCCCAATGCAGAAGAATCAGCCGGAGTGTTTGAACGTGATTACATAATTGGCGGGTGGTTGGCGACTCGACAAACGCGGGCCGCAATCGGGGACTTAGGTTCGGGCGGAAGCGGTTCGGGCGGAAGCCGAGCGGAACGGCCGGTAAATGTTCCCGTCAATACAACTGCAATGACGCTAACATATCAGAACTGGATGGCCGCCCCTCCCAGCGGCGCATTAAGCGACCCGCATCGACCTACGGCATTCCCCACATTTCAAATAACCACTGACACCGGTCACGTATCAGTCTACCCTCTTTCGAGACGTCAAAATTTGATCGACCGATATGTCGTTTCTGACAACCGCAATAGACACCTTTCAGCCGACGGCTATGCAAGCTGGTGGAATCGTAACGGCATCGAAACTTTCATTGATTCATCCGCGCCAAGCAGCTCAGGCGAAAGATTCGATGTTACCGGCGGGGCCCTTAGTAGAAGCGGCTTTCGTCTTTGGGGGCAATCCCCGCGTGGCTACAACACTGGAACCGGCGCCGAGTTTCTTAGGGACGTGTTCGGGCGTGGGCAATACAGCGCATACCTCACAGACACCCATCTTGCCTGTCGAGAAGGTGCTTCATTGCGCGCCAGCGGCGGATGGAGCGTGACGGACATGAGATATTGCGAAGGATCAGCATTTGCGGCGGCATTCGGGAGCCGTTTTAATGCTCGACCTCCAAGTAATGGCACGTGGCGCGGTGCAGCGACAGCAGATGAAATCATGTCCGGCGCGGCGTTGGTTGGCGACGTTACCGTGACCTATTCAAGCTCCAGAAATTCGGTTGACATTGCAATTACCAACCTAACGCAGCGACCCCCGTTCAACGATAGAACTCTTGCCAATGGCCTCACATATGAGGGACCTTCTAGTTTTAGGTGGAATTCAGTTAGCGTGGATAGTAACGGAGGCTTCTTTGAAGGAAATACTGCGGACACTCGAGACTATGTTGGAGGTTACTTTTACGGGCGGCAAGGGCAGGAAGCGACCGGAGTATTTGCTAAACAGTTTTCAGGCGGCTGCCGACAACGGTGCAACCCGGATGAAGATGGTGCAGTAGTTGGCGGGTTTGTGGCAAAACAGTAGTGATAAAAGTTGAAAGCCCTGCCGCAAGGCGGGGCTTTTCTAATGCCGTCGAAGGCGTTCCCTTAGTTTGCCGCGTGGCTTCGCCCAGCGGCTAGCCCTACCGAGTCATGACAAGTCATGCATCGCGACAGCGCTGCCGTCCTCCCGGAGGGCGTGCCTTTTGCCGGCCTTGAAGCCGATCCGGTGGCCCATCGCCGCGCTTCCCAGCCTTGTCTGGCCGTGCCACATGACTTGGTGCCCGGGGTCCGGATCGTGCTTGCGGGCGCGGTGTCCGCCGAGATGGGCGACGAGCCGGACGGCGTCTCCCAGCCGGTCCGGCGCGGACAGGCCGTGCTCGTCGGCGTAGCTTGCGAGGAAGTCCAGCTCGTGGCCGGTGAACATCATCTCCGGTCCGCAGTCGGGGACCTGGCGGCCGAGCAGGTGTCACTACTAAGTTAAAACTCCCCAAAAGCGCTAAAGTAAAATTCCCCAGTCAGGGGGCTGCGAATTCGTTCCGGGGGGCATGCCCCCCGGAACGAAAGCAGTCCAAAATCCCATCCGATTTTTTGCCGAAGGAGGCTCGGGTCGGGTGATCAAACTGGAGAAGATTGTCATGTTGCAAGAACTGAAACGGGAAGGCCTTTCGATCAGCGCGATCGCGCGGCGGACGGGCCTGGACCGGAAGACGGTCCGCAAACTGCTGGACCGGGGTCTCGCGGCTCCGGCCTATTCGCCGCGGAAGCCTCGGCCCCGGCTCCTGGAGCCGTACGAGGGCTATCTCGCGGAAAAGATCGGGAACTGCCCGGATCTGTCCGGACGCCGTCTGTTCCGGCAAATCCGGGAGCGCGGCTACGAAGGCGGCTATGCCGCGGTGACCGCCTATCTCCGCGCGATCCGGCCGGACGAGGCGCCAGGGTTCGAGCGCCGCTTCGAGACCAAGCCCGGCGAGCAGGCCCAGGTCGACTTCGCCGAATTCAAAACCGAATACGCCGACGAGCCCGGCGTCGTCCGGAAAGTCCACCTGTTCTCGTTCGTCCTCGGATGCAGCCGGTGGCTGTGGGGACGGTTCTGCGCCGACCAGACGCTCGAAACGGTGCTGAGATGCCATGTGTCGGCGTTCGACGCCTGCGGAGGGGCGCCGCGCGAAGTGCTCTACGATCGGATGAAGACCGCCGTCCTCGGCGAGGATGCCGACCGGTCCGTGATCTACAACCCGTCGCTGGTCGCCTTGCTCGACCATTACGGATCGGCGCCGAGGGCCTGCAAAGCCTATCGGGCGAAAACCAAGGGCAAGGTCGAGCGCCCGTTCCGATACATCCGGCAGGACTTCTTCCTCGACCGGACCTTCCGCAGCCTTGACGATCTCAACGCGCAATTCGACAAATGGCGTCGCGAGATCGCCAATCCGCGCGTCCACGCCACCACCGGCCGGATCGTCGACGAAGCGCTGGCCGAAGAGCGACCCGCTTTGATCCCGCTTCCCGCGCATCCCTACGACGCGGTCCTGACAGTCGAGCGGCGCGTCAGCCGCGACGGAATGGTCTCGGTCGGCGGAAACCTCTATTCGGTGCCCGACGCCGCACGAAAGCGCGTGCTGGAGGTGCAGCGGCATCCCGCCGAAGTGCGGATCTTCGAGGATAGGACGCTGATCGCGCGGCATCCGATCCTTGAAGGCCGGAACCGCCGCAGGGTCGATCCCGGCCACCGCAGGCCGCCTCCGCCGCGTCCGGATCCGACCCAGCTCGAGGACGCGCCGAAACGGTCCCTGGCCTTCTACGACGCCGTCGGACGCCGCCTCGAGCGGCAGGGAGTGCGCCAATGACCGAACTCGTCGACCGCATCAGCGCCGCCCTGGTCGGACTGAAAATGCCCCGGGCGCTCGAAGCGCTTAGCCCCACGCTGCGGCGCCTCGAGCAGGGCGAGCTCACGGCCGTCGAAGCCATCGACGCCCTCCTCAGCGAAGAATACGCCCTGCGCGAAACAAGACGAATCGACATCGCATTGCGAACCGCGAAACTCCTCCCCGCCAAAACGGTCGAAAGCTTCGACTTCGCATTCCAGCCCTCGCTCGACCGGGAGAGAATCGCCGCGCTGGCCCAGCTCGACTTCATCCGGAGACGCGAAACCGTCCACTTCCTCGGACCGCCCGGAACCGGAAAAAGCCACCTCGCGACCGCACTCGGCGTCGCCGCCGTCAAAGCCGGAAAGAGCGTCTACAAAACGACGCTCGCGGAACTCACCGAAAACCTCGCGAAAGCCGAACGGCAAGGCCAGCTCGCCGAAAAAATCCGCTTCTTCGCGCGGGCCGCGCTGCTCATCGTCGACGAAATCGGATACCTGCCCATCACGCAGGGCGGCGCAAGCCTGTTCTTCCAAATCGTAAATGCCAGATACGAAAAAGGCGCGATGATCCTCACCTCGAACAGAAGCTTCGCCGAATGGGGCGACATCTTCGGCGACCCCGTCGTCGCGACGGCCCTCCTCGACCGGCTCCTCCACCACGCCGTCGTCGTCCGAATCGAAGGCGCAAGCTACCGGCTCAGAAAACACGCCGACCTCATTCCCGAACACGTCCGAACGAATGCGCCAATCACCCCGCCGCCGCCCCCGAAAAAACGAGGGCGGCCCAAAAAGGAGACGCGAACCGACGACTGAGCTGGCTCGCCGCCAAAACACCAAAAACTGGGGAATTTTACTTTAGCACTTCTGGGGAATTTTACTTTAGCATTGACAGCAGGGTCATCACCATGATTCGCCAGGCGATGACGGCGTTGACGGCGACCGCCCTCTGCAGCCGGTCGGCGGTGCGGAACAGCAGGAACTCGGTCCGGCATCCGGATTTGAGCACGCGGAAGAAATCCTCGATCCTCCATCTCTGGAGGCAGTAGCCGACGATCTCGGCCGCGTCCTTGGCGGTCCGGACGTCGAGCGTGGTCAGCAGCCGCCACTCCGTCGGGCCCTCTCCGTCGGGCGGCGCGGTCTCGACGACATGCACCGCGGACACGGCCGCCGGCTCCGCGGCGGCGGGCCGGCGTGGCCTCGGCGCGGGGCCGCGTCCGCCCTTCGCGGCCGGATCCGAAATGCGGAAAGACGAATTCATGCCTCCGGCTTCGCCCGAGGGGCATCGAACCCGAAACCAAGTCTTGACATTCCCGATCGAAATTGCAGAACTAACGGCACACTACTCTTCGGCCGGCGCGGGCCGAGCGACCGGTCGTGCCTGGCCCGGACCAGCAGATCCACCCGCGGATCGCGCCGCTGTGCGTCGAACATCTCGAAGCAGTCCGCCTCCCGGTCGCACACCGCGACCACGCGGGTTCCGCGGCTGACTTCGCGGACCGCCTTGGCGGTGTCGGCGAAGCCGTCCAGCCACCGCCTGGTCCTCCGCCGCTCCATGGCCTCCGGCGGGCGGGCTTTCGTCGAATCGAAGCCCAGCCGAAGGACGCCGAGCGGCAGGCCCGACTCCGTCACCGCCAGCGTCGCGTGCAGGTGCAGCCCGAGGCTCTTCGCTCCGGTCCGGTTCGCGCCGACCACCTCGAGCCCCTCGCAGCCCGGACGGGTGGCGAAACTCAGGCCGGTCCCGTCCTGGATCGCCAGAACCGTGCCTTGGCCGCGGATCCTGCGGATGCTGCGCTCGCGGTGCGGCGCGAGGATGGACCGCACCTTGACCGCCGAGTCCGCCGGCATCTCGATCAGCCGGTAGAACGCGTTGATCGCCGTGCGGTCGCTCGCGCTGTTCGCGTTGATCTTGCGGCCCGGAACCGCCCCGAGAAGATCGGCGCTCTCCGCCAGCCGCGCCGAAAGACGCTTGTCGCCCAAGGGAGCCCCTCCGAACTCGTTCTCCGCCCACTCCGCCGCGCTCAGCCCCTCGCCCGGCTCCAGGGCCGGCGCGTGCTCGACATGCGGCACCCCGAGCCTCCGGCGCCAGCCGGGGTCGAGCGGACGCATGAACACCGCCTTCGCCGTCTCCGGGAACCGCCTCGCGGCGTCCTGCCGGCCGCGCCCGGCCGTCTCGCCGACGGGCGGACCAGGAAGCGGCTCAGGCAGACCACCCGGTCGAGATGCTCCCGCCGCGCCGAGCCAGCCGTGCTCCGAGCCGAACAGGTAGCGGACCTGGCAGCCGGCGAAGGTCGCCAGCCCGCGAGGATGCTCGCGCGCGATCAGCGTGTTCCACAAGGCGCGGTCCGACGCCGACGACGCGGCCGTGATCTCGAGGCCGCGGATTTGCGAGGGATGCGGCGGAACGCCGACCGGCTCCTCGACCCCGTCCGGAAGCAGGCGCGGCGTCCGGTCGACCGCCTCGGCGGCCGGCGGCGGCAGGACGATCCCCGGATCCTCCCCGGTCAGCGTCGAAAGCGCCTTCAGGCACCCCGACACCTGAAGCCGGCCGGCGGCGTCGAAAAACGAGAACTCCCGGCAGATCCGGCGCCCGAAGGCCCGGCGGCTGCCGAACCGCTCTTGCGACAGAATCGCGGCGACCCGCTCGCGCTCCGTCGCTCCGCGCAAGACGCGGCTGATCTGGGACTGTGCCATGGCCGAATCGGTTGCACCGCCGGAAACGCGTTGTCCAGCGCTTTTTATCGTGACATGGTAGCCCTAGGGGCATCGAACCCGAAACCAAAACTTGACATTCCTGATCGAAATTGCAGAACTATTCGGTACACTACCAACCGTTTTTATGGAGAGCACTATGACACTTCGCGCCCTTGCTTCGGCAAGCCTTGTTTTGCTGTGCGCCGTTGCGCCAGCAATTTCAGAAACAGTCACAATCGATCTGTGGTCGCGCGCCGACCGCTCCGGCCCGCTGCGGGCAGGCAACATTGTTGCTGCTGCCGACCAATTGAACCGCATGTTTGAAGCCGCCGGGTCTGAGACCCGTGTTGAGGTCAACCTCATCGAAACCAACGCCAAAGGCTTTGACGCGGACGCTCTGGACCTGTTGAAGGCCCATTCTGTGGGGGACACCCCTGATATCGCCGTCGCGGCGCATGAATGGATCGGCTCTTTCGTCGAGGCAGGTTTTGCCGCGAACCTCGAAGAGCACATCGAAGCCAGCCCGTGGTTCTATGCCGATATTATCCCCGAGCTTTGGAGCTCGGTCATGTACAAGGGCGAGCGCTACGGCATCCCACAGGATTCCGAAATCCGGATGTTCTTTCTGAACAACGACATCCTGCGCGCCGGCGGAAAGTCGGAAGACTTTATTGCGGGCCTGCCGGCCGCAGTGGACGCGGGCGAATTCACCATGTTCGACTTCTGCGACCTAGCTGCCGAGATGGTGGATGCTGGCGCGGCCAAAATCGGCTGGGTGCACCGCCCGAACGTTGGTCCAGACTTCCAGATGGCGATGGCCTCCTTTGGCATCGACGTCTACAACGAAGACGAAGCCAAGCTGCAGATCACCAAATCGGGCCTGGAAGATTATTACGGCTGGCTGAAATACTGCGTGGACAATGGCTCGCTGCCTGCGGACATGACGTCTTATAGCTGGGACAGCACGCATGCCGCTTTCCGTGGTGGCGATGCGCTGTCCAAATTTCACGGCATCTGGAATGTGGGCGCCCAGTTGGAAGCCTTTGGGCTGACTGGTCCTGAAGAGTATTTCGATAAACTGACCTGGATCCACGCGCCTGCGGGTGAAAAGGGCGGCGAACCAAAGAACCTCAGCCATCCGATCGTCTACATCGTCGGTGATACCGAAGACAAAGAGCTCGCCGCGACGCTGGTTGCGATGGCGTCGCTGCCCGTTCCAAACACGGCACATGCCGTTGGCACGAACCACACCCCCATCACGTTTGGTCAAGTCTCCATGCCTGAATTCCAGGAAAATGGTTGGGCATTGGTCGCAGGGACCCCGCTCTTGTCGCGCGCCGAGTTCATGCCGAACCACGCCAAAATCGGCCAGTACAATGCGATCACCTATACCGGTGTTCAAGCAGTCGAGACTGGCGAAATGAGCCCGCAAGACGCCGCTGAGATGGTGATCGAAGAGCTCGAGATTGAGCTGGGCGACGACGTCATCATCCTCGACTGACATCTTGGCATGCGGGCGGGCCTGCCCCGCCCGCATCTGCGATGCGTCGTGTCTTCTTCTGCGACCCGCCAAGCAGCCAATGCCCTGATTTTCTTGGGGCCCGCCTGCGTCTTTATGGTGTGCCTGCTTTTGGTGCCGATCTTTGTGGATTTGGTCGTGGCATTCACGGACATGAGCCAGACGCTCAAGGTGACCGAGTTTTCCGACGAACAGTTCCGGAAGCTGGCGAAGCCATCGGACGAAAGCTGGTGGGGCTATGAACTGCGCGGCTCGTTTTATCGGGCGCTGTCGCTTTCGTTTATCTATGTCTTTTTGACGCTCGCGACATTCAACGTCACCTTCGCGCTTATTCTGGCTTTGACCACCACAGCGCTGCCCGATTGGCTTGGCGGCCTGTACCGGGCGGTCTGGCTTTTGCCACGCATGTCTCCGTCGGTTGTTTATGGTCTGTTATGGACTTGGACCGTCGATCCAACCGAACGTGGACTTTTGAACCAGATCATCAGCATCGTTGGCCTGGAGCCGATCAACATGAAACTGGACGCGTCATTGATGCTGATTGTCTTGGCCAATGGGTTCATCGGTGCGAGCCTTGGCATGCTGATCCTGACATCGGCTATCCGATCCATACCGCAGCATCTCTATTATGCCGCGCGCGCCGATGGCGCGGGAAGCTTGGCAATCACTTGGCACATCGTTCTACCAGCTTTGCGATGGCCGCTCAGCTATATCACAGTGTTTCAAACACTCGCGCTGCTGGTGAGCTTTGAATACATTTTTCTCATCATGGGACCTGCCAGGCAAACCATGACCATGTCAATGCTGGCCTATACCAAAACGCTCGCCCCTCAGATCGGATCGGGCCAGTATGCGTACGGTGCGGCCATCACCTTGATCTTGATCGTGATCGGCATGGCGGTTGCACTGATCCTTTGGCGGCTCACCAATATGGAGCGTCTCTTGGCGCGCCCTCGGATTGAGGTGCAGTGATGGAGACGCAGGCAAAACCCGATTGGGGCCTTTTGGCTGCGAGGTCTCGGCGGGCCCGACAGATCAAGAACACGCTTCTCATAGGGTTTCTTACGATTGTGACAGTGCCAATCCTGCTGCCTTTCTTTTGGATGCTTGTTGTCTCGCTGTCGGCGCGCACCGGCGGGGTCGAAAGTGCTGTGCTTTGGCGGGCTTGCGCGGTCCTTCTGCCGGCCACGCTTGCGTATGTGGCTCTGCATCTAGCATTGCCGCGCCGCCGGGTTTGGTCGGCCCTTGGCTGCTTGGCCCTAGGGGGGGTTGGATTGTGGGTCAGCGTTGGCAATGAATTGCATCTCAACAATTACCGATTTCTCATCACACCGAACCTGATCGAAGACATCCGCGGGGCCGCAACGGCCGGCGGCCAATTCCCTTGGGTTTGGAATGCCTTCGGCAACTCGCTATGGGTGGCGGCGTCATCAACCGTCTTGAAGGTCTCTGTCGCCACATTGGCGGGCTACTATATCAGCCGCTTCACCTTCCTTGGGCGGTCGTCTTTCTTGCAGGGCCTGTTGCTCATCGAGGTGTTTCATCCCTGGATGCTCGCCATCCCGATCTTTCTGGTGATCTACTGGGTTGGGCTTCTGAACACGCTGACCGGGCCCATACTGGTGCTCACTGCACTGCAGCTTCCCTTTTTCATCTTCATCATGAAGGGTTTTTTTGACGCCGTGCCGTGGGACATCGAGATGTCTGCCATGACGGATGGCGCGTCGCGTCGCGAGGCTTTCTGGTATGTCGTGCTGCCGCAGGTCCGCCCGGGCCTGTTCGCGATTGGGGTGCTGGGCTTTATCCAGGGATGGGAAGAGTACGTTTTCGTCACAGCACTTCGAACCGGGTCATCCTACTGGGTAATGTCGACTTATCTCTATTACGTGGCTGACGACGTGATGGGCGTAGACTACGGGCTCGTGGCGGCCGTTTCGGTGTTCTACATCATTCCTTCGCTCGCGCTTTATCTCTTGTGCCAGCGGTATCTGACACAAATGACTCTGGGAGGGATCAAAGGGTAATGGCCGAGGTGATGCTCAAAGCCCTGCGCAAAACATGGGACGACGTTGTCGCGGTCGATGATGTGTCCGTGACGATTGAAGACGGTGAATTCATCGCCATCCTGGGGCCATCGGGATGCGGGAAATCAACGACCCTCTTTATGCTTGCGGGTGTCTATCTTCCGTCAGCCGGGGATATTCTGTTCGACGGCATCCGTGTCAACGATGTTGAGGCGCGGCACCGCAATGTGGGGATCGTTTTCCAATCCTATGCGCTTTATCCCAACATGAGCGTTTTTCAGAACATCCTTTTTCCGACGCGGTTTCAAAAGCTTCCAGATGCGGAGGCGCGCGCGAGAGAGATGGCCGAAATGGTGCAGATATCAGAGCTGCTTGATCGGCGGCCGTCTCAGCTTTCAGGCGGCCAGCAACAGCGCGTCGCGTTGGCGCGGGCCCTCATTAAGCGGCCTAATCTGCTTTTGCTGGACGAGCCTTTGTCAAATCTTGATGCGACGCTACGCTTGACGATGCGCGCTGAGATCCGCCGGATCACGCGAGAGCTGGGCGTTACAACTCTCTTGGTGACCCATGACCAGCTTGAGGCGACCACCATGGCTGACCGGGTCATCTGCATGAATGCGGGGCGGATAGAACAGGTCGGGCGTGCCCAAGAGCTATACCTCAAGCCGGATACGCAGTTTGTGGCCGGGTTTATCGGGTCGCCGCCGATAAACCTTTTACCTTTGCCGCACGCGGAGCTTGAGGCGCATGCGGGTGCCGCGTTGATGGGCCTGCGGCCCGAAACGATCGAAGTGGCCGAGCGCGGCATCCCAGCCGAGGTTACCCATGTGGAACCCATGGGGCGCGAGGTGCTGACCACAGCCGGTACGCCCCTTGGTCCCTTGCGCTTCTTGGTTCCGACCGCACAGCCCAATTGGACCACGGGCGCGCGGCTGCATCTGCGCTTTGCCGAAGACGCCACGGTCCTGTTTGACGCGGCCGGAAAACGGATTGATGGGGCGACGGCCCGTTGGAGAAAGGAAAGCAAAGTGCATGCGTGACCCAATTCGCGGCGCCGTGCGGCACATGGTGACACCGAGCCGGGATATCCGAGCCGCTGCCGCCAGGGGCGGGCGCTGCCAACGCGACCATGACGCTTTGCTTGGCGCGTGGGAGTGCCTGAGCAGCATCGAAGTCCAGCAACCCAGCCCTGCGGCCGTCCCAATGACTTTCACAATCGCCGCCTGGAACATCGAACGCTGCAAGCGCGTGACCGAAAGTGCCAAAGCCCTGCGCGACTGCGCGACCGACATCGTCCTGGCCACCGAAATGGACTTTGGCATGGCGCGGTCCGGCCAGCGCCACACAACGCGCGACTTGGCTGCGGCGTTGGGTCTTGGGTATGCATTCGGCGTTGAGTTTGTCGAACTGGGCATCGGCGACGCCTACGAAACCAGCCTGTTTACCGATGTGCCGAATGACCATGGCTTGCACGGCAACGCCATTCTCTCACGTTATCCCATCGAAAACGCGGCCTTGCTCCCGCTTGACGACGGGGGGCTATGGTTCACGCAAGCGCCCAAGAACGACGGCCAGCTCCGCATCGGGGGACGGATGGCGATGGCTGCGCAAATCGGCGGCATCACCTTCGTGTCTGTTCACTACGAAAGCGAAAGCGATGCAGAGGGGCGGGCCGAACAAACGCGGCGTATGCTTGATCTGATTGCATCGGACTATGGCCAAGGCCCCTGTGTGATCGGCGGCGACCTGAACACAGCAGCCTTTGCCGATGCGCAGATGACCGGATCCGAGATCCTCAGCGACCCCATGTCGGTCGAGCCCGCCTTTGCCGCGTTTGCCTCAGCTGGGTTTGACTGGCAGCCCTGCAACACCTCGGGCGTCACTACCCGTGCCGCACCAGGCCGCGCTGTACGGTATCCGCTTAAAAAACTCGATTGGCTGTTTGTTCGAGGCGTGTACGCCTCAGATCCTGCCGTTCATCCGGCGGTCAGTGATTTGGGGGATTACCTGTCGGATCACGAATTGCTCACTGCAAAAATCACCCGATGAGCCTCCGCCTTGTCTGCCACCGAGGTGCCAGCCTGATCGCGCCCGAGAACACGTTTGCTGCGGCTGATGCTGCCCTTGATCGCGGCGCGCACATGATTGAGCTCGACGTTCGGGAAAGCGCGGATGGTGTGCTTTACGTCATGCACGACCAAACGCTTGACCGCACGACCGATGGGGCAGGCCCAATCCAATATCGCACGGCGAATGAGATTGATGCGTTGGATGCTGGCCGTTGGTTCGCGCCAGAGTTTGAAGGACAGCGGGTCCCGCGCCTCGATGCTTATCTGGATCATTTGCGTCAACGTGCAGCCGGCGCATATGTCGAAATCAAATGGTGTGACGCGACGCGATGTGCGGCCATCCTACGAGAAACAGGGATGTTGGATGCGTCATTCACCTTTTCCTTCAAACCCGAGATGCGTACAGCGATGCGCGCCGCCGCGCCGGATCTGCGTCAGATGATCACGTTGTCGATAGCCCGCAACGTATCGGTCGCGCGCAGCCTCTTTGGGGCCGACCTGGTCGAGATCGAAGCCTCGGAATGCACCGAAGGTGTCATTTCCGCCGCCCGCGCCTGCGGGTTGGACGTCATGGGATATACCGAAGTGGCTGACCCGGACATCTTTCGCCGATATCGCGACTTCGGGCTGGATTTCATCAATCATGATCACCTCAAGACGGCACTTGAGGTCTTGGGAGAACCGCTATGAAATGCGTCAGCTATAACATCCAATATGGCCTGGGCGCCGATGGGGTTTATGACCTGCCGCGCATTGCTGGCGCCGTCGCAGATGCAGATGTCATTGCGCTTCAAGAAGTTGACCGGTTCTGGGCGCGCAGCGGTTTTGTGGACAGCCCGGCCGTTCTGTCCGAACACTTGCCCGACCACTACTGGGTCTATGGGGCAAATCTGGACATGGAGGCCAGCGTTCGCGCGGGCGGGCGCGTTGTCCACCGCCGCAAGCAGTTTGGAACAATGATCCTTAGCCGCTGGCCGATTGTGTCATCGCGCAACTTCCCTTTGCCCAAATGGGGTTATCGCCAGCACCACTCAATCCAACAAGGGCTGCTTGAGGCGGTCATCGAAACGCCGCTTGGGCCCATTCGGTTTTATTCTGTGCACCTCAGCCGTCTTTGTGCCGCAACGCGAATGCCGCAGGTCGACCATGTGTTGAATGTCATCGGGACTGCTCCGCTGGAAGGCGGGGCTTGGTGCGGTGGGCATCCCGACCCCACTTCAGGTTGGGTGGAAGAAGAGGAACCCCCCCCCATGCCAGATGACGTGGTCGTCATGGGCGATATGAACTTTGGCCCGGGCACGCCAGAATACGACCGCTTGATCGGAGGATTTGCCCCAGGCTACGGGCGATTGACAAACCGCCGCGGGCTCCTGGATGCTTGGGTACTGGTCGGGCACGAAGAGGCAAGCGGCGCAACGCATCCAAACGCAAACCTGCGTATCGACCATTGCTTTGTCTCATCATCGCTCGCCGACCGCGTGTCCGGAGCCTGGGTCAATCAAGAGGCCAAGGGATCCGACCATTGGCCTGTTTGGGTGAACCTTGACACTTTTTGACCCCGAACTGGAGGCAAGAGCCAATCCAGTTCTGCGAAATTACCAGCAACTGTTCTCAAGGGTGTAAGTCTCTTATGTCCCGTTTGTGTTTTATCTGCTCCGGTTTCGCGGCGACTCCCCGTCACGCCGCAAGGGCGCGGTCCGGCAGGGGATGGTTGTCGTTCGCGGCGACGTCTCTCGCGGCCATCAGATCGGACCATGTCCGGTCGAACAAGCCCGATTTCTGCAGCACGCGGAACGACAGGACGGCTTGCCCGGAGGCGATCCGCCAGCTCATGCCGCTGCGCTTCATGCGCTGGGCGACAAGCACCTTGTTCGCGGCTTCGATGATCCCTGATCCGATGCCCATGGCTTGGTCCGCGAGGGCGGCGTAGCGCATTCGGCACCGGTTCTTGCGGAAGAAGGCCAGCTCCCGATCCAGCCCCTTGCGCGCGCGCCTTGTCGCGAAGATGTCGGATTGCCCGCACGACCCGGTCCGCCCCGTCGGAGTCGTCGCTCAGCGCCCGGCGTCAGGATCGGAACCATGCGTCGGGCGCGCGCGCATGAGCCGCGACGACGTTCAGGTGCTGGCAGGCGTGCCGGAAGTCGACCGCGCTGTCGTCGGGCGTCAGGCCGTCCAGAAACCGATCATCGCCGAGTTCGAAGGGGCTCCAGCCCTCGGCGAGGGTTGGCAGATGCCTCGGAACCCCGGCTCGACTGACGACCGACGTCAGCGGTCCATCAAGTGCTCTGAGAAGTACTGGGGTATGCTATGTCCAGTGCTTGTTTTGCGGTGAGAAACCGGATTCGCGGCAGGCGGATTCAAGCCGCATCCGCCCGGGTCCGCCCGCTTTTCGCAGCGCTCGAAGTCTCCGCCATCCTTTTCTCAAGAATCTCCGGAGCGCGTCTTCTTCGCGCTAAAGTTCAGCTTTGAAATCCGCTCGTATCGAAGGCGGGAGGCGCACTAATCAGCCGTTTTCCCTTGCCCGACGGGCCTTTTTCACAGGGTGGCGACATCTGCGTGATCGTCTTGGACCATATTTTTAGGCACGAAGTTGCACTCGGCGATCCCGATTGGCAGCCTCGCCGAGGCGGCCAGGATATTCGTGCCCGATGTGTTCAAGAAATCCCGAACGGTTGGTAGGATTCTTCCGAACAAGACCTATATTCTTTGTGGTTGCTTGCCGAGTCGGGATCGTTGCGGATTCGGCATGAAGCGAGTTCCGCGCAGAATCGAGGCTGATATCGATTCGGAAAATGAGAACGAATTGCCGGAATAGAATTCAAGCATGATCGATTCTGACATATTTCTTCGGCTGGTTTACCTTTTGCTTTTGTTGGGGGCGCTGGTTGGGTCGTATTTTTTTCTGACTCGCCGTCGAATGAGAGTGGCGGTTCAGCAAGCGGCAAGCTGGGCGTTCATTTTCATCGGCGCAATTGTTGCGTACGGCCTTTGGAACGACGTCAAGAATGCAGTCGAGATCCCGAAAATAGAGGTTTCGGAGGAATCCATTACCCTCACGCGCGCGCGGGACCGGCACTACTACGTCACGATGAATGTCAACGGCGAATCCATTCGGTTTCTCATCGATACGGGAGCGACGGACCTTGTGCTCACGAAAGCCGACGCCGAAGCCGCAGGCATCGACTTCGCAAGCCTTGAATTCTACGGGCGCGCGAGAACGGCGAACGGCGAAGTCCGGATCGCGCCGGTCAAGCTGGACCGCGTCGAAATTGGTCCGTGGACGCACCGCAATGTCCAAGCGTCCGTCAATGAAGGCGAACTCGATACGTCTTTGCTGGGGCAATCGTTCTTGAGCAGGTTTCAAAAAATTGAGATATCGGACGGGCGGATGACGTTTCGTATGTGATTGTCTTGTGCAACTCAGCTTGTCGGCGCGTTCACCTCTGCCGCTTTTGTCCATCGGCCATTCTTATAGTCCCAATACTGCATCGGGTGTCCGGAATCGGAAAACAATTTCCAATGTTTGCGGGCTGAGCTGAGTTCATCGGAAACCTGTCCCTCGAATACGAACGAGATCCGCTTGAAGTCATTTGCTTCCTCAAGCCCGACTTGGGCGCCGTCTATGGCAACGAGGCCGTCCGCGGGCCCGACAACGCGTTTTTCGATAGTTACAAGGATTGGATGTTCAGCTGCATAGGCGCAATTTGCCATGCCATGCGGCAAGAAGCCGTCTCCCGGGATGGACCATAATTCTTTGTCGATTTTCTCCATTCTCTGCAGCGACACCCCGCGGACGATCGTTCGCAGTCCGCTGTCGAAGTATCTGCGAAGCAGCGCCGCGAGAACGGGAACGAATGGAGAATTGCTGACCCGGTAGAAATGCAGTTGCGTCATTTGCTCTCGAATGTCTCCTTCAACATTCTGTCCAATGTTCGAACGCCCCAGCCAGTTGCACCGGTTGTTGAATAGTCGGCGGCTGTTGAGCGCGAAGCGACTCCAGCAATATCCAAATGAATCCACGGACAATTGTCGTCGACGAATCGACGCAGAAACTGGGCTCCGGTGATTGCTCCGGCCGACCTGTCGCCGATATTCTTCATGTCGGCGACTTTCGACTTGAGCAGCTTGTCGTAAGCTTTGCCCATTGGGAGTCGCCATGCGCGCTCGCCTTCGATTTCTGCAGCCTCCATGAAGGCATCGACGATGTTTTTGCGATTGTTCGCGAATAGACCCGCGTATTCGTGACCCAAGCCCACGATGACGGCGCCGGTAAGGGTCGCAAGATCGATGATCGCCTGTGGCTTGTATTCCGTTTGCGCGTACCAGAGCAGATCCGCGAGGACGAGCCTTCCCTCGGCGTCGGTGTTGACGACCTCGATCGTGTCGCCCTTGAGTGAATGCACGATGTCGCCCGGCCGCTGAGCGTCTCCGCTCGGCATGTTTTCGACAAGCCCGACCAATCCGATCACGTGCGCTTTCGACTGACGCAAAGCCAACGCCTTCATGACGCCGGCAACTACGCCCGCTCCAGCCATGTCCGCGGTCATCTGCTCCATTCCCGACGCCGGCTTCAGCGATACTCCGCCGGTATCGAAAACGACTCCCTTGCCGATGAGCGCGACGGGCTGGTCATCGCTTCCTTTCCAACGGAGAACGCCGACCTTCGAGGGGCTGCTGGACCCCTGCCCGACCGCCAGCAATGCGTTCATTCCGATTTCGTTCAGGATATCTTCTTCAAGGATGTCCACTTCGACGCCAAATTCGCTCAGCGCGTTCAGGCGCGACGCGAACTCGACGGTCGTCAGCACGTTCGCGGGCTCGTTCACCAGGTCCCTTGTTTCGTAATCGCCCGACGCAGCGCACGACAGAACCGCGTATTCCCTCGTCAGTTTCACGGGATCCTCGTCGCGCATGCTTATGAAAATGTTTTCAAGAGTTCCGTCGCCCTTGTCCGAGTCCGACGACGTCTTGTACTTGTTGAACCGATAACCGCCCAATACGATTCCTTGAGCGAATTCAGCGGGATTGTCCATTTCGCTGGCCAGAACCACGAGCTCTCGCGTCTTGCAGGCCTTGCCCACTTCCGCGCCGGCTCTGCGCAAATCTTGCGGCAGCGCTCCCGGGTCCACTTTCGAGACGATCAAATGCTCTGCTTTGACATCGCTGGGACAACTCAGTGTCGCGGCTTGTCCTTCGTCCAATTTCTTGAACGCGGCGGTCGAGACGAAACGATCAATTGACTTCGCCAACGGCCCTTCGGTTGCCAAGTCGTCGTCCGATTGGCCGAATTCATCAACCACGGCGGCAATTGTTCCTTCAAATGAATGCACAAACGAAGGGTCTTCGTCCAGAAACTCTACTTTTGGTAGCCTTGTCATAGATTCGCACTCGCCAATTTCATGATTTTGGCATACTTCCTGCCAGAGGGCCTCCAGACTGGGCTCGTTAAGAATAGGCCCGAGTATGCGTATGCCGAAGGCGTTCTTGCCAAATTTTCACCGCAAGAGCAACTAGGCGCTTTGCCCGCCGTGAAACGATACAATCAACATGTGATTGCCAGGATGGCTTCGCTGTTCGTATTTTTTGCGGTGGTGTTTTTCGGCCTGTACTGGACAAGCCGGGTCGCAAGGGCTCTGGACAGTCTTTTGGAGGGCGGTCAAAGACTTTCGATGTTGGTGGAGTACATCGCTCTGCTGTCGCCCGCGTCGTTTCAGGCCGTGCTTTCAATCACCGCATTCGCGTCCGCAGTATACGTTGCGGAACGATTGCTTGCGGACAACGAGCTGATCGTGCTGCAGGGCGCTGGCTTGAATCCGACTCGCCTTCTTGCGCCGACCGCCGTGTTCGGCGCGACGGTCGCCGCAATTTCCGCATTGCTTGCGCATGAAATAGTTCCATCCAGCAAAGCGCGTCTTGATCAGCTCAACAATGAACTGAGCAGCGATCTGGCAGCCCGGCGGATCGCAGCGGGATACTTCTTTTCCCCGACGACCGATCTCGTGCTGTTCATCAATGAGATTTCCCCCGACGGAATTCAGAACGACGTCTTCATTTATGACGCGCGGAACCCCGACAAGGAAGTCGCGTATTTTGCAGACAGCGCGATTCTGAGCAAAGGCGAGTCGAAATCGTTCCTAAGCATGACGTCGGGACAAACGCAGGAGCTCGACACGGAAAGCTTGCGGCTGTCAAAGCTGACGTTCGCCGAACTCAAGCTGGATCTCAGCGTGTCCCCGGAACGGCGGACCTTTCTGTCGTCGGGACTCGCATCGGTCGTGACTCGCGATGCGATTTTCTTGCTTAGGGAGATGGATCAATTGTCGGAAGCCGCGAGGCACGGCACGGTTGTCGAGTTGCACGAAAGATTCAGCGAACCATTGTATGCATTCCTTTTTCCATTGATTGGAGTTGCGTCGATTCTGTTTTCGGGAGCGCTGAAGATAGGGCGGTTCTGGGGAATAGTTTTTTCGTGTTCGCTGATGTTCTTGATTTTCGTGCTCGCTAACTTCACCGAAGATTTGACTCGGGAAGACCTCCGATTCTGGCCGCTCATGTACATGCCGGCTTTTCTGTCGGTCGCTATTTTGGTGCCGGTCGTCGTCGTATCGAGTCGCATGCCTGAAACGCCGGGTACGCTCGCTTGGCTAAGCAGCAGGTCCAGATGATCCTGGCGAAATATATCGCGAATCGTTTTGCCCTTTCCTTGGCGACTGCTCTGGCGGGAGTGTTCCTTTTGTATTTCATACTGGAAATACAAAAACATATGAGCCAGTTCCGCACGGCCGGGATCAGCGTTTCGGAGGCTATCGGTTTGTCGCTTTTAAGTGTTCCCGCCGAGCTTTACGATGTCCTGCCGATGATTGTAGCGCTGGCGGCTTTGCTCATGTCGGTTCGACTTGCGTTGTCCAGCGAGTTCGCGGCGGCCCAAGCAGTCGGCGTGTCAGGAGCATCCGGACTTGCGGTTCCCGCCGCGTTTTCAGCTCTGCTCGGCATAGTCGCCGTGGTAGCGATTCATCCGTTCCTGGCTTCGCTTTCGAAAAGCCACAGGAATTTCGTTAGCGTTTTTGAAAGTGGCCAGCCTCAACTCATGGCTGAAGAAGGCGAACACGTATGGCTTCGAGAAACACGCGGTTCTTTGACAAAGATGTTCAGAATTTCAAGTTTTTCAGACGGCAGAAGTTTCTTGGACATGGACGTCTTCATCATCAGCGGCGACGAGCCGGTTACTCGGCATCATGCGGACCGGGCAGTCCTCCAAGAGGGGATTTTTGTTCTTTACGGGGTGAAGAGCTGGAATATCGGCCCGGGAGGCGAGAACCCGGAACTTGAATCCCGGCGCCGGGAAAACTTGCTGATTGCCACCAACTTCACTGGCGAGTTCCTGCGAGACAACCTCAATCGAGCATCCGAATCTCCGATTTGGAAGCTCCGCACCCAGATCGAACTTTTGGACAGCGCGGGATTCACTTCGCTCAGCCATCGGGTGCGCCTCCATATGGAGCTTAGCAAACCGGTATTGCTTGCGGCCATGGTTTTTTTCGGTGCCAGCTTCACGCTCCGACCTGCAAGACTGGTGCGTCTGGGCATAATGTCGGGGTTGGCGCTGATTTCGACGATCAGCGTATTCTTCTTGCACGACTTTGCAAGGATCCTGGGTCAGAATGGCCAGCTTCCAGCTTTGGCGGCGGCATGGATACCGTCCATCGCATCATTTTGTCTTGGTTTGGCTTTGTTTTTGCACTTGGAGGAGCAATAGTTGCGTATCGTAAATGCATGTGCTTGCCTGATCTGGGCGATATTTGCGGCCACCGCCGGTGCTGCCAGCGAGGTAGCCACAGTCATCGCGGACGAGATCGTATATTCCGCGGCCGAGCGGAAATTTGTCGCGCGCGGGAACGTCGTGGCGACGTGGCAAAACGAGCAATTCAAAGCCAACGAAATCAATTACGATGGGGAATTGCTCAAGGTTCAAGGGCCTTTGGAGTTCAGCGACGAGCAAGGCAGTTCAATCATCGCCGATTACGGCGAAATTTCCGCGGATTTCCGCGATGCGCTATTGGAGGGGGTTGAACTTCTGCTCGAGGGTCGAATTCAGATAGACGCCGAACAGCTCGTGCGGAGCGGCGGCAGATATCTTCGCCTTGACGGCGCGATGGCGACTGCATGCAGAATTTGTCGCGAAGGAAGTCGGCCGCTCTGGCATTTTCGTGCGAGATCCATCGTGCATGATGCCGAGAACGATCAGATCTATCTCAGGAATTCGCGATTCTACATCGGAAATACGCCGATTTTCTATTTTCCATGGATGCGCATTCCAGCCCCTTCGGTCGAGCGCGCATCAGGATTCCTTTTTCCGACGATGGAATTCTCAAACGAAATTGGCGTTGGTCTGGCTGCCCCGTATTACCTCGCGCTTGGCGACCACGCGGACATGACTTTCACGCCTGAACTGACCACCCGGAGCTATCAAGCCCTGGCGGTTGAGTATCGTCGGCGATTCAGGACCGGCCAAACGGAACTTGACGCCTCGATAGCGTTCAATGATCCCGATTTGCCGTTCAGGCGTTGGCATATCAACTCGACCAGCGAATTCAGTTTCGACAATGAATTCAAAATCAAAGCGACGGGCGAAAGGGTTTCGGATCCGGATTACCTCAAGGATTACGACATTTCGTCCAAGTCCAAAATCGAGAACGAAATCCGGGTCGAAAGACGCCAGCCTGGCAGCTTATTCGAAGCGACCGCTACGGAATTCGAATTTCTGGATGAATTGCCACCATCAAGCGGTTCGCCGCTTTTGGTCCAAGATCTTCGCTGGAAAAAGGATTTCGGGACGGGCGCGTACGGTTGGCGGACGGCGCTGGAGGCAGGTGTCGCAAGCTACCGGAATTTTCAAGTCAAGGGTAGCGACGACAATGAAGTCGTGAGAACGTTCGCAAGACTGAAGACGAGCCGCGATTGGGCATTTTCAAGCGGCGTTCGGGCTTCAGTTTCAGGAGAGTTGCTCGCCAAAGCTTATTCATTCGCGGCCCCGCCCGATGCCGACATTGCCTATGCGAATCCGAGTCTTTCCGGGGAACTTCGTTGGCCGTGGATTCGCAAGAGCGATCGAAAGCGGGAGGTATTTGAACCGATCATTGCGGTCGCTTGGTCTCCCCGAAAGCAGGTTCGCAATTCGAACTTGGACAGCAATCTTGTTGAATTTGACGACACCAGTTTCCATGTCTCCAGCCGGTTTCCCGGGATTGATGCTGTCGAGCAAGGACTTCGCGTGTATTACGGGCTTCGCTACGCGTCGCGGGCCCCGGGGAAGTTGAATTCGGATGTCTTCGTCGGAAGGACTTATCAAAGGGAGCCGACCGCCCAGTTCCGGGCGGGTTCCGGGCTCGACAGCATACATTCGAATTGGACTGCGGCTTTTGATTTTGAAGTCTCCGAAAAGTTCAGTTTTCGACAGAAAATCCTTGCGGACAACGACTTGAGTCCTGTAAGGACCGATGCAATCCTTGGATTGGCTTTGAACGATTACGGGGTTTCGATCCAAAGAAGCTGGGAGAGATCGGGATTTGCAGAAAATGTCGGGGAAGCGACGAACCACTGGCTTGTCAAAACGGAATACCCGCTCTCTGGAAATTGGTCAGGTTCGGTCAGCGTCAAACACGACGTGAACAAATTTTCTGACAGGCGGCTGGACTTCAATTTCAATTATGCCCATCAGTGCCTCGATATAAGACTCTTCCTGTCGCATCGGCTGCCTTCGGCTGGACTGGACCGAACAAAGACAGGATTTGGGTTGAGTGTAAAACTTGCAGGATTTGGCGAAGGAACGGCGGGTTCCTCCGAGTCTTGTGGATAGTGTAGGAGCAAATCGATGCCAATTGGCCGACTCATTCTCTTTCTCTCGGTTGTCGCCCTCGCGGCAGCGTCATCCAATGCGCAAACGAATCAATTCGAAACGGCCATCAAGGTTAACGGCGATGGGATAAGCAATTATGAAATCGACCAGCGAATCCGGCTGCTTCGATCCTTCGGCTTGGACGGTGAACTTCGAGGCCAAGCCGAAGAGGTGCTGATTGAAGAAAGGCTGTATGCGCAAGCTGCCGAGAGGAACGGCATTGCGCTGGCCGATGGAGAGCTTGAGAACGGAATGGAAGAATTCGCTCTGCGAACCAATCTGACTGCCCAACAATTTCTGGCCGAAATAGCCAGATACGGCGTGACGCGAAATACTTTCCAAGAATTCGTTCGCGCTGGCTTGTTGTGGCGCACTCTCGTGAACACGCGCTTTGATCCGCTTGTCGCCGATTTGGCTTTCGAAAACGTGGACCGCACTCTGGGGCAACAGGTCAAGCGCAAATCCTTGGAAGTGTTGCTTTCGGAAATCGTCATTCCGTATGCTCCCGAACAACGAGAAAATGCGATGGCGTACGCCCGCCGAATCGAGACCCAGGTTGAAACCAAGCAGGATTTTGAAAATATAGCTAGGCAGGTTTCGGCCTCTCCGACGAGACAGAACGGCGGCGACCTTGACTGGCTTCCATTCGCCAATCTTCCGAACCATGCTCAAAGAGCCATCGGGAATGCATCGAACGACTCTGTAGTTGAACCGGTTGAAATTCAAGGAGTTATCTACGTATTTTTCAAGCGCGCCACGCGGGAGACGGAAGTTGGACCGCAAGCGTTCGAGACGGAATTCGCAACGCTTACGATTTCGGAATCCGATGGCGCATCCGCGGAGGAAATTGCGAGCCAAATCATATCGCGCATATCGACATGCAGGGAACTTGAAGCGGAATCGGGGAATTGGGAGATTGAAAGCTTCAAACGCCATGCGGTGCCTGCCGGATCGGATTCAGAGGGTTATGGATCGATACTTTCGTCGCTCGACGGCGGCGAACCCGCGTTTGTCGCCGCGTCAAACTCCGGACGAGGCATCGCGGAAATCGTGATGTTGTGCGATAGGAAAATCGTAAGGAATAAAGAGCAGCGTGAATCGGTTATCTTCGGACTTAAAAACAGCAAAATTGAAGATTATGCTCGGAATTACATTAGCGAATTGACCGCCGCCGCGCATATCCAGCGCTGATGCCGCCTGTCGTTGCTCTGACCTCAGGGGAACCGGCCGGAGTCGGGCCAGAGTTGGCGCAGGCGGCATGGATGCGCGTGAAAGACGTCCAACCGTTTTTTATTATCACCGATGTACGCTGCTTCAAACGGTCGGATGGATCTCCGAAAGTCGTCGAAATCAGCGATCCGGCAGACGCTGTCGAAGCCGTCAAGGTCGGGCTGCCGGTCATGCCTTGCGAATTCCCCTCGCCTGCCAATCCCGGGCACGCCTCATTGGACAACGCTCAAGCGACCATCGACACGGTCAGATTGGCGGCGCAAATGGCAATCCGCGGAGACGTCGGCGCGATTTGCACGAACCCGATCAACAAACGGGTTCTAATTGACGGCGCTGGCTTCAAATACCCGGGGCATACTGAATTCCTCGCGGACATCTGCGGCGCGCGACAGTCTGTGATGATGCTCGCTTGCGCCGACCTCAAGGTTGTTCCGGTCACTACCCACTTGCCCCTTTCCGCCGTGCCCTCGGCCCTGAATCAGGAATGTCTCGAATTCTGCATACGCACCAGCGCTGAAAGTATGCGAAGGGACTTCGGGGTATCGGAGCCAAGGGTGGCGGTTGCCGGTTTGAATCCGCATGCCGGCGAGAGCGGAGCATTCGGCGACGAAGAGAAGACAATAATTGAGCCGGTTTTGGAAAGGCTGCGTTCCGAAGGATTTCGGGTTTCCGGCCCTTTGCCTGCTGATACGATGTTTTGCGAAGAAGCCCGATCGAACTACGACGTTGCTGTTTGCATGTATCATGATCAGGCGCTGATTCCCGTGAAAACACTGGATTTCTACGGTTCAGTAAACATAACGCTTGGACTTCCGATCATCCGCGTTTCGCCAGCGCACGGGACTGCGTTGAACATTGCAGGCCGCGGCATTGCAAATCCGCAGAGTTTGATCAACGCCATTCTGACGGCTGGTCGAATGGCAAGGGTGCGGGACAGCATGCATTGAGCGGGATGGATGATCTCGCGCCGCTTCGTTCGGTCATCGCGAAGTACAAACTTAGCGCGCGGAAGTCGTTCGGCCAGAATTTCATTTTGGATCTGAATCTGGCGTCCAAGATTGTCCGCGCCGCCGGGCCGATCGAGGGGATGGACGTTCTGGAGGTCGGTCCGGGCCCCGGCGGCCTGACGCGCAGCCTTATCGCTGCAGACCCGCGCAAGGTTCTCGCAGTTGAGAAGGACCGCCGATTCTTTCGTCCGCTGACGGAACTGGCTGACGCTGCGCAAGGCAAGCTGGAGGTGGAAATCGCCGACGCGTTGTCATTCGACCCTGCCGGAAAGATTGCGTCTCCAGCAATGATCATTTCGAATCTTCCCTTCAACCAAGGCACGGCAATGCTCGCGCGTTGGATTGCGCCGCCGGTATGGCCGCCCTTTTGGGATAGAATGGCTCTGACGTTCCAGAAGGAAGTGGCGAAGCGCCTTGTGGCCGCTCCCTGCACGAAATCCTACGGGCGTCTCTCAGTGCTGGCGCAATGGCGAGCCGAAGTTCGAGTTGCGTTGGAGATTCCAGCCAGCGCGTTCGTGCCCGAGCCTGCAGTCGACGCGACTTTGGTAATGTTCACCCGGCGTCAGCATCCGCTGGCGCCTGCAGATGAGAAAATGCTTTTCCGAATTGTCGCGCAAGCGTTCGCTCAGCGCCGAAAAATGATCCGATCAAGTCTCCGACCACTTTTCGCCGAGCCGGAAAGAGTTATTGAAACTGCAGAGCTTGATCCGAAACTTCGTGCCGATTCAGTGCCGATCAGAGGATACTGCGCTCTCGCGCGTGCGGCCGCGGAACTGTCTGGCACCGATTGAATTCAGCCTCACCCGCCCGCATTCGCTTCGATGTCAGGCCGTTTTTTTCTTTGAGCGATGACGTCCGGGGCCTGAGTTCCGATGATGTTCAGAGGCTCGTTCTCCGGCGTGTCGACCAAGTCGCCGTCCAGCGGATTACCGACCCTCATGGGGCCGCCGGCGGTCGCTTCGCCGTTCCCGGGATGCGGATGCGTTCGTCGCTCATGATCGAAGCGCCGTTGAGGGTTTTGATTCTCTTGCTGCTCTCGCCGTGCTTCGATCTCTCGTTGCGCTTCGTTCAGCAACCGAGCGTAGTGCTCGGAATGCTGCGCAAAGTTTTCCGATGCGACCCGGTCGCCTCCCAACAGCGCGTCCCGGGACAATGCCAAGTATTTTTCTATGATCTGCTGAGGGTTGCCTCTTACTTTGCCCTCGGGTCCAGTGCTTTCGAAGACCCGATTGATGACGTTCCCTGGGGATCGCCTGCCCGGCTTGTTCCGCGTGCGCGGCTTGTTTGGTGATCTCATTATGTGTCGATGCTTGTTTGTTGCGGCAAAAAGTTTGACTTGGCCGACGTTCCGTCGGCGATGGACTCGGCCGAACTTCGACAAGTAAATTTTCGCCCGATTAGTTGCGCGTCATACCAACGCGCGGTCCTTGATGCGGCTGAAGCCATCAGAAACATCATGTCGTTCTGAAACAACGCCGCGAGCAACGCTACAACTCCGCGCGCAGGATTAGCAACCAGCAATTCTTCAAAAAAATTATAGATTTTGTGGTGACTGTCGCAAAATGACAACACGATCTTGTCCGTCCAGATCTTTGGCGATCCTTTCTGCATGCAAGCCGTATTCTGCGAATATCTGTGTTACTCGTGTCGAAAGCCGGGGGGAAATCTCAACCAGCAGCCTTCCGCCATCCAGCATATGACGACGCGCGCCTTTTGCGATGCATCGGTAAGCGCGGGTGCCATCTCCGCCGAGTGTCAACGCGTTCTTCGGCTCCCACTTTCGAATTTCCGCCGGAAGGCATTCGTATTCGGTTTCGGAGACGTACGGAGGATTGGAAACGATCAGGTCGAACTGTCCGGCCGCCTTGGCGAACCAGTCGGAAACGGCGAACTCGGCGCGACCTTCAACCCCGAGGCGGTCCGCATTGGCGCGAGCCAGACCGACGGCATATTCGTTGCAATCCATTCCGATTCCTGTCGAGCTTGGACATTCGATCAAGATCGACAGCAACACGCAGCCGCTTCCGGTCCCGAGGTCCAATATTCTTTTCGGCTCCAGGGTTGCGGCTTCCTCAACAAGGATCTCGGTTTCAGGTCTTGGATCCAGAATATTGGATTCAATGAGAAAACTGCTTTTGTAGAATTCGCGCTTTCCGATAATGCGGGACACGGGGCGGCGCTCCATCCTATCCAGAATTGAGCGTTCGAACTTCCTTTTTGCCTCGTTGCCCGCGACGCAGCAATCCCTCGGCACTTTGCAACTGCATTCGCCTTCGGTTGAATAGGAAAGAAGTCGCCAAGCATCACCGACGGCATTTTCCACGTCCGCGGATTTCAACCGCTCGACCGCATCGGCAATCAATTCGGCTGCGGTTGCCATCATTCCGAGATGTTGGCCAGCTTCTCGGCGTTTTCGTGAGTCGTCAGAGCGTCCACCAGCTCATCCAGCTGCCCCTCGAACACCAAGTCGAGCTTATACAAGGTCAAACCAATCCGATGGTCCGTCACCCTTCCTTGGGGAAAATTGTACGTGCGAATCCTTTCCGACCTGTCGCCGGTGCCTACTTGGGAGCGGCGGTTTGCTGCTCTCTCTGAATCCGTGCGGCTGCGCTCAAGATCATAAAGCCTTGCTCGCAAGACTTGCATTGCGATGGTTCGGTTCGCGTGCTGCGATTTTTGCGAAGAAGTTGCCACGATTCCGGTTGGCAGATGCGTGATTCGTACTGCCGAATCGGTTTTGTTCACATGCTGCCCTCCTGCCCCCGACGCCCTCATGGTGTCGATACGGAGGTCGTTCGGCGACAGTTCGATGTCGACCGAGTCAGGTTCTGGAAGCACCGCTACCGTTGCGGCGGACGTGTGAATGCGCCCGCTGGATTCCGTTTTGGGCACTCGCTGCACCCTGTGGACTCCAGATTCAAACTTCAATCTCGAATACGCCGACTTTCCATTGACGGCTGCCGTCACTTCGCGGAAGCCACCCAAACCGGTCGGACTCGAATTCAGAATTTCGAACTTCCAGCCGCGAAGGGCCGCATACTTTTCGTACAACCCGAAAAGGTCGCCTGCGAAGAGAGCAGCTTCCTCGCCGCCGGTGCCCGCCCGGATCTCAATGATCAGAGAACGCTGATCTTCATCGTCCTTAGGCAGAAGCTCAAGCTTGAGCGCAGTCTCTTCTTCCGCAAGGCGCTGCCGGAGTGCCAGCAATTCCTGCTCTGCAAGAGACTTCAATTCAGCATCTTCCAGCAGTGATTCTGTCTCTTCGATTTCCTCGGCGATCCGCTCATAGCTTTCAATCCGATCAACGATCGGTTTCAGTTTGCTGTATTCCTTCGCGAGATCGACGATTCCGTCTCCGCCCTCATGCCGGGTGAGTTCGTCGCTGAGCGCATTGAACCTCTGCTTTATCCTGTCGAGCGCTTCCGGATTCATTTGCATCTCCGGAATCGTGCATCCGGCGATTCGGCATTTGAACCGCCCTTGCCAAAATTTTCGTCGTTTGCCAGAATTGAAGTCATGCGATCGTCATTTCGAATTTTGCTGGTTTCCGTTTGCCTGCTGCCGATCACCGCTGCGGCGCAGCAGCCGCCGAAGACGGTCGATTGCTATTGCACAGATAGCTCCGGCGAACGGGTCGAACTGGGCGTTACCGTTTGCCTTTTCGTCGACGGCCGCTCGTTTCGCGCCCGATGCGAAATGGCTCTCAACAACCCGTTCTGGAGAGAGACCGGGGAACCCTGCGTAATGTCTTTGCATAGTCAGTCCGACGGCGATTTCGTATCTTCTTGAATCCATGCGCGAGCAGCGAGGATTTCCAGCCCCCGGAATCAGGCGGGCAGTCGTTCCGCGTTTTCAAGTTCCTCCGCCCTTCGTTCCACGAGATCGACGATCTCTCCGACCAGGTCCTCGTTGGAGAGTTTTCGCGAAGCCTTCCCTGCGACGTAAACCATGCCGGCGCCCTTTCCTCCGCCGGTGAAGCCGAAATCAGTCATCAATGCTTCGCCCGGGCCATTGACGACGCAACCGATTATTGAAAGCGATATCGACGCTTTGATGTGCGCCAAGCGATCTTCAAGCTCGCTCACAACCCCGATCACGTCGAAGCCTTGTCGGGCGCAGGTCGGACAGGCAATGATGTTGACGCCTTTTCGTCTCAACCCGAGCGATTTCAATATCTCAAAACCGACCTTTACCTCCTCGACGGGATCGGCCGAAAGACTGACCCTGATCGTGTCGCCGATTCCTTGCCACAAAAGGCTTCCCAACCCGATCGCCGATTTCACGGTTCCCGTCGTCAGTCCGCCGGCTTCGGTAATTCCGAGGTGTATCGGGGCATCCGTCATTTCTGCGAGACCTTTATAGGCCGCGGCGGCAAGAAAAACGTCGGAGGCCTTGCAGCTGACCTTGAACTGATGGAAGTCGCGGTCCTCCAAGATTCGAATATGCCTCAGCGCTGACTCAAGCACCGCTTCCGGGCAGGGTCCGCCGTATTTGTCGAGCAAATGTCTTTCCAGACTGCCCGCGTTCACGCCAATTCTGATTGAGCATCCATGATCCGAAGCTGCGCGAACCACTTCGCTGATTCGCTCGTCCGATCCGATGTTGCCCGGATTGATGCGCAAACAAGCGGCGCCCGCTTCCGCTGATTCAATGGCTCGCCGATAATGGAAATGTATATCGGCCACGATCGGAACCGGGCTCTCGACGACGATCTCGCGCAGCGCATCCGACGACTCGGGATCGGGCACTGAAACTCTGACAATGTCGGCGCCCGCTTCGGCGCAGCGCTGTATCTGGGCGACGGTCGAACTGACGTCGGTCGTCAAGGTGTTCGTCATTGTTTGCACGGAGATTGGCGAATCTCCTCCTACCGAGACTCGCCCGACCCAAACCGTTCTGGACTTCCGTCTCTTGATCTCGCGCCAAGGTCTTACACTGTAGGTCGACATCTGCAGATCGCTTTCCGTTGGCCGCTTTCCGTGAGATTTCTCTCGCATCCTGGCTCTGACTTATTCTCGGTTTTCGATTTATTCCGAGGAATTTTGCCGAGGTGGGATGTAACCTGACTCTTGGGGTATCGGATAAATTTGATACATGAAACCCGACGCGGTCTCCACCGCAAGCGGCCCTGGGTGTGGTCCATTTTCTTTGGTCATGCGGCTGGTGCGCTGCAAGCCCTCCATTCGAGGAAGTCGGGCCAGCGCCTGTTTTCGAGGCAGCATCCGGTGGCGAGCACGGCGTTGGCTCCCGCTTTCGACCAACGGCGCCCGGCTCCTTTGAGCCGGCTTCCGACGATGCGCTTGCAGACGCTTTCCACGATGCCGGATCCGACCGGCAATTCGCGCCTCCGATAGAGGTCGCAGCGCATCCGGTCCATATTGGCCTCGCAGGTGCGGATGCAGGCCGCGACCGCTTCGAACCGGCGGTACCGCTTCAGAGCGGCGACGACCCGTTCGGCCCGCCCGGCGTCCAGCTGCTTCCTGATCCAGCCCATCCACGCCTCCCGCCTGCCCTTGTCCGGCGCCGCGGCCTGCACGGCGGCGGACGCATATTCGAGGGCGCGGCACAGGTCGAGGATGAAGGTCGTTTTCCGTCCGGGCAGGATCTCCTCGCAGACGGTCCGGATCCGCGGCGCCCCGTCGGACAGCACCGCCACCTCCTCGGCCGCGAGCACGCCGTTCCGGTGCAAGAACTGCGCCAAGCGGGCGGCGAACTCCGAGGTCCGGCCGGCCCCGTCCGCCGACCGCGCGCTGTCGATGCGGACGCTGACGGCCCCTCTCTTCCGGTCCTTCCGCGGCTCCCCGGTCTTCGGATCCAGGCTGTCGGCCTCGCGGCAGACGACGGCCTTCGCCTCGCGGGTCTTCGCCGCGCCGTCCGCCTGCTTGCCGGCCACCCCCTCGACCTCGCGGGCGGCCATCGGGACTCCGGCGCCGTCGATCCCCGGCAGAACCCGCTTCGCCGGAGGCGACGCCTCGGCGTCCGCCCGCTCGAACGCCTGCATCTCCTCGCCGAGCCCCGCCACATGGCGCAGGAGCGTCGTCTTCGGAACATCCACGCCGACGAGATTCCGGAGCTTGCGGCGCGCCTGCCCGCAGCTGTCGGAACCGGCGACGTCCGCGTAGAGGCTCTCCGCCCCGGGCGTGGCCGTCCGGCCCTCCAGACCCAGCGTGCGGTCCAGCTGGTGGAAGCCGGTCCCGCACCCGCGGCAATAGCAGTAGCTCCGCTCGATCCGGACCGGACCCATGCGCGCCTGGAAGGTCTTCCCGGCCCGGCTGTGCCGCTCCATCCGCCGCCCGCAATCCGGGCAGGGAGGAGACGGAAGCTCGGTGCCGAGCGCCTCCGGAAGCGCCGCGTAGAGCGCCGTTCCGCAGTCCGGAAGGCCGTCGCGGATCGACGCCTCGATCGCGTCCAGATCCGGAACCCCGCCGCCCCGCAGCTCCGCCTCCAGCCGGGGAAGCGAACGGCCGAACTCCGCCTCGACCGCCCGCATGAACGCATGCAGCGCGCCCGTCCCGGAGGACGAGCCGACGGACGCCTCGACCTCGCGACAGCGAACCCGGCCGCCCTCGCGCCAATATCGCGCCGCAACGCCGTCATGCTCGAGAACCAAGGGAGGCTGCTTCGCCGCCTGCTCGTCCGTCAAACTCCGCAAAAACGCCACCGCCTCCGGATGGCGGAACTCCGGATCCTGTGCATCGATCGCCATGTCGCCCTCTGCTGCTCGAGCCCCGGAGCCGCGGCGCCCGCCGTGCGCGGGTCTTCGGAAACCGGTCCGGGACCGAGCCATGCTGCACCTCGAACGCCGCCTTTGCAACCCTCCGGACGCCGAAACAGGACACCGCGCGAAAGCGCAAAACAGATGTCACCAAAAAATATGGACCACACCCAGCGGCCCTTATGCCCAATCCAAGCCGCCGGGCATGGTTTTGCGACTGTTTCGCCCTTTTATTCCTCAGCAAAAACGTATTGCTGCACCTCGTCCGATGCCTCAATCTTTTCGACAAGCGGGTATCCGGCCAATATGGCTTCGACCGTCAAAACAATTTTGTCGACGACGAAATTTCCGTCTTTTGGAACAGGCCCGTACACCGCGGCCCCTATGCGAAAATATGTGTTGGTCGAAAGGCCCGTTCTCAAGAAAAATGGGCCTCCTTCCGTCGGCACGACGAACTCCTCCCCCGCTTTGAGAATGCCTTCTTTGACGATAATGTCTCCGTTGAACTGATTGTATACGCGCACCCAAACGTCGCTGCTCCCTACGATCGCAACTCTGTCGGGCTCTCCTGCCAACGGCTGTCCCAAATCGATTTGCTCATCAGAGCCTAAATTTGGCTCGCCTGTCGACAATCCAGAATTGTTCGCGAGTTCCGTCCCGATTGCATCATTGCTGCCGGAACTGGCGTAGACGCCCTGATTGTCGGGATCCAACTCGGAAATGCCAATCCCGCCGCTGAAATCTTTTGGCGGTTCCTGCCTGATTCTGGACTGCACGGTAACCGTCGTCGTGGGCACAGCTGAATTTCCCGCGTCGGCAAACTGGTTGCTGACGGTTTCGACGCCGATCTTCTGGAAGCCCTTGTAGACCGTCCAGCCCAAGTAAATGATGCCCGCGCACAATGCCGCCACCACGACGGATGAAAGAATGACGCTAGCCGACAACTTGAAATTGCTGGACGAGCCGCTGAATCTGGAAAATCCTTGGTCGGAATGAATGGTTAGATTCACCGCCGCCGAAGACTTTCTTATCGCATGACTTGGCACCTTCAACTTCGGAAGTTTGCCCATGCCGCCCGCAGCTTTGGTCTCTGAATTTCCTTCAGCTTTAAATCTCGCGTAAGCTTCTTCCGCGTCCATCCCCAAATATCGAGCATATGACTTCACCAATGGTCCGATCATCCAAGGCGAATCGAACGACTTCGGGTCGGCTTTTTCGATTGCTACGATTATCCAAGGCTTGATCCCGAGTTCTTTTTGAACGTCAAGCAGCCCCTTTCCCATCGAGGCACGCCTGCCGCGCAACTCATCGCCCAAACTATGCTCGTAATCGTGATAACCTCTTAGGCCATCAGACTCCGTTCCAGCATTGCCGGCGGTCAATCTCATTTGATCAAGGTCTTTGCGCAACTGGCTCTCGGCTTGACTTAATGATCGAGAATTCAGTTTTTCCACTGCCGAGCGTACCGATAGCAAGATGCCGCATGAATATCAAGCGCTGTGAAAGTGCAGCGCCGCATTTTGCAATCCTGCATCCGATGCCGCCGCAAGCACTTTGAAGCGCGGAAAATTGACCTGAGCAGGATTCAAGGGAATGTCATCGCGCAGTTCGCACTCCGCCTTCAGACATCGCCTGGTATGCGTCAACAATTCGCAATATCAGCTCCTCATACTTTGCCGGACGAGGCTGCGCGCCGGTCATCCAGTCAAGAATGCATGTGTCTTCCTCGTCGAGCAACTGCTCGTAAAGCGTCAAAGATTCAGGAGGAAGCCGCCGGAGTTGGCGCTCGGCGAATTGCCCAAGCAACAAGTCCAGTTCGCGCAGCCCGCGTCTCCCCGATCTCAAGACAAGTTGCCTCATCCGAATGTCGGAATCAGTTTCCACCGTTTTCCAAGCCTTGCAGTCGATTTGTGCTGCTCTCGAAATCGGCCGCTGCCCTCGGCCGGCTTCCGACGAGGCCGCCCCATGCGATAGTGAGAAGCATGGCAGTCAATCTCAGTCCGTATCGATCATCAGTTCATTTGTCGCTTTGATTTCTTCCATGGATAGCAATGCGGTAATGTTGAATATTTTCACTTTCGCGATCAACGATTGATAGAATGCGTCGTAAGCTCGAGAATTGGCAACCCGAACCTTGAGTATGTAATCTATGTCTCCTGCCAAACGATGCGCTTCAAGAACTTCCGGGTGTTCTTGCAGCGCCTTCAGGAAGGACCTCTGCCATTCTGAATCGTGTTCCGATGTCCGCACCAGAACGAAGAAGCATGCTTCCAACCCCAATTTTTCCGGGTCGACCTTCACGAATGAATTACCGATGATGCCCGCTTCCCGAAGTTTTCGAATCCTGTGCCAGACAGGCGTCTTCGACGACCCGACCTTGCGGGCCAGCGTATCCAGCGGCTGCCCGGCATTTTTTTGCAGTTCCGAAAGAATGCGCCGGTCCAACCTGTCAACAGACTCTTTTGCCACCGTAGCCACCAAAATTTTGTTCTCCAATTCTTCAAAATAAAAAATATACGTCTGGATTTGATTCTTCAATTCCGGATTTTTGGGATAATTTTCGGAATCGGCATTGTTCCGAACAATTTGCGGGTCTGGAGCGCGTTCCCTGATCGGAAGTGGGAATGAGTCGAGCGGTCCCGACAAGAGCGGCCTCTTCAAGTTAACGTTTCGTTCAATCGACTGTTATTCGGTTGAATAGAGATCCGTTTCCGCTTACCTGTGGCGGAATTCAGTCACCTGAACGAACACAACAGAGAGGTTTGTATGTCACCAAAAGCTAAAGCCATATCGATCGCCGGCGCCGTTTCAGCTGCGTTGGCGGCGACCGCCGTCCCGGTCAGCGCGCAGAGCAATGAAAAATGCTACGGAGTATCGCTCGCTGGCGAAAACGACTGCGCAGCCGGACCGGGCACAACTTGTGCAGGCACATCGACGGTTGATTACCAAGGGAACGCTTGGACGCTAGTTCCGGAAGGAACATGCACGAGCATGGAGCTTCCCGGTGGACGCATGGGTTCACTGGAAGCTTTGGAGCGCGACCTCCCGGCTGACACCTGAATTATACGCGTCGGCGCGCAATTTGCGCGCCGACATTCTCAGCAATTCGATTTGGACTCACCGGATTCAAATTATGACGAACTCGGATTTTAGCCTGCCCAAGCTCCCGGGCGTCGGATACAAATCGAAGCATTTCAACCAGTTGCGTGATGATTCTGGTGCAGTCGGATGGCTGGAGATCCACGCGGAAAATTACTTGGGCGCCGGCGGAAGACCTAAGGCCCAGTTGGAAACGCTTCGCAACGAGTTTCCGATATCGTGCCATGGCGTCGGTTTGTCGATCGGAGCTGAATCGTCGCTCGACGAAGAGCACTTGAATCGGCTCGGACAGCTGATTCGTTGGCTTGAACCGTCGGCATTTTCCGAGCATCTGGCGTGGTCCACCCACGAGGGCCATTACCTGAACGATCTTCTGCCGCTTCCGTACAATTCTGAGACGCTTGAGCGCGTGTGTGACCATATTGAACAGGTGCAGGACGCGCTTGGGCGCGCGATGATGTTGGAAAACCCATCCACCTATCTGGAATTCGAAGAAAGCGAGATGGAGGAAGCGGAGTTCATCCGAAGCATCGCAAACAAGACCGGATGCAAATTGCTTTTGGATGTGAACAACGTTTTTGTCTCAGCCAAAAACCAAGGTTGGGAGCCGCGCTCTTACATTGACGCATTTCCGTTGGACCTGGTGGAAGAAATCCATTTGGGCGGCCACGATGAAGACGCGGATGACGACGGCGACCTTCTGCTCATCGACAGCCACGGCCGAGAAGTCGCAGATCCGGTCTGGGAGCTCTTCGACTACGTTCTGTCTAAAACTGGTCCGCTTCCGACGCTGATCGAATGGGACAACGATGTTCCGGACTGGCCTGTCCTGAAGGAAGAGGCTGAAAGAGCGTCCGTGCTGCTGCTGAAATTTGAGCCTTCGGTTCTCGATGGCCGTCAAGCAGCCTGAACTTGTTCGTGCGCTGCTTGACCCAGCGGCTCCGGTGCCGGAGGGGTTGACCAGCAAAGCCAGCAAGCACGACAAGCGGTTCGCAGTTTATCGCAACAACATCGCCGCCAGCCTCACAGACGCGCTTTCCGTAGGTTTCCCCGTCGTTTGCCGTCTTGTCGGCGAGAAATTTTTCCGAGCGATGGCAGCTTCGTACATTTTGCGCCATCCGCCGAAATCTCCGATGCTCATGTTCTTCGGCGAAGCGCTGCCCGAATTCCTTGAAGGATTTGAACCCGCTGCCGGCCTTCCCTACCTGCCTGACGTCGCGCGCCTTGAAATCGCGATACGCGAATCATACCACGCTGAGGATTCGCGTCCAATGGATCGCGTCGAAGCGTCATCCATCCCTCCAAATGCACTTGAAGCGGCAACGATCAAGCTTGCTCCGTCGCTGCGCTGTCTCCGTTCGAAACACCCTATATTCCAGATTTGGAGATTGAATACTTCCGGCGGTCCGATCGAAAGCCACGATCCGGAAGATGTGATGATCGCCCGGAGGCAATACGACCCCGTTCCGGAACGGCTTTCGAACGGCGGCTACGAGTTCGTGTCGGCTTTGGGCTGCGGGGAGACGTTGAGTTCCGCGTGCGACATCGCGTCGCGGGCGGCGGATGAATTCGACCTCAACGACATTTTGGTGCAGTTGCTCAACGCAGGAACAATTGTCAAAATCGTTCCTGGACGTGTACAGTCCGACAGCAATGAACGGCCTGTTTGAAACTGCTTGAGGATGAAGATGAACCTGAATGCCGCAATGAAAATGGTCTCCTCGGCCGGGGATTTTTTCGCGCGATTCGACGAAACGCTCTCGCGCTGGCTGCTGCCCACTCTCGCAAGATTGGTTTTTGCGGGCGTTTTGCTGGTGTATTTCTGGGGATCGGCGCTTACGAAGCTGGGAGACGGGATATTCGGTTTTCTTTCCCTTTCGCTGGGTGCGTACGCGCAGATATTTCCGAAAGCGATGGAAAACGCCGGGTACGACCCGTCTCAGCTGTCCATTTTCCATGATCTGGTTGCCATTGTCGGGACGAATTCAGAATTCGTTCTCCCCTTCCTGATACTGATCGGATGCCTTACGCGGATTTCCGCGCTGGGGATGATCGGCTTCATTCTGGTGCAGAGCATCGTGGACATTTATGGACATGGCTTGGGGGCACAGGACATCGGCGCATGGTTCGACCGGGCTTCCGGCGCATTGATCGCCGACCAGCGCGCTTTCTGGATCTTTTTGCTGATTGTTCTCGTCGTCAAAGGGCCTGGACCGATTTCTGTCGATCATCAAATCATGCGCATGGCATCGCGATGAGTCATTCGGCCGCCGGAGCCGCATTGGATACGTATTTTCTTTATTCCGCCTTTGTGAACAAGCGTCTGAACCAACCGTCCGCCGGCATCGTTCATGCGGCGATTGTGATTCCGCGTGCGTGCCGACACCATCAACCGCATGCCCTCAAATCTGTCGGCGATGCCGGTTCGTCTGCGGAGGCGCGTTCGTCGAATTCATTTGTCGCGCCATAGCTCGGCGATTTCTTCCCAATCCCGCTTTGAGAGATTCGAGTTTTCGAATTCGACCGGTTCGCCTCTCAATTTCCTTCTGACGCATTCCATCTGTGACGACGTCCACGTTTTGCCGCCTAGCTTGCAATCTTCGAAGGCACTCCACGCAATTGGCACCCACAGCTTCACCAGCCGCGCGATTTCCAGCGCATATGCCCTGATTTCGTATTGGGCGTGAGCGTCCGACCGGAGCGCGACGAAGCGAAAGAGGTTGTTGAGATCGATTTTCCAATACCATTGGGTATAAATGTTCTGGGGAAGATTGATCCTCGCGAGTTCTCGCGCGAGCCCCTGTTTTCCTTCGTCCGAAAGCAATTCCTGATAGTGATCATACGCCCGTGCGCTGTCGTTCCGGAAAATTGAAATGGCTTGCTCCGCTTCAGCGGAAGGCAGCGACTGCTCCCTTCCCTGCCTGTTTGAGTTCGACTGCGATGCAAGGGTTTCGCCATCAGGGATATAAAATTCGCGATCCAGAACGGAATATCTGGCCGAATACTCGTTGACGTTTGCAGTTCTGTGCCTGATCCATTGTCTTGCGACGAATATCGGCAGCTTCACGTGCAGCTTGATCTCACACATTTCGAACGGCGTGGTATGATCGTTTCGCATCAGGTAGCGGATCAAGCCTTGGTCGTTTCGCAATTTCTTGGTTCCTGCGCCGTACGAAACCCTGGCGGCCTGAACAATTGCCTCATCGTTCCCCATATAGTCGATGACGCGGACGAAGCCGTGGTCCAAAACGGGATGCGCCTCGTATAGATGCTCTTCCAGACCCTCGCTGACCGCTCGCCGGGTAGTGAACGATTTGCTCTTCTGTTCGTGGACTTCTTGCGTTTGTTCATTAGTAAGCGGCACTCGATCAACTTCCTTCCGGTCTGCCATGACGCATTGTCGTCCTTGGATTAATCAACGACGCGGATGCGTTCGAGGTTATATTGCTTCGCCAATTGCCTATTGGTTACAATGCTATCCCGCTGACGTATATAGGGCACAATGGCGAGATCCGGTGATCGTGCCGCAACTTTCGAACAGGCCCCGCCGCGATGCCGGCGCGCTGGGCTTCACTCAATCCTGAAAGGATAAGCAGATGGGAATCAAATACCTGCACACGATGGTCAGAGTTCTCGATCTCGAAAAGTCGATCGCATTCTACAATATGCTGGGACTTGAAGAGACTCGGCGCATGGACAGCGAAAAAGGCCGTTTCACGCTCGTCTTCCTTGCCCCGCCGGATCAGCCGGAATGTCCGGTCGAACTGACCTACAACTGGGACGGAGATGATGGCCTGCCGTCGGACAGTCGGCACTTCGGGCATTTGGCGTATGAAGTCGACGACATCTACGCGACATGCGCGCAATTGATGGAAAAGGGAGTCCAGATCAATCGCCCGCCTCGCGACGGTCACATGGCGTTTGTAAGATCGCCTGACAACATTTCGATTGAACTGCTTCAAAAAGGCGAATCGCTTGCTTCGGCAGAGCCTTGGGCAAGCATGCCGAACACCGGCCACTGGTAATATCGAAGTCGAATGGGTGCGTTTCATGTTTCTTGGCTGAGTCGGTTCCACGCTCTCGCGCACCGCTTGGGTTAGGCGTTTCGAAGGCTGCAATTGTCGCCGGACCAAAAATCATGAAACGCACCCAAGTCGAATCCTGTTCGATAGGATTCTCTCCGCGGACCGGATCGCTTCAATCGAACAAAGGTTGTTGATTCCGGCGCCGGTCGAAAGAATTGATGCGGCGAGCCCACTCATTCGCGCGCGCGCCGCCTTGTTTCATAAATACAACATCATTGATTTATGCCGCCGGTTCCGCAGCAATGCTTGACTGCTTCGCGGAAAGACCACATATGTGAAGTCGTTCAGTAAGGACTATGGCGATAAAGGCGCACGTAATAAGCGGATCGGACCCGGGGGCGGTACCCGGCGGCTCCACCAACTCAATGTCTTCAGTTCGCATCATTGGGGTGAACATTGAGGGGCCGAAATAGGATCGACGAACGTGTAAAGGTGTTTTGGCCGTGAGGTTCGGAATCGCGAGATTCCCTGCTTTGCAGCATGCTTTCGCTCGGTGGGGCACCGCCGTGATCGGTCCAAAGTGCACAATTGCCAATGACAATCGTGCTCCAGTAGCTCTCGCGGCGTGAGCCGCCTGACAGGCTGGGCCTAAGCCCGGCGGTCTAGCAACCGTACGGCGGGGTCGGCAGGCACCTGGCAACAGAAGCCTGCCACATGCATCCAAATTTTTCTTCCCTATTGAATTACCCGCTCTAGTTTGCTGAATCATGCAAAGATGCCAACTCATCAGGGCGGTCCGAATGGACGAAATCAACTACCCCGCAATCATGAAGCAGGCCATCCAAGGCGTTATCTCAGCCGCGTTGGACCACGCAGCGCAGCACGGGCTGCCCGGAAACAACCATTTTGTCATAAATTTCGACACGACCCATCCGAACGTGAATATCCCGGCTTGGCTCCGCGAGAAGTACCCGGACAAAATGACGATAATCATCCAGCACTGGTTCGAAAACTTGAACGTCGATTCGGACGGCTTCCACGTCACGCTGAATTTCGGAGATGCGCCGCAGGATCTGTACATAGCGTTTGATTCCATCAATTCATTCCTGGACCCGAGCGTGAATTTCGGCCTTCACTTCGCGGAAACTCAGATGGAAGCCCAGGAAGGCGACGAAGCGACCAGCCCGTCGCCGCCGACCGAAGTGATTTCCAACAACAGTTCAAACAAGGTCGTGAGTCTCGACAGTTTCCGAAGGGGCTCGAAAGGGAAATCCAACCAATGACCCGCACACGTACCGAGACCGACAGCTTCGGACCCATCGATGTGCCCGCAGACAAGTACTGGGGGGCGCAAACGCAAAGATCCCTGCAGAACTTTCGAATCGGTTGGGAACGGCAACCGGCGGAAATCGTCAGAGCGATCGCGATCATCAAAAAGGCGTGCGCAATCGTCAATGTCGAATTCGGCCTGATCGATTCAGCCGTAGGCAACGCCATCGCGACCGCTGCCGACGACGTTATCGACGGGAGTCTGGCGGACAACTTTCCGCTCGTAGTTTGGCAAACGGGTTCAGGCACTCAGTCCAACATGAACCTGAACGAGGTTATCGCGAATCGAGCGATTGAGCGCTTGGGAGGAAAAATCGGCTCGAAGCATCCAGTGCATCCGAACGATCACGTCAACTTCGGACAGTCGTCGAATGATACCTACCCGACAGCGATGCACATCGCAGCCGCAATGCTGACTAGAGAATTGCTGCTTCCGGCCTTGCGGTCATTCCATGCAGGGCTTTCCAATAAAATCGATGAGTTCGAAGGCATAATCAAAATCGGTCGAACGCATACCCAGGACGCGACTCCGATCACTCTCTCGCAAGAATTTTCCGGTTACGCCAAGCAGGCCGGATCGGCAGTCTCAAGGGTGGAAGCGGCGCTCGAATGCCTCTACCCTCTGGCGCAAGGCGGCACAGCGGTCGGAACCGGATTGAATACCAAGCGCGGCTGGGCCGACGCGGTGGCAAACAAGATAGCCGAAATCACAGGCGCTCCCTTCACATCGGCAGAGAACAAATTCGAGCCTTTGGCGGCGCACGATTCGATGGTGGAAATGTCGGGCGCGCTGAAGACCGCCGCCGTTTCGCTGTTCAAGATTGCGAACGACATTCGGTTTTTGGCGTCCGGTCCGCGATGCGGCTTGGGCGAGCTGTTGCTGCCGGAAAACGAGCCAGGGTCATCCATAATGCCGGGCAAGGTGAACCCGACCCAATCCGAAGCGCTGACGCAGGTTTGCGTTCAGGTGATGGGAAACGACGCCGCCGTCGGAATTGCCGGCAGCCAGGGACATTTCGAGCTGAACGTATACAAGCCGGTAATCGTCTACAATGTCCTGCAATCAATCAAGCTGCTTGGCGATGCCGTGAATTCATTCACCGAGAACTGCCTTCTCGGGATTTCCGCAGATAGAGAGCGCATCGAGAAACTACTCAGCCAATCGCTGATGCTCGTTACCGCCCTCGCCCCGGAAATCGGCTACGACAAAGCGGCGGAAGTTGCGAAATCCGCCCATAAGCGCGGAACGACGCTGCGAGAGGAAGCCGTCAGGCTGGGATTCGTTGCCGAGTCAGAATTCGACCGAATCGTCCGACCCCAGCTTATGCTGGGACCGCACGACTGATCGGCTTGCCGAGGCGCATGAAAATTGCGGTCGCGCCGGACGACATTCAGTCAACATCTTTTGGCGGTCGAATTGGGCGACTGTCGGAACATTTGTCGGCCAAGTTCACGAACTTGACGGATTTTGACCGGCACAAGGCCGATTGGCGGTCGATACGGCATGTCGTCGCAATTCTGCGACAATAATGTCGTTGCGACGTGCGCTGTCCTGATGTCCTGAAACCGAAGGGCGAACAAATGGTCGAATTCAAATCTACAGCAAGAGTGGCAATCATCGGAGGCGGAGCGGTCGGAGCTTCCGCACTTTATCATCTGGCGAGGGCGGGATGGACCGATTGCGTGCTTTTGGAGAAGAATGAACTCACGGCTGGCTCCACTTGGCACGCGGCGGGCAACGTTCCCACCTTCTCGTCCAGCTGGTCGATCATGAACATGCAACGCTATTCGACCGAACTCTATCGCGGCTTGGCCGAGGCGGTCGACTATCCGATCAATTACCATGTGACGGGCTCAATCCGATTGGCGCATACGAACGAGCGCATGCAGGAATTCAAGCGCGCATGCGGAATGGGCCGCTATCAGGGGATGGACATCCAGATCATCGATTGCGACGAGATCAAGAACAAATACCCGTTCATCGAAACGCATGACATCAAAGGCGCTCTGCACGATCCTTACGATGGCGACATCGACCCGGCGCAATTGACTCAAGCTCTTGCGAAAGGCGCGCGGGACCTCGGAGCGACGGTCGTGCGGTTCGCTCCGGTTGTCGGCGTATCCCGCGAAGGCGACGAATGGATAATCGAGACGCCCAAAGGCAATGTAAAATGCGAATATGTCGTGAACGCGGCGGGATATTATGCTCAGCGCGTCGGCGAGCTGTTCAAGCCATTCGGCGGCCGCACCGTGCCGATGGCGACTATGAGCCATCAATACATTCTGACAAACGAGATTGCCGAACTCGCGGAATGGTCGCGGGAGACAGGACGCAAATTGCCGCTTTTGCGGGACGTGGATTCATCCTACTACCTCCGCCAGGAAAAGTCCGGGTTGAATCTGGGTCCGTACGAACGGAACTGCCGAGCCCATTGGGTCGGTGCCGCGGACCCAATGCCCGAGGACTTCTCGTTTCAGCTTTTCGAAGACGATCTCGACCGGCTAGACTGGCATTTGGAAGACGCGATGGCAAGAGTGCCGGTCTTGGGGAGGGCCGGAATTGCAAAGGTAATCAACGGACCTATTCCGTATGCCCCGGACGGCAACCCGTTGCTGGGCCCGATGCCGGGGGTGCCGAATGCATTCGAAGCTTGCGTCTTTACCTTCGGGATTGCGCAAGCCGGCGGTGCCGGGAAGGTGCTGGCGGAATGGGTGACGGAAGGCCGGACGGAGTGGGACATGTGGTCCTGCGACCCGCGTCGCTACACCGATTACACCGACCACGAATACTGCGTAGCGAAGGCCGTCGAAGTCTACGGGCACGAATACGCAATGCACTTTCCTTATCATGCCTGGCCCGCCGGGCGGGACAGAAAGCTTTCCCCCGTTCATGAAAAGATCGTGGGGCTCGGCGGGCAGATGGGTGCGTACAACGGATGGGAGCGCGCGAACTGGTTTGCTGAATCCGGCGATGACACATCGGAAAGCGCAACGCAGAGGTGGACTAGGTCAGGTCCTTGGGAACAGCGAATCAGGCAGGAATGCGAGGCAGTAAGGGACGACGTCGGCGTCTTGGACCTGCCGGGATTTTCCCGCTTCAATCTATCCGGAAACGGAGCCGGCGATTGGCTTCTGAAGCAGATCGCGGGAAGGCTGCCCGCTGTCGGGCGAATGAATCTCGCCTACTTTGCGGATGACCGAGGCCGTGTCGCAACCGAAATGTCGGTGCTTCGACATTCTGAAGACTCGTTCACTTTGATCACTGCGGGGACGGCCCAATGGCATGATTTCGAACTGCTCCAGCGGTCCCTTCCCAAGAATGGAGCGCTAAGGCTGGATGATTGCACGAATCAATGTACCACCCTCATTGTCACCGGCCCTCGCTCCCGCAATCTGTTTGCGGGAATTGCCGAAGCCGATTTCCATATGCCGTGGCTCAGCCACCAGCCGGCGACCGTCGCAGGCCGCCCTGCCTCATTGGCTCGGGTGAGTTTCGCCGGCGAGCTCGGCTGGGAGGTGCACGCCTCCAACGATCAGGTCGCGGCGATATACGATGCTGTTCTGGCCGCAGGAGCAAAGCCTTTCGGGATGTGGGCGCTCGATTCGCTGCGGCTGGAGAAAGGCTATCGCGCTTGGAAAGGCGATCTGTCCACCGACTACACCCTGCTTGAAAGCTCGCTTGACCGCTTCATAAAGTTCGACAAGCCTCAACGCTTCAAAGGCCGAGCTGCGTTGCTTTCGGAAAAGCAGCAAGGAAGCCGCAAGAGGTTCGTGACGATGGTCGTCGAGGCTGGCGACTGCGACGCTCCTTACATGTCGACAATTTGGCGCGACGGGGAAATCGTCGGAGAAGTCACCTCCGGAGGATGGGGATATCGGGTCGATCAATCGATCGCGCTCGGCCTCGTGCGGCAGGATCTCGCCAATGAAGGCGTTGAAGTCGAAATCGAGATTTTCGGCGAAAAATTCAAGGCGGCCATCCAAGGGAACGCGGCGTTGTGGGATCCGCAAAACGAGCGTCTGAAAGCCTGACTTGCATGGACTCCGCGGGCATGGCCGCCGCAGGGCTCAGAACGGGATAATACCTTCCGAGGAGCGGCGGCGCGCCGATCAAACTTGAAGCATTGAAACCGAACCGATGGAACCGAATCAGATGACGGGAGATTGTGTGCCTGAATCCGCCAGAGCGGTAATCATTGGCGGAGGCGTAGTCGGATGCTCTGTCGCATACCATCTTGCCAAGCTGGGCTGGACCGACGTTGTTCTGCTGGAGCGAAAAAAACTGACGTCCGGAACAACCTGGCACGCCGCAGGATTGATTGCGCAGCTCCGAGCAACCGCCAACATGACGAAGTTGGCCAAATACTCGCAGGAGCTGTACGGAACGCTTGAAGAAGAGACGGGCGTCGCGACGGGCTTCGTGCGCTGCGGCTCAATCACGGTCGCCTTGTCCGACGAGCGCCGAGAGGAGCTTCTCCGATCGGCTTCGATGGCCAGAGCGTTCGGCGTTGAAATAGAAGAGATTTCACCTTCGGATGTAAAGCAGCGCTACCCGCACCTGAATACCTCCGATGTCATTTCAGCCGTGTATCTCGACAAGGACGGCCAGGGCGACCCCTCGAACATCGCGATGGCTTTGGCTCGCGGGGCGAAGAAAAACGGAGCTCGGCTGTTCGAGAATGTGGAGGTCGAATCCATCGAAACCAAGGGCCGCCGCGCAGTTTCGGTCGGATGGAGGTCGCCCGAAGGCGAAGGGACAATCCAGTGCGAAAACGTTGTCAATTGCGCGGGCATGTGGGGCCGAGCGGTCGGCAGGCTTGCGGGGGTGAATGTTCCGCTCCAAGCATGCGAACACTTTTACATCGTGACGGAGCCGATCAACGGGTTGGGCTCGCTTCCGGTGCTGAGGGTTCCTGACGAGTGCGCGTACTACAAGGAAGACGCAGGAAAATTGCTTCTCGGCGCGTTCGAGCTCGAATCGAAGCCTTGGGCGCTCGACGGCATTCCTGAAGGCTTCGAATTCGATCAGCTTCCTGAAGATTTCGACCATTTCGAGCCGATTCTCGAACGCGCGATCGCAAGAATGCCGATTCTCGAAACCGCTGGCATCCAAACATTCTTCAACGGGCCGGAAAGCTTTACGCCGGACAATGCCTACCTGTTGGGCCTTGCGCCGGAACTGGACAACTACTTTGTCGCGGCAGGCTTCAATTCGGTCGGCATACAGTCGGCAGGCGGCGCGGGAATGGCGCTTGCCCAATGGATGGACGACGGAGAGAAGCCGTTCGACCTTGGAGACGTCGATATCTCGCGGATGGAACCATTCCATGGGAGCAAGGCGTTTCTCGCCGAGCGTTCGCGCGAGACGCTCGGACTTCTTTATGCCGATCATTTTCCTTTTCGGCAGAAGGCCACGGCGCGCGGGATTCGCAGGTCGCCCTTCCACAGGCACCTGCTTGAGCGGGGCGCCGTCATGGGCGAAGTCGCGGGATGGGAGCGTCCGAACTGGTATGCCGAATCCGGCGAAGCAGCCGAATACAGCCACGGCTGGGCGCGGCAGCATTGGTTCCGGAACTGGGAAGCGGAGCATCTGGCGGTCAGGAACAACGTCGGAATTTACGACATGTCCTCGTTCGGCAAGCTTCTGGTCGAAGGACGCGACGCCGAACGGTTCCTCAACCGCGTATGCGCAGCGGATGTCTCGGTTCCGCAAGGCAAAATCATCTACTCCCAATTCCTCAACGAACGCGGCGGAATAGAAGCCGACGTCACGGTCACCAGACTGAGCGAAACGGCTTATTTGGTTGTGACGCCTGCCGCCACGCGGCTCGCCGACCAGACTTGGCTCGCAAGGCATTCGGACGGCTGCAACGTGGTCATCGCCGATATGACAAGTTCGGAGGGCGTGCTCGCCGTCATGGGTCCGAATTCAAGAAAGCTCCTGCAGCGCGTGACGTCTTCGGACTTGAGCAATTCCGCCAACCCATTCGGAACGGCGCAACGGATCGACATCGCGGCTGCGACCGCCCGCGCCCACCGGATTTCCTATGTCGGCGAACTCGGCTGGGAGATTTACATTTCGTCGGACATGGCCGCATACGCGTTCGAATCGATTTGGGAGGCCGGAGCGGATTTAGGCTTGAAGCTGTGCGGAATGCATATGATGGACAGTTGCCGTTCCGAAAAGGCATTCAGGCATTTCGGCCATGACATCACATGCGAAGACCATGTGCTGGAGGCCGGGCTCGGATTTGCGGTCGGGATTCACAAGGAATCCTTCGTAGGCCGCGACGCGGTGCTGAGGAAGCGGGATGAAGGGCTCCGGCGCCGCATGCTGCAATTCAAGCTGAACGACCCGCTGCCCCTGCTCTATCATAACGAACCCATCCTTCGCGACGGCGAAATCGTCAGCCATCTGACATCGGGAAGCTACGGCCACGTTTTAAAAGGCGCGGTCGGCCTTGGATATGTTCCATGCGAAGGGGAAACGAGCGCGCAGGTCCTGGATTCCAGCTTCGAAATCGAGGTTGCCGGCGCAAGGATCCCCGCCGCGGCTTCCGCGAGGCCGATGTACGACCCGACGGGCGCGCGCACCAAAGCTTGACTGAAAAGCTTGCACCGAGCGAAAGAGTTATCAACCGAATTATTCGCTTGCCGAAAAATGATACCGAAGCGTTCACTGACCCTTCGCGGACACCGAACCAGCGTCTCTTTGGAAGACGAATTCTGGGACGCATTCAAATTGATCGCGGCCGATAAAGGCATGTCCGCCAACGCCCTCGCCTACCGCATCGATTCGGAGCGAGATCTTTCGAGCGGATTGGCGTCGTCGATCAGGGTGTTCGTCTTGAATCACTACAGAAACGCAAATGGAGATGGGTGACCTAGCGTTCATCCGACCACTGCCAGCGCCGGAAACTTTTCCAGAAGCCAGTAGGAAATTGCGGAAAATTGCCCGAACACCAGAAGCAGGCCAACCGCGAGCAGGAGGCCGCCGATGGATCGTTCGATCAGTTTCATATGCGGTTTTAGGCGATTCATGATCTTGACCGACTTATCGATGAACACGGCCGCAAGAATGAACGGAATTCCCAGTCCCGCTGCATAGCAGGCAAGCAGGAATGCTCCGCGAGCCGCTGATTCCTCTTGCGAGGCCAAGGAGAGGATTGCTCCGAGCTGCGGACCGATGCAAGGTGCCCAGCCGAAGGCGAATGCGAGCCCAAGAACATAAGCGCCGACCATCCCACCCCTGCCTGAAACATTGAAGCGCGCCTCGTTGTCGAGGATCGGGATTCGAATGATCCCCAGGAAGTGGAGTCCGAACACAACAATGACCCCGCCCGCGACACGCCCCAGCAAGACTTGATGTTGAAGAAACAACGACCCGAGCGCCGACGCGGCCAAACCGAGCAGGATAAAGACTGTCGAGAGGCCGATGACGAACATGAAAGCCGACTGGACAACGCTGCCCCGAGCCCGCCCGTCCATCATTTCCGGGAACGAAATCCCGCTGATATAGGCCAGATAAGGCGGAACTACGGGCAGTACGCAAGGCGAAACGAAGCTGAGCGTTCCTGCCAACAGCGCGACGAACAACGCCGGCACCAAGCTGGCGTCAAACAAATCTATGCCGAACATGAAGGCTCCACTCGACGATCAACCTTGCCTATCATGATATGGCAGCCGGAGACTGCTTTCTTCAATAACATTTCCGTAGGTGCATTTGCCGGATTGATGATGAATTCGAATGTTCCGATTCTTTACCATGTCGCCGACGAAAGCGCATTGGACGAAAGCCGGTTGCATCAAGTCGAAAGCTCCAACCCCTGCATACAGGCGATTTTTGCTCTCCAGTTGTCGGAACCGGCGTTTGAAAATCCAACTCCAAAATCTGCAAGCGGCGAATCGTTAAACGGACCAAGTCGCCGGCTCGCCCGCCGCCGATGCATTCAATGGCGCGCATCGACATGTCGGATTTTTATCGGCTGCGCTCTCTCCGACGGGACAAGAACGTGTTAAAATGGCGCTCATGCGCCCGATGGAAGAACTAGACGCGACGGGATTGCTTTGCCCGCTGCCGGTGCTCAAGCTCCGCAAACGCATACGCCCGATGGCTGTAGGAGAAGCCATCATAATGACATGCGACGACCCGGCAGCGATTGTGGATGTGCCCCATTTTTGCGCAGAGCAAGGTCACCGAATTCTTCGCGAGAACCATCAGGGAGACCTGCTTAGTTTCGTCATTGAGAAATCGGGCGCGACGGCAAAATAACGACGGGCTCGCATTTCGGAAGCGCAGGTGCGAATCCTTCGCCATACTTCCGTTTGAGAGCCTAATGGACGTAGAGTGATTTTCGCCGACTTGGGTTGTTTTGTGCAGGGATTCCCTCGTCGGTTCCAATGTGTTTGTTATCCGTAGTTTTAATAAACAGGACGGGATGAATTCTTTTGCACTCTACAGACAACCTGCCGATGCCGCTGCGCTGAAAGAAGCTTAAACGGATGCGGCGTGACGAAAATGCGTTTTTGGAACAACACTACCCGGATAACTAGAAGCTGCAAGGAGCGGGCCATGAATTTTCGTACAAAATGAAACCCTTGTAAGGTGTGATTGGCTTATCCTATATTATTGGGCTTTTTACTAAAAAACACTCATTTTTGGTAGTAGCAATGCCGTGGCAAGGTTGGATTTGAAAATGCTACGACTTAGGGTTCAAGATCGACACTGAATGCCTTTTTGGGGGCAAGAGCCCTGCGGCTTGAGCCTTCTCAATTCCTGCTGCGTTTGGATCAGGATGCTCGTTCAATTCACCCTGAAACACCTTCTCACGCAGGCAATGGCAAACCACTAATTCTAGGTCTCGGATAGGATCACACTCGTACTTCTTGTAGTATTTAGGATACCTAGTGGCTTGTCCGAATCATTTGGAACCCTCTTTGACGGGCGGCGATCAGCCGGTCCGGGCTGGCCGTCCATTTGAACGGCTTCGCCTCCTTCCCGTTGTGCAGCTCGATGAAGCCGTCGACCGCCGCCTTGAGATCCTCGAGGGAATCGTGGACGCCGCGCCGGAGACGGCGATTGGCCAGCTTCCCGAAGAAGCCTTCGACCGCGTTCATCCAGGAGCAGGAGGTCGGCGTGAAGTGGAGGGTCCAGCGGGGATGGTCCGCCAGCCAGTCCGCGACGGCCGAATGCTTGTGGGCGGAGTAGTTGTCCACGATGGCGTGGATCATCCGCCCGGCGGGCGCCGCCTTGTCGACCTGCTCGAGGAACGCGATGAACTCCTGGTGCCGGTGGCGCTCGGAGTGGCGGCCGATGACCGTCCCGTCCAGAATGTTCATCGCGGCGAACAGCGTCGTGGTTCCGTTCCGCTTGTAGTCGTGCGTCATCGTCGCGGGCCGTCCCGGCTTCATCGGAAGCGCCTTCTGCGTCCGCCCGAGCGCCTGGATCTGCGTCTTCTCGTCGATCGAAAAAACCACAGCGCGGTCCGGCGGATTCATGTACAGATCGATGACTTCGCGGGTCTTCTCCGCGAACTTCGGATCGGTCGAGACCTTGAACTGCCGCACCTTGTGCGGCGCGAGACGGTGGCGGACGAGGATCTTGTGCACGGTCGTCGGCGAGAGGCCGACCTTCTTCGCCAAGGCGCGCACCGTCCAGTGCGTCTCCCCCTCCGGCGCGGAGCTCCGCGCCAGCTCCACCACCTCGCGGACCTTCTCCTCGGACGTCGGCGGCTTGCCCGGCGGGCGCGTCTTGTCGCGCAGAAGGCCGTCCACGCCCTCCCGCATGAACCGCTCCTGCCAGCGCCACACCGTCGCCTTCGCCGAGCCGGTCGCGGCCATGACCGCCACCGTCCCCAAACCGTCGTCCGTCATAAGGACGATCCGCGCCCGGCGCGCGTGCTTCACCTTGCTGTTGCCGTCTCCCGCGATCGCCTCGAGCCGCCCGCGCTGCTCGTCCGAAACATCGAAGTCCACTCCCGTCCGCATCGTCCCGCCTCTCGTCTGCTCCGCGCTGTCGCCGCGCGGTTCCTGCCAAGACCATACTGGACTCCAGTGAAGCAAACAAGCCACTAGTAGAATCGTAGACATCCGGTGCGCTACCGTGGATGACCGCGGCTCTTAAGCCTAGAATTGCCCTTAGTTGCTTTTCTGTAGCTCTGCTTTCAAGGGTTTCACATACTCCATCGACAACAGCTTGGGTTGCATTATTTACATCCCCGAATATCGCATCGAGTGTCATACAAAGAACGGGAAAACGCTCCTCGGGCGAAAGTGACCAAGCGCGATAGAAATATTCTAGCGCTTTCAGTTCTCGTATCATATTCTTGTCAGTTGATTGAAGCTTGATCGGAAGTTGTTCCATCCAGCTTACATCTCTATCGGTGATGTGGATGTCGTACATGCAGGGAGGCGTATGTTCACTTTCAAAGGAGAGGGTAATTTCTCCGTCCTTTGAAATTGTGCATCCACCGCCAAAGACCTTTCGCCGGGAAAACATGTACCGGTACTGCGGTAAGCTCGTAAGTGCAAGAGCTCCCAAAATAGACGACTTTGTCTTCAACGCGGCTCGACAGTCCGGCGAGTACACCCCCAACCACGCACTGGGCCAGTGTCTTTGTCCCGTGAAGTCAACAAGAGGTGGAAAGCTTTCGGTATACAATTGCCTTTTCAACCACTGGTCACATAGGAAAAATGCGTTCTTTCCTCCCGGCGAAGAGAAGAAGAACTGATCAGACCAGAAATTCGTTGTTACCACTACTGGAACAAGTGGAAACACAGTTAGCTTTTTTTTGGGTTGAAAAATGGCGCTGGATCCCAACGCGCTTGCTAGCTCGTGCTTTTCCTTCTCTAGAATCCAAAGGTTTAAAGGTCGCTCATCCCGAGAGCCGAGCGCGAGATTACCTATGTATCCAAAGTTCTCGTACATGAAATTCTGAAGCTTTGAGCGGATTTCGTCCAGTGGAAGAGCTTTCAGGTATCGTGGGCCAACGCTTCTCACATGAAGCGCGGCAAGATTTAGTTCAAATGAGTGGTAGTAGATGTCGATCCCAAGATACTTTTCCGAGCTACTAGCACCCGGCGGACCAAACAGGAACGAATGCTGAAGGCCATCCTCTCCCATCGTTAAAGTTATGGATGCTAGAAGCCTCTCTATTGTATCGATGTGGATTTTTTCGACCACCATATTCTTTGGAGCTAAGTTAGAATAACATCTTCCCAAATCTACCTCACTTTACGATAACAAACAAGCGGGTAGCTGTGAACGGTGCATCCAATATTCGTTGGTTTGGCGGCTACGGGGAAGAAATTCCTCGAATCGATGATTTCGGATCTGCGGTCGTTTTCGAAGCAGCCTTCAACAGCGGGCAGAGCGTCGGAATCGGCTTTCAACCGGCAGCATCCTGTCGGACCAAAAAATGGGATGCATTCGCTGTGAACTTTCACTCAATGAATCAAATACTATATCCGAAAAAATGGAGTTAACTTATCACAAGCGCAATACGATGCATTGGTTACTGATGGCTTGTTTACTTGAATCCGCAGCGTCTACATTTTGTGCGTTCGGGTGCTTGACGTTCCCTGCACGTTCATGCCGTAAGCGGCGCATGGCGAATCAATCCGAATTTCCGAATGCGATGTCTGCCGACCGGTTCGAGCGGATGTTCCCGGACGACGAGGCGTGCGCGGAGGATCTGTTCCGGCGCAGATGGCCGGACGGCTTCGTTTGCCCTGACTGCGGAAGCGGGAACGCGGTCCGGCTCAAGCGGCCGCGCTGCGTCCGCCAGTGCCGCGACTGCAGGAAGCAGACCTCGGCGGCGGCCGGGACGTTCATGCACCGCTCGCACGTGCCGCCGAGGAGCTGGCATCGGGCTCTCCACATCATGACTTCGCATTCGAACGGGATGTCGGCCTTGCAGCTGCAGCACCGTCTGGGCCTGGGGAGCTACAAGTCGGCCTGGATGCCGGTGCACAAGATCCGCCGGGCGATGGACGCCGCCGACGGGTTTCCGCTGATCATGAACGTGCAGGCGGACGAGACGGGCATTCCCTACCGCCTCAAGGGCTCCGAGCCGCCGCCGGGCGGGCGCAGCCACGAGGGCCGGCTGATGATCGCCGGGGCGGTCGAGGTGTTCGGGGAGAACAGTCCCGGGTGCGCCGAGCTCCGCAGGGATCATGGACCAGTCCGGCCCGACGCTGAAGGCGTTCCTCGAAGACGCGACCGATCCGGGAACCTGGATCGCGGCCGACGGCTGGGCCGGCTACGACGGGCTGGAGAACCACACGGCGATTGCGGTCGGAGACAGGCCGGCGCATGAAGTCCTCGAGTGGATCCACCGCGTATTCTCGAACCTCAAGCGCCGGGGCCTCGGCGTCCTGCACGGATTCCGGCGAAAGCATCTGGACTGGCAGCTCGTCGAATGGTCGTTCCGATGGAATTGGCGGCGGCGGCGCGGCGAGAGCTTGTTCGCGCTGCTCGACGCGGGCCTCGCGTCGGGCCCGGCGATCTGGAAGGACACCGCCGCCGCCGAACCCTGACCGGACGCCGCTTCCCGTCGCGCGGCCCGGACCCGGGGCGAACCCGCCCCGGACGGCAGCCTTGCATTTGAATTCGCGTTTCGCCGCCGGATCCTTCGAAATCGCGCCGGAAGCCGGGCGGAACGGCCGGACTCCGGTCATTCCGACCGAATTTTCGAGCCGAAAGCCCGCTTTCGACGGGAATCAACATGTTGTGGCTGCGGACTCAAAGCAATAAGCAATGGTTACTGAATATGCTAAGTTGTGAATATCGAGTAAATTCAATAGGGTTTCCATAGAATCCTGCGCTAGCGCGGTGCGGTTTCAGATCAAGTTCGCTTGGAAAGACAAGGCAAAAGCCGGATCATCTTGCGCGGATTTTTTGCCGTCGGGCGACTGGTTTGCACCGAAAATTATGCCTCGAGGTCGAAATTCGCTTGAGGTGATCGGTAAAATGTATCCCGTTGAGCCTGACCAAGCCAGAATTGCTCCACTGGTCGAAGGGTGCGTTTAATGATTCTTGGTCAGGCAACAATTGCAGCCGTCAAAACGCCGAGCCCGCACGGATGCACAGGAGCGCGGAACCGAATCAACTGAATATAATTGACGCGCCCAACCGCTACTTGTATCCGGCGCGCGCAAGCTCGCCGCAACTTTTTGCACCCGATCAGAATGGCCAGCGAATCAAAGCACCAAAAATGAGAACGATAGCGACCCACATGCCGACTTGCCATCGCGTATTGTCCTTGTCTCGCTTCGCCGCGTCAGCGTCGCGCTGAGCTTCACGCCTTTCCGCTTCTGCATCGCGTTTCGCCATTTCTGCATCGCGCTGCACATCACGCCTTTCCGCTTCTGCATCGCGTTTCGCCATTTCTGCATCGCGCTGCACATCACGCTTTGCCGCTTCTGCATCGCGTTTTGCCGCGTCGGCGTCGCGCTGCGCATCGCGTTTTGCCATATCGGCTCGCAGTCTGTCCAAAGCGCTTTCATACTTCGCTTGGTGCGTGTTCATGCGTTCTTCCTGTTTCGCCATCCGTTCTGAATGTTCCAACAGTGTCTGGTCGGTCATCGTTTGCACCCCATCGCAAAAGTTTTCGTTGGCATTACGCGATCCGCAGTTCATGCCAAACAGCCATGCGACGCAAATGGACCGAGTCAGGTTTTGATCACTTTACTTCTATTCACGTCCTCTGTCTATCCGTTGAAACAGCGAATTCAGGCGACATGCGAGAGTTCGAAATCAGTTCAGCCAGAAACATGAAACGCACCTTGGTCGAACCAGCAAATCGTCGACTCATTCCGCCGCGAATTTCAGCCCTTCCGATTGATCGGTTCGGAACTGTGTGAGCAGTTCGTCGCGTCTGGTCATCGCCACTCTGTAGCTTTCTTCCCAGACTGGCCCGTAGCCGCGAACTGTCGTCGGGAGCTTGGCGAGTTCCAATGCGATTTCACGTTTTCCCGGATCGCCGGAGGCAAGCACCTCTTCCATGTCGGTTTCAAATTGCCTCGTGAATTCCTTTTGAAGCAGCCGTTCCGATCCCCTTCCGAACGGATCGAGCCAAGTTCCCCGCAGCCACTTCATTGAAGCGATTATGCGAAACGCATGGATCATCCATTGTCCGAATTCATACTTTTTTTGTCGGCCGTCTTTTCCGGTTCTTGCCAAAAGCGGAGGCGATAGATGGAAGGTCATCTTGAAGTTGCCTTTGAACTCGTCTTTGGCCTTGGACGCGCTCGAAAGATGCAGTCGCGCGACTTCGTACTCATCTTTAACTGCCAGCAGCTTGTGATAGCTTTCAGCAACCGCCTCTTTCATCTCGTTGTCATGGAATCTTGTGACAAAGGACATGAATCTATCAGCCGCTTTTTCATTCGAATGTCGTCTCAAATGAGATTTTCTCTGTTCAATCAGGCCGTCCGCCGTGGCTGCAACCGAATCTGTCGACCCCGCTTTCACTGCGGTGCAAACTGTGTCGAGGTCAAGCGCGGCCCAACGGCCGAGCGTGAATGCATCGGTGTTCCGTTTTATCGCGACACCGTTAAGTTCAATTGCGCGAAGGATGGCCTCCTTCGTAACGGGCACCCATCCTTTTTGCCAAGCAAGGCCGAACAGCATCATGTTGGAATAAATTGAATCGCCGAACGCAGATTTGGCAATGCGGGTTGAGTCAAGGAAAAATGCATTTTCGGCGCCCAATTTCGCCTCGATCTGGTTCTTCATTTCGTCGCCCGGAATCCGGAAGTTCCTGTTCCTCGTGAACTCCCCGGTAATTGCTTCATGTCGATTGATCGCGGCTTTCGTCCGTCCTCTCGACATGAGAGTCCGAATTTCCGATCCCGCAGCGACAACCAAGTCGCATCCGATTACGAGATTGGCCTCTGCATTCGCGACTCTGATCGCGTTGATGTCTTCCGGAGATCTTGCAATCCTGCAATGGCTGGTCACCGCTCCGCCCTTTTGCGCAAATCCCAGCATTTGAATTACGCCGACGCCTTGCTTGTCCAAGTGCGCTGCCATCGCAAGAATGGAATCAACAGTGAGGACGCCTGTTCCGCCTATCCCGGCGACGACGATATTGTACGTCCCTTCGATTTTCGGAAAATCCGGATCCGGCAGGTCGGGCGCCTCGAATTGAACGCCGTCGGAGTTTTTGAGGTCTGCTCCGCGCAACGTTATGAATGAGGGACAAAATCCGTTCAGGCAGCTGAAATCCTGATTGCAGCTGGATTGGTCGATCGCCCGTTTTCGACCGAATTCGGTTTCTACAGGCACAATCGAGACGCAATTGGATTGCACGCCGCAATCGCCGCATCCCTCGCAGATGTCCTGATTGATGAACACGCGTCTCCCCGTGTCCGGAAACCGACCGTGCTTCCTTCTCCTGCGCTTTTCCGCGGCGCAAGTCTGCACATATATGATCGCGGACACGCCTTTGAGTTCTTGGAACCTCCTTTGAACGTGGTCGAGCTCGGACCTCGGGTAAAACTTCGCCTCCGGAGGAAAAGCCTTGAAATCGATGTCTTCCTTTTCGTCGAATACAATAGCGAGGTTTTTAATTCCGAAAGACGCCAACTCGCCGGCAACGCGCGGCGCGCCCAATTCTCCTTCGATCGCCTGCCCGCCGGTCATGGCTACGGCGTCATTGAACAATATCTTGAAAGTGATGTTCGTGCCCGCAGCGACCGCCGCCCTGACGGAATTCACTCCCGAGTGGTTGTAAGTCCCATCCCCCAAGTTCTGGAATATGTGCTCGCGCTTTGAGAATGGCGCCTCGCCGATCCAATTGGATCCTTCCCCGCCCATTTGCGTGAAGCCGGAAGTGTTTCGATCCATCCATTGGGCCAGGTAATGGCAGCCGATTCCTGCGTAAGCGCGCGCGCCTTCAGGTATGCGGGTCGAGGTGTTGTGCGGACACCCTGAGCAAAAATAAGGAGTCCGGACGGCGTAGTCCTCCGAATTGCCGAGGGTCGGCATGGCCTTAAGTTTCTGAAGCGCATTCTTAAGCCTGTCGGTATCGCGGCCGCTTGAAACAATTATGTTTCCGATCTTCTCAGCGATCATTACAGGGTCGAGCGCATATCGAGTCGGAAACAACTCGTTGCCGTCCAAATCTCTTCCGCCGAGTATGCGCTGACGCCGACCGGCATCGAACAATGCGTCCTTGGCCTGAATTTCAATGAGCTTGCGTTTCTCCTCGACGAAGACGATCATGTCGAGGGAACTGGACCACCGCAGCATCGGTTCCGTATCCAGCGGCCAAATCATGCCGACCTTGTAGGTCGAAATCCCCAGCCGCTCAGCTTCAGCTTTGTCCAGATCAAGAAGGGACATCGCATGCATCAGGTCGAGCCAGCTTTTCCCTGACGCCACGAAACCGATCTTCGATGCAGGCGTTCCCCATTCAGGCCTGTTCATTCGGTTCGCCGTACAGAATGCCTTCGCGGCGTCACGCCGGAAATTCATGACGCGAGCTTCCATTTCTTTGGGCGAGTCGCCTAGACGGATGTTCAACCCGCCCGGAGGAAGATCGAATTCCGGAAGCGATATTTTTACCCGGTCAATCCGGCCATCGACGATGGCGGACGACTCTATGGTTTCCTTCAGGCATTTCAGTCCGACCCAATTTCCCGAATACCGGGAAAGCGCGTATCCGAGCATTCCGAAATCAATCACTTCCTGTATGCCGGCCGGGGACAATATCGGAAGGTACGCATCGATCAGTGCCAGGTCGGATTGATGAAGCGTGGTGGAACTTTCTCCGACGTGATCGTCCCCCATGAGCATGAGCACTCCGCCATGCTTCGAACTGCCCGCAAAATTTCCATGCATGATCGCGTCGCCGGACCGCGCGACGCCGGGCCCTTTGCCGTACCAGAGAGCGAAAACGCCATCAAACTTGCCCTCGCCGCGGAGTTCTGCTTGCTGGGTGCCCCAGATCGCCGTAGCAGCCAAATCTTCATTCAATCCAGGCTGGAAAACCACATCAGATTGATCGAGATGATTTTTGGCTCGCAACATCTGCAAATCGACGGTGCCGAGCGGCGAGCCTCGATAGCCCGACACGTATCCGGCCGTATTGAGCCCAGACAACGCGTCTCTGGCCTTCTGCATCAACAGGAGTCGGACAATAGCCTGCGTGCCGTTCAATAGAACGGGCGTGCACGACAGATCGAATCGGTCCGAAAGCTGGGCTTCCCGTATTTCCGTATCTAGCATCACAACCTGCGCTTTTGCGGCGCACTATAGCCGCGTGCACATGAATATTGAAGTCGGCATTCACGAAATCGAGACCCGAAAAAGCCCTCCTCAAGGTTGCGGTGGAACAACGCCGTGTCTTGATGCTGGATGCAACAAGCGTAGTGTTCCATCGGCTGGCATCCAAATTATGCGCGACAGTTTTGAACAAGAAGCGAGCATTCATAACGGCTCCCTTCATGCACGACTTTTTCAATTGTTCATCGCCGCGAACCGAATCGTGACTGGAAATCAAACCTCTAAAAGAAAAACGAAAACCGACGATTGGCCATGATTCAAGTTGGTTGCTTCGACTCTGAATAATATCATTGACGTCTCAATCTATACGCGCCATAAATTACAGAGATTCAACTGCAATAACGAACTTTCAGTCGTTGCGGTTATTAACTGAAATACGCACGACACTGCGTTTTGCTTGGCAGATAATATTTTGATCATGCGTAAAATGTTTATAGTTTTATCTAGCGATCTGAATCTCCAATCCAATATTGGAAATGTTCTTTTGACAGAGCCGCTTCAAGCGGTTCCCGCCCGACTTCCTCGACGTCGCAGTGAAATACGTCGGAATTTGTCTGCAGCTGCACGAGTTCACCGACCCCTAGCAGAGCGTATGCCCATCATCCAGCGCCTGCGGCCTGCAACACGGCCCGCATACGGTTTGCGGGAACAGCCCTGGTCAAAGATAGTCCGGCGCACTTTTTCCGGTGCTGCGGTCATGAAATTGTGAATAGCGGTTGCACTCAACTCGCGAAAAAGCACCTGAAGAATACTAAAAACGTGACCTCGGGATCATCTACAGCCAACCGACATATTCTCGCGCGAAAGTGATTGACATCGTAAATTGAATTTGGGGTATATGCGCCGGAGTAAAGCTTGCGACGGCGTGCATTTCGATGAGCGATGAGAATCGTTGAAATGCTTCAAGATCGGAAACCATTCCCGCGGGACTCAATGATTTCGAGGAGCTCAAAATGAATGTAGGGTCAAACTTCAGTGGGATCAGAGGTTCACGAATGGATTGGGACAAGCTTCGTGTGTTCCACGCCGTGGCTTCTGCCGGAAGCCTGACGCAGGCGGGCGACATCTTGCATTTGAGCCAATCGGCCGTGAGCCGGCAAATTCGGGCATTGGAAGAAAGCTTGGCGACGACCTTGTTCATCGGCATGCGCGCGGTCTCATTCTGACCGAACAAGGCGAGCTTTTATTCGACGCCGCCAAGGCAATGGAACATCGACTCGAATTCGCGGCCGCCCGAATCAGGGACTCATTCGACGAGGCGTTCGGTGAACTGAGGGTGACGACCAGCATCGGATTCGGAACGTTGTGGCTCGCGCCGCGGCTTTCGAATCTTTACGAAGAGCACCCGAACTTGAACATCGACCTGATGCTTGAAGAGCGGATTCTTGATCTTCCGATGCGCGAAGCGGACGTCGCGATCCGCATGAAAGAGCCTTCGCAGGCCGACTTGATCCGCCGAAAATTGATGTCAGTCCGGATGGTGCTTTATGCGACCGAAAGCTATTTCCAGAAGAACGAGGCACCCGTAGCATACGAAGACCTGTATTCGCATCGTTTGATCAGCCAAGGGTCTCGAGACGAACAGTCACGCGAAGGAATCAAGTTGATTCGCGATATCCTGAGCAAGAGCACGACCTCGCATCTGACGGTCAACAACTATTATGGAGTTCTCCAAGGCGTGCTGAATGATCTTGGCATAGGACTTCTGCCCGACTTTCTGGTCGACCACTTTCCCAAGCTCGTGCGGGTACTGCCGGAAATCGAAACGAATAAAATCCCCGTTTACTTGGCCTACCCTGTCGAGCTGCGCGAATCGAGGCGCGTTCAGGCATTCAGGGACTTTGTTCTGAAGGAAGCCCAGGCCCGACGTTGAGCCGCCGCGCAGAATGCACTGTTCAGCAACGAGTTCGCACCCAAAATTCGATTTGGCTGCAGCGCGTGAAATAAATCGCGCCGGACTTGCGCAAAGCGAACCTGAGTTCTACACTCGGCGCGGCAACCGGAGGTAGCAGCCATGCCCATGCAAGCATCGGAAATCGAAAGGCTGATCAGGGCAAAATTCCCGAAGGCGCGTATAACGGTCACAGATTTGGCGGGAGATGGCAATCACTATGCCGCCGTCGTTGTCGATGAAAGCTTCAGCGGCATGAACCGCGTTCAGCAGCAGCGCACGGTGTACGCGGCCTTGGAAGGAAAGATGGACGGGCCTTCCGGCGAACTGCACGCGCTGGCACTTACAACCAAGGCATCGGAGTAACGAATGGCCGACGACTCGAAGGTCCGCATCGAAGAAACGATTTCAGGCAACGACGTCGTTTTGTTCATGAAGGGAAACAAGCAGCAGCCGCAGTGCGGCTTCTCTTCGCGCGTGGCGGGCGTGCTGAATTACTTGGGCATCGAATACGAAGACGTGAATGTCCTGCTGGATCCTGAAATCCGCGAAGGCATAAAAAAATATTCCGATTGGCCGACGATTCCGCAGCTTTATGTGAAGGGCGAATTTGTAGGCGGTTGTGACATCGTGACCGAAATGACCCTTTCAGGCGAGCTGGATGACCTGTTCGAACGTTTGCAGGTCGACTTCGACAAAGACGCGGCTGCCAAGATCAGAGAGCACAACGCCTGAACGCGCGCGCTGCAACTGCAAATCAATCAGCGGCTACAGCCGCGCATTCCGCAACGCGTCTGCTGGAGGCGCGACGCCGCTCATCGCATGCGCTCGCGTATAGTTTCAGTTGTCTGAATCTGGCGACCGGTCCGATTCGCCATCAGAGCTGATCCCGAAAGATTCTTCCAACCCGGTTGCGATTTCCTCGGCAAAATCAGCCAGGTCCGTCAAATTTGCATAATCCTCGTCCGGAATTTCCTTATCTTCAAACTCTTGGACCGTTGCATCTGGCTTTGACTCGGCCGAGTTGCGCAGAGCATCCAATTGGTCCTTGGCTTCTTCGGTCTGGCGCTCAAGATTGCGAATTTGATCCGCGAAACTCAATGCGCACATGATCAGCAGATGGGGAATTCCGATATCTTCCTGGTCCACCCATTTTTGCATCTCATGGTTCAGCATGTCGCGTGCAGTGACCGTCGCTTCGTGCTCGTCGTCGGTGCAGGCGATGTCGTACTGGCGCCCCCTTACGGATACCGGAATTTCAGGCATTTTTCTCATCCGCTGCCAGCAATGACTCCAAGTCAGACAGGATTTCGTCCAGTTCCGAAACTTTTTCAGCACGCTGCTCGATTATTGAATTCAATTTGGACTGCAATTCTGCGACCGCATTCGAATCTCCGGATTCCTCTGCCTCGCGAGCCTGCTTCAGCTCTTCGAGTTCGGCTTTCAAGCGGGCATTTTCCGAAACAGCGCTTTCCAGCAAGCCCTCCAATTCTCCGATGCGTGTCTTTGACGCTTCAAGCTCCGCGATTTCAGTCTCCGATGCCGGTTCACGGCCTGCGGTCGCGTCGTTCAGTTCGACGGCCGCCGAATCAGGCTCTCGGATTTCCTGATCGTCAATTTTGCCGTAACTGAATGAGATTGAACTTTCAGACTGGAGTTTTCCGTAGCAGACCTCGATTCGCTCCAGCGCTGACGCGATGCGCCGGGCCTGCTCTGCAGCACCTTTTTCCGTCACTGATGGTTATCCCGCTGTTGTTCGGATATATTCTTTTCGCAACATAACCCGTCCAACGCAATGTATTCGCGAGATACATTGTTCTCAACTGCCTTGTGGACTTGATTTCGCGAATTGTTCCGATATGCGCGGCTGCAGAATTCGAGATGCGGCTCACGGGCCGACGAATCACAGAGGTGCCGATGGAAATAACTGCACTGCGCAAGCGTCATCCGGTTCACTGGCAGAACGCGTGCGCGCTCAGGGCGCTGGCGATGGACGCGGTGCAGTCCGCGAATTCAGGTCATCCCGGAATGCCAATGGGCATGGCCGACGCCATGACGGTGCTTTTTCACAACCACCTGAAATACGACGCGTCCTGCCCGACCTGGCCCGACAGGGATCGTTTCGTTCTGTCGGCTGGCCACGGCTCAATGCTTTTGTACGCAGCGCTTTGCCTGTCTGGATACAAAAACTGCGGCATGGACCAAATCAAGCGTTTTCGCAAGCTGCATTCCGTAGCGGCCGGGCATCCCGAAATCATGCCCGAAGCCGGGATCGAGACGACGACCGGCCCGCTTGGCCAAGGTTTGGCGAATGCCGTCGGTTTGGCCATCGCGGAAGAAGCGCTCCGCGCCCGCTTCGGGAATAAGCTGGTCAACCACATGACCTATGCCGTCGTCGGCGACGGCTGCCTTATGGAAGGAATCAGCCAAGAGGCGATCAGCCTTGCAGGAATGCAGAAACTTTCAAAGCTTGTCGTGCTGTGGGACGACAACGGCATATCAATTGACGGAGAAATTTCGAAGAGCGACGTCACCGAGCAGATCGCGCGATTCAACGCGTCCGGCTGGACATGCCTTTTGTGCGACGGGCACGATCCGGAACAGATTGACGATGCCTTGGAGGATGCGAAAGCCAGCCCCTATCCCGCGCTGATCGCCTGCAAGACGAGAATTGGATTCGGCTCGCCGGCGAAGGAAGGCACTGCTTCGGCGCACGGTTCTCCGCTCGGGGACGATGAAATCGCGGCAGTTCGCGAAATCTACGATTGGCCGCATCCGGCTTTCGAAATTCCGGCGGAGGTATCGAAGGCCTGGGCAAATGCGGGCGCTCGCGGCGCGATGCTTCGCGAAGAATGGGAGCAACGCCGCGACTCGGTGTCATCCAGACGCAGAGAGCAGTTCGACAGGATGCTCCGGGATGATCGTCCTTACGGGCTGAAGGCCGCGTTCAACAAACTGAAGCGCGACGCATCAAAGGAGCAGCTCAAGCTTGCCACCCGCAAATGCTCGGAAGAAGTGCTCAAGGCAATAAACCCGATCCTGCCTGAAATGATCGGCGGCTCAGCGGACTTGACAGGTTCGAACAACACCAAGACTGCCGATTTGGGAGAATTCGGTCCGCAGTTTCGCGGCGGACGATACATCCATTATGGAATCCGCGAACACGGCATGGCAGGCGCCATGAACGGCATGGCCCTTCATGGAGGCATTCGCCCTTACGGCGGGACATTTCTGTGCTTCAGCGACTATGCTCGCGGGGCGATGCGCTTGTCCGCATTGATGGGTCTGCCGGCAATTTACGTAATGACGCATGATTCGATCGGACTGGGCGAAGACGGACCTACACATCAGCCGGTCGAGCATCTGGCGATGCTTCGCGCGACGCCGAACATGCATGTCTTCAGACCCTGCGACGCCGTTGAGACCGCTGAAGCTTGGCAATGCGCGCTGGCATCGCGGAAGACCCCGTCCGTCATTGCGCTTACGAGGCAAAGCCTGCCGACTTTGCGAGTTCAGAACAGCAAGGACAACAAATCCTCGAACGGCGCCTACATTTTGCGGAGATCTGCGACGCGGACGCAGGTGAATCTGTTGGCTACCGGATCCGAAACCTCGATCGCGGTTGCAGCGAGGGACTTGCTGGAAGCAAAAGGTATCGGCACGAGAGTCGTTTCCATGCCGTGCTGGGAGCTTTTTGAAGCTACAGATGAAAGCTACAGAAAACGAGTTCTGCCCAAAGGCCCAATCAGAATTGGCATCGAGGCGGCATCTCGCCTCGGCTGGGACAGATGGCTCTGCGGAGAGCGCGGGTCAGAGCGTAAAGCGGCGTTCATCGGAATGGACGGATTTGGAGCATCCGCCCCCGGCAACGACCTGTTTGAACACTTCGGCATAACAGCGAATGCTGTGGCCGAAAAAGCCGAATCAATGCTGTAAATTGCGCCCGTCACGGCTGGAAATGAACCGAAAAATCCTGCCATATCGGATGAAATCGGCTTCATGCAGGTTTTTAGTGCACAAGCGGCAAGTGCTCCCGGGCACCCTTTAGGCCGGAATAGTCCCAACTCTTCGAAATTTCGTTGAAAACAATTTGGAGAAACAAATGACTGCAAAGGTTGCAATCAACGGCTTCGGCCGGATCGGCAGACTTGTTCTGCGCGCAATAATCGAGTCTGGAAGGTCGGATATTCAGGTTGTCGCCGTCAACGATCTGGCCCCTGTGGAACAATTGGCCCACCTGCTTCAGTTTGATTCCGTGCACGGCAGGTTTCCGGGAAAAGTGGAATCCGGCGAAGCGACTATCGACGCGGGGCGCGGATCCATCCGTGTGACCGGAATGCGCAATCCGGAAGAGCTTCCTTGGAGCGATGTCGATGTCGCGCTGGAGTGCACCGGGTTGTTCGCATCGCGCGAGAAAGCGGCAAGGCATTTGGACAACGGTTCAAAGCGGGTTTTGGTGTCCGCACCCGCCTCCGGCTCGGACAAGACGGTTGTCTACGGCGTGAATCATGAGACGATCGAAAGCGGCGACCGGGTGATTTCGAATGCCTCGTGCACGACGAATTGCCTTTCTCCCGTGGCGATGGTGTTGAATGAGGCGGTCGGAATTAGCCGCGGATTCATGACGACCATCCACAGCTACACCGGCGACCAGCCGACGCTCGATGCCATTCACAAAGATCTCTACCGTGCGAGAGCCGCCTCGGTGTCGATGATTCCAACATCGACGGGCGCTGCGCGAGCCGTCGGCTTGGTGCTGCCGGAGCTCGCTGGTCGGCTGGACGGCGTCGCCATCCGAGTGCCCACGCCGAACGTGTCGGTTGTCGACCTCAACTTTGAAGCCGGGCGGGAAACGACCGTTGAAGAAATCAATGAGGCGGTCATCAGCGCTTCCAAGGGCAAGTTGAAGGGCATTTTGGGATATACCGACCGACCCAATGTTTCAGCCGATTTCAATCATGATTCGCGTTCGTCGATTTTCCACCTGGATCAAACAAAAGTCATGGACGGCACCTTTTGCCGCGTCCTTGCTTGGTACGACAATGAGTGGGGCTTCTCCAACAGAATGGCAGATGTGTCGGTTGCGATAAGCCAGCTTTGACGCCGTCGCCAAACCGTTCGCAAACGACTTTGAATTCGCCGAGGAGCAGCCGCGAGCATAGCATGGCTTGGAATTCGCTGGACGATATCGACGTCGAAGGCAAACGCGTGCTCGTGCGCGTCGATTACAACGTGCCGATGAAGGATGGGCGCGTGGCCGATGCGACGCGGATCATTCGCTCGGCGCGCACGATCAACGAGATTTTGGACAAGGGCGGCATTCCGATCCTGCTCTCCCACCTGGGACGTCCGAAAGGCGCCGCCGATCCGAAATTTTCGTTGAAACAGGTTGTTTCGTCGGTGGAGGAGCATCTTGAACGGCGGGTGAAATTCTGTGAAGCAGCGGTTGGGCCGCGGGCGGAATCTTGCAGCAGGAGCCAGTCGGCAGGCGAAATCTTGCTGATGGAAAATGTCAGGTTTTACCCAGAAGAAACTGAAAACGAGGAACATTTTGTCCGCCAGCTTGCCAAGCTTGGCGATGTTTACTGCAATGACGCATTTTCCGTCTCGCATCGGGCGCACGCATCGACTGCCGGTTTGGCCTCGGCGCTTCCGAATTGCGCAGGGCGACTGATGGCAGAGGAACTCGACGCTCTTGCGAACGCATTGGAGCGACCGTCCCCGCCCGTCGCAGCTCTTGTGGGAGGCGCGAAAATTTCGACCAAGCTGGAAGTCCTGTCAAACCTGATTCGCAAGGTGGACCACCTCGTGATCGGCGGCGGGATGTCGAATACCTTCTATCTGTCGCAAGGATTCTGCGTGGGAAAATCGCTTGCTGAACCCGCCATGGCGGCGACCGCAGCGGAAATCGTGGCGGAAGCCGGCAAGCATGGCTGCGAAATCGTGCTGCCCGATCAAGTCGTCGTCGCAGACGGCCTAAAGCCCGATGCGAATTGGCGCGAGACTGGCCCGCGGGACTGCCGGAACTACGAAATGATCTTGGACTGCGGGCCAATATCGGCCGCGCGAATTGCCGCGCTGTTCCGATCATGCCGTACATTGATTTGGAATGGACCTATGGGGGCTTTCGAGATGAAGCCTTTCGACAATGGAACAAATCTGCTTGCGAGGGCGGCGGCAGAATTGACCGCAAGCGGATCGCTGATTTCTGTCGCCGGAGGCGGCGACACGGTTGCAGCGTTGAACATTGCCGGCGCCGCGAACCGATTCACCCATTTATCCACTGCCGGCGGCGCTTTTCTCGAGTGGCTTGAAGGAAAGACGTTGCCGGGAATTGAGGCGCTTCGCCGGTGAGGTCGACTTGGCCATCCCCTGCCCGTTTGTCCAAGGCTTGCGAATCGCCAATATGTTGCGGAGCAGGCTTCTGCGGCAGCCGAACGCGTGAATGCTCAATGTCGACTTGGCTGGATCATCGGGCAAAATTGTTTGGACAATCTCCGGGAGCCGGTTCGCTCCCGATGCTGGAAAGGTTTTGAGTCAATGAAGATCACCGACACGGTAAAGGGAATTCTGGCCAGCTACGCCGGGGACTCGCCGGGCGTAAGGACGAATCTGGTTCGCATTTTGATGCATGGCGCATTGTCCGGAACAGGCAAACTGATCATCCTGCCGGTTGACCAGGGATTCGAGCACGGGCCTGATCGGAGTTTTCTGGTGAATGAGCCCGCCTACGACCCGCACTATCACTTCGAGCTGGCAACAGAGGCAGGTCTCAGTGCTTACGCGGCTCCCCTTGGAATGATCGAGTGCGGCGCCGACCGCTTCGCCGGGCAAATTCCGACTATCCTGAAGGTCAATTCTTCGAATTCGCTGCTGCCCAGCGGCATGGCGAACGATCAAGCCATAACGGCATCCGTCGACGATGCGCTGCGCCTTGGCTGTGCGGCAATCGGCTTCACGGTCTATCCGGGATCATCGCAGTCCATGGAAATGTTCGAAGAGATTGCCGAGATTCGCGCCGAGGCATCGGCGCGCGGTCTGGCCACGGTCATTTGGTCGTACCCGCGCGGAGAAGACCTTGCTGGAAAAGCGCAGACCGCATTGGATGTAAGCGCGTACGCTGCCCACATTGCCGCGCTTTTAGGCGCGCACATCATCAAGATAAAGCTGCCTGAGTTTACTCTCCACATTCCCGAGACCAAGGAAAAATTGGGCGACCGAACCGATTTGCAAGACCGCTCGCGGCGGGTCGCACACTGCATGAAGGCGGCCTTCAATGGACGCCGAATTGTAGTTTTTTCGGGGGGATCTGCGAAGACGTCCGATGAGGTCTTCGACGATGCACGAGCAATCAGAGATGGCGGCGGCCACGGCTCGATCATCGGCAGGAACACCTTCCAACGGCCCCGGGCGGATGCTTTGAAGATGCTGAGGAAGCTTGTCAATATCTACAGAAACGGGCATTGAAAAAAACGTAATCCGCAACGAATTCTCGATTCCGCAACCCCTTGATGGTTGGCAATTGTGCCACATTGGTGCAATTTTGCGGCGGAATTCCAGCTGTAGCCTGAATCTCGTTGGCAAAACGCGGCGAGTACGCAAGAAATGCCGTCGGCGTCGAACAATATGACGCATAAGACATGTCAGAGCAGTAAATGGCAAAGCTAGCACAGCGCCCATTCTATCGAGATCTGGGCATTTTCTCTCTATTTGTTCTGGCCCATATTTACCTCGCGTTCACTGCGCTTCAGGGCAATCAAGGCCTTTTCGCGCGAATCCAGATCGAAGAGCAGATTTCCGAGCTTCGGACCGAGCTGGGCGAGATCGATTTCCAGATCGCGGTCATGGAAAACAAGACCAAGAGACTGTCGGATGACTTTCTGGACTTGGAACTCCTGGATGAGCTGGCTCGCGAAAGACTCGGGTATGTCCATCCGAATGACAGAATCATCAACTGAACGCTGATCGAAGAAATTCTTTGCAATCAGAGGTTTCCGTACGCCGGGCAATCTCAGGACTTCCACGGCTCTTGCGAGCGTGCGTCCTCGAAATTCCCGTGCTGGCGCAGCATGAGCGGCCTTTACTCTGAGCCCCCGCCGACCTCTTTGCTTCCGATCACGGCAACTTCTTTGACATAGGAGAAACCTACGCGTTCGACCACACTTCTCGATCCACGCGACAAGTGATTCGCTGAACTTTGCGGCAGGCAACGGCGAGTCTTTTGAGGAGGCCCATCAATTGTCATTGCCTTCGATGTTCAACTCGCTGGAAAGTTTCGGCTTCGGATTATATAACGGCACGAATTCTTGAATGCGAAACTCAGTTTGCTGGCGGAAAATTCGATGGCGCGCAAAAGCCCACTTCAAAAGCAAGATGCGTCAAAGAAAGAACTGCTCGATCTATACAAGCAGATGCTGCTCATCCGCCGATTCGAGGAAAAGGCCGGCCAGTTGTACGGAATGGGCCTGATCGGAGGCTTCTGCCACTTGTACATCGGTCAGGAAGCCGTCGTTGTCGGACTGGAAGCTGTAGCCGAAAAAGACGACAAAAGAATAACGGCGTACAGGGATCATGGACACATGCTGGCCTGTGGAATGGATCCGAAGGGCGTGATGGCGGAATTGACCGGCCGAAGCGGCGGATATTCGCGCGGAAAAGGCGGATCCATGCATATGTTCAGCAAGGAAAAGCAGTTCTACGGCGGGCACGGCATTGTCGGCGCTCAAGTGCCGTTGGGAGCAGGCCTCGCATTCGCCGACAAGTACGAAGGAAACCGAAACGTTACATTCACCTATTTCGGCGACGGAGCGGCAAACCAGGGACAGGTTTACGAGACGTTCAATATGGCAAGCCTATGGAAGCTGCCTGTCATCTTCGTGATCGAAAACAACCAGTACGCAATGGGCACCTCCGTGGAGCGCTCGTCTTCGACCCCGGATTTGCATACGCGCGGCAAAGCGTTCGACATTCCGGGCGAAAGCGTCGACGGGATGGACGTGCTGCTGGTCAAGGCGGCGGGCCAAAAAGCGGTTGATCACTGCAGAAGCGGAGCCGGTCCGTACATTCTTGAAATGCATACCTACAGATATCGGGGCCATTCAATGTCCGACCCCGCCAAGTATCGGACCCGAGAAGAGGTGCAGAGCGTGCGCGAGGAACGGGACCCTATTTCCAATCTTAGGAATTTGCTTGTCGAAAAGGCGCGGATGTCGGAAGCCCAGCTGAAAGCGGTCGACGCTGAAACCAAATCCATCGTCAACGACGCTGCGGAATTTGCGCGAAGCAGCCCCGAGCCGGATTTGTCGGAACTTTGGACCGATGTCCACGCGCCGGCCGACTTCAAATAGTTTGGCTGCCGCTTTGGCGCGTTTGCCCAATGGCACGAGGCGTTGCCGAACTTCCTTGGTCGTATATGAATATCCAAAGCAAGCCGCGCGGTCGAATCATAGCGATGCCGCGGCAGGGTCCAGAACTAGTGGCTTGTTTGCTTCACTGGAGTCCAGTATGGTCTTGGCAGGAACCGCGCGGCGACAGCGCGGAGCAGACGAGAGGCGGGACGATGCGGACGGGAGTGGACTTCGATGTTTCGGACGAGCAGCGCGGGCGGCTCGAGGCGATCGCGGGAGACGGCAACAGCAAGGTGAAGCACGCGCGCCGGGCGCGGATCGTCCTTATGACGGACGACGGTTTGGGGACGGTGGCGGTCATGGCCGCGACCGGCTCGGCGAAGGCGACGGTGTGGCGCTGGCAGGAGCGGTTCATGCGGGAGGGCGTGGACGGCCTTCTGCGCGACAAGACGCGCCCGCCGGGCAAGCCGCCGACGTCCGAGGAGAAGGTCCGCGAGGTGGTGGAGCTGGCGCGGAGCTCCGCGCCGGAGGGGGAGACGCACTGGACGGTGCGCGCCTTGGCGAAGAAGGTCGGCCTCTCGCCGACGACCGTGCACAAGATCCTCGTCCGCCACCGTCTCGCGCCGCACAAGGTGCGGCAGTTCAAGGTCTCGACCGATCCGAAGTTCGCGGAGAAGACCCGCGAAGTCATCGATCTGTACATGAATCCGCCGGACCGCGCTGTGGTTTTTTCGATCGACGAGAAGACGCAGATCCAGGCGCTCGGGCGGACGCAGAAGGCGCTTCCGATGAAGCCGGGACGGCCCGCGACGATGACGCACGACTACAAGCGGAACGGAACCACGACGCTGTTCGCCGCGATGAACATTCTGGACGGGACGGTCATCGGCCGCCACTCCGAGCGCCACCGGCACCAGGAGTTCATCGCGTTCCTCGAGCAGGTCGACAAGGCGGCGCCCGCCGGGCGGATGATCCACGCCATCGTGGACAACTACTCCGCCCACAAGCATTCGGCCGTCGCGGACTGGCTGGCGGACCATCCCCGCTGGACCCTCCACTTCACGCCGACCTCCTGCTCCTGGATGAACGCGGTCGAAGGCTTCTTCGGGAAGCTGGCCAATCGCCGTCTCCGGCGCGGCGTCCACGATTCCCTCGAGGATCTCAAGGCGGCGGTCGACGGCTTCATCGAGCTGCACAACGGGAAGGAGGCGAAGCCGTTCAAATGGACGGCCAGCCCGGACCGGCTGATCGCCGCCCGTCAAAGAGGGTTCCAAATGATTCGGACAAGCCACTAGGAACTCGCATTCCAGCCGGGGCATAAAATAGTGGGAAATATCTCAAGCACGACAAAGACCGTCCGCGAGGCGATCCGCGACGCTATCGCAGAGGAAATGCGTCGCGACGAGTCCGTATTCCTGATGGGCGAGGAAGTCGCCGATTATCAGGGGGCGTACAAGGTCTCGCAAGGACTTCTTGACGAGTTCGGTTCTCGGCGGGTCATCGATACGCCGATTACCGAACACGGTTTCACCGGCCTCGGGGTCGGCGCGGCATTGGCCGGATTGCGACCGGTCGTTGAGTTCATGACTTTCAACTTCTCGATGCAAGCAATTGATCAAATTGTAAATTCCGCGTCCAAGACGCTCTACATGTCCGGCGGCCAAATAGCGTGTCCGATTGTATTCCGCGGTCCGAACGGGGCTGCCGCGCGGGTTGCCGCGCAGCACAGCCAGGACTATGCTGCATGGTATGCCCACTGCCCCGGCTTGAAGGTCGTCCAGCCGTATGCGGCGGCGGACGCGAAGGGGCTCTTGAAGTCTGCAATTCGAGACCCGAATCCCGTAGTGTTCCTGGAAAATGAAATTCTCTACGGCCGCAGCTTCGAGGTGCCGACCGACGAAGATCATATCGTTCCCATCGGCGAGGCCGCGATAGCAAGAGAAGGAACCGACGTGACGATCGTCTCGTTCGGAATTGGAATGGAGCACGCCCTGGCGGCAGCCGATGCTTTGACGGACGCGGGAATCAGCCCGGAAGTCGTCGACCTTAGGACGCTCAGACCGATGGACACCGGCACGGTTGTGAATTCCGTCAAGAAAACCAACAGGTGCGTGACCGTCGAAGAGGGCTGGCCAGTCTGCTCCATCGGCGCCCAGATCAGCGGCGTGCTCATGCGCGAAGCATTCGACTGGCTGGACGCTCCGGTTCTGAATTGCGCGGGCGCGGACGTGCCGATGCCGTACGCGGCGAATCTCGAAAAGCACGCTCTTGTTACGCCGGACCAGATCGTCAAGGCTGCTCGCTCGGTTGCATACCGGTAGAGGAGATACCCATGCCGACAACGCTTCTCATGCCAGCTCTCTCGCCAACCATGGAGGAAGGAACGTTGGCGAAATGGCTCGTGAGCGAGGGAGACGCCGTAAGCTCCGGCGACCTGCTTGCGGAGATCGAGACGGACAAGGCCGTCATGGAGTTCGAATCCGCCGACGACGGGATTGTCGGGAAAATTCTGGTTCCTGAAGGTTCGCAAGGAATCGCGGTGAACCAGCCGATTGCGATCCTGGTCGAGGACGCCTCGGAAGTCGGCAAGATTTCTCTCCCGAACGAAGCGCAGGCGGTCGACGAGGAGTCGAAAAAAGAAACCGAAGCCGCCGCGGAGAAAGACCTTGAACCGGCTCCAGACAAGCAAGCGGCAAAACCGGAGGACGTTGCATCGGCGCGAATATTCGCTTCACCTTTGGCGAAGCGGATTGCGCAGTCCAAAGGCTTGGAGCTTTCATCAATCTCCGGGTCGGGCCCGCACGGGCGCATTGTGAAGGCCGACGTCGAGAACTTTGAAGCGCCCGCGCCTGCTGTTTCCGCCGCGCCGTCTCCCGGATTTGAAGCGTTGATCGGACAATATGAAGCCCGCGAGCACGAGGTGATACAGCTTGACGGCATGCGTCGCACCATCGCTGCGCGCCTCTCCGAATCGAAGCAGACCATCCCCCATTTCTACTTGCGGCGCGATATTCGAATCGACAAATTGTTGGCTGTTCGGTCTGAATTGAACACCGCTTTGGCCGTTCACGACATGAAGATCTCCGTCAACGACTTCATCATCAAAGCCGCAGCCATGGCGCTTCAGTCGGTTCCCGAAGCGAACTCGATCTGGGCAGCGGACAAAGTCTTGAAGTTCAAATCTTCCGACGTCGCGGTTGCGGTTGCGGTGGATGGCGGTTTGTTCACGCCTGTTCTATTCGATGCCGACAGGAAGTCGCTGTCCCAGCTCTCGTCGGAAATGAAGGATCTCGCCGAACGCGCCCGCAGCCGTTCGTTGAAGCCGAACGAGTATCAAGGCGGCAGTTTCGCGATCTCGAACTTGGGAATGTACGGCATCGACAGCTTCGACGCAGTGATCAACCCTCCTCACGGATCGATTCTTGCGATCGGCGCCGGCGCCAAGCGGCCTGTGGTGGTCGACGACGGCATAGAAATTGCGACGGTAATGTCAGCAACGCTGTCCGTGGATCATCGCGTGATAGACGGTGCCCTCGGAGCCCGCTTGCTGGCTTCAATTGTGGAAAACTTGGAAAATCCGTTGCGGATGCTGCTGTAGCGTTCTCGGACGGAAGCATTCGCGATCTGTCTGCCACTGTCGAACGCGCGCTTCGAGAGAGACTGCATCATGACTCCTCGAATGAGCGGCCTTACCTGCCCAATGGACTAATCTGTGCATGACCGGCGAGCGTCGTCACCGTTCCGCGATGCTCTGTCGACGCCAGCGCATTCGCAAAGCGCTCGTCCGCCGTCACCATCCGGGCACCGTGTCGTTGCGCCAGCGCCAAATACATAAAATCGTAGACCGGCCTCTCGAGCGTCAGCGCGAGACGAACCGCATCCGCACACACCGCTTCATCTTCGCACCAACGAACGGGCAATTCCGATACGGCGGTCATCAGAACAGCGGCTTGATCGCGTTCGATCTCGCCTAGCCGGGCCTTGCGCCATAGGGCGTTGGCAACCTCGGACGCCATCAGACGCGGCGCATACAGGTCGTCGCCGTCCGTCAGCAAGCGGTCCGCCGCGTTTGAACCCTCTTCCGCGACCAGCCATTTCACGGCCACGCTTGCATCGACTACAATGCGCATCAGCCAACTCGATGCCCGTTGTCGCGATCCTTGCGGATCAGGACTTCCGAAGGCGTCTGCGTGCGCCCTTCGGTCTTCCTCCGCAATTTCGCTGCCAGAGCCCGGAAGGCTTCACGCTTTGCCGCCATGTCGTCTTCGACCGCGCGCGTGAGTATGTGGCGCGCCTCGCCCTCCAGAGAGCGGTCGTTTCCGGCCGCGCGCTGCTTTAGCTTCTGCACCACGCCGTCGTTCAGTTGCCTTACGTTGATCGTCGCCATCGTGATTGGTCTCCAACCATTTGCCATCAATTTGATATCAAATTGATATCAAATTGATGGCAATGCAGGCAAGTGTGCGAGTTCGGCATTTTCGTGAACGCCCTATTGGATCGATCGCCTCTGCTGAGAACAACAAAAGACAGCAAAACTTAGTGCCGAAAAGTAGGCCGAAACACGCAAAACAAGTAGCTGCCGCAAAATTTGTCGAACCGGGCCGACATTGAAATTGCCGCGGCGATGTCAACAACGCTGTCCGTGGATCATCGCGTGATCGACGGCGCTCTCGAAGCCCGCTTGCTGGCTTCAATTGTGGAAAACTTGGAAAATCCGTTGCGGATGCAGCTGTAGCTTTGCGGTCGGGAGCGTTCGCGCAACCGTCCGGCGTCGGAAAAGCACGGGTCGGCATTCCCGACCCGATGCATTATTCGCCCAACAACTGATTCATGGTTGCCGAGGGCTGATCGCAGCCCGCTTCTCCGACAATTCTTGCCGGAACGCCCGCAACCGTCTTGCAGCACGGCACTTCGGCCAGGACGACCGAACCGGCTGCCACCCTCGAACACCTGCCCACTGATATGTTTCCCAAGACCTTTGCCCCTGCTCCGAGCATGACGCCATCGCCGATCTTGGGATGCCGGTCTCCGTCGTCCTTCCCTGTGCCGCCAAGCGTCACGGAATGGAGCATCGATACGTTATCCGAAATGACGGCCGTTTCGCCGATCACGATCGAATGGGCATGATCCATCAGGATTCCCTTGCCTAAAACGGCGCCGGGATGCACGTCCACGCCAAAAACCTCCGACACGCGCATTTGCACGAAATAGGCGAGATCCTTCCGCCCGTGCCTCCAAAGCCAGTTTCCAACCCTGTAGCACTGGATTGCTTGGAATCCCTTGAAGAACAGCAATGGCTGAATAAATGCATGACATGCCGGATCCCTATCGAAAACGGCAATGATGTCGGCCCTAGCCGCAATTCCCAGCGAAGCGTCCTCCGCATGCGCTTCATCCGCTATTTCGCGCAAGATCTGTTCCGACATCTCCCGGGAAGCAAGCTTGACCGACAACCTGTAGGCAAGCGCGCCTTCCAATGACGCATGGTGCAGCAGGCTGGTGTGAATCAGCCCGCCGAGGAGCGGCTCCTTTTCAATTGCGGCCTTCGCTTCAGTTCGAATTCTTGCCCAAACCGGGTCTGTTCCGGCGGACTCCATCTCTTGCGACTTCATCTCGACGATCGCGCCGTTCATCGCCTACCAATCCTTCCTGATTCCGTCATTAGCTATGCAATGCAATTTCGATAGGTGCCACGGCCAGTTGGCCAAGGCTTAGTTGATTTCAAGGCTGCGCGATACATGGGGTCATCCTGCGGACTTGGCAAGAGGCACAACAACTTCTCGCCCCTCTGCGGATCGGGGCTGATCAGCAAATCGACACGAGCGGTTCGATGCAAGTTCAATCTTTATCCGACAAGTTCGCAGCCCGATGCATGCAACCCCGATTTTTGCGCAGAGGGCGTCAGCCGCCCGACTCCGACTGCCTTTCTCTCTCAATTTGACGCCACTTCCGCACGTTTGCTCGATGCTCGTCATAGGTTTTGGCGAAAGCGTGACTTCCTGTGCCGTCGGCAACAAAAAACAGAAAATCACTTTCGGCAGGATTCAGCGCAGCTCGGATCGCAGCGCGGCCCGGATTTGCGATCGGCGTCGGAGGCAGCCCGTCGATCTCATAGGTGTTGAACGGCGTTTTGCGCTTCAGCTCGCTTTGCCGCAAGCCGCGCCCAAGAACGCCGCGGCCTTCGGTTATCCCGTAGACCACTGTAGGGTCCGACTGCAACCGCATTCCTGCCCGCAGGCGGTTGACGAATACCGATGCGACCAGTCCCCGCTCGCTTGACACGCCAGTCTCCTTCTCAATGATCGACGCGAGTATGAGCGCTTCCCGAGGAGTTGCGACAAACGAGTTATCCGGTCTTTGAGCCCATTCCTCTTCCATTATTTCATTCTGCGAATCGATCATCCTGGAAATCAGGTCATCCACCGCAGCACCGCGCGCGACTTCGTAAGTATCGGGCGCCAAAGATCCTTCGTCCGGCATCAAAGCAGCCTCGTCTTCAAGGAACTCTGCGTCGTTGATCGCTTCGACGATCTGCCAAACGGTCAAGCCCTCGGTGATCACGACTCTGAATTCGATCGGGACGCCCGAGTTCAGAATTTCAAGGTAAGGTTCAGTCGCATCTTCGGAGCCGAGGAATTTCGCAATTTCAATTGTCTCGTCCGACCCTGCGAGACGTTCGATCAACGTCAGTTCTCCGCCCGAAGCCTTGGCATGGTACGTCGCGACGTATCTCCGCCGCGAAGCGGAAGACGAAGTGATTGTCTCAAGAATTTCGGACATCGACGCATGCGAATCTATCTGGAATGTGCCGTGCTTGATTTCGGTGTCCTGGCCTGTAAATTTCGCTCCGTACCTGAATACGATCCCGCTGGTTATCGCGCCGAGGTCCGCCAATTCGGCTGCGACCCCTGAGATTGTTTGACCTTTCGGAATATCGAAAAAAAACGCGCTGTCGTGCGGACCGGACCGCGTGAACTGATGGGCTCCCGCGACGACAACCCCGCAGACTCCGAGCACAGCTACGATGGCCAGCGTGATTGCGTTCGAAGCCAGATCCCCGAGCAGCTTCATCGAATCTTTTCGAATACCAGTGTCGCGTTGGCTCCGCCGAAGCCGAATGAATTCGACATCGCGACAGAAACCTCTCGCTGCTTCGCGGAATTGGGAGCGAGATCAAACTCTGCGTCCGCGTCGGGGTTGTCCAGATTGAGCGTCGGCGGCACGATTTGATCGCGAATCGACAGGATGCAGAATACCGCTTCGACCGCGCCCGCAGCGCCAAGCAGGTGTCCGATCGACGATTTGGTCGATGAAATTGTCGTCGTTCTCACCGAAGCCCCGAGCAATCGCTTGATCGCAGCCAGTTCAATCAAGTCCGCGATCGTCGATGTGCCGTGAGCATTGACATACGAGAGTGCATTCGGCGGCTGTTCGGCCCTGGATAATGCTGCGGACATCGAACGAAACCCGCCGTTGCCGTCGGGCGCGGGCGCAGTGATATGCGCGGCGTCGCCGGACAATCCGTAGCCGGTCAGCTCAGCGTAAATCTTTGCCCCGCGCCGCATCGCATGTTCGAATTCCTCCAGAACAACGACGCCAGCCCCCTCGCCCATCACGAATCCGTCCCGGTCGGAGTCGAAAGGACGGCTGGCGCACTCTGGCTGAGCCTTCCATTTGGTGGACAATGCTTTGCACGCGTTGAATCCTGCGACGCCAATTTCGGATATAGGGCTCTCGGCGCCTCCCGCAATCATCACATCGGCGTCACCGACTTGGATCAACCGCGCCGAATCGCCGATGGCATGAGCGCCCGTCGCGCAAGCCGTTACGACGGCATGGTTGGGACCTTTGAAGCCATGCTTTATCGAGATTTGGCCCGACGCGAGGTTGATCAACGCGCCTGGGATGAAGAATGGAGATACGCGTCGCGGCCCGCGCTCTTTGAGCAACACCGCGGTTTCGGCAATGGAACTCAAACCGCCGATCCCGGAACCGATCATCACGCCCGTTCTCAGAAGCTCCGATTCATCTGTCGGCTTCCAATCGGCGTCGCAGACCGCCTGCTCCGAGGCCGCCATTCCATAGAGAATGAAATCATCGACTTTGCGGCGTTCTCTAGGCGGCATCCAATCGTCGGGATTGAATTCTCCAGGACCTGCGCCGAACGGGATTTCGCAGGCGTAATCGGTGGCAAGGTGCGCGGCATCGAATTTCGTGATTTTTTTCGCAGCCGATTTTCCGGATATCAGTCCCGACCAGGTCTCCTCCACCCCGCATGCGAGGGGCGTCACCAAACCCAGTCCCGTCACTACAACTCGCCGCATGGCCCAAATCCCTTATTGCGCGCGGTCTGTTACAACCACTGCCTCAATCTAGGCAAGGCGCGCCCTGCCTTAAGTCGTGCGGAAAACCTTAAACCAGATCTTCGATACGCGGTTGAGCCGCTTCCAAGGCTTCTTCGATCGTGATCGTCTTGTTGAACAATGCGTCTCCGACAATCGCCCCCGAAACGTATTTCAGCCGCTTCAACCGTTCGATATCGTTTTTGGTTCGCACCACGCCGCTGGCGATGACCGGGCTGGTCGAGACGGCAGCAAGGAGCTGCAATGTCTCGAATGTGTTTTCGGTGGTCCCGACGTTGGCATCGATGTCGGTGATGATGACGGATGCCAGCGGCACAGACTCAAGTGATCTCACGAAGTCCAGCGGCTTGATCGCATTTTGCTGAAGCCAGCCATGCGTCATCGTATCGCCCTTCCAGACATCCACGGCTACGGAAATCTGGTCAGGATAAAGTCGCGCGGCCCTCTGCAAAGAGTAGAAATCCAGCGCGGCCAAGGTTCCCAAGACCACTCGTCCGGCGCCGCGATCGATCCATTCCGAAATTTGCTCGACGGAGCGGATCCCGCCCCCGATTTGAACCGGGATTCCCGCATGTCGAACCAATTCAAGGATGAGTTCGCGATTCTCGCCATCGCCTTTGACTGCGTCGATATCAGTGATGTGCATCCAAGAAGCGCCGGCAGCCGCGAAGCCTCTGGCGGTTTCAATCGGATCCACATGCCAGACCATGGGCTCGCTGGTTCGCCCGCGCCGCAACGTGACGCAGCGCCCGTTCACAAGTTGCAAGGTTGGATAAATGATCATTGCGGCCTCCCCGATTTTCCGACGCAGCGTAAACGCGCGACATTTCTGCTATCCGCGCGCCGCCCACTGGTGCGACGCTCTGGAAAGCCGAGAGCGCCGTTGCTGAGGTTGGCTGATTTACGAAACCTTGAAATTCAATTCCGCATGTTGCTCCAACATCGCCCAGCTGTCACGACGCGTCAGTCGCTTCAATAATGAAATTTACGGCATCGCCGAAAGTATTGATAGTTTCTGCGTCTTCGTCTCGAATTTCAATGCCGAATTCTTCTTCGAACGCCATCACCAACTCGACGGTATCCAAGCTGTCTGCTCCGAGGTCGCCGATGAATGACGCGGTGGTGTCGACGTCAGCTTCATCCACGCCCAAATGCTCGACAACAATTTTTTTTACCCTTTCAGCGATATCGCTCATGGATACTCCCTCAGCTCTTTGCGGAAATTCACCGCGTAGTGGGCTCAGCTCCTGCAAACTGATCAGCCAACCTTGCCGACCTGTTCAGGTTTGGCAAAAGGTCATTGAGTTCAATTCTTGGTTGCTGTTGAACGCCTTATTGCTACCAATCCGCCCAACCGGTTCAACGGCCGGGCGCGAGCGATATATCACACGACGTCAACGCTGCAAGTGCACGAGTTGTCGCCGCGATAAGATCAGATCATTGCCAAGCCGCCGTTCACATGCAACGTCTGCCCAGTCACATATCCAGCTTCTTTCGAAGCGAGGAACAACGCGCCGGCGGCAATTTCGTCTGTTGTTCCCATCCGTCCGACCGGAACATTTTCGAGTATCCGCTCGCGTTGCTTGTCCGAAAGCCCGTCAGTCATTTCGGTAGCGATGAACCCTGGCGCAAGCGCGTTGACGGTAATGCCCCTGCCGGCGACCTCCGCCGCAAGCGATTTCCCGAATCCTGCCAACGCGGCCTTCGAAGCGGCGTAATTGGCTTGACCGGGATTGCCGGTTGATCCGACCACCGACGTCACGTTGATGATTCGCCCCCAGCGCGACTTCATCATTCCTCTCAAGACATTTTTCGACAGCAGTATTGCGGCGTTCAAGTTGATCGCGATCACTTCGTTCCAGTCGCTTTCGGAAAGCCTGAGGAAAAGGCTGTCCCGCGTTATGCCGGCGTTGTTGACCAAGATATCGACCGAGCCGAGGGCGTCTGCGGCCGCGCTTGAAAGCTCCCGAATCGAATCAGCTGTGGACAGGTCGTATCGAAGCGTATGCACGCTATCTCCGAATTCATCCTCAAGCGCCTGAAGTTTTTCTGACTTCGTCCCCGTCGCGGCGACTGCGGCCCCCGACTTGATGAAGCGTCGAACAATCGCCGAGCCAATTCCCCCGGTTGCGCCTGTGACCAGCGCCCGCTTGTTTGTCAGGTCAAACATGCTTTCACCCATTTCAAGATTCTGCCGACAAAGTCGCCAAGTCGCTCGGACTGCAGACCGGGCGGGCCGCAACGGAACGGTCGATCCGCCTTATCATTCCGGTCAATGCGCTGCCGACGCCGATTTCCCAGATTTCGCCGACTCCGTCGGCCGCCATCCACATCACCGATTCACGCCACCGCACCGTCGCTTCAATTTGCCGGACAAGCAAATCCTTGATCTCCGAGGGTGATGACACCGGTTTGGCGGCGACATTCGACACTAGCGGGCAGCTCGGCTCGGTGATTTCGGCATCCTCCAAGGCAGCTCGCATCGTTTCGGTCGCCGGTTTCATAAGGCCACAGTGGAACGGAGCGGATACCGGCAGCATGACCGCCCTTCTCGCGCCGCGCTCTTTGGCTATTTCAACAGCGCGTTCTACGGCGCTCCGATGACCCGAAACAACCACTTGCTTAGGGTCGTTGTCGTTTGCGGCCTCGCAAACTTCGCCTTGAGACGCTTCTCTTGCTACCTCGATTACGGCATCGTACCCCAAACCGATCAAAGCCGCCATGGCGCCCTCTCCGACGGGAACCGCGTCCTGCATCGCTTTTCCGCGAATCTCGAGCAGGCGGGCCGCATCCGACAATGTGACGGAACCGGCAGCGCAGAGTGCTGAATACTCTCCCAAACTATGCCCTGCGACGAACGCTGGTCGGAATCGACCGCGATGCTCCGCGTCAATTGCTTTCAGAACCGCAATTGAGGTGGCCAGCAGCGCTGGCTGCGCATTCGTCGTCAGCGTCAATTCTTCAATGGTTCCGGTCCAAATGATCTTCGACAAATCCCGGTCCAAGGCATTGTCCACTTCGTCGAACACCTCGCGCGACTGCGGGTAGTTGTCAGCAAGCGCCTTGCCCATCCCAACAGCCTGCGCGCCTTGCCCAGGGAACACGAATGCTCTTTTCAACGAAACCTCCTTGGTTCACCGGTCTGCAACTATCGATTGCGGAAAGCGCCGTCCATATTGAATTCAACGCGGATATTCATGCCGGCCTTGAAGCGTCGTTCTGGAAACCGTCGCAGAAAAACGCGCAGCACCAGTTTTAATCATGGAATCGACCGCGCGAATTTCGCGGTCCGGCTCGACGCCGAAGGCCTTGCGATCGAGCGCCCGGCTAAAGTTCTCCGTAGAATCAGTTCCAACTGTTTTTCAGCGCTAGGGTGCATCTCATGATTCTTGATCCGGCGGCTGCGGCGCTGCAAGCTCTCCAAAACACACAACCTTGGCGACACGGTTCAAGGGTTCCAATAGTGATCAACCAAGAATCATGAGACACACCCTCAGCGCTATCTGGCTCTTGATTTCGTTGCGATAGGGTATATACGTGAGCGTCTTCCGTGCAACAAATTTAGTCGCGTTGCCTCTCGTGTGCGGTAACGGAAGAGACTCGCCGCACTTTGAAGCAACCGGAACAGGAATGTACGATGCCACTATACGAGCATGTTTTCATTGCGCGCCAAGACATATCGAACTCGCAAGCCGACGCACTGACCAAGCAATTCGAGGAAATCCTGACCGAAAACGGCGGCGAAGTCATCGGGTCCGAGTATTGGGGCTTCAGAAAGCTTGCCTACAAGATCAAAAAGAACCGCAAGGGTCACTATATCTTTCTGAAGACGAAGGCGCCGCCTGCCGCGGTCCACGAAATGGAACGCAGAATGGGCTTGCACGACGATGTTATGCGCGTGCTCACATTGAAGGTCAAAGAGCACAGCGAAATTCCCTCCGCCATGCTTCAGAAACGCTGAATGTTTCGGCTGCGTCCGACGATCATCCGATTAGGAGTGCTTTGAAATGGTGAAGAAAACGTTTTTCCGGCGTCGCAAGGTTTGTCCGTTCTCGGGAAGGAATGCCCCGAAAATCGACTACAAGGACGTCAAGCTTCTGCAACGCTACGTCTCCGAGCGAGGCAAAATTGTGCCGAGCCGCATTTCCGCCGTTTCTGCAAGGAAGCAGCGCGAACTGGCGCTTGCGATCAAACGGGCCCGGTTTCTGGCTCTGCTGCCCTATTCGTTAAAATAGGAGGCACCGATGCAACTCATTCTCTTGGAGAAGGTGGCAAGTCTCGGCCTAATGGGCGATGTCGTGCGGGTCAAGCCTGGCTACGCGAGGAATTATCTTCTTCCGCAAAGCAAAGCACTTCGTTTCAGCGAAGAAAACCAAAAAATCTTTGAATCCAAAAAGCTGGAGCTGGAAGCTCGCAATTTGGAGCGTCGCAAAGATGCAGAGGGCGTCGCTGAAAAGCTGGAAGGCCGCGAATTCATCGTTATCAGATCGGCTTCGGATACGGGATCGCTGTACGGATCGGTATCAAAGCGCGACATTTCAGATGCCGCCGCTGAAGAAGGCGTCACGCTCAGCCGGCTGCAGATTGAATTGGCCCGTCCGATAAAGTTTCTAGGGATTCATACTGTTCGACTTTCCTTGCATCCGGAGGTCGAGGTCGAGCTGAAAATCAACGTTGCGCGTTCGCGCGACGAAGCCGCGCTGCAGTCCGAAGGCAAAACCATTGCGTCTTTAGCTGAAGACATGGCGGAAGAAGACCGTCGCGAGCATGCCGAGATGTTCGACTCGATGGGGGCGGTCCTTCAGGAGGACGAGGAAGAGGGTTTGCAGCCTGCAAGTTGAGCATTCGCCGGCATGATCATGATTCAGTCAGATTGCATCCTCCTTGGCAGGCAGCGATGAACAGTTCTGGACATGGCGTCCATCGTTCGGAATTTGCCTCCTTCATGCTGCACGGCGCGATGGAGTTCAGGATTGATGTCTCAATCCAGTCGAGGAGCGCGATTTAGCTCTCCGCGAAGGTGTTTGGCTCTCCGCTTCCCTCCCGGCGCAGCGTGTCCAGTAGACGCACGGCCGTAATCCCGGAATATGCCGGATGTTCAAGGCGGTGCATGGGACAGCTTCGCATCCGATTGAATTGCGGCCCATGCTTCGGAGGTGATTTCCGAGGGCAAGCAAAGAATGCCGCAAGCGGTAGTCGAGCCGACAATCGGTGCTTGCTCAGAACAGATAAAAATTTCGGGATTGAATGCCAAAACTTGGTATTGGAGATGACGCGCGAAGGCGCTTGCACAAGTTTTCGCAGCCCGTTTCCCACTCGGTGAACAGCTTTATTGTCGGTTGCGCCGGCTTCGCATCCCGCCAGTTCCTCTTCGGGGTTTTGCCTGCACGAATGTCTTCAGAATCATGGCAACTCCCCTGCATCAAAAGATCGCTGCCGCTCTCGCTTCTGCGGTGCGGCGCTTCCCGGCGGCAAAACACCGACGGCAGCAATTGCCGTCGGCGCAGATTTCGGTCGCGGACGCAGGCAGGTGCGCGATCATGGCCCGGGAATTTCCCAAGCGGCCCGAATCGCCGCCGGAATTCCTTATTCGGGGGCGACCCCGCTCTGCATCATCGCTTTGACGCCGTGCGCAAAAGGATGATCGATCAGCCTGCTGCGAGCGCTCTCGTCGCCCTTGAGGATCCAATCGAACCAGTTCACCGCGAAGTAGTTCCGCATCAGATGGGGAAGATAGACATCGTGGTCGCCGTCCTTGATCCAGCCTAGAATCTCGTAGGTCTCGGGCTGAGCAATGTCAGGGCTGAGCGGTACGCGGTTGCCTTGAACGACGGTTCCGGGCTGAAAGTGCTCCTTCACGTCGTCCATTGCGGAGCCATGGCCTTCGTCGCGGAATACCAAAAGCATCTTTTCGGCCGTGGCGCGCTCATAGGCGGCTCGCGCGATTGGTTGCGGATTGTCGGCGGTTGGCCAAGGCCGCTCCAAAGGAAGCGGGTAGTTCTCCCTCGGATCGCCGCCCGTAGCCTTGAACAATTGCCAATGAATTCCTCGGAAGACATTGTGCACGAAGTGATCGTCCGATCCGATCACCAGCAGGAAAGGTTTATTGACGCCGGCGGGCAGATCTCCGACCGGATCGCCGGGAAAGCCGCCCCAAGGCTCCCACATGCGCTGCATGCCGTTGTTGAAGCCGATGGCGGTATCCACATCTTCGTAGAACGCAGCGGCGGCTTGAGAGGTCATTGAACCGAGCGAGTGGCCGATCATCCCGATATTGCTCAAGTCGATTCGACCGGCGAACCGACCGCAAAGCGGCTTGCTGTAGCCGCTATGCTCAAGCGCGGCCTTGCACAGGGCTTCGCTTTCATTGAGGTATTTCATCTCGGCGATCACGCGCGCCGCGTCTGCAACGCGTTGTTCGAACAGATCCGCTTGGGACTGTCCTGCGCGCGCGGCTCCGTCCGCCTGGGCAACGAGTTCCGACATGTCGGGCCCGCCGCCCCCGGCAATAGGCGTATCGTAGCCGAAAAGAAACTTGTAGAAGTTCGCGAAAACCGTCGAGGCAGCTTCTTGCAATCTCAACCCGTAAATCCGCTGTTTTTCGTCATCCGACAATCCAAATGCCGGCGAAGACGGATCTTCGGCGAAAGGAGATGACGCGCTGTCGGATGTCAGCGAAACGGTCACGGCGATATACCCCTGCGAAGCGAAGTATTCGGCTGCGGATGCAAAAGTGTGAACGGAACCGCCCAAGCCATGCACCAGTATGATCAGCGGGAATCTGCCTTCGGCCATGGGCGCGTCGATGAACGCCTGGTAGGGATTGCCGTCCCAGTCCTGAAATGTCAGGCTTGCCGCCGTTTCGTTGGCGGCGAGCACGCCTGCAAGAACTTCGCTGCCCGCGAGCATGTCTAAAGGTGTCACCTGTCGTCCGGACGCTGCCACAGGCAGCGGGGCAGGGATCGTTGTCGCTGCCCTGTTGGATACGACGCCTTCTCCCTTGACTGCCGGGTAGTAGATTTGAGTGAAGGTCGTGTGAGGCACGCCTTTCGCCGCCATCTCCGCGAGAAAGGCACGATAATTGTCGGATTTGTATTTCATTCCCCAAGCATCGAACGGCTGATTGAAGTCGCGAACGAAATTGGGAACGACGCCTGCCGCGTAAGCGGCCTGCAGATCAGCCCCGAGCAGATGGCCGTCCGCTTGGACAGGTGACTGGCTCAAGGTAAACGCCGCGGCGAAGACTGCCGGAATTGAAAGCAAACTGCGCATTGTCTAAATCTCCATCATTGGCACCTTGGGCTTCTGCGCCGCCGGTCTTTTGAATGTCCGCTGACAGTGCGAACTAGGTTCAGATTCTAAACCAGAATTTCCGCCAGTTTTGAACGGCAATCCCGTATTTCTGGCATCACTGGCAAAGCTTCATTCTTGGCGAGCGTCCGCTTCTTAAGAAGCCTCCGCAAAATAATCAATTACATTGTGCATGGCGATATCGTGTCTGAGTTCACCAATTGTTGCGACTCCGCCTTGACGCAGGATCCCCGGAGCTGCTTCCAGATCAAAGTCGACAACTGAAGGGACCAAGGATGCAGGCAATCGGCTTTCTCGGGGCGTTTGCAAGCGCTGCGAAGATCGCCTCCCGCTGTCGGCTGCAGGACGCCGACGGTCCCGTCGTCGCCGGTCAGCAGGACAAGCTGAACAGCTGATACGCCACGAGGCGCAACGGCCTCAACGCCGAGGACGCCGCCCACTCCGGCGGAATCTCGAGAGCAACGCCGTTCCGCTGGAATCGGCGCAGGCGGGACGGACGCCTCAATCCGGGCAACATTTCGCGGCAAACCCGTCCCGACCGCGCCGGGAACTGTCGAGGCCATCGCCGAACCCGCCGGAAGGATCGTCAAAAGGGTCAAAGCCGTCATCCCCGGCATCAAGTGCGTCCGGAACAGAATAAAGGAGGTCATCGGCCGGATCGAGAAAATGGAACGCGGACAAACCTTCGACCCGGAACGGCAATCGAAAGGCGCACCCTGAACCCCGAAAAAATTGCTTGACGTTAGGCTGCATGTCCCTCCTCTCGGGGAGGTTCACTATCCTGTGAGATTTTCGGATACCTTTTGACGCCATTTCATGAGCGTAAGAGCAGCGACCCCGCATCCGGCATCAGTCGGAATCTTCAACACGCAAAGGAGTGCTGGGATGAGTTTCTGCAAGTCGGCCATCATGGTTGGCCTGTCGCTGGCGTCCTGCAGTGGAGGAAGTGGGCAAAGCGGAGGAGGTGAGCAAGGTGCTTCCGTCCAAAGCTTGATAGACAATGCCACAACTCTCGAGATGACAGATGCAATTGTTTCAGGGAACCGAATGAGAATTAATTGCTCCGGGACGGTGTGCGAATCAAGCCAGGGTGCTGGAGATTACAGCTTAGCGTCCAGACACGCAGAGTGGCTGCTTGCCAGCAGCGATACCGGCAGAGCCGAAAATACCAGACTCTCCGAAACCGGGTCGGAAACATACAGGAGGACAAGGCATCTGGGGCGGTACAGCAACCTCTATTCGATAGGGTTCTTTGGTGATGATGGCATGTATAGAGGTGGCTGGAGCGCAGCAGTGGGCTCATCGGGAAGTAAGCCGCGCGGCTCCGCGCGCTGGACAGGAAACATGGCGGGTTTCGAAATACGGGACAGCATTATATTGGAAGGAAGGTCGACAGTGACATATTCCTTTGACGACAACACTGTTGAGGTTCGTGTGTTCGGCATACGCGGGTCGGGTTACCGGGGAGATACAGAATACTATTGGCGAGACGTGCCGATTGGTGAAGATGGATCATTCTTAGATCGCGGCCAGGGAGGAATGTATATGAACGGGAATTTCTACGGTCCCAATGCGGAAGAAACCGCAGGCATATTCGAAATTGAATCCATTTCGGGCGGTTGGTTTGCAGAAAAATAATGAGCAATGAATGTCAGCCGACCGCTTTGAGACCCTGCCGCACTGGACTGCAGGGCTTCCTCGCTGACCGCTCATCTCAATCTGATGGAGCAGTTCCCCGAATCTTCCGGACAGCAGCTCCTGCGCTTGCGACTCGTCTGGCGGTCGGTCCTGAACGCGGTTGCGAGCTCAGGCATGTCGCCCGCTGAACAACGCATGCGCAATCAGGTCGAGTGCTTGGTTTCGGATTCTGCGCAGGAAGAGCATCCCGGCAGTCAATTCTCTTCAGCGATCCGCTCGAAATTGTGCTTTCGACTTGAATTGCATCAAGAGGCAGGCACAGGTGGAGTATGTGCGATATGGATGACGGCGAAAATCTGAAAGGCCCCCGGGTTTTCCAGAGAGCGAAACGCTAAACAAGCGAGCCGGAAAATCAAAGGAAGGGAGCCATGCCGGAGGGAAGGCATGCCACGAGGCAACAAGCCGAACTCCACGCACGCGAAGTTCGGCTGTCCAAAGACAATCGCGCCGATTGCTCCAGAGACAGCGCGGCCGGCGCTTCGACCGTCGGAAGCTCGGATTCATCTGCTTCCTGCTTCGCGAATGGCGCATCCAAGCGGAGCGCGACGCCCTCAACCGGGCCATCTGCCAGCGCTGTCCTGCGCTGAGCAGGCTGACCCGGCACTCGGATCTCGACATGCAATATCCGTCCATCCGATATGCCGAGCTGCTGGCTGAAGCCGGGATCGACATGTCGGTCGGATGCATCGGAGACAGCTAAAACATTGGCTTGGTCGAAACCGTCATCGACAGTTCAGGACGGGTGCGTCTCATGTTTCTTGGTCAGGCGGCTGCGACGCGACAAGTCTTCCGTTCAAGGCGGTCGGACCAACGCGTGTCTACGAGGCAGCATCCGACGCCGAGCAGGGCGTCGGCGCCCGCCGTTCGCGGGTCTTCGGCAGCCGCCCCGGGACCTATCGATGCTGAACCGTGCAGGCCGCGACCTCAACCCACGCAACGCCGGAATCGAACACCGCGCCAAAGCGCAAAACAAACTTCACCAAAAATGTGTGACGCATACGTCTTGGACGGAAATCGTCCAACGCCTCGGCCTGAGGAAAACCGCCGGACAGCTTGAATGGCAAACCGTGAAATGGGTGCACTGATGCGCCGAAGACCGACCTCACTGGGCTACCGATTGCCAAACCCCAAGCGGAAGGGAAGACGCGTTCCGTCAACGACAGAATGAGCTTGAAATGCATTTCGGGTGTTGAAACGACTGTCGGGAAAGCCCGGGCGGTTCATTCTGTTTCGGAATAGTTGAACAAAACGGCGGATCCTGTTGAATTTTGTTCCAGAACGAGGGCTTGCCCGATGATCGGTATGCCTGGCATTCAAGGCGCGAACCCAATTTTGAGTGTTCAAATTCTGGCCGAATCTTGATACGCGAAGCTGACAAATTTGGCGTCATCCAACAATTCTCGAATTGACCGGAACTTGCAACATAGGAGGAAGAACTATGACTGATATCCTGAATCCGCATGCTGACTTCGTATCGAAGGCAAGAATAAATGCCGAGCAATTTCAGTCTTTCTACAAGCAGTCCATGGAAGATCAGGAAGGCTTTTGGAGCAAGGTCGCGCGGAACATCGATTGGATCAAGCCCTTTGCGAAGGTGAAGAACGTCAATTTCAACAGCCCGGACGTATCGATCAAATGGTTTGAAGACGGCACGCTGAATGTATCCGAAAATTGCTTGGACAGGCATCTTGCGACCAGAGGCGATAAGATTGCGATCATCTGGGAACCGGACGACCCAAGGACGGATTCGAAGCGCATCAGTTATCGCGAACTTCATGAGCAGACCTGCAGAATGGCCAACGTCTTGAAGCGACTTGGTGTATCCAGAGGCGACCGAGTCGTAATCTATCTGCCTATGATCCCTGAAGCTGCGGTCGCAATGCTGGCATGCGCTAGGATCGGAGCCATGCATTCCGTCGTTTTCGCCGGATTCAGTGCCGATGCGCTTGCCAATCGGATCAGCAACGCGGGCGCGAAACTAGTGATCACGGCTGACGAAGCCCCCCGCGGCGGCAAGATTACCGCACTGAAGGCCAACGCCGATCAGGCTTTGGAACATTGCAGCGACGATGTGCAGCTCCTTGTCGTGAAACGTACCGGCAATGAGATCGCTTGGAATGATGATCGCGATCATGATTGCACGGCTTTGCTTGCCGATGCGTCTCCCGAATGTCCTGTCGTAGAGATTGGCGCGGAAGAGCCGCTGTTCATTCTTTATACTTCAGGCTCGACGGGGCAGCCTAAAGGGGTTGTGCACACATCCGGAGGCTATCTCGTCTACGCGGCATACACCCACCAGACGGTATTCGATTATCGAGAGGGCGACGTTTACTGGTGCACGGCTGACGTCGGATGGGTAACAGGTCACAGCTACATCGTGTATGGCCCGCTAGCCAACGGAGCGACGACGCTGATGTTCGAGGGCGTGCCGACTTTCCCCGACTTTTCGCGCTTCTGGCAAATCTGTGACAAGCACCAGGTCAATCAATTCTATACTGCTCCGACGGCGATCAGGGCGCTCATGGGCAAAGGCGACCATTGGGTCAAAAAATGCGATCTAAGTTCGCTTCGAGTGCTCGGGACGGTCGGCGAGCCGATCAATCCGGAAGCTTGGCGCTGGTATTTCAATATAGTCGGCAAGTCCCGCTGTCCGGTCGTGGACACTTGGTGGCAAACTGAAACCGGCGGACATCTCATCACATCTTTGCCCGGCGCAATGCCCATGAAGCCCGGCTCAGCCGCAAAACCGTTTTTCGGCGTTGAACCTGTCGTTGTCGACCCGGCGACGGGCAGTGAGATTGAGAGTACGGAGGCATCGGGAGTGCTATGCATCAAGGATAGCTGGCCCGGCCAGATGCGCACGATCTACGGGAATCACCAAAGATTTGTCGAAACATATTTCAGCCAGTATCCCGGGCTCTACTTCACAGGGGATGGGTGCATTCGCGATGCCGATGGATACTATTGGATCACGGGACGAGTAGACGATGTATTGAATGTTTCGGGACACCGTTTGGGAACGGCCGAGATCGAAAGTGCCCTAGTGCAGCACAAGGATGTGGCTGAAGCTGCGGTGGTCGGATATCCGCATAATGTCAAAGGCCAAGGCATATATGCGTATGTCACTCTGAATGTCGGGGTCGAGCCATCCGACAAATTGAAAACGGAACTGATTGCAATGGTCAGGTCGGAAATCGGTCCGATCGCTAGGCCGGACCATTTGCAATGGTCCCCGAATCTTCCAAAGACCCGTTCCGGCAAAATCATGCGCCGGATACTGCGAAAGATCGCTGAAGACGACTTTCACGCGCTGGGCGATACCTCGACGCTGGCCGAGCCCGAAGTCGTGGACGACCTAATCGCCAGCCGCTTGAATCGCGATTGACTTAACTTCCAAGCGGGCGACCACTACTGGAAACGGAGCATGCCGTTGGCGCAGCATAGCCTGACGCATGCCCGAAGCCGCTCCGTGAGGCGGTGTAATATTCGACTGCGAAAGCACGCAGTCCCTTTTTTAACCAAATAGGCACAATATAAATTTATGGTTCCAAGAGATGTTCAAATTGCGCCGTCGATCCTTAGCGCCGATGCTGCGGACCTCGCGCGCGAGTGCGCTGCGCTCCAAGATGCCGGGTGCGACTGGATCCATTTTGATGCAATGGACGGGCATTTCGTGCCCAACCTGACTTTTGGCGCTCGCACGTGCGCCGCGATAAGACCTCATGTCCAGTCGCTCCTGGATGTCCACCTGATGATATCGCCGGTGGATCCCTTGGTCGGCTCGTTTGCCGAAGCTGGCGCAGACATAATTACGGTGCATGTCGAATCCGGACCTCACATCCACCGGACCTTGCAAAACATAAGGGCAATGGGATGCCGCCCGGGAATTGCGCTGAACCCCGGCACTCCGGCCTCTGCGATATCGAACCTCTTGGATCTCGTCGATCTTGTATGCGTCATGACGGTCAATCCGGGATTCGGCGGCCAGGATTTCATCAGGAGCCAGATTGCGAAAATCGAGGAGATTGCGCGAATGATTGGCAATCTGCCCGTGCATTTGGAGGTTGACGGCGGAATATCGAAAAAGACAGCGGCGCTTGCGACGCAAGCAGGGGCCGACGTTCTTGTCGCCGGCACGTCAGTTTTCGCGGGCGGCTCTGCCGATAAGCCTGAAATCTATCGACAGAACATCCTTGACCTTCGCGCCGCAGCTGCCAAAAGCGCCGGAACACGAGCCGGTGATCCGGCTTCTGTTGCATAATCTGGACAATGCTGGAATTCGTCCCCATAATTCATGACGGAAATTCTTGAAATAGGACACATTGATGGCTGAACATTCTCCTGTTTGCAATTTCGGATGGAAAGCGCCTGAATTCAATTTGCCGTCGACCGACGGGAGACAACTGTCGCTGAGCAACATCGCGGGCGAGAACGGCACTCTCGTCATGTTCATTTGCAACCATTGCCCTTACGTCCACGCGGTGGTCGACAGGCTGGTTGCCGAAGTCTCCGCACTGGAGGAACTCGGAATCGGCGCGGCTGCGATCTGTTCGAACGATGCAACGAATTATCCGGATGATTCATTTCCGAACATGGTGAAATTCGCGAAGAACAACGGGTTCAATTTCCCTTACTTGCACGACGACGATCAATCGACGGCGAGGGCTTACGGCGCAAGCTGCACGCCGGATTTCTTCGGGTTCAATTCAAGGAATGAACTTCAATATCGGGGTCGACTGGACAGTGCTCGGAAAGCCGGTCGCTCCGAAGATACGCGCCGCGAACTTTACGAGGCGATGGTGCAGATATCGAAAACAGGTGAAGGCCCCGAACACCAAATTCCTTCGATGGGATGCTCGATCAAGTGGAAATGAAGCCATTTAAACCTTTGCCGCAATAACCAGCAGCCTGACCTTCTCGACCTGTGGCGAGTCAAGGTTCGTCATACGCTGCCCCAGACTTCTTCAGCGGTTTTGACGACAAGCTCCAATTTGGCGTGAAACATCTCGACGCTCGGGCACACCTCGCCCGCTCCCCAGCTGTGCCGGGGCTGAACGCCGAGCGTCGCCACCCCTCCACCGACGAGAATGGCGTTTGCGGGCGGCCCCCGTTGTGGCCCGCCGGCGATCCCGCGGCGGAGGGCGCGGCTTGCGTCAGGCCGGTCGCGTCGCCGCCTGTCCGGCGGCCGGATGCTCGTTGCCGCGGTCCTTCATCTGTCGTGTGCCGACAAGTCCGCAGGTTCGGTCGGGCATGCCGAATGCCGCCACGCGGCCGGCGAGCGGGCGCGGGTCGATTTGGCGTGCGTCCGCGGCCTGGCGGCCGGATGCGAACGGGGGCTCGATGCCGCCGCGTCCGGGACAGTTTTTTGAGCGGGACCGGGTCGCCGAAAACTGGACGTCCGCTTTGCCGGCTTCCGCCGCGCATCATCCATGATCCGGAAGGAAATCGCCGCCCGGAGCGCGACGACGCCCCGGAACCCGTTTCATGGTCGGGGCGGGCGGCCAAAGGCCGATCATGTGGGTTTTTTTCCGTTGCCCGTATTCGGTAAGCTTGTTGCTTTCTTCCGTTGAAGCAAACCCGCATTGCGGCGCGATGCCCATTTGTTTAATGTCCGCATACTTCGAGGCTTCGTCGAATTTCCTTTTCAGGTCATCGATCAATTCCAGATCTCCTGATTTCGTCGTGATGAACCCCGGCAGCACGCGGTGTTTTCCGCGCGGCAGGAGACTGAGCGGCTCCAGCCCGCCCGCCCGTTCTGTGTCGTACTCCATGAAGAAAACGTCGACGCCGGTTTTGTTGAAAATGGCGGCGGCGGGGTCGTAACCGCCGGCTGCCGCATGAGCGGACTGAAAGTTGCCTCGGCATATATGCATCGCGATTGTCAGATCGCCCGGCCGGTCCTTGATTGCCTCATTCATCATCCATGCGTATCGATCAATCAGCCAATCAGGATCTTGGCCCAGATCCCGCTTGGCATTCCGGTGCACCGGATCGCAAAGGTACGCAAAGAAAATGTCGTCCATCTGCAAATAACGGCATCCGGTTTCATAAAATGCGTTCACTGCATCGCGATAGGTGGCAGCAATATCGGCGAACAAAATATTTAGACGGAAGTTCCGTGCGATTTTGAAGCTTCGCCTCGCATTCTGTCCTTCCGCAGCAATGAGTTGCGGCGGGTTCGGGTCGTTTTTTTGGTTGCGGAATGTATCCATGTATTTCTTCAATATATTGTGATTTTTTCCTTTTATACATGACTTGTTTTATGATATAAGGTATTCATGTTTGTCGATGCGTCCCCAACCGCAACTCGCGGCCCACGATCCTGATCCGCCAAGCCTGCCGGGAGGGCGGCAAGGTCAAGAAGCGCACCCTCGCCAACATCACCAAGCTTCCCCCGGATATGATCGAGAAGATCCGCAAGATCCTGCGCGGGGCCGACCTCGCGATGCGCCCGCCAAGCTCGAGGGCGCATTCGCAATCTCCCGATCGCTGCAGCACGAAAACTGTGAATCGGGACGAGCTTGCGGGCGACGGCGGTGACGACGACTTTGTGCGGCTTCCCCTCCTTCCGCAGCTGGTCGGCGAAGACTTTCAAGTCCTTGTTGCGGATCGAGGCGACAAGCACGGTTTGATGCAGGACGCATCGGAGCGCTAGGCGTCCGCCGCCGATCGTTCGCTTCCCGCGCATCTGTCCGCTGTCCCGCGCGACGGGCACAAGCCCCACGAGCGCGGCGGACGCCGAGGCGGCGTGCGAGGCGGCGTCGCGTCCGGGAATGCGGTTCGTCGCGGCGGAGAGCGGCGAAGCGCCTGACGGGCATTCCGGGAATCGGCCCCGTTTGCGCCATGGCGACCCAGGCCTTCGCGCCGCCGATGGAGGGCTTCCGGCGCGGGCGCGACTTCCCCGCCAGCGCTCGACCGGGGGAAGCCGAAGCTCGGCCGGATCTCGAAGACGGGGCGGCGCGACCTCCGGCGGCCGCCCGTTGCCGGGGCGACCGCGGTCATCCGATGGGCGTTCCGGCGCGGAACCGACGATCCTTGGCTGGCCGCGCTGCTGAACAGGATGGCGCGGATGGTCCGGGCCGTCGCGACGACGAAGGAACGCTGCAGAGCTCCCGCGTCCGCCCGGGAGACGGGCGGCGGACCGAGGCCGCGGGAACGAATGTGGAAATGAATGAGGAGTTCTTCCGGGGTTCGGCTTTCGCTTGACTCAAGGCGGAGGTCGGCGCCGCCGGAGACGCGGGAAAGACCGAGGACAGCGCAAGGGCGAACAGCCGTCGAGACGGGACCGGGAAAACCGGCGGGCCTTCGAGGCGCCTCCGAGCGCGCAAGAGCGATAAGGACCCGGTCCGCGCATCTCCATGCAGGCCGGCGGCAACCATCAATGCGCCGCGCCGACAGGCCGGACACGCGAAAGCGCTTGACCCGACGCCGGCGGTCCATCAAGTGCTCTGAGAAGTACTGGGCGTCCACACACGAAAGCCCCAGGTCGGGGGTTCTTCTTGGCCCATGGCTGGTTCGCGGGGTTTCTCAATTTCGGATCTCCGACTCAATATTCATCCGCATGGCCCGCTTCCGATGCCTTGTGCAGTGGGGTTTCGCCGTCGCTGTTTCTCGCGTTCGGATCCGCTCCGGACTCAAGCAGAAGCTTGACGGCATCCGCATCGCCCGCTTCCGTTGCCTTGTGCAGCGGGGTTTCGCCGTCGTTGGTCTTGGCGTCCGGGTTTGCCCCTGCCTCAAGCAGGATTCGCGCGATGTCCGCATGGCCATCCTCCGCCGCGCCGTGCAGCGGGGTTTCGCCGTCGTTGTCCTTGGCGTTCGGGTCCGCTCCGGACTCAAGCAGAAGCTTGACGGCATCCGCATGGCCATCCTCCGCCGCGAAATAAAGCGGCGTTCGGCCGTCGTTGAGCGTAGCGTTCGGGTCTGCTCCGGCCGCAAGCAGAAGCTTCGCGGCCTCGGCGTGGCCATGCCAAGCCGCCCAGTGCAGCGGCGTGCTTCCGACGACGTTCGCGGCGTCCGGCTTCGCGCCTCGCGCTAGCAGAAGCTTGACGGCATCCGCATCGCCCTCCCAAGCCGCGTTGTGCAGCGGAGTTTCGCCGTCGTTGTCCTTGGCGTTCGGGTCCGCTCCGGCATCAAGCAGAATCCGCGCGAGCTCCGCGTATTCGGCATCTCCGTCTTCGAACGGCGTCCATCGCCGATCCATTTCTTGCGCCGCGCTTTGGTTTGCCGCAGCGGCCAACGCGATTGCGGTCGCGACGATCCAAGTTTTGTTAATAGTCATTTTGTGTTCCTATCCGAGCAGGCCGCGTCGTCATCGCGGAATTTCTGCGGCGCGGGCGGCGATCTTTCATCCGCCGCCTCGCTTTCCTGAATCATCGAGCATACGGATTCAAATCGAACGGGATGTCGCCGAACTTGTCCTTTGTGTTCGGGTCTGCGCCCGCGTCAGGCAGAAGCTTCGTAACCGCTTCGTACCCGTCAAGGGTCCATCGCAACAAAGGTACATGGTGTCAATGCCGAAGTAAAATTCCCCAGTTTCCGGGGGTGCATCCCAGGGCAAACGCATTTCAAAGTTTCTCGGCGAGCTTCGCGGCGTTGGCGATGAGCTCGAGGCGATAGTCCGGCACCTGAGCCGCCCGCAGGAGGCGCCGCCGGATCGACAGCTTGTCGTCCATCAGGTGCACGATGCTCACGACCAGGCGGCGGACCGCCGCGAGATTCTCCGGGCCGTGGCCCGTCCGGTTCCGAAGATCGTCCTCCCGTATCCGGACGTCCAGAACCCAATGCAGCCGGTTCTCGATCGCCCAACGGTTCCGGACCGCCTTCAGGAAGTCCTCGGGAGACATCTTCCGGCTCAGGATGCAGCGGAGACCTTAGAGTTTGACCGAAAATTGAGTGGCTTCGCCAAGATGTGGCAACTTTTGTCAACGTTGAACCTGACAAAGATACCGGACATGCCTTGGAACGAGACCACCAAGACCCAGTATACACGCCCTCGGGCTCGGTTCGGAAACGATTTGACGGATGAGGAATGGATTTTGGTCGAACCGTGTCTTCTGCCTCCGGCCAAGAGAGGAAGCCCCCAGTGAGGCCGTTGAACAACCCGGCCCTCGGCGATTTCCGGGCCGGCTGACGCGGCGCGTCCGGTTGGAGGTCCGCCGGGCGGAGTCAGGCGAATCCGGCGCGCATTTGGGGAATCCGGCCCGTCCATCGCGCCGGAACCGCGGAAACGAGCATTTCGCGCATCCGAATCAAGCCGGAGGCGGGGAATCGCGCGTCGAAAGCGGCCGCGAGCCGCTTCAGGTTGATCGCGGCGGCCGTCGGGCAGGACTGGATCTTCATGTTTCCGAGGCCGCGCCGAACGGCGCGGCGCAGCCCGTGCTGCGTCTTCGTTTCTCCGCGGAAGCCCTCCGACCGCCGGAAACGGCGCCGGTACAGCTGCCGGTCCTCTTCGCTCCTTCGAAGAGTCCGCCGACGGCCGCGCAGCAGCGCCGGATAGTCGTCGCCGATGACCGCCGTCCTGCGCCGGCTCTGCTTGGACAAGCAGTCGCCCTTGAGCGGGCAGCGCGCGCAGTCCTTCGCCTTGGCGTGGAAGAACCGCCCGTGCTTCCGGGGCTTGCCCGGACGCAGCACCTTGCCCCGAGGGCACTTCATGATGTCGTGCTTCGCGTCGCAGCGGAACCGGCGAAGCGGCACGCGGCTCTTGGCCGGCTCCCGCTTCGCCGGGATCAGCGAATCGATCCCCCGCCGCTCCAGGCCGCCGCAGACCTTGGCGAAGGCGCAGCCCGCGTCGGCGGCCGCCGTGCCGATCTCCTGCCCGGCGGCCGAGCGCACCTCGTCGACCTGCGACTCGATCATGTCGCCCTCGCCCGCTTCGCCGGTCGTCACCGCCACATCGAGAACGACCCCGTTCTCGTCGTCGACGGCCGTGTGCTGCTTGAAGCAGGGCTCGGGGCGCTGGCCCTTGCGGCTCGTCGCCAGACTCGCATCGCCGTCCGTCTTGCCCGCCTTCTTGCGCTTGCCGGCCGCCGCGACCCCGGTCTTGCTCACGCCATCCGATTTGCGCTCGCCATCCGACGCGCCCTCTTCGGCCGCCGCGTCGCCGTTCCCGGAAGCCACCGCCTCCGCATGGCGGTCAACCATGCTCTTCCAGCTCACATCGGCCCGGATCGGCGTGGCGTCCACATGCACGATCTCGCCCTTCGCGATCCCCGCGTCAACGCAGGCCGACGCCGTGCGCCGGAAAATCTTCCGGAACCGCGCCTCGCCCCGGCGCCGGCGGATCCGGGTCAAGCTCGAATGATCCGGAAGCCGCTCGTCAAGACCGCAGCCGATGAACCGGCGGATCGCGATGTCCGCCTGCGCCTCGCGCATCGGACGGCGGTCATGCGCAAACCCGAGCAGGAACCCGGCCAGCATCAGGCGGACCGCGACCTCGGGATCGATCCCCGGACGACCGTTGTCCGCGCATCAGCAGTCGGCGACCTCCTCATGCAGCCAGCCCGGATCGAGAACCCGGTCGACGCGCGCCAGAACGTGGTCGTCCGGAACCAGCTGCTCCAGGGGCCCGGCGACAAACAGCTCAAGTTGGGCGGGCGGCTTTCGCTTCAGCATCTCGTGGCCTTCCCAATTCCAGAAACAACATCAGGTATCATGAACCACGAAACGAGGGGTTTTTCAACAGCCCCCAGTACTTCTCAGAGCACTTGATGGACCGTCGGCGTCGGTCGTCAGTCGAGCCGGGGTTTCGGCCAACCCTCGCGGAGGGCTGGAGCGCGTAGCGCGACAGGCCGAAGCGAGGGTTGGAGCCCCCTTCGAACTCGGCGATGATCGGCGAGCTCCGCCACTTCCGGCGGAGGGGCGGCCGATCGGGAGCAGCCTAAAGCCCCCAGTGCCTTCGAGTACCAGGGGGGGACCAGCGCCCCGATCGGCGGCCGCGGCTACGCCCAGCCAGGTGTCCGCGCCCTCGAGCGCCAGTACTGGGATTGGCGAACGCCGCGGCCGGCCTTTTTTTACAACGGAGGAATGCAATGACGCAATTCGAAATATACGCGGGCATCGACTGGTCGACCCAAACCCACCAGGTCGTCGCGGTCGACGCGGACGGCGAGCTCCTCGGCGAGCGGGCCTTCGCCCACAGCGGCGACGGCCTGGCCGAGATGGCCGACTGGATCCTCGGGCACTGCCCCGAAGGCGGGGCCGCCGCCGCCATCGAGAAGCCGCACGGCCCGGAGGTGGACGCCCTGCTGGAGCGCGGCGTCGCCGTGTTCGCGCTCAACCCCAAGCAGCTCGACCGCTTCCGCGACCGGTTCTCGCCGGCCGGAGCCAAGGACGACCGCAGGGACGCCCTCGTCCTGGCCGGTTCGCTCGCCACCGACAGGAAGGCGTTCCGGGAGGTGGAACCGCCGCCGCCGGAGATCGTCAGGCTGCGCGAGCTGTCGCGCACGGACGGCGACCTGGTCGAAGAAAGAACCCGCCTGATCAATAAGCTGAAGGCGCAGATCAGGCGCTACTACCCCGCTTTCCTCAAGGCCGCGCCGGACCTCGGCAGGACCTGGGCCCTCGATCTCTGGACCCTCGCCCCGACGCCGGGGAAGGCCCGCCGCGTGCGCCTGTCCTCCGTCGAAGCCGTGCTCAGGAAAAGCCGCGCCCGGACCTCCGCCGAAGACGTCCTGGCCGCGCTTCGCGACAAGCCCGTCCCGACCGCGCCGGGAACCGCCGAGGCCGTCGCCGAATCCGCCGGACGGATCGTCAGGCGGCTCAAAGCCCTCAACGCCGAAATCAAGGAGATCCGGACCGAAATCGGCCGGGCCGTCGACCGCGTCGGGGCCATGGAGGGCGGGCAGGCCGTCGGCATCCTGCGCTCCGTCCCCGGCATCGGAGCCACCGTCCTGGCCGTCATCCTCTCCGAAGCCTTCGACAGCGTCCGGAAAGCCGAATTGCAAGCCTCGGGATGCTACTTCGGCCTCGCGCCCGTCACCAAACGGTCGGGACGGACCGTCCTGGTCCAGCGCCGACTCGCCGCGAACGGACGGCTCAGGAACGCCGCCCGCCACTGGGCCATGGCCGCCATCCAGCGCGACAAAACCAGCCGGGCGAATTGCCGCGCGCTCAGAAGCCGCGGACATAAACACGCCCGAGCCCCCGGAAGCGTCGCCGACAGACTCCTCGGCGTCGCCTGCAGAATGATCGAAACCGGGCAAACCTTCGACCCGGAACGACGGTCAAAAAACGCCCTCTGAAAACCGAAAAAAAACGCTTGACGTCAGGCTAGGTGTCCCCCCCCCCCCCCCCCCGCAAGACCGACCTTCGGGAGGTGTTCAACGCGATCCAATGCATGCGCGACACCGGATGCCAGCGGCAAGCGCTTCCTCTTTGTTTTCCGCCGGCTGCGACGGTCCGGCAATATTTCCATCTCCGGCGTCTCGACGGGATCTTCGCCCGGATGATGGACAGGCTTCGCGCCCTCGGGCGCGAGCTGGCCGGACGCAAAACCTTCCGAATCGTCACCCGGGACACCCCCAAATCCTAGCTGATCCCCCTGATCGAACGGCCCTCCCGACAATGGGCCCGCCGAATCTCCTCGATCCTGTCCACTCCAAGCGTCCCCCGTCTCGCTCTCCCGAATCAACGAAAGAGCAGTCGTACGCATCATCCAAAGAGGGTCAGCCTTGAAATCCGGTCACGCCCCCGAAAGGGACGTAGTTGCATGCCGATTCACAGCATGCTGGAGACGGCGCCGCATCTATCAATATGACACACTTAACTCTGCGTTCCGCCCTTTGGCGGCCTGTTGTCGGGTGGCCGAAAGCTCCGCCGAACCCGACAATCCGCGGTCGAAGCGCCGGATTCCAGAGGTCGAATCGGCGACCGCTCCTAGGAATCCTTAAGTTCCGGGTTGCGTGGACGATCTTCATGCCACAGATGCAGCGAAACCGAACCATAAGGGCACACGGAATGATCACCGAGTTAAACGTGGGAAATTGATAGGTCCTTGATGGCCGCAATCAACTGTTCAAGACGATGAAGAGAGGCGGTGCTGGCGTCTTGACAGCGTGGTCATGCCACAAGATTTGGTCGCCATGCACCGCCCCGTCGCCAGCCTTCGCCAAGGTCGGCGACGGGAACATAATATTGCAGTTGAAACACAGAAGATTTGGTTTCGGGTTCAATGCCCCTCGGTCGAGGTCTGGGGCATGGATTCTTTTTTCCGCATTTCGGATCCGACCGCATCCGATCCTGATCAACCCGTGAATCCGCTTCGACCGCGTTTGCAACCGGTCCAGTACGAAATCAGATGGTTGTCGGAGGAGTTCACATTTCAGAAACATTTCTTGACTGATTCGTTTTTATAGAACAAAATATGAACATGAAGGCGATTTCCAAAAATATCCCGAAAGCGCTGAGCCGGAGATTGAAAACGATCCAGTTCAGGAAGCGCGAAGATTTGGCCGTGGCGGGACCGGTGCGCCTGTCGAAGGGACGGATCCACGAAGTGACGGGCGAAGCTGCCGACCTGTTCGCAGTCGCGGTGGCGGCGCGGACGAGCGGCCCAATCGTTTGGACCGGACTGGCTCGGAGCGTCTGCAGCCTTGCGCCGACATCGCTGCAGTCGTTTCTGGATCCCGACCGAATCATTCTCGCGATGTGCGTGTCGAGAACGGAAATTCTGTGGGCGGCGGAACAGGCGCTGCGGTCGCCGGCCGCCGCCTGCGTGGTCGCGGAACTTGGCGATGGACCCGACTTGCGCGAAAGCCGACGCCTCCAGACCGCCGCCGAGGAAGGCGGCTCCATCGGCTTGGTCCTGATCGGCAGACAGACATCCTCGTCTGCGGCGGAAACGCGCTGGCGGTGCGAAGCCTCCAGCGAAGCCGACCTTGCCTGGGTCTGGACGTTGACCAAGAACAGGAAAGGCAAGCCGGGCGCATGGAGGGCAAGATGGAACGGGAAAACAGATGCCCAGAATGCTATCCATTTGGTTTCCGCAACTGCCGCTTGACCGGCTGGCACGGCGCGGCGACCCGCGCTTTGCGGGGGCGTTCGCCATCGCCTCCAGATTCAAGCGCTCCTGGATCTTGACCCACATCAACGAGACCGCACGGGAAAACGGGCTGAACCCCGGCCTTCCTTTGTCCGACGCGCGCGCGATTTGTCCGGATCTTGCGGTCGAGCCCGCCGACGAAGTCCGGGAAGCGGCGCTGCTGCGCTCCTTGGGGCACTGGGCGGATTTTCTGTCCCCTCGGACCGCTCTCGATCCTCCGGACGGGCTGCTGCTCGACATCAGCGGCTGCGCCCATTTGTTCGGAGGCGAGCAGCCCATGGCCGAACATGCGCGGATCCGGCTGGAAGGCATGCGGATAACTTCGACGGTCGGCATCGCCGACACGAAAGGGGCCGCATGGGCCCTCGCGCGGTTCGGCGGTCGCCGGATCAACATCGTCGAGCCGGGACGCACGCTTAAGGCGTTGGAGGAACTGCCTTTGGACGCGCTCAACCTGCCGATGCGCCTTGTCGCCGACCTGTCCCGCGCCGGCATTCGGACCATCGGCCAGCTCAACGCCGTCAAGCCCGCTGAAATCGCCAGCCGTTTCGGTGTCGAGTTGACTGATTCGCTCGCCCGCGCCTTGGGCGGCGCTCCCGACCCTCTCCGGCTGCAAAGCCCTCGGACTGCATACGCGGCGCGCATGACATTGCCCGAACCCATAGGCTTGGCGGAAGGTATGGAGAATGCACTGAGACAGTTGGCCGACTCCGTGTGCAAGCGGCTGCAGGACGCGCAGTGCGGAGGTCGGCGTTTCCGCCTTGCCGTGGGATGCATCGACTCGAAAGAGCATGCGCTGACAATCGGCTTCGCATATCCTTGCAACAACCCGCTCGCCATCGTCGAGCAGTTCTCCGCACCCTTGGGGAAACTGAAGATCGAATTCGGCGCGGATCGCTTCCGGCTTGCGGCAGCGGATGTCGAGCCGGTCCAAGAGCGCCAGTTGACGCTGGACAGCGAAATGCGGCGCTGGAATGATGCCGACCACATCGTTTCCACTCTCGGCAACAGATTGGGATTCGACCGAGTCCGCCGGTTCGTGGCCGGAGACAGCCATCTTCCGGAAAAAGAATACGAAACCGTCGAGGCAATGAATTGCGGCTCGGATTTGAATTGGCGGGTTTCGCCGCGCAAGCGTCCTCTGCGCCTGTACAGGTTGCCGGAACCGCTATGCATCCTGGAACCCGGGCGACCGCCGAATCGCTTCGAATGGCGCGGCCAAAGCTTCGACACGAAAAACGCGGCAGGGCCTGAGCGGCTGAGTTCGGAATGGTGGCAGGGCGAAGCCGCCACCCGCGACTACTGGCGGGTGCAGACGCGGAGCGGCCCGCGCCTTTGGCTTCTTACCTACCCCGCGCGCAAGAGCGGCGAATGGTTCGTGGCGGGCAGGTTCCCGTGAGCTACGCCGAACTTTCGGTTACGAGCAATTTCACCTTCCTCGTCGGAGCTTCGCATCCGGAAGAACTGGTCGCGCGAGCGCAGGAGCTCGGATTGGCGGCGGTCGCGATCACCGACAAGAACACATTCGCAGGCATCGTCCGCGGCCATGCCGCCGCCAAGGATCTGCGCGTCCGATTCATTGTCGGCACAAGGCTTGCCCTCGCGGACAGTCCGGACATCCTCGCTTATCCTAAAACCCGAAAGGGCTACGGCAATCTCTGCCGCCTGCTGACGATCGGAAAACGGCGCGCGCCGAAAGGCCAGTGCGAAATCGGCTTCAAGGACGTTCTGGATTGGGCGGATGACTGCGCGCTGATCGTGGCTGGAGACGAAAATGCGGCGAAGGCCGCGGCAGCCTTGAACAAATCTTTTCCCGGCGAGGCGCATGTCGGCGCATCCCCTTGTTACGACGGCGAAGACCGCTGCCGCTTCGCGCGCCGCGCCGCCCTCGCCGACAAAGCCGGAGTTCCGCTGGTCGCGCTTGGAGACGCGATCATGCACAGCGGCGGCAGACGGAAGCTGGCGGACGTCCTGTCCTGCATCCGGGAGCGGATCATGATCGATCAGATCGGAAGGTGCGCGCTCCCGAACTCGGAGCGCCGCCTCAAATCGGAATTCGAAATCAGACGCCTCTTCCGAGAGCATCCAGAAGCCGTGCGCAACGCGGGCCGCATTGCCGAACGCTGCGCGTTCTCGCTCGACGAATTGAGATACGAATACCCGGACGAAATAACGAACGGACAGCATCCGAACGACAGGCTTAGATGCCTGACTGAAGCTGGGTTGCTGCGGCGCTATCCCGGCAGCCCGCCGACGGAGGTTCGGACGATGGTGGAAAAGGAATTGGAGCTCATCGAGAAGCTCGACTACGCTCGCTACTTCCTGACTGTCCACGATATCGTCGAATTCGCGCGCATGAAGGGCATTCTCTGCCAAGGGCGCGGCTCGGCGGCGAATTCGGTCGTCTGCTACGCGCTCGGCATCACCGAAGCATCGCCCAAAATCATTTCAATGGTGTTCGAGCGATTCATATCCGAAGCCCGCAAGGAGCCGCCCGACATCGACGTCGACTTCGAGCACGAGCGGCGCGAAGAAGTCATCCAGCACATCTATGAGAAATACGGACGCCATCGCGCAGGCATCTGCTCGACCGTGGTGCACTTCCGGCGGCGCGCCGCCATACGCGAAGTCGGCATGGTCATGGGCTATTCCGAGGATGCCATGACGACGCTTTCCGCTCATGTCCGACATCTGCGGGAAAACGGAGACGAGCAAACGGCCGGAAACGCCGGGAAAATGGATCTCGGCAGCCGGAGGCTTCGCCAGACGCTGGAGCTTGCCCGCGAGATCGTCGGATTCCCGCGCCATCTCTCCCAGCATGTGGGCGGATTCGTCATTGCGCGCGGGAGGCTCGACGAGTTCTGCCCGGTCGAGAACGCCGCCATGGACGGCCGAACGATCATCGAATGGGACAAGGACGACATCGATTCCATCGGAATGCTCAAAATCGACATCCTCGCGCTCGGAATGCTGACCTGCATACGGAAAGCATTCGATCTCCTTCGCGTCTGGAAGGGCATTCGCCATACGCTGGCAACCATACCGCAAGAGGATTCGGCTGTGTACGACATGCTTTGCGCAGCCGACACGATCGGCGTGTTCCAAATCGAGAGTCGGGCCCAAATGAGCTTTCTGCCCCGCATGAGGCCGCGGACTTTCTACGACCTCGTCATCGAGGTCGCGATCGTAAGGCCTGGACCGATTCAGGGCGATATGGTGCATCCTTACATCAAGCGGCGGCGCGGCGAACAGCCCGTATCCTACCCGTCCGACCACCTCGCTCCGATACTGGAGAAGACGCTCGGCATGCCGTTGTTTCAAGAGCAGGCGATGCAGATCGCCATCTCTGCGGCCGGCCTGAGTGCCGCTGAAGCGGACCAGCTGCGCCGGGCGTTCGGAAAGTTCCGCGGAACCGGCACGGTTCAAACTTTCAAGGAAAGATTTCTGGAAGGATGCGCCAAGCGCGGCTACGATCTGGAAGCGGCCGAGAACTGCTTCAGTCAGCTCGAAGGATTTTCAGCTTACGGGTTTCCGGAAAGCCATGCCGCCAGCTTCGCGCTTCTGGTCTACGCCTCGTCCTGGCTGAAATGCCATCACCCCGAAGTGTTCTGCTGCGCATTGCTCAACTCGCAGCCGATGGGCTTCTACGCGCCTGCTCAAATCATCCGCGACGCGCGCGCGCACGGCGTGACCGTGCTGCCGATATGCGTCGAGCGCAGCTACTGGGACAATGCCTTGGAGCATGCGCCCGACGGAACGCTCGCCGTCCGCCTCGGATTTCGCATGGTCGTCGGGTTCAAGAAAGAGGACGGCCTCTGGCTTTCGGCGGCAAGGGGCAACGGCTATCGATCAATCGAAGCCATATGGCAACGCGCAGGCTTGGGCCGCCAAGCATTGGAGCGTCTGGCCGGAGCGGATGCCTTCGCGGAGCACGGGCTCAGCCGCCGCGACGCGCTTTGGGCGGTGAAGGGGCTGAATGGCGACAAACCGCTTCCGCTGTTCAAATCGGATGGCGAAGGCGTTCCGGAAATGCCTGCCGCGCTGCCCTCGATGTCGGACTGCGAGGAAGTCTACGAGGACTATGTCTCCACGCGGATGACGCTGCGGTCCCATCCGGTGTCTCTCCTGCGGCCTCGACTCGGGCGCTTCGACGATGCCGCCGCAATGCGGGATACTCCAGACGGACGACGGGTGACCGTGCTCGGGCTTGCAATCACCAGGCAGCGTCCCGGAACCGCGAGCGGAGTGGTGTTCATCACCTTGGAAGACGACACCGGGGTGTCCAACATCGTGGTTTGGCCGAAAACTTTCGAACGGTTCCGCAGCAGCATAATCACGGGTCGCCTGCTGAAAGTTCGCGGAAAGCTGCAACGCGAGGGCATCGTGACCCACGTGATCTCGTCTTCAATCGAAGATCTTTCTCATTTGCTGGACGAGATGGCCGACGAACCGCACAGACCGCCGACGGCGGGTGCACTTCCGCGCGGATTGCAGGGCGCGCGCGTCCGAAGGGCGAGCCATGAAGCGAGACATCCGAGAGAGCAGACAAGAAAGCTGTTCCGCAGCCGCGACTTCCATTGATCGAAGCCAATCGCGAATCCGCTTGCGCCGCAAACGACATCCGATGACGCATAATGTCGCGATTGGGCAATACCGAGGCATAACCGGCCATAAATTGCAGGAAAACCTGAACAGGCCGATCCATGAAATCCCACGTCAAAGCATGCGTAATCGGGGGCGGAGTCGTCGGATGCTCCGTTCTCTATCACCTGACGAAATACGGTTGGACCGACGTCCTGCTCATTGAGCGCAAGGAGCTGACCTCCGGATCGACCTGGCACGCGGCAGGCGGTTTCCACACGATAAACGGCGACACCAACATGGCCGCCCTGCAGGGCTACACGATCAGACTGTACAAGGAGCTGGAAGAACTTACAGGCATGTCCTGCGGGCTGCATCACGTCGGCGGAATCACGCTTGCCGAAACGCCGGAACGGATGGACATGTTCAAGGCTGAACGCGCCAAGCACCGATTCATGAAACTCGAAACCCATCTGGTCACGCCTGCCGAAATCGCGGACATCGCGCCGCTGACCAATCTCGAAGGCGTGATCGGCGGAATGTACGACAAGCTCGACGGGCATCTGGATCCTTCCGGCACGACGCACGCCTACGCAAAGGCGGCAAGGATGGCAGGAGCCGAAATTGAAATCCAGACCCCCGTGATCGAAACCCGCCCGCGCACCGACGGAACATGGGATGTCGTGACGCGAAACGGAACGGTGCATGCGGAGCACATTGTGAACGCGGCCGGATTATGGGCGCGCGAGGTCGGGATGATGGCCGACGTGTATTTGCCGCTCCACCCGATGGAGCACCAGTATCTGGTAACCGAGGACATCCCGGAAATCGTCGCCGCCGATACCGAATATCCCCATGTGGTCGATCCGGGCGGGGAGAATTATCTTCGTCAGGAAGGAAACGGCCTGTGCATAGGGTTCTACGAGCAGTCGTGCCGCCCGTGGGCGACGCAAGGCACGCCGCAAGACTTCGGACACGACCTGCTTGAGGACGATCTTGACCGCATATCGGATTCCATCGACCATGCCTACTTCCGATATCCCGTCCTTAAGGCCGCCGGCGTCAAAAGGGTAATCAACGGCCCGTTCACCTTCGCACCGGACGGCAATCCCTTGGTCGGCCCGGTTCCGGGCCTGAAGAACTACTGGTCCGCATGCGGCGTAATGGCCGGATTCTCGCAAGGCGGAGGCGTGGGCTTGACGCTCGCTCAGTGGATGGTCGAAGGGGAGCCCGAACGCGACGTCACCGGCCTCGACGTCGCCCGGTTCGGATCATGGATCACACCCGAATATACGCTGTCCAAAGTGGTCGAATTCTATCAGCGCCGCTTTTCCGTCGTGTATCCCAACGAAGAACTGCCCGCGGGACGGCCGAACAGAACCACTCCGATGCATGATCGGTGGAGCGTTCAAAACGCTGTCTTCGGAGAGCAGTTCGGCACCGAGATCGCCAATTATTTCGCGCTGCCGGGGGAGAAGAAATACGAAACTCCCAGCTTCCGCCGCTCGAACGCATGGGAAGCAACCAGGCAGGAGGTTCTCGCGGTCAGGAACGGGGTCGGGATCAACGAAATCCTGAATTTCGGAAAATACAGGGTTTCGGGACCCTCGGCCCGCCAATGGCTGAACCGCGTTTTCGCGGGGCGGATACCGACGCCCGGCCGCGTAAGCCTCAATCCGATGCTTTCTCCGAAAGGGCGGATTCTGGGCGACTTCACCGTCACCTGCATTGAAGACAATGAATTCCAGCTGACCGCGTCGTATGCCGCGCAGACGATCCACATGCGTTGGTTCGAACGAAACATGCCGGAGCAAGGCGTTTCGATTGAAAATATTTCGAACGCGATCTCGGGATTTCAGATCGCGGGACCCCGGTCCAGAGAGCTGCTTTCCCGACTGGTGCGCGAAGATGTGAGCGGCAGCTCTTTCCGTTTCATGGATGCGAAGCGCATGGTTGCCGGTCTCGCCGACGCCTTGATTCAGCGGCTTACGTACACCGGCGACCTTGGCTACGAGATTTTCGTCGAATCGCCGTCCGCGTGCGCGCTGCACGATCGGATTTGCGCTGTCGGAAAAGATCTCGGTCTCAGACCGTTCGGGATGCGCGCAATGCTCTCGCTCAGGCTCGACAAGTTTTACGGTTCGTGGCTGCGCGAATATTCGCCGGATTACACGCCGGGCGAAACGGGCTTGGACCGATTCATCGATTGGAGGAAAAACGACGACTTTATCGGCCGTGCGGCAGCAGAAAACGAAAGGGCGAATGGTTCAGCACGGAAGCTTGTCGCATTTGAAGTTGATGCCGACGACGCCGATGTCTTCGGCTTCGAACCCGTTTGGTTGGACGGCGAGGTAAAAGGGTTTTGCACGTCCGGCGGCTATTCGCATTATGCGGACAAATCGGTTGCATTCGGATTCGTTCCCTCGACGAGAATTGCGGACGATCTGGAAGTGAATATTGAGATACTGGGCGAAATGCGCCCGGCCGGAAGGTTGCTTGAACCGCTGCTTGATCCGGAAGGCCGCAAAATGCGGGATTGACCGATGACTTGTGATTGCGTGAAGTCGAAAAACGACCTTGGATGAATCAATGGTTCATCTTCGGACGTTGTCCCAGAATCGGCGCTGCGCATAATTCGCGGATGACCGGATCCGCAAACGCGACAATCCTGATTCCTGCTGCAGGCGACTCTAGCCGGATGCGTGGACGCGACAAGCTGCTTGAAATCATTGAAGGTGAATCGATCCTCAGGCGGACCGCGCTGCGGGCATGCGAATCCGATGCCCGCGAAATCATCGTCGTCATTCGAGGAGGCCAAAGCGCGCGAAGGACAGAATTGCAGAGCCTTGAGGTGAAGATCGTTGAATCCGAAGCGCCCGCCGAGGGCATGGCCGGATCCCTCAAATGCGGCGTTGCTGCTGCTTCAAAGAATGCTTCGGCCTTGATGATATTGCTCCCGGACATGCCCGAAATCGATGCGAGCGACATCAACGAAGTTCTGAACGCTTTCGAAGAAGGAAAAATTATTCGCGCCGCGAGCGAGAACGGCGAACCCGGGCACCCGGTGCTCATCCCCAGGATATTGTTTGCCGACGTGGCTGGATTGGAGGGCGATACTGGCGCGAAAGAGCTTTTGGAGAAATACGCTGCGAGCGTGCGTTTGGTTCGCCGACCCGGAACACGCGCACTGCTGGACCTTGACACGCCGGAGGAATGGGAGCACTGGCGGCAAGCTAACCTTTGAGAAGCGACTCTGCGGGCGCATCGGCAAGGGGCTCATCCCATATTTTTTGGTCAGGCAGCTACGGCGCGGCTATCCCGCCATTTGACGGTTGCGGGCTTAACGTTGTTTTCGAAGCGGCATTCGACGGCGAGCAGGGCGCCAACTTCGGCTTCCGACCGGCGGTATCCCGTCCGACCAGATAAAGATTTGGAACGCACCCGCCGACAACTGCGTTCTGTCGAGAGACAAATACGGCCGCTGGATCTCGGCGCTCAGGGCCCGGGTCAAGCCCGTCGCGGCGGCGCAGGACGATCCGAGCGACGGCCGCCAGCCGCAGAACCTCCCTGCTCGGGCCCGCCGCCCCTGTGCGTCCATCTACCGAATCCGGTGGAGGCGCTTCCTTGGAAACCTCGGGAACGTCAATTCTTGCTCGGGGCGAAGCGTTCTTTCGGGGAGCCGAGGGCTTCGTTTGGAACGGCATAGCTCGGTGAATCGGCGAACATGTTGGTGCGGGCGGGGGGACTTGAACCCCCACTGCCCTGCGGCAAGCGGATTTTCGTACCAACCACAGCTTTCGCTGCCTCCGTTCCGACGGAGTTTGTGGTCTGGACTATCCCTTCACCATTGCGTGATCGCTTTAGGTGCCGCCCGTCTAGTCTCTACACCTTCCCGACATCAAATGCCGGGCTTGGCTCGGGATCGCCAATTGCAAGGTTTCCCCGAATTTGAGCGGTTCTGCGCTTCCAGTTTCCCGTAAAGGCACTCAATTTCAAATCAAGTCCGCTGCGTCTACCTATTCCGCCACGCCCGCATCCGACCAACCAAATACGTCAATGCGCTATGGCAGTCAATTTTCCTGAAGACTCATTTCGCGAATTGCCTGCGTCGTCGTTTCATTCCATGCGGTTTTGACCGCCCTCCGATGGCGGCGCGGTTCGCGACCTTGTCCAGAAGCGCGCCCCGGGAGATTCTTGAGGAAGGGACGGCGGAGGCTTCGGACGCTGCGAAGAGCGAGCGGATGCGGCTTGGATCCGGCGGCGGCGAATCCGGTTTCCGGCTGAAAATAAGCACTGGACATCAGTTACCCCACCCCCTTACGATACTCGCGGTTGCCCCAAGGAGTCGCCGCAGTTGGCGCGAACGCCGGAGCCCGCTCCGGACGGGACGCGCCGGGCAAGCCCGGAGGCGACAGGGGCAAAGGAAAAACTTAAACCATTACCGACGGGGGAAGCACCCATGAACACGAAACTGACCGCAGTTCTGGCTTGCGCCGCAGTACTGGCGCTCGGCGCCTGCTCCGGCGGCAATCCGCCAGCCCCCGCAGATCCCGATCCAGATCCCGCCGCTCCCGGTACCACCGATCCCGCTCCCGAAACCACGGATCCGCCCGCGGACGTCAGGACCCCGGCGGAAAGGTTCGACGACGATCTGAAGCAAGCGGAGAAGGATCTGACCGACGCCCGGAGAATGGTGACTGCCGCTGCAACGACGTCGGCAGGCATCGCCGCCGCGCGGAAGGCTTTGACGGACGCCCTCGCGGCGGCGCGCGCTCTGGAGGCACCTTCGGACGACTCCGAAAGGACCGCCCGGGCGGCCAGGCTGTCCCTCAAGGCGGACGCCGCCGAGGCTGAGGACATCCCGAGGCTGCGCGCCGCCGAAAGCAGCGCGGGCGCGGGATGGGCGGCGTCCTCCCTGGTCATAGGGAGGGAGAGTCTCCGGCCCGTGCCTGAGCTCCAGAGAGTGGACCGCAATCGGCGCAGGAACGCCGACGGCACCGACGCCGCGACCCTGCTGACGGGGGAGAAAATCCCGCCGGTCACGTACGAGGACGGGAAGATCGTGATGTCGCCAAGACTGGCCAGCAGCGGCGACCGGCTGCGCATGCGGGGAATCCCGATCTTTCTAGCGGCCCAAGCGGTAATAGGGAACGCGAGACAGTTTCTGTTTCTCGGACCGCTGAACGCCCCGTTTCCGTTTTTGGATCCCGTTGGCGGCGGAAACAACGGCGTTGAGCCCCTGCTCATCGCCGGGCTGACGATCACTCCGGGCGGGCTTGTCGTGGACATGGGCGGAAAAGGCGCGCCCGGCCTCGATCTCAGATTTCACAGCTTATTTGCGAGCGGCTTTCAAACCGTCGCGCCCGACGGATCGGACGGCGGATACGATCTGAAGCTGACGTTCGGTGCTCCGAGGGCCTCGCCCGAGGGCAACGCCGAGCATTACTGGACCGCCACGCTAATGCCGTCGTCGGATCATGTGACGACCCTCGGCAACCGGCTCAGTGCAGGCCGGGAGCTGGGCACCTACATCATGCGGCTGTCCAACCATGTCGGTCTGGACAGGAATCTCGAGGACCCGGACGACCCGGCGGCCTCCGCGCGCGACGACACGAACCGCTACCTGTCCTATGCCACCTACGGGCACATGGAATTCATCGACAGCTTCGTGAGATCAGGGAACTTCGTCAGCAACCAGGTAGCCCCCGGGCGACGAACCTTTCCCTTCCATGCGGGCTACGACGCCTTCAAGGACGAGGTCGGCATGAGGACCACGGACGTCGCCGAAGCCGACAAGATTGTCGGAGGCACGTTCAGGGGCCGAACCCTGGCATCGCAATTCGCAATTGCTTCCTGGCCTGGGCCCACATACTTTCCGTCACTGGAAAACGCCGACTCCTTGGCGCTGCGGGACGCCCACTACCTGAGGCTGCGGGGCGACGTCACGCTGACCGCGACAATTTCCGGAACCGCGGCCGACAACAGAATCAGCGGAAAGATCACGAATCTGGAATCCTTCAGCAACAGCAAGAGGATCTGGGAAGACTACGCTAGGATCTCCGGCGTTCTGACGCTCCAAGCAACTGGCATCGGAGCGGATGGAGAGTTCAAAGGCGTCATCGACACCGCTTCATTGTCGGCTTTCACGGAGGGAGGCTACAAGGGGAATTTCTACGGGCCGCTCGCCGGGCTGGAGGCGGCCGGAATCTGGTATCTCCAGGACGGCATCGCTACCAATAACCTTGCCAATAACCTGTCGATCGTGGGCAGCTTCGGCGCGGCGCTTGTCCGAGAAGGCGGCGCCTACGGCGTCGCGATTGGACCCGTGGGCGACTGACCCCGGGGCCCTGCTCTGCAGGGATCTCGCGGCCGTCCTGTTCTCCGCCGACCTGTCGGGCGCAACCCTCAGGGCGGCACCCGATTGGACCCGGGTGGCGGAGGCCGTGTCGGCCTCCGATGCAGCGTCTTGCTTTCCTACACTTGATCGTTCGGTCTGTCCCCCACCGCTCTGAACCAATCCTCGAGACCGCGCGTCCGGTGGCCGCGCCACATCGGGACGTCCGGCAATCGGAAAAGCCGCTTCAAGCGGTTCCTGTTCCATGCGTCTCGACGAAAAATCTCGGCAGCGACTTCCAGCTTTGCCGGCTTGCCTGCCTCGGAGCCGCCGTCAATTCGGCACGCATAGGATTCAGAAACAAGCCTTCCTGAATGGCGGGCTTGACCAGGGGAGACGCGGAAACCGCAAACAAGGCAGATTTCATTGCGATTGCCCGACGTGCAAGCTGGACAACCGATTGCGCAGCTCAAGGCGGCACATCAATAGGCATCCAAGCGAATCGATGCTACGACAGCAGGGCTGATTTTCTCAGACTGCAAAAACTTAGCTGGTGCCCGAGGCGAGACTCGAACTCGCACGACCGAAGTCGGGGGATTTTGAGTCCCCTGCGTCTACCAATTCCGCCACTCGGGCCTGGTCAGCCGAGTATAGTTCTCGCCGTGCGTTGTCAATTCTGCCGGAGATCCGGCCACCCGCAAGCGGAACGATGCTGCGAACGCCCGGTTTCACTTTCCCTCCGCGCGGCAGACAAGGACTCAAGCCGTCGCGCCATTCGGTCAAAGCCCGAAACTCTGGGAGGTGAACATGGAGACAAGGGGCGGAACCGTCATCAACAATTCAATGGCACCCCCTGCGGCAATCATGGATCTGGCTGGCCATCCGCGAAATCTGCGCCAAAGAAGCACACACAGCCATAGGCAAAGGAATCCCTCCAGAGGGCCGACGATTTGGCCGAAGTGCGCCGGATCCCAATAGCTCAACGGGCTTTCGAATATCCAGTTGCTCAAGGGCCAGAAATGCGCGCGACCGTCGTCATGATGGAACGGGAAATCCAAGGCCAAATGAAGGAGCGCCGCCCCGCCGAGCACTGCAATCCAGTTCGCCCGGACTGGAAACGATTTCATCCGGGACGCGGGGGACATCGCCGCGTTTCCCAAGTCTGCAGCCCGATTCCCTTGCAGTGCCAAGCCCATGACGAGGACGGCAGTCCAGAGAAACACCGAGTTGTCAATGGCGAATATCCTCTGCCATTCGTCAGAGAAATACATTTGTCCGAATACGATCCCCGGGTCGGTGTTTCGGATGAGCAATTCGTTCGCAGCCATGACGTATAAGGAAAGATCGGGAATGATCGCCCCGGCCAAAGCGGCCGAGCTGGCAGCCTTGTCGCCCGGCCGGGCAAACACGGCTGCCCCGATGATCAAATGTGCCGGCGTGTTCATTGGCGCCAGCTATGCAATTCATGATCGAAATCTGCAATCCGAAACTGCCAAAGCATTGCAAACCGAGGGAACGGCTTGCCCAAATTCAGTCATGCGTAGGCGCTCCGCCGAATTGCCTCGCCGTCCAATTGAAATCCAGGCGGCATCATTATACGCGACGCATTGAACGCTAATGTTCGCGGCCCGCGCTGCCGATTCCAATTTCGGTATCCCCAAGCCGCGCAACTCCGTTACGAGCGAGGGAAAATTGACTGCGAACGGACGCATCGCAATGACCGGCGCGGCCGGGGCCGTCGCGAACATGGTCCTTCCCTACCTCCGAGACATATTCGATGAAATCGTCCTTACTGATCGGCATGAGGTGGAAAACGGCATTCGCTGCGACCTGACAGATAGAACAAAGCTCCGAACTGTGCTGAAAGGCTCCAAGGGCGTGATTCACCTCGGCGGCCAACCGGTCGAAGCGGATTGGAACACGATCCGGGAATGCAACTTCGAAGGTGCGCATTCCTTGTTTGAATGCGCCCGATTGGAAGGCGTCGAGCGCATCGTGTTTGCTTCGTCGAATCACGCTGCAGGATACTTTCCGTCGGAACGCCCGTTCGGAATTGCCGATGTTTTCAGGCCGGACTCATTGTACGGAGCGTCCAAAGTGTTCGGCGAAAGCCTGTGCATGCTCTATGCAGACAAATTCGGACTGAGGACATTCGCTATTCGAATCGGAACGACTTTGCCTGCGCCTGAAGACAGGCGAACCCTTTCCACCTGGGTACATCCGGAAGACCTCGCTCAGCTCATGTTGATCGGACTCATGGACGACCGCATTCACGCGGAAATCGTCTACGGGGTTTCCGATGCCCTTTACCCGTATTTCGACAACTCCCGCGCGAAATCTCTGGGTTATGTTCCGAAGCACCATGCTGCCGACTTCCTCGACAAGCACGGCGGAGGCGACGCCCCGTTCGATTTCGTTGGCGGCTCGTTCGCATCCCTTGCGGACGGCGCCGATAAAGGACGCACTTTGTCGGCAGTTTCGGCAGCCGCGAATCGTTCGGCGGACGGCAGCCCGGGTTAGGCGCATGCGTTGCGAACCCGGATCCGTTGTCGAACGCCCTATGTCAATTTAGCTGGCCGCGCGAATTGATCAGGCGACTCTACGATTGGACGATGAAACTTGCGCGAAGCAGGCATGCATTGCTTGCTCTCGCGCTGGTGAGTTTCCTGGAGAGCTCGGTTTTCCCGATTCCGCCCGACTTGCTGATGATTCCCATGATCATTGCGACTCCAAGCAGAGCGTTCGTTATCGCCGCGGTCTGTCTTGCGAGCTCCGTAGCCGGCGGGATGCTGGGATACCTAATCGGGCTTCAGCTTTACGATGCTTTGGGGGCGCCGATTTTGGAGTTCTTCGGCTACGAAAGGCATTTCGCCCGGTTCGCCGAAAGCTATAACGAATACGGAGCGTGGGCGGTGCTTTTCGCAGGCGTAACTCCATTTCCTTACAAGGTGATTACCATCCTTTCCGGAGCGACAGGCCTGAACTTTCAGGTATTCGTGATTTCCAGCATCATTGCCCGCGGCGCTCGATTCTTCATAATCGCAGCGCTTCTCTGGCGATTCGGAGAGCCGGTAAGAGAACTCATCGAAGCAAGGCTCGGGCTCCTGTTCACGCTGGCAATCGTTCTCCTCGTCGGATCGTATTTTGCTGTCGAACTGCTATGAACTCACGTCATTTGGTCACCGCAGCCGCAGCCGGCTCCGCCCTCTTGCTTATCGCCGCGCTGGGATTCCAATACCTGGGCGGATTGGCTCCTTGCCAGCTTTGCATTTGGCAGCGTTGGCCTCACGCGGCGGCGGTCGCGGTCGGCGCGGCGGTCTTGATATTCGGAGTTCCGAAGCTTGCCTGGGCGGGAGCGCTCGCGGCGACGGCGAGCGCTGCGACCGCCCTCTACCACGCAGGCGTCGAGTACAAGTGGTGGAAAGGGTTGGAAGCATGTTCGGCGACCCCGCTGGAGATGAGGTCGGGAACGGATTTGCTCGACTTCAGCGCTGCACAGCCCGCAGTTCTATGTGACGAAGTCGTCTGGAGCTTTCTTGGCCTGTCCATGGCCGCCTGGAACGGAATCCTTTCGCTGCTCCTGGTCGGAGTCTGGATAGTCTCTCTTCACCGCCACTCGCGGCTGGGTGCGGCTGCTCAGTATCGCAAACGCTGAATACGAGAACATGCACGCTTTCCGAAACTCGAAAACTTCGGCCTCGATGTCTTGGGCAACTGGAAAGCATCGCCCGCAAGCCGTTGAAATTGACCGGCACCATGCGCAATCCGCACGGATTGCGGGCGGTTTGATCCAAGTCCCGTCAACCGCCATGGAATTCCAACCTCGCACCGCCGCCAATCATGGCCGCTATGCTACGGCAAGATTCATGCAATCCGGCTGACAGCGCACGGGCTGCAGCGCGTGCGCCGCAGCCCGTGCGCGAATCAATGCCGCGCCCGCGAAAGCCGACGCCGCCTATTCCTCCAGTTCGGCATCCCAGTAAAGGAAATCCAGCCAGCTCTCGTGAAGATAATTCGGCGGGAACTTTCGGCCTTTATTCAAGAGTATTTCCGGCTTTGGTTCGACTGGCCGCTTTCTCAAAGTCAAAGCGCATTCGCTGAGCAGCCGCGCTCCTTTCGCCAAATTGCACCGCTCGCATGCAGCGACGACATTTTCCCACGTGGTCTTACCGCCACGTGAACGCGGAATCACATGGTCGAAAGTCAGTTCGCTGGCGCTGCCGCAGTACTGGCAAGCGAATTCGTCGCGCAGAAACAGATTGAACCGCGTGAACGCAGCCGATTTGCAGGGCTTGATGTACTCCCTCAGCACCACGACCGACGGCACCTTGATCGCGGTGGAAGGCGAACGCACGACTTCGTCGTACTCGGAAAGAACGTCCACCCGATCCAAGTAAGCGGCCTTGACAGAATCCTGCCAATTCCAAAGCGAAAGCGGAAAATAGGAAAGCGGCCGAAAGTCAGCGTTCAATACAAGCGCTGAATGGTTGCGGGGGTTTACGGGTTCCCTGACAAAGTTTGTTCTGAATTCATTGTCCATCGATTTCCCCGTAACCGCGCTTCCCGCTTCTCCCAGCGAATCGCGCATTCCAATTGCGTGCCGATCTTCGGAGCGCTCGGATTCCGTCGACGCTCTTGGATTATTTCGGAGTTCAGCGATTACAAGCCGCTAGATATGTTGTTTGATTGAATTCGGCAATACGGTAACGCGCGACAAAATGTTTCTTGTCCGAACTGTCACATGTAGGTGCGTTCGCCGAATAATTTGGTGATTTCGGCATTTTCGCCGACGCGTTTCAGTTCGCCCCGGGTTCCGAGGCCGTTCGCGACGGGCGAGCGGTTGAATTCGACTCTCGCCGAACCCCGGTTTCGCAGTGCTTTCAGTCAAGATTCGGATTGCGCCTGATCGTCGGAGGCTTCGTCCTGCTGGGTCTCGATTGCGATTTCCTGGACCATATCCATCGCAACCGGCGTTATTGTCGGGCCGACCGGCGTGTACGCGCCCGTCGTCTGATCGGAATCCGCCGGGCGCATTGCCATCCTGAAGAGCGTGAAGAAAGCGAGAAAGGCCATGACCGCCGCGATGTACACGAAAAATCCGACAGGTCCGACAAGGGTCATAATCCAGCCGACCACAAGCGGCCCCCCGGCTGCCCCGAGCCCGTTCAGGAAGATCAGAGCACCCGCCGCCGCAGGCATGTCTTCAGGCTCAAGCATGTCGTTCGAATAGGCGATAACCAAGGTGTACATTGGATTGACTACACCGCCGATAACTAACGCCGCTGAGATCAGCGCGGCGAACATCCCGAACGTCATGACTGCGATCAAAGCGGCAATGGCAGAAATCGCGGCCATGACCAAAATGATCTTCCTGCGGTCGAAGCGGTCCGAAAACCAGCCGACGGGATACTGGAAGATCATTCCGCCGACGTAGATGGCCGCAACGAAAATCGAGATTTCCCGAACGGACAAGCCGACTTGCGTCCCGAAAACCGAACTCATGCCCCAGAGACCGGCAAAAAGCGCACCGAGGCAGAATGCGCCCGTCGCTCCGAGCGGCGATGCCCGCACGAGATCCCGCACGGACATCGGCTTCGCCGTCTCGAACAACGGCGCGGGCGAGACCGACAGGAGGATCGGAGCGAACGCGATCGAAACAAGAACCGACGAAATGACAAAAAGGAAATATCCGCCCGGATCGCCGAAATTCAACAATCCTTGGGCGCTGACGATGCCTAGCAATTGGACGATCACGTAGACGGAAAGCACCTGCCCGCGCGTCTGGTTCGTGGAATTGTCGTTCAGCCAGCTCTCGGCGACCACGTAAACGCCCGAGAAGCAGAAGCCGATGATGATGCGAAGCACGGTCCAAAAAATTGCCGACGGAAACGCCGCGTACAGAATCATGACGGCGGAAATGAGCGATGCGAGCGCGGCAAAAACTCTGACATGCCCGACCCTCTTGATCATTTGCGGGGCCAGCTTTGATCCGCCAAGAAACCCTATGAAGTAACCGGACATGACGATCGACATTGTGAAGGTCGAATATCCTTCCAGTTCGCCGCGAACCCCGAGCAGCGTCGCTTGGACGCCGTTTCCGAGCATAAGAAGGAGTATTCCGATAAGGAGCGCCCAGTTTAGTTTTACGACCTGAAGCATGGCCAACATCCCAGTCGAACTGAGCCATATTGCACCGCGAATTTTCCGTGGAAGGCGAAATTCGACGTTCAGTTGCCGATTTCCGCGCAATTCAGCAAAAGGGAGCTGTCGCCGTAAGAGTAGAACCTGTATCGTCTCCTGATCGCATGCGCGTACAATTCCTTGATTCGCGCAACACCTCCCAGCGCCGACACCAGTATGATGAGGCTCGACCCCGGCAAGTGGAAGTTGGTCATCAAGCCGTCGACCACATTGAACCGGTATCCGGGACGAATGAATAAATCGGTCAAGCCCCGCCACGGACGCACTTCGCCATCGGACGCGGACGCGGTCTCGAGCAACCTCAAGGACGTCGTTCCGACCGGAATGACGCGGCCGCCGCGCTTTCTGGTCGAATTGATCTCGGCCGCCGCTTCCTCTGAAATCTCGCCCCACTCGGCTTGCGGCGCGTGATCTTCGATATTCTTTGATCTCACCGGCAAAAAGGTGCCGGGACCGACATGCAGCGTCAGAAAGGTAATGCCGATACCCTTGCCACGGAGACTCGCCAGCAAACCATCATCGAAGTGCAACGCAGCGGTCGGCGCGGCGACTGCTCCGGGTCGCGAAGCGAATACCGTTTGGTAATCAGCCCTGTCGCGTTCGTCCGGCGAACGCCGCCGAGAAATATAAGCAGGAAGCGGGATTGACCCCGCAATTTCCAGCGCATCGACAAGATCGGCCCCGCGAAGTTCGAATGCGATTGTGCACTCGGGGCCTTCCCGAGCTTCGACAATTGCGGTCAGCCCGTTTCCGAAGCGGAGCGAATCGCCGAGCATCAAGCGCTTCGCGGGCTTCGCGAGCGCGATCCACCTGGCTTTTTCTACTTCACGGACGAGAATCAGCGACACGCTTAATTTGTAAGAATCGCGCCCGCCCGGCGCGGTCCGGATTCTTGTACCGGACAACTGCGCCGGAATGACTTTGGAATTATTCATGACGAGTCGATCTCCGCTTCGGAGGAGATTTGGAAGATTGAGCACGCTCCGGTCTCTAAAAGTCAGCCCGTCGGAAACCAGAAGCCTTGAGGCCGTGCGCGGAGCTGCCGGCCGAAGCGCAATGAGCTCTTCGGGAAGTTCGAACTCGAATTCGGACAGATCCATGCGGCGACCTGCTGCCTCTATTGCCTGAATATTCTGTTCAACACACCGGGAGTCAGAACGGAGCTCGGATCAATCTGAAATTCCGGACTCGCCGCAGGTCCGCTTATGGCGAAATAGATTCCGCCGAAACCTTCGCCCTTCTTGATTCCGAACAGCTCCGGAAGCGGCGTGATCGCGCCTACAAGCTGGTTCAGTGCAAAAAACGGCGTGACCATGCCCTCCATGTTCACACGTTCGCTCGCCAAATCGTAGTTGCCGACCATCGTGATGCTGATGGACGATCCGATCGCAATTCCTTGCGTGACCTCTATCCCTTCTTCTCCGATTTCGAAATCCGCCGTGACTTCAGAAAAATGAATCCCTTCGCCAGCAAACTGATCGAGTATTCCTACGATGCTGACGTAATTGAGCAATTCGCCAAGCGCAGGCATGTCCTTGATTCTTGATTCATCGATTACGATGCGCCCTCGGTACTCGCCATTTTCGCCCAGCGGCAGAAGCCTCATCCTAAGCGATCCGCCGTGCAGGTTTTGTATGATTCCGGTTGCGCGCAGCGCATCTCCGGCATTTTCGGATTGAATGTTGATTGCGGATCCGCCTTCGTAAGGCGCTATCGTTCCTATGAATTTCGCGCGCCCATTGACCGAGGCGGCATAGCGGCCTTCGACGCCGTCGCCGAAACTCAGCTCTCCATTGAAATCGGACAATTCGATTGAATCCGATATTTTCACCCGATCAAGTTTGACGCTTACAGGCGCTCTGTCGACTTCGACGACGTCAGCATCATCTTCGGGATCATTATTTGCGGGTTCTACAAGGCTTGTGTCGAGAAAGCCGCCGGTAATGGCCAGCGACTCCGCGCCTCGCAATTCCAAGGAAATGTCCAGCCAGTCGTCAATGCGAAAATATTCGAACTTTGCTTGCTCAAGCCCTCCGCCCGTGCTCATTCGCGCCGTGCCGGCTGCACTAAGGCCGTTTGCTGAAAGCGCGACCCTGTCGAGGGCCATCGGTTCCGACAATACGCCCTCCATGACCAATGCTCCTTCGGCGTCCCGAAGCTTGCTCCAGTTGAGGGCCGGCAATTCAGAACTTAGGCCGCGCAAATCGGACATGACCGTGAATGTCGGCTCCGAATCCAAATCCAACTTCATTTCGAAACTGGCTGTCCCGACTCCAGAAATCGAATCGCCCGGGAGCCGGATGCCAAATTCTTCAAGAAAAGCAGTGGAAAGCTCCATGCTGCCCTTGAGTTCGCTTTCCCCGCCGCTATCGCCTGCATACCGCTTGGTCCATGCGCCCGAGATCGGAAGATTCCCCAAGCGCCCGCTGCCGGAAACGGACAATTCGGCGCTGTCAGCGCTGATTTCGAGCCGCTCCGCGCGAAAGGCCTTGCCTCCGAACAAGTCCGCTGCGACGACGTTTTCCAAAGTGCTTGAAACCGCAACTTCCACGTCATCAAGCGCGACGTCCTTCAGCAGAGGAAATCTCAATTCCGCGTCTCCGCTCGCGAATCCGGTTGCGAAATCGCTGCGAATTCCACTCTTTTCGAGCAGCTTCAGCGGCCGCCGGTTCAAAACAGATAAAATCGGAATAATCGGTCCGGACACCTTAAGCCCGACCCGGGCAGGAACGCGCGGGTCATTCGAATCCGGGATCGTCAGGCTGGAGCCCGACAGGTTGACAGACTCCGAATCCGGAAATGCGATCATCCCCTTTCCAAGACTGACGAACGCGTCGTCGAGCGTGATCACGCCGTATCCCGCGCCGTCTTCGACAGGAGGGAGCTCGCCAAGAAAATGCAAACGCATGTCGGTGAACTTGTAAGTCACCAGCAGACTGGGGCGAGAACCGGGATCGATCCGCAGGGCTCCGTTGACATCGTAGACTTCCCCTTCCAGAAAATTTCTGCGCATCCACTCTCTGGTGTTCGGAACAAGCAGAACCGGCCACATCGCGATTAGATCCGATTTTGGCAGTTTGTCCGCATGGAAGTCGGACCGAACGCTCCAACCGCTCTCGGTCGAGGAGAGGCTTATCTTTGCCGTCAGCGTCGATTCGGCCCGCTTTAGCGAAAGCCTCATGACCTCCACATTCAACGGAAAGATGCCGAGCCTGAAATCCAGAACTCCCGCCAGATTGCGAAGGGGCGCTTCAAATGCGCCTGTGGGATCGACTACGGCATCTTCAAAGTTGAGACTTCCTTCGATTGCACGTTCGGCCGGTCGTCCTCCGCTGTTCAGATACGCATTGCCCTTGGCATTGATCAAAGCTGCATTCGAATCAACCTCGAGCGACGCAATCTCGAAACGATCGGATTCGGGGTCGAATTCGATCCGCCCGACCGCGTATCGAATCTCAAGCGGACCGCGCTCGTCCTGCAAATTGATCGATACCGCGTCAATCCTTATTGAAGCGCTCGCCCGCGTCATTTCGCCTTGCGGATTGAAATCGATCTCCAGCGCGCCGGCCGCAGGAAGTGCGGCTGTTATCGGTGAATCTAGGCCGAACAGACGGCTGGCGATTTGGAGAGCGTCAACTTCAGTCGAATCGAACTTGATCGATGCACCTGATGGACCTGAAACGGATGAGACTGAAACGGAAATAGGCAGCATATCGCCGTCGCCTCGACCGACCTCGAAATCCGCTTGGGCGGAAATTGCACTCCGGCTTCGATCAAACGCGATCAGGCCGTCGCGAATTCTCCAGTCACGCCGTTCTGCGACCAAGGAGCGGAGATCCAGCCGCGCAACCGATATTGCTCTCAATTTGCTACCCATGCCGTGATTCAGCAAATCCAGAACACGAGCAGGATCTCCGAACATTCGCCCCTGAACAAACGGAACTCCCGCTGCAGCCGATTCCGAACTCGATTCGAAAGCGGCGGCGCTTTCGAAAGGCAACCAGATGTCGATCTGATTCACGGCAATTTCCTTGATCTCGACATTCCCTTCCAGCAGCCCAATCATATCGGCGTTGACGCGAATATCTTTCAAATCCGCCAATGGCGCGCCTTTCGGATCCGTCATCGAAATGTCATGGATATGAAGGACCAAGCTGAATTTGAACGGTTCGAATGCAAGGGTAATTTTCCCTATCGAAACATCGGAATTTCCCATTGCGTTCTTAATGCGCTCGTTCGCCGCATCTTGGACCCATGCGGGAGCCGTGACCGTATCGGTCAGCAATAGCCCAATCGTCAAAACGATCGCCGCGACAGAAAACGCCGTAAGGCCAAGCAATGAATGCCCAAGCAGCCTACCTATCCCGCGCAGTCTGGGCCTGTCGCTCATGCGAATGCCAAACCGTCGTTGTCAGCGTCCTGATTCCGCCGCGCAGTGTCCTGAAATAAGAAACGCAAAGGCGGGACTGAGGCGTTAGAATCCAAATTGTCCGGTTTTCCACTCAACGCCATGCCCCGATTCGAGCAAACAAGCTTTTGGTTGAAGAATGATCGCCCAAGCGACCGAATGCGGCGCGCATCGTCTCCGATATCTCATCGTGCAAGCTTGAAACGCACGATTGTGCAACTGAATTTTCGTAGAATCGAGTTCATGAACTTCAATTCCAGTTGAATCCTGCATCCGCGTGAGTATAGTGCGAGTTTCAAGGTCCATAAAGAGGCCAATTCATGCGGGCATTCAATTTAGATCACAATCAGCCGTCCTTACCGGATGAGCGAACGCGGAACGACATGCGGCCTGCAGTCGCCGACGATAAGTTGCGCTCCGCCCTGCGGGAACAGATGCTGACAATCTCGTCCGGGGATCGAACTCGCATTGTTCGATTGGGAGCCAGATCGCAAGCCTTGATTCTATCGGCCTCAGCAATTCTTGTCGCGTGGCTCGTGGCGGCGACCTCGATTGCGGTCGTCAGCATCGCCTGGCCTGCGGCCGACAATGCCGACAGGCAATTCCAAACGGATCTCGCCGAGCGGGTCATTCAGTTGGAATCGGAATCGGAAAAACTGCTTCAGTCGAACGCCAGATATCGGGACTGGGGCGAAACGCTGTTTGATTTCGCGTTCGACCAATCTGTCGAGCTGGCCGAACTCCGGAAGCATATCATCGAATACGAACGGGTCACCGCCGCGCGCGATGCGGCCGCATCCAGCCGTTCCGCATTTGTGGGCGACTATTCGATACCTGCGGATGAACCTTCGAACCGAGAATTGCCATCAGACTCAATTGCTGCGCGGCGCATGGAAGCGCTGTTCGACGCGGTCGACGGAACTGTGGAAAGTCTTGAGGCTGCAAGAAGCGAGATAAAGGACTTGGCCGAGGAGAATTCGCAGCTGAAGGAGAGCGCGGATCTGAGGCAAAGGCAATCGGAACAAATCGTGTCGGAAATTCTGGACGTCGTAGTCGCGGTTTCGTCGGACTTGGAGCAAGTATTCCAATCCGCCGGCGTGTCGGTCGACGATTTGGAGGAAGCTACGAAAGAAGCTTATCGCGGCCAAGGCGGACCGTCCGAGCCATTGCCCGCCGACCTTGACACGAACGGAATTTTCCCGAGCGGCGCCGGTGTTGATTCATTGATCGACCTCGCGAACCAGCTCCACATCTACAGGGTCTATTACCGCGGAACGCCGTTCGGACATCCCGTACCGGCGCGGCACAACTTCACATCAGGGTTCGGGATGCGTGCCCACCCGGTTACAGGGAAGTTCCAGATGCACAACGGCATTGACTTGGCTGCCCCGCCGGGAACGCCGATCCTAGCGACTGGAGACGGAATCGTCACATTCGCCGGGCGAAGCGGAAACTACGGATTGGTGATTAGGGTACAGCACTTGGGCGGAATTTCGAGCACCTACGCGCACCTTGAAAAAATTTACGTCCGGAAAGGGCAATCGGTATCGCGCAATCAGCAAATTGGTGCTATGGGATCATCGGGGGTTTCAACCGGCCCGCATCTCCACTACGAGATCGTTGTAGACGGCAATATGGTTAATCCAATGAAGTTCATCGAGGCGGAGGCAAATGTTTACCAGCAAGAGTAAGATCAACGAGCCCGGCGCCAAGCAGGCGCCGGAAATCAAGCAGACCGCTCCGGTGCGAACGGAACAACCAGCCGCACCGGCGGCGCCGGCGCCCAAAAAACCGGTTTCCAACCCGTCGATCCTGTCGGCGGACCTCCTTGTCAAAGGGAATCTGCTGTCGTCGAACGACGTCAAGGTAGAGGGCAAAATCGAAGGCGATATCAGAGCCAGACTCTTGACCATCGGCGAAAACGCGACCGTAAACGGCCATATGGTCGGGGAAGAGGTTGTGGTGGACGGGCGCGTCATCGGCGAAGTCCGCGGACTTCGCGTCAGGCTCAATTCAACCTCGCGGGTTGAGGGAAATATCATTCACGAGACGATATCAATCGAATCCGGCGCCCACTTTGAAGGTCAAGTGAAACGGCAGGAAAATCCGATCGGTCAGGGCCAAGGTCAAGGCAGTGCGGGACCGGCGCCTAAGAAAGCCGAATGAATGCATGCTCGAAGTAGCATACTTCCCGATTTGGATGCGAAACCGAGCGCACCGGCATGCACCGGGTTCATAGTTTAGTTTGCCCACTCATCGGGCAATCAGTTGGTTTGTTGGCGGGTCGCCGCGTCTTGGTCGGAAGATCGCCTGTGAATCGTGAAATGCTCCGGTTTCCGCGACGACAGCCCTCGGCATCAGCCGATTTTTGAAAGCAGAATCAAGTTCAGTCCTGGGACGCCGCAGTACGGACCGGCTGCAGTTGCGCGAGATCGGCGCGGGGCTTGCCGACAGCGTCCTGCGCTAGAACGGCCGCCATGAAATCGTCAAGATCGCCGTCCAAAACCTGCTGAGGATTTGTCGATTCCACGTTCGTCCTCAAATCCTTGACCTGCTGATAGGGTTGAAGGACGTACGAACGAATCTGATTGCCCCATCCGGCGCTCCCCTTCTGGCTATGCATTTCCTGCACCTTTTCAGAACGTTTTCTCAGTTCCAGCTCGTAAAGCTTTGATTTCAAAGCATTCATGCAAATCGTGCGGTTCTGATGCTGCGATTTTTCCGAGGACGTCACGACGATCCCTGTCGGAAGATGGGTCATTCGGACAGCGGAATCCGTCTTGTTCACATGCTGCCCGCCCGCGCCGGAGGCACGGAAAGTGTCGACCCGCAACTCAGCCGGGTTGATTTCAATTTCAATGTTCTCGTCGACGACCGGATACACCGAGACTGAGCTGAAGGAGGTATGGCGCCGCGCTGAGCTGTCGAACGGAGATATTCGCACGAGGCGGTGCACGCCCGCTTCCGTTTTGAGCCAACCGTACACATTATGGCCTGAAAATCGGTAGGAGATCGACTTGAGCCCTGCTTCGCCGTCCCGATTCTGGGAAATTGTCTCAACTTTGAAGCCCCGTCTTTGCGCCCACCTCTCGTACATGCGCGACAGCATCGAGGCCCAATCGCAAGATTCCGTGCCGCCGGCTCCGGCGTTGATTTCTACGAACGCGTCATTTTCGTCCGCCTCGCCGTCCAGAAGCGCCTCCAATTCCATGCGAGACGTTCTTTCCTGCAGCTGACTCAAAACTGCTTCAGCTTCCGCGACGACTTCGGATTCGTTTTCCTCGATAGCCATATCGATCAGCTCGACGGCATCTTCAAGCTCGCGCACTATGGAGTCGTAAGATTCGATGGATTCGTTGAGCTCCTGCCTCCCTTTCATCAAATCTTGCGCATGCTTGGGGTCATCCCAAAGGTCAGGATCTTCCAGCAAACCGTCCAACTCGGAAAGACGCCCGTCGGCGGTGTCTCTGTCCATTCGTCGGCTGAGCAGAGCAAGCGACTTTCGAATCGCATCGATCATGGTTTGCGCCTCGGAACGCATTTTTTGTCTCCTTCGGATCTCCACGCTGCAATTCCGACGCGAAGCGCATGCGTTCCAATCGAATTCAGCTTACCAAATTGCAGGCTCGGTGTCCATGAGCCTGGAAAATGCAAGCGAACATCCATGCTTATGACGGGGCGCTCGGAGAGCTGCAGGGTTCAGTAAAGCCCCCCGGACGAAAGCGATCCGAACGAACTTCGTTCCGGATTCTCCAACAAGTCTTGCGGCGACCCGAGACCATCCTGCGTTGCTTCGTTCTGCAGGCTCGTCGACACGCCCACTGCTTCATCATCGCTCGCAAAAAGATCCGATCCCATGGCGTATCCGCCGTCCACAATTCTGTACTCGCCTTTTACAGGTTCGGTTCCGACCCGGAAAAACTCCTTTATCGACCTTGTTCCGTCGGGATCGTTGGCGATCCGCTCGCCGGTTTCCTTGTCGATATTCACAAACACGCCGTTGTCCGGCACTTTGAAGCTTTCGGAACCGTAGCGCTCGATCGCCCGCTCCATGAAATCATTGAATATCGGTCCGCAAAGCGTGCCTCCGTATGCCCGCTTTCCAAGCGATCTCGGCAGGTCGTAGCCGATGTAGCAGCCTGCGACGATATTCGGGGTGTATCCGATGAACCAAGCATCTCTGGATTCGTTCGTGGTTCCCGTTTTTCCGGCGACAGGAGCGTCCAGATCGACAACGTGGCGCGCGGTGCCGCGTTCGACAACGCCCTCCATCATGAAGGTTATTTGGTAAGCTGTCACCGCATCGATCACCCGAACGCGGTCGGATTGAATCTCGGGCGCTGAATTCGGCTCAAGGAACTGATTGTTGCAATCTACGCAATGGCGCTTGTCATGGCGATAGATGGTCCTGCCCCATCGGTCTTGAACGCGATCGACCAATGTCGGCTCAACCCGCTCTCCGCCGTTCGCGAACATGGCGTACCCGGCCACCATGTCGTACAAAGTTGTTTCCTGGGATCCCAGCGAATTCGCCAAGTAATCCGCCATGTCGTCATAAATCCCGAAGTTTTCGGCGTAGGCCGCGACGTTTTCCATGCCGACATCCTTCGCGAGACGTATTGTCATGAGATTTCGCGAGTATTCGATGCCGGTCCTCAGAGGCACAGGGCCGTAAAAGGTGTCGTTGGAGTTGGATGGGCGCCAAATCCCTGCGACGGTTTCGATTTCGATGGGAGCATCTATGAGAATCGTCGCGGGGGTATAGCCGGAATCCAGAGCCGCCGCGTAGACGAATGGCTTGAAGGCCGACCCTGGTTGCCGCGTCGCTTGCGTCGTCCGGTTGAAGACGGAGCCTTGGTACGTGAAGCCACCCTGCATGGCCAGCACCCGCCCGGTGTTCGGGTCCATGGCCATGAAAGCGCCCTGCACTTCGGGCACTTGGCGCAAAGACCAGCTGACGATCTCTCCTTCGTTTCCGCTCAGCGGCACTACATGCACGACATCGCCGACTCCGACAAGTCCGCCCACGGATCCGTCGACGGAAACCGTGCGCCCGTCTTCAGTTTCGCGCCTCCTCGCCCAAGCGACGTCCTCGGCGCGGACCACGCTCGTTTCATCGAACTCCCGGCCTTCAATTCCTATGATTGCATCTCCGCCGCGCAACTCCAGCACGACGGCGGAATGCCAGCCGCGGATATCGCGAGGCAATCTTGTTTTCGAAAGTTCCTTCCGCCAAGCGGCTTCGTCCTCGAGATGCTCTTGCGCAAGTTTCAAGCCGGTGCCGCGCCAAAGCCCTTTGTTGCGGTCGTATTCTTCAAGGCCTCTTCGGAGCGCGGCGGCAGCCAGATCCTGCAGTTCGCGGTCGACCGTCGCGCGGATATTCAGACCTCCGCTGAAAAACGCGTCTTCACCGAAGCTTCCGGCCAATTGCCTCCGGATCTCGTCCGTGAAATAGCCGCGCGGCGGCATGGATGATCGGAACGACTCGTAGTCTCCGTTCAGAACGGTTTTGAGTTCCGAATCGGACTCGGCCTGCCTGACCGCTTCGCTGATGTAGCCGTTCTCCTCCATTTCCCGAAGCACGAAATTGCGGCGGCCGAGCGCCCGCGAGACTTCTCGGACCGGATGGTAATTCGACGGAGCCTTCGGCAATGCCGCCAGATAAGCGGCCTCGCCCGGAGTCAATTCCTCCAAAGTCTTGTTGAAATAGGTCTGCGCGGCGGCGGTCACGCCGTAGGAGTTCTGGCCGAGAAAAATCTCGTTCAGATAGAGTTCAAGGATTTGGTCCTTGGACAGCGTGCTTTCAAGCCTGGCTGCGAGGATGATTTCCTTTATCTTCCTGTCGAATGATCGTTCGCCGCTCAGGAGAAAATTCTTCATGACCTGCTGCGTTATCGTCGACGCGCCTCTCAGCTTGCCGCCTCTCGCAGCGTCCACCGCCGCCTTCGCCATTCCGATCGCGTCGTATCCTTTGTGAGTATAGAAATTCTTGTCTTCCGCCGAAATGACGGCGTTTTTGACGAGAGGCGGGATTTCCTCAATCGGACTGAAAAGCCGCCTCTCTTTCGCAAATTCGTCAATCAACTCGCCTTCAGCCGAAAACACTCGGCTGATTATCGGCGGCTCGTAACGCGCCAGCTGGGCATAGTTCGGCAGGTCTATGCCGAATGTCCAGACGACGGCGACAAAAATCGCAAGCAAGGCGAGAAACGCGTGGCAAGCATTGCTGAACGCCCAGCCTGCGAAAAGCACCAGACCGGACGTCGGCCTCGGGACGCCTGTTCTTTCGCCTTTCTTGCGCGTGAACTGCCGGAACTTTGATTCGAAAAATGCCATGCCAATACTAACTTACGACTTGGCTCGCTCCGAAATCAAGGAGCACGGTGTTTGGGTTCAGCATTTTTGCGACTGTTCGAGGCCCGATTCGGCCGCGACGTTTGCACGCCGCGATATCGACATCATGGACGATCACGGTCGCCGAAAAATTCCTGCCGCGCTCCGGGCGTTCAGGGGCGGAGCCGTCCGCCTGCCGCATCTCGACCTCAGCCCGCTCGAAGTTGCCGGGCAAATGGCGTTGCAGCGAATGCCCTGCTTCACGAAATCCGCTGCGACCGACTTAATCACGCCGATGATGCTCAAGGCGGTCCAAGACATGTTGATGATTGAGCCTCCGCCGTTTTCGATCATTGACGGCAAGATTGCCTTCGCCATTCGGCACATCGCCTTGACGTTCATGTTGAGCGAATGGTCCCACTGATCGTCGTCGCACCCCAAAATGGATCCTTGTTCGACCAAGTCGGCGCAATTGAACACTACATCCAGAACGCTCGACGCACTTCCACGCCTGCCGGCACAGTGAAATTCAAATCGAAAATTGCAGGCAAAGAATCAACCTTGCTCAATATATCGTGTAGTTGAAATCATTCGAGACCGTCGATTTTGTAAATTCGAAACTTATTTCTTGAGTCGGCGGGCCGACCTGTGTTAGTCTTGCAATTTAGCCGACGACAGGTGCATGGCGCACCCGATAAGATAGTGATCGTCGGGCTAAGGTCGAGCGGAATGAACCGTTTGAAAATACTGGCCGCCCAGCGAACGCAACGTTGATGTGAGGAATTTCAACTTGCGCCTAGCTTGCGGGCGAGCGTTTAGCGGTTCCTTCGGGAACCAAAGGACAGATATGAAGAGCAGACACCTCGTTACACCGATGCAGGAGTTGAGCAATTCCTTTTCGCCTGCAGATCTCCGGGGTGATCTCTTCTGGACACCAAACAATGGAATGCCGAGTGCTACCGCACCCCATGCGGGCTCTTGGCATCGATTAGAAAGGCTGAAATGGCACGAAATCTGCTTATCGATGCCGTTCACGAAGAAGAAACGCGCGTCGTGGTTCTGGACGGTGGCAAAGTCGAGATGTTCGACTTTGAAACAAGCAATAAGAAACAAATAGTCGGAAACATTTATCTGGCGAAAGTCGCCAGAGTCGAACCTGCTCTGCAAGCCGTGTTCGTTGAATACGGCGGCAACAGACACGGGTTCCTTGCGTTCTCGGAAATTCATCCGGACTACTATCGCCTTCCCGTCGCATTGCGGGAGCAGGACAAGGTGGAAGCGGAATTCCAGGCCGACGCGGACGCCCCGCCTGACGGCAATCCGACGTCCGACGAAACAGATCTCGAGGCGCCGCCGGAAGCGAATTCCGAAGCGGATGAAAGCGGGGGCCGCAACGCCTCGATTATAGGAATGGAGGTCATCGTGCCGGGGCAAAGCCGCGGCGCCAAGGAAGACTCCGGGACGGCCGGGGACAGGAACGCGAAAGGCGATGCAAGCCAGGAATTGACAGCAGAAGAGAAACCAGCGCCCGAAAACGGTGCCGGGGACGACAGCGAATCATCCAACATCGCTGAAACCGCCGCGAACGCCGCGAAGACCTCCAAGAAACAGGACGGCGAACGGCAGAAGAACCAAAGGAAGTTTCGAATCCAGGAAGTCATTCGACCCCGGCAGATCCTGCTCGTCCAAGCCGTCAAGGACGAACGGGGCAGCAAGGGCGCGGCGCTCACGACCTATATCAGCCTCGCGGGCCGGTACTGCGTTTTGATGCCGAACACGCCGCGAGGCGGCGGCATCAGCAGAAAGATCACGAATGCCGCGGATCGAAAAAGGTTGGAAGACATCGCTACGGGATTCAATCTGCCCTCCGGTTCCGGGCTGATCATCAGAACCGCCGGCGCGAAGCGAACGAAGCAGGAAATCAAACGCGACTACGACTTCCTGCTGCGGCAGTGGGAGCAGGTTCGCCAGTTGACGCTGAAGTCGATTGCTCCGAAGCCGATATTCGAGGAAGGCGGGCTGATTCAGCGTTCGGTCAGAGACTTGTACTCGAAAGATATCGACAAGATCGTCGTGCAAGGCGCCAAGGGGTATCGGATCGCGAAGGACTTCATGAAACTGATCATGCCTTCGCACGCGAAGAAAGTGCAGCAATACAGCGAATCGACTCCGCTTTTCGCCCGGTATGAAGTTGAGACGTTCCTTGCCAGCCTTTACTCGTCGGTCGCCCAATTGAACTCGGGCGGGTATATCGTCATCAATCCCACCGAAGCGCTCATCTCGATAGATGTGAATTCGGGACGGGCGACAAGCCACGGCTCGCTTGAGCAGACGGCCCTGCAAACGAATTTGGAGGCAGCCGAGGAAATTGCGAGGCAGCTTCGGCTTCGAGACCTCGCGGGGCTGATCGTGATCGATTTCATCGACATGGAGACCCGCCAGCACAATGCCGTCGTGGAAAAGCGGCTCAAGGAAAAAACCAAGCTGGACCGGGCGCGAGTTCAGGTCGGCCGCATTTCAAACTTCGGCTTGCTGGAAATGAGCAGGCAGCGGCTGCGCCCCGGGATCACTGAAATGACGTCGACCGTCTGCTCGGAATGCGGCGGAAGCGGGATCGTCAGATCCGACGAGTCGCTTGCGCTGGCCGTGCTCAGGAGCATCGAAGCAAAATGCGCAAACCGCAAAGGCGGCGAAATCCTTGCGAAGGTTCCGGTCAGAATCGCCAACTACATAATAAACCGGAAACGGTCGACGCTCGACCATATGGAAGCGGCGTACAATATCCCGATAAAGATCTATGCAATCCCGGGAAACACCGGCACGGATTTTTCCGTCGAGCGCGCAAAGAACGAGCATGAAGCCGAAACGCAAGCTTCGGAAATGATCGTTTCGATGGAATCGTCGCTTCAATCCGAACCGGAAAACGACAATTCCGAGCACCTCGAGTCGCAGAAAGCGGGGACTCGCAAACGCAGGCGCCGGGGCGGGCGCAAACGCTCGCGCGGGGCGAACGCCGCTGACAACGAATCCGTATCGCGCCAAGCAAAGCCGCCGTCCGAAGAGGAGGCAGAGCCGAAGCCGAGCGGCGAAGACAAAGCTGCAGACGCAGACGGCGCGACCGCTAAGACCCGATCCAGGAAAAAGTCCCGCGGGTCAGGACGTCAAAGCAAGGCGGATCGTGCTCCGTCTGCCAACGACGCATCATCGGAGCGCATTGAGCAAAGCGGCGAGGCAGAAGCTGTTGATCGGAGCGAAGCGGACAACCAGCGAAGTCAGGATGAAAGCGAGCCGGTCGTCGAGAAGAAAGCCGACAGCGCTCCGCGGAGCGCCGCGTCGCAATCCGAAGGCCCGGCGCCCGCATCCGCAAATTCGGGTGCGAAGCCGCCGGAATATTCCGCATCAAACGGCGAAGACGTAATCGCGACCGGCGCCCTGCCTGCCGATCTTCCGGATCATGCCGGCGCACCTTCCGGGTCGGAAGCGCGCTCCGCGAACGCGAGCATGGCTCCGCTCGAACCGGAAGCCGGCAACGGCTCCGAAGACGCCGGTCGATCCAGAGCAGGGCCGGAATTGTCATTGGACAACGCGCATCAGGAAATCAAAGGCACCCAACCGGCCAGCGAGGGAAATGGCGCAACAGCGAGGACCGGCTGGTGGAGCAAATGACGTGCGCAGCTTGCCGGAGGCAAGCGCATTGCGCCGAAATGCCGCCTGTTCGCGATTTGCCCCGAGTCAAGTGAACAGCTAGCTATGAAAAAGAACAGCAATGTCTGACCTGAAACTGCTGGCAACCCTGTTCAGGAACAGAGGCCGCTCGGGATCGCGCCATCTGCTTGCGGCTGTCCTTATGGCCGGTTCCATCTTCGCTTCGGGATGGGCTGGCGCAAGCGACTTGAATGCGCTGTCGGATGAAGAGCGAACTGCGTTGCGGCAAGAAATCCGGGATTATCTCGTTGAAAATCCGGAACTGATTTTGGAAATTCTCATGGAGCTTCAGGCGCTGTCCGCGCAGGAAGAGAATATATCCGACGGCCAGCTTGTCGAAAAGCACTCCGACGAAATATTTTCAGACGATCATTCATGGGTGGGCGGAAACCCCGAAGGCGACGTCGAATTCGTAGAGTTCATCGACTATCGTTGCGGTTATTGTCGACGAGCGTACGACGATGTTGAAACTCTGATCGAATCAGATGGCAACATTCGTTATGTCGTAAAGGAATTTCCGATCCTTGGCCCGGAATCCGAACGATCTGCAAGGCTGGCGATCGCCGCTTTGCAGGTCGGCGGCGGCGGCGCATACAAGGCGGCGCACGATTTCCTTATCGCTTACAACGGTCCGGTTTCGAACCGATTGATCAAGGACTTCGCGAAAGAGGCAAGTCTGGATCAGGACGCGTTGATTGAAGCAATGGACAGCGATTCCGTGGACGGCGCGATTTCGGCGAACTATGCCTTGGCGGACTCGCTCGGAGTCAATGGAACTCCTGCGTTCGTCATTGGCGGCAGCGTCGTCCGGGGATGGATCAAGCTCGACGACATGAGACAGCTCGTCGAAGTGGCGCGAGGCGACGCCGCGCAATAGAATGTCATGACCGGCGCAAACGAATGCGCGTGAAGACGCAACGCATGACGTCGGTTCAGGAGAGACAGGCAAGGAGGCACCAGCGAAATGAGTGAGCCGAACGACGACGCAGAATTCATCAACAGCCTGGCGGCGATGCTCAAGGAGCACGGCCTCGCTGAAATCGAAGTGTCGAGAGTTCGAAGCAAATTCGACAAATTGAATGTGAAGGTCTCGGGCCGAACCTTGGCGTTCCGCGAGGCGGTGCCGCAACTCCCGGGGCCGGCAATTCAGGATGACGCCGGAACGGCGACTGAATTCAACGGGACGGAGATCAAGCAAGGCGAACGCAAGGATCGGGATTCAATTCCGGACGCAGTGGCCGAGCCGGAAGATGAAACCGGACTGGTACGATCGCCGATGATCGGAACGGTCTATCTTCAGCCTGATCCCGGCGCTCAGAAATTCGCCGATGTCGGCGATGCGGTCAAGGAAGGCGACACCTTGGTCATCGTCGAAGCGATGAAAACGATGAACCACATTCCTTCGCCGTTTTCCGGCATCGTCAAACGGGTGCTCGTCCAGGATGGAACGCCCGTCGAATACGGCACGCCGATCATGATCATTGAATAGATGGCAAAACCTCTTTTCAAAAAGATATTGGTCGCGAACAGGGGCGAAATCGCGCTGCGCGTCATCCGGGCCTGCAGAGAACTCGGAATCGAAACTGTTGCGATACATTCGACTGCCGATGCGAACTCGATGCATGTGAGAATGGCGGATCAGACGATCTGCGTCGGTCCGCCGCCGCCGGCGCAAAGCTATCTGTCCATATTCCGCATCATCGCCGCTTGCGAGATCACGCGCTCCAACGCCATTCATCCGGGTTACGGCTTCCTGTCCGAAAACTCGCGGTTCGCCGAGGCCGTGATCGACCACAAGATCGTCTTCATCGGCCCTGATCCGGAGCACATTCGGACCATGGGAGACAAGGTGTCCGCAAAGCGGGCCATGCAGGAGCTGGGCGTTCCGTGCGTTCCCGGGTCGGACGGCTGCGTCGATTCGGTCGCCGACGCGATCGAGATCGCAGAGGAGATCGGATATCCGATTTTGGTAAAGGCTTCCGCAGGCGGAGGCGGCCGTGGCATGAAGGTCGCGGCGCAAGCCAGTCAGATCGAAAGCGCGTATTTGACGGCGCGCTCCGAAGCCAAGGCGGCTTTCGGCAACGACGACGTCTACCTCGAAAAGCTTTTCGTCAAGCCGAGGCACATCGAGATACAGGTTTTCGGGGACGGAAACGGCAAAGCCGTCCATATCGGAGAGAGGGACTGCTCTCTGCAACGCCGGCACCAGAAGGTTGTCGAGGAATCGCCCGCGCCCGGCATCACAGCCGAACAGCGGGCGGCGATCGGCAAGGTGTGCGCGGACGCGGCGGCGAACATGCGGTACAAAGGCGCGGGAACCTTCGAGTTCCTGTTCGCGGACGGCATGTTCCACTTCATCGAAATGAACACGAGGCTGCAGGTGGAGCATCCGGTCACCGAGGCCGTCTACGGTGTGGACTTGGTTCAAGAACAGATACGCGTTGCCGCCGGACTTCCGATGTCGTTCAAGCAGAGCGATCTGAAGCCGAAAGGCCATGCGATCGAAATTCGGATCAACGCCGAGACGTTCCCGGATTTCATGCCCTGCCCCGGACGGGTGAATACCTTCCATGCGCCCGGCGGACTCGGCGTTCGGACGGACTCGGCGATTTACTCGGGCTACGACATTCCGCCGTACTACGACAGCTTGATCGGCAAGCTCATCGTGCATGGCGACGACAGACAGTCTGCCTTCGCGAAACTGCGGTGCGCATTGAGAGAGCTGATCGTCGACGGAGTGGAAACGACCGCGCCGATGTTCGAGATGCTGGCCGAGAATCCCGACATCATTGACGGAAAGTACAACATCCACTGGCTGGGAGATTGGCTGGAAAGCCGAGGCCCCGGCGACTGAGCTGTTCGACAATGAGCCGCTTCGCATTTTCGACGAATTTGGACGTTTCGGTTGAAATGCTCGCGCTCGCCTATCGAAACGGCTTCTTTCCGATGGGCGATCCGGATTCAGGTAACCTGCTTTGGTTCAACCCGTCCCCTCGAAGCTTGATAGAATTCCGCGATTTCCATGTGCCGAGGCGCTTTGCGCGGTACTTGAGGAGAACGGACTACCGCGTGACCATCAATTCCAGCTTCAATCTGGTGATCGCCCAATGCGCCCGCCGCGAGCAAACTTGGATCAACGATACGATCATCCGCCTCTACTGCGAGCTCCACAACGCGGGCATGTCGCATTCCGTCGAAGTCCGGGACGGCGGCGCACTTGTCGGCGGCCTTTACGGCGTCGCGATCGGAGGCGCGTTCTTCGGAGAGAGCATGTTCTCCGATCGGCCGCACGCGTCGAAGATCGCGCTGGTTTGGCTCGTGGACCAGCTCGTGAAGACCGGTTTCAGTTTTCTCGAAACTCAATACATGACGGACCACTTGGCATCATTCGGCGCCAAGGAGATCCCGCGCTCGGAGTATGAGCGGATGCTTGAGACAGCGGTAGGCGTGGACGCGGATTTCTGCTCTCAGCCGCCAACCTCGATGGCATCCAGCGTTTTGCAGCGAATCAGCCAGATATCGTATCGATAATGATCCATCGCGGAAAGAGCAGGAGCTGCTGAAACCATCCACGCGTCGAAAGCCGGCTCGTCGGCTCCTTGCTCGGTAATCGTCAAGAATGCATAGGAATGCCCGGCAGGATTTTCCGGCTCATAGCGGCATTCGCGCAAAGTGATCGACATTCTCCCGAAAGTTACTGTTTCCGCGACGTCAATTTCGATCTCCTGACGTCGGCCTGTGATCGTGTCGAGACCCTTGAGATGCGCTCCCGGGCCGCTGAACACGACTTGGCCGAAGGCGGCGCTGCTTGCGAATGCGAGCACCCCTGCGACAGCGGCGGACTTCATTCCCGCGCCGAGACGAAACCCGCGAGCAATTCGATCAGGCTGAGCGCGCTTTGCGTCTGAAAGAGGCGACCGCCCGGCTCGACATTGTCCGGCGAGCCGCCTGGAAGGATTTCAACAAAGTTGCCGCCGAGCAGGCCCTCGGTCGATATCGCGACAAGGCTGTCGTCCGGCAGAAGCACTTCGTCGTCCAGACGCAATGTCACTTCGGCCTCGAATGTTTCGGAATTGAATGCCATTCCGGACACCGAACCGACGGAGATCCCCGCGATCCGCACGTCGGTGCCTTGCGCTATCCCTTCCGCCGAAAGGAAATTCGCGGAGATTTCGTAGCTGTCGCCGGCATGATTGGAACCCCTGTCCCCGACCAGAACGGCCAGGAAGACGCCTGCAGCAACCAGAACCGCAAGCCCGATCAGGGATTCTGCTACGTTTTCCGACATTGCCGCGAAAGAAACCTCCCGATTGCCATCATTCAGGAACCCATGCGCTGTAATCCTGCCTGTCGGCGAGACTGCCGGACTTCAGCGATCCGAGAGGCGAGTACGCATCAGGCGAGCCGGTCGCATTGCTTGCGTGCTCCGTCTCCCACGATTTGCGAGGCAACGGGTCCAAAGTGGGAGGCTTTTCAAATGTGTGATGCAGCCAGCCGTGCCACTGCGGAGATACCCTGCTTGCCTCGACCGCGCCGTTGTAGATCACCCACCGCCGCGAGCCGTCGGAGTTCTGGTAGAATTTGTTTCCTTCGTCGTCGCTGCCGACCAGCTTGCCTTTCCGCCAAGTGAAGAACTGGGTTCCCAAAGTTTGGTCGGTCCACCAAGTGATTGCCCTCATAATGAATCGCATTGCTCATTCGCCTTACGGGAATCGGTCTGCGTCGACTTCGGCACAGGCCGTTCGATTTGGAAGCGGTCGTCTTCCGCGGTCCTGTTCTGATCGCCGGTCTCTACGACGCGGCCGCTGCTTCAGGTTTGTAGTCCGAATAGATCAGAAGCGGCGCGGACGACGATGTAACCACCTCTTTGTTTATGACGATCTCCTCCACGCCTTCCTTTACCGGCAACTCGAACATGGCATCCAGCATGATGTTCTCAAGTATGGACCGCAACCCTCGCGCGCCGGTCTTTCTCGCGATCGCCTTCTTCGCTATCGAGGACACGGCTTCAACTGTGAAAGTGAGCTTCACGCCGTCCAGCTCGAGCAGCCGCTGGTACTGCTTGATCAGCGCGTTCCTCGGATCCGTCAGGATTTTCACCAGCGCTTTCTCTGAAAGGTCATGCAGCGTGGCCACGATCGGCAGGCGCCCGATGAACTCAGGGATCAATCCGTACTTGAGAAAATCCTCAGGTTCCAGATTTGTCAGCAGCTCGCTCGTGTCGCGACCGTCCTTCTCAAGCACTTGCGCTCCGAAGCCGATGGACGAATTGCGTCCCCTTTGCGCGACGATCTTCTCAAGCCCCGCGAAGGTGCCTCCGCAAATGAACAGGATGTTCGTCGTATCGACCTGCATGAACTCCTGCTGCGGGTGCTTTCGGCCTCCTTGGGGCGGAACTGACGCGATCGTCCCTTCCATGATCTTCAAGAGAGCTTGCTGGACTCCTTCCCCGCTCACGTCGCGCGTGATCGACGGGTTGTCCGTCTTCCGGGTAATCTTGTCGACTTCATCAATGTACACGATGCCCCGCTGCGCGCGTTCCACGTTGTAATCCGCGGCCTGCAGGAGCTTCAAAATGATGTTTTCGACGTCCTCGCCGACGTATCCGGCTTCCGTGAGCGTCGTCGCGTCCGCCATCGTGAAAGGCACGTCGAGAATCCGCGCGAGCGTCTGCGCCAAGAGGGTTTTCCCGCATCCGGTCGGACCGACAAGCAGGATGTTCGATTTGGCGAGCTCGATATCTGCAGTTTTCGATGTATTGCCCAAGCGCTTGTAGTGGTTGTAAACCGCTACCGCGAGCACCTTCTTGGCGTGGTCCTGCCCGACCACGTAATCGTCAAGAACCTCGTAGATTTCCCGCGGAAGCGATGCCTTGTCGTCGGACTTCCGGGTCTCGTTGCTCGCTTCCTCTTTGATGATCTCCATGCAGAGTTCAATGCATTCGTCGCAAATGAACACTTGGGGGCCCGCGATAAGCTTGCGCACCTCATTCTGGCTTTTCCCGCAAAATGAACAGATCAATGTTCTGGAATCGCCGTCGTCAATTTTCGCCATGTGCTACGTCGCCCGTTGTTTTGTTTCCTGCACTCCGGCAGATGCGCCCTTTCCCGCGCCGCTCTGCGGTCGTTCGCCCAGCATTGCGATTCCGCGGCATCAATCTGCAGCCGCCTCGCTGTCTTTCCTGCTCTCCACGATCTGGTCGATCAAGCCCCATTCCTTCGCTTCGTCGGGCGTCATGAACCTATCGCGCTCCAAAGCGGACTGCACGCGCTTGATCGGCTGACCTGTGTGCACGGAATAGATTTTATTCAGCCGCGCCTTGGTATCAAGCATTTCCTGCGCGTGAATGGAAATGTCCGTCGCTTGGCCTTGCACCCCGCCTGAAGGCTGGTGCACCATGATGCGGCTGTTGGGAAGCGCAAACCGCATTCCTTTCTCGCCGGCCGTGAGCAGCAGCGAGCCCATCGAAGCCGCCTGGCCCACGACCAAGGTCGAAACCTTGCACTTGATGTAGCGCATTGTGTCGTAAATCGACAATCCCGAAGTGACGGAGCCTCCCGGACTGTTGATGTACATCGAGATTTCCTTCTTCGGATTTTCCGACTCGAGGAAAAGAAGCTGCGCGGTCACCAGAGTCGCCATCGGGTCGAGCACGGTTCCGGAAAGAAAAACGATGCGCTCTTTCAGGAGTCTGGAGAAGATGTCGTAGCTTCTCTCGCCCTTCGACGTCTGTTCGACGACGATCGGCACGAGAGTGTTCATGTATATTTCGAAAGGATCTTTCATTTTCACCCAACTCTCATCTGCCATTCGCTCCCCGGCCGGCACATGTCGCAAATCATTGAAATGCCATGCTCCATTCAGCCGGAACTCGACTCGTATCTCAGGCCGGTCGAGAGATTCACATCTGTCGTTTCCGTGTAGATCTTGATCAAGTCTTCAGGCGGGACCTTCTTGGTCTCAACATTGACAAGTTCAACCACGAAATTCGTCGTTTTGTCCGTTATCGCCATATTCAAGACTCTTTGCCTGAATTCCGCATCATTCTCGACTTTCTTAAGTATTGACGACCTGTCAGTTTCCGATTCGGCCCAATTGTTAACAAAGTCCAAGAAATCTTGCGATCTCAAGGATATTTGATGTTCTTTGGCCAATTTTTCCATGAACATGAAATGCTTGACCCTGCGCTCCGCCAACTCGCGGATCTCGTTCTCAGTTTCCGGCTCCCCCGTTTCGCCGCTGGAGTCTGCCTCCGCGCGCGACGTATCGGAATCGCCCTCGGACGAACTCGACTCGTCCATACCGCTCTCTTGATCTCCTGGCGGCGCATCCCCCAGTTCCCGCTTCTGGAAATCGATTTCATTTTCAATAAAGGCCTCGGGTGCATTGAAGTCCAATTTCTTGTTCAATTCCCAAAACAGATGCCCGACCAAGAGCTCCTTGGACAACCTCTCATAGTAATGCTTCAGCCTTGCCATCAATTGAAGACGATATGCCGCCGCGCTGTCATATTCGAGCATGCGCGCGAATTCTTCTTCGCTACTGTAATCCAAACGCATCTCAATAGCTCGAATCTCAATATTGAATCTTGCCTTTTTCCCTGAAAGCTCGCTGAAAATCGCTGCTTTCGGTACATCCAGCTCAATTTCGGCCGTGTCGCCGACCTTCATTCCGATAAGGTGGGCGGAGATTCCGTACATGTCGAAAACCACGCGGCTCAGGACGGGATGGACCAAATCGAACTTCATCGCGTCAAACAAAGATTGTTCATCAACTTTGTCGGGATCGACGACGACAAGCAATGACTGCTCGTCCGCCGGCAAGTTCTCTTCGTCCGCCGGTGCAGCGCGGTAATTCAGAGCAACGCTGTCGCCTTTTTGTATCGCATGGCCTTCCGGCGCACTTCCATAGTCCGGTTTCCGACGCATTTCCTCCTTCACGGCTTGGTCGATAAAGTCGTCGTCGATGTCGACCACCAGTTGTTCAATTTCAATCGACGACAGGTCGACGTCCGGGATTTGCGGCGTGCACTCGTAATCGACGGTGAGAACATAATCGGAATTCTCGTCTTCGCGGTCCGCGAGTGCGACGTTCAAGCCTGCGACCGGCTTCTCGTCCTTCGACTTCATGAACTCGTCGAGAACGGACTTCGAGTGCTCGTCCAGCACGTTCGACCGCACCGCGTCTCCGAAGCGCTTCTTTATGAGGGACATGGGGACTTTGCCCGGCCTGAAGCCCCTGATGTGCGCCGTCGACCGCACTTCCTCGAGCTTCTCCTCTTCGAGTTCGGCAATTTTCCGGAGCGGAAGCACGATCTCGTATTTCCGCTTCAAGCGCTCGTTCTCAATTTCCTTGACGTCCATTCCACTCAATCCCTCGACGGCCCATGGTGCGGGTGGAGGGACTTGAACCCCCACGCCCTGCGGCGCCAGAACCTAAATCTGGTGCGTCTACCGATTCCGCCACACCCGCTTTTCGAATTGGTCGCTGCCCTCCGCGCGAGGCGAAAAGAGCATCCGGCTCACTATCAAACGCCAAAGGCGAATCCTAGTGCCCAAGAGACACGCCGCCGAAAACGCAATGCCCGTCTTTTCCTGCAAATTTGCGGCACTCGCGGTCTCATTCTACGCGCCGATTCCCCTGAAGACCGAAGGCAGCTTTTCCGGCAGATCTTCGGCGATCAATCCCGGTCCGAATTGGCGCGCCGCGTCCGCATGCAGCCACGCCCCAAGCGCCGCGGCCAAGCGGGGAGCTGCGCCGCGAGCAAGCAGTCCGGCAACAATTCCGGCAAGCACGTCTCCCGCTCCAGCCGTCGCGAGCCAAGGAGCACCTTGCGCCCCGGTCGAGGCGACCAACTCAACGCTCCCGTCCGGGTCGGCGACGACAGTGTCGTGCCCCTTGAACAGCACCGTCGCCCCTGCCCTCGCGGCCGCATCCCGCGTTGCTTCAATCTTTGAATATCCGGTCGAGTCCGCCAACCTTTCAGCGATATCGGGAAAAAGGCGCCTGAATTCGCCCGCATGCGGCGTCAGCACGCATTCGCGATGGAGCATCTCGAACAGATTTCGAGGTTCCCTTTCGAAGGCCGTAAGCGCGTCGGCGTCGAGGACGGCAGGCATTCCCGATTCAGCCGCGCACCGCACGAACCTCCTCGCTGCCGCGCCGATGCCGAATCCGGGTCCGAGGCAACAGGCATTCACACGCCTCTCGGTCGAATATTTTCTGAAGTCTCCCGTTGAAGTCACTTCCTGCAGCATGATCGCCGCAAGCTGCGATGCGTGCTCCTGCAATGTGTCTTTCGAAACTCCCAAGGTTACCAGTCCGGCTCCCGTTCGAAGCGCTCCTCTTGCGGCGAGCCGCGCAGCCCCGCCCTTTCCGGGTCCGCCTGAAAGCACAAGAACGTGACCGTGGTCGTATTTATGCTGTCCTTGCGATTTCGAAACAAATTCCGCGGCCCGTCGGTTCGCAGGATGGAACAAGCGGACCGGCGCGCCCTTGCGGGCAAGTTCTTCGAATTCGTCCTCCAAGCCGATCGACGCCACCTGGACATCGCCGGACAAGCAGCCGCCCCTGTCCAAAACATGTCCTTGCTTGGCCGATTGGAACGTGACGGTCGTCGATGCCGGAACGGGATCGAAAGACGATTTCGAAAGGACGCGCCCGGTGTCCGCATTCACGCCCGACACGATATCGACCGCGATGGAGCGGCGCGTTCCGAATCCGATTTCCAGCACTCGGCAAGCCTCGCTTGAAATCGGGCGCGTCAGGCCGGTGCCGAACAGCGCATCGATGAATACGGTTCCTTCCGCAACATGGCCATGATCAAATCCGGCGAGATCCTTCACGGCGCCCGTTTCAAGCCATGACCGGCGAGCAAGTTCGGCCGCGCTGTTTTGATCCCTAATCCCTTTGATCTCGAAGACATCGACACGCCAGCAATGCCGCGCAAGATGTCTGGCAACGACGAAACCGTCGCCGCCGTTGTTGCCGGGGCCGCAAAGCACGACCGCGTGTCCCTCCGGCCGCTCCCCGTCTCCCCAGCGGCGAAGCATTTCTTCGGCGACCGCCCTGCCGGCGCGCTCCATCAATTCCGATTCGGTAGCGCGGCCCGAACGGATTGCCGTCCGTTCGATAGCCCGCATCAGCGACGTCGAAATGACATGATCCAATTCCTGAACTCCTCGACGAAAAACGACCCGAGATCCTCAAGATCATGCATCCGAATGCCCTTCGCGGAGTGCAAATCGCCCAGCTGCCTGACGAAGGCGCTTGACGTCGGCTGCATGGAACCGCACGAGCCACGATTCGCGGCCATTGTCGATTCATCCCGACAATTGACTGGAAAAACTTCGCGGCGCAAAACCAAATTTTGCAAATCAGGCTGAATTCGACATCATTTGGGCGGAAATTGATCAATTCGATGCCGCTCAGGGCATACGTTCGTCGCATCATTTCAGGAGGAAAGATGATGGACGCCTTTCGCAGACCAATCAGGAAAATTGACGCGACGCGGAGTTCACGTCTCGACGACGGGACCCTGAACGACAATGATCGAATGGAAATCGGGCCAACCCTTCTGGCTTACAGCGAATGGGAAGAGGCAGGTTTGGAGCTTCCGAATCTGCAGGCCATGCGCGAGTATCGACTTGATCGCCTGCGCAATGGCCTGGTCGAGCGCGATTACGGCGGCTTGCTGGTTTTTGACCCTCTGAACATCCGCTATGCAACGGATTCGACGAACATGCAGCTTTGGAACTCGCACAATCCGTTCCGTGCCGTCTTGGTCTGCGCTGATGGCTACATGGTCATTTGGGATTACCGAAATTCAAAATTCCTGTCCGAATTCAACCCGCTCGTGCGGGAGCGGAGATCCGGCGCATCCATGTTTTACTTCTCGACGGGAGATCATGCGCGGAATGCCGCCGCCCAGTTCGCCGGCGAAGTCGACGAGATCATGCGCGCCCATGCGGGGAAGAATCGGCGTCTCGCCGTGGACAAAATCATGACCCATGGCCTTCGCGCATTGGAGAACAAGGGATTCGAGATCATGGAAGGCGAGGAGGTCACGGAGAAGGCCCGGTCAATCAAAGGGCATGATGAAATTCTCGCGATGCGGTGCGCCTGCCATGCTTGCGAAGCGGCGATGGACGAAATGTTCAAAGCCACTCAGCCCGGCCGCAGCGAGGATGAAATCTGGGCGGCGCTGCATGCGGGGAACATAAGGCGCGGAGGCGAATGGATCGAAACCAGATTGCTGGCGTCGGGACCGCGCACGAATCCTTGGTTTCAGGAGTGCGGGCCGCGCGTGCTGCAGAACAACGAAATATTGGCTTTCGACACGGACCTGGTCGGGTGCTACGGCATTTGCGTGGACATCTCGAGAACATGGTGGATCGGCGACGGACCGCCTCGGGACGACATGGTTTATGCAATGCGCCACGCGCACGAGCACATCACGACCAACATGGAACTCCTGAAGCCGGGCGTCAGCTTCAAGGAAATCTCGTTCGGCGGGCACAAGCTGGATGAGCAATTCCAGAAGCTGAAATACAGCTGCATAATGCACGGCGCGGGACTTTGCGACGAATGGCCCCACATTGATTATCCGGATCACTTCAAGGAGGGCGCATTCGATTATGCGGCCGAGCCGGGGATGGTCTTTTGCGTTGAAGCCTTGGTCGGGGCGGAGGGCGGAGATTTCTCGATCAAGCTCGAGGATCAGGTGCTCGTGACCGAAACCGGATACGAAAACCTGACCAAATATCCGTTCGATGACCGGTTGATGGGAGCTTAAGGCGTTTCAAAGAATGATTGAATCAATTCGGAGTTCCCATTCGGTCTGATCATGATTTGGAATCCATGCGAGCAAAGGCCGCGAACATGGATTCCAAATGGCGCGATTCCGTCAAAGAGATATCTGCCGCCGAAGTTGAAGAAACGCCGGCGTCGTTTCCGACTTCGAGGGGCCGCCCGATTGCGATCCGGTTTTTGCCGTCCGGACAATGAAATCATCAGGATTCGATCAATGGCTTTCGGGAGCCGTTCGACGAAATGGCGACAGACGCCGACGGTCTCCCCGACAATTTCAAGCCCGCGGAATTCGCGAACCGGCTTGCGAATTCAGTCTATTTTGCAACCGAAGCCAGAAAGGCTCTAAATCGGCAATTCCTTGAGCTTAATCGAAAACCGGCGGAACAAAAGGACCGCTGCCAAGCCCAGCGCGATTATGAATCCCGCCCAGACGCCGGGTCCTTTGAGATCAAACACGAAGCCGAGCAGGTAGCTGCTCGGAAACCCCACAATCGCGTAGCTGACCGCCGCGATCACCATTGGAACCCGCGTGTCGTTCAGCCCCCTGAGCAATCCGAGCGCGGTGACCTGCAAGGCGTCGGCCAACTGGAAGACCGCCGCAAGGTAGACCAGCACTATGCCGATGCGGAGCACATCCGCGCTCGCGTCGTCGGTGCGATCAAGAAAAGCGCCAACGAGCGTTTCAGGGAATGCGACAAAGGCCAATACGGTCGCGCAAACCATGATCAGCGTCAGGATCAGGACTTTCCGAGCGCTCGATTTGAGCTCCTCAATGTCCCGACGGCCTACCGCGCGCCCTACAAGGACCGTGCTTGCATTGGAAAAGCCAAGATAAACCATGAACACAATGCTCGCGATCTGCAAAGCTATTCCGTGGGCAGCCAAAGTCGCAGTATCGATCCAGCCCATCATCACGGCGCTGAGGCTGAATAGCCCGACCTCGGCGAACAGCGTCGCGCTGATCGGCCAGCCAAGCTGGAAAACGCTCTTGAACTCGCTCCAATCGGGACGCCAGAGCGTCTTGAGCAGCGAGTAGCTGCGGAACCCGGAAGTCGCATTCAGATAGATCAACATCAGCCCGAGCGAAATCGATTGCGACGCGACAGAGGCGACCGCCGCGCCTCGCAGTCCGAGTTCAGGCGCCCCCCAGTTGCCGAAAATCAAAGCGTAGTTCGCCAAGGCGTTGATCGAAGCTCCGGTCGCAGTCGCCCAGAATACGATTTGCGGTCGGACGAGAGCGAGAAAGAAGCTTCTCATAACCCCGACCGTCAAAGCCGGGAACAACCCCCACGTGGCGATTCTCATGTATTCGCCGGTGAGCGCAGCGATATGCGGTTCCTGACCGAACGCAACCATGAGCGCGCCGGCATTCCACATGGGCACGACCATCAAGATGGCGAACAGCATGGTGATCCACCAGCTCATCCGGACAATTCTTCGGACTTTCCACGTCAATCCGCCGCCTTCGGCGTTGGCGGCAAGCGAGATCGCCGCGATCGCGAACCCTGAACCGACGATAAAGATGATCATGAATGCGGTGCTGCCCAGAACGCCGGCCGCCAGCGCATCGACGCCGTACCAGCCCAGCATTACGGCATCGGCCAAGTGCGTGGAGGATTGCGCAAGGTTGCTTCCGATGATCGGGAGCGCCAGCGCCAGAACCGAGCCGAAATTCCGGCGGAAACCCTTGTACAGCGAATGAATCATCGGGTGCCCATATGGCAACGAGTTGTCGCTAGCAAGCGCGGACGGCACCGCCGAAACGCTGGTCGGCCAGCTTCAAAGCATCATGCATATCCAAAAATCGCGCTGGTCGGATTCAGAATGGCGATGCAAGCGCCATCGGTTCGCTGAATTCTCGCTTGATCGCGGCCTGCGTCATCGCGGACCGCGGCTGGAACCTAAATTCGGTCCTCGGGCATGCCCAAGCATGCTCGCGAAAAATCGTTTGCAATTTCTCTCGGACATAGTTCATTGTATAGCTAACAAAACAAAAAATACTTGCGAAAAGTTCGGATATCTTACTGAACGCAAGAACAGAGAGCAGGCGAACGGAACATGGAATCCATTGAAGCAATTTCTATCGAGCCGGCTTCGCGCGAATACACCGCATCTTCGATCGAAGTTCTGGAAGGACTCGAGCCGGTGCGCAAGCGGCCAGGCATGTACATCGGCGGCACGGACGAGCGCGCGCTCCACCACCTTGTCGCCGAGGTGCTGGACAACGCGATGGACGAAGCGGTGGCCGGACACGCGAACCGGATCGAGGTCCATCTCCACGCCGACAACTCCATAACTGTCAAGGACAACGGCAGAGGAATCCCGATCGACCCGCACCCGAAATTTCCGGACAAGTCTGCGCTTGAAGTCATACTGTGCACGCTTCATGCGGGAGCGAAGTTTTCCGGGAAAGCGTACAGCGTATCCGGCGGCCTGCACGGCGTCGGCGTTTCCGTCGTGAACGCCTTGTCGAAAGACATGACGGTCGAAGTCGTCCGAAACCGACTGCGCTATCGCCAATCCTTTTCGCGCGGAGTTCCGCTGGGGCCGATCTCGGAAGGCGTGCCTTCGCCGAACCGGAAGGGCACCACGGTGAAGTTCTCGCCGGACGAGAAAATATTCGGCAAAAATTCGCGGCTTGTCCCTGCCCGCGTGATGAAGATGGCGCGTTCGAAAGCATACTTGTTCTCCGGCGTGAAAATCGTCTGGAAATCCGACGTGCCCGATCAGCAAATTCCCAGCGAGGCCGAATTTCATTTTCCCGGCGGACTGGCCGACTATCTGGGGGAAAAGCTGAACGGTTCGCCTGCGTGCTCCGATGAGCCGTTCTCCGGCCGAGTCGATTTTTCGGAGCGGTTCGGGATCGATACGGTCGGTTCGGTCGAGTGGGCCGTGAATTGGACGCCGACGCAGGACGGCTTCATGAGATCCTATTGCAATACGGTCCCGACGTCGGAAGGCGGCACCCATGAAACAGGCTTCTGGTCGGCGATCCTGAAGGGAATAAGGTCCTACGGCGACTTCATCTCGAGCCGCAGGGCCACGCAGATAAACAAGGAAGACCTGCAGACGGGCGGCTGCGCGATGGTATCGTGCTTCATCAAGGAACCCGAGTTTGTAGGCCAGACCAAAGACAGGCTCGCCACCTCCGAGGCGCAGAGGCTCGTCGAAGGATCGGTCAGAGACAGATTCGACAACTGGCTTGCCGGAGATCCCAAGGGCGCTGGAGCGATCCTCGATTTCCTCGTGCTGCGGGCCGAGGAAAGAATCAGAAGAAAAGCCGAGAAGGAAACCGCCCGGAAGACGGCGACCAAGAAGCTGCGCCTGCCCGGAAAACTCGTTGATTGCTCGGCGACTTCAAAGCACGGAACAGAGCTTTTTCTTGTCGAGGGCGATTCTGCGGGCGGTTCCGCGAAGATGGCGAGAAACAGAGAAATTCAAGCACTACTGCCGTTGCGCGGGAAAATACTCAACACCGCGAGCGCATCTCTGGCAAAGCTGAGCCAGAACGCGGAAATCAATGATCTGTGCCAAGCTCTCGGAGTGCAAATGGGATCAAGTTTCAACGCCGACAATCTAAGGTACGACAAAATCATCATTATGACGGATGCCGACGTCGACGGAGCGCATATAGCGTCGCTGCTGATGGCGTTCTTCTTCACGCAAATGAGGCCGATGATCGAAAAAGGCCATCTGTATCTGGCTTGCCCCCCGCTCTACAGGCTCACCCAAGGTTCCGCTCGCGTCTACGCGTTGGATGACGAAGAAAAGGACAGGCTGCTGGAAACGGGAATCGGAGGAAAGGGAAAGATCGAAGTTTCGCGCTTCAAGGGTCTCGGCGAAATGGATGCGAAAGATCTGAAGAACACGACGATGGATCCGGCGATGCGGAAACTTATCCAAGTGCAGATCGTCGAAGACAAACCCGGACAGACCGACCACGTCGTATCCGATCTGATGGGAAAGAAACCTGAGCCGCGCTATCGATTCATCCAGGAAAACGCAGGATTTGCGCAGAATCTGCCAATTTGACGCCACTGTCGGTACTGCCGAGGGCGCGGATGTCGGTGGAACGCGGGTGCGAACCGCCGCGTGCGATCGACCGGCGACGCGGAATTTCCGCAGCCCGCTCCGACCGTACCTGAATTGAAATCCGATCGCGGCGGCAGTCAAGCGCCGCCGCGATCTTGGCCGACCTGCTGGCAGATCGGCACGGATTTTTGCTCGCTACGCTTTCAAATCCCAGTTCTTTCGAGTGCCGTCGGGCGCTGTCTCCCAATCCGGAGGCGACGCCGCGGACGGATCCTCCCGCAGCGACTTCACGAGAGAATACGCCATGAGCAAGAGCACGAACGAAATTGGGAACGCGGCGGCAATGGACGCAGTCTGCAAAGCCGTAAGGCCGCCGGCAAGAAGCAATGCCGCCGCTACGACTCCTTCGCCGAAGCCCCAGATAATCCTGAATACCTTCGGCGGATTTTCGTCGCCCATTGAGAGCATGGTTGTAATCACGAGGGTGCCGGAATCCGACGAGGTGATGAACCAAGTGAATATCAGAAAGGTCGCCAACGCCGAAAGAGGCCACGCCACCCAGCTGAGATCCCCGATCCATGACGTCGTTCCCAAATTGTCGATCATTCCGAAGAGTGCGGCAGGCAAATTCCACGCTCTGACGGTTTCAACTATGCCAGCGCCGCCCTCCGCCGCAGGCCCGCCGACGGCGTTCAACTCCTGCCAGATCGCGTTGCCCCCGAAAACGGAAAGCCAGAAGAAGGCGATCACCGTCGGAATGAACAGGACTCCCATCATGAACTCTCGGATGGTGCGCCCGCGCGAAATTCTTGCGATGAACATTCCCACGAACGGAGCCCACGAGATCCACCATCCCCAATAGAAGATGGTCCACCCTCCTTGCCACGACACCTCTCCCGGCTCGTTCGCAGTCCAGAAACCCATCGGAATGACATTCCAGATATAGTCGCCGAACGAAGTAACGAAAAAGTTCATCTGCCAGACGAACGGGCCGATAAGGAGAAACGAAAGCACCAGCACAATCGATATTCGGACGTTCAACTCCGAAATGATCCGGATGCCCTTTCCCACGCCGGAAACCGTAGACATTGTCGCGATGGCGGAAACGATGGCGATCAGTATGATCTGAGTGAGGATTCCGGATGAAATTCCGAACAGCCTTTCGAGTCCTGCGGCCATTTGGCTCACGCCGAGCCCGAGCGAGGTCGCGACGCCGAATACCGTTCCGAAAACTGCAAGCAGATCGACGGCATGGCCGAGCGGTCCGTAGATCCGGTCTCCGAGTATCGGATGCAGCGACGATCTCATGGTGAGCGGAAGGCCTTTTCGGAAGCCGAAATACGCCAGACACAGCCCGACGATGGCATATCCGGCCCAGCCGTGCAGTCCCCAATGAAAGAACGTCACGCGCATCGCGTCCACCGCCCGACCTACGGTCATTTCGGTGTTTCCGCGCATATCCGCATGCGGATTGTTCGGATACCCGAACGCGCCCGAATTGTCGAAGTAAAAAATGGGCTCCGAAACCCCGAAAAAGAGTACGCCGATTCCGACGCCCGCGGAAAATAGCATCGCGAACCAGGAAAAGTTGCTGAATTCAGGGCGGCTGTCGTCCGCACCCAATCGGATATTGCCCCATTTCGTGAACAGCAGGATGATGCAGAAGGTCAGCAGGCCGGCCAGCAGAAGGATGTAGTACCAACTCAAGCCGGCTTCGACCCATCCCCTCAGCGTCGAATAGATGCTGCCTGCGAAATCGACGTTCAATATCGTGAATATCACGAAAGCCGCTATCATCAGCTTTGAAGCCAATCCCATCCCGGGATGTAGGCCGGTGAAGAAGCCGGTTTTGGCCACCAAAGCCGAATCGCTTTTGTTTGTTGACATGATTGCGATTCCTCCTCGCGCAATTTTTGAATGCTGCGAGGCGTGACCGAAGCGTTGCCGGCATGCGTCGACTTCGCCAGAATCGAACCCTACGCGGCATTCGAATAGCCAGCAATTTTGTCAGAATTCTGCCGATTGTCCAGATTTAACCTTTGGACGGGTGCATTCCATTAATTTTGGCCAGGCGGCCAGGCTGCTGCACGACCAGCCCTCCAATCGAGAAAGTCGGGCCAACGCATGTTTTCGAGGCAGCATCCGGCGGCGAGCGGGGCGGCGGCGCCCGCTTTCGGCCAGCGGCGCCCCGCCTTTTTGAATCGGTTCCCGACGATGTGCCTGAGGCGCTTTCCACTTGGCGCTTTCTGAAATCCTGCGATATCGCCCATAAAAACTGACGCGCGTCGCCAGCGAGCGCGACCGCCCCGACGTGGACTGCCGCCACGCCATCGTCATCCAAATCGAAGGCGCAAGCCACCGACTCAGACACCACGCGGACCTCATTCTCGACATGTCCGCGCGAACGCATCCGTCATGCCGCCGCCCCGCCGAAAAACGAGGGCGGCCCAAAAAGGAGACCCGAACCGACGACTGACCTGGCTCGTCACCAAAACACAAAAACTTCCGGGGAATTCTGCTTCAGCATTGACACCGCTTTCCGAATCTACATCGAAACGCGGCTGGTCCCGACGCACAGCCGCGGCGACATCGTCATCATGGACAACCTCGGCAGCCACAAAACCGAAGCGGCGCGACGGTCCGATGCGCAGGCGCCCGCCTGCTGTTCCCTCCATCCTGCTGCCCCGACCTCAACCCGATCAAACAGGTGTTCGCCAAGCTCAAGTCCTTCCTGCGGACCGACCAACCGCAAACCCGAAGCGAAAAGGCGCTCTAGTTTTCATCATCCGCAATTTCGTTTCGCTCTTCCAGCTCAAACCATTCATCCTCCGCTTCTTTCAACAACTGCGCTTTCTGACTCCACTCATCCGTCATTGATTTGAACAACTGAGGATTATCGACGGCCAGATTCCGTTCGGAAATCGCATCGGCAATTTGAGATATTTCCTTTTCGAGACCTGCGATCTGGCTTTCAAGCTCTCTAAGTCGAAAAGATTCCGTAAAGGACAGGCCTGACCGGGAGACCTTCGAGCCTTCTTTTTTGACTCGCTTTTTGGCCCTCGGCTTTTCCGATGCGGGTGCCGCGGGCAACAACTGCAATTGAGCAAGTCGGTCCGACCATCCGCCGACGTACGGCACGCACCTTCCCCACCCTTCAAATGCGACCGTTTTTGTCGCGGTGCGATCAATGAAGTCCCTGTCGTGCGAAGCGTAAAGGACAGTGCCGTCGTAATCGGCCAGCGCATCCACAAGCATGACTTGCGATTCAATGTCGAGATCGTTCGTCGGCTCGTCGAGAACCAGGAGATCGCTCTCCGGGGCCATGATCTTCGCAAAGCGCAGCCTAGCCATCTCTCCGCCCGAAAGAGACGAGACGGGCGCGTCTATCTGCCATTTCGAAAGCAAGAAATCGTTCAAGTAAGAAACAATATGGCGAGACCGGCCGCCTGCCACGATATGATCGATGCTGTCGCGGCCTCGAACTCCCGTCCCGACAAGAAACTGGCGCACTGTAAGCTTCGGATCGACCGAACGCAGGTCTTGCTCCAGTTTCGCGATCTTCATCTGGAAACCGTGCCTTACTTTGCCGGCGCCGGGCGCAACACTTTTCGCGAGCAGGTTGAGCAGAGTCGATTTTCCGACGCCGTTCGTACCCACGACTGCCAATCGATCGCCCTTGACCACACGCATGCTGAAGTCCCGAACAATCCAGCGGTTTCCGTATCGCTTCGACAAATCTTTGGCCTCGATAACCAGTTTGCTCGTTTTCGCGGAGCCTGAAAATTTCATCGCGGCCCGCACCGTGCGCTTCGTTTCGCTCTTCCGTCTCTCGCGCAGTTCGTTCAGGTCGCGCAGGCGGCGCTGGTTCCGCTTTCTGCGCCCTGTGACTCCATGGATCTGCCACCGAATTTCCCTGCGCTGGACGCTGTCAAGCTTCCTTTCATGTGCGGCTTGCTCTTCGTAGACCTTTTCCCGCTTTTCTTCGAAATTTCGATAGCCGTCGCCGAAGGCTCGAACATTGCCGTCCTCGAGCCAGACGGTGCGCTCGGACACCGCCTTCAAGAGCGCGCGATCATGGCTGATGAGGACGAAGGCCGACCGCGCTTCCCGAAGGTGCTCTTCAAGCCATTGAACCGATTGAATATCCAGATGGTTTGTCGGCTCATCGAGAATCATGAGATCGGGTTCCTTCGCAAGCAATCTGGCCAGCGCCGCTTTTCGGCGCTCGCCGCCGGATGCGGTCGCTGCGGCCGTTTTGAGATTTAAGTCCAACCCGCCGAATGCCCGACCCAACCTGAAAGCTTCGTGCACCGGCAAATCGGCGATCGCGAAATCGCCGAGCGTGTCGTAGCCATCCACATTCACCTCTTGCTCCAGATATCCCGTCAATACCGCGCCCGACTCGTGAATGACTCCTTCGTCCGGTTCGATCAAACCCGCGACCAAGCGGGCAAACGTTGATTTGCCCGCGCCGTTGGGACCGATCACAGCAATCTTGTCTCCTGCATGAATTTTCAGGTTGGCGTCGGCGAATATCGCCGTCGTTCCGACCTTGACGGAAACACCGGACAGGTTCATGAGCAGTTGCATTGGCATTTCCGCTGAATTTCTCGTTTTCTCCTCTCTGGCTAAACCCCTAATCCGCCGAATGTTCCAGTGTGCGGCGATCCTATAGCAACCACTCTTGCGACGGCCCGTCAGTCGACCGGAAGGCCGCTCGGAACGCTTTCGGGCCTGCCAAGTCGGCCGTTGACGCTATCTCGACCGGTAAGGGCATGCATGAACGCAACCAGCGCGCCAATCTCGTCGTCATCAAGCAAAACAGGACGAATATCGATAAATTTGCGATACCGCTCCATTTCAAGGCGGTCGTCATGCACGATGAAGTCAAGGTCGTCGAGCCAATTGACCGACGGCAGTTCGACTTGATCGCGCCGCCAGCTTTCGAGAGATCCCAAAGGATCCAAATGATGCTCGATCATGCCCCTTAGATCGCCGTACGCGCCGTTGTGCCCATACGGCGCGGTCAAAGCCACATTGCGCAGCGACGGCGTTCTGAACCTGTATGCGTCTTCAATCCTGTCCGTTTCCGCCATCCGCCCGACATCCCTCGAATGCAGGTCGAATCGTCGCGTGCGGCCTGGTCCAAGCGGAGGAAGCGCCAGCGCGTAAAACTCTTGATCCGTGAAAAAGGGCCCGCCGTGACACGATGAGCATCGCGCTTTTCCGAAGAAAAGATTCAATCCCTCGATTTGTTCCCGAGACATCGCGTCGACGTCGCCGGACATGTAGCGGTCGAAAGGCGAATCATGCGACCTCCACTCTGAGCCGACGAATTCGCCGACGGCGTTCGCGACATGCGCGATCCTAATGTCCTGCGCCGAATCCACATCTCCGAATGCTTCCGAGAAAAGTTTCGCATACTCCGGAACCGCCCTCACTCTTTCGACGATCAGCGGCCAGCCGTAATCGATTCGCTCGGTGAGGAACGCCGCGATCTCGTTCTCTTCCGGTGCGCCGGCCATTTCGATTTCGCCGACAAGGGGAAAAAGAGCTTGGGCGGCCAGTATCGAAGACAGCCCCTGCGGCAGATACTCTTCGGCCGGGGTGTTGAAGCCGTTGCCGTAGGTGTCGTCCGTCGTGATTCGGCCGTCGTGGAAAAGCGTCCGCACTTCTCGCGCGCCGAGATTGAACAGGGCGGGCGAGTTCCGCGACATCCGCCGCTTTATCCTGCCAATGCCGTCCGAAGCCATGCGGTCCGCGCCGACGCCGTCCGCGCCTTCTCCCAATCCGAGTGACAGGTTGTCGCTGCCCGCCAAAGTATGATGGTGGCACGTCCCGCAGGAAATGTTCCGGTTTCCGGAGAGCAACGGGTCGTAGAACAGCAGCCGGCCCAATTCCGCCTGCACCTCGTCGAATGGGTTGAAATCGTCTTCCGAAACGGGGACGGCACCTTCCGGAATGACGAGCGGCTCGTCCGCGACCGCCGCGCCTGCGGCAATGAAGATTGCTAAACGGACCGCGCGGATGCAAAATGAGGCACATGCTCGGCTCACCCAACGCAAGGCAAAATTCGTGGAATACCTATGGGCAAAATGAAACTCGCCGCTCTTGCCTTCGCGTTCGCGATCTTCGCCGTTTCCGGCAGCGCCGACATCGAAAAGGGGCGGGATCTTATGGAGGCCGGCAAATTCGAAGAAGCCATGGCCGAATTCGAGCCTGCCGCGAGATCGGGCAACGCGGACGCGGAGGAGCTGATCGGAATCATGTACGCGATGGGCCTCGGCGTCGAGCGCGATGACGAACGGGCGTTCGAGTGGTATCTTCGGGCGTCGATGAAAGCCCATCCGGGCGCGCAATCCGGCGTCGGCTGGTACTATGAAATCGGCCGAGGACTTCCCGCGCCGGACCTTGTAAGAGCGTATCTTTGGTACACGCTTTCGAGCATAGGCGGCGATCCCGACGCGAAGATCAGCCTTGAAGAAATCATCAAGCGAATGACCCCCGACCAGATCGCGCGCGGGAAACGCCTTGTCAGCGACTATCGCTATTGGATGTATCCGCTTCGTTGACATCGTTCGTATGCGAATGGAAATCCGAATCGAATGCAGCGACCCGCGGCTGAACAGCCGGATTCCACCAAGGGCACGGTGCTGAAGCCGAAGAAGGCACCGACATGAACCGGGCCGCGGGCGAACTGGATCGCTCGCGGCCCGGCAACTGATTGCGACTCGCGCAGTTCGGCGCTCAGGCCAAAGTTGCTGCGATGCGATCGCCTCAGTAGTTGGCCGCGTGGTCGTTCAACATGGCGATGTCGTCTTCAGCCTCTTCAGCCGCCTCGATCAGCGCCTCCAAGACCAATTCGCCATTTCGCACGTTGTCCGCAAACCACTCGTAGACGGGAGTTGCGGCGTCCTTGAACATCTCCTTTTCTGCCGGCGTAGGAACGTAGATCACGCCGCCGATTTCTACGAAGTCCTCGTATGCCTGAATGGATTTCCGCTTCGGCGATGCGAAGGTGGCCTGCTGAAGCTGGGAAAATCCGTCCGCCACGACGATCCGGAGGCCCTCCGGCATGGACATGAACTTCTCATTGTTCATCCACCAAAGCGCGCCCATGTAAGCATGGCCGTCAAGCGTGATGAACTTCAGCCCCGCGTCCGGGAACTTCATGCCCATGATGTCGGTGATTCCGTTCTTGGACCCTTCGACAACGCCCGTCTGGAAGGACGTGAAGAGTTCAGGCCACGGGATCGGCGTCGGGCTGGCGCCAAGCGCTTTGACAAGCTCCTGCGGAAGATCGGCCACGACGGTCCGGATTTTCATGCCTTCCAAATCGGTCGGAGTCTGGACGACTTTCTTGGTGTTCGCGAAATTGCGCCAGCCGCCGGTATTTCCGATCGTCATCAACCGAATGGTGCTGCCGGAATCCTCTAGCGCCAATTCTCTGAGAAGCGCCACGAACGGACCCTCAAGCACTTTTTCCGCCACCCGGTCGTCGCGGAGCAGGTAAGGCAGGTCGAAAATCTGCACGTACGGGAAAATGCCCGCCGCGCCGCCCGACGTCGAAATGTAGACGTCCATCGTGCCGTCGGAAATACCCTGCAGACATTCCGCGCCGTTCGCGCAAAGCTGCGTTCCGGCGAATATTTCCACTGTAATCTCGCCGTTGGACCGCGATTCGACGTAATCCTTGAATACGATGATTCCGTCATAGTCTTCATCGTTCAGATCCGGACCTACGACCGCGCGCAGGTTGTAGTCCGCCGCATGCGCAGACGACAGAGCGAGCGCCGCCGCCGCGCCTGCGGCGTAGAGTTTGGCGCCCTTCAAAAAACCGTTGAACATATTTGTTGTCTCCTCGTGTTGGGTTTGAAAACGCGCCGACCATTAGTTCATCCGCCGCCTACAGTCCACAATCAACCCGTCACCTGATGAACCCGAAAAACGTGGGCACGAACATGGAAATCGGCGGAAAGTAGGTGATCATGAATATCACCAGGATTTCGACCGCGAGAAACGGCAGGATCGTCTTCGCGAGGCTCTCGACCTTGACGCCCGAGATGCTTGAAGCCACGAACAGAACGAGTCCCATCGGCGGCGTCACGAGTCCGACCGTCAGGTTGACCGACATGATGATCGCGAAATGCACCGGGTGGACGCCCAAATCCGTGAAGATCGGCGCCAGAATCGGGCCAAGAATGATGATCGCAGGACCCGCATCGAGGAACATGCCCACGATGAACAGCAGGACGTTGATCAGGAACAGCAGAATGAGCGGATCCGACGATAGGGACAGCACCCAAGCCGCCAGCAATTCGGGAAGGTGGCTCAAGCCGACGATCGCTTTGAACGCCATCGCCGCTCCAACCAGCAGCAGCACTACGGTGGACGTGAGGCTCGCGCGGACCAGCACTCCGGGCAGGTCCTTCCATTCCATCGTTTTCAACAGAAAAATGCTGATCAGAAGCGCGTAGGCGACTGCGATGGCGGAGGCCTCCGTCGGCGTGAAAACGCCCCAGAGTATGCCGCCCAGAATGATGACGGGAGTCATCAGCGGAAGGAAGGCCCTCCCCCCTGCTCTGGCGCGTTCATCCAAGCTCGCGCGTTTCGAGAGCACGGGAAATCCGTGCCTTCGAGCCAAGTACGCCGTCATCAGCATAAGGCCGACTCCGACGAGTACGCCCGGGATCATGCCGCCGAGAAATAGCGCGGCGACTGATTCGCCCATGACGTACGCGTAGATGATCATGATGCCGGACGGCGGAATGATCGGGCCGATGACGGACGATGCGGCAGTGACGGCGGCGGCGAACCGCCGCGAGTAGCCGTTTTTCTCCATCGCCGGGATCAGCATCGACCCCAAGGCCGAAGTATCGGCGACGGCGGAGCCTGAAAGGCCGGCGAAAAGCATCGACGACAGGATGTTCACATGGGCCAATCCGCCTCTGAAATGTCCCATCATGACTTGCGCGAAGTCGACGAGTCGCTGTGTGATTCCTCCCCTGTTCATCAGTTCGCCCGCCAGCATGAAAAACGGGATCGCCATCAGCGGAAATGAATCAATGCCGTTGTAGATGTTCCGGTAAAGAAACGCGATGTCGCGCTCCTGGCCGATCAGCCAGAGGATCAGTCCGGGCGCAAACAGCATGGCGAAGAACACCGGAACGCCGACGAAAAGGAAAATCAGGAACAAGGGGAGGAAAAGTACCAGCATCGCCCTATTCCGCGCTGAACTCTATCGCTTCGGGCGCCGGACCGTAATCGACGGACGGATTGATCAGCATGTGCGCCTGCTTGTAAATCAGCTCAATGCTGACAAGCACCATCAGTCCGAAGCCGACAGGCAGCGACATGTACATCCACGCTAGCTTCAGGCGCACGGACTCCAGCCCGATCAGATTCAGCGGCAGCCGGAGCGAGCTCGAGTTGAAAAGCCACCCGCTCGCGATGTGTTTCTGAGCGAAGTTCAATGCTACGATCAGAACGGCCAATCCCATCAATAGAATGCAAAGATTCAAAGCAGCTCCGATCCTTCGGCCGACCCGATCCACAACGATGTCGATCGAAACGAAACTCCCCCACCTGTAGGCCGACGGCGCGACCAGTCCTGTCATCCAAAGCATCATGAAGCGCGCCGCTTCGTCCGGCCACGGCAGCGCATTGTTAAGCACGTAACGAAAAAAAACTTGAAGCAGGATCGCGAGCACCATCAGTCCTAGGGCGACGATCGCCATCTTGCGGCAAATCCGCAGCACAACTGTAATGACCCGTTCAAGCCAAGCAATGAATGGATCTTTCACCCAGGCGGCTTGCTCAGCCATGCAGCGGCCTAAACCTGCGGTTCGCGCAACGAGCGCGCGGGCGCGGATTTCGTCGAACGTTCATCCGGCATCGGAGCGCTCGCCGCCCGCAAGTTTCATGGTCTTCCGACATGGATCGACGTTGACAGCATACCGGTGGAATTCGCAACCGCGAAATTGCCGGCGAGCCGGGACAAGACGAACGACTTCACGCCGCCGGCATTCTGCTCTCTGCGATCTCCGCCCAATACGAGCACCCGGCCGGAATCGCCTCGTCGTTGAAATCGTACTTGGCGTGGTGGACAGGGGCGGTATCACCGTTTCCTACGAGAATGAACGCGCCGGGCCGCGCATTCAGCATGAACGCGAAGTCCTCCGAGGCCATGAGAATGCCGGCATCCTGGTCGACTTTTCCTGCAACGCCTTTTGCGGCCTCGGCGGCAAATTCGGTCTGGGCCTGGGCGTTGATCGTGACCGGGTATCCCTTTTCGTATTGCACCTCGGCGGTCGCGCCGTACGCTTCGGCGGTCGATTTCGCGATCTCCGCAAGTCGTTTCTCGGCCATATCCCGCGTCTCTTCGTCCAGCGTTCGAACCGTCCCTTTGAGCGCAACCCGCTGCGGAATGACATTGTGCGCGTCGGAACTCGTCCGGAACGACGTGACGGAGAGAACGAGAGATCGAAGCGGATGCATGTTTCTGGCCACGATCGACTGAAGGGCGACAACAACGTGGGACGCTGCCAGCGTCGTGTCTCTTGCCATATGCGGCTCGGCGGCATGCCCGCCCTTTCCTTCGATCCCGATCGTGAATGTATCCGCCGCAGCAAGGAAGGGCCCGGATCTGATCGCGAATTCCCCGGCCGGCAGTCCGGGCATGTTGTGCATGCCGTAGACTTCGTCGATTCCGAAACGATCCATGAGCCCGTCGTCGACCATTTCCTTTCCGCCCGCGCCGCCTTCCTCTGCAGGCTGGAAAATCGCAACGACCGATCCGTTGAAATTCCTGGTTTCGGCCAAATATTTCGCGGCGCCCAAGAGCATGGACGTATGGCCGTCATGACCGCATGCGTGCATGACGCCGTCCGTCTTCGAGGCATGCTCCATCCCGGTTTCCTCCCGGATCGGCAAAGCGTCCATGTCCGCTCGAAGGCCGACAACCTTTCCGCTGCTGTCCTGCCGTCCTTTGATGACGCCGACCACGCCCGTCCGACCGATTCCGGTTGCGATCTGGTCGCACCCGAATTCACGCAGTTTCGCCGCGACGAATTCCGATGTTCTGAAGGTGTCGAACAGGAGTTCGGGATGCATGTGGAGATCGCGCCGCCATTCAGAGATCTCGCTCTGCAATTCCGCAATTCGGTTCCTTATGGCCATAGTCCGCCTTTCATTCGCAAAGTTCCTTGGTCAATCGCTGCATGAACACGTCGGCCGCCTTCAGTTGCGAGACGCTTATGTGTTCATCGGGCTTGTGGGCCGTTTCGATGTCGCCCGGTCCGCAGACCGCGGCCGAATAGCCGTGCTCCTGAAACTGTCCGGCTTCGGTTCCGCATGACATTACGTGCGTCCCGTTGTCGCCCGTCAACCGTCTTGCCAAAGTTTCGGCGCAGCCCGGACTCTCGGGACGGAGTTGCGGAACATCGAACCAGTCTCTGATTTCAATCGCAGCCGAAGGATGCGTCTTCCGCATTCTTGACTCGACTGCATTCGCATATCTTTTGAACCGATCCGCCCATCTCCGGGTGTCGTCTTTCGGAACGCACCTGACTTCCAATTCGAAACGGCACTCCTTTGCCGTGATGTTCTGGGCCGTTCCGCCGCTGATCCTTCCGACGTGAAGGGTGGTGTAAGGCGGGTCGAATTGGGCCGATTCGGATTCGACTTCCTTTCGTCTGATTTCGGCGTTCCGCTGATTCGCCCACTCGATGAGTCGAGCTGCGGCCATCACGGCCGAAACCCCTTTGTGCATCAAGGATGAGTGGACGGCATGCCCCCGCACGCGAACTTCAAGGGCCATCGTTCCCTTGTGCGCGGTCGCGACTTTCATTGATGTCGGCTCGCCGATGATTGCCGCCGACGCGGGCGGAAGGCATTTTCGCATCTCCTCAATCATGCTCGGCGCGCCAACGCAGCCGATTTCTTCATCGTAGGAGAGAGCGATCTGCACTGGCCTGCGCAACGGAGCCGACCGCATCGCAGGCGCCGCTGCGAGGACGGATGCGAGGAAGCCCTTCATGTCGCAAGCGCCGCGGCCGTAAAGGCGTCCGCCCCTTTCCACCAGCGTCCACGGACAGGATCGCCAATTCTGGCCATCGACCGGCACGACGTCGGTGTGCCCCGAGAGAACCACGCCGCCCGGTACGGACGGCCCGATCATAGCAAAAAGATTTGCCTTGCTTCCATCCGAATTGAAAACGCGCGCCGAATCGATTCCGTTCCCTGCCAGATACTGATCGACCCATTCGATCAGGTCCAAGTTCGATTCGCTCGACACCGTTCTAAAAGAAACAAGTCGTTCCAATATTGCGCGTGCGGGAAATGAATTCATCGTCGCTGTCCAACCGAAAGCCCAAGCACTTTGTCAGGTTCCGAGTGCTGAATTCAAGGGCACTGAACATTTGAAGGGCATTCCGTCAGGACGGAGACTGCCCTTCGATAAATTTCAGCAATCAGTTTTTCCAACTTATTCAACGCGATATCCGACGTTTCAGAGTTGCTCGCCATGCTTTGCTCGACGCTCGGCAGCGGTTGAATACGCGGACGCGCCCGATCGTCGCAGCGCAATTTTTCCTTGACTTCCCGCTCTTGAAAATTTAGTTAGCCGAGATTTTTGGAATCTGATTTGGGAAAAGGAGAGCACCAAAAATGAAACCTGACACATTCGGAATTGCAGGGGGCCTGCCGCTCAAACGGCGCAGCTTCTTGCAAGCGGGCGCGGCCGCAGCGGCGGTCGGCGCGTCGGGTAAGCTTGCCTTCGCGCAGGAAAGGCTCAACGTGGCGGCGATTTACACGGTCCCCATTGAGCAGCAGTGGGTCAGCAGGATCCACAAGGCCGCGCTGACCGCAGTGGACCGCGGCGACATTACTTACGAGTATTCCGAGAGCGTAGAAAACACGGACTATGAGCGCGTGATGCGCGAATACTCCGAAGGCGAGTTCGACCTCATTATCGGAGAAATTTTCGCGGTGGAAAAGGAATCGCGACAGGTTACCCTTGATTACCCCGAAAAGGCGTATCTCATGGGGTCAAGCTTCCTGCATGACGAACAGTATCCGAATCTAGCCGTGTTCGACAATTACATTCAGGACGCGTCCTACCTTACAGGCATAATCGCCGGCGCGATGACTGAGAGCAAAGTCATGGGCATGGTCGGCGGTTATCCGATCCCGGAAGTTAACCGGCTCATGCACGCATTCATGGCCGGCGCCGCCGAGATGAAAGAGGGCATTTCGTTCAAGGTCGCGTTCATCGGCTCGTGGTTTGATCCGCCGAAAGCCAAGGAAACCGCTTTTGGCCACATCGACGCCGGCGCCGACGTGATGTACGCGGAGCGCTTCGGCGTTTCCGACGCTGCTCAGGAGCGCGGCGTTCTGGCGATCGGAAACGTCATCGATACGCAGGCCGACTACCCCGACACCGTTGTGGCGTCCGCGCTGTGGCATTTCGAGCCGACGCTCGACGCTGCGATCGAGAACGTCAAGAACGGAACCTTCGTCGCGGACAATTACGGCGTGTATTCCTTCATGCAATACGGCGGGTGCTCATTGGCGCCGCTTGGAACTTTCGCTGGAAAGGTTCCAGACGATGCGCTCGAGCTCGTCGCTCAGCGCGAAGCCGAAATCAGGTCCGGCGCCTACACGACCAAGATCAACGACGAAGAGCCGAAATCGACTTGAGCATTCAGTCGCAAGGCGGAGCGGACACGCTCCGCCTTTCAGGCATCACCAAGCGCTTCGGACCGCTGCTGGCGAACGACGCCATAAGTTTCGAAGTCAGACCGGGCGAGGTCGTATCCCTCCTAGGCGAGAACGGCGCCGGCAAGACCACGCTGATGAACATCCTCTTCGGCCACTATGTGGCCGACGAAGGCGAGATCGAATACGCGGGCGTCCAGCTCGGCAAGGGCAATCCGAACGCCGCGATCAGCGCCGGAATCGGCATGGTCCACCAGCACTTCGCGCTGGTCGAAAACATGTCGATCGCTGAAAACGTCGTTCTCGGCACGGAAAGCATTTTCTCCCCGCGCTCCGGAAAAGCGCAGGCGGCACGCAAGATCGCCGAGCTTCTGGAGGAGATCGGCCTTCCCGCCCGGCCGAACGACAAGGTGGCCGACCTCAGCGTCGGCGAAAAGCAGCGGGTTGAAATCGTCAAGGCTCTGTACCGCGATTCGCGCGTCCTCATCATGGACGAGCCGACCGCCGTGCTGACGCCGTTCGAAGCCGAATCATTGTTCGCCATATTCCGGCGACTCGTGCGCCGGGGACTTTCGGTCGTGTTCATTTCGCACAAATTGTCGGAGGCGATGTCGATCAGCGACCGCATCCTCGTTCTCCGAAAGGGTCGGCTTGTCGGGGAAAGGACGCCTGATTCGACCGACAGCGCGGAACTTGCCGCGTTGATGGTCGGGGAACCTGTGACGCTGCCGGAAGCCGGCGCGGCCGCGCCGGGGTCGGTATTGCTGGAGCTTCAGTCCGTGAGCACGGCTTCGGACGCTGCGAGGGTGAACCTCGCGGACGTGAAGCTGTCGCTCCGGGCGGGCGAAATCACCGGAATCGCGGGCGTCGCAGGAAACGGCCAGTCGCTGCTCGCCTCGATTCTATGCGGAACGATGCATCCTGCGGACGGGAAAATCATGGTCGACGGAGTCGAGCCCGCCAAATGGAGTCCGCGGACGGCTTTGGCCTTGGGAATCGCGCGAATCCCCGAAGACAGGCTGGCGACCGGGATGTTCGGCGACATGTCGATCGTCGAGAACATCATATCCGAGCAGTACAGGTCGAATCGATTCAACAGGAAAGGTTTCATGCGAAGGAAGTCCGCGCGGCGTTTCGCGGAACAAGTCATTTCCGAATACGATGTGAAATGCCCCTCGCCCTTCACGTCCGCGCGCCTGCTTTCGGGAGGAAACATGCAAAAACTGATTCTGGGCCGCGCACTGGACCAGAACCCTCGAATCGTGGTTGCCAACCAGCCGACCAGAGGTCTCGACGTCGGCGCAGTGGCCTACGTGCACGGCCGGCTGCTGGCGGCCCGCGAGAACGGCTCGGCCGTGCTGCTGATCTCCGACGAGCTCGAGGAGATCCTGTCGCTTTCCGACAAGGTTGCTGTCATGTCCGACGGCCGGCTTACCCCCGCCACGGATCGCGGCCAGCTCGGAATCAAGGAGCTCGGCAGACTCATGGCGCGCGGGAGCCGCGATCATTCGGAAGCCGCGCATGCGACTTGAACCGAGACCCCACCCGAGCCCAGTTCTGCTCGCGTCCGTACCCGCAGCGGCTGTCCTGGCCACGATGTTCGTGGCCGCGCTTCTCGTCTTGGCGGCGGGAGCGGAGCCGTTTTCGGTATTCGCGCAAATCTTGCGCGGGGCAGCCGGTTCCCAGTTCGCGTTTCTTGAAACGCTGACCCGGGCCACCCCGCTGATCTTCACCGGCCTAGCCGTGGCCGTGGCCTTCCGAGCGAAGCTTTGGAACATCGGAGCCGAGGCTCAGCTCTATATCGGCGCGGTCATGACCGTCGTGGTCGGCACCGGGTCTCTGCCCATTCCCGGCGCCCTGACACTGCCGGTCATGATGTGCGCGGCAGTGATCGGAGGGGCATTGATTTTGTACGGCCCTGCGCTGCTCAAGACGAAATTCGGCGTCGACGAGGTCGTGACGACCCTTTTGCTCAATTTCATCGTGCTGCTTTTCGTCTCCATGCTTCTGGAAGGAGTCCTGAAGGATCCGATGGGGCTTGGATGGCCGCAATCCGAGCACCTTCCGAATGATGCGCGCTTGCCGCGATTGGTGCAGGGCAAGCGCCTCCATTTCGGTTTCGTGATCGCCATGGCTTGCGCCGTCGGCATCTGGATATTGATGAATCGAACGGTGCTCGGTTACGAGGTGAGGTCCGTCGGACACAATGGCGCGGCGGCGAAATTCCTCGGCATTCCTGTCGACAGCACGATCTTGAAGACCGCGCTGATTTCGGGCGGGCTCGCGGCGCTCGCAGGCTTTTCCGAGGTCGCCGGAACCAAAGGCAATCTGACGCTCGATCTCTCGCCCGGGTTCGGCTACGCGGGAATTGTCGTCGCCATGCTTGCGATGCTGAACCCGCTGGCCGTCGTTCCGGCCGCGATATTCGTTGCGGGGATATTCGTCGGCGCCGACGCGATGAGTCGAACGGCGGGCGTTCCCAGCTTCGTCGCCGATGTCGTCGTCGCCGCGGCCTTGCTTACCATGATCGTAGCGGTCTTGATAGTCCGCTTCCGGATTCGGCGGGGCTGAGCATGTACGAGGCGCTCGAAATATTCGTCACATCGACCTTCTGGGTCGCGGCGGTACGCATCGCGACTCCGCTGATATTCGCGACGCTCGGAGAATTGCTGTGCGAGCGCGCGGGCGTGCTGAACCTCGGAATCGAGGGAATCATGACGGCGGGAGCATTCGCCGGCTGGTATACGGTCTTTCTGGGCGGCTCATTGTGGCTGGGGGTCGGGGTTGCCGCGTTGACCGGCGTCGCGTTCGGTTTGCTGCACGGATTTTTGACGGTTCCGCTCGCGCTGTCGCAGCATGTCACCGGAATCGGCATTACGCTGCTCGCCACGAGTCTCGCATACTACGTCTACCGCGTCCTGCTGCCGGAAGTTGACTCGCCGCCGAAAATCGAACCGTTCGAAACACTGCCGATACCGATTCTGTCCGAAATCCCGATTTTCGGACCTGCCCTGTTCGCGCAGACTCCATTGACATATCTGGCATTCGTCGCAGCCGCGCTGCTGGCTTGGTTCTTGTACAGGACCCCCGCGGGATTGGCGGTCAGGGCCGTCGGCGAAAACCCGGCGGCCGTGGAGGCCCAAGGCATCAGCGTGACGGCCGTGCGCATGGCCGCAGTGGCTGCGGGCTCCGCCCTGATGGCGGTCGGCGGCGCGTTCCTCACCATGTCTGCGTTCAATTCGTTTTTCTTCGAAATGATCAACGGTCGCGGCTGGATCTGCATCGCTCTCGTGGTCTTCGGATCGTGGAGACCGGGCAAGGCCGTGCTCGGAGCGATTTTGTTCGCTGCGTTCGATGCCTACCAAGTGCGGCTTCAGCCGATCATGGGGGATGTCGTGCCCTACCAGATATTCCTGATGCTCCCGTTCGCGCTTTCAATCCTTGCGCTAATAGTCATGTCTCGGAGAGCGGGCTACCCGAATGCGCTGATGGTTCCATACATTAAGGGCGAGAGATGACTTTCGAAATCCTCATCAAAGGTTGCTCCCTTCCGGACGGCCGCAAAGCCGACATCGGAGTCGCGAACGCAAAAATCGCTGCGATGGAGCCGGACATCGAAGCGGATGCGATCGAGGTGCTGGAGTTTCCGGGCTGTCTTGTCTCGCCGCCCTTCGTTGATCCCCACTTCCATATGGACGCGACGCTTTCCCAAGGCATCCCGAGGGTCAACCGCTCCGGCACGCTGCTTGAAGGAATCGAATTGTGGGGCGAGCTCAAGCCGTTGCTCACCCACGACGCCGTTCGCGACCGCGCAATGCAGTACTGCGATTGGGCGGTCGCGATGGGGCTGCTGGCGATCCGCACGCATGTCGACGTATGCGACGACAGGCTGCTGGCTGTCCATGCGCTGAAAGAAGTGCAGAAAGAAGTGTCTCCATACTTGGATCTGCAGCTCGTCGCGTTTCCCCAAGACGGATTCTACAGGAGCCCGAATGCTCGCGAAAACACTCTGCGCGCACTTGATTTGGGCGTGGAGGTCGTCGGCGGAATTCCCCACTTCGAGCGGACAATGGAAGACGGGCGCAGATCGGTAACGGAATTATGCGAAATCGCGGCGGAGCGAGGGCTGCTTGTGGATATGCATTGCGACGAGACCGATGACCCGATGTCGCGCCATATTGAACAGCTTGCGCATGAGACCCAGCGTCTGCAGCTGTCGGGACGGGTCGCGGGCTCGCACCTCACCTCCATGCATTCAATGGACAACTATTACGTGTCGAAGCTTTTGCCTTTGATTGCGGAGGCCGGCGTCTCGGCGATTTCCAATCCCGCCATCAACATCACGATCCAAGGTCGCCACGACACCTACCCGAAACGTCGCGGCCTCACGCGCGTTCCTGAAATGATCGCCGCGGGCATACGAGTCGGCTGGGGGCAGGACTGCGTTCTCGACCCCTGGTATTCCCTCGGCAACGCCGACATGCTGGAGGTCGCGAACATGGGACTGCACGTGGCGCAAATGACCAGCCGCGATGAAATGCGCCGCTGCTTCGACATGGTCACGTCGACAAACGCCGAAATCATGTGCATTGAAGACCTCGGATTGGCGCCCGGCAAACGCGCGAGCTTCGTCGTCCTCGACGCTCCGGATCCCGTCGAGGCTATCAGGCTGAAGCCAAATCGGCTTGCGGTCGTCTCAAACGGGAAGATCGTCGCGAAAACGCCGCGAACTCGGGCGGAACTTTCGCTTCCCGGCAGACCGCAAACAGTCGATCCGTGGCGTCCCGCCGCAACTTGAATGAAACGCTGAATTGAAGATCGATGCGCACCACCACATCTGGGATTTGAACGCAGTCGAATACCCTTGGCTGATGGCGAAGGGCGAACGCCGCTTTTTCGGCGATCCGACACCGATTCAACGCGACTATCTGATCGAGGAATTCCGTTCGGACGCCCGCGCTTGCGGATTCGAAGGTTCAATCCATATCCAGGTCGGCGCCGCCGACGGCATGGCGGAAGCGAAATGGGTGCAAGGCGTGCACGATGCGAGCGGCGGATGGCCGACAGCGCAAGTGGCCTTTTGCGACTTGGCCTCGCAGGAAGTCGAACGCAATCTTGCAGCGCTTGCCGAAATCCCAACAGTGAGGGGCGTCAGGCAGATCGTCGGACGAGCGCCGGGCGAAGACGCCCGCACAGGAACGAACGCTTTGCTTGAAAATGCTGCTTTCGAACGCGGACTCGCGCTGGCGGCCGAGACCGGACTTGCTTTCGACCTCCAATTGACTCCGGAGTTGATGTCCAAATGCGCCGAATTGTTCGGGCGCGTTCCCGAATTGAGAGTTGCGCTTTGTCACGCAGGCTCGCCGCACGACCGCAGCGATGAAGGCATGAATTCGTGGACCAAAGGGATGGCAGAGTTTTCAGAGCTGCCGAATGTTCGATGCAAGCTTTCGGGCTTGGCGATGTTCCGTCACGGCTGGACCGTCGATGACATTCGTCCCGTTGTCGAAACTTGCCTCTCGCTCTTCGGTGCTGATCGATGCATGTTCGGCTCGAATTTCCCAGTCGACTCGCTGCAGTCCGACTATGCAGCCGTGGTGGACGCATACTGCGAGATCGTTCCCGCTTCCGAGCACGCGGCGGTATTCGGCGGAACAGTCTGCGAATTTTACAGAATTCAGCCCTAGGAGCCTGTCCGAGAAATATTCGCTCGGGAGTTTCATGCAGTTGATGGAATAGGGCTTAAGTGCTATAAATACCGGGCAACTTTCAGGATGATTCGGAATGACCGGCAAGACCTTTCGCGACTGGCACACAGATCAGGTTTTTCTCTTGCCACCTTCGCTCGACGACTTTGTTCCGGAGGACCATCCGGCTCGGATCGTCAGGGAGCTTGTCGAGGAGGCGTTGGATCTGTCGTCGATCATGCGCTCCTATTCGGACGCCCGCGGACAGCCGCCCTACATCCGAGGATGATGGCGGCTTTGCTGTTTTACGCCTACAGCCAAGGGATCTATTCGTCGCGGGAGATCGCGCGGTGCTGCCAGGACCGGATGGACTTCATGGCGGTGACGGCGTGCCAGCGCCCGGATTTCCGCACCGTGAACGCCTTCCGGAAGCGCCACCTTTCGTCGCTCGGAGATTTGTTCGACCAGATTTTGGCTCTTTGCAGGGGGATGGGCCTCGCGTCACTGGGCCATGTGTCGATCGACGGCACGCGGATTCAGGCGAACGCGTCGAAGCACAAGGCGATGAGCTACGGTCGGATGGTGAAGGCGGATGCCGAGCTGAGCGAGGAGATCCGGGAGATGCTGTCCCGCGCGGAGGCTGCGGACGCGGCGGAGGATCTCGAGCACGGGGTCGACGGCGGCAGCGGGATGCTGCCTGATCATCTGGCGACCAAGCGTCAGCGCCGGGAGCGGATCAAGGAGCACATGGCCGCTCTTGAGGCGCAGGCCGCGGCGGCGGCCGAGGCGGCGGGCAAGGATCCGGCGGAGGCGAAGCCGGAGGACAAGGCGCAGCGCAACTTCACCGACCCCGAGAGCAGGCTGATGAAGACCAAGGACGGTTTCGGCCAGTGCTACAACGGCCAGATCGTGGTGGACGCCGACAACCAGATCATCGTCGCGCACGGGCTGACCGCCGAGGGCAGCGACCAGAAGCAGCTGGAGCCGATGATCGAAGCCGTCGAAGCGGCGGCGGGAGAACTGCCGGACGAGCTGTCCGCCGACGCCGGATATTGCTCCGAAGAGAATCTGAAGCTTCTGAAGAGAAAAGGCATCCAAGGCTATGTCGCCACCGGACGCCGGAAGCACGGCAAGGAGACGGCGACCGGCGCCCGGCCGCCGCGCGAGGGAACCTGCCGGGCGGAGATGGACCGGAAGCTCAAGCGGGAAGGCCGGGACGGCCGGTACCGATTGCGCAAGATCACCGTCGAGCCGGTGTTCGGACAGATCAAGCAGGCGCGCCGGTTCCGGCAGTTCCTGCTGCGAGGCGTCGAGAATGCGCGGCGGGAATGGACGCTGGTCTGCATCGCCCACAACTTGAACAAGCTGGTGTCCGCGTGGCCGAACGCGCGGCCCGCCGGCGCTTGACCGTCCCGGGACCTGTCCGGGCAGGCATGGAACGCGAAAACCGAGGCCGGAACCGGGAGATCCGCCAAAACCGTCCGAGCAAAATCGCTAAATCCGGGCCGGGCGGAATAAGCAGCCTATGACAACGCCGACCCCGGTGCGGCGGTCAGGTTCAGCGGAAGCGATTACTTGGACGGCTCCTAGCGCCTTTGGTTTCGGCAGAAACTTTGTGCGGCGAACCCACCAGCGAAAGATCAATCTATCCGGGCAGCATGCGACCAGAGCAGCATGGCAATCGCGCATATGTTGTCGCGCCATGTACAAATAGCTTCTACCCTGCCGATGCAGCGACATACCCTTGAATTCTAGCCGTTGGCTGTCAGCGCCTCCAGATAAGGCTTGATTATATTCGCGGCACCGAATTCACGCGCCGTCTGGAACACCGCAGCGGGGGTCGTTCTTCTATACGAAAGTGCTGATTTCAGGGATTCAATCGCTACGGACCTATCAACGAGTTTCGGATTGCGGAAAGCGTCTGCAATCGATTTGGCAGGCGAATAAATCGGCACGTCGACACCGCAAATTTTATGGGTTTCCTTTGCTGCAGAGAAATAGCGTTCGCAAAACCGTACCGTGCGGATTGGCGGATGGCGGATCTTCGGAGCCCAATCACTTGTGCCGATCGCGATCCAAGTCCGGCGAGGTATCTGGTCGGTAAGGTCATGAAAGGCGAGCGCCGAAACAAGACAGATGACGCCTTTCGGCGCCAGTTTGCTAACTTCGGCAAGTGTTCCATGGACGTCTAATTCTGCGTCGGCAAGCTGATAAAGCCCGCGCCCCACACGGACAATGTCACCTTTCGCCAACGAGCGGGCAATAGTTGTCGCCGAAACCCCACTGCGCGCAAGTTCGTTGGCACGCGCCAGCCCATGATGCGTGAGATGGTCAATCAGACGATCTCGTTGGGTCGGGACTTTCTCAGACGGCATGTTACAAAACATCAGATAAATTCATCATTAATCATAGGTTTTGTAACATCTGAACCGCAAACGCCACTAATAAATTCACTGAACCTGTTGCTCTCGATTGTCACTGACCATCCAGAATGTCTGCCGCCATCCGCGACAGCACCGGTACGGAACGACCATATGCCGCCGCCGACTTGGGATTCGAAGCGTTTCCCTCCATGCCGCGCCTCGCAACTCCCTCAAGGATGGCCGCGAATCTGAAAAAAGCGAAAATCAGGTAGAAGGTCCAGTCTTTCGGAAAATCCATGGACCGACGCTCGCAATATCTTTCCACGTATTCCTGTTCGCTGGGCAAGCCTAAATCGACTCGGTTAGCGCCGCCCAAGCCCGGAGGCATTCCGTCACTCGGCAACCGCCACTGCATGCACTGGTAAGCGATGTCTGCCATTGGATGGCCCAGCGTCGACAACTCCCAGTCGATCAGCGCCGCCACCTCGAATTCAGGGACCGAAAACACCATGTTGTCCAATCGGAAATCTCCGTGGACAATTGAGACCTCTCCGTCGTCTGACGGAAGATTTCGTTCAAGCCACTCGATCAGGCGATCCATGTGTGGGTCAGATCTGAACTTTGCCGCCAGATATTGCTGCGTCCACCGTTGGATCTGTCGATCAAAATAGTTGCCCGGCTTTCCGAAGTCGGAAAGTCCCAATGCCGAAATGTCCAATCCGTGCAGCGCGGCGATCACGCGATTCATCTGATCGTAGATTTTCGTGCGCACGCCCCGCTCAAGTCCGGAAAGCAGAGGATCGTAAAACACCTGCCCTTCGACGTGCTCCATAAGGAAAAATGCCCGGTCGATGGGCGATTGCTCGTCTCCCACGAGCGCAATCATCTTCGGAACAGGAACTCCCGAGCCCTCCAGCGCCTTCATGACCCGGAATTCGCGCTCGACGAGATGGGCCGAACGCAAAAGTTTGCCCGGCGGTTTCGTCCGCAGCACGCTCCGCGCGCGGCCCCGCTCAACCAGATAGGTCGGATTCGACTGACCCGAGCCAAATTTGGAGATTTTGACGGAACCTGTTCCGGGAGCATGCCGCTCCAGAAACGGCATAGCCGACGCCTCCAAAGTATCGAACGAAGGGTTTCTCATTTCAAAAGCTCATAATCGGTGCAATCCCGCCGCAAGCGGCTCAAAATTCACGACGGCACGATGTCTAGCGGCTTCTGCGAATCGGTTTAGGGTGCGCGCGGAGGGTTTCCCTTTGCCGCCCTCAAGCCGCTCAATATAGGCTTGAGATATCTTCATACGGTCCGCCAACTCTCGCTGTGTCAAGTCAGCCAGATCATGTTTCAAAAGTTTTGCAAAGAGCTCTTACGAGGCCTCGACATAGGATCGGGACGGTGCTCAGGCCGCGACCCTCTGGGTGCTGAAGACGGCGCCGCATGTCCGGAAAATCTGGGCGGACGGCGGATATCGGGGACAAAAAGCTGGCGTCCGCGCTCAAGAAACTCAGGCTCGAGCCCGAGCTTCAAATCGTCAGCAAACCTACCGACGTCAAAGGGTTCTTGTTTCTGTATCGATGCTGGACCGTTTAACGGATCTTCTCCTGAATGTACCGCTGTCGGCGTTTCGCGAAGGACTACAAACGAAGCTTGGCGACCTCGCTTGCATGGGCACAGCTGGCCGCGTGCTGCTCCATGACGTGCCGAATCAGAAAACCTGCAATATTCTGATAATAAAAGATAAAATACGAATTCTGAATATTGATGCGCACTCTTAAGAACCCTGAATGTTGGGTGTTTGCGTCCTGCCAAGTCAACAATCCAAAAGGGGTCGGCTTATTTTGAACGTTTCTTTCGTTAGGTACTTATCTTTCTATACAAATCACCTATAGAAAGACATTATAACTGTTGAAATGAAGAAAAATGCTATGAAAACAATCGAGGCAGCAAAGACTATCTTGGAATGGGATATGCGGGGACACGACCTGTTCACGACTTCCGATCTCCGGAAGATCTTTCCTGAGTCAAACGAGAAATCCTTTTCCGAAGGTCTTCGTCGTCTCGTTCGGGCCGGATTTCTTCAGCGCGTTGCAACCGGAGTCTACTTCAACCCTTTTTCGCGGCAACCGCGAGATTACCTGATCGAACGGATCGCAGTGGCATTTCGGCACGGGTGCTACAACTATACCAGTCTTGAAAGCGCACTCTCGGAATATGGAGCAATCTCGCAGATTCTGATCGACCGCATTACTGTCATGACAACTGGACGGAAAGCGGAGATTACGACTCCCTACGGCACAATTGAGTTCACGCACACGAGTCGCAAGGCTAGCGACATTCTGCGCGGAACGAGAGATTTCGATCGACCACTGCGCTTCGCTACAGCGGCTACTGCATATCGCGACTTGAAGCGAGTTGGACGCAATTTGCATATGGTTTCCGAATCAGACCTCAACGAGATTCTGATTGAGGAGGGATCGGTCCGCGACGCCTGACTTAAACTTCGGTGAACTTGTCGAGCGTGCGATGGAAAGGCCGGGTCTGCAAGTAATCGGCCATGTCGTCGAGAAGGAGTTGTTGCACTACGATATACTCTTTACGCTGGAACGGGAAGGCTGTCTGAAATCCTTGGTGTTCCACGGCGGAACTTGCCTTCGTCTTTGCTACGGCGCACCTCGACTCAGCGAAGATCTCGACTTCGCAGGGGGCAAAGATTTCGACACCGCCGATTTGAAAAACCTCGCTTCAGCGCTGATGGACCATCTCAATGGCAAATACGGATTGAAGGCAACGGTCAAATCTCCGAAAGACAGAAAGAGAGACCCGGAATCGGCGATGGTCTCCGTCGACAAGTGGCAAGTCAGCGTCGTCACAAAACCCGGACGGCCGGATCTGCCACGACAGCGGATCAAGATCGAGGTCGCCAACGTCCCAGCCCATACAATTGATTTGCGCACGCTGAGGCGGAACTACGATTTCCTCCCTTACGGATATGACAATCTCCTTCTGCGCGCGGAAAAAATGGAAGAAATCGTGGCGGACAAGCTTGTCGCTTTCCCGATGGCCCTTGCTACCCATATCCGCCACCGCGATATCCGGGACTTGGCTTGGCTGCATCAGCGGAACGCCACGCTTCGCTCCGACCTCGTTGAGAGAAAGATTGCGGATTATGCGATTTCCGACTTCGATTCGGCATTGAGAACTGCGTTGCCGCGAATTCCCGAGATCGTGAAGACAGACAAATTCAGGGGAGAGCTCAAGCGTTTTCTTCCGAAGAGTGTCGTGGCCGCCACCTTGGCGCGCGACGACTACTCAGGATACCTGAGTTCCACAACGGTTGAGCTTTTCGGAAGATTGCAGCGAGAATTATTCGGTGCTGAAGCATAGCCAGATACGTTTTCTCTCTTGTGGGATGGCCGCGACCGCGAGCAGCGGATGACCGCATGGAGAGTCGCGCTGTATGCGTCTCGCAAAGGACTACGAACGAAGCTTGGCGAACTCGCTTGCATGGGCGCAACTGGCCGCGTAACGCTTCATGATGCGCCAGATCGGAAGAACCGAAGGAAACTTAAATGGATTTAGGAATTTCAGATCGACTGAATCCAATTCTGAGCAACCTGAAAAAATTCATCCGCGACCGCGTCGTGCCGCTTGACGAAGAGTTTCTCCGGGAAGTGGAAAATGGGGACCGCTGGACACTCACCGCCCGGCAGTCCGAAATCCTCCGAACGCTGAAACACGACGCCAAATCCAAAGGTCTCTGGAATCTTTGGCTGACCGGCGAACACGGCGGCGCAAACCTGACAACCGTCGAATATGCCTACTTGGCAGAAGAGATGGGCAAGTCGCACTTGGCGCCAGAAGTGTTCAACTGCAACGCGCCGGACACGGGAAACATGGAGCTCCTGATTCGCTACGGATCCGAGCGGATGAAGGAAAAATGGCTCGGACCGCTGATGCGTGGCGAGATCAGGTCCGCCTTTCTGATGACAGAGCCGAATGTTGCTTCATCCGACGCGACGAACATCTCCATGTCATGCGTACGCGACGGAGACGAATACATACTGAACGGCGAGAAATGGTGGGCAACCGGCGCGGGAGACCCACGTTGCCGTGTTTACATTGTCATGGTTCAAACATCAGAAGATGGCCCGCGCCACCAAAACCACTCCATGATCATGGTTCCGGCTGACACCGACGGCGTGGACATCCTCCGCCCGATGACTGTATTCGGCCACGACGATGCGCCGCACGGCCATATGCATTTTCGTTTTGCAAACGCGAGGGTGCCGGCGGAAAACTTGATCCTGCGCGAAGGCGCAGGTTTCGAAATCGCTCAAGGGCGCCTCGGCCCGGGACGGATCCATCACTGCATGAGAGCAATCGGCCAAGCCGAATTGGCTTTGGAAATGCTTTGCAGGCGATCTGTCTTGCGGACCGCCTTCGGCTCGTCGCTGGCGAAACTCGGTGAAAACTACGATTTGATTGCAAAGTCGCGGGCGGAAATCGAAACTGCGCGGCTGCTTTGCCTCAAGGCTGCTTGGATGATGGATCACTGCAATGCGAGAGCCGCCGCGCCATGGATCAGCATGATCAAGTTTGTTGCTCCCGATGTCGCGTTGCGCATAACGGACCGGGCGATGCAGATGCACGGCGCGGAAGGAATAAGCCAGGACACACCCCTTGCCCGGCAATGGGCAAGTCTAAGGACGTTGCGGCTGGCAGACGGTCCGGATGCGGTCCACCGCAGGCAAGTGGCGAGAGCGGAATTGAAAAAGCATTCGCAAGAACAATTCTAGCGAATTGCATTTGAACGGAAGCGATCATTTCCTGGGGTGGACACGCCGTCTGGATGCACCATTTGCGAAGCGGGAGCATCCGAGCTTGATGTATAAACGCCCCTTAATTCACAAGATAACGATACGCGCGAGTTTAATCAGATAAGTTCTTTATTCGATTACAATGGTATCCGTTCTATAGGGCTTTCGTGTTGACTGCATCTGTCGTGTCAGGCAATCCGTTTGGAAAGGATTTGGGTTTTCGGAAAGTAACTGAAACCGAGGCATGAAGAAAGGGAAACGCATGAGCGCATTGAACATCAGCAACTTCATCTGGTCTATCGCCGACGACGTATTGCGGGATGTCTATGTGCGTGGCAAGTACAGGGACGTCATCCTGCCGATGACGGTGATTCGTCGCCTCGACGCGGCGCTAGAGCCGACCAAAGCAGCCGTAACCGAATTGCGCGAACGGCTAGACAAGGAAAAAATCACGAATCAGCATGCTGCATTGTGCCAGACTTCCGGTGAAGCGTTTTACAACACGTCACTATTTCGACTTCGCGACCTTGCATCCCGCTCCAAGCCACAGGCTCTTAAATCAGATTTCAAGGCGTATCTGGATGGATTTTCGCCCAACGTTCAGGAAGTTTTGGACCAATTCAAGTTTCGCAACCAGATTTCGACGCTCGTTGAGGCGGATGCGCTTGGATTTCTCATCGAAAAATTTCTTGATCCGTTGATCAATCTTTCCCCTAAGCCGGTGCTTAACCCGGATGGAAGCATTCGTTTACCGGGCCTCGACAACCACTCGATGGGAACAATCTTTGAGGAATTGATCCGGCGCTTCAGCGAAGAGAACAATGAAGAAGCTGGCGAGCACTTCACTCCGCGAGACGTTATCTCGCTCATGACTCGCTTGGTGTTCATGCCGGTCGCCAACGCCGTCGAATCAGGCACTTACCTTATCTACGACGGCGCGTGCGGCACCGGAGGCATGCTGACAGTGGCCGAGGAGACCCTGCTAGAGTTAGCGGCCGCGCGCAACAAAGAGGTATCAGTCCATCTCTTCGGCCAAGAGGTGAATGCGGAAACTTGGGCCATCGCAAAGGCCGATTTGATCCTCAAAGGCGAAGGCGCAGAGGCTGATAATCTAGCACACGGGTCGACGCTATCTGCCGATGCCTTCCCGGCGCGTGAATTCGATTTCATGCTTTCGAACCCGCCCTACGGCAAATCTTGGAAGCTGGATCTTGAGCGGCTCGGCGGCAAGAAGGGAATTAGAGATCCACGCTTTACGATTCAACATGGTGATGATCCAGAATACAGCTTGGTTACGCGTTCCAGTGACGGCCAAATGTTGTTTCTTGTCAACATGTTGAGTAAAATGAAAGTTTCATCGCCGCTTGGCAGTAGAATTGCCGAAGTTCATAACGGATCTTCGCTGTTCACCGGCGGTGCCGGCTCGGGCGAAAGCAACATTCGACGCTGGATAATTGAAAACGACTACCTTGAAGCCGTGGTCGCCCTGCCCTCAAATATATTTTACAACACAGGCATCGCGACATATATCTGGGTATTGAGCAACCGCAAGCCACTTGAACGGCGCGGCAAGGTTCAACTCATCGACTCCACTGGCTGGTTCACGCCTTTACAAAAGAATTTGGGGCGGAAGAATTGCGCGCTCGGCGACGGCGATATCGAGCGCATCTGTTCATCATTCATGACGCTGGAAAAAAGTGAGCATTCGAAAATTGTCCCAAATAAGGCGTTTGGGTATAAAAGGATAACCATTGAGCGACCGTTACGGCTCAGTGTCGATCTCGATTCCGAAACCCTGCGACGGTTTCGAAAGATATGTAGTGACGAATCAGAAAATCGGCTTGCCGACTTAGTTGAAGGCATCGCAAAAAAGCTCGGCGCAGGACCACATATGGACTTCAACGGATTTCTGGAGACTGTCGAATCTGCAGCAACCAGCCACCTTCACATGACGTCGAAGCGTCGCAAGCTAATTAAAGGAGAACTCGGTAAGCGAGACCCAAAGGCAAAACCTGTGCTCAAGATGTCTGCAATAGCCAATGCCGACATAAAACGATGCAATTCGGCGAAGACAGGCGCAAATAGAATAGATGTTGCAGATTACGAACCGGATCCGGAATTACGTGACACTGAACGGGTTCCCCTTCTGGAAGACGGCGGGATCAAGTCGTTTTTCCAGCGCGAGGTAATGCCTTATGCACCCGACGCTTGGATCGATGCTTCGAAAACGGAAGTAGGTTATGAAGTTTCATTCACCCAACACTTCTACAAACCTAAACCTCTGCGCCCTCTCAAAGAAATCGAGGCCGAATTAAGGGTACTGGAGCGAGAAACTGAAGGGATTCTTGACAACATCTTAATGGCTGAAACCTAATGAAAACCGTGATCAAGCCCTACCGAACCTATTACGACAGCGGTTCGCGATGGATCGGCGAGATTCCTGCGCATTGGGAAGTGCGGCAACTAGGTCAGTTAGGAAAATTGTCGAAAGGTAGAGGAGGAAGTAAGGAGGATGAAGCTTCAGAAGGAATTCCTTGCGTACGGTACGGTGATTTATATACAACTCATTCTTTCTTTATAGAGAAAACACGGGCTTTTGTGAGCAGAGAGTCCTCGAAAAATTATACGCCTATTTTTTTTGGAGACGTTCTTTTTGCAGCATCGGGGGAAACAATCGACGATATTGGGAAGTCGGCCGTAAACCTTATCGAAACAAATGCATGTTGCGGTGGCGATATAATACTGTTCAGACCCCATAGTGAAATTGTGGCCCGCTATATGGGATATGTGATGGATTGCCCCTCATCGACCGCACAGAAAGCGACCATGGGTCGAGGAATTACCGTGATGCACATCTATGGAAGTCAACTTAAGCACCTAATACTCCCGTATCCTCCTCTCACGGAACAAAGTGCTATAGCCCGATTTCTTGATCATGTCGGTAGCCACGTCGAGTCTTTTGTCGATGCCAAAGAGCGACTGGTCGCACTACTGAACGAGGGGAGACAAACGACCATAGACAGAGCGGTGATGCGCGGCCTTAATCCCAACACGACTTTCAAGGCTACAGGCATCGACTGGATGCCTGAGGTTCCAGCGCATTGGGAAGTGCGACGGCTGAAGTCTTGCGTGAAAAATGTTGTCGAAGTGGCAACAGGGCGTTGTCCAGAAGAAGTGTACATCGCGCTGGAACATGTCGAAAGCTGGACGGGCGAGGTCTTAAACGTTGATTTCGATACGGAGTTCGAAAGCCAAGTAAAGCGCTTTCAGAACAACGATGTGCTTTTCGGTAAGCTCCGGCCATATTTGGCGAAGGCGACGCGCCCTGACCGTGTGGGTGTCTGCTCCGGAGAGTTTCTTGTACTGCGTTTGAAGGAGAATAATCTCTTACCTAGTTATCTTGAGAGCTGGCTTCGCACAAAATCGGTAATTGATGCAATAAATGCGTCGACATACGGCGCAAAGATGCCTCGAGCCGAATGGCAATTTATCGGAAACATGGAGTTCCCGCTGCCACCGCTCTCCGAACAGAGTGCTATCTCTGATTACCTTAATACTTTTGTTTCGGATATCCAAGTCGTGATCAATGGTGCTCAACGTCAAATCAAGCTTGTTCGCGAATACTACGAGCGACTGACAAATGACGTTGTCACCGGCAAGCTGGACGTGCGCGAAGTTCAAGTTGATTTCGCAATGGACAGCGAAAATCAAAATAGCAGGTTAAGCCAGTTGCTCGCGGATTTCGACGCACGAGGGGTGGGGTTGAACATGGCAGACAACCTGTCTCGGGAAGCACTATATCGCCGCAATGCGTCTAGTTGATACCAATATCTTGCTCTATGCGGTCAGCGCTTCGCCGAAAGATGCTCAAAAGCGCCGCCGCGCGAGGTTGCTTTTGGGCAAGCCCGGCCTTGGGCTGTCCGTGCAGGTGTTGCAGGAGTTTTACAATCAAGCGACACACTTCCACCGCCCCGAATCTGAGCGGCTCACGCACGAAGATGCCCAAGAATTTCTGAAGACTCTATCTACTTTTCCAGTTCAGGCGGTTACGCTCGAAGTGTTTCATACTGCAGTTTCGATAATGCAACGGTTCAGGTTGTCTTATTGGGATAGCGCAATACTTGCCGCCGCCCGCATTATGTGCTGCGATGCGGTGTATTCCGAAGACATGAGCGCCACGCAGGATTATGGTGGAATTTTCGTGATCAATCCGTTCGCCGACCCAGTAGATGAGCCATGATTGCCTATTCATCACTCGGCGGTAAACCGTCAAAGCCGACGGAAACCAGAGAGAGTGGCTTTGAAGCGCTCATCTTCAAATCTCTTGTCACTGAAGGTGGCTATGTCGCTGGCTATTCTGAGGATTATAGCCGCGAAAATGCCATTGATACCGCCAAGCTGTTTGCGTTCCTGAGCGAAACGCAGCAGGAAGCTGTCGAAGCACTTGGAGTTGGCACGGACGGACCCTCACGCTCCAAATTCCTGCGCCGGCTAAAAAATGAAATCGATAAACGTGGTACTATAGATGTGCTGCGCAAGGGCATGAAGCACGGCCCAGCTTCATTAGAATTGTTCTATGGGGAGCCGACTCCCGGTAATGCCAAGTCGGAAGCGATGTTTGCAGAGAACATTTTCAGCGTTACGCGGCAACTCCATTATTCGCTTAAAGAACCTCGACGTGCTCTTGATCTAGCTCTCTTCGTCAACGGGTTGCCGATTGCTACCTTTGAGATCAAGAACAGCTTTACCAATCAGACGGTGGAGGACGCCGTTGCACAGTATCGACGAGATCGCGATCCGAAAGAAATGTTATTCCGGTTCGGCCGTTGCGTCGTTCATTTTGCGGTAGATGACTCCGAGGTGCGGATGTGCACCCATTTGCGGGGAAAGGACTCTTGGTTTCTGCCCTTCAACAAGGGTTGGAACGGCGGCGCGGGTAACCCACCAAACCCCATCGGCATCAAGACCGATTACCTCTGGAAGGAAGTCCTGGCCAGAACGGGGCTTACCGACATTCTTGAGAACTACGCCCAGATCGTGGTGGAAGACAATGGTCAAGGCCACCGGAAATCTCGGAAACAGATTTTCCCGCGATTCCACCAACTCGAGGTCGTACGCAAGCTCTTAGCTGACGCCGGGTCGTGCGGCGCGGGTAAGCGGTACCTGATCCAACATTCCGCGGGATCGGGAAAAAGCAACTCCATTGCTTGGCTTGTGCATCGACTCATTGGTTTGGAAACTGATCGCAAGCCAATATTCGATTCAGTCATTGTGGTAACTGATCGACGGGTTCTTGATCAGCAGATCAAAGATACCATCAAGCAGTTCACGCAGGTGTCGTCCATAGTGGGGCATGCTGAGCAATCCGAGAGGCTCCGTGAGTTTCTTTCGGGTGGCAAGAAAATCATCATTACGACGGTGCAAAAATTTCCATTCATTCTGGACAAGATTGGAGACGAGCATCGGGGGCGTCGATTCGCTATTGTCATAGACGAGGCACATTCGAGCCAAGGCGGTCGAGCTACGGCGACAATGCACATGGCGTTGGCGGACGCCACTCCAGAAGATGAGGACAGCATCGAAGACACGATCAATCGGCTGATTGAGGCACGTCGGATTCTGCCCAACGCAAGCTATTTTGCGTTCACTGCCACACCCAAAAACAAGACGCTGGAAATATTTGGAAATAGAATGGCGGAGGGCGACAAAATCCGCCATGTGCCCTTTCACGCCTATACGATGAAACAGGCTATCGAGGAAGGCTTTATACTTGACGTTGTGAAGAACTACACTCCGATCAAGAGCTACTACCGGCTTACCAAGACAGTTGAGGGCGACCCCGTATTCGACACAGATAAGGCGCTCCGGAAGTTGCGGGGCTACGTCGAGTCCCATGAACATGCCATCCGCCAAAAGGCCGAAATCATGATCGACCATTTCCACGACCGGGTAATGACAAGATATAAGATCAAGGGGCAGGCGCGGGCTATGGTAGCCACCAGCGGCATTCGGCGGGCAATCGATTACTTTTGCGCTTTTGGGGACTACTTGAAGGAACGCCGGAGTCCATGGAAGCCGATAGTCGCATTTTCGGGCGAGCACGAATATGGCGGCAGGATCGTGAGCGAAGCTTCTCTCAATGGATTTCCGAGCAGCGATATTAAAAAGAAGATCCGTGAGGACCCTTACCGCTTCCTGATTGTCGCCGACAAGTTTCAGACCGGCTACGACGAGCCGCTTTTGCACACAATGTACGTCGATAAAGTCCTATCCGGCATCAAGGCGGTGCAGACGCTTTCTCGACTCAACCGGGCCCACCCATACAAGTACGACACTTTTGTTCTCGACTTTGCGAACGACGCGCAAATGATCACTGAAGCGTTTGATGACTATTACCGCACGACCATCCTCGGCGAGGAGACTGACCCGGACAAACTTCACGACCTGAAAGCGACTCTTGACGGTTACCCTGTCTATTCTCCTGAAAAAATCGAAGCACTCACATCGCACTATCTTGGCGGACGAGCACGGGACGAACTCGATCCGATCCTCGACAATTGCGTCGCAATCTATCTTTTGGAACTTGACGAAGACGGACAGGTAGACTTCAAGGGCAAGGCTAAGGCATTCATGCGCATGTACAGCTTCTTGGCTGCGTTACTCCCCTACGGCAATCCCGAGTGGGAGAAACTATCGATCTTTTTGGGTTTCCTGACTCCCAAACTACCCGCTCCGCGAGAGGAAGACCTTAGCAAGGGTATTCTGGAGACTATCGACATGGATAGTTATCGGGTCGAAGCCCAAGCTTCAATGTCGATTGCGCTCAATGACTCTGATGCGGAGATTGGTCCAGTGCCGGTTGGCAGCAAAGTCACGGCGCTGGAGCCAGATACCGACCCGCTGAGCAGCATACTTGCAGAGTTCAACTCGATGTTTGGTGATATTGACTGGAAGGACTCCGACAAGATCGGCAAAGTGATCGCGGAAGAACTTCCCTATAAGGTTTCGGCTGATCGGGCCTACAAGAACGCCATCCGCAATTCGGACAGCGACAACGCGCGGGTCGAGCACGACAGAGCACTCGAGCGTGCAGTCATTGAGCTTCTCTCGGATCACACCGAACTGTTCAAGCAGTTTAGTGACAACCCGTCTTTCAAGGATTGGTTGTCAGCGACGGTATTCAAAGCCACCTATTCCGGAGATCCTCGACGACAGGAGCGAACTTCGACATTCACCTTGTAGTCATACTACTGCGTCACGCTGAGGCGCTAGCTGCCCGAGGATTCCGGAGAGCAAAAGGCTGAACGGAAGGACATGCAGCCTAACGTCAAGCGATTCCCGGAGTTCAGAGGTACCTTTCGACCGTCTTTCTTGGTCGAAAAAAAATGTGTACGGTTTCGATCATTTTGCAGACGAAGTTGAGGAGGCGACCCGAGACGCTCTTTGGAACTCTTTTGGCACCGTAGACCAAAGAGCGGTTTCACGGCCCGCAGCTCTCAGGCGAGGCCGGGGACATGAATTCCTTTATCGGTGCTTCGGATCCAGAAAGAACCGATGGACGCGGCCAAGGTGCACCCGGTTTGCGACGTGATAAAGTGTTTCGTTCGAGTTTCGGCACTCATCAAGCATCTAATCGCGAGATATGCAGTTGGTGAAAGCGATCAGTTGAGCAGAGCCAACAGCTTGTTCAAGGACGCTTTGGCATCGCCGAAGAACATTCTCGCGTTGTCTTTGTAGAACAGCGGATTTTCAATGCCGGAGTAACCAGTGCCCTGCCCTCGCTTGAAGATGAAAACCTGCTTCGCTTTCCAGACCTCGAGCACGGGCATCCCAGCGATCGGCGAATTCGGATCTTCTTGAGCCGATGGATTCACGATGTCGTTTGACCCTATGACGACAGCCACGTCGGTGTCCGGAAAATCTTCATTGATCTCGTCCATTTCCAGCACGATGTCGTACGGCACCTTCGCTTCCGCCAGCAAGACATTCATATGGCCCGGAAGCCGTCCTGCAACCGGATGAATGCCGAATCTGACGGTCTTGCCATTCGCTCGAAGCCGTTCGGTCAACTCGCTGACAGCGCCCTGAGCCTGCGCGACGGCCAATCCGTAACCTGGCACGATAATGATGCTGTCGGCGTCGTCGAGAGCGGACGAAACCCCGTCCGCGTCAATGGCCGTCTGCTCCCCGGAAATTTCGGATGCCGGCTCCCCGGACCCGCCGAACCCTCCGAGAATCACGCTTATGAAGTGGCGGTTCATCGCCCTGCACATGATGTAGGACAGTATGGCGCCCGACGATCCGACCAACGCTCCTGTGACGATCAGCAAATCGTTTCCGAGCGTGAAGCCGACCGCAGCGGCAGCCCAGCCGGAATACGAGTTCAGCATCGATACGACGACAGGCATGTCGGCGCCGCCGATGCCGGAAATCAAATGCCAGCCGATCAACCCAGCAAGCACCGCGACAGCGATGATGGTCCAGACGTCGGCGCCTTGCACGTACATGACGCCGAGAATCACGCAGGCAATCGTCGCAGCGGCATTCCAGAAATGGCCGCCCGGAAGCTTGCGCGGCTTCCCGTCGATCCGACCGGCCAGTTTTCCGAAAGCGATCACTGAACCGGTGAATGTGATTGCGCCAACGAAAATCCCTAGGAACACTTCCACCTTGAGGATGCCGATCTCAAGCGCGTCCTTTTCAACAAGCTGCTTCGCGAAACCCGCCAGCGAAGAATCGGGATCCGAGATCGACGCAAGCTCCAATTCCGCATTGATGCCGATGAACACCGCCGCCAAGCCGACGAACGAGTGCAGCGCCGCGACAAGTTGCGGCATTCCGGTCATTTCCACGCGCATCGCGACGATCGTGCCTATGACCGCACCAGCCAGCACCATGGCCGCCAGAATGCTGAAATTGCCGATGCCCGGCGCGAAGACCGTCGACCCGACCGCAAGGGCCATGCCGACAATTCCGTACCATATGGCGCGTTTCGCGCTCTCTTGGTTCGAAAGCCCGCCAAGCGCCAGAATGAACAAGACGGATGCGGCGATGTATGCCGCTGTGAGGACGCCGCCCGGCAGTTCGCCGCTCATGTCAACTCTTTCTGAACATCGCCAGCATCCGGCGCGTCACGAGGAAGCCGCCGACGATGTTGATGGAGGCGATGAAGATTGAAATCGCCGCCAGCCACAACACCAAGTTCTCGCCGGATCCGATCTGCAGGAGAGCGCCCAGGATGATGATCCCTGAAATCGCGTTGGTGACGGACATCAGCGGCGTATGCAGAGCATGCGTCACCTTCCAGATCACTTGGAATCCAACGAAGCAACTGAGCACGAACACGATGAAATGCTGCATGAAGCTCGCAGGCGCGAAATAGCCCAGAAACAGAGTGAAAGCCGCCCCGACGGCAATCATTGCGATCTGGTTCCTTGTCGCCTTCGCGAACGCAGCAAGCTCTTGTTCGCGCTTTTCTTCAGGCGTCAGTTCTTTGTGTTCTTTTGCGGTTGTTTTTTGCGCGATCGCAGGAGTCTTCGGCGGTGGCGGAGGGAAGGTCACGGTGCCGGCATGCGCGGCCGTTGCGCCGCGAATGACGTCGTCTTCCATGTTCTGGACGATTGCTCCGTCTTTGCCGGGGGTAAGATCGGAAAGCAAATGCGCGATATTCGTGGCGTACAGCATCGAGGACTGCGCAGCCATCCGGCTCGGCAGGTCGGTATAGCCGACGATCGTAACGCCATTTTCGGTCGTGATTTTTTCGCCGGGAACGGTCAGATCGCAGTTTCCGCCGCGCTCGGCTGCCAAATCCACGATGACCGAGCCCGGCTTCATGGCCTCGACCATATCCTTGAGCCAGAGTTTCGGCGCGTCCCGTCCAGGGATCAAAGCCGTCGTGATGACGATATCGGTTCTCGGCGCCTCCGCGCGGAAAAGCTCGAGTTGTTTCGTCCGGAACTCCGGAGACGACGGCTTGGCGTAGCCTCCCTCCCCGCTTGCATCTTCCTCAAAGTCGAGGAACAGAAACTCTGCGCCCATCGACTGGATCTGCTCGGCGACCTCTGGCCTGACGTCGAACGCTCGAACGACCGCGCCGAGCGAGGTCGCGGATCCTATGGCCGACAGGCCGGCGACACCTGCGCCGATGACAAGAACATTGGCCGGCGGAATTTTGCCCGCTGCGGTGATCTGGCCGGTGAAGAAACGGTCGAACGCGTTTCCTGCCTCTATGACCGCCCGGTAGCCCGCAATGTTCGACATCGAGGACAATGCGTCCATTTTCTGGGCGCGCGAAATCCGCGGCACCATGTCCATCGCGATCACGGTGGCGCGTTTTTCGTTGGCGCGGGCAAGCAGTTCGGAGTTCTGGGCAGGCCAAAAGAACGAAATCAAAGTCTGCCCTTCCCGAAGCACTTCAACTTCGTCCGCATCTGGCGGGTTCACTTTCGCGACAATATCGGCCGCGTTCCAAAGCGCTTCTCGCGAGTCAGCGATTTCCGCCCCCGCCTCAATGTAAGAATTGTCGGAAAAGCCGGATAGAACGCCGGCGCCGGATTCGACAACGCAATCCAAGCCCAGCTTGGAAATTCTCTTCACGGAGTCCGGCGTCATCGCAACGCGGGCTTCACCATGGGCAATCTCTTTTGGCGCGCCGATCTTCATTTTCGCAAGCATCCGGTACGAACCCGCCTCTCGCTAAGCGGGATGCCCTGCTTATTGCGGCAAATTTGATCTTGCAAGCGGCATATGCACAAATGGTGTCAGCAGCGAAGATTCAAACAAGCTAAAGAATCCTTCTCCAAATGGGCATCCCTTATGTGCATGCCGACACGCCGTTTTTGCGAGGCTTTGCCCTCAATGTGCCTTTGGAATAGCGCAACTGGCACGTCCGATCTATCTTGGGCAAGCAGCGCAGCAAAAAAGAGTCAAACGGATGAGTTGCAATAATTTAAAGGGAATTCATGTCTTGGTAACTGGCGGCGGTACCGGAATAGGCGCGGCGATCGCGAGAAAATTCGCCGCGGCTGGGGCTGACGTGACGATTTGCGGCCGAAACTTCGATACGCTCAGCTCGACCGCGAGTTCTTGTGGAATGCGTCCAGTCGCGATGGACGTGACAGACCCGGAAAGCGTCAGGCGCGGGACCGAGGCCGCCGTGTCGGCAGGCGGACCGATCCGCATCCATGTGGCCAACGCCGGTATTGCCGAAGGAATGCCGTTCGCCAAAATGGATTTCGATTTCTGGCGGAAAATAATGGCGACCAATCTGGACGGCGCTTTCTTGTCCATCCGAGAGTCTTTGGCTTCAATGCGGTCGACGGACTGGGGACGAATAATTGCTGTATCGTCCATCGCCGGAATTCGCGGGTTGAAAAACGCTTCTGCATACACCGCGTCCAAGCACGCTTTGGTCGGGCTGGTTCGGGCGCTGTCGGAGGAGGTCGCCGGTTCCGAAATAACCGTAAATGCGCTGTGCCCCGGTTATGTCGATACGCCTCTCGTCGCGAGGAACGTATCTGACATCGCCAAGCAAACCCAACGGTCGCAGGAAGAAATCCTCGGCAACATGACCCGGGTCAATCCTCACAAGCGCCTCGTTACACCCGACGAAGTCGCGGTTGCGGCGCTTTGGCTCTGCAGCCCGGAATCGGGAAGCTTGAACGGATTGGCCATTCCGATTGCAGGCGGCCACATTTAGCCGAAATCATCGCTCGCAGATAATCAATCGGCGCATCCGAGCCAAAGCGCTTATTCCTTCGGTTGCGCCGGTACTGGATTTTGATTGACGCCAGAACGGGTTTCAGCTTGCCGATTCTGTTGATTTGGTCGGATTCCGAGTTTCCGAAAGGTCACGATAGGATCTCGAGATCTCGAAGCGCAGGCATCATTTTCTGAATCGCCCCGGGGGTTCCAGAGAGCAATCGGCTAAACATACGAGCCGGAAGCTCGATGGAGGAATCCATGAAATGGATCCACGGGTACAACAATGGCCGGCTGCACGGGGCGGTCAACTGCCAAACCCCGAACGAAAAGAAAGATGCGTCCTACCAACAACAGATCGAACTTGAAAAAGCAGCGCAGGTGTTGAACAAACACTCTCTGGAAAACCCGGGGCGATTCACAGGGGAGGCATGCAACAAATTCTTAAGTCTATTGGCCGCAGAATTTTTTATCTGGGATTCGCCGCATTCGTTGCTTCGGGCTTCCCGCTTGATGTTGTGGTGTCGGCCTCGCCAATTCCGGTAGAACAGACCGTTCCAGCGGGCACTCCTCAAGCCGCTCCGTCCGCCGTTTCCACGCAAGAAAAGCCGATACCGAAACCAAGCGATACCGTCTTGGATACGACAGTTGAAATCGAAATTCGCAGCGACTTCAACGAATTGCGACGTGAACTTCTTGATCACCGAATGAAAGCTGTTGACTGGTGGCTTGCAGTGATGGCAATCGTCCTGACCCTGATTGCGGTTGTCGCTCCAATCGCAAGTATTTTTGGTTTTAAGCGGTTTCGTGAAATCGAAATTGAAGCACGTAAGAGTGTAGAGATTACAAAAGCTGCCACTGAACAAGCAAAATTTAATGTCGAAGAAGCTAAATCGCTAGGGCCTGTCTATGCTAAATCATGCGTCATTTCGAAGGCGGCGGCGAGGTTCAGGAAGCCCCGATAGGTCGCGTCGAGCTTGTCGAACCGCGTGAAGAGGCGCCGGTAGCCCTTGAATCTCCGGAACAGACGTTCGATCTCGTTCCGCATCTTGTAGGTTTCCCGGTCATACTCCCATTTGACTTTCCGGTTCGCCTTCGGCGGCACGACCGGCGTCATTCCAAGGTCGCGGACGAGCTGGCGGGTCTCGTCGCCCTCGTAGGCGCGGTCCATCGCCAGAGGCGCGCCCGCGACCGGATCGGCCCAGCTCTTCAGCAGGGCGCGGCCTTCGGGCGCGTCGTTGGCCTGGCCGCCGGACAGGCGAAAAATCATTGCCTGCCGGTCACTTGCGGAGATCATGTGGATCTTCGTGTTCCATCCGCCGCGCGATTTGCCGATGCTTTGCGGCCCGTTCGTCTTCCGCGCTCCAGTGCCGTCGGGATGCACCTTGACGCTGGTGCTGTCGAGGCCGAAGCACTCCGCGTCCCCGCCGGGCGCATGCAGTTCCTGAAGCGCGGCGAACAGCCGCTCGAGCACGCCGCTGCGCGACCAGCGGCGGAACCGGGCGTAGACCGTGTACCATTTTCCGAAGCGCTCCGGCAGCGCGCGCCACTTGCAGCCGTTCTCTAGAACGTACAGGACCGCGTTGATAAATACGATGTTGGGAATCCGCACGTTCCCGCGCTGAACCGGCAGGAAGGGGCGGATTTTGGCGTACTGTTTTGCCGTGATCTGTTTCATGACTGTGTACCGCTCGATTTTTATGTCATTGTTGACAGTCACTTAAGCATGGATCCAAGCAAAACTCAAGCAAAAATTCTAGCGTAGACAGGCCCTAGTTGGAGAAATCAAGTCAAAACGCGATGAGGCCATTTTGCATACTGAGCAACTAACCTCAATGACCGTAAAAGAGGAACCAGCCAAAGCAGGAGAGGCCGCACAAAATGCAATAGAAAATCCGTCGACGTCCCTGATCGACCGAGCGATCTCCGCTGCCATTCTGATTCAACGGCGAGGAGATATTGAGGGAGCTATCGAGAAATGGCTTGCTGTTGCCGAAATTGCAGGTGGAATTGACAACGAACTCGGATCTCGCGCGTGGTTCTCCGTCGGCTACCTGCATGCTGCAGAAGATCGCTTTCGAGAGGCTATCGACGGCTATGATAAGGCGATCCGACTGAAATCAGATTATGTGGAAGCCTTAAACAACCGAGGGGCTGCAAATAGCCGTTTAGGCCTTCGCGAAGCTGCCCTTGCCGACTACGACGAAGCGATCCGACTGAAACCGGATTATGCGGACATCTTCTGTAATCGGGGCACCACAAAGAGCGGCCTCGGGCGGTATGAAGATGCGCTTGCGGACTACGACGAAGCAATCCGACTGAAACCGGATTATGCAGACGCATTCGTCAATCGAGGTGCTGTAAAAACCGACTTGGGTCGGCAAGTGGCTGCTATTGACGATTTCGACGAGGCGATCCGTCTGAAGCAAGATCTCGCGGAAGCCTTTTACAACCGGGGTGTTGCGAAGTACAACTTGGGTCGGCATAAAGCTGCCCTTGCCGACTACGATGAGGCAATCCGTCTGAAGCCGGACTTTGCGGAAGCATTCGTCAATCGAGGCCAAATCAAGAGTGGCTTGGGTCGGCATGAGGCTGCTATTGACGATTTCGACGAGGCGATCCGTCTGGAGCCAGATCTCGCGGAAGCCTTCTACACCCGAGGTTTTGCGAAGTACAACTTGGGTCGGCATGAGGCTGCCCTTGCCGACTATGACGAGGCGGTACGTCTGAAACCGAACTTTGCGGAAGCATTTAACAATAGGGGCACCGTAAAAACCGACCTAAATAGGCATGAAGCTGCCCTTGCCGATTTCGACGAGGCAATCCGTCTGCAACCCAAACACATGAAAGCCTTTTACAACCGGGGCAGCGCGAATCTCGAACTCGGTAGGCATGAAGACGCCATTTCCGACTACAATGAAGCGATCCGACTGAATGCTGGTTTTGCCTTGGCTCGATTGCAACTTGCTAAAGCGCATTTTGCATTGGGGCATTTAGATCAAGCTCGGCAAGATCTTGATACGGCCAGTAATTTGGCTCGTGCGGCGGGCGACGAATTGATGGATGATATGGTAAACCAAGTCTACGAAAATTTATTTGGTAGCGACGAATCATGAAACAACTTCTGCGTTTACGAGTTGGCTCCGATATAGTCGAGGTTGTGATTTCTTTTGGCGCGCAGGTTATGCAAGCCGGGATCGCAGGCGACGTCAGTTTAGGACTACTCTCTGGGCTTGGTCTCGAAGCTGCGCTTAAAACTGGGCATCCTCCGCCGGAAGGGGCAGAACTCGCCGAATTCGGACCGGATTCGAGCCCTCCACACACCCCATTTCAACTGACTCCAACGATTCATCAAATGCTCTGCGAGCTAATGGAATCTACAAATCGCGTTCCTGAAAAGGGAAATTTGTGTTTTTGTGCCGTGAAGTTGAAATTAGCACTGAATCCGATGTCGAAGCAGTCCAGAGCCGTTATCCCCTTGCTCGTGGGGGTCCGTCAAGCCGGAACGGCGCAAAAACCGAACCACACTGTCGAAGTCAAGAAATCTGCTGCCTTCGTTAGTATGCATCATGAATTACAACAAACAATATGGGGAAATCCCACACTGTAATCAAGTATCCTGCTATAAGTAGCGCGTCTTGCGCCGCCACCGCAACTTCGCTTCAATTTTATACCCGGAACACTTTCATAACTTCATCACCGAGATGGTTAATGACCTTTACCGCGATGCGACCGGAAGCAGGTTTGTTGAATGGATACGAAACATCGCTGTTCAGAGTTTCCCAAGCTTCTTTGTTGATTTCGGCTTTGAGTGTGGTTTTGAGAGCCTTGTAGGGGTCGTTTGCCCCTAGAAAATACGCATGGCGAACAAAGAAACTCTCCTCATTGTAATCTGTGTCAATAAACCAACAGGCTATCCCGTCCGAATCATGACTCCGCACCTCACCTGAGTTAGGATGGAAAACGTCCACACCATTGATCTTGACCTTTATTCTTCCTCTGTCCGCAGGCAAAACGTCTATATCCGGTTCGCCAAAGATAACGAAGAGATTCCCTTTTCCGGTATTCTTGAGATCTTCCGCCATGTGGAGATCGGCGTTCATTCGGGCCTTAAGAACTGGAACCTTGCCTATGCTATTAAACTCCGAGGAGTGGGCGTCGTAATTGAACGCGCAAGAGATCAGCACGTCGAAATTGGCATCTGCAGCCTCGCGGGCAGCCTCGACAAGATCCGATCTAGATACGGTGCCGAACTCTGGACCGATGAAGATTGCTGCGTGCCGTTCTTGGTCGTTCTGAAAATACCGGCCCTCGGCGCAGATCATTTTTCCAGGCCATCGTGTCAGCGCAGTCAAGGCGATCCTGTCCTCCTTGTGCGCTTGCTGTACTCCGGCCATCCTAAGTTGTTCGATGATTGTTTCCGCAAAGTCGTTTCCCTTTCCAGTGACTCTCGCGTAGATTTCGTTGCGGATCAATCGGCTCGTCGTTTTCATTGATCGACAAAACACGATGCGGCGATATGCTCTCAACGGTGAAGGGTCCTGCGACCCGAACAGTTTTACTTTCGCTGTACGGTTTGTCGTAAAGGTATTCGTGATCGGCCTTCTCTGCAATAGAAGCGTCGATTTCTCGTTGGCGAGCAACGCGTTGTTCCCACCATTTCTCGTGCAATTCGGTTGCTATTTCCGGCCATGCTTCATCGGGCTCACGAGGAATTTCCCATTCCGACCAATTTTCTCCTGTCTCTTGGTTAAGACGTTTGCGTAGAGGTTCCAACTTCCCCTGGTACTTCTCCCAGATCACATCAATCTCGGCGTTGTTGGCAATTGATTTCAGTGTGATGTGCGACGCACGTTCATACACGAAGCCCTGTCTAATGTCACCGTGCGTTGGGAATTCAGAAAAAGGCACGCGATAAACTTCGACTTCCTTTTTGCGCCCTTCCGGACTGTCCGCCAGAAGAAAATACGGATAGCGAGCGCCCATGACACGAGCGCGAGTTAGAGCAAGGGCAACGCGCGAAGTATCGATGGTGATCCAGCGACGCCCCCAATGTTCAGCAACATAGGCGGTAGTCCCCGAACCGCATGTAGGATCGAGAACGAGATCGCCAGGATCGGTTGCCATCAGAATGCAGCGCTCGACGATTTTCTGAGCTGTTTGAACAACATAGGTTTTGGTCTCCGTAAAATTTCCAGTTCTTGTATCTGTCCAAAAATTATTTATCTCTCGATATACGAAATCGGTCATAAGTCGAATATACTGAATACTATTTCTTGCTTCGTGAATACGGCAAGATCGAATCAAACGATTCATTCCTTCTTGATTTGTTTTCCATCCACCGACGTTTCGTTCGAATTTACGTCCACGAAAATTAACGATAAAACGTGTTGTATTGCCGCCACTCTGCGCAGTTATATTGTCCGGCTTATACGAGCTTAAGCCTTCTGTTTTTTGAATTTTACTTGCTGATGCTGTTTCTCCGCTTGGAAATCTGAACCATCGAGTCTTTATCAGTTCTTTTTTTGAAAATAGTTTTCTATATTTTAATTTTTCCAAATCTTTGGAATAGAAAAGAATATAATCATTTACTATACTCACATACTTGGCAGTTTGCCCCGTAGTACGGACAAATGGAATGCTACAAACGAAATTCTCCGCACCAAAAACCTCGTCCATCAACACCCGCACTCGATGCACATTCTCGTCACCAATTTGTACGAATATCGATCCACTGTCCGTTAACAGATCCCTTGCAACCGTCAATCGGTCGCGTAGGTACGTCAAGTAGGAGTGAATTCCGTCTTTCCACGTGTCTCTAAAGGCCTTTACCTGCTCTGGTTCCCGAGTAATGTGATCGACCTTGCCATCCTTTACATCCCGGCTTTTGGTGGACCACTGGAAGTTTGAATTGAACTTGATTCCGTATGGCGGGTCGACGTAGATGCATTGAACTTTGCCACGCAGCCCCTCCCGTTCTGCAAGTGATGCCATTACCTGCAGACTGTCTCCAAGAATCATTCGGTTTGTCCAGTTGGCATCATGACGATAGAATTCAGTCCGAGCATTTTCGTCCGGCAACCCATTGAAATCCGAAAATAGATTCAAAGGCTCGCTGTCCGACTGATTGTCTCCTCGCTTCATCAGGTCGTCGATCAATACCTTGGGATGGACCTTTTCTTGGATAAACAACGGCGGTGCTTGAACCACTAGGTCTGACCAATCCTTCGGGTTCTTACCACGCCAAACCAACTGAGGATCCAAATCACGATTGCAGTGCTCGTAGGCAACTTCCAACGGTTCTCTATCATCCGTCGCCATCAATGACTGATATTCCGCAGTAGGAATGTTCTTTCGTGATGCGTCCTCGTGGGTCAACGCCTCGACTTGCTTTGGCGCTTTGCGTGCCATCATTCCGCTCCCGCTCCGTTGGCAACCGCCTCACCAAGATGCGTCGCGCTTTTGACGAACTTATGAAATTCTTTTTCGATCTTGGCACCAAATTCTGCCTCCATGCTATGCACGTCGCAGAACTCGGCGAATGCCCACCGGCCGTATGCATTGAGTTGGTTTACGCCCGGCACCCAACAGGTTTCCATAGTTGCCTTCTTTTCCTTGGCATCTTCGCCCCGGTAGCCCTTTATCTCGACGACAAGATGCAACAAGTCATTCTTGCCGCGCCCATCGTCAACAAGAACGATGAAGTCGGGTATGTATCGCCGTGTTTGCGATCCAAGATGATAAGGCACTTCGAACCCCAAGTTGTCGTTCTTTACATATGCACGGACGAGCGGATGCGCTTCAGCTACACGGCAGAACTCTATTTCCCAAGTGCTGTCGCATATCGCAAAGTTTACGTGGCTGCGAGCAGGTTTTGTTCTCCACTTAAGTTCATTTGATGTTCTGAAGTTTACTTCACTTGTAGACCCAACGGGATTGAATGGATCCAGCAATACTTTGATCAACCCATCTTCTCTCGATTTCTTTATGATTCCGCGGGCAATGCGTTCACAGGCAATTTCCTTAAGTTCTTGATACAGGATCTGCGCCGGATAGGTTCCGCCCTTGCATTCCAAATGAGAATCAAGCCACTTCCGAGTTATCCGCTTAAGCTGGCCGAACATGTGAAGCTTCGGTTCTCCTTCCTCGTCATGCCACTTCGTTTCAAGCAAACGCTTAGTGAGCTCATAGACGATCTCTTGGCTTCTGACGTCCTTTGTGTGAGCTAATGTCAGTTCACTTCCTTCTCCTACGATGCCTTGGTTTACGGTTTTTGCCGGCCCGGTCAGCTCAGGAGTCAATACAAGAGTTGAGTCTTCATTGAATTCGGCAGATAGGCGATCATCCGACAATTCAACTCTGTAACCTTCGACGCGTGGAAACCGAATTTCGCAGGCATCGCGATCAGGTATGATCGCGTGTACATGTGTGGTTTGGCGAGGCGGTTGCGGTGGAACGACCACGGGTTTCGCGGTAAAGTCGAAAGGAATGCCGAACACGTCGGCATACTCGGCGTTGAACCTTCCGTTGTCATTGAGATCGTAAGACTGGCGCCTCAACGCCCGCCCGATCACCTGCTCGCAAAGAAGCTGGGTCCCGAATGCACGGACGCCCAGGATGTGCGTTACCGTGTTTGCGTCCCATCCTTCAGTTAGCATTGAGACCGAAACGACGCATCGGATTGATCCTCCCAGCTGCCCTGCTTTGCCGACGGTGTTCATCGCCTCACGAAGCAGTTCCTCGTCGGTAAGGTTTTCTGCCTTGCGAGGATCCCCGGTTCGAACGACAACCTCGCGTCGAAAACGTTCGATCTCGTCTGCGGCAAACTCCCGGAACTTTGTATCCAACGTCTCGCCCGATTCGAGTTGTTTGCTGTCGATGAGCAACGTGTTCGGACGTGGAAGGGGATCGCCGACTTCGTCGAAGTTACGAAATAGCTCGAGTCGTCCTTGATTTACGGTCCCGTTTTCGTTCTTCCAACCCGAAATGTAGTCGAAGATAAGTTTTGACGTGGAGGTGTTGTTGCACACAACGATGAAACACGGCGGAACCTCGACATCCGCTTCGCTCCAGTTTTCGAACGTTTTTTCATAGTGTCCATAGAGCGCCTCAAGCGCGGTCTGCAGTTCCGTCGGGATCCTAAGCGGATCAAGTGGCCCAGCGTTGACACGTCCCTTCTTTGGCATCTTCCTGCCGATCCGGTCCCAGAGGTTCCGAAACATGGGGGTTTCTCCGCCCGGAACATTGTCGGCGACAGGAACGCGAGGCAATTTGACGATGCCACACTCTATAGCGTCCATGAGCGAAAAGTCGCTCATCGTCCACGGAAAGAGAGTTCCTTCAACGTAGCCAGATCCACGAAGGAAAAAGGGAGTGGCTGAAAGGTCAACGACCCGCCGTAAGCCGAGCGTTGCGGCGACCGTTTCAAGACCAGACATCCAGACTCGGGCCACTTCTCGGTTACGCTCCGCTTCCTTCCTTTCGTCCCCGACAAGTGAATCTTCGTCACCCTGCGGCTTCTCGCGGTAGCAGTGATGCGCTTCGTCGTTCAGAACCATAAGGTTCTTCATGCCCATCAACTCAGGTATCACTCGCCGAAGCATTTGCCCGTCGGTTTCAAGTGATTGAATCCTATCATCGCTGCGTCCTTGCAGCAGTGCGCGTCCGCCCTTGGAAAGCCCCTTGGAAAGTTCAAGGGTTTCGCGTCGCTTGAATGCATGATAGTTGGTGATGACAATCCGGGCGCGATCTATGTCTGCAAGCAAATCGGTCGGAACCAACTGACGGTTTCGAAAATAGCTGTCTGGATCGCTCGGTTGCAGAACCCGTAGCCTATCTCTTATCGTGAGGCCTGGTGCGACTACGAGAAAACCTCGGGTGTATCGGCCTTGTGGATGGCGGACCGCATTAATCGTCTGCCAAGCAACAATCATCGCCATCACGGTTGTTTTGCCAGCACCAGTCGCAAGTTTAAGTGCCAGCCGTGAAAGTTCGCTGCCGCTGTTCGCCTTGTCCAAGTGATCCAAGAACGCTTTGCCGCGCCGACCGAACCGAGGCGCAACTTCGGTCAACCAAATAAGCGTTTCGATAGCCTCAACTTGGCAAAAAAATGGACGTATGCCGCCGTATCGATGACTGCGCCAATGCTGGAGTAACCGCGCCGTTTCCGGCGTGACGTTCCAATCCCTCGTGTTCGGCAACTCCCGCCATTGATCCACTTGGGCGCGCAGTTCGTTGATGATCGGTATCGGATCATACTTTTGCTTTTCAGTAGAAACTCTGGCGGAATCCTTGAACTCAAATTCCATCTGGTTTGACGCGCCTTTTTGCGGCTTTGGAACAGGTGTCACGAATTCCGCTCGGCGTCTGCGGTCGATAAACCTGTTTGTCGGCTGCCCCTGCGCGTCGAGTTCCCAATGGCGACTGGGATACTCGTAGGGTGAGTTAATAATTGGCTGTGTAAAAAAGCTGATTTCGCTGGTCATTCTTCAAGTGATTTTCTTGCTTGCAATTGCTTAAGCGGAAGTTCCGTGCGATTTTGAAGCTTCGCCTCGCATTTTTTCCTTCCCCGGCAACGGGTTGCGGCGGTTCCGGGCCGTTTTTCCGGCTGCAGGATGTATCCATGCATTCTTCACCATATTGTGATATTTTTCCTTGCATTGATGATTGTTCATATGATACATGGTATCCATGTTCGTCGATGTCGTCCCCAACCGCAACTCGCGGCCCACGATCCTGATCCGCCAAGCCTACCGCGAGGGCGGAAAGGCCAGGAAGCGCACCCTCGCCAACATCACCAAGCTTCCCCCGGATGCGGTCGAGAAGATCCGCAAGATCCTGCGCGGCGCCGACCCCGCCGATGCGCCCGTCAAGCTTGAAGACGCATTCACAATCTCCCGGTCGCTGCAGCACGGGAACGCCGCCGCCGTCCTCGCGGCGCTGCGCGGTGTAACTACCGGGTTAAAACTCCCCAAAAGCGCCGAAGCAGAATTCCCCAGTCAGGGGGCTGCGAATTCGTTCCGGGGGGCATGCCCCCCGGAACGAAAGCAGTCCAAAATTCCATCCGATTTTTTTGCCGAAGGAGGCTCGGGTCGGGTGATCAAACTGGAGAAGATTGTCATGTTGCAAGAACTGAAACGGGAAGGCCTTTCGATCAGCGCGATCGCGCGGCGGACGGGCCTGGACCGCAAGACGGTCCGCAAGCTGCTGGATCGGGGCCTCGCGGCTCCGGCCTATTCGCCGCGGAAGCCGCGGCCCCGGCTCCTGGAGCCGTACGAGGACTATCTCGCCGACAAGATCGGGAACTGCCCGGATCTGTCCGGACGCCGGCTGTTCCGGCAGATACAGGAGCTTGGATACGAAGGCGGCTACACGGCGGTGACGGATTATCTCCGCGCGATCCGGCCGGACGAGGCGCCCAGGTTCGAGCGGCGCTTCGAGACCAGGCCCGGCGAGCAGGCCCAGGTCGACTTCGCCGAATTCAAAACCGAATACGCCGACGAGCCCGGCGTCTTCAGGAAAGTCCACCTGTTCTCGTTCGTCCTCGGATGCAGCCGATGGCTGTGGGGGCGGTTCTGCGCCGACCAGAAGCTCGAGACGGTGCTGAGATGCCACGTCTCCGCATTCGACGCATGCGGAGGGGCGACGAAAGAAGTGCTCTACGACCGGATGAAGACCGCCGTCCTGGGAGAGGACGCCGACCGGTCGGCGGTCTACAACCCGTCCCTGGTCGCCTTGCTCGACCACTACGGATCGGCGCCGAAAGCCTGCAAAGCCTACCGGGCGAAGACCAAAGGCAAGGTGGAGCGGCCGTTCCGATACATCCGCCAGGACTTCTTCCTCGACCGGACCTTCCGCTGCCTCGACGATCTCAACGCGCAATTCGACGATTGGCGCGGCAAGGTCGCCAATCCCCGCGTCCACGCCACCACCGGACGGATCGTCGACCAGGCCTTCGCCGAAGAGCAGGGCTATTTGATCCCGCTGCCCGCGCATCCCTACGACGCGGTCCTGACCGTCGAGCGCCGCGTCAGCCGCGACGGAATGGTCTCCGTCGGCGGAAACCTCTACTCGGTGCCGGACGCCGCACGAAAGCGCGTGCTGGAGGTGCAGCGGCATCCCGCCGAGGTGCGGATCTTCGAAGACAGGACGCTGATCGCCCGGCATCCGATCCTTGAAGGCCGGAACCGCCGCAGGGTCGATCCCGGCCACCGCAGGCCGCTTCCGCCGCGTCCCGACCCGATGCAACTCGAGGAGGCGCCGAAGCGGTCCTTGGCCTTCTACGACGCCGTCGGACGTCGCCTCGAACGGCAGGGAGCAGCCCGATGACCGAACTCGTCGACCGCATCAGCGCCGCCCTGGTCGGACTGAAAATGCCCCGGGCGCTCGAAGCGCTCGGACCCACGCTGCGGCGCCTCGAGCAGGGCGAGATCACAGCCGTCGAAGCCATCGACGCCCTTCTCAGCGAAGAATACGCACTGCGCGAAACAAGACGAATAGACATCGCGTTGCGAACCGCGAAGCTCCTCCCCGCCAAAACGGTCGAAAGCTTCGACTTCGCATTCCAGCCCTCACTCGACCGCGAGAGAATCGCCGCTTTGGCCCAGCTCGACTTCATCCGGAGACGCGAAACCGTCCACTTCCTCGGACCGCCCGGAACCGGAAAGTCCCACCTCGCGACAGCACTCGGCGTCGCCGCCGTCAAAGCCGGAAAAAGCGTCTACAAAACCACGCTCGCAGAACTCACCGACAGCCTCGCCAAAGCCGAGCGACAAGGCCGGCTCGCCGAAAAAATCCGCTTCTTCACTCGGGCCGCGCTGCTCGTCGTCGATGAAATCGGATACTTGCCCATCTCCAAAGGCGGAGCAAGCCTGTTCTTCCAAATCGTAAATGCAAGATACGAAAAAGGCGCGATGATCCTTACATCGAACAGAAGCTTCGCGGAATGGGGCGACATCTTCGGAGACCCCGTCGTCGCGACGGCACTCCTCGACCGACTCCTCCACCACGCCGTCGTCGTCCGAATCGAAGGCGCAAGCTACAGACTCAGAAAACACGCGGACCTCATTCCCGAACACGTCCGAGCGAATACGCTCATCACGCCGCCGCCCGCGCCGAAAAAACGAGGCCGGCCCAGAAAGGAGACCCGAACCGACGACTGATCTGGCTCGTCACCAAAACACCGAAAAAGTGGGGAATTTTACTTCGGCACTTTTGGGGAATTTTACTTCGGCATTGACAGCGTCGACCGGGCGATCGCATCCCGACGCTCGCGCTCGCGGGATTTGGCGGTGGCGCTGGTCGCACAGCGGATTCTGGAGCCGGGATCGAAGCTCGCCGCCGCCCGGCTCTTCCGGCCGGAGACGGCGGTCTCCACATTGGCGTCCCAGCTCGGCCTGCCGGAGAACGTGAGCGAGGACCGGCTCTACGAAACCATGGACTGGCTGCTCGAGCGCCAGCCGAGGATCGAGAAGGCGCTGGCCGAGAAGCACCTGAGCGAGGGAAGCCCCGTGCTCTACGACCTGACTTCGGTCTGGAGCTACAGCCGCACCTGTTCGCTGGTGAAGAACGGATACTCGCGCGACGGCAAGACGGGGCTGCCGCAGATCGAGTTCGGGCTGCTGTGCGACGCCGAGGGGCGGCCGGTCGCCGTCGAGGCGTTCCCCGGGAACGCGTCCGATCCCTCCACCGTGGCCGTCCAGGTCGGCAAGCTCCGCGACCGCTTCGGACTGAAGCGGGCGGTGTTCGTCGGAGACCGCGGCATGGTCACGCAGGCGCGCGTCCGCGAGGACCTCGAGCCGAACGGCTACGACTGGATCTTCGCCCTGCGCGCCGCCGGGGTCCGCGCCTTGGCCGACCGGGGCGCGCTTCAGCCCACGCTGTTCGACGAGCGGGACATGGCGGAGATCGAATGCCAAGAGCTGTTCCCCGGCGAGCGGCTGGTCGTCTGCAGGAACCCCCTGCTGGCCGAAGAGCGGACCCGCAAGCGCAAGGGCTTGATCGCGGCGGCGGCGCAAGATCTGATCGAGATCCGCCGGGCGGTCCGCCGGGACAAGCGGCCGCTCCGGAACGCGGACGCGATCCGGCGCCGCGCCGAGCGCGCCCTCAAAAAGCGCAAGATGCAAAAGCATTTCGATCTGAAGATCGGAACGGGATCCTTCTCCTGGAAGCGCAAAAAGCAAAATATCGCCGACGAGGCGGCTCTGGACGGATTCTACGTCGTTCGGACCAATGTGCAGGAAAAGCGGATGTCCGCCGCCGCCGTCGTCGAGACCTACAAGAGACTGGGCCGGGTCGAGAGGGCGTTCCGGACGATGAAGGCGTCCGACCTCCAGGTCCGCCCGATCCGCCACCGCCGCGCGCCCCGGGTCCGCGCCCACCTCCTGATCTGCATGCTCGCCTACTATGTCGAAAAGCACATGCGCGAAGCGCTCGCCCCGATGCTGTTCGACGACGAGCACGGCCCGGTCCGCGATTCGCCCGTCGCCAAGGCCGAGCGCTCGCCGCAGGCCAGGCGGAAGGCGTCCGCCAAGCGCACGAGTTCAGGCGAGGATGTCCACGACTTCCGGGGACTGCTCGAGCAGCTCGGAACGCTGACGATGAACCGGATCGAGCCCTCGGGGCCGGGAAAGCCGGGATTCGACGTCCCCGCCTCGCCGACGCCGATCCAGAAACAGGCGCTGAAACTGCTGAACGCGAATATCCCCATGCGGTAGCCCCTCCCAGCTCGCCGTGTCCAGTGGACGCACAGCCGGAATCCGCAAAATAGGCCGGACATTCAAAGAGTTGTTCAAAACAGCCCCAAGGAACTTCCGCTTAAGCGTCCGCGATCCGTCTTCCTTTGAGTTTCCGGCTTGTTAGTTTAGCCCTTTGCTCTCCAGAAATCTTGTGGCAGTTCAGTCACTCCAGCACGCTCCTCTCGGCGAGCAGTCTGGCCAAGCGAGGCTTGTCGGCGACCGGGCGGTTGAGGATGTCCTGAAATGCTTGCCACCGCTGTTCGTCGAGTCGAAAAATCCGCTGTTCAGCCAAGGTATTCTCAGCGGCGGCGATTTCCGCCTCAAGCATAAACTCGGGGACGGTTTTGCGCGATGAAACGGCAGCCTGTTGGAGCAACGCCTTGGTACTCGGGGTGGTTCGAACCTCGATGCGCTCCGATTTGTTTTCGACGATGGCCATGAAGGTCTCCTCTGCTGCCAATCGAGTTACTTGACACTCTACTATACGAAAATCTTATGGACGAGAGCCTGCTTACACTTCGACCTTATAGTCGTCTCTAACCCTTCTTTGAGCCCGCAACAATTCTGGCCATAGGTGCGTTTCATGTTTTTGGGTCAAATCGGTTCCATGCTCAAGTGCGCCGCCTTGTTCGGATTTTTTCGAGGGCGGCAATAGTTGCCTGACCAAGCAACTGTATCTCGCGGAGGTTAAAATTCGGGTGGAATCGCGGCGCGATCGGGTCGTTGGGGGTTCATGCGGGTTTTGCCTCTTCGGGGCTGCGCCGGGTCCGATTCGTCCGCTTCCGATGATGAACCCGGACATCGTTCCGGATTTTTGTCTTTTCGGGTCGTTCGCCCGTTTTTCGTTCGCGGCGGCGCGGAGAGCGTGGAAAGCGGTGGACAATCCTTGTTCGCTCTGCGTTCGGTTTTCGTGTTCGGGGGCCGGATTGACCACGCTTCCCACACTCCCCGCTGTCGGCGGCCGGTCCCGGTTCGGCGCTTTCCGTTCCACAACAGCCCTGCGGGGCTTTTAATAAATAATTTCTTTTTTGGGTTGGGCCGTGGAAATGTGGACAATCCTTTCCGGCGCTTTCGGCCGTGCCGCGGTCCGGGCCTGGATTGCCCACATTCCCACAGCCCCATCCGGCCTCGGCGCTCGGGCCGCGATCCGTCATCCGGTTTGCGGCGCCCAGGGCTGGCGTGATTTGCACAAGGCGTTGGCGATCACGACGAGCTTGCGGGCGACGGCCGCGGCGACAACCTTGTGCGGCTTCCCCTCCTTCCGCAGCCGATCGGCGAACAGCTTCAAGTCCTTGTTGCGGATCGAGGCGACAAGCGCGGCTTGATGCAGGACGCATCGGAGCGCCCGGCGGCCGCCGCCGATCGTTCGCTTCCCGCGCATCTGTCCGCTGTCCCGCGCGACGGGCGCGAGCCCCGCGAGCGCGGCGGCCTGCTCTCCGGAGATCCGGCCGAGCTCGGGCATCTCCGCGATCAGCATCGCGCAAACCACCGGGCCGATCCCCGGAACCGACTGCAGGATGGCGGCGGTCTCGGCCAGGACGGCTTCGTTCGCAAGAAGGCTCCCGATCCTCTCTTCGACCTCCGAGATCTGGCGCTCCAGCAGCTCGAGAAGCTCGCCGGTCAAATCCTCGACCGACTCGGCCGCGCCGTTCCTCAGATCCGCTTTGGCCTGCTGCCGCGCGCTTTTGCGCATCTCGACGAGCTGCCTGCGCTTGGTCGTCAGCGTCCTGAGATCGCGCAGCCTTCCGCTCGGCAGCCGGCGTCCGGCCTCCGGACGGAACGCCATGAACCGGGCGATCAGTTCGGCGTCGATCCGGTCCGTCTTGGCCAAAGTGCCCCGGCTTCTCCCGAACGCCTCGGCTTGCGCCGGAGCGAGCTGCCGCGCTTCGATCCCCGCCGCCGCCATGTTCGCCCAAAGACGCCATTCGTGGCCGCCCGTGGCCTCGAAGCAGACCAGGGCCTCCCGGCCGGCGGCGATCTCCTCCAGTTTCGAATGGCCTTCGTCCGTGTTCGGCAGGCGAATCTGACGGTCGTCGCTCAAGCAATGGATGTCGAGCCAATCGCAAGAGACGTCTATGCCAATGATCTCCTGTTGTGATACAATGTTCATGCTCTCTTCCTTCTGGTGCGCGGTCCTTGGCGGCCGCAACCGACTGTTCGAGACGATGAAGAGAGGCGGCGCTGGCCGTCTTGGCAGCGTGGTCATGCCACAAGAATCATGCGCCATGCGCCGCCCCGTCGCCGGCCCTCGCGAAGGCCGGCGACGGGAACGCAATATCACAGTCGAGATACAGAAGAATCATGAGACGCACCCTTTGGCCATTGGCTTGGCGAAAACGTAACTTATGAGCGGATGGACCAATTTGGACAACTATTGATCTCCCTGACGCTATGTGCCGGCGAGTGAAGACTCTTGCCGCCGGTCGCGGCATCACTTTCAAGCAATTCTTCATTGGAGCAATTGAAGAACAGCTTCGGCACTGTGGCGGCGGGTATCACTCTGGAAATGGGCGCCTTCTTGGACGGCCCTTTTCGGCGCATTATCCGAACTCGGCGACGAGTACCATCGTATTCGCAATAAATTCTGAGGAGGAGTTCGAGAGGATCAAAATTGAAGTCGTCGTGTGATCGTTGGCACCAACGCCTTGTCCACATGGACGAAAGGCAATTCGTCGGTCGAGTCCAGTACCTCGTAGAGCACTTGATGGACCGCTGCCGTCGGTCGTCAGTCGAGGCGAGGTTTCGAGGCATCCGCCAATCTCGTTATCGCAATACGTACGAGGAATGGCTTACGCAGTATCTGCCGATTGAAGCCAAATATCCGACTCGCCGCCAAGGATTCGCCCTTCAGCGGATCAGCTCAACGGAGTGGAAACAGGCTCTGTAATCACCAGCCCGTCCGGTTCAGGGCGGAACTCGCGATCATTTCTGTGAATGCAACCGTCCTTCATCACGAAGAAAACGTCTCGCAACGCTGAAATGTCTTCCAAGGGATTGCGTTCCACGCCGATGATGTCCGCCGTCTTGCCAACTTCAAGGGATCCAAGTCGATCATCAAGCCGCATCATTTGCGCAGGCGAAATCGTGGATGCTCTGATTGCATCGATTTCGGTCATTCCAGCCGCATTCACCATCAGTTCAAGTTCCTGCATATTTTCGCCCGCGTGGTTTCCCGGCGTTCCGATGTCGGTGCCCATGGCGATGCGAACGCCCACGCGGTAGGCAGTCTTTATGTTTTCAATATGGATTGCTTCCGTCTCGTGATACCGTTTTCGTATATGTTCCGGTGCTCGCGCAGCGAAAGCATCATCGCGCAGCAATGCTTGATGGATGCAAAGAGTCGGAACGATCCAAGTGCCGTTCTCGGCAAGAATTTCGTATGCGGCTCGCGTGCCGAAACTGGCATGCTCGACCGTGCGGCAACCGCATTCCGACGCGTTGATGATCCCTTCCAAGGCATGTGCATGAGCTGCGACGTGAAGCCCGTTGTCGTCGGCGATCTCGACTGCGGCCTTGATTTCGTCGCGACGGAACTGGATTGCATCCGCCCGTTCGTTTTCCGCTGACGTCAATGCGCCCGTCACCATGAGCTTGATCAGGTCAGCCCCCTTCGCCAATTGCTCGCGAGCGGCTTTCCTGACTTCCATGGGACCATCGCACTCCCTATACATTCCAGGAAAATACGGGGTTGTGGCGCATGTCTGCGTCAAAATCCTTCCGCAACAAAAAAGTCTGCTGCCGACAAGGCTTCCGGCGTTGATCGCGTTGCGAACGGCGATTTCGTTGTAATCCCAACCGCCGACATCGCGAGCAGTCGTTATGCCGCACATCAGCAGCCTTCGCGCTGAGCGCGCCGCGTGAAGCGCAGGTGCACCCGGCACCATATTGTGCCAGACATCTATGCTGCTGCTCAGTTCGGTCCTCATGGCGATGTGGACGTGGCAGTCAAAAAAGCCCGGTAACAAATACGCTCCATTCAGGTCGACAACCCTGCCATCGCCATCGCCGCCAATCGTCGAGCCGGTCACATCAAGGTCCCGAAGTTCGAACTTCCCCGTCTCCACGCTCAAAATACTAGCGTTGACAAGCTTCATGACATCCTCCCCCCTATTCGAACGAACACCGCATTACGGTTCCATCCTACATTAAATTCACTCGCCACCAAACTCCGCCGTCCGCTTAGAATCAGCAACACAATTGGCGCTGTCAACCGCAAACAGGTATTTGCTCGGCTCCAACGCCAACGTCCTCATCGAGATCTCGATACATCCTTAAAGGCCAATCCCTTTTGCGACAGTTGTCCGCAACTCATCTCCGCTCCAAACACAAAATAGGATTCCTGCCGACCTAACAGCCACAATGCTTGCAGGATCGGACGTCCATCTGCCTTACCCGTATATTGACCAATTTTGTTGCCTTGTAGCCTAAATTAGATTACCGCTGTGACACCGGAAACGAATGCCGGATGATGACGCTTGGCAAAGACCTTATTACAAAATGTGTACCAATTTTCTGGACCGCGTTATCGGTTTACGGAATATATACATGCAACAAGCGAAATTCGAGTAAAATAACAATTAATTTCGCTTTATCAAGGGCGACCCGAAATCAAAAAGTAAGATTATACATTTATTATATTCAATCGTTAGCTACACCCGTAACTCCGGCAACCACAACGCTTCTTTAAAATAATCGAGTACTGTGTGCCCAATATCATAAAACCTTACAACATCATCAAAATTCGTGGTGAGGTTAGTACCATGTGCAAAGCTATTTCTACTGGCAATCAACCCCTCATACACTTCAAAGTTCGGATCATTCTCACTTTTACGTCGTTTAAATCGAATCAAATGCGGCTTTCCGAACTTTTTCAACACGTCACAAATTTCCGCGTACCTCATTCTTTTAACTAACCTTTCGTTGTTAAAAAATTTTACGACGGATTCATCACCTACATCACTGAACCGCTCTTTAATCAACTCGTTAAACTTAATTTCAAATTTTGCAACTACTTCTATCAATAAAAAACTTGCAAATATACGATTTACTTCGCTATCAACTTCATCGACTTTATCCAGAGCCGACCGACACATCCTAATGGTGCTTTCAATCTCATCAATCCGCATTGCTAGATCCTTGTTCTAATTTGAAAATAATATTTGTTCCGCTAAGTTAAATCTCGAAATCACGGTTGGCCGATCCGTCGTATGCAATCGCGTGCTGTCAATAAAATCTTTGTTGTCCAGCAAAGTACTATATCGACCCCGTATATCGTTTGGAATGTCTTCTGTGTGATTTGAAAATGCAACCATCACGGCGTCGAGCAGCGCAACATTCAGTCGAGAGACCGAGGGTCCGTGAAAGGGTTTTTCGCCCAGATGCGCAACGATAGAGTTGCACGTACTCTTGAAAGTCGAACTGAATTGATCTAATTGATCTTGATCAGCATTCTGATATCGCTTCATGAACTTGGAAAGATAATCTTTCATGGATGGCGAGTACTGAGAATAATTTCGTAACGCAAGAAATCTCAAGATAAGCTCAATATCCCTTTTTCGTTTATCGAAGTTATCTGTTCCAAAAATAGAGCGCCATTTGCCCTCATGATTCAACTCATCAAGAGTTATCGAAAATTTGCCAAAGTACGTGCAATCGCGTATTTCTTGATTCTCCAAACTAGTACCTCCAGTGTTTAATCGCTCAAAAATGTAGTATTTGCTTAAATCATCGTAAGATTCCAGTTGCTTCACAATATACCCTCTCAAAACTGAGTTTGAAAGAAACTGCTGATCAGTTGCCGAAAGATCTGAGTATGCTAGATTGTTATATTGGCTATCCTTTGCAAGTCCTGTTAAGTGGAATGCTTCACCGTCATTTGAGTTTTCTTGATCAAATACGCCTTTAATATAATAGTGGATACTTTTTAATCGCTGCTGTCCATCGAGTATTAAATAGTTTGATGTTTTGGGTTCATTGTACAAAAATATTGCAGGTACTGGCAAGTTAAGAAGAAAAGACTCTATCAACTTAGATGATTGATTTTTGGTCCAAACAAAGTTCCTCTGAAAATTCGGTGTTTGAATTTCATTTCTTTCTAATTTATTATATAGTATTTCAAGTGTATAGTCGACGGGATAAGTGACTATATTGAATTTAGCCGGGGAGCTTTCACGATCAATTTTTTCGGATTCAAGATATTCTATTGTCGAATTTTTGTCGTCATTATCGAGTGCCATTGCTGTAGGTATCCGTTGATCGGTGCGTAATTGTTGATTGAGCATATTGCATGGCCTAACCGTGAGTTCAAGCGTGTTACGCAAAGATATTTGAGAATGCATTTTTTTGAATCAGGAATATCCTGCAATTCCCTACTTTGTTAGGACGTGGTTCAAGATTGCTGTCTTGGCTCGCATGTCCTTGCGCCCCAGACTTGATACCGAAAGATCTCAAGCTGCCCCAGTTCACTTTCCACAGCTTCTTTGTTTCGACTGCAATGCAGTGTTTCCGTCGCTGACAGGGAAGCATCAGCGGAGCGCAAGGATTTTGTTGCCGCCGGTGTCAATTACGGAACTGGTTGTCATCGCAATTGAGACACGCCGTCCGATGGTCTCCCATGCGAAGACGCTGACAACAACGGTGACATAGGTCATTTTTATCGCGGACAGCACATCGGCGGAGTCGGCAACCCAAAAATGATCAGGGACTTTCGCCTTGAACTCGCGGTCTACCTTGTCCTCGGAACAGTGCCGCACTGGATCGGGTATATTGCTCGCCTAAGTCCTTGCGAGCCCCTTTTCGATTCTTTGAGGTGCGCCGGCGTGTTCCACCGCTTCCGCTGCGAGGCTGTAGTAAGCGATAAAGTGACTCCTTCCGCACAGGTAGAGTTCGACAGTATGCGCCATGCTTAACTCCTCAGCCGCGGATAAGCCCCTTTTCGTTGCTTTACTCCAGCGCGCTCTTCTCGGCGAGCAATCGGGCCAAGCGAGGCTTGTCGGCGACCGGGCGGTCGAGGATGTCCTGAAAGGCCTGCCACCGCTGTTCGTCGAGTCGAAACACCCGCTGGTCAGCCAAGGCATTCTCAGCGGCGTCAATTCCCGCCTCAATCAGAAACTCGGTGACGGTCTTGCCCGACGAAACGGCAGCCTTCTCAAGCAACGCCTTGGTACTTGGAGTAGTTTGAACCTTGATGCGCTCTGAATTGTTTTCGACGATGGCCATGAATGTTCTCCCTGCTCCCAATTGGCCGACCTAACACTTCAACGTACGGAAATGCTACGGACAAGGCCCCGCTGACAATTCGACATCGCCTCGTACCCTTCTGAGAGCCCACAACCTGTTCAGACCATTGGCTTGTCGCCAAGCTGAACACATGCGAACATAGATCAATGAAGAAGACTATTGATCTCCCCGACGCTTTGTTTCGCCAAGCCAAGACGCATGCCGCCGCACGAGGCATCACTGTCAGGCAATTCTTCATTGAAGCACTTGAAGAACAGCTTAAGCGGCACGTCAGCGTGAAACACTCCGGAAATGGGCGACCTCCTTGGATGGCCAGGTTTGGCGCTCTGTCCGACCTTGGGGACGAACACAAACGGGTTCGCAACATAATAGAGGAAGAGTTCGAGAAAATCGAACATGAAGACCTTGCGTGATCGTCGATACCAACGTCTTGTCCGCGTGGGCGGAGGGCGATTCGTCGGTTGAGCCCGGCCTCCAATTACTCTCCGCGCACTTGATCAACCGCTGCCGTCGGTTGTCAGTCGAACCAGGGTTACGAGGCACCCGCCAATCTCTTTATCGAAATATCAATGAGGAATGGCTTGCGCAGTATCTGCCGATGGGAGAGCTTGTAGCCGTTACCATTTAGACGGCAAGCGTCTGTGCTTCCATCCGGTTGGTACTGCAGCGGTCGGGCCGTTCCATACCCGAGAACGACACGTGGATTGCGGCGCTCCCCCATCAGCACGCCCTTGCCGTATTGAGCAATGACGGCCATTTCGATTTCGTTGACGGCGTGAAGCGCATTGCCCTTTGAAATAGGGCTGTATCAACGATCAATGCAGTTCAAAGACGATGGCCGCGTTGCACCCAGTCTGGTCAGGACACGGCATTCAAACGATTCCCGAACTCGTCAAAGATGGTGAAGATGGTGCCCCCAGAGAGACTCGAACTCCCGACCCCCTGATTACAAATCAGATGCTCTACCGGCTGAGCTATAGGGGCAATGCGCGCAGAAAACAGCATGTTCGATTGAAATTCAATAGCCGGATGCATCGCTCTCGCTGACGACAACAACGCAACACGCTGTAGATGCCGCAACCGCTTTGTTTTGCCGCGCGGAACGGATCCTTGCCTACTGCGGAATCGGCGGACAACCATGATAGAGCGTACAGTCCTTGGATTCCCGCAGTCAGCCTTCAATTTGGCGAGCCAGCAATCAGCGATTGGCGCGAATCAGAAGCGCTACGCCCAAAGAGCTGACGGCAATAATCAGCATGGCGGTCGGCGCAGCCTCGCCGATGTTTTCGAGAGACGCATTTTCATAAACGCGCGTGGCCAAAGTGTTGAAGTTGAAGGGGCGAAGCAGAAGCGTCGCTGGAAGTTCCTTGACGCAATCCACGAACACAAGAAGCAAGGCCGTGATCAGCGATCCGTTGATCAAAGGGAAATAAACCGCCCGCAGGGTTCCGAATGCATCCTTGCCGAGCGTCCGGGCCGCGATCGGCAGAGACGGCGGAATCCTTCCCATCGCCGAATCAACCGCGCCTTGAGCCACGGCAAAGAACCGGACGGAGTAAGCGAAAATGATCGCAAATCCCGATCCCGTCATGAGAAGGCCGATCTCCCGTCCCGTCAGTCCGAGAACTAGGTCGGCGATGTAATTGTCCAAGGTCGCCATCGGAATGAGAATTCCCAATCCGAGCACTGCGCCCGGAGCCGCGTATCCAAGGGTCGTCAAGGGAGTGACGATCGAAGCCACTTTCCGTGACATCGACCTGACGCCGTAGACCATGAATATTGCGGCGGCGACTGTCGCGGCGGCCGCGGTTCCGCCTGTCATGGCGGTATTCGCAAGAGCGCGCAGAAGCCCAGGATCCGCCAGAGCGTGAAGGTTCGCCAGAGTATGCGAAAGCATGACGCCGACTGGCAGGAGAAATCCCGCTGCCACCGGCAGAATGCACGTTGCCGTCGCAAGATATCTTGCGGTCCCTTTGATTGCGTGCGGCTCGACGGGAACCGATCGCCTGGTCGACCTGTGATGCCGCGCCCGTTTTCTGCTGACCTTTTCCACACCGACCAGAAACAGCACTAGGATGAAAACGAGCACGGCGATCTGGGCCGCGCCGCCGACGTTGTAGCTTTGAAGCCATACCGAAAAAATTCCGGTGGTCAGCGTTTGCACCGCGAAGTATTCGACGGCGCCGAAATCCGCCATGGTTTCCATCATCACGAGCGCGACGCCAGCGGCAATGCTTGGCCTGATCATGGGAAGCGCGACTTGGAATATTCGGCGGCGGACACCTGCCCCGAGCGTTTGGGCGATTTCGAAGTGGTTTCTGGAGAGCTCCTTGAAGCCGGCTCTGGCAAGCATGTAGACGTACGGATAAAGCGCGGCCGACAGGACGAAAACTGCTCCGCCGAGAGAACGGATTTCCGGGAATAAATAATCGCCCGCGTTGTTCCAGCCGAACAGGGCGCGAAGGCCGGTTTGGAGCGGACCGGCGTATTCGAGGAAGTCGACCAGCGCGTATGCGCCGACGTAAGCGGGTATCGATAGCGGCAGAAATAGCGCCCACTCAAGGTATCGCCGAAGCGGAAACCTGTACATCGTGACGAGCAGCGCGGTGACGACGCCGACGACCGCCGAGCAAAATCCGACCGCGAACATCAAGATTAGTGTGTTGCTGAGATACCTCGGCAACGTCGTCGAAATCAGATGCTGCCAGATATCCTCCCGAGGCGTCGCCGCGAGCACGAGCACGGTTCCGATCGGAAACAAAACCATCAAAGCAATCAAAATGGCTGCGGACGCAATTAGTTTGCCGCTGAATTGAGTTCCCACCGAATTGCCTGACTATTTTCATCCGGAATTTGGACGCACTACAAGAACGCGGGCATTCCGTCTACTGTAGACCGCTCGCCATGACGATTCGCCCGCATCGCGAAGGCGGATTGGAACCAACGAGGAACAATGGGTATGGCTTGGATCGCGTGGCTTGGATTCTTTATGGGATCGGCAGGTCTTGCCGGGTTGATTTACTGCATGATCAAAGCTTGGAGGGCGCGCAAGTCGTCCCGAAGCGACGAGGAGCTCAGGCTGGTCCTGAACGGCCTGCTTCCGATCAATCTGGCGTCGTTGGCGATTGCCGTGGTCGGGCTTGGCGTGGCACTGCTCGCGGTCCTGTTGTAGCGACGCTATCGTCGCCCGATTTCTTTTGGGCCGCCGGCAAAATTCAAAGCGACTGACCGATGCGGCTTGCAACCTCGTTCACCGAATCCTCGATGAGCTTCAAGCATGGCGGCGAAGACAGCTTGTGGTCGCCGTCCTTGACCAATGTCAGACGGATGTCCGGGCCGCTCGAATGTTCAAGGAGTTGCAAGGCGACCGATTGATCCACGTCCTCGTCGTTCGTGCCTTGCAGCAATCTGACCGGAAAAAAAAGTTCCAGCGGATGGTCGAATATTGATTGCCGCATGCCGTCGACCAGCATTTTCCGCGTGATGATCAAAGGAGTATCGGAGTATTCCGACGGCAGTTCCGTCCGGCCGGTCGATTCCATCGCGCGGCGCTGCTCGCGATCGAACCCGCTTTCGATCTCCCTCATGAAATCGGGCGCCGCAGCGATCCCGACAAGACCGGCGACTTTTTCAGGATGGTGCCGCGCGAGCAGCAAAGATATCCACCCGCCCATGGACGATCCCACAAGGATCTGCGGACCTTCAGTCAGCATTTCGATGGTTTCTCGAGCATCGCGCGCCCAACCGCCGACGCAGCCGCTGGCAAATTCCCCGCTTGAGCGTCCGTGGCCGGTGTAATCGAATCGAAGGTAAGGGCGGCCGCTTCTCCCGCATGCCTCTTCCAAGTGGACCGCCTTGGTGCCGGTCATGTCGGAACTGAAGCCGCCCAGGAACACGACGCCCACCCCGGTTCCGTCCGACTTGCAGTAAGCAATGCGCCTCTCGGAAGGCAAATCCAAGTAATCTGGCTGCATCACTTCATTCTCCAAGTGATCTTTGCTTTTGAACTTCGACCGGTTCCGAAGTCCAATTTGAAGCCTACAGTCAGTCGGCGCGAACGCAAAATGTGGTCTTGACCTATTCGCACCTTATGCGTTGCAAGTTTTCAACAGCTAATGGCTTTGCATTCCTGATCGAAATCATTGGTTGACCTCCGCTCGGCCATCCGTAGATTGCGCGCTCCCGCAACCGGGCGTTCCGTAGGCGCCAAACCGACGAGGCTAGCAATGGCTCGCACCATTTCGATCTCCCTTCCCGACGGCAACGAACGCAGATACAGCAGCGGAATTACCGCCGCCGAGATCGCGCGCGATATTGCTCCGTCGCTCGGCAAAAGAGCGATTTCCGCGGATTTGAACGGCTCGCATTGGGACCTGCAATGGCAGATCACCTCCGATGCCGCACTGAAGATCCATACAATGGCCGACGAGACTCCGGCGCTGGAGCTCGTTCGCCACGACCTCGCCCACATCATGGCGCGGGCCGTTCAAGAGCTTTGGCCGGAAACCAAGGTCACGATCGGCCCGGTGATCGAAAACGGCTGGTACTACGATTTCGACAGGGACGAATCCTTCACGCCTGCCGACCTTGCTTTGATTGAAGCCCAAATGAAACGCATCATCGCTCTGAAAGATCCGGTGCGGACTGAAGTCTGGGAGAGGAATCGGGCGATTCAGCATTACCGGAACAAGGACGAGCCGTACAAGATCGAATTGATTCAAGGCATTCCCGAAGGCGAACCGGTGCGCATGTACTGGCACGGCGACTGGCAAGACCTTTGCAGAGGCCCCCACTTCGCCAACACCGGGCAGGTTCCCGGAGACGCTTTCAAGCTTCGGGGGATTTCCGGCGCCTTCTGGCGCGGGGACTCCCGGAACCGGATGCTTCAGCGAATTTACGGCGTCGCGTTCCGCAAAAGGGACGATCTCAAAAAGCATCTCCACATGCTGGAGGAGGCGCAAAAGCGCGACCATCGCAAGATCGGCGCGGAAATGAGTCTTTTCCACTTTCAGGAAGAAGCTCCCGGGATGGCATTCTGGCATCCGCGAGGATGGACCATCTACAAGCAGCTCCGCGAATACATGGCGCGCAAGCAGACCGCGAACGGCTATGTCGAAGTGAACACGCCTCTCGTCGTGGACCGTTCGCTTTGGGAGGCCTCAGGCCATTGGGAAAAGTTCCACGAGCACATGTTCCTGGTCAACGTCGACATGGAGTTCGATCAGGAGAAGCGGATCAACGCGCTGAAGCCCATGAACTGCCCTTGCCACGTGCAGATCTACAACAAGGGCCAGAAAAGCTATCGCGATTTGCCGCTCCGAATCGCGGAGTTCGGATCGTGCAACCGCTATGAGCCTTCCGGCGCGCTTCACGGACTCATGAGGGTGCGCGGATTCGTTCAGGACGACGCTCACATATTCTGCGAAAAGTCCCAGGTGGAAGCCGAAACGAGCGGTTTCATCCGCATGTTGTCGAACATTTACGAGGATTTGGGGTTTTCGTCGTTCTCGATAAAATTCGCCGACAGGCCGGAGGTCAGGGCGGGATCCGACGACGTTTGGGACGAGGCCGAGCATGCCTTGAAAGCGGCCACAAGCGCTGCGGGCGCGGAATTCGAACTGAATCCGGGAGAAGGCGCGTTCTACGGACCGAAGCTTGAGTTCGTGCTCACCGACGCGATCGGGCGCGATTGGCAGTGCGGCACGCTCCAAGTCGATTTCGTCATGCCCGAACGGCTGAATGCCTGGTACATCGGCCGGGATGGCGAGCGGCACCGCCCCGTCATGCTTCATCGCGCGATTCTGGGCAGTTTCGAGCGATTTATCGGAATCCTTATCGAAAACTACGCGGGTCGCCTCCCTCTCTGGCTGGCTCCGCGGCAGATCGTGGTGGCCACGATCATCTCCGATGCCGACTCGTACGCGCAGGACGTCGCGGAGAAACTGAATGAGGAAGGCTTCAGGGCCGAAGCCGACATTCGAAACGAAAAGATCGGCTTCAAGGTGCGGGAGCATTCCGTTGGCCACGTGCCGTTGATTTTCGCGGTCGGAGAGCGCGAAGTCGCTGACGGCACGGTGTCGGTCCGGCGGCTCGGCGAGAAGCGGGTTGAAACCATGCAGCTAAGCAAAGCGATCGAACAGTTCAAATTGGACGCCACGCCTCCGGACTTGAGAGAGGATTCAGGTTCGAGCATGCAGATGCCGCGGCCCGAGATGCAGATGCTCGATGCTTGAGTTTTTCTTCGCAGCGAATCCGGGATCACCGCAGGGCGGCCGGGTCGCCTTGCAACTCGGGGAAAACGTTCGACAGATTTTTGTTGAACAGGCGTCGCCGTTTGTGTAGGCATTGGGCGGAAAGCTTTTCACTGGAGAGGATCGACTCAAATACCTCGTAGACCATATAACGCTCCGCCGGTGCGTCAGAGAGGGCCGCGTGCGAATGAGCACATCGTGGCTCCCGAAATCCGGCTAATTGGACCCGAAGGCGAAAACTACGGGATCACTTCCCCCGAAAATGGTTTGGTGATGGCGGAACGAGCCGGGCTCGATCTTGTGGAGATCTCGCCGACGGCCAAGCCGCCTGTTTGCAAGCTGATGGACTTGGGCAAGTTCAAATACGCGCAGCAAAAACGCGAATCTGAAGCGAAAAAGAAGCAGAAGACCATCGAAGTCAAAGAGGTGAAGTTCCGACCGAACACCGACACCCACGACTACAACGTGAAATTGCGAAATGTCGCCAGGTTTCTTGACGCCGGCGACAAAGTGAAAGTCACGATGCGATTCCGCGGGCGCGAGATGGCCCATCAGGACATCGGGCGCGAATTGCTGGATCGTCTGGCGGTCGACATCAGCGAAGTCGGCAAGATCGAAGACTTGCCGAAGCTGGACGGGAAGCAAATGTTCATGATGATCGGGCCGGCAAAATAACCTGAACGCTGGGGAATTTGGACGGAAAGACGCCGTCCGCTTCAGTTGTCGGCGGCAATGGTTTCGGCGACGGCGCAAGCGTGCCCCTCGAAGTCTGGAATTGATTGAATTCTCCGGATGGGTTGCGGATCAGGAACGCCAACTGACCTGCGCCGCGCGACCGGATCCGGCTGCCCTGCCCCGATACTTCAGCGACCTGTCGGCAGCTTGCGGCATCAAGCGATCGCGCCTGCCTTTCGTTTACTTCAATATCAATCGATTCATGCCGCCCAGCATCTTTCCTACTTTGCACTGCAGCGCGTCCATCGCCGTCCGTTCCGGCGCGTCCCGGATGGCTTCTCGACGCCTCCATCGTTCGCGGAGAAGGCGTTGCAGTCCCTGCCAAGGCAATCTCAGCCTCGAGGTCGCAAGGTTCAAAGTGCGGCATGTCGCCAAGCCGCGGAGCGATCAGCCGTTGCAGCAGGACGGAACCGAAGCGGATCATCACCTATGCAGCGGGATTCGATCTGCCATGAAAGCCATATGCCGGCGGCGCCAATCCGGCGCTCCGCAAGAGCTGCGGACCGGAGGCTGCTCGAGCCGCATCGAATCGTTTAACGCTTGCGCATTGCCGCCGATATACTATATGCGCACGGCACCGGTCGATCGGCCGCAAATCAGCAAACGGCGCCGACTGGACGACATCCCGGCTCGCCCACCAAGAAAAAGAAGGAAACGATGTCGATAAGCGCCAGTAAAAAAGCCGAATTGATCAGTGAATTCGCAATCAGCGAAAGAGACGTCGGCTCTCCCGAAGTCCAGGTGGCGGTTTTGACCACGAGAATCTCGAATCTCACGGAACATTTCAAGACTCACAAGAAGGACGATCATTCGAGGCGAGGCCTGCGGAGGCTTATCGCCCAGCGACGAAAGTTGCTCGATTACGTTAAATCGAAAGACGAAAAGCGTTATCGGGATTTGATTGGCCGTTTAGGCATCCGTCGGTAAGCACGGAAAAGCGACGAAGATCCGCATGACATGCAAACGGGTGGGCTGCGAAATTCAAAGCCGACTGAAATCCTTTTGCGGATATCGTGCGCAAGCAAGACCCGGTTTGCTCAAGGGCATGCAGGTTGGTTCGAACCTGCCTGAAGAGCCCGAATCGCGCTCGACGTCCGTGCGAGCGCGATTGAATGGGCAACCGGAATGAAAGGCATCAAATGTTCAATTCTGTAACGGAAGAAATTCTATGGGGCGGTGAAGCGCTCAAGCTTGAAACAGGCAAGATCGCCCGGCAGGCGGACGGCTGCGTCGTTGCGACCAAAGGCGAAACCCGCGTCATGGCCGCCGTCACGTTCGCCAGATCCAAAAAGCCGGGGCAGGATTTCTTTCCCCTGACGGTGCATTATCAAGAAAGATATTACGCGTCCGGCAAGATTCCCGGCGGCTTTTTCAAGCGCGAAGCGAGACCGTCCGAAAAGGAAACGCTGACCTCGCGATTGATCGACAGGCCGATTCGCCCGCTCTTCGTCGATGGGTTCAGCAATGAGGTGCAAGTGACTTGCACGGTTCTGTCTCACGATTTGGTGAATGATCCGGACATTGTAGCGATCATCGCCGCGTCGGCGGCCTTGACTCTTTCGGGAGTTCCTTTCTGCGGACCGATCGCCGCCGCGAGAGTCGGGTTTCTTGACGGACGATACATACTCAATCCGACCGTCCCCGACATGGACCAGTTGTGCAAGAACTCGGGGCAACGCCTCGATTTGGTCGTCGCCGGCACCCGCGACGCGGTGATGATGGTCGAATCGGAGGCATACGAGCTGAGCGAATCGGAAATGCTCGGCGCGGTGCAATTCGGGCATAAGGAAATGGCCCCCGTCATCGACATGATTGTCTCCCTCGCCGAAAAAGCGGCAAAGGTTCCGTTCGAGTTTGAAAGCCCCGACTATTCAGGACTCGCCGAGAAAGTCTCCAGCATCGGAGGCGGGAAGATGCGCGAAGCATTCGCGGTTGCCGACAAACTGGAACGGCAGGGCCGCATCGCCGAAGTCCGAAGCATGATTGCGGAGACAATCGACGAGGAAAGCCAAGCGGACGAAAATCTTCCGGAAGCAATCAAGAAACTCGAGTCGGGAATCCTCCGCGGCGACATCATCGACGGAGGCAATCGAATTGACGGACGCGACAGGGAAACTGTGCGTCCGATCAATTGCGAGGTCAGCCTCCTGCCGCGCGCCCACGGCTCCGCCCTGTTCACTCGAGGCGAAACTCAAGCGCTGGTGGTCACGACACTCGGAACCGGGGAGGACGAGCAAATTGTCGATGCCCTGCACGGAAACTACCGCGCGAATTTTATGCTCCACTATAACTTCCCGCCGTATTCCGTCGGCGAAACAGGCCGAATGGGCCCTCCCGGCCGAAGGGAGATCGGGCACGGAAAACTCGCTTGGCGGGCCCTTCAAGCCGTTCTCCCGGATCAGGAGTCATTTCCTTATACGATAAGGGTCGTTTCAGAGATAACGGAGTCGAACGGCTCATCGTCGATGGCGACGGTTTGCGGCGCATCGCTGTCGATGATGGACGCCGGAGTTCCGCTGCGGCTGCCGGTCGCCGGGGTGGCGATGGGGCTGATTCTGGAGAAGGACGGCCGCTTCGCGATTCTCACCGACATTCTTGGCGATGAAGACCATCTCGGCGACATGGACTTCAAAGTCGCGGGAACAGCGAACGGCATCACCTCGCTGCAGATGGACATCAAGGTTGCCGGAATCACTCCCGAAATCATGGAGAAAGCACTGGCCCAAGCGAAGGATGGGCGGTTGCGAATTCTTCAGGAGATGGCCAAGACTCAAGACCGTGCTGGCGAATTCTCGGCATATGCGCCGCGCATCGAAACGATGAATATCCCGACCGACAAAATTCGGGACGTGATCGGAACGGGCGGAAAGGTCATTCGCGAAATCGTTGAAACTTCCGGGGCGAAGGTCGATGTGAACGACGATGGCGTGATCAAGATCGCATCGTCGGAGCAAAGCGCGATCAAGAAAGCCTACGACATGATTCACTTGATCGTGGCCGAGCCCGAAGTCGGAAGGGTCTACAGCGGCAAAGTCGTGAAACTGACTGATTTCGGCGCTTTCGTCAATTTCTTCGGCAAACGCGACGGGCTAGTGCACATCAGCCAGATCAACGAAACCCGACTTCGCCACCCCTCGGAAGTTTTGTCCGAGGGGCAAGAAGTCAAGGTGAAGCTCACTGGTTTCGACGACCGCGGCAAGGTTCGCCTTTCAATGAAGATGGTCGATCAGCAAACAGGCGAAGAATTCCGCAGAAGATGAATCGCGGTCCAAATCCAAGCGGTTCCGCGTCGGTCGACCGATTGGATGAAGGCAGAAAATTCCCGGAAGAGCCAATGTCGGGCCGCCTCGCTGTCGCTCCCGCGCATCCGGCGGCCTGAGTGCTTCACAATCGCACCCATGCAGAATTAGCTGAGGAGCTTTCAATACAGGCAGCGATGAATCGCATGCCCTCTAGACCGTCTTCAATGCCTGGGACGAGCACCCCTTCCGGAACAGGCGCGCCGCCATCATTCGCCCTTATGACCGCTGCCGCTTCGGAGTAGATTGTCGCGAACGCTTCCAGATACCCCTCCGGATGTCCCGCTGGAATTCTCGTCACCCTCGCCGCAGCAGCGCCGACTCCGGCACCGCCTCTCGTAATCAACTGCCTGTTGCCGCCGAGAGGCGAGTGCCACAAATACGTCGGATCGGATTGGGTCCATTCAAGGCCGCCCTTTTCCCCATAAACGCGAAGCTTCAAGCCGTTTTCGTTGCCCGGCGCAACTTGGGACGCCCAGATCGTTCCGCGAGCGCCGTTTTCAAAGCGAAGCATCGCCTGCGCGTTGTCGTCGACGCGACGACCTTGAACGAATGTGGAAAGTTCCGCCGAGATGCTTGCAACGCACAGTCCCGTTACGAAACGCAGCAGCTGGAAGGCATGGGTGCCTATGTCGCCAAGACAGCCGGCAGGCCCTGATTGGGCGGGATCGGTCCGCCACCCCGCCTGCTTGTTTCCGGTGCGCTCCAAGGGTTCCGCAAGCCAATCCTGCGCATATTCGGCATGCACCAGCCTTATCGCGCCGATTTCTCCTCGCCGAACTCGCTCCCTTGCTTCCCGCACCATTGGATAGCCGCTGTAGTTGTGGGTCAGCACAAATACCTTGCCTGCAGAAGCGACGATCTCGCTCAATTGTACGGCCTCGCCGAGCGCTGCGGTCAAAGGCTTGTCGCAAATAACGTGAATGCCGTTCTGCAGGAACTTGATCGCAGGCGGCGCATGCATGTGGTTCGGCGTAACAATTACGACAGCATCAATGCCGTCTTGCCTATTCGATTCAGATTCCGCCATTTCTTCGTAGGACGCATAGATCCTGTCGGGATTAAGCCCGAGGTCCGCGCCGGACGCCTTCGCGCGCTCCGGATCAGAAGAAAGCGCGCCGGCCACGAGGCAAAAATGCCCGTCCATGGCTGCCGCCATACGATGGACAGCGCCTATGAAGGCACCTCTGCCGCCGCCGACCATCCCGTATCTGATGGGCGGAAGAAATGAATTTGCCATCAATCCAGTCCCAACATGGCTCTGACCGCGCTTTTTTCGCCGCCGCCAGCGAAATCTTCAAATGACTCCTGCGTGACGTCGATCAGATGCATTGCAATAAAAGGCGCACCTTCCGAAGCGCCCTGCTCTTTCGATTTGATGCAGCATTCCCACTCGAGAACCGCCCAGCTGTCGTATCCGTGCTGCGCCAGCTTGGAAAAGACGCCTGAAAAATCGATCTGGCCGTCGCCGAGGCTTCTGAAGCGACCAGCGCGTTCCATCCAAGGCTGGTAGCCCGAGTAAACGCCTTGACGCCCGTCCGGGTTGAATTCGGCGTCCTTGACGTGAAACGAATTGATGCGCTCATGGTAAATGTCGATGAACGCCAAATAGTCCAACTGCTGCAAGAGAAAATGCGAAGGGTCGTAGTTGATCCCGCAGCGGGCATGACCTCCCAGCTTGTCAAGAAACATCTCGAAAGTCGCTCCGTCAAACACGTCCTCGCCCGGGTGCAATTCGAAACCGACATCAACGCCTTGGTTGCCGCAGGCATCCAAAAGGGGTTTCCACCGTTTCGCCAGCTCTGAAAAAGCTTCGTCGACCAGCCCCGATGCTCTGGGCGGCCACGGATAAAGATAGGGAAACGCGAGCGCTCCCGTGAACGATACCATCGTGTCCAAACCCATCCGGCGCGAAGCTATTGCCGCAAGTTCAATCTGATTTGCTGCCCACTCCCGACGCTCCTTCGGTTTGCCATGCACTTGGGCTGGCGCGAATCCATCGAACGGAAGGTCGTATGCGGGATGCACCGCGACCAGCTGGCCTTGGAGATGCGTCGACAATTCCGTAATCTCCACTCCGGCTTCGGAGCATATCCCTTTGATCTCGTCGCAATAGTCCTGCGAATCCGCTGCGCGCTCCAGATCGAACATCCGAGCATCGAAAGTCGGGATCTGCACGCCCTTGTAGCCAAGAGACGCCGCCCACTCCGAAATTGATTCAAGCGAATCAAACGGCGGCTTGTCGCCCGCGAACTGTGCCAAGAACAGGCCCGGACCCTTCATGTTTCCCATTTCACCGCCTCATTCCGTTCTTGCAGGAAATTTCAATTTTGGCTGAACCCTCCGGATTTTTCCAGAGCCAAATTCCGCCAGCTGATGCCCGCCTTGTTCGACGGGACTCAGGTCACGGGAACCTGGACCTTGAAATCTTGGCAGACCGCCCGTCGCGATGATCTTATGCACAACGCCAAGAAAGCGCACCACCGACCGTCTGGGGCAGCGTCAACACTTGCCTGAGATTCAACCCGCCGAACTGCGACAACCTTAAACCCAATGGCTCAATTATTTAATTGTATGCATTGTCGTTTCATGCTGTGCGTCGAATTCAGAAAAGTGTTTAGGATCAAGACGATGGATCAGGCGGAATTTCAGGATTGGCTGCCGGCCTCGGATCGGCTGACTGCGGCGCAGCGGGCGGAGGCGGCCCGGACGCTTTCGACCGACGCGGACGAGGAGAGATCGGTCGCGGCGGTGGAGCGGGGCGTCGGCGAGTCGCGGATCTGCCCGCGCTGCGGCGAGGGCGGCGCGGTGCGCAAGGGCATGGCGCGCGGCCTCCGGCGTTATCTTTGCAAATCATGCGGCCGAACCTTCAACGCGGTGACCAGGACGCCGCTGCAAGGGCTGCACAAGAAGGAGCGCTGGCTGTCGTTCGGGGAATCCCTGGCGGAGGGCGAAACGGTGGAGGCCTCCCGCAGCGCTGCGGCATCGCGCATTCGACCGCCTTCCGATGGCGGCACCGGTTCCTGGACGCCTCGCGGCAGGATCCCGAGACGCTGCGCGGGATTGTGGAGGCGGACGAGACCTATCTTCTTCAAAGCCGGAAAGGCGAGCGAACCAAGGTCCGGCCGGCCAGGCGGCGGATGCCGTGCTGGCCGCCGCGGCGCGTTGCTACCCGCCCTGCGCGGTCGCTCGGATTGTCCCGCATCGCTCTGAACCAATCCGCAGGACAACGCATCCGAGATCCCTGCCACATCCAGACGGTCGGCAACCGGCAAAGCCGCTTCAAGGGATTCCTGTTCCACTTCCGAGGCGTCACGACGAATTACCTCGGAAACCGCCTTCAGCGATGCCAGCTCGCCTGCCTCGACGAAAACGCAAGCCCGTCAACCTGCCTCGGAGCCGCCGTCAACTCGGCATGCATACGAATCGCTAAATGAGCCAACCCAATACCGTTGCTTTAAGTATTTCAATGGATGATTTCGGGCCTCCATTCGCGCGTTCGCCGGGAGACCGGGCCTCGTTTTCGGATGCGGCAGGAAGTCATTTTTCTCCGCACTCCTCTCGGCTTGGCCTGTCCCCGGCTCCGCACGGCGCGCTCCTCGAGGATCTCGGCATCGACGGCCTCCGCGAGAGCGTCCGGATCAGGGGGAAACGGCGTCCGGATTCTGCAGGCGCCTCCGAGCCACGCGCACGGCGTGGGCGGAACTGATCCCGTCCGGGTCCTCCCGGGCCTTTCCGGCCGCCCGGCGGATCAGGCTCCGCACGGCGCAGTGCGCGAGCATCAGCCCGTCGATCTCCCGAAGGACCAGATCCGGCGTCTTGCTCCGCAGCGCGGCTCCCGGCCCGAGCAGATGGGTCTTGACCTCGTCGCAAGCATTCTCGATCTCCCACCGCTCGTGGTACAGGCCTGCGAGCTCGCGGGCCGGGGTCGAGAAGCGTCGTCGCGAGCCGACATTCCACGACCCGGATCCGGCAGGCACCGCGGCTCCGCCGGCGGTCCAATCCCGAACCCCGCAGTTCGGTCGGCCACGACCCGTCCTCGAACGGCTCGCCCGCCGGATGCAGGCGCGCGTTCGCGCGCGCGCCGGAGCAGATCGGCTCCGGTCTCCGAAGCCCTCGACCACAAGGGAAAGCCGAATGGGCCGCGGTCGGCCGGGAGCAGCATTCCCGGCTCCGGATGCCCGAGCAGCGCCTCCGCCTGCGAATGCTCGGACTCCCCGCGAACCGGGCCGACCCGCCACGCGGGCGCCGCCCGCGTTCCCGTTTCCAGAAGCAGGGCCAGCCGCGCCTTCGGAAGGCGCCGTCCCGAGCCGGGATCGGGCGCGGGAAATCGAGGACTTCCCGGAAATCCGCACCGGAACGCCGGGAGCCACGAGGCGGAGACCGTCCGCGAGGCAGCGAAGGACCTCGCGCGTCGAGACCTGGCGGAACAGCCCCATCGCGATCACGCAGTACGCCATCGCCTCCAGCGGAAGGTCGCGCCTCCGCACGCTGCGGACGCCGCACGCGCCCAGCGCCGCTTCAATCGAGCCAAGCGGAAAGACCTGCGCGATCACGCCAAGTCCGAGATAGTCGGAGAAGCGGACTCCTCCGGGAAATGCAGCCTGCGTCCCGGTTTTTTGGACATTCGGGGCGTCCGGCTGCTTGGCGTTCGCGGCAGCGCGGAGAGCATGGAAAGCGGTGGGCAATCTAGGGCCTTCGCTTTTAAAATTTGCCGACCGCGTTGGCCAGCATGGCGAGCAGATATTTGTCGTTCATGGAGGCGATATGCATCCGTCCCTTGAGCGAGTGGTCGTCGTCCATGAAGCGCACGATGTTCAGGCCGAAGCGCCGGAGAGCGGAGAGGCACTCCGGCCCGTTCAGGGTTCGGTTCCGCATCCGGTCCTCGTCCATGACGACGTCCAGAACCCAGTGGAGGCCGTTCTCGATCCCCCAGTGGCTGCGGACGAGCTCCAGCAGCCGCTCCGGCGGAATCTCCGCGCTCATGATGAAGTGGCGGACGGCCCGCTCCGTCCTGCCCTTCAGCTCGCGGACGGCCTCGATCCTGCCGACGGCCTTGAGGCCGGGCCAGCCGTGCCGGTCCCGCAGCCAGCCGACATCGTGCGAGACCGTCGCGACGCGCGTCTCGATGCGCCCGTGCCCGGCGTCAACGTCCTGACAAGAAAGCATTTCTTTCTGCGCCACCGGGTCGGAGAACCAGACCCGCACGTCCTCTTGCAGCGACTTCTGGTTGCCCTCCGCCGGAAGGATGTAGTCGCCGCCCTTCTCCACGATCCGCGCCGACGCCTCGCGCTGCGTGTGCATCGCGTCGGCCGTCACCGTGCGCCCGTCCAGATCCAGCATCTCCAGAAGCGCGGGGACCGCCGTGATCTCGTTCGACTTCCCGTCGACCTTCATCTGGCCGAGAACGAGGCCGGATCCGGGCGCGAACGCCTGCACCAGATGCAGCGCGGACTTCCTCGAGGCGTCCAGGATCGCGCCCTTGACCACCTTGCCGTCGATCGCGACCTGCTCGCCCGGAAGCGCCGCGAACAGCGTCTTCGCCAACTCCGTCATGGCGCCCGCCAGCTGCTCCGGATCAAGAGCGTTGAACAGGTCGGAGAACGCGTCGTGGCTCGGCGGACCGCCCTTGAGTTCCATGAATTCGCTCAGAAACTCGTATTTGAACTTCGCGTAGCGGGCGAACGAACTGCATGACGACCAGCCCGACAGCGTCGCCAGAAGGGCGATTACCAGCATCTCGACCAAGTCATGCTTCGTGGCGTTGCTCTTGCGGGGATCGTCAACCCCTTGAAAAATAGCGCGGAATCTTTCCATCTTCTGCCTCCGGACACTGCTCTTCGTTGTTGTTTTGACCGAAGAGTGGCAGCATGTGGCGGAAATGAAAAACAGAATTTTTTAAAAGCGAAGGCCCTAGTGGGCAATCCTTTTTTGCGCTGCATTCGGGTTTCGGATTCGGGTCCCGGATTGCCCACATTCCCACAGCCCCATCCGGCCGCGGCGGCCCGGTTTGGCAAAGGCATCCTTGAACCGGCATCGAAAGGCGATCTTCGCGGCGCTTGCAAACGCCCCGGGAAATCCGATTGCTTGCATCGCGGGTCCCTCCGGCTGTTGACTTTCGACCGGACGCGGCTTGGGGAATCCGCCGCCCCGGCGTCAGAGCGGAGTCGGACGAATTTCGTCCATCGGCTTGCAGCGGTTGTCTGCCCGGCGCGGCCTCGGCGCCTTGGTCGCGGTTCGGAGCCGAAGGTCCGTCATCCGGCTTTCGACGCCCATAATTCGCGTGAGACGCCCATAACTCGCGTGATTTGCATAAGGCGTTGGCGATCACGACGAGCTTGCGGGCGACGGCGACGGTTTCCGCCAGGGCTCCGTCGGAGTCAAGGCGGGTCTTGATCCGCTGCTCCAAGTCCTTGATGCGCCGGTCCAGCACCTCCCGGAGGTCGGCGTGGATGTCTTCAAACTCGTAGACGGTTCCGTTCTTCTCGTCGGCCTTGCAATGCAGCGCATGGCGCTTGGCCGTCAGCGCCCTGAGAACCCGCAGCTTTCCACTCAGCAGACGACCTCCGGGAGGAACGCCATGAAACGGGCGATCAATTCGGCGTCGATCCGGTCCGTCTTGGCCAAAGTGTCCCGACTTCTCCCGAACGCCTCGACTTGCGCCGGAGCGAGCTGCCGCGCATCGACCCCCGCCCCCGAAACAGCCTTCCTGCTCTCGCCCCCAGTACTTCTCAGAGCACTTGATGGACCGCTGACGTCGGTCGTCAGTCGAGCCGGGGTTCCGGCCCTCCGCCGCTCCGATGAACAAGGTCTCCGCGGCGGCGAGTCGGCGTGGCCTCGGCGCGGAGCCGCGTCCAACCAATGCGGTCGGATCAGGAACGCGGAAAAACGAATTCATGCCTCCGGCCTCGACCGAGGGGCATCGAACCCGAAACCAAATCTTGACATTCCTGATCGAAATTGCAGAACAACTCGGTACACTACTTGATGAGGATCGAGCCCTCGGGGCCGGGAAAGCCGGGATTCGACGTCCCCGTATCGCCGACGCCGGTCCAAGACCGGGCGCTGAGGCTGCTGAACGCGAAGGTCCTCATGCGACAGCCCCCTCCCGAAGCGACGTGTCCAGTGGACGCATAGCCGGAATTCACGAAATATGACGGACATTCAAAGAGTTGTTCAAAACAGCCCCAAGGAACTTCCGCCTAAAGCTTTTCGACAGTTCACACAAAATGCCGCATCCAATTCCGGCGTTCTTGCGTTATTGGTGGACTACGCGCAACCAAATCCTATAACCCGTCATTGAAAACAGACAAGTCGGACCCCAAACTGTCGCAAAAATGCTGAGCCTGCACATGCGCTTGACACCGTGAATCGCCAAGCTTAACGTCGCTCCCGCAATCAAAGGTATAAACTGCCCCGGGTTGCTTGCCCAATAGAACAGCCTCTTCAGCTACGCAGGGAGTGAGTGTGAAATGAAATTCGGCAAATGGGTTTTGGCGGTGAGTCTGCCGTTGGTGTTGGCCACTTGCGGGGAAAGCGACCGCGCAGACACGGCCGAACGCATTGAAAACTTTACCCGCGGCAAGGGATTCACTCTTGATCCAAGACCGTCCAGCCCGACTTTAACGCAAACCGAAACGACTGGAACAATTGCGCTGCACAAAGCGGCGGTTGAAGGAAACGCTGCGCTCGCAAAGCAATTGTTGGACGAAGGCGCAAGCCCGGACGTCAAGGATGCGATTGGGCAAAGCCCCTTGCACTTTGCGGCAAACGCTGCCGTCGCCGAGCTTCTGCTTGACGCGGGCGCAAACCCGAACGCCGAAGATATCAATGGCACAACCCCGCTGCATTGGGCGGTTGACGCCGCCGCCATCGCCGAGCTTCTGCTTGACGCGGGCGCGAACCCGAACGCGGGGAACAACGACGGATATACCCCTTTGCACGAAGCGCCGATCAACGCAGCCGTCGCCGAGCTTCTGCTTGACACGGGCGCAAACCCGAACGCGGGGAACAACGACGGAGATACCCCTTTGCACGAAGCGGCAACCAACGGAAACGCAGCCGTCGCCGAACTTCTGCTTGACGCGGGCGCAAGCCCGAACGCGGGGAACAACGACGGATATACTCCTTTGCACGATGCAGCTAGGTCAGCCGTCGCCGAGCTTCTGCTTGACGCGGGCGCGAACCCGAACGCGGAAAACCGCAACGGCGAAACTCCCTTGCACTTTTCCAAAACCGAAGCCGTAGCGAAGCTTCTGCTTGATGCCGGCGCGAACCCGAACGCGGAAAGCCGCAACGGCGAAACCCCGCTGCACTGGGCGGCGCAGCGCGGCGCGGACGGCGTTGCGAAACAGCTTTTGAACAAGGGCGCGAACCCGAACGCCAGAGATAATGACGGCAATACGCCGCTGGACTGGGCGGAAGGCTTTGCTAGTCGAAATGAAAAAGAAAAAATGGTGAATATGCTGCTGGACAAAGGCGCAAAACCGGAGCTTACGCGGGCTGCGGAAAGCACGCGCCAAGATGCGGACGCCGAAGCAGGGCTTTCCTTCAGCCCGGGCGGCTTCTCCGAGCCGGACGCCGGAGAAATCGTTGAGCGGCGTACTGCCGACTCTGCGCCGCCATCCTTGGCGGCTGCCGACAGGGATGGCGAATTCCCGGAGGAAAAATGCCTTGATTCCGGTATCTTTAATGTCGGAGACCCCCAAGAAACAGGACCGGAGGCGGGCGGCAGTTGCTGGTTGGCGGCGCACCTCGAGACTGAAGGCGATCATCTTGCATGGCTCCCGGAAGTCAGGCTTGAAGAGCTTCTAGGTTTTTATGAGTGGTGGGAAGATACCGGCAAGCGTCGTTGGTTCCCTATGAGCACGTATCCGGGAGGAGAAGAAGCATTCCGTCGAGATTCGCGCTGGACGCCTGAGTGCTACAACCCGGAGTATCATGAACGATACTGTCAGTGAATGCCGACATTCAAGCCGGTATTGCCGCGATTCCGGGGGATTTCGCGGCAATACCGGAACTGCCCTGCAACGCGAACTCGGCGCGTTACTCAAACTTGCACATTTTTCCTTCATAGCGATTGTAAAGTCTTGTGAAGGTGTTCCGACACTCGGCGCGGGCGTCGGAAAGTCTGCTTTGCCATTGGCGAATTTGTTGTATGGTTGCGGCGTTCTGCGGCGTGCCGTCGGAGGATTTTGGAGTGTTCATCGCTCGGTTTGCGCAGTCGTACAGGCCACTTATTTTGCGAGCACATTCGTTGTAGTAAAGGTCATAGAACCTTTGCAGGTCTCTTTCAGTGCCTATGCCGCCGTAAGCGGTCTCCGACCCGGTGTTGTACGCGTCACACCCTCCAAAACCGGGAAGGGTGAAACCGGGGTAATCATATAGGCCCAGCGAAACGTTGTTATAGCATGCCTGAGCGACCCCGGTAGTTGCACTGCTTGCAAGTGCGACGATCACAAGAAACTTTTTCATTTTGATCCCTTCCAAGTTGAGTTGCCAGCGCGAACGTGGGATGCCGCAGGATAATATGAAGCTGAGCCGCCGGCAAGAAGGTCGAACTCGGCAGCTCGGCGTTCCGGGCTGCGTCGTCGCGGACGGGAACGGGTTCGTGCTCGACCACGAGATCATGTGGAAAGGCGGCGACACCGACGTGGCGGTGCCGCTGATCCGGCGCTGCCTGAAGGCGGTCCCCGAGCTGCGGGGATGCAGCTTCGACCGGGGCTTCCACTGCCCGTCGAACCGGAAGACGCTGGACGGTCTCTTGGAATTGAATGCTTTGCCGAAGAAAGGCGGGAAATCGGCCGCCGAGCGGGAGCGCGAGGCGAGTCCGGCCTTCGCGGCGGCGCGCAAGAAGCATTCCGGGGTGGAGTCGATGATCAACAATCTGGAGCGCCGCGGGCTGGACAAGGTCCGGCTGCGCGGCGCGGACGGGTTCGAGCTGGCGGTCGGCCTCTCGGTCGTCGCCCCCGACATCCATCGGCTCGGACTGAACCTGCGCGAGGCGGCGCGCAAGCGGATGCGCCGCCTGAGCGGCGCTTCCCCGGAAACCGGACGGCCGCAGGGCGGCAATCGGCGGAGCCTGCGCCAACGCTGCGGAAAACCGGAGCGGACGCGGAACCGGCGGCCTCCGGAGCCGGAATCGGCCTCCCGCCCGCTATCAATGCCCGCGACCGGACCCCTGAGCCTATCAATTTCCCACGGTTGACTCTATCGTCCATTCCTTATGTCCTGAAGCCCCGGTAGAGGAGCATCATCGGCGCGAAGTCCGTCCAAGCGGACCAGAGCTTCTGGATTCCGAGGAGCAGTTGCTGCTTCGACCGCGGATTCGCGGATCGTTGGGTTCGGCGGAGCTTTCGGCCACCCGGCAGTAGGCTGCCAAGGGGCAGAACGCAGAGTTAAGTGTGTCTTACTGATAGCCCCTGAACTACGACCGGCTCTTGATGGCACGCCCTGAATCGATAGGTTCTCTGCCAGACACTACTTTAGCATTGACAGCTTGCACGTCTTGTCGCACAAGGCCCTCCTGCATGAACCGCCTCTGCCAGCGCCGGATCCGTCGGCTCGACACGCCCGCGCCGTCCATAACCGCCATCGTTCCCAAGCCGTCGTCCGTCAGAAGGATGATCCGCGCCCGGCGCGCGGGCTTCACCTTGCTTTTGCCGCCGTCCGTGATCTCCTCAAGCCGCTTGCGCTGCTCGTCCGAAACATCGAAATCCACTCCCGTCCGCATCGTCCCGCCACTCGTTTGCCCCGCGCTGTAGCCGCGCCGTTCTTGTAAAACTTGTAATGGAATCTAATGAAGAAGACAAGCCACTAGCCAATCCGGCAACAATTGAGCGGAAATTCAAGCACCGGCATCTTCAAGCAGGCCAATCCTGCGCAGGATTTCCGAGTGCTCCTGTTGCACAAGCCTCATTTGTCGATGTCGAAATACAATCTCCCAGTCTCGGGTTTTGGCGACCAACCAGATCAGGTGTCGCATGAGCGGCTGGAAGCGGCCGCCATAGCCAGACTACGGATCTTGACCGCGCGGATCTGATCTTGCCATGTCGGAAACACCTGCGCCATCAGTAATTTTGGCTCATTGCGCGATTTGCGGGCATGACTGCTTCATGCCTTTCGTCGAGATTGGAAAATTTATGGCGCACAAGGCGATGCATCAGTCGGAATTCCAGTATTGGATGTCGGCGGCGGAAAAGGCTGACTGCGGTCCTGGCACTATATCGGCCAAGGCCGCGGGAAGAAATCGGTAGGAGCGGTTGAGCGGGCGTCGGCGACTCGTACAACTGCCCGCCCTGCGGAACCGAGCATGCGACCGCTATCCGATCATGGCGCTAGTTCCTCGATGTCTTGTGGCAAGACGCCCAGACGCGGCGCGGCACCCACGAGGCGGACGAGACCTACCTTCTCGGAAGCTCGAATGCGGAATGGAACATGATCCGCACGCGCAAGCGGCGTCTCCGGCGCGGTCCCCAAAGGCTCACGAATTGAACACCGCCAAAAACAGAAGGACGAACGTCACGACCACGCACGTCCACGCCGAAAATCGAACGAAACCGCTGAAACACTTCTCGTGAAATGATACATCCATTGAACCGCGCTTGTACTCGGCCATCTGCGGAACCCTCTATTTCCAAGTCGGCATTCCCACGAGATATTCCATATCTTGCGGAACTGCACAATCCATATCGAGCAAATCATGTTCGTCAACCAGAACCGCAGGGTTTCGATTTTCGGTTGACGGACTTCGAATTCAGTTAAGCAGCATTCGCTGCCGTCCATAGCCACGCTCCGTCATTTCTTCTGCGACGATCCGCTTGGCCTCTATGGTAAAGATGATTCAGGTGGGCGACGGATTCGGCGAGCGCCAATCCGAATTCGCCTGAGCCGATATTCCTTTTGTACAAAGCCGGAAAGCACTCGACTGCCGTCATCGGCTGCGAAAGTGCGCTCGACAGCCGCTCCAGAGCGGAATGATGATTGAAAATCAGCTGCGAAAGCCTTTCCGGAAGTCCACGATAGGGACGCTTGTGGCCGGTCAGGACGACTTGATCGTCTTGCGCGAATTCCTCGAAGCGCGAACACGATTCCAACCATTCCTCGAGCGGGTCGGCATCGGGCTCGGTCGGGTAGACGCCGACGTTCGGTGAGATGTCCGCAAGCAATTGATCGCCGGCAAGCACGGCGGGCGCATCCCTGCACCAGAATGTCGCGTGTTCAGGAGCGTGTCCGCCGCCGGTCCGGACGTCCCATCGCATTCCGCCGATCGCGATGACCTCGCCCTCACGAATCCTCCTGAATCCCAGCGGGATTTTATGGACGCAATCGGCGAAATTGAACGGACGCGCGGACGCTCGCTCCTCCAGCGCTTGCTTATGCATTCCAGCCGATTTGTAGAATGACAAGGTTTCCCTCGGCGGAGTTTTCTGCAGATCGAGAGTCAGCATTCGAGCCGTCAGCCATGCGGTCCTCGTGGTCCAAAGCTCGGCGCCGTGCTCGACTTGGAACCAGCCTGCGAGCCCGACATGGTCCGGGTGATGGTGGGTGACGATGACGCGCCTCAGCGGAGCGCCGGACAGATGGCCATGCAAGGCTTCAGTCCAAATTTGTCTTGTTTTCGGCGTATCCATGCCTGTGTCGATGATCGTCCATCCATCGGCATCGCGCGCCGCATAGGCGTTGACGTGGTTCAGCTGCATTGGAAGCGGCAAACGGAACCAAATGAGGCCGCCAACCACTTCGACGGGTTTCGAACCGACCGGAGTCGCCGCATACGGAAAATTTATTGCTCCAAGTTTTTCAGGCATCAGCCCAGCCGCCCAAATCTTCTGCGGAGATTGAATATAGATCGGAATCGCCCGCCTCCGCTTCATTGCAACAAGAAGAAATGCACGGAACGAAGCGGTTGAAATAGACGCGCGCCAGCGCCGAGCGGCGACCGTTTCCGGCTTCAGCGGCGAAAGCCCGAAGGTGAAAGTCCGCCCCGAGCAGCAAGGCCAGCGCGCGCAGGAATGACCGCGAGCCGGCAAACCGCTGGTTCATGTCGCCTTGTTTCAGCATCCAGCCCGCTGTCTTGCGAAACCGAGCGATCTCGGACTTCAGCAATCCAACTGGCTCGTCGTCAGCCGACCTGCATTCGGAGGCCGAGGCCTCCAATTCCGTGATCAATGCCTCAAGCGATTCGCCGCCATCGGCCATTTTCCTTGCAACGAGATCCATTGCCTGTATTCCGTTCGTTCCTTCGTAAATTGTCGTGACGAGTACATCTCTGAGGAATTGTGCCGAACCGGAGTCTTCTATGTAGCCCGCCCCTCCCATGACCTGCATAGCTTGCAGAGCGACTTCGACGCCGGTATCCGATCCGAATGATTTCGCGACTGGGGTAAGGAGCGCAGATCTGTTTCTCCAACTCTCGTCTCCTGTCGCGACGGCCATGTCCGCAGCGAATGCACAGGATGCGCAGATCGCTCGGGCCGCGAATATTTGCGCTCTCATTTTGAGCAACGCCCGCCTGACATCCGCGTGCTCGATCACAGTTCCGATGCCTTCGCCGCGTGCTGGACGTCCTTGGACGCGGCTCAACGCGTACTCGGCGGCTTGCCCCGCAGCCGCCTCGGCGACGGCGACGCCTTGGAACCCTACGGCCAACCGCGCGTAATTCATCATATCAAACATCACGCTCAGACCGGAATTGGGAGCGCCGACGATCCATCCCTTTGCCCCGGCGAATTCCATCGTCGCGGTCGGGGAGCCGTGAATGCCCAGCTTCCGCTCAAGACCGACAACCTTCAAGGAATTCGCGTGCCCGAGTCCGCCGTCGGCATCGGGCAGCCGCTTGGGAACCAGAAACAACGAAATGCCTTTGGATCCTTCCGGAGCTCCCGGCAGCCTGGCCAGCACAAGATGGCAAACGTTTTCGACGAAATCGCAATCTCCCCAGCTAATATATATCTTCTGGCCGGTTATTCGGTAGGTGCCGTCAGAATCAGGCTCCGCTTTCGTCTTCAACGCGCCGATATCCGAACCCGCGTGCGGTTCGGTCATGTTCATGGTTCCCGACCAGTTTCCGCTTACGAGATTCGACAGAAACATTTTCTTGACGGATTCGCTCGCGTGGTTCGAGAGCGCTTCAATCTGTCCTTGCGTCAGCAGGACGTTCAGACCGAGGGCCATGCAGGCGCCGTTGATCATCTCGCAGACGGCATTCTGCAAAATGCCGGGAAGAGCCATTCCGCCGAACTCTTCGGCGGCCGACATGCCGATCCACGCGCCTTCCCTGAGCGCTTTGTATCCGGCGGCGAATTGCGGCGGCGTGCGCACGACGCCGTTCTCCATCCGTGCAGGATGCAGGTCGCCGTGGGACTGGAGCGGCGCAATCTTTTCTTCGGCCAGAATTCCCGCCGCTTCCAGAATCCTGTCGCAGTCGTCGAGTTCAATGCCGGAATCCATCGACGGCTTGCCGAGCGATCCAATATCCAGCATCTCGCGAAACAAGAAACGGTAATCCGCAACCGGCGCGCGATAGGTCATTTGATAGGCTGTTCCCAACTTGCGGAGAGACGAACCGGCATATAGCGGAAGTTGCAGCCTTGAAACAGATGCTTGGAGCACTGCTCCAGACATTGGATTCGATCATGATTGGCGGACGCAGCAGAAGACCTTGAAAGCAATCTGTCTCAGGATTCGACATTGAAAAAATCGCAATGGCATCAAGTTTGCAGTCGGCGTTTCATGCAGCATCCTGATTTGTCCGAAGCGCACTGAACAGTTTCGAATGGAGTTAATCAGATTGGATACGAAAATCCTGCAAGCGGACGACGAAGGCATCGCGCGTGCCGCAGAAATCCTGAACGCGGGAGGCACCGTGGCATTTCCAACCGAGACAGTTTACGGGCTCGGCGGAGACGCGCGCAACGCCGATGCGATTCGCGGGATCTACGCGGCCAAAGGGCGACCCGAGTGCAATCCGCTGATAATCCACTTCTCGGATGCGGAAGATGCGATGAGATACGTCGAGGTCGACCCGCTCGCATGCGAATTGGCGTCGAAATTTTGGCCCGGTCCGCTGACTCTCGTGCTTCCGACCCAGTCGGATTCTGGGCTATCGCCTGTTGCGTCGAGCAGCTACCCCACGCTCGGCATAAGGGTGCCGTCAGATTCGGTGGCCTTGCGCCTGCTCAAGACGTTTGCTGGACCGATCGCCGCGCCCTCCGCAAACCGCTCCGGAAAAATCAGCCCTACGGAGGCATCCCATGTGATCGCTGACTTGTCAGGCCGAGTAAATGCGGTGATCGACGGCGGACCTTGCATGCACGGAATAGAATCCACGATTGTTTCGACGCAGGGCGGACAGGCGAAGGTGTTGCGCCACGGGGCGATACCGGAAGAAATGATAGTCGCCCGGAACATGCCGCCGCCGAAGTTTGCCCCTGCAGGATCCGCGCCCGTGACCCCCGGCCAGCTGGCAAGCCACTACGCTCCAAGGTCGAAGCTGAGGCTCAACGCGGCAAAACCCGATCCGGGCGAGCTTTGGCTTGCTTTCGGCCCTGGTTGTGCTGGTGCAGAATACAATCTGTCTGATTCGGGCGATCTCGTGGAGGCGGCCGCGAATCTGTTCGCTTTGCTCAGGTCGATCGACGAGGACGCCTTCAGATGCGGCAAAAGAGCGGTCGCGGTCTCGCCAATTCCGGCACATGGCTTGGGGGCCGCGATCAATGATCGACTGTCCCGTGCGGCGCACCGCGAATAGCAGCGGGAATGCAGGGATTGTTTGCCCGCCCGGACTGGATTCAACAGGCAAGGATTTGAATGCAATTCGGAAATCGGCGCACCGAAGTCAGGCGGAGCCGCCGCCTGCGGAAAGATGGGCCGGGCTGAATCCTAGCGATTTGATCGCCGCATCCCAGCGTTCGTTGGGCTTCACATTGAATACAAGATCAGGATCGCCGTCGCAGACCAGCCATACATTATGCTGCAATTCGTTTTCGAGCTGGCCAGGCGCCCAACCTGCATAGCCGAACGCGAACAAGCTTGAAGCGGGACCCTCCCCGTTCGAAAGCTCCTCCAGAATATCCGGCGTCATCGTAATGCCGAAATGGTCACTCACCTGCCGCGTAGACGAATACTGTCGGCAATCGACCGAATGGATGATGAAGGCTCTGCTGTGGTCCATGGGTCCGCCGAAGTGGATCGGAATGGTTTCAAGCTGCGTTTCTTTGCGCTCTCCTTCATTGACGAATTCACTGATCTCGATGTGACCAGCCGGTTTGTTGACGACGATGCCCATCGCGCCGGCGTCGGAGTGGAAGATCATCAGGATGACGCACTTCGAAAATCGGGGATCTGTCATGTCAGGCATAGCGATGAGAATCTTGCCCGCAAAATATTTCTTGTCAGGATTTTCGTTCATGCTTGATTGGTAAGTCTGCATTGAGTTGTAGGCAAGTGCTCACAACCTGTTTTTCATATTATCTTCAATTGAACGCGAGAATTATTCACTTTTTCGGCCTGGTTCTGTAGACTCTCTCCCATGCAATTCAAATTTCGATGCCAAGTTGTTGCGATGCTTGCGATGCTCGGCAGCGCATCGGCAGCAGCGGACGACCAGTTCCGGCAGCCGATCAAGTCTGTCGAACTGATTCCCGGCTGGCGGGACACCGACGAGACGGGTGAATTCCACGTGATCGGAATTCATCTTCAGCTTCAAAGCAATTGGAAGACCTACTGGCGCGCACCCGGCATCTTGGGACTGCCCCCGAGATTTGACTGGAGCGAAAGCCGCAATTTGGAATCAGCGGAGACCCTTTGGCCCGCTCCCCGAATATTCGCTGACGGGGACTCCAGTTTTCTCGGGTATGAAGAGGAGGTCGTTCTCCCGGTATACCTCCGGCCGGAAAGTCCGAATGAGGATATTTCCGCACACCTGAATTTCGAGTTCGGCGTATGCAACGAAATCTGCATCGCGACGAATGCGACATTGTCGGCGAAGCTTCCGGCGCGCGACGTGATTCCCGACCCGCGGCTCGTCGAAGAGCTGAACGATCTGCACGCAACCTTTCGCGTCGGCGACCCTGATGAAGTTCCGCGCTGCCGGTTCGCTGCGTCGGAATACGGCCACAAGGTCACGCTCGAATACACATTGCCGCCTACAGATCTACGAGAGCCCCACTTCGTTCTCGAATACTTGGATGATCGATTCCAATTCGAGGAGGCGGAGGTGCATCGCCAAGCCGAGAATCTCGTCGCAACCTCGGTCATGCACTACCGCGGCGAAGGCGCTGTATTGGTCGAAAGGTCGGCAATCCGGTCAACCGCGATTTTCGACGGAAAGGCGATAGAATTCCGCGGATGCGCTGGGTCCTAATGTCTTGTTCGCACTAGTGGAGTCGATCAAAAGGTTTGCAGTAACGGCCGGGAGCAACCGCAGGACAAGCGAAAGGCGAAACGATCTTCCGAACCGTCGCTAGATCGCGGTAGATCCTTCGAAAACGCATCAGAAGCTCCGCGGAAGAGCCGGACTCCGGTCGACCCAAACTAATTCAAGAATCAAAAAAAATGCCCTGCTAAAATCCGGACGCAATATACAAAATTCCGATGAATGCGCTCAATTCATATAATGGTTTTATTCATCTACTTTTGCATACATCCGCGGTCAAAAGATCTGAATTATCTTTGCTTGAATATATTTTGCCACGAGGACTTCCAATTATAAGTCTGCCATTCCGCCATTTACCTTTCTTAAAATCGTCCTTAAGCGCTCGATCTTCCGTATAAAGCAATCTTGCACCTGAAACTATAGCTAAAGCCAGCACGTGGACGTCATTTGACGTATGATTCGAATCCTTTTCTAATCGGCTTATATTTGATTTTAACTGCTGTTGAGGTATCAGCCGAGCTTTACCGCCTCTTGCTAACTCGTTTAATGCACTTATTGCGAATTCATTTATATCCTTTTCAAATTTCCCGCCGGTCGAATATATTACTTTCCCCCAACCTTTATTTAACCAATCGCGAATTGGAACAACGTCTTCATTGTTAGGCTTCCGTAAAAAAACGCTTAATCGATTAGTATCAACAATTATGCACATAACCTATTCACTCCTCAATTCCTACCAATCTATTTGCCTCCTTTGAAAAAAAACCACGATATGAGATCGGGCAGTTTAATAGATTACCATATTCGTCCAAATCTATATTATGCAGCTTTACCGATGAGTCACTGGGTTCAAAATAAATTATTGAAACGTCAGATTCACTAACGACACCCTCTCTAACGAGCAATCTCATACGGTCTACGATAAAGTCACTGTGTGTTTCGATCAAAAACCGGTTCCCGCTAACTTTAAATGCGTTGCAAATAAAGTCCGAAAGTTCGGCTTGTCCCCGCGGATGCATATGAACTTCCGGCTGTTGCAGGAGAAACAATGAACTACCAGATGAGCCATTAAGGCAGTGATATAGAATATTGATGATTACTGGAAGACTCTGACTTACGCCGTAACCGACATCCATAATATTGATGAACATCCCTGATCGCACTTTTACTTGAACTTCGAATGAGCTGATGCTGCCACTTTCATCACCTACTACTCTTATATCCGAAAACAATTCAGATGCTTTTCCAAATTCAATCAAACTCTTACGAAATCTATTCCAGTACTTTTTATACGATCTGCTCAAACGCATAATTAGCATTGGCATGTGGTCGCCCTCCGGATTAGGGAGTTCACGAATTGGGTCATAGCTTCTTTTAGGCTTTGACCGGATCGGCGCCATCGCGATTGCCTCGCGTATGTTTGGCATCATCAGTTCAAAACGCTGAAGATCATGCGCTTTTTCGCTGATTCTGTGATTCGAGTATTTCTTTATTAGTTCCATTAAATAGGTAATTATGAGGCTAGTATTTTCTTTAGCATTTTCTCTGGAGGAATTTGTGATGTGGCTCCAAAATAGATCTTGAGCAATTATAGATCCGTAACTTTCCGCTTGATTTTGATCCATACTTGTAATTCTGTTTATAATTAATTTTACAAGATGATCTACGTGAGTTAGCGGCATATCAAACATCATTGAAAACTTGGGAGTTCTCATTTCGGTACCGGTTTGAATTCGCTCAAATTCAACGAAGTCATTTTTGCTAAAACGATATGATAAGGTGCAAACGTGCGGAAGTCTATTTTTTTGCTTGAAGCAAATGCTCAGTTCCAAGTGTTCGCCTTTAGAAAATAAATCTCTATTGTAGCTCATTCCAATTTTGAATTCATTTGCATCATTACGCTTTTTGTCAGTCGTATAGGCAATGTCTTTAAATGACCCTAGTTCAAATGGGTCAAGATTGAAGTCTGGCTCGTCATTTAATCTTTGTTCCCTAAAACACTGATCTATAGCCATATAACTCGCCATGAATGACGATTTTCCTGTGCTGTTCTCGCCAACAAGTAAGGTAATCGGGCGCAGCCTGCCTCGTTGTTCATTGTGGAAACAACGATAATTCTGCAATATCAACTCGTTAACTTCTCCCATAGTAGATTCCATTTGCTGTTTGCCCGTGCAGTGCGCACATAGCAGTGTAGCAAATTTTTACGGCAATTGTATAGGTTTTTGTGAAGAATTCAAAAATATCTGAAATTGTTGCTTTTTTGAATTTTGCTATGCGTGAATGCCTTCTCCAGCCATCGATTTCATGTCCTGGTTGGTACGGAGTGCAGTTGAAACAGCTTTGGGGCCGGTGGAGACTGGACCCGGTCGATCAAGGCTGGGACAGCTTGCCAAAGATACAGCTCAGTCGAGCAATTGCGCACTAGATATTGAGGATAGTCGCGGTTGCTCCCGCTCAGGTCGCCGATAGTTCAAACGATTCGATCATCATGGGTTTCTGGCACTCGACCTTCGGAAGGGTCGCTGATTTGCGGCCGTTGGCTTCAATGGACTGTGCGCTCGTGGGATGGTCGCGCGGCTTGCTGGCGTGCGATTTAATCTTCATGAACTGCATCGGAGCAGTCTGCACCGAGATTTTGCTCTTATCTGCGCTGGTTGACGGTTCCAGTCATATGGCGCCCTCTTTGGCGGGCTGCGATGAGCCCCCGGGCACGCCTCTCAAACAGTTCGTAGCTCAGGTTCAAGCCAGTGCTCCAAAAAAAAGCCGCTATCGAACCGACGACGAAGTCAACCAAGGAACGCTCAAACTGCCGTGCGAAGACGGGCAAGGTTGCAACCAAATTTTGATGCGCATTAGCATTTTCGTGAGTTCCGGCACTACTTCCTATCGTTTCAGGTGCTCGTCGAGACGCGGCATGATTTCGACAAAGTTGCATGGTCGGTGCCTGTAGTCGAACTGCTTGGATAGAATTTCATCCCACGCATCCTTGCACGCGCCGGGCGATCCCGGCAAAGCGAACAGATAGGTTCCGTTCGAAACGCCCGCGCAAGCTCTCGACTGAACGGCCGAAGTCCCGATGGACTTCATCGAAACCAACGTGAACATGGCGGAAAACGCGTCGATTTCTTTTTCGTAGACGTCGCGATGAGCCTCCACCGTGACGTCCCGGCCAGTCAAGCCGGTACCACCCGTAGAGATGACCGCGTCAACTTCAGGGTCCGCGGAAAATTTCAGCAGCTGCTCTGAAATTTTTGCGCGGTCATCCTTTACCATCCGTCTGCAAGACAGCGCATGGCCGTCCTTCTTGACCCGGGCCTCAAGAATGTCGCCAGACCGGTCCGTCCCGAGCGTCCGGGTGTCGGATACGGTCAGCAATGCAATCCGCACCGGCAAGAAATCCCGCGAGAGGTCAAGTGTCATTGCATGCTCTTCAGCCGTTTCCTGATCTCAATCAGATCCCACCAGGAATACATTTTTGATTGCGCATTCCTGAGCAGATACGCAGGATGGAACATCGGCATGACCGGAATCCCCCGGAAGTCCTGCCAGTTGCCGCGCAGCCTGGTGATCTTGTCTTTCCCGATCAGCGCGCGGCAGGGAACGTTCCCCATGAGGACAAGGATTTCGGGCTTGGCCAGTTCGATGTGCTTCGCGGTGAACGGAAACATGACCCGCAGTTCTTCGGGAGTCGGATTCCGGTTTCCGCGCGGTCGCCACGGCACTGCGTTCGCAATGTAAAGCGCTCGGTCGGGCTCTTGCGCAGTGCGCGACATTCCAATCGCCTCGAACATTCGATCAAGCAATTTCCCTGCCCTTCCGACGAACGGCTTGCCGATTCGGTCCTCGTCCGCGCCCGGCGCTTCGCCGACAATCATAACCTTCGCTTCAGGATTGCCGTCGGAAAATACAAGCTGGGTCGCTTCGCCCTTCAATGCGCAATGCTCGAAATCATTTGTGGCTTTGCGGAGCGATTCAAGATCGCCGGAACTCGCCGCTGCAATTTCTGCTAACCTGACCGCACGCTGTTCTGAAACCTCAGTCTGCAGCCCATCAAACGCTTGCGGCGGTCGGCTTTCGAAATTCCTATCAAGGGACGGATCAACTTCGGCCGCTACAGATTGCCGCGCATCGGATCCGGGCGCGGCAGCTTTCGGAGGCTCCGGACTGACAAGATATCTGTCGACAGGGGCATCGCCGATCGTCTCGTCCACGCCCATGTCCAAATACCATTCAAGGATTCTTTTGGCGTCCGTCGAGATCATTGAAACTCATCGCAGGTTGAACCGGCTTCGAACCGGATTTGTTCGAAACGAATTGCAACAACCATCTTTGGAAATTCTCGCCGCAATTTGCAAGCAATTCAACAGATTCGCGCGCATCAAAGAATCTGGCGAGGTTCGGGGCAATCGTCTGTCGCTCGTATCGTCGTGAACCGAATGCGTTCCGGCCAATACCAAGGGCCGCCGGATGAATGCTGACTTGTGAAGCGTAACTCGATTGCCGCGCAGCCGAGAGGTTCTTAGCGCAACACATATCCCTCGCTTCGATCTGCGTCGGCCCGGATATGCCGACGCGGGAGTTCGAGACAAGGAGATGGCGGCCAACCGCGCAAGGGAATTTTTGCGTCCACTGCTTGCACATGGCGCTGACCAAACCTCTCGCCTCCAAGGTCATGTAAGGCCGCAATGAAAGCTATACCGCAGGGGCTCTAACGATCTGGAATTTGCAATGGCAAGGCACTTGGAATAGCCCTCGCCTGGAAACGCATGCGTCCTGAAACACCGCTGAGGAGGTTGGCTTGTTTCTTCCCGAATTCACAACTCCGCCGACCTACTTGGCACTTGTGGCACTGATTTCCTACCTTGTCGGATCGATTGCATTCGGGTTGGTGATCACCAAAGTCCTGGGACTCGGCGACATCAGGCAAACTGGGTCGGGGAACATCGGCACGACAAACGTGCTTAGGACCGGCAACAAATCTGCCGCCGCCGCCACGCTGATATTCGATTCGTGCAAGGGTCTGGCGCCGGTATTGATCGCGTCGTTGCATTTCGGAAGCGACGCGGCGCAGGTGGCCGGAGTTTCAGCCTTTTTGGGGCACCTCTTTCCTGTTTGGCTCGGGTTCAAGGGCGGCAAGGGAGTGGCTACCTTCCTTGGCGCATTGCTCGGATTGTCTTTGCTTGCCGGCGTAGCGGCGTGCGCAACATGGCTCTGCCTGGCGTTTCTTACGCGATTTTCCTCCGTCGCATCGCTGAGCGCCGCATTGACGGGGCCGTTCTGGCTATGGATGTTCGGTTCGGCGGATGCCTTCGCAGCAACGGCATTCATGTCCGCCTGCGTTTGGATTCGACATTCAAGCAACATTCGTCGCCTGATTGACGGAAACGAAGCGAAAATCTCTTTCCGCGGGTCGTCTGGCCGTTAGGCGAATAATTTGCCCGCTTTCAGTTCAAGGTTTTCATTCAGCGCTGCGTCGAACATTCGCCCGATGCCCTTCAATAGCCAAGCCTGTTTGACGATCAATGGACGCCATTGAGCGCTTCCGCGCAATTCGATCGGAGCGATTTTCGCCCTTCTCCCGGAAACGCGGCGGTTCGCTTAAGGAAACCAAAGCCATCAATCGCAATCGACGGACCGAGCGCTCGCCGTTCCGCTTGAACGGCATCTGAGTTCAGTAGCAATACTCGTCATAAATTGGTCCGAGAGCGCCTTTCCACTCGTTGCGGAATTTCTCGAGCAACTCCTCTGCCGGGGATGCTTTCGCTTCCAGGCTTTCTTTCAGGGAGTCGAGAAAATGCGTCTCGTCCGGCACCAATCCGTCGGAACCCGCGTAGTTTCGCTTCCTGAGCCCATCTTCGGAAATTTCCAAGCATCTGGCTGCGAGTTCCAACAATGAAATATTGTCATGCCGGCCCTTCAAGCCGTGCTTCGCCGCCTCAACGCGAAGCCCTTCCCGGTCTTCCTCGCTGAATTCCTTCACCAGGTCCCAAGCGGCATCAAGCGAGTTCTGCTCGTACAGAATCCCCACCCAGAATGCCGGAAGAGCGCAGAGCTTGCGCCAAGGACCGCCGTCGGCGCCGCGCATCTCCATGAACTGCTTGATCCGCGCTTCCGGGAAAATCGTCGTGAGGTGATCGGCCCAATCCGATACCCGAGGCAGCTCGCCCGGCAGGGACGGCAAACGCCCAGCCATGAAATCCCTGAACGACTGGCCGCGCGCGTCCACGTATTTTCCGTCGCGGTAGACGAAATACATCGGAACATCCAAAGCGTATTCGACCCAAGCCTCGAATCCGAATCCTTCGTCGAATACGAATGGGAGCATTCCGGTTCGGGCGGGGTCCACATCCCTCCAGATCCGTCCGCGCATGCTCAAGTTGTCAGATTCGCGTCCGCCGTAGAACGGCGAATTCGCGAAGAACGCAGTGGCGACGGGCTGGAGCGCCAACGCGACCCGGAGCTTTTTGACCATGTCTTCTTCGGACGCGAAGTCGAGATTGACCTGAATCGTGCATGTCGAATACATCATGTCGAGGCCCATCGTGCCCACGCGTTCCATGTATTCGGTCATGAGCGCGTATCGACCTTTGGGCATCGTCGGCATCTCGTCGCTCCTCCACTCCGGAGCCACGCCCAATCCGATGAAGCCCGCGCCGATTTCATCCGCTATTTCGCGCACCTCACGCAGGTGGTTGTTCACTTCGTCGCAGGTCTGATGGAGAGTTTTCAGCGGCGCTCCGGAAAGCTCAAGTTGCCCGCCGGGTTCAAGCGACACATTCGCTCCGCCTTTCGACAGCCCGACGATGCTTCCTGCCTCTTCGACGGGTTCCCACCCGAACCTGTCGCGAAGACCTTCCAGAATGGTTTTGATCGAGCAGCGGCCGTCGTAGGGAAGAGGCCGATGGTCGGAGTGCCGAAAGCCGAATTTCTCATGTTCGGTTCCAATCAGCCAACTGCTTTTCGGCTTGCAGCCGTCGCAAAGATATTGCGCAAGCTGTTCCGGCTTTTCGATCAAGCCCGTGCCGGACTGAGGTATGGACATCGAATCTGATTCCGGTGCCGAAAGTGAATCTGCGAACTAGACTCGATGCTCGGCGAACTTCAAGTCAGGAAATGAAACGCCGGCGGGGGCCGCGCTGGTCGGCGCGTCGAGTTCCTCGCGCCAGATTATATCGTTTTTGAATTTCCCCGCATCACTTCCCGTTTGGAGCGTTCGGCCGAGTGCTGGGTGGTCCGATGTTTTCAATTGATGCCGATTGGCTGCGGGCTCGGCCAAGATTGGTCGCAGAACCGTTTTGCGCACGCTGGGGAAAAGGATGCGCACTCATCGTTTTCATGCGGACCTCGCCGAGCGCGCTTGCCTTGGTGGCCAGCTTCGGGAACCAAACTCAAAGACAGTTCGTGCCGGACGCGATTATTGCCGAACAGCTCTTGGGTTCAGTTCTTTCGCGCCGATTTAGCGTTCGACCCGATCAATTCCGCGGCTCGGCCAATCGCTTCATCGACCATTCCCGGATCGGATACCAGAGCATAGTCCCATGATCCAAAATCGCCTGATGCGTTGACGGCTCTTACCCATCGGTGCGCGGCCTGCGCCTTCACTTCCTTCAACGGGTCGTAGCCTTTGGTCTCCAGAATCAAGAATCGCTCACCGCCGCCAGCCAGCCGGACGATAAAATCGGGCAGATACTCGTGGTGCTCGCCGTTGTGCAGATAAGGGATCGCAAATCCAAGTCCAGCGTTCTTGACAAACGCATCTACCAGTTCGCTGTTGTCTAGCCGATAGGCGGCGCACTGTTCCCACTTGGCAGTATCGGGCACAACGGCATTGATATGACTCTTGACGACGGGATAAGGCTCAAGACGCGTCTCAACATCCACCTCTGCCGTTGAACCCGGCTCGCGACCGCTTTCAGTTCGCGGCAACTCGGTAGTCTCTCCGTTTAGGTCATCCGGCTGGATTGCTGCGACAAGCCTTTCCAAAAGCCACCCGTACCAAGGCGACAAAAAGGCATCGACATCCTGTGCCGGCTCTATAGGTCGGACTTTCTCGCGCAAGTATCGTCGGACAATGGTCGCGAGTTGAACGAACATTACATGAGGCGGAGCGTCGCACCCCGGCTGCTTGCGGTAGTCCCGCGTCAGGTCCCGGGCCATCTCGAACTCCAGACGCTGACGACGCTTGCCCTCGCGGAAAGGGTTGAGGTCCACCCGATCGAGGCTTCCGGGACCGACCAGCGATGGCCGCCCCTTATTGCTCAGGAGCCCCGCCTTCATCTCCACCTCCGGCGGAATGTCCTTCGGGTCGAGGTGCAGGGAAGCGACGTTGTCCCAATCCACTTTAACCCGGTGCCGGATGCCCAGAATATATCCTTCCACCCGCGGAAACCGAATTTCCAAGTGCGCCTTCTCGGGCACCGCCCGAATGCGCCAAGTCTCCGGAGCCGGCTTCGGCACGCCGTCCGATGGATTCTCCTTTAGCGGCACGATTTCGAACGGGATGCCGAAAACCTTCGCAACTTCCTCGCTCAGTTTTCCGTCTTCCCCCACAGCGTAGCTCGAGCGCCGCAACCCGCGTCCGACAACTTGTTCACAAAGAAGTTGCGACATGAATGGACGCAGACCGACGATATGGGTGACAGTGTTGCAGTCCCATCCCTCCGTCAGCATTCCAACGCTAACGATGCAGCGCACATCCCGGCCGGGCGGATGGAGGGGCCTTTCCAGTTTCGATGCCAGCGCCTCGAATCCTTCCGGGTAGATCGCCCGGCCTTGCCCGTCCCTCGGCCAATCGGTCTTGCCGACGGTATCGAGCGTTGCGCGCATCCACCGGTCTTCGTCGGCTTTCGCCTGCCCGCTGTCGGATTCGCGCACTACCTTCGTGTCCACCCGGATGGTACGAATGTCGCCGTCCGCATTCCGCAGTCCGTCAAGACCCGCCGGCGGAATACCGACTGGAGCCTGGTCCTCAGCAAGCCATTGATACACAACTTTGGCGAGTGCCGTATTATTGCATACGATGATAAATACAGGTGGGCGGCAATCGCCCTCTCGCTGTTCCCATTCCTTCCGCAGTGCTTCCCAAAGTCCGCCGAGCATGGCCAGCGGCACGTGCGCGTACTTCAGCACAGCCTCCGGCTTTACCCCGGAGCGCCGCCCGCCGCGTTCCGCAGGGGTTAGTCGAGGCAGAATCCAGCGCCAGATGTTGAAATATCCGGGAACCGCGCTGCCGCTGGTATCTCGCACCGCAAGCTGCGGTATCTTGACCAGACCCGACTCGATGGCGTCAATGAGCCCGAAATCACTCACTACCCAAGGAAACGGCCGGTTGGTGTCTCTTCCCGCTCCGCCCAGAAAATAGGGAGTCGCTGACAAGTCGATGCATTGGTTGATGCCTCGATGCTTGTGTATGCGGTCGAGTCCGTCGACCCACACGGTCGCCTCGCGACAGAATTCCTCGTAGTCGTCGTCTTCGCCGAAATAGTCCTTCTCGTCTTCATCCTTTTCCGATCGCCGAATGCGATAAGCATGATGTGCCTCGTCGTTCATGACCAGAATGTTGCCTTTGCCTCCGATCTCGCGCCCTAGAACGCGCTCGATAAGCTTGGCATCGCTTTCGACGTAGCGAACCGAATCCGCCAGCACCGACTCGAGGTTTCCTTGCCGATCCCGTTTCTCTTCAATGATGGTGATCAAACCGGCGGCCTTATGCAGCTCGAGAGCATCCAAGGTCAGGTAGCGCTTTCCGCGCAAAGTCGCCGTTTTGCGTCCGATTCGGATGGTCTCCCGGGTCCTCAATTCCCGCCCGGCACGAAGCACCTTTGCAGTTTGCCCTGCAACCTGGATGCTTTTCGGTTCAAATACGTGCCAATTCGTGACGAGGACGCGTCCCCGCGCGAGTTGCGGCATGAGATGCGACGGAACAAGGTCGCGCGTACGGTAAAGGCTCGCTTCGCCGCCTTGCGGCCTGAGTTCCTCCAGTCGATTGCGGATCGTAACGTTTGGGCAGACTACAAGCACCACGTCCGAATAGCGCGCATTGTTTCTGTCAGCTATCTTGTTGAGAATGCTCCATGCCGCCAGCATTCCCATAACCGTCGTCTTGCCTGTGCCGGTCGCCATCTTGCAGGCATGGCGTCGAAAGGCCTGCATTCCGTCGGTTTGCGCCTCCGCGCCCGGCTGATCGACCGGAACGTTGATTCCTTGGAGGAAGTCCGCTCGCGCCTCGGCGAGGAAGATAATTGTCTCGGCGGCTTCCATCTGGGCGAAAAACAGCTTGTGCCGACGCCCTTCCCTGCGCCAGTAGCGCAGCAACTCCATTGTTGTTCTGGTCACGCCGCCCTCGCCGCGCAACGCCAAGGGCCTCCACTCGGAAAGCTTGTCGCGAATTCGGTTGACCAGCTTGAGCTCGATGGCCGTTCCGGCGTTCGTCCCGTAATCCTGCGCTTCGTGTCCGGGCGGCCGATAAAAATACATGGCGGGCCGTCGACCGGAACATTGCTCCGGCGGGTCGTGCTCTGAGATGCGCCAATATGCCTTTGGTTCCTCGAAAGGCGAGTTGAGGATCGGTTCGGGAACCTCGTGTGCGTTCATGGCTCGACCCCGAAGGCGCGGCAGATCGCATCAAGCTTTTCGCTTACCTCGGGATGAATCTCTTCGGGAAGCATCTGCGCTGCGATTTCGTGATAGCGGGTGTGAGGCAAGCCGTGGACCCCGGCCGCGTTCAGCAATCGGGGCAGAAGCCGCGTTCGGGCTTTGGTAACATTCAGAAATTCATGGTTTCCGAGCGGGTCTCGCATGACTGCAGGTGGAAAATGATTGCGCCAATAAGTGAGCATGTCGTTGACATGCGGCTCGGCGGCATCGGTCCCGACCATGAACTCGACAAAGCGGATTAGAGAATTGGGGTGGAGCAGGTAGCTCTCGATCTCGTAACGCCGCCAACGGAGCCGCTGCAGCCCCCTTCCCGTGATTTCGCTGTTTTGAATGTCTTGGTGCGCGTCGCCGTCGATGAGTGCGATACCAGGCAGGTCTTCCCGAACCAACTGCAGGGCATTAAAATGCTTCCGTGCACTGATCCCCGGCCGTCCTTCTTGCGCTTGGAATACCATCGGCTTCCACATCGCCTCCGTCGACAGCAATCTGTCGGCACGGTGTCCAAGTCTGGCGGCCCAGGCGCGCAGGATGCTGATATCGGTGAAGCCTTCTACATAGAGGATGCCCCTCGCATTACATGCCTGCATCACATCGGCATTGCTCAACGCACGAAGCGAGGAAATGAGGCGACTTCTATCCGCAATGTCGGCAATTCTTCGCGGCTCGTCCAGCAATGCGTAGAGCTCGCGCGGCTCTGCCGAATTGATAACCACCTCGGAATGCGTCGCAATGACTAGCTGCGATTGTTGCTGTGCAGCCGCAGTCCGCAGCTGGTGATAGATGGCGTCTTGAAGAATTACGTGCAGATGAGCATCTGGCTCGTCCAGAAGCAAAATCGCGCTGGGTCGCGTGTACAAAAATGCGAGAAGCATCAAGACTTGCTGAAACCCGCTGCCGGCGCTGGCGATATCAAAGCGGGGATGCTCCGCACCCGCCACTCGGTATTCAGCTATGATATGCGCGCCGCCTGTCTCGGGAGGCAGAATTTCGTAACCGAACAGTTTCTCGATGGATGACTGGATTCGCTCCCAAGCGACCTCATTACGGCTTGCTTCCGCCAGCAAATTGCGCAAAACCTCGCCGGGGCGCCCGAGTCCAAGGAGTTGCTCAATCTTCGGTAGGTGATAAAGCGGCTCATCAATCCCAAGCCCGGTCATCGACGGCACGAACACCGTTTGAGGGTCAAGGCTTCGCAGCGTTTCCGCCGACGCATCGGCCTTGGGCCTGACATAGATCTGCTCGGTGCTGTCGGGGATGAGTTCCATCGCCACTGACCAGCCCGCATTGTGTCGCAACTCAATCTCGATCCGCTCCCGATATCGTCTATCCTTCCAGAGGAAATCGAAACTCCGCAGCGGAACCGCCGAGAACGCATGCCTAGCGATCGGCGCCTTTGCGTACCCCTGTCTCGCATTGAAGTCGTTGAGCTCCCGCCATCGCCGCAACGCGAGCGCCCACGACGCTATAGCCTGAAGGACTGTCGTCTTGCCGGTGTTGTTGGGGCCGGCAAGAACCACATGTCCCGGCAAGCGAAATTCGACGTCCTCGAATCGCTTGAAACCGCGGATGCGGACCTTATTAATCACGCCTCGTTCTCTGCCTCCGACAGCGGTTTGACGACCATAAGTTCGTTGCCGCGGTCGTCTACGACCTTGACCGCGATCTGGCCGTGCTCACCAGCGCTGAACGGAACGCTGACCGTTCCCGATAGGTGCGGCCATACCCTCTCGTCGAATTCGCTGCGCAGCGAGCGCTTGAGGCCCTCCCACGCTGAAGTCCGGGGAAAGAATGCCTGGCAGACGTGGAAACAGAGCCCATTATAGTCGGTATCAAGAAACCACGCAGGCACGTCGGTCCCGTCCCGATGATCGGAATCCATATCCACGGGATCGAACACGTCGTAGCCGAGCAGCTCTACGCGGTAGTCTCCGCTCTCCGACTGCTTGATCCGCGCATCCGGCAGGCCGCAAACCGCGAAAATCTGGCTCGACCGCATGTTCTTGAGCAAATCTCCCATCACCAAATCCATGCTCGCCTGAACCCACGTTGCAGGAACGCCAACCGTCTGTTCGCAATTCTCGATCATCCGCCGCGCGTCCGGCTGAATGACGAACCCGATCACGTAAAGATGGTCGTAACTCTTGGCGTAAGCCTCGCGGGCTGCATCGAACACCAGCTTTTCCGCAACCGCGCCGTTTTCCGGGCCGAATACGATGGCCGCGGGACGCTCCCGCTCGCCTTCAATCAACGCCTCCGCCGAAAGGCTCATGGTCCGCGCGGGTCGCCGAACCTTGGCGAATACGACCCGCTGCCCGCCTCCGGCATGCAGTTCCGGCGAACGCCGCAGAACCTCGATCATGCGCTCGACATGATTCCCATGGGCGTCGACAGAGGCAGCGTCCCCCGAGTCCTCCTCGCCGTCGCCGTCCCAGTCTACAGGAGTCGGAATCGTCGCCTCAATGCAGAATGGGCCGCTCACCCGCGTCACGTTTCCATCCTTCTCAGGCCGGTCGAACAGCACTTCTTCCTTAGCCGGCTCATTTCGAGCAATTGATTTGAGCGTGACGTGCGGCACGATGCCGCCTACTTCCTCGCCCTTCTGGTTTTGCTTTCGCAGATACTTGAATCCACCGGCGGGGCCGCGGTTCGGATCCTTGAGACTGTAGAACTCAAAGGCACTCGTAAGCAGCCGTTGCCGCGCCAGCGCGACGGGAACGCGGGAGGTGTCGCAGGTTATCCAGCGCCTCCCCCATTTTTCTGCGCACCAAGCCGTAGTTCCCGAACCACAGGTTGGATCGAACACTAGATCGCCAGGGTCCGACGTCATCAATAGGCATCGTTCGACGACCTTTGTGTTCGTCTGCACAACGTAACGCTTCGCGTCTGTGAAACTACCCGTCAGCGTGTCGGTCCAAAGATTGCCTCGTTCCTTGTATGGGAAATCCGACGCGAATCGCCGATATTGGATACTGTTTGCCGCGACATGGATCCGACCAGCGGCGGCAAGGCGTTCTAAGCCTTCTGGATAGGTCGGCGACCAGTGACGATTGTTGGCCGGTTCGTAAACCTTACCTTCAAAAGAGAACGGTTGCCGATTGCTGGGTGCACCCTGCGATTGCAAGTCGCTAGGCTTGTAGAGCCGCGCACCATCCGGCAAACGAGCCTCGCCCCGTCTTTCGGCGGCCGTTACGCCACGATACTTGCCGTCCGGGAGCAGGACCCATTGCGCATTACCTTCCCCGACCGTAAGTGGCTGTTGTTCAAATAATTTACGAACTTTCAGGCGTTCTGGATCCTTCGCGTACCACAGCAAAAAGTCGCCAAGCGTCGCCAGTGTTCGAGTTGTTGTTCCTGACGTAGTTTGAAAGCTGATTTGCGAGACAAAGCATTCCGCACCGAATACTTCGTCCATCAACTCCCGTACATGATGCAGGTTGGTGTCCGACATCTGCACGAAAATGCTGCCCGACGGATGCAGCAGTTCGCGCGCCAGCAGCAATCGATCCCGCAAATAAGTAAGAAATGAATGAATGCCAAGTTCCCAAGTATCCCGGTAAGCCTTCACCATCTCAGGTTCACGTGCCATGTCTTCGTCCGCACCGTGGATTACGTCGCGCCGACGCACGAACGGCTGGAAGTTCGATCCGAATTTCACCGCATATGGTGGATCAACGTAGATCGTCTGGACTTGTCCGCCGAGACCCTCGTAGCCAATCAGCGAATTCATCACCACAAGCGAATCGCCAAGAATCAACCGGTTCACCCAGCCGTCCTGGTGCTCATAGGCTTTGAGAAGCCTGTCGTGCAAAGGCAAATCGCTTTCACCGAAAAGATCGAACAAGCTCGGCTGGCGGTCGCGCGAATGCCCTTTCAGAGTCTCCAGGATTGCTGCGGTAGACAGTCGTTCATGGACGAATAGTGGCAGGGTCGGCACGTCGAAGGAGATCCGCTCCGCCTTCCCGGCCCAATTGAGGAACGGCCTTGAGAGCGTCTTTAGAGCGGCGGCATCCTCTCTAGCCTTGGCGAGCGCCTTTGTAGCGGCGGCAAGTCCTCCCCCGGAAAGCTCGCCCGCCGCGACCATTGTCTCAAGTTGCGCGACCCCGTCCTGCAACGCCGCGATCTTCGCTTCGGCCTGTTCGCGCGCCGGATTCTGTCCGTCCCAGTCGAGCGTCGGCGCCAACGAAGAATCGTATCGGTAGGCGATCGGAACTTTCTTCTTCCTGAACTGCGCCTGCGTGCCGACATCGGGCCGCAAAGCCGCGCTTGCTTCCGGGTGCCTGTACCCTTCGGCATATCGCTCCGTTTCAATACCGCTCGTTGGCATCATCTTGTTCATGGTCTCGATACTCGCCCTTTGTTTTCAAATTACCCGCCAGCCTTGCGACGGTCAAACAATGCCCGAAGCGAGGGCGCATCCCAGTTGACGCCTGCCAGCCCTCGCGGAGGGTCGGAGCACGAAACGCAGGGCATCCTGATCCATAACTCGGATCCAAGCATGGAACATGTGTCCATTCAATCAGCCGAACGCCGAAGCCGGCACCAGCTGTCGGCCGGAAGCGTCGGGAAAACTATTGCATCGCTCTGGCCATATGCGTCACCGGACTGTTCAAGGCAAAAATCATCAAGCAATTCCGCATTTTGAAAACCGTCGGCCTGAATCGCCCAAGTCATCGATTCGAATCCCCGAAGTTTGGGCAGAATGGAGTCCTGCCATTCTCGATCAGAGGTTCCGCTGAAATTCCAATTTCCTCCCTTGTCCGAACTGCCGAGCATCCAAACGATCATTTGATCATTGCTGAAAGACTGATTGTGGTCTGGACGCCGGCGAGACTTCATCTGGGCGGACTCCCACCCGAACCTGTCGCGAAGACCTCCAGAATGGTCTTGATCGAGCAGCGGCCGTCGTAGGGAAGAGGCCGATGGTCGGAGTGCCGAAAGCCGAATTTCTCGTGCTCGGTTCCAATCAGCCAATTGCTTTTCGGCTTGCAGCCTTCGCAAGATATTGCGCAAGCTGTTCCGCCCTTGCGACCAGCTCCTTGCCGGATGGGGCATGCACATAGATTCCAATTCCGGCTCGGAACGTGAATCTGTGAATCAGAGTCGATGCTCGGCGAACTTCAAGTCAGGAAATGAATGAACGACGGCGGAAATCGCCTTGGTCGGCGATTGAGTTCCTCATGACAGGCTGCATCGCTTTTGAAATTCTCCGCAGCATTTTCCGCTCGATCTGTTCGGATTGTCCGAGCAAAGGCACGGATTGGATTGGCGCCTCCCTTCGAAATCCTCCCGTTGAAATCTGCCATCTTCGGCCTTCGTCAAAGTCGGCGACGGGAACACAATATCATAGCCCAAAGACGGAATTACCGGGTCAGAGAACAAAAGGCTAAACAAACGAGCCAGAAACTAAAAGGACGATCAATGTCAGAGATAAGGCAGACCCCGAAGGGGGTAACCTTTGGACTCCTAAAATGGGTTATTTTTGGAAACTTGTTGACATAGAAATCATATTATACAATTTTTTAGGCAAGAACTCAATCTGAGGGTAGTTGCGGCGAAAGCCAGAACGCCGAGCGGTACCTAAATAGATGACGAATTACCAAGTCTGCTACTACCGCGAACTCGAAAATCAACGGGCCTCGCGGGATCCGAAACTTACACTTGATTTGGTTGACATAGCTCACGCAGCCGTATCTGAAACGTTACAAACCGGTGGGCCCCGCAGCGCATTCTATAATCAGCTAAGGGCATTTTTAACTGGAAAGCAGGATCTCATCTGGAAAGGCGACGGGCCAGGAATCGGTCGAGAATTGCGGCGATCCTACTCCAACATCCACGGGCGATTCTTCGCGAGAGCATACTTGGAGAAGTGTGAAGGAGTTAGCAATCTGATTCCGATCGAGGGCAACCACTTCAGATTTGCAGATTATGTGGTTCGGCTTCGAGATGGCCAAAAGGGAGACATGCCCGATTGGGTCGGCTGGGACTCTTCAGGATTGGTAGTTGCGGAGGCAAAGGGCACGTACGAAGAGAGGAATTGGTCGAATGCATTTTATGGGGGTAATTCCTTGCCGCAGTGCCTTCGGACAGCAAAAGAACAGGTTAAAAGGGTTCAGATCGATAATAAAAATGGAATTGCGTCCGATTTTGAATTCATGGGATGGTCTGTGGCTTCGAGATGGGCCACAGAGACGAGATGGGCCACAAAGAAAAAAAGCTTTGAACCATGGCTCGCCGCGATCGGTCAAGGATTGGGGACACAGCCACCAACTGGAACTGGCGATGCACGCGATAACATCATTTTGGCTCTGCAGCGCGCCGCGTTCTCACGCATAGTCTACGGTTTGGGCTATTCAGATGAAAACACCATTGGCGAGATTGGGTCTTCTGCAGCGGATCCCCCAACTGATTTCGACGCGCGCAGAGACGCATGGCGAAGAGTAAACATAGAGGAAGCTCCACCAATCAAAGGGCTCAGTGCGGTGCTCTTCGATGGAGCTTTCATACCCGTAGAGTCCAATAATGAACTGGATTTTTTTCGCGATAGAGACATAAAGAACGACCAAGTTTGGTTGGTAACGGTGCTCGCCGAAGCTCTTGATGCAACTGAATGTGACCGGGTTCTTGAAGAGCGAGAGACTAGCCAGTCTCTGGACCATCTTTCCAGAAATGGGCTTGCTATAGCAAATGTCAAAAAAGCAAGGTTTGCTAATAAAGAATAGTCTTTTCTATTTCATGAAATCCATATTGAAAATCAAAATTTACAACCGAAATAGCAAATTTTGAGCATCATAAGCACGGTAGAACGTTGATTACTTGCTGACCCCCATGGTCGAAAGCGGCAGCCGACGCCCTGCTCGCTGTGAGTGCTGCTTGGAAACCAGCCGCAGGCCCGAAATCATTGATTGGATGGATTGCCGCGCCGCAATCAATCGACCAAAAAATGCGGGATGCGCCCGGTTCCCCGGAGGTCTTGGAGCCGCGCGTCGCGAAGGATATGGGATGCAGAAGTCTTGTCGGCGCGTTCAGCCAGGGAGCGCAGGCATGGGCGCGCCGCGTCAGATCGCCAAACGGATGAAGATTCCCAATGCTGCGATTGTGATGAGAACGCCGGCGATCCACACGCCGATCATCCATCGTATGCGGTTGATTTCGCGTTGCGCCGTGTCGGCATCTCGCTTCGCCATGTCGGTCCGGAGCCTTTCGAAGGCGGTGTCGTTTTTCGACATGTCGGCGCGGAATCTGTCCATAGCGGCGTGGAACCTGTCCAAAGCGCCTTCATACTTCGCTTGATGCGTGTTCATCCGTTCACCCAGCGTCGCCAGTTCCTTGGAAACCTCATGGATCGTCGGCTCGCTAATCGCCCAATTCCCGTCGCAAGAAGTTCATCAGGCGCGCATCGAGCCGGACGCCGCATCGCCGAACCATTCGGCGCGAATGGCTGCTTCGCATTTCCGCACTTTATATCGCTCCGCGCGGGCCGTCCATCCACTTCTTTTTCGCAAAGGCTCGGCGCGGAAGACGACGACCTGCGCGGCGTTCTCGAGCTCGGACCGGTCGTCGCGCGGCCCATCCATCCGGTCCAAGCCTGTCAGGAATTTTTCCTGATCGAGCAATTGGGGCGTCCCGCTCCTTTCGGTCGGGCGGCTGCTGCGCGAATGGCCGGCAATTCGAGAAAGCCAAGCCAGCGCAAGTTTGCGAGGTGGCATCCGGAGGCGAGCAGAGCGGCGGCCAGCTTTCGACTTGCCGCACCTTCCCGATCCAAACAAAAGGGGATGCACCCGCGGTCAGCGAGATGGCTCAACTTGTGTCAAACTCTTGACCGAGGTCAGCCAGCTCGTCGAGAGCGGCGCGACGCGTGCTATCCCGCCGTTCCTTGTAAGCCATGAGGTCGGAAAACATGACGCGACGATGCGATCCGACAGGAATATGCGGGATCCGGTTTTCCTTTAGAAGCTTGCTCAGGAACGGCCTCGAGACGTTCAAGATATCCGCCGCCTGCTGGGTAGTGAGCATCGCGCCAGTCGGCACGAATGTGACCATGTTTCCGCTTGCGACGTGATTCAGCAGAGCGACAATCAGATCCGCGATCGCGGGTGCCATCTGAACATCGTCTCCGTTCTTTCCGCTGAGCACCAAGCGGCCCGACCCGGATCGAGCATGAGCCAAAGCTCGAGAGGCCTCCGCAGCACTCTCGATCTCTTCATGTGTGGGCAGCCTCCGGGTTAGCTCTGCCACATTCGCGTAGCGTGGCATATCGTCCTCCGTCTGTCTTGCTTGGGTTTAAAAATAGGTTAATTGCCTCTGAACACAACCGAAATAAGTGTATTAAGTGTAACAAAAGCATATATTGATGGCAAATCGTCTCTTCGAGAATGAGGTAAATGCATGAGATCTACGCCGCTTGACCCATATGCTGGCGGAATCAGCGCGCTTCTACTGGCGACAGCCCTGCCAACTTGAACTCAGTGACCGCGACTTCCGGGTCGCGGACAATTGGTGCCCTTTTTTTGTCAGAACACCCTCAACGACCGATCAATCGCATTCAGCGCCTGATGGCCGCGGCTAGGATCGATTCTCGAGGTTCTCGCGCGACCGGGCAACGATTGTCGACGGAATTGGAGAAAGATTGGGTGCATCTTATGATTCTTGGTCAAGCGGTTGCGGCGCTGCAAGCCCTCCAATCGAGGAAGTCGGGCCAGCGGTTGTTCCTGAAGCGCATTTGACGGCGAGCAAGGCGTTGGCTCCCGCCTTCGACCAGCGGCGACCGGCTCCTTCGAATCGGCTCCCGACGATCTGCTTGCAGACGCTTTCCACGACGCCGGATCCGACCGGCAGTCCGCGCTTCCGGCAGAGGTCGCAGCGCATTCGGTCCTTGTTGGTCCCGTAGGTGCGGATGAAGGTCGCGACAGCTTCGAGCCGACGGTACGGCTTCAGGCCGGCGATGACGTCATCGACCCGCCCTGCGTCCGGCTGGTTCTTGATCGTCTCCATCCATTCCTTCCGTTTGCTCCCGTGCGGCGCCGCGGCTCTCACAGTGTAGACCGCAAAGTCGAACGGGACTGCGACCGCGAACTCAACAAGCTGCGGAACGAGGTCGAGCGGCTGTTCCGAAGTCTCACGGGCTGCCGGCGCATCTACACGCGGTTCGACAAGCTCGACGCGCTGCTTCCGGGCTTCCTGAACCTCGCTCTCGCCGTCGAAATGATGCATGATCTAGCGCAGACAGGCCCTAAATCGTATTCCCATTGTCCGTTCTCGTCTTTCAAACGGGGGCAGTCGGACAAAGAATGCCTTTCAACAATCCGGCGCGGATCATTCTTCAAACACTGCATATCATGGTTCTCTGGTGGCCGGTGCATTTGCCATCGATCAACGAGCGTCACGTGTTTGAGTTGGTCTTCACGAGATGAAACCGGAGCGTTTCAAACTACATCAACGACTTGAATATTCGGCGTTGACCAGATCTTCGGAGTTCAGGCTGCCTGACAGGTAGGTGACGACATTCTGGGCGCAGCACATTGACATCCGCAACGCGCTTTCAGGAGTTACCCCGGCAATGTGCGGTGTGAGGATGATACGCTCATGTTGAACTGCGGCGGTATCTTTGCAGGTCGGCTCGATTTCGAATGTGTCCAGTCCGGCACCAGACAGCTTGCCGGAATCCAGCGCCGCACAAAGTGCTTTCTCGTCGACAACGCCGCCACGCGCTGCGTTTATCAGGATGGTCCCTGGCCTCATTTTGCGAATGGCGTCAGCGTCGATCAGATGCCTTGTCTGGTCGGTCAACGGAACATGGAGCGAAATGGCGTCTGCACTGGCATACAAATCGTCAAGCGATGCGCACTTGTGTACATTGTCCGGCCAAGGGTGAATTCTTCCGGGGTCGAAAGCGACGATGGACATGCTGAATGCACAAGCGAGTTTCGCAACGGCGTCACCAATTGCGCCGAAACCGATTATTCCGAGCGTAAGACCGCAAAGCTCCGCAGTCATCGGTTTGGAAGGGCGCCATCCTCCGGACCGGACCAGTTGATCATGATGCAAAAGTTGTTTTCGAATCGCGAGGAGCATCGCAAAAACATGTTCTGCCACGGAAACTGCGTTGCGTCCGGGCGCGGCAAATACAGGAATGCCGCGATGCGTGGCTTCGGCGACGTCGATATCGTCGTAGCCGGCGCCGTGATTGGCGACTACCTTCAATCCAGGCGCGGCATCAAAGCATTCTCGGTCCACGATCCCTGTGCGGACAATCAATGCATCAGGCGCTATTTCGCGCAGCGAATTGACCATCTCGGCCTGATCCGGGGCAGGCTTGGTGGCATACACCTCCAACCCTGAGCCGCGCAGCAGTTTTTCTGCCTCGGGCAGCAATGGCCAGCCAGAAACGAGGACTTTGCCAACCAGCTTTGTCATGCGACTGACGCGGGAACTTCGTGTTCGCGACGCAGGACATAGTCCCGCAGCTCTTCCCGAAGCGCGATATCGACGTGCGGGGCTTCGTCCTCATATCGGCTCAGCATCGCATGGCACCATTCCCGGCCGCGCTCGGATACATCTTTGCAGCCGTTGGCTTTCCATGTTTCAAAACGTTCATTGTCCTGAATATCGTCGAGAAATGGCATGTGTTCCCGGGTGTAATCCTCGTCGAAGAAGTGTCCCCCCGGCCCGACCTTTTCCAGATCACGCAAAGCAATGTCGATGTCATCGAAGCTTGCGCCTTTGAGCATCGTGTAAAAGCCGTGCAACTGCTGCCCGTCGGTCGCGACCTTGGCCATCGAGATGCAGAGAGAGCCTTCGATGGTGCCGCCGCAATGGGTCAGCAGATTGCAGCCGCCGAGAATGGCCGGATAGACCTTGAGGATAGAGTCATATCCAGCGTAGAGATCATCGCCCTTTGAGCCGCTCTTGGCCCCGTTGGTGCGCCAGGGCACACCGTAATAGCGCGCCATCTGGCCGAACACATACATCATCAGCGCCACTTCGGGAGAGCCGAAAGTAGGCGAGCCGGTCTTCATGTAGACCCCCATCGGAGCCACGCCCATCACGGCCCGGCAGCCCGGGCGCACGAGTTGGCTGAACGCGATTGCCGAGATCGCTTCGGCAACAATCTGAGCGGTTCCGCCGAGGATATGCGTTGGTGTGGAGGCCCCATAGAGAACGAAGGGGGAAATCAGCATGGCCTGGTTGGCGGCGGCGTAGATGCGCATCGATTCCAGTTGCACCTGATCCCAGACCAGCGGCGAATTGCCATTGAAAAAGGCTGTCATCACGACATTCTGGTCGACGAACCGCTCGCCGAAGACGATCCGTGCCATCTCCAAGCTGTCCTCGGCCTGATAGGCGGATTGGCCCGACCCCATGATCGGCTTGTCTGTTGCGAGTACACTGCTCTCAACCATGTGCAGGTGCCGGTGCGGCACAGCGATGTCCATCGGTTCCTGGGTGTAGCCGCCATTGTAGTGAATGGCCGGGTTAACGTGGTGCAGCTTCATGAGCGTTCGCATGTCCTCGGCCGTAGCCTGACGGCGGATACCGTCCAAGTCGACCACATTCGGAGTGCCGTAGGCCGGGCCAAAGATCATGTTGCGCCCGCCAACACGCACGGTCCGGTCCGGGTTGCGCCCGTGGTAGTCGAATTCCTCAGGCACGGTTGAAAGCAGCCGACGGATTAACTCGCGCGGAATGCTGATGCGGTGCCCGTCGACATCGGCTCCAGCCTTTCGCCAGATTTCGGCGGCACGATCATCGCGGAAATCAATGCCTGTGGTTTCGAGGATCGTCATCGCCGTGTCGTCAATTCGCTCAACCCCCTCGACATCAAGAACCTCGTAGGTCGGGATCATGCGCACCGCGCTGGGCAGGTGCACAATTGGGGCGTTCAAGCGCGCCGCGCGACGGGCTGCCGCACCGCCGGAACGGCCGCGCGGTCTTCGAATCCGTGTCGTGGTGTCAGGCATATGTAATCCTCCGCATGAAATCATCCGGTCGAATGGCAATTCCGGCAATCCCCTAAAATATTGCCCGTATGGATAATGCAGGATTACTCAGCCTAAAGTGAGCTTTCTTTCCTCGGTCAAGATTTTCCTCAAAAAGAACGCCACTTTTTCGAGCGGGTTTCAAACGAGGATAACTCTTGATTATCGCTGGCCTTCCCGAGTTCAGCCTTTAGCCATCCGTGGAACCGGTTTACTGCGTCCGACGCGCTCACGCCTGATGGCTGGCACAAGTAGTATCCCCGTTGCGGCACCGGCGGCACGTCCAGAGCTTTGACCAGAACTCCGCTCTCAAGAAAGTTCTGCATAAGAGGCGGCCCCAACAGGCCGACGCCCTGTCCGTCCAAGACAGCCTGCACAAAGTTGATGTAGGTGTCGTACGAGCTCATCCGCGGGGTGACCGCCATTGCGGCACCGGCGTCGCGGAAAAAATTCGGCCATGATGAAGAAGCGTCATAGGCCGTTTCAAAGTCCAGCAGCGGCGCTGTCAGCAAATCTTCAAGCTTATGAAATGGGCCGTGCTTGGCGAGGAAACTCTTGCTGCACACCGGCATAATCATCTGACGTTGCACCAGCTCGCTCTGAGTGCCCGACCAATTGCCCTCGCCATAGCGGATGGCGATATCGACGCTGGATTGAACTAGATTGATCAGACCGTGTGACACCAATAGCCGGAAATCCACAGTCGGGTCGATTTCCCGGTAACGTCCGATTATCGGCATCAGCCAGTAGGTCGAAACCCCGCTTGTGGTCGAAATGGTGATCAAGCGCTCTTCAGATGTGTTTTCAATCGCTTCGATCTCTTCGACGATGGCTTGGAACCCGCGTGTGACCGCCAGACTGAGGCGACGGCCCGTCCGCGTTAATTCTACGTTACTCTGGCCGCGCACAAACAGTTTGATGCCCAGCGTGTCCTCCAGTTGTCGCACCTGCCGGGAAATGGCCACGCGGGTAACGTTCAACTCTTTGGCGGCTTCGGAAAAGCTAATGTTTCTTGCAGCAGCTTCGAAAGCCAACAGTGATTTTACCGGAGGCAGCTTGCGCGAATAATAGGCCAATGGTTGTTTCCCGTCCTTGATCCCGTCTGATCTGTGTCGTGTCAGGATCATTCAGAGTAATCTGAAATTACGCAAGGGGTGAGTTTTTTCGAGTTGGAAATTTCACTTTCCGTGCGAGTATCGATCCGACGACAGGGAGGGAGTGACGCAGGGGAATGAACGAAACACTGCCCGTATATTGCGAGAACCTATGGAAGATATTCGGAACTCGTTCCCAGGAGGCGCTGGTCGCAGCCAAAGCCGGCGAGGTGGACAAGGACGAGGCGCGAGAACGGTTTGGATGCGTCATCGGCGTGGCCAACGCCAGCTTCTCGGTCAATCAGGGCGAGGTCTTCTGCATCATGGGCCTGTCGGGATCCGGGAAGTCGACCATCATTCGGCATGTCAACCGGCTGATTGAACCAACCGATGGACGGATTCATGTGGAAGGTCGCGACGTCATGGGGCTGAATCCGCGCGATCTGCGCGATTTGAGAGCCCGCAAGATCGGCATGGTGTTCCAGCACATGGCCCTTTGGCCGCACAAGACGATTGCCGCGAATGTATCCTTTGGGCTCGAGGTGCAAAGGAAGTCCAGGGACGCGTGTCGCACCGCTGCTGATGCCGCGTTGCAGAAGGTGGGCCTCGCGGGCTGGGGCGAACGCTATCCCGACGAGTTGTCGGGTGGCATGCAACAGCGCGTTGGTCTCGCTCGTGCGCTGGCTGCGGATCCGGACATTCTTTTGATGGACGAACCTTTCAGCGCGCTCGACCCGTTGATCCGCAACGATCTGCAGGACGAGTTCCTGAAGCTGTCGCGGAAGGTCAGGAAAACCACCCTGTTCATCACCCATGATCTGGATGAAGCGATGAAGATGGGCAATCGGATCGCCATCATGAAGGATGGGCGGATCGAACAGACCGACACGCCGGAAAACATCGTGCTTCGTCCGGCCACCGACTATGTTGCCCGGTTTGTCAGCTCGATTTCGACGCTGAAATATATCTCGGCAAGCGAGGTCATGAGCCAGGGCGAAGCGGTGAACGGTGCGGCGACATACGGTCCGTCCACTCCGCTGCCCGTGCTGTTGCAGGCGTTTTCCGACGGCGCAGATGAACTGGCGATCAAGGATGGCGATACGACGCTGGGCGTCGTTCGCGCGTCCGATGTTCTTGACACAGTCAAGGACGATCTGGCGCGAATATGAGGGCGATATGGATCAGATCCTGAACCCGTTCGATCATTTCACGATACCCTTCGGCAAGTGGGCCGAGACGGTTCTAAGCGCTCTTGTTGAATTCAGCCGACCGACGCTCGTGGCCGCAAAGATTCCGGTGCAGTCATTTCTGGAGTTTGTGCAAAGATCTCTGGAAGCCATTCCGCCTACGCTTGGCATCATCGCGCTTGTGGGTCTCGGTTTCTATCTCGGCGGCAAACGGCTGGCTCTGACCGGCTTCATCTGTCTCACGCTCATCGGGCTGATGGGAGCCTGGCAGGACGCGATGACCACGTTGTCGATTGTCATCTCGGCTGTCGTGATCTGCATTGCCTTTGGCGTGCCGATCGGCATTCTGGCTGCCCGCAGCGATCGGTTCTTTGCAGTGTTGCGTCCGATTTTGGATCTCATGCAAACCGTGCCCTCATTCGTCTATCTGATCCCGGTTGTCATGCTGTTTGGCATCGGCGACACGCCCGGCGTCATCGTCACCTGCTTTTTCGCGATCACCCCGCTGATCCGACTGACCAATCTTGGGATTCGCGAGGTGCGCGCCGATCTTGTCGAGGCAGCGCGCGCCTTTGGCGCCAGCGAGTCGAGGATACTGTTCGGCACTCAGCTGCCCCTTGCACGCGCGACGCTTTTGGCGGGACTGAACCAGACGGTTTTGCTGTCATTGTCGATGGCGGTGGTGGCGTCGATGATATCTGTCGCGGGGCTGGGCCGAATCGTGCTGGAGGGGATCGGGAGGCTCGATTTCGGCTCTGCCACAATCGGCGGCATGGGCATTGTTTTGACCGCTATCGCGCTGGACCGCTACGTTCAGGCCCTTGGCGCCGCAGAACGCGACCGGGCGGGGAGCTAAGCGATGGACATCTCAACGCTTCTCGATCCTTTTGCAGCCATCCAGCTGCCCTTGGCGGATTGGGCAAATGACTCCATGCGCTGGCTGACGTCCAATTATAGGTCGGTGTTCCAGGCGATCAAGGCACCGGTCAAGGATCTGCTCGACTTTGTAGAAGACGGTCTACGTGACGCACCGCAATCGCTGACCATAATCGTGTTCTCGTTGTTTGCATGGCAGGTTGCCAATCGCGCTGCCGGGCTGGTCGCCTGCGCGGGTTTGATTGCCATCGGCCTTATCGGCGCCTGGGACCCGGCGATGACCAGCTTTGCGGTTCTGTTGACCGCCGTATGCCTGTCCGTGCTGATTGGCCTGCCGCTTGGGATCATTTGCTCGAAGGTCAATTGGGTTTGGGCGATCTTGCGCCCGGTGCTGGATTTCATGCAGACAATCCCCTCTTTCACTTATCTGGTGCCGGTCATCCTGCTGTTCGGCATCGGCAATGTGCCCGGTGTAATCGTGACTGTCTTTTTCGCCACGCCGCCGCTGATCCGGCTGACAAACCTTGGACTGCGTGAAGTGCGCAAAGACTTAGTCGAGGCCGCCGACGCCTTCGGCGCATCGCCCCTGAAGCGGCTGGTGTCCATCGAACTGCCGCTTGCACGCCCGACGATTATGACCGGCATCAACCAAACGGTCATGATGTCGCTGGTTATGAGCGTCATCGCCTCGATGATCTCGGTCGCAGGGCTGGGGCGGCTGGTTTTGATCGGGATCGGACAACTCGATCTGGAACGCGCAACAATTGGCGGCGTGGGCATTGTCCTGCTCGCCATCATCTTCGATCGAACCACCCAGGGGTTCGGATTTACCCGCCGCGACAGAGGTAATCGCGGCCTTTGGGAGCAAGGGCCCGCTGGCTGGTTAAGAAACAGGGTCCGCGGGCCTGCAAAGTCCCGAACATAAACAATGAACTGCCCCGGATTTTCCAGAGAGCAATCGGCTAAACGAACGAACCGGAAACTCGAAGAAGAGAACCATTCCGGAGAGAAAGCACACCCCGAACGAAAAGGAGAACGCATTCCGTCAACAAAGCAACGAGCTTGAAAGAGCAACCCAAGTGTTGAACAAAAACTCTCCGGAACCCCCGGGGCCATTCACAACGAAGGAGAAAAATATGAAACACACGATGATGAAGGGAACTGTCGCGTTCGCTGCGCTTGCCGCGCTGACCGCGCCGGTTGTCGCACAGGAAGCCACCGCCATCAGTACCGGCCGGACCGACCATCAACTGATCTATGAGGTGATCGAGGAAGGCCTGACCGCCCTTGGTTACGAAAACAACGAGATGCTGACCGGCAACTACCCGGCCATCCACCTGTCGATCGGTCAGGGCGATGCGGATTACACCGCCGTGCACTGGAAGCCGCTACACAATGATTTCTATGCGAATTCCGGGGGCGACGACGCGCTGGTGCGCGCCGGTCCGATGTATACCAATGCCATGCAGGCCTATTTCATCGACAAGAAGACAGCTGATGAATACGGCATCACCGCTCTGGAACAACTGAAAGACCCGGCGATCAAGGCGCTTTTTGACACCGACGGAGATGGCAAGGCCAATCTGACCGGGTGCAACCCGGGCTGGGGCTGCGAAAAGGTGATCGAACATCATCTGGATGCCTATGAACTGCGCGACCATGTCAACAACGACAAGGGCGAGTATTTCGCGCTGATGGCCGACACGATCGCGCGGTACAATGCGGGCGAGCCAATCCTTTATTCGACCTGGGCGCCGAACTGGATCATGGGCACGCTGCAGGAAGGCCGCGATGTGGTTTGGCTGAACGCGCCATTTTCATCTCTGCCGGGCGATCAGGGCAGCAATACCGAGTGGCCTGACGGGCGCAATCCGGGTTTTGGTTCCAACGATAACTACATTCTGGTGAATAAGGAATTCGCCGATGCCAATCCGGTGGCGATGGCGTTCTTGAACGGCCTGCGCATATCCGTGGCAGATCTCAGTGTCATGATGACCCGGATGAACAATGGCGAGGATTCCCCCGAAGAGCTTGAGCAGATCGCGAAAGACTGGATCGCCGCCAATCAAGCCGATTGGGATGCCCTGATCGCCGAGGCCAAGGCCGCAGGCGGCTAAGCGCCAACACCACAATGCAAGGCAAAGGGCACCGCTGCGACGGCGGTGCCCGGAAAAACTCACCCTACGACGAAATGACCTATGGCAATCTATTTTCATTGGGATCAGGCAACCAACGATCTTTGGGACGCGGCATTTTCTGCTGCAGGCGCGGGGGCGGATATTCGTCGCGAAGGGTCGATTGGAAACCTTGAAGATGTTGAGTTCGCGGTGGTTTGGGCACCCCCGGCAGGCCGTTTGAAAGAATTTCCCAACCTGAAGTACATCTTCTCGATTGGGGCGGGCGTCACGCATATAACACTCGACCCGGACGCGCCGATGAACGTCCCGATTGTCCGCCTGCAGGATGACATGCTTGTCCTCGACATGGTGAGCCATATCACCCACTGGGTTTTGCACTTCCACCGGTACTACAACCGCTACAAGCTTTATGAGGCCGAGAAAAAATGGCTGCGCCAACGCTATCCTGAAAACAACGAACGGTGCGTCGCGGTCCTGGGCCTGGGCCAGACCGGGCGCGCGACCTGTGAACGATTGAGGGATTTTGACTTTGACGTCGTGGGGTGGAGCCGCTCGCCCAAGGAGATTGAGGGCGTCACTTGCCTCAGCGGCGACGATGCGTTTCCTGAGCTGCTGGCGCGCGCCGACATGCTGGTGAATCTGCTGCCGCTGACGCCTGCAACAACCGACCTGATCAATGCGCGAACGTTGTCGCAGCTGCCTGATGGCGCGTTTTTGATCAATTGCGGGCGTGGCGGAACTGTGGTCGATGCAGATCTGATCGCAGCGCTGGATGCCGGCAAAATAGAAGCCGCAGCACTGGATGTGTTTCGCGATGAACCGTTGGCTGCGGACAGTCCGTACTGGTCACACCCGGCTGTAAGCGTCACGCCCCACGCCGCTGCGCCGACCAATGAACGTTCTGCAGCGCGCTTCATTGCGAACCAGATCCGACTGGCCCGCGACGGCGGTACGCCCGCGCCCATCGTCGATCATGGACGCGGCTATTGATGTGACGTGCGCGCCCAGAATTGTACCAAGGCACAACGACAGCAACGGGTGGTGGGAAACGCTGCCCAAGCCCGTCCCGCCGCGGGTGTTGTCGAGGGAGATGCGCGTAAAAACACTCATCATCGGGGGCGGAATCTGTGGCGTCTCAACCGCGAACCGGCTGGCAGAACTGTGCCCATCAGATCAGATCTGCCTGATCGACGCCGAACGCATCGGCAACGGAGCTTCCGGCCGCAACGCGGGATTCATGCTGAACGTGCATTCGCATGGTCCGCCGAAACGCACCCAGATATTGCGGCGCAACATGAAGCTATGGCGCGCCGGGTTGGACAGCTTGCGCAATAAGGTCGAAACTTGGCAGATTCAGTGTGATTGGAGCGAAGCAGGCCGTTTTTATGGTGCCGCCGGATCAGATGGCGAAAGGCACATAGACGAAATCGCCGGGACGCTGGATGAACTCGGCCTCGATTACACTTGGTTCGACGGGCCGCAGATGCAGACCCGGTTGGGAACGTCATTCTACAATCGCGGCATGCACACAGTTGGCAGCGCGCTGGTCAATCCCGCCGCACTTATGGCTGGGCTGGCGCGCAATTTGCCGCAAAATGTAGCTGTTTTCGAGGACACGCCGGTACTGAATTTTGATCGTGAGGGGACTGGGTTCCGGGTCGAGACGGCACAAGGGACCGCACATGCGGATAGGCTTATTTTGGCCGCCGGCGTGTTTTTGCGCCAATTTGGCATCGCCAAAAATAACTTCGTTCCCATGGCGACCTACGCCAGCATGACGGCCCCGCTCAGCGACAAAGCGCTCGCGCATTTGGGTCAGGGGGAAGAATTCGGCATCCTCGGCGCATCGGAATACGGTGCAACCATTCGCCTGACCCGGGATAAGCGGCTCTTCGTCAGAAATCTGTTCAACTTCGTTCCGGGCGCACCGCTGGACAAGGCGCGTGTCGCGCAAATCTCGGAACTGCACCGGCAGGCCATGGCACGGCGCTGGCCAGCTCTGGCCGAAGAGCCGTTTGAGCATAGCTGGGGCGGCATCATGGCTTTCACCCGAAACAACGGATGCATCTTTGGCGAGTATGAGCCGGGCCTATTCGCAATCCTGACAAACGATGTCTCGCCCATGACGCGGGGTGAAGCCGCCGGCGCGCTGTTGGCCGAATATATGGAGGGGGTCGACAGTGACCTCCTGTCGGTTCAGTTGTCGATCCCGGACGCACAACGCCTGCCGGCCAGGCCTTTTCTCGACCTCGGCATCGGCTTGCGCAAAGCCTACCTGCATCTGGTCGCCGGAAAAGAATTTTGACGACACAGCTTTGAATGGAATGAACACATGAATGGCGCGGACATCCTTGTTGAAATGCTGATCGATTACGATGTCGACACTGTTTTCGGCGTTCCGGGCGACACGAATGTTTCATTTGCGAAGCTCTGCAGCGTCGCGAAGATGAGATCACCCATGTCATGGCGCGCGACGAACGCTCGGCGGGTTATATGGCCGATGCCTATGGGCGATTTGCCAATCGTCCGGGAATCGGAGAATGCCCTTCTCGGGCCGATCCGATGTAAACTTTGCCCCTGAGACCCTTCGTTTCAGCGAGCACTTACTTGGTTCCTTCCGGAACATGTCGGTCTTGGTCCGGTCTTCGTCGATGAAGACTGGAACGGATCCGCCTTGCCCTGACGAAGCTTTCATTGCAGCCGTCGGAGCCGCTCAATAAAGCGATCAGAAAGATACAAGAATTCCTGAAACTCGATTCCTCTAGGGCCTGTCTACGCTAGAATTTTTGCTTGAGTTTCGCTTGGTTCCATGCTTAAGTGACTGTCAACAATGACATAAAAATCGAGCGGCATTCAATCATGAAACAGATCACAGCGAAACAGTACGCCAAAATCCGCCCCTTCCTGCCGGTTCAGCGGGGGAACGTGCGGATTCCGAACATCGTCTTCATCAACGCGGTCCTGTACGTCCTGGAGAACGGCTGCAAACGGCGCGCCTTGCCGGAGCGCTTCGGAAAATGGCATTCGGTCTACGCCCGGTTCCGCCGCTGGTCGCGCAGCGGCGTGCTCGATCGGCTGTTCGCCGCGCTTCAGGAACTGCATGCGCCCGGCGGGGACGCGGACTGCTTCGGCCTCGACAGCACCAGCGCCGAGGTGCATCCCGACGGCACCGGGGCGCGGAAGACGAACGGGCCGCAAAGCATCGGCAAGTCGCGCGGAGGATGGTACGCGAAGATCCACATGGTCTCCGCAAGTGACCGTCGGGCCGTGATTTTTCGCCTGTCCGGCGGCCAGGCCAACGACGCGCCCGAAGGCGCGCCCTGCTGAAGAGCTGGGCCGATCCGGTCGCGGGCGCGCCTCTGGCGATGGACCGCGCCTGCGAGGGCGACGAGACCCGCCAGCTCGTCCGCGACCTTGGGATGACGCCGGTCGTGCCGCCGAAGGCGAACCGGAAAGTCAAGTGGGAATATGACCGGAAAACCTACAAGCTTCGCAACGAGATCGAACGTCTGTTCCGGAGATTCAAGGGCTATCGGCGCCTCTTCACGCGGTTCGACAAGCTCGACGCGACCTATCGGGGCTTCCTGAATCTCGCCGCCGTCTTCGAAATGACGCATGATTTAGCATAGACAGGTCCTAAATCAAGGTTTGCTCTAGCGCTTTGATGAGGGACACACAGCCTTGTTTAGGTCATCATGGTCGCGATCGTACCAGAGCAGCTTGAGTGCTCGTCCGTCTCGAATTCCGTAAATGCGTATAGTCCCGGATAATCGTAGCGAAAACAACTCGGAAACGTCGTTCAGCCCAATTTTTTTCAACCTTTTCTGTGCATTTTTTGACAGATTCTTGTACTTCACAGGATGGCTATTTGTGCCTCTGGATTTTCCACCAACCGCATTCATGATCTCTGCCCAAGTCATCGATTCGAATCCCCGCAGCTTGGGCAATATGGAGTCCCACCATTCTCGATCAGAGATTCCGCTGAAACTCCAATTTCCCCCCTTGTCCAGAATGCCGAGCATCCAAACGATCGTTTGATCATTAGTGGAAGACGGATTGTGATCTGGACGTTGGCGAGACTTTTTCCCGGCGGGAGGCCTATGCCTTGCCTTGGGCTCTCTTACCATCTGCTAAGCGGTTACACTTATAGGCTGCCGTAATACTCTGCCAAATTCTGCTTCGGAATCACAGTATTTCCGCGCTCGCCGACGGGAATATTCTTGCGCGCATTCTTCCAAGGGTCCTCCATGTGCGTGAGGTCACTTAGCCACTGCGGTGACTTGTCCCCGTAATACTCAAGCACCGCGTCTACTGTTTCCCGCTGGTCAGGCGAAAGCTTGCTTTGATCTCCGCGTCCCAAGCTTTCCACACGGTACTGGCTTTTATGGACTCTGTAGAGTGCACGCACAACCGGCCCGTTGGCCCAAGCCTCAATCTCTTCCGGATACAGGGCATCGTCGTCCCAAACCAGCGACCAAGACTGACAATAATAAACCAGCTTTTGGAGCTTCCAAGTGGTCATCGGACCCCTGCGCTTAAGTATGTACTCTGCGACGTCAAAGACGTTTGCCATTGTTCACACTCCTTTTTTTGAAAATGTGTTGCGGCGACGGCGACGAAACTCGTTGGCGTCGCAGAATAGTGACTGCAGAACGCCGTATAAGTTCAGCATTCTTGCAGCTGTTCGGGATCCGCTTCGGCTGCGTCCGAGTAAGGGTTGCAGGGTTTTGATTTTTTTCCAAGCCATGATTCACGATCAGACGGTCGCGATCGGCAAAGGGAATAGTGGAATCAACACTTGCTGTCCTGCTGCCATGTAGACTCCCGTCGGGTCTAGCGGATTCATTTTGGTTAGGCCAGTTTTCCCTTGATGGCAAGTGAAATCTTGACGTCAGATGGCAAACCAAGATGCGTGAATTGCATCGCATGAACAATCATTCCAACCGCTTGTCAGGCACGAATATCCGGTGTTCGCAGCAAACTTCGACAAGGTCGATTACGCTGACGCATTGAGTTCCGGAGATGCGTCAACCTCCCCATTCCTGAAACTTGGACCGTTCGTTCCGATCATCCTGACCAATCCTGCGCTTGATGGCAATGATTGCGTCAGCGGGAATTGTGCAGCAGCGCGAGCGACGCAGCTACAGCCGTTTCCGACCGCAAAATTCTTTCGCCCAAGCTTATTCGATTTGCGAAAGGCAGTTGGGCAAGCATATTTCGCTCTTCGCCGGTGAAGCCGCCTTCGGGACCGATAAGAACGGCAACCGACCCGCCGGTCGCATGGTCCGCAAATCCTTTGGGGCAATCAAACGCAAGCTCGTCGCAGAAGAACAGCCGCCGTTCTGCCGACCAGTCCGCAAGCACTTCAGATAAGGGCCTGAGCCACTCTATCTCCGGCACGGCCAGCCCGCCGCATTGCTCCGTCGCTTCTGTCGCGACCGCTTCCAGCCTTTCTGCTGATATCCGTTTGGTCACTGTGCGATCTGTCAAAACCGGCAGGATTTTCCGGACTCCGAGTTCAGCCGCTTTCTCGACCGCGAAATCCGTTCGCGATTTCTTGAGCGGCGCGAACAACAGCCAAACATCCGGCAACTCCGTTTGCTTTGAGAGCGGCGCGGTGCATTCGACCGATGCCTTCAGCCCGGCACCTTCGGTCAACAATGCCTCCCACTCGCCATCCTCGCCGTTGAAAATTGCAATCCGGTCGCCGACCGAGCATCTCATCACATTCAACAGATAATGAGCCTTGCGCTTTTCGAGGCGCATGCATTGACCCAATCCCAATGGTTGCTTTACGTGAAGTCGGATTAGAGATCGAGAACTGCCCATCTTCGGCATATATGACTGATCTTGCGCGAACGGAAGGCAGCGCCGAGCAATTGCGAACTCCCGACGCTGTGGAAGGAAGCTGGGTCGACCGCTTCGCTCCGGACGGTTTGCGCCCTTATTTGAGGCTGTCGCGAGCGGACCGCCCGATCGGGACATGGCTTCTTCTGCTTCCTTGCTGGTGGGGATTGATGCTCTCCGCTGCGGCCGGGGAGCCGCCGCTGGCGCTGTTCGACGCTTGGCTGTTCGCAGGCTGCGCGGTCGGCGCGGCGCTGATGCGCGGCGCCGGCTGCACTTGGAACGATCTGGCCGACCGGGAATTGGACGCAGCGGTCGCTCGAACCAGAAACAGGCCGCTGCCGTCGGGACAAGTGACAGTGCGGCAAGCCGCAGCGTGGATGGTCGCCCAAGCGCTGGCCGCGCTTTGCATCCTGCTGACTTTCGACGGGCTTGCGATTTTGCTGGGCTTCGTTTCGCTGTTGCCGGTCGCAGTGTATCCGTTCGCCAAGCGGTTCACTTGGTGGCCTCAGGTGTTTTTGGGAATTGCATTCAATTGGGGAGCACTGCTCGCATGGGCGGCGCATTCCGGAACGCTCGGGCCGGCAGCGTTTCTCTTGTATTTGTCGGGGATTTGCTGGACGCTTTTCTACGACACCATTTACGCCTACCAGGACATAGACGACGACGCTTTGATCGGAATCAAATCGACCGCGCGACTGTTCGGAGACCGTCCCATCATCTGGCTGTCAGCTTTCGCCGCCGCCTCGGTCGCGCTGATGGCGGCGGCGGTGCTTGTTGCGTTTCCGCAGGCATTCAGTGCAAAAGGCGTGCTCGCGATCACTGGAGCCGCATTGTTCGGCATCCACTTGCTGCGCCAATTGAAATCTTTGGAAATATCGGACGGTGCCGTTTGCTTAAGGCTGTTTCGATCAAACAGGAATGCCGGATTAATCCCCGCAGCGTTCTTTTTCGCTGCGGCAGCAATCTGATGCGGGCCGCAGCCATGAATTCCAGCCGATGACCGGCAATCTCGCGGCGAACCGAATGGCCCGGCTTGCGAAAAGGCACTTCGGCATACTGGCATTCGGCCTCGCCCTGCTCATTTCGCTTGCGGCAGGACTGGCGTTCTCCGAGATCGTCGAGAGCCGCAACGCTCGTCTCGCAGCCGACGCAATCGCCAAGTCGGGCGAGGACTGGGCGATTTTGTCATACGACGGCAACGAGGTCGAGTTGACCGGAACCGCCCCCACTGCGGGACATAAGCTGGCAGCCATAGCTGCCGTTTCGGAAGTCGTCGGGCGCGACCGCGTTCTTGATCACGCGGAGGTGGCTGCAGATGTCGGCAGCTCCCGGCCGCAACACTCCTTCAGGCTTCTTCAACGAAAAGATCAGGCAGTCCTGTCCGGCAGCTTCCCGGATGCAGAGTCGCAGAAAATGATTCTGCAGACTGCGAGGGACGTCCTCCCGTCGGTGGATATTATGGACTACAGTTCGGTTTCGGATTCGCAACCTCCGGACAGTTGGGATGCTGCGATCGGATTCGCGAAGGAGGCGCTGCGTCTTCAGCCCGACGCGGATCTGTCTTTCAGCGGCGATTTGCTGAAGGTATCGTTTCTTGGCGACTCCGAAAAGCATCGCATTCAAGTGGCATCTGCGCTCGAACGCATCAAGCCCGGCAATATCGAATTGGATGTTTCCGTGCCCTCCCCGCTGCCCTTGCTGCCGTTCACGCTGGAATACAATGTAAGCGAAGGCTCGGCCGAACTCGTCGCATGCCATGCGGAATCGATCGCCGACCGCGACAGGATCATCGGCGCGGCGCAAATCGCCGGACAATCCGACAGCCCCGATTGCACTTTGGGACTTGGCGCCCCGGACGCGAACTGGGCGGATACGATGACCCTTGCTATTGAGACCGCCCACAAGCTCGGAAGCGCCTCTGTAAACGCAACCGGCACGGATATCGTTTTTACCGGCGGCGCAGGAATTGCGGAGGTCCCCTTTCGGCGCGCCGTTGAACGATTGGCCGAAGGGATCAAGGGAAATTACAATCTGAAAATCGTGCCGCCGGAGCAGGTCGCGGCCAAGGCGCCGGAGGTGAAATACGTCGCTGTCAAAGCCGGCGACGGCACAGTGACGCTTCAGGGCAATTTGAAAAACGAGCAAGAAAGCGAATATCTGGCCCGTTACGCGAAAGCATTGTTCAAAACATCCGAGGTGCAAAAGCACGACGATTTCGGCAAAACCGTTCCCGACCGGTGGACCGACAATCTGTTGCTGGGTCTGAAGGTGCTGGAAATGCTGGATGAGGGCGAGCTCGTCCTCGGCAACGAGCAAGCGCGGCTTCGCGGCATGACCAAGGACCTTGACGCCAACAACGCGGCGAAACAGTTGGTGGCGAGTGCCGATTTTCCGTTCAATGCGGATATCGAATTCATCGTGCCGGGGCTGCCGACGGAATTGCCGCCTTCGCCCGAGCATTGCATCTCGCTCGTGCGCGCCGAACTGGAATCGAACAAGATTTTGTTCGGTCCGGGCTCCGACAGATTGCTCGCATCAAATTACCCTACCCTTTCAAATATAGCTCGCTTATTGATCGACTGTTCGCACGTGCGGATGGAGATCGGGGGCCACACGGACAGCCAAGGCAGAGAAGAAATGAACAAATCGCTCAGTCTGAAGCGCGCGGAAGCCGTACTTGGCGAGCTGTCGTTGCGAGGCGTGCCGGTCGGCAACCTGATTGCGACCGGATACGGCGAAGAGCATCCGATAGCGAGCAACGCGACCTCTGACGGCCGCGACATCAACCGCCGAATAGAATTCCGGCTTCTGGCGCAGCCAAGCATGGGTCTGCCGAGATGACTGCCGCTGGATGGGTTTCAAATGTCCGGGGTTGAATTGTCTTTAGCCGTCGCCGCGATCATTTTCGCCGCGTTCTGTCTTGGATGGGGAGCTTGCTGGCTGCACCAAAAATTCACACGGGGTTCGCCGGGAGACGCCAAAGCCATCGAGAAACTGCACAGCGATCTCATGTTGTCTCGGGCGGAGCTTGAGCAAACCAGGTCCGAGGCCTCCGAGCAGGTCTCCATAGCGCAGTCGGAAAGCGCTGAAACGACCGAGAAGTACCGAGACCTTCTCGAAAGATTCCGGGTCACGCAGGACCAATTGTACGACTTGCGCTCCAAACTGGATATGTAGAACGCGTTCCAAGCGGATCGGATCAGTTCCGCGACAACCTTTGGCAAGGCATCGATGCCGTCCACGATTTGCAAAAGTTTTGCGTCAACGCGGACGGTTTCGGAAATTCGGGCTGGATTGAAACCAAAATTTGAACCGTTCCGCGCGCAATGATCCGGCGATAGCGCGGAATGCCTCCCATGTTTCGCAATCAGTTCTGCGTGCCGATCCGGCCCCAGCGCAGCATGGCCGCTTCGTCCTCCGAGCGGGAATCGACCCATTGCTCGCCCGAGCCGAAACATTCCTTCTTCCAGAACGGAGCCTTCGACTTGAGGTAATCCATCAGGAACTCCGCCGCATGAAATGCATCGGAGCGATGCTTCGACATCGTCATGACCATGACTATGGTTTCCCCGGGAAACAGCTCGCCGTACCTGTGAATGGCGCGCACTCCCTCGATCGGCCATCGCCTGCAGGCATCGTCGGCGATCTCTTCGACCGCGCGCTCCGTCATGCCGGGATAATGCTCGATGCGAATGGAGCGCAGGTCCGACTCGGCAGTTTGCCGCACTACGCCTGTAAAGGTTACGACCGCCCCGATTGAGTCCCGGCCGGCCGTGAATTCGTTCAATTCGCGGCCCGGATCTATCGGCTCCGCCTGAATCCTGATCCGCAATTCAGCCACCGGTCATCGGAGGAAAGAACGCGACTTCCCTCGCTCCTGCAAGCGGCGCTTCAATATCGGCCAGCTTCTGGTCGACGGCGACCCGCACGGACGACATGTCGGAAAACGCGACCTTGTAGCGCTCTTCGCGGGACATCAGTTCCTCCACGAGATCCGCAACCGTCTCTGCGTCGCTCTCCACGGATTCCTTCGGCACTCCGATTCGCTCTCGAACCCAAGCAAAATACAGAACGTCAATCATTCGCGGCTCCGTGCTCCGTTCCATCCCAGTTTTGCTGCCTTGGCGAAATAATCAAGGCCTGTGAGCAGCGTGAGGAAGCAGGCAATCCAGATCAGCGCGACTCCGAACAGGTCGAACGGGGACAGCGCGCCGTCGCCCGCACGCAGAAAATTCGGCGATCCGCCCCGCGCAAAGCCTTCAATTGCGATCAGCGCGAATGTCGCCGCCATTTGCAGCGTCGTCTTCCATTTGGCCAGCCATGTCACAGCCAGCGCATCGGCTCTATCCCCGAGATGCTGCCGGATTCCCGCGATGAGGATTTCGCGGAACATGATCAGCGCGAACGGCAGCACCAGATAGTCTCGCAGTTCGGAATAGGCGGCAACCACAATGAACGACGAGGCCATGAGGATTTTGTCTGCTATGGAGTCGAGCATCGCGCCGAACTCCGTTGCCGAATTCGTGCGCCTGGCCAAATAGCCGTCGATGAAATCGGTCAAGGACGCGGCGGCGAACATTGCGGCGGCGACAAAATCGGCATCCGGCCTGTCGAAAACCAGAAACGGCACCGCCAAGCACAACGCCGCCGCCAGCCGGAAAATGGTCAGGGCTGTCGCCGGCGTGATTCGCATATCGGGCCCTTTTTAGCCTTGAACATGGAAATGCCCGTAGATCGCCTCCGCAAGCGAGGCCGAAATGCCCGGAACCACCTTCAGATCTTCCAATCCGGCCCGGCTCACAGCTTTCGCCGAACCGAAATGCGCCAACAGCGCCCGCTTTCTGGCCGAGCCGACGCCGGGAATTCCGGACAGCGGAGAGTCTTCGCTTCTCTTTTTGCGCCTTGTCCTGTGGCTTCCGATCGCGAAGCGATGCGCCTCGTCCCTGATGCGCTGAACGAAATAAAGCAGCGGGTCGTTCTGGCGAAGCTCGATCTTTTTCCCTCCGCCGAGGTGAAACACCTCTCGACCGGCATTCCGATCCGGACCCTTCGAAACAGCAACAATCGGCATCGCGGAAATTCCCAATTCGCCGATGACGGCCAGCCCTGCCGACAATTGACCCGCACCGCCGTCGATTACAACCAAATTCGGCCAATCCGCAGAGTCCCTGTCGGGGTCCTCCTTGATCAGCCTAGTGAACCTGCGGGAGAGCATTTCCTTCATCATCGCGAAATCGTCGCCGGGCTGCATATCATCCCTATCGAAATTGAATTTGCGATAGCTCGACTTCATGAACCCGTCCTCGCCGACGACGATCATCGCGCCCACCGCCGAACTCCCTTGGATATGCGAATTGTCGAATACCTCAATGCGTTCGGGCGGGCTTTCCAAGCCCAGCAGCTCGGCCAGTCCGGCAAGCAATTTCTTCTGGACAGCCGATTCGGACTGCCGTCGCGCCAGCGATTCCTTTGCGTTGCGCACGGCATTCTCGACCAGAACCGCTTTCTCTCCTCGTCGAGGCACCACCAGCCGGACCTTGCGGCCGAGCCTGTCCGAAAGCATCTCCTGCATAAGGTCGGCGTCGTCGATCCCGTGAGACAGAACAATTTGCTTCGGCGGCACGTTGCGCATGTAGAACTGGCCCAAAAAGCCTTCCAGCACCTCATGCTCCTCCGCGCCCGCTCCAGTCTTCGGAAAGTAGGCGTGATTGCCCCAATTCTGGTTCGACCTGATGAAAAACACCTGCACGCAAGCCTCTTCGCCCGCAAGCTGAAGACCGACGATGTCCGCTTCATCGACGGTTTTCGGATTTATGCCTTGAACGGCCTGAATTTGCGTCAACGCCTGTATTCTGTCCCTGAGCGCCGCGGCGCGCTCGAACTCCAAGTTCTTCGCCGCCGCTTCCATTTCCCGCGCCAGCTGCTTTTGAATATCGGCCGTCTTTCCCGACAGAAACCGCTCGGCGTCATCGACGAGTTCGGCGTACGCCGTTTCGCCGATGTAGCCGACGCAAGGCGCGGAGCAGCGCTTTATTTGATAAAGCAAGCACGGCCTCGTGCGGTTCTGGAACGTCGATTCCGAGCAATTCCGGAGCAGGAAAATTTTCTGGAGCTGGTTCAGCGTGCGATTCACCGCGCCTGCGGATGCGAAGGGGCCGAAGTAATTCCCCTCCTCCTTCTTCGCCCCTCTGTGCTTCTTGATCCGCGGAAAGCTCGACGTCCGCGAAACCAGAATGTTCGGAAAGCTCTTGTCGTCCCTAAGCAGGACGTTGAAACGGGGCTTGAGCTGCTTGATCAGGTTCTGCTCCAGCAGCAATGCCTCGGTTTCGGTTCGCGTGGTCAAGAACATCATCGACGTCGTGGCCGCCACCATGCGGGCGATGCGCGTGCTGTGTCCGGTGCGGCTCGCGTAGCTCCGCACGCGCGCTCGGAGATTTCGCGCCTTTCCGACGTAGAGGACTTCGCCCTTTTCGCCATGCATCCTGTAGACGCCCGGGCTTCCGTCCAAAATCTTCACGTAGTGCTCGATGCACTCGACGCCCCGCAGGCCCGTCGAGACATCGGCGCCGCATTCTTCAACTATGTCAACGGAGACCGACATCGTGCCTTCGCTTCTCAACCCGCATGATTGATATTCCAAGTATCCGCGCCAATGATTTCAGGTCGTTCGACGCAATTCAATTGCACTCCGCAGAGTGGAGCATTGAACGGGACGCGATGTGGAAAACCATGTTGAAACTTTCTGCCGATGTTGGCCGAGCCTTGGAAAATAAGGTCGAAGTCCGAATCCGGCCTGATTTTAAGAACGGAACGCAATTCATTGAATTTGCTTGCATAAATTTTTCTCCACAATGATTAGCGCTTCCAAATTCATCAAAAATCAGCATTTTTTTTCTTTTCTGTGAATGCTGTGGAAATTTTGGCATGAATCCATGTCTCCCGCGAATCGATTCATCTGAAAACCGGGGCGGATTTCGTTCTCCACTTCAGGTGCTGGCCGCCGTCCAGGCACAGGAGCTGCCCGGTGAGCGCTTTGGAATCCAGGATGAATTCAATGGCTGCCGAGATGTCTTCAAGATCGGCGCCTCGCTCCAAAAGGGTGCCTTTGCGTTGCCTGGAAAAGTGCTCTCCCGTCTGATTCGCGCTCGGCAAGGTCGGGCCCGGACCTATCGCATTCACGCGGATATCCGGCGCGAGCGCGATCGCAGCTATCTGAGTGAACGCCCATAGACCAGCCTTGGATATCGAATATGAAACGAACTGGGCAGTCGGATTGACGACGCGCTGGTCGACCAGGTTCACGATCACGGCGCGCGGCGAACTTTCGCCGTTCTCCGAAGTCCGCGCCTTCGGAGCCTGCTTCGCGAATTCCTGGGTCAACAGGAACGGGGCATGCAGGTTGGTGCGGAGATTCACATCCCAAGTCTCAAGCGTCGCGGATTGAATCGAGTCATGCTCGAAGACGGATGCGTTATTCACGAGAACGGACAATTCCTTGCCAACCATTGCACGGGCGCGCTCGACCAGTTTGACGGTCGCGCAAGGGTCCTGAAAATCGGCTTCCGCAATCAGCGCTTTCACTCCGAGTCGCCTCGCCTCTTGCGCAGTCTCCTCGGCGGCTTGAACCGATTTGCCGCAGTGCACAACAATGTCGAATCCTCGCCGGGCCAGCGTCAGAACGATCTCCCGCCCCAACCTCCGGGACCCTCCCGTAACCAATGCCGCGCCTGAATCCGCCATTCCTTAGCCCCGCGAAGCGACCACCTTCCAGCAGTCGTACACTATCCGATGCAACATCGCTTTGCATGGGCATTCGCAATGGATCCCGTGCATTCATGAAAGATCGGCCGCCCGTCCGATTTTGCGCGGGGATATTTCCGGCTGCCTGTCCCGTTTGGGCGGTTCCGTGATGATGGATATCGCTTGCCCACTCGAAACGCCGCGGCGACTCATATCCGGCTTGCGGGAACCTTGGGTGCGCATGTCGGAAAAACCGATCACATGCGGCTCATATCCGCGCTCGCGGGGAACGTTAGCATCTTCCAAGAGCACGCGAAGATAACTCACGTTTGATTTATGCAAGGCAAAAAAACGCTATGCAGATAGACAGGGCTAAGCTAGTGTCTTTCGCGGAACGGGCCTCAACAAGCCCATTGAAGGAGAGAATGATGAAAGTTTCAGACAATCTGAGCAAGATTTCGCGGAGGGATTTGTTCCGAGTGGCAGGAACATACGGGATGAGTTCGACCCTGTTGGCGGCCGGCAGCTTCGGAGGAGCGGTGAGCCTCGCCAACTTGGCGTCGGCGGCCGAATCGACCTACGAAAAGCGGTTTTCCAAGCCTGCCAAGCACATGTTGAAATTCGGCGCGTCTGGATTCAATGCGCGCAACCTGCTCATCGAGCGCGCAGGCGCACTGGAATTCGCCCGCGATCTTGAATCGCGCACCGATGGCGAAATCCTGATCGAGTTCATCGGGGACAACCAAATCTGCGGCCAGTTGAGTTGCGTTGAAAAAACTCAACAGGGGATCGTCGACATCTATGCCGCTTCCACCCAGAACTCGGCAGGGGGCGCTCCCTATCTGAACGTGCTGGACTATGCGTTCATGTTTCCGGGCCGCGCGTCGCAATACCATTTCCTCTACAGCCCGGACTCGCAGCGCATCGTGCGCGACCCGCTGGAAAAGCGCCACGGGCTGAAATTCTTGTTCTCGCATTGCGAACTGCGCGGCATCCAACTTGGGCTGGCATGGGAAGACAGGCCGACCGTTACCAAGCTGGAGCAGCTTTTTGGAACAAAAAACCGTGTGACCGGCACCCAGTTGGGCCGAATCGCCATGAATGCGCTGAACCTGAATCCGGTGCCCGTTGCATGGGAGGAGACATTGGACGGTCTCAAGCAAGGCCTGATCGACGGGGCGGAAACTTGGGCTTCGGCCGTGGCTTACGCCAACATGTCGCCGGTCGTATCGCAGTCGGTAGACCTGAAATTCTTCTGCGGCACCGAGCACACCTCGATGTCCGCATCCGTTTTCGACGGTCTCGAGGGCTATCTGCAGGATGCGGTGCTGGAATCGGCCTACTGGGCGCAGACCCATGTGCAGGCTGCGAACGAAGCGGCTCTGGTCAAGACCGTCGGCTTCTCGGAACCGCAGCTTCCCGGCACTATTTTCATTGAAAACAACGTGCGCCCTGCCTTCCTTCCGGAAAGCGAGATTCGATTGGCCGAAGAGATGAGTTCGCCCGAATTCCAGCCTCAGCTGTGGGAAGAATGGCGCGATCGCCTGAACAAATGGGCAGACGGCATCGACACCTATCAGGAGATCTACGACATCGCCCGTCAAGTGCCGGCGGACATGAAGCCGGAAAATGTAGAGCCCCGTCGTTGGTGGAAAGCCTGACGGCCAACCGAGTTTACAAGGCCGGCGCAGGAATGCGCCGGCCTTGCGCTTGCAGGAAAGACTGGAAACAACCAGCAGCGAACAATCTGGGAGGCGGCCATGTGGTCAGATATGGGCGAGATAATTTCGGCGTTCTTTTCTCAGGACAGCTGGACAATCCGCGAAGCTTTGAAATCAAATGCAGCTTGGGTTTTGGGCACCGCATTCACAGCTGTGGGCGGACTCGCGGTCATGGGCATCTACCGGCTGGTTCCCTTTCTGGACCGACATCTCGAGCGCAGCATCATGGTCTGGAGCTACCTGGCCGTCGCGTTCATCATCTTTTGGGGCGTGATCGACAGGTTCGTGTTCTCGAACCAGCAGCCTTGGTCCACGACAATCCCGCCGCTTCTGTTCATGATCATGGCTTGGTTCGGGGCGGCCTTCAACGTTCGGCTGCGCACGCATCTGAGCTTTTCCGAATTTCGCAACATGATGCCCCGCGCCGGACAAATGGCCTGCCTCGCGCTCGACGCGGTCTTGTGGTTCGGTTTCGCGGTGATCGTGCTGGTCACGACCACGCGCCTCACGGCGCTTTCAGCCTCCAATTTCCAAGTCGTTCTAGGCACCGACAATGTCATGCAGTGGTGGTTCCTGATCACTGCGCCGCTATCCTTCCTTCTGATGAGCGCGCGGGTCATTGAAAACTTGTGGGACGATATTCGCAACTGGCTGAATGGCGAGCCTCTCATTGAGCAAGCCGTCATCGGAGGAGACGTATGATGACCGATGCGACTTGGATCACGATAATCTCCCTCGCCGTGACTTTCCTGTTCATGCTGGGAGTGCCGGTGCTTGTGATAATCGCCTATTGGGTGATCGGGTGCTCATTCGTTCTAGGCTTGACCTTGGACAATTTGGGAGCTGAGCTTCTAAATGTATTCAACAAAGGCTTCGCCCTGCTAGCCATGCCGTTATTCATCCTGACCGGCGATTTGATCAACCGCTCGGGCATCGCCCGAAGGCTGTCGGATTTCGCCTACGCCTGCCTCGGCTGGGTCCGAGGCGGCTTGGCGATGGCTTCGCTGGGAGCCTGCGGCCTGTTCGCCGCGATTTCAGGTTCGAACTCGGCGACGACGGCCACTATCGGCTCGATGCTGCATCCTGAAATGGTCAAGGGCGGTTACGACGAGCGGTTCTCGGCCGCCACCGCAGCGGCCGGCGGAACCGTGGGAATCATCATCCCTCCCTCGATCATCTTCATCGTCTACGGGTTCCTCATGAACCTGCCGATCTCGGATCTGTTCCTAGCAGGCATTCTTCCAGGCGCATTGATGGTGGTCGGCATGCAGGTCGCCTGCTGGATCGTCTGCCGGATCAATGGCTGGGGGCATCTGATCCAGCTGAATCTGAACCGGGTGCTGAAAACCGCCTTCGGAGCATGGCTGGGCTTTTTCGCAATCGGGCTGGTGCTCTGGGGAATCTACACGGGCAAGTTCTCTCCGACCGAAGCGGCGGGCGTAACCGTGGGCTTTTGCGTGATAGCCGGTCTTATCTGCTATCCGCTGAACAAAATCATGGCTCGGCAAGGCGACCGCCACGTAACAGAAAAACACTTCTCCGAGATGTTCGTGGTCGAAGGCTTCAAAATAACCGAGGTCCCGTCCATCGTGGTGAGGTCGGCGCAGATCAACGGCATCCTTGCGCCGCTCATCGCCATCTCCGTAGTCATGCAGCAGATCCTGTCCTTGCTCGGAGCGCAGGAGGTCATCGGCGGATTCGTGACTTCCATGGGCGGTTATCATGCGGTGCTCTTCACTTCGATGGTTATCGTGTTCTTCTCCGGCATGATTCTGGAAAGCCTGCCGGTGACAATCATCCTGGCACCGATTCTGGCGCCGATCGCGGCGTCCGTCGGGGTGGATCCGATTCATTTCTCGGTGATCTTCCTGGTCGGCGCATCCATCGGATTCATCACGCCGCCTTACGGTCTGAACCTCTATGTCGCCTCCGGGGTGACGGGAGTGCCTTATTTCCGATTGCTGCGCTACACGGTGCCTTACCTTGTGGCGCTGATCAGCGCATGGATTCTGATATCTCTCATTCCCGACCTGGCGTTGACGCTGGTGCCGAACAGATAGGTCCAAAGCAATGGCGATATTGGGGATGACGGCGGGTTTCTGAAAATTCCGACCAATGGCTTGTTTACTTAAGTCCGCAGAGTCTACATTTTGTGCGTTCGGTGCCGTCTGAGTTCACCGATTGATGCGGTTGCGTCTTGACGCGGGCAGAGGATCTTTCTAATTTGCGCCGAAATCTGGGAGAAACGGTTGAATTCCGGTCAATTCCGACCGAATTTTCGAGCCGAAAGTCCTGCTCCGGCGAGAATCAACATCTTGTGGCTGCGGACTTAAAGCAATAAGCCATTCCGACCAACTTGAAGTTGCTGTTGAGGCCGGGAGAGATCGCTTAGTCGCGGGAGAATTCGAACGGCGGCACGAAGTGTTCCGAGCATCCAATTGAAATCCGATGCGCCCTCCTCAGCCTTAGCTGACGGAGGGCGCATAGACTTACTTATAACTTCATTCCATCTTACCGTGAAGGAATGATCTGCTCAGACCGCACAGAAACCAAATGGCCGACTGACCCTCATTCAGGATTTCAAAGAACCGCTCCTCGCCCAAACGACTACTCTCCATCTTCTATGCTCGGATGAAGAGCAGACCTGCCTTGAATTGCAGACATTTCAAGGCAGCATGTCAAAGACATCTGCCGAACTTCGTATACAAATTTTAGGTTGCCATTCGATTGTGCATCCAACACACTGCGGGAGAGCTTTCTGACTGCCGACCACATTCGAGGAGCGCAGTGACGACTAGCGTTGCTCTCCTGCTCGAAATACGGTATCGCGTTGGAAGAATTGCAAATTTACATCGTGAATCTACATGAAATTGATGTTGCTCACATGCAACTCATTAAATCTCGGGTGTTGCTCGAATTCACCCAAGATTTGCCTTTTTTCTCAATGTGATATAGGCAGTGGCGGTTTCCGGCGTTAATTGCGCCGGCCTCATTGAAACACGCTCCCTCGATTTGAAACTCGAAGCAGCTGTCTTGGTTTCCGGCGTTAATTGCGCCGGCCTCATTGAAACGTCGCCAGCCACTTCGTAGCCGACTGAAAACCAAGACGGTTTCCGGCGTTAATTGCGCCGGCCTCATTGAAACCCGGTCAAGCAGTGAATTCTTTTGCGCGTCAGTAAGGGTTTCCGGCGTTAATTGCGCCGGCCTCATTGAAACTTCTGCGAATCGGTCAATTTGAAATCATTGACATACCCTGGTTTCCGGCGTTAATTGCGCCGGCCTCATTGAAACGCCAACGCGGAATCCGATAAATGCGAAATTCGTGAAGGTTTCCGGCGTTAATTGCGCCGGCCTCATTGAAACGAAGCGTAAAATCGCCATGAACGAGCCTTGGGGTCAAGGTTTTCCGGCGTTAATTGCGCCGGCCTCATTGAAGCTGTCCCGACGCGTCCGGATGAGATCGAAGCGTCGCCCGCGTTTTCCGGCGTTAATTGCGCCGGCCTCATTGAAGCTCCCCGATCTGCCGGTCGAAGACCAGCTGGTAGAGGGCGGTTTTCCGGCGTTAATTGCGCCGGCCTCATTGAAGCATGTTGACGATGCGGACGACGTAGCGCCAGTCCTTCAGGTTTTCCGGCGTTAATTGCGCCGGCCTCATTGAAGCTTTTCGACAAACCGGATTATCGGGTTTCCGTCTTCGTGTTTTCCGGCGTTAATTGCGCCGGCCTCATTGAAGCCCGCCCAAATCGGCCAAATGGACGCGGAATTGAGTCGTTTTCCGGCGTTAATTGCGCCGGCCTCATTGAAGCTTTCCTCTTTTTGTCGAAGATTCCGACTCGCCATTGCCGTTTTCCGGCGTTAATTGCGCCGGCCTCATTGAAGCTATTCCACCAACACGTCTATGTTGGGTAGCATATGCAAGTTTTCCGGCGTTAATTGCGCCGGCCTCATTGAAGCAATTTGTAAATAATTACGCTGTGAATAAAATTGCCGAAGTTTTCCGGCGTTAATTGCGCCAGCCTCATTGAAGCGTGAGCGCGTCGGATGGGGCATACAAAGGATCTTCAGGTTTTCCGGCGTTAATTGCGCCGGCCTCATTGAAGCCATGGCGTCAGAATAATGACAATGACCGATAAAGGAGGTTTTCCGGCGTTAATTGCGCCGGCCTCATTGAAGCATCGCCGTGGGCAGATACGCGATGACTGTGGTCACGTTTTCCGGCGTTAATTGCGCCGGCCTCGTTGAAGTAAGCCATTCTGGCGGAAGTGCCACGTATGATAGTCGTTTTCCGGCGTTAATTGCGCCGGCCTCATTGAAGTTTGCGCAGCCGCTGGTATCCCAGCCCCGTCTCCTGCATGTTTTCCGGCGTTAATTGCGCCGGCCTCATTGAAGCATTATCCGAACGCCTTGGGTGGCCGGATGATTTTGAAACCGGTTTTCCGGCGTTAATTGCGCCGGCCTCATTGAAGCCCGCCGGTGCGGAACCCAACGAATGCGTAATTGGTGAGTTTTCCGGCGTTAATTGCGCCGGCCTCATTGAAGTGTGATATAACCTTTCAATTCCGGAACATGCACCCGGAAGTTTTCCGGCGTCAATTGCGCCGGCCTCATTGAAGCTCGACCTCCTTGCGGACGCCATCTGGCATCACGAGAGTTTTCCAGCGTTCATTGCGCCGGCCTCATTGAAGCGTCCCATAGGTTTGCCAACTTCTTTGTTTGTTTTGATGGTTTTCCGGCGTCAATTGTCCAGACCTCATTGAAGCGTGTCTTTGGTGGTGGCGATCTGGTACCAGATGTCAGGTTTTCCGGCGTTCATTGCGTCGGCCTCATCGAAGCTTGGCGAGACCGACCACTTCGTTGGCCCGGTGGTACAGTTTCCCGGGGTTAATCGCCCCGGCCTCATTGAAGCTCTCGCATGTTGAACGGGTCGTACTGGGTGGTCGTGAAGTTTTCCGGCACTTTTTGCGCCGGCCTCATTGAAGCTTGAGAAGATCGCGGAGAGTATCCTCCATGCATTGATACGTTTTCCGGCGCTAATTGCGCCGGCCTCACTGAAGCGTGATCTCCTCCATGTCGAAGGCTGATTCTTGATCGTAGTTTTCCTGGGTTAATCGCCCTGGCCTCATTGAAGCAACGGATCGAACTGCGTGGTGGTGAACACGGCGGCAAAGGTTTTCCGGCGTTAATTGCGCCGGCCTCATTGAAACTCCCTCACCGACTCGGGAGGATATTCGGATGTATCGAAGTTTTCCGGCGTTAATTGCACCGGCCTCATTGAAACGCCCGAGCATCCGGGCCATGTCGTTCTGCGAGCACTGGTTTTCCGGCGTTAATTGCGCCGACCTCATTGAAACAACGGAATGTTCGGATTACCATCAGCGTCAAGTTCCGCCGTTTTCCGGCGTTAATTGCGCCGGCCTCATTGAAACGGGTTGATCACGTAATGCGTCGGCATCGACCGGCCGGTTTTCCGGCGTTAATTGCGCCGGCCTCATTGAAGCTCGTCTGGCCATTTCATGTACCAGTTCCAAATTCGGTGTTTTCCGGGGTTAATCGCCCTGGCCTTATTGAAGCGCTACCTCTTCGCCGGTGGCTTCTACGATTTGTACTGTTTTCCTGGGTTAATTGCCCGACCTCATTGAGGTGTGTCTTTGGTGGTGGCGATCTGGTACCAAGTGTCAGGTTTTCCGGCGTTAATTGCGCCGGCCTCATTAGGTCCTGTCTACGCAAAAATTTTGCTTGGGTCTTGATTAAGTGATTGTCGGTAAAGAAATAAAAATCGAGCGGTGCACAGTTATGAAACAGATCACGGCAAAACATCGCGCCAAAATCCACCCCTGCCTGCCGGTTCAGTGCGGAAACGTGCGGATTTCGAACACCGCTTATATTAACGCGCTTCCGTACGTCACGGAGAACGGCTGCACTAGCCTACCCCGCCGAAATGCTTCAGCAACTGGTCCTCTGTCTGCGCCTAATTCCGCCGCTGGTCCCGCACCAGCGTGCTCGAGCGGCCGTTCGCTCGTGCTTCTGACGGGACGCGTTCTTTGACAGCATCCCCTCCAGTTCCGACCGCCCAAGATCGATCATCGAACGCGGCTGCGTCCGGCATTTGTAGACGAACTCCGTCGCACCCGAACGCAAAACCTTCCGGACCGCAGCGCGACACGCCCAAATCCCGGCTGGTCCCCTTGATCGAACAGCCCTCCCGATAATTGGTTCGCCCGATCTTCCCGATCTTGTCCACTCCAAGGATTCCCCGCCTCGCTCTTCCGAATAAACGAAAGAGCAATTGAACACTCCATCGAATGGGGGTCAGCCTTGAACGCCGGTCATACCCCCAAAAGGGCATGTTTGCATACCGATTCACACCGAGGGTGCCTCTGGCGACGAACCGCGCCTCCGAAGGCGACGAGAGGACCCGCCGCCTTGTCGAGGAGATGGGGATAGCGCCAGCCGTGCAGCCAAAGGCGAACCGGAAAGCCGAACGGAACTATGACCCGGATCTCTGCAAGCCACGGAACGAGGTTGAACGGCGTTCCGGAGACGCGAAGGCCACCGGCACATCTACACGCGGTTCGGCAAGCTCGACGCGATGTTTCCAAGCTTCCTGAACTTCGCCCTCGTCACCGAAATGATATACAATATAGCGTAGACAGGTTCTAATGCCGATGTACCTTCGCGCTTGCTTCCGGCATTAAGAACCCAGCGCAACCGCAGCGCCTTCGCTCTTAAAAATTTGGGGCTTATATACTTAACTAGTGTCTGGCAGAAAACTGCAACGCATTGATTTTTCGTCTTTAAATTGCGTTTTTGCTTGCGAAGATTCCCGTTTTGCGGTAGGATTCCCTCGGATTCGGCATTGTTTTGGAATCTTCGGAGGAGTTCGACATGCGGAAAGTCATCGCGGAGCAATTCTGGCTGGGTTCGGTCGACATCGGCGCGATCGAGCTGGACGCGGAGTCTCGGGACGACATCCCGGCGCTCCTGATCGGGATTCAAGCGATCTACGAGGACGAGGCGACGCGGACGGCGCTGTTCCGCCTTCTGGAGGCGCACATCCTTCCGGGCCGTCGCCGGGACACGGGCCGCCCGGGGATGGATCTGTGGCGGATTCTGGTGATGGGCCTTCTGAAGCAGGGGCTTCGGTGCGACTTCGACCGGCTGCGGGAGATCGTGAACCGGCATGCGGACGTCCAGGCGTTTCTGGGCCACGACGTCTGGTTCGATCCCTGCCGCTACAAGCTTCAGACCATCCGGGACAATGTGGCGCTGCTGACGCCGGAGCTTCTGCGCAAGGTGAACAATCTTGTCGCGGCGGCCGGGCAGGAGATCTTGGGACTGGAGCCTGGCGCGGCGCTGGTCGGTCGCTGCGACTCGTTCGTGGCGGAGACGGACGTGCGCTATCCGACCGACGTCGGCCTGCTTCGGGATTCGGTCCGCTGCCTGATCCGGGAGGCGTCGCGGGCCTGCGCGGCGTTCGGCGTCGCCGGATGGCGCCAGCGGCGGCATTGGGAACGCGCGGTCGGATCTCTGTCCGACGCCGTGCGGACGGCGTCGCTGCAGCGCTCCCGTCCGGGCGCGGTTCGGTCCTATCTGGCGGCGTCCTTGAAGCTGGCCGCCAAGGCGGCGGGCTCTCTGGCGGCGCTGAAGCGCGCGGGCTGCCCCGAGGCGGTTCTGGACGAGATCGGCCGGCTCGTCGCCCATGTGCGCCGGTTCGCGGACCAGATCGAGCGCCGCGTGCTGCGGGGGGAGAAGATTCCGCAGGGGGAGAAGCTGTTCTCGATCTTCGAGGGCCACACCCGGTGGATCTCCAAGGGCAAGGCCGGCAAGACGGTCGAGTTCGGCGTTCCGGTCTGCGTCGTCGAGGACGGGAACGGGTTCCTGCTCGGCCACGAGATCCTGTGGACGGGCGGCGACGCCGACGTTGCGGTTCCGCTGATCAGGCGCTGCCGGGAGGCGTTCCCCGGCCTGCGGGGATGCAGCTTCGACCGGGGCTTCCACAGCCCGTCGAACCGCGAAGAGCTGGACAAGCTGCTGGATCTGAACGCCTTGCCGAAGAAGGGCAAGCTGTCGGCCGCCGAGCGCGAGCGCGAGGCGGAGCCGGCCTTCGCGGCGGCGCGGCGCAAGCATTCGGGAGTGGAGTCGGCGATCAACAGCCTGGAGCACCGCGGTCTGGACCGGGTCCGGCTGCGCGGCCCGGACGGATTCGAGCGGGCGGTCGGCCTCTCCGTCCTCGCCTTCAACGTCCACCGGACCGGGCAGATCCTGCGCGAGCGCGAGCGCGAGCGCAAGCGGATGCAGCTGCAACGCAAGCGAATGCAGCTGGAACGCGAACGGGGGCGGGAAGAGCGCAGGCGGGCGCAGATGGAACGCAGGCGGATGCGGCGGGAATGCGAGCAACGGCTGCAGCCAATCCGACGACAGCGCGCCGCCTGAGCGGCGCTTCCCCCGGAAACCGGACGGCCGGAAGGCGGCCGACGGCGGAGCCTGCGCCGACGGCACGAAAAACCGAGGAGAACGCGGAAATTTTGGCCCCGGCGCCGAACCGGCCTTGCTCCTCCGCGAAAAAGCGCTTCGGAAGCCTCCCGGCAAGCCGGTCGTCCGTGAAAACTGGCGCCTTTTCTGCCAGACACTAACTACACAACTAATGAGAATATCGTTCCGATTTCAGAAGCTAGTCAGGCTCAAAGCAAAACGGAGTTCCTGATACAGCTGTACTCGGGAATTCTGTTCCTATTGCAACAGCGGGTTGCGCTCGTGTCGGCATGGGTGCGTTCGTCCAATCAAGCTATCGCAGGCGTTTTTTTGTGTAGTTAAGTATATAAGCCCCAAAAATTTCCGTTTTTCATGTCCGCCGCCTGCTGGCATTCTTCGGTCAAAACAACAACCAAGAGCAGTATTGGGAGGCAGGACATGGAAGGATTCCGCGCTATTTTCCTAGGGGTTGACGATCCCCGCAAGAGCAACGCCACGAAGCACGGCTTGATCGAGATGCTGGCGGTCGCCCTTCTGGCGACGCTGTCGGGCAGCTCGTCGTGCGCCGGATTCGCGCGCTATACGGAGTGCAAACAAGAGTTTTTGAGGGAATTCATGGAACTCAAGGGCGGGCCGGAGTGCCACGACGCGTTCTCCGACCTGTCCGACGCTCTCAATCCGAAGCAGTTGGCGGCCGCCATGACTAAGTTCGCGAACGCGCTTTTCGCGGCACTTCCGAGCGACCAGGTGGCGATCGACGGCAAGGTGCTCAGGGGTACGATTCTGGACGCCTTGAAGCGGTCCGCTCTGCATCTGGTGCAGGCGGTCGAGCCCGGGTCCGGCCTCGTTCTCGGCCAGATTGTCAATGCTAAAGTAAAATTCCCCAGAAGTGCTAAAGTAAAATTCCCCAGTTTTTGGTGTTTTGGCGGCGAGCCAGCTCAGTCGTCGGTTCGCGTCTCCTTTTTGGGCCGCCCTCGTTTTTTCGGGGGCGGCGGCGGGGTGATTGGCGCATTCGTTCGGACGTGTTCGGGAATGAGGTCGGCGTGTTTTCTGAGCCGGTAGCTTGCGCCTTCGATTCGGACGACGACGGCGTGGTGGAGGAGCCGGTCGAGGAGGGCCGTCGCGACGACGGGGTCGCCGAAGATGTCGCCCCATTCGGCGAAGCTTCTGTTCGAGGTGAGGATCATCGCGCCTTTTTCGTATCTGGCATTTACGATTTGGAAGAACAGGCTTGCGCCGCCCTGCGTGATGGGCAGGTATCCGATTTCGTCGACGATGAGCAGCGCGGCCCGCGCGAAGAAGCGGATTTTTTCGGCGAGCTGGCCTTGCCGTTCGGCTTTCGCGAGGTTTTCGGTGAGTTCCGCGAGCGTCGTTTTGTAGACGCTCTTTCCGGCTTTGACGGCGGCGACGCCGAGTGCGGTCGCGAGGTGGCTTTTTCCGGTTCCGGGCGGTCCGAGGAAGTGGACGGTTTCGCGTCTCCGGATGAAGTCGAGCTGGGCCAGCGCGGCGATTCTCTCCCGGTCGAGCGAGGGCTGGAATGCGAAGTCGAAGCTTTCGACCGTTTTGGCGGGGAGGAGTTTCGCGGTTCGCAATGCGATGTCGATTCGTCTTGTTTCGCGCAGGGCGTATTCTTCGCTGAGGAGGGCGTCGATGGCTTCGACGGCCGTGAGCTCGCCCTGCTCGAGGCGCCGCAGCGTGGGGCTAAGCGCTTCGAGCGCCCGGGGCATTTTCAGTCCGACCAGGGCGGCGCTGATGCGGTCGACGAGTTCGGTCATTGGCGCACTCCCTGCCGCTCGAGGCGGCGTCCGACGGCGTCGTAGAAGGCCAGGGACCGTTTCGGCGCGTCCTCGAGCTGGGTCGGATCCGGACGCGGCGGAGGCGGCCTGCGGTGGCCGGGATCGACCCTGCGGCGGTTCCGGCCTTCAAGGATCGGATGCCGCGCGATCAGCGTCCTATCCTCGAAGATCCGCACTTCGGCGGGATGCCGCTGCACCTCCAGCACGCGCTTTCGTGCGGCGTCGGGCACCGAATAGAGGTTTCCGCCGACCGAGACCATTCCGTCGCGGCTGACGCGCCGCTCGACTGTCAGGACCGCGTCGTAGGGATGCGCGGGAAGCGGGATCAAAGCGGGTCGCTCTTCGGCCAGCGCTTCGTCGACGATCCGGCCGGTGGTGGCGTGGACGCGCGGATTGGCGATCTCGCGACGCCATTTGTCGAATTGCGCGTTGAGATCGTCAAGGCTGCGGAAGGTCCGGTCGAGGAAGAAGTCCTGCCGGATGTATCGGAACGGGCGCTCGACCTTGCCCTTGGTTTTCGCCCGATAGGCTTTGCAGGCCCTCGGCGCCGATCCGTAATGGTCGAGCAAGGCGACCAGCGACGGGTTGTAGATCACGGACCGGTCGGCATCCTCGCCGAGGACGGCGGTCTTCATCCGATCGTAGAGCACTTCGCGCGGCGCCCCTCCGCAGGCGTCGAACGCCGACACATGGCATCTCAGCACCGTTTCGAGCGTCTGGTCGGCGCAGAACCGTCCCCACAGCCACCGGCTGCATCCGAGGACGAACGAGAACAGGTGGACTTTCCGGACGACGCCGGGCTCGTCGGCGTATTCGGTTTTGAATTCGGCGAAGTCGACCTGGGCCTGCTCGCCGGGCTTGGTCTCGAAGCGGCGCTCGAACCCTGGCGCCTCGTCCGGCCGGAGCGCGCGGAGATAGGCGGTCACCGCGGCATAGCCGCCTTCGTAGCCGCGCTCCCGGATTTGCCGGAACAGACGGCGTCCGGACAGATCCGGGCAGTTCCCGATCTTTTCCGCGAGATAGCCCTCGTACGGCTCCAGGAGCCGGGGCCGAGGCTTCCGCGGCGAATAGGCCGGAGCCGCGAGACCCCGGTCCAGCAGTTTGCGGACCGTCTTCCGGTCCAGGCCCGTCCGCCGCGCGATCGCGCTGATCGAAAGGCCTTCCCGTTTCAGTTCTTGCAACATGACAATCTTCTCCAGTTTGATCACCCGACCCGAGCCTCCTTCGGCAAAAAATCGGATGGGATTTTGGACTGCTTTCGTTCCGGGGGGCATGCCCCCCGGAACGAATTCGCAGCCCCCTGACTGGGGAATTTTACTTTAGCGCTTTTGGGGAGTTTTAACTTAGTAGTGACACCAGATGAAGGTCGACGGGAAGTCGAACGAGACAGCGGCGATCCCCGACCTTCTGGAGATGCTGGATCTGATCGGGCGGACAGTGACGGCCGACGCGATGCACACCTGGCGCGAGGTGTCGGCGCTGATCGTGGAGAAGGGCAGCGACAACGTCCTTCCGGTTAAGCGCAACCAGAAGACGCTGCACGAGGACGTGCAGGTCTGGTTCTCCGATCCCGAGGTGAAGAAGGAAATGCTTGAATACCGGCATGTCGGCGGCGGGCACGGGCGGATCGAGACGCGCATCGCGGCGGTCTCGCACGAAATCGGCTGGCTGCAGGACCACCACGACTGGCCCGGCCTCAAGGCCATCGGCAGGATCGAGGCGGGCCAAGAGCGGAAGGGGAAGACCGAGCGGGCCGTCCGCCATCATCATGAGCGCGGAGATTTCGCCGGAGCGGCTGCCGGGGCTCGTCCGCAGCCACTGGCCGATCGAGAACGGCTTCCACTGGGTTCTCGACGTCGTCATGGACGAGGACCGGATGCGGAACCGGACCCTGAACGGGCCGGAGTGCCTCGCCGCCTTCCGGCGCATCGGCCCGGACATCGTGCGCCTCATGGACGACGACCACCGCTCAAGGGACGGATGGAGATCGCCTCCATGAACGACAAATATCTGCTCGCCATGCTGGCCAACGCGGTCGGCAAATTTTAAAGGCGAAGGCGCTGGCGCAACGGCTCTATATCGTTACTGATATCCACAATAATGATAGTCACTCAGGTACTGCAACGCCGCTAAGGCGAATCAACAGCCCCGTCCCGATTTTCAGGCAGGCAAAGTATTCGACCATCACCTAAATTATCGATTTGCGGTCGTTGGCTTTGGCGGTCGTGACGATCATGCGCCGGCTGCCTGAGTTTTTTGGTTGGGGTGCATCCCATTTCTTGGGGATGAGGATGGAGAGGCACCGCTGTTCGAAAGCGGAGCAACGCTCTGCTCGCCTTCAAATGCTGCATCCAAAACAATCGCAGCGCTGGGTTTCTTGATTGGAGGATTTGTCGTGCGAGCCGTCTGCCCATAAATGGGATGCACCCTTTTGGTTGATGCAGTTTGTCAACCCTTTACTTACGACTTAGGGAACCTGCTTCCCAACCGGCAAAGCGAAATCTCAACACTAGGAGCGTGTCCGAGTATTCGTAACGTCGCCAATATACACAGATTCATTGATGTTATGTAGCGCAACATATAGATACAATGACCACCATTTCCTAGATGCTGTACCGAAAATTTCCGTCAAATTCAGCGGCGGCTATTTCTCGGACACGCTCCTAGGTGAAATCAGGCATACTAGTGGCTTGTTCGAGTCATTTGAAACCCTCTTTGGCGGGCGGCGACGAGCCGCCCCGGATCCGCCGTCCATTTGAACGGCTTCGCCTCCTTCCCGTTGTGAAGCTCGATGAAGCCGTCGACCGCCGCCTTGAGATCCTCGAGGGAATCGTGGACGCCGCGCCGGAGACGGCGGTTGGCCAGCTTCCCGAAGAAGCCCTCGACCGCGTTCATCCAGGAGCAGGAGGTCGGCGTGAAGTGGAGGGTCCAGCGGGGATGGTCCGCCAGCCAGTCCGCGACGGCCGAGTGCTTGTGGGCGGAGTAGTTGTCCACGATGGCGCGGATCTTCCGACCTGCGGGCACCGCCTTGTCGACCTGCTCGAGGAACGCGATGAACTCCTGGCGCCGGTGGCGCTCGGAGTGGCGGCCGATGACCGTCCCGTCCAGAATGTCCGTCGCGGCGAACAGCGTCGTGGTGCCGTTCCGCTTGTCCTCGTGCGTCATCGTGGCGGGCCGTCCCGGCTTCATCGGCAGCGCCTTCCGCGTCCGCCCGAGCGCCTGGATCCGCGTCTTCTCGTCGATCGAGAGAACCACCGCCCGGTCCGGCGGGTTCATGTACGACCCGATGACTTCGCGGGTCTTCTCCGCGAACTTCGGATCGGTCGACACCTTGAACTGCCGCACCTTGTGCGGCGCGAGACGGTGGCGGACAAGGAGGCGGTGCGCCGTCGCCGGCGAGACGCCGACCTCCTTCGCCAAGGCGCGAACCGTCCAGTGCGTCTCCCCGTTCGGCGGACGGCGCGGCGCAAGCTCCAAAAGCTTGCGGACCTTCTCCTCGGGCACCGGCGGCGTCCCCGACTTGCGCGTCTTGTCGCGAAGAAGGCCCTCGACCCCCTCCTCCATGAACCGCCTCTGCCAGCGCCGGATCCGTCGGCTTCGACGCGCCGGCGCCCTCCGCGACCGCCATCGTTCCCAAGCCGTCGTCCGCCGGAAGGATGATCCGCGCCCGGCGCGCGTGCTTCGTCCGGCTGTTGCCGCTGGTCGCAATCTTCTCGAGCCGCCCGCGCTGCTCGTCCGAAACCTCGAAATCCACTCCCGTCCGCATCGTCCCGCCTCTCGTCTGCCCGCGCTGTAGCCGCGCCGTTCCGGCAAGCCTTGTAAAGGAGTCCAATGAGTTGAACAAGCCACTAGATTACAACCGGTTTTCGTTCGATCTGATTAAACGTTTTTCCAATACTCGTAATTCGCAAATTTGCCTTGTTAGCCAGTCCAATATCAATAATTATCAAATGATCATCTCCTTCCTTAATAATTTCGCGTAGTCGCAACTCCAATTCTACTCTCCGGGATCTTGACAACTGACATTGAAAAATAGAAAGCTGCAAACTTTCACCGAACCCATGTAATATTTTAAATATTTTACGCCAGCGCTTAGAATCCGATATATCGTAAGCAACAAGGTATAAATGGTCACTCATATTAAATTGTCTACTAACGTGGACAATAATGCGGATAGCTTGGAATTTCATCAAGCAAATATCTGCTAAAGAGCCTTGCTTGAACTATTAGCATTCTTCTAAGGCTTAGTCTGTATCCAAAAATCGGATGTGTGACAATATCTGACATTCGACGCTCATACCCATTGAGAAACTTTCTTCGCCCATTTTGTGTGAGTGCGACCCCAATTTCTCCGCGCGTAAAATCTTTCGGCGAAATTTCACCCGTATTTACGGCACGTAAAATAATTGAATCTACTATTATTGGCCTAAAGGGCTCCATCATATCAAGCGCAAGCGACGGACGCCCATACCGAGACGCGTGAAAGAGGCCTCGAAACGGATCCAGCCCTATAGCCGCCAATGTAGTGCTCAGTTGTCGAGTCAGAACTGCATATCCAAAGGACAGCATAGCGTTTACTGGATCCTTTGGAGGGCGACGATTTCGATTCGTAAATTTAAAGGTTTCTTCGCTAGATCGATCCAACAACGTGTCTTGCTTCTTTGGTGAATCTAGCATTTGTGAAAATGAACTAAAGTAAAATGAGGCAGCCTTCCCTTCAATTCCCATCAAAGCCGATATAGTGGACGCTTTGCTTGTCTGTTTCTTTAATTTATTCAACTCGTCTAAAACCTGATTACGAGTTGATTTATTGCCTTTAAAGTTGCGTCGTATCATTGTTCGTTGATTAAAAATCTTTGCAGCCATTAGTTCCTTAGAAAACGTCAATTTAATAACTTCGTTGAAACTAGCACGATATTGTGCAGTTCGAATCTCTGCATTTTTATGCCCTATTCCTTGAGCAATTCCTCTAAACCATCCACCTACACTATGAAAACTCACAGGTATTTCGCGATCAAACAATGCAGCAAACGCTTGTGGTGAAATCGATACATTGCCGAACAGTGCAACGTCAGAAATATCTATAAGTCTAATGCATTTCTCCGATCCTTTTCCATCGGTGACAACTAACGTTTCACCTGCCTTGGTAATCCTTGCCCCCTGGGACTGTATAACCAGAGGAAGTGCATCATCTCGTGGTACTGCAATGGGCCTTGGTGCTAACTGCGATCCCCTTAAAGCGTTTACTTCATCTGGTAAGCAAACTGTAACTAATGCACATTGAGGACATTTGGGACTGTCTCGAAGTGGCGGCGGCAATATTCCCTGCATCACAATGAGTCTTAGTTCACTTATGGCAGTTTCAGTTTCCAGTCGAAGAGTGTCGTCAAACGATATTTTAACCCGTTCACGACTTCCAGAGAAGTATATATACCCGTCTTCTACGGAGTAACCGTGCTCTTCTAAAAGCATACCTTGTGCACAAATTTGAACTCGTTCCGGCAAGTAAGTGCCCTGGGGAACATCCGGACGCTTACCGTGTTTATAATCGACTGGCGCTACTATTTTGTTTCTTGTTTCGACAAAGTTGATTTTATCTACGATTCCTAGTTTTTTTGAGGAAAGTGTAACTGATTTATAGATTGATTCTTCAGTTGCCAAGGAATCGAAATCTAGTGCTGATAGGAATTCATTTTTTTTGTCTGCACGTTCGCAGATTCCTTTGTCTTCGATTGTATTTAATGTCTGAGACCACTCGCGTTGCACCCAAATTAGATATGCTAATCGCGAACAGTAAAAATATTTGGTTACCATTCGAACCGGAATCAACGGATAATCGCCGGATGGCGGCGGAAGAAAACCGGGTAATCGTTGTTGGAATGACTCCATCGTTAAGAACATGTAGGTTATTTACAGGAAGCCCTAGGGCTTGGCATATTCCTTACCCATTTGCAATGATCAGGGCATGCGGCTTCGCCAACTTTACTGTCCTTAGTTGCTTATTGGTATCACTAATGTCTTAAGGTGGAATGATCGTGATTCTAAACTCCGGTACGGACTTCACCAGTTTACTGATTAGCTTCGGCGATATTCCGGCGTTCGAGCTATCGGTTTGGGCCCTTTTCCGTTCGAAAGCCTGGCGTCTAAGTTGCGCACGATGCGTGGTGTCTAACGCGAACCGCCGCAAGGCTTTCCTAGCCGTTGTTCGTACAGTTCCGAAAGTGGTCCGCGAAAGATATCTCTCAGCACAGGATTCACAAGCGGGGCTCCCAGCACTGGTCCGCCCTCTGTCTTAACCTTGATCTCTTGCTTAAAGTAGCGGGGATCAGGTGTTCGGCCGGTTTATGCACGTGCCAAACTTACGAGAGTTCCTAATGCCCTAGATCGAGTAAGCGTGGTGGAAATTGACGACTGTTTGCTCCGCTCGCAACTTGAATAAACTGATGTCTCGAAGGCACGCATGCAAAGCGTCTGCGCGCAATACTCGAGGGTGCGCCAATCATTTTGGCAAAGCACGAAGAAACCTGATAACTCCGTATCCGGCAAAATCGTTCTACTCTATCTATCTGATCCAAGCCTGATACAATAATTTCGATCAATCAGAAACAATTATCCAGACAAACTCCAACGCCTTCGCTCTTACACTGAACTTCACAGCGCAGAAAGGCAAGTTTCCCTTGGCAGGAACGCGATTCGTGGAGTCCTACCTCGGTCCATCAAGTGCTCTGAGAGCAACTGTATCTCGAGGTCGTCGAAATCCGGGTGGAATTGCGACGGGATCGGGTCGTTGAGCAACTGTATCTCGCGGAGGTTAAAATTCGGGTGGAATCGCGGCCGGATCGGGTCATTGAGGGTTCATGCGGGTTTTGCCTCTTAGAGTATGAACGGAAATTCATGAATCCCATTTTATTACTTATTATCAGCATGTTGTGGCCCTTGCGATCCGGCGCATCATGAAGCGGCACGCGGCCAGTTGCGCCCACGCCAGAGAGCTCTCCAAGCTCCGCTCGTAGTCCTTCGCCAGACGCCGGCAGCGCGACATCCAGGCGAAGGTCCGCTCCACGACCCAGCGGCGGTAGAGAACCGTGAAGCCTTTGACATCCTTGGGTTTTTTGATGATCTCAAGATCGGATCCGATGCCGAGCTTCTTGAGCGCGGACGCCAGCTTCTTTCCTTGATATCCGCCGTCCGCCCAGATTTTCTTGATGTGCGGCGCCTTCTCCAGCACTCCGAGGATCACCGCCGGAGCTCCGTCCCGATCCTGCACCGAAGCCGCGTGGACGGCGAGCCCGAGCGGGAACCCTTCGGCGTCGACGACGAGGTGTCGCTTGCGCCCCTTGACTTTCTTGCCCGCGTCGTAGCCCGAAGGCCCGCCGCTCTCCGTCGTCTTCACCGATTGGGTGTCGATCGCCGCCGCCGTCGGGGTCTCCGAGCGTCCCGCCAGAGCGCGCCCGAGGCTGCGAAGCTTGTCCGTCATCCGGTCGATGACCCCGTTGCGGCTCCACGCGTAGAAATAGTACTGCACCGTCGCAGCTGGCGGAAAACAATGAGGAAGTGCCCGCCACTGGCCTCCGGTGGCGAGCACAAACTGGATCGCATTGAACACCTCCCGAAGGTCTGTCTTGCGGGGGCGTCCTCTCTTGGCCGGAGGCGGAAGACACGGTTCGACCAAATTCCATTCCTCGTCCGTCAAATCGCTTTCAAACCGATCCCGAGGGCGTGTATACTCGGTCTTGGTGGTCTCGTTCCAGGGCATGTCCGGCATCCTTTTGTCGGGTTCAAAGTTGACAAAAGATACCACATCTTGGCGAGGCCACTCAATATCTAGGCAAAGCTGCTGAATTTTCGTTCAAGCTCTTAGGGGCTGCGCCGGGTCCGATTCGTCCGCTTCCGATGATGAACTCGGACATCGTTCCGGATTTTTGTCTTTTCGGGTCGTTCGCCCGTTTTTCGTTCGCGGCGGCGCGGAAAGCCTGTGAAAGATCCCTTTTTGCGCCATTTCTTGGTTTGATGTTCGGGGCCAGGATTGACCACATTCCCACAGCCTCATCCGGCCTCGGCGCTCGGGCCACGACCCGTCATCCGGATTGCGCCGCCCAAGGCTGGCGGGATTTGCACAAGGCGTTGGCGATCACCACGAACTTGCGGGCGACGGCCGTGACGACGACCTTGTGCGGCTTCCCCTCCTTCCGCAGCCGATCGGCGAACAGCTTCAAGTTCTTGTTGCGGATCGAGGCGACAAGCGCGGCTTGATGCATGACGCATCGGAGCGCCCGGCGGCGGCCGCCGGCATCAAGCTCAGCCTTGAACTCAGCCAACTTCGATCTACTATGCATCCCGGTCATGGTGCCGTCATTTCCTGCAAGGGATGGTTGATTCCGAAACCAATGGACATATCATGATCGAACCTCAGTGAAAGATTTTTGCAGAACATTTGAAACATGATCTGTTTCATGCCAAACTGTCCCGGACACGGCGGCATCGAGCCCCGTTTTTACCCAGCCGCAGAGCCGTGGACGCACGTCAAATCGACCCGCGCCCGCTCGCCGGCCGCGTGGCGGCATTCCGGCGTGTCCCCCGCTTCCACCTTTAGCCCCTGAAGACAGGAGCAAGCGGAATGATGATCGACGAAGCAGAGCTGAACACCATGACTGTCGTCCATTCCCCCACGGCGGGCAGCGAATCCGGCATTTGACATGCCTGACCGTACCTGCGGACTTATCGGCGCACAACAGATGAAGGACCACGGCAACGAGCATCCGGCTGCCGGACAGGCGACGACACAGCCGGTCTGACGCAAGCCGCGCCCTCCGCAATGGGATCGCCAGCGGGCCACAACGGGGGCCGCCCGTAAATACCATTCCGACACCGGAGAGCGAAGGTCCGCAGACGCCGTTCAACCCCGGCACAGCCGAGGATCGGGCGAAGTGTGCCCGAGCGTAGAGATGTTTCACGCCAAATGGGATGCACTCGCAACGATTGTGAATCTTGACGGACCATTGTTGGGTTTGTAGGGGTTTGTAGGCTACTATGGCAGCACCATGAGCAATCACTCATTCCTCATTCAAATCGAAATACCTTCGATCAAGAGTTATGTATTTGGAACGGATCCGCTGAATGAGGTGCGGGGCGCGAGCGCGTTGCTGGATCAATTAAACCGATCCGGGATGAAGCGTATCCTGTGCGAGCGCCTCAACGGGTCCGTAATAGAACAGGTTTATGCCAACGGCGGTGCCGCGCAATTTGTGGCGCAAACGACCGACAAATCCGCCGTTGATGCGGCTTGTCGTAATTTGGTTCGCTATCTGCGTGATCAGACCGCTGGCGAAGTGCGGGCAGCCTATGGTTTCGCGCCGCTTCAAAGCGCCAATGCCTACCGCCAAGCAGTGCGTCTAGCCTATTACCGGTTGCGTTGCCAACGAGAATTCGGAGGATTCCGTTACAGCGTGCCCACCCTGCCAATGGTGCAGGAATGCTTCTCCGCCTCGCACCTGCCAGCGACGCATCGATCAAGTTGGAGCGCCGAGGACACCGGCCCATTGTCCAAGTCAAGCCGCCGGAAGAGGCAAGCGGGGCTTGAAGCACGAGCCGGAGATCTTTGGTGCGGATGGATGCATTATCTCAGTGAAGCTGGGATTTGGCCCGCTGAAGCGAATTGGAGCGCCTTGCGGTGCAAGGAGATCGCTGAGATCGGCAAACGCTCATCTAAACATGGATACTTGGGCGTCGTATACGCCGACGGCAACGCGATGGGCAAAACTGTTCAGGCGTTGGACCGTTTGGAAACCTGTCGCTACTTCAGTTCGATCATCGATCAAAGCATCCGCACAGCGTGTTATTCCGGACTTGCAGAGGTCACGGGTAGCGAGATTGAGCAAGTGCGAGACCGAGCCGATCAAGATTTTAATTCTTCGACCTCCGCGACCCACACATTGCCGGCCGACATTCTGCTCCTCGGCGGCGACGATTTGCTTGTAGCCCTGCCAGCAGATCGTGCTCTCGACTTTGCGTTACATGTCTGCAACGAATTCGAACGGCTGACTCGAGAGAGGATTGCGTCATTGCGCGATGATCTTGCACGACAGTTCTTCCGAGAGCAGATCGGAGATCGCGGATTCACGATTTCCTGCGGCGTTGCGATTGCCCCGAGCACCCATCCTTTCTATCTCATGTTGGACTTGGCAGAGCAATTGCTTCGCAATGCAAAGCGGTCCATCGACGTCGGGGATGCTGATGCGGCATATGACACGGACGACATCGCCCGAGTGGATTTTCACGTTATGGCAGGATCCGGCGCCATTCCCGAAGAACGGGTTCCGCAGACGAGGTGTGGCGATGCAACCGCGACACCGCGAACGCTGCGGCCTCTCACGGTAGAGCAGCTGAATTCGCTGCGTACTGCAGTCGGGGAACTGCGCCGAACAAATTTCCCGCGCAGCAAGTTGCATGAACTTGAGGACGCTGCCTTGGCAGAAGAAACACAACAGGCAACCCTCCGCATTCGCGAAATCTTCGCCCGTTGCCAGCACCGTGGCGGACGCTCCCATCGTCGCGCATTGTGGAATGCGGTCCACCTACTTTGTCCTGAAGATTATTCCGTTGACTTCCCATGGTACCGTAGAGGCGAGCGGCAAATGCTTGGCATTGCAGATCTAGTGGATTGCCACGATCTGTTCCATCGTCAAAGCTAAACGAGGAACAAGAATTGAAACCGCAGCGGTTGGACTTGCATTACATCATCAAATGGCAGGGTCGTTGGCACGTTGGGAGCGGCCATCAATCCGCGGCGGTAGACAACCTTCAGCGACTTGCCAGATTGCCGTTTCAGCGCGAGAGCAACAGGGCATACAATAAGTCGGCGGCGGAGCAGTCAGTGCAACAGCGTCATTTCGTGCCTGTTGTGCCTGGTTCTCAGATTAAAGGAGTGTTGCGGCACCACTGCGAGCGGCTCGCAATTGCCCTTGGTCTGAGCGCGGTCGACCCGCACGCCGGCACTGAAGTCGGTGATCGCAGGCTAGTAACGAACTTCCGCTCATTGGCGAAATCCGACCTTCTGGTCGACCGACTTTTCGGCAGCCGCTATCAGGGCGAATGCCTGTTCGTCACCAACGCGATGCCAACGTCTTCAACGCGCGATAGACAACCACCCACGGTCTCAGCGCGAACTTCCATTGACCGCGTCACAGGCACGGTACGGGAACAACACCTGTTCACCACAGAACTCATCGAGAAAGACGTCTGTCTGCACGGCGAGATCCGCGCTCGCCATCCCGGAGATGTTCTGACACAGTATGAAAATGGCTTTCCCTATGAGTATGCGCTTCTGATCGCAGGTTTGCTGTCACTGGAGTCTCTGGGCGGCGACCGGAGCGTTGGTTTGGGCCGTTGCGAAATCGGCCTAAAACCAGATTCTCTGCATTGGAATGGCAAAACTATCTCTCTTGAGGAGGCGCTTCAGAGTTTTGAAGAAGATGAATGGGCTGACATGGTCGAACTGCTGCGAGAACCCCCAGAGGATCAGATATCGTGAGCTGCGTCCGAAAGGTACCGATCACGGTATGCCTACTTGCTCCGACGGCAATCAAGCGCAATCGTCAATCGGAACGCTCTGAAAGCATGCGTTGGGTGGCCGGCACCATGGTCAGGGGTGCCCTTGCAGCGCTCTACCTGCAGCAGCACGGGCAAGCAGATGCCGTATTCAAGCGAGTGTTCCTTGACGAGGCGACTTGCCGCTTCGGGCCGCTGGATCCGGAAGCGCACGTCTTTCCCCTCACCGCTGTGTCCTGCAAGCGTGAGCAACTGCAACACGCGCTGGCGGATCTGCTTTGGCTTAGCGTAGCGCAACACCATTTGGCGGGGCTACCGGCAGTTGAGGCAGAAGCGAGTTGGCGGCAATGCGCCCAATGCGGGGCAGATTTGAAAGCGCAGGATGGCTTTTGGCGAGATGATGGCGGCCGTCCTTGCGAAATGGCCAGCGAACGCCGCGAGACGATCGCCCATGTCGGCATCGACCGCCAAACCGGCACGGCAGCCGAGTCGATGTTTTATACTCTCGATGCCTTGGCACCGTCCGGCAACGAAATAGATCTGCATGGCTGGATCATAGCTGACGAAGAAGCTCTCGACGCATTGGTGCGTATTCTGGAGGCCGAAGATGGTCGAATCTCAATCGGCCATGCTCGTACGCGCGGCTACGGCGACGCGCTGCTGAAGTTGGGCAACCCAGTTCCAGTTGAAGACAACTTGCAGAAGTCGCAGTCGCGATTTGTTCGCTGGACTGAGTGGAGCCGCAAGTTGAACGATTTGCTCGCTGCGCCCCCGTTCGTCATTGCCAACATAGCGCCGGACGGCTTTTTCTTTGGCTTGTCGTTTCCGACCGGCGCAGTTCTGGTGGACCGCTTTCTGCGCTACACATTGGACCCATCGCAGATGATCGACTGGCTACCGCCAATGCCATCTACCGTTGCCGCGGCGTTCCCGCTGCAGAACCGTTCAGAACGGCGACTCGACACGGGAGGCTCGGTGAGTTGGGTCGCCGCCGTGACTAGGCACGAACGGCTGCGTGGCTGGAACGCTGCCCATGGCTTACCTCGCCAAGACGAGTGGATGGTCGCTCGCGGCGCGGCATATGTATATCACTTCAAGGGCGATCAACGCCAACTCGAGGCACTGTTTGCGCGGCTTGGTGCTTTGGCTGACGACGGCATCGGACTACGCCGCAATGAGGGATTTGGCGTGGTGGAAGTGTCCGACGAATTCCACCGGAGATTTCATAGGCAGGAGTGACAAGAATGCACGGGTTGAGCATTGAACTGATTCGGAAGGCAGATTGCCGCATCGACGAACTGCATGACCAGTTCATTTGCTTGGGCGAGCGGTTCTTCGAGAAATTTGGCTCCGACAGGGGAAAGATCAGTACGCAAGTACGAAATCTGCAGCAAATCGCCTGCTCCGCCGTGCGTTTTGCCGACATTGAGGACTTCGTCAAGAATCAGATGGGCAAAGGCGACCAGAAATGGAAAGCTGTGGGAGACGACGTGCTCGAACAGCTCTCGCAATTGCGCGGTTACAGCGAGGAAATTGCAACCGATGCCAGCGACCGAATGGCGGTGCGTCAACGCCTTGCGCGCGGCTGGGTGCGGGCGGTAGTCGGCGAATACTTGTATCGGCTTGCACACAATCAGATGGAAAACTCAACATGACCAGCCTCGATCTGCTTTCCGATACGGTCTACCGCGAAAAGGCTATCAGCCAATTGGACGACCTGCTCGGTGAATGCGGGAAGTTTCCGGTGCAGAAGACCCAGCTTTACGGGCTGCAGCAAATCGCCCGTCAAGAACCGCGCAAGGTTAGAAAGTTCGCAGTTCACCAGCGCGATCGCGCAAAACGCAAGTTGGAACAGGTTTCTGAGAATCGTAAACTTTGCTTGCAGGACGAGATCGAATTCTGGACCTGCGTAGACAGACTATGCGATTTGTCATCTCCATGGTCGGTGCCCGCCGAGGGTTCGAAGCACGCTCCCGCGGAGTTGCGTGAAGAGAACATCCCTGCGAAAAAGAAGGGCATGACGCCCGCCGAGCGCACGCATCGCAACAAACTTAATGCGCAGCGAAAGAAATGGCTGGATCAATGGGAAACAAATCACATCCCGGCATTCTTCGAACGCTTCTGCACCCATGCGCTGTACCGTCTGGAGAAATCGAAAGCAAAGTGAGAGGACAATTGAAGAGGATCGAACGGTGACAACGAACGCGATGCCTACTGTCGATGAAGATTTTGGACTGCGCAACAGAATGCGTATTGCCGCCACTTTGGTGTTCGAGACTGCGTGGCGCATCGGTTCCGGCCGGGAAGGCGATACCATGAGCGATCTGGGCGTCGTGTTGGATCCCGGCGGTCAGCCGGTGCTACCCGGCTCTTCGCTCAAGGGAAGGCTGCGCAGCACCTGCGAGACGCTGGCGCACGCTCTGGATATGAATGCCTGCATGCTGAACCGTGAGGCGAGCGGCGTGGATTGCGTAAGCGACATCAGTTACTACCCGACTGTGCGCCAAGAATATCGGGAGGTATCGCAGACGGGCTTGAAATCCCGATTGCAGTGGATCAACAACCACACCTGCGATGTATGCAAGCTTTTTGGCTCGCCGGTGCAGGCGGGTCATCTGCGGGTTAGCGACGGCATCCTTCAAGAGTGGGCAACGGTGGTGCAGGTAAGGGACGGCGTGGTAATCGATCGCGACAGCCGCACGGCCGTTGATCGTCTAAAGTACGACTACGAGGTAATTCCGCCGGGCAGCCGGTTCAATATCTGCGTCGATCTTGAAAACGCGGCCGACCGAGACTTGGTTCTGCTGGGTGCCGCGCTCTTTGAGTGGCACGCCGGCAGCAGCATTGGCGGCTTTACCAGCAGAGGCCTCGGCCGCTTCCATCTCAAGGATATCAAAATGCTCGGTGTTGATCTGAGCGACCCGAAACAGCGCGTGCGATTCCTGACCAAGACGAGCGTAGACCAGCGTCTGACCGATTTGGGCGACTGGGAAAGTTACTTCGCAGAACGCATCGACCGACAAACGCGCTCAACAACACTAGGTGCTGACTCCGGGGAGGGTTAACCATGTTGCGAAAATGGTTGTGCCAAGCTGACGTTAATATCGAGATCGAACCAGTGGACCCGGTGCTGGTCAAGAGCGGCTACACTAGCTTGGACGGCACCGATATGGCACCTGTTTCGACATTCCTTAATGGAAGGAGAGTTTATTATTTCCCGGGAACCTCGCTCAAAGGCGTGTTGCGCAGCCACTTCGAGCGCATCGCCCGCACGTTGCAATCCGGAAGCGTTTGCATCCCCTACTACGACCCTAAAAAGAATATTCGCGTTCCGGTGGAAGCGGAGAAGGAGTCCCACGGCTGCAGTTACCGCTCTAGTGGCGAGAACGACGTATCGTCGGCTGCATACGCCGATTCGTGCGCTGCGTGCCGTTTGTTTGGCTCTTTGAAGTTTGCGGGGCGTTTCAGCATTGGCGATGCTTATCCGCTGCCTGATCATGAGCCAATCGTTGAATCGCGCAATGGTGTGGGTATCGACCGCTTTACGGGAGGCACGGTGGGAGGGGTACTGTTCGATTTGCAAGCGCTCGTGGGCGGAAGGTTTGCAGCCAAGATCCGGTTGGCGAATTTTGAGCTGTGGCAATTGGCCAGCCTCAAGCTGCTGTTGGACGACTTGGCGGACGAGTTGATCACGGTAGGCTCAGGGCGCAGCAGAGGACTTGGCTCGGTCCGAGGCGGGGTCACGGGATTCCGCCTGACCTATCTCAGAACGGCAGGAACAGTAGATTCACTCACTGGCATCGGCGAGCTCGCGGAACCGCTGGAGCAGGAAGCCTACCGGTTGCACAAGTGGGTGCCGGAGCAGCCAATCGGATTACCCGCAGGCAATGCACAAGGTTTGCGGCAGCAGTTCAATCTGGATTCCGACTGGTCGCAACTTTTGCAGACGTTAGTTCCTTCGTTTGAGGAGTTCTTGAAATGGCACGGCGGACCATCAGGGACAGCATCCGCAGGCAGCGTCCATCAAAGGCTTAACGCATGAAGAACATCTGGCTGAGGGCTGCTGACTTGAAGCCAGGTGAGTTCCTCGATCTGGTCGGGAAACTCGTTTTGCGGGATGTCCAGACACCGCGCCGAATCTGGCTGGAGGCGGCCGATGGCTGGGCCTTTGATTGGTGGTTCGGCTTGGACCACGACCTGAACTGGTGCGGCGCCGCCCGCGAGCCTTACGCGGAGTTAGCAGGTAGCTGTCTCTCACGTTCAACCGCGGGCCGCCTATTCGCTCCTGACGGAGAACTGCGCTGGCGTGTCATTCCCGCGCTCGGTGACGCGTGCTGGCGGACAACATTTCTCGGCGACGTCGACTGGACGGGTGCCGCGCTGGAAGATTGTTCCGACCGCTTGCGAGGATTGGAACCGAAGCAGGAGCGCTACTTCCTGTGGGGTCAGCAGACCACGGTTACGCCCGGCGAGTGGATTGAGTTGCGCATTCCGCACCGCTTCCGCTATCCAGTGGACGGCAATCCACGCCTCGTCATGGCTGTAGCGGAACAGTGGTGCGACGAAATTGGCGAGCCCCACTTCCTGCGTCTTTTCGACCTTGAACCCGCACCGGAATCCGCCGATGCCTGAGCAAGAAGATTTTTGGAATCCCTATCGGTGGGTGCGCGTCAGCGACCGCGCTGTGGAACACGAAGCGCCGGAGTATCACCACCGCATGAGTGGACTCTCCGGCCGCCTGCGATGCGAACTCCAAGCGCTAACACCGGTGTTCATAGGTGCCGGTGATGGAACTGGCGAGTTCATTCGCCACAAGGATACCAGCCAACCGTACATTCCGGCCACCTCGCTAAAGGGCGTAATCCGGTCGCTGGCAGAGATCGTCGGCAATGCCACAGTGCCGTTCCCGAAAACGCAAGTCGACCCGAAGCATCAACTGGCACACGCGCGGGACGGGTCACGGCTTGATGTTGCTGCGCGGATATTCGGCTACTTGGATAGCGGCAATGTCTTCGCCGGTCTGATTTGCTTCGGCGATGCCAAACTCGTCGAAACGCATCCACCCCCAACCAAGTGGGCGCAATTCGAAGTAGCAGTCGGACAACCTAAGAGGTCGCACCGGGCTTTCTACCCCGGTATCGACCGGCGCAAGTTCTACCATCACCATGCCGACGCGGAGGCTCTTGTACATCCGCACCCCAACATTAAGCAAACCATCAAATTGCGACCGGCACCGCCCGGAACGCGTTTCCATTTTACGGTGGACTTCTCCAACCTGCGCAACACGGAACTCGACCTGTTGCTCTATTGCTTGGTGCTGGAAGAGCGGGCAACGGTAGCCCTTACCCCTGCCGCACTTGGCCGGGACGCAGATCAGGAGGGCGTCACAATGCAGGGGCCGTTGCGGCACAAGCTGGGCGGTGCGAAGCCGCACGGCGCCGGTTCTGTGCGGTTTCGTGTAACAAAGCTGGAAATACGCTCTGACTCCGCTGCCCGATACCGCGGACAAGATGTCACCGAGGTATGGGACGGCGAACAGGTTGACGAGGAGCTCTTGCGACGCACGGCACCTTTTCGCAAGCGCACAGATGAAACAATGCAGGAATTGCGCGCTATGCTGATCTATACCAGCGATGACCCTAGGCAGCCGATTCAGTATCCATCGTATAAATGGTTCCAAACAAGCTCTCAAACGCCTTTGAAACCAACGATGTAGAGAAAAAACACGTCGTGTCGCGTCTGCTCATCACAACAGTTGGCACTTCCCTGCTTACTAATCGCGACGACCGACCGTGGACAGGTTGGAATGGGCGTGCTGGCAATCCTCTGCCGCAGGCGGCGGAGGTAGATCGATGGTTGGAGGCGGCCGATCCGATCTTGGCCAGCGCGGAAACCAACACCTTGCGAAGTATAGAAATCACTGCCGCGGATCACGTTCTACTGCTGAGCTCGGACACACCTGAAGGATGCTTCTGTTCGGACCGGCTGCACCGCTTCTACATGGATATCTTTAAGTGCCGCCGCGTCGAGGCACGCCCGCTGATCGCGCTTGGATACGCAGGCGCGAATTTTACCCAGAATGGGTTGAAGGTTCTGGTGCACGAAGCGATCACTGCCGTGAAGGAGGCACGAAGTGAATCGCTTGATCCGGTGTTCTGCGCCACCGGCGGGTTCAAAGCCGAGATTGCCTTCCTAAACCTCTTGGGCGCACTGCTTTTGATCGAAGTAATTTATATCCATGAGCGATTCCGGGAAGTTGTACGTCTTCCTCGCCTACCGCTGACTTGGGATACGAATTGGTTCTTGGAACGTCAACAGTTTTTCGAATGGATCCAAGCCGAGTTACGGCCGAGTGCTGAGGTAACGAGTCGAGTAAAGGCCGATCCCGAACTTCAAACACTCATCGAAAATAACTCGGAAGGATTTTCTTTCCTCAATGCGGCGGGCGAACTGCTCTTTACTGCAGCTGGCGCGATAGGTCCTCGCGCCGTTTGGCCTTCCGCAGTGCCGCTGCCGCCCGGAGAAAAGAACGGGTTATCCGGCATACCGCATCACCGCCCGAAGGGTTGGGAAACGTTCGTAGGTCGCCTTTGCAAAATCGATTGCGTAAGCCAGGTGTCATACGATAGCGCGGCATTCGGAGGAGCCCCGGCAAAAGTGCTCTGCGCGACCAAGGGCACGATCAGCGTAAGGTGGGGTCCAGCAGACTGTGAGTTGCCGCTGCGCGTGGAGACAACCGCACAGGGCGCCGCCCAAACGGAACTCGTAAGAGTATATATCGAGAATAAATTCCTGTGAGGGCGACGAAACAGGTGCCCATTGATCAATGGGGCGACTAGCACGCCTGGTTTAAGCGTTTTCAGTTATGAAAGGACAAGTTTTGAATTTTGGCGGTGGGTCTCCGGTAAATGATGAGCGAAAATCTTCAAGGTCCGACCATGAATCCATGCCAAGAACGCGTTTTGGCACAAAACACATTGGGACTCTCAAAGATCCCTGCCAATAATTTGCTTTCCGAGTACTTGAGTGCTTGCCCGCTTTCGCTCAAGAGCGGTGGCCTGTCATCTGGACGAGTTCGGACATTCGGCGACAGGTGCTCCAGCACGTTGGTTGACCGGGTCCAGAGGTGGCGCTGCCTCGGAAGCCACACTACTACCAAAGCGTCTTCGAAAGTTGAATCGCCAAACTTAAGAGGCCGCCGAAAAAAGGACTGCTAACGTTGATCGCCTGAATTCCCATAAGGGCCGAGTTGCGGGAACTTGAAAATGTCTTCACGGGAACAACCCAACAGGGATAACACGCCATTCAGAAGTTCGTCAGTTGTTTTATGCGATACTGGTGCAAAGCCATGTCCAGCAATTGAAGCGTTTCGAATTTGCAAGGGCGATTCATTTTTATTCCAACCCAACTCGGCAAAGCGTGCACCCAATGGATTTCCCATGTGATTTAACAATTCAAAAGCTTCTTGAAGCGCAATCTTCAGTTTCCCGTTTTCTGCCCTTTTCCCCGTGTGCTCGCGCATCGGCTGCGGAAGTTTTTCGATTGGCACGCTTGAGGTGCGGATCCCGTAGTCCTGCCATAGGCGCAATTGCGCGATCGCCTCAACCGCTCGATAGAGCCGGGCAACGGCATCCACGTGCCTGCCTTCTCTTTGTCGCCGCATAGCGTCGGCAATCAGATCTACGATCAGCTCCATAGTCGGTTTGCCCGCGCTATTTTTCAACGGTGTCAGATGATCTTGAGCTTGGCCAATGTACCCTCGCAACTCATCCGGCGAAATTGGATGCAAGGCTGCCGCCAAGTCATTTAAATTCTTCTTGCACCCATTGAATTTATCAAGAGCCTTCTTATACTCCGTATTGCTCCAGAGATCATATGCTTCCATAAACATCGCAAGCGCATTCAACTCACTTTTGCGAGAGTCGGCAACCGAAACACGTCTCAGCGCGTCGCGTAGCTGTTGAGCCCCTTCCTTGAAGGAATTACGGTCGAATGCCTCCTTTGCATCTTCAATGACTTGGTATCCAAGCGAATCCCACGGGTTTTCCTCGTGAACGACTTGTTCTTGGCCTGATAGTACGGCACCAACATTATTTCGGTCTCGCAGCGCACCGCCAACATAAGAAAGTCTACATTTCGGCCACGGCCGTGCTACCAGAGCGAGCGCGGCACTCATGCACTTCGTTCCGCCTGTAAAATCAACAACACAGCCGAACTCTTCACCACGTATGCTCCATTGGTGGACTTTCCTTTCCAGCCCATTGCGCATTTCAAGAACACATTGCCTCAAACTTTGGGGGTCGGAAAGTTCTACAGATTCATATCGCCCGGGGTCTAACTCGTAATCTTTTTCGGCTAGACTTCTTTCAATTTCTTCAACTTTGCAGGATGTATCTTTCGAGGAGACAAACACGAATCTCTTCGGATTCCAATGTTGGATGGAAGCAAAAATAGGTTCAGGACTTCCGCCAACCGTCGCGACCAAAAGTATATGTTTGGCGTGTTGAAATGTCATGCTTATTCCTCCCGTACTAGTTGATGCAGGATTTGCCCGCCAACCGCCTTAGCTGTATTGTTGATCTCCCAACCGGCGATTTCAGTGTTGGTTTTTCCCACAAAAATTGTGGCGGTCGAGGATTGCAAACGCAGAGGGTTTTTTTGATCGGCAATGATCTCGCTTGGTGCTTCCTTCGGAGAAAACACCGTTCCTCCGCCTTGCGCCTGAACGCCAATAATGCGTGGCCGCACAGTCATGACCGCGGACCACAGTAGGATGCTTCTCCGCCTCTTCTTCTCGCAAACTTTGCATATGCTCCACCGTTTCCGGATGGCGAAACTTGAGTTCCCGTTTCTTGACTGTCATAATGCCCTCGACTGTTCTCGTCCGGATGCGTAGCACCACCGTTCACAGGTCGATGGCAACGGTGCCGAAATCGCTCCATGCTGAACCTTGAATGTCCCATTGGCAACCCTTGAAACACTGCAATCGGGCGACACGCGAGATTACAACACCAGCTAAACCAGAATAATGAGACACGTCCAAAGGAGACAATGCGATTTCTCATGTTGTCGAGGCCGGCTGCAACTGACGCACGGTCTGCGCCCACGTGCGCTGCTGGACCGATGCGCCGATGCGGGCGTGCTTGGTCGGCTGTTTGGTGCGTTGCAGGAGTGCTATCGAATCCTTGCAGACGTTGAATGCCTCTGCCTCGGCAGAACCACTGTCAAGTTGCAGCTTGCCAGTACTGGTGCGTTTGCAAAGTTTTGTATGCATTCACTGCAAACGAGCTGGAACCAGACTTAATGAAGGGCAGTTCGGCAATCGCGACTTCAGCTAGCTCAAAACGTATGGACATGGGACCGTTTCATCATAAGCTACCGACCGTTGCGCGCTATCTGTTAGCTGGGCACCCACGCCCAAGGATCGAGGATGCGATAAAAATCGGCGAGGTCATGCGTCGCGCCGCCTTGTCCAAATTCAACTGGGAAGTAGACGAATCAGGTAGACGGCGTCCAAAGGCGCCTTGGCAGATTTCAGGTCGTCCAGAAGGAATGCCTAGCCGAGACCCATATCATGGGCATGCATTTTGGATACCGGAAGATTCAGACGGAGATGGGTTCATTGATCATTTGTCTGTCTATATTTCTGCTGGTATCAACAACGAAATACGTCAGGCACTTGATAGTATTAACAGACTTTGGTACGAGAAACCAAAACACGCAGCGGACGGAGCCAGATCGCAATTCACAAAAGAATGGCGCCTTGCGCTCGATGGATTCGGTGTAGCAAAGGATTTTAGCCAAAGCACAAATATATTTGCACAGGCAAAGTGCTGGCAAAGCGTTACCCCATTCTTGTCATCCGGGCGTCTGAAGAAGGAAGGTTACCCTAGAGAAGTTTTGCGATTGCTAAAGCTTCGCGGCCACTGCATAGAAAATATCAGTATAAGTGAACTGGATCAGATCACAGTCGGAGAAACCGTGCGTCGTCCAATTCATTTTCATCGGTTTCGCTCAAGAGGCCGAGAAGCGCAATTTGACACTTCGGGCGCGTTCTTGAGGATTGAGTTTCCTGAACCAAAATACGGCCCATTTGCGCTAGGGTATGCGAGTCACTTTGGACTTGGCCTATTTTCTGCAATAAGTTGAGTGCATTTATTCACAAAATCGGTACTGGGTAGGCCGCCATGTTTTTGCCCGCTCTACGATAGCGGTTCATCCCCGCGTTTGCGGGGAACACTTCCTGAATTCCGGCAAGCTGAAGGGCCACGGCGGTTCATCCCCGCGTTTGCGGGGAACACTTGATGTGCATCAAGGCTCCTGTGAATAGGTACGGTTCATCCCCGCGTTTGCGGGGAACACATTTCCCCCCACGTCGCCAGCTTCGGAACCATCGGTTCATCCCCGCGTTTGCGGGGAACACTGGCTACGAAAGACCGCGAACCGGCGGACATCCGGTTCATCCCCGCGTTTGCGGGGAACACGGCTGGAAGACCGGGACGAAGACCGTCATCAGCGGTTCATCCCCGCGTTTGCGGGGAACACGGACGCTACAGCGCATCGATGTCGGTCTCGGTCGGTTCATCCCCGCGTTTGCGGGGAACACGAGCACCGAGTGGTGTATATTGATCGTCCCGTCGGTTCATCCCCGCGTTTGCGGGGAACACGGTGGTCGAAATGATGCACGACGATCTTTTGGCGGTTCATCCCCGCGTTTGCGGGGAACACGGGCGGCTTCCGCGCTCGGCATCCAGCGCAGTCGGTTCATCCCCGCGTTTGCGGGGAACACTAGAATTCAAAATCGAAGGTTCCGACTGTTCCCGGTTCATCCCCGCGTTTGCGGGGAACACCAAATCATGAAAGGATTGTGTATCGTCGTCGGCGGTTCATCCCCGCGTTTGCGGGGAACACTGGTAGATCTGTTTACTGGTCTCCATAGACCGCGGTTCATCCCCGCGTTTGCGGGGAACACTCCGGGCGCGTAAGGGCGAGTTCATAGTCGTCCGGTTCATCCCCGCGTTTGCGGGGAACACTCGAGGCATGCGAAGTGCCTTAGAGTATGAACGGAAATTCATGAATCCGATTTTATTATTTATTGTCAGCATGTTGCGGCCCTTGCGATCCGGCGCATCATGAACCGGCACGCGGCCAGCTGCGCCCACGCCAGAGAGCTCTCCAAGGTCCGCTCGTAGTCCTTCGCCAGACGCCGGCAGCGCGACATCCAGGCGAAGGTCCGCTCCACGACCCAGCGGCGGTAGAGAATCGTGAAGCCTTTGACATCTTTGGGTTTTTTGACGATCTCAAGATCGGATCCGATGCCGAGCTTCTTGAGCGCGGACGCCAGCTTCTTTCCTTGATATCCGCCGTCCGCCCAGATTTTCTTGACATGCGGCGCCGTCTCCAGCACTCCGAGGATCACGGCCGGAGCTCCGTCCCGATCCTGCACCGAAGCCGCGTGGACGGCGAGCCCGAGCGGGAGCCCCAAAACGTCGACGACGAGGTGGCGCTTGCGCCCCTTGACCTTCTTGCCCGCGTCGTAGCCCGAAGGCCCGCCGCTCTCCGTCGTCTTCACCGACTGAGTGTCGATCGCCGCCGCTGTCGGGGTCGCGGAGCGTCCGGCCAGCTTGCGCCCGAGGGCGCGAAACTTGTCCATCATCCGGGCGAAGACCCCTTCGCGACACCAGAGATAGAAATATTGCTGGACCGTTGCAGCTGCTGGAAAACAATGAGGAATTGCCCGCCACTGGCATCCGGTGTCGCGCACGTACTGGATCGCGTTGAACACCTCCCGGAGGTCGGTCTTGCGGGGGCGTCCTCTCTTGGCCGGAGGCGGAAGACACGGCTTGACCAAATTCCATTCCTCATCCGTCAAATCGCTTTCAAACCGATCCCGAGGGCGTGTATACTCGGTTTTGGTGGTCTCGTTCCAAGGCATGTCAGGCATCCTTTTGTCGGTTTCAGAGTTGACAAAAGATACCACATCTTGGCGAGGCCACTCAATATCTAGGCGAAGCTGCTGAATTTCTGTTCAAGCTCTTACGTAGTCGGCCGGTTCATCCCCGCGTTTGCGGGGAACACTCTGAAAGGGCATCCCTGAACCTCTCGAACCCCGGTTCATCCCCGCGTTTGCGGGGAACACACTCTGCGCATACGTTCTAGCTGCGCTTCTCGCGGTTCATCCCCGCGTTTGCGGGGAACACTGCCCGCGCCAGCGGTTAACAGCAATTTTAGGCGGTTCATCCCCGCGTTTGCGGGGAACACCCGTCGACGTCGAACTTCATGCTTTCGGCGATCGGTTCATCCCCGCGTTTGCGGGGAACACGCCTTCGCAGCGAACCGGTTGTGCCCGTAGACCGGTTCATCCCCGCGTTTGCGGGGAACACAATTTCGCGAAATGGAATTTCATCCGCCGCAGCGGTTCATCCCCGCGTTTGCGGGGAACACTCGCACGGCCCCGTGCTCGAAGCCATGTTCGTCGGTTCATCCCCGCGTTTGCGGGGAACACTTGATTGATGTTCGATCTGCTCTATACTGATCCGGTTCATCCCCGCGTTTGCGGGGAACACTTCGTGAGATAGCATCTCGCGCTATCTCATTTCGGTTCATCCCCGCGTTTGCGGGGAACACGCGTCCGAATAGGCGTCGCCCGCGAAGATGTTCGGTTCATCCCCGCGTTTGCGGGGAACACGGAAGCCTGCTGGTCTCGCTCAGGCTCGTGACCGGTTCATCCCCGCGTTTGCGGGGAACACGGAAGCCTGCTGGTCTCGCTCAGGCTCGTGACCGGTTCATCCCCGCGTTTGCGGGGAACACGACAGCGGAAAACTCGCGCGCGCCATGTCAGTCGGTTCATCCCCGCGTTTGCGGGGAACACCTCTTGTAGTGCATTTCGCGGTCCCGCATGGTCGGTTCATCCCCGCGTTTGCGGGGAACACAATCGATCCGGATCGAGGATATCGCGCTCGGCCGGTTCATCCCCGCGTTTGCGGGGAACACCGCGCGTGGGTGCCGCAGATGCGCCGGAGGGTCGGTTCATCCCCGCGTTTGCGGGGAACACCAGGTGACTCCGCAGCAGGGGGTCGGGCTTTACGGTTCATCCCCGCGTTTGCGGGGAACACTTCATCCGCGCCGCAAGCTCGTCATCGTCCGTCGGTTCATCCCCGCGTTTGCGGGGAACACACGGCGACCGGAACACGGGATGCCACCTCCGTCGGTTCATCCCCGCGTTTGCGGGGAACACGTTCGATCAGCCATTCTTGTTCCGCAAGATGCCGGTTCATCCCCGCGTTTGCGGGGAACACCCCTCCCGTCATTATACAGGGACGGGGATGGCCGGTTCATCCCCGCGTTTGCGGGGAACACTGCGGAATCAGGACGGAGACCGTCTCGAACTTCGGTTCATCCCCGCGTTTGCGGGGAACACCTGCGGTGACGCAACGCCACGTCTACGGTTGGCGGTTCATCCCCGCGTTTGCGGGGAACACAATCGCCGCAGAGGAGCATGATCCCGCGCTCCCGGTTCATCCCCGCGTTTGCGGGGAACACACCGAGATCGCCTCCGCGAGCATGGCCTCCGCCGGTTCATCCCCGCGTTTGCGGGGAACACTCTTGCTGTTGATGGTCGTGAGTTTGGTGAGACGGTTCATCCCCGCGTTTGCGGGGAACACACATCCACGCCCCATGTGTTCCCCATGATCTCCGGTTCATCCCCGCGTTTGCGGGGAACACAAAAAGCCAGAAAAAAAATCAGCGATTCGTTTCGGTTCATCCCCGCGTTTGCGGGGAACACGCGAAATTCTCCGAGTATGTCCGGCGGGCGAACGGTTCATCCCCGCGTTTGCGGGGAACACTTTGCAGCGATTGTTATTTTTGTTTTGGCATTCGGTTCATCCCCGCGTTTGCGGGGAACACTTTGCAGCGATTGTTATTTTTGTTTTGGCATTCGGTTCATCCCCGCGTTTGCGGGGAACACAAGAGAACCAGTCCGGAATTCCCGTAGTAGCTCGGTTCATCCCCGCGTTTGCGGGGAACACGACCTGCGTGCGCGTCAGGCCTCCCGTCTGCCCGGTTCATCCCCGCGTTTGCGGGGAACACATCGACGTTGCGGGGGCTTACGGGCTTAAAGCCGGTTCATCCCCGCGTTTGCGGGGAACACGCAACCATCCAGTGGCACCCCGACAGGGACAGCGGTTCATCCCCGCGTTTGCGGGGAACACGAGCGAAGGCATCGACCACGCCGCGCTGCGGTCGGTTCATCCCCGCGTTTGCGGGGAACACTTTTGAATGTTGGCCGTGCTAGCTGATTGATACGGTTCATCCCCGCGTTTGCGGGGAACACTTGTTCGCCGCGATGCGTGACGGACTGCAATCCGGTTCATCCCCGCGTTTGCGGGGAACACATCGCGAGGGCGGACGGATACTGCCTCGACTGCGGTTCATCCCCGCGTTTGCGGGGAACACGTACCAACACCATGTTTTTGTTCGCCTCATTACGGTTCATCCCCGCGTTTGCGGGGAACACAGCCCTCTGCGCTTCATAAGGACCATTGCGATCGGTTCATCCCCGCGTTTGCGGGGAACACGCGATATGTCCGTCCATGACTGCGAGCCGCTGCGGTTCATCCCCGCGTTTGCGGGGAACACAATGGTGCTCATTGTCGTGGTCATAATCATTACGGTTCATCCCCGCGTTTGCGGGGAACACGACCATCAAGCCTTCAGGATCGAGAGAAACAACGGTTCATCCCCGCGTTTGCGGGGAACACCCAGTCGTTCCTTATGACGGGAAGGCCCCAAGCGGTTCATCCCCGCGTTTGCGGGGAACACCGCCATTGATTAAATGATTACATTCCGGTTATCGGTTCATCCCCGCGTTTGCGGGGAACACTCCATCGTCTCCCGAGTCCCGAGAGGCGTGTTCGGTTCATCCCCGCGTTTGCGGGGAACACTTGTTCGCCCGGTCCCAGTCGTCGGGATGGCGCGGTTCATCCCCGCGTTTGCGGGGAACACGTGGCCGGCGCCCATGTCGATGCCTGGAACGACGGTTCATCCCCGCGTTTGCGGGGAACACCGCCCGCGCCAGAGCGGATCCCAATTCAGTCTCGGTTCATCCCCGCGTTTGCGGGGAACACATGATTCCGATGACGATTTGCTCGATCAATCTCGGTTCATCCCCGCGTTTGCGGGGAACACGCGGCAAAAGGAAAGCTCTCGTCGGCTTTCCCCGGTTCATCCCCGCGTTTGCGGGGAACACCACCAGCGCGAACAGCCGTTCGGGCGTCACTGCGGTTCATCCCCGCGTTTGCGGGGAACACGGATTTCTCCCCTCCGCGATACATCTCCGGACCGGTTCATCCCCGCGTTTGCGGGGAACACGGGACCGGCTTCCGGAATTTCAGATTCACGTGCGGTTCATCCCCGCGTTTGCGGGGAACACTCTGTCGTCGCGTCGAAGGTCCAGTGTTCGCGCGGTTCATCCCCGCGTTTGCGGGGAACACCCTAATCCGTGCCGTGTGTTCCCGCATTATTTCGGTTCATCCCCGCGTTTGCGGGGAACACGTGCTTCGAGGCCAAAACTCGCCGCAAACGCTCGGTTCATCCCCGCGTTTGCGGGGAACACTCCGGGCGATCCGCCTCGTACGACAAAAAAGCCGGTTCATCCCCGCGTTTGCGGGGAACACGCGGCGCTGGTCAACGTAATCGTGCCTGCAGGCGGTTCATCCCCGCGTTTGCGGGGAACACACGCCACGCTGACGTTGCAGTCGGAAAGCGATCGGTTCATCCCCGCGTTTGCGGGGAACACCAGTTCATCGAACCTGTGACGGTCGGCATAGACGGTTCATCCCCGCGTTTGCGGGGAACACAGAAGTTGAGGGTATCCGATCTACTTGGCAAGCGGTTCATCCCCGCGTTTGCGGGGAACACTCTTACTGGATGTTATTGAAATTGAGCACTTTTCCAATACAAAAAAATGTACCGAAAAATTTGAGCAGATTAGGACCGTAACAGAAAGTCAGTTTTCTGCGTCTAGAGGCGCGAACTGAACCAAGGTCAAACCGTCGAAATTCACTGGCATCCGGCGGTTGTGGCCTGCTGTAAGGAATGCATAGCCTTGGTCTGTCGGTGCCGCCCAACACATCACTGCATCTCCATCGCCGATGCCCGCTTCGACCTGTTCCCATATCCGATCGCGGACTCGTGCTGAGTAACGGCCTACATAAACCCCGGCACGGATTTCCAACAGCCACACCGCTAGTCGTCCACGCAAACGCGGCGGAGCGTTTTCAACCGCGATGACCATCATCGCCGCTGGCCTCCCCGTCGCTAAAAGCTGGACCTACACCCTCGGGCGCAGGTTCGGGTTTGGGCAAATCGCCCGCAGCTAAAACCTCTTCAATACTAGGGATAATCTTCGATAGAAGCCCACTCTTGCGAAAGACATCCCGGCAAGCTAGTCGAACGGCGCGTTCTGGAGCCATATCCAACCGCCCGCGCTGCGCCTGAGCTGCAATGCGAAATGCCTCAGGCACAACAGTTTCCAACTTCCAAAGGTCAGCGATGTCATAGACGAAGCTGCGCGGCTTGCCACGGTGTAGAAAACCGATCGCGGGTGCGTAGCCAGCAGCCAGCACTGCCGCCTCACTTAGACCATGCAAACAGGCGGTGGCCGCCGACAGGCAGCGGTTTGGAACGTCAGCGCTATCCCAGTGACTAGGTTCGTAGCGACGGTGTTTCCACTTTACCCCGAATTTGCGCGAGAGCAGTTCATAACCGTGACGCACCCGCTGTCCTTCAATTCCGCGCAGCTGGTTAACTGAACGTCGTTCGGGCGGCTCTTCGCCGAAACGTCTTTTATACATCTCCCGTACAACGCGTAGTCTCGCGCTGTCATCCAATGCCAGTGCGGCCTGCCACAAAAGTTTGTCCGACCTCGCCCCGCCTGGTTGGCCTGCAGAATAGAGCCGCACACCGCCTTCGCCAACCCATGTCACCAAGGTACCAGCTTGCGCCGCCAGTGCCACCGCAGCGTGGCTGATGCGAGCGCCGGGTTCCAGCATCAGGCAGGCGATGCCACCTACAGGGATGTGGGTTCGCATGCCGTCCGCATCAATAGCGACAAAAGCACCGTCTTTAACATCAATCCTGGCTCGCTCGAAAAAGAGCATCGCTGCCCGCTCCTTCAGCGGGATCGGCTTTGGTGGTGGAAGTCCCGGTAGGTTCACCGTAGTCGTCGGATCAGCATCAACCCGCAGCCCCAAGCCTTGGCGCGTCCGAACCCGCTGGCCAGTGCGGTCAGGAAAACTTTGGGGTTGGTCACTTCGATATCACCTGCCAAATCCAGCACACCATGAGTCAGGCCTCGCCGGGAACTGCGGCCAAGTTCAAGCACTCGGTAATCCTCGACGACGACGCTTCGCGGGGCAAAACCTTTGGCCGCACCCTGCCGCTCTATCCAAGCCTTGGCGGCGGTTTGTGCACACCGCATACGCACCGCAGCGCGGGCCTCGGTTGGTACCTCGCGCAGCATATCCATCACCACATCCACCCGGCGGCTCTTGCCTCGACGCACCGCGCTACTCATCCGGCTGACCACCGCCCGATCACGGGTGGCGTTGGCGCGTAAGCTGAACTGCAACCGGTCACCAGTGGCAAGTTTGGGCTCAAACACCTTGGTTTCAGGTGGATTGAACAAATCATTGGCAAGTGGTGGGCGCGCAGACAGAGTGTAAAACCGTCCATGCCCGTCCGCTCGCCACAGGAAATCGCGACGCCGATCCTTAGAATCGCCGAAAAGTGTCCAGATCAACTGGTGATGGGCGTCGGTGCGGACATTGTAATCCTCGGGATTCAGCAACCTTGACAACGCTTGCGACGGCGCATCGCGGTTGAGGGAAAGCCGAGAGAAGAAAAGGCTCATCAGCGATCCTCCGGGCTGTAGATATGCACTACGCGCGGACCGAAGTGCCAACCCTCGCGATCCAAAGGTTCATCCCAAAAGGTTTCCTGCCGTGCGCCGGGTAATGCCTCGTCCGATGCAATCAAAAGTGGGCGCAAGGATTTCAGATAGGGCGGCAGAACTGCCTGTTTCAACGCCTCGGCTGCATTCGCCGCTTGAACTCGATGCGGTGCCATAGGTGCCGAAAGCGGGCAGGACTTGCGGCCTAGATATGGGGTGAACAGAGGGCGTTCCAAAGCGCTGCGGGCGGCCTCGATCTCCGGCCCGTCCCGAAGCGCCACGCCAAAGGCGCAATCACATCGGTAATCGCGCCGCGTAATCACAGGATTATCTTTTTTTTTCAGCTTCTTGAGCGCTTGTTGCCTGGTATCGGGACGCTTGATCCTGGAAGTGGGAACAGTCTGGACGGTATGAAAATCCTGCAGCGGCACACTTTCCGACAGGATCGACACTGCCACTCTCCACTGCCTGAGCATTCCTTGCCCTACCGTATCGCATCGTTCAATCCCGAGCGCTGCGCCCAAAAGGCCCAAAATCGCTGATCGTTTCGGCCAACTGTCCGAACCGCGCCGTTCGTGCCCCGCCAGCCCGCCAAAACTGCCCATCGGCGCGGCGAGAGTAAAAACCAGATATTCAGTCATTTAGCACCGCATTCAACACGAACTGCTTGATCGCGGCTAAACTACCTTCACCCTTTTCCAAATTCATGGTCTTTTGTGCGTCTGAACATGCCCCATAAGCACTGTCCATCTTAGCGGCCATATCCTCAAGTGCTGTGGTTGACTGTGCCATCAATTCACCTTCAATTGGTTTGAAAAATGCCCCTGCCAAGCTGCGTGGTTGCTGCGCACCTGCCTCGGCGCGGATGAAGCCTGCACGCGTTTGATGAGCAAAACTGTTGCGCTTGCCAGACGGCGTGGAGATTGCGAGTGCCTCGGCTAGCGCCCCTGCCGCGCGGGAGGCCAGATCTCTATTGCCTTCCAAGTTTTTGATCAGCAGACCGACTTCGATACATGCATATAGGTAGTAGACCCCAGAACCGAACCCGGCGTCACCGACAAACCCTGCACCCGCGTCTTCGGCTGCAGTCTTTAGGTCGTCGACAGCGGTATAGAAATCGTCTTCGACCAATGCCCTGTGAGTAGTGATCGCATGGCTCACCTGCACCGCAGCTTCGCGGTTGAAATCAGGATCATCGGCCAACATCCGACCGAACATTGCGATATCCGCCGCACCATCAGCGGTACGCAGCACTAGTTTCTTCAATTCAGCGTCTGAAGGCAGCGGCTCGCCCGCAATTGCTTTATGCGCCAGCTTGGTGGCCAATGCTTGTTCCTGAGGAGAGATAAATGCCAATTGCCGAGTGCGCACGTGTCCCTTTTTCACGGCGTCTTCATCTAGCTTGCCAAAGACGTCCGCGATCTGCTTCGCTGCCTCACGGGCTGCCTCTGCGTTTGCCCCGCCATCCGTGAGCGCCTGTTCAATGACTTCGCCGATTCGCTGAGTACGTGCTCCCATGTGTCCCAGAAGCGCCTTTTGCATGACGTCCGAAGTACGCGCGGCACGTTTGATCGACTGGCTTGAGATTCGCAGACGCGGCTGCGCGCCAAAAGTTGCCGATTTTGGACGCCCTTGATCATCGCGGTTTGGGTTGGAGGGCGGATAGACTGTTAGGTAGTGCAATTGGATGAAACGGCTCATGCCTCGGTCTCCTCAGAAGTTCTTACTGATTCCGGCGCCGCATGCGACGCCCCGTAATAGTCAAAACACCACGCCGCGCGGGTGGCATCACCCCAATAGAGCAAATCCCGCGCCAGCCGGGCCACATTGGCCCTATGCTCAACAACCGCCAACGCGCGGCGTAGCTGAGTCGCTAATTCAGCGGGATTGTGTGTGCGGATCAACCGGTCAAAACGTATCTCGCTCAGCGCCTTCGGATCCCCTGCCCCCATCTGCTGCGCTAGCCGTACACCCGTATGTTCTTTAACCTGTGCCAATGTGCTCGTGATCAATATCAAGTGTCCTGGCCGCTGCCGCAAGCCGTAACCCGCCGCCGCCAGCTGTCGGTTCAAGTCATGCACGGCTCGAATCGCCAACGTGTCCACCTCGCCTCCAGCCCGCTTGAGCCGCGCCAGGTCAGACCGCGAGCGGCCAATGTTCTTATCCGTCAGCCCACGCCACCAGCCCAAACAAATGCCGCCGAAATCGTCGCTCATGTGTTGGCCTCCTCTTTGGGTTTCCGTTTTGGCAGCGGAAACTCGAGTGCTCTGAATATCTTGCGCCCCAATCCGCTGTATCCTTGGAAGGTGGAGATCAGATACCCGCGCATAGCGATCGCCTTTTGCCGGCGACTGTCTGCCATATCCGCCAATCCCGGCATAACTTCTGAATCAAACACTGAGAGCGCGGAATTGCGCATAATTGCCAGCCAAGCATCCGGTAACTGCATACGTTGCCCGGACACCGCGGCGCGGAGCAGCAACATCTCGAACGGTGTCTGGGTTGCTATAAAGAACCGCTCGCGTGCCCTTTCGCATGCCATAGTGTTCGACCTTTTGCCTTTCTTATCCTTCTTGTCCCGAACTTCCCTAACCGCGTAGGCCAACGCATTTCCAACATGCCCTGCCGCCTCGACCAATCGTTCGGCAAGATCTTCACCATCCGGATCAAATGGAAAAACAGGTGCCTCTGACCATATGAAGTCCAGCGGACTCATATTCGACATAGCCCAGCCTCCAACTAGTAGTCGGCAGGGCGCACTGTCGGTCCATTTCAAGAACTGTTCGAGACATTTTGCACGGCTCGTGTTCTCGCTCCGCAACACAATTCCGCGCCAATTGCGATAGCCGAAGGTACCTGGCTTGGGAGGGTTTGGAAGCACTTGGTTCTTAGCATGATAATACGGGCTCAGAGGATGGATCCAACCCTCATACTTTGTGCCCCGAGGAGTCTGGATTACACCAGTGATCCGTGGACCCTCGTGGAGCAACCGCAAACGACGGGGCTGGCCAAACAACACTTCAGGATGAAGCATATCGCCTTCGAGTGGATCTGCTATCGGTTTAGTTGGCCGCATCCAAGGCAATTCCTCCAGTTCGTCGGCGCCTAGCGGAAATCCTTCGGGAACATTTGCCCAGACCAGCGGCCACAACCCATCTGCCTCTGGCCGTACCAGCGTTACCATCGGAGCTCCACGACGAACCGAAGTTAGGTTGCCTGCCCCTCCCGAAGGCGCAAAGGCTTGCAAAGTAAAAAGTGCCATCGCCGCAATTTCCGGGTCCAATTCGGGATACCGTGCCCGTTTCACCACCAAGTCAGCATTCTTCTTAGCGGTGATGTCGCCCGCACTATCGATAAAAAGCATGTCAGGCGGGTTGTGGCTGCCCTCGATCAAGTCGAAATCCTGCAAAAACCGTGGCCCGTCGCCCAGCAAATTGAAGGCTGGAGTCAGCGGCTCTAGTGCGGCGCGTAGGGAATTCGTATCTGACGGACGTTTTTTCCAGTCGGTGGCGTTTTTGGGAGGGCAGGCCAAGTAAACCAGCCCCACAAGTAACTCAAGGCAAGCCAAATTCAGATCAGCGCGTGGCCAGTCGGGAAACAATACATCAGGTTCTGCAATCTGATCGGGGCGAATCACATCTGAACCGGAAATGCGTCGCACCGGAATCCAAGCGTCGGAAATTAGGTTAAGCATTTAATTTGAACATCTTGGATCGTAGAAAAGCGTATCGCAGACCAGTTGAAGCTATGTCTTAGATAATAACAAACCCAATTTACGATCATAACGCAACCCCTCGCAAATCTGCCCATCATTCCTCAACGGCGCAATTTGAGTGAACTTTGTCCGCGCCTCTGACCAACCCTGTTTGGCGCGCATAATCGCAGGATCCTCTTGGTCCGGAGGCGTTCGTTCGTCGAATTTTAACTTCGAGACTTGCAGTTCGGACATGGCCCAACCGTCCGGCCCAGAACCTGCATACGGCTTTAGTTCTCCTGCTTCGTTGCGAGCCAACGCCAATGTCACTTGCGGTACGCCTAATCGGGTGGGAAATTGCTCGTCATCCCAAACCTTGCGCATAGCGTCTTGATCAAAAGAATCGTTGGCTTTGATAAGGCAATTCTCGGCCAACTGCTTTTCTACGATTTTCTGACCTTCATATTCGAATTCTCCCTCTTCAAGTGCTGCGGGCAACGGCAAAGGGTTAACGCCCTCGACCAACTCGATCAGATCACGCAATCCTTCAGGCGCCCGTAACTCACCCGCATCGAACACCGCCTTGGCGCTTCGCCAAGTTACCGTGGTCGGGTACACAAAAGCTCCCTTGCCCAGCACTTCGTTCAGCCACTGGGCGTTCTCTACTTGCTCTGGGTCGGGCGAAAGCACATGCAAAATCGGTTGCCTTTCTGAGCGAACCTCGCGCGGCCGAACGTCCATGTGCCGCCACAAGCGCCCTGCCCGCTGGATCAGAGTTCCGACCGGTGCCAAGTCACTGACCATCAGGTCAAAGTCCAAGTCCAAGCTTTGCTCTGCAACTTGCGTCGCTACGAGCACCCGCCCGGTGCGCCCGCAACCCAATTTGCCAAACCGCTTCAGCAATGCTCGTTCTTTTTCTAACCGGTCGCAGATAGCGAAGCGGGCATGCAACAAGTCTGCTTCAACACCGCCATCACGCAAAAGGCTCACGGCGTCGATGGCTTCATCCACGGCATTGCGAATCCAAATGCAGGCAGCTCCCTGTGCACTTGCTTTAGCGATCAAATCCACCGCCTCGGACTTTTCGGACAGGCGGCGCACTTCAACCTTGCGCTTGGTCGGAGTCGCAGGATCAACGGCTGTCAATTCATCTACTCGCCCACTGATCGTCAGAGCCGGATACGGAGATGGCGCAGCAGTAGGTTCGGCAGGTTTATTGCGGCGCGTGCCACGGCTGGGACCTGGCGGGGCCAACCCTTGCTGGAACGCTGCAACAAATCCGCTTTTCATCCGGTTCGGCAGCGTTGCCGTCAGCACGATTGCCGAGCCACCCAGTCGCGCCTGAAAGGTCAAAAGGCGTTTCAGCTGTGCCTCCATGTAAGGATCATAGCTGTGTGCCTCGTCCACTATCAGCACCTTGCGCGACAATGCACGCAGCCGCAAAGCATTGAACCGGGTCGGAAGCACGGCAAAAAGTGCCTGATCGATGGTGCCGACACCGATATCGCAGAGCAAGATCCGGCGGCGGTCGTCCGCCAACCAGCTTGTGCAATGCGGACCACTTTCCGGGTTTGCAGAGCCATCACCCCTAATTCGGTGGAAGACGTCGGAAAGCTTTGAACGCCCGTGAGATAGACCCAGCGTCGGCTTACCGTCGAATAGAGTCGGTGAGACGACTTCAATTCGCGGCAGCATGGCATTCGCAGTGGCCATGGTGGGCAAGGCAAAAAACAGCCCGTCGGCTTTCTTTGCTTGCATCATCCGGGAGGCCAGAATTAGCGCAGCTTCGGTCTTGCCTGCACCTGTAGCATCCTCAATCACTCCAAGCACAGGACCATCTGGCAAAGCACATGATTGAGTTGCCGTCTGCATCGGGCGAAGACTCTCTCCAGTCGGCACAATTGTCGGTAAGCGAGTTCGGACGGGAGCCGAGGCGTAAAGACCGGTTTCCACAATTGCCTTTTCCGCTAACTGCTTTGCACGCCGCCAATATTTTTCAACCGGAATTTCCGGATTGGCAGGCGGAAACCATTCCGTGTTCGAACCGATCCAGTCGCTTTGCACGACTAGGCCATTGAGTTGCCAAGATAGCTGAATTGCCGTTTCCTCGTCGATGCCTTCAAGAGACATACTCGGAAACAAGTTCGCCGTAGCTCGGATGGTTTGCTCTGCATCCTTTAATGCAGCCTTGCCTATATCTTGCAACTGTTGCCGACGATAGCTGTCATTCGGCGGTAATTCCCTTGGTCCGCCGTGATGGCCCGCCACCGCCTCGTAGAAATGTCGTCGTACCGTTTCGGTTCCACCGAGAATGTTCGAAAGCAACGCGTCTTGTGTTCGCAAGATTAATGCGCTATGTTCCCAGTGGCGCCAGTGCTGAGTCCGGTGTAGGCGCAGCATGTCGCGGAACGAGACGCTAATCTTTCCCAAGTCGTGAAGCGTCGTCAAAAAGGCCAGCGCCAAATCTGCAGAACCTCCGCAAATGGGTCGCAGGTCTAGTAAGTGACGCGCGACAGCACCTACATCTAGCATATGCCAAAGAGCGGGGTGTTCTCTTGGATAGGATTTACCGGGCCAATCCTTCGCCAGACGAGCAGTATTTTGATCGCTCAATTTGAACCTCGATGTTTTATACCGTTCCAAATACACGGACCAAGAGCGAGCCAATGGACAATGGTCAACTCAGGCTGCCTCCGCGTAAACAAATTTGCGAATGCTATTTGACATTACCATTTGCGAAACAGAACAGTATACGCAAATTGCATATGCAGCGCGTGAGATCAGGCTATGCCCCAGAAGTAAGACGCTAGCCGTGAGGCCAAGCTGTTTCGAGATAACGAGGACCAAGCACTGCGTATCTCGGCTGCGTATGAAATCCCCGGAGACCGTGTGATAATCCGAAGGATGGTGATCGGTTGATCATTGATCCGGTTCAAAAAAAGACCCTGCTCGAAGCTCTGGTGGACTTGCGTCCTTTAGGCCCGGAGGAGGATGAATTTCTAGAGACCGACACGAACCTTCTGCCTGCCAAGAAAGTCGAGTTGTAACGGTATTGTAGATGCTTGACATTAAATGATTTTTAACTGATCCGAACGGTTGGCATTAAACCAGTTTGTGGCGAAATCGACCACCTTTTTCCGTGCCACCACTCAGAGCATAGCTCGTCGATCCTTATGCCCCATATTTGGCTTTAATCGCCTTTTCCTCAAGTGATTCGACAAGCGAACCTCCGAATTCCGTTCCCAGCCGCGCAAAAATGCTTCGTCGGCGCGAATACGTCTTGAACCTTACTTTCTCCCCGAATTTCTCTTTCATTTTCGGGACCAGGTAGCTGATTCCGTCCGCCAAGCCGAGGTCGACCGCCCGCGCTCCCGTCCAGAATTTCCCGGTGAACAGATCGTCGCCTGAAAGCTTGCTCCCCCGGCGGTCGGTGACGTGCTGAATGAAGGTCTGGTGCAATTCGCTCTGCAGCTCTTCCAGCCGCGAGACGTCGCTTTCCTTCTCAGGCAGGAACGGGTCAAGGATGCTCTTGTCTTCGCCGGCGGTATGAACCCTTCGCTCTATGCCCGATCTCTTCAGAAGATCATGAAACCCGAACGAGGCGGAGATCACGCCGATGGATCCCACGATTGAGGACGGATCAACAAAAATCTCGTCCGCAGCGCATGCGATCCAATACCCGCCTGATGCGGCAAGATCTTCGACGAATGCGAATACCGGCACTTTCCTTTCTTCCGAAAGCCGACGTATTCTTCCGGAAATCAACGACGATTGAACCGGCGACCCGCCGGGCGAGTTCAACGCGAGCGCGACCGCGCTCGGTTTGCCTTTGCTGAACGCGCGCTCGATCAGCGGTGCGATGCCCGCGTCGTTGAGCGCCGAAGAACGGACCATCCCGCCGGATGCGATCACCCCTTCCAGCCTGACTACGGAAACCAGAGGCGTGCGTTTTCTGAATCTTGGGAATTTCATCGTTGAAACCTATTTTGAGGGGCATGTCCTTTCAAGGACGATTCTTGCGAATGCCGCCGACGCCGCTCCTATGCCGGCTTGTCGCCGAATACGGTACGATTTCATGATCAATCGCATTCCTTGGTTCGCATCCCGCGCCGCGGGTTGTTTCTCGTGCGACTACTGACGGATAGGGTTTCGCTACGCAAGCCAAATTCGCGCGCTGGTTAGCCAATCTTGTTTTTTCATAGGTTCGGATTTGCTTCCCGCAAGACAAACTGCTCGGCGGCCTGAATTTCAACCCTTTGCCAAAGTAGCTGCATTGCATCCAGCTGCGGCCGTCGCCGCTCGGGCGGAATCCCTCACCCGGTCGGAATGACGCCTCCGTCAACGACCAATGCCTGCCCCGTCATCATCCTGCTCGCGCTCGAAGCCAAAAAGAGCACCGGATCAACCATGTCTCTTGGTTCCAAATGTTCTTGCAGACATTGCTTCTGAATATGCGCCGCAAGCAAGTCGGGCTTCGCCCAGAGATCCAGCTGCCTGTTCGTCAATACCCACCCGGGCAGCAGCGCATTGACCCGAATATTCTTCGGACCGAGCTCTCTCGCGAGCACGCGAGTGAGACCTGTGATCGCCGCCTTGGAAGTCGCGTAGACCGGATAGCCGGAGTTCCCCATGACATAGGAAATCGACGAGAAATTGATGATCGAGCCTCCGCCTGCCCTTTCCATTCCCGGAGCGACCCGCTGGGCCGTGAAAAAATGCGGGCGAAGGTTCACGTTGATGCATCGATCCCAATCTTCCACCGAATAGGCGTTCAGGTCGTGGCGCGTGTCGTCCGCCGCATTGTTGACCAATACGGCAATTTCGCCGTTTGCCGCGGCCGCTTGATCGATTGCCTTCCTGAGAGCGTCGACGTCCGCGACATCGCACGGGATATATAGCGGCGCATTGCCGTATTTTTCATTCAGCTCCTCTGCAAATGGCTTGGCGTCCGAGCGCTGGATGAACGCCACCTTCGAGCCTTGCCGGACGAATCCTTCGGTCAGGGCGGCGCCGATTCCGGAACCGCCCCCTGTGATGAAAACCGACTTGCCCGCTAAATCGTTGAATTTCGTATCCATGAGTTTCCTCGTTTCGCAGTTTCATTGTTTTCGCTGTTCCAATCGACTTCGCCGCGCGGGCGGACTGCGACGTCAATGCCGCTGCGGAGCGCAACCCGTTTCCGAGATGCCTATTGGCATGCGATGCGCCGGCCGATGTCCAATCGGAGCTAAAACGCTGCTTCGACAAGCCTCTTGGTATATTCGGTCTCGGGGGAAGCCAGCACTCGCTCCGTCGGGCCTTGTTCCACGACGTTTCCGCCCTGCATTACGATGATGTTGTGGCAAAGCGCCTTCACGACCTTGAGGTCATGGCTGATGAACACATAGCTGACGTCATGCTTGCGCCGCAGATCGCGCAGCAGGTCGATAATTTGAGCTTGTATCGAAAGGTCCAACGCGGATGTCGGCTCGTCCAGCAGGATGAACTTCGGCTTCATGACCATGGCTCTGGCGATTGCGATTCGCTGGCGCTGACCGCCGGAAAACTCGTTCGGAAAGCGGTCGAGGACATCCGGCTCCAGCTGAACTTCTTCTATCGCCTCCTTGATTCTGCGTTCTCGTTCGGCGCCGCTTTCGCACAATTCATTGACGATCAAGCCCTCGGCGATGATCTGCCGGACGATCATGCGTGGATTCAGAGACGAAAACGGGTCTTGGAACACGACCTGGATTTCCGGCCTGTAGGGCCGCAGCTCCCGCTTGGTTAAATTGTCGATCCTTTTGTCGTTGAAAGTAATCGTCCCCGACGTCAAATCTTGCAGCCTGATCAGCGACATCCCCAGCGTCGTTTTGCCCGATCCGCTTTCTCCGACGATCCCGAGCGTTTCGCCGTTGCGGACTCGGAGCGAAACATCGTGGACAGCGACCAGATCCAAAGTCTTTCTGTTGAAGAAGCTTCCGTGCTTGATCTTGAACACATTCCGCAATTCGTCTCCCCGCATCACATCGGCAGCCTGAGCGGGAAGCGGTTCCGGCACGCCTGAAGGTTCGCTTGCAATGAGGTGTTTTGTGTACGGATGCTGAGGATTCTCGAACAATTGGTGGGTGTCGGCTTGTTCCAAGATCCTTCCGTATCTCATCACGCAGACTCTGTCCGAGGTCTGCCGGACGACGCCGAGGTCGTGGGTAATGAGAATGATCGCCATTCCATGCCGCTTCTGGAGATCGAGAAGCAGCTTCAGAATTTCCGCCTGCACGGTGACGTCCAAGGCCGTCGTCGGCTCGTCGGCGATCAGCAGGTCCGGTTCGTTCGCCAGCGCCATCGCGATCATCACCCGCTGCCGCTGCCCTCCTGAGAGCTGATGCGGGTATTGGGAATAGCGCGCCTCCGGCTCCGGAATTCGAACCTCGTTCAGAAGCCGGATGACTTCGTCCTTCGCCTCCGATTTCGTGACCTTCCGGTGCTGCTTGATGACTTCCGCGACCTGGTCGCCGACGCAGTAGATGGGGTTCAAGCTGGTCAACGGCTCTTGGAAAATCATCGTGATCCGGTCGCCGCGAATGTTCTGCATCTCCAGATCGGAGATCGACATGAGATCGCGTCCCTTGAACCTGATCTTCGTTTCCGGTCCGACCGCGGCGTTTTCCGCGAGCATCCGCATAACCGCCCTCGCGGTCACGGATTTTCCCGAACCGCTCTCCCCGACGATCGCGAACGTCTCTCCGCCGTTCACGACGAACGAATTGCCTTGAACGGCCTTCACCGTCCCGCCGACGGTGCGGAATTCAACCGAGACGTTTTCGACTTCGAGAAGCGGAGGTTCTTGCGGCGCGGTCATTTCAATTCGTGCTGTAGGGGTCGATGGCGTCGCGCAAGCCGTCGCCGAATGCGTTGAAGGCCAGAACGGACAAAATAATCATCCCGACAGGAGCCATCATCCAAGGCGCCGAGGAAAACGACTGGAAATCGAGGATCTGATTCAGCATCACGCCCCAGCTCACCATCGGCTGCTGCACGCCGACGCCGAGGAAGGAAAGGAAGCTCTCGAGAAGGATGACTTCCGGGAGCTGGTAGGTCGCCCAAACGATCAGGTGCGATGATATGTTCGGAACCACGTGGCGGAACAGGATTCTGCCGTTCGAAGCGCCGACCGCCTCTGCCGCCCTGACGTATTCAAGGCGCCGCATGGCGATCACCTTGCCCCGCACCTCCCGCGACAGATCCGCCCATCGCAGCAGGACAAGGATTCCTGCGAACATTATGAACACAAGTACGGCGTCGGCCCGCCTTGGCAGCAGCGCCGTGAGGGCAAGATAGAACGGAAGGTCCGGAAACGCTTTGAAGAATTCAACGACGCGCTGCATCACGAGATCGTACGCGCCTCCGAAAAATCCCGCCGTCACGCCGATCACTGTTCCGATCGCCAGCGCGGCCCCCATCACGACGAGCCCCATCAGGAGCGAAATGCGGGTGCCCCAAATCATTCGAGAGAACACGTCGCGGCCGAGATTGTCGGTTCCGAGTATATGCACGCCGGAATCGTCGTCGGTGCCGAACAGATGCGTGGTGAACTCTATCCCGAGAAACGACCACTCGCTGCCCTGTACGAAAAACCGGACCACGGACTTTCTCTCCGAGCTCGGCACGAAAGTTATTTCGAAGGTGTTGGCATCCATCTCCTCTTCGAATCCGTACACGAATGGCCGTTGAAAACCGTTTTCGGAATCGAACATCCGGATCGCTTGAGGAGGGGTGTAGAGCAGAGCCTGATTTTTTTCCTGCGGTCCGTACGGGGCGATGAACCCGGCGAACAAGGCGGTCAGGACGATCAGGATGCAGCCGATCAGTCCAGCCATGCCGTACGCGTTGCCGCGGAACCTGCGTCGAACCAATTGCCAATAGGTCAGCGAATGAGCGGCCCGCGCCTCCGCGTTCATGCCGCTCGCGGAGAGATCGCTTTGTTCCGGCGCCTGCTCCATCAGCTTTTCATTTCAAGCGTCGCTTGGCGGACTCGCGGATCCATCAATGCCAGTATCAAATCCGCGATGAGGTTGCCGATCACGATGATCGCGGCGACGATCAGGAATATCGCCGCGATCACGAGCATGTCGCGGTTGGCTATGGAGCCGAGGATGAGAGGCCCGATGGTTGGAATGCCGAGAACGATGGCTATCTCTATCTCGCCCTTGATCATGTAGTCGAAACGCGTGCCCATGTTCATGATCACCGGATGCAGCGCATTCGGTATGGCGTGCAAGAAGATGATCCGCCGACGGGACAGCCCCTTCGCGCGAGCGGTCTCCACGTACTGCGCGTTCATCACATCCAGCAGGTTGGCACGCATCATGCGAAGCGTGTACGCTTGTCCGGCCCAGATCGCGATCAGCAGGATCGGCCAGACATGCTTGAAGAAATCCCAAAGCTTGGCGAAGTTCCAATAGTCCTGCAGAACGTACTCGGCCGAATTCAGCGCCCCGATGTAGGGCGAGTGCCAAACGAACGCCAGAAAATAGAGGATAACCAGCGCCATCACGAATTTGGGGATGACGATCCCGAGGAACGCGACGATCGTGGCGACCGTATCACCAATCTTGTACTGGTTGATCGCCGCGTAAATTCCGAGGAGTCCGCCGATGATCTGCCCGACGATCAATGCCGTGATGGCGATGCCCATCGAACGCGGAAGCCGGGTGCCGATCACTTCGGTCACCGGCTGATTGTAGAAATACGAGAACCCGAAGTCCCAGCTTGTGACAATGCCTCTGATCCAAAGGAGGTACTGGATCCACACCGGCTTGTCCAAGCCCATTTCCGCACGCATCGCGTCGGCGCGGGGCTGCAGTTCCAGCCTGCTTTGTCCGGTGATGGACATCGTGCGGTTGATCCAGATGTCCACATAGTCGCCGGGAACGGCGACGATCAGGGCGAATGAAACTATTGAGATTCCGATCAGGAGTGGGATCGTAGCGAGCATTCGCTGCGCCATGAATATTGCAAGTCCCACGGATCTTACCGTCCCCGGATCGTGTTCGCGCGAATCTCCATGTTAGACGACGGGCCTCTCTTGCGAAAGGCCCGTCGCGGATTTCGTCAGTTGTCGTAGGTCGGTATCTGACCTTCCAGAAGCTCGTCGATTTGCTCGTCGGCAGCGGCCCAGAGACGCTCGCGCACAACGCCGTCCTCGGCCCACTCGAACATGAAGACGGGCGTTCCCGGATGGGCGTTCCTGATCCGCTTGTTGATCAGGAGCGCGGCGGGAGCTTGCGTCAGTCCGATGGTGTAGACGTTCTCCGTCCAGAGGCGCTGGATGGTCCGCGCCGCCTCGGCAGCCTCCGCGGCGTCCCAGGTCTCCTGGATCAGCTGAACCGCTTCAGCCATCTCGACTTCCCAGTCGAACAGGTTCCTGTTGCCCGCGTCGTCCGCCGGGTGCCAGTCGGGGCAGCCGAGTGAAATCGGCACGTAATCGCACGTTTGCCGCGTCGGGATCACCCAGTGATGGCGGCGTTCGATCATGTTGAAATTGCCCGAGTCGGCGACCGGTTCGATCTCCTCGACAGCGCGCGCAAGGATGCGCAGGCCCGCATCGGCCAGCATCGACACGATGGCGTCGACCTGCTTGCGGTCCGTCGGCTCGCTCGTGTCGAAGGTCAGGTCGATCTCCGCATCCGCTCCGGTTCCGGGCAGATTCCGCACCCCGTTGCCGTCCGTGTCCGAGAGGCCCAGATCGTCGAGCATCGCGTTGGCCCTATCAAGGTCGTACGGATAGTAGACGGTCGAATCGTAGTCGTAGTACGGCGACCCTACCGAGAAGCCTCCGGGGTAAGGATAGCTGAACGGCCCCCTCGCGATCGACTGGCCGATCGCGTCGCGGTCAAGCGCGTGGCTGAGCGCTACGCGGAAATCCTTGTTCCTGAACAGCTGCCTGAGCTCTGCATCGACCTTGTCCTCGACGCCGACCGTCTCGGAAAAGTTCAGCTCGATCTCCCATGACAGCACGCGCGGGCCGAACTGGGCTTTCGTCGGCGAGTCCTCGGCTTGGCTCTGCTTGAGCGCTTCCACGTAGTTGCCGGGATTCTCCATGTTGGAAAAGTCGCCGGTGCCCGCGACCGCCTGCGTCGTCCGGTCGGACCAAGTCGTCAGCTTGAAGTGCATCTCGTTCATGTACGGGAGCTGGTTGCCGGCTTCGTCGACCTTCCAGTAGTACGGGTTGCGGCGCATGATGACGATTTCATCCGGTATGTGCTCGACCGGAACCCACGGACCCAGCACCACCGGCGGAAGCAGATCCGACGGCAGCGCGTTGCGATAGCTGTCGTAGGTCGCATCGCCGTTGTACTTCGGATGGTGCGGCATGAGCACATGGCTCGGACCGGGGCATCCTTGAATGTACGCCAGCGATTGCACTCTCGACGGGCCCTGCGGAGTCGTGAAATTGAACCGGACCGTCGCCGCGTCGATCACGTCCATGGTCGTCCCCTCGCCCATGCCGTTCGGCGACATCCAGGCGGTGACGTTTTCGTCCTGCACGTTGTCTTCCCACCAGAATCGCACGTCTTCCGAGTCGAAGGGATCGCCGTCCGACCAGCGCGCGCCCTCGACCAGGTTCAAGGTGAGTTGTGTTTTCTCGTCGTTCCACGTCCAGCTTTTCGCGAGATTCGGGAGAGGTCCCGACTGGTCTTCCGCCCTGACCTGCCAAAGCGCGCCGACGCGAACGAGGCACTCCTGCATCGCCATGTTGATGCCGCCCCATCCCTGATGCTGGCCGGCCATCCAGTTCCACCCTTCGGGCCGCCCTCCGATCACATGGCGGAATACGCCTCCGTACTCCCCGATGCCGTCCGACATCGCGCCGGTCAGGTGCACCAAAGGTTCTTTCGGAAGCCGATCTTCAACCGGCGGAAGCTTGCCCGCCGCCACCAATTCGCTCAGGAACGCCGGTTCCGAGTAGCTGTTCAAAGCCCGGAAGGTCCATAGATCGTCGCGCCCGAGCAGCTCGTACTCGAGGCTGGACATGCTCATCTCCTCCGGCATCATGTCGGCGCTCGCGCTGCCCGCCCAAATCCCGGCGGCGCCGGAACATGCGACGAGAGCGGCGCACAACCGCTTTTCAAAACTGGTCATGTACAGTTCTCCAATCTGTCAGTATGCATGAAACTTCATTAACACCCATCAAGCGCGGCAAATCTTCCAATCAGATATGATAGAATTCCGGTTTCCTACTAAATGCGGTCGAATCGACCTTGCCGATGAAAAGACCACCAATCGCGCTTGGCCGCGACGACTTGGCCGGCAGGCTTGTCGCCGCAGGCCGATTCAGGTCGGCGGTTCTGTATCCGCAATCCTGCCGGATGATCAACCGGCGCAGCGACCGACGGCCCCGGCCCCAAGTTTCGAATGGATGTCGAGCGCTTGAAGGGCTGCCCCTTCGTATTTTCGAAGGAACGGTATATCCTGTCGCGAGGGAGGTCGAAAATTGAAAGACAATTCCATAAGCGAAGGAGGCTATTTGGAGTACGTGGACGCCCACCTCGTCCCGGCGTCCGACGAATTCCTTGTCGAAACGCATGAGCCCAAAAGGTTCAGGGCCGCGTACCACCATCACGCGTCGCTGGAAATAAATTTCCTGACGGGATGCGACCTGGTCTACTCGTTTTCCGGAACGCCCGTGACCGTTCCGCGGAGACGCATGACGGTTTTCTGGGGCGCGGTGCCGCACGGCGTTTCGGACGTGATCGGCACAGGCAAGATCGTGAATGTGTACGTTTCGCTGTTCCAGACGCTCAAATGGGGCCTTCCGAAGCAATTCACCGACAAGATCATCAGCGGCGCCGTGATTTCCGCCCTTCCGTCGAATCCCACGGATTCAGTCGTTCTGCCTCGATGGGCGGAGGAATACCGGAACGGCGGCGCGATGTGGCGGAACCTGCTTCTCGGAGAAATTGAAATGCGGCTCCGGCGCCTTGCGCTCGAAGGCTATGTGGAGCTTCTGCCCGGAGTGGCGGAGACCGATCTGGACGTGTCGCGCGTTCCGTCGATGCGGTACATCGACATGATGCTGCGCTTCATCGCGGACAATTACGCAAGCCCGATCACCGTGAAGGACGTCGCGGACCATGTGTCCCTCTCGCCGAGCTATGCGATGGCTCTGTTCCAGCGCACGATCGGCGTGCCGATCAAGCGGCACATCACCCGCATACGAATCAGCCACGCGCAGATGCTGCTTGCGAATTCGAACTTGAAAATTCTCAGCGTGGCGATGGACAGCGGGTTTCGGTCGCTTTCCAGCTTCTACGACGCGTTCAAGCGATTGACGAACAAATCTCCGGCGGCGTTCAGAGTCACGACGAGGGAGTAGCCCGGAGCCGAGTCACCGCATCCTGCGGGACCCGGCGGACGCGCACGAGTTCGTCTCCGGACCTGCATGCGTTCGCCAGCCTGTGCACGCCGTCGAGAATCATCACGCGTCCCTTATGGACGAGCACTTCAAGGGGATAGCTCATCGAGACCGCGTTGATCCTTTCGAATTCGACGGCATGCGTCACCGGGTCGTCGAGCACCTGCCTCGGGGTCGCCGAATACGGAGCGCCGGTCTCGTCCGGCCAGATCGGGACGTCGAGGTGCCATTCAAGCTCCGAAATCGGCATGTCCTCGACCGGCAGATCAAGCGCCCATAGAGCTTCGACATCCCAGTCGATGGAATACCAGTATTTCTGAACGACCCGCGGATAGTTCTGCAAAACGCGACTCCGACCAAGCAGTAAAGTAGAAAATCGGATTCCAATATCAGTCAATCGGAAGACTGGACGCAAAGACGGAAATAGCGTTCGCTTGCCCGACTGTCGAGCGGCCATGGCGGAATCAAACAGACGCACATAGGGAAACCATGCCAGCGAACCCGAAGATAACCTTTATCGGAGCCGGCTCCACGGTGTTCATGAAGAACATCGTGTCCGACGTGTTGCAATGCGAAGCGCTGCAGGACGCGCGCATCGCGCTGATGGATATCGATGGCGGGCGCTTGGCCGACGCGCAGATCGTGGCGGAGAAAATCGTCGCCTCGCTCGGCGTCGGCGCGACGGTTTCGTCGCATTCGGACCGGCGCGAAGCTCTCGGCGGGGCGGATTTCGTCATCGTCGCGTTCCAGATCGGCGGATACGACCCGTGCACGCTCACCGATTTCAACATTCCGAAAAAGTACGGACTCAGACAGACGATCGCGGACACCTCGGGCGTCGGAGGCATCATGCGCGCGCTGCGCACAGTGCCGCATCTTTGGAACATTTGCGAAGACATGACCCTGCTCTGCCCGGACGCCGTCCTGCTGCAGTACGTAAATCCGATGGCCATCAACACTTGGGCGATCGCGGAGCGGTACCCTGCCATTCGACAAGTTGGTTTGTGCCACTCGGTGCAGGGAACGATCGCGGAGCTGGCGAACGATCTCGACATTCCGTCAAGCCGGATCCGCTACCGCTGCGCCGGAATAAACCACATGGCGTTCTATCTCTCCCTGGAGGAAATCCTTCCGGACGGCGGACGCCGCGACCTTTATCCTTTGCTTCGCGAGGGCTATTCGGCGGGAAGGCTTCCGAAGCCGAACAGCCACAATCCGAGATGCCCCAATATCGTCAGATACGAAATGATGATGCGTCTGGGATACTTCGTGACGGAAAGCTCCGAGCATTTCGCCGAATACGTTCCCTGGTTCATCAAGCGCGACCGGCCGGACCTGATCGAGCGATTCAAGATTCCGCTGGATGAATATCTGGTGCGGAGCGAAGCGCAGATCCAGAAATGGAAGACTCAGGCGGCGCACTTCATGAATTCCGAGGTCGTCAAGGTCGAATCAAGCATGGAGTACGCCTCCATGATCATGAATTCCGTCTGCACCGGCGCGCCTTCCGTCATCTACGGAAACGTGCCGAACTCCCAGCTGATTTCGTCGCTGCCGGAGGGCTGCGCCGTTGAAGTGCCGTGCCTGGTCGATCGCAACGGAATTCAGCCCGTGCGCGTCGGCTCTCTTCCTCCGCAGCTGACCGCGATCATCAGATCCAACGTCAACGTGCAGGAATTGACGGTCGCGGCGCTTGTCGAAGAGGATCGCGAGCATGTATACCATGCGGCCATGATGGATCCTCACGCGGCTGCCGAACTCGATCTGGACCAGATCTGGAAACTGACCGATGAGTTGATCGCGGCGCACGGCGATTGGATGCCCGGCTGGCTGCGAAGGCCGGGCGCTCGCAAAGCTGCCTGACCGTTTCGGCGGAAATTCATGAGGCGGGGTCCGAACCGAAGAGCAGACGGCGAAGCATGACTGACCCGCCATATCGAATCGCGGTCGTAGGAGGAGGCACGGCGGGCTGGATTTGCGCGCTTGCGCTGCAGGATGCCGCAGTCGATAGCGAACTCAATGTCGAAATAACCGTCATCGAATCGAGCGAGATCCCGACTATCGGCGTGGGCGAAGGCACGACGGCGGCATTCAATTTCTTGCTGCGCGGATGTTCCTTGGATGAGTTGGAATTCATCCGCGAAACGGAAGCCACGATCAAATTCGGAATCCGGCACAAGGACTGGCGCCGAAAGGGGCACTCGTACGACGGACCTATAGACGACCCCCGCATGCTCGCCGAAGCGCGCGGATCCGAGCCGCCGCTCTTCAATCTCTACTGCCTGTCGAAAGGCAAATCGGTCACCTATCCGCACTTGTTCACCTACCTGATGGAAAAGGAGCGCGCGCCCTATATTTCGCGCCCGGGAAAGAAGCCCTACCCTTTAAGCCCGTTCGATTACGCTTACCATTTCGATCAAGCGCTGGTGGGGAAGTATCTCCGGTCGAAGGCCAAAGGCATCGACCGGCTTGATGCCACGGTGGCGGACGCCGAACTCGACGGCGAAACCGGCGATATTCGAACGCTCGTCTTCAGCGACGGACAGAAGAAGTCGTTCGATTTCTTTTTCGACTGCACCGGATTCCGCAGAGCTCTGATTTGCGGAAAGCTGAATTCGAAATGGATTTCCTACGCCGACGCGCTGCCGGTGAATCGAGCGATGCCGTTCTGGCTTGAGCATTCGGAAAACTCTGAACTCCCTCCGTATACGCTCGCTTGGGCGCAAGGCTCGGGCTGGATGTGGCAAATCCCGACCCAGCGAAGGATGGGCTGCGGATATGTCTATTCCGATGAATTCCTATCCCCGGACCAAGCGCAGGCGGAAATCGAATCCGTTCTCGGTTTCAAAATCGAACCGAGAGCCGATATCCGGATCAATTCGGGTCGCGTCGAAACCGCTTGGATCCGCAACTGCGTCGCCTTGGGGCTGGCGCAAAGCTTTTTTGAGCCGCTCGAAGCCACTTCCGTTCACGGAATCATCGTCCAAACAATGCTGTTCGTCGGCTGGCAGTTGAAACACCTTGTGAATGGCGGAGAAATAGACCGAGACCACTACAACAGCAATGTTGCGCTGCAGGTCGACGATTTCATGAAATTCATCAATACCCACTACGTCAGCGACAGGACCGACACGCCGTTCTGGCGCCATGTGAAGGAGAATTGCATCGCCGACGAAGTCAGATCAAAGCTCGAATTGTGGTCGACTCGAGTGCCGTACAACAAGGACTTCAACGAGCTCCCAGGCAATCTTCCCCATGTGCAGGCGGAATTGTATTTTCCGGTTCTCGACGGGCTGGGACTTCTCAACAAGAGCGAGGCGAAAAAGATGATGGACGCCATTCCTCGCGAGCGAGCCAAGGCGCGAAGGCAAGCGGAGAATTTCAGCCGTGAATTCAGGATCGCCGCTTCCAAGGCGGACGGGCATCGCAAGTTTCTGCGCGGCTTGCACGGCAAGGCGCATTGAGGCCGGATGCCTCGCCGGTTCGCAGAACGATGCCGCGGAAGCGCTTGGCATGAATTGACGGCTTCGATCGGAAGCAACCGGACTTGACGGATCATTTCGGGAGCTTGGGCAACCGATGCAGACACTCGCGGCCTTCAACGCCGGATGGACATTCCACAATCATGACGATCAACGCCTCGCGGCAGAGAAAGTCGACGGCACAGTCGTTCGCCTTCCGCACAACGCGGTCGATCTTCCGCTGCGATATCCGGACGAAACCAGCTACCAGCACGGTTTCTGCTACCAGAATGTCGTCACTTTCGTCCCTGAATTCGAAGGCCGCCGAGTCTCGCTTGTGTTCGACGGCGCGATGGCGAACTCGCGCGTGTTCCTCAACGGGCGACTCGTCGCTTCGCACTTGGACGGATATACGCCTTTTGAAGCGGATCTGACTGGCGGCCTGTTGAAAGGCGACAATCTGGTCTCCGTATTTATAGATGGCAGCGAAAATCCGGCCATCCCGCCGTTCGGCGGCCAGATCGATTATCTGACCTATGCCGGGATTTACCGCGACGTCTGGCTCAAATTGTGGGACCGCATTTCGATAGAGCGGATCAAGATCGAAACGTCCGACATTTTTTCGGACTTGAAGACCGCGAAAGTGGCATGCGAAATCAGAAACGCCGACTTGCTCGACGACAATGCGACGTTGAGTGCCCGCTTGCTGGACAGCGAAGGCGCGGAGATCGCGAGCGCGAAAGTTCCTGCGGTACGCAGCGGTCTGAAATTGGCTTTAAACGAACTTGAAGGGATCCAGCTCTGGGACTTGTCGACTCCGGCGCTCTACGAGGTCGAAGTCACGCTGGAGCATTCGGAGGGGGTGGATGTCTGTCGCGACGCTTTCGGGTTTCGCCATGCCGAGTTCCGGCCGGACGGGTTTTTCCTGAACGGCCGGAAGCTCAAGATCCTTGGGCTGAATCGCCATCAGTCCTACCCTTACGTCGGCTATGCGATGGGAAGACGGGCGCAGGAGCGGGACGCGGAAATCCTGAAGCACGACCTGAAATGCAACTTGGTGCGCACCTCCCATTACCCGCAATCGCGATGGTTCCTCGACCATTGCGACAGGATCGGCCTGCTGGTCTTTGAGGAAATTCCCGGATGGCAGCACATCGGCGACGAGAACTGGAAGCGCGAGTCCATCAAGAACGTGGACAGGATGATCCGGCGCGACTGGAACCGGCCATCGATCATCTTGTGGGGAGTCAGGATAAATGAATCAGCCGACGACAGCGATTTCTATGCTCGGACCAATGCTCTGGCGAGAGAGCTGGACCCGACCCGACAAACGGCCGGAGTGCGGAATTTCGTAAACAGCGAATTGCTGGAAGACGTCTACACGATGAACGATTTCGTTCTCGGCGACCAGGAATTCCCGTGGATCAACCGGCCGAAAACGGCCCTGCGGAGTCGTACCGAGGTTACGGGCCTGACGCGCCCTGCGCCTTACATGGTCACTGAATTCAACGGTCACACGCATCCGGCTAAGCGGCAGGATCCGGAGCAGCACCTTGTTTCCCACGCAGTTCGATACTTGGAGGTATTGAATCATGCCTACGGAGATCCGGAAATCGCCGGTTGCATTGGCTGGTGCATGTGCGACTACAACACGCACAAGGATTTCGGCGCCGGCGACCGGATTTGCCATCACGGGGTTATGGACATGTTTCGCACGCCGAAGTGGGCTGCGCACGTCTACGCCAGCCAATGCGCCCCTTCGGAAAGCGTAGTGTTGGAGCCTGCAACCTGCTGGGCCAGAGGCGAACGGCGAGTCGGCGGCGTGCTTCCGCTTCTGGTCCTGACCAATTGCGATGAAGTCGAACTGCGATACGGCGAAGAGCTCGCCGTGCGGGCAGCGCCCGACAAGGCGACCTATCGGCATTTGCCCAGACCGCCGGTGGTCTTCACGCGGGATCATTTCACCCGTTCGGAACTTGGTCGCTGGGGAATGAAATGGATGTCCGGGACGATCAACGGATATGTGGACGGGCGCCTTGCGAAGACAGTTCAATTCGCGGCCGATCCGTTGCCCGCCAAACTCGATGTAACGCGCGACCACGACGAAATCTTGTCGGATGAGAGCGATCAAGTTCGATTCGTCGTTCGGGCTCAAGATCAATGCGGCAACCTGTTGCCTTTCCTTTCGGACCCGATCCGCATTCGCGTTTCCGGAGCCGGCCGCCTTATCGGACCTGACACTCTGGTTTTCGACGGAGGCGTCGCGGGGTTCTGGATCGAATCCATCGGCTCGGAGGGAACGATGGATGTCGAGGTCAGTTCTCCACGGTTCGAACCAACGCACTTGCGATTGGCGGCAGTTAAGGCAAATGCATTGGCGAAGTCGGCATAATCTGTACGACCTGAACTAATTTTGGTCAGGCGAACAAATATGCGCTCGGCTCGCGCGGAATCGAAACAGCAAGGAACAGCAAAGCAAATGTTGGACGGCGGCGAAAATTGCTCGGATCTCGAACGATATCTGTTTGATTTGAATGGATACCTGATTCTCAAAAACGCGCTCTCGCCGGAAGAGGTTGCCGAATGCAACGGAGTGTTGGACAAACTGCAAGATTCCAAGTCGGGAGAGTGGCGCGGCTACGTCCACGGGCATAACTTCACAGGCGAGCATGAGGGATTGAACCTTCAGCAAATCTACGAGGCTGGTCCGGCATTCGAGCGACTTATCGATCACCCGTCTTGGATCCGGAAAGTCATTCACTTCATCGGCTCGGATTCCGGCAATTTCGACGGGAACCACGGACCGTGCTTCATCGACGAGAATTTCGCGTCGATTCGCGGCCCGGGCCAAGCAATCGGCTTGCACTCCGGCGGACAATTCCGAGTTACCCGATGCCAATTCCGATACCATGATGGCGGCTTTCATTGCGGACAAATCAACATCCTCATGGCATTCAACGATATTGGCCCGGGAGACGGCGCGACCATGGTTATTCCCGGAAGCCACAAGTCGAACATCATGCACCCGGAGTTCGACTCGGCCAGGATGGCGACAGTGGCGACATCAGCGGACGGCGTTACCGCGGCCATCGAAGTCCATCTCAAGGCCGGCGACGCGCTACTATTCGTCGATGCGATCATGCATGGATCGGCCGCCCGCATTAATCCCGGCCAGCGCCGGATGGCGGTCTACCGATACGGGCCGTCTTGGGGATTTTTCCGGCACAATTACCGGCCGAGCGAAGTGCTTCTGAATCGGCTGACACCGACGCAACGCCAAATCGTCATGCCGCACAAGCCTCCGCAGCTTCCACCTGATGGCTGACCAGACTTGCGCGGTTCCACCGGTCAAATCGTCGAGCATTCTTTGAGAAGCTCGCAATTCAAAGCTTGATATACAGTCTTCTGCCGACGATCTGGAGCGAGGAAATTGCGCGAGGGCGCGAGGTCAAAGACTTTAATTGTCATTTCCTCGGTGCTGGGTTGGCGCACTTCCAGGTTGGACGCCAGCGGAACCCGAACGCGCGATTCGTCCCTACAGGCTTCCTCTGCCCGAAAGCGACCATCGCAACATATTCACTTCATATGGCTTATTACTTTGAGTCCGCAGCCACAAGATGTTGATTCTCGCCGGAGCCAGGCTTTCGACTGGAAAATTCGGTCGGAATGCGGCTGTTTTGCTCTGATTTCGGCGCGAATTAGAAGGATCCGCTGCCCAGGCACCAAGACGCTGTCGCATCAACGGGTAAACCCAGACAGCGCCGAACGCACAAAATGTAGACTCTGCGGATTCAAGTAAACAAGCCTTCACTTCATTTCACTAGAATTACCCATACTCAATTACTCGCCCAACTTTATCAAATTTTGAAAATATCTCCAAGTCGAAGATTCTTACTGAAATAATTTCCTTCACTTTAACACTAATATATAGATTTTTTCTTTGGGGAATTTCATAGTACTTCGATGTAATTTTTAAAATCTGCGTTTCACCATCGCGATATCCACTAAGGTAAGGATCAATTCTTATATACTCATCATTCAATTTGATTCCCATTGGAAAACCAATATACACTTTTCCATTCGCCATTATCAACTCAATTAATTCGACGTCAATAAGTGATTCACTAACTGTTAAAAATAATTGATCTCCGCGATCTTCTGCCGCTTTCCTTCTATACAATTCCGCATCAAAGAAAAAATTCAAGATGTGCGGCAACACCAATCCCAGCATCATTGCTAGTATGCTTTCTAGTTTTAAGCCGACTGGAACTACGAATTTTTCAATATTTTTAGCTGTTATAAACTCAATTACCGTGTTTTCAACCGTCACAAGCTCAGTTATTGTTGATAAAATAAATGTTGCGGACACTAATAGAATTATACCCCAAAATGCAGATTTGAAGAAAAGGCGATATCCTGAATAGAAAATTGTTTTAAACCTAGTTATATTGCAAGAAGATAAAAACACGTATCCACCAATTAGAGGCAGTAACATAAGAGCCAAGTTCATCTCAAGATTGCTCCTTAAGCTTGTAAATCAGTGCGCAAGAAAACTTTGAACAAAGCATTTCCTTGCTCAATTGATCATCGAATATGTATTAGCGACGAGATGAGAATGAAAACATCAAGTACAATATTGTACAGCATTATGATTGATTTATTGTTCATTGTATTTAACAGCGCGTAATAGTCGGGTTTAAGACGATTTTTTTACAATTTTTTTTCTTGACGAGCTGATTCACTCTCTTTTAAAAAAATTTCAATTTCCCTACTCCTTTTCTTCAACTTTTTGTCTAAACCGCTGTTGTAAAACTCCTCAACGTCAAGATATGGTTCACCAAATTTTGTGTATTTAACGTGTGGATGCGGATTTTCAGCCTTCTTTTTCCAGAACATCTTGTATTTCTCCGATGTGGAATTTTTGTGCAACGGTTTGTTACCCATATTTGGATTGATCTTCAAGCGCTTTCTTTCGTCGTCCGGGCGTAAGATCAATGCTGTAACCTGATGCCTTTCCTTTTGGCCCGGATCCGGCCGCCTTATCGGGCCTGACGCACTGGTTTTCGACGGTGGATTTCGCGGAGTTTTGGATCGAGTCCATCGGCTCTAAGGAAGCGGTTGATGTCGCGATCAGTTCACCTAGGTTCGAATCTGCGTACTTGTGATTGGCGGCGGTTGGAGCGAATGGATTGGCCAACGCAGTCTAATCGGCACCATTCTAATCGATTTCGATCAAGCAGACAAACGTTAACTTGGCTTCTTAGCTTCTGAGGGCTTGAATCAGTAGCGGACGGTCAGGCGAATGTTGGAAGGCGGCAAGAATTGCTCGGATCTCGAGCAATATCTGTCTGCTCTGAATGGGTACTTGATTCTCAAAAACGCGGTCTCTTCTGAAGAGACCGCCGAATGCAACGCGGTGTTGACTGTGTCGTAAGATTCCAAAGCGGGAGATTGGCGCGGCCACGTCCAAGGACAATTTCGAGCTGCCCGATGCAATGTAGGCAGCTTCGACTGCGGACAGACCAACCTCCTCATGGCATTCAACGATATTGGCCCGAGAGACGGCGCGACAGCGGTCATTCCCGGAAGCCAGAAGTCGAACATCATGCGTCTGGAATTCGACGCATCCAAGATGTGGGCGGTGGCGACATCAGCGGACGGCGTTACCGCGGCCATCGAAGCCCATCTCAAGGCTGGCGATGCGCTCTTTTCGTCGATGCGACCATGCGCTGGTCGGCTGCCCACATGAACCCGGACCGACGCCGGATAGCGCTCTATCTGTACGGGCCGTCCTGGGGATTTTTTCGGCATAATTACCGGTCGAGCGAAGCACTTTTGAACCGGCTGACACCGACGCAACGCCAAATAGTTATGCCGCACAAGCCTCCGCAGATCCTTCCTGATGTCTGATGCAGTTGTTCGGCTACCTGCTCATGCGGTCCGTCAACAACGCAGACGGGAGTCGCCAAAAACCTCAAGGGAGACAGGTGCGCGATCAGGAAGCTCTACAATCAAGCTCAGCTTGCCGCCCGTTGCTTCGATATAGCTGCGCAAGGTCGGAAGCATCAGGTCGCTTCGTTTCTCCATTTGAGCAATTGTCGCTTCGGGGAAGTCCAGTGCCGCGGCCAAACGCGCTTTGGTAAATTTCTTCGCTTTGCGCAGTTCCTGAAGCGTCAAATGCTCCGAATGCAATCGGTCAGTTTCAGAAAGGACGCGATATCGCCGAGCTTCAGGAAGCGCGTCCAGTTTTTCATTCAGAGATTTTCCTATCACTTCGTCGTTTCCAGTGTTGCAAAACGCTGGGAAAGCTCCGGCATCGCTTGACGTGCGAGATACATTTTCAGCGGATTAAACTCGACTTCTATTGTTCCGATTTTGAGAATTCATCAACCAGTTCGTCTCGAACTTGTGGGCTTGAAAGCAATCCGTGGCTCCAAAGCTGATAGGCCGCGATCCTTGCCCCGACGCCGAATTCCTTCAGCAGAGACAGGAAAGAATCACTTTTTGCGGCAGAATCCAGCTTTTCGAATTTTTCGGACAGATGTTCGCTTGGGAGCAGAAGTTCCGCAGCGAATGCGCCGGAACACCGTCTTGCCCACGGCTGAGCATACGTCGTTGACGCAGCGCCAAGGGCGTCCGCCCGATAAGAGTCGACCAACAGGTGTCCCAATGCCCGCGCCATCTCGAATCGCTTGCCCCATTGCGTACGGGTGCTTGGGGTTTTGTTGATGATCGCGCCAGCGCCGACTCCGCGTCGCGACCCGACCAGCATACCCTCACTTATGCAATCAACACCCGACCGAACTTCGACTCCGAAATCCTGCATCTGCTGACTGATGTCCTCAAAGGGCCATCCGTTCAGACCGAGGTGTTTCCGAACCTCTCGGGCGGCCAGTTGTCCAGTCTCTTCAGGAGCAGCGGGGACCTCCGCTGCATCGTGTGCCGCAATCCTCAACTCTTCAAGCTTCCCGGAATTGTTCGCTGCTCCTTGGATGAGTTCATCCAGCTGCCAGACCCTTTCAAGTACGGAATCCAGCGTCGCTGGGGGCAAGTCCCTTAAAACCTGAGTGATTACGCTTTGGCTTGGATCGTCGGAGCCAGAGGGAATGCCCAGATTGCCGCGCAACTCGCGTTCAGTGTCCGCTTTCGTCCATGCGTAAAGAGTGTCCGCATCAATTCCAGTGAAGGCGCGCAATCTCTTTTGAAAATCGACCTCCGCTTCGCGAAGCGGATCGTTCAGGCCTGTCCACGAATAAACGTCGCCTAAATTTTCCTCTCGGAAGCACTTGGCCACATAGGCGACAAATTCAGCGAACACCGCCTCGCCTTCCTCCCATTGAACGGATGCCTGACCTGATTCAGATAGGAAATTTGGAGCAGGCGAGCCGGCGAACGCAGCCGGATTCCATTCAATGAACAACCGACCTCCGCTGCGAAACAAAGAAATATTGGGCAACTGGGAACCATCGGCGCCGGAAGCAAGAAAGTGTCCTTTCCACCAGCATTCGCGCAAGTCGAACCAGTTTTCTTCGTCGTACGAATCAGGAGGATTCGTGTTGCCCCAATCCCGCAACGTGTCGAATGCTGAGGAACGAGGCGGAAAACGATCTGGGCGTTCTTCAAAGCTGATTGATGTCCAAGAACGCACCAGCCAGTCGGCTATGCTGCCGAGCGGTACGTTTACACACTCTTGAATGAAAATCTCACCGTCCAGAAAGTTCCGGCAGAGGTTGCGGCCGCTTGCCCAGATCGCGAGCTGTGCCCATCCGGTTCGCTCCGGAAGGTGACGGGGATTCCATGTTGGTGCGAGCGGGCAAATCTCAATCGCTAATTGGTCGCGGCTTCCGAGCTGAAATTTGCCGCCCTCTCTGCGCAGATAAGTCATCCAAGCAATGTCCGATATCGATTGTACTCAGCGTTGGTAATGTGACCATTGCTCTGCAGTTGCCGTAGCACCTTTCCGGGAACTCCGTTGACCGGATATCCATGGTACTCGACCTCGCCCGAGTTGTCCGTCCGCGTCGCTTGGGCAGCGAAGAACTCAAGCCCCAAACTCCCGCGACGAACCGCAAAACGCCACGATTGAGGAATATCGAGGGTTTCTGGATTCGAGTTTAGCAGAAGCGTCTTCGAATCGGTAGAAGCCATTTCAGGCGAACTATTCGACTTGACAAGCCACAAATCTGAAAAACCTGCCTCCATTTTCTCCGCTTGTGCGCCAGATTTGATTGTATCTCATCGCTGATTTGCCTAGATTGTCTTTTAAGTGTTTAATGCGCGTTGGTATGGCTTGCAACACTTTTGACCTACGTGACACAAGTAAATTTTTGGGAACCATCCAAGTTCCTTGCGCACCTATGAAGCGCGGACGTAAAGGAGAAAGCCATTCAAATGAAATATTACTTGCGGGCTACATCGCTACCAAAAAGACGATTTAACCAATTGACAAAATCTACACATAGACTGCCAGAAATTTCCAAATCTCTCTTCCCGATGGCTGACCCCATGCCCATAAGTCCAGGCTCCGCTCTAGTCGCCAACCAAGCACGAATTTCCGCCTTCCGTGTTTTCGATTCAGGGAATTCCCTAGCTTCTTTCGGAATACCCTCAATATACCGCTTTGCCAAAGGCCAGACGGGGTCATTTTTTGGGATCATTTGTTGAACGAAGCCTTCAAGTTCGCCATTTGAGCAGTTGTCAGGCATCAGCCATACCCCGATACGAGGCGTATCCAATGTCTCTTCCACGATAGTTCCGGTACGACATGGACGAATAGGAAGATCTATTTTCACGTTAAAATCATTTTGCATGCTTCCAAGTTCACTGGAGACAGATTTCCAACGCCCTTCCGGATTATCGTTGGCGTCCAAGATCAATCCAACTGCTACCTGTCTAGGGCGCATAATCTCCACAGCAACGCCTTTAAGCAGCTTATCTACACCTCCTCTATCTAAAACCGCAAATGACGGTACCGAATCAGCTCGTTTCGCTATATGCTCCACAACATGCTTGTCGTCCTGCCCCTCAACTAGAAGGACCTTACAATTGTCGGATGCTTTATTCATCGTTAACGAACTTCTATCCCTTGATCGACGGCAATATTTAGTTTCGATTCAGAATATACAACCGCTCGCATCCGATTTTTCTGTCGCTCCAAACGTACGAGAGCACCGTCAATCTCGGGAAAGCTGGCAGCTGCTTTTGCGAATCCTCTTACGCAATCGGAACTGTGAGTCGTGGCGAGAACTTGGACATTATTTTCATTTGCGGTTTGAAGAACCATACGCCAAAAAGACTCAAGAACCAAATGATGGATTCCGTTTTCTGCTTCATCAATTACCAAAAATCCATCTTGGCTGCAAACCAACGCTAGCGCCAAACTAAAAACACGAACGGCGCCGTCGCCAAGACTACGCAAAGGAACAGGCTCATTAACACCCCCCAACTTTACAATAATGCGTCGGCCGTATGGCCGGCGATTGTCTCCGATCACCGTAACTCGATTTACACTATCAGCAAGCACGAGGTTTAAGCCGGTGATCGCGCGATCTTCTGCATCTGTAAGCGCAACTTTATCCCAAAATTCAGCCAATTGGTCGTTATTCATAAGGCCTGGTCCTAAGGTTTGGAAGTTCAACCCCAAGGGCGGACCATCATGATCGTCGATAAATCTCCTGTAAGTTCGCAGTTCTCTGACCGGCTTTAGATTTATGTTCTGTATTGAGGACAAGGGGATTCTATAAAAATAGTCTGAAAACGACACTTTCACTACCGGCCAATTAGTGTCGTAGAAAGGTAAATTATGCATCATTTTAAGATCAGCTATGTCCTTTTTGTCTGGATACTCTAAAACAATCTTTAGCTTATTATTCTCTGAATTACCATATGGTCCGATTTTAATTTCAGAATCATCCGAAACCTTGCGACCGTTGAACAGTGCTGCAATATTATGAGCCATCCCTCTATTGCCATCCTCGTCGGCAGCCTCTGAAATTTCTTCATGCTTGTTCAACAACGCAAAGAGAACATTCTCCCTCCCTCTAGAAGCATAGAGTCGTACAGCCTCTAGTACGGTTGTCTTACCGATACCATTTTCTCCGGCAATCAGAGTAACTCGTCCCAAATTAGGGATTTCGAGTCCTTGAACACCTCTAAATCCCTGGATTGACAACCCGGAAAGATGCAAAGGATTTTTTGAGTTTTCTTTCATGACTTCGTGATACTCCGAATTGTCAAGCATGAACAACCTATCGCAGTTTTCGTGTTACCGCAAGTAATTAAAGTTCGTTTCAGTTATATGCAGGATCTTCGCCAATAAACCCACATGATCGGCCTTTGGCCGCCCTCCCCCCAACCATGAAACGGGTTCCGGGGCGTCCTCGCGTTTCGGGTGGTGATTTCCTGCGGGATCGTCGATGATGCGCGGCGGAAGCGGGCAAAGTGGACGTCTTATTTTCGGTGACTGTGTTCCCGCTCAAAAAAATCCCGGACGCGGCGGCTTCGAACCCCCGATTGTACCCGGCCGCCAGGCCGTGGACGCATGCCAAATCGAACCGCGCCACTCGCCGGCCGGCGTAGCCTCGGCGCGGGGCTGCGTCCAACCAATGCGGCCGGATCAGAAGCGCGGAAAAACGAATTCATGCCTCAGACCTCGACTGAGGGGCATCGAACCTGAAACCAAATCTTGACGTTCCTGATCGAAATTGCCGAACAATCGGTACACTGCTTACGACGATCACGTTGCGCAGAGTCAGCAATTTGGAACCGCTACGCTGTTCCTCAACGGAACGCGTTCGATATCCTACGGCGAAATACGTCTCAAGCTCAATGGCTCTCGCGCGTGACAGGACGAGTATCCTTGCCGACCAGGAAATCAAAATCCGCTCCCTGATCAGCTTGCAGGACGTGGTCCGTATAAAGCTTGGCGTAGCCCCGGCTGTAACGAAGTTCCGCAGGATTCCACGCCGCGCGCCGGACTTCAAGCTCCGCTTCCGGGACAAGCAAATCCAGCGTGCCCGATTTCGCATCGAGTCTTACGATGTCTCCCGTTGCAACCAACGACAAAGGACCGCCTGCCTCCGACTCCGGCGTCACGTGCAGAACCACCGTGCCGAACGCGGTTCCCGACATTCGCGCATCGGAAACGCGGACCATGTCTCGGATGCCCATCTGCGCCAAACGCTTCGGTATCGGCATGTTGCCCACTTCCGGCATGCCGGGATATCCTTTGGGGCCGCATCCTTTCAAAACCAGAACGGTATTCGGATCGACCGGCAGATCCGGTGAATCGATCTTCTCCTTCATATCTTCAACGTTTTCGAAGACGTAAGCTGGCGCTTCGTGGACAAGCAGTTCCGGCGTAGCGGCCGACGGCTTGATAATTGCGCCGCCGGGAGCAAGCGAGCCTCGCAGAACTCTGATGCCGGCAGCGCTCTTCAACGGTTCATTGAAGCTGCTGATGACGTCGCGATCGAAGCACTCCGCGCCCTTGGCATAATCGCCAATGTCTCCGCCCATCACCGTCTTCGCAGGACGCAGATGCGGAGCGAGTTCAGCCAGCACTGCCGGAATCCCGCCGGCATAGCAAAAGTCCTCCATCAGATATTGTCCGGACGGCATGCAGTTCACGAGCAACGGCATTTCCGACCCGATCTCGAAATCGTCAAGCGACAGCTCGACGCCTACTCGGCCCGCGATCGCAAGGAGATGCACAACCGCGTTTGTCGAGCCGCCTACAGCGGCGTTTGCGATTATGGCGTTCTCGAAGTTGCCGCGACCGAGAACTTTGGACAATCGAAGGTCTTCTTCGACCATTGCGACAATTCGTCTGCCGGTCATATGTGCGAGCGCAGTGCGTCGCGCATCAACGGCGGGAAGCGCGGCGTTTGTGGGAAGGCTCAAGCCCATCGACTCCACGAGGCTGGCCATCGTGGAAGCGGTTCCCATCGTCATGCAAACCCCGGCTGAACGGCTCATGCCGGATTCCGCGGACATGAATTCGGCGATGCTCATTTCGCCGGCCCTTACCGCTTCGGAAAACTTCCAGACATCGGTTCCTGATCCGATATCCTTGCCTCGCCATTTGCCGTTCAGCATTGGCCCGGCCGAAACCACGATCGTGGGCAGGTCGACCGACGCGGCGCCCATCACTTGCCCCGGCGTCGTCTTATCGCATCCGCCAAGCAGAACGACGCCATCCATTCCGTTCGCCCGAATGCATTCCTCTACGTCCATCGCCAAGAGATTGCGAAACAGCATCGCGGTGGGTTTCATCTGCGTCTCGCCGAGCGCGCTGACCGGAAACTCCAACGGGAAACCGCCGCTCTCCCAAACCCCGCGCTTCACTGCCTCGGCCAATATCCGCAAGCCGGAATTGCACGGCGAAAGCTCCGACCAAGTGTTGCAAATGCCGATGATGGGCCTGCCATCGAACACGTGGTCCGGAAACCCTTGATTTTTCATCCAGCTTCGGTGGATGAATCCGTCGCGGTCGTTCTTTCCATACCAGCCTGAGCTTCTGCGCTTGCCATTCATTTCAACTTCTCCTCAATTGGACACGCGCTGTATCTGCGCCGCACCGCCTAAGCTTCCGTCGAGCTTGGCACACGGCTTTTTCAAAATTTCCGATGCTGGCGCGATGCCCGCCTCGGTTCGGCGGGTAGCCTCGCATCGGACGCGCCTCAAATCCGGTTATGTATCAATCGAAGGATTGTTTTGCACGTCCGTTGCGAAGAAAGTCTCGCGTCGCGCTCAATGTCGTGCTTGGAGAGCAGAACTCCTGATGCCCAGACGGTGAATGCCTCGCAATTTCGGCGCGGATTCAAATCTCGGTCGGCAGTCCTGCTCCGGCTGGATCATTGGGCTCGACGCCGCCGACCGCCACTCCGCGAAATGCCGGATTTGATTTCTTGTTGGGCGTATCGGAAAAACTGCGGACGATGAAAAGCGGTCTTGCCGCGTCGGCGGCGCGTCGGAATGACATTTGTCGCGGCTGCGTTTTTCGAGTTCAATGCGTGAATGTCTCTCGTGAGTCGAGCGCTATAAAGTGGAGAGCAATCGAATAACGGAATATCGCAACGGGGCATGATCATCACGAGGCGCCGCCTCGCCCTGCAGACTGAGGATGAAAATGAAATACCAACTTGAGATCGAAATCCAGAAACCGAGAGACGCCGTCTTGGAGCTGTTCGACAATCCGTCCAACATGAAGAAATGGCAACCCAGCCTGCTGGAATACAGGCACCTGTCGGGCGAACAGGGTCAGCCGGGCGCGAAGTCGGAACAAGTCCACAAATTGGGCAAACGCGATGTGACCATGATCGAGACGATCACGAAACGCAATCTGCCGGACGAATTGTCAGCCACGTACGAGGTCAAGAATTGTTTCAACTCCGTCCACAATACGTTTGAGGAGCTGTCCGCGACGTCGACGAAGTGGATCGTTCGGACTGAATTTACATTTCAAGGCTACATGAAGATCATGGCATTCCTAATGCCCGGCGCGTTCAAGAAGGAGACCCGCAAACATATGGAATCGTTCAAGAATTTTGTCGAAAGCGCTGAGTAATCGCCTCTTTTTCCGCTGCCTTGGAACTCCGACTGATGGTCCTTGGCTGCTGTACTGCATTGGGACTGGCATCGTTGCGCCCGCTTGCCCTCAGCCGCAATGTGTTGGAACGAGAGTGAGCCCGCAAGAAGCATTCTTTGGTTGAGCCCTCAATTGGTGTGTTTATTTGAACTTGATTTTTAGGCCAAATGACCCTAATAATTCTGAACCACTGGAAGGAAATGTCTCATGGAAAACCTCGCGTTCGGGCGTATCACGTCCAAAGAGCAGGCAATTGCCCTGAAGGCATATGCGCGGATCGCGGATGCTTGGTCGTTGACCTTGCGTGAAGCCGCAGCGCTGGCCGATATGTCGGAATCGACTTGGAAGCGCGCAAAAAAGCCGGGCTACGAAGGCAACTTGACCCAAGATCAGATGCTGCGACTCAGCGCGCTTGTCGGCCTGTATAAATCGCTTGAGCTTTTCTTCGACGAACCGATCTCGCGCGAGTGGGTCAAATTGCCGAATCGCGGCCCGGAATTTGACGGCTTGCGCCCCGTGGACGCGATGAACGCGGGCGGTTTGCCCAAGATCATTCGAGTGCGCACATATGTCGATGCATTGAGAGGCGGGGTTTGAATATCATCTCCATAAACGAACGGGCGCTGGTCAGGTTGATTCCAAAAACGCATCACAAGCCTCCCGTTCTCCGTGGGCTTGCCGATAGCAACAAAGAAGCGGAAGCCCTCGCCGAACTCGAGGGCAAAACCAGCGCGCGCCTTATCGCCGAGGAGGCAGGGAGCCCCGTGCTCGACCGTCGCGAACTGGCCTTCGCCAGGAAATCTCATGATTTGGCGCTCTACGGCCAGAGTCACATCAACGCGGCCTTTGCCTATGCCCGTGCTGCCGGCAACCGTTTCAACAGTGGGGATCGGGGCGCTTGGTATTGCGCTTGGGACGTACTGACGGGCACGCAGGAAGTTGGGTTTCACCGCATGCGAGAGTTGGGATTTATCGACCGTTTCGTAGGTGAAGCGCTGTATGTGGAATTGCTTGCGGATTTCATCGGCGAATTTCCTGATCTGCACGGGGAACAACACCCCTCACTCGATGCCGACCCAGAAGTCGGCTACCCGGCGGGACAGGCACTTGCCGCTGAATTGAGGCGGGAAGGTTATCGGGGCTTGGTCTACCCTTCAGCGCGGCGCAAAGGTGGCAGGTGTTTTGTTGCCTTTGATCCCGGAATTGTCCAGAATGTGCGTCCCGGCGCCACTTGGAAGCTAGCATGGAACGGATCTCCGGAATTCACGGTAGAGGGGCAATAGAGAACTGAATAAATTCATGTGATCGGCGAGCTTCAAATCGATTCGCTAAGCGACTTCTCAATCAAGCTGAACAACAGTTGGCCTGAATTGATCCGAATGAAAGCCCTATTGACCCGAATTGCTTGACCGACCGTCGCGTGCGCCTCTCCGATTCCTTTCCCCTTTTCAGCCGGTTTGGACGAGGCTTGAAAAAAATTGCAACTGCCGCCGCGACATGATTTGCCGCGATTGAAATCGAACGTCCCATATGCGCAGAATCCGAGAGAGCTTCATTTTTGGGGTTGCACGCCAATTGGCATCAGATGAACTGAACAGTCTTAAGTCGGAACTTCGTCGCGCTCCGCAGATCGAAGCTCTGCACGGCCTGCTGGATCAATACGAAGGCGACGCGGAATTCATGGCTCGATTGCTTCAATGCGCCTGCGAACCGGATCTTGAGTCCGCCTCTACGTGGCTGATGCTCAACCACCTGCGGAAGGATGGCGCATGCAGCGTCGAACAGTCGAGCGAACTGGTTTCGCTGCTGCCGGTCGTGGAAGGCTGGCAAGCGAGGCTTCATGTCCTTCAATCCCTTTCGCAACTGCAGATCCCGTCGTCTCTGAAGGACGATCTTTACGATTGGCTCCTGCATCTGATTCAAGACAAGAACAGTTTTGTCCGAGCATGGACCTATGACGGCCTCTTCAGGCTTGCGACGCAGCATCGAGAGTATTTTCAGGAGGTTGACGGGCTAATGCGTAGAGCCTTGAAGTTCGAAAAGCCGTCTGTCACGGCGCGAATCAGAAACCTGTTGAAAGAGCTTGATTCCAAAGGGAAAACTGGACGGCGGTCATGAAAGACACCCCTTACTGGTGGGATATCGCAAGTCCGCCGGAACAATCCCGGCAAAGCGAATTGCCTTCAGCGGCAGATGTTCTCGTAATCGGGGCCGGATTGACGGGGCTGTCCGCATCCAGAACCTTGGCCAAGGCCGGAAAATCCGTTGTCTGCGTCGACGCCGGCGCGCCGGGAATCGGAGCGAGCTCGCGCAATGGCGGCATGATTGGGGGCGGACACCGCGTTCCCTGGGAAAAGCTCGTGGCTCGATACGGCAAGCAGACGGCCGCCGACCTGATGCGGGAATTGCACATTGATTCGATGGAATTCGCCAAAAGCTTGATGGCGGATGAAGGAATCGACTGCGACTATTCCGAAACGGGACGGCTGCAAGCTCTCTGGAGAGCCTCCGAATACGAAAGCGTCGCCAGAAATTTCTCCGAAATCTCGAAATCAGTGCCGATTTCGATCGAGATGATCCCGAAATCCAAGGTTCGCGATCACGTCTCCACCGAGATGTACGGCGGCGGCGCGATTTACCACCGTCATGGCGGTCTCAATCCCGCCAAATGGATGGCGGGAATCCGCGACGCGGCGAAAAGGGCGGGAGCCAAGCTCCATGGCAATACGCCGGTGATCGCCATCGAACGAACGGGCGCGTCGATTGCGGCGAAGACGCCGCAGGGGATCATCTCCGCAGGACAGGTCTTGATTGCGACCAATGGATACACGCTGAGTTCGATGGGACCGGTAAGCCGCCGCGTATTTCCGGTGCCCAGCTTCATCATCGTGTCCGAGGAACTCGGGGAAAACCGCGTTCGAAGCATGCTCCCCAGCATGAAGATGATCACGGAGACCCGCGTCAGGCATTGCTATTTCAGGCCGTCTCCCGACGGCAAGCGGCTTGTGTTCGGCGGGCGCGCAGCGATGTTCAACGCGCCGGAGCGCTTTGTGCAAAATCAGATGCGCAACCTTATGACGGGAATATTCCCCGAAATGCGCAACGCTGAATTGACCCACAGTTGGCGGGGCAACACCGGCTTCACTTTCGAATTTTTGCCGAATGTCGGGCAGATCGACGGAATTTGGCACGCGCTCGGCTATTGCGGAAACGGAAACGGAATGGCGCCGTGGCTCGGCCACAAGGCCGCGCGGATGATGCTCGGCGAAACGGGCGGCGAAACGGCATTTTCGAAAACCGAACTGCCCGCCAAGTGGTGGTACGGAGGATGGCCATGGTTCCTGCCGTTCGCGGATGTGCTGTACCGCTTCAAGGACCAGCTGAACAATTCAAAGCGCTAGTGGACTGTCTCTCTCACTAGAGTCCATCACAAGTCTTTCAAGAACGGCGCGAAGCAGGCGCGGATAAACGAGAGGCGGGGCGATGCGGACAGGAGTGGCAATCGAGGCTTCGGACGCGCTGCGCAAGCGGCTTGAGGCGGTCGCGACCGACAGCAACAGCAAGGCGGAGCACGCAACTTGCGCTTGGATCAACCTGCTGACGAACGACGGCTTGGAAACGATGGCGATCATGGCTGGCGCGGACGCGTCGAAGTCGACGGATCCGGCGCTGGCAGAGGCGGCAGTTCATGCAGGATCGCGCGGAGGGTCTGCTGCGCGACAAGACGCGCAAGTCGGCGACGCCGCAGACGTCCGAGGAGAAGATTCGCGAGCTGGCGGAACTGGCGCTAAGCCCTTCGCCGGACGTGGAGACGCACTGCACGATGCTCGCCTTGGCGAAAGCCGTCGTCATCGCGCTGGCGACGGCACGCTGGACTTCGCGAAGAAAACCTACGACGCAGTGGGGCGATTCACCCTTTTGGAAAATCGGATGCGCAGTCGGATCACATCGAGATTGCTTCAGTATAAATCGTCGGGATGTCTGCCACCCTTTGACCAACCCATTCGATAACTTCGTTGTTGACTTGCTCTGAAAGCGATATCTGGTTTTCGTAAGTTGCGTGCAGCAGGCGGATACGATCAAACACAGTTATCTGGCCGCTAAGTCCAACATTTCGAACTTCTTTAGTACTGATGACAAATGGAGCGACAATCCCTGTACCGGGCTGAACCGCAGCATTCAAATATTTCATCCAAGATATTGCGCTCGGCGGATGAATCTTGTTTCTCCAATTTGTTCCGCTCGCGCATTGCAAGAAATAGGTAGGCGTCGCCTCCCGAGCGTCAGGAAATTCTCGATAACAAACAATGTCCAGTCCACCGTCGTTTGCAGCATCGGATGTCCAATCGTCCAGTTGCAAATTTCCCATTGTGTTGAGCCTCTCACATAGATCCGTGATGATCGTGTTGATGCTGACGGCGTTGTCTGGAGACCAGCCAGTTCTCACGGTCGTCCAGCCGGGCAGCAGACTGGGACAAATTTCCTCGGCCACTTTTTCAAACAACTCGCCTTGAACCGGAAAGTTCCTATGCCTCTCGGACCATTCCGGGTAAAGCTGCAGAATTGAGAGCATCACGAAGAAGGCGCGAATTGGATCATCACGCCAATCTGCATCAAATGTTAGCCTGTTCGCCGCGATGGACAGGTCCGGGGATACCCCTCCCCATGACTGTCGCAACCCAATTTCTGACCATCCACGATCAGCAATCTCATTGGCTAGATCTTGCGCGTCGTTGTCACATATTTGCTCTTCAAGTAGCAAATCGACCACATCGCTTTTCGCAATTTCTGATTCGGAAAAAAGCAATGATGCCTCCAGCCAATCTGCCAGAGTAACGGGTCGAATGTTTATTTTATTTACAGAACGTGCAAAGTTCTTTTGAGGAATTTGGAGCATTTTCAGAGTTCAAAAATCTTGTTGATTTGCGAAACATTCGTAGAAAGCCTTTGAACGATGCGGACTAACTTTTCATCGTCTGAAAAGTGATGAATTGAAGATAGTGCTTCTTCTACATTGTATGCCGCCGTTGACATGAGTTCATACAACTCTTCCTGATCACCGCCTGCGATTACAAATGCTTTTTCCAGGCTCGGCCTTTTGACGGTGCGCAGATAGTCTAGCCCCTCTTCACTGGCTAGAACTCTTGCAAATTTGTCCACCTGTCGGGAATCCGTAACGACCGGTGCGTTCTCTTCGTCTCCAAACAGCCACCGGGAGTAATCTTTCAGGTTTTGGATGAAATCTGCCGGCACCGGAAGCTTTACCTGACTTGGAGGGACTTCAAATTTCTCCTTAATTCCAAGAAACTCGTGCACACCACTGCGAGCCAAGGACAAGAACAAAACGCTGAACTTGTTTTCGACTTTTCCAATATCTAGGCCTTCGGTCTCCTCCATTTGGATGAGGATGGAATATGCGATGTAGTTCCTTTGAACGGTGGGAGTTTTGCTGCCGATTTGGCGCATAACGTCTCGATAGCTGAGGCCATTTTCGTCTATGAGCTTTGCAATGAACCGGGCTTTTTCCGATGGAGTCCATTCTTTGATCCCAGTGACATGGCGAAACCCGAGGAATACGTCCACTTCTTTTCGATTATCAAGCCGAATGAAGGGCACTTGCGAAAACAGCGCTTCCGGTTCTGCAACATCGTCAATGATTTCACGCCATTTTCGAGACGTTTCATCGCCGTCATATGTCTTTTTCAGTCGCATCAATGCAGCGATGCGCCGATTGCCCTCGATTACGACAAGTCGATTATCGCCGTGAACTTCTTCTTCGACGCACAGAACTGCCTCGTGCGCCCAAAAACCACTTTCCAGAAAGGAAGTGGCTAGTTCTTCCAGTGACCAATCACGCAACATGTCGAATATCTCATGCTGCTGAAGACTCCGGTTCTGTGCCGAGCGCCCGAGTCTTGGGTTATTCGGATCGAGCGCAATCTGATCCAGCGCGGCATATTCGATTGTTCTCTGTTTCATGCCAGTTCCTTTCAGCCTAATCCGGCAATCAGACTTGTACGTCCAAGCTGGTGATTGCTGTTTGATTCTTCGGTTTGAAACGTCGCGGAAATCAGATTGCTTGCAACTGAAGCGATTACATCGACATTGACGGCGTTTCCAAGGGCTTTGTAAGCCCGTGTCTTGCTTGCAGGCAATTGCTTAAGGGCATCCATGCTTTGGAGTCGCGCGCATTCTTTCATGGTCATATACCGCTTCTCCCAAGGAATGACCGGCACTTGGCTTGTGGTGAGGGCTACCAGTGACGGTGCGCTCGCTGGATTCTTCACACGAATGCCGGATGCTCGGAATTGCACGACCTTATCCCAGAGGGTTCTGCTTCCATCTTGCCAATTCCACTCAAATTTTTGAAAACTAGGAGCAAATTCCTGCACTTTTGGCAGCCAGCCTGACAAGTACTGTTTGTGTTGCTTGTAGAATTCCCGGTTCTGGAGAATGAATCGGATCTTCCACTTGGGAAATTCGAGTTCTTCCCCTCGGGCATAGGCGGGCAGCGCTGCAAGTTGCTGCCCTTTGGTTTTCCCCGCTAAGCTTAGGCCGAAGCTACCTTTGAATCGTGCCAAGTAACCCTTCTGGTAGGATCTTGGTGAACGTTTTGCGACAGTGTAGTTTGCGCCGAATTCCATTGCCCAAAGCGGAAACGAGGGCAATTTGCTGGTACTGGGGATCAGGTGGAGAAACTCGTCCCAAACTTCCAAGTACCTCAGATAATCATCGGTCAACATATCTGCGCCGACTGGGTTCGTGTCCAAAATTGAAGACAAATGCAATTCCGATGGCGCGGCGGTGGCTACAGGCCAACTGAAATTGGTGAGATCTCTTGCAGCAACGATGAGTGCGCGTGGCCGGACTTGCGGCACGCCGAATTGATGCGGCGAAAGCTCGTTTGCCTTAACTTCGTAGCCGCGCCCTTGCAGGCTGCTCTCGATTCTTTTCCAAGTTTGACCTTGGTTGTGGCGCATGATGTTCGGCACATTCTCAAAGATTAAAAGCTGAGGAGAATGACGATCAACAACCCTTAGAATGTAGTCGAACAGATCGCCTGAGTCTGAGCATTCAAACCCCTGCTGCGAGCCGGCCTTGGAAAACGGCTGGCAGGGAAACCCGGCACACAGAATTTCGTGTGCCGGGACATCCTTCCAAGCGAACCTGATATCTGAAAATGGCCTAATGCCGTGGTTGATCCGATAGAGATCCCGAAGACCTTTGTCTATCTCGCTTGCGAACACGCATTCGCAACCAAGACTTGACAATGCTAGGTGAAAACCGCCTAAACCACTGAAAAGATCCACAAATTTCAGCTTTTTACTTGGGATCATTGATACGGACTCCTGGACCATCTTCGTTTGGGGCCAGGAACGTAGCACCTAGTTTTTCGAGAGCGGCTTGAATGTCTCTGACTGTTCGGTCATAGGATTCGCGCTTGCCCGCTTCAAAATCAGCCAGTGTCGCGACCGATACCCCTGAAAGCTCAGCCAACTTGGCGCGCGATAAATTGGCACCTACTCTTGCCATTTTGCACTGGGTTGGTGTGAGCGTCACGGCGAAATCCACTTAAGGCATTAAGGCCTAATGTCAGCATTTTTAGCTTATGTTGGCTGATTTGCAAGCCGTAACACGTAGCCAAGGCAACATTTTGCGTTTGGAATTTGGTTAAGCCAAACGACCTGCTGGATGCCCGTTTCATGTCAAATGAACCCGCGCTTTGGCGCGCGCGGACTTATCCCTATAGACTGGATAGCGGTTCAAGGGGCCTTTGGCCCGCTCCCCAGTACTTCATGCAGCGCTTGATGGACCGTTGGCGTCGGTTGTCAGTCGACCCGGGTTTCGAGGCGTCTGCCAACCCTCGCGGAGAGCTGGAGCACGACAGGCCGAGGCGAGGGTTTGACCCCCCTTCGAATTCGGCGATGATCGGCGACGGAAGTGGGCGCTGTTTCCGGGTGCGTTTCATGATTCTCGGTCAGGCTGCTGTGGCGTGGCAAGCCATCCGGTCGAGAAAGTCACGCCAACGTTTGCTTTCGATGGTGAGCAAAGCGTTGGCGCCGACTTTCGACCAACGGCATCCCGCCTGACCAGAAGAAATGGGATGCATCTGTTGGAACGTGTCGGCGCGAAGGGTCACCGAACCATTCAAGGTGAAGATTCAATTGCGATAATTTGGGTTTGAGGGGTGGCGCCGGCAGCGGACAAGATGATCGTTCACCATCCCCACCGCCTGCATGAACGCGTACATGATCGTGGATCCGACGAATTTCATCCCGCGCTCGCGCAATTCTTTCGAAAGAGCGTCACTGACGGAAGTGGATGCAGGCACTTGTTCGAACTCTTTCCATTCATTGACGACTTGAGTTCCATCCACATACCCCCAGACAAACTTGTCGAATGTCCCGTATTCCCTTTGGATTTCAAGGAATGCCCGAGCGTTCGTTCGCGCCGCCGCGATTTTCAGCCGGTTGCGGACTATTCGCGGATTGGAGCGGAGCCGCTCAAGATCCTCGTCAGCCATGGACGCGACCGCCGTCGGGTCGAATTCGAGGAATGCCTCCCGATAGCCTTCGCGCTTCCTGAGAATCGTCTCCCAGCTCAAGCCCGCCTGCGCTCCCTCCAAAATGAGAAACTCGAACAGTCTTCTATCGTCGTGAACGGGAACGCCCCACTCGCAATCGTGGTACTCGGCGCAGAATTCTTTTCCGCGACCGTTGCCGAAGCATCTCCATATTCCGTCTTCCGTGCTAGACATCGTCATTCCTGTGATTCAATCAGACCGCTGCGATGCCGGTCATCGGTTGCGCGTAAAAACCGAAACCCGATTCCTTTCGATAGGCCGTTGGCTTGCGGATGTCACATGACCGCGCCGATTTGCCATGGCACGAATTCGTAGTCGCCCAACCCCTGACTTTCGGATTTGGTTTTCTTTCCGGACGCCACCTTGAGGATTTCGGAGTAGATTTGGCTGCCGACGTCCTCGATGGTTGCTTCTCCATCCAGGATTCGCCCGGCGTTCACGTCCATGTCCTCCTCCATTCTGGAATACATCTCGGAATTGGTCGCGATCTTGATGCACGGCGACGGTTTGGAGCCGAACGCGGATCCCCTGCCCGTCGTGAACGCGACCACGTTGCAGCCGCCGGCAATTTGTCCTGTCACGGAGGCGGGATCGTATCCGGGGCTGTCCATGAAGGCGAACCCGGATGTCGTGACCGGTTCCGCGTATTTGAAGACGCCGTTCAGCGGAGTCGTGCCGCCCTTGGCGGCCGCTCCCAAGGACTTCTCCAGGATTGTCGTCAACCCGCCCGCCTTGTTGCCGGGAGATGGGTTGTTGTCCATGTTCCCGTTGTTTCGCGCCGTATAGTTTTCCCACCAGCGGATTCGATCCAAAAGTCTCTCCCCGATGCTTGGAGATGCGGCGCGACGGGTAAGCAAGTGCTCCGCGCCATAGATTTCCGGCGTCTCCGCGAGGACGCCTGTCCCTCCGTTCACCGTCAACTTGTCGACTGCCCAGCCGAGCGCCGGATTGGCCGTAACGCCTGACCACGCGTCGGATCCGCCGCATTGAAGGGCGACGCAAAGCTTGGACGCCGGTTCCTCGGTCCTTTTGCATTCGTTCGCCAGCGGCAGCATGTCTTCGATTTTGCGCGCGCCGAGCTCGACCGTTTTCCGCAATCCGCATTTGTCCTGGATGTTCATCGCTTGGAACAAAGGCCCCTGCTCGATTCCGTATGCCTCCAGCAGCCAGCCGATTTGGTTGATTTCGCATCCCAGACCCACCATCAGGACGCCGGCCACATTCGGATTCCGCGCGTATCCCCACAGTACGCGCTGCAACGCTTCAAACCCTTCTCCGCTTCCGGCCATCCCGCATCCAGTGCCGTGCACGAAGGCGGCAACGCCGTCGACATTCGGATACTCGGCCAGTTGTTCGCCTGCAAATCGGCTGGCGATCATTCTGGCGGCTGTCGCCGAGCAGTTCACGGACGTAAGAACGGCGATGTAATTTCGCGTTCCCACCGCGCCCGAGTCCCGCCTAAACCCCATGAACGAACCGCCTTCTCCAGATTTTTTCGCTTCACGCAGATCAGTTCCGAATTCATAGTCGCGCCGGACGGATCGGAATTCGAGATTGTGGGTGTGGACGTGTTCACCGACGCGAATGTCCTCGCGCGCGTATCCGATCACTTGGGCGTACTTGCGGACGACCGCGCCTTTCGGGATGTCCTCCACCGCGACCTTATGGCCGCGCGGTATCGATTCAAGCGCGCCGAACTGCCCCGTCTCGAGTCGCCGCAGGGCCGTCGCGACGTTGTCGGTCCGATCAAGCTGAATGGTCGGAGTTGTCTCTGTCATCAATGTTGCACTCCAATAATTGGCGCGGCGGCGATGCGTCTCGAATTGCGTTGCGCTTTCGACCGGCCGTTCCCGATTCCGCATGATCGTCAGCAAGCCCGAGCGGCGCCGAATCCAATTGCCGGATTTGCAGCAAGGAGGGTTGCGGTCAAGCGTTGATCATTTGCAATGCAATGAACAATCGGCCGGGCTGCCGACCCGGACGGATCGATCGAATGCCGACAAGGATCGCGTGGAATTCAGCAGCCGATTGGCTCCAACTCGGTCGAGTCAAGCGCGCCTCAATCGAATCACGACGTTGACGTCAGCAATTTGCGCTCCTTTGGGCGGTTCGGGCAAATCCGAAATCTTCATCGATTCTGTCGGGGCGTCGACAAGCTCGCCTGACTCTTCCCAGTAGTAGTGAGGGTGGTCGTCGACGCGCGTGTCGAACCAGGATCTGTGCCCGTCGGCGAATACCTCCTTCAGCAATCCCGCGTCGCAGAAAATTCTCAAGGTATTGTAGACGGTCGCGAGCGACACGACCTCTCCTGACTTGCGCGCCGAAGCATACAAGCTTTCCGCAGTTACATGCCGGTCTTGCCCGTCACCTACGAGCAACGCCGCAAGCGCTACTCTCTGTTTCGTTGGCCGCAGCCCCACACGGCGCAGCCACTGTTCTCCACGCGCGGAGATTTCCTGTGTCATGCGGCTCTTCCACGGAACCGAACGCGTTCCGCCGCGATTATGCACAATTACCCGTATCGGTTCAATTGAAATCAACTGCGAGGCGCACGATATTGCGCTATTGCTTATCGGCAAATGGCAATGGTAGGTAATGAACCGTTTCTAAACGATCATGGATCAGAATCGATGCCGAAGTTTCCGACTTCGTTCGACAAGGAGGGGCTGTTGAAGTGCGCAAGGGGCGAACTGTTCGGTCCCGGCAATGCGCAACTTCCGCTGCCTCCCATGCTCATGTTCGACCGCATCACTGAAATTTCGATGGATGGGGGAAGCAACGAGCGGGGGCATGTCGTGGCAGAATTGGATGTGCGGCCGGATCTCTGGTTTTTCTCCTGCCATTTTCCCGGCGACCCCGTGATGCCCGGCTGTCTCGGACTTGACGCCTTGTGGCAGCTGACCGGATTCAATCTCGGCTGGCGCGGGCTGACCGGGCGCGGTCGCGCGCTCGGCGTGGGCGAAGTGAAATTCATCGACATGGCGACGCCACGCAGCAAGCTGCTCACCTATCTGGTCGACTTCAAGCGCGTGATTCAAAGCAGACTCAAGCTCGGAATAGCTGATGGACGGATGTTGGCGGACGGCAAGGAAATATACCGCACGACCGCCATGAAAGTCGGCCTGTTCTCCGATTAGGCCAAGCGGCAAAACGGTCAGGAGTGTTTGCATGCGACGCGTCGTGATAACCGGCATAGGAATTGTTTCGCCGATCGGGAACGACAAGAACTCCGTTGCCGCTTCGCTGAAAGCCGGCACCTCCGGAATCGCTTTCTCGGAGACCTATGCGGAAAAAGGGTTCCGGTCGCAAATCCACGGCGTTCCGGACATCGATCTCTCCGATCATATCGACAAGCGGCAACTGCGATTCATGGGTCCCGGCGCGGCGTACAATTTCATCTCCATGCGGCAGGCCATCGAAGACGCCGGACTTGAACAGGATGAAGTCTCCAACGAGCGGACCGGGTTGATCACCGGATCCGGCGGACCGTCGACTTCGAACTTTTTCCTCGCCCACCGTGCGGTCAGCGAAAAGGGAAGTCCGCGGCGCATGGGCCCCTACATGGTCACCCGGTGCATGTCCTCGACCAACTCGGCTTGTCTCGCCACGCCGTTCAAGATCAAGGGCGTCAATTATTCGATCACCTCTGCCTGTGCGACCTCCGCTCACTGCATCGGAAACGGATTCGAGCAGATCGCGTTCGGCCGTCAGGACCGGATTTTCGCCGGAGGCGGGGAGGAGGTCGACTGGACGCTATCGTGCCTGTTCGACGCGATGGGCGCGATGAGCTCCAAATTCAATGACGAGCCTGCGACGGCATCCCGGCCGTACGATGCAAACCGCGACGGGTTCGTCATCGCCGGCGGAGGCGGCATGGTCGTGCTGGAGGAGCTTGAGCACGCCAGAGCTCGAGGCGCCAGGATCTACGCGGAAATCACCGGCTACGGCGCGACATCGGACGGCTTCGATATGGTCGCGCCGTCAGGTGAAGGCGGAGAGAGATCGATGCGCTTGGCGCTCTCCAGCATAGGGGACCGCAAAGTTGACTACATCAATTCGCACGGAACTTCGACGCCGGCCGGAGACGTGGTTGAAGTCGAAGCGGTGAGGCGGATATTCGATGGGGCCGAACAGCCCGTCATCGGGTCGACCAAGTCGCTGACGGGCCATTCGCTCGGCGCGACCGGCGTTCATGAGGCGATATATTCGATGCTGATGATGGAAGGACGGTTTCTTTCCGCTTCAGCCAACGTATTTGAACTGGATCCCAGCATACGGCCGGATGAAATCGTCACCGAACTCCGGGAAGACGCGGAAATAGACACGGTCCTGTCCAACAGTTTCGGTTTCGGCGGAACCAATGCGACATTGGCGCTCAGCAGGTTCGACGGGTAGTTGCGATGGCCGAATTGCTGAGAGGAAAACGTGGGCTGGTATTGGGCATCGCCAACAGCCGGTCGATCGCTTGGGGCATAGCGAAAGCCATGCGGGACGAAGGCGCGACGCTTGCTCTTACATTTCAAAACGAGTCGCTTGAAAAACGAGTCGTGCCGCTCGGCCGACAGCTTGAAGCCGAACTTGTCCTTCCCGCGGACGTCACGGACGACGGGACGCTGGACGATTTGTTCGCTGCCCTCGCCGACAAATGGGGAAGTCTCGATTTTCTGGTGCATGCGATCGCTTTCTCCGACCGCAACGAACTTACCGGGCGTTTCATCGACACGACCCGGGGCAACTTCCAGAATTCGCTCACGATCTCCTGCTATTCGTTGATCGACTTGTCGCGCAGGGCGAAACCGCTGATGACCAAGGGTGGCGTTATACTTACGGTGACGTACCAAGGCTCCAACCGCGTGACCCCGTATTACAATGTGATGGGCGTCGCCAAGGCCGCGCTCGAATCCACGGTTCGTTATCTTGCGAACGACCTTGGCCCGGAAGGCATCCGGGTCAATGCGATCAGTCCGGGCCCAATGAAGACGATCGCGGGCGCGGCGATCGGCGCCGCCCGCAAGACCTTTCGACACTCGGAAGCAAATGCGCCGCTGCGTTCGAACCCGACCTTGGAATCGATCGGCGGCACCGCCGCGTATTTGGCTTCGGACTACGGCGCGTTCACGACTGGTGAAATCGTAACGGTCGACGGCGGCTACCATGTTCTCGGCATGCCGCAAACGGACAACATCTAGAGTCATATTTTTCTCTGCCGCGAGTTGAATTACTTCGCAGCAATCTGAATCCCATTGGAAACATGCTGATGCATTGCATTCGCCCGTAAAAAAAATGCATGCATGGTATCTGCAATTTGCTCGGCACCGGATAGACCTTCGAACCTGAAACCGAACACCGACGTCCTGCGAAATTGCTTCAAACGCACTCCCAATCAACCCGGCCGTGAATTCCGATGATTGCTGGAGGTGCTAAGATGGCTTGGCTGATTGCACTCATTGATTTGTCGCAAGCGAAATTCGGGAAATAGCAGTGATTGTAAACGATTTTCATGGAAAGTAAGCGATTTTCATGAAATACGCGATATGTAATTGAATTTCACATAGAATCGGCGTTTTTCATGGATTCAGCTGAACGACATCAATTTTCAGGTCCGGTAAACCTTTTTCGAGAGATCCGCCTGCCTGAACTTGCGTTGCCCGTCGGCTATGCTGCCTTGATCGGCGCATTCGATCTCAATGTTCCGCTGCCGCTGACCTTGAGCGCAATCGGCTCAAGACACAAGGTCTACGAACGGGAAGGATGGCGCATCTACACTCCCCGCCATGAACCGGCGGCGACGCTCGAAGGTCATCTGGTCTTTGCCTTCAAATATGAAGGGCTCGATCTCGCGGTTCTCAAGACGCTTTTCGAAACTGTTGATCCCGTCGCCTTGGAAAAGATCATAACAGCAAAGCCGAGCAGCAGCTACATGCGTCGAATTTGGTTTTTGTGCGAATGGCTCCTGAACACGAAACTCGACATCCCGGACGCCAAGTCCGGAACTTATGCGGGAGTCGTTGATCAAAAACTGCAATGGTCAATCAAAGGTTCCGCGTCTACGCGGCACCGCATTCACAACAATTTGCCGGGCACGCGCAAATTTTGCCCATTGGTGCGCCGCACATCGAAACTGGTTCGCTTCGTTGACATGAGGCTGGACGAGCGAGCCCATGCCGCAGTCGGAAAACTTTCCCGCGACATTCTAACGCGCACTGCCGCCTTTTTGCTGCTTGAAGACTCGAAATCAAGTTACGTCATAGAGGGTGAATCTCCGGCGCACGACCGCATTCAGCGTTGGGGAAAAGCAATCGGAGAGGCCGGAAAACACCCGCTGGATGAAGCCGAATTTCTGCGGCTGCAAAGAATTGTCATCGGGAAAGACAACCGTTTCCTGAAGATGGGATTCCGCGCAGAAGGGGGATTCGTAGGCAAGCACGAGCGAGACTCGAGAATTCCGCTGCCCGACCATATTTGCGCACGGCACGATGACTTGCCCGATTTGATGCACGGCCTAATCGCCTTTGATTGTGATTGCACCGGCGAGCTTGACCCCGTCATCGCGGCGGCGGCTCTCGCTTTCGGGTTCATTTACATTCACCCGTTCGAAGACGGCAACGGGCGCATCCACCGCTACCTTATTCACCACGTTCTGAGTGCGCGAGGGTTCAGCCCCGCCGGAATGGTATTTCCGGTCTCTGCGGCGATCCTTGATCGGATCGATGACTATCGCCGAGTACTGGAGAGCTATTCCACCCGTCTCCTGCCTTGCGTAAATTGGCGACCTACGCCGAGGATGAACGTGGAAGTCTTGAACGACACGAGCGACTTTTACCGCTTCTTCGATGCCACGCCGCACGCAGAGTTCCTGTTTGAATGCGTTCAGCGCACGATAGAATTTGATCTTCCCAATGAAGCGACTTTCTTGGAACTTTATGATCGTTTCAAAACGGGCGTTGAAACAATCGCTGAAATGCCCGCTTCAAAGATTGATCTGCTGTTCAACTTCTTGAAACAGAATGGAGGAAGACTCTCGAAACGGGCGCGCACTAAAGAGTTCAGCCTGCTGACCGATGACGAAGCGGAAGCCTTTGGATCACTCTACAAAGACCTGTTCATCACGACGGAAGCAGCCCAAGATGCACCCAACAACAACCGGAGCGCGGTGCGCAGCAACTCGGAGCCCCGCTCCACCTGAAGGCGCCAGCCGCGGGCAATCAAGCGAAGCTTCCGAGCTTTTCTGCCATGAAGCGTTTGACCGAGCTTCTACTGGAAAAGATCATCGTCAATCGAGAAGGCATCATCGAAAGCAAGCCACTCATCGGCATACTCAAAAATCGAGGTTTGACTCCGTTCCTTTGCAAAATAACGCAACTTGCCGGTTAGGCTTGCGCGGCCTGAATGATCGATGTGGACTTCGATCAAATCAGTCATGACGCCACCTTCTTCCGGCCGCAACGAAAGATCCGCGGCGGCAGGAGTTCCTCTTCCAGGTCAAGCCCAAGCGAATCGCTGCTGCGGTCGGCCAGATCGTCGACGCCGTCCACCAGCTCCAAGATCGCAACACTGTTACCTACGCGCCCATCGAAACAGTAGGATCACCCTTTTCTATTTTGGTGTATGTGCTGCGACTTGCGGAGGCTCGCTCGGCCATTGACACAGTCGAAATCGGCGTTTTTGCGCGCAACGGCAATATCCTTACCGAGTTTTGCGAGAGCGCGGCGTGCGGCAAAGAATTCTTTGCTCTCGATTTCACCGTCTGACGTATAAAATATGAAAAATTTCGATTTCTGTACAATGCACAATACATTTAGCAAAACATTTAGCAAATTTCGTAAATCAAATTCATAACGAATTGACGGCGGCACCGAGGCAGGATTGCAGACTTGCGGCTCGGTCGAGGTAGTGACTTGGTGCCAATGCGGGCAGCGTCTGTGAATTGGAGCGTAACACCCGGCCCCTCGGAGCCGAACCTGTCCTCGTCCAGAAATAAATCCCACCGCGACGAACATCGATACGGCGGTTCCGCCCGGCGGGAAATTTGAGGGATTCTCCGCCAGTCACTGGATTGCGAAAGTAGCAATCGGCTCCAATTCTTGATCTTATGGGTATTTATGGGTAAGTTTGTAGGCATGCCCCTGAATACCGACACGATCCGCATCACGCCTGAAATCCTTGCCCTCATTGCCGAGGTCGAAGAATTCAAAGGAGCTTGGAAAGCGCTTGGAGCACTCGCTCCCGAACGTCTGTCCGCCTTGCGCCGCATTGCCACCATCGAAAGCATAGGCTCATCCACAAGAATCGAAGGCAGCAAGCTGTCCGACAGCGACGTGGACAAACTCTTGTTGAATATTGAGATCAAACACTTCGAAACTCGCGACGAGCAGGAAGTCGCGGGTTATGCAAAGACTATGCAAACGGTTTTCGACAGCGCCTCCGCCATAATGTTGAGCGAAAACCATATCAAGCAGCTGCACCGCGATTTGCTCCGCTATTCCGAGAAAGATGAACGGCACAGAGGCGAGTACAAAACCAGTCCGAATCATGTCAGCGCATTCGATGCCGACGGCAACGAAATAGGAGTCGTGTTCCAGACCGCCGCGCCATTCGACACGCCTCTCCTTATGGAAGAACTGGTGGCATGGACCAGCAGAGCATTGGACGAAAAATCTCTGCACCCGTTGCTGGTCTTGGCAATATTTATCGTCGTGTTCCTCGAAATCCATCCGTTCCAGGATGGCAATGGACGGCTCTCGCGCATTCTGACTACTTTGATTTTGCTGCGCAGCGGTTACGAATACGTGCCCTACAGCTCGCTTGAAAGCGTGATCGAGCAAAGCAAGAGCGGCTATTGCCATGCGCTGCGACGCACCCAAGGCACGATCCGGGCAGACAGTCCCGACTGGCAGCCGTGGCTAATTTTCTTTCTACGCGCGCTTCAACAACAAATGGCACGCCTGCAAATCAAGTTGGAGCGGGAAAGGCTGCTTGCGGCGCAACTCCCGCCGCTCAGTCTTGAGATCATCGATCTGGTGAAAAGGCACGGCAACCTCAGAATTGCCCAGATCGTCGAGATTACCGGAGCAAATCGGAATACGGTCAAAAAGCACCTCGCCAAATTGATCGCGTCCAACCATCTTTCCAAGCAGGGCGTTGGCAAAGGCACATTTTACCTGGTTCCCTGATACAGATCAGTTTTTGTCCCGACCGAATTCGCCAATCCAAGCATGTGCGATTCTATGAATTTGAAGCCATGCTGGCGAGGACGGCCTGTCCAGAAGTCACGAGATTTATAGCGGATTTCATTCGGACTGAACCGCGGCATATCCCGACGTCACGAGGTCGTTTGCGCTTTCGTCGGGATTGGATTTTCCAGGATGACGCCGACATTTTTTTGAGATCGTCTTGGGTTCGCGGGCGATCCTTTCGCAAAAGGTGAATCCGGACAGACGTAAGCTATCTGATTTTTCGTTCGCAGGACTTGGATTGAAATTGCTATGATCTCGGTCTTGCTGCTTCGGTTACCTTGATCATTTTGGCCGTTTCTTGCTTGCGGCGGCGATGTGTTCAGCTCGTCCCCTTCCATGGCTCGCCAGGTAGCCGTGCAACGAGACGATTGAAAACCGCTTGCGCAGCATTTGCTATGTCCCATTTGGCATCGCCGCTAAGCAACGGATTTATGTCCGCGGAAAATCGCAGATCCCGCAACTTTTGCGATAGGTTCCTTTCGAACATGGCGCGGGTCACAAACCCGCCCTCCTGTTCCAAGTAAGCGTTGAATGCCTCCACTATCCGGTCCGCGTTTGTGTCTTCTTTGCTTAGTCCGGCATCAAGATCAAATAGGTCCCGTGCCTTCTTTCGTTGATATAGCGCACGCATCTTGGTAGCGAGAAGCTCGTCAAGCTCGTAGGTTAGGATATCGGCGGCGCCGTCGAACCAACGCGACTCGACGGAAAACGGAATCCTTTTGAATTCGAACGCAGAAAAATGTTCGCGTGTATTTATCTCGATTTTCAAACGAAGCGTTAGAGGCGGCGTGTCCCCGGACTGGACACGATAAACCAAAGCGGTCCGACCTGCTTTCTGGCTCCATCGGGGCTTTCCAAGCCACGGGTCGAGAGTCTTGTGCAAGGCGTCCAAGAGCGCGCCGACGGGACCGGAGCGTACTTGCACCAGATCGATGTCCTCGGAATAGCGCTTGGGAGGCAATATGTAGAGCTTGTAGAGTGCCGTTCCGCCACGAAACGCGAGTCCTTTCGCCACGTCGGGATTTGAAAACATTTCGACCAGCGCTCGGGCTATGATCAGATCTTGCTCAACCATGTATGCCTCGGGCCACGGAGCATTTTCTCTCCATTCAGCGATGTGGTCGCTCGGAATCATACTTCAGCTTCAATCTCTGTGTTGATGCGCAAACGCCAGTCTGCGGCGCGCTTCGCAAGGTCAAACGGCATGCCCGGAGCAAGCGGCACAAGGTCATGAGCGCGTTCCTTTACATGGGCCTTCAGCATCGCTGTCTTGTCGGCTGCCCCGACCTGCTCAAGGATGTAGCCAAGGCGCTGTCCCCAAGCCAGCGGTGCAGTCTTTGCCGCATCCGCCAAGAGACGCGGATCAATGATCTCGGCGAGTTCGGAAAGGACCGTCGCCACGTTGTCCAGCCCGCCGACACGCTGTTCGTAACCGACTAGGTCGACCGCCGTTGCCTCGGCGCTGGAGACAAGCATTGTTCCGCGCGGCGTGTTGAACTTCTGGACTGGCACCTCGGCGATCCGTTTTCGGGCATAAAACAAGACCCTGACGGCACCGCATGAAATTGGCCGGCGATTCCGGTCGAGGGTAACTTGGAAAACTTGCGGGCGGTGATGCGCTGCTCCATGGTATTGGGCAGCGGACAAGAGCGACACATAGTACGGTCGTTTTTTGCACTCCATAAGAGCCGGGATGAACTGGGCGGCGGGCAGGCAGCGGATCCGCATGTACTCAGGGGGAACAATCACATAAAAGCCGCGGGCCGGGCTGGCGATCAACCCTTTTCTTGCCAACCTATTCAGCGCGAGCTTTGTTGCGGCGGCGGACACGCCGAGTGCCGCTCGCATGTCCGACATTCTGAAGTGATATCGGCCTTTAGCCGCCCACCCATGAATGACGTCCCTGGCTCTGGGTGATTCCGCATCCATATGCTTAAAGTATCATTTTTCGTTACCTGATGAAAGTGATTCCAGCCATTTGTGCTCCACGCGCGGCTCCCTTCGTCGACGCGGCTTTTCCTCGGTCAATTCGGAGTGTCGGGTTGAATGCTTTCGTGTCCGGCGGTTGCGAGGCGGAGATGCTTGAGTGGATGAGATAGAGAAAATACGGCGGATCCGTTTCCGGGAAGGCCGTTCGATCAAGAGGATCAGCCGGGATCTGACGTGTTGCGAGCGATGGCAGTAGCGTGCCGATAATTCTGCAAATTCGATCATGCATGTCAAGAATTGGTTTCGCGTTTTCTGCCTCTCGGCGGGGCCGGAGGCATGAATTCGCTTTTCCGCGTTTCTGATCCGACCGCGGTGGACGGACGCGGCGCTGCGAAGAGCGAGCGGATCCGGGCGGATGCGGCTTGGATCCGGCGGCGGCGAATCCGGTTTCCGACCGCAAAAAGCACTGGACATCAATCACCCCCCCCCTTACGATGCTCGCGGTTGCCCCAAGGGGTCGCCGCAGTGGGCGCGAACGCCGGAGCCCGCTCCGGACGGGACGCGCCGGGCAGGCCCGGAGGCGACAGGGGCAAAGGAGAAACTTAAGCCATTACCGACGGGGGAAGCACCCATGGACACGAAACTGATCGCAGCTCTCGCTTGCGCCTCGGCGCTGGCGCTCGGCGCCTGTTCCGGCGGCAATCCGCCGGTCCCCGCAGATACCGCTCCCGACCCAGATTCCGGGACAACCGATCTGGACCCCGACGACCCCGGAACAACCGATCAAGATCCCGCCGACCCGCCCGCGGACGACAGGACCCCGGCGGAACGGTTCGACGCCGCGCACGCGAAAGCGGCGGCGGATCTGGCCGCCGCCCGGAGCATGGCGGCTGCCGCTGCAGCGACGTCGGCAGGCATCGCCGTCGCGCGGAAGGCTTTGACGGACGCCCTCGCGGCGGCGCGCGCGCTGCAGGCGCCTCCGGACGACTCCGGAAGGACCGCCCGGGCGGCCAGGCTGGCCCTCAAGGCGGACGCCGCCGAGGCCGAGGACCTCCCGAGGCTGCGCGCCGCCGAAAGCAGCGCGGGCGCGGGATGGTCGGCGTCCTCCCTGGTCATAGGAAGGGAGATTCTCGGAACGCCTGAGATCCCGGCGGTCCGCACTCAGCGCGAAACCGAAGCCGGGCAACTTGACGACACCCGCGCCATCGACGCCGACACCCTGCTGACGGAGGAGGAAATCCCGGCGGTCATGTACGAGGACGGAAAGGTCGTGATGTCCCCGGGCCTCAGAAGCAGCCGCGACCGGCTGCTCATGCGGGGAATCCCGGTCCTTTTTGGGAGTCGCCCGCAAAACGGCGCAGAACTCAGCCCACGCGACACCAGGTTGTTTCTGTATGTGGGCTTCATTAACAGCAACCCGAGATCCCTTGTGGACCCCACTGACGGCGGAAACGACGGCGTCGAGTTGGACAATATTAAACTCGTTGCCGGGCTAAGGATCACTCCGGGCGGGCTTGTCGTGGACATGGGCGGAAAAGGCGCGCCTGGCCTTGATTTCAGACTTCCCCAAGTTTTTTTGGGTCAAGGGCTCAGCGGGGGAACGATCTTGGACAGCGGAACGAAAGGCGGATACGATCTGAAGCTTACGTTCGGCCCTCCGAGGGCCTCGCCCGAAGGCAACGCCGAGCATTACTGGACCGCCCGGCTCATGCCGGATTCGGATCATCTGGAGAACCCAACCATCAACGCCGCGCTCAGTGCCGCCGGACGGGAGGAACTGGGCACTTACATCATGCGGCTGTCCAACCATGCCGGCTTGGACAGGAATCTCGAAGACCCGGACGACCCGGCGGCCTCTGCGCGCGACGACGTGAACCACTACCTGTCCTATGCGGCCTACGGGCATATGGAATTCTCTGACAACTTCGTGACGGCAACAAACTGGGCCGGGATAGTCCCCGGGCAACGGACCTTCCCCTTCCATGTGGGCTACGACGCGTTCAAGGACGAAGACGGCATGAGGGCCACGGACGTTGCCGAAAAGATCAGAGGGACGTTCAGAGGCCGAACGCTGGCCTCGCAATTCGCGTTTATCCGCTATGCGCACTCCGGCCTTGGGTTCTATCCGGGACTGAGAGGTGCCAACTCCTTGACGCAGCGGGATGCCAACTACCTTAGGCTGCGGGGCGACGTCAGGCTGACCGCGACAATTTCCGGAACCGCGGCCGATAACAAGATCAGCGGAACGATCACGAACTTGGAATCCTTTGACAACAGAGAGGAGGAGTGGGAAGACTATGCCAGGATCACCGGCCCCCTGACGCTCCAGGCAGGCGACATCGAAGCCTCGGGAGAGTTCGCCGGCGTCGTCGACACCGCCGCTTTGACAGAGTTCACTGAAGGAGGCTACAGGGGGAACTTCTACGGACCTGTCGCCGGTCTGGAAGCGGCCGGTATCTGGTACCTTCAGGACGCCATCGCGGCCGACACCCCCGCCCAGAACCTGTCGATCGTGGGCAGCTTCGGCGCGGCACTCGTCCGCGACGACGGCACCTACGGCGTCGTGGTGAGACCCGTCGGCGACTGACTTCCGGGATCCGGCCCGGCGCTTTCCAAGGATCTCGCGCCGAGCCGGTTCGCACCCGACCAGTCGGGCGCGAACCTCGGGACGACGCCGGATTGGACGCAGGCGGCGGAGGTCGCGGTAGCACTCCGCTCGCCCCATGCGAAGATCAATTTCCTTGAGATTTTTCGGCAGGCTGGATGAATCCAAGTGCGGCGCCGGTGGGGTCGGCAACTATGGCTATCGTGCCGATGCCCTCGACGTCGAACGGCTCGCGCATGACACTGCCGCCGTCGGCGCGGACAACTCTCACCGCTTCATTGATGTCGGCAACCGCGAAATACGTGAACCAATGCGGCGGCACATCCGCGAGATTTTCCATGTTGGTCATGTCCATGATGCCCGCGGTCGGCACATCGCCTCTATTCGCAACCGTATACTCGCCTTCCGCCATCGGCATCGCGCTGAATTTCCAGCCGCACGATTTCCCGTAGAATTTCTTCGCACTTTCGACATCGCGAGTCATCAACTCGCTCCACCAAACCATTCCGTGCTTGTCGGATACCGGGCAATCTTCCGTTTCAGACATAATTCAATCCTAGATTCATGTTGTTGGTTTGGACACTGCAATTATTCGACAGCCAAGTCATCTACAAGCCTGCCGAGCCAATATGAGCTCGCGCTTGCCAACAATTCACTTCTGAACGATAAGCTGGCCTGAATTTCCAAGCGGCAATCGCGCCGCACGAGAAGGCTTGCAATATTGGCTCGAAAGATCTGCGTTTTCGATGCATACGGCACTCTGTTCGACGTCGCCGCCGCGGCCCGAAGGGCGGCAGCCGAGGACGCAACCAACACGCTTGCCGACGCTTGGGAGAACATCGCTCGGGACTGGCGGCTGAAGCAGCTGCAATATTCATGGATCCGCGCCGCTACCGGATCGCATGCGGACTTCTGGACGGTGACCTGCGAAAGTTTGGACTGGGCGCTCGAGGCCGCGGGTCTTTCCGCTGACCAAAAACTCCGGTCAAGGCTTCTGTCGCTTTACGAGGAACTCGACGCGTTTTCCGAAGTTCCGACTGTTCTTTCAGCATTGAAATCGCAAGGAAACAACACCGCGATCCTCTCAAACGGCAGCCCGAAAATGTTGTCGAGCGCAGTCGCCGCAGCCGACATTTCCGGTTCGCTCGATGCGGTCCTCAGCGCGGAGAGCGCCGGCATCTTCAAGCCTCACCGGCAGGTCTACGACCTCGTTGCCGAACATTTCTCGTGCAGTCCCGAGGACGTGATATTCGCATCATCGAACGGATGGGACGCCGCGGCAGCGTCGGGTTACGGATTCACCGCCGCATGGGTCAACAGAATCGGGGAGCCGGTTGATCGGCTGCCTTGGAAACCTGCCCACGTCTTGCCTGATCTGAACGGGGTCGTGGAAATGGCGAAACAGTGACCAAAATTCAGTATTTCAAAAGCTCGGACGGACTGAATTTGGCCTTCCGGGACGAAGGCGAAGGGCTTCCGGTTCTGTGCCTTGCGGGCGTGACGCGAAACTCCAAGGATTTCGACTACCTCGCGCAAAACATCGACGGATGCAGGTTGATCCGTCCGGACTATCGCGGCCGGGGCTATTCCGACTACGACCCGAACCCGCTCAACTACAGCATCCAAGTCGAAGCGCGCGACGCGCTGGAATTGCTCGACCATCTGGGCATCGATTCCGCGCCCGTTATCGGGACGTCGCGCGGCGGCATGATCGCGATGTTCATTGCCGCGACCGCCAAGCGTCGATTGACCGGAGTGGCCCTCAACGACATCGGGCCGGATATTGACCCGGATGGGATCGGACGCATTTGCGAATACATCGGAATCGATCCGTGCCACGGAAGCGTGGAGAAAGCTGCCGAAGAGACTTCGCGTTCCTCTGTCGGATTCAGCAATGTTCCGGATTCCCGGTGGCGCAGCGAAGCGGAACACAGATTCAAAGCAACTCCGGACGGACCGCGACTTGACTACGACAGCAAGCTCAGAGACTCATTTCTGGATGCGGTCCAGGGCCCGCTGCCGGATCTCTGGCCATTCTTCAAGGCGCTGGACGGCTTGCCGACCGCATTGGTCAGAGGCGCGAATTCAGACCTTCTGTCATCGGAAACGGCTGCAAAAATGCGCGAGATTCTGCCGGACATGATCTTTCGGGATATTCCCGACCGAGGCCACTGCCCTTTTCTCGACGAACCTGAAAGCCTTTCCGCGATCAATGAATTCCTGACGGCGGTTCAAGCCAAAACTTGACGTCCGTCAAAGCGCGCATAGCGTCAGCCGTCCTTCCTGAGTTCCAGATTGGACGGGTCGTAGGGGCTTTCTTCAGTGATGACTGCCGGCCATAGCTTGTCGAACATTTTCACGCTGAGTTCCGTGCCTGACTTCGCGAGATCGGGCCGGACGTAACCCATTCCGATGGACTTGCCGAATACGACGGACTCGCCGCCCGAGGTCAGCCGCCCGACCCTGTCGGTTCCCCAATACAGCGCTTCCCGCCCCCACGGACTGGCGTCCTCCGGGCCGTCTATCAGCAAAGTGACGCATTTCGAGCGGATTCCTGCATCCAGCATCGGCTGCTTTCCGTAAAATTCTTTGGACAGATCGACAAAGCGGTCCAGCCCGCCCTCAAGCGGCGTCGCGTCCCGACCGAGTTCAGTCCCGAACGCCCTGTAGCTTTTCTCTTGCCGGAGCCAATTCTGCGCGCGCGCGCCAAAAAATTTAAGGGATCGTGATTCACCTGCTTCGGCGAGCCTGTCGAAAAGATAGTTCTGCATTTCCATCGGGTGGTGGAGCTCCCAGCCCAATGACCCGGTGTACGAAACGCGGAACGCCCTGACCGGGCACATGCCGATTTCCAGATTCCGCCATGAAAGCCAAGGAAGCCTTTTGTTTCCCAACGCCGATACCGGCTCCCGGTCGAGGATCGCGTCCTTCAGCACGGCCCGCGAATCCGGCCCTGCGAGCGCAAAAACTCCCCACTGGCTCGTCACGTCATGGATGTCGATCCATCCGAATTCGCCCGTCTTGTCGGCGGCTGCCTTCCTGAGGAAATCTCCGTCGTAGGCAGACCAAGCCCCTGCCGAAACAAGATAAAACTCGTCTTCGGATATCCGCGCGACTGTGTATTCCGACCGCGTCGTTCCGGCGCCCGTGAGTGCATAGGTGAGACAAATTCTCCCCTCGCCGGGCAGTTTGTTGCAAGTGAACCAGTCCAGAAAATCGCGAGCGCCCGGCCCGCGAACCGCATGCTTGGCGAAGGCCGTCGCGTCGAAAAGCCCGACCCCTTCCCGCACCGCCTTGGATTCCGCCACCGCGTACGGCCACCATCCGCCTCGGCGGAATGAACGGGATGCGTGATCGTCGAAACCTTCAGGCGCAAAATAATTCGGTCTTTCCCATCCGTTGACTTGGCCGAATTGAGCGCCCCTCGCTTTCATCCTGTCGTAGCAAGGAGCTGTTCGCAGCGGCCGGCAGGCTTCGCGCTCCTCGTCTGGGTGGTGCGGAATGTAGACGTGGCTGTAGCATTCCTCGTTTTTTCGGCAGGAATACTCGATCGTCATCCAATCGCCGTATCGCTTGGGATCGAGCGAGGCCATATCGATTTCGGCTTCGCCCTCCACCATCATCTGAGCAAGATAATGGCCTGTTCCGCCGGCGGCGGTGATCCCGAACGAGAATCCTTCCGCCAGCCACATGTTTCGAAGGCCCGGCGCGGGGCCGACCAGCGGGTTGCCGTCGGGCGTGTAGCATATGGGACCGTTGAAGTCGTCCTTCAGTCCCGCGTTCTCCGACGACGGGATCCGGTGAATCATCGAAAGGTATTCGGTTTCGATTCGATCCAGATCGAGCTCGAACAGATCGGCTCTGAACGATTCCGGCACATCGTAAGCGAACCGGGCCGGAGCCCCTTGCTCGTAAGGGCCAAGTATCCACCCGCCGCGCTCCTCGCGCACATACCACTTGGCGTCCGCATCCCTAAGCACCGGATGCTCGCCGTTGGACCGCCTCCATTCGGCCAGCTTCTTGTCCGAGTCAGTGACAATGTATTGGTGCTCTACGGGTATCGCAGGCATCTTGATTCCCAGCAGCCTTGCGGTGCGTTGCGCGTGGTTCCCGGTGGCCACAACGACATGCTCGGCCCGGCATTCGAATCGTTCCTCTCCGGCGACGAGATTGCCGCCCCTTTCGGTCATGCAGCAGCCGCGAACGATCCATTCGGTACCCGTCCATTCGAACGAATCGGCTTGCCGCTTCCGATGCATTGCGACTCCCCGTTGCCGGGCCCCCTTCGCCATCGCTTGGGTGACATCGGCCGGGTTGATATAGCCGTCCGTCGGGTGGAAAAGCGCGCCGACGAGATCGTCGGTGCGCACGAGAGGATATCGTTCGGATATTTCAGAAGGCGAAAGCCATTCGTAAGGGATGCCTACAGTCTCGGCTGTCGACGCATAGAGCATGTACTCGTCCATGCGCTCTTGCGTTTGCGCCATCCTCAGGTTGCCCACCACGCTGAACCCGGGATTGAGGCCGGTCTCCGCTTCCAAGGTCTTGTAGTATTTGACCGAGTAATCGTGGATGTGGCTGGTCGCATAGCCCATGTTGAACAGGGGAAGCAGTCCGGCGGCGTGCCACGTGGATCCGGACGTAAGCTCGTCGCGCTCGATCAGCACGACTTCCGACCAGCCGGCTCTCGCCAGATGGTATGCGATCGAAACACCGACGGCTCCGCCGCCGACCACAAGCGCTCGCGCATGTTCGGTCATGTGCTGGCTTCCTCCATCCAATTCGATAGTTCACTCCGAGCCGCCGATTTAGCACGAAGTTCATGAACAGTTATTCCATAATCGACTATATGCCCCCATATAGCGGAATAGAACATGGGTTGAGTCGCGCATCGGGAGCGAGTTCGATTCCAATCGCCCATGCATTCGTACGGAAGATTTTCAGGGAGCAATGAATGCAACCCAACCCTTTGCTGCAGAATTGGAGCACGCCATTTGAAATGCCGCCATTCGGAGATATCCGCGACGAAGATTTTCCGGACGCTTTCGAAGCCGCATTCGCCGAAGCGCGGGCCAACGTCGACCGAATTGCAGGTCAGGCGGAACCGGCAAGTTTCGAAAATACGATCGAAGCGCTCGAGGCCGCCGATTCGCGATTGAGCAAAGTTTGCTCGATTTTCTTCAATCTCGGCGCATCGGACAGCAACGAAGCTCGCCGGGCCTTGGAAACCGATATCAGCCCGAAGCTCGCTGAATTTTCCACTGATGTTTCATTGAATCCCCTCCTCTACGACCGTTTGAAGTCGCTTTGGGAACGGCGGGACGATTTGGGCCTGGATTCCGAGCAGCAAAGAGTGCTGGAGCTTTACAAGCGGGATTTCGTTCTGTCCGGGGCGGAACTTGAAGGAGAAGCGAGAGAGAGGTTCAGGGCCATAAGCAAACGATTGGCGGAACTCGCCACGGAGTTCTCGCAAAACCTTCTGGCGGACGAGTCAGGCTGGCACATGCTGATCTCGGACGACGAGCTTTCGGGCTTGCCGGAATTCGCCGTCGACGCAGCCCGGCAAGCCGCCTTGGATCTCGGTCATCAAGGCTATGCCATAACGCTCAACAGATCGAACATCGTTCCGTTTCTGCAGTATTCTTCCGAACGCGGGCTGAGAAAGAAAGCCTTCGAAGCCTGGTGCCGACGCGGCGCGAACGGCGGAGCGAACGACAACAGGAAGATCGCGGCCGAAATACTGGCTCTTCGGTCCGAACTTGCGCATCTCCTCGGTTTCTCCAGCTACGCGGAATTGAAATTGGACAAGGAGATGGCGAAATCCCCGTCCGCCGTTCGCGAATTTCTGTCCGCGGTGTGGGCGCCCGCCAAATCCCGGGCGGAATCGGACTCCGGAGCGCTGCGCTCGATGATGAACGAGGACGGCATCGGCGGCGAACTTGAACCTTGGGATTGGCGGCATTACGCGGAACGACGGCGCAAAGCCCAGCACGACGTCGACGAAGTCGCAAGCAAGCAGTATTTTCAGCTCGATCACATGATCGACGCGACCTTCCACTGCGCCGAGCGCCTGTTCGGGCTTGAATTCCGCCCGATGGAAATCCCGCTTTATCATCCGGATTGCCGGGCGTGGGAGGTGCGGCAGGACGACCGCCACATCGCCGTCTTCATAGGCGATTATTTCGCGAGACCCAGCAAGCGGTCCGGCGCGTGGAGCTCGTCGTTCCGCAGTCAGCGCAAGCTGGGAGGCGACGTGCGGCCGATCACGGTGAACGTATGCAATTTCGCCAAGCCCGCCAAGAACAGTCCTTGCCTGCTTTCGTTCGACGACGCGCGGACGCTTTTCCACGAATTCGGCCACGCGCTGCACTCGATGCTGTCCGATGTCACCTATGAAAGAGTGTCGGGCACCTCCGTCGTCAGGGATTTCGTGGAGCTGCCCAGCCAGCTGTTCGAACATTGGCTCGAAACGCCGGAGGTTCTTGCGAAATTCGCCATCCATGCAGAAACCGGCGAACCGATACCGGATTCCCTGATCAGGAAGCTTCTCGCAGCGCGCAATTTCGATCAGGGTTTCGCGACGGTCGAGTATTTGGCCAGCGCGATCGTCGATCTCGAATTCCACGACTCGCGGCCTCCGAAGGATCTGCTAACGAAACAATCCGAGGTGCTGGAATCCATCGGGATGCCCGATGCGATCCGCATGCGGCATGCGGCGCCGCATTTCGCGCATGTATTCTGCGGGGACGGGTATGCCGCGGGCTATTACAGCTACCTCTGGTCAGAGATGATGGATGCCGACGCATTCGAGTATTTTCTTGAGTCTGGAGGACCGTTCAGCAAATCGGCGGCTGAGGCATTGCGAACTCACATTCTTTCCGCGGGCGGATCAAGGCCTCCGGAAGAGCTTTACCTGGCGTTTCGCGGTAGGCTTCCGGGCGCAGAGGCCGTGCTGCGAAAACGCGGCTTCGAATAGATGCGCCTCCGAGAACGGTCATGATTCATGCCCGGATTGGCCGCGGACGCCTGATCGCGCCGCGTCCACTTGCCACCGGTCCTTCACGCAGCACTTGATGGACTGCTGTCGTCGGTTGTCAGTCGAGCCGGGGTTTCAAGTAAGCCGCCATGAAATCCGGCGGTTTTCGGAAGCATTCAGGTGGCAATCCTTCCTGACTTCGACAGTTTGACTCGATTTCAGCGCCGTTCCGGCTTTCCGGGGCGTTGCGCGCAAGGGAATTCCGGCTCCGTCGTGCTCCAGCGGAAAATGTAGTGCTTCAAGGACAATAATCTTGCGCATTCCGGAAAAGCATGCTAGTGATTCGGAAAACGCCGAATCAGGAATTGCATCATGTTCCTCCGCGTCAAAGCCAGGCCCGGAAGCTCCAGGAAGTCCGTCCAGCTCGTCGAATCCGTGCGCGAGGGCCGGAAAGTGAGCCAGCGCATCGTCCGCCACGTCGGCGTCGCCAAGACCGACGCCGAACTGGAGGAGCTCATGGAGCTCGGCGAGACCATCAAGGTCGAAATCCGGTGCGAGCGGCAGCCCTCCCTGCTTCCGCAGGAGAAGCTCGTCGATCTGGCGATCGAGACCCGGCGGGAGAAGGCGAAGGCGGGTCCGCCGGTCGTCATCGAGGAGACCCGCGAGGAGCATCGGGTCGTGACCGGCTTCCACGAGGCCTACGGGGCCGTCTACCGCCAGCTTGGCTTCGACGGGCTGCTGCCGACCAAGAGGAACCGCACGGCGCGCGAGACGCTTCGGCATATCGCGACGGCGCGCATCGCCAATCCCGAAAGCAAGCGCGGCACCGCAAGGCGGCTGGAGAGCGATCTCGGAGTTTCGATCCCGGTGCAGAGGATCTACCGGATGATGGACCGGCTGGACGAAAAAGCGATCGAAAGCATGAAGGATCTCGCGGCCGGGGCGGCGCGGAGGCTTCTGCCGGAGCCGGCGAGCGTGGTCTTCTTCGACTGCACGACGCTGCACTTCGAGTCGGTCGATGCGGACGGACTGCGCGAGTTCGGCTTCTCCAAGAACGGCCGGCACGCCCGGACCCAGGTCCTGCTTGCGCTGATGGTCACGTCCGACGGGCTGCCGATCGGCTACGAAGTGTTCCCGGGATCGGAGTATGAAGGAAAGAGCCTGATCCCGTCGCTGGAGAACATGCGGAAGCGCGAAGGGGTCGAGACGGCGATCCATGTCGCCGACCGGGGCATGTTCGGCGAGGCGAACCTCAAGGACATGGAGGACCGGGATCTCCAGTATATTGTCGGCGCCCGGCTGAAATCGCTGCCGAAGGACTTGAAGGAGCGGATTCTCGACCTCGAAGCCTACAAGACGACCGGCGGCTCCGAGGACTCGCTTTCGGCTGAGTTCAAGCACAAGGGTCGCCGCATCGTCGTCGGCTGGAGCCGGAAGCGGGCCAAAAAGGACGCCGCCGACCGGAAGAAGGCGATCGACAAGCTGGTCCGCAAGCTCGGCCGAAGCGCCAATCCCGCTCAGGCACTCTCCGGACGCGGCTTCGGCCGGTTCGTCAAGCTCACGGGAAAGGCCCGGCTGGAAGTCGACGAGACAAAGATCAAGGAGGCCGCCCGCTGGGACGGGCTGAAGGGCGTCGTCACCAATACGCCCGACATGGGCCATTCCGAGCTGTTCGCCCGCTACCGCGAACTCTGGAGGGTCGAGGAGAGCTTCCGGATCACCAAGCACGACCTCAAGGTGCGGCCGGTGTTCCACTGGAAGCCCGACCGGGTGAAGGCGCACATCGCCATCGCCTACATGGCGTTCGCCTGCGTGCGTCATCTGGCGTATAGGATCGCGCTGCGGCAGGGGGAGCGGATGTCGCCGGAAAGGATCCGGACCGCCCTCGCCGCCCGGCAATGCTCGATCGTGCGCGACATGCGTTCGAAACGGCGCTACGCGCTCCCGTCGAAAACGACGCCGGACATGGACCGCATCTGCCGGACCCTGGGACTTCCGATGTCCCGCACGCCCTACTGGATCGAATGAGGCCGCCGGGAACAGCCTGAAAAACAGCGGAATGTAGTGCCTAAAATTTAGGCACAAACACGAAAAAACAAGTGGTTGGCAGAAAAAAATGTCGAAGTCAGGAGCTTTACCTGGCGTTTCGCGGTAGGCTTCCGGGCGCAGAGGCCGTGCTGCGAAAACGCGGCTTCGAATAGATGCGCCTCCGAGAACGGTCATGATTCATGCCCGGATTGGCCGCGGACGCCTGATCGCGCCGCGTCCACTTGCCACCGGTCCTTCACGCAGCACTTGATGGACTGCTGTCGTCGGTTGTCAGTCGAGCCGGGGTTTCAAGTAAGCCGCCATGAAATCCGGCGGTTTTCGGAAGCATTCAGGTGGCAATCCTTGATTGCCGTCGTGTCGGTCGGCCCGTGCAAGTCCGAAAGTACAGGTCGCCGACCCGAAGCAACCAATCGGATCATTCAGCCGTACGAACGCTGGTCGTCGATTACTTTGCCATCGTTCGGCAGCGTGCCCGGAGCGCAGGTCTCGATCCGTCCGCGGAGCTTGAGGATTTCCTGGACCGTGCTTTCGTAGCGCCCGGCCTCGCCGGCTTCGGTTTCCAGCTTCATGGTGAAGACGTCCGCTTCATTCGAGCGGGTGACGACAATCCGCGCCTTTATGACCTCCGCGTGCCTCTCCACGATTTCAGCGACTTGCTCAGGACGGACGAACATTCCCTTGATCTTGGTGGTTTGATCCGCGCGCCCCTTCCATCCGACCATTCGCATGTTCGTGCGCCCGCAGGAGCTCGTGCCGGGGAGCACGGCGGAAAGATCGCCGGTCGCAAACCTGATCAAAGGGTAGTCCTCATTCAGCGTTGTCACCAGCACTTCGCCGATCTCGCCTTCGGGAACGGGATTTCCCGTCCCCGGAGTTACGATTTCGACGAATACGCCTTCGTCGACGACGAGTCCCTCGTCAGCTACGGTTTCGTATGCAATGTTGCCCAGATCCGCAGTTGCATAGCATTGCAGGCAACGGATGCCCCGATCCGCGTAATAGGCCCTGACCGAGGGAAACAGCGCGCCGGCGCCCACTGCCGCTTTCTCGATCCGGGACAAATCCAATCCCGCTTCGTCCGCGCTTTCCAAGATGGCCTTGAGATAGTCCGGAGTGCCGGCATACGCGGTCACGCCGAGGTTCGCGGCGGCTACCGCCTGCAATTCCGTATTGCCGACGCCGGCAGGAAAAACCGTCGCGCCGACCGCCCTGGCCCCGTTTTCGAAGATCGATCCGGCGGGCGTCATGTGGTACGAAAAACAGTTCTGCACCAAATCATCCCTGCCGAAGCCGCAGGCGTGCAAGAACCGCCCGACCCGCCACCAGTCGCGGGAGTTCCGGCCCGGCTCGTAGATCGGCCCGGGAGACTGGAACACGTGGTCCAGGTCCGAAAGGCTCGTCGCGATCAATCCCCCGAACGGCGGAATTTCCTTCTGCAGGGCTCCAAGCGTCGACTTCCTCAGCACCGGCAGCGCGGAAAGAGCCTCCAAGGAATCGATTTCGCGTGGGTCGACGTCCCCGAGCAGTGCGCCGAGCCCTGTCGTCTTGGCTCTTTCGATCTGCTTCGGCAACTCCAGAGAGATGTCCTTGGCCCGCTCGTCGGCCGACCGGATTTCGCGCTTGTCGTAATAGTCCATTTTTGGAATGCCCGCCTGATTGGCTGAAGAACCCGAATCCGGAAGCCGCGCCGTCAATTCATCCACCGCTTCCGGCGCCTGTAGCTCCGCACGTTCCTGAAAGACTTCCGACCCGATTCCGACATGCCCAGATAGAATTCCTTGACGTCCGGGTTTTCCCGCAGCTCCTTCGCAGGGCCGTCCATGACGATCCGGCCGGTCTCGAGAATGTATCCGAAATCCGCGTACCGCAGGGCGATGTTCGTATTCTGCTCCGCAAGCAGGAATGTGACGCCCTCTTGTTCGTTGAGGTTTCGAACGATCTCGAAAATCTCCTCGACGAGCTGCGGCGCGAGACCCATCGAGGGCTCGTCCAGCAGAATCATTTTCGGTCGCGACATGAGCGCCCGCGCGATGACGCACATCTGCTGCTCCCCGCCGGACGCGTATCCGGCAAGCGATCTCCGGCGCTCCTTCAGCCTCGGAAAGTAATTGTAAGCAAGCTCAAGATCCGACTTCACGGCTGCTTGGCCGTCGGCCCGGGTGTATGCGCCCGTCAGCAGATTTTCCTCGACCGTCAGATGTTCGAAGCAATGCCGCCCTTCCATGACCTGTATCACGCCGCGCTTCACGAGATCCGCCGGGCTGAGGCCGTGAATCCGGCTGCCGTTGTAGGTGATCGCGCCTTTCGTCACTTCGCCGCGCTCGGACCGCAGCAAGTTCGAGATGGCTTTCAAGGTCGTGGTTTTTCCTGCGCCGTTTCCGCCGAGCAACGCGACGACCCCTCGCTCGGGAACGGATAGGCTGACGCCTTTCAGAACGAGGATCACGTGATTGTAGATGACCTCGATGTTGTTGACGTCAAGCAGTGGCGTTTCAACCGAACCTGAATCCGCCATTTCAGTCACCTACGGTTTCGAACAGGAAATGCATCCGCCGGGCCGCCGAGGGTTCGGCGGCCCGGCGACGATTCAGCAACGCCGCTCGATGTTGTTTTCAGCAGCGTAAGCATCAGCATCGGCCTTGACCAGCGCGCTGATGATCTCCTTGTCGGAACTGATCATGTCGGAAATCCGATTCCACTGCTCGTTGTGGGCGTCCCACTGCTGGACCATCGCGATCCCTTGGCCGCCATGGTTTTCGCAGGTGATTTTCACCGGAGGCCCGAAGTTCGGAAGCCCGATCTCCGCCATGCGCGCCTCGTCGATATCGAGGTTTTCCAGCCCGTCGCGCATCATAGCCGGCGTGATGTCGGCGACTCCGTGCATCTCCTGCGCGGTCCGGATGGCTTCGGTTATAAGGACGCCGCCGTACACGGCGCGATTGTAGAGCACGGTCCCGAACTCGTCGCCCGTTCCGGCCGCAAGTCCGCGATCATGAACGTACGTCTTGATGTCGTCGAAAAGCGGGTAGTCCGTGCCGGGCGCATGCAGCGCGAGGGCCTTGTAGCCGTGGGCCCGTTCGCCGGCGGGGCCCACATCCGCTTCCGCGCCGGACCACCATACGCCGATGAAGTTCTCCATCGGAAACCTGATGTTCGCCGCTTCCTGAATCGCGACCGGGTTCATGATGCCCCACCCCCAAATGAGAAGGTAGTCGGGCTGGGACCGGCGAATCTCGAGCCACTGCGATTTCTGCTCTTGGCCCGGATGGTCGATCGGAATGGCTTTGAATTCAAATCCATGCTTCGCGGACAATTCCTCAAGAGTCCGGATGGGCTCTTTCCCGTAAGCGGAGTTGTGGTACAAGAGCGTGATCGACTTTCCGCTGATGTCGCCGTCGTTCACATCAAGGATATGCTTGACGGCGATCGACGCTCCGTCCCAGTAGTGCGCAGGAAAGTTGAAGACGTGGCTGAACACTGTCCCGTCGGCGGCCGCTGTCCGGCCATATCCCATGGAATGGATCGGAATGTCGTCCGCAGTCGCTTTCGGTATGAGCTGGTAGGTCGTGCCCGTCGAAAGAGGCGAATAAACCAGCGAACCTTCGCCTTTCGTGGATTCGTAGCACTCGACGCCCTTCTGGGTATTGTAGCCTGTCTCGCAATCGAGAATCCGCACCTCCACGCCGCCAATTCCGCCGTCTCTTTCGTTCAGCATCGTGAAATAGTCGGTGAACCCGTCCGCGAGCGGAATGCCGCCGTACGCGTATGGTCCCGTCCTATAGCTGAACCAAGGGATGACCAGATCAGCCAGCGCGGCAGGGGCCGTCAGCACGGTGGCAAGCGCGGCAGCAGCCGCAAGTTTGAGTTTCATGGACATGTCTCCTTTTGACCAGATTTAATGTTTTTCGCTTCACAGCGCAGCGGCCGCAACTATCGGCCATGCGGGAACGGCCACAGCCGCAGCTTTTCCTTGAGAAGCCTCCAGAGTTGGGCAAGCCCGTGCGGCTCGGCAATCAGGAACAGTATAATCAATCCGCCGACAATTACGAATTCAAACTGCGTCGCGATCTGCGTCTGCCAGCCCAAGCCGCCCACCAGCAGGTTTTTCAGAAGCACGGGCAACAGCACCATGAATGCCGCGCCCACGAAAGAACCGAAGATCGAACCGAGGCCTCCGATAATGATCATGAACAGCACAAGGAAGGACTGGTTTATGTTGAACGCGTCAGTCGCCTCGACCGCGCCGAGGTAAGCCGCAAAGAAAAGCGCGCCTGCCACGCCAACGAAGAAGGATGATACTGCGAATGCGGAGAGTTTCGCCCTCAGCGGGTTGACGCCGATGATCTCCGCGGCGATGTCCATGTCCCGAATCGCCATCCAGCTTCGGCCCAGCGCGCCTCGCGTCAAGTTGCGCGCAAGCCATGCCAAGGCGATTACGAACGCGAGACAGAACAGGTACTGCGTCGCCGGCGTCACCGTGGGTCCGGTGACTTCGATGCCGAATACCGTGCGCGTGGGCGCATTGATTTGTCCGGTGGCCGAGTAGTTGTAGAACCAAGGCACCCTGTTGAAGAGCCAAACAAGAAAGAATTGCGACGCGAGCGTCGCCACGGCGAGATAGAATCCCTTGATCCGCAGCGAGGGGAGCCCAAAAAAGATCCCCACGGCGGAGGTGATCAACCCGGCCAGCAGAATGCAGAAAACGATGTTCAGATCGGGAAACGCGGTCATGAGCTTGTAGCAGCCGTACGCGCCGACCGCCATGAATCCGCCGGTTCCGAGCGACAGCTGCCCGCAGTATCCGGTGAGAATGTTCAGTCCCAATGCCGCCAGCGACCAAATCAGAAACGGAACCAGGACCGCGTTGGCCCAATAGTCGTTGATAAGGAGCGGCACAGCCACGATCACGACAGCCAGCAGCGCATAATATCCGAATCGCTCGACCCGTATCGGAAACGTCTGGTTGTCCTGCGCGTAGGTCGTGCGGAACTCGCCGACTTCCCTGTAGAACATCCGTCAGACCCTCTCGATGATTTTTTCGCCGAACAAGCCCTGCGGGCGAAACACGAGGAATGCCAAAGCGAGGACATAGGCGAACCAGCTTTCCGTCGCGCCGCCGATGTACGGTCCCACAAGGAAATCGAACAGTTTTTCACCGAATCCGATAATCAGTCCGCCGATAATCGCTCCCCTGATTGAGGTCAGCCCTCCCAGCATCAGAACCGGCAAGGCTTTCAAAGCAATCAGCGACAGCGAAAATTGGACTCCGGACTTGGTGCCCCACATGATGCCGGCGACCAGCGCGACCAAACCTGCGATCGACCATACCGCCACCCAAATGAACCTGAGCGAGATCCCGACCGAAAGCGCGGCCTGATGGTCGTCGGCGACAGCGCGCAGCGCCCGACCGATCTTGGAGTATTGCGAGAATGCCATGAGGACGACCAACAGAATCGCCGCAACGCATGCCGCGGTGACGTCCAGCCGGTCGATGAAGAAGCCGTACCCGAACGCCTCGTACGTGTAGCTTTCAACGGATTCGGAGATGCCGATCGGAATTCCGACGTGCAGATATTTGAGTTCGGACCCCCACATGAGATCCCCGAAACCCTCGAGAAAATACGCGAGGCCGATCGTCGCCATGAACAGGATGATCTGCTCTTGATTGATCAGGTACTTGAGCACGAACCGCTCCATCGCGAGCGCAAGCAGGAACATGGTTGCAAGCGCAAGCAGAATTGCGATCAGCGCAGGGATTCGCCATCCGAAATGCTTGAGGTCCGTATCGAATATGGTGTTGATCAATTCGGAGAACGGAATCTGGCCCTCTTGCAAGCCGACCAGCGTGAGCGCGGCGAAGAGCGCCATGACGCCCTGGGCGTAATTGAAAACGCCCGAAGCCTTGAAAATCAGAACGAATCCGAGCGCGACCAGCGCGTACAGCACGCCGGTCATCAAGCCGTTGACCGAAACCTCGATGGCGAACATCAACTGTTGAGGCACGCTTCTTTCTCCGCCCTCAGTGCTGCACGCCCAGATACGCGTCGATGACGGTTTGATCGCCCCGAACCTCGTCGGGGGTGCCGTCGCCGATTTTCCGGCCGTAATCCATGACCACGACCCTGTCGGAAATATCCATGACGACGCCCATGTCGTGCTCGATCAGGGCAATCGTCGTTCCGAATTCATCGTTGACGTCAATGATGAACCGGCTCATGTCCTCTTTCTCCTCGACATTCATGCCCGCCATGGGCTCGTCGAGAAGAAGGAGCTTCGGCTCGCTCGCCAAGGCGCGACCCAGTTCCACGCGCTTCTGCAGACCGTACGGAAGCCTTCCTACAGGCGTTTTCCGGATGTGCTGGATCTCCAGGAAATCGATGATTCGCTCGACTCTTTCCCGATGCTCCTCCTCTTCGCGCGCGGCGCGTCCGAACCAGATCGCCTGCCGGAGCATTCCCGACTTCACCAAAGTCATCCTGCCCGTCATGATGTTGTCGAGGGCGGTCATCCTGTGGAAGAGCGCGATGTTCTGGAACGTGCGCGAAATGCCTTCGCGCGCGACCATGTGCGGCCTGACGAACGGCCGCTTGTTGCCGCGGAACCAAATCTCGCCCTCCTGCGGATAGTAGAATCCATTGACGACGTTCAGCATGGACGATTTGCCGGCGCCGTTCGGACCGATTATCGCCCTGATCTCCCCCTCCAGAATATCGAAGGACACGTCAGTCAACGCCTTGACCCCGCCGAACCTCAGCGAAATGTTTCGGACTTCAAGCAGGACCTGCCTTTTGGGCGCTCCTGAACCTGGATTGCCTGCGCCCATCAAAAAGTCGCCCTGAGCAAATCGGTTGATTCGACCGCCAAACGCATCAGGCGGCGGCTTTCAGGCCGGGTGACGAAACGTCGCGAATATTCAGCGTTGCCGAAATATTCGCCTTTCGGCCATCCTCGTAGGTTACTTCCGTCTCGGCAAGCACACTGTCCTTTCCCTCGTACAGCGCGTCGATCAAGATAGCGTACTTGTCTTCAATAATCCGTCTTCGAACTTTCCGCGTCCTCGTCAGTTCGCCATCGTCGGCATCAAGTTCCTTATGGAGAATCAGGAACCTGCTGATCTGGCATCCCGCCAAATTCGAGTCCCGAGCCAGATCGGCGTTGGTCTCCTCGATATGCCCCGCGATCATGTCGTAGACCTCCGGGCGGCCGGCCAGCTCTTGGTACGAGGAATACGTGATGTTGTTCCGTTCCGCCCAATTGCCCACTGCGGAAACATCGATGTTGATGAATGCGACGCAGGTGTCCTTGCCGTTTCCGAATACGACCGCCTCCAGAATGTTCGGATAGAACTTCAATTTGTTCTCGACATATTTCGGGGCGAACAAATCCCCCCGGCCAGTCTTTCCGACGTCCTTGGCGCGATCGATAATCTTGAGATGTCCCGTCGCCTGGTCGAAAAAACCTGCGTCTCCCGTTGCGACCCAGCCTTCCGGATCCTTGGTCGACGCCGTCGCATCCGGGTTCTTGTAGTATTCGACGAAACTGCCTTCCGACCGATACAGAACTTCCCCGTCGTCGGCGATGCGCACCTCGACGCCGGGGGTTGGCACTCCCACCGTTTCCGAACTGACTTGATCGTCGGGCTGCTGGGTTATGAATACGGATGCTTCCGTCTGCCCGTAGAGCTGCTTCAGATTCAGCCTGATCGACCTGAAAAACGCGAAGATTTCCGGACCAATGGCTTCCCCTGCGGTGTATCCGACCCGGACCTTCGAAAACCCCATGGCATTCCGAAGCGGTCCGTAAATGATCATATCGCCGAGGGCGTACAGCATTTTGGCTCGAAACCCGATGTCGCCTCCGGACATCATCGTCGGGCCGACCGACCGAGCGTGATTCATGAAGTAATTGAACAGCCAGCGTTTCGGTCGGCTCGCGTCCTCCATTCGAATATTCACTCTGGTCAGCAGCATCTCGAATATGCGCGGCGGAGCGAAAAAATACGTCGGGCCGATTTCCCGCAGGTCGGCCATCATCGTATCCGCCGACTCAGGGCAATTCACGCAGAAGCCCGTCCAGCACGCCTGCCCGATCGAAAAGATGAAATCCCCGACCCACGCCATGGGAAGGTAGGCGAGGACGGTGTCTTCGCGGGTGAGCGAGTCGAATTCGCAGGAAGCCTTGGAAGCGGCGACGATATTGGCGTGAGTCAGAACGACTCCCTTGGGCCGTCCTGTCGTTCCGGACGTGTAAAGAATAACGCACGGCGTTGCACCGCCGACGGCCTCGCGCCGGCGTTTCAGTTCCGGTTTCAATGCAACCTCGTCGGCGCGCCCATCAATTTGAAGTTGCTTGAAAGAATGCAGCTTGTCCTTGTCGTAACGCCTGAGTCCCTTGGGATCCAAATATACCAAGCCTTCAAGTTCCGGCAGCTGCTCCTGCTGCTCCAAAATCTTGTCCACCTGCTCTTGGTCTCCCGCGATCGCGAAGCGTGCGCCGCTATGCGCCAGCACATAAGCCATCTCGTCCGCCACCGCTTCCTGATATACAGGAACCGGGATCGAACCGATGGATTGGATAGCGAGAATCGACCAATAGAGAGCCGGGCGGTTGCGTCCTGCGACGGCTATCTTGTCGCCTTCCTTCGCGCCGAGCTTGATCAATCCCAACGCAAGGCTTTCAATTTCGCTGGCGGCATCGGTCCAGGTCCAGGACTGCCAAATGCCGAACTCTTTTTCGCGATAGGCGGGCTTGTCGCCGTAGTTCGACATGTTGCGTTCCAGCAGATCGATCAACGTACGGAATTTCGAATCGGATGGTTGCATCGTCCCCGCGGAATCCTTCGTTCGGGCATCGAGAAAGTCAGGCTGCTTGGTACCGCGCCGTTCCCGTTTCGATCGACGAACCGAGTAATGACATTCACGCGAACAATCAACTGCCAAACAGAACGGGACTGCAATTTCTGCATCGCCTTGCGCGTGGGCGCGCGGGGATTGGCCAGATCGTCAATCCGATCGCGAATCCGCCAAGATCAATGCGCCCGGCCCTCGGCGAGGGTTGGCGGATGCCTCGAACCCCGGGGTTCGACAACGACCAACGTCGGCGGTCCATCAAGTGCTCAGAGAAGTGTTGCCGTCCAAACAAGGTTGTGCGCGAGGCGGCATGCGTCCGGCGGCGGAACGCCTGCATTGGAGGGCATGTTCCGGAAACGAAAGCTGCCGCGCCGGGAAGGCGCGGCAGCCGGGAGTCTTCGGGTCGAAGTCAGTCGCCGACGGGCCTCACTACGACGCCGTAAGCACCGTCTTCGCGGACGAGCGCCGCGCCGAAACTTCCCACGATCGACAGTCTATGGCCGGAAGACGTAGTGTTTCCGTCCTGAAGATACCAGATTCCGGCCGCCTCCAGGCCGGCGAGCGGCCCGTAGAAGTTCCCTCTGTAACCTCCCTCATCGAAATTCGGCACTGAGGCGGCGGGGGTGGGGATGACGCCGGCGAACGATCCCGAGGCGCTGATGCCGGTTGATTGGAGCGTCAGAGCGCCGGAGATCCTGGCGTAGTCTTCCCAGATCCTCTTGCTGTTGCTGAAGGATTCCAGATTCGTGATCTTTCCGTTGATCCTGTTGTCGGCCGCGGTTCCGGAAATTGTCGTGGTCAGCGTGACATCGCCCCGCAGCCTCAGGTAGTTGGCGTCCCGCAGCGTCAGGGAGTGGGCGCCGGTCAGTGACGGATAGAAGCCGGCGGGACCTGTGTAGGCAATTGCAAATTGCGAGGCCAAGGTTCGGCCCCTGAACGTCCCTCCGGTGATCTTGTCGGCGTCGGCGACGTCCGTGGTCCTCATGCCCGCCTCGTCCTTGAACGCGTCGTAGCCCACATGAAAGGGAAAGGTCCGCCGCCCGGGTATTAGATTGGTTGCTGGCGTCACGAAGCTGTCGAAGAATTCCATGTGCCCGTAGACCGCATAGGACAGGTAGTGGTTCACGTCGTCGCGCGCGGAGGCCGCCGGGTCGTCCGGGTCTTCGAGATTCCTGTCCAGGCCGGCATGGTTGGACAGCCGCATGATGTAGGTGCCCAGCTCCTGGCCGTCCCTGAGTCGGCTGCTGCCGATGGCCGCCGCCAGCTCCGAATTCGGCATGAGCGCGGCGGTCCAGTAATGTTCTGCGTTGCCCCCGGGCGAGGCCCTCGGAGCACCGAACGTGAGCTTCAGATCGTATCCGCCATCCGATCCGTCGGGGGCAACGAATCCACGGATAGTCTGAAACAAGCCGGGAAGTCTGAAATCGAGGCCGAACGCGCCCCTTCCGCCCATGTCCACGACAAGCCCGCCCGGAGTGATCCTCAGCCCGGCGACGAGTTTCGGCTCTTCCCCGTTGTTTCCGTCGCCGGTGGGGTCCACGAAGGGGCGTGGATCGACAGCGGGTCCCATATACAGAAACAGTCTGTTGTCCCCCGGGACGGCCGCGGTTTGCGGCTGGCCCGCATAAGCGACCGGGATTCCCCGCATGCGCAGCCGGTCGCCGCTGCTTCGGAGACCCGGAGCCATCACGACCTTCCCGTCCTCATGCATGACCGCCGGGATTTTCGCCGCCGTCAGCAGGGTGTCGGCGTCGATGGCGCGGGTGGGGTCACCGCGCCCGGCTTCGGTTTCGCGCTGATAGCGGACCGCCGACGGGATCTCAGGCACGGGCCGGAGATTCTCCCTCCCTATGACCAGGGCGGACGATCCCGCCCATCCCGCACTGCTTGCGGCAGCGCGCAGTTTCGGGAGGTCCTCGGCCTCGGCGGCGCCCGCCTTGAGGGCCAGCCTGCTCGCCCGGGCGGTCCTCTCGGTGTCGTCCGGCGGCGCCTCCAGCGCGCGCGCCGCGGCGATTGCGTCCGTCAAAGCCTTCCGCGCGGCGTCGATGCCAGCCGACGTCGCTGCAGCGTTGGTCACCATGCTCCGGGCGGCGGCCAAGTTCGCCGCCGCTTTCGCGTGCGCGGCGTCGAACCGTTCCGCCTCGGTCCTGCCGTCCGCGACCGGATCGGCGGTCTCGAGGGCGGTCTCGGTTTCAGTGGTCTCGGTCTCTGCTGTTTCCGGGTCGGCTATCTCGTTCTCGGGGTCGGCGGGCGCAGGCGGATTGCCGCCGGAGCAGGCTCCGAAAGCCAGCGGCGCGGCGCAGGCGAGCGCCGCGATCAGCCTTCGCGTCCATGGGCGCTTCCCCGTCAATGCTCTTGGTTCCGTGTCCTCTTCGCCGCCCGCCAAGCAAAGAATGCCGAAGGCAGCAAGGATTCTCATAGTTCAGCCCTCCTTACATGTCGATGTTGCGTTTCTGTTGAAATTACTTATAACATGTCAATTCATGTTTTTCAATAGATATTTAAAAATAAATTAAAGCTTCCTGCCCTTGCCGCGAACTTGCGACCGTTGCCCAAGTCTCGCGTGAATCCATCCATTGCAGACCGGAACCGCACATCCTCGCGGCGAATGGCGCGAATCGCTTGCAAAGCCGACCCCTTCGGGGTGGGATCGGCGGCCAATACCGGCCCAATGCTTTTCTCGGCAATCGATGGACCGCCGACGTCCGTCTTCAGTCGAGCCGTAAGTTCGAATCCCCTCCGAAGTCGGCGGTGACCGACGAGCTCCGCCACTTCATGAGGAGGGCGGCTGGCCGGGAGCGGGCTCCAGCGTTCGCTCGGACCGCGACGCCTTCGGGCCGCCGTGCACATTCAACCGGGGAAGGTGTCGGACGGCCAGTGTCTTGTTCGATTCATTTGAAACCCTCTTTGGCCTGCGGCGACGAGCCGCGCCGGAACCGGCAGCGGGCCAGCTTCCCGAAGAAGCCTTTGACCGCGGCTGTCCAGAAGCAGAAGGTCGGCGTGGAGTGGAGGGTCCAGCGGGGATGGCCCTTCAGCCAAGCAATGTGCCGATGGCAACTGTATCTCGCGGCCGTCCAAATTCGGATCCTCAAGGGTTTCGTTCGGGCATGTCAAGACTTGGTTTCGAGTTCTACGCCCCTCGGTCGAGGCCGGAGGCATGAATTCGTCTTTTTGCATTTCGGATCCGACCGCAGCGGGCAGATTCAAGCCGCGGCCGCATTGGTCCCCTCTCCTTTCGCAACGCCCGATGCCTCCGTCGTCATTTCCTCAAAAACCTCCTGAAGCGCGCTCCGGACAAGATCGCGAACCGCGCCGCCGCTCCTCTGCGCCTGCGACGCAACTCCTCGGACTGAACGGATCCAGCCTTGCGAATCGCCAGCCCAAGCACCGCCGTGTCGCAACGGAACTGATCGCCGAAATTCGCCGGAGCCGCTCAATCCGCTTTCGGCAGCAAATCCTTGCTTGATCCGCTTTGCGTTTGTTTTTGTTCTGGATGCCGAGTACCGGTATGCATTCCACTGCCCGCCTCCGCCAAAGGGACCGAAACGATTCTTGCCGAGGCGAGGCGACACTTTGCGCGAAAGGGCTGGATGTCCATGGGAGCAGTTCGAATCCAAACCGCTGACGGGATCGCGGAACTCACGCTCGACAACCCCGGCAAACTCAACTCACTGACGTTCGAAATGATCAAGGGTCTTGCCGAGCACCTCGAATTGATCGAAGACGACGACAGCGTCAAGGCGGTCATCCTGACCGGATCCGGCGACAGGGCATTTTGCTCAGGGGCGAATATTGACGATTGGTCGCCTCTGGATGCCCGCCGCTTCGCGAGAAACTGGGTTCGCGCGGGCAATCGCACATTCGATCGCCTGGCCAGATTGACCAAGCCGACGATCGGCGCGATGAACGGATTTGCGCTCGGCGGCGGATTGGAACTGTCGGCGACCTGCGACATCCGCGTTGCTGCTCCGGGCGCTTTCCTTGCCTTGCCTGAAACCGGCCTCGGCGTCGCGCCTTGCTGGTCGGGAACTCAGCGGCTTGCAAATTTGCTTCCGATCGCCGTAGTCCGGGAAATGGCTTTGTTCGGACGGCGCGTGACTGCCGAACGAGCCTTCCAGCTCGGATACGTCGCCGAGATTTCAAGCGATCCGGTGAACTTGGCGCGCGAAATCGCTAATTCGGTGAAGTCGAATTCGCCAACGGCAACTGAAACCGTTAAGCATATGATATCCGCCTCGGCGAATGAAGACATTTCAGGTTCAATTGACGCTCTGGCAGGTGGTATGCTAGCAGGCGCACCAGACAAAGGGGAAGGGGTGGAAGCGTTCAAGGAGAAACGCGCTCCGAAGTTCGACGGCTCTCGTTGATTGCGATTCAAGCAATCTGCGGAGGGCGTTGTATACTCAAGTGAGATGCTTCCCTTTGCCAAGCCAGCTACTCTGTAAAGAACCGGTATAGAAAGGAACAAATATGCGTAAATTCAAGATTTCGGCGTTGGCGGGCGCGATAGCCGCCGCGTCTGCTGCGGGAAGTTCCGCTGGCGACGTGGAGGTGCTTCACTGGTGGACATCCGGCGGCGAAGCCGCGGCGCTCAACGTGCTGAAACAGGATCTGGAAAGCAAAGGAATCGGCTGGCTCGACATGCCCGTCGCCGGCGGCGGCGGCGAACAGGCGATGACCGTCCTTCGGGCTCGCGTGACCGCAGGCAACCCGCCCACCGCCGTGCAGATGCTCGGGTTCGACATTCTGGATTGGGCTGAGGAAGGAGCGCTTGCCGACCTCAACTCCGTCGCGGCGGAGGAAGGCTGGGACGACGTCGTTCCCAATGCGCTTCAGTTCTTTGCCAAGCACGACGGCACGTGGATTTCCGCTCCGGTCAATGTCCACTCCACGAACTGGGTATGGGCCAACAAGAAGATCTTGGACGATCTCGGAATCGCCGTTCCGTCCACTTGGGACGAATTCGTCGCTGCAATGCAGACCGTCAGCGATGCCGGCCTCACTGCGCTGGCTCACGGCGGACAAGCATGGCAGGAAGCGACAATTTTCGACGGCGTCGCAATGTCCGCCGGCGGACCGGACTTCTACCAAGCCGCATTCATCGACCTCGACGAGGATGCGCTGGGTTCCGACACGATGCTTGAAGCCTTCAAGCGCATGGAGGTTCTTCGCGGCTTCGTGGATGAGAATTTCTCGGGCCGCGATTGGAACCTCGCATCGTCGATGGTCATAAACGGCGAGGCCGCGTTCCAGATCATGGGCGACTGGGCCAAGGGCGAATTCCTCAATGCCGGCAAGGTGCCGGGAACGGATTTCCTCTGCTTCCGCGTTCCGGGTTCGAGCGGAACGGTTACCTTCAACTCCGATCAGTTCGCCATGTTCGGCGTGACCGGAGACGCCGCCGCCGACCAGCAAGAACTCGCCAAGTCGATCATGTCGCCGTCGTTCCAGTCTGCGTTCAACGTAGTCAAGGGATCCGTTCCGGCTCGCACGGACGTTCCCAACGATGACTTTGACGATTGCGGCAAAAAGGGGATGGCCGACCTCGCGGCGGCGAATGAGAGCGGAAACCTCTTCGGTTCCATGGCGCATGGCCACGCGAACCGGGCATCGGTCAAGAATGCGTTCTATGACGTGATCACCGCTCATTTCAACGGTGAGTTCGATGCGGAAGAGGCTGTGGATGAGCTGGTGACCGCTATTTCCATCGCCCAGTAATCGGACGAACACCAATGGACCGACCCGAACGACGGGTCGGTCCCGCTGACGAAATCGCAGAAGAACGGATCGGGACAAGCGAATGCAGCAAGCAGGTCGACTAAAGCAGCGACTGGCCGACCTGACTCCGAGCTTGGTTCTTGCCCCGTCGGTGCTGCTGCTGATCATATTCGTCTACGGCTTCATTCTCTTTACCTTCTATCTCTCCTTCACGGACAGCAGAATTCTTCCCAGTTTCGGCCTGGTCGGCCTTGAAAACTACGAAAAGCTTTTCAGGCTCCGCCACTGGAGCACGGCGGTCTCCAATTTGGGCATCTTCGCCCTTCTCTACATTTCCATCAGCACCGCGATCGGACTGCTTCTTGCCATTTTTCTCGACCAGAAGATTCGAGGGGAAGGCGTGCTGCGCCCGATTTACCTCTACCCGATGGCCCTCAGCTTCATCGTCACGGGCACCGCTTGGAAATGGTTCCTCGATCCGGGAATCGGCTTGGAGCACACCATGCACTTGTGGGGCTGGGAAAGCTTCTCGTTCGACTGGATCAAGAACAGGGACTACGCGATCTATACGGTCGTTCTGGCCGCAGTCTGGCAATCCTCCGGCTTCGCGATGGCGATGTTCCTCGCGGGGTTGCGGGGCATCGACAACGAAATCATGCGGGCTGCGCAAATCGACGGCGCGTCCAACTGGAACCTGTATACCCGCATCATCCTCCCGCAACTGCGGCCGGCCTTCCTGTCGGCCTTCGTAATTCTGGCCCACTTGGCGATCAAGTCCTACGACCTGGTGATCGCCCTGACGGGAGGCGGCCCCGGCAGGGCCACTGAACTGCCCGCCACCTTCATGTACTCCTACACGTTCACTCGGAACCAAATGGGAATCGGAGCATCCTCCGCCGTCATCATGCTCATGACCATCGCGGCCATCATGGTTCCGTACCTCTACTCCGAACTTAGGGAGAAATCCTGATGGCTGCGACCATGGAAACGGCGGTTCAAACAGGTCGCGTCACCCGCACGCTCATCTATCTGTTCCTGCTGCTGTTCGCATTGTTCTACCTCCTTCCGTTCGGCGTCATGCTTGTCAATTCCGTCAAGCCGCTCAGCGAGATACGCGAAGGAAACATGATCGCGTTTCCCGAGGTCTGGACCATAGAGCCTTGGCTCGCGGCCTGGTCGTATGCTCAGATCGGAGTGGATCCGACCGGCTTGAAGCCCTATTTCTGGAACTCGATCAAGATGGTCGTTCCGGCGGTCGCGATATCGACGCTTCTCGGAGCGCTCAACGGATATGTTTTGACGAAATGGCGCTTCAAGGGCGACACGATCTTGTTCGGATTCATGCTGTTCGCATGTTTCATACCATTCCAGATCGTCCTCATCCCGATGGCCAGAATTCTGGGGATCGCCGGCCTCGCAGGCTCGACCTCCGGCCTGGTGCTGGTCCATGTGGTCTACGGCATCGGATTCACGACGCTATACTTCAAGAATTATTACCAAGTCTTTCCGACCGAACTCATTCGGGCCGCGCAGATCGACGGCGCCGGCTTCTTCAGGATCTTCTGGCGCATTCTGCTTCCTTCGTCCGGCCCGATAATCGTCGTATCCGTCATCTGGCAATTCACCAACATTTGGAACGACTTCCTGTTCGGCGCGTCATTCGCGGATCAGGACAGCCAGCCGATGACGGTGGCGCTCAACAATCTGGTAAGCTCCTCGACCGGCGTAAAGGAATACAACGTGCATTTCGCCGGCGCCATCATGGCGGCGATGCCGACTCTGCTGGTCTATGTCGTCGCAGGCCGATACTTCGTGCGCGGCCTCATGGCCGGCTCTGTGAAGGGATAAGGAAATGAGTTTCCTCGCAATCGAAAACGTCTCGAAGAACTACGGCAATGTTCGAGTCCTTCACGAGATCAGCCTTGCGGCGGAGGAAGGCGAATTTCTGGTCCTGGTCGGCCCTTCGGGATGCGGAAAGTCCACGCTGCTGAACATGATCGCGGGGCTGGAAAGCATAACCGACGGCCAGATTTCCATACAAGGGCGGACCGTCAACGACGTCCATCCGTCGAAGCGGAATATCGCGATGGTGTTCCAGTCGTACGCGCTCTACCCCAACATGACCGTCGCGCAGAACATCACTTTCGGGTTGGAAATGCACGGCGTGCCTCGGGCGGAAAGGCAGAAATCGATGGAGGACGTCGCGAAGCTCCTGCAGATCGAAGCGCTGCTGGACCGCAGGCCCCGCCAGTTGTCCGGCGGACAGCGCCAGCGCGTCGCGATGGGCCGTGCACTCGTGCGAAATCCGGATGTCTTCCTTTTCGACGAGCCGCTTTCGAATCTCGACGCGAAGCTCAGGGTGGACATGCGGACGGAAATCAAGAAACTGCATCAGTCTTTGGGCGCTACGATCGTTTACGTCACGCACGACCAGATCGAAGCCATGACGCTGTCAACCAGAATAGCGGTCATGAATGACGGTCGCATCCAGCAGCTCGGCACGCCTCGCGAGGTGTACGACACTCCCTCGAACCTCTTCGTCGCGACCTTCATGGGGTCGCCGTCGATGAACCTGTTCCCGGCCAAGGTGGTCTCGGACGCCGACGGCATATTCGCTCAAGCGGATAACGGTCTGGGCGAAACCGTTCGAATATCCATGTCCCATGTCGGCGAAGCCTTGAAGCAATATGACGGAACAGTAGTCACGGTCGGCGTGCGACCTGAAGCGATCACTGATCCGGAGGGAGTCGAGGCGGAAGAAAGTGCGGAGATGCGCATGCGCAATCTTGTCGGCGTTGTCGAACCCGCAGGGGCCGATACGTATGTAACTTGCACGATCGGCGGTTCGGAGTGCGTCGCGCGCTTCCGCGCGGATGCCGACCTTCGTGCCAACGAGGTCGCGGAATTCGCGATCAAATCGGACAAGGCGATCCCCTTCGACGCGGCAACCGGCAACCGAATTGATTGAACAGGATCGCCTCCGTTGGCGCTGGAAAGCATTTGCCATAAATTCACGCCGCAGAGTGAACGGAACGGCGACATCAGGCTGTCGACGCATGGAGACGCGATCCGTCGGCGTTGCGAACGCCGCCGACTTCACGCCATGCGCGCGACCGCTCGGAGCGCTGCGCCGTTGGTCCCCGGGTCGCTTCAGCCATTGGATTAACAGATGCCATCGCATGTCAAACCGAGTTCCGCAAACATGACAAAATCAACTTCGGCGCGCCAAGCCGTCTCGACGATCGAGGACGGTGCCATCATCGCCGTTAACTCTTCGAGCGGACTGTGCTGCCCGGACGCGGTCCTGAAGGCGCTTGGCGAACGGTTCGACGAAGAAGGTGCGCCGCGCGGATTGACCAGCGTGCATCCGATCGCCGCGGGCGACATGTTCGGAACTCCGGGCGTCGACCATATCGCAAAGCCGGGGCTGCTATCGAAAATCGTCGGCGGATCCTACCCCTCGGGGCCCTCCGACGCCGAACCGCCCCTGATCTGGGGCATGATCGTGCGGAATGAAGTGGCCGCCTACAACGTCCCTTCCGGAATCATATTCGACATGCTGCGCGAAGGCGCGGCGAAAAGGCCGGGCGTCCTTACCGAAGTCGGGATGGACACCTTCGCGGATCCGAATGACGAAGGCTGCGCGATGAATGATGCGGCTCGCGGAAAGGCGATCGTCCGCAGGGAAACGTTCGACGGAAAGGAATGGCTTTACTTTCCGGCGATCCGACCCGACGTCGCGATCATCCGTGCTTCGATTGGCGATGAACGGGGAAACCTCAGCTTCGAAAGCGAAGGGGCGTACCTCGGCGCGATGGAACTCGCGCTGGCGGCGCGAAACTGCGGCGGCACGGTCATTGCCCAAGTCCGGCACGTTGCGAAGAACGGCTCCTTCCGACCGCATGAAGTCCATGTCCCGGGCATACTCGTGGACGCGCTGGTCGAAGCCCCGGACATGCTTCAGACGACGGCGACCCATTACGACCCCGGGATTTCGGGCGAGCTGGTCAGGCCGCTGAGCAGCTTCGAAGTTCCGGATTTCGGTCCGGGAAAAGTCATGGCGCGCCGCGTCGCGCAGGAATTGAAGCACGGATGGGCCGTCAACATCGGGTTCGGAGTTTCCGCCAATGTGCCGAGAATTCTGCTGGAAGAAGGACTGCACGGCAGCGTGACTTGGGTGATCGAGCAAGGCGCCGTGGGCGGCCTGCCCTTGCTCGGATTCAAGTTCGGCTGCTCCGCCAATGCCGAGGCATTCGTTACGGCGCCTCATCAATTCAGCTATTTTCAAGCTGGCGGCTTCGACGCGGCTCTCCTTTCGTTCCTTGAAGTCGGTTCGGACGGCTCCGTCAATGTGTCCCGATTGCCGTCCAAACCGCATCGCACGGCAGGTGCAGGCGGGATCATCGATATTGTCGCCCGCGCAGCGAAGATCGTGTTTTCCGGAAACTTCAACGTCGGCTCGAAACTGCGGATTGTCGACGGAAGGCTGGAAATCGAGCGCGAAGGCGCGCGTGCCAAGTTCGTCAAGCAGGTGAATCAAGTTTCATTTTCCGGCCCCCGCGCGCTGCGACAAGGACAAGACGTCACTTACGTGACGGAGCGCTGCGTCATGAAGTTGACCGAGGGCGGCCTCGTCGTGACCGAAATCGCGCCGGGCTTGGATCTGCAGCGCGACGTGATTGAGAAGTGCAACGGTTCCGTGCGCGCCGCCGACACTCTCGAAACGATGAACCCGGCATTGTTCAAGCCGGAATGCATGGGCTTGCGATTGGAGCACTGCGCTTGAACCGCCGCGAACCGATGCTCGACGCTTCGCCGCCGCTTAGCTCTGTTTCCGATTCCCGCTGCCTGCGGAGGCAGCGCGTTCCGGCAAGACGCGGATGAGCAAACCGGCTGCATTGGTCACCGGAGCGGGACGGGGAATCGGTCTGGCGGCGGCTTTGGAGTTGGCGCGCTCGGGCTTCAGCGTCGCAGTGAACGACCGCGCGGAAGGCGATGAATTGTCCGCCGCTGTCGACGCGGTCCGCGCCGTCGGTGCAGATTGCGCAGCCGCGCCGTTCGATGTGACCGAAATCGCGCGGCACGATGACGAGCTCGACGCCATTGAGCGGGCAATCGGTCCGCTTACCACGCTGGTGAACAATGCCGGCATCGGAGTCATGAAACGCGGGGATCCGCTGGAGGTCACCGAGTCGAGCTGGGATCGGTGCCATTCAACGAATGCCAAATCAATGTTCTTCATGTGCCAAGCATTTGCGAAGAGATTGCTGAACAGGCGCAGGGATGGCGGACACTTTTTCTCCATCATCAACGTCACGTCTTCCAACGCAGTCGCCGTGGCGGAGCCTCGCTCCGAATATTCGGCTTCGAAAGCGGCGGCGGCAATGGTGTCCAAGGCTTTCGCGGTGCGGCTTGGCCGAGAGAACATCGCGGTTTACGATGTGCAGCCCGGTCTCATCGAAACCGACATGACGGCTCCGGTCATTGAAGAGTACCGCGTGCGAGCAAAAAAGGGCCTCACCCTGATGCCTCGAATCGGAACGCCGACGGAAATAGGAACGATCATCGCGTCGCTCGCGTCGGGAAAGCTCCCCTACACGACCGGCCAAGCCATTTCGGCGGATGCGGGGATGCTTGTGCCTCGATTCTGAATTGCGATGCGCCGACATGCGCAAGTCGCCGCTTTCTTTGGCATCCAAATTCGGCTATCTTAGGTAACTAATTGGTGAATTAAACGCAGCTTGGACTGATGGCGCGCAACCTGATGCGACGGAAGGAATCGATGCCGACGATTGCAGGAGTCGTTTCGGTCTTCAACCTTGGACAGGCGGCTTGCCGGGATTCGGATATCCAATGCCCGCCGCCTGACCCTGCATGAAATTGACCCCGCATCTCGATGCCTCGAAGGGAGGCATGCCGAGCTTTATCCGGAGCGCGGTCTCGATTGCCCGCAAACGACGAGCGCTGGCCCCGGTGGCCGTGCTGATATTGCTCTGCTTGGCGATCAGCGTGATGAATTCGCGCTTCATTGATCCTTGGAATCTGGTGCGGCTGCTGAATTCGGCATCGGTTCTCGTGGTGCTGACGATGGGCGCGACGTTCATCATCATAATGGGAAGCATCGACCTTTCGCTGGAAGGCGTCCTGGCGATCTGCGCTGTGCTTGTTTCGATGCTGGTAGCGAACAATTTCACCTTGATGGACATAGGTTTTTTCGCGGTGCCGCTGGCCATCGCGCTCGGTGCCGCCATCGGCGCGGTCAACGGGGTGGCGCACGTCAAACTGAAGACGCCGTCATTCATGGCTACGCTCGGAGTCGGATTCGTCTGCGTCGGAATTGCGACCGCCTTCCTGCGCGGCGACACGGTGAGAATCGCCGACAAGGTGTTCCGCGGAATGGCGCTCGAGCGCATTCTGGGAATCCCTGCCGGAGTCTGGATCGCGGCGCTCGCAGTGCTGGCCGCCCTATTCATTCAGGAGCGGACGCGAATAGGCAGGTGGCTTTATGCGCTGGGCGGAGACGAAGCGACGGCAAGCCAAGCCGGAGTTCCGATCGATCGCACGCGCATCATCGCTTTCGCCATCGCCGGCGGATTCTACGGACTTGCGGGCGCAATGGCGGCGGCCCAGCTGGGGCAAGGCCACGCGCTGATCGGCCAAGGCCGCCTGTTCACGACCATCACCGCTGTCGTCGTGGGCGGAACCGCATTGTCCGGCGGCGTCGGATCCGTGCTCAATTCCGTCATCGGAGTCATGATTGTCGTGGTGCTTTCGAACGGAATGATCCTCATGGGAATATCGCCGTTCGTACAGCAGGGCGTCCAAGGCATCCTGATTATCGTGGCGGTCGCGCTGGCCTTGGACCGATCCCGACTTCAGATTGTGAAGTGAACCGGTGACAAAAGACGCCACGACGAATTCCAGTTGCGTCCTTGAAGTGCGCAACGCGACGAAGTCGTTTCCCGGCGTCAAAGCCCTTGACGACGTGACGATCGAAATCCGAAAAAATGAAGTCGTCGGCCTGATCGGCGAAAACGGTGCCGGCAAATCGACGCTGCTGAAAATTCTCAACGGCGTTTATCAACCTGAAGCGGGCGAAATCAGAATCAACGGGCAAGCCGCGCGGGTCAAAGGGCCGCGGGATGCGTTCGACCTCGGCATCGCGATGGTGTTCCAGGAGCAATCCATCCTGCCCGTGCTCACCGTGGCGGAAAATATATTCCTTGGCCGCGAGAACGAATTTTTGCGATTCGGCGTTCTTGACAAGCGTGCGATGAATGAAGCAGCCAAAGAGGAGCTTCGCAAAGTCCATCTCGACATCAGCCCCACCACCTTGTGCGACGATCTCACATTCGCCGAGAGGCAGATGGTGGAGATAGCCAAGGCGATTTCCCTGGATACCAGAATCGATGGCGATATCGTCATTTTGCTGGACGAGCCTACTTCGGTTCTGGAATCGAAGGAGATCGAAGTTCTGTTCAGGCTCGTCGATGAACTCAAGGAAAGAGCTGCGTTCGTTTTCATATCGCACCGGATCGACGAGGTTCTGCGAATTTCGGATCGTGTCTATGTTTTGCGCGACGGCAAGGTCGTGTCCGAGGAGGAGGCAACGGACGTATCGGTTCATCGCCTGCATGAACTCATGGTCGGACGGGCGCTCCAGCACGAGTATTACCGCGAGGCGCGGCAGGGCGAACCGAGCGGGGAGGCGGCGATGGAAGTCGTCGATCTTTCGTCGCGAGCCGGTTTCCGAAATGTTTCATTCAAGCTCCATACGGGCGAAATCCTTGGAATCGCGGGGGTCATAGGATCCGGCAGGGAAGCTCTTGCCCAATGCTTGGCAGGCCTTGCGCCGATCGATTCGGGCAAACTCGTGATTGGAGGGAAGGCCCGACGATTCGGCAATCCTTCGCAGGCGGTTGCGGCGGGCATCGGCTATCTTCCGCGCGAACGGAGAACCGAAGGCGTGGTCACGGGCGCTCCGGTGTCGGAAAACATGACGATGCCCGCGCTCGAACAATTTTCAAGGTTCGGAATGGTCCAACGCAGATTGGAATTCAACGTCGTGTCCAATTGGATCGACAAGCTGAAAATCAAGACTCCGTCCCCGGACACCTTGGCCGGGTCGCTGTCCGGCGGAAACCAGCAGAAAGTCGTGCTCTCCAAATGGCGGATCGCCGGATCCAAAATCGTCGTGCTGGACCATCCGACGCGCGGCATCGACGTAGGCGCGAAAGAGGACGTCTACGAATTGATCAGAGACATGACGGACGACGGACTGTCGATCGTACTGCTCGCCGACACTCTGGAAGAAGTCATCGGCCTGAGCCACACAATTCTGGTCATGCGCGACGGCGCTGAATCCGCGAGATTCGATGCGCCGCCCGGCGGCAAGCCGAGCCAAATCGATCTGATCGAGCATATGGTCTGATGACGCGGCTGTGCATGAACAATTCCATGATGCGGCAAACGGCTTTCGCCTTCATCCATCAAGCGGTCGGCGCCGAACTTCGTTCGGCGCATGGGGAGGCTCCGGAATGATCCAAGAAGCGAAATCGATACTTTCCGGGCAAATTCCGCTGCTCACGCTTATCGGGCTGATCGTTCTGGTCGGCATCGTCGACCCGTCGTTTTTCAGCTTCCAGACGCTGATGGTGCTGACATCCGACACCATGACTCTTTTCATCATGGCATCCGGAGCGACGTTCGTCATCTTGATGGGCGGAATCGACTTGTCGGTTCAGTTCGTCGCCTCGATGACGAGCGTCATTGTCGCGCTGCTCCTGCCTGAACTGGGGTTTCTTGCAATACCGATCGCCGTGGCGGCGGGCGCGATCGCAGGAATCGCCGGGGGCGTTTCCCACACTTGGCTTCGGATACCGTCGTTCATTTCCACTCTCGCGATCGGCGGCGTGGTCACGGCCGTCGCTTACGTTCTCTCGGATGCGCGCTCGATAAACATTTCCGGGGAAATCAGGGACACATACCTGTTTTGGATGGTCGGCGAGACGCTCGGCGTCAAGAACGAAATCTGGGTCGGCATCGCGTTGCTGGCAATCCTAGCGGTCGTGCAGATCGGCACGCCGTTCGGCCGGTTGGCGCGAGCGATCGGCGCCGGCGAACGCGCCGTCATCGCATCCGGAATAAAGGTGAACAGAATCAAGTCCTACGCGTTCTTGCTTTCCGGCGCGACCGCGGGGTTTTCCGGCGTACTGATGGCCGCAAGGCTCGGGTCGGGGTCGCCCACGCTTGCGAACGAGTTCCTGCTTTACGCGATCGCGGCGATCATCCTCGGCGGCACAGCGCTGACAGGCGGCGCAGGCGGCGTTTGGCGCACGTTTATCGGCGCTTTGATCATCAACGTTGTGAGGATCGGCATGACATTCCTGGGCGTCAGCGTCTTCGCCCAGCAGATCGTATTCGGAATCGCGCTCGTACTTGCGGTCGCGGCAACGATCGACCGCTCGCGAATTCAGATCGTCAAATAAAGCTTGGCCGCCGGGCGAAAGCCCGGCGGCCATCTGCAACTCGAGGACGGCCTCGACGGCCTGTTCGATCAGGAACGGTACTGGATCTGGCCGGTCGACTTGCCCCAGTAGTCCTTGAAATCGAACGGCGCAGGAGCGCCGTAGTCCGCAACGGTGTCCTGCGTGATCAGAATGCCGGTTCCGTAGAATTCGCGATGGGCATTCGGCTCGTTGGCGATATCGATTTCGCCGGTCGCGCTGTGGTAGCCGATCGAAAGCCCCATTCCGCCAGTCCACATCGGATCCCAAGCGACCGTGCCCGCCATCTCGCCCGCCTTCGTGGCTTCGATGACGGCATCGATTCCATCAATTCCGGTGACCAAGACCTCGCCGGCAAGTCCTTCCTGCCTGAGCGCTTCGAGCGCGCCGATGCCCATGCCGTCGTTCGCGGCCCAAATGCCCTTGATGTCGCGACCGAACCGGGTCAACCACGCCTGAGTGATGTCGAAAGCTTTCGTCTCGTTCCAGTCCGCAGGCTGGAAATCAAGCAGTTCGACATTGCCGTTTTCGGCGATAGCCTGATCCAATCCGATTTTCCGCTCGATCGCGGGCACATTCGCGAGAATTCCACCCAGCGCGACGATGCCTCCTGAACCGCCCATGCGCTTGAAGAGTTCTTCAGCGATCGCCTTCGCGCTCGGCACGCCGTCGAACGACATGTGCGCGACGTAGTGCGGATTGAAGTCCCAAGGATGCAGATCGTCCGGCTTGTTCCACTGCGTGACGACATATGCCCCAGCATTCGCGCAATCTTCGACAATTGTGCGCGCGTCTGGCGAGTCGTTGGGGTCGACGTTGAGGACCATTTTGCCGCCGGTGCGCGCGAGCATTGCCCGGATATCGGCGATTCCCTTTTCCGAGTTGCCCTCGGTGACAAGGACCTCGTAGCTGGCCCCGAGCCAGTCAGCGAACACCTTTCCGCCTTCGGCGAATGTCGCATGGTAAGGGTTGGCAACCGACCGCATGGAATTGACGAGCGTCCATTCCGATGGATTTGCCAGCACGCGCGCCGGAAGCGCAGACGCCATCGCCGCAAATCCAGCCGCCCCGGCGGCATTGCCTAGAAACGCTCGACGTCCGAGCGAAGCCAAACCAGTCAAATCATTATCTTTCATCTCACTCTCCTTCCAATTGTCGATAACTATTCAGTTACTTACAAAAAGTGTTGCGAAAGGTAAAGAAAAAAAGCGCACGGCAGTGGGTCTTCGCTTTAAAGTTTGCGACCGCGTTCGCGAGAAGACCGAGCAGATATTTGTCATTCATGCTGGCGAATTGCATCCGTCCCTTGAGCGAGTGGTCGTCGTCCATGAGGCGCACGATGTTCGGGGCGATGCGCCGGAGGGCGGAGCGGCCTGCTTCCGGCTCAAACCCCGAGTCGTGCAACCGAACCCGGCCCCGCCGATTGCATGCAGCCGGATTCCGTCGTTTTGCCGCAAAGGCGGAATCGCAGCGACGCCTGAATTCAGGCACCGGCATTGCGAAGTCAGATCCGTTTTCTCTTGGGCGGATGATCGGGGCGTGCCGATCCACGAATTCGCTTCAGCTCGCCGCCCGATCAATGACGTAATTCATGAGGCTGGGAATTCCGGGCTCGCAGCGGTCTTCAGTCCCGAACTGGCTCCAAATGAAGCCGACGTTCCGAAGATTGGCCTCAACCCACAAGGCCGGCTCAACCCCGCCGCTTGCCTTCGCCCTGTCTTCCAGTTTTTTGTCAATGCTCCGGCCGATGGCCGATTTGATCTCGGCGGTGGAAATCGATATCGTCTTCTGCGCAACGAAGAGTCGCGCGACGGCTTCGGCCGAGGCCAATATGCCCCCGGCTTCAAGCTCGCTCCAGCGGTCGGCATAGTAGGCGTTCCTCGCAATGCGGAATGCCTTTGATGCGTGTTCCAGGATCGCGCCGCCGATTCTGTCGCCGCCGACGAGCTTGTCCGGTGCAGCCTTGGCGGACCGTTGCAATTCTTTGCCGACAAGCTGAATGAAATAGGGGTAGCGCTGCGCCGCATCGGCCGCCTGATCCAGCGTGTCCGACTCGATGCGGTAGCCCATCCGCTCCAAGGGCGCCCGGAGCGCCTCCTGCGAAGCCGCCATGTCGAGGAGCCCGATGCCGATCTTTTCCAAGCGGTTCCAGAACGTAGCCTCGATCCCGTTCAGGCGCGATGAAGTGTCCGGGGTGCCGGCGAGGATCAGCAGCAACGGCCGCCCTTTGCCGGCAAGCGCCTGCGCATCGTTGAAGAAAGCTCGCGCGACTTCCGGATTGTGATGCAGAGTATGCGCCTCGTCGACCAGCAACGCCAAGCCGCTGTTCGAACATTTTTTCTTCAGGACGGGTCTGAGCAATTTTTTCGGGGACGCTTGTTGCGACAAGCTGAGTCCCGATCCGAGCAAATTTATGCTTCCCGAATATCCTTCGCCTAAGAGGGTCGCGAGCATCCCGTGATCAGCGAGCGCCTCTACGAGGTCGGAATGCGAACTGAAACTATCCGGATTCAGTATTATGCATTTGACTTTGCCCTCGCATTCATCGACATGCGCCTCCGCCCAGCGGAGCAGCGCCGTCTTGCCGTTGCCGCGCGGGCCGATCAGAGCGATGTTCGCCGTGGGATTGTACCCCTCCCCCAAGTCCTCAAGCGCCTCGATAATCACGGCCTTCTCGCGCTCGCGCCCGGCCAATACCGGCGGAGTCATTCCTGCGCCGGGCGCGAATTTCGGATTTGGGCCTGCGGTCATGCTTGGTTCCTGCATCGGCGCAGTCTTGGGGCTGGCGATTCAAATACGGCGGACCGCTCGACCGCCATTCGCAAAACCGACGCCAATTTCAACGCCGACGGCGGGAAGCGACCAGTCCCCCGACTGATTTGAGTCCTTCCTGCACTGAACTATTAATCATTTCGACAATGAAAGCAAAGTCGGGAGCGTTTCATGTTTTTTGGTCAGGCGGCAGCGCCGCAACAAGCCCTCCATTCGAGGAAGTCGGGCCAACGCATGTTTTAGCGGCAGCATTTGAAGGCAAGCAGGGCGTTGGCGCCGGCCAAAAAGGGCATTGGATGTTCAGAACATGTCGCTAGCAGCGTACAGTTTCGACCCGCGATCCGATTTCATTCCCTGATCTCGTGCGCGTAAACACCCCAGAGTTGGGACTTGAGCACCCATCCTCTATGTCTGTCGACTCTTATGTGGCACCACTCATCGCTGCATTTTCCCAACTTGGCGACGACATCCTTCAGCGCGACGGCGGTAATCGCCGAGCTGTCTTCCGGAGTGACATGAAGCGACACTTCGTCGCCGGTCACAACGACAGTACGGGCACCTGACAGAAGCGAGTAATGCATCCATCCGCCGGAGCCATCCCAGATTCGAATGCGTCTCCAGTGCTCGTACTCTCCCACGATTTCCAGCGGCATGCCGCGGTGCGTGAACTCCCATTCGATCGGATGGGAGCGCCTTGGACCTCGTCGGACGCGCCCCTTGCCGGACTTCAGCGAAACATATCTCGGAAGAGGCAGTCCGGTCACCGACCCGACGGACTTCTCGACCTCGACATCCAGCTCTGCGTACAATTTCGCCGCGTCATCGTCGGCGATTTGCGCATCCTGCGCCCAGCCGACCCCGGCGGACATCGCAAAAACCGCCGCCGCGACGAAGCCTTGCCGCCACCCAATGCAATGATTCATTGCCGCTTGCCTGTATTTTGTCACTATGAGCGAGTGCCGAAACTGCCGGTCCGGCTTATGTGTTGCCGAATGCTATCTGATTTTGCGACAATTGAGCAACCGAAATCATCGCGCGAGCGCTGAATATGCACAAACCTAAGCTCCGTGTGGCAGTAACGACAAAACTGCCCGACACTATCGAAACCCGCATCATGGAGCTCTTCGATGCAACCTTGCGTACCGGCGGCGAGCCGATTTCGCGAAAAGAGCTTGCTGATCTGGCGTCCGCAAGCGAGGTTTTGATTCCCACGATCACGGACATGATCGATGAAGGTCTTCTGAATCAGGCCGGACCGCAACTCAAGCTGATCGCAAACTACGGAGCGGGCTTCGATCATATCGACATTCGGGCTGCACACCGGAGGAAAATACTGGTGACGAACACTCCGGGCGTGGTGACCGAAGACACGGCGGACATGACGATCGGCCTGATCATAGCGGTCGCCAGACGATTGAAGGAAGGCATGCGCGTCATGCAATCCGGCGGATGGTCCGGCTGGGAGCCGACCGCGTATCTCGGCGCTCGGCTGGGCGGGAAAAGGCTCGGCATACTCGGGATGGGTCGAATAGGCTGCGCCGTCGCGAAGCGCGCGCGCGCCTTCGGGATGCAGATCCACTACCACAACCGGCGCCGGGTCAACCGAAAGTTGGAGTCCGAGCTTGAAGCGACCTACTGGGAAAGCTTGGATCAGATGGCCAGCAGGATGGATGTGATTTCGGTCAACTGTCCGCACACCCCGTCCACGTATCACTTGATCAACGAGCGCCGGATGCGGCTCATGAAACGAACCGCGGTGATCGTGAACACCTCGCGCGGCGAAGTCATCGACCAGAACGCTTTGACGAGATTGCTTCGAGCCGGCGCCCTCGCAGGAGCCGGCCTTGACGTCTTCGAGAAAGGCATCCTGCCCAACCCTCGGCTTCTCAAACTAGAAAATGTCGTGCTGCTTCCGCATCAGGGATCTGCAACCTATGAAGCGAGGGAGGAGATGGGGGAGAAAGTAATCCTGAACGTGCAGACTTTCTCGGACGGGCATCAGCCGCCGGATCTCGTGCTTCCAAGCATGGCTTGAAACGGCGACGGGACTCAGACGCGCTTCGCGCCGCAGATCCCGCATCCTTCTCGGCGCTCGAATTCGACCTTTCTGCTTTCGCCCCAAAGGGCGTCGTAAATCAGCATGGAATTCACAAGCGGCGCTCCGGCGCCGACAATCATCTTGATCGCTTCCGCGGCCATCATCGCGCCAACCACGCCGGGAAGTGCGCCTAGAACGCCTGCTTCCGCGCAGGGAGGAGCCGACCCGGGCGCAGGCGCTTCCGGGAACACGCATGCGAAACACGCCGAGCCGCGTTTTGCATCGAAAGCGCTGATTTGCCCTTCCCACTGACTGATTGCGCCGAACACCATCGGGACGCCTTCTAAAACGCAAGCTTCATTCAAAATGGTCCTGGTGTCGAAATTGTCGGAGCCGTCGATCGCCAAATCGCAGCCGCGAACCAAGTCCGAGGCGTTGCTTCGATCAATCCTCGTGCAATGGCTTACGGTCTTCAAATGCGGATTTATCAAGCGGGCGCGATTCGCGGCTCGTTCCGCCTTGGGCGCGCCAATGTCCTTGTCCGTATACAGGACTTGTCTTTGCAGGTTCGACAAAGAAACCGAGTCCCCGTCCACGATCTCGATAGTTCCGACGCCAGCTGCAGCCAAGTATTGGATCAGCGGAGAGCCAAGACCGCCGGCGCCGATCACCAGCAGCCTCGAGGACTTCAATCTCCTTTGGCCAGTTCCGCCGATCTCGCGAAGCACAATATGGCGAGCGTAGCGCTCGAGTTCTTCGTGAGAGAACCGCGAGTCGGTATCCGCTCCCTTTGAGTCCGCTTTTGAGATCTCTGATTCTTTCATCTTTTGCCGGGCAATTCGCTTGAGGCGCCGCAGCGCGAGGACGTAAATCGCCACAGCGGCCGCGGCGAACGCCGCCAATAGCCATCCGGAAGCCGATGCCGCGATGCCAGGCTCCGTTTCCGCCCATGAAGCATTTCCGAATCCGACGAGGGGCAGCATCCATCGCCACTGAAATGAAGCACACCCAAGGCGTCGCGCAAATGTCATCAAAGCCCTGTCGAACCGAAACCGCCTTGACCTCGAATGGACTCGGAAAGCGAATCCGCCTCCTCAAATCGAACGGGCGTGACCCGGGCGAAGACCAATTGGGCGATTCGGTCTCCATGTCTCACGGTCTGCTCGCTCGCTCCGAGATTAACCAGCAGGACGCCCACTTCGCCCCTGTAGTCGCTATCGATCGTTCCGGGGCTGTTGAGAACTGAAAGGCCGCAACGGAGGGCCAAGCCGGATCTCGGCCTGATCTGCGCTTCAAAACCCGCCGGAATCTCAATTCTGAATCCGAGCGGAACATGAACCCTTTCGAATGGTCCGACGACCAAACCTGATTGTCGCGCATCCTCGGCAAGATTTGCCCGCAAGTCGACGCCCGCCGACCCCTTGGTGGAATAGGACGGAAGAGGCAGCGTCCTGTCCGCGCTCTCCAGCCAGGATATCCGAATGTCGAGGCTCACTCGCCGAGCTCGGCGCAAATCCGGTCGGCCAACTTCGATCCGATCTCGTCTTTGGACAATCGAGGCCACGCCTCTGAAGAGTCGGCGGTGAACAGCGTGACTTTATTCTCGTCGCCTCCGAACACTCCTGATTCCGGAGTGACGCAATTCGCGACGATCCAGTCGCAGCCCTTCGAAATCAGCTTGCTGCGCGCATTCACCTCCACGTTGTCCGTTTCCGCCGCGAATCCGACCACCAGCCCGGGTCGGCCTTCCTCCATCTTGGCGATCGTCGCCAAGATGTCCGGGTTTTCCACAAGTTCCAGCGACGGGACGGTCCGCCCTTTTTGCTTCTTGATCTTTGAGCCGCTGAAGCTGCGCACACCCCAATCAGCTACGGCCGCCGCAAATATCGCCGCATCCGCAGGAAGCGCGTCGTGCACAGCCTTTAGCATTTCGCTTGCTGATTCGACATGGACGACGCAGGCTTCCGCCGGCGGTTCGACCGAAGTCGGACCGGTTATGAATGTTACCCTCGCTCCGCGCCGCAGGAGCGCTTCGGCAATCGCAGTCCCTTGTTTTCCTGAAGACCTGTTCGCGATGTAGCGAACCGGGTCGATCGGTTCCCTCGTGGGCCCGGAGGTCACGACGATATGTTTGTCCGCCAATTGCCGGGTAGCAAACGCCCGCTTGATTGCTTCGAAGATGGAAGCAGGTTCCGCCATCCTGCCGATTCCGGTCTCTCCGCATGCCATCGCGCCATTTTCCGGGCCGATCATCGTGATTCCGTCCGATCTGAGCATTGCGACATTTCGTTGGGTAGCAGGGTTGAGCCACATCCGAACATTCATCGCAGGCGCCGCAAGCACCGGCTTGTCCGTGGCAAGCAGGATCGTCGAAGCCAGATCGTCGGCAAGGCCGCCAGCCATTTTGGCGAGAATATCGGCTGTAGCGGGCGCCACGACCAGCAAATCCGCCGACCGCGACAATTCTATGTGGCCCATCTTGGCTTCTTCGAGAGGGTTGAACAGCTTTTGATGCACTTGCGATTCGGACAAGGCTGCAAGGGAAAGCGGCGTGACGAACTGTTCAGCCGCCTTGGTCAGCACGCAAGAGACGCCGACTCCGGAATCGCGAAGCAACCGCACGAGGCTTAAGCATTTGTAGGCAGCGATTCCGCCGCCGATGATCAAAAGAATGCGTTTGCCGCTCGGCATTCCGTTCCTCCGTCACAAATGCGCGGTAACATGAAACTAAATTGCGCTTGTCTTCATGGCAACTCGCGTTCCTACCACCGACATCTACGAGAATCAGAGTTGGTATTTCCATGGATCGGAAACAGGACCGCCTGCACTGCGGCTTTGTCAAGCGACATTGCCGGGTAATCTTTTGCGATTGCGTTTCCTTCCGCTTCGGGCGAAACGGGAAACCGAAACGACCGGCCGGATTCTAGCGCCATGTTGCCGCAAATTTCATTCGTCCTTGGAGGCTCGTCTTCCGGCAAGACTGCATTCGCCGAAAGGTTGGCGGAAGGGTCCGGCAGGCGGGTAGTCTACATTGCGACGGCGGACGGGCTGGATCCGGAAATGCAGGCGAAAATCCGGCGTCACCGCCGCAACAGGCCTGCCGGGTGGCGCACTGTGGAGGCGCATGGCGACGCCGAAGGAGCGCTGGCCGAATTGGAGGCGGAGGAAATCGGCCTCTTCGACTGCGTTACCATGTGGTTGGCCGACAGAATGCTTGCCGGCGCCGATCTCGAGCCGGCTTCCGCCGCTCTCGTCGATTCATTCCGCTCCGCCGCCTGCCCCGTCATTGCGGTGTCGGGCGAGACGGGGCTCGGCGGCATTTCGGCGAATGCAACGGCCAGGCGATTCAATGAGCACCAAGGCGAAATAAATCAAAAGATTGCCGCCGCGTCCGGGCTTGCCGTCGCCGTCATGGCCGGCATTCCAGCGGTCCTGAAGGGGCGCCTTCCGGCTTGGATGTGAAAACGACATGGTGGTGGGTTCGTCACGGGCCGACCCACGCCGACGTGCTGGCTGGCTGGACCGACATCCCGGCCGATCTGTCGGATGTATCGCAACTGAGCCGCTTGTCGAGTTTTCTTCCCGAACGGGCGGTGGTGATTTCGTCCGATCTTTCCCGCGCGAGCAAGACCGCCGACGCAATAGCGAAGGGCCGGAAGCGGCTGCCCGACGCGCCCGAGCTGCGAGAGATCAATTTCGGCAGCTGGGACGGAAAGCCGTTCAGCCGGATATCGCAGGAGCATCCGTCGCTCTCCAAAAAATACTTTTCCGATCCGGGAAGTCACGCGCCGCCGGGCGGCGAGTCTTGGGCGGCCGTATCGAGCCGGATCAGCGAGTTCGTGGATCTGACCACGGCTTCCCGGGTTGGCGAGCACATTGTCGCTGTCGCGCATTTCGGCACCATCCTCACGCAGGTCCAGCGCGCCACGAGGCAAAGCACCCGCGAGTTGTCCGCCCGCAGAGTTCAAAACCTTTCCGTAACTCGGCTTTCGTTCTCCGCAGATTCTTGGACCATGGATTTATTCAGCCGAGTTCCCTAAAAATATTTTTTACCCTCATGATTTGCCGGGGCGGATTCCGATCCGATTGGTCGGGGTCGCCCCGGCACTGACGGCACTGCCAACCTTCCCGACGGTATTTGCGCCCGGGTGCACCAACCCTGTCCGCATGCATTTCAGGGTTCATCCCTTAACGCTCGAACCGAACACATTGAACATGCACGCAACCTCGCGACAAATCCTGCCGACGGCGATCTCCTCCAGTTTCGAATGGCCTTCGTCCGTGTTCGACGGCCGAAGCTGGCGGCTTCGCTCCGGCAGTGGATATCGAGCCAACAGCACGAGACGTCCAAACCGACGATCTCCGGCAGTGCTAAAGTGTTCATCCCCTCTTCCATCCGGTGAGCGGTCCCCGACGGCCCCGATCAACTGCTCGCGAAGACGAAGAGAGGCGGTGCCGGCTTGCTGGAGAGCATGGTCAAGCCACAAGTTTGATCGCGCCATGCACCCCCCCCCAGTCGTCGGCTTTCGCCAAGGTCGGCGACGAGACCGCAATATCACAGCTGAGATACAAATGTTTTAACTTTTACATCTACAATCTTCCAGCAAACTCTTTTTTACTTTATCGTATCCAAAAAACTTTACCGTAGTATATATCTTTCCTTTCGGCTTACCAACAAGCTTTACATTTCCAAAATCCTTCTGCAACGCCAGATCATTGGAATATAAAAGTCGTGCACCGCTAACGAGAGCCAAAGCAATGATATGCGGATCATCGGATTCCAAATCCCAGTTACGAACCTCTTTCTCCATCAAATCCACTGTCTCATTATCGTAAACCATCACATTTGCGCGACGTACACCCCTAATCAGCCAGTCCCGAATTTGGCCATTTCTATACAGTTCGCGAGTCAGCTTCCCTCCAATTACAACTCTTAATCTCTTTCCCTCACCTTCTATTCCATTAATCCATCGCCAGACAGCCTCGCTAGCCTCCGACTTGTTACTGCCAAACACCTCGCCACCAATGCTATTATCTAAAATAATGCACATTCAGGAAAGCCCCAGCAACTCATTTCCTTCTCTTATAAAGAAATCCATATATTCATCGGGTGCATCAACAATATTCCCATAATCATCAAGTTTCATTGAATAGATATTTACTACCTCTCCAACTCGCTTACAAAACAATATCGATACATCCTTCGCCCGCACATTACCAATGCCCTTCCGAACATTAATCCGAACCCGGTCGAGTAGATAATCGCTGTGTGTCTCAACGAATAGCATACGTTCCGGCCCCGCAATTTCACAAAGTACGCTCCCGAATTCAGCTTGCGCACGAGGGTGAAGATGTACTTCCGGTTGCTGCATCAGAACGATTTTATCAGGCGCGCTCACATTTAACTCAGTAACAATTGGTAAAACTTGACCCACTCCGAATCCTAAATTAATCATGTTATGCCAATTTTGAGGATCTTTTTTTCCATCTTGGTCCGAAGTTCTAAAAAGAATGCTAAACGGACTATTTTCAGAATTTCCGAGAAACTCTACGCTAAAGTCTTCAAACAACCCTGATTTTTTTCCAAACACATTCAACTTTGATTTCATCGCGCTCCAATTATCTTCTGCGCGGCTTAAATCTGCGAGTACCTCAGGTATATGTTCACCTTCGGGGCTTTCATTTGTTGAAGCCCTCTCATAGAATCGCTTCGGTTTCGTACGAATCGGCCCCATGGGTTTAATCTGGATAGATTGGCTAAATTCTTGCATATGGGCATCTATCAAATTTATAAGAAAACTGCGCTCCTCCGTATTCAAACTCTTTTCGCACATGTCGAAATTTGAAGCATCGGTAGATGTTCGGCTTAAATTCTGCTCGTCTTTGAGTTGTCGACGTGCGATATGAAGTAGGAAAAAAAGATCCCTAGCCAAAATGTCAATATCTGAGCTGGTCTCGACAGTTGCAATTTCAAACAAGTCCAGCAATGAAGTCTTAATTGAAATTCTTATGGTTTCATCTTCAATTGCATCGAGATGAAGCGAAACGCTTTTGGAAATGTTGGCGATAGTTATATTTGATATACGCGACCGTTGTTTGTAGTTTTGAAATGTTGCTTTAAAAGAGTATTCGTCATTAGTTTCAGAATCTACACTTGATGAATAATCTATGCTAGCTGTATACTTTGGGTTGTTCTGATTTACTTGTGCAGAGCGTGATATCATGTCATCAAACATGCCCGGTGGAAATTCTGCGCTATTGTATGAAATATTCCCAGTCATTGTTGCTGTGGACCAGATTAGTCGAAATATCTCCAATAACGATGATTTTCCAGTGCTGTTTTCGCCCACCAGAATGGTCAACGGTGCGAGACGAGCCGTTTGTTCTTGATAGAAGCAACGATAGTTTGATATTTTCAAAGTGTGCATATGTTGCCGGTAGTCTTGGCGGTGTTAATCGACACATCTGGTCTTTTGGTTGGATAGGGTAATACCATTGTTTCTTGTGTTCTACTAGTGGCTTGGCGGCTTCGTTTGCCCGAATGGCGGAAGCATGAGCGCTTCTTGGCTCAGACAGAGGTGCTGTGCTCCCGAGTGCAGAGACTTCCAACAAAGGACGACTGCTGCCAGTCGGCATGCATAACCAACCCCTCTTCAATGTGTGCTCAACCGCTCTTTCGATGATTCGAAAGAGCGGCGCGGGCGATGGCCCTCGGAACGAACGGCGCATCCGTCATGCCGTCAGTTTCTGCAGACCGGCGCGGCGCTGATCCTGCGGAAGATCTATGTTCAGGCAGCGCCCGCCCGCTGTTCCTTACGCCCCGCGGCCCCGATCTCAGCCCTATGGAGCAGGTCTTCGCCAAGCTCAAGCACCGACTGAGGGATGCCCAGCCACGATGCCGAGAAACGCTCCAGCGAGGCATTAGCGACACCCTCGGTGAATTCAAACCCGAGGAATGCGCGAACGAACTCGCGAAAGCCGGATATGCGTCAACTTGAGCTGAACACGATCTAACGGTCCGTATTCGACGAAAATCAACACACTGTAGTTGCAGGCGCAAGAAACAGGCCACCGCGGTGTCCGGCCCCTCGCCTACCGGTCCGCGAGCTTCGCCTCTATCGCATCCCATATCAGACCTGCGGAATTGATCCCTGTGAAGCGCTCGAGTTCGACGATTCCCGTGGGCGAAGTGATGTTCACCTCGGTCAAGTAGCCGCCGATTATGTCGATTCCCGCAAATATCTGTCCGGCGTCCTTGAGCACCGGACCGACTGCCGCGCAGATTTCCCGATCTCGGGCGGTGAGCGAAGCGGCCTCGGCTATTCCGCCGACATGCAAATTCGAACGAGCTTCATTCGCCGCCGGCACTCTGTTTATGGCTCCGACAGGATCGCCGTCGACGAGTATGACGCGCTTGTCTCCCGATCTCACATCGGGGAGGAACTTCTGCAGGATGACCGGTTCGCGATTGGATGCGAGGAACATCTCGCACAGCGCGTTGAAATTCATGTCGTCGCTTTCGACGAAAAAGATTCCCGCGCCGCCGTTTCCGTATAGGGGCTTGACGATGATGTCTCCGTGCTTGGCGCGAAACGCGCTTAGGGATTCAAGGTTTCTCGCGATCACCGTGGGCGGAATGATCTCTGGAAACTTCCACACGATCAGTTTTTCCGGATAATTCCGAACCCAGAACGGATCGTTCACGACCAGCGTATCGCGCATGATCGTCTCAAGCAGATGCGTGGTTGTGACGTACGACATGTCGAACGGCGGATCCTGCCGAAGCCATACCACATCGGCTTCGGAAAGATCTTTCCAGAGTGCCTCGCTCTTGGAGAAATGGTCCGACTCGACCTGCCTGACCGTCAAGTCGCATCCTTTGGCCAGCAAACGCCCGTCCTCAAGAACCAAGTCTTCCGGAAGATAGTAGAACAATCGATGGCCGCGCTCCTGCGCCTCGCGAACTATCCGAAACGTGCCGTCGGCGTTGATATCTATTGATTCGATCGGATCCATCTGGATCGCAACATTCAGCGTCATTCCGTTCATGCTCCGTGTTTGCCGCCCAATAATTTGCCGGGTGTCTCCAGCTGCAAGCTCGTGCCTTTGCGCCGAACCGAACAATAATCGAATCCGATCATTCTGAACCTTCGGCGAGGTCGCTTTGCATCTTCAGCTTGAGCGCAAGGCGGTAAATTTCGTTGCGAGGCACTGAACTAGTCGCTGCAAGTTCCGACACCGCATCTTTCAATGAACGCACCTTCATCAGCGCCAAAAGATCGGTTTCCAAATCGGCCGCCGACGCGAGTGTAGCATCGCTCCTTTCCACGACGATAGTGATTTCGCCTCGCGGCTCCATTTGATCCGCTTTGAGCTCGAGTTCCTCGAGTGAACCCCGCACGACTTCCTCGAACTTTTTCGTAAGTTCGCGACAGATAGCCGCCCGCCGGTCTCCACCCAATGACTCCGATAGCGATTTCAAGCTCGCGCGGAGTCTGCCCGGCGCTTCGAAAAACACTAGCGTAGCTGCGATCGACCGCAAGTCTTCGAGTTGCCGCCTGCGTTCCGCTGCCTTTCTCGACAGGAAGCCAACGAACATGATCCTATCCGTCGGCAGACCGGCCACGACAAGGGCAGCCAGCGATGCGGACGGTCCCGGCACCGGGATCACGGGCACGGAATCCGTAATCGCGGCTTGCACCAAGCGATAGCCCGGATCGCCCAGCAGCGGCGTGCCGGCATCCGAAACCAGCGCTACACTTTTTCCGACTCTCAAATGATCGAGGATCGCCAGCCTCCGACTTCCGCCGGAATGGTCGTTGTAGGCGATCGGCTTGCGTCCGCAAAGCGGAATTTCGTGGATGCTCATCAATCGTCGCAGAACGCGGGTGTCCTCCGCAGCCAGCACGTCCGCGCTTCGCAAAACATCGATGGCGCGAAGAGTCATGTCTCTGGCGCAACCGATCGGCGTGGAAACGACGTAAAGACCGCGCTCAAGACTCGCAGCGATCTTGCCGGCCTGGGGGCTAATGCTTGCTTGGGTTGGCAAAATGCTTTGAAACCGCTGCCGTTTATCTTTGCTCTCCATTCATGTACAAGGTCGCGCGTGAATTCGGAAGGAGCAAGCGGATGGTCAATGCCAGTGCATTATTCAGACGAACGTTTCTGTTTTCCTTCGCCGCTTTGGCGATTTCTGCCTGCAGTGAGACGGTTGCGCCAAGCCCCGCGACGCCCGGTCCGACCGGAGGTTCAGCTCCCGCCAATCCGACGGCGCCAATCATTGTCGATGCTACGGTAGCACTTCTTCTTCCTTACGGTTCTGCCGACGAAACCGATTGGCTTTTGGCCACATCGCTGGAAAACGGCGCCAGAATGGCGGCCGCGGACCTTGAGAACGTAAATTTGGGCGTAAAGGTCTACAACACGTCGGGAACCGCTGAAGGCGCCGCCGAAGCGGCGCACATGGCTATTGCTGAAGGAGCCGATATCCTGCTCGGGCCGGTTCGCTCCCACGAAACGAGAGCCGTCGCTCCGGTCGCGGCCGAGGCCGGAATCAACCTGATCAGCTTCTCGAACAACACCGGCATCGCAGGCGGCAATGTGTTCTTGCTGGGATACACCTACGAAAACGCGGCCGAGCGGCTTCTGAATTATGCCGTATTGCAGGGCCGCATAAGCGTATTCATAGTCTATCCCGAAACGGAAGCCGGCAATGCCGGGCGCATAGCCGTCGAAAGAGCGCTAGGACCGTCCGGAGCCGTGCTCGCGGGGAGAGGATCTTACGCGCTCACGCGTGAAGGAATCGTAAATGCAGTTTCGGGAATAGCGGACTCCATTTCCGCAACGCAGGCGGAAATCGTCATTTTCACAGACGACGCTGCAGGCGGTTTGCCCGTCATAGCGGAACTTCTTCCGGAAAGCGGCGTCGATCCGGAAACGGTGAAGTTCGCAGGAACCTCGAGATGGGACCTGCCTCAGTCCCAGTTGCGATTGAACGGGCTTCAAGGCGGCTGGTTCACGCTTCCTGATCCTGATCTCTTCAGCAGTTTCAGGTTCCGATACCGGTACGCCTACGGTGAGGATCCGCACTGGATCGCCAGCTTGGCCTACGACGGAGTCGCTGTGATCGGCGCCTTGCGCGCCACAAGCAACTCGGATCCGTTCCATTCGTTGCGGCTGACCTCGCCCCAAGGCTTCACGGGCGCGAACGGCGTATTCAGATTCAAGCTTGACGGCTCGATCGAGCGCGGACTCGCGGTCGCGGAAATCAGAGACTACCAAGTCGAAATCGTGTCTGAAGCGCCAAGAGCCTTTGAATTCACCGGCTTCTAGACACTTGAAGCCGCAGGAATTTTCGATTCGGAACCGGAGCGTTCGCGTTCAACGCAGTTCACGTTTTTCAACGGCGGCTTGCGACTTGAAGTCGGCCGAAATGTAACCGCGAGCGGAATTGACGAAAGACCCGCGCAGTTCGGAGCACGACATCCGCCCGATCCAACTTTCGGGAGGATTTTTCACGGTCGGCGGGTGGACGATGCTCAGCCGAGTGCTTGGATTCTGCCGCGACATAATGTTCGCCGCGTTCCTCGGAGCCGGACCGGTCGCCGAAGCGTTCCTGGTTGCGTTCAGCCTTCCCAACATGTTCCGCCGGCTGTTCGCAGAAGGCGCGTTCAATACTGCCTTTGTCCCGATGTTTTCGAAGAAACTCGAGGCAGGAAGCGATCCGGGCGAGTTCGCGAACGATGCGTTTTCCGCGCTCGGCACCGTTTTGCTGGTGTTCGTGCTGGTTGCTCAACTCGCAATGCCTCTCCTCGTGCTTGCGATGGCAAGCGGATTTCTTGGAGACGGCAGATTCGAACTGGCAGTGTTCTTCGGGCGAATTGCGTTTCCGTACGTGCTTTTCATTTCTTTGGCCGCGCTTATATCCGGAGTGCTGAATGCCACGGGGCGGTTTGCAGCCGCAGCGGCGGCGCCGACACTTCTGAACGTGATATTCATCGGATCGATCATGCTCGCCGCGACAGCGGGCTGGGACATCGGCCGGACCTTGTCGATTTCCGTTCCGATCGCCGGCGCAGCTCAGCTGGCCCTCGTTTGGCACGCGGCGGCGCGGATGGGGTTTCGCGTGGTTCCTCGGATCCCGCGATTGACGCCGGACTTGAAGCGACTTGTCGTCATCGCCGCGCCTGCCGCGCTTGCCGGAGGAGTCGTTCAAGTCAATCTCCTTGTTGGTCGCCAGGTAGCGAGTTTCCAGGAAGGCGCAGTGGCATGGCTGAATTACGCCGACCGCCTCTACCAGCTCCCGCTGGGCGTCGTCGGCATAGCGATAGGAGTCGTGCTGCTTCCGGATCTCTCCCGCAAGCTTTCCATCGATGACAAGACGGGAGCGAAAGACGCATTCAACAGAGCTGGCGAAACAGCTCTCGCGCTTGCCCTTCCCGCCGCGGTAGCGTTTGCGGTGGTCCCCCTTCCTCTCGTGAGCGTTCTCTTTGAGCGCGGCGCTTTTACCGCCCAAGATTCGGCTGCCACTTCCGCCGCATTGGCGATCTACGCGGCCGGCCTTCCGGCGTTCATCCTTCAGAAGGTCGCCCAAACGCCATTCTTCGCAAGAGAGGATACCCGGTCGCCGTTCCGATATGCCGTGGCGTCGATGCTTTTGAACGCGGTCGTCGCCATCGGACTCATGAGCATGATCGGATATCTGGCGGCGGCAGTCGGCACCACGCTCTCCGGCTGGCTTATGACATGGCTGCTCTGGAAGGGTTCGCGAGGGATGGGCGAAGCGACTGCGCTCGACCGCGAATTCGTCAATAGAGTTCCGCGAATCGCCGCCGCTGCCGCCGTAATGGGCGTCGCCTTGTGGCTCGCGGGGACTCTCGGAAAAGACGCGTTTTCCGCTCCGGGGATTCGCTATTTCGCTATGGCGGGGCTGGTGGTTTGGGGCGCAGCCACCTACGGCGCGGCGTTGCTGATGTTCAGAGCTTGGAGCTCTGCCGACATATTGAGATTGCTGCGTCTCCGTTGAGCATCGAATTCCTCCGCGACCGCGCGAGCTCGGCGCGCAGGATTTGCGACGCAAAAGAATCGGAGCGGCCAAACCCGGTTTCCCGGTGTCGGGCAATTCGATGGGTTGCACTCGTTTCCAACGAGGCCGTTTCTTCAACGCTTGAGGCCCAAGCCCCCGAAACAGAAGAAAAGAATGAGCCAGAACACGGCTCCCGCGAAATATGCGCCGGCAGCTGCCATCCAAACCGGCGGCATTCCGAACACGAGGCTGCTGAACAGCTGAATTCCGAAAAGAGCAATCGGAATCCAGATCGTAAGTTGAAAGATCGGCCCTTTCGGTCGGGTCATGACCACGCAAGTGAAGGCTCCGAGAATTCCGAACAGCCCGGGCGTCGACCCGGCCAGCGGAATGTCGGCGCTGGGCAACAAGCCGTAGCAAAGCCCTCCCGCGGCGGCCCCCAAAAAGAAGACGGCGATCAGGAATGCATCGGTTTGAAATTCGCCGACAAGCTTGCCGATCGCCAGAAGCAGCACGACCGAAATCAATGATTCCGCAAAGGTGTAATGAATGAGGGAGTATGCGAGCAGACTTATGCCGTTCCCGGAAATAAGCCCGCGGCTCCCGGCCCGATCCAGACCGGTCCGATCCATGAATCCATAATCAAATATGGCGATAAAACGCCAACGCTCTGCTTCTGGACCGCCAAACAAGCCGGCGGAACCAGCGGAAAAAATCAACTCCAGCCCTGCCATGACCGCGACGAGACCCAGAATGGAAATCGGCAGCGGCGAGAGCGGCTCGCTTTCTGAACTGAATTTTGCCATGCCCACCAAGACAACAAGTTGACGATCGCTTGCGCCAAGCGATAAGGCAGCTTTTCGGAATTGTCCATTCTAGGATGCTGAAATGGCGGACAGCAGCCGTCCAATGCGCGTATTTTCCGGCATTCAACCGAGCGGAAACCTTACGCTGGGAAATTATCTGGGGGCCATCAAAAGGTTCGTGGAAATTCAGGACGCGGGAACCGAGTCGATTTACTGCGTGGTCGATATGCACGCGATCACGACCTGGCAAGATCCCGATACGCTCAAGCTAGCCACCAGGGAAGTCGCCGCGGGGTTCATCGCTTCGGGAATTGATCCGGACCGGTCCGTGCTCTTCAACCAGTCCCAAGTGTCGGCTCAGGCTGAACTTGGCTGGATATTCAATTGCGTTGCCCGGATGGGGTGGCTGAGCCGGATGACGCAATTCAAGGACAAGGCAGGAAAGAATCGCGAGAATGCTTCGGTCGGCCTGTTCGCCTATCCGAATCTGATGGCTGCGGACATTCTGGCCTACCATGCGACGCACGTGCCGGTCGGAGACGACCAAAAGCAGCATCTCGAATTGACCCGCGACATCGCGATCAAGTTCAACAATGACTTCGGGGTCGATTTCTTTCCTGTCATCGAACCCGTCATCGAAGGAACCGCGACCCGCGTGATGAGCCTTAGGGACGGAACCAAGAAAATGTCGAAATCCGACGCGTCGGACATGAGCAGGATCAATCTCAATGACGACGCCGACGCGATCTCAAGGAAGATCCGAAAGGCAAAAACCGACTCCGATCCGTTGCCGGACCGAATTGAAGATCTGCATGGCAGACCGGAAGCGCGCAATTTGCTCGACATTTTCGCAGCGCTGGCCGACTCTGCGCCGGAAACGATACTCGAGCAGTTCGCCGGACAAAATTTTTCGAAGTTCAAGCCCGCGTTGGCGGAACTGGCGGTGGAGGCGCTCGCGCCGATCACCGGCGAAGTCGGCAGGCTCATGAAAGACCCCGCTGAAATAGACAGGACGCTCGGCGAAGGAGCTCGGCGCGCGGCGCATATCGCCGAGCCGATTTTGGAGCGAACATTCGATATCGTTGGAATGATCCGGTCTCGATAATCCGACATCGCCGCCGGAATTGGAGGTAGAACAATGGCTTACGGCAAGAATATCCGCACCTACTTCGAGGGCGCGTGGCACGACGGAAACGCATATGTCATGCGGGCCGCCGACCACGGCTCATGGCTCGGCTCCACGGTGTTCGACGGCGCCCGCTATTTCGAGGGGATCGCACCCGATCTGCACGCGCACTGCCAGCGACTCATCAACTCCGCCGAATCGATGGGGATCACCCCTGTGCATGCTGCGGAAGAACTGGTCGAAATATCCATGGAAGGCGTGCGCGCGTACGGACCGGATGCGGCCGTTTACATCCGGCCGATGTACTGGGCCTTGGACGGCGGACACATGGCGGTATTGCCAAAGGAGGGATCGACCGGTTTCTGCATCTGTTTGGAAGAGGTCGCGATGCCTCCGTCGTCCGCCGCGGTCACGCTTACGACGACAAGGTTCCACCGCCCGATACTCGCGTCATCGATCGTCAACGCCAAGTCGGGCTGCCTGTATCCGAACAACGGCCGGATGCTGCGGGAAGCGAAAGAAAAAGGATTCGACAGCGCGCTGGCGGCGGACGCCCTCGGCAACGTAGCTGAAACGGCGACGTCGAATGTCTTCATCGTGAAAGACGGCGTGGTTTCGACGCCGATAGCGAACGGCACGTTTCTGGCGGGCGTGACCCGCGCAAGGATCATCGAGCTGCTCCGCTCTGCCGGATATGTAGTTCAAGAGACGGTGCTGAGCTTCGACGACGTCCATGACGCTGACGAGGTCTTCCTTACCGGAAACATGTCGAAAGTGGTTCCGGTGTCGCAGTTCGATGAAACACATTACCAACGCGGACCTATTGCCGCTAAGGCGCGCGAACTGTATTGGGAGTGGGCTCATTCCGCCGACTGATGCGCCCCGCGCAGGAAGCAACCGGTCCCGCAGTGCCAATAACTCAACTGCACTGACGGATTCGAACTGCGATCAATAGACCAATCATCGCGCATTCTCACGCGGCGGCCGATTTGCATTCATTGCGGTTTGCCGACACGCTTCAGTTCAGGCGTCAACGCGCATCAAGTCTCTTTTCGCTGAGATCAGGATCAGACCTTCTGAATCCATCCGCCGGACATCGGCCAAGTTTGACTGAGCGGAAGAGCAAGGGAGAACCGAACGCGATTCTTCGCTATTCGCCTTGCGGCTTGTCGGCGTCAAACTCTGATTGCAGGCGGTCGAAAAATTGATTGGACAATTTTTTCGCCACACCGCCAACGAGGCGAGACCCCAACTGAGCCAGCTTGCCGCCAATCCGGCCGTCCACATTGTATGAAAGCAACGTCCCTTCGGGACTGTCCGACAAAGCGACATTCACAGTGCCTTTTGCAAATCCTGCAACACCGCCCTTTCCCTCGCCCTCAATCGTATAGCTTTCGCCCTCGATTACGTCTTTGATCGTAACGTTCCCACGGAATTTAGCGTTCACAGGACCGATCTTTTGCGCGATCGTCGCTTCAAAGCCGTCTTCCAGCGAGCCCGAGATCGACTGGCAGCCGGGTATGCACTTCTTCAATGTGGATGCGTCAATCAGCCGCTCCCAAACATCGGATCTATTGGCTTTCAGTATGCGTTCGCCTTCCAGCTTCATTTTCACCTACCATGTTTAGTCCGACTGTCGCCGTGCCCGCGGTCGATAGCGGAAATACCAAAGTTTGCTTCAAAAGCCACGCTTCCTTCGCAACCGATCAATAGAGAAACCACAATCGACTTGCCATTCTTGCTTTCGCGGTGAACATGAACATCAAAACTTCGCCAAACTCGACCGCGATTCCGTTCCGAAGCTCAACGGCAGCGGACGGAACTCCATGCAGCAATTGATCGCGCGGCGGGCAACAGATAGCTCGCGAATTTCAACTTTTTGACTTCGCTCCGGATGCCGGGCTCGCTAAATTGCGCGAAGAGGTCGAAACGGACACCAGAAGGCAATAGGCCATTGAACACCAGCGTCCTACAACCAACTGCGTCGCGCAACGAATCCGGAATAACGGACGCGTGCGAATTGCTTAAAAGCAAATTCGGCGAAAGGTTCACTTTGAACAAATCCATCCGGAATCAGCATTGCCACACGACGACTTGGCTGGCAGGCCAGCGACCGGACGCGGTATTCTTTCCGCGCTCAACAGCAGAAGTTTCGGAATTGGTTTCAACCTGCTCCGAGCGCCGTGTGCCGATCGTGCCTTTCGGAGCGGGCACTTCGCTGGAGGGCCATGTAAACGCGCCGCGTGGCGGGATTTCCGTGGATTTTTCGCAAATGAACGGCGTTCGAGCTGTGAACCAGGACGATTTCGATTGCGTCGTCGAACCGGGGCTGACGCGGATGGGGTTGAACTCGGAGCTTCGCGCGACCGGCCTTTTCTTTCCGATCGATCCCGGCGCGGATGCCAGCATCGGCGGGATGGCGTCCACGCGCGCTTCCGGCACCAATTCCGTGCGGTACGGCACCATGAAGGACAATGTGCTGGCGCTGGAAGTCGTCACCGCGGACGGCGGCATCATTCGAACCGGCTCGCGCGCACGGAAAAGTTCGGCAGGATACGATTTGACAAGCCTGTTCATCGGCGCGGAAGGAACGCTCGGCATAATCACCGAACTGACGCTGCGGCTGCGCGGAATCCCGGAGGCGATTTCTGCCGCGACCTGCTGCTTCGAGGACGTGGCTTCCGCGTGCCGCGCGGTTATCGAGTCGATCCAGTTCGGAGTGCCGATGGCTCGAATTGAGCTCCTCGATGAACTGACCGTGCGCGCCGTCAACAGCTATTCGAACTTGTCGCTTCCTGAATCGCCGCTGCTTCTGCTTGAATTCCACGGCAGCAGCGGAGGCGTTGAGGAACAAGCTGAAACCGTCGGCGAAATTTGCGCCGAGCACGGCGGTTCCCGATTCGATTGGACGACGAAACCGGAAGAACGCACTCGACTTTGGCAAGCACGACACGATGCGTACTGGGCAGCATTGAGTCTCAGACCCGGAGCGAAAGGGCTTTCAACCGACGCATGCGTTCCGCTGTCGAAACTTGCGGAATGCGTCGCCGCGGCCCGGAACAAAGCTCGGGAATTTGGTTTCATCGCGCCGGTCGTCGGTCATGTCGGCGATGGAAACTTCCACGTCCTCCTGCTTGTCGATACGGAGAACTCGCGCGAAATCGAGCTCGCCGACGAGTACATCAGCTGGCTGGCGGAGTTCGCGATCCAAGCCGAGGGCACCTGCACCGGCGAACACGGCATCGGCCAAGGCAAGATCAGCCTGCTCGAAAAGGAGTTGCGCGAATCAACCGGGTGCATGTCGAAGATCAAGCGCGCGCTCGATCCTTTGGACATCATGAATCCCGGGAAAATTCTTCGAATCGGATAATCGCGCCGGCGAATTCACTTCCGTTCGAATCAAAGGAGAAATCCGTCTCCGGAAGCCCGTTCAATCCAGCGCGATCCTTTCATGCGATTTGTGAATCTTGAATTATGCATGAATGTGTTGACGGTCCGCAATTTTCATTCAGATTGCAGCAAATGGTCCGACAGCCGGACCGGAGGACATGGTCATGCACAAATATCTTGTCGTTCTCGACGATAGCCGGGAATGCCTCAAGGCAATGCAATACGCTGCGATGTGCGCCTCCAAATCCGGCGGAGGCGTGACGATATTGTCGGTGATTCCGCCAAATGAGTTCCAGCATTGGATCGGCGTCGGCGATATTATGTCGGACGAGGCGCGCGAAAGAATTGAAATCCATTTCGAGGTGTTCGCGAAATGGATGCGGGACCGGCAGAACGTGAATCCGGAGCTTGTGATCCGGCAGGGCGACGTGGTCCCCGAAATCATGCGGCACGTCCAAGAAGACAAGGATATCGCGGTTCTCGTCCTCGGCGCGGGAACATCTTCGGAAGGACCGGGGCCTTTAGTGTCGAAGATAACAAGAAGTTCTGGAAGCCTTGCGATACCAATCACGATCGTGCCGGGACAGTTGACAAAGGATCAGCTCGATGCGCTGACCTCGTCAAGCCATCCGAATACGAAGGCCGGCTGACGCTTATGGCTGAGGCATCTTTGAGACCGCGCCGGATCCGATGCTGAGGTTATGATTTTCGCCTGCCGGTTTCGAGCGATCGTTTGCTCGGCGTTCAGTCGATATGCGAACGGCATGGAATTCTCGCGGGCAATCCTTGCCGGCGCTCTTCCCGAAGCGCATGCGAGGGGCACGGGTTGCGCCCGTCCTTCACACACTGTCCGCACGATGCCGGGCCTGTCAATCACCCTCTGAAGGCACAAGGAAAATTCCATCCGCCTCCATGGCTCGACAGATTTGAAACTGCGGCGCGAAGTCGGTCCATGCGGACCAGAGCTTCTGGATTCCGGGAAGCGGCTGCTGTTTTGAGGCTTGGAATCCGGCGATGCGGGCGAGATCCACCGTGAACTCGCGGATCGTTGGCGCCTCCGGCATCTTCGGGTGCATCTTGTTGACGCGCAGGACGATCTTGAGAATTTCGGGGGCGTCTTCGGGAACGATGTCGACGGCGGGAACGTCTGGCGTCTCCTTTGCCGCTCTGGCGATGTCGAAGACGCGGCATGCGGCGGCGGCATTGAAGGCGAAGAACTCGCGCAGGTCGTCGCCGCGGCCGAACCTGCGCTCCTCGACTCGCCGCCCAGTCCTAAGGATCCTGAAGAACTCCTCGATGGTCCACTGCTTGCAGTATCTGCGGACAACCGTCAGGGCGTCTTCGGCGCAGGCATCTCCATGGCTGGCGAGCAGCAGCCAAGTGATGGATTCCGTCCGTGCGGGAGGATTCGTCTCGGTGGCGAAGACCGCGAGCATCTGCAGATCGGGCTTCACAGGCCTTTTTCCAGGCGGCACAAGCGCGACGCGGGCAGCGCGGATCTCCAGCTTCGCCTCCCGGGCCTTCCGACCGCGAGCGCCGCCACGCCCATCAATCCCAACCACCGCCTCGACCATGACGGGCTGCGCCGACATGAAGTCCCGCAAATCTTCCGAGCCGCCGTCCGGAAGGCGAACCCGGCGTTTTGAGCGGGCGTGGACCAAGAGCTCCACCCGACCATTGGCGGCCTTGCGCAGAAGGTCCCAGTTGTCGCCCTCCTTATCGCAAACGGCCACCGTCCGAACGCCGGTGCAGGCGCGGGCAAACTCGTCCGCACGCTTGAGCCCGTCCAGCCAGCGGCCGCTCTCCGGCAGCCCTTTGCCGCAGAAGTCGGCTTCGAGGGAGAGCACGCCGAGCGGCCTGCCGTCCTCGCTGACGGCCAGACAGAAGTGGGCAGCGATCACCGAGGCATCAGGCTCTTCGCCGAGCGACACAAAATCCTCCGCGTCTTCAAACTTTTTATAGTTCAGGGTCGTCGTGCCTTGGATCGCCAGCACCGCCGACTCGCTGCAGCAACGCTCCGCCGTCGCTTCCAGATTCGGCTCCAGAACGTCATCCATGCTTGCCTCCCAGTTGAAAAGTGGCCGGTTCCCGGCCTTGCGCTCCACATCGTCCGAAAACACTTCCAGGATCCTCCGTCCGGATTTCTTATCCCATGCCTCGCCAGTCATGGCAATTCGGTCAACCGGATCGGGTGCAACCCATTCTTTTGGTCCGGCGGCGGCGCGACAAGCTCTCCGATCAAGGAAGACGGCCCGACAACTGTTTTCGATACAGCGTTCGACGGCGGTCAGAGCGCTGGCCGCGCTTTCGACCAGTGGATCCTCGCCCAGTACTTCCAAAAGCACTTGATGGACCTCCGACGTCTGCTGCCGATCGAACCGCCGATTCGAGTCGCCCGCAGTAGGTTTCCCGGGTGATGCATCCGTTCGGAGCAAGGCCAAAGCAAGTGGACAGAATATGAACAAACGTTGCGACGCGGTTCATCCAGCCGAGAGTAGGCATTTCGGAGTGAATTTGCCGAAACAAGATTGAAAGAAAGCCGATTCTGATAGAAGATCGGGGCTATGCTGGAACGTTTGAAGATTCTCCGTTTCAAGTCGATCAAGGAACTTGAACTCGAATTCGGTCAGGTGAATCTTTTCATCGGCGGGAACGGAACCGGAAAAACCAACGTGCTTGAAGCTGTTGGGCTGATGTCGGCGTGCCTTGGTCGTGGCCTTGGCGATTCGGACCTTGATTCAAAGGGACTTCGTAGAACTCCCCCGAAGCTGATGACGTCCGCCTTCAAGTATGGAAGTCTGCCGAGTACGCTCGAGCTGCACGGAAAGTTCGCAAAAGGTATTGAATACAGGGTCGTTCTACAGAATGAGGAAAATGAACCTTTTCTGCAATTCTATTCAGAGATATCTGAATACCAGAGAACACGCATATTCAGCCGCGAAGAACGTTTTTTAAACGTCGATTTCTTCGACCCAAACCGTGGGATTTGGGATCAAATTAAGGCTACTAGCGGCATCCCGCCAGAGGTCGGCGACGAATTTTCCAAGTATTCACGGTATGTGATCTACACGCCCCAGACGGATTTCCTGCGCGGTCGGCAAAGCGGGAGGGTTGATACGCCTCCCGTTGGCTTGCATGGCGAAGGCTTGCCCGAAGCTGTTTCCAGTTTCTTAGCCGCTCGGGACAAGTTGCGCGATCACGAAAGGAAACATCCTGGTAGTGGCGGAATGGATTGGGAGATCATTTCAAAATGTGCAGAGCTAGTCGAACTGCCGGGGTGGGCATCCCGTTTCGGCGTTCACCGCGCAAACCCGGATCTCACATCAAGGGATATTTTCGACCGATCAGGAGAAATCGTCTACATTGAAGACCGCTTCATGCACGCCAGAATGAACCGCCTTTCAGTTTATGACAGTAGCGAGGGTACGCTTTTCTTGCTCTTCGCAGCAATAATTCTATCCCACCCGGATGCACCCAAGATATTTGCGCTCGACAATGTGGACAATGCTCTCAATCCCAAATTGACGCGCAAGTTGGTGGAACAAATTGTCAAGGTCACGAATGCAAACTCCGATGGGCAGGCAAGCTTGGGTGTGCAGCAGGTCTTTTTGACGAGCCACAATCCAACTGTCCTTGATGCGTTTGATTTATTTGATGACAGATTCCGCGTATTTGTTGTTCGCAGGAACGAGCGCGGGCACACTACTGCTGGGCGATTGAAGCCCAAATCCAAAATGAGTCGAGATGACTGGCAACTGCTCAAGAAGGGTCGCAACCTGTCGCAGATTTGGCTGGATGGAGATATTCCCGGGGCAATGGGCGATCTTTGATGAGAGTTGGAGTTGTTTGTGAGGGACCCACAGACTTTTTAGCAATAAAGTCATTTTTCGGGCATGCGTTGGAAAATGACGAAATCAATGCTCAATTCGTGCCCATTCAACCGGAAGCAGACAACATGAACTCTGAAGGAGGATGGACCAATGTTTTACTTTGGTTGGACCACAACAATCCCGAATATCGCATTAAAAACTACTTCGGCGGCGGGTTGTTTGAAAAGCCGAATGACAAGCCAACCTTGGACGCCATTCTGATTCATTTGGATAGCGATATCCTTGGAAAACCGTCGTTCACCAATCATATGAGTAATAAATACGAACTTGACGTAGGAAATCCTGATGACGCGCAAGAAAGAGCCGATGAAATCCGCAGGGTGATCCGAAGTGCCGCGAAATATGATGACATGACCGAGCATGACGTGGAACTGCATATCCTTGCGCCTGCGGTAGAATCTACCGAGGCATGGTGCGTTGCTGCTTTTACAACGCCCACGCCAAATTGCGAGCAATTAAATGGTCAGGATCTCCGAGATGCATTCATGACTGCCCTTGAACGAAGCGAAGGGCGCGTCCCGTCTCCGCCGTACGCAAAAATGGACAAGGATCAAAATCGCAGACAAAGATTTCTTGCAACACATGCTCAAGGGTCTGCACGCGTGAAGCTTGGCTGCCAGCAATTTGACCAAGCCTACCAGCAACTGAGAGAGCTATATTGAGTGCGTTTTGGTTGAATTGAGCAGTTTCAAGAATTTTCCATGCTGAATCGGCCCAAAGCATCCTGACTTTTTTGCTCATCAGTCATGAGGCATTTTCAGGGCCATTCTGTTTTTCATGGCTCGCGTTTTTTATGTCGGAGGTGGTTTGTTGCCGAAGTGAGGTGCGGCAGATTCATAGGCGTACCAGTGAACTCATTCCAAAGTTTCACATTCGATCCGACTGTCCGATTCCCAAAGGCCGGGCACCCTCTTGGCCTGAAACGGTTCGAAACAATGAAAAAAATGGCGCCGACCAACTGGCAGACGTGGTCATGCCGCAGAAGCACGGGCGTGACGCAGACCGTCGACGGAGCTAAAATACCATGGTGGAAATGCAAGAAGCTTCAGCACGGCTCGACAGGATATCCACGCCTGAAAAACTGCTTCAAGAACGGGGCGCCGTTGCCATTGACTTTCTCCTCCCGCGCCCGATATCTCAATAGACACTCAAAGGAAAAAGCGCATGTTCATCCAAACTGAGTCCACGCCGAATCCGGCGACCCTCAAGTTCCTGCCGGGTCAAGAGATACTTCCCACCGGCACCGCCGATTTCCCATCGCCTGAATCTGCTTCGAGATCGCCTCTAGCCGAAAGGCTGTTTCAGATTCACGGCGTAGCACGGGTATTCTTCGGATCTGATTTCATTACGGTCACGAAAGACGAGTCCGCAGAATGGCCGCATATCAAGCCGGCGATTCTGGGAGCGATCATGGAGCACCTCCAGTCGGGCGTCCCTGTTCTCGATTACGGTTTGAAGCCCGAAATCCGCGAGATCGACGAGGATTCGCCTGACGCTCCCATAGTGAAGCAGGTCAAAGAGCTTCTCGACACCCGCGTGCGCCCGGCAGTGGCGCAGGACGGCGGCGATATCGTATTCTACGGTTTCGAAAAAGGCGTGGTTTATCTGCACATGCAAGGCGCATGCGCGGGCTGCCCGTCATCCACGATTACTCTCAAGATGGGGATCGAAAACCTTTTGCGGCACTACATCCCCGAGGTTGTAGAGGTCCGACCAGTTGTCGCCTGACTCGACTGTACTCGGTTTCGATACGTCGGGTGATTTCTGCGCCGTTGCTCTGGCGTGCAACGGAAGGGTTGAAGCCAGCATATTCGAGCCGATGAAACGCGGACAGGCCGAACGATTGTTCGGGCTTATTTTCGATGCAATGGCCCATGCGCGGTTGGAATTCGACGATCTCGACGCGGTCGGCGCCGGCATCGGTCCGGGAAGCTTTACAGGAACGCGGGTAAGCGCCGCCGCCGCTCGCGGGATTTCAATGTCAGCCAAAGTGCCGGCGATAGGCGTATCCCGTTTCGATTCACTGGCCTACGGCGCCAAGGGCGGAGTTCTGGCTTCAGTCAGACTGCGGAATGGCAATTATCTGTTGAGACCGGGTGCCGGAAACGCGGCCATGCACGTCAACTGGAGTGAAATGTCAGGATTCGGCGGATTCGACGGCGTTGTCATCGGCGACGATGCCGAGGAGATTTCCAAAACAATGAACATCCGCCATGCGGCGCCCGCCTTCGGAATCGCCGAAGCTGTAGCACTTTGCGCGGCAAACCCGGATTCAGCCGCAGCGCAGCGCCCCGCTCCGCTTTATGCGCGGCCGCCAACAGCGTCGTCTGCGGAAGCCGAGGGTTTTGCTCCTCGTTGATCTTGTGCTTGTCCATGTCATGTCTGAGTTCACCTATTGCAGAAAATCAGATTGACATCAGGATGATCATTGCGCAGGGAATCCGGAAGCGGCAGGATCAGTTGGGTGGAAAGGAATGTGGCGACGAACAATGTCGGCGTTGTTCTTCCTGCCTCGGACGACACGGTGTCGGCCGCTTGCGCGATATCGTCGAAGCTTGCCTTGATCCTTTGGAAAAATGCTTCGCAATCGGGTTTCGGAACTGGAGCCTCACTGCCGCGCAGTAGCAGCTTGGCGGCCAGTCGCTATTCGAGGCGTCGCACCTGTCGGCTGATGGCGGGCTGGGTCGCGTTCATCTCATTTGCAGGGACGCCGCTTGATCCGATGCGGGCGGCGGCTTCAAAGGCTCGCAGGGAATTGAAGGTCGGAAATTCGCGTTTCATGGATCGGTCCCCTCCGCATCCGGACCGTTTCTTGGGAGGGGCAAAGTATTTTGACTGGATCGGCAGAGGTCACGGCACGCAATGTCCCTGATGGCGCAAAGACCGGGAGGGGCGGCCATGACCAGCCGCGCCTTTGATTTTCTTGTCGACGGATCGGAGCGGACGCGCCGCAAGCCACGCGCCAGAGGCATGACATCGCTGGAGGAATTCGGCACGCCGCTCAACGTGCTGGAGGGCGAGCTGGCCATTGGCGGTCACGCCTTGGACTATGCCAAATTCACTGCCGCGACGGCGCACGCTTCGGACAAAGCCGTGCTGCGGGACAAGATCGCGCTCTATCGTGATCACATGGTCAAACCGTACCTGGGCGGGCAGATTTACGAATATGCATTGCAGACCCTCGGCTTGGCGGCGGTGGAACGGCTCTGGTCCGAGGCGGCGGAACTGGGCTTTCAGGCCTGCGAGGTGTCCGGGACGTTCATCTCGCTCGCTCCTGATCAACGCTCGGAGCATCTGGCGCTTGCTCGGTCGCTGGGGCTGGAAGGCTTTGCCGAAACCGGCACGCCGGGAGACAAGCAGACCGTTGAAAATCTGGTGGCGGATGTGACGAGCTGTTTCGCGGACGGCGCGGCGCATGTGAATGTCGAAGGCGCAGAGATGATTGAAGGCGACGCGCCGCGGCTCGATCTGATCCGCGCGTTGCGGGATCGCTGCCCGATCGACCGGATATTCTTTGAACTGCCTTGGATTGGCTATCCGGGCATTTCGCATTCGGTGATTATCAGGCTCAAGCACCTGCTGATCCTTGAGGTCGGAGTGAACGTCAACATCGCCAATGTGCAGCAGGGCGATCTGGTCGAGCTCGAGGCCATGCGCAGCGGGATCGACATTCCGGCACTCTGGGCCGCGCGGCAGGAGGGCGGATGATGGAGGAACATGCCAAACCCCGGCGCAGCGGCCGCACGGCGCGCAAAGCGCAGCGGGCCTTGGGTCCCGGCGCGGACCGGTCCCGCGTAGGTCGCGGGGCCATAGGTGGGCAGTTCAAACCGCTGATCGACCGCGATCTGGAACGCATTCATGCCGCCTCGCTGGATCTGCTGGAACAGGTCGGCATGGCTGATCCTACGGATGCCTGGCGCGACCGCGTCTTGGCGGCGGGCGGCAGCATGGGGGATGACGGGCGTCTGCGGTTTCCCCGCGCGATGGTCGAGGATGCGGTTGTGAAAGCGGGTCGCAATTTCACCCTGCGCGGGCGCGACCCGCGTCATGACATGGAGATGACCGGAACCCGCACCTATCTGGGCGCGGGCAGCGCCAGCGTGAACAGGATGGATTTCGCCAGCGGCAATTTCCGGGAAACCTGCCTTCGCGATGTCTACGACGCGACCCGGCTGGCCGATGCGATGGAGAACATACATTTCATCAAGCGCCCCGGCATCGCCCGCGATTTGGACGGGGCGCTGGCGCTGGACGTGAACTCCGCCTATGCGGGCATGAGCGGTACGTCCAAGCATTTCATCACCAGTTTCTTTGAATCCGATCATCTTGGCCGGACAGTGGAAATGTTCGATCTGTCGCTGGGCGGCGACGGCTCGGGCGGGCGATTTCGCGACCGGCCCTTCGCCTCGGCCATCTGTACTTTCGTGGTGCCGCCGATGCGGTTCGCCGCCGACAATTGCAATGTTCTCGATGCCGCCGCGCGGGCGGGAATGCCCGCATGGGCCGCGGCCGCAGGGCAGGCCGGAGCGACCTCTCCGGCGTCTCTGTCAGGCGCGCTGACGCAAGGCAACGCCGAGGTGTTGGCGGGAATCACCGCGATGAATTTGGAATGGCCCGGCCATCCGCTGATGTACGGAAACTGGCCGCTGGTGGTCGATTTGCGCACCGGCGCCTTTGCCGGGGGCGGCGGGGAAAGCGCCCTGTTGACGGCGGCATCGGCGCAGTTGGCGCAGTTCTACGACATTCCGTCCGTCCTGCTGTCCGGCGCATCCTCGGCCAAGGAGCCCGACGCGCAATTCGGCTGGGAAAAGGGCTGCCTGTTCTCTGCCGCGCTGTGGAGCGGCGGCAACATGGCCTATGTCTGCGCAGGAACGCTGGCTGATCTGCTGGCCGACAGTCTTGAGGCTTGGGTGATCGACGCGCAGATGTCCGGGAACGCTTTGCGGGTGCTCGAAGGAATCGACACCGGCGACGACATGATCGGGGTCGAGGTGATCCGCGATGTCGTGACGGGCGAAGGACACTATCTGGGCCACGACCACACCATCGGGTTGATGGAACAGGAATATGTATATCCGGAAATCACCGACCGCTCGACCATCCAGGGCTGGAACGAAGGCGGCCGCATCACGATCCGCGACCGCGCGCGCCGGATCGTCGAGCGAGTGTTGTCGGGGCACTATCCCGCGCATGTCAGCGACGCGGACGATGCCCGCATCCGCGCGGCATTCGTTATCGCTCTGCCGCGGGAAGCGATGAAGCCCGGCGGATGGGCGCGATGACCGATCGCAGCGCCGTTGCCCGGCTCGGCCATTTCATTGCCGCCGCGCCGGCGGACCATTCGGCCGAGGCCGTGCGCCGTTCGCGCCGCAGCATTCTGGATACGCTCGGCTGCATGTTTATGGCCCGCGACGACGAAACCACGCGCGCCGCGCTGGAAACCGTTCGCGGCTGGGGCAACGGGCCCGTTCCGGCAGCGGGCCATGACATCCGCCTGCCCGCGCCTTGGGCCGCCTTCGTCAACGCCTCCGCCGCGCATGCGATGGAACTGGACGACTGGGACGAGCCGTCGTCGGTTCACACCTCCGCCGTGTCGGTGCCCGCCTTGCTGGCGACCCTTGCCGGGCGCGGGGCAAGCGGGGGCGATCTGATCGATGCGCATCTGGTTGCGGTGGAAACCTCGATGCGGATGGGCGAAGCGGTGAACATGGGCCACTACGACCGGGGCTGGCAGGCCACCGGCACGATTGGTCCCGTCGTCGCGGCGGCGGGCTGCGCACGGGCATTGAGGCTGGATGCCCGCCAGGCGGCCAATGCGATCGCGCTGTCCACCAGCATGGCGGCGGGCTATGTCTCGCAATTCGGCACGACAGCCAAGCCGCTGCATGCGGGCTTCGCTGCCAAATCCGGCGTTTTCGCGGCCGCGCTTGCCGCCAACGGAGCGACGGGGCGCGATAGCACGCTGGACGGGCCGGTCAGCTTCGCTGCGCTGATGTCCGACGCCGCCAAGGCGGATTTCGACCGGGCCTTCGCCAAGCTGGGCGATCCTTGGGGCATTCTGGAACATGGCCTGTACATCAAGATGGTGCCCAGCTGCGGGGCTACCAATCTGGTGGTTGAAGGCGCATTGTCGCTGCGCGAGGCGCATGGCCTGACACCGGACCGGATCGACGGCGTTCGCCTGTCCCTGCCCGACTACCATGCGAAGATCCTTTGCTACCCGGACCCGCAATCCCGCGATCAGGCGCTCTTCAGCGCTGAATGGTGCATGGCGGCGGCCCTCGTGCGCGGTCGGGTCTGGATCGATGAATTCACGCCCGAGGCCCTTGCCGATCCGACCATCCGCGCGCTTCTGCCCAGAATCGGCGTCGATGTGCGTCCGACCAGCGGCCGCAGGCTGACCTTCGATCCCAAGGATCCCGATCACGTGGAGATCATGCTGAAATCCGGAGAGGTTCTGAAAACCGCGGTCGCCGCCCCCAAAGGCGCGCCCTTCCCCGAGATCAGCGATGCGGATGCGGAAGAGAAGTATTTCGCAATGGCCTTGAACGGGGTCGGAAAGGCGCAGGCCGGATCCGTCCGCGACATGTTGCGCGCAGACCCCGAAAGCTGGAGCGTGGATGATCTGAACGCGCTGCTGACAAGGCAACAATGGAAAGACATCGGATGAAAAGACGCAAGATTGTTCATCGCCGGAGACCGGGGCGACGGTGTCGGCAGGCTTGACATCCTCGACATATTCACGCGGCAGCCGGTTGCGCGCAACGGTCCGCGAAGCCGGGGCGGAGCGAAGATCGAGCCAAACTGTCGAAGTCGGGAAATCGGGCCAACTGTCGTAGAAGGCGACGGGGACTGAACTTCGCAGGAGGGATGTTCAAATCCAAGATCGCGTCTGACTTCCGACGAGCGGACGGGCAGTTGAAACCCCGGCGGGACTTTCATGCCCGCACGCCTGGGAACGCCTTCCGGCAGTTACTCCAGAACGAAATGCCCGCCCTTGCCGATTAGCTGCGCTGTCGTGGCCTGCTGCGCGCGCGTCGCATCCGAAGCGAAAACTTCACTTCTCAAGTCCAGCAAGTCGATCAGCGCCGGCAGCACTTTGACCTTGTCGGAACTTTCCCCGTACGCAGCTTGATCAAGAACGAACCCGGATTCTGGAGCGAAAGCGTCGAAGAGCTGCTGCGACGAGAGTTCGGAGGCATGCGAGAAGGAGCGGCGGATTGCTTCGTCGTCAACGGTTATCTTTTGGCGGCCGCCCTCCTCCAGCATTTTTGCCCAGCCGGCGGCGAACCGCTCCAGCGCCGCCGCGAGCGCCCCGGAATCTATCGTTCGGAACACCAGCGAAAGTGCGTCGTGGCTGGGAGGCCCGTGCTTCAGACGCATGAAGCGGCGCAGAAACTCCTCGTTTGCGACAGCGAAATCAGCCGCGTCGACGCAGCTCTGCCCTCCGCACAAGCTTGACAGCAGCGAAATCATGATCATCTCGTGAAAGTCGTGTCTTGTCGCGTTGCTTGTCCGAGGATCCTCATCGCCTTTGAAAAATTGCCGGAATTTTTTCATCGTTTGCCAAGTCGCTCTACCCGACGCGGCCAACGCCGCCTTCAGAGTGCGTTTTGAAGCAAAAAACGCTCAAATGCAATTATGGTGAGAGGTGCATCCCATTCTTTTGGTCTGACGGAATGCCGCCGATTGAAGGCCGATACCGACGCCCTGCTCGCCGTTGAATGCTGCTTCGAAAACGACCGCAGATCCAAGACCATCGATTGGAGGGATTTCTGCCCCATAGCCGCTTACGCCCGGAAATGCAGGATTGACGGCGACGCAAATCAGAACTGTCTCCATCCCTGTTCTGTTCCGGCTTCGACGGTCCGGAGAGCGGGCTTGGCCAAATGCGATTCATTCGCAAGCCGAGAGGATTTGCACGCTGGAATTCATATGTTCCGCCTTGCGGAAGATAGCGCTGAGCAGGCTCTCGACGAGCGCTGCGCTTATTTCCGGTCGAGTCAAGACGGAAGCTCAACGCCGCGAACAGATGATCGCCAGATGCCATATTGCTGTCCGCGACCACACCGCCGACCTCACCCGCGCGATTGAACGAACGACAGCGGCAAACTCAATCAAGCCCGCGACGCGGCTGGTCCTGCCGACCACTCCGCCAATTTCCGAACCGAATTGCAAGATTCGATTCAGCTTGCCTCCAAGTTGGATCCTGCGCTTCCCGTCAAGCGAGCATGCGCAGAATTAGACCGGAGCAAGTCGCCTTTTGCAGCTGCAGCGAATCGATTCGAGACTCGAGGAATTTTGCGGCGATCAGGAATTTCCAAAAAATCGAGTTGTAATTTTCACTACGTTCGCAAAGAAGGCATTTTGACCTCCGGTAGACGCGACGTCGCTCACCGGCAAACTGAACAAAATTGAGGAACAAATGACAAGAATATCACAAACCCTGGCAGCGGCGGCGGCGCTCGCAATTTCCGCCGCATCCGTCTCGGCGGACCCGGCGATAATTTACGACTTGGGCGGGAAATTCGACAAGTCGTTCAACGAGAGCGCATACGAGGGGGCCGAGCGCTGGAAAGCGGAAACCGGCGGAAACTATCGGGAAATCGAATTGCAGTCGCAGGCCCAGCGCGAGCAGGCCATAAGGCGTCTCGCGGAATCCGGAAACAATCCGGTCGTCATGGCAGGGTTCGCGTTCTCGACCGCGTTGAATTCGGTCGCGCCCGACTTTCCCGACACCAAGTTCGCGATCATAGACGGCGTTGTCGATCAGCCGAACGTACGCTCCATACTGTTCAAGGAGCACGAAGGCTCCTATCTGGTGGGGATTATCGCGGGCATGACGACCGAATCCAGCGTCGTCGGATTCGTCGGCGGAATGGACATTCCGCTGATTCGCAGATTTGCCTGCGGGTATGTCCAAGGCGTGAAGGCGGCGAACGCCGATATCGAAGTCATCCAGAACATGACCGGCAACGAGCCCTCCGCATGGAACGATCCGGTAAAAGGGGCGGAACTGACAAAGGCCCAGATCGCCGCGGGCGCAGATATCGTCTATCACGCTGCGGGCGGTACCGGCATCGGAGTGCTGCAGGCCGCAGCCGACGAAGGGAAACTCGGCATCGGAGTCGACTCGAACCAGAACTACCTGCATCCCGGTTCGGTTCTGACATCCATGCTCAAGCGGGTGGATGTCGCCGTCAGCGAATCCTTCATGGCCGGCGGAGATCTGGAAACTGGAATCGTCGAGATCGGGCTTGCGGAAGGCGCAGTCGGATATGCTCTCGACGAGCACAATGCGGCGTTGATCTCGGACGCGGTTGCCGCGGAAGCGGACGGCAAAATGGAAATGATCATTTCCGGCGAGCTTTCCGTCCACAATTACACCGACAACGACAGCTGCCCCGTCAGCTGAGCGGCGGTTGCCATCGCGGGCCTGAACGCTCCCGATGATTTGGACCGTTGATCAAGCCTTTGGCGGGTGCAGTCGCTGTGCCCGCCAGCTGCTCGCGGGAGCATGAGCAAAACATCCGAAATTCTGAAGGCGGGCATTTGCGTCCTCGCCGCATTCTGTTCGCTTGTCGCGCCGGCCGCGGCCGATCCGGCATTGATTTACGACTTGGGCGGCAAGTTCGACAAATCTTTCAACGAAAACGCCTACATCGGCGCGGAGCGATGGAAAGCGAAAACGGGCGGAAGCTACAGAGATATTGAACTCCAATCGCAAGCGCAGCGTGAACAAGCCATGCGAACGCTTGCGGAATCCGGATACAATCCCATCGTCATGACCGGTTTCGCATTCGCGATCGCGCTCGACGATATTGCTCCTGATTACCCGGATACCAAGTTCGTAATCATCGACGATGCCGTCGATCGGCCGAACGTGCGCTCCATACTGTTCAAGGAGCATGAGGGATCCTACCTTGTCGGATTGCTCGCAGGGATGTCGACTAAATCGGGCGTCGTCGGATTCGTGGGCGGTATGGACGTCCCCCTGATTCGCAAAGTCGCATGCGGGTACGCCCAAGGCGTCCTTGACGCGAACCCGCAGATCAAGGTCGTCAGAAACATGACCGGCAACACGCCTGCGGCATGGAACGATCCGGTCAAGGGGGCGGAAATCGCCAAGGCCCAGATCGGACAGGGAGCGGATGTCATTTTTCAAGGCGCCGGCGGCACCGGTCTGGGCGTCCTGCAAGCGGCCGCTGACGAAGGAATCCTGAGCATCGGCAGCGATGCGAACCAGAATTACCTTCATCCCGGATCGGTTTTGACTTCAATGATCAAGAGAGTCGACCACTCCGTCTTCGAAGCATTCAGCGAAGGCGCCGCTCTGGAAACAGGCATATTCCGCGTAGGCTTGGCGGAAGATGCGGTCGGATATGCGCTTGATGAATTCAACGCCGGCCTGATTGACGACGAAATGATTGAAGCCGTCGAGGAGGCCCGCGGCATGATCGTGACCGGCGCTGCCGCGATTCATGATTATACGATCGACGACGCCTGTCCGTATTGGTGAGCGCGGATCGATGCCCGAGCCAGCTAAAATGATCGAATCCGCGCCCGAAGACCGCGCTCCCCCGGCGATAGAGCTGAAGGGAATCTCGAAATCTTTCGGACCCGTTCAGGCGAACAAGAACATCGACTTGTCCGTCGCCAAGGGCACCATACACGGGATCGTCGGCGAGAACGGCGCAGGCAAATCGACCTTGATGTCGATCCTGTACGGTTTCTATCGAGCCGACGAAGGCACGATATATGTAAACGGCGAAAGAACGGAAATTCCCGACAGCGAGTCCGCGATCCACGCGGGCATCGGGATGGTCCACCAGCATTTCAAACTCGTGAAGAACTTCTCGGTCATCGAAAACATCGTCCTTGGGGCGGAGGGCGGGTATTTGCTCCAGCCTTCGCTGGAAAAAGCGCGCACTCTGCTGGCGGAACTCGCGGAGGAGTACCAGCTGAATGTCCGCCCGGACGCGATCATCGACGAACTGTCCGTCGGGCATCAGCAGAGAGTCGAGATACTGAAGGCTCTCTACAGGCACGCCGACATTCTGATTCTCGACGAACCGACCGGAGTTCTGACTCCGGCGGAGGCCGAGCACCTGTTCCGGATACTTCGCAGCCTTCGCGACGAAGGCAAGACAATCATTCTGATCACCCACAAGCTGAAAGAGATCATGGCGGTCACTCAGACCGTCAGCGTCATGCGGCGCGGCGAGATGACGGCGACGGTCCCCACGGCCGAAACCAGTCCCGAGCAGCTGGCGGCCTTGATGGTGGGACGGAAGGTGCTTCTGCGCGTCACGAAGAAAGAGGCCCATCCGGGAGAAAAAGTGCTCGAGGCGAAAGACCTTCGAGTTTCGGACGACCGGGGCGTGGAGACACTGAAGGGCGTCACTTTCGATGTCCGAGCCGGAGAAATCCTGGGCATCGCAGGCGTCGCCGGAAACGGCCAGACCGAACTGCTCCAAGTTTTGGGCGGCATTGCCGATGCAACCGGATCGCTGCGGATCAACGGCAAGGAGATTCCCCTGTCCGGCCCCGGTTCGGACGCGCTCTCCCGCAGAGCCAGCGGTCTGGCGCACGTGCCTGAAGACCGGCAGCACCTCGGCCTCATCATGGACTTCTTCGCTTGGGAAAACATGGCCTTCGGATACCAAGGGAACGAACAGTACAATCTGAACAAGCTTTTGATGGACAATGCCGCCATCCGCGGAGCTACGAAATCGGGAATGGAGCGCTTCGACGTCCGTCCTGTCGCGACCGAAAACCTCGCGAAAAGCTTTTCCGGCGGCAACCAGCAGAAGATCGTGCTGGCGCGCGAGATCGACAGCGCGCCGGCGTTGCTCGTCGTCGGCCAGCCCACGCGCGGCGTGGACATCGGGGCAATTGAATTCATCCACCAGCGCATCCTCGATCTTCGCGACGATGGAACGGCGATCATTCTCGTCAGCGTGGAACTTGAAGAGATCTTCTCGCTTTCCGACCGGGTCGCAGTGATGTTCGACGGCCGAATCATCGGCGAAAGGGTCACCAAGGAAACGAACGAGCAAGATTTGGGACTGCTCATGGCAGGCGTCGCGGAGGGCGATACATGACGGGCGGATTGCCCAAGTGGGCGGACATCGTTCTGATTCCGGCGATCAGCCTCGTCCTGGCGTTCCTTGTTTCGGGATTGGTGGTGCTTTGGATCGGCGAAAACCCGCTGGAAGCCTTGGTCATCATAGTGAAGGGATCCGTGGGTTCGGCGTACGGATGGGGCTACACCCTCTACTACGCGACGAATTTCATGTTCACCGGCTTGGCCGTCGCCGTCGCATTCCACGCGAAGCTGTTCAACATCGGCGGCGAGGGACAGGCGACGCTCGGCGGGCTGGGCGTCGCTTTGGCTTGCCTTGCCTTGGATTGGCCCCACTGGCTCATTGCGTTTCCGGTCGCGATACTTTCGGGGATGCTTTTCGGAGCGGCTTGGGCGGCCGTGCCGGCGTATCTTCAGGCTCGCCGGGGAAGCCACATCGTCATCACGACGATCATGTTCAATTTCATAGCATCCGCTTTGCTCGTCTATCTGCTGGTGAATGTCCTCAAGGCGCCCGGACAAATGGCTCCGGAAACCACGCTGTTCCCGGAAGGAACGAACCTCCCGACCGCGCACGCCATGCTGGGCTGGTTCGGAATTCCGTTTCCCAAATCGCCTCCGCTCAACGTCAGTTTCCTGATTGCGCTTCTGGCAGGCGCGGCCGTCTGGATTCTGATCTGGCGGACAAGGCTTGGCTACGCGATCAGGGCATTCGGCTGGAGCGAGCCTGCCGCGGTCTATGCGGGGATTTCGCCGGTCCGGATCACGATGATCACGATGCTGATTTCCGGCGGGCTCGCGGGGCTGATGGCCATCAACACGGTCATGGGCGAAGCGGAAAGGCTTTTGATCGACGCCGTGCAGGGCGCGGGTTTCGTCGGCATCGCCGTCGCCCTCATGGGCCGGTCGCACCCGGTCGGCGTGTTTCTTGCGGCCGTGCTGTTCGGCGTCCTCTACCAAGGCGGCGTCGAGCTTGAATTCGAAATGCCGGCTATCAGCAGAGAAATGATCATAGTCATCCAAGCTCTCGTCATCCTGTTCACAGGCGCTTTGGACAACATGGTTCGCATGCCGGTTTCAAAGGCTTTCCAGCTTCTCAGCGAAAGGAGAGCATGATGGACTTCGCCACGCTGATTCAAATCCTGGACTCGATGCTGCGGCTTTCAACGCCGTTGCTGCTCGCCTGCCTCGCAGGTCTTTTTTCCGAAAGAGCGGGAATTTTCGATATTGGGCTGGAAGGCAAGATGCTGGCGGCCGCTTTCTTCTCGGCTGCCATTTCGGCATCGACAGGATCGGTCTGGGCGGGCCTCGCGGCCGGCCTTGCCGCATCAATGATCCTCGCCGCGCTGCATGCCGTCGCGTCCGTCACATTCAGGGGCAATCAGCTGATTTCGGGGGTCGCGATCAATTTCCTCGCTTCGGGATTGACTGCCGTCGTCGGCCAGAACTGGTTCAAGATCGGCGGACGCACGCCGTCGCTGAGCGGAGAGGCGCGTTTCCTTCCGATTGAATTCCCCTTCGCCGAAACTATCAGCGCAGTTCCGTTTCTGGGCCCGATCTACAGCGAACTGATCTCGGGGCACACCTTGATGGTTTATGCGGGAATCGCCGCGGTGCCGGCGAGCTGGTGGCTGCTTTTCCGCACCAGATTCGGCCTTCGACTTCGCGCGGTCGGCGAAAATCCGGAGGCCGTGGACACCGCCGGCCTGTCCGTATCGATTTTAAGATATCAGGCAGTTCTGATCTGCGGCCTTCTTTGCGGGCTTGCCGGAGCTTATTTGTCCACCGGCATGGCCGCCGGTTTCATCAGGGACATGACTGCGGGCAAAGGCTTCATCGCTCTCGCCGCGTTGATTTTCGCGAAGTGGCGGCCGGGATACGCGCTTTTCGCCTGCCTTCTGTTCGGGTTGCTCGAAGCCATAGCAATCCGGTACCAGAGCATTGCAATCGAAAACGTCGGCACGATCCCCGTGCAATTCATGCAAGCCCTGCCCTACATTCTGACCGTAGTGATTCTCGCCGGATTCGTCGGCAAGGCGATCCCGCCCCGCGCTGGCGGCGAACCGTATGTCAAAGAGATATGATCAGTTTGAGTACGCTGCAGCCGGACCGGATCGAAGAATGCAGAGTGGCAGGCGCGACTCGAACTTGACGAACTGCGTCGGGATGCGCTGAGCGTCACGAAATTCAGGAGCGACCATGCGCTGCACGAAGCAAAACTTGATCGGGAGCAATTGGACTCCCTCCAAGTCGGGCGAAACCTTGACGGTTTGCAGCCCGTCCGACGGCAAGGAGTTCGCTCGGATTCAGGCATCGACCGCTGTCGATGTGGACGACGCCGTGCGAGCGGCACGGCGCGCTTTCGAACACGGCGCTTGGTCGAAAACGACTGCGACCGAACGGGGACGTATGCTGTCGGAACTGTCCGATCTGATCTCCGACGCATCGGAAGAGCTTGCGGAAATCGAAGCCAGAGATACGGGCAAGCCCATGTCCCAAGCGCGCAACGACATCAAGCTTGCTGCGCGCTACTTCGAGTACTACGGCGGCGCGGCGGACAAGCTGCATGGCGAAGTCATTCCATATTTGAACAGCTACCAAGTGCAGACGGTCCGCGAGCCGCTGGGCGTTACTGGACATATCATCCCGTGGAACTACCCGGCGCAGATGTTCGGACGCACGCTCGCGCCTGCGCTGGCGATGGGAAACTCTGTCGTCATCAAACCTGCGGAGGACGCCTGCATGACGCCGATCAAGCTTGCCGAGCTGGCGCTTGATGCGGGTTTTCCGGAGGGCGCGATCAATTTGGTGACCGGAATCGGGACCGAAGCCGGAGCCGCGTTGTCGCAGCATCCCGATCTGGATTTTGTTTCCTTCACCGGCTCGCCCCAAACCGGAACGCTGGTCCAGCAAGCCGCAGCCTCGAACCATGTCGGATGCACTCTGGAACTGGGCGGGAAATCGCCGCAGATCTTGTTCGATGATGCCGATCTCGACAAAGCAATTCCGGTGATAGCCGCTGCGATCATTCAGAACGGCGGCCAGACCTGCTCCGCCGGTTCCCGCGCATTGATTCAGCATTCCGTGTTCGAAAAGGCGGTCGGCTTGTTGTCCAAGCAGTTTGAGAACTTTGTGGCGGCGCCGCATTATTCGGACCGCGACCTCGGTCCGCTGATATCCAAGCGGCAAAGGGAGCGAGTCGAAACCTATGTCGAAAACGAAACGGATGCGCCGGTTGCAGCGCGCGGACAAATTGCCGCTGACGCGCCGGATGGCGGCCACTATTTCGCACCCCTGCTCTACGCGCCGGTTGACCCTGCAAGCCAAATTGCAAAGGAAGAAGTTTTCGGTCCGGTCTTGTGCTGCATGCCCTTTCGCGACGAAGCGGAGGCAATCGCTCTGGCGAACGCGACCGAGTACGGGCTGGTCGCAGGAATATGGACAAGCGACGGCGCGCGGCAGGTCCGTCTGGCGAAAGCAATGCGTTGCGGGCAAGTGTTCATAAACTGCTTCGGAGCCGGGGGCGGCATAGAGCTCCCCTTCGGCGGCGTACGAAAGTCCGGCCACGGACGGGAAAAGGGCTTTGAGGCATTGAGAGAGTTTTCGCAGATAAAAACAATTGTTCACGACCACGGCTGAGCGAAAGGCGAATTGAACATGAGGCTTGAAGGCAAATCCGCTTTGGTGACGGGAGCGGCATCCGGGTTCGGACGTGAAATCGCAATTCGGTTCGCCGAGGAGGGAGCGAATGTCGCGCTTGCGGACATCAATGAAAGCGGCGCATCCGAGGCTGCAATGCAGATTGGCGGCTCGACGATTGCATTGGCATGCGACGTGTCCGATGCGTCCGGTGTTCAATCCGCAGTCGAAACCTCCATCGATGCATTCGGTTCGCTCGACATAGTGGTGAACAACGCCGGCTGCAGCCATCGAAACCAGCCGCTTCTCGATGTGGACGAGGCGCAGTTGCGGAAAATCTACGAAGTGAATGTGTTCTCGATCTACTTCATGACGCAGGCGATCGTTCCCCATTGGCGCAAGGCCGGGAAAGGCGTCATGCTCAACGTCGGATCGACGGCCGGAATCCGCCCGAGACCGGGGTTGACGTGGTATAATTCGACGAAGGGCGCCGTGCATCTGATGACCAAATCCTTGGCTGTGGAACTTGCGCCGGACAATGTTCGCGTTTGCGGACTCGCGCCTGTCCTTGGCCGGACCGCGATGCTCGAAACTTTCCTCGGCATGCCGGCGACCGGGGAGAACATGGAGAAGTTTCTCGCGACTATTCCGCTTGGACGATTGAGCGAACCCCGCGACATTGCGAACGCGGCGCTGTTCTTGGCTTCCGATGATGCTGAGTTCATAACTGGCGTAATCTTGGAGGTGGACGGAGGTCGCTGCGTATAGATCGCTGCTTGGATTCGCCTGTCGTTGAGGCTCCGCTTTCACGCCTGATTGCGGATCTGCCGAACTGCATCCGAATCAAAGTCCAGAGTTGGAGGTATCCGGAAAGCAGCCATTCGGACTGCCCCGGCAATTTGCATCGGCCGCGGGGATCGCCTCGCGCTAGGGCGCGGGTCGGCGACTTACGACCGGGTGCGTTGAACCGGCTGCACTCAGCGGCGCAAAGAATTTCATAACCGCCAGCATCAAGGAAGTTTTGAAAGGCATCGCCGAACGCGGCATCGACGACATCCACAGGCAAGACATATCGGTATCTTTCGCGTCCTTGAATTCGAGACCAGCAGCGTTGAACCAACGATCACAGGCCGCGCCGCCAATGATCGCGTGCTCATCTTCGCGCCCGGCGAAATGTTCCCGGAATTTATCGATTCCCACCAACGCTATTCTTTCTCCAAAAGCGTTTGCGCCGCCAATGAGACGCGTTCGTCGCGGTCATCATTGAACCGCGCATAGAGCGAAAGCGGATCAACCACCGAGGCGTCGGACAGCCCGGCGGGATCATAGGACCATGTCTCGACCGTAAAGCTCTTTTCGAATTCATCGCCCTCGACGAATTCCAAGGTTTGAGCAATCTCCTTCCAGTTCCTGGCCGCTACCGCGAAGGTTTCCGTTTGCGGCGGCGCCAGATCGGTCAGTCTCGCCAACGCGCTCTCGCCCGCCAGCTTCAGATTGGGCACGGGGCAGTTGTCGCGAATGTGCTTGATCGAGCGCACAGGGCTTCGCAGCAACGGGCGGGCGGTTTCCATGAGTTCCCGCCTGCCCGCGTTGAAACGGATTTGTCTTTCCTTGCCGCGCTTTTCGGTTGTTGCCAGCCCCGAGGCGACGAGATCATCGAATGCGCGCCCGATTGACATTGGCGCATAGCGCAGCCGTTGGGCAATGGCCGAAGGCGTGACGGCGAATTCGTCCAGCCGCAGCATGTGATGGAAGAGAACCGCCTGCGCCGCCGGAGACAGCCTCTCGACGCTTCGCGGCTTTGGTGCGATGAAATTCTCCCGAAGGTCCATGGCCAGTTCGGGGATATAGAGCTGGTTGCCCGGCACGGCGAAGGCCACGCCCCGAGTGATCAGGCGGGACCTGTTGTGCGCGCTCAAAGACGGCGCCGCGAAAATCACGTCGGAATCCGCTGCCGCCCGCACAAGCGAAACGTGCTTCGCTATGTCTGCAGGCGCCGCGGCATTCTCTCTTGCGGCGATCAGCACGAACGGCTTGCCGACGATCCGGGCTTTGAAGAAGGCATAGGTTCGCTCAAGAAAGACAGGCACGCTGACCGCCTCGTCGATCTCGCGAACTCTGACCTTGTCATGAAGCGTTCTCTCGAAATAACGCTCAAGTGCCTTGGCGAATGCTTTTCCGGACAGTTGACGATCATATTCTAACATCGTTCTGCATGCTAACACCAATAATGTTATTATGCAAGTTTGATGTTAATGAAAGCATCCCGACTTGGCGCGAAGCGCTTAGCGATCCTTCGCGCGAAGGGCAGCTCCTCCGTCAGGCGGTGTGCGGCGGCGCAATGCCAAAACTCTCGAACGAGAAAGACGCCGAATGCACCGTGCGGACGAGGTGAACGGAAGGCGTGGATGGAATGGATCAAGACACTGCTCAACGCCGGGCGGTGCCGCGCTTGCTGTCGGGATGGGCCATGCGCGCCGCCAGCGCTCCCAACCGCGAGCCCGCCCTGTCAGGTCGCTTGCAAACCCGCGCGGGTCTCGTCTCCGAGACCAGCCAGCAGCGCTTCGACGGAGATGTCCTCGTCCAGATCCTCCCAGTGCAGACCGTTGCCGGAATAGCCGATTCGGCAATTCTTCCGCTGTTCGGCGCTTGCGCGCATCAGCCGCGGAAACCACGCCAGAGGCACTCCAAGCGAACGACCGTCATCCAGATCGACCCACATCGTATCGCGGTCAAAAGAAACCGTTTTTGCTCCAACGGAAATGCTCATGCCAAGCCCTTTCGATTTCCTTTCGGTGCCGGCTGATCTGTACGGCCAGTTCCGCGAGCTGCCATCGGCTGAAGCCCGCGCTTTGGACGCGCCGCGTTCTCCTCCAAAAATCTGTCAAGCTCCGACTGCCAAGGGCCGATCTTCGGACGCGGCTGCGTCCTGCGCTCGCAAACGAACTCCGTCGCGCCGGACCGCAAAACCTTCCGGACCGGCGCACGCGACGCGCCCAGATCCCAGTTGCCCCCCTTGATCGAACGGCCCTCGCGGAAATGGGCCCGGGGCGTCTGCACCGATTCGAAAAGCTTCGGCAGCGGAGGATGCGTTCCTTTTTTTGAGGGAGCTGGTTGCCCCGGGGGTGTGCTTTCTCTCCGGCATGGATCCATTTCTTCAAGTTTCCGGCTCGTTTGTTCAGCCGATTGTTCTCCGGACAACCCGGGGCAGTTCAGTCCGGCGCATCAGGCGGGCCAGAACGCGCCGCCGGGCACCCGAGCGGATGGACCCGGTTCAAAACGGCATTGCCCGTCATGACGCTTCACCATGTTAAACAGCCCCTTTTTTCCTGCCCCGACAAGCAAGTCCAGAGCCTTGTCCGTGAATGCGGCGCTGAAAGCGCCCTGGTAGCCGTCGGGATCAATATGGAACGACGTTTCCAAGAACTCGTGGTTGTACTCATCCACAATCGCCCAAAGCCGCATGTCCGACGCGAGACCCGCACGCTTGCGCTCGATCAGCGGAACCTCAATGGCAAGACGATCCTTGCGCGGCTCTTTGCCGGTGATCGGAATCCGGAAAAGATTGGTGCGCCCGTCTTTGCCGACATAGGTGGTCGCGAGCGCCGCGGGGCGCGACTTGCGGGCGTTGTCCTTCCCGGCCTCGTGTTCTCGATGCCAGAGATATTCATACCGCCACACATCGCCCTTTTTGGGGCGCTTCATTCTTCTGCCCCGCCCTCGATGCCCGCACGGCTGGCTTCGAGCATCGCCAGATGATCGGCCGGCATGTCTGCCGCCGCAAATGCTTGGCGCTCGTCTTTCTGAAACCGTTGTTCGTAGTCGTGAATGCTCATCAAAACAAAGCGCGGTTTCTTGTGCTTCGTGATGGCGATAGGTTCCTGGCTGGCCGCATCAAGAACATCGCCAAGTGTCTGTTTAAGCGGAAGTTCCGTGCGATTTTGAAGCTTCGCCTCGCATTTTTTCCTTCCCCGGCAATGGGTTGCAGCGGTTCCGGGCCGTTTTTCCGGCTGCAGAATGTATCCATGCATTCTTCACCATATTGTGATATTTTTCCTTGCATTAATGATTTTTCATATGATATAAGGTATCCATGTTCGTCGATGTCGTCCCCAACCGCAACTCGCGGCCCACGATCCTGATCCGCCAAGCCTACCGGGAAGGCGGAAAGGCCAAGAAACGCACCCTCGCCAACATCACCAGGCTTCCCCCGGATACGGTCGAGAAGATCCGCAAGATCCTGAGCGGGGCCGATCCCGCCGATGCGCCCGTCAAGCTTGAAGACGCATTCACAATCTCCCGGTCGCTCCAGCACGGGAACGCCGCCGCCGTCCTCGCGGCGCTGCGCGGCTGCGGCGTCGACCGGGCGATCGCATCCCGGCGCTCGCGCTCGCGGGATTTGGCGGTGGCGCTGGTCGCGCAGCGGATTCTGGAGCCGGGATCGAAGCTCGCCGCCGCCCGGCTCTTCCGGCCGGAGACGGCGGTCTCCACCTTGGCGTCGCAGCTCGGCCTGCCGGAGACCTTGAGCGAGGACCGGCTCTGCGAGACCATGGACTGGCTCCTCGAGCGCCAGCCGAGGATCGAGAAGGCGCTTGCCGAGAAGCACCTGAGCGAAGGAAGCCCCGTGCTCTACGATTTGACCTCGGTCTGGAGCTACAGCCGGACCTGCCCGCTGGTTGATCGCGGTTGCTCGCGCGACGGCAAGAAAGGGCTGCCGCAGATCGAGTTCGGGCTGCTGTGCGACGCCGAAGGACGACCGGTCGCCGTCGAGGCGTTCCCCGGGAACGCGTCCGACCCCTCCACAGTGGCCGCGCAGGTCGGCAAGCTCCGCGACCGCTTCGGACTGAAGCGGGCGGTGTTCGTCGGAGACCGGGGCATGACCGCGCAGGCGCGCGTCCGCGAGGATCTCGAGCCGAACGGCTACGACTGGATCTTCGCCCTTAGGGCCGCCGGGGTCGGCGCCCTGGCCGAAAACGGAGCGCTGCAGCCCACGCTGTTCGACGAGCGGGACATGGCGGAGATCGAATGCCAAGAACTGTTCCCCGGCGAGCGGCTGGTCGTCTGCAGGAATCCTTTGCTGGCCGAAGAGCGGACCCGCAAGCGCAAGGACTTGATCGCGGCGGCGGCGCAAGATCTGATCGAGATCCGCCGCGCGGTCCGCCGGGACAAGCGCCCGCTCCGGAACGCGGACGCGATCCGGCGCCGCGCCGAGCGCGCCCTCGGAAAGCGCAAGATGCGGAAGCACTTCGATCTGAGGATCGGAACGGGATCCTTCTCCTGGAGGCGCAAAAAGCAAAATATCGCCGACGAGGCGGCCCTGGACGGATTCTACGTGGTCCGGACCAACGTGCCGGAAAAGCGGATGTCCGCCGCCGCCGTCGTCGAAACCTGCAAGAGACTGGGCCGGGTCGAGAGGGCGTTCCGGACGATGAAGGCGCCCGACCTCCAGGTCCGGCCGATCCGCCATCGCCGCGAGCCGAGGGTCCGCGCCCACCTCCTGATCTGCATGCTCGCGTACTATGTCGAAAAGCACATGCGCGAAGCGCTCGCCCCGATGCTGTTCGACGACGAGCACGGCCCGGTCCGGGACTCGCCCGTCGCCAAGGCCGAGCGCTCGCCGCAGGCCAGGCGGAAAGCGGCCTCGAAACGCACGAACTCAGGCGAGGACGTCCACGACTTCCGGGGACTGCTCGCGCAGCTCGGAACGCTCACGATGAACCGGATCGAGCCCTCCGGGCCGGGAAAGCCGGGATTCGACGTTCCCGCCTCGCCGACGCCGATCCAGAAACAGGCGCTGAAGCTGCTGAACGCGGAGATCCCCATGCGGTAGCCCCCTCCCAGCCCGCCGTGTCCAGTGGACGCACAGCCGGAATCGACTGAAAATGCCGGACATTCAAAGAGTTGTTCAAAACAGCCCCAAGGAACTTCCGTTTAAGGTACGTAGAAGGAAAAGATCGCATGGGGCAACTCCTTTCGTCTGAAATAGACAAAACAGACATTTTAGGCAAGAGTGGATGCTGAATTTTCCCAGAAAACCCACATGATCGGCTTTTGGCCGTCCGCCCCAGACTATCAATTTCCCACTGCCAACTCGTCATTCATCTGCATTGCAACGACATAAGTGCTGGAGCAACGAAGCGAGGCCAACGGCCAGTTCAGATGCCACGGCTGCGAGGCCATTCAATTTTAGGTCAAGCTCCAAGGATCAAAGCAGTTCAGACAGATTCAAGTCAGACGAACATGCAATCGATCCCAAACAAAACGGTTGCCACGCAACAATGCAATCCTCTCGTTCCAAAATCCCGCTCCCGGCTGCAAAAGGCTTGAGGGAGGTCAGGTCAACTCTTGAAGAAGTTGCATGAGCTGTTTGGCATTTGACTCGCCAAGTTGGCTTTGGATCGTGGAATCTTGCTCTTCAACCTCCTCTCTTATCTGCATCATTCGTTTTCGGCCAAGTTCAGTGACAAGAACGTTGATTTGACGGTGATCGTTCTGTGCAACCTGGCGGTGCACAAGGCCGTCTGAAACCATGCGGTCAACCAGCTTGGTCAATGTCGGCGGGTTCATCAATACGACGCCGGCCAGCTGCCCCATCGTCAGGCGCTGACCGGCATCCAAGGTTTCGAGGATGCGCCATGCTTCGACTTGGATGCCGTGCTTGCGCAAGCGAGAGCTTAGCGAGGTGTTGACGCTCCTATGCGCCGCCGCGAGGGCGTAAGAAACGTAATCCTGGATCCGATTGGCGCTAGGTTCCATTAGGCTCACCGCTGAAAGACGACTAGCATCTGCATTCTGTCGATTGGCAAATTCGGTTGCCGGAATTTAGTTGACTTGGAAAGTGAATTCAATTGGTATGCAGAGGTTCCCGATCCTGGCGGAAAGGGTGTAGCTTCAATGTCGACGGCATCGACCGTTCCGAACGTCCCGGCCGAGCTCGAGGACCTGCGCGACAGCGTCATGTTGCGCGGCAAGGGAACATATCGGGTTGCTCTGCTTATTCCATTGTGCGGCTCGGCCGGAATTTGGGCGCCGTCCTGCATTTCCAGCGCGCAAGCCGCGGCGGAGGAATTGAACAGGTCGGACGGCATCGACGGACGCAAGATTCAGCTCATCATGATCGATGCCGCTGTGGAAGCGAGCATTTCGATCGAAGAAACGGTCGATGATCTGATTGAGACGAATTCCATCGACGCCATCGTCGGGATGCACATCAGCGCCATCCGACAACGGCTCAGCAAAGTCGTGCGGCAGCGGATCCCCTACATTTACACGCCGCTCTATGAAGGAGGCGAGCGCACCGACGGGCTGTTCGCCATAGGAGAGACGCCGGAGGAGCAGCTCGGCCCGTCCATGGAGCACATTCAATGCGAATACCGTCCGCGCAGTTGGGCGCTGATCGGCAACGACTACGTCTGGCCGCAGGCCTCGCACACCTATGCAAAGGCCAAACTGCGCGAGATGTCGGTGGGACTCGCATATGAAAAATATCTGCCTTTCGGCCTAAGCAGCATGTCCCCCTTCGTCGAGGAAATCGCGAACTCCGGGGCGGAAGCAGTGCTTATCTCGCTTGTCGGGCAGGACGCGGTCGCGTTCAACCGGGCGTTCGGGGAGGCCGGGCTGCATGATCGAACGGTGCGCCTATCTTGTGCCGTCGAAGAGAATGGACTGCTTGCAAGCGGAGCGCGGAATTGCAAGCGCATGTTCGTGGCATCGTCCTATTTCGGTGCGCTTCCGACGGAAGCGAATGCGGCATTCAAAGAACTGTACTATGGCGTTCACGGAGACCAGGCCCCCGTTCTGAACGCGCTTGGCCAATCGACATACGAGGGCGTTCATTTTCTGGCAGGCCTGATGCGCGTGCATGCGGCAGCTTGGAAATATCACAGGGTCTCCGACGGCTTTCCGGTGATTCACAGAAGCGGGCGCAAGCGCATTTCGGCGGACAGAAGCCTCCGCGCGCCGGTCTACCTTGCTCGGGCAAACGGGCTTCATTTTGAAGTTATAAAAGAGCTGTAAATCGATTAAAATTTAGGCTCATCTCGCGAATCGCATTCATGCCGAATTGACGGCGGCTCCAGAGCAGGCAAGCCGGCATTACTGAAGGTCGTTTCCGAGATATTTCGTCGCGACGCCGCGGAATTGGAACAGGAACGGCGTGAAGCGGCTTTGCCGATTGCCGATCATCCGAATTTGGCGCGGCCCCTGGACGCGCGGGTCGAAGATTGGTTCGGAGCGATGGGGGACAGGCCGAGCGACCGGAGCGGAGTGCCGCTGTGATCTCCGCCGTCTGTGTCCAAACCAGCACTACCCCGTCGCCGACCTTCGTCAAGCTCGGCAGCCGGAAGTCTTCGGCCCGGAGGTCAGTCGCCGGCGGGTCCCAACTCGACGCCGTAGGCGCCGTCATCGCGGACGAGCGCCGCGCCGAAGCTGCCCACGATCGACAGTCTCAAGCCGGAAGAGGCAGTGTTGCCGTCCTGGAGATACCAGATTCCGGCCGCCTCCAAGCCGGAGAGCGGTCCGTAGAAGTTCCCCTTGTAGCCGCCCTCCGCGAAAGCCGTCAAAGAGGCGGTGTCGATGACGCCGGCGAACGATCCCTCGGCGCCGATGCCGGTTGCCTGAAGCGTCAGAGCGCCGGCGATCCTGGCGTAGCCTTCCCACTCACCTTTGCCATTGCTGAAGGATTCCAGATTCGCGATCTTCCCGCTGATCCTGTTGTCGGCCGCTGTTTCGGAAATTGTCGCGGTCAGTTCGACGTTGCCCCGCAGCCTCAAATAGTGGGGGCCAGTCAGTATCGGATATGTCCCAAAGTTGATGTTCTGTACGAAGTCAATCGAGAATTGCGAGGCCAAGGTTCGGCCCTTGAAAATTCCTTTTGTGATCTTGTCGCCGTCGGCGACGTCCGTGGTCCTCATGCCCGCCTCGTCCTTGAACGCGTCGTAGCCCGCATGGAAAGGAAAGGTCTGCCGTCCGGGGACTATCGTGCCTCCGGTAACGAAGCTGTCGACGAATTCCATGTGCCCGTAGGCCGCATAGGACAAGTAGTGGTTCACGTCGTCGCGCGCGGATGCCGCCAGGTCGTCCGGATCTTCGAGATTCCTGTCCAAGCCGGCATGGTTGGACAGCCGCACAGTGTAGGTGCCCAGCGGGACGACCCGTTCGCCGTCCCTTAGAGCGTTTTTCACTAAGTTTGACCCACTGCGTATCCTGAGTTGGCGAGGTAGTTCGAGCATTCTTCGGGCGTGAACTTTTCCAGGATGGAGCCGACATTTTTCCACAGATCGTCTCGGCTTCGCGGTTGGTCCTTCCTCAGGAAGTGCTTGAGCTTGGCGAACACCTGCTCGATCGGATTGAGATCGGGGCTGTACGGCGGAAGGAACAGAAGATGGGCGCCGGCACCCCGGATCGCGGCGCGCACCGCATCGATCTTGTGGCTGCCCAGATTGTCCATGATGACGATGTCGCCGCGATTGAGCGTCGGGACCAGCTGAGTTTCGATGTAGACCCGGAAGGCGTCGCCGTTGACCGGGCCGTCCAGAACCCAGGGAGCGTCGATCCGGTCCTGCCGCAAAGCGGCCATGAATGTGGAGGTTCCCCAATGGCCGAAGGGGGCCGAGCCGCGAACCCTTTGTCCCTTGGGGCCCCAGCCATACTTGGGCGACATGTTGGTCTTCATGCAGGTCTCGTCGATGAAGACCAGCTTGCGCGGGTTCGCCCGGCCCTGAAAGCGCTTCCACCGCTCGCGGCGGCGTATCACGTCAGGCCGGTTGCGCTCGTCCGCCACCGGCGTCAGCTTCTTGCGGGTGAGGCCGCAGACTCTCAGGAAGCGCCAAATCGAGGCAAGGCTCGCCGCGACGCCGCGCCCGCCAAGCCAATCCTGCAGCCCCGCCAGCGTGATGGCCGGACAGGCCTTGATCCGCCCAAGGATCCAAGCCAGGTGCCCCGCCAGCTTCGGCGTGCGGCGCGTGCCCATCCGGCTCGGACTGACCGAGCCCGTGTCGGAATATCGCCGAGCCCATTTGATCACGCTCGACGCGGCCACCCGCAACTCCTTCGCAACACTCCGGCGGCTGTCGCCCGCCAGCACTTTCCTGACTGCGCGCATCCGCAAATCGTCTGAATAAGGTCTGGGCATCCGTTCCGTCCTTCATCCTTCGTCTTGAAACCAAGGACACAAACCATGTCGGAACAGCAAAGGGAATCCCTAAGTGGTACGATTCCACCTTAGTGAAAAACGCTCTAGCAGGCTGCTGATGGCCCCCACCTGCAGATGCTCAGGAGTCGGCATAAGCGCGGCGGTCCAGTAATGCTCGGCGTTGCCCTCGGGCGAGGCCGCAGGAGGGCCGAACTCCAGCTTCAGATCGTATCCGCCGTTCGATCCGCTGGGATGGATAGAACTCCAGCTGCCAGCGAATAAGCCGGGAAGTCTGAAATCAAGGCCGGGCACGCCTTTTCCGCCCATGTCCACGACAAGCCCGCTCGGAGTGATCCTCAGCCCGGCGACGGTTTTCGACTCGGCACCATCGTTTCCGCCGCCAAGCGGGTCCACTCGGGGGCGCAGAACTTCGAGTCCGTACCACAGAAACAGCCTGTTGTCCCCTATTTCCGCGAGACCCGCAGCAGCGACCGGGATTCCCCGCATGCGCAGCCGGTCGCCGCTGCTGGCCCGACCGGGAGACATCACGACCTTCCCGTCCTCGTATGCGACCGCCGGGATGTTCTCCTCCGTCAACAGAGTCGCGGCGTCGGCACCGTCGGCGTTCCTGCGCCGTTTGCGATCCGCAGGCACAGGCCGGAGAGTTTCTCTCCCTATGACCAGAGCGGACGCGCCCGACCATCCCGCTCTGCTTTCGGCGGTGCGCAGCCTCGGGAGGTCCTCGGCCTCGGCGGCGTCCGCCTTGAGGGCCAGTCTGACCGCCCGGGCGGTCCTTTCGGAGTCGTCCGGAGGCGCCTCCAGCTCGCGCGCAGCCGCGAGGGCGTCCGTCAAAGCCTTCCGCGCATCGGCGATGCCTGCCGACGTCGCTGCAGCGGCAGTCACCATGCTCCGGGCGGCGGCCAAGTCAGCCTCCGCTTTGTCGTGCGCGTAGTCGAACGTTTCCGCCTCGGTTCTTCCGTCCGCAACCGGGTCGGGGTTCTCGGTCTCGGTGGTTTCTGGACCGGCTGTCTTGGGGTCGGGAGCGGCGGGCGTCGCCGGGTTGCCGCCGGAGCAGGCGCCGAACGCCAGCGCCGCGGCGCAAGCCAGAGCAGCGATAAGTTTAGCGTCCATGAGTGCTTCCCCCGTCAATGCCGGTTCATTGTCCTTCTGCCTTCGGGCGGCCCATGCCCATTTACCGGGGGGGGGTAGCCGATGTCCAGTGCTTGTTTTTGCGGACGGGAACGCACGAAATGAAACGACAACACAGGCAATATGCGAAGTGAGCCAAAATAAAACTAATTTCCTTTTCAAATATTTTACTTGAATTGGAAACTAAAAACTTCCATACTCCGGTGAGCATGTGCTCGCGGGCTCTTGCGCCTGTCGGTCAGAGAACAAACGGGGAGAAACGCCTTGTTCTGGGTTATCCTTTTGGCGGTTCCGGCACTGTCCGTGCTTGTCGCGATCTGGTTCCTGCAGCGTTATTACGCAAAGGCGACATTGGATGCGGCACTGGTAAGAACCGGTTTCGGAGGATGCAGAGTCGTTACGGACGGCGGGTGTCTGTCGCTTCCGATACTGCACCAAGTCCAGAAAGTCTCCATGGGAGCCCTGAACTTCAGCATAAGTCGCGAGGGTCGCGAGGCGGTGCTGACGCGGGACCAGTTGCGGGCCGACATTCAGTTCGAATTCGAGTTGAGGGTCGCCCCGACGAAGGAAAGCATATCCACTGCGGCGCAAGCGCTGGGTTCCCGAATTGCGCGAGGCGGCGACACCGTGAAGGACGTTTTCGCAGGGGCGCTCGTCGGCGCAATCCAACGCGCCGCCGCCGCCAGAACGCTCGAAGAAATCCACTTGGATCGTGCGGGATTCTCCAGCGACGTCGCGGAAGTTATCGAATCCCAAGCTGCCAAACTCGGACTCACGCTGGTTTCGGCTTCGCTTATCGCCGTCGATCAAAGCGACCTCAGCCAGTGGAGTGAAAGCAACGCATTCAACGCCCAAGGCATGCGGCGCTTGGCGGAACTGGTGGCGAACCAGCGGAAGGAGCGCGTTCGCATCGAAACGGAAGCCGACGTCGCGGTCCGCGAGAGCCAATTGGCGCAGCATCAGCGCCAGCTTGATCTGAAACGCGAGGAGCGCGAGGCTGAAATCGCTCAAAAGGAACATTTGGCCAAGCTCGAAGCGGACGCAAAGTCCCGCGAAGACCGCGCGCGCGACGACGCAAGGCTCGAAAGCGAAACCGCGCGGATCGAGAACGAGAAGCGTGTCAAATCGGCGCAGGTCGAATGCGACGAAGCGCTTCGGAAGGCCGAAATGGCGGCGATTCGGGCCCTCGAAGAAGAAAAGATCAAAAACGACATTAAACTGGCGATCAGACGTGGCGAAGAAGCCGAGGCGAAGGCAGCGGAGGAAGAGGCTCGGGTCAAGGTCGTCTTGGCTGCCGAGCATGTCCAGGGGCAAAAGGAACGCGCCATCGCCGCGCGCGAGCGCGAAATCGCAAGGCTGAACCAGGAAAAAGAGCTCGAACTCGAAGAGGCCAAAGTCAAACGCGACGTCGAAACGCTGCTCGAAAAGTCGCGGGCCCATGCGGCCGTCAAAACCAAGGAAGGCGAGGCCGAGCGCGCCCGAATGGAGGCTGAAGCGGCCGGGCGCGCGGCATTGAACAACTCTGAAAACGCGCTGAGCGACGCCGTGATCCGGATGCGTCTGGAAGAGCGGAAGCTGGATCGATTGCCCGAAATCATGACTCAAATGATGAAGCCGGTTGAGAAGATCGACTCCATAAAAATCAATCAAATTTCCGGAGTTGGCGGCGAAGGCGGCGGCTCCGGCGAAGGAGCGGACGGCGCTTTCGGCGCCGCAATGGATCAGATCTTGGGGATGGCCGTGCGTCTGCCTGCAATGAAGCAGATGGGTCAAGAAATCGGGCTCGATTTCGATGCCGGCGGCGCCGGTCGTGTGGCCGACTACGCAAACCGCATCAAAGACAAGCCGAAACCCAAGGAGTGAACGCATGGACCATCACAAAACCTGATCGTGACGACACAAAGGAGATACTGACATGTCACTGAACCGACGCAACTTTCTCTTGAGCACTGCCGCTCTTGCCGGAGCGTCCGCGTTGCCTCGCGCGACGCTGGCCGCCGACACGATCCGGCTCGGCTCGATCCTCGACACGTCCGGGATCTTCGATGCTTACGGCAAGCCGATGGACATGGCCATGCGCTTGGCCGTTGATGAGATCAATGCAGCCGGCGGCCTGCTCGGCAAGCAGATCGAGGCCGTCGCCTACGACACCCAGTCGGACATGGCGCTCTATTCGCAATACGCCCAGCAGCTCGTGCGCCAGGATCAGGTGGACGTGGTCCATGGCGGCATTCTGTCCGCATCGCGCGAAGCGATCCGCCAGACCATGAGAAGGTCGAATACGCTCTACTTCTACAATGTGCTCTACGAAGGCGGAGTCTGCGACCGTAACATCTTCATCAACGGCGTTACGCCCGCTCAGCAGGTCGAGGCCCTCGTTCCGTATGCCATGGGCAAGTCCGGCAAAAAGGTCTATATCCTCGCCGCGGACTACAACTACGGCCAGATCACCGCTCGCTGGATCCAGAAGTTCATCGCCGACGAAGGCGGCGAAACCGTAAGCGTCGACTTCTTCCCGCTGGATGTCAGCGATTTCGGCTCGACCATCGCCAAGATTCAATCGGCCGGTCCCGATCTGGTGATCGCTCCGCTGGTCGGCGGGGCGCATCTTTCATTCTTCCGACAGTGGGCGGCTGCAGGCATGAAGGATCGCATCCCGCTGGCTTCCACCACCCTCGGCGTCGGCAACGAGCACAAGGTTTTGACTCCCGAAGAAGGCGACGGAATCATGGTCGCCTACAACTACAGCCAGGAACTCGACACGCCGGCGAACAACATGTTCAAGGAAAAATGGTCAGCGGCCTACGGCGACAGCAACCTTATCCACGAGATCGCGGTGTCGAACTACCAAGGCGTTCTGACTTGGGCTGAAGCCGTTCGCCGTGCGGGTTCGGTCGATCGCGACGCGGTCATCGCCGCCTTGGAGACCGGGCTGTCGATCGACGGACCGGCCGGCAGAGTCACTGTCGACCCCAAGACCCACCACGCGGTTCTGGACGTCCACATCATGGAGATCGAAAGCCAAGGCATGCGCGTCGTCGAAACTTTGCCGCAGCGCCAGCCGATCGACACGCAGGCGGTGTGCGATCTGCAAGCCAATCCGGACGAAAACACCCAGTACGAAATCCAGATCTGAACCGCTCCGGAGGATTCGCGCGGGGCAGCAACCGCTGCCCCGCAAGCCTGCAAGGGGCTGGTCGGCGATAATCGATAGAATCAAGCGCCTATGGACCTTTCCGTAGTTATTCTTGTCGAGATGCTCTACGCCGTGGCTTCGTTGATCCTCATCAGCGCCGGGCTTGCCGTCGTGCTGGGCATGATGAAGGTGATCAATCTGGCGCACGGCGAATTCATGATGATGGGCGGCTACGCGACCATCACGGCCGTGAATCTCGGCGTGAACGTCTTTTTCGCCATGCTCGTGGTTGCTCCCATCGTGGTTGGCTTGATCGGTTTGGCGGTGGAGCGCCTCGTCATCCGCCATCTGTACGGACGCTTGGTCGATACGATGCTGGCGACGTGGGGCTTGAGCCTTTTCTTCATCGGCTTGGCGACGATGATCTTCGGAAACACCACGACAGGGATTTCGACGCCGATCCCCGGCTTCGCCATCGGGAACTATCAGATCAACGGCTACAATTTCTTCATCATCGTGGTGGCCGTGCTTTTGCTTCTGGCGATGCTGGTCGTTCTCAAAGCCACCCGTACCGGCCTGATCGCCCGCGGCACGATGCAGCGTTCGGACATGGCGGCCGCTTTGGGCTACAGCCCTGATCGCATCTATATGGCGACATTCGGCGTCGGCTCCGCTCTTTCCGGGCTGGCGGGGGCCGTTCTGGCGCCGCTCGTGGGGCTGGTTCCCACGTCCGGAGGGGCCTACATCGCCAAAGCCTTCATCACCGTGATTGCGGGCGGCCCGTCCCTTATCGCAGGGCTTTTTTCCAGCGCAAGCTTCTTCGGCGCCGTCAATCAAGTCTTCACCTTCGCCATCTCGCCTGTGATCGGGGAAGTCGCGCTGCTCGCCGCCGCCGTGGTGCTGCTGCGGCTGCTGCCGCAAGGCATCACCGGAAAATTCCTCAAAGGGAAGCTGTGATGCCGGGAAGCCTGCAGAAGGACGCGGTCGCGGTCGTTGTCGTCGGTGCATTCCTGATCTCGGTCATGCCCTTTGTGATCGGAACCTACACGCTCACGGTCCTTGTCATTTATGGAATGCTGGGCCTGAGCCTTGGTCTTATTTGGGGCTTCGGGGGCATTCTTTGCTTCGGCCAAGCAGCCTTCTTCGGTCTGGGCGCCTACACCTACGCGGTCGCCGCGATCAACATCGGGGAAAGCACCGTCCCTATGATTCTGGCGATTTTTCTTCCCTCCGTGTTCGCTGCGCTCTTGGGAGCAATGATGTTCTACGGACGGCTGAATGACGTCTATCTCGGCGTCATCACGCTGGTCGTGACGCTCATCCTGTTCAAGTTCATCAATTCCACGGCCGGACCGCAATACATGATCGGAAAGGCGCGCTTGGGAGGATTCAACGGCATTCCCGGTTTCCAGACCTTGAACGTCCCGGGCAATCCCGACGCATACATCTGGGGCGACAGCTACTTCTATGTCTGCGCCGTTTTGCTGGCGGCCGTGTTTCTGCTCGTGACCGCTTTGCTGCGATCAAGCTTCGGCAGGGTCGCGGTCGGCATACGCGAGAACGAAACCCGCATGTCTCTGCTGGGATACGACGTCCGCGCGCGGAAGACCGCGATGTTCGCCATCGGCGCGGCCATTGCCGGCTTGGCCGGAGCGCTCTTCGCGAACTGGAGCGAAATCGTTACGCCGAACCTGTTCTCGCTCGGGCAATCCGCCGAGATCATCGTCTGGTGCATCGTCGGCGGACTGGGCACGCGGCTCGGGCCGGTACTCGGCGCGGCCATCCTCGCTTACCTCAAGTTTCTCCTCGGGCAGCAAGCCGTCATCGAAAACACGCTGATAATCGGCCTGATTCTGGTGCTGTTCGTCCTGTTTCTCCCCAAAGGGGTCGTTCCGGCCTTTGCGAGCATGTGGAAAGCAAGCTTCGGCCGCCGTCCGCTCGGGCGGATTCGCCGGCGGAAGCTCAAGCGCGAACGGGTGCGGCTCGGTGGCTGAAGTTGTTCTCGAAACCCGCGGCCTCACGGTGCGTTTCGGCGGCGTCGTCGCGACGGAGGATGTGGACTTCAAACTCCATGCGAAAGAACTTCGCTGCTTGATCGGCCCGAACGGCGCCGGGAAGACGACGTTTTTCAAATGCATCGCCGGCCTGCAGACGCCGACCGAAGGCGAAATATTCATGCGAGGGCATGAGACCACGCATTGGATGCCGCACGAGATCGCTTCGCTCGGAGTCGGCATCAAGACTCAGACCCCCAATGTCATGGATGCGCTGAGCGTTTTCGAGAACATTTGGCTCGCTGCGCGCCGGTTTCGCGAACTGAAGGATGCGAACCGAAAAACGCAGGAGGTGATAGAACGCTTGGCGCTCGGTTCGATCGCCCGAAACGATCTCGGGCGGCTGGCGCATGGCGAGCGGCAGCGCGTCGAGCTCGGACTTGTCGCGGCCGGGGATCCATGGCTTGTCCTGCTTGACGAGCCGGCCGCCGGAATGAGCGCCGAAGATATCGAGCGGATGACGGCGATCATCAATGAAATCAACAAGACGGCTGCAATCGTCATCGTTGAGCACGACATGCAGTTCATCCGATCTGTCGCCCGGACGGTGACGGTGTTTCACCAGGGGGCCGTGCTGATGGAAGATCATGTCGACCGGGTGATGGCGGACCCTACCGTCCGCAACGTCTATCTTGGAAAGAATGCCTGAGATGCGCGACGACGCGACGGGCGGTCTGGAGATCAAGGGATTGTCCGGCGGCTACGGCAGAGTGCCGATCCTTCACGGGATTGAGTTCACGGTCGCCGAAAACGAGGTCGTCGGGATTCTCGGCCACAACGGCATGGGCAAAACGACCCTTCTGAAAACCATCATGGGGTTCCTGCCCGCCAATTCGGGAACGGTGCGGTTCCATTCGACCGACATCACGCGCATGTCGCCGTATGAGCGGGCCGGGCTGGGGCTCGGCTATGTCCCCCAAGGGCGCGGCATATTCCCTCAGCTCACCGTTCGCGACAACCTGCGCTTCGCTTGGCATGAATATGCGGGAGAGTCCGAGCATGACGTCATGGAATCCGTGGTGTCGGAATTCCCGCGTTTGCGGGAGCTTCTGGACCGCGAAGGCGGGGCGCTCTCTGGCGGAGAGCAGCAGCTGCTGGTCTTGGCGCGGTGCCTCATGGGCGATCCGGATTTCATCCTCCTCGATGAGCCGACCGAGGGAATTCAGCCTTCGATCATCGAGGAAATTGGGGAAACGCTTCTGGCGCTGCGCAAAAATCGCGGATTGTCCGTTCTCCTTGTCGAACAGAACTTCGACTTCATCGCTGATCTGTCCGACCGGGTCTTTGTCCTCGAACGAGGACGGATTGCCGGCGAAATGAGCCAAGCCGACCTCGCCGACCAGGCCAGAGTCGATCAATTCCTCGGGTTCGGCGGCGCCCGCTCGACAAGAAGCCATGCCGCCTCGCGTCCGCCCGCAGCCGACGCCTCTCAACCAGCATTCGAACCGCGGTCGGCAGCGCCGAGCGAGCCTGCCGCAGCACATATGGTGACGACCATGACCGTAAAGCGCCCGACACTTTCACAAATGCGAGACATGGCCAGCCGATTCGGCATGAACTTGACCGATGAAGAGCTTCGCGAATACTCCGAGATCATGGAGCCTTACATCCAGGCGTATGATCGTCTGGATGTCGCGCCGGACAATCTGCCCCCGGTGCGCTATCCGCGCTCGCCCGGCCGCTTCCCCGACTTGTCGGAAAACCCGCTGAACGCCTGGTATGTGAAGACCGATGTGCGCGGCGCGCCGGACGGCCCTCTGAGCGGCAAGCGCATCGCGCTCAAGGACACTGTCTGCCTGGCCGGGGTCCCGATGATGAACGGCTCCTCGATCATGGAGGGATATACGCCGGAAATCGACGCCACCATCGTGACCCGCATTCTTGATGCCGGCGCTATGATCGCGGGCAAGGCCCATTGCGAGAATTTCTGCCTGTCCGGCGGCTCCCATACCGGGGCCAAGGGGCCGATCCAAAATCCCTGGAAACGCGGCTACATGGCCGGAGGATCATCGGGCGGCTCCGCGGCGCTCGTCGCGGCGGGCGAAGTCGATATGGCCATAGCCGGCGATCAAGGCGGCTCGATCCGCATCCCGTCGTCCAACTGCGGCGTCTACGGGATGAAGCCCACCCACGGGCTGGTACCCTATACGGGCGTAATGCCGATCGAGCAGACCATCGACCATGTCGGGCCGGTGACCGGCAATGTCACCGACAACGCTCTGCTGCTCGAAACCCTTGCGGGCGAAGACGGGCTCGACCCGCGCCAATACTGTCCGAAAACCTACCGCTACACCGGGGCGCTGGGTCATGACGCCCAAGGGCTCAATATCGCCATTCTCAAGGAAGGATTCCGCCGCCCGGAAAGCGAGGCGGATGTTGACCAAAAGGTTCTGGCTGCTGCGGACCGCATTCGCGAGCTCGGCGCCCGCGTCGACGAGATATCGATCCCTGAACACCATCTGGCCGTCGATTGCTGGACCGCGGTCGCGGTCGAGGGCCTGCAGGATCTCATGATGCACGGAAATTCCGGCGGCACGAACTGCAAAGGCTTGTTTCTTCCTTCGATGACGGATCATATGGCCCAATGGCGGAATCGCGCAGATGAACTGTCCCATTCTTTGAAGGTTTGCATGTTCTTGGGCGAGTTCTTCCAGAAGCAGTACCGCGGCCGCTTCTACGGAAAGGCGCAGAACCTGATGCGCAAGGTCAACCAGACTTATTCGAATGCGCTGAAGCAGTACGATCTGCTGCTGATGCCGACGGTTCCCATGAAGGCTCAGGAAATCCCGCCAGCGGATTGCTCCATCAGCCTCTACGTCCGGCGCGCCTTCGAAATGATCGGGAACACGGCGCCCTTCAACGGCGGCTTGCCTGCCATGAGCGTGCCTTGCGGCCTCAGCGAAGGTCTTCCCATCGGCATGATGCTCGTGGGCTCGAACTACGGGGAATTGAAAATCTACCAAGCCGCCCACGCATTCGAGCGGAGCGGGGACTGGCGGACGATGTGAGGGAGATTCGCGATGTCGATCCTGACTGAAAGCCTTGCCGGTCGGATTTCCAAGTGGGATTCCAAGACGGAATCACCCGGCGGGATGATCGCTCCCGAAAACGGATTGTCCTACGTCCGCGGCCCGTCCCGCCCGCCGCTTGCGTACATCACGATTCCGCAACTCCTGCGCGAAGCTGCGACGCGCTTCGGTACGCGCGACGCAGTCGTGTTCTGCGAGCAAGGCGCAAGGCTGAGCTACTACGATTTCCACCGCGCGGTTGACGAACTGGCATCCGGATTGCTCGCGCTTGGCCTTAACAAGGGCGACAAGGTCGGCATCTGGTCTCCCAACCGGCTCGAATGGGTTCTGACCCAGTTTGCAACCGCGCGAGTCGGTCTCATTCTGGTAAACATCAATCCCGCTTACCGGCTTGCCGAATTGGAATACGCGTTGAACAAGGTCGGCTGCAAAGCGCTGATTTCCGCGAAATCCTTCAAGAGCTCGGACTACGTCGGCATGATCCGCGAACTTGCCCCGGAACTGGAGGATTGCATGCCCGGCCGCCTCCGGGCAGAAAGGCTTCCGCAACTGCGCGTCGTCGTCGCCATGGATGACGAACCCGGCGCCGGCGCATATTCATTCGACCAGATTCGCAAGCTCGGCGGCCCGGCGCAGTCGCTGAGATTGGCGGGCATCGACAAAACGCTGAACCCGGACGATGCAATCAACATCCAGTTCACTTCCGGCACGACCGGCATGCCCAAAGGCGCCACTCTTTCACACTACAACATCGTCAACAACGCTCGCTGCGTCACGGACCGCATCAACCTGGTCGAGACCGATCGGCTGGCTATCCCGGTGCCGCTCTACCATTGCTTCGGCATGGTCATGGGCGTGCTGGGCGCCGTCAGCAAAGGAGCGGCGATGGTTTTTCCCGGCGAGGGATTCGACGCGGACCAAACCTTGGATGCGCTCGCAAAGGAAAGATGCACCGCAGTCTACGGGGTTCCGACGATGTTCATCGCAATGCTTGAAAAGCTGGACCGGAAGCCTCGCGATCTCTCGAACCTGCGCACCGGCATCATGGCGGGCGCCCCCTGCCCCGTAGAAGTGATGCAACGAGTCAATTCGGAGATGAACATGGGCGAAGTCACCATTTGCTACGGCATGACCGAGACGTCGCCCGTCTCGTTCCAGAGTTTCGTCGACGATCCAACCGACAAGCGCTGCGAGACCGTCGGGCGGGTGCATCCGCATCTGGAAGTGAAAATCATCGGCGAGGATGGCCAGATCGTTCCGGTCGGACAACAGGGCGAACTCTGCACGCGGGGCTATTCCGTCATGAAGGGCTACTGGGATGGCGGCGAAACAACTACCGAGAGCATTGTGGATGGCTGGATGCACACCGGCGACTTGGCGGTATTCGATGATGAGGGATATTGCTCGGTTGTCGGTCGAGTTAAAGACATGATCATCCGGGGCGGGGAAAACATCTATCCGCGCGAAATCGAGGAACACCTGATCCGCCATCCGAAAGTCAGCGATGTGCAGGTCTTCGGCATTCCCGACGAGAAATTCGGAGAGGCCGTCTGCGCCTGGGCGATCGCGAAGCCCGGCGCCGATCTCGAGGAGAACGAACTGCTCAGTTTTTTGGATGGTCGAATCACGCATTTCAAGATCCCGAAGCACGTCCGAATCGTCAACGAGCTTCCCATGACGATCTCTGGAAAACCGCAGAAATTCGTCATGCGCGACAAGATGGTTGGGATGCTCTCTGCAGAAGCCGCGGAGATAGTTTAAGATCAAGCCGCGTCTTTCGTGGCATTCACGGAACTTTGGAGATGAGCCCGCCGATCCGTCGGCGATATCGCTGGCAAAGAATCCCGCGCTGCGGCTGCTCGAAACACGCCTGTCAAAACTGCGCGACCCGATCTGCGAAGGGCCTGAGCGATTTTTTTCGGTGCGCTTGGCCGGAAGTTCCGTGCGATCTTGAAGCTGCGATGCACATTTTATCCCTTCACAGCAATGGTTCAAGGCGGATCCTGATCTACCGATGAGACATGGCTAACTCGCCTTTCCGCATCTGCCAGTTTTGCGCAGATGATTCCGAAAGCTGGGTTTGTCATGGAAAAGATACAGCGGCGTTTCGGCGCAGACGTCGGAGGACGGTCGCCAAGGAGGGCTGCACGCGCGGCTCTCTGGCGCGCGGGCTTTGCGAATTCGCGGATTGGCGCAAGTAGTGTACCGATAGTTCTGCAATTTCGATCAGGCATGTCAAGATTTGGTTTCGGGTTCGATGCCCCTCGGTCGAAGCCGGGGGCATGCCCTCGGAACGAATTCGCAGCCCCCTGACTGGGGAATTCTGCTTCGGCGCTTTTGGGGAGTTTTAACCCGGCAGTAACAACCTCCTGATCTGCATGCTCGCCTGCCATGTCGAAATGCACATGCGCAAAGCGCTCGCTCCGATGCCGTTCGACGACGAGGACGGCCTGGTCCGGGACTCGTCCGTCGCGAAAGCCGAGCACTCGCCGCAGGCCCTCGCGAAGGCCGGCGACGGGAGCAGAATAGCACAGCCGGGATACAGAAGGTGTCCGCGCCCTCGAGCGCCAGTACTGGGATTGGCGAACGCCGCGGGCGGCCTTTTCTGCAACGGAGGAATGCAATGACGCAATTCGAAATATACGCGGGCATCGACTGGTCGACCCAAACCCACCAGATCGTCGCGGTCGACGCGGACGGCGAGCTCCTCGGCGAGCGGACGTTCGCGCACAGCGGCGACGGCCTGGCCGGGATGGCCGACTGGATCCTCGGGCACTGCCCCGAAGGCGAGGCCGCCGCCGCCATCGAGAAGCCGCACGGCCCGGAGGTGGACGCCCTGCCGGAGCGCGGCGTCGCCGTGTTCGCGCTCAACCCCAAGCAGCTCGACCGCTTCCGCGACCGGTTCTCGCCGGCCGGTGCCAAGGACGACCGCAGGGACGCCCTCGTCCTGGCCGGTTCGCTCGCCACCGACCGGAAGGCGTTCCGGGAGGCGGAGGCGCCGCCGCCGGAGATCGTCAGGCTGCGCGAGCTGTCGCGCACGGACGGCGACCTGGTCGAAGAAAGAACCCGCCTGACCGACAAGCTGAAGGTGCAGATCAGGCGCTACTATCCCGCCTTCCTCGAGGCCGCGCCGGACCTCGGCAGGACCTGGGCCCTTGATCTCCGGACCTCCGCCGAAGACGTCCCGACCGCGCCGGGAACCGCCGAGGCCGTCGCCGAATCCGCCGGACGGATCGTCAGGAGGCTCAAGGCCCTCAACGCCGAAATCAAGGAGATCCGGAGCGAAATCGATCAGGCCGTCGACCGGGTCGGAACCATGGAAGGCGGGCAGGCCGCCGGCATCCTGCGCTCCGTCCCCGGCATCGGACCCGCCGTCCTGGCCGTCATCCTCTCCGAAGCCTTCGACAGCATCCGGAAAGCCGAATTGCAAGCCTTGAAATGCTGCTCCGGCCTCGCGCCCGTCACCAAACGGTCGGGACGGACCGTCCTGATCCAGCGCCGACTCGCCGCGAACGGACGGCTCAGGAACGCCGCCCACCACTGGGCCATGGCCGCCATCCAGCGCGACAAAGCCGGCCGGGCGAAATATCATGCGCTGAGAAGCCGCGGGCACAAGCACGCCCGAGCCCCCGGAAGCGTCGCCGACAGACTCCTCGGCGTCGTCTGCAGAATGATCGAAACCGGACAAACCTTCGACCCGGAGCGGCGGTCAAAAAACGCCCTCTGAAAACCGAAAAAAAAACGCTTGACGTCAGACTGGGTGTCCCTCCCAGCTTAGCGTGTCCAGTCGCCGGACGGCCGGAATCCAAAAATATGACGAATGTTCAAACAGTTGTTCAAAAACCCCGACGGAACTTCCGCCTAACCCCAAAAATGGGATGCACCCGGGCTGGGGCTATGACAAAGACTTGCCGTTTCTTTGCGGTCATGTAGAACTTGGCGCCGGTTCTGCGTTAAGCTGGGTGGTTGAAGCGATCCGCAAAGCTTGTATCGCCTGTCCGCAAGATTGAAGCGGAAGGACAGCAGAATATGAACGAGCCCAGAGACGCAAAGTTCAGACCCGGCTCCGGTAAGGCCCCGCCGGAAATGGCCGGACGTGATGACGAAATGGCCGTGATAACTGAAGCGCTTGATGATCTGGGAGCGGGTTCGGATCCGGTGGCAAACATCGCGTTGATCGGCCCGCGCGGCAACGGCAAGACAGTGCTGCTGAAATGGGTGCAGACGCAAGTTGATCGCCGCTGCGATAATATCGAGTGGGTTGATCCCAAAATTGATCAATTCAACTCACATCACGACCTTGTCGAAGCACTTGCGAATCCGGGTTTATTCTCGGCTCTCCAGAGAGACGGGTTTGCAGCGACCGTTAATCTATTCGGTTCAGAACTTGCCTTTTCGCGCCAAGGCGCCGCGAAAAAACTGCTTGGACCTGTATTGGAGAAGAAATGTTCCAGGAACGGCTTGGTAATTTTGATAGACGAGGCGCATACGCTGGATCTCCACCCAAATACAGCTCGAGCATTCTTCAACGAAGTGCAGGCGCTCAGTAAGCAACCATTGCTGTTGATTCTTGCTGGCACCCCCAACATTTCGGCCCGCCTGAACACGATCGAAGCCACATTTTGGGATCGCTTGGACAAAGTCGGCATTGGGCTCCTCGAAGCCGAGGCCGCGCAGAAAGCTCTCCGGATACCTCTGGAGCGGATGGGCTACGGCGTCAAAGCCGACACTTTGGAAAAAGCGACCAACGAGGCGCAGCGCTACCCGTATTTTCTTCAGCTTATTGGGAGAGAGTTGCATCGCGCCGCCAAGTCGGATCCCGGCAAGCTTGGTCGCGGCAACGAAATCGGCGGACCAATTCTCAAGGAAGCCTTGACGAAATTCCATCTTGCGAGAAACAATTACTATTCCACGCGGTACAAGGAACTTCGGACCAGCGGCATATTGCGCTCGGCCGAAGCTGTTGCGCGACTTTTCGTATCGCAGAAAGGGAATTCAATTCCCACGGCAGATATGGAAGCTGCCGTCGACCAGAGCATCGACAAGAAACTAAAAAAGTGGGCAAAGAGCAAAAGTGAGATTGATCCAGCAGTATGGGTCGAAGAAGAGCTTCGATCTGTTGGCTTCTTCTGGAGTCGTATCGGGCAGGAAGAATTCTGCGAACCCGGAATTCCTAGCTTGATGGATTACACCTTGAATCGGGTTGCAAGCGCGAACTGAACGTGAATCAAGACGGCTCGACTCTGCACCATTGCAATTGTTGATTTGACAGCGGTTCTCGGTGCGGGTCCGCTCCCCGTCAGCCTTGCGGATCGCCTTGATCCTGTCGGCCGTCTCGAAATCCGGCCGCAGGTAGGCGTCCTGCAGCCATTCTATGCTGTGCGAGACGGGTGCATCTCACTTTTTTGGTGAAGTCTGCTTTGCGGTTTCGCGCCTCGTCCGATTTCGACGTGAGTGCGTTTCATGTCTTTTGGTTGAGGCTGCTCCGCGACAACCCTGCGGGGCGTTTTCGTATACGATTCTTTTGGGGTTGGGCCGCGGAAATGTGGTCAATCCGTGTCGTCGCTTCCGACTGGGCGAGCGGAAATGCAAAATCTTCGTCTCGCGATTGCCGCCCGAGCATTCCAAGGCAGCGACCGACTGCGAATCCGGGACGAGTTCTGGAGATGGTCTGCGCCATCCTGAAGAAATTCAGGCCCGGCGGATGCGCGAAAGAACTCGCGGACTCAGGATAGTCCGCGGTTCAGAGCAAGCGAGAACAGCTCCAGCCGAGGCTTGCCAACGACGCCAAATGTTTGAATGAATCCAATGGTCAAAGGGAGGAAGTCTCCTTGCGCGCATAAACGACGAACAGCGCCAATGCCAACATCGCCAAAAGCATCGCCACCAAGAACGGCGACCCCGGCAGATGCGCAGGCGCATCGGGTCCGGTGAAATAGTAGAATGTCTGCGTCATCAATATCGGCGAAATTATGAAACCCAGAGAGGTTACGCTCGACCAGACCCCCTGAAGCTCGCCCTGCTGATTGTCGAAGGCCGTTCGGGCCGCGATGCTCTGCAACGCGGGAAGCGCAATTCCGCTAAGTGCGGAAATGAATATCATGGTGAATGCCATCCAAGTCTCGTTGGCGAAGCCGAACCCAAGAAAACCCACGATTTCAAAAAACAGGCCTAGAACGACAGTTTGCCATTCGGTCAGATAGCGAAGCACGCGCCGGATGAGCCAACCCTGCACGAAGGCGATGGCGATGCCATAAGCGGCGAGCGACACGCCGATCATGCGAGGCTCCCACCCGAATGCCTCCACCCCGTAAAACGACCATACCGCAGGGTAAACGGATCCTGCGATCTGAAGAAACAGGAGCACGACCAAGAGGTTTTTCAAGCCGGGGAGCTTGCCCATCTGAATCAATGCGCCCAGCGGGTTGGCGCGTTTCCACTCGAATTTCCGCCGTATCTTGTCTGTCACCGTTTCAGGCAGGACGAAGTAGCCGAGCAGCATGTTCGCGAATGAAATCGCGGCCGCAGCATAAAACGGCGCGCGCGTCCCGAATTCCGCGAAAACCGCGCCGAACAACGGACCAAGTATGAATCCAACACCGAATGCGGCGCCTATCAACCCGAAGTTCTGCGCCTTCTCCGAAGGTTTCGAAATGTCCGAAATGAATGCCGCCGCGGTCGCCGGCGTCGAGGCCGTGATCCCTCCGATTATCCGGCCTACGAAAAGTATCCACATCGCGTTCGCGACTCCCATCAGCAGGTAGTCGAGCGACATGAGCAGAAGAGCCAAAAGGAGCACCGGGCGGCGGCCGAATCGATCGGACAGGTTGCCGACTGTCGGACCGCACAAGAACTGCATGACCGCGAAGGCAGTCGCGAGTATCCCGCCCCATACTGCGGCTTCGCCCAGCGTGCCCCCGCCAACCTCGATCAATAGGTCGGGCATCACCGGAACGATGATCCCGATCCCGATTGCGTCTATGGCGACGGTGCAGAGAATGAAGAACAGCGGCAGACGCTTATTCATTTTGCGAGGAACTCCGCTTCGACCGGCAAGCCACGGGCTAATGCGCCTTTGGCTCGAAAGATTCAAGTTTCGCCAACGGCTGCTTTCGGGAATACGATCAGCTGTACGCAAGAAGCAATTTTGCCGACTCGGCGACGAATCAAGGCAAATCGACCCATCCAAGATGTTCAGGCACCAGCGGATCTGAAGCCGGCGCGGATATGCCGTTGCGAAGCAAGGGATTTCAAACTTGGAGCGATGCGCGCCACTGCGACACAACTTTGGCGTCGCTCCGCCGAATCAGTAATCTAATGTCTGGCAGAGAACCTACTGATTCAGGGCGTGCCATCAAGGGCCGGTCGTAGTTCAGGGGTCCGGTCGCGGGCATTGACAGCGGGCAGGAGGCCGTTTCCGGCTCCGGAGGCCGCCGGTTCCGCTTCAGCCTCGGTTTTCCGCAGCATCGGCGCAGACTCCGCCGATTGCCGCCTCGCGGCCGTCCGGTTTCCGAGGGAAGCGCCGCTCAGGCGGCATATTTTCGTCGTCGTCGCCGCATCCGCTTGCGCTCCGTTTCGCGCAGGTTCAGTCCGAGCCGATGGATGTTGAGGGCGACGACCGAGAGGCCGACCGCCAATTCGAACCCGTCCGCGCCGCGCAGCCGGACCTTGTCCAACCCGCGATGCTCCAGATTGTTGATCGTCGACTCCACCCCGGAATGCTTCCTGCGCGCCGCCGCGAAGGCCGGTTCCGCCTCGCGCTCCCGCTCGGCCGCCGATTTCCCGCCTTTCTTCGGCAAAGCATTCAATTCCAGCAGATCGTCCAGCGTCTTTCGGTTCGCCGGACTGTGGAAGCCCCGGTCGAAGCTGCATCCCCGCAGGTTCGGGAACGCCTTCAGGCAGCGCTTGACCAGCGGCACCGCGACGTCGGTGTCGCCGCCTTTCCACATGATCTCGTGGTCGAGCACGAACCCGTTCCCGTCCTCGACGACGCAGACCGGAACGCCGAGCTCGACCTTCTTGCCGGCCTTGCCCTTGGCGATCCACCGGGTGTGCTCCTCGAAGATCGAGAACACCTTCTCGCCGTGCGGAATCTTGTCCCCCCGCAGCACGCGGCGGTCGATCTGGTCGGCGAACCGCCTTGCGTGGCCAAGAAGGCGGTCGATCTCGTCCAGAGCCGAGCCGGGGCAGGTTCCGCCGGCCCGCAGCGTCGCGAGCGAAGCCTGCGCCCTGTCCGCGATCCTGCGCGAGGCGGACAGATAGGCCCGGACGTCGTCCGGCCGGGACCGCCACTTCTCCGATTTGCTCACGCGACGATACAGCGTTTCGAAAGTGCGCCGGCAGTGCTTCCACTGCCGCCATCCGGGCACGCCGGCGCCGCCGCAGGCCCGCGCCGTCTCCCGAAGCAGGCAGCGGATCGAATCCCGCAGAAGGTTGAAGTCGGTCGGATGGTGGACGTCCGTCTCCACCACGAACGAGCCGCAGCGCCCGACCAACGCCGCGCCAGACTTTTTTCTTGAAAGCTTCGCGTCCGCCCGGGCGATCAATCGGCCCACTTCCCGCAGAAGCTCCGGCGTCATCAGCTCGACGTTGTCGCGGATGTTCTGAATCTCATACTCGCTCTCGTCCAGATTGCTATGGCCGAGCATCTGCCGGATCTTCGCATGCGCGTTCACAAGATCCTGGAGCCGGTCGTAGTCGCAGCGAAGGCCCTGCTTCAAAACGCCCATCACCAGGACCGCCCAGAGATCCATCCCCGGCCGGCCGGTGTCGCGGCGGCGGTCCGGAAGAATGTGCTTTTCCAGAAGCGCGAACAGCTCGTTCCGCAGCGCCTCGTCCCTGTAGACCGCCTGAACGCCGATCAAAAGCACCGGGGTGTCGTCCCGCGACTTCGCGTTCAGCTTGATGTCCTCGATGGGGATCGACCCCAGCGGGCGACGCAATTCGATGACCGTCCGCATGCAAAATTCTCCGAAGATTCGTCCGAAACCCGCCCGCGGGGCGGAAATCATCGGGAATCATACAAAATCCGGAGACTCCTTGCAAGCGAAATCCGAAGATTCAGTCAATTGATTCAAAGAATTGAGGGGTTTTCTTGCGGACACTAATCTACGGGTTTTTCTTGCATTTCGAGATGCAGTCGCGTCCCCCAATAAGGATGCTCCCGTGCCAGATTTTCGTCGAATTCTATCCCCAATCCAGGCCCGCTCGGCGGAACGATGTAACCGTTTTCCCAGCTGATCGTATTGCCCGTGAGTTTCAAATGGAATTCGCCGCCTGTTTGGATCGTCTCGACGATGAGCGCATTGGGAAGCGTCGCCGCCAACTGAATGTTGGCAGCCCATTCGACCGGTCCAGCATACAGATGCGGCGCGACTTGAGCATTGAACGCCTCCGCCATTCCAGCGATTTTCTTGGTTTCCAGAATGCCGCCCGCCCGACCTGTCGCAGGTTGAAGAATCGCTGCCGCGCCGTGCCTCAGCACCGCGCCGAATTCGGATTTCGTGGTAAGTCGCTCGCCCGTCGCGACCGGAATTCTGACCGCCCGCGCAACCGCGGCCATATCGCCGATGTTGTCCGGCGGGACAGGCTCTTCGAACCAGAGCGGATCGTACGCTTCTATCCGTCTGGCCAATCGAATGGCGCCGCCCGAACTGAACTGCCCGTGCGTTCCGAATAGAATGTCCGCGCGCGAGCCCACGGCCTCGCGGATCATTCTGCAGAAGTCGGCCGACCGCTCGATATCGGTCATGGACGGCTGGTGGCCTCCGCGAATCGTATAGGGGCCGGCAGGGTCGAATTTCACCGCGGTAAATCCGTCGTCGACCATTTCTGCAGCACATTCGGCTGCCGCTGCGGGATCGCTCCAGAATGTCTCCGCGTTCTGGTCCGGCTTCGGATAAAGGTATGAATAGGATCGCAATCGGGGATTGACCAGCCCTCCGAGCAGCGCGTGGACCGGCCTGTCGCGCGCTTTCCCGATTATGTCCCAGCATGCGATTTCCAATCCTGAAAACGCCCCCATCACCGTCGGGTCGGGACGCTGAGAGAATCCCGACGAATACGCCCTGCGGAACATCAACTCGATATTCTCTGGATTCTCTCCCAGCATGTGCCGTTCGAAGACGTCGCGGACAACCGCAGCCATCGCCTCCGGACCGACGCTCGCGGCGTAAACTTCCCCGTATCCGACGGTTCCGTCGTTCGCGGAGACCTTGACAATCGTCCAGTAGCGCCCGCCCCAGCAACCGCTCGGCGGCTCGACGACGAAAATTTCGAGGTCGCTCAGTCGCATGGGTACGTCCGATTCAGAACACGACTACATTGCGGCGCGCGTTCCCGGCGACGGTATCGCTTATGGCCTCGTTTATCGCGCTGAACGGATACTCCCTAGTGACCAGCTCGTCGAGTTTCAGACTCCCCTGCCGGTAGTATTCGAGCAGATAGGGAATATCCCGTTCAAGCGTGGTGTCGCCCATGTAGGACCCAAGCAATCCTTGGCTCATGTACGCAACGTTGAGCGGCTCGAACGAGAGTTTCGATCCTGTGGACGGCATTCCGACCATGACCAGAATTCCGCCTCGCGCGAGCGCTCTCAGCCCCAATTCATAGGCTTGCGCCGATCCGACAGCGACTATCGCATAATCGACTCCTCGACCGCCCGTAAGCTCCTTGATCTGCCTGTGCGGCTTTTCCGAGCCGGCCGAAACAGTATGGGTCGCGCCGAATTCTCTAGCGCCCGCAAGTTTTTCGTCCGACAAATCAGCTGCGATTATGCGGGATGCGCCGCAGAGCCGCGCGCCTTGAACCGCGTTCAACCCGACGCCGCCGACGCCGATCACGCAAACGCTTGAGCCCGGCTCGATCCTGGCCGTGTTGACTGCCGACCCGACGCCCGTGATGACGCCGCACGAAAGCAAGCAGGCCGATGACGCAGGAATTGAGTCCGGGATGCCGACTATCTGCGACTGGTGCACTACGACGCGTTCGGCGAATGCCCCGGTGCGCAGTCCTTGGCTCAAGGGGGCGCCGTCCGGCAAGCTCAAAGGACCCGCCAACGTATCGGTCTCCGTCCCGCAACGCGAAGGTCGGCCGGAATGGCAATTCCCGCACGAACCGCAGGAGCGAAGCAGAGTGACCAGAACCGTGTCTCCGTTCCTGAACCTTTCGACGCCTGCACCCGTCGCGCGAATTCTTCCGACGGCTTCATGACCGTAGACGGCCGGAAGCGGCCCGCCCCATGCTCCTTCAATGTAATGAATGTCGGAGTGGCATATCGCGCAGGCAGAGATTTCAACTTCCACCTCGCCGGCCTCGGGCGGACGCAAACGAACTTCTTCAATCACCAGCGGTTCGGAGAAATTCCTGCAGACGGCAGCGAGCATCTTGGCGCACCTTTCGATTCAGTTGCAGAATGCCGACGAATCGGCTGCGATGAGATTCATCTGAACTATTTGCCAGACTTGAACAATACGATTGTCCAATCTGAACGTGGTTCCTGCGTGAATTTTCGCGATGTCGCCGATCATGTTCTCCCGATGACCGCTGAAACAGCGAACGCATTTGGATCCTCTGTACGCTTGGGAACCGCATTGCCCAAATGGCTTGTGTAAGCTTTGATCGAAGTGATTTGCTGTCAATATGAAGCAATGATCCCCGTCATCGGAGTAAGATGAAAAGCCAAATCTGACCTTTGAAGCGGTCTCCTACTTTCGCCGTCCGCATTTCGGCGGCGGTTGAGGCGCTGGCTCTTCAGCCAAGTCAAACCGCTTGGTCGCATATCGTCCCTTCGAGGCCATCGAAACCCAAACAAGCCTGCCGCCTGCAAAATGGTCGAAACCAAGCCCAGCCGACCCGCGAAGCCTTTTTAGTCGCACTCTCAATCAACCGAGCCACGGCATCCGCTGGCTTGCGGAGTCGGTCCGCTTGCGCCTCGGTGCGAGTTTGCGTGGAATGCACCGGCGACCGAAGCACGGGCGCGACGGACGACCGCCGATCCCAGATCGGTCTTTCATGATTGGGCAGCGAATTCTGGATCAAGCCCGCTTTGACCAATGCTGCAGTTGGAGCCAATGGGTGCAATATGTCGATAACCGCCATTGGATCGAGCGGCTTGTCGCTTTGTATGCAAGCATTCCCTACGATCTGCTTGCTGTCGTCGCCGGTAGCAGCCCGTTGGGGCGAATAAGCAGTGCAACGATGACTGAGGCCAGCACCAAGGCATCGTGGTACGGCGCGAGATCATCTGGCAGAAAAGCCTGCAACAGCACTTCAACCGCACCAATCACGAAGCCGCCGAGAACCGCGCCGCCGAGGCTTCCAAGGCCGCCAAGCACCGTGGCTATGAACGCCTTGAGCAGCGGGAAGAACCCCATCATCGGATCAACGGAGCCGCGTTGCGCAGTCCAGATCACGGCCGCCACTCCGGCCAACAAACCCGAAAGGGCAAAGGCCACGGCCACGACGCGGTTCGCTTTCACTCCTAAAAGCTTCAACATCTCGATGTCCTCGGCAGCGGCGCGCATCGCCATGCCGATCATTGTGCGGCGCAGGATGTATGTTAAGCCGCCCAAAGATAGTAGCGTCACGACGATAGATATGGTCGGGGCAATGCCGATGGTAGTCGATCCCACCTGATAGGTGCCTGACCAGGAAGACGGGAAAGAGATCGGGACAGGCCGGGCGGAAATGCCGTTTTGAAACATTACCTTCAGGATTTCAGAGACCGCAAAACTCGTGATCAGAAGCGATACCACATCCGCCCCGCGCATGACGCGAAAGGCTGTGCGTTCCATCGCCATGGCCATAAAGACCGCCGCCCCCAAACCCACAACAAGCGCGGCTGCGGATGGGAACCCGAAACTCATCGCCAAGAAGATGCCGTAGCCGCCGAAGGTCATGATCTCTCCGTGGGCAAAATTGATCAGCCGGACGATGGAAAAAACAATCGCTAGCCCAAGGGCCAGCATCGCATAGATGCCGCCGAGGCTGAGTGCGTTGATCGCTTGTTGCAAAATCAGGTCCATCGCTCACGCTGCCAGATAGGCCGCGCGTAGCACAGCGTTGTGTGCAAGCTCGTCCGGTGTGCCTGATGCTACAACCTCGCCATTGGCTAGAACGACAGCATGGTCGCAAATATCCAATGCAAGTACCGCGTTCTGTTCGACGAGAAGAATCGAAATCCCCTCAGCCCGGAGTTCGTCAAACAGCTCGAAGATCTGATCCACCACCTGTGGTGCCAGACCGAGCGATGGTTCGTCCATCAAGAGCAGTTTTGGCCTGCTCATCAAGGCGCGCGCCACAGCCAGCATCTGCTGCTCACCGCCCGAGAGCAGTCCGGCCATTTGGCGTCGGCGCTCGGCCAGAATGGGAAACCGCGCCTTCATCTGTTCGGCACGCTCTCTTGCCAGCATCCGTTTATTTAGAACGGAGCCCGCGAGCATCAGATTCTCCTCCACCGAAAGATGCGCAAAGATGCGCCGCCCTTCTGGCGAGATGCCGACACCTGCGCGCACGATAGTGTCGGGTGCCGCATTGGTCATATCCATGCCGAAGATGGAAACAGCACCCGAGGCGACGGGCACGGTGCCGGAAATGCCCATGACCGTCGTGGTCTTGCCTGCTCCATTGGCCCCAAGCAGCGCAGTGACACCGCCCTTGGGGACTTGCAGGTCCACTCCGCGGACGGCCCGGATCGGGCCGTAGCGGATCTCAAGCCCCTTGATATCAAGTGCTGTTTCCACCTTGCCCAAGTTTACGGCTGAGGCAGAATTGTCGGATCGGCAGACTCGCGCAGAACGAACTCTTTTTCGCCCGCCCCCGTGATTCGCGCAACCACGACGTCGCGCAGCGGCATACGATCGGTGCCCGCGAAGGTGAAGTTAGACATGATGCCCTCGCCGTCCTTGATTTCCGCCATAGCGGCGCTGACAGCAGCCGGATCGGTGCCGGCGGCAGCGACCGCCTGTTCGATCATGTGAGCGATGTCACACCCGTTGACGTAGTAGTTGTTGTCTGGCTCTGTCCCCGTCGCGGCAGTGAACCGTTTGATGAAATCGGCGTAGGCCGATCCTTCGTCCGGGAACCCGCCAGAGGTATGGACCACGCCTGCCACCACATCGCCCAAGCCGCGCACGGTCGGCGTGTCAAGCACGTCGCCGCCCATAACCTGCGTGCCGAGACCCGCTCCGCGCAACGCACGGATAAAGGCCGGGAAGTCCGGCTCCCACGCCCACGTGACGATCAAGTCAGGCGCATCATCGGCATGCTGTATCGTGGTCACAATGGCCGAAAAATCGGGCTGATTCAGCGAATAGGTGCTTTCACCGACGACCGCGCCGCCAAGGGCACTGAAGACCTCGCCAAAGTATTCCGGTCCGCCAAGTGTGTAAGCGCTGTCCGGCGACTTTACCAGCCAGACTTTCTCAAAGCCCTGATCGCGCGCGTATCCGGCAAGCACCGTGGCCTGCTGGTTGTCTGCGGGGTAGCTTCCGAAGACATGCGCACCCACTTGGGTCAGCACAGGCGCGGTCCCTGCAAAGGTCATCGTCGGGATGCTGTCAGCCGCTGTGATCTGGGCCGCGGCGATGGTCGGATCTGCATCGGCGGAGGCAACGATAAACTGCGCCCCCTCGTCAATCATTTCCTGTACGACCTTCACGCCCTCCGCGATATCCGACCGCGTGTCGCGCACGATCAGCTTGACAGGCGTGTTGCCGTTCAGCCCGCCTGCGGCGTTCATCTCGTCAATGCAAAACTGAAAGCCCGCGTAGGCGGGACCATCATAGGGTGCGAGATAGCCGGACTGAGCCGACATCACGCCAATTGTGTAATCATCGGCAATCGCGGCGCTGCCGAGTCCGGTCATCGCGGCGATAGTGAACAAAAGTGCTTTGAGTTTCATGTGGTAATCCTCTCTGTTGGTGTTCCAGCTTCTGGTGCTGATGGTGTCAAGGCCGCCTTTTGAGCGGTGCGACCACGCCCGACATAGGCCTCGATGACGTAGTGCTTTGAGTTTCATGTGGTAATCCTCTCTGTTGGTGTTCAAGTTTCTGGTGCTGATGGTGCCAAGGCCGACTTTTGAGCGGCGCGACCACGCCCGATATAGGCCTCGATGACGTTCGGATTCTGGCGAACCTCTTCTGGTGTGCCTTGGGCGATTACGGTGCCCCTGTTCATGACGACGATCCATTCGGACAGACGGCTTACGAATTTCAGGTCGTGGTCGATCAGCAAAATGCCGATCCCGCGGGTTTGTCCGATTTCGATCAGGCGATCAGCAAGGTCGTCTGTTTCGGCCGGATTCATGCCTGCGGCCGGTTCGTCGAGAAGCAGCATCGCTGGATCCTGCGCCAGTGCCCGCGCGGTCTCCAGACGCTTGCGCGCGCCATAGGGCAAATTGTCGGCGCGGAACGCCGCCACGTTCGAAAGGTCAAAGGCCTCCAGCTCGCGAATGGCGACCGAGGACGCGGTGCGACGGTCGTGTCCGACCGCAAGCGCGGCGACGAGCACGTTCTCGAAGGCGGTCAGCCCCCGGAACAGCCGCAAGTTCTGAAAGCTGCGAGAAATCCCGTGTTTCGGCACCTGATGGTGCGGCACGCGGGTCAGATCGACCTCGCCCATGCGCGCAGCACCTGCATCAGCCTGATAGGCGCGGGTCAGAAGGTTAACGAGCGTCGATTTACCCGCACCATTCGGTCCGATAAGCCCGGTGATGCGACCTGTGGGTGCTTCAAAACTGACGTCGGTGACTGCTTTGACCCCGGCAAAGCTCTTCGACAGGCCCTCGGCCACCAGCCGCGCGTTTTGCACGCGAACCGGCGAGGGCGCGGCAGCGGTCTGCGCCGTTATCCTTTGCAATGGGCGCGCATCTGCGCCGGGGCCCAGCTCAAAGCTGCCGACAAGGCCTTGAGGGCGCGCCCAAATCACCAGAAGAATGGCGAAACCAAGGACGATGGTCGTCAGGCCGAAGACTTCCGGCAGGGCGATGCCAAAAACCATTGCGCCGCCTTCGAACTGACGTACGCTGTCCTGCAAAAGGGTCACGGCGATCGTACCCGCCACCGCCCCGCCGACAGAGGCCATGCCGCCGACGATCATCATCACCACCTGCGCAAAGACGAGCCCAAGATAGAATGACGCGGGCGAAAATGCCCCCAGCATATGCCCGTAAAGCGCACCGCCAATCGTGGCCATTCCGCCCGAGACGCACCAAGCGATCATACGGGTCCGCCGCGGCTGAATGCCGAGCGCAGTGGCCGCGTCCTCATCATCGCGGGCCGCCCGCGCAAACAGACCCCAACGACTCTCGCGATACAGTCGCGCCGCAATGATCGCGATCAAAGCCATCCCGAGTGCCAAGGTCAAGTCTGTCGCCCGCGGGACACCAAAAAATGTCTGGCTGCCGCGCGTGATTTCACGCGCTCCAATGGCCGCACTATGGACGATGATCAACAGCCCCAGCGTAGCAATCGTCGCCGAAGCCCCGGCAAGCCGCGCGATCGCGCCGCCTGAGAGGGCCGCGAAGACCAGCCCCGCGATAGCCACGATAGGAAAGGAGAACCACAGACTCAGCTCATGCCCGACCAGAAAGCCCGGAAGCTCTGGAAGGGCTGTGCGTTGCAATGCCTCGGGCATGGTCAAGATGCCCGACAGATACGCGCCGATTGCCATGAACGCCCCATGGCCAAAGGATACGATCCCCGTATTGCCGCAAAAGACTGCAAGGGCGACCACCGCGACGACATTCACGGACATCTGCACCGCAATCCGCTCGCCTGTGCGTCCGAAGATCAGCGTCAGCCCCAGAACCACGATGGCCAACAGTGCAAGCGCCGCTCCCGTCCGTATCAGATTCGCCACCGTCAGGCGTGCAGGTTGGGTTGCAAGCGGCGCGGTCATCTGGCCCCTTGCAATTCGGTAACCAGTTCATCCGTCGTTACTTGACGGCAATACCCCATGATCGTGCGCAGCGAATGGTCGTGCCGCTCCTGGCTGTAAGTCAGGCATGCATCAGTAACCTGCGTGACAAGATAGCCCAGATCGCATGCGTCGCGGATCGCACTTTCCACGCATTGATCGGTAATCAGCCCCGACAGGACGAGTTGCTTCACGCCGAGATTGCGAAGGATATAGTCGATAGGGGTGGATATAAAAACCGAGGACGAGGTTTTTGGCAGAACGATCTCGTCCCTTGTCGGGCCAATCTGATCGATCACCTTACCGTCCCAAGACCCTTTGGGCACGTGAAATCCGGTGATCTTGTAGTCGAGCGAGCGGTCGCGACCATCGAGTGTGAGGCTTTCGATGGTCGTGTACATAACCTCGACCCCCGCATCGCGGCAGGCGCGTTGAATGGCTTGCATGTTCGGGATAACGCGCGTGTTGAGCTGGTCGAAGAACCAGCCGTATTTTTGAGCGAACTCCGCCTCGGACAGATTGATAAACTCTGCGCCTTTCCGGTGTGCCGAGAAATTCTGCACATCAATGAACAAAAGCGCGCTTTGCGAAGGCGTCAAGGGCACTTCACGTGTCCGCGTCATCAGGCAATCTCCATCGTGGAACTGATCGCATTCGCCAGCAGACCGGCCCAAAGGTCGGCGTCCGCATCATCGCGGATCTGATCGTTGCGGATCTCGATCAAACAATGTTGCAGTCCACGAGGTTCGGCATGTTGCGGGATGAACCAATCGGTTTCTTGGTCGATCTGATATGGCTGGTTGATCGCCAGTTCAAAATCCGGTTGTGCCCGCGCGATATGATTCATCAAGGTGTTCGCCGTCGCCAGATCACGCCGACTGAGGAACCCGGCCCGCCAAGGGCGATCATACCCGTCCATACGCGGGGTGAAGGAATGAATCGAAAAGGCCGCGCGACGGGGACTCAGATCCAGCGTCTTGACGACGGCTCGATCAAATGGCTCAAAAATCTCGGTCACCCGCAACTGCTGCTGAACGGGATCAGCCTCGCGATTACCGGGTATGTCTGCGCCATCGATCACGATCGGAATAGAGCCTGTCCCGAGCGGCGGACGATTGCAGTCAATAACCAGTCGTGAATAGCGTTGGATTACCAAGGGTGCCTGCAACATATCGGCCATGCGGCGGGCACCCCTTTCGGCGCCGACATCCCAGCCGCGATGGCTGTTTCGGACATCTTCGCTGACACCGAGGGTCCCAAGCGCGTCCGGAATGGCCCGCCCCGCATGTTCACAAAGAAGAAACACCTCCGCCCTGCTGTCCGGATTCAATATTTCAACCGGCGCTGGATCAGTCGACTTTAGCAGCGTATCCGTGGCAAGCGATGACATGTCGAGCACCCTATCGAAAACAAAAATTCAGAGTCAATATTTTTTTGATTGACTGAAATTTATTTTTCAGGAACGTTTGAGAAATGACATTACGCACGCGAATTGAGACCGCCTCGTCGGGGCTGACCCAATCGGAACGCAAACTGGCGACTGCCTTGCTGTCGGATTATCCCTATGCGGGGCTGATCTCGATCCAAGAACTGGCCGCGCGCGCCGAGGTTTCGCCACCTTCAATCACGCGGTTCGTCACCAAGATTGGCCTGTCAGGTTATTCCGAGATGCAAAAACAGTTGCTGGCAGAAATACGCGCTGGCGACCAATCTCCGGTGGACATCCACGCCACATCGCAACGAATCCAAGGAGGGTATCTGGAGGGGTTCCTAGTGCGGGCGGCCCTGCAGATGAAATCAGCAGGCGAGATAGTGACCGAGGGGCAGTTCAACCGCATTTGCAAGTTGTTGGCCGATCCCAAACGCAGCATCTTTGCCGTTGGCGGGCGGATCAGCGACACGATCGCGCAACATTTATCCTTTCACCTGCGCCAGTCCCGCGAGGCGGTATACCACCTGCCAAGGGATTCCGAGGTCTGGCCGGAATACCTGCTGCGGATGAAGCCGGGCGATGTTTTCTTTCTGGTTGATTTCCGCCGCTACCAGAGAAATCTCGGACGATTGGCCGAACAGGCAGGTGCTCAGCGGGTACTGGTCGTTTTGATGACCGACAAATGGTTGTCTCCTGCAACACGCCACGCAGCTGAGGTCTTGGCGGTACCGATTGATACCGGCACGGTTTGGGACAGCTACACCGCCGCGCTGGCTGTGACCGAAGCTTTGGTAACCCGTGTCGCAGAGCAGACCTGGGACAAGACCCGTGCCAGGATCGAGGCTTGGGACGCCGTGCGCAATACAAATTCTGAGGGCGAAATATGACCGATCTAATCTTTGCCGCAACCTGTGATCTGGCTGGAAAAGTCCGTGGCAAAGCCTTTCCCGCCTCGGATCTGGACAAACGATTGAAACGAGGCGTGGGCTGGACGCCAACCAATGTGCAGATCAACTGCTTTGATGCCATCGCCGAGAGTCCCTTTGGTGCCTTGGGCGATCTCTTGTTGATCCCTGATGAAACTACCGAGGTTACAGCGGAGTTGAGCACCCACACTGAACGCTTCGTGCTGGGGGATATCGTCGATCTGGACGGACAGCCGTGGGATTTCTGCACGCGCGCTTTATTGAAATCGGCGCTGACACGGCTGGAAAAACTTGGTGGCGTGCGGCTTTTGGCAGCTTTTGAGCACGAGTTTCAATTGAAGGGCGAAAGCTCTTTGGTCGGAGAAGGCTTTGGACGCAATGGCTTTGAGGCTCAGCGCAAGCTTTGCGAAGCTCTGATGACCCAGATCAAGGCTGCGGGGCTCAGCCCTGAAGGCATAATGAAAGAATTCGGACCCAACCAATTCGAGGTGTCAATCGGGCCGGACGAAGGTGTGCGTGCCGCCGATGCCGCCGTTATCCTGCGGGAACTCACCCGCGCGGTGGCCCGCGCCCAAGGCGAGGAAGTGACATTCACGCCGATCCGAGACCCGGCAAGCGTGGGAAATGGTGCCCATATTCACATGAGCTTTCTGAACCCCGATGGCAGCCCGGCGACCTACGACGAAAACGGTCCCTGCGGCATGTCTGAGCTTACCGGTGCCTTTGCTGCAGGTGTGCTGAAATATCTCGACGCGATCCTAGCGCTGACGGCGCCCTCGGTTGTATCCTACTTGCGGCTGATCCCGCATCGCTGGTCGGCGGCCTACAACAATCTGGGCTTTCGCGACCGCGAGGCCTCCCTGCGTGTCTGCCCAGTGACCGCTATAGACCCCTCCAGCATCGAGCGTCAGTTCAATATCGAATATCGCGCCGCCGACGCAGCCGCCTGTCCGCATCTTGCGCTCGCCGCCGTCGTTCACGCGGGTTGCCAAGGCATCAAAGAGGACCTGACGGCCCCGGTCCCGACCCAGGAAGACCTGTCGCTTTTGTCGCCCGAAGAGCTTGCCGAACGCGACTTCATCCGTCTGCCTGAAACGCTGGATGCCGCTCTGGATCGCTTTGTCGCAAACGAAACGGTCACAGGTTGGTTCCCGTACAGTTTCTCCGCCGTTTACCGCGCCCACAAGGATAGCGAGATTGCCCATGTTGCGGACATGGATACTGCCACACGCTGCACCGCATATGAAAGCACTTACTGATGACAGGCACGCCTTCCGATTAGGCGCTTGGGCCATTTGTCAGTGTTGAGAAAATGCTGACGCTGATACATTCGCATGGGCTTGACCGTTGCCTGACTGAACTGACGGATGCGATCGCCGCTGAATTCGACCGGTGAGAGGCGTTCGACAAGGCACCCCATATCGCAGCCCATTCCGCCATTGGTGTGATCGAGCTGATGCCGGTCTCGGATGGCACAGACTAAGCGTTCAAGTTCGTCAATGGGCATCCTTTGAACACGCAGATATTTTTGTCGAGTACACGTCCAAACACGGATCGAAGGCGATATACAGCAGCTTGACGCGGAACACCCGGTCAATGAACACTGGCAAGTGCTTGGTGGCGCGGTCAAAGGGCGGCAAACGCTCGATCAGGTCACAGTATTCGATCGCGTGAGTTTCGCGGTCGAAGATTTCTCAGCGTTGCGATGGCTCTCTCCGCGCCTTTTAGTCAATCGCCGCCCGAGTGATCTTTGTGTCCAATCCAGCATGTGTCTGAACTCAGGCAGCCGGTTTCGCCGTCGCATTGCCCGAGACCGTTTCACGATCAAGGGCGAACCGTCAAATGCCGTTCATGTATGTTTGAACGAAATATTGCGCTTCCCGCCGAAAAGTTCGGTTCAGAGAATTCCGACTTCGGCTGCAAACTCGACGACCAGATCGGCAAAGGCTTCCGGCGCTTCCACGCATGGAAGATGACCAACGCCTTCGATCAGCTCAAAGCGAGCGCCATTGATCTGCGATGCTGTCTCTTTTACCAGTTCGGGCGGCGTCGCGCCGTCCTCCGATCCTGCGATCGCAAGCGCAGGAAGATCGATTCCGGATGCGCGCTCTGTCAGATCTGCGTCCCTCAAAGCTTCGCAAGAGGAAACGTACCCTGCTGCCGGGGTTCGCACCAGCATAGCTTTCCATGCCTCGGTCTCGACCTTGTTGTCGCGACGGAATAAAGCAGACAGCCATCGCTCGATTATCGGATCCGCAATTGCCTCGATTCCGCCGACGCGGATCGCCGAAATCCGCTGATTCCACAATTCCCGATTTCCGATTTTCGAGCCGGTGTTGGACAATACTGCCGCGCGGATTAGATCCGGGCGCGCAAGCGCAAGTTGCTGCGCTACGAGCCCTCCGATTGAAATGCCTACGAACAGCGCATCTTTCAATTCGAGAGCATCCATCAGCGCAGCGGCGTCGTTCGCAAGATCTACTACGGCGTATGGTCCTGCCGGACATCCGCTAAGCCCATGACCTCTCGAATCGTATCGAACGACTCGAAGGCGGCCGACCAATCGATCGACCACGCGGTCCCAAAGCCTGAAGTCGGTTCCCAGCGAATTCGAAAACACTGCGGCGGGTTTGCCCGGGTCGCCTTGATCTGCGCAGTGCAGCGCGACGCCGTTCGCTTTGATTACGTGCATGCCATCCCCCTCAGTTCGTTCCAATCGGATTGGTTTTCCAACGGCATTCGCGACGGTGCGCGACCTCGATCACTCCTCGAACCGCACGACAGGCGCGCCGTCCGAAATGCTGTCGCCGGCCTTCAAATAAACCTCCGCGATCTTGCCGTCGCGCGAAGCGGCGATCGTGTGCTCCATCTTCATCGACTCAACGACGCAGATTTCGGCGCCTGCTTCCACGCGGTCGCCTTTCGCGACCCGAACCGATTTCACCTCGCCGGGAACCGGCGTGTTGATGAATTCGGAACCGGATTGCTCGCTCGAGGATCGGTCGTAGGGATCGGAATGTTGGAACTCCCAGTAGCCGCCGAGGGACACGCCCACCCGCGATCCGCTCGAAAACGCGATCCGCGAAATTTTCCTGCCGTC